>NZ_VITY01000007.1 GCF_007993935.1 Bradyrhizobium macuxiense | reverse complement strand
CGGCATGGACGGCCTCCCGAATCGACCAATCCAGCCAATTGTGATGTGTCAGCTATGTCCCCGAACACCTGTCCGTGATCTGTCCGGTCTAAACAATGCGCGGGTGATGACACCGAACATGACGCCTCACCGCCCTTGCTGAAGCCCCGCCTCCAGCCGCGCCAGCTCACCATCGAGGTCGCGTTCGACATCATCCACCTTGATGTCGACCACCCGATAGTCCCTCGCCTCGAGCCAGGCGCGGCGCTTGGCGCGGTCGGCGGCGATGGCCTCGCTCTCGTTGGCGTTGACCAGCTCGATCGCGGTGCGGTGCACGAAGGAGACGAAGTCTGGGATGTGGCGGCCGACCGGGGTCTGGCGCTTGAACTGGCCGGCGAAGCGGCGGTCCCGCGTCAGCGCCTGCCACAGGATCCGTTCGGCATCGGTCGGGTTGCGGCGGAGCAGCCGGGCGAGCCCGCGGACCGTGCTGCTGCTGTCGGCGGTCGCACCGCCCTGCCCCTGCTCGGCAAGCAGCGCGCGCAGCCTCGTCGCCTGGGCGCCGTCGAGCACACCGCCCTTGGCGGGGCCCTTGCGGCCCTCGGCGATCGCCAT
Source organism: Bradyrhizobium macuxiense (assembly GCF_007993935.1). Taxonomy (GTDB): domain Bacteria; phylum Pseudomonadota; class Alphaproteobacteria; order Rhizobiales; family Xanthobacteraceae; genus Bradyrhizobium; species Bradyrhizobium macuxiense_A. The sequence continues at coordinate 448,947 of NZ_VITY01000007.1, read as the reverse complement.
GACCACGCCGTGCAGCGTGTGCATGTCCTGCTTGGTCGGATCCATCCGGGTGAAGATGTTGCGCAGGTTGACCAGCATGGTGTCGCGCTTCTCGGCCGGACGCAGGAACTCGACCTTGTCGAGCTCGGCGACGAGGTTGTCGAAGAACGCCTGCATCTGGTGCTGGGAGGCCGGCTCGGACCGTTCGGGCATCGCGAACGGGAGCGTGCCCGCGGTCGAGAGCTTGAACCACTCATAGCCCATCAACAGCACCGCCTGCGCCAAATTGAGCGAGGCGAAGCCCGGGTTGACCGGGAAGGTGATGATGCGGTTGGCGAGCGCGACCTCCTCATTGGTCAGGCCGGAGCGCTCCCGCCCGAACAGGATGCCGGCCCCGCCGCCGGATGCGACATGGCCGACGATCTCGCTTGCCGCGCCTTCCGGCCCGACCACCGGCTTGGCCTGGTCGTGGGCGCGGGCGGTGGTCGCGAACACCAGGGTGAGGTCGGCGATCGCCTGCTCGACGGTGTCGAACAGCTCGACGGAACCGATGATGTGGTCGGCGCCGGCGGCGGCGCGCTGGGCGGCAATGTTCGGCCAGCCGTCGCGCGGATTGACGATGCGCATCCGGCTCAGCGCGAAATTGCCCATCGCGCGCGCGGCCATGCCGATGTTCTCGCCAAGCTGCGGCTCGACCAGGATGACGACGGGACCGGCAAGGTCGTGCCCTGCCTTGGTCTTGTCGGTGCCGGACATCTCACTTCACTTTCTGATTCAACGTCTGAAGATTTTGAATCAGCTTCCGAAGCGGATGATTCAAAATCTCATGTGGGGGCCCAAGACCGGCGTCGACGACCGTCGACCAGCTTTGCACCGGTTTTTGCGCAGGACCATTTTCTCCAAGGAGATAACAGGGTTAGCGGCGTTTGCGAATCCTCAATCGGAATCCCAGGCGCACCAGGCGAAGGCTGCCGCTTGCGCGCGCTTGGCCTTCGGATAGGCTATCAACCACAACCAAAGCGAAGCTGTAAAGGCACGCTTGAGACGCCGCTTGAACGGCGAGGCACTTGATTCAAAGCACTTTGGGTCAAAGCACTTTTGGGGGGGACGATATGCGGGGCAGATGGACGCTGGCGATTGTGGGCCTGATCTTGATCGTGGCGGGGGGCCTGCTCGCCCACTTCACGCAGACTGCTAATGGCATCCGGATCGAGGATGTCCGCTTCAAGGGCGCCAAGGGCAACACCATGAGTGCCCTGCTGTATGTCCCGGCCAATGCCACGCCGCAGATCCCGGCACCTGGCATCCTCGCCGTTCACGGCTACATCAATTCGCGCGAGACCCAGGACGGCTTCGCCATCGAGTTTGCCCGCCGCGGCTATGTCGTGTTGGCGCTCGACCAGACCGGCCACGGCTACAGCGACCCGCCGTCCTTCGCCAACGGCTTTGGCGGACCTGACGGCCTCGCCTATCTCCGCAGCCTGCCCTTCGTCGACAAGGAGAATATCGGGCTCGAGGGCCATTCGATGGGCGGCTGGACCGTGCTGGCGGCCGCCGCTGCGATGCCCAACGACTACAAGTCGATGGTGCTGGAGGGCTCGTCCACCGGCAAGCCGTTCGCCGCCGAGGGCACCACGAGCTGGCCGCGCAACACCGCGCTGGTGTTCGCCCAATACGAGGAATTCCCCGACCTGATGTGGGGCGTCCAGCTCGCCGGCGACGTCACGACGAGCCCGAAACTCTGGGCGCTGTTCGGTACGCAAGGCGCGGTCGAACCCGGCAAGGTCTATGGCGATCCGGCCAATGGCACCGCGCGGGTGCTCTACACCCCGGCGATGACCCATCCGGCCGAGCACATCTCGCATGAGGCGATCGGCTACAGCCTCGACTGGTTCGCCAAGACGCTGAAGGGCGGCACGCCGCGTCCGGTCGATGACCAGATCTGGTTCCGCAAGGAGATCGGCACGCTCATCGCCCTGATCGGTTTCATTGCCCTCGTGATCGGGACGTTCGACGGACTGCTGGAGGCCCAGATGTTCTCGCGCCTGCGGCTGCCGGCGGTTGCCGACGGCACCATGCCGCCGCATCAGGCTGCGAGCGGCCGGCGCTGGACCACGGCGCTCATCCTGTCCGCCTTCATCCCGGCGCTGACCTATTACCCGGCCTTTGCGCTGGGCGGCACCTTCGTCACCCCGAGCGCATTCCTGCCGCAGGGCATCACCAACCAGATCCTGGTGTGGGCCATCATCAACGGCCTGATCACTTTGGCCCTGATGCCGTTCGCCCCGAAGCGTACCAGCCGGGCCGGCCTTGTCGGTCAATCCGTCGTGATCGCGGTGATCTCGGTTGCGGTGGGTTACGCCGCGCTCTGGCTCGCCGACCTCGCCTTCAAGATCGACTTCAGGTTCTGGATCGTCGCGCTCAAATTGATGAGCGCGAAGCAATTCCTCATCTTCCTGATCTATCTGATTCCGTTCACGGCGTTTTTCGTCGTGGCGCTGCACGTGCTGCACCGGAATTTCTCGACCATGGATGCGCCACGCGGCGCGCTCTACCTCACCAACATGCTGGCGCTGACGTTGGGTTTCATCGTGTTGCTGGTGCTGCAATACGGCACGATGTGGCTCACGGGGAAGCTGTTCAATCCGGTGCCGGACCCCGGTTTCGTGCCGCTCTCGACCATTGTCGCGATCCAGTTCGTGCCGCTGCTGGCGATCGTGGCCGTGATCGCGACCTTCACCTGGCGGCGGACCGGCTCAAGCCTGCCGGGGGCCCTGATCGCGGGCCTGTTCGTGACCTGGTACATCGTGGCCGGGACCGCGACGCAGGTGCCTTTCTAGCGGGGGTCAGGTGAAGAAAACCGGTCCAGGACAGGGACCCGAGAGCCGCCGTCAGAATGGCGGTTCTCGGTGAAAAGATGGGCTGAAAGTGCATAACCGGTGCGCTTCCGCCCGTCCCCGGGCGGTGCTATAGCGCAGGCGTATTTTCCACCCCCCGCCGTCAAAAGCGCGCCGTTCCCAAGAGGGCCTCCCCGTCATGGCAAAAATCAAGGTATCCAACCCCGTCGTCGAGCTCGATGGCGACGAGATGACCCGGATCATCTGGCAGTACATCAAGGACAAGCTGATCAACCCGTTCCTGGATGTCGAACTGCTCTATTTCGATCTGGGCATGGAATACCGCGATGAAACCAATGACCAGGTGACCATCGACGCCGCCGAAGCCATCAAGAAGGTCGGCGTCGGCGTCAAATGCGCCACCATCACCCCCGATGAGGCCCGGGTGAAGGAGTTCGGCCTGAAGCAGATGTGGAAGTCGCCGAACGGCACCATCCGCAACATCCTCGGCGGCGTGATCTTCCGCGAGCCGATCATCTGCAAGAACGTGCCGCGCCTGGTTCCCGGCTGGACCAAGCCGATCATCATCGGCCGCCACGCCTATGGCGACCAGTACCGCGCCACCGACATCAAGTTCCCCGGCAAGGGCACGCTGTCGCTGAAGTTCGTCGGCGAGGACGGCACCGTGATCGAGCGCGAAGTGTTCAAGGCGCCCGGCGCCGGCGTCGCGATGGAGATGTACAATCTCGACGACTCCATCATCGATTTCGCCCGCGCCTCGCTCAATTACGGCCTGCTGCGCAACTACCCGGTCTACCTCTCGACCAAGAACACGATCCTCAAGGTCTATGACGGCCGCTTCAAGGACATCTTCCAGGACATCTACGACCGCGAGTTCAAGAAGGAATTCGAGGCCAAGGGCCTGACCTACGAGCACCGCCTGATCGACGACATGGTGGCCTCGGCGCTGAAATGGTCCGGCGGCTATGTCTGGGCCTGTAAGAACTATGACGGCGACGTGCAGTCCGACACCGTGGCCCAGGGCTACGGCTCGCTCGGCCTGATGACCTCCGTCCTGCTCACCCCGGACGGCAAGACGGTGGAAGCCGAAGCCGCCCACGGCACCGTGACCCGGCACTACCGCGAGCACCAGAAGGGCAAGGAGACCTCGACCAACTCGATCGCGTCGATCTTCGCCTGGACCCGTGGCCTCGCCCACCGCGCCAAGCTCGACAACAATCCGGAACTGGCGACGTTCGCCACCACCCTGGAGAAGGTCTGCGTCTCGACCGTCGAGGAAGGCTACATGACCAAGGACCTCGCGCTCCTGGTCGGCGCCGACCAGCGCTGGCTCTCGACCACCGGATTCCTCGACAAGGTGTCCGACAATCTCGTGAAGGCGATGGCGGCCTGACGGCTGCCGTCTTGGAATGACAGGTGCGAGCGTGACCATGGCCCTCATCAGAGCCGTCGTGCTCGCATCACTTTTGCTAACCGGGTCGGCGGCATCAGCTGCCGATCCCCTGCCCGACGCCGTCGCGGCACCGGGCGAGTCCCCGGTGCTGTCGGTCCATGCCGAGGGCGTCCAGGTCTACGAGTGCAAGCCGGTCACCGACGGCAAGCTGGCCTGGTCGTTCCGCGAACCGGTCGCTACCCTGATCGCCAATGGCCGCACGGTCGGCCGGCACTATGCGGGGCCCAACTGGGAGCATGTCGACGGCAGCGCCGTGACCGCCCGCACCGCCGGCAGCGCGCCCGGCGCGACGCCCGCAGACATTGCCTGGCTGAAGCTCGAGGTGATCTCCCATCGCGGCAATGGCGTGCTCTCGAGCGTTGCCACCGTGCAGCGGATCAACACTTCGGGCGGCGAACTCAGCGGCACCTGCGACAAGGCCGGCGCGCTGAAGGGCGCGGCGTATTCGGCGGATTACGTGTTCCTGCGCCGCGACTAGACTAGTCGCGGATACCGCCATCGGTTTCGTGCGGCGCTTGGGCGATCTCTGCGGCGGCAAGGTCGCCGCCGGCCGTGAGCGGATCGGCGAGCCGCGCCTCCGCCGTCTCCCGGACATGTGCGGCGAGTGCCGGCATGCGCTCGATCAGGGCATGGAAGTCCTGCGCATCGAGCAGCAGCAGCTTGGTCTTCCGCATCGCCGTCACCGTGCCCGACCGGTTGGTCCGCCTGAGCAGCGCGATCTCGCCGAAGAACGTGCCGTCGGCGAGCCGCACGCGCTGGCTCGGCAGGTCGATCTCGACCTCGCCGGCGGTGATGAAATACATCGACGAGGCCGCATCGCCGCGCCGCACCAGCACCTCGCCGGCCTCGATGGTCTGCGACCGCAACAGCCGCATGATGTCGGCGATGTCGGCGGCGTTGAGATGCGAGAACAGCGGCACCCGCGCCAGCATGCCCCAGGTCACGACGAAGTCGCGGCGCCGCACCTCGTCGGCGAACGCGGTCGAGATGATCGCAACCGGCAGCGCGATCATCGCAAACCCGACCACGATCGCAACCACGGTGACGATCCGCCCGAGCGGCGTCACCGGCACGACGTCGCCGTAGCCGACGGTGCCGAGCGTCACGATCGCCCACCACATTGCCTGCGGCATGGTGCCGAACTTGTCCGGCTGCACCTTGTGCTCGATGGCATAGAGCAGCGAGGCGAACAGCAGCACCGCGCCGGTCAGGATCACGACGCAGCCGAACAGCGTACGCCGCTCGGCATGCAGGGCCGCAAGCAGCGAGCGCATCGCGGTCGAATAGCGCACCAGCTTCAGGAACGGCAGCATGCCGAACAGCACGAGCGCGGTCTTGTCACCGATCGCGAGCGCGATGGCCGACGGCAGGAAAGCCAGCAGATCGATGAGACCGAGGGTCGAAAGCGCGTATTCGAGCCGCGCCCGCAATGGCGTCATGTCGCGCAGGGAATGGCCGACCACGCTCCAGAGCCGCGCGGCATACTCCAGCGCGAAGGCGGCCACCGCCGCGATCTCGACGGTCGTCAGCAGCCATCCGAACTGCGCGTCGATCTCGGGTACCGAGGCGAAGATCGCCGCCAGCACGTCGACGGCGATGATTGCGACGATGATCCCGGCAAACCGCGAGCCGCCCGAATGCGGCAGATCATCGCGCTCGAGCAATTCGTAGAGACGATTGCGCAGTCCGGGATCGCTGATCGTGGGCTTGAGCGGAGCCGTCGCCACGATCAGCCTCTCCGTCAGGCGCCGGCCATTGCCTGCTCAATCGCCGACAGCGCGGCGTCCGCCTTGGCGCCGTCGGGCCCACCGGCCTGCGCCATGTCGGGCCGGCCACCGCCGCCCTTGCCGCCGAGCACCTCGGAGCCCTTGCGGACCAGCTCGACCGCGTTGAAGCGCGAGGTCAGGTCGGCGGTGACGCCGACCACGATGCCGGCCTTGCCGTCCTCGGTGACGCCGACGATCGCGACCACGCCGGAGCCTATCTGCTTCTTGCCATCATCGACCAGGCTCTTCAGGTCCTTGGTCTCGACGCCTTCGACCGCGCGCGCCAGCAGCTTGACGTTGCCGACCTCGCGAACGGCTGAGGCTGCGCCGTTCGATGCTCCACCGCCGCCCATCGCGAGCTTCTTCCTGGCATCCGACAGATCGCGCTCCAGCTTCTTGCGCTCCTCCATCAGCGCGGCGATGCGCGAAGGCACATCCTCGATCGTGGTGCGCAGCTCGGCCGCCGCGGTCTTCGCCAGCGCCATGGTGTCGTTGGCGTGCTTGCGCGCGTGACGCCCGGTCAGCGCCTCGATGCGACGCACGCCGGACGCGACCGCGCTTTCGCTGGTCACCGAAATCAGGCCGATGTCGCCGGTGCGGCGGACATGAGTGCCGCCGCAGAGCTCGACCGACCAGCCGAGCGCGTTCTGGCCGTGCTCGCGGGCGCTCTTGCCCATCGAGACGACGCGGACCTCGTCACCGTATTTCTCGCCGAACAGCGCGCGCGCACCGGCCTCGCGGGCGTCGTCGACAGCCATCACGCGGGTCGTCACCTCGTCATTCTCGAGCACGACATCGTTGGCGATGTCCTCGACCCGGGCGAGCTCTTCCGGCGTGATCGGCTTCGGATGCACGAAATCGAAGCGCAGGCGATCGGGCGCGACCAGCGAGCCGCGCTGCGCGATGTGATCGCCGAGCACCTGGCGCAGCGCCTCATGCAACAGATGCGTTGCCGAGTGGTTGGCGCGGATCGCCGACCGGCGCGCGTGGTCGACCTCGAGCTGCAAAGCCGTGCCGACGTTCAGCGTGCCCTGCTCCACCGTGCCGACATGCACGAACAGATCACCGGCCTTCTTCTGCATGTCGGTGACGCGGAACTTGACGCCCTCGCCGGTGAGCACGCCGATGTCGCCGACCTGGCCGCCCGACTCCGCGTAGAACGGGGTCTGGTTGAGCACGATCGCGCCACTCTCGCCGGCCTTGAGGCTGTCGACCTCGGCGCCGTCCTTGAGCAGTGCCGTCACCGCGCCTTCCGCGCTCTCGGTCTCATAGCCGAGGAATTCGGTTGCACCGAGCTTCTCGCGCAGCGGGAACCAGATGGTCTCGGTCGCCGCCTCGCCGGAGCCTGCCCAGGAGGCGCGCGCCTTCTCGCGCTGCCGCTCCATCGCGTCGGTGAATGCCGCCTGGTCGACACTGATGCCGCGCGACTTCAGCGCGTCCTGCGTCAGGTCCAGCGGGAAGCCGTACGTGTCGTACAGCGTGAACGCGGTGTCGCCGTCGAACATGTCGCCCTTCTTGAGGCCGGCGCTCTTCTCGTCGAGGATCGATAGTCCCCGCACCAGCGTCTTGCGGAAGCGGGTCTCTTCCAGCTGCAGCGTCTCCTCGATCAGCTTCTCCGCGCGCACCAGATCTGGATAGGCCTGGCCCATCTCGCGGACCAGCGCCCAGACCAGGCGATGCATCAGCGGCTCGCTCGCGCCCAAGAGCTGCGCATGGCGCATCGCGCGGCGCATGATCCGGCGCAGCACGTAGCCGCGGCCCTCGTTCGACGGCAGCACGCCGTCGGCGATCAGGAACGCCGACGAGCGCAGATGGTCGGCGATCACCCGGTACGACGCGACGTTCTGCGCATTCGGTCCATGGCCGAGCGCCGACGAAGCCGCCTCGATCAGGTGCCGGAACAGATCGGTCTCGAACACGCTCTCGACGCCCTGCAGGATGCAGGCCATGCGCTCCAGCCCCATGCCGGTGTCGATCGAGGGACGCGGCAGCGCCACGCGCTCCTCCTTCGTCACCTGCTCGTACTGCATGAACACCAGGTTCCAGAATTCGAGGAAGCGATCGCCGTCCTCCTCCGGGCTGCCCGGAGGTCCGCCCCAGATGTGCTCGCCGCGATCGATGAAGATCTCCGAGCACGGACCGCACGGGCCGGTGTCGCCCATCGCCCAGAAATTGTCCGAGGTCGGGATGCGGATGATGCGGTCGTCGGAGAAGCCCGCGATCTTCTTCCAGTAGCCCGCCGCCTCGTCGTCGGTGTGGTAGACGGTGACCAGCAGCTTGTCCTTCTTCAGCCCGAAATCCTTGGTGATCAGATTCCAGGCGAGCTCGATCGCGCGCTCCTTGAAGTAATCGCCGAACGAGAAGTTGCCGAGCATCTCGAAGAAGGTGAGATGGCGCGCGGTGTAGCCGACATTGTCGAGGTCGTTATGCTTGCCGCCGGCGCGCACGCATTTCTGCGACGTCGTGGCGCGCTGATAGGCGCGCTTCTCGACGCCGGTGAAGACGTTCTTGAACTGCACCATGCCGGCATTGGTGAACATCAGGGTCGGGTCGTTGCGCGGCACCAGCGGCGACGACGCCACGATCTCGTGGCCGTTCTCCTTGAAGAAGTTCAGAAATGTCGACCTGATGTCGTTGACGCTGCTCATGTTCATCCAATCGGAAAAAGGGGCCGGCCAGCCGCAAAAAGGCGTCATTTTCCGGCCGAACGCTTTTAGACATTGCCAGCTGCGGTGTCCAGAAACTGTGCAGGCGGATCATGGGCTTGCCGCGGCAGCACAAAGCCCCGTTGGATAGTTGTTGCAGCTGCGTTGACAGTCTTGGTGGCGCCGTGTTTTCTACCTACCTGTTACCCGTCACGTCGGGAGAGACCGGCCTTAACCGCCGGCGCCGAAGGAGCAACCGCCCCGGAAACTCTCAGGCAAAAGGACCGCGTGACGTCTGACATCTGGAAAGAGGCGCTGGGGTTCTCCCCCGATTGCGTCCGCCGACGGGATAATACTCTCAGGCACAGCGACAGATGGGGCTTTCTGCAGGTTTCTCAAGGGGAAATGGGTCCCCGACGGGAACCGCGAGGGCCCTGTGATGCTTGCGCACGAAAACTCCCCGCTGAAACAGACCCCGCTGCACGCGCTGCATCTGGCGCGCGGCGCCAAGATGGTGCCGTTCGCCGGCTACGACATGCCGGTGCAATACACGGCGGGCGTGCTCAAGGAGCATCTGCACACCCGCAAAGACGCCGGCCTGTTCGACGTGTCCCACATGGGCCAGCTCGTGCTGAAGGCCAAATCCGGCAAGGTCGGCGATGCGGCGCTCGCGTTGGAAAAACTGGTGCCGCAGGACATCGTCGGCATCGCGCCGGGACGGCAGCGCTACGCGCAATTCACCAATGACGACGGCGGCCTGCTCGACGATTTGATGGTGGCGAATTTCGGCGATCACCTGTTCCTGGTGGTCAACGCCGCATGCAAGGCCGAGGACGAGGCGCATCTGCGCACGCACCTCTGCGACACCTGCGAGATCGTGTCGCTGGCCGACCGCGCGCTGATCGCGCTGCAAGGGCCGAAGGCCGAATCGGCGCTGGCAAAACTTTGTGCAGATGTCAGTTCGATGAAATTCATGGACGCCGGCCCGCGGCGCGTCGCCGACATCGACTGCTTCGTCTCCCGCTCCGGCTATACCGGCGAGGACGGCTTTGAGATTTCCGTGCCGGCCGACAAGGCCGAAGCCCTGGTCGCCGCGCTGCTCGACAATCCCGACGTACTCCCGATCGGGCTCGGCGCGCGCGACAGCCTGCGGCTCGAGGCCGGGCTCTGCCTCTACGGCCATGACATCGACACCACGACGACGCCGGTCGAAGGCGCGCTGGAATGGTCGGTGCAGAAGGTCCGCCGCAGCGGCGGCGCCCGCGCCGGCGGTTTTCCGGGCGCCGACAAGATCCTTAGCCAGTTCGCGCAAGGCGCATCGCGCCGCCGCGTCGGCCTCAGGCCCGACGGCCGCGCGCCGGTGCGCGAAGGCGCCTTGCTGTTCGCCGATGCCGCCTCGTCCGAGCAGATCGGCAAGGTGACCTCGGGCGGCTTCGGCCCGAGCCTCAATGCGCCGGTTGCGATGGGCTATCTGCCGACCGCTCTTTCCGCCGTCGGCACCACCGTTTTCGCCGAGGTGCGCGGCCAGCGGCTGCCGCTGAAGGTCGCCGCCACGCCCTTCGTCCCCAATACCTACAAACGCTAAACGCCAAAGGATCGATCCCCATGACGACGCTGTACACGTCCGACCACGAATGGCTCCGCATCGAGGGCGACGTCGCCACGATCGGGATCACCGACTATGCGCAGTCGCAGCTCGGCGACGTCGTGTTCGTCGAGCTGCCCAAGGTCGGCCGCAGCCTCAAGAAGGCCGAGGCCGCTGCCGTGGTCGAATCCGTCAAGGCCGCCTCCGACGTCTACGCGCCGATCACCGGCGAGGTGATCGAGGTCAACGAGGCGCTCGCCGCCGAACCCGCGCTGGTCAATTCGGATGCCGGCGGCAAGGCCTGGTTCTTCAAGCTCAGGATTGCCGACAAGGGCGAGCTCGGCGGCCTGATGGACGAGGCCGCCTACGCCGCGCACACCGCCTGAGGATGATGCCATGAACGCGCCCTTCAAGCCGATCAACGAAGCCGCCACCGATTTCGTCCGCCGACACATCGGACCGTCACCGCGCGACATCAACGCGATGCTCGACACGGTCGGCGCTGCGAGCCTGCAGGCGCTGATGGGTGAGACGCTGCCGGCGTCGATCCGCCAGAAGGCGCCGCTCGATCTCGGCCGCGCGCTGAGCGAGACCGAGGCGCTCACGCATATGAGCGAGCTCGCGGCGCAGAACCAGGTGTTCACCTCGCTGATCGGCCAGGGCTATTCCGGCACCATCCTGCCCGCGGTGATCCAGCGCAACATCCTGGAGAACCCGGCCTGGTACACCGCGTACACGCCGTACCAGCCTGAGATCAGTCAGGGCCGGCTGGAAGCTTTGTTCAACTTCCAGACCATGATCTGCGACCTCACCGGGCTCGACGTCGCCAACGCCTCGCTGCTCGACGAAGCGACCGCGGCCGCCGAAGCAATGGCGCTCGCCGAGCGCCACTCGCAGGTCAAGGCGAAGGTGTTCTTCGTCGACAAGGAGGTGCATCCGCAGACGCTGGCCGTGATGCGCACACGCGCGGCCCCGCTGGGCTGGGCGCTGCTCGTCGGCGATCCCCTCACCGAGCTCGACAAGGCCGACGTGCTCGGCGCGCTCTTGCAATATCCCGGCACCACGGGTGCGGTGCGCGACCTCCGGCCGGCGATCGCATCGCTGCGCGCCAAGGGTGCGCTTGCGATCGTCGCCGCGGACCTGCTGTCGCTGGCGCTGCTGACCTCGCCCGGCGAGCTCGGCGCAGACATCGCGATCGGCTCGGCGCAGCGGTTCGGCGTGCCGATGGGCTATGGCGGACCGCACGCCGCCTACATGGCGGTGCGCGACACGCTGAAACGCTCGCTGCCCGGCCGCATCGTCGGCCTCTCGGTGGATTCGCGCGGGGCACCCGCCTATCGCCTCGCGCTGCAAACCCGCGAGCAGCATATCCGCCGCGAGAAGGCGACCTCGAACATCTGCACCGCGCAGGTGCTGCTCGCCGTGATCGCCTCGATGTATGCGGTCTATCATGGTCCGGAGGGCCTGACCCATATCGCGCGCGGCGTGCATCGCCGTGCCACCGTGCTCGCTGCCGGCCTGCGCAAGCTCGGCTTCGCGCCGACCAGCGAGGCGTTCTTCGACACCGTGACGGTCGAGGTCGGTGCCAAGCAGATCGAGATCGTCTCCCGTGCGCAGGCGGAGCGGATCAATCTGCGCATCGGCGCGACCACGCTCGGCATCGCGCTCGACGAGACCACGACGCCTGAGACGGTCGAGGCGGTCTGGCGCGTGTTCGGCGGCAAGCTGAGCTTTGCCGAGATCGAGGGTAGCGCAAGCGAGACGCTGCCGAAGGAGCTGCGGCGCTCTAGCACCTTCCTCACCCACCCGGTGTTCAACACGCACCGCTCGGAGACCGAGTTGCTGCGCTACATGCGCAAGCTCTCAGATCGCGACCTTGCGCTCGACCGCGCGATGATCCCGCTCGGCTCCTGCACCATGAAGCTCAACGCCACCACCGAGATGATCCCGCTGACCTGGCCGGCGTTCGGCAATCTGCATCCGTTCGCGCCCACCGATCAGGCCAAGGGTTATCACGCGCTGTTCAAGCGGCTGGAGCAGTGGCTGTGCGACATCACCGGCTATGACGCGGTGTCGCTGCAGCCGAACTCCGGCGCGCAGGGCGAATATGCCGGGCTGCTGGCGATCCGGGGCTATCATCTTGCGCGCGGCGAGCCGCACCGTAAGGTGTGCCTGATCCCCTCCTCCGCGCACGGCACCAATCCGGCGTCGGCCGCGATGGTCGGCATGGACGTTGTGGTGGTCGCGTGCGATGCGCGCGGCGACGTCGACGTGAATGACCTCCGCGCCAAGGCGGAGAAGCATTCAGCCAACCTCGCCGCCGTCATGATCACCTATCCGTCGACCCACGGCGTGTTCGAGGAGCATATCAGCGAGATCTGCGACATCGTGCATGCGCATGGCGGACAGGTCTACCTCGACGGCGCCAACATGAATGCGCAGGTCGGGCTCTCGCGGCCCGGCGATTACGGCGCCGATGTCAGCCATCTCAACCTGCACAAGACCTTCTGCATTCCGCATGGCGGCGGCGGCCCCGGCATGGGCCCGATCGGCGTGAAGGCGCATCTTGCGCCCTATTTGCCCGGCCATCCCGCAACCGACGGTGCGACGGCACACGCCATCGGCCCGGTGTCGGCCGCGCCGTTCGGCTCGGCGTCGATTCTGACCATCTCCTACATCTACATCCTGATGATGGGCGGCGAAGGCCTGACGCGCGCCACCGAGATTGCGATCCTCAACGCGAACTACATTGCCGCACGGCTGCAGCCGCACTTCCCGGTGCTGTACCGCAACGAGCGCGGCCGTGTCGCGCATGAATGCATCGTCGACCCGCGGGCGCTGAAGACGACCAGCGGCGTCACCGTGGACGACATCGCCAAGCGGCTGATCGACTACGGCTTCCACGCACCGACGATGAGCTTCCCGGTGGCGGGCACGCTGATGATCGAGCCGACGGAATCGGAATCGAAGTTCGAGATCGACCGCTTCTGCGACGCCATGATCGCGATCCGGGGCGAGATCGCAGACGTCGAGAAGGGCCGCTGGAAGGTCGAGGCGTCGCCGCTGCGCCACGCCCCGCACACCGTGCACGACATCGCCGACGATGTGTGGGACCGGGCCTACACCCGCGCCGAGGGCTGCTTCCCCGCGGGCGTGTCACGGTCCGACAAATACTGGAGCCCGGTCGGCCGCGTCGACAATGTCTACGGCGACCGCAACCTGGTGTGCTCGTGTCCGCCGGTCGAGGATTACGCGCAGGCGGCGGAGTAAGGAGCTACTGCAGCTATGTGGCGTTGCGTCTCTGACGCCTGATTCACTCGGTGTCATTCCGGGGCTCGCGAAGCGAGAACCCGGAATCTCGACCCACGACTTCTGGATTCCGGGTTCGCGACTTCGTCGCGCCCCGGAATGACGGACTGGCCAGCGCCGCGGCAGGAGGAAACATGCGCGAGGAGTTCTGGTTTCACTTCCCGTTCCGCGTCCGCTATTCCGAGGTCGATGCGCAGGCCGTGGTGTTCAACGCCCACTACCTGACCTATTTCGACACCGCGATCACAGAGTATTTCCGCGCGCTCGGCTACGACTATCTCGGCGAGGTGGCGCGCACCGGGATCGACTTCCACACCGTGAAGTCGGTGGTCGAGTACAAGGCGCCGATCCGGTTCGACGAGGACATCGAGGTCTGCGTCCGCGTCGCACGGATCGGCCGCTCCTCGATCAATCTTGCGCTCGCGATCTTCGCCAAGGGCTCCGACGATCTCCGCGCCACCGGCGAGATCATCTGGGTCGCGACCGACCAGACAACCCATCAATCAGTCGCCGTGACGGACGACATGCGGGCGCTGATCGCGAGCCGGGAAAAGGCGCTGGCCTAGGGAGGAGCGACGCCTGCTGGCATCCCGCGAACAGGCCTTACGGCGCGATCAGGGCGCGGCTCTCGGTGTCCCAACGCCACAGCCGGTCATTGGTCAACTCCGTGCCGCCCCACCATCGATGGATCGGGTCGTACTGGCTGAAGTCGAGCCTGTGTTCGAGCACCTCTTCGCCGAAATCGGTCGTTGACAGGCGACTGTGCAGAAGACGCTCCTGCCGGGCCTTCGCATCGCCGGGCCCTTCCATTTCTGCGGGAAAGCCCGAGATGACCGGCGTCTGGCAGTAAGCCAGCCGATCGAGCACCAACTCTGCTTCCTCAAGGTCGAACACGCCGCGCTCCCTGTGCAGCTCGCTTGAAAGATTCCGCGGTCTTGTCTCGCCCTCGGAGACGAGATCCAGCATCCGCAACTCGGTCGCACCGAGGCCGGTATCACACCCGGGAAGCTCCTCAAGCAGCGCGATGAGCGCCGCCCGGAGCCGCGGAATAGCGGACAGATCCTGCATGAGAAGGTCGAAACAAGGCTCGGGAGTCGGAGCGCGATAGGCGTTCCAGGCGCGACTGGCCAACTCCAGCCGATCGTCGGCTACCGTAAGTGCAGGCAATCGCCATTTCGCCGAGCTCTCGCCTCGGTACCTGGCAATCTCGACATCGGTCTGAACCAGACTAAGCTTCGAGACGATGTGCCGGTGCGGCCGGAGCACGTCGAGCAACCAGAACAGGACCAGCTGATCATTCGGCTGCGGATCAGCCCATAGCTCGATGTCTTCGCAATGCTCGCACAGTTCGACAAGACCGACGTCATTGCCGATGGAGCCCAGCCATCTTGCACTCGCGAAGTCGAGCCAGTGGGTGTCGAAATCGGCATGGCTGGCGGAGCGTGGCGCCAGCAAGCGCGTAAGCTCGGCCGACGAGGGCATTTGCCCCCAAACGAAGCGCGGCCTCAAGCCGACGACGATATCAGCCCTGCCCGCCTGCCTCAGGCGATAGCTCGCGAGATCACTGGTCGCAAGAATCAGGCTCGTCACGATGCTCTCCGGCTACGCGCGATGGCACGTCAGCACCGCGACATGAGAACCACAGCTTCACCGACGCGAGAAAACAAAACGGGCGCCGATGACGTCGGCAACTCAACGTCCTCAGCGCCCGCTTGCAGCAAAATGATTGAGCCTTACTCCTCCGTCGGCTCCTCGCCGTCGGCGTCGCGCTCGGGCGCGCCGGCGAGGATCTGCTCGGAGATCAGGCCGGAGTTCTGCCGGATTGCGGCTTCGATCTTGGTGGTGATGTCGGGGTTGGCGCGCAGGAACGCCTTCGAATTCTCGCGGCCCTGACCGAGCCGCTGGCTGTCATAGGAGAACCAGGCACCCGACTTCTCGACGAGACCGGCCTTGACGCCGAGGTCGAGGATCTCGCCCATCTTGGAGACACCCTCGCCGTACATGATGTCGAACTCGACCTGCTTGAAGGGCGGCGCCAGCTTGTTCTTCACCACCTTGACGCGGGTGGTGTTGCCGACCACCTCGTCGCGCTCCTTGATCGCGCCGATGCGGCGGATGTCCAGACGGACCGAGGCATAGAACTTCAGCGCATTGCCGCCGGTGGTGGTTTCCGGCGAACCGTACATCACGCCGATCTTCATGCGGATCTGATTGATGAAGATCACCATCGTGTTCGACTTGTTGATCGAGGCGGTGAGCTTGCGCAGCGCCTGGCTCATCAGGCGCGCCTGCAGGCCCGGCAGCGCATCGCCCATCTCGCCCTCGAGCTCGGCCTTCGGCACCAGCGCCGCGACCGAATCGACCACCAGCACGTCGACCGCGCCGGAGCGCACCAGCGTGTCGCAAATTTCCAGCGCCTGCTCGCCGGTGTCCGGCTGCGAGATCAGGAGCTCGTCGATATTGACGCCGAGCTTGCGCGCATAGACCGGATCGAGCGCATGTTCGGCGTCGATGAAGGCGCAGATGCCGCCCTTCTTCTGGCCCTCCGCCACCGTGTGCAGCGCCAGCGTGGTCTTGCCCGATGATTCCGGCCCGTAGATCTCGACGATGCGCCCCTTCGGCAGGCCGCCGACGCCGAGCGCGATGTCGAGCCCGAGCGATCCCGACGACACCGTCTCGACATCCATCGAACGGTCGTTCTTGCCGAGCTTCATCACCGAGCCCTTGCCGAACTGGCGCTCGATCTGGGAGAGCGCGGCTGAGAGGGCCTTGGACTTGTCCATGGAGGATCCTTCGACGATACGCAGTGCAGTGGCGGACATTTGGGATGTGCTCCTTATGGCGAGGATTCGCTAGCGGGACAAACGGCGGGTGAGATCAGGCGGAATGCGTTGTTGATAGGAATCTCGTACCACGTTTGTTCCGTGTTCGCAATATGTTCTTTTGAGGAGTTAGGCGCTGTCGGTATTTAAGCCCCCGTGTCCCAAGTTGATTTTTGAAGTGTCCTAGTTCGGATTAAGCGAACGGAAACCATGACTTAACCGCGATTCTCGGTAGGACTACCGAACGGCGGTCACGGGATGTTCTTCCCATCCTCGGCTCTTATGCAGCTATAAGATTCAATATGCAGTTTGTGCCAAAATGCTCTTGTGGGTGGCGATCAGTTCCTATGCGGGAACAATCGACACTGTGGCGCGTTTTCTTACTCGCCCCCAGCCAGCTAGGTAGCCCCCCGACTGCTGGAGGAAAACCCGCCTCCGGGACGGGTTGGCGGCCCCCATTTGGGGCCGTTTAAAATTCCGGGTGCGCTCGGAGTTGTCCGGCTACAACCCCAGTGACAGCCCCTCGAATCTGGCTCCATATTTCGGGGATGCCCCCACTTGGAAGCCTGCTTGGGAATTCTGCGCCGCTTGATCGCCAAGGGTGACGTGAACGGCATTCCGCTAGCTGAGTGCGCAATCACCGAATATCTGGAGGTGACGCCGGGGGCCGCCCGGCGGAGCGGGCTTCGCTTAATTCAGGACGACGTTCTGAAACAGCGCGATGCCGTGATTGGAGACCGGCGCGAGCTCGCCGAAACCGTCAACGCATACATTGAGCCGATGCTAACTCGACGCTAGCGAGGGTCGGGCCGGTTTAGCATCACCAACGAGCCTGCTGCAGCGGTGATTGACGCGAGAAGCGACGCAACCTGGATAGCGAACAATACGTCTTCGTCTTGACCGGCCCCACGCTCGTATCTTGGCTCAAAGAAACGGCCCCAGAGAGTGGGCACAAGCTGGGGCCGAAGTAGTTCAAGGTGGATCGTCATCCGATCAGAAGCCAGCTCACACTGACGATGAGCGCAATGAACGACGCCCCGGCAAAGCCGAGGAAGCCGTAGTCCACTGCGTCCAAATGGTGATCTGATCTGAACATCCACACAGTCTGTACCCGGCAGGGCATGACCGCATTAGGATATGTAAGTCAGCTAGGGTGCCCTACGTCTCGCCAATCGAGACGGCCCCGGCGCGCTCGCAGGGGCTAGATGGCGGCCGGAGTCGTCCCACTAGCGCTCACTGTGAGCGCAATCACATTGTATCGGGAGTGCTGGCAACCGTAATGGTCCATCCCGGATTACCTCACTTTGACAAGTGTCCTAATTCCAGCCTGTGCCACATACGCGGGGGATTATGCACGGTTTTGGGCATATAGATTTCGATGGTGCCCAATCTGTTCGCAGTTCTCTGGCTGCCCGCGAGTTTGAACCGCGAAGTGCCTGGCCAGGCTGGCCAAACGCCATGCCCGCAGCCGCCGCGGATTGGCGCGGTCTTCCGGATCGGAGGCGCTAAAAGCGGCCCCAGCGAGTGGGCACTAACCGGGGCCGAGTTGCACTTTGGTCGTCCCGATGCTGCCCGGCAGGAACAGCACCCGAACGGGTGATAATCCGGGGTGCGATGCGCTGGTTCCTATTCCGGCCTGTCCTGGTTCCCCTCCGCGAGTGCCTAACAGGGACGGCACCGGCTGAACGCCCGTCGCAACGGATGGAGCGAACGGAAACCGCGGCCTGGCCGATGTTCTCAGTAGGACTACCGAGGCGGCATAGTAAATGTTCTAGCCCCATCATTTTCCATGGGACGACATCTGTTCTTACTGCGCGCCGAGGCCGAGCCGCTCGGGCTGGTCACCGTGATAGCCAATTTGGGACATGTCCTTTGGCACAAATTGTATAGGCTTCCAGTCATCAGGATTTTGCTCACCTTCCTGGGGCTAGGGCCAACGCCGTCCGCAGCTATTTCAAGCGGGCGGCGTTGTGCTGTCGGACGTCCGATCGGCTGAAAAGGTCGGCACCCCGGAACGCGGCGTGGGCCTGTTCTCGGACCGTTTGGGCCGCGGCCAGGTGCGATCCGTAGTTCTCCGGGCTAGAACAAAGTTCCGCGAGCAGGCGGATCCGCCCGCATCCCAAGTGCTCCGGATAATCAACGAGTTACCGGCAAATTTGGCGACAGCAGCGTGCGATTGGCACAATCTGCATACTACCTTGGTACCCCTCCTGACCCCCAAAAAAACTACGTAGCCTTCACGGGAAGACTCGGGTTCCGCCAGTGTTCGTAACATTGGCTCGCCAGCGCCAACGCCAGATTTCGCGTGGCGAGACATGGCGTGCCGGCGGATGGATCCACGTCGGGATCCACACCGACGCCCGGACGGGTGCCGCAGTTCACAACATCGTTTTACGGGTGTCAATCATTGTTACAACCTATAGTTTAAATATCGACGACCGCCATTCCTCCGCGGAACCGTTCCAGATGATTCACAAGGGCGTCGAATTCAGCGTCACGCAGGTCACGGCCGGCGTCTGGAAATGGCGTTTCCAGATCGGCGATCGGGTCTACACCGGCAAGACCGAAGCAAAGCTCGACCTGCTGGCGATCCGCCGCGTGCAGTTGCGGATCGACCGCGAGCTGAACAATCTCGGGCTGGGACGGCCCCGCGGGCACAGCGATCAGGATTGAGGCGCCGGTCGGATTGGCTCCGCTGCGCCGGCCAACAGGCGCGCGCTTCAGTCCGCGCTGGCCAGCCGCCGCATCGTGAACTCGATATCGCCGCCGGGCAGCTCACGCCAGCTCTCGACCGCGCTCATATAGGCGGCCTTCGGATAGCGCTTGAGAAAGGCGCGCGCCCGCAGGCGGGCCTGATCGCGCGGCAGGCTGAAGGTCTCGCGCAGATAGCCGTCATCCGGCTTGCGCCGCGCGGCCATCCGGCTGGCGAGATCGCGCGGACGAGACACCATTGCCGCAACTCCGGACCAACTGACGACGCCCCCAATATAGGGGCGACGCGGGGAGAATCCGAGTCTGCGGGAGCCGGCGAAGCAGGCCCGAACGGGGCTGGGCTTATTGGCTGCGCTGCGCGGAGCCTGCGGGCTGCGCGGAGCTTCCGGTCTTGGTCTTCGGCTTGGCGGGATGGGCCGCCGCCTTCGGCGCATCGCTGCGCACCGCGCCCCAGGGGTCGGACGATCCCTTGGCATCCGGAATCTTGCTCAGCGAGTCCTTGTAGGCCCGGTCGTTGACCGCGTCCCGATCCTTCTCGTCCTGGGTCTTGGTCTTGACCTCTGGCATCAGATTGACGTTCGGCATTTGCGCATAGGCCGGCGCCGACAGCAGCACCGCGACCGCAACTGCGCACAAAACTCTCATCACAACGCTCCCTGCATTTTCGTCAGCGGTATATCACCGCAAGAAAGCGGTCGCCAAGCGCGTCCGTCCCTGCCCTAGAGATGGTCTGATTTGCAGGATTTCGGCGACTGCATCCAGTCGTCCCAGATCGGACCGCATCGCGTGCACCCACCAAGCGCAAGCCCGATCGCGATCACGCCGCCCAGCAATACCAACCTGCGGAACATGTACGCCCCCAACGCTGACGAAGGGCAATTGGGCGCCGAAACTGGGGCATTTTCAAGCCGGGCACGGCGCTTGCAGCGCGGCGCAAGCGCGCCTCGGAGCGTGGCGCAAGCGCGTCGGAGCGCGGCGCACGCGCGACGGTTTGACCGGGCGGCTCTGCAAATTACAGTGCGCAACAAAGCAGAAAAGGAATCGACGACATGACTTTGGCGATGAGCTGGGACGAATGGACGCGGCATGACGGGACGGCGCTCGCCGCGCGCGTCCGCAAGGGCGAGCTGACGCCGCGGGAGCTCGCGGCGCAGGCAGCCGCTGCCGTCGCCAGGGTCGATCCCGCGCTGTCAGGCGTGGTCGAGCTGTTCGACGACGTGATCGCAGATCCCGCGCGCGACGGCGCCGACCTCAACGGCCCGTTCGCCGGCCTGCCCTTCCTGATGAAGGATCTCGGCCCGACCTTGAAGGGACGGTTGCAGGAGATGGGCTCGCTGATGATGCGCGGCAACCGCGCCGCGGCCGACACCTTCCTGACCACCAAGCTGCGCAAGGCCGGCCTCAATTTGATCGGCCGCACCACGACGCCGGAGTTCGGGGTCTGCAGCTCGGCCGAAAACCCCGCGGTCTATGTCACGCGCAATCCCTGGAACACCGACTACACCACCTGCGGCTCGTCGGCCGGCAGCGCGGCAATGGTTGCCGCCGGCGCGGTGCCGATCGCGCATGCGACCGACGGCGGCGGCTCGATCCGGATTCCCGCCGGCGTCAACGGCAATATCGGACTGAAAGTATCGCGCGGCGTGTTCTCGCTCGCGCCGCATCTGTCCGATCTCACTGGCCTCGTTTCGATCCAGGGCTGCCAGTCGCGCTCAGTGCGCGACACCGCCGCCTTCGTCGACGCGTGTCGCGGACCTGCGCCCGGCGAGTTCATGCCATTCTGGACACCGCCGGAGCCGTACACAGCAATGATCGCGCGCGATCCCGGCCGGCTCAAGATCGCGCTGTCGCACAGCTGGGGCGACTACCGCGCGACACCGCATATCGCCGCCGAGCTCGAGCGGGTCGGACGCTTCCTCGAAGGTCTCGGCCATCAGGTCGATTACGCACTGCCGTCGCTCGACTACGCTGAAGCCTTCGCGGCGCAGACCACCTGCTACATCAGCAATTTCGCCGTCGTGATCGGCAACATGCTCGCCGTGCGCGGACTGACGCGGCCGCCGGCGGACCTGATCGAGCCGATCAACATCCGCATCTGGGAGCACGGCCGCGACTTTAGCTTCGCCGATCGCGCCCGCATGCAGGCCACCTTCAATACGACGGCGCGCGGCTTCGGCGCCTTCTTCGAGGATTGGGACATCATCCTGACCCCGATCACGGCACTGCCGACACCGAAGGTCGGCACCACGGAGTATCTCACCATCAGCGACAATCCGTCGGTGCTGGACTGGTTCGGCAATCTCTGGCGCAACTTCGCCTTCACGCCGCTCGCCAATCTCTGCGGCATCCCGGCGATCTCGCTGCCGCTCGCGACCAACGAGCACGGCCTGCCGCTCGGCATGCAGGCGATCGCAAAGCAGGCCGATGACGGCCTGCTGCTGCAGCTCGCCGCCCAGATCGAGCGGGCGATCGACGGCAAGTGGAATGCCGGCAAGACGCCGGGCGTGCATGTCACGCGCAACTAGGCGATAGATAGAGAACGATAAATCAACAGGGGAAACGGGACGTCATGCAGCAGGCCGGTGAATTCGGGATCGACGAGGCGCGACGGGTGCTCGGCGACGTCTTTGCGCCGTGGGTGCAGGATCTCAATCTGTCGATCGAGCAGTTCGAGTTCACACAGCCGCCCGGCAACGCTGCCGATTGGCAGCCTGGCGCCATCCTGCGCATGCCGTTCTCGGAGCGGCTGTGCCGCAATGGCGGCATCGTCTGCGGCCAGGCGTTGATGGCGTTCGCCGACACCGCGATGGTGCTGGCCAATCTCGCGGCCAACAAGGGCTACCGCCCGATGACGACGGTCGACCAGACCACGCATTTCATGCGCGCGGTGACTGCCTCCGATGTGCTGGCCGACGCCCGCGTGGTCCGGCTCGGCCGCACCATGAGCTTCGGCCGCGTCACGCTATCCTCCGCCACCGACAACAAGCCGGTGGCGATGGTGTCGAGCGCGTTCGCGATGCTGCCGGGATAGAGCTGATCCGGAAAAGTGCGAAGCGGTTTTCCCGCGACAAACGCAACGCGTTTGCGCTGAGATCATGCTCAAGCAGTTACTTCCCAAGGACAGCCTCCGCCGCATTGACGATGCTGATGGTCGGATTCTTTCCGCAATAGGTGCCGAACTTCTTGGCGTTCTCGGTAAACACGTCGGTGTCGATGATCGCCTCGTCGGAATCGCCCTTGTACCAGCCATCCATCCAGACCAGCACCATCTTGATGGTGTCGTCGCCGCCTTCGACGAACTGCTTGCAGGTCATGGTCGAGAGATCGAGGACGGTGGCGTTGGCCGGCGCGGACGACAGCGCGAGCGCGGCGGCAAGCATGATCGAGGCAGTGATCTTCATCGCAATCTCCATGGGCAATGATCTGAAATGAACAGCTCGCTGGGAAAGCCAGCGTGTCCGCCCGCGACCCGTAAGCGATGCGTTGCATGGAACGCAAGCACGGCATCGCACGGATCAGCCCAAACGTCGTTTCGGTGCACGCATTGAGAATTCGTGTTTCTGATTTTTGACGGCGCCGCGCTAAAACATGATGACGGTCAACCGGAAGAAGACCCCACTTGTCGGAGCCGTTACGCGATCAAATCACGATGCGTCGATATCGTGCCACCGCGTCGTTGCGAGCGACGGGAAGATGCGCGGGTACAACCGCGGTACGCGCACCCGTTGATCGCTCTGTGGATGAACGCGCGTGTGTTCTCTTTGGGTCGAGGATAAGCTCCGCTAAAGAAGGGACGTGGTTTAGATCAGCTTCAGTTTCTTTTAGACTGGCGTGACCTTGCTTGCCGACGATGATGTGGTCCTGGATCGCAAGACCGAACTGCTTCGCGATCTCAACAATCACTCGCGTCATCTCGATGCCAGCACGCGATGGTATTGAGTCTCCTCCCGGATGATTGTGCATCAGCACGACCGGACGGCATGATGTCCGCTTGAGGTCAAATGCCGCCCATCGCGACCGAACCGGGAACTTCCGGTTCACAACGATGAGCCGACGTTCCAGGTGGTCACGCAGACCGTCAGCTATGGACCAGAAGGCGACGTAAGCCGTGACGGGCCAATAGGCGACATGATAGATCGAGTGTGCCTTGTGTGGTCCGAGAGGTGAAATGGCTGGAGTTCTGAATGTAGCAGGCTTCATTATAGCCGCTTCCCTTGACGTCTGATTTAGCAGGGGCAGAGCTGACATGCTCTGCCCTGCGTCGCAGGCGGCTTGGGGCCAGCCCCGGAGTGGATCGAGCCCGCGACGGCAGGTAGGTCAGGCCGTCGACGCGCGTGTGCTATCGTGCAGCAAACCGCTCATCACGCAAAAGCCCCAGAACACCTGAGGAGGAGAGGCTCTCCGCGAAGAGAGCCTCTCATCCCTCGACGTTAGCTTGCTTCAGGCGTCGGCCTTCTTCACCGCCGGGGGCTTCCACGACCCGTCGATGATCGAAGGGTTCTTCTCGCTTGGCCAGTACAATCGCATCATCAGGACGAAATCGCCCGCCGGCGCTGGAAGCCAATTGGATTCCTTGTCCTTCCCGGGCGAGTCCTTCTGGATGTAGAGATCGGTCGAGCCGTCCGGATTTGTTTTTAGGTTTTCGCGCGCGCTGATCGAGTAACGGTTGATCGGGTTGGCCACGAAGAAATAGGAGGCATCGTACATCGTCACGGACCAGAAGCCTTGCGCCGGCGGCATTTGGCCTTTGGGGAAACGCATGACGTATTTGTTGGCGCCGCTGTATTTGCGGCCCTCGGCATCCTTCAGCGAAGTCGGATACACGGCGTCCTGCGGCCGGTTGGCGCCGAGGCCGATGGCGGTGACGAGCGCCCGCATCAGGTAGTCGGTGCCGTAGACGCCGGTTTTGGTCGTGAAACCCCAACCGTTCTCATCCTTCACGTCCTTGTTGATCTTGAACTGAAGCATGATCCGGTCAAAGCCGATTTCCGGAATCCGCTTGACGAAATCCGCCTTGAGCTTGCTCGCATCGAAATCCTGCCCCGGCACGATTCCGATTCGGGCGAACTTGGCGAGCTGCGGCGCATCGGCCGCGGTGGGCGGATTGTCTTTCATGAGCTTGCAGAGCAGCGTGAAATAAGCCACCGCATCCATGCGATTGACCTGCTCTCGCACCGCCGTCTTCATGTCCTGAGACGGATCGACGGTGCCCGGGGGCGGCGTGTAGGGTTTGCCATACGAGCTTAGCGGCACCAGCTTGCACTCGTCCTGCAGCTTGTGCACCGCGGCGTAATCCTCCGGCGTGCCGGTGCAATAGATGCGGCCGAGCAACCACACGATGCTCGTCGGCGACTTGTATTCCTTCACGCCGGCTGGCAGCATGCCTTTCCATCCAGGGCCCGTGATCGCATAGGTCTGCGCGCCGGTGCCGGTGGTCCGCTTGCCCGGCACCTGGAAGACGGTGGTCCATCCGTCCAGCATCGGAAACAGGGCGTAGCGGCCTTTCGTGTCTGGGATACTGAGTACCCACGGCTCCTTGCCGACGTCGAAGAACGACGTGGTGTAAAGTGTGTCGGCGTTCGGCGCCGTCACGTCCCGGAATGACGCGTTGGGATATTGACGCAGCTTGATGATCTGTCCCATCGGCGCTCGCGTTCCCTCCGGCGCCGCGACGTTGGTGACAACCCTGCGCGTCATCTCCATCGTCACCAGCGGATAGCCGAAGATGTAGGCGTCTGTAGCAAGCGCGAAGTCCTCAAATCCCTCACCGATTCCGAGGAGCTCACCGAACTCGGCCCGGCCCATCGTGCTCATGGAGGTGCTGGCGAGCAGGCTGAGGCCGCCAATCGTTACGTTGCGACGCGTGAAGTTCATGGGAACGATCTCCTTACATCTGCGTGGGGAAACGGTATTGGCGTGATGTCTGGAAACGATGGTCCTGGTACGTTGGCGTGCCGATCGTCTTCATGGTCGGCGGCCATGGCGTGTTTTGGGCAAGTGCTGCGTCAGTCCCGCAAAGCGGTGGTCAGAGCGAGCAATCCGAAAATCTGATTCAATCTTGCGACGAGCATGGCATCGACTCCCTATTCTT
Source organism: Bradyrhizobium macuxiense (assembly GCF_007993935.1). Lineage (GTDB taxonomy): Bacteria > Pseudomonadota > Alphaproteobacteria > Rhizobiales > Xanthobacteraceae > Bradyrhizobium > Bradyrhizobium macuxiense_A. Next base: position 423,727 of record NZ_VITY01000007.1, on the reverse strand, counting down.
CGCAGAAGTTCGATCGTCGTCTTTAGTACACTCGCTTCGATGCGAGAGGCCGGCAAGGAAATGCGCAATATCAGTCAAGCAGGACGGCGTCTGCGGGATCGAAAACGATCGCTGAAATCAAAGATCGTAGACCTGCAGCCTAAGGTTGACAACGAAGAAATGATGCTTCGGCTACTTCCACGGGAAACAGATTAACATGAGCTAAAAACGGGGTCTAGCGATTACCACATTTTGCGCCTCTACATCCTTGCAGTGTCGCGCAACTTCGAATTTGGGCTCGTCCGCAGGCTGGCTTTTCGCACGATCGCGCTGCTGACCTGCCGATTCATTCCCGCGACATTGCTCGCGCTCTTCAATTACCTCACGCAGTCGGACCGGCGGAAATCGGTAGCGTCATCGAAGTGACGCTGAACGTGAAATGACAAATTGTCGCAGTCTCGTTCAAGCAGAACCTGCCGGTGAAGAGGACGCCGTGCTGTCTGGGATCGACCCGGCGTCGTTTCAGTACATGGCCGCGGAGCTACAATGGGGCAGCCGGCCCCCGCTCTCCAGTCGCCGGCGCAGGAATCGGCGCCGCTAGTCAGCCTATGATGTGACTCCAGCGCCACAACGTAGACCGATCTTCCGGCGTGCTACTTTAGGGTGAGACGTCCTGAGGCGGCTAGTGTACCGTCGCAAGCGGACATGAAGGCAAAGGGGGCGAGCAATGAAGCGCTGCATGGCGAAGTCTCGTCGTCGGCTGGTTTACCCGGCCGTTGGAGTGATCCTGGCGATGTCCGCAACCTGGTCCGACTTCGCACACGCCGATGAAGGCGGCGTTTCCTATTGGCTCCCCGGCCGCTTTGGCAGCCTCGCAGCAGCCCCCACGGTGCCGGGATGGTCGATGGCGGAAGTGTACTATCACACCTCGGTATCGGCCTCAGGCGCAGCTGCTGCGGCAAGAGAAATTACGATCGGCAGAATTCCCGCGAGCGTAAACGTCAACGTGAATCTGAACCTGAGCGCGCAGGGCGATCTCGTATTTCTCAACCCGACCTACACATTTGCTTCTCCGGTGCTGGGCGGACAATTTGCGATCGGGGTGACAGGGTTGTTCGGCCGCTCGGCCGCCGACCTCAGCGGGACACTCACAAAGAGCCTGGGACCGGTCTTCATCACTCAAACTGGAAGTATCAGCGATTCCATTACCTCGGTCGGCGATCTCTATCCGCAAGCAACATTGAAGTGGAACGCCGGCGCCCACAATTTCATGACCTATGTGACCGGAGACGTTCCGGTCGGCGCCTACAGTCCGACACGCCTCGCCAATCTCGGGATCGGTCACGGCGCCATCGATGGCGGCGGTGGCTACACTTACTTCAATCCGGAGACTGGGCACGAATTTTCCGCGGTCGCGGGCTTCACCTACAATTTCAAGAATCCGGACACGCGGTATCAGAGCGGTATCGACTTCCACCTCGACTGGGGTGCCTCGCAGTTTCTCTCAAAACAGTTCTTTGTCGGTCTGGTCGGATATGCGTATCAGCAGGTCACCGACGATTTCGGACAGAATCCTATTCTGGGCAACTTCCGCTCACGCGTCCTTGGTGTCGGTCCGCAAGTCGGATTCCTGTTTCCCGTCGGCGACATGCAGGGCTATTTGAACCTGAAGGGATACGGTGAATTCGATGCGGCCAACCGGCCATCAGGCTGGAATACTTGGTTGACGTTCTCGCTCTCTCCGGTGGCGCCAACCGGCACTGCGACACCAACACGGCGGATCGTGACGAAGTAGCAACGGTCTATGGCGGGCCGCGAAGCACTGTTCGCCGCTGCTCCATCAGATGATGAAGCCTTTGCGCGGCCAGGCCAAGGGCGGTCAACTCGCTGTTTTCGGCGCCATCCCTGCTTGCGTTCCTGGCAAGCTCCGTTTTCAGAATGTCGTCAATGCGCTTTTCCGTGTCGTCCAGCTCGGTCTCGCTCCGCGCATTCCTGATCTCGTCGCCAAGCGCGTAGAACGGCTCCAGCATGCTTTTCGACCCGCCCCCGGAATAGGCGAACCGCCATGCGGCCAGAATGATCGAGATCAGCGACCCCAGCAGGAGCGACGCATAATAAAGCTTGTCGTCGTATTTATCGAGGAAGCTCTGCTGGTTTCCGTTGTAATAGGTGGCCGCTCCCGGATGAATCGGGATCAACGCGTTGGTATCCGTGCTGGGCGCGGCGGCTTGCGCCAGTATCGGGTATTGCGACAACAGATCCCGCCGTACATCGACAAGGGATTGCGTCAAGTCGGTGATGGTGTCGGCATCCACCGACTTGTTGGCAACCAGAAAGAATGACACCCGCAGCGACGTCAGATCGTCAGACGGAACGGGCGGCGCTCCTCGCAGGGTGCCCTTGGGAATGTCATAGCTCTCATAATATTGTGCGACATCGGCGACCGCGCCGGCCGATTCGATTTCTATCAGCTTGGGCGCTGCGCCCTTCGCGCCAGCTTTCTGAAACAATTGCCGCGCCTTTGCCAGGTATCGTTCGGTAACGGGCACGACGGCAAGCAGCGCTTGTACCTGTCCGGAAGATAGCGCCGCCGCGCCTTCTGTCACCGCAACGTCGCGGAAGCCAACCTTGGTGCGGTCGAATTGATAGACTTGCTTCAGCGCATTGACGATTGGCCGGTTGATGGGACCGCCGACAACCCCGATGGTGACGTCGTGCAAATCGCCAAGACTATCGGCGCTCGCGCTCGAGGGCGCCATGATCAGGACGACGCCGTGTGTCAGCAGGAGGACGCTTCTCGCATCTGCGAGGCCTGCCGTGTCACCGCGGACCACCGCAAGATCCGCCTTACCCGAGGCCAATAGCTCCGATGCTCCGGCTGACGTTTGGCTATCGACGACTTGCAGCCGCGTGTGTGCGTTCGATGCCGCCAGGCGGGCTGCGATGGCTGAGATCAGCGACAGCGCCTCACCATCGACCGAGCCGGCGGCCACGGTGAGATGAACGGGCTTGGCAAAATAGCGATAGGCAAGCCATCCTCCGGTGATGCAGGCGGCGGTTGCGATCCCGACCAAGGTTATCCGCAGCGATCGAGGCCACAGATCGACGGCAAGGCTCGACATCGCGTTCCCCCTGGCGCTGAGCGAGCCGGTGCGCTCTCGCCGCTGCGATTTTACATGGGACATCGCGCAAAGCGAGCGTAAACTGCGAGCGACTACTCGGATGCCGGGGACGGCCGAATGGGAGGCCGATATGATATTACCTAAAAACTGCGACGGGTCGCCAATCTCAGGTCGGAGCCAATGTTACCAGTCACTCCATCAGTCAGTCAGCTCTCGCATGTCATCTCGCAGGCGGCCGCTCCTGCGTTTCTTCTCGGCGCGTTGGCCGCCTTCATCTCTGTGCTGATATCTCGCATGAACAGGATCATCGACAGAACGATCTACCTGAACGGAATCCCCGACCAGGATGCAGCGAGGTCAAGGCTCAAGACCGATCTGCCTCGTCTCATGCGACGCGCAGCCATGCTCAATCGCGCAATCTTCTGGTCAGTGTTAGCAAGCATCTCGATCGGCATTCTGATCGTTGTGGCGTTTGTGAGCGCGTTCTTTGAAATTCAGCACGAGCGTGGCGTTGCCGTCCTCTTCATTGTCTCGGTGATCGCCTTCATCGTGTCGCTGGTTGATTTCGCGCGGGAGGTTCGAATTGCCCTGAGCGAACTCGACCATCACGGCTGATCTGCGCCTGCTGCGTTGGTTGGTGCGCACGTCTGAGTTAATGCCGCGTGTCGGCTACGGGTCAAATGCGGCGGTCGAGGATCGTTGATGAAAAGTGCGGACTACATCTAACACCGGACCAGTCGGAAGCGGCGAAGTTGTCCCACAAGGCGACATCTGCGCCGCGTGTCCGCATTTCCTTTGGGAAGCGATATCCCAGATTTATGAGTCCGCACCCCAGGTTCGATCGCATCCGCGAACAACCCGCGCTCCCTCTCCGGTTGCGGGTGAGATGCAGCGAATGCCGCAAGGCCGATTCAACCTGAATTCATCGCGCTTGAGCGGAGCGAGGCGACATTTGCACCATTTCGGAATATTGGAAAAATACCCCTGACTTGCCCGACGTGTCAAGTTGCTTTCGAACGCCGGCAGCCGCCGGCTCCTTTGCATGGGGTTGTTTTCGATATTTTGGCGGCGCGCACCTGCGACAGGGAGCACCTAGGCGGATCGCGAGCGGCGGCTCCGCCGCCAGCACCACAACAGCGCAACGAGGGCGACGAGCACGAGGCCGCCAGCGACCGCCTTGACGGTCAGTCGTCCGCCGGGGCGATCAATCAGGCGCGACCACAGCGAAACAGCTTCGCCCTGATGCGGCAGGCGAAACGCCACGACGCTGTCGCCGATCGATGTGCCGCCTTCGGAATGGCCGCCGGCGCCGATCACGACATACTGCTCGCCCTTCCACAGATAGGTCATCGGATTGGCGACGCCCGGCACTGGAAGCCGGCCGAGCCACAATTGCTTTCCCGACTTGACATCGAACGCGCGCAGATAGGCGTCCATCGCGCCGGTGAACACCAGTCCGCCCGCGGTGATCGCAACGCCGCTGAGCAGCGGCGTGCCGGTATTGAGCGCGATGCCGAGCGGCGCGAGATCCTCGCTGGTGCCGACCGTCGAATGCCAGAGCACCTTGCCGGCCTTGAGATCGACCGCCACCGTCTCGCCCCATGGCGGCTTGTTGCACGGCGAGCCGACCTCGGTGCTCGCCAGTGCCCGCGACATCGCAAACGGCGCGCCCTGTTGCTGGCCGAAATCGTGGCCGGGCGGCGGATTGAAGCCCTTGGCCTGGTCGCGCGGAATCAAAGTGATGATGTGCGCCGCATGGCTGACATTGGCGAGCAGGATCTGGTTCATCGGATCGAACGCCGCGCTGCCCCAGTTCACGCCGCCGCCGGTCATCGGATAGACGATCGTGCCTTGCGTCGACGGCGGCGTGTAGAGCCCCTCATTGCGGGATTGCGCGAGCAGCTTCTCGCACGCCGCGCTGCCGACGCCCGGCAGCATGCCGCCGACATCATCGGCCGTCATGCGCTGCGTCAGCAATGGCGGCACATGGGTCGGAAACGGCTGCGTCGGCGACAGCTTTTCGCCCTCGGCGCCGCTCTGCGGCACCGCGCGCTCCTCGACCGGCCACACCGGCTTGCCGGTGTCGCGATCAAGCACGAACACAAAGCCCTGCTTGGTCGGCTGGATCACGACGTCACGCATGCCGTTGCCGGTGTCGATCCGCGCCAGCGTCGGCTGCGCCGGCAGGTCATAATCCCAGACGTCGTGATGCACGGTCTGGAAAGCCCAGGCGAGCTCGCCGGTCTCGATCCGCAGCGCGACCACCGAATTGGCATGCTCGTCATTGCCGGGGCGCTTGCCGCCCCAGAAATCGGGACTCGGCGATGTCGTCGGCAGGAACACCAGGCCGCGCGCCTCGTCCACCGACATCGGCGCCCAGACATTGCTGTGGCCGGCCTCGACGCTGTCGTGCACCAGCGGATCGAAGGTCCAGCGCGGTTGGCCGGTCCGTGCATCGAAGGCGCGCACCGCGCCGACCGGTGCGTCGACCCGCCGGTTGTCGCCGATCGCGGACCCGACCACGACCACGCCGCGGCCGGTCACCGGCGCCGACGTGATCTGAAATTCGCCCGGCCATTCCAGTTTCATGCCGGCATCGATCTTGATCTCGCCGCCATTGCCGAAATCGGCGCAGGGCTTACCAGTCCTGGCATCGAGCGCGATCAGGCGCGTGTCATTGGTGCCGGTGAAGATGCGTGACTTGCAGGCCGCAGCTTCGGCCGCACGATCATCCGTCCAGTGCGCGACGCCGCGGCAGACGAAGCGGTTGGCCGGCCGCTGCGCCATGCTGATCTTCGGATCGAAGCGCCATTTCTGCGCGCCGGTGCCGGGATCGAGCGCGATCACTTCGTTGAACGGCGTGCAGAAGATCAGGCTGTCCTCGACGAACAGCGGCGTCACCTCGAACTTGGTGCGCTTCATGACCTCGGGCGGACGGGCGTCGAGATCGCCGGTGCGGAATTCCCAGCCGCGCACCAGCGTGCCGACATTGTCCGTTGTGATCTGCGTCAGCGGCGAGAAGCGTTGTCCACCGCGATCCCCTCCCCAATACTCCCAGGCGAGCGCCGGTTGTACGCAAAGCACCAGGGCGGCGAGCAGGCGAAACAGGGACCGCATTGCGTCCTCCCGCAAGATGCGATCATCGGACGCCGCATCTCATGCGGGAAAGCCTTTACGCGATTGGCGCCTCAGTATCCACCCCTGTGATAGCCGCCGCCATAATTGCCGCGATAGCCGCCGCGGATGCCGATCCCGATTCCGATCGGCGGCCCGACCGGCTCGTAGACCACGGTCGGCGGCGGCCGGCGCACCACGACGACGTCGTCCTCGACCACGACGCGCGGCGGGCGCTTGCCTGCACGCCGCGGCGGATCGGGATCGGCGCGTTTCTTCGCCGGCGCGGCAGCCTTCTGCTGCTCCGGCGGCGCGGCATTGCAGGGACACATCGGCGCTGCCAGCGCGACATTGGTCGCGGGCACGCTGAGCGCTGTGGCCGGCGTCAGGTCGGGACGGTAACGCAATCGTTCGATCATCTTGCGCGCGGTGGCGGTGAGATCGCCGTCGGGATACAGCACGAGGAAACTGCGATAGGCCGCCGCGGTGTTGGCGAGAACAGCGTCGTTCCACGCCACCATGCGGCGATGCCGGTCGAGCCAGTCGCGCGCCTGCAGGCCGCGCGGCGTACCGGCGAAGATCGCGGCGAAGGCCTCATAGGCTTCGTCGGTGCTGTCCACCACGATCAGTTCGTTTGCAGCCTCGATCGGCTTGCCCTGCAATTCGCGCTTCCATTCGTCGACGGTGCGTTTGGTCGCGGCCGGCGCCGCCGTGGCCGCGGGCGAGGATGAAGGACCTGCCATGAAGCGGAAGTCGTCGGTGAGCGACGAGGAGTCCCATGGTGTCTGGCGGCCATCGGTCGCCTTGTTCACGGCAAGACGAACGCGCTTGAACGTATCCTCGATCGGAATCCCCGGCTCCTTCGCGGAAGCCAGCAATGCGGTCGTATAGGGGCTGTTGGCGCCGCTGCCGTCCTCAGCCTCGGCGCCCGGTGACGTCGAGAACGACACGAAGGTACCGGGCGCACCGATCCTGGCGTCGACGATGGCAAGCCCGTGCCCCGCGGTCTTGCTGAGTTCGGGGAACGGATTGTTGCGGCAGGCATCGAGCAGCACGATGCGCATCCGGCTCGGCACCGAGGTCAGCGTGTTCAGGATGTCATTGAGACGAACCGCCTGGATCGGGATGTCGGCCTCACGCTTCGGATCGACGTCGACCGGCACCAGATAGTTCTCGCCATCGATCTGCAGGCCATGCCCGGCATAGAACACCAGCGCCACGGTGTCGGCGCCCTTCGCCGCCACCTGACCGGCGAAATCGCTGATCCGGGCGCGCATCTCATCCTGGGACAGGTCCGATGCCGTCGTCACCGCAAATCCGGCATCCGTCAGCATCTGCGACATCGCCTTGGCGTCGTTGGCCGGATTGGGCAGTGCTGGCACCGACTTGTAGGCGGACTGCCCGATCACCAGCGCCAGGCGGCTTTCCGCGGATGCCGGCACGGCGCCGAGCAGGATCGCGGCCGGAACGATCAGGCTGAGGAGCGAACGGCGAAGCATGGCGGCCTCCGACAACAGATACCGGAGATGGGTCGAAAGCCGTCAGGTGAAGGTTCATGCCGTGCGGCAATGTGCTGCCGCCGACGCCGATTATTACGTCGAGACGCCGCAGGAGCCCGATGAGCTCCCGATAAGTCTTAGCTATTTCAGCTGACTATTTCGGTTTCTTGGCCGGATCGGCGGCCGGCTTGGTGACACCCCAGGGATCGTATTTCTCCTTGGGCTCTGGGATACGATCGAGCGCGGCCTTGTAGGCCTTCTCGTCGATCTGGGGCTTCTTCTCCGTCTTCCTGTCGTCGCCTCCGCCGCCTCGCCGGCCCTGGGCCAAGGTCGGTGTCGCGATCAGCGCCAGAATGACGGCAGCCACCGTGAAGCTTTTCATGTCAGTCCGTCTCCCCCGCAGCCGTAGAAACATCCGGCAACACCTCTGCCCCCAGGATAACTTGTCGCTCGACATTTGTTGATCGACAAAGCGTCGCGCGATGCGAATTCAGCCCCACCAGGGGGGCGCAATCTTGGCGGCGGCACATTAAATACGCCCGATGGGACAGGGACAGGTACACGTGGCGGCGCTGCTGGCCGGCGCCGCCTTCATCTTGAGCGGCTGCGGGCTGGCGGATAGCCACGCGGTGTGGCCGGAGATGTTGAAGGTCAAGGCCAGCGACCCGGCGCCGCTCGAGACGCCTCCGGATGTCAAGCGGCTGGTCGCGGGCAAGCTGGATTCGGTGTTCACCGCCGGCTCGCAGCCGTCGCATGTGCGGGTCTCCGCGCCGCTGCACGACCCGCGCGGCACCGGCTGGACCGCTTGCGTGCGCGCCGAACTGACATCGGTGATCGGCAAGCCGCTGGGGACGCAGACCTATCGCGTCTTCATCAATGAAGGCGCGATCTTCGATCGCCGGCAGGTGGAAGCCGACGACAATTGCGTGACAGAGACTTACGAACCGGTCGAGAGCACCGTTGCGGTGGAAACGCAGCGGAGTGCGAAACCCTAGCGCATCCTCGGCCCCGGCCCGCTAATCCTACATCGGATATTTGATGAGGTTCTCAAACACGAGCGCCGCCCGCGCCTGGATCAGGCGCCGCTACAGGAAAGGTCCGGTTCGCAGGTCAGACGTTGCTGACGCCGCCGTCGACGACCATGTCTGAGCCGGTCATGAACGAACTCTCGTCCGACGCGAGGAAGACGGCTGCTGCGGCCAATTCCTCCGGACGCCCGATCCGCAGCATCGGCGTGTAGTTGGAATACATCTTGCGGATCGCGGCGGCTTGCTCGGGCGTCGACGCCTGGGAATCCATGATCGGCGTATCGACGGGGCCGGGGCTGAGCAGGTTGGCGCGGATGCCGCTGTCCCTGAACTCGGCGGCCCAGGTCCGGACGTACGAGCGCACCGCCGCCTTGGTGGCCGCATAGGTCGAGTGGTTCGCGAGGCCCATATAGTGCATGGCCGAGGACACCAGGATGATCGATCCTCCGCCAGCCATCATCGGCAGCATCTTCTGCACCAGGAACAGCGGCCCCTTGGCCATCAGGTTGAACGTGCGGTCGTAATGCTCCTCGGTGATGTCGCGCAGCGGCACCTGCTCGGTGAAGCCGGCGTTGGACACGACCGCATCCACCCTGCCCTTTGCCTTTCGAACGACACCGGCGACGCGATCGAGGTCTTCAAGGCTGGACGCGTCCGCCCGGATCGCGCTGACGTCGCCGCCGATGAGCTTCACCGCCTTGTCGAGCGCATCCTGGCGTCGGCCGAAGATGAACACGTGCGCGCCCTCCTTCACGAAGCGCTGGGCGATCGCGAGCCCGATGCCGCTGTTGCCGCCGCTGATCACGGCGACCTTGCCTTCCAATCTCGACATATCGATTCCCTGGGTTTGCACTCCCGGTTCATCCCGGGACCTTGCAGGTAGGCGCGCCTGCATTGGCCGCTCAGTGCCGAAGTACGCACACCGGCGGTGCAGGAACGATCCGGCTCACGCCTGTTCCGGGAGATGCGTTTTCCACCGCCATATGACCTCGCGATCCGCGTTGCCCACGACCGCAATGCCTTGCCGGCCAACCCTCACGGCCCGAAAGACCGGAGCTGCGCGGCGGCGCTTAGTGGCGTACGCCGTCACATGCTGAATGCCCCGTTAACATGATCGCTCGAATTGCCGGATGGCCCCAACGGCATTTTCCATTTCTTTCCGCTAGCGTTGCCTCCGATGAACGCAAGGCCGATCAGCCTCGCGGAGCGGGGAAACAGGGACGTGGCCGATATTGCTGACCAGGCGATGATCCGCCGTGCATCGCGCAAGGATGCCACGGACGATCGCGCATTGCCGCCGCTGTCTGCGGCGCCGGTCGGCGCATGGCGCGCGCTTGCCGAGCGCGCGATCGAGCCCAACGGCTACTACCAGGCGGACTGGGAATTGGCGGTCGATGCCTCCGCGCGCGGCCGCACCGGCGCATCGCTGCTCAGCGCCACCGGCGATGCCGGGCAATTGATCGGACTGTTGCCGGTTATTCCGATGCGGCGGATCTACCGGATGCCCCTGCCCGCGCTGGTCGGCGCCGAACCCTACGGCACGCTGTGCACGCCGCTGCTGGATCGCGACGCCGCCGAGCAGGCCGCCGGCAAGATGTTGCAGCAGGCGCGCGATGCGGGCGCGCATGCGCTGATCCTGCGCACCATGTCGCTCGATGGCCCGGCGATGGCGGCGATGCGCACGGTGCTCGCGCGCGACGGCTTGCAGCCGCGGCTGCTGAGCACCTATCAGCGCGCGCAGCTCGATGCGACGCGCGATGCCGAGGAATTGCTGCGCGACGCGCTCGGGTCCAAGAAGCTGAAGGAGCTGCGCCGTCAGCGCCATCGCCTGTCCGACCATGGTGCGGTGCGCTTCGACGTCGCGCGCACACCGCGTGCCGTCGCGGCTGCGCTCGAGACCTTCCTTGCGCTCGAAGCCGGCGGCTGGAAGGGCCAGCGCGGCACCGCGCTCAGCCAGCACGCCGGCGACGCGGCCTTTATCCGTCGCGCGACGGCGGCGATGGCCGAAGCCGGCCGCTGCGAGATCGTCATGCTGCATGCGGGCGGCACCCCGGTCGCCGGCGGCATCGTGGTGCGCCATCAGGACCGCGCGTTCTTCTTCAAGATCGGCATCGACGAGCGCTTTGCGAAGCATTCGCCCGGCACGCAATTGACGCTGGAGCTGACGCGCCATCTCTGCGCCGATCCAACGATCAATTCGGCCGATTCCACCGCGGCGCCCGGCCACCCCATGATCGACCCGATCTGGCGCGGCCGCTTCGCGATCGGCGACGTGCTGCTGCCGCTGCGGCGCCGCGATCCGCTGGTCGGCGCCATTCATGCCGCGCTGACCCTGAACAATGCCGCCTACGAAGCCGCGCGCAGCGCCGCCCGCTTCATCCGCAGCCGGCGCGGCAAACCCGGGTAGCAGGCGTCATCACAAGAGCCGCGGCGGATGGTTTACCCTTTCGTAGCCATGCAGACACATCAGGAAACAATCAATTCCAGCCGTCAGCTTGGTGTCAGCTGGCCCTTCTAGCGTTACGGAGCGCTGTTTCTCAGGCAGCGCATGCCCTTGCCTGGAAAGCCCCATCGGACGGAAACGTCGGTGGGGCTTTCTGCCGGCACGAGTCCGCGGCCGCCCGCTCATTGCAACGGCGAGTGCGGCGCCGGCAGCATGATGGTCGAGTGCATCTCTTCGAGCAGCTGCGTGCCCTTGCCGAGGAATTCCTGCCAGGCCGGATCCTTCAGCGCGGCGCCGCGCGCAGCAGCGCGGGCGTTGAGATCGGGATAGGCCCAGATGTGGCAAACCTCGTTGGGCTGCCCCGCATCGGTTTGCCAGAGGCCGACGATCTTGGAGTATTTCTCGCGCTCCGGCATCACGCCGGTGAACAGATCGAGCCACTGCTTGACGCCGCCGAGCGGCTTGGCGCGGTAGTTGCGGAATTCGTAGATGTTGCCCTGGGTGGCCGGCGCCACCGGCGGAATGATCGCATTGAGCAGCCGGACCTCCTGACGCACCAAGAGCGGACGAATCGCCGGAATGTACTCGCCGGTCCAGCGCGGATTTTTCCCGAGCTCGGCGCGCAGCTTTGTCCGTTCGTTGAGATCGGCATAGCTCCACATGTGCATGACCTGATTGAGCGGACCGATCTCGGTGATCCAGTAGCCTTCCAGCTTGCCGAAATTATCGGCGCGGATGTCGCGCGAGATCGTGCTCGCGGCCTTCACCAGCTCGCCGACGGTGCCTGGACGTACCGTGTAGGTGCGCAGCTCATAGATCATGGTTGTCTCCCTGATTGTTTCCGATGGATGGTGTGGGCAAACGAAAAAGCCCGGCGTGAGCCGGGCTTTGGAAAGGGATTGCGGGCTACTCCGCCGCCTGCGCGTTGATCTCGGCCGAGACCTGACGGATGGCGCGGGCGAGCTGCTCGGCCGGCTGCGCGCCGGATACCGCGTATTTCTGCGCGAACACGAAGGTCGGCACGCCGGAGATGCCCTTCTCGGCGGCTTCCTGAGCCTGCGCGGAGACCAGGGCAACGTCTTCGTCGGTGGCAAGACGCTTGCGTACATCGTCGGCATCGAGCCCGACATCGGCCGCTGCCTGCACCAGCACATTGGTGTCGGTGAGATCGCCGCCGTCGCGGAAGTACAGCTCCATCAGCCGCTGCTTCATCTCGGCCGCCTTGCCCTTGGCCTCGGCCCAGTGGATCAGGCGATGGCAGTCGATCGTGTTGGGCTGCCGCTTCACGAGCTCGGGATGGTAGGTCAGCCCCTCCTCGCTGGCCGCGGCGACCACACGGCCGGCGATGCCCTTGTAGGCCTCGACCGAGCCGAATTTGGCCGTGAGATATTCGTCGCGGCTGATGCCCTCGCGCGGCACCCAATTGTTGAGGAAGAACGGCCGCCAGTGCACCTCGACCGGCACATCAGGCACCAGCTTGAGCGCATCCTCGATGCGATGTTTGCCGATGTAGCACCAGGGGCAAACGACGTCGGAGACGATATCGAGGCGAAGCGGCTTCAGATCGCTCATGGCAGGGTTCCCGGCGGAAATGGAACCCCAAAGGTAGGCCGAAAGCGTCCCGAGACAAGCCGCTATTTCATACTGGCTGCCATCTGCCGCATCCGCTCGGCGGTCAGCTCATCGGCCGGAAAGAAGGTCTCCAGCGCCAGTTCCTGCAGCGTGATGTCGACCGGAGTGCCGAACACCATGGTGGTCGAGATGAAGCTCAGGATCTCGCCATTGAGGCGGAGCTTGAAGGGCAGCGCGACATTGTTGTCGGTGGTGATCGGCGCCGACCGCGCCGGGATCGGATAGGACTTCAGGTCCTGGTAGAGTTTGAGCAGCTCCGGATCGGCGGTCGCCTCGCATTGCCGGTGCAGCCGCTCCAGCAGATGCGCGGCCCATTCCGCCAGATTGACGGTCCGCGGCGCGAGGCCCTCGGGGTGGAAGGCAAGCCGCAGAATGTTGAAGGGCTGGCCGAGCAGCCGCTGCGGCACGCCCTCGAGCAGCGGCGCCACCATGCGGTTGGCCGACACCAGATTCCAGTGCCGGTCATAGGCTAGCGCCGGATTTGGCTCATGCGCCTTCAGCACCAGGTTGATCGCCTCGCGCGCCGATCTCAGCGCGGGATCATCCAGCGAGCGTTGCGGGAATGCGGGCGCGAAACCCGCGGCGACCAGCAGCACGTTGCGTTCGCGTAGGGGCACGTCGAGGCGCTCCGCCAGTTTGAGGACCATGTCGCGCGACGGCGCCGAGCGGCCGGTCTCGACGAAGCTCAAATGTCGCGCCGAGATCTCGGCATCGACGGCAAGGTCGAGCTGGCTGAGATGGCGGCGCTGCCGCCACTCGCGCAGGTGCTCGCCGATCAGGACGGGTTTTGCGGGCTCGGCCCGCGCCAGGGATGCATGTGCGTTCATGGTGCAAAACCTACCATGCGGAATTCGCCCGTTCCATTACATGCGAGGTAATCGAATTGGCGCGCGGGGCGGCGCATCTTCCACGGCACAGGAGATGACCATGCTGATGCTGTCCCTTGTCCGCGCCTTCGCCGTCCTGCTCCCGTGGCTGGTCCATCTGGCCACCTGGCTGGTCGCGCGCTCGCTCAACATGCCCCAGCCGCTCGTGCACGACACGGGCGTGTTCGTGTTCGCGCAGGTCTATGCGGTCGAGATCAGGGTCGGCAAGGCGCTGTGCCCGCCTCGGCTGTGGCGTCAGCTGCAGTCCCTGTTCCGCTGACCACCCCCGTCCCACCCCAAGGAGATGCTGCCATGATCCACTCGTCCCAGCTGCTGCGCCGCGCTTTGCTTGCCGATGCCGTGTTCAGCGGCGTATCCGCCATAGCGATGGTGCTCGACACCAGCGCGCTGGCCTCGCTGCTCGGCCTGCCGGAAGCGCTGCTGCGCGAGACCGGGCTGTTCCTGATCGCCTACACCGCGCTGGTCGGCTGGCTCGGCGCGCGAACCTCGCTGCCGAAAGGTCCCGTGATCCTCGTGGTCGCCGGCAACGCGGCCTGGACGCTCGCCAGCGTCGCGCTGCTGCTGTCGGGCGCGGTGTCACCGAACCTCTTCGGCACGATCGTGATCCTCGCCCAGGCGATCGCCACCGGCGTGTTCGCCGAGCTGCAATATGTCGGCCTGCGCCTCAGTGATGCGACGGTCGCAGCTTAAAGCCGAATACAGCAGGCGATTAAGGCGGCCGTCGCGGCAAACGCGGCGGCCGTTCTCTTCTGTCAGCTCAACGCCACTGCGACGATCATGCCCGCAAAGGTCAGCGCCAGACCGATGATCAGCATCGGCACCAGGCTGCTGCCGGAAAACGGATCGGCTTGATCCTGATGAAACCACGTGCCGTCGATGGCACGCGCGATCGCCTTCGCCCTGTTCCTCATTGCACTGCTCCTGCTTCGCTTCGCCTGTAACGTTCGCCGACCGCCAGCATCACGCCCTGCCCGCTGGCGACCCCCATCTCGAGGCTGGAGGCGATGCGGCGCGCGCGCTCGGTGAAATGCTCCGCCGCGACCGGCGGGCACAGCTCATGCGCGGTCGCCTCGAACAGTTCGAGCCAGCGATCGAAATGCGCGGCATCGATCGGCAGCGGCATATGCTTGACCATCGGCGTGCCGTGGTAGCGCCCGGTCATCAGCGCGACCGACGACCAGAACGCGCACATCTGCGCCAGATGTGGCTCCCAATTGCTGATCCTGGCCTCGAACACCGGTCCGATCATCGGGTCCTTGCGGACCTTGGCGTAGAAGGCGTGCACCAGCTGCGCGATCATGGCCTCGGTGATCCCGGTCCGCGCGACAATCTCGGCGGTGATCTGCTCGCGGCGCTCTGCTCCTGTCATCGCTCACATCCTAAATATGCATTTCAAATACCTATTTAGACTGCTATAGCTGATCCGCCAAGTGCTGATTTCGAAGGGCTTCCATGCGCCTGACTTCGTTCACGGATTTTGCGCTCCGCGCGCTGATGCGGCTGGCCGGCGAGCCGGATCGGTCATTCGCGACGAGCGAGATCGCGGCCGAGTTCGGCATTTCCCGCAATCACCTCGCCAAGGTGGTGCGCGACCTCGCAGAGGCCGGCTTCATCGCGACCCAGCGCGGCGCGGGCGGCGGGTTTTTGCTGGCGCGGCCGGCGGAGACCATCACCCTCGGGCAAGTGGTCCGTGCGCTGGAAGGCGGCAGCGCGCTGGTGGAATGTTTCAGGGATGATGGCGGCGATTGCGTGCTGCTGCCGCGCTGCCGGCTGAAGGCGAAGCTCGCCGCGGCCCGCGAGGCCTTCATGCGCGAGCTCGATGGAACCACGCTCGCCGAATGCGCTTACCTGCCGCGGCCCGCGCGCCATCCGGCGCGCGCATCATAGCGATCGTCGAACAGGATCGGTCTCGGGACTCAGGCTTGCAGCGGACGCGCAGCGCCACGCTTTGAAGGGACCGCGCGCTTACCGGCCGCGGCGGTGAGGCTGTGGCCGTTGAGGTGCTTGCCGTTCAGGGCGTTGCCATTCAGGGTCTTGTCGTTGCCAGTCTTGCCGTTCGGAGCCTTGCCGTTTGATTTGGCGGCCTTCTTCGCATTGGCCTTCCTCTGCCTGGCCCGCGTCTCGGCGAGCTTCTCGGCCTCGCGCTTGGCTTTCCGTTCGGCCTTTTCCTTCAGCCGCAACCGCTCCGCCCTCGCCTCCGCGCGCTTCTTCTTGCGCTTCTTCTCGCAGGCATCGCACTTGCAGCCGATCGGCTTCAGATAGGCTTTGAAATAGTCGGTTCCGTAATCATAATTGATCTCGTCGCCCGGCTCGATGTCCTTGATGGCGCGGATGAACACCTTGCGCTTGCGGGGCTTGACGTCGGATTCCGCGTTCGGCCGGCAGGCGTGGTTGATGTAGCGGGCGACGTTCTCGCGGATCGAGCCGTCGATGGTCCAGCGGTTGGTGAGCTCGAACAGGTATTTGTTCTCGATCGCGTCCTCATCCTTCTTCTTCGAATCGAGCAACGGCCCGAAATAGCGGATGATCTTGGTGCCTTTCTTGATCGGCTTGGTGGCGAAAAGGCCAAGGCCGGTACGGGAACGACCAACGCGATAGGGCTTGTGCGATAATGATGCGGGCATGATGATCGAGGCTACGGCACGCCGGGGCGCACGCGACAAAGTTGCGAAGCCGCCCTTCTAGGACGATTCCGCGCGCCTGTCAGGTGTTTCCGGCATGTCTGTTGAACCTTCCCCAGATTGCATATGTCAGACACAAAGTAACGTCCGGATCGCAGGTTTCCCCCGATGAAATACCTTGCTTTTGCAACAGCCGTTATGACGCTGGCCTGCGCAAATCCCGGTCAGGCTGCCTCTGAGACGATCAGCAGCAGCTACACCTCGACCGCGCTGAAGGCCTGCCGCATGATCGGCAAGCCCAACGAGGAGGATGGCAGCACCACGCGGGTCTGCCCGGGGAAATCCGGCCTCGTGGTGCTGATCAATGAGGGCGATCTGCGCGAAGTGGTTTCGGTCGGCCGAAACCGTGCTGCTGCGGCGAAGGAACCGGCGGCGCAGGCCTGGTTCGGCCCGTTCAGCTCGACCGGCGATACGGTCGAATGGCGTGCCGCGGGCAGCAAACCCTTCGCGATCATCCAGCGCTGGCAGATCGCCGACAACAGCGAGCAGGACAAACGCGGCGGCCCGGTCTCACGGGCGATGCTCGCGGTGACGCGGCTGCCGCCGGGCGATGTCTGTCATGTCGCCTATGTCGACGTCGCGGCCAATCCCAATGCCAACGAGCTGGCGCGGCAGGCCGCCGACGAGTTCGCCCGCGATTTCAGATGTGGCGCGGATCAGGTCAAGACGATCGGCCAGAGCGGCCCCACGACGTCGCTGACAAAACGCTAGGGCCGCGCCGAGCGGCCCGCGGACAAACGCAGCATCGCGGTCAACAACGTCTCCACCGATGTGCCTTCGGGCGCCCGGTCCAGAATCGTCTTGAGGCGTCCGTCGAGCAGCAGCATGGTGAAGCCATGCACCAGCGACCACGCGGACGCGATCGCGGCAGCCTGATCCAGCGTAAGCTGCTCCTTGGAGATCTGTTCGTGCCGGCTGGCACCGACGCCGCGGGTCAGACCTGCGAACGATGCTTCGGACGCCTCATGCAGCGAGGGCCGCGAATGATCGAGCCGCTCGCTGCGGAACATCAGCCCATACATGCCGGGATGCGCCTGCGCATAGGCGACATAAGCCTTGGCGCTCGCCACGCCTTTCTCGGGCGGCGTCGCCGCTGAAGCGTCCGCCGCCGCCATCGCCTGGCCGAATTGCCGGAAACCGATCGCCGCGAGTTCGCTGAGCAATCCGGTGAGATCGCCGAAATGATGGGTGGGAGCCGCGTGCGACACACCGGCCTCGCGCGCCACGGCACGCAAGGTCAGTCCCGCCAGTCCGTCACGCTCGAGCACGCGCTCGGCGGCCCTGAGCAGCGCCTCGTGCAGATCGCCGTGATGATACGGCGTGTCATTGGCCCGGCGCCGCGATGCCGGACGGTCCACGGCGACCCGCGCAACCCGGCGCGTCGGAGCCCGCACCGGGCGAGTCGCTTTGTTTTCCTTGGATAATCTTGCCATGACGCCGTTATATGTCGCAATTTTTACACTGTAAAGATTTTGCTTGACGATCGAAGGCGTCATCCCTACTGATATCTTTACGATGTAAAGATCATAATGCAGGGAGATGCGAATGCTCGACCAGGTCACCTCGAACACGGCGCGGTCCAATCTGGCGCCGATCCCGTTTGAAGCCGATGCGCCGTTCCTGAAGGTCACCGGCGAGTTGCCGCGCGAACTCAACGGTACGCTGTACCGCAACGGCCCCAATCCGCAGTTCGAGGCGCCGGGCGCGCATTGGTTCGTCGGTGACGGGATGCTGCACGCCTTCCATCTCGAGAACGGCCGCGCCAGCTACCGCAACCGCTGGGTCCGCACCCCGAAATGGCAGGCCGAGCACGACGCGGGCCGCGCGCTGTTCGGCGGCTTCGGCCGCAAGATGCCGGATGCTCCCGCCGACATCACGACCGATGGCGGCGTCGCCAACACCAACATCATCTTCCACGGCGGCCGGCTGCTCGCGCTCGAGGAAGGCCATCTGCCGACTGAGATCGAACCCGGCACGCTCAATCGCCTCGGCTACTGCGATTACAAGGGCGCGATATCCGGCCCGTTCTCCGCGCATCCCAAGATCGACCCGGTCACCGGCGAAATGGTGTTCTTCGGCTACAACGCCGCGGGGCCGCTGACGCCGGCGCTGTCGTACGGCGCGGTGAGCTCATCCGGCGTGGTGACGCGGTTCGAACGCTTTGAGGCGCCCTATGCCAGCATGGTGCACGACTTCATCGTCACCGAGAATCACGTGCTGTTTCCGATCCTGCCGATCACCGGCAGCATGCAACGCGCGATGCGCGGACAGGCGCCCTACGCCTGGGAGCCGGAGAAAGGCGCCTATGTCGGCGTGATGAAGCGCAGCGGTTCGTCAAAGGACATCGTCTGGTTCCGCGCCGAGACCTGCTACGTCTTCCATGTCATGAATGCGTGGGAGGACGGCAACCGCATCATCGCCGACGTGATGCAGTTCGAGGAAGCGCCGCTGTTCAACCATCCCGACGGCTCGCCGACCGATCCGAAGAAGAACCGCGCGCGCTATTGCCGCTGGACTTTCGACCTTTCCGGCAACACCGATCGCTTCACGCAAACCTATCTCGACGACCTCACCGGTGAATTCCCCCGCGTCGACGATCGCCGCGCCGGATTTGCGAGCAATCACGGCTGGTACGCCTGTGCCAACCCTGACCTGCCGATGTTCGGTGCGCTGTCGGGCATCGTGCATGTCGACGGCCGCGGCAAGCGGCTCGGCCACTATCTCCTGCCCGCCGGTGATACGATCTCCGAGCCGGTGTTCGTCGAACGCGGCGCGGACGCCGCGGAAGGCGACGGCTGGCTGCTCGCGGTGGTCTGGCGCGCCCGCGAAAACCGCAGCGACCTCGCCGTCTTCAACGCACAGGATGTCGAGGCGGGCCCGGCCGCGCTGGTCCATCTCGGCCATCGCGTGCCGGATGGATTCCATGGCAATTGGGTGGGGGCGGAGTAGCACTCAATCGTCCCAGACGTGAAAGCCACTAATCTCTCCGCTGATCATGCCCGGCCGCGTGCCGGGCATCCACGTGAGCGTAGGCGCCCTATTTCGTTGTCATTTCTCAGTTTTCCCTCGTCGCATCACGATTTTGACACTGTAAAGATTTCGCTTGACGCTCTCCTTGCCCGCCTCTAGGTTATCTTTACGTTGTAAAGATTAGCCCTCGAGGCTCCCAATGACGATCTTCCTGATCCTCGCTCCCTACGGCGCCTTCGCCACGATGATGCTGGTGACCTCGGCCACGGTGAGCCTGCTCGCTGCTGCATTGATCTGCCTTGCCGTGATCGCCTTCGATATCGCACGCGGCCGCAGCATCAAGATCCTCGGCGTCGGCTCGGTACTCGTGTTCACCGCGGTCGGCTTCTACCTCACCTTCGTCGATGCGACGCCAAGCATGATCGCGGTGAAGATCGCGGTCGATGCCGGTATTCTCGCGGTGTCGCTCGGCTCGATCCTGATCGGCCATCCCTTCACGCGGCAATATGCGCTCGAGCAGGTCGATGCCGAGACCGCGAAGCAGCCGGGCTTCCTCCATGCCAACTACCTGATCACCGGCGCCTGGACCGCGGCGACGCTGCTGATGTTGATCAGCAACATCGCGGTGCTCTATGTGCCGGCGCTGCCGCTGTGGACCGGTCTGCTGGTCGCCTTCGCCGCACGCAACGCCGCGGTCGGCTTCACCCGCTGGTATCCGCAGTATCGCATGGCCAGGGACGGCGCGCCGCCGGCTGGCGCGCTGCCGTCGCACTGAACACGGCCATCACAAAAATAATCGCCACACAAGAGGAAACGGAAACCACGACGATGAAGAGCGTATTTGCCAGGCTCGCGAGCGACTTCCTCTCCACCATCGTGTTCCTGGTGGTCTATCTCGCCACCGACAATGTCCTGATCGCGACCGGCGTTGCGATCGCGGGCGCAATCGCGCAAGTGATCTACGCGCGTGTGAGGGGACAGGCGCTCGGCTACATGACCTGGGCGAGCCTTGGGCTGGTGATCGTGCTGGGCGGCGCGACGCTCTTCACCAACGATCCGCGCTTCGTGCTGGCGAAGCCCGCGATCGGTCACATCGCGATCGGTGCGATCATGCTCAAGCGCGGCTGGATGCTGCGCTATCTGCCGCCGATCGTGACCGAGACCATTCCGGAATACGCCACCCTCGCCGGCTATGCCTGGGCCGGGCTGATGTTCATCCTCGCCGCCGGCACCATCGCGGTCGCAGCGACCGGCGACATCAAGCTGTGGGCGTTCTACGTGTCGGTGGTGCTGCTCGGCGCCAAGATCGCCGCCTTCGCGATCCAGTATGTCGCCTTCCGCTTCCTGACCGGCAGCCGGCTGCGCGCCACCGCCCGCGCCTGATCGCCGCAGCCGCGAACTAGGCGCAAGCAGCAAGATAGGCTATACCGCCGCGCACGCTTTTCATCTCGAGGGGAGACATCAATGGCGGTGGACGGAAACTGGAATCTCACGATGACGACGCCGATGGGCGAGCGCAAGGCGACGCTGTCGCTTTCGAGCTCGGGCGGTACGCTCACCGGCACGCAGGGCGCCGAGGGCAACTCCACCGAAATCTTCGACGGCACCGTGAACGGCGACGACGTCGCCTGGAAGGTTTCCATCACCAACCCGATGCCGCTGACGCTCGAATTCTCCGGCAAGGTCGCCGGCGACGGCATCTCCGGCGAGATGGGCATCGGCCCGATGGGCAGCTTCCCCTTCACCGGCTCGCGCGCGTAAGCAAACCATCTGGAGCTTCAGTTCTGATTGAATCAGAACCGAAGCTCCAGCTTCTTTCCTTGACGCGTTTTCTTCACGCGAACCGGTGTCCACTTCGCTCGAAAACGCGTTTAGAACCAGATCCGCATCGGCAGATCATGTCCATCCAGCGGCTGCGGTCCCTCGGGAACGCAGCCGCTTGGTTCATGGGCAGCCAGCGCCACCGCGCAGGCATCCAGCATATCGTCGCTCTTGGCGCCGCTGCCGATCCGCACCTCGGAGAGCCAGCGATCGATGTCGTGAAAGCCTGAGTGCTTGAGCAGCTTGCGGCGGAGCGTATCGCCCTCCTCCGATTTCTTGCGCGGCAGCGGCGCGCCGCCGTTCAGCCGTAGGAACACCAGTTCGGGATGCACCTCGCGGATGTCGCATGCGGCGTTCGCACGAACGAACGCATCGACCTCCATGATCTTCTTGCCGAGGTGCCAGAGCTGGCGCGAGACGGCGGTCTGGCCGCGGCGCCTCGCTTCCTTGTTCGCATTGTCGGGGTCTTGAAACTCCTGCCACAGCCAGCGCCGCGCGCCGGTGAAGACGCGCGAGGTGTGCGGGCGCAGGCGCTCGCGGGCAAGACGGTCGCAGCCGCGCTCGCCGTCATCGGTCATGCCGATCGGGATATCGATCCCGGCACGATCGAACGGACGCGAAAGCGCGTCCGCAACATCGCTGTGAAAGGAAATCGTGCGCTGGTCGCCGTCGATGCTGACGGCGACCCAGCCTTTCGAGAATCCGTCGAGGCCGATCGCCCTCAACCCAGATTCAATTCCTTGAAGAAGTCGTTGCCCTTGTCATCGATGATGATGAAGGCCGGGAAGTCGACCACCTCGATGCGCCAGATCGCTTCCATGCCGAGCTCGGGATACTCGACCACCTCGACCTTCTTGATGCAGTGCTCGGCGAGGTTCGCCGCGGCGCCGCCGATCGAGCCGAGATAGAAGCCGCCGTGCTTCTTGCAGGCCTCGCGCACCGCGACGGCACGGTTGCCCTTGGCGACCATCACCATCGAGCCGCCCGCGGCCTGGAACTGGTCGACGAAGGAATCCATGCGGCCGGCGGTGGTCGGGCCGAACGCGCCGGAGGCGTAGCCATCGGGCGTCTTGGCGGGACCGGCGTAGTAGACCGGGTGGTTCTTGAAATAATCCGGTAGCGGCTCGCCCTTCTCCAGCCGCTCGCGCAGCTTGGCGTGGGCGGAGTCGCGCGCAACGATCATGGTGCCGGTCATCGAGACGCGGGTCTTGATCGGATATTGCGACATCGTCGCGAGAATTTCCTTCATCGGCTTGTTGAGGTCGATCTTGACCACCTCGCCGCCCAGCGACTGCTCGACCGCGGGCAGGTACTGCGCGGGATTGTGCTCGAGCTCCTCGAGATAGACGCCGTCCTTGGTGATCTTGCCGAGCACCTGGCGGTCCGCCGAACAGGACACGCCGAGCCCGATCGGCAGCGAGGCGCCGTGACGCGGCATGCGGATCACGCGCACGTCGTGGCAGAAATACTTGCCGCCGAACTGCGCGCCGACACCGAGCGACTGCGTCATCTTGAGGATTTCCTGCTCCATCTCAAGATCGCGGAACGCATTGCCGTCGGCCGAGCCGTGGGTCGGCAGCGCATCGAGATAGCGCGCCGAGGCAAGCTTCACCGTCTTCATGCAGAGCTCGGCGGAGGTGCCGCCGATCACGATCGCAAGGTGGTACGGCGGGCACGCCGCCGTGCCGAGCGTCAGCACCTTCTCCTTCAAGAACGCCAGCAGCCGGTCCTTGGTCAGCACCGACGGCGTCGCCTGGAACAGGAAGCTCTTGTTGGCGCTGCCACCGCCCTTGGCCATGAACATGAACTTGTAGGCATCATCGCCCTCGGCGTAGATCTCGCACTGCGCCGGCATGTTGTTGGCGGTGTTCTTCTCCTCATACATCGACAAGGGAGCGACCTGCGAATAACGCAGATTGCGGCGCAGATAAGCGTCGCGCGCGCCCTCGGAGAGCGCGGCCTCGTCGCCGCCATCGGTGATGACGTTGCAGCCCTTCTTGCCCATGATGATCGCGGTGCCGGTGTCCTGGCACATCGGCAGCACGCCGCCGGCGGCGATGTTGGCGTTCTTCAGGAAGTCGAAGGCGACGAACTTGTCGTTGTCGCTGGCTTCCTTGTCCTCGAGGATCGAGCGTAGCTGCTTCAGATGCCCCGGCCGCAGATAGTGATTGATGTCGCCGAAGGCGGCCTCGGAGAGCGCCCGCAGCGCCTCCCGCGACACCACCAGCATATCCTTGCCCAAGACCTTCTCGACCCGGACGCCCTCGCTCGTCACCTTCTTGTAGGGCGTGGTGTCGGCACCAAGCGGGAACAGCGGGGTGTGCTTGTAGGGCGGAACGGGCTTCTGCTGGTCGGGAAAGGCTGAGGTGGCGTTCATGAGTTGCTCGTCGGTTTCGAAAGGCCCGGTCCGGCCGCACGGCCGCCGGCAATGTAGAGCCGTTCTAAGCCTTTTTCGGGCAAAGGAAAGGGAAGCCGGCCGCCTTCCAGCCATGCGCCGGACCGGCAATCCACGTGCTAGGTTTCATGCCACGGTAATCTCGGGTTGCCACAACGCGCGGCACATCGCCAAACGGCCAGGAAAGCCATCAGGAGACCTTCATGAAGACAGCGCTTTTCATACGGTTTGCGGCGCTGGCCTTGCTGATGGCGCTCCCGAGCGGCGCTGATGCGGCTCGCCTCGGTAGATCATGCGGCGGCCTTGCCGGCCTGCAATGCAGCCGGGTCGGCCAGTTCTGCCAGTTCAAGCAAGGGCAATGCGGCCGGGCCGACCAGACCGGCACCTGCGCGTTCCGGCCGACGATCTGCAACAAGATCTTCAAGCCGGTGTGCGGCTGTGACGGCAAGACCTATGGCAATGATTGCGAGCGCCGCGCCGCCGGTGCCTCCAAGGCGCAGGACGGCAAGTGCACGTCCTGACCGACGGGCCATATTGACGCGCTGCGCGGGAGCCTGCATGTAGCTTCGCGTATTTTCATACCGCGGGGGTATTTCGTGACAGCATCGTTGCGCCGACGCTTGCCCTTGGGCATCCGCTCCACCCTGCCCGCCGCGCTGATGGCGCTGGCGACGGCTTTCGCCGCAGCACCCGCGCATGCCGATCCCTGCGAGGACATCGCCAAGCAGCTCGCCGGCCAGATCGACGGGCTGAAGGTCAATTTCACCGCCGCCAACATCACCTACCTCACGCACCCGGCGGCGAAGGAATTGTCGCTCGGCTGCCGCGGCAAGGACTATTCGACCGAGCTCTATGCCAAGACCGACCGCAAGATGAAGCCGGAGTTCTTCAACCTCGTCGGCTCCGCGACGGCACTGATCTTCACCGTGCCCAAGGACGACGTCATGACCGGCACCTCGCGCTGCCTGAAGCGCATGGGCATCCTGCGCGGCAACACCATCACGATGCGCTACAAGCGGCTCAGCATGGAATGCACGCGCACCAAAACCGAAGCGTCGATTACGGTCCGCCGCGGCAACAACGAGTGATCGGTTCGAGCGTTTTCGAGCGAAGTGGGTACCGGTTCGCGTGAAGAAAACGCGTCAAAACTAGAATCTAGAGCCCCGTTCCGATTCAATCGGAACGGAAAGTGCTCTAGGCCTCCGCGGTGACCCGCCCGATCGCGTCGACGATCTTGCCCCAGCCCGGGCTCATCATATCGAAGGCGAAGCGGTTGCCGGGGAAGGCGAAGCCGTCATGCACCATGCGGACATGCGTGCCGCCCTCGACCGGCGTCAGCGTCCAGGTGACGACCGAGTCGAGCTTGGAGCCGTAGTCCGGGTTGGTGTCGGCGCCGCCCTTCCAGGAATAGCGCAGCAGGCGCGGCGGATCGCAATCCAGCACCTCGCAATGCACGACGCCGTCCCAGTCGCCCATCGGCTTGGTGCGGAAATTGAAGCGGTGCCCGACGCTCGGCTGAAAATCGTTCGGCATCAGCCATTTCATCAGCAATTCGCTCGTGGTCAGCGTCCGCCAGATCCTGTCGGCGGCGTAAGGCAGCACCTTATCGACCGTGATCGCGTGCGTCTCACCCATCACTCACTCTCCTTCAACAATTTCTCGAGATTGGCGAAGCGCTCGGCCCAGAACGTCTCGTAATGGCCGAGCCAGTCGATCAGCGGGCCGAGCCCCTTCGGCGCGACGCGATAATGGATGTGCCGGCCCTCGCGCCGCTCGGCGACGAGCCCGGCATCGCGCAGCGCGCGCAGATGTTGCGACACCGCCGGCTGCGACACCTTTGAGCCCTGCACCAGCCCGGTCGCAGCGACTTCGCCCTCCCGGATGATCCGCTCGAACACCGCCCGCCGCGTCGGATCGGCAAGGGTCTTGAGCACATTGGTCAGCTGCATGGCGGCGGTCATGCGAATATATAAGCGAATACTTATACGATTGTCAACACAGAAGCGATGCAGTTGCGGCGCTGGAACACCTCCCCTGCTCCGAAAGTTGATGGCTGCGGTCGCATGTTTGCCGGAGAAACAGTGCGATAATCGCGGCTGGAATCACGGAGCCGCCCATGATCGCAAAGCTCCTCGTGCAGAATACGTTCTTCGTCCTCGCCATGGCCGCGCTGCTGTTTGCCTTCGCCGGCACGCTGCACTGGCCCGGCGCGTGGGCTTACCTGATCGCCTCGGCGCTGATCGGCCCGGCCTGCGGGCTGTGGCTTGCCAAGGTCGATCCCGGCCTCTTGGCCGAGCGCATGCGGCTCACCGCACGTGAGGGCCAGCCCGCCGAGGACAAGCGGTTCATGCTGGTGTTCCTGGTCATCGCGGTGCTGTGGTTCGTGGCGATGGGGCTCGATCGCCGCTTCGGCGGTGCCAATGCCAGCGTGCCGCTGATCGTGCTCGGCCTCGCGCTGTATCTGCTCTCGACCGTGCTGATCCTGTGGGTGTTCCGCACCAATTCGTTCGCAGCACCGGTCGTCAAGGTGCAGACCGAGCGCGACCATCACGTGATCTCGACCGGTCCCTATGCGCTGGTGCGGCATCCGATGTATGCGAGCGTGATGCTGTTCTTCATCGGCGTGCCGCTGACGCTCGGCTCATGGTGGGGTCTTGCCTTCGTGCCGTTGTTCTTCGCGATGTTCGCATTCCGCACCGGGATCGAGGAGCGCACGCTGATGGCGGGATTATCAGGCTATGCTGACTACGCGGCGCGGGTGCGCTATCGTCTGGTGCCCGGACTGTGGTGAGGGACCGAC
Source organism: Bradyrhizobium macuxiense (assembly GCF_007993935.1). Taxonomy (GTDB): domain Bacteria; phylum Pseudomonadota; class Alphaproteobacteria; order Rhizobiales; family Xanthobacteraceae; genus Bradyrhizobium; species Bradyrhizobium macuxiense_A. Next base: position 397,356 of record NZ_VITY01000007.1, on the reverse strand, counting down.
CGTCATGGCAGAGAGCAAGGTCTACACCGGCGGCTGCCATTGCGGCCAGGTGCGTTTCGAATGCACCACCGACATGGCCATGGTGACCGCCTGTAACTGCTCGATCTGCACCAAGAAGGGCCTGCACTTCGTGTTCATGCCGCCAACGAGCTTCCAGCTTCGCGCCGGCGCCGAGAATTTGAAGGAATATCTGTTCAACCGCCATGCGATCCGCCACCAGCTCTGCGTCGATTGCGGCGTCGACGTGTTCGCGCGTGGCAAGAAGCCCGATGGTTCGGACATCGTGGCACTTAACGTCAGCTGCATCGACGGCATCGACCTGTCGAAGATCACGATGACGCCGGTGGATGGGAAGAGCCGGTGACGTTTCTATCACGATAGTCATTCCGGGCAGCGCGAAGCGCGAGCCCGGAATGACGAGGCCTACAAATCCAGCGCCTTGTAGCGCCGGAAAATCCCCTCCTCGTTGAACGGAATCCGCCGCTCGCTCGCCAGATACGCCTTGATGTTCGGCCGCCCGGCGACGCGGTCGCGCAGTGCGATCAGGCGCGGGACCTTCTTCTCGAACACGGCCATGCGCTTCGGAAAGGCGTAGCGCAGGCCTTCCACGATCTGGAACAGCGACAGGTCGACGTAGGTGATCCGGCGTCCGCAGACGAATGCACCGCCGTTCGCCGCGACCAGGTCCTCGAAATAGCCGAGATATTTCGACACCCGCGACGCCCAGAATTCTTCCGTGCGCTTCTTGGCCGGCGCCTTCTGGTCCTCGTAATACAGCGACGGGCCGAGCGGATGATGGGTGTCGTGAATCTCCAGCACGAAGTCTGCGATCGTCAGCTGCAGCTGGTGCACCCAGAGCTTCCCCGCCTCCGCCTTCGGCGCCAGGCCGTGACGCGCCCCGAGATAGAGCAGGATGTTGGCGGTCTGACCGATCACGAGACTGCCGGCCTTGACGAACGGCGGCGCAAAGGGCGGCGTGCCCTTGTGTGCGTCCATCATCTTCATCATGGCGCCGATGCCGCCCTTGCCGCGCGCAACATCGGTGTAGCCGGCGCCCGCATCTTCGAGCGCGAGGCGGACATATTCGCCTCGGCCCTGGATCATCGGCCAGTAGTAAAGCTGATAGTGCATGCACATACCTCCAAAAACTTCGCAGCGTCGTTTCTCTTCAGTCGTTTCTCTTCATCGCGATCGTAGCCGCGCCGCGGCCCAATCGTCCATCGCACCCGGGCCGCCTGTCCGAACCGCGCGGAGACTGCTAAGGTTCCAACATCGAGTGTTCGATGAAGGATCAACTGATGGCGGACAACAAGAAGAAGCGGGGCGCGCAGGATCGCGCCCTGATCGCGTTGAGCGAGTCCTACGAAGTTGCGTACTGGTCCAAGAAGTTCAAGGTCACGCCTGCGAAGCTCAAGGCCGCCGTCAAGAAGGTCGGGCATTCCGCCAAGAAGGTGGAAGCCCATTTCAAGGAGCAGCGCCACATGGCCGCCGATCGCGCCCGGATCGCGATCAGCGAGCCCTACGAGGTCCGCTACTGGTCGAAGAAGTTTAAGGTGAGCCCTGCCCGGCTCAAGGCCGCGGTCGCCGAGGTCGGACATTCCTCGAAGAAGGTCGAGGCCTATTTCGCGACCGAGAAGAAAACCGCGAAGAAAAAGCAGACGGCCAAGAAGACAGTGAAGAAGACCGCCAAGCGGAAGAAGAGCTGAGCCGCCGCTCACCCGTCATTGCGAGCCACCGGGTCGCGCGAACGCGCGCCCGATGACAGGCTCCGCGAAGCAATCCATCGTGCGGCATACGCGGATGGATGGATTGCTTCGTCGCTTCAGCGCAAAATTGCTTTGCAATTTTGTCGCGAGCTCCTCGCAATGACGGATATACATTCGCAGAGGTTCGGACTGCACCCGTGCTCCCTCTCAGTTCGCCGCGAAGCAGTACAGCAGGCCGTCGCCGCCGGTGCTCCTCAGATCGGCCTGCGAGCAGCCGCCATCGGGGCCGCGCGAGGGATGCGACGTGTTCCAGGATTTTGACGGCTCGTCGTCGCGCAAGCCCTTGCGGTCGAAATGCCCGACCATCGCAGCGCCCTGCGTGCTGCTTGTCCAGTTCTTGCAGGTGCGGTCCTCGCCGGCCGCGAACGCCGTCCCGTCGGCCTGCGATCCCGTCAGCACGTCGTGGCGGTTCGGCGTGTCGCCGGCACCGTTGATGACCTCGCCCTTCTCGGACAGCGCGGTCTGCTTGGTGAGATTGTTGCCGGCACTGTGAAGATCGGCGACGTCCTTGGCGACCACGACGCCCTTCACATTCTTCCACGGTCCCTTGCCGATGCGATCGCGCGCATTCTCGGCAGGCTTACCATCGGCCGCCTGGGTCGAGAGATAGGCCCGCCAGGTCTTCGGCGCGCCGAAGCCCGCCGCCTGCGCCAGGGTCTGGCAATGATTGTCGGCGCCGGCGAGGCCGCCGAGATTGCCGCCATTGCCGATGCCATTGCTGGTTACGAAGAAGCTGGTGTCGGCGGTCTGCGCGCCAGCCGGCGGCGCGGCCAGGACGACGAACGCAAGACAGGTGGGAACCGCGATTTGCGCAAACTTCATTCCATCCTCCCGATGGTTGTTATGGTCCGCTGACATCAACCCGCGCCATGTCCGGATATTCCGGCGCCACGACACGGCAATGAACGCGCAAAACAAAAGCGCCGCGGACGATGCCGCGGCGCCTTGTGTTCGTCATGTCAGACCATCGCTCAGTTGGTCTGCTGGATCGCCGAAAGCTCCCAGTTGCCGCCGCGCTGGCGCACGAAGGTCCAGACCTCGGTGACCTCCTCCGGCTGCCCGCCGCTGACCTGACGGCCGGTGCCGCGCTCCAGCATGGTGTCGACCAGCGCGTAGCGCATCGCGACCGTCGCGTATTCGCTGTCGCCTTCACGCCAGGCTTCCGCCAGATCGCCCTGCAAGAGCTTCACATTGGCCACCTTGTTGGTGACGTTGCGCGCCTTGTTCTCCTCGAGATCCCTGGAGAAGTACGACACCATTTCCGGTGTCGCGAGCGTGTGCAGCTTCGCGATGTCCTCGTTCGACCACGCGGTCTGGATGTCGCCGAGCAGCCGCTCGAACGTCTCATAGTCGGCAGGTGCGATCTCGACCGGCGCGTTCGATCCGCCGCCGAGGCCAAAGCCGAAGCCCGAGCGGGCATTCGCCTGCGGGCCGGGGCCGACGTCGGGTCCGCCAGCGTAAGCGGCGGCCGGCGCATTGCGGCGCTGCCACCACGACATCGCGAGCCGGACCACGAGCACGATCAGACCGATCTGCAGCAGCAGACCGAGCATCGACGACAGGCCGCCGAGACCGGAGAACAAGCCGCCACCGAACAGCATGCCGAACAGGCCGGCGCCGAGGAAGCCCGCGGCGAGGCCGCCGAGCAGGCCGCGCCCCATTCCGCCGCGGCCGAACAGGCCGCCGGAGTTCGCAGCAGCCGGCGAGTTCATACCCGGGCTACCGGGCTGGCTGAAGGTGCGGTTCATCGGCGCAACCGAGCCCGGCGCCGTGTTGGTCGGGGGCGGCGCGGAGAATGTCCGCGAGCCGCGCGAGCCGCCACCGCCGACGCGGGCGTCGGCCGCCGAGACGGTCATCATCACAGGCAGCGCCAGCGCCATCGCGACGGCGATCGCCCGGACAATTCCACGCGTGCGTTGCGAGAAATTCATGTTGGTTTCCTCAAAGGATTCCCCGGCATGGGGAAACGCCCCTAAGATGGGCAGGGCCTGACAAAAGTGAAGCGGGAAACGGGAACCGCGGCTGCGGCCCTCGGTCGCGGCGATGTGACACTATGGGCCTTGTGGCCGCGACAACGCGTCCTAGCGCGAGATGAGGCCCGGTTTCAATCGCGGTTGCAGCGGAATTTCACCTCGCACTTGCGAGAAGCGAAGGCAGTTGCGGCGGCAACCGGCTAGTTCGCCGTCATGGTTTCCTTCACCGCGGCGACCAGCTGCGTCAGCGTGAACGGCTTCGGCAGGAAGGCGAATTGCTGGTTCTCCGGCAGGCTCTTCTCGAACGCGTCCTCAGCGTAGCCGGAGACGAAGATGATCTTCAGCTCGGCATTGCGGCTGCGCATTTCCTTCAGCAGCGTCGGCCCGTCCATCTCCGGCATCACGACGTCGGAGACGACGAGATCGACGGCGCCGTTCTTCTCCTCGAACGCCTCCAGCGCCTCGACGCCGTTCGCCGCCTCGATCACGCTGTAGCCGCGTGAGCGGAGACCGCGTGCATTCAGCGAGCGCAGGCCATCCTCGTCCTCGACCAGCAGGATGGTGCCCTGCCCGGTGAGGTCGGGCTTCGGCTTGGCAGCCTCCGCCGCGGCAGCGGTTTCCTTTGCCGCGCCGTTGCCGGGCTGCGCCTCCGGTGCGACCTCCTGCTCCTGGCGATGCCGCGGCAGGTAGATCCGGAACGTGGTGCCGCCGCCCGGCACGGAATCGACATAGACGAAGCCGCCGGTCTGCTTGACGATGCCGTAGACCGTCGACAGGCCGAGACCGGTGCCCTTGCCGACTTCCTTGGTCGAGAAGAACGGCTCGAAGATCTTGTCGATGATCTCGTGCGGAATGCCGGTGCCAGTGTCCGAAATCTCGATCTTCACATAGTCCGCCGCCGGCATGCCCTTGTTGGCGAGCTGGGCCGCCTCCTCAGTCGGCACATTGGCGGTGCGGATGATCAGCTTGCCGCCATCGGGCATCGCGTCACGCGCGTTCACCGCAAGATTGACCACCACCTGCTCGAATTGCGAGACGTCGACCTTCACCGGCCACAGATCGCGGCCATGCACGAGGTCGAGCTTGACCTTCTCGCCGATCAGCCGGCGCAGCAGCATGGTGAGATCGCTCAAGGCATCGCCGAGATCGAGCACCTGCGGCCGCAGCGTCTGGCGGCGGGAGAACGCCAGCAGCTGCCGCACCAGCGTCGCGGCGCGGGTGGCATTCTGCTTGATCTGCATGATGTCCTGGAACGACGGATCGGTCGGCTTGTGCGCGTTCAGCAGGAAGTCGTTGGCCATCATGATGGCCGACAGCACGTTGTTGAAGTCGTGCGCGATGCCGCCGGCGAGCTGGCCGACCATCTCCATCTTCTGCGACTGGTTGATCTGGTTTTCCAGCGCACGCCGCTCGGTGATCTCGAGCATGTAGACGATCGCGGTCTCGGCGTCGCGCTCGTCCTTCTCAACGGTCGTGACGAAGAACTGGGCGAAGCGCTCCTTGGGCCCGTCCAGCATCACCTCGACCGGCGCGATATCGCCCTGCCCTTCGGCAGCCTGGTTGATCGCGGCGATCAGCAGGCCGCGGTCGCGCGGATTGACCGCGCGGAAGATCGACTTGGCTGCGCCGCCGTCGCCGTTCAGACCCTGCGCCAGCTTGACATAACGCGCGTTGGCGCCGACCACGTTGCCGCCGCGATCGACGGTCGCGATCGCCATCGGCGTATGGTCGAAGAAACGCATGAAGCGCACCTCGGCGGCGCGCTCCGGATCGGAATGCTCGTCCCGGGCGCGGCTGATCACCAGCGTGCGCGAGGCGCCCGCGGCGCCGTCGGCGCCGAAGGCGAGCTTGTGATAGAGCCGCACCGGCACGGTCTTGCCGCCGCGCATGCGCAGGTCGATATCTAACACCTCGGTCTTGACCTCACCCGGCACGGCAGCGATCGAGGTCAACAATGCTGCGCCGTCACCCGACACGATGTCGGTCAGCTTCAGCCCGCCCGATCCGATCTCGGCCAGATCGTAGTCCAGCCAATTGGCCAGCGTGGCGTTGACATAGGCGATCTCGCCGGCCGGGTTGACCGAGAAGAAGCCGCAAGGCGCGTGATCGAGATATTCGATCGCGTGCCGCAGCTCCTGGAACACGTCTTCCTGGCGCTCGCGGTCGCGGGTGATGTCGGCGATCGACCACACCGCGTATCTGGCGTCGCGCTTGCCTTCGCCGAGCGGGCGCACCCGCAGCCGTAGCCAGCGGCCTTGTCCAGCGCCTTGCCCGGCGACGCGGACCTCCTCCTGCTGCCGCTTGCCCTCGCGCGCGGCCTTCAGGAGGCGGAACACCGCCTCGGAGACGTCGGGGTTGCCGATGAAGACGCGCTCGACCGGACGGACGTCCTGCGGCCCGGCCGCACCGGTCAGCGTCAGATAGGCGGCATTGGAATAGACCACATGGCCGCGGGAGTCGGTGACGACGAGCCCCTCCTGGGCCTGGTCGGCGATCCGCGCCATCACCGGGTCGTCGGTGGCGCGGTCGGAAAAGCGGATGATGCCGGCGGCCAAGGCGAACAGGTTGAACAGCCCGGCGGTGGCGAGCAGCGCCAGCACGCCGAGGATATAGGGCTGCGCCTGGGTGCGGCCGATGGTCATGAGCCAGACCGCCACTGCGACGATGCCGATCGCGATCAGCACCACCAGCAGGATGCTGCCACTCCGCCGGGCTGGCCCGTGAGCCACGAACGGCTCGGTCACGGGAGGATCGTTGCTATCGGCGGTCATCTGGAGAGACATGGCTCGTCTGCATCACGAAGGCGACCGGCCGGCCACCTTGCCCCTGAGTGCCTGAATCGGACCCGAAAACGCAAGTCCATCAGGCGGCAATTTCGCAAGTTACGCGCATTTCAGGCGGTTTTCCGCCCCTCACTGACGCAGGCCGGACAGGCCGCGCCTCAGCCGCATCACATAGCCGATGATTTCGGCAACCGCATGATAGTGCTCGACCGGGATTTCCTTGTCGATGTCGACGGTCGCATAGAGCGCCCGGGCCAGCGGCACGTTCTCCACGATCGGAATATCGTGCTCCTTGGCGATCTCCCTGATCCTGAACGCGAGGACGTCGACGCCCTTGGCGACGCAGATCGGCGCCGACATGCTGCGGTCGTAGGCCAGCGCGACCGAATAGTGGGTCGGGTTGGTGATGATCACCGAGGCCTTCGGAACCTGCGCCATCATGCGCTTCTTGGCGCGCTGGACCCGCAACTGCTTGATCCTGCCCTTGACGTGCGGGTCGCCTTCCGACTGCTTGAACTCCTCCTTCATCTCCTGCAGCGACATCTTGTGACGCTCGTACCAGGTCCGGTACTGGAAGAAGTAGTCCGCGATCGCGACCGCGGCGAGGATCGCGACCACCGCCGCCATCAGGTGCACCGTCATGCTGGTGATGGCGGGCAGCAGCTCGGCCGGATCGACCCGCAGAAACGATTCCATCCGCATCCGGTCGGGCCACAGCACCATGACCATCACGACGCCGAGCGCGATCAGCTTGAACAGGCCTTTCAGGAAGTTCGCCACCGCCTGCTTGCCGAACAGCCGCTTGAAGCCGGCAGCCGGCGAGATCTTGGAGAATTTCGGCTTGAGCTGTTCGCCCGACCACACCAGCTGATGCTGGATCATGTTGCCCGCGACGGCTGCCAGCGCCAGCATCAGGAACGGCACGCCGATCGCGGCGACCACGGCGTAGCCGAGCGTCTGGGTCAGTTGCAGCAGGCCGGCACCGTCGGTGCGGATCATCCATGAATTGGCGATCAAATTGCGCAGCGGCATCGAGATGCCGCCGCCGATCGAGCCCGAGAAGGTCGACAGCACCAGCGTGGCGCCGGCGATGATGAACCAGGTGTTGACCTCCTGGCTCTTGACGACGTCGCCTTTCTCAAGGGCTTCGTCGAGACGTTTTTGCGTAGGGTCTTCTGTTTTGTCGTCGGTATCGTCGGCCATCGCTCTTCCTAATCAGTTCATGGGAGCGAGCTGGCGCATGACGCCGTTGAAGTAGTCGAAATAGGTGTTCATCATCGCCGCGAGCACGACGGCGAAGATCAGGAAGCCGACCATGATCGAGAGCGGCACGCCGACGAAATAGACCTGCATCTGCGGCATCAGCCGCGCCAGCACGCCGAGCCCGATGTTGAAGACGAGGCCGAACACCAGGAACGGCGCCGACAATTGCAGGCCGATCTTGAAGGCGGCCGAGAAGGCGTTGGTCGCAAGCGCAGCGACGTCGCCGGTCGGCATGATCTCGCCCGGCGAGAAGATGCGGTAGCTCTCGCTCAGCGCCGCGATGACGAGATAGTGGCTGTCGGTGGCAAACAGCAGCGTCAGGCCGAGGATGGTGAGGAAGTTGCCGATGATCTGGCCCTGCTGGCCCTGGGTCGGGTCGACCGCGGTGACGAAGCCGAGGCCGAGCTGCTGCGCGATCACGGAACCCGCGACGTTGAGCGCCGATAGCGTCACCCGCGCGGTCGCGCCGAGCACGATGCCGATGATGAGTTCGTGCACCATCAGGACGCCGAGCGAGGAGATCGACGTCAGGTCGACATGATAGGCGTTGCGATGCAGGGGCAGGATGATCAGCGTCAGCAGCAGCGCGATCGACAGCTTGACCCGCGCCGGGATGTTGCTCTCGCCGAAACCGGGCAGCAGCATCACCATGGCGCCCACGCGCGCGAAGACCAGCACGAAGATTGCGGCCAGCGCCGGCAGCAGGGAGACATCGATGCGCATGACCGCGGCATTAGTGCATCAACCGCCGATGATTCGCGACGAAATCCGCATCATGTGGCTGCTGAGCGAATCCGCCATGAACGGCAGCGCCAGCAGCAATGTGACGAAGATCGCGAGGATCTTCGGCACGAACACCAGCGTCTGCTCCTGGATCTGGGTCAGTGCCTGGAACAGCGACACCACGACGCCGACCACGAGGCCGACCACCATCAAGGGCGACGACACGATCACGATGGTCCAGATCGCATCGCGTGCCACGTCGAGAGTTTCAGGGCCGGTCATTGTCGTGTTCTCGCTGTTGGTTGTTTCGTCATTCCGGGGCGCGAAGCGAACCTCAGATGCGCAATTGCGCATCGGGGAATCTCGAGATCCCGGGTTCGATGCTGCGCATCGCCCCGGGATGACGTCCTGACGGACGTCAGATCGGCATCTTCATGATGTCTTCATAGGCCTGGATCACGCGGTCGCGCACCGAGACCAGCGTCGACACCGCGACGTCGGTGTCGGCAACCGCCGTCACGACGTCCATCACATTGGCCTTGCCGGACGCCATCGCCATGGTCTGCGCGTCGGACTTCTTGCCTGCTTCCAGCACGCTGCCGACGGAGTCCTTCAGCAGTGCGCTGAAGGACGGGCCGGCGACGGCCTGCCCGGCCTTCTCGGCGCCGCCACGCTCCATCATCTTCGCGAGGCTGGCATAGGCGTTGGCGGCGACTGTCGGGGTAGCCATGAGTTACGTTCCCTGTTCTTGCTGCGTCAGGACCTGAGGATGTCGAGCGTGCGCTGGATCATCCGCCGCGTCGCGCTGATGATGTTGAGGTTCGCCTCGTAGGAGCGCTGGGCGTCGCGCATGTCGGTCATTTCGACCATCGCATTGACGTTCGGATATTTGACGTTGCCGGAGGCGTCCGCCGCCGGATTGCCCGGCTCGTGCTTGATGCGGAATGACGACTGGTCGGGGCGGATCCGGCCGAGCGTGACGACCTGGGCATCGAGCGAGCGATCGAGCGCGGAGGAGAACGTCGGGACCTTGCGGCGGTAGGGATCGCCGCCGGCGGTCTGCGCCGTCGAATCGGCATTGGCGATATTTTCCGAGATCACCCGCATCCGCCCCGCCTGCGCGCGCAGGCCCGAGGTCGCGATGCTCATCGAGCGGGCGAAATCGCTTGTTCCATCTGCCATGGGATTCTCCTGCCGCCGTTAAGTGCCCTAGCCCTTGCCGATTGCGGTTTTCAGCAGATGCAGGCTCTTGCTGTAGAGCGACGTGGCGGTTGCGAAGTCCATCTGGTTGGCCGACACTTTCAGCATCTGCTCCTCGAGATTGACCGCATTGCCGGCCGGGCGGGTCTGGAACCCGCTCTTGCCGCGATCATTGTCGAACGTGTCGGGTGCGCCGGAGGCCGCCATGTGGGTGGCGCTGGTCTGCATCATCGGCAGCGTCCCCATGCCGCCGCCGACGGTGGCGCCGCCCTTGTCGAACTTCGGCTCGACCAGGTCGCGCGGCCGGAAGTTCGGCGTGTCTGAATTGGAAATGTTCTCGGCGAGCACCCGCTGGCGCTCCTGGTGCCACTGCATCTTGGTGCGCAACGCCGACAGGATCGGGAGATCGTTCATGGCCATCGCCGCGGCTCCGTTAACCTCTGGGCTCTTCCGAGGTAGGCAGAATTTGCCCGGTGTATGGTTAACGGGTGGTTAAAATGCCGGACGGATCCGTGGAGAACGCCGCAACTGCGGCCTGCGAGCGCATTTTCGCCACGAATGCTGCGTTAACCAGCACAAACCGAGACAGCGTGGGGCGCTGAGAAGTCGTTTTGGGACAAGCGATTCTTGGTTTATTAATAGAACAGTCGGCTGCAAGCCGCTGGGAATTAAGAAATAAGGCGAATCTCGGGCGCGATTCGCTGCGTAAAACCGCACTATCAATCCGCGCCCGTTGATGGCGGAAGCTGAGGAAGGCCAAGATGGCCGGGGACTCCAATATGCAGGTCATTACATTCGTCTTGGCGTTCGTCGTCGTGCTGGCGCTGATCGGCGTCACCGCATGGCTCGTCCGCCGCTTCGCTGGAAACCGGCTTGGCGCCAACGCCAATCGCGGCCGCATGCCCCGCCTGGCGGTGATTGACGCGGCCGCCGTCGACGGCCGCCGCCGCCTCGTCCTGGTCCGCCGCGACAACATCGAGCATCTCCTGATGATCGGTGGCCCCACCGACATCGTCGTCGAGCCGAACATCGTGCGCGCCATGCCCGGCCGCGATCAGATGTCGAGCCGCCCGGCCGTCGCAACCGACGCCGCCCCGCCGCGCGTGGCGCCGCTGCCGGATGCCGCCTGGAACGAGAGCGAAGCCGCCCGCGGCGACAATTTCGACCTTCCCGAGCCCGAGCTGCCGCCGCGACAGGCACGGCCCTCCTTCGCCGACGAGCTGCGCCGGCCCCCGCCGCCGATCGCCGAACGCCGCAGTGATCCGCTCACCGGCTTCACACCCGACCGTGGCGAGCCGCGGCCCGATCCGATGCCGCCGCGCCTGCCGCCGCGTTCCGAACCCGTCGTCCCGCGTCCGCCGCGCGGTGCCGAGCCGCCGAAGGCGCCGCCGCCGCTGCGCGCGCCCGAGCGCGCCGTGACACCGCCGCCACCGCCCCCACCTGCTCCGCCGCCGGTGGCAACGCAGGCGCCGCCGGCCGCGCCGCCCGCATCGAACGCCGATGCCAATCTCGCCGAGATGGCGCAGCGGCTCGAGGCGGCACTGCGCCGCCCGACCGGCGCCGGCGAGACTGTCGCACCGCCGGTTGCGCCCGAGGCGCCGCCGGTCCGCGCGCCGCGCAGCGAGCCGCCTGCCCCGCCCGCCGGCGGACAGAAGAGCGGTTTCGAGAACCTCGAGGACGAGATGGCATCGCTGCTCGGCCGACCGAAGAATCCTTCGTGAGGTTCGGGACGGTCCCGCGTAGAGTTTTTTTCATCGCTGTCCTGATCGCCGCCGGATCCTTCGCCGATCCGGCGATGGCGCAGGATATCAGCATCAATCTCGGCGGCGGCAATGGCGGAGTGACCGAGCGCGCGATCCAGCTGATCGCGCTGCTCACGGTGCTGTCGATCGCGCCGTCGATCCTGGTCATGATGACGTCGTTCACGCGCATCGTGGTCGTGCTCTCGCTGCTGCGCACCGCGCTCGGTACCGCGACCGCACCGCCGAACTCGGTGATGATCGCGCTGGCGATGTTCCTCACCGCCTTCGTGATGGGGCCGGTGCTGCAGAAATCCTATGACGACGGCATCAAGCCGCTGGTCGCCAACCAGATCGGCGTCGAGGACGCGTTGCAGCGCGCCTCGGTCCCCTTGCGCGGCTTCATGCAGAAGAACGTCCGCGAGAAGGATCTGAAGCTGTTCATGGACCTCTCCGGCGAGCCGCCGCCGGCGACGCCGGAGGAGATGTCGCTGCGCATCCTGGTGCCGGCCTTCATGATCTCCGAATTGAAGCGCGCCTTCGAGATCGGCTTCCTGCTGTTCCTGCCGTTCCTGATCATCGACCTCGTGGTCGCCTCGGTGCTGATGTCGATGGGCATGATGATGCTGCCGCCGGTGGTGGTCTCACTGCCGTTCAAGCTGATCTTCTTCGTGCTGGTCGACGGCTGGGCCTTGGTCGCCGGCAGCCTGGTGCAGAGTTACGGGGGGTAGCCCCGCGAAACAATCATGGCCCATCAGCTGGATCGGCACTGCCGTTGCACTATCATGCGCGGCACCACATCCAGGGAGCCGCGCCGTGCAGCAGCCATTCGACCGCGCCGCAGAAGATCTCGGCAACGCCATCCATCTCGAGCATGTTAACGTGCAGGTGCCCGACCAGCGCCTCGCCACGCTGTTCTATGTCGCCGGCATCGGGCTGACCCGCGATCCCTACCTGATGGTCTCCGACAGCAACATGTGGGTGAATGCCGGCCGCAGCCAGTTTCACCTGCCGAGCGGCAGGCCACAGGTGCTGCGCGGCCACACGGGTATCGTGATCGCCGGACGGCACGCCCTGCTGCAGCGGCTCGCCACCGTCGCGCCCAAGCTCGAAGGCACCGCGTTCAGCTATCGCGAGCACAATGATCACGTCGAGGCCATTTGCCCGTGGGGCAACCGGCTGCGCTGCTTTGAACCGGACGCCGAGCGGTTCGGGCGCATCGCGCTCGGCATGCCCTATGTCGAGTTCGACGTGCCGCGCGGCACGGCTGAAGCGATCAGCCGGTTCTATCCCGAGATCATGGGCATCCCCGCCAGCGTGGACGGTGGTATCGCGCGCGCAAAGGTCGGCAAGGATCAGTATCTGCAATTCCGCGAGACCGACCAGGCGCCAAGCGAGTTCGACGGCCATCACGTTCAGATCTACATCACGGACTTCTCGGGCCCCTACAACCGGCTGCGCGCGCGCAATCTGGTCTCGCGCGAGGACAATCAGTACCAGTACCGCTTCTGCGACATCGTCGATCCCCGTGACAGCCGGCATCTGTTCACCGTCGAGCACGAGGTACGCAGCGCCACCCACCCGATGTATCTGCGCCCGCTGGTCAACCGCAATCCGGCGCAAACCAACCGCACCTTCGCCCACGGCTACGACCAGGCACCGTGGGCGATGGGGCCGGACCAGTATGACGGCTGAGCGCGCGCTCGTCCGCATCGCGACATCATCTGCAATCCCAGCCACGAGACGACATGCTTCCCTCCCAGCGCCATCTGTTCGAGATTCCACGCGAGGTCTGCTATCTGAACTCGGCGTCCTACAGCCCGCTGCCGCTCAAGACGTTGGAGGCCGGCCGCGCCTCGGTCGGACGCAAGGGTCAGCCCTGGACCATCGATGCCGGTTTCGCCGCCCGCCAGCATGAGCGCGCCCGCACCGCGGCAGCCCGCCTGATCAATGCCGATGCGGATGACGTCGCGCTGATCCCCGCGATCAGCTATGGCGTCGCGACCGTGGCGAAAGCGCTGACGATTCCGCGCGGTAGCCGCGTGATCGTGCTGGAGAACGATCACTCCTCGCCGGTGCTGGAATGGCATGCCCGCGCCGAGGCGCAGGGTTTCGTCGTCGACACCGTGCGCCAGCCCGCGGACGGCGACTGGGCATCGGCGGTGCTTGCAACGATCGAGCGGTCAGGCGCGCCGCCGGTCGGCCTTGCCTCGATCTCCTCGGTGCACTGGTCGGACGGCGGCATGATCGACGTCGATCGGGTGCAAGCCGTGCTGCGCCGACAGGGTGCGATGTTCGTGATCGACGCGACGCAAAGCGCGGGTGTTGTAGCGATGGATGTGACCAGGCTCGATCCCGATGCGGTGATCTTCCCGACCTACAAATGGCTGATCGGTCCCTACGGCCGCGCCTTCCTCTATATCGCGAAACGTCACCAGAACGGCGTGCCGCTGGAGCAGACCTCCGCCGGCCGCCGCAATGTGAACTCCGAGAACCCGGTCTATTTCGGCGATCTCGCCTATGTCGACAATGCCCGCCGCTACGACATGGGCGAGCGCGATCACTTCATCACGCTCGAGATGGCGTCGATCGGCATGGAGATGATGGCGGACTGGGGCGCCGCCGCCGTCAGCGAACGGCTCGCGATGCTGACGCAACGGATCGCCGACGGCGTCTGTGATCTCGGGCTCAACGTGCTGGCCTCGAGCGTGCGCGCGCCGCATATCCTGAGCCTCGGCATGGCGGGCGGCATCCCGAAGGATCTGATCGCGCGGCTCGCCGCCGAGAACATCCATGTCGCGCTGCGGCTCGGCCGGATGCGGATATCGCCGCACGTCTTCAACGACGAGGCTGATGTCGACCGCCTCGTCGCGGTCTTGACGAAAGCGCTGCGCGGCTAGCTCCGCTTGCGCCGAAGCGCCACGACGCTGAACAGTTCGATCGCGAGCGCTGCGGCGACGCCGGCCGCGCCGATCACGAACAGCAGCGCATAGTCGCCGCCGCTCCGCGCGAACAACCAGGACAGGCCGTAGGCGCCCGCCGCCTGGAACAGCGCGAAGGTCGTGGTGGCCTGCGCCCAAGCGGAGCGCTGGCTCGCCGCCGAATGCGGTATCAGCTCGTGGATGCGGCCGATCACCAGCGGCACGATGCCGGGCGTGAAGCCGCCAACGATGAGGCTCGACACGATCAGCGCGGCGGGCGAGGTCGTCACCGCGGGCAGCGCGACCGCGACCGCCTCGATCAGGAACGCCGCGCGCAGCGCCGCCGCGAAGCCGGCGCGATCGGCGAGATGTCCGGTCAGCAGCGGCCCGACCACCGCGCCGATGCCGTACAGCACCCAGTAATACGATCCCGCCGCGATCCCCTGCCCCAAACCGCGGGCGACGAAATCGACCAGGAATACCATGTGCGGCACCAGCGCCAGCGCGTTGAGCCCGTATTCCACACACAGCGCGATCACCAACGGCGACCGCATGCCATGCGCCGCGACTCGCGGCTCGGCGGCACCATGCGCGGCGGGCGCCTCGGCAAGCCACGCCTTCCAGCTGATCGCGGTCAACACCGCCGACAACACGCCGAGGCCATACCAGGCCTGCTTGACGCCCTGCTGCAGCAACAGCGGCACCAGCGTGCCTGACGCGGCAACGCCCAATCCAACGCCGGCGAAGATCACGCCGCCGATCAGGCCGCGCTTGCTCGGCGCGGTGTGCGGCAGGATCGCGGTCGCCGCCAGCACCATGATCACGCCGCCGCTGATTCCGGCGAGGAAGCGGAAGCCGAAGAACCAGATGAAGGAGATTGGCACCGCGCAGGCAAAGCAGGTGATCGCCGCCAGCGCCATCATGCCGCGCAGCGCCCACACCGAGCCGATCCGCGCTCCGAGGTCGCGGGCGATCAACGCACCGGCGAGATAGCCGGCGAGGTTGGCGGCGCCGAGATAGACCGCTTCCGCCGGCGTGAACCACTTCGCCGCGATGAGCGCCGGGATCAGCGGCGTATAGGCAAAGCGCGCCAGCCCGAGCCCGACCAGCGAGGCACAGAGTCCTGCGGCGGCGGACAGCCACAGCGGCCCACCCGCATCGCGATGCGGTTCGGCGTGATGGCGCCCGTGATGATCGACATTGGCTGACATGGACATGGCGTAGGCCCTCCGGCCGTTCGTGAAAAATGATTAGTTGCGATCGCAGCAATCGCTCACAGCGATCACGCACCACCTCTCCCAATCGGGAGAGGTGCCTAGTTCGATTTGGCCGAAGCGGTCAGCGGGAAGAGGCAGCCGCGGCGAGCTTCTTGCGATACTCGAGCGCGGGCAGTCCGCCCCAGCCCCAATTGTCGGTGTCGACTTCCTCGATGACGACGAAGGTCGAGTCCAAGGGCTTGCCGAGCACATCGCGCAGCAGCTCGCTGGCGCCCTTGATCAGCGCGGCCTTCTGTTCCGGTGTGGTGGACGACGCACCCGGCGTCGTCCCCTCACGCGTGACCTGGATGGTGACGATAGGCATCACACCCACCTGTCCCTAATGCCCGGCGCTCTGGCCGCCGTCGACGTGCAGGATCTCGCCGGTGACGAAGCCCGCGCCTTCGAGGAACAGCACGGCATCGGCGATGTCCTTCATCTCGCCCATGCGCCCGACCGGATGCAGCTTGGCGAGGTAGTCGTGCGTCTCGGGCGCGTGCATCGGGGTCTTGATCACGCCCGGCGCCACCGCGTTCACGCGGATGCCCTTTGCGGCGTATTCGATCGCGAGCGACTTGGTCGCGGCGGCAAGACCGCCCTTGGTCAGCGAGGCCAGCACCGAGGGTACGTTGCTGTTGGCATGATCGACGAGGCTGGTCGTGATCTGCACGATGTGCCCGGATCCCTGCTTCACCATCTCCTTGGCGACGCGACGGGTGATGTAGAAGAAGCCGTTGAGGTTGGTCGCCAGCACCGCGGCGTAATCCTGGTCGGTATGGTCGGTGAACGGCTTGGCGACGAAGATGCCGGCATTGTTGACCAGCGTGTCGATCCGGCCGAAGCGCCCAAGCGCCTGCTTGACGATGCGCTCGGCAACTTCGGGATCGCCGATGTCGCCCGGCACAGCCAGAACGTCCGGGTCCGACGACGGCTTGATGCTGCGGGAATTGGCGACGACACGCCAGTTGCGGTCGCGATAGCCCTTCAGGATCGCCTCGCCGAGGCCCTGCGACGCGCCGGTGATGATGGCAACTTTCTGCTCTGCACCCATGATTTCTCTCCATCCGTTGCTGAAGCGACCCAGCGCCGCTTCGATGGAGAGCAAGCTAGATACATCCGCATTCCGCGCGAATGCTCGCTATTCGGCAGACACTGTTCCGCGGCGCGAACGACTGAGCATGGCCAGGAAAAGTGCGAAGCGGTTGTCCGGCGCGACAAACGCGCAGCGTTTGCACCGAGATCATGCTCAAGCAGGAAACCAAGCCGCGATGACGATTTCAGCTTCGTCGCGCTTTGGCATTGGCCTTGCTGGCCTCGCGCGACAGCCGCTCGAAATAGCGTTTCAGCCGCGGGCCGGCGAAATCGACGAAGGCGCGCACCTTCGGCACGTCGAAGCGGCCCTGCGGCGCCAGGAGATGCACCGGCAGCGGCGGGGGTTCGTCACCGGCGAGCAGGATCTGCAGCCGTCCGTCGCGGATTTCCTCGGCGATATGATACGAGAACAGCCGGGTGACGCCGTAGCCCTCGCCGGCCGAGGCAACCGCCGCCCGCACCGTGTTGACGACCAGCCGTGGCGTGAACTGGACCGCGCGCGCGATCTTCGACTTCGCGGCCGGCGGAAAGCTCCAGGAGTCCAGCCCGAAATGCGTCATCGCGATGATCTGCTGTTTCGCCAGATCGGCCGGCTCGCGGATCACCGGATGCTGCGCGAGATAGCCCGGCGAGGCCGCCACCACGCGGCGCACCTCGCCGAGCTTGATGGCGACGAAATTGGAATCGGCGAGATGCGCGATGCGCAGCGCAACGTCGATGCCCTCGTCGATCAGATTGACGGTGCGATCGAGCATCACGAGCCGCACGGTTACCGCCGGAAATTCCGTCATGAAGGCGTCGAGCACCGGCCGCAGCACGTCCTCGCCCACGACAATGGGCGCGGTGATGGTCAGCGTGCCGCGCGGCGCGGCCCGCTCACCGCCGGCCGAGATCTCGGCCTCTTCAAGCTCGGTGAGGATGCGCCGGCACGCCAATGCGTAGCGCTCGCCGGCATCGCTCAGCTTCAGCGACCGCGTGGTGCGATGAAGCAGCTCGGCGCCGACATGATGCTCAAGGAACGCGATCGCCCGGCTGACCGCCGCCGGCGAGCGCCGCAGCTTCCGCCCCGCGCCCGCAAGGCTGCCCTCGTCGACCGCTGCGACGAAGACCTTCATGGCGTCGATGCGGTCCATTACGACTCTTTCGCTGGAGGCATCCTGGTCAACACTGAGATCGATCTCTTACTTGCCGCCCATTTGAATGCTGCCGATGACATCGAAATTCGTCCCATTGGGCTGAAGAACAAAGAAATCCCCCATGGCGATCGATGGTTCAAGAACGATGTTCGAAATGTTGAGATCGTGGGTGATCATCACCAGGTTCGCGGAAGACCGGTACTCATGGATGTCTTGCAAGACCCGCTCCTCATTCGACGTCGCCTGGCTCTCGGACAAGACGCCTGGCGGCATCAGATATTGGACAGGCATCGCGCGACCGAACGCAAGCTTGCCGGTGTCGATGCAACGGCAATAAGGGCTGGTCCGGACCTCTCCGACTGCAATGCCGCGCGCACGGAACGCCTCGCCGATCCGCTTGGCCTGCTCGACGCCGCGGGAGGAAAGGTTCACTTCCTCGGCGCAGTTTCCGGGCGCGAGGTGCCCTATTCCTTCTCGCATGTCGACGTGGGTGTGGCGCAGCAGGACAACCATGCCGCCTCGCTTCAATGCCGCCCAGACCTGTTCGTCATCGCCAAAGGCTTGTCCGGCCGAGATCGCCAGCGAACCCGCCAAAGCGAGGAGGAGCATTGCTTTCCGGCTGCGCAAGACTGCAAGCATTGGTCGGGAATGCTTAGGTTCAACAGGGCTCTAAGCGATAGCATGAATTCGGTTGAACAATCGAGGTCGGGAACGTCGCCTGTGGCGCATCGCATCAACATTGGCATGTCCGCCTGCGTGCCGCCCCTGGGGTAAGCGGCCGCGGGCATTCAGGCGCTAGTCGGCCTTCACGTCATACTGCTTGCTGAGGTGGTCGCCGATCTGCACCAGCATCGCGACGCATTCGGGGTAGCCGGGCCTTGCCGCCGTCGCCTCATTGGCGCTGGCGCGGAATTCCCAGCTGTCGCCGTCGCGCAGCACCGAGATATCCATGCCGTCGGGGCAATCGGCATGTACCTTCAGTTCGGCCCGCGCCATCGCGATGAGTTCGGCTTCGGTCTTGATCGGCTTGCTCATGTGACGGCGTCCTCCCGGCTGGCAACTTCGGCCATGGTTGCCGATTTGACGGCAGGATGTCGAGAGGACGCAGGCGATCACGGGCTGTTGCAATTGACAAATTGCGGGTCTGCGGTGAACATTCAGCTCGGGTCGATACCACCCGCCGCTTGCACCCCGCCCGGGGACGGTGAACGTATCAAGCCATGGTTCAGGCTTCCTTTGCCCGCGCGAACGGGTCAGCAACGCAAGCCCCTGACGCTTTCCGTTCGTCGATGCAAAGGACCATTCCATGCGCGACTTCCGTGATGCCAAGGCCATGGCGCAGACGCTGCGCGAAGCGCTCGGCGCCAAGTCGATCCCCCTCACCCAAAGCGACTGCCTGGAGCTGATCGCCAGGCTGTTCGGTCAACGCGACTGGAACACGCTGGCGGCACGAATCCAGGTCGCCGGGCCGGCAAGCATGTCGGCCCGGGCTGCAGAGCCCGCTGCGGAATCACCACCGATCACGGCGCGGCAGGAGATCGCCGTCGATCCAGCCGCGCTCGATCATTATTCCGGATTCTACCAGCTCAACGATCGCGCCGTGTTCACGGTGACGCCCGATGGACATCATCTGGTGATGCAGCTCACCGGACAGCGCTCGGTGCGGTTCTTTGCGGAGAGCGCAACAGAATTCTTCGCCAAGATTGTCGATGCCCAGGTCAGTTTCGTGGTCGGACCGGACGGACGCGCCACCTCGCTGGTTCTGCATCAGAACGGCAGCGATATTCCGATGCCGCGTATCGACGCCGCGACGGCAACGGAGATCGCCGATCAGACGGCGGAGCGCGTCAAGAACCAGTCGGCCAGTCCTGGAACCGAGGCTGCGCTTCATCGTCTGATCGATGGGATCGCGTCGGGGAATCCCGACTACAACGAGATGAGCCCGGCGTTAGCGGCGGCCACCCGCAAGCAGATGCAGTGGCTTCAGCCCCTCGCGGACCTGGGCAACATCCAGTCGATCCGCTTTCTCGGTGTCGGCGAGCAAGGCGAGGACGTCTATAGCGTCAGGCACGCGAACGGCGCCGCACACTGGCGCATCGCGCTTGACGACAAGGGGATCATTTCGACCGCGTGGGTGACGCCCGGACCGTAAAGCTGGCGCGGCTACTGAGCGGCGCTGGCGCGGCGCTCGCCCTTGATCGCCGGCAGCGCGCTCACCGGTGCGGCCTTCGGCATGTCGGGCACCGATCCGGTCGACACCGGATCGGGCAGCGGCGCGCGGGCGGTGGCGTCGGGGAAGCGGGTCTTCATCTCGCGGATGAAGCCGTCGAGCGTGTCGACGCTGGCGGCCATCCGCGCGATCTGGGCGAACTCGGCGCTCGAAGTCGCGACCGGCTTGCTGGCCGAATCGAACGCCAGCTTGTCGGCATCGCCGGACATCAGCGGCGCGTATTTTTCGCGGAACCGGGACAGCCCGATGGCGTCCTCGGCGAGCGCGTAGCCGACCACCGCGCGGATGACGTCGGCCTTCTCGCTCGGATTGAGCGGGGTGAAGTCGCGCCAGCGGTCGCCGTAGTACAGCTCGATCTGCTCGGATGCCTCGCGCCAGTGCCGCGACGCCCAGTAGATATCCGAACGCAGCCGGATCGCCTCGCGGCCGGTGATGTTCGAGATGATGTCGAGCGCAAGGTCATGCCGCCCGACGTCGCTCTGCGCGCGCGCCTCGAGCAGCAGCCGCTGCTGGCGCAGTTCGCCGGAAAGATCCGCGATCCGGGTCGAGCGCAGCGCGCCGATGGCGCGGTCGGGCTTGCGGTTCATCAGATAGACCATCGCAAGCCGCGCGGCGACCTGGGCGCGCGCCGCGCCTTCCAGCCGCTTGTCGACCTGGTACTGCAGGAGGTCGGCGGCCTGGTCGAGCAGATCGACGCCGACGAGGCGGTCGGCGAGCCGGCGGATCATCTCGTCGCCGCGGCGGCCGATCGGCGTCAGTTCGCGATATTCGTAGAAGGTGCCGAGCGCATCGATCGGCGCCAACTCGTCGCCTTTCGGGCCGAGATAAAGCTGCACGAACAGTGCCGAGGCGGCATCCTGGGCCTGGCGCGATTCCGGTGCGTTCGGCTGCAGCCGGGTCGCGGCACGCGTCACCGCGAAGGCGTCGGCGTAGCGCGCGGTCTCGGCATAGATCTTCGACAGCACATAGAGTGTCTTCAGCTCGATATTGTCGCCGCGCCACAGCATCGACAACAGCTCGAGCTCCTTCAGCACATCGTCGCGGCCGATCTCGCCGCGCTTCTGCTTGAGCAGCGTCTCGAGCAGCCTACCTTCGGCGGCGGCCTGGCGGTCGGCCGAATTGGCGGCGAAACGGTAGGCGTCGAGCGCATCCTTCTCCTGGCCGAGCGCTTCGGCGAGCCGGCCGCGCAGCACCGCGACCGCGGGCTTGAGCGCGTCGGGAACGCCGACCACGTCGAGATCGCTCTTGCGCCGCGCGGCGCCGGCATAATCCTTGACCTCGAGCGAGGCCTTCATCGAATCCATGGTGACGATGCGCTGCAGGTCGGGCGGCAGCGTCGCGACCGCGAATTCGGCGTTCTTGAATTTTTCGCGCGCCTCGGCCCATTTGCCTTCGCGGGCGAAGGCCAGTCCCTTCCACAATTGGGAATCGTAGCCGTTGCCGATCACGGGATTGGCGAGATCCTTCATGCCGCGTTCGGGGTGGCCGATCAGGATGCTGGCGACCGCGTGCACCATCACCACGGACGCCGTCTCGCTGCCGCGCTTGCTCTCGGACAGGATCAGGTTGGCGACACCATGGGCTTCCTGGTACATGCCGCGCGCCATGAAGAACTCGGCGAGATCGAGCCGCGCCTGTGGCAGCTGCTCGGCATTGGCCGTCGAAGCCGCCGCAATCAGGCCGTCGAGCTGCTTGAGGAAATTCTCCGACTGGTTCTTGCGCCATTCATCCGGATCGAACAGCGGCTTCACCGCCGCGGTCGCGCGTTCGGCGGCGACATCGGCCGACGACAACGTCAGGCCGCCGGGCCGGCCCAGCATCACCTTGTCGGCGCCGACCTCGGCCTTGACGTCGTCGGCGTTCGGATGAACCACGACGCCGTGGATCGATTCCAGCAGCGAGAGCTCGACGAAATCCTGCCGCTTGATGATGCCGCGGGTCGGCGGCGGGGCGGTCACGACCCAGAGCGTATCGCCCGCATCGGGGTCAACCAGTTTGTGCAGCTGGCCGGCATTGGCGAGCGGCACGCTGACATTGGCGAGCGACGGCTCGCTGATGTTGCGTACCACTGACAGCGGCAATGGCGGCTTCTGCACACGGTCGGCAAAGGTCAGCGCCCAGCTCACGCCGCGCGAACGGTCGTCGCTTTCGAGCGACGGCATCTGCGGCCGGTTGAGGCGGAAGCGCACCGCCTGCCCCTTCTCCAGCGCGATCCGGCTGACATCTGCGATCAGCGAGCCGCCCTTGGCGCGGATCGGATCGACATCGATCGCCTCGGGCGTATCGAACACCATCCACACCGTGTCGGCGCGGCGGAACAGTGCTGCCGGCGTCGGACCGGGGAACGAGAAGGTCACGCGAAGGCCGTCGCTGTCGCGCTGGGCGTCGACCGAGGACTTGGCGATGGACTTGGCGCCGGCGCGGGCTTCGGCAGACGGCGATGGCGCAGCGGCAGGCTTCGGCGTCTCCATCGCCGGCGCGGCTGCGACGGCGGGCGCAGGCTTCGGCGCCTCGCTGACGGGCGCCTTGTTCGGCTCCGCCGCGGCACCGGCGCTGCCCTCGCGCGGCGCGACCGCGTTCTCGACGTCGGCCGCCGGTGCGGCCGCGATCTTGGGCAGTTCCGGATCGGGTAGCTCCGATCTCGGCTGTTCGGATTTCGCGGGCGCGGCCGCCGGTTGTTCGGTCGTGGCCTGCTCGGGCTTGGCCGGCTCGGATTGCGGCGGCTCGGATTTGGTCTGCTCGGATGTGGCCTGCTCAGATTTGGCAGGCTCCGCTTTAGGTTGATCGGGCTTGATCTCGATCTTGGCCTGCCGCGCGATGCTTTCCGATGTCACCGGCGCCATCGCCGCAGCGCCCTTCTTGCCACGCGGCGTCGTCGGCAACAGCGAGCTCAGCGAGGGTTTTGCCGCCTGCTGCTGATCGTTCTGCTGGAACGCGACATCGACGATGTAGTTCTTCTCGTCGCGGAACGAATGCACGTCGACATCGCCGATCAAGGTCACATCAACCGCCGAGGTATCCGTATCGGCGCGCGAACTGATCGACGCGACGTTCGGCGGAGCGGCGACCTTGGCATCGGCAAGGTCGAAGCTCAGCACCGAGTTGAAGGACAGCGTCAGCTTCTGCTCGTTCAACACCGAGGAGACGCTGACCCCGTCGGGAACCTCGAACACGAAGCGGACGAAGGTCGGCTGCACCAGTGCGCGAACGCGGATCGGCGGCTTCTTCCTGGCGGCGTCGGCGGCGCGCTGGATGCGCAGCAGCCGCTCGGCGGCGCGAGCGCGCTCCGCCAGTTCGCGGATCACGTCCTGCGGCAGCGACGGCGGCGGGCCGGTCCAGCCGTCGGGCAGGAAGTCGACGAAGATGCGCTCGCCGGCGGTCATGGTGTTGACGGTGACGCGGCGCGCCAGCGACAGGCGGATCGCCGAGCCGTCCGGATCGCGGCGGGCGGCGCCGACATAGTCGGGCACCGCATCCGACAGTTTCTCGACGGGGATATCGACCGGACGCTTGAAGCGGATCACGATGATCGAGCCGGCGGTCGTGACCTCCGACTCGACATCCTCCTTCAGCTTCAGCACCAGCCTTGCATAGCCGTTCGCTGCCGAGAACGTCGCCTCGCCCGGCACCGGGTCGTCGGCATGTGCCGCAGTCGAGAATGTGAGGGTCGTAAGGGCAAGGCCGATGGCGAGCAGGCACAGGCGCGCGGTCCGCGCCCAGGCGCGGCCTAGCGACCATGTTCCAGCGGCAGCCGTTCGCGCCATCTCGAAACGTCTTCTCGGGACCTCAGCCATACCAGCGCGAAGCGCCCTCGCCCACGCGCCCCGATCTTGGATCGGGCGACGTTAAGGAGCTGTTAACGTAAACCCATCGACTGCATTTTCGGGGCGCGGCGTAGGCGCCTGGTTCCACATTCACTCGCCGCGAACGGCGAGCGCTCGCCCGATTGCCGAGCGGCCGATCATGCTGACCTCAGATGCAGAATTAACTCTCCGAATGAGCCCGGGAATGCCCGGCCTTGCCTGGCCCGGAAACGCAATGATAAATTCGACTATTGATTGATTTAAGCTCTTTTCAAACC
This sequence comes from Bradyrhizobium macuxiense, assembly GCF_007993935.1. Taxonomy (GTDB): domain Bacteria; phylum Pseudomonadota; class Alphaproteobacteria; order Rhizobiales; family Xanthobacteraceae; genus Bradyrhizobium; species Bradyrhizobium macuxiense_A. Next base: position 373,193 of record NZ_VITY01000007.1, on the reverse strand, counting down.
AAAGTTATGAACGAAGTCGCACGCCGGAATGCTTTTGCAGGAGACGACCCGGCGCAGGCAATTGTCTGTGCTCTCCTGATCGCTTTTGCGGTCTTGCCATTCGTCAGTGGTAACGGCGAGGGCCCCGGGTTCGATTTTTCATGTTTTTGGGGCGCGGGCACGTTGGCGCTCGATGGCCACGCGGCCGCTGCTTACGACTGGGAGCAACTGCATCAGCAGCTTCTCCTTCGGATGCCGCCGATCGATCAACTCCGCTATCCCTACGATCAGATTCCACTGCCGTTCTTTTATCCGCCAGTGTTTCTCCTGGTCCTGGCGCCCTTTGCGCTGCTGCCGTTTCCGACCGCGTTCTGGGTTTGGAGCGCGGCAAAGCTGTCTTGCTGGCTCCTTGTCATCTATGCCATCCGGCCACGCCCGGGCGCCCTGCTGCTGGCACTCGCGACCCCGCCGGTCTTCTACGATGTGTTTCACGGCCAAACCGGGCTGCTTGCCTCAGCGTTGCTCGGCGGCATCCTGCTGACGCTGGACAGGCGCCCGCTCCTCAGTGGCTTCCTGATCGCGCTGCTCGTCTTCAAACCTCAATTCGGTGTTCTTCTTCCCTTCGTGTTGATCGCGACCAAGCGTTGGAACGTCATCATCAGCGCAGCTTTGGCAACGCTGGCTCTCATGCTGCTCACCGGAGCGAGCTTCGGCTGGGATACGTTCAAGGCATTCGTCGAAGGGGCAACGACTGTTTCGACGCGGCTTCAGGCTGGTGGAGGGGTCGCCTGGTATAATCTGTCGAGTGTTTATGGCCTGCTGCGGGTTGCCGGCCTTGGTTACGGACTGGCTTGGTCGCTCCATATGGCCGTCGCGGCAGCCGCGCTGGTCTGGGTGGTCGTGCTATGGCGCCGCAACGTCAGCTTCGCCCTTCAAGCGGCCAGCCTGCTTGCGGCAACGCCGCTGATGTCTCCCTACTTCGTCATCTACGATCTTCCGATCCTGGCGATGGCGCTGGTCTTCCTGATGAAGGCTGACCTCGACCAGGGCTCGCCGGTCGTCAATCGGCGAGCCATCCGTATCGGTCTCAGCGTCATCGTCGTACTAGGCTACGCTTTCCCGTTCGTGCTCGTGCCGGTTGGTCCGTTCATGTGCGCAGCGGTGATCGCGATCATCTGGATGAAATGCAGACAACCTGATCTCAGGCCGGATCCGGCCTACGGCTGAAGATGCCGACGCCTGGCAATTGACGGGCTGCTCGATCAGACCCCGTCAATTGGTCTTCGGCGCAAGCATCTTGCCTTCGATCTTGGGGAGATCGTCGGTCGATGCCGACTTGTCGCCGCCGGCGCGGCGGGCGAGTTCGACCGTGAGCCGCTCGGCGGCTTCGGGCTGCATCAAGCCCAGGATGTCGGACATCTTGCGCGGCTGGATCTGCGAGGCGATCTGGTAGAGCACGTTCATTTCCAGGCGATCGAACACCTTGGCCGCATCCTTCGGCTTCATGTTCTCGTACATGGTGACGATGCCCTTGAAGCGCGCGGCCTCGGCTTCCGCCTTGGCCGCGGCGTCGGCGTTCGCCTTGACGTCATTGGCCTTGGCTTCCTCGACTTTGGCCTCGATGCGCTTCTCGGCGGCCTTCAACAGGCTCTCGCGGATCTCGACCTCGCGGGCGCGCGTCTCAAGCTCCTGGCGACGCGACTGCAGCCGTTCCAGGATTGCGCGTTCGGATGCCGACACCGGCGCCGGCGCATCCAGATTGACCACGACGCCGTCGGGCTTGGAGGGCTCCGCGGCCGGCGCCGCCGGCTTCGGTGTCTCTTCCTTCTTGTCGTCCTTCTTCTCCACCGATCCCGTGATGTCGCCGGGATCGGGCTTGTTCTTGCTGTCGACGACCGCCTTGCCGGCGCCGGGGAAGTTGAAATTCTGCTGCGCCCAGGACGGACCGGCCGGGCTGGCCGGCGGCGCGTCGTCGGCGAACACGTAACCGCCATCGAGCACGAGGCCCGCGACCTTCAGCACCATCAGGCCGAAGATCGCGACCAGCACCACAGGCATCACTCTGATGTCACGAAGCAACTTCATGCAGCGAGGCCGCCGGCCCTCCTGCGCTCGGTGAAGGCTTCAGCCGCCGCGGCAACCGCGCGTGCGGCAGAAACCCGCGGCGCTGGCGCCACTGGGGCGGCGGGCGCAGCTGGCGGCGCTGGTGCGCGCGCGGGCTCCGGCGGCCGCGCGGCCGCCGCGATCTTGGACAGGCGGCGGACCACGCCATCACCTTCGGCGAGCTGGGTCTTCAGCAGCGCCGACATCTGCGTCGCCGCATCGAGCTGGTTGCCGAGGTTCTCGTTGACGTCGCGCACCGCGTGCTTCAATCCGCCGATCGCCCGCTCGGCGATCTCGGTCGCGGTGATCAACTCGGCGATGACAGCCTTCAGCGAATGCTCGTCCGCCTTCAGCCGCTGCAGGCGCTTGTTGAGCAGCCAGCAATAGCCGATGGTCAACATCAGCAGCACGGCCACCAGACTCTCGATCGCTAGTCCAAGCACATGACTCATGGTGCCTCCATCATCTTGGTCCGCTCGTCCGCCTTCTCGAACATCGCGAAGGTGGTTTGGGGTTTACGCAAATTCTTGGTGACGCGGATCGCGACACGGTCGCCGACGCGGCCCATCCGGCCTTCCGTCAGGGTGACGTTGCCGCAACGCACCGAGACCAGCGCGTCGGAGCGGATGTCCAGCGGCAGCGTGTCGCCGACCTTGAGCTTCATCAGCTGCTTCAGCGGGATGTCGGCCTCGTACAGCACCGCATCGACCGAGATCTCGGCCTGCGCCACTTCGGTGGCGAAATGGCCTTCCCAGATCGGGTCGCGGCCGAATTTTTCGCCCATGAACATCTGCAACAGCACGTTGCGGATCGGTTCGATGGTGGCGTAAGGCAGCAGCAATTCGACATTGCCGCCGCGGTCTTCCATGTCGATGCGCAGGCGGACCAGGATCGCGGCGTTGGCCGGGCGGCTGATCGCGGCAAAGCGCGGATTGGTCTCGAGCCGGTCGATCGAGAAGGTCACCGGCGACAGCGGCCGGAACGCCTGCTCGGCATCCGACAGCACCACCTCGACCAGCCGCTTCACCAGATTGGTCTCGATCGTGGTGTAAGGCCGGCCCTCGATGCGGAGCTGGGTCTGGCCGCGGCGGCCGCCGAGCAGCACGTCGATCATCGAATAGATCAGGCTGGAATCGACGGTGGCGAGACCGAAATTCTCCCACTCCTCGGCCTTGAACACCGAGAGCACCGCCGGCAGCGGGATCGAATTCATGTAGTCGCCGAACCGCACCGAGGTGATGCGGTCGAGCGAGACCTCGACGTTGTCGGAGGTGAAATTGCGCAAGCTGGTCGTCATCAACCGCACCAGGCGGTCGAACACGATTTCGAGCATCGGCAGACGCTCGTAGGACACCATCGCGGAATCGATGATGGCGCGGATGCCGGAATGATCGTCGAGGCTGACGTCGCCGACCGTGAAGCCGAGGAGATTGTCGATCTCCTCCTGCGACAGCACGCGCTCGCCATTGGTGTTCTTGCCGCCGAAGTCACGGCTGCCATCCTCGACCATGGCGGCCCATTGCAGCGCCATGTTCTCGGTGAGTTCGTTCTTGGCAGCTTCCGCCGCGGCCGCCGCGGGATCCTCGGAATCGAGCGAGGCTTCCCATTGGGCCGCAATGGCGTCCTGGTCCATCTGGTCGTTGCCGGCCATGGCTTTACATCCACCCCGTCACTGGATCACGACTTCCTTGAACAGCACGGCGTTGACCTGGTTGGGCGCCACCGCGAGGTTGACGCGCTTGGTCAGCTCCTCCTTGAGGCGGAACAGGCCGGCCGAGCCGTTGAGGTCGCTCGGGCGCAGCTCGCGCATATAGGTCTGGAACAGGTCGGTGACACGCGGCAACGCCGGCTTGATCGCCTCGACCTGCTTCTCTTCCTTGATCTCGAGCACGAGCTTCAGCTTGAGGTATTGCACGCGTTCGCCGGGTGCGCCGACCAGATTGACCAGCATGTCCGGCACATCGACGAAACTCGGCGGCTTCGGCGGCGGCGCTTCGGCGTGCTGCTCCTCGCCGTGGCCGCGCATGAAGAAGAACCAGCCGCCCGCGCCCGCGCCGAGCACGACGAGGAAGCCGACGACGGCAATGATCAGCTTGAGCTTGCCCTTCTTCGGAGCGGCCGCGCCTTCGCCGCTATCCGTCTTTTCCTCGTCCGCCATCGTCCGCTCGCTTCAACCCGAAGGATGCGAACGCGATTTGCCCCAGCTTTGGCCTGAAGACGCGATACAAATGCCGCCGGCGCACACGCGCCCCAATGCCGTCAACGCTAAGGTAATAATGGTTAACGGAAGCTTAGGATTTACCATCCACTAGGAAAAAACTGCCGGGCAAACATGGTCAACAAGACCTTTCTGCCGCCCCTACGGTCCCCGGCCAGACACCTAAGCCATTCAAATATATCACTATTTCAAGTTGGCACGGCTTTCGCTGAGAGGACGGCGTGACTGGCGGGTTTGGGAGAACCCAATGGTTACCGACGGTCCGGCGTGAAGGTTTGGGAGAACCTGCATCGGATCACCTCACAGGGGAGAACCGCCGATGCAGAATACGCTTCTGGTCGGACTATCGAAGCAGATGGTGCTGGAACGGCAAATGGATGTCGTTTCCAACAACATCGCGAACATGACCACCAACGGCTACAAGGCCGACCGATCGCTGTTCCAGGAGTATCTCTCCTCGAACGCGCATGAGGACAATTTCGCGGCTCGCGACCGCCGCGTCTCCTTCGTGCAGGACCGCGCGACCTTCCACGACTTCTCGCAGGGTCCGACCGAAGAGACCAAGAACCCGCTCGACGTCGCGATCGACGGCAACGCCTTTCTGGTGGTGCAGACGCCGGCCGGCGAGCGCTACACCCGCGAAGGCAATCTTCAGATCAACAATCGCGGCCAGTTGATCACCGCCTCCGGCTACCAGGTGCTCGGCACCTCCGGGCCGATCACGTTCCAGCAGACCGATCACGACGTCAACATCGCCCCCGACGGCAACATTTCCGTGCTCGAGGGCACGTCCCGCCTCGACTCGATCCGCGGCAAGCTGCGCCTCGTCTCGTTCGCGCAGGCCCAGCGCCTGCTCAAGGAAGGCTCCAATCTCTACGCGCCCGGCGAAGGCGCGCAGCCGCTGCCGGACACCAAGTCCCAAATCCGCCAGGGCTTCATCGAGAAGTCGAACGTCAATTCCGTCGTCGAGATGAGCCGCATGATCGAGATCACGCGGACCTACACCCAAATCGCCTCGCTGCTGCAGCAGCAGAGCGACCTGCACAAATCGGCGATCGAGAAGCTCGCCGACGTGCCGAACTGATCCGGGGGATTGACCGATGCGCGCACTTTATACCGCAGCGACCGGAATGGCGGCACAGGAACTCAGCGTTCAGGTGATCTCCAACAACATCGCGAACCTGCGCACCACCGGCTACAAGAAGCAGCGCGCGGCGTTCCAGGACCTGATCTACGACCATGTGCGCCGGGTCGGCGCGCAGGCTTCCGACCAGAACACCATCATGCCGATGGGCATCGACCTCGGCGGCGGCGTGAAGACCGTCGGCACGCCGCGCATGATGACCCAGGGCACGCTGTCGCCGACCGGCAACGATCTCGACATCGCGATCCGCGGCGAGGGCTTCTTCAAGATCCTGACGCCGGACGGCACCTTCACCTACACCCGCGACGGTTCGTTCCAGATGGACAATCAGGGCCGCATCGTCAACGCGCAGGGCAATCTGGTGCAACCGACGATCACGATCCCGCAGAACGCATCCGGCCTCACCATCAATGCGCAGGGCCAGGTCTCAGTGACGCTGCCGGGCCAGACCGCATCGACCAACATCGGCACGATCGGCCTGACCCGCTTTATCAACAAGGCCGGGCTGATGCCGATCGGCGACAATCTGTTTCAGGAAACGCCGGCCTCCGGCCAGCCCCAGGACGGCACCGCCAACACCGACGGCTATGGCGACATGCAGCAGAGCAACCTTGAACAGGCCAATGTAGAGGTGGTCTCGGAAATCTCCGACCTGATCGCGGCGCAGCGCGCCTACGAGATGAACTCGAAGGTGGTCTCCGCCGCCGACCAGATGATGCAGTCGACCTCCAACCTGTTCCGCTGAGGATGATGTCGATGATCGCCCGCTCACTCCTGATCGCCGCCGCGCTCCTCGCGGTGACCGTGGCGCCGGCAGCCGCGCAGAGCCGCAGCGAGACCATCGCGGCGCCGACGCTGCGCGCCAGCATCACCGTCGCGGACGACATCGTGCGGGTCGGCGATCTCATCGACAATGCTGGCAGCGCCGGCAGCATCGCGGTCTACCGCGCGCCTGATCTCGGTACCACGGGCACGCTGCCGGTCGCGCAGGTGCTCAACGTTCTGCGCGCGCACCAGGTGATCGGCGTCGACACCCGCGAGCTGAAGGAGATCACCGTCACGCGGCTCGCGCGCACCATCGACGGCAAGGAAATCGAGCAGCAGCTGTCGCGCGCCCTCGAGGGCCGCCACGGCCTCGGCCGGGCCGGCAACATCGCGCTGACCTTCGACCGCGATCCCGGCGATATCAGACTGGAAGCGACCAACACCGGCGCGATGCAGCCGATCGCGGTGCGCTACGACCCGCGCTCGACGCGCTTCGACGTCACCTTCGAGATCAGCAACGATTCCGGCGCGGCGCCGTACAAGCTGCGCCTCACCGGCACCGCGATCGAAACCATCGAGGCCGCCGTGCTGACCCGCAATGTCGAACGCGGCGACGTGCTGAAGGCCTCCGACGTGATGATCGAGCGCCGCCCGAAGGCCGACATCGGCAACGACGCGGCGACGCGCGACGGCACCATCGGCATGCAGATGCGTCGCCAGCTCCGCGCCGGCCAGGCCCTGCGCGTCGCCGACATGGCGAAACCCGATCTCGTCACCCGCGACCAGAACGTCGTGCTGATCTACCGCACCGCCGGCATCTATCTCACCATCCGCGGCAAGGCGATGGATGGCGGCGCCGAGGGCGACGTCGTCAGCGTGATGAACTTGCAGTCCAAGCGCGCCGTCTCCGGCGTCGTCACCGGCCGCGGCGAGGTCTCGATCTCGATCGCGACCCCGCGTGCGGCACCTAGCGCCGATGCCACCTCTTCAGATTCCGCTCCCGTCAAGCTGAGTTCAGTCGCACCAAACGCCGAGTAAAGTTCATGTCCCAGTATCGTATCAACCGCCTCATCCTGACCGGTGCGCTGTTGGCGCTCGGAACGATCGCCAGCGGTTGCTCGTCGATCGACCGCCTCTCCCAGATCGGCGAACAGCCGAAGCTGACGTCGATCGACAATCCGACGACGCAGCCCGGCTACAAGCCGGTGCAGATGCCGATGCCGAAGCCCGAGGTCGCCTCCTACAGCCCGAACTCGCTGTGGCGCAGCGGCTCTCGCGCCTTCTTCAAGGACCAGCGCGCCGCGCGCGTCGGCGACCTGCTGACCATCACGGTGAATTTCACCGACAAGGCGGCGATCGCCAACGAGACCCAGCGCAGCCGCACCAATTCGGAAGACTCCGGGGTCACCAACTTCCTGGGCTCGCAGACCATCACGCAGGCCAACAAGATCCTGCCCGGAAAGATCCTGACCGCCGAGTCCACAGCGTCCAGCGACGGCAAGGGCTCCGTGAACCGGCAGGAAGCGTTGCAGACCAGCGTCGCCGCGGTCGTCACCCAGGTGTTGCCGAACGGCAATCTGGTGGTCGAGGGCAAGCAGGAGATCCGGGTCAACTTCGAAATCCGCGAACTGATCGTGGCCGGCATCGTGCGCCCGGAGGACATCCAGAGCGACAACACCATCGACTCCTCGAAGATCGCCCAGGCCCGCATCGCCTATGGCGGCCGCGGCCAGATCACCGACGTGCAACAGCCGCGCTACGGCCAGCAGGTTCTCGACGTGCTCTTGCCCTTCTAGCCGCATGATCCCGAAGGTTTCGGGTGAGGATCATGCCTGAGTAAGATTTTCACGAGCTCCCACATCTCGTCGCGAACCTAGGCGCGGCGCGGTGTACCAACACGGCCCTCGCCAGCTCCCCTGGCGGGGGCCGTGGCATTTAGAGCCCCAAAACAAACCGAGAGCCTTGTTCCGATTCAATCGGAACGGAAGGGCTCCTGTGACCGGTCGCATGCACTCGCGCTGCCGTCGCGCACCAATCCGATACCGCTTCGCGCAAGTCGTGCGATCGCCTTCTCGGTTCGTTAACCGTCGCAGCAGCGCGCAGTGGCGGTCCCGGCGCTTGCAACGTAGCAAGAGGACAACGCAGGGTTTTCTGTTTCTATGACAGTCATGCAAAGAGACGGGCAATATGCGGCGTGGTTCCGGACGCCGCGGGGCGAAGGCACCGGAATAGTCCAGCTCGCAAACGGCAGGATCAGCGGCGGCGACGCCATGTTCACCTATGGCGGCTCCTACCAGCTCGACGAGAACCGCTTCACCGCGGTGCTGACGACGCGCCGATATGTCGACGGCCCGTTCACCACCGTGTTCGGCTGCGACGAGGTCGAGGCCGAGCTGACCGGCTCGTTCAGCGGCAATCGCGCGGTGTGCATGGGAACGGCAAAGCAGGCCCCCGGCGTGGTGTTCGAGGCCACGCTGTTTCTGCAGCAACCGGAAGCCGCGCCCACGCCGCCGCCGAAATCCGCGCCGGCTTCCAATGGCCTCGCAAGGCTGCCAAGGCCCACCGTCAGCCGCCGCGCGCCGAATCCGTTCGCAGGCAAGCGCTTCGTCTGATCCGTCCCCTTCCCGATGGCGTCCGCGCCCGAGCCGGCGTACCATCATGCCTGCGCGTCAAGCGCAGCCCGATCGATCCAGCCGGAAGGAGCAAGCCCATGTATGCCGCCATCCGTCAGGCCAAGGCAAAGACCGGCACCGCCGAAGAACTCGCGCGCCGGATCAAGGAAGGCGCGATCCCGATCATCAGCGACGTCGAAGGCTTCATGGCCTATTACGTGGTCTATGCCGGCGACGACACCGTCACCGCGATCAGCGTCTTCAACAATCATGCCAGTGCCGAGGAGGCCAACCGCCGCGCGCTGGCCTGGATCGACGACAATCTCGGTCCCTTGCTGGTCGGCCAGGCCACCGCCGTTGCAGGTCCGGTCATCGTGCATACGATGGCATGATGGCTGCAACGGGTTGCAGGTCCAGTCATCGTGCATACGATGGCATGATGGCTGCAACGGGTTGCGGGTCCAGTGATCGTGCATACGATGGCATGATGGCTGCAACGGGTTGCCGGTCCAGTGATCGTGCATAGGATGGCGTAGTGGCCGCTCCTCCGGCAAACTTCATCCGGCAGAACTTTCCCGCGGCATGTCAGGCGCGCGCCGCGTCGTCGCGATCTCTTTGAAAACACTGAGCTGACGCATGGCACGCCATTTGCTCCGCGATAGCAGGATCGCAACGGGGACAGCGCGCAGATGACGTCCATCTCGGCCTTTGGATCGGTCACAGCCGGCATGACGACTGGCACATTGAGGAAGCCGTTGACGGCCGACGCCTCCTCCTCCACGCAAGCCGCCGGCGGCAGCTCTTCCGACGACAGCGTCGAGCAGAAATTTCTCAAATACGCGCAGATGAGCCCGATGGACCGCATGCGCGCCAACATCCTCAAGAGCATGGGGCTGTCGGAGGAAGACCTGAAGAACATGACGCCGGATCAGCGCGCCGCGGTCGAACAGAAGATCAAGGAGTTGATCGAGCAGTCGTTCCAGAAAAACGCCGGCAAGGCCGGCCAGGCGGTCGATATCTCGGCCTAGTCCGGCCGCCTGCGGCCCGATGCACGGCCGAAATCGCTAGATCGGATAGCGCCATTTGAGCGCGCGACGCACGACCACCAGAGCCACGGCATCCACGAGGAGCGCGAGCCAAAGCAACGCCGGCGTCGACCGCAAGCCGACGTAAACAATGCAGCACGCCAGCCCGATCAGACCGGCGAGCAACGCAATCCACGTCCAGAACAGCGGCGAGCGGAAGATTCCGGTTGGCGCGGCGTCAAGCAATCTGGAGCCAGTCGGCGCTGGGAGAAACGAGCCCAGCAGAGCCTCCCAGAGCGCTTCCCAGTCCATTGCCAACAGCTCCGCCTTTCAGGTTTGTCGGACCCGCCGTCGGCGGGTTCAACCCGAGCGTCGTCGCCGGCCTCAAACGGCGCCGCGCGTCATACCACCGCTAGGCGGACACGGCTTCCGGCATCGGCATTCCGCGCAAGGAGATGGACGATCCGCCGAGCATCGCCTCGACCTTCATCGCCGCCAGCCACAGCAGCGCACCGCAAGTGAGGTCGATGACGTAATGGCCGCCGATCGGGATCGTCGAGACGAGGACGAGAAGGTTCCAGATCAGGGTGATGCCGAACAGCCATCTCGTGCCGATCGTCGCGAAAATCGTCATCAAGGCGAGGCAGGTGTGGAACGACGGAAACGTCACTACGCCCTGCAAATTGCTCAACGACAATTCGGGAGCGGCGGCGTTGCGCCGGAATTGGCCGTCAGCAGCGCCGAGATCGCGTCCGCGTCCGACGATGTGGCGAGCCGGGTTCTGATCATCTTGACGGATAGCCTTAAGGGAGAATTGAGAGTCTGCCGCTCAAATGCGTAGCACTACGCACCAGAATGACTCGCACCGCAAACGGCACGCTCCGGATAAGGAAAGACGTCGTCTTGATAGACGGATCATTCTGGCGAGGCTTTCTGTTCGGCGGAGCAGTCGCGCTGATTTTGCCGCTCCTGTTTGCCCACGCCATGTCGGATCATTCGACACAAGTCGGTCAGGCCATAGCGTTGCTCATCATGTTCGCGCCCGGCACCGTGCTTCCGCCTCTCATGTTCGTCGGGGCCCTGGCCGGCGGGTGCATTTTCAGAGCAGTCTCCGCGATCAAGGAACGGTCATCGAACAGGTGACAGGCCAGTTCCTGCCCCGCGCGGCCTCAGCGCGCGAGCCGGCGGCTAACACTCAATCGCGGCTCACGGCTTCTTCTTCGCGGCTGCGCCAACGCCCGCGGCTTTCTTCGCCGACTTCTTCGCTGGTTTCTTCGACTTGGCCTGGTTGAGCTCGATCGCGGCGCGGATCAGGGCCTTCAACGCGGGGGCGTTGATCTTGTCGCCCTCGAACAGATCGATCGCGCGCCGCACATTGCCCTCGAAGCCGGTGTTGAACAGCTTATCGGGGTCCGGGAGTTGCGCGCCATACATGAATGTCAGTTTCACCTTACCCTTGTGCGCGTTGCCGACCGCGATGATGCCGTCGCGCGACCACACCGGGCTGCCCATCCACTTCCACTCCTCGATGATGCCGGGATCGGCGGCGAGAATGCTCTTGCGCAGGCTGGCGAGCGTCTTGCCGCGCCAGTCGGTGAGGTCCTCGATCATCCGGTCGATACGTTCCGATGCCGTCATTGCTGCCTCGCGTTTCCTCGGCTGCCCCAATCAATCATACTTGCGATGCCGAGGTCGATCCCCCGAGCCGGCGCCGCGGCGCCAGATAGGGCAACGCGAACAGATACAGGCCGCTGAGCAGCATCAAGATCAGCGGGAACAGCGCCAGCAGACCGATCCAGGTCGCCTGCTGCTGCAGCGCCATGGCGACGATGTTGATGATGACCGCGACCGTGAAGACGATCGAGAGCCAGCGGTGCGATTGCCTGATCCAGTTGTTCCAGTTCAATGTGACCTCCTGTTTGAATGTTTTGAGAACCCATAGAATTTCGTCATTGCGAGGAGCGGTAGCGACGAAGCAATCCATTCATCCGCGCGTCCGGCACGATGGATTGCTTCGCTTCGCTCGCAATGACAGGAGCTGCAGCAAATCCTCACTCCGCTCGCACCAGCAGTTGATCGAGCTTCTCGAGGAACTGCTTCCACCCGGCATGAGCGCCGCCATAGGCCTGCTTCTGATGCGGCTGGAAGCCGGACTGCTCGACGCGCAGATGTGTGCCACGCGGCGTCGGCGTCAGCGTGAAAACCACCACGCTCTCGAGATTGTAGGCGGCATCCTCATGCGCGAAATTCCAGGTGTAGGACAGCGTCTTGTGCGGCTCGATGGCGAGCACCTTGCAGTCCAGCACGCCGCCCCACTCGCCGCGCAGATTGAAGCTGTGCCCGACCTCGGGCTTGAAGTCGTTCTTCATCAGCCACTCCTCCATCAGATGCGGTTGGGTCAGCGCGCGCCAGAGCTTTTCCGGCGGATGAGGGAATTCGCGCTCGACGATCGCCGAGCGCGTCTCAGGGGTGGTGTTGTTCATTGGTCCATCCTTTTGAGGAGATCTTCGAGGTGGTCGAACCGGTTCTGCCAGAAGCCCGCCATCTGGCTGGTCCAGTCGATCAGCGGCGCCAGCGCACCGAGTTGCGCGCTGTAATGCGTCTGCCGTCCTTCATGGCGATCGCGCACCAACCCGGCCTGCTTCAGCACGCCGAGATGCTTTGACACCGCCGGCTGAGAAATCCTCGCCCGCGCCGTCAGCGCGGTGACGGTCTGCTCACCCTCGCGGCACAGGCGCTCGAAGATCGCCCGGCGGGTCGGGTCTGCGAGGGTTCGAAACAGCACATCGTGAACGTCCGGCATTTGCGATCAATAACCCGTTGGTTATGGATATACGTATAACCAGGCAGCTATGGATTAGTCAACAGGGAACTTGTAGGCGTGATTTGAGCCGGAATTTCATGCCGTTCAGCAGCTCACCTCATCGGCTCCCCTTAACTCACATATCCCAATGGTTATTTATGCCAGCGAACGGGTCGTGGATCGTGGGATGGATGCGATCGATCGTCACCGGACTGTCCCCGCGCCCTCTTCGATGAGGGGGCGAAACGAAGAGCAAGACTCGGGCAACTCATGTCACGAGAACGCGGACGTTTGACTCACAGTCTGTCAACAGATCGCGCAACATACTCGCTGTCGTCCCTGCGAAAGCAGGGACCCATAACCACAGGTCGCCATTATTGCGTGATGCTGGGACGACGAGTCATGTCCACAATGTCCGCCGCGGGGTATGGGTCCCTGCTCCCGTGCGCAATTGCGCACTAGGCAGGGACGACAGTGGCGATGTGGCACGGCACGACGTGGAAGCGTGCGAACGCACGTCGTTGCGAAGACCCAGCGCATCACCTACAAAGATCGCGCGGATGCGGTCCTTGTTCACGGAGAACCTTGATGTGCGAGCTCTGCGACGTCACACCTCCCGGCCAGACTTCCCGGCGCCACTTCCTCGCCGCCGCGGCGTGCACCGCCGCCAGCCTCGCCTTCGTATCACCGATCTCCGCCAAGGAGACGAAACCGCCGCCGAAGCCGCAGAACGTGCTGCCGCCGGACGCCGCGCTCGACCGGCTGGTGAAAGGCAATCTCCGCTATGTCGAGGGCGTGTCGCGGCGGCATGATTTCAAGCATGAGCGCGAGGCGCTGGCCGGCGGACAGAATCCGTTCGCCGGCATCCTGAGTTGCGCGGATTCCCGCATCGCACCGGAATACGCTTTCGATACCGGCCGCGGCGATCTGTTCGTCTGCCGCGTCGCCGGCAATTTTGCCAGCGACGAGATGATCGCGAGCCTCGAATATGCATCGTCGGTGCTTGGCGTGCCGCTGTTCATGGTGCTCGGCCACGACAGCTGCGGGGCGGTCGACGCCGCGATCAAGTCGCTGAAGGACAACACGACCCTGCCCGGCCATCTGCCCTCGCTGGTCACTGCGATCGCGCCGGCGGTGAAGGCGACCGAGGGCAAGCCCGGCGACCACCTCGCCAACGCCATCAGGCAAAACGTCATCGACAACGTCGCGAAGCTCAAGACGGCGACGCCGATCCTCAATGCCGCGGTCGATCAGGGCAAGCTCAGGATTGTCGGCGCGGTCTATCGGCTGACCGACGGCAAGGTCGAGCTGGTCGCGGACGGCAAGCGGCCGGCGACTTGAACCTCGGCGCCACCTGCAACCACTGAAGCCAAGAACGACATCGCGTGAGCGACATGGAGAAGGCGGATGTGGCGCCGGCGCGGACGGATGGCTGGAGTGCTGCTGCTGGTCGCGGCCTCGTTCCCAGCACGCGCGGGCGTCGAGCCCTGCAACACCGCGCAGAAGCGGATCGAAATGACCGCGTTGCTCCGCCGCGCCGCGGAGGACCGGCCGGTCAACATCACCTTCGCAACCCGGGCCGATGGCGTGAAGCTGCCCGCCGCCGTGATCGAGCAATACCCCGAGGAGATCACGATCATCCTGCAGCACGAATTCGATCGGCTCGTGGTCAGGGATGACGGCTTCGAGGTCGGCGTCTGGTTCAATCGCAAATATGCCAGGCTGGCCGTGCCGTTCGACGCGGTCCGAAGCCTGTGGGACGGCAAGGTCCTGATGTGTACGAACGATCAATTGTAGGAAACGGTAACGTCCCGGCGCTCAACTTGACGTCACCTCAGGTGAATGCCGCTTCCACCTTGCCGAGCCCGTCGAGCTCCATCACGACCACATCGCCCGCCTTCAGCCACACCGTCTTGATCAGGCTGCCGGTCATGACGATCTGGCCGGCATGCAGGCCGCGCCCCTCGGCGGCGAGATGATTGGCAAGCCAGGCGAGCGCGTTGTGGGGATGGCCGAGCACGTCGGCGCCGGTGCCGCGCCCCTCCTCCTTGCCATTGACCATCGCGCGTCCCACGATCTCGCGCAGATCCGGCGCGGTGATGCGCGGCACCGCCTCGCCGAGCACGCAGCCGGCGGCGAAGAAATCGTCGGCGATCAATGTCGGCGCACCGAGCGTCTCCCATTTGACGTAACGGTCATCGACGATCTCGATCGCGGGATGGTAGGCCTCGATCGCTTCCGCGACCCATTCGGCGGTGAACGGCGCTTCGCTCGCAGCCAGATTGCGCGCCAGCCTCACCGCGATCTCGCATTCGACGCCGACATGGACGAAATCGGCCGCCGGCAGTTGCACGCCGCTGTCATGCACCACCTTCTCGAACACGCCGCCGCCACAGGGATGCGGGATGTTGATGTACTCCTGCATCACGGCGCTGGTGCAGCCGATCTTGTAGCCGACGAGGCTGCCGACCTGCGGCTGCAGCAAATCGTGCAGCGCGTACTGCACCTGGTAGCCTTCGGCCTCGTCGAGCGGCACGACGTCTTTCGGAAGCGCCTTGAGCGGCGTGCGGTTGCGACGCGCGCTGGCAATCGCCTTAGCGGCCGCGAGGACCCGATCCATCTGCGCAGCCTCCCTGTTGGTCTCGGTGGCGCGGTGGCCTCCGTCTGCTTACGGCAATTCAGCACTCGTCGACCCGTCTGGCAAGCACGCCGGACGGGAGAGGCTGTCAGGCCTTGACCAGGCCGAGCCTGATCAGGCTCTCGGCGGTCGCGAGGATCATCTCCTCATTGCCGCGCGGCCGCCAGGCGAGCAGGTTCTGCGCCTTGGCGCTGGTCGAGCGGCGCACCTTGCCGAGCAGCGGCAGGGCGGCGCGGGCCAGCGGATTGCGCCGCGCGGCGAGCCGCATCATCCAGTCCGGTGCCTGGAACCGGGGCACGCGCCGCGCCTTGCCGCCGAGCTTCCGGCGCAGCAGCCTGGCCACCTGCAGGACCGACATGGTCTCGCCGGCGACCGCGAGGAACCGCTCGCCTTTGGCTTTCGGCGAGGTCATGGCGCGCAGATGCAGGTCGGCGACGTCGCGCACGTCGACGAGACCGAAATGGATCCGCGGCACCGCCGGCATCGCGCCGTCGAGCAGCGCCCTGATGATGCCGATCGATTCGGAGAAGTCGGGACCGAGCGCCGGGCCGAACACGGCGGTGGGATTGACCACGGCAAGCTCGAGGCCACCTCCTTCGCGCGCGACGAAATCCCAGGCGGCGCGCTCGGCCAGCGTCTTGGATTTCGGATAGGCCTGCACGTCGGGGCCATCGAGATTGGTCCAGACGGTCTCATCGAACGGCTTGGCTTGCGGCGGATGGCCATAGCCGATCGCGGCAAACGACGAGGTGACGACGACGCGCTTCACGCGGGCGTCGCGCGCCGCGCGCAGCACCCGCAGCGTGCCTTCTCGCGCCGGAACGATCAGCTCGTTCTCGTCCTCGGGCACATTGGAGCCGAGCGGCGACGCGACATGCAGTACGTAATCGCAACCGCTGGCCGCCTCGCGCCAGCCGTCGTCGCGCGTGAGGTCAGCGGTGGCGAAGCCGACCTGATCGGCCGTATCAGCGCCGCCCTCGCGCAGCATCGCGATCACATCCTTGCTGCGGTCCGGATTGCGCACGGTGGTGCGCACCACATGCCCGTCGGCCAGCAGCTGGAGGATCGTGTGCACGCCGATGAAACCCGTTCCGCCCGTGACCAAAACCGTACTCATGTCGCTGCCCTCTTCATGGTTCGGCGGGGTCGGACATCGCACCGCCCACCCTGCACAGGCCGCATCTGGTCACTATCTCTGTTCGAGCAAGTAGAATGAAAATCGAGACCGGTATGGAAAACAATACCACGGATATTTGTGACGGCGGTGACTGCGACAGCTGCCCCACCGACCCCGCTCTGCTGATCGACTCCAAGCAGGCGATCCACGCGCTCAGCGGCAAGTGGAAGCTCGAGATCCTGTTCACGCTGATGCATGGCGGCGTGCGGTTCGGCGCACTGCGCCGCGCGCTCGTGCCGATCACCCAGCACATGCTGACCGCGCAGCTGCGCGAGCTCGAGCACGACGGGCTGGTATCGCGCAAGGTGCTCGCCGAGAAGCCGCTGCAGGTCGAATACGAGCTGACGGATTCGGCCTGGGGCCTGACGCCGGCGTTCCGCGAATTGCTGACCTGGTCGAAGACCTACGGCCCGCGCCGCAGCACGCTGGTAAGCGAGACGACAGTCGGAGCCGGACTGGCCTGAATATCGCCTTGCCTTCAAAGCGGCATGCGATCAACCCATACCAAGCGCCTGCCGAAACGGTTCCTCGCCATAGCCGGGCAGCCGCACCACCGCGCGCGTCCAGGTCGAGGATCGTGCTCGCTGCATGGCAGATCGCGCCACATGATGGCGCGTCCTGCGTCGGCGAGTTCGCGGGGAAAAGCGTTGTCGATCCTGACAAGCCCTGTTGGATGAATTGCTCGATTTGCGCGTCGCTCAGCGCACGCGCGTCGTCTCGAATAATCGTGATTGTCTCTCAAACTGTCGCCAGCCATCGATGGTCCGCAATGCGCGGAACCTGACCGGCCCATTCGATTCACTGGAACCCCACGAGCTCAGGCTCGCAGGGACGATCAGCGTTTCCTGTCGGAAACGGATCAGCCCAGGAAGAAGACCGATGCGATATTGAGAGTACGTGTCATCATGGCGGCGCGAACCTATGACCGGTGCGCGCCGGAATCAATCTGTGGTGGCCAGCCGCCACTATTCGTCGCGATAGACCTTCTCGCGCTTCTCGTGGCGTTCCTGCGCCTCCACCGACAGCGTTGCGATCGGGCGGGCTTCGAGCCGCTTCAGCGAGATCGGGTCACCGGTCTCTTCGCAATAGCCGTAGGTATTGTCTTCGATGCGCTGGAGCGCCGCGTCGATCTTCGAGATCAGCTTGCGCTGACGGTCGCGGGCACGGAGTTCGATCGCGCGGTCGGTTTCCGAGGAAGCTCGGTCCGCGAGGTCGGGGTGATTGACGTTCTCTTCCTGCAACGTCTGCAGCGTGACCTTCGATTCGCGGAGGATCTCATCCTTCCAGGCCAGCAGCTTGGCGCGGAAATAGTCGCGCTGCCGCTCATTCATGAAAGGCTCTTTTTCAGTCGGCCGGTAGTTCTTCAGCTTTTCCAAAGGCAGCCATGTCCCTGTCAGGCGGAGGGAACAGGACCCCTCCGCGCGGCGCCTTATATAGCCACGTCATGTGACAGACAATATCTGCCACCGCGAAAGGCGGGCTCCCCCCAAGGCCTTGCACAGGCAAACTTATCCGCCCTGCCCGGAGCCCGCCCTTCCCCCTCAATAGCCGACCGTGAAACGCTGTCGGATATGGGCCGGGCGCTCGATTTCGTCGGCGAGTGCAACTGCGAAATCCTCGAACGAGATCGAGCTTTTACCGTCGGCTGCGGTCAAAAGCTGGTCGGTCCCGAGCCGGAACTTGCCGGTCCGCTCGCCCGCCAGGAAGAGCGCCGAGGGCGACAAAAAGGTCCAGTTCAGCTCCTTTTCCTGGCGCAGCAGGTCGAGGAATTCGGCCCCCTTCGAGGCCTCGGCCTTGTACTGGGGCGGAAAGTTCGGCGTCGTGACCAAGCGGACGCCCGGGGCCACTTCGAGGCTGCCGGCGCCGCCGACCACGAGATAGCGGCCGACCCCGGAGGCCTTGGCGGCGGCGATCAGCTTGAGGGGGTCGCTGACCGAGAAATGGACGGAACTGATCGCGGCGTCATGGCCGGCCCACAGCGCGGCGAGGCCCGCCTGGTCGTTCACGTCCCCCTTCCGGGCGGTGACACCCGGCAGGGTTGCGATCTTCTCCGGGTTGCGGGCGATGGCGGTGACGGCGTGGCCGCGGCGGGCCAGTTCCGCGGTCAGGCGCGAGCCGGCCTGGCCGGACGCACCGGCGATGGCGATCTTCATCTCAAGTCTCCGATTGATAGTTTCCAATGGTGACTAGATAGCGAAATGGATGTAGGTGTGAAGAAGGCACTCTCGTCTCACCTGATTACGCCGGAGTAACCCGATGAAAGCCGCCAGCCTGAAGCCGGACGCCTATGCCGCCAATTGCCCGACGCGCCAGATCCTCGACCGGGTCGGCGACAAATGGGCGGTGCTGATCCTGCTGCTGCTGCGCAGCGAGCCGATGCGCTTCAACCAGCTCCGCCGCGCCATCGAGGGCATCTCGCAGAAGATGCTGTCGCAGGTGTTGAAGAGCCTGGAGCGCGACGGGCTGCTGCGCCGCCGCGCGATCGCCACCGTCCCGGTCACCGTGGAGTATTCGATCACGCCGCTCGGCTCGACGCTCGCCGAGGCGGTCGATCCGCTGCGCGACTGGGCCGAGCAGAATCTGAAGGAGGTGCTGGCCGCGCAACGCCGCTACGACGCGCAGCGCAAGGCGCTGGCGGCCTGAGGCGATGGCGGCCTGAAACAGCTCAGGTGATCAAGAGGCGCCTAGTATTGCCCGGCCTTGGCGAGCTCGACCTCGACGCGCAGCTCGATCTCGCCGAGCACGGCATCGAGGCCAGGATCGCCGGAGGATTCCTTCAGGCTCGCCGCGGCATCACGCAGCCGGTTCACGGTGGAGGAATCGAAATTGCCGGACAGCAGCCCGAGCTTGAGCGCGTCGAGCACGTCGAGTGCGCCCTTGCCGCGGGCCACCGAGCGCTTGCGGCGTTCGGTCGGGTCTTCAACACCCTGCAGGGCGAGCAGTGCGTCGAGGCTGGCGGCAGCCTTCGGCGCGGCGGTGGAGCGGACCTCCTCCTGCGCGGTCGTCGCATCCGGCAGCGAGAAGCCGCTCGACGAGGTGCGCCGCGTGGAGCTGGCGGACGTGCCAAGCGTGGTGCCGTTCGGTCCGTAGATGCGCATCGCCATGATCTCGCAGGCCTGATGCCGCGAACATCGCAGTTTTATGGTTAACGACGCGTAAACGACCCGGCAATTTCTGCCGCCGCACGGCAGTTTCGCGCTCCCTGGCCAACCCCAGCCAAACGGGAGCCAGACAATTTCGATAAATATATCAATACATTGCTCCAGCGAAACGAAGTGGCACGCAGCTCGCATGGTTAATGGCGGATCGCCGTCATGGGAGTGTCGCGTGATCCGCCAGTGAGTTTGAGGGGAGCATCGGGATGCCCGGCATCCGCATCGTAAGCTTATTCGGGTTGGCCTGCGCCGCGCTGCTGGCGCTGGCGGCTTCCGCCATGCCCGCGGCCGCGACGTCGCGGATCAAGGATCTCGCCAACATCGAGGGCGTGCGGCAGAACCAGCTGATCGGCTACGGCCTCGTGGTCGGCCTCAACGGCACCGGCGACACGCTCAACAACATCCCCTTCACCAAGCAATCGCTGCAAGCGATGCTCGAGCGCATGGGCGTCAACATCCGCGGCGCCACCATCCGCACCGGCAACGTCGCCGCCGTGATGGTCACCGGCAACCTGCCGGCATTCGGCACCCAGGGCACGCGCATGGACGTCACCGTCTCCGCACTCGGCGACGCCAAGAACCTGCAGGGCGGCACCCTGCTCGTCACCCCCCTGCTCGGCGCGGATGGCAATGTCTACGCGGTGGCACAGGGATCGGTTGCGGTCGCCGGCTTCGCCGCCGAAGGCGCCGCTGCCAGCGTCGTCCGTGGCGTGCCGACCGTTGGCCGAATTGCCAACGGCGCCATCATCGAGCGCGAGATCGAGTTCGCGCTCAACCGCCTGCCCAATGTGCGCCTCGCGCTGCGCAACGCCGACTTCACCACCGCCAAGCGGATCGCCGCCGCGGTCAACGACTATCTCGGGGTCAAAACCGCCGAACCAATCGATCCTTCCACCGTCCAGCTTTCGATCCCGCCGGAGTTCAAGGGTAACGTCGTCGCCTTCCTGACCGAGATCGAGCAGTTGCAGGTCGATCCCGATCTCGTGGCGAAGATCGTGATCGACGAGCGCTCCGGGATCATCGTGATGGGCCGCGACGTTCGCGTCGCCACCGTCGCGGTGGCGCAGGGCAACCTCACCGTGACGATCTCGGAGAGCCCGCAGGTCAGCCAGCCCAATCCGCTGTCGCGCGGCCGAACGGTCGTGACACCGCGCACCAGCGTCGGCGTCAGCGAGGACGGCAAGAAATTTGCGCTCGTCAGAAACGGCGTTTCGCTGCAGCAACTCGTCGATGGCCTCAACGGCCTCGGCATCGGACCGCGCGATCTCATCAGCATCCTGCAGGCGATCAAGGCCGCCGGCGGGATCGAAGCCGACATCGAGGTGATGTGATGGCGAGCCTGATCAACAGCACCACCGGCAGCATGCCGAACAAGGCCCTGATGCCGATGTTCAACGGCCGCCCCGATCCCGTGCTGCAGGACGCGATGAAGAAGGTCACGCCGCAGCAGATCACCAAGGCGAAGGCGACCGCGACCGATTTCGAATCCATGTTCCTCAACACGATGTTCTCGCAGATGACGACCGGCCTGAAGGGCGAAGGCCCCTACGGCGACACGGTCGGCACCGGGCCGTGGCGTTCGATGCTGACCGACGAGTATTCGAAGAATTTCGCCAAGTCCGGCGGCGTCGGCATTTCCAACGAAGTGTTCCGCTCGCTGATCCTGCAGCAGGCGAACAAGAGCTAAGGAGCAGCGCGATGAACCAGCGTCCACAGCAGCCGCGGCCAGCCTCCGCCCCCGCCGCGCGGGGCGCGACGTCGACGCCTCCCGACGTCGCGCGTCTTGCCAACGAGCTGACCGAGGTGATGAGCGCGCTGCTCGTCGTCGTCGAGCAGGAGACCGAGTTCGTCCGCGCCGGCAAGATCCGCGAGGGCATGCGGCTCGAGGCGCAGAAGTCGGAGCTGTCGCGGCGCTACATGCTCGCGGTCGAGCATCTGAAGTCGATGCAGAAGATGCTGACGCAGACCGACCCCGAACTGCTGGCGACGCTGCGGCGTCATCACGAGACGTTCCGCGCGATGCTACAGGTCAATTTGACGGTGCTTGCGACCGCGCATGCCGTCTCCGAAGGCATCGTGCGCGGTGTCAACGCCGAAGTGCAGCGCCGCAACATCCCGAACACTTACACCGCGAACGGACAGCGCGCCGCGCCAGGTCCGCGCAACATGACGCCGATCGCCGTCAGCCGCACGCTCTGACGCGCACAAGCCGACAATTTAGCTCAATTCGGCGCAGCTCAGGCAGCGCGGCATTCAGCGTGTTCCCTAACACCGTGTTGAGAGGTTCCCCGTACAGTTGCGGATCGTGAGGGGTTGGGATTTGACTCAAGCAAACTAGTGCCTGTGCACTACGAGGCTGCCATGAGTACAGATTTCAACATCAAGCCGGTGGGGGCACCGGTGGCAGCGCCGATGATCACTCCGGTGAGCGATACGGCGCAGAAGGCGGTGAAGACCGAATTGCCCACGAGCCAGAGCGTCACCGCTCCGGAGCCGAGCGTGCGCGTCACGATCGACCCCAACGCCGTCAATGCGTCTATTTCAAATCAGGCCCCATCAGTCACCGACCAGGTCATCATCGATCGCGACGCGCGCGCCGTGGTCTACCAGGTGGTCGACAATCGCACCAACCTGGTGGTGAGGCAGTTTCCGGAAGAAGCCGTATTGCGCCGCCGCGCCTATTTCCACACGCTCGATCTCAGCAAGGACGCGCCGACGCGGGCGCGCGCAACCGACCGCCGCGCCTAGACGCAGGCGAACGATCCCTCACTTCTGGGTGGCGTAGGCCTTGTCGAGATAGGTCGATCCGGTGGCCGGATCGGTGACGACATTGGCGATCAGCGCCGTCCCCTGCTGCACCAGCGAGAACTTGGTATCGCCGATCCGGAACGCGCCGTCCTTGATCAGGACGTCCTGATATTTGTTGGTGCCGTCGCTCTGATAGTGGACCTTGGCGCGGAAGCCCTCGACGTTCGACACCGAGATGTTGAACGACTTGTTGTTGGCGTACTTGCCGCTCCAGCTGCCCTGGTAGAGGTTCGGATCGACCGCCACATAGGGCGTCTTCGACGGCACCGTCAGGCCGGCAGCCTTGTAGTTGGCGGACAGGATGCTCAACACATCGGCCATGCCGAGAGCTCCGTTGTGACCTCGATCAGCCGCGACCCGAGAGGCCGGCGGCGATGTTGCAGTTGATGTCGATCAGCGACTTCAGCTTCGCCGGGTCCGGATTCATCTGGATGTCGATGGTCTGCTTCATCACGAACACGCTGATGTTGGCAATGTTCTGACGCACCTCGAGCGGCTGCGGATTGTCGTCGCCCTCTGCCGCGCTGAGGAAGATCGACCACAACCGGCGATTGAACAGCAATGCGTGATCGAGCGCCTTGTCGAGGCCGTTCCAGTTCGCCTGGACTTCCTGCAGCTGCCGCGCGGCCTTCAAGAGCGCCTGCGCTTCGATTTCACGTGGGGACGCCGTCGTCGTTGAGGTACGAGCGTAGGCCTGGGCTGCATTCGACATTAATGACCTCGATGGGATGCGGATTTCTCGAGCCGCGGAGACGCAATTCTAGCGCTCGATATTTATGCATCCGGCGCCTTTAAATATGGTTAGCGGGCGTTACGAAATGCGCCGTTCTTACGGCATGGACAGATACCGTAATATCCCGGAGATAAACGAGAAACGGCGGGGTTGCCCCCGCCGTTCCTGAACCGAGTTTTGGCTCGCTTAGCGCAGCAGCTGCAGCACGCTCTGCTGGCTCTGGTTGGCGAGCGCGAGTGCCGAGACCGCGATCGACTGGCGGGTCGACAGCGCCTGGCTGTTGGCCGCTTCCTCGTTGGTATCGGCCAGCGTCAGGTTCGACGAACCGGTCTGCAGGACGTTGATCAGGTTCTTCGAGAAGTCCTGACGGATCTGCACGATCGAGAGGTTCGAACCCAGCGTCGAGGCTTCGCTGCGCAGCGAGGAGCTCGCCGAGCTCAGCGAGGCGATGACGCCGTTGGCCGAGTTGTTGTCGAGGAAGTCGGTGCCCGCGGTCAGCGATTTCAGGCCGAGGCCTGCGGCATCGAACTTGACGCCGGTGATGCTGAGCGTGGACTTGCCGGTCTCGTTGAAGGTGAGCTTCAGGCTGTCGCCGCTCAGCAGGTTGATGCCGTTGAACGAAGAGTCCTGCGCCGTGGTCGTGATCTGCGAGATGGTGTTGTTGTACTGCTGCACCAGGGCCGCGCGCGCCGACTGCGAGGCCGAGTCGGCAACCGGAGCCGTGCCGGCCGCGCTGAACGTCGCCGTGCCGCCGCCGGTGTTGGTGAAGGTCACCGCACCGATCGTCGAGGACGCCGCATCATTGGTCGTGGTGATGACGAGCTTGTTGGAGCTGTCGAGGCTCGCCGTCAGGTTGCTGGCCGACAGCGCCGTGTTCAGCTGCGCCAGCGATGAGTTGGCCCCGAAGGTGAAGGAGAAGGCGGGCTGACCGGCCGAAGCCGCGATCGCCAGCACGTCACCGCTCTTGATCGTGGTGCCGTCGACCAAGTTGGCCGCCGTGCCGCCGAGCGCCGCGGTCGAGGTGACCGACGACCGGGTGGTGTAGCCCGTCGGGCTCTGCAGCACCTGGTTGGCAATCGACTTCGCGGTATCGACCAGCTTCTGCAGCGAGGTGATGCCGGTGTTGGCAGCCTGCAGCACCTGCACACCGTTGCCGATGCCGTCGAGCAGGTTGTTGATGTCGCTGGCGCGGTTATCGAGCGACTGGGCGGTGAAGAAGTTGGTCGGGTTGTCGAGCGCCGTATTGACCTTCTTGCCGGTGGCAAGGCGGTTCTGCGTGGTGGAGAGCAGATCGGCGGTGGACTGGAGGGAGAGGAGGTTCTGGCGAACGGAGGAGGAGAGAATGATATCGGACATTTTCATACCTTTCTGGTGTGAAACTGAGGACAAAGCCGCGCCAGTCCTTTCTGACCGCGCGGATGGCCCATCCTGCGTGCGAGCCCGCGAAGGAAATAGAAATCTCCAGAACGGCATTTGATTCAAATGCCGAAGAATAAAATTGTCGCCGCTGTGCGAAGTTCGCCGTGAAAACTACTGAGACGATTGCCTAATCCGACCCCATGCCGGTGCTTGCGCCGGTCCCGTCATTCACCAAGCGTTAACCATCATGGGAAAGGATCGCTGTCGCATCGGCCCCGGGCCGCGACGGCGGCTGCTAAGCAGTGCCGAGCACAACTTCGTTCCGCTAGCGACGACATCGCGCGACTGCCCGGCAAAGGAGAACGGTCATGGCCCTGAAGGTCGAACTCAAACCGAACGAGCGCATCATCGTCGGCAGTTGCGTGATCACCAACACCGATCAGCGTGCTCGCCTCTTGATCGACGGCGACCGCATCCCGATCCTGCGCGAGAAGGATATCCTGACGCCGGAGACCGCCGACACGCCGGCGAAGCTGATCTATCTCGCAGTCCAGCTGATGTATCTGTCGCCGGACCCGATGGCGCACCACCCGACCTATTTCAGCCTGGTGCGCGACATCATCACCGCGATGCCGAGCGCCTGGCCCTTCATCGAAAGCGTCAACAACTTCATCCTCAACGGCGACCTCTATCACGCGTTGAAGGAATCCAAGAAGCTGATCGCGCATGAGGAGAAGCTGCTTGAGAGCGCGCGCGGTCAGCAGAAGACCAACCAGGACGATACCCGCAAGAGCGCGTAGAGCTCCTCGTGTTGACGCGTTTTCCTTACGCGAACCGGCGTCCATTTCGCTTGAAAACGCTCTAGCCTTCCTCGCCTGAACGAAAAAGGCCTCCGCGAGGAGGCCTTTTTGCTGGCTGGAGATGGGTGGCAGGCAATCAGCTGATCGGCAGATATTTCAGCAGCGTGGTCTGATACAGCATCGACGTGGTCTGATATGAAGCCTGCAGACTGGTCTGCAGCGCCAGGATCTTGGTTGCGACCTCGTCCTGATTGACGCCCTCGACCGAGTCGAGCATCGTTTGCGCCATGCTCTTGAGCTGGGTTTGGCGATCGGTGGCCGCCTTGGTCGCCGTCTGCGCGCCGGCGAACTCGGCCTGCACGTCCTGGATCTGCTGCTGGCCGTTCTGCGGCGCGAGGTTCGCGCCGACGCGCTGCGCCAATGCCGTCACCTGCGCGCTCGCATTCGGATTGCTGGCGTTGGTGGTAACCGCCGCGTAGACCGCGACGTTCTGCAGCAAGTAGCGAAACGCCTGCTCGTTGGCGCGCGCGCCATATTGCACGGTGATCGACTGATCGACCTGCGCGAGGGCGGTGCCGCGCGCCGGTCCCGGCCCGTTCTCGCCGGTGTACCAGTACACGGTGTTGGCGGGGGTGCCCGCGACCAGGCTGGTCGCCGTGTTGAACGGCGGTCCCCCGACCCTGAGCGGCGCCGGGGTCGCGGTCGTGTTGTTGGCGATGCCGAGCGCGCCGAGTGCCGCCGTGTTGGAGCTCGAGATCGAGAGGTTTTGGCCGTCCGCGCCATGCAGGGTGATCACACCATTGCTGATGGTCGACGGGTTCTTGGTGCCGCTGATCTGGTCGATCTTCGCCATCAGCGTCTGCACGCTGTCGGTGACATTGACCTGGTTGCCGGTGGCGCCCGAGGCAACGAAAGTGATCGGGGTCCCGTTCACCGTGATGGTGTCACCGGCTGCGAAGCTGGTCGACAGCGAGTCGGTGCCGGCTGTCCCCGACAGCGCCGTGGCACCTGAGATCGGCGCCGGCGGCGTATTCTGGTTGTTGACGGCAGCGCCCGAGACGGTCGCGACCGGATTGAAGAAGTTGTTCGACGCCGCGACCGCGGAGGCTGCGACCAGCGACGTGTCGCTCAAGGTCTTGATCGACGACGTCAGCGTCGACTGCAAATTGGCCGTCGTCGCCGTGGTGTCGGCGCCGATCAGGAACGAGCCGGCCGGCGGCGGGTTGGTCGTCGTCGCCGTGAGCTCGATCGCCTCGGTGGTGCCGTCGGGCAGCGTGAAGTTGAACTTGATCTTGTCGCCATCCTTCGGATTGACGGCGCCGAGATCGACCGATTCCGACTTCGGCGTGCCGGTCGGCTGGGTCACGGTGGCGCCGGTCAGTGACGACTGCACCGACAGCAGCTTCAGGCCGAACGGCGAGCCGTCCTCGGCAACGCTCGTCACCGTGGTGGTCGCCGGCGGCGACGAGACGCTCAGGCGCCCCATCATGCTGGCGCCCTGATCGGCCTGCTTGCGCTCATTGATGAGCTGGGTCAGGCCGGCCTGGGTTGCCGTGCCCTTCAGCATCGTGTCGGCCGACACCGTGGCCGGCGTATCCATGGCACGGCCGGAAAACAGGTAACGGTCGCCCGACTGGCTGTTGAGCATCGCAACCGCGTTGGCGAAGGCGGCCTGCGCCGTGATCTGGCCCGAGGTCTGGCCGCTGTCGTTGAGCGTCAACGTCGCGGTCGTCGAGGCGTTCTTCACCTGGGTGCCGACATCGGACAGACCTTGCAGACTGAGGTTGGCGACGTTCAGGCGGGTGTTGAGATTGGTGGCGGTGTCGGAGAACGCATTGATGCCGCTGATCTGCGCACGCAGGCTGAGCGCGAAGCCGCGATCGAGCCCCTGCCCCGCATAGGTCGTCGACACCTTGCCCGTCGCAAGCTGCGTCGTCAGGTCATTGAGCTGACTGCGCAGGTTGAGGATCGTGGTGCCGATATAGGAAGTTCTGCCGCTTACGCCGTCGATCGACATGTTACCCTCACGTGAGCTGCAGCAGCGCGT
Source organism: Bradyrhizobium macuxiense (assembly GCF_007993935.1). GTDB lineage: Bacteria > Pseudomonadota > Alphaproteobacteria > Rhizobiales > Xanthobacteraceae > Bradyrhizobium > Bradyrhizobium macuxiense_A. The sequence continues at coordinate 345,827 of NZ_VITY01000007.1, read as the reverse complement.
CGTACATCTGCTTGATCGACGACATCACGCGCGCATTGGCCGAATAGGCGTTCTGGAGCGAGAGCAGATGCGCCATCTCCTCGTCCATGTTGACGCCGGAGGTCGAGTCCATCTTGGTCTGCAGCGTGTTCAGCACCACGTCCTGACCATCGGCCAGTTGCTTGGCCGCCGTCGCCGATTCACCCTGCTGGCTGATGAACTGCTTGGCAAAGTTCAACAGCGTCCCGGTGAACGGCGCACCTGACGTGCCGAGGCCGGTCTGCGGCGAATAGCTGAACGAGGTGTTCGACAGCTGGTTCAGAACGAGATTGGCGCGCGTGGTGTCGCCCGCCGGTGTCTGCGGATTGGTCGAATACACCACCATGCGCGAGGGATCGCCGACCAGCGCCGTGTTGACGCTGATGCGCGCGGCAAGGCCGGTCGACTGCGAGCCGTTCGCGGTGATCGCGCCGGTGTAGAGCCCGCCATTGTCGGTGAACAGCGGAAGCTGCGGATCGCCTGAGGTCAGCGACGAGACCGTCGTCGTGACCGATGCCGCGGTCACGTCGGCCTTGTTGGCGGCGCCATCGTCGAGCACGCGCAGCGTCGAGCCGGACGGATTGGAGAACTGCAGGCCGGCTCCGCCGAGCGCGCCGTTGAGCTGCGACAGCACCGAGCTCATGCCGCCGGAGAAATCCACCCCCAGCACCTCGTCGTTCGGATCGACGGTCGCGGTATTGCTCAGCGGCAGCACGCTCGGATCGTCGACGCGGATGATCGACAGGTTGTGCGTTAGGCCGGTGGTGTTGTCCTTGTAGGAGACGTGGATGGTGTTGCCGCTCTGCAGCCCCGAGAGATCGAGGTCGAAGCCGGACTGTGCCCCTGCGGTCGCCGCCGTGCCCGCCGTCGTCTTGTCCGACAGCGCGCTCGACATTGCGGCGGCGAACTGGTCGATCTGCGTCTGGGCCTGCGCCAGCGTCTTGTCGCGCAGCTCGAGATAGGCGGCGATCTTGCCCGACCGGATCGAGTTGGTCGACACCATGTCATAGGTGCCACCATGCGGGAACGTGATGGTGATGGTGCCGACGGTGCTCTTGGTCGGGTCGGAGTTGTACTGCGTGTTGGGCGTCATCGTGCCCTGGGCGTTGAAGCTGAGCGTCGCCGCTTCGGTGCCGACCAGCTGCACGCCGGAATTGGTGAACACGGTCACCTGGTTCTGGCTGTTGGTGACGGTGCGGATGTCCATCAGCTGCGAAAGCTGGGTGACGTAACGGTCGCGCTGATCGAGCAATGCCGCGGTCGAGGCGTCGGTCGTGCCGGCACTGGCCGCGAGCTGCACATTGAGCCGCGCGATCTGCTGCATGGCATTGTTGGCGGTACCGACGGAGTCGCTGATGCCGGCCTCGGCGTTGGCGCGCAGCGTCTGGATTCCTTGCGAGGTCGCGTTGAGCTGCTGCGCCATCGATTGCGCGGCATTGACGACGCCGATCCGCGCCGACTGCGAGTCCGGGCTGGTCGACAGCCCCTGCAACGCGGTCAGGAACTTGTTGTAGGCATCCTCGATCGTGCCGGTGGAGTCGGGATTGCCGTAGACGCCCTGCAGATTGGCAAGGAAGCTCGAGCGAACGTCGGCATACGACGCGCCCGACGTCTCGGTGCGAAGCTGGGTCTGCAGGAATTCGTCGAGCTGGCGGTTGACGCCGGTGATCAGGACGCTCGATCCGAACTGGCCGGTGGTGCCGGTATCCTGGTTCAGCGTCTTCCTGACGTAGCCGGGCGTCTCCGCGTTGGCGACGTTCGACGACACGAGCGAGAGCGAGGCCTGCGTGGCGCGCAGGCCCGACATCGCGGTGGAGAGGGCTTGGCTCAAACCCATGCTGAGTACTCGCCTTTACTGCTTCACACGTGCATCGTCGATGCGATCAGCGCACCACGTTCAGGAGATCCTGCACCATCGAGTTGGTCGTCGTGATCACCTTGGTATTGGCCGAATAGGCCTGCTGGGTCACGATCAGCTTGGTGAACTCGTCGGCAATGTCGGTGTTCGAGCTTTCGAGCGAGGAGCCGACAATGGTGCTGCCGCCCTTGCCGAACAGCGCGCCACCGGATTCGTCGGTCGCCTCGAACGCGCCGCCGTCGATGCGCTTGAGGAAGTTGGTGCCGTTGAATGTCGCCACCGAGATTTCGGCGAGGTCGATGTTGCGGCCGTTGGTGTAGTTGCCGACGATACGGCCGTTGGTCGAGACGCTGACCGACTGCAGCTGGCCGGCCGGGAAGCCGTCCTGCTGGATCTGGTTGACCTGGACGTTGCCGTTGGCGTCCGCGAACTGGGTCACGCCGCCGGAGCCGAAATTGATCACGGGGTTGCCGAGCGACACGCCGTTGACGACGGCATTATTGAGCGTCACCGAGGAGATCGCCGGCGACATCTGGCCGTTCGCCGCGAAGGTAAAGTTGACGTTGGCGTTCTGCCAGGAGACCTGTGTGCCGGTCGCGTTCGGATTGACCTGGTAGAACAGGTTCCAGCTGTCGGTATGTCCGGTGCCCAGCGAGGAGCTGTCGGTCTTGGCCCAGCGGAATTGCAGGTTCACCGGCGCACCCGAGACGTCATAGGCCGTGACGGCGCCGCCCGAGACGGATTCGTTCAGGAAGGTCGAGTTGTCGTTGCCGACGACCTGACCGGTGCCGACCGTGCCGCCGCCGCCGCGGGTCGCCACCGCCGAGCCGGTGAAACCGAGCGCCGCAAGCGCCGTCGAGTTCGAGCTCGTCACGTTGAGATCCGATGCCGTGCCGGAGTGCAGCGTGATCTTGCCGCCGCTGATCGTCGATGGCGTTGCGGTGCCGGTGATCGCGTCGATCTTGGCGAGCAGCGTTCCGATGCTGTCGGTGACGTTGAGCTGGTTGCCGGTCGCGCCCGAAGCCACGAAGGTGATGACGGTGCCGTTCACCGTGATCGTATCGGCGGGCACGACGGGCGGACCGGCCGAGCCGGCGCTGAAGCTGGCGTTGATCGAGTCGCTGCCGGCAGCGCCCGACAGCAAGGTCGCGGCGGTGTTGGCCACCGACGGCGTCGCCTTGTTGTTCTGCGCGGTGCCGGTGACGGAGGAATCGGTATACGGCGCGGCCGGCGTGCCCAGCACCAGCGGGTTATGTCCGGCGCTGAACGCGCCCGGCCGGATCAGCTCGGAGCCCGGAACCGAGGTGTCGTGCGCGGTGGTCAGGGGGTAGGACGCAAGGTTGGCGCGATAGTCGATCTTGGTGGTCTGCTGCGCCGGCAGGAAGTCGTTCTTGAAGCGCAGCGTTTGCGGCGAGGAGCCAGAGGGGTTGCCTGTGGTCGGGTCGATCGGGACGCCCTCGAGATAATAGCCGGCGCCGTTGACGAGATAGCCGTCCTTGTTGAGCTGGAAATCGCCGCGGCGAGTGTAGCGATCGACGCCGTCGAACACCGGCGAGCCGTCGGTGAAGCCGCCGGGCTTCTGCACCGCGAAGAAGCCGTTGCCGTTGATCGCCATGAAGGTCGCGACCGACGCCGACTGCACGTCGCCCTGCACCGAGTTGGTCGAGCGCGACTGCGCGGTGACGCCGCCGGCAAGCTGCGCGGTCAGCGCGGTCTGCGGCACGAGGTCGAGGAACGAGGTATCGATGCGCTTGAAGGCCGTGGTCTGCGAGTTGGCGATGTTGCCGGAGATGTTCTCGAGCGCGTACGACCCTGCGCGCAAGCCACCGACCGCCGTCGTAAGTGCGCCGAAGATACCCATGACATGTTCTCCAATTCGATTCCCGGCGGCTGGCAATCAGCAGATGGCCGCATCGGCGGAGCATGTCGCAAAGGTCGTGCCAGGAAACGAATCGTAACAAAATCATGCGCTTGAAAAAAAAGCCCGGGCCGTTTAACCGGGGCACAATTGCCGGGCAGGCAACAATTGCCGGGAAGAGAGCGCGGTCCTGACCGCGCTGCCTCTTCTTGTCTGACGCGTTCTCTTGACGCGAACCGGTACCTACTTCGCTCGAAAACGCTATCAGGTCGCCGACGGCGCGGCCGGGTGAAACACCAGCGCAAAGCCGTCCATGCAGTAGCGCAGCCCGGTCGGCTTCGGGCCGTCGTCGAAGACGTGGCCGAGATGGCCGCCGCAGCGCCGGCAATGCACCTCGGTGCGCAGCATCCCGAAGGTGCGGTCCGACGTGGTGCCGACCGCGTTATCCAGCGGCTTGTAGAAGCTCGGCCAGCCGGTGCCGCTCTCATACTTGGTCTCGGACGAGAACAGCGGCAGGTCGCAGCCGGCGCAGGCGAAGGTGCCCTTGCGGTGCTCCTTGAGCAGCGGGCTCGATCCCGGCCGCTCGGTGCCCTGGTTGCGCAGGATCTCGTATTGCTGCGGCGTCAGCTGCGCCTTCCATTCGGCGTCGGTCTTCTCGATCTCGAACTTCTCGGCGGCCTGCGCCGGCGAGGCGCGCAGCCAGCGCAAAGCAGCGAAGCTCAGCAGGCTGGCGACGGAAGCAAGCAGGATGCGGCGATCGATCATCAATCATCTCCGATGCGGGGGCCAAAGCAGGCCGAAACAGGCTCGCCAACAGATACGAACCCCGCCGCTAGACGTTACATCCGCCCGTCGGAGATCCGCTCACTTTCTTGCGAGGCGTGAGGATACCGTTCCTCGCCCTCCTCCCTCTGCCGGGGTGGCGCGGGCGGCGGTACCGGCCGTACCATGGCCCCTGGGGGACGGCGGGGCGCCGGTCCCCGGGTTCCCGCCTTGAGATTGGCCTCGGCGAGCCGTGCCTCGCGGGCCTGCTCCCGCGCACGTGCACCCTCGCGGTAGCGCGCCAGCACGCCCGCCGCGGACGCAGCGCCCCGCGCCCACAGGCCGACGAAATGACCGGCAACCCGGCCGGTGGTGCCGCCGGCCCACACCAGTTCGAACGGCGAAAACAGCCGCCAGCGGTCATCGCCCCACAGGATGCTGCGCGCGATCAACTGGCCCGCGAGCGCCGAGGTGTTGAGCCCCTGCCGGCCGAAGCCGCTCGCCACCCACAGGCCCCTGCGCAACTGGCCGATCTGCGGCATGCCATGCACGGTGACGCCGACCGCGCCGCCGAACGTGTCCGCGATCGCAGGCTTGCCGAGTTGCGGAAACACCGTCGCGATGCGGCGCTGCACCGCCGCAGCGAACCGCTTCGGCCGCGCATCCCATGTGGTTTCGGGACTGGCCCACAACAGGCGATTGCCATCGACGATTCGGAAATGGTCGATGCCGTCGCTGTCGACGACCGAGCCGGAAAAGGTGATCGCCTCGGCCAGCCGGTCTCCGAGCGGCTCGGTCAACGCCGCGTAGCGCCACACCGGCAGCAGCGTATCGGACAGGCGCTTCAGCGGCGCACCGAGATGGATATTGCCGGCGAGGACGATATGGTTGGCACGCAGGCGGGCCGACGGCGTCACGATGCGTTTGCGGATGCCGGAAAAATCGATGCTGACGACCGGCGTCTCCTCGAAGATCCGCACGCCCGCCCGCGCAGCCAGCGCGGCGAGACCGTGGACATATTTGCGGCCGTCGATCTGGAACGCCTTAGGATAGTAGATGCCGTGGAAATAGCGGCCGGTCCTGAGCACGCTGCGCACGCGATCGACCTGCCAGCCTTCGACTTCGGTCGCAAATTCCTCGCCCAGCGTCTGCAGCCGGCTGATCAGCGCTTCGCCGACATCGACATTGGAGACTTCCAGCGCGCCGTCGCTTGGGCTGATGCCCGGGATCAAATCCTCGGTGGCCGTGGCGCGAACATAGTCGGCGCCCTCCTTCGAGAGCGCCCACAATTCGCGGGCATCATCGAGGCCGACGCGCTCGATCACATCTGCGATCGGCAGGCCGAAGCCCGGCATCACGGTGCCGAGATGATGTCCGGAGGCGTTCCAGCCGACCTGGCGGCCCTCGAGCACGGCGACGCTGGCTCCAAGCCGTGCCGCCTCGCGGGCCACGGTCAGGCCGGCCAGCCCCGCCCCGACCACGCAAATGTCGACGTCGAGGTCGAACGCCAGGCGGTCGCGGAACGGCGAGGACGCCGCGTCGGGGCCGTCTGCCGCACTTGTGGAAGTCTCGCTCATGTCGTTTCTTACGAACCGCTGCGGCGCTTGTCACCTTGTCCAGGGCATGAGCCTGTAGAATTAATTCGACCAGACCGAATCGAGATGGAAGTTCATGCGCCGTTTGCTGCTGCTGCGTCACGCCAAGACCGAACACGACGCGCCCTCGGGGCACGACCAGGATCGCCGTCTCGACGAGCGCGGCCACCGCGATGCGGCGGAGATCGGCGGCTGGATCGCTCGCCACCCGCCTTTGCCCAATCTGGCGCTGGTGTCGCCGGCGGTCCGCACCACGCAGACCTTCGAGATCGTGCGCGAGGCGCTGAAAGGCGCCGGACCTGCGCCGAAAGTCGACTTCGTGCCGGAACTCTACGGCGCCGATCCGGCGCAGCTGCTCACGGCGATCCGGATGGCCTCGGTTACCGATCCGAAGCGGCTGATGCTGATCGGCCATAATCCCGGCATGCACGAGCTGGCGCTGACGCTGACCGGCAGCGGCGACGAGGCGGCGAAGCGCGCGCTCGCCGACAACCTGCCGACCTCGGGACTCGCCGTGCTCGACTTCGCGACCGACGACTGGAACGAGGTCTCCTTCCGGCGCGGCAAGCTCGTCCTGTTCGTCAGCCCTAAGCTGTTGAAGCAGGCCTCGCGCGGCTGACGCAAGCGGACACCGCCGCTCCGCCATGCTATATTGACGATCGCGCGACAGGGGGACCGGTTCGCGTCGACCACGAGCTACCGAAGAACAAGAAGGCGCGCGTCCCGCCACAGGGACCAAACGGCTCCAGACCAATCGCGGACAGGAGGCGCAGATGTACAAGTCCATTCTCGTGCCGATCGACCTCGCCGATACCGATCTGGCGAAGCCTGCGATCGCAACCGCGGCGACGCTGTCGCAAACCTGGAACGGCGCGGTGCGCCTGCTCAACGTGCTGCCGATGACGCCGGTGATGCTCGCCGAATACGTGCCGGCGGATTTCGACAGCCAGCAGCGTGAAACATCGGAAGAAGCGCTTGCGATCGTGGCGCGCGAATCCGGCATCGCGCCAGGACGCATCTCGGGCGTGGTCCGCCAGGGCGGCATCTATCACGAGATCCTCGAGGAGGCCGCGACCATGAAGGCCGACCTGATCGTGATGACCTCGCACCGCCCGGCGATGCGCACCTATTTCCTCGGCTCGAATGCCGGCCACGTGGTGCGCTACGCCAAATGCTCGGTGCTGGTGGTGCGGCACTAGCCGGCTGCGCCAGGGGGGCCGCCGCAGGCGGCTTCGCCAAAATATCGAAAACAACCCCATGCAAAGCAACGGGCCGCCGCCGCCGTTCGACCAGGCAACTTGGAACGCCGGGCAAATCAGGGACATTCTTCCAATATTCAGAAATTTCGCCGGTCCGCGCTTCATTCATCTCCACAGACCTACGAGCGGCCAATAGGTGAACATAAACAGCATCATGATACCGTACATGATCGCCGCGAGCGGCAAACCAAGCTTCATCATGTCGCGCGTCGTGAAGCCGCCAGCACCGTAGGCGATCATGGCTGGAGCCGACGTCACCGGGATGATGGAAAGACATTGGGCAATGAGCGCGACACCGAGAACGATTCCGACTATCGGCAAATCCGGATTGTGCAGCGAGACGAGGAAGCTGATGATCGCCGGCGTGATGGCGGTCAGACAAGACGTGATGCTGGTGAAGCAGAAGCGTACGAAGAAAACGACCACGAAGATCGTCAACGCCAGCACCGTGACCGAGAGGCGTCCCATCCCGGATTCGACGAACGCCACCTTGGACAACCATGCCGCACCGCCCGTCCTGGTGAACATGTCCGCCATCGAAATTCCCGCACCGAACAGCAGGATCGAATTCCAGTCGATCCGCTTGTAAAGGTCGTTGCAGGTGGTCACGCCGACACCGGGCAGCACGAGCAAGAGGACGCAAAGCACCGATATGGCGGACGCCTCGACGTGGTGAACCTTGTCTGTAGCCCAAAGCAGGATTGTCAGCGCCATGATGAACGAAGCCCGCTTCTCTGCCGTCGACATCGGTCCCAACTCCGCGATTCGCGCGGTAATGTAGTCCCGGCCTCCGGGCAATTCGGCAAACTCAAACTTGAAGAGCCTGGTCGTCAGAAAGTAGAGACCAACCGAAAAAACGAGCGTGTAAGGAAACAGGTAGATCAGCCAGTCGAGATAACCGACCTGAGGCTGACCAGCCCCGGTCAGGAAATTGACAATCACCGGATTGGGCGCGGCTCCGGTGAGGACGCCCACACCGGTCACCGACGGCAGGATACCTGCCATGAGGAGCATGGCCTTTCCAATCTGACTGTTGCGTGGAACGCCAAACGCCTCGATCAGCCCGATCACGATCGGAACGAGCGTTGCCGCACGTGCGATCACCGAGGGAATGAAGAAGGTGAGCGCAAACGCCGTCAGAATGATGCCCAGCATGATCGCACGGGTGCTTGCGCCCACCAGTTCCAGGATCAGATAGGCGACCCGCTTTTCGAGCCCGGTGCCGGTAATCGCCGCCGCCATGGCGAGACCCGCTGCGACGAATAGCCAGCCGCTGTTCGAGAAGCCGCTGAGCGCGAGCGGAACGGCCTTCGCCGTTCCAAGGATGCTGCCCGCGTCGCCTGCCGCGGGTGAAAAGCCGAGCGCCAGGATCAGCAGGAAGACCAGCGCGACCGCGCTGACCCCGTAGGGGATCGCCTCGGTGATCCACATCAGCACGACGAAGGCCATCACGGCGATGACGCGTTGCCCCGCCAGCGAGAGACCGGCCGGGGACGGCGCCATGATGATCGCCATCATGATCGCGATGCCGATCAGCACGGTCAGGAGCTTCCTTGTGCTCGCCCCTGCAGTTTCGGACGCAGCACGGGCCAGCGTCGACATGCGTATCCTCCATTTTTGATTTTTAGGTCACCGACGCAATTGCCGGTGCTTTTCATCGCGCAGCGGACTTGCTCAGCCGCCAACGGGTCCAAGCACCACGACGCCATCCGCGGCTCGCACGCCTTGGCCCGCCGCCAAGACGAACACGGGGTTGACTTCGGCCTCGATCAGGCGCGCGCCGAGTTGCGCCGCCATCAGCGAAAAAGCCACGATAGTCGATACAAGTGCGTCGATATCCGCCTTTGGACGGCCCCGAAATCCGTCGAGCAGCGGCCAAGTGATGAGGTCATGCACCATCGAGAGCGCCTCGCCCCCGCTCAATCCGCCCTGCGGCGGCAAAAGCCGCATGGTGGTGTCCTTGATGAGTTCTGCCGTGACACCGCCCATGCCGAGCAGAATTGCCGTGCCCAACGCATCACGATGCATACCGAGGATCAGTTCGGCGCCTCCCGCAACCATTTCCTGTACCAGGAAGCGGCGCGGCCGCTGGCCTGTTGCCGCTTTCACGTCGTCTGCCATTGCGTTCAGACGGGAACCGATCGTATCGGGTGTCAGATTGACGGCGACACCACCGACGTCGCTCTTGTGCGTGATTTCGCTGGAGAGAATTTTCAGTACCACCTTTCCACCGAGTTCGCGCGCCGCAGATTGCGCCTCGTTCGATGTCTCGACGATCCGCTCATTTACCGCGGGGATGCCGAAGCGTGCGAACAGCGCCTTGGCCTCGGCCTCGTCGAGTGAGCCCTGGGAAAGATCGCTGATGTGGACCTGGCGTTCGGGCGATGACGCAAGTTCAGCCGGCGCGGACCGGGCCGCCAGCAGCAATCCGGAAAATGCCGAGGCGCAGCTTTCGGCTGACGTATAGGCCGGCACGCCGCGTGCTGTGAGAGCCGCGCCGACATTCGGCGCGTGCGGGCTGACATAGGCAATGACCGGCTTGTCGGACTCCGGCAAGCAGTCGTGGACGGCATCCGCCAGCAGCGCCGGCGATCCCACAGCGGACGACCCTGCGATAACCACGAGGGCATCATATGAAGGACTGGCGAGCAAGGCGCTGATCGCACCCCGCAGGATATCCGGATGCAAGCCGGCCAAGGTCAAATCGACCGGATTGCGGTCGAGATTGGCATGGGATCCTGATTGCAGCGAGGCGAGCCGAGCGGCGGTCGCCGTATCGGGCGCAGGCGTCTCGAAGCCGGCGACACCGAGACTGTCGGAGACGATTGTTCCGGCTCCGCCCGTGGAGGTGAGGATCGCCACGCGCTTTCCGCTGAGCTTCCGCCCCGCGGCTAGAGCGGCCGGAATATCGAGCAACTCCTCGAATGTCTTCGCCCGGATTACGCCGAGTTGCCTGAACAGCGAATCGTACATGCGATCCGAGCCAGCCAGCGCGCCGGTGTGCGACACCGCCGCCTTAGCGCCGGCCTCGGAACGGCCGATCTTGAAAGCCACCACCGGCTTGCCTGCCGCGCGCGCCTTTTGCACAGCCTCGCGGAAATGGGAAGGATGCCGGATCGCCTCGACATACAAGGCGATCACCCTGGTTGCTTCGTCTGCGGCAAGAAACTCTATGAACTCCGAAAGCTCGAGATCCGCTTCATTGCTGGTGGACACCAGCTTCGACAATCCAATTCCGCGCGCAGCCGCGCGAGAAAGCAGCGCGCCAAGGATTCCGCCGCTCTGCGAGACGAGCCCGATCGAGCCCGCAGGGAAATGGTCCATTGCCAGGGCGCCCGAAGCCGACAGCACGATGCTGTCGGTCAGGTTGACGAGTCCGATCGTGTTCGGGCCAAGAACCCGCATCCGGCCGGCGGCTTGCAAGAGCTCTTTCTGACGCAGAGCCCCCTCCTCGCCAGTCTCGGCATAGCCGCTGGCAAGGACGATTGCTGCGGCGGCGCCTCTTTTGGCGAGCTCCCGCACGGCCAGATGCGCGTGCTCGGCGCCCAGGAGGACGATCCCGACGTCGGGCACAGCAGGGAGTGCCTCGACATCGCGATAACAGGTGAGTTCACCGATGCGGTCCACCTTCGGGTTAACAGGGTAGATCTCGCCCGAAAAGCCGTGTTTTTGCAGGAACGACACCGGCCGCCCCGAGGTCTTGCCCGGATCGGCCGAGGCGCCGATAACGGCAATGCTGCGCGGCCTGATGAGGCGTGCGATGGCGTTCATGGCATCACTCCTTCGCGGATGATTTTGCGAGGAAAGCCATCACCGCTTCGCGATGCTCGGCGCTGGTGTAGCAGATGGCCTGCGCCTGGCTGCCGAGATCGAAAATCTCGTGCGCCGAACGCTCGAAAGACTGGTTGAGAATTTTCTTGCTCAGCGCCAGCGCCGTCGGCGATCCCTTCGCGAGTTCGACCGCCCAGGCCTTCGCGGCGCTGAGAAGCTCGCCGGAAGCCACCTTTCGATCGAGAATGCCGAGCGCGAGGGCCTCGTCTGCTTCGACCACCCGCCCGGTGAAAATAAGCTCCTTGGCTCTGGGCAGTCCGACCCGGCGCGGCAGAAAATAGGAGCCGCCGCCGTCGGGGATCAGCCCACGCTTGATGTAGGACCAGGTGAACTTCGAATACTCCGATCCGATCAGGAAGTCGCATGCGAGCGCGGTGTCGGCGCCGAGACCGGCAGCCGCGCCGTTCACAGCGGCGATGGTCGGCTTGGGCAGGTTGAGCAGCATGGACTGGATACGATGGACGCCCTGCTGGCGGCTCCAACCATTGAACGCGACCTCGCCGTGCGGAGCTTCCAGGCGCCGCTTCATGCCGCTGATATCGCCGCCTGCGCAAAATGCGCTGCCACGTCCGGTTAGCACCAGTGCCCGGATCGCGTTGTCGCTCGTGACCGTCTGGAGCGCATCCACGAATTCCGAGCGCATGTCATCGCTCATGGCATTGCGGCGGTCGGGCCTGTTGAAGGCGATGTTGGCGACACCTGCGTCGACTGAGAACTCGATGAGTTTAAAGGTCATGTGCAAGCCTTGGACTGGTTTGGTGCTGCGTGCGGATCTTCATGGCGGAGGAGGCATCACTCCGAAGGCGCCGGCTGATGCCGGCCCGTACATCCCGGCGCTCCTGCGCCGGGAAACCAACGATGTATCGATTTCAAGCCGGCTCTATCCTGTCGACATCGACGAACCGGAGTAGCCGGAAGTTACACGACAGGAATGTCGGACATTGCGTTTCGTACTCCCGAGGTGCTTCGCGCTTGTTTTATTGCTTGCCTGAATACTGAACTGTCATAGAAAGGGCCATCCCTGATTTCCACTAAGTGGAATCAGGCGAGGAGGACAGTATGGCTTCGGCTCGTCAATATGCCGGCGGCGCGAACGGAAACCGATCGCTGGAGCGTGGCATCGAGATTTTGCGGGCGTTCCGACCCGGCGTCGATACGCTCGGCAATGGCGAAATCGCCGAACGAACCCGCCTCCCCCGCTCCACGGTGAGTCGGCTGACCAAGACACTGGTTAAATTCGGCATGCTCGACGAAGTCCCGATCGAGCGAAACTATCGGCTTGCCGCTGCCGTTCTCAGCCTTGGTCATGGTTTCCGCATGGGATCACCCGTGCTCAAGGTGCTCGGTCCGTTGATGCGGGCTGAATCGACGCGACGCAGGCTGAATGTCGGTCTCGCATCCGGCGATCGCACCATGATGGTCTATCTGGAATCCATTCGCTACAATCCGCGACCGACATTGCGCAGCATCGTGGCAGGCCAACAGGTGCCGATGGAACTGACCTCGCTCGGGCGTGCCTATCTGGCGGCGCTTCCGGACGCTGCCCGCGACAGGCTGATAGGGCAATTCAAGCGACGCAACGCCGCCGTTGCGAAGACGCTGAACGCCGACGTCCAGAAGTCGATCCGCGCGGTCAAGCGCTACGGATATTGTGCGGTCTCCTGGCAGCCCGGCGTACTCGCTGTCGCCACACCGATCGTCCTGGACGGCCTGCCGGTCTACGCTCTCAACATGAGCATGCAAGACATCGAGCCGAGCGAAGCATTGAGCGCGGAAATGGGCGAATACCTCATGGCCTTTGCGGACCGATGCAAGCATACGCTCTCTGGCCCAAGGGACGAACTCTTTCAGGCTTGAATCCGCGATGACGATTCAACCAAATCTCATCGCGCTTTAGAGGCGATTACGTCTTGGCTGTGTGCCGGCAACTCGGCGCCCTCGGCCACGACGGTCATGCCAAGCGCGTGCGACGGCGCGATGGTGCCACCGAGCAGCTCGCGCTTCTCCTGCGCCCAGCAGCTTAGCGGATCCGCACCAGCTCCAGGCCGAGATCGCCGGTGACGGCGGTCTCGATGTGGCAGCGCGAGATTCCGATGTCGCGCAGCGTCCGGTCATCGAGCTGGCGCAGCGTCTTGATCGCCTCGCGGCGCACCCAATAGGTCGCGAGTGCATCGCCCCACACGCGGAGCAATCGGAGCAATCCGCCCAACATACTGGACCGCACGGGCGCTGCGGCGGCTGAGGATATCGTCGTCATTGTCATCTCCATCGGTGCCCAAATGGCAAAGCTATGCCGTTGACGCAAATGCTGTTTCAGCACCTGCGCCGTCGTGACCTCGGATTGCTTGCGCGCTCCTCGGTGCAATCATGGGCTTGTTCCCTCTTAAATGATCCGGTACATTCCTCGGAGCAAGTAAAACATTGCTCTCGGTGCAATAATGTCGCGATTTGAGTATCTGAAGCTGGCGGATGCGGTGGCCGCCGAGATCGCCAGCGGCGCGCTGAAGGCCGGCGACCGCCTGCCGCCGCAACGCCATTTCGCCTATGACCGCAACATCGCCGTCTCGACCGCGAGCCGGGTCTACACCGAGCTGTTGCGGCGCGGGCTGGTGGTCGGCGAAGTCGGCCGCGGCACCTTCGTGTCGGGCGAGGCGCGCCGCGGCAACGCTGCCCCGCCGGAGCCGCGCGGCGCCCGCATCGACCTCGAATTCAACTATCCGCTGCTGCCGCACCAGGCGACGATGATCGCCAAGAGCCTCGAAGGGCTGGAGCGGCCCGAGGTGCTCGAGGGTGCGCTGCGGCCGGCGACCAGTTTCGGCACGCGGGCGGCGCGCACGATCTCCTCGGAATTCCTGGCGCGCAAGAACTGGGTGCCGAATCCCGACCAGATCGTGTTCACCGCCAACGGCCGGCAATGCATCGCCGCGGCACTCGCCGCCGTGGTGCCGCCCGGCGGCCGCTGCGGCGTCGAGGCGCTGACCTACCCGTTCGTGAAGGGCATTGCCGCACGGCTCGGCATCACGCTGGTGCCGCTCGCGATGGACGAGCACGGCGTGCGCCCGGACGCGGTGCAGAAGGCGCACCGCGAGGCGCATCTCTCGGCGATCTACGTCCAACCGACGATCCAGAACCCGCTCAGCATCACGATGCCGGCCGAGCGCCGCGCCGAGCTGTTGCGCGTGATCGAGAAGCTCGGCCTCGTCGTCATCGAGGACGGCGTCTACGGATTCCTCGACGACGAGGTGCCGCTGGCCGCGCTCGCGCCCGACAGCTGCATCGTGCTCGACAGCCTGTCGAAGAAGGTCGCGCCCGGGCTCGCGCTCGGCTTCATCGTCTCGCCGCCGCGGCTGCGCGAAAGCATCATGGCCGCGGTGCGCTCGGGCGGCTGGACGGCGTCGGGCTACGCCTTCGCCGCGGGGCAGCGCCTGATGGCCGACGGCACCGCCGCCGAACTGTCACGACTGAAGCGGATCGACGCCAGCCGCCGCCAGCAGATCGCGGCGAAGCATCTGGCCAATTTCGAGATCCAGACCAACCCGAAGTCCTATCATCTCTGGCTGACCCTGCCGCCGCATTGGCGCTCGCAGACCCTGGTTGCGGCCGCGGCGCGCCGCGACATAGCACTGACGCCGTCGACGACCTTCGCCGCCACGCCGGGGCATGCGCCCAATGCGGTGCGGCTTGCGCTTGCCGCGCCGCCGATGGAGCAACTCGACCTCGGCCTGCGAACACTGGCGGGAATGCTGAGCGCGACCGAAGAGGATTTCGACTCGACGGAGTGACGCCGCGTTTTCACTTCGAGTGCCGGCCCACGTGACGGCATCAGAAGCCGCAGGCCGCGTACGTCTTCCGGACGAGACGAAAATGCGCGCCCTCGGCGACGAAGTCCACATCCAGGCACTGGTTGCCTCGGCGATACTCCCCGATCACGCCGCACTGCAGATATTCGAGGTTGATCCGCCAGCGCTTCTCTTGCGGCGAGTAGGTCGCGAAGTCGTGCTGCGCGACCGGCGTGCCCTTGCAGATTCCGGCAACATATTGCCGCACATCGAGGGGCAGGTTGTCGACGTGGTTATGATCCAGCGGATCGTGTTTGTTGCCGACGCTGCCCTTCGAAAGAACCGGAGAGACGCTCACGAGCACGAGGCACAGGGCCAGAAACGGGGTCCGGATTGTCATCTGACACTCCAGCTAAAAGCAAATCAGACGCCAATGTTACAGCGTGTTGCTTACAGCCCGCTTACAGTCCGGCCGGCGAGAGCATACGGACTTGCCGTTCAGGCAACCGGCCACTCCGCGATGAATCCCCTCGCCATGTACGGCTCGATCTTGTCCCACTCGGTCAGGACGCGGCGGCGAAACTCGGGGACGGTGTGCCAAAGCGCACGCGGGACGGCAAAGCTATCCACCGTCACCAGCATCTTCTCGACCTCCGGCCAGTGCCGCTGCAGCGTCATGGGATAACGCCGCGCGGTCCAGCTGTTGCCGAGGCAGATCACGCTGCTGATATTGGCGAGCCCCAACGCCGCGTCGATCACCGGCAGCGAGAAGATCACGTTCTCGCCGGTGTTCTGCGCGCGATGCTCCTCGAGGATCCGCTCCGACGGCACGCCGCCCGCCACCATCGCGGCCTTGATGATCTCGCATTCCGAGCGGCCATCGCCCGGCGTGATGCCGCCGCTCACGATCGACCAGCGCGCAAAGCCGTCGCGCCAGAGCCGGACCGCCATGTCGACGCGCTCGGCGACATCGCCGCGGGTGCCGAACACGAACAGGAGATCGGCGGGCCTCAGCGGCGTCTCGATCAGGTGGCGGGCATTGATCGCGGCGATCTCCTCGCCGGACGGCATCCGCAAACTTCGATCGTCCATGCCCCTGCCCGTTGCGTTCGCGACACCACGCGCCGACGATGCCGCGCGCGAGGGCGCGCACGAAGTCACGTTTCATTGCGCTTGATTGCGATCCGGCTTGGGCATCGGCTTGGGCAACAGCGTATCGGGCAATCGGTCGAAGCTGTAGCGCCGCGGCCGGTTACGGGTGACGAAGCCGCCGACCTGCCAGGTGAACAGCGCGGCGAAGCCAAGCAGGAACAGCGCGCCCATCCAGTTGGATGTCATGAGCGCCATCACCAGCAATCCGAACATGGCAACCGCAAGCCACGCCAGCACTGCCAGCGCCGCGGTATATGTTTTCGGCCCGAGACCTCCGGACAGCCTCGCCGTGCTGCCGGCCGCCTGCATCCGGCGATGCAGCTCGACGACGAAGTCGCGGTAGAGATGCCCCTGCGGCGCGACCAGCGTCGCGGTCTGCCAAGTGGTCGAGAGGATCGCGATCCGCCCGCCCTTGGCATTGTCGATGTCGGCGCGAAACCGCTGCTGCTGCATCGAGACCGGGCGATAGGACAGCTTCACGGCGGAGATGTCGCGATAGTTCCACACACCCGAGCGGCCGGCGATCCGCCACGACAGGCCGTCCTCGGTCAGCTCGAACTGGTGCGCCGAGCCGACCAACGAGGCCTTGTAGGCATAGCGCACGGCTGCGCCCTCGCCTGTCTCCGACCGCTCCTGCAACGTTGTTGGCAATCCGCCGTTCCACCTGTTCGGACACATCCGCGCGCTTGCATCGGATGTCATGCCTATCCTACAAGCGAGCCATGCCCGAGACGACCTATTTTCCGCGTTACCTCATCCTCGGCGGCGCGATGATATCAGGCGTGCTGCTGGCGCTTGCCGTGCATATGCTCGGCGCGCGCTACGGGCTCGATCTCGGCGGCCTGTGGCGCTCCGATAGCCACGAGTTCATGCCGGCCGGTGCGGCGATCGCCTGGTGGCTGATCGCGAGCGTCGGGTTTTCGGGCGGCTACTTCACCGCCAATCTGATGCACAGCGCGGTGGCCGGGCAGATCCCGCAGCGGATGCGGCAGTTCCTGATTGTCGTCGGCGTGCTGATGCTGGCAGGGGCCGGTCAGGCCGCGTCGGCACCGAGCGCGGTGTCGACCATCTCCGCCGTGCTCGCCGGCCTCGCCGCCCTGTGCCTCGGCGCCGCGATGGCGTTTTGCGGCGCCTATTTTGCGCTGAGGAAGAGCTAGAGCGTCTCCTCGTAAACGTCCGGACTCCGAGGTAAAGCGGTGGTCGCTCCGCTTGAGCGCCGCAGACTGCTTATGACCCAAAGCCGACCTTGTGCCGTGCACATCCACATTGATATGCTCGATCCATTCAGTCAGCGGGGAGTGCCGAACGATGTCCGATATCTCGCGTCGGGACGTGACACTTGGCGCAGCAGGTGCTTTTGCCGCGTTTGGACTCGACAAGCCGATCACGTTTGTCGACGCGGCTCACGCTCAACAGTCCGTCACTCAACCTTTCCGCAAATACAAGGTTGGCGACATTGAAATCTTCTCTCTGATCGATGGCATGCGTGACGTTCCGCTGCGGGAGGGCATGGTCAGGAATGTCAGCGTCGAACAGGTCAAGACCGTGTTGCGTGGTGCCGGTTTTCCCGACAATCAGGCGCCCCTGCGGTTTATCGTCATGGCGCTCAAGCTGCGCGATCAAGTGGTCCTGATCGACTCGGGTACGGGCGGTCATCCGATTTATGGTGAGGGGAACGGCCGGTTATTCGAGAGCATGGCGGCGGCGGGCCTTGACCCCAAGGCAGTCAAGACGATCCTCATCTCCCATCTCCACGGCGACCACATTTATGGCCTCATGAACAATGAGAGCGATGCGCAGGTCTTCCCGGATGCCGACATCGTGGTGCCCGCCGCGGAATTGAAATGGTGGACGCGCCCGGGGGTCGAGTCGATCGATCTCGGACCGACGCGCAAAGGCCTCGCCCAGCGAATTCAGGCCACGGTGGCGACTTGGAAAAACGTCAGGACCTTTGAGGGAGAACCAGAACTCCTGCCCGGTGTGCACGCCGTTCAGGCGCTCGGCCATAGCCCGGGAATGGTCGCGCATCTGGTCACCTCCGGCGGCGAACAGTTCCTGATCAGCGCTGACGTGGTCAATCTTGCGCCACACATTTCAACAAATCCCGAGTGGCAACTCGCTATCGACCAGGATCCGCAAATGGCTGTCGAAACGCGAAGGAAGATCTTCGATCGCGCGGTCGCCGACAAGCTCACTATTTCGGGTACTCACTGGTTGATGCCGAACGTCGGCACGCTGGCCAAGGATGGCAGCAGGTACGTATTCGTAGCCAAGGGATAATATTCCCGCGACACTATCTGTTGGCGAATGGAACACGACTGCTGCTCGTAGCGGAGAACCGGTCGACATCTGAGTCAGCTTTTGGCCCATAGCCGACATGCCGCCATCTCGGTTTCAACGTCGCCTTTCAAGTGCAAAGCGGACGCTATCAATATGTGAACAACGCCCGAGCCGAGTCGACGCCGGTTCGCGTCAAGAAACCGCGTCTGACAAGAATCCAATCAGGCGACCGACCGTTCCGGCTCCCGGCGCAACATCTTGGCGACGTCAGCCGCCGGCCGCGGAGGGCTGAACAGATAGCCCTGCGCCTGGGTGCAGCCTTCCTGGCGCAGCAGGTCGAACTGGGTATCGGTCTCGACGCCCTCCGCCGTGGTGACGATGCCGAGGCTCTTGCCGAGACCGGTGACCGCGCGCACGATCGCCATCGAGTCCTCGCGCGTCGCGAGATCCGTCACGAACGAACGGTCGATCTTGATCTTGTCGAACGGGAAGCTGCGCAGATAGCTCAGCGACGAATAGCCGGTGCCGAAATCGTCGAGCGAGATGCGGACGCCGAAACCGCGCAGCTCGTGCAGCACGGTGAGCGTCGCCTCGCTGTTCTGCAGCAGCACCGATTCGGTGATCTCGAGCTCGAGCCGATCCGGCGACAGCCCCGACGCATCCAGCGCCGCCCTCACCGACGACACCAGGTTCGGATTCTTGAACTGCACCGGAGACAGGTTGACGGCAACCGCGATGTCCGCGGGCCACCGTGCGGCCTCGACGCAAGCCTTGCGCAGCACGATCTCGCCGAGCGGGACGATCAGTCCGGTTTCCTCGGCGACGGGGATGAAATTGTTGGGCGCGATCAGCCCGCGCTGCGCGTGATTCCAGCGTGCCAGCGCCTCGAAGGCGACGACCCGATCGCCCTCGACATCGCGGATCGGCTGGTAATAGACCTCGAACTCGTCGCGTTCGAGCGCGAGCCGCAGGTCACGCTCCAGCAGCCGGCGCGCCTGCGCGCGCGCATCCATCCCGGTCTCGAAGAACCGGTAGGTGCCGCGGCCATCGGCCTTGGCGCGGTACAGCGCGAGATCGGCCTTTTGCAGCAGTTCGTCGGGATCCTTGCCGTCCTCGGGCGCGAGCGAGATGCCGATGCTGACGCCGATCACGAGCTGATGGCCTTCGATCTCGTAGGGCGCGGCGATCCGCTCGACCACGCAGCTTGCCAGCGACGACACCACGGACGGCTCGCAATTGCTGCAGAACTGCACGATGGCGAATTCGTCACCGCCGAGCCGCGCCACGGTGTCGTGCTCGGTCACGCATTCGCCGAGCCGGCGCGCGACCTCGCGCAGCAGCGCATCGCCGATCGGATGTCCGAGCGTGTCGTTGATCTCCTTGAAATGATCGAGATCGAGGCACAGCACCGCGAGCTGGTCGGTGCGCTTGGCCAACCGCGAGGCCTTCTCGAGCTGCTCGCGGAACAGCGTGCGGTTCGGCAGGTTGGTCAGCGCGTCATGCCGCGCCATGTGTGAAATCTGTTCCTGGGCCTGCTGCCATTCGGTGATGTCTTCGAAGGTCGCGACCCAGCCGCCGCCCTTCATCGGCTGGTCGACGACACGGATCGCGCGCTCGTTGCGGCTGACGATCCGCGTCGCGCCGTTGCCGGCCTTTGCCTCGGCGACGAGCGCATTGCAGAACTCCTCGGGATCGCCGTCCCACTCGCCGATGGAATGCAGGTCCTGCAGGACGTCGATCAGCAAACGCCCCTGCAACGGCACCCGATTGCGCCCCATCAACTCGCTGTAGCGCTCGTTGAACAGCATGATCCGGCCGTCGACATCGAACATGCAGAGGCCCTGCGACATGTTCTCGAGCGCGGTATCCAGCACCATCTTCTGCTTGTGAAGCTCGGTCTTGGCACGGCGATCGAGGATGGAGGCGATCAGCGACAGCCCGAGGATCGCGAAGGCGGCAACCGCGGTCATGAACGAGAGCACGCGCGGCGAGACCGAAAGTCCGTCGGGAACGATGGTCGGGTCCGGGACCAGCGTCACCGCACCCATCCCGGTGAAATGATGCGAGACGATCGCAACCGTCAGAAGACCGGTCGCAGCCGCAGTGGTGCCAAGGCGTTCGCCGCGCGTGGCAACCACCAGCGCGAGCGCGCCGAACAGACTTCCGAATGCGATCGAGGTAACGACGATGCCGGGCGACCAGACGATGCGCGCGGGCAATTCCAGCCCCAGCATGCCGGTGTAATGCATCGCCGCGACACCGATGCCGACGATGGCGCCACCGGCGGCGACCGTCCACCAGCGCTCATCGAAGGTCGCGACGGCAAGGCCAACGGCAAGGATCGCAACCGCGAGCACCAGCGACAGCAACGTGATCGGAATGTTGTATCCGGCCTCGATGCCGGGATCATATGCCAGCATGGCGACGAAATGGGTGGCCCAGATACCGCAGCCGCCGACCGCCGCATCGAGACCGATCCAGATCTCGCGGGCGCGGCCCTCGGCGGCGCGGGCCCGGTGAAACAGGCTGATCGCGACGGCGCTGGCGAGCAGGCAGATCACCCCACCAAGGACGACCAACCGCCAGTCATGTTCCAAGGTGAGACAGGTGAGTACGCGATACATATAGGCCCCCGTTATGGACCCATAAGAACAAGCGTATTCGTGTACGAACGGTAACGCACCGCAGCAAGGTTCCACGCATGGTGAAGAAGCCTTGAATGCACGGAGTACCGTCGGGGAAAACTGCAGTCCTCACACACAATTCGGTCGGCAGCCTCGACTACCTAGTCGGCG
Source organism: Bradyrhizobium macuxiense (assembly GCF_007993935.1). Taxonomy (GTDB): domain Bacteria; phylum Pseudomonadota; class Alphaproteobacteria; order Rhizobiales; family Xanthobacteraceae; genus Bradyrhizobium; species Bradyrhizobium macuxiense_A. The sequence continues at coordinate 324,640 of NZ_VITY01000007.1, read as the reverse complement.
GCCGCCCGTCAGGAGCAAGCTTCCCTCACCGCCGTGTTTGTGATGAGGCGCCGATCCAGATCAGCGCGGCGGCGGCCAGCAAGACGCCGGCGGAGATCACGAGGGCTGCATGCAGGCCGGCCATGAAGGCCGCCGACCGGCCGACCATCGAGCCGAACAGCGCGACACCGAGCACGCTGCCGGTCTGCCGGGTCGCATTCAGCACCCCGGCCGCGATCCCGGCATGCTGCGGCTCGGCACTGCCAAGCAGCGTCGAGGTCAAGGGCGGCACCAGGAGGCCGAGACCGCCGCTGATCGCCAGCAGTTGCAGGCAGATCGCGTGATAGAAGGTGCCGGGACCGATGAACAGCATCGCCAGGCATCCGGCGGCCGAGATCGCAGCACCGAGCGCGATCGCCGCCGGCGCGCCGATCCGCTCTGCGACATGCGGCGCGATCAGGTTGGCGGGCAGCACGGCGCCGAGCATCGGCACGAATGCGAGGCCGGTTGCGAACGCGGACAGTCCGTTGACCTGCTGGAAGTAGAGGCTGAGCACGAAGATCAGCCCGTAGAACGCAACGTTGACCAAGAGGCCGACCATCGAGGTCAGCGCGAACATCCGCTGCCTGAACAGCGAGAGCGGCAGCATCGGCTGCACCGCGCGCGCCTCGCGCCAGACGAACAGCACTGAGAAGACGGCGGCCAGCGCGAAGCCTGCGACCACGAATGGGCTGTCCCAGCCAAGCGCTCCACCTTCGATCAGCGCGCCGGCCAGCGTGCCGAGCGCGGCGATCGCCGTAAGTTGCCCCGGCAGATCGAGCCGGTGCTGCCGATGGCGGCTGGTTTCGCCGGCAAAGCGCCAGGCAAGCCATAGCCCGGCGAGGCCGATCGGCAGATTGACCAGGAAGATCGCGCGCCAGCCGACCAGCATGATCAGCCCGCCGCCGACGAACGGGCCGGCGGTCAATGCAAGGCTGGCGCCGGCAGCCCAGACGCCGACCGCGCGTCCGCGCGCCGTCTCGTCGGCATAGGCGTGGCGGAGCAGCGCCAGCGAGTTCGGCACCAGGATGGCCGCGGCCAGTCCCTGCACGCAGCGTGCGGCGATCAGCGTCACGGCATCAGGCGCGACGGCGCAGGCGACCGATGCCGCGGTGAAGATCGCAAAGCCCGCCATGAAGATGCGCTTGGCGCCGATCCGGTCGCCGAGCGCGCCCGCGGTCAGGATGAAGGCGGCGAAGGCGATGGTGTAGGCGCTGACCACCCATTGCAGCTCGGCCACGCCGCCGCCGAGCGACGCGCCGATCGCGTTGAGCGCCGTGTTGACGATGGTGACGTCGAGCTGCACCACGCCGTAACCGAGACTCATGGCAGCGAGCGTCAACGTCGCCGCAAGCCCGGCCGGCCGCCGATGCGACGGCGCGCGCTGGTCCGGCACGCGACGCGCGTTCAGGGATGTCTGTTGCATGGTCTTGACCTCGCTGTTCGCAACCAATGCGAGAGATAGGTCTTCGTTTCTCAATAATACTTCGTCGTCGATCGAAGTGTGGCATTGCGATGGCGGCCGGCGCCATGTGGCCGCAACCATGTTGCGCGGCGTTTTGCCTCAATAGACCTACGGCCGGCCTCCGGGCGCCTCATTCCGGCCCCAACCGCGGTTCACAGCCCGATCACGCAGATGCGCGCATCGACTTCACACTTTGGTAAACGCCGCAGCCGGCCCCGACGTCCCCATTCCGATGCATATCGTGTATTCGCTTCGCTCCCATGGTCCCGGCAACGGCGGCCAAATCGGCAAAATATCGGCGAAATCGCCGTGAATGGCCGATCGACGGCGGAACACGCAGCGGTCCCGTCGCGGGGCGCGACATGGCCCCGACTCACATTCCGCAGAGCGAGAACATATGTAGCCAGTATGACAACAACGTTGGACAGGAGCCGAAGGTTGGCTTGTCAAGGGCTGCACAACGCATCGGTTTTGCCTTATGGGTCATCGCGTACGGTGCGTTTGCCCGTCACCCGTCGCTGTCCGTGACCGGGTCCCACTGAAATTGTCCCTGCCGGGAGGATGAATGCTTCGACTGCTGACCACGCTCGGGCGTGGCTTCAAGGAAAAGATCGGCTGGAAACGGCTCGGGATCGCTGCGAGCGTGCTCATCATCGTGTTCGCGATCACGACGCTGGTCCACACCCTGAAGGGCGTCGATACCGGCATCATCCTCACTGCGCTGACCGATATCGCGCCGCACCGGATCGCGCTCGCGGCGCTCTGTGTGGTCGGAGCGTTCTGCACGCTGACCTTCTATGACTTCTTCGCGCTGCGCACGATCGGCAAGACGCACGTCCCCTACCGCATTGCAGCGCTATCGAGCTTCACCAGCTACACGATCGGCCACAATATCGGCGCCACCGTCTTTACCGGCGGCGCGATCCGCTTCCGGATCTATTCCGATTACGGCCTCTCCGCGATCGACGTCGCCAAGATCTGCTTTCTCTCGGGTCTGACCTTCTGGCTCGGCAACCTGTTCGTGCTCGGCTTCGGCATGGCCTGGCACCCCGCCGCGGCGTCGGCGATGGACCTGCTGCCGCCGGCGATGAACCGGCTGATCGCGCTCGGCTGCCTTGCCGGCATCGGCGCCTATTTCGTCTGGCTGCTGACCGGCGAGAAGCGCCGCGAGCTCGGCCAGAACGGCTGGAAGGTGGTGCTGCCCTCGGCCAAGCTGACGCTGCTGCAGATCATCATCGGCGTGGTCGATCTCGGTTTCTGCGCGCTCGCGATGTATCTGTTGATGCCGACCGAGCCGCATATCGACTTCGTCTCGCTGGCGGTGGTGTTCATCCTGGCGACCTTGCTCGGCTTTGCGAGCCACGCCCCCGGCTCGATTGGCGTGTTCGACGCCGCGATGCTGGTGGCGCTGCCGGAGTTCAGCAAGGAGCAGTTGCTGGCAACGCTGGTCGTATTCCGGATCCTCTATTTCCTGATCCCGTTCGGAATCTCGATCTCGATCATGGGCATGCGCGAGCTGTGGCTCAACGTGGTGCGGCCATGGCAGGAACGGAAACGATTAAGCCAAGCCTGCACGGCTTCGGCGACCGTGCGGCAACCGATCGAAAGCCGGCAGCAGCAGATCAGGCGGCTGAGACGGTAACAGCGACGTCATCAGCCCCTGGCCCGGGTTCGATCCCGGATTTTTGATCCCTGCAGCCGCTTCTCTTATTTTCGCCGTACCACTCGCGTCAAACCGCGCCATGATTGGCTTTTTGGTTCGATTTTCGTTTCGTGTGACGGTCTGCAGCGTGCTACTCGGCAGCGCGCTCGCGGCGGTATTGGCTTCAGCCGCGGAGGCGCAGGATACCCAGCTCTCGATCTCCTGGGAGGTCCGCAACCGCTTCCGCCTGTTCCGCGAGGAACGCGATTTCCGCCTGCATGTCGAAAGCGGGCTCGGCCGCAGCGTGCTGGCCACGGAACAGGCGCTGGAACTGCAAAGCGACGGCCGCGGCTGGGCGCGCAACACGGTCAACCGGCTCTGCATCGACCTGCAGGGCCGCGTCAGCGAGCCCTGCACCCGCGACAACGTCAAGGAAAGCTATCTGACGCCGATCGATCACCCGATCACCGTGCGGCTCACCGGCCCGGTTCCGGTCGGCGCGACCTGTGCGTGGTCGTTCGACGACGGCGATGGGCCGCAATCCCAAACCTTCGATTGCGCCGAGCCGGTCAATCTGCGCGTCCGCTACGGCCGCACCACGGTCGCAACCGTCGATGTCGCCAGCGGCTCGGAGGCCAACCAGCGCGTGACGACGCAGATCGCGGTGCGCGACCTCTTGATCGCCGGCCTCGGCGACAGCATCGCATCCGGCGAAGGCAATCCCGATCGCGCGATTGCACTCTCCGATGATGGATTCTGTTTCCGCTCCTATCTCGGCGGAGCGCAATATTACCGGCCGAGCCGTGCCGGCTTCAAAGGCGGACGCGCCTGCGAAGCGCCGGACACCCTGGCGAACTGGCAGCGCCACAGCGCGCTATGGCTCAACTCGGCCTGCCATCGCTCGCTGTACAGCTACCAGACCCGCACCGCGCTCGCGCTCGCCGTGCAATATCCGCACATCGCGGTGACCTATCTGCCGCTGGCCTGCACCGGCGCCACCATCGCCGACGGGCTGCTCGGCTCGCAGCAGGCGCGCGAATGTCTGCCGACCAAAACCGCGAGCAGCTGCTCGGGCACCGTCAACGGCCAGATCGCCGAGCTGCGCACGGCCCTCGCAGCCGCCAAGCGCCGGCAGCCGGACCGCGCGCTCGATCTCGTGCTGCTGTCGATCGGCGCCAACGACATCTACTTCTCCGGCCTCGTCGCCAACGTGATCGTCGACACGCCGACCGAACGCACGCTGTTCAGCCAGGGCGGCTCGATGGCCAGCGTCGACGATGCCCGTTCGGCGCTGGCGCGCGACCTGCCGGCCGATTTCGCCAAGCTGCGCGATGCGCTGAAGCCGCTGCTCGGCGGCGACCTGTCGCGCGTGATCTACACGGCCTATGCCAATCCGGCGCTGGCCAATGGCGGCGCGCCCTGCCCCGGCGGCCGCGCCGGCTTCGAGATCCATCCTTCGTTCAACGCCGATCCGAAGCGGCTCGCCTCGGTCTCGAGCTTCGTGCAGAACGAGTTCCTGCCGCAGCTCAAGGCGATCGCGCAGTGCCAGTCCGGCATCATCTGCCGCAATCCGCAGGCCGACCGCATGACCTTCGTCGATGCGCATCAGGACGCGTTTGCAAGCCACGGCTTCTGCGCGCGCGCCTCGACCGATCCGGAGTTCGACCGCGACTGCTTCGCCGCCAACGGCGACAGCTTCGTCTCCGACATCGTCGCCGCGGCGAGCCAGCCGCTGAAATGCGGCCGCAGCGCCGGCGAATACCGCGCCTACCTGCCGCGTGCGCGCTGGATCCGCGACGCCAATGACAGCTATTTCGCGGCGATGACCTACCCGCAGGGCCTGCCGTCCTCGATGCAGCCGACCGACATCCACGACGCGACATGGGGCATCCTGTCGGCGGTGTATGGCGGCGCGGTGCATCCCAGCGCCGAAGGCCATGCGGCGATGGCCGATGCGGCGGTGCCCGCGGCCGCCACCGTGCTGCAATTGAACACCACGGTGCCCGAGGTGCTTTCCGAGCCGGTCGCGCCGTTGCCGACGGCACCGGAGCAACGCTGAACGCTCGCGCTGTGCGAGCGCCAACGCGAGCAAACGTGATCCGGATCGGAGCCTGAAAAGTCCTAGTGCCGCTTCGTCGCGGGCATGGGCGCCGGCGGCAGCGGCTTCGCCGCGGCGGCCTGCGCCGGCAGATATTTGGCGACGATCGCGGGATCGAGCTGCGCCAGCGCGGTGTCGGGCAGCCGGGTCCAGACCTCGTCCTTGCCGAACAGCGAGATGCCGAGATAGCCGCGCATGGTCAGCGTCTGCCCGTCGGCGCTCAGCGTCATCTTGGCCTTGTAGATCTTGCCGTTGCGCGGATCGAGCACGTTGCCGCCTTCATAGGCGAGCCCGTTGCGTTTCATGTCGCGGATCAGCGGAATGCCGAGCCACGGCATGTCCTTGCGATCGTCGGTGCATTTCGAGCAGACCGGATTGGGCGGATCACCGGGCGACGCAAACATCCTTGCGATCATGCCTTCGTACAGGCCGTTGCGCTCGATCACCAGGAACCAGCCCTCGGTCTTGCCGTCCTCGACCTTCTGCCAGAGCCCGGCCGCCGACAGCTCGGCCGCGGACGCCGCAAGCGGAGCAGCTAGCGCAAAGGCCGCGGCGAGCGCCAAGATCAGCCGAAGTCTGGATCGCGTGTTCCGCATCATCATCACCTGATCAATCGACAAACCCGACTACGCGCAGACTACGGCCATTTGACGGAGCGTTCCAGTACCCGCGCCGCGCGGGAATGGCTCATGCCGCTGGCATTGGTCGCCGCTGGAGCGGAATCAGTTCACGCCAAGCTTCTTCTGCAAACTTGATGACGAGGTTGTGTACTGGAACACCAGCCGCTTGTCCGGATACACGTAGCGGTGCGCCTTCTGCGCCATCAGCGCGCCCTCGTGGAAGCCGGAGAGAATGAGCTTGAGCTTGCCCGGATAGGTGTTGATGTCGCCGATCGCGAAGATGCCTGACACGTTGGTTTCGAACGCCGCGGTGTCGACCGGCACCAGATTGTTCTCCAGCGCGACGCCCCAGTTCGCGACCGGACCGAGCTTCATGGTGAGCCCGAAGAACGGCAGCATCGTATCGCAGGCGATCGTCGACATCGCATTGTCGTTGCCCTTCAAGGCGGCGCCCGAGAGTTGACCGCCAGCGCCTTCGAGCCCGGTGACCTGGCCGATCTTGAGATCCATCTTGCCGTCGGCAACCAGCGTGCGCATCTGCTCGACGCTGTGCGGCGCTGCGCGGAAATCGTCGCGCCGGTGCAGCAGCGTGATGCGCTTGGCGATCGGATGCAGATTGAGCGTCCAGTCGAGCGCGGAGTCGCCGCCGCCGACGATCAGAATGTTCTTGTCGCGGAATTGCTCCATCTTGCGCACGGCGTAAAACACCGAAGTGCCTTCATAGGCCTCGATGCCCGGCACCGGCGGACGCTTCGGCTGGAACGAACCGCCGCCCGCGGAGATCACCACCACCTTGGCTTCGAACTCCTTGCCGGCATCGGTCTTCACGCGGAACAAGGGATCGCCGATCTTCTCGATGCTCTCCACCATCTCGTTGAGATGGAAGGTCGGATTGAACGGCTTGATCTGCTCCAGCAGCTGGTCGGTGAGCCCCTGGCCGGTGACGAAGGGAATGCCGGGAATGTCGTAGATCGGCTTCTCGGGATAAAGCTCGGCGCACTGCCCGCCGATCTTGTCGAGGATGTCGACCAGATGCACCTTCATGTCGAGCAGGCCCAGTTCGAACACGGCGAACAGTCCGCAGGGGCCCGCGCCAATAATCAGCACATCGGTCTTGATCGCTTCGCTCATGTCCGCTTCTTTTCAGTTGAGGTCGACTGGACGGCTTTTCGCCTGTCCAGCCAAGTGGGCCGGATCGTGACATGCATAATAGGGACAGCGGCTGGCGCGGCAACCCCTTGCCGAGCCTGCGCAACTCGGCTGTATGGGCAGGAAACCGACGGAGATCCCCCTCGTGAATGCCCCTGTCCGCGCCGACGATGCACTGCGCCTGGAAGACTTTCCCTATCGGCTGTCCGACAATGTGCGCTTTGCCGATCTCGACCCGAACGGGCACGTCAACAACGCCGTCTATGCGAGCTATTTTGAAACCGGCCGCGTCACGCTGGTGAAGGACCGCAGCATGGGGCTGATGCCGGCCGGGCTCGGCTGGATCATGGTGCGCCTCGACATCCATTTCCGCGCCGAGCTGCACTGGCCGGGCCAGATCGAGCTCGGGCTCGGTCTCGTCAAGTTCGGGCGGACATCGACCACCTTCGATCAGGTGGTGTTTTCGCAGGGAAGATGCGTGGCGTCGGCGAAGGCGGTCACCGTGATGATCGATGAGGCCACGCGCAGGCCGACGCCGCTGCCGGCGGAGGTCAAGGAAAACTTCCGCCGCTGGGTCCGTCGCGGAGTGAACCCGGACGGCGAGTAACGAATCTCAGGCCTGCCGTTCCGGCGTCGAGACGACCAATCCATCGAGATCGTCGGTCACCTTGATCTGGCAGGACAGCCGCGAATTCGGACGCACGTCGAAGCCGAAATCCAGCATGTCCTCTTCCATCGGCGACGGCGCGCCGACCTTCTCGCGCCACGCTTCATCGACATAGACATGGCAGGTCGCACAGGCGCAGGCGCCGCCGCATTCGGCTTCAATGCCGGGAATGGCGTTGCGGATCGCGCCTTCCATCACCGTCGCGCCGTTCTCGATCTCAACTGTGCGTTTCTCGCCGCTATGGTCGATAAAGTGGATTTTGGCCATGATTGCTCGTGCTGCCGGAATGCGCCGGACGATGGATGGAAAGGTCCCGGGCAGTCGTATAACGGGTCGGTCCGCACAGCGCCAGCGCGGAGACCGAAAACCTGCCGGCCGGCCCCGGCGGCATCCCGGCCGCTACGGCAGGCCCCGGAGATGGGAGAGGCCTAGGACCGGCCCAGAATCAGCTCAATCGCGCTGCGCGCCTCGCCAATCGCGGCCCCGAGCGCAGCAAGGGGCTGGGCCGGATCGAGACCGCCGGCCAGTGCGGTTTCCAGATTGGCGGCAGCCTCGGCGACGCCGAAGGCGCCGATTGCCCGCGCGGATCCCTTCAGGGTGTGGGCATGGGTCGGTGCGTCGGGCGGCAGGGCAGACAGTTCGCCAAGGATCCGGGCCGACTGGGTCGAGAACATCGCCAGCACTTCCCGCTCCAGGGCAGGATCGCCCAGTGTCATGCGCCGGAGGTGATCGACGTCGATCGGCCCGTCGCCAGGCGCGAGCGGCGGCGATTGGGTCCATTCAACCCGTTCGAGATGAAGTGGCATGGCCTGTCCCTGTCGTTTCCACCCGGCCTTCACCGGCGGACCGTCAGCGAGCCAATCACGAAACTGGTTAACGAATTGTTGTCGGGATGATCGGCAAAACCGCCCGATTCTGGACAATTTCCGGACACAATCGGCTCTCCGGGGCGGGAATTTCGAGTACCCATAAGGCCTTATGGCGCAAAGCTGTTAACGATGATTAAGAAAGTATTAATCGCAAGCATTTCATTCGCATCACTCTCCCCATAGGATGTTTGCGGATGTAGCGGACAAGCCGCCGAGGGGGCGCTTGCGCTCCGCTTGTGGGCACACCGGCTTCGAGCTTGCGTGGGGACGATCGCAGGCTCGCCGACGCGTAAAATAGTGAGAGGGTCAGACTGAACATGGCGAACACTCCCAAGAAGGTCAAAGATCCCACCGAAGTCGCGCTTTCTGCCATCCAGGAAGCCCTCAACATCAGCGAACAGGGCGCCGAGAACCGCAGCGCGCTCAACGAAGGCGCGGCGCCGCCCAGCCTGCCGCCGTCGGCCGCGGATTTTTCCGCCACCTCGTTCGATCAGCGTCCGAATACCGACCGTTCGGCCTTCGAGCCGATCGAAGAACCGCGTGCCCCTCGCCGCGCCGCCAATGATGATCGCGAGACCATCGGCCAGATGCTGCAGACGCTGCAGGGAGGGCGCGCCCGCAACGCCTTCACGCTGTTCTTCGTCTGCTCCGGCGCCTGGCTGCTCGGCGGCGTGATCCTCACCATCGCGTTCTGGCCCGCGCTGCAGGCGTCGATGGCCCAGGGCACCGGCGTGCTGGTGCTCGCCGGCCTCGCCGCGCTGTTCGCCGTTCCGATCCTGCTGTTCTACTATCTCGCCAGCCTCGCCGCGCACGGCCAGCGCATGCAGATGATCGCGCAATCGATGGCGCAGGTCGCGATGCGATTCTCCGAGCCGGAAAACGCCGCCGCCGATTCCATGGTGACGGTCGGCCAGGCGATCCGCCGCGAGGTCGCGGCGATGGGCGATGGCGTCGAACGCGCGATCGCGCGCGCCGGCGAACTCGAGACCCTCGTCGCCAACGAGGTCGCGGCGCTGGAGCGCGCCTATTCCGACAATGAAGTGCGCATCCGCGCGCTGCTGCAGGACATCGCCCACCAGCGCGACAACCTGGTCGGCCAGGCCGAGCAGGTGCGCAGCGCGATCTCCGGCGTGCAGATCGACCTGCGCCACGACATCGCGCTGATTTCGGACGCGATCGCCTCGCGCGTCGACGAGGTCGCCAAGAGCATCACCGGCGCGCTGGAAGAGCGCGGCCAGCACATCACGACCGCGCTGAGCCATGCCGGCGACAACATGATCCTCGCGCTCGGCGAGCGCGGCGGCGACCTGCTCGACCGTCTCGAGGAAGCCAGCGCCGAGACCACGCGCGCGGTGATGGACGCCTCCGAGCGGCTCACCACCAGCCTCAACTTCAAGACCGGCCACGTCCATGACGAGTTCGTCGATCTGGCCGACCGCGTCCACGAGATGCTGAACGAGCGCATCGACCGCATCACCGGCGAGTTCGAGCAGCGTTCGTCCGCCATCGTCGACGGCATCTCCGACCGCACCGAGGAGGTCCACGACTCCCTGAAGAACTCCGCGGACTCGCTGCTGCTCGAGCTCGAGCTGCGCAGCAACGACCTCGTCAGCAAGATCGACGACGCCGGCAACCGCCTCGCCGGCCAGATCATGACGTCCGGCGACCGCGCGAGCGAGGCGCTCGACGTCACCGTCAATTCGCTGGTCGCCAAGGTGGTGGGCCAGACCGAGACGGCGCACGACTCGCTGTCGCTGCAGATGAGCGCGTTCGACGACCTGGTGAAGAACCACGGCAGCGAGCTCGCCGAGAAATTCGCCCGCGACTCCGGCACGCTCGGCGCGCTGATCACTCGCCACATCTCTGAATTCGACCGCACGGTGAAGACCTTCGGCGGCGACATCGTCGAGCGCATGGGCCAGCGCACGCAGGACATCGCCGACAGCCTGAAGACCTATGTCGACACCTTCGACAACCGCGTCACCACCAATAGCGGCGAGATCACCGCCTCGCTCGACCAGCGCCTGCTGCAGTTCGAGACCACCCTCGGCAGCCGCGTCACCAATCTCGACGCCTCGCTGACCGACAAGCTGTCGTCGTTCGACAGTTCGCTCGCCACCAGGATCGGCTCGTTCGACGGCCGCCTGCAGTCGCTGGACGATGCGATCGACGGCCGCATGAAGACGCTCGAGGTCACCTTCGAGAGCCGCGCCAAGTCGGTCACCGATACCATCGACGGCCATCTCGGCACGCTCGCGACGCAGCTGACCGAAGGCGCCACCCAGGCGATCCACTCGATCGACTCGCGCCTCGGCCTGCTCACCACGACCCTGACCGAAGGCACCGTGCAGGCGATCGCCGCGGTCGACCACCGCATCAACGGCGTCGCCGAGACCATCGACGGCCACAGCATCCGCCTGGTCGACACCATCAACGGGCACAGCACCCGCCTCGCCGACACCATCAATGGTCACAACAGCCGCCTCGTCGAGACCATCAGCGGCCACAGCTCGAACCTGACCGACACGATCTCGGCGCGCTTCGCCGACATCCAGCAGGGCATCGAGAGCCGCGTCGGCGTCATCGCCGGTGACATCGACACCCGCGTCGCGCAGTTCGAGGACCTGCTCGGCTCGCGCGTCGAGGCCGTCGCCGGCCGCCTCGAGAGCAGCGGCCGCCAGGCCAGCGAGGACCTGATGTCCCGCGCCGAGCTGCTGTCGTCGAGCATCAAGTCGCATGTCGAGGACGCCGAGCGCTCGCTGACCAATCTCGTGGTCAACACCAGCGAAACCATCCAGACCGGCGCGCGCACCGCGCAGCAGGCGCTGCTCACCGTGTCCGCCGACGTCGGCAACCAGCTCAAGATGAGCTCGGCCGAGGTCGAGAGCGTGCTGACCGCCGTCGGCACCAGCGCCGCCAACTCGATCCTCACCAGTGCCCGCGATGCGCAGGTCTCGCTGGTCTCCGCCTCCGGCGACGTCGCCTCGCAGATCAAGGCGCTGTCCGAGGACGTCGAGCGCACCCTGCAGGCGGCCGGCAGCGCCACCGCAGCCTCCGTGCTGTCCGGCGCCCGCGACGCGCAGACCACGCTGGTCAGCGCCTCGGTCGAGGCCGCAAGCCAGGTCAAGTCGCTGGCCGCCGATGTCGAGGCATCGTTGTCGATGTCCGGCTCCGCTGCCGCCGAAGCGATCATGACCGGTGCGCGCGAGGCCCAGACCACGCTGATCTCGACCTCGACCGACGTCACCGGCCAGGTCAAGTCGCTCGCCAGCGACGTCGAGCGCTCGCTGTCGATGGCCGGCTCCGCCACCGCGGAAGCCGTCGTCGCCTCCGCCCGCGAGGCCCAGAGCACGCTGGCCGGCGCATCCACCGAAGCCGCCAACCTCGTCCGCGCGCTCGCGGCCGACATGCAGCACTCGCTCTCGACCGCCGGCACCGCCACCGCGGAATCCATCGTCGCCTCCGCCCGCGAGGCGCAGAGCACGCTCGCCGGTGCGTCGACCGACGCCACCAACCTGGTCCGCACGCTCGCGGCCGACATGCAGCACTCGCTCTCGACCGCCGGCACCGCCACCGCGGAATCCATTGTCGCCTCCGCCCGCGAGGCCCAGAGCACGCTGGCCGGTGCGTCGACCGACGCCACCAACCTGGTCCGCACGCTGTCGGCCGACATCGAGCGTTCGCTGTCGATGGCCGGCTCCGCCACCGCGGAAGCCGTCGTCGCCTCCGCCCGCGAGGCCCAGAGCACGCTGGCCGGCGCGTCCACCGAGGCCGCCGATCTGGTCCGGACCCTCGCGGCCGACATGGAGCGCTCGCTGTCGATGGCCGGTTCGGCCACCGCGGAATCGATCACGTCGGGTGCGCGTGAAGCGCAGAGCACGCTGGTCAATGCGTCGACCGAGGCTGCCGAGAAGGTGTCGGCGCTCGCCGCCGACATCCAGCGTGCGCTGTCGATGGCCGGTTCCGGCACCGCTGAGGTGCTGACGGCCGGTGCCCGCGAGGCGCAGAACACCCTCGTCTCCGCATCCACGGATGCCGTCAACCACGTCAAGTCGCTGGCTGCCGATGTCGAGCGCACCCTGACGACGGTCGGCACCAATACTGCCCAGTCGATCCTCGGCAGTGCCCGCGATGCCCAGAACTCGTTCGTCGCAACGTCGAGCGAGGCCGCAACCCAGATCCGCGCGATCTCCGTCGAGATCGAGCGCACGCTGACCACGGCCAGCGCGGAGACCGCACAGACCATCCTGGGCAGCGCCCGCGAAGCCCAGAGCTCGTTTGCGGCGACCTCCGCCGATGCCGCCGCGCAGATCCGCACGCTCTCGACCGATATCGAGCGCGCGCTGGGTTCGGTCACGGCCAAGACCACCGACAACATCCAGACCTCTGCGCAGAACGCACAGGCCGCACTGATCACCATGTCCAACGAGGTCTCGACCAAGGTCAAGACGACCTCGGCCGACATCGAGCGTTCGGTGCTGTCCGCAACAAGCGCGTTCGGCTCGGCGATGACCGGCAAGACCGACGAGATCGTCACCTATGTGCAGCAGCAGACCGAGCGTCTGTCGCAGATGGTCGACGGCCGCCGCGGCTCGCTGATCGAGGCGCTGACCGCCAAGACCACGCAGCTTTCGAGCGACATGGACCGCGCCACGGCAGATGCGCTGAAGGCGATCGAAACCCGCGGCCTCGCCTTCTCGCAGTCGATGGCGGCGCATGGCGGCGACGTCGCGCGCAACATCACCTCGGCCGGCGATCAGGCGACCGGCGCGGTGGCGAAGTCGCTCAAGGAGCTCGAGCACGCCTCGCGCGCGGCGATCGACCAGTCGCGCCAGGTCTCGATCTCGGCGGTCACGGAGATGCAGGAGACCAGCAAGATCCTGCGCACCGATACGGTGGCGCTGTTCGAGCGGCTGCGCGAGGGCAACATCCTGCTGCAGGAAGTGTTGACCGGCGCCCACGACAACCTCAACTCGCTGGAGCGCGCGCTGGTGACCCGCGTGGCCGACTTCGTGTCCGCCATGAACGACGTCACCTCGCGCAACGGCGTCGCGACCCAGACGCTGGAAGACCAGCTCACGGTGTTCAACAGCAAGACCGGCAAGGCGCTGGAAGATCTCGGCGCGCTGTCGAGCCAGTTCGAGACCCATGGCAAGGCGCTGATCGATGCGGCTGCCGTGGTCGAGCAGGCCAACCGCTCGACGACGGCGTCCGTCAGCGAGCGCAAGGAGGCGCTGGAAGCGCTGGTCACCACCATCGACCTGCGCACCACCGATCTCGACCAGCGGCTGTCGCGCTTCACCGGGCTGCTCGATGAATCGCTCGGCGCGGCCGAGGAACGCGCCCGCGACATCGCCCGCGTGGTGGCGGAGACCGCAGGTGCCGGTTCGGCTGCGATCAGCAGGCAGTTCGAAGCGGTGCGCCAGGCGGCCGAGAACGAGCGTCAGCAGACCGTCGACGCCATGAACGAGCTCTACCAGCAGAGCAACGCCGAGACCGATGCGATGTTCAAGGAATCGACGGAGAAGTTCTCCGCGATGGTCACGGCGATGAAGCAGATGGCGAGCGAGATGCACAGCGAGCTCGAGGCCACCCGCAACGAGCTGCGCCGCGGCGTGCTCGAAATGCCGCAGGAGGCCGCCGAAAACACCGCGCAGATGCGCAAGGTGATCGTCGACCAGATCGAGGCGCTGGCCGAGCTGAACCGCATCGTCGCCCATCACGGCCGCGGGCTCGACGTGGTCTCGACCAACCGTGCCAGCGTCCGCCACGAGGAACCGGTGATGGCTGCCGCCGCCGGCGGCCGTGCCGACGTGCGGATGCGGGACAGCGTGCGGGACAATGGTAACAGCGCTTCGACGCTGCCGCCGCCCGATCTCGGCATGACGAGCTCGCGCCGCACGGAGGCCCCGTCGGTCAGCCCGGCCGGCTCCAACAACGGTGACGGCTGGCTGTCCGACCTGCTCAACCGCAGCGACGCGCCGCCGCCTGCCCCGCAGGGCCGCGACGCCCAGCAGCGGCCGCGTCCGCAGCAGCCGGCCGCCAATCCGCTGGAGTCGCTGTCGCTCGACATCGGCCGGTTGATGGATCGCACCCTGGCGGCCGAGATGTGGGATCGCTACCAGCGCGGCGAGAACAAGGCGTTCAGCAAGCGCCTCTACACGCCGGCCGGCCAGAAGGCCTTCGACGAGGTGGCCCGCAAGTACCGCGCCGATCGCGGCTTCAAGCAGACCGTCGACCGCTACATCGCGGAGTTCGAGCGCCTGCTCGACGAGGTCGCCCGCGAAGGTCGCGGCCAGCAGGAGCTGGCTGGCCACCTGACCTCGGAGACCGGGCTGGTCTACACCCTGCTCGCGCACGCCGCGGGACGGCTGGGGTAAGCTGATCGGCGAATAGTGAGTAGCGAATAGCGAATGAAGAACGGAGGCCGAAGGGCCTCCGTTTTGTTTTGGCGAGCTGATCAGCAGACCCGGTATCTGCGACGGCGCGATGGCAGGTCAACGACCGTCATTGCGAGCGAAGCGAAGCAATCCATCCCTCGGCGTACGCGGCGCGATGGATTGCTTCGTCGCGTCGCTCCTCGCAATGACGGACGGGGCTGGCAGCGAGCTCGCTATTCGCCACTCACCATTCGCCCGCTACGTCACTGCCGGCGCCGCGGGCCTGCCGGTGCTGCGGCGGGAGCGGGTGCGGGCTCGGGTGCGGCGTTGTTGCTGCCGCCGAAGATCACCCGGCTCGGGTTGCGGTCGAAATTGTTCACGGCGCGGCTGATGTCGGCGAGCGTGCGGCGACCGTCGTTGATCAGGAGATTGGTCCGCTTGTCGACATTGTCGGCGAGCTCGCGGATCGACTTCACCATCAGGTTCAGCTCGCTGCCATTGTTGCCGCCGGCGATTGCATTGAGGCCCAGCATCAGATTGTCGGCTTTGCCCATCACGCCGTCGACCTTGAGCATGACGTTGTCGATCTTCTCGGAATTGCGCGCCAGCGCCTCGGTGAAGACTTCGAGGTTCTTCAGCGAATTCTTCACCGACTGCTGATTGTCGGCGACGATGCGGTTGACGTTTTGCAGGGTGGCGCGGATCGCCTCGGTGACGTCCTGCAATGCGTTGGGGTCGGCGGTCAGAACCGGGATGCCGTCCTCATCCAGCGGCACCGGCGGGGCGGCCTCCTCACCGCCCTTCAGCGAGATCGCGGCGACGCCGGTGAGGCCCTGGAATTCGAGACCGACCAGGGTGTCCTTGCGCAGCGGTGCGTTGTTCTCGATCATCGCCAGCGCCACGACGCGCCGCGGATTGTCGAGCTTCACCGACACCACCTCCCCTATCCGGATACCGTTAAAATTGACATTGCCGCCATTGCGGAGGCCCGACGCCGGCCCCTCGAAGATCACCCGCAAGGGGCTGCGCTGCTTGGTGGTGTGCAGGCTCTGGAACCACAGCACGAAGCCGAACGCGGCGGCGATCACCGCCAGCGTGAAAGCCCCGATCAAGACGTAGTTCGCCCGCGTTTCCATCAATTGCTCGCGTTCATCACTCTTGAATTACTCTTGGGCTCCGGCGCAGGCAGCCTGCGTTCGAGCCGGTCGAATTCCCTGTTGGCGCATGATCTCGTCCGAAAACCGGCCTTCTCGTTTCGGGATCATGGGCTAGGCCACAACGGCTCGGGCGCGCTTGCCGTTGAAATATTGCTGCAGCCATGGATGCTGCGATGCCTTCATGTCGGCGATCGATCCTGCAGCAATGATCTTACCGTTCCCTAAAACGGCGATACGGTCGCACGCGGTGTAAAGACTGTCGAGATCGTGGGTTACCATGAAAACGGTCAGCCCCAAAGTGCGCTGCAAGGTCCGCACCAGCTCGTCGAAATCGCCGGCGCCGATCGGATCGAGGCCCGAGGTCGGCTCGTCGAGAAACACCAGCTCCGGATCGAGCGCGAGTGCGCGCGCCAGCGCGACGCGCTTGATCATGCCGCCGGACAGTTCCGACGGATAGCGATCGGCGACCTCGGGCTTGAGGCCGACCATCACCAGCTTCGCCACCATGATCTCGTCGAGCAGCCGCTGCGAGACGCGCAGATATTCGCGCGCCGGAAACTGGATGTTCTGGCGCACCGTGAGCGAAGAGAACAGCGCGCCCTGCTGGAACAGGATGCCCCAGCGCCGCTCGACGGCGCGGCGCTGCGACGAGCTTGCGGCATCGAGATCGACGCCGAACACTTCGATGCGGCCGGAGACCTTCGGCACGAGGCCGATGATGGTGCGCGTCAGCACCGACTTGCCGGCGCCCGACGGGCCGACAAAGCCGAGGATCTCACCGCGCTTGACGTCGAGGTCGAGGCCGTCGAGCACGCGCGTGGTGCCGAATTGCACGGTGACGTCGCGAACCCGGATGATGGCGTCGATGTCCTGCTCCGCCATGATCACATCCCGATCGAGGCGAAGAAGATCGCGAACACGCCGTCCATCACGATCACGAAGAAGATCCCTTTCACCACCGACGCGGTGGTGTGCTGACCGAGCGATTCCGCCGATCCCTGCACCGCCAGCCCCTCGACGCAGGCGACGATGCCGATCACCGCCGCCATGACCGGCGCCTTGACCATGCCGACGATGAAATGGTCGATCGATATGGCATCACGAAGGCGGAGCAGGAAGGCCTCCGGATCGACGCCGCCATAGAGCCACGCCACCAGGCCGCCGCCATAGAGCGCGGCCATGGCGCCGAGGAAGGCCAGGATCGGCAGCGCCAGCACCAGCGCCAGCATGCGCGGCAGGATCAGGACCTCGATCGGATCGAAGCCCATGGTGCGCAGCGCGTCGATCTCCTCGCGCATCTTCATCGAGCCGAGCTCGGCGGTATAGGCCGAGCCGGAGCGGCCCGCGACCATGATCGCGACCAGCAGCACGCCGATCTCGCGCAACACCAGCACGCCCAGCATGTCGACCACGAAGATGTCGGCGCCGAACCTGCGGAAATGGAAGATGCCCTGCTGCGAGATGATGCAGCCGATCAGGAAGGTGATCAGCACCACGATCGGCACCGCGCGCCAGCACACCTGCTCGAGATGATGCACCGTCGAGGTCAGGCGGAAGCTGCGCGGATGGATCAGCACCTTGCCGGCCGCGGCCAGCACCGCGCCGAGCATGTCGACCAGGCCGATGATGGTGCCGCTGACCCCCGCCACGGTGCGGCCGATCTGCTCGAGCATGCCCGTGATCGACAGCCGGTCGTTCACGACCCTGGGCGCTGGGCCGACGCGGCGGACCTCGTCGACCAGGCTGGAGTAATTGGCCGAGAGGCCCGCGATCTCGGCTTCCGCGCTGGCGTCGCTCAGACTGCGGCGCAGCCGCTCGATCAGCCAGGCGCCGAAGGTGTCGAGGCTTGCGACCTGCGACACGTCGATGAAGATGTGGGGACGGCTGCCGCGCAGCTTCTCGGCGTCGGAGACGATCCGCTCGAGCGCAGGGGCAAAGCGGGCGGTCCAGTTGCCCGCCGCGCACAACGCCAGTCCTTCGCCTTGGGCTATCCGCTCCAGTGTCGGGTCGCCGCTCACCTTTTGCCTACCCCTCAAGCCGGCTGGCCGTAGCATCTCCGGTGGCTTGCCGGATCGGCTTGTCGAATCTGTCACTAACCAGCCATAGTTGGTTGCGCGTCGCAAGCCACGGTTCAGGAAATAGTAGACTTTAAAATGACTTCCAGCCCATCCCGGACCATTTCCTTGAATGCTCGGATCGAGCGCTGGCCGATCGCCGGGACCTTCACGATCAGCCGCGGCGCCAAGACCGAGGCGGTCGTGGTGGTGGCCGAGGTCAGCCAGGGAGATCTGGTGGGCCGCGGCGAATGCGTGCCCTACCCCCGCTATGGCGAAACGCCCGAGGCGACGCTCAAGGCGATCCAGGCGATGCAACAGCCCCTTGCCGAGGGCATGGACCGCACGGCCTTGCAGGCCAAGATGCCCGCTGGCGCCGCCCGCAACGCGCTGGATTGCGCGCTGGCGGACCTCGAGGCCAAACGCGCCGGGCAGCGGATCTGGAACCTGCTCGGCCGGCCTGCGCCCGAACCGCGCACAACCGCCTACACGATCTCGCTCGGAACATCAGAGGCGATGGCGGAGGCCACCGCGAAGGCCGCGCATCGTGCGCTGCTCAAGATCAAGCTCGGCGGCGATGGCGATGGCGCGCGGATCGCGGCCGTGCGCAAGGCGGCACCGCGCTCCGAACTGATCGTCGATGCCAACGAAGCCTGGACCGAGCACAACCTCGCCGCCAACCTCAAAGCCTGCGCCGATGCCGGCGTCACGCTGATCGAGCAGCCGCTGCCGGCCGGCAAGGACGAAGCGCTGGCGCGGATCAAGCGCCCGGTTGCGGTCTGCGCCGACGAGAGCGTGCATGACCGCGCTTCGCTCGCGGGCCTGCGCGGGCGCTATGACGCCGTCAACATCAAGCTCGACAAGACCGGCGGGCTGACTGAAGCGCTCGCGATGGCGGACGCCGCCCGCGCCCACGGCTTCGAGATCATGATCGGCTGCATGGTCGCGACCTCGCTGGCGATGGCGCCGGCGATGCTGATCGCGCAAGCCGCGCGCTTCGTCGATCTCGACGGCCCGCTGCTGCTGGCGCGCGACCGCGACGACGGCCTGCGCTACGAGGGCAGCCTGGTCTATCCGCCGGAGGCCGCGCTGTGGGGATGATGGTGGGTTAGGCGTCGACGCGCCAGCCACATCACGAGCCCGCCGGTGGCCGCCATCGCGGCCATCATGTCGTAGACGCCGAGGCCGAAGCGCGCATAGACCAAGCCGCTGACGATCGCCGTGGTGCTCGCGACGATGCCGCCGCAGGCGGTGAGATAGCCCTGTGCGCGCGCCATCACATGCACCGGCACGTGATGCACCATCAGCCCCATGATGCCGACCTGGGTCAGCCCGAAGCTTAGCCCGTGTCCGAGCTGGACCACGGCCAGCACCGCAAGCGGCGGATCCTGCGCGGTGATCGCCCAGCGCGCCACGGCGCTGGCCGCCGCGATCATCACCAGCACCGCCGACGGCAGCGTGAAGCGCGGCGAGGCCGCAAACAGCACGATCTCGGCGATCACGCCGAGCACCCAGAGCACCGCGATGGTCAGGCCGCTGAAACCGGCCTGCTGCCAGGCAATCGATGCGAAGATGTAATAGGCGCCGTGGCTGCCCTGGATCAGCGCCGAGGACACGATGATGGCGAGGAAGGTGGGATTGCGCAGCAGCCGCGGCGAGCCGGCCGCGTGCGCGACGGCGGCCACCGGGCGGCCCAGCGGCCGCAACGTCAGCCCGACCAGCGCACCGAGCACCGTCACGGCGGTGATGATCCAGATCAGATCGACCTCTGCGACATAGCGCAGCAGGAACCCGCTGATCAGCGCGCAGACCGCGAACGCGGCCGAGCCCCACAGCCGCAGTGGTCCGTAGCTGAGGCCGAACTGCCTGACGCCGCGCAGCGCATAGGCGTCGGTGAGCGGCACCATCGGCGTCCACACGCAGCAGGTCAGCGCATAGACCGCGAGCAGCACGAACGGCTGGTGCTGGGTGCCGATCACGGCAAAGCCGAGCGCGGTCGCAAAGCCAGTGGCGATGATCGCGCCGCGCAGCATCTGGCGCCGTTCCGCGGCCGCGGTGACCAGCGGCAGCACGGTGAAGCGCGTTACCGGCGGCACCGCGGTGATGATGCCGATCCAGGTGGCATCGATGCCGATCGCTTTCATCCACACCGTGAAAAACGGCAGGTGAACCCCGGTCATGCCGAACAGCGTGGCATAGAATGCCGCAAGGCTGCGCGCGAATCGCCGCGATGCAACTTTTGCTGCAATGGGGATTTGTGATTCGGAAGACATCAATTCAATTGCGATTCGCGCGATATCGTGGTGATCGTTAGCGTAACGCGCTGTGATTTGCGCGAAGAGATTGTGATGGCCGAAGAAGCATTCGCCCTGTCGCCGATATCCGCCCGCGCGGCCCTGCCGAGCGAGGAGGACTATGCTGCGATCAGCGCGGCCTTCATGGAGACCTCGCGGGGCCGCTGGTTCCTCGGCGAATACGCCAAGCGCAACCGCAACGCCGACACCCGCATGGTGCTCGATGCGGTGGCGCGGATCGAGGACAGCCTCAGCGCGCAGCGGCAGGCCGCCGCAGCGGCGATCAGGGACGAGCAGCTGGCGCAGGCGCTGGGCGCGCTGCGCGGCGCGATCGAGGCCGCCCAGGCCTCCGCCATGTCAGCACTCGACGGCATCAGCTTCGAGCAGAATCTCGCGCCGGTGCGCAAGGGCGTGCGGGTGATCCGGGAGATCTCCTGGCGGCTGCGCGAGATCGGCAATGACGGCCGGATCTGCGACATCATCGATTCGCAGGCCAGCGCGATCGAGGCCGGTGCGTCCCAGGTTTCGATGGACGACGCCAAGGCCGTGCTGGACGCTGCCTTCGCGGCGCTGGCCCGCCGGCTCGGCGAGTTCGACCCGGACAAGGCGGCGACGCCTGCGGCCGAGCCGGCCGCGCCCGGAGCACCGGTTGCAGGACCGGCCACGGCAGCGCCGTCATCGCCGCCGGCAGCCGAAAGCGCTGCCGCCGAGAGCGCGGCCCCCGATGCGACGATAGCCGCCACGCCGCCAGCGCCGCCTCAGGAAGCCGTTGCGACGCCGAACGCCGAAGCCGCGATGCCCGCCGCAACGCCGCCCGCCGAGGCTGCCGCAGTGGCAATCCCGCAACCGAGCGAAGCCTGGCTCAAGGCCGAAGCCGCTCTGGCCGAAGCCGAGGCTGCCGAACTCGCCCGCGTCTCCGACGAGGCCGCCGCCGACGCCCATGACGAAGCGGTGCTCGACCTGATCGCGATGGAAATGGGCGCACCCGATCCGATCGACGAAGAGGCGATCGCCGAGGAAATGCGCGCCGCCGAGGAACTGCGTGTCGCCGAGGCGATGGCCGCCGAGCCCGAAATGGATGCACCGGCCATTCAGCCCGAGCCCGCACCGGTGCCCGAGCCGAAGGCCGAGCTCAAGGTTGAACCCGCACTGGTCGCTGCAACGGTGGTTGCCGAAACACCTGCGGCCGTGCCGCCGCCTCTCCCGTCCACCGTCGAGGCTGCGCCCGCTCCTGCGGCAGAAGTCTCGCTCGGCTCGACCATCATCGCCAGCGGCCTCCTGAAAAAGCCGAACGTCGCCGCCAACGATCCGCTCGCGCCGATCCGCCGCATGAGCCAGGCCGAGAAGATGGCGTTCTTCTCGTAGGCGCGGACGTGTTCACGCGACGCGTTCACCTCCGATTGACCACCCACGCTCCGTGACCCAGCTCACGTACCGCAGCCGCGTCTGCGTCTAGCGTCCCCGCGACCGGTCTCGCACCGGGATCAGCATTTGGGAGCGCGCGATGGTCCGCCTGACATCGATCATGATATCGGCCGCATTGCTCGGCCTGTTCAGCCTCTGTGCGCCCGGCGCGGCGCTTGCCGAGACCGGCGCCGTCACCGTCGGCACTGCAGCGCAGACGACTGTGCAATCCCTCGATCAGGCCGCTTCGCCGGCGACATCAGCCGCAGCGACACCGGCTGCACTACGCGGTCCCGAGCAGCGCGTGGCGCTGGTGATCGGCAATGCGAACTACGAGAATGCGCCAAAACTCGCCAATCCCGGCAACGATGCGCAGTCGATGGCCGAGCTGTTGAACGCGGCCGGCTTCGAGGTGATCTCTGCGACCGACCTCAGGCAGGGCGACATGGTGAAGGTGTTGCGGGATTTCTCCGACAAGGTCGCGGCGCGGGGCCCGAGCACGGTCGCCATGATCTACTATGCCGGGCATGGCGTGCAGCTCGCCGGCGAGAACTATCTGATTCCGGTCGATGCGAAGATCGCAACGCCGTCCGACCTCGACGGCCATGCGGTGCGCCTCGTCGACGTGATGGGCACGCTCGAGAACATCCCGAGCCGGACGCGGATCGTGGTGCTCGATGCCTGCCGCAACAACCCGT
Organism: Bradyrhizobium macuxiense; assembly: GCF_007993935.1. Taxonomy (GTDB): domain Bacteria; phylum Pseudomonadota; class Alphaproteobacteria; order Rhizobiales; family Xanthobacteraceae; genus Bradyrhizobium; species Bradyrhizobium macuxiense_A. The sequence goes on along the minus strand of NZ_VITY01000007.1, from coordinate 302,125 downwards.
TTCCCAACGTCAACGATGCCGGCCGCGGCCTTGCCGTCGTCGATGCGCCGAACGGCTCGATCGTCGGCTATTCGACCGCGCCCGGCATGGAGGCGCAGGACGGCAACTACGGCCACAGCCCCTACACCAACGCCTTCCTGCGGCTGGCGCGCGAGCCCAATCTGCCGATCGAGCAGTTGTTCAAGCGCGTTCGCCTCGAGGTGAACTCGACGACCGACGGCCGGCAGACGCCGTGGGAGAGCTCGTCGCTGACCTCCGATTTCTATTTCTTCGGCGACACCGCTGTCGCGTCGTCCCGCGCGCCGGCGAATGGCCCTGTCGTGCAGATGGCGTCGAACCTGCCGAACCGCTCGGTGCGCCAGGCCTATGATTTCGTGCTGTCGGAGGGCCGGCCGGAATACTACGAGGAATTCATCCGGCTCTATCCGCGCGATCCGCTGTGCGACCGCATTCGCTCCCTGCTGACCAACTGGCTGCAGGTCGCGGCCTGGCACAAGGCGGTGCTCGCCAACACGCCGTTCGCCTACAAGACCTTCCACGACAATTTCGCCGGCGGCCCCTACGCGCAGCAGGCCCTGAAGCTGCAGGCCCAGCCGAAGGCGGTGCCGCTGATGCAATTCACGCGGCTGTCAAATCGTCAGGCCTTGCAGCCGATCCATGCGGGCCTGCAGGGCGCCGGCGGCAATGGCCAGATCGGCGGCGGCAGGATCGTCAACATGCCCGCGCCCGGAGCGAAGCCGGCCGGGATGCCGAACACGATTGGCAAAGGCAACATCGCGAGCCTTCCTGCTGCAAATGCCGGCAAGACCACATCAAGCCCGATCATGAGAGACAGCGACCGGCACCGCTTCCGCACCGGACGGCAGAGCATGCAAGTCGACCGGACGCGATCAGGCGGCGGTGACCGTGCAGCGGTCCACTCAACTCCGTCCGGCTCGCATGTCGGCGGCATCGGCGGCGGCCATCATGGCGGCTTCAGGCACTGATCGGCCACACCGCACAACGAAACGGGGGCAGAGCGACCATCGCCCTGCCCCCCGCTGCTTTTCAAAATGCCGATCTCAGGCGACGAGCTTCGCGAACAGGTCGGCGTCGACATTGCCGCCCGAGAGCACGATGACGACGTTCTTGTCCCTGGCGTCGATCCGCCCCGCAAGCAGTGCGGCGAGCCCGATCGCGCCACCGGGTTCGACCACGAGCTTCAGCTCGCGATAGGCAAAAGCTACAGCCGCACCAACCTCTTCGTCGGAAGCGTTGACACCGTTTGCGAGCAACTTGCTGTTGATCGCAAAGGTGAGCTCGCCCGGCATCATCGCCATCAGCGCATCGCAGATTGTGCGCGGCGCAACCGCATGCGCCTCGCGATGCCCGACCTTGAGCGATAGCGCGTGATCGTCATAGCCGGCGGGCTCGGCGACGACCACCTGGGCCTGCGGATATTTCGCCTTCACCGCGGTCGCAACGCCGGCGATCAGTCCGCCGCCCGAAGCCGGCGCCACGACGATATCAGGCGTCAGCCCGAGCGCCGCCATGTCCTCGGCGATCTCGCGGCCGGCGGTGCCCTGGCCCGCGATCACGAGCGGATCGTCATAGGGAGGCACCAGGGTCGCGCCACGCTTGCTGGCGATGCCACTCGCGATCGCCGCGCGGTCGTCGCGATCGCGATCGTAGAGCACGACTTCGGCGCCATACGACTTGGTCCGCTCACGCTTGGTGAGCGGGGAGTCCGCAGGCATCACGATGGTCGCCTGCATGTTGAGAATCTTGGCCGCCGCGGCGACGCCTTGGGCATGGTTGCCCGAGGAGAACGCGACGACGCCGCCGCTCCGCTTGTCCTGCGGGATCGAGGCGAGCTTGTTGAAGGCGCCGCGGAACTTGAACGATCCGGTCCGCTGCAGCATTTCGGGTTTGAGGAAGACCCGGCTGCCGACGCGTTCGTTGAGAACAGGGAAGGTCAGGAGCGGCGTGCGCACCGCGAACGGCGCGACCACCCTTGCGGCGGCATCGATGTCCGCGGCAGCGACGGGTGGATTTAAAACGGTGTCCGTCATCCGCAATTTGTATCGCGGCGGGCCACGGCCCGGCAAGACGCTTTAGCGTGACTCGTCTAGCGTGAGGTGGGGTGTGTGGCCGGCAGGGCTGCAAAATGGTGCTCTTCGGCACCGAATTCGAACACTTCCCCCTCGCCGTCGGGCGCGGCGGGGCGAACGTTCATGCAGCGCTCGATGAACACCCGGGCCGACGCCTGCCAGGTGTGGAGCGCGGCAAAATCGACGCAGGCCTGCCGCGGGATGCTGAGCGCCTCCAGGCAGGCATGCCGCAAATCGTCGTCGAGCACGCCGACCGGCGCCGCGCCGATCACGTCACGGGGACCGGTGACCGGAAAAGCGGCAACCGGCAGGCCGCTCGCCAATGCCTCGAGCAGCACCAAACCGAACGTATCGGTGCGGCTGGGGAAAGCGAACACGTCGGCGGCGGCATAGATCTCAGCCAATTCTTCCCCATGGCGTGCGCCGAGGAAGACGGCTTGCGGATATTTCCGCTCCAGCGCCGCCCGCGCCGGGCCGTCGCCGACCACGACCTTGGTGCCGGGCAAATCGAGATCGAGGAAGGCCTCGAGATTCTTCTCCACCGCCACCCGGCCGACGCTGAGATAGACCGGCTGCGGCAGGCAGAGGTCGACGTCGCGCGGATGGAACAGCGCGGTATCGACGCCGCGCGACCACAGCACCACGTTGCGGAAACCGCGCTGACGCAGCTCGGCGGCCAGCGCCGGGGTTGCCGCCATCACCGCCCGGCTCGGCTTGTGGAACCAGCGCAGCGCCCGCCACACCCAGGCTTCCGGAACCGGCGTCCGGGCCGAAACATATTCGGGGAAGCGGGTGTGGAAGCTCGTCGTGAACGGCAGGCCGCGCTTACGGCAATAGCGGCGGACCGAAAGCCCGATCGGGCCTTCGGTCGCGATGTGGATGCTGTCGGGTTTGGCCGCTTCGATCAGGCTGGCGACCTTGGCCCGGTACGGCAGCGCCAGCCGGAGATCGCGATAGCTCGGCATCGCGAAGGTGCGGAACTCGTCCGGCGTCAGGAAGCTGACCTCGACGCCGAGCGTGTTCGCCGCCTGTGCCATCATGGTCAGCGTGCGGACAACCCCGTTGACCTGGGGATGCCACGCATCGGTCGCGACCAGGATATGCGTCATGCAGCGCGTGCCGTCACTCGCGGAACTGGCGCGATCCGGCGCACCGGGTCGGTCCAGGTGATGATTTCGAAATGGCCGTCCTCGTGCTCGGCGAGCGCGGTGCAGCTCTCCACCCAGTCGCCGCAATTCATGTAGCGGATGCCGTGCTCGTCATGAATCGTCGCGTAGTGGATGTGACCGCAGATCACGCCGTCGCAGCCGTGACGCCGCGCCTCGCCGGCAAGCGTCGCCTCGAACGCGCCGATATAGTTCACCGCCTTCTTGACCTTCAGCTTGGCCCATTGCGACAGCGACCAGTAGGGCACGCCGAACATCTTGCGGAAGAAGTTGACGAAGCGATTCATCTGGATCGCAAAGTCGTAGGCCTTGTCGCCGAGATGGGCGAGCCAGCGCGCGTTCTGCACCACGAGATCGAAGATGTCGCCGTGGATGATGAGGTAGCGCTTGCCGTCGGCGCCGGTGTGGACGGTGTTCTCCACCACATCGATGCCGCCGAAATGCGTGCCGTAATATTTGCGCAGGAACTCGTCGTGGTTGCCCGGAACGTAGATCACCTTGGCGCCTTTGCGCGCCTTGCGCAGCATCTTCTGCACGAAATCGTTGTGGGTCTGCGGCCAGTACCAGTTCGACTTCAGCGCCCAGCCGTCGACGATATCACCAACGAGGTAGATCGTGTCGGCATCGTGAGAGCGGAGGAAGTCCAGCAGGCGGTCGGCTTGCGAACCGCGGGCTCCGAGATGGACATCGGAGATAAACAAAGTGCGAAAGCGCCGCTCGGGGCTTTCTTCACTCAAGGAGTCACTTCCCATGCCTGTGCACCTAACAGATTCCTGTGACAAGGCGATGACGATCCCCGCGACCTGAGGCTCCACAGAGAGTTAACGAGAATCAGCAGCGCGCCCCTGCCCTGCGGATAACAGCCGCATGCGACAATCTGGCGACATCGGCAGCCGCGGCTGTGAGGAACAGGCGTGGTGTTGCTGCATATCGCAGTGGAACAACGTGGGCGTGACGAATGCGTAGCCCGGATGAAGCGAAGCGTAATCCGGGTCCTTCGTGCGCGGACAAAGTGCTCCCGGATTTCGCTTCGCTGCATCCGGGCTACGAAGCTACGAGCCACACCGCTTCAATAATATTTGTGGAAGTGATGCACCGGTCCGTGGCCGCGACCGACGGCGAAGCGATCGGCGGCGGCGATCGCATCAGAGATCCAGGCCTTGGCGTTGCGCACGGCGGTCTCCATCGCTTCGCCCTTCGCGAGCCCTGCCGCGATCGCCGACGAGAGCGAGCAGCCTGTGCCGTGGGTGTTTGATGTCGCGATGCGCGGCGCCGCGAGCGCGATGCTGCGCGCGCCTTCGATCAGATAGTCGATGCTCTCGGCGCCGTGGCCGTGACCGCCCTTTACCAGCACCGCGCGACAGCCCATCGCCAGCAATCGCTTGCCCTGTTGCTCGACATCGGCCTCGCTTGAGGCAACCGGCTCGTTCAACAGCGCCGCCGCTTCCGGCAGGTTCGGCGTGATCAGCGAGGCCAGCGGAAACAGCTTGGTCTTCAGCGCATCGACCGCCTCGGCGGCAAGCAGGCGGTCGCCCGAGGTTGCGACCATCACCGGGTCGAGCACGATATGGCGCGGCGCCCAGCGCTTCAGCCCATCGGCGATCGCCGCGATGGTCTCGGCCTGCGCCACCATGCCGATTTTCACCGCGCCGACGTCGAGATCGGAGAACACGGCATCGATCTGGGCCGTGACGAAAGACGCCGGCACCGGATGGATGCCGCTGACCCCCGTGGTGTTCTGCGCGGTCAGCGCCGTGATCGCCGAGGCGCCATAGACCCCGAGCGCGGCAAAGCTCTTGAGGTCGGCCTGGATGCCCGCCCCGCCCGAGGAATCCGAGCCGGCAATGGTGAGCGCGACCGGCGTCATCTTGCGGCACCGGTGGTTGATTGGAATGAGACCATCACGAATGAGACCATCGTCTGTCCTTGCGCCTGTCCTAGCCCGGCCGCCGATTGCCAGCAAGTTCGCCTGACTTTACCGCGCGTTGGCCCTGCCTTGCCCCCTTCTGTCCCCTTGCCTTGGCCGCCGGTTTTTGGCCTATAGTCGGCCAAATCCCCGGAGACGACTTTGATGGTTCCTTTCTTCGTCCAGATCAAATGCAAGCTCGGCCAGTCCTACACCGTCGCCAATGCGCTGGCGGAAGCCGAGATTGCGTCCGAGATCTATTCCACCGCGGGCAATTACGATCTCCTGGTCAAGTTCTACGTCGACCACGACACCGACATTGGCCATTTCATCAACGAGAAGGTTCAGGTGATCCCGGGCATCCAGGACACCCTCACCATCATCACCTTCAAGGCGTTCGGCGCGAAGTAGCGATCGATCTTCACACGTGCCGGCTTGGCGAGGCGCGCCGCTAAAGCGCGATGAGATCAGTTGAATCATCATCGCGCTTTAGATTCCTGTCTAAGCATGATCTTTTCGGAAAACCGCTTCGCACTTTTCCGGATCATGCTCTAGGCTGATGGCGCCGCGTCGATCAGCGCCTTCAGGAACGTGACGACGATCCGGCCGCTGCGGCTCACTTCGCCGGCCCTCGACAAGAGCGCCATGCCGCGGCCCAATGCGATGAAGCCGGTGGCGATCTCCACGGGATCGGCCGGCGGCTGCTTGCCAAGCAACTCGAACAGGCGCGTCACCAGCACGCCCAGCGCCCGGCGGTGCTTGCGGTTGAGCTCGTTATAGCCTTGCGCGAAAGTCGGGCTGCGCAGCGCCTGCAATTGCAGCTCGATCGCCAGCACGGCGAACCCCGGATCCGAATTGGCGGTGGCGGCCCATTTTTCGAGGCCGGCCATCAGCTTCGCCGGCTCGCCCGCTGCCTGCCCCAATACGCCTTCGATTTTTGCACGCTCCTCGGATTGATGCTGTTGCACCAGTTCCAGGAGGATCGCCTCCTTGTCGGGAAAATTCGAATAGAACGCGCCCTGCGAAAATCCGGCGGCGTCGGCGATGTCGCGCACGGAGGCCTGCGCAAACCCCTTCTTGATGATCTCCTCGCGCGCCGCCTCGATCAGGAGACTCTTCGTACGGGCCTGACTTTCCTCGCGATTTAGCCTGGGCAACGGATCGGGCTCCTGAACGTGCAAATACCAATTGATTTTCAGATATCATCTGGTATCTATTTCAGATAGCAGTTGATATTTGTAACTCGACGAGTCGGCTGGACACGCACGGAGTAGCTATATCATGCAGAGCAGTCCAATGGACCGTACGCTCGCTATTCTGGCGACGCTCGCGGCGGCGACCGTCGGCGCCATGGTGATCGGTATCCTCACCACCAAGGGTTCGCAGGACTTCTTCCAGACCGCTCGCTCCGTCGAAGCCTATGGCGCGCATCTGGCGACCCCTCTGGTGCCGTTCGGTCTGCGGCTCAATCTCGGGCTCGATAATCTCTTCATGATCTTCTACGGCGCATTTTTCACCGTGCTGGCCGCCCGGCTGCGCACGATGATGGACCCGTATCTGCTGGGCATTGCGCTCGCCGCCATGATGCTCACGGTTTTGCTCGATTGCGTCGAGAACCACCACATCATGACGATGGTGCATGCGATCCAGAACGGATTGCCGCTGTCGCCGGCCGACGGGGAGCTGCAGATGATCGCCTCCCAGGTCAAGTTTCACGCCAGCTATCTCGCAGCCTTGCTGTTCTCGTTCGGCTTCCTGCAGTTCGGCAGGCTCGGCAGAACCATCGCGGTGGTGCTGTGGTGCTACGTCCCGTTCGGGGTCCTGATTTCGGTGACGCCGGTGGAGCAGGCGAAGGCGCTGGTGCTGGGACGGACGATCTTCTTCGTCTTTGCCTTCATCCTGTCCGCCGTCCTGTTCGCTTCACAGGCGAGATACCACGCTCGCAACAGCCAATAACAAGCCCGGAGGGTCCTCTCATGCCGATCTCGATGGTCACGATTGCCGGACGAAGCCTGCTCGCATTGCTGTTCATCCTTGCCGGCGTAGCCAAAATCGCTGGCCCGAAGCCGTTCCTCGACCACATGGCGGCACACCATATTCCCGGCGTGCTGTTGCCACTGGTCATCGCGCTCGAGCTTGGTGCGGGCCTGGCATTGCTGATCGGCTGGCAGTTGTCGTTTGCCGCCGGCGCGCTGGCGCTGTTTTGCCTTGCGACCGCATTCGGCTTTCACCTCGACCTCGCCGACAAAGCGGAACGAACGCTATTCTTCAAGGACCTCGCGCTTGCCGGTGGCTTGATGGTCATTGCCGCCACTGCGTGGCGCGGATAGCAGGCCAAGCAGCGCGGACAGCAAGCATCACCCGGCGCAATCAGGAAGGATCCGTCTTTTCCGCCTTGCGCGTCGGCTTTGGCGGCCCGTCGACCGGCGGCAGCGACTTGACGTAGTCGGCGATCGCGTCGCGATCGGAAGGCGAAAGCTGCGAGGTGTTGCGGATCACGCGCACCATCGAGCCGCCGGCGCTATCGCCATCCGGCGTCTGTCCGCTTTCGAGGAAATAGGCGATATCCTTCGCGCTCCAGTCCGCGATCCCCCGCGGCGTGATGTTGGGCACCCAACCTTCGCCCTCCGGATTCGGCCCACCGGCGAAACGCTGCGAGCTGACGATGCCGCCGAGGAAATTCCGCGGGCTGTGACACTCGGCGCAATGGCCGAAGCTGTTGACGAGATAGGCGCCGCGATACCAATGCGCCGAGCGGCTCGCATCCGCGATGAACGGCTTGCCGTCCATGAACAGAAATTTCCAGACCCCGACATCGCGCCTGATGTTGAAAGGAAACGGCACATCGTGATCGCGCACCTTGCCGGCGACCGGCGGCAAGGTCTTCAGATAGGCGAACAGGTCGCGCACGTCATTGACCCTGGCGTGCTGATAGGACGTGTACGGAAACGCCGGGAAGTAATGCGTCCCCGACGGCGAGGTGCCCTTCATGACAGCGGTGACGAAATCGGCCTCGCTCCACCGCCCGATGCCGTCGTTCTGGTCGGGCGAGATGTTCGGCGCGTAGAAGGTGCCGAACGGCGACGGTATCGCGAGCCCGCCGCCGAGCTTCGTGCGGTCGTCCTGCTTCGGCACGGCATGGCAGGAGGAACATCCCCCCGCATTGAACGTTGTGAGCCCGTTGGCGAGGTTAGGCTGGTAGGCTGGCAGCGCGCTCGCGGCAACGGTCGCGGGGATCGTCAGCCACCAGAACACGCCGAAGCCGATGAGGCCGGCCAGGCCGGCCAGAAGGAGAATTCGTCGCAACATTCACCGATCCGTCATTGGTCGCGTCAGTTCATCAACCAGTATGATGGCAACCGTTCGCACAAGCTCGCATCAAATTTGCCGCACTCACGATCATTTTGGGAATAAATCCGGTGAGCCGCGGTTTGAAGATTGCAACCATCGTGTGACGTCAAAGGGGAGAGAACCATGTCGAACAAGACCTTGCTTGCCACGCTGACGCTCGGCGCCGCGATTGCATTCGCGGGCCCGGCCCTTGCCGAGAAGCTGCACGCCAAGCTGGACGCCAAGTCCGAAGTGCCTGCGAATACCAGCGCCGGCACCGGCACTGCCGACATCGACTACGATGCCGCCACCAAGAAGCTGAGCTGGAAACTGACCTATTCCGGCCTCACCGGCCCGGCCACCGCAGCGCATTTCCACGGCCCCGCCGAAGCCGGCAAGAATTCCGGCGTCGCGGTCGCGATCCCGAACGCGACATCGAGCCCGGTCGAAGGCAGCGCGACGTTGACCGACGCGCAGGCCGCCGATCTGCTCGCCGGCAAGTACTATGTCAACGTCCACACCGCGGCGAACCCGGGCGGTGAGATCCGCGGCCAGGTGACGAAGTAAGACCTCAACAAGAAACGGCCGACACAACAAAGGGCGGACGCTTCACGGCGTCCGCCCTTTTCATTGATCGAACGACGATGACGGACGGCGATCAGCCCTTCTTGAGCCGATAGGTCTCGTGGCAGCCGCCGCATTGCTTGAACAGCGGCGGCATTTCCGCCTTCAGCGTATCGATATCCTTGACCCTGCCCTTGGTGTCGGCGACGGCCTTGGCGTAGCTCGCGATGTGCTGCTCGAAGCCGGCCTTGTCTTCCCAGATCTTCGGCGAGGTGGAGTAGTCGCCCTCCAGCTTGATACCCTTGCTGCTCTCCGGGAACAGCGTCGGAAGCTTCTTGGCGGTGTCTTCGAACCTTGCCAGCGCGGCATCGACGGTTGCCTGGTCGTAGGGCTTCTCGCCCTTGAGCATGGCGGCGATGGCGCCGGCGTTCTTGCCGGTTTCCTTCATCTGGGCCTGGGTCTGCTTGACCTGGTTCTGGTCGGCCACGACAGCACCGGCACTCAAGGCAAGCATCGCAGCAACGACGATAATCCGCTTCATCGGCAAAACCCCTCAATTCGTTCTGTCCCGGTCCGCAGGTACGCGGCCGGTCTGGTTTGCAAACACCGCAGGCGGAATCTTCATTCCGCCTGCGACAATTTATCAGAGAGTATGGCGGCGCTGCGCCTCGCGGATCGCGACCCAGACCCGCTCCGGCGTCGCCGGCATGTCGATGTGGTCGATCCCGAACTCGCGATGCAGCCCCTCGACGATCGCGTTGACGACCGCCGGGCATGAGCCGATCGCGCCGGCCTCGCCCGCGCCCTTCACGCCCATTGGATTGGTCGTGCAGGGAACGTTGTGGGTCTCGAACACGAAGGACGGTCCGTCCGAAGCACGCGGCATCGCATAATCCATGAAGGTGCCGGTGACGAGTTGGCCGTCGGTCTGGCTGTAGACCGCCTGCTCCATCAGCGCCTGCCCGATGCCCTGCATCGCGCCGCCGTGAACCTGGCCCGCGAGCATCAGCGGATTGAGCGTGACGCCGAAATCGTCGACGATGACGTAGCTGACGATCTTGATGATGCCGGTTGAGGGATCGATCTCGACCTCGGCGAGATGCGTGCCGTTCGGATAGGTGCCGTCGGCACTGGCGAAGGTCGCGCTCGCATTCATCTTCGATGTGTCGCCGCCGGGACGCTTGGCGAGATCGGCAAAGCTGATCGAGCGGTCGGTGCCGGCGATGCGGATGCGGCCGTCTGCGATCTCGAGGTCGCCGGTGCCGGCTTCCAGCGCCTGCGCCGCCAGCTCCTTCAGCTTGTTGCCGAGCTCATGCGTCGCCCGCTGCACGCTGACGCCGCCGGACGGAATCGATGCCGAGCCGCCGGTGCCGAGGCCGGTCGCGATCTTGTCGGTGTCGCCCTGCAGCACATGGACGCGCTCGGGCGGCACGCCGAACTGCTCGGCGACGATCTGCGCGTAAGCGGTCTGGTGGCCCTGCCCGCTCGACTGCGTGCCGATCAGGATCGAGATGTCGCCATTGGGATCGAGCGCCACATTGGCGGTCTCCTCGCCCATGGTGCCGCAGACCTCGACATAGCTCGCCATGCCGATGCCCCGCACCAGGCCGTCCTTCTTGGCCGCCTTGGCGCGCTTGCCAAACTCCTTCCAGTTGGCGATCTCCATCGCGCGCTTCATATGCGCGACGAAGTCACCGGAATCGTAGACCTTGCCGGTCGCGGTCGTGTACGGCAGCGACTTCGGTGGAATGAAGTTCTTCCGCCTGATGGCGTCAGGCGTCATGCCGAGCTTTCGCGCCGCCGCGTCGACCAGCCGCTCGATCACATAGGCCGCCTCCGGGCGGCCGGCGCCGCGATAGGCATCGACCGGCACCGTGTTGGTGAACACGGTGCGGACGCGGCAATGGAAAGCCTGGATATCATAGAGGCCTGGCAGCATGCCGGCGCCGCCATGCGGGATATAGGGCGCGAAGGTCGAGAGATAGGCGCCCATGTCGCCCATCAGATCGACATCCATGCCGAGGAATTTGCCGTCCTCGGCGAGCGCCATCTTCGCGGTGGTGAGATTGTCGCGGCCCTGCGCGTCGCCCATGAAATGGTCGGAGCGCTCGGCAGTCCATTTGACCGACTTCTTGAGCTTGCGCGCCGCGACCGAGATCAGCGCATATTCGCGATAGGGAAACAGTTTGGTGCCGAAGCCGCCGCCGACATCAGGGCAGATCACCCGCATGTTCTCCTTCGGCATCTTCAGGATCATGTCGCAGAGGATCTCACGCAGGCGGTGGCTGCCCTGGCTGCCGATCGTCAGCGTCAGGTGATCCCTCTTGGCATCGTATTCGGCGACGGCTGCGCGCGTCTCCATGAAATTGGTGATGACGCGCGGATTGACGATGGTGATCTCGGCCACCGCATGCGCCTTGGCGAACGCGGCCTCGGCGGCGCCCTTGTCGCCGATCGAGACGTCGAACAGCACATTGCCGGGCTTGTCCGGCCAGACCTGCGGCGCGTCCTTCTTCACCGCATTGACGAGACCGGCCACCGCCGGCAGCGGCGTCCACTTGACGTCGATCGCCTCGATCGCATCACGGGCATGATCGACGGTATCGGCGAACACGAAGGCGATGGCGTCGCCGACATGGCGCACCTCGTCCTTGGCCAGGATCGGATAAGGCGGCGCGATGAACGGATCGGTCTCGAGGTTGAACAGGCACGGCAGGCCGCCGAGCTCGGCGACATCGGCCGCGGTCAGAATCAGCGCCACGCCGGGCATGCCGCGGGCCTTGCCGGCATCGATCGTGTAGGTGGCATGCGCATGCGGCGAGCGCAGCATCAGCGCGTGCAATGCGGGAGACGGTGCGACGTCGTCGGTGTAGCGGCCCTTGCCGCGAATCAGAGCGTCATCCTCCTTGCGCCGCACACTCTGTCCGACGCCGAATTTGATGGGAGCTGCCATCGTCTCTCCAATTGCCTTGGTGTGTTTTGCGCATATTGGCGTGGTTGTCCGCGAAGCGCAAACGGCTTTCTGGGGGCGTTTTGCCCCTTGCGGAGCGGGTCTCGATCACTATAGCGGGATCGGGCGGAGCGGCCTCGGCTCGATGGTCTGCCGGTACTGCTCGACCGCCCGCCTGGCCTCCTCCATCCGATCCGTCTGCATGAGACCGTCTGCGTAGGCCATTCGTCGGACGAGGTGCGACGTCGCGAAGGTCCAGTACTGAGACATCAGCGGGTTGATGAACAGATCGCTGCCGCTGGTGCGGTTGGTGGCATGATAGTTTCCGAACTCACCACGCACGGCGCTTGCGATCGAATTGCAGACGATGCTCGGATGCGCGGGCTGGCGTTGGTTGGCATAGTCGACCAGATCGAGAAACGCCGCCCCTTCCGCCGTTCCCGACGACAGGGAAAAGGCACCGAGAAATCCCCCATCAGCTGTCAGTTGCGCGACGTTCTCAAGGAAGGCGTGGTGTGAGACGCCATGGAAATGATCAATCCCGAAACCGATCGCGGCGAGAAGCGCCCGCCCCGCGGTGGCATCATGCGCAGCGACGATCGATGCCGCATCCTCGATGATGGTGCCGAGTCCCGGCTCGTCGCCGAAAATAATACTGTCGGTCCCGCCGTCGATCAGCACAACCAGGTCGATCCGGTGTTGCTCGATAATCGAGCGGTAGCTGGCAGCCAGTGGCCGCACGCCACTCTTGGCAAAGGCATAGATCGGGACCGCTCGACCGCGCGTCGCAAGCCATTCCGCCAGCCACTTCTCCGGAAAATATGGAATCTCGGCAGAGCTGCGATCGACGCGCCACGTGGTCGGATTGATGCGCTCGCCGCCGCAAAGCCAGAGATTGGTGAACGAAAAATTCCCGAACACCACCTGCTTGCCGCGCGACCAAAGGCGCTCCGCCAGGGGCACACCAGCGAACACGTCGAAGCCCCCGCCACAGCCTGCGATGAGGACGTTGCTGGCCTGCTCCATGCGCTCAAGAAACGGAATCATGTGTGATGCAGCCAAAAGCGTTCGGGCGCGCCTGCCCCAACGCATTCGGGCATTATTCCAAGCAATTGACAAGATTAAAGAAATCTATACGCGCCGGAGTGCGAACAGCCAGCCGCGGCCGAACAGTGTGAGGATCAGCAGGGCGTAGACGAAGACGCCGACCGCGATCAGCAGCAGCAGGATCATCTCGTCGCGGAAGATCTGCATCGGCGCGAACCACACATAGGCGAAATGCGAGGTCAGCCACAGCGCGAGCGCGAGCAGCACGCCGCACAGCGCAAAGGTGCCGAACGAGCGGATCAGCGCGCGATCGAGCGCGAGATAGCCGCGGCGCACGGCGAACATCAGCACCAGCAGCAGGTTGACCCAAGCGCCGATCGCGGTCGCCAGCGCCAGCCCGACCTGCGCAAGCGTGCCGACCAGCGCGATCTTCAGCGCGACGTTGACCGCGACCCCGGTCAGCGCCGCCTTCACCGGGGTTGCGGTGTCCTTGCGGGCGTAGAAGGTCGCAACCGCGCTGCGGATCATCACGAACGGGATCAGCCCGACCGCATAGGCCGCGAGCGTCGCGCCCGCGCTTGCGGCATCGGCCTTCGAGAACGCGCCGCGGGCGAACATCGCGCGCATGATCGGATCGGCAACCGTCAGGAACGCCGCCACGAACGGCACCGAGAACAGCAGCGTGAAATCGAAGGCGCGGCGCTGCGCGGCCATGGCGCCGGCGTGATCGTCGGCGGTCAGGCGCCGCGACATCTCCGGCAGCAGCACGGTGCCGATCGCAATCCCGATCACGCCGATCGGCAATTGGTTGAGGCGGTCGGCATAATACAGCGCCGACAGCGCGCCCGCGGGCAGGAAGGTCGCGATGATGGTGTCGGCGAACAGGGCGACCTGGGTTCCCATCGAGCCCAGCGTTGCCGGCCCCAACGCGCGGAAGAAGGCGCGAACGTCCTCGTCGAGCTTCAAGGGCGCGAACCGCGGCAGGCCGCCGTGACGCGCGAGGTCGCCGGCGAGCAGGGCAAATTGCAGGAAGCCCGAGATCAGGACGCCCCAGGCCGCGGCATGACCGGCGCTGGGGAAGAACGCCGCAAGCGCCAGCGTCATCATCATCGCAAGGTTGAGGAAGATCGGCGCCGCGGCGGCGCTGGCGAACCGATGCATCACATTGAGCATGCCGCCATAGAGCGTCACCAGCGTGATCAGCAGCAGATAGGGGAATGTGATCCGCGTCAGCTCGATCGCGAGCTTGCGCTGGGCGGCATCCTCGGTGAAGCCCGGCGCGAGAATGCTCATCGCCTGCGGCATGAACGCCATCGCCACAACCAGCAGGATCACCTGCGAGGCGAACAGCAGCGTGAAGATGCGGTCGGCGAACAGCCGCGCCGAGGCCTCGCCCCGTTCGCCATGGACATGGGCATAGGCCGGCACGAAGGCGGCGTTGAAGGCGCCTTCGGCGAAGATCGCACGGAAATGATTGGGCAGCCGCAGGGCCACGAAGAAGGCGTCGGCGACCGGCCCGGCACCGAGGATCGCCGCGAGCATGATGTCGCGCGCGAACCCGGTGACCCGCGATAGCAGGGTGTAGCCGCCGACGGTGAAGATGCGCCCAAGCATGCGCTGCTTCTAGCGCATGATTGCGTTACGAAAAAGTTTCGTATCAGGCCGTTAACGATTTAGGCATGATCGAGCCCGAAAACCGGAAACCACTTTTCGGGATCATGCCTGTAGCGCGCTGCGCACAGCCGCGATGACGCGGTCCTGCGCTGCCTCGTCGAGATAGGGGTGCATCGGCAGGGCGATGACGTCCTTCGACAGCCGCTCGCTGACCGGCAGGCCGCCGTCGGCAACCGGATAGTGGCTGTAGGCCGTCTGCTGATGGACCGACTTCGGATAGTAGATCATGGTCGGGACGCCCTGCGCCTTCAGCGCGGCCGCGAAGGCGTCGCGATCGATGCCCTCGGACAGGCGGATGGTGTACTGCGCCCACACCGAGGTGCAGCCGGGAGCCACGCGCGGCACCGCGACGAGGTTGCCGAGCGCGCGCGAATAGCGTTCCGCGACCTTGTTGCGCGCCGCAATCTCGTCGTCGAAGATCTTCAGCTTCTCGAGCAGGATCGCCGCCTGCATGGTGTCGAGCCGCGCCGTGAGGCCGAGCCGGACGTTGTCGTACTTGTCCGAGCCCTGGCCGTGAACGCGGATGCTGCGCAGCGTGCGCGCGAGTTCCTCGTCGTCGGTGAAGATCGCGCCGCCGTCGCCGAAGCAGCCGAGCGGCTTGGCCGGGAAGAAGCTGGTCCCGGTCGCGAGACCGAAGGTGCCGAGCCTGCGGTTCTTGTAGGTCGCGCCAAAGCCCTGCGCGGCGTCATCCAGCACAAAAAGGCCCTCGGCCTCGGCGACCGCGCTGATCGCATCGTGATCGGCGCTCTGGCCGAACAGATCGACCGGGATCACGGCCACCGGCTTCAGCCCGCGCGCCCGCGCCGTCGCAATGCCGCGCTTCAGCGAGTTGATGTCGATGTTGAAGGTCTCCTCGTCGACATCGACGAACACCGGCGTCGCGCCGGTCAGCGTCACGACTTCGCCGGTCGCGCAGAAAGTGAAGGTCGGGCACAGCACCGCATCGCCCGGACCGACATTCTTCGCCATCAGGACCATCAGCAGCGCGTCGGTGCCGCTGGCGCAGCTCACCACATGCTTGGCGCCGGTATAGTCGGCCAGCGCCTTCTCCAGCGCGGTGACCTCGGGCCCGTTGATGAACTGGCAATGGTCGAGCACGCGCGCGACCGCGTCATCGATCGACTTGCCGAGCCGCCGGCGCTGCGCGGAAATATCGATGAAGGGAATGGGCTCAAGCTGCATATGCTGGTTCATGGAAGCTCTTTGCACGTGTTGAATGGATGACAATCAGCCGGTGAAGACAATCAGCCGGCGATGCGGCGCGGTCCCTTGCGCATCGTCGTGGCGGCCGGCCGCGCGGGCGATTCCAGGCAGCGGATCGCGATCTCGAGGCTGGCGACGCCTTCGTCGCCGGACACCGCCGGCAGCTTGCCGCTGCGCACGGCATCGAGGAAAGCGATCAGTTCGGCGCGGAGCGGCTCGTCGTGTCCGACCGGCAGGTGCCGCATCGAATAGCTGCCGTCCGGCTTGAAGCCGAAACATTCGGTGACCTGGCGCGTCAGCAGGTCGCCCATCACATACTTGCCGCGGGTTGCGACGGTGACGTTGCGCGCCTTGAACGGCGTCAGCCAGTTAGTGTTGATGTGGGCGAGCACGCCGGACGCGGTGCGGAATTGCAGCAGCGCGATGTCCTCGCGCTCGGCGACCGCGCTCGAGAGCTGCGGCTGCACCTCGACGATGTCGGACTCGGTGAACCAGCGGATCAGGTCGATGTCATGCACGGCGAGATCGATCACGACGCCGACATTGGACATCCGCGGCGGGAACGGGCCGACCCGGGTGATGCCGATCGACAGGATGTCCTCACCCGAGATCGCCTGCTTGATCGCGGCGACCGCCGGATTGAAGCGCTCGACATGGCCGACCATCAGCGTGACGCCGGCCCGCTCGGCGGCGGCGACGATCTCGCGGCCCTCTTCGACCGTGGATGCGACCGGCTTCTCGACCAGGATGTGGATGTTGCGCGCGATACAGGCGAGCGCGATCTCGTGATGCAGATGGGTGGGAGCTGCGATCGTCACCGCATCGATGCCCTCGGCGAGCAGCTGATCGAGGGTCTCGAAGGCGCGGCAGCCGACCAGGTCGATGGCGCGCGTGCGATGTTCGGGCAGCGGATCGACGATGCCGATCAGCAGGACGCCGGGCAGTCCGGCCAGCACGCGGGCATGGTTGCTGCCCATCACCCCGGCGCCGATCACGCCGACGCGCAAGGCGCGGCCGATATCGGCCTTCGCGCCGGCTGCGGACACTTTTGCATTCATATCGTAGACCCCAAGTAACGTTCTGGCGGTTGTCCCGGCTCCTCAGGGAGCCACACCGGCTCCGAGGGAATCAGCACCTAGGCCCTCTTCCCGATCTGCGCCTTCGGCGCAAATCACCCCGCTTCGTTGGCAGCCGCTATAGCACGGCGTCACAAATGTGGCGATTACCAAGGGCGAAATCCGGACACGTTTTGATTCAAAGAGTTACATCGCCCCGCGCCCGAAGATTCGCGCGGGAACCGGCTCCCTCAGCTGCGCTGGTAGTCATCCTCGATGCGGATGATGTCGTCCTCGCCGAGATAGCTGCCGGTCTGCACCTCGATCAGCTCGAGCTGGATCTTGCCGGGATTCTCCAGCCGGTGCACCGCGCCGATCGGGATGTAGATCGACTCGTTCTCGTGCACCGTCTTGATCAGCTCGTTGACGGTGACCTGCGCGGTGCCGCGCACCACGATCCAGTGCTCGGAGCGGTGATGGTGCTTCTGCAGGGACAGCCGCCCGCCCGGCTTGACGATGATGCGCTTGACCTGGTGGCGGTCGCCATTGTCGACCGACTGATAGGAGCCCCAGGGGCGATGCACCTTGATGTGATTCTCGGTCACCTCGGGCGCGGCGACCTTCAATTTCGCGACCAGCCGCTTCAGCCCGTTGGCGTCCTTCTGGCGCGACACCAGCACGGCGTCCTGTGTCGCGACCACGACGAGATCGTCGACGCCTTCGAGCGCGACCAGCGCCCGATCGGTCGCGACGTTGCAATTGCGGCTGTCCTCGAACACCGCCGCACCGCGCGCCGCATTGCCGAGGGTGTCCTTGTCGGACAGCTCCCAGACCTGACGCCACGAGCCGATGTCGGACCAGCCGCACGCCACCGGCACCACCGCGGCATGAGCGGTCTTCTCCATCACTGCGTAGTCGATCGAAGTCGCCTTTGCCGCGGCGAATGCCGATGCATCGAGCTTGACGAAGCCGAGATCGCGCGCAGCTGACGCGACCGACTGCTCCACCGAGGCAATGCTGTCCGCATCGACATTGCGATACTCGTCAAGCAGCACGCTGGCGCGGAACATGAAGTTGCCGCTATTCCAGAGATAACCCGCATCGATATAGCCTGCCGCTGTCGCGGCATCCGGCTTCTCAACGAATTTTGCCACCGCGCGCACCTCGCCGGCGACCACCTCACCCGGGCTGATGTAGCCGTATTCGGTGGCGGGCCGTTCCGGCTTGACGCCGAAGGTCACGATGCGGCCGGCTTCGGCAGCCACCAATCCGCCGCGGCACGCGGCAACGAAGGCCGGCGTGTCGCGCACCAGATGGTCGGCGGCGAGCGCCAGCACAATCGCTTCGCCGTCACGGCTCTGCGCGAATGCTGCACCGGCCGCAATGGCGGGCCCGGAGTCGCGGCGCATCGGCTCGAGCAGCACGTCGGCCTCGCGGCCAACCTCGGCCAGCTGCTCCAGCACCATGAAGCGATAGGCCTCGTTGGTGATCACGATCGGCCGTTCGAACAGGCCGGCATCGGAGACCCGCAGCAGCGTCTCCTGGAAGGTCGAGCGCGCCCCGAACAGCGACAGGAACTGCTTCGGATGCACCTCGCGTGACGCCGGCCAGAGCCGCGTGCCCGCGCCGCCACACATGATCAGGGGAATAATTCGTCGGTCCATCGATGCCTCAAGTCCTGTCGTGCAGGTCCAATGGTACCCGTCCGCGGACGGCATACCAAACTGGCCCGGGCCGCCGCGGCCGGCAGCCCCTTTTTACCTTGGGAAGCACTGCCCGAGCAGTCACGCGCCCCCACGCGTCTGGTCGGATTTTACCGGTATCGTAAACCCCCGGTGAGCGGCGGGGCGTCCCCGCTCCGGCCTCTTTAGCCGCCCCTTCGCACCTGCCGCAATAGGGACCAGTACGGGTATTGCCAGATCGGTGCGGAAACCATACCAAGGCGGCGAATTTGGGCGCGCGAAAGCGTTTTGCGCTGTTTTTGACACATCCTGAAACCTGGCAGCGCGAACGGAAATGCGCCGAATCCTGCTCTCGACCGTCAAGATCCTGATCTCGGCCGCGCTGCTCTATTTCTCGTTGCGCAAGGTCAATCTGTACGATCTGGCCTCCCGCATCCAGGTTGAGAGCCTGGGCTGGCTCGGCCTCGCAATTGCGGTCACCTTCCTGCAGATCTTCCTCGGGGTGCTGCGCTGGCGCGAGATCAGCGTCGAGTGCGGCGCGCCGCTGGAGACCGCGCAGGCGATGCGCTTCAACGTGATCGGCACCTTCTTCAACCAGACCCTGCCGTCCTCGATCGGCGGCGACGCCGTGCGGCTCTGGCTCGTCGCGCGCGCCGGTGCCGGCTGGCGCGCGGCCACCTATTCGATCTTCGTCGACCGCGCGGTCGGACTGATCGCGCTCGCCGTCGTGATCGCGGCCACCCTGCCCTGGAGCTACCGGCTGATCTCCGATTCCAACGGCTGGACCGCATTGCTGCTGCTCGACCTCGCGGCGCTTGCGGCCGGATTCGGCTTCCTGGTGATCGGCCTGTTGCCGTGGGCCTGGCTGAAGCAGTGGTGGGCGACCCACCACATCCACGCCTGCGCGGTCATCGCGAACCGGGTGCTGTTCAGCCGCAAGCACGGATTGCGGGTGGCAACCCTCTCGATCGCCATTCACGTTGTGACCGTCGTGATCGCCTGGTGCGTGGTGAAGTCGATCACCGCCCCGGTCACCTTCGGCCAGATCTTCCAGCTGCTGCCACCGGTGATGCTGATCACGATGATGCCGATCTCGATCGCCGGCTGGGGCGTGCGCGAGGCCACCATGGCGCTGGCCTTCGGCTATGCCGGATTGATCGCTAATGAGGGCGTCAACATCTCGCTGCTGTTCGGCGCGGTGTCGTTCGTGGTCGGCGTATTCGGCGGCCTGGTGTGGATCCTGAGCCCGGAAAAGGCCGCCAAGGGCGCAGAGCCGATCGAAGTCCCGGGATCACAATCGTGAGTCCCGGGATCACAAGCGTGAGTCCCGGGATCGCAATGACCGGACCAGAATGAGCGTTTTCGAAACCCTCCTGTTGTTGATCGCCGCGGTTCTTGCCGCAGCGATCTCGGCCGTCCTGATCCAGCTGACGCGGCCGCTATTGCTGCGCGTGGCGCTGGCGAAGCCGAATGCGCGCTCGTCGCACCGCATTCCAACTCCGCAGGGCGCCGGCATCGCGGTCACCGCAGCCACGCTGCTCGCGGGCGGGATCGTCATCGCGCTGGTCGGATCGCCCTTCCTGACGATTCCATTCACCGTCTTCTCGGCCTGCCTGTTCATCGCGGTGGTGGGCTTTGCCGACGACATCCGCTCCCTGCCCGTGGTCCCGCGGCTGCTGCTGCAGGCTGCCGCGGTTGCGGCCGTGCTGTTCTCGGTGCCGGGCGAGCTGAGGCTGGTCCCGGCCTGCCCGCTCTGGCTCGAACGCGGCCTGCTGCTGATCGCCGGCCTCTGGTTCGTGAACCTCGTCAACTTCATGGACGGGCTCGATTTGATGACCGCGGCCGAGGCCGTGCCGATCACCGTGGCGGTCGCCCTGCTCGGCAGCTTCGGCCATGTCCCGGTCGCTCCGGCGCTGGTCGCGGCGGCGCTCTGCGGCGCGCTGCTCGGCTTCGCGCCGTTCAACCGGCCGGTGGCAAAGATATTCCTCGGCGATGTCGGCAGCCTGCCGATCGGCCTGCTGCTCGGCTGGTGCCTGCTTGAGCTCGCCCTGCGCCAGCAATTCGCCGCCGCGCTGCTGCTGCCGCTGTACTATTTGACGGATGCGACGGTCACGCTGTTTCGCCGCATGATCCGGCGCGAGCCGTTCTGGGCCGCGCACCGCTCGCACTTCTATCAGCGCGCGACCGACAACGGATTCACGGTGTGGCGCGTGGTCGGCGAGGTCTTTGCGCTCAATTTGGTGCTGGCGCTGCTCGCATTCGCCTCGGTCGCCCTCAACTCGCTGGCTGCTGACCTCGCCCTGCTGCTGGCCGGCGCGATCGCCGTCGCCTGGCAGCTGCGCCGGTTCTCGCGCACGTTCTGATCACCTCAGATATCGGTTCGGCTCAGCGCGCGCCTCAGCCCCTCATCGAGGCTGATCGGCTGTTGCCATCCGGTGCTCGCGATCTTGGACAGATCGAGCTCAAGCGAGGCAAACAGGCTGTCATAGGCTTCCTTGCGGCCGCCCATCGTCAGCGACACCTTCAAGAGCGGCGGCGGCAGCCAGAACAGGCGCGGCGAGGTTTCTGCCGCGCGGGCCAGCCGCTCGACGAACTCCCGCGTCGAGACCTGCTCGCGGTCGGCCACCAGGAACACGTCGAAATCGTTTCCCGGTTGCGACAAGCGATACAGGATGAACGACGCCAGGTTTTCCGCCGACAGGAACGCGCGGCGATTCTTCACATAAGCGAGCGGAAGCGGCATGCGATTGAGCACCGCGCGCTTGAGCAAGGCGAAATTTCCCTTCGCACCGGCGCCGTAGATCAGCGGCGGCCTGATCACGGTCACCCTCATGCCGCTGCCCGGCGCGATCTCCTTGAGGCCGACTTCGGCAGCCGCCTTCGAGTTTCCGTAGAGCCCGCGGGGCGTCAGGACATCGTCCTCGCGAAATGGAGGGCGCCCGTAATTGCTGCGCCCGTGCACCAGGATCGTGCTGACAAAGACGAAATCCCGGACGCCCGCCGCAACCGCCGAACGCGCCAGATGCAGCGTGCCTTCGATATTGACGTTGCGGTAGAGCTCGATCGCCTGTTCGTCGGACTGCTGGTGAACGCGAGCCGCAAGATGAACGACGGCGTCCACGCCCTCGAGCGCGGCGCGCCAATCGGTGGCGGGGCTGAGCGAGCCGATCGCCACGTCATTTGCATCCTGCGGCGCGGTTCGCACCGCGCGCCGCACCAGCCAGCCGTTCTGCGCCAGCTCGGGCACCACATGGCGACCGACAAAGCCGCTCGCACCTGTCACCAGAACCGTCGGGCGGCGATCAGTCATGCTGTCCGCTCCATATCGTGATTGGATAGCAGCTCCGCGACCAGCGCAGCATAGCTCGACAGGGCCCGCTCGGCACTGAAGGTCCGTGCGGTCGCGACTGCGCGCTCGGCCATCCCCGCGTCCTGCGATCGCGACGCCAGCCTGACGGCATCGGCGAGTTGATCGGGCCGCCCCGGTGTGACGACCCAGCCCAGCCCGTTCTCGCTGACGGTCAGGGCTGCCTCGGCCTCGGGCTCGGAGACCAGGATGACCGGCCGGCCGGCCGCGAGCAGATTATAGAACCGGCTTGGGACCGATACACCGGCAACGTCCTTGCGATAGGGGATGAGCCAGACGTCTGCACTGGAGAGCAGCGCATCCAGCTCGCCGTCCGCGACGCGGTCGACCAGCGTGACGTTGGCGAGTTGCGCCGTGGCCTGCATCTCCTTCAGCCGCGCGAAGCCCATGCCCCACCCCGAGAGCAGGAAATGGATATCGCGCTCTTCGCGCAACAGCCGCGCGGCCTGGAAGACGATGTCCGGATCGTGGGTGAAGCCCAGATTGCCGGACAGACCGACGACGAAGCGGGCGGCAATGGCGTTGCGAAACGGATTATCGGGGCTGACGGGACGATTGCCGGGGACGAGCGTGGCCCAGTTCGGGATGAACCTGATCTTGTCCGGCGTCATTCCGCCATAGCGCAGCAGCAGCTTCTCGGCGTCGCGGCCGATCACGATGACGGCGTTCAGGGCACGGAACATCAGCGTGTTGATGCCGCGCATCGCCCGCGCGACCAGCGAGGACGGCCGCAGCAGCCCGGCCATCACGAGAACATCCGGAAACAGGTCGTGCATGATCAACGCCGACTTGGCGCCCTTCAACCGCGCCGCGGCGGCAACCGCATAGGGAAGCGCGAAGGGTGCGGTCACCGTCAGTGCCACGTCACCCCGCTTCAGCCGCGACAACAATGCAAAGAACATCCGGCCCGTGAACAGCGCCTCGGCCAGCGCGCGCTTGATCAGCGCCGCCTTTCCCGGCAGCCAGTTCCTGACCTCGACGACGGCGGGCCGCCCCGGCGCCGGCGCCCTCGCCGAGCCCGGCATCCCCGAGACCACCACCACCTCCGCCTCCTGCGCAATCCGTTCGGCGATCGCGGACATGATCGCGGCGGTCGTGCTGTGGTCCGGCGGATAGTGCTGGCTGGCGACCACGACTTTTCGAGAACTGGGCATCAATGGCTTTCGAAATGGTCCTGCCTCGTCGTCCGCAGGACGGCGCGGTCAGGCGGCATTCGATCCGAACTCGGGCACCGCGTCCTGAAGGACGGCGCGGATGGTCACGCGGTCATCGCGCTCGATCGCATCCTCCAGCGCCGCGAGCCACTTGCGCAGCGTCGACATCGGCGGCTGGTTCGGCTTGGCGGCCATGACGCCGGCGACGCCGATTTCGAGCGTCGGCTCCTGGCTCGCGAACAGGATCTCGTTCAGCCGCTCGCCGGCACGGATGCCGCTGAACACGATCTCGATGTCGACGCCGGGCTGCAGGCCCGACAGACGGATCATCCGCTCGGCGAGATCGACGATCTTCACCGGTTGCCCCATGTTCAGCACATAGACCGAGACGTCGGGCCGCGCCGGGGTCACTGCGTGCGTGGCCGCCGTGATCACGAGATCGCAGGCTTCGCGGATCGTCATGAAATAGCGAACCATGTCCGGATGGG
This sequence comes from Bradyrhizobium macuxiense, assembly GCF_007993935.1. Lineage (GTDB taxonomy): Bacteria > Pseudomonadota > Alphaproteobacteria > Rhizobiales > Xanthobacteraceae > Bradyrhizobium > Bradyrhizobium macuxiense_A. Next base: position 278,449 of record NZ_VITY01000007.1, on the reverse strand, counting down.
TCACCGTGATCGGCCCGCCGGCCTCGATCTGCGCCTTGAACTTCGGCACCACGGATCCGTTGGACGCCAGCACGTTGCCGAACCGCACCGAGATCAGCCGCATGTGCGACCTGCCCTTGGCTTCGGTCATCAGGTCATGGTCCAGCGCCTGACAGTACATTTCGGCGAACCGCTTGGTCAGGCCCAGCATCGACACCGGCTCGATCGCCTTGTCGGTCGAGATCATCACCATGGCGCTCGCGCCGGCGGCACGCGCGGCATCGGCGACGTTCACCGACCCGAAGATGTTGGTCTTGACCCCTTCGCTCCAGTCGCGCTCGAGGATCGGCACATGCTTGAGCGCCGCGGCATGGAACACGATGTCGGGCTTGAACTCGCTCATCAGGCGCGTGATGCGCTCGCGATCCCTGATGTCCGCGATCCGGCCCTCGATCTCGGGACCGCTGTCGCGCGCGGACAACGCCTCGGTGACCGCATAGAGCGCCGGCTCCGAATTCTCCACGACCAAGAGGCGCGCGGCGCCGAAGGTCGCCACCCGGTCGCAGATCTCCGCGCCGATCGAGCCGCCGCCGCCGGTTACGATGACGGACTTGCCCTTCACCAGCGTCTCGAGCCGGGCATAGTCGATCTTCTGGCTCGGGCGCAGCAGCAGGTCCTCGACCGCGACATTGGTGAGCCGCGGCGCATCGCCGCCCTCCAGCGACGGCAGGCGGCTGACCATCAGGCCGAGCCGCTTGGCGCGCATCAGCAGGCTCTCCGGATGCGCGTCCGGCTCGAAGGCCGAGGGCGTCATGACCACGCGCTTGATCGGCCGCTGGCGGCTCTCGAAATCCCGAATCACGGCCTCGATGTCATCGACGCCGCCGACCACGGGAATGTTGCGGATCATCTGGCCGCGGTCCGCGACCGACGGCGACAGCACGCCGACCGGCCAGAGCCGCTTGATGGCGCCGTTCTCGATGCCGCGCAGCACGACTTCGGCGTCGGCCGTGCGTCCGACCAGCAGCGCCGGCGCGGCATTGTCGGACCGGGCATGCAGGCGCGTGCGCGAATAGCGGAAGTAGCGATAGCCCAGCCGCAACGCGCTCAGCGCGAACACTTCAAGGAAGAAGAACAGGATGATGGTGACCCGGCCGAGGAACACCGGACTGAGCGAAGCCGCTCCCGTGAAAAAGTAGACGTAGTCCAGCACGACCAGCGCCAGCGTCAGCACCGCTGCCACCCGCAGGATGTTCACCGCGTCCGGCAGCGAGGTGAAGCGCCATTTCGCCGTGGTCAGATTGGAGAAATAGCTGACCACGATGCTGAACAGCACGAACCAGGGCAGGATGCGCAGCAGATGCGGCAATCGATCGGTAAGGAGGTTGCCCTCGAAACGCAGATAGAAGCTCGCCAGCAACGCAAACGTCGTCGCGAGCGCGTCATGTGCCAGAATCAGGAAGTTGCGCAGGGTGAATTGTGAAAGGCGCGTCATTTAGCAGACGGGTTGCTGGCAACTGGGAGTTGGCGACAAGACATTGGCAGGCTGTAGCGTATCTGCGGAGCCCTTGCCAGCGATCATGGGCGGATCGGAGGCTCGGGTTCCAAATCGGTCCCCAATCGCCCCTTCAACGCCATGCCGCCCGCAACCCCGACGCCCAGCACATACATCCAGCCTTCGTGAAAGTCGAAGATGTGTGAATTAAACAACGAACTTGAAATATTCTGTACCACGACGAGAAGCCCGATCCAGTTGACGAGACCGTCGCCGCGGAACAGCAACAGGTGCAGCAGCCACATCGCGTACAGTATCGCTACACCCACAATGCCCCACTGCACGGCGACGTTCAACGTTTGATTGTGGGGGTTTCCGATCACCTCCCCGGATGCCTGGTTCATGCCGCCGGTCGCGACGCGCTCGAACAGACCCCGCGTCGCACCGGTGCCGTGGCCGATGACCGGGGCCTCGGCGAAGAAGCCGAGCGACTTGCGCCAGAATTCGAGCCGCAAGCCGAGCGACGTCGGCTCGTTACGCTCCACGTAGAGCTTGTAGTCACGCCCGAATGACTCGGCCGTCCGTCGCAGTGGCGACGATCCATACCACGCCACCACGGACAACGCGGCGGCCGCGCAAAGGATCAGGACGATGCTGCGCCAGCGCAGATGCAGCAGCGCAAACACCGCGAACATAATCGGAACCGTCACGATCGCCGTCCGCGACACCACCACGAGCGCCATGTTGGCGAACAGGCTGAGCGCGATCGCGGTCAAAAGGACGGCCGGCAAGATGCGTTTGTCCCGCACCAGCATCACGATCGGATAGGCCAGCCCAACCGCGCACAGCGTGAATTCCTGGCTCTGGTCGATGTAGTTCTTGACGAACACGCCCTGCTCGCCGGGGCCGGGCGCCCTCAACGCGAGGTGGGGATAGGCCAGCACCAGCCACGACATCAGCATCAACAGCGTGCAGGAGACGAGGAAGGCAACGAACACCCACGTTCCGCGGGTCGAGCGCTGGAAATGATAGAGCAGCACCGGAAGCACCAAGAGCTTCGCCGTCGGCCCGACCGCGTACAACCGCGCGCCCCAGGCGGCGTCCGACCAGAGCGTGCCGAGGAGCGCGAGGCAGAACAGCGCGATCGGCGCCACGCAGATCGGCCGCTTCAGCAGCGTCCAGAACGCCCGGAGCTCGACGGTCGGCGCAATCGCGATCAGCAGCACCACGCCGAAGATGCCGACCAGCGAGGTCGACCACGGCAGCGACAGCGCGATCAGGACCGCGACAACGTCGGTCGTGGTCTGCCAGCGCGCGGGGTCGCGCCAGGCCGGGCACGCCGCGGCGCGTGCCGGGGATGCCATGCTCGCGCTCACGCCTTGCCCTCGCGGGCCCGGGCAACCAGCGACGTGGTGCTGTGGCCCTGCAGGATCTCGACCAGCACCACCTCGCCGCCGGCGGCCTCGACGATCTCGTGGCCGACCACCTGCTCGCGGGTGTAGTCGCCGCCCTTGACCAGCACGCTCGGCCGCACCTTCGTGATCAGGTTGATCGGCGTGTCCTCCGCGAAGATCGCGACGAGGTCGACGGCTTCCAGCGCCGCGAGCACCTCGGCGCGGGCACGCTCGTTCTGCACCGGACGCCCCTCGCCCTTCAGCCGCTTCACCGAGGCGTCGCTGTTCAACCCGACGATCAGGCGGTCACAGGCGCTGCGCGCGGCGGTCAGCACCTTGACGTGACCGGGATGCAGGATGTCGAAGCAGCCATTGGTGAAGCCGATCCGCAGATCCTGCCGGCGCCATTCCTCGAGATACGCATCGACATCGCCGCCGGCCGGAACGATCTTCTCCTCGGCCGCGAGCAAAGCGTGCGGCAGGATCCTTCGCCGCAATTCGGCGGACCTGACGATCGCGGTACCGGTCTTGCCGACCGCAACCGCCGCGGCCGCGCTCGCGATCCGCAGCGCGCCTTCCCAGTCGGCACCGCCGGCGAGCGCGAGCGCCAGCGCCGCAGCAACGGTATCGCCGGCTCCGGAGACGTCGCGCACCTTGACCGGCAGCGCCGGCACATGGATCGATCCGCCCTCTCGCGTCACCAGCGTCATGCCGCGCTCGCCCTGCGTCACCAGCATCGCCTCGCAATCGGCGAGATACATCGCATCGGGCGCGGCCTGCGCGATGCTGTCCTGGCTGTCGGCGCGGCTGCGGGTCGCCTCGGCGAATTCCTTGCGGTTCGGCGTCAAGACGGTCGCGCCGCGATAGATCGCGAGGTTGGCGCTCTTGGGATCGACGATCACGCGCTTTTTGGCCTGGCGCGCGGCGTCGATCACGTTGCGGATCACCCGCGCGGTCAGCACGCCCTTGGCGTAGTCGGACAGCAGCACGATGTCGGCCTGCGCAAGGCGCGGCAGGATCGCGTCGATCAGCTGCTGCTCGACGGCCGGCGCAGCCGGCGCGGCGAGCTCCCAGTCGGAGCGCAGCATGTGGGTCGAGAACTGCTCGGAGACGAAGCGCACCTTGCGCGTGGTCGGCCGCGCGGCGTCGCGCACCAGCACAGTCTCGATGCCCGCCTCCTTTGCCAGCGCCTCCGATAGCACCGTGCCGGCGGCATCCTCGCCGATCAGGCCGACGAAGATGCAGCGCCCGCCGAGCGAGGCGATATTGCGCGCGACATTGCCGGCGCCGCCGATATTGATCTCGCTGCGCCTGACCGCGATCACCGGCGCCGGCGCCTCGGGCGAGATCCGCGACACCTCGCCATACACGAACTCGTCGAGCATGAGGTCGCCGACGCAGAGCACGGTCTGGCCGGACATTGCACGGGAGATCGCTTCAAAATCAAACATCAGTCACCGTCATCCGCTCTAGCGATAGCGATCCGCGCGATCGAGGAAGCCATTCACATAGGCCCCGACCGCGTCTTCCAGGCGGGTGAATCCGCCATTGTATCCGGCGTGCGCGAGACGATCGACGACGCTCTCGGTGAAGTATTGGTAGCTGCCGCGAATCTGCTCGGGCATGTCGACATATTGGATGTTCGGCGGAAGCCCGAGCGCGCCATAGGCCGAGACGATCAGGTCCTTGAAGCTGCGCGCCTTGCCGGTGCCGACATTGAACAGCCCGGAGACGCGCTGCGTCGCGATCAGCCACATCATCACCCGCACGACGTCGTCGACATAGATGAAGTCGCGGCGCTGGTCGCCGTCGGCGATCCCCTCGCGATGCGACTTGAACAGCTGCACGACGCGGCCCGCTCTGATGTCGTCGAAACGGCGCGCCAAGACGCTCATCATCGAGCCCTTGTGATATTCATTCGGGCCGAACACGTTGAAGAATTTCAGCCCGGCCCATTGCGGCGGCAGAGGCTCGCCCTTCGCGACGCGCCCGGCGACCGCAAGGTCGAACAGCTGCTTGCTCCAGCCGTACAGGTTCATCGGCCGCAGCCGCTTCAGCGCCTCGACCGACGCGTCGTCGTCAAAGCCCTGATCGCCGTCGCCATAGGTGGCCGCCGACGAGGCATAGATGAACGGGGTTGCATTCGCGGTGCACCAGTCGAGCAGCCGCATCGAGAGGCGAAAATTGGTCTCGATCACCAGATCGCCGTCGGTCGCGGTGGTCTCGGAGATGGCGCCGAGATGGATGACGGCGGAAAGCCGCCGCCCCTTCAGCCAGTCGCCGAGCTCGGCCGGGGGGACAACGTCGGCCAGCTGCCGTTTGGCCAGGTTCCGCCACTTGCCGTCGCTCCCAAGAATGTCACAGACCGCGACGTCGCTGTGCCCGGCGTCATTCAACGCGGCCACGACGTTCGAGCCGATAAAACCGGCGCCCCCGGTTACCAGAAACATGATGAAATCCCGCCAGATTCCCTTTGTCAGCCGCCAGCTTTGCCCCACTCCCGCGCCACAGGCAACGACGGCTTTACCTCTTATCGCGAACCGGTTACCGACTTGGCTGCGCCGGTTCGGCCTTGGCCCATTTAGAAATGAATATCGATTCAATATCTGATGTCGAAACCCAGGATGCCGAGGATACCAGACCCATCCTCGTCGTGCCCTATTTATGGATCGGCGACTTCGTGCGCGGCCACACCGTGGTCAGGGTGCTCCGCAAGCGCTGGCCCAACCGGCCGGTCGACCTTCTGACATCAAGGCTTTGCGCCCCTCTGGTCGACTATATGCCCGGGGTTCGCGCCGGAATCGCCTTCGACCTGCCGCGCAGCCGGCTGGCGCTGGCCCGGCAGCGGGCCCTGGCTGCCGAGTTTCGGGAGCGGAACTATGCCACCGCGCTGGTGCTGCCGCGCACCTGGAAGGCGGCCATCGCGCCGGCCCTGGCGGGCATCCCGGAGCGGGTCGGCTTCTTCGGCGAGGCGCGGTTCGGCCTGATCAACGCGATGCGATGGGGCGAGAAGCAACAGCCGCGTTTCATCGACAAGAACGCCATCCTGGCGCTTCCCGATGGCGCCGCCCGCCCGCCGGAATGGCCAGTGCCGCAGCTCCGGGTTCCCGCCGACGACGTCAGCCGATGGCGGCAGGCCAACGGCCTCGGCAGCGGTCCGGCCATCGCGCTCGGACCCGGCTCGGTCGGGGTCTCGAAGCGCTGGACCTATTATCCGGAAGCTGCGCGGCTGTTCGCCGAACGCGGCTTCGACGTCTGGGTGGTCGGCGGGCCCGGCGAGAAGGCGCTGGCGCAGGAGATCGTGGCTGCCGGTGGCGCCCGGGTCCGCGATCTCACCGGCACCGATCTGCGCAACGGCGTGCTGGCGATGGCCGCGGCCAGTGTCGCCATCTCCAACGACTCCGGCCTGATGCACATCGCGGCCGCGATCGGCACCCCGACCATGGGCATTTTCGGCCCGACCGATCCCTATCTCTGGGCCCCCCTCAATGGCCTCGCCGCGACCGTGCGGCAGACCAAGAGCAAGCTGCCGTGCCAGCCGTGCCAGCGCACGGTCTGCACCATGAACGACCATCGCTGCATGCGCGACATCGCGGCCGAGGAGGTCGTCGACATCGCCGAGCGCGTGCTGGCTCAGATCAACGCGCGATAGACCTTGGCGATGGCATTGGCCTCGGCATCGAGGCTGAACTTATCCACAACTCGTTGCCGCGCCCGCGCCCCCATTGCCGCGGCCGATGCCGGATCACGCATCAACGGCTCGAGCGCGGCCGCCAGCGCGTCGGCATCGCCCGGCGGCGTCAGCACGCCGGTGACGCCGTCTTCGACGACGAACTCGGCTGCGCCCGCCCGCGCGGCGACCAGCGCCGCGCCTGCCGACATCGCCTCGATCAGGGTCAGGCCAAAGCCCTCATTGCGCGAGGTGAAGGCGTAGATCGTCAGCCGCTGGTACCAGCGCACGACATCCTCGATCGGCAATTCACCCGTGATGATGACGCGCGATTGCAGACCGGCGGCCTCGATCTTGCGCTTCAGCTCATTGGCAAAAGCCAGTTGCTCCGGCACCACGGCGCCGACAATGACGGCGGTGAAATCGGGATAGCGCGGCAGCAGCCTGCACATCGCCTCGACGAACACGTCGCTGCCCTTCTGCGCGCGCACCCGCCCGAAGCAGCCGATCGCATAGCGCCCCGGCAATTCGCTCTCGACGAAGGCGCTCGCGCGATCGGGCGGCGGCGCATAACGGTCGGTGTCGACGCCATGCATCACCACGGTGGCTTCGCGCTTGAGATACGAGGCCGACAGCGGGCTGGTCGCGATGATCGCGTCCATGTTGCGGATCAGCCAGCGCGTCAGCCAGGTGTGATGACGCTGCGCGGCCGAAGTGAACAGCAGCTTCAGCGGCCAGCCGAGCGCGCGCAGCACGAGCCCTGCAATCATCTCGTCATTGCGCCGCGCGTGCCAGATCAGCGGCTGCGCGCGCCGCCACAGCCGCATCAGATCGGCAAATCCCATCGCGTCGATGCCGTCAGGCCGATGCGAGCCGAGCCAGCCCGCGCGAAACATCTTTGCAAGCTTCGGCGCGACCATGCGGTTGGTCGCGGTGACACCCGAATAGCGTCGGTGCAGGTTCGGCACGATGAGCTGCAGCTCGCCGGCAGGTGTGTTCTCGATCGGCACGCAAGTCTCCGTTTCGCGCCAGTTCCTATACGCAACATTAAGCATAGTGGCCAGTTCGGCCGCGGCGAAACCCCCTCTTCACCGCACTGCCGCTAGCATCGCCGGTTAAAGATATCGGGAGAGCTCTATCCATGACCGTGCTCGTGACCGGCGGTGCCGGCTATATCGGAAGTCACATGGTTCATGCGCTGGTCGATGCCGGCGAGAGCGTCGTCGTCGTCGACAATCTCTCCACCGGCTTCTCCGCGTTCCTGCCCGAAGGCGTGCCGCTGTTCATCGGCGACGCCGGCGACGAGAACCTCGTCGAGGGCGTGATCGCACAGCATGGCATCGACAGCATCATCCATTTCGCCGGCTCGGTCGTGGTGCCGGATTCGATGCGCGATCCGCTCGGCTATTACCGCAACAACACCATGACGACGCGCAGCCTGCTCAACGCCGCCGTGAAGGGCGGCGTCAGCCGCTTCATCTTCTCCTCGACCGCAGCAGTCTACGGCAATCCGGACCAGGCACCGGTGCCGGAGATCGCGCCGACCCGTCCGCTGTCGCCCTACGGCTCGTCGAAGCTGATGACCGAGATCATGCTGCACGATGTCGCCTCCGCCCATGGCATGAACTATGTCGTGCTGCGCTACTTCAACGTCGCCGGCGCCGACCCGAAGGGCCGGGTCGGCCTTGCCACCATCGGCGCCACCCATCTGCTCAAGATCGCGGTCGAGGCCGCGACCGGCCAGCGCGCCAAGATCGACGTGTTCGGCACCGACTATCCGACCCAGGACGGCAGCTGCGTGCGCGACTTCATCCATGTTAGCGACCTCGTCGAGGCGCACCGCTCGGCGCTGGCCTATCTGCGCGCCGGCGGTCAATCGGTGACGATGAACTGCGGCTATGGCCGCGGCTATTCGGTGCTCGAGACCATCGAGGCGGTGCGCCGGGTCTCGATGCGAAATTTTGCCGTCGCCTATGCCGCGCGCCGGCCCGGCGACATCATGACCATGGTGGCGGATACGAGAAGGATCCGCTCGCTGCTCGACTGGACTCCGCGCTACGACGATCTCGAGACCATCGCGAGCCACGCGCTGGCCTGGGAGGAGAAGCTGTTCCGGGAGCGCGGTGGCGCCGCGCGACAGGCAGAATCGGCCTAAAAATCAAGCCGTTATCAAGCCGTTATTGTGCTTGAAAAAGCCCCGCCAAGCGGGCAAGGAGGTCCGCAACCCTGACGGCCGGCGCTGCCCGCCGTCAATGGAACGCGGATGGCTCAGTTTCCAAAGAAAATTACCGACGATCCCTACGGCGCGGCGATCCTGATCCGCCGCCTGGTCACGGAACAGGGGATCACCTACTGGCGGCGCTATCTGACGGCGTTCGCCCTGATGGCGGTTGCGGCCGGCTCGACCGCCGCCGCCACCTATGTGCTCGGCCAGGTCATCAATCAGGCCTATGTCGACAAGAACATCCCCGGCATCGCCATGTTCGCCGGGGTCACGGTGGTGCTGCTGTTCGTCAAAGGCGTGGCGACCTACGGCCACATGGTGATCCTGTCGAAGATCAGCAACGCGATCCTGGCGCGGAACCAGCGCCAATTGTTCGCCAAGCTGATGAGCGAAAGCATCGGCTTCTTCTCGCAGCGGCACTCGTCGGAATTCCTGGCGCGGCTCACCGCCGGCGCCAAGTCGATCACCGACGTGCTCAACATGCTGGTCAATGCGATCGGCCGCGACTTCCTGATGCTGATCAGCATGCTCGCCGTGATGGTCTGGCAGGACCCGCTGATGTCGTTCATCGGGCTGGTGGCGGTGCCGCCGGCGATGCTGATGCTGCGCAGGCTGGTGAAGCGGATCAAGGGCCTTGCCCACAACCAGTTCACCGGCACCGCCGACATCATGGAGACGATGCAGGAATCGCTGCAGGGCATCCGCACCGTGAAGGCGTTCACGCTGGAAGGCACCATGCAGCAGCGGATCGACGAGAACATTGCGATCGTCGAGCGCAACGCCAACAAGATGGCGCGCGTCGCCAACCGCTCCAATCCGCTGATGGAGATGCTCGGCGGCTTCGCGGTCGCCGGCTGCCTGATGTATGGCGGCTACAGCGTGGTTGCGCTCGGTTCCACGCCGGGCCAGTTCTTCACCTTCCTGACCGCCTTCCTGATGGCGACCGAGCCGGCCAAGCGGCTGGCGCGGCTCAACATCGACCTCAACAGCCAGCTGGTCGGTGCGCGGATGCTGCTCGAGGTCGTCGACAGCCCGGCGAGCGAACAGGCCGACGACGACAAGCCGGCGCTGAAGCTCTCCGACGCGCGGATCGAACTGCGCGACGTCAGCTTCGCCTATCGGCCCGGCGAGCCGGTGCTGAACCGCATGAGCTTCGTGGCCGAGCCCGGCAAGGTGACCGCGCTGGTCGGTCCCTCCGGCGGCGGCAAATCGACGGTGCTTGCCCTGCTGCTGCGCTTCTACGAGACGAGCGATGGCGAGATCCTGATCGACGGACAGTCGATCTCCCAGGTCTCCCGCAAGTCGCTGCGCCAGCAGACCGCCTATGTCGGCCAGGACGTCTATCTGTTCCGCGACACCATCCGCGCCAACATCGCGTTCGGCAAGCAAGGCGCCAGCGAGGCCGAGATCATCGACGCCGCCAAGGCCGCCTGCGCGCACGACTTCATCATGAGCTTCCCGCTCGGCTACGATACGCCGGTCGGCGAGCACGGCACGCAACTGTCCGGCGGACAGCGTCAGCGCATCGCGGTCGCCCGCGCGCTGATCAAGAACGCGCCGATCATCCTGCTCGACGAGGCCACCGCCGCGCTCGACTCGGAATCGGAGAAGCAGGTGCAGGAGGCGATCGAGCATCTCTGCCAAGGTCGCACCACGATCGTGATCGCGCACCGCCTGCACACCATCATGCATGCCGATGCGATCCTGGTGGTCGAGGGCGGCGAGATCGTCGAGCGCGGGCGTCACGAGGAGCTGCTGCGCCGCGGCGGCCGCTACGCCTCGTTCTTCCGCCTGCAGCACCATCACGACCCGTCGCCGCTGGCGCTGGCGCCGATCAGCGCCACGGGTTAGAGCGTTTTCCAGCGAAGTGGATTCCGGTTCGCGTGAAGAAAACGCGTCAGAACGAGAATCTACAGCTCGTCGCCTTCATCCCTTCGGGGCAATGCCTGCGCGCAATACGCGCAGGACGTTGCCGCCCATGACCTTGCGGATGTCGTCCTCGGAGAACCCGCTCGACATCAGGGCCTGGGTTACGACGGCAACCCCGCTCGCGTCGAAGCCCGTGGTGGTCGAGCCGTCGAAATCCGAGCCGAGGCCGACATGGTCGATCCCGACGAGGTCGCGGACATGGGCGATTGCGCGTGCGACGTTGTTCGGATCGAGCGAGCAGACCGCGCCTTGCCAGAAGCCGATGCCGACCACGCCGCCGGTGCGCGCGACACCTCTCACCTCATCGTCGGTGAGATTGCGGTTGACCTTGCAGGTCGCCTGAACGCCGCCATGGCTCGACACCACCGGGCGGCTCGCCATCGCCAGCACGTCGGCGACCGCCGCGTGGCTTGCGTGGGCGAGGTCGACGATCATCCCCATCGCTTCCATCCGCTGCACCACCTGCCGGCCGAGCGGCGTCAGCCCGCCCTTGGCCACGCCGTGCATCGAGCCTGCGATATCATTATCAAAGAAATGCGCGAGACCGGCCATTCGGAATCCGGCGGCGTAGAGCACGTCGAGATTGTCGATGTTGCCCTCGAGATCGTGCAGGCCCTCGATCGAGAGCATTCCGCCGACCACCGTCATGCCGTTCTTGCGGTCCGCGAGCAGGCGATCGATGTCGGCCGCGGTCGTGATCACGCGCAGCCGTCCGGCGGACTTGTCGGCGAAGCTGTGCAATTTCTCGGCATGCCATAGCGAGCGCTGTAGCAACGAGAACCAGGTCCGCGGTGGCTGCAGATCGATGATGGCGAGGTTCGTGATCGTGTCGGTGTCGCCGGCGTTGGCATCATAATTCTGGCCCTTGGGCGACTTGGTGACCGACGAGAACACCTGCAGCGCGTAGCGGCCTTCGATCAGGCGCGGTAGGTCGATATGGCCGCGATCCGATCGCGCGATCAGGTTACGCTTCCACAGCAGGCTGTCTGCATGCATGTCCGCGAGGTCGAGCGTCGCCTGCAAGGCTTGCGCGGCCGGCGTGATGTCCACGGCCACGCGCTGGACCTTGTTCTGGCCCCGGTCGATCCGTTCCGGGGTCACCACAAAGAACCGGACGGCGGAGGCGAACAGGACCGCGGCGATCAGGGCAAGGCCGATCGAAAGCCACCTCCGCATCGGCATCACCCTCGCCGGCCGCAGCCGGCCGCGCTCGGCGGAAAGCTGGCCTCACCTCTGCGCCTGACGCAATCGCAGCCCCTAGCCCTGAGCGGCTTAAGCGCGTAAAAACCGCCCGCGCTCCCTCCTTCAACCCTCCGGGACCCGTTCATGAACGCCGCCTCCACCGTCATTCCGCTTCCTCCGCAGCCCTCGCTTCCCGTCGTCGGCGAATCCGGCACCTATCCGGTCCGTCGCATCTGGTGCGTCGGCCGCAACTATCTCGAGCATATCAGGGAGATGGGCAATGACGAGCGTGCGCCGCCGTTCTTCTTCGGCAAGCATGCCGACATGCTGGTGCCTGATGGCGCGACGATCCCCTACCCGCCGCTGACCAAGGACCTGCATCACGAGGTCGAGCTGGTGGTGGCGATGAAGAGCGGCGGACTCAACATTCCCGCCGACAAGGCGCTCGAGCATGTCTACGGCTATGCCGTCGGCATCGACCTGACCCGCCGCGACCTGCAGATCGCCTCGCGCAAGAAGGAGCGGCCCTGGGAGATCGGCAAGTCGTTCGACTATTCCGCGCCCTGCTCCGCGATCCAGCCGGCCTCGAAGATCGGCCACCCATCGAGCGGCAAGATCTGGCTCACCGTCAACGGCAAGGAAGCGCAGAAGGGCGACCTCAACGAATTGATCTGGAACGTGCCTGAGATCATCTGGCAGCTCTCGCAGCAAGTGAAGCTCGCCGCCGGCGACATCATCATGACCGGCACGCCCGCCGGCGTCTCGCAGTTGCAGGTCGGCGACAAGCTCGAATGCGGCGTCGACGGCGTCGGCAAGCTCGCCGTGACGATCGGCAAGCCCGAGTAGACTTCGGATCCAATCTGCCCGCAGACCGCGGCCCCGAACCTGGTTCGGGGCCGTTTGCGTCTTCAGAACTGCTCGTGGCCGGGATGATTGGGGTCGCCGAAATATCCGCCGCCTCCGCTGCCACCGGCACTGTCACCGCTGTAACCCGTTCCGAGGTAAGGCGGCGGATCGACCGGCTGGCGATGCGGGCCACCCGAACCGCCCGAGCCGCTCGAGCCGCTCGAGCCGCCTGAGCCGCCAGGGGGCAGTTTCGCGCCGACATTCTTCGGCGGCACCATGTGAAGTCCACCCGCCTGTGCGGAGCCCAGCGCGGTAACGCCGAACGCGACAACGGCGGCGAAAGCAATCAGCGAATTGCGTGTCATGCGACGTCTCCTTGAACTCGGGCCGGGGCACCATGCGCCAGCTCCGACGCCGCACTGTTCGCATGATCGCAGCAGCCGGCCTGTGACGTGGGTCACGCTCAATCCCGGTCGCATCCCGACGACCGCGCATGGCCGGGAAACCCCGGAGGTCCGGGGCTTTCCGCTGCGTGTGGTCAGCGCATCGTGCCGGGCATGCAGGGCGGTTCGGTGAAGGGCGCGGTCGCGAACGATCCGACGTTCGGCGCGCGCACGCAGTCGGTCGTCTTGCTGCTGACCGGTGTCGTCGTCGTCACCGAAGCATGGGCGCGCCGCGCCGCAGCATTGTTGTTGGCGGCGGCCGACGCCTGAGCCGAATACGCAGCTGCCGCAACCAGCGCAAGCGCAGCGAAGGTCAATTTGGTCATAGGATTTCTCCGCGTGATGAAGCCGACCAAGCTCGGCTCCTGTGACCCAAGACCGTCAACGTTCGAAAATATTTCCTCACGCGCGATCACCGAACCGCGATCGTCGCATCACATCAGATGGAGCGGGGGAATACCGGAACGACAGAGGCACTCCATTCACCAGGGCCGCGCACAAACGCGGCGATGACGACATGGAGATTTCTCATGAGCGATCTTCGGCGACTTGGCAAACAGATTGGCCTCGCTGCAATCCTGTCCGCGGCAATGGCGACCTCCTCCTTCGCACAATCGGCGGTGCAGGAGCCCAACGCCAACGCTTCAAACGAAACCGCGACGCGACCGTGGTCGGCGCCGGTTGGCCATCGCCAGCCACGCGCCGCCGACATTCCGGCGGCGGCATCGGCGTCGCAGCAGATCATCGATCAGGAGGATGCGATCGTCGACCGCAAGATCAGGGGCATTTGCCGCGGCTGCTAGAGCATGATCCGGAAAAGTGCGAAGCGGTTTTCCGGAGAGATCATGCTCAAAAGAAAGGGTCAATCCGCGATCGCGCCCGCGGCGGCTCCTAATGTCTTTCGGCGGCCTGGGGCGCGGCCGGACCGAGATGCGTCTTCTCGTATTCGAGCCACAGTTCGAGCAGCGCCATGAACGCGACCACCGCACCCGCGGCGATGGCAAAATGCATCGCGCGGGTGTGGGTGAAGCCGAGCAGCCAGGGCGAGACGATCAGCCAGCATCCGACGAACAGATTGATCCACTCCTCCCAGATCGCGAACGCTGCGATCGCGGCCAGCGACATAATCGCGATCGCGGCACCACTGATCCTGAGATCGATCGCTGCCGTCGGATTGGCATGCACGAACAGCCATGGCGCCGCGAGCAGGAAGATCGCTGCGGCCAGATTGTAGAGATCAAGTGCGGATTCTTTTCGCCAGTTCTTCATCGATTGCTCCCTTGCTGCCTCAAATTCGCTGCGGATGCGCATCCGGCGCATTGATGTCCTTGCCGGTGAAGTCGGTCATCAGCGCGGTCGCGATCAGGGTGATGACGGCGCAGACCGCGATATAGATCGCGATCGCCGTTGCCGAATGGAATCGGCCGAACAGCCAGGTCGCAATCAACGGCGCCGGGCCACCCGCGATTACGGATGCAAGCTGGTAACCGAGCGAGGCGCCGCTGTATCGCAGCCGTCCGGTAAAGCTCTCGGCGATCAGCGCGGCCTGCGGGCCGTACTGCATGTCGTGCGGAATCAGCGACAGCACGATCGCGAGAAAGACGATCGCCGCCGATCCGGTGTTGAGCATCGCGAAGTAGATGAAGCCGAAGATGCCGGTCACCAACGCGCCGATCATGTACATGTTCTTGCGGCCGATCTGGTCGGAAACGTGCCCGAATACCGGGATGGAGACGAACGACAGCACCGAGGCCGAAAGCACCGCGGTCAGCAGGAAATCGCGCGAGAAATGCAGCGTGCCGATGCCGTAGGAGAACACGAAGGCGGTAAAGATGTAGAACGGCGCCTGCTCAGACATCCGCGCGAAGGCGGACAGCAGGATCTCCCTCGGATGGTCCCTGATGACCGTCAGCATCGGCGTGCGATCGACCTGACGCTTGGCCAGCAGCTTGGTGAACACAGGCGTTTCCAGGATGCCGAGCCGGATGTAGAGGCCGACGCCGACCAGGATGATGCTGAGCGCGAACGGAATGCGCCAGCCCCACGCCAGGAAATGTTCGCCCGACATCTGGCTGAACGCCAGCACGGCGAGATTGGCAAGGAACAGCCCGCAGGGCACGCCGAATTGCGGCCAGGAGGCGATCAGTCCGCGCGAGCGATCGTTGCGCGCCCATTCCATCGACATCAGCACCGAGCCGCCCCATTCACCGCCGACACCGACGCCCTGGATGAAGCGCAGCACGGTGAGGATCACCGCGCCCCAGATGCCGATGCTGGAATAGGTCGGCACCAACGCCACCGCCGCGGTGGCCAGTCCCATCAACAGCAGCGTTGCGATCAGCGTCGACTTGCGGCCGATGCGGTCGCCATAGTGGCCGAAGATCGCAGCGCCGATCGGCCGCGCGATGAAGCCGACCGCATAGATCGCGAAGGCTTCCAGCGTGCCGACCCAAGGATCGGAATGCGGAAAGAACAGCTTTGCGAAAACGAGGCCGGTGACGGTGCTGTAGAGGAAGAAGTCGTACCATTCGATCGCGGTCCCGACCGTGGAGGCGATCACCGCACGGCGCAGCTGGAGCTGATGCTCCGCTGACGTGAGTTGGTTGGCGTCGAGGCCGAGTGTCGAGCCAGTTGTCGGGCTGAGTGTTACCATGGGAGCGTCTCCCTCGGACAAGCCCCCGGGTGGATGTCGAGTATTCGGGTCGTTTGAGTACAAACGACACGGCCGCACCGAAGGTTCCAACGGGATGGAACGCAGCGCCTAGAACTTTAGTCGGTCCGCGCTCGCCGCTCGGCCACGGGCTCGATTGCGCGCCTGAGCCGCCGCGCGATCGCAGGCGCATCGGCCTCGGCCGCATTGGTAAAGCCGACCAGCAGGCCCTGCCCGCAGTCGTGCCGAATGCTGCGGCTCGACAGCGGCTCGGCACCAAATCCATCGCCCCTGGTAAGCTGCGCTAGCCGTGCATCCTGCGTGCGGCCGATGAACCGAAGCAGCAGGTGCATGCCGCCCGGCTGCAACTCGATCCTGATGCGCTCGCCGAATTCGGCGGTCAGCGCGGCAGCCAGGGCGGCGCGGCGCGCCGCGTACAGCTTCCGCATCCGCTTCAGATGGCGCGCGAAGTGCCCTTCCGCCATGAAGCCCGCGACGACCCGCTGCGCGAAGGGATTGAAGCCGCCGCTATAGCTGGCGCTGACCTCGATGAAGCTGTCGAGCAGACGATCCGGCAGAACCAGATAGCCGAGCCGCAAGCCGGGAAAGAGCGTCTTGCTGAACGTCCCCGAATAGATCACGCGCTGGCCGCGATCGAGGCTCTTCAATGCCGGCAGCGGCCGGCCGACAAACCGGAACTCGCTGTCATAGTCGTCCTCGATGACATAGGCATCTGCCTGGTTCGCCCACCGAAGCAGCTCCATGCGGCGCGGCAGCGAAAGCGATACGCCGAGCGGGCTCTGATGCGAGGGCGTGACGACCGCGAGCCTTGCCCGCCGCGCCTGCCTGATGCCGTCGCCGACCCGCATCCCATCGGAATCGACGGGTACGGCGACCAGTCCGGCGCGGGCCAGTTCAAGTGCGCTTCGCACGGGCGGAAAGCAGGGGTCTTCGATCCAGGCGCGGTCGCCACGCCGCAGCAGGATGCGGAGCGCCAGATCGAGGCCGCCCTGAAACCCGTTGGTCACCAGCACCTGGCGCCAGTCGCACGCGATCCCGCGGGAGGACACCAGATAAGCCGCGATCACCTGCCTTAACGGTTCGAAGCCGGCCGGATCCGGATACATCATGTCTGAAGCGGAGCTCCGCCGCGCCTCTCGCGCGATCACATGGGTCCAGAGCTTGCGCGGAAAGAGATCGATCGCAGGCAGCCCCATCTGCAGCAGCAGAGGATCGGCGCGGCCACGCGGCTGGCTGCTGGACCGGGCCGGAAACGTCGCGACGTCATCGAGCGCCGCGGCGTCGCGCAGCTCCGGCGACACGATCGTTCCCGCCTGACCGCGCGTGACGACATAGCCCTCCCCGGCCAGCATGGCATAGGCGGCATCCACCGTGCCGCGCGCCATGGCGAGCTCGGCGGCAAGACCGCGGATCGAAGGCAGCCGGTCGCCCGGCCGTAGCTGCCCGGATGCGATCGCGTGCCGGAAACGCTCATAGAGCTGGCGCGAAAGCGGCATGCCGCCGCTGCGAACCAACCCGGTCACCCGTCTCTTGCTGCGTTTCATCATGGCCTAGTCAATATGGCGCCTCTTGGCTCTTCTGAATAGACCATCCGCTCGCTAGATGGTGGCCATGGACCAACGCAGGAGCCCACGACATGACATCCACCATCCTTCGACGCGACTTCAATCGCGCCTCGATCGCCGCGCTGCTCGCGGCCCTCGCGGCTGCCCGAGGATCGGACGCCAATGCGCAGCCGCAACACTCTGCAGCGGGAACGAAACAGTCCTCCCGGCGCGACGTGATCAAGCAGGCGCTGCCCGGCGATCCGGCGCGCGACATCACGCTCGTGGAGGTGACGTATCCTCCGGGAACGGGATCGCCCGTGCATGCCCATGCCAACGGCGTGATGGCCTATGTCGTGTCGGGCATGGTGGCATCGCAGGTCGGCGACGGCCCGGAACGGACCTACAGCGCCGGCGAAGCCTGGTGGGAGCCGGCCGGCGCCATTCATCGCGTTTCGCACAACCCGAGTTCGACCGAGCCCGCGACCCTGCTCGCGATCTACATCGCTCCGCGCGACGCAACCGCCGCGGATCTGATGAAGCCGCTGTAATGGTCATGCAACGCCCCGGGATCTCTTGACGATGCAGAGTGCTCTCACAGCCGCACTGAGCGCGGCGATCGCAGTGATCGTGCTGCCGCTGTTCGCCGCGCAGTCTCTCTCGGTCCCGATCGCCGCGTCGTTCGGGTTGACGGAAAGCGCCGCCGGCCTGATCGCCATGATGCCGATGCTTGGCTACACCGCCGGGCTCGTGCTGCTCGTCCCGTTGATCGATATCTTCCGGATGCGCTCCGTCATGTTGACGACGCTCCTGACCGGGACCCTTGCGCTGGCGGCCGCGGCCTACTCGCCCTCGGCGACGCTCTTCCTGCTCAGCGCGTTCATCGTGGGGCTGACGACCAGCGCCACGCAAATGGTCGTGCCGCTTGCAGCCGGTCTTGCGGAGCCAGCGGCGCGCGGCCGCGTGATCGGCAAGGTGATGAGCGGGCTGATGATCGGCGTGCTGCTGTCGCGACCGAGCGCCAACCTGTCGGCCAGCCTTTTCGGCTGGCGCGGAGCCTACCTCGCCGACGCCGCGGCGCTCGCGGTGGTCTGCCTTGCCTGTGCATTGATCGTGCCTGCGCGTTCGCAATCCAGCCGCTTGAGCTTTCTCGAACTGGTCTCGTCGCTCTGGATCGTGCTGCGCAGCGAGCCGGTGCTGCAGCGGCGCGCGGCTTGCCAGGCGTTGTGCATGGGGGCCTTCGGCGCGTTCTGGACCGGCGTGCCGCTGCTGCTCGCGGCGCCTCCGTTCGGGCTGGGACAGATCGGGATCGGCGCGTTTGCCCTTGCCGGTATCGGCGGGGCGATCGTGGCGCCGGTCGCCGGGTGGGCCGCCGATCGGCGTCTCGACGAGACCGCGACGCGCCTTGCCCATCTCTGCGTGATCGCCGGGTCCGGCCTCGCCCTCATCTTCGGTGCGGATCGGCTTGGCTTCGATCCGGCGATGCACCGCGGCACCGCGTTGCTGCTGCTGGTTCTGGCCGCGGTCATCGTCGATCTCGGCGTGATCGGCGATCAGACGCTCGGACGGCACGCGGTCAACAGCTTGCGTCCGGAGATCCGCGGCCGCCTCAACGGGCTCTATACCGGGTTGTTCTTCCTCGGCGGAGCCGCTGGCTCCGCGCTGGCCGGCGTCGCCTGGACGCACGACGGATGGGCGGCGGTCTGTGCGCTCTGTGTTGGCTTCGGCCTTGCCGCGCTCGCTCTTGGCTGGATCACATCGCGACAACGCATCCGGCGGGACGCGGGCGTGCCTGCCGAGGCGACGCCCGCACGCCCTGACGTGCGCCGAATCGAAAGCCGGTTCTAGGACCGATCGCTGCGCCGATAGGGAACGTAGCGCGGCGTCCAGACCTTGGCATGGATGCGCGCCTCGACCTGGTCGATCGGAACATCCTTGGCGAGCCCTTCCTTGTGCGCCTGCAGCGCCACCGCCAGCGCAACTGTCAGTGCCACTTCGCGCAGCGCGCTGACCGGTGGCAGCAGATTGTGCTTCGGGTTGTTGCGGGCGGGCGAGACGCTGGCGAGCGCCTTGGCGGCGGCCATGAACATACCGTCGCTGACCCGGCTGGCGCCGACTGCGAGCGCGCCGACGCCGACACCCGGGAAGATGTAGGAGTTGTTGGTCTGGTCGACCTTGAAGCGCGCGCCGTCGCGGATGATCGGCGGGAACGGGCTGCCGACGCCGATCAGCGCCCGCCCCTCGGTCCAGGCCTCGATGTCGACCGGCGTCGCTTCCTCGCGCGAGGTCGGGTTGGACAGCGGGAAGATCACCGGCCGCTTGTTGCACTCGGCCATCGCGCGGACGATCGGCTCGGAGAACGCGCCGGCCTGGCCGGAGACGCCGATCAGCACGGTCGGCCGTGCGTTGCGCACGACGTCGAGCAGCGCGATCTTGTCGGGATGGCTGAGCTGCCAGCCGGCGATCGCCTGCTTGCTCTGCACGAACGGCAGCTGGAACGGTGCGAGCCCGCTCATGCCCTCGAGCAGCAGCCCGTCGCGGTCGACCATGTAGAAGCGTTTTGCCGCCTCGCCCTCAGGCAGGCCGGCATCGACCATCGCGGCGCGGATCAGGCTGGCGATGCCGCAGCCGGCGGAGCCGGCGCCAAGCACGGCGACGCGCTGCTCGGTGAGCGGCACGCCGGTGACGTTGATGGCGGAGAGCAAGGCGCCGGTCGCCACCGCCGCAGTGCCCTGGATATCGTCGTTGAAGGTCAGGAGCCGGTCGCGGTAGCGCTCGAGCATCCGCGTCGCATTGTTCTTGGCGAAGTCCTCCCATTGCAGCAGGACGCGGGGCCAGCGCTTCACCACCGCCGAGACGAACGCCTCGATGAAGTCGTCATATTGCTGGCCGCGAACGCGCTCATTGCGCCAGCCGACATAGAGCGGATCAGCCAGGCAATCGGGATTGTCCGTGCCGACGTCGAGCATGATCGGCAGCGTGGTCGCCGGATGCAGGCCGCCGCAGCCGGTGTAGAGCGCGAGCTTGCCGATCGGGATGCCCATGCCGCCGGCGCCCTGGTCGCCGAGGCCGAGGATGCGCTCGCCGTCGGTGACCACGATCGCCTCGACGTGATCGAAGCGCGGATGGGCGAAGATGCGATCGATCCGGTGCTGGTGCGGGATGCTGAGGAACAGACCGCGCGGCTTGCGAAACAGCCGGCTGAATTTCTGGCAGCCCTCGCCGACGGTCGGCGTGTAGACGATCGGCAGCAGCTCTTCCAGATTGCTGACCAGGAGCGCGTAGAACAGCGTCTCGTTGGTGTCCTGCAATTCGCGCAGGAAGGCATAGCGCTCGATGTCGGTCTCGTAACCGCGCAGCGCCTCGAGGCGGCGCGAGACCTGCTCGTCCAGCGTCAAAATGTTGGGCGGCAGCAGGCCGTGCAGGTCGAACGCCTCGCGCTCCGCCTCGGAGAACGCCGTGCCCTTGTTCAGCTGCGGATCGGCCAACAGCTCGTAGCCGCTGAGCGCGGTGGTGGCGAAAACTCCTGCAGTCCCCGACATGACAAGGTCCCTCAATACGAAATGCCTGATGGAACTGTATCACCCTCATGTAACGGATCGGAGCACGAAAGCTGCCGGGCCGCGCAAAGTTGAACGGTAGCTGGCATCGCGGCTGGGTCGATGGACGTCGTGGAAAAGTCACTCAGGCAATGCACCGCTGCAACACCGCCGGACAAACATCAGCATACCTTGGTATAGCCTCGCTGAATCTTTGTGGTGCCCTGCGCTTACGCTCGTACAGTAGAGCGATGGCGCGTGATTCTTATACTCGCGGCTACTTCATCGGATGCACAGTTCCCGGTGTCTCTCTGCCGACACGATAGCAAGCCTCGCCCGGCGCGAGCTGTGTTGCGAAATCTGTGATCGGGATCACGGCTCCGGGGAGCGAAGCGCACGACTATTGCGGGAAGAACGCGGGTTCTCGAGGAACACTCAGATGATCGTCAACATTCAGAAGCTGGATGGCCTGTGGCACCTCATCGTCGGGTCGTGCAAGATCCGAACGCCGTTCCTGGAAACCCAGGACCGGGAGTGGGTCGTCGCCTACGCGAGACGGGTCTACCCCGGCGCCAAGGTCTTCGAACGCGACTGACGCTGCTACGCCGCGCAGCTTATCCCCAGACAAAAAAGCCTCGGAGCATGCTCCGAGGCTTTTGCTTGTCCATGAATCGTAGGCGGATTAGCCGAAAGGCGTAATCTGCCATCTCGTCCGCGGCGCGACGGCGGATTACGCTTCGCTAATCCGCCCTACGCATCCCCATCACCGCAGCGCCGACACCACGATCAGACCGAGGATCAGCGCGGTCACGGAATATTTGAGCGTGTAGTACACGTTCCGATTCCATTCCTTGACCTTGCGGCTGCCGAGGTGGAGCTCATAGAGCTTGCCGAACACCTTGTTCAGCGCGCCGACATGCTCGCCGTCGACATTCTGGGTCGCCGACGCCTTGACGATGTTGTGGCTGACCCAGCGGTTCATCCTGGTCATGAAGCCGTACTTCATCGGCCGTTCGACGTCGCAGAACAGGATGATGCGGTTGACGTCGGTCTTGTTCTCGGCGCTGTGGATGAAGGTCTCGTCGAACATGAAGGCCTCGCCGTCGCGCCAGACGCATTCGACGCCGTCGACGAGGATGCGGCACTGGTCCGAATTAGGCGTCACCAGGCCGAGGTGATAGCGCAAGGAGCCCGCGAAAGGATCGCGATGCGCCCCTAGCTTGCCGCCGGGCGGCAGCATCGCGAACATCGCGCCGTGCACGTTCGGGATCGAGTTGAGCAGCTCCACCGTCTGCGGGCACAGCGTGCGGGCCGACGGCAGGAAGTCGTCGTACCATTTCAGATAGAAGCGCTTCCAGCCGCTCTTGAAGAACGAATAGAAGCCCCAGTCGTTGTTCTTGGCGGCGGCGCGGATGAAGCCCTCGTCGAACAGCCGCGTCGCCTCGTCGCGGATCGTCTCCCAATTGTCGGAGAGCTTCTTCAGCTCGGGAAACTGCTCGACCGGAATCACCGGCGTGTTGGGCACCGCGGAGCCCGCATACATCAGCACATTGTAGGGTGCGAGATAGGTCGAGTGATCGCCGAGCTGGCGGGCGAAGCGCAGCCGCTGCCTGCCGCGGAAGTGGACGTAGAGTGTAGAGGCCGCCAGCACGTAGAGAATAACGAGCTGCGGCGCGAAGAGCTGTCTCAACATGTTCCGTCTATGATCGCAGCCCGCCGACGCTCTTCGTGCACCGCCCCCGCAAGAGCCGATCCCGATGAAGGCTGGCTCCGCGCGGGCGGCGAAGCGCGCCGCCGTCCGCGAAAATTCCCCTGTTCATAGTGACTTGGTACTGCCGCAAGCTCTGGCGTGAGCTGGAAGCCCCGCAGTGCCATCCCGGATCAGCCATGTAAGCGTATGCTCACCAAATGTGAAGCGCCGCCTCATTCGAGGAGGCCACTGTGTGACAACATTCACACATCTAAATTCGCCATTGACAAATAGATTTGATAATTCCTAATTCCGGGTCGAACCGCCAGAGAATGCGGACATCCAGAGGAGGAACGATGAGACAAATTTTGGCGGCAGCCATTCTCGCTGTCATGACGACGGCCGCGCATGCCCAGGTTTCCGACGACGTCGTGCGCATCGGGGTGCTGACCGACCTGTCGAGCTGGGGCCGCGACAATTCCGGCCCGGGCTCGGTCGAAGCAGCCAAGATGGCGGTCGAGGAATTCGGCCCCACGGTGCTCGGCAAGCCGATCGAGATCGTCTCCGCCGACCACCAGATGAAGACCGATGTCGGCGTGCAGATCGTGCGTGGCTGGTTCGACAACGGCAAGGTCGACGCCGTCGTCGACATTCCCAACTCCGGCATTGCGATCGCCGTGCACAACATGGTGCGCGAGCGCAACAAGATCGCGCTGCTGTCCGGTCCCGGCGCGAGCTCGCTGACCGATGAGCTGTGCAGCCCCAACACCGTGCACTTCACCTACGACACCTACGCGCTGTCGAAAGTGACGGCCTCGGCGGTGATCGCGGAAGGCGGCAAGTCCTGGTACTTCATCACCGCGGACTATGCCTTCGGCCAACAGCTCGAGAAGGACGCCACCCGCTTCATCAACGAGATGGGCGGCAAGGTGCTCGGCGGCGTCCGGCACCCGACCAACACCGCCGACTTCTCCTCGTTTGCGTTGCAGGCGCAGAGCTCGAAGGCGGATGTGGTGGCGTTCGCCAATGCCGGCCAGGACACCGACAATTCGATCAAGCAGTCCGGCGAGTTCGGCCTCGTGCAGGGCGGCCAGAAGCTGGTCGGCCTCCTGATGTTCGACACCGACGTGCATGCGATCGGGCTGAACGCCGCGCAGGGCACCTACATGACGACGGCGTCGTACTGGAACATGGACGAGAAAACCCGCGCCTGGTCGAAGAAGTTCTTCGCCCGCACCAATGTAATGCCGACCATGATCCAGACCGGCGTCTACGGCTCGGTGCTGCATTATCTGAAGGCGATCAAGGCCGCCGGCACCGACGACCCGCAGAAGGTGATGGCCAAGATGCGCGAGCTGCCGATCGAGGACACCTTCGTGCATGGTGGCAAATTGCGCGAGGATGGCCGCGTCATCCGCGACATGTATCTGGCGAAAGTGAAGAAGCCCTCGGAATCCAAGGAGCCGTGGGATTATCTCGACATCATCAAGACGGTGAAGGGCGAGGACGCGTTTCGTCCGGTCTCCGAATCCAAGTGCCCGCTGCTCAAGAAATAGGATCGATCGCGTGGCCAACGAAGAAACTTATGACTGCGATGCGCTCGTCGTCGGCTCCGGCTGCGGCGGGCTGTCGGCCGCCGTCACCGCGGGCCATCATGGCCTGAAGGTCCTCGTCGTCGAGAAGGAGCCGCGGTTCGGCGGCACCACGGCGCGCTCCGGCGGCTGGCTGTGGATTCCCGGCACCTCGCTGGCCAGGGCCTGGGGCATCGAGGAGAGCCCCGACCAGGCAAAAACCTATCTGCGTCACGAGGCCGGCAACAGCTTCGATGCCGCACGCGTCGATGCCTTCCTGACCGAGGGGCCGAAGGCGGTCGACTTCTTCACGACGAAGACCGCGGTTCGTTTCGACATGCCGCTGACCTTCCCGGACTATCATGCCGAGGCGCCCGGCGGCGCGCAGGGCGGCCGCTCGATGGTGACGCGGCCGTTCGACGCGCACGAGCTCGGCGACGCCCTGAAGAATCTCGGCAGCCCCCTGCCCGAGCTCACCGTGTTCGGCATGATGCTCGGCTCCGGCAAGGAGATCGTGCACTTCATGCGCGCGACGCGGTCGCTGACCTCGGCGGCCTATGTCGCCAAGCGGCTGTCGAAGCACGCGATTGACGTGATGCGCAACGGCCGCGGCATGACGCTGACCAACGGCAACGCGCTCGCCGGCCGGCTGGCGAAATCCGCGTTCGACCTCAAGATCCCGCTCTGGCTCAATTCGCCGGTGCGCGAGTTGATCGTCGAGAACGGCGTGGTGCGCGGCGCAATCGTCGTGCGCGAGGGCCGCGCCGTCCGCGTCAACGCCAAACGCGGCGTGGTGCTCGCCTGCGGCGGTTTCCCGCATGACGTCGCGCGGCGGCAGAAGATGTTTCCGCATGCACCGACCGGCAAGGAACATTATTCGCCGGGTCCTGTCGGCAACACCGGCGACGGGCTGCGGCTTGCGGAATCCGCCGGCGGCCGCGTCGAGGACTCGCTGCCGAATGCCGCGGCCTGGGTGCCGGTCTCGGTCACCACGCGCAAGGACGGCTCGAAGGGCGTGATGCCGCACTTCATCGATCGCGCCAAGCCGGGCGTGATCGCTGTCATGGCTGACGGCAAGCGCTTTGCCAATGAGGGCAATTCCTATCACGACTTCGTGCAGGCGATGATCAGGGCGGCGACGCCCGGCGAGGAGATCGCGGCGTATCTCGTCTGCGATCACGAGACGTTGCGCAAATACGGTCTCGGCTGTGTGCCGCCGCGCCCGATGCCGCTCGGCCATCATCTGAAGACCGGCTATCTCAAGCGCGGCGCGACGCTCGCAGAGCTCGCCGCGCAGGCCGGCATCGACGCCGGGGCGTTCGAGGTGACCGTCGCCGAGTTCAACACGACCGCGGCCGAGGGGCGCGATCCCGCCTTCGGCAAGGGCTCGCGCGCCTATAACCGCTATCAGGGCGACGCGCTGCACGGACCCAATCCGTGCATCGCGCCGATCCAGCACGGGCCGTTCTACGCCATCAAGATGGTGATCGGCGATCTCGGCACCTATGCCGGCATCCGCACCGACGCCAATGCTCGCGCGCTCGACGCCGACGGTCAGCCGATCGCCGGCCTCTATGCCGCCGGCAACGACATGGCGAGCATCATGGGCGGCAATTATCCCGGCGCCGGCATCACGCTCGGCCCCGCGCTGACCTTCGGCTACATCGCGGGCAAGCACATCGCCGGCTCGGCGCAGGAAGTCCCGTCATCCTGAGGAGCCGCGGAGCGGCGTCTCGAAGGATCGACGGCCACCAGCCGGGCCGTGCATCCTTCGAGGCTCGCAAGAGCTCGCACCTCCAGCGACAAAGGCTTCGCCTTTGTGCGGGGATGACGGAGTGGGGACGAATGTGGTTGCGAGAACGTCCCGCGCCCCGTGTCTCGCAGTCCGCATGGTTTCCTGCTAATTGCCAAAGCGCGAACACGAACAGGGCCACATGACGAGAGAAAGCCGCGGCATACAATCGATCGAGGTCGGCGGAGAGCTGCTTCGCGCGCTCGCCCGCAGCGGCGAGCCGATGATGCTGCGCGATCTCGCGCGCGAGGCCGGCATGCCGCCGGCCAAGGCGCATCCCTATCTCGTCAGCTTTTCGCGCATCGGCCTGATCGAGCAGGACGAGACCACCGGCCGCTACGAGATCGGGGCGCTGGCGCTCGAGCTCGGCCTGATCAGCCTGCGCCGGCAGTCCGCGGTGCGGATCGCGACGCCCAAGATCGCCGCGCTCGCCGACAGTATCAATCATGCGGTGTCGCTGTCGGTGTGGGGCACCCACGGCGCGACCGTGGTGCGGCTCGAGGAGCCGAGCCACCCCGTGCATATCGCGATGCGCGTCGGATCGGTGGTGGCGCTGCTCGAGACCGCGACCGGCCGCGCCTTCGCCGCCTTCATGCCGCCGAACGCCGTCAAGACCGCGCTCGAGAGCGGCCTCGATCGGCTCGGCGTCGGCTACAATCCGAAGCGCGAGACCATCAGCGCGAAGAACACGGAGATGCTTGCCGAGGTCCAGAGTCGCGGTCTCGCGCGCGCGATCGGCGATCCCTTGCCAGGCGTCAACGCCTTCGCCGCCCCGGTGTTCGATCACGCCGGCCACGTCGCTTTGGTCATAACAGCGATGGGCCCGGAAGGCACCTTCGACGCCGGCTGGGACAGCGCGATCGCAGCCGCGCTGCGCGATTGCGCCGGCGAGATCTCGCGGCAGCTCGGACACGGCACGGCGCGTAAGGCGGAGTGACGGGGACTACGGCGCCCTCTGTTCATCAGAGGGCGGAACGACAAGCACAGCTCGGGCAGACCATGTCGCACGAATGCGGACGGTATGACTCGCAGACCGGGCAACAAACTCACTGTCGTCCCTGCGAAAGCAGGGACCCATAACCACAATCGCTCATTGTTGGCGGTGTTGGAACGACGAGTCCCTGCAACAATATCCGCCGCGGCGTATGGGTCCCTGCTTTCGCAGGGACGACGGAGGTGGATTTGGTGACGTAAGAGCGTCGACCACAACCGATCTGTTGCGGGCGCGTCGCCCAGCAAAAAGCCCCGGACGATGCCGGGGCTCTTCATTTCATCGATCGCAGTCAGCGCAGCTCAGTAGCGGTAGTGATCCGACTTGTACGGACCTTCCTGCTTGACGCCGATATAGTCGGCCTGGTCCTTGCGCAGCTCGGTCAGCTTGACGCCGATCTTGGCGAGATGCAGGCGGGCGACCTTCTCGTCGAGCGTCTTCGGCAGCACGTAGACCTTCTTGGCGTACTTGCCGTCCTTGTTGTTGGCCCAGAGTTCGATCTGCGCCAGCGTCTGGTTGGTGAACGAGGCCGACATCACGAAGGACGGGTGGCCCATCGCATTGCCGAGGTTCACGAGGCGGCCCTCCGACAGCATGATGATGCGGTGCTTGTCGGGGAATTCGATCTCGTCGACCTGCGGCTTGATGTTGGTCCACTTCAGATTGCGAAGGCTCGCGATCTGAATCTCGTTGTCGAAGTGACCGATGTTGCAGACGATGGCGCGATCCTTCATCGCGCGCATGTGGTCGATGGTGATGATGTCCTTGTTGCCGGTGGCGGTGACGAAGATGTCGGCGCGGGGAGCCGCGTCTTCCATCGTCACGACCTCATAGCCTTCCATCGCCGCCTGCAGCGCGCAGATCGGATCGACTTCGGAGACCATGACGCGGCAGCCGGCCTGGCGCAGCGAGGCAGCCGAGCCCTTGCCGACGTCGCCGAAGCCCGCGACCATCGCGACCTTGCCCGACAGCATCACGTCGGTGCCGCGGCGGATGCCGTCGACCAGCGACTCGCGGCAGCCATAGAGGTTGTCGAACTTCGACTTGGTGACGCTGTCGTTGACGTTGATCGCCGGGAACAGCAGCGTGCCCTTGTTGGCCATCTCGTAGAGACGATGCACGCCCGTGGTGGTCTCCTCCGAGACGCCCTTGATGTTCTTGGCGATCTCGGCGAAGTAGCCCTTCGGCTTCTCCTTCAGGAGGCGCTTGACCAGCGCGTAGAAGATCTCCTCTTCCTCGGAGGTCGGCTTGTCGAGGAAGGCAGTGTCGCCCTGCTCGGCGCGGTAGCCGGCATGTACCAGCATGGTGGCGTCGCCGCCGTCATCGAGGATCATGTTCGGGGTGCCGCCGCCATGCCAGTCGAACAGCTTGGCGGTGTAGTCCCAGTACTCGGTCAGCGTCTCGCCCTTCACGGCGAACACCGGAATGCCGGCGGCGGCGATTGCCGCAGCGGCGTGATCCTGGGTCGAATAGATGTTGCAGGAGACCCAGCGGATGTCGGCGCCGAGCGCGGCCAGCGTCTCGATCAGCACGGCGGTCTGGATCGTCATGTGCAGCGAGCCCGCGATGCGCGCGCCCTTCAGCGGCTGCTTGGGGCCGAACTCCTCGCGGGTGGCCATCAGGCCGGGCATTTCGGTCTCGGCCAGCGAGATTTCCTTGCGGCCGAAATCGGCGAGCGCAATGTCCTTGACGATGTAGTCGGTGAAGCCGGGCTTCGTGGGGGCGTTCATTTGAGCGTCCTGTTGTTGAACTGGTCATTCCGGGGCGCCGCGCAGCGGCGAACCCGGAATCTGGAAGTGAGGATTAAGGATTCCGGGTTCGCTCGCTCCCGCGAGCGCCCCGGAATGGCACGAGTGTCAGAGCGCGCGCTTCAGCGGCTCGACGAGATCGGTCTTCTCCCAGGAGAAGCCGCCCTCATTGTCCGGCGTGCGGCCGAAATGGCCGTAGGCCGAGGTGCGCGCGTAGATCGGGCGGTTGAGGTCGAGATGGCTGCGGATGCCGCGCGGGGTCAGATCCATCGCCTTGGCCGCCGCCTTCTCGAGCTCGTCCTCCGACACCTTACCGGTGCCGTGGGTGTCGATGTAGATCGACAGCGGACGCGCCACGCCGATCGCGTAGGCGAGCTGCAGCGTGCAGCGGTCGGCAAGACCGGCCGCGACGATGTTCTTGGCGACGTAGCGCGCAGCGTAAGCAGCCGAGCGGTCGACCTTGGTCGGATCCTTGCCGGAGAACGCGCCGCCGCCATGCGGAGCCGCGCCGCCATAGGTGTCGACGATGATCTTGCGGCCGGTCAGGCCGGAGTCGCCGTCCGGACCGCCGATGAAGAACTTGCCGGTCGGATTGATGTGCCAGATCGTCTTGCCGTTGATCCACTCCTTCGGCAGCGCCTCGCGCACATACGGCTCGACGATGTCGCGGATCTGGTTGGAGGTGAGGTCCTCGACCAGATGCTGGTGCGAGACCACGATCTCGCGGACGCCAACCGGCTTGCCGTTCTCGTACTGCACGGTGACCTGGCTCTTGGAGTCCGGACCCAGCACCTTCTCCTTGCCGGAGTGGCGCGCTTCGGAGATCAGCCGCAGGATCTTGTGGGCGTAGAAGATCGGCGCCGGCATCAGGTCCGGCGTCTCATTGGTGGCGTAACCGAACATGATGCCCTGGTCGCCGGCCCCCTCTTCCTTGACCTCGCCCGGCTGCAGCGCGTCGACGCCCTGCGCGATGTCGGCCGACTGCGGATGCAGCAGGATCTCGATGTCGCAGGTGTTCCAGTGGAAGCCGTCCTGCTCGTATCCGATGTCCTTGATCGCGCCGCGCACGACGCCCTCGATCTGCTCGTTGGTAACCGAACTCGGGCCGCGCGTTTCGCCGGCGATCACCACCTTGTTAGTGGTCGCGAGCGTCTCGCAGGCCGCGCGGATCTGCCACGGGTCGATGCCCGCTTTCGGTCCCTCGCGGTAGAACAGATCGACGATCTCATCCGAGATACGATCGCAGACCTTGTCCGGATGGCCTTCCGAGACCGACTCGCTGGTGAAGAGATAAGACGCGCGCATCAAGCAAACCCCTTGTTTCGTCGAAGTCCGACGTTGGTTGGTGAATATGTCCCCGGCATGTCAGTCTCGTCGCCGTGAGATGACGTAGGATTCGTCGTAGAACCACAGCCCGTTGTGTTTGCGGAGAACTTCGCGTGTGGCCTCGAGAGCTCGTCCGTTTTCGGTCGTTTCGACCAACCGCTCATCTTCGATCTGCGCGACATACACCGCGGCATTCCACGCTGCAAAGGCCGTCGAGGTTCCGATCGAGCCGGTCACCTCATTAGGCAGCGCTTCCATATCATATCGGAAGATCGAGCGATTATCGGCGTAGGCATTGAAGTTCAGCTCGCGACCCGCCGAGCCCAACTCGTATTTCACCGCGCGCAGTATCTCATGACGGCTGACGGCGAAAGGATTTTCTCCGGGCCACACGGCTTGAATCATTTCAAGCCCGGGATCGCTTCCGTGGGAGTGGATTCCTATCAGCCGCCCGCCGCCGCGCAGTGCGCGGGCCAGCGGCGCGATGATCCGCTTGGCGCGGAAGTTCACCGAGGACTTCGCGCGGTAGGGTTGCGAGGCGATCACGAGGTCGAAATTGGCCTCGGTGCGGCCGGCCCGCGGAATGATGGAATCGAGCAGGAAGCGGTGATCGTCCCGGTACAGCACGAGCGCCACCGGCCGCTCGTAAATCGGCATCGCATTGCCGGGGCTCAGGTTCGCTCGCCAATTCTGCTCCAGGAACGGACCGAGTTCCGCGATCTGGGCCTCGAATTCACCCGAGGAGGCACCCCGCAGGGCCACCTCGTGCCAGATCATGCTGGCGGCCGCGGTGGAGTTCTTGGGCGTCAGCCAGGGCGCCTCGGCGTAATACATGTTGGTGAACACGAAGACGCTGGCCGGGTGCTCGAACAGACGGTCCGGGACCTTGTCCAGGGTGAGGCGAACGTCCTCCAGGCTCAGTTCCTTGCCGGCGACATAGAACGGCATATGTGGGAAGCGGCCATGCATCGCGCGCAGGACCCGTGCCAGCACGGTGCCGTCGCCCATTCCGGCGTCGAACACCCGCAGCGCCGGCGGCCGGGGGTGGATCGCGGCCAGTTCCAGCGCGACCCGGTCGGCGATCACCCGCTTCTCGCTGCAGGTGTGCACGAACAGCAGATAGCGCTGGCGGTTCTCGAAGAAGCGGAAATTGCCCCTGGGATCGCGCTTTTCCGGCGGAACCACCAGGCCGCGGGGCGGCGCCACGCCGCCCGGCGTCGAGGTCGCGATGAAGCCATTGATACGGTCGAGCGTATCGATGGTGATGCGCTTGCCCTCGCGCAGCCGGTGTACCAGCTTGCCGTCATTGACGGCACGGCGGCCGAACGTCGTCTCCGCCATATCGGAACGGCGGCAGAAATCCGTGATCTGGCTGAGGATTTCGTCGTTCTTCATGACGCCCGGTGGGCAGCTGCAGCAAGTGGGACAAAAGTGGGCAGAGATAGTGTGCGGCGGGGTCTTACCATCATTATCCCACCAGTTGAACCCCCTCTACCGCCCGATCACCAAACATTCATGATCGCCTCCAGAACCACCCCGCCGTCGCCGTCGACCATGACGGCCACCATGCCCGGATGACCGATGCGCCGCCTGCTCCTGATCCCCTGCCTGCTTGTTGCCGTTTTGTGGTCGGCGCCCGGTTTCGCCCAGACGCGCGCCCAGCTCGGCCCGCTCTGCACGACCGACACGACGCCCGCCGACCAGATGATCGACGCCTGCACCAAGATCATCGCGCTGAAGGTGTTTTCCGGCGAGAAGCTCGCGACCATCTACTTCTGGCGCGCGGTCGGCTGGAACAAGAAGGGCAACTACCCGCAGGTGATTGCGGACGCAACCGAGGCGCTGCGCCTCAAGCCCAGCACCGCCGTCTACAATCTGCGCGGCTCGGCCTATTACGACAAGGGCGAGTACGACATCGCGATCGCCGACTTCAACGACGCGCTGCGGATGGGGCCGCCGAGCGGCATCATCTATCACAACCGCGGCAACGCCTATCGCGGCAAGGGTGACTACGCCAAGGCGATTGCCGACTATGACGCGGCGATCAAGGCCGATCCGAGGTCGGCGTTCTCCTATCAGAACCGCGGCGCGTCGAAGCAGGCGCTCGGCGATCTCGATGGCGCACTCGCCGACATCAACGAGGCCGTCAGGATTGATCCGTCGCTGCCGCAGCCCTTGATCCGCCGCGCCGTGATCTGGCGCGCCAAGGGCGACATCGCGCGCGCGATCGCGGACACGACGGAAGCGATCCGGCTCGCGAAGGCGAAGGCGCCCGTCAACATCATGACGCCGCCCGGCAGCGTGCTGATCTCGGCCTACACCCAGCGCGGTCTCTCCTATGAAGCGAAGGGCGACGCGGCGCACGCCAAGGAAGACTACGCTGTGGTGATCGAGGGCGTCGCCTCCGACGCCGGTAGCAAAGCCAACCAGGCCACCGCGAAAGTGCGGCTCGCACTGCTGAAGGAGGCCGACGCAGCCCCGCGCAAGACTGCAGCAGCGCCTGCCGCCGAGAGCAGCCCGGCTCCCGCACCACCGCCGGCGCCCGCCGCAGCTAATCCGGCCGCACCGGCGGCACGCGTGCAGGCCGCAGCGACCGGCCGGCGCGTCGCGCTCGTGATCGGCAACGGCGCCTATGCGCATGTGAAGGCGCTGCCCAATCCGCCCAACGACGCGCGCGCCATTGCCAGGAGCCTGCGCGACATCGGCTTCACCGTCTCGGAAGGTCTCGATCTCGACCGCAATGCCATGCAGACGACGATCCACGACTTCCTGCGCGAGGCGACGCGGTCGCAGATCGCCGTGGTCTACTATGCCGGCCATGGCGTGCAGGTCGACGGCCGCAATTACCTCGTGCCTGTCGATATCGAGTTCAAGGCAGGCGGGCGCATGACCGACGCGATGGTCGATATGGATACGATCATGGCCGGCCTCGACGATCAGATCCGCACCAACATCCTGATCCTCGATGCCTGCCGCAACAATCCGATGGCGCCGCAGGTGGCATCCGCCGGCCCGAGCCGCGGCATCGAGGCCGGCTCCGGCCTTGCCGCCCCCGCTACGCTCGGGTCAGGCTCGACGCTCGGCGCCGGCACGCTGATCGCGTTCGCGACCGCGCCGGGCCAGGTCGCGCTCGACGGTGAAGGCGCCAACAGCCCGTTTTCGGCCGCGTTGTCGCGCCATGTCGGCACGCCCGGCCTCGAGGTGCAGCAGATGCTGACGCGGGTCCGCGCCGAGGTTGTCGCCGCAACCAAGGGCAAGCAGGTGCCGTGGTCGAATTCCTCGCTGCTCGGCGAGGTCTATCTGGCGGAGCAATGAAGCGGCCCCCTCACCCGTCATTGCGAGCGCAGCGAAGCAATCCACGTCTCCACAAAGGGAAAGATGGATTGCTTCGTCGCTATCGCTCCTCGCAATGACGATTGGGATATGGCCGGGCCTACTTCCCCCACACCTCGTTCGCGACCTCGACCGCAAGCCGCAGCTTGGCCCACTGCTCTTCCTCGGAGAGGATGTTGCCCTCCTCGGTCGAGGCGAAGCCGCATTGCGGGGACACCGCGAGCTGCTCGATCGGGGCGAACTTCGCCGCCTCTTCGAGCCGCCGCTTGATGTCGTCCTTCTTCTCGAGCTCGCCGAACTTCGAGGTGATGACGCCGACCACCACGACCTTGTTGCCCTTCGGCAGGAAGCGCAGCGGCTCGAAGCCGCCGGCGCGGTCGGAATCATATTCAAGGAAGTAGCCGTCGTAATTGGTGCCGGCCAGCATGGTCTCGGCAACCGGCTCGTAGCCGCCGGAGGAAATCCACGTCGAGCGGAAATTGCCGCGGCAGACATGGGTCGTGATCACCATGTCGGAAGGACGATCGGCGATCGCGTAATTGATGACGCGCGCGTAGATCTCCTGCAGGCCATCGGGATTGTCGCCACGGTCGCGCGACTTCTGCAACTCCTCTGGCGAGCACAGATAGGCCCACACCGTGTCGTCGAACTGCAGGTAGCGGCACCCGGCGTCGTAGAATGCCTTCACCGCCTTGCGATAGGTCTTGCCGAGATCCTGATAGAACTCCTCGAGGTCCGGATAGACATCCTTGGAGATCAGCTTGCGGCCGCCGCGGAAGTGCAGCACCGCCGGCGAGGGGATCGTCATCTTCGGCGTGACATGCGCCTGGTCGGCATACTTCTTCAGGAACCTGAAGTGATCGAGCATCGGATGCTGATCGGAGAAGTCGAGCTTGCCGATCACCCTGATGGCGTCGTGCCGGGTCTGCACGCCGGCGAACTGGATGCCCATGTCGGGGTGGAACAGCTCGCAGCCGGTCAGATGGCTGAGGAAATCGAAATGCCACCAGGAGCGGCGGAACTCGCCGTCGGTCGCAAGCTTCAGGCCGACCGAAGCCTGCTTGTGCACGACCTTCTCGATCTCCATGTCCTCGACCTTGCGCAGCTCGTCGGCCGAGATCTCGCCCTTCTCCAGCCTGGCACGGGCCTCCTTGATCCTCGGCGGCCGCAACAGGCTGCCGACCTCGTCGGCGCGGAACGGAGGCTTGGTTCGCTGCATGATGAACTCCCTGAGGTCGTCAGTGTTTTTTGGTCCCGGCGACGCCGAGATGGCGCTCGAGGACGGAGAGATCGGCCTTCAGCGCGCTGCTTGCCGCATCATGCACGATCGTGCCGCGTTCCAATATCACAACGCGGTCGGCCAGCCCCAGAATCTTTTGCGCGTTCTGCTCGACGATGATCGAGCAGATGCCGCCCGAACGGGTGATGGTTCCGATCGCCTTTAACAATTCCTCAACGATGATCGGCGCGAGGCCTTCGGTCGGCTCATCGAGCAGCAGCACCTTGGGATTCAAGGTCAGCGCCCGGCCGATCGCCAGCATCTGCTGCTCGCCACCCGACAGCTGGTTGCCGAAATTGCTGCGCCGCTCCTTCAGCCGCGGAAACATCTCGTACACCCGCTCGACCGTCCACGGCCCGGGCTGCGCCACCGCGGTCATGTTCTCTTCCACCGTCAGCGAGCGGAAGATGTTGCGCTCCTGCGGCACCCAGCCGATCCCGGCGCGGGCGCGCTGGTCGGGGCGCAGCGCCGTGATGTCGCGGCCTGCGAGCGCCACGCTGCCGCCGAAGCGGCTGGTGATACCGACGATCGAATTGATCAGCGTGGTCTTGCCAGTGCCGTTGCGGCCGAGCAGCGCGAGCACCTGGCCGTCGGCGAGCGCCAGCGACATGTCGGGCAGCACCACGGCCTCGCCGTATCCGGCGCGCAGGCCCTGGATGGAGAGCAGATCAGGCATCGGCCGCCTCGCCGAGATAGACCGCCCTTACCTGCGGATCGCGCGCGACCTCGTCGGGCGCGCCCTCGGTGAGCAGGCCGCCATTGACCAGCACCGAGATGCGGTCGGCGAAGGAGAACACGAGGTCCATGTCGTGCTCGATCAGCAGCACGGTGACGTCGCGCGGCAGCGCCGCGACCGCCGCCAGGATATCGTGGCGCTCGCTTTCGGGGACGCCGGCCGCGGGCTCGTCGAGCAGCAGCACCCGCGGTTTCGCCGCAATCGCGACCGCTATCTCGAGCAGGCGCTGCTTGCCGTAAGGCAATGTCGCGGTGAGCTCCGTCATCACGTCGAGCAGATGGAAGTGCGACAGGATCTCGGCAATCTCGGCATTGACGTCGTCGCGCGTCCCCATCCGCCGCCACCAGTCGCCGCCGCGGCCCATCCGTTCGGAGACGGCAAGGCCGATGGTTTCGAGCGGGGTCAAATCGGGATAGAGCTGGTTGATCTGGAAGGTGCGCGACAGCCCGCGCAGCACCCGCTTGTGCACGGAGAGGCCGGTGATGTCGGCACCTTCGAGCAGGATACGACCGCTGTTCGGGGTCAGCACGCCGGTGAGCTGGTTGATGACGGTGGTCTTGCCAGCGCCGTTCGGCCCGATCAGCGCGTGGCGAGCGCCTTGCATCACCTTCAGCGAGAGGTCGCGGGTGACGCGAAGGCCGCCGAAAGATTTTTCAAGGCCACGGGTTTCGAGCGCGATCGTCATGACACGTCGCTCTCCGGCACGGCGACGGCGGCCTTGCGGCCGGCGAACTGGCGGATGATCAGGTTCGGCACGAACAGCACCCAGCGATGGATGCGCGCGCGGCCGACCATCACGATCACCACCAGCACGAGGCCGATCCAGAACAGCCAGTATTGCGGGGTGATGCTCTGAAAAAGCTCCTGCAGCATCTTGAACACGACGGCGCCGATCAGGCCGCCATAGAGATAGCCGGTACCGCCGATCACGAGCACCAGCATCAGGTCGGCAGAGCGCTCGAAGGCGAATACGTCAAGCGAGGCGAGCGCCGTGGTCTGAGTGAACAGCGCGCCGGCGATCCCGGCGTAGAAGGCGGCCAGCGTGTAGATCGCGATCAGGCGGCGATTGACGGGCACGCCAATCGCGGCCGCGCGCAGCGGATTGTTCTTGATCGCGCGCAGCGACAAGCCGAACGGCGAATGCACCACGCGTCGCGCCAGCAGGAACAGGGTGAACAGCACGATCAGCGAGTAGAAGAACCCGGTCTTGCCGAACATATCGAAGGTGAACAGCCCGAGGATCGGCTGCATCTCGATGCCCTGCAGGCCGTCGGTGCCGCCGGTGATATCGGAGAAGCGCTCGGCGAGCGCTTCCAAGAGCAGCGCGATGCCGAGCGTCACCATCAGACGGGTCAGGTCGACGCCGCGGATGACAAGGAAGCTGGTCAGAAAGCCGAGCACCGCCGCGACGAGACCGGCGGCGACCAGCGCGATGACCGGCTCGTTGATGATGCCGTGCAGCGCCAGCAAGCCGGCCGAATAGGCGCCGACGCCGAAGAACGCAGCATGGCCGAGCGAGACGATGCCGGCGTAGCCGAGGATCAGGTCGAGCGACAGCGCGAACAGGCCGAGCCGCACGATATCGGTCATGATCAGATAGCGCGACGGGAACAGGAACGCACAGGCGAGCGCCAGCACCCAGAATGCGACCTCGCTGATCCGCCAGCGCGCGCTGGCCATCGCATGAGTGGAGACGTCGGACAGCGCGCTCACGACCGTCTCACCGCGCCGCGGTGCGGCCGAACAGGCCGTTCGGACGCCAGAGCAGGATCACGATCATCACCGTGTAGATCACGAAGGGGCCGAGCTTGGGCACGTAATATTTGCCGGCGACGTCGGCGATGCCGAGCAGCAGCGAGGCGAAGAATGGCCCGGTGATCGAGGACGAGCCGCCGACCGTCACCACGATCAGGAAGTAGATCATGAATTTGAGCGGGAAGTACGGATCGAGCCCCAGGATCTCCGCGCTCAGCGCACCGCCGAGGCCGGCGAGGCCGCAGCCGAAAGCGAATGTGAACGCGAACACCTGCGGTACGTTGATGCCGAGTCCGATCGCGGCACGCGGATCGTCGACCGCAGCGCGCAGCCGGCTGCCGAACCGCGTCTTGGCGAGGATCAGCTGTAGCGCCAGCGTGAGCAGGCCGCAGATCACGACGATCATCAGCCGGTAGCGGCCGATGCCGACGCCGAACAGGTCGATCTGGCCTTCCAACGCCGCCGGCAATTTGATGAAGACCCGCGACGATCCCATGATGTAGTCGACCGCCGCGACCGACATGAACACCAGACCGATCGAGAACAGCACCTGATCGAGATGGCTGCGGCTGTAGAGATGGCGGTACAGCGTGCGCTCCAACGCGATGCCGATGACGGCGCTGCCGACAAAGGCGAGCGGCAGCGCCGCGAAGAACGGCCAGCCGGACTGATTGACCAGCACGGCGCAGATATAGCCGCCGGCCATCGCGAAGGCGCCGTGCGCGAGATTGACGAAGTTCATCAGCCCGAGTGTCACCGCCAGCCCGCAGGCGAGCACGAACAGCAGCATGCCGTAGGCGACGCCGTCGAACAGGTTGGTGAGGATAGAGGCCATCAAGTCAGCTCAGCCGAGAGGACGCAAAGGACACACGTCAAGTGGAACGTCATGGCCGGCTTGTCCGGCCATGACGTGGAGGGAGGCGGAGCTTCGCGCGTCACTTCTTGGTCTTGCCGGAGTCCTTGACGGCCTCGAAGGTCGCGAACTCGACGTTGTAGAGCTCGCCGTCGACCTTCTCGACCTTGCGGATGTAGATGTTCTGCACGATGTCGCGGGTTTCCGGATCGATCGAGATCGGACCGCGCGGGCTCTCCCACTTCATACCCTTCATCGCCTCGATCAGCTTGTCGCCGTTGGTATCGCCGCCCGTCTTCTTCAGCGCCTCGTAGATCAGATGGATGCCGTCATAGCCGCTGACCGCCATGAAGCCCGGACGGTTGCCGAACGCCTTCTTGTAGGCGGCGACGAAATCCTTGTTCATCTGGGAGGGATGCGCCGCCGAATAGAGATGCGCGGTCACCGCACCGAGCGCGGCATCGCCCATGTTGTTGAGCAGATCGTCGTCCATCACGTCGCCGGGACCGATGACCTTCATGCCGATCTTGTCGAGTCCGCGTTCGGCAAATTGCTTCATGAAGTTGCCGCCCTGCCCCGCCGGCACGAACACGAACATCGCGTCGGGCTTGGCATCCTTCATGCGTTGCAGGAACGGCGCGAAGTCGGGATTGGCGAGCGGGACCTTGACCTCCTCGACGATCTCGCCGCCGCCGGCGGTGAAATGCTGCTTGAAGAAGGTCAGCGCGTCGTTGCCCGGCGCATAGTCGGAGGTCAGCGTCGCGACCTTCTTGATGCCGTTCTTGACCGCCCAGTCGCCGATGATGGTGGAGGATTGCGCCAGCGTGAAGCTGGTGCGCACGATATAGGGCGAGCGCTCGGTGATGATCGAGGTGCCGGCCGCCATCACGACTTCCGGGATCTTCGCCTCCGTGGCAAGCTTTGCGGCCGCAAGCGCGGCCGGCGTCACGCCGAAGCCGGCGATGAAATTGACCTTGTCGTTGACGATCAGCTCCTGGGCGAGACGCTTGGTGTTGTCGGGCACCGCGGCGTCGTCCTTGAGGATGACCTCGATCTTCTTGCCGGCGACGGTGTCGCCGTTCTGCTGCATGTAGAGCTTGATCGCATTGTCGATCTGCTTGCCGGTCGAGGCCTGGCCGCCGGTCATCGGCAGGATCAGGCCAATCTTGACGACGTCGTCCGCCCGCGCCGGCACGTTGGCGCAAAACCCGCAAAGCGCGGCCGAAGCGGCGCCCCACAGCAACACCTTGCGACGATTGAACATCGACATCCCTCCCCCTTCCATTCTTCTGCCTTGAGCCGAGTGCCCGGCCCTTGCCTCAACCTTAACCCAAGCATGTTGCGGCCAAGCCGCAACGCGACAAGGCGTCTCGAAGCGCCCTATTGTCAATCGGACGATGGACGTGTGTCGCGCGTGGCGTGATCGGGCCCAGCCGTAGCTACAAGTATCAGGATACCAGAAGCCCTCCCCGAAACTCAACGCCCCCAAAGAGAACCGGTCTCATAGACTTAGGCCGGCCGCGACCTCGATTCATTTGTACGATCGTACAAATCAATCGCGGATGTCAACAAACAAGCACAATTGCAGCCGAACGGTCGCACCCAACATCATCATCCATAAAGACCAGGGCTGTATGCTGCCGCCAATGCCAACTTTCACACGCCACATCCCTGTCCTGACTGCCCTCGCGCTCGCGGCCTGCGCGCTCGGGGGATGCGGCACCGTGAACCAAAAGGTCTCGGCCGGCATGGCCGACTACATTCCGGCCTGGGCCGGCGGTCTGCCTGCGGACGCACCGCCGCGGGCGGGCACACCCGAGTATGACAAGTTCATGCAGGAACGGGAGCGCAAGCGCCTGATGCCGGCGGCCGACCGCGGCGACGACGCCAAGCCGGCGGCGACCACGCAGGGCGCAGCCCACTGAGCGCGGCCTAGTCGAGCGCATCCTCGCTGATGATTTCGCCGCGATCAGTCCACGAACACCACGGTCTTGCGCCCGTTGAGGATGACGCGGTCGGCGAGATGGTAGCGGATCGCCCGCGCCAGCACGCGGCGCTCGATGTCGCGGCCCTTGCGCACGAGATCCTCGGGCGTGTCGCGATGGCTGATGCGCTCGACGTCCTGATCGATGATCGGCCCTTCGTCGAGATCGCTGGTGACATAATGCGCGGTGGCGCCGATCAGCTTGACGCCGCGCTCATGCGCCTGGTGGTAGGGCTTGGCGCCCTTGAAGCCCGGCAGGAAGGAATGATGGATGTTGATGCAGCGGCCCGACAGCCGCGCCGACATCTCGTCCGACAGGATCTGCATGTAGCGGGCCAGCACCACGAGGTCGGTGTTCGTGTCCTGGGCGAGCTTCCACACCGCGTCTTCCTGCTGCCGCTTGGTGTCCCTGGTCACCGGCAGGTGATGGAACGGGATATCGCCGAAATCGAGCGAGCCATAGGTCTCGCGCGGATGGTTGGAGACAATAGCGGTCGGGATCATCTCGAGCTCGCCGGTGCGCCAGCGATAGAGGATGTCGACCAGGCAGTGATCGGACTTGGAGACCAGCAGCATCACCCGCCGGCGGCTGGCGCGGTCGCGCATCTGCCAATCCATGCCGAAACGTTCGGCGATCGCGGCAAAGCCGGTCTGCAGCGCCGGCAGCCCGACCGCGAGGTCGGCCGCGGTGAACACCACGCGCATGAAGAACTTGCCGGTCTCGACATCGTTGAATTGCTGGGCGTCGAGGATGTTCTGGCCGTTATGCGCCAGGAAGGTCGAGACCGCGGAGACGATCCCCGGTCGATCCGGACAGGACAGGGTCAGAACGAATTGATGGTCGGGCATGCCAATTGACCAAAGCTTGAGCAGTTGCGTGGAACGGTCATTTTCGGCCCCCGTCTATCACCGCTGGCGGCCTTGCGCCAATCCCGGCGCAGGGGTCAAATCGAACAAATGACGACAATGTTTGTTAGGGACAATCATGGCTGACCGGCTGAACGGCTACCGCATCCTGATCCTCGAGACGCGTGAGGAGGCGCAATTTTCCCGCCTGCTCGCCGAGCAGGGCGCCGACGTCCTGCAATGCCCGATGTTCACCATCCACGATGCGCCGGATCCGGCACCGATCGAGGCCTGGATTCGCCGCGCCATCGAGCGGCCGCTCGACGACCTCGTGCTGATGACCGGCGAAGGCCTGCGCCGGTTGATGAAGGTCGTGCGCCGGATCGGGGTCGAGGCGGAGTTCGTCGGCGGCCTCGGCAAGGCGCGCAAATTCGCCCGCGGTCCCAAGCCCGGCCGGGCGCTGCGCGAGATCGGCCTGGAGCCGCAGATGACCACCGAGAAGCCGACCTCGGAAGGCGTTGCCGAGATGCTGTCGAAGCTCGACCTGAAGGGACATCGGCTCGGGCTGCAGCTCTACCCCGACAAGGATCACGCCACGCTGATCGGTGCGGTCAAGGCGCAAGGTGCCGAGGTCGATACCGTGCTGCCCTATGTCTATGACGCACAGGCTGCCGACGCCAACATCGTCACCGCGATCGAGGAGATGGCGCGGGGCCGAATTGACGCGATCGCACTGACGAGCTCCGGACAGGTTCGCCGCCTGCTCGAGGTGGCACAGGCGCACAAGTGCGAGGCGCAATTGCGCGAGGGCCTGGAGCAGACGCCGATCGCCTCCGTCGGGCCCGTGGTGTCGGATGAACTGAAGACCTACGGCCTGCGCACCGATATCTATCCGGCGAACGATGCGTTCTTCATGAAGCCGCTGATCTCGGCGATGGCGACATCGCTGGCGAAGGCACCGCCGCGGATGGCAAAGTAACCGCAACAACTGTCATTGCGAGCGAAGCGAAGCAATCCATTTCGCCACTTGCGGACAGATGGATTGCTTCGTCGCTTGCGCTCCTCGCAATGACGATGGAGAGAGCTACGACCTACTCCGCAGCCTGTTTGGTCTCGTTCAGATAGGCCTGGTACGCGAGCTTGATGCCATCCTCGAGCGAGGTGGTGGCGCGCCAGCCGAGCTTGGCGAGCCGGCCGACATCGAGCAGCTTGCGCGGCGTGCCGTCGGGGCGCGAGGTGTCGAAACTGATCTCACCACGATAGCCGACGGTGGCTGCAACGACGCGGGCGAATTCCGCGATGGTGATATCTTCCCCGGTGCCGATATTGACCAGCTCCGGCGAGGAATAGGTCTTCATCAAATGGATGCAGGCGTCGGCGAGATCGTCGACATAGAGGAATTCCCGGCGCGGCTTGCCGGTGCCCCACACCACGACGTCGGCAGCGCCGGAAACCTTGGCCTCGTGAAAGCGGCGGATCAGCGCGGCGACGACGTGGCTGTACTCCGGATGATAATTGTCGCCGGGACCGTAGAGGTTGGTCGGCATCACGCTGATGAAATCGGCGCCGTACTGACTGCGATAGGCCTCGGCCATCTTGATGCCGGCGATCTTGGCGATGGCATAGGGCTCGTTGGTCGGCTCCAGTGGCCCGGTCAGCATCGAGTCCTCGCGCAGCGGCTGCGGCGCCAGGCGCGGATAGATGCAGGACGAGCCGAAGAACATCAGCTTCTCGCAGCCATTGGCGTGGGCTGCCTGGATCACGTTGGCCGAGATCGCCAGATTGTCGTAAAGGAATTCGGCGCGCAGCGTGTTGTTGGCGACGATGCCGCCGACCTTGGCGGCGGCGAGGAACACCGCCTGCGGCCGCTTCGCGGCAAACCAGGCGTTCACCGCGGCCTGGTCGCGCAAATCGACCTCGCTGCGCGACACCGTCAGCAGATCGGCCTGCTCGCGCGCCAGCCGGCGCATCAGCGCCGAGCCGACCATGCCGCGATGGCCGGCGACGAAAACCGCCTTGCCCTTCAGTTCAAACGCCGTGCTTGCCATTGGCCGCATCCTGCCTGGCCTCGACGAGATCGCTGGCGACCATTTCCTTCACCAGTTGCGCGAACGGCGTCTTGGGCGCCCAGCCGAGCTTGGCGCGCGCCTTGCTGGCGTCGCCAATGAGTAGATCGACCTCGGTCGGGCGGAAATAGGCCGGGTCGATCTGCACCAGCGTATTGCCGGACGCCTTGTCGACACCGATCTCCTCGACGCCCTTGCCGCGCCATTCGATGCTGCGGCCGACCTCGGCAAACGCCAACTCGACGAATTCGCGCACCGAGCGCGTCTCGCCGGTCGCGAGCACGAAGTCGCCGGGCTCGTCCGCCAGCAGGATCTTGTGCATGCCCTCGACATAGTCGCGGGCGTGGCCCCAGTCGCGCTTGGCATCGAGATTGCCGAGGTAGAGCTTGTTCTCGAGGCCGACCTCGATGCGGGCGACGGCGCGGGTGATCTTCCTCGTCACGAAGGTCTCGCCGCGGATCGGGCTCTCATGATTGAACAGGATGCCGTTGCTGGCGAACATGCCATAGGCCTCCCGGTAGTTCACCGTGATCCAGTAGCCATAGAGCTTGGCGACGCCATAGGGCGAGCGCGGATAGAACGGCGTGGTCTCCTTCTGCGGCACCTCCTGCACCAGCCCGTACAGCTCTGAGGTC
Source organism: Bradyrhizobium macuxiense (assembly GCF_007993935.1). Taxonomy (GTDB): domain Bacteria; phylum Pseudomonadota; class Alphaproteobacteria; order Rhizobiales; family Xanthobacteraceae; genus Bradyrhizobium; species Bradyrhizobium macuxiense_A. The sequence goes on along the minus strand of NZ_VITY01000007.1, from coordinate 234,928 downwards.
GAGGCCTGGTAGAACCGGGTCTCCTTTTCCATGCCGAGGATGCGGATCGCCTCCAGCAGGCGCAACACGCCGATAGCGTCGGCGTTGGCGGTGTATTCGGGGCTCTCGAAGCTGACCTGAACGTGGCTCTGGGCGGCCAGGTTGTAGATCTCGGTCGGCCGGATCTGCTGCATCAGCCGGATCAGATTGGTCGAATCGGTCATATCGCCGTAGTGCATCAGGAACGGCACGTTGCCGGCATGCGGATCCTGGTAGAGATGGTCGACGCGCGCGGTGTTGAACGAGGACGAGCGGCGCTTGATCCCATGCACGGTATAGCCGAGGCCGAGCAGATATTCGGCGAGATAGGCGCCGTCCTGCCCGGTGACGCCGGTGATCAGCGCAACGCGCCGCTTTGAGTCCTGAGCCGTCATATCATCTCCAGAGAGCGCGAGACCGCGCGATCCCGACGAGGCCGGTCTGTAGCACCCGGCCACCTCCAAGTCTAATGGCATAATCGTTTGGAATCAGGGCCTTAAAGCCCTGAAAACCCGGTTGAATGCGGTCGGCCGCCTGCTCACTCGCCGTAGTGGCGCAGCCGGTCGAGCTCGATGATCGTGACCCCGCCATATTCAAGCCGCAGCAGCCCCTCGCGCTCGAGCCGCTTCAGGCACTGGTTGGCGTTCTGCCGGGAGATTCCGGACAGTGCCCCGATCTCCTCCTGGGTGATTTCAAGATGCAGGGTGAGCTCGGGATAAAGAATCGGATTGAACAGCGAGGCGATCGAGCGCGCCAGCCGTGCGGTTGCGTCCAGCGTGCGGCCATATTCGAGCAGCGCGATGAACTGGCCGAGCCGCTCGTTGAGCTGTCCCACCAGGAAGCGGTTGAAGCCGACGCTGTTCTCGAACAGCCAGACGAAGGTCCGGCGATCCATCATCGCGAGGCGCGTATCGCGCAGCGCGACCACGTCGTAGCGCCGCAGCTCGTTCTTGAGCACGGTGCCCTCGCCGAACCACGCGCCCGCCGTGAGGCCCGCGAAGCTCGCGGCCTTGCCGCCGCGCGAGACGATGCCCATGCGGGCCAGCCCGGTGACGATGCCGGTCCAGTACTGGAAATTGTCGCCGCGCATGAAGATGAATTCGTTGGCGCGGTAGGACTTCTCGGAAATGCCGGCGCGCGCGATCTCGATCTCTTGCTCGGTCAGCTCGCGCGACCAGGCGGCGATGCGCTTCAGGTAATCAGCAGCAATCATTCTAGCGACGGCATCCCACCCAAGATATTGCACCGCAGCAACGCCGTGCGCGAAGCCAGGTGACCCGGGGCCTGGAATGCCAGCGAAAATTCCTGACCAAATGTCGGGCACATGACAATTCAACCTATCGCTTTCTCGTATTCAGAGCCACCTCGCGTAACGCCGCGCGCAGCGCTTCGATGGATCGCTGAAGGCGGACGACGCGGGACACGGGCTTGCAGGCGGGTGCGGCGTTACCGCGCATGACGCAGGCGATCGGGGCGAGCGATGGCTCCCGGACGCCGGCATCATTAGTCGGATGGTTTCCTTCGGCGCCCCATGTAAGATCGAATCGAGATCGAAGCGAAAGATAAAGAGCGCGCCAAAGCGCCCGTATCTGGAGGGAACAGGGTGGCTAACAGTCTCGAGGTGCGCGGAGTCTCATTGCGCTTTGGCGGCGTCCGCGCGCTGACCGAAGTCAGCTTCGGCGTCAACGAGGGCGAGCTGTTCTCGATCATCGGCCCGAACGGTGCCGGCAAGACCTCGATCGTCAACTGCATCTCCGGCCGCTACCGGCCGACCGAAGGCCAACTGTTCTACCGCGGCCAGGACATTACCGGCCTCACCCCGAACGCGCGGCCCCGCCTCGGCATCGGCCGGACTTTCCAGAATCTGGCGCTGTTCCACCACATGAGCGTGCTCGACAACATCATGGTCGGCCGCCATCACCTCCTGAGGAACAACTTCATCACGGGCTCGCTGTACTGGCTGACCGGCGCGCGCCGCGAGGAGCTGGAGCACCGCCGCAAGGTCGAGGAGATCATCGACTTCCTCGATCTGCAATCGGTGCGCAAGGCGACCGCCGGCACCCTGCCCTACGGCCTGCGTAAGCGCGTCGAACTCGCCCGCGCGATGGCGCTCGAGCCGCAACTGATCCTGCTCGACGAGCCGATGGCCGGCATGAACTTCGAAGAGAAGGAAGACATGGCGCGCTACATCGTTGACCTCAACGAAGAGTTCGGCATGACGGTGATGATGATCGAGCACGACATGGGCGTCGTGATGGACATCTCCCACCGCGTCATGGTGCTCGATTTCGGCCGCAAGATCGCCGAGGGCGATCCGGCAACCGTGCTCGCCGATCCACACGTCAAGCGCGCCTATCTCGGCGAAGAGGACGAGGTGCTGGTCGATCCCGACGACAAGCCGGCAGTGCGGGAGAGCGCGGCATGATGGACTATGCCGGTCGCGTCGCGCAGGCCGACACCTTCCCCAAGATGCTGCGCCTCAACGCCAGGGAGCACGGCAAGGAGATCGCGCTGCGCGAGAAGGATTTCGGGCTGTGGCACGAGTTCACCTGGAACGACTATCAGACCCGCACCCATGATTTCGCGCTCGGCATGGTCGAGCTCGGCCTCGGTCGCGGCGACGTGATCGGCATCATCGGCGACAATCGGCCGGACTGGGTCGCGGCCGAGATCGCTAGCCACGCGATCGGCGCGATGAGCCTCGGCCTCTATCGCGACGTGCTGGACGAGGAAGCTGCTTATCTCCTGACCTATGGCGAGGCCAAGCTCGTGTTCGCCGAGGACGAGGAACAGGTCGACAAGCTGCTCGGCCTTGCCGACCGGGTGCCCAACCTCAAGCACATCGTCTATTCCGATCCGCGCGGCATGCGCAAATATGACGATCCGCGGTTGATGGAGGCGAGCAAGCTCGTTGCTTTGGGTCGCGATCGCGCCGCGCGCGAGCCCACCCTGTACGACCGGCTGGTCGACCAAACCAGGGGCGACGACGTCGCGATCCTCTGCACGACCTCGGGTACGACAGCCAACCCGAAGCTCGCGATGCTCTCGGCCGGGCGCGTGCTGCGGCACTGCGCGACCTATCTTTCCTTCGACCCGAAGGGGCCGGACGACGAATATGTCTCGGTGCTGCCGCTGCCCTGGATCATGGAACAGATTTATGCGCTCGGCAAAGCGCTGCTCTCCCGGATGAAGGTCAACTTCGTCGAAGAGCCCGATACCATGATGCACGATTTCCGCGAGATCGCGCCGACCTTCGTGCTGTTCGCGCCGCGGGTCTGGGAATCGATCGCAGCCGACGTCCGCGCCGGCGTGATGGACGCCTCGCCGTTCAAGCAGCGGCTCTACGATCTCGGCATGAAGACCGGGCTTGCGGCGCTCGCCGAGGGCAAGCGCTCTGTCTTAGCCGACCAGCTCCTGTTCCGTGCACTGCGCGACCGGCTCGGCTTCACCCGGCTGCGCTCGGCGGCGACCGGCGGCGCGGCGCTCGGGCCGGATACGTTCAAGTTCTTCCAGGCGATGGGCGTGCCGCTGCGCACGCTGTACGGCCAGACCGAGCTGCTCGGCGCCTACACACTGCATCCCGAAGGCAAGGTCGATCCCGACACCACCGGCGTTCCGATGGCCGACAACATCGAGATCCGCATCGACAATGCCGACGTCAACGGCGTCGGCGAGATCGTGGTGCGGCATCCGAACATGTTCCACGGCTACTACAAGAACCCCGAGGCATCGGTCGCCGACATCAAGGACGGCTGGATGCATTCGGGCGACGCCGGCTATTACAACGACAACCGGCAGCTCGTGGTGATCGACCGCATTAAGGACCTCGCCGAGACCTCACGCGGCGAACGCTTCTCGCCGCAATATATCGAGAACAAGCTGAAGTTCTCGCCCTATGTCGCGGAAGCCGTCGTGCTCGGTGCCGGCCGTGACGCGCTCGCTGCGATGATCTGCATCCGCTACTCGATCATCTCGAAATGGGCGGAGAAGAACCGGATCTCGTTCACGACCTACACCGACCTGTCCTCGCGGCCCGAGGTCTATGCGCTGTTGAAGAAAGAGGTCGAGACGGTCAATGCCACCCTGCCGCCCGCGCAGCGCATCTCGCGCTTCCTGCTGCTGTACAAGGAGCTCGATGCCGACGACGGCGAGCTGACGCGCACCCGAAAGGTCCGCCGCGGCGTGATCAACGAGAAATACGCAGATATCATCGAGGCGATCTACCGCGGCAAGGCCAGCATCCCCGTCGACACCGTGATCCGCTTCCAGGACGGCACCACGCAGCGCGTCCGCACCACGCTCGAGGTCGTCGATCTCGGCCGCGCGGCGATCGCGGAGGCTGCGGAATGACCGGGCTGCGAGAACGGAGCGCGCTGCCAGTGAATGCGCCCTCTCCCCTTGTGGGAGAGGGCAACACCGCCGGTCGACAAAAACTCGCTTCGGTGAGGGGTCCTCTCTCCACGATCCCGATGCGGAGACAACCCCTCACCCGGCTTCGCGTTGCGAAGCCACCCTCTCCCACAGGGGGAGAGGGTGCTGGCGCCGTCCGGAGCTACGCCCTCCCATGAACACCCAGTTCCTGATCCAGCTGATCGTCAACGGCCTCGTGGTCGGCACGCTCTATGGCGTGGTCGCGATGTCGTTCGTGCTGATCTACAAGGCAACGCAAGTCGTGAACTTCGCGCAGGGCGAATTACTCCTGGTCGGCGCCTGGGTGTGCTGGGCGCTGCTGACGAAGTATCAGGTGCCGTTCTGGATCGGCATGCCGATCACACTGGTGTTCATGTTCATCTTCGGCATCGCGATCCAGGTCGTGATCCTGCGGCCGATGATCGGCGAGCCGATCATCTCCGTGATCATGGTGACGATCGGCCTGTCGACCGTATTCCAGGCTGCGCTGAAGTGGATCTTCGGCGTCAACCCGCAGCCGTTCCCGCGCGTATTCCAGAGCCAGGCGGTCAGCCTGTTCGGGCTGCAGATCCAAACCGTCTATGTCATGAGCCTCGTGGTCTCGCTTGCCATGATGGTCGGCATGGCCTGGTTCTTCCGCGCCTCCAAATATGGCCTGGCGATGCGGGCCACCGCCTTCAACCAGCAGGTCGCGCAATCCCTCGGCATCTCAGTCAAGAGCGTGTTTGCGATGGCCTGGGCGATCTCGGCCACGGTCTCGGCGGTTGCAGGTGTCGTGGTTGCGGTCGTCAACGGCGTGTCGTCCGGCCTCTCCGCCTACGGCATCAAGGTGTTTCCGGCTGCGATCCTCGGCGGCCTCGACTCGGTCGGCGGCGCCGTACTCGGCGGCATCATCATCGGGCTGCTCGAGAACGTCGCCCAGTATGTCGACAGCGAATATCTGCACTGGGGCAATCTGTACGAAATCGCGCCGTTCTACGTCCTGATCATCATCCTGATGATCAAGCCGTACGGCCTGTTCGGCACCAAGGACATTGAGCGGGTCTAGGCATGATCGCCGAAAAGTGGAAGCCGGTTTCCGGAAACGATCATGCCCAGACAAAAAGGGGCGTGACGATGACTTTACCCCGGCAGGGAGCACAATAGAGCCCCATGGCAACGAGCACCCTTATCCCGTCGGGCGATTTCCGCACCAGCTACGCGGCCGACACCACGATCTTCCCGACCGCAACCAGTCGCAACTTCGCGATAGCGGGCATCGCGCTCGCCTGCTTTGCGCCGATGGTGCTGTCCAACTATCTGCTCTCGATCGCGATCCAGATCGGGATCTTCGCGATCGCAGCCCTCGGCCTCAACGTCCTGGTCGGCTTCACCGGCCAGATCTCGATCGGCCACGCGGCGTTCTTCCTGTTCGGCGCCTTCACCTCGGCCTACATCTCCAACAACGCGCCGGTCCCGGTGTTCTTCGCAATTCCCCTCGCCGGCGTGATCACGGCGCTGGTCGGCCTGATCTTCGGCGTGCCGGCGGCGCGGCTGAAGGGGCTCTACCTCGTCATCGCGACGCTCGCCGCGCAGTACATCCTGCTCGACTTCTTCTCGCGCGCCGAATGGTTCTCGGGCGGATCGGTGCCGGCCAGCGCCAATCCGTTCTCGATCTTCGGCTACACTCTGCGCGGCGACCGGCAGTATTTCTACGTCGTGCTCGCCTACATGGTGGTCAGCTATCTGCTCGTCACCAACCTGATGCGCACCCGCGACGGCCGCGCGCTGGTCGCGATCCGCGACCACTATCTCTCTGCCGAGATCATGGGCATCAACCTCACCAAGTACCGGACGCTGTCGTTCGGGCTGGCCGCCTTCTTTGCCGGCATCGCCGGCGCGCTCTACGCGCATTATCAGCTCGTGGTCTCCCAGGAAGGTTTTGGCATCGAGCGCTCGGTGCTGTTCCTCGCGATGGTCATCATCGGCGGCACCGGCTCGGTGATGGGCACGCTGATGGGCACCGCCTTCGTGGTGCTGCTGCCGGAATCGATGGAATGGCTGAGCGCGTGGCTGAAGGGCGGCGCCATCGACAAGGCGCTGCAGCTCAACAACAACATCACCTTCCTGCGCGAGATCGCGATCGGCCTGATCATCATCGGCTTTCTGATGTTCGAGCCGGACGGGCTCGCGCACCGCTGGCGGCAGATCAAGGCCTACTGGAAGCTTTATCCGTTCTCGCACTGACGCATCGAGCAACACAAATTCGGTTCAACGAATAAGCAGGAGGAAACAACAATGACGATTAGATCCCTTTTGAGCTCGGTCTCCCTGGCGCTGCTGGTCAGCAGCGCCGCCGCCACCGCGCAGGCCCAGATCGCCATCGGCCATCTGCAGGACCTCTCGGGCGGCACCTCCGACGTCGGCACGCCGTATGGCCAGGGCGTCGCCGATACCTTCGCCTGGATCAACAAGAACGGCGGCGTCGGCGGCAAGCAGCTCAACGTCGACAGCAACGACTACGGCTACCAGGTGCCGCGCGCGATCGCGCTGTACAAGAAGTGGTCGGCGCCCGACGGCAAGGTCGCGGCGATCATGGGCTGGGGCACGGCGGACACCGAGGCGCTGACCGTCTTCCTCGCGCAGGACAAGATCCCCGACATGTCGGGCTCCTATGCCGCCGCGCTGACCGATCCCGAAGGCACCAGCGGCAAGGCCAAGCCCGCGCCGTACAATTTCTTCTACGGCCCGAGCTACTCGGACGCGCTGCGCGCCGAGCTGACCTGGGCAGCCGAGGACTGGAAGGCCAAGGGCAAGCCCGGCAAGCCCAAATTCGTCCACATGGGCGCCAACCATCCCTATCCGAACGCGCCGAAGGCTGCCGGCGAGGCGCTCGCGACCGAGCTCGGCTTCGAGGTGCTGCCGCCGCTGGTGTTCGCGCTGTCGCCCGGCGATTACTCGGCGCAGTGCCTGAGCCTGAAGAGCTCCGGCGCCAACTACGCCTATCTCGGCAACACCGCGGCCTCCAACATCTCGGTCATGAAAGCCTGCAAGACCGCCGGCGTCGACGTCCAGTTCCTCAGCAACGTCTGGGGCATGGATGAGAACGCCGCCAAGACCGCGGGCGATGCCGCCGACGGCGTGATCTTCCCGCTGCGCACGGCGGTCGGCTGGGGCGGCAATGCACCCGGCATGAAGACGGTGATGGAGATCTCGAAGATGTCCGATCCGTCGGGCAAGGTCTATCGCCCGGTGCACTACATCGCCGCGGTCTGCAGCGCGCTCTACATGAAGGAAGCGCTGGATTGGGCCGCCAAGAACGGCGGCGCCACCGGCGAGAATGTCGCCAAGGGCTTCTACCAGAAGAAGGACTGGGTGCCGGCCGGCATGGACGGCGTCTGCAATCCCTCGAGCTGGACCGAGAAGGATCATCGCCCGACGACAAAGGTCGATCTCTATCGCGCCAAGGTATCCGGTGCGACCGATGGCGACATCAACGACCTGATGGGCAAGGGCACCATCAAGCTCGAGAAGGTGAAGACCGTCGAACTGCCGCGCAAGCCGGAATGGTTCGGCTGGTGAGGTCGTGAGGCGGCCTCCTGCGCCGCCTCAACAACAATCGTCACCCCCCCGAAAGCGGGGGATCCAGTACGCCGCGCTCTCACGATTTTATCGCTGGCGTCTCTGGAATACTGGGTCACCCGCTCGAGTGCGCAGTCGCGCACGAAACGCGGGTGACGACAGTGGAGAATAGTCGAGATGAACGAAACCCTCGAAGCCGCCCGCCCGGTGCCGACGGCCGTCCCGCCGCCGCCGTTGCTCAGCGTCAACAACATCGAGGTCGTCTATGACGATGTCATCCTGGTGCTGCGCGGCCTCAGCCTCGAAGTGCCGAAGGGCGCGATCGTGGCGCTGCTCGGCGCCAACGGCGCCGGCAAGTCGACCACGCTGAAGGCGATCTCCGGCCTGCTCAAGACCGAAGACGGCGAAGTCACCCGCGGCGAGATCCTGTTCGAGGGCCAGCGTATCAACGGCATCGATCCGGACAAGATCGTTCGCCGCGGCATCTTCCAGGTGATGGAGGGCCGGCGCATCGTCGCCGACATGACCTCGCTGGAGAATTTGCGGCTCGGCGCCTTCACCCGGCGCGACGGCGAGGTCTCTGACGACATCGACATGGTGTACAAGTACTTCCCGCGCCTGAAGGAGCGCACCGGCCTTGCCGGCTATCTCTCCGGCGGCGAGCAGCAGATGCTCGCGATCGGCCGCGCGCTGATGGCGCGCCCGAAGATGATCCTGATGGACGAACCGTCGATGGGATTATCGCCCCTGCTCGTCAAGGAAGTGTTCGCGATCATCAAGGAGATCAACCGCGATCTCGGCGTCACGATCCTGCTGGTCGAGCAGAATGCCCGCGCCGCGCTCTCGGTCGCGAGCCATGGCTACATCATGGAACAGGGCAAGGTGGTGCTCGACGGCTCCGCCGACGAGCTGCGCGACAACGAGGACGTCAAGGAATTCTACCTCGGCGGCGCCGGCGACCAGCGCAAGAGCTTCAAGAACTTGAAGAGCTTCAAGCGGCGCAAGCGCTGGCTCTGAGGATATCGGGCGTTTTCGAGCGGAGCCACGTGTGCAGAAAGCGCGTCAGACCAGGAAGGCGGTCCTAGCTGAGCACCTGCTCCGCTTCGGTGACCGCGCAGAGCACATGGTAGAACGACGACGCCGGGATCGTGGCGATCAGCGAATTGCCGTCGCCGTCGAACTGGTCGTACCAGCCGCCGGCCACGGGATGGCTGAGATAGTGCCGCTCCAGCAGCACCAGCGCCGCACGCGCCTCGTCCGCAGCTCCGGATTCGCCCGACTCGGCCTGCGCGATCCAGGCCTTCGCCAGTTCGCTCTGCGGCCACAGCCGCCTTGTGTGCCGGCGGATATTGCCCTCAGCATCGCCCTCGTCGATCAGACAGCCGGTGACGTCGCGATAGCGCAGCGCCGAGGCCAAGAGCTCGCCGCGCGGACGCCCCGTTGGGCAGCCGGTGATCCGCTCAAAACCCTTCAACAGCCAGACCCATTCCGCGAGGTGTCCCGGCTCGACGCTGACCGGCGGGATCCGCGACCAGTCCTCCTCGAAATATTCGCTGAGGGTACGCGTCTGCTTGTCATAGAGGTTGGCGAGGAACAGCGCGAAGAAGTCGCCGGCGCGGTTCTGGAACGACAAATCGTGCGTCGCGTCGAAGCACGCGATCATCGCCTCGAACAGATGCATCTGCGGGTTCTGCCGGCGCGGCATCGACGGCGGCAGGCCCTCCTGGAAGCCGCCATGCGGCGAGCGCAGCTGGGTGTCGAGGAACGACAGCAGCGCGTCGATCTCGGCGCGAATCTGGGCGTCCTGGTCGAGGCCGTAGGCGGTTGCCAGTGCGAGCAGCACGAAGGCATGGCCATAGGTGTCGCGCAGCGGGTCGTGCACACCGCCCTCCGGCGTCAGGCTGAAGACGAAGCCCGGCCGGCCATCCGGCGCCTTCGCCTTGGCCAGCATGTAATCCAGCCCCTTCAGCGCGATCGCGCGGCCTTCGGGATACCAGCCCATCTGGGCCGCCTTGGCGTAGCAATAAATCTGGCGCGCCTGCACCAGGAGGCGGCGCGGGGCGGCACGATCGGGACTGCCGTCCGCATGCAGCCGGTCGACGAAGCCGCCAGCCGTGCCGTCCCACCCCACAGTCGACCACAGCGGCAAGGCGTGGTCGGTGATGCGGCGTTTCAACCTCGCGACGACGTCGGCCGCCCCGCCCGCCGCCACGCTCTCTGCCTCAGCCATCGTGCTTCCTGGAACCGTCCCAATGTCAGCGCTCACCGTCTGATAGCACGGGCAGACCGGCACGCCACCTGCGCAAATCCTCTCAAGGACCTGCCAAAGGACCTGACATGACCGACAATTACGACGCCCTTGAAACGCGCGATCCGGCCGCCCGCGAGGCCGCCCTGTTCGCCCGGCTGCCGGAGGTGCTGCGCAAGGCGATGGCGGCGCCCGCCTATGCCAATTTGCTGAGGGGCACCGATCCCGCATCCATCACCAGCCGGGAGGCCTTGGCGGGGCTGCCGGTGCTGCGCAAGTCGGAACTGCCGGCCCTGCACAAGGCCGCCCCGCCGTTCGGCGGCTTTGTGGCTGGTGCGCCCGGCTCGTTCGCCCGACTGTTCACCTCACCCGGCCCCATCTTCGAGCCCGAGGGCCGCCAGGCGGACCCCTGGCGCGGCGCGCGGGCGCTGTTTGCGGCGGGCTTCCGCGAGGGGGACGTGGTGCTGAACACCTTCAGCTATCACCTGACCCCCGGCGGCTTCATCTTCGATGCCTCGGCGCGGGCGCTCGGCTGCGCCGTGATCCCCGCAGGCCCCGGCAACACCGAGCAGCAATTCGAGCTGATCGAGGCCTATCGCCCGGTTGGCTACAGCGGCACGCCGGACTTCCTGAAAATCCTGCTCGACGCCGCCGCCACCGCCGGCCGCGACGTGTCCTCGATCAAGCGCGCTTTGGTCTCGGGCGCGGCCTTTCCAAAATCGTTGCAGGAGGAGATGAAGTCGCGCGGCGTCGAGGCCTACCAGGCGTTCGGGACCGCCGATCTCGGCCTGATCGCGTTCGAGACCGCGGCGCGCGAGGGAATGACCGTCAATGAGGATTTGATCCTGGAGATCGTCAAGCCCGGCACCGGCGATCCCGTTGCGCCGGGCGACGTCGGCGAGATCGTGGTGACCTCGCTCGATCCGCATCATCCCTGGATTCGCCTCGCGCTTGGCGACCTGACCGCCGCCCTGCCCGGTGCGAGCCCGTGCGGACGCACCAATATGCGCATCAAGGGCTGGATGGGCCGCGCCGACCAGACCACCAAGGTCAAGGGCATGTTCGTGCGCCCCGAGCAGATCGCGGAAATCGGCAAGCGCCATCCCGAGCTTGGACGGCTGCGCCTTGTGGTCACGCGCGCCGGCGAGGCCGATGCGATGACGTTGCGGGCCGAATGTGCCTCAGCGCCGGATGCCTTGTTGAATGAAGTTGCGGCCACGCTGCGTGCCGTAACAAAACTCGGCGGCACCGTCGAGTTCGTCGGCGCAGGCTCGCTGCCGAACGACGGCAAGGTGATTGCGGACGAGCGATGAGCCGACCGCCCCGCCCTCCGGTCCAGACTACGTTGTCCCGCGCGGCATTGTGAACTATTGAGCTGGCTCACGCCTCGTGGCGACGGGATTATCACCTCATGAGCAGCGCTTGCCGAGATCAGCCGCGAAGGCCGGCGGTTTTCTTCGATCGGGACGGCGTCCTGAACCGGGACATCGGTTATCTGTTCGAGAGCCACAGGCTGATCTGGATCGATGGCGCACGCGAGGCCGTGAAGGCCGTCAACGACAAGGGCTATTTTGCGTTTGTCGTGACCAATCAGTCAGGCGTCGCACGTGGCCTCTATGAGGAAGCGCACGTGCAGCAACTTCACGACTGGATGGCGGCCGAGCTCGGCAAGATCGGCGCCCATATCGACGCCTTCGAATACTGCCCGTTTCATCCCGAAGGGACAGTGGAGCGGTACCGGCAGGCCAGCCATCGGCGCAAACCCTCGCCAGGCATGATCACTGATCTGCTGGATCGCTTTCCCGTCGATGTCGAACGAAGCTTTCTGGTCGGTGATCAACCGACCGACCTCGAGGCTGCACGCGCAGCGGGCCTGCAGGGCTACCTGTTCCCGGGCTCCAATCTGGAGCTGTTCCTGAGGCCCCTGCTGCAGCGAAGCTGAGCCCCGCGCAGCAGCGCGAGGCCACGATCGCAATCAGAATTTCCGAACCAGGTCGATCACCTCATCCTGCTGCTGGCGTGTGATCTCAGCGAAGATCGGCAACGAGAGGATCTGGCCCTGATCGCGATGGGCGTTGGGAAATTGCTCCGGCCGGTGGCCGAACCGCGCATAGGCCGGCAGGAACGGCAGCGCGGTGGGGTAGTTGATCGCGGTCTGCACGCCATTGGCGTTCAGATGCGCCGCGAGCGCGTCGCGGCGCGGATGCCTGATCGTATAGAGGTGGTAGACGTGGCTGCGCGCCGGCGCGACCTCGGGCACCACGACATCCTCGATCTGGTTGAGGCCGGCATCGTAGACCTCGGCCGCGGCCTGGCGGGCCTCGGTCCACGCTTCGAGATGCGGCAGCTTTACTGAAAGGATCGCGGCCTGCATGCCGTCGAGCCGGCTGTTGACGCCCTCGATATGGTGCTGGTGCTTCACCAGCCCGCCATGGCGCGCCAGCATCGCCATCTGCTCGGCGAGCGCCTGGTCGTTGGTGACGACCGCACCGGCATCACCCATCGCGCCGAGATTCTTGCCGGGGTAGAACGAATAGGTCGCGGCTTCGCCGAACGTGCCGACCATCCGACCCTTGTAGCGCGCAAGATGGGCTTGGGCGCAATCCTCGATCACCCAGAGCTTGTGCTTCTGCGCGATCGCCATGATCGCGTCCATGTCCGCGGGCTGGCCATACAGATGCACCGGGATGATGCCGACCGTGCGCGGCGTGATCGCGGCCTCGATCGCCGCCGGATCGATCGTGAACGTCGTGTCGTCGGTGTCGCAGAACACGACGGTGGCGCCGGAATGGGTGATCATCGCCGCGGTCGAGATCCAGGAATGCGCCGTCGTGATCACCTCGTCGCCCGGCTGCACCTTCAGCGCGCGCATGGCGAGGTAAAGCGCATCGGTGCCGTTGGCGCAGGATACGCAGTGCGCGACCTCCGCGGCTGCGGCGAACTCGCGCTCGAAGGCGTCGACATAGCTGCCGCGGATAAAGGCGTTGTCGCGGATCACGCCGGCGATCGCAGCGTCGATCTCGCTCTTGATGGACTGGTACTGCAATTGCAGGTCGGCAAACGGCACGGCCATCGATATTCCCCTGTTGCCCTATTGGCTCGCCAGCAACCGGCGCGCCGGATTGCCGGCATAGGTGCCAGGTGTCGTGATGTCCTTGGTCACAACAGATCCCGCGCCGATCACGACGTCGTCGGCGATCCTCACTGGCATGATCGTGGCGTTGGAGCCGATCGACACCCGGTTGCCGATCACGGTCTCGCGCCACAGTTCCTTGCGTCCGCGCGCCGGGCCGCCGGTTGCGAACGTGTCGTTGACAAACATCACGCCGTGCCCGACGAAGCAGTCGTCACCGATGGTGACGAGCTCGCAGATGAAGGCGTGCGATTGCACGCGGGTGCGCGCCCCGACCACCACGCCCTTCTGGATCTCGGTGAAAGGCCCGACGAAGCAGTCGTCACCCAGCTTGCAGCCATAGAGATTGCAGGGCTCGACGATCTTGACGCGCTCGCCGAAAGCGACATCGCGCACGCTGGCCTGATGCACTTCCGGCTGGTTCACGAAACGACACCCAGCCGGCTCAACCGCGGCGTGAAGCGCAGCGCAACCTCCTCGCCGGTCTCGATCGACTCGTAGAGGGCCGAGATCAGCTCAAGGCTCTTGCGGCCCTCGAGCCCGTCGACCAGCGCGGCGCGCTGGTTCTCCAGGCAGTCGACCACGTGATGATAGTAGGCCTGATGGCCGAAGCCGTAGACGTTGGGCGGGTTGACCGAGAACTTCTCCACGACGTCCTTGTCCGACGGCAGCTCGTCGACAAAGCGCCAGTGCCGGATCTGGTTGACGGCGAAACCGGAGATCTCGACGGTGCCCTTTTCGCCAAGGATCGACAGCGAGCCTTCGAGATCGGTCGGGCGCGCCGCAGTGGTCGCCTCGATGATCCCGAGCGCGCCGTTGCGGAACTTCAGCGTCGCGACAGCGGTGTCCTCGGTTTCGATGTTGGCCAGCGCCGTCGTCGCGCGCGCGTGCACGCTCACCACGTCGCCGAAGAACCACTCCAGCATATCGACATGGTGGCTCGCCTGATTGGTCAGCACGCCGCCGTCATAGGCCCAGGTGCCGCGCCAATCGTCCTGATCATAATAGGCCTGATCGCGGCACCAGCGCACCCGCACCGTCCCCAGGATGAGCTTGCCGAAGCGGCCGGCATCGAGCGCCTCGCGCGCCTTGACCACCGGCACGTTGAAGCGGTTCTGCTTGACGATGAACATCTTCACGCCAGCCTGGTCGCAGGCCCGGATCATGTCGTCGGCGTCCTGCAGCCGCAGCGCCATCGGCTTCTCGACCACGATGTGCTTGCCGGCCTTGGCACAGGCGATCACATGTGCGGGATGCAGCCCGCTCGGCGTCAACACGGCAACCGCGTCGATATCCTTGCGCGCCAGGAATTCGTCCATGTCGTAATGCGCCGGAACGCCAAACTTTCCGGCAACCGCATCCGCCCGCGCGCGGATCGGATCGCAGACCGCGACCAGGCTTGCTCCCTCGATGTGGTTGCCACCCAGGAGGTCGGAATGACGCTTGGCGATACGCCCGCATCCGAGCAGGCCAAATCTGATCATGCAACAGGCCCTGTCTTGTCTCGCGGCCGACCGTTGCAGCCAGCCGAAAAGCCGAGGGAACAGCGGCCTTGCGAGCCGCACGATAGCGTTCCATTTCCCAGAAAACTCGGGTTAACGCAAGGCCATGCGATCGGGTGAGGACGATCCGATCTGGGCCACCGGTGCCCGAAACGCGCGGCTCGATATGTCATGGCGACCGGGGAGCTTCGGGTTGAAAATCCCCCAATCGGCTCACCGGAGCCGCAGCGGGAGAATTCGAAAAGCACCGCATCCGGGTAGCGAGACCACATCACGGAGATTGCCGCGGCCGGAGGCGTCGCTGCGGCGACCGAAATTTGTGTTATTGGGCGGGAACAATAGAATGCCATATGGGCATCATTCTTGTCGTCCTGTCAGCGCCGTGCCATGTCCCTGGGTCCATGAGGCGACATCGGTTGGCAATCGCGTGGGCTTAGTCTGCCGAATACGATAACCACCAACGAGACGGTCCAAACGCACAGCCCGACACGGCGGTAAATGAGAATGAACGATCGCGTTATTCAGCTGGAGCCCGGTCTCGGTTGGCGCCAAGCCAGGCTTGCCCTGCTCGCCTATGCCCACATCGTTGTTTGCGCGGTTTCGCTGTACTGCATCACGATCACCAACTCCTTCCCCGGCGTCATCGGTTTCGACAAGTCGCACCTGGCGGCTGCAATCCTGAACGTCGTCGCGTTCAGCCCGGTCGTCATCCTGTTCGCAATCGGACGTTTCAGCTTTGGCTATCTCGTCGGCTTCTACTTCTACATGATGGTGCTGGGATATCTCTGGCTCATCGAATTTTCGGTGCTCGATTACGATCACCGCCTGGCGCTTGCCTCGATCGTGCTCTCGGCCTTTGCATTCCTCGCTCCCGCGGTGTTCATCACCACCCCGCTGCGGCAGGCCGTCGTGATGCCGGCCCGCGCGTTTTACATGATGCCTTCCGTCATCCTGATTGGCTCAGCCGCCATCATCGGTATCGGCTCACTCTACAACCTCAAGCTGGTCAACCTCTCCGAGATGTACAAATATCGCGCGGAGGTGGCGTTGCCCGGCGTCCTGCAATACGCCGTCTGGATCGTCTCGAACGCCCTGTTGCCGCTCGCCTTTGCCTGCTTTGTCACCAGCAAGCGGATCTGGCAGGCAGGGATCGCCCTGCTCCTGATGCTTCTGTTCTACCCGATCATGCTGACCAAGATGGCGCTGTTTGCTCCGGTCTGGCTGCTGTTCCTTGCTCTTGTCTGCAAGCTGGTGGTCGAGGCCAGGGTGGCGACGATCCTGTCGTTTTTCCTGCCTGTCCTGATCGGCGTGATCTTGTTCGTCCTGGTCAAGGCCGAGCTGTTTCCGCTCACGCCCGGATTGGTTTATTTCGGCACCGTCAACACCAGGATGGTTGCGATCCCGTCGCTCGCCCTCGAAATCTACAACAACTACTTCTCAGCGCACCCGCTAACCCATTTCTGCCAGATCAACGTGCTGAAGCTCGTGATGCCATGCGCCTACAACGAGCCGATATGGGCCGTCATGGCCAGGTCCTACGATCTCGGCTCCTTCAACGCTTCGCTGTTCGCCACCGAAGGGATCGCTTCGGTCGGCCTCGTGCTTGCACCGCTGTCCGCGCTGGGCTGCGGGCTGATCATTGCGCTCGGCAACCGCCTGTCGGCCGGCTTGCCGGCGCAATTTGTGCTGCTATCCGCCGGGCTGCTCCCCCAGGTGCTCCTCAACGTACCGCTTTCGACGGCTTTGCTGACCAACGGCACCGGGCTGCTGTTCCTGCTCTGGTACATTGCGCCGCGGTCAGCCTTCGACCAGACGCCGAAGGCCGTTTTGAACGAAAATCTACCCGCGACAAGCACCGGCTAGTGGGCGCTCAAAAGTCCGCCGGTCATCCGTTCACAGGGATTGTCCGGCGGAAAGCTCGCGAGATCGCCTACGCGCGAATGATGTTGTCTGCCGGCTGAGGAAACTTTCCACGGCAGTCGACCAGCAGCGGGGCATGTTTGCCGAGCAGTTGATAGTCGAACTTGTCATGGTCCGTCGCAAGGAGGACGCAATCGAAGCCCCGCAAATTGTCCTCAGTAAGCGCGACGCTCGACAGGTCGAACGAGTGCGCGCGCATCTTCGGGAACGCGGGAACGTGCGGATCGCTGTAGGCGACCTTGGCGCCGAGGTCGCGCAGCTTCTCCATCAACAGCACCGAAGGCGACTCGCGAACGTCGTCGACATTCTTCTTGTAGGCAATGCCGAGCACCAGGACCGAACTGCCACTGATCGACTTGTGCCGCTGATTGAGGGCCAGCGAAATCTTCGACACGACGTAGTCCGGCATCGAGGAATTGATCTCTCCGGCGAGCTCGATGAAGCGCGTGTGCATGCCATATTCCCGCGCCTTCCAGGTCAGATAGAACGGGTCGATCGGAATGCAGTGCCCGCCGATGCCGGGACCGGGATAGTACGGAACAAATCCGAACGGCTTGGTTGCCGCCGCGCGGATCACCTCGTGAATGTCGATCCCCATCTTGTCGGCGACCATCTTCATCTCGTTGACGAGACCGATGTTCACCGAGCGATGGATGTTCTCCAGCAGCTTGGTCAGCTCGGCGGCCTGTGTCGAGCTCACCGGAACGACCTTGTCGATCACTTGCCGATATAGGGCGATGCCGGCCTCGAGACATGCCGGCGTGCAGCCGCCGCACACCTTCGGGATCGACCGGGTCGAGAAGTTCTGGTTGCCGGGATCTTCGCGCTCGGGCGAAAACACAAGGAACACATCATTGCCCACGGTGAAGCCGCGCTTTTCGATACGCGGCTTCAACTCCTCCTCGGTCGTGCCGGGATAGGTCGTGCTCTCGAGCGACAGCACCATGCCCGGATGCAGATACGGCAGCAGCGACTCCGTCGTGTCCAGCACGAAGCTGAGATCGGGCTCGCGGTACTTGTTGAGCGGCGTCGGAACGCAAAGAATGAGCGCATCGACCTCGCGCGCGCGCGAGAAATCGGTCGTCGGCTCGAACCCAAGCTCCGTCGCATTGCGGATGCTGGCGCTCGTAATATGCTCGATGTAGGAGCGGCCTGCGCGAAGCGCGTCGACCTTGGTCTGGTCGATATCAAAGCCGATCACCTTGTAGCCGACTTCGCAATAGCGAAGCATCAAGGGCAGGCCGACATAGCCCAAACCGACGATGCCGATCTTGGCCGTTCTCTCGTTGAGCTTCGCGATCAATTCGGAATTCATTTTAACACTCGTACGGGGTTGTTACGGATAACCGGCCTGAAAAGCATCCAATTCGGCCTCTGATAGCGCCATAGTTGCAAAGCCACAACCCCGGAAGCCATCGTGGAGGCCTCATCAGGCGCCGTGGCACGAAACCAGGCGGGACTGTCACTTGCTCTTGCGGCGCCCCGACCGCAGCACCCGCCGGCAAGGCTACTGTGGGCCGCGAGAGTTCAACAAGCGCGTGACTTCGTAGGCGGCACGACCGGTCCCATACTCGTCGATATCGCGCTGAACGGCATGCGTTGACTGCTTCCAGAGCCGGTTCCATCCGTGCGTGACCGTCTCGGTCCACTCGGTCTCGTCGCGCAACGTGATGCATGGGACGCGATGGAAATAGGCTTCCTTCTGCACCCCTCCCGAGTCCGTATAGACTTCGACGGCGTTGTGCAGAAGCTTCGCCATATCGAGGTAACCGACCGGATCGATGACCTTCAAACCGTCCAGATCGACCCCCAAAGCCGAGGCCGCCTGTCGGGTGCGCGGGTGCAGCGGAAGGACAACGGGAAATTTCCGCGACCGATCCTGCAAGAACTGCACGACTGCGAGAAGCTGCTGCCGATCGCCCGTATTCTCGGCGCGATGGATCGTAGCGAGCGCAAAGGTCTTCGGGGCGAGCCCGAGATCGGTCAGTATCGTCGAGCTCTTCTCTGCCTTGCCGGTCACGAACAAGGTCGCATCGTACATGACGTCACCGACGTGATGGACGCCGGTGGTCACGCCTTCGGCGGCGAGATTGGCGACGGCCGTTGCCGTCGGGCAGAGGTGCAGAGCGGAGAGATGGTCCGTTACCAGCCGGTTGATCTCCTCCGGCATGCGGCGGTTGAACGATCGAAGCCCCGCCTCGACATGCGCGACCGGAATGTGCAACTTCGACGCCGCGAGAGAGCCGGCCAGCGTCGAATTGGTGTCGCCGTAGACAACGACCCAATCCGGCTTCTCCGCGAGCAAGATCGGCTCGATCGCCATCAGCATGCGTCCCGTCATATCGCCATGGCCGCCGCCATGGATGTCGAGATGATGTCGAGGCCGCGGGATGTCCAGCTCTTCGAAGAAGACATCGGACATGTTCGGATCAAAATGCTGACCGGTATGCACCATCACTTCCGAGAGACCATCGGTCTCGCGGATCGCGCGGCTGACGGCCGCGGCCTTGATGAACTGCGGCCGGGCACCAACGATGGTCAATATCTTCAGCGCCATTGGCTTCACGCGCGGTGTTGAGATTCGGCCGGACGATGATCCGGCGCATCGAGCGGACTTGTGGCCATCGTCCTTTGGAGCCCGTCCTTGAACTGCACAAATCGCCGCAACTCCAAACGAGATGCGAGACGGCCGAGATCAGGAACGATGTCGACAGGAGGCGTGTTCGCGTTCACGATCTCAAACTTCGGCTCGACGCCGAGCTGCTGAGCGATCATGTTCGCGATCTGGCGGATCGAGAGCATTTCAGAGCTTGCCACGTTCAGCGTCTCCGTCCACGACGAAGCAATGCTTGCGAGAATGACGTCAACGATGTCGTCGATGAAGGTCGGAGCGAGGCGAATCCCTTCCGTGCCGCCGGACAGCTGGATTGCTTCGCCGTCCCGGATCCTGCGTATCAGCTGCGGAATGAGCCGGTCGTACTGCCCCGGACCGTACGGAAAGAACAGCCTCAGAATGCTCAAGGAAAAAACGCTGGAGAACGGCTTTGCGACAATTTCAGAAGCAAGCTTGCTTGCGCCGAGGAACCCAGAAGGCGCCAAGGCGGCATCCTCGCGCAGAACTCCCGTGAACGGCTCGTAAACCGCCCCCGACGAAAGCAAGCAGAAGTGCTTGGCCGCGGCCCGAGCCGCCCAATCCAGCAGCCGCATGGTCATGTTGACGTTGACGTCGAACATCTCGCGCGAATCCGCCGGAAAATTGCGGTAGCGGCGCGATTGAGCGGCATGAACGACGATATCGATCGTCTTTGGGAAACTGGCCTGGTCGATCGGCGTCGTTCCATCCCAAGCCACTTTCGTTCCGAAGGTGATCGACGTTCCCGGCCGGCAAACGCAGTAGAGCTCGTGTCCCTCGGCCACCAACCGAGGCCCGAGAGCAGAGCCGACAAACCCCGTACAGCCTGTCAATAGTATCCGCATGCGCGTGTCAGACCGTTGGCTTCGTCAGCAAAACGGAGATTCCGTTCGGATTGGAGTCGTTGAAGGAATAGCTCTTCACTCCGAGCTCCTTCATCCAGCCCGCAACCTCGTCATCGCTGTGCTGCCAGGCGTTGTGCGGATGATACCAATCGAAGTTGACCATGTTGTTCGTTTCATAGTCGAATGCCTCGTTCCAGAAGCATTTGAGGAAATTATAGTACAGCAATCGCTGGACGTTGTGCGTTCCGGCAGGAATTCCAAGCACCGGAATCGGCTTCTCGAGCGTGATCGTGGCGTTCAGCCGCGACAGCTCCCGGCCCAGCTCCGTGATCCCCTCGCACGCCGCATAGCATTCCTCCGCGGAGAGCGGCATGAAATTCTGGCGGACATGATCGTCGGCGAAGACACGCACCGCGCCCATCTTCCGATAGACGTAGAAGAAGAACTGGCCGCCGGGCCTGACCTTACGGTACAGGGCCTCGACCGCAGCTCTGGTGTTCGGCGTGTGATGCAGCACACCGTCCGCGATGATGAAGTCGAACGTATCATCGGGGAACGGAGCTTCCATCAAATCGGCCTGCACGACCGAGCAGTTCTCGAGATCGCGGGTGTTCTCGAACGTCGTCAATGCCGCGTCGGAGACGTCGAGTGCAAACACCTCGCCCGGACAGTTCTCGGCGATGAACCTCGTGTTGAAGCCCGACCCTGGACCGACCTCGAGTACGCGCCGCTTGGAGCGATAGAACGCCTTCAAGGCATCCAGATCGGGCAGCCCGAGCTTCTTGCAATACCAGCCGAACAGGAACTCCTTGTGCTCGGGTTGCAGCCCATACTGCTTGAAGCGGCGCCACTTGTCCGAGAAGGTCTGGTTCGTCTTGGCCTGCTCATGGGCTTCCGGCCGGCTCTGCGCGGTCGCCGGCTTCGGCAAGCCGTAGCGTGAACAGAAATCGGTCAAGTCGGGCTGCATCGGGCCGCTCAGGAAGCAGGGAACCCCCTGCAGGATCGGATACCACAGCGATGCATCGGGCGTCCGCAGGATGCCTTCGATAACCTGGCCTTCCTGTTGCGTGAAGGCCTCAAGCTGAAGCTCCATCCCGTTCGGACGGAGACGTGAAGACGCAACGGTTCGCATAAATCTAACTCCTACAACTGCAACTAATTGAGGGCACCGCCATAGGCGCCGTGTTGCTTGCACCAAGATTCGAAGCTGAGCAAACACCAGATCAGCGCGACATGGTTTGCCTTCTCCTCGAAATGCTCGTTCAGAATCCGACGTACGAAGTCATGCTGGAGTACGCCTCGCTGCCTGATGCGGGATTCCGAAAGTTGCTCCTCGATCCACGGGCGCAGAAGCCCTCTGTACCAAGATGCGTCCGGAGGACCAAATCCCATCTTCGGTTTGCGGTAGATCGTATCAGGCACCAGCGGCCGGACGGCTTCGCGAAACAGGATCTTGCCCGTGGAGCCGTCGGACAGCAGGCCCCAGTCCACGCCGAGCAGATAGTCGACCAGTTCGTTATCGAGCAGCGGCACCCTGGTCTCAAGGGAATGCGCCATGGACAGCTTGTCTTCCAGGGACAGCAGACCTGGAAGGTAGGTCGTCATGTCGACGTGCATGATGACGTCCCAGGGGTCCCGCGACGGAACCGAGCCGATCGCGTCGCCGATCGTGGCGAGCGGATCGAAACCTCCAGCGGTTCGCAAGAACTCCGGCGTGAAGGCATCCTTGATCTTATCCGCCGAGATCGGGACGTTGAGGCTCGCCCTATAGAGCGCAAAGGCATCGCGTGAGGCTGCCTGATCCGCGGCGCCGGCGCGAAGACGCTGTATCATGCGTCGCATCAGGGAAACCGGCGTGGCCCGCGGCACGATGGCATATCGGCCGACATATCCTCCGGTGACTTCGTCACCGCCGGTCCCCGACAGCACGACCTTCGCGTCCTGCGCGACCCGCTGCGCGATCAGATAGTTCACATAGGCCATCCCCATGCGGGGATATTCGATCGCCCCGACCGTCGCATCCAGATGGCGGACCAGCGCATCCCGCGGCACCATGAGCTCGACACGTTCGATGTCGAGCTGCTTTGCGACCTCCCTGGAGAACTCGCGCTCGTCGACGAACTTGTCGACACCGACATTCTCGAGGTCGAAGATGCACGAATAGGCGCGAACGACCGGGTCGATCTGATGCGCACCAGCCGTGATCGCCGAACTGTCGATGCCGCCCGACAGATACGCCATCACAGGCACATCCGCAGCCAGCTGCCTCCGCAGCGCGGCTTGCAATATCTCGCCGAACTCGCCCGAGGCCCGCGCCAAACCGGGCGAGTATTTGCGATGATAGGAGGGCGACCAGTAGGTGCCGCGCGAGTTTCCACTCGCCGCAAAGCGTTCGAAGCTGCCCGGCTTGAGGAGACGAACGCCGCGGAATGGCGTGCGGCCTCCCCAATTGTTCATCAGCGTGAAGTACTCCAGGGTTGCGGATGCATCGAACTGCTTGTCGATCAATCCGCTGGCGTAGAGCGCGCGCACCTCCGAGCCGAAGACGAGCCCCTTGCCGGGCAGTTCCGCGACGTAGACCGGCTTGATCCCGTACCGGTCGCGGGCGATCACCAGCTCACGCTGCCGTTCGTCCCAGATCGCACAGGCGAACATGCCGTTCAGCCTGTTGAACACCCCGTCCTTCCACTGCTCCCAGCCGTGCACCAGAACCTCGGTGTCCGAGTGGTCTGTCGCGAAGATATGGCCGGCGGCCTCGAGCTCCTTTCTGAGCTCGCGGTGATTGTAGATCTCGCCATTAAAGACGACCCATACGGTGCCGTCCTCGTTGCTCATCGGCTGGTGACCCGAGACGAGGTCGACGATTGCAAGCCGGCGGAATCCCAAGGCTACGTCCGGCGCGACATGATAGCCGTCGTCATCCGGACCGCGGTGCTCGATGCTGGCCGCCATGCGACGGATGCGAGCGTCCGCGTCCGGACA
The DNA here is from genome assembly GCF_007993935.1 of Bradyrhizobium macuxiense. Classification (GTDB taxonomy): domain Bacteria; phylum Pseudomonadota; class Alphaproteobacteria; order Rhizobiales; family Xanthobacteraceae; genus Bradyrhizobium; species Bradyrhizobium macuxiense_A. The sequence continues at coordinate 211,677 of NZ_VITY01000007.1, read as the reverse complement.
AGAGCCAAAATGCAGAATGCCTGAAATGCCACACATCTGATTCTACTCGACCTCGACGCCCGCTGGAGCCAGCACGAACGTACTGTCGGGGCTGCGATAGGCCTCGATCATCGCTCCGGCAATGTGGTCAGGATCATGCCATCGCTCGACATAACGACGAGATCGCTTTCCCAGCTCGGTCCATTCGGATCGGCGCTCGAGAATGGCCGCAAGATCTTCCGTGAGCCGCGCGGGATCGACGTTCAGGATCGCCAGATCATCCCGCATGGCCGGCGGGATGAATTGCAGGTCGCTTTCCCTGACGTAGCAAACCACCGGCTTTCCCATCGCCATCATCTCGACGGCAAAGCCGCCGTACCAACCCGCAAGCACCTGGTCAATGGCAAGATCGGCTGACCTGTAGATGGCCATCGCCTCTTCGTGCGTTTTCTTTTCCACCAGGATCAGCTCGAAGTCGAACCGGGATTTCAGGCGCTCCAGCGCATCGAGTATCATCTGGGTGCCCTTGATACTCGCATCACTCGGCGCGTGGACAATCCTCGGCTTGCCTTCGGCGCGGGGATACTCGGGCGAGAAATGACTGATCTCCACATTGGCGTAGGGGAGAAACTGCCCGCCAGGCACGACGTGCCCCAGTTCCGGATTGAGATAGAACACACGGTCGAACAGCGGAAGCACACGCTCGATCAGGCGGGACCGGCGCGCATCCAGCGTCTGCACGCAAGATTCGTAGGCGGAGCAACGCCCGCTGGCGCACATGGTCCACTGATTTCGCCGGTTGCCCTCCCCAGCGAGTCTTGCGTCGCACCCCTGCAGGGTCATGAACCTCTTCTTGCCCAACCCCTTGGCCAGCTGGAGATCGATCGTCACGAGCCGGTTCAGCAGCGGCCCCATCCGGCCCACGCCCTCGAACGCATAGCCCGGGTACAGGAAGGTCGTTCCAAAATAGTAATGGAGCACGTCGTAGCGCAGCAGCGCGGACAATCCGAACCACGCGCTCTTGGCCATCTTCTTAAAGTCGGTTGCCGTGTCGTCATACAGGACCCTGTCGGCCGGATAGCGAAACCAGGTCCCGCTGCGAACGACCAGGTCGCTCTTGTTTCCGAGCCTGCGCTCCGCACGCGAGAGGGACCAGGGCTGATTGCCGATATTGAAAGGGCCGTGAAGGATTTTCATCTTGTTGAGCAAATATGACGGGCTGCGCCCTTAGCCTTCATGACCAGGCTGGTGGTCACGAACAGCCTCGATCTGTCGTTGATACGCGGCCAACTGCAACTCGACGATTCTCGCCGCGGAGTGATACTGCCGGATCCAGTTTGCCCCGGCAGCACCGATCCCGTGCCGGTCGTCCTGATCGGCCACGATCCTGCGAAGCGCCTCGGCAATCTCACTCTCCGTCGATGCCGACAGGATGGGAGGCGCCTCGGAGAAGAAATCTTTCGCCATGCCCGAATCCACATTCGTGATGACGCGCCTTCCAAGCGCCAGCGCTTCGAAGGTGATTCCACCGAATGACGGGAGGACGAACTGATCCAGCACGGCGTGGCTGCGAAGATATGTTCTCCAAAGCTCGGGTTTGCGCATCGGCGCAAGCCACTCCACCCGCTTGTCCAGACCCCGGCTCCGTATCAGCTCCCGCGAGGCGTCGAGGTCGCGCCCCCAGGCGATCATCGCAAGCCGCAGCGCCGGCGCCTGCTGCGCGACGCTCGCAAAGGCCCGGATCAGCCGGTCATTGCCCTTCACCAGGCTGGGGTCCGCGTCCTGCCAGTCATGCCGGGTCGGGTGAAACACAACGACGGAGTCGCTGGGAGGCCGGATCGCGCTATTCTTCTTCCCGAATTCAACGAGTTTCGCATCGTCGAACGCATGCGGAAGCGGCGTAATCCGATCTGGCGGCACGCCCAGCCGCCGCGCGGCAGGCACGCAATCGATGTTGGTGACGAAAACGTGGTCGGCGCCGAGGAACACGGTGGCGGTCAGCCGCCCAAGGCTATCGTCCTGAAACGGAAGCGCCCTTAGCGTTCCATGTTCGTATCCGAAGTACGGGCGCCGGGCGAGCAGCGGCCAGGCACCATCGGTTGCGTAGGCCTGGACGACGTCAAATTGATCCAGCAGACCGACGAGCGGCGCGAGCCGCGCCCGGTAGCTGGCAAAATCCGCAGCGCTCGGTGGCGACGCCGGCGCGCTGCCTTGCCGCCACACAGCTGCAAGCCGCATCTGCTCCGGATCATCCTTTGCGAGCACGCGCCGCAGGAAGAGATCGCGGGCCATCGCCGGTGATCTGCGAATCCGCCGTGCTATTTTCTGGCCAAGACGGGTCGCGCGGGCGGACGCAGTCTGCCCACTCACGGACTGCCGGGCGCGATCCAGCGAGCGTCGAATTTCGTCGGCCAGGTCCGACCGCCCGCCAACCTCGGCGGCAATCATTGAGCAACACAGCTTCAGCGGCCCGGAGGCAAACCATCGCGGTCGCTGGTAACCGCCGAGATCAACCTTGGTCCAGTCGGGAAAGAACGGATCTCCGAGATCGCCCTCGAACGCCGCCTCCTCCCATTCAGGGCAAGCCATGATGTGGTAGTTCTCGTAGGCGATGACATAGGCATCGATGCCGTGCTGACGCTGGATCCTGGCATTGTTGAACGCATTGTTCGCGATGTTGCCCAAGTGCAGCACGCGCAGCGCTCGCCCATGCTCTTCCTGGAAACGCCGATGCCAATCGACGCCTTGTGGTTGTGGCCGCAGCGCAGACATCATTGCGGCGGAAGTGTCGACCGACGTCACCGGAAGCGCCCTTGCAGTTCGACCATCAGGGGATCGTCCTCGCGAGCGCACCGAGATCTTCTGAGGCAGACTGCTTCGCGATCTGGAATGGATGTTCCCAATTCCTCACGAGGGGAATTGCATTGCGCCGGGTCTCCTCCTGCTGCTGCTGGGACCGAATGCGATCGATGACAGCAGGCGGAAAGTTTGCAGTGTCCCGATAAAGCTGTCCAAGCCGCGCAGCAATCGCCGATATGCCGTGCCAGCGCTCGACATAGCGACGGCCCTGCTCGCCGATCTTGCGAAGGCTGCCCCGATTGCGGATGACCCACAGCAACGCCTGTTCGAGTTCATCCGGAGTTGCGTTGATGATCGGGCATTCCTCCGGCGCCTCGACCAGATCCGGACTTCTAACGAAGCTGAGGACCGGCTTGCCGAGCGCCATCGCTTCGAGCGCGGTGTAGCCGTAAGCGCCGCCGATGAACTGATCCGCCACGATGTCCGATTGCGCGAAAAGCTCGATCACCTGGCTGTTCGGCACGCCCTGGATCTTGCAATATTCGATTTCGTATCCTTGCAGCTTCAGCCGGTCGATCGTTCGCTCCAGGTACTTCGAGCCTTTGAAGTGCGTGTGGTTCGGCGCATGCGCGACGCGCAGCGGACCGGACGGTGCATTCGGGAGACCCGCGCTCAACCGATCCAGATCCAGCGGCCAGTAGTTGATATGTTTTGCCGTTGGCATGTAGGTCAGCATGTCACCGAGCGAGACCAGGGCCGTCACGTTCCTGGCCACCTCGGAAATATAGCGCTGGGCCTCTGCGTCGTGGCACGTGCAATATTTCGGCGCTTCCGTGCAGTCGACGCAGAAATTCCATTTGCCGAGGGCCAGGGTCGCCTGCCTGGTGCGAACATCTGCACCATACGCATAGACATAGACCCGCTTGCGAGCCCGTCGCAGCGCGGCAAGCTCCTCAAAATTGATCTGCAATCGGTCCGTCGAATCGAGCAACCCGCGGTCGGCGAAAAAGTGAAACACGTCATATCGAACCAGGGCCCACGCGAGCACTACGCGCTGGAATGCGAGCCCCAGGCCAAACCTGAGTGCCTGAACGTAGGGACGCTGCAAATTCAGGTCGAAGTGCGACGTGATGACGTAGGTTACGTAGACAAGGGAAGTCGATCGAAAGCCCAGCATCTGATCTGCTCTGGCCTTGAGCTCCAGGGTCAGAATCGGCGTTACGCCCCACAAGGTCCTGGCTTGTCCGCGCCGCAGCCGCGCAGCTTCAGCTATTGGAGCGACGTAGATCGCGAGATTTAGAATGACGATCGAAAGTGCAGCGGCGACCAACCTGAGAAGTCTTAGCGGCAGCGCCTGCAATTTACGGCGCACTATGGTTCCCCGCCCCGGCGATCTCGCAATCGACCAGGTCGTGAGCATCCATAGCCGAACGCTCCGCGGCAACACGCGCCGCGCGAGCGATCTCAGTCGATCCTTCATTGCGCGGATCCGCGTTGCGGCGGCTTTCTTGGAGAAAGGCTGTCGTAGAGCGAGACGACCTTCTGCCACTCCGACTTTGCATCGAGCCTTGCGAGGGTCTGCCGCGTGCTCGCAGTGAAGGCCGATCGGAGTTGCTTATCCTGGACCATGCGGTTGATCGATTCCGCGATGGAGCGCGGATCATAGGGATCGAATGTCAACCCGACCGCGTTCTCGTCGACAAGGCGCTTCGCCTCGGGGTATTGCGCAACGAGGACGGGAAGATCGGCGGCCAGGTATTCGAAAATCTTGTTGGGCAGCGCAAAGGTGAAGTTGCGGCACAGGGCCGGCAGCGTCCAAATCCCGGCATCCGCCCCTCGGGCGGCCGCGACAACGTCCTTCGACGGCACCGGCGGCGCAAGCACGACCCTGCCTTCCACGCCAGCGCGCTGTGCCAATGCGAGATAGTCGGGCCCAAACAGATCCAGAGAAGGACCGCGAATGACGAAGACACAGTCAGGCGCATAAGCCAGTGACTCGATAATTGGCTCGATCAGGCGCGTCGGGCCGGTGCCCCCCTGCCACAGCAGAACGAACGTCGATTCCGGCAGCCCCAGTTGCTGCTTCAGCGGTGGATACTCGCGCGTCGGCGTGACCGCGATGTCCGGAATGTTACGGACCACGACGGGACGGCTGCCGCCGAGTTCGGCCTTCATCGCATCCGCGATCGAGTCACACACGGTGATGGTGGCTGACGCCTCGTTCAGACAACGAACTTCCAGCTCCTGAAGCGCCCGTTTCCACTCGGGCGGATACGGCGCCCAGGCGGACTGCTTCGTGTTCCAATGGACATTCTCCGAAAACCACTCGTGGAAGTCGACCACAAGGTGCGCGCCCCGGTATTTTGCGGCCGCCATCGCCGCATAGGCGGTGGAGAGATCATGCGCGTGGAACGCAAATGGCTTCCTCTTCACCGCTTCCAGGTAGAGCTGTTCCGCAAGGTAACCCGGCTGCTCGCTCATAAACGTCGCGGCCGTCCAATCGGCGTGCTGAATATGGACGCGCGGTCCCCAATCAAGATTGAAGGTTGCCCCTGCCCCCTTCGTCGGCTCGGGACAGATCACCGTCACGTCATATCCGGCGGCGCCGAGTGCACGAGCTTCTCTTTCAACCCGAGGGTCCACACGCAGATCGGAGACGACAAGCATCACCACTTCGCGGCCAGAGGCCGATCTGCCAATCTGTCGGTTTCGCGACGTAGCTTCAGCCGCAGCGGCCATCTTCGGGATTCGAGCCTGCGCAAACTGCGCGCGGCGGATCACGAGCTCTGAGACCAACGCATTCCACCGGCCAAAGCCGAAATAGAATAGCGGCCGCAGCGCACGAAAGAGCGGAGGATACTGCTTGATGAAAGATGAGATCTGCTTGAGCATCATTCTATGGCAACTCTAGGAAATCAGCATCGACGTCGCGGGAAACGCCATCACCACTGTCCCACCAGCAAATTGCTATACGCCTCGCACTGGAGAGCAACGATTCTTTCCGCGGAATGGTAGGTCGACATCCATTGAGAAGCGGCTGCGCCCCGGCCCAGGGAATCAAGAGGATCCCGGATGACCTCCCGCATTCGTCCGGCGCATTCGGCGACATTGCCGGCCGCGAGCAACGGCGGCTCTTGACCGAAGAACAAGACCGTCTGCTGCCTGTCGATGGCCGAGATCAGCCGGACCCCCAACGCCATCGTCTCGAATCCGACGCCGCCGAGCGCCGGAACAACGAACTGATCTACCACTGCATGCGATACGCAGTAGCGGTGCCACAGCTCCCGCTTCGACATGGTCGGGACCCATTCAACCAGCTCGGACAGGCCTAATTGTTCGATCAAAGCCTTGCTGTCTGCGACTTCCTGGCCCCATTCGACGAATACAAGCCTGAAGTTTCTCGTCTCTCGTGCAACGTCGGCCGCGGCGCGGATGATCACATCGTTGCCCTTCTGCCAGGACGAATTCCCCTGCTTCCAATGGTGGCGCGACGGGCTGAAGAAGATCGCCGGCCCGTCTGTCGGGGGACTCAACTCTGGGTGCGATTCGCGGAATTTTCGCAACTTATGATTGTCGAAGGCGTGCGGGAGGTAGACTACCTTGTCTTTCTCGAGCCCCAAGCGCTCGACCGAGGGCAGCACATCCGAATTGGTTACGAATACCGTGGGCGCGCGCTGAAACGAGATCCGGCAGATTAACCCGGTCAGGTTGTTCTCGAACGGAATTTCGCGCAGCGTTCCGTGCTCGTAGCAGCAGAAGTTCTTGACGCCGTTCATCATCGGTATCAGACCATCGATCGCATATCCCTGGATGATGTCATAGTGCAGCAGGACATCTTCGAAGGGCTTCGGATGTATCGTTACATACTCTTCGCGATAACGAAGTGACTGACCGTCGAGCTCGGCGGGATCCCTCCTGATTTCATCGAGCAACGTCTCGATTTCCTTTGCTCGCGTCACCGGATCGGACATCGACCGCGCCACGCAGCCGGATCCCGAGACCGGAACGAACTTGAGCATGACGCGCTCGAGCAGCGCCAGGAAGCTGTGGGTCAGCGAACGGGCGAGCGAAGACGACCTCTCCCGCAATCCGCCGGTACGTAGCCAGCGAACATCTTCCCGCAATGCCCCGAGTGCGGTGCGAGCCTCCGCGTCGGCTTGCCGACCTCGGCGCGCAATCTTCAACCATGCCGCAGCCGAGATCCTGTCCGGCCAGCTCGCCTCGAATCCACCTGCCTTGCCTTCACGTCCGAGCACGCCATTTGCCACCAACGTTCCCAGCCAAATTCTGTACAGGCTAAGCGGTTGCCTGCTCCCATGCGACGACCGACCGGGCCCGCTGAGCCAGAGCAGGAATCTCAGATGTCGAGGGACATATTTGGCAAGGAAACCCTTGTTGTCGCCGGAACGAGCGTCCTGAAGAGCCGTCAGCTCCAGTTCCAACCACTTCAAATATTCCGTCGTTCGCCAACCCGCGTTCCTGGCGCGAAGGTATTCAATGCAAAGCGCGGATGGGCCCTGAACAAACCAACGGGGCCGCTTCCATCCCTTCAGGCTCGTCGCCCACCAATCCGGCCTGAAATGATCCTGCCCAAGCGCCGAGGAGCCCTCCTGCAGCGCGCCATCCTCCCACTCGGGACACCCCATGATGTGGTAGTAGTTGTAGCATAGCACGTCTGCCTGGATGCCGAACTGCCGCTGAATGCGGGCGTTGTTGTAGGCATTGTTGGCGATGTTGCCGATGTGAAGAACCCGGGGCGGACGGCCCATTCTTCGCTGAAAGTCGTCGACCAAGCGCAGCGCGCGTGCGTTTTCGGCCTCGATCGCTTGTGCCGAGTCGGTTTGACGCACGGGACGTTCGAGACCGGCTTCAATGGAGGGAATCGACACTGGTTCAGGCGCTCCGTGCACTGCCAACGAGCCTGCAGGGCCGGTTCGAGTTTCCGAGCGGGGATCGCTTTGAGGACATCACGAATTCAGCGACCTGGCGCTTTCGGCGATTCTTGTTTTCAGCGACTTCGGTAAATCTGCGGTCGCCAGATAGAGATCCGCCAAATGCTTGCCGAGCGCCTCCACCGAGTAGTTCTTCCGGACATATTGGGGGCCGGCCGCTCCGGCTTCGGAAAGCCGCGTGCGGTCTGAAATCAGCTGATGCAGAACCTGCTTTATCGTATCCGGATTTGCCTCGATGACCGGGCAGGCTTCGCGCTCGGCGACCGCGACCCCATCGTGCAGATAGCAGATGACGGGGCAGCCCGATGCCATTGCTTCAACGGCCGTCAAGCCGAAGGATCCGCTGATGAGCTGGTCGACAAGAACGTCGATCGTCTGCATTGCCGCCAGAATTTCGTTGTGCGGCCTTCCGCTCAGTTGCAGGAGCTCGACCGCATGCCCTTCGGCCTGCAAGGCATCGACGGCGCCTTGCAGATATTTCGTTCCCTTGAAATAGCCGTGGTTCGGAAAGTGACCCACAACCAACTTCCCACCCCGTTGTGACCGGGATGGTCCAGGCGAGACTTTCTTAACATCAACCGTCAGATACGGCACATTTCGAGCACCGGGAATGAGCTTCATGGCGAGCCCATGCGCGACCACGGCCGTCGAGTACTCCCTGATGACTTGCAGCATGGCGGCGCCGCCGGCGTCGTCGCAGACGCAATAGACGCCAGGATCAGGACATTCGGAGCAGAAATTCCATTTTCCCAGCGCCAGGTTTTTCTCACGCGTCCTGTGGTCGGCGCCGTAGGCGTAGGTATAGAGCCGCTTCCCGGCCTGCCGATATATTTCCATCTCGCGCACGGCAATTCCAAAGCGGGGACTGCCATAGCCCCCAGCCGGTTCGATGATGCCGCGATCGTTGTAGAGATGAAAAAAATCGAAATTGGCGATAGCCCAAATCAGCATCAGCCATCGAAACAGGAACCAGTCCTCGCCACGTTCAGCCACGAGGCGCGCTTGAATTTCGGAGCATACGAAATCAAAGTTCGAAGATGTATGGTACGTCGTGAATACGAGCGAGCGGGCGTTTACGCCCAAGGCGCGATCTGCAGCGACGCCTGAGCTCAGGTTGACGATCGGCGTGACGCCCCACAAAGAATTCATCTCGCCGCTCAGCAAGCGATCCTCGGCTATCGCACGACAATCGGCCACCAGAGCATCCCAGAAGTCGCGCGCATCGGGCGATTGATCGGGATTGAGGAATGGGCGCAGCGCATCCAGCAGGGTGGTGAGGAGCGCGTAGTCGCCCTCGGCCGCAATCCGGTTCACGTTTCCAACAATCGCCTGATCTACGCGCGCTCGCCCTCGTGCAGGAGAAAGTGCGGAAAGGGCTGCTTCGAACTTCTGGTTCTTTCGGGCGAACCGCGAGAGATTGGGAAAGCGCGTCCCCTCAAACAGGTAGCGAGCCGACCGAAAGAGTTTCGAAGACACCGATGCCGTTCCGCACTTGCTTCAGGTGCTGGCCTGATTGATGCAGTCGACCACCCGGCGCTGATCTTCCTCCGTCATGTTCGGGAAGATCGGCAATGTGATCGTCGTGTCCTCCGCGAGTGCCGCGTTCGGAAACTGCTCGGGCCGCAGACCATATTTGTTCTTGTAGTAGCCGAGCCGGTGCACCGCATGCGTGCCCGGCCGGGTTTGAATTCCCGCCGCAGCCAGCGTCGCCATCACCGCGTTGCGGCGCGCGCGGTCTCCGTCGACGAAACGAATGACGTAGGACTGAAACGCGTGCCCGTCGACATCCCCGCCGAGCGGCCGCACGATCGAATTGTTTCCTGCGAGCAACTCGGAATAGCGATGCCCGAGACGTCTGCGTTCCGACAGCAACCGGTCAAGCTTGCCCATTTGCGCCACGCCGACGGCTGCCTGGATGTCGGACAGGCGCAAGTTGAAGCCGAGATTGTCGAACGTCGCCATCGTCCATGGGCCGTGAGGCTCGATCGACGCGTCCGGAGCGCCGGTGGAGCCGTGGTTGCGCTGCGATCGCACGCGTTCCGCAAGATCATCGCGGTTGGTGGTAACGGCGCCACCCTCTCCCGTCGTGACCGCCTTGCGCGGGTGGAAAGAAAAGCAACCGATGTCGCCGATCGCACCGACCGGCCGACCCTTGTAGGTCGTGCCGATCGCGCACGCCGCGTCCTCGATCACGCCGATGCCGCGAGGTTCCGCAATCGCCTTGATCTCATCCATCGGGGCGGCGAGACCGAACAGGTGGACCGCAACGATCGCCTTCGTGCGTGGCGTGATCGCCGCCTCCAGCCGTTCCGGATCGATATTGAAGGTCGATAGATCGATGTCGACGAAGACAGGCTTTGCGCCGACATATTCGGCGGAGTGCGCACTTGTCACCCAGGTGAAGGCCGGGACAATCACCTCATCGCCCGGCCCGAGTTTCAGGGCCAGGGTCGCCAAATGCAGCGCGGCGGTGCACGACGTGCACGCAAGGGCATGCTTGACGCCATGTTTCTCGGCAATCAGCCGCTCGAACCGCTCCGTGAACGGCCCCTGCGTCACCCATTTCGAGTCAAGGCACTCCCGCAGCAATGCAATTTCAGCTTCGTCGAAACTCGGTTCTGTGATGTTCATTTGATCGATACTCTCAATGCCGGGCCCCACACACTTCCGTCGAGAACGAACTGCTTCGAAATCCGATCGCGAAGTTGCAGGGACTGTCCTTGACGCGGCCTTAAGCCGAATAGATTTCCACGCCGTAAGGCGCCAGCTTCGCTTTCACCTGATCGAAGTAGACCGGGCTGATCGCCAGCGCCACGTGACGAATTCCCAATTCCTTGATCTTGTCGAGGCCGCCCACCGAACGTCCGTGCAGACCGCTCCCCCACGTGGAACGATTTTCGTCGAGATAGGCCGCGATCTTCGCAACGTCGAAGCCGAGGTAGAACGGCGCAAACAAGCCCGACGACCCCAGGCCGAAGATGGCAAAGGGCTCCCCGGCCGCGTCAGCTGCCTTGCGGCACCGATCGATCGCATCCATCGCGCTCTTTGCCACCATCGCGTTCTGATCGACGATGCTCTGGTTGAGCTCTGCAACGTTCACGGTCTGCGGCTTCGGACCGTCAATCTTCCTCAGCAGGACAAAGATCGGCACGCCCGCCTCCTTGGAAGCCACCACGTCGAACCCGGCGGCATGAGCCAGCGATTCCAACGAATGCAGGGTAAGCTTCGACAGGTGATCCGCGCAGAAGAGGTCATTCGGATTCTTCGCAAAGTTGGGAACACGAATGTAGAAGAGGCCCGACTCCTTGAGGCGCTGATGCGCCCACTTCAACATGTCGAGTGGATTGTCGACGTGCTCGAGGACGCCCAGGGCCACGATCAGATCGAAGCTGCCCGCCTCGGCTTCAAACTCCTTGTAGTCGCAGCGACTGAGCCGGGCGGTCGGAAACTTCTTCTGCAGCACATCGAATGCCGAGCTCGGCTCGAAGGCCGCAGCGCGCCAGTCGCGGGACTCTTCAAGAAAATGCCCGAGGAATTCGCCCTTTCCGGCACCTATTTCCAGAACGGACCCGCCGGTCGGCAGACTGGTCATCTCCCTGAGGATCTGGTGCGTGCGCTCCGCTTGGGAGATAGGAGCCGGACCCGAGAAGCTCTGAATTGCCGCGTCCGGGCTCTTCATCATCAGGCTGTAGCTTTCCTTGTAAAAGGCTTCGCTCCATCCCCTGGTCCCGCCGGCGTTGAAAATGAGGCCGCACTCCGAACAAAGCCGATTGTCCATGGACGCATCGCGCAGGACCATCATATCGGAGGTGATGCATGTCCCCGAAAACGAAGGATAGATGTCATGCAGACGATCGGACTCGCACACCGGGCACTGTTTTTTCATCGTGGTCGCTCTCTGTTGGTCGTGGAACGTCGCTTCCTAGCCGACTAGATGCTCTTCCAAGCCGCGCAAGATCATCATTTCCTTGTATGGGAACCGCTCCGGGATCGTTTCCCCGAAAACATCGCGTCGAATGAGAACGTCGGGCTCATTGTATCCGGCCATTGCCCTCAACGAGGTCGTTCCCGAAAAGCGCGGGTTGATCTCAAATGGAATGACGACGCCGTCCGCAACGCGGCACTGCACGTTCACCGGCGCCTTCGGCGACAGCGACTCGGCGATCTTCTCGCACGCGCTTCGAACCGAGGGCCAGTTGGCGACGTGCCCTTGCGAGATGCCGGTCGACACAACGAGCCTCGCGCCGAATTCGGACCGCCCCGTCCGGTTTGGAACCTGCGTGCGGATCGTCAGCGCGTTGTTGATGACGCGCTTGATCGCAATCGAATTGATCAGGACGCCATCCGCTCCGAACAGCACGCCGACGGTGTACTCGTCTTCTGAACTGCCGATGTATTCCTGGATCGTGAACGATGGACAAATTCCGAGGAGATAGCGAGAGAAGGTCATGAGCTCCTCTGCCGACTGGACGATAAATACGTTGGCCGATCCGCCGCCGCCTACCGCGGGCTTCAGGATGGCCGGCAACACCGCCCAATCATCGAGATCGGTCAGATCGCGTATTTCCCTGAACTTCGGAGTCGGGAAACCGCAAGCTGCCAGATGCGCCATGGTCCTCGTCTTGTCCTGGCAGACGTCCAGAACAGACGGCGGATTGACCGGAACGTAAAAGCCATCCGCCTCGAGCGTCGCTCTGGACCGGCTCAGAACGGCCATTTCCGGCTCGGATCCATGAAAGATGGCGATGCACTTCTCGGATTGAGCCAGAGACCTGAGCTCATCCAGGTATGCAGGATCCGTTGCGCGCGGCAACTTCACGAATTTATCGACAATGTGGCGGTTTGCGCAGGCGTCGGACATGTCGGTGCCGACGATATCGTATGCGAGTTCACCCAACCGGAGAGCCTTGAGGATTTGCTCGCCGTGCCCGCCTCCGCCGATTCCGGTCAGCAGTACCTTGACCCGCCTACGCTTCACGATCATTCCTCATTTGGTAGTTTGAGCATCGTTCCAGCAGGGACGTCACAGTGGACGAAAGCGAATAGCGCGAAAGGATTCGGCGGCAACAGCCCGAAATATCGAACCTGATTATCTTCGCTGAACGTTCGCCAAGATCATAAATGCACGCCGAGCCACGAAGGTCGTCGCCTCGCGGAAGGCCGCAGCTGCCCACGTTGACAAACAGCTTTCCGCCGTGTTCGCGCACGAACGGATGATGGGTGTGCCCCATGAACACGACATCGGCGCTCACGGTCGAGAGATCGGCAAGGCTGCTGTCCGGATAGACATATCCCGCCAGCGGATCCTTCGGACTGCCATGGACGAACAGCATCGTTCCGTGCTCGCCGTTCACGCTCAGTTGCGTCGGCCAACCGCCGATGAATTCACGCTCATCGCGGCTGAGTGCCGCGAATGTTTCCCGGTGACGATAAACGAGATCCTTCGCGTCAGTTGCGCTCTGTCGCAGCAGCATATCGTCGTGATTACCGCGAACGCAGCGAATGCTGCTGCCCCTGAGTGCACTGACGACGCCTTTGTCCGGAATATATCCGACGGCATCGCCCAGGAAGTAGATCTCGTCTGCGCGCGCGTCCGTCAGGATCTGGAGCGCCAGCTCGAAACCCTCCACGTTGCCGTGGGCATCAGACAGGATACCGATACGCATGCCGAGGTGATCGGTCGTTTGCCGGTCTCAGGACCATGGCAGCGCGAAACGTTTACGCACGGTGGAACCGCTTTGACCGGGTCTTCTCTCGAACCACTCGAAGCATTCGCTCATCGTCCACGGAATAAACCCGTCCTCGACGAGTTTGCGAACAGCGTGGTGCATCCCCTGGGTCTTGGCAATATTCTCGGGATGCAGATTGACAACGATCACACCGGGAACGCCATCATTGCGAATTCGTTCAGCCAGCTCGAAGATGCAGTTGGCCGACTGCTGATCGTCCCAGCCATGGACGAACACGATCCCGTCACCGATCGCAGTCAGGACGCTCCAATGTTCAGTCAGCTTGTCATCCAGCAGGAGCTTGGCCGGCAACAGCGAACCATTGAGCACGCAGCCGTCGAGCCCCGGCAGATTGGAGCTCCCCTTCACGTTATGAGCGTTCCAGGCCGTCGCGTGTCCCCAATAGCCATCATTCAAAAAGCCATGATTTCGAACGGTGCGCGCACCTTCTCCGGTCAACTGCTCGAACCATTGTGCCTGTTCGGCGAACAGATCGGCGTATCGATCGGGATGCTCGAGGGCATCGGGATGAAGGCCCAGTTCGACCTTCCTGCCCGACTTAAGTTGCTTGAGCGTGCTCGCGGTGTGCTTTGTGAGAGGATGAAGAAAGTAGGTGACAGGTGTCGATCCGAGCGCCTCGCGCTGCTGCGCATAACAACTCAGAGCCGCCTGGTCGTCATCGCCGGTCACGACGATAGCGCCCACCGCCCCATTCGGCAGCATCGGCAACCTGCTTACCCCGCAATGCCGCGCCAATGCATCGGCCAGAGCCTCGCACCACCAGTCGGCGGGCCGCTCACGCAAGCTTTCCCCTGATAGCTGGCCGTCGAAAAGATAGTTCGGCCGCTCGCCGGCAAAGCCCCACATCGCCTCCGTTGGACGCTTTGCGGCCGCCGCAGGGTCACCCTGACGATAGCGAACAATATCGGAAACCAAATCGGTTCCGATGAACATGATTGGGCCGCCTGCGGCAGTGCCCAAGCAGAGCCAAGCGGCGCGCCCCTCATCGTCGGACACGATCGGCACACCGTCCGGGGCGGCGAAGCGCATGTAGGAATGCAGCGTCCGCAGCCTCTTCCATGGCTTCGCCCCTGCCATCTCGGCCCGCAGCACTTGTGCGGAGCCGATGGTTCTCGCCTCGGCCACAACAGCAAACGCCTCGGCGAACTCGACCGCCGGCAGCACTGCCGCGACCGCGCGGCCGCCGGCGAGGATCTCGCGTGCCATGGCCACATCCGTCCCTTGAGGACGATACAGCACGACGGGAGTGCCATCGGACGATGCCGAGGCCTGCGGAAACCCAAACACCCGGAGAAGGTGCGCGACGAATTCGCTGCCGGTTTGCGCAGTCAGCGACGCCGGCGCTGCGCGGTGGCCGATGCACTCGAGATTGTCCCGTATCGCGGGAAGCTCGCGGATGTACTTTTCGGGGCGCCGAAACATACTACCCTGGATGATCGATCTGGCCTCGGATCCGAACTTGGTCTTGAAATACGATACTTTGGAAATCGGCCAGTCCCGCGGCACTTCAGGAAACCATGGGCCCAAGCGGTAGGTCTGGAAGCCGGCGCGCTTCGCCCACAGCATCGCACTCCAATGGAGAAAGTCGTTTGGCCTGAAGTTCAATTCGTCGGGTCGCGAAACTCCGGCCATGAAATGCACGGCATTCTTGTCACTCAACAAGAACAGGCCCGCCAGCCGGGTCTCCTGGGCACGCGCGAACAGCAGATGCGCGCGGCCCTGCGAGAAGAAACTCTCCAGCACGGCTTCGTAATAGTCCGCGGGCGGCAGCACCTCACCCGTCCTTGCTGCCGATTCCCTGGCGATCTCCAGGTAGCTGCCCAAGGCCGAACGATCCGTCGCAAGCTCAAACTCGAGGCCCGCCTTGAGCGCCTTCCGAACCGCCCGGCGGCAACCATCATCCAAATTCGCGAACAGTTCATCCTCTGACGGATCAAGATCGATCAACTGATCAGCATTGACGGTCGAAAGACCGGGACAGGGCATCATTCCATGCGGACCGAAGGCGATCCCGAGGTGGAATCCAAAGTCCCTCACCCAGAAGGGAATTTCCTCGCGCGAGGCTGAGCGATTTGCCGGCGCGAGATTGTGGGTGTTCAGCTGGATCCGATCGACATCGTACAGCTCAGCCAGCGCAAATATCTGCTTCATAGCCGCCGAGCGCACAGCCCGTATGGTACTTCGATCGATCCCTTCACGAATGGCGAGGCCCGTATGGCGATGAATGCCGGAATGCAGCAGTCGCTCACCGAATACGCCACCCTCGTTCAAATATAGCGGCTGGATTCCCACGACATCGCCGTTTTCGATGAGCCCAAACGACAGGTTGGTATCCGCGAAGAAGCGCTCTTCGATCGCAACCCATGCCGCGTCGTGGGTGAGCCACGCCTCAGGTGAGGACGCCGCCAACGGGTTCCAGCGATCGGGCCCGAGCTCGTGAAATCCGACGATCTTCATTTCGCGATGAATGTGTTGGACATCAGGCGCGGATCACCGGTTTCTCCATTGAGTATATCGCGACAGTACCCTTCTGAGGTTGGATGCAGCACCGATCGGCTGGCCAATCCCCCCTGGATTTGCCGCGCTCGGTGTTGCTTGCTCAGCGAACTCCCCTTGTGGCTGCTTCGCAACTTCGATGGCCAGATTACCCGAGAACGATCGATGCACGACTGCTCCGAACTTCCTTTTAAATTCGCTCAAGCTGAGTGCCTTACCCTCACCGAACGGGACTGCGACGCCAAGGTCGTACCATCGATAACCGGCCCGCTTGAGTTCCTCCATTGCCGTCCAAAAGAGAAGCGGATTGATCCCTTGACGCAGATGTTCGTCTAGGCAACAGCCAATGTGATAGTACCCAGTGGTCCCGAACAGCGTTGCTCCATGATAGCCGACAACCTCGCCCTCTGCCGACACGCATCTCCACAACCCAAAATTGCCTGACGGCTCCAAAACTTCTGGGAGAGGACTCAACATTCCGAGCGGCCTTGGCGGCAAGGAGTTGCGTGCGTAGGTTCTCTCGTGAAGATCGAGTAAACTTTTGAATTCCGTTGTGACGGAGCATCGTTCAACGCGATAACCAGCTGAACGAGCTTTCTTGATATCTCGCACAACGTTCGTGGACAATCGCGACCACAACAGATCCAATGACTCCCTCAAATCTACGATCCACACATGAGTCGATGTGTCTGAAAATCCATGTTCCAACAGAGGATTGACTCCCCAGATCGCCTGGAGAGAAGTTTCGCTCAGTGGATGCAACCAGATCGACAGTTTGTTGGCCTTCGAAACTCGAGCTAGCTCGACTGCATGAGCGATCGCGCGTGCCCGTACCTTCTTTCCCATCTCTGGAGAGACTTGAGGCCCTACGATGACGCCGCCATGCGTATAGCCCCCTGAGGACATTGTCGTTTCCGACTGGTTGTAGGACAGTGGCATCACCGCAACACAGTCATTTCCAGAAAACACTGCGAAGTGATTGGCATGCAGCGAAAGCGTTCTATCCATCGCAGCCAACCACCCGGTCAGGTGAAACGCCCAACCGTCGGGGGAGCGCCGCACAAGACCGTCCCAAGTCGCTTCCAGTTCAGCCTGAAGCGGTCGGAATTCGAACTGAGGCATGGAATTGAAAATCAGTGGCGCCAGCCAAGCCCTTTATGCAGCTCGCGTGTAAACGACAGAGTACCTAAAGCCATAGTAGGGGTATAGTTTGTGAGCCGAAATAATGTTCGTCTCCATACCCAATGCGCTTCCAATTGCCTCAAATTTCGCAGGCTCGTGAAATACCGCGGGATCGCAGTCGAGAGGGGCAAAGTGACGAGCGCGATACTCGGCAATCCGATTGAAGTGCCAAGGCATCCACTTTCCGCTTTCTCTTGCCTCGTCTTCTACGTATGGCGGAAGGCCGGCCGAATATTCCTTAATTCTTGCATCGAAATCCGCCCGCAGCGGACGGGTGTCATTTAGGTTTCCCAAAAGGATTTTGCCGCCGGGACGCAAAATTCTGTGCATTTCCCGAATAAGATTTTCATAAATCCTCTCGTCCGGGATGTTCACGATAACATCGGTACACAAGACGCGGTCGACTGAGGCGTCTTCAAGGGGAACAGACCTACCGTCACCGACAATGAACGCAGCATTCGGCAGCCGCAATCGAGTTGCCAACCGAGCGCATGCCGGGCTCAGATCGACCCCCGTATAGGAGCGCGCCTTTGCGCTTAATCCGTAGGCGACGAAACCTGCAGCACAGCCGATCTCAGCCAAATCGGAGTCCTTTGACACCTGAAGGGCTTCGGCTATCCAATTGATCATGTCGGCGTAGACTGGCTCGGGCCAGACCCGATAATCGCGGCTACTGACGTACGCGACATCGCTGAGACTCAGATCCGGTTTTTTCAAAAGCTTCTGGGCGCGCTGGTCGAAATACATCCATGATTCAGAAGGGCTGAACATCAACCGGCGAAGATACTCTAGATATCGCATTTATTCTGGTCCGGCAGTTAACTCGAGTTCGGTGGACTCTTGCGGCTCTCGATCGTGCCTCCAAGCGGTCGGATGTTCGATCATTTGAGTGGCGCCGGGATCGAGTTTTCCAACAACATTCAGGACATAGCTGCGATCATGAAAATCCAGCCAGCGCATATTGCTTTTCTCGTCCCAAGCGCCAAGAAAGGGCGCGAATAAATAACGACCCGTTCCGAGTAGCAGCGGTTGGAACGAAGCCGTGAAGCACCCCTTCCGTCCGATCTTGTTCTGCTTCCATCTCCGCGTTCCTGCGCTCATGACCAACTGCCCCAGAGGGCTGAAGACTTGAATGGAGGCGTGGCAGGTCTCGTCAGTCGATTTTAGTTCACCCTCGTAGTGAATCACGACGTTGAGTTCCTCGCCTGTCGTGATCCTGTTGGTGGGCGCCCCCTGAGCATCCAGAAATTCGAATTTGACTATCTTTACTTCATTCGTACCATATTTGAAGAAATCATCGGTGAGCATCTGACTAGCGTTCGGATTTTTGACCATTTCGATTCCGGCCGTGCTGTGCCGTCGCAATTCCTCGTCCGACTTTTCATACACATAGCGATCGTAAGCCTTTGCGACGACCTCTGCGGTGCCGTTCAGAACGACGGCTCCATCGTCGATCCAAATTGCACGCGAACAAAACATCTGGATGGAACCGACTGCGTGGCTGACAAAAAGGACAGTGGCGCCGCTTTGGGTGATCTCTCTGACCCGGCGCAAGCACTTGTTGACGAATACGGCGTCACCTGCGGCCAAAGCCTCATCGATGATAAGTATTTCGGCATCGACAGCGATGGCAGTTGCAAAGGTGAGGCGCGCCTTCATTCCGCTCGAGTACGTCTTGAACGGCTGGTCGATGACGCTCTCAAGTTCAGAGAACGCAATAATGGATTGCATTTTCTGAGTGATTTCTTCCTTGCTCATGCCAGCGCACATCCCGCCCAGGACGATATTCTCCCGACCGGTATATTCATCTGAGAAGCCAGTACCTAGTTCTAGGATAGCCGAGATCTTGCCATTTATTTCGACCGCGCCCGACGTTGATTGCAGTGTCCCAGCGATGATTTTCAGGAGCGTACTTTTGCCGGCACCGTTGGGCCCAATGATGCCAACAACCGACCCGCGCTGAACTTCGAATGAAACATCTCGCAGGGCCCAGTGCTCGGTATGACGCACTCGACCGCCTAGCGACTCAAGCAGCAAGTCCGCAGGCTTCGCGTAGACTTTGTACATTTTCGATAAGTGCGAGACGACAATGGCGGGCTGATCAGTCGGAGGAACGGTGGCAAGCATCGGTGCAATATCCCTGCTCATAGTACGTTAGCCACGAACGGCTTGAGGCGGCGAAAAGCGCGGAACCCCAGCGCCAAGCCGACGAATGCCATTGCAAACGACACCCCCCAAGCCCACGGATGACGAATTTCACCGAAATACAGGACATCTTGATACATCCAAATGATGTACGAGAATGGGTTGAGGTAGAGCCAAATTCTCAAGACCGACGGCACCCATGATGGAAGGTAGAAAGCCGGGACGAGATAGACTCCGATCACCGTCAACACGGCAATAATATCCTTGATATCACGAAAGAATGGGGTGATTGCAGCGAGCAAATAGCCGAGCCCGAGCATGGCGATGATGTGCAATGCGGCTGCGACCGGCAGTAAGAGTAGCATTGGCGGCAGACTACCGTCGAGGACCAGTGTCCGGAAAACTACGACCACTATTCCTATTGCCAATGGAATAGTGGCGGCAACGATAGCCCCGAAAGGTAGTACCTCAATCGGAAACACGACTTGCTTGACGAGATTGGCTTGCGCAAGAAGCGCATTCGGACTTCGGGTAAGTCCGAGCTGAATGGACAACCAAGGTGCCAAACCGGTCAATATGTATGTCGTGTAGTCGCGAGGCATCTCGACATTCTGTTCGAGTCTGACTCTCATGATGTAGCCGAACAGCACAGTGTAGACGACAAACAGGATCAGCGGGTGCCCGAGGATCCAGAAGGATCCAAACACCTGACCAGCGTACTGGCCGCCAAGGTCTCGTTTGACTATTTCTAGGCTGAGCCGTCGGTGCTTCCATAAGGTGGTAGCGCATTGCCTAATCGCTCCCCAATTGGCGCGCGGGGCAAGCAGCGCGCCAATGGCACTTCGCACGTGAAGAAGTGCGATCATACGGAACTCTCCCTTCTCTGCTCGAAGCGAATCGACGAGCACGTAAGCAGGTTTCTGACCGCGGTCGAATGCAGCGCGCGCATCAGTTTCCATCAGAAACACGCATCCATGATCTGCTCGAGGTTGAGCAAGGACCAGATCAGCAGCCGCCTGTTTTGCCGGCCTTCCAGATGTTCGTCGACCAGCGAACGAACGGTCTTCCGATCCACCAGGTCGTAGATGCGGGCCGTGTTGCTGAAGAGCCTCCGTTTGACATACTCGATGCTCTCACCCTTGAACCAGCTGGCGTCCGGCGCCGAGAAGCCCTGCTTCTCGCGCTCTGCTACTTCGTCGGGAATATGCCGGCTCATCATCTTACGCAGAATCAGCTTGCCGTCCCTGGTGCGCTCGTAATAGCGCTGCGCCTTTCCGCCGGGCTCGTTTTCGTTGAGGCTGATGACCTCGGTCAGATTGCCAAGCTTCATCTTGGCGGGCAGCTTCATCGCGAAATCGACGAGATCATTGTCGAGGAACGGCACCCTGCTCTCGAGCCCATGCGCCATCGCCAGCTTGTCCTCGACGACAAGGAGCCCGTTCAGGAACGTCTTGGCCTCGAAATAGAGCGAGTGATTGACGTAATCCTCCGGCCGCCGCAGCTCCGAGGCGTGCTCCTTGAACACGCCCCTGAAGATGTCGATCGAAGAGGTCTGCCTGGCCTCATCCCATACCGGTCCCAGCAGGCTCGGCATCGTTCCGCTCGGAACCATGCGCTGCCAGAATCCAAAGTACTTTTCGATGTAGTGATCGAAATCATCGTTCACGACAGCGCGGTAGTAACGCCAGGGGTAGCCGGCGAACAGCTCGTCTCCCCCGGTCCCGGTCAGCACCACCTTGCCGAATTTGGATGCGAGCTTCGCCGCATAGAAGTTGGGGTAAGACTGCCCAACGCGCGGCTCTTCCAGATGCCATGCAAGCCGGGGCAGCGCGCGCTCCATGTCGCCGGCCTTCAAGACCATCTCATAGTGTTCGGTCTTGAACAGATAGGACATGTACTCGGCCTTTGTCCGCTCGTCATATCCGAGCTCGACGCCTGAGGCCGAGTTGAGATCGAAGCCAACCGTAAACGTCCTCATGAACGGCAGCTGACTCGATGCGAGCGCGGTAATGGAGCCGGAATCCATGCCGCCGGAAAGATAACACCCGACCTCGACGTCGCTCACGAGTTGGCGGTTGACCGCCTGCCTGAACAGGCGATCGAGCTCGTCGAGCGCCTCGTTCTCATCGACTGCGTACTCGGGCTCCTCGAAATGAAAATCCCAGTACTGCACCGGCTCGGCGACCCTGCCTCCCTGCGAAATCTGCAGATAGCAGCCGGCCGGCAACAACTTCACGCCGGCAAACAGCGTGCGCTCCGCGAAGAAGTTCTGAAAGCTGAGATATTCCGAGAGGCCTCTGATATCGACCCGCGCCTTATACTCGGGAAATGCCCGAAACGCCTTGTGCTCGGAGGCGAAGACGAATGTCTGACCGAGTTCGGCGTAGTAGAGCGGCTTCACGCCAAAGCGATCCCGGGCCAACGTGAGCTTCCGCTCTTGATTGTCCCAGATCGCAAAAGCGAACATGCCGTTGAACTTGAGCAGCGCACCAATGCCCCACTCCGCGAAGGCGTGCAGCAGCACCTCGCTGTCGCCGGAGGAATTGAAGACGTGCCCTCTGGCCGAAAGCTCGATCTTCAATTCCTTGAAGTTGTAGATCTCGCCATTGTAGGTCAGGACAAAGCGCCCGTCGCGGGTCTCCATCGGCTGCCGCGCGGCGTCGGTCAGATCAATGATCGACAGCCGACGATGACCCAGCCCAACGGGTCCGTTGCAGTAATGACCCTCGCCATCCGGCCCGCGATGGGCAATGATATCCGTCATTGCCGTCAACGCGGTGATAGAAGCGGGACGCCCGTCGCGGTGCAGAATTCCGGCTATGCCGCACATATGAACCTGGCCGATTTATTCAAATGATCTTACGTGCGCTCAGAGTTGAGCCTTGGCGCGCCGCTGATCGACCTGATCGATATGGCTCTTGCGCCACTCGATCAGCCGCCGCAGCCCGTCATCCAGGTCGATCGCGGCGGTGAAGCCGATTTCTTCCTGTGCCCGCTTCGGAGATCCGATGCGATTGCGCACGAGCGTGGCCTGGCTCCGCGGCGCATAGTTGATGGGCTGGTTGGAGCCGGTGAGGTTCAGGAGCTTCTCGGCGATCTGCTTCAGCGAGGTCCGCTGTCCGGTGCCGACGTTGTAGAAGCGGTCCGTCGCAGTCGCGCCCATGGCGCAGAGATTGGCTCGCGCGCAATCTTCCACCGCGACGAAATCGAACGCTTCCGATCCATCGCCGAGAATCGTCGGCCCTTCACCCTTGTCGATGGCATCGAGCATCTTCATGATGACCGCGATGTAAGCGCCGCGATAGTCCTGACGCGGCCCATACACGTTCATGTAGCGCAGCCCGACATAGTCGAGGCCGTAGCGGAAGTGGTAGGCGCGCGCCATGGCCTCGCCGCAAATCTTGGTCGCCCCGTAGAAGTTCTTGTTGTTGAACGGATGATCCTCCGTCATCGGTTCCTCGACGGCATCGCCGTACACGGATGCCGAGGACGACCAGACCAGCCGCTTGACGCCGTTGCGCACGCAGCCGTCGAGGACGTTGAACATTCCGTTGACGTTGACGTCAAAGGCGGTCCGTGGGAACTCGTGACACTGCAGCAGCCAGAGCGCAGCGAACTGAAAGACGCCGTCGGCCCCTTTCAGGGCAGCATCGAGGATATCGGTCTGCGTGATATCGCCGCCGGCCTCGAAAATCTTGACCCGGGGGTCGCGCAACGCGCCGGCAAGGTTTTCATGCGTGCCGCGTACGAAGTTATCGTAAATGACGATCTCGCCGACATCGGTCTGCGTCAATTGATCGACCGCATGCGACCCGATCAGCCCGGCGCCGCCGATAACGACAACTTTCTTTCCGCGAATGTCCATTTTCTTCAATCCTCGATTTCCACCAGCGCTTCATTGTGAAGCTCGTAACGACGATGAGTACGCGGGCACACCAGGTCGCTGCCCAGCCGCTCGCCTGCCCTGCTCATCCAACCAATTCGTCGCGCCGGATTGCCCGCCATCAACGAAAATGCAGCAACATCCTTGGTGACAACCGTACCGGCTCCGATGAAGCAGTACTCGCCCAGCGAATGCCCGCAGACGATGGTCGCATTGGCGCCGATGCTGGCGCCGCGCCCGATTGGCGTCTTGCGAAACTCGTCCTTCCGCGACACGCCGGCCCGCGGATTGTTGACGTTCGTGAAAACGCAACTCGGACCGCAGAACACGTCATCGGCGAGCTCGACGCCGTCATAGATCGAGACGTTGTTCTGGATCTTGCAGCCGTTTCCGATCCTGACATTCGGACCGATCATCACGTTCTGGCCGATCGAGCAGTTCTCACCGATCACCGTGCGCGGCAGAATATGGCAGAAGTGCCAGATCTTGGTGCCGCGTCCAACCACTGCCCCGTCGTCGACATAACTCGATTGATGGATCAGGACACCGGGGAAGCGCGGATCCTCGCGCATCTCGCTCATCTGTGCATCGCCTTCTGGGCAAAGGCGTGAACGCCGTTGCTTCGGACGATCGGCGCATTGCGGAAGGTGGAGACGATATCGATCGAAGGGCGGACCTCGTCCAGCCTGAAACCGCGGCCGGCGACGATCTCCTCATAGCTCCGCGTATGGAGGTCAGTGAACCCTTCGGAAAATTCGACCTCCTCACCGTCGACGGTGATCGAGCGGTAGGTCGTCTTCTTGCCCTTCACACTGTCGGGCAGATCATTGCGGTCGAGAGACAGGAACCAGCTCACATCCGCCCGCTCGCATTCCAGCGAGCCGGCCGCCCGCTCCGCCTCGCGCAGGTGCGCCTCGTTGCGGCTGGCGGGGCCGAACACGAAGCTCAGCATGTCGAAGAAGTGCACCCCGATATTGGTCGCCACGCCACCGGACTTCGCGTCCGCGCCCTTCCAGGAGGTGTGATACCAGCGCCCGCGCGATGTGATGTAGGTCAGCTCGACCTTGTGGCGCTTCTTGGAATTCGCGAAGCGGTCGCGCAGCGCGATGATCGCCGGATGCAGGCGCAATTGCAGAATGGTCGAGATGCGGCGGCCGGTATCCTGCTCGATGGCCGCCAGTTCGTCGATATCGCCGGGATTGAGGACCAGCGGCTTTTCGCAGATGGCATCGACGCCGGACCGCAGCGCGAACCGGCAATGCGCGTCGTGCAGATAATTGGGCGAGCAGATCGACATATAGTCGATCTTCGTGCCGCCTCTGCGCAACTGGTCGACGTAACGGTCGAACAGTTCGAACTGCGTGAAGAATTCAGCATCGGGGAAGTGGCTGTCCATGATGCCCACGGAGTCGTTCGGATCATACGAGACCGCCAATTTGCCGCCGGTCTCGGCGATCGCACGCATATGCCGCGGAGCGATGTAGCCGGCAGCGCCGATCAATGCATAAGTCGTCATGGACCCCTCTTTCGAACCTTCCGCTTGCTTCAGGCAAGCTACCGCACTCGGGGTGAATCGAACATCACACCCAAGCCTAACATCTCGATCACGCCTGCCGGCAGCAGACGCACTTATGCCGCGGCGATCAGATCCGCCCCGACCAGAACGCGAACCTTGCGGCCAAGCAAATTCAACAGAACAGCAACGCGATGGTGATCGCTGACGTCTTCGACGAGCGCAAGGCTGTCAACGAACGCCCCCTCGATAATTCGCACCTTGTCCCCCGGCGAGAAAGCCGGCCTGCGCGCAAGCGTGATGAAGCCGGCCTTGTCCTCACGTGCCTTCAAGGCATCGATGACGCCGGTTTCGACCGCGGCGGGCCGATCTCCCACGCACACAAGGTGTGACACGCCCAGCGTCGATTGAATCGCGCGCCAGCGCTGGGACGCGACATCGATCGCGACAAAGACGTAGCGCGGAAACAATGCACGCGGCACAGTCTCAACCTTCCGGGCATGACTGCGGCGCTTCAGGTAACGGGGAAAATACGTGGAAAACCCTTGCCGCCCGAGGTTGGCGACCGCCTTCGCTTCGGCGTTGACCTGCGTTTGGACGACGTACCAGCGGGAAACGGGCTCCATGGCCATCACGCTCCCTGAGGCTGCTTTGGACGCAGGCCCAGCAGTTCCGGCGCGAGCACTTTCTCTGCGCCGAAATTGCTGACCGCCTGGTCGAATACAGTTCGCGCCGCCGTCAAATGGGTCACGACGACAGCATCAAACGGCTCCTCGACCAATGCGTAGGAGGAAACCACCTTGACGCCAATGAACCGGGTGGCGGTCGCATCGGGATCGACGATCGCAAGGACCGAGATTGGTCCATCGACCGCGCACAGGATCGCGATTTCGCACAGGTCCGATTGCCCGGCGAGCACGACCCGCCTGAAGCCGCGCGCCTGTGCACGCTCAAACAGCCTGCCATATTCTTCCTTCGCTTTGCGAAAGAGCGAAAAGGAGTCGGACAGGAATTGAACGGTCAGCCGCGATTTCTCGGAGAAGCCCTGCGGGGTGAGGTAGTAGGCGTATCGCCGTGCGGGCGCCTGCCCGACCTTGACGAAGCCCTTCTTGATCGCGCGCTTCAGGTAGGCGTTGACGAGGCCGAGCGCGACGCCCAACTCGGCTGCGATCCGCCGCTGCGATTGAGCACCATCCGCCTCGAGGGAGGTGAGCAGCCCGAGCACCAGCCGGTCGCTGTCATTCTCATCCGTCGGTAGAATGCCTGCCATCACGCCTATCCCCACTGGAGCAGGCTGATAGCGCGTTCACCCGATGAACGTCAAGTGAATTCGTTCACGCCATGAACAATGCAACCATTTGATTATAAAGTGATTTTATCAGAACCATGTGTCTCGACGGCCACACTTCAAGCCCGATCCGGGGGCTCGGCCAGATATTGCGCCGCCA
Source organism: Bradyrhizobium macuxiense (assembly GCF_007993935.1). Lineage (GTDB taxonomy): Bacteria > Pseudomonadota > Alphaproteobacteria > Rhizobiales > Xanthobacteraceae > Bradyrhizobium > Bradyrhizobium macuxiense_A. The sequence goes on along the minus strand of NZ_VITY01000007.1, from coordinate 185,530 downwards.
GCGCTGAATAGCTGTACCGACGCGCGACGGCGAGCCGATCGCCGAGCGGCCGCGGTGAACCGTCCAGCGCGGCGCGCAGGGATGCGGCCAGCGCATCGGGATCATCAGGCGCACATCGCGCGGTCACCAAATCCTCGAGCCCGGCAAGCGCCCGTTCCTCGCAGGCAATGACGCTGCGCGGCGCGAACAGGCAATAGTCGAACAGCTTGTTGGGGCTGATGCCATGGTGATAGAGCGCGTTCTTGTGGAAGGCGACGACGGCGCAATCGGAAGCATGCAACATGCCGTGCACAACCGACCGATCGACTTCGTCGTGAAACTCCACGTTAGCGAGCGCAGCCGCCCGCTGCTTCAGCGCGTCCCGCGAGGTGCCGGAGCCGATCATCACGAAATAAATCCCGGCATTCGCTTTGCCGAGGATCGAGGCCGCATCGAGAATCGCCTCCACCGCATTCGGCGGACCCATGCCTCCAGCGTACAGGACGACGCGCCTGCCCTGCTGCTTCAGCAGATTGATGCGGTCGACCAGGGGATGCGCGAGACTCTCGATGGTCAGCGCGCTCTGTATTTCGCCGTCAGACACCCCGTTCGGAATCCACAGGAACTTGCCTGCCGCCAAGCCACGCGCGCGCATGTGGGCTTCAGCGCCAGCCAGTAGGCAGATCACGCGATCCGCCTCACGATAGGCGGCGCGCTCTTTCCAGCCGAGCACTTTCATCAGGGGATGCCATGCGGGCGTCATCCCGAGCGCAATGATGCTCTCCGGCCAGAGGTCGCGGATCTCGAGCCAGAACCTTGTATCGAAATGCCGCGCGACCTGCTGCGCCGCCGAAATGAAGAACAGGTGCGGGCTCGACGCAATCACCAGATCCGGCTTGCCAAACTGCGCGGCAATTGCCGGGGCTGCCGAGCGGACAGCCGGGCCGAAGCTCAAATTGTTCCGAAGCCGCCCCAGGCTGCCATTGCGATAGCGCGGCGCGTCGAGGAACCAGAAGTCGACGTTATTGATCCGCTGCGGCCCCGGAACGCGCGGCTGCCTGTGCAGATGATGAAAGGCGGCGCTGACGATCACCACCCGATGCCCCATCCTGGCCCAGGCGTCAGCCAGCCAGAACGGACGATAATGACGGCCGAGACCCGGTCCCCCGGCGAACGGATGCAATAGCCAGATGTTCATCTGTCGACCCGGCAAGGATCCGCTGACAAACCGGCAACCGCCGACGGCGACGATGGCATCCAGGAACCATCAGGCCTCATGGCGCTTCGACCCGAAAGCGCTCTCCCCAGAGCGCGACGCAATAAAGCCTCCAGCGCATCCCGAGGTCGAGCCGGTGAAATTTCCTCTTGAGCTTCGGCATGTCGACGTAGCGGGCCAGCAGCGCGCTCGCGATCACCTTGTCATACATCGTGGCCGAATGTCGCGTGAGCCATATCTGGTCGGGGGCAGCAAAACCGATCTTGTCCCTGCGCCAGCTGATGCTGGCGGGCAAGAGGTCATTCATGGCTGCACGGAGCGGCCATTTTGCCCACCCCTTGTTCAACTTGATGCGCGTCGGAAGACCCAGAGCAAACTCGACAAAGCGATAGTCAAGGAATGGAAGTCGCGTTTCGATGCCGAACCTCATCGAGTTCTTGTCTTCGAAGCGCAACAGCATCGGCAGATTGGTTTCGTTGATCTCCAGCACCTGCATGCCCTGCGCATCCCTCGCCTTCGACGCAAAGCGGCGAAGCGGTTCGGGCAGGTCGGGCTTCCTCAGAAAGGTGTAGCGCAAGCGGTAATAGGCGGCACGCAGCCCTGCCGAACTGGCGCCGAACAGATAAAACAGCAACCGTCCGCGCGAAACACCTGCCCGCGTCGCGGCGCTGAAGGCCGACAGAAATCCACCGACGCCACCGCGGCGAAGATGGTCGAGCAGCCAGGCAGCATAGTAGCGATGATATCCCAACAACGTTTCGTCACCGCCCTGGCCGTCGAGCAGCACGATGACGCCGTTCGATCGCGCCGCCCTCATCACTTCGTACTGCATCATGATCGAGGGGCCTGCGAACGGCTCTTCCTGGACCTCAAGCAGAGTCTCCGCCGTCGACGCGAAATCCTGATAGGTTGGCTTGGTGCGCAGCCAGTTCAACTCCCCCTTCTCCGCGACCTCCGCCGCATAGGCCTCCTCGTTGTTGGAGGCCTGCTCACTGACGGCAGTGATGGCAAAGAAGCGCTCGCCCGAACCCGGCGCATAACGCCGCGCGGCCAGCGTTGCGACGCTCGAACTATCCAGCCCTCCCGAGAGGCAGGTTCCGACACGGACGTCCGAACGCAGCCGCAGACGCGTCGCGTCGTCAAGCAACTCGCGCAGCGATCTTGCCGCGTTGGCCTCATCGGTCACCGCCGAACCCGGAGCAAGCGAATAATAGCGCTCGATTTCGACCCGGCCTGTCGATACGTCGACGCGCATCCAATGGCCGGGAGGCAGCTTCTCGACGCCCTTGAAGAAAGTCCGATTGGTATGGTCGGTCATGCCGCAAACGAGAAAATCGTTGATCAGGCCATCATCCGCGACCGGGCGCTCGATCAACGGGAGAAGCTGGCGGATCTCGGAGCCGAACGCGAACTGCGTTGCCGTATTCACATAGTAGAACGGCTTCACGCCGAACCGGTCGCGGGCGCAGAACAACGTATTGTCGCGCTCATCGTGAATCGCAAACGACCACATGCCGTTGAATCGCTCGAGGCACTCCGTACCCCAGCAAATATAGGCGGTCAGCAGCACCTCGGTATCCGAGGCCGAATGGAAGGCGTATCCGAGGCCCTCGAGCTCCGCGCGCAGCTCGACGTAGTTGTAGATCTCGCCGTTGTAGGTGATCCAGACAGGAAGCCGCCTGTCGCGCATCGGCTGCGCGCCGTCATCGGTCAGATCGATAACGGCCAGTCGCCGGTGGCCCAGCCCAACGTTCCCGTTCACCCTCACGCCGCGCCCATCCGGTCCGCGGTGGGCAACGAGATCGGTCATCTGATCCACTCGGCGGGCATCGACGGGCCCGGTCTTATCTACAAGGCCAAATATGCCGCACACGAAATGCCTATCCAGATTGATTCGATGGCGGAGCTCGGTATAACCGCCGCGTCAGAATATGTGCGCATTTGGAACAAACCGCCGCTGTCTTAGCCTGTTCATGTATTGAACGTCAACGTTCCCGGACCAATCGAAGCTGTTTTCGTGCGCTGCTGAAACCTGAGATAGCGCTGGCCGGCTGCCAATTCGGTGCAGCCGCTCCGAGGACGCACTGCCGGTCGAGCGGCACTTCGAACTGAACATGTGCTAGAAGCTGCTGGTTGACGTTGAGTTGGCATCCATCGGACTCCCGAGTGAACAAGATTGAACCCATCGGACCGACGTCGCTGAAGGAAGCCGCCCTTCCCGCCGGCGATGTTGAATCTCCCCGGCCGATCCAATCTGCCATCGCAGATTTCGCCACTCGCCTGCTTGTGAGCGCAGCCCGGCGCACCACCGAGAAGCGTCTTGCAAAGGGCAAGGTGCGCACCTTGTGGGCCTCGACTCCGATCCTCACCTTGCCGCTGCTCGCGCGCTGCGATCGCATGCTGGGCTTCCGCTCGTCGTCGCTGGTGTTCAACACCTACTACGTGACGAGGTCATTCGACATCAATCTCATTCTGTTCGAAGGATTCCTTCGACTGATCCGGAGCCGAAAAGGCCTCGGCCTGTTTCGTCGCTTCGTTTTCGCCTGGGCCCTGCTGCGCTTCGATTTCTTCAACTACTTCTATGACCGCGGCCTGATGCTGAGCGATGGGCGCTATGGCATCAACCCCTGGGAACTCGACCTCCTCCACCGCTCGGGAAAGCGACTGTACACCTACGCCTATGGTGCTGACGTCCGAGCAAGGGAATCAACGCTCGAGCTCGGTCATCCAAACCTGTGCGAAGAATGCCCGGCCCCGGGCAAGTTCTGCGTTTGCACGACGGAGATGCATGCCTCGTCGATCGACCGCCTGAAGGGCCGCGCGACCGCGCAGATCGCGATGGGCGACATGGTGACGTATGTGCCCGGCTGCCGGGACATCCACTACTGGCCGATCGACGCAAGCAAACTGGTCGCGAAGCCGCCGACATACAGAGCCGGCGACACGCTGAAAGTAGCACATGCGCCGAACCACGGCCACTTCAAGGGAACCCGGCTTCTGCTCGACGCGATTGATCGCTTGGTAAAAGAGGGAGAGAAGATCGAGCTGATCTCCGTGCAGGGAGTCCCCAACAAGAAGGTCATCGAGCTCTTTGGCGCATCGCACGTGGTTGCGGATCAGTTCGTCGCGGGCTTTCACGGCTACACGGCCCTCGAGGCGATGGCTATGGCCAAACCGGTCCTGTGCTTTCTGCGTAACGATCAAATGATGATCGATCCGGCGACCTGCCCGATCATCAACACGCGTCCTGACGACATCTATGATGTCCTGAAGCGATGCCTGAGAGGCGAGCTCGACCTGAACGGCATCGGCAACGCCGGACGCCGCTACGTGGAAACACATTATAGTTTGCAAGCGGTCGCGGCGCGGCTTGGAAAGCTCTATTGTGAAACCGCCGATCTCCCTGGGGATCTGCTGGCAAGCCTGACGAAGCAAGTCGACGCGTTCGCGAAACCTCATCATGCCATGCAGTCCGCGCAGCCTTTACCCGGGCCGGTGCACCTGAATACGCGCACATGAGAATCCTGCACGGACCAGTCAATGTCGGGAATCAGCCCTGGGTGCTATCCCGCGCCGAACGGCAGCTCGGAGCATCCAGCGACGTGGTCGTTCGAAACGACACATGGCTCGGATACCCGGCAGACCGGATGCTCTCGGCACAGAACGCCGGGTTTGTTGAGACGGCCATCCGCAGCGCGGCGTTCGGTCTGAAGAACCAGTGGCGCTACGATGTTCTTCACTACTATTTCGGACAGACCTTTCTGTCGCCGGGCTTCCCCCTCTCCGCGCCGGGATCCGTGCTCTCCCGGGCATCACTGGTAACGGACATCGCCAACAGACTGGGGACCTCAGACCTGCACGCCGCCCGCCTGTTCAACAAGAAGCTGTTCATGACCCTGCAAGGATGTGACGTGCGGCTGGCTGTTGAAGGAAACAGCCGAAACGAATGGACGATGTGCGCCCCGCAACACTGCGAGCTGTATCAAAGATGCACGGACGCGCTCGACCATCGGCGGCACTTCCTGATCGAAAAGGTTCTGCCGCTGTTCGATCGGGTCTTCTATCTGAACCCGGAGCTCGGGCACGTCGTACCGAGCGGCCGATTCCTCCCGTACTCAAATGTCGAGATCGAACAGTTCGACGTTGCGCCACCCTCCACACAGGGCCGACTGAAGATCGTTCACGCGCCGACTGCCGGACGGATCAAGGGCACTCCCATGATCCTGAACGCCCTGGAGCAATTGCGGTCGCGGTACGACTTCGACCTCATCCTTGTCGAGAAGACGAGCCACGAGCAGGCGCTGGAGATCTATCGATCGGCAGATCTCGCCATCGACCAGGTGCTGGCAGGCTGGTACGGCGGCTTTACCGTTGAAATGATGGCGATGGGAAAGCCGGCCGCATGCTATATCCGAGAAGAAGATATGATGTTCGTTCCGGATGCCATCAGGCGCGAGTTGCCCGTTTACAGACTGAACCCGGGCGACCTTGTCGAAAGCATCGCCGCAATCCTTGATCGACGGCCTGAATGGTCAGCACGTGGCCAGGCCTCGCGACGTTATGTCGAACGGTGGCACAATCCGAAGCTCATCGCCAAGGCGATGCTGGATGCCTATGAAAGCCCCGACAGCATCTTTGAGCTAACTCCGGGCGCCGACTAAGGCAACGGCTCAACATCCGGATGCACAGCTGCGCTCAGCGAACGCCGGCAGGATAAGGGCGCCGGCTATCAATTGCCCGAAGCCAAGTCCCGCGGCGCCTGCGTCAGCTTCCATGCCGCCCAATATTTGAGGATCGGAACAGCAGGCCCGGTCAAACCTCCAGGAGCGGCTGCCTGTTGCTCTGGTTCCAGCAGGTTGACCTCCGCAGAAAGCTCATCGACCGAATATCGCCTTGACGGGCACAGAACTTCAGCCGCTATCGCCCAACAATCCCACTCACCAATCGTCACCGCGCCAAGCTCTCCGGTCTTACGATTGTAGAGCAGCGCTCTTGGTGAGGAGTTGGCCACGATGACAAGCCAGGTTGAGTTGCTGGCAATGCTCGTGACGTAAAATGGCGAGTCACCGTCGAACAGCTCCTGCCGTTGAGGCATCAGGAGCAGCTTTCCGTCATCCGCATACAAGGCTCCATAGCCGGCGCGGACACTCTTATCGAACATTCTGTAGCTTGGACGATCGAACTGCGCCGCCCCGTGCAGCATGTTCGCTGCGTTTTGCAGCCCGAGCGGAAAATCAATGTATCTCCATTGCGCTCCGCCGAACTCATACGAGGTCGTGCTGTCGTGACCGATGCTGACGAACCTGTCTTGATAGGTCGAAAGAACGTACATTCCTTGACGATCGCGGTACGCGCAGAACGGAGACGAGAAGTTCGCATAGGAGGGTCCGTTGGCGCCGAACTTGCCGGTGACCTCGAGAGCCTTGGTCATCGTGAAGACGATGCCGGACACCGCGTCCGATCCAACCAACTCTCCAGTGCTTTCGTCGACGTTGAGACACGTCGCAAACAGAATCGGATCGGAACCGAGCTTTGAAATTCTGGCGATCTCCTGCCCGCTTTCGATGGAGAACTTCGCAACGGTGGCTTGGCCAGAGCCGAATACGTAATCACCGATAATGGCCACGCCATGAGAACCAATGATCTCGCGCTTCCAGCGGAATGCCCATTGGTCATCAATCCTTTCGAACAAGGACAGCGCATTGCCTTCATAGTCGGCGATCGCCATGAAGCGCCCTCCCGTGGAGACCACAATGCCCTCTGCGCCCTGGATGGCAGTCTCATTCACGATCCGCTCCGTCAGATGGAGCTTGGGGACCGCGCCGTCACGCACGAGTTGAGCGACGACAACGTCCTTTCCTGAATAGTTGGCGATGAACACCCGATCGTAGAACGCGGAATAAAACACCGCTGTCGGATTCCAGACCCGCAACTCGACGTCGATCTGAAGCGGCACGGCGGTGCGCCGTTCTTGGTCGAAGAGGTAGATATCCAGATAATTGGCAATCAGAAACTCATGAGCTCCAATCCTTGCCGCCGAGACCGGCCCCATCGGTCCTTCATCATGCCGATCGAGCGCGACCGCAATCGACGAGCCTCGGATATCGGGAATTCTCCGCTCGTGACCCGGCATTGACGCCAGGCGCGCTCCAACCTGACGCTCGCTCTCTTCCAAGCGAGCCATCCGCTCAGCGGTGGAATGAACCGCGTCGGTGAGTTCGGTTGGCGGGTTCCACTTAAATTGCGCGAAGGGAATCAGGAAAACTGCGCAAACCGACACCAGAAGCAGCGCATAAAGTACCTTCAGTTTCATATGGTCTCGTGTGTGTAATTCTCAATTATCCGTCCACGCATTTTGTCGTGGCTGATACTCCAACATCCACATCGTGAGAATACAGCTCAGCGCGGGCAAGACGTGCAAGAGCGAGAAGCACGACGAGCAAAATGTTAGCGCGGTGGATGGGCGCTGCCTCGTGAAATGTTTTGAAACGAACAAGCAATCTCGAGAGCCCGGCTGCTCACCGTTCTTTCGATCGAAGCGCGGAAAATCGGCAGATCGAACGCGACCGCAACGCGCGATTATTTCTACGGAGACACCTACAAGCTTCTCGCTGGCGCCGAGCGTCCACAGTTGTCTCGTCGCGGCATATTGTCGCGAGCAACGATCTCAGTCGTTCTGCTCGAAAATGCCGCGCGGCACTGTCGGATCATGCCGCCGAGCGTGCGGCTCGGAGACGCCATCGCAATCAGCATCGAAGGATCAGATTGCAGGTCGTGTACCGCGTCCGCTGCGTCAACTGTCCTCGGCCGATCGTGACCCCGGCTCTGCTTCTACGTTGCCGCCAGCTCATCCATTCCGACGAACGGCCTGCCGCATCGTGGCGGAAAAGCTCGCCGCAAACGCGCGGACATTGTCGTCCTGATGCGCGAGGACATTTCGTACCGCCGGTTCACGCTTGAGCTCGGAGAGCTGCATCAGATGGTCCGCCAGCGCGACCGGATCATCGACGCCAAAATAGCGCGCGGCGCCGGCGGTCTGCTCCTGATGCACATCGATGTCGGACAGGATCGTCGGAACGTCGAACGACTTCGCTTCCTCGACCGTGGTACTCCAACCCTCGAAGCGCGACGGGTTGAGCAGCGCGGTACAAGCCCGCAGCAGCGCGTAGACGTGGGGCAACGGAATGACGCCGAGGTGCCGGAAATGCGTATCGAGGCCGCGCTTCCGGATCTCGGCGTCGACCAGATCGTAGTAGCCGGGCTCGCGCCGATCTTCCGTGCTGCCGGAGGCGCAGACGACCACGTTGACCCCGCGACGCTTCAGGATGGTCAGGGCGTCGACGACCAGCTGGTGGTTCTTGTGGCGATAGAACTGGTTGGGCAGATAGAAGTAGTTCGCCGGCAGACCGTAGGCCGCGATCACCTCTGATGGGTCAGTGTTCAGGAACGCGGCGGGCGGCTGGGTCGCGAAGCGAACGACGCTGACCCGGTTTCGGGCATGCGGATAGCAGGCCCTGAAATCGCGCAAGGCGCTCTCGCTGCTCAGCATGATGGTTCGCCCACAGGCGATCTGAACGCGAAAGCCGATCTCGCGGCGCCAGCGTGCCGTCCTTGGAAACAGCTGGGGCAGCGAACGGTGCTGCAGATCCGGAATCCACGCCACTGCAGGAACAGGCAGCCGCCAGCCGAAGAAGCGCGCGGCTTCGACCACAACATCCACGCGCGCGGAGTGAAACGCCGCCACGGCTCCCCGGTCCAGACCTAGCGCGAGTGCCGCAGCCAGGCCTGGCTGTCCGTCGAACGCGCCCGATCGAACGATCTCGACGCCTGGGACCGCGGCAAGCTCCACGAGTTCATTTTCTTCGGCCCTGGTCCCGGCAAAGACGACGGGGACGAACTCTCCGGGCAAGAACCGGTCGAGCGCCGCGAACAGATTGCGCTGATAATTGTAGCCGCCGGCCCATAGCCGCCGAGAAATGTGACTGAACGCGAACCGCAGGGGACGCGGCGTCACGAAGCCTGCCCCTTGAACCAGGTCACGTAGTCGGCGAGCCCCTGATCGAGCGGAATGCGCCAATCAAATCCGATCTGGCGCAGCATCGCATCGTCGGCCAACAGGCTCATGGGATCACCGGGGCGGCTGACCCCCGAGTGCCGCACAACCGTCTTGCCATCCCACCGTCCGATGAGACCCGCGGCGATGTCGGCAACGCTCGTCCCTCGGCCCGAACCGCCATTGATGACCCGGAAGGTCTCCTGTGCCGACGGGGCTTCCGCGACGTTCGCAAGCAGCCTCGCGACGTCGCGAACGTCGGTCCAGTCACGTATCTCGTTGCCGGTCCCACCGAGCGCGAGCACCTGCTCCTTGGCGTTGAGCCGCGAACAGATGTCCCAGAGCAATTGTTTGCGCAAATTTGGCCCATAGACGGAGAACAGCCGCACGACCGTGCAATGCAAGCCGAACGACCGCGCATAGCTCCTGCACAATTGCTCCATCATCAACTTGTGCTGCCCATACGGCGACATCGGAGTGACGACGGCACTTTCAGAGATCGGGCCGACATGATCGGCCCCGTAAACGGCCGCGCTCGACGCCGCGATCACCGCGCAGTCGGGCGCCGATCCGCGCAGCCATTCGAGCAGCCGCGCGGTGCTCGCAACCGTCCGCGAAAAATCCTCAAACGGCCGCTCGATCGAGACCCCGACGGACGATCCACCGGCCAGATGGAAGATACGCGTCGGTAGCCCGTGTGCAGCCGCAAGCGCATTCAGATTGGCCGCGTCAATCTCCCCGTTGATCCAGCTCTGCAAGCCAAGCCGCCGGGCTTCGGTTGCATCAAGCGCCCCGTGTCCGACGCCGTGCACCGCATGGCCTGTCCCTGCCAGCTCGTGGACGAGATGGCGGCCGATGAACCCGTTCGCACCGGTAACCCAGACGATCATCGCTCAGGCCTTGTGACAGACAAAGGAGTAGAGCCGGCCCGGCCGATTGTCGAAACGTTCGGCCATCGACAGCAGCGAGCCAAACACACGCCGTGAGGCGAAAGCAGTTCGCCACAGCGGAGCAACCGGAACCTTTTGCGACAGCCTCGTCACGATCGCCGCTCTCAGCGTCTCGAGCGTATAGGGAAACAGGTTGATCGGACTTTGCAGCGGCGCCAGCGTGTCGATCGCAGAAAAGCCTGCGCTGGTCAGCGCGCCGGTGTAACGATCGAGCAGGAAGGCATGCTCGCCGCCGTAAAGATGGTGCAACGGGTGCTGCGCAAGGAACTGCGGCAGGTCCGCCTCCTTGCTGATGACATGCTCGCGCGCCGCGATCAGCATGCCACCCGGTCGCAGCACGCGAAACATCTCCCGGCATGCGCCGTCGAGATCGCGCGTATGATGCAGCACGGCGCGCGCGAACACGAGATCGAATGTCGCATCGGCGAATGGCAGCCGCTCGGAAAACTCCTCGACCACCTGGATCGGCAATTGCGTCTGTTGCGCCAGGCTACGGATCGCTGCCGCTCCCACGATTGCGCTGGGGTCTGGCTCGAGCGCGGTGACGGCAAAGCTGGTACGGGCGAGCGCGTAGCTCGCAATGCCGCGACCGGCGCCAACGTCGAGCGCGGCACCTGACCGGCCGGTGAGTAGCGCGGCGACCGCCTGCCACTCGGAACTCTGAAAATAGCGCTCAGCGGCGCCAACCAGCGGATCGTCGTAGAATGCGTCGAGCACGAGCTGGCGCTGCTCCGGCTGATTGCGCAGCCAGACCACCGCTTCCTCCCAGGTGGTAAACCTGCGCTCACCGCTCATCGGGGCCAAGCTCCCTCACCAGCACCGCAGGATTGCCCGCCACGATCGTAAACGGCGCGACATCCCTGGTCACGACCGCGCCGGCCGCGACGATTGCGCCCTGCCCGACCGTCACACCACGCAGGACCATTGCACCGGCACCGATCCAGGCATCATCGCAGATCTTGACGGGGCTCTCATCCAGCGAAATGTCGCTCGGATGGCCGCGCGTGAAAATCTGCTGGACCTGCCCGTGCCGCTCCGCCGCCCGCAGCGGATGCGTGAGGTTGTCGAAAACATTGGCCGAATGCGAGATCAGAACACGATTGCCGATCTCGATCGAGGCAGCAGACCAGATCCGGGTTCCCTCGCCGACGTAGCACCACTCGCCGATCTTGATCGCCCCACCATGCGCGAAGGTCAGGAGCTCGCCCAGGATGCGGCTATTGCTGCCGACCACGATCTTGTCGGAATCGCCACGGATGTTTCTGATCCTGGCATGGCGGCCGAGCGCCGAGCCTGCCTGCAAGCGGCAAGTCGCGCGCCCAAGCAGACGCTGGATCAGGTAATCGACATTCATGCCGTTAGCTGCAGGCACGCGACGGCGCGCGACGACGCCGCAAGGTCGTTGCCCTGCCCCTTGCCGGTGTGGATGTCAAAGACGGTGGCGTCAGCGAGTGCCTCCGCGCTCTGGCGCGACCAGCCCTGCCGCGAATATCCGAAATAGTCGACATGGTGCGAGGCCGCGCCGAATGCCTCGATGATCCGCTCGATCATCGCAAGATCAAATACCTGGTACCAGCCGAGATTGTCGCGCTTGCCGAACGGCACGGAGATCAGGCAGGTCCCACCGGGCTTGAGGATGCGCTTGAACTCCTTCACCGCCGGAACGAAGCCGTCCCGATCGGTCTCGGCGTCGCGCGGGTCGCCCGTGTACAGCATCTGATTGTCGAGGCCTATATGCTCGATCGTCGAAATGCTGGCGACGGTGTCGAACACCTGATCGCCGAACATCGTCTTCCGGAGATCACCGAAGACGTAGGAATAGCCATCATGCCAATAGCACCGCCGCTCCGGCGCCAGGGTCATGATGGTGAGGTCGGCGCCGCGCAACGGCGGACGCTGCAGCAGGAAATCGTGATTGAAGGTCGATCCAGCGTCCAGCATCTTGCCGACGCTGTTCAAGCGGCCATAGACCCAGGGATATTCCACCACGCGCTCGTCCATCGCAACGCCGTAGCCGGGCGGAAGCTCGTTTCCTGCCTGAAGCAGGCCGGCATCGATGGCCGCGGTGATCGTATCGCGCTTGACCGTCTGATAACCCGGGCCGAACGGCCGCGGCCGCAGCCTGAACAGCGGCACGGCAAGCCCGTCGGCCGCCCATTTCAGTTGATGGATCAAGTCACTTGCAGACATCATCTCGGCCCGATCGCCCGCCCGCTGGCCGGCTCTGTGCCCCCTCTAGCACGGCTCAATCCGCGCGACGAGATCGATAAACTGGGCCCATTGCGAGGCCTTGCTGTAGATCTGCTGCACGCGGCTTCGGCCGGACGCGGCGATCCCGGCCCATTGCGACCAATCCTGCAGGCTACTTGAAATCGCCGCGGCTGCCCTTTCAGGCGCGTCGTATGTGCGCATCGTCACGCCGTCCAGCATCGCCTCTGGGTAGTTGCCGGCATCCGACACCAGCAACGACCCGCAGCCCATCGCCTCGAAGCAGCGCATGTTGCCGCGATCGTTGCCGGCCATGTCGATTGCGCCGTTGAGCACGATCTTGGCCGATCCGAACAGCTCGTAGAGGTCCCTGCCGAACAGCGGCAGCCGCGCTATTCGCGCGATGACGTCGGGCCGCCGGTGCTTCCCGAGCGGCAGTAATCGCCCGAGCGGGCTTTCGGCAAGCCGCGTCAGCCGCGATGCATCGAGGCAGAACACGATGTTGCGATCGGCCGCCAGGGCCGCGACCTGTTCGAGCGTCCGTCCCCGCGCGCTGTGATGCCGCGAATATCCGCCGACGAACGCCACATCGATCGGCCGTTCGCCATGGCCGTACTGCTCCATCACAGGATCGATGGCGGGGAAGAACAGCTCCGCCCGGCATCCTTTGTCGCGCCAGGCCTGGAGGATCGATGGGAAATTTCCAAGCACCGCGCCGTAGGCGGTGAGATCGGCATTTCCCGAGGGCGCCGCGCGCCAGCACAGTGTCTTTTTCACGCAGCCGGGAAGCTTGGCGACGAACGCGCTCGGAAAGCGCACCGGATCGAGATTGTAGAACACCTCGGTTCTGTGATGCTCGATCTGCGCGAGCAGAATCGCCTCGAGTGTCGGCGTGCCCTGCATGCCCTGCTCACGCGCCCACTGGCGCTGCAGCACTTCGTCGTCGGCATTGGTGAAGAAGGTCTCGGGCGCGCCGTCAAGCACGGGCTCGAGAAAATGCGCCGCGCCGAAGCGATCGTGCAGGAACACGTCACGACGTGCCGCAAAGGTCGATGCCTTTGCCGCAAGCTGGTTCAGCCGCGGCAGATAGGACGGATAGAGACCACTATTCTGGAACAGACGCATTGCCTATGCCGACCTTGCCAACAGCCATTTCATGTTCAGGTATGGCCAGATCCGGCCAACGGATTCCCAATCCCAGCGCTGCGCTGCCGTCAAGTGGCCGACCGCCTTTCGGAGCGGTGCTTCGTCGACGAACTCGGCAAATGCCGGGACCTTCCGATCGAGCAGCTCCGCGGTCCAACCGGCCAGCGGTCCGTTCAGCCATTCCGGCATCGGCGAGTTGAAGCCGACCTTGCGGCGCGCGGTGCGGATGCTTTCGGGCATCAGGTTCGCCATCGCCTGCCGCGCCACCACCTTGGTCATGCCGTCGGCCGATTTGCTGGTTTCCGGCAGCGCCATCGTATAGGTCACCAGCCGCCAGTCCATGAACGGCATCCGCACCTCGATCCCGTGGGCCATCGAGAGCCGGTCGAAATTACGCAGAATGGTCGGCAGCGTGGTCGAGTGGAACATGCGGTAGAGACGCCGGTTCAGCGCGCCCCACGTATCCGGCAGTTCGTCATTCTCGGCGACCAGCGGCAACGCTGCGGGGATCGCTGTCAGGCCTCCCCGCAGGAAATAGCGCCCCTGGCGGCGGATCATCTGCGCCCGCAAGAAGTCGATGCCGCGCTGCGCCAGCCGCGATCGCGACATGAGCGCGGCCGCTGCGTTGCGGATCCGGAACGCGGCCGACTGTCCTTCTTGAAAGTAAGCGCCCATCAACTCGTCCGCGCCATGGCCATCGAGCGACACGGTGACGTTCTGGCGGCGGAGCTCGCGATAGATCAGCCACGGCGCGCTTGGCAGCCCGATATAGACATCGTCATTGTCGTCAAGAATCCTGTCGAGGTCGGTGAGCGCATTGGAACGCCCGATCTCGAGAAAGCTCGGCGCCACGTCGGCCCACGCGGCCGCTTCCTCTGCCATCGGCCGCTCGTCATTGCTAGCGCCGGGAAAGGTCGCGACAAAGGCGTGCCGCCAGGCGGTCGAGTCGCGCGGTCCCATGCCGGCCTTTTCATGCGTCGCCATGGCACAGATCACCGCGGACGAGTCGAAGCCGCCGGACAGGCAGGTCCCGATCGGAACGTCGCTGCGCATCCGTAGCGCCACGGAATCCTGAAACAGCTCGTGAAAGCGTGCGACGCGTTCGGCTTCGGTGTCGGGGATCGCGGGCAGATGATCCACGGTCCGCCACCAGCGCCGCACCTGCACCCGCCCCTGACGCAGCCACATGCAGTGGCCACCCTGCAGGCGACGCAGTTGCGAATACAGCGTCCGCTCGCTGCCCTCGATCCCGAACGGGTCAAGCAGCAACCGACGCGCCACGTCGATGTCGAGCGATGTCTCGATCAGCCCGCTCCGCGCCAGCGCCCGCTGCTCTGACGCAAACACGAACCGCTCGGGTGACAACGCGTACAGCATCGGCTTGATGCCGAAGCGATCGCGCGCAAGGAACAGATCCTCGCTGGCCGTGTCGTAGATCGCCAGCGCCCACATACCGTTGAAGCGCAGCAGCATATCCTCGCCCCATGCCTGCCAGGCGGCAAGGATCACTTCGGTATCGGACTGGCTGCGGAAGACCGCGCCCTTCGCCTCGAGCTCGCGGCGCAGTTCAAGGAAATTGTAGATCTCGCCATTGTAGACGATCACATGGCGACCATCGCCTGATGCCATCGGCTGATAGCCGCCCTCGCCGGGATCGATGATGGCGAGCCGGCGATGGCCGAAGGCAACGTTTCGTTTCGCGTTGAACCAGGTGCCCTCGCCGAACGGACCGCGATGCGCGATCAGGCTGGTGAGCCGCGAGATGTCGGCCGGCTCCACGGGGGCGCCGCGCAGATTGACGATGCCTGCGATACCACACATGTCTAGGCAGCCTTGAACGGCAAGAAGCGGTTGATGATGATACGGAGATCGCGCCAGCAGACGGCGCGATAAGGACCAAGCTGCGACACGGCGATGGCGGCGACAAAGATCGCCGCCGCCGACACGCCGTAGAGCGACACCACATACCACCATGACGGCGCGTGGTCGAATGACACATGGCCAAGCTGCGAGCGCAGCGCAAGCGCAACGGCGATGCCCGTGCCGAGCGGGATCAGGACGAAATGCAGCATCCGCGACCACATCGCTGAAAGCCTGAAGGTTCGCCTGAGCAGCAGCACCGTGATCACCATCTGGGCGGCCATCCCGACGCACGAGCTCCAGCCGGCCGCCTGCCAGCCGAAATACGGCAGCGCGACCGCGCTGGTCGCCAGCGTGAAGATGCCCGTGACGAGCGAGATCAGCGCGTTGAAGCTGGAGCGTCCCTGCGACAGCAGATAGAACGCGAACACATTAGCGCTCGACCCCAATATCCCGCTAATCGCAAGCACCACAAGCACCAGCTGCGCCTCGGCGGCGACCTCGGCGCCGGTCCATCGATACAGCAGCGCCCCGGCGACCGGGATCAGCCCGCCAAGCGCGCTCGCGGCCAGCACATTGAGAATCCAGGACGAGCGAAGCAGCAGGTCGACCTTGCGATCGTCATCTTCCTTCTGCAGCGTGCTGAAGAACGGGAACAGGATCTCGCCGATCTTTAGCACGCCGATATAGACTGCCTCCTCGAGCCGCTGCGCGACGCTGTAGAAGCCGACGAATTGCGGCTGCAGCAGCGCGCCGAGCAGATAGCGGTCCGCTTGACCGGCGAACAGCGCGCCGCTCTGCGCTGCCACCTGCCAGCCGCCAAGCCTGACCAATGCGCGCAGCGCGCCGCGATCGACCGCCGGACGGGCCAGCCAGTCGCTGATCGCGTGCCGCGACCAGGCGAAAGCCATCAGGAGATTGGTTGCGAAGCCCAGGGCCTGACAGCCGAGGAAGGTCGAGGCACGCGGCGCATAGGGAATCAGCAACAGCATCGACATCGTCGTCACCACCGTGCCGGTGATGCTGATCGCCGCGATCCGCTGATAGTCCTGACGTGCCGTGAACAGCGAGAGGAAGACCGCGAACAGGCACTGGCAGAGCCAGCCGGCGCCAGCCAATGCGAAGGCTAGCCCGAGGTCTTCGGCAGCCGGGCCGCCGAGGTGAAATCCCAACCGCGCGAGCGGCGCGCCCGCAAGGATCAGCAAGGCCGCGATCAGGGCACCCACGGCGATGGCGAGCGCAAGGGCGGTCCCGAAAAACCGTTGCGCCTCGTCGCGATCGGACGGTTCCAGCCGTTGCGCGAGTTCGCGCGCCGTCGAGAGGCCAAGCGCATTGCTGAACATCAGCGCCGGCGCGACGCAGGCCGTCACCAGGCCCGCAACGCCGAACGCGGCGAGGCCGAGCCGGAAAATCACGAACGGGAGAATGGCGAGGTTGAGCAGAACCGCGACCGCAAATGCAGTCGCATTCCATGCCGAGTTGCCGAGCAGATGGGACGGACCTCTCTTCACTGCCATGCCCGCTTTCGGTCCATCACGTCGAAACGCCTCAAGTCCCTCTTCCATAAGGGCAAAACCCATTCGGTGAGGCGACGGGCTAGCAGCCACCACGGCGATTGTCGAGGGTTGGCGGGCGCGCAGGTGTGGGCAGGCTCGAATCGCAGCGGACGCAGAGCCGGTCTACGCGGAACCGTGACTGTTCGTTTCCGGCGGTTGTTATCGGGGTAACAGTTGGAAAGACCTGCCAAATTGTCTATGGCAGATGAGCCATAGCCCCCACAGCGGCCCGCCAAACAAGAGGTGTCTCAATGCCCTTTCCCCGCGCATCCCAAGCCCTGTCCCGTTTCACCGTGCTGGATTTGACCCGGGTCCGGTCCGGGCCGACTTGCGTGCGCCAGCTCGCCGACTGGGGTGCCAACGTTATCAAGATCGATGCGCTGCTGGAGGACGGCGGCGGCGAGCAGCCGGGCGGCCCGCGCGGCGGATCCGATTTCCAGAACCTGCACCGCAACAAGCGCGCCATGACGCTGAACCTGAAGGACCCCAGGGGGCTCGAGGTGTTCAAGCGGCTCGCCGAACAGGCTGATGTCGTGGTCGAGAACTTCCGGCCGGACGTGAAGGCCAAGCTCGGCATCGACTATGAGAGCATCCGCAAGATCAACCCGAAGATCGTCTATGGCAGCATCTCCGGCTTCGGCCAGGACGGCCCCTACCACAAGCGCCCGGGCTTCGATCAGATCGCACAGGGCATGGGCGGCCTGATGTCGGTGACCGGCGCGCCCGGCGAAGGCCCGATGCGGGTCGGCATTCCCGTGGCCGACCTGACCGCGGGGCTGTTCTGCGCGATCGGGATCCTCACCGCGCTGCTGGAGCGCGACGTGTCCGGCGAGGGCCAATGGGTGCAGACCTCGCTGCTGCAGGCGCAGATCTTCATGCTGGATTTCCAGGCGGCGCGCTGGCTAATGGAAAAGGAAGTCGCCAAGCAGGCCGGCAACAACCATCCGACCTCGATCCCGACCGGCGTGTTCAAGACCTCCGACGGCTATATCAACATCGCCACGACAGGCGGGCGGATCTGGGAGCGCTGCGCCCAGGCGATCGGCGCGCCCGAGCTGATCACCGACCCCGATTACGCGACCGCCCCGGCGCGCTCGAAGAACCGCGATGCGCTCAATGCCAGGATCAACGTGTTGACCGAGAAGAAGTCGACCGACACCTGGGTGGAGGAGCTGAACGCTGCCGGCGTGCCGTGCGGGCCGATCTACTCGATCGACCAGATGTTCGAGGATGCCCAGGTCAAGCATCTCGGCATGGCCCAGCACGTGCCGAACGACGAGAACCGGCACATCCAGCTGGTCAGCCAGCCCGTCACGCTGTCGCGGACGCCGAGCAAGATGGCGGCGCGGCCGCCGGAATTCGGCGAGCAGACCGAGGAAGTGCTGACCGAATTCGGCTTCGGCAAGGACGAGATCGCCGAGCTCCGCCAGCGCAAGGTGGTCTAGAGCTCCGTTCCGATCAAATCGGAACGGAGCTCTAGATTCTTGTCTTGACGCGTTTTCTTCACGCGAACCGGTGTCCACTTCGCTCGAAAACGCTCTTGAACCTCACGCCTTTGCCGGCCGCAGCAGACGCGCGACGCCGGCAAAGGCCCGATCGATCACCGGCCAGAACAGCAGCACGATCGCCAATGTCGTGATCGTGCCGACGAGGCCGTTCGACCAGAACACCTTCATGTCGCCGCCTGAGCCGATCATCGAGAGGCGGAACGCGTCCTCGGCGCGGCTGCCGAGCACCAAAGCAAGCGTGAACGGCGCCAGCGGGATGCCGATCTTCTTGAAGACGTAGCCGACCACGCCAAAGCCCAGCATCAGCCAGATATCGAACATCGCATTTTGGATCGCGTAGGCGCCGATCGCGCAGGACACCACGATCATCGGGGCGACGGCCGCGAACGGCACGCGCAGGATCGAGGCGAAGATCGGCACCGTGGTCAGCACCAGCACGAGGCCGACGACGTTGCCGAGATACATCGAGGCGATCAGGCCCCAGACGAAATCCTTGTGCTCGACGAACAGCAGCGGCCCCGGGTTGAGGCCCCACACCATCAGCCCGCCGAGCAGGATCGCCGCAGTTCCCGAACCCGGAATGCCGAGTGCGAGCATCGGCAGCAGCGCCGAGGTCCCCGACGCATGGGCTGCCGTCTCCGGCGCGAACACGCCCTCGATCCGACCCTTGCCAAAACTCTCCTGATCCTTGGAGAAGCGCTTGGCGAGGTTGTAGCCCATGAACGAGGCCGCGATCGCGCCGCCCGGCGTGATGCCGAGCCAGCAGCCAATCACGGACGAGCGCAGCAGCGTCACCCAGTATTTCGGCAGGTCCTTCCATACCGACAGCACGACGCGGAGCGAGATGCCTGCCGCGTGTCCGCGCAGCGCCAGGCGCTCCTCCATCGTCAGCAGGATCTCGCTGATGCCGAACAGGCCGATGACGGCGACGAGGAAGTTGATGCCGCGCAACAGCTCCGCAGAGCCAAAGGTCATGCGCAGCTGCCCGGACACTGTATCCATGCCGACGCCGGCGAGCAAAAGCCCGAGCGACATCGAGATCACAGTCTTGTGCTTGGCCTCGCGGCCGAGACCGACGAAGGAACAGAAGGTCAGCAGATAGACCGCGAAGAATTCCGGCGGGCCGAACTTCAGCGCGAATGACGAGATCATCGGCGCCAGGAAGGTGATCAAGAGCACCGCGACCAGTGAGCCGATGAAGGACGAAGTGAACGCGGCGGTCAGCGCTTCGGCCGCCCTGCCCTGCTGGGCCATCGGATAGCCGTCGAAGGTGGTCGCGACCGACCAGGCCTCGCCGGGGATGTTGAACAGGATCGAGGTGATGGCGCCGCCGAACAGCGCGCCCCAGTAGATGCAGGACAGCATCACGATGGCGGATGTCGGATCCATCGTGAAGGTCAGCGGCAACAGGATCGCGACGCCGTTGGGGCCGCCAAGCCCGGGCAGCACGCCGACGAAGATGCCGAGCACGAGCCCGACCATCATCAGCAGCAGCGTCTTCCACGTCAGCAGGACGGCAAAGCCGTGCAGCAAGAGACCGAAGGCTTCCATGTTTCGAAATCCTGTCGATCGCTCAGTAACCGAAGGCCGCTTCAAGCGGCCCCTTCGGCATAATGACATCGAATGCGATGTCGAAGGTCACGAACATCGCGGCGGTGAAGATGAAAGCGGTCAGCAGCGACTTCCATAGCGCGATCTTGCCGACGATGCGCATGAAGCCTGCGATCAGGAGGAAGCTCGCGACATAGAGGCCGAGATATTGGGTGGCGAGGCAGAACAGGAAGGTCGGCACGAACACCGCCATCACCCGGCGCAGCTGCGCCCGGGTGATGAAGGTCTCCGCCGCCTCGCGACGCGAGACGAAGGCGGCGCCCAGGCCATAAAGGCTGGCGGCGCCGAGGATGACCGAGAGATAGAACGGGAAGTAGCCCGGCTGCGGCCCGGTCGAGTCCCAAGACGCGCCGGTGCGCCAATTGTCCCAGCCGAGCACCACTGCGAGCGCGAGCAGCAGCAGCGAGACGACGATGTCGACGATGCCGGTAGAGACGACGGCAGGCGAATTTTCTTCAGGCGCGGTCGGATCGTCGACGACGATCTCAAGTTCTGTCTTGGACATGGACGAGACGGTCTCGGTTGCGAAGGCAACGATTGGGATAGCGTGCTGATGCAATCAACGTCAATGCAGCCTTCAGCTAACCTTGGAACGTTCGGGAAACGCGCTCGCAAGCGCAGCACGATCCGCACTGAGGACGCCGCGCTCGGTGATCAATCCCGACACCAGCCTCGCCGGTGTGACATCGAATCCGAAATTGGCGACCGTTGAGCCGTCGGGAACCACGCGCACGGTCTCGATCCGTCCATCCGCCGTACGCCCGGTCAGGTGCGTGACCTCGCTGGCCGCGCGCTGCTCGATCGGGATCTGCCTGATACCATCATCGATACTAAAGTCGATGGTCGGCGACGGCAGCGCGACATAGAACGGCACGCCGTTGTCGTGTGCAGCGAGTGCTTTCAGATAGGTCCCGATCTTGTTGCAGACGTCGCCATTGGCAGCGACGCGATCGGTCCCGACGATCGCAAGGTCGACCATGCGATGCTGCATCAGATGGCCGCCGGTGTTGTCGGGAATCACGGTGTGCGGCACGCCGTGATGGCCGAGTTCCCAGGCGGTGAGCGAAGCGCCCTGATTGCGCGGCCGTGTCTCGTCGACCCAGACATGGACCGGGATGCCGCGGTCATGCGCCTGGTAGATTGGTGACGTCGCCGTTCCCCAATCGACGGTTGCAAGCCAACCCGCATTGCAATGCGTCAGCACGTTCACCGGCTCGCCCGGCTTCTTGGTCGCGGCGATCGTCTCGATCAGGCCGAGGCCGTGACGGCCGATGTCGCGGTTGATCTCGACATCTTCATCGGCGATCTCGCGGGCGCGGGCATAGGCCGCATCCGCGCGGGCCGACGCTGCAAGCGGCGCGAGCGCGCGCTGCATCTCGTCTATCGCCCACTTCAGGTTGATCGCGGTCGGCCGGGACGCGGCCAACATCTTGCCGGCGCGCTCAAGCGCCGCGTCAGAAGCATCGGCGCGCATCGCAAGCGCCATGCCATAGGCCGCGGTCGCGCCGATCAGCGGCGCGCCGCGGACCAGCATCGAACTGATCGCCTCGCCGGCCTCGTCAGCGGTCGTGATCTTCGCGACAATGAATTCATGCGGCAGCCGGCGCTGATCGATCGCTCCGACCGACCGGCCGTCGGGCTCGAGCCAGATACTGCGAAAATGCCGACCATCTACTTTCATGTGCGTAACACCCGTCCGGCGACTGCATCGAGCTTGGCAAGAAGCTGCGGATCACGCGCTGTGGGCGCCGTGATCAGCGCGGTATCCAGCGCGCAATCCGTACCGATCGGACACGGCTCGTGCTCGCGCGGGAAATCCCGCGCCAGACGCGCGACCAGCGCCTTTGCCTTCTCGGCGTTCGAATTCAGCACGCGGATGATATCCTGCACCGTCACCGCATCATGCGCCGGATGCCAGCAGTCGAAATCGGTGACCATCGCCACGCTGGCGTAGCAGATCTCGGCCTCGCGGGCGAGCTTGGCTTCCGGCATGTTGGTCATGCCGATCACCGAATAGCCTTGCGCCTTGTAAGTCAGGCTTTCCGCGAGCGAGGAGAATTGCGGCCCCTCCATGCAGAGGTAAGTTCCGCCGCGGGCGAACGCGATGCGCTCGGCTTCGGCCGCGGCGGCGAGATGCTTCGCCAGCAACGGCGATACCGGATGCGCCATCGAGACATGCGCGACGCAGCCCTTGCCGAAGAACGAGCTCTCGCGCTTGTGGGTGCGATCGACGAACTGGTCGACCAATACGAACGTGCCCGGCGGCAGCTCTTCCTTGAACGAGCCGCACGCCGACAGCGCGACCAGGTCGGTGACCCCGGCCCGCTTCAAGACGTCGATATTGGCGCGGTAGTTGATATCGGACGGCGACAGCGCGTGTCCCGGGCCGTGCCGCGGCAGGAATACGATCGGCAGTCCCGCCATCTCGCCACGGCGCAGCGGCGCCGACGGCTCGCCCCAGGGACTCGCGATCGCTTCCTCGTGGACATTCTCCAGGCCCGGCAGATCGTAGATGCCGGATCCGCCGATGATCCCCAACACGGCTTTGGTCATGATCGCTCCACGGCTAGCCGGACGTCCGGCCATACTGCGGCGCAGTAATCACCGCGCCGCTGCCGCTTGCAAGGCAATTCCGGCCTGAGGGTACGCAAACCGCGACCGCTACTTCGCGACAAAACCCGCCGCATTCATGAGCGAGGCGTTCTGCTTGTCGTCATCCTCAAGGAACTCGACCATGTCCTTGCCGGTGAGGAAGATCGGCTTCAACGCCTGCTTCTCCATGTAGTCCTTGTATTCCGCCGTCTGCGTCACCTTCTGGAACAGGTCGACATAGAAGGCCTGCTGCTCCTGCGTGACCTTGCCCGGCAGGAACATCGCGCGCAGCATCAGATACTGCACGTCCAGCCCCTCCTCCTTGCAGGTCGGGATATCATTCCAGGATTGCGTGTCGGTGACCTTGGTCTTGTAGGAGATGCGCTCCTTGTCGAACACGCAGAGCGCGCGAACCTGGCCGGCGCGCCAGACCTCGAGATTTTCGCTGGGATTGTTGACGTTGGACTCGGTGTGGCCGCCGACCAGCTGGGTCGCGGCCTCGCCGCCGGACTTGTACGGCAGGTAGGAGAATTTCGCGCCGGTCTTCTGCTCCATGAACACGGTCAGCACGTGATCCTCGCGCTTCGAGCCGGTGCCGCCCATCTTGAACGGCGCGCTGGCCGCCTTGGCGGCATCGATGAACTCCTTCACCGTCTTTGGACCGTTCGCGTTGTCCCACAGCACGAACTGGTCGAGCGCAATCACCGACACCGGCGTGAGGTCGCGCCAGTTGAACGGAATCTTGGCCGACAGCGGCAGCATGTAGATCAGCGAATAGGCGATCAGAACCTTGTTCGGATCGCCCTCGCTGGACTTCATGTACATCAGCGCTTCCGCACCCGACGCTCCGCCCTTCAGCGACACCACCATCGGCTGCTTCATCAGGTTGTTCTTCTGGATCGCCGCCTGCATCATCCGCGCCATCTGGTCGGAGGCGCCACCGGCGCCGGCCGCAACCACGATCTCGACCGGCTTGCTCGGCTCCCAGCCGGCAAACGCCGGCGTGCTCAGCAGCAAAGCCGCGATGGCAGCCGTGGTTTTCACAATCTGTCCCACGTGTTTCTTCCCTATCTATTTGTTCGGCTTGGCAAAACCTGCGAGGTGGCGGGTGCGGTCATTGTGCCGAGAATAGGAGTGAGTTCAAGCCGCCGAACTGCCGCATGGCGTATGACTTTGGAATGAGGTGAGTGAGCGGACGGAGTCTCGCAGCCGGCCGCATACACCATCGTCGTCCCGGCGAAGGCCGGGACCCATACGCCGCAGCAAGAGTTGTGGGCGGGACTCGTCATTCCAGCATCGCGCAATGACGACCATTCGGGGTTATGGGTCCCGGCCCCCGTGCGCAATTGCGCACTAGGCCGCGACGACGCTGAATATGTTGCACGGTCCGTAAGAGCCCCGGTGCCGGCTGCTACTTGCCCTTGAAGTTTGGCGCGCGCTTGTTGAGAAAGGCGTCCATGCCTTCGCGAAAATCCTCGCTCATATAGGCGCGCAGGATCAGGTCTTCGCCTTCGTCGCGCGACAGCGTGCGGCGGATGCGGCGGACCGCTTCCTTGGTCACCTCTAACGTGATCGGCGCATGGCCGGCGACGAGCTTCGCGGTCTCGTCGGCCCGGCGCTGCAAGGTCTCAACATCGGGTACGACTTCGTTCAGCAGCCCGAGCGCCAACGCTTCCGGCGCTTCGACGAGGCGCGCCTTGAAGATCAGGTCCTTGGTCCGCGCCGGACCGATCAGCGACACCAGCCGCGAGATGTTGGACATCGAGAGGCAGTTGCCGAGCGTGCGCGCAATCGGGAAGCCGATCCGTGTCGCCTCGGTGCCGATGCGGATGTCGCAGCATGCGGCGATGCCGGCGCCGCCGCCGGTGCAGGCGCCGGCAATCGCGGCGATGACAGGCACGCGGCACTGTTCGAGCGTACCGAGCACGCGGTCGATCCGCGCCTCATAGTCCAGCGCATCCTGCGCGGTCTTGAACGCACGAAACTGCGAGATGTCGGTGCCCGAGGCGAACGCCTTGTCGCCAGCGCCGGTCAGGATCAACGCCTTGATCTGATGATCCTGATTGATGTTCTCGCAGATCGAGGCCATCTGCTCATACATCGCAAAGGTCAGCGCGTTGCGCGCCTGCGGCCGGTTGAACGTGATGCGCGCGATCCCGTCGGCGACGGAGTAGATCAGGTCTTCGGTCGGTGCGACGGGCGCGTTCATGTCTCGCTCTTTCTGTTCGTTACGATTCGATTTTCAGGCCAAGGCCTCAAGCGACTTTCGAGGCCTGCGATGGGTCGCGTCCCTTCAGGATATCCATCGCCGCCAGCACGCCGCCGCCACGATGCGGCACCTTGGCCAGATCAAGGCCCATCTCGACGCCGGACAGCGTGCCCATCAACATCAGGTCGTTGAAGTGACCGATGTGCCCGATCCGGAACACCTTGCCCTTGACCTTGTTAAGGCCGGTGCCGAGCGACATGTCGAAATTATCCAGCACAACCTTGCGGAAGTGGTCGGCGTCGTGGCCGTCAGGCACCCGCACCGCGGTCAGCGCCGGCGAATGCGCGCCCTGCTCCTGGCACTGCGTCTCCAGGCCCCAGACCTTGATCGCGGCGCGCGTCGCTTCGCTGTGGCGCTTGTGGCGGGCGAACACGTTCTCCAGCCCCTCCTCCTCCAGCATCTTCACCGCCTCACGCAGGCCGAACAGAAGGTTGGTCGCGGGCGTATAAGGCCAGGTGCCGGCCTTGTTGATGTTGATGACCTCCTGCCAGTCCCAATAGGAGCGCATCCCCGGATTGGCCTTCGCCACCGCCAGCGCCTTTTCCGACACGGCGTTGAAGCCGAGGCCGGGCGGCAGCATCAGTCCCTTCTGGGAACCGGCGATCGAGACGTCGATGCCCCAGGCGTCATGCTCATATTCCAGCGAGCCGAGGCCGGAGATGGTGTCGACCATCAGCAGCGCCGGATGCTTCAGCGTGTCGAGGATCTTTCGGACGTTGAGCGGATAGGTCACGCAGGCGGTGGAGGTCTCGTTATGGACCATGCAGACCGCCTTGATCTTGTGCGCCTTGTCGGCGGCAAGCCTGGCCTCGATCTGCTCGAGGTCGGCGCCGTGGCGCCAGTCGCCCGGAATGAAGTCGACGTCGAGCTTGAACTTGTCGGCGATGCCGTGCCACAGCACGGCGAACTGGCCGGTCTCGCACATCAGCACCTTGTCGCCGGGCTGCAAGGTGTTGACGATCGCGGCTTCCCAGGCGCCGGTCCCCGACGAGGGGTAAATGATCACGGGCTGCTTGGTGCGGAACACGCGCTGCATCGCAGACATCACGGCAAAGCCGATCTCGGCGAATTCGGCACCGCGGTGGTCCATGGTCGGCATGTCCATCGCCCGCAGCACCCGGTCCGGCACGTTGGTCGGTCCCGGAATCTGCAGAAAATGCCTTCCAGTATGCACAGTCATGAGCGTCTTTCCCGGTCTTGCCTTGGTCTTGGTAAGCCGCTCGCATATCACTATTCGCCGGGTTTGTCCTAGGCCCGGCGGGGGGCCGTCATGCATATCTGACGGCGCTCCGTCGGTGCCGGCAGCCGCTCATCCGGCGGCCACCACCTTGCCCGGCACCGTCAGCCCGCTCGCCTCCTCGAACGGCCGTTCGGGGTGCATCAGGAACGCCGAGAAACCGCCGAGCAGCAGCAGGCCCATCGACATCAGGAACGGCAGGTACCAGTTCCCGGTGGCGTCAATGACGAAGCCGGCAACCAGCGGCGAGACGATCGCCGCGAAGGCCGAGCCGGTGTTCATGATCCCCGCGGCGGTGCCGGAATATTTCGGTGCGATATCCATCGGGATCGACCACATCGGACCGATCACGAGCTCGGCGCAGAAGAAGCCCGCCGACAGGCACAGCGCGACCACCGTGATGTCGTGCACGAACAGGATCGGCATCAGCGAGAGCAGCGCACCGGCGAATCCCACGATCGTCACGCTGAGCCGCGCCAGGCGCACATTGCCTGTCCGCTCGAGGATGCGATCGGAGATGACGCCGCCGATGCTGTCGCCGACGACGCCGGCAAAGAACACGCCGGATGCGAACAGCGCCGAGTTCTTCAAGTCGAGGCTGTAGTTGTTCTTGAAGAACAGCGGCAGCCAGTTGAGGTAGAGCCACAGGCACCAGCCGTAGCAGAAATAGGTCAGGGTCACCGGCCACATCCGCTGCAACAGCGGTCCCCACGGCACCTTCGGCCGCTCGCCCAGTGGGCGCGGCGGCAAGGTCGCGAGCTCGGCCGCGGTGATCGAGGCATGATCCTTCGGCTCGTTGCGGAAGTACCATACCCACACGATACCCCACAGCAGACTGACGATACCGAGCACGACGAATGCGCCGCGCCAGGTCAGCCAGAGGATCAGGAGCGCGACGGCCGGCGGGGTCACCGCATTGCCGAGCCGCGCAAACGAGTGTGTCAGGCCTTGCGCGAAGCCGCGGCGGTTCGCCGGCGTCCAGTACTGCATCGCGCGCGTCGCGGTCGGAAACGTCGCGCCTTCGCCGAACCCGAGCGCGAACCGCGCGACGAACAGGGCAGCGAGACCATGGACAAAGCCGGTCATGATGGTCGCCGCAGCCCAGATCATGCCGCACCAGAACAACGTCTGGCGCGGTCCGAAGCGATCGCCGACCCAGCCGCCGATCACCTGGAACAGCAGATACGGATAGGCGAACGCCGAGAACACCAGGCCGAGGTGGGTGTTGGAGAGGCCAAGCTCCTTCTGGATGTCGCCGGCGGCGGTGCCGATGTTCACCCGGTCGACATAGGTGATGAAATACATCACGCAGAGCATGGCCAACACGACGTGGGTGGCCTTGAACCGGAGCCTCATATCCCCTCCCTGGTCTGCGATTTTCTGGTTGTTGGTGTCGCTAGGTGCCGACCACCTTCAGATGCGACGACGCATTGCGCTGGTCGCGCTGTTCGAGCAGCTTCATCGCAACCGCGACGCCACCCGCGCGGTGCGGCACGCCGGCGACCGACAGCCCCATCTCGACGCCGGTGAGCGCGCCAAGCAGCGTCAGCTCGTTGCACTCGCCGAGATGGCCGATGCGAAACACCTTGCCGGCGACCTTCGACAGGCCGGAGCCGAGCGACATGTTGAAATTGTCGAGCACGACCTTGCGGAACGCATCGGCATCATGGCCGGGCGGCATCAGCACCGCGGTCAAAACCGGCGAGAATTCCGCGGGCTCCTGGCACAGCACCTCGAGCCCCCAATGATTGACGGCGGCACGCGTCGCGGCGGCGAGCCGCTGATGGCGCGCGAACACGTTGTCGAGCCCCTCCTCCAGCAGCATCGCGATGGCCTCGCGCAGCCCGTAGAGCAGGTTCGTCGCCGGCGTATAAGGGAAGAAGCCGTTGGCGTTCGGCTTCAGCATCTCCTCCCAATCGAAATAGGAGCGCGGCATCTTGTTGCTGCGCGACGCGGCGCGGGCCTTTTCCGAAATCGCGTTGAAGCCGAGGCCGGGCGGCAGCATGAAACCCTTCTGCGAACAGCTGACGCTGACATCGACCTTCCACTCGTCGTGCCGGTAATCGACCGAGCCCAGCGAGGAGATGGTGTCGACCATCAACAGCGCTGGATGCGCGGTGCGGTCGATGGCGGCGCGGATGTCACCGATCCGGCTGGTGGCGCCGGTCGAGGTCTCGTTGTGGACGACCATCACCGCCTTGATGCTGTGCGCGGTGTCATCAGCGAGTTTTGCTTCGATCTGGCCGGGGTCGGCGCCGCGGCGCCAGTCACCGGAGATGAAGTCGACCTCGATGCCGAAACGGCCGGCCAGTTGCCGCCACAGGGTGGCGAAGTGGCCGGTCTCGACCATCAGGACCTTGTCGCCCGGCGACAGCGTGTTGACGATCGCGGCTTCCCAGGCGCCGGTGCCCGAAGACGGGAAGATCACCACCGGACCATTGGTCTGGAAGATTTTGGCGCTCCCTTCGAGCACCGTCCGGCCAAGCGCGGCGAACTCCGCGCTGCGATGGTCGATGACCGGCATATCCATCGCGCGAAGAATGCGATCCGGAACGGGGCTCGGCCCTGGAATCTGCAGAAAATGGCGCCCTTGATGCATGAGAACCTCCCAATCGCCGGATTCCGGCTCTTCGTGGAGCTATTTTGCATTCATTTTTTGTCTTTTCAATCCAATTTTGGTATTCGAATTGGAAGATCGACGCGACCGCGACGGCAAACTATTGTTCAGAATATGAAATCCGCGATTCCCGAAACCGGGGTTCCGATCACTCCGCCCGTCGCCGGCAATGGCGGCGACCGCCAGGAGACCTCGCTACACGGCGAGATCCTGCTGCGGCTCCGCGACCATGTGGTGGAAGGCAACATTCCCGAGGGCGCCCGTGTTCCGGAACGGAAGCTCTGTGAGATGCTGGGGATCTCCAGGACGCCCTTGCGCGAGGCGCTCAAGGTGCTGGCCGCCGAAGGCCTGATCGAGCTCTTGCCCAATCGCGGCGCGCGGGTGCGCCAGCTCAGCCAGCGCGACCTCGAGGAATTGTTCGACGTCATGGCCGGGCTCGAGAGCCTCGCTGGACGACTGGCGTGCGAGGTCATCACGGATGAGGAAATCGCGGCGATCGAGCGGCTGCACTACGAGATGTACGGCCACTATTTGCACCGCGACATGCACGGTTATTTCCAGAGCAACCAGCAGATCCACGAGAGCATAGTCGCGGCCGCGCGCAACGAGACGCTGAAGACGACCTACGCCAATTTCGCCGGCCGGATCCGCCGTGTGCGCTATTCCGCCAATTTCGCCCGCAAGCGCCAGCGCTGGGCCGAGGCGATGCGCGAGCACGAGGCGATCCTCGATGCACTGCGCCGCCGCGCCGGCAGCGAACTCAGCGACATCCTGTTCCAGCACCTGCGCAACAAGCGCGGCGCCGCCATCGAGCACCTCGCTGAGGGGCAGGACAGCGCCCCCGAGGCTGCGCCTCACGGCAGCTAGCCTTGCTCATTTTGCATTCATAATGTAACTCTGATCTCAACTGAATGAATAATCCGCGGGCAATATTGGTTGCGCCGTGGATCACATTGGATCTGGGATGAAGAACGCCTCATCGCTCGAACAGCGCCTGCGGTCCGACCTGACCGGCGACGTGTTTTTCGATGCCTTCAATCGCGGCCGCTACGCGACCGACGCCTCGTTCTACCAGATCATGCCGGCCGGCGTGGTGGTGCCGCGGACCATTGACGAGGCGCTGCGGACGCTTGCGATCGTCCGCGACGCCGGGCGGATCGTCACCCCGCGCGGCGGCGGCACCTCGCAATGCGGCCAGACCGTCAATGACGGCATCGTGGTCGACCTGTCCAAGCATCTGAACAGGCTCATTTCGCTCGACGTCGCGAACCGCACCTGCGTGGTCCAACCCGGCATCGTGCTCGACGACCTCAACCGACAGCTCAGGAAGCACGGGCTGTGGTTTCCGGTGGACGTCTCGACCGCGTCGCGCGCCACGATCGGCGGCATGGCCGGCAACAATTCCTGCGGCGGCCGCTCGCTGCGCTACGGCACGATGCGCGACAACACGCTGTCGATGGATGCAGCGCTTGCCGACGGCACGCTGCTGCATTTCGGCGAGGTGCCGCGCGATCTGACGCGGGTCAATGCGTCCGACAGCGGCTTGAGGCTGTTCCGCGACATGCTCGATCTCGGCGAGCGCGAGGCGCTCGAGATCGCGGACAAATTCCCCAAGGTGCAGCGCCGCGTCGGCGGCTATAACCTCGACGCACTGGTGCCGCGCAACGCGCCGAACAACATGGCACATCTTCTGGTCGGATCAGAGGGCACCCTC
Source organism: Bradyrhizobium macuxiense (assembly GCF_007993935.1). Lineage (GTDB taxonomy): Bacteria > Pseudomonadota > Alphaproteobacteria > Rhizobiales > Xanthobacteraceae > Bradyrhizobium > Bradyrhizobium macuxiense_A. The sequence continues at coordinate 155,014 of NZ_VITY01000007.1, read as the reverse complement.
GCCTTCACGACGCAGGTCGAGCTCAAGCTGTGGCCGGTGATCCGCAACAAGGCGCTCGGTGTCTGCCATTTCGGCAGCTTCTACGAGGCGATGGACGCGGCCCAGCATCTGGTGAAGCTGCGGCCCATTGCTGTGGAGCTGGTCGATCGCACCATGATCGCGCTCGGCCGCGAGATCGCGATGTTCCAGCCGATCATTTCGGCCGCGGTGCGCGGCGATCCCGACGCGATCCTGGTGGTCGAGTTCGCCGAGGAAGATCAGGCCGACAATCTCGTCCGCCTCAAGCAGCTCGGCGCGCTGATGGGCGACCTCGGCTTCGGCTGGGACAAGCCGCAGCGCAAATGGGGCGGCGTGGTCGAGATCGTCGAGCCGGCGCTGCAGACCGGCATCGCCGATTTCCGCGCCGCCGGCCTCAACGTCATGATGTCGATGAAGCAGGAGGGCAAGCCGGTCTCCTTCGTCGAGGATTGCGCGGTGCCGCTGCCGCATCTCGCCGACTACACCGAACGGCTCAATGCCGTGTTCGCCAAGCACGGCACCCGCGGCACGATGTATGCGCACGCCTCCGAGGGCTGCCTGCATGTGCGGCCGGTGCTCAACCTCAAGCTCGAGAAGGACGTCAAGGCAATGCGCGCCATTGCCGAGGAAGCCTTCGCGATGGTGCGCGAATACAAGGGCTCGCATTCCGGCGAGCACGGCGACGGCCTGGTGCGCTCGGAATTCCACGAGACGATGTTCGGCGCGCGCATCGTCGCCGATTTCCGCGAGGTCAAGCAGCGCTTCGACCCCGGCAATACACTCAATCCGGGCAAGATCGTCGATCCGCCCGGGATGGACGATCGCTCGCTGTTTCGTTATTCGCCGGATTACCGCGTCGGCGAATTGAAGACCGTGCTCGACTGGTCGGCCTATCCCGGCGCCGGCGGCGGCTTCCAGGGCGCGGTCGAGATGTGCAACAACAACGGCGCTTGCCGCAAGCTCGAGGGCGGCGTGATGTGCCCGTCCTATCGTGCCACGCGCAACGAGAAGGACGTCACCCGCGGCCGCGCCAATACGCTGCGGCTCGCGATCTCAGGCCAGTTGGGTGCGGACGCGCTGGCCTCCGACGAGATGATGGAGACGCTGAAGCTCTGTGTCTCCTGCAAGGCCTGCCGCCATGAATGCCCGACCGGCGTCGACATGGCCAAGATGAAGATCGAGGTGTTGGCGGCGCGCGCGGCAACGCACGGCCTCTCGCTGCGCGACCGGCTGGTCGGCTATCTGCCGCGCTACCTCGATCTCGCCTCGCGCTTCGCCCCACTTGCGAACTGGCGCAACAACAGCCCGCTGCTGCGCGCGCTGTTCGAGAAAATCGCCGGGATCAGCGCCAAGCGTGCCTTGCCGGAATTTCGCCGCGACACCTTCCGGCCCGACGCCGAGGTGCTGGGTCCGGCGGGCGGACGCGAAGTGGTGCTGTTCGCCGACACGTTCAACCGCGGTTACGAGCGGGAGAATCTCGACGCCGCGATCGAGGTCCTGGTCGCCGGCGGCTATCGCGTGCATCTGCCGAGGCCATCGAACGGCGCGCGGCCGCCGTGCTGCGGGCGAACGTTCCTGTCGGCCGGGCTCGTCGAACAGGCCCGCGCCGAGCTCGACCGGCTGGTTGCGACCTACGCGCCTTTCGCGGCCCGCGGCGTGCCGATCATCGGCCTCGAGCCGAGCTGCCTGCTGACCCTGCGCGACGAGCTGCTGTCGCTGCGTTCGGACGACGCCGCAAAGAGCGTCAGCGCGCACGCGCTGCTGTTCGAGGAGTTTCTGGTGCGCGAGGCCGAGGCCGGACGCCTCGCGCTGCCGCTTGGCGCGGTCGCCGGCAAGGTCGTCGTGCACGGCCATTGCCACCAAAAATCCTTTGGCGCGTTCAAGCCAGTGGAGAAGGTGCTCCGCCTGGTGCCGGGCCTCGACGTCAAGATCATCGAGTCGAGTTGCTGCGGCATGGCCGGTGCGTTCGGCTATGGCGCGGACACCTATCAGGCTTCGATCGAGATGGCCGAGCTGTCGCTGCTCCCTGCGGTTCGCAGCGCCGACCAGGACACGCTGATCGTGGCCGACGGCGCCTCCTGCCGGCACCAGATCAAGGACGGCAGCGGGCGCACGCCGCTGCATGTCGCCAGCGTATTGGCGATGAGCCTGAAACGTGCGACATCGAAATCCAACCAATCATTGCCGACAAAGGACTAAGCCCATGGCTGAGCTCACTCTCGACACCGCCCGCAAGATTCTGGATGCCGCCCTCGCCAAGGGCGTCGAGAAGAAGCTGAAGCCGCTGGTCGTCACCATCCTCGACGCCCGCGGCGCGGTGAAGGTGACGGCAGCACAGGACGGTACCAGCCTGATGCGGGCCGAGATCGCCCACGGCAAGGCCTACGGCGCGCTGGCGCTCGGCATGGGATCGCGGGCGCTGTTTCAGCGCGCGCAAGAGCAGGCCTATTTCATCGATTCTGTGAACACGTTGGCGCAGGGCCGGCTGGTGCCGGTCCCCGGCGGCGTGCTGATCATGAACGGCTCGACCCTGCTCGGCGCCGTCGGCGTCAGCGGCGACACCTCAGACAATGACGAGATCTGCGCCGTGGCCGGCATCGAAGCGGCCGGCCTGAAGGCCAACGCGGGCTGAGCTGCCGGGCCTGCTCTGTCGGGCCTGCGTGGCCAGGGCCCGCACTCATAGATCTTGGTCGATGTCCGGTTCGCCCCGACATCGACCGCCTCCGTGCAACCGCAGCGACTCTCGCGATGGACGAAAAGGCGGCATCGCTGACGCGCTACCATGTCGCTGACGACGGCTTCGATCGAACGGCCTAGCCGTGAAGTTGCGCGTTGAGGCCGTCCCAGTTCGGAGTCCGCCTGGTTGCCTCAAGAGCGCCGCTCTGGGAGTTACGCCGAAACAGCAGGCCCTTCTGGCCCGAGAGTTCCTTAGCTTTCAGCACTCGGCCATCCTCCAAAAGGATGCGCGCGCCTGCCGTGACATAACAGCCCGCTTCGACGATACAATCGTCGCCCAATGAAATGCCGATACCGGCGTTGGCTCCGATCAGGCAGCGCTCGCCAACTGTAATCCTCTCTTTCCCTCCGCCGGACAGAGTGCCCATGATCGACGCTCCGCCACCAATGTCGCTGCCGCTTCCCACAACCACACCGGCGCTGATCCGGCCTTCGACCATGCAGGGACCGAGCGTGCCCGCATTAAAATTGCAAAAGCCTTCATGCATGACGGTTGTACCCGGAGCCAAGTGGGCTCCGAGCCTGACGCGATCCGCATCTGCAATTCTCACATCCGCGGGCGTCACGTAATCAGTCATGCGCGGGAACTTATCCAAGCCCGTCACTTCGAAGGCGAGGGAACGCTTTCGCGCTCCGAGTCGCGCGTCCGGTACACGAGAGGGTTCGCAGGGACCGAGAGTCGTCCAGGCAACGTTTGGTAACAGACCGAATATTCCGTCGAGGTTCAGGCAATTCGGCTGGACGAGCCGATGGCTCAGCAGATGGAGGCGAAGATATGCGTCGTGCACATCAGCCGGCGCCGATGCAAGGGAGTCAATTTCCGTACGAATGGCAACGATGTCGACATTGCGGATGTCGTCGTGTCGCGCACATCCGTCTGCCGCCTCACCCAACGACCTGGTGATCTCGTCGCTCGTCAGCCGTACCGTCGCCGCCTTGCCGGGCTGCGCAACCAGGCTCAGCCGAAGAAACCAGGAATCCAACACGCGACCGTCAGCGGCAATCGTCGCAAATCCCTCGCCGCTCGCGCCCCTCAGCTCCATCGTCATTTGAATTTCTCACATTACGATCCTACGCGTAGTGCATACGCGAGTTCTCGTAGAATTAGCAACTTCTGAACTCTCAAACACGTCCGCTTTGGGTCATTTTCGACGGATTCAGCGGGTATTGTCGGCAGGCGCAACCCCTGCCTATCGCCCGGTCCAGGTCGGCTTGCGCTTCTCGCCGAAGGCCTTGAGGCCTTCCTTGGCGTCCTCGGTCATCGCGAGCAGCGCGATCTGGCTTTCGGTGTAAGCGATGCTTTCGTCGAACGACATCGAGGCGATCGCGCGCATGGCGTATTTGCCGCGGCGGATCGCCGTCGGCGACTTGTCGACGATGCGGCCAATCAGCCAATCGACCTTGGCGTCGAGCTCGGCCGCCGGCACGACATAGTTGAGAAGGCCCGCGGCCTGCGCGGTCTTCGCATCGAACGGCTCGCCGGTCAGCGCCCATTCGTTGACGAGGCGTGGCGGCGCGATCGACTGCAGCAGGCTCAGCACCTGCATTGGAAACACGCCGACCTTCACCTCCGGCAGACCGAAGATCACGCCATCGCCGGCCACCGCCATGTCGGTCATGCACAACAGCCCCATGCCGCCGGCCATGCAGACGCCGCCGACCCGCGCGATCGCGGGCTTGGTCGCGTTCTGCGACAGCCGCAGCAGATCGGCATAATCGACATTCGGCCGCGAAAAATCCATTGAGAACGCCGCGCCGCTGTTCTGCAGATCGGCACCGGCGCAGAACGCCTTGTCGCCGGCGCCGGTCAGCACGATGACGCGCACGTCCTTGTCGTCATGTGCCTCGCGATAACCCCTGGCGATGCCCGCGATCACACCGGCATTGAGCGCGTTTCGCTTGTCCGGGCGGTTGATGGTGATCCAGTAGGCCTGCCCGCGCTTTTCCAAGAGAACGCTGTTGTCGGTCATGTTTCCCGCCTTCTTTCCTGCCCATGTGCTGTTGTCAGCCGCCATTTGCGGCAGGATCGGCACCGACTGCAAGCAGGATTATGCGACGGCCGGCGCCTTCCTGATCCAGACCTTGTTGTCGTGGAATGCGGCGCCGCCGACCGGAGCGACGGCTTCGGCCCCGGTCAACATGTTGATGCCGCGGCCGCCGATATGCGACTTGTTCGGATGGATCGACTCGGCGATCAGCACGCCGCGGCGAACGCCATCGAACAGCTTTGCAGTCAGCGTGGTCTCGCCGCGCGTGTTGCCGAGCGTCACGGCATCGCCATCCGCGATCGACAGGCCAGCCGCATCGTCGGGATGGATCATCACGGTCGGCGCGCCCTCGCGGGCCTGCGACGATGGCGTCTCGTTGAAGCTGGTGTTGAGGAAGCTGCGCGACGGCGACGTCGCGAGCCGGAACGGATGCTGCGCGTCCGCCTCCTCGATGATCGTCCAGTGGTCGGGCAGCGAGGGCATCTTGTCCCACGCGCCCATCAGCCCGCCTGAACCGACCGGCACCTTGCCCCAATCGACCTTGAAGTGGAACTTCTTGTCGGCATGGGCAAAGCCGTCGAGATAATGCGAGGTGCGGAAATCGGGCTGCAGATCGCGCCAGATGTCGGCCTCCAGCGCCCCGATATCGCCGTGCCCGCTCTTCTTCAGCGTCGCATCGATCAGCTGGCGCGGCGTCATGTCGAAGCCGGGATGCACGGCGTTCAGTCTGCGGCCGAGCCCCTGCAGCACCTCGTGGTTCGAACGGCACTCGCCGGGCGGATTGATCAGCTTCGGGCCGATCGAGATGTGCTGATGGCCACCGCCGTAATAGAGGTCGTCGTGCTCCATGAACATCGTCGCCGGCAGCACGATGTCGGCCATCTGCGCCGTCTCGGTCATGAACTGCTCATGCACCGCGACGAACAGATCCTCGCGGGCAAACCCCTGCCGCACCAGCGCCTGCTCGGGCGCCACCGTCATCGGATTGGTGTTCTGGATCAGCATCGCCTTGACCGGCCCGCCGCCGCGCAGCGCCTCGGCATCGCCGGTCAGGATGCGGCCGATCTTCGACTGATCGAGCACCCGCGTCGTGGGATCGATCGCGTCGTGGCCCTCGATGATCGACTCGTCGAAGCGCCAGATTCCGGCATTGTTGAAGAACGCGCCGCCGCCCTCATATTGCCAGGCGCCCGTGACGGCCGGAATGCACGACGCGGCGTGCATCTGGGCGGCGCCGTTGCGGCTGCGGGTGAAACCGTAGCCCAGACGGAAGAACGAACGCTTGGTCTGTCCGACCAACCGCGCGAACGCCTCGATCTCCGCGACCGGCACGCCCGAGATCGCCGACGCCCATTCCGGCGTGCGGGTCTTCAGATGCGCCTCGAGCTCGTCGGGGCAATCGGTATAGCGCGCGAGATAATCGCGATCGGCAAATCCCTCGCGGAACAGCACGTGCATCACGGCGCAGGCGAAGGCGCCATCGGTCCCCGGCCGCAGCAGGATCTTGATGTCGGCCTGCTTCATGGTCTCGTTGTTGTAGACGTCGACCGCCGCGATCTTGGCGCCACGCTCCTTCCGCGCGCGGGACGCATGCGTCATCACGTTGACCTGGGTGTTCACCGGGTTGGTGCCCCAGATCACGACGAGGTCGGACACGCCCATCTCGCGGGGATCGACGCCGGCGATCTTGCCGGTCCCAGCGGCAAAGCCGATGCGCGCGATGGTCGAGCAGATCGTGCCGTAGAAGCGCGAATACTTTTTCACATGCGACAGGCGATTGAGGCCATCGCGCATCACGAGCCCCATGGTGCCGGCGTAGTAATAAGGCCAGACCGACTCGGCGCCGAACTCGCGCTCGGCGGCATCGAAACGCGCGGCGATCTCGTCCAGCGCCTCGTCCCAGGAAATCCGGGCGAACTGTCCGGAGCCCTTTGGCCCGGTCCGGCGCAGCGGAACCGTCAGCCGCTCGGCGTGATGGATGCGCTCGGCATAACGCGCCACCTTGGCGCAGACCACGCCGGCCGTATAGGTCTGCTGTTTGGAGCCGCGCACCCTGCCGATCGAACGTCCTTCGATTACCTCGACGTCGAGCGCACACGCCGAGGGGCAGTCGTGCGGACAGGTGGAATGGCGGATGTCGACCTTGGCATGCTGGTTCATACCAAATTGGTAACATCAAATATCCCCTCCGCCGAGGGGCATTATTGACCCAGCCCGGGCAAAAACCGGGCATGAGCCATGCGACAACGGCCGAGACAGACTGCTATCGGCCTGAACCGTCGGTCAAACGCGGAAGATGCGGGTGTAGCGCGTCTTGATCGATTCGCCTTCCCGCTCCACCGCCGCCGGATCGTCCTTCATCGTCTTGATGTCCTTCAACGGCTTGCGCCCGGCTTTCTCCTGGGCCTGCGCGTGGACGGACCTGAGGCCGCCGATCTCGACATTGAGCTGCTGCCCCTCGCGCCCGAGCGCGAACGACTGAAACAGCCTTGCCGCATTGGGATGCGGACAGTCCTTGAAGATCCCATTGGGGCCGACGATGATCGGCGATCCCTCGGTGGCATAGACCGGCTCGACCGGGCGGCCGGCTTCCTTCAACTGAAAGATGTTGTACTCGTTGCCGTCGGCCATCACCGCGCGCTCGCCGAGATCGAGCTTCTTCGGCGGATCGGTCGAAGACTGCACCTGCATGATGTTCTGCTTGGCGAGACGCTCGAAGAAACCCCAGCCGAGATCACGCTGCATCTGATAGGTCGCGGTCATGATGGTGCCGCTATAGCCGGGATGCCCCTTCACGATCTTGCCCTTCCATTTCGGATCGAGCAGATCGGCAAAGCTCTTCGGCGCCTCCTCGGCCTTCACGAGATTGGTGTTGTAGGCAATGATCGACAGCCAGACCCGGAAGCTGGCGAACTGTCCGTCCGCATCGCGATGTTCGTCCGGATAGTATTTCGCGACCTCATCCGGGACATAGGGCGCAAGGATGCCGTCGCGCTTCCACACGATGAAATGTGCAGCATCGGAGGAATTGACGACGTCGACCGCGTGAATGTTGCTGGAATATTCCTGGCCGACCCGCTGGAACACACGCTCCGCGCCAGTGCGTTCGACACGCACGGTGATCCCGGCATATTTCGCTTCGAATGCCTTCGCCAGCTTCTCGGCGACCGGCAGGTCAGTCGAAGTGTAGTAGACGACCTGTCCTTCCTTCTTCGCGGCCTCGATCAGCGCCGGCGTCACCGGTTCCGCAGGTGGCGCGGCAGCCGTCACGCGCGTTGAAAAGGCGGCGCCCGCCAGCACGGCGCTGGAGCCCTTCAGCAGATCGCGCCGCGATAGCCCAGGATGTTTCCTCATTTGATTCCCCGCACGTGATGGCGAAGTTTGAGTACACCGCCCTCCCGCTCTCATTCCGATGCGCGAAGACGGAGTCTGTCGTCGACAGAGCCTTCAGGTTGCAGCTAGACTTCTGATCAAGAAACAAGACTAAAGTTGGGGGAGACGATCAATGGCGGGCTTTCGGTGCGCCTTGATGTGTGTCGCGGCATTGCTGACCGTGTCGATGTCGGGCTCACGTGCCGACGCCGAGGATTACCCTGCGCGGCCGGTCAGGATCATCGTTCCCTTCGGCCCCGGCGGTCCGGCCGACGTCGTTGCGCGGCAGATCGGCAGCATCCTGCAGGAAAGCCTCGGCCAGCCCTTTGTGGTGGAGAACCGCACCGGCGCCGGCGGCGTGATCGGCACGCTCGAGGTCGCCAAGGCGCCGGCCGATGGCTACACCCTGCTGATGATGTCGAACACCCAGACCGCGAATGAATCGCTGGTGCCCCAACGCAAATACGAGCTGATGCGCGACCTCGTGCCGGTCGCATCCCTGAACACTTCGGATCTCGTGATCGTGGTCCACCCCGCCGTGCCGGCAACGACGTTGCAGGAATTCATCGCGCTCGCAAAGGCGGAGCCCGGAAAGCTGAACTACGCTTCGTCGGGCCAGGGGACGCCGTATCACATGGCGGGCGAATTGTTCAAAGCCATGGCCGGGATCAACGTCGTGCACGTGCCCTACCGCAACAGCGGCGAAGCCCGCAGCGGCGTCATCGGTGGCCAGGTCCAGATGATGATCGATGCCGTGCCGGCGATGGCACCGAATGTTGCCGAAAACCAGGTCCGCGCGCTTGCGACCACCGGCAAGACCCGTTCCGCGGTGCTGCCCAACATTCCGACAGTCATCGAGGCGGGCGTTTCCGGCTATGAGGCGACGATCTGGCTCGGCCTGATGGCGCCAGCGGGTACGCCGAAGCCGATCATCGACAAACTCAACATGGCCGTAATCGCCGCGATCAAGCGGCCGGAGGTCGCGAAGCTCTGGGCCGAACAGGGCGCGGTGCCGATGACGATGACGCCGGAAGCATTCGACACGTTCCTGCGCGCCGATATCGTGAAGTGGGCGGACGTCGTCAAACGACTGGACAAGACCGAATAGTCACGTGACGGCAGGACCGGGGTGATGGAACAGTGCACATGAAGACGTTGAATATCCTGAGCGGCGGCGCGGCGCAGGGACTGGTGCGCAGCCTTGCGCCTGCGTTTAAAGCCGAAACCGGCCTCGGCATTGCCGGTGATTTTGGCGCAGTCGGTGCCATGGCCGACAGGTTGCGGGCCGGCGTTCCGACCGACGTCGTCATCCTGACCTCTGCGCTGATCGCGACGCTTGCCGACGAAGGGCTGGCTGTGCGCAGCTCGATCGCCGACCTCGGCCGCGTTGAAACGGCGCTTGCGGTCCGCGCGGGCGATCCAGCGGCACAAGCCGAGGACGCAGCAAGCCTGCGGACAGCGCTGCTCGCCGCGGACGCGATCTTCGTGCCAGATACCGAGGCGTCAACCGCCGGAATTCATGTCGCCAAGGTGCTGGCACAACTCGGCATCACTGACGTCGTCGCCGACCGGCTGAAGATCTTCCCGAACGGCGCGACTGCGATGCGGCATCTGGCCGAGTCCCGAGACCGGCGACCGATCGGTTGCACGCAATCGACCGAGATCATCAGTACCCCGGGTGTCAAGCTTTCGGGGACCTTACCGCCGGGATGCGGGCTCGCGACCATGTATACGGCTGCCGTTGCAACGCAGGCATCGGCTGCACCGCAGGCGCAACGCCTGATCGGGCTGCTGACGTCGACGGATGCGTCTGAGCTACGCAGTCAGGCTGGTTTCGTTTCCGGCCCGATGTCGTAGCTAGCGCGCCAACTGGGTGAGACCCGTCGGCGGCCCATCGACCGCCGTCCAGCCGCCGTCGACGAACAGCGTGCTGCCGCTGACATAGCTCGCTGCGTCGGATGCAAGATAGGCGACGGCGGTGGCGACTTCGTCGGCGCTGCTCCAGCGATTGAACACGGTGTGGCCGGCATAGAGATTGTAGATGTCGGGCCGCTGCTTGAACGGGCCGGTCAACGCGGTTTCCGCGATGCTCGGCGCGATGGCGTTGACGCGGACGCCGGAGCGGCCGACCTCGGACGCGAAGCCCTTGACCAGGAGACCGATCGCGGCCTTGGTCGAACCATAGACCGCAAGCCCCGGCTCGATCGTCACCGCGCGCACCGAGGAGCAAGCAATCAGGCTGCCGCTCTGATGCTGGACCATGATGCGGCCGAACGCCTGGAAGAACCAGACCGTGCCCTTGATGTTGAGGTTGATGACGCGGTCGAGATCCTCCTCGGTGTAGTCGAGGATGGTCTTGCGGATGTTCAGCCCCGGCGTGGTGACGGCGATGTCGACGCGCTGCAATTCCGCGAGCGCCTTCGCCGCCAGCGCCTCGACGTCGGCACGATCGGCCGCATCGCAGGCGGCGGCCGTTGCCGATCCACCCTTCTCCCGGATCGCTGCGGCGGTCACCTCCGCACCCTCCAGCGTACGATCGGCGCACAGCACGCGCGCGCCAAGCGAGGCCAGCGCTTCAGCCGAGGATTTGCCGATACCGGAGGCGGCGCCCAGCACCACGGCGGTCTTGCCGGTGAGATCGAACAGCTTGCGGTAGTCGGTCACGTGACCTCCCGGGATGTGAGCGAAGCTCGTTTGCCTTCAGCGATCGCTTCATATACTAATATATCAGTTTTGAGAGCAAGAATGCCTGCCCGCTCGCCGAAAAAATCGGAGCTCCGCAACCTCGCCGGCCGCCGGCGGACCGGTCGTCCACGAACCGCAACGGCGGCGGCGCGGATCTATGCCGAACTGCGCGCTGAACTTGTCTCCTTGCAGCGCAGACCTGGCGACCCGATCGTCGAGGCCGAGATCGCGCGCTCCTATGGCGTCAGCCGGACGCCGGTGCGGGAAGCCATCCTGCGCCTGTCGGACGAAGGCCTGGTCGAGATTTTCCCGCAGTCGGGCATCTTCGTGTCGCGCATCCCGCTCGCCGCTCTCCCGGAGGCAATCATTGTCCGCAGGTCGCTGGAGGAAACCACGACCCGCATGGCGACCGAGCGCGCCAGCGCCAGCCAGATCCTCGGCCTGCACGCGATCCTCGAACGCCAGCGCGAGGCCCAGAGGGCCGATGATCGCGAGTCATTCCATCAGGCCGACGAGGCCTTTCACGCCGCCATCGCCGAAATTGCCGGACACCCCGGCATCTGGAAGCTGATCCTGCAGGTCAAGGTTCACGTCGACCGCTTCCGGTGGCTCACCTTGCCGCAGCGTGGGCGGATGGCCGAGGTCATCGCCGAGCACGAGGCCGTCATGGCCGCGATGGAGGCACGCGACCCGGCAGCCGCCGGGGCGGCGATGACAAGACATCTCGAACGGCTGCTGGCCGACATCGCGGCCACCCAGCACAACAATCCGGAGTTCTTCGACGAGCAACGCCAGCCGGCATGACCGCGGCCGGACTCCGGCCAGACATTTTTGGGAGGAATGACAATGAACCGTACAGATCGATCGCGGACTCGCGGCGCCGGGCTCAACCGTCGTGACATCATCAAGATCGGCGCCGGCCTGGGCGCGGCCGTTGCGACGTCGGCGCGGACAGCCTTCGGCCAGTCGAAGGCGGTGTTCAAGGCGTCAGACGTGCAACCGCCGGGCTATCCGACCGTGGTCGCAACGGAAAACCTCGGCAAGAAGCTCGCGGCGGCGACCAACGGCCGCCTCTCGCTGCAGATGTTCCCTTCGATGCAGCTTGGCGGCGAGAAGGAAACCATCGAGCAGACCCAGATCGGCGCGATCCAGATGCTGCGCGTCAGCGCCGGCTCGATCGGGCCGATCGTCGATGACATCAACGTCGTCAACATGCCCTTCCTGTTCAAGAACATGGCGCATGCCGAGCGGATGATGGACGGCCCGATCGGCCAGGAGCTGCTGGACAAGATCACGGCAAGCCCGAATGCCGGGCTGGTCGCGCTGTGCTGGATGAATTCCGGGGCACGCAGCCTCTACAACACCAAGCATTCGATCAAGACGATCGCAGACATCAAGGGCCTCAAGTTCCGCGTCATCGGCAATCCGATCTTCATCGACATGATGAACGCGCTCGGCGGCAACGGCGTTGCGATGGGCTATGATCAGGTGTTCAGTGCGTTGCAGACCGGCGTCATCGACGGCGCCGAGAACAATCCCCCGAGCTATGTCTTCAGCAATCATTACACCGCGGCGAAGCACTTCTCGCTCACCGAGCACCTGATCGTTCCCGAGGTGCTGGTGTTCTCGAAGCGAGCCTGGTCCGCGCTGTCGGCCGACGACCAGACGCTGACCAGGAAGCTTGCCCGCGAGGCGCAAATGGAAGAGCGCGGGCTCTGGAACACATACGAGCAGCAGGCGATGGAAAAGGCGAAAGCCGCCGGCTGCGAGATCATCGAGATCGCCGACAAGACGCCCTTCCAAAATGCGGTCAAGCCGGTCTGGGACAAATACGGCCCGAAATACCAGGACATGATCGGACGCATCCAGTCTGCCTGATGCGGCACCACGCGGGAAATCGACAACATACGGGAAATGGACATGGCCGGATCGTATCGCCGCGCGATGGACTATCTGTATCTGGCCTGCGTCATCACGGGCTCTGCCGCGCTGATCCTGATTTCAGCGGTCATCCCCTGGGCAGTGTTCACGCGCTACGTCCTGAACAGCGCCGCCTCCTGGCCCGAACCGCTCGCGGTGCTGCTCACCATCGTCGTGACGTTCATCGGCGCGGCGGCGGGATATCGGCTCAACCTGCATATGAATGTCGGCTATTTCGCCGGCAAGCTGCCGGACCCGCTCCGGGGGCTCGCCGACCTCGTCGTGCAACTGCTGATGGGACTGGTCGCGCTGTTCATGATGATCTGGGGCTATCGGCTCGTCGAGGTGACCTGGCACAACACGATCGCCGACTTTCCGTCGCTGTCGGTCGGCGTCACCTATCTTCCGATTCCGATCGGCGGCGCCTGCCTGCTGCTGTTCATCATCGAGCGGATATTCCTCGGTGCACCGCCCGATCCGATCGGCCCGCATCGTGACGCATCGATCGACTGACCGCGAGAAGCCATCATGGACATCTCCATCCTGCTCGCGACCATGCTGCTCTGTTTTCTGATCGGCATGCCGATCGCCTACTCGCTGGCGATGGCGGCCATCGTCGGCGCCTTGTGGATCGGCATTCCGCTGGAAGCGGTGATGCTCAAGATCTCCGACGGTGTCAGCAAGGTCGCGATGCTGACGATCCCGTTTTTCGTGCTGGCCGGCGCCATCATGGCCGAGGGTGGCATGGCCCGTCGCCTGGTCGCGTTTGCCGACGTGCTGGTGGGGTTGACCCGTTTGCGCGGCGGCCTTTCGATCGTCAACGTGCTGGCGACGACATTCCTGAGCGGCATTTCCGGATCGGCCGTCGCCGATACATCCGCGATCGGTTCGGTGATGATCCCGCAGATGGAGCGGAACGGCTATCCGCGCGTGTTCGCGACCAATCTGACGATCACCTCGTCGGTTCAGGCCCTTCTGGTGCCGCCGAGCCACAATGCGGTGCTCTACTCGCTGGCAACGGGAGGAACGATTTCGATCAGCGCTCTCTTCATGGCCGGCGTATTCCCGGGGCTGCTGCTCGGCTTCTCACTGATCATTCTGTGCCTAGCCGTCGCCTATCGCGAAAAGCACCCGCACGGCCAGACCGTGCCGGCCAAGGACGCCATCCGGATCGCCATCGATGCCTCCTGGGGTCTCATCACCCTGGTCATCATCCTGGGCGGCATTCTCGGCGGCATCTTCACCGCAATCGAGGCCGGCGCCATCGCCTGCATCTGGGCCTTCTTCGTCACCATGTTCATCTATCGCGACTATCGCTGGCGCGACCTGCCGGTGCTGCTGCATCGCACGCTACGCACCGTCGCGATGGTGATGACGCTGATCGCCTGCGCCTCAAGCGTCGGCTACATCATGGCCCTGACGCAGATGCCGGCCAAGATGACCGCCTTCTTCCTGTCGATCTCCGACAACAAGTACGTCATCCTGCTCCTGATCAACGTCCTGCTGCTGGTGCTCGGCACGCTGGTCGACATGGCGCCATCGATCCTGATCGCAACGCCGATCCTGTTGCCGGTCATGAAGAACTTCGGCGTCGATCCGGTCCATTTCGGCATGATCATGCTGCTCAATCTCGGCATCGGCCTGTGCCATCCACCGGTCGGCGCGATCCTGTTTGTCGGCTGCGCGGTCGGCAAGGTCACGATCGAGCAGGTCATGCGCAAGATCTGGCCGTTCTACGCGGTGATGTTCCTTGTCCTGATGTGCGTGACCTATCTGCCGGAAGTCTCGCTTTGGCTGCCGCGGCAGCTTCAGGTCCTGCACTGAGGACAAGCGGCACTGTTCCGTCGTCCTTGCACAAAGGCCGGCATCAAGCCGGTCTGAGCAGATCAACATTGCGCAACACGCACAGCGTGTGATCTTGCGACCGCCAGCCGTCATCCCTAGGCTTGCCATCCATAACAAAAAGACCAGGGAGGCGATCGTCATGAGCACAAGGCGTGATTTCCTGAAAGCGGGAGCGACGGCGGCAGCAGGTATCGTGTTCTGCGGCTGCGGGCTCGTCCACAACGCGAATGCACAGCCGTCGCGGCAGAAGTTACCGGTCAGCGTCGACGGCAAGCGCGTGAAGACGATCGACATTCACTCGCATTGCCACTTCCGCGAGGCCGGTGCCCTGCTCGGCGCCGATGCCGGGAAACTGCAGCTGCCGCCGGTCAACGGCGCTGTGGAAGCCTTCATCGAGATCGACAAGCGTCTGGCGGCGATGGACGCGCAGGCCGTCGACATGGAGGTGCTCTCGATCAATCCGTTCTGGTACGACCGCGATCGCGACCTCGCCGGCAAGATCGTGAAAATCCAGAATGAAAAGCTCGCCGAACTCTGCGCCTCGAAGCCCGAGCGGTTTGCGGCCTTCGCCTCGCTGACATTGCAGGCGCCGGACCTTGCGGTGCGGGAGCTGGAGACTGCGGTGAAGAAGCAGGGGCTGAAGGGTGCGGCGATCGGCGGTGTCGTCGATGGCGTCGAATTCTCCGATCCCAGGTTTCATCCGGTGTGGGCCAAGGCCGAGGAACTCGGCGTCCCCCTGTTCATCCATCCGCAGGGCGTTCCGGAGCTCGGCAAGCGGCTCTCCGGCAACGGCTGGCTCGGCAACACGATCGGCAACCCGCTCGAGACCACGATCGCGCTCTCGCATCTGATCTTCGAGGGGACGTTCGATCGCTTCCCCGGATTGAAGGTCATCGCCGCGCATGGCGGCGGCTACCTCCCCTCCCATGCCGATCGCTCGGACCATCCCTGCCTGGTCGGACCGAAGGGATGCAATCCGGAGATCAAGCTCCAGAAGGCGCCGACCGAATATCTCAAGCAGATCTACTTCGACTCCCTGATCTTCACGCCGGAGGCGATCCGGCACCTCGCCGCCCAGGTCGGCGCCGGCCAGATCGTGCTGGGAAGCGACTATCCCTATCCATGGCAACTGGCGCCGGTCGACCACATCTTCGCCTGCGCGTCGCTGAGCGACGACGACAGGGCGAACATTCTCGGCCGGACTGCAGCGAAGCTGCTCGGCGTTACCGCGTGATGATCGCGGCCGACCATTGGACGATTTGAATTGCCGTCGTCGCGCCCTTGTGCGCGACGACGGCATCAAGCATCAGTTGGCCTTCACCGTCCGCATCTCATTGCGCGGCAAAGCGGTGGGCGCCGGCTGCGCCATCCTGGGCAGCGGGTTGGTGTCGACGGCGTCGGTTCCGACGAACTCGGCCTGTGCCGCGTCCGATATCCATTTGACCGCGGCCGGGTGACTGACCAGCATCCCGATCAAGGCAACGATCACGAGCACCGGCAACGCGATCAGCTTGATGCTGAAGCTCTTGTAGTTGCTTTCCGGGTCCTGACGTCGGTTGTCGAAAGAGCCCTGCATGGATTCCTCCACAGTGCGGCCGTGATCCACCCGGGGCTCACTTACCGCAGAGCACGCAAGGCCGATGTGAATGGTTTCACAGGCTTTGTCCGGCTCACCGTTTCGTGAAGTGCAGAACTCGACGAGCGGCCGGCGCGGCTACTCGCCGTCATCAGCCCCGGCGTCAACCAGCGCCTGAAGCGACTCGGGCTTCAGCACCACGATCGCGCCATGCTCGAGCCTGACCCAGCCGCGTGTCGCCCAGGCGCGGAGCTGCTTGTTGATGCTCTCACGGGTCATTCCGACCATCTCGCTGATCTCCTGCTGGGTGATCGAGATGGTGCGCCCCTGCGGCTTGTGCTTGTCGCTCAGGCGCAGCAGCGCGCTCGCGAGGCGGCCGGGCAGGTCCTGCAAGATCACCTGCTCGACCTGATCGCTGGTCCAGCGCAACCGCGCGCACAGCAGCTCGATGAACTTCATCGCCAGCGTCGGCTGGCTGCGCACGAACGGAATGAACTCGCGCCGGTCGATGACGAACAGCTCGCAATTGGTGTTGGCGGTGGCGTCCGCCGTCCGCGACAGGCCGTCGAGCAGCGCGATCTCGCCGAAGATCTCGCCTGCCTCGATCAGGTTCAGAATGGCGTTGCGGCCATCCGGCGACGAGATGCTGATCTTCACCGTGCCCGAGATCACCGCAATCAGGCTGGTGCCCGGATCACCCTTGGAGAAGATCGTCGTCCCGCGCTTCAGCGTGATGTGCTTGGCATAGCGGCAGAGCTGATCGAATGCCTCGGGCTCGAGATCGGCGAAATAGGGATGCTTGCGCAGCACCGATAGTTTGTTGTTCGAAAACAACGGCACGCCGGCAGTTCGTTCAATGGGCGGCGCACCGGTCATCGTGATCCAGACTGATTGTGTTGCGTTCAATCGGCGCGCCAACAGCGCGACACCGACAGAGCCATCGATCAATGAAAGCGGAAACGACTATAACCCCACCGCGGGCCTACAGCAACAAAAGGTCCGATCCGCCGGCAGCGGGCTAGAAGGCATCCAAGCTACAATTTGGAATAAATACGTGCCTATGCAACGCTCAATTGCAGGCAGCGGCTGCCCGTGATCCGGAATATCCGGTCCAGCAATGACGATCTCGCCTGGCAAAAACCCGTCTGTGCGAGGGCCGCAAACTCACAACAGCTTGCCGTCTGGGCCAAAGAACGGGTGCGGCCCATCAAACCGACCGATCGGGACCTGGTGCGTCACCAACTGTCCAAAATCCTGCCCGGGAAACCACGTGTGCAAGTGAAATGCAGGGGGCTCCACCTTGAACGACGGTTCGCGGAGCTGCCCGAGGTCCAGGTCGACCGCATGGTTCGGTGCGGGGCAAATTGTCACGGGAAGCCCCGCGAGGGTGGTCAGCATCGCACGGTGGACGTGCCCGCACGCAATCAGCCGCACACGCGGGTGACGCTTGACGATTCCCGCCAACTCGTCGGCATTGAAGAGGTCTTGCCGGTCCATGTGCCAGATGCCGCCCTTGAATGGCGGGTGATGCAGGAAGAGCAGCGCCGGCCGGTCGGCTGCGGTCGCCAGCGCCTCGTCCAGCCATTGCAACGTGGACGCTTCGAGCAAGCCGTGAGGCTTACCGGCAACGCTTGAATCGAGCAGCAGGACATCGAGACCATTTACTTCGATCTTCTGGTCGAGCGGGCCTGCGGCGCGAACATAGGGTGCGGCCGGAAACGCTTCTCGCATCCACTCCCGCGAGTCGTGATTACCGGGAATGCCGGCAAACGGCAGGCGCAGCGGCGCGAGCAATCGCTTGAGATAATCGTATTCCTCGACCGACGGCGTATCGACAAGGTCGCCCGAGATGACGACGAAATCGGGCGCCGGCTCGAATGCGTTGAGTTCAGCCACGCAGCGCTCGAGCGCCTTGGCGGTGTCGACCCGGCCGTAGGCCAACGTTCCCGGCGGCTTGATGTGAAGGTCGGATATCTGGGCGATGAGGACAGGTTTCGACGGCATCGATCGATCTCAGGGTTCGGAAGGCAGAAGACGAAGCGCGTCGGCCGCGATCGAAAGCCCTACTCGATCGCCGACCTTGGCCTGGATCGTGTTGGGCGCGTCAACGTTGAGCGGCTTGCTCGATGCACCACTCACGACAATCCGCTGCCGGTCGCCGATGAAGCTGACGGAATCGACGACGCCCGAGAGCGCCTCCGTCCCGGCGTTCGTCACGCGAATGGTTTCGGGGCGGATCATGACGGTCGCGTTCGCGGTCGTCGCACCGCCCTCGATCGACAATCGCCCGCCGGGCAGGATCAATATGCCGTTCTCGATCGGAGCTTCCACGATATTCGCCGCTCCGATGAATTCCGCCACAAAGCGATCCTTCGGTACGAAGTAGACCTCGCGCGGTGCGCCGATCTGGGCAATCGCACCTTTCCGCATCACCACGATGCGGTCGCCCAATTCCATTGCTTCGGCCTGATCATGCGTGACGTAGATCGTCGTAATGCCGAGTGCTCGCAACAACCGGTTAAGCTCAGTCCGCAGCCGATCACGCAGGGCGGCGTCAAGCGCGGTCAACGGCTCGTCAAGCAACAAGATGCCCGGTCGGATCGCGACGGCGCGGGCCAATGCGACGCGCTGGCGCTGTCCGCCCGAAAGCTGGTCGATACGGCGGTTCTCCAAGCCCGTGATGTTCGTCAGAGCGACCAGTTCGGCGACGCGCGCGGCCCGCTCGTCCCTGGCAACGCCGCGGATCTTCAGCCCGTAGGCGATATTGTCCGCCACGGTCATGTTAGGGAACAAAGCGTAGGACTGAAACACCATCCCAACATTGCGCCGTTCGATCGGGACCGAGGTCATATCCTTGCCGTCGAACAGCACCTTGCCGCCGGCGTCCGGCAGTTCGAGGCCGGCGATGATGCGCAGCATCGTGGTCTTGCCGCACCCGGACGGCCCGAGCAGCACCAGCGTCTCGCCGCGCGCAATGTCGAGGGTCGCGGGATCAAGCGCGCGCGTGCCGTCGGCAAAGGTCTTGCCGCACGCCTCGATCCGCACCGCTGCACCGTGCCCCGCCGTACTCATCGCTTGTGGTCCCTATCGGCCAGCAGTTGCATCGCAACCAGGAGCGGAATGATCATCACGAAGAAGATCAGCGTGTAGGCTGAAGCGACTTCGAGCCGCATCGAGGCATAGCTGTCCGCGAGCCCGATGGGCAATGTCTTCGTCAACGGCGTATGCAGCATCCAGGTCAGGTTGAATTCACCGAGCGACAGCGTGACCACCATCAATGCGCCAGCCAGAATTCCAGGCAGCGCGTTCGGCACGATGACGTCGCAGAACCGCCGCCACGGCGACGCCCCCAGCGAGGCCGCCCCTTCATCCAGCGTCTTGATATCCACGGTGGCAAACACCGCCATCACCGATCGCACCATGAACGGCATGGTGAAGATCACGTGGCCGACCAGGATGAAGAGCCAGGAACGGCGAAAGTCGCCGAAGCTGCCATAGGCGAGCAGAAGTGCCAGCGCGATCGCGAGCCCCGGAATCGCCAGCGGCAAGGTGATGATCTCCTCGACGATGCGGGCAAGCCGACCTCCCCGCGCATGCAGCGCATAGGCCGCGGGAACACCCGCAAGCAAGGTGACCGCCAGCGTCGCGAATGCGATCACGAAGGAGAGCAAAATGGTGCCGGCATAGAGCTCCCAGACCTGCGCGACCCATTGCAGCGTTACGCCGGATTGGATGCCCCGGAAGTAATTGACGGTCACCCCGGCGGAGATCGAAAGCCCGGCGGGCACCACCAGGAACGCCGCAACGAGCAGCGTGAAGATGAACTGGCCGGTGAAGATCAGGCGATCGCGCATGCTTTTACCCGGCCGCCGCGACCGCGCTGCCGCTGAACGTGCGGGCGAGCGCAAGGATGAGCCAGGTGATCAAGCCAAGCCCGACCGACAGCGCCGCCGACGTGGCGAAATTGGCGGCCAGTGTGAACTCGGTGTAGATCAGCATCGGCAGCACATCGATGTTCGTCGCCAGCGTGAAGGCGGTGCCGAACGCGCCCATCGCGGTTGCAAACGCGATCGCGCCGGACGCGACGAAAGCCGGCGCCAGAGCCGGCAGCACGACGTCACGCTGCACCGCCCAGGGACTGGCGCCAAGCGAACGTGCCGCTTCCTCCAGACCAACATCGAGCTTCTGCACGGCCGCCATGATCGTGAGGATCACGCGCGGGATCGAGAAGTAGAGATAACCCAGGAAGAGCCCGTAGATCGAATAGGCGAAGACGAACTTCTCGCCGAAGATCCGGTTCGACAGATCGCCGATCAGCCCTTGGCGTCCGGCCAGCAGGATAATCATGAAGCCGACCACCACGCCGGGAAAGGCCAGCGGAAAGGTCAGCATCGCGATCAGCACGGCCCGCCCGGGGAAGCGGTGCCGCTGCAGGAACATTCCGGCAATCGTCGCCACGATCAACGTGACGACCGTGGCTGCCGCCGCGAGCAGCACGGTGTTGAACAGCGTCGCGCGATAGCGGCCTTCGGTCAGGACGGCGAGATATCCGGCGAGCCCGTGCGGACCTTCAGCGCCCGCAACCACCAGCCGCGCCATCGGCAACAGGAAGAATGCCGTGGTCACGACCGCAAGCGGCAGCAGGCAGAGCCAAACGAAGGACTTTTGCGACATCGGAAGAATGGTGCCCCGCGAAAGGCACCATATTGCCTCAGCGAATCTCGGCGAGATAGCGGTCGACGAAGGCTTTTTGCACGTTTTCCATCTCGCCCCAGTCGACGCTCTTGGCGCGGGCATAGTCGCTGTCGGGGAGGAATTTGCCCTTCACGGACGCCGGCAGTTCGATCGGGCGGGCCGGACGCAGATAGGCATTGGTCCAGATCGCCTGCCCCTTGTCGGACAGGAGATAGTCCATCACCTTCTTGGCCTTCTCCTTGTCGGGCGCGTTCTTCACGAGGCCGACGACATAGGGAAACACTACCGAGCCTTCGCAGGGAATGACGAACTCGAAGTTGCCCTTTTCCGAATATTTCGCGCGATAGGCGTTGAAGTCGTAATCGAACAGGATCGGCATCTCACCGGAGACGACGCGGGCATACGACGTCTGCTTGGGCACGATCGGATCGTTCTTGCGCAGTTCCTTGAAGAAGGTAATCGCCGGATCGAAATTGCTCGGGGAGCCGCCCAGCGCCAGGTTGACGGCAACCGCGCCGACATAGCCGACGGCCGCCGAGGACGGGTCGAGATAGCCGACCATGCCCTTGTAGTCGGGCTTCAGCAGGTCCTTCCAGCAAGCCGGCACCGGCTTCCCGCCGAGCGCGTCCTTGTTGACGAACAGGCCGAGCGTGCCGGAATGGATCGTGGTCCAATAGCCGTCCGGGTCCTTGAGGCCTGCAGGGACCTGATCCCAGTGCGCCGGCTTGTAAGGCTCGAGCGCGTCCTGCGCTTTGGCCTTCATGCCGAAGGTCACGCCGAAATAGCCGATATCGCCGACCGGATTGCTCTTCTCGGCCAAGATCTGGGCCAGTGCCTGGCCGGAGTTCTTGTTGTCATGCGGGATATCGTAGTTGAGGTCCGCCTTGATCGCCTTCAGCATCGAGGCCCAGTCAGCCCATTCCGGCGGGCAATTGTAGCAGATCACGTCGGCTGCCTTGGCGGATTGCCACGGCGCGATCAGTGTCAGCGCCAGCAACGCAAGGACGAGGCGGACGGTCTTCATGGGAGGCTCCGGTCTGGGAGAGGATGCAATCGGGATTTCAACATCAACCGGGGGACCAAGTATAGGCCGCGTATGAACGTTTTGCGACGCGCTTGCTGCCGTGCAGCAAAGCGAGCTCCCCCCATGCCGGCCGTCGGATGCTCGCGGCAGCCGGTCGTTTCGCGTTAGGCTGCCAGGCAAAAGAGGAAGCGCTCATGTATCAGCCGCCCGGCGTCAAGACATCGTCCGACCTTCCCGTCTCCGATCAGATGAAAGCCTGGGTTCTTGGTGACCCCGACCAGATCCACCTTTCCGAGAAGCCGACGCCGGTCCCATCGCGCGCCGAAGTGCTGGTGCGTATCGACGCGGTTGCGATTTGCGCAACCGACCTCGAGATCATCCATGCCGGGTCGCCGGCAAGCATTCAGGGTGGCCTGCCCTTCAACAAGAACTTTACGCCAGGTCACGAGTACATGGGCACGGTTGCCGCACTCGGGCCTGACGTCGACGAATTCAGGATCGGTGAACGGGTCAGCGTCGAAATCCATGCCGGCTGCGGCCAATGCAAACGCTGCCGCCAGGGCATGTACACGTCCTGTCTCAACTATGGAAAGCCCGACAAGGGGCACCGCGCCAACGGCTTTACGACCGATGGCGGGTTCGCCGAATACGCGGTCAACCATATCAACACGCTGACGCGCGTCCCCGATACCATGAGCGACGCGGAAGCGACGCTCGTGGTGACAGCCGGGACATCTATGTACGGCTTGACGGAATTGGGGGGATTGGTGGCCGGCGAGAGCGTCGTGGTGATCGGCCCGGGGCCGATCGGACTGCTCGCAGTTGCTGTGGCCAAGGCGCTTGGCGCAAGCCCGGTCATCCTGACCGGGACGCGCAACAAGCGGCTGGCGATCGGCGGGGAATTGGGGGCCGATCGCGTCATCAACATCAACGATGAAAACGCCGTTGAGGTCGTGAAGCAACTAACAGGTGGGATTGGCGCCGACTATGTCGTCGAATGTGCCGGCACCGAAGCGACACTCAACCAGGCCATTCACATGACCAATCGCGGCGGCAAGATCTGCCTGGCCGCCTTCCCGCACGAGGCCGCGACGCTGGACATCGCGCATCTCGTGCGAAACAACATTTACGCCTACGGCATCCGCGGCGAAGGCCGCAGCGCCACGCATCGCGCGATGGAACTGATGGCGGCGAAGCGTTTCGATGCGACCAAGATCCACACGCATACGTTTCCGCTGGCCGACCTGCCGACGGCGCTCAGATATGCGCGGGATCGTGTCGACGACGCGATCAAGGTCGTGGTGACCAATCGCAAGGCCGACGCGATCGCGCGCGCTGCCGAGTGAGGTCCTTCCGGGGCTGCGCGGAGGAGCGCTGCCTGGAACGCCTGCTCACACCGAGCAGTATCGCTCCTTGATCTCCTCATCTGCCAGCAGCGCTTGCGCCGACGCCTGATGCACCACGGAGCCTTGATCCAGGACATAGGCACGATCGGCGATGCCCAGCGCGAGTTCGACGTTCTGCTCGACCAGCAGAACCGTCGTTCCCTGCGCCTTCATGCTTCGGAACAGCTCGAACATCTCGTCGACCAGGACAGGCATGATGCCCTCCGAAGGCTCATCCAGCATGATCAGGTCGGGCTTTGCGATCATGGCCCGCGCGATCGCCAGCATCTGCTGCTCGCCGCCGGACATCGTCACCGCCTCTTGATCCATGCGCTCGGCCAGCCGCGGGAATATCACGGCGATCTCATCGAGCAGCTCAGCTTCCCGCTTCTTCGCAGGTGACGCGACCAGGCCGAGCCGAAGATTCTCCCGGACCGACAGGCCCTGCACAATGCGACGCTCTTCGGGAACATAGGCCAGGCCCAGCGCGAAGCGCACATGCGCCGGCTGGCGCAGCAGCTCCTCACCCCTGAAGGTGACCGAGCCGCGTGTCCGCCCCATCAAGCCCATGATCGATTTCAGCGTCGTCGTCTTGCCGGCTCCATTGCGGCCGATCAGGCAAACGATCTCGCCTTTGGTCACCTCGAGACCGATGTCTTGCAACGCGTGGCTTGCACCGTACCAGGCATTGAGCTTGCTGACCTGCAGCATCCTGTCAGTGCTCCCTCTGACCGAGATAGACACGCTTCACCGCCTCATTCTGCCGGACCTCCTGCGGCGTGCCCTCAGCAAGCAGCTCTCCATGGTGCAGCACGAGGATGCGGTCGCTGATCCCGAGCACCAGCTTCATCTTGTGCTCGACGAGGATGACCGTGCGCTCCTTTGCGAGCTTCACGATCAGATCCATCATGGTCCGGGTCTCCTCCGGGCTCATGCCGGCCGTGGGCTCATCCAGCAGCAGCAACCGGGGTTGGCTCGCAAGCGCCATGCCGATCTCCAGCGCCCGCTGCTCGCCATGCGCCAACGTCTTGGCGGCGCGTTCTCGGGATTCCCACAGCCCGACCAGAGCCAGCAGCTCGTCAGCCCGCTCGACCAGTCCGGTCAGGCGGGCACGGGGACGCCAGATGTCGTATCGCGACACCAGCGCCTGCAGACCGACACGGATGTTCTCACGCGTCGTGAGCTGCGGAAACACGCTGGTGATCTGAAAGGATTTTGCGATCCCCATGTGAGCAAAGCGATGTTGCGGCAAGCCCGTGACATCCCTGCCCTCGAACTCAACACTGCCCTTCGTCGGCTGAAAGGCGCCGCACAGCAAGTTGAAGTAAGTGCTCTTTCCAGCCCCGTTCGGACCAATGATGGAGGTGATCGCTCCTCTGGAAAACTCGGCCGAGATGTTGTTCAGAGCGACAAACTTCCCGAACGTCTTGCCGACGCCCCTGGTGCGCAGAATGATTTCGCTGACTTGACCCGCTGCGGTCGTCATCGCTTGCCCCGCGCGATCAGCGTGCCCCAGATCCCGGCGGGGAAGAACAGCACGCATGCAATGAAGATGGCGCCAACGATCAGTTGCCAATGAACGGTCCACACGGAGACGATGTTCTCCAGGACCAGGAAGACCGCCGCGCCGACCATCGGCCCGAAGAACGTCCCCATGCCGCCCAGCAGCGCGATCATCACGACCAGGCCCGAGGTCTCGTAGTGCAGGATCTCGATCGGAACGATCGACAGATGCAGAGCCTGCAACGCACCCGCGAGACCACAGAAACCGCCCGACAAGACGAAAGTCAGCAAGCGTGTCAGGGTCACGTCATAGCCCGATGCGCGGGCACGCATCTCGTTCTCCCGCACCGCTTCAATGACGGCACCGAATGGCGATGCGAGAATGCGCGACATCACGAAGAATGCGGCGATCACGAAAGCCGCAATGACGTAGTACCTGATCATTGGATTGATGAAATCGATCCGCAGGCCGAACAGATCGATGGTGCGGACATTGATGCCGCGGAGGCCGTTCTCGCCGCCGGTCAGATCAACCGCCTGATAGAACAGGTAATAGACACATTGCGACAGAGCCATCGTGACCATGGCGAAGTAGATGCCGCGGGTCCTGATCGCGAGCACGCCGATCAACAGCGCCATGAGCAGGCCACCGGCGATCCCGGCCGCAATCGCCGCATACCACGGCCAGCCGAAGTGCACGATCGCGATGCCACAGAGATAGGCACCGGTTCCGAACAGCGCCGCGTGCCCGAACGACAAGAGGCCCAGATAACCAAACACGAGGTTGAACCCGAGGGCGTACAGCCCGTAGATCAGAATGTTCACGGCGAGCGCCGTGAACGGCATCACCAACGGGAAGATTAGGATGACCGCCGCAACAATGCTGGCGCGATGCCGCGTTGCGAACTCGTACCAGCCACCCGTCGTGGCACGAGGCTGTTTGATCGACTGAGTGGTTTCGGTCATGCCGGTCTCAGCTCATCAATCCGGCGCGGCCGAAGAAGCCCTGGGGACGAACAATGAGGACGATCGCCATCAGGGCAAAGATCGAGACCTTAGCCATCTCGGGGGCAAACAGCGAGGTCATGCTGACCACCACACCGACCAGGAGGCCCGCCAATACGGCACCGCCGATCGATCCCATACCTCCAACGACCGTCACCACGAACGCCTCGGCGAGAATCGTGCCGCCCATCTCCGGAATGACGCCCTGGAGGGGAGCCGCCAGCAGGCCGGCGAAGCCCGCAATCGCGGTGCCGATCCCGAACACGATCAACCAGACCCTGGAAACATCGACCCCAAGAACGCGGACGATCTGCGGATCGCGCGCGCCGGCGCGGATAATCAGGCCGAAGCTGGTCTTCTCCAGAAACAGCCACAGCGCCAGCAGGACGACGGCCGTCGCGCCGATCACAAACAGACGGTAGAGTGGGAAATAGCCGACACCGATGTCGACGGCGCCCTGCAGAACCTCGGGCGTATCGAACGGATAGCCGGTCTTGCCAAAGGCAATGCGCACGCATTCGACCATCACGTAGCTCAGCCCGAAGGTCAGCAACAGCGGATAGTCGATGCCGCGGCCGTAAAGCGGCCGGATCAGCACGCGCTCAACGGCAAGGCCGAACAGTCCAATCGCGATCGGCACAGCAACGAGGCAAATCCAGAAATTGCCCCCGATCGAGATCAGATAAAGTCCGACATAGGCGCCGACCATGTAGAAGGCGCCATGGGCGAAGTTGACGACCGTCAGCATCCCGAAGATCAGCGAGAGGCCGATCGCAAACAGCACGTAGATTGCGCCGAGCGCCAACCCGGCAAACAGCTGCAGCGCAATCAGGTCAAAGCTCAGGCCCGCCATTTGTCCCCCTCGGCACGACGCGCACCGCTTTGCAGCGCGCGCCGGCGCATGGCTCAGCTCTTGTGACCGAGCGCCTCGCAGGTGCGCAGGTACTTCTCGTTAGGCTCTTCGGTCGACAGAACCTCGAACACGTCGGACTCGTTCTTCATGTCCTTGGACTTCGACTTGATCACGAGCACCGACTGCACCGACTGGTGATCGCATTTGCGATAGTACTGCGGCCCCTTGTAGTAGTCGTACTTGAGCGATTCCTGTGCAGCGACGACCTTGTCGGTCTCCACGCTGCCGGCTCCCTTGACCGCCTCGAGCACGGTCCGCACGCCACCGTAGCCGAGCGCACCGTAATCGGTCGGCAACTTGCCGTCATACATCTTGCGAAACGCGTCGTTGAACGCCTTGGTCGAGGCAAACTTGTCCTCGATGCCCCAGTAGAACGAGCAGCCGCCGACAACGCCTTCGAATGCCTGGGGGCCTGCCGCGACGCGGCTGGCATGCGAGAGCAGTGGTGCAATGATCTGGATCGATTTCTTGATGCCGAAGTCGGTGGCCTGCTTCAGGGCGATCTGCTGGTCGCGACCGAAATTGCTGATGCAGAGAATGTCGGGCTTCAGCGCCTGGAGGCGCGGCAGCAGGGTCGAGAAGTCAGTCGTCCCGAGCGGATGGCGGATGTCGCCGAGGTTCTCGATGTTGAATTCCTTGCCGACCTCGAGGAAGCCGCGAACCATCTCGTGACCGTAGGCGTAGTCCGCCGTGAGGAACGCAACCTTCTTGCCGAACTTGGCGAAGGCATAGCGGCCGACCGCGCCTGACGTCATGTGCGGGTTCAGCGCTTCGTGGAACGTGTATTTGCTGAAGTCAGCGGCCTCGTTGATGGCGTCGGACTGGCTGATCGAATTGAAGATGACGCCGCGTTCCTTGGTGACGTTGTTGATCGCGAGCTGCACCGCCGCCGACAGACTGCCGACGACAAAATTCACCCTCTCCTTCTCGACGAGCTCCAATGTCCGCGTGGCCGCCTCTCCCGGATTGAGCTTGTCGTCGCGCACGACGAGCTCGGCTTTGCGGCCGTTGAGACCGCCGGCGTCATTGAATTGGGCGACGGCCAGCTGACCGGCCCGTACCTGATCCTGGGCCTCGGCGCCATAGGGACCGGTCAAGGGAACAGGAAAGCCGATCTTGATTGGTGCTTCCTCGGCCTGCAGCAGATTGATGCGAAAAGGCGAGACGGCGAGAGCGGCGCCGGCGCTTGCCGTCGTCAGCAGACGACGCCGCGATATCGATCCGGCTTTGGTGACCTTCTTCGTCATGACTATCCTCCCCAAGAACTGTCTGTTATTTGCTTATCGTCTTGTCTTTGCCCGGGACGTCTCCACCTCAGATTCGTCCCAAGGCCGTCAGGATAACCTGAGGCGTGAGCGGAATCTCGGTAATTGTTGCGCCGAACGGCCGCAGCGCATCATTGACCGCGTTGGCAACCGCGGCTGCCGCGCCGGCCGTGCCCGCCTCGCCCGCCCCTTTGGCTCCCAGCTCCGATTCCAGTGTCGGAGACACCACGTGCCCTATCTCGATGTCGGGCATCTCGCCCGACATCGGGACCAAATAGTCCGCCATATTGGCGTTGGTCAGCTGACCACGCTCGTCGTAGACGCATTTCTCGAACAGCGCCGCGCCGAGTCCCTGCACAACCCCGCCCCGGATCTGCTCGTCGACCAGTTGCGGGTTGATGATGGTGCCGCAATCTTCGACAACCCAATGCTTCAGCAACGTCACGAACCCGGTCTCGGTATCGACCTCAAGCCATGAGGCCTGGACGCCGTTGGTGAACGCAAAGGGATACTGACGCGGTACGAAATGCCGGGTCGCCATCAACTCGGGCTGGATGCCGGGCGGAAGGGTGTCCGGTCGGAAATAGACGATCCGCGCCAGCTCGTTCAGCTCGATCCGCGACACGCCGTCGTCGGCATTGACGATGCGGTTGTCGACGATATCAAGCCCGGCCGGCGTCGATTGCAGAATGGCTGCCGCGACATCCAGAATATTCCGGCGCAAGACCTTGGCTGCCTGCAACGCGGCTTCGCCGCCGATACCAGCGCCGCGCGAGGCCCAGGTGCCGCCGCCATAGGGCGTATTGTCGGTGTCGCCCAGGGTCACCCGGACTCTGTCCATCGAGACGCCAAGCACGCTGCCGACGATCTGGGCCGTCAGCGACTCCGACCCCTGCCCCTGCTCCGTGATGCTGGTCTGGCAGATCACCGAGCCTTGCGCGTCGAGCCGAACCGCAACACCATCCTGCGATGAAATCTTCGCGCCGCCAACGCCGTAAAAGGCGGCACTGGGATTGGTGACCTCGATGAAACTGGCGATTCCGATGCCCCGATAGACGTTTTGGGCTCGCAAGGCCGCCTGCTCGGCGCGCAATGCGTCGTAGTCCATCATCTGAAGCAGCTTGGCCAACGAAGCATGATGCGAAAGCTGCTCGAACTTCATGCCCGAGGGGGATGCACAGGGATAACCATCGTCGGCGATCAGGTTGCGCCGGCGGATCTCGACGGGGTCCATGCCGATCTTGGCTGCGGCCAAATCGACCAGGCCCTCGGTGACCGAACAGGCAATCGGGTGTCCGACCGCCCGGTACTGGCACATCACGTTCTTGTTCTGGAAGACGACGCGCGCCCGCGCCCGGTAGTTCGGCGTGACATATGGCCCGCCGACCAAGTTGACCACCTGATTGGCCTCGATGGCGCTGGTGCGCGGATACATCGAATAGGGACCGATCCCCGTCAGGTCGTCGATCTCGAAGGCCGTGATGGTGCCGTCTGGCCTGACGCCGATCCGCCCCCTGCATCGATGATCGCGGGCGTGAATGTCCGTGTTGAAGCTTTCGATACGGTCAGCCACGAATTTGACCGGCCGGCGCAACAGCTTCGATAGCGCGTATGTCGCCATTTCGTCGGCATAGATGTGAACCTTGATGCCGAACGAGCCCCCAACATCCTTGCAGACCACCCGGACCTGCGCCTCCCTCAATCCGAGATGCAGGGCTGCAATGTTCTGCACCATGTGGGGCGCCTGCGTGCCCTGATAGATCGTCAGCCGCGCCTCGGCCGCATTCCAGTCGGCAACCACTGCACGCGGTTCAAGTGTTACGCCGGTGTGCCGCCCAAATACGAATTCGGCCTCGACGACCTCGGACTCCGACAATGCGTGGTCGACGTCGCCGGCATCGAGTGTCCGTTCAAAGGCAAGATTGTCACCGAGCGAGGCGTGGATGACAGGCGTTGCCGGATCGAGCGCAGTGCGCATATTCGTGACCGCCTCGAGCTCCTCGTAGTCAACGGCAATCTGTTCCATTGCATCTTCGGCCGCCGCACGGCTGGTTGCGACAACCGCCGCGACCGCTTCACCCTGCCAGCAGACCCGATCGACCGCGATCGCGTGCTGCGGCGCCGACTTCAGTCCCTTCAGATGCAACAGCACGCCGACCCACGGCGTGATCACAGCCTCGAGTTCCCGCCCCGTCACGATGGCAATGACGCCGGACATACGTCGCGCCGCGTCGGCATCGATCGCCACGATTCTGGCATGGGCGTACGGCGACCGCAGGAAGACCGCATGCACCATGCGCGGCAATTCCAGATCACTGACGTATTGTCCACGCCCTTGCAGCAACCTGTCGAGGTTCGGCCGCGGCACCGTCTTGCCGATATAGGAATTCGGGCGATCGAGCACCGAAAGCGTGTCTGCCGCCGCGCGGGTCACGGTCATGCCGGCCGCTCCGCGCGCATTCGAGCTGTCGCCTCCACCGCATCCACGATGGCCTGATAGCCGGTGCAGCGGCAATAATTGCCGGAGAGATGCTCGCGGATCGCTTGCCGATCAGGTGCGGGCGAATGCTTCAGCAGATCCTGCGCCGTCATCAGCATCCCCGGCGTGCAGTAGCCGCACTGCAATGCATTGCGTTCGCGAAATGCCGCCTGAAGATCGGCGATTTCACCGCTGTCGGAGATCCCCTCGATTGTCTCGACTGACGCGCCATGCGCCTGGACCGTCAGCATCAGGCAGGAGCGAACGACCTCGCCATCGATCCGAACAGTACAGGCACCACAGACGCCGTGCTCGCAACCGACATGAGTTCCGGTCAGCTTAAGATTTTCCCGGAGAAAGTCAGCGAGGTTGATCCGCGGCAGCACGAAGGCATCGATCGGCTCACCGTTGACCAGCAGCGAGACCGATACCGGAGCACTCACTTGGTCACTCCCGTTGCCAGCTCGGGTCGCGCGAGCAAATCGGCCACGCAGCGCCGGAGCAAGACAGTGGCGAGGTGTCGGCGCATGGCCGCGGTAGCCTGTTGATCCTCCGGCGGGTCGAGCTCGTTGGTCAGCGCTGCCGCAGCTTCCGCCAGCAATCCGCGATTCACGCATGCATTGACCAGCTTGCCGGCGGCGGCTGCCAGCAGAGGCCGATCGCCAACCGCAAAGAAGCCCAACCGAAGATCCGAGAACCGGCCAGCAGCAACAACAGCAAGCGCGGCGAGACCAACGACGGCGTAGTCGCCATGCCGCCGGGCGTATTCCTGAAAAAAGAACGTCGAGCCCTGGCCGGTGACTGGCACCTCGATCGCGACAAGCAATTCGTCCGATGATAGTGCCGTTTCGAAGATTCCTTTGAAAAATTTGGTCGCAGCAATCCGCCGCTCGCCCGTCGGACCGCGAGCAACGATCGTGGCGTCAAGCGCCACGACACAGGCCGGCAGCTCCGACGCAGGATCGGCGTGAGCGAGGCTTCCGCCAATCGTTCCGCGGTTGCGGATCGCGGGATGAGCAACGTGGCTGACGGCATCCCGCAACAGCGGAGCGTGCAGCGCAATCTCCGGCGATCTGAGCAAGTCGACATGCCGGGTCAGCGCGCCAACGACGAGGACGCCTCCCCTCATCGCAATGCCGCGCAACTCGGCGAGGCCACCGATATCGACCACAATCTCCGGGGATAGAAGCCGCAGGTTCATTGCCGGCATCAGGCTCTGGCCGCCCGACAGAACCTTCGCCTTGTCGCCATGCACGGCAAGCAACTCCAGCGCATTCACGACGCTGGTCGCGCGGGCGTAGGCGAAAGCCGCAGCTTTCATGTGGGCGTGGCCTCCCGGCCCAATTTTGGTTTGCCAGATTAGAGGGCCGCCCTGTTCAAAGGTCAAGCTTGTTTATCGAGTGATTATTTGTGCGTCAGGACTTGTCTTCGCCTTGGGAAGGCCGCAGGTTCCTTGCCAACTAAAGTTCAACGCGCAGGGAGGCGGATCATGAAGCTCGGGTTCTTTACGATGCCGATCCATCCTCTCGACAAGGACTGGCGGCAATCGCTGCGGGAGGATCGGGAAGCCTTCCTGCTTGCGGATGAGCTCGGGTTCACGGAAGCGTATGTCGGCGAGCATGTCACCGACAAGGCCGAGAACATCACCTCCAGCATCGCGTTCATTGCCTGGCTCGCAGCGGCAACCAAACAGATCAAGCTTGGAACCGGCACCGTCAACATGCCGAACACCCACCCGGCAGCGGTCGCCGCGTCGATCGCCATGCTCGATCACATGCTTGATGGCCGCTTCATATTTGGAATAAGCCCCGGCGGATTGCTGTCCGACGCGGAGATTTTTGGCAATCTCGACGCTGACCGCAATGCCATGTTCCTCGAGGCAATCAATCAGGTCCTCGACATCTGGGCCGGCATGCCACCCTATGATCTGCAGGGCAAATATTGGAATGTCTCGGTCAGAAAGACTCTGATCGAGGATATCGGCCAGGGAATCGTCGCGCGCCCGTTGCAGGCTCCATACCCGCCGATCGTGGTGACCGCAGTCGCGCCATTTTCAAAAGGCGTCACGGAGGCCGCTGCGCGCGGCTGGGATCCGATCTCGGCAAACTTCCTGATGCCCGCCTGGGTAAGGAGTCACTGGCCCAAATACGTCGAGGGGTGTGAGCGCGTGAACCGAGTAGCCAACCCTGCCAATTGGCGCGTCGCCAAGAGCGTGTTCGTGGCTAAGGACGCCGCAACGGCGAAAGCCTATGCTACGGCGCCCGACAGTCCCTACGTGTACTATTATCACCAGCTATTCACGAAGCTGAAGCGCGGCGGCCGGCTCGAGCTGTTCAAGACACGGCGGGACCAGCCCGATGCGGAGATCACGCTGGAGTCGATTTGCGACAAGCTCATCATCTACGGCACGCCTGAAAGTGTGGCCGACCAATTGCTGGCGTTTCAGGAAGACATCGGCACCTTCGGAACCCTGCTCTATGCCGGCAAGGACTGGAAGGATCGCGAGCTGGGCCGTCAATCGATGATCCTGATGGCCGAGAAGGTCTTGCCGCGGATCAATGCCGCCGGCACCGGCTAATCAACGCAAGGGAGTATCGACATGGCCTTTACCGATCGCATTCCGTACCAGGCGCAAGTCGATAGGCCGAAGCTGACGTTGCCTCATGGCAAGAAGCTTGCCGTCTGGGTCATTCTCAACGTCGAGGAATGGCGCATTGGGAATGCGATGCCGCGTACCGTGCTGAGCCCACCGATGGGCCAGCCTCTGTTGCCCGACGTGCCGAACTGGTCGTGGCACGAATACGGCATGCGTGCCGGCTTCTGGCGGCAATTCAAGGCACTCACCGACCGAAAGATACCGGTGACCCTGGCTGCGAATGCCAATGTCTGCAACAGCTATCCGCGCGTCGCGTCGGCGGCGCTCGAGGCGGGCTTCGAATTCATGGGACACGGATTCGTCCAGGGACCGATGCACAAGGTGGAGAACCAGGCGGATGCAATCAAGCGCGCGGTCGACACCATTGCCGGATTCACCGGCAAACCACCGCGATCATGGGAGAGCCCGGGCCTGACCGAAACCGAAGAAACGCTCGACCTCCTGCGCCTCAACGGGATCGAATACGTGGCCGACTGGGTGATTGACGATCTCCCGCAAGAGATCGCCACGCCGCACGGAATTGTCACGACGATTCCCTATTCGGTCGAGACCAATGACATCGTCATTCACGCCCTGCAGCACCTGCCGTCGGAACAGTTCCTGACGCGCTGCACCGACCAGTTCGATCGGCTGTATCTCGAAGGCGCGGAGAATGCTCGTATCATGGCGATTTCGGTGCATCCCTACATCACAGGGGTCCCACATCGAATCAAGTACCTTGAAGCCCTGCTCGACTACGTCATCGGCCATGACGGCGTGGCGCTCATGACGGCGAGCGAGATCGGCGACTGGTATCGGGATCAGATCGCGCAGAACTAGTCCTCAGCCGACGACCTTGATCGGCACCCTCCGTCGATCGGTCGCGCTCTCCGCCATCCGCTCAAATCCCGCGAGGAAGATGTCCAGCGCATCACTGATCATCTGCGCCTTGTCCTCGAGGACAGGCGCTTCGTAGATATATTTGCGTACCCCGTAATAGAAAATGCCGCCGTGAAACACCCAGGCCAGTTCCAGTTCGGCAGCGCTGGGCCGGCTCTGCGTCGCGAGGCCGGCGTCGTGGCGGCACTCCCTGAGAATGCGGGTCAGAATCTTGTCCTTGACCATGCCAACATACCAGCGATTGATATCGAGACCCTTCAGGCCCGAGTAAAGGTAGATCCTCAGCCATCTTCGATTGAAGATAGCGTCTGTATAAACTTCGTAAAATTCTTGCAGCCGCGCGCGGAGCGGACGAGATCGATCGGACAGCAATTTCTCCCAACCGATTTCAAGGGGTTCGAGATAGACCTTGCGGTAGACCTCCTTGATGAGATCGTCCTTGCTCGGAAAATAGCGGTAAAGCAACGGCTGCGTCACACCGAGTTTGCGAGCGAGAGCACGCGTGCCGCCGCCGAACCCCTCCTCCGCAAAGAGTTCGGTCGCCTTGGTGACGAATTCACTGCGACGGTCGTCAGCTGATAGTCGCTTCTGCTTGGTACGAAAAACTCGCTTGACGGGCATCTTTCGATTCATGATGGCTTGTCACCATCGTCAGCCAAGAACCGGCCAAAACCTCCCCGCGAGAACAGCAGCGGACTGTTGACGCTGTAAGCATAGGCTTCCACAGCGCCCAGGAAAATGACGTGATCACCGCCGTAGTAGCGGTTGGCGGCACGGCACTGGAAATTTGCGAGCACGTCGGCAAGCACTGGAGCGTTCCCGAGGCCTGGAGTCCAGCTCACACCCGCGAACTTGTCACCCGACGATTTGGCAAACTGCATCGCCAACGTCTGCTGTGACGCATCGAGGACATTGACCGTGAAGTGGCTGGCATTCTGGAAGATCGGCAGCCCCTGCGAAAACATCCCCAGGCTCCAGAGCACCAGCGGCGGATTGAGCGACACTGACGCGAAGGAATTGCAAGTAATTCCGTACGGCCGTCCTTCGGCCGACATTGCGGTGACGATCGTTACACCGGTCGCAAACGTACCGAGCGCATTGCGGAAGTCACGGGGATCGATCGTCGAACTGTCGCTTGCGAGCTCATTGGCCGGATCCGGCGGATGTTTGGGTGAGTCGGACATCCGGCCAGCCTCAAAGCGTCAGGTTTTCGGACGGCAGCCCAAGAGCCACCCGCCCGTAATTGGTACCTGCCGCGTCGAAATTGAAGGCAAGATGCGAGTTCACCGCATGCGCATCGCGGAATTGACGCTGCAACGCACCTGAGGTGAACAGGCTGCGCGCGCCGCTGGCCGTAAAGAGGAGAGAGACGGCTTCGGTGCACAGATTGACCGCGAACGCACCATCGCGCCGGAGCTTCGTCTTCGCAGCAATGCCCGGGATGTCGCCACGCCGAACCTCCGCAAGTACCTCGACGCAGTTGGTGCGCATGATCAGCCGCGCGGCATCTATCTTCGCCGACGCTTCAGCGATCTTGATTTGTGTGCTCTGCAGATCCCCGATCTTGGCCCGGTTATATGTCGAGGCGCGATGCCGCGCGATCTCGACATAATCGTCGAGGCAAGCCTGGGCATTTCCTAGGCCGACCCCAGACAGCACATAGGGAAACAACGAGAAAACCGGAAGCATGTAGAGCGCGTTCGGATTGACAACGCTGCCTGGCGTCGCGCCACCGGCAAGATCGCTGACGGCAACCGTCATATGCTCGGGAACGAATGCGTCGGCCACCCGCACATCGTTCGACCCGGTTCCACGCAAACCAGCAGCATTCCAGGTGTCTTCGATGCTGTAGTCCCGCCTGTTCAGCAGGAACAGCCGATACTCGACACCATCGGCCTCATCATCCGACGCAACCACGCTCGCGAGCATGTTCCACCCGCATGCTTCTACCCCGGATGAGAACGGCCAATGACCACTCAGCACGTACCCGCCACTCGTCTTCTTGGCGCGACCTGCCGGGAAGACAAACGAAGACGCGATCAGCGTGGCCGGATCCTCTCCCCACACCGCGCTCTGCGCCTCCGGCGCGAACATGCCCAGCATCCAGTGGTGGCTTGCAAGATTGGCAAAATTCCAGGAGACCGAGGCGTCGCCCTGCCCCAGGGCGTCGGCACAATCGACCAGCGCAACATAGTCGAGTTCGCTGCCCCCGACGCGCTTCGGCTGCAGAATTCGGAAAAGCCCACTATCGTGCAGATCCCGCTCGGTTTCGGGTGGCAAATGGCGCAATTCTTCGGTCCGCTGCGCCCGCTCGCGCAAAAGCGGAACGAGCGCCCTAGCTCGTGCGACCATGAGCGAATAGCAATCCATATCAGGGCCTGGTGGCACCTTCGCGTCGAGCCCGCGGCCAACCTCAACCATGGCCTCTTCCTTCGTTCGACCTCCAAACATTCACACGACCGGCCGATCGGCTCAGTTTATCGAGCGATCACCAGAGATCAAGACGTGCAGGCCTTCATCCGGCAAATTCAAAAAGCGCGGAGCTCTTAACTGCCGCCACCCGGCATCCCGTGGCGGAGCGCTCAGCCATATTTCGTCCGCGCGGGACAGGGCATTCCAGCATTCTCCCGCCCGTAACTTGATGCGCGATCCGGGCTCGCGACCGCGGCTTGCCGAAGCGGCTACCCGCGAACCGGAAACGCCGCAAGGCCCGGTGGCCAATCGACCACCGGGCGCTCGACGTCGTCAAACTGGCGGCAACGGTCCGATCCACCTCGCGGGATCTAGACGAGTTCCTTCCGCCAATACAGCGTGTGCTGCCATGCCCATGGCGAGTCGGGTTCGAAGAGCCGATACCCCTGACGGATGAAGTTGTTCGCCGAGAATCGATTATCGGTCGTATCCGAAACGATCGCCTTCCAGCCGGCCCGCCGCGCTCGCGCCTCCAGCGCCCGAGTAAGCCGCACTTGCAGGCCGTGGCCACAGTGCGGCATCGCGACCCCGACGCGGCACAGATATCCGGCGTTGGCAACATGGGTTGACGAAACTACGCCCGCGAATGCTATCGGCTTCAGCCCGCGGAAAGCAATCCACCAATACCCCTGCTCGAAGTCGGGCACACGAGTCCCATCGCAGAAGGTCAGCTGATGGAGCTCGGCGAGCGCATCCGCAACCTCTTCGTCCTGCGGATCAACCTCACGTATCCTGTACATCGTTCGCGCCTCGACATACTATTGTCCGCTAGGTTGCTTGGCTCTCCAGCTTGGAGGGAGATGTGCTCACTCCCCGCAACACTGGCTATTTTCCAAGCGTGGCCTTGATACCCAACCAGATGGCGCCGACGAATCCGGTAGCGATCACGGTGATCACTGCCTTGAATGTGTAACTTTGCGCCTGCTCTACGCTCTTTCGCCACCGCCGGAGGTGCTGGAAGTCCGCGCGCAATTCTCGCTGGTCCCCCTCTTCAAAGCCGAATGATGTCAAGACAGTCGCAATGGTCTTGACCACTACGGCGTCGATGTCGCTTCTGCGCACACGATCCTGTTCGATCAACGTAGCCATCACGATTGCCTTGACATCGGCTTCGCGCATCGGGTCACCGTCGTATGATGCGGGCGACATTCTCAAACGTTCGCTTTCCAAAGTAGAAGCCCATGATCATGCCGGCCCAGGTGCTCACATCTCCGGCGAGCTGCGGCGTAGTTCCAAGCCCGAGAACCTTGTCCCAGATGACGCATTTTCCCGATCCTCGGCCGCCGAACGCTCCCTTGTAACGTGCCGGCTGTAACAGCGACTCGAACACTTTTGCGGTTGGAATTTTCAGAATCGACAAGGTTACTCTCGATAGGCAAAGCGGCTCGCGAGTCGGGCGGATGCCTCGACGATCCCTGGCGATCGTCAGCCGTGAACTGTCACTGACGAGGACGCGGCCGGATCAGGCCGGCAAGCCAGTCATTGAAATCCGTCTGCGGAACATCGGAATTGTCCGGAAGGCCAAAGACCGACGGCGGCAGGTTCGCATAGGCTGCCCGCTGAACGGGCTTGTCGGTCTCGTCGCCCCCGAAGGCGCACCCGCTGCCGGAGCGGACGCTGGAAAGCGTTCATCGAACGTAGCGGGCCGCCCCAGGTGAGGAATGGGAGCCGGCGGTAAGAAGGGCACAGGCAACGCTCCACCTCGAATTCGCTCTCGCCTGTCCCGGGTACTCGCATCAGCCGTCGGACAGGTGCTTCCTTGCTCGCCGGTCGCTGCGAAGGCTCGTCGGGCGGCGCTACGAACGATCGCGTCTCGTAAAGCGGTTGCGACGATGTCGCTGATCCCGGCGAAAACTGCCCGCCGGTACCGAACCGGCCGAAGGCGCCAGGCCCCGCTTGGCGCAGCATTGAAATAGTCATGGCGCGGATCGCGCGCCCCAGCCTCGCGCGGCAACAACCCGCTTGGAGGAAACGCCGGATGATTGCGCGAGTTCAGCGGATCATTACCGTAGAGCTTTCCCAAGAAGCGGATCGGCGTCATAGAGTGCCTGTGCTTGAGCGTGGTCGAGAAGGCCGCGAAATTCTCTCTGTATCCGATCAACAAAAGCCTCTTTGCGATTTGCCTTCGGTATCGAGAGTAGACCGATCAATCCAGCAATTGCCCTTCCGGCAACTGGTGCGTACGACATACAAAATCTCCGTTCGATCCAAGGCCGACTTTGCGGCGAGGGCCATCCCGCAAAATCGTTGCGTGCAGTCAGATGGTTGCAGACCTGGCCCACCTGGGCTCGTCCGCGATCGCGTCCGTACTGAGGAATAGAGCGTCAAGAATACATCGACCTGGGCGCAGCTCAGTGAATGAAGAACAGAATCACCATAAGCCCCGCACAAAAAACCAGGAGCCCGATCAGGGTGGCCAGAGTGGCTTCGATCTCCAGACGGCCGTCTTCGCAATATCGATAGCCAAGCCAGTTGAACTTCTGAGAAGCCAGGACTGAGCCGACCCGGACCTTACCGAAAGAGATGATCGGCAAGATCAGCCGGGCCATGACGTATCCAAATAACCACCAGATTGACTCAAAGGTCGAGAGGAGCAGTGTCATACTCACCGCCTGGAGCGCACGAAGACGCTTATCGGTCATAGCCATCGACAATCACCAGCATGACACAAAGCACTAGCGGCCGAATAGGCTGCTTTCAGTCGCTCAATGGCACCATTGCGCTCGGACACGCAATGATAGATATCATGCCGGACTACGCACTGGTAGAGCGATTCTGGCGAGCAATCACACGATAGCGCAAGCGACCCCCATAGCGGTCTGGGTTCTCGATGATGTGATTGAACCCGACGAGGCGATCAGCGGCAGAATGTGCGATCGCCGCAGATCCGGCACACCAGATCACTCGCTTGCTCAGGCCCTCCAATATCTCTTCGCAACAAGTACGAAACGGGCCGCCCAACTAGGCTCGTTACATCATCCTACGAACCATAACACCGCTGCCAGATAGAGCGCACAGATGACAAGACCGATCCCGCTGGCGACGCCCGCCCCTAGCTCCAACCGCCCAAAGCCTTCACGCCTGCTGCCAAGCCAACCAAACTCTTCCTCGTCGCAATTGTAGGCGGCGACCCGAATTTGTCCAAACGAGACGACCGGCAAAATGAGCCGCGCCACGGTGTATCCAATCACGTCAACGAGGAAGTAGAAGAACACCTCAACAAAGGCTTGAACAACCCACATTGGCCCCTCGCCATGGCGGCGCTCTGCTTGAACCGGCCATGATTAAGATCACGCAGCGTGCACGTAGGTAAGTGCACCCCGGCGAGCCGAGCACACGGTGCCGCGAGTGGCCACGCTAGCGGTCCGAGTTCTCGATGACGTGATTGAACGTTTCGGAAAGACCTACGACAAGTGACTCCAGCGAACCGTTGGGCTTGATGAACAGCCACAGCAACTCCTAGGTAACCTCGTCCTCAACCTCGTCGGGTTCGACGATGATCCGCTCGATGCGGTGCACAAGCTCCAGCGCTCCGTCGCCATTTTCGATCGCCTGCGGCGCCTTGCCCCAGCCCCGATCGAGGATGGCGTTGGCGGCGGAGACGCGGGCAGCAGGTGTTGCGCTGGTCGATCGCATGACGCCGACCAACACGTTGATCGCGCTTCTCGTATGGCTCCTCGCGAGCGAGCGGATTTGTGTAATCGTCTTCGCCACCTCACTTCTCCTGCCAATCGGACGGGAGATATTCACTCGGAGCCGTGTCTGCGTGATCCGGTTCGGGATCGGGCAACGCCGAGCGAAATGCGATCGTGGGAAAGTCCGTCCGTTCGCGATCCTGCCGCGGTCGCGGGATGAACTGGATGATCTCGGCGCTCATGCCGCCTCCAGCAATGCAATGGCGATCAGACTCACGACCGCGAGCGATATCAGATAGGCAGTCATGCAAACCTCGTTGATCGGCCAACAGCGCGCGATGCGGCCATGAATGAATTTGCGGCAGATCGCGCAGCGGGCAGCGATCTTTGGGGCGCGAACCTTATCCCTGACGAATGGGGCCGCCGGCGGCGCCGGCTTGCGCCGCGCCGCAGGACCGGCGCGTTCGCGCGCGCCGGCCAATTCGTGCTCGCTTTAAAGGTTCGGACGGCGGCGCGCTGACGACGCTTAGGCGACGGGCTGGGAGGATGTGGCGTCGTGACGTTGCGGCCGCCGTCCGATCGGTGAAACGGCAAACAAAAAGCCCGCCGCGGATGGCTCCGCGCGGGCTCAACAATTTCTGATTTTCAGATTATGCCCCTGAGTTGCCCGACGAGTCAACCGCTTTTTGCAAGCTGCATGTGATCAACAAAAATGCAACGCGCCAGCTGCTACAGCGGCTCGCACACTTTTGCAGTGGGAATTTCAAGACCGAGGCAAGACAGTTTCCAGGCTCTACCCGGCATTCATCGCAACGACAGTCATTGCAGTACATGCAGCCATAGAAAGAATTGTGCGGCAGATCGCGCAGCAGGCGGCGATCTTTGGGGCGCGAACCTTATCCCTGACGAATGGGGCCGCGGGCGGCGCCGGCTTGCGCCGCGCCGCTGGACCGGCGCGTTCGCGCGCGCCGGCCAATTTCGTTGCTTGTTTAGATGGTTCGGACGGCGGCGCGCTGACGACGCTCAGGCGACGGGCTGGGAGATGTGGCGTCGTGACGTTGCGGCCGCCGCCCGATCGGTGAAACGGCAAACAAAAAGCCCGCCGCGGATCGCTCCGCGCGGGCTCAATAATTTCTGATTTTCCGATTATGCCCCTGAGTTGCCCGACGAGTCAACCCGTTTTTGCGAACTGAATGCGATCGGTAAAATATGATGCGTCGGCTTCGACGGTGAGAAACCTCCTTCACCGAAAGTCCGCGCATGATGCCGGAATCGCAACACAAACTGGCGTCGGTCGCCCTATGCTTGTCGTGATGATGTCAGTGTGCCGCTGAGTTGCCCGACTCGTCAAGCGGACGAACGGCTCGCAGCACCTTTTAACGACATCAGGACAGTTTTTGGCTCGCGTCAGTTCAACCGACCCGCGCCGCCGTTAGATTGCAGGGAGGAAGCGCCGATGTATTTCGTTGCTGCCGTGCTCGCGGTCCTGTCCGGCCTGTTCTATGCCGCGGGCCATCATCAGATCGGCTCCATCGGTGCCACCATGTGCCAGTATGGCGGCATCTTCTGCGACAGCCCGGTGCTGGTTCTCGTCGGTGCGGGATTTGCCGCAGCGTGGGGCATGCTCGTTAGCGTGCGCTGATCATCCCGCGCGAACGCCCGCACCTACTGCGGCGGGATCGGGTTTGCCGGCTGAGCAGGCTTTGGGCCGGGCGGAGCAGGCTCAATCGGCGCCCTGGGCTCCGTCGGCATCACCTTTGCGCCAGCCGCACGTGCGGCCTCGCCGGTCGTCGAGTAATTGGCGGAAGCGGCCGGCTGCACCTTCGGCTTGCTCAACGGACCGTGGTCGACAACCAGCATGCCCAACACGCCGAGGATAGCAACCACCGCCGCAACCAGCAGCGGCGTGCCGCCATGCCGATTTCGATGCTCAATCGGACGGCCATCCGATATGCCATGCGCTTGCATTGTCATCATCGTCTCCTCCACGGAAACAAGCCGCGACCGGCACGTAAGTTTCCGGTTCCCCGATGCGAAAGCGAGACGCGTTGGTGGAACCAATCCATAGCCACCGAATTTCCACGATATGCGGCTCGGATAGCCAAAGGTGACGGCACCCGGCCTTCAGTGAAATCGCGGCACGGCACATGAGCTCCGAAACACCCGAGTCTCCGCTTCAACCCACGCTCGGTGAGCGAGCGATCGACACCGCGACGGATGTTTCGCGCACCATCACGGAGGTGTCTGACGGACTTCGCGCGGCCGCCGATCGCCTCAGCGAGGCGATCGCAAGCTCACGCCGGCCGGGCGGAGCCCTCGCCACCGTAAGCGCGGTCACGCGCGAAGCGCCGCTCGCAAGTCTGTTCGTTGCGTTTCTGCTCGGCATTGCCGTCGCGCGCCGACGCTAGGCGTCAATGCGCGGCGAGGACTGTTCTAGAACTTGCCCTTCGTGGCGTCCTTGGTTGCGGACATCACGCTTCCGCTGATCTGCCGCATATGTTCGCCGGCATTGGTGAACTGGCTGCGCAGGAATTCCGACTGGATCCGCATCGCCTCCTGCAGATCGGTCGCGTGCACGAGCTTGCGCGCATGCTCGAACGCCGCCTTCATGTTCTGCTCGGTGAACGACAGCGCCTGTTTGGAAATCTCGGTACCGGTGCCCGGCATCGCCGTCATCGACTTGCTCGCGGCGTCAAAGAACAGGCTGAAGGCCTGTTCGGCCTGGTCGATGGTCTTTTCCGCGAGATCGCGGAGCTCGGCGGGAACTTCAAGCTTCGGTTCAATCATGATCGCGCCCCCTAGAATAAGCGTCGGCAGACGTTAGCATAGATTGTGACGGCGTCAGCGCCGTATCGCCAACGATGAGAGGTCCCGTTCGCTCCGGTGGCCGAGGAAAAATTACCTAGCGGCGACAGGACTGCGCCATCGCCGGATTCCAATCATGTCAGCACTGTGGCATAGTGATTCGGCCTCGTCGTTGGTCGCGTTTTCGTCTCGCGTCTCTTGGGGAATAAGGGGA
The DNA here is from genome assembly GCF_007993935.1 of Bradyrhizobium macuxiense. Classification (GTDB taxonomy): domain Bacteria; phylum Pseudomonadota; class Alphaproteobacteria; order Rhizobiales; family Xanthobacteraceae; genus Bradyrhizobium; species Bradyrhizobium macuxiense_A. The sequence goes on along the minus strand of NZ_VITY01000007.1, from coordinate 111,944 downwards.
TCCGATGCTGCGCGCCGTTCGTCCGACACCGACCTGCACCCGCTTCAAGACCAGCATAGAGATGCCGTGCATGAAGTGCGGCACACAGATGCGGCTTGCCTTGATCGAGCCGCGCGACCAAGTCTACGACGTGCTGACCTATCAGTGCGCGCCCTGCAATTCCGGCGAAAGCTTCCTCAACGCGCGCTAGGCTGCCGGCACGTTCAGTCGTTCAACACCGCGGCTCCCGCTTCCGTCAGCTCGGGCTCGCCGTCATGCAGTTCGACCAGACCAAGCTCGGCGAGGATGTCCAGATCCTCGTCGCTGACCGGCGACAATTTGAGCCTGCCGGCCTGGATATCCCGAAGGGTCCAGCGCAAGCCGATGGCGCGCTCGAGTGAAAATTCAGCGAATGGATTGTTTGCCATTCGCCACGACTAGTGCCGCATTTGGATCAGACTTTGTCTTTGCCGCGGCGGCGTCATGGACAGCACAGATCGATGGCGAGCTGGCGCGATCGAGGCGTCCGGCGCCCCCATCGCATCATCGCTCCAGGTGTCTCTTGCCGCGTCTCAGTAGCGATAGGGATCGATATCGAGCAGCGGGAATGCGCTGAACACACTCGGCAGATTGGTCGGCGTCGCCGGGTGCAGATAGGACTTGTCCAGCTCGGCGAAGCTCGTGACGCCGAGCAGCCCGAGGCAGCGGATCACCTCGTCCTCCAGCAATTCAAGCATCCGGACGATGCCGGCCTCGCCGGCCGCGGCGAGCGCCCAGCATTGCAGACGGCCGATCCCGACAAGGTCGGCCCCCGAGACGATGGCCTTGACGATGTCGGTGCCGCGGCAGATCGAGCCATCGACCATGATCTTGGCACGGCCGGCGACGGCCTGGACGATCTCGGGCAGGACATGCATGGACCCACGGCCGTGGTCGAGCTGCCGTCCGCCATGATTTGAGACGTAGATCCAGTCGACCCCGTGATCGAGCGCGATCCTCGCGTCTTCGGCCGTAGCTATACCCTTGAGGATCAGCGGAATCTTGAACTTGTCCTTGATCAACTTCACCGTCCGCCATTCCAGCCCCTTCTGGAAATCGCCGCCGGTGGCGCGGATGCGGCTCTCGCGGACGTAGCGTTTGGCGATGTCACGCTCGCGCCGGCTGTAGTGGGCGGTGTCCACGGTGAGGCAGAACGCGGCGTAACCGTTGTCGATGCTACGGCTGACCACATCCTCGACGAAAGCATCGTCGCCGCGCACATAGAGCTGGAAGATGCGCAAGGCATCCGGCGCCGCCTTGGCGGTATTCTCCAGCCCGGGCTCGGACACCGAGCTCAGCATATGCGCCGCCCCGAACGTTCCCGCGCCGCGCGCGACGGCTGCGCCGGCGTCGGGATCGAAGATCTCGAGTGCACCGACCGGCGCGATCATCACGGGAAGCCGGAGCTTGCGGCCGAAGACCTCGGTGGAGGGATCGACATTGATGACGTTGCGCAGGACGCGCGGCCGGAATGCGATCTCGTCGAGCGCCATCCTGTTGCGGCGCATCGTGGTCTCGGTCTCCGACGCGCCGACGATGTAGTCCCAGGCGTTCTGGTTCAGCTTGGCGCGGGCTTTTTGCGCGAATTCGTGCAGGTTCTGAAATTCCTCGCCGCTGGCGCCGAGTTCGACATTGCGCACCTGCCGAATGGGGGTCCCGTCATTCATGGTGTTTCTTCTCCCGATTTGGCCGGCACATTAGCCGCAGACAAACCGGAAAAGCTACCACCTTGACCTACGAATCCTACCCGCGAAGGCCAGCTATACGCCTGTGAGATAGATCGGCTTTCGACGCAACGCCGCCGCCTCCGGATTGACCTTGCTAGCTGCCCGAAAACCGGTTTCGGTACTCGGTCGGCGACACGCCGAGATGGCGCAGGAAGGCGCGCCGCATTCGTTCGTCATCGCCAAACCCCGCGCGCTTGGCGACCTCGACCACGCCGCCGATCTGGCGGCTTTCGAGCAGCAAACGCGCGGTCTCCACGCGCAGCGCCTCGACACCGCTTGCAGGTGTCATGCCGGTGCGGCTGACATAGGTTCGGGCAAAGGTGCGCGGCGTCATCCCGGCCTTTTCCGCCAGCGTTTCGACCTTGAGATCATCAGTAATGTTCTCGATGATCCAGGCATGCAACGCGCTGAAGCGTCCCTCGACGTCCGACGCCTGGGCCGCAAGCACGGTCGAGAACTGACTCTGGCCGCCCGGCCGTTTCAGAAACACCACAAGCCTGCGCGCGACGTCTAGCGCTATGGTGTGTCCGAAATCTTCCTCGATCATGGCGAGCGCCAGATCGATGCCGGCGCTGACACCCGCCGACGACCAGACATGTCCGTCCTTGACGAAAATCGCGTTGGGCTCGACGCGGATATTGGGAAAGCTGTCCTGCAAACGAGGACAATAGCGCCAGTGCGTTGCAGCACGCTTGCCGTCCAGAATTCCGGTCCAGGCCAGTGCGAATGCGCCGAGGCAGACCGATGCGATACGGCGCGCCTTCGGCAGCGCCTTCGCAATCCAGTCCATCAACTCGGCGTCGTTGCGGATCTTCCAGATGCCGGGCCCGCCGGGGATCACCAGCGTGTCGACCTCGGCAGGCGCAACACTGGCGATCGGCGCCGTGTCGATCATCATGCCGACATCGGTCGGTACCAAGCCACCAGACGTCGACAGATAGGATAGCGAGTAGTCCGGCCCGGGCAGTTCGATCGCCTCCAGCTCTGCGAACACCTGAGCCGGCCCCGAGATGTCAAGCAAGGTCACGCCCGGAAAGGCAACGATCGCGATCCGACGCGTCGCTTTCCTGTCGCGCGGCTCCGGCCGGGGCGGTTTGGCAGCTTTCGAGGGCATATTGTCCTTTAAGCCATTCGAGGCCGCCCTGTATAGCTCGCGATGGAATTCTGGAGTTCTGCCATGTCGCGACATCTGGGCGGCGAATACGGGGCGATCAAATCGCCGTGGGCGGATTACGCAATCTACAGTCTACCCGATGCCTCCCGGATCGAAGCCTGCGACCGTCAGCCGCTGATGGACGCCATGAACGGCATCATCGCCGTCAACTGGCAGGCCACCGAGCCGCACTGGACAGCAACCTCCTCGCCCTTCGACAAGAAGTACAGCCTGATCCTCGTCTATGACGGCTCCGGCCTCGTAGCCTTCTCGGTCTACCGCATCCTGCAGATGTCGGCCGGACTTGGAATCTATCGCAGCGGCACCGAAGTGCTCCCGGCGCACCAGGGACGCGGCTTGTACGGCTTCTTCACGGCGGAAGTTCTGAAATGCTCAGGCGCCGAGCGAGTCGACGGCAACGTGCTCTACGGCTGGCGCACCCGCAATCCGATCGTCTGGGCAGCGAACGCTAAGATTTGCGAAAAAGTGTCTCCATCATTGCTCGATGATGCGCAGGACCCCGCATTGCAGGCGGCCTGTGTCGAGATGTGCACTTCGCTCTATCCGGGCAAGCCGCTCGAACTACCTGATATGATCATGCGCGGCGCTTACGGCCACATTAAGCACCATCGGCAGGCCTATCATGGCACCGCGTCGCTGGTCGATGCCGCGATGTCGCGAAAGATTCCGAATTCAGCGGATGCCCTTTTCTCGGTGGGTTACGCGAGGGTGTGATGTCGATGCTCGGACAACAGGCCGTATACGCCCCAACGTCGCGCTTCACCGATCGCGCTTATCTCGCCTGGACGGCCGTGGCGATCGCCTATGCCATCGCGTTCCTGCAGCGCGTGTCGCCGCAATCGGTCAGCCTCAGCTTCATGCACGACTTCAATACCGACGCGGCCGGTGTTGCGATGCTGGCCTCGAGCTACTTCTGGGGCTACACCTTGATGCAGATTCCGGCCGGCCTTCTGGTCGATCGTTACGGCGTCAAGCGCGCCGTCCTCGTCAGCATGATCGCCTCGTCGCTCGGTAGCGCAGCGTTCGCGCTGGCGCCGAACCTGCTCGACGTGTTTGCGGCCCGCCTGATCGTCGCCTGCGGCGATGCGCTGGTCTTCACCGCACTGCTGAAGCTCGTCGCACAGAGCTTTGCCGACGAGCGGTTCGGCATGATGTCGGGCATTTCACAGGTCTCCGGTTATGTCGGCGGCGTGATCGCGACGACACCGCTGGCCGCCGCCGTCTCGGGGTTCGGCTGGCGGGCCTGTTTCCTGTTCATCGCCTGTATCGGCCTCGCCAACCTTGCCTTTGCCAAGGTCACGCTCAAGCCTGATCCGGCCTCGCACAGCAACAAGACGCTGAAGGGCGTCGTGATCGCCGCGCGGCAATCGCTGGCCCATATCGCGAACTGGGGTTGCGCGATGACGTTTGCGTCGCACTTCGCGGTCGTGACGACGTTGTCGGGCGTCTGGGGCATCCCGATGGTCGCCCACTTCTTCCATATCTCCCCAACAGCCGCCGGCACGCCGCTGCTCGCCTTCATGATCGGCAATGCGCTCGGCTCGATCTTTCTCGGTCACGCCGCCGATCGTGCCGCCGCGGCGCTCGACCGCGCGCTGATCGGCATCTGCGTGTTGCGCATGCTGCTGATCGCGATGCTGCTGCCGCCGGTCGCCCAGACATTCGGTCTCGCCTACGTCACCGTCGTGTTCACGATCCTGGGCCTCGTCGCCGGCGGCACCGTCCCGCTGGTGCTGAAATGCGTCAAGAAGCTCTACACCTCCGACTTGATCGGCGTGGGCGCTTCCGTGAACACCACCGCCGCCGGGATCTTTGCCGGCGTCTCGCAGCCGATCATCGGCTTTGCGATGCTTACCGCCAGCAACGCCTCCGGCACCGACGCCCTGCACAACGCGGCCGCGATCGGTGACGGCGGTTACAGCGCCTTGATCGTCATTCTGCTTCTGATGTCGCTGCCGGGCATTGCCGGACCGCTGATGATGAGAAGCAAGTTGATAGCTCGTTAGTGTCGTTATGAGTGTAGGGGGTGTTATGGAGCGCTTGTTCTTAAGAAGAGGCGACGTTGCGTCGAACTTTCCGGTCAGCAGCTGGCAGAGCGTGATGTTCTCCGAGTTTGAAGCGCAGATGAGCAGCGAGGCAAGGCCTTTCCCTTGCGTGTTCGGAGTGACCGGACATCGCCAGGATCAGCTCCGCTACCTGTTCCTCGATCCGTATGACGTCGCAGTGCTCGGCGAACAGCTCGCACAATATGTTTCGGAGGCGCGCTCGTTCGGTCCCAACACGTCGTTGATCGTGTTCACGCGGCCCCGCCCGGTGCAGACGCTCGACGCCTATTATCGCAAGATGTGGCTGACGCTCGACCAGCTCGCGCGCCTGGACAAGAATCCGTGGCCATCGGACATTCCGGAACAGATCGACCACCCGATGTGGGAGTTCTCGTTCGCAGGCGAGCCGATCTTTGTCGTGTGCACGACGCCCGCCCATGTGATGCGCCAGAGCCGCCGGTCCAGTGCCTTCATGCTCACGTTCCAGCCGCGCTGGGTGTTCGAAAAGATCCTAGGGACGGAAAAGGCGGCGAACGCCGCATTCGCCGAGGTGCGCAAGCGCCTGATCCCGTACGACAGCGCGAGCCCCTCTCCGCTTCTTGGCCGCTACGGCGCGACCGATGGCCGCGAATATCTGCAGTACTTCCTGCACGACGACAACGCCGCGAGCGGGGGCTGCCCGTTTGCCAAGCTCGCGCAGAACAAGGCGCCACCGATCGCGAACAAGGAACAGGCAGCATGACCCAGATCATCGCCGGCACGAAGACTGAATTTGCCATCGATCCGGAGATCCTGAACCTGCTCCCGGCCCAGGGTTCCGTTGAGCTGCAGCACGATGCGGCCGGCAAGGTGCATCACTTCCATACCCATCCGGTCGATGAAATCCTGATGATCATCAGCGGCCGGCTGAACTTCATCTGGGACGGCGGCGAGCGGGTCGTCGGTGCCGGCGACACCATCTTTCTGCCTGCCGGTACCCGGCATCAATCCGAAGCGCTCGAGGGCGGCGCGATCTACGTCATCGCGACGCAGCCGCCCGCCAAGCCGATGAACAACTGACATTCAGGGAAAACGCGAACACCTCAGGACAGTGAAGGATCGCGCGGCGGTTCAACCGCCAAACGTTCGACCAGCTCGATGACCTCGGAACGCTGGCCGGGCGCAAGTCGAAGGAGAGCCTTCAAGAGTCGCAGGCTCTCCAGTGTTTCGCTCGATGGAGCTCCGAGCTTCTTCTGCAGCTCTGCAACATATGTGGGATTTTTCATCTCGCACCTTAAGTGAGGATTACGAATGGCATACCCAGGTAAGCGTGAAGGCTTGGCCCAGAAGGTCGACACCGCAGCTCAAGAGGCCGAACGCCTCGGCCTGACCACGGCAACCTTGATACTCCGGATGGCACGCCTCGAGATCGATCGGGCGGAGCCCGAGGAGGTTGAAAGTATGCCAAGGAACAACTTGCGCAGCAAGCCGAACTGAGCTCCGGACACGGGCCGGTTCCGGCTCCAGAGTCCGCCGGTCCGCACCGAGGCCGTGAACGACGTCGCACGAGGCGAGAGGCTTTGCTCTCGCCTGCCGTCAGGTTGATTTACGTGTATTTGATCTTTGGTGCAGGCTGACTGGCTAGCCGGTGTTGCCTGCCTTGCCGAACGCGCCCGCCTCGGCCAACGCGGCGATGCGCCGGTCGTCATAACCAAGTGTCTTGCTCAGCACATCCCTGGTGTGCTGACCAAGCAGCGGCGCCGCAACGGGATCGACCGTCGGCGTCAGGCTCATGCTGACCGGAGACTCGATGTTCGGAACCGAGCCGGCGGTTGGATGCGCGATCTTGCTGAGGCGGTCACGATCGCGCACTTCAGGTGCGTTGAACCCTTCCTCGACGGTGCGCAGATATCCCACCGGGATGTTGGCCTTCTTCATCTTCGCCATCCAGTGCTCGAGCGTGTCGCCAGCAAAAACGCTGGCAATGATGCCGCGCAGCTTCTCCTTGTTGGCGGAACGCGCCTTGCGGTGAGCAAACTCGGGATCGGTGACGAGATCCGGGCGTTCAAGCACGTCGGTAACAAGCCGGCGATAGAGCCGGTCGTTGGCGCAGGCCATATAGAGCGGACCATCGGACGCCCGATAGACGCCGACGGTCGGCGAACCGTTCGGAGAGTTGCCGAAACGGCCGGGGTTGTTGCCATTGATGAGATAGGCCATGCCATAAAAGCCGGTCATCGACACTGCAGTGTCGATGAGCGCGACCTCGACCTGCTGTCCGCGACCGAGCCGATCCCGCGCAATCAGCGCCAGCAGGATGGCGTTGCAAGCCGACATGCCGGTTGCCATGTCCACAATCGGTGGCCCGGTGCGCACCGGTTCGCCGTCTGGAAAGCCGTTGAGCGACATGAAGCCGCTTTCGGCCTGCGTAATCGGGTCGAAGCCCGGGCGCAGCGCGAAATCGCCTTTGCGGCCGTAGGCCGAGATCGAGCAATAGATCAGCCGCGGATTGGTCTCCGCCACCGACGCATAATCGAGACCGAATTTCTTCATTACGCCGCCGGAGAAATTCTCCACCACGACGTCGGCCTTGGCAATCAGCGCGCGCGCGATCTCGAGCGCAGCCGGATTGTTGAAATCGAGCGCGATACCCCGCTTGTTGCGGTTGAGGCTCAGATACGCTGCGCTCTCGCCGCCGATTTCCGCGTGCTCGTAGGCGCGCGTGTCGTCCCCGCCGTCCGGATTCTCGATCTTGATGACTTCGGCCCCGAAGTCGGCCAGCGTTTGGGTGCAGGCCGGGCCGGCGACGACGCGGGTGAAGTCGACAACCAGCAGGCCATCGAGCGCCGTCGGAACTCCCTCCCCGCGCGGCGCGCGCCCTGGCAATTCTGGTCTGGTCATGATCCGGCGCTTCCTCTGTTATTTTGTCAGGCGAAATACGACGGCCCCTGCCAGGACCGGCACTGCACCGCCTTTTAGCGGAAGCCCGTCACCAAAACCAAACCCGGATTTTGCAGGGCGGGACCTTCGCGCGACATGGCTGTTGTCGGCAAAGGAGGGCCCGCAGTGCCGACGCGGTCGGACGATTTGAATGTCAGGGAGTGCGGCAGGATACCAGAGCCGGAGGTCCGTCCGGCGAGCGGAAGGCGGTCGAAACTAATATCGGCGGGTAGCAACAGTCGTTGCCACCCGCTTTCGTCATCGAGAACCGTCGCGCTATTCGGCGATCATTTCGCCGGAACCGCCGAACTCGGCCGGAAAGTCCTTCAGCTTCGGCAGGCCGTCGCGGATCGGCAGCACCGCCTCGGAATAGTTGACGTGAACGCCGGGGCTGAACTTCAGCGTCGGGATCGTCGCGGTGAACACGTCGACGAGCCCAAGCGTCGGGTGGTTGGTCATCAGGTGACCACCGCACTTGGCGCAATATTTGCGCTGGCTCATCGCGGTCTTCTCGAATGTCGCGATGTGGTCGGCTCCCTTGGTGACCTCGACCGCCTCAGGCTTCCAGAGACTGAACGCATTCACCGGACCGCCGGACCAGGAACGGCATGAACGGCAATGGCAGTATCCCATCGCCTCAGGCTCCCCCGTGACCTTGAGCTCGACGGCGCCACAGAAGCAGTTTCCAGTGTGATTCATCGGTCGGTTCTCCTTGGGTGAAGTGGTCGGATTCCGCGCCCGCATCGACCCACGTTACTCGTGGTGTTCGCGATGCAGGATAAGACGTAAGCGGGCGTAGCCGCAGCGAGCTCCCTTGTGGACGTAACCAGACCCATTCCCCACACAAGAGGCAATCACATTGCACTCGCATGCAGGCAGGTCGTCGACGCCAGCGAAGTTACATGAGAGTCCGCGCGGCTGTCGACCATCTTCCACCCGGCGCGGCCGAGCACGTCGCGCATCACCCATGGATGGCGCTCAGTGTGAGGCAAAGCACAGTGCAGCAATGTGATGAACCGCTGTCGTGCCGGTTGCCCGCACGGCAACCGGCACGTGAGCACGTCACCCTGGATGACGGTCCTTCGCGGGAACCGGGCTCGGTGTGGCAAGTCCGTACATCAGCGCCAGCCGACCCAGGCACTCCTTGAGGCGCCGCGCGAAATAGTCCTGCCAGCGCTGCGTCCGCAAACCGCGCCGCTGCCCGACCTGCTCCATGGTCATGCCAAGGATCAAGACATCATGCACCAGCGCCGAGCCATCGGCGCCAAGCTCATGCTCAGCGCGATTCAAGCGCAAGGTCGCTTGGCGCTGCCCCTCCGTGATCGGCTCACGTTGCAGTCCGCCATCAACATATTCGCGCGTCGTATCCACCGCGCGGGGGCCACGCTCGGCCTTCTCCCAGTCATTCTGGAAGGCCCGGCCGCTCCGATATTGTGTGTCGTCGATCTGTCGGTGCGCATGCAACCGGCCGAGCGGATCGTTGCGGATCGAGCGAAACGCAACGATCTTCTCGCCCGGCTCGATTGCAAGGGGATCGTCGACCTCGACGGTCGCCACCTCGGCATTATAGGGCAGATCCTGGGAGCGCCGGTCATGCGTTCGGGCGGGATCGTACGGCTTCCGGCGTTTTGCGCGCGGCATCGGTGACCTCCAAAATGTTTGATGATGGGCGCGCGGAATCTCTCCGCGCGATCGCGGTTGCGGACCGACACCCGTCGGCCGGAAGATGGCCGTCTCAGATGGCGCCGACAGCTTGAAGCCAGGCGTCGTTCAGGACCGGCCTCGCCGAGGCCTCGGGATCGCGGCTCAAGCGAAAATGCGGGCTGCAGTAGCTCGAGCCGGGCCGGCGCGGATGACCACAGAAGGTCATGGTTTCGCCGTCGGCGTCCCCGCCATAGGGATAGCGGCAGTCTCCGGGTTTAAGATCGAGCAATGAGAGGTGCCGTGGCGCGACCGCCGCGCAGCGAAGTTGGGGCATCTCCACCAATTCGGTGAAGATCTTGGGGTAATGAAGCGGATCGAGCTTCGGCTCGGCCTGCACGTCCCGCAGTCGGCCGATCCGCGTGAGCTCCGGCAGGACCGGCTTGGGTAGTTCGAGATGTCCTGGCAGGGACGGCTCGGGTCGATCGAGGCCGGCCAATCCCATCCGCTGCGCCCGGCTGAGCGCCGCGTTGCGCGTATAGGCCGTATTGAAGGTTGCGTTGATCGTGTCAGCTATTTCCGAATAGGACAAGCCGCGGGCGCGCAGGTCCTGCAAGGCAGCCGAATGCTCCGGCAGCCAGTTCATCATTTCCATTCCAAATTCCCATTTTTGTCATTCCGCCGGCGCCTCGCACAACTTCCGATATTCCGAACAAAAAGTCAAGCTTGATTTCTGATAATCGTAACGGTAGTAATGTGTCCGGGTCTGGAGAGGATGGAACATGCTGGACGCGGCACTGATCGAGCGAGCACTGGAAAAGACAGGGAAGAGCAAAGGCGGGCTGGCCCGCGCGATGGGAGTTCGGGCCGGAGCGGTGTCCGAAATCCTGTCTGGAATACGATTGATCAAGGCATCGGAGATCGCCCCGATCATGGAGTATCTGGAGCTGAACTCGGTGCCGATCGTGGGCCGAGTCGGCGCCGGCGCCTCGATTCAGCCGGAGCTCGAGCAGGTACCGCCGGAGGGGCTCGGGGAGATCGAGCTCCCGTTCCCGATGACGGAGGAGACGGTCGCTTTCGAGGTTTCGGGCGATTCGATGCTGCCCAAATACGAGAACGGCGACGTCATCGTGGTCTATCGCGAGCAGCGCTATCCGCTGTCGAGCTTCTACGGAGAGGAAGCTGCGGTCCGGCTGAAGAGCGGCGAGCGCTACCTGAAGACGATCGAGCGCGGCAGTTCTTCCGGAACCGTCAACCTCAAGAGCTTCAACGCCAAGCCGATCAACGGTGTCAAGCTCGAATGGATCGGCGAGATCTGCGTTACCCTGCCCCGTGGCCAGATCGAGCGGCTGCGTGGCAAGACGGCGGCGAAGGGACGCAAATCCGCTCCCAAAGGCGGCCGATCGTCCGAGAAATAGCAACGCTGCTGCCGGGGCCGGCCAGACCGATTCGGATGCCGCCGCACCGAATCGGCCTGGACGGGCACGCTCGAATTCCGATTATCGGCAATTTCTCTTGACATAATTCCGATTATCGGAAACAATGGTCGATGACAGTCAACGCATCGAACCATCACATCAGGCAATGCAGTATTTCGTCGTGATGATCGACTACGGCCGCCGTGGCCGCGAGGCGATCGTCGATCCCGAACTGACGCGGCGCGAGGTCGTCTCGCGGATCGCGTCGGGAGAATATACAAACGTCAGCTTCATTCACGAGATTGCCGGGTGTTCGGTTGAGGATGTTACGGACGATATCCTTTCCGAGGCCGCCCTGCCCGAGATCCCCCTGACCGGCGCGGAGCTGCAAGCCAATACGCTGGATCACGTCCGCGACCTCCGGAAGCAGAGCCTGTCTGACGGCGCTCACGTGGTGATTGCGAAAACGTGATCTTTCTTGATCCGACCACTTGGCCGGAACCCGAAACGGACTAGATAGGGTTCACGCAGAGTCTATTCGGACCAGGCGTAGGTTCCCCTTAGATTAGCGAATCGTTTTCTCGGGCCGGCAGATTTCAGCTTCAGATGACTTCGACAACCAATGCCGAGATCGCGAGAGCCGATGGCGATCTCCGGATCGCGCTGCTGCTTGGCATCGCAAACTGGTTTCTATTCCTCGACCATATTCCGCATAACTTCGTCAGCGCGCTGACCATGCGCAATTTCGGCTTTAGCGGCGCGACCGATCTCTTTGTATTCATCGGCGGCTACGCGGTGACGCTCATCTACGCCCAGATGACGCTGGAGCGCGGATACCTGGTGGCAGCAACCCGCATCTTCAAGCGCGTATGGCAGCTCTATGCCGCCTACATCGTTCTGTTCGTTGTCTATGTCGAGTTGATCAGCTATGTCGCTGCGCGGACCGCGGCGCCCGAGATCATCAGCGAATTCAACATCACCGGGTTCATCGACCACCCGGTCCGGACGCTGATCTACGGCTTGTTCCTGCAGGCCAAGCCGCTCAATCTCGACGTGCTGCAACTCATCATTGCCCTGATGGCCTTCCAGCCGATCGTCGTCTTCGGACTGCTGTACGTACCGAACGCGACACTTCTCGCGTCCGTGACACTTTACGCCGCCGCCCGCGTGCTCGACTGGAACCTGACATCCTATCCGTATGGAGCCTGGTATCTTAACCCGTTCTGCTGGCAATTGCTGTTCGTGATGGGCGGCTGGCTTGCGCTCATCGGCACGCGCTTTGCCCCTGCGATCCGCGCGATGCAGGCCATTCCCGCGCTGCGCGCCACGGCGTTGCTCTATCTGCTGTTCGCGCTGACGATCGTATCCAGCAACGAAATTCCGGCACTCGCCCAGATGATGCCAAGCGGACTGAGCGATATGCTGCTGCAGAACGACCGCGAGGATGTCGCCCCTCACCGCATCCTGCATTTCCTGACCCTGACATTCCTGTTCACCTGGTTGGTGCCGCGCGACTGGGCATACCTGCGATCGTACGCCTTGCAGCCGATCATCAAATGTGGCGAGGAGTGGCTGGCCGTGTTCTGTGCGGGCGTGTTCCTCTCCTTCGCTGCGCACCTGATGCTGATCACCGGCCCGTACTCGCTGGCAAGGCAGGTCGCGGTCAGCCTCGCCGGTATCGCGGCGATGACGGCCGTTGCCTACTACGTCTCGTGGTCGAAGCAGCAGGACAACAAATCGGCCGTCGGCGCTCATTCCTGAAGCGCGCGGTCTAGAGCGTTTTCGAGCGAAGTGGACCCGGGTTCGCGTGAAGAAAACGCGTCAAACAAGAATCTAGAGCTTTCAGTTCTCGTTCAATCAGAACCGAAGCTCTAGTCGATCAGCTGCGCGTGCCTTAGCCGCGTCTCGCTCTCGCGCAACATTGCGGTGTCGAGCCCGCCCCCCGCCGCCGCATCGGTCGCGCAGGCGAACAGGCGGTAGAACTGCAACCCGTCATAGGCGACCAGCAACAGATCGACGCCCGCATTCAACGCCTCCACGACCGCCGTGCAGACATCGTGCTGATAGATCGCGCCCATCACCAGATCATCCGTCATGACGATGCCCTGATAGTTCCAGGTCTTCCGGATCAGCCCGTCGACGACGGCCTTGGAATGCGACGCCGGCCGTCCGGGGTCGAGCGCACTCACCGCCACATGCCCGACCATCAGGCGCGCGCCGCTCGTTGACAGCACATCGCGGAACGGGCGCCAGTCGGTCGCCTCGAGTTCGCCGACCGGCGTATCGAGATCGGCACTGAAGTGGTGGGTGTCGGCGCGCACCCGGCCCAATCCGGGAAAGTGTTTCACGGTGGCACTGACGCCCGCGGACTCGAGGCCATGGATATAGGCGCCCGCGATCGCGCTCACCTCGGCCGGATCATCGGAGATCGCACGCTGGCTGGTCAGCGTATTGAAATCGAGTTGATTGTGTTTCGCGTCCGGCCGAAGGTCGAGCACCGGGGCAAAATTGAGATTGATGCCAAGCGACGCCAGCTCGCGGCCATGGATGCGCCCGAACTCCTCGGCCTTTGCCTTTCGCTCGTCGGGCGCCAGTTCCGCCAATGAGGCAAGCGCGGGCAGCCTCGTCAGCGGCGGCGCGAGGTGCGAGACGATGCCGCCTTCCTGATCCGTCGCGACCATGAGCGGTGGCAGCCCCGCGGCCCGCCGCCTGGCCTGCAGTGCCGCGATTTCCGCCTTCAAGGCGTCGGCCGTCCTGCCGGCAACATTACGCCGGGTGACATAGATCCCGGCAATGAAGCCTTTCTCCACAAGTGGCGCGACCTCGTCGAACGACCGATAGCCGACGACAAAGTGCTGCCCGAGGGACCGGGCGAGCACCGGGTCCGTCCGGAGAACACGATGCCTTCGCACCTCGAGCACGCCATGCGAGGCCAGCGTCGCAAGCGGCGGCAGGCACCACAGGACGACCAGAAGCCTCCCCGCCCAAATCCGCCTGCGCCAGGCCGCGCGGCGAACCAGCATGAATACGACCGCAATGCTTGCGGCCACGAGGACAAGGTTTCCGGTCCCGCGCAGCGGGACCAGATACGGATCGTTGTCGTTGATGCCGGCAAAGACGAAGACCAGCCCCGCGACCCAGAGCAGGAGTGTGCCGATACATTTGCTGACTTGCATGGGACCACGCGCGACCGGAGAGGCTGATCGGCCTCGTCCGTATCAGACGAGATGGCGCGAGCCGATAAGTCGCCCCTGCACGCAATCTGCATAAAAATCCTGAACTCCTGCAGATCGTGCTCCCGGCATTTGCACATGTACGCTTCAAGGTTCGTCCGAGCGGCGCTTCGATCCCGAACCCAAGCAAGCGGCTCGAGGCGCTGCGGCCGACACATCCCAGCGATCCTGAGGTCATCATGACAAGCCTTGCGCCACCGGAGATCGAAACCCGATCAGTCGACAACAAGCTTCTCCCGGTCAAGATCGGGGCCACGCTCGCTCTCGCGGCATTGGCCGATTGGTTGTTCTACGACCAGCGTCTCGGACTTTCCGTCGTCATTTTTGCAGTCGTGCTCGCTTGCGCGTCATTGTTCGTCAACCTTGGCAATCTTGACCATCGTCGATTGCTGCTCGCCGGAACGATCGTGCTCGCCGGACTGCTGCCTGCGATCGAGGAGCTCAACGCGGCTTCACTGGTCATTATTGTCCTCGCGCTCGGCGCCGCGCTGATGCTGACGACCAATCGTCATCTCGACGGTCTCGCCGCGGGAGCTTCCTCCTTGCTCGATCTCTATCTGGTCGGCCCCTTCAGATTGTTCCAGGATGTGATCTGCGCATTCAATTGGCCTGCGCTCACCAGAGGCTTCACCCTGTGGTGCGTGCCATTGGTGCTCGGAAGCCTCTTTATCCTGCTGTTCGTGGCAGCCAACCCATTGCTGGCGAAATGGATCGGCCAGCTGAATCCGGGTGACCCTTCCTCCTATCTCAGCATCGGCCATACGCTGTTCTGGATCGCGGCGCTGGCACTGGTGTGGCCCTTCATCCAGGTCAAATGGCGGAGCAGTGCCGAGCTTGCGGACGACGCACGCCGATTTGCCGCAAACGATGCGCCGCGCACGGCCGATATCATGAGCTTGCTCAGTGCTGGTACGATTCTGCGCTCGCTAATCCTGTTTAACCTGCTGTTTTCGATCCAGACCGTCCTCGACCTGATCTATCTCTGGGGCAACGGGACCCTGCCCGCCGACGTGACCTACGCGTCCTATGCGCATCGCGGCGCGTATCCACTGATCGTCACCGCGCTGCTCGCCGCGGGCTTCGTCCTGGTGACCATGCGGCCGGGTGGCGCCGCCGAGCGGTCGCGCGTGATGCGCGCACTCGTTTATTTCTGGATCGGACAGAATGTCCTGCTGGTGATCTCATCGATGCTCCGGCTTGACCTTTACGTCCAGACTTACCTGCTCACGTATTGGCGTATCGCGGCTTTCGTCTGGATGCTGCTTGTCGTGCTCGGCCTGGTCCTGATCCTGGCGCGTATCATCCTGCAGCGCTCGAACGATTGGCTGATCCGCACCAACCTGCTCGCATTGACGGTCGTCCTCTACGCTTGCTCCTTGATCAACTTTGCCGCCATCATTGGCGACTACAACATCAGCCATAGCCGGGAAGCCTTGGGCAGCGGGGTCAACCTGGATATCGACTATTTGGTCCGGCTCGGACCGCAGGCTCTCCCGGCCATCGATCGGGAGCTCGTGCTCCACGGTTTCGATCCCAACCTTGTTTACCGCCGCAATTGCCTTGTAAAAGAGCAGCGCGAGCGGATGACCTCCTGGCGCAGCTGGGGTTTCCGCAACTGGCGGCTTCAGCGCATGCTGGATCGCCAGCAGGACTCCGCCGCAAGCTAGATGGCCTCGTATCCGGAGCGCACTGTGACCAACCGCATTCTTGTCGTCGACGATGACCTCCATATCCGGGAGGTCACCCGCGTCGCCCTCAAGAAGGCGGGTATGAACGTGATCGAGGCACGCGATGGGAAGGAGGCCCTGACCCGGTTTTCCGCCGAGCAACCGGACCTGATCGTGCTCGATATCGGCATGCCGGAATTTGACGGCCTCGATGTCTGCCGGGAGGTCCGCAAATCATCCGACGTGCCGATCTTGTTCCTGTCCGCCCGCGACGATGAGATCGATCGCGTCCTCGGGCTCGAGATCGGCGGCGACGACTATGTGACCAAGCCGTTCAGCCCGCGCGAACTCGTCGCGCGGGTCAATGTGATTCTGCGACGGCTGGCACCGCGGCCGGGCCTGGCGGAATCGGGCGCGCTCTCCAAGGGGCAGCTCTCGGTCGACCCCGAGCAGCACGTCGCAACGTACGCTAGCATGCCGCTGCACCTGACCGCGATCGAGTTTGGCATCCTGCGGGCCTTCCTGACACGGCCCACCGCGGTATTCAACCGTGAGCAGATCATGAGCGCTGCCTATCAACTCAATATCCAGGTCTCCGACCGCACCATCGATAGCCATATCCGCAACATCAGAGCCAAGCTCGCCGCGGTGAAATGCGACAATGTCATCGAGACCGTGCATGGCGTCGGGTTCAAGCTCGGCAGGTGCGAGCCTCCCGCATGACATCGTTCCGTGCCCGACAGAAGTGGCGCCCGTCGCTCAGCTTCGTCATCTTCGCCGTGCTCGCCCTGGTCGCCGTGCTCCCCTTGCTCGGGCTGTTCTTCTTCCGGCTCTATGACAACCAGCTCATTCGCCAAACCCAGGCCGAACTGATCGCACAGAGCCGCGTACTGGCCGTGATCTATGCGCGGGACGTGCAGGCGCAGCTTGCCAATGGCATCCCTCTCGGCGCCGCGGTTCCACCCGAGGCGCTTCCGGATCCGGGCGATCAGGTGACGCCGATCCGGCCCGAGCTCGATCTTGCCGGCAACGATCTTCTGCGGCGACGACCCGACGCACTGCCCGCACCCAAGTCGGCAGATCCGGCCCATATCGCCATCGGCGCGCGGCTCATGCCCCTCGTGCTGGAAACCCAGAAAGTGACGCTGGCAGGCTTCCGGATTCTCGATCCGCAGGGCGTCGTCATCGCGGGACGCCAGGAGGTCGGACTATCCCTGGCTCATATTGAAGAGGTGGCGGTGGCGCTGCGCGGCCAGTACAGCGCCGCGTTGCGCATCCGCATCCCCGACAAGCCTCCGCCGCCGATCTATTCGATCAGCCGCGGCGTCGGCGTTCATGTCTTCTCGGCGATGCCTGTCATCGTCAATGACCGGGTTGCCGGCGTGATCTATGCTTCGCGGACGCCGAGCAACATCTTCGAGCATCTCTATCGGGAGCGCGGCAAGTTTTTGCTGGCCGCAATCGTTGTCGTCCTGGCCACGATCGCCATCGGCCTGGTATTCTCACGCACGGTCACGCGTCCGATGCGCGAGCTGGTCGAGCGCGCCGTGCGGATCGGCCGCGGCGACCGCAACGCGTTTCAGCCGCTGCAGCATTATGGCACCCGTGAGCTCGCCCAGCTCTCCGACAGCTTTCTCGACATGGCCCAGCAACTGTCGCGCCGCTCCGACTACATCGCGACGTTCTCCGCGCATTTGACCCACGAACTGAAATCGCCGCTGACATCGATCAGGGGCGCAGCCGAGCTGCTGCAGGATTCGCATCAGAGCAAGTCCGATACGTTGACGCGATCCGAGCAACAGCGCTTCATCTCGAACATCCTCGGCGACGTCGAGCGGCTCGATGCGATGAGTCAGCGGCTGCGCGAGCTGGCCCGCGCCGAAAGCGCGCCGCAAAATGAGCAGACCCCGCTCTCGAGCGTCATCGCGAATTTGAAGAGCCGCTTTCCCGGGCGGACAATCGCGGCGAGCGGCTGCCTCGACCGTTCGATCGGGATGTCCGGCGAAAAGGCGCTGATCGTGCTGGCGCATCTGGCCGACAACGCGTTCCGTCACAATGCGACATCGGTGCAGCTCGAAGCGACCGCCGAAGCTGCAGCCATCAGGGCGACGGTGAGCAACGACGGCGACCCGATCTCCGCCGCCAACAGCGACAAGATCTTCGATGCCTTCTTCACCACCCGCCGCGACAGCGGCGGCACCGGCATGGGGCTCGCCATCGCGCAAGCCGTCATGGCGACTCACGGCGGCACGATCCGCCTGCTGCCCTCCAGCCGGGGCGTCGCCTTCGAGCTGGAGTTTCCCGCGGTCTGACCCGTCCCGGACCCGTGCGATGATGATCGCGGGGCCGTGCGCCGACGCACCCGAGAAATTTCCCGCGCGGTGGACAAAGCATATCGAGACGCGGGTGCTTCTGCAGGATCAGCCATCATCAAACTGCTGAGCCGAGCCCTGCTTGACGCGCAATTTTGTTTGTGCGCAGCTGCTTAAAACAACAAGGCTACTCTGGGGCAGGACATATGGGCGGGCTTCGACGGGCGTTGGCCGGTTACGGCTTCCTCATCGCATCGATCAATCTGGCGGCAGCGGCGGAACCGATCAAGCTGCGGGTCGCCGACTCCTTTCCGAAGGGACACTATCTCGTCCGTCTCGTGCTCGAGCCATGGATGGCCGAGGTCCAGAAGCGCACCAACAATGCAGTGACGTTCGAGCACTATCCGGCGCAGCAGCTCGGCAAGGCCGCCGACATGCTCAAGCTGACGCAAACCGGTGTCGCCGATATCGGCTATGTCGCGCCCGCCTATGTCTCCGACAAGATGCCGGTCTCCGAAGTCGCGATGCTCCCCGGCGCGTTCGAGCATTCCTGTCAGGGCACGCTGGCCTATTGGAAGACTGCGCGAAGCGGCGTGATCGCACAGCAGGATTATACCGCAAACGGCATCCGCCTGCTGCTCGCGGTGAGCCTGCCGCCCTATCGCATCCTGACCGTGAAGCAGCCGGTGAAGGACACAGCCGACATCAACGGACTGAAGTTGCGATCGACCGGCGGCGCGCAAGACCTCACCTTGCGCGCGATCGGCGCCGTGCCGGTGCGCATGGCGGCTCCCGATGCCTATGAGTCGCTGTCCCGCGGCACGATGGACGGCCTGCTGTTTCCGCTCGAGAGCGTCGTCGCCTATGGCGCCGACAAGCTCGTGAAACATTCCACCGATGGCTTCGGCTTCGCGAGCTTCGTGGTCGCCTATTCGATCAGCGAGAACGCCTGGAAGAGGCTGTCGCCCGAGATCCAGAAGGCGATGATCGACACCGCCGAGGAGATCCTGCCGTCCGCCTGCAAGGAAGTGCAGAAGCAGGACAGCGAGACCATGAAGTCGATGGAGGCCGCAGGCGTCCACTTCGATACCCTGCAGCCCGACGTCGTCGCCAAGCTCAAGGACCTCACCAAGGGCGTGGGCAAGGCATGGGCCGACGGGCTCGACGCGCGTGGCAAGCACGGCAGCGACGCCCTGAAGGAATTCAGCGCTGCCGTTGCGGCCGTGCCGGCCCAGTAACGCGGACGGAGCCATACGTGATCAAGACAAGTCTGAGAGCCCTGACTGCCATCGAGAAGGTGACCTCGGCCATCGCCGCGGCCCTGATGTTCGCGATCATGATCATCGTCTTCTCCGATGTCGTGATGCGCTACGTCTTCAACCGGCCGTTCTCCTGGGCTTACGACCTGATCTCGCTCTACGTGATGGCCGGCGTCTTCTTTCTGTCGCTCTCAGGCACCTACGCGGTCAACGGCCATATCAGCGTCGACATCCTGCTGCCGCGCTTCTCCGCGATCATCCAGCGCCTCTGCGTCATCATCTCCAACGTCGTCGGTCTCGCCATCTTCGTTCCGATCACCTGGCTCGGCTACCAGCGGGCGCTCGACAATTATGTCTCCGGCGATGTGATGGCCGGCGCCATCCCGTGGCCGACCTGGGCGTCCTCGATCTTCGTGCCGATCGGCGCGGGAATTCTCGCGCTGCGCCTTGCCATTCATCTCATTGCCAATACCGCAAGCCTCCTGACCGGCGAAAACCTGTTGCCGCTGCCGGCCATCTCCGGCCATTCGGACAAGGCTGCCGGAGGTTTCGAATGATCCCGACCTTCATCCTCGCGCTGCTGTTCTTCCTGCTGGCGATAGGAACGCCGGTCGCTTTCGCGATGGCCTTCTCCGGCGGGCTCGGCCTCTATCTGACCGGCGGCCTGCCGATCCTGCTCGGTGTGCTGCAGACCACGCCGCTGTCGGCCGTCACCTCCTACGAGCTGATCACGATCCCGATGTTTCTCCTGATGGCGGACCTCGTGCTGCTGTCGGGTGTCGCCGACGACCTGTTCAAGACCGCGGCAGCCTGGGTCGGACGCATCCCCGGCGGCCTCGGCATGGCGACCGCGCTCGCCGGCGCGGGCTTCGGCTCAATCTGCGGCACCAGCACAGCCTCGGCCGCGACACTGTCCTCGACCAGCCTGCCCGCGATGATCCGCCAGGGCTACGAGCCCAAGATGGCCGCCGGCGTCGTCGCCATCTCGGGCACGCTCGCGATGCTGCTGCCGACCTCGGTGGCACTGGTGATCTTCGGCCTGCTTGCCGAGGTCAACATCGGGAAGCTGCTGATCAGCGGCATCATTCCGGCGATCTTCGTCACCGTCATCATCATGTCGACGATCTATATCCTGGTGTTGCTCGATCCCTCGCGCGCGCCGACGATCTCGGCGGTGACATGGTCGGAGCGGTTCAGCCTGCTCTGGCAGGTCAGCCCGATGGTGATCCTGTTTTCGATCGTCACCGGCACGATCTATCTCGGGATCGCGACTCCGACGGAAGCCTCGGCTTTCGGTGCATTCGGCGCCTTCTGTCTCGCCTGCTGGAAGCGCAAGATCAACCTGACCTCGCTCTACACGACGTTACGGCACGCCGCCCAGGGCACCTGCATGATCGTGCTGATCATCATGTGCGCGCATATCTTCGGCTATTTCTTCACGCTGACGCAGGTGACGCAGAACATCGTCGGGTGGGTCGGCGGCCTCGACGTCTCGCGCTGGATCATCATCACGCTGATCCTGTGCGGCTACATCGTGCTCGGCTCGTTCATGGATCAGATCGCGATCCTGGTGCTGACGGTTCCGATCGTGTTGCCGCTGATCAAGTCGCTCGGCTTCGATCCGATCTGGTTCGGCGTCATCAAGATCGTGACCGCCGAGGTCGGCATGATCACGCCGCCGATCGGATTGAACTGCTTTATCGTGGCGCGCTACGCGCATCGCCCCGTGGGCGAGGTGTTCCACGGCACATTCCCGCATTTCATCGCGCATCTGATCGCCATCGCCATTTTCGTGGCATTCCCGGAGATCATCCTCTGGCTGCCGAACCATATGCAACATTGAAGAAGCCGTCGGTCGAGACGGCCATCTCTGGGAGACTATGATGAATTTGTATTCCCGTTTCCTCGTCGGCGCAGCTCTCGGCACGGCCCTGCTGGCGGCTTCCGCATCCTCGGGCTTCACCCAGGAGAAGATCACCCTGCGACTTGCCGACAGCCTGCCCTCCGGCCACGTCATCCATGAACTCGTCGGCAAGCCGTTTTCCGAGCTCGTCACCAAGCTGACCAACGGCCAGGTCACGTTCCAGCACTTCCCCGCCGAGCAGCTCGGCAAGGCCAAGGACATGGCGCAGCTCACCGCGCTCGGCGTCGCCGATGTGTCCTACATCGTGCCGTCCTATTCGTCGGACAAGTTTCCGCTAACGGCCGTCGCCGAACTGCCCGGCATCTTCGACAGCGAATGCCAAGGCTCCCTCGCCTTCTACAAGATCTCGCACAATGGCGGCATCCTGGAGACCAAGGAATTCGCGCCCAACCAGCTCCGGCCGCTGGTGACGCTCGCGCTGCCGGCCTACCAGGTCCAGCTTGCGACCAGCCGCGATGTGAAGACGGCAAAGGACCTTGAAGGCCTGAAGATCCGCACTACCGGCGGCGCGATGGACCTCATGATGCGCTCGATCGGCGGCGTGCCGGTGCGGATGGCCGCGCCGGAAATCTATGAATCGCTGACCCGCGGCACGCTCGACGGGCTGATCTTCTCCTACCAGAGCTCGGCGTCCTACGACTTCGGCAAGATCCTGAAGTCGGGTACCGAGGGGCTGAACTTCGGCACCGCGATCTTCACCTATTCGATCGGCGAGCTGAAGTTCAAGTCGCTGCCCGAGAACGTGCGCAAGGCGCTAATCGAGGCCGGCGAGCAGACCACGCGCGAGGCCTGCAAGCGGTTCGAGGACGGCGAGAAGGCCGCGGCCGACAAGATCAAGTCGCAGGGCATGAAGGTCATCAACTTCAGCGCCGACGACAAGAAGGTGTTCGATACCGCCTTCAAGTCGGTGGCGCAGGATTGGGTGAAGGACGTCGACAAGCGCGGCAAGCCGGGCACCGACGTCTTCAAGGCCTTCACCGAAGCACTGGCCGCCACCCATTGAGCCCGGCACCGACGAGAGACGAACCATCAGCGCCGGCGGGCCCGCTCGCCGGTGTCAGGATCATCGACCTCACCAGCGTCATGATGGGGCCCTACGCGACCATGATCCTCGGCGACTACGGCGCCGACGTGATCAAGGTCGAGAGCCCGGATGGCGACGTGATGCGCCACGCGGCCCCGATGCGCCATCCAGGCATGGGCGCGATGTACTTGCAGGGCAACCGCAACAAGCGCTCGATCGTGCTTGACCTGAAGAAGACAGGCGGCCGTGCGGCCCTGCTGCGGCTTGCCGCGGACGCCGACGTGTTCGTCCACAACGTCCGGCCCGCGGCGATGGCGCGGCTGAAGCTTGGCGCCGACGATCTGCTCGCCGTCAACCCGCGGCTGGTCTATGCTAGCCTGCACGGCTTCGGCGAGACCGGCCCCTATGCAGGCCGGCCCGCCTATGACGACCTGATCCAGGGACTGACGGCGCTGCCGACGCTGACCGGCCAGATCACCGGCGAGCCGCGCTACTCGCCAGCCACAATGGCCGACCGCATCGTCGGCCTCAACGCGGTCCACGCCATCCTGGCAGCGCTGTTCCACCGCGAGCGCACCGGCGAAGGCCAGGCAATCGAAATCCCGATGTTCGAGACCATGGCGCAGTTCGTGCTCGGCGATCACATGGCCGGCCGCAGCTTCGAGCCGCCGATCGGACCGCCCGGCTACTCCCGGCTGCTGTCGCCGGACCGCCGTCCCTATCAAACCAGCGACGGCTATATCTGCGCGCTGGTCTACTCCGACAAGCAGTGGAACGCGTTTTTCGCCAAGATCGGGCTCGCCAATGAAGCCGACCGCGACCCGCGGCTGAACAGCATTTCGGCGCGAACGCGGAACTACGATTTCGTCTACGACTGGTTCTCGCAGGTGATGCAGACCCGCGGCACAGCCGAATGGATGCGCTTCTTCGACGAGGCCGACATCCCGCACGCGCCGCTGCACGACCTCGACAGCCTGATCGACGATCCGCATCTGGCTGCCGTCGGGCTTGTTCAATCACTGGAGCATCCGACCGAAGGCACGCTGCGGGTCGCCGGACCAGCCGCAACCTGGAGCCGGACGCCGCCGTCGATCCGGACCTATCCGCCGAACCTCGGCGAGCACGGCCGGGAGATCCTGCGCGAGGCAGGACTTGCGGATGCGGAAATTGCGGCCCTCCTCAAGGAGGGCGCGCTGATCGAACCGAACCGCTGACTATTTCCTGCGCGACGCCAGGATCTTCTCGGCAGCGCGCAAATGCGGCTTGTCCAGCATCTTGCCGTCCATCTTGGCGACACCGGATGGGTTGTCGGCAAATGCGGCAATCACGCGCTCAGACCACGCGATCTCCTCATCCGTCGGCATGAAGGCCGCGTTGACGACGTCGACGTGCTTGGGATGGATCACGGCCTTGGCCAGAAAGCCGTCCTGCCGCGCGGCGATCGCCTCTGCCTTCAGTGCATCGAGATCGTTGATGTCGGTGGCGATGGTGTCGATCGCAACGACGCCGGCCGCGGCCGCGCCGATCAGGCAGAGATCGCGAGCCAGGATGAAAGGCGAGTGATAGCGGCCGTCGGTACGGTTGCGGGTCGCACCGAGCGAAGCCGCGAGGTCTTCCGCACCCCACATCATGCCCCACAGCCGCGGGCTCATATTCTCGAAATCGAGGATCTTCAGCACTGCCCGCGCCGTCTCGGTCGCGACCGTGACGATGCGCGTGGTACCCTGCGCGATACCCGAGGCGGCCTCGAATGCATCCAGATACAGCGCCAGCTTGTTGACGTCGGCGGCGCCGGCGCATTTCGGCAGCACGATGCCATCGGGCTTGCCGGCCATCACGGCGGCGAGGTCGCCGAGCGTCAGGTCGGTGTCGAGGGCGTTGACGCGGATATAGAGCTTCTGCTCCGGATTGCGCGCATCGAGCATTGCGCGCGTGATCCCGCGCGCGACGACCTTCTGCTCCGGCGCAATGGAATCCTCGAGGTCGAGGATCAATGCATCGGCCGCGGTCTTCTTGGCGCTTTCATATTTCCGGGTGCTGTCGCCGGGAACGAACAGGAACGATCGCATCACTTACGCCTTCGGCTTGCAGTGCATCAGCCCGGTGCGGCGGCAGCTCGCCACCACCTCGCCCCGCTGATTGGTCATGGTGTGCTCGAACTCGACGATGCCCTGAGTCGGCCGCGACTTGCTGGCGCGCTTGCCGATGATCTTGGTATGCGCTTTCAAGGTATCGCCATGAAACACCGGCTTCGGAAACTTGACGTCGGTCATGCCGAGATTGCCGACCGTCGTGCCCAGCGTCGTATCATACACGCTCATCCCGATCATGATGCCGAGCGTATAGAGGCTGTTGAACAGCCGCTGGCCGAATTCCGTCTTCTCGGAGAAATGCGCGTCGAGATGCAGCGGCTGCGGGTTCATGGTCAGCAGGCTGAACATGGTGTTGTCCATTTCAGTCACGGTCCGGCTGAACTCGTGGTGAAATTCCCGGCCGACCTCGAACTCTTCGAAATACAATCCAGCCATTTACCGTCCCTTGTAGTTGGGCGCCCGCTTTTCAACGAACGCATTCAGCCCTTCCTGGCAGTCTTCCGTCGAGGCGACCACCACGAAACTTTCCGCCGTGTTCTCCACCGAGCGGCGGAAATCGGCATCGACCGCCCGCATGAAGGCGTCGCGGCCGATCTTCATCACGATCGGCGACTTCGCGGCGAGCTTCCGTGCGATCTCGCGAGCCCGCTCGAGTGCCGCGCCTTTCGGCACCACTTCGCTAAGCAGCCCCATGCGATAGGCGGTTGCGGCATCGAAGGGCTCGCCGAGGAACAGCGGGCCGAACGCCTGGTGCTTTCCGACGAGCCGCGGCAACTGCACGAAATGGATCGCCGGGATCAGGCCGACGTCGATCTCGGGATAGCCGAAGGTCGAGCTATCGCCCGCAATGATCATGTCGCAGGAGATCGCAATCGTCATGCCGCCGGCCCGCACCGCGCCGTCGATCGCGGCAATGGTCGGCTTGCCCATGCGGTACTGCGTATCGTTCAGCGCGAAATACAGCCGCTCGAGGAATGTTTTGGTCTCGATCGCGGGCTTGCCCCTGACGATGTCGAGGTCGAGCCCGGCGCAGAACACCTTGTGGGCGCTGCTGATGATGACGGCCCGCACCGCGTCATCATCGCGCGCCTTTGCCAGCGCCGCCAGCAACGCGTCGATCAAGGGGATGCTGAGCGCATTGACCGGCGCGCGATCCAGCACGATTTCGGCAATTTGCTCAGTGACTGAGTAACGAACGAGGTCAGTGCTCATGTTGTCTTGGCTCCCGTCATCGCCTGGCTTGCCGCACCGCGCCCGACAGCAAGAAGCCATCGATCTCGGCAGGACCAAATCCAGCCTCTGTCAATATCCTCAGGCTATCCTGTCCAACGTCCGGCGCGGGACAAAGATCGTCCTCGGACAGGCTCGCGATCCCCGGCGTCCGCGGCGAATAGACCGCACCAACGCCCGGCGTATCCTGGCGGACCGACGCCCTGGTCGCCTCGACATGGGGATTGCGCAGCCATTCGCCGGGATTGAGGATCCGCTCCGCGATAATATCGGCCGCGTGCAGCGCCGTGAGCCAGGCATTGGTCGGCTGCATCAGGAACACCTCGCGCAGCTGCGGGATCAACGTGTCGGCCGCGTCCGCACGCCGCGCAAAGTCGGCAAACCGCGGATCGCTGGCGAGGTCCTCGCGGCCGATCGCGCCGCAGAGCCGCTTGTACTGCGGCTCGTTCACAAGCGTCACCATCATCCAGCCGTCCTGCGTCTGGTAGGTGCCGGCTGGTACATTGAGCGCGCGCGGCGCGCCGCCCTCCAGGATGAACTCGGCGACCTTGTGCCCGAGCAGCGCTGACGTCGACTGGCAGAGATTGACGTCGATCCAGCGGCCGGTGCCGACCGTCGCGCGCGCGAAAAGGGTCGTCGCGATGGCCTGGAACGCATAAACGCCGGTGACCACGTCGGAGATCGTAGTGCCGACCCGGTGCGGCACGCCATCGGCGCCGACATTGACCGAGACCAGTCCCGAAAACGCCTGCGCCACCGAATCCGAGCCGGGCCGCTTTGAGTACGGCCCGCTTTGCCCAAAGCCGCTGACCGAGAGATAGACGAGGCCTGAATTGTCGCGCGACAGGCTCTCGTAGCCGAGCCCGAGCCGCTCGGCGACACCAGGGCGGAACCCTTCAATCAGCACATCAGCCTCGAGCGCCAATCGCTGCGCGATCGCGATGCCGTCCTTGTGCTTCATGTCGAGGCAAAGGCTGCGCTTGCCGCGGTTGTAGACCGCCGACAAGGTCGTGTGATTGCCATAGGTCGTGCCGAGATAGCGCGACCAGTCGCCTTCCGGCGGCTCCACCTTGATGACGTCGGCGCCATAGACCCCGAGCAGCATCGCGCAATAGGGCGAAGCGATCCCCTGCCCGAAATCGAGCACTTTCAGCCCGCGATACGGCGCCTCGTGCGTCGGCGTCAGCTTGCGTTCGCCCGCCATCTGTCCTCCCCGTTAGTTTCGAAGGGCCCTACAGCGCCAGATAGCGCTGCCGGATGTTGTCGTTGGCCTTCAGCTCTTCGATCGAGGATGTGTAGACGATCTGTCCCTTGTCGATAACCGTCGCGTGGCTCGCAAGGCCAAGGCAAAAATGCATGTTCTGCTCGGCGATCAATACTGTGGCACCGGTGCCGCGGAGCTGCCGCAGCAGCTCGCCGATGCGTTGCACGATGATCGGCGCCAGTCCCTCGCTCGGCTCGTCCAGCAGCAGCAGCACCGGGTTGCCCATCAGCGTACGGGCGATCGCCAGCATCTGCTGTTCGCCGCCGGAGAGCCGGCCTGCGATCCGGTGCCGCAACGGCTCCAGCAGCGGAAACACGTCATAGACGCGGCGGATCGACCACTCGTCCTCGCCATCGGGCCCCTTCTTCTGGCCGATCACCAGATTGTCCTCGACCGTATGCTCGGGAAAGATCTGGCGGTCCTCCGGCACGAAGCCGAGCCCGGCCCGCGCGATGCGATGCGGCCGCATTCCGGACACCACCTGACCGCGCAAGCTCACCGTGCCGCGCCGTGCGGGCGCCAGCCCCATGATCGCCTTCATGGTGGTCGACTTGCCGGCGCCGTTGCGGCCGAGCAGCGCCATGGTCTCGCCCTTGCGCACCGAGAGACCAACGCCGAACAGAATCTGGCTGGTGCCATAGTAGACGTCGAGGTCCTCGACCTGCACCACCGGCTGCGCGCTCATGCCACCGCTCCCGCATGGTCGTCGCTGCCAAGATAGGCTTCGATGACGGCTTCGTTCCTCCGGATCGCATCCGGCGTCCCGGTCGCCAGAATCCGGCCGTAACACAGCACGACGATCCGCGGCGCGATCTTGAACACGATGTCCATGTCGTGCTCGATGAACACGACGGTGATCTTCTGCTTCTCCCAGAGCTCGCGCACCTTGTCGATCATGCGCCAGCGCTCTTCGGTGCCCATGCCCGCGGTCGGCTCGTCCAGCAGCAGCACCTTGGGCTCGAGCACCAGCGCCAGCGCGATATCAAGCAGCTTCTGGTCGCCATGCGACAGCGTCGCCGCGGTCCTGTTGCGCTTGCTGGCAAGGCCGAGCAGCTCCATTGCATGCTCGGCGCGGTCGCGCGTCTCGGCCAATGGAAAGCGCCGATGCATCACGCCGGCTCGGCGCTGATCGGCGCAGACCGCGGCCAGCATCGTCTCCTCGACCGTCAGCGACGGGAAGATGCTCGCGACCTGAAAGGCGCGGCCAATGCCGTGGCGCACGATCTCCGGCGGCGCCCGGCCCGCCATGTCGACGCCATTGAGCAAAATCTGCCCAGCGTCCGGCCGCAGCGCGCCCGTGATCAGGTTGAAGAAAGTGCTCTTGCCGGCGCCATTGGGGCCGATCACGGCGGTCAGCGAACCGTCGGCGAAGTCGAGCGAGACGTTGTCGGTCGCCCTGACGCCGCCAAAGGATTTCGAGAGGGCGCGAATCTCCAGCATGGCTAACCGCTCGCCTCGCCGCGACGCTGCGCGAACCATTCGACGACAAAATCCATCAGGCCCTTTCGCAGGCCGATGGCAAAGAACAGGATCACGACGCCGAGCACGATGCCGTGATACTCGGTCAGGCGGGTGACGGTATCATTGAGGATCAGCAGCAATACCGTGCCGACCATCGGCCCAAGGAAGGTGGTCACGCCGCCGAGCATGTTGATGAAGATGCCCTCGCCCGAGATCGTCCAATAGGCGAATTCGGGATAGGCGCCGGAGACGAACAGCGCCATGATCATGCCGCCGGTCGCGGCGAACAACGCCGCCAGCACGAAGATCGTCAACTTCGCGCGCCAGACGTCGATGCCGATGAAGCTCGCCCGGGTGGCGTTGTCGCGAATCATGCGCAGCGTGTAGCCGAACGGCGACTGCGCGATCTGGCGCATCAGGAACAGCCCGATCACCAGCAGCGCGCAGCTCGTGATGTAGAGATGCAGATGGTTGGAGAGGTCGATGCCGAGAAACGGCGGCCGCGGAATGCCACCACGCAGGCCCTGGTCACCGCCGGTCAGCGACTGCCACGACAGGATCGTCGAATGGATCAGCATCTGGAACGCCAGCGTGACGAAGGCGAAATAGATCTCCTTCAGCCGTACGCAGATCGCGCCGATCACGACGGCGACGACGCAGGTGATCGCCAGGGTGGCGACGAAGGCCACTGGAATCGGCACGCCGGTCTTCTGCATCATCAGGCCGAAACCATAGGCGCCGAGGCCAAAGAACATGCCGTGGCCGAAGGAGATCAGTCCAGTATATCCGACCAGGAGATTGAGCGAAGTTGCGAATAATCCGTAGGCCGCGCAGCGGATCACGAAATCGAGCAGCTGCTTGCTGCCAAAGATGAACGGCAGCAGTGCCAGCAAGGCAAACGCCACCAGCGCGATCAGCACATCGCGATAGCGCTGCGGTCTGGCGTCGATCCGGGGAGGCGCCAAGGTTTGCGCGCCCTGCCCGGCCTGCAACTCGGTCATGCGACCTCCTTGCCGAACAGGCCGGTCGGACGCGACACCAGCACGATCACCATGAAGAGATACATCAGTCCCTCGGTGAACAGCGGGAAGCCGAGCGATCCGAACGAGCGGATCAGGCCGATCAGGAGCGCGCCGATCAGCGCCCCCAGGATCGAGCCCATGCCGCCGATCACGGTGACGATGAAGGACTCGATCAGAACCGAGAAACCCATGCCCGGTGTCAGCGAGCGCACCGGCGCGGCCAGCGCTCCCGCGAGCCCCGCCAGCATGCCGCCGAGCGCGAACACGCCGCCATAGATAAGCCCGGTGTTGATGCCAAGCGCCGACACCATTCCCGGATTCTGTGCGGCCGCGCGGATCACCTTGCCGATCCGGGAGCGCGCCAGCCCCAGTCCGAGAACGACGGCGGCAGCCAGTGCCACGCCGATCAGCAGCAAGTAATAAGGCGGCACCACGCCGCCGGCGATGAACAGCGGCGGCACCTGGAACGCAGCCGGCATGCCCATCGACTTGAATTCAGGTCCCCAGATCATGCGGACGACGTCATCGAAGATCAGCACGAAGGCATAGCAGACCAGGAGCTGCATCAGCACGTCGCGGCCGTAGACCCGGCTCATGAACACGCGCTCGAAGATCAGGCCGAGGATCGCGGTGCCGGCGGCGCCCGCCAGGATCGCCAGCGCAAAGCTGCCGGTGAGCTGATAGACCGTCATCGCGAAATAGGCGCCGAACATATAGAAGGCGCCGTGGCTGAAATTGACCACCTTGAGCACGCCGAAGATCAGCGTCAGCCCGACGGCGACGAGAAACAGCAGCATGCCGATGATCAGGCCGCTGGTGGTCTGCGTCACCAGGCAGGCAGGGCTGGCGAGGCAACTGGCGAGCGCGTCGAGGTCCACGGGAATCATCCATTACGGCGGGCCGCAACGCCGGCGCGCGACAAACATCAGATGAAAGGCGGAGACGGCTTGCGGCCCTCTCCGTCTGACATGTGGATCAGGTGTAGCCCTTGCTCTTCTTCCACTCGGCTTCGAGTTCGAAGATGGTCTTCCAGTCACCGGCCTTCACATCAGGCACATAGGGCTCCTGCGGGATCGTGGTGCCCCAGCCGATCGCGTAGCCGACCAGCGTGTGGTCGTCCGCCCGCATCGTGACGGTGCCATCGGCGCCGAACGGGCACTTGATGGTGAGCCCGGTGAGGACTTCCGCGACCTTCTTGCCGTCGGTCGAGTTCGCCTTCTTGACGGCTTCGTTGAGGAACATGACCGCCGTCGCGTTCTGCCAGGACCAGTTGGTCGGGTACTCGTTGTACTTCGCCTTGTAGGCATCGCCCCAGGCGGCATTCTCCGGCGTCGCCGGGAACGTCTTGATGTAGCGGTCGCCGGAGTGGATGCCCTTCGGCAGGTTCTTCACCACCGTGAGCGCGGTGTAGTCGGCCATGTTGACCGCGAACACCTCCATCTGGGTGAACAGCGCGTAGATATTGGCCTGGTCGATATAGGAGGTGAGATCGCCGCCCCACAGGCAGGAATAGAGCGCCTGCGGCTTCGCCTGCAGGATCTTGGTCACCACCTCGGTGTAGTCGGGCTGGAACAGTTTTGGCCAGGACTCGCTGATGACCTCGACGTCAGGCGCGAATTTCTTCAGGTACAGCACGAACTCGCCGGTGGTGTCGCGGCCATAGGCATAGTCGGGCGAACAGGTCGCCCATTTCTTCAGCCCCTTGGCCTTGGCGATCCCTGCCGCGTAGCCGGCGCCGACGATCGAGTCATGAATACCCTGCCGGACGCAACGGAAGGCGTTTGGTATGTGCTGCTTCGGATCGGCCGTCAGCGACGACGCTTCCGAGCAGGTGTGGATGCAGAGCACGCCGAGGTCGCGCGCCACCTCGTGAACCGCGAACGATCCCGACGATGCCTCACCGTCGAGCAGCATCTCGCAGCCGTCGGTGTTGACGAGCTCGCGCGCGATACGCGCGGCTTCCTGCGGCTGTCCCTTGGAGTCGCGGATCACCATCTCGATCTGCCGCCCGGCAAGGCCGCCGGCGGCATTGACCTTCTCGACTTCCAGCATCACCGCGTTGCGCGAGGATGTGCCGAGCTGCGCGACGCGACCCGACAGAATCGTCGGCATGCCGATCTTGATCGTCTTCGCCTGCGCGCGCGCCACCCATGGCGCGGCAAAGGTCACCGCACCGGCGCCCATCAGCGCAAGCGTCGAGCGCCGGCTGATGCCCGGTTTCCGGGTCCTCGTCATACTCCCCTCCCTGTCGGGTTCGCGTTCCCAAAAATCCCTTGCGGAGATCGTTTCGTCTCCATGGCCATGATGTTTTCAGAGCAAGGGGGGTGACGTCAAGCCAAATATGAATTACGACTCATAGTTCATCAAGGGAGAAAACGGCGCCGGAGTTGGCCCGACGAGCGGCAAATGATCAATCTTTCCAGCTTCATCGCATTTCATGCCAGGCGGACGCCGGACCGCTGTGCGCTGAAATATCGCGGCGAAGACATCTCCTATGCGGATTTTGACCTGCGGATCCGCCAGGTCGGCAGCTGGCTCGCGATGCACGGGATTGCGCCCGGCGATGTCGTCGCCGTTTTGATGAAGAACAGCACCGCCTTTCTCGAGCTGGTGTTTGCGGCCAGCCATATCGGCGCGGTGTTCCTGCCGATCAATTATCGCCTATCGGCCGATGAGGTCAGCTACATCGTCGGCAATTCCGGCGCGCGCCTGCTTGTCGCCGACGAGGAATTTGCTGCGATTGCGACCGGCGACGCGCCGGTGGTGCCGTTGGGTGAAGTCGCGCAATCCAGCGTCACCAACCTTGCGCCCGACATCGCGCCGGCGCCGATGCATGTGCGCCAGCCGAGCGACCTGATGCGGCTGATGTACACCTCAGGCACGACCGATCGTCCCAAGGGGGTGATGCTCACTTACGAGAACATCTACTGGAAATCCGCCGACCAGACCCTGGTGCTCGGATTGAACGCCGACACCCGGCTGCTCGTCGTCGGCCCGCTCTATCATGTCGGCGCGCTCGATCTGCCCGGCATCGCCGTGCTCTGGCACGGCGGCATGCTGTGCATTCACCGCAGCTTCGAGCCCGAGCCGGCGCTTGCCGCGATCGAGCGCGAGAAGCTGAACGCGGCATGGTTCGCGCCGGTCATGACCACGGCCCTCCTCACCTGCCCGAATCGCGAGCGCTACGATGTCTCCAGCCTGCGATGGGCGATCGGCGGCGGCGAGAAGACGCCGGAGGTTCGCATCCGCGCCTTCTCCGACTATTTCAGGAATGCGCGCTACATCGATGCCTACGGCCTCACCGAAAGCTGCGGCGGCGACACCTTCATGGACGCCGGCCGGGAGATCGAGAAGATCGGCTCGACCGGCCGCGCCATCGCCCATGTCGAGATCGATATCCGCGACGACACCGGCAAGCGCCTGCCCGCGGGCCAGGATGGCGAGATCTGCCTGCGCGGCCCGAAGGTGACGCAGGGCTACTGGAAGGATCCCGAGAAGACCGCGTCCGCCTTCTTCGGCGACTGGTTCCGCACCGGCGACATCGGCTATCTCGACGACGACGGCTTCCTCTATCTGACCGACCGCAAGAAGGACATGATCATCTCCGGCGGCGAGAACATCGCCTCCTCCGAGGTCGAGCGCGTCATCTACGAAATCCCCGGGGTGCGCGAGGTCGCGGTGATCGGCCTGCGGGACGACCGCTGGGGCGAGAAGCCGGTCGCCATCGTGGTGCTGGCGGACGACGCAAGGCTCGATCTCCCTGATCTCACCGACTTCTGCCGCGCGCGGCTGGCTGCCTTCAAAGTGCCGAGGCAACTCATCATCCGCGACAGCCTGCCGCGCAATCCATCCGGCAAGGTGCTCAAACGCGTGCTCCGCGCCGAACTCGAGGCCTCCGCATGACACAAGCGACACCTGCCAAGGTGACAAAGCTCAACCGGGTCGAGCGCAACGCTTGGACCAAGCAGAAGATCTTCGACGCCGCGACCAAGATCGTCGGCAAATATGGCTATGCCGAAGCCTCGGTCGCCCGCATCACCGAGGCCGCCGGCGTCGCGCAGGGCACCTTCTACAATCATTTCGAGAACCGGCAGGAGCTGCTCGATCAGCTGCTGCCGAAGATCGGCCTCGACATGGTCCGCTTCATCCATGCGCGCACCGGCACCGCCAGCGAGGCCCGGCAGGAGATCGAGCGCTTCAGCGCCTTCTTCGATTTCATCCGCGAGGTGCCGGAGTTTCTCCGCATCCTCAACGAGGCCGAGTTCTTCGCACCGACCGGCTACCAGAAGCATTTTGACAACATCTCGAACGCCTATGTCCGGATCCTCCAGCGTGCACGCGCGGCCGGCGCCACCAACACCTTCAGCGACGAGGAATTCGAGGCCATCGTCCAGGTCCTGATGGGCGCGCGCGGCTATCTCAGCCGGCGCTATTCCTATTCCGAGCAAGGCGTCACCGCCGTGCCCGACTATGTGATCACGGCCTATCAGAAGCTGGTCACGCATGGCCTGTTCAACAGCAACGTAGGGAAGAAGCGATGAGCGTTGACGGCACCATCCTCATCACCGGCGGCAGCCGCGGCATCGGCGCGGCGACCGCGACGCTGCTTGCCAATCAAGGGCACCGCGTCGTCATCGTTGACATCGCGCCCGAACCGCTGGTCGGCACGAACGCCATCCTCTGGCCGGCGCCGTTCGACGTCGCAAGCGAAGCCGCTGTCGTCGCCGGCATTGCCGATATCGAGAAGGCGCACGGCCCGATCACGGGCCTCGTCAACGCGGCCGGTGTGTTCGGCAAGATGCACACGATCGACCGGGTGCGGATGGAGCAATGGGACCGCGAGGTCAATATCGACCTGCGCGGCACCTTCCTGGTCGCGCGCAGCGTCGGCATCGGGATGGCGAAGCGGCGGCAGCACGGCGCAATCGTCAACGTCGCTTCCGTGGCCGGCATGACGTCGGGCCCGATCCACGCCTATACCGCGGCGAAGGCCGGCGTCATCCAGATCACGCAGACGCTCGCCGCCGAATGGGGACGTAGCGGCGTGCGCGTCAACGCGGTATCGCCCGGCTTCACCCGCACGGCGGCGCTCGAGGCCGGCATCGCGTCAGGCGCCCTGAACAAGGATCTGCTGGCACGCCCCACCGCAATGAACCGGCTGGTCGAGCCGATGGAAGTGGCGCAGGCGATCGCCTGGCTGCTCTCACCGCAGAGCAGCGGCGTGACCGGCATCAACCTGCCGGTCGATGCCGGCTACATCGCGGGCACCACCTGGGCCGCCTATGGCGGTTTGCCGGACGCACCACGGAGCTGAGGACAACGCATGAATATCGAGCTTCCGCGCCAACACCTCGACCTGTCCTCCGCCATCGCCGAAGGCGACATCCGCGTGCTGCTGATGGTGCTGGTGCACATGACCGGCGACGAGAAGTGGCTCGAGCCGCCCTACAAGCCGAAGCGCGACGTCCGCCTGATCCCCGATCCCGACGCCGGCGTGCCGAAGGAGATCCAGGACGAGATCCGCGCGGCGGCCCTGAACCTGTTCGCGAACGGGACGCCAAAGCCCGTCATCACCGATCCCGGCGATGAGCTGATGCTGCGGATGATGCGCGCAACGCTCGGCGAGAACGTCGCGCCCGAATATGCCCCGCTGATGCGGGAGGAGATGGGCTTCGTTCCCCGCGAGGCGCGCTGGCGCGAGCGCCCGTCCGGCGAGAAGCTGGTGCAGCAGCATGTCCTGATCGTCGGCGCCGGGGTCTGCGCGATCGCGCTCGGCGTTGCGCTCGGGCGGCTCGGCATTCCCTACACGATCGTCGAGAAGCAGGACGAGATCGGCGGCACCTGGTACGTCAACCGTTATCCCGGCTGCGGCGTCGATACGCCGAACCACTCCTATTCGTTCTCCTTCGGCGCCCGCAATCCGTGGACCCGCTACTTCGCACAGCGCCAAGAGCTGCTGGACTATCTGCTCAACGTCGTGCGCGAACACGATATCCGCAGACACGTCCGCCTCTCGACCGAGCTCGTCGCTTCGCGCTGGGACGACGCCAAGCGGCGCTGGGTCTCGACGCTGAGGACCGCGGACGGCGAAGCGACCTTCGAGTCGACCGCGCTGGTCAGCGCGATCGGGCAACTCAATGATCCCCTGCCCGCCCGTTTCGACGGCGACGAGGATTTCGCCGGCCTCAAGGTTCATTCGGCGCTGTGGTCCGACGACATCAAACTCGACGGCAAGCATGTCGCCGTGATCGGCACCGGCGCGACCGCGATGCAACTGGTGCCGTCGATCGCCGACCGCGTCGCCTCCGTCACCGTCTACCAGCGCACCGCGCAGTGGGCGCGGCCGGTGAAGGGCTATTCCGATCCGATCACCGACGGCGCGCAGTGGCTGCTGGCGCATCTGCCATTCTATGTGCAGTGGTATCGCTTCAACATGTTCTGGCGCTACGGCGACGGGCTGCTGCCGTTCCTGCGCAAGGATCCGGCCTGGCCGCATCCCGAGCGCGCCGTCAACAAAGGCAACGACCGGCATCGCCAGGAGCTGGCCGAGTTCATTCTCTCCGAGCTGAAGAATCGTCCCGATCTGATCGAGAAGTGCATGCCGACCTATCCGCCCTACGGCAAGCGCATCCTGCTCGACAACAACTGGTTCAAGACGCTGACCAAGCCGAATGTCGAGCTGGTCACCGACAAGATCGATCATTTCGCGGCTGACAGCATCGTCACGGTCGACGGCATATCGCGGCAGCACGACGTCATCGTGATCTCGACCGGCTTCAAGGTCTCCGAGATGGCGGCGCGTCTCAACATCACCGGGCGCGAGGGAAAGAACCTGAAGCAGGTCTGGAGTCATGACAATCCGACCGCCTATCTCGGTCTCACCGTGCCTGACTTCCCCAACCTCTTTCTGATGCTCGGGCCCAACTCGGGACCTGCGCATGGCGGCAGCGTGATCTTCCAGTCGGAATGTCAGAGCCGCTATATCTCCGCTTGCCTGGTCGAGATGATCGAGAACGACATCGCTGCGATCGACGTCGATCCCGACGCGCATGACGAATACATCCGCAACGTCGATGCCGAGCATGAGCGGTTGATCTGGACGCATCCGGGCATGACGACCTACTACCGCAACAGCCGCGGTCGTGTGTTCTCAGCAATGCCGTGGCGATTCGTCGACTACTGGAAGATGACGCACGATCCCGACTTCACACAGTATCGAAAGACCAAGGCGCGACAGGATTCCTGACCTGAATTCCCTTGTTCGTTAACTTGACAGCAGGCCATAACTGCCGCAGCATTTCCGTGACTGCACCTGTAGGGGTGCTGGAGCGCCTGCTCCTCGCGTCGCAGGAATTGACGGACGATTATGGGATCGGCCGCCAGGCAGCAGAAGCGGACAGAGGTCCGTCGGCCCACCCTTGGAGAGGAGCATGACGCCACCGGCGAAAGCCAGCGACCTTGCTCAGCGGCAAGGTCTCGGTGCACGTGAGGCGAACAGCAGCTGCTAGCTGCGTGCACTGCCGACAATCTGTACATATCCGCAGGACGAGAGCGCAAAGGCCAAGCGCTTTTAGGTCCCGAAACACCACTGGTCTACACCAGAGATCCTTCGCTAAAACGAAGTAGCAGGGCCCCGCGATGCTTGACTGCACCGGGGCCCGTTCGTTTGCCTGCGATCTCCCCGTCGTCACGCCGCATTGCGCCACCGCCTGCGATCAGGAACAATCGTTCTGACGGGGAGAGGAACGATGATGGAAAAGCCGAAGGTCCGAATCTACACCGACTACAAGTCTCCCTACGCCTATGTTGCCAACAAGCGGCTGTTCGAGCTCGAGGAAACCTACGGCGTCGAACTGGAATGGCTGCCCTACACGCTGCGCATTCCCGAGTTCATGGGCACGGTGGAAGAGCGCACGCCGCACTTCTGGCGCAAGGTGCGCTACGCCTACATGGACGCGCGGCGGTTCGCCAACGCGCAGGGACTCACTATGAAGGGCCCGCGCCGGATCTACGACGCCTTCTACGCCAGCGCCGGCATGCTGTTCGCGCAGCGGCACGGGCTGTTCCGGCCCTACCATGACACGGTGTTCCGGAAGTTCTGGAACCATGAGCTCGAGATCGACGAGCTGCCGGAGATTGCCGGCGTGATTGCCGCGATCGGTGGTTCCGCTGAGGCGTTCGAGACCTATGTTCACGGCCCTGCCCGCGCCGAACACGATCGCATCATCGACGAGGCCGAAGCGCTTGGCGTGTTCGGCGTCCCCAGCATGGTGTTCAACGGGGAACTGTTCTGGGGCGGCGACCGCATCGACCTGCTGATCGAGCGGATCAAGAATCCGGAGACGATCGCCGCAGCACTCGGGAGCAGGCACCGGACCTAAGCTCACGCTGATTTGAACCTGCTTGCCTTCCCGGATCGATCAGCCTCCATTCAGGACGGCCCAGCACCCCGTGCGCTCCAGGACGGGCTTCAACGCAATGCGATCGCCGGCACCGAGCGCGGCGAACTTCTTGCGCAACTGCTGCAGGCACTTGACCTGATATTTGAACGGCGCCAGCGCGTAAGGCAGTCCCCAGACGTTGATCTCGAGGCGAGCGAGGCCTTTCGCGAATGCATCCGCATTGGCGGCGAGGAACGGCAGATAGAGTTCGCCCGCGATCCGCAGCAATGCTTCAGCGAACCCGCCAAGCGCCTGCTCGCGCGAATACCAGGCGCCCTCGACACCGGATGCGTCGTCGAGCCGCCGCACCCAGTGATCGGTGAACGGCGCGTGCTCGCGCATGATCCGCATCGGGGTCGGGTCGGTCGCCATCTCGCTGAGTTGTCCGAACCAGGCGAAGTCCGCCAGCGACGGCCGGCTGCCGAACAGATAATTCGTCATGCCGACATGCGGCTCGAACGCCGCCAGCGTCCGCCGATAGCTCTCCTCGAGCAGCGGCCTATTCTCGTCCGTCGCACCGAGAATGCTCATGCGCGAAATCTGCCGCTGCCGGAACTCCTCGATCTCCTCCCGGCTGCCGGCCTCGGCTTCCGACGTCGACCATTCCTCGCCCGCCCAGCGCGAGACGTAGGCCTGGTCTTCCGGATCCCACCAGCGATAGAGAAACAACGGCTTCACCGCCCATTCATCGGCGAGGTCCTCGAGCAGATCGCAGACGAATGCGACCGCCTTGTCCTCGGGGATCACCGAGCGCCCCTGGTGGCGCGCTTCCAGATCATAGGCGAGCGTCGTGGTCTCACCGCGATAGCTGCCGTCGGGATATTGCAGCACCGGGATCAGCATCGGCTTCAGATGCGCGGTCGCCGCGCGCAGCGCCTTGCTCATGATCACCCAGTCGTGCGGGATCCGCCGGTAGCGCATCAGTGCGCGCAGCTTGATCGCATAGGGCGACGCGGTCGAACCGATCAGGCGATAGCGCCCCCCGGTCATGACGATGCCTCCGGAAACGTCGGATTGCCGTACGGATAGTACCGCGTCAGGTCGACATTCCTGTACGGCAACTTGTCGAGACGCGTCGTGCCGAGGAACGGTTGCTCCGGCTCGACCAGCAGGATCGTCTTGGCAAAGCCATTGTCGTCGAAGCCGCGCCGGAAATGTACCCGCGACTTGATCGCCATCACCTCAAAGCTGCCGATGTCGGGCACCAGCGCCTTCAGCGAGAACGGCTCCATGATCTGCACCAGATAGGTGGAGAGTATCAGCACATTGTTGCGGCCGAAGCGCACGCAGACCCAGAACTGGCCGTAGCCCTCGCCCGCAGCCGAGATGGTGCCTTGCATCCGAACCGGATCGCCCGCCGACTCGTCGGCGCCGCCACCGATCTCCATGTCGAAGGCATCGCCGGCCTTGGCGCCGGCCGCCTTCAGGCTTGCCGTCGCTTTGGCATCGGCAATGGTTGCAATCACGGTGTTGGCGAGGTCCTGCGCGATGATCTCGCGCAGCAGCCAGGTCGACGATCCCGACCGGTCGCTGTGATCGGCAAGCACCACCGGCGTGTTGCGGTCAGCGACGGCCTGCTTCGCCAGCGCAACGCCCTCGGTGATGCTGTGGAGTTTCGTCGATTGCAGCAGGGCCTCGCGCAGCCGCCAGATCGTGCCGGCGAGATCGCGCGCGATCTGCTCGGCGACCTTCGGGTTGTCGTTGGTCAGGACCTGCACGGTCATGCCGACATCCGGTACGTCGGCGAACGGGAAGCCGAAGAAAATGTTGACGTAGACGTCGACCTCGCGGGCCTCCCACACCAGCGCGCGCTGCACGAGATCCATCCAGGGACGCGCCCCGGTCCATTGCAGCACGCCGGGCGAGATCACGGGAACCTTGATCGTCTTGTGCGCCGGCCGGTAGTCGCCGCGGATCGCCCGCACCAGCATGCGCGCCGCGCGCTCGCCCTGCAGATGCGCATCATAATGCGGGAAATATTTGACGGCGAACGCCATGTCCGCCTGTTCAAGGAACGCCTCGTCCTCGTTGCCGTGAGGATCGAAGGTTGCGGCGATGAACGCCGAGCGGCCGATCACCTCGCGCACCTGCCGCGCCAGATCGGCCTCCGGCCGCGGCACGTCGCGCACGGCCATGGCGCCATGCAGGCACAGATAGACGCCGTCGAACGGCCCCTCCTCCTTGAGCCCGGCAATCATCTTGCCGGTGAAGGTCCGGTAGGCTTCCTGGGTGATCCAGCCCGATCCGGTGTAGGTCTTCGGCCAGAGCGGGGATTCGATGCCGACCAGTTCGACCTCGGAGAATTCGCGCGCCACCTGCACGAAGCCGCCCATGTAGTTCTTGGGATCGAACTGCAGCAGCGCCTCGCCCTTGGCCGGCGAGCCCGGATAGATGAAGTCGTCGAGCGTGGTCTCGTTCGGCAGGAACGAGACGGTTTCGTGGGAGAAATGCAGGACGGCGATACGTATCTTGCGATCGCTCATTTTGATGCGCCTCGGCTGTTTTCCGCATAGTGGCATCGAAGCCGCCGCGCGCCAATCCGCATTCGGTTTTTACCCGCCAGACCTGCAAATACGCAGACGCGTCACGGCTTGCCACCGCGCGGATTCTGCTATGTTCCAGGCCAACAATCGGGCCCCGGCCTCGCAGACATCTCAAGGAGAGAACGCCATGAATCCCCCCGTCAGCTCGCCCGCGATCAAGGTGGTCAAATCCGTCCGCGAGCAGGTGAGCGCCGAGGAGTGGCAGGCCCGCGTCGATCTGGCCGCCTGCTATCGTCTCACCGCGACGTACGGCATGACCGAGATGATCGCGAACCACATCTCCTGCCGCGTGCCCGGCACCACCGACCAATTCCTGATCAACGCCTACGGCATGCTCTATGAGGAGATCGACGCCTCGAGCCTGATCAAGGTCGACGTCGAGGGCAACACGCTGCTCAACGCAACCGACTATGACGTCAACGTCGCCGGCTTCGTCATTCACAGCGCCATCCACATGGCCAAGCACGACATGGACTGCGTCGCGCACACCCATACGCCCGCCGGCATGGCGGTCTCGGCAATGGAATGCGGCCTGCTGCCGCTGGCGCAGACCTCGATGCGCTTCCTGCACATCGCCTATCATGACTTCGAAGGCATCGCCGATAATGTCGACGAACGCGAGCGGCTGGTCCGCGACCTCGGCGACAACGAGGCGATGATCCTGCGCAACCACGGTCTGCTGGTGGTCGGCCGCACCGTGCCCGCCGCCTTCAACGTGCTGTTCCGTCTCGAGCGCGCCTGCCAGACCCAGGTGATGGCGCTGTCCTGCAACACCAAGCTGGTCTATCCGCCGCAAAACATCCTCGAAGATACCTATGAGCGGATGCTGCCCAAGCCCGGCCGCGCCGCGCGCAACGGCGAGCTTGCCTGGCCGGCGCTGCTGCGCAAGCTCGACCGGGCGGATCCGTCGTATCGGGATTGAGGCGCTCGAGCGCACCCCCATGACCGGTGTCGTCCCTGCGAAAGCAGGGACCCATACTCCGCGGCGGGGGTTGTGAACGGGACTCGTCGTTCCGACGTAGCTCAACAATAACCGTTCGTGGTTATAGGTCCCTGCTTTCGCAGGGACGACAGCGGATGTGGCGCGGCCCGTGGGTCGACCGCGACGCCGCACCGCCATGCCTTGTTCGCGCCATGAAGTAACTGACCATTCAGCACGACACCCGAACAGCTCTCACCACACCGAGCGATAAGTTAGACTCCCCGAAATCGAGCCGCGGCTTCGAACGTGCTGCAATGGAGCTCTGCCTGTGAACACCTGCTTCCGTCTGTTCGCTTGCGCCGTCATCCTGATTGCCACGGCGCAAAACGTCGCTGGACAATCATCCGCGCCTTTGCCTGCCACCATCGGTTCGGAGGCGGAAGCAGACACGCTGGAGAACCTGGCGCGCAAGGAAGGCGACGCACTGATCCCGACATGTCGATTTGCCGCCGCCCGATGCGGCTATATCGACCGCCATGGCACCACCGTCATCGCCCCACAGTTTGATTGGGGCGATCGCTTCGTCGCCGATCGGGCGCTGGTTCGCGGCGCCGGAAAGTACGGCATGATCGACGCGACGGGGCGCTACGCAATCGCTCCAGTCTACGATTCGCTGAGCAAGCTGGATCATGGTCTGGCGTTGGCGCTCGTTGAGGGTCGACTGGGCGTGATCGACGAGAATGGCGGATCGGTCGTGCCGGTAGAGCACGGAGCGATCGTCCGCCTCTCCCAGGATGCTTTCCTTGCCGCGGAGCCCCCTTACGTCAGGATGGGCGGAAGCTTCGCCTGGCTCGACGCGTACTCGATCGCTCATGCGCCCGGCAAGCGCTGGGGCATCGTCGCCCGCGGCGGCAATTGGATCGTGCGGCCCACATTCACGCAGGTGAGCTTGCTGTCGCACGACCTGACCGGATTGTTCTGGGCGGCGGACGGTACGCATGCTGATGCCCGATGGCAGTTGATGGGCCTGAATGGAATCCCGGTCAACGGTGAGCTTTTCGATCATGTGCAACAGATTCAGCGGGGCCAGGATCGCGCCATCGTGCGCCGCGGCAATCGCTGGGGCGCTGTCAACGGCAGGGGAGAGATCGTCGTAGCTCTGAAATTCGATTGGCTCGGCTATTTTCGCGACGGCTGGTCGCCCTATCGGCTGGCCGGACGTGAAGGACGGATCGACCGCGACGGAAACATCCTCAGCGATGCAGCCGCCCAACCTTCGATATCCAACAGCAAGCTCGGCGCGACCGTGAACGACAAGCCGCTCTATTTCGATCAGGCCGGTACAAGGTTGCTCGGCGCCGACGATCAGAGGTGCCCTGACGGTCGCCACCTGCGCTTCGAGCAGGGACACCTGACGATCTTGGCGGCCGACGACCGGCCTGCGCCCGACATCCCGTTCCAGTACGTACAGCTCGCTTGCGACGCACCTTCGATCGTCCAGCACGACGCCAAATGGGGCTTCATCTCGATCGACGGCAAACTGCTCGCGGACCGCTATTTCGATCAGGCCGACGCATTTCACGGCGGGATTGCATCGATCCGCGATCACGGACTTTGGGCCGTCATCGGGGAAGATGGATCATTTCTGCTGGGCCCGCTGAAGCTCGCGAGGGGCACGTTCATCAGCGGTACGGGGGAATACGGCATCGAGCTCGAGGCAGGCTACAGGACACTCGACAAGGCCCTCGTCGCCGAGTTGGCGAAAAATCCCGATATCCTGACACGACATCTTCCGCAACGTCCGTACTGGTCCGAAGGGCTTGCCGCGCGGTTCGACGACAGCACCAGCAAATGGGGCTTCATCGATCCGACCGGAAAATTCGTCATCGCACCGCAGTTCGACGCGGTGGACAGCTTTCGGAACGGCGCGGCCTGGGCGGCATTTCCCGACCGCCGTGAATGGTGCCAGATCGACAAGGCGGGCCATATCAAGCCGGATACACGGTGCCGATGCGGCCAGCCGCTCATCATCATCGAGCATTACTACCCGCCACCCGACGCTTGTTACGACGACGGCATTCGCATCGTTCGCGGCTTTCCTGTGGTGGGCGGAACAGCCAGGTGACACCGATCGCAGGGCACGCAGCGCGCGGGCTCACAGTTCGGCTGCCAGCTGGACCACCTGGTTTCGCAGCCAGGCATGGGCGGGATCGTGATCGTAGGAGGCGTGCCACAACAACGTCGCCGGCATCTCGCTCAGCTCCACCGGCGGCGGGCTGAGGCTGAGCCCGAGCTCAGCGGAGAAGCGCGTGGCCAGTCGTGCTCCCATGGTGACGATGACGGGCGCCTGCGCCACCAGGTGCGGGACGGTGAGGAAACGCGGCGTGGTGAGCGCAACCGTGCGCTGCAGGCCGAGCTTGTCGAGCGCTTCGTCGACGATGCCGCGCACGCTGCGGGCAGGCCGCAGGCTGGTCAGCACGTGCGGAAGCCGGACGTAGTCCTCAAGCGAGATCGGAGGCGTGATACCAGTCTTCTCGGCATTGAACATGCACACGAAGCGCTCGGTCAACAGCGTGCGCCGCTTGTGATGCAATTGTCCCTGCGGGAGCGGCCCATGGGCGACTGCGAGATCCAGCTCATCGGCGTCGAGGTCATCAAGCAGCCGGGACGAATCAACATTATAAAGCCGGAAGTGAACGCCAGGTGCGATCTGGCGCATGCGCGCCAGCAGAGCCGGCATGATCAAAATTTCCATGCTGTCGGATAGTCCGAGCCTGAACGTCCGCACCGCTGTGGCCGGATCGAAGGCCTGATCGCGCAGCACCACCGCCTCGACCTGAGCAAGCGCGCTCCGCACCGGCTCGCGCAGGGCCGCCGCGCGCGGGGTGAGGCGCATGCCGTCGGCCCCCCGCGTGAGCAGCTCGTCACCGAACAGCTCGCGCAAGCGGGCAAGGTTGTGGCTCATCGCGGATTGGCCAATCCCGACGCAGGCCGCCGCCTTCGTGACGCTTCGTTCGGTCAGCAGCGCATCGAGATGAACCAGCAGATTCAAGTCGATACGACCTAAATTAACGGTATCGATGGCCATTATCGATCTCATCTCTTTGATCGATGATCATAGCCTGACCATCTCCTTCGGCAAGGGAGCAGACGGGCCACCGCCCGCCGCCCAAGTTCACCCCAAGCCAACGGAGGATCCCATGTCGATCCGCAGCACAATTCTCGCCGCCACCTTTAGCCTGGCCTCGCTGGGCGCCGCGCACGCAAGCACGCTCAGGCCGATCGAAGGTCAAAGCGTTCGTCTCGGCGACCTCGCCGGCATCGTCTACTACACCGTCGAGCGCGATGGATATCGCGTCGTGACCACGCTGGCAGAGGGCGCGGCCGGGACGCCGATCCGCTTCGTATCGGTGCTTGCGCCCGGTCAGCGCGCCCTGCTCTCGACTCCGAACCAGGCAGACGCATTGGAGATCAGCCGAAGCGGCGACGGCCTGACCGTCCGCACGTCGGGCCCAGTCTCCAACTAGTTCCGACA
Source organism: Bradyrhizobium macuxiense (assembly GCF_007993935.1). Taxonomy (GTDB): domain Bacteria; phylum Pseudomonadota; class Alphaproteobacteria; order Rhizobiales; family Xanthobacteraceae; genus Bradyrhizobium; species Bradyrhizobium macuxiense_A. The sequence continues at coordinate 67,072 of NZ_VITY01000007.1, read as the reverse complement.
CCGCCGTCTTTCCGTCACTTGTGCAGGAACCCCAGATGTCCACGATCCGCCTTCATCGAACGACGAGCCTGACGCCTGAGCAATACGTAGCCGGCCTCACCGACTTCGGCCCGGGCCGCTCCAAACTGTTCGGCAACAGTGCCGATGCCTATCTCAAGGTGCATGATCGCGGCCCCGCCGACGCCGACGTGACGGAAGGCTCGGGCGGCATCTGGGAGCGCTTGTACTACGATTGGTCCGACCCCGATCACGTCGTCCTGACGACGATCGACTCCAATGTGTGGGGCGGCGCGTCGGGCCATACCTACAACTTCACGCGCCGGCCCGACGGCACCACCGATATCGACGTGATCGTGGTGCGCGACGGCAAGAACCTCAGGGGATGGATCCTCGGCCTCGTGCTCCGCACCGTCGGCCGAGGCGTGCTGGTGAAGGCGTTCGAAAACTCCGTCACGGCGATCGAGGCCCGCAATGCTGCCGCGAATGATGGCGATCGGTTCGCCGCGTAAATAGCCTTGCGGCCTCGCGCAGGCCGCGCTCGCGACGCGCCGGTCAGCTGCCAAGTTGAATGGTGCGCTCCAACGCCGCGGCGAAGCCGTTGAGCGGCACATTGAAGACGACCGCCTGCCCGGTGTTGATGTTCTGCGCGGCGACGGTGAGCGTCTTGCCCTTGCTCATGGTGTCGGTCACAACAGTGGGAAAGGACACCGGAAGCAGACAGCCTTGCGCGGTGCAGGTGGAGAAGCGCGTCTGCTCCAGGTCCTTGCCGTCAAGCTTGACGACGGCCCCGGCGTCGAGCTTGAGCCCAAATGGCATCAACATGTTGCCTTCGGCCTTTCCGTTCTGTGGCAGCAATTCGATGGCGAAGACTTGCTGGTTGGTCTCCTTGGAGGTCTGTGTCTGACCGAGGGTGCACAGCCTTGCTCCGCCGTCGAGCTGACATTTGACGATCCAGTCTCCGTAGGTCTCGCTCATCGCGGACGCACCCTTGGGAAGCTGCACGGGGCGGACCGCGCCATCCATCGCCAATGTCTGGCTCCGCGTGTCGATCGGAACAGAGACGATCCCTCCGCTGGCGTCCGACATATCGGGCGTTCGAGCGGCGTGCGCCGAGCCGATGCCGGCCGTGACGGCGAGAGCAACGATTGCCCGAAGACGTCTGTCTGCTGCACCGCCCCTCGCTGCGCTGACCTTCACCATGCGTTCACCCCGTCTCATTACGCCTCGAAGCCGATTTCGCTTTACGTGGGTAAATTTCCCACATAGAGGAGACACATCTACTTGGAGAACCTCGGACATGCAAGAGATTATCGCCGCCAGCGTGATTGTTGCGATTGTTGCATTCTGCGGCGGGTATTTTTGGGCCATCGCGCGTGAAGTCAGGGCCTCGAACAGGCAACGGCGGAAATGACGCAGCATGGGTGGAGCGCAGCGATACCCATCCTGCGCGATTTGCCCGCCGCGTGTTTCTTACAAAGGCGCGATGAGATCAGCTTGAACCGTCATCGCGCTTTAGTTTCTGGTTTAAGCATGATCTTTTCGGAAAACCGCTTCGCACTTTTCTGGATCATGCCTTAAGGTCGCCGGATGGACATGCTCGTCAAGCTCTATGCCCTGCCCGATTCCCGGCCCGCCTACGATCGATTGCAGCAGGCCGGAATTGTGATGCGCCGCGCGCTCGCCCCCGAAAAGCACAAGGTCACAGCCTGGGTGCGGGAGACCTTCAGCGAGGCATGGGCCAGCGAAACCGAGGTCGCGTTCAGCCGCGAACCGGTTTCCTGCTTCATCGCGATCCAGCAAAAGAAGATTCTGGGATTCGCCTGCCACGACGCGGCCTGCCGCAACTTCTTCGGTCCGACCGGCGTCGCGCCAAAGGCCCAGCAGGGCGGCATCGGCAAGGCGCTGCTGTTCGCCTGTCTCGAGGACATGAAGCACCAGGGCTTCGGCTACGCCATCATCGGTGGCGTCGGGCCGGCAGACTTCTATGCGAAGGCCGTCGGCGCGGTGGCCATCGAAGGCTCCGCGCCAGGAATTTATCGGGGACTGCTGTAGATGGCGGGTTGCGCTTCGCTCGACCGATAGCAGCCTGCGTTCGAACCCTGCCTTGGCAGATTCAGAACGGAACCCGAAATCCGTTCAATCGCAATCGCTTACATACAAGCAAAAGTTGCACTGCGGTCGATGCCACCGCATCGCAGATGCACGCCACGCGCTGCGCGTCCGTGATCCCGCTCTTCGCATCGAGGCGGCACAATTATTTGGTGCCGGTCGCCATCGACACGACATGAGGACCTTGCGCTGGACATGCCGCCGATGGTCAACTCGTTGATCGGAATGTTCCTGCATCGTTGGGGGAAACATGAAGTTCAAGTTGATTGCGATCGCGGCCGGCCTGGGGTTCGCACTCGCCGCCACAGCGGCGGCCCAGACACCGCGCAAGGGCGGGACCATTCGCATGACGGCGCCCTACGGCTCCAGCTTCACCAGCATGGACATCCACACGACACCACGCGCCCAGGACGAGATCTACGCCAAGGCCCTGCACCGGTCGCTCTACATCTGGGACTCCACCGAGGGCAAGCCGGTTCTGGAACTTGCCAAGGAGGTCGCCGTCTCGGGCGGAGGTCTCGTTCATACCTTCAAGCTGCGCGACGACGCCTATTTCCACAACGGCCGCAAGATGACGGCGGACGATATCATCTGGTCCTACAATCGCATCATGGACGGCACCAAGGCCTATCCCGGTGCGCGCTTCGTCCGCATCATCGAGGGCGCGTCCGAGGTCGAGAAGGGCCAGGCCAAGGCCATCTCCGGCCTGAAGAAGATCGACGACTTCACCCTCGAAATGAAACTGACCGAAAAAGTCGATCCCGCCTTCTATTTCTTCACCGCGTTGACCTCGATCTATCCCGCCGACGAGGGTGCCAAGGAGAGCTTTATCCAGAAGCCGATCGGTCTTGGTCCATTCAAGTTCGTCGAGCACGTGCCGGGTTCGCGTATCGTGCTGGAACGCTGGGACCGGTTCTACAAGCCGGGCAAGCCATACGCCGACAAGCTCGTCATCTCGCTGATGGGCGAAGCCGCGGCGCGCGACGTCGCCTTCCGCAACAAGGAGATCGACACCTCGGTGCTGGGGCCTGCACAGTATGTCGCCTATCAGGCCGACCCTGATCTCAAGGGCACCATCGTCGAGGTCGCCGAGGTCTTCACGCGCTATATGGGGATGAATCCCGCCTTCAAGCCGTTCTCCGACAAGCGGGTTCGCCAGGCCATCAACTACGCGATCGATGCCGATCTGATCATCAACAAGCTGGTCAAGGGCAAGGCCTATCGCGCCACGAGTTGGCTGCCCTTGACGTCGCCCGCATACGACAAGGCCATGAAGCCCTACCCGTATGATCCCGCGAAGGCGAAGCAATTGCTGGCCGACGCGGGATATCCTACGGGCTTCGAATTCGAATGGACCACCAGTCAGAATGAAAGCTGGGGCCTGCCGATCGTCGAGGCCGCGATCCCGATGCTGGACAAGGTCGGCATCAAGGTGAAGGTCAAGCAGGTCGAGACCGCGGTGCTGGCGGAGGTCATTCGCAAGGGCGACTTCCAGGCCTTCATCTATTCCCAGGCGACCGGCCCGGATCCACAGGCCGCGCTCAAATGCTTCCACTCGGCGACGCCGCAATCGGCCTGCAACTACACGAACTTCAAGAACGCCGAGTTCGACAAGGTGATCGACGAAGCCGGGCAGAGTGACGACGCTGCCAAGCGCGTCCAGCTGCTGCAAAAGGCGAATGCGCTGCTCCATGACGAAGCACCGGTCTGGTTCTTCAACTACAACAAGGCGGTCATGGCGGTGCAGCCCTGGCTCAAGGGAATTCAGTTGGACGCGACCGAACTGACCCATCAGAACGTCGAGGACCTCTGGGTCGACGAGACCTCGCCCGCGAAGTGACAGGTGCCATCGTCCTCCCTCCATCACGAGACATGATGGAGGGAGTGAGGAAAACGTCCAATGCTCTCCTTCGCGATCCGTCGAGTCCTGCAAACCATTCCGACCGTGCTGGCCGTCGTGCTGCTGATCTTTGTGCTGTTCAGCGTCGTCCCGGGCAGCATCGTGTCGAGCATGGGCGACGACGGTCGGGGCCCGACCGACCCGCAGGTCGTGGAACGCATGAAGAAGCAGCTCGGTCTCGACGATCCCGTTTACGTGCGCTTCGGCTCCTATATCGCCAAGCTCACGACCGGTGATTTCGGCACCTCGTTCCGGACCCGCGAGCCGGTCACGACGATGATCGCCAAACGGATGTGGCCGACGCTGCAATTGATATTCGCAGCCCTGGCTTTCGCGGTTGCGGTCGGCGTACCACTCGGCTTCATCGCCGCACTGAGGCCGGGCAGCATCGTCGACACGATCTCGATGGTGCTGGCGGTATCAGGCCTTTCGATGGCCAAGTTCTGGCTCGGGCTGCTGCTGATGTATCTGTTCGCATTGAAGCTCGGCTGGCTACCGAGCTTCGGCTACGGCGATGGCGGGCTCAAATATCTGCTGCTGCCCGCCGTGACGCTCGGCGTCTCGCCGATGGCGCTGCTGGCGCGGACAACGCGTGCGGCGGTACTCGAGATCATGACCGCGGATTTTGTCCGCACCGCACGCTCGAAGGGCATGAGCGAGACCCGGGTCGTGACCTGGCACGTAATGCGCAATGCCCTCGTCATCATTCTCACGGCGATCGGCCTGCAATTCGGCGTCGTGATGGGCCAAGCGGTCGTCGTCGAGAAATTGTTCTCCTGGCCGGGCATCGGCTCGCTCTTGGTCGACAGCGTCCTGCAGCGCGACATTCCCGCGGTGCAGGGCACCATTCTGGTGGTGGTGCTGTTCTTCCTCGCCGTCAATACGCTGGTCGACCTGCTCTATGGCGTGATCGACCCCAGGATCAGATACGCATGAGCGGCCGTCGGTTTCACCATACCTGTGCACGACGGACCGTGCGACCCGTCACGGCGGAGCGGCCGCGATGAAGCTTGGCACCAGCGCGATCATCGGCGGGACGCTGTTCGTGCTTGCGATCTTCGTCGGCCTGTTCGCGCCCTGGCTGGCACATACCGATCCGGTCATGGGCGCCAACCTCATGAATGCGGAAGAGCCACCGAGCTGGATCTGGTGGTTCGGTACCGATGCGCAGGGCCGCGATATCTATTCCCGCGTCGTGCACGGCGCGCGCATCTCGCTGACCGTCGGCATCGTCTCGCAGCTCGTCAACAGCGTCATCGGCGTGACGCTGGGCTTGACCGCGGGCTATTGGGGCGGCTGGTGGGACGATGTCGTCAACGGGCTGACCAATGTCATGCTCGCGATCCCCTCTCTGATCTTCGCACTCGCCATCATGGCGGTGCTTGGACCCGGCCTGACCAGCCTGCTGATCGCGCTCGGATTGACCAACTGGTCCTTCACCTGCCGGATCGCGCGGGCCTCGACACTGTCGCTCAAGAGCCAAGGCTATGTGCAAGCTGCGAGAGTGCTGGGCTACGGAGATCTGCGCATCATGATCACGCAATTGCTGCCGAACATGATCGGTCCCATCATCGTCATCGGCACGCTCGGCATGGGCGGCGCGGTGCTGGCCGAAGCCTCGCTCTCGTTCCTTGGCCTCGGCATCCGTCCACCCTATCCCAGCTGGGGCAGCATGCTGTCGGAGGCGCGCGACCAGATCACCACGGCGCCATGGCTGTCGGTCTTCCCGGGCCTTGCGATATTCCTGACTGTGCTCGGCCTCAATTTGCTGGGCGACGGCTTGCGCGATGTGCTCGATCCCCAGTCGCGGAGCCGGCGCACATGACGGCCGCTCCGCTGATCGAAGTCGAGGATCTGCGCATCGATCTCGACGATGGCGCCAAACTTGTTGCAGCGGTCGAGGGCGTTTCATTCCGCATCGATCGGGGCGAGACATTCGGCCTTGTCGGCGAGTCCGGCTGCGGCAAGAGCATTACGGCGCTTGCCCTGATCGGCCTGCTGCGCCGGCCGCTCTCGATCGCCGCCGGCGCCATCCGCTTCGAAGGCCGCGAGATCCAGGGACTTTCAGCGGCCGAGCAGCGCGCGCTGCGCGGCAACCGGATCGCAATGATCTTCCAGGAGCCGATGACGGCGCTCAATCCGGTCTCGCCGGTTGGCCGGCAGATCGCGGAAATGTTTGTGCTGCACAAAGGCAAAAGCTGGCGCGAGGCAAACCAGCTGGCCGTCGAGGCGCTGGCGAATGTCCGCGTCCCCGCGCCGGAGCGGCGGGTGAAGGACTACCCGCATCAGCTCTCGGGCGGCATGCGCCAGCGCGTGATGATCGCCATTGCGCTGGCATGCGATCCGGATCTTCTGATCGCCGACGAGCCGACCACCGCGCTCGACGTGACGGTGCAGGCGGAGATCATCGAGCTGATGCGCAACCTGTGCGCCGAGCGAGGCACCGCGATCCTGATGATCAGCCACGACCTGGGCCTGGTCGCCAATGTCTGCCGCCGCGTCGGCGTGATGTATGCCGGCCGCATCGTCGAGGAACGCGGCTCGGACGACATCTTCCGCGCCGGCGCGCATCCTTACACACAAGGGCTGGTCGACTCGCTGCCACGGCTGGGGAGCCGCGCGGCGCTTGGCCGGTCGCGGCTCAGGGAGATCGCCGGCGTCGTACCCGCGATCGCGGATTTCCCAGGCGGCTGCCGATTCAATCCGCGTTGCGCGCTGGCGACCGAGATCTGCCGGACCACCGTGCCGGAGACGACATGGCTCGGTGCAGGCGGCCTCGTCAGGTGCCACCACCATGCTTGACCCCGCGGTGAGGCCTGGCGACGACGTCATCCTCAGCGTGAAGGATCTCGCGGTGCATTTTCCGCTTGGCGGCGGCCTGCTCGGCGGCCATCGGCTGCTGCGCGCGGTCGACGGCATCGATCTCGAGCTCAAGCGCGGTGAGTGCCTGGGTCTCGTCGGAGAATCCGGTTGCGGCAAGTCGACCGTCGCCCTTTCGCTGCTCGGGCTGCTAACGCCGACGCGGGGCAGGATCGTGCTGGACGGGCACGTCGTGACGGAGCGGCGGTCGGTCGATCGAAAGCGATTGGCCCGTATCGCCCAGATGGTGTTTCAGGATCCCTACGCTTCGCTCAATCCACGCCAGACCGTTCGCCGCACGCTTGAAGACCCGTTGCGCCTGCATGGCGTGACGGCCCAGAGCGAGATCGACGGACGCGTTGCCGAGATGCTCAGGCATGTCGGCCTGCGGCCTGAACAGGCCGGCCGCTACCCGCATGAATTCTCGGGCGGCCAGCGCCAGCGCATCGGCATCGCCCGCGCGCTGATCCTCAATCCGAAGATCGTCATCTGCGACGAACCGGTATCGGCGCTCGATGTCTCGATCCGCGCCCAGATCATCAACCTGCTGCTGGAATTAAAGGAGAGCCTCGGTCTCTCCTACATCATGATCAGCCACGACCTCGGCGTGGTCGAGCACATGAGCGACAGGGTCGCGGTGATGTATCTCGGCCGCATCGTGGAGACAGGCGGCTGGCGCGAGATCTTCGAACGGCCGGCGCACCCCTATACGCAAACCCTGATATCAGCGATTCCCGATCCGCTACGCCGCGCGCCGCTGGCGACGGCAAGGGGCGAGCTTCCCAATCCGCTCGATCCGCCGGACGGATGCGCATTCAGTCCGCGCTGTCGTTACGCCGAAGCGGTGTGCCGTCGCGAACCCGGGCCCTCGCTTGAAACGCGTCCGGACGGTCACGCAGTGCGGTGCTGGCGAGCCGACGAGATTGCCGGTCAGCTTCCAAGCTGAATGGTGCGCTCGAGGGGCGCATTTGCCTGCGGGGCGCGTTTTCCACTAAGGTCGCCGGATGGCGACAGGCGGGTTGAAGATCACGACCGGCATCATTGCCGCGGTACTGGTCACTGCGGCGGTGGCTCAGGCGCGCAGCGTGCTGGCCCCGCTTGCGGCCGCGCTGTTCATCATCGCGATCGTCTGGCCCGTTCAGGAACGGCTGCAGTCGTGGCTGCCGAAACTCCTCGCGCTCGCCATCACCGTCGTCGTTACGACCACCGCCTGCATCGCATTTGCCTCGCTCGCGGCGTGGGGATTCGGTCGTGTCGGGCGTTCCTTGCTTGCGGATGCGGTGCGATATCAAGCCCTCTACGACGCCGCGGTGATATGGCTGGACGGCCACGGCATCTCGTTTGCAGGCCTTTGGGCGGAGCATTTCAATGTAGGCTGGCTGCTGCGCGTCACGCAGTACGTCACCGGCCGCGTCAACACCACGTTGAGTTTCTGGCTCATCGTGCTGGTCTATGTCGTTCTGGGACTTCTCGAGGTCGAAGACGCTGGTCGACGAATAGAGCGACTGGAGAATCGCACAGCCGCGCGCGTTTTGCTCAAGGGCAGCAAGGCCACGGCCGCCAAGTTTCGCAAATATATGCTGGTGCGGACGCAGATGAGCGCGGTCACGGGTCTCCTGGTCGGCCTGTTCGCCGCCGTGACCGGACTGCCATTCGCGTTCGAATGGGGCGTCATCGCCTTTGTCCTCAACTACATTCCTTTCATCGGCCCGTTCATCGCGACATTGTTCCCCACGCTGCTGGCCATGACGCAGTTCGAGAGTTGGCCAGCGGTATTTGGTGTGTTCGCCTGTCTCAACGTCATCCAGTTCGTGGTCGGCAGCTATATCGAACCGCGGGTGGCCGGCTCGACGTTGTCGATCTCGCCGTTCCTGGTGCTGTTTGCGATCTTCTTCTGGAGCTCGCTTTGGGGCCTGTTCGGGACTTTCATCGGCGTGCCGATCACGCTCGCTATTCTGACCTTCTGTGCCGAGAGTCCGTCGGCCGCATGGATCGCTGATTTGTTCGGCGGAACGCACGAAGAAAGGCCGGAAACGCCTTAGCTTCCGGCAATTTCAACCCGCTCGGGCTGGGCGAGGCAGAGCTTCCGGTCCGGCCCGACCACCATTCTGTGGATATAGAAATAGGTGACCGCATCATCGGCCGCCCCCATCACCGGCGACGGGGCCGAGACGATCTTCGACGCACCGCAGGTACCGATCCAATCGATATGCCGGTGACCGTGCATCACGACCGAGCGATCGGAAAACTTTTGCAACCTGCGTACAAACCAACTCCCGTTGATCAGGGCCGTCCCGATGCGTTCGGCAAACGTCTTGACCGGCATCGGATACTCCATCAAGTGATGATGCAGCGCGATGATCCAGCATGCCGTCGGGAAATGACGGATTGCAGCCTCCAATCGCCGCGTTTGCGCTTCCGAAACCAGACCGAGCGCGTTGGTGAAGGAAAAGTGGGTTTCTGCGTTGGAGTTGAGAATGGCGATCCCGAGGCCGCCATCCCGGTCCGGCGGCAGGATCATCGGGAATTGGTCATCGAACAAGCCGCGGACCGCCACTGCACGGCGCACACCCCCGTGCTGCGCAAATTGCACTATCCGGTCTTGGTAAGGTGCCAGCGCCTGGTTCAGCGTAGCCGATGGTTTGCCGGAATCGTCGATGACACGCACGCGATCGCCCTGGACGGCCGCAATCGCCGACAGGGTACGCATCTGCCGTAGCCGCTTGCCTGGGCTGAACGGCAGGTCGAGGCGCGCGGGATTCGCGCGATCCACGACGTTAACGTCATGATTGCCCGGAAGCATGATGATGCGTGCTGCAAGCTCAGGGTGACCGGCCAATGCATCGAGAAATTCCGCCCATTCGCCGGGCCGGCCGGCATCCGTCATATCGCCGCTGATCAGCACATGGTCGAGTGGATCGACGCCGTGAATTTCGGCGAGGCGAGCCAGCACGCGATGGAAGCGCTGATTTCCCCGCGGACCGGCCGTCCCGCTTTCGATGCGGAAGCCGTATCGCTCGCCGACCACGTGAAGATCCGACAAATGCGCAAGGCGCCAACAGCGGCCTCCGAGCGGCGTCGCGTCGAAGGCGGCAAGGTCGGCCGGTTGATCCATGCTGGCGTCGGCAACACTCCAGGCCAGTGATGCGACCGCAAGATAGCTGGACACCAGTACCACGGCGTTCGCGAACGTCGGCACCACAAGACGATGGATCAGAACAAGGTCATTGACGGTCGCAGTCCATTGCGAAGCAGGCCAGGACAGGACCGCGATCAATACTGCACCTGCAGAGAGCAGCATGCCGGCGCCGATCGAACAATTGCGGCGCAGCCTTATGCGAGAAGCAGGAGTTGCGCCGGTTCGCCAGCGCAGTTCCGCCAGATGGCCCAGCGCCTCACGCGTGAAGGTGTAGCTCGGTTGCACCGCGAGCGCGTTCAATGACCAGAAGTTTGTTTCTGCGATTTGAAACAGCGGTCGCCCGCCGAGCCACCCTAACGCTGCGATCACAACCAACGCCAGCACGGCCCCCACTTCGGACAACGCCAGAACTTGTTGCGAAAGGCTCGAGATCCAGGCGGACGCGACCAGCGGCGCAAGGCCGAGCAGCAGACCCGGAAGCAGAAGTGAAACCGTCCAGGCGAATAACAGCTTCGCCGGGCTTATCTCAACCAGAAGGCTGCCCACGATCGCGAACAACGAACGCTGTTCGGGACTGGCGGCATTGTCCTCAAAGTCGCCATCGCGGGGATCAAGCAGCACGCCGACGTTCCTCCGTTGCGCAGCGCATTGACACAAACGCAGCTAGCGCAGCTTCCCGAAAAACTCCCGCACCTCGCCAACGAACAGCTCGGGCTGCTCGAACGCGGAGAAGTGCCCGCCCTTCGGCATCTCGTTCCAGTGCTGGATGTTGGTGAAGTTGGTTTCCATCCATTTGCGGACCGGCGTGACGATCTCCTTGGGGAACACGGCAACGCCAGTCGGCACATTCACCTTGTGCGGAGTTCGCTTGCCCGGCCCGAAGCTTTCCCAATAGAGCCGCGCCGATGATGCCGCCGTCTCGGTGACCCAGTACATCATGACGTTGTCGAGCAGTTCGTCGCGGCCGAGGACGTTTTCCGGATGCCCGTCGCAATCGGTCCAGGCCCAGAACTTTTCCAGGATCCAGGCCGCCTGCCCGCTCGGTGAATCCGTCAGGGCATAGCCGAGCGTCTGCGGCCGGGTCGACTGCTGCTTGGAATAGCCGGAATCCCAATCGGCATAATATTTGATGCCGTTGAGCGCGCGAGTTTCCTCCGGCGTCGGCTGCCCCTCGACATTGGGCCGGGTCGACATCGCAAGCGTGATGTGGATGCCGGCGCAATGCGCCGGATCCTGTCCGCCGATCGCGGTCGTGACCGCGGAGCCCCAATCGCCGCCTTGCGCGAAATAGCTGGTATAGCCCAGCCGCTGCATCAGGACGGCCCAGGCCTTCGCGATGCGGTCGACACCCCAGCCGGCCGCCGCCGGCTTGGCCGAGAAGCCAAAGCCCGGCAATGACGGGCACACCACATGGAACGCATCGGCGGCGCTGCCGCCATGCGCGGTCGGATCGGTCAGCGGTTCGATCACCTTGTGGAATTCGACCACCGATCCCGGCCAGCCATGCGTGATGATCAATGGCCGCGCCTCCGGATGCTTTGAGCGGACATGGATGAAGTGAATGTCGAGCCCGTCGATCTCGGTGGTGAACTGGCTGAAGCGGTTGAGCCGCGCCTCGCGCTGCCGCCAATCATAGGTCTCGGCCCAATACTGGCAGATGTCCTTGATCCATTTCAGCGGAGCGCCCTGGCTCCAATCGTCGACCAGCTCGGCCTCCGGCCAGCGGGTCCGGCGCAACCGGGTGCGCAGATCCTCGAGGACATCGTCGCTGACGGCGATGCGAAACGGGCTGATGGCGGTATTCATGGCGTCTCCCCCGGGATGCAGAGCTTTCCGGAGAAGATAGGGGCGGACCGTCAGCCGATCAAACCGTCGCGTAGGGCTATTTGCCGATCGCTGTCTCCAGCAGCGCCTGGGCCTGCTTGGTGGCTGCGGCGAATGCCTGCTGCTCCGGGGCGTGCTGAACGAAGCAGCGCCTGAAGGCATCCTCGCCCTGCTGGCGCAGGTCGCCGAGCTTGTCATAGGCCGCCCGGGTGATCTGCTTGCGCTCGAGCTTCTCGGCCGCCGCGTCGGCCTTCTTGTTGTAGTCGGTGCGGATCGCGGTGCAGGCCGGCACCTGCACGGTGGGCGCGATCTCGCCATAGGCGATGTAGAACTTGCCGTTGGCGAGCGCTGCGACAAACACCTCGTCGGCCGCCTTTGGGAACGAATCCTGGGTACGGCCGGCCAGAAAACCGTAGGTCAGCGTGGCCGACGCCGGCTTAGCGACCGGCAGCTCGTTGAAGTTGATCACGGCCGCATCGGTCGAGATCGCCTGGGTGTAGAGACCCTCGAACTTCAGCGCCGGTTCGATCTGCTGCGGCACGTTCTTGCTGCCCTTGTCCCACCAAGCCTTGTGCTCGTGCAGCCAGTGGGTGAACAGGGCTTCGGATGTGACGATGATGTGAGCTTTCGGCTCGACGAAACTGCCGTCGGCACGCTTCTCGCCGATCTTGCCGCCGTCCCTGCCGGTGTCGGCATCGAAGCGCAGGCCGTCGAGCATGCCGAACCCCATGTCGCCTTTATATAGAGTGTCAAGATTGAGCTGGGCGGGCGCAAAGCCCGGCCGGGCGGGCTGCGACAGGACCGCGGCCAACTGGCCCTTGAGCTCGTCGCGCGCGGCCGCCTCGGCCTTGTCGACGGCCTCGTTGATCTTGTTGTCGTTCGACAGCTTGGCAAATTTGGCGATCGCGGCGTCACGCGTCGCGATGTAGCGGTCTTCCGGCGACGCGGCGCGGGCCGGCGACAGGATCAGGATCAGGGACAGGACGAGGGCAAGGCGGAAAATAAAATGCATGCCCTGTGGTCGCCCGCAGGGCATGCAAGGTTCAAGGTCACGGGTACTACCAGCATATCCGTCGCCGGCAGGCCCTCTGCCGGCGCCGAATCTCGTCAGGACAGACCGGTCAGGCCGCCCTTGTCGGCTGCCGTGGTCAGGCTGCTTTGGAATTCGCCACGTGGGTGGCGATCGCATCCATCAGCGGCGGCGACAGGCAGTCATAGGGCTCGAGCCCAAGCTCCTTCAGCCGCGACCTGATCCCGGCCATGTCGGCTGGCTTGACGCCGGATTCGATCACCGACGACACGAAGGCAGCAAACCCCGGAGCCGCCGAGCCGGACTCCTGGAACAGCTCGGGATGGATGAAGTCGAGGCCATAGAACGGATGGCCCTTGTTCTCGATCCGGCCGTACATGTGGGTGCCGCATCCGGTGCAAGCATGGCGCTGGATCACCGCAGCGGCATCGACGATCTTCAGCTTGTCGCCGTTCTCCAGCACGGTGACGTTCTCGCGCGGGACGACCGCGACCACCGAGAAGGTGGCGCCCGAAGGCTTCCAGCACTTGGTGCAGCCGCAGGCGTGGTTGTGGGCGACGTCGCCCTTGACCCCGACCTTGACCTTCTTGTCCGCGCATTTGCAGACGAGCGTGCCGCCGGCAAAACTGCCGGAGCCTTGTTTGACGCCATTGTCGACCGACGGGTGGATATGAACAGTCATTGGTCTATCCTCCTAGTGCTTGGTGTTTTGATTTCAGAATACGACGACCGAACGGATCGATTTTCCCTCGTGCATCAGGTCGAAGCCCTTGTTGATCTCGTCGAGCTTCAGCACATGGGTGATCATCGGATCGATCTGGATCTTTCCGTTCATGTACCAGTCGACGATCTTCGGCACGTCGGTGCGACCGCGCGCGCCGCCGAAGGCAGTGCCCTTCCAGACCCGCCCGGTGACGAGTTGGAACGGCCGGGTCGCGATCTCCTTGCCGGATTCCGCGACACCGATCACGACCGAGACGCCCCAACCACGGTGACAGGCTTCCAGCGCCTGCCGCATCACGTTGGTGTTGCCAGTGCAGTCGAAGGTGTAGTCGGCGCCGCCGTCGGTCAGGCCGACCAGGTGCTGGACGATATCGCCGGTCACCTTGGTCGGGTTGACGAAATGCGTCATGCCGAACTGCTTGCCCCACGCTTCCTTGGAGTCATTGATATCGACGCCGATGATCTTGTCGGCGCCGACCATCTTGGCGCCCTGGATCACGTTGAGGCCGATGCCGCCGAGGCCGAACACGACGACGTTGGCGCCCGGCGTCACCTTGGCGGTGTTGACGACCGCACCGACACCGGTGGTGACGCCGCAGCCAATGTAGCAGCTCTTGTCGAACGGCGCGTCCTCGCGGATCTTGGCGACCGCAATCTCGGGCAGCACGGTGAAGTTCGAGAAGGTCGAGCAGCCCATATAGTGGAAGACCGTCTTGCCCTTGTAGCTGAAGCGCGAGGTGCCGTCCGGCATCACGCCCTTGCCCTGCGTTGCGCGGATCGCGGTGCAGAGATTGGTCTTCTGGCTCAGGCAGCTTTTGCACTGGCGGCATTCGGGCGTGTAGAGCGGGATCACATGATCGCCCGGCTTCACCGACGTCACGCCGGCACCGACCTCACGGACGATGCCAGCTCCTTCATGTCCGAGAATCGAAGGGAAGATGCCCTCGCTGTCGAAGCCGTCGAGCGTGTAGGCGTCGGTGTGGCAGATGCCCGTCGCCTTGATCTCGACAAGGACCTCGCCTGCCTTGGGGCCTTCCAGGTCGAGCTCGACGATCTCAAGCGGCTTCTTTGCTTCGAATGCGACTGCGGCGCGGGTCTTCATCTTGGTCTCCACAAAACATCAAACAGGTTTGTCATTCGCGCCGGTCACGCTCACTTCTTGTCGTTGTGACCCATGCAGGCGTCTTCTGCCTTGCCGTAGGCTTCCGATTTGTCTTCGTGCTTGGCCGGCCGTACGCGCTCAACCGCATCATTGGAACGAGCACGCAGGTACACATAGAGGTCGTCCATGTAGCAAGCAACGTTCGGATTGTCGCCGAACGCCGGCATGACGTTCTCCTGCGACGTCGAGACGTTCTTGCGTCCGCTCGCGACCACGCCGAGAAAATCGGCATAGTTCATACTCTTCAACGAGTCCTTCAGCGCAGGCGCGTACGTCGAACCCATGCCATCGGGCCCGTGGCAAACGTGGCATTCCGAATGGTATCGGCGATATCCGGAGTAGGTGTACCAATCCACGGTCCCGTCAGGTGCAACCTTGTAGGTCGGGTTACCGTCCTTATCGAGATACTTGCCGTCCTCGGACTTGACCGCCGTCGGGTCGCCGGGAGCTTCGGCAGAGGCAACTCCTCCCATTGCCACGACGAAGATCGCAGCAGTCACAAACCAGATCTTACGCAAAAGCATATCCTCGCGTGCGGATTGAAGACGGACCGGCGCATGGAGATCGCCCCATGCGCCGGAACGAGGCTTGCTCAGCTCACTGCTGCGGCAGCGAGAACACCGTGAGCGTTCCACCGAGCGCGGTGTAGTTGCTCAGCGCCGCATAGCCGCCGACTGCGCCAAGACCGGCCGTCGGATCGGTCAGACCGGCCGCGAGGCCGATGCCTGCCCAACCACCAACACCCGACAGAACTGCGACGTACTGCTTGCCGCCATTTTCATAGGTGGTGACGTTGCCGATGATGCCGGACGGGGTCTTGAACTTGTAGAGCTCCTTGCCCGTCTTCGCGTCGACTGCCTTCAGATAGCCTTCCAGCGTGCCGTAGAACACCACGCCGCCGGCGGTTGCGAGCGCACCCGACCAGACCGAGAACTGCTCCTTGTTCGACCACACGATCTTGCCGGTCTTGCCGTCCCAGGCAATGAAATTGCCCATGTTGGTCTCACCGGGAGGCGGATACATCGACAGCGTCGCGCCGACATAGGGCTGACCTGCGGTATAGCTCACCTTGAACGGCTCGTAGTCCATGCAGACGTGGTTGGTCGGCACGTAGAACAGTTGCGTGTCGGGCGAGTAGGCCGCAGGCTGCTCGTCCTTCGAACCCAGCGCCGCCGGGCAGATGCCCTTGACGTTGTGGTCCTCGCCGGCCTTGTCGGTCGACGCTGCATCAAGAACCTTCGGACGACCATAGGTCGGCGAGCTCTTGTTCATGTCGACGCCGGAGGTCCAGTTCACCTTCGGATCATACTTCTCGGCGACCAGCAACTCGCCGGTGGCGCGATCGAGCGTGTAGCCGAGGCCGTTACGATCGAAGTGCGTCAGCAGCTTGCGCGGCTTGCCGTCGATCGACTGATCCGAGAGGATCATCTCGTTGACGCCGTCATAGTCCCATTCGTCATGGGGCGTCATCTGATAGACCCACTTGGCGACGCCGGTATCCGGGTTACGTGCCCAGATCGTCATCGACCACTTGTTGTCGCCGGGACGCTGCTTCGGATTCCAGGTCGAGGGGTTGCCCGATCCGTAATACACGAGGTTCAGTTCGGGATCGTAGGAGATCCAGCCCCAGGTCGCGCCGCCGCCGATCTTCCACTGATCGCCTTGCCACGTCTTCAGGCTCGAGTCCTTGCCGATCGGCTTGCCGAGCTCGGTGGTCTTGTCGTCGACCAGGATCTGATCATCCGGACCTTCCGAGAAGCCGCGCCAGACCAGCTTGCCGGTCTTGAGGTCGTAGGCCGTCATATGGGCCTGAACGCCGAACTCGCCGCCCGAGATTCCGATCAGGACCTTGTCCTTGATGACCATCGGCGCCGATGTACCGGTCGATCCCTTGCTCGGATCGCCGTTCTTGACGCTCCACTCCACCTTGCCGGTCTTCGCATCGAGCGCGACCAGCGTGGTATCGGCCTGATGCAGGAGGATCTTGCCGTCGCCGTAGGCGAGGCCGCGATTAACGGTGTCGCAGCACATCACCGGAATGACGTTCGGATCCTGCTTCGGCTCGTACTTCCAGACGATCTGATTGTCCTTGGAAAGGTCAATAGCGTAGACCTTGTTGGGGAACGGGGTATGCACGTACATCATGTTGCCGATGATCAGCGGTCCGCCTTCGTGACCGCGCAGCACGCCGGTCGAAAACGTCCAGGCGACCTGCAACTTTCCGACGTTCTGGGCGTTGATCTGATTCAGCTTCGAGTAACGCTGATTGGTGTAGTCGCCGGTCGGCATCACCCAGTCTTTCGGGTTCTGCGACATCTTGTGGAGTTCGTCATTGGCGCTGGCGGCTCCGACGGCAAACACCGCCATTGCCCCAAGGCCCGTCGCGTAAAGCATCTTGCGCATCGTGGATTTCCTCCCAGGTTCAAGAGCTCAAGGGTTTCCGCCGAAACGGCCCCACTTCTTCCATTTTGGTTCCCCAGTCGTAGTCCGATCGAACCCTGCTGACTTGCCCAATAGAGAAGAGCCGTTTGCTCAAAAGCGAAGCTGCGACAGATTTTTGCAGGCCCGGCCCGAATGGGTGGCATAAGGTTGCTTCATGTTGCAGGGCATCAATCGCGGCCGGCGCATTCGAAGCGCCAGATTGACGCGTTCTAAGGTTGCGCTTGACGAGCCCAGAACTAAGTCGGAGGATCACCCGACATTAACCGGGAAGAAATCCCGCCACCTCCCTAAGCTGTTCAGAATCAGGGAGAAGGCGCATCATCCCGGGCCAGATTGAGCATGGTGAGCAGTCACGTTGGGGATCGAATCGGTGGCTGGAAAGATGTCCGATACAGTCCATTCACTCAGCACGAACGGATTGACGCCCAAGCGGCAAATCCAGCGCTGGTCGGATGCGCTCACTGACCTCTGTGGTCAGTTCGACGTCGATGCGCTGGAAGGATCCTCGCTCGAGGGCCGCATCAATTTCACGACGGTCTCGCGATTGAAGCTGTGCCAGATCGAGGCAAGCCAGCACCGGATCGCGCATACCATCTCGCGCATCAAGCTGAGCGAGCATCCCTACATCAAGATCGTCTTCCAGACCCACGGCGTCTCGCATTTCGAGCAGGACGGTCTGCACTTCGACATCATGCCGGGCGACTGCTTCGCCTACGACGTGTCCTGTCCGCATACGATCATCAGCCCGTCCCTGACCCGTCACGAGGTTGTCATCGTGCCGAAGGACCTGCTCAAGGAGCGCGGCTTCCAGCTCTCGAAGATGGCGCCCTGCAAGCTCTCGGCGCGCAACGGCACCGGCCGCATCGCCTATGATTTCGTGCATGCCGCGTTCGGCGAAGCGCCGACGCTGACCCCGGTCAATGCGGTCGGCGTCGCCGATGCGCTGATTGATTTGCTGCTGCTGCCGCTGCGCGAAACCGGCGCCATGTTCGATCGCGGCAGCGCCGAGGCAACCTATGTGCGGGCCCAGGGCTTCATCCGCGAGCACCTGCGCGATCCCGATCTCTGCATCGACCGCATCTCTGCGGCCCTCGGCTGCTCGAAGCGGTATCTGCACATGCTATTCAGCGATCGCGGCATAACGGTCAGCGACTACATCTGGAAGGCCCGGCTACAGAATTGCCGGCAGGAGCTGGAATCCCAGAACGGCAAGACCATCACGGACGTCGCCTTCTCCTGGGGCTTCTCGAGCTCTTCGCATTTCAGCCGCGTATTCCGGAAATATTTCGGCATCGCGCCCTCGTCCGTCCACAAGGGTCTGCACAGCGGCATGCCAGTGGACGTGGTGCTGGAGTAGCGGTTTTCGTCTGGCGTGCTGGCGTCACGCCATGCTGTCCGCGATCAAGATTTCCTCTGTCAAAGCTTGGGCGCGCAACCTGAAACGGGACAGCGTTGCGCTCTATCTCGCATCACGCGACCCGCGCGTACCGTGGTACGCCAAGGCGCTTGCGATCGCCATCGCGGCCTATGCGCTGTCTCCGATCGATCTGATTCCGGATTTCATCCCGGTGCTCGGCTATCTCGACGATCTGATCCTGCTGCCGCTCGGCATCTGGCTTGCGATCTCGCTCGTTCCGGACGAGGTGATGGCGGAATGCCGCGCCAAAGCCGGCGCGGTATTGCAGCGACCGATCAGCCGGGCCGGGATGATCGCAATCGTCGTGCTCTGGATCGCCGGCGCACTGGCGCTGGTGTGGGCCGCATTCAGATACTGGCCGCGGTAGCGGCCTTCGGCACCAGCGCTTCGACCGTCACGCCGTCATCGGTGGAGTTGATCTTGAGCGTGCCGCCGAGCGCGAGGATCCGCTCCCGCATGCCGGTCAAGCCGCGGCCAAGTCTGTGATCGGCGAGCATGCCGCGGCCATTGTCGCGAACCCGCACCAGCGCGCCGCCGCGGCTGCCGCGCAGGCCCGCCTGCCGCTCGACAGGCTCGATCGTGATAGCGACTGCCGTCGCGCCGGCGTGGCGGAACACGTTGGTGAGCGCTTCCTGGACGATGCGGTAGATCGTCAAGTCGGCCATCTCGCCGGTCTCGCCGATATCTGGCGACACGTTACTCTCGATCTCCACCTCCGGGTGCGTCTCGCTCCACAGCCGCACCAACGCGCCGAGCGCTTCCGCAAGCCCCAGCTCGGCCAATCCCACCGGCCGCAATCGCTCCAGGATGCGGCGAGTGAACTGCTGGAGCGCGTTGACCTGCTCGAGGATGGCGTTGCCGTGCTTGCGCAGTGCCGCAGGGTCCGCCTTGTCCACCTCAGACAGCCGGGTCAGCGCGCCGGCATGCGCACGCAGCGCAAACAGATAGGGCCCGAACTCGTCGTGCAGTTCGCGCGCGATCTCCTTGCGTTCGGAATCCTGCAGCGAGACCGCACGTTCGGCGAGTTGCCGCTTGCTGTCGACGGCCTCGCCGAGCGTCGCCGCCAAATGGTTCAGTTTGGCACAGATCGCGGCCAATTCAGGCGATCCGCCGGGCTCGACCCGTGCATCGTAGTCCCCGGCCTCGATGCCGATCATGGCCTGCGACAGCGCCTCGAGCGGCGCCAGCGCGCGACCGACCACCAGCATGGTCACCAGCAGCAGCGCCACCGCGATCGCGGAGCCGATCTCGAGCTGGGTAACGATGCCGTCCCAGATCTCGGCGATCTCGTCGTCGGGATGCGAGGTGATGACAAGCGACTGCGGCTTGCCGTGAACCGAGATCGGCACCCGCACCGAGGTCTGCTCGGGATGGACCAGTGCGACGAACCACTCCGGCGGGGCGCGCGGATCGCCAGCGTCCTGCGGGCGCTCGGGGGATTTTGCGGTCGCGTCATCCTGCCGCGTGATGCTGACATGGCGCAGCCGGCTCAGATCCTCGACGATCTGATCGAGCCGCGCATCGGGATCCGGCGCCTCGTCGAGACCGGCCACGATCGCAGCAACAAACTCGCGCGCGAGCCGGATAACGCTTTGATCTTCTGCCTGAACGCGAGGTCCCGCCTCGAGCGCCAGCCGCGCGATATTGATGCCCAATCCAAGCGCCAGTATCAGCGCCAGCAACAGGTTGATCCGTGCGCGCAAGGATAGCTTTTGCCACATGACGTTGCCCCCGACCGCGATCCCTCCTCCGAGAGGATCGTTGACAGCCAAATTTGCCCGGCTATCTAATCGCACCCTATCGCAATCCCGTGCGAGGTGCACAACCGGTCGGAACCGAGGTGTTCTTCGTGCAAGCCGATGTGATGACGCGTGAATCGAAGCAGGTCGCCGGAACAACGCCATGCGCATTCTGATCGTTGATGATCATCCCATCGTTGCCTCCGGTTGTCGCACCGTGTTCGCCGACGATCCCGAGATCACGCTGCTCGAGGCGGCGGATGCCGAGAGCGGCGAGCGGGCTTTCGTTGCTGAGAAGCCCGATCTCTGCGTGATCGACATCAACCTGCCGACCGTCTCCGGCTTCGAGCTGGCCCGGCGCATCCTGACCCGTGATGCGTCCGCGCGCCTCATCATGTTCAGCATGAACGACGATCCGGTGTTCGCCGCCCGCGCCATCGACATCGGCGCCAAGGGCTACGTCTCGAAGACCGGCGATCCCAACGATCTGGTGGAGGCGGTGCGCGAGGTCGGCAATGGCGGCGTCTATCTGCCGCCGGCGATCGCACGCAACGTCGCCTTTGCACGGCCGGGCTTTGCGCAGAATCCGCTTTCCAAGCTGACCTCGCGCGAGATGGAGATCCTGCGCCTGCTCAGTTCCGGCAAGAGCCTGTCGGAGATCGCCTGGCTGGTCCATTCGTCATACAAGACGGTCGCGAACACGTCATCGATCATGCGCCAGAAGCTTGGCGTGCGCACATCGGCCGAGCTGGTGCGCCTCGCGATCGAGAGCGGCGTCGCCTGACGCCGCGCACCAACATAGAGGAACACGACGATGCAGACGGTTTCCCAGAACAAGTCGCATGGCGGCACGCAGGGCGTCTACCGCCATCCCAGCCGCGAGACCAAGACCGATATGACGTTCTCGGTGTTCGTCCCGGATCATGCGGCCGGCACCAAATTGCCTGTCGTCACCTATCTGTCGGGCCTGACCTGCACGCACGCCAACGTCACCGAGAAGGGCGAATTCCGCCAGGCTTGCGCCGAGCTCGGCCTGATCTTCGTCGCTCCGGATACCAGCCCGCGCGGCGAAGGCGTCCCCGGCGATCCCGCCAATTCCTACGATTTTGGCCTCGGCGCCGGTTTCTATGTTGACGCGACGGAGCAGCCGTTCGCGACCAACTACCGGATGTGGAGCTACGTCACCGAGGAATTGCCGAAGCTGATCGCCGAGCAATTCCCGGTCGACACGACGCGGCAATCGATCCTCGGTCACTCCATGGGCGGCCATGGCGCGCTGACGGTGGCGCTGCGTTATCCGGATCGCTATCGCGCGGCAAGCGCGTTTGCGCCGATCGTGGCGCCATCGCAGGTGCCGTGGGGCAACAAGGCGCTCGGCGGTTATCTCGGCAACAACAAGCAGGCGTGGCGCAAGCATGATGCGGTCGCGCTGATCGAGGATGGCGCCCGCTTCTCCGACCTGCTGGTCGATTACGGCGATGCTGACGGTTTTCTCACCGAACAGTTGCGGCCCGAGTTGCTGAAGGCTGCATGCGAGAAGGCCAACATTCCCCTCACCTTGCGGCGTCAACCGGGTTACGACCACAGCTATTACTTCATCTCGACCTTCATGGCCGATCACCTGCGCTGGCATGCCGCGCGGCTGAAGGCATGAGCGCGCGCCCCGCCGGGAAGGGTCACCCACGAATATATCCCCGTCATCCTGAGGAGCCGCGAAGCGGCGTCTCGAAGGATGCACGGCCCGGCTGGTGGCCGCCGACCCTTCGAGACGCGCGCGAGAGCGCGCTCCTCAGGGTGACGGGGATAGACTGCCGTCGCTCAATCAAGTTTTTTGCTAGTGAAGGACTGATCTACCGCACTTGCGGCGCGCCGTAGTTCGGCGCGAGCAGGCGGTTGCGCACGAGGTAATCGGTGGCGCGCGACCAGGATTCGTCGGTGTTGCCGCGCATGTCGGCACTCACCGCTGTCAGCAATTGCCCGGTATGCACGGCAGATAGAGATTGATGTTGAGGATCAGGTTGGAAACCTTCTGCACCACGCCCGTCATCGCAAGATCGGCGCCAAGCTCATCGGCCAGTTTCACGTCGCATCCGCCGCAAGCCTGAAGATTGCTGCCGTGCGCCGCAGCATTGACGGGCGCGATGTCGATCACGCGGAACTTGCCGGAATCCGCAAGCTCCTTGCGCACCTGACCGCCGGTGCGGAGCAGCCGTGCCTGCTCGTCGGTCTGCGGCCCGTTCATCTCCCCTTGCAGGCTGGTGTCGATCATCTCGAGGTCGAACACCGCGAGCTTGGGCGGCTCGGCGCGTGCCGCCGCAGACATCACCAGCAAAGATACGACGATGGCGGACGCTGATCTCATCATTGTGAACCAATCGAATTTGTAACCTTGCAACGACAAAAAGCGGGGTTGCAAGCCAAGCCAATTTCGTCATCTTGCATCTCAACGCATGGTCCGACAATGCCATGCCCGGTGCAGAAAGACTGCGGGAGGAGTTATGTTCCGATGGCTGATCGGCACGATCGCGCTCAGCATGGTGGCGACCGGCGCATTGGCGGCTGATCCCGTCGAGATCCATATCGGCTATCTCGGCAATACCGGCATCAAATCGACACTCTCGCTGGTCGAACAGCCGGCCGACAATGACGGCATCGCCGGCGCACGCCTCGCGATCGAGGACAACAATACGACCGGCAAATTCCTCAACCAGCGCTTCGTGCTCGACGAGGTCAAGGTCAAGGACAGCGACGATGTCGCCAAGGTCGCGACCGATCTCGCCGGCCGCAGCGACTACATCATCACCGACCTGCCAGCCGATGCCCTGCTCAAGGTCGCCGATACGCTACGCGACCGCGGCACCGTGCTGCTGAACGCGGGCGCGATCGACGACCGGCTGCGCGAGCAGGACTGTCGCGGCAATGTCATTCATGTCGCGCCGACCCGCTCGATGCTGGCGGACGCGCTCGGCCAGTACCTGGTGTGGAAGCAGTGGAAGCGCTGGCTGCTGGTGACCGGCTCGCACGACCAGGACAAGCTCTATGCCGACGCGTTGCGCCGGGCCGCCACCCGCTTCGGCGCCAAGATCGTCCAGGAACGGACCTTCGAGGATACCGGCGGCGCACGCCGCACCGACTCTGGCGTCACGCTGATCCAGCGGCAGATGCCGGTGTTCACGCAGCAGGCGCCGGCTTACGACGTACTGGTCGCCGCCGACGAGAGCGAGGTGTTCGCGAACTATCTGCCCTACCGGACCTGGGACCCGCGGCCCGTGGCCGGCTCGGCCGGGCTGGTGCCGACAAGCTGGGACGCCGCGCATGACCAATGGGGCGCGGTCCAGATCCAGAACCGCTTCGTCAAGCTGAACATGCGCCGCATGACCGCGCTCGACATGCAGGCCTGGACCGCCGCGCGCATGATCGGGGAAGCCACATCCCGCACCAATTCGGGGGATCCCAAGAAGGTCATCGCCTTCCTCAAGGGCAAGGATTTCTCGATCGCCGCCTTCAAGGGTACGCGACTGACCCTGCGAGACTGGAATCTGCAGCTCCGCCAGCCGATCCTGCTGGCCGATGGTCGTATGGTCGTTTCGGTCTCGCCGCAGGAAGGTTTCCTGCATCAGGTCTCCGAGCTCGACACGCTCGGTGTTGACCGGCCTGAAACGAAGTGCAAGCTGCAGTGAGGGAGATAAAACGCATGTGGCGCCGCTGTCTGTTGACCGGGATGCTGATTTGGCTTGCCGCGACACCGGCGTCCGCCTTCGTTGCCTATGTCTCCAACGAAAAAGGCAACACCGTCACGGTGATCGACACCGACAGCTGGACGGTGACGAAAACCATCAAGGTCGGCCAGCGGCCGCGCGGCATCGAGTTCTCGCGCGACGGCAAGTTCGTGATGGTCGCGGTGGGCGACGACGACACGATCCAGGTGATCGACACCAAGACCCAGGAGATCGTCGACACCCTGCCCTCCGGCCCCGACCCGGAACTGTTCACCCAGGATGCCGCTGGCAAGACCATGTATGTCGCTAACGAGAACGACAACACGGTCACCGTGATCGATCTCAAGAAGCGCGCCCGGCTCGGCGACATCCAGGTCGGCGTCGAGCCCGAGGGCATGACGGTCAGCCCGGACGGCAAGATCCTCATCAACACCTCCGAAACCACCAACATGGCGCATTTCATCGACACCACGACGCGCCAGATCGTCGCCAATGTGCTGGTCGATTCGCGGCCACGCTTCGCCCAGTTCAAGCACGACGGCTCCGAACTGTGGGTCTCCTCCGAGATCGGCGGTACGGTGTCGATCATCGATCCGGTCAAGCACGTGGTGACCGGCAAGGTCACCTTTGAAATCCCGGGCCTGCGCAGCGAGGCGATCCAGCCCGTCGGCATCGGCATGACCAAGGACGACAAGACCGCGTTCGTGGCGCTCGGCCCCGCCAACCGCGTCGCGGTCGTGGACGCCGCGACTCACAAGGTGCTCAAATATCTGCTGGTCGGCCAGCGGGTCTGGCACATGGATTTCACCCCGGACGAGAAATATCTGATGGTCACCAACGGCGTTTCGAACGACGTCTCGGTGATCGACGTCGCGGCCCAGAAGGTGATCAAGACCATTCAGGTCGGCGAACTACCCTGGGGAATCACGATCGCGCAGCCATGACCGCAACCGACGCCCATATCGCAAGCCAGCCTTCGCCGGATGCAGGCACCGTAGCAACCGTGCAACCGGCGCTGTCGATCGGCAATGTCAGCCACAGTTACGGTCCGCGGCGCGCGCTGATCGACGTCAATTTCACGGTGCAGCCGGCGAGCTTCACCGCGCTGCTCGGCCTCAACGGCGCTGGCAAAAGCACGTTGTTCTCGCTGGTGACGCGGCTGTTCGGTATCCAGAACGGCCAGATCAAGATCTTCGGCCACGACATCAGCCGGACGCCGGGTGAAGCGTTGCGGCTGATGGGAGTCGTGTTCCAGCCGCGCACGCTCGACCTCGATCTGTCGCTGACGCAGAATCTGCTCTATCACGCCGCGCTGCACGGCATCTCGCGGCGCGAGGCGCGGCTGCGCAGCGCTGAGGTGCTCGGCCGCATCGGCCTTGCCGACCGCGCCAGCAGCAAGGTGCGTGACCTCTCGGGCGGCCAGATGCGGCGGCTCGAGATCGCCCGCGCGCTGCTGCACCGTCCGCGCCTGCTGCTGCTCGACGAGGCCACCGTCGGGCTCGACGTCAAGGCGCGCGCCGACATTCTCGACCATGTCCGCCAGCTCGTCACCGAGCAGGGCATCGGCGTACTCTGGGCGACGCATCTGTTCGACGAGATCATGCCGGGCGACGACCTCGTGGTGCTGCACCAGGGCCGGATGCTGGCGCACGGCCCGATGTCGCGCGTGATCGCGGACGCAGCCGCGCAAGACGTCAACACCGCGTTCATGCGCCTGACCGGAACGGCAACCCTCACCGGAAAACCGCCCACATGAGCACCACGACGGTCACGCCTGAGCGAAGCGGCTTCTCGGTGTCGGAATACATCGTCTGCCTGAACGGCATCGTGTGGCGCGAGGCGCTGCGCTTCCTGCATCAGCGCGAGCGCTTCGTCTCGGCACTGGTCAGGCCGCTGGTCTGGCTGTTCATCTTCGCGGCCGGCTTCCGTCAGGTGCTCGGCATCTCGATCATCCCGCCCTATGAGACCTACATTCTCTACGAGGTCTATATCGCGCCCGGCCTGATGGCGATGATCCAGCTCTTCAATGGCATGCAGTCCTCGCTGTCGATGGTCTACGACCGCGAGATGGGCAACATGCGCACGCTGCTGGTCAGCCCGCTGCCGCGTGGCTATCTGTTGTTCTGCAAGCTGCTCGCCGGCACGGCGGTGTCGCTGCTGCAGGTCTACGCCTTCCTGCTGATCGCGTGGTTCTGGGACATCACGCCACCGACCATCGGCTACCTCACCGTGCTTCCGGCACTGGTGCTGTCGGGCCTGATGCTCGGTGCGCTGGGCATGCTGATCTCCGCCAGCATCAAGCAGCTGGAGAATTTCGCCGGCGTGATGAACTTTGTGATCTTCCCGATGTTCTTTGCCTCGTCGGCCCTCTACCCGCTCTGGCGAGTGCAGGAGGGCAGCCCGATGCTGTACTACGTCTGCCAGTGCAATCCGTTCACGCATGCGGTGGAGCTGATCCGGTTTGCGCTCTACGGCAAGATGAACTGGGTTTCGCTCGCGGTGGTCGGCGGCTGCACGGTGGTGTTCATGATCGGCGCGATCCTGGCTTACGATCCATCGCGCGGCCTGGTGCGCCGCGGACCCGGCGGAGGCGAGGCATGACAGGCTGGCGAACGGGACTTGGCACGCTGCTCGCGATGGTGCTGTCGAGCCAGGTCGCATCGGCCGCGGACCCGCGCTACCCGGACTGGCCCTGCCAACAGGCCAAGGTGCCGGAGATCTCGCTGGCCGCGGTGTGGGCCGGCCCGCCGCTCGGCGATGCCGAGACCAAGTGGAGGGACAATCCGAAGATCAGCGCACTCGCGACCAAGCTCGCGGCGCGCCGCGTTCCCTTGGAGGATGCGCAGAAAGAGATCACCGAGTTCCTGCAGGCCGCCACGGCCGACAAGGCCAATGCGGGAAAACTGCTGTTCGCGGGCCTGTTCGATACGCTCAACGGGCAGCGCGCCTCGGTCATGAACGGGCTCGAGCGCGTGATGCGCAAGCAGCGCGAGGCCGCGGAGAAGATCCGCGACGACACGGTCAAGCTGCAGGCGCTGCAGGATGCCACCCCGCCGGATCAGGCCAAGGTCGACGAACTCGGCAACCAGCTGGTCTGGGAAACGCGGATCTTCGAGGACCGCGGGCGGGTGGTGAAATTCGTCTGCGAGGTGCCGACCACCATCGATCAGCGTCTGTTCGCGCTCAGCCGCACCATCCAGCAGGAACTGGATTGAGGCCTGCGCCCGATCGCCCCGGCGATCATTAAACCTGCCTCCTCATGTGCTGCCAGGCCGCACCGGCCCGGAACCAACCGCGCTCCCCGTTCGTTATCTCCAACTATATCTGAAGTTGGGAGACCTCGATGAGAGCAGCCAAGATCGTCATGACCAGCCTCGCCGCAGCGAGCCTGATCACCTCAGCGGCTTTGGCCCAGCAATCCATGTCGGGAATGGTCACCAAGATTGACCGACTGCGCAGCACGATCTCGATCCAGCAGACGCAGAGCGGCACGGTGGGCGCGACCGGCGCTGCGATTCAGGAATACAAGGTGCCCAAGGGACAGTCGCTCGAAGCCTTCCATGCCGGTGACAAGGTGACGTTCACCGCGTCGGACAGCGACGGCGGCAAGACCATCGACAAGCTCGACAAGGAGAAGTGACGCGCTGGAACGCGTTCCTGGCCGTGCGGGGACGGCGTCACTGCTCGCCCTCGCGCGGCTCGGGCTCCGCATCCGCCAGCGGCAGCTTGGCCCGTTCCCATCCGTCGGTTCCCTCCGGATACCACGCCACGTTGCGGTAGCCGTAGGACAGCACGCGCTTGGCCGCATTCCACGACATCCAGCAACTCTCCTGACAATAGATCACGAGCAATTTTGCTCTGTCGTCACCGGAGGCACGGGCCAGGCCGCGCCGCAGATAGTCCTCGGTCGACGCCGCAAGCTTGCCGTAGCCGGTGTCAGGCAGCCAGATGCTGCCGGGAATGTCGCGATGCGGCCGCTCGCGCCACACCGTGCCGGCGGGCAGTTTCGGCTTCGGCGGGCGTGGCAGAACATCGACGAAGGCACCGGACTTGTCGCGCCAGATCGCTGCCGCTTCCTCGGTCGTGAGCACGCGTGCGCCGGCAAGAGTGGCCGGCACCGGTGCGCGATAATCCTCGGTGCGGTACCCCTCGGGCTCCGCAGGTTGGTCCTGCGCGCGGACAGGCGAAGCGGCGACCACCAGCACCGCCAGCATGGCCGCGAGCCTGATCATGGCGACTTCGTTGCGGTCTCCGGCCCGATCGGACGGTCGTTTTCATCAAGCAGCGGAACGCCGAAGTCGAGCAGGATCTTGTTGATCGCCGGCTGGTTCTCCTGGATCAGGCGATTGAGCTGCCGCTTCCAGTTCTGGTCGGACCCGCGCACGCCCATGCCGATGCGATACACCAGCTTCGGTCCGGTGGTCTCCTTGACCAGCGGCGTGATATGCAGCGGCGGGTTCGCCTTCTTGGCATAAAAGCCCGCCATCGGCCCCCACAGGATGCCCGCATCGATCTCGCCCTTTTCGAGATCGTTCATCATCGCCTCGGCCGAAGAATCGTAGCGTGTGTCGATCATCAGCGGATAAGGCTTCGCATTGCCCATCAGCCCGTTGATGGCCATGTTGGTCGCGGGCGGCGTTCCGGCGACGATGCCGATATGCTTGCCCTTCAGCCGCTCATCCTCGAGCGTCGTGACCTCATCCAATCCGCTGCCCGGCTTGGCGACGATCGCATAGGCCGTGCGGTAATACGGATTGGTGCCTTGCGCGAGATCGTCGCCTTGCGGAAATCCCATGATCACGTCGCAGCGGTGCGAGCCGAGGGTGACCCGCACGAAGCCGGTCGCCTGCGGAAAATACATGTAATCGAGCTTCTTCTGCAGCTTCTCGGCGAACAGCTCGCCGATCTTGTTCTCAAAACCCTCGCCCTTGTCGTTCGAGAACGGCAGGTTGCGCGGATCGGCACAGATGCGGAGCACTTTGGGATCGACCAACTCGATGGAGAGTTCGCCCTGCTCATTGACCTGCGCACGCGCGATGTCGCGGCCGGCGAGACAGGCGATAAAGCCGACAAACGCGAACAGGACTGGGCGGCATCCGACAACTCTCATTACGCGGTCTCCTCTTGAGCGGACAGGTCACCGTGGTCAAGCAATTGCCCGGCGCGCCATGACGTGTAACAGGGATAATGATCGCGACGGCGCCGCGTTGCGTGTTGCAGCGCAAACGAATGTGAGACGACATCGTTCACGCGTCCCCGAGAAACTGAGGCGGAAACATGGCTCATGGCGGTTCGGTGCTTGCGCTGCTCCTGATGCTTTGGGCGCCGACCATAGCGCGGGCGCAAGAGGCGGAATTGCCTGTGAGCGAAGTCGCCCCCGGAATATTCGTTCACACCGGCGTCACTGCATTGATGACGCGCGAGAACGAAGGCGCCATCGCCAATGTGGGCTTCGTGATCGGCGACAGCGCGGTTGCCGTCATCGACACCGGCGGCAGCGTCCGCGAAGGGCGGCAATTGCTCGCCGCGGTACGCAGCCACAGCGACAAGCCGATCCGCTACGTGATCAACACGCATGCGCATCCGGACCACAGCTTCGGCAACGCGGCGTTCGTCGGCGACGGGACCAGCTTTGTCGGCCACAAGGCCCTACCCCGCGCGCTGGCTGCGCGTGGGCAGTTCTATCTGGACGGGTTTCGGCGGACCATGGGCGATGTCTTGATCGGCGAGGTGCGGATCATTCCACCGACCGTGCTGGTCGAGGACACGCTGAAGCTCGACCTCGGCCGGCGGAGCCTCACCCTAAAGGCCTGGCCGCCCGCCCACAGCGACAACGACCTCACCGTCTTCGATGAACGCAGCGGGACCCTGTTCGCCGGCGACATGGTGTTCCTCGAGCATATTCCGGTGGTCGACGGCAGCCTCAAGGGCTGGCTGCGCGCGCTCGGCGACCTCACCGCAATTCCCGCCGAGCGGGTGGTTCCCGGTCACGGTCCCGTGAGCGCATGGCCTGCGGCGCTCGCCGACGAACGGCGTTATCTCGAGACGCTGGCCACAGATATCCGTGCGCTGGTCAAAAGCGGCAAGCCGATTATGGCTGCGGCGGAGCACGCCGCCGCAGCTGAGCGTCCGCGCTGGCAATTGTTCGATGATTACAACGCCCGCAACGCAACTGCAGCATTCTCGGAAATTGAATGGGAGTAGCTGTTGGTCCTATAATGATGCAGCTGCATAGGATCTCGCGAACATGACCGGACATCGCGCCCGCCTGCTTTGTATCGCCAGCCTCGTTGCGATCGCGCTGGGCGCACCGGCCGCGCTCGCGGCCGAAACCTATGATCCCTGGCCGGGCCTCGTCCAGGACATCTTCAGCAATCGTCCGATGAATGACGGCAACGATGTCATCGGCATTGAGATGCCGGCGCGCGCGGAGGACGCGGCGATCGTTCCGGTCACGCTGCGCACCAAGCTGCAGCCCGGCGACAGCCGCCGCGTCGTCGCCATCACCCTCGTGATCGACGAAAATCCCGCACCGATGGCCGCGAAATTCACGCTCGGGCCGGACGCCAACGTCACCGAGATCTCGACCCGCGTCCGCGTCAACAATTACACCAACGTGCACGCCGTCGCGGAGCTCAGCGATGGCAAGCTCTATGTGAGCAAGGTTTACGTCAAGGCATCCGGCGGCTGCTCGGCACCGGCCGGCAAGAACGTCGAGGAAGCCAAGAATCACCTCGGCCAGATGCGCTACCGGCAATTCACGAAGTCCGAGCAGGGGCCGGCGACCAGCACGCGGGAAGCCCAGATCATGATCGGGCATCCGAACAATTCAGGCCTGCAGATGGATCAGGTCACGCAGCTCTATATCCCGGCCTTCTTTGTCAACGAGCTGCACATCTGGCAGGACGACAGTCCGGTGCTGGCGATGGAGGGCGGAATCTCGATTTCCGAGGACCCCAACATCCGCTTCACCTACGTCTCGAACGGCGCCAAGCACTTCCGCGCCGAAGCCAAGGATACCGACGGGCACGTCTTCGAGCACGAATGGAAGGTCGAGAATCCCGGGACCTGAAGGGTACGCGATCTCGCGATCAACGCTCTAGAAACACCTGACTTCGGCTTCGGCCTGGGCGCGCCTGAGGTCGTTGAGCG
Organism: Bradyrhizobium macuxiense; assembly: GCF_007993935.1. Lineage (GTDB taxonomy): Bacteria > Pseudomonadota > Alphaproteobacteria > Rhizobiales > Xanthobacteraceae > Bradyrhizobium > Bradyrhizobium macuxiense_A. The sequence continues at coordinate 35,857 of NZ_VITY01000007.1, read as the reverse complement.
CGTTCGCGGCCTGCTCGGACGAGCGGAACTGGCCGCCCAGGTTGCCGCGCACCTGCGCCATGCTCAGCACCGTCTCGGCGGTGACGTAGCGATCGTAGGGGATGATCGAGGCGACCACGTCGATCGAGCAGGAGCATTGCTCGATCGACTGCCGGGATTCGCCATTGGCCTTCATGCAGCCGAACACATACTCCGCCCGCGCCGAGGTCGGATAGTCGTTGATCTCCTGAGCCCGCGCGCTGATCGTCGTCCCGGCGAGCACGGCCAGGAGCCCGGCCAGGAAAACCGCCGAGACGGCGACAATCGGTCGTAGCATGCCAGCTCCTGCCATGGTCGTGCTTCCTCTTCTCTTCCCGCAAGCTATGCTATGGGTGTTGATCAGAAAAGAAAACATTCGGGGAAGTGGCTCAAGAAACGATGATCATGTCTGTACGCACGGTGTTGGCTGCGGCAATTCTGGCGGTCATGCAGTTCGGCACCTCGTGCTCCGCGGAGACCATCCGCGTTGCAGCGCAGAAGACCGGAACGCTGGCCTGGGAACTGGCTGTCATTCGCTCCCATGGTCTCGACAAGAAGGCCAATCTGTCGATCGACGTTGTCGAGCTCGCCAGCCCCGAGGCCGGCAAGATCGCGCTGCGCTCCGGCACCGCCGACGTCATGGTATCCGACTGGCCCTGGGTGTCGCGCGAGAGGTCGCTCGGCGCCAAGCTGCAATTCTATCCCTATTCGAGCGCGCTCGGCGCCGTGATGGTCCCGGCCGCCTCGCCGGTCAAAACACTCGCCGACCTCAAGGGGCGCAAGCTTGCCGTCGCCGGCGGCGCGATCGACAAGAACTGGCTGTTGCTGCAAGCCGCCTTGAAGCAGGACGGCGTCGACCTGAAGTCGCAGGCGACCATCGTCTATGGCGCGCCGCCGCTGCTCGCCGCCAAGACCCTCGGCGGCGAGATGGACGCGACGCTCAACTACTGGAATTTCTGCGCCGCGCTCGAGGCCAAGGGCTTTCGCCGTCTCGCCGGCATGGAGGAGATCCTGCAGAAGCTTGGTAGCAAGGGCCGCATCGCGATGATCGGCTACGTGTTCGATGAAGCCTGGGCCAACGCCAACAAGGACCTGGTGGCCCGCTTCATCGCCGTGACGCGCGCCGCGAAAGAGATTCTGGCGACCTCGGACGCCGAATGGGATGCGATCGCGCCGCTGACCGGCGCGCAGGATGCCGCAACCCGGCAAGCCTATCGCGACCGCTATCGGGAAGGCATCCCGCGCCGTCCGATCGCTGACGAAGAAGCCGACGCACGCGTGCTCTACCGGGTGTTGGCGCAGCTCGGCGGCCGCGACCTCGTCGGCGCCGCAACCGAGCTCGATCCCGGCACCTTCTATCAAGCGATCCCGGGAGATTAGCGGTGCTGCGCCTGCTTTCATTCGCGCTGTTCGTCGCGACCTGGTGGATTGCCTCGCTCGTGATCGGCGATGCCAAACTGCCGGCGCCGCCGGCGGTGCTGTCGGTGCTCATCGCCGAGGCACGATCGGGGGCGCTGTTCGTCAACCTCGGCGCGACGCTGGCGCGCGTCGCGCTGGCCTTCACGCTGGCGATGGCGATCGGCTCGGCGATCGGCTACCTGATGGGCCGCGTGTCGCTTGCCAATCGCCTTGGCGATCCCTGGCTGATCCTGCTGCTCAATTTGCCGGCGCTGGTCGTCATCGTGCTGGCCTATATCTGGGCCGGGCTGACCGAGGTCGCGGCGATCGCGGCCATCGCCATCAACAAGCTGCCGACTGCCGTGGTCACCCTGCGCGAGGGGGCTCGCGCGCTCGACCCTGCGCTCGACGAGATGGCAACGGCGTTTGCGCTGCCGCGCGGCCGCGCGTTCCGGCATGTGATCCTGCCGCAGCTTGCGCCCTACATCGCGGCCGCGGCGCGCTCCGGGCTCTCGCTGGTCTGGAAGATCGTGCTGGTCGCCGAATATCTCGGCCGGCCGAACGGTGTCGGCTTCGAGATCGGCGTCGCTTTCCAGCTGTTCGACATTCCCCTGCTGCTCGCCTATTCGCTGAGCTTTGCCGGCGTCGTGCTGGTCATCGAGACCCTGATGGTGCAGCCGTTTGAAACCAGGCTAACGCGGTGGCGGCTCCGTGCAGCTTGAGGTCAATATCACAGGCAAGAGCTTCGAGAGCGCGGCCGGGAAGCGGCACGACGTACTCGACAACGTCACCTTTACATTGAACGCCGGCGAAGTCGGCGTGCTGTTCGGCCCGTCGGGTTGCGGCAAGAGCACCCTGCTCAAGATTCTCGCCGGGCTCGACGGCAACTACCGGGGCCATGTCACGCGCTCGCCCGGCATGCGCCTTGGCATGGTGTTCCAGGAGCCGCGGCTGTTGCCCTGGCGCACCGTCGAGGAGAACGTGCGGCTGGCCGCACCTGACGTCGACGACGGCACGCTGGCTGCGCTGTTCGAGGTGCTCGAACTGAGCGCGCATTGCAACCACTTTCCCGGTGAGTTGTCGCTCGGCCTCGCCCGCCGCGTCGCCCTCGCCCGCGCCTTCGCCATCGAGCCGGATTTCCTGATCCTCGACGAGCCGCTGGCCTCGCTCGACAATGCCCTCGCGGGCCGGCTGCGCGACCAGGTCGCGACCCTCGTGGCCAGCCGGAAGATGATGACGCTCCTTGTCACCCACGATCTCGACGACGCAGTCCGCCTCGGTGACCGCCTGTTCTTCCTGTCGCCGCGGCCGGCCCGAATCCTTCACGTCGAGACCATCGTCACGCCGCGCGCGACGCGCAGCGAGCCTGAGATCGACGAAATCAAGCGGCAGCTCTCACAGTTGGACCTTGCAAATATGTGAGACGCCGTCATCCTTGGACGAAGCGTTAGGGAGAAGTCGGATGTCGCGTGCGTCGATTGCCATTGGAGTTGCCTTGCTTGTGCTGCCTGCGACCGTGCTCGCCCAAGGCAAGGGCAAGGGCATCCGGTTGTGGAATCTGACCAGCGCCACGATTTCGAGCTTCGAGCTGTCGCCGGCGGGCAAGAATGAATGGGGTCCCAACCAGACGCTGAACGACAAGGACAAGGAAGTCGAGCACGACGAGCGCTTGCGTATCACCGGCGTCGAGCCAGGCCGCTACGATGCCAAGGTCGGCTATAGCGGGGGCAAGCAGTGCTTGGCCCGTGACATCGAGATCAAGGCCGACGCAGTGTTTTCGGTGTCCGACAAGGACCTGAAGGATTGCAACAAATAACGGCTAACCCGCCGGCGGTTCGCCGCCGGTGCTCGCACGATCATTGGTGTGCGGATATTCGCACCGCCATCGCACCGCGGTCCATTTCGGGTGTTCGCCGACCCATTGCGCGATGTAGGGCGGCGCGGCCATGGCGCATTGCTGCAGCGAGCCGCTCCAGTTGAACACCAGATGCTGCTCCTCGCAGGTGGTGGGCGACAGCACGGCACATACAGTGACGATGAGATCAATCGGGTTCATGCATGAGACCTCGCGGGCGTCGTCAAAAAGATAACATAAGCGCTACGCCCACAGCAGCCGGAAGTTTCATTTCGTGCGAGATCAAGCGGAACCCGGCGGGGCGCGGCCCCGCCAGCACGGCGGCGTGACCCGAGCCGACAACCGTGAAACCGACGCCTTGCCGCCGGTTGATTTCGTCAATAAGCTGGTTCCCACAACTGCTAACAGGCTGATGGCTCTTACGGAAACCTCCCGGCACGGCATCGCGGTCGCCATATGCTTGCTGGCGCTCGGCGCCGGCGCTTGGGCTGTCACGGGTCAGGTTCGGCGCGCAGCGGCGGAGCCGCAGCCGAACAAGCCGGATTCAGGCCGCACCGAGCCCTCCCGCACCGCAAGCAGCGACCAGGCACCGGTCAAGCTGACACCCAGCCAGCAGGGACAGATCGGGCTCGAAACTTCGGTTGTGGAAGCCGCTCCGCATCCTGAGCAATTCCGCGCATACGGTGCAGTGCTGGACATCTCTCGCATCACGGAGCTCACCAACAGCTACGCCAATGCGCAGGCCCAACTCCAGACAGCGCAGGCCAAGCTCGAAGTCGCGAAGAGCGCATTCGACCGGACCAAGAATCTCGTCGACTCCGCCGCGCTCCCGAGAAAGGAAGCCGAAACCGCGGAGGGAACGCTGCGAACCGACAAGGCCGCGCTTGCCGCAGCGGAATCGCAGCTCAGGACTCTCGCAGCAACAGCACAGCAGGAATGGGGGCCGGTGATCGGCCGCGGCATCGTCGAGCGCTCGCCCGCGGTCGTCAGGCTGATCGAGCGCGATCAGTTTCTGGTTCAGGTGACGCTGCCGCCCGGCGTGAGTGTCACCGAAACTCCGCGAACGGCCCTCGCACAGGCGCCGACGCGAAATGCGAATATCGATCTGCAGTACATCTCCCCAGCAACACGCACCGACCCCCGGATTCAGGGATTGAGCTATTTCTTCTCGGCGCCCGGCGACAGTGGTCTGCTGCCCGGCATGAACACCACGGTTTATGTGCCGTCGGGCACCACTTACGAAGGCGTGTTCATCGAGGATACCGCGATCGTGCGATGGCAGGGCCGATCGTGGGTTTACCTGCGCGTGAGCCCCGACAGCTTCCGGCGGCATCCGATCAGCACGGATCAGCCGGTCTCGGATGACGACTACGTCGTCCGGGACATCCCGTCGGGATCTGAAATCGTCGTCCGGGGCGCACAGGTCTTGCTGTCCGAGGAGGCCAAGAGCGAGCTTCGGAGCGGCGATGACAATGACTGACGGCACCGGCTCCGACCGTTCAGGACCGCAAGCCGCTCTCGTCGCGTTCGCCATCCGCTTCCGCGGCATCGTGCTCGCGCTTTCGTTCGCACTGCTGGGCTACGGCCTGTTCGCGCTCGGCGAAGCCAAATACGGCGTCTTCCCCGAATTCGCACCGCCACAGGTCACGATCCAGACCGAAGCTCCCGGCCTCAGCCCGGAGCATGTCGAGATCCTGGTCACGCAACCGATCGAAACGTCGATCAACGGCCTGGCCGGCGTCGAAAGCCTACGCTCGTCGTCGATCCAGGGCCTCTCCGTGGTGACGGTCGTCTTCCAGCCGGGCAGCGATATCTACCGGGCGCGCCAATTGGTGACCGAGCGTCTCTCGGCCGTGGCCGCGCGGCTGCCACAAGGCGTGCAGCCGCCCTCGATGACACCGTTGACCCCGCTGGCCGGCACGGTGCTGGTCATTGGCCTGACGTCCGAGCGACGCTCGCTGATGGAATTGCGCACCGTTGCGGACTGGACCGTGGCAAGACGGCTGCTGGCCGTCACGGGCGTGGCACAAGTATCCACTTACGGCAAAGACGTCAGGTCTCTGCAAGTGCAGGTCCGCCCGGACGACCTGATCCGGTTCCGGGTCGGCATGAACGATGTACTGGCCGCCGCGCGCAAGGCCACCGGCGTACGGGGCGCCGGCTTCATCGATACCGCCAATCAGCGCATCACGCTGCAAACCCAGGGGCAGTCCCTGACGCCCGATCAGCTTGCCCGCACCGTTCTTCTGCACGAAGGCGGCGCGAGCGTGGTTCTCGGCGACGTCGCCACCGTCGTGACGGCTCCCGAGCCGCCGATCGGGGCCGCCCTCATCGACGGCGTGCCCGGCATCATGCTCATGGTGAGCCAGCAATACGGCGCGAACACGCGAGAGGTCACCACGCGGGCGGAAGCCGCCCTGCAAGAGCTGCGACCGGGCCTTGAAGCCGACGGCGTCAATCTCCATGCGGACATCTTCCGGCCTGCCAATTTCATCGACGCGGCAACCGAGAACGTGCTCAACGCCTTGTTGATCGGCGGGGCGCTCGTGGTCGTTGTCCTGTTTCTGTTTCTGTTCGACTGGCGCACCTCGATCATCAGCTGCACTGCGATTCCCCTCTCGTTGATCGCGGCCGTGCTCGCGCTGCAATGGATGGGTGAAACGCTCAACACGATGACGCTGGGCGGCCTTGCGATCGCAATCGGCGAAGTCGTCGATGACGCCGTGATCGGCGTCGAGAATGTGGTACGTCGACTGCGCGAAAACCGCCGGGCAACGGCACCGAGACCCGAGGCTCGCGTCGTGCTCGAGGCCTTCCTCGAAGTGCGTACCGCCGTTGCCTATGCGACATTTGCGGTGCTGCTGGTCTTCTTCCCGATCCTGACGCTTTCCGGCATTGCCGGTCGCCTCTTCGGGCCCTTGGGCATCGCCTACATCCTGGCCGTGCTCGCCTCGCTGGCGGTCGCCCTTACGGTGACGCCGGCGCTCTCCATGCTGCTCCTCGTCGGCAGGACCGGCGGACAGCGCCTGCATGAACCGCCTGCGGTGCGGTGGTCCCGTCGCCACTACCAGGCCTTGCTGCGTCATATCGGCCGCTACCCGAAGCTGGTGATGACGGCGGCCGCGGCTTTGACGATCGCCGGCGCGGCGATGCTGCCCTTCTTCGGCGGGACCTTCCTGCCGGACCTGCGCGAAGGCCATCTGATTCTGCACGTCTCCGCGATCCCCGGCACCTCGCTCGACGAATCGCTTCGTATCGGCAAGCTGATGACCGATACACTCCTAAAAATCCCGGGTGTGCGCCGGGTGGCGCAGCATGCCGGCCGCGCCGAGGCCGGTATCGACACGGTCGGTCCGCATTCCAGCGAGTTCGAGGTCGACCTGGAGCCCGGGCTCTCGGGTCGGGCACAATCCGCTGCCGAAGCGCGCATCAGGGCCGCTCTGGCCGGCTTCCCCGGGGTTTCGTTCTCGAGCAAGACCTACCTGACGGAGCGCGTCGAGGAGACCGTGTCCGGATTCACCGCGGCGGTGGTCGTCAACATCTACGGGCCCGATCTCGATTTGCTCGAGCGCGCTGCACGCGACGTCGCGCGAGAGCTGGATGAGGTCGCGGGGGCCGCCGACGTGCAGCAACGATCCCCGCCGGGAATGCCGCAAGTCAACGTGACGCTTCGCCCGACTGATCTGCAGCGCTGGGGGCTCGACGCGGTCGAAGTGCTCGAACTCATTCGCACCGCCTATCAGGGCGATGTCGTCGGCCAGGGATATGAAGGCAATGCGGTCTTCAATGTCATCGTGATCCTCGACGCGCACGCCCGCGCCCGCGTCACTCAGATCGGTGACCTACCTGTGCGGACGCCGAGCGGTGCTTACGTTCTGCTGAAGCAAATCGCCGACGTCTACGAGACCTCGGGCCGCTATCAGATCCAGCACCTGAATGCGCAGCGCGTGCAGACCGTAACGGCGAACGTCAGCGGCCGCGATCTCGAATCCTTCGTGGCCGCCGCCAAACGCAAGCTGACCCGCGAGGTCACGTTGCCGCCCGGTGCTCACGTGGAATTTGCCGGTGCGGCCGAGGCCCAGGCGCGGTCGCGGCACGATCTCATCGTCAATTCCTTGCTGGCCGGGACGGGCATCGTCGTTCTGCTTGCGATGGTGACCGGTCATTGGCGAAACCTGTTGCTGGTCATGATCAACTTGCCGTTTGCGTTTGTCGGCGGCGTGTTCGCCCTGGCGTTGACCGGTGGCCTGCTCTCGCTCGGGTCGATGGTCGGCTTCGTCACGCTGTTCGGAATCACGCTGCGCAACTCGATCCTGATGATCTCGCACTACGAGCATCTGGTCCTGGTCGACGGTCGCGTGTGGGGACTGGATACCGTGATCGAGGGCGCGGCCGACCGCCTCGTCCCGATCCTGATGACATCTCTGGTGACTGGCCTCGGATTACTGCCGCTCGCGATCGGCGCAGGAGAACCGGGACGTGAAATCGAGGGCCCGATGGCGATCGTCATCCTTGGGGGCCTGATGACTTCGATGGCGCTTAGCCTGCTGGTGCTACCGACCCTCGCGCTTCGATATGCGCGATTCAAGGGCCGGCCCTGAGCACGCGCAAGGCGCGTGACGATCGGTTCGCTTCACGGACAGGCCGCAGCGCCGGCCAAGCATGGGCGCAGCACAATCCGGCGATGGACGGTTGAGGTCTTGGGCGGGATCGTCGAAGCCTGTTCAGGTGAGGCTTTGCGTGACGGCACCGGAGCGATCATTTCGACCGGCGTCCGGAGATCGAAAGACCCGCCGACACTGCCACGGCTCCGACGGCGTTTGCCATCGAAGCCGCGGCAGGTCGTCAGGTGGTCTTACTTGCGCGCTGCGCAGGCGTACATGTTGATTTCCATGCCGACCGGCACTTCGACGATCTTCGGTGTTTTCCAGGCCATTTCCTTCTCCCAAGTATAAGTTGGCGCAAAGCCTCGCGCCGCGCGGCAAGCTAGGGCTGGCTCTTCCAAGGTGCAAGCCGGGCGAGTAATGACCCGACTTCGCTGCTGGACATGCCGAAACGGACGACGGCTCGCGGACATCCGCCCGGCTTTGCAACGGCTGGGAAATTCCGACACTGATCTGTCAGGCATTTTCCGGCTGCCGGGCGGCGACGCGCGAAAAAGCAAACCCGATTGCGTCGGCCGCGTCTTGCCCAAGAGCGAAATCGCAACTTTTTTTGTCATGCACGGAATCCAGCGTCAATGTCCGGAATCCGCGCAACGAAACCCGCTGCCGGGCAGCTATTTGAGCAAGCGCAGCAACGCCCGGCCGGCACGCGACTTCAGCTCTTTCGCATCGAGCGTTCCGTCATTGTCGGGATCGGCGGCCTTGAAACGCTGCTCGACAACCGCGAGGTATTCGTCGAGCGTCAGGGTGCCGTCGTGATCCGGATCCGCCAGCTTGAGCTGTTTCGCGGTCAGACGTCCGCGCAATTCGCGGACGTCGAGCGTACCGTCATGGTCGGGATCGAGCTTCGCGAACAGGTCGGCGGCAGCCTTCTTCGCTTCGGCAAGGTCGACTGTGCCGTCATTGTCGGGGTCGAGCATCTTGAGCGCGCTGCGACCACCGGACGCGGCCAGAGCGGGCCCTGACAGGACGGCAGCAGCCAAAGTCAAAGCAAGCGATCGGCGCGAGATCATCGTTCGTCTCCCATGATGCCGCTCCGGCGCGAGGTACGGAGCAGGTCCGCAATCGAAGTTCACCATAGCAGCATCGCGAAGCTTCCACAGCTAGTGCAGCCGGTGCGCCCTGTCGGGTTTCGGGTGGAAACAGGCGGCCTGACGCATCATCGATGGCGCTCCGTCGATGGCGTTTGCGCCAGAACGTGCGAGGTGATCCCATGAGCGATATTTGCAGGACCATGTTGGGCTGCGTCGTTGCGCTCGGTCTGATTGCGCCCGTCTCCGCGCAGAATGGGGCCCCTGTCCGGTCGGCCGAGGCGGTTCAGCCGCGGGTGCTCACCGGCAAGGAGCGGCTCGGTCGCAAATGGACCGACGAGCAGCGCATCGACAATTGCAATGTGCCGCCGGACAAGCGCGGCACCAAGCCGCGGCCAAGTGCCTGCCCCCACGCACCGTCGAGCTGATCGAACCGTTCGCGCTGCGGCATAAGTGCAACCCAAAGGGTGGCGTTGTGTATTCCACGCGACGGTAAGCCACGGACGCATCAACAAAAAACTGACGCGATCGCCCGGCCTCCCGCGCTGGCTGGGGTTCGTTCACGTTTTCGTATTGACCCGTTTTGGTTTCAGGCCGATGGTTCCGTTCGCAACGTCAGCAATAGGCGTGCAGCAAAGGTTCATTGGGAGGATAGGATGAGACGCATTGCGCTGGCCGCAAGCCTCGTGATTCTTGCATCGTATGGTGCAAGCGCTCAGACCAACGAGCAGTTGGTCAAGGGTGCGACTGATACGTCGAACGTTCTCAATTACGGAATGGGTTACAACCTTCAGCGCTTCTCGACGCTGAACCAGATCAACAAGGACACCGTCAAGAATCTGGTGCCGGTCTGGAACTACAGCCTGAACGACGACCGCAGCGAGGAATCGCAGCCGCTCGTCTACCAGGGCGTCCTCTACGTCACCACGCACAACGCCACGATCGCGATCGACGCCAAGACCGGCAAGCAGATCTGGAAGACCAAGGTCGAATATCCCGCCGAGACGCCCCGCATCGTCTGCTGCGGGATCATCAATCGCGGCGCCGCCCTCTATGACGGCAAGCTGTTCCGCACCACCCTCGACGCCAATGTGATCGCGCTCGATGCCAAGACCGGCAAGGAGCTGTGGCGCGAGAAGGCCGCGGACATCAAGGAAGGCTACTCGATGACGGTGGCGCCGCTGGTCGCCGACGGCGTCGTGATCACCGGCATCTCGGGCGCCGAATTCGGCACCCGCGGCTTCATCGACGGCTGGGATCCCGCGACCGGCAAGAAGCTCTGGCGGACCTACTCGATTCCGACCCCGGACGAGCCCGGTGGCGACACCTGGAAGGGCGATACCTGGAAGCTCGGCGGCGGGTCGACCTGGATCACCGGCTCCTACGATGCCGAATTGAACACGGTGTATTGGGGCATCGGCAATCCCGGACCGTTCAACTCGGCGGTGCGTCCCGGCGACAACCTCTACACCTGCTCGGTGCTCGCGCTCGATCCGAAGACCGGCAAGATCAAGTGGCACTACCAGTTCTCGCCGAACAATCCGTTCGACTATGACTCGGTGGCCGAGATGGTGCTCGCCGACATGAACGTCGAGGGCAAGCCGACCAAGGTGCTGATGGATGCCAACCGCAACGGCTTCTTCTACGTGCTCGACCGCACCAACGGGAAGCTGCTCGCGGCCAATCCTTATGTAAACGTCAACTGGGCCACCGGCGTCGACCTGAAGACCGGACGGCCGATCGAGACCGACGTCGCCAAGGATGCGCGTGACGGCAAGAAGGTCACGGTCTACCCGTCGATCCTCGGCGGCAAGAATTGGGAGCCGATGTCGTTCAATCCGCAGACCGGCCTCGCCTACGCGAACACGCTCGCCTTCGGCGGCAAGTACAAAGCCGAACCGGTGACGTTCAAGCAGGGCGAATGGTATCTCGGCATGGACCTCACCGACCCCTGGGAATGGGGCACCGGACCGCGCGGCCATCTCAAGGCGATCGATCCGATGACCGGCAAGGCGAAGTGGGAAGCGCCGAGCGACATTCCGCGCTTCTCCGGCGTGCTTTCCACCGCCGGCGGCGTGGTGTTCTCCGGTCAGCTGACCGGCGAATTCGAGGCGTTCGACGCCGACAACGGCAAGAAGCTCTGGCAGTTCCAGACCGGCTCGGGCATCGAAGGACAACCCGTGACCTGGCAGCAGGACGGCGTGCAGTATGTCGCCGTCACCTCGGGCTATGGCGGCGTCTATTCGCTGTTCTCGGGCGACGAGCGGCTTGCCAAGGTGCCACCCGGCGGCTCCGTGTGGGTTTTCGCGGTCAAGAACTGAGCGCGGAGCACACGTGGCTGAAAGAGTAACCCTGTTGACGGCGGCGATCTTCGCCGCCGTCGCGGCGGCCTTGATCACCTTGATCCCGGCAGCCGCACAGCAAGCCGGTGCAATCGACCTTGAAGGTCAGGTCGACCAAGGCAAGGTCACCTACGCCAAGAACTGCTCACATTGCCATGGGCCCAACATGGTCAACTCCGGCACCATCACGCCGGACCTGCGCGCATTTGCCGGCGACAAGACCCGCTTCGTGACTACCGTGAAGCAAGGCAAGAACGGCAAGATGCCGCCTTGGGCCGATATTCTGAGCGAGCAGGAGATCGCCGACGTCTGGGCCTTCCTGTCGAGCCGGAGGCCCCAATGAGGGCCCTGCTTGCTAGTGTTGCGACGGCCCTGCTTCTTTGCATGACGGCGGCAGCGCATGCCGCCGACGCGCCGCTCAAGGTATGCCTCGACGAGGATCTGCCGCCTTTGTCGGCACATCATCGCGGCAAGCCGGATGCAGGCTTCGACGTGGCGCTTGCGCAAGTGATTGCTGAGCGGCTCGGACGTCCGCTCAAGATCCAATGGTTCGAGAGCAAGCTCGACGAGGATTCGAGCCCGGCGCTGGAAGCCAATGCCCTGCTGTCGGACGGGCGCTGCTCGCTCGTCGGCGGCTATGCGCTCACGACGGATTCGCTGAAGGCACCAGGCGTCACGACGGCCAAGCTGCCGGACTTCGACGGCGCCACTCGCGACGATCGCCGCCGCCGGATCCCGATCGGGGTGCTGGTGCCGAGCCAGCCCTATATCTATTCGCCGATGACCGTCGTGCTCGGTCCGAAGGCCGGAGAAAAGATCAAGGACCGCAAGATCACCGATATCGGCGATCTCGCCGGCCTTAGCCTGACGATCGAAAGCGGCACGCTGGGCGATGCCATCCTGATGACTTTCGACAAGGGAAAACTGATCGAGGACATCACCCACCTCGTCCCCGGGCGCAGCGACCTCTTGGGCGAGCTCGAGCGCGGCGAATACGACGCCACCCTGCTCGACCTGCGCCGGTTCGACGCCTACCGCGCGAGCCACCCTGATACCAAGATCGCGGCGTCGGGATATTATTATCCGATCGGCGCCAATCGCGGTTACGTTGCACTCGAAACCGACAACGCGCTGCTGGAGGCCGTCAACAAGGTGCTGTCCGACCTGCAAGCCAAAGGCACCATCGCGGAGCTCGGCAAGGCGGCAGGCCTCACATGGCTGCCCCCGCGCGAGCCGATCATCCTCGGCGATGTCTGGCTGAAGATCCTGAACCGCTAGCACTGATTGCAGCTAGGAAGGCGATCGCAATTGCAGTATTGCGCGCCCTCTTTCCACGTCATTGCGAGCGGAGCGAAGCAATCCATCGCGCAGCAAGCGGTGGCATGGATTGCTTCGTCGCTGACGCTCCTCGCAATGACGGGAAACGAGCTCAGATCTGCTTACGGGGAAACATCAGGACGTGACCGCGCTAACGCAGGTAGCTCGCCAGGTTCATGCTCTGGATCTTGGAGATCGCCGAATAGGACGCCGTCAGCTGCGCCTGATAGGTCGAAAGCTGCGCCGTCACCGCAGCGACGTCGACGCTGGTCAGGTTGGTCGACAGGGTCTTGGCGAAATTCTGGTAGTCGCTCTGGTCGGTGCTGGCGGTCTCGATCTGCGACGCCGCGGTCGAAAGCTTGGCCTGCACCGTGGACGTTGCATCCAGCGCAGTGCTGGCGAGATCGAGTGCCTGCGAGATGTCGCTCGACGTCAACGTCGTGCTGTTACCGACATATTTCAACAGCCGCACGACCTGCTCGAAGGCCGGATTGTCGGCGGTGACGCCGTAGGAAATCGACTGGCTGTCCGAGACACGCACCGACGCGATCTCGCTGTCGCCCTTGTAGTAGCTGGTATCCGACGTCGCCAGTGAGCCGGTGCCGGTGTCGAAGCTCGACAGATCCGCGGGCGCCGTGTCGGTACGCGCGCCGCTGAAGACATATTCGCCGTCGTACTGGGTGTTGAGCAACCCCTGCATCTGCGACATGGCCTGCTGGGCATAGTTGATCACGGATGCGGTTGCCGTGCTGCTGCCGGTGGTGGCCGCGCTGAGCTGGGTCCGCAGCTGCGTGATGATATCGGTCACCGAGCCGACCGCCGAATACATCGCCTGCACCTTGTTGTCGGCGAGATTGCCGGCATCGATATAGGACTGAGCACGCGTCACCGAGACCTGCAGATTGATCACGCGGCCGGCGCCGGAACCGTAACCGCCGAAATCCTCGGATTGCAGCCCGGAGGACTCCTGCACCTGCTCGTTGGCCATCGCCGCCTGCAGGCGCAGCGCGCCTGATATCATCTGCTCCGACTGCGCGAAGGTGGCAACACGCATCAACATGACGACGGCCTCACGCTTAAGCTGCGCTCATCGCGGTCATCAGCGCCGAGAACATGGCGTTGATGGCCGTAATGATCTGGGACGCGGCAGCGTATTTATTCTGCAATGCGCTCAGATTCGCGCTCTCCTGGTCAATGTTGACGCCGGACTGCGACGACAGTGAACTCGCATAGGTCGACTGCGCGGTCTGCTTGGCGGTGTAGGTCGCCGACGCCTGGGTCGCCTTGCCGGCAACGTTGGCGACGATCGCGGCCGCATAGTCGGTGAAGGAGCCGGTCGTGGCGCCCAGCCCGCCCGCCATGGCGAAATTGGTCGACCCCGTCAGCGCGCTCGACAGCGCGTTCACGACCGTCGCCGAGCCCGCCGACAGCACCGAGTTTCCAACCGTCAAGGTCGACGACGCATCGAGCGTCGACGTCGGCAGCGCCGCCGTGCCGCTGAGGATATCGCCGCGGACCGCGATGGTGGAAGCGCTGGCCCCCGTGATCAGGTCGTTGAGTCCGAAGTAATCCGAGAAGCCCTCGCCCGAACTGCCGACCGAGCTCGTCATCTCGTTGATCGCGATGCTGTTGCCGGAACCGGTCGCAGAGATCGTCAAATGTCCATTGGCATCGACCGATGCGGACACGCCCGAGATTCCGTTGATCGCGGTGGCGAGCGCGCCGACCGTCGTGTAGGACGCCAGATTGAGGTCCTGGTAGGACACCAGATTGCCGCTCTTGTCCGCGACCGCGATCCGCACCGTTCCCGTTGCCGACAGCGGTGTCGCGTTGCTCACGGTGGCGGTTCCGGTCAGGCCGGCTGGCGGCGGCACAGACGTGCCCTGGTTCGATACGGCGTTGACGCTCGCGGCGAACTGCTGGGCAAGCTCGTCGAGCTGCGATTGCGCGGCCGGCAATGTCTGGTCCCGCAGGCCGATCAGCGCGTTGACCTTGCCGGAGGTGATCTGCGAGGTGATGTCGACCCCGTTGACGGTGATGCCGCTGAAGCCGCTCGTCGCCGATCCCGCGACATACGTCGTCGATGCCGTGACATTGGACGTCGGCGTGTAGCTCAGGGGGTGCGCCGTGCTGTCGACCAGCGCCTGGCCCGAGCCGCTATAGACCTGCAGATCACCGCTCGAATTGGTGAAATAGCTCACATTCATTTGCGACGCGAGGTCCTGCAGCGCGCTGTTGCGCTGGTCCTCGAGATCGGCGGTCGGCTGGCCCGCGGCCGCTTCCTGCTTGATCTGCTTGTTGAGGTCGGAGATCTGCTGCAGATCGGAATTGATGCCGCTGACCGACGAGGCGATGTCCTGGTCCGCATCGGCGCGCAGCTTCTGGATGCCGCTCGAGGTCTGCTGCAGTTGCGTCGTGACCGCGTTGAGCGCGCTGACAGCGTTCGACTGCAGCGATGCGCTGCTCGGCGTGCTCGCCAGCGACGACAACGCCGATTCGAACGCCGCGAGCGTATTGGCCAGCGAGGTTCCCGTCGTGGAACTGTCCCCGCTTGAGGTCGAGCCATAGAGCTGCTGGAGCTCGGTCAGATAGTTGTTGTTGGTGTCCGCGGCGCCAAGATCGGAATCGGCTCCGACCAGCGACTTCAGGAGCAGCTTGTCGACCGAGCTGCTGATCCCGGTGATCGTGACGCCGGTGCCGACGCCGGAGGTGACGCTGCTGCTCTGGTTGGCGGTCTTCTCGGTATAGCCCTTGGTGTCGGCATTGGAGATATTGGCCGAAGCGATGCTGATCTGCACCTGGGTGGCCGACAGGCCGCTGAATGCGATGCTTCGTGCAATATCGAGCGACGACACGACTCTTTCCCTCCGGTGCCGGCCCGATCAGGCCCGCACGTTGGTGCCATAGGACATCGCTGGCGTGACGCGACGGCCGCCGGCCCCATAGGGCGATACGTTGGCGATCTGCTCGCGGATCGCCTGCATGATCGCCTCGATCCTGCGGTTACTGGCATCGATTGCCGCGCGCAGCCGCAACACATTCTCGTCCATCGCGACGCGGAGCTTCAGGATCCGGTCCAGCAGCTGCTCGCGCAGCACGCGATCCTGGACGTTGAGGTTTGCGGTCTTGCCGACGGCTTCGGCCACGCACTGCTCGAACAGGGTGGCAAGCCGGTTCTTCTCGTCGACCTGCTTCAGCCGCGAGGCCGGCAGACCCTTGGCGAGCTCGACATTCTCCTCATTCACGATCGCGATCAGATTGTCGATCAGCGCGATCAGCGACCTGGCGCGCTCGTCATTGCCCGCGGGATTGATCTTGATGTTGCGTTCCGGTGTCATGTCATCGCTCCCGTTCAAGCTAGTGTCCGCGGCGCAGGGCGCGAACCGATTGTGCGCTGCGCCCATACGCGGTGATTGCCGTTACCCGGGCCGAAGCCCGGTTGAATTCCTGGTCGAGCCGCGCGCATTCGCGCTTCAGCAGATCTCGCAACGTTCCGATGTCGTCGAGCAACGCGATGAGCTGCGCCCGATCGCCGGCTTTGACGGTGCCGGCTCGCGCGGTCAGGCGCCGCAGCTTCCGCAACAAGGCATCTTCGCGGCTTGCGTTTGCCATCATCGCGACACCGCCGAGATCAGCGTATCGAACATCTTGTTGACGGTGGTGATCACCTGCGACGCCGCCGAATAGGCCTGCTGCGCCGAAATCATGTTGGAGAACTGGCCGCTGGTATCGGTGGTGCTCGATTCCAGCTCGCTGCCGTAGATCGTGCCGGCGCCGTTGGTCCCGGAGGTCTGCAGCGTGGCGCTGCCGGAGGCCGCCGTCGCGGAATACATGCCGTCGCTCGCGGCGTTCAATCCGTTCGGGTCGCTAAAGGTCGCAACCGCGATCTTGTAGATCGCGATGGTCTGCCCGTTGGAATAGGTCGCATCGACCACGCCGCCCTTTCCGATCGCGATGCTGCTCAGCTTGCCGTAGGGAAGACCATCGGCCGTAATGCCGGTCAGGTCGACTGCCGGGGTCGTCTCGCCCGACGCGTATTGGGTCAGGCCGTCGGTCTTGCCGACGGTACCGAGATTGAGCGCGATGCTGCTGTTGGCGGCGCCGTCGGTCCAACCGGTCATCGAGATTGTCGGCGGGCTCGGATTCGTCGAAGCGAGCGAACCGTCGCTGTTGAAGGTGATTGCGACCGTGCCGCTGCTCGTCGTTCCCGTCGTGGTGCTCGAGTTCGAGGCAAGCGTCGGATTTCCAAAGCTTGCGGTCCAGGCGTTGGCGCCGGTCTTGGTCCAGGTGATCTGGATCGAGTTCGCGGTGCCGAGCGAGTCGTACGCGGTCATCGAGCTGGTGAAGGTGGCGCCGGTCGCGGCATCCGAGGGCAGATTCGCTGCGATCGTCGCCTTCGTGGTGGCACTGCCGCTAGTCGAGGCGACCTGCGTGTTGATAGGCCCGAGACTCGCGGCTGAGGCATTGCCGATGATGTTGCCTTGCGCGTCGGTGCGCCAGCCCTCGAGGTAATTGCCGTTGTTGACGAGATAGCCTGCGTTGTCGGTGGTGAACGCACCGTTGCGCGTATACGAGGTGGTGCCGCCAGCCGTCGCGTTGGTGGTGACGAAGAAGCCGCTGCCCTGGATCGCAACGTCGGTCGCGTTCGTGGTCGCGGACAACAGGCCCTGCTGGGTGATGTTGGCGCGGCCGGACACCGTGACGCCGCCGGAGGTGTACGAGGTGGCGCTGTTCGACGCCGTCACCAGGTCTTCGAACATCGCCGACGTGGTCTTGTAACCCGTGGTATCGGCGTTCGAAATGTTGTCGGAAATCATTGCCAGCGACTGGCTCTGCGAATTGAGCGCCGAGATCGCCGAGGAAAGTGCTCCAGTAAGACTCATGATAATACTCCGGTAGCAATCAGGACGTGACGCCGATGATGTTGGCGGCGCTGACCGGGACGCCGTTCACAAGCAGCGAGGGCGTCGAGCCGGAGGCATCGATCCCGGTCACCGTTCCCGTCATCGAGGTGTAGCTGAGCAGCGAGTTTCCGGCGGCGTCGGTCGCAGTCACCTGGATCGTGTACTGGCCGCCATTGCTGAGCTGGGTGCCGCTCGTTGTCTGGCCATTCCAGGTGAAGGTGTTGGAGCCGGCGTTTCCGGTCCCCTTGCCGCCCCACACCGTGTTGCCCGACGAATCCTGGATCGTGATCGCGACGTTCGAAGCGGCCGAGGTGAGCGAGTAGCCGAATGTCGCCGAGCCGTTGGTCAGCTCCGCCGTGTTCGTCTTCGCCTCGACGGTGTGGCCGATATAGTTGACCGAGTTGAGCGTCACGAGGCTCGAGAACGAGCTCGCGAGCGACGTCATGCTGGCGTTGGTCGACTGCTGTTCGGTGAAGTTGGCGTAGGAAGTGAGCTGGTTGATGAAGTCGGTCGTGCTGGTGGCGTTCAGCGGATCCTGGTTCTGCAGCTCGCTGACCAGCAGGTTGAGGAAATCGGTGGAGCTCATCCCCATCGACGCGCTCGTTGACGAACTCGACGACGA
The DNA here is from genome assembly GCF_007993935.1 of Bradyrhizobium macuxiense. Taxonomy (GTDB): domain Bacteria; phylum Pseudomonadota; class Alphaproteobacteria; order Rhizobiales; family Xanthobacteraceae; genus Bradyrhizobium; species Bradyrhizobium macuxiense_A. Next base: position 17,706 of record NZ_VITY01000007.1, on the reverse strand, counting down.
GCTCGAGGCGGCGGAGGTTGCAGCAGAGGTTGCCGAGGAAACGGTCATGACAAGGCTCTCTTCGCCGCGGGCTAAGGCGGCGGAACGCGTTGGAACATTGGGATCGTGAAGTCGTTCGCAGATAAAACGGATGAGGCGCCGATTTCAGGCGCGGATTCATCGGCGCGGAATCGCTTGATTAATCGGCAGAATTTGCCGATCGGCCGCAGTCTCGAAGCTTGCAAACGCGCACAGGCCAAGTCGCCGCGAGAACGCACGGCCTGCCATCAAGGAGATGCGGAGAGCTTAGAGCGAGAGGCTGATCGGCAGATCCGGTTCGCCGAGCATCAATGCCGGCGGCGCCAACGTGGGCAACAGGCATAGCGCCAGCAACAGAGCCGGCAGCACCTTGCCTTGCTGGGCGGACTCGCCTTGGCTTTGCGCATCGTTCGGCTGCGCCTCGGGCGACGGCGGTTCAGCGGCCTGCGCTTGCGGCGGTCCCTCTTGGGGCAATTTCTCTTGCGGGAGCTTCGCCGCCGCGGTCACGATGCGGTCGGCGAGGCCCTTGGGGGCACGAACCGGCGGGGCCGCGAGCGCCCGGCGCACTGTGCTGGCCTGCTCATAGAGCGTCCGCGCCTCGGCCGAGGAGGCGAGCAGCTGGGCGGCGGCAAGGCGTTGATCGTCGGGCCAGCGGGACAGATCCTCCCCCAGCCGGTCGATCAGGTCCTCGAATGTCGCAACGTCCATCCCGCGCGCAGATCCAGCCTCGTCGCCAAGGCCGTCATAAAGCATTCGGGGGACGGCGGAAATCAATTTCCGCCGCCGGCGCGTCAGGTCCAGCATGGTGCTCATCGGGCGGCCATTTTCCCCACCAGGACGCCTGCCCGGACGCCCTGCCCTCACCGAAGAAGCCGCTTCGCCGAGTGATTCGCGCCTTCCCCGCGCTCAGCGGCCGGCGGCTGATTCGAGCGTCTTGTCGGGTGTCTTGTCGAGCGTCCTGGCCTTGCCGGCGGTTGCCTCGACGAATTTCCAGGCGTCGCGGAGTTCCGTCAGGCTGGCGATGATGCGCCGGAAATTCTCCTTCGCATGCGGCCGGCCGTAGGAGCGCAGGCACGCAATGATCAGGGCATTGTAGGTCCGGAACAGCCGATCGGCCATCGCGCCGCCGCGGGTGACGTCGAGATGGTGGCTCAGCCCGCGCAGGATCGCGGTCGCCCGCGTCAGATAGGCATGCCCTTCCTCGAAGCGCTTCGCCTCCTGCGCATCCAGCGCCTTCTGCAAAAACGTGATGGCGCCGTCGCACAGCATCACCACCGCCTTCAACGGCGGCACCGCCACCGCGGCGGATCGATAGGCATTGTTGGCGTGGTAGGCCATTGCATTCTGGGTCATTATTTACTCGATGATGCGTTCAGGAGGGCGCTCAGGTAGCCCAGCGTGTTGTTCGCGCTTTCGATGGCGGCCTGGTAATTGGCGTATTGGAGCTGCAGCTGCGCCTTGAACGTCGCCGCATTGCTCTGGATGTCGCTGACCTGGGACTGCAGATCGGTGTCGCGCGACTGCAGATTGGTGATCAGCGTCTGCAGCTGACCGGTGGTCCCGGCACTGGTGTGCGCGAGCTGGTAGATCTGCGACGCAAGACCCGATGTCGACGACACGGTGATCGATTGCGAGGTCGAGCCGGTGTAGGTGAACGCCATGCCGGCGTAGATCGTGCCCGAATTGCCGATGATGGTGTTGCCGACCACAGAAAAGCCGGAGCTGTCGCCGCCAACGGATGCGCCGCTCAGCGTGCCGGTCGAATCCACCGTGACGTCGAGCGTGAAGGATTGCGGTGAGGTGCCGGTGTTGACGACGTTCAGCTGGCTCGACGACGTCGTGGTCTGCGCCGACAGCAGCTTGGTGACCCCCGCCAGATTCTGCGTCAGCACGGTCGACAGCGTGCCGGTGTCGAGCTGCAGCTCGTTGCTCTCGTTGAACGACAGGCCAAGATCGGCCATCGTCATGCCGTTGACCGAGCCGCTCAGCACCTGCTGGAGCTGGGTCATGATATCGCGCATCGTGCTGTCGCCGAACAGCACCGCGCTCGATGCGGCCGTGCCGTCGGAATTCTGCGCCGACTGCGCGATCACCTGGTCGCGAAACGCGTTGTAGTTGGTGACGAAGGTCTGCAGCGCAGACGTGATCTGGCTGGTGTCGGTCTGGATGCTGATGTTCAGGCTGGTGCCGCTCGGCGTCGGCTGCAGCAGATCGAAGGTGACGCCCGACAGCACGTCGGAAATATCATTGGTGTTGCGGGTGAGCGCGATGCCGTCGAGCGTGAATTGCGCGGACTGCGCCTTCTGCAGCACGTCGGTGAAGGCTCCCGTCGTGTCGGTGACGCCGAGCTTGTTCAGGATGTCGTCGCCCGAGGTCGACGAATAGGTGATGTTTGCGGCGTCCTGGGTCCCCGTCAACACCATCTCATAGGACTCGCTCGACACCTGAACGATCGAGGCCTGGACATTGGTGGTCGAGGTCTGGGCGTTGATGGTGTCGACGACATCCTGCATCGACATCCCGCTGGTGATCGAGATCGCCGTGCTGTTGCCGCCGGCCAGCCCGAGCGAGAACGTGCCGGCGAGGCCCAGCGCCGTCGACGTGCTCGACTGCGAGGAGCCGATCACTTTCTGCGCGGTCGCGAGCTGGGTGATCTGGAGCGTGTGATCGCCGGTGGCCGAGCCGCTGTTGACGCTCATGTTGAGCGCCGAGGACGCGCTGACGTCGCCGGTGGAGGCGATCGTTGCCGAACGCGTGGCGAACGCGTTGGTGGCGATCGAGTTGATGATCGAGGTGCTGAGCGACGACAGCCCGGTGGCCAGCGTCGACAGCTCGGTCTGCAGGGATTGGTAGGCCGTTATCTTGGCCTGGTTGGCGGTGATCGACGTGGTGATCGTGGTCGCCGCGGCCAGCTTGGCGTTGACCTCGGCCTCGATCAGGGCACTCCAGTCGATACTGGCCGAATTGGTGGTGCCGGTCGTGGTCACCGTGCTGGCGGAGCTCGCCGACGTCGTGCTTGATGTGCTCGAGGTGCCCGAGGTGGCGCTGCTAACCGTCATATCGACACTTCCGCCGCAATAGAAATCGGGCCGGCATCATGCCGGCCCGATTTGTCCGTCGAATTAGCCGAGCAGCTTCAGCAGGTACTGCGGCATCTGGTTCGCCGCGGTTTCCGCCGAGACCGCAGCCTGGGTCTTCACTTCGGCCGAGGACAGCGTCGCCTGTTCGGAGGCGATATCGACGTCCTTGATCGCCGAATTGGCGGACTGCAGGTTCTGGGTCTGGGTCGAGATCGAGTCGGCCGAGAAGTTGAAGCGCGATTCCTGGGCACCGATCTCGGCGCGGGCGGACGACACGGTGTCGATCGCGCTGTCGAGAGCCGACATCGCGCTGGTGGCGCTCGACAGGCTGGAGACGTCGAGCGAGGTCACGCCGAGCGAGGACGCCGTCAGGCTGGTCAGGGTGATCGTGATGGTGTCGGCCGAGGTCGAGCCGACCAGCACCGAGACGCCCGAGGAGAACACGCTCGAACCATCGAGCAAGCTCTGGCTGCTGTAGCGGGTGCCGCTTGCGATGGAGTCGATTTCGCCTTTGAGCTGCGTGAATTCCGAGTTGATGTAGGCGCGGCTGGAGTCCGCGACGGTGCCGGAGGCGGACTCGGAGGCCAGCGACTTCATGCGGGCCAGGATGTCCGAGATGTTGGAGGCGCCGCCGTCGGCGGTCTGCAGGATCGAGGTCGCCTGCGCGGCGTTGGTAGCGGCCTGCTGCAGCGTCGTGATGTCAGAAGAGATGCGGGTTGAGATCGCAAGGCCGGCTGCGTCGTCGGAAGCGGAGGTGATGCGCGAGCCGCTCGACAGCTTCGACAGCGCGCTGGTTTCCTGCTGCGAGTTGATGTTGAGGTAACGGACCGCGGAGTTGGCGGCGGTGTTGGTGGAAATTGCGGGCATGAGTAGCTCCTGTGCTGATGGGGCATGGCATGCCGCATCGTGAAAAGTGAGGTGACGCGGTTCCAGCCCCCGTCCGCCCGATCAAACGGGTCGGCCGCCGGTGGTCAGGCGCGAAATCTTCAGAAGCCGAAATTTATGGTTAGCAGTCGGTAAACGCGCCGCGCAGGTCACGTTCGTGCCGCTTGAGCATCTCGCGCAGCTGTTGCCGCCCGCGCTTGAGCAGCGACTCCACTGCGGCCACGGTCGTGTCCATCACCTCGGCGATCTCGCCGTTGCTCATGTTCTCGTGATACGAGAGGATCACCGCGACGCGCTGCTGCTCGGGCAGCCGCTGCATCGCGACCTCCAGCAGATTGCCGATCTCGTTGCGCTCGATGACCGTGCTTGCGTCGAGCTGCGTGTCGGCGACCTCCGGCACGACGTCGACGTTCTCGGTGCGCGGCTTGCGGCGCAGATCGATGCAACGGTTGCTGACGACGCGATAGAGCCAGGTCGAGAACTTGGCGCGGCCATGCTGCCAGCGGCCGCGATGCGTCCACACCTTCAGCATCGTATCCTGCACCACGTCTTCGGCATCTGCGGCGTTGCCGACGATGCGCAGCGCGATCGCGTACGCGCGATCGACATGGCGTTCGACGAGAGCACGAAATGCCGCCTCGTCGCCGGCGGCGAGGCGGTCGAGCAGGTCCTTGTCCTCGTCCTGGATCTCGACGGTGTCGAGCGGGCCCGCATCGGCAACCGTGGGGACGCTGCTCCAGGGAGCAGCAGCTTCGACCGGCGCAGCCGCGGCCGCGGTGGCCTCCACCTCGACTGCTGCCATCACATCAAGCGCGTAACTCATCCGCCGCTCTCCAACCAACGCCGCAGGCACACATCCCATGCGGCTTCTGAGCGTTGAACGGAGGGGCCGAGCAAACCAGGCGAATTTTTTTCGTTGTTTTTCAAATGCTTAGCTGGATGTTTTTGCCGACCGCCCGGCAAAAGCTGCCGCTGCGCGGAAGCGCAGCCAGCAATTCTACGGAGTCTGGAGCAGTCGTTCAGCATCGCCTCGCATGCCCGCGGAAAAGTTCGTCGCGCCGGAAATCGCTGTTGTCACATCAACTAACGCTACGCGAACACATGCATGCGCGGAGCATGCGAGTGATCCATCGCCGTTGGTCGCCATCTTGCATTCGACGATTGCGACTAGGCAATTTTTTCCGAATCACTATTTCGACGTTATCGGATTTTTTGAATCTGTCAGTCGCGAAGCGCGCGTTTTCGAATCCCGCATCAACTTTTTTGAATCATCGCGCCTGATTTGTCTCACGCAAGCGTTCAACGCATGAGGACTGGCGGGAATTTTGCGCATGACGATCATGACGGTCGACGCAACGCGTCGAGCGCAGAATGTTTCTGCATGTTCGTTCGATGTTTTCGATACATTTCTGTTGCGTGCCTGCACGACGCCGGATGGCATATTTGAAAGGGTTTTTCAGCTTTCGCGCATTGCTGAAAAATTTCCGAACATGTCGGTCAGTTTCGTTCAGCATCGAATCCAGGCGGAGGCGCGTGCGCGCAAGCTGGCGCTGGAGCGCAGCGGCTCCACCGAAGTGCGCATCACCGATATCTATAAGTACTTTCCGTTCAGGCTGTTCGACCTGAGCCGCGATCTCGCGCAGATCGAGTTCGAAGCCGAGCTCGAGCTGTGTCGCGTCAATCCGGAAATGCTCGAGCAATATATGGACATGAGGCGCGGCGGTTTCCGCACCGGCTTCATCTCCGACACCTACTGGAGCACCGACCAGCTCGCGCAGCTGCTGCGGTCCTGCAGCCCGGGACTGAGCTGGGATTTCCTCTACGCATCCTGCGATCACGGCAGCAGCAAGAGCGAGGCGCTGTTCGAGGCCTATCTCGCCGAGCAGGGCGTCGATGCGACGAGCTCGTTCCACATCGGCGACAATCACAACGCCGACATCAAGGGCGCCGGCCGCTACGGCATCCGCCCGCGCTACTATCCGCAGGCCAGCGCGGCGCTGGCATCGAAGCTTCAGCGCGAAACATCAGTGTTCGAATTGCTGTGTCCCGATCAGCCGTCGCGGCTCGATTGCGGCGCACGCACGCTGCGGCGCGTGGTGAGCGCACGGAGCGCAGAGCATTCTCCGGCTTTCAATCTTGGCGTGACCGTGCTCGGCCCTGTCATGGCATCGTTCGACGCATTCATCGAAGCGCGGCGCGCTGCGCTGGCGCGCGAGGGCGCGCGCGTCGCGGTCGGATTCCTCGGCCGCGACGGTCTGCTGTCGTACCGCGTCTGGCAATCAGGCCATGGCGAAACCGGCGCCTATGTCGAGATCAATCGCCGCGTCAGCCTGGTCGGGTCCGCCGATACGCTCGAGCCTCTCAGCGAGCTGCTGAGCCGCGTCGTCAGGATCGACGCGCCGACCTTCGTCGACATCGTCAAGGTACAGCCACCTGCCGTGATGAAGTTCTTCGCGCAGTATCCCGACGGCATTGCGAGCGGCCGCGAGCTCGCCGACGCCCTGCCCGATCTGATGGACCCGCGCGAAATCACCGATATCGCCGCCGGCGTCCGCGCGCGCCTGCTCTCCTATCTTCGCGCCAAGATCGCGGATTTCGACGGCTGCACCGACCTGATCCTCGTCGACCTCGGCTACTCCGCAAGCGTACAGAAGTCGCTGCGGCGCATCTTCGATCGCGAGGGCATTCGCATCCGCCTGCATGGCGCCTATCTGCTGACGCTCGACGATGCCTTCGACGACATCGCCGATGACGACACCGCGGAAGGCCTGATCTCGGACCGGATCGTCACGCCGCACGTCAAGCGCATGCTGATCCGCAACGTCGCGTTGCTGGAGCAGCTTTGCTGCTCTGATGAGGGATCGGCGCGTGACTATCGCGGCGGCGAGGTGTTGCGCGAAGGCGATCAGCGCCCGGCCGCTCAGCTCGCGCTGGCGAACGAGGTGCAATCCGGGACACTCGCCTATACAGCGCGCGCCCGGGAGCTGGCACCGCGCTACGCATTGCAGCCCGACGCGGATCCCATTGTTGCGGCACGCTGGGCCGCTGCCGTGCTCGGACGCCTGCTGCTGCTGCCCGATGACGACGAGCTCGTGCTGCTTGGCGGCATCAAGCATGACGTCAACCTCGGCACGCAGGCGCTGGCGCCGCTGCTCGACGCCAACTTCATCAACGATTGCATCATCGCCCGCGGACTCTCGACGGCATGCACGGCCCCGGCCCCGCCGATGTGGCTGGCCGGCAGCTTTGCTGCGCTGTCGCCGTCGCACGCCTATCTCTACACGTTGTTCGGCGCCAATCGTCTGCCCGCGAACGTGTTCGGCGAGGCGCAATGCGGGACCTTGCAGGTCGGCCTGTTCGGGCGCGACGGCGAGGCATCGCTGGAATCCGTCAGCGTCTATCATACCGGGCTCGGCGACCTCCGCCTGCGGGTTCCGCTGTCGCGCCGCATGGCGGTCGCGACCATCGCGCTGCCGCTGGCAAAGTTCACCCGTCACGGAATGCTCCATGGCATCACGGTGCAATACGGCGAGAGCGCCGCGAAGGCTGCGGAGAGTTCGAACGTGAGGACGATCGCGGAAACACGGCTCATGGACGCCGGCCTGGAAAGGAGCGGCCGTCAGTTCCGCGCCGCCGGTGACGACGGCATGCTGCTGATCCCGGTCGACGGCTTCCAAGACGATGTTGCAATCTACACGATCGCGCTGACCGCGCTCGACCATGACCGCATCCTTGCGGTCGAGGATCGTGACGGCAACGGGGCCCCCTCTGCCACGCTGTCCTGGCGCGCGGGCAACGGCGCGCAGGCAATCGACGGCAACTGATTTGTCCGCCTGATCTGGCCGCCCCGCCCGTAGAACGTTAACGAGGGGTAGCGCGGGCATGATTTCGGCTGACACGGCGCAAGCGGACGGCTTGCAGACGAATTTCGATCAATTACTGGCGGCCGACGGCATCCGGATGAGCGCTGCACAGCGCCGGCGGCTCGCATGGCTGTCCGACCAGCTCGGAGGCGCGACCGTCCATCGGGCCAGCTCGGTGCCGGGGCGGGACCATGGCGTCATCATCGTCGTTGAACCGCCGAGCGGCCCCGCCGCCGAATTGTTCTACCGGTCGCTCCGCACCGACTGCGCAGTCGTTGTCCCGTTCGGCGAGAATCCCGCCTTCGATTTCCTGAAGTCCAAGCTAGCCGACTTCGGGACGATCGGGCCGAGCTTCGACGGTCCGCACGAGATGTGGTGGGGCGGCCTCAACTGGCGCCCGATCGCGCCGGCGGGGGGCTCGCGATCCAACGCAGCGCTGCGCGTGGTCTCCTGCTATCCGCGCGCCCGCGGCGACGACCATGCCCGCGCGCTTCGGGAGAAGCTGGCCGAATTCGAGATCGCCTCCGACATCGTGCCGATCGACACCGCCGATGGCGAGCACATGCGCCCATCCGAGAAGTCCGGCTTCTTGCTGCGGATGTGGCAAGAGCACCGCGAGCCGCTGCTCTTCATCGAGGCCGATGCAATGCTCAGCGAGCCGCCGCTGCTGCCGTCATTGCTCGATTGCGACATCGCGCTCCACAAGTGGAACCGGTGGGAGATGTCGGCGCGCACTCTGTATGTCGGCCGTTCCCCGGCCGCCGAAGCGCTGCTGCGCAACTGGCATCACATCGCGACCGCCTATCCCGCGGTCTGGGAGGGCTACCTGCTCGATCAGGCCTGGAGCCTGACCTCGTCGCAGATGGCGCTCGACACCGTCTGGCTGCCGCGCTCGTACCATGCTCCCATTGAGGACGCGGGCACGCCGCGCCATACGACGATCGTTCACAACCTGCCCACCGACAACAGCGATCTCGGACCCGACACCGAATTCGGCGTCGCGATGCGCCCCGCCCGGCGCGCCAGCCGCAGCGGCGGCCGCGACGCCATGATCGTGATCAAGTCGCAGGCGGCCTCGAATAACGCAATCACGGTGATCATGCGCGACATCGCGACCAGCGACGCGCGCGAGATGGCTGCCAGCATCGAGGCAGTCACCGGCGCATTCGCCACCGATTGCGGCGGGTTCGGCCGGCTCGAGCTGGCGCTCTGCCCCTGGCAGGACGATATCCGCGCGGCGAAATCGGCAGCCACCAGCGCGAACAACCGGATCATCGAGATCGCGCCGTGGCAGACCTTGCCGGCCGACCTGTTCCGCACCGTGGGCCAATCCCGCGATGCCGGCAGCGTCGTCGTCATGGCCGGGCAACGCCGCTGATATCAGAATAAGAGCAGGGAAGGACATCGACATCATGAAGACCATCATCCTTCTCACCGGAGTCGCCAGCCAGCAATTCGCGCTCACCGAGCTGTTGAAGGCGCACAATCCAGCGCTGTCGTTCCGTTGCGCGGTGACAGCCGAGGAGCTTGCGGCGATCGAGCCCGAGGTGCTGCGCGAGGCCCGGCTGCTCGCCTTCACCACCAGCGTCATCGTGCCTGAGAGCATCCTGGCGGCGCTCGGCCACGGCGCCTACAACTTCCACCCCGGCCCACCGCAATATCCCGGCTGGGCGCCGGCGCATTTCGCGCTCTATGACGGTGCGCGCACATTCGGCGCGACGGCCCATGTGATGGCCGCGCGCGTCGATTCCGGTCCCATCGTCGGCGTCGAGTCCTTCATCATTCCCGACAAGATCAGCGTGCGCGGGCTCGAGCAGATCGCCTATGTGCGGCTGGCCCATCTGTTCTGGCGGATGTCGCGCGAACTCGCCCGTGATCCCTCGCCGCTAGAGGAGCTGGAGATCGCCTGGTGCGGCATCAAGAGCACCCGGCAGATGTACCGCGACATGTGCGAGCTTCCCGCCGGCATCGGCCCGGCCGAGCTGGCCCGCCGGATCCGCGCCTTCCACGACGACTTCCGCGCAATCCCGCTGACCGTCTCGGTTCACGGCATCCGCTTCCAGCTGGCGACGACCGCCACGCAGGCCGCCGAGGCACCGCAGGTGGTCTCGCCGCCCCTTGCAGCCGCCTCCTAAAGCATGATCCGGAAAAGTGCGAAGCGGTTTTCCCTCGCGACAAACGCGGAACGCGTTTGCGCGGAGATCATGCTCAAACAATGAGCTAGAGCACGATGATGATGATTGAACCTAACCTCATCGTGCTTTAGCGGCGCAAGACGCTTCACTGGGAATCGGCGAGCATTCCGTTCAGAAGCGCTTCGGCCCGATGCAGCAGCGGCTTCGCGCCACTGTCCGATGCAATCGCGATCGCCATGCGCAACTGGTGGAGAACCAGGTTCCTCTCGTTCTCGTTCGTGGCTGGCGATATCGTTGCCTCGCTGAACAGCGCCTCGGCTTCCAGACCTGAAAAGCCCTGCTGCCGCGCGGTGTTTCGCACCTCGCGCAGCATGTTCAGCGCAGCCCCTGTATCGCCGAGCCGGCTGACAGCGAGCGCCAGATAAATCGAAGCTCGCAGCACGATCGAGGTGTAGCCGACCGATCTGGCTTCTTCCCGGGCTTCGATGAGCGTCAGCCGCGCTTCATCGAGACGCCCCTGCTCCAGATATGCGATACCGAGATGGCAGGTGACAACCGGCACGAAGAGGCGAATTCCATACTTCTGCGTGAGCGCGAAAGCCTCCCCCAGAATGTCAGCTGCTCCCTCGGGATTGCCCTGGCCGAGCATCAGGAAGCCGCCGCTATACCCTGCGGCAACGCGATCAAACGGTCGATTGCTCTCATCGGCGATCGCGGCCGCGCGCTCGTGAAATTCGATACCGGTGTCGAGCTCTCCCAGCGTCGTGTGGGTCACGCTCTTCATCATGCAACAGAGCAACAGAAGTGTTCTCGGCGTCGTCCCGGGTGGCGCGCTGGCATCCGGCCCGGAAAGCTGGACGCAGGCTTGTCCCAGCATCTGTTCAGCTTCACGGAACCGGCCAGCGATGAAGTAGGCCTGGCCAAGGCTGTATTGAGCCAGGTTGAGCCAACCGGGACTGCCCCATTCCCCGGCCAGGCGAGCAACCTCCTCGCCGGTTTCGATTGCCTCGATCGGCGTGCCGTAGAAGTTCTGGGCCCCAGACCTGACCGCCATCGCCGCGACCTTCCGCCCGATATCGCCGACTGCGTTGGCGCGTCCCTCTGCGTCCCTTCCGAGATCGAACCATTCGGCGACCTTACCGGCGCTCATGAACGCCGTGCGCGCCTCGATGCGAAGGTCGATCGCATCCGCTTCGCGCGAGCGAGCGAACGGCGTCTTGTCGAGCGCGGCCATCGCGATCTCGAAGTAGTTGATCGCATCGGCAAATGCCGATCGTGCCAGGCTCTTGCGCGCGGCGGTTCTGCCGTAGGCAAAGGCCCTTTGCCAATCCTTCGCCCGCATTGCGTGATAGCAGAGCTTGCTGGGCTCATCGTACGAACTGCCATTGCCTTCCAGTGTCGCAAGAATCCGCGCATGGACGCTCTCTCGCAGCTTTTCGACCATCGAGTCGTAGGTCACCTGACGAACCATCTCGTGCGGGAATTCGAGCAAGCCGTCCTGCTCGACATCGATCCTCACGAGAAATTCGACACGATCGAGCGCCGTCAGGCAGCGCTGAAAGGCCTCTTGCGGCAGGCCGGACACCTCACGCAGCAAGGATTCCGTCGAAGACGGTCCCAACGCCGCCGCAATCTGCAACAGCGCGCGCTCCTCCTTCGATATGCGATCCAGACGCGTGGCGATGACGCCCTGAATGCTGCTCGGAATCCCGAGATCACCGACCGGACGCGCAAGCGCCAGTTCACCCCAATGGCCCCGGAGGATTCCGCTGTCCTTGAGGCTGCGACAAACCTCCTCAATGAACAGCGGTACGCTCGCCGTATGAAGAACGACGCGGTTCTTCAGATCAGCCATGTTCGCCGACGAACCCAGGATGTCGTCCAGCATCTCGCGTCCGGCATCCTCATCGAGCGAACGCAACGCCGTGATTTCAGCGTTGCTGCGCTCGACCCAATCCGGAATTCCATTGGGCCGGCTGGTCAGCAGCACCAGAAGGCCGGGTGCCCTCAGCGAAGCGAGGGCGGCCATCACGGTCTCGCTGGCGCGATCGATCCAGTGCAGATCCTCGATGAGGATCACCGCGCGCCGGCGCACGACCAAGCCTTCGACAATCGCACAGCATGCCTCGCTGATCGCACGGCCGCGTGCGTGCGGCTCCAGCTCGCCCCATTCCGGATCCGATATCGGGCGGTCAAGCACGGCATCGATGGCCGAACGCTGAATCGCGGTCAGTTTGGCCAAGCCGTCCGGGTCCGCCGCGGCTCCCTCCAGGATCGAGAGCAACAGGGCCTTGAGTGTGCTGAACGGCGCGCCTTGAAGATTCGGGCTGCATTCGGCGTGGATGGGAAGCCACCCCTCCCGGGTGAGCTGGTCTACGAATTCATGCACCAGCCGCGATTTCCCGATCCCGGGATCGCCGATCAAGAGTGCCGTTTGCCGATCAGGGTCGGCATCGTGCGCCAACTGCCTGAGCCGCGCCGTTTCCTTCAGCCGGTTGACGAACCGCGCAACGCTTCGTGCCCTGCGCACCCGCCAGCTGGAGACATCCGTTGCGCTGGCGACGCGGTAGATCGGTAAGGGTTCGCTAAATCCCTTGAGTTGCTTCCGACCCAGATATTCAAACTGAACGTTGCCCTCGGCAAGGTTCTGACAGGCTTCCGACGCGTAGATCTGGTTCGGTTCGGCGACCGCTTCAAGCCGCGCCGCAAGATGCTGAGCCGCCCCGCCGATCTCGTAAACCTTGGAGTACTCGCTGGCGACCATATAGGTCACCACCCGCCCCGAATGGAGCCCGACCCGGACCTGGAGCCGCGGATCGCCCAAACCTGCGACCCGCCGAACCAGTTCGATTGCCGCATGGCAGGCCAGCGGCGCGTGGTTGTCGTCAGCGATCGGCGCGCCAAATACCGCGGCGAGCCCATCACCCAGCTCCTTGCTGACGATGCCGCCGAACTGGCGCACGGCGCCTCGCATCGCGATCAGGGCCGGCTCCAGGCGCGAGACCGCCTCTTCCGGGTCCAAATCCGCGACGAGCCCCGTCGAGTCGACCACGTCGGCGCGAAGGATCGTCACAAATCGTTGTTCGCTATCGGGGTCCGCGCGCTTAGCTACCGCAGCACCGCATTTGGCGCACCAATTGTCGTCCGCTCCGATCGTCGACTGGCATGCAAAGCAAAGCATTCCCCTGCTCTCAAAGGCTACTGCGGTATCGCCGGCTCCCCCCGGTGAGCAGCCTAGGGTAGAGATTACCCATCGGGACCTGCTTATCAATCCGGACGTGCAATCCACCTGCATCCGCGCCAACCCGAGAGGTTGTCGAACTAGACGGGATACAGTCTTGAGTGGTAGGTCGGGGCGCTAGTGAAATCGGGCGGCGCAACTGGAGCCGCATGACCTATTCGATCGACGTACCAGCGTTGCATAATTTACGTATAGCCAGAGCAATTCAAAGTTACAATGAAAGGGAAATCCTATGGGCGGAAGAGTATTCAATAATCAACAATTTAAAGATCACATCAACGCGCACTACTATCCTTTGCAGAACATGATCAAGAGCGTCGCTATACTTAAGGCGTCGGATCATATCGACATCGAGACGCTGGAATATGGCCAGTATCAGCCGATCCTGTCGCCCCGGGACCAGTGGCCGGGCGGAAGCGGCAAGCGGTGGCAGCGGGAGATGGGCAAGGCGCGCCTGGACCTGGCCACGCAGGCAAGCACCGCCGCCCTCTCCAAGGACGAAGCCGGTGTCGTGCCGCTGACGAAGTGCGCCCTGCTGGATGCCAGCGTCCGCAAGTGCTTCAACTCCGAACCGCCGATCCCGATCAAGATCGACGTCAAGGAGCAGGACAAGAACGCGCCGAACGCCGATCGGCACGACATCCTGCTGGTCTGGGAGCACGCCAACGGCGACGATCAGCCGCCGACGCTTCTGCTGCTGACGATGGTCTGCCCGGCCTAGTGCCGGATCGCGGGCAGCACCTCCTTACAACCGGCTTTGCACCAACGGCGGCTGCCTGATGGCAGCCGTGCTGGCGTAGCCGCAACGATCATCTGCCTCGCTTCAATCCACTTTCAGGTGCCGGCGCGCGGCGCCGATCTCGATGACGCCTGGCGGCGTTGCAAATGCGCCCTCACCGCGCGCTCCGCGGCCCGCGCGGAGCCGAAATGGCCGCCGTCGAGGCCGTCAAAGGCGCGGTCGGAGGAGAAGAAGCAGAAGCCGCTGCTATCGCCGACAACGATACCCGCGGTGCGATCCGAGACTTCGATGATGTAGGCTTTGGATATTTGGGCTTGGGACGTTTGGGCTTGGGACATGCGTGCTCACGCGCCGAATGACGGCGATCCGGTCTGATTGTCAGGTGCTCTGGATTTTCGAAGCGATCAACAACAGACGCCGGTCGCCGCCGAGACGCAGCGATGCTGCATGCGGCTTCGCATGTCGCACATCAGGCTGCGGAGGGTGTGTCTCATTGCGGTGACCTTCAACACGGATATCGCGGATCAATATCCAGCCGAACCGCGCGGCGGTCAATGAAATGGCCGTCCAAAGATGACGGTCCGGCGCGATACCGCATTCGCGACGGCCTGGAAAACAGCACAGATCTGGTGATGACGGCAGCGGGCCGCCGAATTACGGAGCCGGCCGGGCACTCTGCGTCCTGGTGCCCGGCCGCGATCGCTCAGGGCAGGATCGGCGGGTGATAAGTGAAGGTCGCCATCAGGATCGCGGCCAGCAGCATCACGATCGGAAAGTGGATGAAGAACTGCACCGACGTGTAGCCGATCAGATCCTTCGACTTCAGGCCGAGGATGCCGAGCAGCGGCAGCATCCAGAACGGGTTGATGAAGTTCGGCAGCGTCTCGGCGATGTTGTAGACCATGACAGTCCAGCCCAGATGCGCGCCGATGTCGTTGGCCGCCTTCATGATGTAGGGCGCCTCGATGATCCACTTGCCACCGGCCGACGGCACGAAGAAGCCGAGCAGCGCCGAATAGATTCCCACCAGGAACGAGAACACGGTGGAATTGCTGGAGGCGCCGACGAACCAGTGCGCGATCGTGTCCGACAGCGTGGTGCCGCTGCTGTTCGGCACCTTGGTCAGGATCTGGGCGATGCCGGCGTAAAACGGAAACTGCAGCAGCACGCCGGAGACGCTCGGCATCGCCTTGGAAAAGGACTCGATCAGGCTGCGCGGCCGCCAATGCAGCACGATGCCGAGAATGAGGAAGACGAAATTGTAGGTGTTGAGCCCCGACAGCGTGATCAGCGGATTGCCCGACTGGAACGTCTGCCACAGCCAGCCGGCGGCAAGCAGCGCGATCAGGATCGTCAGCAGCGGACTGAACTCCAGCCAGTCGCCCGGCCGGGCCGGCTTCCTGGCTTCGATGCGATCGTCGTCGAGCGCAACGCCAAGGTCTTCCGCCGTCTTCGCCTGCTCCGCCGTCGGCGTCGTGAAATAGCAGATCGCCGCCGACACGACGCTCACCATCACGACGGTGACCATGTTCTGCCAGGTCAGGATGGTTTCCGAGAAGCCGATCACCCCGGTGATCGGCAGGAGCGATGCCGGAATGCTGCCGGCATTGGCCTGGAGCTGCGCAGCCGACGAGGTGATGCCGAGGGTGAAGCCGCAGCCGAGCCCGAGATAGCCGGCCGCGCCGGCTGCCCGGTAATCGAGCCGGATATCCGTACGCCGCGCGATCTCCCGCACCAGGAGACCGGAGAAGATCAGGCTGAGGCCCCAGTTCAACAGCGAGAGAAAGATGCTGAGCATCCCGACGAAGACCACTGCGCCGCGCCCGGTTTTCGGCACGCTTGCGAGCCGCGCCAGCACGGCTGCCACCGGCGGCGACATCGCCACGACGTAACCGCCAATCGCGACCAGCGCCATCTGCATCGTGAAGGGAATCAGATTCCAGAACCCGTCGCCGAACGCGCGGCTGACGGCGAGTGGCGAACCGCCATGCAGGATGGCGCCCGCGGCAACTGCAATCACAGCGATCAGGACGAAGACATACGCATCCGGGAACCAGCGCTCGGCGAACGCCACCAGGGCCTGCGAAAACCGCGCCATGACGTTGTCCGCGACAGGTTTTCGCAGGCTCACGGCTTGGTCGTGCGTTGCATTCGTCATCAATCTGATCCCCTTCCGGTGATGCGGTTCGTCTTCAATCGTGTTTGGTCATCAAAGTGCGAGCGTGAGATCGGTGAGCGGCACGGCCTGACAGGTGAGACATTGGCCCTCGCTGCCATCGACCGGACCGAGATGGGTGAATTCCCCATCGACCACCTCGACCGCGCAGCTTTCGCACTGCCCGACACGGCAGCCGCTCGGCAGCGCGACCCCGGCCGCACTCGCCGCGTCGAGCAGCGTGCCCTGCTCCGGTCCCCACGAAAAGCTCTGCTTGCTGTTGGCAAGCCGGATGGTGCGCGGCGCGAGGTCGCGCGGCACCGACGGCGGCGACACGAAGCTTTCAGCGAAGATGTCGAACCGCGGGATACCGAGCGCCGCTGCGGCCTCGATTTGCGCTGTAACGAATTCCGGCGAGCCACAGATGTAGACGAGCGGCCGGCGCGCCAGCAACGGCTTGACCTGTTCGAGATCGATCCGCCCCTTGCGCAACGCATGCGAGTTGACCGGGTCCTGCGCGAATGGCGCCGAGTAGAAGGTCACGCGCGTCAGCCCCGGCGTGGCCGCCTCCAGCTCCGCGAGCCGCCGCGCGAACGGATGCTCGCGGCTGCTGCGGCAGCCATGGAGCAGCAGGATGTCGGCAACGCGATCCCTTGGCGCTGTGTGTTGCAGCGTCTCGAGATGGCTGATGAACGGCGTGATGCCGATGCCGGCCGCGAGGAAGACCAGCGGCCGCGGCCCTTTCAATGGCGGGGTGAAGATGCCGCCCGGCGGCTCCAGCAGAACCTCATCTCCGACGGCAAGCCCATGCAGACGATCCGGCATGAAGAATGGCGCGTCGCCGCCCTTGGCTTCGTCGAAGAAGCGTCCCTTCACCGCAATCGACAGCGCCTGCGGCAGATCGCCCGATCCGGTCAACGAATAGGCCCGCGCCTCGGTTGCGCCGGGCAACGCGGTCATCACGTGCTGCCCCGGCAGGAAGTCGGGCAGCGGACCGCCGTCAAGCGGCAGCAGGCTGAGGGCAATGACGTTATCGGCCTCGGCCCGGCGCTCGCCGACCACGAACCGCCGCTGGCCGCTCCAGACGCCGCGGCTGGCAACGCCGTCGCGCCTGATATCGCAGACGATGGCGCGCAGCGGCACGGAGCCGCTGACCGGATCGCGCGTGTCGTCATGCAGCACCGCGTTGATATTGCGCGTGAGAACGCCTGCCGCAGCCGAGCGATCGCGGCCGAGCGGCGGACAATCCTCCCACCAGCCGAATTCGGCGACGACGACCCGCGCATCGAGCGCCGCGTTGAGCCGCACCTTCAGGCGCACGGCACCGCCCTGTGTCTCCACCACGGCCCAGTCGCCTTCCACAAGCCCGCGCTGCGCGGCAAGCTGCGGGCTGATCTCGACCGCCGGGTCGGGCGACTTCCGCCGCAGCGAGGCGACATGCCGCCAGGACGAGTGAATGAACCAGCCGCTCTTGGCGGTGGACAGCACGAGCGGAAAGACCGTATGTCCGTCTCTGCCGGTGAGGTGGCTCGCCCTACACTGCGCGTCCGAGGGTTGCTCGGGCGGTCCGAGCCGATCCTCATCACAGGA
>NZ_VITY01000006.1 GCF_007993935.1 Bradyrhizobium macuxiense | reverse complement strand
CGGCATGGACGGCCTCCCGAATCGACCAATCCAGCCAATTGTGATGTGTCAGCTATGTCCCCGAACACCTGTCCGTGATCTGTCCGGTCTAAACACATGACCGGGCGATCCAGTACGCCGCGGCCTCTCGTCTCAAGCACAACCGTCTCCGGAATACTGGATCACCCGCCTACGGAGTGATGACACCGAGTGCTTGGCTATCCGCGTGGGGAAGGCGTGCGATCGGGCCGGCCGGGAGCGTCGCTTAACTGCTGCTGCCGCCGGTCGCGCCGCGCACCACGCGCTTGATCTTGTCGGTGGTGTAGGTCTGGCCGCCGATCGAGAGCAGCGGCGGGGAGGCGGTCAGGTCGACGGAGTCGACCATGCCCTGGATCTCGGTCGAGATCGCAAGGTCATTGCCCTTGGAATCCTTGCCGGTCGCGGTCAGCGTGTAGGAGCCGGCGGGCCATTGCGTGCCGTCGTTGCCCTTGCCGTCCCAGACGAAGCTGGCATTGCCCTGCTTCAGATTGAAATTGCCGGAGTAGGCGGTCTGGCCGGTCGAGCTCGTGATCGTGATGGTGGCGCTGGTGGCTTGCGGAGACACCAGATTCCACGTCGCGGATTTGTCGAGCTGGGTCTTGCTGCCGTCGACCGCGACCGTGTTGCCGACATAGACCAGCGCCTGGGTCGACTGTGCGCTCTTCTCGATTGCGATCAGCTGCTTGAGCTGATCGTTGGACTTCAGCTGCTGTTCGACACCGGCGAATTGCACGAGCTGCTGGGTGAACTGGTTGGTATCGAGCGGATCGAGCGGGTTCTGGTTCTGCAACTGCGTCGTCAGCAGCGTCAGGAAGGTCTGGAAATTGTCGGCGATGCCCTGCGACGAGGTCGTCAGGCCGCTGCCCGTGCTGCTGCTGCCGGAGCTCGTTCCGTTGCTGGTGCCCGGTGCCGAGACGACGGGCGTTGGCATGGTTGCATCGACTGCCATGGTGAACTCCTTACACTCTGATATCGACGCCGCCGAGGGCGCTGCTTGCGCGGCCGTAGGAGCGCCCTGCCGCGGCGGCGGGAACGCTGTCCTCTTCGGCGACGATCAAACGATGGGCGTTCGGATTGGGCTGGCCGTTGTTGTTCTGCCCCGACTGCGACTGGTCGCGCAGGCTGAACTGCAATCCGCCATTGCCGGTCGACAGGCCGGCATTGTCGAGCGCGCGCTGCAGCTGGTTGGCGTCCTGGCGCAGCATCGACAGCGTTTCCGGGCGTTCGACGGTGAGATGCGAGGTCACCTGGCCATTGCGATCGACATCGATGCGGACATCGATGCGGCCGAGCTCGGCCGGGTCGAGCCGGATTTCGAAGCGGCTCTTGCCGCTCTTGGCGGAGGCGGCGATCTGCATCGCAAGCCCGCTGAGCGGCACGGCGGCGCTTTGCGCGGCGTTGGTCACGGTCAATTGCGCGGTCGCCGACGGCGTCGTCTGGGTGGCGAGTTGTGGCTGGAGTGCATTCGCCGCCTGCGCGCTGGGATCGGGCGTCGTGACCTGGGTCTGCGCAGTGGCCTGGCCGCCGGCCGTCGGCGCGGCCTTGCCGTCGCCGCTCGCATCGGCCTTGATTGCATCCGCTGCGCCGTCTGCGTCGGCCTTCGCCTTGCCGGCAACCGCAGCCGGCTGCGCAACGGCGGGAACGATGTTGGTCGGAGCTGCCTGTGCGGTGTTGTTGCTGCCCTGGGCTGTGCCGTCCTGGCTGGCAGGTGCCGTCGCAACCGCATCCTTCTGGGTCAGCTGCACCTTGGCTTGCGGTGTCGTCTTGGTCGCAGGCGTTCCCGCGGCGACGGTGGCGGCGAGTGTCGCATCGCCGGTCGCGGTCGCAGCGCCCGCAGCCGTTGCCGTATCGGTGGCGGCGACCTGTCCCTCACTCTTGACGCCGGCCGCCTTGGCGACCTTGTCGGCATTCGCGGCGGTGGTCGCCGCGGTTGCGGTGTCGGCGCCGGCTGGCGCTCCGGTGCCGGCGGCGGCACCGGTACCGGCGATCGCCGAGCTTGCTGCGATGGCCGCAGCCGCGATCGCGAGAGGCGCGGCGGACTGACCGGAAGGCGCGGTCGCCGTCGCGGCCGGGTCGGTCGCCGTTGCAGCGGCAACGGGAACGGCAACCACGGCGTTGGCCGTTGCCGTGGTGGATGGATCCGCCTGCGGCGCCGCTTGCGTCGTGGCCTTGTCGCCGGTGGATTGCGTATCGGTGCTCGACTTCGAGTCGTCCGATTTCGATTTCGACTTGGTCTTGCGCGGCGCGTCGCTATCGCTGTCGTTATCGACCTTGGTGTCGTCGCGCGAACTGCCGGGGTCTCGCGACGTCCGGTCCGGCGCAGTGCTGTTGTCGCGGGAACGTGCGTCGGTCGTCGAAGACGAATCATCGGACCGCCGCGCGGGCGCCGGTTGGGAGTCGTAACGGCTGTTGTCGCTTGCGGACGCAGTGTTGCTGTCGACCAGCGCGGCAAAACCGTCGTTCCCTGCCTGCGCGGCGGGATCGGGCCGCGACGACCGCGTCGCGCCCTGAAAAGACCGGCCTGCCAATGCTTCCGACGTGACGCTGACCACTGCCAAACCTCGCAAATGAGACTTCCGGCGTTTTGTCAGCAAGGAGCGGGCCAACGGGCGGGTGCAATAAATATTGAGTTATTTCAGTTGGTTATGAGTGGCGACGGCGGCCTGGAACCGGTTCCCGGCAGGCCCCGTTTTTGCCCGGCGGCAAGATTTGCCGTCCGCGCGCGGCAAGGCATCACTTGCGCTGGATTGCCTCGCCGGAATACGGCCTATATTAAAGGTGGCCTCCGACGCGTCCCGAACCGACCGACCGGCCCTGGACGCGTTCTAAGGCTTTCTGGACAAAGGCTTTTTCCAATTTCGTCGCGGAGCGCATAGGCTCGCCGCGACAGTGACCAATGACCGCTTAGAGATGCTCAACAGTCTGGATCTTGAAGGCCGCCCTGAAGACACACGGATCGTCGTTGCCATGTCCGGCGGCGTCGACTCGTCGGTGACGGCTGCGCTGTTGAAGTCGCAGGGCTATGACGTGGTCGGGATCACGCTGCAGCTCTATGACCATGGCGCTGCGACCCATCGCAAGGGCGCCTGCTGCGCCGGCCGCGACATCCACGACGCGCGCAATGTCGCCGAGCGGATCGGCATCCCGCATTACGTGCTCGATTACGAAAGCCGCTTCAAGCAATCGGTGATCGACAATTTCGCCGACAGCTACGCGCTCGGCGAAACGCCGGTGCCGTGCATCGAGTGCAACCGTTCGGTCAAGTTCCGCGATCTGCTCGCGACTGCGCGCGAGCTCGGCGCACAGGCGCTGGCCACCGGACACTATGTCGCCTCGCGCCGGCTTGCCGACGGATCGCGCTCGCTGGTTTGCGCAGCGGATGCCGATCGCGACCAGAGCTATTTCCTGTTCGCCACCACCCGCGAGCAGCTCGACTTCCTGCGCTTCCCGCTCGGCGACATGACCAAGCCGCAGACCCGCGAGCTGGCGCGGCGCTTCGATCTCGAGGTCGCCGACAAGCAGGACAGCCAGGACATCTGCTTCGTGCCGACCGGCCGCTACACCGACATCATCGGACGGCTGAAGCCGAATGCGATCGCGCCGGGCGATATCGTCGATCTCGCCGGCAATGTCATCGGTCAGCACCAGGGCATCGTTCATTTCACCGTCGGCCAGCGCAAGGGTCTCGGCATCGCCTCAGGCCACCCGCTCTATGTGGTCAAGCTCGATGCGGCGACCCGCCGGGTCGTGGTCGGGCCGCGCGAGGCGCTGCGGATGGATCGCATCGCGCTGCGCGACGTCAACTGGATCGGCGATGGTGCGCTGGATCGCGTGATCGGCGAGGGTATCGAGATCTATGTCCGCGTGCGGTCGACGCGCGCGCCGCAGCCGGCATGGCTGCGCGCGGTCGATGGCGGCTATGAGGTCGAGCTCGTCGCCGGCGAGGAGGGCGTCTCGCCCGGCCAGGCCTGCGTGTTCTACGATGCGCCGTCCGGGCAGGCGCGTGTGCTCGGCGGCGGGTTCATCAGAAGTGCGAGCGCAAGCCGCGCGGCGCGAGGCGTGATGCGCGATACAGTCGCGCCGCTCGCGGAAGCAGTTCGCGGATAGCGCATGATCCGGAAAAGTGGGAACCGGTTTTCCGAAGCGATCATGCACAAACAAAGCTGAATTCGGGGCAGGGGAATGGCTGGGGACATCGACCGCGACGGGGTCGAAAAGGCGTATGGCCGCTGGGCGCCGATCTACGATCTGGTGTTCGGCAAGGTGTTCGATCAGGGCCGTCAGTCGACCATCGCGGAAGCCGACCGGATCGGCGGGCGCGTGCTCGATGTCGGTGTCGGCACCGGACTGTCGCTGTCGGACTATGCGCGCACCACAAAACTCTGCGGCGTCGATATTTCCGAGCCGATGCTGCGGCGGGCGCTGAAGCGCGTGCGCGCGCTGGGCCTCAGCAATGTCGAGACGCTCGCGGTGATGGACGCCAAGCACCTCGCATTCCCGGATTCGTTCTTCGATGCGGTGGTCGCGCAATACGTCATCACCGCGGTGCCCGATCCCGAGGCGACGCTCGACGATTTCATCCGCGTGCTGAAGCCGGGCGGCGAGCTGATCCTGGTCAATCACATCGGCGCCGAGAGCGGCCCGCGCCGCATCTTCGAGCTCGCCTTCGCGCCGCTGGCGCGGCGGCTCGGCTGGCGTCCGGAATTTCCATGGGAGCGGCTGACCAATTGGGCGGCGAAGCATGGCGGCGTCAGTCTCGCGGAACGCCGGCCGATGCCGCCGATGGGGCATTTCTCGCTGATCCGCTTCCGCAAATCGTGAGGCTTGATGTGATTTTGACCGGGAACATCGGCGCGTCGTCCCGGTTTTCTTGTCATGAGGATCAATCGAACACGCGCCCATCGCACGCTCGCATTGTCCTGTGTGCTGATGCTGGCACCCATTGTTGCCGAGGCGCAGGCGCCGCCGACGCCCGCCACGCCGCCGGCACAGACCGCGCCGCCGGCGCCACAGCGCGCCGCCGCGAATTGCGCGCCGCAGCAGCCTTCGCATCCGGGCGTTGCGGCGCCGGAGGGAACCACCACCGGGCAGGCCGCCCAGCCGCTGGCCGACAAGCTCGCCAAATCCGACGGGGTGCTGTGTCCGCCGGCCGGTGTCGACCCCGAAATGCGTGCGCCGACCCCGCAAGGCGGCAACACGCCGGTGATTCCGCCGCCCGGCAGCCCCGGCGGCGACCAATCAATCAGGCCGAAATAGCCTCTGGCTGCAATAGTTTGCGGCTCCGTCCGCCTTTGCTTGACAGGTGCGTGTGCCACTCTTTATATCCCGCGCGTTCGCAGCAGCGGCTTCTATGCCGCCGATCGCGAGTCCGTGGCGGGGTAGCTCAGCTGGTTAGAGCACGGGAATCATAATCCTGGGGTCGGGGGTTCGAGTCCCTCCCCCGCTACCATGGGCTACGATTTTTTACGCCAGGCTACGGTTTCCTGCGATGTCGTGCACCGGATGGTAGCGCCCGAGCCGGGTTGAGCGCCTATCGCCTTCAGAACTTTGCAACCTTACAATTTAGACAGGGACGCTCGCGTCGCCGAAAATCTAAGGGGCTGGACGTGCCTTCTGGGCTCGAAATTGCGCTGGCGTAA
This sequence comes from Bradyrhizobium macuxiense, assembly GCF_007993935.1. GTDB lineage: Bacteria > Pseudomonadota > Alphaproteobacteria > Rhizobiales > Xanthobacteraceae > Bradyrhizobium > Bradyrhizobium macuxiense_A. Next base: position 447,969 of record NZ_VITY01000006.1, on the reverse strand, counting down.
CACCCAGCGCCTTGCGGAAGGCTCTGGTAAAGTTCGCTTGCGACGAGAAGCCGGCGGCCAAGGCGATCTCGGAAATCTGACTGCCTTCGCTGAGCAGGCGCATTTTTGCGAGGGCAAGGCGTTGAAGGCTGACAAACTCGTGCGGCGGGGATCCGGTGGCGAGCCGGAAACTGCGTGCGAAGTGGGCCGCACTCATGCAGGCGACCGACGCCATTTGCGTGACGGTGAGTTCAGCATCGAGGTTGCTGCGGATAAATTCCACCACGCGCGCCAGCCGACGCGTATCCAGGGGCTTGTCCGTGTTTCGCGCCGGCGGCTGGCGAATCTCGGCGGCTGAGTATTTGTGTACGAGATACGCAGAGAGAGCGACTCCGAGCGTCTCCATGAGAAGACGTCCGGACGAGCTTTCGTGATTTAGCTCTTGCAGAATCTGGCCCGCGATCTGATTGATGAACGTGTCTTGCGCGATGGCTTCGTAACGCAGCTCCACCCACTTGGGATCAATATCGAGGTCGCGCAGCAACGTCTCCTCGAAAGATCGACCGGGGAGGAAGATGTGCAGAACGTTCTGAAGCGGCTCGGCGACGTTGATGAATTCTTCCGTGATACCGGAAGGGCAGAGCCAGACGGTTCCCGGCTGACCATGCGTCACCTGACGCATCCCGCTGCCGATGCGATCAACCAAGCTATGTCCGTTCAACAGGACAGCAACCTCAGTATCGCGAGGCGTCAGGGGAGGCAGCTCGCCGGCCTCGTGGGTCCAGCGTTCGACTAGCAGGTTCGACCAGCAGCGTTCGCCCGATGTCTGCAACATTTTCCCGGTGACGTACTTGTCGACCGAGTGTCCGAGGACTTGGCCCATTACGCCCTCCTCTCGATTGCAAGAAAGCGGCGGCTCACGCCTGAGACGCCGGTCATGTCAAGCAACACCCGTGCCAAGTATCAGCGACGGACGGGTGAACGGTCAAGCCTGCTGATGTCCGCAGGCCAGGAACAACGTTCCGCAGTTCAGGATAAATCCAGCCGCTCCGATGGTTGGCAGTATGCACCAAGGTTGTCCGTAAGATACGGAGGAGAGCGCATATGGCCCAGAGCATAGTCGTTGGTGCATGCCCACATGACTGTCCCGATACCTGTTCGATCCTCACCACCGTAGAGGACGGCAAAGCGATCGCCGTTCGGGGCAATCCCGACCATCCCTTCACCAGGGGCAGGCTGTGCGTGAAGGTGAACAATTACGAGGAGCGGGTCTACAGCGACCAGCGCGTGCTCTATCCGCTCAGGCGCGTGGGTCCGAAAGGGAGCGGCAGCTTCGCGCGCATCTCCTGGGATGAAGCCGTCGGCGAGATCGCGGCGCGGTGGAAGGCAATCATCGCCGAGAGCGGCGCCGAGGCGATCCTGCCCTATAGCTATCTCGGCACGCAGGGCATCATCAATGGCCTCAATGTCGGCGATCCCCTGTTCAACAAGCTCGGCGCCTCGGTCTCCGAACGCACCTTCTGCGATTCGGCTTCGTGCACCGCCTACATGATGACGATCGGGCATACGCCGGGCGTCGACCCCGAGAGCTTCGTTCATTCCAAGTACATCATCCTCTGGGCCTGCAATACGCTGAGCACCAACTCGCATCATTGGCCGTTCATCGAGAAGGCGAAAAAAAGCGGTGCGAAGCTGGTCGTGATCGACCCGGTCCGGACCCGAACCGCGGCCCTGGCCGACTGGCATCTCCAGATCCGCCCGGGGACCGATTGCGCCCTGGCCTTGGCCATGATTCACGTCGTCATCAAGGAACAGCTGATCGACCGCGATTATATCGATAAGCACACCATCGGATTCGATGAGCTCGCAGCGCGAGCGTCGACCTACACGCCGGAGTTCGCCGCGAGCGAGACCGGCATTCCGGCCGAAGACATCATCAGGCTTGCACGCGAATATGCGACCACGCCGCCGGCGGTCGTCCGGATCGGCGTTGCCGTGGAGCGCCATGCCGGCGGCGGACAGACGGTTCGCGCCATCGCGTGCCTGCCCGCCTTGATCGGTGCCTGGAAGCATGTCGGAGGCGGTCTGCTCCAGCTTCCGATCTGGGCATTTCCGGTCAACTGGCCGAATTTGATGCGTCCCGACCTGCAGCCCGCCAAGATGCGCGTGATCAATACCTGGCGTCTCGGCGCAGCATTGACGGGCGACTTGCCCGAGGGACCGCCGATCAGATCGCTGTTCGTCTACAACGCCAATCCGATGGCCATGGTCACCGAGCAGGACAGGCTCGAGCGCGGACTGGCGCGAGAGGACCTGTTCACGGTCGTCAGCGAGCACTTCCTCACCGACACCGCCAAATATGCCGACATCGTGCTGCCTGCGACCACCCAGCTGGAGCAGAAGGACATCATGTTCTCCTGGGGGCACCTCTATCTGTCCTACAACAATCCGGCCATTGCTCCGCTCGGAGAAGCCGTCTCCAACACCGAGTTGTTCCGGCGCCTGGCCGCGGCCATGGATATCGACGATCCATTCTTCTTGCGATCCGACGACGAGATGATCGAAGCGTCGATGGACTGGACCAGTCCCGCGCTGCGAGGCATCAGCCTCGAGCAGCTCAAGAAGACTGGTTTTGCCCGGCTGTCGCTCCAGCATCCGGACGAATGGGCGCCACATCGCGACGGCAATTTCCCGACACCCTCCGGAAAATGCGAGTTCAAGTCGAGCATCGCCGAAGGCGGCAACTTTGTCGTGCCGCTATTCCGGCAGGGCTACGGCGCCGACCAGGCTGGCGACCCCGTCGATCCCTTGCCGCATTATATCGCGCCGAATGAGAGTCCGATGACGGCTCCGGCGGAAGCCGAACGCTACCCGTTGAGCCTGATCTCGCCGAAGAGTCACGCGCTTCTGAACTCGAATTACGGCAATCTGCCTGCGCAGCAGGTCTTGGCCGGTGAGCAGCAAATGGTGGTCCTGCATCCCGAAGATGCGGCTTCGCGCGGTATTGTAGCGGGTGCGCCGATCCGTGTCTTCAATCACCGTGGTTCGTTTGAGGCATTTGCAACGCTGTCGGCCGATGTCATGCGGGGGGTGGTGGTCGCGCCGGCGGGATATTGGCACCGTTCGAACCGCAAGGGTGCGACCGTCCATGCGGTGACGCCGCCGGCCTACGCGGATCTCGGCCGCGCTCCCACATTTTCCGACGTTCTGGTGCAGGTGGCGACCGCCTGACGGCAAGCGCGGCCTGCGGTTGGCCGTGTGAGTTGTCTCCAACGAAAGAAGCGACGATGCCCTATGTTGTAACGGATCTCTGCGCCGGCTGCCGCTATACCGAGTGCGTCAGCGTCTGTCCCGTCGAATGTTTCCATATTGACGACAGCATGACCTACATCGATCCGACCAATTGCATCGACTGCGGCGGTTGCGTTCCGGTCTGTCCGGTCGGTGCGATAAAGGCCGCGCACAAGCTGCCTGCCGACAAGCTAGAGTGGATCGAGATCAACCGCCGTAGGGCGGCGGAGACGCCTGTCGTCACGAGCCGGCTTCCGCCGTTGCCGGGCGCGGATGAGCGCAAGGCGATGATCCTGCGATGACCCTCGGAGCGCCCTCACACGAACGAGCCGCGGGTCGCTATCGCGTTGCGGTCGTTGGGGCCGGGCCGAGCGGATTCTACGCCGCGGAAGCGCTGCTGCGGTCCGGGCGAACCGTTGACGTCGACATGTTCGAACGCTTGCCGGTGCCATATGGGCTGGTGCGCTTTGGCGTCGCGCCGGATCATCCCAAGCTGAAGCAGGTGACCCGTGTCTTCGACCGCATCGCGGAGATGCCGGGCTTTCGTTTCTTCGGCGGCGTCGAGATCGGAGGGGTCGTGACAATTGGCGCGCTGCGGTCCTGCTACCATGCCGTCATCCTCGCCACCGGCGCGCCCGTCGGCCGGCTCATGGACATCCCCGGCGAAGGGCTTTCGGGCAGCTATCAAGCCGGCGATTTTGTCGCCTGGTACAACGGTCATCCGGACTTCCGTCATCTCCGCTTCGATCTCGATGCCGAGCAAGCGGTGATCATCGGTCACGGCAATGTGGCGCTGGACGTGGCGAGGATCCTTGCGAAGACGCCGGACGAACTGCGTCATACCGACATCGCCGCGCATGCGCAGGAGGCGCTCGCGGCCAGTCAGGTTCGTGAGATCTATCTGGTCGGGCGGCGCGGGCCCGATCAGACGCGCTTTGCCGCAAAGGAGCTCCAGGAATTTGCGGAGCTTGCCGACTGCGATCCGGTCGTCGACCTCGATGGCTTTGCCGAAATCGCTCTAGGCGTGGTTACTCCGGCTCCTGGTCCGGACAGCGAGGCGGAAGCTGTTCTCGCCATGCTCCGGGAATTCGCGACGCACCAGAACACGAAGCGGCGACGTTGCGTGTTCCTGTTCAACCTCGCCCCGCTTGGCATTGAGGGCGACATGCGGGTCCGGCAAATGTCATTCAGTCGAGGTGTTGCCCAGCGACCCCTGATCCTTGATTGTGGCCTGGTGTTCTCCAGCATCGGCCGCCGTGCGGCGCCGGTTGGCGGCATTCCCTATGACGAGACCAGGGGCATTCACGCCAATATTGGCGGCCGGCTCGCAATTGCCGGCAGCGTTCTGCCCGGCGTCTATGTCTGCGGCTGGGGCAAGCGCGGCCCGCAGGGGACCATCGGCACGAACCGCGCCTGCAGCGTCGAGACGGTGGGCAATTTGCTGGCTGATCTGTCACAGCTCGATGAGCCGCCGGGGCAGCCCGACAGCCTGTTCGCGGGGAAGTCGATCCGGCGCTTCGTCGACTATCCAGCCTGGACACGCATCGACGCGGAAGAGGTCGCGCGTGGCGGAGCGAAAGGGAAGCCTCGGGAGAAATTCATCGCCATAGACGAGATGTTTGCTGCCGCCGGCGGAGGCGTCGCATGTTGAACGCAGACGGCCAGGCCAGCGCTCAGGTCAACTCCCAAGTCCGCTCCCAGCTTGGCTCCTTCGGCGGTACTTGCGGATTGATCGACACGTTCGGTCGGCACGTCAGATATTTGCGCCTCTCGGTTACCGACCGCTGCGACCTGCGCTGCGTCTACTGCATGTCGGAACACATGACCTTCATGCCCCGCAAGGATCTATTGTCGCTTGAGGAACTCGATCGCCTTGCAGAGGCATTCATCCGCCGCGGCGTCAGCAAGATTCGGATCACCGGCGGCGAGCCCCTGGTTCGCAAGGACATCATGACGCTGTTCGCGGCGTTTGGCGCGCAGCTCAACGCAGGGCGACTGCGCGAACTGACGCTGACGACCAACGGCACGAGTCTGGCGCAATTCGCGGATGGTCTCGCGCGTTGCGGCGTGAAGCGCATCAATGTGTCGCTCGATACGCTCGATCCGGACCTTTATCGATCCCTCACTCGCGGCGGCGTGCTTGCAAAAGTGCTCGAGGGGATCGAAGCCGCTCGTTCGGTGGGCCTCGCGGTGAAGATCAATGTGGTTGCCTTGCGCGGCAGCACCGCGACGGAAGCAGACCGATTGATCCGCTTTGCTCACGACCGCAACATGACCGTGACATTCATCGAGACCATGCCGCTCGGCGACATCGGCGTCGACCGGATCGACCAATATCTGCCGCTCGATCAACTGCGGAGGTCTATTGAAGAGCGCTGGACCTTGAGCGATCTTCCGCTTCGAACCGGAGGCCCGGCGCGCTATGCCCGCGTCGCGGAAACAGGCGGGGTGATCGGCTTCATCACGCCGCTCACCCATAATTTCTGCGAAGATTGCAACCGGGTGCGGGTCACGGCGGCCGGCATTCTCCATACTTGTCTCGGGCAGGAGGATGCTGTCGATCTCAAGGCCGTGATGCGCCGCTCGCACGACGATACGGAACTGATGCGTACGATCGATGGTGCGATCCGCGACAAACCGCGCGGGCATGACTTCGTGATCAACCGAAACGGGGCTCCGCCAGCGCTTTCGCGACATATGTCGGCGACGGGGGGATAAGCGTCGGCTGGTATGGTCTATGCACGGACGAGGTGAACTTGTGAAGATCTGGAACACCGAAGATCTGCCCGACCGTGAACAATTCGCCTATTGGCGCGAGGTCCTATGCGAGGGCATTCGCGACGCTGAGGCCGGAGCGGCCTCGCGAGCGGATTTCGCGCCGCTTTCCCAGTCGCGCAACTGCTGATCTGCTTTCAACGATCAACGTGACGTCGGTTCAATCGAAAGTCCACCATGTCATTCGGGGCGATGCTCAAATACGCAAGTCACCTCAAGAGGTCTATTTCCCTAATCTCCAACTGACCGGTTGATGTGCCGTTACGAGACGGAAGGTCGAGAAGCGATCATCGGTCCGAACCAGTTTGCCATCGTTGATTCGACGTGGCCTGTTATCTTGACTTCACGGATGATTGGAACTGTTTCCATTTCGAGTTTCGCGGCACATGCTGCGGCCATTTAGCCCAGGGGGCGGAAACGCGACCTGGCGGCAAAAGCGACCCTTCTTGTCGCATTCGCCGCCAGTCCACACGTTAGCGCAAATCTCTGGCCCCTTACTCGGGGGTGTTCCTGATGAATTCCTGGACGCGCGGCAAGACATTGTCGATGTCGCTCATTTCCATTTCATGCGTCAGTCCATCGATCGTGCATAGCGACACCTTGGAATTCGCCAAAGCGGATCCGATGCTCCGGGCATTTTCCAGCGCAACCGAATTTTTCCCGCCCAAGATCCAAAGCGTCGGACAGAGCAGTTGCGCTGGGACGATTTCGCGCCAGTCGAGCATGGCGGTAAGCCAAGGAACTTCATGCTGCGCACGGGAGCTCTGAAGATAAGCGCGCTCAGGATCCGTAAGCGACTCCAAATCGAGTGTCCCCTCGCTTTGCGCGCGCAGGATCGGTATCCAGCGATTCCGAACACCCATCACCATGCGGCGGAAGTCGCCGGAGGCGCCAGGACCGAACGGCACACCGACCATCACGAACCGAGCTACACGCTCGGATTCGGCAGCAAGATAGCGGCCAGTATTTGCTCCAAAAGAATACCCCCAAAGCGAGAATCGTTCGATGCCCGCGTGATCGGCAACGGACAAGATGTCTTGGCAGTGGCGCTCAATGCCGTATGCCTCCACGCTTGCGGGCTTATCGCTGTCACCGTGACCGCGAAAGTCCATGGTCAGGACGGTGAAGTTCGAGCTCAACTTGTCCAGATAGCCAGCAGCTCGCCACGTTTGGCGTGACTGAGCCCCACCGTGCAGAAGCACGACAGCTGGACCTGAGCCAGTGATTTCATAGGCAATGCGAGTTCCGTCGATTGACGTAGCGAAATCTGCGAACATGTTTTCTTGTTTCTTTGAGATGTGGTCGAAACCGGGGGAGTGCGTAGGCGTCTCAAGGCGCATCGCCCTGCAGACGTATCGCTCGAGTCAAAGATTGCGCGCGGTTGGCGTGCGGCCAATCGGCAAGCGACCACGGGTCGCCACCAGGCGAGCCGAGCAAAGGGCCCGCCAGGCGGGGGAACCATAGCTTGCGAAGAGATCGTTCCGCGTCTCCTTCCAGAGCGGTGACGCGGGATCCAGCCCTAGCATTCGAACGAAATTAGCATCGCCGACGACGATCTGCTTTGCGAACGGGAACAGAAACCGCTCACCACCTTGGCGACAGAACGAGCTGGCGTCAGCATAGGTCGCGAACCAACTGTTGAGCAGGAATTGGCAACGAAGATCGTACCAAAGGCCGCCCAAATCATCGGACAGTTGGGCCCGCCCCTCCAAAACGCGGCGAAGGTGCTCCCAATCTTGAAATCCAAGTTCCGTGGAAACGATGTTGAGGGCCTGCGCAAGCTTCCAGGATGCGGGCAAAGCCCAGCGTCGTTTCCTTGAGATCCAGCGTGCATAGAAGATCGCATCTGGCACCTGGTTGGACAGATCATGCAGACGAATTCGGGCACGAATCTTGACTTCGCGCAGGAGCTCGCTAGCGGCGACATGTGTCGACGCAAGCTCGATTTCTTCTGATGGAGATAAAGGCACAACAACCCTCCGTTGGGATTTCGGCATTCCCGCTCTGCCGAACAAAGGGTCGAGTGAGTCGTCGTAACCCCGATGCTTTTCAAAGCATGTATCGCAACGGGGAAAGCGAACCAGTGTCGAAGGGTGAGGGCCTCTTGCGCGGGAAGGCACCCCTTCGGCACCTTGGGTGAACAAGTAAGGCCGATCTGGAAATAATGCAAGTTCGCTGCTGAGAACGCTATTGCTGCTTCGCAGCCTCTGCGGGTGGTGCGGGACGAAGGCACCTGACCTTTCCCAGCCGACACATCCAGAAGCTGGAGGAGAGTCTCGACGCGCCGCTGCTCGAGCGATCGACGCGTCATGTGAAGCTGACGATGGTCGGCTGCGATTTCCTGCCCAGGATGCGCCGGCGGGATTGCAGCCTATGACGCTGGGTTGGCGTTGGAGTGCATCGTGCGGCGCTTACCTGCTGGCCGCTGTGATCGTTCGCATTTATCCGATCTTCCTGACATGAGACTGTTACACGGTCTGCCTATGGTCCCCGCCCGACCATGACAATCTTGTAACGCGAGGAGTCGAGTTGACCCCGGATGCGCGAGCGCAGGCCCGGAGCGCCCGGCTGTGCCGTGCGCTGATGTTCGGTGCCATTGTCTTGGCGGCGCCGAAGGCATCGGCGGAGGGGAGACAAATCGACTTCGATATCGCGGCTCAGCCGCTGGCAGCCGCGCTGGAGCAGTATGGTGACGTGGCTGGTCGGAGCGTCCTCTACAACAGCAACCTGACGGCCGGACGGCATTCCAGCGCCGTCCGGGGACCCATGACTGCGGGCATGGCGCTCGCGCGGCTGCTCGCAGGCACCGGTCTGTCGGCGCGCGTGCTCGGGGAGACATCTTTCGTCCTCTATCCGACACCGGCCACGACGCCGGCGGCGCTGCCGGCTCCGGTGAGCCACTATTATGCGCGGCTGCAGACCGGCCTTCGGGCCGCGCTGTGCGGGGAGGCCGATGCGCGGCCGGGCAGTTATCGGATCGCGTTGCAGTTCTGGATTGATCCGGCCGGTAACGTGGAGCGGTTCGAGCGGTTGGGCTCGGCGGGCAGCGCCACGGTCGATGCAGGCATCGATCGCGCTCTGCGCCGGATGCAGGTCCAAATGGCGCCGCCTGTGGGCATTGCCCAGCCCGTGACCCTGGTGGTCGTGCCACAGGGATCCGGCGTCACGATGGCTTGTGACGGCTCTCCGGCACGCCCATGACCGAAGCATCCCTTGCCTTGATAAGACGTCTGCTGGTCGAACGCTATGATGAGCTCAAGCGCCGCCTGACACGGCGGCTGGGATCGTCCGAGCTCGCGGGTGACGCGCTGCACGACGCCTGGCTCCGCATCGCCCAGGTGGATTCAGTCGGTACGGTCGGCAATCCCGGCAACTACGTCTTTGGCGTCGCCATGAACGCGGCGCGTGATCGCCAGCGCAATGCGGATAGCCGCACCCTGAGCGCCGCCGAGGTCGACGGGCTGCTGGAGATCGCCGATGGTGCGCCCGATCCCGAGCAGGTGGCGCGCGCGCGTTCCGACCTGCGCACGCTCGAAGCCATTCTGCACGAGCTGCCGGAGCGCCGCCGTGAAATTCTGCTCGCGGCACGGCTCGATCGGATGCCGCGGCAGGAGATAGCCCGCCGCTTCGGCATTTCCTTGCGCCTGGTGGATCTGGAGCTGCAGCGGGCACAGGAATATTGTCTGGCGCGGCGTGGTCGGAGCGGCGGATAACATGCGGTTTCGCCCGGCAGGAAACGTCATTGGGAGAGGGGTGGTGAGAAGAGCCATGTCCCGGCTTGGCCAGGCACGCGGCGGGCGCCAGCCATGAGCGCAACGGATAACGACGATATGAAATTTGATCCGCTCAGGCGGGAGGCGGTGGGCTGGGTGCGACAGCTCACCTCCGGACAGGCCACCGCGGCCGATGCCGAAGCGCTGCGGAGCTGGTGTGCCCAGAGCGCAGAGCATGCTGCCGCGTTTGCCGCCGCGAGCCGCCTGTGGCGAGACCTTGCACCGGCCGGCCGCAACGTGCGTGCGGCTGCGATGGCCAGACAGTCGAGGAGCGCGTCGCGGCCGCTCAATCGGCGTGTGTTGCTCGGCGGCGGACTCGCGGCCGCGGCCTCGGCGGCGGGCGTCTATGCGCTGGCGCGTCCGCCGCTCGGCCTGTGGCCGTCCTGGTCGGAGTTCGCGGCCGACTACCGGACCGCCACCGGCGAGCAGCGCAGCGTGGCGCTGCCGGGCGATGTTTCAATCCGAATGAACGTACAGACCAGCATCGCGCTGCGGCCCGCCGATCCCGGCGTTGCGCGGATCGAGCTGCTCTCCGGTGAGGCGGCGTTTGGCACAACCGGCCGCAGCTTTGGCGTCCGCGCGGCCGACCGCTGGATTCTTGCCGACAATGCGCAGTTCGATGTGCGCTACGTGCCGGCCGGCGGCGAGCGGCCGGTCTGCGTGACTTGCCTCAAGGGTGCGCTGAAGGTCGAGCGCGGCGCCGAGGTGACCGCCATGAAGGAAGGGCAGCAACTGCGCTACGATGCGCGAGGCGAGAGCCTCGCCGCTGCCGACATCGAGGTTGCCTCCGCCTGGCAACGCGGCTTCCTGCTGTTCCGCTTCACGCCGCTGGCCGATGTGGTCGAGGAGATCAACCGCTACCGGCCTGGCCGCATCTTCATTGTCAACGCCGAGATCGCGCGGCTGCCCGTCAGCGGTCGCTTTCGGATCGATCGCATGGACGAGATCCTGACCCAGCTCCAGCAGGCGTTCGATGCGCGTGTCAGGTTGCTGCCTGGCGGAATCGTGCTGCTGAGCTGAGCGCGATCCGACCATCTTCCGACCGCTCTGCGGTGACACGAAACTTTCACAAAAAATCCATGCAGTTTTAAGCGGGGCGTCCCGTCACGCTGGTGTGACCTCTGCGATGTTCGCTGGAAGGACGTGTCATGCCGGTTCGAGCTCAAACCACCCATCATCCCCGTACACGCGGTGAAGTGGCCGTCAGCGCGCTGTCGCGCCGGATGTCCCGCGGCGGGTTGATGGCCGGCACGGGCCTGGTGACATTGTTGCTCGCAGCGCATCCTGCGAATGCGAGGCCGTTTGGTAGCGCATGGACGGTCGCGGCGCCGCAATACGCGGCCGACGCGGCGAGCACTGGGGCCCAGCAGGCGGCAGACGCGGCTGCGAAAAGCTCGGGAGCACTGACACGGGCAGCCCAGGCGATCCAGGCCATGCAAGCGGCGCAGGCGGCCGCGCGGAATGCCGCACAGGCGGCTGGCACGTCGCGCACGCTGCCGCAGCTCGCGGTGCCCAACGGTCTTGCGCCGGGTGGGCTGCAGGTTGCGCCCGGATCTGGTCTCTGGTCTGGTGCCAACCTTCCGACCCAGGCGAATGTGAACGGACGCACCAGTGTCGGGATCACCCAGACCGCGCCGCAGGCAATCCTCAACTGGCAGAGCTTCAATGTCGGCGCCCAGACCGACGTCGTCTTCAATCAGCAGGGCAACAGCAACTGGGTCGCGCTCAATCGCGTGATCGGCAATGTCGGGCCGAGCCAGATCCTCGGCAACATCAGGGCCGACGGCCAGGTGCTGCTGATCAACCAGAACGGCATCATTTTCGGCGGTGCAAGCCAGGTCAATGTCGGCTCGCTGGTGGCCTCGACGCTCAATATCACCGATCAACAGTTCAAGGCCGGTCTGCTCAATCGCTCGCCGTTTGACAGTGCCGGTAATTTGCAGGCGCCGATCTTCGGCAACGGCAGCGGCCCAACCGGCAATGTCATCGTCGAGGCTGGTGCCGTGATCGTCACGGCGCCGCCCGCATCCGTCACCACGGGAGGCGGCAACGTATTTCTGCTCGGCGCCAACGTGCAGAACGGCGGCAGCATCGTGACGCCGGGCGGACAGGCCGCGCTCGCCGCCGGCACGTCGGTTTATGTCACGACCAGCGGCAGCACGAGCCAGCAGGGTCTGGTGCTGAATGTGCTCAATGGCGGCACGGTCAGCAACACCGGCCTGATCGCGGCGCCGACCGGAAACATCACGCTGGTCGGTATGAATTTGCAGCAATCCGGCGTGCTGGTAGCGACCACCTCGGTCAATCAGGCCGGTTCGATCCTGTCGTCCGCGCAGCAGGGATTGCAGGGGGAGTTCGGCTACGACAGCTCCACGCACTATGCGGTGTCGACGCAGACCGGTGCGGCGCAGCTCGCGCGCGGCAGCGTCACCGCGGTGCTCCCCGAGGAGGATGGTCTCACCGCGAAGGACACGCAGCCCCAGGCGCAGTCGAAGATTACGGTCGAAGGCGGCTTCGTCAATGTGCAGTCGGGGGCTGCGATCATCGCGCCGTCCGGGCGCGTGGCGCTGCAGGCATCGAGCTACGGAGATCAGCTGTATCTGCAAGATAATCCCACCGCCAAGATCAACACGAACTCCAACCGCGATGGTGCGCGTGTTCTTGTCGACGCAGGGTCCCTGATCGACGTTTCAGGATTGCAGGGCGTGCCGGTCGCGGCGTCGGGCGATGTCGTGCAGGTCAACGTGCGTGCTAACGAGCTGCGCGACTCGCCATTGCAACGCGGCGGCATCCTTTCCAGCAAGAACGTGTGGGTGAACGTCCACGAACTCAACCCGGTGGCTTCGGATCGGGTCTACACTGCGGGCGGCCTGCTGGAGGTGTCGGGATGGCTCGGTCAGGTCGACCGGCCGATCGACCAGCGCCTGACTACCGGAGGCACGGTGATCGCCTATTCCACGGGCGATGCCATCCTGCGACCTGGTGCGTCGATCGATATTTCCGGCGGCTCGCTCGCGCATCAGGCCGGCTATGTGCCGGTTACCTGGCTGGTCGGCTCGGATGGCAGGATCTACAGCGCCAATCAGGCCCCTGCCGATCTGACCTACGTCTCGATCGGGGTCGGCTTCACGGTCAATCATGCCCACTGGGGCGTCACCGAATTTTATGCCAATCCATTTTTCTCTGATCAGCGGTACCAGCCGGCCTATCTCGAAGGACGCGCCGCCGGCGCCCTGAGCGTGATTGCGAACGCTGCCGAGGTCGACGCCTCGGTTGTCACGGCGACGGTCAACGGGCCCTATCAGCGGACCGCCAACACGCTTCCCGCCGGCGCCGCGTTCACCCTCGGGGCATCCGATGCGAGCATCATCCCCGCCAGCGTGGTCGTCACGCCGTCAATCGCGCCGCCGGCGCTTTCGAGTGCGACGTCGCCGCTGCCGCCGTCCTGGCAGCAGATCGTCTATTTGTCGGCCGATCTGCTCGATCAGGCGAACTACGGCAGCATCACCATCAATGCCGGGGGCGGCGTGACCGATCCGGTCAGCAAAGCCATATCTCCCGCCATCAGCGTCGTGAACGGCGCCAGGCTTCAGGTTGCTTCCGGCGGCTCGATCGCCCTGAATTCGAGCATCGGCTTGATCGGCGGCGGAATTTCGATCGACGGCCAGCTGATGGCGCGTGCCGGTTCGGTCACCGTCAACGCCGCGCACGGGGGAACGACTGTTATCACCGGCGACGTCGAGCTGCATTCCGGCAGCTTGATCGATACGCGCGGTCTGTGGGTCAACGATTTCGTCGGCGGCAGCGCCGCCACACCGACGCTCTATAACGGCGGCAACGTCAGCCTGGCTGCCTATGGCAATGTTCGGATCGATGCCGGCGCGGTGATTGATGCGTCGAGCGGCGGCTGGATGCAGAGTACAGGCAAGATCAAGACCAGCAACGGCCTGCCGGTCGGCACCGGTGGCAACATCACGCTGATCGCCGACGGTTTCGGCGCGACGCTGCGCAACTCGAAGGTCGCGCAGACCTATCCGGGCCGAGTCTATCTCGGCGGCGCTCTGCGGTCCTACGGCTTCACCGGTGGCGGCGCGCTCAGCATCGCAACGCCCACGATCCAGATCGGCGGAGACGCCATCCTCCCGCTCAACACGGTCAGCTCGATCAATGCCGACGGGACCAGCAACCTCATGCCGGTCGATCCGGCTAGCGTGCTGCGGCTGTCGCCGGGCTTCTTTGCCAGCGGCGGCTTCAGCCAGTACGCGCTCTACAGCTACCAGAACCTGACGGTCGCTGCCGGCACCGATCTTGAGCTGCATGGGGTCAATCTGATTCCGAATCCGCAAGCCGTGTCGGCGCCCACCGGCAGCGATGTCGCGAGCGTCGCAACGGTGCGGACGCTGTCCTCGTATCAGCCGTCGTCGCCGGTGAACCTGGTCCTGAGCGCGATCGACGCCTTCAACGGTAATCTCAATGTTCAGCGGGGTGCCGTGATCAACGCCGATCCTCAGGCGGCGATATCCCTGCACGCGCGCCGTCAACTCACGGTCGACGGCACGATCAACGCGCCCGCCGGGACCATCAACCTCGATCTGACCGGCGTGCCCGGACCCTGGGTCCCGATTGGATCAGCGGCTGGTACGCCGCCCTACAACGGGCCGTTCTATGCCGCGACGCAGACGCTCTGGATCGGAGCAGACGCGCGGTTGCTGGCGTCCGGGCTCGTGACCTCGACGCTCGACCCGTTGCGGCGTCCGGTGAACACCGTGCTCGGTGGCGGACAGGTCAACATCAATCAGGACGCGCAGCCGTCGCTCTACTACCCCTATGCGGCCGCCCAGCCTTATGGCGAGCAACCGCTCGGCGTCGTCGTGGCACAGGCCGGGGCGATCATTGACGTGTCGGGGGCGTCGGGAACGATCCTCCAGGTCGCGGGTCGATCCGGAGCAACCCAGTCGCCTGTTGCGACGCCGGGCGGCAGCGTCGCGATCCGGGCATCGCTCGGTCTGTTGTTCGACGCCACCATGAAGGCGCAGGCGGGTGGGGCCGGGGTTGCGGGCGGCAGCCTGACGATCGATCAGATGGCCGGGGCCTATGTCGCCGACAGCTCCGGGGCCTCGCAATTCGTCCAGCCGATCTTCCAGACCATCGTGAGCCAGGCGGCGCCGCTGATGTCGGCGGGTCTGTCGCCGGGGCAAGCGATCCCGGGCAACCTGCTCGGGAAGCTGTTCATCGGCGCCGACCAGATCTCCAGCGGCGGTTTCGCGTCGGCGTCGCTCGGCGCCGTCGATGCGCTGGTGTTCGACGGCAGCGTCAATCTCGTCTTGCCGCGCAGCCTGACCATCAACGCCACCAACATCAGCGCGAAGCCGGGCGCCAGCGTCCGGCTCAGCGCGCCCTATGTCGACATCGGCGGCGGCCAGCGCAACGTCAACGAATATACCAGCGCCAGCTACGTCGCCCTCGGCAGCTACGGCGCAGCGCCCATGGCTGGTACGGCGCATCTCGAGGTCGATGCCAACCTGATCGACATCGAAGGTACGCTGCGCAGCGGTGCGAGATACAGCTATGTCACCAGCTTCACCGATTTCTCCACCCCGGTTCAGCAGGCGGTATCGCTGCCTGGTTTCGCCAACATATCGTTCAACAGCCTGGGTGACATCCGCCTGGTGCCGGCCTCCAGAAATTCACCCGGTTACGCCAGTAACAGGCCTACCCCGCTGGCGACTGCTGGCGACCTGACGTTCACCGGGACGGAGATCTATCCGATCAGCACAGGGCCGATCATCAATGGATACGCGAGCATACCCGCTGGTCAGTTCGTGATTCAGGCGACCGGGCCGAACAGCGTGGTCAGCTTTATCAGCAACGGCAAAACGCCCTACATACCCCTGTCGGCGGGCGGATCCGTGCAGATCATCGCGCCGACCATCAATCAGGATGGCGTCCTGCTGGCGCCGCTCGGGCAGATCACCTTCGGAGACCCGAATAATCCTTCCGGCACGAAAGCGATCAACCTGCTGGCGGGCAGCATCACGTCGGTGTCGGCGGGGGGCACGTTGATCCCCTATGGCGCGCCGCTCGGCAATACCGACTGGATCTACGGCTACGACAACAGCGGCACGGCGAACACGATGAGCGCGCCACCGGCCAAGACGATCTCGTTCTATGGCCGGGCGCTGACGGTCCAGGGAGCATCCGGTACGACGGCCTCCGCGCGCATCGACGAATCCGGCGGCGGCGACACCTACGGCGCGCAGTTCGTCAGCGGTGCCGGCGGCTCGGTCGATACGCTGAGCGGCACCCAGACATTCGCGATCCTGCCGAGCCTCGGTAACCGCTATGCGCCGCGCGACCCGCAGATGCAGCTCAGCGATCCGACGCGGAGCGCGTCGGCACCGGTTGCCCTGCAGGTTGGCCAGCAGGTCTATCTGAGTGGAAGCCCCGGGCTGCCGGCCGGCACCTACACCTTGCTGCCGGGGCACTACGCATTGTTGCCCGGCGCGTTCAAGGTCACCGTCGCGGTGAACCAGACCTCCGCCACCGGGCTGTCGAATTTCGCGCAGCGTGACGGCTCTTACCGCGTACTTGGCTACGGCGAGGTCGCCAACACCGGCTTCCACGATCCGCTTCCCTCGGTCTACATCGTCACGCCCGGATCAGTCGTCCGCCGGCAGTCGCAATATGCCGAAACCACGGCGACGCAGTTCTATGCGTCCAAGGCGGCCGCGAGCGGCATCGCGGCGCCCTATCTGCCGATCGATGCAGGGCAACTCGTCATCAGTGCGACCAACAGTCTGTCGTTGCCGGCCACAGGCGGGTTCGGTGACTTCACGGCCCCGGCGGGCGGCCGGGGTGGGCAGGCCGATATCGTCGCCTCCAATCTCGAGATCCTTGCGCCGGGCGGCACCGCAGCGCCGGGCATGACCGGGCTGCAGGCCAGTGCGCTCGACGGCATCGGCGCGCAGAGCATTCTGATCGGCGGCACGCGCAGCCTGTATGGCAACGTGCTGACCATCACGCCGGCGGCGCAGAAGCTCCAGATCGACAGCGGAGCGGTGCTGATCGCGCCCGAAATCATGCTGACGGCGAGCAGCGCGATCACGATCGGCGCCGGCGCGCAGATCGATACGACGTCGTTCGGCGCGATCCCGACCCTGTTCCCGAACGATCCGAAGACCGGCAAGACCCTGGGATCGATTGCGCTGGCACGTGTCAGCGGAGGCGGAGCGGGGGCGTTCGTGCTGGCGTCCAACGCACCGGTGCTGCCGATCACGTTGCCGACGGGGAGCGGCGGCGCGAGCAAGCTGAGCATCGGCGCGGGCGCGCAAATCTTCGGCGGAAGCGTGCTGGCGTTGAGCGCCTCGAACACCATCACCATGGATTCTTCCGCCCGCCTCGCGGCGCCGACCGTCATGGTCAGCGTGCCGGTGATCAATTTCGGCACCGGAGGCGCTTCGGGCTTCAACCTGAGCTCCAGCCTGCTCGCGCAATTGTCCGAAGGCGATCCGCTGCGTCATCTGCCGGCAACCGGCAACCTGATGCTGTCGGCGTCCTCCGCGGTCAACGTCTATGGCTCGGTCGATCTCGGTGATCTGGATCCTGTGACCGGTCAGCCTTTGCTCGCGGCGCTGACGTTGAGCGCGCCGGTGATCAACGGTTTTGGTGCCGCCGCCGACAGCGTCAGGCTCCGCGCCAACACGATCACGTTGAACGGCGGCGCAACGGGCGCCGCGGCGACGGGAACCGGGCGCGGCGCGTTCGAGATCGATGCGACGCAACTGACGCTGGGTGGCGGCGGCAGCCTTGCGTTCGGCGGCTTCAACACCGTAACGCTGGCGGCGTCCCAACAGGTGATCGACGGCGTCGCCTTTGCGGGGCCGATCGCTGCGGGCACGATGCAAAAGATCGGCTCGGTGTCCTACGCCCCCGGCGAGGTGATGCCGGGCACCTTCAGCGTCAGCGGAGGTCTGACGATCGCGACGCCGCTGGTGACGGCGCAGGCCGGCGCGCTGACGCAGCTCGTCGCCAATGCCGGCACGGTCACTTTTGCCGCGCTGCCGGGCGGTGCCGGCCAGCCGGTCGCCACCTCCAACGGCGCGACGCTCTCGGTCTCGGCGCAGAGCATCGTCCAGGGCACCACCATCAACCTGCCGTCCGGCGCGATCACCTTCACCGCGCAGAACGGCATCATGCTGCAGGCCGGGTCGGTCACCAACGTCGCCGGGGCGGTGATGCCGTTCTTCGACGTGGTGCGGATCGCGCCGGCCGGCAGCGTGACGCTGCAGACCGTGAACGGCGATATCGCAATTGCGTCCGGCGCGATGGTCGATCTGCGCGGCGGCCGGCTCGGCTCGGTGACGTTGCCCATGCTCGACGTCGTGGATTCCGACCAGGGCGGCAACGCCGGGACGCTCACCATCGTCGCGCCGAACGGCACTGCCCGTCTCGACGGGCAGTTGCTGGCCAGCGCCGATCCACGCTACGCCGGCGGCAAGGCGATCATCACGGTCAATTCGGGCAACGCGAGCGCGCTGCTCGGCAGCATCGCGGGTTTCTCGGGCGAGCAGGCGCTGACGCTGGCGACCGGCGACATCAATGTCGGCAACGTCACCGCCCATGACGTCGAGCTGAGCGCGAGCAGCGGCAGCATCACCGTCGCCGGCCTGATCGATGCGAGCGGCGGCAGCGATGCCACCATCCGCCTCATCGCCGGCGACAACCTGAGGCTCGGTGCGCATGCAGTGCTCAATGCCGGCACCACCGCAGCGAAGGGCGGCACGGTGTTCCTCGGCCTTGCCGGCAACGGCACGATGACGTTCGATACGGACGGCAGCAGCACGCCGGTGATCAATGTCGCGGGTGCCGACCCGAACATCGCGCTTAATGGCGGACAGGTCTGGCTGCGCGTGCCACGAACGGCGAACGGCGACGGCACCACCGGCGTGCGCATCAGCAACAACGGAGTCCAGGTCGTCGGCGCACACGAGATCGATGTCGAGGCGGTCAAGGTCTATGACGTCACCGGCACGCCCTATGTCGACGCCAGTCTGGCGAAGGCCAATGCCGATGCGCAGGCCTATATCGCTGCCGCGAGCATCAAGGCCGGGATCGGGACGCTGACCAGCACGGCCGTCACCGCCTTCCACCTGATGCCGGGCATCGAGCTGCGCAGCAGTGGCGATCTCCAGCTGTTGCAAAGTCCGTCCAACGCCAATTCCGGCATCGATCTGCACACCTACCGCTACAATGGTGAAGCGATGGTGTTGACGTTGCGCGCGGCCGGAAACCTGCTGATCAATGGCAGCCTCAGCGACGGCTTTGCCGCGCCGGTGGACTCGCCGGACGGCAAGATCTTCGCCATCGCGGCACCGCTGCCGGCGGGCTCCGGATCAGCAACGCTGCGCCTGGTTGCAGGCGCGGATCTCACCGGCGCCGATCCGCTGGCGATCGTGCCGACCGTGCTGCGTCCCGCCGCAACGGCGGCCAATCCCGAGCCGGGCTCGATCGTGTTCGCGGCACCTTATCTGATTGACGCCAATATCAATGACAGCGGCATCATCGTGCAAATCCCGAGCGTGGTGCGCACCGGCACCCGCAACCTCGAACTCGCTGCGGCCGGCAACATCGACATCCAAACCGCGTTCGGCATCTATACCGCGGGTGAGCAGGCCACGCCGAATTTCGCGGTACCCTCGCGCTCCCCGATTCTGTCAGCCTTCACGTACGTGTACGATACCTATCTCGGGTATGGCTATGACGCAAACTTCAATCAAGTGCCGTACGATGTATCCTATCCGGTACAAGCGTTCCATCCGAGTTATCAGATTGGCGGCGGCAATCTCACGGTCAAGGTGCATGGCAGCCTGATCGGCGCCGACGCCCACGGCGGTCAGGTGAACGACTACGCGGCCACTGCGCTCGATACCTATTGGCTGTGGACTGAACCGCTCGCCGCCAGCCCGACCTGGTTCCTCAATTTCGGCACTTACTATCAACCTTATCTCGACTACGGATCTGATTCATTCCCGTCGGTGGCCGCATTCAGGGGACTTGGTGCGTTGGGAGGAGGTAACGTCCGCGTCGCTGTCGACGGCGAGCTCAGGAATGTCGACATCAGCGTGCCGACGACTGGCGGATTGACCGCCGGCGGTGCGTTGTCGGTGTACGGCGGCGGCAGTCTCTCGCTGACGGTCGGGCGCGGCATCAACTACGCCAATCTGCTGGTCGGGCAGGGGACAGCCGACATCCAGGCCGGCGAGATCGGGATGGCGCCGCTGAGCGCCAGTTCTCTGGCGATTGCGCGCGTGGATCTGTTGATCGGGGACGCCCAGTTCAATGTGGTGTCTCGCCGGGGAATCAATGCGATCGTCGGCGATCCCACGCGGATGACGCAGCAGCGCGATCCATCGAGCAGCGGCGGCTATCCCATCCCGGCCGGTCTCGAAGGAAATGGGCCTCCCTCATTCTACTATGCCGCGCAGGCGCCCTACGGCTTCTTCACCAGCATGACGGCCAACAGCGCCCTGAGCGAGTTCACGTCGGGCGGCGACATCACTGTGCATGGTGATTTCGCGCCACCAATCTTCGAATTGACGGCGGCCGGCGGCTCCATCCGGGCCGGCAAGATTCAGCAAAGCAGCTTCGGCTTCAATTACCTGGCTGCATTGGCGGCGCCGACGGCCCGCGTCGATTTGCTGGCCCAACAGGACATCGTCGGTTTCGGCGTCAGCATGACGGCGGCCGATCTGACCGCCCAGGTCAACAGCGCCTCCGCGCCGGCCGGCAGTGATTACGCGAGCACATTCCTCAATCCGTCTCCCTCCGACACGTTTGGCGGCCCTTTGTCGGTGCCATCGAACCTGGTGCAGTTCAACGATCCGCATACCGTCCATGTCTATGCGGTTCAGGGCAGCCTGACAAAGCTCGCGCTGGCGACGTCGGAGCGCGCGCAGGTGCGCGCCGGCCTCGATATCATCCAGCCGATCATCAACATCGAGAATGCCGGGCCCGGCGACGCCTCGCTGGTGCAGGCCGGGCGCGACATTGCGAGCTGCCAGCCCTGCAGCCTGGCCTATCCGGACTTCTTCAACATTCGCGTGGAGGGACCCGGCTCGCTGTCCGTCCTTGCAGGTCGCGACATTGTCGCGCAGTTGGGCCAGTTTAGAACGCAGGGCCTTGGCATCACGTCGGTCGGCAACGCGGACAACCCGCTGCTGCCGGCGACAGGTGCCTCGATCGGTGTTGCGGTTGGCATCGGCGCCAACGGCCCCGACAACGCGGCCTTCATCAACCTCTATTTCGATCCGCGCAACACGGATGCGACGACGCAAGGCTATCTCGCGCAGCTCTCCAGCTACATGGGCGGGATCGAGGGCGGCACGCTCAGTCGCGACCAAGCGCTGGCCGATTTCCGCAAGCTCGCCCCGGCCGCA
This sequence comes from Bradyrhizobium macuxiense, assembly GCF_007993935.1. Lineage (GTDB taxonomy): Bacteria > Pseudomonadota > Alphaproteobacteria > Rhizobiales > Xanthobacteraceae > Bradyrhizobium > Bradyrhizobium macuxiense_A. Next base: position 426,716 of record NZ_VITY01000006.1, on the reverse strand, counting down.
CAATTGCCGTTCATCGAGCAGGTGTATTTCGCCGAGCTCAAGGCGGGCGGCGAGACGGCGGCAAACGGAAAAGGTGCCGGCGGCAAGGGTTACGATCGCGCCTACCGGGCGATTCAGACCCTGTTTCCGGGCAGCGTAATCGGAGGCACCACCACGGCCTATGCCGGCAACCTGTCGCTGTTCCAGCTCGCACGTATCCGCACCGAGCAGGGCGGCAGCATCAACATCCTTGCACCCGGCGGCGGCGTGTCGCTTGGCATCGAAAACCAGACGCCCGACCTGACCGGGCAAACCGATACCGCGCGCCCCGGCCTGCTGACGCTCGAAGGCGGCGATGTCAACATCTTCACCGATCGCAGCGTGGTGGTGGCGCAGTCGCGCGTCTTCACCGAGCTCGGCGGCGATATCCTGATGTTCTCGACCAATGGCGACCTCAACGCCGGCAAGGGCAAGCAGACCTCGATCGTGACGTCGCCGCCGCTGGTCGTATACGATCAGTATGGCCGTGCGGCCAAGACCCCGAACACGCCGCAGACCGGTGCCGGCATCGCAACCCTGATTGGTGTTCCCGGTGTTCCGCCCGGCAACGTCGATCTGTTCGCGCCGCACGGTACGATCGATGCCGGTGAGGCCGGAATTCGCGTGTCGGGCAATCTCACTCTCGAAGCGCTCCAGGTGCTCAACGTCGCCAACATCCAGGTGCAGGGTACGTCGGTCGGTGTGCCGGTGGTGCAGGGGCCGCCGGTGGGCGCGTTGACCGCGGCGAACAACACTGCGGGCGCGGCCCAGCAACCAACGGCGGCGGCACCGGCCGCCAATACTGGACAGCCCTCGGTCATCATCGTCGAGGTGCTCGGCTATGGCGGCGGCGACGGAGTGTCGGATCCTGGCGGCAACGAGCGGCGCCGCGACGGCAACGAGCGACAGAGCTATGATCCGAACAGCATGTTTCGCGTGGTCGGCAACGGCAACCTGACGGCGGAGCAGGCGCGGCAGCTGACGGATGAGGAAAGGCAGCGCGTGACGTCGCGTTAGTCGCACCGGAGCACATCATGGCGCGCAAAGCCGCGGGCGCCACGATGTCCAGTTGACCGAACTCCCTGATGGTTCGTGCAACGGCGGCGTCAATGTGTGCCTGATTTCCAACGTCGAGCGCGGCGGCGAAGGCTTTGCCGCCATCCGCGACAACCGTCGACGCAACGTCGTGTACAGCCTGTTCGCGAATATCGGCGACCATCGTGTTCAGCGGCTTGCCGATATGAAAAGAGAAGAACGCTGCGAGCAATCGAGCCGATACAATCGCCGAGCGCATTTATCAGCTTCGACTTGAGATCATCGATCCAATTGCCGCTTCTCTTGCTGCGCGATCGTACTATCTAAAGATGTATTAGTTAAAAGTAGAAACGATAAGCGTTGTGGCGACAACGCGATCGTGCAATAGTTTCGTCGCTTACCCAATATCGTTTTCGTCAGTCAATCTCTATTGGCAGTACCGCGGACTCTCCGGGCAGGAGATTCCGCGAGGAGAAGTGCATTGTAGCAATTTGATTTTTCATCAATGATCGAGGGAGGCTGCGATGGCGTTGGTCCTCAAGAGCAAGGACGGCTTCTGGTACTGGTCCGATGGAAATCCCTTAGACCCTACCTTCCCTGCCGCACTCTACGGAAGCATAGACGGAGTCTTCCTTCCCACCGATCCGACCTCGCCACCCAAGAGCGAAGTCGTATGCCCCCGGAGCATCACTTTCACAGTGCCGGGCTCACCCGGAGCAGAAGTCACAGTCGTCGAAGATGGCGGCAATCTTGATTTCACGGTGACGATGCAGGGGCCCAAGGCCGATCTGTCGGGCCTGTTCTTTGATTTCACCAACGGAAAGCTGTCCAGCCTCCAGGTCAGCGGCGATCCCGACATCACGCAGTTCGTCACCGGGGCGGGCAGCGTGATCAACCTGAAGAACGGCGTCAACATGAACGGCGCCAAGGTACCGGCGTTCGACGTTGGGATGGAGTTCGGGCTGGCCGGTATCGGCAGCAATCATCTGGACATCCACACAACCAGCTTCGTCCTGAGCGACGCTGCGCACGATCTGTCGATCGATGACCTCCACCCGACCGGGGAAACCGGCATCGTCGGCGTCAGAACGCTGAGTGTCGGCCAGAAACTCGAGACGGTCGCGCCTTATGCGCCGACGGCCACGCCCGACACGGTGACAACGCTGGAGGATCAGTCGATCATCATTCCGGTCAGCGCGCTCGCGACCGACAAGAACAGTGGCGCGATTCTGAGCATTGGCGAGATCGGTTCTGGTCCCGAAGGGCCGCAATACGGCACGGTGACCATCGCGTCCGACGGAAAGAGCCTGATCTATACGCCGACAACGCTTGACTATTATGTTGACGGCATTCTGACCGGCAACCAGGACGCGTTCCAGGTCTGCGTGACAGACAGTTTTGGCGGCGAGGTCACGAGCTTCGTCACCGTGAATGCCGTGCCCGTTGCAGATCCACCGAAGGTTGTCGATCAAATTGCCGCGCCACATGCCGGTGACGCTGCGACGCTGGTGCGGTTCGACATCACCGTCACGTCGGATGATTTCGCGACGATCAATCAGATGTCGGATTACATCAAGAGCTTCAGCCTTTCACTGACCGGCACCAACACCAGCGGGATTACGGTCACTGACACCGACGGCTTGTTGTCTGGCAACCTGATTACGCCTCCTGCCAACCAGGGGCAGTTCACGGACGAACTGCTCGTCTCGTTGCCGGCCGGATCGACATTCAGCGACACCCTGTCGATGACCGGGACCAATGCAGAGGTCGAGAACACCGGCTCCCCGGCCACCGCGGCCACGACCATCACCCAGACGATTACCGCCGATACCGAAACCACGCTTGAGGATACCGCCATCACTATTCCGATCGCTAACCTGGTCGGCGGCGCGAATATGAGCATTACGGGGGTCGCTCCAGGGCCGCTCGGACCGAAATACGGCACGGTCACCATCGCAGCGGACGGACAGAGCCTGATCTACACGCCGACGACGCTCGACGATTTCGTCAACGGGACGCCGACCGGCGATCAGGATGTGTTCCAGGTCTATTCGTCCAACGGCGCGGGCAACAACGCGGTAACCCTGGTTACCGTGAAGGAGACGCCGGTGGCGGACACGCCCACTGTGAACGTGACGGTGCTCCCGATGCAGCCGGGTGACCCGATCAACGAAGTCCGTCTGGAAATTACCTCCCAATCGGGCGACTTTGGGACGGTGAACCAGGGCTCGGATTTTATTCAGAGCATCGGGCTGAACCTGACCGGAACGACGGGCGCCACTTCGATCATAGACAAGCTCGGATTGCTGTCAGGCAATACCATCAACCTCAACCCTTCCAACCAGGGCAGTTTTCAGGACGAAGTCGACATTCTGATGCCGGCGAACACCTCCATCGTCGACTCGTTGGGGATCACCGCGACGGCAGCCGAGACGGAAAACCCGACTGTGTCCGCCTCGAACACCACGAGCCAGTCGATCGTGATCGACAACGCCCAATCCTCGACCGATCTGACGTTCCAGACCACCGGGCAGAGCATCTGGGATACCGGGGCAGCCTTCAGCAAGGACTTCAACACCGGATTCCTCGGTCTCGACAAGAGCTACAGCACGTCGAAGAAGGCCGTGATCGGTACGCTTGGCGTCTCCACCACGATCGCCAGCGCCGGCGCCGACCTGCACGTCAGGGCAGGCGTTCAGGCCGACCTGAAGATCACGGCAGGTGATATCAGCGCAACGCTGCCGTTCAACGTCGGTTTGGACTCCACCTACAACAAGACCACCGACACGATGCAGATCATGGCGACCGACGTGCAACTCGGCGGCGGGCACTTCACGGCGCATGGACCAAGCGGCTCGTTCACCTTCGGGCTGGATCTTGGCCTTTCGGCCGGCGCGCACGCCACCGTCTTCGGCACCGGCCCGAGTACGCATGTGAGCGTCGGGTCGTTCACCAAGCCGGTGTTGGGCTTCAGTCTGAAGAGCAGCCAGCTGAGCACGACGATCAACCTGCCTGGCGGCGCGCAGCTGACCCTGGCATTCCCCAATGTGAACACCAACGGCAGCAACGCCGGCCCCGGCACGATTTCCGGTACAGGGACCAGCAACGATATCGTGAACCTGTCGGGCGACCTCGTCGCGATCGCCAGCAACATCATCTTCGGCACCGACGTGACCGACATCAACATCGGTCCGTTGTCGATCGATGTCCTCGATCTGATTCTCGGTATCGGACTGAACGTGGTGCAGAAGTTCGATCTGAACTCCTCCGGCCTGGTGCCTGCACTGGTCCTCGAAGATGGGACCGTCGAGCCGCTGTCGTTTGGCACTCCGCTGACGATTCCGAACGCGTCAACTCACGACGCAAACCACGATGGGAAGATCGAGTTCGGCCTTGGTCTGGTGCCGACGGCAACGTTGACGAACAACACCTCGCTCGGCGCCACGATGAATGCCTCGATCACCGCGCTCGCGCTTTCCGTCAGCCATATCGGCTCATTCACGGCGTTCAAGGCCGGTACGACTGTTCAGCTCGGCACGTTCCCGCCGATCTACAACAAGACGTTCGCCTTGAACGGGTTCGGGCAACAGACCGTGACCCAGACCGTATAGCCATCGCTGCGACTTACGGCTTAGCGCTGTGGAAACCGTCAACGATGGAAAATCGGAGCCTGTATCAGTCCCGCCCAGGACTGATACAGGTCTCGTGGCGCTCTGTCAGATCGCGCGACATCTTGGGATACCGGCAAACCCGGTGACCTTGGGGCGCCACCACCTGGTGGCGGGCGCGATCGCGAGCAAGGAAGATCTGATCCGTATCGCGCGGCGTCTCGGATTGCGCGCGCGGCTGGTGAAGACCAACTGGGAGCGGCTCGAGAAGACCCCGCTGCCGGCAATTCTTGTCAACGAGAACGACCAGTTCAGCATCGTCAGCCGGGTCGTTGACGGTCGCGCCGCCGTGCACGCCGCGGGAACTGCGCTGCCGAATCTGCTGGAACGCTCGGATCTGGATACGGTCTGGACGGGCGAGCTGATCCTGCTGAGCAGACGGCTCTCGCCGGCGATGCTGGCCAATCGTTTTGATATCAGGTGGTTTCTGTCGGCGGTGCATCGGTATCGATATGCGCTTACCGAGGTGCTGATCGCGTCATTCTTCCTGCAACTGCTCGGCCTGGTCTCGCCACTGTTCTTCCAGGTGGTGGTTGACAAGGTGCTGGTGCATCGCGGGCTGTCCACGCTCGATGTATTGATGATCGGCCTGGCATTTGTGTCGGTGTTCGAAGTGACGCTAGGTGCGCTGCGTACCTATGTCTTCAGCCACACCACGAACCGCATCGATGTCGAACTGGGCGCGCGGCTGTTCGACCATCTTCTCGGTTTGCCGCTTTCCTACTTCGCCAATCGCCGCGTGGGCGATTCCGTCGCGCGGGTGCGCGAACTGGAGAACATCCGCAATTTCATCACAGGTTCCGCGCTGACGCTGTCCATCGACCTGTTCTTCACCTTCATCTTCCTCGCGGTCATGTACCTCTACAGTCCGCTACTGACGTGGATCGTCATTGCCTCGCTGCCGGCATATCTGATCATCAGCGTGATCTTGACGCCGGTGCTGCGTCGCCGCCTCGATGAGAAATTCGCCCGCGGTGCCGACAATCAGGCCTTTCTGGTCGAGTCCGTCAGCGGCGCAGAAACCATCAAGGCAATGGCAGTCGAGCCGCAGATGCTGCGGCGGTGGGAAGATCAGTTGTCGGGTTACGTCCGCGCCAGCTTCCGCGCGCAGACCTTGGGAAATATCGGTGGTCAGGTTGTCCAGTTCATCAACAAGTTCACGATCGTCGCCACGCTCTATCTGGGCGCAAAGGCGGTGATGGCGGGCGACCTTACCGTGGGCGAGCTGGTCGCCTTCAACATGCTGGCCGGGCGAGTCGCCCAGCCGGTGTTGCGCATTGCGCAGCTTTGGCAGGATTTCCAGCAGACCAGACTCTCGATCGCTCGCTTGGGCGATATTCTGAATACGCAGCGCGAACCTGCCCAGACTGGTGCGGCCTCGCTACCGGCCATCAGGGGCGAGATCCGGTTCGAACATGTTACGTTCCGCTATGTGCCGAACGGGCCCGCAGTGCTCGCCGATGTATCGCTACACGTGGCGCCGGGACAGGTCATCGGTATCGTCGGGCCGTCGGGGTCGGGGAAATCCACACTCGCCAAGCTGGTGCAGCGCCTCTATACGCCGGAGTCCGGTCGCGTGCTGATCGACGGGATCGACCTCAGCATGGTCGATACCGCCTGGCTACGGCATCAAATCGGCATCGTGTTGCAGGACAACGTTCTGTTCAACCGCTCGGTGCGCGAGAATATCGCGCTGGCTGACCCCGGCGCGCCGATCGAGCAGATCATTCGCGCCGCGACCTTGTCGGGGGCGCACGACTTCATCGTCGAGCTGCCGCAAGGCTACGACACGACGATCGGCGAACGCGGCGCGTCCTTGTCGGGCGGTCAGCGCCAGCGCATCGCGATCGCCCGCGCGCTGATGGCGAATCCACGGATCCTGATCTTTGATGAAGCAACCAGCGCGCTGGATTACGAAAGCGAACGGGTCATCCAGGAGAACATGCGCCGCATCGCGGCAGGACGGACCGTGCTCGTCATCGCACATCGGCTCTCGACCGTCCGCGGCGCCGACAGTCTGATCACGCTCGACCACGGACGAAAGGTGGAAGAAGGCACGCACGAAGAGCTGCTCCGGCGGTCGGGACGTTACGCCCACCTCTATCGGCTACAGTCGGGGATCTCCAATGCGGTCTAACGGCGTCTCCGCTGCGGATCACAAGGCCGGCGAAGTGGTGCTGTTTCAGCGCCGCTCGGCGCAGCGCCGCGCCTCGGAGCGGGAGTTCCTGCCCAGCGCACTCGAGGTGATCGAAACCCCGGCGTCGCCGGCCGGTCACCTGATGATTGGGACGATCGTCTTGCTCGTGACGGTGGCGGTGATCTGGGCCTGTCTTGGTAAGGTGGACATCATTGCAGTGGCGAACGGACGGCTGATCCCGGCCGGAGAGGTGAAGCTGATCCAGCCGCTCGAAATCGGCGTGGTGAAGCGGATCGCGATCAGCGAAGGCGATGCTGTCCGGCGCGGAGATGTTTTGGTCGAACTCGATCCGACCGCGACCGCTGCGGACGTCGACCGGATTGCGCGCGATCTGATGCAGGCGAGGCTGGATGCGGTACGACTGTCCGCACAACTCGCAGGAGACGCTGGCGCCTTCGTCGCGCCAACGGACGCGGAGCCGGCGTTGGTCGATGCGCAGAAGCGGCAATTGCTGACCGAGCTGGCACAGCACCACGCCAAGCTCGACGGGATCGATCAGCAAGTCCTGGCCAAGGTCGCGGAGCGGGACGAATCGAAGGCAACCATAGCCAAGATCGACGCGACGCTGCCCCTGCTCGAAGAGAAGGTGCGAATGTACAGGGAGCTCCTGGAAAAAAGCCTGACGTCAAAGGTCAACCTGCTGGAGTCGGAGCGGCAGCAGGTTGAGGCGAAACACACCCGGATTGCGACCGAGCATCACGTCGAGGCGACGGTTGCGCAGATCGCCGCATTGGTCCAGCAGCGGAAACAAACGGAAGAGGAGTTGCGGGACCAGGACATCAAGGAGCTCGCCAAGGCGAACCAGACTGCGGCCCAACTGTCGCAGGACGGCATCAAGGCCCGGCAACGCAGCGGCTTGCAGACTCTCAGGTCACCGGTTGACGGAACGGTAGAACAGCTGTCGGTCCACACGATCGGCGGCGTCGTAACACCGGCCCAGACGCTGATGGTCGTGGTGCCCCGTGGCTCGAAGCTGGAGGTCGAAGCGACCCTTCCGAACCGCGAGGTGGGGTTCGTCGAAGTCGGGCAGCAAGCCGAGATCAAGGTCGAGACCTTCAACTACACGCGTTACGGTCTCCTCCATGGCAATGTCCGGCTCGTCGGCCGAGACGCCTTGCGCTACACGCGCCCGTCTTCGGAGACATCCGACAAGGATCCGTTTGCAGGGAAGCCGCAGGCTGCAGGGAATCCTTCCGAGCGCGAGTCCTCCTACATGGTTCGCATTGCGTTGAAGGAAACCACGATCGGTACAGAACAGGGAGAAATGCAGCTGGGGCCCGGCATGGGGGTGACGGCGGAGATCAGGACCGGGCAGCGACGCGTGATTGAGTATGTGCTGTCGCCGATCATGCGCTACAGACACGAAAGCTTGCACGAGCGATGAGTGCAGCCTCACCAGCGACTGCCTTGACAGGCGCGGCGCTTGGTCCTGCCGAAGAATTCCGCGCGGGACTAGCCAGGTTGTTCGACGAGAACGAGGGTTTCCGCAACCAAATGACGGAGATCATGGATGTTCTCTCGGCCGCGGTCGCTGCTCACAAACTGGGAGCCCTGGCCGAGGCCGAGGCCGGCTATCGCAGCGTCCTGGCAAGACTGCCTGACCACCCCCAGGCGTTGCACATGCTGGGTGCCGTCGAATTGCAGCGCGGCAACGTTCGAGGCGCGATCGACCTGATCCGGCGGTCGATCAAGGTTCATCCCGGACATCCCGAGGCGTGGGTCAATCTCGGGAGCGCGCTGCGGACGATCCATGAGAACGACGAAGCGATCGGCGCGTATCAGCGCGCCATCAACATCAAGCAGGACATGGTCGTCGCATATACAGAACTTGCGACATTGTTGTCGGATCTCGGTCGCTATGAGGCAGCGGTGTCCTACTGTGAAGCAGCGGTTGCGATCGCGCCTGCTTCCATGCCGGCGCAGATTCAACTTGCCATCACGCTGAGAGCCGCGGGGCGATTGCAGGACGCGACGCGTCACTGGTCCAAAATCATTGCTCTATCTCCCAACCGGGCGGAATCGTACTACGTTCTGGGAACCCAGTTTCGAGATATGGGGCAATTGCCGGAGGCACTGCGCTGCCACAACAAGGCGCTGGCCTTGAAGCCCGACATTCCGGAGTTTCTGTGCGCCAAGGGGGCTACGCTGATCTATCTGAATCAGGCCGACGAGGCGTTGGTGTGCTTCCAGCGGGCAGAGACCATCTCGCCCGGCCTGCCTGACGCCCTGGCCGGAATCGGCTGGGCATTGCGATCGCTAGGTCGGTTCGAAGAGGCTGACGGCTATTCCGACAAGGTTCGCGCTCTCAATCCGGGCGATTTGCGGTCATACAAGCACGTCTCCAGCGAGGGCTCCGCGCTCGAGGTCGAAGATGAGCAGCGTCTTGCCGATGCGCTGGAGCAGCCAAACACCAGCATAGACGGACGGATCACCGCAGGGTTTGGCCTTGGACGGCTGCTGGACAAGACCGGACGATACGATGAGGCGTTCGCGCGGTATTCCGCCGCAAATAGCCTGGTCCGCGACATTTGGCCCAAAGTGGCCGATCTGTTCGACAAGGAAAGCTTTGCCGCCCGCATCGAACAATTGATCGAGCGCTACCGCGACCGATCCCGCGTCGAACCGACGGACTTCAGCAACATGTCGGAATTGCCGGTGTTCGTCGTCGGTATGCCGAGGTCCGGCACGACGCTGGTGGAGCAGATCTGCGCCAGCCACTCGCGTGTGTTCGGTGCCGGTGAACTCGGTGATGTCATTCGGATGGACAGCGTCTTGAGCCGCCCCGACATTGCCGGCACAACGCAAGCGTTTCATGACACAGCGCGGAGACTTGCGAAGGAGCACATCGTCAAGCTGTACGGTGATGCGAAAGGTGCCCATCGCGTCGTCGATAAAATGCCGGACAACATTCTTCACGTTGGCCTTCTTGCGCAGCTGTTTCCCCGGGCACGATTTGTCCTGTGCAGCCGCGATGATCGCGATACCGCATTGTCCTGCTATTTTCAGATGTTCGCACCTGGAGCCCAGCATTTTTCCTACGATCTGGCGGACTGTGGCCACAGGGCGCGGCTGATCAGACGACTGGCCCGGCACTGGATCGGCCTGTTACCCGATCGGACAATCGAGATGAATTACGAGACCCTGACCGACGATCTCGAAGGTCAGAGCCGGCGCTTGATCAAGTTTCTTGGCTTGGACTGGGATCCGGCTTGCATGAACTTTCACCTCACCGAACGGCCGGTGTCGACCTTGAGCTACTGGCAGGTTCGGCAGCCGCTCTATCAAAGCTCAGTCGGGCGGTGGCGGAACTACGAGAAGCACCTCGATCCCTTGTTCGCAGCGTTGAACCGGCATGAATGACGAATTCGCCATGTGGATCGAGAAGGCGCCTGCGACCGCTCCGTCGTCCAGCGATATTCAGGCCCTGCTGCGGGACGCGATTGGGGCGTACACCGATGGCCGAGGCGATGACGCCGAGCGGCGAGCTCGCGAGATCCTGGTCCAGCAGCCTGATCACCTTGCCGGTCTACAGATCCTGACCGCCGTGGCCGGGCAAACCGGCCGACTGCCGCTCGCGCTCCGCATCGCGCGGCACGCGGTATCATCGCATCCAAACCATGTTTCGCCTCACGTTCAATTGGCGAACCTGCTGCGCGAGGACGGGGATCTTGCCGGGGCAGCCAGCGAGCTGGATCTTGCGCTGCAACTTCAGCCGGACAACGCCGGGGCGCACAATGACCGCGGACTTGTCCTATTGGCGGAGAGCCAATTCGAGCGAGCCATCGATTGCTTCGCCGAGGCCTTGCGGATCGATTCATCGTGCGGGCTGACACACTACAACATGGCGCTTGCATTGGAGGCGCTGGGTTCGCTTCCTGCCGCCATGGAACGGTATCAGGAAGCCGCGCGCTTGCGGCCAAATCTGGTGGAAGCGCACTACAAGCTCGGTCTGCTGCTCGAAGAGGAAGGCTACCGCAAACGGGCCATCGAGTGCCTTCGCGCCGCTGCTGCGCTCAGACCGGGCACTGCCTTTGCGCGGTTGTGCGAGGCCAGGATACTCGGCTTCGAGGGTGACGATTTGGCTTCGGAGGAATTCGTCAGGCGCGCGATTTTGCTTGAGCCGCGCAAGAGCGATGCGCATGCGATGCTGGGCACGATCCTGATGCAGCAGGGGCGCTTTGATGAAGCCTCCGCGTCATTCGACCTGGCGAACGCGCTGAACACTCACGACATATTGGGACCTGTTGGCTTGGTTGAGGTGAAGCGTCTCTCGGACGCTGATCGGCCCTTGATAGGCCAGTTGGAGCGAAAGCTAGGAAATCCGGCGATCACCGGACACGAGGCGGCACTCGTCCATTTCGCGCTGGGCAAGGCCTATGACGATATCGGCGAGTACGGTCACGCCATCGGACATTTCGACCAAGCGAATTCGCTGAAGAAGCGCGTCAAGAATAAATACTACAATCCCGCGGTGCACGCGGAGCTTGTCGATCGGTTGATCCGGCGTTTCACGCCACAATTCTTTGCCCGCAACAAGGACGCCGCGCGTGCGTGGGACGCGCCGGTGCTGATCGTCGGAATGCCGCGTTCCGGCACGACGTTGGTCGAGCAAGTCCTCTCAAGCCATCCAGATGTCGCGGCGGGTGGCGAGCTGGCTTTCTGGCCTGATCATGCCCCGGAATTCGGAGTGGACCGTGAAGGCAGGATCGATCCGGCCTGGATCCGGGAGACGCAAGCAGCCTATCAGACGAGGCTGAAGCAGATCTCTCCTACCGCGCGCAGGATCACCGACAAGCTGCCGCAGAACTTCCACAACATCGGACTGTTGTATGCAACATTCCCCGGGGCGCGCGTCATCCATTGTCGCCGCGATCCGATCGATACCTGCCTTTCGGTCTACTTCAACAACTTTGCGAATGGCATGGATTTTTCGTTCGATCGGCAATGGATCGTTGATTATTACGAGCAATACGCTCGGCTGACCGAACACTGGCGTAACGTGCTGCCGCCGGCATTCCTGCTTGAAATCGGCTATGAAGATGTGGTCGCGGCTCCCGAGCCCTTCATACGACAGATCATCGACTTTTGCGGCCTGCAATGGAACGACGCCTGTCTGCGGCCGGAGCAGAACCAACGAGTGATCAAGACCGCAAGCGTATGGCAGGCGCGGCAGCCGATCTATCGAACCTCCGTCTCGCGCTGGCAACGTTATGAACCCTGGCTCGGGGTATTCAACAGCCTGCCGCGACAGGCGAACCTCAAAATGGGTGCCTCGTGAAGCGGGGCGCCGATCCGCATCCGGCGGCAGTTCGGTATCGTTCGAGAGGAACAAGATGCGCAAGATATTGATCATGGGTCTACCTGGCGCGGGCAAGACCACACTGGCAAAAGCCCTTGCGCCGCTCATCAATGCCGTCGTGTTCAACGCGGACGCAGTGCGGGAGAACCTGTCACGCGATCTCGGCTTCAGTCACGAAGACCGCGTCGAGCACGCCAGGCGGATGGGATGGATGTGTGATCGCGTCGTCGAGGCCGGCGGTACCGTGATTGCCGATTTCGTCTGCCCGACCGATGAGACGCGAGCGGCCTTTGGCAAGGCATTTATCATCTGGGTCGATCGCATCGATGCAGGGCGCTTTGAAGATACCAACCGCATGTTCGTTCTCCCCGGCAATTTCGATCTCCGCGTGAATGGAAATGGAACTCCGCAATTCTGGGCAGAGAAGGTGCTTGCCAGATTGCGTCCGCCATTCGATCCACGGAAGCCGACCGCACTCTTCGTCGGGCGCTACCAACCGTTTCACGCAGGCCACCGCCGACTGATAGAGGAAGGCATCCGGCGGGTTGGGCAGGTGTGCGTGGCTGTGCGCGACACACACGGAACCGACGAGAAGAATCCATTCTCGTTTTCTGAGATCAGGCAACGCATCGAAACAGGCCTTGCGGATCACGTCGGCCGCTTCGTCGTTGTCGCGCTACCGAACATCACCAACGTGTTCTACGGGCGCGACGTCGGCTATGTGGTGGAGAAGCTGGTGTTGGATGAGGGCACGGAAGCGATCTCGGCGAGTGAAGTGCGGCGCTTGATGAGTTGTTCCCGATAACGAGCGTGGCGAACCATCAAAGCGCCGCTTAACTCCTACTTCAGCATCGCCGCGACGTTGTCCTTTGTCACAACGTCGAGGCCGGTGTGGATGATCTCCGGCACCTTCTGGCCCTTCTTGATGGCAAGCAGCGTATCCATCGCTTTCTCGCCCATCTCGAACGGACGCTGGCCGATCAGCGCATTGGCGTAGCCCTCGTTCAGGAGCTCGAGCTGCATCTTGAGGGTATCGGCCACGACCAGCGTGAACTTGCCGGCGTCGATGTCCTTCTTGCTCTTGCTGGCGAACGCCTTGAAGCCTTCTGGCGCAAACATCGGCCAGCCGCCGACCGGGACGATCGCTGCGAGGTCGGGAACGGCAGTGCGCAGATCGGTCATCTGCTGAACGCCGAGCGCGGGGTCGTCGTTGCAGAAGGTCGGCGATCCCCCGACCTCGGTCCACTTCGAGCCCTTCAGCGCTTCTCGGACACCATTGACGCGTTCGGCGAGGTTCTCCGCACCCGGCCCGCCGGAGATCATCGCGTATTTGCCGCCGTCGGGCCGGAGCTTCAGCAATTGCTTGCCGAGCGCGACACCGAATTCCTTGTTGTCGGTACCGATATAGGCAATCCGCTTCGAGCCAGGTGCGTCCGCGTCGAACGTGATGACGGTGATGCCGGCCGCCGTCGCCGCCTCGATCGACTTGGTCATGGCCGCAACGTCGGCGACCGAGATGGCGAGGCCGTCCACTTTCTGGGTGATGAAATCCTGGATGATTTGCGCTTGCGTCGCCGGCTCGTGCTCGACGGGACCCTTGTAGATGCATTCGATGTTGCCGAGCTCCTTGGCTCGCTTCTGACAGCCGTCGCGCGCGAAGTCGAAGAACGGATTGTTCATCGCCTTGGGCACGATCACGAATTTGTAGCTCTGGGCAAAGCCGGGCGACGCCATCATGGCGAGCACCGCGGCGGCAAGAAGTGCCTTCCTCATTGTTTCCCTCCACATTCTTATTGTGCCTATCCTTCAGGTGGTGGCTCCGGGAGGTGGATAGGCGGACATCACGATCCTCCAGGATGAACTTGTCAGGCCATGCGCGAGCGAAGGCGGTCGACCAGCACCGCTGCGATGATGATCACCCCCACCAGGGTCTGCTGCCAATAGGAGTTGACCTGCGCGAGCACGAGGCCGTTGCGGATCACTTCCAGCAGCACGCAGCCGACGATGGCCCCGAGCGGGCCGCCGGCGCCACCGGCAAGATTGGCGCCGCCGATCACGGCGGCCGCAATGACATTGAGCTCGTAGGACGTCGCCATGTTGGCCGGCGCGGATCCGAGCCAGCCGCAGATGATGATGCCCTGCAGGCCGGCCGCGAGCGCACAGATGACGTAGACCTCGATCTTGACGCGCACGACCGAGATGCCGGTCAAGGCAGCCGCCTTCTCATTGCCGCCGAGCGCAAAGACGTGGCGGCCGAAACCGGTGTGGTGCAGCACGACCGCCATCGTCGCCGCGAGCACCACGAGATAGATGAACGGCGCGGGCAGTCCGAACACGACGCCCGATGTCAGCGTGTAGAAATAACTGGCTTCGGGGCCGCTGGGAAAGCTGCCGCGGCCGTTGGAGACGACGTAGCCGAGGCCGCGCACGATCGAGAGCATGCCGAGCGTGGTGACGAAGGGTGACAGCCCCAGCACCGCGATGCAGAAGCCGTTGACGAGGCCGACTACCAGCGCGACGCCGAGCCCTGCCAGCACCGAGACAAGCAGGATCAACCCGGGCATGTTGGCGATCACGGTCTTGCCGTCGTCGGCCAGATGCACGAACCAGTCCGCGCCGGGCATGCCCGGTGTCGAGATGGACGTCATGACCATCGAGGTGATCATCGCGGAGAAGCACATCACCGAGCCCACCGAGAGATCGATGCCGCCCGTGATGATGACGAAGGTCACGCCGAGCGTGGCGATGGCGATGAAGGAAAAGTTCTTCGCCACATTCTGCAGATTGCCCTGGGTGAGGAAGTAAGGGCTGGCGAAGTTCATCACCACGAACAGCGCCACCAGAGCGAGCAGGACGTAGCCGGTCTGCGAGGCGAAGAGGCCGCTTCGCCACCATTTGGTCTTGCCGACATTGGTGAAGGTGAGGGGAGAGTCCAGGGGCGTGGCCATCACGCAGCCTCCTTCGCTCCCGTGATCAGGGAGGTGACTTCTTCGGGGCTGGTGTCGCCGATCGCCTTGTCGGCCCGCTTCTCGCCGCGACGCATGACCACGACGCGGTCGCAGACCGCGAACACGTCGGGCATGCGGTGCGAGATCAGCATGACCGCGACGCCCTGTTCCTTCAGGCGATGGATCAGGCTCAGGACCTGTTCGACCTGGCGGACCGAAATCGCCGCCGTCGGCTCGTCCATCATCACGAGCTTGGCGTTGGAGAGCCGCGTCCGCGCGATCGCGACCGCCTGCCGCTGGCCGCCTGACATCTGCTTGACGAGATCGTGCGGCCGGGTCTCCGAGCGCAGCTCGCCGAATAGCTCCAGCGCGCGGGCTGCCATCGCCTTGTGGTCGAGCAACGCGAACGGACCAAGCTTGCGCTTGAGCTCACGGCCGAGGAACACATTGGCCGCTGCCGTGAGATTGTCGGCGAGCGCGAGGTCTTGATAGACCACCTCTATGCCGACCGTGCGGGCATCGATTGGACGGACGAAGTGAACCGGCTTGCCGTCAAAGCGGATCTCGCCGTGAGTTGGCGGGAAATTCCCGGCGATGATCTTGACCAGCGTCGACTTGCCGGCGCCGTTGTCGCCCATCAGGCCGACAACCTCGCCGGGGGAGACGCGCAGGTCGACGCCATGCAACGCACGAATGGCGCCGAACTCCTTGCCGATGCCCTTCAACTCCAGGACTGCTAGCCCGGCGTCGTGAGGGGTTACCATGGCTGGTCTCGCTCCGGCATGCTGGCAAACCACCTCCGGCTCAGAAGTGCACCAGCGTACGCAAACCAAGCACCCAGGCGTTCTCGGTCTTGACGCCGGCGCCGTTATAGCCGCGTCCGCCCGGGTTGATCACGTACTGGGCGTCGAACTTGAGGTTCATCCAGCCAGTCGCCTGCCAGCCGTACCAGGCTTCGATCGGAACTTCGTTGCCGCCGGCATTGGGGGTGAGGGCCGCCGAATTCACATGGGTCGTGCCCACCGCGAAGCCGACTTCGTCTTCCGGACGCCAGGAGAACGTTCCGGTGTGCCTGAAGCCCAGCGCGACCTGGTAGTCCTGGTACGACGTCCGGTGATCGGCGACCGTCGTGTTGAGGAACATGTACCAACCCTGCGCCTTTGCACCCTCAACGGTCAGCCGCTGCAGGATTGATTCATAAACGCCATAGCGGCCGCGTTGATCTCCGAGATTCTGGCCCGGGACACCATCGACGCCCGGGATGGCCGCGATGATACCCGGCAGGCCGCCGTCAATTGTCGACGCGCTGTCATACCAGCCGCCGAATCTCCAGGTCCCGTTCAATGGACCGCTCGGCGCCCAGACCACCTCGACCGGCACCAGCACGCCGGAGGCGCGGCTCGAGCCGGGAACGCCCGGCAGGAAGTAGGTCGAGGAATCCGACGTCGTCAGATAATTCGGATTGGCGTCGTAGACGCCGACCGACAGCTGCCATTCCTTGGCGAAGTTGTAGTGCGCCACACCGGCCCATTGGCTCACCGGCCAATTGTAGATGTAGCCACCCTGGATGTTGCCGGGCTGGCCGCCGCAGAAGGTCAGGTTGATGAACTCGCACAGGCCGAAGAAGAAGTCGGAGCCGACCGGCAGCCGGCCGCCCTTGAGTTCGAGGCGATTATCGAACAGCTTTTGCGAGTAGTAGAGTTCCGTGAGGCGCAGGATATTACCGCGGCCGAACACTTCGTTGGTCAGCTGCAAGGCCGGAATGCCTGCGTCGTCGTTCAGATTGTGGCCGAAGCGGTCGACCAGCGTGAGGCCGACGGTGCCACCCTGGATGCCGGCGAGCTTCGCCATGTCGAACTTTGCCTGGAAGAACAGCTGTCCGGCGTTAGCCCCGACGTTCTTGTTGCCGCCCGACAGATTGCCGACGGCTTCGTCGCCAAGCGTCAGGGCCAGCGAGATGCCTCGCTCTTTCAGCTGCGTCCTGCCGAGATCGCCGAACAGATACGGCCTGGTCCAGAAATCATCGGTCTCCGTGTAAGGCACAGGCGGAGCCTTCGTGAGCAGATCGGCCGCATGCGCGCCGCCGCCGCCGAATAGAGATAATAGGGCGATCCCCAATCCGCACGCCCCCGCGGTGCCTACAGATCTAAGTGACATTTTCTGCACTCCCAGCGTCCCCGGCTTTGTCCATTTTGCTTCACGTTCCCGCCCAAAGCCCTTCAGCACGGAACGCGCCCCTTTCAGTGCACTCATCCCTCAACCTGAGATGGAAACCGCGTGCGCACCAAAGCCTTTCAAGACGGTGGTGAGGGTCGGTCCGCCGCCCGGCCGGGTCCGGCCTGCAGCGCGAATGCGGACGCCAGCGTGGCGTACTTCATCGGTCCTGCGCATCGAACTCCTCCCCGTGTTCCTCTACTCACGTCGCCGCGTCCGTATTCCCGATCGCGGCTCTTCCGTATCGTGTTGTCACGCCTGATCACCCGCGCTCGTCGGCAACGCGGCCGCGCCATGCGGAGACGCGCTTTGCCGAATCGTGGGTTCCTTCGATTTCGGCGCCGTGCGGGCGAGGCCGGCCAGCGCGGCCTTGCGCCGCCGCCGGGCCTGCAATTGCTGATCCGCCAGCACGCCGATCAGAATTACGGTGCCCATCACCGCGAAGTTCAGCGAATTCGGAATGCCGAGGATGTTCACGAGGTTCTGCAGCACCTGCAGCAAGGCCGTCCCCAGCACGATACCAAGGATGGAGCCTTCGCCGCCGCGCAGGCTGCAGCCGCCGAGCACGGCCGCCGCAATCGCATAGAGCTCGTAGAAATTGCCGAAGGAGCTCGGCGAGACCGAGTTGGTGTAGAACACGAACAGCACGGTCGAAACGCCGGCGAGGCCGCCGCTGATGACATAGGCGGTCGCGATCACGAGGTTCGTCCTGATGCCGGAGAAACGCGCCGCTTCCTCGTTCTTGCCGACGGCATAGAGCCAGCGCCCGTAGACCGAGCGATGCAGCAGCACGCCGAGGATCACCGCCAGGATGATCAGAAAGATGAAAGTGTTCGGAATGCCCGCGACATTGCCGGAGGCGATGTTGCTCAGCGTGCTGGCCTCGTCGCCGTAGCCGAAGCCGCGCGTCGAATCGCTGGTGTAGTAGCGTGCGGCGCCGCGATAGATCAAAAGCCCGCACAGCGTCACGATGAAGGGCTGCATCTTCAGCCGGGTGATCAGGAAGCCCTGGATGCCGCCCAGCGCCAGCCCGCCCATCAGGACCAGCAGCAGCGCGAACGGCCAGGGCACCTGATACGTCGTCAGCAGGTCGATGAAGACGACGCCAAGCAGCGCGAACATCGAGCCGAGCGAAAGATCGATGCCTCCGGTGATGATGACGAGCCCTTCGCCCAGCGCGAACACACCGAACAGGCCGATCAAATTGGCCATGTTCAGTAGGTTCACGAACGACAGAAAGGCCGGGTTGATCGCGCCGGTGATGGCGGAGATCACCGCCAGCAGCAAGAACAGGCCGAGTTCTTTCTTCATCATGACGCAGCGGCCTCCATGGTCTCGAGCGTTTGGCCGACCGCCAGCCGCAACACGTTGTATTCGCTGAACTGGTCGCGCTCGAGCACGCCGCTGACGCTGCCTTCATGCATCACTGCGACCCGGTCCGAGACGCCGATGACCTCCTCCATGTCGGAGGAGATCATCACGATGGCGACGCCCTGGTCGGCGAGGCTGCGCATCAGCGCGTAGATCTCGCTCTTGGCGCCGACATCGATGCCGCGGGTCGGCTCGTCGAAGAACATCACGCGCGGCTGCATCGAGAGCCATTTGCCCAGCACCACCTTCTGCTGGTTGCCGCCGGAGAGCGTCACCGCTTCGATGTCGATGCTCGGCGCCTTGATCGACAGGCGCCTCGCCTGATCTTTTGCGATCTTGCGCTCGGCGGTGCCGTTGACCAGCCACATCCGCGCATAATCCAACAGGCTCGCGAGCGTCACGTTTTCGCGAATCGGCAGTTCCAGCACCAGCCCGGATTTCTTGCGGTCCTCCGGCACCAGGTAGATTCCCTGCCTGATCGCATCGCGCGGCGAGGCGACACCGACCGGTGCGTTGTCGATCCTGATCTCGCCGCCCAGCAGCGGGTCGATGCCGAACACGGCGCGGGCAAGCGAGGTGCGGCCGGCGCCGACGAGTCCGGCAAGGCCAAGGATCTCGCCGCGCCGCACCGAAAGATCGATCTGCCGGTCGGGAAAGGCCGTCGTCACGACGCCCGCGATGTCGCAGCCGCCCGGCTGCGGCGCGTGCGCCGGGGGTGTGTACAGCGCCTTCAGGTCGCGGCCGATCATCAGCCGGATCATGGCGGCGTGGCTCAGCTCGTTCCGCGCCAGCTCCCCCACCGTGCGCCCGTCGCGCAGCACCACGACGCGATCGGCGCAGCTCATGATCTCACCGAGCCGGTGCGAGATGTAGATCACCGAAATGCCGTGTGCCTTCAGGTCGGCGATCACCTCCAGCAGCCGTTCGGTCTCCGAAATCGTCAGGCTCGAGGTTGGCTCGTCCATGATGATCACGCGCGCGTCGATCGAGAGCGCCTTGGCGATCTCCACCATCTGACGCTCGGCGATCGACAGATTGTCGACCAGCGTGCTCGGCGTGAAATCGGCGCCCAGCCGTTCCAGCAGCGGCGTCACGCGAGCGCGCATCTCGGCATTGTCCACCAGCTTCAGCGGGCCGCCGGCAAGCTTCTCGCGCCCGATGAAGACGTTGGCTGCGACGTCGAGATTCTCGAACAGGTTCAGCTCCTGGTGCACGAAGGCGATGCCGGCGAGCGTCGCCTCGTTCACCGTCATCCGGGCGTGCTCGGTGCCGCCGATGCGGATCACGCCCGCGCTCGGTGCGATCACGCCTGCCAGCACGCGCATCAGCGTCGACTTGCCGGCGCCGTTCTCGCCGATCAGGCCCAGCACCTCGCCGCGGCAGATGCGCAAATTGACGTCGTCGAGCGCCCGGACGCCGGGATAGGTCTTGCTGATTCCGCTGAGTTCCAGCAGCGTTTCCGCCATGCGGCATGTCCTCCTGCACACCGCCCGGCGGCCGTGGCGGCCGGGCGGTGAAGCCGACTGAAGTTACTTCTTCAACAGGTCCTTCAGATTCGCGGCGAACTCCGCGACGTTGGCCTTGCTGATCACCTTGGTCGGCACGATCAGCTTGCTGTCCTTCGGAATCCAGGACTTGTCGCCGTTCAGCGTCTTGATGATGTTGGTGGCGGAGAGATAGCCGAACTCGTACGGCTGCTGCACGACGGTGGATTCGATCGTGCCGTCGGAAATGCCCCGCAGCGTGCGCTGATCCTCGTCGAAGCCGACGATCTTCACCTTGCCGGCCTTGCCCGCGGCCTTCACCGCATCATAGATCAGCGGGGTCTCGTAGCTCCACAGGCCGGACAGCAGCGCGATATCGGGATATTTGACGAGCACGTTCTCCATGTTCGCCTTGGCCTTGGCGAAGTCGACCTGGTCGGTGAACACGTCGACCAGCTCGACCTTGGTGCCGGCGATCGATTCCTTGATGCCCTGCACCCGCTCACGGGCGTTGTCGGCGTCCATCGTTCCGACGAACAGCGCGATCTTGCCGCCGTTCGGCAGCGCCTTCTTGATCTCCTCGCCGGCCTGCCGTCCGGCCGCGACGTTGTCGGTGCCGATATAGGCGAGGCGATTGCTCTGCGGCGCGTCGCTGTCCGTCGTGATCAGCACGGTCTTGGCCGCAACCTTGTTGAGTTCTTCGGTCGCATGCGGCGCGTCGTCGACGGAGATCGAGATGCCGGCGACGCCGCGCACCAGCAGGTCGTCCAGCTCGCGCCGCTGACCGGCCGCGGTGCCTTCATTGGTGACGATCAACTCGATATTGTAGTCTGGGTGCTCTTTCTGCGCCTTCTCAAGCCCGCGGCCCGCGATGGTCCAGAAGTCGGCCGCGACGTTGGTCACCAGCGCGATGGTCTTTTTTTGCTGCGCCTGTGCTATCCCCGTGGTCATCGCGAGCGCAGCTGCGCCCGCCAGCAGCGGCACGATCAACCTCTTCATTGAGTTATTCATATGCACCTCCCTGTCGATACCCCCCGCGAGGGGATTTCACGCCCGGCGCTTTTCACGCCTTATTTTATTCACGTAACTAATAAATTAGCGCGACAAAAAGTCCAGTCAAGGATGTTCGAGTCCCGCTGTTCAAGCAAAAATAGTAGGAAGGTGATGTATTTCAGTCGCAATCGATACTTTCTGGCCAATATCTGAGGCGTATCCGTTGAATAATTTTATCAAGCGAATTAAAAAAGCCGGCATGAATGAGCAGTCCGAACCGCTGAGACGCGCTTCAAGTCTGACCCGCGGATCGAACCGCGACCGTCTCGTTGAAGTCTTGCGGCGTCAGGGACCGTTGCCGCGCGTCGAGCTTGCACGCAGCACCGGGCTGAGCTTCCCGGCCATTTCGGCCATCACGTCGAAGCTGATGGCGGAAGACCTGCTGGTTGAGGCCGAGACCGATACGGCGACGTCGTGGCCGGACGATACCGACGACGAGGATACGGATGGGTTGAACGGCCGCCGCCGCGGCCGGCCGGCGGTCCTGCTGACCCTGAACCCCGAATTCGGCCGCATCATTGCGGTCTCGCTGCGCATGAATCTGGTCGAGACATTGATCGCCGATTTCAGCGGCGCGGCCCTGGCGCAATCGCGGCTTGAACTGACGACGCGCGGGCTCGATGCAGGCGCGGTGTGCGACCTCGTGATCGCGCAGATCGAGGCCATGCTCGAAGAGACGGCCACGCCGCGAGACCGGGTGCTGGGAATCGGGATTGCGCTGCAGGGCATCGTCGACGCCGACACCGGCCGGCATCTGTGGAGCCCAGCGCTGTCGATCACCGACGTCGATCTGGCAACGCCGATCCGCCAGGAATTCGGCGTCGAAGTCGTGATGGCGAACGACGCGGTCGCGGTGGCGCTCGCCCTTGTCGCAGCCGAGCCGGCACTGGCGCAGGGCCTCACGGCCACGCTGATGGTCGGTCACGGCATCGGCATGGGCATCATCGTCGACGGTGAAGCGCGCTGGGGGGCCGGCGCAGGCAGCGAGATCGGCCATGTCAAGTTGACGCCGAACGGTCCGCAGTGCCGCTGTGGTCAGCGCGGCTGCATCGAGGCCCATCTCGCCGACTATGCGCTCTACCGAGACGCCCGCACCTTTCTCGACCTGCCGCCGGCGGTGTCGCAGCAACCGTCCGAGGCGCAGATGGCGCTGCTCCGGGCGCGGGCACGCGCCGGCGATCCGCGTCTCGAACAGTTGTTTCGGCAGGCTGGCCACGCGCTTGCCGAGGCGGTCGCCACGACGATATCGGTGCTGCGCCCGCATCATCTGATCCTCGCAGGTCCCGGCCTGCAGGCGTTCGACATGATGCGCAGTGCCTATGAGGAACGGCTCGAGCAGGCGGTGCTGCCGTGGCTGCTCAAATCCACGGCGATCCATGTGCGTCCCAGCGAGTCGGCGACGATTGTCGACGGCATGGTGCGGCGGACGCTACGGGTCGTGGACCGAAGCCACATGGAGACAACCGAGTGAAACCTCGGGAGCTGCGGCCCTTTGCTTGAGCCGCAGCAATGCAACTGACGCCCTTCAGGCGCCAAATCGTGAGGATGCCAATGCAGGGTGCTATTTATCCAAGCCTCAAGGACCGGACCGTCCTGGTCACCGGTGGCGGTTCCGGCATCGGCGAGGCGATCGTCCGCCAATTCGTCAGCCAGGGCGCGCGGGTCGGCTTCATCGACATCGATCTGACGTCCTCGGAGCAACTGCTGTCCGATCTGGGGGCGCAAGCGCGCGTGCACTTCGAACACGCCGACCTGCGCGACATCGGCGCGCTGCGCCGCGCGATCGCCGGCATCCGCGAGGCGCTCGGGCCGATCACCATCCTGGTCAACAACGCAGCGCGCGATGATCGTCACACGATCGAGGACGTCACACCGGAATTCTGGGACGAGCGGATCGCCGTCAACCTGAAGCATCAGTTCTTCAGCGCCCAGGCGGTCGCACCCGACATGAAACAGGCGGGCGGCGGTGCGATCATCAATATCGGATCGGTGAGCTGGGTGATCGGCCAGGGCAACATGCCCTGCTACACCACGGCGAAATCAGCGGTTCAGGGCCTCACCCGCGCGCTGGCCCGCGATCTCGGGCCGCACAATGTGCGGGTCAACTCCATCCTGCCCGGATGGATCATGACCCAGCGGCAGCAGGATCTGTGGCTGACGCCCGAAGGCGTCACTGAACTGATGCAGCGGCAGTGCCTCAAGCGCAAGCTCGTGCCTGACGACATCGCCCGCGTCGTGCTGTTTTTTGCCGCCGACGACAGCGGCGCCTGCACCAACCAGAGCCATATCGTCGACGGCGGCTGGGTCTAGCGATTCAATCGACGGCGTTGACGCGCCGGACGGGACGCGGGTTCGCTGCTATTTGTCGTGAGCTGTCTGATACGACCGTATCAGATTGTCCGTCCATGCATCGGCGATGTGGGAAAGGGCCAGATCCTGCGTGCGATCGAGCAGGAGTTCGAGCACGCGCGGCGGGGTCAGTGGAAGCGCCTGGACGCGCTTGCCCGTGGCGTTTGCAACGGCGCAGGCGACGGCCGCTCCGACATTGAGGATCGGCACCTCGCCGGCGCCCTTGGTGCCGAGCGGTCCGATTGACGGCGCCCCTTCATAGAGACTGATTTCGACCGGCACGACATCGAGCGCCAGCGGCACGCGATAGGTTTCGAAGCCGTTCTGGCAGACCCGGCCGTTGCTGCCGATCGTGACTTCCTCGTGCAACGCATAACCCAGCCCCTGCACGACACCGCCCTGGATCTGGCCATGGATCGCGCGCGGGTTCAGCGCGCGGCCGACGTCCTGGACCACGCGATAGCTCAGCACCTCGACATGTCCGGTTTCCGGATCGACCGCGACCTCGCAGTCGTGGACCGCGAAGACAGGGATGTCGATCGCGTCGATGAAATGTCCGGCCACGCAGCCGGGCATCGCGGGCACGCCGGCGCCGGTGAAGGCGCCGGTGCCGGAGACCGGACCACCCAGCGCCTGGGCGCGGGTCGCGACCTCCATGACGGTACGGCCGGAGCCCGGCGCGCCGGCGATCTCGATCCGCCCGCCGCGCATGACGAGATCATCGGGCGCAGCCTCGATCATCTCGGAGGCGACCTTCAGCAGCTTGGTGCGCACCTCCTGCGCTCCCGACAGGCTGGCGGCGCCGAGCGAGACGGTGGTGCGGCCGCCGCCGACGCCGACGTCATAGCCGGCCGCATCGGTATCGGCTGCGCGCACGACCACATGCTCGGGCGCGATGCCGAGCGTGCTGGCGACGATCTGCGGCAGGCTCTGCATCATCGAGCCGGATCCGATTTCAACGCCCGACGTGACCAGCGTCGCCGTGCCGTCGGCATTCATGTTCACCGTTGCGGCCGATGGGCCGACGAAGACGAACCAGGTGCCGACGGTGGTCGCGCGTCCATAGAGCCGGCCGTCGCTGCGCGCTGGCGGCGGCGCAGCCGCATCGCGCAGCGTATCCATCCGCTCGAGCATCGGGCCGAGCACATCGCCTTCGAAGATTTGGCCGGTGGCGCCGAGATCCTTGTCGCCGAGCACATTGCGGCGGCGGAACGCGAGCGGATCCATTCCGATCCGCGCCGCGATCTCGTCGGTGTGCCGCTCGAGCGCAAAGGTGTTGTAGACCCCGTTGCAGCAGCGGAACGCGCCATTCGGCGCCGTGTTGGTGTAGATCGCGCGCGAGACCATGCGCACGCTGCCAAGCTTGTAGTTGCCGCCGAGCGTGTGCGCGGTCATGGTGGTCAGGAAGATCTGTTCGCCGCCATAGGCGCCGCAATCCATCAGGACCACCGCCTCGCGCCCCACGATATCTCCCTCGCGCGTCACCGCCGAGCGGATGCGGATATCGGCATTCTCGCGGAACAGGCAGGTGAGCATCTCCTCCTCGCGCGAATTGACGAGGCGCACCGGCCGGCCGCTGGCGCGGGCGAGCAGGGCGGCGAACGGTTCGACTGCCAGATCGAACTTGAGGCCGAAGCCGCCGCCGACCGGCGGCACCGTAACGCGGACCTGCGACGCCGGTACGCCGAGCAGGCGCGCGGTCGCGTTGCGGATGCCCCAGGGGACCTGCGTCGACGTCTCGATGTGGAAGCGTCCATCCTCGTAGCTTGCGACCACCGCACGCGGCTCGAAAGCGACGTGGTTCTGCCGGCCGACGCGAAAGCAGCTTTCGACGATCTCGACGTCAGGCCGGGCAAAGGCGGCATCGACGTCGCCGCGAACGACGGTCGCCTCCCAGGCGACGTTGCCGCCGCGCGCGCTGCCTTCGAGCAAGACCTCATAGCTGCGCCAGTCCGGATGAACCAGGCTTGCATCCGGCTTCAGCGCGTCCGCCATGGTCAAGACGGCGGGGAGCGGCTCGATCTCCACGTCAATCGCCGCGAGCGCGGCTTGCGCCTGCGCCAGCGTGACGGCTGCGACCGCGGCGAGCGGTTCGCCGTCGTAGCGGATGACGTCGCGGGCGAACAGCGGATGATCGGCGATGCCGATCCCGATCATGCCGGGCGCATCGGCCGCCGTCACGATGGCGCGCACGCCGGGCATGCGGGCTGCTCTCGAGGTATCGAGACGCATGATCCGCCCTGCCGGCACACCGGCGCGCAGCACCGCGGCGTGCAGCATGCCCGGCAGATAGCGATCGATGGTGTAGCGCGTGCGGCCGCGCAGCTTGTCGGCGGCGTCACGCCGGCGCAAATCCATCGTTGCAGAAACGTCGGACATCCCAGCGCCCCCCGCTCAAGCCGTCGCCAAGGCGAGCAATGTCGCCTCGACGATGCGTTCATAGCCGGTGCAGCGGCAGATGTTCCCGGTCAGCGCCGCGCGGATATCGTCACTTGTGGCATCCGGCCGTGTCGTCAAGAGATGCGTCAGGCTCACCACCATGCCGGGAAAGCACATGCCGCATTGCACGGCATCGCTGACCTCGAGTGCGGCCTGGATCCGGTTCAACTGGCCGAGCGGCGCAAGGCCTTCGACGGTCTGGATCTCGCGGCCATCGGCCAGCGCAGCCGGCAGCAGGCACGAAGGCGTCGGCTCGCCGTCGACCAGCACCATGCAGGCGCCACAGAAGCCTTCGCGACAGACCGGCTTCGCGCCGGTCAGATGCATCTCCTCGCGCAGGACATCGACCAGCGGGGTGGCAGGCTCGGCCGCGGAGGAGAGGCGATCGCCGTTCACGGTCAGATTGAATCCCATGTCATCCCCGCGCTTTCATGAGCCACGTGCAGCGATCACTGCACGGCGGACGAGGCCGGGTAGCACGCTGACACGATACCAGGCCGGTGCATCGACGCTGTCGCGGCCGATGAATTCGCCGGTGAGTTCGGCCGCAATCCGTGCAGCTTCCGCGGCGTCGAGCGGACGTCCAAGAAGTGCGTCTTCAAGCGGCGGCCAGCGGCGCGCGCTCGGTTCGACCGACCCGACCGCGATTCGCGCCACCCGGACGCGGTTCGCCGCATCGACGCTGACCGAAAGGCTGACGATGGCGACCGGATAGTCGCCGGACCTGCGCAGCGGCAGGCGGATATGCGCCGTCCTGCATTCCGCCCGCGGCACGATGATCCGCGTCACGATGCGGCCGGCTGCGAGCTTTGATCGGACCTCGAGGAAATGCGCCAGGCTGATGCGCTCGCGACCGTTGCGGTCCGCGATCTCGACATCGGCATCGAGACAGAGCAGCGCCGGCACGCAATCCGCCGCGGCGAAGTCTGACGTCGACAGATTGCCGCCGATTGTCGCCATCGCGCGGATCGCCGGGTTGGCGGAGCGTCCGGCGGCCGCGACGAGGCCGGCAAATTCTGGAAGGTCGGCCAACGCCGCCGCAAGCGCCGCGTGCGTGACGGCCGCGCCGATCTCGACTGCGTTGCCGCTGATCCGGATTGCCGAGAGCTCGGCGATCCTTCCGATCGCGACATAGTGAGTCTTGAGCGGCTCGTGACGGATCGGCGATCGCATGATCCATGTGCCGCCGGCCAGGGGAGCACCGGCGGCGCCATATTCGCTCAGCGCATCGCGTGCTGCGGCGAGCGAGGGCGCGACGTAGATCGAGGCCGGCGTAACGCGCGCCGCGACCGGGATGTTCTGGATCGGTGTGCCTGACATCATGCGCTCCGCTCCTGCCGCAGCCGATCCAGCAGCACGCCGATGATGACGATCGCGCCGAGCACGACCATCTGCACGTATCCGTCGATCCGGGTGAGGTTCATGCCGTTGGAGAGAATGGTGATGAACAGGGCGCCGAGCACCGCGGTGCCGACGCCGCCGCGCCCGCCGGCGAGGCTCGTTCCGCCGACCACGGCGCCGGCAATCGCCTGCAGCGAGAGCGCGCCGCCGAGGTTCGGTTCACCCGATCCGGTCCGCGCCGTCATCATGATTGCGCCCAGCGCGGCAAGCCCCGAGCACAGCACATAGGTCGCGACCAGAATGCGTTTCACCGGCAGGCCGGCGACCGCCGCGGCGCGCGGGTTGGTGCCGATCAGATAGAGCGAGCGGCCGAACACGGTGCGGGCCAACAGCAAATGCAGTCCGAGGCCGACTGCGACGGTGATCGCAATCGCCGCCGGCAAGCCGAAGATGCTGCCGCTGTAGAAGATCTGTGAGAACGGCGCCGGCACGCCCTGCACCGGCCGTCCGGACGAAAGCGTGGTCGCGATCCCGATCGCGATATTGTAGCTGCCGAGGGTCGCGACGAACGGATTGACCCCGAACAGCGCGACGACCACGCCGTTGAACAGGCCGCACGCGATACCGAGGGCGAAGCCGGCGCTGAGCCCGGCAAGCAGCACGGCGACCGTGCCATGGCCCGAGGCCGTCGCACCGGCCATCGCCAGCGCGCTGCCGACGCTGACCATCGACACCGTCGGGCCAAGCGCGAGGTCGAAGCCGCGGGTCAGGATGACCACGGTCTGCGCCATCGCGAACAGCGCCAGATAGCTGGTCTGCTGTGCGATGTTGAGCAGGTTGGCCGGCGACAGCACGCCATGGTCGACGGCGGCGAAGCCGAGCAGCAGCAGCGCCAGCGCGACCGGCAGCACGGCGCTCCAGAGCCGGTGGCTCAGCGCGAGCTTCGGACGGTCGGTGTCCTTGGCGGCAACGGTCAATTCGAGGTCAGACACGTGGCTTGCTCCGTCGGCTGAGTTCGTCGAGCGCCACGGCTGCGACCATGATGACGCCGAGGAAGACCGGCTGAAGCCGCGAGTCGACGTGCAGGAGGTTGAGCGCGTTGCCGAGGATGGTCAGGAACAGTGCGCTGATGGCGACGATCTCGATGCGCCCGACGCCGCCGCGCAGGCTGACGCCGCCGATCACGGCGGCGGCGATCGATTGCAGCATCATCCGGTCGCCGCCGAAGCTGGCCTGGCCGGAGCCGACCTGCGCGGTCAGCAGAATGCCGGTCAATGCCGCAAGGACGCTCGATACGACGTAGGTGCCGACGATATGACGCTGGATGGTCACGCCCGACACCACCGCCGCATCGACATTGCCGCCGATCGCGTAGACGTAACGGCCGAACAGCGTGCGCCGCTGTGCAAACACCATCACCAGGATCACGATCAGGGCGATGTGGGCGGCGGTCGGCAGACCGAGCGCCTGGGCGCGGCCGAAGCCCTTCACGAAGATCTCGGGCATCCCGTAAACCGGGATGCCGTTGGTGATCATGAGGCCAACACCGGCGGTGGCGGACATCGTGCCCAGCGTCACCACGAAGCCGGAGACCTTGAGCCTTGCCACACAGAAGCCGTTGACGAGCCCGACCACGGCCCCGGATCCGAGCCCGGCCGCGACACCGCTTGCAATGATCAGGGCGTTGTTGCCGGGAAACGCGGCGGCGGTCGCAGCCATGGCTTTTGCGGTGACGACGCTGGCAAGCGCGACCACCGCACCGACCGAGAGATCGAAGCCGCCCGCGATGATGACCAGTGCCTGGCCGCAGGCGACGATTGCCAGCAGCGAGGCGTTGCGCAGGATGTTGAGGACGTTGATGAGGCCATAGAACTGCGCATCGACCGCCGACATGCCGGCCACGAGCAGCACAAGCAGAGCTGGCAGCAGCCCGATCCGGCCTGCGATCGACCGCAGGCTGATCGCGTGCCGCGGCGCTGCGGCGACCAGGGCCGTGTTCATGCAACCTCCGCGGTGAGATGCTCGCGGAAGAAGCTCGAAAGCACATTCTGTTCGGTCCTCTCGGCGCCGGTCAACTCGGCGGCGATGCGGCCCTGATGCATGACGTAGAGCCGGTTCGATAGCGCCAGCACCTCGGGCAGTTCGGAAGACACCACGATCACGGCGGCGCCGGTCTCGACGAGGCGCTTCATGAACTCGTAGACCTCGAGCTTGGCGCCGACATCAATGCCGACGCTCGGCTCGTCGAACAGGAACACGGTCAGCTCGCGCGTCAGCGCGCGTCCCAGCATCACCTTCTGGCGGTTGCCGCCCGACAGGGCGCCGGCGCTGCGTTCGATGTTCGGCGGCCTGAGCTGCAGCTGCTCCATGATGCCCGCGATCGTCACGCGTTCGGCGGCCTGCCGCAATACGCCGAAGCGGGCGAAGGCGGGCAGGTCGAGCCCGGTCATCGACGCGTTCTCGCGGATCGGACGGGACAGCGCGAGCCCTTCGGCGATCCGGTTGGCGGGGAAGTAGGCGACGCCCCGCTTCAAGCTGTGCCTCGGGGTTGGAAATTCGTAAGGCGCATCATCGATCCGGATCACGCCCGATGACGTGCGCTCGATGCCGTAGATCGCGCGGATCAGCTCCGACTTGCCGCAGCCGACGAGGCCCGCGATGCCGGTGATCTCGCCTGATCGGGCATGGAAGTTGACGTCTCTCACGCTGCCGTCGGCGAGCGTCAGGTTCTCGACCTCGACCATCACTTTGTCCGGCTGGTGGGTGATGGTCGGGAACAGCAGGTCAATGGTGCGGCCGGTCATCAATTCCACCAGCTCGCCGTCCGTCGACGTGGCGGCGTCGAGGGTCCGGATGTGACGGCCGTCGCGCAGCACGGTCACGCGGTCGGCCAGCGCGCGGATTTCGCGCATGCGATGCGAGACGTAGATCAGCCCGACATTCTGGCTCTTCAGGCGCGCGATCAGCTCGAACAGCCGTCCCGTCTCGCGCTCGGTCAACGAAGCGGTCGGCTCATCCAGGATCAGAAGGCGGACGCGGCCGAGCAGGGCCTTGGCGATCTCGGCCATCTGCTGATGGGCACGGGACAGGTCGTCGATCCGCTGCGCGGGATCGAGATCGAAGCCGAGCTCGTCGATCAGCGCGCTGGCGCGCTTGCGCATCTCGCGCGAATGCAGCACGCCGCCGCGCGTGACCTCGCGGCCAAGGAACAGGTTCTCTTCCACTGTGAGGCTCGGGATCAGCGAGAACTCCTGAAACACCGGGCTGATGCCGATCTCGCGCGCGCGCTGCGGCGTCAGGTGGTGGATCTCCTCGCCGCCGAAATGAAAGGTGCCTTCGTCGGGTGGAAACGTACCCGAGACGACATTGATCAGCGTCGACTTGCCGGCGCCGTTCTCGCCGAACAGGACGTGAAGTTCGCCGGCACGGACATCGAGATCGATGCGATCGAGCGCCCGGACGCCGGTGAATCGCTTCGAGATCCCGCGCAACTGAAGCAGGGGCGTGGCCGGCTTCGAATCGATCTCGACGTTCATCCGCGTCTCCGTGGCCGTGAGCAAGCGGGCGGGAGCCTCGCTCCCGCCCCGACCGTTCGGCCTACTTGCCATGCCTACTTGGCCTTGACCGAATAGACCGGCGTCCAGCTTGCAGGCGCCAACACGAGATCCATCTGCAATTTCGGCACGGTGGTCTTGTCGATGACGGTGGCCACCGGTTGGACGAGGCTCATGACGGGCTTCTTCTCGATGAGACGCACCGCCTGGTCGATCGCGATCGCGCCTTCGCCGACGGGATATTGGGTTGCGAAGGCGAGGATGTCGCCGCGGTTCAGCGCGTCGAGCATGGCCTGGTTCTCGTAGGACGACACGATCTTCAGGTCGCTTCGGCCGGCCTCGGCAACGGCGCCGATGGCCGCTTCGGCGGTGGGGGCGGTGCCCCAGATCACGTTCATGGCGGGATAGGCCTGCAGCGCGTCCTGGATCAGCTGAAGCTGCACGGCGACGCCGGAGTCGCCGAATTTCTCAGCGAGAATCTTGGCGTTCGGATTCTTGGCGATCGCCTTCTTGAAGCCCTCGTTGAACGACTCAGCCCAGCCCGAGCCGGCCGGGCCGGGGAACGTGACGATGTTGAGCTTGTCGGCGGGCTTGGCCTGCGCCAGCAGACCGGCGCCGGTGACCTCGCCCATCGCGACGAAGTCGACATAGTTGGCCGCGGGCAGCGCGTTCGGCGGCAGCGGATTGGTGACGCCGACCACCGGCACGCCCTTTGCCTTTGCCTCCTCGAACTTCTTGCTGAGGCCCGCGCCGGAGATGGCACCGACGATGATCGCATCCGGTCCGCTTGCCATGCAGTCATCGAACTGCGACAGCTGCTTGGGGAGGTTCTCATAGCCGCCGGCCTCGTAGAGGTTCATGTTGACGTTCATCGCCTCCGCCTGCTTCACGATGCCGTAGGCAACGGCGACCCAGAAACTGTCCTTCATGTGCGGAAACAGCACGCAGAGCTTGTAGGGCTTCTCGGCCTTCGGAAGCGGCGTGTAGTCCGCAGGCTTCGGCGCGCCGGATGACGCGTCGTAGACCTTCATTGGAAACCACGGCGTCTCGGTCCCCGCCGCCGCCGGCGTGGCGGCGCTGGCAAGAGCGAGGGCGGCGGCAATGCCGAGCACGGAGCGGATCGGCCACAGCCGGTTGGAAGAAAGGCACGTCGAGATCGTCATAGCGCAATCCTCATGGTTTGAATGAAAGTGCAGGGCGGCGGCTTCTCGTCCTCTTCTGGTGGATGGGCCGCGCCGTCTGCCGGCGGCGCGGCTGTCGATGACGGTCAGCCGGCTTGCCACATCGCGACCGAGCGCCGCTCGAACGCTTCGCGGAACTGGCGGGTGGATTCGGCAAGCAGCGCGCCGGTGCCCCAGTCGAGGATCACGGCGTGCTTGCGGATCACGTCGAACGCGTTGAGCTCTCCGCTGCGATAGCGCTGCGCCACCGTCTCCGGATCGAGCCGGACATTGGCGACGCGCTCGGAGCGGATCCTGGCGCGGAGCGCGGCGGTCGCGACCTTGTCGACCTCGTAGTTGCAGAGCTCGGCATCGATCGTGTGCACCACGACGCCATAGTCCTTGGCGGCGCGCTCGACCGAGACATAGTCGTCCTTGATGTCCTCGATCACGAGGTTCGGATCGCGTTCCAGCGGATCACCGAACCCGCCGCCGCCGGCGGTCGGGCGCGAAAATACGTCGCCTTCGCCGATCGGAACGTCCGAGAAGATCGAACCGAGCCGCTCCTCGGCCGCGCTGCCGGCGCGCCTCAAGGTCAGGCCGTGCGGCATCGACGGCAGGCCGCCCTCGATGCCCCACACGATGGCGCGCTCGCGGTCGCAGATATAGGAGATCACTGTCTTCTCGGCCTGCAGCATCCGCGACGTCTTCACCACGCCCGCGCCGCCGCGCCATTTGCCGGGGCCGGGCGAGTCCGTGAGGATCTCGCATTCGGTGGTCAGGATCGGGTTGGCGCGCTCCTGGCCCTCGACCGGCTGCGACATCAGCCCGGTGCCGAAGCAGGCGGTGGTGACATTGCTGCCGTCCTTGCCGTTGCGTCCCCCCCAGCCGCCGGGCAGCCAGTCGTAGAACATGAAGATCGGCTTGTCGGCGCTGCGGGCGTCGAGCCCGCCGGTGAGCAGATATTCGAGGTTGAAGGCGCAGGCGAGCGCGCGCTCCGGCATCAGCTTCGACCACATTTCGTAGATCGAATTCATGATCTTCTCGAACGGCATCAGGAAGCCGGTCACCGCGATCGGCCATTTGGCATCGACGATCGAGCCTTCGGGGGCGATGATCTCGAAGCAGCGATAGAAGCCGGAATTGAGCGGCAGATCGGGGAAGAAGGTCTTCATGCCGGCCGCAACCGCCGAGAAGGTGGCGCCGAACGCCGAGTTGTAGATCGAGCCGATGGTCGGATGGCTGCCGGTGAAGTCGTAGATCGCGCGGTCGCCCTTGATCGTCATCTTGATGCGGATCGGGATCATGCCTTCGCCGCCGGCCGGATCGCGGTCGATGAAGTCGACGGTTTCCCATTCGCCGTCGGGCAGCGCCGCGATGCGCTGGCGCGCCGAGCGCTCGACATAGTCCTGGACCGCGGCAAGCCCGGTCTCGACGGTGTCGCGGCCGTATTTGCCGACCAGGCGCAGGATCTCGCGTTCGCACACGGCGGTGGCTTCGGCCTGCGCCTGAATGTCGCCGATGATCGAGGCCGGGTCGCGGGTGTTGGAGGCGATCAGATGCGCAACGTCCTTGCGCAGGCCGTTCTTGTCGAACAGGCGGACCGGCGTGATGCGCAGGCCCTCGCGGAACATCTCGCGGGCGGCGACGTCGAACGATCCCGGCACGCTGCCGCCGACGTCCGACCAGTGTCCGTTGGACTGGCTGAAGGCGATGATCTTGCCGTCGGCAAAGATCGGGCGGATCAGCCGCACGTCGGAAAAGTGCGTGCCGCCGGCATAGGGATCGTTGATCGCAAAGACGTCGCCTTCATGCATGTCGCCCTCGAAATGGCGCATCACGTCCTTGCAGGTGAAATGCAGCGTGCCGACGTGGACCGCGATATCCTGGTTGCCTTGCGCGGCGCATTCGCCGTTGGCGTCATGCAGCGCGCTCGAGAAGTCGCGGTTGTAGATCACGAAGGAGTAGCAGGTCCTTAAGACCTGCTCGCCCATCTGGTCGACGCTGGTGATGAAGGAGTTCTTCAGGACCTCGAAGGTCACGGGATCGAGCGGGAGGGCCGTGGCCATGGTTCACTCCTTCACGCGAATGATGATGTTGAGATATTTGTCGACCTCGGCGCCGGCGCCGGGCGGCACGACGGTCGTGGCATCGAGCTGCTCGATGATCGCGGGGCCTTGAAAGGAGAAGCCGCAGGGCAGGTCGTCGCGCTGATAGACGGGCGTATCGAGCCCGCTGCCTTCGAACCAGACCCTGCGGTGGCCAACCGGCGCGGGGCTAACACCGGTCGGCGCGTGAACGGCAAATTCGGCCTTGGGAACCACACCGACCGCCTTCAGGTTGAGGCGGAAGAAGCTGACCGGTGCACTGTCGCGGCGGAAATTGTATTCGCGCTGGTGCTCGGCGTGGAAGCTCTGCACCAGGTCGGCGATCGCGCCGATCGGCTGCGGCGCATTCACAGCAAGTGAACGCCACTGGCCGCGATACATCATGTCGATCGAGCGCTGCAGCACGATGTCGTTCTGCGCGACGCCCTCATGGGTGAGACGCGCGAGCGCGGCCTTCTCGAGTTCGGCGAACTGTGCCTCGATTTCGGCAGCGTCGGCGTCGGCCGCGTCGACCATGCAGCTCTGCGAGAAATCGTGCTGCATGTCGACGAGCAGGCATCCGAGCGCGGAGGTCACGCCGGGATTCGGCGGCACGATCACGACCGGAATCGACAGCTCGCGCGCGACGTCGACGCCATGCAGCGCGCCGGCGCCGCCGAACGCCACCAGCGCGAAGTCGCGCGGATCGTAGCCGCGGCTGATCGAGATCAGCCGCACCGCGTCCGACATGTTGGCGTTGGCGACCTTGACGATCGCGTCCGCCGCCTCATGCAGGCCGAGGCCGAACGGCTTGGCGACGCCGCTCTCGACGGCCTGCCGCGCCAGCTCGGGGTCGAGCTTCACCTTGCCGCCGGCAAGGTCGGTGCCGAGCCGGCCCAGCGTCGCGTTGGCGTCGGTGTTGGTCGGCTGGGTGTTGCCGTTGCCGTAGCAGGCCGGTCCCGGGTGGGCGCCGGCCGATTGCGGGCCGTTGCGCAGGGAGCCGGCCGGGTCGGTCCAGGCCAGCGAGCCGCCGCCGGCGCCGATCGTGAGCACCTCGATCGAGGCGAAGCGGATCGGATAGCCGAATTCGATGTGCCAGTCCTTGGTGACGCGCGAGTGGCCCTCATAGGCGAGCGACACGTCGGTGGACGTGCCGCCCATGTCGAGGCCGATCGAATTGGGAAAGCCGCAGAGGCCGGCGATATAGCGGCTGGCGATGGCGCCGGCGGCGATCCCGGAGCCGGCGAGGCGGGCCGCGAAATCCTTGACGCTCGCCGGCGTCATCACCCCGCCGCCGGTGTGCAGCAACAAGAGATCGCGGGTGTAGCCCTCGTGGGCGAGGCGATCGCCGAGCCGGCTCGTGTAGTTGACGACGACCGGGCTCACGACGGCATTGGCGACCGTCGTCGAGAAGCGCTCATGCTCGAAGATCTCGGGAAGCACCTGCGAGGAGATCGACACCGGAATGTCGGGCATTTCGGCCAGCAGGATGTCGCGCATGGCGCGCTCATTGGCGCCGTTGAGATAGGCGTTCATGAAACAGATCGCGACGGCGGCGACGCCGCGGCGCTTGAGGATGCGGGCCACCTCGCGCGCGGCTTCGACGTCGAGCGGTTCGATCACCTTGCCGCCGGCATCGACGCGCTCGGGCACGGTCAGGCGATCGCGCCGCGGCACGTAGGGTCGCACGACGTCCTTGTAGGTGTCCCAGAGGTCCTCCTTGTTGGCGCGCCGGATTTCGATGACGTCGCGGAACCCCTTGGTCGTCACCACGGCGGTGCGGGGCAGGCGGCGCGTGATCAGCGCGTTGGTGGCAACCGTCGTGCCGTGCGAGAACAGCGCCACCCTGGACAGATCGATCCCGGCTTTGGACACGCCGCCCATGATCCCTTCGATCGGATCGCGCGTGGAGGAGGTCTTCTCGATGCGGATGAGACCGGTCGTCTCGTCCATAATGCAGATGTCGGTGAACGTGCCCCCAACATCGACAGCCACACGAAGGTCCTGCACCATGCGTCTTCCTTTCGAACAAGCGTTTCGCCGATCTTAGGCAGAGCGGCGGCCCGCCTTCTTGACGCTGAGCGCAGGAAGATTTGTGCGAGAGAGCGAACCGTATGGCGGGGGGTGCGTGCCGCGGACGGCGGCGGGCTGCCAAAGACGGCTGCCCAGGAAACGATCAGGCCGATGCGGTCGTGGTGTCGTCAGGCGTTGGCGGCGCGAGAGGTGGCGCGCGCTTCGCTCGGGGTGCAGCCGAACCGGCCGCGATAGTTGCGGCTGAATTGCGCCTGGTCGGCAAAGCCCCATTGATAGGCGATTTCCGAGATGCTCTTGCGGCAGCCCGCATCGCGCAGCAGGGCATCGCACATCGCCAGCCGCTGGTTGCGGATATAGGCGCAGACGGTCAGCCCCTCGCCTTCGAAGATCTGGTGCAGATAGCGCAGCGAGATGCCGCAGCCGTCGGCGATCATCTGCGGGGTGAGCCGCATGTCGTCGAGGCGGGCACGGATGAACTGCTCGCAGCGCAGCAGGTGGCCGTTACGTACCGAGGACGAGTGGCCGGTCAGCACGCGGTCGTCGGATTCGATGGCCATTGCGAGCAGCTCGATCAGGTGCTTGCCCATCAGCGTGCGCGCCGTCTCGTCCATTTCCTCGATCCGCTCACCGGAGAGCCGCAGCGTGTCGACGAACAGCGCGCCGACGCTGCGGCTGGCGTCGAATTGCAGGGTGGCGAGGCGTTCGGGCCGCGAAATGCGGCCGCGCAGCACCGCGCTCGGGATCTTCAGGCACCACAGCGCCGTTGGATCCTGATGGCTGAATTCGTAGGGCAGATGGCTGCGCTCGATCAGGAATGCGCCGGGACGGCAGTGCACGACCTTGCCGTCCTGCTCGAAGCGGATTTCCGCAAGCTCGGGCACCGTGATCAGGAAGGATTCCTCCCGCTCGCTCAGGAGGTGCCGCTCATGGCGCTTGTACAGCAGGCCATTGGCGATGTTTCGCGAGACCGAGAGCGGACCCATCGACCAGGCGCCGAGGCGCGCATCGAACTCGCGCGTGCTCGGGAAGCGCAGGTCGAGCGAGTAATAGGTCTTCGAGACGACCTCCTGCCAGTACTGGCGGCGGCTCTGCAACGGGATGTCGATGGTCGTGTAGGTGACTTGCATGTCTCACTCCCCGCCGCCGGCTGTGCCTCCGGTCGTCGTGTCCCCAGGCCAAAGTTTGGCGAGGACTGCCGGACGGCGTCAAGTCGAATAAAACGGAAACAGATATTCTAGATTTCGATCGCCTCCTCAGCCTGGTGCCGCTGATCCATGCTGACGGGGGGCCGCCCCGGCCCGACGCCTGCAACCGCGAAGCGCATGAAATCGTGGAACGCCATCGCTGCTTCCGATGGCCTGGTGTCGCGCCGCCAGGCCAGGCCGATATCCATGCTGGGCACCTCGTCCTCGATGACGCGGGTCTCGATCCGCTGTCCCTCCAGCGACCAGGGCCGGTAGATCAGGTCGGAGAGAATGGCGATCCCCATGCCGCCTGCGACCATCGAGCGCACGGCCTCGACCGAGGAGGTGCGGAAGATCGTGTTCGGCTCGAGCGAGGCATTGCTCCAGTAGCGCATCGAGGTGTGCTTGGCCTCGTCGACGGTGAGCATGACGTAGGGATAGGTTGCGATGTCGGCGAGATGGACCCGCTCGGCGCGGGTCAGCGGATGCTCGGGCGCAAGCCACAAGCGGCGCGGCGATCGCAGCAGCGTCTCGCTCGTCAGCATGGCGTTGTTGCGCAGGTTCGACACCAGCATCACAGCGAGATCGAGCGCGCCGTCGACGAGCGCACGTTCCAGCACGTCGCGCGGCGCCTCGAACAGCTCGATCGTGATGCCGGGAAAGCTTGCCTGGAAGCGTTTCTGGTGGCGCGGCAGGAAGTAGCCCGACACGGTGTAGGTGACGCCGATGCGGATCGTCCCGAACAGCGGTCCCGCCGACATCTGCGTGTTCCGCACCGCCTCGGCAACGGCGGCGAGGATCTGGCGGCCCTGGGACAGGAAGCGGCTGCCCTCCATCGTGACGGTGACGCCGTTCGGCGCGCGTTCCAGCAGGCGGGCGCAGACGGTCGCTTCGAGCTGCTGAATGGCCGCAGTGACTGCGGATTGCGAGACGTTGAGGTCGATCGCCGCCTGGCTGATGCGCCCGGTCTCGGCGGCGGCGACGAAGTAACGGATCTGTTTCAGAGAAACGGACATCGCGGTTGTTCCGATGTTGCCTAACTCATGAGCGGTGTTTCTCAGCCCGGCCGCATGCGCTGCAACTCTCGTGCCGACGGGCGCAGCTCTCGCGGTGAAGCCGACCTCAGGCACGATCCCCTGACCGGTGGTGCCGGCCGGGGACTCGCTGACGGATAGGGCGGCCCGGCGGCGATCACGCCAGGGCGCTGTGCAGCTTGCCGAGCAGTTCCGACCGGCTCTTGCGAGCCGCAAGCGCCTGATTCATGTCGACCTTGACGAACTTCACCGGTGTGTTGGGCTGCAGCTGGCCGATCAGGTCCATGTCCGCGGCGATGATGGTCCCAACCATGAAGTAGCCGCCGCCGGAGACTGCATCACGATGCAGCACGATCGGTTCGGTGCCGCCGGGAACCTGGATCGAGCCGTAGGGATAGCAGGCATCGGTGATGTTGGACGGGTCGGAGCCGGCGCCGAACGGCGGTTCGCGTGGAACGAATTCGAGCGGTTTGCCGCCTTTGAAGCGGTAGCCGATCCGGTCCGCCTCCGGCGCGACCTTCCAGGTGTCGGAGAAGAAGCCGTCGCCGGCCGCCTCGGTGATGCGGTGCCAGTAGAGCCCGGGCATCGCGCGCAGCTCGGTCGGCATTCCCGCCGGTTGCCCGCGCAATTCCCTGGCGACGCTGCGTCCATCCTTGGCTGCCGCGGCGGCATGGCCGATGGGCAATTCGTCGCCGGCCTCGAGCTTGCGGCCCTTGAAACCGCCGAGCGCGCCGAGCGCGTAGGTCGAGCGCGAGCCGAGAACGACGGGCACGTCGATGCCGCCGGCGACCGCGATGTAGCCGCGCGCACCCTGCTTGAGGAAGTCGAAGGAGAGGATCTGGCCGCGCTTCACCCTGAAGCTGGTCCAGGTTTCGCGCGGCTCGCGGTCGAGCTTCGGCGGCAGCTCCGCACCGGTGACCGCGACGATGGCGTCCTCGGTGAATTCGAGCTCGGGTCCCATGAACACGGCTTCGAGCACGGCTGCGCCTGCCTCGTTGCCGACCAGCAGATTGGCGGCCGCGAGCGCGTGACGGTCCATGCCGCCGGAGAGCGGGATGCCGATGTGATAATAGCCCGGACGTCCGA
Organism: Bradyrhizobium macuxiense; assembly: GCF_007993935.1. Lineage (GTDB taxonomy): Bacteria > Pseudomonadota > Alphaproteobacteria > Rhizobiales > Xanthobacteraceae > Bradyrhizobium > Bradyrhizobium macuxiense_A. The sequence goes on along the minus strand of NZ_VITY01000006.1, from coordinate 387,161 downwards.
GATCCTGGACAGTGGTCGCAAGACCCGGCTTCAAAACCTTAACGGCCATGGAGGACTCCATCGAGCTTGGCGTTGTAGGCATCAACGTCGCGGTTGAACTCGGTCAGCGAGAACGAGACGTCGCGGATCACCGGCGCAAACCGGCCGGCGTCGACGTCGGCGACCGCTGCATCATAGGCCGCCCGGTCGATCGGCTTCCACTTCACGATGTCGCCCGGCCTGAACAGACACATGAAGTCGCGCAGATAGCTGATGTTCTGGTTGGGATCGTAGATCGGCATCGGCGTGATGCCGAACATCTGATAGCCGCCGGCGCCGCGCACCGAGTAGATGCAGCTGAAACAGCCGCCATGTCCGACGGTGAGCTTCGGCGTGTCGGTGCGCGGGCGCAGATATTTCGGCGCCTGAAGCTGCCGCTTGCGCTCGACCATCTGGTAGAGGAACGGCAGGCCGGCAACGAAGCCGACCATCGAGACGAACCAGGGCGCGCTGGAATGCGCCTTGATGAAGGCGTCGACGCTGTCGAGGCCGTTGATGCGCGCGGCATATTCGAGATCGGTTCCGTTTGGGTCTTGATGCCGCTCGCGGAAGCGCATCAGCGTCTCGTGCGTCCAGGGATCGTTGTAGAGCACGGGGATCTCGATGATCCGCGTCTTGATCACCGGTTCGGATTTCTCCGACGCGGAATCCAGCCGCTTCAGCTCGGTGAGGAGATCGTCCGGCTTGATCTGGTCGGGATCGAACTTGACCTGATAGGACGCGTTTGCCGGACAGATCTCGGTGACGCCCCTGATCTTCGCGTCGCGCACCGCGTTGGTGATGAAGAGGCTCTTGAAAAAGGCCTCGAGCGACATCGCCTCGCCGACCTCGGCGAAGATGTGCTCGTCGCCGCCGAAGGAAAATCGGGTTTGCATCACTAGCGGCCTCCTGTTGCTGACGGGGCGGATTCTCTTGCCATCATGGCGCGACCTTCACGGCTGATGGCGGCTGAGCGGTGGCAAGGGCTGCGGCATGGGACTCCAGCCACGGTTCGAGCCATGCCGTATGGAAGCGTCCGGCCTTGACGTCGGCGTCGCGCGCCAGCGCCTGGTGCAGGGGCTTCGTCGTGAAAATGCCTTCGACGCTGAGCTCGGCCAGCGCCCGCTCGAGCCTCCGGATGGCGCTTGGCCGGTCCTTGTCGTGCACGATCAGCTTGCCGAGCAGGCTGTCGTAGAACGGCGGCACGGTGTAGCCCTGATAGAGCATGCTGTCGAAGCGCACACCGTCGCCGCCGGGTACGCTGAGCGCGCTCACCGTGCCCGGATTGGGCAGGAAATTCCTGGCGGGATCCTCGGCGTTGATGCGGACCTCGATCGAATGGCCGCCGACGCGCACCTCGTCCTGGCGAATGCGCAGGGGCTCGCCGCCGGCGACCCGGATCATCTCGCGCACGAGGTCGATGCCGGTGACCATTTCGGTGACGGGATGCTCGACCTGGATCCGGGTGTTCATCTCCAGGAAGTAGAATTCGCCGGTCCTGTCGTCGTAGAGATATTCGAGCGTCCCTGCGCCGCGGTAATTGACCGCCTTGGCCAGCGCTACGGCGGAACTGCAGAGTTTTTCACGCACGGCCTGGGTGAGCGAGGGCGAGGGAGCCTCTTCCCAGACCTTCTGGCGGCGCCGTTGCAACGAGCATTCGCGCTCGAAGCAATGGATCACGTCGCGTCCATCGCCGAGCACCTGGACCTCGATGTGCCGCGCCCCCTCGATCAGCCTCTCGACGTAGAGCCCGCCATCGCCGAAGGCCGCAAGCGCTTCGGCCTGGGCCTGCGGCATCAGATGATGAAACTCTTCGGCGGACCGCGCGATACGAATGCCGCGTCCGCCACCGCCGGCGGCGGCCTTGATCATGACAGGGAAGCCGGTTTTCTCGACCAGCGCGAAGGCCGCTTCCTCCGACTCCAGCCGCCCCTCGCTGCCGGGGACGGTCGGCACGCCGGCGGAGGCGGCGGCCTCGCGGGCCGCGACCTTGTCGCCCATCAGCCGGATCGATTGTGCGGTCGGGCCGACGAAGATCAATCCGGCCGCTTCGACCGCGGCCGCGAATTCGGCATTCTCGGCGAGGAAGCCGTAGCCGGGATGGATCGCATCGGCGCCGGTGGCCTGCGCCGCGGCAAGGATCGCCGCCTGGTTGAGATAGGATTTCGACGCCTGCGGCGGACCGATATCGATCGCCTCGTCGGCGAGCCTGACCGCGAGCGAGTCCTTGTCGGCCTTGCTGTAGACCTGGACGGTTGCAATGCCGAGATCGCGCGCGGCGCGGATGATGCGCACCGCGATCTCGCCGCGATTGGCTATGAGGAGCTTCTTGATCGCCATGGCTGGTCGCGGCTCAAACGTCGATTTCTGCGATCGGCTGGCCGGCCATCACGGCATCCTCGTTCTCGGCCAGGAAGCGAACGATCTTGCCGGCGGCGCCGGCCTTCACTTCATTGAATGATTTCATCACCTCGATGAGCCCGATCGTGTCGCTCTCCGCGACGACGTCGCCGTCGTTCTTGTAGACCGGCTTGTCGGGCGCGGGCCTGCGGTAAAAGATGCCCGGGAGCGGCGAGAAGATCTGCTGCGTTGCCATGGTTTCCTCTTGGATCGTTGGTTTCTTGCCGCGCCGGCTCAGCGCGGGGTGAGATAGGGACGAACCGCCTCGCGCACGGCTTCCGCGATGGCGACGGCGTTCGGCGTGTCGGAGTGAATGCAGATCGAATCGGCGCCGACCACGATGTCGTTTCCCGCCACCGTGCGCGTCTTGCCCTCGTTCACGGCTCTCGCGCATCGGGTCGCGGCGTCGGCCGGATCCTTTGCTTCGTGCTCGCGGGTGATGATCAGGCTGCCGTCGGCATTGTAGTCGAGATCGGCATAGTACTCGGCGACGAAGGCATGACCGCGGCGCTCATAGACTTGCTGGTGCAGCGTTCCCTTCATGCCGAGCAGCGGCACCTTGTAGACGTCAGCGGCGTCGGCGACGGCTTCGGCGATGTCCTCGTTGCGCGACGCCATGCCGTAGAGCGCACCGTGCGGCTTGATGTGGTTGAGCGGCATGCCTTCGGCATCCAGGAACGCCTTCAGCGCGCCGATCTGGTAGAGCAGGCAGTTGGTCAGCTCCTCGCGGCTGATCTTCATCTCCCTGCGGCCAAATCCCTGCAGATCCGGCAGCGAGGGGTGTGCGCCGACCTTGACGCCGAACTCCCTGGCGAGCTGCACCGTCTTGCGCATGTGATTGAAGTCGGAGGCATGAAAGCCGCAGGCGACGTTAGCGACGTCGATATGCGGCATCAACGCCCTGTCGTCGCCCATCTTGTAGAGGCCGTAGGCCTCGCCCATGTCGCAGTTGATCACGACCATCTCCTGATTTCCTTCCAACAAGCTTTGTAGAGGACCGGCGGCGGGCCCGCCCTGCGTACGTCCAGCGCACCCAGGGCGGCGCGGTGCCGGGTTACTTGGACACCAGATAGTCGAGCGGGATCTTTTCCGAGATCGTCCACTGGTCGATCACCTTCGGCTTGCCGGCCTCGGTGTCGACGATCAGGTAACGGCCCTGGTTCTGGTGGTGGATGTCCTTGGTGAAGGTGCGCGGCCCGAACAGCGTGGGCTCGTTGTTCATCTTCTCGAGCTCGGCGACGACCGCCGCCGCGTCGGTCGACTTGGCGCGCTCGACCGCCTTGGCCCAGACGTCGATCAGGACGTAGCCGGGATAGACGTACTGGCTGGACGGGTCACCGCCGGTGACTTCCTTGTACTTCTTGTTGAACTCGTTGACCTTCGCGTTCGGATCGTCGCCGTAGACCGAGCCCTGCACCGGAACGTAGAAGTTCGACAGATCCGGAACGGCGTTCATCCAGTAGCTGCCGTCGACGCCCGAGCCGTTGAGGATCATCGACTTGATGCCGGCGGCGCGGATCTGCTTGATGGCGGAGACGGCGCCCGGCATCATCGTGCAGAGCATGATGGCGTCAGGTTCCTTCGGCAGGCTCTTGATCCGCGTGATCTGCGACGCGATCGAGGCGTCGTCGTTCTTGAAGGTGTCGCTGCCGACCAACTTGGCCTCCTTCAGGCGCGGCAGCATCCAGTCGAAGCCGTCGCAGATGCCCTTGTTGTAGACGGTCCAGCTGTCGAGCAGCCGATAGAAGCTGCGCGCGTTCTTCTTGCTGTACGCCCATTCCGACATGGTTGCGCCTTGCACCGGGGCCAGCACCGAGGCCGAGAACGAGAACGGGCCGACGCCGGGGATGCCGGCCTTGATCGATTCGGCGCAGAGGAAGAACGAAACCTTGCCGGCGGCCTGCGCCTGCAGCGCCGCGGGTGCGCCGAAATCGTAGTCGCAGGAGACGATCACGAGGTCGGCGCCCTGGTCGAGCACCGCAAGGCCGGCTTTGGCGCCTTCGGCCTGGTCGGTCTTGGTGTCGGCAAACACCGGCTTGAGCTTCTTGCCGAGCAGGCCGCCGGCCTTGTTGATCTCCTCGATCCGGATCAGCGCCGCGTCCTGCGCCGGCTTGTCATAGGCCTGCATGAATCCGGATGCCGCGGTCGCAAAACCAACCACGATCTCGTCGGCCGCCTGGGCCGGCGTGAGCCAGAGCGCGGATGCTCCGGCCAGGATGCCGAGTAATGTCGTCAAGCGCATATGCCACTCCTCCAATTTTTACAAAACGAGCGTCAGTGCAGTTCCTTCAGTGCGGTCTGGACCGGCCGAGGCAGGCGCCGCTGCAGCGGCCATCGGCGCCAGGAGAACTCCCGGTTGCGGGTCAATCCGGTCGGCAGGTACATCAGGATCACGATGGTGATGATGCCGATCGCGATCTCCTGGACACCGTTCGGCAGCCCGACGGTATGCCCGCCAAGGCTGATGCCCTTCTCGAGATCGCGGAACAGCTCGATCAGCACCGAGATCGCGACCACGCCCGAGACGGCCCCGCTGAGGCTGTACATGCCGCCGACCACCAGCATCGACAGCGTGATGAATGTGGTCCGCAGATAGAATGCGCCGGGATTGACGATGCTCAGGAAGTGCGCGTACAGCGCGCCGGCGAGCCCGATGATGAAGGCGCTGACGACGAAGGCGATCAGCCGCTCGCGGACGATGTCGATGCCCGAGGCGCTGGCTGCGACCGCTTCGTCGCGGGTGGCGCGCAGCGCCAGTCCCGAGCGGGAGATCGAATAGAGATAGGCGATCGCGATTGCCACCGCGCCGCCGATCCATCCGGTCCAGACGTTCATGGTTGGCGGAATGCCGACGATCGAGCCTTGCCCGCCGGTCACCGAATCCCAGTTCGAATAGACGTTGTTGATGACGCCGAGCAGGCCGAAGGTCGCGATCGAGGCGGCGATGCCCGACAGGCGCATGATGACGCGCCCGACGATCAGCGCGAACAGGGCGGCAAATATCCCGGAGATCGGTGTCGCCACCCACATCGGCAGTTGCGTGTGGAGCAGCCACGCCGGGAGCCCCTTCAGCGTGATCGATTTCATGACCGGCGGAATGGTGAGCCAGGCGGTCATGTAGGCGCCGAGGCACATGAAGCTGATATGGCCGAACGACAGCAGGCCGGAATTGCCGACGAAGACGTAGAGCCCGACCACCACCATGATGTTGATGAACATCTCGACCACGGTGCGGTTGAAGGCCCGGCTGCCGAACTGATAGCTGAGGGCGGCCATGATGAGCAGCGCCACGATCAGCACGATCGGCGTGACGATCGTTTGCCGGATGACGGACGGCCGCTGCGACATCGATCAGACCCTCTGCTTGGCGGATTTCGGTGCGAACAGGCCCTGCGGCCGCACCAGAAGGACGACGATGACGGCGCCGTAGACGAACGCGTCCCGGAACACACGGGCGTCGTGCGGCAGGGTCGCCTGGAACACGACGCTGGCCGCACCGATCAGGAAACCGGCGGCAACCGCGCCGGGAATGCTGCCGAGGCCGCCGATCACGGTCGCGATGAATGCGATCAGCATCACGTTGGCGCCCATGCCGATGTCGGCGGTGCCGGAATTGGTCGCCAGGATCAGGCCGATCGCCGCCGCCAGCATGCCGCTGATGGCGAAGGCCAGCAGGATCACGCCGTTGGCGCGGACCCCGAGCATGCGCGCCATGGTGAAATTATCGGCCGCCGCGCGCATCTCGAGCCCGTAGCGCGTGCGCTTCAGGAACAGGACGAGGATCACCAGCACGGCCAGCGTGATGATGATGGTCACGACCTGCAGCATCGGGATGTGGGCGCCGAGGAACTCGACCGGCAAGCCGAGGCTCGGCCACAGCGTGATCGACTTCGGCCGGCTGGAGAACAGCATCAGCAGCAGATGCCGGATGACGAAGCCGAGTGCAAAGGACGCGATCATCATTGTCGCCGGATTGGCGTTGCGGAAACGCCGGAAGACGACGATCTCCGACAGGATCGACAGCGCGGCGCCGGTCAGGAGCAGCAGCGGGATCAAAAGATAGAACGGCAGCTGGCCGGCGAAGACCACCGCCGCCGCGTCGATCGACGGCCACAGCATGGCGAACACGCAGAAGGCGATGAAGTCGCCGTGGGCGAAGTTGACCAGCCGCATCACGCCGAAGATCAGGGCGATGCCGAGCGCACCCAGCGCATAGAGGCTGCCGAGGCTCAGCGCGTCGAAGATGATCTGGAGCAACTCACGCATCTCAGTGATCTCCGAAGCCGAAATAGCTTTGCTTCAGGCGATCGTCCCGGACCATGTCGGCCGCGGGGCCTTCGAGCACGATGCGCCCGCCGCGGATCAGGACCATCCGCCCGCCCGTCATCATGGCGCGCGTCGAGCTCTGTTCGACGATCAGCAGCGTGAGCTTGCGCTGTGCCCGCAGGCGCATCAGGATCTCGTAGACCTGGTCGATGATCTTGGGCGCGAGGCCGAGCGACGGCTCGTCAATGGCCATGATGCGGGGCGCGGCCATCAGCGCGCGGCCGATCACCAGCATCTGCTGCTGGCCGCCGGAGAGCATGCCCGCCGGGGTGTGGCGGCGCTCGGCCAGCATCGGGAATTCCCCGTAGACCTGATCGAGGTCGTCGGCGATTGTCCTGCGGTCGGCGCGCATGCCGGTGCCAACCTTCAGGTTCTCCTCGATCGTCAGCGCGCCGAAGACGTTGCGTCCTTCCGGCACCAGCGAAAATCCGCGCCGGGCGATGTCTTCGGGCTCGGCGCCCGTGATCCCCACGCCGTCGATCATGATGGCGCCGGAGGCGGGCGGCACGACGCCCGCGATGGCGTTGAGCAGCGTCGACTTGCCGGCGCCGTTCGGGCCGGTCACGAACAGGACTTCGCCTTCGTCGACCGTCAACGTCACGCCGCGGAGTGCCGTGAGGCGCCCATAGCTGACCGTGATGTCGTCGACGACGAGCGCGGTCATGACGCGACGGCCGCTTCGGCTGCGAGCGGTAGCAGCAATTCGTCGCGCTGCGTGCCCATATAGGCATGCCGCACCGCATCGCTGTCGCGGATTTGGGCCGGCGTGCCGACCTCGATGATTTCGCCGGAGTCGAGCACGAAGATGCGTTCGCAGAGCTCGAGCACGAGGCCGATATTGTGCTCGATCAAGAGCACGCCGACATTGAGCTCGCCCGCGATGCGGCGAATGATGGCGGCAAGCTCGTGGCTCTCATGCTCCGACATGCCGGCCGCTGGCTCGTCGAGCAGCAGATAGCGCGGCGTGCCCATGATGGCGCGGCCGATCGCGACACGGCGCTCGTCCGTATAGGGCAGCGCGCCGGCGATGGTGTTGGCAAGATGCGAAATGCCGAGCCAGGCCATGACCCGTTCGGCCTCGCTGATCGCGTCGGGCCGGCTTTGGCCGAGGCCGACGCCGGTCACTTCCAGGTTGTCCATGACGGGCAGGTCGCGGAAAAGGCGGCCTGACTGGAAGGTCCGCGCCACGCCTTTGCGTCGCAGCATGTGCGCTGCAATGCCGTTGAGCGTTTCACCCTCCAGCTCCACGGTGCCGGCGCCGACCGGCTGGAAGCCGGTCAACACATTAATAAGGGTGGTTTTGCCGGCGCCATTGGGGCCGATCAGTCCGACGATGCGCCCGCGTGGCACGGCCAGTGTAACGTCGGACAGCGCTTTCAGGCCTTCGAACTGGACGCTGACCCCGCGCGCGACCAATTCCAAACCATCAGCCATCATCCCAACGCCTTCTCACCCGGAACCGATGGATTGATTTTTCCGTTCCGTCGCGGGATTGTAAAATTCGAAATATCGTTCGCTGATATCGGAAATTTTTATGTCTCTGACGTTCCGTCAGGTCCGGCATTTCATCGCGACGGCAGAGAGCGGACGCGTGTCCGCGGCTGCGGCAGCCTTGAACGTGACGCAGTCGGCGGTCACCTCGTCGATCAAGGCGCTGGAGGCCGAGCTTGGCCGCAAATTGTTCGACCGCCATTCCAACGGTGTGACGCTGACCTTCGACGGCCACGAATTCCTGCAGCGCGCCCGCGCGATCGAGGCGAGCGTGTCGGATGCGACACGGGGGCCGCATCGTTGGGGAACGCAGGTCGACGGCACGGTCGACGTGGCCGTCAGCTACACCGTTGCCGGATATTTCCTGCCGCCGCTGCTGACGCGGTTCTGGCGCACCTTTCCGGGCATCACGGTCCGGCTGCACGAGTTTCAACGCGATGCGATCGAGCAGAGCCTGATCAGCGGCAGCGTCGATGCGGCGATCATGCTGATCGCGAACCTGCATGATCGGCACTCCATCCGCTCGCGGCTGCTGCTGCGCTCGCCGCGGCGGCTATGGACCTGTGTCAATCATCCGCTGCTCCGTAAGGACAGCATCAAACTGGCGGATCTGGCGAGTGAGCCGTATCTGATGCTGACCGTCGATGAGGCCGAACGCTCCGCGATGCGTTACTGGCAGCACACGGCGTACGTCCCCAACGTCATCTTCCGCACCCTGTCGGTGGAGGCGGTGCGCAGCATGGTCGCGACCGGGATGGGGATCACCATCCTGTCGGACATGGTCTACCGTCCTTGGTCGCTCGAGGGACATCGCATCGACCTCAAGACACTTGATGACGATGTCCACACCATGGATGTCGGGCTGGCCTGGAAGGGCAACGCGGCGCTTTCGCCGGCGGCCCGCGTCTTCTGCGAGTTCGTCGCCCATTCCTATCCGGGATCGGAGCCATTCAAGCTCGACTGACGTCCCGGATGGCAGCATCGCGTGTCTGAACTGCGTGTCCGTAAGACAGGGCGCCATTCCAACTCAGCCATGGAATTGTTCGACCGGATGGTCAATAAAAGGTGGTTCGGATGCGGCCCGGCCGAGGCAGGGCGGCGTTTCGGAACTTTGCCGTCGATTGACGGCTTCTAACGATGGCCGGACGGCGGCCGGTGGAACGGAGCGACATGGCCCGATCGCGCGCCAAGGACTACGACGACAAGCGCCTCTCGATGCTGCATCGCGCGGCCGAGCTGTTTGCCGCATCGGGATATGTCGGCACCTCGATGAACACGATCGCGGATGCGTGCGGGGTCTCCAAGGCGCTGCTCTATCACTATTATCCCGACAAGGAAGCGATCCTGTTCGATATCCTGTCGTCGCATCTCGAGACGCTGGTGACGGCGGTTCGCAAGGCGAGCGCGTCGGCCGGCGATCCCATCGAGCGCTTCAGGACGATCGTTGCCACCCTGCTCGAGCTCTACCGGCATGCCGACGCCGAGCATCAGGTCCAGATCGCAAGCCTCAAGCTGCTGCCGAAGGACAAGCAGCAGCCGCTGCTTGCGAGCGAGCGGGTCCTGGTCGGGATGATGTCGGATGCGCTCGCCGCCGCGGTGCCGGCGGCGAAGCAGAAGCGCGTGCTCAAGCCGCTGACGATGAGCGTGTTCGGCATGCTGAACTGGCACTATATGTGGTTCCGCGAAGGCGGGCCGATGAGCCGCGCCGAATACGCCGACTTCGTCGCGCAGCTGGTGTTGGCCGGTGCAGGCGATGCCGCCGCCCGGCCGCGCGGCAAGGCAAAGCCCGCCGGCCGAAGCCGGCAGGCGGAGCTGCTTTGAAGCGGGCTTCGCTTCACCTCGCCCCGCGTGCGGGGAGAGGTCGGATCGCATGGAGCGAAGCGCAATGTGATCCGGGTGCGGGGGAATCTCCGCGAATACAGCTATCACCGCATACGAGGAGGCAGCCCCTCACCCCAACCCTCTCCCCGTAAGAACGGGGAGAGGGAGACGTCACGCTCTAGCTCCGCATCGCATTCATCGTCAGCAGTTCGTAGGTCGCCGCGGTCTCGCCGGTGCCGGTCGTGATCTCGACGTCCCAGCGCACCTCGCCATATTGCTTGTTGCGCGGCGTCTTCTCCTTGGCCGTCAGCCGCACCTGGATCTGTTCTCCCGGTTGCACCGGCTTCACGAAACGCAGCGAGTCGAGGCCGTAATTCGCCAGCACCGGACCGTAGTCGGGATCGACGAACAGGCCGGCCGCGAACGACAGCAGCAGATAGCCATGCGCGACGCGGCCCGGGAAGAACGGATGCCCCTTGGTCGCTTCCTCGTCCATGTGGGCATAGAAGGTGTCGCCGGTGAAATGCGCGAAGTGCTCGATGTCGTCGAGCGTGATCTGCCTCGCCTTCGAGACCAGCGTGCGGCCGATCTCGAGATCGTCGTAGTGATAGCGGAACGGGTGCAGGTCACCCTCGAGCATTGGGCTGCCCTTGAACCAGCGGCCGGTGACGCCGCTCAGCATGCGAGGGGAGCCCTGCAACGCGGTGCGTTGCATGTAGTGCTGCAGGCTGCGGACGCCGCCCAACTCTTCGCCGCCACCGGCGCGGCCCGGGCCGCCGTGAACCATCTGCGGCATCGGCGAGCCGTGCCCGGTGTGCTCGGTCGCGCAGTCGCGGTCGATGATCGCGACACGGCCGTGGAAGCTGCCGATGCCGAAGGTGAGTTCGGTCGCCGTCGGGATATCGTGGGTGTAGACCGAGGCGACCAGGCTGCCGCCGCCGCGATTGGTCAGTGCGATAGCCTGGTCCAGATCGTCATAGCTCATCACGGTGCAGACCGGTCCGAACGCCTCGATCTCGTGCACCGCGGTTGCGGCGAGCGGCTTCGCGCAATGCAGCAGCAGCGGCGGAACGAAAGCGCCGCGCTTTGCGTCGGCGTCGACCAGCGGGAAGTTGTCGGGATCGCCGGCCACCAGCTCGGCCTCGGTGCGGAGCTTCGCGACGTGGGCAAGCACATCGCTGCGCTGGGCGAGGCCGACCAGCGGTCCCATCCTGACCTTGTCGCTTTCGGGATTGCCGATCACGACCTTGGCCAGACGGTCGCGCAAGGCGGTGACCACGGCATCGAGCTGTGCCGACGGCGCCAGTGCGCGGCGGATCGCGGTGCATTTCTGCCCGGCCTTGACCGTCATCTCCTTTGCCACTTCCTTGATGAAGAGATCGAACTCCGGGCTTCCCGGCACGGCGTCCGGAGCGAGGATCGCTGCATTGAGTGAGTCGCGCTCGGCGATGAACCGGACAGCTTCGCGCGCAACGACCGGATGCCGTTGCAGCTTCTGCGAGGTATCAGCCGAGCCCGTGAACGACACCACGTCCTGGCAGGTGAGGTGGTCGAACAGATCGCCGGTCGATCCGACGATGAACTGGAGCGCGCCGTCCGGCAGAGCTCCGGATTCGGTGATCATCCGCACCAACTCGTAGGCGACATAGGCGGTGACCGTCGCGGGCTTGGTGACGACGGGAACGCCGGCGAGCAGTGCGGGCGCCAGCTTCTCCAACATGCCCCAGCACGGAAAGTTGAATGCGTTGATATGCACGGCGACGCCGTGCAACGGCGTGACGATATGCTGGCCGGCGAACGCGCCGCCCTTGGAGAGCCCCTCGACATTGCCGTCGAGCAGATACCTGGTATTCGGAAGCTCGCGGCGACCCTTGCTGGCATAGGCGAACAGCGTGCCGATGCCGCCATCGACGTCGATCATGGCGTCGGTGCGGGTCGCGCCCGCATGAAGCGAGAGCTTGTAAAGCCGGTCCTTATGCTGGCTCAGATGGTCGGCCAGCGCCTTCAGCAGGCCCGCGCGCTGGTGGAACGACAGCTTGCGGAGGCTCTTGCCGCCGACCGCGCGGCCATAGGCGAGGATCTCGCGCATGTCGAGATCGCTCCTGGTCGCGAGCGCCACTACGTCGCCGATGACGGCGCTGTGGATCTCGGCGGCCGGCTCGCGCGCGCCGGACCACTTGCCGCGCACGAAGCTGTCGAGCTTCATGATGTTGTCGGACATCCGGGTGCCGCTGGATTGAGGCTGTGTCATCGAAGTCGAATCCTCTGACTTGTGATCAATGTTGCGTCTTGCCTTGCGGGCGGAACGTTCAATCGGTGTTAGGCTCTTCCGGTGAAGCGCGGCGCGCGCTTGTCGAGAAAGGCGGTGACGCCTTCGGCATAGTCCGCCGATCGGCCGGCGCGGCCTTGCAGGTCACGCTCGAGATCGAGTTGCGCGTCGAGCGTGTTGCTCTCGGAGGCATCGAGCGCCTGCTTGATCAACGCAAGACCGTCGGTCGGCTGCGTCGCGAGCGAGGCGGCGAGGGCGTGGGCCTCCGTCATCAGCTCGGTATCCTCGACCGCCTTCCAGATCATGCCCCAGGATTCCGCCCGTTCCGCCGAGATCGGCTCGGCCAGCATGGCCAGTGCGCGCGCCCGCGCTCCGCCGACCAGCCGCGGCAAGAACCAGGTGCCGCCGGAATCCGGAACGAGGCCAAGCTTCGCGAAGGCCTGAATGAACTTGGCCGACCGTGCGGCGATCACGATATCGCAGGCAAGCGCCACGTTCGCGCCGGCCCCTGCGGCGACGCCGTTGACGGCGCACAGCACGGGCATCGGAATGCTGCGCAGCTTGTGCACCAGCGGGTTGTAGTATTTCTCGATTGGCGCTGCGAGATCGGGCGTCTCGCCCGGCGTGAAGACGCCGTCAGAGAGATCCTGCCCGGCGCAGAACCCGCGTCCCGCTCCGGTCAGGATCAGCGCGCGGCAGGACTTGTCCTGTTCTGCCGCGAGCAGCGCGGCCATCAATGCGGTGTGCAGATCGGCGCTGAACGAATTCAGGCGGTCGGGCCTGTTGAGCGTCAGGACGCGATATCCGGCGCGGATATCGGTCAACACGAGATCGCTGACCATGATTACCTCCCGTTCTCGGTTTCTGACGACCGAGGTCGCATGACCGGCGATCGGATTACTATTGACCGTCCGGTCAGTCAATTATAAATTATCCATGCCCCAACGAAATCGGCCGACTTCGAGCTTATCGGAGCGAGGACGATCTTAGTCCCGGCCGCGAATTCGGGCGCGACAAACCGATCGAGATCGGAGCAATTTGGCGCGCTGCGCCGGACCCGCGTATTTGCGATGCTTATGCGCGGACGCTTGACACTTGTCAGACCGAGGCGTCGGCGGAACCCGTGAAAGGTTCACGTTCACAGTCGCGCTGCATGGCCTCCATGCCGCGGCATGCGCCGCCACAAATCAGCCGCATATCAACGGCGACCTCCGCCGCCATGAGGGCGAGCCTATGACAGTGCAGTCGGGCGATTTCACAGGGTTTCGATTCTCGACCGCGCATTTCGGCGAGCGGGATCGCTTGCCGATCTTTCGCGAGCAGATCGGGCGGATGATCGTCAAGCTCGATCCGGAGCCGCTCGACGACGGCGCATTTCATGCGGAAGCGAATGTGCGCGAACTGTCCGGGCTCGGCATCGGATCCTGGGCGTGCAGCAATCTCAAGATCGCAAGACCGCGTGAACTGCTCGACGGTACCGACGACCTGGTGCTGACGATCATCACGAGCGGCAACGTTCGCGCGTCGCAGCGTGGCCGCGACATCGAGCTCAGCCCGGGGCAGGCCGTGCTGCAGTCGAGCGCGGAGGCCGGCAACATGGTCGTCCCGGTATCGCCGAGCCGCTTCGTCGGCCTCAGGCTGCCGCGCAAGGCGCTCGCATCGCTGGTTCGTGATCCCGAAGACATGCTGATCCGTCCGTTGCCGGCAAACACCGAAGCCATGCGCCTGCTCGCGCTCTATATCAGGGAGCTCGACGACAGCTACCAGCTCGCGACCCCCGAGCTGCGCAGCGCCGTCGTCAAGCATCTGGTCGATCTCGGCGCGCTGATCATCGGCGCGAACCGGGATGCAGCGGTTGCCGCCGAAGACGGCGGGCTGGCGGCCGCGCGGCTTGCCGCGGTCAAGGCCGACATCAATGACAATCTCAGCTACGGCGACCTCACTCTGCCCGCGGTGGCTGCCCGGATGAAACTCACGCCGCGCCATATCCAGAGGCTGTTCGAAAGCGCAGGTTCGACCTTCTCGGAGTTCGTGCTCGGTCAGCGCCTGGCGCGTGCGCATCATCTGCTGACCGATCCACGCCACAGCGGCAGCACCATCGGCGCGATTGCGTTCGAAGTCGGGTTCGGCGATCTCTCTTACTTCAACCGCACCTTCCGCCGGCATTACGGCGCAACGCCATCGGATATTCGCGCAGTGCCGCGAACGCGCTAACCGACGTCGATCTTCGATTCCAACTCATCGCATCATGCTCCGTTGCGGAAAACTATGAAGGCAAACAGGGCGGCTCCCGCCAACACGACGAGCGAACCGACCACTACGACGGGCTGGTAGGTCTGGCCGCCGATCCGGATGGCCGCAATTCCGATCGGAAAGATGACGGCACCGATCACGGAGAGCCAGGCCTGTATCCTGGCGAGTGGACCGGTGGCCGCGGCGGGAAACGAATGGTAGTAAAGTCCGGCAAGGAACAATGCGACGAATCCGAGCAGATTGAGATGCGCGTGGGCCGGCGCCAGCGTGAAATCCTCGGCCACACCCATGCCGATGCCGAGGCCAAGCCCGACGAGAAAGAGGACGACGCTGATACGCAAGAGGTTCGACGCGAGCATTGCTCCTCCAGTTGGTGAATTCGATGCCATCTCTTGTCCCATGCCCGAAAATTCCTAAGCCGCATGTCCTTGGCAACTTGCCGCCCGACCCTTAGGCGTCTCGGAAACGCGACGCATGGACTGATGCGACATGCGTTTGGACGGAGACGACATCGTGGACAATCGAGCCGGGCGTTGCGGAGCTGCAACATCTCGTCGTCAGCCATGTGATCAACCCTGCGGCGCTGGTGATCGGTGCGTCCCGGGACGGGGAGGTGGTTGCAGAAGGGCGCGGCCTTGCGGCTGCGCGGCTGATCGATCCGCGCAGCAGTGGCCGGAGCATCAGCACCATTGCGTTTGAGGCAGGGTTCGGCGACTTGTCCTACTTCAACCGCACGTTTCGCCTGCGCTACGGTGCGACGCCGTCGGACATTCGCACCGCGCCGCATCTGACGGAACGCGCGCCTTAGGGCTGCGGCCGCTGTCTAGGGCTCGCCGCAGCCCGGCACCCGCCGGATCTGTTCGATCAATCGCTGATAACGCTCCGCGGACAGCGGGCTCTCATTCGCGCACATCAGCATGGCGACGCATGCCGTCTTTGGTTCGGACGGCCAGGCGATGCTGCCGTCGATCGCGCCGTCGCATTTGCGGTAGGCATTTTTCGCGTCCCACCGGATCGCGACTTCCGATGCGGGCGTCGAAGCGGCCATCACGATCAGTGCTGCTCCGATCAACAGGAGCGATCGGGATATCCGCCGATATGATCCGCGCATGCCGCTTGTCCATCCTCATGAAGGTCGTCGACGATACAGGAGCGTCCGAGGGCAGGCGATCATTAACGGGTGGCCGGCCTGCACACAACGTTGCCGTCGGACGACCATGCGACAGGCGGAGACAAATTCGTTTCAAGTGGTGGACCGATGTCGCATATGTCCAAATCAGTGTCGCATCGGTCCGTGCCGCATATCCGCGAAGCACATAAAAGGTAGCTTCCGTCTGATCGCGACAGGAAGAGTACTTGCCATTCAATATCGTTCGCAGTGACGGCGCGCGTGCGCGTGCATCGATATTCGGAGAAAGATCACGACGCAGCGAACCGGTTCGGCTTTGCGCGCACTCATTCAGGTAGGATTGCGCTCATGTCGGTTTTGTTCATTCGATCAGCATCAGTGATGTTCTGCCTTCTAGCGGGAATAGTGCCGATCGCCACCGGGGCCGCGGGTGCGAAACCTGTGCTCAGGATCGAAAACGGGTTCCAACAGACCATCGCGGTCTCAGCCGGGAGCGAACTCTCCTTTGGGCCACCGCGGCAATCGCCGATCCGGCCTGGTGGCACCAGTACCGGCGAAATCACGATCTCGCTTGCGGCCGGCGCTGCCGCCGGTATTGCCAAGCTGCATGTTTTCGAGCGCAGTGCTGTCCCGATCGGATTCATGGTGACGGCCTGGCAGGGCCGGAAATCAATCGCTGTCGTAAAGCTTTGCGGTCATCTCGAGATGGACAGTTGGGTCGTGCTGCCGATCGAGACGACGCACGTCGACGTCTCCGATTTCTTCCTGGTCAAGGACGGATGCGACTGACCGCGATACTCCCCCAATCAAGAGAGAAGGAATGACCATGCGTCCGGTAGCCAAAGGGGCTTTTCTAGTCCTGCTTGCCATGCTGATGCCCTGGTGCGCGCGGGCGAATGACACGTCGGCTGCGCTGGAAACCGGAGGGCTTCGTTTCAAGCAGGACCCCGACATCGTGATGCGCTCCGAGGACCTGTTCATCTCCGAGAAGCAGATCCGGATCGTCTACCGGTTCCTCAACACCTCGGCCGCCGACAAGACGATCATGATCGCGTTCCCGATGCCCGATATCGCCGGCAAGGAGAGCGACGAGAATATCGGACTGCCGACCGATAATCCCGAGAACATCTTTGATTTCCACGTCAGGGTTGACGGCAAGGCGGCCGCGCCGCATCTCGAACAGGCCGCGCTCGCGAACGATGTGGATCAGACGGCGCTGCTGCGGAAGCTCGGCATTCCGCTGATGCCGATCAGGGGCCCCGCCGGCGAGCTGCTCGACAAACTGCCCAAATCGAACTGGCCCGAGCTCGTCAAGCTCGGTGTCGGCGCGATCGAGACCTATGGCTCGGGTGGCCCGATGCAGGATCATCTGGTGCCGACCTGGACGTTGCGCTCGGCCTATACCTGGACGCAGACCTTTCCTGCCGGCCGGGAAATCACCTTCGAGCAGACCTATCGTCCGAGCGTCGGCGGCTCCGTGCAGACCATCATCGGCGCCGACAACTGGCGCAGTAGTCCTGAAGCGCCCGCGTTTCTGGCGTCATACTGCATCGACGACGACCTGATCCGCAGCCTTGAGCGGGCGCGTGCGACGAGGCGCGCTCCCTATCCCCCGTTCAGTGAGCGGTCGATTGCCTATGTGCTCTCGACCGGCGCCAACTGGGCGACGCCGATCGGCGACTTTCACTTGACCGTCGACAAGGGCGAGCCCGGTAATTTCGTTAGCTTCTGCGCCGATGGCGTCAAGAAGACCGGACCGACCCGCTTCGAAGTCCGGCACGCGAACTTCACGCCGTCGCGAGATCTGAAGATCGTCATCTTCGTGCCGAATCCGAATTAGCGCAGGCGAGGTGTGCGAACATTGTTGTGTGATGTCGCATGCGTCCCAGTCGGCGTCGCATCCGTCCGAGCCCCGCATCGCCGAGGCGATTAAAAGGCGGCCCCCGCGGGTCACCTTACGCGGGCGATTCATCGACAGCGAGGCAGCTATGACTGACACCATCCGATCATCCTTCGTCGATGCTGCCGCGGCGCTCGCGCCGCTGGTTCAGGCATCCGCACAGGAAAGTGAGCGATCGCGGCGGCTGGCTGTCCCGCTGGTCGAGGCAATGGCGCAGGCAGGCCTCTTCCGGCTCTGGATTCCGCGCGTCATCGGCGGCGAGGAGGTCGACCCGATGACCCTCGTTCGGGTGGTCGAGGAGATCTCGCGCGCCGATGGTGCCGCAGGCTGGTGCATGGCCATCGGCGGCATCTATGGCGTGTTCGGCGGGTATCTTGAGAAGGATGCCGCGCGCGAGATCTACGGCAGCGACCCGCTGGTTCGAACCGCGGGAGCCTTGCGGCCGTTCGGCACAGCTGGGGTCGTCGAGGGCGGTTATCGCGTCACGGGCCGCTGGCCGCTCGGAAGCGGCTGCCAGCACTCCGGCTGGATGATCGGCAATTGCCGGATCTTCGATGGGGATCAGCCGCGCTTGCACCCCGATGGCACGCCGGTGATGCGCTTCATGCTGTTCCCGACCGCGCAATGCGAGATCCTCGATACCTGGCACAGCATCGGGCTGCGCGGCACCGGCAGCCATGACTATGCGATCGCGGATGCGTTCGTGCCGTCCGCGCGGTCGCTCTCGTTTCGCGAACCGTCGGTGGAGCAGGGCCCGCTCTATGCGTTTCCGACCATCGCGCTGTTCGGGGCGGCGCTCGCGGCCGTGCCGCTCGGCATCGCCCGCCATGCCATCGACATCCTGGTCGGGCTCGTCGGACGAAAGATCGCGTCGCGCTCGCGCAAGCTGCTCCGCGAAGATTCGCTGGTGCAGGCTGATCTCGGACGCGCTGAGGCCTTGCTGGGCTCGGGGCGGGCTTTCCTCTACGAGACGCTGGGAGAGGCGTGGCAGGCGATCAGTGCCGGCAGGGCACTCAGCGTTGCCGAGCGTGCCAAGCTGTGGCTGGCATCGACCCACGCGGCGAACACGGCCAAGCAGGCGACCGAGCTGATGTTCGGTGCCGGCGGCTCGGCGTCCGTCGACGTGAGCTGCGGGCTCGAGCGTTGCGTGCGCGATGTCCATGCCGCCGTCCAGCACCTCGCCTTGGCGCCGGCCAACTATCAGATGGCTGGCGAGGCGTATCTCGGTGCGGACATGCGGTCGACGCCCCTGCTGTTCTCGGATGACCGCAATGAAGCGCGTTCCCTGTCCCCCGTGCAGTGAACGGTCGATCGCCGGGCTCAAGACGGTCGTGAAGCCGGCGCTCTGCGTGCTTCTCTGGGCCGGCGCGTTGCTCGGCGCGGCATCGGCGCAGTCCACCGATCCGCATCATCCGACGGTGCTCGGCCTGGGTGTCAATCGCGCCAACATCACCAATGATGTCCGCGGCCATTACTACAGCTTCATGGCGGGCCCAGGCCATGTCGATGTCGAGCTCGCCTTCAAGGAAATGGGCGTGTTCGGCCGTCCGCTGCCGCAGCACCTCAACTTCGACTTCTGGAACGCGGACGGTGTTCGGCTGTCCCACATCGAAGTGCTGTCTCAGGGCAGCGTCGCCCACCGGCACACCGATGCCGATCTGCCGACGCGACAACGCATCGATCTGGCGGTCTCGACGCAATGGGGCGCGATCAAGATCGGCGGCTACTACGAGATCGAGTTGAAAGGCGCTATCGAGGCCGCCGCGCCGGTCGGAGCCGGCGTCAAGCCGGAAAAGTCCGAGCCGCTGGTGCGGCCGTGACGTGCCGTCACGCACACGAGATGGATGGCTTCTTGTGCGATTTGAGCGCCAATGCACGGCAACGTGTTTCACATTGTTGCCCGTTGTCGCATATGTCCAATCCCCCGTCGCCCCAGTCCGAGCCTGCCGGCCACCGCGCGCATACAAGGCAGCCCCCGGTGACCGTCGCACCCGGCGAGTTGAGTCGATTGCGATGCATTGAGGCGACTTGAGACCATCGAGGAGAATGTGATGAAGTTTGCACTTCGAGGATATTGTCTTGCGCTTGGCGTGAGCCTGGCCATGTCCAGCGCTGCCATGGCGCAGGATATCAGTGTTGCCGTGGTTGGGCCGATGACCGGCTCGGAGGCGAGCTTCGGCCAGCAGTTCAAGAACGGCGCCGATCTCGCGATTGCCGATATCAATGCGGCGGGCGGCGTGCTCGGCAAGAAGCTGAAGCTGGAAGTCGGCGACGACGCCTGCGATCCGAAGCAGGCGGTGTCGGTTGCCGAGAAGATGGCGGGCGCGAGGATCCCGTTCGTCGTCGGGCACTTCTGCTCGTCGACCTCGATTCCCGCCTCTGACGCCTACGCCGAGGGCAACGTGCTGGAGATCACGCCCGGCTCGACCAACCCGCTGTTCACCGAACGCGGGTTGTGGAACACGTTCCGCGTCTGCGGCCGGGACGACCAGCAGGGCATGGTCGCGGCCGCCTATATCATCAAGAACTACAAGACCAAAAACGTCGCGATCATCCACGACAAGACGACCTACGGCAAAGGTCTTGCCGACGAGACCAAGAACGCCATCAACGCGGCGGGCGTGAAGGAAAAGCTCTATGAGGCCTACACCAAGGGTGACAAAGACTTTGCCGCGCTGGTGTCCCGCTTCAAGAAGGAATCGATCGATTTCGTCTATGTCGGCGGCTACTACGCCGAAGCTGCGCTGATCTTGCGCCAGATGCGCGAGCAGGGCGTCAATGCCGTGCTGATGGGCGGCGACGCGTTGGTCGACAAGCAGTTCGCCGCGATCGCGGGGCCGCTCGCCGAGGGCTCGCTGTTCACCTTCTCGCCGGATCCGCGCAAGAAGGTGACCGCGGCCGCGACCTTGAAGAAGTTCAAGGACAAGGGCATCGATCCGGACGGTTACACGCTCTACAGCTATGCCGCGTTCCAGATCTGGAGCCAGGCCGTGACCCGCGCCCAGACCACGGACGCCAAGAAGGTCGCGGCGGCCATCAAGGCCGGACACTGGGACACCGTGCTCGGCAACATCAGCTACACGCCGAAGGGCGACATCACCCTGATCGACTACGTCGTGTACCGGCGCGACAAGGACGGCAACTATGCCGAGCTGCCGGCCGCCGGTCAATGATCGCTGGCCGCGACATCGGCGCTCCTCCCTGATCGATGTCGCGGCTATGCCGGCTCACAGCGCCAACGGACCAACCCTCTGCCAGCCCCGGAGGTTGTTGGCGCTGTGACGCCAGGCAGCAACGCCACCAACTGATTTACCCAACGACTGCCATCGCCGGACGTCGTTCGACGGCAACGGAAGAGAGCAACACGTGTCTGACATGAGTCTGAGCAATGGCGGCGGTCGTTCTGGCGAATGGCACGCCGCGGGGCAGTCCCAAGGATCGTCTCAAGGATCGTCGCAAGGACCATCGCATTCCTATCCGCTGCTGGTGCGCGATCACGGTCTTGGCACCGCGCTGAAGCTGCTGCTCGAGACCCTGCCTTATGCGCTGGCGCGATGGGCCGTGCTGTTGGGCTTTGCCGCAGCGTGCGCGGTGTTTGCCTTTGTCGCCGTGGGCGGCGCGGTGTGGCTCGGCACCCATGTCGCCAGCGTGTTTGGCTATTGCTGGCTGCTTGGCACCCTGCTGCTCGGCGGATGGATCTGGGGTGCCATCCTGCGCTACACGGTGCACATGATCGCCTGCGGCCATGTCGCCGTGCTGACCGAACTGATCACGCATGGCCGTATCGGCAACGGCACCGAAGGGCAGTTTGCCTATGGCCGCCGGATCGTGATGGATCGGTTCGGCGAGGTCGCGGTCCTGTTCGGGCTCAATGCGCTGATCCGCGCCGTGCTGCGCGCGTTTCACAATGCGCTCGATACGCTCGGCGATTGGCTGCCGGTGCCCGGCATGAAGGCGATCGTCGGCTTGCTCAACACCATCCTGTCGGCCGCGACGCGCTATCTGGACAAGGTGGTGCTCTCCTACGATCTGGCGCGCGGCGGCGGCGACCCCAGGCGCAACATCCAGGACGGGCTGGTCTATTATTGCCAGAACGCCAAGCCGATCCTGACCACGTCGGTCTGGATGGTCATCGTCGAACGGATCCTGAGCATCCTGCTTTGCCTGTTGCTGCTGGTCCCCGCCGGACTGGTGACAGTCTGGTTGCCGGAGGCGGTCAGGGAGTATGGCGCCATCGTCACCGTGTTCATCGCGGCCCTGCTGGCCGTGACGGTGCGCGCCGCATTCATCCAGCCGCTGTTCCTGATCTGCATGATGATCCGCTTTCACGCGCTGATCGAGCACCAGCCGATCAATTCGACCTGGGTCGGCTATCTCGACGGCCTCTCCGACAAGTTCCGGCAGATCGGACGTTGAGACTGCCGTTCGCGTGTCGCGCCGAGCAGCAAGCCTGCCGGCCGATGCCTGGTGTTGCTCGTATTTTGTAACGGAGATGTTCGGTGACCGATATCGCGCTCGACAATCACGGCATCAGGCTTGCCGCATCCGTCCATGGCCCGACGGACGGCGAACCGATCCTGTTCCTGCACGGCCTGTCGCTGAGCCGGGACACATGGCAGGAAATCGCCGGCCGGCTGAAGGATCGATATCGGATCTGGACCCTGGATTTCCGCGGCCACGGGCACTCGGATCGTGCCCCGGACTACGATCTTGCTGCCTACGTTTCGGATGCAAAGACCGCGTTGGCCGCAATCGGGCGTCCGGCGGTGATTGTCGGCCACTCGCTC
This sequence comes from Bradyrhizobium macuxiense, assembly GCF_007993935.1. Classification (GTDB taxonomy): domain Bacteria; phylum Pseudomonadota; class Alphaproteobacteria; order Rhizobiales; family Xanthobacteraceae; genus Bradyrhizobium; species Bradyrhizobium macuxiense_A. The sequence goes on along the minus strand of NZ_VITY01000006.1, from coordinate 364,767 downwards.
GGCGGCTGCGTTGCCGGCGTGCTCGCGCAGAGCGGTGACGCCAATGTGCGCGCCGCATTCCTCGAGGATCCGCCGTGGTATCTGGGACAACCGGGGGAGTGGGAGAAATCGGCCTTCCCAAAACTGTTTTCCATCGCCAGGGCGCGCCAGGCTGCGTGGCAGCAAGCGCGCGCACCGCTCGGCACGTACCTTGCTTTCGTTTCCGACTCTCCGACGCCGATGGGCGGGATCGGACGCGATCATTACGGCCCACGTCATCTGCTCAGTCATGCCTCTGCGCTGCAGCGGCAGGACTGGCGGTGCTGGGCCGACGGAGACGTCGCGGGCGCCGTCCTTGCGGCGATCCCGACCGAGCGGGAGTTCCTGTGTCCGGTCAGGATTGTCCAGGCCGATCCCGGATGTGGCGCGGCGTTTCTCAGGGATCACGAGGCGCGCCTCGCGTATGGCAATCCGCGTGCCGACATCGTTCGCTATGAGGGATGCGGCCATTCACCCCACCGCGCCATCGCGTTCGAGCAGCGCTTCGCGGCAGACCTGCAGGCCTTCCTGTCGGGCCTGCCGTCGCGGTGAGCGCGGGCGCGAACCGGCACATTAGATCCACGAAAGACGGGGCCATCCATGCAAGAGACGTCCGGCTATGATCCGAACTACGTGATGGGGCGCTCGACCGCGGAGACCGACAGGCTCAAGCGCCAGTCGCAGCTCTACGATGCGTCGACATGGCAGCTTCTGAAGGAGGCCGGGCTCGCGCCGGGCATGAAGGTGCTCGACGTCGGAAGCGGCGCCGGCAACGTGTCCTTCATCGCCGCAAGCCTGGTCGGCGAGAGCGGGACGGTCGTCGGCGTCGACAGCAATCCCGCCATCGTCGACGAGGCTGCGGCCACCGTGCGCTCGCTCGGCCTGCGCCAGGTGTCATTCCGGGTCGGCGACATCAACACGATCGAGCTGGACCGCGATTTCGATGCGGTCGTCGGCCGGCTTGTGCTGATCTATGTCAAGGATCCCGCGGCACTGGTTCGACAATTGCTCGTCCACGTCAAGCCTGGCGGCATCGTGGCGTTTCAGGATCTCGACTGGGGCGAGGGACCGATCGCCAATCCGCCGTCGCCGCTGCTGTCGCAGGCATGGGGCACGGTGAAGGAGATGTTCCACCGCGCCGGGCTGAACAACCGGATGGGATTGTCGTTGCACGGCGCCTTCGTCGCGGCCGGGCTTCCCGCGCCGCGTATGAGCCTGTTTGCACCGGTGGGAGGCGGCATGGATTTCGACGGTTACGACTACATGGCGAGCGGCCTGTGCAGCAACCAGCCGCATATCGTCAAGCTCGGTGTCGCCACCGAGGCGGAGCTGGCACTGGATAGTTTTGCCGAGCGCCTACGCACCGAAGTGGTGGGCACGCAGGGCGTGTTCGCGCTGCCGACGTTCGTCGGCGCCTGGTCGCGCAAGCAGGCGGATTGATCGGCGCGGGCTGCGCCGTCACACATTCTGTGCGAAGCGCATAGTGCCTGCGACCGGCGCGAGCCACGTGGCGGCGTGGTCGGTATAGATCTCGATCTGCGGCTGCAGGCCGTCCATGCTGTCGAGCGTGCCGGCCTTGACCACGACCTTGCCCGGCATCAGCGCGGTCTTGGCCAGGATCGGCGAGCCGCAGACGCCGCAGAAATGGCGCTCGACCGGATGACCGCTGTCACCCTTGTCGATGAAGACGGCGGTCTCGCCGGACTGCTCATAGTCGGACTCGCGGATCACGACGTTGAGCGAAAACAGGCTGCCGCTCAGTCGCCGGCAATGCGTGCAATGGCAGATTGCGATCCCGCGCGGCTCGGCCTTCAATTCGTAGCGCACCGCGCCGCAGAGGCAGCCGCCCTTTCGATCCGGCATGATGTTCCCTCCCAAAACTCCCTCAGGCGCCCATCACCGCGTCGACGAAGGTCGCAGCCGATTCTTTCAGCTGCTTGCGGCTGTAGCCGGCGCGCTCCATCACGGCGAGGCCGCGTGTGAAGGTCACGAAGACCCGCGCCAGCCGGTTGGTATCCGCAGCGCGTCGTCTGCCCGGACCCGCGCTGAGGGTCTTGCCGATCAATTGCTCGAGCCGGTCCAGCACATCCTGTACGCGCTGACGCACCTCGGTGCTCGAGATTGCCGCATCGAGCGCGGTGCGCGTCGTCAGGCATCCGCGCGCCGGCGAGCCGTCGGTCATGTTGACGATGATCATGTCGAAGAAATTTCGCAAAGCGGTCGTCGTGTCGGCGTGAGCCAGCGCATGACCGGCCGCTTCCAGGAATTGCCCGGTATATTGATCGAAGGCGCGCAGGAAGATCGCTTCCTTGTCGCCATAGGCGTTGTAGAGGCTGCCGCGCTGCACGCCGGTCGCGGCGGCAAGGTCCTGCATCGTCGCGTCGTGCAGGCCCTTGCGCCAGAACACGTCGAGCGCCGTCGCAATCACCTCGTCCTCGTTGAACTGACGTACACCCACCATTTGCCAAGCTCCAGCGGATCATTCTTGACATCATCGTCATGATTGACAATCATGTCAAGAATGGTTGCCTCAGGAGGTCGGGATGATCACCGCCGTTACGTCGTTCAGTTTGCCCAAGCCGATCACGTGGGAAGAAGCGCGCAGCATCTTCCTGAGCACCGCACCGATCTATCGCGGTGTACCGGGGCTGTTCCGGAAGACCTATCTGCTGTCCGAGGACGGCAGGACCGCGGGCGGCATCTATTTCTGGAACTCGAGGAGCGAGGCGGAAGCGCTGTACACCGATGCGTGGCGCGCCCGTGCGCGGGAGAAGTACGGCGCCGATCCGACGGTGACCTATTTCGAAAGCCCGGTGGTGGTCGACAACGTCGCCGAGCAGATCAGCGCCGGCGGCGACTAGGAAGGCTCCGTCGCGTCAACTGACAGTGGCGGAACTTTCGACCGCCGCCCGGCGGCGCACGTCCGCGTGTGATGCGCCGCGCGCATCCGCTTGTGCTTGGTGGGTCCACAAGGCTACTCTCCCTGCAAGCAAGAAAACTGCAAGGGAGCCGTCACGGTGAACCAAACTCCATCCTCACATCAAACGCTGCCGCGCCGCAGGCTCGGTCGTACCGGGCTCGATGTCTCCATTCTCGGTTTCGGCACCGCGCCGCTCGGCGATCTCTTTGCGCGGCTCGACGACACGGCTGCGATCGCCGCGATGGAGCGGGCGTTTGCGCTGGGCGTGAACCTGCTCGATTCCTCGCCCTTGTATGGGCATGGCCTCGCCGAGCATCGCTGCGGCACCGCGCTGCGCCGCGTGGCGCGCGACGACATCGTCGTCTGCACCAAGGTCGGGCGCTGGATGGACCCGTTCCACGGCCGCGGCGACGGCTCCAATTTCGTCGGCGGCCAGCCGCATCGTGCGGTGGTCGATTATTCCTATGACGGCACCATGCGGTCGGTGGAGCAGTCGCTGCTGCGGCTCGGCACCGATCATGTCGACTTGCTCTTGATTCACGACGTCGACGTCTGGACTCATGGCGCCGATGCGATCGAAGCCAGGTTCCGCGAGGCCATGGAAGGCGCCTATGTCGCGCTCGACAGACTGCGCGCCGAGCGCGTGGTCAAGGGCATCGGGATCGGCGTCAACGAGGCCGAGATGTGCGTGCGCTTCGCCAGGGCCGGAGCGTTCGACACCATGCTGCTCGCCGGCCGCTACTCGCTGCTGGAGCAGCCGGCGCTGGCCGAGTTCCTGCCGCTGGCGGAGAAGCAGGGCATCGGCATGATGCTGGGCGGCGTGTTCAATTCCGGCATCCTGGCGACCGGCGCGGTGGCCGGCGCCAAGTACAATTACAAGGACGCGCCGCCCGACGTGATGCAGAAGGTGGCGGCGATCGAGCGCGTCTGTCGCGCCCATGGCGTGGCGCTGCCGACCGCGGCGCTGCATTTCGCGCTCGGCCATCCGGCGGTCGCAAGCGTCGTGCTCGGCGCGCAGACGCCGCAGGAGGTCGAGCGCAACGTCGCCGCATTGTCGTCAGCCGTGCCTGCTGCGCTGTGGCGCGACCTGAAGGCCGAGGGGCTGCTCGACCAGCATGCGCCGGTGCCGGCATGATGCGGATCGATGCCCATCACCATGTCTGGACCTTGGCGCGCGCCGATTACGGCTGGCTGACGCCCGAGCGCGGGCGGATCTATCGCGACTTCGGCCTGGCCGATCTCGCGCCGCATCTCGCCGCGGCTCAAATCGAAGGCACCATCCTGGTGCAGGCGGCTCCGACCGAGGCGGAGACGGCATTCATGCTCGACGTCGCCAAGAGCTCGGAACTGGTGCGCGGCGTGGTCGGCTGGATCGACTTCGATGCGCCCGATGCCGCAGACCGGGTCGATGCGATCGCCGAACACGAACTGCTGGTCGGCTTGCGGCCGATGGTGCAGGACATCGCCGATGACGACTGGCTGCTGCGCCCCGAACTGGCAGCGCCGCTCGAGGCCATGGTGCGGCACGACCTCGTGTTCGACGCGCTGGTGCTGTCGCCCCATCTGCCGCGGCTCGTTCAGGTGGTCGATCGCCATCCGGACCTGCAATTCGTGCTCGACCATTTCGGCAAGCCGCGGCTCGCGACCGGTGACATCGCAGCCTGGAAGGACGACATAGCAAGCTTGGCAACGCGGTCCAACGTCGTCTGCAAGCTATCGGGCCTCGCCACGGAGGCCGCCCCGAACTGGCAGCTTGCCGATCTACGCGAGGCCGTGGATCATGCACTCGCATGCTTCGGGCCGCAGCGGATGCTGTGGGGCAGCGACTGGCCCGTCGTCAATCTCGCCGGCGGCTATGCGCAATGGTTCGCAGCGGCCGAGACCTTGCTGGCTGATTTGTCAAGTGACGCGAAGGCTGCGATTTTCGGAGGCAATGCGGCGCGCATCTATTTGTCAAGCCGCGGGCGGCCGACATCCCTGAAATAGATTGCCGCCTGCGCCTCATTTGATCCACAGCGCGCCTTGATGAATCGATCCGGGATGGTTCATAAGCGGCGTCCGCGCCATATGTGGCGCGAGGATTCAGAGAGACAGGCGTGGCAAAGATTCATCATCAGATTGCGCAGGAGCTTGGGGTTCGCGACGAGCAGGTCGAAGCGGCGGTGACGCTGCTCGACGGCGGCGCCACGGTGCCGTTCATCGCGCGATACCGCAAGGAGCTCACCGGCGCACTCGATGACGCGCAGCTGCGCACGCTGGAAGAACGGCTGACCTATCTGCGCGAGCTCGAGGAGCGCCGCACCGCGGTGCTTAATTCGATTCGCGAGCAGGGCAAGCTCGATGCCGCGCTCGAGGCCCAGATCATGGCGGCCGACAGCAAGGGGCGCCTGGAAGATATCTATCTGCCGTACAAGCCGAAGCGCCGCACCAAGGCCGAGATCGCCAAGGAAGCCGGGCTCGAGCCGCTCGCCGATCAGCTTCTGACGCAGCCGCAGAACGACCCCAACGAGGCTGCCGCGCCGTTCGTCAATGCCGAGAAGCAGGTCGCCGACGTCGCCGCGGCGCTGGACGGCGCGCGCGCGATCCTGGTCGAGCGCTTCGCCGAGGATGCCGACCTGATCGGCGCGCTGCGCGAGGAGATGTGGTCGAACGGCATCATGGCCTCGACCGTCCGCACCGCCAAGAAGACCGAAGGTGAGAAGTTCAAGGACTATTTCGATTTCTCCGAGCCGCTGCCGAAGCTGCCGTCGCACCGCATCCTGGCGCTGTTCCGCGGCGAGAAGGAAGAGATCCTCGACCTCGCGATCAAGCCGGAGGCGCAGGAGCCGGTCGTCGGCCAGCCCAGTCTCTACGAGCTCAGGATCATGAACCGCTTTGCGATCTCCAACCAGGGCCGCAAGGGCGACAAGTGGCTGACGGAGACGGTGCGCTGGGCCTGGCGCACCAAGATCCAGATCCATCTCAACATCGACCTGCGGATGCGGCTGTGGACCGCGGCCGAAACCGAGGCGGTGCGCGTGTTCGCCTCGAACCTGCGCGATCTGCTGCTGGCGGCGCCGGCCGGCCCGCGCGCCACCATGGGGCTCGATCCCGGCTATCGCACCGGCGTCAAGGTCGCGGTGATCGATGCCACCGGCAAGGTGGTGGCGCATACGGCAATCTATCCGCACGAGCCGCAGCGGCGCTGGGACGAGTCGCTCGCCATCCTCGGCAAGCTCGCGATCGAGCATGGCGTCGAGCTGATCGCGATCGGCAACGGCACCGCCTCGCGAGAGACCGACAAGCTGGCAACCGAGCTCGTGAAGCGGCTGCCCGAGCGCAAGATGACCAAGATCGTCGTCTCCGAAGCCGGCGCGTCGGTCTATTCGGCCTCCGCCTTCGCCTCCAACGAGCTACCCGACCTCGACGTCACCATTCGCGGCGCGGTCTCGATCGCGCGGCGCCTGCAGGACCCGCTGGCTGAGCTGGTCAAGATCGATCCGAAGGCGATCGGTGTCGGCCAGTATCAGCACGATCTCGGCGAGGCCAAGCTGGCGCGCTCGCTCGATGCCGTGGTGGAAGACTGCGTGAACGCGGTTGGCGTCGATGCCAATACCGCCTCGGTGCCGCTGCTCGCGCGGGTGTCGGGCATCGGCCAGGGGCTGGCGCAGAGCATCGTGCAGCACCGCGACGCCAACGGTCCGTTCAAGTCGCGCAAGGCGCTCAAGGAGGTGCCGCGGCTCGGGCCGAAGGCCTTCGAGCAGTGCGCCGGCTTCCTGCGCATCAGCAATGGCGAGGACCCGCTCGATTCATCCGGCGTGCATCCGGAAGCCTATCCGGTGGTGCGCCGCATTCTCGAGGCGACCAAGAGCGACATCAAGGCGCTGATCGGCAACGCCGATATGGTGCGAGGGCTCAAGCCGCAATCCTTCGTCGACGACACCTTCGGTCTGCCCACCGTCACCGACATTCTGCGCGAACTGGAAAAGCCCGGCCGCGACCCGCGTCCGGCGTTCAAGGCGGCGGTGTTCAAGGACGGTGTCGAGGAGGTCAAGGACCTCAAGCCGGGCATGATCCTCGAGGGCACCGTGACCAACGTCGCCGCGTTCGGCGCCTTCGTCGATATCGGCGTGCACCAGGATGGGCTGGTGCACATCTCGGCGATGTCGCGGAATTTCATCAAGGACCCGCGCGAGGTGGTGAAGCCGGGCGATATCGTCAAGGTCAAGGTGCTGGACGTCGAGGTCGCACGCAAGCGCATCGCGTTGACGCTGCGGCTCGACGATGAGGTCGGACCGAAGAAGGACAACGCGGGACCGTCACGCGATTTCTCGCGTGGCTCGGCCAAGATGACCTCATCCGCGCCGCGCCGTCCGCAGGAGCAGTCCGGCGGCGGCGCGCTCGCCGAGGCGCTGCGCCGCGCCGCCGAGAAGAGCGGGCGCGGCAAGCCGACCTGAGCAGTGAGAAGGGCGGCAAGCTAAACTCGCCGCCCTCATTTCGTTACAGCTTGCCGGCAGCGAACCTGGCGAGCGCCTCCGCGACCCCCTTGCCGTAGGCCGGATCGGCCTTGCTGCAATTTGCGACATGCCGCTCCTGGATATGCTTCGATGCCTGGCCGACCTGGCGGGCGGTGTTGTCGAACAGCGCCTGCGTTTGCGCGGCATTCATCTTGCGGAACAGATCGCCCGGCTGCTGCCACATCGGCCGCGCCGCGCAGCAGCGCCGGCCCACGCGGCCCCGCCGTCATGATGTTCACAACGGTCGGCGTCGCGGGGAGGCCCGGTGATCGACAAATTGTGAACCGGATCTGCCCCGCCACGACGACGCCGTTTCTTGGATGAGTCCGGGATTAAGAAATCGGGGGGAGCGATACGACGCGCGCTATTCGCTGATTCCAGTCAAATGTCCGTCGATCTCGGCCAACGCAGTCGGGGCCCGCGATCCGGTCATTTGCTGCGCATGCCGACGCGCTCGCCAATCCTAAATCCGGCGTCAGAATCTGGCGCATTTGTCAGTTGAAGTCGGGCTCGCGCTTGCGTCTTCTGATCATGCTCGTGTGCGGCGATACGAGGTTCGCCGCGGTCCCAATCAGGGAGGATTTCATGAAGAACAGGCTTCTCAAATGTCTCACGGCGGCGACGCTCGCTGTCAGCGTTGCGCTCGCACCCGCGGCCTTTGCCAGAGGCGGCGGCGGCGGTGGTGGCGGCGGGCATGGCGGCGGCGGTGGTTTCGGTGGTGGCGGTGGTTTCGGTGGCGGCCACGGTGGTGGCTTTGCTGGCGCCATGGGTGGCGGCATGCATGGCGGAGGCTTCGGCGGCATGCACGGCGGCGGCTTTGGCGGTATGCATGGTGGCGGCATGGCGTTCGCTGCCATGGGCGGCGGCGGGCATTTTGCCGGCGGCCATTTCGGCGGCGCGCGCTTCGCAGGCGCTCCCGCGTTCGGCCCGCGGTTCGCCGGCGCCGGATTCCACGGCGGACGCTTCTTCCATCACGGCGGCTTCTTCCATCATCACCGCTTCCATCGCTTCGCCTTCTTCGGCGGTGGGCCTTACGTCTATGCCGATTACTACGACGGCTGTTACCGCAGGGTATGGACGGCTTACGGTCTGCAATGGGTCAATGTGTGCGGGGACTATTGGTGATCGCCCAACCATCCGCACCGTTGTCGCGGCCGTCGCCAGACGTTCCATCCAGCCCCGGAATGGGATAGTCTGGCGGCGACCGTCGCGGGGCGCTCGGAGGGGTTGAGAACTCGGAGAGTTCAAGAAGATGACCGGAGCTCACCGCCGCATTCTCGTCGTCGAGGACGATCCGGAGACCGCGGGTCAGCTCGTCGAGGAACTCACCACCTGCGGCTATGACGTGGATCTGGCGGCGAACGGCCGCGAGGCGCTGAACCAGGGCGCGGCGCGCGACTATGCCGTGATCACGATCGATCGCATGCTGCCCGACATCGACGGCATCACGGTGATGCGTCAGATGCGCGACGATGGCATCGCAGTGCCGTTCCTGATCATCAGCGCGCTCGGCGAGGTCGATGACCGCGTGCGTGGCTTGCGCGCCGGCGGTGACGACTATCTGGTCAAGCCGTTCTCCTTTGTCGAGTTGCTGGCACGCCTGGAGGCGCTCGGCCGCCGCAGCGAGACCGTTGCCAAGGAGACCATCCTGCGGGTCGGCGATCTCGCGGTCGATCTGATCGCGCGGACGGCGAGCCGCCGCGGCCGCAAGATTCCGCTGCTGCCGAAGGAATTCCAGCTGCTCGAATACCTCGCGCGCAACGAGGGCCGGGTGGTGTCGCGCGCCATGCTGCTGCAGCACGTGTGGGATCTGCATTTCGATCCCTCGACCAACATCATCGACGTCTATGTCGGACGGGTGCGCCGCAAGGTCGACGACCAGCAAGCCTATCCGCTGATCCACACGATCCGCGGCATCGGGTACTGCCTCCGTGCTCCTGGCTAAAACCCTCAGGTCATCGACGTTCCGCCTGGCCTTGATCGCCATCGGCATCTTCGGCCTGATCGTGTCCGTCATCTTTGCCTATGTTTACTGGTCGACACTGTCCTATGTGCGCGACAGGTCCGACCGCGCGATCATGACCGAGCAGGCAAGCCTCGACGATGCCTATGCGCGGTCCGGCCGCGATGGCCTGACCGCGTTGATTGCGCAACGCATCGCGGACAAAGCCTTTGCCGACCATGTTTATCTGTTGGCCGGCCCCGGCTCGGCGGTGTTTGCAGGAAATCTCAAGCAATGGCCGGCGGAGGCTGCCGGGCAGGGATGGACCGAATTCCGCGTCTCGCTGCCGCAGCTCGCCACGGGAACCTCGCTGGCGCGAGTCGTGACGGAGACCCTGTCGAACGGCGATCGGTTGCTGGTCGGCCGCGACATCAGCGATCTCGACGGCTTCATGGCGCAGATCCGGGCCGCGGGCATCGCCGTTGTCGTGCTGATCATCGTGCTGGCTGCGGCCGCCAGCATCGGGGTCACGCGACGAACGGTGGGCCGGATCGAGTCGATCAATGCGACCAGTCGCGCCATCATGCTCTCCGGCCTCGACCAGCGCATCCCGCTCCTCGGCAGCCATGACGAATGGGATCGCGTCGCCGAGAACCTCAATTTGATGCTGGATCGGATCCAGACCCTGATGGGGGACGTCAAGCAGGTCAGCGAAAACATCGCCCACGACCTGCGCACGCCGCTGACCCGGATGCGCGGCCGGTTGGAGAAGGCCTATCACGCCCCACGCAACGCAGAGGGCGATGCGGCGCTGATCGGCGACACCATCGCCGATCTCGACGCGGTGCTCGGAATGTTCGCATCGATCACACGGATCTCCGAGATCGAAACGCGGGCCCGTAAGGGCGCGTTTCGCACCGTCAATCTCGTCGAGATCGCAGGCGAGGTGGTCGAGCTCTACGATGCCGCGGCTGAGGAGGTGACCACCCATCTCGACCTTGCCGGCGATCCCGCGGTGATGGTCACCGGCGACCGCGACCTGTTGTTCGACGCCATTGCCAATCTCGTCGACAACGCCATCAAGCATGGCCGCCCGGGCGGACGGGTGACCGTGACTTGCGACGATGACGAAGGCGGGCCGGTGATCTCGGTTGCCGATGACGGCCCGGGCATTCCGGCCGACCAGCACGACCGCGTCTTCAAGCGCTTCTACCGGCTCGAGCAGAGCCGCTACACGCCGGGCAACGGCCTCGGTCTCAGCCTGGTTGCGGCGGTCGCGAGCCTGCACGGCGCCAAGATCGAATTGCGCGACAGCGCGCCGGGATTGTTGTGCAGGTTGATCTTTCCTGCGGCGGAGGCGTAGGGGCGGTGACAGCGGAGGAACTTCTCGCTTGGTGCGCGCCGCCAAAAATATCGAAAAACAACCCCATGCAAAGCAGCTCGCGGCTGGCGGCGCTCGACCAGGCAACTTGACATGTCGGGCAAATCAGGGGTAGTCTTCTAATATTCCGAAATCGTGTAATCGCCGTCTTTAAACGCCCCTCGCCGCGCAAGTGGCCGCAGCGCGTCGCGAGACTGCGGAAGCATGAGTTCACAGGCCGTGCAACATGCTCGCCGTCGTCCCGGCGTAGGCCGGGACCCATAACCCCAAAGGCGGCTTGTTGCGCGACGCTGGAACGACGAGTGCCGTTCACAATATCCGCCGCAGAGTATGGGTCCCGGCCTTCGCCGGGACGACGCGATGGGAAGAGCCGTGGACACTAGATCACCCGCATGCGCGGGCGATGGCACCGCGTTGTTTGACACGTTGAGTCGAACTATCCCGTCGTCGTCCTGGCGAAGGCCAGGACCCATTACCCCAAGTGAGAGTTGTTGCGCCACGCCGGGGCTGCGATCCCGCTCATTGCCGAAAGCGGTGGTTATGGGTCCTGGCTTTCGCCAGGACGACGGTGGTATTAACCGTTCAAAACCGCGCCGCCATCTCCGCAAGCCTGCGATGCGCTGCGTCGCGGGCCGCGCGGATCGGCTCCGTGGGGCCGGTGGTCGGGCCGATCGGCACGAAGCGCACGTCTTGGATGCCGATGAAGCGCAGCATCTCGCGCAGATAGGGCGTCGCCATGTCGATGCGGCCGCGGTTCATGCCGGTGACGAAGTCGCTGCCGCTCGCCAGGATCACGACCGTCGGGCGGTCCTTGAGCAGCGGCAGATAACCCTGCGCCGGATCGAAGCGAAAGGTCAGCCCCGGCTGGATGATGACGTCGAGCCACTGCTTGAGCTTGTAGGGAATCGAAAAATTCCACATCGGCGTCGAGATCAGCACGCGATCGGCCAACGACAGCCGCAGCGCGAGGCGTTCGGCGACTGCGAAAGCATCGTGCTGCGAATTGGTGAAGCCCTTGCCGCCGATCCGGGCATATTTGGCCTCGAGCAGATACCCCTCGAACTCCGGCAGGGGTTCGCGCCAGAGGTTCATCGCGTCGATCTCCCAGTCCGGGCGTGCCTTGCGGAAGCTCTCCACAAAGACGCACGCGCCGGCTGCCGATTCCGAATCGGCGCGGGGAGAGCAGGCAAGATGCAGCAGCTTCGGCACCGCGCCTCCCTCAGCCGAGCGCCTTGATGACGGTGTCGGCGTTGGTCACGACGGAGACGTTCTGAAGCGCAAAATTGATCGCGGCATTATGCCAGTCGGCATTCATGGTCGAGCAGCAATCCTCCGGCACGATCATGAAATAGCCCTTGTCGGCGCCGGTGCGCGCGGTGTGCTCGACCGACATGTTGGTCCAGGCGCCGGTGTTGATGATCATGTCGCGGCCGGTCGCCTTCAGGATGGTCTCGAGCCTTGTGCCCTCCCACGCGCTCATCCGCATCTTCTCGACCACGAAATCGCCCGGGCGCGGCTCGAGGCCGGAGACCGGCGCCGCGCCCCAGCTGCCGCGCACCATCGCCTTGCTGTCGACCAGCCCCTCGAACAGCGGTGCGTTCAAGGTCACCCCTGGCGCGCCCGGCTCGACGACGAACCAGACATGGATGATGGCAACGCCACGCGCCCGCGCCGCCTCCGCCACGCGGCGGACATTCTCGACGACGTGCTGCTGCCTTGCATGGGCAGGGGCGCCGGAGTCGGCGAAGGCGCCGCCATCCATGATGACATCGTTCTGCATGTCCTGGATGATCATCGCGCAGCGTTGCGGATCGAGCTGCATCTCGCCGGCGGTGAGGTTCGGCGCGGGCGTGGATGATGCAGCGCCGGCGCCGCCGCGCTTGCCGCTCATATAGGGCTCGTTGCGCGGCCCGACCTTGGTCGGGATCGCGTAGACCGAATGGGTCGCGGTCAGATAGAGGGTGCGGAAATCGGCGCCGCCCCAGGCGAGATTGGCGACGAGCTCGGGCAAGCGGACCTTGCCGAGCAGATTGCCATCGGGCGAATAGACCCAGACGCCGCCGGGTGCGGTGACCCAGACATTGCCGCGCTGGTCGCACTTCATGCCGTCGGGCAGGCCGGGTTCGAGCTCGGAGCGGATGCCGGAGGCGAACACGCGCGGATTATTGAGCGAGCCGTCGGCGCCGACGTCGAAGGCGCGGATCAGCGCCTGCACGGTGTCGTTGACATAGAGGATGCGCTCGTCCGGCGAGAAGCACAGCCCGTTCGGCTGCTCGAACAGATAGCGGTCGACCAGCAGTTTCGGCGCGCCGCCGCCTGATGGTACGCGATAGACGCCCTGGAAGCCGAGCTGCCGCGGCCGCTCGACGCCGTAGACCGGCATCCGGCCATACCAGGGATCGGAGAAATAGATCGCACCGCTCGAATGAACGCAGACGTCGTTCGGGCTGTTGAGTTCCTGGTTCTCGTAATGCGAGGCCAGCACCTCGCGCCGCCCGTCCGGCCGCTCGCGGATCAGCGAGGACGTGGCGTGCTCGCAGACGATCAGATTGAGATCGGCGTCGTAGGTCATGCCGTTGCATTTGTTCGACGGACGCTTGACCTCGACCACGCCGCGCCGCGCATCCCAGCGGCGGCGCACGTCGCCGGGCATGTCGGAGAACAGCAGGAAGTGATCGACCGGGTGCCAGATCGGCCCCTCCGTGAAATCAAAGCCGGTGCCGACCTGGCCGACCGGCGCGTAGGGGTCGATCAGGTCTTCGAACTCGCTGCGCAGCGTGACATGCGTCATCGTGACAGGCCTTCGCGGTTATGCCGGGAACCAGCTTCGTTGCGGCAGGCTCTGCACGACCGGCCCGGGCACCTGGTCGTGCAGGCGGCCGACCACCATGCCGCCCTCGATCTTGGCGGGGCGATCATGCACCGGCAGCAGATAGCGCGAGCTGGAGAGCAGCTTCTTGATCGCGGCCTTCTCGGCGCGCTTGCTGGTGCCATGGTTGCCGGTGGTGCGCGGCTCGGCGTCATGGATCTCGTTGAAGGGCGTGACGATCTGGTCGTTGAAATCGTAGATCACATCACCGCAGATCGTGGCGATGCCGTCGGTGGTGTGGACGTGGATGTTCATCGAGCCTTCGGTGTGGGCGTTGGCGGCGTCGCAATAGACGCCGGGCATCAGCTCGACAGGGCCGGTGATCTCGAGGTCGAGGAAGCGCAGCGCGCTCTTGGTGTGCAGGCGGTCGATCAGGTGCTTGATGTCGGGCGCGGGATATTGCGGATGCATCAGGCCGGAGACCGAATATTCCAGCTCCTTGCGGTTCAGGACGACGGTCGTGTTCATCGGGAACAGGTCGTCCTTGCCGGCATGGTCGATGTGCAGATGGGTGTGGCAGACGAAGCGAACGTCGCCCATCCGCACGCCGTGGCGGGCGAGCTGGTTCTCGATCATGTTCTCGTGGAACTGGAGGCCGCGCATGCCGAGCGTCTCCATGATCTGGTTGGAGCGGTAACCGGTGTCGACCAGCACGGGGTAGGGGCCGCCGAGGATCAGGAAGCCGAGCGTCAGCACGCGGCGGGTGCGGCCGCAATTGTGCCCGAGCACGAGGAAGCTCGATTCCAGCTCGATATCGCCATAGTCCAGAATCTTGATCTCCAACGGCATCGCTCTCCCTCCAAATTCGTGTTCGTTGTCGTGTTCGTGCCCGCGGCGCGGCTATGGCTCCAGCCGATAGACCCGCGCCGCCGTCGTGCCGAAGATCGCGGCGCGCTGCTCCCGGCTGAGCCGCTCGGCGGCCGCCTTGAAGGCATCGACGAGATCGCGGTAGCTGGTCCACAACTTCTCGATCGGAAAGTTCGAGCCGAACAGGCAGCGCTCCGCACCGAAGATCGCGACCGTGTCGGTCATGACGCCGGCGATATGCGCGGCATCGTTGCGATGGATGAAGGTGCCGAGCCCGGAGAGCTTCGCCACCACGTTGGGACATTGTGCGAGCCGCGCCATGCCGGCGCGCCAGGCGGCACGGCCTTGCGGCGACAGATCTTCCAGCATGCCGGCATGTTGCAGGATGAACGTCACATTGGGGCAGGCGGCGGCGAGCGCGGCAGCGTCGGCCATCTGCGGCGCGAACACCTGCAGGTCAAAGCTCCAGCCATAGTCGGCGAGATGGCTGATATTGCGCCGGATTGCCGGATCGGTGCAGAGATCGGGCCGTGCCGCGAAGCGGTAGAGCGGGTTCTCGTGCCAGTGCAGCTGCATGCGCACGCCGCGCACCAGCGGATAACGCTTCAACCGGTCCAACTGCGGCCGGACGTCGCCTGAGGAAAAATCGGCATAGGCGACGAGGGCGTGCGGCCAGCCGTGTTGATCCGCTGTCTGCTGCACCCAAGCCGCCTCATCCTCGAACTGGCCGTTGGGCCAGTTGGTCTGGACGTAGACCGAGCGGGTGACTCCGGCGCCCTTGAGGTCGTCGAGATATTCCTCGATCGGGTAGTCGCGGCGGATCGGCTCGTAGGGACCGAAGATGCGCGGCTGCATCGGGCCGGACAGCCAGGCGAGATCGGCCTGACGCCAGATGTGATGATGTCCGTCGACAATGCCAGTCACGCAGCTCTCCTTGTTCCGAGCGACAGCAGATGCGCGACCACAGCCGCGCTCGATCCGCCGTCCACGAGATCATCGACGAAGCGCTGGATCGCGATCAGCGCCTCGGTTTGCGGCTTGAAGCCGGGCGACGTCGCAAGCGGCGTCAGCCAGCTCACGCGCCAGGCCCGGCGCGATAGCTTTGCCACCGCATCGCGCAGCGCCGCCGGATCGCCGCGTTCGAGGCCGTCGGAGACGATCACGACAGCTGCGCCGCGGGCGTATCCGCCGAACCGCGGCACCGCGAGGAACGCTTGCAGCGCGTCGCCGATCCTTGTGCCGCCGTCCCAGTCGCTGACCAAAAACGAGGCCGCATTCAGCGCTTGCTCGCGCCGCTTCAGCCGCAGTGCAGATGTGACGCGGGTCAGCCGTGTGCCGAAAGTGAACACCTCGACATTGCCGGCCGCCTGCACCAGCGCATGCGCGAGCCGCATGTTCTCCTCGGTGCGCGCCTTCATCGAGCCGGAGACGTCGATCAGGAACAGGATCTTGCGCGGGCGCTGGCGGCGGCGCATGCGTCCGAGCCGTAGCACCTCGCCGTCATTGCGCACGCTGTCGCGCAGCGTGCGGCGCAGATCGGCGAACGGGCCGCCGCGCGCACGTCGCCGACGGTGGCCGCGTCGTCGCGGCAATCGGCGTGCCGCTTCGCGTGACAATTGGCGCAGCGGATCGCTGGTCGGGACTTGCGCAAAACGGCGCTCGACCAGCGCTTCGGCCCGCGCCGCGGCGAGGCCGGATTCATTGGCTTCGTCGGCGAGCGGCGGCTCGTCCTCGCCGCGACCTTCCTCCTGCAGGCGGACGGTCTCCTCGTCTTCGCCTTCGGCCTGCTCGATGGCATCAGCGCCGCGGAAATGGATGTCGAACAGCCGGTCATAGGTCGCGCGGCGCTCCGGCGGCGGCGCCAGCGTGGCAAGGCCGGCCCGGCGGATGTGCTCCAGGCTCCGTGGCCCGAGCAGTTCGATCGCCGCCAGGAAGCTCGTCGTCTGCTCCGGCGCGACCGAGAAGCCGTTGGCGCGCAGCAGCGCGACAAAGGTGACGAAGATCCGCGCGGCGCGCGGCAGCTTGAGCTCGTCGCTCACGCGGCTGCCTCCGCGATGATCGCATCGAGCCGGGGCGAGATGAAATGCAGGTCCTCCTCGTCCTTCAGTGCGACGCCGATCGAGCGCTTGAACGCGTCCGGCCAACGCGCGCCGCCCTTGTTGAGCAGGGTCGCGGCCTCCGCCCAGTCGACCGCCTCGGCAATGCCCGGCGCCTTGCTCAGCGGCTCGCGGCGCAGACGGCCGACCGCGGCGACCACGGCGCGGGCGGTGGCTTCGGCGACGCTGGAGGCGCGCATCATCACGATGCGGGCCTCGCGTTCGGCGTTCGGGTAGTCGATCCAGTGATACACACAACGCCGCCGCAGCGCCTCGTGCAAATCGCGGGTCCGGTTCGAGGTCAGCACCACGACGGGATGCTCGGTGGCGCGCACCGTGCCGCGCTCCGGGATCGAGATCTGGAAGTCGGAGAGGAATTCGAGCAGGAAGGCCTCAAACTCCTGGTCGGCGCGGTCGATCTCGTCGATCAGAAGCACGGTCGCATCAGGCGCGCGCAGTGCCGCGAGCATCGGACGCTCGATCAGGAAGGATTCGCCGTAGATGTCGATGCTTTCTTCGCCGGCCTGCCGGATCGCCAGCATCTGGCGCGGATAGTTCCACTCATAGAGCGCGGCGGCGGCGTCGATGCCCTCATAGCATTGCAGGCGGATCAGCCTGCGGCCGAGCACGGCGGCGATCGCTTTCGCCGCCTCGGTCTTGCCGACACCCGGCGCGCCCTCGAGCAGCAGCGGCTTGCCGAGCGCGAGCGAGAGATAGGAGGCCGTCGCGATGCCGTCGTCGGCAAGGTAATAGGCCGCGCGCAGCGCCCTCTCCAGCGCCTCCGGGCTGTCGATGCCGACGATGTTGCTGCGGACCGGCATGGAAAAGACCTCAGCGCCGCGGCTGCGGCCGCGCGCCGCCCTGCGCCTTGATCGCGCGCAGTACCTTCTCCGGCGTGATCGGAAGATCGTCGATCCGCACTCCGACCGCGTTGAAGATCGCATTGGCGACCGCAGGCAGCACCGGGTTGGCGCACATCTCGCCCGGCCCCTTGGCGCCGAACGGGCCGTCGGGCGCCGGGCGTTCCAGCACCGCGATGTCGTGCGGGCAGATGTCGCCGGGCCCCGGCATCAGATATTCGACGAAGTCGCGCGGGCCATGCACCGGCTCCGGATAAAAGGGCTCCGGCGTTTCATAGAGCGCGTGGCTGACGCCCATCCAGGCGCCGCCGACCAGCTGCTGCTCGACCAGCCGCGGATTGAGCGCGCGGCCGAGCTCATAGGCGGAATCCATCCTGACCATGTCGACCTCGCCGGTCTCGTCGTCGACCTCGACCTCGGCGACCAGACAGGCATGCGCGTAACACGTCGCCGGCGACATCTCGCCGGTCTCGGGATCGACGTCGGACAGCGGCACCAGGAAGATGCCGCGGCCGGAGATGGTCTTGCCCTGCTTGAATTGGGCGGCGATCGCGACGTCCTTGGTCGAGATCGAGCGGTGCGGCGCGCCCTTGACGTGGATGTTGCCGCGGCCGTCGGTCTCGAGATCGGCGGCATTCACCTCCAGCTCCTCGGCGGCCGCCTCCATCATCACGCCGCGCGCCTCCCGCGCCGCCGCCATCACCGCGTTGCCGACGCGATGCGTGCCGCGCGAGGCGAACGAGCCCATGCAGTGCGGCCCGGTGTCGGAATCGGCGGTGTCGACATAGACGTCCTCGACCGGCACGCCGAGCGTCTCGGCGCAGATCTGCCGGGTCACCGACTTCATGCCCTGGCCGAGATCGATCGAGGACAGCGCGACGGTGAACTTGCCGCTCGGGTTGGAATGCACCAGCGCCTGGCTCGGATCGCCGCCGAGATTCATGCCGATGGGATAATTGACCGACGCGATGCCGCGTCCGCGATGCCGGGTCATGGTCAGCGCCTCCTGGTGCCGAAGACGGAAGAGAAGCGGATGGCGCCATGCGACGGCGCGCTCGGCCGCGGCGGCGGTGATGACGGTGGCGGCGACGAGGGCGGCGGCGGTGGCGGCGGCTCGCGGGTTGCAGCCGGCGCGCGGTCATACGTCGTGCGCTGCTGCGACAATGCCGTCGGCGGCGCCTGCGTCTCGCGCGGGGTCGGCGTCACGGCAGCCCGCGCGCCGCCTCCATCCTTGCGCGACGACATCCGCTTGAAGTCCTCGCGGAGCGGCCATTTGGCCTTCTCGGCGGCGACCTGCACGCATTCGATCAGCGCGGTGTTCTTGGCCTCGCGGCGATGCGCCTTCATGTCGCCGTCGCGATAGGCATTGAGGATCCGGAACTCCATCGGGTCCATGCCGACGAGATGGGCGAGCTTGTCCATCTGGCATTCGATCGCGAAATCCATCGCGGTGACGCCGAAGCCGCGCATCGCGGTTGCGGGCGTCCGGTTGGTGAAGACGCAGTAGACGTCGCCGTGGACGTTGGGGATGGTGTAGGGGCCGGGCAGATGCGCCGCGCATTTCACCGCCGCATAGCTCGATAGCCGCGTATAGGCGCCGCTGTCGAAATAGGCGCGGACCTTGCGGGCGACGACGCGGCCGTCGCGCATCACGCCGTCCTTGATGTAGATCCGCTCGGCGCCACGCGGCGGGCCGTACTGCATCTCCTCCTCGCGGCCGAACACGTAGCGCACCGGCCGTCCGGTCAGCATCGCGCCGAGGATGCAGAGCGGCTCGGTCAAGGTATCGACCTTGCCGCCGAACCCACCTCCGACCGTGCCGCCGATGAAGTGGAAGGTGTTGGACGGCACGTCGAGGATTTTTGCGCAGGTGTCGACCGAGAAGAACAGCGCCTGCGTCGAAGTGTAGACGATGTAGCGGCCGTTGGTGTCGGGTGCCGCGATCGAGCCGTTGGTCTCGGTCGGCGCGTGCTCGATCGGCGACATCTGGTAGCGCTGCTCCAGCACATGGTCTGCAGTGGCGAGCGCGCGGTCGGCATCGCCGAAGCGCAGCTGCTGGCGATCATAGGTCTCGTGATAGGTGAAGGTGTTCTTGGGATAGACCTCGTTGACCACGGGCGCGCCCGGCTTCAGCGCGTCCTCGACGTCGAACACCGCCGGCAGCACCTCGTAGTCGATCTTGACCTTGGCGATGGCCTCAAAGGCCTCGCGCGGGCTGTCGGCGACGATGGCAACGATCGGCTCGCCCTTATAGCGCACCTTGTCGACCGCGAGCGACGGTTCGTCATCCTTGCCGAAATTGATCAGCGAGAGCAGCGTGTTCAGATTGCGCGGCACATCGGAGGCGCGGATCACCCGCCGCACGCCCTGCGACCGCTCGGCCTCCGAGGTGTCGATTCGGCGCAGCCGTGCGTGCGAATGGGCGCTGCGGACCACCTTCAGATGCAGCATGCCCTGCAGCTTGTGGTCGTCGAAATAGGGCGAGGTGCCGGTGACATGGCCGAGCATGTCCTGGCGCTGCGTACCCTTGCCGATTTCCTTGAGGTTATCGTCGCGCTCGTCGGCGAAGAGGTCCTTGCGCAATTCCAGCATGGCACTGTTCCCTTACGCGCGGGCCCGGCCGCCGGAGGCGGCAGCCAGCACGGCGTTGATGATCGGCTCATAGCCGGTGCAGCGGCAGATATTGCCGGAGATCGCCTCGACCACTTCGGCGCGGCTCGGCTGCGGATTGCGGTCGAGCAGCGCCTTCGCGGCCATCAGCATCCCGGGCGTGCAATAGCCGCATTGCGCGGCGAAATTGTCGGCGAAGGCGCGCTGCAGCGGGTGCAGATTGGGGCCGTTCTTGATGCCGTCGAGGGTCTCGACCGAGCGGCCGGCGACCGTCTCGGCCAGCGTCAGGCAGGAGAGATGCAATTCGCCGTCGATCAGCACGCTGCAGGTGCCGCAGCCGCCCTGGCCGCAGCCGAATTTCGGCGTCATGTCGCCGATCAGCTCGCGCAGCGCGACCAGGAGGTTGGTGCCGCCGTCGACGAAGATCGCGACGTCGCGGCCGTTATGCAGGAATTGAAGTGCAGTCTTGGCCATCGCGATTATTCCTGACCGGACAACAAACGCTTGAGATGCACGCCGACGATCTCGCGGCGATACCAGGCGCTGGCGAGCGCATTGTCGCCGGGCGACGTGCCTTCGACCGCTGCTGCTGCGGCCGCGCTGATCGTGGAGGTATCGAGCGCGCGGCCTTCCAGCGCGCGTTCGGCGGCGCGGGCGCGGATCGGGGTCGGCGCCATCGAGCCGAGCGCGACGCGGGCGCCGACGATCCGGCCGCCGTTGAGCGGCAGATGCGCCGCCAGCGTGATGACAGCGCCGCCCTTGGGCTTGATCCGCGCGATCTTGCGGTAGCGGAAGGCGTCAGTGCTGCCGGGCTTGGCGAAGGAGATCGCCAGCACCAGCGTGCCGGTCTGGCGGTCGCGCGATTGCAGGAACTCGTCGATCGGGATCTCGCGGCCACCGAGGCCGCCCTGCACCGATACCATGGCATCGAGCGCGAGCATCGCGACGGTGAAGTCGCCATAGGGCACCGGCGCGAACAGATTGCCGCCGACCGTGCCCATGTTGCGCACCGCAGGTCCGCCGATCGAGCGGGCCGGGCCGTGCAGGAAGGCGAGATCGCGCTCGGCCAGGATGCGCGCAAAGGTGACGCCGGCGCCGAGCGTGATGCGCGAGCCCGAGGCGTCGATCCGCGTCATCGCGTGATCGCTGGCGCGCACGATTGTCGAAATCGAGATGTCGCCCTCGTTCAGCGCCCGCATCACCAGCGTGCCGCCGCCGAGATAGCGGGCGCTGCGATCCGACGACAGCGCCGCTGCGGCGTCGTGGCTGCTGGTGAAGGTCTTCACCGTGACTGGCATGATGTCCTTCCCCGCTTACGCGGCCTCCTTCAGATGCCGGCGGATGGCCTCGAACCCGGCCTGGTAGATATCTTCTGCGACCATCTGCGTGATCCGGTCCCTGTCCTCGGTCCGGGTCGTGAAGCGCGATTCCCAGTGCCAGAAGGTGCGGTCGCCGTCGGTGACCGGCAGCAGGCGGACATGCGCCACGTAGTTGAACATCGGGATCGGCGTATCGAGCAGGCAGTAGCTGAACGATTGTTCGAGGTCGGATAGCGCCAGCAGCTGCTCGCGCAGCTCGGCGCCGTCCTTCAGCTTGAAGCGCCTGACGCAGCCGATCTTGTCGGACGGCTGCGCGCGCTCGATACCGCTGCTTGCGACGGCGGGATGCCAGCGGTCATGGCCGTTGAAATCGCGCAGCACGGCCCACACCGTATCGGTCGGTGCATCCAGGATCGTGCTTTTGACGATATGCGGCACGGTCAAAATCCAATATCTGCGGTTTTGACGTATCGAGCCGCCTGCCTCACCTCTCCCCAGCGGGGAGAGGTCGGCGCGTAGCGCCGGGTGAGGGGGCACAGGTCCCACGAGGGTCCGCGACCCCTCACCCGGATCGCATCTGGCGATGCGATCCGACCTCTCCCACAAGGGGAGAGGTGGACCGTCTGCTCGGAGATATCTGATCTATACATTCCGCTATCCCCCGAACGCCCGCTTCAGCGCGTCGAACCCGCCCTGGAACACGCCGCCGCCGATATTGTTGACGAGCTCGGTCTCGCGCTCCGGCGCGCAATCGAACTCGGCGATCCATTCCAGGAAGGTCTGGTCGCCATCGGTGACCGGCGTCAGCCGCAGGGTGGCGACGTAGTTCTCGACGCCCATCGGCGATTCCAGGATCGAGTAGGTGCAGAACATGTCGTAGTCGGACAGCCCGAGCAGCTTCTCCCTGATCCGGTCACCGTTGCGCAGGCGGAAATCCCTGACGCAGCCGATCTTGTCCGAGGGCTCGCCGCCCTCGATCCGGCTTTCCGCGATCGCAGGATGCCAGTTCGGCAGCCCGTTGAAGTCGCGGACGCGGGCCCAGACCCGGTCGTTGCGGGCGTTGACGACGGTGGAGACGTAAACCCGTGCCATGGCGTGCGCTCAATCCTTCTTGCGCGGCGTGCGCTCGGGGCGCGCCGGCTCGCCGCCGCCCTCGGGCGCCGCCGGCTTGGCGTCGCCGCCGCTCTTGCGTGCGGAATCCTTGATGCCCTGCATGTCGCGGGCCTCGCGGATCAGGCCGGGCATCTTGGCGAGGCTGCCGCCCTCGACGCCGATGTCCGACAGGATCGAATCGATCAGCGGCGCCTGCACGCGGTAGCGCAGCGCCGAATCGATCACCTCGTCGGTGGCGCTGCGGCCATTGCCGCCGCCATTTCCGTTGCCGTTGAGGCCGTCGACCTGGAGGATGCGGATGCCCTCGATCTTCTCCATCGGCTTGACGCTCTCGCGCACGATGCCCTCGATCCGGTCGAGCAGCTTGCGGCGGAACAGCGAGTAGCGCGCCTGGTCGGTCAAGACGTTCTCGGCTTCGTTGAGCAGGCGCTGCGCCTCGGCCTCGACCGCCGCGCGGACGCGTTCGGCTTCCGCGGCGATCCTGGTTTCCTCGGCCTGCTTCTCGGCCAGCAGCACCTCGACCGTCTTGCGCCGTTTCGCGATCTCGCTTTCGCGCGCCGTGACGACGCGCTCGGCAGCTTCCGTCGCGCGGATCCGGGCATCCTCGGCCGCGGCGCGCGCCGCGGATTCCTCCAGCGATTTCTGATGCAGCGCGATGGCCTTCTCCATCAGCGCGGTCTCGACGTCCTTCTCGCGGTTGACCTCGAGCTTGCGCAGCTCGCGCTCGCGGCCGATGCGGGCCTCGTCCAGGCCCCGGTCCGAGGCGATCCGCGCGCGCTCGACCTCCTCGCGGGCGACGATCTCGGCCTCCTGCAGCGACTGGTTGCGGGCCACCTCGAGCTGCTCGATGGCACGGCGCCGCTCGATCCGGGCTGCCTCCAGCGCCTGCTCGCGCGAGACGTCTGTGGTGTCGATGTCCTTGCGCGCCACGATCTCGGCCTGCCGGACCTGCCGGTCGGCGTCGATCCGCTCGGAGCGCTTGGCGGCGAGCGCGATCACGCGCTCCTCGTCGGCAAGCTCGATCGCCCTCTTCTGGTCGATGTTGAGAACTTCGCGGGTCCTGGAGGAGGCGATGCGCTCGCTTTCCAGCGCCAGCTCGACATCGATGCGCTGCCGCTCGACGGCGTCGCGGCGCTTCAGCTCGGCGGCTTCGATCGCCCCGGTGCGCTCGATCTCGAGCCCGCGGGTCTCCCGTTCGGCGCGGATGCGCTGCGCGGCGACCGACTTCTCCTGGGAAATCCGCGCCGCCTCGATCGCCTCGCGCGAGGCGATGTCGGCTTCCTCGATCGCGCGGGTGCGGGCGATCTCGAGCGCCCGGACGTGTTCTTCCTGCGCGATCCGCGAGGCCTCGGTGGCTTCGCGCGCGCTGATGCCGGCGATCTCGACGGCCTGATTGCGCTCGATCTCGAGCTTGCGCGTGGTGTGATCGGCGGCGATGCGCTCGGCAGCCAGCGTCTTCTCTCTGATGATCCGGGCGGCTTCGACCGCCTTCTGCGCCTCGATCTCGGCTTCCTGGATGGTGCGGACCTGCTGGATCTCCAACGCCCGCGTGCGCTCGTCGGAGGAGATGCGCTCGACATTGACCGTCATGGTCTGAGCGATGCGCGCCTTCTCGGTGGCCTCGCGGGCGGCGATCTCGGCCTCGTCGACGGCGCGGGTGCGCTCGATCTCGCGGCGGCGGGTCTCTTCCTCATTGGCGATGCGGGCGTCGGTGACGACGCGGTCCTGCTGGATGCGGGCCTTCTCGATCGCCTCGCGGGCGGCGATCTCGGCCTCCTCGACCGTACGCATCCGCTCGATCTCGCGCTGCCGCACCTCGCGCTCGGACGCGATACGGGTGGTGTCAACCGAGCGCTGGTTGGCGATCCGGACCCGCTCGATCTCCTCGCGGGCCAAGAGCTCCTTCTCCTCGACCGCACGGGTGCGCTCGATCTCCTTGTGCCGCGTCTCGCGCTCCGAGGCGATGCGGGCTTCGGTGATGGCCTGCTCATTGGCGATGCGCGCCTTCTCGATGGCTTCGCGCGCGGTGATCTGGGCCTGCTCGGCCTCGGTCTCGCGCAGCGCGCGCTCGCGGGCGACCTCGGTGCGCTGCAGGGCGCGGCGCATCTCGATGTCGCGCTCCTGCTCGAGCCGGGCGGTCTCGCTCTCGCGCTCGATCTCCAGCGCCTGCCGCTCGGCCTCCAGATTGCGGGAGCGGATCTTGATCATCGAGTCCTGCTCGATGTCGTTGCGCAGCTTGCGCTTGGCCTCGATGTCCTCCATCAGGCGGGTCAGACCTTCGGCGTCGAAGCGGTTCGAGGGGTTGAAATATTCGAGATCGGTCTGGTCGAGATCGGTGATCGCGACAGATTCCAGTTCGAGGCCGTTCTGCGCCAGCGCTTCGGCCGCATTGGCCTTGACGCGCGCGACATAATCGCCGCGCTGCTCGTGCATCTGCTCCATCGTCATCTCTGACGCAACCGAACGGATCGCGGAGATGAACTTGCCGGAGAGCAGGGTGTGGAGCTGCTGCGGCTCCATGGTGCGGCGGCCGAGCGTCGCGGCGGCGATCGAGACCGCCTCGCGGGTCGGCTGAACGCGGACATAGAAATCGGCCTCGATGTCGACGCGCATGCGGTCGCGGGTGATCACGGCGTCCTGGCGGGAGCGCACGATGCCCATCGGCAGCACGTTCATGTTGACCGGCGTGTAGTCGTGGATGAACGGCAGCACGAAGGCGCCACCATTGATCACCACCCGCTCGCCCATGAAACCGGTGCGGACGAAGGAGACTTCCTTCGACGAACGGTGATACAGCCAGTTCACGACATAGACGATGATGACGATCGCGACGATCGCGACGATGAGCCAGAGGATCAATTCACCGACCAGCATCCCCGACATCTCTTCCTCCCTTGGTCACGGCGGCTCTAGCGCGCGCCGATCGCCTTAAATTTGCGAACCTGTTCCGTCAGCGCCCGCTCGACCGGCAGGCGCTCCATCGAGGAGGCGCCATAGAAGCCGTGGCAGTTGCGGGTCTGCTTCATGATGAAATCGGCATCCGCCGGGTCCGCGATCGGACCGCCATGCGCGAGCACGATGATGTTCGAATTGACGCTGAGGGCGGCCTCGGCCCAGGCCTCGATGCGGGCAGGGCAGTCTTCGAGCTTTGGCGCAGTCTGCGCGCCGATCGTGCCGCCTGTGGTCAGGCCCATATGACAGACGATGATGTCGGCGCCGGCGATCGCCATCGCGGTCGCCTCCTGCTCGCTGAACACATAGGGCGTGGTCAGCATGTTCTTGTCATGCGCTTTCGCGATCATGTCGATCTCGAGCGCATAGGACATCCCGGTTTCTTCGAGATTGGCGCGGAAGATGCCGTCGATCAGGCCGACGGTCGGAAAGTTCTGCACGCCGGCAAAGCCGAGCGCCTTGAGCTGGTCGAGGAACACGTCCATGTCGCGGAACGGATCGGTGCCGTTGACCCCGGCGAGCACCGGCGTGTTTGTCACGACCGGTAATACTTCGCCGGCCATTTCGACGACGATGGCGTTGGCATCGCCATAGGGCATCAGTCCGGCGAGCGAGCCGCGGCCGGCCATGCGGTAGCGGCCGGAATTGTAGATCACGATCAGGTCGACGCCGCCGGCCTCCTCGCATTTTGCCGATAGGCCAGTGCCGGCGCCGCCGCCGACGATCGGCTCGCCGCGGGCGATCATGGCGTGAAACTTCTTCAGCAGCGCCGCGCGTTCAAACCTGGGCATGGGTCACCTCGCCACTCTCCGCCGGCCACCGGCGCGTCCTAGCAGCGGACGGAACGCGCTGACGATGGCGGCGGTGAACTCGGGATCGTTGATGTTGCGCTTGACGCGGATGATCTGGCGATTTCCGGTCTGGCGCACGGTGCGCTCCAGCGCGCGGAACAACGCCGCATCGGCATCAGGGTCCCAGAACGGCTGGCCCGGCGCATCGAGCGCGGAGACGCCACCTTCGGCGAGGAAGAAACGCACCGGCCCGTCCATCTGGTTGAGGCGTTCGCCGATCCAGCGGCCGATGCGCTCGTTCTCTTCAGGCGTCGTCCGCATCAATGTGACCTGCGGATTATGGACGTGGAATTTACGCTGCCGGTGGCGCTCCGGGATGGTGTCGGGCGCGCCGAAGTTCACCATGTCCAGTGCGCCGACCGAGCCGACATAGGGCACGCCGCTGCGGATGATGGCGCCGAAGCGATCGTCGGTCGCCGGGAACACGCCGCCCATCAGCAGATCGCAGACTTCGGTCGTGGTGAGGTCGATGACGCCGGCGAGCTGTCCGGACTCGACCAGCTTCTCCATCGAGCGGCCGCCGACGCCGGTGGCGTGGAACACCAGGCACTCGAAATCCTCGCGCAGGTCGGCGGCGATCTTCTGCACGGCCGGCGTGGTGACGCCGAACATGGTGATGCCGATAGCCGGAAGCTGAGCGCTCGTATCGCGCTGCCTGGCGGCCTGTTCATCGAGCCGCGCCTTGACCATGCCGACCAGGGCATGGGCGCCGTTGCCGAGCACGGCGCGCGAGATCGAATTAAGGCCCTGCACGTCGGTCACCGAATACATCATGGTGATGTCGGCGGGCCCGACATAAGGACCGACGTCGCCCGACGCGACCGAGGAGATGATCAGCTTCGGCACGCCGACCGGAAGCGCGCGCATGCCGGGCGCGACCAGCGACGCGCCGCCGGAGCCGCCGGCGGAGATGATGCCGGCGATGTTGCCCTGGCGGCGCAGCCAGCGCTCGAACGCCTCCGCCATCGCCGTGACCGAGGCGCCACGGTCGGCGCCGAACACACCGGAGCCGCCGCGGCCGTGGTTCAGCGCGATCTCCTGCGCGGTGACGTCGCAGCTCGCCGCCTTGCCGCTGGTCGAGACATCGACCAGCCGGGTGCGCAGGCCGCTGCCCGCGACGATATCGCGGATGAAGCGCAGCTCGGCGCCCTTGGTGTCGAGCGTGCCGACGACCAGCACGACCGGTGGTCCCGAAGTCTTCGACGTCGCGGGTTCGCGCCGCGTGCGGGCCGTCTCCTCGAGACGCGTGATCGCCGCGGATTGCGTCCGCGCGGCGGCCTCGATCCGGGCGATCGGCACCGGCTGCGACCAGCGCGTCGGGAGCACGGGGTTGGAGATGTAGATGCGCGCCGGCCCCTTGCGCTCCGGCTGCGGCGTGCCGACAGCTTCAGCTTTCGCTGGCGCCGCCTCGGCGTCGGTCTCATCCGAGCCGTGGGTGCCGACGCCGAGCAGCCGCTGTTGCAAGTCGCGGTCGGTCGCGAGGCGCGCGGAGTCGATGATGCGGTTGATGCGGCCGTTGACCATGATGGCGACGTTGCGCGACACCGCCGTCGCCACGCCGATGTTCTGCTCGATGACCAGCACGGACATGTCGCCTTCGTCGCCGAGGCGCAGCAGCATGTCCTCGACCTGGGCGACGATCACAGGCGCGAGGCCCTCGGTCGGCTCATCCATGATCAGGAGATGCGGGTTGGTCAGTAGCGCACGCGAGATCGCGAGCATCTGCTGCTCGCCGCCGGAGAGCTGGTTGCCGCCATTGTTCTTGCGCTCGGCGAGGCGCGGGAAGGTGTCGTAGATCCGCTCGATGGTCCAGGCGCCGCGGCGCAGGCCGCCGGCGAGCGCGAGGTGTTCGTCAACCGTCAGCGAGCGCCACAGCCGGCGGCCTTGCGGCACATAGCCGACGCCGAGCCGGGCGATCCGCGCCGGATTGAGCCGCGTGATCTCCTCGCCGCGGATCCGGATCGAGCCGCCGCTGGCGCGCACCAGGCCCATGATGGCCTTGCACAGCGTGGTCTTGCCCATGCCGTTGCGGCCGACCACCGAGAACACGCCGCTATCGAGCGTGAGATCGACGCCTTGCAGCGCGTGCGAATGGCCGTAATAGACGTCGAGGCCTTTCACCTCGAGCGCGGGCGCGGCACGGCGGTCATTCATGGCCGCCTCCGAGATAAAGCTCCTGCACCTCGGGATCGGATTCGATCTCGCGCGGCAAGCCTTCCTTGAAGATGCGGCCATTGTGCATCATCGTCACGCTCTCGACGACGCGTAGCGCAACGTCCATGTCGTGCTCGATGATGATGTAGCCGATATGCGCCGGCAGCGAGGTCAGGATCTCGATCAGCTCGCGTCGCTCGGTCGGCGACAGCCCCGCCGCGGGCTCGTCGAACAGGATGAAGCGCGGCGCGCCGGCCAGCGCCAGCGCGATCTCGAGCTGGCGCTGCTGTCCGTGCGCGAGCTCGGCGACGCGCTGGTCCTTCACACCAGAGAGGTGCACGGCCTGTACCAGCGTTTCGGTCGCGTGCATCAGAGCATCGTTCTGCCCCGGACGCAGGAACGAGAACCGTCCGCGCGAGACGCCGCGGCAGGCGAGGTAGACGTTGTCCTGCACGGTGAGACCGGGGAACAAAGCCGAGATCTGGTAGGTGCGGCGCAAGCCCCGTCGGATGCGCTCATAGGGCGGGAACTGGGTGATGTCCTCGCCGAAGAAGCGGATCGTGCCGGAGGAGGGCGGGAAGTCGCCGGTGATGCAGTTGAACAGCGTGGTCTTGCCGGCGCCGTTCGAGCCGAGCACCGCGCGCCGTTCGCCCGGCCGCACGGTGATGGTGACGTCGGTCAGCGCCGCCAGCGCGCCGAACAGCCGCGTCACGCCGCGCAGCTCCAGCGCCGCGCCGGCGCCGACCACGGACAGCCGCTGCGCGACGCTATCCATGGCGGCCTCCGCCTGAACGTTGCGTCGAAGACGTGTTGCGGCGGCGCCAGCGTTCCCACAGGCCGATCACGCCGTCCGACGACCAGAACACGATGGCGAGGAAGCCGAGCCCGATCAGCAGGCGGAAGCGGTTGCCGTCGAGGCCGAACTTGATCAGCACGTCGAGCGCGAAGGTGCGCAGCAGGACGAAGATCAATGCGCCGATGAACGGGCCGATCGGCCGCGTGATGCCGCCGACCACGGCGATGATCAGGACGTCGATGCAGGCGCCGACGCTCACCGAGCCCGGCGAGATCTGCCGGTAGTTCCAGACCTGCAGCACGCCGCCGAGCGCCGCGATGAAGGCGGCGAAGGCGTAGGCCGCGATGCGGTGGGCATTGGGGTTGAAGCCGAGGGCCGCCATACGGCGCGAATTGTCGCGGACGCCCTGCAGCGCGAGGCCGAACGGTGCGCGCGAGACATACTGGACGGCGAAGTAGCAGATCGCGGCGACCCCGAGCGTCACATAGTAGAAGGCGATATCGGTGCGCCAGTCGACGCCCAAGAAATGCGGCGTCGCGACGGTGTTGATGCCGGTGTGGCCGTTGAAGATCGCCCAGTTCTGGTTGGTGAAGTAGTAGAACGCCGCGCCGATCGCGAGCGTGATCATGATGGTGTAGATGCCCTCTGTGCGTACCGCGAGCGCGCCGCCGAGCGTGCCGAACAGCGTCGCCAGCGCCAGCGCCATCGGGGTTGCGAGCCACCACGGCCAGCCGAGGCTGATATTGGCGTTGCCGCTGACGCCGAACACCGCGACCATGTAGCCGGCGAAGCCCGCGATGGTGAGCTGCATCAGGCTGACCATGCCGCCATAGCCGGCCAGGAACATCAGGCTGAGCGCGATGACACCGAGGATCAGCGTGGTGGCGAAGATCTCGATCAGGAAGAAGCCGTTGGCGATCAGCGGCATGATCACAAGGATCAGCGCGACCAGCCAGGCCACGGGATTCTGGAATTCCGGCCAGGCGCGGAGCAGGGCGCGGCGGGTCGCGTTGGCGGATCGGTCGGGGCGGAACTGGGTGCTCTGCAGCAACGACATCTCATCGCCTCGCGAGCAGGCCCTGCGGCCGCAGCGCCAGCACCAGCACCATGATCAGGAAGGTGACGACGATGGCGTAGGTCGGGATGTAGACCGAGCCGAGCTGCTCGGCGAGGCCGATGATGACGGCGCCGAGCGCGGCTCCCGGGATCGACCCCATGCCGCCGACGATCACGACCACCAGCGAGGCGAGCAGGAAGCGGGTGTCCTCGCCGGGCGAGAGCGACTGGAAGGTGCCGCCGACGACGCCGGCAATGCCGGCAAGCCCCGCGCCGAGCGCGAACACCAGCACGAACACCAGCTGGATCCGCACCCCGGTCGCGGCCAGGATGTCGCGGTCGTCGACGCCGGCGCGCACGATCATGCCGATCCGGGTTCGGTTCAGCGCCAGCCACATCGCGATGCCGATCACGACCGAGGCTAAGAAGATCACCAGCCGCACCAGCGGATATTGCAGATAGACCGGCTCGCCGGATGATTTGATCGCGGTGAGCAGCGGCAGCTGCACCGGGCCGATCAGCCAGCTCGGGGTCTGGACCTGGTAGAAGTCGCCGCCGAACACCCAGAGCATCAGATCGGCGAACACGATCGAGAGCCCGATCGTCACCATGGTTTGGCGGAGGTCCTGTCCCTCCATGCGGCGGAACACGGCGAGCTGCAGGATCACCCCGACCAGCGCCACCGCGATGAAGGCGACGATGAAGGAGAGGATCCACGAGCCGGTCCAGGTGCTGATGGCGTAGCCGATATAGCCGCCGAACAGATAGAGCGAGCCGTGCGCCAGGTTGACGTTGCGCATCAACCCGAAGATCAGCGTGAAGCCGCTCGCCACCAGGAAATACAGCCCGCCGAGCGTGATGCCGTTCAGCACAGCGTTGAGGAACACGCGCTTGCGGCCGATCGCTGCCTCCAGCCCCGGCGGCCAGATCGCGAACACCAGCCACGCCAGCACCGCGACCGCGATGATCACGATCAGCGCCCAGGCCGGATGGCGTTCGATGAACCTGGCCATGTCAGTCGCGTTCCCTCAGTCGGTCGCGGCCGTCTGCCGGGCCACGTGTCCGTGCATCCTACCGAGGGCGAAAGCGTCGGATTTGATCGAGAGTATCTTTTATCGTCCGGTGCGGAACTCGCTCACGGCCGCAACACCTTGGCGGCGCGGCGATAGTCGGTCGGGGCCATGCCGACATTGGCGGCGAAGAAGCGGGTGAAGCCGCTCTGCGAGGAGAAGCCGAGATCGAAGCCGATATCGGCGATCGGCGCTTCGGTCGCGACCAGCGCATCCAGCGCCTGCTCCATGATCAGCGTGTTCATGTAGAGGTGAGGGGTGACGCCGGTTTGCGTCCGGAACAGCCGGTAGAAATGCGGCCGCGACAGCCCCGCTTCGCGCGCGATCGCATCGAGCTCGATCTCGGCGCCGGGGCTTTCCGACATCAGCTTGATCGATTTGCGGACGCGGAAATCGGTCACCGCAGCGGCGGCGGGAGCGCCCTCGGCCGCCTGCCAGCTCTCCTCGTAGCAGGAATCGATCAACTGCCTGAGCTCGCAATCGAGGCTGCGCAGCGACGGCGCGCCGCACACCAGTGCTGCGGTGCGGCGGATCAGCCGGTCGAGCGCCTCGGTGCGCGGAAAGAAGGTGCGGCCGAACCGCAGGCCCTGCGCCGTTGCGGGCTGCGGGGCGAACCACTCGGCGTTGACATAGAGCACGAAGAAGATCGCGCCGTGATCCATGTCGGTCGGCAGGAAATTATGCGGTTCCCACGGGTTGACCGCGACCACGGTGTCGTCCTTGAGCAGCAGGCGCTGCTCCGACACGTCGATCTGCGCCGGCGTGCCGCCGACATGAAAGATCAGGTGCCCTTCGCGGTGCGCATGCACGTTGAAGGGACGGTTCAACTGGTAGACCGTCGCGCGACCGAACCGGCCGTGGAAGACGGCAAGCGCCCTGCTCATGCCTCCCCTCCCGCGGGATGTTCTTGTCTTTTCGACAAGCGTTCATCATCCGCCCGCGGAAAGCAAGGGCGAGCAGGGCTCTTGATGCAACCGCGCGCCATGCCGCGGCCGCTCTGCCCGCACTGCAACAAATACGTCAGTACTTCTTGCACTCCGGGACCGTGCGGCTCGGCAGGCCGATCTTGGCGAAAACCGCCGGATCGTAGCCCAGCGTCTGGTTGACGTTCGGGATCACCTTCACGACCTTGGAGAACAGCGCGCCCTTGCCGTCATCGACCACCTCGGTGACGAAATTGGTGCCGATCGCCTGGCGGTTGGCGTCGAGCTTGATCTTGCCGTTCGGGGCGTCGATCTCGATCTTCGCCAGCGCATCCTTCAGCTTGGCCTGGTTGTTGGAGAGATCGCCATTGACCTGCCGCAGCGCCAGGATCAGCGCCATGGTCGAGCCGTAATAGTTGGTGGCGAGCAGCGACGGGCTCGGGAAGCGTTTGCTCTCCGGGAACGAGTCCTGATAGGCCTTGACGAACTTCTGCCAGCCCGGATCCTCCCAGGTGTCGGCCTGGCCGCTCGCCGCGATGGTGCCGATCAGCGCGTTCTTGGCGCTGCCCTTCGACGACAGGATGGTCTGGTCGATCATGATGGAGCCGCCCATCAGATGCGCCTTGCCGCCGGCCTGCTGATACTGGTTGAGGAAGTTGACCGCGTCGGCGCCGCCGAGGCCGAGATAGATCGCATCGACATCGTCGGGCAGCGCAGCAATGACCGAGGCGAAGTCCTTGGTGCCGAGCGGCACCCATTGCCGGTTGGTGACCTGGCCGCCGGCGCCGCAGAATTCCAGCACCAGGCCGAACACCTGGGTGTAGATGAAGGAGTAATCCTCGCCGACGGTCGCGATCTTGCGATAGCCCTTGGTCTCATAGGCGTATTTGCCGAGGCCGACCTGCCACTGCGCGCCGTCCATGTTGTAGCGGAAGAAGTTCGGCGCCGGATCGACATAGGTCGTCTCCTGCGCGCCGGAGGCGGCGTTGACGAAGGTCAGCTCCGGATGGGTCTTGGCGAAATTCTTCACCGCGATGCCTTCGTCACCGGACAGCGGCGACAGCAGGATCTGCACCTTGTCCTGCTCGATCAGCTTGCGCACCGCGCGCACCGCGGAGTCCGGCGTCGCGTCGGTCGAGGCGACGATGAATTCGAGTTCCTTGTCGCCGATCTTCTTGCCGAGCACGTTGAGCGCCGTCTGGTGGCCGCGCATGCCGTCCTCGCCGAGCACCGTGTAGGTGCCCTCGAGCGTTGCGGTGACGCCGACCTTGATCTTCTCCTGGGCGAACGCCGTGCCCGAAAGCAACAGGCTGCTCAACGCAATCAGTCCCAAACTGCTTTTCAACATCGCTTCCTCCCTCTGTGTTGTCGCCGGCGACCACGTGGCGAGAAGGCCGATGGGCGTCCGGTTGTTGCCGGCAAAGCTAGCCGAAGGGAGGCGCGGCGCGGATGTCGTCGCGCCGGGGGTGCTTAACGGGCAGTCTCATTTTGATTGTTGCGCCGCAACGAGTTTCGCGACGCAATGTCGCGGAGAGCGGCGGGTGCGTGGGGGGCAAGCAGACACATCCTCGATGTCGTCCCTGCGAAGCTACCAGACCCGTCATCCTGAGGAGCGCGTAGCGCGTCTCGAAGGATCGATGGCCACCAGCCGGGCCGTGCATCCTTCGAGGCTCGCTCCGCTCGCACCTCAGGATGACGGGCGTGAATCTGACGCACGTTCGAACAGCGCTGAAGATATGGCATCGCATTCTCGCGACATGATCTGTCCGAGTCTTGCATGTCCGCAGGGTCTTGCGCCGTCGGGCAACTCGGATGCAAGGGGCGGACGCTCACGCCCGCCCCCAATCCGCCATTGTCACTTCGTCGTGTAGCGGCCGTTGACGAGGATGGTCTGGCCGGTCATCCACCAGCCCTCGGACATATCCTTGATGTCGGTGAGGCCGGTCTTCGAGAAGCCGGACAGCGCTGCCGCCGATTTGTGATAGACGACCGCGTCAGGCGATCGGATGATTTTGCAACACCGCGCCGACGGTGCGGTTGCCTTCACGGATCGCAAAGCACGACCGCGCCTCGAGCGCGATCGGCTTGTTGAGTTCGATCGTGATCGGCGCCATTGCCGAGCTGGACGGTGGTGGCCGCGCTGATGGCAAGAGGCGCGGCGGTCGCGCCGAAGCGCCGCGCTGGCATTGCCGGCCTCCGGAGCGTATAGTTCGGCTGTACAGGTGACGGTCTCCCGAATGTCGATTTTCGCAAGCAAAACCGGTCTCCCAATCATCGCCGCAGTGCTCTGCCTCGGCGTTCAGCAGGCCCACGCCCAGGCCGGACCGGTGCGCTACTGGACCCCGGGCTCGCTGTTCGGCTTCGGCGGCAGCCTTGCCGATGGCCAGAAGGCGGACACTTACGGCAATTTTCCGAGCTTTGACGCCGCCGGTGCGCAGGGCGGCGACTTCTCGTATCTGAATGGCCGGCCGGACGGCTGGTTCGTCGGCGGCGAAGGTGGCCGTGTCGGCTGGAGCACGCTCGGCCAATCGGCGGCGTTCGGCGGGCTCGAATATCAGGGCGCGCAGGTCGGCTACAACTTCAAGGGCGTCGGCAATACACCCGTGACGTTCTTCGCCGGCTTCGACTCGTTGAAATACAATCCTCCCGGCGCCGGCGGACCGCTGGCGCCGTTCAGCGGCAATCCCGGCGTCAACGCCGGCTATTCGGCGCGTGCGGGAGTAGAGTTCCGCCCGAGCTCGAATGTCAGCCTGTCGTTCGGAGCGAGCTTCACCCAGCAAGGCGCGGAGCGCATGGATAGCGACATTCATTCGCAATTGCTGCCCGGCCAGTCTCCGGTCCTGTTCGGCGGCCGCTAGCGCTTCAGCGCAAGACTGCGGCGCCGCGGTCCTGATTCAACCAGAGCTTCAGCTGGAACCAAGAAGGCTCGAACTCACGGGCACAATCAGGATCGAAACATGGACATGCAAGGCAAGATCGCACTCGTCACCGCCGCGGCATCGGGCGCCGGCCGCGCCGGCGCGCGCATCCTGGCGCGCGAGGGCGCGGCGGTTGCGGTGGTCGACCAGAACGAGGCCGGCGCGAAGGCGGTGGTCGACGAGATCAAAAAGGGCGGCGGACGCGCGCTGGCGCTGGCCGGCGATCTGCGCGACGACAAGTTTTCGCGCGACATCGTCGCGGCGACGGTGAAGGAATTCGGTGCGCTCGACTGCGTCTGGAATCACCTCGGCATTCCCGGTCCGTCCGTGATCGACGATCTCGAAGGCTGGGATCTCAGCGTCGATCTCAATCTGCGCTCGCAGCTGATCACCACCAACGCGGCGCTGGGAGAGATGACGGCGCGGCGCAAGGGCAGCATCCTGTTCACCGCATCGACCTCAGGCCTGGTCGGCTCGCCGTGGAGCCCGACCTATTCGGCGGCCAAGGCCGGCGTGATCGGTCTGGCGCGGGCACTGGCCAAGCGCCACGCCAAGGACGGCGTGCGCGTCAATGCGATCTGTCCCGGCGCGATCGACACGCCGATGCTGCGGGTGTTCGTCAACCGGCCGGACCAGCCCGGCCACAACGAGGCCGATCCGGAAGAGCTGATCAAGGCCGCGGTCACCCGCAACCCGATGGGCCGCGCCGCGCGCCCCGAAGAGATCGCCGAGGTTGCAGTGTTCCTGCTGTCGGACAAGGCCTCGTTCGTCACCGGCATCGCGATGCCGGTCGACGGCGGGACGGTGGCGTAACGCGGCGTCTGTCAGGGCTGGTGACGATGTGGGCGCTCCACGTCATTGCGAGCCAACGGGTGCGCGAATGCGCGCCCGATGACAGGCTCCGCGAAGCAATCCATCGCGCCGCGAATAGGAATGGATTGCTTCGTCGCTTCGCTCCTCGCAATGACGGCGTCGAAAGTGTCGCGGGTCTTTCCTAGAACTTCGCCCTGATGCCCGCATAGGCGGCGAGCGGCATGCCGGGCACGAAGGCGCGGGGATCGCTCAGCTGCGCCATCAGGTTGGGTGCCGAGCCGGCGCTGACAAAGCCGCCGGTCTGATAGAACGCGCCGTTCAGATAGTAATGCTGGTTGAACACATTGTTGATCAGGCCGAACACCTCGATGTTCTTCGTGATCTGATATGACGTGTGCAGATTGACGACCGAGTAGGCCGGCACCTTCGGGCTCTGGTTGGTGTCGTCATGGATCAGCCACTGGCTGCCCACGACGTTGAGGTCGGCGCCGACCTTCCAGGCATCCGTGACGTTGTAGTCGACGCCGGCCTTGAAGCGGTGCGCGGGAATGCCGGGGATGTGGTCGCCCGGAGTGACGTTGACATATTGCACGCCGGCGTCGCTGATCAGCGCATTCGGATTGTTCGGCGAGGACAGCGTGATCGCGCTCTGATAGGTCGCGTTGACATAGGTGTAGTTGGCATAGGCGTTCCAGCGATCGAAGCGGTAGTCGAGCTTGGCCTCGATGCCCTGGCGCAAGGTCTGTCCGGCGTTCTGGAAGTATCCGAAATTGTTGACGCCGAGCGGGCTTGCCACGTGGATGATGTCGTCGTCGGACAGGGTGCGGAACGCGCCCAGCCCCCAGCTCAGCACGCCCGTCCTGGCATCGCGGCCCCAGCTGCCGCGCAGGCCCGCCTCGACGGTGTGCGACACCACCTGCTTGAGCGGCGGATCGGCGACCAGGAAGGTGTCGATCATGCAGGGATGGTTGGGATCGGAGCAGCCGAGCTCCAGCGGCGTCGGCGTGCGGTTGGCTTCCGAATAGCCGGCATAGGCAGTGAGGTTCGGCGTGATCTTGTAGGTGCCGCCGATCACCGGATTGAAGCGCTGGAAGCGGTTGCTGCTGTTGAGCAGGTCATTGGTCCCGGTCTGGTCCTTCAGATCGATCTGGGCGTAGTTGAATCGCCCGCCGGCCGTCACCGAGAACCTGTTGGTCACATCGAACGTGTCGGTGAGGTAGATGCCGGTGTAGGTGTTGGTGGCGCGCAGATCGACCGGGCTGAGACCTGCGTCGGGCTGGTTGATGAAGACGCCGGTGCCGGTCACGAACAGGTTGTTCGGATCGATCGTTCCGAGCTCGCTGGTTGCCGTGAACTTCGTATTGCCGTGGTCGACGCTGACACCCATCACGACGTGGTTGTCGTGCCCGAACAGCTTGTCCGAGTTGGTCAGCTGCGCCGTGCCGCCGAAGCTGTTGGTGGCGGCGCGGTTGCGGTCGATTTCGCCAAGGAAGGCGTTGCCGAGCGTGTTCGGAGTGGCTGGGCCATCGGCTGGACCGAAGACCGGAAGGCCGTCGCCGATGCACAAGGTCGTGGGATCGTCGCATGGCGCAACGTCAGTGCCGTTGCCATCGGCGTGGGTCTGCCGGAAGCCACGGAAATAGGCATTGCCCTGGAACGACCATGTGTCCGAGAAATTGTGGCTCAACGTCGCGTTGACGAAGGCGAGCTGCAGCAGCGTCGATTGCGGCCAGGTGTAGACGCTGGACCAGCGCTGGTTGAGCAGCTCGACCGGCGTTGCCGCGACGTTGCCGAGCAGGTTGCTGGCGCCGGTGAAGTTGACATGGAATTCGGTGTCATCGTTGCGCGCGCCGACGTCGACATACATCCGGTTGATGTGCGACGAATTCGCATGGTCGCGCCAGCCGCGATCATAGGCGGATTCGAACGCCGCATAGGCGGAGATGTTGTCCCGCTGGCCGCCGGCCTGCACGCTGCCCTGCACACGTCCGTAGGATCCGCCGAACAGTTCCGCCTCGGAGCCCTGATAGGTGAAGCCGTTCTTCATCTGGATGCTGAGCGCGCCGCCGATCGCGTTCAGGCCGAAGATCGGGTTGTTGGGCACCAGCGAAACCCGGTCGATGGCCTTTTCCGGGATGAAATCCCAGTTCACCACGTCGCCCCAGGATTCGTTGATGCGCACGCCGTTCTGATAGACCGCGATGCCCTGCGGCGTGCCCTGAACCGGCGAGGCGACGAAGCCGCGGTAATCAAGCGTGCGCTGGAACGGGTTGCCGGTCTGGTCGGTGAGCGTGACGCCGGGCAGCTTGCGGTTCACCGAGTCGAGGAAGTTGGTCGAATAGTTGCGGCTGAAATCCGCCGCGGTCAGCACCTCGGTGTTGGACGGGATCTTGTCGCGATCGAGCAGGCTCGAGTCGCGCTCGGACGGGCCCGGAACGCCAGCGCCGCCTTCGGGCGCTGCCGCGGTTTGCGCCGGCGCAGCCCGTGTCCGAGCGGTCCGCGAGGTCCGCACCACCGGCCGCGACGCGGGCTTGATGCTGCGCGTGCCCGACAGCGGCGAGGGGGCAATCACGGTGACCGGCGGCAACTCGGTCGGGGCGGCGGTCTGGGCGCCCGCAGTCAGCGGCGCTGCGGCTCCGATGGCGGTGAGCACGGCCGCAGCGCCGCGCGTATGGACCGAAGAAGACAGAAACCGTGTTGCCGTACGCAACAACGTACCAGCCATAACGCCCACCCCATTGTCGCGGTTCGGCTTTTATCCCCGACGAACCCCGGCTTCGAGACTGCGGGAGCGCCGGTGCTTTGGCAAACGAGATGTGTCCCGGGAGGGCGGGAATCTTTTCCATCGATGATCGGGAAAAATTCCCGATGCCGATGGACGGACAGCCGGGGGGGTCATTCCGGACTGCTTTACGCAAATTCGTGCCCAAGAAGCGGGCATTCCCGCCTCTTGGGCAACGGCGACGGTCTAGTCCTTGAACTCGCAGCCGAGCCGCTGCAGGGCCTCATCGACCCAGCGGCGGTCGCTGGTGCCGGCGAGGATCTGCTGGATCGCCTTCTCCTCGGTTGCCTTCTTGGCCTCGGTCAGCTTGCAGATCGCCTCGGCGTCGCCATGGGGTACGCAGAGCACGCCGTCATCGTCGGCCACGATGAGATCGCCGGGCTCGACGATCATACCGTCGATCGAGATCGCGCAATTGATCTCGCCCGGGCCGTCCTTGTAGGGGCCGCGATGGGCGACGCCGGCGGCGAACACCGGGAACGAGCCAGCGCGGATCGCACCGGCGTCGCGGATCGAGCCGTCGATCACGAAACCCGCCACGCCCTTCTTCTCGGCCAGCGTCGACATGATCTCGCCGATGATGGCGTTGACCAGCACGCCGCCGGCATCGACCACGATCACGTCGCCGGGCTGGGCCAGGTCGATCGCCTTGTGCACCATCAGATTGTCGCCGGGCCGGGTCTTCACGGTCAGCGCCGGGCCGCCGAGCCAGCCGCCTTTATGCATCGGCCGCAGCCGGTTGGTGCCCGCGATCCGCGACATCACGTCGCTGATATTGGCGACCGGCAGCGTGCGGTAGCGCGCGACGAGGTCGGGCGACACTTTCCGCTTCGCCTTGTGAATTGCAAATCCTATGGCCATCGGTGTTCTCCGAAGTTTGTGTTGGGCGTGATTGCACGTTTGCAATCAAGATGACGGAAATACTGTGCTCGCAGGACTATCACCGTC
Organism: Bradyrhizobium macuxiense; assembly: GCF_007993935.1. GTDB lineage: Bacteria > Pseudomonadota > Alphaproteobacteria > Rhizobiales > Xanthobacteraceae > Bradyrhizobium > Bradyrhizobium macuxiense_A. Next base: position 325,073 of record NZ_VITY01000006.1, on the reverse strand, counting down.
ATTGCGAGCGAAGCGAAGCAATCCATGCTTCCGCATATGCGGCGCGATGGATTGCTTCGTCGCTTCAGCGCAAAATTGCTTTGCAATTTTGTCGCGAGCTCCTCGCAATGACGGGGCTGATACATCGCTCAGTGCGCGCGGCGGTCGAGATGGGCGTTGAGGCGAGGATAGACGCGGCGGGCATTGCCTTCAAAGATCTTGGCCTTGTCCTCGGCGCTCAGCGGCAATGCGTCGATGTAGCGGCGGGTGTCGTCGAAGTGATGACCCGTTTCCGGATCGATGCCGCGGACCGCACCGACCATTTCCGACGCGAACAGGATGTTCTCGACCGGGATCACCCGGGTCAGCAGCTCGATGCCGGGCAAATGATAGACGCAGGTGTCGAAGAACACATTCTTCAACAGATGCTCCGACAGCGGCGGCAGCTTCATGTCCTGCGCGAGCCCGCGGTAGCGGCCCCAGTGATAGGGCACCGCGCCGCCGCCATGCGGGATGATGAACCGCAAAGTCGGGAAGCGCTTGAACAGGTCCGAGGTCAGGAACTGCATGAAGGCGGTGGTGTCGCCGTTGAGGTAATGCGCGCCGGTGCCGTGGAAGCAGGGATTGCAGGACGAGCTGACATGGACCATCGCCGGGACGTCGAGCTCGACCATCTTCTCGTACAGCGGATACCACCATTCATCCGTCAGCGGTGGATCGCACCAATAGCCGCCGGCGGGATCGGGATTGAGGTTGCAGCCGACGAAACCGAGTTGGGTCACGCAGCGCTCCAGCTCCTCGATGCAGTTTTTGGGCTGCACGCCCGGGCTCTGCGGCAGCTGGCAGACGGGGACGAAGTTCTGCGGAAACAGCGTGCAGACCCGGTGCACGAGGTCGTTGCAGATCGTGGTCCATTCACGGCTGGTTGCTTCCTTGCCGACATGATGCGCCATGCCGGCGGCGCGCGGCGAGAAGATCGTGACGTCTGTGCCGCGCTCCTTCTGCAAACGGAGCTGCGCGCCCTCGACGCTCGAGCGGATCTCGTCATCGGTGATGCCGAGATTGGTGCTGAGCGGCCGGCGCGATCTGTCGGCGAGACCGGCGAGCTGCTTGTCGCGGAAGATCTGCAGCTTGGCTGGCTCGGTGGTATAGTGGCCGTGACAATCGATGATCATGGTTGCGTCCTTGGTAGTGTCATGAGTGGGCGACGGATGACGGGATCGCGCCCGAAAGTTCCGTCTCGCGCGGTTTGACGCGCATGGTGGCGGCGATGGCGGAGGCGACGAACAGGAAGCCGGCGATGCCGACCAGCGCCCAGGAAAAGCTTCCGGTGGAGTCCTTGATCAGCCCGATGCACCACGGGCCGATCAGGCCGCCGAACTGCGCCAGCGTGTTGACCATGGCGATCGAGGCGGCGCCGGCCGCGCCGGTCAGCAGCGAGGCGTTGATGCTCCAGAACAATGGATTGCCGGCGTTGAGGCTGAAGCCGACGATGCAGAGGAACACGAAAGCCAGCACCGGGCTCGTGACATAGGCGCTGCCGAGCATCGCGACCGCGGCGAGCAGATAGACGGCCGCGAGATGAAACTTGCGATCGCCTGTCTTGTCCGAACTGCGGCTGACCACGATGGTGCCGACCACGCCGAGCAGCGGCGGGATCGCCGAGAGGAAGCCGACCTGGATGTTGCTGAGATCGCCCATGCCCTTGATGATCTGCGGCAGCCACAGCAAGAGGCCATAGATGCCGACCAGCGCGCAGCCGAACAGTGCCGCCAGCAGCCAGACTCGGATATCGAGCACGCATTCGATCAACCTGTGCTGCCCCTGTTGCTCGATCTCGGCCCGCTCGGCGGCGAGCTCGCCCTCCAGCCAGGCGGCCTGTTCCTTGGTGAGCCAGCTCGCCTTGGCCGGGCGGTCGGTCAGATAATAGAGCGTGAACAGGCCGAGCAGAATGGTCGGCACACCCTCGGCGATGAACATCCATTGCCAGCCATGCAGGCCAGCCATGCCGTCATACCAGGTCATGATGCTGGTCGAGATCGGCCCGCCGGCTACAGCCGAGAACGAGCCGGCGATGATGTAGCCGGCAACCGCCCGGGCGCGGTAGCGCGAGGGGAACCAGTAGGTCAGGTAGAGCACGACGCCGGGCATGAAGCCGGCTTCCGCGACGCCGAGGCCGAACCGCATCACGTAGAGGCTGAGCGGATTCCAGACAAAGGCGGTGAGCGTGGCGACGAGGCCCCAGGTGATCAGGATCCGCGCCAGCCAGATCCGCGCCCCGAGCCAATGCAGCATCAGATTGCTCGGCACCTCGAGCACCATGTAGCCGAGGAAGAAGATGCTGGCGGCAAAGCCGAAGATCGCGGAGCTGAGGCCGAGATCCTTGTTCATCGTCAGCCCGGCATAGCCGAGATTGATGCGGTCGAGATAGTTGAAGAACATCATGACGAACAGGATCGGGATCAGCCGCCAGTACACCCGGCGGATGGTTTGCTCTTCGAGCTCGCTGACGGAGGCCTGGCCCATTGGATTCTTCCCTTGCTTTTTGTTGTCGCGCCTGTGATCCGAACCGGGCGGAACGCCTGTTATTCGCGGCGATTTCGCATGGCTGATCGGCTGCGCGTGTTGCCCCTTGGAGGGACCGCGTTTTGGCGCCAAGATCGGGAAACGGTCCTGGGAGGTCAAATACCGCTTTGACCCGTCACTTATAGGGAATCGGAATAAGCGATGGACTACAGGCAGCTTCGCTATTTCATCGCGGTGGCCGAGGAGCTCAGCTTCAGCCGCGCCGCCAAACGGCTGCATGTCAGCCAGCCGCCGCTGAGCACGCAGATCAAGGCGATGGAGGAGGAGCTCGGCACGAAGCTGCTGTCGCGGACACGGCGTGCCGTCGAGCTCACCCAGGCCGGTCAATTGCTGCTGGAGCATGCGCGCCGTGCCGTCAGCGAGCTCGACCTCGCGTCGGAGACCGTGCGCCGTGCCGCGCGCGGTGAAGCCGGCGCGGTCCGTGTCGGCTTCACGGATTCTGTTCCGATGCTCGACATGTTCGCCGAATTGTTCCGCAGCTTCCGCGCCAGCTATCCGCGGGTGAAGATCGAACTGCGGCACATGTCGACGGCGAAGCAGCTCCTGGCTCTCGCCGATGCCGAGCTCGATGTCGCGATCATGCGGCCGCCGCTCGACTTCCGGCCCGCGGCCGATCTGCAGGTTCATGTCGTCTGGCGCGACCGCTTGATGGTGTTCCTGCCGATCGATCATCCGCTCGCCACAGCACGCGGCAAGCTCAGTGTTGCCGACCTTGCCGAGCACGAATTCGTCGGCATGGCCGAGAGCGGCTGCGGCGTCGGCGACCAGGCCGCAATGCTGTGCCGGCGCGCCGGCTTCGCGCCGCGGATCGCGCAGGAGGCGCATGAATTGCGCACCGTGCTCAGCCTCGTCGCAGCAGGGATCGGGCTTTCGATCCTGCCGTCCTGTTACCAGCATGCCGGGGTCATGAACGTCGTCGCCAAGACGCTCGATACGCCCGACGCCGAAAGCCGCATGCTGGTGGCGATGCGCTCGAACGCTTCGCTGCTACCGCGCCGCTTCGTCGAATGCGCATTGCAGGCGGCTTCGCGCAGTGCGCCACCGCTCGTTCCCGCGGTCACAGCAGTGAGCCGCTGATCGAGCCACGCGGAAGGCGACCGGCTGCTTGGCGCGTATCGCGCCTGACGGTCCGAGCACCCATACTTTCGTTGGCAGTAATCTCCCGGAATGCAGTTTGGCGCTGCTCTTGCATAACTGAATCTCAGGTGCTGGGGCGCCGATTCGTCGTGGTCTCGCCTGCGATGGCAATGTCGCGGGCGAATGGTTGGTGATGCGCGCCCGCAGCTGATCGAGATCTGCGGAGACGACAACATGCACGTTCTCTCACCTGCGGCGGTGCTGCTTGGGGCGGTGTGGATGACATCCACGATGTGGATGACATCGCCGACCCTGGCGCGCGACGACGGCCGCTACGCCAATTCACCCTTAAAACCCTGGTTCGAAAGCCTGCACAGCGGCTACGGGCAATGCTGCTCGGACGCCGACGGATCGGTGGTTGCCGATCCGGACTGGGAATCGGATCACGGCCACTATCGCGTGCGCATCGACAGCGAATGGGTCGTTGTGCCTGATGCGGCCCTGATCACCGAGCCGAACAAGATCGGGCGAACCATGGTGTGGAAGCACTATATCGACGGCCACCCGCGCGTGCGTTGCTTCATGCCGGGCAGTATGACCTGAGGCGCTGTCTCATGCAGGCGCGCGGCGTGTGAGGAAGCGCGTGATCACGCCGCCGAGCGCGGCGTGATCGAGCCGCTCGGTGAGCGAGGCCTTGGCGGTGTCGACCACGCGATCGGGCGCGAGGCCGCGGCGCAGGTCGCACAGCGCGGCGGCGTAGTCGGCGGTGAATTCCGGATGCGGCTGCACCGACAGCGTCGTGCCGTTGGCATAGAGCAGCCCGGCATGCGGCGTGAAGGCGGATGCCATGATGGTGCGCGCGGAGGCCGGCGGGATGATCACCTGGTCCTGGTGCGAGGCGGCCACCGCGATCGTGTCGCCCGCGAGCAGGCCGTTGTCCGGCGCCAGTTGATAGACGTGCCGGCCGATGCCCCAGCCCTTCTCGGACTTGCGCACCGTGCCGCCGAGCGCCTGCGCGATCAGCTGATGGCCGAAGCAGACGCCGACCATCGGAACATGCTGGTCATGGGCCGTGCGCACGAAGGCTTCGAGCGGCGCGATCCATTCGACATCGTCATAGACGCCTGCCGCAGATCCCGTGATCAGAATCGCGTCCAATGTAGCCGGACCCGGCAGTGCCTCGCCCCTGGCGATGCTCACGACGTCGCAGGTCACCGATGGATCTGATGCGGCCACCATCCGCTCGAACATCTGCGGATAGCTGCCGTGACGCTCGCGGTATTGCGGGCTGACGAGCCCGGTTTCGATGATGGTGATGCGGGGCATGAAACGCGCTTATGGAGGAGCGGGGATGACCCAGCCTTTACTCCGAATGCGCTGATAGACACAAGCTCTGCACACCCGTCATTGCGAGCGAAGCGAAGCAATCCATTGCTCCCGGGCGGATAGATGGATTGCTTCGTCGCTTCAGCGCAAAATTGCTTTGCAATTTTGTCGCCGAGCTCCTCGCAATGACGGGGGTGGCGCCGATCAATTCTGCGACGGTGCCGCCGCGTCGATCGTCGCGGTGTGCTGCGCTGCCGGTGCCGTGCCGACGTTCGTCGGCGTCGTCGCCACGATCGCCGGTGTCGTGCTGACGATCGCAGGCTCGGTGCGGTAGCGCGGCAGCTGATCCTCGAGCGAATAGCCGACGCAGAGCGCGAGGCTCGACCACACCGCCATGCTGAAATACAGCGACATCCAGGCGATCTCCTCACGCCACTCGGCGATGTCATGAGTTACGACCCAGCGCCGGCTGACGTCGCGCAGCCCGTCGAGCGGATGCAGCAGCGTGCCGCCGGCGGCGAGATTGGCGCGCCAGCGGTTCAGGTACATCGGGACGTCGATGGTCATCAGGAAGGCGAGGAAGGCGGCGATGCCGACGATCGCGACGATGAAGGCCCAGCGCACCGGACCGTGGAACTCGGGCAGCAGCCGGCACAGCGCAATCCCGACCAGAAAGAACACCACGGCCCAGATCGAGTTCTCGATCGCGTTGCAGAGATAATGCGTGGTCAGCACCGCATACCAGGAGAAGCATTCCGCGATCACGATCAGCGGCACGATGATCCAGGCGATGGTCACGGTGGTCTCGGCGCCGGTCATGGTGCCGAGCTGATGCAGGATGATCGCCCATTGCGCGGCGAAGCAGACCTCGGCGATGGTGGCGACGGTGCGGCCGACCACGACGCTCGACAGCCAGGTGTCGAACAGGCAGATGCGCTGCACGTCGGCGCGCGGCAGCACCGAGCGGAACGCGCAGCCGAACACATAGGCCGCGCACAGCAGCAGCATCAGGCCGATGCCGGAGGTGTTGCTGAAGCTGCCGCTCGCCTGCTCATGGAACTGGCGATACAGCGCGAACCAGACCGCGATGTTGGCGGCGCTGACAAGGCTCAAGAGGCCCCACCACCGGACCACTGGATTCGACCAAGCCAGCGAAACCGGCCGCCGTTCCATGCTCATTCACCGCTCCGCGTGTAACCGAATTGATATTGAACTGTAGTAATTCTGTCATAGAAGGCCGCGAATCACGACTAAAAAATGCGTGTGGCTCGAGCCCGGGCGGCTACGGATTGTGACAGCGTTTGTGACAGCGCGGCGTTTGTGACAGCGAGCGAGCGGCGCGCCGATTGTGACAACGCGCGGCCCGCCCAAACCCCTCTCTCGTCATTCCGGGATGCGCCGAAGACGCAGGCCCCGGAATGACGACGGGAGAGACCTGGTCCTCCAGCCTTCGCGATCGTGATCCAATGTGACATCCGCGGCGGGTAGGCAGGCTCCGCCCGATCCTCTACAGAACGGCTTCCTTTTTCCGGCCGCACCCGCACGGGCTGGCTTCAAGCGAAGGCGCCCTGTGACGACCGACATCCCGGCCAGCTACGACCCACTGCTGCGCAGGATCCACTGGGCGACGGCAGTGCTGTTCATCGCGGCGATGCTGATCGGGCTCTATTGCGGGCTGCAGCCGGCGGGGACGTCGCCGCGGCGTGAACTGCTCGAGGTGCACAAGTCGCTCGGCGTCACCCTGTTCTTCCTGGCGATCCTGCGGCTGATCGTGCGCGCGGCGACCACGGCGCCGCCGGAGCCGCGTTCGCTCTCGCCGCTGGTGACGATCGCGGCAAGGCTCAATCACTGGGCGCTCTACGCCATCCTGTTCGTGATGCCGGTGACGGGATACATGTTCTCGTCGGCCGGCGGCTATTCGCTGCGCTATTTCTGGACCTTCAGCTGGCCGCGCCTGTTCGCCGACAACAAGGCGGTGGCGGAAGCCGGCGAACTCGCGCATGGCGCGCTCGCCTATGTCGTCTATGCCGTGGTCGCGCTGCATATCGCGGCGACGCTCTGGCACGTCGTCGTCAAGAAGGACGAGACGCTGGCGCGGATGTGGCCGCGCGCGAGCCGCAATCCCTCCTGACGCGGCGATATATCGTCAGCCGCGCAACGCGGTTTCAGGAATCGTGCGGCGAACCACCTCGCGCATCGCGAAGCTGGAATGGATGCGGGCGACGCCCGGCATCCGCGACAGATGCTGTTTGTGGATGCGCTCGAAGTCGGCGATGTCGCGGGCGATGACCTGCAGATGATAATCGTCGCTGCCCGACATCAGATGGCACGACACGACGTCGGGACAGCGCGCGATCGCGGCCTCGAAAGCGGCGAGGTAATCCTCGCTCTGCTTCTCCAGCGTGATGGTGACGACGACCGTAGTGACGAGGCCAAGCGCTGACGGTTCGAGGTCGACGCGGTAGCCGCGGATCACGCCGATCTCCTCGAGATGACGGATGCGCCGCGCGCAGGCGGTCGGTGACAGCCCAACCTTCTCGGCAAGCTCGATCTGGCTGGCACGGGCATCAGTGACCAGTTCAGCGAGGATTCGGAGGTCGATGCGATCGAGACCGTCCACGCAGTTTTCCTTCAAGAGCGAAGCCGACGACGAAGGATATGAGCGTATTCGGCTGTGGGCAAGCCGGATTTCGCTGAGAAACGCCGTGTGACGGGGCATAGCCTTGTGGTTGGCGGAAACCAATTTTGCAAGGAGCGGACCATGCGCGTCGGCGTGCCCAAGGAAATCAAGGTCGAGGAATATCGGGTCGGGCTGACGCCGGCCTCGGTGCGGGAATATGTGGCGCACGGCCACGAGGTCGTGGTGCAGCGCGGCGCCGGCGACGGCATCGGTGCCGGCGATGACGCCTACACCCAGGCCGGCGCACGCATCGCCGACACCGCCGAAGAGGTGTTCTCCGTCGCCGAGATGATCGTCAAGGTGAAGGAGCCGCAGCCGTCCGAATGGATCAGGCTGCGCGAGGGACAGATCCTGTTCACCTATCTGCATCTCGCGCCCGACGTGCCGCAGACCACAGGGCTGATCGCCTCCGGCTGCACGGCGGTCGCTTATGAGACCGTCACCGACGCGCATGGCGGGCTGCCGCTGCTCGCGCCGATGAGCGAAGTCGCCGGCCGGCTTGCGATCGAGGCCGCGGGCGCCGCGCTGCGCAAATCCGCCGACGGCATGGGCAAGCTGCTCGGCGGCGTGCCGGGTGTTCCGCCGGCGCGCGTTGCGATCATCGGCGGCGGCGTGGTCGGCACCCATGCGGCGCGGATGGCCGCAGGGCTCGGCAGCGACGTCACCATCCTCGACCGGTCCTTGCCGCGGCTCCGCGCGCTCGACGACCTCTTCCTGGGGCGCATCCGCACCCGTTACGCCACGCTGGAAGCGATCGAGCAGGAGGTTTTCGCGGCTGATGTGGTGATCGGTGCTGTGTTGGTGCCCGGCGCCAGCGCGCCCAAGCTGGTGTCGCGCGCGCAGCTCTCGGGCATGAAACGCCGCGCGGTGCTGGTCGACGTCGCGATCGACCAGGGCGGCTGCTTCGAGACCTCGAAGCCGACCACGCACCAGGCGCCGACCTATCTGGTCGACGACATCGTGCATTACTGCGTGGCCAATATGCCGGGCGCGGTGCCGGTGACTTCGAGCCACGCGCTCAACCACGCCACCTTGCCGTTCGGCCTGGCGCTGGCCTCGAAGGGACTGCGCGCGCTGGTCGAGGATCCGCATCTGCGCGCCGGCCTCAACGTCCATCGCGGCCGTATCACCAACCCCGCCGTGGCCGAGAGCCAGCATCTCGCGGCCGTGATGCCGGAGGAAGCACTGGCGTCGTAGGAATTCGACGCACAGTAAGGCATTTGTAGCCCGGATGCAGCGAAGCGAAATCCGGGGCCGGCCTCTTCGCTGAGAGACTGCCCCCGGATTTCGCTATCGCTCCATCCGGGCTACGGTTCCGTTATCCGCACCAGACGTCAAGCATCCGAGATGTCATTTCTCGGCGAATCTTGACCCGGCTTCGCCGGTCAGTGCTTTCAGCCGTCTCTGCATCACTTCAATGATGTGCTCGCGCTTGGCTGCAATTCGCTCGATCGGGCCGCCGATGCCGATCGCCAGCGGAGCGCGGCGCTTCGGCAGGGGAACGAGCATGCCTATGGTGCTTGCGCCCGGCGTCGTGCGGCCGCCTGACTCGGAGAAGCCGCGGCGGCGAATGCGCTCGATCTCTTCGAGAAAGGCCGCTTCGCGAACGCGCGCCGGCTGGTTCGGCTCCTCGGCGTTGTTGCGACGGATGATGCCGCGAATCCTGGTGTTCGGCATTTGGCTCAGCAGCACGTGTCCGAGCGCGGTCCGAACCATCGGCCGTATTTGACCGGCATGTGCCGTGTACTGAAGCTGAGAGCCGCCGGGGACAACGTGCAGATATCGCATCCCGGCGGCGCCGGCCTGTTGCCCAAGCATGACGGTTTCGCCGCCCGTTGCGGTCCAGAGTTCCTCCATCAGATCGGTCAGCTTCTTGTCGCGGAACGGAGAACGACGGATCCAGTCACCGAGCAGATTGACCCGGTAGCTGGGGATGAAGCGCCGGGTCTTTCGCTCGTATTCGAGGTAGTTCAATTCAACGAGACTGCGCAGCAATACTGACGTGCTCGATTGGGGCATTCCCAATGCGGAAGCTATTTCAGTCATGGAAGCCGCCCGTTTCGTTTCCCGAAAGAACTCCAGAACTGCAAACACCCGCATGGCCGATTTGACGATGGCCGGCTTATTCGCGTTCGGCATTGGCTGTCTCCGCGGCGCGTCAACGACCGCACCTCCTTCACATATGTGAAGTTAGGCCGAAACCGCTTCACTTGACGACAACTTTGGCACAGATTGGCGCCAATTAGATCAAGCCGCATGGAAACGCACAGAGCAGGGGAAGGCGGATGCCCGGCCGAAGTTTGCTCGAGAAGATCTGGGATCAGCATGTCATCGCCCGTTTGAGCGAGGACACCGATCTCCTTCATATCGATCGCCATCTGCTGCACGATCTCGGCGGCTCGCGCGGCCTGCTCGATCTCAAGAGCCGTGGCCTCAAGGTTCACAATCCCGAGCTGACGTTTGCGACGCCAGATCACGCGCTGTCGACGGCGCCCGGCCGCGCCGGGACCAGCAAGATCGGACAGGAATTGCTCGCCGCGCTGCGGATCGAAACCGCGGCGAGCGGCATCACGCTGTTCGATGTCGATCAGCCCGGCCAGGGCATCGTCCACGTCATCGGACCCGAACTCGGCCTCAGCCTGCCGGGCGCGACGATCGTCTGCGGCGACAGCCACACCTGCACCCATGGCGGCCTTGGGGCGCTCGCCTTCGGCATCGGATCGAGCGAGCTCACCCATGTGCTGGCGACGCAGGCGCTGATCCAGCGCCGCCCGAAGACGCTGCGTGCGCGCTTCGAAGGCGAGCTGCCGCTCGGCGTCACCGCCAAGGACATGATCCTGGCGCTGATCGGGCAGATCGGCGCGGCCGGCGGCACCGGCTATGCGGTCGAATATGCCGGCAGCGCGATCCGCGCGCTGCCGATCGAGGGAAGGCTCACGATCTGCAACCTCTCGATCGAGCTCGGCGCCAAGATGGGCATGGTGGCGCCGGACGAGAAGACGTTCGAATTCCTGCGCGGCCGTCCCTACGCGCCGCAGGGCGAGATGTGGGATCGCGCGGTCAAGGCCTGGCGCGAGCTGCCGAGCGATCCCGATGCGGTGTTCGACCGCGAGGTCGTGATCGATGTCGAGAAGATCATTCCGCAGGTGACCTGGGGGATCAGCCCCGAGCATGTCGTCGGCGTTGACGGCATCATTCCCGATCCAAAGTCGGTGGACGATCCCGCACGGCGCGCCGCGATCGAGACTGCGCTGGAGTATATGGGCCTGCAAGGCGGTGCGCCGATCGCCGGCACGCCGATCGATTGGGTGTTCATCGGCTCCTGCACCAACAGCCGCTTGAGCGATCTGCGTGCCGCCGCCGAGGTCGCGCGCGGCCGCAAGGTCGCCGCCGGGGTCCGCGCATGGGTGGTGCCCGGCTCGGAGAACGTCAAGCGCGAGGCGGTCGCCGAGGGGCTCGACAAGATCTTCATCGAGGCCGGATTCGAGTGGCGCGAGCCGGGCTGCTCGATGTGCCTTGCCGCCAATGGCGAGGTGGTGGCGCCCGGGCAACGCTCGGTCTCGACCTCGAACCGTAACTTCGTCGGCCGGCAGGGGCCGCGCGCGCGGACGCATCTGGCGAGCCCCGCGAGCGCGGCGGCCTCGGCGATTGCCGGCGCGATCGCCGACGTCAGGATGATGGGGCGCTCGTGATGCCGAAACCGTTCGACAAGCTCACCGCAACCGCCGCGCCCATCATGCGCAGCAATATCGACACCGACGTGATCATCCGGATCGAGCGGCTGGTCGGCAACGGAATCCGCGGCACGCTCGGCAAATGGGCGTTCGGCTCGCTGCGCTATCTCCCTGATGGCTCCGAGAATCCGGACTTCATCCTCAACCGCGAGCCGTACCGGGACGCGGAGATCCTCGTCACGGGACCGAATTTCGGCTGCGGCTCGTCGCGCGAGGGCGCGGTGTGGTCGCTGCAGGAGCGCGGCATCCGCGCCATCATCGGCTCCGGCTTCGGCGATATCTTCTTCGCCAACTGCTTCCAGAACGGAATCCTGCCGGTCGTCGTCGGCAAGGCGGTGGTCGATCAGCTTGCCGCCGATATCGAGGCGACGCAGGGCGCCGGCAAGGTCTCGATCGACCTGGAAGCGCAAACCATCGTGTCGCCATCAGGCGCGCGGCATTCGTTCGAGATCGATCCGCGGCGGCGCGAAGGGCTGTTGAAGGGGCTCGACGAAGTGGCGCTGACATTGCAGCGCGACGACGAGATCCACGCCTTCCAGGCTTCCGACCGCACCGCGCGGCCCTGGATTCATTCGACAAGGATATCCGCATGAGCACGCAATCCAACATGGTCAAGGTCGCCGTGGTCGGCGGCGAGGGCATCGGCCCCGAGGTCACCGCGCAGTCGCGCCGCGTGCTCGACTGGTTCGCTGCGAAGCGTAACGTGCCGATGACCTTGCGCGAGGCGCAATACGGCCTGATCCCGTATCTGGCGACCGGTAAGGTGTTGCCTGAAGACACGGCCGAGGCGATGGACGAGGCCGACGCCATCCTGTGGGGCGCCACCGGCGGGCCCGAGACCACCGAAGTGCCGGCGGCGGCGCGCAAGGCCGGTAGCCTGCTCGGCCTGCGCAGCAAATACGATCTCTACGCGAACTTGAGGCCGATCATGGCGAGCCCGGCCCTGTCGGCCTCGGCGCCGCTCAAGGCGGAGGTGCTCGACGGCGTCGACTTCGTCATCATCCGCGAACTGACCAGCGGCATCTATTTCGGCGAGCCGCGCGGCATCGAGACCTTGCCCGACGGCCAGCGCCGCGGTTTCAACACCGAGCAATACACCACGAACCAGATCCGCCGCGTGGCGCGCTCGGCGTTCGAGCTGGCGCGTACCCGGCGCAATAAGGTCTGCTCGGTCGACAAGGCCAATGTGCTGGAGACCAGCGTGGTCTGGCGCGAGGAGGTGATCAGGCTGCACAAGGAGGAATTCTCCGACGTCGAGCTGACCCATCTCTATGTCGACAACGCCGCGATGCAGATCGTGCGCGAGCCGCGGCAGTTCGACGTCATGGTGACCGGCAACATCTTCGGCGACATCCTGTCCGATTGCGCGGCGATGGCCTCGGGCTCGCTCGGCATGCTGCCGTCGGCCTCGCTCGGCCCGGTCGACCGCTTCGGCCGGCGCAAGGCGCTGTACGAGCCGGTGCATGGCAGCGCGCCCGACATCGCCGGCAAGGGCATCGCCAATCCGCTCGGCTCGATCCTCAGCGTCGCGATGCTGTTGCGGCTGACACTGAATCGGCCCGAGGATGCCGATCTACTGGAGCAGGCGGTGCAGGCCGCACTTGCCTCCGGCGCACGAACGGCCGACATTGCGGAAGCCGGTGCGAAGAGGCTGTCGACCGTCCAGATGGGCGATGCGGTGCTCAGCGCGCTGGACAAGATCTCGGCCAAGGAGCACGCGTGATGGCGCGCCTGACCACGCCTCAGATTTCGCGGCGATCGGCACTGACGGTGATCGCCGCCGGCGGTGCCGCGCTGGTGAACGGGCGTGGATGGGCGCAGGCGACCCCGGGCCGCGCGATCTATCCGGTCGCGGTGCCGGTCTATCAGACGCAATTCGTCGCGGACCGTATCGGCTACTTCAAGGACGCCGGGCTCGACTGCAAGCTGGTGCAGGGCGGCAGCGGCGTGAAGACCCGCGAGATCATCGCTTCGTCGCAGGGCGATATCGGCATCGGCGACGTCACCCATCCAATGCAGCTGACCAATCACGGCCGTGCCGCGCGCGTGCTGCTGCCGGTCGACACCCGGTCGAACTCGGTGATGTTCATCCTGCGCAAGGATTTGAAGGACCAGGGCATCAATTCGCTGGAGGCCTTCACGCAATGGAAGCGGCCCGACGGCCGCAAGCCGATCGTCTCGGTCTCCTCGCTTGGCGGCACCAACCATGTCTGGGCGTCCTACTACATGGAAACCATGGGGCTCGACGACAAGGTGACCTGGATCGGCACCGGCAATGTCGACACCATGCTGGGCTCGCTGAAATCGAAGCAGGTCGACATCCTCGTCAGCTCGCTGTCGCTGTTGAACGAGGCGCAGCAGCAGGGCTGGGGCGAACTCTTGTTCGACGGCACCGATGAAGCGATCTGGAACAAGCATATCGGCGGCAAGGTGCCGGTCACCGCGCATTTCACGCTGCAGGCGACCATCGACAAGGATCCGGCCAAGATGCAGGCCTATGTCACCGCGCTGTGGCGCGCGTCGCAATGGATCAAGGCGCACAAGCCGACCGAGGTCTACGACGCCATCGAGCCCTATGTCGGCAGCACCTCGCGCGACGCCAATCTGCTCGAGATCACTGCGATCCAGAAGGTCGCGGATTATGAGGGTTCGGTCGATGCCGCGAGCTTCGCGCGCGGCGAGAAGGTCTGGTTCCGCGAGATGACCGGCATCAAGCCGCTCAAGATCGCCGACGTGGTCAACTCGAACCTCATCGACGCGGCGCGAAAGGCCTATCCGGGTTGAGCGCGCTCGAGACGAGCGCAACCGTGTCGCCGCGCGCCGCGGCCGAGCGCCGCGTCGAGGTCAAGGGCCTGAGCAAGTCGTTCCAGCTTGCCAGGACCACGATCGAGGCCGTGCGCGACGTCAGTTTCGACGTGCGCCGCGGCGAGTTCGTCGCGCTGCTCGGGCCGTCGGGCTCGGGCAAGAGCACCGTGCTCAACATGATCGCCTCGCTGATCCGCCCGACCGGCGGCGAGATCCTGATCGATGGCAAGCGCGTTGTCGCCGGCAAGGCGACACCCAATGTCGGTTATGTCTTCCAGCGCGATACGCTGTTTCCGTGGCGGACCGTTGGCGACAATATCGGCTACGGGCTGGAGCTATCGGGCGTGCCCGCGTCGGAACGCAAGGACCGCATCGCGGAATGCGTTGCGCAGGCCGGCTTGAAGGGATTCGAGAATGCCTATCCGTCGGCGCTGTCGGGCGGCATGCGGCAGCGCGCGGCGCTGATGCGGACGTTGATCGTCGAGCCGCAGATCCTCTTGATGGACGAGCCGTTCGGCGCACTCGACACCCACACCAAGATCGACATGCACGAGGTGCTGCTGCGGATCTGGGAGCGCGAGCAGCAGACCGTGCTGTTCGTGACCCACGATCTCGGCGAGGCGCTGACCCTGGCCGACCGCATCATCCTGTTCTCGGCGCGGCCGGGCCGGATCAAGGACATGTTCACGGTCGATTTCGACCGCCCGCGCGACGCGGTGAAGGTGCGCGAGACGCCGCATTATGCCGAGCTGTTCCAGCACATCTGGCATTCGCTCGGCGAGGAGTTCGTCAAGGGCCGCAGCGCATGAAGAGGTACGGCACGCTCGGCACGGTCGGCTGGCAGGTCCTGATCTGCGCCGTCGCGTTGTCGGTGTGGCAGTGGGGCTATGACCTGCGCACCAAACTGCCGTGGCTGGTGCCGGATCTGCTCGATCCGTATTTCATCTCGAAGCCGTCGATGATAGCAGACAATTTCCTGATCCAGAGCTGCCTGACCTCGAAGCTCGGCGTCTTCAACGGCTGGTTCAACGGCGACTTCGCAAAATGCCTGGCGCGCAACGAGAACAATCTCTGGGCGGCTACCGCGATCACGCTGAAGAACACCTTCTTCGGCTTCGTCACCGGTGTGGTCAGCGGCTTCGTCGCCGGGCTGGTCCTCGGGCGCTCCGATCGCCTGAGCGCGATCTTCCAGCCCTTCATCACCGCGGTGAATTCGATTCCGCGGATCGCCCTGGCGCCGATCATCGTGCTGGCGTTCGGGATCGGCGACATGTCGAAGATCGTGACGTCGTGGATCGTCGTGGTGTTCCTGGTGTTCTTCAACACCTTCGAGGGCGCGCGCTCGATCGACGAGGGTTTTACCAATGCGGCGCGGCTGCTCGGCGCCAGCGAATGGCAGATCACCCGCACCGTGGTGATTCCCTCGACCATGGCCTGGGTGTTTGCCTCGCTGACACCGGCGATCTCTTTCGCGCTGATCGGCGTCATCGTCGGCGAATTCATCGGCGCCGAGCGCGGCATCGGCCGTCTCATCATCGAGTCCGAAGCGCGCGGCGAGGCCTCGGGCATGATGGTCGCGGTTGTGGTCTTGATGCTGGTCGGCGTCGTGCTGTCGGCGATCATCTGGCGGCTGCAGGCCTATCTCTTGCGCTGGCAGCGGCAGCGCAGCGCCGAATAGGTGGGTGTTTCGTGGCGGCGCATCCGCCGCCACGAGCCCCGAATTACGCTGCGGTCTGCGCCGGCGAAGTCTCGCCGTCGAGCCAGTCCTGTTCGATGGCCAGCGCGCGCCAGGCCGCTTCCATTCGCTTGAAGCGGTTGTAGGTCGGCTCGTCATCGGCGCGCTCGGCGAGCTGCGCGCAGTTCTCCGCATTGTCGAGGAAGTGCTGTGATTGTTTCATGGAACGTCCTCCTGTTGATGAAAACGTGGGACAGCAATTCAGGCTATTCAACGCGTGGAACATGAGCATTTCGCCACACAGGTGAATGTCTGTTCAGCCAAGTTCCCCACCTGATGTTCCGCATATGCGCGCAACATAGGAACAGTATGTCGCAGCGAGCGTTCGTCCCTCACGTCGCAACTGGAGGAGGAGATACGCGATGAGGAAGTATCTGTTCGCCGCGGCCATGGTGACCGTGATCGCTTCACCTGCGTTCGCCGATGATGTCGGTGTTCGCGCCGGTCCCGTCGGTGCCGGTGTGACCGTGGGCCGGGCGCCCGAGTATCGTGACCGCGACCGTGATCGCACCACCGTGATCAGGGAGCGCGAGCCGCGCCGCGACCGGACCACGGTGATCAAGAAGCAGGACGAATTCGGCAATCGCAGCAAGACTGTCATTCATCACGACGATGACGACTAACGGTTGAACAACCGTGTGACGCAACAACCGTGTGACGCAAAGTCCGCTGCGATTCCGTCGCGGCGGACTTTTGCTTGTCGCCTGATCGACGCCTGATCCGTGGGAAGAGGCAATGGCCGCTGAAACAGAGCTTAAATTTCGCGTTCCTGCGCGCAAGCTGAAGGCGCTGGAAAAGCCGCGGATCGGCGGCGCCAAGAGCGGCGAGCCGTCGACGAGCGATCTCGTCTCGACCTATTTTGATACCGCGAAGCATAAGCTGAAACGGCACGGGCTCACGCTGCGCGTGCGCTACGATGGCCACGACTATGTTCAGACGATCAAGTCCGGCGCGGGTCCGCAGTTTGAGCGGGGTGAATGGGAGACCGAACTCGAGAATGACGCGTTCGACCTCGACAAGGCCGAGGGGTCACCGCTCGAGGGGCTCGCGTCGGGTGGGCTGCGCCGCAAGCTGAAGCCGGTGTTTGAGACGTCGGTGCGGCGTATTACTGTGCCGCTGCGCACCAGGCAGAGCGAGATCGAGCTCGCCATCGATCGCGGCAACACGACAGCCGGCCATCGGTCCCATCCGATTCAGGAAATCGAGCTCGAGCTGAAGAGCGGGCGGGTGCTCGATCTGTTCCGGGTTGCCAGGGCGCTGGAGCGGCGGTCCGACGCCGAGCTCGATCTCCGCTCGAAGGCCGAGCGCGGCTATGAACTCACCGGCAACGATCAGCATAGCATCGTCTCTGCCGAAAGCGTTGCGCTTGATTCCGGGGTCACGGCAGGCGAGGCCTTTCGGGTGATCGCGCGTTCAACCTTCCGCCACTTCTCGTCGAATGCGGATGCGGTCCGCGAGGGAGAGACCGAAGGCGTTCACCAGATGCGGGTCGGCCTGCGGCGGCTGCGTGCCGCGATCTCGCTGTTCTCTGGGATCCTGGCCACGGCTTCGACGGAAGATGTCAAGGCGCAGCTGAAATGGCTCACCAACGCGCTCGCGCCTGCGCGCGAGCTGGATGTGTTCGTCAAGGAAGATATCGAGCCCGCATCGCACGACGTGCTGTTGCGACGGGGCGGCAGGGCGATCCGGCAGGAGTTCTCGGGCCGTCGCGACCGGGCATTTGCCCGCGCGAGGCAGGCAATCGATTCGCAGCACTATCGCTCGATGCTGATCGATACCATGCAATGGATCGAAGCAAAGCAGACCATCGCGGCCGACGACGAAGGCGGGCCGATCGGCGAGTTCAGCGCCGCGCTGTTGGATCGCCGGCTCAAGAAGCTGCGCAAGGACGGCCGCCATGTCGACGAACTGTCGCCCCGACAGCGGCACAAGGTGCGCATCAAGGCCAAGAAGATAAGATACGCCATCGATTTCTTCGAGAGCCTGTTTCCCGGCAAGCAAGAACGGAAGCAGCTCAAGCGCCTGTCGAAACACCTGAAGCGGATCCAGGACGCGCTCGGGTCGCTCAACGATTTCGTCGCGCACCGCAAGCTGGCGGTGGACGCCGCGCTCAAGGCGCCGCACCGTAGGGAGCGCGACCGCGCCTTTGCATCAGGCGTGGTGCTGGGCCGCGAGGAGCAGGCGGTCAAGCCGCTGATCAAGATCGCGGCACAGGAGATGCGGAGACTGAAACCGTCTTAGACCATGCACCGTCTCGTAGCGGCGGTCTTTCGTATGAGGCGGTGTCTTACGCCGCGTGCGGTGCGCCGCGCTCGTCCCGCTCGGTCGCGGCCATCTGGCGACGACATTCCTCGGCGAATTCCCGCAGCCGCTCGGCCGTCAGCGGGTCCAAACCCGTGCGTACCAACCGTTCAGCGCGGTCGGCCTGGTCCTTGAGGTCGTTGAATGTCCGGCTCATGGGGCTGCCTCCATGGCCGGACAATTTGAATCGAATTGCAACGTTCCGCGGCCGGTGGGGACGTGGCTAACGGGCGGTTAATCTGGCGCAGATGCTCAGGTCACCGGCGCCGGATTGAACAGCGTCAGGTCGTTGTGGATGCCCCACTTGTCCGACCACGGCTTGGTGCGCCCGCTCGCGACGTCGAGGATCAGACGGAACAGGTCCCAGCCGGTCTCCTCGATGGTCTTCTCGCCGGTCGCGATGCAGCCGGCGTCGAAATCGATCAGGTCCTTCCAGCGCCGCGCCAGCTCGCTGCGGGTCGCGACCTTGATGACCGGCGCGGCGGCCAGGCCATAGGGCGTGCCGCGGCCGGTGGTGAACACCTGCAAGGTCATGCCGGAAGCGAGCTGCAAGGTGCCGCAGATGAAGTCGCTGGCCGGCGTTGCCGCGAACAGCATGCCCTTCTGCCGTGCCTTCTCGCCGGGCGACAGCACGCCCGCGATCGGGCCGGAGCCCGACTTGACGATCGAGCCGAGCGATTTCTCGACGATGTTGGCGAGCCCGCCCTTCTTGTTGCCCGGCGTGGTGTTGGCGCTGCGGTCGGCGCCGCCGCGCGCGAGATAGGCGTCGTACCAGGCCATCTCGCGGATCAGCGCGCGGCCGACATCCTCGTTGACGGCGCGGCGGGTGAGCAGCTGGATTGCATCGCGCACCTCGGTCACTTCCGAGAACATCACGGTCGCGCCGGCGCGAACCAGGAGGTCGGCGGCAAAGCCGACGGCGGGGTTGGCGGTGACGCCGGAGAACGCATCGCTGCCGCCGCATTGCAGGCCGATCACGAGATCCGCGGCCGGGCAGGTCTCGCGCTTGCGGGTGTTGAGCACCTTCAGCCGAGCCTCGGCCTGCGTCATGATCGCATCGACGATGGCGCCGAAACCGTCAAAGGCTTCATCCTGCATCCGCACGATGGCGTCATTGATGCCTTCCGGCACCAGCCGTTCCGGCGCGAGCTTCTCGCACCCGAGGCCGACGACGAGGATCTCGCCCCCGAAATTCGGATTGAGCGCGAGGTTCTGCAGGGTGCGGATCGGCACCACGGCATCGGGCGCCGTGATGGCGACGCCGCAGCCATAGGCATGGGTCAGCGGCACGACGTCGTCGACATTGGGATATTTCGGCAGCAGCTCGGCGCGGATGCGCTTCACCGCATATTCCATCGTGCCCTTGACGCATTGCACTGACGAGGAGATGCCGAGGATGTTCTTGGTACCGACGGAGCCGTCGGGATTGCGGTAGCCCTCGAACGTAAAACCTTCGAGCGGCGGCAGCGCCGGCGGCACCGCGGTTGCGATCTCGAGCTGATCGAGCGGTGGCGCGTCCGGCATGCGGATGCGCGCTTCGTCGACCCATTCGCCGGCGAGGATCGGCGACAGCGCATGGCCGATCACCTCGCCATAGCGGATGATCGGCGCGCCTTCGGCGATGTCTTCCAATGCGGTCTTGTGGCCCTGCGGCACGAAGGCGCGCAAGGTCAGTCCGCAGGCGAAGCGGGAGCCGGCAGGCAGGCCGAAATCATTCACGACGATCGCGACATTGTCGCGCGCGTTGAGCTTGATGTAGCGGGGCTGCTCCTGCGCGCCGATCGACTGGTCCATGAGGGCTCCGGAAGTTTGTAGGGCGGGTTAGCCGAAGGCGTAACCCGCCGTGTTTCGTGTGTGGTGCCGACGGTGGGTTACGCCTTCGGCTAACCCACCCTACGCGTCTCAACCGGGGAACGTGTAAGCCGTCTTCACCATGGTGTAGAACTCACGGGCATAAGCACCCTGTTCGCGCGCGCCGTAGCTCGAGCCTTTGCGGCCGCCGAACGGCACGTGGTAGTCGACGCCGGCGGTCGGCAGGTTGACCATCACCATGCCGGCCTCGCTGTTGCGCTTGTAATGCGAGGCGTATTTCAGGCTTGTGGTGCAGATGCCCGAGGCAAGGCCGAACTCGGTGTCGTTGGAGATGGCCAGCGCCTCCTCATAGTCCTTGGCGCGGATCACGCAGGCGACCGGGCCGAATATCTCCTCGCGGGCGATCCGCATCTGGTTGGTCGCCCCGGTGAACAGCGCCGGCTGCAGGTAGAAGCCGGGCGCTTCGCGGTTCAACAGCTCGCCGCCCCAGTGCAGGCGGGCGCCTTCGTCCTGGCCGATCTTGATGTAGCGGAGGTCCTGGTCGAGCTGGCTCTGGTCGACCACAGGGCCGACATGCACGCCGCTCTTCAGCGCGTCATCGACCGAGAGCCCCTTCATCCGCTCGGTCATCGCATCGACGAAGCGGTCGTGAATTCCCGCGGTGACGATCAGGCGCGACGACGCCGTGCAGCGCTGGCCGGTCGAGAAATAGGCGCCGTTGACGGCGACCTCGACCGCGACCTTGACGTCGGCGTCATCGAGCACGACCAGCGGGTTCTTGCCGCCCATCTCGAGCTGGAACTTCTTCATCGGATTGGAGAGCACGCAGGCCTGCGCGATCTTGCGGCCGGTCTGAACCGAGCCGGTGAACGAGATCGCGGCAACGTCGGGATGATCCAGGAGCGTCTGGCCGACCACCGAGCCCGAGCCGACCACGAGGTTGAAGACGCCGGCCGGAATGCCGGAGCGCGCGATGATCTCGGACAGCGCATGGGCGGAGCCCGGCACCAGCTCGGCCGGCTTGAACACGACGGTGTTGCCGTAGCAGAGCGCCGGCGCGATCTTCCAGGCCGGGATCGCGATCGGGAAATTCCACGGCGTGATCATGCCGACGACGCCGACCGGCTCGCGGGTGATCTCGACGTCGAGGCCGGGGCGAACCGATGCGCCCTTCTCGCCCATCAGCCGCAGTGCCTCGCCGGCGAAGAACGCGAAGATTTGTCCGGCGCGCGCCACCTCGCCGATGCCCTCGGGGAGCGTCTTGCCTTCCTCGCGCGCCAGCAGGCGGCCGAGCTCTTCCTTGCGGGCGAGGATTTCGACCGAGATCTTGGTCAGCGCGTCAAAGCGTTCCTGCGGCGTCGAACGCGCCCAGGCCGGGAAGGCGGCCTTCGCGGCGGCGATCGCCTTCTCGGTCTGCGCCTTGTCGGCCTTGGCGTATTCGCCGACCACGTCCTTGGTGTTGGAGGGGTTGATGTCCCGCGTGATGCTGGTTCCGTCGATCCATTCGCCGGCGATGAAGTTCTTCTGGTGAGCGGTCATTGTTCTCTCCAACCTTTTGTTGTTAGCGCACGAGGCAGGGACGCTTGTCGTCGAAGGTCCAGCCCGCGATCAGGAACTGCATGGCCAGCGCGTCGTCGCGGGCGCCGAGACCATGCTGCTTGTATAGCGCGTTCGCCGCCTCGATGGCACCGCGATCGAGCTCGATGCCGAGACCCGGTCGATCCGGGATCGTGATCTTGCCGCCCTTGATTTGCAGCGGCTCCTTGGTCAACGCTTGGCCGTCCTGCCAGATCCAGTGGGTGTCGATCGCGGTCACCTTGCCGGGCGCCGCGGCGCCGACATGGGTGAACATCGCCAGCGAAATATCGAAATGGTTGTTGGAGTGCGAACCCCAGGTCAAGCCGTTGTCGCGGCAGGTCTGCGCCACCCGCACCGAGCCCTGCATGGTCCAGAAATGCGGATCGGCGAGCGGGATGTCGACGGCCCCGAGCCGCAGCGCATGCGAGAGCTGGCGCCAGTCGGTCGCAATCATGTTGGTGGCGGTCGGCAGCCCCGTGGCGCGGCGGAACTCGGCCATGATCTCGCGGCCGGAGAAGCCGGCCTCGGCGCCGCAGGGATCCTCGGCATAGGCGAGCACGCCGTGCATGTTGCTGCACAGCCGGATCGCTTCATCCAGCGACCAGGCGCCGTTCGGATCCAGCGTGACGCGCGCCTTGGGGAAACGCTTTGCGATTGCCGTGACGGCCTCGATCTCCGCTTCGCCCTTGAGCACGCCGCCCTTGAGCTTGAAATCGGCAAAGCCGTAATGCGCCTGCGTCGCCTCGGCGAGGCGCACGACGGTCTCCGGCGTCATCGCCACCTGATGGCGCAGATTGAACCAGTCGGGCTTGCCGGTCTCGCCCTCGACATAGGGCAGGCTGGTCTTGCTGCGGTCGCCGACG
The DNA here is from genome assembly GCF_007993935.1 of Bradyrhizobium macuxiense. GTDB lineage: Bacteria > Pseudomonadota > Alphaproteobacteria > Rhizobiales > Xanthobacteraceae > Bradyrhizobium > Bradyrhizobium macuxiense_A. The sequence continues at coordinate 302,597 of NZ_VITY01000006.1, read as the reverse complement.
AAGAAGAGATAGCCGAGCGTCTCGACATCAGCGCGCTGCTGGCCCTCGCCGAGCAGCGCTGCGACCGGGAGGTTGAGATGCTGGCCGAGCAGGTCGAGCAGCGCGGATTCCACCGCGGTGACCGCGTGGATGGTGACGCGGAGGTCGAAGGTCTGCTTGCCGCGGCCGCCGGCGTCGCGGTCGGCGAAGGCCTGGCGCATCGAGGCCAGGATATTGTTGCAGGCGCCGATGGTCTGGCCGACGACGAGGTCGCGGGCATCTTCCAGCGTCTTCCTGATCTTCTCGCCGCCCGGCACCTCGCCGACGCCGGTGTGGCCGGAGTTGTCGGTGAGGATGACGAGGTTGCGGGTGAAGAACGGCGCGTGTGCGCCGCTCAGATTGAGGAGCATGCCGTCGCGGCCGGCGACCGGAATCACCTCCATCGCCGTGACGACGGGGGCGCCGGCAAAGCCGGTGCGGATCGTGTCTTGAATCATCTGCTCCTCCCTTCGCGCTTTGCGTTCTTATTCCGCCGCCTGTTGCGCCGCCGCCTGCGGCAGCTTCGCGACCAGTGCCGCGAGCTCGGCGATCTCCTGCTCGGTGAGATCGGTGAGCGGCGGCCGCACCGGGCCGGAATCGCGGCCGATCACCTTCATGCCGGCCTTGATGATGGACACCGCATAGCCCTTCTTGCGGTTGCGTATCGCGATCAGCGGCAGGATGAAATCCTTCAGTCCAGCATGGATGGTCTGATGATCGCGCCGGCGCACCGCGGCGTAGAATTGGGTGGCGAATTCCGGCACGAAATTGAACACCGCCGACGAATAGGTCGTGACGCCCATGTCGAGATAGGGCAGCGCGAAGGTTTCCGCCGTCGGCAGGCCGCCGATATAGGTCAGGCGGTCGCCGAGTTTGGTGTAGACGCGGGTCATCAGCTCGATGTCGCCGATGCCGTCCTTGTAGCCGACGAGGTTCGGGCAGCGCTCGCAGAGGCGGGCCAGCGTATCGGGCTGCAGGATCGCATTGTCGCGGTTGTAGACGATGACGCCGATCTTGACCGACGAACAAATAGCCTCGACATGGGCGGCGAGACCGTCCTGCTCGGCATGCGTGAGATAGGGCGGCAGCAGCAAGAGGCCATCGGCGCCGGCCTTTTCCGCGCCGATTGCGATCTCGCGCGCGATCGCGGTGCCGTAGCCGGTGCCGGCCAGCACTGGAACGCGGCCCTTGGTCTCTTCGACGGCGATCTTGACGACGTGGGGAACTTCAGATGGCGTCAGCGAGAAGAACTCGCCGGTGCCGCCGGCGGCGAACAGGCCGGCGACGTCATAGCCGCACAGCCAGTCCATGTTGGCGCGATAGGTCGCCTCGTTGAACGAATAGTCCGCGTTGAACGGGGTCACGGGAAAAGACAGGAGGCCGCCGCCGATTTTAGCGGCCATCTCCCGAGGGGTCATCTTGCTCATGGCGCCACTCCTTGAATGATGTTGGGAAGGATGCGCGAGAGCGCGCGTCCATGGCGGAGTTTCTAGGAAATGCTTCGATGCGCGTCCAAGCCAAACGCGGTATCGAGCGATGCTAACTCTGCATCAATCGCCGCGCAGCTGCGGCGCCGCGATTTCGGTTGCGATCTCGATCAATGACGGCAGCAGCTGGTTCTCGTGGTCGCGCCGCCACACCATGAACAGTTCGACCGGCACCGGCGTGCGCAGCTTCAGCGGCTTTAGCTTGACGTCCGCGATCTTCAGGCTCGCGGCGGCCTCCGGCACGATCGCGACGCCGAGCCCGGCGCGCACCATCGCGAGGATCGAGTGGATCTGGCTGAGGTGTTGCACATAGCGCGGTAGCACGTCGGCGCGGGTGAACATCGACACCAGCAGGTCGTGGAAGTAGCGCGCCTCATAGGGCGAATACATCACGAACGGCTGGTCGTCGAAATCCTTGATGCTGACGGTGTCGGCTGCGGCCAGCGGATGCTTCTTCGGGATCGCGGCGAGCAGCGGCTCGGCCACGACGCGGCGGCTGGCGAATTCCGGCCGCGCGATCGGCGGGCGCAACAGGCCGGCATCGATCTGGCCGGTGGTCAGCGCCTCGAACTGATCGCCGGAGACCATCTCCTTCAGCGAAAAATCCACTTCAGGCAGGCGGGAGCGGGCGGCTGCGATCAGGTCGGGCAGGAAGCCGTAGGCGGCCGCCGCCGTGAAGCCGATCTTGAGCGAGCCGGTCTTGCCGAGCGCGATGCGGCGGGCGACCTGCGATGCGGATTCCGCGAGCTTGAGGATGCGCCGCGCCTCGGGCAAAAAGCTGCGGCCCGCCGGCGTGAGCCGCACCGAGCGGCTGGTGCGCTCCAGCAGCGGCGCGTCGATGATGTGCTCGAGCACCTGGATCTGCCGGCTCAGCGGCGGCTGGGTCATGTTGAGCCGCGCCGCGGCGCGGCCGAAGTGCAGTTCTTCGGCCACCGTGACGAAACAGCGGAGCTGGCTCAGGTCGAACATCGATGCTAACCCGGAATGGATCGGTCGGGGATTTGTACGTTCTAGCATCGATGCCTCCTACTGGCCAAGAAGACAAAAAAGCAGACAAAAAAGCAGACAAAGACGGCGGCCGAAGCCGCCGTTTTCCGAGATTTGTGTCCAAGCTCCATCCCCGTCATTGCGAGCGAAGCGAAGCAATCCATTTGTCCGCACATGCGGAAAGATGGATTGCTTCGTCGCTTCGCTCCTCGCAATGACGGGTCGATAGACATAGGCGGCCTGGCTCAGGCCGCCTTCAGCTGTACCCGCTTGATCTCGCCGACGATGAAGAGATAGGCGATCGCCGCGACCAGCGCGTTGGCGCCGACGAACACCAGCGCGCCGTTGAACGAGCCGGTGGCGGCGAGGATGTAGCCGATGATGATCGGGGTCGTGATCGAGGACAGATTGCCGAAGGTGTTGAACAACCCGCCGGAGACGCCGCCGGCTTCCTTCGGCGAGGTGTCGGAGACCACGGCCCAGCCAAGCGCGCCGATGCCCTTGCCGAAGAATGCGAGCGCCATGAACCCAATCACCAGCGCCTGGCTGTCGACGTAGTTGCAGCCTATGATCACCATCGACAGCAGCATGCCGCCGACGATCGGGATCTTGCGCGCCATGGTCAGCGAGCCGCTGCGGCGCAGGATGTAGTCGGAGATCACACCGCCGAGCACGCCGCCGATGAAGCCGCACAGCGCCGGCAAGGTCGCGACGAAGCCGGCTTGCAGGATCGAGAGCCCGCGCTCCTTCACCAGATAGACCGGGAACCAGGTCAGGAAGAAGTAGGTCAGGGTGTTGATGCAGTACTGGCCGATATAGACGCCGAGCATCATGCGGTTGGCGAGCAGCTGGCGGATGTGGTCCCAGCGCGGGCCGCTGTCCTGCGTCTTGCCGTCCTTCGCCGCGTCCATGTCGACCAGCGCGCCGCCCTGCTTGATGTAGTCGAACTCGGCCTCGTTGATCCCGGGATGGTCCTTCGGCTCGTAAATCGTCTTGATCCAGACGATCCCCATGATGATACCGAGCCCGCCCATCACGTAGAACACATGGCTCCAGCCATGCTCATGCGCGATCCAGCCCATCAGCGGCGCGAAGATCACGGTCGCGAAATACTGCCCTGAATTGAAGAAGGCCGATGCGGTGCCGCGCTCATTGCCCGGGAACCAGGCCGCGACGATGCGCGCGTTGGCCGGAAATGACGGCGCCTCGGCAATGCCGACCAGGAAGCGCAGCGCGAACAGCACGACGACCGCGGTTCCCGCGGCCAGGAATCCGACCATGCCCTGCATCGCGGTGAACACCGACCACACGATGATGCTGATCGCATAGACCCATTTCGAACCGAAGCGGTCGAGCAGCCAGCCGCACGGCACCTGGGCGATCACATAGGACCAGCCGAAGGCCGAGAACACATAGCCCATCGCGACCGGGTCGAGATGCAGTTCCTTGGAGAGGGCGGGGCCGGCGATCGAGAGCGTGGCGCGATCGGCGTAGTTCACGGTGGTGACGAGAAACAGCATCGTCACGATCAACAGCCGGACGCGGGATCGCCGCGCATCCGTGGCGGACACAATTGCGCTCATTCGCGCCTCCTTGGAAATTTCCTCGGGGTCTGTCCTAGAGAGATGACGGCAATGGGTCCAAGCCCAAACGGGTATTGATCCATACCGATTTTGAATGGATCGGCCCGGTGTCATGCCACCTTCGTTACGGTTGCATACGCTTGTCAATTAGTGTACTACTAGTACAGTTATTGAAGGCGCGACGCTGCGCCTGTCGATCGAGGTCGAATGCCCATGACCACGCCACGCGACTATGAGGTGTTCGAGGCAGGCAAGGTGACCTTGCAGGGCCGCGCGGTGTTTCCGCAGCTTGCGCTTGCCTACAAGACCTATGGCACGCTGAACGCGGCCAGGGACAACGTCATCCTCTATCCGACCTCGTTCGCCGCCCAGCATCCCGACATCGAATGGCTGGTGCAGCCGGGCGGGGCGCTCGATCCCCAGCGCTACTTCATCGTCATTGCGAACCTGTTCGGCAATGGTCTGTCATCCTCGCCGTCGAATTCGGCCGAGGTGCTCGGCGGCGAGCCGTTTCCGGCCTTCACCTATCACGATGCGGTCGCTGTCCAGCGGCGGCTGCTGATCGAGCGGTTTGGCGTGACCAGGCTCGCACTGGTCTATGGCTGGTCGATGGGCGGCATGCAGGCCTATCACTGGGCCGCGCGTTATCCCGACATGGTGGAGTGCGCGGCAGTGGTCTGCGGCAGCGCAAGGTGCTCGCCTTACAATCATGTGTTCCTCGAAGGCGTTAAGGGGACGCTGACTGCTGACCCGGCCTACCGGGATGGGCGCTTCATCAGCAAGCCGGCCGCAGGTTTGCGCGCGATGGGACGCGTCTATGCCGGCTGGGCGATGTCGCATGAATTCTATCGCGAGGAAGTCTGGCGCAAGGCCGGCTTCAACTCATTGGAAGACTACCTCGCAGGATCATGGGATGGCGCCTTTGCGCGGCGTGATGCCAATGATCTGCTGGCGCAAATCGCAATCTGGCAGGCCGGCGACATCAGCGGCTGCGATGAATTCGGCGGCGACTTCGATCGCGCGCTGGCCGCGATCAAGGCGCATATGCTGCTGATGCCGGGGCGTACCGATCGCTATTTCGACCCGCGTGACAATGGGGATGAACTCGGCCGCCTGGTCAATGCGCGCTCCGCCGTGCTGCACCCGATCCCCTCGATCCACGGCCACCGGGCCGGCAATCCCATCAACAACGCCGAAGACCGCGCCTTCATCAACGCCGAAATCTCGGCGCTGCTGCAACGCTGACATGTGAGACGACCATGAGCACCGCAGAGACCAGTGACGCCGGACCGCGCCTGAAGCCGCTCAGCCCGCTGACCCTGCGCGATCTGTCGACCAAGTCGAACCTTCCCGGCGCAGTGCGCGCAGCGAGCCATTACGGGATGATTGTGATCGTCGGCGCGCTGATCTCCTTGGTCTCGTCGCGCGACGGCCTGCCATGGGCGCTGCCGCTGATCGCCATCCAGGGATACTTCGTCGCATTCCTGTTCATGGTGGTGCACGAGACCGCGCACAAGACCGCGTTCCGCAGTCATGCCCTCAATCTTGTCGTCGGAAATCTGTCCGCCTTCATGATCGGATTGCCCTATCAATATTACTGCCTGTTTCACTGGGACCATCATCGCTACACCCAGGATCCGGAGAAGGATCCGGAGTTGATCGTCGGTCCCAGGCCCGCGTCCGACACCCAGCTCGCGATCGCCTATTCGGGACTGTTGCAGGTCTTGGTCCGCATCCGCCTGATGCTGCGGCATGCATTCACGGGACAAGTGGTCGTTCCGTGGATTCCGGCGCACAAGCGCGCCGCGATCGTGCTGGAGGCGAGGCTTTATCTCGCCGGTTACCTGCTGTTGCTGGCGGCGTCGCTCGCGCTGCACAGTGCGATCCTGCTCTGGGCCTGGATCGTGCCGCTGCTGGCCGGTCAGCTCATCCTGCGTCCCTATCTCTATGCCGAGCATACCGGCTGCGAGCGGACGCGGAGTGCGTTCGAGAACACACGCACCACGATGACCGGCCGGATCATGAAGTGGTTCGCCTGGAACATGCCCTATCATGTCGAGCACCACGCCTATCCGACGGTGCCGTTCCACGCGTTGCCGAAGCTGAATGCCATCGTCGATGGCCACATCGTGTATCGCGGCAGCAACTACCGCGCGGTGACGCGCGAGACCTGGGCCTGGTTTCGTCGTCAGCGGCAGCGCTCGGCCTAAGTGTCCGCGCGCGGCCGCAGCACCAGATTGACGAGATTGCGGGCGTAGGCCGGCGTCAGCGGCTTGATGCCGAAGACATAGCGATAGAACAGGCTGCCGTAGATCGCGTCATAGATGTCGCCCGGCACGCCCGGCGCACCGATGCTGCCATCCCTCTGGCCGGCGGTGATGATCTCGATCATCCTGGCGCGGCGAAGACCGAGGTAGCGCTCGTAGAACAGCTCGGCCGTGCCGGTCTTCGAGATGCATTCCGAGATCACCGCGAGTTGCACCCGCCCGAATTCGCCCTGCAGCGCCTCGACATAGGTCGCGACATGGCGGCGGATACGGGCCACGGGATTGCCCGCCTCGGGCAGCGGCACGGCGCGCGAGGCCTGGTCGAGGAAGGCATCGATCAGCAAGGCTTCGCGCGACGGCCACCATTTGTAGATCGTCATCTTCGAGACGTTGGAATGTTTGGCGATCGCGTCGATGGTGGTGGCGGCGAGGCCGGTGGCCGCCATCAGCACATAGGCGGCTTGCAGGATCGCGGCCGTGGTCGCGGCGGAGCGCGGCCGGCCGCGCCGTCCTGTTGCCGCATCCTCGGTCTCCGCCTTGCTCGCCATGGCCGCGATTTGTGTCCTACGTCGTTGAATCATTGCGCTGCATGCGGACATAGCATGAAATCGCACTTGGTTTCAGATCATCGCTGCCGCTGATGGTGTACAACGCGCCAGCGAAGACCCAGCTCAGCCGCTGTTCAAACAGGAGTGTCCCGTGAAGGCCGTCTACAGTGATCTGCACCGCAGCCATGATCCGCAGTTCTTCCTTGTCCGCGGTGTGGTCCAGCGCACCACCGAGCAGCCCGAGCGTGCCGATCGCCTGCTGGCGGGCTTGAAAGCCGGCAAGCACACGCTGATCGAGCCGACCACATTCGGGCAAGGGCCACGGGCGCGCGTGCACAGTCCTGAATATCTGAGCTTCCTCGCGGACGCCTGGGACGAATGGTCGGCGCTCGGCAATGCCGGACCGGAGATGATCGCGAACATGCACCCGGTGCGCAACGCCGGCACCTATCCCACCCACATCGTCGGCAAGCTCGGCTGGCATACGGTCGACACCGCGGCCCCGATCGGCCCCGGCACCTGGGCCGGCGCTTGCGCCTCCAGCGACGTCGCGGTCACCGCGGCGCAGATGGTGCTCGACGGCGAGGACGCGGTCTACGCGCTGTGCCGCCCGCCCGGCCATCATGCCTATCGCGATCTCGCCGGCGGGTTCTGCTTCCTCAACAACAGCGCGATCGCGGCCGAGCATCTGCGCCAGAGGCACGAGCGCGTCGCGATCCTCGATGTCGACGTGCATCACGGCAACGGCACGCAGGGCATTTTCTACGAGCGGGGCGATGTCTTCACCGTCTCGATCCACGCCGATCCATCGTTCTTCTACCCGTTCGTCTGGGGCTACGCGCATGAGCGCGGCGCCGGGCCCGGGCTCGGCACCAATCTCAACATTCCCCTCGCCAAGGGCACCGGCGACGACGACTACATCAAGGCGCTCGCTCTGGCGGAGAAGGCGATCCGTTCCTTCGCGCCGACCGCGCTCGTGGTCGCGCTCGGTCTCGACGCCTCCGAGAAGGACCCGCTGGCGGGCCTTGCCGTCACCACCGACGGCTTCCGGCGGATCGGCGAGGCGCTCGCCCGCTTCGGCCTGCCGACGGTGCTGGTGCAGGAAGGCGGCTATCTCTCCGACATCCTCGGTGCCAATCTGACGGCGGTGCTCGGCGGATTCGAAGCCGCGCGCTAGCGCGGTGAGCGCGTCCCAACGGTTCGCGCGAAGAAATCGCGGCAAAACAACGGCCTGGAGCATGGATTTTGGTGGATCAGAACCGATGCCCCAGCCGCGCGTCGCACAACAAGGCGTCGTGGGCTTGCATGTTTGCAACCAAACCCGGATCATGCCGTTGGTATTCGGCGCTGGATCTCGCCTGGCGGCATCGGCCGGCCGGGCGGGCAGCAACGCGAGGACGGCCATGAGCGACCTGCTTCGCATCGCCATCGTCGGTTTCGGCGAGATTGCGTGCCGGCAGCACGTGTCTGCGATCGCGAAGACGTCAGGCGCCGCACTCGTCGCCGTGGTCGATCCTGCCAAGACCCCATCCGGCCTGCCGCATTTCCGCGATCTGACGGAGTTGTTGCGCGACGGGCCGGAGATCGATGCGGTCGCGCTGTGCACGCCCCCGCAGGTGCGTCATGTGCAGGCAGCCATGGCGCTCGCCGCGGGCAAGCATGTGCTGCTGGAGAAGCCGCCGGGCGCCACGGTGAGCGAGCTCACGCCGTTGATCGCGGCCGCGCATGAGGCGAACAGGACATTATTCGCGACCTGGCATTCGCGTTACGCACCCGCGGTAGGTCCGGCGCGAAAATTGCTCGCCGGACGCACGATCAGCAAGGTCACCATTATCTGGAAGGAAGACGTGCGCGTCTGGCATCCCGGCCAGACATGGATCTTCGAGGCGGGTGGCTTCGGCGTGTTCGATCCCGGCATCAACGCGCTATCGATCCTGACCGAGATCCTGCCGTCTCAGGTCTTTGTCAAAAGTGCGGTGCTGGACTTTCCCGCCAATCGGGAGACGCCGATTGCAGCAGCAATTGAACTGTCCGATGCGAACGGCTTGCCGATCCACGCCGAATTCGATTTTCGCCAGAGCGGGCCGCCGAGCTGGGACATCCTGTGCGAGACCGAGGCCGGGCCCGTGATGCTGTCGAAAGGCGGACGGCAGCTGCGCGATGGCAACAGGTTGATGGTCGATGCCACCGACGAGGAATATCCGGCGCTGTACCGGCGTTTTGTGGCGCTGACGTCGGACGGAAAATCCGATGTCGACCTCGCACCCTTGCGGCTCGCCGCCGATAGCTTCATGCTGGGGCGACGGCGCTTCGTCGAGGCGTTCGAGGACTGACAATGACATCAGCCAGCATTGCTCGCGCGCCATTCGGCAAGTTGCACGACGGCACAGTGGTCGAACGCGTGACGTTGCGCGGCGAACACGGCTTTGAAGCGGCCATCCTACCCTTCGGCGCCACGCTGCAAGCGCTGCTCACGCCCGATCGCGACGGCCGTTGCGACGACGTCGTGCTGGGCCACGACGAGTTCGACGGTTACCTCGCGCAGCGCAAATTCTTCGGCGCAACCATCGGGCGCTATGCCAACCGGATCGCCGGCGGGCGCTTCGTGCTCGATGGCGAGACGGTGAACCTCGAGGCCAACAACGGCCCCAACGCGCTGCACGGCGGGCCGCAGGGCTTTGATCGCAGGCTGTGGCGGATCGTCGAACTGTCGGACGATCCAGCGCCGACGCTGGTGCTGGAGCGCGAGAGCCCGCATGGCGAAGAGGGCTATCCGGGCAATCTTCAGACGCGCGTGACCTATCGCGTCCGCGGTCCGATGGAACTCGCAGTCACCTACGAGGCGACCACCGACAGGCCGACCTACATCAATCTCACCAATCACAGCTTCTTCAATCTCGACGGCGCGCGCTCGGGCATGCAGATCCTCGATCATCGGCTGACGATCGCCTCTGACCATTTCCTCGCCGTGGACGCCACGGCGATTCCGTTACCAGCACCGCCGTGGCCGGTTGACGGCACGCCGTTCGACTTCCGCAAGCCCACCGCGATCGGCGCGCGGATCAGGATGAATGACGAGCAGCTACGGCTCGGGCGCGGCTATGACCACAATTTCTGTCTCGCCTCAGGGACGGACCTTCGCTTTGCCGCGCGCCTCGAGGCGCCGCACAGCGGCCGCGTGATGGAGCTGTTCACCGATCAGCCGGGATTGCAGTTCTATTCCGGCAATTTCCTCGACGGCTCGACCGCCGGCAAGGGCGACCGGCTCTACCGCCAGTCCGACGCACTGTGTCTCGAGCCGCACGCCTGGCCGGATACGCCGAACCGGCCGGATTTCCCGTCGGCGCGGCTCGACCCTGGCCAGATCTACCAGCGTAGTATCGTCTACCGCTTTTCAACCGTGTGAGTGCGCAATGACCGACCGTGCCGCCGAGCCGCCAATCGACGAGGTGCCGACATCCGTGCTGTCAGCCGAGCGTTGTCATCTGGGCGAAGGCCCGACCTATGACGCATCAACCGATACCGCCTGGTGGTTCGACATCCGCGAGCGTCGCCTGTTCGAGCATCGCTTTGCAGATCGCCGCACAATCATTCACGCGCTGCCGAAGATGGCGAGCGCGTTGGCGCGGATCGATGGCGAGCGGCAGCTGATCCTGACCGAAGACGGAGTTTACGTCCGGCAGGTCGCCGACGGACGCCTGGAGCTGTTTGCCGCGCTGGAGGCCGACAATCCGGCGACGCGCTCCAACGATGCGCGCGTGCATCCCTCGGGCACCTTCTGGCTCGGCACCATGGGGCGCAATGCCGAGCAGGGCGCCGGCGCGATCTATGCGCTGCATAAGGGGCGCATCACGCGGCTTTATCCCGGGATCACGATCCCGAATGCGATCTGCTTTTCGCCCGCGGGCGACGTCGGCTACTTCGCCGACACCGCGACCAACGTCCTGCATCGTGTGCCGCTCGATCCGGCAACGGGATTGCCGACCGGCGAGCCGATCGATTTGATCAGGCATCGCGGCATCGGCGGGCTCGACGGCGCGGTCGTCGATGCCGACGGGATGATCTGGAACGCGCGCTGGGGCGGCGGCTGCGTCGATATCTACGATCCCAGCGGCCGGCATCTGCGCTCGCTGAAGGTGCCGGCGAAGCAATCGAGTTGCCCGGCCTTTGTCGGCCGCGATTTCTCGCGCGTGCTGGTCACCTCGGCCTGGCAGGACATGGATGAAGCGCAGCGCGCGGCCGATCCCGGGCACGGCCAGACCTTTCTGCTCGATGCCGCCGCGCGCGGCCGGGCCGAGCCTGACGTCAAACTGTCCTGATCGCGGGCCCGCGGGCCGCCTTGTTGACGCGACCTGAATATTTGGACGATAGTACAAATATGGTCCGCAAGCCCACCAAGTCCAACGTCAAGGCCGACGCAAAGGCCGTCAGCACCCGCAAGCCGAACATGCGCGAGGCGATTCTCGCCGCGGCGGAGGAGTTGTTCTCGACCTACGGCTTCAACGCCGTCTCGGTGCGCGACATCGCGCAGGCCGCCGGCGCCAATCCCGGCAGCGTGACCTATCATTTCAAGACCAAGGACGGTTTGCTGCTGGAAATCTATCGCCGCCATTGCGGCCCGATGAACCGGCGGCGCTCGGAGCTTCTGGCAGCGGCGCGGCGGGTGCGCGATTTGCAGGACCGGCTGGAGGCGATCGTGCGCGCCTATGTGCTGCCGGCCTTCACCTCGGGCAGCGATCTCGCCGGCGGCGGCACGCGGTTCACGCGGCTGCGCGCGATCATGTCGGCCGAGGGCAACGAGGTCGTGCGCAAGATCATCGCGCAGACTTTTGACGACACCAGCCACGCCTTCATCGATGCGATCCACGAAAGCCTGCCGCATATTCCGCGCACCGACCTGGTCTGGCGCGGCCACTTCCTGCTCGGCGCGCTCTACTACACGCTGGTGACGCCGGAGCGCGTGTCGCGCCTGTCGCGCGGCAGTGCCGACGGCACCGATGCCGGCCATGCCATCGAGGAGTTGGTGCGCGCAACTGTCGCCGCGCTGCAAGCCCCGCCGCTCGATCCGGCGATATCAGCGCTGCGCAAGGCGCCGGGCTTTGCTCCAGGACGAGCGTTGACCTGACCCGCGGAGTTCGTCGCCATGGAGAAGCTTCGGTTGCGCACGGTGCTTGGCAATCACCCGCACGTCCGGGCGGTAAAGCGCGGTGAGCTGGGCTCGGATTTGTTCGACCTCGACTTCACCGAGTTCACGCCGACCAATGCCGCGTTCAAGCCGATGGTGCGCGAGCAGGCCTTCGACGTCTGCGAGATGGCGATCGTGACCTATCTGATGGCGCGCGCGTACGGCAAGCCGCTGGTGCTGCTGCCGGCGGCGATGGTCGGCCGCTTCCAGCACGGCCACGCGCTTTGTCGCGCGGATCGCGGCACGCTCACGCCTGCCGATCTCGAAGGCAAGCGGGTCGGTATCCGCTCGTTCACGACCACGACCGGAGCGTGGGTGCGCGGCATCCTCGCCAACGACCATGGCGTCAACCTTGACAGGATCAATTGGGTGACCTTCGAGGACCCGCATGTCGCCGAATATGTCGACCGCACCGAACGCGCGCCGAAGGACAGCAGCATTATCGAGATGCTGAAGCGCGGCGAGCTCGACGCCGTGCTGGGCGAGACCTCGAATGATCCGGCGCTCAAGCCGTTGTTCGCCGATCCGACTGCTGAGGCAGCGCGGTGGTACGCGCGGCATGGCGTCGTGCCGGTCAATCACCTGGTCGTGGTGACAACGCGGCTCGCGACGTCGCGGCCCGATGTAGTGCGCAGCCTCTACGATCTCCTCAAGCACAGCAAGGCAGAGCCCGGTCCGGCGAGCGTGCCTGACATGCTGCCGTTCGGCGTCGAGGCGAACCGCAAGCCGCTCGAACGGATGATCGACTATTGCGTCCAGCAGGCGCTGATCCCCGGGCGCGTCACGGTCGACGAGCTGTTCGACGACACAACACGGGACTTGAACTGATGACCATCTCCAGCGATCCGCGGCAGTGGCAGGTCGGCATGCTCGGCTATGGCGAGGTCGGCCAGATCCTGGCCGAAGATCTGCGCCAGCAGGGCATCCATGTCGCAGCCTACGACATCAAGCTCGACCGCGGGCAGGGCGCGCCGCTGCGCGCACATGCGGCGGAGATCGGCGTCGTGCTTGCGCAATCGCATGCCGAGCTCGCGGCGCGGGCCGATTTCATCATCTCGGCGGTGACGGCGAGCCAGGCGGTGCCGGTGGCCGAGGCCTCTGCGCCCGCGATCCGGAACGGCGCCTGGTTTCTCGATTTCAACTCGGCCTCGCCGGGCGCCAAGCAACGCGCGGCGGCCCACATCGATGGCGCCGGCGGCCGCTATGTCGAGGGCGCGGTGATGACCTCGCTGCCGCCGTACCGGATCAAGGTGCCGCTGCTGCTCGGCGGCCAAGGCGCGCGGGAGCTGGCGCCGCTCCTGGTCGCGCTCGGCTTCGCGGCGAAGGTCGCGAGCGACGAGCTTGGCGTGTCCTCGGCGGTCAAGATGTGCCGCAGCATCATGATCAAGGGGCTGGAGGCGATGGTGATCGAGAGCTTCACCACCGCGCGCGCCTATGGCGTCGAGGATGCGGTGCTGGCCTCGCTCAAGGAGACCTTCCCTGGCATCGATTGGGAGAAGCAGGGCGCCTATTTCTTCCAGCGGGTGATCGAGCACGGCCGGCGGCGTGCCGAGGAGGTGCGCGAGGTGGCGGCGACCGTGCGCGAGGCCGGGCTGACGCCATGGTCCGCGTCCGGGACCGCCGAGCGGCAGGGCTGGATCGCCGATCTGGCGGACGAGGGTGTGTTCGGGGCTAAGGGCACGGCGGACTTCGCCCGCAGCGCCGATTGGCGGACCGAGGCCGACCGGATTCTCGCGCGCATCAAATCCTGAGCACTGCGCGCGGAGAATCCGCCGCGTTCCCTGCCGCCGCGCAATGCGCTATTGCTCCGTGAACAGTTTTGTCTTGGAGGACTCCCATGAAGAATTCCGGCAAGGTCGTCGCCATCACCGGCGCGGCGCGTGGTATCGGCAAGGCCTGCGCCGCGCGCTTCCTGTCCGATGGCGCCAGGGTCGTCATCTCGGACGTCGATGCCGCCGGGCTGGTCCACACCGCCCAGGAGCTCGGACATGTCGATCAGTTGCGGGCCGTCGAAGCCGATGTCAGCAAGCGCGCCGATGTTGATCGCATCGTCGCCACTGCGGTGAAGGAGTTCGGCCGGCTCGATGTCATGGTCAACAATGCCGGCGTCGCGCGCAACCGCGATTTCCTCGACATCACCGAGGCCGAGTTCGACGACGTGATGGGGATCAACCTCAAGGGCGCATTCTTCGGCGTGCAGGCCGCGGCGCGTCAGATGATCGCGCAGGGCGGCGGCGGCGTCGTCGTCAACATGTCCTCGGTCAACGCGCTGCTCGCGATTCCCTCGCTTGCGACCTACGCGATGTCCAAGGGCGCGATGAAGCAGCTCACCTCGGTCGCCGCCGTGGCGCTGGCGCCGCACGGTATTCGCGTCGTGGCGGTCGGGCCCGGCACGATCCTGACCGAGATGGTGGCGACGGCGATCTTCTCGTCGGAGGACGCGCGGCGCAGCGTGCTGTCGCGCACGCCTGCCGGCCGCTGCGGCGAGCCGAGCGAGGTTGCCTCGGTCGTCGCATTCCTCGCCAGCGACGATGCCTCCTACATCACCGGCCAGACCATCTATCCCGATGGCGGCCGGTTGATCCTCAATTACACGGTGCCGGTCAACGAGAAGAAGTAGTCGGCAAGGGCTGGGCGAAGGCGATTGAGATTCCTCGTTCTCCCTCTCCCCGTTCTTACGGGGAGAGGGTTGGGGTGAGGGGCTGTCACGGCATCAACGGTGATAGCGGCGTTCGCGGAAGCTCCCCCTCACCCGCATCGCATCTTTGATGCGATGCGACCTCTCCCGGCAAGCGGGGCGAGGTAAGAATGCCGCTACCGGCCCTTGAACTGCGGCTTGCGCTTTTCCATGAAGGCGTTGCGGCCTTCGCGGAAATCCGCGCTGTCCATGCAGTCGATGCCGATCTGCTTGATCGCGGCCATATCGCGATCGGCGGGATCCTTCAGCACCTGCGCGATGGTGATCTTGGCGGCCTTGATCGCCAGCGGCGCGTTGCCCGAGATGGTGCGCGCGATCTCCATGGTCGCGTCCCAGAGTTCGGCATCCGGCAGCACGCGATCGACGAGGCCGATGCGCAGCGCTTCCGCGGAATCGATCCGCATCCCCGTGTACATGATCAGCCGCGCCCAGGACGGGCCGACCAGCGACACCAGATGGCGCAAGCCGTCATAGCCATAGGCGATGCCGAGCTTGGCGGCGGGAATGCCGAACTGGCCGCTGGCGCCGGAGATGCGGATATCGGTCAGCATCGCCACCTGCATGCCGCCGCCGAGGCAGAAGCCGCGGATGCAGGCAATGGTTGGCTTCGGGTAATCGGCGAGCAAAGCGCGCTGGGCGGCGCTGCGCCGTGAATATTCCTCGGAGGCTTCGGCGTTGTGTCTCGTCTTCTCGAATTGGCTGATATCGGCGCCCGACACGAAGGCCTTGTCGCCGGCGCCGACCAGGATCACGACGCGGACGGCCGGATCGTCACGCAAGGCGATCAACGCCTCGCCGAGCCCTTCCCACATCTCCAGCGACATCGCATTGCGCTTGTCGGGATTGTTGAAGGTGATGACGCCGACGCCGTCGACCACGCTTTGCAGGATCTTGCCGTCGGCAAGCGATTTGTCCGAGATGTTTGCCATGTGAGGTCCGCTCTGATTTGCATCAAGCCTAGCACCCGGCCGGAAGCCGAGGCAGCCGGTTTAGGGCACGGCGCGATTGCAGCGGCGTGCAACGACTCTCCCGGTAGTTGTACGGCTCGCAAAATAAACTGCCGCGTAAGGGTTGCGCCATAGAGTGCGCCGCCCGCGCTCCGTCCCGGTTTAACTTTTTCCTAGTTTTTCAACGGTACGACTGTACGCACCTGCGCGCCAGGACCCTCCCGCGGCACGCTGGGACGCGTGCCGCAGCCTTCCCGCTGCCATCGCGCCGGTAGCGGATGTCCCCACCACCAGACCGACCCGGGATGTCGGTCAGCCCCGAACTCCGTGCACTCACATCGCCTTGGGCGAGGTCCAGTCGTGTCTGTCGAGAAGTTCCTCAAGCAACGCGCGGTCAGGATCACGGTCAACGGCAGCTACACGCTGCCGAACTGGTATGACGCGCAGGGCAAGCTACGCACCTTCGCCTGCCGCACCACACGCGTCTCGCCGTTCCGCATGATCGTGGACGTGCCGGTCGTCGGTAAGGTCGGCGACCGGTTGACCTCGTATTTCGAGGAGTTCGGCAAGTTCGAGGGCTGCATCACCGACACGATGAGCGGCAGCTTCCTGCTCGAGCTCGAGATGACGCATGCGAGGCGCGAGAAGTTCGCCGACAAGCTGACCTGGATCGAGAAGAAGCAGAAGGATCCGAGCGTGCGCGAGGCGCGCAACAATCCGCGTTTCGTTCCGGTCGCGCCGCATGCCATGCTGACGCTGGCGGATGGCACCGTGCAGAGCTGCCTCATCATCGACATGTCGCTGTCGGGCGCTGCGGTGTCCTCCGCGGTGCAGCCGCCGGTCGGCATGCCGCTGGCGATCGGTGCCTGCGTCGGGCGCGTGGTCCGGCATCTGCCGAACGGCTTCGCCATCAAGTTCGTCGAGAGCTACAAGCAGGGCGATCTCGGCCGCCTGATCGCGCGCAAGTCCAAGGATCTGCTGGTGGTGTCCGCCGACGCGGACCCTGTTGCCTGAACCGGGGGCTCCGCCGCTTCGCTACAGCTGTTCCGGATCGTCGGCTGCGCGCATGCGCGCGATGCTGTCCTCGGTCGCCGCCGCACCGGCCGCGGCGATCGCAATCTCGCGCGCCAGGTTGGTGCATTCGGCCCACAACAGGAAGAACACCAGCGGCGGTCGCTCGCGCGCCTCCAGCATCTGTCGGCAGCGCTCTGCGGCGCCGTCGAGCGCCCACCACTGCCGGGCGACGACCATGACCTTGCGGAAGCTTCGCAGCGTGCCCGAGAATTTCTGCGGATCGGCATTCACGATGGCGCCGCAATGGTTCAGCCAGTTCAGCGCGGCGTAGATTGCGATGCCGTAGTCCTCGATCGCCGTTCCCGTGAAATCGACCACGGTTTTGTCGTGTGCCTGCTGGCGCAGGAAGGCATCGATCGTCTCGGCCTGGCGGGCCGGATCGGTCAGCAGCGCGGGTTCCTTCCGCGGCACCATCGGGATATAGCGCACCGCTTCGAGGCGGGTGTGCTCCCAGATCGCCCTGGCATCGCCGAGCAGATCGCCGGGCTTGCGCTTGCAGGCCGGATAGACCAGCACGCCGTTGTCGGCGAGATCGAGATAGCGCGGCACCACCTTGTCGAGCGCGGCGAGAAACGCCGATGGGTCGGTGAGGCCGCGCAAGCCGCTGGCGGCGTCCTCCGTCTGTGCAGGCCTGTTGACGCGTGTCCAGCCGAAATTGGCCATCCCCGGGCGCCCCGATCTCAACCTGCCGGTGAGGTTAGATGGAAAATGCGGCGATGCAAATGCGGGCATTTGCCGCCATGTGGCCGTGCGTGCCGGTTGCTGCCGGTTGACGCGGGATACCGCCGCGCCTAGCTCATGGTTAACCGTACGCAACGCAGGTTGCCGCCGCTTTCGGGACATATCGCCATGGCCGCGTCTGATCGTCAATCGCATTGGCAGACCGTCTATCTGACAAAGGGCGAGCAGCAGGTGAGCTGGTCGCAAGCCGATCCGCAGCCATCGCTGCGCCTGATCGAATCCGCAGCGCCGGGCCCTGACGCGTCGATTATCGACATCGGCGGCGGGGCCTCGCGCCTCGTCGATGCGCTGCTGGCGCGCGGCTTTCACGATCTGACCGTGCTCGATCTTTCCGAGGCGGCGCTGGCGAGCGCGCGGGAGCGGATCGGCGCGGCAGGCGAAGCGGTGCGCTGGGTCGCCGATGATGCGACGGTCTGGCAGCCGCCGCGAGCCTTCGACATCTGGCACGATCGTGCGGCGTTTCACTTTCTTGTCGAGGAAAAGGATCGCGCGGCCTATCTCGAGCGACTGCATCGCGGCGTCAAGGCAGGCGGCCACGCCGTGATCGGCACTTTCGCGCTGGACGGTCCGGAGAAATGCAGCGGGCTGCCGGTGCAGCGCTATGATCCCGCAGCGCTCGGCCGGGCCATCGGTCCGGCATTCGAATTGATCGCGCATGAGGCGCACCGGCACGTCACGCCGTGGGGCGCGACGCAGTCGTTCCAGTTCAGCGTGCTGCGGCGCAGGTGATCGGCCGCAGGAGGAGAGGTGAGATGACGGACGCGCCACGGGCGATCGGCGAGATCGCGAGCTACCACGCCCATGTCTATTACGATCCCGCAACCAGCCGGGGCGAGGCCGAACGCCTGCGGAACTGGATGGGCGAGCGTTTCCTGGTCACGCTCGGGCGCTGGCACGACGTCAAGGTCGGCCCGCACGATCAGGCGATGTATCAGGTGGCGTTCGCGGCCGAGCTGTTTCCGACCCTGGTGCCGTGGCTGATGCTCAACCACGGGAGCCTGAGCATCCTGGTCCATCCCAACACCACCAATCCGCGCCGCGATCATCGCGACGATCCGCTCTGGATCGGGACGCCGCTCGCCGTCCATGCCGACAAGTTGCCCGAAGAGGCCGAGATGGAGCAGGCGCCGGCGCCGAATACCTCGCCGACATTGCGTCCCTGAGCGCTGCGGGCCCGGTTGGCCGGATGCGTAAAGTTTGACGCAATTCCAACTACAACCAAGTCGCTTCAAACTCATCGCGTTTTGCAACGTGAGGTTAAGCCGCCATTCCTAGATTCACCCGACAATTTCAGGGTCGGGCGCATTGGGCATGTTCTTTTCATTCCGTAGCTGGGCGCTGTGGCGGGTCGTCGGCCCTCTGCTGGCGATCGTGCTGCTGCTGGGCGGCCTGTCGGCGGGCAGCCTGCAGGTGATGTCCGCGGTCCGGGCCTATGTGGCGGGCGAAAGCATGTGGTCGAAGGGCCAGAAGGACGCCATTCACTACCTCCAGACCTATGTCAGCACGGGCGCGCCGCTCTATTTGCAGAAGTTCGACGCCGCGATCGCGGTGCCGCTGGCCGACCGCACGGCGCGGCGCGCGCTGGAATCGCCAGGCAATAACGATGCCGTGGCCCGCGCCGGTTTCGCCAAAGCGGGCAATCATGATGACGACATCGGCGGCCTGATCTGGCTGTTCAAATATTTCCGCAAGATGCACCACGTAGCCGGCGCGGTGACGGCGTGGCGGAATTCGGATGCGCTGCTCGATCAATTGATCGAGATCAGGAACGAGGCCGCGAACGACGTCGCGCTGCATGATCCTTCGGCTGCGGCCATCAAGCACTGGGCCGAGCGGATCGGTGCGGTCGATGCCGCACTGAGCACGCTTGCCGTCGATTTCTCGGACGAATTGGGCAAGGCGTCGCGTCAAGTCTCCGCGCTGCTGCTGCTGGTCAATCTCGTGATCGCGGCCTGCCTTGCCGGCATCGTCCTGTTCCACACGCGGCGGATGCTGTGGCGACGTTGGCTTGCCGAGACCGCGCTCGCCGTCGAGAAGGAGCGCGCCCAGCTCACGCTGGCCTCGATCGGCGATGCTGTGATCGTGACCACGCAGGACGATCGCGTCGGCTACATGAACGCCGCCGCGCAGCGGCTGATTGCGGCGGGGCAGGACGTGACCGGATGGCAGCTTTCGTCGCTGTTCAACATCGCCGAGCAGCCGGTGCGCGGATCGTTCCAGACGGCCGAGGCCGATAGCGAGAGCCGGCCGCAGCTTCTGGTGCGACCGGATCAATCCAGCGTGCCGGTCTCGGTGGTCGAGACCCCGATCGTGCATGCCGGCGAACCGGCCGGCCGCGTCATGATCATTCACGACATGACCGCCGAGCGGCGGCTGGTCGAGGAACTGGCCTGGGCCGCCTCCCATGACGCGCTCACCGGCCTTGCCAACCGGCGGCAGTTCGAGTTCGAGCTGCACCAGGCGATGTCGGGCGCGGACGGCGTGGGCGCCGACCTTATGCTGATCGACCTCGATCAGTTCAAGATCGTCAACGACACCTGCGGCCACATGGCCGGCGATCGGCTGCTGAGACAGGTGGCGCGGTTGCTGACCGCCGAGGTCGGCGACAGCGGGCTGGTCGCGCGTCTCGGCGGCGACGAATTCGGCATTCTGCTGCGCGACGACGGCTCCGCCACGCACGACGTTGCCGCCGATGTCGCGGAGCGGATCAGGGCGGTGGTCGAGCAGTCGAACTTCGTCCATGAGGGCTCGAGCTTTCGGATCAGCGCAAGCATCGGCCTGGTCGGGCTTGCCGACAGCGCCGGCGTGCAGGATGCGCTGCGGCTCGCCGACGTCGCCTGCTTCCTTGCCAAGGACAAGGGGCGCAACCGCGTCCAGGAGCACCGTCCGTCCGATACCGGCATGGCGGTGCGGGTTGCCGAGATGAGTTGGGTCAATCGCATCCGCAAGGGATTGGACGAGGGCCGCTTCTGCCTTTACGAGCAGGAGATCCGCCCGGTGAACGGCATGCTGAAGGGCAACGACCGGCGCGAGCTGCTGCTGCGCCTGCGCGACGAGAACGGCGCCCTGGTGCCCCCCGGCAGCTTCCTGCCCGCCGCCGAGCGTTACGGACTGATGCCGCTGATCGACCGCTGGGTGGTGCGGCGCGCCTTCGAGGTCATCGCCGATCGCAAGCACCATCCGCGCAAGATCGCGAGCTACGCCATCAACCTGTCCGGCGCCACCATCGGTGACAGCGACTTCGTCGACTTCGTCGCCGGGCTCTTTGCCGAGCATGATGTGTCGCCGGCCGTGGTGTGTTTCGAGATCACCGAGACCAGCGCGATTTCCAATCTCGACGAGGCGCAGACATTCATCGCGCGGCTGCGCGAGATCGGCTGCAGCTTCTCGCTCGACGATTTCGGCACCGGCATGTCCTCGATCGCCTATCTGAAGCACCTGCCGGTCGACATCATCAAGATCGACGGCTCGTTCGTGAAGGAGATCCTGAACAGCAAGGTCGATCGCGCCATGGTCGAGATGATCACCAAGACCGCCAAGATCATGCAGAAGCAGGTGGTCGCCGAGTTCGTCGAGAGCCTCGCGATCCTGGACGAGCTGCGCCAGATCGGGGTCGACTACGTGCAGGGCTACGCGATCGGGAAGCCGGTCCCGGTGCTGACCCTCCGGGAAGAAAAGATCGCCTGAGTCGCCGAAATTGTCCCGAATCGGGACTTTTCCACCCGTTTCAGCCCTTGCGGGGCTGATTCCCCGGCACTTTCCATCCGAAAAACGTTTAAAAATCCTGTCGTTGCCGGCTCCGTCTCGATTATGCCTTACTCTAATTCCCTGATATGATGAGTGATCGGTGAATCCCACGTGGGCCGACTAACAGGCCCCAGAACACCGAACTTGGGGATGATGGGTCAACGTACGACGAAAGCTGCCGGGCGCAGGTCAAGCCGCGGCATGTCTCTGGTGGGCAGCACGGCGTTCGCCGTGAGCGCGCTCGTCCTGTCGTCTGGCCTTGCCGCCTGGATGGTCGGCATCGACCCGACCGCGTGGCTGCATGGACCGGCGCTCGCCAATACCACCGCCTCGTTGAATTTCGACGACCGCTTCGGCTCTCGCTCCACGATCAACACGGCTTCGCTCTATTATCCTCTGCGCCGCGGGTTCCGTTCGAGCCGCGGCGATTTCAATTCCGAGTTCGGCCAGATCGAGGACGCGCTGTCCGGTCAGCTGCGCGACACGCAGACCGAATTGCCGACCAGCAGCGAGCCGGCGACCGCGTCGGTCGCCGCAACGACCACGGTGACGACGACGCCCGCAGTGCCGATGCCGCGGTCGCGCCCGGCCGAGGCCAATCTGCTCGCGCGCAACGATCAGCCGCTGCCGCCGCAGGCGCCGGTGCAGCAGGGCGACAACCGGACGTTCCTGCAGAAGATCGCCGACATGATGCCGGGCAAATTGCAGCTGGCCTCGATCGATCCGAATGACGGCCTGTTGTCCGGCCCGAGCCCCGATCTCGGCAAGCTCGGTTATGACAGCACCACGGCGGTCTACGACATCACCGGCCGCATCGTGTACATGCCCGACGGCACCAAGTTCGAAGCGCATTCGGGGCTCGGCAATCTGCTCGACGATCCGGCGCATGTGAACGCCCGCAACGCCGGTGCAACGCCGCCCGGCATCTATGAGATGAAGCCGCGCGAGAAGCTGTTCCACGGCGTGCCCGCGCTGCGCATGACGCCGGTCGATGGCAGCGATACGTTCGGGCGCGTCGGCCTGCTGGTCCACAGCTACATGCTCGGGCCGAACGGCGACTCCAACGGCTGCATCTCGGTCAAGCACTACGACAGGTTCCTGCAGGCCTATCGCAGCGGCATGATCAAGCGCATCGCCGTCGTCATCAATATCAAGGATGTCCAGTCGGCCTCGACCCGCTCGGCGTCGAACTCGTGATGCCGCCAGCGTCGCTGGCGACCGATCTTGTCTCTTGATGTTTCGGCGGCCTAGCCGATCTCTTTCCTGACCACCGCGGCCGCATCGCACATCGCCTTCAGTTTTCCGAACGCGACTTGCCGCGGCATGTATTTCATGCCGCAGTCCGGCGCGACCACCAGCCGCTCAGCCGGCACATGCTTCAGGCCGTTGCGAATGCGATCGGCGACGACGGAGGCAGGCTCGATCTCGGGATCGCCGAGATCGAGGACGCCGAGCATGATCTTCTTCGACGACAGATCCCTGAGCACGCCGAGATCGAGCTTCGGCTGGGCCGCCTCGATCGAGATCTGATCGGCGATGGTGTCGTCGAGTTCGGCGAGGAAGGAGTAGCCCGCCGGCTTGGTCGAGCCCGGCACCACAGCGGCGTAGCCGAAGCAGAGGTGCACCACGGTCGGGATGGTGATGCCCTGCAGTGCGCGGTTGATCGCCTTCACCGCGTAGCGCTTCGCCAGCTCCGGATTGTTGCGTACCCAGGGCTCGTCGAGCTGGATGACGTCGGCGCCGGCCTTCTCGAGGTCGCGAGCCTCGGCATTGACGGCCTCGGCGAACGCCATCGCGAGCTCTTCGTCGTCCTTGTAGAACTCGTTCTTGGCCTGCTGGCTCATCGTGAACGGGCCGGGAAGGGTGATCTTCGCGGCACGGTCGGTGTTCTTGCGCAGGAACTGCATGTCGTGCAGCTCCACCGGTCCCTTGCGCTTCACCGGGCCGACCACGCGGGGCACCGGCGTCTGCGTGTTGCCGGTGCGTGCGGTGATCATCGCCGGATTGTCGGCGTCGACACCCTCAAGGGCGGTAGAGAATCGGTTGGAGTAGCTCTCGCGGCGGATTTCGCCGTCGGTCACGATGTCGATGCCGGCGCGCTCCATGTCCCGGATCGCCACGATGGTCGCGTCGTCCTGTGCTTCCTCCAGATGCTCGGCCGGCAGGCGCCACATCGCGTGCATGCGGGTGCGCGGGACCGACTTCGACAGCATCGCGCGATCGACCAGCCATTCCGGCTGCGGATAGCTGCCGACGACGGTGGTCGGCAGCAGATGCTTGGGCAGGTTCATGATGTCCTCCTTCTTGTTGTTGTGCGGCCGGATCAGGCCGCGCGCGTTGCGCTTGCCGCGGTTTCGTCCTTCACCGGGTTGCGCAGCACGCCGATGCCGGAAATCTCGACCTCGACGACGTCGCCTTCCTTCATCCACAGCGGCGGCGTGCGATAGGCGCCGACCCCGCCGGTGGTGCCGGTGACGATGACGTCGCCCGGCACGAGCTCAGTGAAGGTCGAGCAATAGGCGATCAGGGTGGCGACGTCGAACACAAGGTCGGAGATCGGCGCGGCCTGCACCTCGACACCGTTGAGGCGGGTCGCGATGTGCTGCTGGCTGATGTCCGTCAGCTCATCGGTCGTCACCATCCACGGTCCAAAGCCGCCGGTGCCGACGAAATTCTTGCCCGGTGCGAATTGCGAGGTGTGGCGCTGCCAGTCGCGGATGCTGCCGTCATTGTAGCAGGCATAGCCGGCGACATGGCCGAGCGCGGCCTCGCGCGGGATGCGGCGGCCGGCCTTGCCGATGATGACGGCCATTTCGCCCTCATAGTCGAAGCGCTCGGATTCCAGCGGCCGGATCATCGGCTGGCCGGCGCCGACCTGGCTGTTGGCGAAGCGGGTGAAGATCATCGGATGCGGCGGCGTCGGATGGCCGCTCTCGGCGAGGTGCGTCGCATAGTTGACGCCGATGCAGAAGATCTTGTCGGGATCGGGCACGGTCGGCAGCAGCTCGACATCCCTGAGCGCGTGGTCGGGGCGTTCGTCCAGCAGCTTCTTCAGTTGGTCCAGCGAACCTGATGTCAGCAGCGCCTTCAGTGTTGGATGCGCCCTGAGCCGCTTGCCGGCGTCGATCACCCCCGCGTCGGTCACGATGCCGTAGCTTGCGGTGCCCGCCGCCTTGAAACTTGCGATCTTCATGGTCTCTCACTCTGTTCGATGGAGGAAACATAGGCTTCGATGGGAAGCGCGATTTCGCCGTTGCGCATCGGGACGCATTGCGGCGGAAAATCCTGGCGGAAGCGGGCGCCGTTGGCTTCGGCGCGATCAAGGAAGCGGGCGAGATGCGCCATCGCGCCGGTCGGCAAGTCGTGCAGCACCAGCAGAGTCCATGGCTGCGCACGGCATTGCTCGAGCGCGCGATCGGTCCAGCCGTCGGGATCGTCCCAATCGCGCGGGATCGCGTTCCAGAGCACGCAGCTGTGCTTGTGGTGGGCGAGATAGTCGACCACCGAGGGCTTCAGCAGCCGGTCGTCGAGATTGCCGCCGCCGCCGAACGGCCGGAACCAGCGATTGGGATGAGTGAGCTCACCGATTGCGGCTTGAGTCCGGCCGATCTCGCGCTGTGCGGTGTCCGCGCCCGGCTGCCGGCCGAGCGGCGTGCTGTGCGTAAACGTGTGATTGCCGATCCAGTGGCCGTCGTCGTGCGCACGGGCGACGAGCCGCCGGCGTGCGGGATCGCCGAGCTTCTCGCCGATGACGAAGAACGTGGTTTTGATGCCGCGCTCGCCCAGGACATCGAGCACGAGCGGCGTCACGTCGGGCTCGGGTCCATTGTCGAATGTCAAGGTGAGGTCGAACACGTCACGATCCCCTTACGTCGCCGGCTGCATCGTGCCGGAGCCGACCTCGTCGGCGGCGCCCTGGCCGGCGCGCGTTCCGGTCTGCCAGATCGCGGCCTTGCGCTCGACCCAGCGGATCGCGGTGTTGAAGGCGATCGCCATGAACAACACCAGCAGCACGCCGGCGAACACATGCGGGCTGTCGAGAATGGTGCGGTAGCGCGAGATCAGATAACCGATACCGGCGGAGGAGATCAGCATCTCCGAGACAACCACGCCGACGATCACGAGCGCACCGCCGATCCGAAGGCCCGACAGCACGGTCGGGATCGCGGCGGGAATGATGACGCGAACCAGCCGCTGGCTCAGCGTCGCGCCCATGCTGCGCGCGGCGAGCAGCAGCTGCGGGTCGATGGTTTGAATTCCGGCTGCGGTCGCCAGCATGGTCGGCAGGAAACCATAGATCGAGGCGAAGGCGATCTTGGATTCGGAGCCGATGCCGAGCCACACCGTGAACACCGGATAGAGGATCACGAGCGGCACCGCATAGAGGCTCGAGACCATCGGCATGATCAGCAGCCGCGGGCGCGGCAGGCTGCCGACGATGGCGCCGAGCAGGATGCCGCCGCCGCAAGCGAACGCCATCGAGACCGCGACCTCGTAAAGCGTCACAGCGAGCGCATGGCCATATTCGGCCGCCTCGTTCCAGCCGGCGAGCAGGGTCGAGGACAGCGACGGCAGGAATAGCTCGGGGATCAGGCCGGCGCGCGGCAACAGCTCCCACAGCACGAGCAGGCCGACGACGATCAGATGGCGAAGGGTTTTCGCGCTCATCGCTGTCTCACGCCGATTTGCGGATGTGCCGCCAGATGCGGTCGCGCAGCGCGCCGAAGGCGTCGCCGCTCAGCATCTCGTAGGTTCGCGGCCGCGGCAGATTGACCTGCAACTGATCGACGATGCGGCCGGGCCGCGGCGACATCACGATCACCTCGTCGGCGAGATAGACCGCCTCGGTCAGGCTGTGGGTGACGAACACGACGGTCTTGCCGGTCGCGGCCCAGATGCGAAGCAACTCGTCGCCCATCGTCATGCGGGTCTGCTCGTCGAGCGCGGCGAACGGCTCGTCCATCAACAGCACCGGCGGATCCTGCACCAGGCCGCGCGCAATCGAGACGCGCTGCTTCATGCCGCCGGACAGCTCGTGCGGGTGGCGCTTGCCGAAGCCTTCGAGGCCGACCAGCTTGAGCGCGTCCTGCGCCTTGGCCCGGCGCTCCGCCTTGGCGACGCCGCGCAGCGCCAGCGGAAACTCGACATTGTCTTCCGCGGTCAGCCACGGAAACAGGCTCGCTTCCTGGAACACGACGCCGACGCGATTCGGATCGGGCTGCGCAATCGGCGCGCCGTTGATGGTGATGGTGCCCGAGGTTTGCGCGCGCAACCCGGCCATCATCATCAACAGCGTGGACTTGCCGCAGCCGCTCGGGCCGACCAGCACGACGAAGCGTCCCGGCTTGATGTCGAGCGAGACGTCCTCCAGCGCGACGACGTCCTGGGACCTGGTCCGGAACACCTGACCGACATTCCTCACCTCGATCGCGCCGGCGCGCGGCGGCGGCTTCAGCGGTGTCACGTTCGCCAATGGCTGCATCGCGTTTCCACCCATCTGATCAGTTCATTGAAGGTCATGGCGATCGCGGCGACCATCACGACGCCGGCGAGCAGCTGCTTCATCTGGAAGTTCTCACCCCAGGTCGCGATCTGGTGGCCGATGCCGTCGCGCGAGGCGTACATCTCGGCGAGGATCACGCCGGTGAGGTTGAAGATCATCGAAATCCGCAGCGCTTCCAGCAGCACCGGCAGCATGCTCGGCAGATAGACGCGGAACGCGGTCTGCGCGCGCGTGGCGCCGTAGGAGCGGGCCACCGTCAGGTGCTCGGCCTTGACCGATTCCACCGCCGTCGTGGTCGACATGATCACGATGAAGATCGTCGAGAAGAAGCCGAACCCGACCTTCTGCGCGAAGCCGACGCCGAACACCAGGATGAACATCGGCAGGAAGATCGATTTCGGGATGCTGAAGGCGAAGAACAGCAGCGGCTTCGCGACATCGGCAAAATAGCGGTTCTCCGCGATCAGGAAGCCGATCAGCGCACCCATCGGCACCGCGAGCGCGAAGGCGGTCAGTACCTCGGTCGCGGTCACCAGAAGGTCGGTCCGGACGCTCGACCGTTGCAGCAGATCGCCGAGCGTTGCGAGCGTGTCGGATGCCGACGGCAGCAGGCGCGGGTTGGCGAGCCCGGTCCGCGACAACAATTCCCACAGCGCGAAGGTCGCGATCACGATCGCGACCCGCGCGAGCTTGATGGTGAGGGTGGCCTGCATCTTACGGCTTGGTCGGAACCGGCTTGAATTTGGTCGAGATCACGTCCTCGACCGGAACGATGTCCTTCAATCCGCCGAGCTTGGCGAGATCGAGCGACAGCTGCACCGCTGCCGGCACATTGGCCGCGCCCATGTCGCCGTCGGTCTCGAGCTTCATGATGGTGTTGTCGTATTCCATCGCGGCGATCTCGGGCGGCATCTCGTAGAGGTCGGCGATCAGCTTCACGGTGACGTCGCGGTTGGCGCGCATGAACTGCACGGCGCCATAGAGCGCATTGACGGCCTTCTGCACCACGTCCGGCTTGGCCTCGGCGAACTTGTCGAGCACGATCCAGCCCGCGGTGAGGTTCGGCGGCGCCGCGGTCGCATAGTCGAGGATGGTCTTGGCCTCGCCCGACTTGGCGACCTGGAAGCTGAGCGGCGAATAGACCACGGCGGCATCGACGTTGCCGGCGAGCAGGTTCGGCACCAGCCCGCCGCCGCCGACCGGCACGCGGGTAAAGTCGATCTTCTTGTCCTGGATGGTCCAGAGCGCGAGCAGGTCGGAGCCGGAGCCTGCCGCGGTGATCCCGACCTTCTTGCCGTTGAGATCCTTGACCTCGAGCGTCGACTTGGTTGGCACCATCAGCTGCCAGCCGAAATTGCCCATCGCCGCATTGGCGACGATCCGCGACATCACGCCTTTCTTGCGGCCGGCCGATACCAGCGACGGCGGATCGAGGATGATGTCGGCGGCGCCTGCCGCCATGCCCTCGAAGGTCTCGGCGCCACTGCGATAGACCGTCAGTTCCGCCTTGATGCCTTCCTTCTCGAACAGCTTCTGCCGGACCGCGGTCTCGGCGATCGTCGTCGGCCAATAGGTCTTGGTCGGCAAGCCGACGCGGATCGTGTCGGTCGCGAAGGCTGGGCCGGCCAGCAAAGTGGTGGCGATCAGGGCTGCCAGCGCGCGGCGGCGCGTGATGCTCATGGTTCTGTTTCTCCCGGATATCGATTGTTGTTGTTTGCGGCGCCTTGCGTGCCGTGGATCAGGACGTGCCGTTGACCTCCGCAATGCGCGGAGCAGCGAGCTCGACGAATTCCCTGGTTGTGCCGAAGTGCTTTGACAATGCGCGAACTGCCGCATCCGCATCACGCGCGAAAACCGCGTCTACAATCGCGGCGTGCTCGGCCTGGACGTCGCGCGCCCTGCCGACCTCGCGGCGGATCGAAAGTCGCCGGTAGCGCTCGCTCTGCTCATGCAGCACGTCGCGGAAGCCGAGCAGCCATTGCGACCCGCAGGCATTGACCAGCGCGCGATGGAAGAGGCGGTGGCGGACCACCCATTCCTCGTAATGCACGGTGGGGTCGTCGGGATAGCGATGCGGAACGGCCTTGAGCGATTCCCAGGCCACCGCGACCGACGACAGCCAGGCCTCGTCGCCGCGCTCGATCGAGCGCCGCAGTGCAAGTCCCTCGATGTCGATCCGGGTCTGCGTGACATCGGCGAGATCGGCGAGCGAGACCGGACAGACGCGAAAGCCGCGCTGGTCGGAGGCCTGCACCAGGCCGTCGGCCACCAGGCGCGACAATGCCTCGCGGACGGCAGCGAGGCTGACCGAGAACTGCTTGGCGAGGCCTGCGATATGCAGCTTCTGGCCCGGAAGCAGCCGGGTCGACAGGATGTCGGCCCGCAGCCGCTCCTGAACCGCCGATGTCAGGCTTCGCGGCCCGTCGCCGGCCAAGCCCTCACGAAAACTCAACCCGATGTTCATGGCCGGCAAGACTGGCGGACGGCCGTGTCGTCGTCAATCGAAAATCGATTTTCTTCGCAGTTTGGTTCGATAGCTGCCGCTTATGTATACTGAGATAGTTCCATCAGTCGGAAATTCGAGAAATTTTCTTGGAAATCACGGAAGATTTGGTATCAATGTATACAATCAGAATGCAACGTAGGGAGGATTTCATGCCGAACCCCTTTCCGATGAACGCCTGGTACGCGGCCGGCTGGGATGCCGAGATCAAGCACGCGCTGTTGCCGCGGACGATCTGCGGCAAGCATGTCGTGATGTACCGCAAGGGCGACGGCGAGGTCGCGGCGCTGGAGGATGCCTGTTGGCACCGCCTTGTCCCGCTCTCCAAGGGCCGGCTCGACGGCGACACCGTGGTCTGCGGCTATCACGGCCTGAAATACAATGCGCAGGGCCGCTGCACCTTCATGCCCTCGCAGGAGACGATCAATCCGTCGGCCTGCGTGCGCGCCTATCCCGTTGTCGAACGCCATCGCTTCATCTGGCTCTGGATGGGCGATCCCGCGCTCGCCGATCCCGCGCTGGTGCCCGACATGCACTGGAACAACGATCCGGCCTGGGCCGGCGACGGCAAGACCATTCACGTCAAATGCGACTACCGCCTGGTCGTCGACAATCTGATGGACTTGACGCACGAGACCTTCGTGCACGGCTCGAGCATCGGCAATGATGCGGTCGCTGAAGCGCCGTTCGACGTCACCCATGGCGAGAAGACCGTGACCGTGACGCGCTGGATGCAGGGCATCGAGGCGCCGCCGTTCTGGGCCAAGCAGTTGCGGAAGCCGGGCCCGGTCGATCGCTGGCAGATCATCCGCTTCGAGGCGCCGTGCACCGTGAATATCGATGTCGGCGTCGCGCCGGCCGGATCGGGCGCGCCGGAAGGTGATCGCTCGCAGGGCGTCAATGGCTATGTGCTCAACACCATCACGCCGGAGACCGAGGAGACCTGTCATTACTTCTGGGCCTTCGTCCGCAATCACCGCATCACCGAGCAGCGCCTGACCAGCGAAATCCGCGACGGCGTCGCCGGCATCTTCCACGAGGACGAGATCATCCTGGAGGCGCAGCAGCGCGCGATGGACGAGAATCCGGACCGCGTGTTCTACAATCTCAACATCGACGCCGGCGCGATGTGGGCGCGGCGCGTCATCGACCGCATGGTGGCGAAGGAGAACCCGCCGCAGCAGCTGCAGGCGGCGGAGTAGGCCGTATGGCGGAACGCGAAACCGATCGCTCCGTGTCGCAGACCGTGCGCGCGCAGCTTGCGCTGCGTGACCTCGTTCTCTCGGGCCGGCTGCGGCCGGGCGAGCGCATCTCCGAGCTGCAGGCGGTCGAGATCACCGGGGTGTCGCGCACGCCGGTGCGAATGGCACTGGTCCGGCTGGAGGAGGAAGGCCTGCTGGAGGCGATCCCCTCCGGCGGCTTCATGGTCAAGGCATTCTCCGAGCGCGACATTCTCGATTCGATCGAGCTGCGCGGCACGCTGGAGGGGCTGGGTGCGCGCTTTGCCGCCGAGCGCGGCGTGTCGTCGCGCGATCTCGAGCCGCTGAAGGAATGCCTCCACGAGATCGAAGGCCTGGTGCGGCAGGATCCGATCTCGGTCGAGGCGTTTTCGTCCTATGTCGCGCTCAACGCCCGATTCCACGCGCTGCTCACCGAGCTGTCACGCAGCCCACCATTGATCCGGCAGATCGACCGCGCCTCGGCGCTGCCATTCGCCTCGCCGAGCGCGTTTGTGATGGCGCAATCGGCCTTGCCCGAGGCGCGCCAGATCCTGCTGATCGCGCAGGATCATCATCGCGTGGTGGTCGACGCCATCGAGAACCGCGAGGGCGCGCGCGCCGAAGCGGTCATGCGCGAGCATGCAAGGCTTGCGGCGCGCAATCTGCGGCTGGCGCTGCGCAACCGCACCCACCTCGATCTGCTGCCGGCGCTGGCGCTGATCACATCAGGCTGAACGGAGCGCGCCATGCGATTCATCGAAACCTGGACATCAGCGACGCTGCAAGCTGTGCGCGATCTCACGCCCACCATCCGCGAATTCCTGCTGCGGCCGGATCATTTCACCGGCGCGCCCTATCCCATCGGCAGCCATATCGATGTCGGCGTTACCATCGACGGCCAGCCGCAGACCCGTTCCTATTCGATGGTCGGCGAAGTCGATCCGCAGGGCTACCGGATCGCGGTGCGGCGCGCGCCGGATTCCCGCGGCGGCTCGCGCTATATGTGGTCGCTCGCGCCGGGGGCGCGGCTCAACATCACGCAGCCCGCCTCGCTGGTGCAGCTCGACTGGACGCGGCGGCAGTTCTGCCTGATCGCAGGCGGCGTCGGCATCACGCCGATCGTCGGCGCGGCGCAGGCGCTGGCGCGTCGCGATGCCAGGGTTGTGCTGCACTATGCCGTGCGCACGCGCAGCGATGCGGCCTATCTCGATATGCTCGAAGGTTTGCTCGGCGAGCGCCTCATCGTCCATGCCGGCGACGAGGGCAGGCGGCTCGACCTCGAACGCGTCTTCGGCGGTTTGCCGCAGGATACGATGACGTTGTTCTGCGGCCCGATGCGGATGCTCGATGCAGCGCGGCGCGCCTGGGAGGCGTCCGGCCGGGCGATGACCGATCTGCGCTACGAGACCTTTGGATCGAGCGGGCTGTTGCCGACCGAGGCGTTCCGCGTGCGGCTCAGAGGTGAGGGCACCGAGTTCGTGATCCCGCACGACCGCTCGATGCTGGAGGTGCTCAACGACGCCGGTCATGAGGTGATGAGCGACTGCCGGCGCGGCGAATGCGGCGTCTGCGCGCTGGATGTGGTCGGTGTCGACGGCGAGATCGACCATCGCGACGTCTTCTTCAGCGAGCACCAGAAGCGGGAAAGCCGCAAGATCTGCGCGTGCGTTTCGCGGGCGCGCGGCACCATCACGGTGGATACACTGCATCGCGCCGACGTGCTGTGACGCGCGCGGGCGCTCGATCAGGCTACGCCGCGTGCACCGAGTGCTGCGGATCGTGATCGAGCAGGGCGGTGATCTCGCCGGCCGACATCGGCCGGCCGATCAGATAGCCCTGGACCTCGTCGCAACTGGTCTGGCGCAGATATTCGAGCTGGTCGGCGGTCTCGACGCCTTCGGCGACGACGCCGATCTGCAGGTCCTGCGCGAGGCCGATCACCGATTTGACGATCGCGGCGCAATCCGGCTGGGTCAGCATGTCCCGGATGAAGGATTGATCGATCTTGATGCGGCTGAACGGCAGCTTGCGCAAATAGGTCAGTGACGAGAAGCCGGTGCCGAAATCGTCGAGCGCGACCGTCAGACCGAGCTCGAGCAGCCCGTTCAGGATCGCGGGCGCCGATCCGTATTTCGAGATCAGCATCGACTCGGTGATCTCGATCTCGAGCCGGTTCGGCGCGACGTTCGCCTCGGCAAGCGCCTCGACGATGGTCTGCAGGATGCCGACGTTCTGGAACTGGACCGCGGAGAAATTCACCGCGATCCTGATGTCGTCAGGCCAGCGCGACAGCATCGCGCAGGCGTGACGGATCACCCACTCGCCGAGCTGGTGGATCAGTCCGCTCTCCTCGGCGATCGGAATGAACACGCTCGGCGGGATCAGGCCACGCTCCGGATGCTGCCAGCGCAACAGCGCCTCGAAGCCGGTGATGCGGCCTTTGCGGATGTCGAGGAACGGCTGGTAGACGAGAAACAGCTGGTTCTCCTCGATCGCCTGTTCCAGATCGCGCTGCAATGCGCGGCGGTCGCGCGCCGATTGGTCGTCGCTCGCCTCGAAGAAGCAGATCGTGCCGGGGCCGGACTTCTTCGCGCGGTAGAGCGCGATGTCGACATGCTTGAGCAGATCGTGCGATGTGTTGCCGTCGCGCGGCGCGAGCACGATGCCGATGCTGATCGCGCTTGATATCTCGAATCCGTCGATCGGGAACGGATCGGCGAAGGCCGCGACGAACCGTTCGGCGATCGCGAGCACGTCCTCGGGCCGGGTCAGATTGGACATGATCAGCGCGAACTCGTCGCCGCCGATCCGCGCGACATGCTCGGCCGCGCGCGTGCAGCGCTGCAACCGGGCAGCAACCTGCACCAGGAATTCGTCGCCTGCCGGACGGCCGAACCTGTCATTGACCTCCTTGAAGCGATCGAGATCGAGCAGCAGCACGGCGAATTCCTCGCCCGAGCGCGACAGCCGGTTCAGCGCGCCGTTGAGCGCCTCGTTGAAGGCGACGCGGTTCGGCAGATGCGTCAGCGGATCCTGCCGCACCGTCCGCTCGGCCTCATGCTGGGCGATGATCCGCCGGCGGAACTCGAACGCATTGACGAAGACGCCGCGCAGCAGCACGGAGCCGTAGACCAGCACGAGGACCGCCGTCAGGAGATAGATGAAGTCGCCGTCGCGGCCGAGGCAGATCGCGGTGCCGACGAAGATCGGCGCGGTGAACGCGATCGCGGCGATCGGGATGGTGGAGAAGGCGAAGGCGCCGCCGGCCAGCATGCCGGCGCAAAGGCACGTGATCACCAATTGGGCGCCGCTCGATGCGTTCGCGAAGAAGGCGACGGGGACGACGCCCCAGGCGGCGCCGAGCGCCAGCGCATTGCGCACCAGCCGGTACATGGTTCGGCGCGAGACGAATTGCGGCTTGGCGATGCGGCGCGAGGCGCGCGCCTGCAGGCCGAAGAACAGTGCCGCGCTGCTCACGGCGGCCGCCCATACCAGCGCAAAGATCCAATCGGGCGATTGCCACAACGCAGCCGCGAGCACCAGCGCGTTGCAGGCGTTGGCCAGCATGATGCCGAAGGAATAGCCGAGCACGAGCGAGACCTGCTCGGCGCGGATGTGGCCGGCTAGCGCTTCATCCGTCGGTGGTGCGCCGAAGGCCGCGAGGTCACCCGCGAACAGGGCCGCGAAATATGATCTGAGATAGGTACGCATCTCACTACGTTGCCTGCGCGTCACGACGTCGCTTGCGCGGTTGGCCATGGCGCAGCGCCGAAGAATTCTCTGCAAACCTTTGACAAACTATGAACTATTGACACAGACCGTGCCACGGTCGGCTCACGTTTCGGTTCCACCGGCGGGCATTGCTAACAAATCGATACAAATGCGTGACGTGATGTCACGGACCGGCAGAGATTGCCCGCCACGCTGCTTGATCGCCCGCCGGTTTTTCGCAATGAGTTGGGTTCCCGCGAACGGCCAAAACCAGAAGGTGCACATGAGCTTGCCGGCCACGAACCACGATCCCGGGTTTCGTATCACGCGGGCGAGCCACGTCGTCCTGACCGTCCGCGACCTCGCGGCGAGCCGGCAGTTTTACGAAAAGGTGATCGGGCTGATCCTGACCGCGGAGCAGGGCGACACGCTCTACTTCCGCGGTGTCGAGGAGGCCTGTCATCACAGCCTTGTGTTGCGCAAGGGCGAGGGCGCAGTCTGCGCACGGCTTGGCCTGCGGGTGTTCAGGGACGATGACCTCGACCGGCTCAAGGCTTTCCTCGAAGCAAATAGATGCAAGGCAGCTTGGGCCGAGGTGCCGCACCAGGGCCGCACCCTGCAGGCGACCGATCCGGCCGGCACGCCGCTGGAGTTCTGCGCGATCATGCCGGTCGAGCCGCGCATGATCACCAAATTCACCCGCCATGCCGGCGGCTCGGCACTGCGGCTCGATCACTATCAGGTGTTGACGCCCGACGTGCGCAAGGCGTGCGAGTTCTACACCGCGGCCGGCTTCCGGCTCAGCGAATATATCGCGCCGGCCGGCACCTTCGATCTGCGCGGCGTGTTCCTGCAGCGCAAGGGCAATCCGCACGACATAGTGTTCTTCAACGGCGCCGGACCGCGGCTGCATCATTTCGCGTTCCTCGCGCCCGAGATTCATCATTTGCTGAACGCCTGCGATCTCGCCGGCGAGCTCGGCTATGGTGCGGCCGTCGAACGCGGCCCGGGGCGGCACGGGCCGGGACACGCGATGTATGTCTATATGCGCGATCCCGACGGGCATCGCGTCGAACTGTTCAACACGCATTACCAGATCATGGACATCGAGAACGAACCGATCGGCTGGGATCCGTCCGACCACAA
The DNA here is from genome assembly GCF_007993935.1 of Bradyrhizobium macuxiense. Lineage (GTDB taxonomy): Bacteria > Pseudomonadota > Alphaproteobacteria > Rhizobiales > Xanthobacteraceae > Bradyrhizobium > Bradyrhizobium macuxiense_A. Next base: position 267,232 of record NZ_VITY01000006.1, on the reverse strand, counting down.
AATCTCGTTTCCATGGGGCTTGCCGGCGCGGCAGGCCTGGTTCGAGGAGGCGACGCCGTTTGCCGATGTTCCGATCCGCGAGCCGCAGCTGAAGCCGAAGCCGCTGACGCTCGAGAGCTACCTCGCGAAGTAGCATGTCGATGTCAGTCGCGAACCCCCGGCATGATGCGATCTATGATGCGGCCATCGTCGGCCTCGGGCCGGTCGGTGCCATCTTCGCCAATCTGCTGGCGAAAGCCGGCTTGCGGGTCGCCGTCGTCGAGCGCGTCGCCGACATCTACGACAAGCCGCGCGCGATCACGCTCGATCACGAGGCGCTGCGCGTGCTGCAGGCGATCGGGCTCGGCGATTTCATGGAGCAGGCGATCGCCCCGCATAACGGCTCGCATTATCTCGGCGTCGACGGCGAGATCATCAAGATCTTCGACCCGATGCCGCCGCCGTTTCCGCTCGGCTGGATTCCGAACGTCACCTTCGTGCAGCCCGACCTCGAGCAGGCGCTGCGCGACAAGCTCGCCGAATATCCGCATGCCGACGTTTTCCTTGCGACCGCCGGCGTCGCGCTCGAGCAGGGCGACGGCGCGGTGACGCTGACCGCGCGTTGCGAGCGAGGTGAGGAGTTCCTGATTCGCGCGCGCTATCTGGTCGGCTGCGACGGCGCCAACAGCTTTGTCCGCAAGCAGCTCGGCATCGGCCTCGACGACCTTGCCTTCGATGAATGGTGGATGGTGGTGGATACGCTGACCAGCGATCCCGCCAAGCGGCCGGCCAGGAGTTTTCAGTATTGCTGGCCGTCGCGACCCGGCACCTTCGTGCCGGGCCCGCGCAATCTGCGGCGCTGGGAGATCAAGCTGCTGCCGGGCGAGGATCCCGAGGCGGCCGGCGCACCCGACAATGTCGTGCGATTGCTGCAGGGCTTCACTGACATCTCCGATCTCACGATCTGGCGCTCGGCGGTCTACCGCTTCCACGCGCTGCTCGGCCAGCGTTGGCGCGACCGCCGCGTGCTGCTGATGGGCGATGCCGTGCATCAGACGCCGCCGTTCCTCGGGCAGGGGCTGTGCGCCGGCATCCGCGATGCCGTGAACCTGGCCTGGAAGCTAAGGCTGGTGCTGCGCGGCGACGCCGCCGAGGCGCTGCTCGACAGCTACGAGGTCGAGCGCAAGCCGCATGTCCGCGCTGTCGTCGCCAGCGCCAAGGAGTTCGGCAAGATCATCGGCGAACTTGATCCGGTGGCGGCGGCCGAACGCGACCTGCGGCTGCGCGCCGACCTGAAGGCCGGCAAGGCCGAAACCATCAGGCAGAAATTCATCCCCGATCTCGTCTCCGGTCTGATCGCGCGCGATGCTGTGCTCGCCGGGCTGCTGTTCGTGCAGCCGCATGTGCGTGCGCCTAATGGGCGGACATGCCGGCTCGACGATTTGCTGCAAGGGGAATTTGCGATCGTGACGGCGGCGGCCGAGCCGATGACGTGGCTGTCGGAGGCATTTCGTGCCGCCTGGCAGCATCTCGCCGGCGAGCGCGTCGTCATCACCACTTCAGGCGAAAGTGGCGATGCCGACGGTATCCTGACCGTGGTCGAGCGCGACGAGCTGTTCGCGGGATGGATGCAGCAATACGGCGCGTCGGCCGTCATTGTACGGCCCGACCGTTATGTATTCGGCGCCGCCGAGAACGCCGACGAGCTCAATATGCTTGTCGGGCAACTGCTCCAGAACCTCAGCGCATAGCACTAGAGCGTTTTCGAGCGAAGTGGACACCGGTTCGCGTGAAGAAAACGCGTCAAGACAAAAAGCGACAGCTCCGTTCCGATCAAATCGGAATGGAGCTCTAGCCTTTTCAAGGCAGCGCTTTGTCTGTACCACCGGAACAAAGAAATTCCGGGGGAAACCAGTGAACAATAACAATGATGCGGCCGAGTATGATTACGTCATCGTCGGTGCCGGCTCCGCCGGCTGCGTGCTCGCCAATCGCCTGAGCGCCGACGGCAAGCATTCGGTGCTGCTGCTCGAGGCCGGGCCGAAGGACACCAACATCTGGATCCATGTCCCGCTCGGCTACGGCAAGCTGTTCAAGGAAAAATCCGTCAACTGGATGTACCAGACCGAGCCCGAGCCTGGTCTGAACGGGCGGCAGGTGTTCCAGCCGCGTGGCAAGGTGCTCGGCGGCTCCAGCTCGATCAACGGCCTGCTCTATGTGCGCGGCCAGCACGAGGACTACGACCGCTGGCGGCAGCGCGGCAATGCCGGCTGGGGCTATGACGACGTGCTGCCCTATTTCAGGAAGGCGGAGGATCAGCAGCGCGGCGGCGACAAGTATCACGGCGCGGGCGGTCCGCTGCCGGTGTCGGACTGGCGCCATCACGATCCGCTCTCGGAAGCCTTCGTGCATGCCGCGGCTGAGGTCGGCATTCCGACCAATCCGGATTTCAACGGCGCGACCCAGGAGGGCGCGGGCTTCTTCCAGACCACGACGCGGCGGGGCCGCCGCGCGTCGACGGCGCGGTCCTATCTGCGGCCGGCGTTGACGCGCGGCAATCTGCGCGTCGAGACCTCGGCGCTGGCGCAGCGCATCCTGTTCGACGCCAAGCGCGCGAACGGTGTTGCGTATAAGCAGGACGGGCAATTGCGCACGGCCAAGGCGCGCAAGGAGGTGCTGGTCTCGAGCGGCGCGTACAACTCGCCGCAACTGCTGCAGCTCTCCGGCGTCGGCCCTGCCGATCTGTTGAAGCAGCATGGCATCGAGATCGTGCTCGATGCGCCCGGCGTCGGCAACGATTTGCAGGATCACATGCAGGTTCGCATCGTCACGCGCTGTGCGCAGACCGTGACGCTGAACGACGTCGTCAACAATCCGGTGCGCCGCGTCATGGCCGGCCTGCGCTATGCGGCGCTGCGCAAGGGGCCGCTGACGATCGCGGCCGGCACCTCGGGTGCGTTCTTCAAGACCAGCCCGCGGCTGGCGTCGCCCGACATCCAGATCCACTTCCTGCCATTCTCGACCGACAAAATGGGCGAGAAGCTGCACCCGTTCTCGGGCTTCACAGCGTCGGTCTGCCAGCTGCGCCCGGAGAGCCGCGGCTCGCTGAAGATCAAAAGCGCGGATGCGAGCGTGCCGCCGGAAATCCGCATCAATTACCTGGCGACCGAAACCGATCGCCGCGCCTTCATCGACGGCATCCGCATCCTGCGCAAGATCCTGGCCGCGCCGGCGCTGAAATCATACTCGGTCGACGAAGTCGATCCCGGCGCCAAGGTGGTCAGCGACGACGATCTGCTCGATTTCTGCCGCCGCACCGGCAGCACGGTCTATCATCCGACCTCGACCTGCCGGATGGGCAACGATCCGCTCGCGGTGGTCGACAACAGGCTCAAGGTGCGCGGCATCGAGGGACTGCGGGTGGTCGATGCCTCGGTTATGCCGGACCTGATGTCGGGCAACACCAACGCGCCGACGATCATGATCGCGGAGAAGGCGTCCGACATGATTTTGGAGGATGCGCGGTAACGCGGCAGTAGCGAACCCGTCATCCTGAGGAGCCGCGAAGCGGCGTCTCGAAGGATGCACGGTCCCGCTCTTGCGGCTCGGAGAGACTCGGGCCGTCGACCCTTCGAGACGCGCGCAAGAGCGCGCTCCTCAGGGTGACGGCGACGGAGTCGGCTACGTGGCCTCACCCCTTATACGCGCGTACCCGTGCGACCATCTGCTCGACATGGGCGATCGGCGTCTCCTGCAGGATGCCGTGGCCGAGGTTGAAGATCAGCGGCCCTGCGCCGAAATTCTCCAGCACATCGTCCACCGCACGATCGAGCGTGGCGCCGCCGGCGATCAGGGCCAGCGGATCGAGATTGCCCTGCACGGGGACGCGGCTCTGCACCCGTTCGCGGATCATCGACGGCTCGGCTGCCCAGTCGATCGAGACGGCATCGACGCCGGTTTGCTCGACATAGGCCGGCAGCATGCCCGCCGCGCCGCGCGGAAAGCCGATAATCCTGGCGCCGGGGACCTGCTTGCGCACGCCGGCAACGATGCGTTTCGTCGGCTCGATCGACCAGCGGGCGAACTCGCGCGGCGGCAGCACGCCGGCCCAGGTGTCGAAGATCTGCAGGCAATCGGCACCGGCCTTGAGCTGGCCGACGAGGTAGTGGATCGAGTTCTCGACCAGGACGTCGATGATCCTGGCGAACGCATCCGGATGCCGGTAGGCGAGCATCCGCGCCGGTGCCTGGTCCGGCGTGCCCTGTCCGGCCACCATGTAGGTCGCAACCGTCCACGGCGCGCCGCAGAAGCCGATCAGCGCGATCTCGGGCGCAAGCTCGCGGCGGACGCGGCGCAGGGCTTCAAAGACCGGCTCGAGCTGGTCGAAATTGGCCTGCGTCGCCAGCGTTGCGATCTCGCCGGGCGTCGCCAGCGGATCGAGCCGGGGTCCTTCGCCGGCCTCGAAACGTACCGAACGGCCGAGCGCATAGGGGATCACCAGGATGTCGGAGAAGATGATCGCGGCGTCGAAGTTGAACCTGCGGATCGGCTGCAGCGTGATCTCGGTGGCGAATTCGGGCGTGAAGCAGAGATCGAGGAAGCCGCCGGCCTTGGCGCGCAGCTCGCGATATTCCGGCAGATAGCGGCCGGCCTGCCGCATCATCCAGAGCGGCGGCGTGGCCTGCCGGTGGCCCGACAGGAGGTCGATGAGCGGCTTCTTGGTGGGATCCTGGGGCACGCGAAAGTTCCTGATCTCGGTCAAAATTTGGCCCCTGATACACGCTGCGGCGCAGCGGGCCAAGGCGGTTCTGGAACCCCTGTTTGCGTGGGCGCGTTGCCCCCGGAGAAGGGAGGGACGACATGGCCGACAAATTCGATCCTGCAGCGCATGACAAGCATGCCGAGAAGCCGCACGAGGCCAAGGCCGCCGAGCGCAAGGCGCGCTCCCGGCTGAAGGAGGGTCTGGAGGATACCTTCCCGGCGTCCGATCCGGTCAGCGCCACGCAGCCGGCGCCGTCGAAGCACGACGGCAATCGCGACAATTAGCTGGTATATCCCAGCGATTGCTAACCACGACGCGAAATCAGCTCAATCATATTGGAACGAACCGCCGCGTCGTGGCGGTTCGACGCGGGCCGCGCAATCGCCGTGATGCCGCATCATGTGAGCGTCGCGATCAACTAGATCGGGCCGGCTTCGGGACGCAGCATCCGGTCGAATTCGAAGCTCACGCCGAGCCGGCGCTCCAGGCGCCAGGCCAGAATGCAGTGCCGCCGGATCGGTTCGCTCTCGATCTCGAGGTCGAACGCGAACGGGAGTGTGGCGTCGCTGTCCACCGCAAGTCCCGCCCCTCCGGTCGAGATGTTGAGTACGAGACATCCGAGGCTGGTGTTGCGGAAGAAGATCAAGCCGCGCTTCATCAAGGCCGTTCGCTGGCTGTCGATCTTGTACCTTCTTATTGTTGTACTCACCGCCGTCTCCTACCCCGGTGTGATGCCCGGTCGCGATCGTGCTCTAGTTCACCAGCACGGCGCCGTCGCAGCGAATGCCCAGCACCCAGACGTCGACCTGGCCGAGCCCGATGCCGAGGGCCGAGAGCAGGGACGCCAGCACTTGATCGATCGGGCTCGTCACGCCGTTCAGGATGCTCATGACGAGCGCGCCCAATCCCGGGATCGGAATGCCCGCGATGTTGAGCGTGAGGTCACCGAGCAGGCTTGATGTCAGCGAGGTGAGGAAGTTGGTCGTCGTTACGGTCTTCTTCGTCCCTGCCTGGATGTCGCTGTAGCTGAAATTGACGTTGGTCGGCGTGGTGTTGCCCATGCCGACATGGGCGAGGCCCGTGATCGGGATCCCCAGCACGGTGACCAGCGTCGCCGGCGGCGGATTGGGCTTGGTCGCGAAGTTGGTCATGTCGGCGACCGTGACGTTGCCGATCCAGGCATCCACGATGCCCGGCGTCACGCCGACGGTGACCTGCGAGGTGTTGATGTTCGGATGGCCGCAGGACACCGCATTAAGCGTCGCGGTCCCTGAGGCGACCTCGACATAGACAGGCAGATTGATCGACGCGATGCTGCCGGAGCCGAGAACATTGACCGTCGCCAGGATCCTGGTCTGCGCGGTGTGCACGCTCACGCCCTGGGTGCCCATCGCGATCCAGCTCGAGCCGACCGGCCGCTCGCCGATCGTCGCGATCACCGACACGTTGGCGATGCCGGGCAGGCCGAGATTGACGGAGCTTGCGATCTGATGGCTGCCGTTGGCGATCTGCGCCACCGTGTTGACGAGGTCGAACACAGAGACGCTGGCGCCGACCTTCGGTTTCTGCCCTACCGTGAGGTTCGCGAAGGGCCCGAGGTCGATCAGGGTACCCGGCGAAACCTTGGTCGAGGAGCCGGTGACGGCCTGGGAGATTGTCGACAGCGCGGTGGTCGCGGCGCCCGCGCCATTGGTGATCTGCTGGGTGGTCAGCGCAGCCGCCATCAAATCGCCGACCTTGACGTTGCTGCTCAAGAGGTCGCTATAGGTGACGCCGGTCAGGTTGATCCGGGTTGCCAGCGCCGACAGGAAGTCCAGCGCGTCGATCTTGGCGCTGATCAGCGAATTGTAGTCCATCACCGAGAGCGACAGCGTGGTGCCGAGCATCGAGCCGAGCAGCGCGTTGATCACGCCGCCGTTGACCGAGAGCAGCCGCGAGCCGATCGCGAATGTCGCCATTTCGGTCGATGTCGCGGTGGCGGTCGTCGTGATGTTGAAGCTGCTCGCGCCGGTGATGTAGCGCGCGAAGTAGAGCGGGGTCTGGGTCGTCAGCGTGACGCGCGCGGCGTTCGGAAGTCCGGCCGCCGGGGTCACGAAACGGGCCTGTGGCGCGATGGCGCTGCTTGCGGTGTAGGTCCCGGTCTCGACCTTGACCAGCGCACTGGCCGGATAGTTGTTCTGCGTCACCGTCGCGGAGGCGGCATTGACCGGATTGCTCAGATTGGCGGCGGCGACGATCGCAGCGAGGTCGGCGGTGCTCTGGGTCTTGCGCCGATCGGCGAAGATCGTGCCGAGATCGATGGCAAGCCCGGCGCACCCGATCACGAGCGTCATCAGGCCGGCGCTGATCATCGCGAAGTTTCCCCGCTCGTCGGCGCCGAAGCGCCGCATCAGCGTGAGGATGCCGCTCATCCTAGAACCCCCCATACTGAATCGCAGCGGAGCGGACGATGGTGCTCGCAGGCGCCGGCACGAAAGGCAGCTTGTAGATGAAGTTGCCGGCCGCGTTGTAGTTGAGCGTCACGATGTAGACGTTCGCGTTCGATGCCGACGGCGCGGCATTGACGGTGAGATTGCCGGGAACGAGCAGTGGATAGGTCGATACGTTGGCGGTGACGTAACTGGTTGCGAGGCTGTTGCGTTCAGTGTCGGTCATTCCGGCGATCGACGACCGCGCCGCTTCGGCGGCGAGTTGCTGAACGCCATGCACCATCGCAAGGTACGAACCGAATACGATGATGCCGAAAATGAAGGCGAGGAACAGCGGCAGCATCAGCGCAAATTCGACAGCAGAAGCGCCGCTTCGACAGCGAAATAACCTGGTCATGACAACACCTCGAAACGCAATCTACGAGGCCACGTTGCGAGGCTTTGATTAAGGAAAACTATGAAAACGCTTTCGCGAATCAGGGACGTCAATTCAGACTTATCGGGTCAGTGAAGCGTTATGGGGCGATCAGAATTTTTGATGCGATATCCGCAAAAACCCGGGGTGTGATGCTGCAGAGGTATTGCGGCGTGCGGAGGCACAGTTGTCGGATACCGCGGTATGGATAGCAATGCACGTAACAATACATATAGGCTGCATTATCAGTGCCTTGGCGGCAATTGCAGCTAAACGAAAGTGCAACCAAATGTTAGTATAGCTAAATCACATACTTTAGAGATCGGAATTGCGTCCCGTGCTGAGATTGGAGGGCTCGCGATGCACAGACCACGTCAGCATTTGAATATTCCTACTGAAATCGTTCGTACCGTCGTTGCAATAGCGGAGACAGGCAGCCTGTCGAAAGCCGGGGAGCGTCTCGGCCTCAGTCAGCCGGCGATCAGTTCGCAGGTCAAACGACTGCAGAGCCTGATCGGTGGCGCGCTCTTCGTCAGAACGGCAAACGGCACCACGACCACCGAGCTCGGCAAGGTTGCCGTGCAGCAGGCACGGCGCATCCTCGAAGCGAACGATCAACTGCTTCGGCTCGGCGGCAATCATGAAGGACCGCAGCCGTTGCGGCTGGGCATGAGCACGATGCTCGCCGAGGAATTCCTCAAGCTGCATCCCGCCGACGCGCTCGCCGACGTATTGGTTCACGCCGACATGTCGCCGATCGTGATCAGGGGATTGATCGATGGCTACATCGACATCGCCTTCGTCTACAGCAATCCCTCGCTTGAGAACGAAGACGAGGTGACGATCGCCGCCGAGGCCGACGAGCGCTCGGTGTGGGTGCGATCACGCGATTTTGTCCTGCGGCCGGGTGCTCCGATCCCGATCCTGGCATGGCCGGGTGACGACTGGATGATCCGGACGCTCACCAAGCACAACATCTCATACAAGATCGTGTTCAGGAGCCCGAACCACCAGCTGCGACTGGAGGCCGCACGGGCCGGATACGGCCTGACGGCGTGCCCCGAGCGGATGATCCCGTCCTCGCTGATTTCGGCGAAGGACTATTATCTTCCGGAGCTTCCGGTTCAGAAGCGCCTGCTGTGCGTTCGCCCGGGCCTCGAGGGCAGCCGCGCGACGGCAATGGTGCAGCGGTTGTCCAGCCTGTTCTTCAGCGGCGCCAAGCCGATGCGTCAGGCGAGCAACATGTAGTCCGGTGTCGCCGCGTTGCGGCGGCGCCGATCAGTAGTGCGGTGGGCGTTCGTTGGCGGGGCTCGGCGCCTGGCGTTCGGCCTCCTGAAGCCGGTCGCGCAGCTCGGCGAGCTGGCGCGTCAACGCGTCGATCTGCTTCCATTGCGCCGTGATGGTCTGGTTGAGCGTCTCGATGGCTTCGTCCTGATAGGTCAGGCGGACCTCCAGCGCATCGATCCGTTCGCTCAGTCTTGCCACATCATTCATGCGTGCCGTCCTCGCGTCCACGCTCGCGCAGCTCGTGGCCGAGCGCGACACGCTCGTCGAACACAAAACAGTCGCCGCACCAGCGGCTGTCCTGTTGCGGCGTTTCCTCGAGATATCTGAGGATGCCGCCCTTGAGGTGATAGACTTCGGCGAAGCCCTGCGCGAGCAGATAGGCGCTCGCCTTCTCGCAGCGGATGCCGCCGGTGCAGAACATTGCGATCCGGCGGTGCTTTTCGGGATCGAGGTGCCGCGCGGCAAATTCCTTGAATTGTCCAAAGCTCGCGATCCTGGGATCGACCGCGCCTTCGAAGCTGCCCATCGCGACTTCGAAAGCGTTGCGGGTGTCGAGCACCATGATGTCGGGCGAGGCGATCAGTTCGTTCCAGTCGGCGGCGTCGACATAGGTGCCGACCTGCCGCGTCGGATCGACCGTGGTATCGCCGAGCGTCACGATCTCTTTCTTCAGCCGCACCTTGAGCCGCTGGAACGGCATCCGCGCGGCCTCGGAGAATTTCAGCTCGAGATTGTCGAGCCGGCCGCCGAACAGCGGCCCGTGCCTGAGTTCGGCGACGAAGCCATCGATCGCTTCGTCGCTGCCGGCGATGGTGCCGTTGATGCCCTCATGCGCGAGCAGCACGCTGCCCTTGAGATCGAGCCCCGCGCAGAGCGCGCGCAGCGGCTCGCGCAACGCGCGGAAGTCGGGTAGCGCGGCGAACTGGTAGAAGGCGGCGACCTTGAGCGGCATGGCCTGCGGTTTATCAGGCCGGCCAGGTCGGCGTAACCCCGCAAAGCCATGCATTACCGGGATAATCCCTCTGGCATGCCAGGCATTGCTCAGCCGGGGATGAATGTGCCATGTACTTTCCATCCCCTTGCTATCCCTTTGGCACCCATCCGCCGCAGCAGCATCAGCCCATCACGATCAAGCGAGCTCTCCGTTATGAGGAATTTCCACTTCGCCGGCCGTTCCACGGTCCACGCCCAGAACGCGATGGTTGCCACATCGCATCCGCAGGCGGCGCTGGTGGCCATCGAGGTGATGCGCGAGGGCGGCACGGCCGCCGATGCTGCGGTCGCGGCCTGCGCGCTGCTCGGCGTCATCGAACCGCAATCGACCGGCATCGGCGGCGACTGCTTTGCGCTGATCCAGCCGAGGGGCGAGGGCAAGATCACGGCCTACAATGGCAGCGGCCGGGCGCCGATGGCGGCGACCGCCGAGTGGTATCTCGAACGCAAGATCCATTCGGTGCCGCTGACCTCGGCGCATGCCGTCAGCATTCCCGGCGCCATCGATGCCTGGGACCTGATCCTCAGGGATCACGGCAAGTTCGGCTTCGACCGGCTGCTGCAGCCCGCGATCAAGGCCGCCGAAGAAGGCTATGTCGTCGCTCCGCGCATCGCCTTCGACTGGAAGAACGGCTTCGAGAAGCTGAAGAACGGCACCAACACCGAGCGCTATCTGTTGCCGCACGGCAAGCCTGCGGTCGCCGGCGACGTGATCCGTCAGCCCGAGCTCGGCAAGACGCTGCGCGCCATCGCGCAGAAGGGCCGCGACGCCTTCTATAGCGGCGAGATCGCCGCCGACATGGTCGACACGCTGCGCGGCATCGGCGGCCTGCATACGCTCGAGGACTTTGCGGCGCATTCGACCGAGGCGACTTCGCCGATCGGCACGATGTACAAGGGCTACGACGTCTGGCAGTGCCCGCCGAACGGCCCGGGCATCACCATGCTGGTGATGCTCAACATCCTGTCGCGCTTCGACCTGACCAAGTTCAAGCCGCTCAGCATCGAGCGCTTCCACCTCGAGGCGGAGGCCGCGCGCATCGCCTATATGATGCGCGAGCAGTATATCGCCGATCCCCAGCACGCCCATGTCGATGTCGCCGGCATCCTTTCGAAGGAATTCGCCGACGAGCACATCAAGAACATCCGGATGGACCGGCTGCTCGAACTGCCGAACGTCGCACCGCCGATGAATCCGTCGACCGTCTACATCACGGTGGTCGACAAGGATCGCAACGTCTGCTCCTTCATCAACTCGATCGCGCATTCGTTCGGCTCGGCGATCGTCTCCAACAAGACCGGTGTCCTGCTGCAGAACCGCGCCGGCGGCTTCCGTATCCAGCCCGGTCATCCGAACTGCATCGCACCGGGCAAGCGCCCGCTGCACACCATCATCCCGGCGCTGGCCACCAGGAACGGCCGTGCGGTGATGCCGTATGGCGTGATGGGCGGGCAGTATCAGCCGGTCGGCCAGACCCATGTGCTGACCAACATGCTCGACTATGGCTGTGACATTCAGGAAGCGATCGACATGCCGCGCGGCCTGCATTACGAGGGCGTCTATCAGCTCGAGGACAGCGTGCCGGCGGAGATCGTCGAAGGTCTGAAGAAGATCGGCCACAAGACCACCAGCGTGGTCGCGCCGCTCGGCGGCGGCCAGGGCATCTGGATCGATTGGGAGAAGGGCACGCTGACCGGCGGCTCCGATCCGCGCAAGGACGGTTGCGCGCTCGGCTACTGATCGCGATCAATATCAATCAAGGAAGGACGTCCCGGATGCAATCTTCACGACGCACGATCATCAGGACTGCGTTCGCCGGCCTTGCGGCGGCAGTCTCCACGTCCGTTGCCGGCGGTCCGGCAACGGCCCAAACCGCAGGAAAGCCCATGACCACAGCTTCAGGCCTCCAGATCATCGACAGCAAGGTCGGCACCGGCGCCTCGCCGAAGCCCGGCCAGACCTGCGTCATGCACTACACCGGCTGGCTCTACGAGAACGGCCAGAAGGGCAAGAAATTCGACTCCTCGGTCGATCGCAATGAGCCGTTCGAGTTTCCGATCGGCCAGGGCCACGTGATCAAGGGCTGGGACGAGGGCGTCGCCACCATGAAGGTCGGTGGCAAGCGCACGCTGATCATCCCGCCGAACCTCGGCTACGGCGCGCGCGGCGCCGGCGGCGTGATCCCGCCGAACGCCACGCTGATGTTCGATGTCGAACTGCTGGGCGTGAAATAGGCGGCACCCGGCAAAGGGGAGGCGCAGCGATGAAGATCTCGATCCTCGACGATTATTTCGACACGCTGCGCACCCTCGATTGTTTCCGCAAGCTCGACGGCCACGACGTCACGATCTGGAACGATCATGTCCAGGATGTCGACGCGCTCGCGGAACGGCTGCGCGACACCGACGCGCTGGTCCTGATCCGCGAACGCACTCAGATCCGCACGCCGCTGCTCGAACGGCTGCCGAAGCTGAAGCTGATCAGCCAGCGCAGCGTCTATCCGCATATCGACATCGACGCCTGCACGCGGCTCGGCATCATCGTGTCGTCGAGCCAGCATGCGGATACGCCGTCTTACGCCACCGCCGAGTTCACCTGGGGCCTGATCCTCGCCGCGATGCGCGCGATCCCGCAACAGATGGCGGCGCTGAAGGCCGGCAAATGGCAGATCGGCGTCGGCCATACGTTGCGCGGCAAGACGCTCGGCATCTACGGCTACGGCCGCATCGGCGCGGTGGTCGCGGGCTACGGCAGGGCGTTCGGCATGAACGTGCTGGTGTGGGCGCGCGAGGGCGCGCTGGCGAAGGCCCGTGCCGACGGCTACGAGACCGCGGCCAGCAAGGCCGATTTCTTTGCCCGCTGCGACGTGCTGTCGTTGCATATGCGGCTGGTCGACGCCACGCGCGGCATCGTCAAGGCGGAAGACCTGGCGCGGATGAAAGACACCGCGCTGATCGTCAATACCAGCCGCGCGCCGCTGATCGAGCCGGGCGCGCTGGCCGATGCGCTGCGCGCCGGCCGGCCCGGCATGGCCGCAATCGACGTCTACGAGAAGGAGCCGCTGCGCGACACTTCGGATCCGCTGCTCAACATGGACAATGTGGTCTGCACGCCGCATCTCGGTTACGTCTCGCGCGACGAATACGAGATCCAGTTCACCGACATCTTCGATCAGATCGTGGCCTATGCCGCCGGTGCGCCGACCAATGTGGTCAATCCGGATGTGCTCGCACATCCGGATGTGTTGACACATCCGCGCCCGCGCGGCTGACGAGCGTCGCTGATGCTCACACGGCCGGCCTGAAGGGGTGGCCGTCTCGTCTATCGTTCAGCGAGGCCAGTGGGCCGCTGTGGTCGCTCTCTTGAGCGCATTTCTGACGATCCGCTTGGCGCCGCCAAGCGCCTTCTGCCCCTTGCCCTTGGCTTGCTGGATCGCGCCTCGGCCCTGCATCGCCGGAGAACCGGTAGCCTTGCCAATGCGTCGCCTGAGCCTGCCGATCGCCTCGTTGGCCCTGCCCCTGATCTTGTCGGTCGTGCTGGTCATGAAATACTCCTTCGGAATACGCTGACGCAACGCGCTGGGACATCGCGATGTTCCGATTGGCAATGTTCCGATTTTGCGCTCGCCTGCGCGCGCGCTTTTCGGTAGCGTTCCAGGCACGAAACTCGACCAACGAAAGCAAGAACGATGAGCGGTTCCCACGATCACACCCATTCTCATGACCACGGTCATCACCATCACGACGACGAGCGCTGGAAGCATGACGGCGTCCGCGTGATTCCGGGCAACCAGCTCGATCCGAACGTCCCGTCGACCGCCGGCATGGACCGCAAGGCCGCGATCAATTTCGCCCGCGTCGGCGCGCAGAAATTGTGGGCGGGCACCGTCAGCATCAAGCCGGACGCCAAGACCGGCGCGCATCATCACGGTCATCTCGAAAGCATCATCTATGTCGTGAAGGGCAAGGCGCGGATGCGCTGGGGCGAGAAGCTGCAGTTCACCGCCGAAGCCGGTCCCGGCGACTTCATCTTCGTGCCGCCATATGTGCCGCATCAGGAGATCAATGCCAGTCCCGACGAGGTGCTGGAATGCGTGCTGGTGCGCTCCGACGGCGAGGCGGTCGCGATCAATCTCGATATCGAGCCGGTCGAGAAGCCGGAGAACGTGCTGTGGGTCGATCCGGTACACCGGCATCCCGACGAGAAGAAGTGACGACGCGGCCAGGCCGCGTTGAAAGAACAACAAACAGGGAGGCCAGCATGACGCTCGTTCGCTACGAGAGTGCGGATCACGTCGCCACCATCACGATGGCTCGCAGCGAAAAGCACAATGCGCTGAACAATGCGCTGTGCAGCGAGTTGCGCGATGCATGGTTGCGCTTCCGCGACAGCGACGATCGCGTCGCGGTGCTGGCTTCCTCGGAGGAGAAGTATTTTTCGGTCGGCGCCGATGTGGCCGACCTTCCGGTCAATATGTGGCACGCGGTCCCCGGTCTGGGCGTTGAGCTGGACAAGCCGGTCGTTGCGGCAACGTCTGGCTGGGTCGTGGGCGGGGCCTTCGTGCTGGTCCAGATGGCCGATTTGTGCGTGGCGTCGGAGACGACGCGTTTCATTTATCCCGAGGGCAAGATCGGAACCACGGCGGGCGGCGTCTCCTCGGTGATGGCGCGGATGCCGCACAAGATCGCGATGGAGTTTTTGCTGGTCGGCGAGGAGATGTCGGCGGAGCGCGCCTGGCAGATCGGTTTCGTCAACAAGGTCGTGCCAAAGGGACAACATATCGCGATGGCACAGGAGATGGCCGCGAAGATCGCCGGCAACGCGCCGCTGGTGGTCCGCGCGCTGAAGAAGCTCGCCCGTGAAGCCATGCCGAAGGGGCCGCTGGAGACGGTCGCCGACGTGCGGCGGCTGCTCGATGAAGTCAGGGACAGCGACGATCTCAAGGAAGGCGTCAAGGCCTTCGGCGAGAAGCGGAAGCCGAGATTTACGGGACGGTGAACCTCCGGCTGCTCGTCATTGCGGGCGAAGCGAAGCAATCCATCTTTCCGCGCATGCGGATGAATGGATTGCTTCGTCGCTTCAGCGCAAAATTGCTTTGCAATTTTGTCGCGAGCTCCTCGCAATGACGGGGCTGGAGCGTCACACAAACACCCGGTGATCGATCACCCCGTTCGGCACCACGTAGCCGTAGCGCGTGTGCGACGGCTCGGGGCCGGCCTTCTCATACTGCGCTTTCATCATCGCGAAGCGGTCGCCCTTGATGTCGCGCATCGCGCGCTTCGGCTGGATGTTGTAGAGCCGCGCATTGTTGTCGCCGAAGATCGCGGTCTTCACCGGCCCGTCGGCGGGCCCAAGCGGCGCGTAGCCGAACTTCTTCTGCATCATTTCGGGGATCTCGAGCCGCCGCAGCCCCTCGATCTGCCATTGCGGCGCGCCGGTCCACAGCGCGTCGGTGCCCCAGCAGACGTGGTCGACGCCGAGCCCCTTGATCAGCGTGCCCATCAGCGCGGCGCAGACGTTGGGCTCGGCGACCAGCGTGGTCGCGAACAGCTGCCCGACATCGCCATAGACATTGTTGACGCCATACTGCGCCGGGATGTCGGCGAGGTCTGATGTCCAGGCGATGCGGCCGGTGCGCTCGAACTCGGCGAGCGCGACCTTCGGATCGCCACCGACATGGCGATAGGCCGAGTGGTAGATGATGAAATTGAGCTGCGGCCAGTCCTTGGCGGCCCGGCCGACATCGGCGACGTCGGCGAAGCCGCGCAGGTTCGGATATTGCTTCTCGATCCCGGGCGGGAACAGTCCCTTGTGGACGCAGACATTCTTGATGCCCGCCTTCACCATCTTCTCATAGCCCTTGTAGGCGACCTTCTCGTCGTCCAGCCGCCAGGGGTAGCGGCTGATCTCCTTGTGGGTGTTGTCGCCGATCGTGTAGCCCTTGCAGGATTCCGGCTTTAGCGCCAGCGCAGCGTCCAGCTTGTCGAGCCAGTCGGGCTGGCCGGGCGTGAAGATCGCGTGACAGAACACGCGGCGCGAGCCGGCCTCGTCGTTCATCTTCTTGCGCGCGTCGGCCATCTGCTCGTTGGTCAGGAACCAGTCCTGCTCGATGTCCGAGGGCGCCGAGGAGATTAGCGCGATCTTGGTGTCGGAATCGAGAAACATCTCCTTCTTGTAGTTGTTGAACTTCAGATCCTCGATGGTCTGCTCGTGATCGTTGAGCTCCTTATTCCAGCCGGCCTTGCCGACCGCCTTGCGCATTTCCACAAAGCCCATGATGCGGGTGTCGTCGCGCAGGAAATGCGTGTGCATGTCCATGATGAACTGATCTTTCAACCCGTTGGCGCGCTCTTGCGCCATCGCGGGCGTTGCGGCTTCCGCCGGCGTCACGTCGAACAACTCCCCGTAGACCTGGTTCATCGCGACAAAGGAAGCGGCCATGCCGGCCGCGGTCTGGAAAAACCTGCGGCGATCGAGGCCCTGCTTGCCGCCGAGATCGTCGGCCATCGCCAGCAGCCGCGCCTCGACCTCGCGCTGCCGTTCGTTCTGCGGGTCGGGATAGAACTCGTCGCTGGAGACGATCTGGGTCGGGATCGGCGTCTGGTGCTGGCACAGTTCGGAGGGCATCAAGGCGGCAAGTTCGTCGTCGGTGAGGTTGCTGCTCATTCTTCGCTCCCGCTTCTCGCCGGATTTTTCCGGTCGGACCGCGGCGGAGACTAGGACCAAGTCCGTCCGTCGTCCGCGCAGAATGCCGGCATGCGCGTTCACAAAATCGTGCAACGGATCGATAAACGCGAGACGCCCGCGTCGCGCAACCGGACACGCGCGCTGTTATGCTCCGGTGCACCGGATCAGATGAAGAAATCCGGAAGGGAGCGAGCTATGACGCATTCGGACCATTCGCGGCGCACCATCATCAAGGGCATCGGCGTTGCAACAGCCGCCGGAGTGCTCGGCGCAGCGCCTGCGCAGGCTGCGACGGCTGTTCCGGCCGAAGGAGAAATATGGAGCAACGAATACTGGGCGAAGAAGGGTGACATTCCCTTGTGGATGTTCCGCAAGCGGATCGGCGCGCCGAAGCCGGGCGAGCCGGCGCGGCCCGTGGCGTTCTTCGTCCACGGCTCGTCCGTGACATCGCGGGTGTTCGATCTCTCCGTGCCGGGCAAGGGCGAGTACTCGCTGCTCAATGTGTTTGCGCGTTATGGCTTCGATTGCTGGACCATGGATCACGAGAACTACGGCAAGTCCGGACGCACGTCGGGCAATGCGGATATCGCCAGCGGCGTCGAGGACCTCAAGGCCGCGGTCGAGGTGATCGCGCGCGAGACCGGCGAGAGGCGATATCACTTCATCGGCGAATCCTCCGGCGCGCTGCGGGCCGGCGCCTTCGCGATGGCGGCGCCCGAGCGGATCGGCCGGCTGGTGTTCGCCGCCTTCACGTACAAGGGCGAGGGCTCGCCGACACTGGCAAAGCGCGCCGAGCAGCTTGCCTATTACCGCAGCCACAACATGCGCAAGCGCGACCGCGACATGATCCGCTCGATTGCGACCCGCGACCGGCCCGGCACGTCGGACCCCGCCGTGATCGAGGTGCTGGCCGATGTCGAGATGCAGTTCGGCGACCAGATCCCGACCGGCACCTATCTCGACATGACCGCCAATTTGCCGGTGGTGCATCCGGAGAAGGTGCTGGCGCCGGTGCTGCTGGTTCGCGGCGAGTATGACGGGATCGCGGCCGTCCCTGATCTCGAGGAGTTCTTCAACAAGCTGCCGAATGGCGACCGCCAGTTCATCATCCTGCCCGGCACCGCCCATTCGGTGGCGCTCGCCACCAATCGTGAGCTGTTCTGGCATGTGACACGGGCATTTTTGACCATGCCGACGCCGATCGTGACCTGAGGCCGCCTGCGGCACGACGCCGCAAGAAAAATTCGCGCAGCGATGTCGGGAAGCGGCTATGCGGTTCGTCCTCGGGCCACAACCCCGCCAATTGGAGTGCTTCTCATGGCCAATCCCAAAATGATCTTCGTCAACCTGCCGGTCAGCAATCTCGCCCATTCCACTGCGTTCTATGAGGCCATCGGCGCCACCAAGAACCCGCAATTCTCCGACGAGACCGCCTCCTGCATGGTGATCTCGGAGACCATTTTCGTCATGCTGCTGACCCACGACAAATTCCGGCAGTTCACGCCGAAGACGATCGCCGATGCGAGGACCACGAGCGAAGTGCTGGTCTGCCTCTCCGCCGATAACCGCGACGCCGTCGACGGCTATGTGACCAAGGCGAAGGGCGCGGGCGGCACCGCCGATCCGTCGCCGAAGCAGGACTACGGCTTCATGTACGGCCGCAGCTTCGAGGATCCCGATGGTCACATCTGGGAAGTGATGTGGATGGACGTCGAGGCCGCGACGAAGCAATCCGCGGCAGCCACCGCCTGATCGCGCCGGGCCTATGAAGGCAAGGCGGCGTGGGCCATTGTCCCTCGCCTCGCTTCCGCGAGGCGAGGGAAGTTCGCTTCAGGCAGCGTCGGTCATGGCGTGGGCGGCCTTTCTCCCCTGCGGCAGCTCTGACGGCTGACAGGGAAGGGCCGGAAAGTTCAGCTCGACCGTGGTGCCGCCTCCCGGCGTATCGCGGAGGGAAACACTGCCGTTGTGGGTGGTCATCACCTGGGAAACGATCGAAAGCCCGAGCCCAGTTCCTTCCGCGCCGGTGTTTCCACGCTTGAAGGGCTCGAGCAGACGTTCGGGTTGGCCAAGCTGCAGACCGGATCCGAAGTCAACAACGCTCAACCGCGCTGGCGCTTCGACCTTGATGAGGACGGAGCCGCCCGCGCTTCCATGCGTCACGGCGTTTCGGATCAGATTCGAGAGTGCAACGCCGATCGCGGTTTCCGAACCGCGCACCCGGACCGGGTGACGCGGCTCGGTGAACTCGACATCGCTTCCGTTCTTCAACGCCATCGGCACGTGTTCGGCCGCCACCCTGCGCGCGAGCGCAGCAAGATCCATGTCGATCAGTTCGGCGGGTTCGGCCGAGATGCGCGCCAACTGCAGCAGCATGGTGACAATCGACGACAGCTTCTGGTTCTCGGCTATCAGCTTGGTACGCAACGGAGCGTCCTCGACCTGCTCGAGTATGGTGCGCGCATTGGTCAAAGGCGTCCGAAGTTCATGTGCCGCATTCGACAGGAAATTTCGCTGTGCTTTTGAAGCGGTGTCGATCCGCGACAGCGCGCGATTGAACGCCATGACGAGAGGCAAGAGCTCGGATGGCGCATTGTCTTCCGGCAGTCGTCGGCCATCTGAAACTCCGTCGATCATCTCGGCGGCCGCGGCGACGGCCCGAACGGGACGCGCGATGAGCGTCGGCACGAAAACCATGGCAGTAAACGCCGTCGCTGCCAGGACGAGGATGATGGGGAGCGCAACGATCGTCGCATCGGTGAGCGTTCCGACCGTCAGTTGCGTTGCCGTATAGGCCACGCCACCGGTTTCGATCCATACCTCGCCCACCGGCGTGTTTCGGACGCCGGCCATCTTCTTCAGCTTCGTGGTTTCGCCGTCGATCGCATAGGCGAGGAAACTCGTCCCGTCACGTGACGCCAGCGTCTTTTGTGGACGCCATTTCGGCACCGGGCCGTAGCTAACCTCGCCACTCTTGTCGGAGACGACATACCAGAACGTCGGAAAATTGCGGGTGATCTCCTCCAGCCGCGAGGTGTGCTTGAGGGCGAGCTGGCCCGCCTCGTTGCGTGTGACGGCTGCCTTCAAGGCGTCGGCGACGTCGGCCGCGGCCCAGGTGCCGTCGTCGTCGCCGCCAAACCGGATCAGCAAGGCTGCCGCGCAGAGCAGCATGATCGTCGTCACGGCGCCGATGAGCGTCGCGGACAGCACTGCAATCGACCGATGGATGCGCTTGAGCGTTTGCCACTTGAACATCATCATTCACCACTCAACAGATAGCCGAGGCCACGGACCGGTTTGATGACGATCTTGCAGTTGGCCGCACGGAGGCGCCGACGCAGCCGCGAAACATGCGCCTCGATCGCGTTCGATTGAATCTCGTCGTCAAAATCATAGGCAGCAACTTCAAGCGTCTCGCGCAGGACCACGCGCCCGATCCGCCGCACCATGGCTTCCAGGATTGCCAGTTCACGCCGCGGGACGACAATCGGCTGGTGATCGACGCAGACCTCGCGATTGAGGACGTCGTAGCTCAGATTGCCGATGCGAACGACCGCCCCTCGATCCAGGAACAGACGCCGGAGCACCGCCTTCGCTCTCGCGACCAACTCGATCGGTTCAAATGGCTTGGCGACATAGTCGTCCGCCCCGTCGTCGAGGGCGCGTGCAATATCGACGGGATCATCAAGCGCCGTCAGCACAATCGTCGCGGGGCTCGGCTTCTGTTGCTTCAGGTCGCGCAGCAAGGCCAAGCCATCACCATCCGGCAGTCCGCGGTCGATCACCACCAGTTCGAAATTCCGGACGGCAATAGCGGCCCGGCCTTCCTCGAGCGTCGTGACCATATCAGATGAGCCGAAGGCCGTTCCCAGAGTATCCCGCAGCCATGGCCCAAGCTGAGGGTCATCCTCCACGACCAGAACTCGCACCGCATTCTCCCAAGCATGAGACACGGCTTCTACCATTACGGACGGATTACCATAAGATTACGGCTGGCGGGAAAAGTGCGATCTTTCATCTCAATACGTTGATGTGAGGGGCATTTTCTTGGTGATTTGACCGGCTTTTTTGATCCCAGGAGCGATGAGGTCGCGGCCCGATCGGCGGCCCTGTGCAAGGCCCGTCAGAATGGCGCCGATCGGGCTCAATCGCTTCCGCGACGGCCCGCCGCCACGGCTGACGCGATCGCCAAGGCGTCAATGACCCCTGCGGCCACTGCTGCCCCGTAACCGGCGCCGGCTTCGAGCACCAAGCACTCCAAAGCCAATCAGCGTCATGATCATCATGATGGCGAGTCTTTGCATGCGGATCTCCTCGACGGGATTGATCCGCCAGAGGCATCGATCAGCATTACCGGCGCATGACCGCCATCAGCGTTGGCGAGGCCACCCTGGAGACGTGAGCTGAGCCGCGTCAGGCTGTCGTAATGCTGGCTGTGAAGAGCATGTCGATGAGCGTCGCCGACATGGCGTTCGCGATATGAAAACGAAGGCTTCATGCCGGTAGATTTTGCGTTGTCGGCGATGGCCAAGCGGTCGGATCGCCAGCCGGCGTGTTGGCGCCGCCCGTTCGACCGGTGGCTGGAAGGGGTCGAAGCAGGGTGGTCGGTACCACTGCTGCTCGCCGGCTTCGTTAGCATCTGGACGCTGTATCTGGCCGTGGCCTATCACGGCGCTGGCCTGCATCCCGACGTGCTGGAGACCTGGACCTATGGACGGCATTTCGCGTGGGGCTATCCCAAGCACCCGCCGTTGATGGGATGGGTGACCGGCGCGTGGACCTCGGCCTTTCCGCTGACCGACTGGTCGTTGCAGCTGATGGCGATGACGAATGCGGCGCTAGCATTGTGGTTCGTCGACCTGATTGCAAGGCGGTTTGTCGGCGGGCACAAGCGCCTGCTCGTGCTGCTCCTGCTCATGCTGACCCCGGCGTATCAATTTCATGCACAGCGCTTCAACGCCAACGCGGTGTTGCTCGCGGTCTGGCCCCTTGCGACCTATTGCTTCCTCCGCGCCTTTGAAACCAGGGCGCCGCTCTGGGCGATTGCCGCAGGTCTGACGGCCTCCCTTGCCATGTTGGGCAAGTACTATTCCATCTTTCTGGTCGCGAGCTTCGCGTTGTCGGCGATGGTTCATCCGTTGCGACGCGCCTACTTCACCTCCAGTTCGCCCTGGATCTCCACCGCGGCCGGGCTGCTCGCGCTGTTTCCGCACCTGCAATGGCTGGCCGAGACAGGCGCGGAGCCCGTCTACTATGCAGCAACCCATGTGCGGGCCGATTTCCTGACGTCTTTGCAAGACGCCACCAATTTCCTGCTCGGCCTTGCTGCGGCAGTGAGTCTGGCCGCCGCGACGTGGGTGATGATCGCAGGCTATCGAATCAGGCGCCTGTCTCGCGATATGGCGTCGTCGGATCCAAACCTGAAGCTGCTCTGGCACGTCGCGGTCGGCACGATCGTGCTTCCATTCATCACCTCCATATTCCTCTGCACCGACTTGCCGTCGCTATGGGCGCTGCAGGGATTGTTCCTGCTTGCCGTGCCGATTGTTTGCAGCACCCGCTACCGGATCGAGCGCTTCTACACGGTCAATGCAGCGCTCCTCGTTGCCGGCATTGCGATCGTGGCCGCTGTGATCGCGGCCCCGATTCATGCGCTTTACCGCAACAGCCACGGCTATGAGGAGGGACGAAACTTTTATCACCAGGCGGCAGACAAACTCACCCGCCTGTGGCACGAGGAAATGGGGACGCCCCTGTCGATCGTCGGAGGCAACGATAGCCTCGGGCTGGCGGTGGCGTTCTACAGCTCCGATCACCCGTACTATGGCGATCCCTTCGCCTACCAGTATTCATTGGCATTGCCTCGCCAGGTGACGCCGGAGCGCGGCTGGGCTGCACTCTGCTTCGATGATCAGGATGATTGCCTTGAATGGACCGAGCGGATGGCGGCGCAGGCCGGACACTATGTCAGGCGCGAAATTTCCATTCAATCGAGCTTGCTCGGAATTCCAGGCGCCAGGCGAAACCTGGTTGCATTCCTGGTGGCGCCGCTTCGCGAGCCGGGCAGCGCAGCTTCAAGCCTCGCAACGATGTTGGCCAAGACGAATATCGCTGCGAGCCGATCCACCGCAGCGCGCCGCGCCGGACTGTTCGTCGTGATCCGCTGACCGGATGCTTCAGAAAGTCGCTGCGACGATCGCGACCGTAAGCTTGCGGTAATCGGCGCCCGCTTTATCGGCCGCGGGTGAAGGGCGTCATATCACGAAGGACAACGGTCCATGTTTACTCGGTTCGTTTGCATCTGCCTCAGTGTTTGTATCATCGGTGCGACCGCGCTCGCGCAGACATCTCCATCAATCACCGGCTCAACCCGCCAGGCACCCGCGGCACGAGAGCCCGTCGGCCGGACCGAAAAGATCAACCTCAACACCGCTCCTGTCAGCGAATTGGTCAAGCTTCCGCATCTCAGCGTTCGCGCCGTGACTGCAATCACGGAGGCGAGAACGAAGTCGAAGTTCAAGGACTGGAACGACTTCGTGGGCAGACGGGTTGTGCCGCGATTTGTCCGCAGCGAGATCAAGGACCTCGTCACGTTCTAGAGGCTCTCCATTGGCGCGCCGGCCATCCGGCGCGGATGAACCGACAAGAGGACTCGAGGGCACGGCGGAGCAGGATGCCGGTCGCGCGGCGACGTCATCCTGCGGTAAGCGCGATGGTCGATCGCTGCCACCGGCCTGCGCGGTTCTCGAACTCAAACAAGGATATGCGTGAATGAAACGAATAGCTGTTCTCACGACCGCCGCGGTCATCGCGATGGGGTGTCTTGCGTCGACGGAAGCCACCGCCCGCGGCCGGCGCGCAGACGCCGTGGCCGTCGGCATCGTTGGCGGCCTGGCCGTCGGCGCCCTGCTGGGCTCCACCATGACCTCGCGTGCGGCTCGAGCCTATGTCTACGAGAGGGACTATTATTCGCCTGCCCCCGTCGTCCGCTACCATCGTCACGTGTACGATTACGGCGATGAATATCCGGGCGGATATGATCGCGGCTATTCATACGGGTACCGCGAAGGGTACTCGGATGGCTACTGGGACAACGATTGAACGTCGATCGTTGTGAGACCGCGGCTAGCGGCGGTGGGATCCGCTAGCCGGGAAGGGATGCGGACGGGGCTCTCGTCCTAGTAGCTGATCCGCAGCCCGACGCCGCCGTGCACCGTGTTGCCGACCGGCTGTGGTCCGGCGGTACCGTTGAGGAAGAGGTCGGCGATCCAGCCCTTGGTGATGCGGAAGCCGACGCGGCCGCCATATTCGAACCAGCCCTGATTGCCGATCGTCGGCACGATGGTGCCATCGCCGGTGACGGTGGCGACGATGCCGGAATGGGTGGCGAAGGATTGCACCCAGCCGCCATTGATGTTGGTTTCGATGCTCGATCCGAACAGATGCGTCCACTGGCCGCCGATCTTGACCAGGCTGGTGCGATCGGTGCCGTCGGCGATGGTGGCATCGAACGGATTGAAGGCGACAGCCGGATCGCTGTAGCCCTTGACCCGCTGCCAGAGCTGCCAGACCTCGACCGAGGCCGCGACCTCGTCACGCGCCGACAGCCGGCTGATCCAGCCCGCGCGCCCGTACACGCCGTAATTCTCGCTCGAGGTCTGGCCGGTGACCGACACCGGGCCGAGGCTGGTCGTGTAGCTGCGGGTGTAGCGCACCTTCTCCGACGGCGAGAGGATGCTGCCGATGTCGAAGAACGGCCGCGACGAGCCCCAGTCGACGAAGTCATAGCGCAGCGCGAAGGCGCCGATCGGCGCGCTGGTGACGTTGTAGCCGCCCTCGCCATATTGCGTGTAGGCGATGCCGGCGAGCAGCGACAGGTTCGGCGTGATGGTCTTGCGGCCATGGATGCCGGCCGAGAACGAGCCGGCGGCGCCGAACGCACTGATGCAGTCGTCGCAATTGACCTGCTCGTTGACGCCGAGCAGCACCGATCCGAGCACGCGGTTGGTGATCATCTGGTTGAAGCGCTGGTCGGCGAGGTTGTTGATCGAACTGCCGCTCGACGGCGCGCCGGTGATCGGTGTCGGCGACGGGCTCGGCGTCGGGGTCGGCGTGGGCGTCGGTGTTGGCGTGGGAGTAGGTGTCGGCGTGGGGGTGGGCGTCGGCGTGGGCGTCGCTCCACAGTTCGACGACACAAATGCTGACAGGTTGGTATCGGGAATCGACGTGCAGTTCGGCGTTGGAGTCTGTGCCTGAGCCGGCGCAGCCAGCGCCTGCAGCATCGCGACCGACAGCGCCAACGTCAGAGCCGTCGACAGGACCACGTGATGGATGCGCCGTGCCATCGTCACCGTCCGCACAGCATTCCGGTGTCGTCGACCGGCGGCGTCGCCGGTGACGCATCCGCGAACTGGGTGACGGTGCAAAGCCCCGCGGCCTGGGTACAGGTCGCCGCAAAGGTCCAAGGCGGGTTGTTGGTCTTCTGGATCGTGGTGCGGCCGCCGCTCGAAGTGATGATCGCGGTGTCGCCGGGTTGGGTCAGGTCGATGCATTGCCGGCTCGATGTGCACACGGTCGAAGCGCCTTCCTGCAACACCACGGTGGTCTTGCCGCGCTGTGACAGGATATCGAGCACCGTGCCGCGAACACCGATGGTCGCAAGCGGTGTGGTGATCTTGTAAGCCGCCTTGTCCGAGTGGCCGGTGACGAAGCGGAATGCACCCGAGGTGAGGCGGATCGCGACATCGCGATAATGATGCTCGTCGTCGAACACGGTGCGGTCGAGCTTCAGCGAGGCATTCGGCCCGAGCGAGAGGTTGGTGCTGTCGGCCATCACCAGCCGCGCGGCGCTTTCGAGGCCGGTGCGCACCGTCTCATCGCGCAGCAGCGCGTCGCCGACATTGATCGGCGTGGTTGCAGCTGCAATGCGGAGAACCTCGTTCTTCACCATCGCCGCTTCGCCGACGCGGGTCTGCGCCTGAGCGGGATGCGCCGTCAGGGCGACGAAAAGACCGAGTGCAAGCAGGGAAAAAAGGCTGCGAGACGAATTCATTGCAATACCGATCGATTGAACGGAGTCATCGTACCGGATCGGACATGCATCTGATATTGTATATATGTCACAAACTTCCCCGAGGTGACTGGATGGTTAGTCTCTGTCGATTCGATTGCGTTCAACGCTGCGGTTGTGAAAGTGAGTTCCGATCACACAGTTCACACGCGTCGCGTGCAACGGCGCGACCGTAGCTCACACTTCGCTCACACTCGTTCTCCTCCACGTGCTCGCCCTTTGATCATCGCATCCAAATCTCCCTCAGCTCTGCGGCGTCCCGCCGCCCGCACGGCGATCGTCGCGGCGATCATCTTCGTCGTCGCCCATGTCGTGCTGCTGCTCGGGATCACGGCGCCGGACAAGCTCTATTTCGACGAGGTGCACTACGTGCCGGCGGCGCGGCAGATGCTCCAGCCGGTGCTCGAGGGCCCGATTCTCAATCCGATGCATCCGCCGCTTGCCAAGGAGATTATCGCGCTCTCGATCAAGGCGTTCGGCGATGTGCCGCTCGGATGGCGCTATCCCGCGGCGCTGTTCGGCACGCTGGCGCTGGTCGCCGTCTATCTCGGCGCGCTCGCGCTGTTCGCGTCGCAGGAACGCGCGATCGCTGCCATGCTGCTCGCCT
Organism: Bradyrhizobium macuxiense; assembly: GCF_007993935.1. Taxonomy (GTDB): domain Bacteria; phylum Pseudomonadota; class Alphaproteobacteria; order Rhizobiales; family Xanthobacteraceae; genus Bradyrhizobium; species Bradyrhizobium macuxiense_A. The sequence goes on along the minus strand of NZ_VITY01000006.1, from coordinate 241,005 downwards.
TCTTCAACCAGATGCTGTTCGTGCAGTCGCGGATCGCGATGCTGGATATTTTCGCGCTCGCGTTCTGTCTGTTCGCGATTGCAGCTTTCATCCATGGCTTCAGGCAAGCGCGGCCGCAGTCTGCCTTCGCGCTGGCGGGATTGGCCGCGGGGCTGGCGTGTGCCTGCAAATGGAGCGGGTTGTTCGTGCTTGCGACCTGCATCGCGATCGTCGTGATGATCCGCCTGATGCAGGGCTGGCGCGCGCGCTTCGCCGACGCCAATGCGGAGGATTGGTACCGGCCGGACCTCTGGCCGGACTTCCGTCTTCGGCACTTCATCGTGTGTTTCGTGCTGATTCCGGCGGCGGTCTATCTCGCGACCTTCGTGCCGCTCTACGGCCTCTCGTTCAGCGACATCATCGAGGCGCAGCGCCGGATCTTTGCCGACAACACCACGACCGCGATTGCGGGCCACACCTATATGAGCTCATGGCCGTCCTGGCCGTTCCTGGTGCGCCCGGTCTGGTATCTGTTCGAGAAGGTCGGCGATGACAGGTTCGCGGCGGTCGTGTTTCTCGGCAATCCGCTGGTGCTGTGGCCGGCATTGATCGCGCTGATCGTCGCGCTGCGCGACTGGATCGTCGCCCGCGGCCGCGATGCGTTTCTCGTGCTTGCGTTCTATCTCGGTCCGTATCTCGCCTGGGCGCTGCTGCCGCGCACGCTCGGCTTCATCTATTACTATCTGCCGGCGGCGACCACCGCGAGCTTCGTGCTGGTCTACGCCTTGACGCGCAAGGGCGCGCCGCGCTGGCTGCTGTGGGCCTTCGTCGCCGTCGGATGCGCGGGCTTCATCGCGATGCTGCCGATCACGGTCGCCGCGATCGAGACCTCGATCGCGACCTTCAATCGGCTGATGCTGTTCCAGAACTGGATTTGAATCCCTCCGAAACAAGTGATCCGCCTGCCGGGGTCTGACAGGCGGATCGGACGTTCGGGAGATTACTGCTGCGCCGTCTTGGTATCCATGTTGACGACCTGCACGCGGCGATTGGTCGGGTCCATCGGTGCGTTCGGGTCCTTCGGCCGGGTCTTGCCATAGCCGACGGTCACGAGATCGGAGCCGTTCAGGCCGTAATGCTCGACCAGATAGGTCTTGATGGTGTCAGCGCGGCGCTCCGAGAGGTCCTGGTTATAGGCCTCGCTGCCGATCGCATCGGTGTGGCCGGCGAGGATGAAGGTCGAGCCCTTCATGCTGGCATCCGACAGCGCCTTGCCGAGCTCCTGCACCGCCTGGGCCGAGCCCTTGGCGATCTCCGCCGAGTTGTAGTCGAAGTGAATCTCCAGATCGATCTTCGGCTTGTTGGCGGCGATGTCGGCGATCTCCTGGCGTCCGCCCAATGACAGCGAGCGGGTCTGCCGGTTGCGCACGCTGTTGAGGAAGCTTGCCTCCTTGGCCGAAGCGGCCGGGTCGACCTGCGTGCCGGCGGAGAGGCTGCGGGTGGCCGACTTCGGCTTCAGCGCATTGAGGATCTGGGCGGCTGGAACGGTGTCGCTGCCGGCCAGTGCGACGCCCGCCGTCATCGACAGCGCAGCGCCGATTGTCAAAAAAGACAAGGAATGAGAGCGGGTCATGGTTTTGGTCCTTAAATGTCCGGCCAGCCAATCCGGCTGCTATCGTTTTGATGCTGGGAACCTAGGACGGGTTCAAAGCCGGGAATGTGATCTAGGTCACGGTCGGATAGGCCGGCCCTCGGCAGGGGCGCGTGGCGGAGAGGAGGACATCATGGCCCACGTCAATCGCGTCCTTCGCTCGATCAATGACGAGGGTGCCTCGCGCTGCATCGATATCTTCGTTCGGCCGGATCGGACTGTTGGCTTCGAGGAGTATCGGCGGGACGTGGAAGATGGCCGCGGCTGGTTTCCGGTCGGCGGTCATTCGTCCCGGGTCTTCCATGAGGAAAGCGCCGCGCTCGCGGCGGCGATGGCGGACGTTCCGTGGTTGCGGCGGGCCGTTGGATCGCAGTAGGCGGCCCGAAGCGCCGCCCAACGTCCAGGGGCGATGATCATGCACGGCTGATTTCGCTCGCGCCGCTCTCCACAGCGGCGCGAATCTCACTACATTGCCTGGGCAATGCCCCGCGCCGCCGAACCCTTATCCCTGAACAATGCTGCTGCCCGCCACATCTGGCTGCGCGCGCAGCGGCTCGATACAACGGCGCCGTTCGGGGAGGGTGCGTCAGCGGTGGCGGCCGCCGTCGACCATCTCGGCTATGTGCAGATCGACACCATCAACGTGATCGAGCGCTGCCATCACCATATCCTGTTCAGCAGGATTCCGGACTACCGCCGCGCCGACCTCAAGCAGGCGCAGAGCCAGGACAAGAGCGTGTTCGAATATTGGACGCACGCGCTGTCCTACATTCCGTCCAAGGACATCGGCATCTTCCTGCCGCTCATGAAGGCGCATAAGCGCGATGGCCACAAATGGTATTCGTCGGTGACCCCTGCGGATACGCGCAAGATCATGCGGCTGCTGCGCGAGGGTCCGCTCACCATCCGCGACATCGAAGACGACGTGCTGACCGAGAAGGAGCATCTCTGGCAGAGCCGGAAACCCTCCAAGCGTGCGCTGCAGCTCGCCTTCTATGGCGGCGTGGTCACGATCAGCGAACGCGCCGGCATGCTGAAGACCTACGAGCTGATGGGCAGGCATTTCGGCTGGGACAAGCCGCCGAAGCCCGCGCCGGCTGCGGCCCGGACGGCCTACCTGCTCGACCGCGCGCTGCGCTCGCAGGGCATCGTCAGCCTGGACTCGATCTGCCATCTGGACGCGCCGAGCAAAAAGGTGGTGCGCAGCCTGATCGAGGCGAGGGTTCGCCGCAAGGAGCTGGTGCGGATCGCGCTCGACGGCGCCGGCAAGCAGGAGCATTGGGCGCGACCCGAGGTGCTGGAAGCGACCGGCGAGGGTGATCCGGCCTTGGTTCACATCCTCTCGCCGTTTGATCCCCTGATCATCCAGCGCAAGCGCACCGAGCTGTTCTTCGACTACGGCCACCGCTTCGAGGCCTATGTGCCGAAGGAGAAGCGCCTGTTCGGCTATTTCGCGCTGCCGGTGCTGGTCGGCGACGACATCGTCGCCGCCCTCGACCTCAAGACCGATCGGCAGAACAAGAAGCTGCTGATGCAGAAATGGAGCTGGGTCGGCAACGGCAAGAAGCAGGCGGGGCGCAAGGAGCTGAAGCGCCGCATAGAGGAGGAGCTCGACCGCTTCGCGCGATTCCAGTTGGCGGAGTAGGGCACATTCTCTCCGCTCGTCATTGCGAGGAGCGGAGCGACGAAGCAATCCATCCGTCCGCGTATGCGGATCGATGGATTGCTTCGCTTCGCTCGCAATGACGGATGGTTTCCCATCTGGGCTGTGAGCTAATAGTATTTGCCATTGCTCAATCCGGGGTCAGCCAATAATCCTGGACGCAAGCAACAGCCTGGGGGAAACAGATGAGCCAGACCGCAACCGTCGCGCCCGATCGCGGCGCCCGCAGCGAGATCGAGACGTCCACGATCCGCGCGATCTCCTGGCGGCTGATCCCGTTCCTGATCCTGGCTTACTTCTTCTCCTATCTCGACCGCGTCAATCTCAGCTTCGCGGCGCTCACCATGAATGCCGAGCTGAAGTTCTCGCCCTTGGTATTCTCCTTCGGCGCCGGCATCTTCTTCATCGGATATTTCGTCTTCGAGGTGCCGAGCAATCTGGCGCTGGAGCGGTTCGGCGCCAGCAAGTGGATCGCCCGCATCATGGTGAGCTGGGGCATCCTCTCGGCGTTGATGGCGGCGGTCTATGACGAGCACAGCTTCTACGCGCTACGCTTCTTCCTCGGCGTGGCCGAGGCCGGCTTCTTCCCCGGCATCATCCTCTATCTGACCTATTGGTATCCGGCCGAGTATCGCGCGCGCTTTCTCGCCGCCTTCGCGATCGCCGTCCCGGTTTCGACCGCGATCGGCGCGCCGATCTCTGGCCTGCTGCTCGGCCTCGACGGCGTGATGGGGCTGAAGGGCTGGCAGTGGCTGTTCGTCATCGAGGGCATCCCCTCGGTGCTGCTCGGCATCGTCACCTGGTTCTATCTGACCGACCGGCCCGAGAAGGCCGACTGGCTCTCGGCGGAGCAGAAGACGTGGCTGAAGGCGAAGCTCGACGCCGAGGTCGCGGCCAAGCAGGCGGCGAAGCACTTCACGCTGTTCGAGGCGCTGTCCTCGCCGAAGGTGCTGGCGCTCAGCGCGATCTATTTCGGCTTCGTCGCCTCGCTCTACGGCATGCAGTTCTGGCTGCCGCAGATCGTCAAGGCGTTCGGCCTGACCAACGCGCAGACCGGCTTCGTCACCGCGATCCCCTATGCGTTCGGCACCGTCGCGATGATCCTGTGGGCGCGTCGTTCGGATGCGACGCGGGAGCGCGTGTTTCATGTCGGCGCGCCGCTCTTGCTCACGGCGCTGGCGCTCGCCGTCTCCAGCTACATCACCGATCCGACCATGACGATGGTCGTGCTGACGGTCGCCGCGATCGGGGTGTTCTGCACCTTCGCGGTGTTTTGGACGCTGCCGACTGCCTGGCTGTCCGGCACCGCGGCCGCCGGCGCGATCGCGCTGATCAACTCGATCGGCAACCTCGCCGGTTTCGGCGGACCCTATCTGATCGGCTGGGTGAAGGAGGCGACCGGCAGCACCTCGACCGGTCTATTGGTACTTTCGCTGCTGCCGCTCGCGGCCGGCCTCTTGGTTTTCCTCGGCAGCCACGAGACCAAGACCGAGTTCGCCGACGCGAAGTAGATCCTGCGTAGGATGGGTGGAGCGAAGCGATACCCATCGTTCGGTGTCCGCGGCGGGATTGATGGGTATCAGTGCGCTCCACCCATCCTACGATTTCTGGCGCGGACATGCCGGGCCCATGGGACGGTGGTTGCGTGATCCAGCCGCCGGGCTCGAAAAATCGAAAACAACCCCATGCACAGTCCCGGGTTTCGCTTCGGTTCATCCGGGCTGGCCATCTTCCAAGTCTTTTCCAAGTCTCGACTTCCAAGGCTCTACACCCGGAAATGCCGCGCTGTTCACGGCGCTCCTCACGAATAGGTTACTGCTGACGATTATTGACATTCATCAGTGATAAATCGATACTCTTCATCAGTCATCAGCCCGATGGAGAATTCAGATGTTCGGCCGTTCCATTTTCTCGAGCTATTACAGGCTCTTGACGGGAGCATCGCTTGCTTTTGCGGTGTTCGCGCTGACCGGCTGCAATGAAAAGGCGGCCGAAACCGCCGAGCCGGGACGCCCCGTTCTGGTGGCGACCGTCCACTACGAAGCTGAAACCCCTGAGCGCAGCTTTGTCGGCACCATCAAGCCCCGTATCGAAGCCGATATGGGCTTTCGGGTTGCCGGCAAGGTGGCCAAGCGGCTGGTCGAGGTCGGACAGACAGTCGACGTCGACCAGCCCTTGGCCACCCTCGACGAGGTCGACCTGAAGCTGCAGGCCGAGCAGGCCGAGGCCGAATTCCAGGCCGCCACCGGCGTGCTGGCGCAGGCCGCCGCCGCCGAGCAGCGCGCCAAGGACCTGAAGGCCAAGGGCTGGACCACCGATGCGGCGCTCGATTCCGCCAAGGCGGCCGGCGACGAGGCGCGGGCGCGGCTGAACCGCGCCGAGCGCTCGGTCGAGCTGACCAAGAACTCCCTCTCTTATGCAACGCTGGTGGCCGACACCCGGGGTGTCGTCACAGCGACCATGATCGAGCCCGGCCAGGTGGTTGCCGCGGGCCAGGCTTCGATCCGCGTCGCCCGACTTGGCGAGAAGGAAGCTGTCGTCGCGATCCCAGAGACGCTTCTTGCTCGTGCCAGGTCGGGCGTTGCCACGGTGACGCTATGGTCGGACGCCAAGAAGACCTATGCCGCGAAGCTGCGCGAGGTCGCGCCGCAGGCCGATCCCGCCACCCGCACCTATCTCGCAAAATTCTCGCTGCCGGACGCCGACGAGGCGGTCTCGCTCGGCATGACCGCGACGCTGACCCTGGCCGACAAGGCGAGCGAGCGGGTGGCGAAGCTGCCGCTGTCGGCGCTGTACAGCCAGGGCGGCGATCCCTCGCTCTACATCGTCGACGACAAGGGCGACATCGCGCTGAAGCCGGTCAAGGTGAAGGCCTATGAGAGCAACAATGTCGTCATCTCCGGCGGCGTCGACGACGGCGCCAAGGTGGTCGCCCTCGGCGTGCAGAAACTCGATCCGAGCCAGAAGGTGCGGGTCGTGTCGTCGCTGTCGTTCTAGTCCCGCGTCATTGCGAGGAGCGAAGCGACGAAGCAATCCACGTCGCCGCGTGCTGAAGAAATGGATTGCTTCGCTTCGCTCGCAATGACGATTGAAGTCGAGACGATTTGGACCTGGAGAGTTCGATGAAGCGCTTCAACCTTTCGGCCTGGGCGGTCAGCCATCCGACGCTGGTGCTGTTCCTGATGATCATCCTCGGCGCCGCCGGCTTCTTCTCCTATGAGAAGCTCGGCCGTGCCGAGGATCCGTTCTTCACCGTCAAGGTGGTGAACGTCTCGGTAATGTGGCCGGGCGCGACCTCGCAGGAAATGCAGATGCAGGTCGCCGATCCGATCGAGAAGAAGCTGCAGGAGCTGCCGTTCTTCGACAAGGTGCAGACCTATTCCAAGCCGGGCTTCACGGCGATGCAGGTCTCCTTCAAGGATTCGACCTCGCCGAAGGACGTGCCCTATCTCTTCTACCTGCTGCGCAAGAAGCTGGTCGACGTGCAGGGCGAGCTGCCCTCCGGCATCCTCGGTCCTGTCGTGAACGACGAATTCTCCGACGTCGATTCGATCCTCTATATGATGACCGGCGACGGCGCCAATTACGCGCAGCTCAAGAAGGTCGCCGAAGGCTTCCGCCAGCGCCTGCTGAAGGTGCCGGGTGTCACCAAGATCGACCTCTATGGCACCCAGGACGAACGCATCTTCGTCGAGTTCTCGCACGCCAAGCTCGCGACCCTCGGCATCACGCCGCAGGCGCTGTTCGACTCGCTCGCCAAGCAGAACAACGTCACGCCGGCCGGCACGGTCGAGACCTCGTCGCAGCGCGTGCCGCTGCGCGTCACCGGCGCGCTTGACGGCGTCAAGGCGGTTGCCGAAACGCCGGTCGAGAGCAACGGCCGCGTGTTCCGGCTCGGCGATATCGCAACCGTCAGCCACGGCTATGTCGATCCGCCGAGCTTCAAGGTCCGTCAGGAAGGCAAGCCCGCGCTCGGCATCGGCGTCGTCACCGCCAAGGGCGCCAACATCCTCGAGCTCGGCAAGGAAGTGCAGCAGGCGACCGCCGAGTTCATGAAGGCGGTGCCGCAGGGCATCGACGTCCAGCAGATCGCCGACCAGCCCAAGGTGGTCGAGCACGCCGTCGGCGAGTTCGTGCACTCCTTCGTCGAGGCGCTCGCGATCGTGCTGTTCGTCTCCTTTGTCGCGCTCGGCTGGCGCACCGGCATCGTGGTGGCGCTGTCGGTGCCGCTGGTGCTCGGCATCGTCTTCATCGTGATGAACGCGATGTCGCTCGACCTGCACCGCATCACGCTCGGCGCGCTGATCATCGCGCTCGGCCTGCTGGTCGACGACGCCATCATCGCGGTCGAGATGATGGTGGTGAAAATGGAACAGGGCTGGGACCGCATGAAGGCGGCGTCCTTTGCCTGGGAATCTACTGCGTTTCCGATGCTCACGGGGACGCTGGTCACGGCCGCTGGCTTCCTCCCCATCGGCTTTGCCAATTCGGCGGTCGGCGAATATGCCGGCGGCATTTTCTGGATCGTGGCGATCGCGCTGGTCGCCTCCTGGTTCGTTGCGGTGATCTTTACGCCCTATATCGGCGTCAAGCTGCTGCCGAACATCAAGGTGCACCAAAACCACGATCCGCACGCGATCTACGAGACGCGGATGTATCGTGGCCTGCGCAGCGTCGTGCAGTGGTGCGTCGATCACCGCATCAAGGTGGTGGCGGCGACCGTCGGTGTGTTCGTTGCCGCGATCGTGGGCTTCGGTCACGTCCAGCAGCAGTTCTTCCCGCTGTCGGAGCGGCCCGAGCTGTTCCTGCAGCTCCGCCTGCCCGAGGGCACGGCCTTCAACGTCACCGAGAAGGCGGTGAAGCAGGCCGAAGGGCTGCTGAAGGGCGACCAGGACATTGCGACCTACACCGCCTATGTCGGCCAGGGCTCGCCGCGCTTCTGGCTCGGCCTCAACCCGCAGCTGCCGAACGAGGCGTTCGCCGAGATCGTGATCCTCGCCAAGAACGTCGAGGCGCGCGAGCGCGTCAAGGCGAAGATCGAGCAGGCCGCCGCCGACGGCGCGCTGAACGAGGCACGGGTCCGGGTCGATCGCTTCAACTTCGGTCCGCCGGTCGGCTTCCCGGTCCAGTTCCGCGTGATCGGGCCGGACGCCAACAAGGTGCGCGACATCGCCTACCAGGTGCGCGACATCATGCGCCAGAACAAGAACGTCAAGGACGTCCAGCTCGACTGGAACGAGCAGTCGCCCTATCTGAAGCTTGCCGTCGACCAGGACCGGGCGCGCGCGCTCGGCCTGACCCCGCAGGACGTCTCGCAGGCGCTGGCGATGCTGATCTCGGGCGCGCCGGTCACCACGATCCGCGACGGCATCGAGAAGGTCGGCGTGGTCGCCCGTGCGGTCCAGTCCGAACGGCTCGATCTCGGCCGGGTCGGCGACCTCACCATCACGTCACGCAATGGTGTGGCGGTCCCGCTGCAGCAAATTGCCAAGATCGAGTATGCGCATGAGGAACCGATCCTGTGGCGGCGCAACCGCGACATGGCGATCACGGTGCGCTCGGATGTCGTCGACGGCGTGCAGGCGCCCGACGTCACCAACCAGATCTCGCCGAAGCTGAAGGATATCCAAGCCCATCTCGAGCCGGCCTACCGGATCGAGCCGGGCGGCGCGTTCGAGGAATCCGCCAAGGGCAATGCGTCGATCTTCATCCTCTTCCCCGTGATGGTGATGGTGATGCTGACGCTCCTGATGATCCAGCTGCAGAGCTTCTCGCGCCTGACCTTGGTGTTCCTGACCGCGCCGCTCGGCATCGTCGGCGCCTCGCTGGGGCTCAACGTCGCCAACCAGCCGTTCGGCTTCGTGGCGCTGCTCGGCCTGATCGCGCTCGCCGGCATGATCATGCGCAACACGGTCATCCTGGTCGATCAGATCGAGAGCGACGTGGCGTCCGGCCTGACCCGCCGGGAGGCGATCGTCGAGGCCACCGTCCGGCGCGCCCGGCCGGTGGTGCTGACCGCGCTCGCCGCGATCCTCGCCATGATCCCGCTGTCGCGCTCGGCGTTCTGGGGCCCGATGGCGATCACCATCATGGGCGGTTTGTTTGTTGCGACCTTCCTGACCTTGCTGTATCTGCCGGGCCTTTACGCCCTCTGGTTCCGCAAGACCCTCGAGGAGAGCGGCCCCGAGCAGACCGATACTGCGCCGCAGCATGCGGGAAAAGGACAACTCGCATTTCCACTTGCTGAGGCGGCCGAATAATTGAAGATTGAGCAGGCCAACATGACACTGATCTCGGAACATAGCGAAACCGACACCCGCGAACGGATTCTCGTGGTGGCGGAGCGCTTGTTCCGGCAGATCGGCTACCAGAAGACCACGGTCGCCGACATCGCCAAAGAGCTGCGGATGAGCCCCGCCAACGTGTACCGCTTCTTCGATTCGAAGAAGTCGATCCACGAAGGCGTGGCGCGCGGCCTGATGGGCGAGGTCGAGATCGAGGCGCAGCGGATCGCGCGGTCGGAGGGGCCGGCCGCGACGCGCCTGCGGCAGATGATGACGACCATCAATCGGATGAACACCGAGCGCTATGTCGGCGATTCCAAGATGCACGAGATGGTCGAGATCGCGATGCAGGAGGACTGGGAGGTCTGCGTCGCCCATATCGAGCTGATCGGCAACACCATCGGCGAGGTGATAGCGCAGGGCATGGCGTCGGGGGAGTTCGAGGTCGATGATCTCGAGGTTGCCGCGCTGTGCGCCTGCACGGCGATGATGCGGTTCTTCCACCCGCAGATGATCGCCCAATGCGCCACCAAGCCAGGTCCGACCATCGACCAGATGATCGATTTCGTGATCGCCGGCCTGTCTCCGCGCGCCCGCGCCCATTGAGCGCCAGGGCTGACGTTTTCGTCAGTTGACTCTCCCGTCATTGCGAGCGAAGCGACGTTGTAGCCCGGATGGAGCGCAGCGCAATCCGGGTATTGATCCGCTTGCGAGATCGCCCCGGATTGCGCTGCGCTCCATCCGGGCTACCAAAGGGGCTGCACCGTGACCGCGAAAGACCTGCATTTCTACGAGCCGAAGAACGGCCACGGCCTGAAGCACGATCCGTTCAACGCCATCGTGGCGCCGCGGCCGATCGGCTGGATCGCCTCGCGTGACAAGGGCGGCAACGTCAACCTCGCGCCCTACAGCTTCTTCAACGCCTTCTGCTACGTGCCGCCGATCATCGGCTTCTCCTCCACCAACTGGAAGGACAGCGTCGCCAACATCCAGGACACCGGCGAGTTCGTCTGGAATCTGGCGACGATGGATCTGGCCAAGCACATGAACGCGACCGCGGCGCATGTCGCGCGCGATGTCGACGAGTTCAAGCTCGCAGGCCTGACGCAGGTACCCGGCAAGCTCGTCAACGTGCCGCGCGTCGCCGAAAGCCCGGTGTCGTTCGAATGCAAGGTGAGCCAGATCATCCAGCTCCAGGGCGCCGACGGCAAGAAGGCCGAGGCCTGGCTGACGCTCGGCGAGGTCGTCGCCGTCCACATCGACAAGGCCTTCATCAAGGACGGCGTCTACCAGACCGGTCTCGCGCACCCGATCGTCCGCGCCGGCCGGAGAGGTGACTATTTCGAGATCAAGCCGGAAAACATGTTCGAGATGATCCGGCCGGATTGAGCCAGTCCATGTAACCGTCATTGCGAGCCAACGGACATTTGCCTCACACATTGCGCAACACACTCAGTGTCGTCCCTGCGAAAGCAGGGACCCATAACCACGAATGTTCATTGTTGCATTATGCTGGAATGACGAGCCCCATTCACAACACCCGCCGCGGCGTATGGGTCCCTGCGTTCGCAGGGACGACAGTTGTAAATGTGGCGCGACGTATGCATCAAACGAACGAAGAGGGCTTGTGGCGAGTACAGCGCTTTGCCTTCTCGCCCCCAATGACGGAAGCGGAAACCACGACAATGTGAAATTTCCGCGCGCCGTGATGAAAATCCGTCACTCGCAACCTCGGGGCGAGCAGTCTAACCTCCCGCGCGCCAGGCCGGATCAACGGCCGGTCAACAGAGTGGGAGGATGCGATGACACGCCAACCGCGGAGCAATCCAACAGAAGAGCGGCGCGATCCGAACGTTTCACGGCGAACACTAGTCCAGGGATTGGCGGTGGGGGCGGCTGCTGCCGCAACCGGCGTCAGTGGCGCGCTGGCCCAGAATGCGCCGGCGCCGGTCGGGCCGCCGACAACCATCACCAGCCCGCCGCGCGACTTCAGCCCGCGCGGCGCGCCGACCACCTATTTCTGGGACCCCGACATCATCGCGGTCGATCCGTCCTTCAACGATCTGGCCCAGCCCAACACCTCGATCAAGCGCCTCCATACCGGCCTGCTGTGGGCGGAGGGCCCGGCCTGGAGCTCGCAGGGCCGCTATCTCCTGTGGAGCGACATCCCCAACAACCGGCAGATGCGCTGGTCTGAGGATGATGGCCATGTCAGCGTGTTCCGGATGCCGTCGAACTATTCGAACGGCAATTCGTTCGACTTCCAGGGCCGCCAGCTGTCCTGCGAACATCTCACCCGCCGCGTGACGCGCTACGAGAATGACGGCACTGCGACGGTGCTTGCCGACAATTATCAAGGCAAGCGGCTGAACTCCCCGAACGACATCGTCGCGCATCCCGACGGCAGCTACTGGTTCACCGATCCGCCGTATGGCGGCCAGCTCTATGAGGGCGAGCCTGACGCCGCGGGCGGACCAAGCAATTCCGCCGGCAAGCTCAATCCCCGGATCGGCCAGCCGGCGGGCTTCGTGCCGGCCAAGCGCGAGCTGCCGACCAATTGCTATCGCATCGATCCCTCCGGCCGCGTCGATCTCGTGGTCAGCGAGGACCAGGTGCCGGATCCGAACGGCATCTGCTTCTCGCCGGACTACAAGAAGCTCTATGTCGTCTCGACCGGCAAGGGACCGGGCGATACCGGCGCGGGTGGCAAAGGCGATGTCTTCGTGTTCGATGTCGGCCCCGACAACAAGCCTGTTAACGGCAAGCGGTTCAGCGATTTCACGATCGACGGCGTGAAGTGCGGACCGGACGGCATCCGCTGCGACGTCAACGGAAATGTCTGGTGCTCGAGCAATGCAGGCCGTGCGGTCGGCTACAACGGCGTGACGTGCTGGTCGCCGGAAGGCAAGCTGCTCGGCCGCATCCGGCTGCCCGAAGTTTGCGGCAACATCACCTTCGGCGGCCCCAAGCGCAATCGCCTGTTCATGGCCGCAAGCCAGTCGCTCTACGCGGTCTATACCGCGACCCAGGGCGCTGGGCCTGCCTGATCTGACCACACCTCTCCCCAGCGGGGAGAGGTCGATTTGCGCAGCAAATCGGGTGAGGGGGCGCTGCTCTCACGAGAGACCGTAACCCCTCACCCGGCGCTGCGCGCCGACCTCTCCCAAGGGAGAGGTGAATTTGCCATCCCCCGCTACCTGATTGTCGCACCTCAGCTTTCGGAACTGAACGCGCGGCCTGCCGTTAACAAACGGCGGCTCAGCCGCGTCAATTTCGCTTTATTTGAACAGCGAAGTGTTCACCGGGGACCGGCACTTTCCGATAAGATTATGCATCCGCGCCGCCGATCCATGAGGACTCCACCATGAGCTTCCGCCGCGATTACCTTTCCAAGCCGATCTTCTCCTGGGCGCGTGGCGTGCTGCCGACCATGTCCGACACCGAGCGCGAGGCGCTGGAAGCCGGCGACGTCTGGTGGGACGCCGATCTCTTCACCGGCAATCCCGATTGGTCGAAATTGCTGGCATTCGCGCCAGCCAAATTGACCGACGAGGAGAACGCCTTCCTGCACGGTCCGGTCGACGAGCTCAGCACGATGCTCGACGAATGGAAGATCAACTGGGAATGGCGCGATCTGCCGCCCGAGGTCTGGGCCTTCATCAAGGCCAAGAAATTCTTCGGCATGATCATCCCCAAGGAATTCGGCGGCCTCGGCTTCTCGCCCTATGCGCATTCCGAAGTGGTGCGGAAAATCTCGTCGCGCTCGCTGACCGCGGCCGTCACCGTGATGGTGCCGAACTCGCTCGGGCCGGGTGAACTCCTGATGCGCTTCGGCACCAGGGAGCAGCAGGACAAATGGCTGCCGCGTTTGGCCGCGGGCCAGGACATTCCCTGCTTCGGCCTGACCAGCCCGGAGGCCGGCTCGGACGCCGCCTCGATGATCGACACCGGCATCATCTGCAAGGGCAATTTCGAAGGCCGCGAGGTGCTCGGGCTGAAGCTCAACTGGCACAAGCGCTACATCACGCTCGGTCCGGTCGCGACACTGCTCGGCCTTGCCTTCAAGGCCTATGATCCCGATCACCTCGTCGGCAGCGAGGACGAGCTCGGCATCACGGTCGCGCTGATCCCGACCCATCTGCCCGGCGTCTCGATCGGCCACCGCCATCTGCCGGCGATGCAGGTGTTCCAGAACGGCCCGAACCGGGGCAAGGACGTCTTCATCCCGCTCGACTACATCATCGGCGGCCAGGAGCGGCTCGGCCAAGGCTGGAAGATGCTGATGACGGCGCTCGCCGCCGGCCGCGGCATCTCGCTGCCGTCGCTGTCGGCCGCCGGCGCCGCCTATGCCGCGCGTACCACCGGCGCCTATGCCCGCATCCGTGAGCAGTTTGGCATTTCCATTTCCAAGTTCGAGGGCATCGAAGAGCCGCTGGCGCGCATCGCTGCGACCTCCTATCTGCTCGACGCCGCGCGGCGGCTGACTTGCGCTGCGCTGAACGAGGGGCACCACCCCGCCGTCATCTCCGGCATCATGAAGCTGCACGCCACCGAGCGGATGCGGATCGCGATCGACGACGCCATGGACATCCATGGCGGCAAGGCCGTGATCGACGGGCCGCAGAACTATCTCGGCGGGCTCTACCGCTCGGTGCCGGTCGGCATCACCGTCGAGGGCGCCAATATCCTGACCCGCAATCTGATCGTGTTCGGGCAGGGCGCGATCCGCGCGCATCCCTACCTGTTGCAGGAGATGAACGCGCTCAGCGAGACCGATCGCGACAAGGGCCTCGCCGCATTCGACACCGCGTTCTGGAAGCATGTAGGCCACAGCTTTGCGACCATGTTCCGCGCCTGGGGCCGCAGCTGGAGCTTCGGCCTGTTCGCGCCGGCGCCGGATGCCGGCGATGCCACGAAGTTCTATCGCCAGCTGTCACGCTATTCGTCGGCGTTCGCGCTGTGCGCCGACATGGCGCTGCTCACCCTCGGCGGTGCATTGAAGCGCAAGGAGATGCTCTCCGCACGCTTCGGCGACATCCTGTCTGAGCTCTATCTGCTCTCCGCCGCGCTGAAACGCTGGCAGGACGAGGGCCGGCAGAAGGAGGATCTGCCTGCGCTCGAATGGTGCATGGCGTCAGGCTTCAAGACGATCGAGAATCGCTTTGCGGAGATCCTTGCCAACCTGCCGAACCGTCCGGTGGCGTGGCTGCTGAAATTCCTGATCCAGCCGTTCGGCGCACGCGTCACCGGCCCGTCTGATCGCGTCGTGCATCTGTGCGCCCAGCTCGTGCTGTCGCCATCAGCGGCGCGCGACCGCCTGACGCCGGACCTCGCCTTTGTCGAGGACGACGGCGGCATTGCGCGGCTGGAAAAGGCCTTCCGTCTCGTTGTCGCGGCCGAGGATGCGGCCAAGCAGCTGCGTGCGGCGCGGCTTCATGACTGGCAGGAGGCGGTCAGGAAGGGCGTCATCACCCAGGATGACGGCGAGAAGCTCGCCGCCGCTCACGAGGCCGTCGCAAAAGTCATCGAGGTCGATGATTTTGCGCCCGAGGCGCTGTCCCCGATTTACAAGAAATCCGCCGACGTGCATCAGTTCTTCCAGGAGCTTGGTGAGCAGAGGGCGGCGAGCTGATGGCGCGACCAGTCTTTATCGTCGACGGCAGCCGGACGCCGTTCCTGAAGGCGCGCTCCGGTCCCGGCCCGTTCACCCCGGTCGATCTCGCCGTGCAATGCGGCCGGCCGCTACTGGCGCGGCAGCCATTCGCGCCTGATGCCTTCGACCAGGTCATCCTTGGCTGCGTCAACGTGATCGCCGACGAGATGAACCCGGCGCGGGTCGCGGCGCTCCGGCTCGGCATGGGCGAGCAGATGGTCGCCTTCACGGTGCAGATCAATTGCGGCTCCGGCATGCAGTCGATCGACACCGGCTATCGCTACATCCGCGAGGGCATCTCCGATCTGATCCTCGCCGGCGGCGCCGAGGCACTGAGCCACGCGCCGCTGGTCTGGCCCAATTCCGGCGTGCGCTGGTTTGCCGGCTTTGCCGGCGCCAAGGGGCTGGGTGCCAAGATCGCCGCGGCGCTGAAGGTGAAGCCGAGCTACTTCAAGCCGATCATCGGCCTCGAGCGCGGGCTGACCGATCCGATCACCGAGCTCAACATGGGCCAGACCGCCGAGAAGGTCGGCCATCTCTTCGGCATCACCCGCGCGCAGTCCGATGCTTACGCGGCCCAGAGCCATCAGCGATTGGCCAACGCGCAGAAGGAGGGCTTCCTCAAGGGCGAGGTCGAGACCGCGTTCTCGCGCGACGGCAAGTTCTACGATCATGACGATGGCGTTCGCCCGGACTCCACAGCCGAGACGCTGGCAAAGCTGAGGCCGGTGTTCGAGCGCCCGTGGGGTCAGGTCACCGCCGGCAATTCCTCGCAGATCACCGACGGCGCCTCCTGGGTGATCCTGGCGTCCGAGACCGCGGTGGCCAAGCACGGGCTGACGCCGAAGGCCGTCATCCTCGACAGCCAGTGGTCGGCGCTCGATCCCTCGATCATGGGCCTTGGCCCGGTGCTGTCGGCGAGCGCGCTGCTCAAGCGCAACAGCATGACCTTGCAGGACGTCGACACCTGGGAGCTGAACGAGGCCTTTGCGACCCAGGTGCTCGGCTGCCTCGCCGCCTGGAACGACGACAAATTCTGCCGCGAGATTCTCGGGCTTGACGGCGCGGCGGGCGAGATCGACCGCGCGAAGTTGAACGTCGATGGTGGCGCGATCAGCCTCGGCCATCCCGTCGGCACCAGCGGCAACCGCATCGTGCTGCATCTGGTCAATGCGATGAAGCGGCTCGGCACCAGGCGCGGCGTCGCCACCGAATGCATCGGTGGCGGGCAGGGCGGCGCGATGTTGATTGAGATGGTGTGATCATGGATTCACGGATCATGGACCTTCTCGCCGATCGCGTGCTCGAACTCGGGCCGAAGCCGGCCACCGAGAGCCCGTACAGGAATTTCAAGCTGACGCGTGACGAGGACGGCATTGCCTGGCTGCTGTTCGACCGCGCTGGTGCCAGCGCCAATACGCTGTCCGCCGATCTGCTCGAAGAGCTCGACGCCATCGTCACGGCGCTGGAGAACCAACGGCCGACCGGCCTCGTGGTGCGCTCGGCCAAGAAAAGCGGCTTCATCGCCGGCGCCGACGTCAATGAGTTTCGCGGCGTCACCGATCCCGGCGCTGTCGAGACCCAGATCGGCCGCGCCCATGCGGTGATCGACCGCCTGGAGGCGCTGCGCGTGCCGTCGGTCGCCGTCATCCACGGCTTCTGCCTCGGCGGCGGCCTCGAGGTCGCGCTCGCCTGCCAGATGCGGATCGCGATCGACGATGCCAGGTTCGGCTTCCCGGAGGTGATGCTCGGCCTGCATCCCGGCCTCGGCGGCACCGTGCGCTTCACCGAGCTGGTCAACCCGATGCAGGCGATGACCTTGATGCTGACCGGCAAGACGATCGATGCACGCCGCGCCAAATCCCTCGGGCTGGTCGATGCCGTCACCCAGGAGCGCCATGTCCGCAACGCGGTCAAGGATGCGGTGTTCGGGCGGCTGAAGCGCGCCAGGCCCGGCGCGCTCAATTCGCTGCTCAATTCGGGTCCAGTCAGGGGCTTTCTCGCCTCGCGGATGCGCAGCGAGGCCGAGAAGGCGGCGCCGCGCAAGCATTATCCAGCGCCCTATGCGCTGATCGAGCTCTGGGAGAAGCACGCCGGCAACCGCGCGGCGATGCTGAACGCGGAGAAGGCCTCGTTCGCCAATCTGATGGTGACGCCGACGGCGCAGAATTTGATCCGGGTGTTCTTCCTGCGTGAGCAGATGAAGAAGGTGGCCGGCACCGGCAACAAGGTGCAGCACGTCCATGTCATCGGCGCCGGCGCGATGGGCGGCGACATCGCGGCCTGGTGCGCCAACCAGGACATGAGGGTGACGCTGGCCGACATGAAGGCCGAGCCGATCGCCGGCGCGATGAAGCGCGCCTCCGAGCTGTTCGGCAAGATCATGCGCAGGAAGATCGACCAGCGCGACGCGCTCGACCGGCTGATCCCCGACATGGACGGCGAGGGCGTCCGCAACGCCGATCTCATCATCGAGGCGGTGCCGGAAAAGCTCGAGCTGAAGCAGAAGGTCTATGCCTCGCTCGAGCCGAGGATGAAGCCCGGCGCGATCCTCGCCACCAACACATCGAGCATCCCGTTGCAGGATCTGCGCACCACGCTGGCGCGTCCGGAGCGGCTGCTCGGTCTGCATTTCTTCAACCCGGTGTCGCGGCTGCAACTGGTCGAGGTCGTCAGCCATGACGGCACGGATGCCGCGATGCTCCAGGAAGCGCGTGCCTTCGTCGGCGCCATCGACCGCCTGCCGCTGCCGGTGAAGAGCTCGCCGGGCTTCCTCGTCAACCGCGCGCTGACGCCGTACATGCTGGAAGCGATGATGATGCTGGACGAGAAGACCGACCAGCGCCTGATCGACGCAGCCGCGATCGAGTTCGGCATGCCGATGGGCCCGATCGAGCTTGCCGACCAGGTCGGCCTCGATATCTGCCTCGACGTCGGCGACATGCTGCGCTCGAAGTTCGGCGACACGCTGCCGCCGACGCCGGCCTGGCTGCGCGAAAAGGTCGCCAAGGGCGAGCTCGGCCGCAAGACCGGCAAGGGCTTCTACACCTGGAAGGACGGCAAGGCGGAGAAATCGCCGTTGCCGGAGACCGGTCCGAAGGTGAGCGACGAGATGATCGACCGGCTTGTGCTGCCGATCTCGAATGTCTGCGTTGCCGCCTTGCGCGAGGGCATCGTCGACGATCCCGACATGGTCGACGGCGCGATGATCTTCGGCACCGGCTATGCCCCGTTCCGCGGCGGCCCGCTCAACTATGCGCGCAGCCGCGGGGTCGACAATATCGTGTCGACCATGCAATCGCTGATGCGCAAGTTCGGCGGGCGATTTGCCCCGGATACCGGCTGGGAGGGCTTCAAGTGACCGACTCGCAAGTGACCGACACCCAAGCACCCGAGACCCACGTTCACGCGCCGCCGATCAGCGGCAACGAGCCGCAGGGCGATCTCTGCATCCGCACGCTGGCGATGCCGGCCGATACCAACGCCAATGGCGATATCTTCGGCGGCTGGCTGCTCAGCCAGATGGATCTCGGCGGCGGCGTGTTCGCCGGCAAGGTCGCGAAATCGCGCACCGTGACGGTCGCGATCGAGGCGATGAATTTCCGCAAGGCGGTCTATGTCGGCGATCTCGTCTCGGTGCACGCCAATCTCGTGCGCGTCGGCCGCACCTCGATCACGGTACATCTCGAAGCCTGGGTGCTGCGCCGCCGCGAGCAGCAATCGATCCTCGTCACCGACGGCAATTTCACCTATGTCTCGATCGACGAGCAGGGCCATCCGCAACCGATCCAGCGCGACGGCGCGACGATTTCGACCTGACGTTTTTCGCGCGAAAACGCCGCTGATTCGGCGCGAGTAAAACGCGTCGAAACTGAGACCGGAGCGCTGCCTGATTGCAAAAATGGCGCTTCGGTTCGCAAATAAACCGAGGAACAAACAGGCAGTGACACCGTTGTCGGCCCGGAATCAAACCGAGGCCGACAATGTCAGACAGCTGCGTGATCGAGGTAAATTCAGAAACAGCGGGTATCGTGGTGCGCGACGCACGCGGGTACGCGTTTTTTGCAGCCTCGCACCTTTTCCAGGCTCTTGAAGGCCAAATCTTCCGCAACGCACGCGAGGCCGAGCGTGCGGCGCGACGCCTTGTCACCGGGCAAATTTTGCAGGTCGCTTCCTGATCGGCCATTGAGCCGCGGTGCGCCGTTTGCGCGCGCCGCTGGAGTCTGTATTGATGCATCCGGTTCACGGAAACTTCCCCGGATGTCGCAGACACGAGGCCAAGCGTCGCAGACCCACGGAGCGTCGCAGACGCAAGGGGCGTTGCTGTTCGATATCGACGGCACGCTCGCCGACACCGATCCACTCCATCTGGCCGCGTTCAACCAGGTGCTCGGCCCTCACGGGCACGCGTTCGATCGCGCGCGCTTCGGCAGGGAGCTGCAAGGCTTCTCCAATGCGTCGATCGGCGAGCGCTTCCTCGCCCACGAGCCGCCTGAGCGCCGCGCCGCCATCCTCAGCGAGAAGGAGCGGATTTTCCGCGAACTGGTCAGCGGCCAGATCGTGCCGGTGCCGGGATTGATGGCGCTGCTCGATCGCGCCGATCGCGCCGGCGTGCCGATGGTGGCGGTGACCAATGCGCCGCGCCCGAACGCCGAACTGCTGCTCTCGGGACTGGGCATTGCGCAGCGTTTCAAGGCCCTCGTGATCGGCGACGAGCTGGCGCACGGCAAGCCGCACCCATTGCCGTATCTCGAGGGGCTGCGCCTCGCGGGTGCGGCGGCATCGGCGTCACTGGCGTTCGAGGACTCGCGCTCCGGCGTTCAGTCCGCGACGGCGGCGGGCATCGCGACGATCGGGATGCGAACCGGGCTCAATCATGCCGATCTGCTCGCGGCGGGCGCCGTCGCCAGCGCCCGGGCATTCGACGATCCGGAATTGATCCGCCTGGTTGCGTCGGCCATGACTTGGTAAATCGGCATTGCTGCAACGCAGTTCTTAACCTCGGCGATGCTTGCTCGTTGACCTCGGTGCCGAACGGTCGCACCATGGGCGAGAGCATGATCCGGAAAAGTGGAAGCCGGTTTTCCGAAATGATCATGCTCCAACCAATTGCCGTTTCAAGGGGGCCGCCGTGGCCGGACTCTCCCATCGCCAGACTGAAATCCTCAACATTGCACGCGCATTCGGCCGGGTCATGGTCGAAGACCTTGCCAAGCGGTTCGAGGTGTCGGCGCAGACCATCCGCAAGGACCTCAACGATCTCTGCGACGAGCGGTCGCTGACCCGTATCCATGGCGGTGCGATCATCGCCTCCGGTGTCGAGAACCTCGCCTATGAGGCGCGCCGCTTCGTCGCTGCCGAGGAGAAGAAGGCGATCGGCGCCGCCGCGGCCGCGCGGATTCCGAACGGCTGCTCGTTGTTCATCAATATCGGCACCACCACGGAAGAGGTCGCCAGCGCGCTGACCTCGCATGAGGACCTGCTCGTCATCACCAACAACCTCAATGTCGCGATGCTGCTCTATCGCCATCCGCGCATCGAGGTGGTGGTGGCCGGCGGCACGGTGCGCCGCGCCGACGGTGCGGTGGTCGGCTCCACCGCGACGCAGTTGATCGGCCAGTTCAAGGTCGACTACGCCATCATCGGTGCGTCCGCGATCGACGAGGAGGGCGCGCTGCTCGACTTCGACTATCGCGAGGTGCAGGTGGCGCAGGCGATCATCGCCAATGCGCGCAATGTCATGCTGGTGTCGGATGCGACCAAACTCCGCCGCAGCGCGCCGGTGCGCATCGCCCATATGAGCCAGATCCAGACCTTCGTCACCGACTCGCCGTTGCCTGCGGGCCTCGCCAACATCTGCCACAGCAGAGGGATCGAGGTGGTCGTGGCGATGGACAAGCCGGCCGTCGACATCGACGACAATGGCGTCGACGCGACACCGGCGACGCTGCGCAGCGCGTAGCTCACTCGCCAAGCATTCATACTCTGACCCGTCATCCTGAGGAGCGCGCTCTTGCGCGCGTCTCAAAGGATCGACGGCCACCAGCCGGGCCATGCACCCTTCGAGGCTCCCTTCGCTCGCACCTCAGGGTGACGGGGGTGAACGTCGTCGCGTGGGTGGTGGCGAGAGATTCTGCCCCCGCCGCGATCATCCCGCCCAAAAAATCCCCAGCTAAAGTTCCCCATTTTCGCTTTTCTTTCGTTTTTTGTTGTGATCTACTCCAATCCGAAAGTAAAACCGTCAAAGCGAAGGCGGTTGCCGGGGGAAGCGTTCTTTGGACCGAATTTACGACCTCGCCATCATTGGAGGCGGCGTTAATGGCTGCGGCATCGCGCGCGATGCGGCAGGCCGGGGTAATTCTGTTTTCCTCTGTGAAATGAATGACTTGGCCAGTGGGACGTCGTCCTGGTCGACCAAGCTCGTGCATGGCGGTCTGCGCTATCTCGAATATTACGAGTTTCGTCTGGTGCGTGAGGCGCTGATCGAGCGCGAGATTCTCTGGCAGATCGCGCCCCATATCATTCGCCCGCTGCGTTTCGTTTTGCCGCACCATGCCGGCCTGCGCCCGGCCTGGCTGCTGCGGCTCGGCCTCTTCCTCTACGACCATATCGGCGGCCGGCATCTGCTGCCGGCGACGCGCTCGGTCGATTTGACGCGCGACGTGGTCGGCAAGCCGCTGATCCCCGGCCGCTACACCAAGGGCTTCGAATATTCCGACTGCTTCGTCGACGACGCGCGGCTGGTTGCGCTGACGGCGCGCGATGCCGCCGATCGCGGCGCCGAGATCCGCACCCGCACCCGCGCGGTCGAGACCCGGCAGGTCGACGGTGTCTGGCACGTCACGGTCGAGGATACGACGAGCGGTTCGCGTGAGACGATCAAGTCGCGCGTGCTGGTCAATGCCGGCGGTCCCTGGGTTGAACAGGTGCTGGCGTCGGGCGCCGGCGTCAACGCGCGGGCCAAGGTGCGCCTGGTGCAGGGCTCGCACATCGTGGTGCCCAAGCTCTACGACCACGACCGCGCCTACATCTTCCAGAATGCCGACGGCCGCATCATCTTCGTGATTCCCTATCAGGACGAATTCTCGCTGATCGGCACCACCGATCGCGACTATGACGGCGATCCGGCCGAGGTGAAGGCGACGCAGGAGGAGATCGAATATCTCTGCGCCTCCGCCAGCGAATACCTTGCCAAGCCGGTGAAGCCGCAGGACGTGGTCTGGAATTATTCCGGCGTGCGTCCGCTCTATGACGACGGCGCGAGCGAGGCCAAGGCCGCGACCCGCGACTATGTGTTCGAACTCGATACGCCCGGCGGTGCGCCGCTACTCTCGATCTACGGCGGCAAGATCACGACCTATCGCCGGCTGTCCGAAGAGGCGCTGGAGCGGCTCGCGCCTTATCTCAAGGGTGCGAAAGCGCAGGAGGGCTGGACCGGCAAGGCGCCGCTGCCCGGCGGCGACATGGATGTGTCGGCCGTCGTGGCGCTCGCCGCCGAGCTGGTTCGCAACCATCCATTCCTCACGCAGCCCCATGCCAACCGTCTCGCGCGCGCCTACGGCACGCGCGCCGGCAAGGTCCTCGGCAATGCAGCATCGGCTGAAGATCTCGGCCGTTCCTTCGGCGCCACCTTGACGGAGAGTGAAGTCCGGTACCTGATGGCGAACGAATGGGCTCGGACTGCGGAAGATGTCGTCTGGCGACGATCCAAGCTGGGCTTGCGGATGACGGCGGGTGAAATCGCCGCGCTCGACGAGTGGATGGCCGCCAACCGCGTGTCCGGTGAACGTCCCCTCCGCGAAGCGGGAGGACGGGCATGAGCGTTACACTGCAGAACGTCACGCGAACCGTGGATGGCATTCCGACCATCCGCGATGTGTCGCTGACGCTGGAGCGTGGCACGCTCAGCGTGCTGCTCGGGCCGACCCTGTCGGGCAAGACCTCGATCATGCGGCTGCTCGCCGGCCTCGACAAGCCGGCCACCGGCCGCGTGCTGGTCGACGGCAAGGATGTCACCGGCGCCGACGTGCGGCAGCGCTCGGTCGCGATGGTCTATCAGCAATTCATCAACTATCCCTCGCTGACGGTCTACGAGAACATCGCCTCGCCGTTGCGGGTGCAGGGCAAGCCGAAGGCCGAGATCGAGAAGCGCGTCGCGGAGGCGGCCAGCCTGTTGCGGCTCGAGCCCTACCTCAAGCGCACGCCGCTGCAGCTCTCCGGCGGTCAGCAGCAGCGCACCGCGATCGCGCGCGCGCTGGTCAAGGGTGCCGATCTCGTGCTGCTCGACGAGCCGCTCGCCAATCTCGACTACAAGCTGCGCGAGGAGCTGCGCGCCGAGCTGCCGCGCATCTTCGAGGCGTCCGGCGCGATCTTCGTCTATGCCACCACCGAGCCATCGGAAGCGCTGCTGCTCGGCGGCGACACCGTATGCATGTGGGAAGGAGAGGCGCTGCAAACCGGCGCGACGCCGAAGGTCTACCGCCATCCCGACACGTTGCGGGTCGCGCAGGTGTTCTCCGATCCGCCGCTCAACATCATCGGCATCGAGAAGAAAGGCGACCGGGTGATCTATGCCGGCGGCGAGCAGGCGCCCGCAGCCGGACTCTATGCCGGTCTGCCCGACGGCGCCTACCGGATCGGCTTCCGCGCGCATCAGCTCGAGGTCGGGAACGCTTCGGCCGGCCGCCACAAATTCGCTGCTACCGTGACCGTGACCGAGATCACCGGCTCGGAGAGCTTTGTGCACGTCCATGTCCACGATTCGAACTGGGTCGCGGTGCTGCACGGCGTGCACGAATATGAACCCGGGCAGGTGCTCGACGCCGCGCTCGATCCCGACAACATTTTCGTGTTCGACGCGGCCGACCGCCTCGTCGCTTCACCCGCAACCAGTTTCTCGAAGTGAGGGAGATGCTTCATGGCCCGCATTGACCTCGTTGATCTCGCGCAGTCCTACAACGGCAACGACGCGCCGCTGGAATCCTTTGCGCTGAAGCCGGTCACCATGACCTGGCGGCAGGGCGGCGCCTATGCGTTGCTCGGGCCGTCCGGCTGCGGCAAGACCACGCTACTCAATTTGATTTCCGGCATCGTGACGCCGTCGCGCGGCCAGATCCTGTTCGACGGCAAGGACATCACGCCGCTGTCGACGCAGAAGCGCAACATCGCGCAGGTGTTCCAGTTTCCTGTGATCTACGACACCATGACGGTGGGCGAGAACTTGGCCTTCCCGTTGAAGAACCGCGGTATCGCCAAGGCCGAGGTCGATGCACGGGTCAAGCAGATCGCCGGTCTGCTCGACCTCACGCCGTATCTGAACCGCAAGGCGACGCGGCTCACCGCCGACGCCAAGCAGAAGATCTCGCTCGGCCGCGGCCTGGTGCGTTCCGACGTCGCCGCCGTGCTGTTCGACGAGCCGCTGACGGTGATCGATCCCGAGCTGAAATGGCAGCTCCGCTCCAAGCTGAAGGCGCTGCATCGCGAGCTCGATCTCACGATGATCTACGTCACCCACGACCAGACCGAGGCGCTGACCTTCGCCGATACCGTCGTCGTCATGCATGACGGCCGCGTGGTGCAGAGCGGCACGCCGGCCGAATTGTTCGACAAGCCGGCGCACACCTTCGTCGGCTATTTCATCGGCTCGCCCGGCATGAACATCGTGCCCGCCGAGGTCTCGGGCCATGAGGCGCGGATCGACGGCCACGTCATCGGCCTGCACCGCAACTATGGTGTGCTACCGAAGGCTGCGAAGATCGAGATCGGCGTGCGGCCCGAATTCGTCGATGTCGCGCCGCCGGCGTCCGGGCTGCTCTCGGCCACGATCGAACGGATCGACGATCTCGGCCGCATCCAGTTCGCCCGTGTCCGCGTCGGCAACACCAAGCTCGCGGCGCGCGTGCCGCCGGGCTTCTCGGTCTCCGGCGATACCGCCGGTCTCGTTTTCAATCCCGCCTATGTCCACGTCTATGCCGACAGCCATTTGGTGGAAGGGGTCGCCTGATGGACAAGACGATCAACCAAAAAGCCTGGTTCCTGGTGCTGCCGGTGTTCCTGGTGGTCGCGTTCTCGGCGGTGCTGCCGCTGATGACGGTCGTGAACTATTCGATGCAGGATACTTTCGGCAACAACCAGTTCTTCTGGAACGGTGTCGGCTGGTTCAAGGAGCTGCTCGATCCCTCGACCGATCTCGGCGGCCGGTTCCTGGCCTCGCTCGGCCGCAATTTGTTCTTCTCCGCCGTGATCCTTGCGATCGAGGTGCCGCTCGGCATCATCGTCGCACTGTCGATGCCGCGTGAGGGCTGGAGCGTCGCGGCCTGCCTCGTCATCCTCGCGCTGCCGCTCTTGATTCCGTGGAACGTGGTCGGCACCATCTGGCAGATCTTCGGCCGGCCCGATATCGGCCTGCTTGGCTATGTGCTGAACCATCTCGGCTTCAACTACAACTACGTGTCCAATGAGGTCGACGCCTGGGTCACCGTCATCGTGATGGACGTCTGGCACTGGACCAGCCTCGTCGCGCTGCTGTGCTACGCCGGCCTGAAGTCGATCCCCGACGCCTATTACCAGGCGGCGCAGATCGACGGCGCCTCGCGCTGGGCGGTGTTCAAGGCGATCCAGCTGCCGAAGATGAACCGCGTGCTGCTGATTGCGGTGCTGCTGCGCTTCATGGACTCTTTCATGATCTACACCGAGCCGTTTGTGGTCACCGGCGGCGGCCCCGGCAACTCGACGACCTTCGTCTCGATCGAGCTCGTCAAGATCGCGCTCGGCCAGTTCGACCTCGGCAAGGCCGCGGCGCTGTCGTTGGTCTACAATCTGATCATCCTGATCGTGTGCTGGGTGTTCTACACCGTGATGACCAATGCGGGCACCGAACGTAAGGCCGTGGCGCAGGGCGAGCCGGCGGCCGAGCCTAAGGCAGCGGCCGCACCCAGGCCCGCAGGCGTGCTCAAACCGAAGGAAGGAGTGGCGTGATGCACTCGATCCCCGGTCGTCGCCTCATCATGGCGCTGTTTTTGATCTTCCTGCTGTTGCCGATCTACTGGCTCGTCAACATGAGCTTCAAGACCAACGCCGAGATCGTCTCGACGATGACGCTGTGGCCGCACACGCCGACGCTGCAGCACTACCGGCGCATCTTCACCGACGAGAGCTGGTATTCCGGCTACATCAATTCGCTGGAATATGTCGTCATCAACACCGTGATCTCGATCGCGGTGGCGTTGCCGGCGGCCTATGCGTTCTCGCGCTACCGCTTCCTCGGCGACAAGCATCTGTTCTTCTGGCTGCTGTCCAACCGCATGGCGCCGGCGGCGGTCTATGCGCTGCCGTTCTTCAACCTCTATTCGGCGATCGGCCTGTTCGATACGCCGTGGGCGGTCGCGCTCGCGCACTGCATCTTCAACGTGCCGCTGGCGGTGTGGATCCTCGAGGGTTTCGTCTCGGGCGTGCCGCGCGAGATCGACGAGACCGCGTTCCTCGACGGCTATTCGTTCCCGCGCTTCTTCATCAAGATCCTGGTGCCGCTGATCGCGAGCGGGATCGGCGTCGCCGCGTTCTTCTGCTTCATGTTCTCATGGGTCGAGCTGCTGCTGGCGCGCACGCTGACCTCGGTGCAGGCCAAGCCGATCGCGGCGATCATGACGCGCACGGTCTCGGCTGCCGGCATGGATTGGGGCCTGCTTGCCGCGGCCGGCGTGCTCACCATCATCCCAGGGGCGCTCGTGATCTGGTTCGTCCGCAACTACATCGCGCGCGGTTTCGCGCTCGGCCGGGTCTAGGAGGGCGCATGATCCCGAAAAGTGGAAGCCGGTTTTCGGACCGGATCATGCGCAAGGAGTAGGATCATGGAATCCATCGCATGGATGGCCTGGACGCTGCCGACCGCGATCTTCTTCGTGCTGCTCGCCTCGACGCTCGGCGTGATGACCTGGCTCGCTGCGGCCTATCCCGAGGCCGAGCGGGTTGGCGTGCTGCGCATTCCGACCACGCGCGGCGATCGCCTGTTCGTCTCGCTGGTGCTGGCGGCGGTGATCCATTTGCTGTGGATCGGCCTCGTCGGTACCGATCCGATTTTCACCCTGCCGATCGGGGAGGGCATTGATATTTCGAGCCTGTGGCTCGCAACACTGATTTCGCTTGCCTCAGCTGCGGTGATCTTTCGCACCGTCTGAGAGGCGAAAAAGAGCAGATCCGGGGTCTACCCGGACCTGGGGTACTTAGTTTGTCGCTGCAACCGGAGGAATCAACATGCGACACTTGAGAAGGACCAAGGATAGTCTTCTGACCATGACCAGCGTCGTCGCGCTGGCTGTGGCATCAGTGGCTATCGCCGCGCCGGCCCGCGCCGACGAGGCGGCCGCGAAGAAGTGGATCGACAGCGAATTCCAGCCGTCGACCCTCTCCAAGGACGACCAGATGAAGGAGATGCAGTGGTTCATCAAGGCCGCTGCCCCCTTCAAGGGCATGGAGATCAACGTCGTCTCCGAAACCCTGACGGTGCACGAATACGAATCCCGCACGCTCGCCAAGGCGTTCGAGGAGATCACCGGCATCAAGGTCAAGCACGACATCATCCAGGAAGGTGACGTCGTCGAGAAGATCCAGACCCAGATGCAGTCCGGCAAGAACGTCTATGACGGCTGGATCAACGACTCCGACTTCATCGGCACCCACTTCCGTTACGGCCAGGCGGTCGACCTGACGGAATGGATGAAGGGCGAAGCCAAGGACGTCACCGACCCGATGCTCGACGTCGACGACTTCATCGGCAAGTCGTTCACCACGGCACCGAACGGCCACCTCTATCAGCTGCCCGACCAGCAGTTCGCGAACCTCTATTGGTTCCGCTACGACTGGTTCACCAACCCGGAATACAAGGCCAAGTTCAAGGCCAAGTATGGCTACGATCTCGGCGTTCCGGTGAACTGGTCGGCCTATGAAGATATCGCCGACTTCTTCACCAACGACGTCAAGGAGATCAACGGCGTCAAGGTCTACGGCCATATGGACTATGGCAAGAAGGATCCCTCGCTCGGCTGGCGTTTCACCGACGCCTGGCTGTCGATGGCCGGCAACGGCGACAAGGGTCTCCCGAACGGCCTGCCGGTCGACGAATGGGGCATCCGCATGGAAGGCTGCCGTCCGGTCGGCTCGTCGGTCGAGCGGGGCGGCGACGTCAACGGCCCGGCGGCGGTCTATTCGATCGTCAAGTATCTCGACTGGATGAAGAAGTATGCTCCGCCGCAGGCACAGGGCATGACCTTCTCCGAGTCGGGCCCGGTGCCCTCGCAGGGCAACATCGCCCAGCAGATCTTCTGGTACACCGCCTTCACCGCCGACATGGTGAAGCCGGGCATTGCCGTGATGAACGCGGACGGTACGCCGAAGTGGCGTATGGCCCCGTCGCCGCACGGCTCGTACTGGAAGGACGGCATGAAGCTCGGCTACCAGGACGTGGGTTCGGCCACGCTCTTGAAGTCGACCCCGGTTGATCGCCGCAAGGCGGCCTGGCTCTATCTGCAGTTCATCGTCTCCAAGACGACGAGCCTGAAGAAGAGCCAAGTCGGTCTCACCTTCATCCGTGAATCCGACATCTGGGACAAGTCGTTCACCGAGCGTGCGCCAAAGCTCGGCGGCCTGATCGAGTTCTACCGCTCGCCCGCGCGCGTGCAGTGGACCCCGACCGGCAACAACGTGCCTGACTATCCGAAGCTCGCTCAGCTGTGGTGGCAGAACATCGGCGATGCGTCGTCCGGTGCGAAGACGCCGCAAGCTGCGATGGACGCGCTCGCCGCGGCCCAGGATTCGGTGATGGAGCGTCTTGAGAAGTCCGGTGTGCAGGGCGCCTGCGGACCGAAGCTGAACAAGAAGGAAACCGCCGAGTACTGGTACAAGAAGGCGGAGAAGGACGGCACCATCGCTCCGCAGCGCAAGCTCGCGAACGAGAAGCCGAAGGGCGAGACGATCGACTACGACACCCTGATCAAGTCGTGGCCGGCCTCGCCGCCCAAGCGCGCCGAAGCGAAGTAAGGCGGCAAGGCTTGACCGCCCACGCCATCCGCAAACTACAGAAGGCCGGGAGCGATCCCGGCCTTTTTGCTTGATCGACGCCTGTATCCGGAAGAGTGGAGCGCCTTTCGGGATTGTGCTCAAATAGCGCGATGAGGTCATCATGCGTCGCCTTGTCATCGCATCATGATCCCGGGAGTTCACCATGCGCATGATCTTTCGCTGTGATCCGCGGCTTGCCGAGCATCTGCCGCGGCCGTTCCCGGCCCGCACTGCGTTGCCCGATTGGCTGCGCGCGATGCCGGCGAAGGCGCATTCCGAGATCCACGACCGCGACATCCGCACGGTCAAGCAATGCCCGCCCTTCGTCGATGCGATGGCCTACGGGGTCATGATCCCGCTGCCCTGCGATATCAGGGTCGAGCACGGCGCGTTCGCTTGGGACTGGGACATTCCGGAGCCGGCAACGCAAGGTCATCCGCGCGCGCCGCTCAGCTTCCATCCCGTCGCGCAGTTTGCCGGCGCGCCGTTCGCCAACGGCCAGGCCGCGCTGAAATTCAACAGCTTCTGGACCATCGAGCTCGAACCGGGCTGGTCGCTGTTCGCGACGCATCCGGTCAATCGCGACGACTTGCCGTTCCGGCTGATCTCGGGCCTCGTTGACGCCGACCGGTTTCACGACGGCGGGATCAATTTCCCGGCGGTCTGGACCCAGCCTGATTTTGCCGGTGTATTGCCGAAAGGAACGCCGGTCGCGCAATGCTTCGCCGTGCCGCGCGAAGCGCCCGAACTGGTGTTCGAAGCCTTCGACGACGCACACCGCGAAGCCTATGCAAAAGTGGTCGGCGAAGTGCTGGCCGCGCCCAATGTCTACCGCAAGCATTTCCGTGCCAAGCGCGGGCGGCTAGTTACTTAAGGCCGCGCGCAGCGCGCCCTCATCGAGCCACAGGCGGCCATGCGGGGCCGAGGTCAGCGCCATCGCGATTGATCCGAACAGTTTTGGACGCAGGCCGTAGGCGCGCGCAAAGGCCTGCATCGCGGCGTCGGGCTTGCCGTCCTCCTGCAGCGCGATCCCGAGATTGAGTGCCGCCTCGGCATAGTCCGGCTTGATCTCGAGCGCCGTGCGATAGGCGTGTGCCGCGCCATCATGGTCGCGCAGATCCTGCTTTGCCACGCCGAGATCAAACCATACCGATGCGGGCGCCGGGCTCGCGGTGGCGCGCGCAAGCAGGCTTGCAGCCTTGGCGAGCTCGCCATCCTCCCAGGCCAGCCGCCCGAGGCGCGCATTGGCTTCCTGATGCTCCGGGATGGCCTTGAGGATCGCCTCCCAGGCCTCGCGCGCCTGTCCCTTGCGGCTGGCCAGATCCAGCGTGCGCGCCTTCTCGACGAAGGCATCGCGCTGCGGCTTCAGCGCGATGGCGCGCTCGAGATGCGCCAGCGCCGCATCGAATTCGCCGCCGGAGCGGGCGAGGCGGCCGGCCAGCAGCCGCGCCGCGGCATTGTCGGGACGCCGCGCCAGGCTGGTCTCGACATGCCTGCGGGCCGGCGCGATCTCGCCTTTGGCAAACAGCACGGCCGCCAGCAGATGGCTCAGCATCGGTTCGCCGGGCTGACGTGAAAGGCCGCGCTCGCAAAGCGCGATCGCCTCGTCGTGCCGGCCGCTGTTGTAGGCAGCGGTCGCGCGTCGAACGATATCCTCGGCGTTGTCCTTGCTCATTCCCGCATGTGACCGTGTCATGCTCTCGATGCGCACCATGCTATGCGGTGCCGGAGGTCGAGGCCAGCGCTTGTCGTGCCGCGAGGGCGTCGATGCATAGAAATCCGATGGTGCGCAATGAAAAAGGGCCGGGAGCGATCCCGGCCGTTCTGTTTCCGTCATTGCGAGCGAAGCGAAGCAATCCATCGCGCCGCAGAATACGAAGCATGGATTGCTTCGTCGCTTGGCTCCTCGCAATGACGATCGCGAGGCAGCGAGGCTGACTTTACTCCGCCGGTTCGGTCGCCTTCAGCGTTGGATAGTCGGTGTAGCCCTTGGCGCCGCCGCCATAGAAGGTCGCCTTGTCCCATTCGTTGAGCGGGGCGCCGGCCTTCAGCCGCTCGACCAGGTCGGGGTTGGAGATGAATGGCTTGCCGAATGCGATCAAATCGGCCGCGTCTGCCTCCAGCACCTTCTCCGCCAGCGCGAAGTCGTAGCCGTTGTTGGCGATGTAAGTCTGCTTGAAGCGCTTGCGCAGCGAAGCGTAGTCGAAGGCCAAATTGTCGCGCGGGCCGCCGGTCGCGCCCTCGATGACGTGGATATAGGTCAGCTTCAACGCGTTGAGTTGGTCGACGATGTGGTCGAACAGCGGCTGCGGATTGGAATCGGAGACGTCGTTGGCCGGCGTCACCGGCGAGATGCGGATGCCGGTGCGGTCGGCGCCGGCCTCTTTAGCGACCGCCTTGGAGACTTCCAGCATCAGCTGCGCGCGCTTCTCGATCGAGCCGCCATAGGCGTCAGTGCGCTTGTTGGTGCTGTCCCGGGCGAACTGGTCGAGCAGATAGCCGTTGGCGCCGTGGATCTCGACGCCGTCGAAGCCGGCCGCCAGCGCATTCGCGGTGCCGCGCTTGAAGTCCTCGATGATCCCAGGGATTTCCGACAGTTCGAGCGCGCGCGGCTCGGACACGTCGGCGAAGGTGCCGTTCACGAAGGTCTTGGTCTTGGCGCGGATCGCGCTCGGCGCCACCGGCGCGCCGCCGTTCGGCTGCAGCGAGGTATGCGAGATGCGGCCGACATGCCAGATCTGGATGAAGATGCGGCCGCCGCGCTCATGCACGCGATCGGTGACCTTGCGCCAGGCTTCGACCTGTTCCTTCGAATAGATGCCGGGCGTGTCCTGATAGCCCTGGCCCTGCTGCGAGACCTGGCTCGCCTCGGTGATCAGGAGGCCGGCGGAGGCGCGCTGGCCGTAATAGTCCACCGCGAGCGGGCTCGGCACCATGCCCGGCGGCACCGCGCGGTTGCGCGTCAGTGGCGCCATCACCAGGCGGTTCGGCAAGGTCAGCGCGCCCAGCTTGTAAGGCTCGAGGAGTTTGGTCGATTGGCTCATGTGAAATGTTCCAGACAATGATCGATGAGGGAGAGTTGTGCATTGCGGCGACGAGCGCAATGGCCCGTCCGCAGATCAGCCGCGCACGATTCCGCCCATGTGGCCGGCATCGAGGAACAGAGTGTGCGCGTTCACATAGGAGGATTCATTCGAAATCAGGAACAGCGCAGAATAGGCGACCTCCCAGCCGGTGCCCTGGCGGCCGAAAGGCACTGTCAAGGCGCGATCCGATCGCCTGCGGCTGGCGTCGCGGCCCATCGGGGTATCCATGAAGCCGGGCGCGATCACATTGCAGCGAATGCCCTTGTCCTCGCCGGCCCGCGCAATCGCCCGTCCGAGCGCGATCTGCGCCGCCTTGGAGGATTCATAGGCCGGGTTGCGGCCGCCGGCGCGCTGGCTCGCCATCGACGAGATCAGGATGATCGCGCCGCCCGGCGCCATCAGCTCGAGCGCCTTCTGCGCGAACAGCATGTGGCTGCGCACATTGACGGCGTAGTCGCGGTCCCAGGCTTCCGCCGTCATCTTGGGCAATGACAGGCCGGAGGAAATGCCGACATTGAGCGCCAGCCCGTCGAGCCCGCCGAGCTTTTGCGCGCAGCGTTCGACCGCGGGCGCGATCGCCGCGACGTCGGAGACATCGACCACATCGGTAAAGGCCTTGCCGCCTTCCTTTGTGATCTGCGCGACGGTGCCGTCGGCGGCGTCCTTGTTGACGTCGAGGCAGGCGACCGCGGCGCCCTCGCGCGCGAACAGCACGCTCATGGCGCGGCCGTTGCCGATTGGCGGTTCCTCGTCGACGATTGTGCGCTGTCCCGCACCGACCACGATGATACGGCGGCCGGTGAGGCGGCCGTGGTTCTTCGCCAATCCCAGCGCTTCGGCGTGCAGCGACGAGGAGGGATCGATGGCTTTCGGTGCGTGGGTTGTGGTCGACATTGGCGTGCTCCCTGACGTCTTGTTGTTGTCAGGGAGCAGTAGCACGGCTGCGCTGGTGAGGCGACGTATCCGCCGCAGCGGGAAAATCCCGCGACGGGGAATATCGCGTCAGCTCGCGCCGAGGAAATCGCGCTTGCCGACCTCGACGCCGTTGTGGCGCAGGATGCCGTGCGCGGTCACGGCGTGGAAATAGAAGTTCGGGAACGAGAACGCGCTGAGGAACTGCTGGCCCTTCAAGGTCATGGTGCGGTCGGGGCCGATCGGGAAGGTGACGTCCTTGGCGTCGCCGCCTTCGAACTGCTCCGGCTTGAACGACTTCACATAGTCGATCGTCTTCGCCAGCCGCTGCTTCAGTTCGCCGAAGCTCTTCTCGGTGTCGGGCGTTGACGGCACCTCGCTGTGCGTCAGCCGCGCGCAGCCGCGTGCGGCGTGATCGCAGACCAGCTGGATCTGCTTCGTCAGCGGCAGCATGTCCGGATAGAGCCGCGATGCCAGCAGCACCTCGGGCGCGATCTTCTTCGCTTCGCAATGCGCCTCGGCCTTGGTCAACTCGCCGGTGAGGCTGCTTAGGATCTGCAAATATGCGGGGACGACGGCGTCATGGAAGGACATGTGATGCTCCCTGGTGCTGATGAAAGTCCGGATGTTACCGAACGGCGATGCTGCAAATGGGGCGCGGTTGGAAGAATACAACTGCGGGAGGCTGTAACACTTGGTCAAATATTTCCGTGGCGCTTTCTCAATCCCGTCATCCTGAGGAGCGCGAAGCGCGTCTCGAAGGATGCACGGCCCGGCCGGTGGCCGTCGACCCTTCGAGACGCGCTGCGCGCTCCTCAGGGTGACGGGGAAAAAAGACGGCGTAGCCCGGATGAAGCGCAGCGCAATCCGGGGAGCCACGTTCGGTTGTCTTCCCGGATTCCGCTTCGCTACATCCGGGCTACGGAAAGTGAGAGCGGGACTACCGCATCCCCGGCATCGCGGCGTCCGCGGCCGGCTGGGTGCGACCGCCGCCGCGCATCCGCGCGAGCAGCTCCGCGGTCGGCCAGGAATCCGCAGGCAGGCCGTATTTCATCTGCATCGCCTTCACCGCGCTGCGGCTCGCTTGGCCCATCACGCCGTCGATCTTGCCGACGTCGTAGCCGGCGCGCGCCAAGAGCCCCTGCAGCTCCTTGATCTCGCCAAACGGCAGCTGCGCGACCGGGGCGTGCGGCCGCTGCATCGGCGGTGCGCCCGCGATGCGGCCGGCGAGATAACCGGCGGTGGTCGAGTAGATCAGCGAGTTATTCCACTCGGTGTAGGCGGCGAAATTCGGATAAGCGAGGAACGCTGGACCCATGCGGCCCATCGGCAGCAGCAGCGAGGCCGGAAGCTCGTCACTTGGCAGCGCCTTGCCGTCGGTCAGAGTCACGCCGAGCGCAACCCATTTCGAGCGCGGCAGCTTGACGGTGAGGTCGGCCTGGTCCCACGGAAAATTCGCGGCCTGCGGCACGCGCACCTCCTGCAGCCACGGCTCGCCGCGCCGCCACTTCAATCCGTTGGCGATGTAGTTCGCGGTCGAGCCGATCACGTCGGGACCGCTCGCGAGCAGATTGCGATGGCCGTCGCCGTCATAGTCGACGGCATAGTTGAAATAGTGCGTCGGCAGGAATTGCGTCTGCCCGAGTTCGCCGGCCCATGAGCCGATCATCTCGTCGGGCGTCAGGTCGCCGCGCTCGATGATCTTCAGCGCCGCGATGGTCTCGCCCTGGAACATCTCCGAGCGGCGGCAGTCATAGGCCAGCGACACCAGCGATTTCAGCGTCGGCAGATTGCCCATCTGGGCGCCGAAATCGCTCTCCAGCCCCCAGAACGCGGCGATGACAGCCGGCGGCACGCCATACTCCTTCTCGGCACGCGCGAACGCGGCCGCATAGGTCCGGATGTATTGCTGGCCCTGCTGCATGCGATAATTCGCGGCCATGCGGCCGGCGAACTGGGTGAATATCTGCCCGAACACGCGCTGGCCGCGGTCGCGGTTGACGATGCCCTGGTCGTAGACCAGGTACGGCGCGGCCTCAGCGATCGTGCGCTGCGAGACGCCGGCGGCGACCGCCTTCTGCTTCAGCTCGGCGAGGAAGCGATCGAAGTTTTGCCCGTTGTGGCAGGACGCAGCCCTGGGTGAGGCCGCCGCCGGCGGGCGCGGCCTGACTGGCGCGGGCCCCGCGGGGTTGGGCAGCAACTGCTGCGCCTGACCGAGCGAGGAGAGCGCCAGCGCCCCCGCGATCGCTGCGATCATGATCGGGGCGCGGAGGGAAGATGCTGGCATCGATGTCACCGGCTGGGGAAAAAGGGGGATTTCAGGCCCGATCTGCATACACCAGGCTGACACCGGGCAACAACGGGGGTGCGGGCCTTGGACCAATTGGGCTAAGGCAGGTTGAAGTGCCGCCGCCATGATCGGCCGATGATTCGCGGGCAGGGGTGTCGGCGGATCGATCGCGCCCGGAGGGACCCATGTGGAGCTTTCTCGAGCGTCTGTTGGATTCGTCGACATTTTCGCCACACGGCATCTGCCTGTTGTGGGAGCCCGAGCTGATCTGGCTGCATGTGATTTCAGACGCCATCATTGCCGCTTCGTATTTTTCGATCCCGTTTGCGCTGGCGATCCTCGTCTCCAAGCGGCGCGACTTCCAGTTCGGCTGGATGGCTTGGCCGTTCGCCGCCTTCATCCTGGCCTGCGGTCTCACCCATGTGTTCTCGATCTACACGCTGTGGGTGCCGATCTACGGTCTCGAAGGCCTGCTCAAGGCGCTGACCGCAATCGCCTCGATCTTCACCGCGGTGCTGCTGTGGCCGCTGATCCCGAAGATCCTGGCGATCCCGACCGAGGCGCAACTGCGCGAGGCGCATATCGCGCTCGCCGAGGAGGAACGGCAGCGCCAGCACTCGGAATTCCTGCTCGAGCGTTTCCGCGAGGCCGAGGTCAATGAGAACAAGATCCGCCAGGCGCAGAAGATGGAAGCGGTCGGCCAGCTCACCGGCGGCATCGCGCACGACTTCAACAACATCCTCACCGTCATCACCGGGACCATCGACATCCTGGCCGAGGCGGTCACCCACAACCGCCAGCTCACCGAGATCACCGCCCTGATCCGCGACGCCGCCGAGCGCGGCGCATCGCTGACGCGGCATCTGCTCGCCTTCGCGCGCAAGCAGCCGCTGCAGCCGAGCGACGTCGACGTCAACGCGTTGATGGTCGACACCATCGAGCTGCTGCGACCGACCATCGGCGATCATGTCGATATCGATTTTCACCCGATGCCCGATCTGCCGCGCGCGCTGGTCGATTCCAACCAGCTGGTCACCGCGATCATCAATCTCGCGCTGAACGCGCGCGACGCGATGCCGAAGGGCGGCCAGCTGCGGATCGAGACCCGCACCGCCGAGCTCAAGCCGTCTGATGTGCACGGCCATGACGGGCTCGCCGCCGGCGATTACATTGCGATCGCGCTGATCGACAACGGCCAAGGCATCGCGGAAGCCGATCTCGCCAAGGTGTTCGAGCCGTTCTTCACCACCAAGGACGTCGGCAAGGGCACTGGGCTGGGTCTCAGCATGGTCTACGGCTTCGTCAAGCAGTCGAACGGGCACATCGTGCTCGACAGCGAGCTCGGCCGCGGCACCAGGGTCATGCTCTATCTGCCGCGCGCGGCGGCGGTCTCGCCGGCCGCGGTGCCCGAGCCGCGGCAGCCGGAGGCGCGCGGCGCGCAAGAGATCGTGCTCGTCGTCGAGGACGACAGGCTGGTGCGCTCCTACGTGCTGACCCAGATCGAGAGCCTCGGCTACACCACGCTGTCGGCCAATAGCGGTGCCGAGGCGCTCGCCGTGCTCGATAGCGGCGCGCCGGTTGACCTCCTGTTCACCGACGTCATCATGCCCGGCGCGATGAACGGGCGCGAGCTTGCCACCGAGGCCGAGCGGCGCCGCCCCGGGCTGCGCGTGCTGTTCACATCGGGCTACACCGAGAACGCCATCGACCAGGACGGCAAGCTCGAGCAGGGCATCCTGTTCCTCGGAAAGCCCTACAGCCGGGCCCAGCTCGCCCGCATGCTGCGGGTTGCGCTGCGCGAGCGGCGGACACGGCTCGCGCAGGTGCCGGCGGAGTAGACGCGCTTTCGTAGCGACCTCGTAGCGAGTAGCCCGGATGAAGCGAAGCGTAATCCCGGATCAGGTCGCGGGGTGAGGCATCGCTCCCGGATTGCGCTGCGCTCCATCCGGGCTACGGATCGCCGCACATGACCAATCGTTAATCCGCGCCGCGGCGCTGCGACGCACGGGTTCCTCTTGCGGCGTCGGCGGCAAAATCCCTACCTCAGCGGCGTCGATTGTGGCAGCATTCCGCCTGCCGTCAGGGAACCACGATGAACTATTTTCGTACCGCGCTCCTGCTTGCCGGCCTCACCGCGCTGTTCATGGGCGTCGGCTATCTGATCGGCGGCGGCACCGGCGCCGTGATCGCGCTGATCGTCGCGGCTGCGACAAACCTGTTCACCTACTGGAATTCCGATCGCATGGTGCTGTCGATGTACGGCGCCCATCAGGTCGACGCGCGCTCGGCGCCGGACCTTTACAATCTCGTCGCCGAGCTCGCGCAGCGCGCGGCGCTCCCGATGCCGCGCGTGTTCGTGATGGACGAGGCGCAGCCCAATGCGTTCGCGACTGGCCGCAATCCGGAGAACGCTGCGGTTGCCGTCACTACGGGGTTGATGCAGCAGCTCAGCCGCGAGGAGCTCGCCGGCGTGATCGCGCACGAGCTTGCGCATATCAAGCATCACGACACGCTGACCATGACGATCACGGCGACGATCGCCGGCGCGATCTCGATGCTGGCGCAGTTCGGCATGTTCTTCGGCGGCAACCGTAACAACAACGGCCCCGGCATCATAGGCTCGATCGCGATGATGATCCTGGCGCCGCTCGGCGCCATGCTGGTGCAGATGGCGATCAGCCGCACCCGCGAATACGCCGCCGACAATTATGGCGCGCGCATCGTCGGTCAGCCGATGTGGCTGGCGTCTGCGCTCGCGAAGATCGAGAATTCGGCGCATCAGGTGCCGAACATGGAAGCCGAGCGCAATCCGGCCACCGCGCACATGTTCATCATCAACCCGCTGTCGGGCCACGGCGTCGACAATCTGTTCGCCACCCATCCCTCGACCGCGAACCGCATCGCCGCGCTGCAGCAGCTCGCCGCCGAGCTCGGCACCCAGACCGCGCCGCGCCCGGCTGGTGCGAGCTACCCGCCGCGGAGCCCGTGGGGCGGATCGTCAGGCCAACGCGGGCCGTGGGGTTAAGGCTAGGTGAATTTACTTCGGATCGAGCAACTGGCTCGACTTCACCTCGCCCCGCGTGCGGGGAGAGGTCGGAACGCATCGTTAGATGCGTTCCGGGTGAGGGGGAGCCTCCGCGAGTCCGACTGTTCACTGTGCGTGCGGAGCCAGCCCCTCACCCCAACCCTCTCTCGGTAAGAACGGGGAGAGGAGCACGGTGTCGTCGCTATTCCACTGAATTACGCCGCGCTATGCGCTCGCCGCATCGAGCCGTTCGACCTGGTTCTTGCTGAGCTCGAGCTTCGCCGCCGCGACCAGCGTTGCGACTTGCTCGGGCTTGGTCGCGCTGGCAATCGGAGCGGTGATGCCGGGCTTGGCCATCAGCCAGGCAAGCGCGACCGCGGCCTGTTCGGCGCGGGTTTCCGCGGCGACCTCGTCAAGGCAGGCGAGGATGCGCAGACCGCGCGGGTTCATGTATTTTGGAATGCTGCGCGTCCCGCGCGGGCTCTTGGCGAAGTCGCTCTCCGAGCGATATTTGCCGGTCAGGAATCCGGCGGCCAGCGAGAAGAACGTGATCACGCCGACGTCGTTCTCAACACAGACGCGTTGCAGCGCGCCTTCGTAGCTCGACCGCTCCGCCAGGCTGTATTCGGGCTGCATGCTCTCGTAGCGGGGAAGGTTGCTCGCCTTGGAAATATCGAGCGCAGCTTGCAGCCGCTCCGGCGAGAAGTTCGAAGCGCCGATCGCCCTGACCTTGCCGGCCTTGATCAGTTTGTCGTAGGCCGCGAGGGTCTCTTCCTGTGCCGTCGTCTCGTCGTCCTTGTGGGACTGGTAGAGGTCGATGTGATCGGTCTGCAGCCGTCGCAGCGAATCCTCGACCGCGCGCGCGATGTAGTCCGGCTTCAGCCCGACATTGCCGCCTCCCATATCCATGCCGACCTTGGTGGCGAGAATGACGCGATTGCGGTTGCCGCGCGCCTTCATCCACTTGCCGATGATCGTCTCGGACTCGCCGCCGTGATGGCCCGGCACCCAGCGCGAATAGACGTCGGCCGTATCCAGGAACGTCAGCCCCTGATCGAGCACGGTATCGAGCAGGCGAAACGACGAGGCTTCGTCGACCGTCCAGCCGAACACGTTGCAGCCGAAGCAGAGGGGAGGGACGGTGAGACCGGAGCGGCCGAGCGGACGATGCTTCATGAGTGTTCTTTCTCTTGTTCTTGCGGGAGACGCGGACACTGAGGCAGATCGCCAGCGTTTGCAAGGCGCTGTCACGACAGCCGATGCAGAGATGGCGTGAGGTCACGCGCGCGCGTCAGGTCAGGCACGCTGCCCCTCCATGCCGCATCGATCATCGATCGATTCATTCGTCACGCAGGAACGCGATTTCATTTGCCGTGCACTTGATGTAGATTGCGCGGCGAGCTGCCACCGGTTACGCCGAATTCCGGAGAATGAGCGGCAGCGCTCATGGCCATCGGCAGGCCCTTTCTTCTTCATTTCAGTACGAAATCTCCTTCTGCCCTGGGCGACGCCCGGGTGAATGCCTTTTCATTCCCAGACAAAGATGGAGGGATTGCCATGCATTTCTGCCTCTCAGGGGAATACACGCCGCGTGCGATCAACAACATCCTGGAGAACCCGAGCACCAATCGATTGGAGGCGGCCAAGAAGTTGATCGAGGCGGGCGGCGGCAAGTTGATTTCGATGTACAGCATGGCGACCGACGGCCCCAGCGTGATGGTGATCTTCGACGTTCCGGATCCGACCGTCGCGCCTGCCATCACCGGCATCGTCGTCGCGGCTGGCGCCATCCAGAACGTGAAGCTGGTCCGGCTGTTTACCCAGGACGAGATCAAGGTCGTGCGTCAGCACGCGGCCAAGCTCAAGGCTGCCTACTCGCCGCCGGGCAGCTGACGGCCACGGACGACCAAACGCGGCGCAGATCGATCTGATGTCACTCTCGCGCGGCGGCGCTTCGCAGCGTCCCGCGCAGAGGCGGGGGCCGTTGCGTGCCGCTGATCCGGGGCGCGTCAACGGATGGGCATTAGCTCGGGCGGATGTCGCGCGCGCATGCTGGCTCGCATTAGCCCCGGCCGGTTGTGCTGTCGCGCGACGTCCGCTCCCTCGCTCGCAGCGCGTAATCGAGCCGCCGCGGCATCTGACTCACGCCGGCGTCGCGGCCGCTTGTGTGTCAGCCGGAGTCCGATGATTCCTCTTCCGCATCCGCGTTTGGCGGCCAGGCGCCGCGCCGGACCAGCGCCTCGTGCAAGAGCTTTTCGATCTGGCCCTGGCGCGAGCGGAATTCCGCGGCGGCCAGCCGGTCGAGGATGCCAAGCAGCGGGCCGCCGAGCCGCAGCAGGATCGGCTCCTTGTCCGGCCCCTTGGGGCGCCCGCGCTTAGGCATACAGTGTTCCGGTGTTGACGACCGGCGTCGCATCCTTGTCGGAGACCAGCACCACAAGCAGATTCGACACCATCGCCGCCTTGCGTTCGGGATCGAGATCGATGTCGGTCTGCTCCTTCAGCTTGTCGAGCGCCTCCTTGACGATGTCGACCGCGCCCGAGACCACGAGCTTGCGCGCGGCGATCACCGCGCTCGCCTGCTGGCGGCGCAGCATCACCGGGGCGATCTCCGGCGCGTAGGCGAGATGGTTGATCCAGGCTTCGTTGATGGTCACGCCGGCCACCGCAAGGCGCTCCTTGAGTTCGACGATCAACTCGTTGGTGACCTGATCGCCGCTCTCGCGCAGCGACAGCGTGCGTGCGGCCACCTGGTCGTGGCTGGCGGCCTCGTCGGGACCCGCATGCGCGACCGCCTCGTCGAAATCATAGGGATGGCGTCCGGCGATGTGGCGCAGCGCCGATTCCGTCTGCGCGCCGACGAAGTCGGCATAGTCGTCGATCTGGAAGATCGCCTTGGCGCTGTTGTCGACGCGCCAGACCACAACGGCGCCGATCTCGATCGGGTTGCCGATCAGATCGTTGACCTTCAGCTTGCCGCATTCATGGTAGCGGACGCGCTGCGATACTTTCGCGATCTTGAACAACGGCACGGTGGCGCGCAGCCCCGGCGTGGAATCCGTGCCGGCGTAGGCGCCGAACAATGTCAGCACCGCGCTCTCGTTCGGCTGCAGCGAATAGATCGACGAGCCGAACAGAATGGCGACGATCAGGCTCAGCAGCGCGCCGAGCAGCGACCAGGTCGAGGCGTGCATGAACGCGCCGTAGCCGCACCAGACGGTGAGCACGAGAAAGAACAGCGCGAGCAGAAGCGCGACATAGCCGCTGCCGACAAGGATGGCCGGCCGGTCGTCGACCCTGACCTTGATCGTGGAAAGGCCTGAAGCGGAATGGTCTTGCATGGTCATGGGAGCAAACCCCTGATGCATCCAGCATAATTGCTGATATTTTTTGATATCATAAAATGAGCGCGGACAGAAGTAGGCTGCCATTGACGATGCCGCGATCGGCGTATTCTCCAGCCAGACCAATCACATAGGTGGGACACGGACGGAGCGCGGGTAGTCTAGGCTGGATCGGCACGCGGCCATCACCCGGGTCTGCGATCCCCGCTCAAGCCGAGCAGCGCGCATTGCGCCGCGCGTGCCTGGATCGCCTTGGATCGCCGACAAAATGTCGTCTCGGAAAATCGGCTACGCCGCGCGAAATGAAGTAGAGAGTGCGGTGTAATGTACAGACGCTGCTAGCGCGCGGCTTGCGCGGCGGCGTCGGGCAGGGTTGGGGTCTGAGGGTGCATCACCTGGTTTCGATTGTTGGCGGCGCGGTATCGGTGACGCGCGCGAAATTGCCTGCCCGCATGATCCGGCTGGCCTGCGGTATCGCGATCGGTTGCGCGCTCACCGGCTTCACGCCGCAACGGGCCGCGGCGCAGGTGCCATTCTCGCCGTTTCAACCGGTGCGGAAGATCGAGGCGGCGAAGCCTTTGGCGCGCGACGTCGACGGCCCGCCTGCCGTCAGCCAGCGGCTCGACGGCACCGCGTTCTTTGTCGACGATCTCGGCCACATGCTGACCGCGCGTCATGCAGTCGTGGACTGCGCCCGTATTGTCGTCAGCAAGGAGGGCCGCGCCGTTGCAGCGCGCGTCGTGGCGCTGGCTGCGAGCGACATTGCCCTGATCAAGGTCCCGCGCACGCTGGGCCTCGCAGCGGTATTTCCGCGCGTCAGCCCGTCCGTCGCCAACGACATGGTGTTCGCCGAGGCCTATGACCGCCTGAAGCCGATGCTCGCGCATGGCGGATCCCTCGGCAACGCGTTCGTCGACACCACGCTGCGCGATCCCGAGCATCTCGTGCTGCGCTCGAATGTCACCTTCGGCACCAGCGGAGCGCCGGTGCTGGACTCCCGCGGCCTCGTCGAAGGGGTGGTGAGCCGC
Source organism: Bradyrhizobium macuxiense (assembly GCF_007993935.1). GTDB lineage: Bacteria > Pseudomonadota > Alphaproteobacteria > Rhizobiales > Xanthobacteraceae > Bradyrhizobium > Bradyrhizobium macuxiense_A. The sequence goes on along the minus strand of NZ_VITY01000006.1, from coordinate 198,035 downwards.
AGGACCACGATCGATCGTGTGCTGGCGGTCGATGCCGCGCACGCCAAATCCTTTCTTGCCGCACATGGCGTGCGCTTCCAGGAGGACGACCGGCCGCAGATGAGCGGCACCGCGTCCCGCGCGCATCGCGCCGCCAGCATCTCGGCGCGCGTCACATGCCTGCAACAATGAGCGACTAGTTGCTCTCGCGTCGTCCTGTCAGCCTGCTGTCTGCGGTCAACCCTTGTCCAGAACCATGCTCATTCTGCGGGGCACGCTCGTGCTCTCGTTCGGCCTGCTCGTCTTCTCCCCGGCGCCAGGCCATGCTCAAGACTTTCGCAATCCCGAACAGGCGCCGCCGTCCTGGGCGCAGTTCGCCAAGCTGGTCAAATACCGGTTCGAGGAATGGATCGCGGCCGACGAGACGGTCGCCAATCGCTTCCGCAACTGGGTGATCGAGCATTCCGGCAAGGAGAACGGGCCGCCGCCGACGCTCGTGGTGCGCGCCTGGCTCAACCCGGACGGCACCGTCGAGCGCGTCACGTTTCCTGCGTTCAACGACGCCGGCGCGACCGAGGATCTGCGCACCATCCTGAAGCGCGGCAATGTCGGCGAGGCACCGCCGCCGGAAATGTTGCAGCCGCTCAACCTGCGCTTCTCGCTCAATCTGCGCAAACCTTGAGTGGTCGCGCCGGTTGCGCGTCCGTCCCCTTGTCATTCCGGGGCTTGCTTCGCCCGCCCGGAATGACGAGGGGAGCGTGGCCCCCGGCGCTGATTTGCCCGACGGCGGATGTGCGACTCACAGGCGCCGCGAGGCATTCAGTGTCGTCCCTGCGAAAGCAGGGACCCATAACCACCGATGCGGATTGATGCGTCACATCGGAACGACGAGTCCCATTCACAACACCGGCCGCGGCGTATGGGTCCCTGCTTTCGCAGGGACGACGTGGGAGGAGCTTTGTCCCATCCTCACCTGTCATCGTCCGGCTTGACCGGGCGATCCAGTACGCCGCGGCCTCCCGGCTCTAACACTGCTGTCTCTGGAATACTGGATCACCCGCTTTCGCGGGTGATGACACCGCGTGTTGGGCTGCGACGGTGGGACTGTTCGCTTCGCTTGCAATGGCGGGTACAATTTCGACCGCTGACAAATGGAGGCACAACTCCAATGGCCAAACAACGACCCGCACGCTCGCGGCGCGCTTTCGTCGGCGCAGCCATCGCAGGACTTCCCGCTGCGCTCCTGCTGCGACGCGCAGCCGCTTCCGACAAAATGACAAAACCGCAGGCCGAATATCAGGACACGCCGAACGGCATCTACTCCTGCGGTCTGTGCACACTGTTCGTCGCGCCCGACGGCTGCAAGGTGGTGGACGGTGTCATCGGCAAGGACGGGTGGTGCAAGGCGTTTGCCGCTGTGGATTGATCTCACAACTCCCGCGCGTTCGAAAACGCGAACGACGACACCCGCCGCGTCGTTTCATCCAGGATCAGCGTGCGGGTGATCGGCGGTTCGGCGCGCTGGCTGCAATTCTCGCGCTCGCAGAGCCGGCAGTTGACGCCGATCGGGGTGCCCTCGGCCTTTTCCAGATCCATCCCGGTCGCATAGACCAGCTTGGCCGCGTGACGGATCTCGCAGCCGAGCCCGATCGCGAAGCGCGGCTGCGGCTGCGGGTAGGGCGCGACCGGCCGGCGCACCGTCTGCGCGATCGAGAAGTAGCGCGTGCCGTCCGGCAGCTCGATCACCTGGCTGAGCAGGCGGTCGGGCATGTCGAAGGTCGAATGCACGTTCCAGAGCGGGCAGGTGCCGCCGAACTTGGAGAACGGGAAGGTGCCGGAGGAAAACCGCTTCGACACGTTGCCGGCATTGTCGACGCGCAGCAGGAAGAACGGCACGCCGCGCGCGTTCGGCCGTTGCAGCGTGGTGAGGCGGTGGCAGACCTGCTCGAAGCCGGCGTTGAAGCGCTGCGCCAGCACGTGGACGTCGTAGCTCAGGGCTTCGGCGGCGGAATGAAACGGCTGGTAGGGCATCATCGCGGCGGCCGCGAAGTAATTGGCGAGCGTGATGCGATAGAGCCTGCGCGCGGTGTCGTCGAGCGGCCCGGCGCGGCTGACGATCGCGTCGATCGCCGCGCCACATTCGACAAAGCCGATCTGCAGCGCGAGCTGGAAGCTGCGGCCGGAGCTGTCGACGAGCTCGGAGATCAGGAGCTGCCGGCGGTGGCGGTCGAAACGGCGCAGCGTCTCGCGCATCACGTCGACCGGCATGACACGGGTGACGATCGAATGTTTTTCGCGCAAGCGCGTGGCGAGTGCGGTGAACAGGCCTTCGGTCGGGACGTTGAGCTCGTCGCGCAGAGTTTCCGCCGCGGTCTCGAGCTCTGGAAAATAGTTGCGGTTGGCCTCGATCAGGTCGCGCACCCGCTCGATCGGGTTGGCGTCGAACTGCGAACCTTCGCGGTCAGCCATCTGCGCCGCCACCAGCGTCTCGCCGCGGCGCGCCTCGGTATAGGCGGCGTAGAGTCGCTGCAGCGCATGCGTCACGCCGGGGCAGAGCTCGGCGAGGTCGCGTAGCTCCTGCTTCGGCAGGTCGATCTGGCGGAACAGCGGGTCGGAGAAGATCTCGTTGAGTTCCGCGAAGAAGCGGTCCTCGTCGGCGGTGGCGAGATCGCGCAGATCGAGATCGTAGGTCTCGGCCAGCCGCAGCAGGATCTGCGCGGTCACCGGGCGCTGGTTGCGCTCGATCAGGTTGATGTAGGAGGGCGAGATGCCGAGCCCCTCGGCGATCTGGGTCTGCGACAGCCCCAATTGCTGGCGGATCCGCCGGAACCGCGGCCCGACGAACAGCTTCTTTCCAGATTCGCCGGGCATGGCAGCCTTCCTGACCTATTTTGTGACAGAATTTACAAATCGACATTTATTACAAGTTCAGATGTTACATGACATCACCAATAAAAAACAAGGGATCTGTACGAACTTCAGCTTTTCGCGTTTATCTCCTGACACGCACTTCGCGATGCTCTGTCAAGAATGTCGAACCGGCGAGCAGGTTGCGGGGATCAGGTTTCAGGCGGCTGAGCAAAGGCAGCACGGTTTTTTCAAAGGAGACTGACGATGAGCAAGGGCAGCAATTTCTGGGTGATCGGCGGCGAGTTCGGGTCGATGAACTTCCACAAGCTCGTCGAAGGCTCCGCCCAGGTCCGCGGTCCGTTCAAGACCCGCAAGGAAGCCGAAGAGTGCTGGAAGGAAGTCTCGGAAGAGAGCCGCCACAAGGCCGGCGTGCGCTTCTCGATCGTCGAGGAGCCGTCGCGGGTTTCGGCCTGAGCGCCAGAATTATCAGAGCTAAGAAAACGTCCAAGGACGGCGGCCCCATCCGGTTCATCCGGGTGGGGTCGACCGCTTTTGGGACACCGCGTGGGTTTTTTGATCTGGGGATAAGTGATCGCCTAAGTGCTTGGGAACCAACGTCCTTTGCGGACGTCATGGTTGCTGATAGGTTAATGGCTAAGCAAACCCGTCACCACGAGGCCGCAAGGCATGTCCGATCCGCAGAACACCGGCAGCGAGGCGCGCGAGATGCGGCCGACGCTGCGAGAGGCGCTGCGGCGGGCGCGGATCGAAGCGGCCGACCGCACCGGCGTCGTCGTCGAGCTGCGCGATGCCGAAGTGGCGCGGCTCGAGATCCTCAACGACGCGCTCGATCCGCTGTTCGCGCAGGTGCCGGCGAGGGTCGACTTGTTCGACCGCGGCATCAGCCAGGGCGAGACACCGCGGCTCTGGATCGACGTCGTCGCGCATGTGCTGATGGGCCGCGACAAGCGCATCTACCGCTTCGTGCAGGACACGAGGTTCGGCCGCATCGTGCTCGCCGAATCGCACGACGTGGCCGTGATCGTCGATGCGGTCACCGACTATGTGGCGCGCCGCCTGATCGAGCGCGAGCATGCGATGGTGGCAACGCCGCTTCCGGTTGCCGAGCCGCCGGCGCCGCCGCCCGTACCGGTGGTGGCGCCGAAGCGCCGCGGCGGGGTCGGCATGTTCGTGCTCGGCTTCATCCTCGGCGCGCTGGCGCTGTTCGGTTTCGCGCTGTTGGCGAGTGTGCAGAATTTCTGAAGCATGATCCGGAAAAGTGCGAAGCGGTTTTCCCTCGCGACAAACGCGGAACGCGTTTGCGCGGAGATCATGCTCAGATAGGGGCGGGGGGCATCGTGGTCATAACACCCGCCTCGGCATTTTTCGGCGTGCTGGCGGCAGGCGCCGTGATCGGCAGCGCCGTGCTGTTCGGCAAATGGCAGACGCTGCGGCGCGCCGAATATATCCGCACCTTCAAATGGCCGGCGGGGCTGCTGGCCCGGCTCGAGAAACATCACCCCGGCTTCTCCCGCAAGGACAGCGCGCTGGTGTCGCGCGGCCTGCGGCAGTTCTTCCTCGCCCATCTGATGAGCGGCAAGCGCTACGTCTCGATGCCGTCGCAGGCGGCCGATGATCTCTGGCACGAATTCATTCTCTACACCCGCGAATACGACGCGTTCTGCCGCCGCGCGTTCGGCACGTTCCTGCATCACACGCCGGCCGTCGTGCTGGTGAAGGAGCGGCGCCGGAGCAATGAAGGGCTGCGGCGGGTCTGGTGGTACTGCTGCAAATACGAGAACATCGATCCGATCAGGCCGACGCGGCTGCCGCTGTTGTTCGCGCTCGATGCCAAGCTGAACATTGCGAACGGCTTCATCTATCACACCGACTGCGAGGCGCTGCGGCGCAGCGGCATTGCCGGCAGCAGCCCCTATTGCGGTGGTGATTTCTCGGACTCATCGATCGACGGATCGTCGGCGGGCTTCGGCGATGCCGGCAGCGACGGAAGCCATGGCGGCGATGGTGGCGGCCACGGCGGCGGTGATGGAGGCGGTGGCGACGGTGGAGGCGGCGGCGACAGCGGAGGCGGCTGCGGCGGCGGGTGTGGCGGCGGCGGTGGCGATTAACGCTTGATCCGGAAAAGCAGCGCGCTTCAGGACAACCGCACTTGCTTCAGCTCGCGAATGCCGTCGTGATGGCCGAGGCCGCGCACGGTCTGCTCGCAGCGCCAGGCGTTGCCGTCGCGCTCGATCGAGAACAGATTGTAGGCCGCCGCCGGATAGTGCTTGCGCGCCAGCGCCGATGCCGACGGCACGCCGATTGCCGGGATCTTCCGCTCGGGGCCATCGAACCACATCGTCGAATGGATGTGATCGTGGCCGTGCAGCACCAGCTCGACGCCGTGCCGCTTGAGCAGCGCGAGCAATTGATGCGAATCGGTCAGCCGCTTGGCGCGCCCGTCGGAGTGCAGCGGGTGATGAACCAGGAGGACGCGGAACGCATCCTCCCGCGACAGCTGCGCGAGGATCGTCTCCAGCGCTGTGAGCTGGGCATGGCCGAGCCAGCCGGTCGCCATCAGCGGCGGCGTCGGCACCGCCGAGGAGACGCCGATCAGCGCCACCGGGCCGCGGCGGCGCACGAACGGAAAATGCGTCGCTGCGCCATCGGCGTCGCCGCGCAGATACTCGCCGAAGTGGCTGACGAAGCGATGCCGGGTCGCGCGCACATAGGCGTCGTGATTGCCGGGGACCACGGTGACGTCGGCAGCGCCGCCGACACCCTCCAGCCATTGCCGGGCCGGATTGAACTCGGCATCCAGCGCGAGGTTGACGAGGTCGCCGGTCACGGCGACATGGTCCGGCTGCTGCGCCTGCATGTCCGATACCAGCGCATCGAGCACGTCGCGGCGGTGATATTTGTGACGGTTGCGCGTCCAGTTCAAATAGCCGAAGGCGCGTTTGCCGGCGAGGTCGCGCAGCCGCGCCGCCGGCAGCGGCGGCAGATGTGGATCCGACAGATGCGCGAGGCGGAACGCTGCCATCACGCAATTCCCTTCGGATTGTCGGTGAAAAGTGGCCGGCAGCCGGTCATGTCGTGCTATCCCGAACGTCCTGTCCTGTATTGGCAAGAGCTGCGCAGGCGCGCAAGGATCAAAGCAAGGATCAAGCACGGATCAAACAGCATGATGGCGAGGGTTCAGTGACGGTCCTGCTCGATTTACGCAAGCGCTACGAGCCGCAGATCAGGTGGGTGTTTCATTTCTACTGGCGGCTGGTCCGCAGCATGACGCTCGGGGTCCGCGCCGTGGTGCTGGACGCCGACAACAACGTGTTCCTGGTCAAGCACAGCTACGTCCACGGCTGGTATCTGCCCGGCGGCGGGGTCGAGGTCGGCGAAAGTTTTATCGAGTCGCTGCGGCGCGAGCTGGAGGAGGAGGGGCGGATCGAGCTCACCGGCGAGCCGGTGCTGCACGGCATCTTCCACAACAGCCATGTCTCGCCGCGCGATCATGTCGCGGTCTATGTCGTCCGGAACTACCGGCAGGACCGGCTGCCGGAGCCGAATCGCGAGATCGTGGCCTGCGGCTTCTTCGATCCGGCCGCGCTGCCGGAGGAGACCACCCCCGGCACGCGGCTGCGGATCGCGGAGGTGCTCGAGGGCAGGCCGCCGCCGGCCACATGGCGGTGATGGACCGCGCCCGCGCCAGATGCTATCCCGCGCCCCACAATGACCGAATTGTCCCTGACCATCCTGCCCGAGACCCCGAAAGACGCCCAGGCGATCGAGCGCCTGCACGAGCGCACCTTCGGGCCCGGCCGCTTCGTGCTCAGCGCCTACCGGCTGCGCGAGCATGTCGATCATCTGCTCGACGTCTCCTTCACCGCGCGGATCGGCACCTTGCTGGTCGGCTCGGTGCGCCAGCTACCGGTCACCATCGGCGATACGCCGGCGCTGATGCTCGGGCCGTTGACGGTCGAGCCGCCGTTCCGCAGCCGCGGCGTCGGCCGCGCGCTGCTCGAGCGTGCGATCAATGACGCCCGGGCCAAGGGCCATCGGCTGATCGTGCTGGTCGGCGACGAACCATATTATGCGCGAGTCGGCTTCAAGCCGGTGCCGAAGGGGCGGATGACGATGCCCGGCCCGGTCGACTACAGTCGCCTGCTTGTCATGGAACTGGTTGACGGCGCGTTCGAGGGCGTATCTGGACCGATCCAGCCGGACTGGAGCAAGGCGATCTGACATCCGCGCGGGCCATCGCGGGAACGGTTGCGCGCCATCAGAAACTGAAGCACAGTTGAGGCAAGCGCCGGGACAAGACCGGCGCATGTCATATCAACAGGGAGAGTGCGCGCCATGATCAAGGTCAGTGTGATGTATCCGAACAATCCAGGCGCGCGCTTTGATCACGACTATTATCGCGACAAGCACATGCCCCTGGTGAAGGCGCGGCTGGGCGACGCCTGCAAATACTACACCGTCGACAAGGGGATCGCCGGCGGCGCGCCGGGGCAACCCGCGACCTATGTCGGGATGTGCCACATCTTCTGCGACTCGGTCGAAGCCTTCGCCGCCGGTATGAGCAAGCACGCCCAGGAGATCTTGGGCGACATTCCGAACTACACTGACCAGCAGCCGGTGATCCAGATCAGCGAAGTCGTCGTCGGCCACTGACGCTTGTAGCCCGGATGGAGCGAAGCGAAATCCGGGATCAGTCCCGCCGCAGGTATAGCTGCCCCGGATTGCGCTGCGCTCCATCCGGGCTACGCAACAGCAGATCCCTCTGCCGCTGACGGCAGAGGGATACGTTTGTCTCAGAACTTCAAGTTCGCAAACGCCCGCACGCCGAGGCCCGGCATCAGCACCTCATCCTTGGTGTAGGAGACGGAGTTGCGGATGTTCTGGTTGAGCAGATTGTTGCCGACCAGACCAAGCGTCATCTCGCGCGCGCCGATCCATGACTGATTGAGCTTGGTGTTGTAGGTGATCTCCGCGTTCAGCAGATTGTAGCCCGCGGTCGGGGTCTCGCCGATCACGGCGATGTCGTTCTGCGCGAACGCGTGCACCAGGTTGACGCGGGTGAACCAGTTGCTGTCGCGCCAGTAGACGCCACCGCCGAGCCGCACCGGCGGAATCCGCGGCACGTTCGTGCCGTCGGTGAAGGTGGCACGCACCACGTCGAACTGGTTCTCGATGCCCCAGATGCCGCCGTTGAGCGCGCCGATATCGAGCTGGCTCTGGAATTCGGCGCCGCGGAAGATCGCGTCCCGCTGCGAGTAGACCGCCTGGCGCGCCTCGTTGCTCGGATCGCCATTGCCGCAGGAATCGAAATCACCGCCGCACATCACCCCGGTCAGGCGGCGATAGATGAAATTGCTGAAGCGGGTGTAGTAGGCGGTGGCCTCGAAGCGGAACGGTCCGGTCGCCTTGCGCAGGCCGATCTCGACCGATTTCGCGGTCTCGATAGTCAGGTTCGGATTGCCGATGTCGAAAGTTGCGGTCGCATCGTGCGCGCCGCGCGAGAACAGCTCGGCGGGCTTCGGCGCGCGCTCGACATATTGCGCCGTGATGCTGCCGACGAGATCGCCGGGCAGGTTCTGGATCAGCCCAACGCTGCCGCTGACCGGCGTGTAGGACGGATTGCGCGACACCGCGCTCTGCGGCGCGCCGTCGGGCAGGAAGTTCGCCGGGAAATCCGGCATCGATCCGTGCAGCTCGACATGCTCGATACGGCCCGCGATTTGCGCCTTGGTTTGGTCCGTGAACTTGAACTCGTTGAACACGTAACCCGCGACGCGGTTGTTGTTGTTCGGGCTCCACAGGCCGTTGAACAGCGCGCCCGGATCGTCCGGGCTCGGCGCGGTCAACTCCTGGTGGCCGCCCTGCAGGCCGAACGCGGTCGTCACGGTTGCGAAGCGTGCGTTGAACGGCATCATCTGCACCTCGACGCGGGCTTCCTGCTCCTTGCTGGTGAAGGTCTGGCGCACGCCGTCGCTGAACAGATCGGTCGGGTCGGCAAGGCCGAGCTCGTTGTGGCGATAGTCGGTCGCGCCGACCCAGAACCGCACGGCGTCGATCGCGGCAGCATCGGGCCGGTACTCGCCCTTGACCGCGATCTTGGTCTGGTGCGCGTCGATCCGGGTCTTGTGGTCGGAGCCGTCGATGCCGGGGATGTGGTAGAGCGAGTCGTTCTGCGTGATCGCCGCGCCGATATAGCCGCCCTGGAAGAAATACGACGCGCCGACCGAGGCGCCGTCCGACTGTGTCGCGGAATTCGGCTGGCGGCCGCCCACCGGTCGGGTCTGGTCGAACAGATACGGATAGCTCGGAATGCTGTAGTCGCTGGTCGTGCGGCCGTAGACGTCGGCATGCACGGCGACATTGTTGCCGCCGGCATCCAGCAGCATCCCGCCTTCGACGCCGCGATTGACCGAGCTTACCGAGGTGCGAGTCTCGACATTGAGGCAACCCGGGCCGCCGGCGTCGGCCAGCGGCGCCTTCACCGGCAGCCCATAGCTCTGGAACGGTGCCGCCGCGCAGGTCGGCATCGCGTCGGGAATCCGGTTGTTGGTCGCGCTCACCACGCCGCCGATTGAGGTCGAGCCGTAGCGCAGCGCCGCAGGTCCCCGCACCACCTCGATCTGGTTGGTCGAGAACGGATCGATCGGCACGAAATGATCTTCGCCGAGATCGGAGACGCCGCCGCCGCCGAGGCCATTCTCGACGATGCCGACGCGGTTGACGTCGAGGCCGCGGATGATCGGCCGGCTCGATGCGCCGGGCGCGAAGCTCGACCCGGTGATGCCGGGCTTGGAGAACAAGAGATCGCCGAGCGTGGCGCCGCCGGAGCGCCGCAGTTCTTCGTTCGGCACCACGGTGACAGTCGCGAACTGGTCGGTGACGACGGGCAGCACGCCCTGTTGTGGCGCAGGCGCCGGTGCCGCTTGCGCCGGTTGCACCGCCGCGGCGCGTTCGCGGTTGCGGCTCGGCGCAGCCCGGACGACGTGAACCGGCGCACGCGTTGGCACAGTGCGGTGCCGCTGGATCGGGCTTGGCGCCGTCACCGTGACGTCAGGGAGTTGCGTCGGCGTGTCGTCGGCCAGCGCGCTGCCATGCATGGCGCCGAGCAGCAGCCAGCTCGCGCCTCCGATGTGGAGTGCCCGTGTCTTCTGAAGTGTCATTGTCCTGGTCCAAGTGCTGGAAGTGATGATCCAGCCCCCGTCGAAACGACGGATCGATCCCGATTTGCCCCGCGGGAAGCCGCAACTGTGACGCGGCCGTCCGCTCAGGGCGTGCAGCAATCAGTCGATGTCAGGACACAGGAGGTGCGCGGGAACGGAAGGCCGCGGGCGCCGACTTCAGATGGAGGAATTCGGCATTGGTGGTGCGGAACAGAAGCTCGACAGCCTCCGGCAGCAACAGCACCGGCGGCGCGGTGAACAGCATGCTGCTGGCGAGCGAGATGATGGCGCAGATCGCGCAATTGTCGGCGGGATGATGCCGGTCGTTGTCGTGCCTGACGGGCGGCTCGGTCCCGGTCACCTGGACCGCGAGGTCCGGCGTCGCCGAGGTCCCGATATAGGCGAGATCGAGCAGCGACAGGCCGCTCTGGGCAGCGGGCGCGGCTTGCGCGGCCGCGATGGGGTGGAAGTGCCCGAACGACAGCACGAACTGGACGGCGAGCGCGAACAGCGCCAGCCGCGAGCCAGTCTTGATGTGTCTCCGGAACCAATTCATGCCGATAGAGCCCCACCCATCGGCACGGCGCTCATTCCCCGGCCGTCCGATGTTACATTATAACATCGGACGGCGGCCGCGATGTCAACGGTGGTTCAGACCCACTTTATCGATCCGTTGCTGGTGTGGGATTGCAGCAACGGGGCCGATTGGATATGCGCGCTATTGGTGTCAGCGTCCCTCACGCAGCCAGGTTGCCGCGAATCCGCCGAGCAGCAGCAGCAGGCCGACCAGGCCGGCGAACATCGGCAGCACGCCGACGCCCTTGACCACGCTGGCGTCGCGCATCTTGACGCCGAGCCAGCCGTCGCCGCGGAAGATCGAGGACGCGCGCACCGGCACGATGCGCGGCATGTCGAGGCTCGATCCGTCGACGATGCGCCGTGCGTCGCCGCCGGTCGCCTGCGCCAGCGGCTTCAGCATGTCGGTGGTCGAGGTGACTTCCGAGAATTCCTTCGGGTTGGTCGGGCCGACATTGATCAGCGCCTTCAGCGTGCCGTCGGTGGCCTGCCACAGGCCGAGCTCGTTCGCGGGCAAGGTCGCGCGCCACTCGCCGGGATCGCCGGCGGTGAGCGTCAGTTCATGCGTGGCGCCGCTCGGCGACGTCACGGTGACGGGCGACACGGTGTCGGCCATGGTCTGCCGCACCACCATCAGGTCCTTGCCCTGCACCTGCATGCGCAACGCCTCTTCGTCGAGGTCGGGCTGCTTCATTAGCCAGTGCGACACCCGCCGCAGCAGATCGAGATGCGGTCCGCCGCCCTCATAGCCGCGCGCCCACAGCCAGATCTGGTCGGAGAGCAGCAGCGCGACGCGGCCTTCGCCGAACCGCGACAGCAGCAGCAGCGGCTTGCCGTCGGCGCCGGTCATGACCGGCGGGTTGATCGCGTTGCGGGTGTCGACGGTGCGGAAGAACCGGCTCCAATGCGGCGGCTCGGCATTCGAGCCTTCCAGCCCGCGCGTCACCGGATGGCGTTTCCCGGCATCGCTCAGATGCGCATAGAACGGCTTCTCGGTGACGCCGACCGGCTCGGCCGGCAGCACCGAATCCAGCGGCGTGCGCCAGATGCTGGTGGTCGAGGCGTAGTCGGGGCCGGCCGAAACCAGCACCGCGCCGCCGGAGCGGACATAGCGCGCGATGTTGTCGAAATAGGCGATCGGCAGCACGCCCTGGCGGGCGTAGCGATCGAAGATGATCAGCTGGAATTCGTTGATCTTCTGCTGGAACAGCTCGCGGGTCGGAAACGCGATCAGCGACAGCTCGTTGATCGGCGTGCCGTCCTGCTTCTCCGGCGGACGCAGAATCGTAAAGTGCACGAGATCGACGCTGGGGTCCGACTTCAACAGGTTGCGCCAGGTGCGCTCGCCGGCATGCGGCTCGCCGGACACCAGCAACACGCGCAGCTTGTCGCGCACGCCGTCGATCGCGACCACGGCGCGGTTGTTGACCGGCGTCAGCTCGTTCTCGAGCGGGGAGGCCTCGATCTCGACGATGTTGGGACCGGCGTGCTTGATGTCGATGTCGACACTGGAGGTCTGACCTGAGGTCAGTGTGCGCTCGTTGATCACCTCGCCGTCACGGCGGATCGTGACCTTGGCGCGCTCGCCGGTGACCCCCTGGTCATCGAGCCGGTAGGTGATGGTCTGGGTCTGGCCGACGATGCCGAAGCGCGGCGCCGCCGTGATCGCGATGCGGCGGTCACGCTCGTCCTTGCGGCCGGTGATCAGGGCGTGCACCGGGGCCTGGAAGCCGAGCGCCTGGGCGTTGCCGGGAATGTCATGCACGCGGCCGTCGGTGATCATGAACGCGCCGGCGACGCGCTCGACCGGAACGTCCGACAGCGCCGACGTCAGCGCGCCGAACAGTTTTGTGCCGTCGGTTTCGCCGTCGGCCTGGCCGGCCTCGACGACGCGGACCTCGAGGCCCTTGATCTGCTTCAGGCTGTCGACCAGCGCCTGCCGCGCCTTGTCGGTCTCCTGGTTGCGCGTGCCGAAATTCTGGCTCGGGCTCTTGTCGACCACCACGGCCGCGACCGAGGTCAATGGCTCGCGGTCCTCGCGGGTGAAGGACGGATTGGCCAGCGCAAGCAGGATCAGCGCCAATGCTGCGACACGCACCGCGGCGCCGCGCGCACGCGACAACAGCAGCAGTGCGGCGATGACGACGATCGCGCCGAGCGCGATCCACAGCACGATCGAGGGAACCAGCGGTGTGAACGCGATACCGTAGTTCATATCATTGTCCCAGCCGCTCGATCAGGGCAGGTGCATGCACCTGGTCGGCCTTGTAGTTACCGGTCAGCGTGTACATCACGATGTTGACGCCGGCGCGGAAGGCGAATTCGCGCTGGCGGGGCTCGCCCGGCGTCAGCGGCAGCATCGGCTGGCCGTCGGGACGGATCGCCCAGGCGCCGGCGAGGTCGTTGGACGTGATGATGATCGGCGAGACACCGTCACCGCCCCGTGCCGGGCGCTGTGCGGATTCTTCATCGTCCTCGCGCGGCAGCGCCTCGACCCAGGTCTGGCCCGAGTTGAAGCGGCCGGGGAAGTCGCGCAGCAGATAGAACGTCTTGGTCAGCACGTGCTCGCGCGGCACAGGCTCGAGCTCGGGCACGTCGAGGGTCGACAGCAATTCGCGCAGCGTCTGCATGCCCGGTGTCTGCGAGGCGCCGTTGTCGCCCGGCGGCGCTTCGACGGCGTCGCGGGTGTCGAACAGCACGGTGCCGCCCTGCTTCATGTAGGCGTCGATCTTGTTGATGGCGTCCTGCGGCGGCTTCGGCGCGCCCGGCACGATCGGCCAGTAGATCAGCGGGAAGAACGCCAGCTCGTCGCGCGCGGGATCGATGCCGACGGGATCGCCGGCTTCCAGCGCGGTGCGCTGGCCGAGGAACAGCGTCAGTCCGGACATCCCGGCCTTGACGATGGAATCGACGTCGGCATTGCCGGTCACGACATAAGCGAGCCGGGTCTGCGACACCGACTTGATGGCGAAGTCGTCGCTGCCGGCGTTCTGCGCGCGCGTCGGTGAGGGCGCCATCGTCGTCGCAAGGATGAAGGCCAACACAAGCACGGCAGGCGCCGCGCGCCGCCGGATCAGCGCGGCGAGGCCGCCGCCGAGCATCGCCACCACGATGGCGTCGAGCAGGAACAGCGCCAGCGCCGTCGACAGCATGATGCCGCGCAGGTCCCGCGGCTCGGCGTTGGTGTAGGTCGCACGCTTGGCGCGCAGGCCCGAGGTGTCGAGCGGCGCTATCCGGTCGGCGGAGGCCAGCGTGTTGACTGCGATCGGGCTCTCGGCCGTGCCGTAGAAGCCGGGCGGATGATCCGCGGTGCCGCGGTCGCGATAGTCCGCCGACATCGGCTTGGCGGTCGAGGGCGGCGGACCGAAGGCGCCGAAGCCATCGAGCGTGCGCAGCGGCGCCACCGTCTCGGCATTGGGATCGCTGGCGACGCCCGGGCCGGGCTTCGAGGTGTAGCCCGACATGTCGATCAGCCGACGCAGCATCTCGACGAAGGTGCCGGACATCGGCAGGTCCGACCAGCGCATGTCGGCGCCGACATGGAACAGGCTGACCACGCCCTTGCCGCGATGCTCGCCGGTGACGAGCGGCGTGCCGTCCTCCAGCGAGGCCCAGCTCTTGGTCGCGAGCACGGCGTCGGGCTCGGCCAGCACCTGGCGGCTCACGGTGATGTCCTTCGGCACGGTGAGGCCCGCGAACGGACCGTCGGCAGCGAACGAGGCCATGTGTTGCGGCTTCTCCCAGGTCAGGCTGCCGCCAAGCGTGCGCCCGCCGCGGCGCAGCTTGACGGGAACGAGGTCGTCATCGGCCTGCGCGAGGCGAGGACCGGCGAAGCGCACCAGCACGCCGCCTTGCTCGATCCAGGCGTTGAGCCGGTCGCGGATCTCCGGCGACAGCGTGCCGACGTCCGCCATCACGATCATCGGCAGCCGCTGATCGAGGAATTGCCCGATCACCTGCTGCGGTGCGCCGCGATCGCCGAGCCGGACATCGGCGAACGGCGACAGCGCGCGGGAGAGATAGAAGGTCGAGGCCAGCAGCGGCTGTGCAGTGTCGTTGCTCGCACCCGAGACCACGCCGATGGCGCGGCGGCGCCAGCGCCGGTCGAGCAGCTGCACGGCGCCGGCGGAATGCTCGCCCGCGATCTCGAGCCGCGCGATGTCGTTGCGCAGTTCGACCGGAAGGTCGAAGGCGGCTTCGGTCTCGCGGTCCTGCGGGCCGAATGTGTAGCGGGCCTCGCCGATCGGCGAGCCCTTGGCGTCGACCGCGCGCACGGTCCCGGCCGCAATGCCGCTCTCGGTGCGCAGCACCTTCACGGTCATCTTGGCGGCGGCGTTCTCGGCCGCGACCAGCGCCTGCGCAGATTGCGCGCCGCCGGCATAGATCGTCAGATTGCGGCTCTCGATCACCTTGCCGAGACCTTCGGTGAACTCGCTGCCGCGGCCGGTGTCGACGCCGTCGGACAGCCAGGCGATGTCGCAGTCGCCGGTCGATTTGAGGAAACGTTCCAGCGAGCTGAGGGTTTCAACGCGATCGATCGAGTAGGGCTTTGGCGCAAGCTGGCGCAACGCGACGCGCGCGGCGCCGGCCGGCATCAGCGTGATGTCGCGCGTGGGCTCGGACAGCGGCACCAGCGCGACGCCGCGGCGGTCGCTGTCGGCATTGGCGACCAACTCGTCGGCAGCCTTGATCCGCGCATCCCAGCTCGAAGCCGCGCTCCAGCCGTCGTCGAGCAGGATCACCAGCGGCTGCTTGCCCGCGGCAACGCCGGTCTGCGGATTCCAGATCGGGCCGGCAGCGGCGAGGATGACCAGCGCCGCGGCGGCGAGCCGCAGCAGCGTCAGCCACCACGGCGTGCGCGACGGCGTCTCCTCCTTGGGCGCGATGTCGAACAATAGCCGCGTCGGCGGGAATTCGATCCGGCGCGGCCGCGGCGGCATCACGCGCAGCAGCCACCACAGCACCGGCAGGCTGACCAGCCCCAGCAGCAGCAGCGGTTCGGCGAAGGAGAGGGGGAGGCCTGCGATCATGCGCTGCGTCCCGCCTTGACGGTTGAGCGGCCGCCGCCCTTGCTCACCATCATGCCGGCGTGCAGGAACAGCAGCAGTTCGGCCGCGGAGCGGCTGGTGGTGTGGGTCGAGAACAACCAGTCGAGCCGGTTGGTCTCGGTCCGAATCTGCTCGCGATGCAGCGCGACGCGCGCGACATAGTCGCTCGCCCAGCTCTCGGCGCGGCCCGCGGTGATGACGCTGCCGGCCTCGGGCTCGACGAATTCGACGCGGCCCGAATAGGGGAAGGTCTCTTCAGCGGGATCGACGACCTGGATCATGGTGCCGTGCGCGCCCGAGGAGGAAAGCCCGCCCAGCATCGCCGTGATCTCGGCCGATGACGACCAGAAATCCGACAGCACGACGACTTCGGCCAGCGACGACGGCACGAAGGACGGCGGCAGGCTCGCGCGCGTCGTCTCGTCGTGCAGGATCGCTTCCGCCATCTTGTCGATCACGTTGAGGCTTGCGGTCGGGTTCATGAGGCCGGGAATGCCGACGCGTTCGCCGCCCGCAACGAGCAACTCGGCAAGCGCGAAGGCGACGATCAGTCCGCGCTCCAGCTTGCTGTCGCGCACATCGCGTGAGGCGAAGGCCATCGAGGGCGAACGGTCGGGCCAGATCCACACGGTGTGCGCGGCCTCCCACTCCTGCTCGCGCACATAGAGATGGTCGTCGCGTGCCGAGCGGCGCCAGTCGACGCGCTGCGACGGCTCGCCGGAGACGAAGCGGCGGTACTGCCAGAAATTCTCGCCCGAGCCGGCGCGGCGGCGGCCGTGCAGGCCATGGATGACGTTGGCGGCAACACGGCGGGCCTCAAGCACCAGACGCGGCAGCGACGCGGCGAGCGTTCGGCTTTCGCCATCTGCACGTCGGACCGCCAGGATCTCCTCGTTCTGATGCCTGTTGTCTGCTGCCATCAACCGATCCGCGTCTTCAACTGCTTGATCACGTCCGGAATGGTGCGGCCCTCGGCGCGCGCCGAGAAGGTCAGCGCCATGCGGTGCTTGAGCACGGGCTCGGCGAGATCGAGCACGTCGTCGATCGACGGCGCGAGCCTGCCGTCGAGCAACGCGCGGGCGCGCACCGCCAGCATCAAGGCCTGGCTGGCGCGGGGACCGGGTCCCCACGCGATCAGCTTGCCGGCCTCGCCGCCCTCGGTGCCGGGGCGCGCGGCGCGCACCAGCGTCAGGATCGCCTCGACCACGGAATCGCCGACCGGCAGGCGCCGCACCAGCCGTTGTGCGGTGAGCAGCGTCTCCGCGTCCATCGACGGCTTGGCATGCGCCTCTTCGGCGCCGGTGGTTTCGAACAGGATGCGGCGCTCGGCGTCGCGATCGGGATAGTCGACGTCGATTTCCATCAGGAAGCGGTCGAGCTGCGCCTCGGGCAGCGGATAGGTGCCTTCCTGCTCGAGCGGGTTCTGGGTCGCGAGCACGTGGAACGGCTTCGGCAGATCGTGCCGCGCGCCGGCAATGGTGATGTGCTGCTCTTGCATGGCTTGCAGCAGCGCCGACTGGGTGCGCGGGCTGGCGCGGTTGATCTCGTCGGCCATCAAGAGCTGCGCGAACACCGGACCCGAGATGAAGCGGAACGAACGCTTGCCGGCCGAGCTCTCGTCGAGCACTTCGGCGCCGAGGATGTCCGACGGCATCAGGTCAGGCGTGAACTGGATGCGCTTGGCGTCGAGCCCGAGCGTGACACCGAGCGTTTCGACCAGCTTGGTCTTGGCGAGGCCGGGGACGCCGATCAACAGCGCGTGGCCGCCGGACAGGATCGTCACCAGCGTGTTTTCGATCACCTGGTCCTGGCCGAAGATGACCGTGGACACCGCTTCCTTGGCGGCCTTGATCTGGCCCGCGACCTGCTCGGCCGAACGGACGATCACATCCTCCAGTTTCTCGACGCTGTCTGCACCAGCCATTCGATCCGCTCCTTCTCGGCGATGCGCGCATTTCCCGCGGCTGCATCTGTCGTCATCGCATGGCCCGCATGCTAAACCTATGCGAAGGCCATGTATTCGTTGAATTAAACTATCCCCACCTTATCGGTATTTCAGGGTATGACCGGCATCACGATGTGGCGAGAATGACATCCCGACCACATCTCAGAATACGTGCACCAAACGTGCCAGATTGAGGGTAGGAAACTTCAAGGCAAACAATGGCGAAGCAAGGGCAGAGCGATTCCGGCAGTGAAACTACGGGTCTCGGAGGCAAGGGCCTCGAGGGCTTGACTGCTGCCGCCAACCAGGCTGCGACATCCGATACGGCCGGACGCAAGGGCCTGCCGCCGGTTCACCTGTGGAATCCGCCGTTCTGCGGCGATCTCGACATGCGAATCGCGCCTGACGGCACCTGGTTCTACATGGGAACGCCGATCGGACGCCCGGCGCTGGTGCGGCTGTTCTCCACGATTCTGAAACGCGAGGACGGCAAGCACTTTCTCGTGACACCGGTCGAGAAGGTCGGCATCCGCGTCGACGACGCACCGTTCCTCGCCGTGGAAATGCAGACCGAGGAAGACGCGCGCGGCCGGTTGCTCAGGTTCCGCACCAACGTCGATGACTGGGTGGATTGCGAGAAGGGCCACGGCCTCAGATTCGAAGCCGCCGAAGATGGCGGATTGACGCCCTATCTGCATGTTCGCGCCGACCTGTGGGCGAAGGTCACCCGCGCGCTCTACTACGATCTGGTTGACATGGGCGAGGAGCGGATGGTCGATGGTCAGGAGATGTTCGGCATCGAGTCCGGCGGCGAGTTTTTCGCGATGGCCGATGCCAGTCAGGTGAGGGGCGCACTTTGAACGAGCCGTTGCTGAAGGTGAAGCCGGCGACGATCAGCTCGACGGAATTCTTCGCGCGGGCCCGCACGCGGCTCAATTTCGAAGTGCCGCCGGGCCTGGTCGATCCGCATATCATTCCGCGCACCGGAGATTCCGGCAACGACCGGATGCTCGAGATCGTCGCCCAGGAGCAGCCGGTGCGGCCGGCCGCGGTGCTGATCCCGGTGGTCGATCATCCCGAGCCGACCGTGCTGTTGACGCAGCGTTCGCCCAATCTGTCGAGCCACGCCGGCCAGATTTCGTTTCCCGGCGGCAAGATCGACGCCACCGATGCCTCGCCGCTC
Source organism: Bradyrhizobium macuxiense (assembly GCF_007993935.1). Taxonomy (GTDB): domain Bacteria; phylum Pseudomonadota; class Alphaproteobacteria; order Rhizobiales; family Xanthobacteraceae; genus Bradyrhizobium; species Bradyrhizobium macuxiense_A. The sequence goes on along the minus strand of NZ_VITY01000006.1, from coordinate 179,273 downwards.
GATGCCGCGCTGCGCGAAGCCTGTGAAGAAGTCGGCTTGAGGCGGGAATTCATCGACCCTGTCGGCTATCTCGACCTCTATGGCACTGCGTTCGGCTTCCGCATCCTGCCGACGGTCGCCAAGGTGAAGCCGGGATTTGCCCTTGAGATCAACGAGGCCGAAGTCGTCGATGCGTTCGAAGTGCCGCTCGCTTTCCTGATGAACCCCGAGAATCATCAGATCCACACCAAGGAATTCCGCGGCATGGACCGCTCCTATTATGCGATGCCGTTCGCCGAGCGTTACATCTGGGGCGCGACCGCGGGCATCCTGCGCGTGCTGTATGAGCGGATCTATCTGTCATGATCCGCACGGTGTTGACCGAGATCGGAATCTTCCTGATCCCCTTCGCGGTCTATGCCATCTTCCTCATCGCGACGCGGTCCGGCGTGACGCTGCCGGCGTCCTGGCCGCTCGACATGATCATGAAGCTGACGCTGGCGGCGCTGGTGATGGTCATCGTGAGCTTCGTGCTGCTCGCCGAACTGACCGGCGCGCCGCCGAACTCCACCTACGTTCCCGCTCACATCGAGAATGGCAGGCTGGTGCCGGGGGCTGAGAGATGAGCGAGGTGCGCTTGTTGTCCGACGCACCGTGGCTCGCTTCGGGGCCGGCGGCGCGCGTGCTCGGCCTGCTCAATGCCGACGGCGAGGAAGCGCGGGTGATCGGCGGCGCCGTGCGCAACGCGCTGATGCGGATTCCGCTCGCCGACATCGATATCGCCACCACGGCGCTGCCGGAGGAGGTGATCCGCCGCGCCAAGCGGGCTGCCATCAAGAGCGTGCCGACCGGCATCGAGCACGGCACGGTGACCCTGGTGGTCGACGGCCAGCCGTTCGAGGTGACGACGCTGCGCGAGGACACCGAGACCTATGGCCGCAAGGCCAAGGTGGCGTTCGGGCGCGACTGGGTGCGCGACGCCGAGCGGCGCGACTTCACCATCAACGGCCTGTCGGTCGACGCCTCGGGCGTCGTGCATGATCACGTCGGCGGTCTCGCCGACATCGAGGCGCGCCGCGTGCGCTTCATCGGCGATCCCGCGCAGCGGATCGCCGAGGATTATTTGCGCATCCTGCGTTTCTTCCGCTTCCACGCCGCCTATGGCGCGGGCGAGGTCGATCGCGCCGGCTATCTCGCCTGCGTCAGTGCGCGCGCCGGACTTGCCGGCCTCTCGGCCGAGCGCATCCGGATGGAGATGCTCAAGCTCGTGGTGGCGAACGGCGCCGCCGGCGCGATGGTCGCGATGGGCGATGGCGGGTTGCTGCAGCCGCTGTTCGGCGGCGTCGCCTATACCGGGCCGTTCGCGGCGATGATCGAGATCGAGAGGTTGATGGGGCTCGCACCGAGTGCGATGCGCAGGCTCGCAGCGCTGACGGTTGCGGTGACCGAGGATGCGCGGCGCATCGCAAGCCGGCTGCGGCTCTCCAACGCCGAGGCCAAGGCGCTGGATTCGATGGGCCATCGCTGGTGGCGCCTGCCCGGCATGGACGAGGCGCATGCCAAGCGCAGGCTCTACCGGCTCGATGAGGAGCCGTACCGCGACCGCCTGCTGCTGGCCTGGGCGCGAACCGGCGCCGGCCGCGACGTCGATCAATGGCGCGCGCTCGCCACGTTGCCGCAGCGCTGGCGTGCGCCGCACTTTCCGCTGCGGGCGTCGGATTTCATCGCGCGCGGGATCGCCGAGGGGCCGGCGCTGGGGCATGTGCTGACCTTGGCCGAGGATGCCTGGCTCGCGGCGGATTTTCCGCTCGATCCGCAGGTGCTGTCCGGCATCGCCGACCAGACCGTTTCCCGTTTCACCCGCGATCACCGGCTCTGAATTTTCGTACCGCCGAGTTCATCGGCGGCACGGTGACGAACGTCGTACGCATGCCGCATGCGCGAGGCAGCATCGCATCAACGGATCTTAGGCCGCCTTGCGCTTCTTCTTGCGATCGCCGTCGTCGTCCTCGTCTTCGTCGTCCTCTTCTTCCTCGTCGTCGTCTTCTTCTTCGTCGTCTTCCTCTTCATCGTCCTCGGGATCGAGCTCGGTCGATTCGAGTGCGACGAGCGGCAGGGTTTCGCGAAACAGATCGCCGTCCGTGCCCATCCACAGACACTCGACCTTGTCCTCGTCGACTTCCACCACCGTGATCGGATGGCCGCCGGATTTCAGCATGACGACATCGCCTGGTTTCAGTTCCATGATATTCCCTTCGCGCTGGTTGACGCGGACGGCAGGCTAGCGACCGGTGATGACAGTCAAATCACGGCCGGCGCCGGCTTCGATGGAATTGACGTGGAAAACAGCTATTCGTGTCGGGCGGGAACCAGTTCGCTCAGCGAGCGGATGATGCGGTCGGGCTTGATCGTCGATCCCACCGGCAGCCCGACGCCGTGCACGTCCATCCAGATCGCGTAGATGCCAAGCCGCTGCGGCGCCACGATCTCCCACTCCAGATTGTCGCCGATCATCCATGTCTCGGCCGGGGTGACGCCGAGTGCCTGCATCGCGTGCAGATAGGCGCGCTCCTCGGGCTTGCCGAAACCGTGCTCGCCCTCGATCTGGATGTGATCGAAGCGATGACCGAGCGCGAAGCGCTCGACCTTGGCGCGCTGCATGTCGGCGGCGCCGTTGGTGACCAGCGCGAGCTTGATGCCGAGCGCCTTGAACGCATCGATCGCCTCATGCGCGCCGGGGAAGACGAACATCTCCTCCTCGCGATAGGCGGTGAAGCGATCGGCGATGCGGTCCGCGAGATCGTCGGGGAGCGCGCGATGGCCGGCTGCCGCAAGCTGAGCGAAGCCGCCCTTCACGGTGAGCCGGCGCGCCTCGCCGAGCTTGATCCGCCAGATCGGTTCAGCCGTCGACCAGAATCGCCGTGCATAAGCCAAAAGCGCGGTCGCGACCTCGTCGGGGGGCAGGGGCGCGAGCTCGGCGGCGAATTCGGCGGTGATCGTGTTCCAGGCGATCTCGGGACGTCCATAGGCCGACAGGATGGTGTCATCCATGTCGATCAGCATCGCGCGCGGCAGCTTGGTCACGGCCATTTCACCTCCGGCGGCAGCGACGACAGGATCGAATCGACATTGCCGCCGGTCTTCAGGCCGAAGATGGTGCCGCGATCGTAGAGCAGATTGAACTCGACATAGCGCCCGCGACGGACCAATTGCTCGTCGCGATCCTCCGCGCTCCAGTCGGCCGCGAAATTGCGCCGCACCAGTTCGGGATAGATCTTCAGGAAGCTGCGCCCGACGTCCTGGGTGAAGGCGAGATCGGCCTCCCAGTCGCCGCTGTCATGCCAGTCATAGAAAATGCCGCCGACGCCGCGGGCTTCCTTGCGGTGCGGCAGATAGAAATAGTCGTCGCACCATTTCTTGTACTTGTCGTAGTCGGCGACGCCGTTCGGTCCGGTGCAGGCCGCTTTCATCGCGGCATGGAAGGCGACCGTATCGGGGTCTTCCTGGGTGCGCCGCCGGTTCAGCACCGGCGTCAGATCCGCACCGCCGCCGAACCAGGCCTTGGTGGTGACGACGAAGCGGGTGTTCATGTGCACGGCGGGCACGTTCGGATTGCGCAGATGCGCGATCAGCGAAATGCCCGAGGCCCAAAATCGTGGATCGTCGGCGGCGCCGGGAATCTGCGCGCGGAATTCGGGCGCGAACTCGCCGTGCACGGTCGAGCAGTGCACGCCGACCTTCTCGAACAGCCGGCCCTTCATGATCGACATCACGCCGCCGCCGCCGGGCTTGCCGGTATGGTCGGTGCGATCCCAGGGGGTGCGCACGAACCGGCCGGCACTGCCGGGATAGAGCGCGGGGGAGGCGTCGTCCTCGAGCTGCTCGAACGCCGCGCAGATGTCGTTGCGCAGCGCCTCGAACCAGCCGCGCGCACGCGCCTTGCGGTCCTCGATGATGGCGGGGTCTGTTGGCAGCATGACTAACCTTGCGGGCCGAAATAAGTGCAGCTCTCGTTGCAGCTGTCGCGATGGACGCTGACGCGGGTCAGCTTGCCGGCGTGCTGCAAACGCTCCCAGATGAAGCGCGACAGATTCTCCAGCGTCGGCACCCCGATCGCCTCGATCTTGTTCAGGAACTTATGATCGAGCGTCTTCTGCACCTCGGCCATGGCGCGTTCGAGCAGGCCGAGATCGATCACCATGCCGGTCTTCGGGTCGGGCGTGCCGCGGACGGTCACCTCGGCGCGAAACGAGTGACCGTGAATTTCCTCGCTGGCGGCGCCAAAGGTCGTTCCGGACAGCGCATGCGCAGCCTCGAACCGAAACGCTTTCGTCAATTCCCACATCTCTCTCAACAATCCAGTTCTTGAAGAGAACGATCCGATTGAAGCGGATCATGCTCTTATCTTTGTTTGGTCGCGTTTTCTTGACGCGGACCGGTTTCCACTTCGCTCGAAAACGCTTCGGTCATCTAATGCCGAGCGTCTTGTGCGTCTGCACGCTAAGGCGCCATTGCGGGTGCTTCAGGCAATAGTCGATCGCCCGCTCGGTATTCTCGATCACGTCGGGGCCGTCCATCGGCTGCAGCGAGAAGCGCTCGAAGGCGAGCCCGGCAAAGTCCTCCGGCGCGTTCTCCGGCTGCGGATAGACCAGCTTGAGCTCGTGCCCGCTGCGCACCACGAGCTCGGAGGCGGCCTTGGGGCTGACGCAGATCCAGTCGAGCCCGTCGGGCGGGGCGATGGTGCCGTTGGTCTCGATCGCGATCGCAAAGCCGTGGCGATGCAGGGCCTCGATCAATGCGGTATCGACCTGCAGCAGCGGCTCGCCGCCGGTCAGCACCACGTAGCGGTCGGCTTCGCCCCCGGTCCATTGCGCTGCAATGATGCCGGCGAGCTCGGCGGCGTCGGCATAGCGGCCGCCGAGCGTGCCGTCGGTGCCGACGAAATCGGTGTCGCAGAACCGGCAGACGGCGCCGGCGCGGTCCTGCTCGCGGCCGCTCCAGAGGTTGCAGCCGGCGAAGCGGCAGAACACGGAGGCCCGGCCCGCATGGGCGCCTTCGCCCTGCAGGGTAAGAAAGATCTCCTTGACCGCGTAGCTCACCAAAAATTCCTTAAGTTGCCGGACCGGCAATTCCTGAACCCGCAAATCCTGAACTCGTCTGCCGCAGCGCTTCACCGACCGCCATGGCTGCCGTGACGGCGACATTGAGCGAGCGCATGGTCGGCCTGATCGGAATCACCAGCCGCGCATCCGCGGCGGCCACCACCGCGTCGGTCACCCCTGCCGTTTCGCGCCCGAACAGCAGGACATCGGAGGCCGTATACGAGAAATCAAGGTAGGATTTCGCGGCCCTGGTCGTGAACACGACCAGCCGGCAGGCGGCCTCGGCCCGCCATTCCTCGAATTTCGACCATGAGTCGTGACGCTTCAACCGCACATGGTCGAGATAGTCCATACCCGCGCGGCGGAAATTCCGGTCCGAGGTGTCGAATCCCGCCGGTTCGATGATATGGGCTGACACGTCCAGGCAGGCGCAGAGGCGCAGAATCGTCCCTGTATTCTGGGGAATGTCGGGCTGGAACAGCGCGATCTGCATGGTGCTGGCGACCTGTGAAATCCGGATGAAATTGTCTCAATAAAACATCGCTCGGCGCGGATTTCGTGCATTGCACGTGTGCGAGCCGATAGCGGGCTTGCGCTCGTCCGGCAAGGGTGCCAATAGAACGATTCTGGACTGCTGTTCCGCCATTTGGGGTGGGGAATAGCGGTTTTCTGCCGCCGCGGGGGCCGCGGGCGCCGGCAGCCTTTCTTGGGGCGCTTCCCAGCGTCTCTGGGGCGGTTCCACCGGCTGCAGAAAAGAAAGGGCTAGGAATCGTGACGACAGCGTCTTCGGCGGACCATCCGACACGCCGTGATTTTCTCTTTGTTGCAACCGGAGCTGCCGCCGTGGTCGGCGCAGCCGCCACTGTCTGGCCGCTGGTTGCCCAGATGAACCCGGACGCCGCGACGATCGCCGCCGGCGCGCCGATCCAGGTCGACCTGACGCCGATCGCCGAGGGGCAGGACATCAAGGTCTTCTGGCGCGGCAAGCCGATCTACATCAGCCACCGCACCAAGAAGCAGATCGAGGAGGCCCAGAAGGTGCCGCTCTCGAGCCTGCCCGATCCGCAGGCCGACTCAGCCCGCGTCAAGGAAGGCCACGACCAGTGGCTGGTCGTGATCGGCATCTGCACCCATCTCGGCTGTATCCCGATCGCCCATGAGGGCAATTACGACGGCTTCTTCTGCCCCTGCCACGGTTCTCAGTACGACTCCTCCGGTCGTATCCGTCAGGGGCCGGCGCCCGCCAACCTGGCGGTGCCGCCCTATAGCTTCGTTTCCGACACCAAAATCCAGATCGGCTAAGTCCCGGACCCTCCGGGACTTAGGCTTCCCCTTGGACCCATCGCGTCGTTTTTCTTCTTCAGGATCGCATCAATGAGCGGACCATCTGATTTCCAACCGAGCAACCCCGCCTTGAAGTGGATCGAACGGCGCCTTCCGATCTTCGGCCTGATCCACTCCTCGTTCGTGGCCTATCCGACGCCGCGCAATCTGAACTACTGGTGGACCTTCGGCGCCATCCTTTCGATGATGCTGGCGCTGCAGATCCTGACCGGCGTGATCCTGGCGATGCACTACACGCCGCACGCCGACTTCGCCTTCAAGTCGGTCGAGCTGATCGTCCGCGACGTCAACTACGGCTGGCTGCTGCGCAATATGCACGCCGCCGGCGCGTCGATGTTCTTCTTCGCAGTCTACATTCACATGTTCCGCGGTCTCTATTACGGGTCGTACAAGGAGCCGCGCGAGGTGCTGTGGATCCTCGGCGTCATCATCTACCTCTTGATGATGGCGACGGGCTTCATGGGCTACGTGCTGCCGTGGGGCCAGATGAGCTTCTGGGGCGCCACCGTCATCACCAATCTGTTTTCGGCCGTGCCGTATTTCGGCGAGAGCATCGTGACCCTGCTGTGGGGCGGCTATTCGGTCGGCAACCCGACACTGAACCGCTTCTTCTCGCTGCACTACCTGCTGCCGTTCGTGATCGCCGGCGTGGTCGTGCTGCACATCTGGGCGCTGCACGTCGCGGGCCAGAACAACCCGGCCGGCGTCGAGGCCAAGACCGAGAAGGACACCGTTCCGTTCACGCCCTATGCGACCATCAAGGACGCGTTCGGTGTGTCGTGCTTCCTGATCTTCTTCGCCTGGTTCATCTTCTACATGCCGAACTATCTCGGCGACGCCGACAACTACATCCCGGCGAACCCCGGCGTGACCCCGGCGCACATCGTGCCTGAATGGTACTACCTGCCGTTCTACGCGATCCTGCGTTCGATCCCGAACAAGCTCGCCGGCGTCGTTGCGATGTTCTCGGCGATCATCATCCTGTGCTTCCTGCCCTGGCTCGACAGCGCACGGACCCGTTCGTCGAAGTATCGTCCGCTGGCCAAGCAGTTCTTCTGGATCTTCGTGGTGGTCTGCATCGGGCTCGGCTATCTCGGCTCGCAGCCGCCGGAAGGCATCTATGTGATCGCCGGCCGCATCCTGACGGTGTGCTACTTCGCCTACTTCCTGATCGTGCTGCCGTTGCTCGCCCGCATCGAGACGCCGCGTACGGTGCCGAACTCGATCGCCGACGACGTGCTGGCGAAGAGCAAGGGCAGGGCCGCGACCGCAGCCTCCGTGGTGCTCGCGCTGGTGGTGGCCGGCGGCCTGTTCGCCGGCAGCACCCAGAACGCCAGGGCCGAGGGTGGTGACAAGCCGCCTGCCCAGACGTGGTCGTTCTCCGGTCCCTTTGGCAAGTATGACCGCGGCGCGCTGCAGCGTGGCCTGAAGGTCTACAAGGAAGTCTGCTCGGCCTGCCACAGCCTGAGCTACGTTGCGTTCCGCAACCTCGCCGATCCCGGCGGTCCCGGCTATTCCGAGGCGCAGGCGACGGCGTTCGCGTCCGAGTACAAGATCAAGGACGGTCCGAACGACCAGGGCGAGATGTTCGAGCGTCCGGGCCGCACGGCGGACTACTTCCCGGCGCCGTTCCCGAACGAGCAGGCGGCCGCCGCGGCCAACGGCGGCAAGGCGCCCCCGGACCTGTCGCTGATGACCAAAGCACGGTCCTACGAGCGCGGTTTCCCGCAGTTCGTCATCGACTTCTTCACCCAGTACCAGGAGCAGGGACCGGACTACGTCGACGCCATCCTGCAGGGCTTTGAAGACAAGCCGCCGGCAGGTGTCACCGTCCCGGAGGGCACCTACTACAACAAGTACTTCCCCGGCCACGCCATCAAGATGCCGAAGCCGCTGTCCGACGGTCAGGTGACCTTCGACGACGGCTCGCCCGCGACCGTCAAGCAGTACGCGCATGACGTCACCACCTTCCTGATGTGGGCCGCCGAGCCGCACATGGAAGCGCGCAAGCGGATCGGCATGCAGGTGTTTGTGTTCCTGATCATCTTCGCGTTCTTGATGTACTTCACCAAGCGCAAGGTCTGGGCCGACGCCCACTGATCACGGCTATCGCGAATTTGAAAAAGCCCCTTCGGGGGCTTTTTTGCTTCTACTGTCATTGCGAGCGTAGCGAAGCAATCCACCTATCCGTTGTGCCGAGATATGGATTGTTTCGCTGCGCTCGCAATGACGGTGAGTGGATTGCTTCCTTGGCGCAGTACGGACAAGATGCCGGCCAATCAGCCGGCAAACATTGCGGAGGAACTCATGGGTACCAGCATCAGCTTCAAGCGTCCGGACGGCAAGGAAGCGTCGGGCTATCTCGCCAATGCCGCCCGCGGCAACGCGCCCGGCGTGGTCGTGATCCAGGAATGGTGGGGCCTGCAGGACCAGATCAAGGGCATGTGCGATCGCTTCGCGCGGGCCGGTTTCGATGCGCTCGCGCCCGATCTCTACAAGGGCAAGGTGGTGCCGTATCACGACACCGACGCGGCCGGCAAAGAGATGAACTCGCTCGACTTCATGGACGCCACGACGCAGACGGTGCGCGGCGCCGCGCAATACCTCGCCAAGAACGGCGCCAAGGTCGGCCTGACCGGCTTCTGCCTCGGCGGCGCGGTGACCATCATCGGTGCCACCAAGATCCCCGAGCTGACCGCCGGTGTGGTGTTCTACGGCATCCCGCCGGAGCAGGCGGCCAAGCCGGCGGACGTTCGGATTCCGCTGCAGGCCCATTTCGCCACCAAGGACGACTGGTGCACGCCGGCGCTGGTCGATGGTTTCGAGAAGGCGATGAAGGCCGCCGGCAAATCGCTGGAGCTGTACCGCTATGACGCCGACCACGGTTTCGGCAACGAGCAGCGCCTGTCGGTGCATGACCGGCAATGTGCCGAACTGGCCTGGGACCGGGCGACGGAGTTCTTCAAGAAGCATCTGGGCTAGGTGATCCAGCCGCAAATGCGATGTCGTCCCTGCGAAAGCAGGGACCCATACGCCGCGGCCATCGCAATAGGCACACTGGTAGTCATCTCGCCAGATAACCGTACCCTGTGGTTATGGGTCCCTGCTTTCGCAGGGACGACGGCGAGTTCTAACTCTCCGCCTTCACCCCATCCCACCACGGGCAGGTTCCCGACATCAGCCTGAAATTGCCTTCCATCACCTGCACCGGCGCGCGCTTGCCTTCCGAGGCGGCGCGCATCCGCATCTCGCGGGCGACGGCGCGGTCCTCAGCCGACAGCCAGACGCGCTCGTGGCCCCACAGGCTCGGGCCGTCATGCATCTCGAACGGCGTCCAGTTCGCAGGATCAATCTCGCGGCCGCCCCAGCCGCACTCCACCATGAAGGCTGACGGCGACCTGGCGTAGAACGACGTCATCAGATCGTTGGTGTGACGGCCGAGCGTGACGTTAACGCGGTCTTCCTGCTGCGCGACGTCATAGGCCTGGCCGACATCGTCGAGTGAGAACAGCTCCACCATCAGATGGTGCATGCCGTTGCTGCCGGTCTCGATCAGCGCCAGCGAATGGTGGCGCGCATTGACGTGGAAGAAACAGGCGCGGAACGGCTTTTCGATGTAGTCGCTGAGCCCGAAGCCGAGCACGTCGACATAGAAGCTCATGACAGGGGCGATGTGCTCGACCGTCAGCACCGCGTGGCCGAGGCCGAGTGCGCCGGTGCGGAAGCCGGAGATCGAGCGTCCCGGCTTGAAGGGCGTGTCGTCGATCTCGGCGCCATGAAACGCCTCGAGACGGTTGCCGGCCGGATCCCGGAACGAGATCAGCCCGCGCACCCGCCGCGCGTCGGCGAGGGTTTGCGGCTCCGATGTCACGGCGACGCCGGCGCGCTCCAGCCGCGCCGCCAGCGCGTCGAGCGCTGTGGCGTCCGCCACCTCCCAGCCGAAAAACCTGGTCCCTTCGCCCTGCGCGCGGTCGATCACGATGCGTTGCTTGCGGTCATCCATCCGGAACGCAAGCAGCGAGTTGCCGCGCTCGATCGCCTGCAGCCCGACGAGGCCGGTGCCGAACTGCCGCCAGTCATCGAGTGCGTCGGAGCCGAAGCCGGCATATCCGAGACCCAAAATCGCCATCTGCGCGTCTCCGCCATCTGTCTGTTTTTTGGGCGGCCGGCCGGCCGCCATTTCGGCAAATCCTACGCGGATTTCCGGCCCTTCAAACCCCGAAAATGCCGATCAGAGGCGCGTCCAGGATTGGGGCAGGGGTGTCGGGCCATCCCTTGACACGGCCCGCGCCGGGTGGTGTGTAGCGGCCATGAACACCGTTGCCAGTCCATCCCGTCGTTGGTGGCCCACCTTCTCATAGGTGGCCGGTGCGTTTTCTTTTTTCACAAACGTCGAAGGTCGCCATCGCAGTGCGACGGTCCCTTCGTTTGTCCTGTGTGGCGCTCTCTCGGCAAGTCTCGTAAGAGGATCACATGAACAGGACAGTCTTCTCCCTGCCGGCTCGAAGCGAATACCTGACCAATGGCGGCCTCGCGGTCGCGCGGGTGGTCGAGCAGTTCACCGGCGGCGCCAACCGCCTCGACGACCTGATCGCGCTGCTCGACCGCCGCCGCGGCGTGGTGCTGTCCTCGGGCACGACCGTGCCGGGCCGCTACGAGAGCTTCGACCTCGGCTTCGCCGATCCGCCGCTGGTGCTGGAGACCTCGGGCACCGACTTCTCGTTGCAGGCGCTGAACCCGCGCGGCGAGGTCCTGATCGCCTTCCTCGGGGACGTGCTGCGCGAGCCCTGCGTCGTGATCTCGGAGCGGAGCGCCACAGAGCTCGCCGGCCATATCATCCGCGGCGAAGCGCCGGTCGAGGAAGACCAGCGCACCCGCCGTGCCAGCGTGATGTCGCTGGTGCGCGACATGGTGGCGGCGTTCACCTCCAATGCCGATCCGTTGCTCGGCCTGTTCGGCGCCTTCGCCTACGACCTCGTGTTCCAGATCGAGGACCTCAAGCAGAAGCGCGCCCGCGAGGCCGACCAGCGCGACATCGTCCTCTACGTGCCCGACCGGCTGCTGGCCTATGACCGCGCCACCGGCCGCGGCGTGGCGCTGAATTACGAGTTTGCGTGGAAGGGCAAATCGACCGCCGGCCGGTCGCACGAGACCGCGCCGAGCCTCTACGCCAAGACCGACCGGCAGGGCTTTGCCGATCACGCGCCGGGCGAATACCAGGCGACCGTCGAAGTGGCGCGCGCGGCGTTCGCCCGCGGCGACCTGTTCGAGGCGGTGCCGGGGCAACTGTTCGCCGAGCCGTGCGAGCGCTCGCCGGCGGAAGTGTTCCAGCGGCTCTGCCGCATCAATCCGTCGCCCTATGGCGCGCTGATGAATCTCGGCGACGGCGAGTTCCTGGTCTCGGCGTCGCCCGAGATGTTCGTGCGCTCCGACGGCCGCCGGGTCGAGACCTGTCCGATCTCCGGCACCATCGCACGCGGCTCGGATTCGATCGGCGATGCCGAGCAGATCCGCAAGCTCCTGAACTCGGAGAAGGACGAGTTCGAGCTCAACATGTGCACCGACGTCGATCGCAACGACAAGGCGCGGGTCTGCGTGCCCGGTACCATCAAGGTGCTGGCGCGGCGCCAGATCGAGACCTACTCAAAACTGTTCCACACCGTCGACCATGTCGAGGGCATGCTGCGGCCGGGCTTCGATTCGCTCGACGCCTTCCTGACCCACGCCTGGGCCGTGACCGTGACCGGCGCGCCGAAGCTGTGGGCGATGCAGTTCGTCGAGGACCATGAGCGGTCGCCGCGGCGCTGGTATGCCGGCGCGATCGGCTGCGTCAATTTCGACGGCAGCATCAACACCGGCCTCACCATCCGCACCATCCGCATGAAGGATGGTCTCGCCGAGGTGCGCGTCGGCGCGACCTGCCTGTTCGACTCGGATCCGGCCGCGGAAGACCGCGAGTGCCAGGTCAAGGCGGCGGCGCTGTTCCAGGCGCTGCGCGGCGATCCGCCGAAGCCGCTGTCGGATTTCGCGCCCGATGCCACCGGCTCGGGCAAGAACGTGCTCCTGATCGATCACGACGACAGTTTCGTGCACATGCTGGCGGATTACTTCCGCCAGGTCGGCGCCAACGTCACCGTGGTCCGACACGTCCATGCCCAGGACATGCTCAAGAAGAAGGGCTGGGACCTGCTGGTGCTGTCGCCCGGGCCGGGCCGCCCGGAGGATTTCGGCATCGCGAAGACCATCGACACCGCGCTCGAGAAGCAGCTGCCGATCTTCGGCGTCTGTCTCGGCGTGCAGGCGATCGGCGAATATTTCGGCGGCCAGCTCGGCCAGCTTGGCCAGCCCGCGCATGGCCGCCCCTCGCGTGTCCAGGTGCGCGGCGGCCGGCTGATGCACAATCTGCCCAATGAGATCGTGATCGGCCGCTATCATTCGCTCTATGTCGAGCGCGACAGCGTGCCCGAGGTGCTGGCGGTGACCGCGACCACCGAAGACGGCGTCGCGATGGTGATCGAGCACAAGACCCTGCCGGTCGGCGGTGTGCAATTCCATCCGGAATCGCTGATGTCGCTCGGCAACGAGGTCGGCCTGCGCATTGTCGAGAATGCATTCCGGCTGAATCCGGGAGTGAATTGATTTGGACCGTCATTGCGAGCGCAGCGAAGCAATCCATGCCTCAATCCGGGGAGAGATGGATTGCTTCGTCGCTTCAGCGCAAAATTGCATTGCAATTTTGTCGCGAGCTCCTCGCAATGACGACGCGGAGAAAGCGAGACAGCAATGACCTTCGACCACGACATCAAGGCGACCGTTCGCACCATCCCGGACTACCCGAAGAAGGGCATCCTGTTTCGCGACATCACGACGTTGCTGGCGGATGCCCGGGCCTTCCGCCGCGCGGTCGATGAGTTGGTGCATCCTTGGGCCGGAGCGAAGGTCGACAAGGTCGCAGGCATCGAGGCGCGCGGCTTCATCCTCGGCGGCGCGGTGGCGCATCAGCTCTCCGCCGGCTTCGTGCCGATCCGCAAGAAGGGCAAGCTGCCGCACACCACCGTGCGGATCGCCTATTCGCTGGAATACGGCATCGACGAGATGGAGATGCATGCCGACGCGGTGCAGCCCGGCGAGCGCGTGATTCTGGTCGACGATCTGATCGCGACCGGCGGCACCGCGGAGGGCGCGGTCAAGCTGCTGCGCCAGATCGGCGCCAATGTGGTGGCGGCCTGCTTCATCATCGATCTGCCCGACCTCGGCGGCGCAGCAAAGCTGCGCGCGATGGAGGTTCCGGTGCGCACGCTGATGACGTTCGAGGGGCATTAACTCCTCCGCGTCGTCCCGGCGAAAGCCGGGACCCATAACCACAAATGCTGGTTGTGGGAAAATGCTGCGGCCCCAGCTTTCGCCAAACGCTCAACGGTGGTTATGGGTGCCGGCTCGCGCTTCACTTGGCCGGGACGACAATCATCCCCGTTGCAGCAGCATGCTGAGCTCGAGATCGCGGAACGTGGTGTAATTCCGCCGGATCCACTGGTGCAGCTCGGTCGATGAATCCTTCTCCTGGCGCAGATAGCCGGTGAAGGAGAAGGTCAGCCGGTCGATATAGGTCTTCAGGAACACCGGCAGCGCGCGGAAGCGCAACACCCGGCTGGCGGTCATGACCGGCGGCAGCTCGCCGCGCACCACGAATTCATTGTCGATGACGATCAGCCCGTTCGGCGGGATCAGGCCTTGCAGCGTCTGGTAGCCGCGCACCGAGGCGCGGTCGGTGTCGGCGACATACAGGATCACGGGTGAGACGCGGCGGCGCAGCGCCTCCTTCATCAGCCCGATCTCGTCGCACATTTTGAAGAATTCGTCGAAGGCGTGGTAGCCGAGGTCGATCACCTTGGCGATGCCGTCATTGACGATGACCCGGTCCATCAGCTGCATCTTGCCGTAGGTGTCGATCACGTCGGCGGTTTCCGTGATCCGCGGCAGGTAGTCGAGCAGCGACGGCTCCTTCAGGTTGATGTCGTAGCAGACCACGTCGCCGTTCTTGAGCAGCAGGAATTCCGCAAGCAGCCGCGCGATCAGCGTCTTGCCGACCTGCGGGCGGGGCGAGCAGATGATGTAGACGGGCGTCGATGACATTGCCCGCTATATCAATCCAAATTTTCGCCTAATCCAGCCCCATCGCCGCCCCGGGCGCGACTTTTTCGCTGCCCGGCCTCGACTATTTTTCGCCCTTGGCCGACTTGGCGCCGACCAGGTCGGTCAGCTTGATCCGGTCGAACTCGCTCCAGACATTGGCGAGCCAATGCCGGACATAGCCGCGCAGTACGAACGAATAGTTCGCGGCATCGTCGTTGATCTGCTTGTTGGCCACGAATTTCAGGAACGGAACCGAGGAGACCTCGACCTGCTCATAGGCCATTTCGTTGAGCTTGGGGATCGTGAGGTCGGTCGCGTCCTTGATGCGGTGGAAGTAGGAATTGTAGGTCGCCTGGTCCCACTGGAAGAACTGGGTGTCGTTGATGAAGTTCTTCACCAGGAAATATTTCGCGCCGCCCATGAAGCCGGCGGTCTCGGCGATCTCGTCCAGCGAGGCGATCGAGGGGCCGAGGATATGGAACACGGCGAAGGTGATCTGGCCGGAGCGCGCCGCGTCGAGGAAGCCGATGTCGCGCAGCGAGGCCAGCGCGGGCGACAAGAGGCCGGCGCGGACGTCGATCACGGTGACCGCGGGACCCGAGTTCAGCGTGTCGAAGATCTTCATCTGGTCCGCGGTCGTCGTCATGTCGACGATCTCGGTGATGTCGGGATGGAAGCGCTTCAGCGTGCCGCGCGGCGATTCGGTGTCGAACGCCCGGGTCTGCACATTGTTGGCACTGAAATAGTCCAGGAGCGTCCGCGAGACGGTGGTCTTGCCGACCCCGCCCTTGTCAGCGCCCACCACGATCACAACCGGCTTTGCCATGGAAGTCCCTTAAAGCGCGCTCCCGACCGCGATGGCGGCCGGCAAGTCCCCACACTGCTTTGGGCGCGAACATGGCAGAAACGAGGGAGAATTCAATTCCTTAAGGCGTCCACATTCGGTTTGGTGGGGAATTCCTTAATGGACTGAGTAGGCTAGGGCACGATCCGGAAAATGGCGCAGCGGTTTTCCGGGAAAATCATGCCCAAATCAAAGCGCCGGCGCGATCAGCGGTGCCGGCCCCAAGGACCTTGGAGAGGGCCTCGCAGAGGGCCTTGGAGAGGACCCAGCGGTCCCAAAGGTCCCTGTGCGGGGCTGGTGCCCGGCAGCGGCGGCGGATTGTTTGGTTGTGCAGGCGGTTTATCGCCCCACGGGCCGTGGGTCACCGGTGGAGGTTGTTCGCCGGCCGCGGTCCGTTGGTCCTGCGTCGCGGTCTGGTCCAAGGTCTCATCCGGCAGCGCCAGCGGTCCGGGATCGTGACCGCCGGCATATTTCACCAGCGCGTCGACCCGGGACTTCACCGACGGATGGGTCGCGAACAGGTCGGCAAAGCCCTCGCGCGGATTGTCGACGCAGAGTTCCATCACGGCCGAGGTGGCGTCCGGCAG
Source organism: Bradyrhizobium macuxiense (assembly GCF_007993935.1). GTDB lineage: Bacteria > Pseudomonadota > Alphaproteobacteria > Rhizobiales > Xanthobacteraceae > Bradyrhizobium > Bradyrhizobium macuxiense_A. The sequence goes on along the minus strand of NZ_VITY01000006.1, from coordinate 163,284 downwards.
CTCGCCGCGGTTCTCGATCTTGCGCAGCGCCGAGATCATCGCATCGGGGTTCTTGGTCAGCTCGACCGATCCGGCATCGGCGAGAAATTCGCGCGACCGCGACAGCGCGAGCTTGACCACCTGCGACAGCAGCCAGGCCAGCACGATCAATGCGACCGCGATGATGATCACGACGATCGCGCCGCCGCCCGAGCCCTTGCTGTCGCGATCCGAGGAAGATCTCGACGATGAGGAGGATGACGACGACGACCAGCCGCCTCCGCCGCCGCTCGAGTTCCACGACAGGTTTGTGAACAGACGGAAGAACAGCTCCCCGAAGAAGCCGACCACGCCGGCGATGATCACCGCGATCACCATCAGCTGCACGTCGCCGTTCTTGATATGGGTGAGCTCGTGGCCGAGCACGGCCTCGATCTCCTGGTCGTTCAGCGCCTTCAGCAGACCCGTGGTAACCGTGATGGCGTATTGGCGCGGGTTGAGGCCGGTCGCGAACGCATTCAGCGCAGGACTATCCATCACCTTCAGCTTCGGCATCGGGATGCCGCGCGAGATGCAGAGATTTTCCAGCAGATTATAAAGCCGCGGCTGCTGCTGCCGCGTCACGCTCTCGCCGCCGGTCACGGCGTCGATCATCTTCTGGTGGAAGAAATAGGCGATCACGATCCAGGCCACCGCCGCGATCGTCGCCCATGGCAGCGCCGACACCAGGTCGCGCGAGGCCCGCGTCAGGTAATAGTCGACGGTGCGGCCGCTATCGATCATCACCTCCGCGACCAGCGCGCCGGCATAGACCAGCACGTAGATCAGCAGGAACAGGCCGCCAAGCAGCAGCATCGAACGAAACTTGTTCGATGCGATATGCGTGTAGAGACCATAGGCCGCCATGGAGCGCTCCCGCTTCTCACCGTCATTCCGGGGCGCGCTGAAAGCGCGAACCCGGAATCTCGAGATGAGTGAGTGAGATGAGATTCCGGGTTCGATGCGTTGCATCGCCCCGGAATGACCGAAGGGGCGTCATCTCGAAGGAAGTCGTCAGAACTTCACGCTCGGTGCCGCCTCGACTTCGGTGCGGCTGGCGCCAAGGTCGAAGAAATCCTTGCGGGTGAAGCCGAACATGCCGGCGAACAGCGCGGCCGGCATCTGCTGGATGCCGGTGTTGTATTCCTGGACCGCGTTGTTGAAGAAGCGGCGGCTGGCGGCGATCTTGTTCTCGAGATCGGAAAGCTCCGATGCGAGCTGCTGGAAATTGGCGTTGGCCTTGAGGTCCGGATAGGCTTCGGAGAGTGCGATCAGCCGGCCGAGCGCGCCGGAGAGCTGGTTCTCCGCCGCCGAGACCTGCGCCGGACCCTGCGCCGACATCGCCGAATTGCGTGCCTTGATGACATCGTCGAGCGTGCCGCGTTCATGGGAGGCGTAGCCCTTCACGGTCTCGACCAGGTTCGGGATCAGGTCGTGGCGCTGCTTGAGCTGCACGTCGATGTCGGCAAAGGCCTGGCTGACCCGCTGGCCGAGCGCGACGAGGCGGTTGTAGGCGCCGAATGCAAACAGCACGAGAAGGACGATGACGCCGATAACGATCCAGCTGGTCGACATGACAGGGCAACTCCTGATGGACGAGACGGCGGCACCGTAGCCCAAGATCGGGCGCAGGGCAGCCCGCCGCGAAGAGGTGGGCAATGTCTTGGTCGGGGATGGGCGGGATAGGTTCAACATCGTCGTGTTGTTCAGCGGCTCTCCGGATCGGTTTCCGAGGGCGTGTACTCATAAATTCGGATGTCCGCTTTCGAAGGTACGCGGACCCGTTGCCTCGCTGCGAGCTTTTTCAGCTTTGACCCAGAGCGGACATCGATGATCGAGCAACTTTGAACCAACCGATTAACCCCGGCAGAAGAGGTTGTCTGTCATCACGACGGCTCCTAATGACCCGGGCTCTGGAATGAAGAGGCGTCTCGTACAGTTGGTAATTGCGGCAGCGGCGGCATGTCTCTTGATCGACGGGGCAGCATTCGCCGGCGTTCCCTACTCCTTCTCGGATCATCCATCGCAGGACGGCCGTTGTATCGGCGACCATGGCATAGGCGACCTTGATCGCTCAGAGAAGGCTTGTCTGGAGCAGGTTGCCGAACTGGCCCAGCGCATAGGCCCCGGGTTACAGTTGAAGTTCAGGAATGGGAAGACACGGGTCTATCTCAACGAGGAAGCGAAGTGCCAGAGCACTGACGCTGATGGCTGCGTAAAGTATCAACTGATCGGTTATTTTCCTGAGCACGATCTTATTTTGATTGAGATCGATTATTGGGAAGGCGTCAGTTACCGTCTTGTATGGGCTGACACGGGTGACGATACGAGCATCGTTGCACCTCCGCACTATTCTCCGGATAAGCGCTGGCTGGCATCCGTTGCCTCGGGTGAGGGTCCGTCCGGACCTCCTGACGGAATGGACATAGTTCCGAGCAAGCCAAGCTCATCTGTTAAGGAGTGGCACTATCGCACTCCTGATGACGGCAAATGGCTCTATGAATTTACTGGTTGGGACGGAAACGCTCGCGTCAATCTTCTTGCTTCGTCGTTGGGAGCGCCCCAACGAAGCGCTCCAACCTCTATCGATCGCCGAAACGGCGAATGGCATCTAAGAGAGCCGCAGTGAGAATCAGGCTTGCCCGATTCAAGTAATGTCGAGCTGGTTTTGCGGCAAAACTGGCTGCACCTGGCTCCGCCGGGCGTGGGGGCACTTGTGCGATTTCGGAATATTGGAAATGTATCCCTGAGTTGCCCGACGTGTCAAGTTGCCGTGTCGAACGGCGGCAGCCGCCAGCTCCTTTGCATGGGGTTGTTTTCGATATTTTGGCCGCGCGCGGCTGCGGCGGGCCTCCAATCGGGGAAGCCGGGCTTCCTCGCGGTTGCGGTGTGACCACCGTCTAAACCGTGTCGCCCCAGCGCCAGCGCCGGGCGCGGGCATAATCGGCCTTGGCGCGGCGGGGGACTTTTGCAACCACGATGCCGTCGGGCGTGCATAGCTTGGCCGCGATCTCGACCTTGCCGACATCCGGCTGCGCCAGCACGCGCGCTGGCCTGTCCTCAACGCGCGCGCGGCTCAGCGCCACATAGGCGAAGCGCTCATCCTCGAACGGAGCGTCGGCGCCCTTGACCTGCTTGTGCGCGCGCGAGCGCTGCAGGCGCTGCGAGAAATGGCACCAGTCGGGCGCGACCAGCGGGCAGGCGCCGTCATGCGGGCAGGGGGCAATCACATGCGCGCCGGCGGCGATCAATCGTGTGCGGAGTGCGATGATCCGGGCGTATCCCGCGGGCGTGCCGGGTTCGACGACCAGCAGGGTATCCCTGGTTTTCTCCCACATGACATCGGTGAGCGCGTCGCGCTCGGCATCATTGAGCTCGTTGATAAGGTAGCTCGCGATCACGAGGTCAGCGGCCTCGGCATGCGCCGCATAGGTGCGGGCCTGGCCGAGCTCGTAGGAGGTGATGCGGCGCAGACGGTCACTCCGGCGCGTGAGGTCGAGCGCCAGCGTGCGCAGGGCCACATTGGCATCGAGCAGCGTGAACGCCTGCAACGACGAGAAGGCTTCCGCGGCCGCCCAGGTCGCGGTGCCCGGACCGGCGCCGACGTCGAGCAGGCTCGCGGGCGCGAAGTCCGGCCGGATCTCGGAGAGTGCATTGAGGCTCGCCACAACGGCGGCATAGGTCGCCGGCATCCGCGCCACGGCGTAGGCCAGCGCATCAGTCTCGGTCTTGATCGTCGAGGAGCCGCCGCCTTCGCGATAGGTCTGCGAGATGATGGCTGCACGGCCGGCGGCGTCGCTGCGCGACAGGCCTTCGAGCCGGGCGTTGAGGGCGGCGCGCAGTTCGGCGGGAAGGTCAGGTGAGGTCATGCGACGTACCATCCCCTCGTCATTGCGAGCGAAGCGAAGCAATCCATAGCGCCGCTTGCTGAGGCATGGATTGCTTCGTCGCTTCCGCGCAAAATTGCTTCGCAATTTTGTCGCCGAGCTCCTCGCAATGACGACGTTTGGCCGCGAGCGTAGCCCTACGCCACGTTCTGGTCGAGGATGTCGACCGCGCCCTGCAGGTCGACCGACACCAGCTGCGACACGCCGCGCTCGGCCATGGTGACGCCGAACAGCCGGTTCATCCGCGCCATCGTGATCGGATTGTGCGTGATGATGATGAAGCGCGTGTCGGTCGAGCCGGTCATTTCGTGCAGCAGGCTGCAGAACCGTTCGACGTTGTGGTCGTCGAGCGGCGCGTCGACTTCGTCCAGCACGCAGATCGGCGACGGGTTGGTGAGGAACACCGCGAAGATCAGCGAGAGCGCGGTCAACGCCTGCTCGCCGCCCGAGAGCAGCGACAGGGTCTGCGGCTTCTTGCCCGGCGGCTTGGCGATGATCTCGAGGCCGGCCTCGAGCGGATCGTCGCTCTCGATCAGGTGCAGCGCCGCTTCGCCGCCGCCGAACAGCTCGGTGAACAGCCGCTTGAAGTGGTTGTTGACGGTCTCAAACGAGGTCAAGAGACGCTCGCGGGCCTCGCGGTTGAGGCTCTGGATGCCCTGGCGCAGCCGCTTGATCGCCTCGACGAGGTCGTCGCGCTCGGTGGTCAGCGCGGTGTGCTGGGTCTCGACTTCCTTGAGCTCTTCCTCGGCGCGCAGATTGACGGCGCCGAGCCGCTCGCGGTCGCGGCGCAGCTTCTCGAGTTCTTCCTCGACCTGCGCGACCGGCGGCAGCTCCTGGCCCGGCTCGATCTCGGCCATGCCGACGACCGCGCTCGGCTCGACCTCGAGCATGTCGTGGATCTCGCGCTCGATATCGGCGAGGCGGCGGCGGGTGCCTTCCATGCGCTCTTCGGCGCGCGCTGTGGCTTCGCGGGAGGACGACAGCGCTTCGAGCGTGGCCTTGGCGACGCGGTCGGTTTCCGCCATCGCCGCTTCGGCGGTCGCGAGCGCGTCGGCGGCGATGCGGCGATCGCCCTCGGCGTGCTCGATCTCCGTGATCAGCGCGCTGCGCTTCTCGGCGAACACCTCCGGCGCATTGGCCAGCTCTTCGCGCTCGATCGACACCTCGGCAATACGCGCCTCGATGGTCCCGACCTGTGAGGCGGCGCTTGTCTTGCGGTTCTGCCATTCGTTGCGTTCGGCAAGGATCGCCTGCACGCGGCGGTCGGCGAGCTCGGCTTCGCGGGCGAGCGCTTGCGCCTCGGCGCGGACCTGCGCCGCGGCACGGCGCTGGTTGTCGATCTCGGCGCGAACCGCGGCGAGCTGGGCCTCGGTCTCGACACCCGGCGGCAGCTCGGCGAGCGCGGCGGCCGCGCTTTCATGCGCGGCCTCGGCCTCGGCGCGGTCGGCGGCGACGCGGCTGTGCGCCTCGGTCAGCGCCGATTTGCGCGCGGCGTGGCGGTTGATCTCGCGCTCGGTCGCGGCATGGCGTTCGCGCGCGGCGTCGGTCTCGCGGCGGGCGGCGCGCACGGCTTCGCGCGAGGCACCCTCGGCGGCGGACGCCGAGCGCAGTTCCTCCTCAGCCGTCTCCAGCGCCTGGCGCTTGGCGGCGGCGTCGATGCGGGCCTGTTCCAGCTCATGCTCGATGTCGACCAGGCGGGCGCGTTCGGCGAGGCGGCGCGCGGCGCCGGTCGGGGCATGCGCGTCGGCGACAAAGCCGTCCCAGCGCCAGACATCGCCTTCGAGCGACACCAGCCGCTGGCCGGTCTTCAGCTGCGACACCAGCGCGGCGCCGCGCTCCTTGGCTACGACACCGATCTGGGCGAGACGGCGCGCCAGTTCCGGCGGCGCCTGGACGTGATCGGCCAGCCGCTCGACGCCGTCAGGCAGCGAAGGATCGCCCGCGGCTTCGCCGACATTGGTCCAGCGCATCGGCGCGGAGGAATCGACGGGCGCATCGAGGTCGTCGCCGAGCACGGCGCCGATCGCCTTTTCATAGCCCTTGGCGACCGTGATGCCGTCGATGATCGGCGGCCACAGATTCTTGGTCTCGCTGGTGACCAGCTTGGAGATGGTGCGGGCTTCGGTCTCGAGCCGCTGCACGCGCTTCTCGGCCTCAACGAGCGGATTGCGGGAGGCTTCCAGCGTCTGCCGTGCGGCAGCGTGGTGCGCCTCGCTCTCCTGCACCGCGGCCTCGGATTCGGCGAGCGTCTGCTGCGCGATCTCCATGGCGGCGGCGAGCGCGTCGATGTCGCCGAGATTGCCGGTCTCCTGCGCGAGCTTGGTCTCCTCGGCCTGGACGTTGGCGATCTCCTGATCGAGCCGTGCCAGCCGGTCGCGATGGGTGCGCACGCCGGCTTCGAGCTGGTTGCGCTTGGCGGTGAGGTCGGCGAGTTGCGTGGTCAGCTCCGAGAACTGGCGCTCGGTCGCGGCCAGGATCTCTTCGGCCTCCGAGACGCGCTCGTCGACGCCGGAGCGCTTCTCGACGCGCGACTTGATCTCTTCCTTCAGCTCGGCGTCTTCGGTGTCGAGCCGCTGCAACGCGATGTCGGCGTCCGAGGTCTGCTGCTGCTCGCGCGCGATGTCCTGGGCGAACTGGGTGAGGCGGCGATCGAGCTCGCCGACGCGCTCCTTGGCGCGCTGCTCCTCGCGGTCGAGCATCTCGCGCGCGTTGGTCAGGCGCTGCAGGCCGGCGGCGGCGCGCGCCTCGGCATCGCGCAGCGCGGGCAATTCGGTGGCGCGGATCGCCTGGATGCGCGCGGCTTCCGCCTGATGCTGGGTGCGCTCGGCCATCTCGCGCACGGCGAGATCGTGGGTGCGCGCGGCGTCGTTGACGTCGGCATTGGCCTCGATCCAGCGCAGATGGAACAGCATGGCCTCGGACTTGCGCACCTTGGCCGCGACCTCGCGGTAGCGAATCGCCTGGCGGGCCTGCTTCTTCAGGCCTTCCATCTGGCCGGTGAGCTGGCCGATCACGTCCTCGACGCGGGTGAGGTTGGTTTCGGCCGCCTTGAGCCGCAGTTCCGCCTCGTGGCGGCGGGCATGCAGACCGGCGACGCCGGCGGCGTCTTCGAGCACGCGGCGGCGCTGCTCGGGCTTGGCCTGGATGATCTCGCCGATCTTGCCCTGGTGGACCAGCGCCGGCGAACGCGCGCCGGTGGCGGCGTCGGCGAACAGGATCTGCACGTCGCGGGCACGCACGTCGCGGCCGTTGATGCGGTAGACCGAGCCGGCCTCGCGCTCGATGCGGCGGGAGATTTCGAGCAGCTGGCTGTCATTCATCGCGGCCGGCGCCGAGCGATCGGAATTGTCGATCGTCATCACGACTTCGGCATGGTTGCGCGCCGGACGGTTGCCGGAACCGGCGAAGATCACGGCATCCATGTCGGCGGCGCGCAGCGACTTGTGCGAAGTCTCGCCCATCGCCCAGCGCAGCGCTTCGACGAGATTGGATTTGCCGCAGCCGTTCGGTCCGACGACGCCGGTCAGGCCCGGCTCGATCATGAAATCGGTGGGTTCAACGAACGACTTGAAACCGTGCAGGCGGAGGCGCGTGAGCTTCATGTACACAAATCTCGTTTGGCCGGGCGCGAATCTCCCTGCCGTGACAATACCATGGATGGCAATGTCGGTGTCTGGGCTGAATAGCTGCGTGCAGCTCTCATGAGCGGGGACAATGGCGATGCCTGCGCGTCAGGGCAACCGCTTGACCAAGCTTTTCCCAAGGGATTTGCAGGGGTTTTATGGCCTCTGCATGTCCGCGGAGATTCGCATCGGGCGAATCAGGTTTTCAACAACGAAATAATGCGATCGCCGCATGTAGTGACCGCAAGTCATCCACAATTATCGTGCCCGACTCAAAATCGGGCACGACGATGTCAGGCTCGAAGGTTTGCGATCAGCTCTTCAGCAGCGGATCGATGTGCTTGCTGAATTCCTCGAACGAGGTCTCGCCCTTCAGCATCTCGCCATTGACGAAGAAGGTCGGCGTCGAGTTCACCTTCAGCACGTCGTTGGCGTATTTCTGGTCGGCGGCGATCTTGTCGAGCAGCGTCTGATCCTTCAGGCAGTCCTCGACCTGCTGCTGGCTGAGGCCGGCCTGCTTGCCGATCCGGGTCAACGTCTCGGTGGTGTTCTTCATCACCCAGTCGTTCTGCTGGCGGAACAGCAGGTCGATCACGGCGAAGTACTTCGGCGCGTCATCCTTGGCGATGCAGCGCGCCAGCATCGAGCCGGCGGCGGCCTTGATGTCGAGCGGGAATTCGCGGAACACGTAGCGGACCTTGCCGCTGTCGATGTAGGTCGACTTGATCTTCGGGAACACGGTCTCGTTGAAATTGGCGCAGTGCGGGCAGGTCATCGAGGCGTATTCGACGATGGTCACCTTGGCGTCCTGCGGGCCGAGCCCCATGTCCGGCAGCGACTGCGGCTTGGCGACCTCGGCGGCGGTCTGCGCGAACGCGTCCGTGATCAGGCGCAGCGGCGACAGGCCGGCGAGGGCGGCAAGCCCGGTCAGCGAGAGAGCGGTGGTGAAAGCGCGGCGCGTGATGATCAAGGTCAGCTCCCGGATTGGCGCATTCACGCCACAATGAAGGGGGTCCCGAAAAAGAAGCCTTCGCTAGCTTGAAACGGCCATTGTGGCAATGCCGGGGTCTCGCGGCCGGCCTGCGGAAAAGCGTCAATTTCGCTTGATCGAGGCACCCAGCCGGGCCAGCGCCGCGCGCAGATCGTCGTCCTCCACGGCGCCGAGGTTTGCCGCCTCCCGGGCCACGATTTTGGCGTCGGGCGGGCGCGGCCGCGCCGGGCGGCTGCGGCGCGAGAGGGGCGCCTGCCGGATCGTCAGGCGGCCGACCGCGTGCCAGCCGAAGAAGCGGTTGACTCGTTCCAGGATCACGTCGGAGGAGTGCTGGATCTCGAGTGCCATCGGCCCCTCGACCCGCAGCACCAGCGTCGCCGGCTCCTGGGGCTGGCCCTCCACCGGCCGCGGCCACTGCATCTTCAACGGCTCGCAAAAGGTGGCGATCCGCTCGCCCGCGATCTCGGTCCAGCGCGTCACCAGTTCGCGCGCGGCAAAGCCCTGCTTGGCATAGGCGTCGGTGAAGACGTCGCGGAGCAGGATCGACAGGGGCTTTGCGCTGATCGGGCCGGGTTTGGACATGGGAGGGTTATACCATGGTGCCCGGCGGCCATCAGGCCGCCGCGCGTGGACGGATGGCCTTGAGATCGCGGTCGATCTCGCGGCGCCGTTGCATCAGGTCATAGTCCATCTGCAGCCCAAGGAAAAACCCCTCCGATAGGCCAAAATAGCGTGCCAGCCGCAGGTCGGTATCGGCGGTGATGTCGCGCTTGCCCAGCACAATCTCATTGATGCGGCGCGGGGCCACATGAACGGCCCGCGCCAGCCCGTTCTGACTGAGGCCCATCGGCTTGAGGAACTCCTCAAGCAGGATCTCGCCGGGATGGGGGTTGTGGAGCAGCCCGCCCTTAGTCGTGGTAGTCGACGATTTCGACATGTGCCGGTCCTCCCTCATCCCATACAAAGCAGATACGCCATTGATCGTTGATCCGAATCGAATGCTGTCCCAGCCGGTCAGCCTTCAATGCTTCGAGGTGGTTACCGGGTGGCACGCGCAGGTCGCTCAAAGTGCGGGCTTGATTAAGAAGGCGGAGTTTCCTGAGCGCAACGTTCTGGATATCTGGCGGCAATCTCTTGCTGCGCCGGCCCGACCAGATCAATGCTGTCTCGGGATCGGCGAAACTCTCGATCATGTGCGCACTATAACGCGTTGCGTCATAGTTTGCAATGATTGGCCGTTGGTGGAGCCTGAATCCAGAGGAAGAAACGTGTCCCAGTCACGAGCGACCAAGCGAAGACCGCAACAGGATGCGCCCGACCGCCCGGCGCGGCTGCTCGCCTGGTATGACCGGCATCGCCGGACGCTGCCGTGGCGCGCGAAGGCCGGGGAGCGGGCGGATCCGTACCGCGTATGGCTGTCCGAGATCATGCTGCAGCAGACCACGGTGCGGGCGGTCGGGCCTTACTTCGAGAAATTCGTGGCGCGCTGGCCGGACGTCACCCTGCTCGGCCGCGCCTCGCTCGACGACGTGCTGAGAATGTGGGCCGGGCTCGGCTATTATTCGCGGGCGCGCAACCTGCACGCCTGCGCGGTCGCGGTGACGGGCGACCATGGCGGGGTCTTTCCGGACACCGAGGAGGGCCTGCGCGCGTTGCCCGGCATTGGGCCGTACACGGCGGCGGCGATCGCCGCGATCGCGTTCGACCGCCGCACCATGCCGGTCGACGGCAATATCGAGCGCGTGGTCACCCGGCTCTACGCCATCGAGGAGGCGCTGCCGCAGGCCAAGCCGCTGATCAAGGAGATGGCGACAACATTGCTCGGCCCGGCTCGCGCCGGCGACAGTGCGCAGGCGCTGATGGATATCGGCGCCACGATCTGCACGCCGAAGAAGCCGGCCTGCGCATTATGTCCGCTGAATGACGATTGCGCAGGCCGCATCCGGGGCGATCAGGAAACCTTCCCGCGCAAGGCGCCGAAGAAGAGCGGCGTGTTGCGCCGCGGCGCCGCCTTCGTGGTGACGCGCGGCGGCGAACTCCTGGTGCGCTCGCGCCCGGAAAAGGGCCTGCTCGGCGGCATGACCGAGGTGCCGGGATCGCAATGGCAGGCCGGACTGGAGGATGCTGCCGCACTTGCACAGGCGCCGGAACTCAAGGGCGTCGGGCGCTGGCACCGCAAGGCCGGCGTCGTCACGCATGTGTTCACGCATTTCCCGCTCGAACTCGTCGTCTACAGCGCGAGCGTTGCGTCGCGGACCCGCGCGCCTGATGGCATGCGCTGGGTGCCGGTCGAGACGCTGGACGGCGAGGCGTTTCCCAACGTGATGCGCAAGGTCATCGCGCACGGGCTCGATCTCTAGAAGCGGGCTGGATCTCTAGAAGGTGACGACCTGCTGACACCATGCTGGCAGCAGCGGTCGGCTATCACGGCAGGCACAATGGAGGGCCGCCATGATCGCAACCGCGCTTGACCAAATTCCGATGCCGCGTGTCGCAAAACTGCTCGGCTGGCAGCTTGTCGATGCACGCCCGCAGGAGGGCTGGATCAAGATGGCCTTCGACGGCAAGCAGGATTTCTGCAATCCGGCTGGCTTCATCCAGGGCGGCATGCTCTCGGCGATGCTCGACGACACGATGGGGCCGGCGGTGTTCGTGATGACCGAGGGCAGGCTCTTCACCACGACGATCTCGATGACCGTGAACTTTCTGGCACCCGCCAAGCCCGGACCGATCACCGGCGAGGCGACGGTGACACAGCTCGGCAAGACCATCGCCTTTGTCGAGGGCCGGCTGACCGCCGCGGACGGCACGCTGCTCGCGACGGCGAGCAGTAGCATCCGCCTGGTGGAGGCGACACGGGCGCTGCGCTGATGGCGCGCGCGCAACTAGCAGTCCCGTCACCCTGAGGAGCGCGCGTCTCGAAGGGTCGACGGCCCTGCTTGTGGCCGTGCATCCTTCGAGGCTCGCTCCGCTCGCACCTCAGGATGACGGGGATAGATTTCGCAGCTACGGGGATAGATTTCGCAGCTTAAGCAAAGCTACCCTGGCCGCTGCACGATCGGCGGCTTGGCATTCAGCCCCTCGACCTGGAAGCCGGCGACGCGCTTGTAGTTGGCGGCGATGTCTTCCAGCTCCTGCTGCGATAGCACCTCGGTGACGAGCTTGAAGCCATCAGGCGCGCGCTCCTCGACCAGCTGCATCACCTGTTCCGGACCGTTGCGGCGGTTCAGCATCACGAGGTCGGTCGTTGCGGGTCGCCGTTCGGCCTCATAGGCCGCGAGCGCGGTCTGCGTTGCGCCATGCGCCAGGATTTCGCGCGTCAGCGTGCGCGCATCCAAAATCGCCTGCGAAGCGCCGTTGGAGCCGATCGGGTACATCGGATGCGCGGCGTCGCCCATCAGCGTGACGCGACCGAAGGTCCATTGCGGGATCGGATCGCGATCGACCAGCGGATATTCATAGGCATGCGGGCAATTCCGGATCAGGCCCGGCACGTCGAGCCAGTCGAAATTCCAGCTCTCGAACCACGGCAGGAACTCGTCGAGCTTTGCGGTGCGGTTATAGTCCTCGCGGCGCCATTGATAGGTCGGCGGCATGTGGCGCTCGGCGACCCAGTTGATGTCGAACTTGCCGTCGGCGCCGGCTTCCTTCGAGATCGGATAGCAGACGAATTTCAACGTCTCGTGGCCGGCCATGATCATGGTGCGCCCGGTCAGGAAGGCGTTGCCGCGGGTGATGCCGCGCCACAGGATGCGGCCGTTCCAGATCGGCGGCCCTTCCTTCGGATAGAGCTTCTCGCGCACCGCCGAATGGATGCCGTCGGCGGCGATCAGCACCGCGCCGTCATAGCTGCCCGCCGGCTTGCCGGTGGCGCGGTCGATGAAGTCGGCGCGGACGCCGTCCGCGGTCTCGGTCCAGCCGGTGAGGTGATGGCTGGTCAGGATGTTCGCAGCTCCCAGCCGTGCGGTCGCGGCATCGAGCAGCAGCTGTTGCAGGCGGCCGCGATGGATCGAGAATTGCGGCCATTTGTAGCCGGCCTCGAGCCCGCGCGGCTCGCTCCAGATCGGCTTGCCGTGCTTGGAGAAATAGGCGAGCTCGCGGGTGCGCACCGCCGATGCGTCGAGCACATCGTGCAGGCCGAGCTCGATCAGTTCGCGCACCGCATGCGGCAGCACGTTGATGCCGACGCCGAGCGGCTTCAGCTCGGGCACGCTCTCGAACACGCGGCAGGGCACCCCGATCTGGTGCAGGCTGAGCGCCAGCGTCAGTCCGCCAATTCCGCCACCTGCAATAAGCACAGTCATGAAAAGCCCTCTCGATCGGCCATGGTCATCGCACGGCGGCGGCGCCGCGGGCAAGGTCCGCGGCGGCGCGCGGGGTGGACGGCAAGGGAGGCTGCCGCTAACGTCCGCCGCATCCCATAAAAAGGTAAGGGCCGGGTTCGCCACGAACCGACAAGGCCCGCAGAGGACAACGATATGCTCAAGCTCTATACCGCCCCCGGCACCTGTGCGCTCGCCTCCCACATCGCGCTGGCCGAAGCCGGCGCGCCCTATACGGTCGAGCGGCTTGACTTCAAGGTCAACCAGCAGAACAGCCCGGAATATCTCAAGATCAACCCCAAGGGACGCGTGCCCACGCTGGTGACTGATCGTGGCGTGCTGACCGAGACCCCGGCGATGCTGGCCTACATTGCGCAGACCTATCCGCAGGCGAAGCTCGCGCCGCTCGACGATGCCTTCGCATTCGCCAGGCTGCAGTCCTTCAATTCCTATCTCTGCTCGACGGTGCATGTCTGCCACGCCCACAAGATGCGCGGCGCACGCTGGGCGACGCAGGAGAGTTCGTTCGCCGACATGAAGACGATGATCCCGAAGACCATGGGCGCCTGCTTCAACCTGATCGAGCGCGACATGCTCGCGGGACCGTGGGTGATGGGCGACAGCTACACGGTGGCCGACGCCTATCTCTATACGCTCACGCTCTGGCTCGACGGCGACGGCGTCGACGTTGCGACGCTGCCCAAGGTGAAGGCGCATCGCGCGGCGATGGAGCAGCGGCCGGCGGTGCAGAAGGTGCTGGCGGAGCAGAGGGCGTAAGCAACAAATTCGCTGTCGTCCCGGCGCAGGCCGGGACCCATAACCACAAATCTCGCCTGTGGTGCGACGCTGGGGCCACAGCCCTTCAATCCCCAATTCACAACTGTGGTTATGGGTCCCGGCCTTCGCCGGGACGACGTGTGGATAGAGCGTGCCGTTACGCCTTCCCCGTCTCCAGCTCCCGTCCGGTCTCCAGCATCAGCTTGCGCAGCCAGATCGAGCCCGGATCCATCTGCGCCCGCGTCGGGTAGAACATGTGCTGCTCGTCGATCCCGGGATCGAGCGGCGGCGTCACCGTCACCAGCGAGAGCTGCTTCGACAGCGCCGAGATCAGCCGGCGCGGCACGAAGGCGACGAGGTCGGTGCGCGCGGTGACGTGCAGCGCCTCGATATAGCCCGGCACCACCAGCGCGATCCGCCGCTCGATGCCCTTGCCGCGCAGCCATGTGTCGATCAGATCCTCGTTCTGGCCGCGGATGATCACGGCAACATGACGTGCGGCGAGGAATGCCTCGCGCTTCTTCAGCCGCGTACCGGCGGGATGGCCGCGGCGCACCGCGAGCGCATCGCTGTCGGTGTAGAGCCGCTGACGGTGAAAGCCCTTGAAGGAGTCGCCGATCGAGATCACGAGATCGATGGTGCGGGCGAATTCCGCCGTGAAGATCGCGGGTCCCCGCCACGGCACCACGTCGATGGTGATGTTCGGCGCCAGCCGCGTCACCTTCTCCATCAGCGACGGCATCAACAGCTCGACCGCGAGGTCGGGCATCATCAGGCGGAAATGCCGCTCGCTGCGCGCCGCATCGAAATCGTCGGAGATGAACAGCGTGCGCACCTGGTCGAGCGCCTGCGCCAGCGGCGAACGCAGCGCCTGCGCCCGCGGCGTCAGCTCCATGCGCGCGCCGTTGCGCACCAGCAGCGGGTCGCCGATCAGGTCGCGCAGCCGCTGCAGCGCGTGGCTGGTCGCCGGCTGCGACAGATTGAGCCGCATCGCGGCGCGGCTGACATTGGCTTCGCGCAGCAGGGAGTCGAGCGCGACAAGCAGATTGAGGTCAAGCGAATTCAAATTCATCAGGTGAATATATATCATATCGCCTATCGATTGGAAGAATGCGTGTCGGCGCCGCATGGTCAGGAGGCAAGGCGTTCTCACGCGTCGCGAACCGCGGTTCGCGCGCAGGAGCGCCTGAGATCAGAGCCAACCCATCGCAAGGAGACGCGCCATGAGCGCAGCCGACAACAAGAAACTGGTGCAGGAGATGTTCGTGATCGCAGGCAGTCCCGATCCCGCGGTGCGCGAGAAATCGCTGTTCATGGCAACGCTTGCCGATGACGCGATCTGGACCGTGACCGGGCAATATTCCTGGTCGCGCACCTTCACCGGCAAGCAATCGATCATGACCGACCTGCACGGCCATGTCCGCTCGAGACTGGTCGAACGCGGCCGCACTGTCGCGCATCGTATCATCGCCGACGGCGACATCGTCGTGGTCGAGGCCAAGGGCAACAACCTCACCAAGGAAGGTCAGCGCTACGACAACGACTATTGCCTGGTGTTCCGCTTCGACGACGGCCGGATCAAGGAGGTGCGGGAATATTGCGACTCGGTCCTGACCGAGAAAGCGCTCGGCGCGTTTCCGGCATAGCCACGCGCCGCAAGTAGGCCACACAAATGAAAACGGCGCCCGCGAGGGCGCCGTCTTGCTGTCGTATCGATCGGCTTATGCCACCTTGTTCTTGATGTGGCCGAACATGATGTCGCGGGCCGCGTCGTCCATCTCGGCCTTGAAGGTGTGCTTGTCCTTTAGCGCGATCGCGCGCGCCGCCGCCGGCCGCGCCGAGATCTCGTCGACCAGCCGTTTCACGTTCGGATACTTCGCGTAGCCTTCCTCGCCGAGAATGAACGGCGCCATCCGCGCCCAGCCCCAGAACGCCATGTCGACGATCGTGTAGCTGTCGCCGACCATGTAGCGGGATTTCGCCAGGTGATCGTCGAGGATCTTGTAGTGGCGGTGCGCCTCGTACTGATAGCGGTTGTTGGCGTAGTCGAGGTCCTTCGGCGCGAAATGCTTGAAGTGCACGGCCTGGCCGGAATACGGCCCGAGGCCGGTCGCGATGAACATCAGCCAGGACAGCGTCGCGGCGCGGTTCGCCGGCGTGTTGGCGGGCAGGAACTTGCCGTGCTCCTCGGCGAGGTAAAGCAGGATCGCGTTGCTATCGAACACCAGCACGCCGTCATCGTCGATCGCCGGCACCTTGCCGTTCGGATTGACCTTCAGGTAATCAGGCGCGAACTGCTCGCCCTTGCGGGTGTCGACCGGGATCGCCTCGAACGGCAGGCCGGATTCTTCCAGGAACAGTGCGATCTTGTTCGGATTCGGCGCGCCATTGAAATAGAATTTGATCATGAAGTGACTCCCTTGGTTCTTGCGACCGGCGAGACGGGACGCGGCGGGGAAGGCCGCAGACGGGTCCCTCTTGCGCAAATTTCGCCGCAACGCGCAAGCGACGAGTTTGTGAATCAGGGTCGCGTGCCGCGCTGGTCAGCCGGCCCAGAAGAAGCCAAGGATACCCGCGGCGATCAGCGCAATTCCCGCGAGGTCCAGCAGGACGGCGGAGCGGGTCGCGGCATGCAGGTGTGAAAGCTGCGTCGCCCGCTCGGAGCCGCGGGCAAAGCCGTGCACGATGATCTCCTCGTTGAATTCGCCATGCGCCTCGAGGGCGAGCGTCAGCCCGACGCAGACCAGCAGGATGCCGAAGATGATCAGACCGAAGAATCCGAGCAGGCCGATCAGCAGCATCGGAAACATGCCGAGCAGGAAGATCGGCAGCAGCGGCACCAGCAGCAGGGTCTCGGATTGTCTTCGCATCGGGGCGACCAATCGAAACGGCAAGTGACGGAGGTGAGTGTAAGCCCGCCGCCGTGGCGCAACAAGGCGGCCCGCGTTCAAGACGGCGTCATTGTTCTCCACCGTCATTCCCCGATGCGCAATTGCGCATCTGAGGGCGCCGCGAAGCGGCGAGCCCGGAATGACGGATGAGGATAAGTCGGCCCAGGTCTCAGAACCGTAGGATGGGTGGAGCGAAGCGATACCCATCGATCACACGGCGAGAAAGTGATGGGTTTCGCTTCGCTCTACCCATCCTACTGAGCGGCAATGCGGCCCGCTCAGCCCACCGCCATCTCGGAGCGGATCTCGGCGCGCAGCTCGTCGATCAGGCGCAGGCCGGTCTTGGTCTCGACGTGCCAGAAGGTCCAGCCGTTGCAGGCGCCGGAGCCCTGCGCGACCGCGCCGATGCGGTGGATCGAGCCGACCTTGTCGCCGAGCATGATGGCGCCGTCGGCGCGCACCAATGCGCCGTGGCGCTTCTTGGCGTCGACCAGCTTTGCGCCGGGCACGATCATGCCGCGCTCGATCAGTTCGGAGAACGCGACGCGAGGGGCCTCGCGTGCGGTCATGAACGGCGCCAGCGTTGCTTCCGGCAGCGGCTCGACCGCGGCGATGCGGGCTTCGGCTGCGGCGGCATAGGTCCGGTCGCGTTCGAAGCCGATATAGTTGCGGCCGAGGCGCTTGGCGACGGCGCCGGTGGTGCCGGTGCCGTTGAACGGATCGATCACGAGATCGCCGGGCTTCGACGACGACAGCAGCACGCGGGCGAGCAGCTGCTCGGGCTTCTGCGTCGGATGAACCTTCTTGCCGTCGTCGCCCTTGAGGCGCTCCTCGCCGGTGCACAGCGGGATCAGCCAGTCGGAGCGCGCCTGCACGTCCTCGTTGGACGCCTTCAGCGCTTCATAGTTGAAGGTGTAGCCCTTGGCCTTCTCGTCGCGCGCGGCCCAGATCATGGTTTCGTGCGCGTTGGTGAAGCGGCGGCCGCGGAAGTTCGGCATCGGATTGGACTTGCGCCACACGATGTCGTTCAGGAGCCAGAAGCCGAGGTCCTGCATGATCGCGCCGACGCGGAAGATGTTGTGATAGGAGCCGATCACCCACAGCGTTGCCGACGGCTTCATCACGCGGCGGCAGGCGAGCAGCCAAGCGCGGGTGAAATCGTCATAGGCAGCGAACGACGAGAACTTGTCCCAGTCGTCGTCGACGGCATCGACATGCGATTCGTCGGGACGCTTGAGATCGCCCTTGAGCTGCAGATTGTAGGGAGGATCGGCGAAGACCAGGTCGACCGAGCCGGCCTGAAGCTTCGACAATTCGGCCACGCAATCGCCAATGACGATGTGGCTCGACGGGGCACTCTCAAATTTAGTGCGGGGCGCCCTTGCAGACGCCCCGCGACGCGACACTACCATGACTCAAGAACTCTGACTCAGGCGACGCTGTCGGCGACGCGG
Source organism: Bradyrhizobium macuxiense (assembly GCF_007993935.1). Classification (GTDB taxonomy): domain Bacteria; phylum Pseudomonadota; class Alphaproteobacteria; order Rhizobiales; family Xanthobacteraceae; genus Bradyrhizobium; species Bradyrhizobium macuxiense_A. The sequence goes on along the minus strand of NZ_VITY01000006.1, from coordinate 145,321 downwards.
GACTAAACAACCGACTGGCGCCACATTGACCCGGCAAAGTAAAAATCGACTTAATTGGAAATGTTCATGCAAAAGATTGCAGCAGCTTTCGAACGACGTGGCGCATTGGCGTCGGCGTTGTGCTGCAACATCAGCGCGTTCTGCGAAAAATTTTACGGATCATCAAACCGGCACGATTCGGCCGGTAAATCGGCCGGCGCTTGCAGTGTTCGCGGCGCAAAGGATGCGCGTGCAACGGGCTAGGCAATTTTTGCCGGGCAGGATATTGATTAACAGAATGGAAATTTTAAGTTGGTGTGTCCCGCATTGGGTCGCCGACTGGAATGAAGGGAAGCCGCCATGCGCTATGATGATTTCCGTCGCAGCGACGACATCGAAGACCGTCGCGACGAAGGCGGGATGGGTGGAGGCGGCGGTGGCGGCTTCGGGATTCCGATGGGCGGCGGTGGCGGGCTCGGCATCGGCACCATCATTGTGCTCGGCTTGCTCGGCTATGCCTTCGGCATCGACCCGCGCATCCTGATCGGCGGCGCCGAGATTCTCACCGGCGGCGGCCAGGCGCCGACCTATCAGACCGACCGGCAGGCGTCGGGCGGGCAGGCCAAGCGCGGTGCCCCGACCGACGAGATGGGCAGCATGATATCCGGCATCCTCGGTGAGATCGACGATCGCTGGAGCGAGATCTTCAAGGCGAGCGGCCAGAGCTATACCGGTCCGAAGATCGTGCTGTTCCGCAACGCCACCAATGGCGGCCGCTGCGGCATGGCGCAGTCGGCGATGGGACCGTTCTACTGTCCGCCGGACAAGACCATCTTCCTCGACACCGGCTTCTTCCGCGAGGTCGAGACACGCTTCCGCGGCTGCTCCGGCAACGCCTGCAAGTTCACCGCGGCCTACATCATCGCGCATGAGGCCGGCCATCACATCCAGAACCTGCTCGGCATCATCCCGCGCGTGAACCGGCTGCAGCAGCAGGCCGGCAGCAAGGCCGAGGCCAACGCGCTGCAGGTCAAGGTCGAGTTGCAGGCCGACTGTCTCTCCGGCGTCTGGGTCAATCGCGAGGAGAAGAAGCGGCCGGGCTTCCTCGAGGCCGGCGATATCGACGCCGCGCTGACCACCGCGAACGCGATCGGCGACGACACGCTGCAACGGCAAGCGACGGGCCGGGTGGTACCGGATTCCTTTACACACGGCTCCGCCGCTCAGCGCAAGCAATGGTTCATGACCGGCTACCAGCAGGGCACCGTGCAGGCCTGCAACACGTTCGGCGGCGGGTAGCTCTAGGCGGGGCTTTCGGTGGCGCGACATATATAGTTGTGCGCTGCCTGTGACGTCATCCTGAGGTGCTCGCCTCTTGGCGAGCCTCGAAGGATGACGGAGCCCGCGGCCCATCCTTCGAGGCTCGCTTCGCGAGCACCTCAGGATGACGGCGGGATGTGCGGAAGGAGCGCACTGCCATGTCTTCAATCGACGAATCCAAATCATTCGTCCCGCTCAACATCGCGGTGCTGACGATTTCAGACACCCGCTCATTGGCGGATGACAAATCGGGCACCACGCTCGCCGACCGTCTCACCGCGGCCGGCCACAAGCTCGCGGCGCGCGAGATCGTCACCGACGATGTCGAGGCGATCCGCGCCGTGATCCGGCGCTGGATCGCCGACCCGGGCGTCGATGCCGTGATCACGACCGGCGGCACCGGCTTCACCGGCCGCGACGTGACGCCGGAGGCGGTCGAGCCGCTGTTCGAGAAACGGATGGACGGCTTTTCGATCGCCTTCCACATGCTGAGCCATGCCAAGATCGGCGCCTCGACGATCCAGAGCCGCGCCACCGCCGGCGTTGCCGGCGCGACCTTCATCTTCTGCCTGCCTGGTTCGCCCGGCGCCTGCCGCGACGGCTGGGACGGAATCCTGGCCGCGCAGCTCGACTACCGCACGCGCCCCTGCAACTTCGTCGAGATCATGCCGCGGCTCGACGAGCACCTCCGCCGCCCGAAGGCGAAGGGATCGAGCGCGTAGTCCTTGTATCTCTCCATCGTCATTCCGGGGCGTGCGAAGCACGAACCCGGAATCTCGAGCCTGGTCCCCGTAGCCCGGATGAAGCGGAGCGAAATCCGGGGCAGTTTCCCCGCGGCGGTAGCGTTCCCGGATTGCGCTGCGCTCCATCCGGGCTACGGAGTCAAAATTCCGCGATCGGGAAGCTATTAACCGCTGATCAGCCTGACCAAGCCGCGCCACAACGCGCGAACCGCCCTGCGATACGCCTCGGCCCGCAGCGCATGCGCCCTGCGCGCATAGAATGTGATCAGCTCAGCCGTCACGCGCCGCCCGGTTTCGCGGCGCTGCGGCTTCACAACTTGAGCTCCCAGGTCTCGCCGACCAGATCGGCGCCGAAGCTGTGGTGCTTCTCTTCCTTGACGCGCTGAAAGCCGGCGCGGGCGTAGATGCCGCGCGCGGCGACCAGGATGCTCTGGGTCCACAGCGTCATCTTCTTGTAGCCCTTCTCGCGCGCGGTGCGGATGCACTGCTCGACCAGGGCGCGGCCGACGCCGAGCCCGCGCGCCTTCTCCTCGACCAGCAACAGCCGCAGCTTGGCGATCCCGTCGCCGCCGTTGACCAGGAAGATCGAGCCGACCGGCTCGCCATCGACCTCCGCGATCCAGCAATGCTCGCGGACCGGATCGAACGATCGCAGAAACTGCGCGCAGATCTCGGCTACCAACGCCTCGTAGCTGATGTCCCAGCCGTATTCCGCGGCGTAGGCTTGTCCCTGCCGCGAGACGACCCAGCCCATGTCGCCGACGCGGTGGCTGCGCAGCAGGAAGCCGGTGGGTTTTTGCATGGTTGGCTCCAACGCTTGTTCGATTGTGCTCATCGCATGCACCACCGCGGCGCGGTGGCTGCTGTCGATCTGCATCAGCAGCGCCGCGACCTCGTCGCGCGAGCGGCTGTCGAGGTCTGCGGCCGTGGCGCGGCCCTTGGCGGTCAGCGCCACCTCGTTGACGCGCTTGTCGGCCTTCGACGGCTTGCGCGTCACGATCTGGCGGCGCTGCAGCGCTGCCAGCGTGCGGCTGACGAAGCCGGCATCGAGGTCGAGATCGCGCACCAGGTCGGTGGCGATGCAGTGCTCGCGATGCGCAAGCTCGTAGATGATCCGCGCTTCCTGCAGCGTGAACGGGGAGTGCAGCAGCTTCGGCTCGATGATGCCGAGCTTGCGGGTATAGAACCGGCTGAAGCCGCGGACCGCGGCAACCTGGCTTTCGAGGGCGGCGTCGTAGGAATTTGATTTCATCAAATATATTATTTGACGGAATCAAATAATATGCAAGACCCTTTAAGCGACCATGATCCGGCTACGCAGCATGGTGCGGGAGGAGCGGCCGAGCCGGCGCAGCAGCCGCGCCTCGGAGCGGCGGGCGTCCGGCCGGTAGCCGCCGATCCGCTCGTAATGCTCGCGCGCGATCAGCAGGCCCTGTTCGGCCGAGGGGCCGGCGATCATCCGAGCGACGAATTTCAGGCCGTCGCGCAGGCCGGGGTCGGAGTAGGGCGCGCGGGCGTAGCGGAAGATGCCGGCGCGATCCTTGCCGCTCGCCGCCACCATCTGGATGAACTGGGTGGTTTCCTCGATCCAGCCGGCATCGAGCACCGCGCCCGGATGCAGGAACATCAGCCAGGGCGAGCGCGCCTGCCGTGCGCCGGCCGCGAGCGCCGCGGCGCGCGTGCCCTCGAAACGCAGGAACCGGCAACCGGCGACGTCGGCAACGCGTTCCATGATGTCGGTGTTGGTGCGGTCGACCAGCAGCACTTCGCGGATCACACCGGCGGCCGCGCCCGGCACCAGCGCGGCCAAGGTTGCGACCGCGGTGCGCTCGATCCCGTCGGTTGGAATGATCACGCTCAGCATGATTTGAGGCTTCGGTGGCTCAAACGGTTCAGGAAAACTCCGGCCGTGTTATCACCTTGTCATATTCAAAGCAGCCTTCTCATCTGCAGATTTTTGCGTCATCACTTTGTGGATTTTCTCTGCGCTTGTTCTTGATTTGTTCTCCGGCTGTGTTAGCTTCAAAGCATGAGCCGAGCATCCTCTCATGCCCTCAAGCACCCGCCGGTAACGGCGCCCTCCGATAACCCGGCGGGTGCACCCACCCCTTTTCCCGAGCTTGCGGTCGCAATCGAGCGCGAGCGGCGGCGCGGCCGCGGTGCGCAGTCCAACGCCAGCGGCCGCTACGAGGCCGAGGCGCGGGTCGCCTTCGACGACGGCTGGCAGAGCCTCGAAGACCTGCCGCCGTTCACCACCAGCGTCACGCTCGACACCTCGCGCAAGGTGATCACCCGCAACGACTCGCCCGACATCGGCTTCGACCGCTCGATCAATCCCTATCGCGGCTGCGAGCATGGCTGCGTCTATTGCTTCGCGCGGCCGACCCACGCCTATCTCGGCCTGTCGCCGGGGCTCGACTTCGAGTCGAAGCTGTTCGCCAAGCCCGACGCGCCGGCGCTGCTCGAGAAGGAGCTGGCGGCGCCCGATTATGAAGCGCGGATGATCGCGATCGGCACCAACACCGATCCCTATCAGCCGATCGAGCGCGAACGGAAGATCATGCGTGGCATTCTCGAGGTGCTGGAGCGCGCCGGTCATCCGGTCGGCATCGTCACCAAGTCGGCGCTGGTGACCCGCGACATCGACATCCTGGCGCGGATGGCCAAGCGCAATCTCGCCAAGGTCGCGCTCTCGGTGACGACGCTCGATGCGAAGCTCGCCCGCACCATGGAGCCGCGCGCCTCGACCCCGCCGAAGCGGCTCGAGGCGATCAAGCGGCTCACCGAGGCCGGCATCCCGACCACGGTGATGGTCGCGCCCGTGATCCCGGCGCTGAACGATTCCGAGATCGAGCGCATCCTCGATGCCGCTGCCCATGCCGGCGCGAAAGAGGCGAGCTACGTGCTGCTGCGGCTGCCGCTCGAGGTCCGCGACCTCTTTCGCGAATGGCTGATGGCGAACTATCCCGACCGCTACCGCCACGTCTTCACGCTGATCCGCGACATGCGCGGCGGCCGCGACTACGACTCGCAATGGGGTACGCGGATGAAGGGCACCGGGCCGATGGCCTGGATGATCGGCCGCCGCTTCGAGATCGCCTGCGAAAAGCTCGGCCTCAACAAGCGGCGCACCAAGCTGACCACCGATCACTTCGCCAAGCCGAAGCGCAGCGGGCAGCAGCTCAGTCTGTTCTAGGCGAGATCCCGTAGCCCGGATGAAGCGCAGCGAAATCCGGGACGGTCGAACATGGTTGCGAGATATTCCCGGATTGCGCTTCGCTCCATCCGGGCTACGAAGATGCAAGATGGCGACAACGTTAAATAAAGTGAGTGCAGCAATGAGTAACGCCCCGACCGCACGCTTCACCGTCCTGACCCTCGGCGTCAACGACATGCGCGCCAGCATCGCCTTCTATGAGTCCCTCGGCTTCAGCAGGAAGATGCGCGCCACCGGCGAGGAGGTGGCCTTCTTCGAGACCGGTGGCAGCGTGCTCGGGCTGTTCCCGTGGCATCTGCTCGCCGACGACGCCGGGCTGCCCGATCAGCCGCGGCCATCAGCATTCCACGGCGTTTCAATTGCCTGGAACTGCAACGACGATGCCGAGGTCGATCGGGTGATGGCGTTCGCGCTGTCGAAAGGCGCCAAATTGCTGAAGCCGGCGCAGCCGACCAGCTATGGCGGCTATTGCGGTTATTTCGGCGATCCCGACGGCCACGCGTGGGAAGTGGTGCGCGCGCCGGGATTCGAGGTGCTCGAGAGCGGGCGGGTGTCGATTCCCGACTAGGTGCGGGAAGAGGAGTGGGCCGAGTTGAATAACGGGGAAGGGCACCGGGTTCCCGGTTGCGTCGCGGGCCTTGGTTGATCACGATCCCCGCATGATTCGGGACAAGTCCAAGGCTACGTCAAAGACCGCGTCGAACAAGGCGCCAGCCAAGCCGGCCAATCGCGTCATCGCCGTGACCCGGCCGAGCTTTCGCCGCGAGCGCGCGCTGATCAAGCGCGGCGTCTGGCCGGTCGCCGGCTGCGACGAGGCCGGGCGCGGCCCGCTGGCGGGGCCCGTGGTCGCCGCCGCCGTCGTGCTGGATCCCGATCGCGTGCCCAAGGGCCTCGATGATTCCAAGCGGTTGACCGCCGAGCGCCGCGAGGAACTGTTCGAGGAGATCTGCGCCACCGCCGCGTTCTCGGTCGCGGTGGCCTCGCCGGCGCGAATCGACCGCGACAACATCCTGCGCGCCTCGCTGTGGGCGCTGGCGCGCGCGGTGCATGCGCTGCCGGAAATGCCGAAGCACGTCTTCGTCGACGGCCGCGACAAGCTCGCCACGCCCTGCGACTGCGACGCCGTGATCGGCGGCGACGGCATCGTGGCCTCGATCGCGGCGGCCTCGATCATCGCCAAGGTGACGCGCGACCGCCTGATGTGCGCGCTGGCGTTGGATTGCCCCGGCTACGGTTTCGAGCAGCACAAGGGCTACGGCGTGCCCGAGCACCTCGAGGCGCTGGACCGGCTCGGGCCGAGCACCCATCACCGCAGCTTCTTCGCCCCCGTCGTTGCCGCACGGCTGAAGCATTTTCCGCTTCCCGCCGAGCCCGACCTGTTCACGGTCGACGCCGAAAGCGAAGCCGCCGCGGCGTCCGAAGCGGCGTAGCACCGCCTTCAACCCACCCAACGCTGTCATCGCCCGGGCTCGCCGCCTCCGCTAAAGCTTCGGCTCGCCCAAGGCCGCTTGCCTCGTCGAAGCCTTGGCGTAGACGGGACCGGGCGATCCAGTATTCCAGAGACAGTCGTTTTCGATCGAGGGGCCGCGGCGTACTGGATCGCCCGCTTTCGCGGGCGATGACAACGGAGTTTGAGGATCGTGCGTCGGCATACCTGACGCCGGTTGCCTCCACCGCCGCCGCCCGTTATCAAAACCCTCGGGATCAGAAGACGCCGCCGTGTTCTAGCATGATCTTTTCGGAAAACCGCTTCGCACTTTTCCGGATCATGCTCGCGGGTGGCTGGGGCATTTCAGGCGTTTCATGCGGTTTACCTCCCTGGTTGTCGAACTGATCCGCGCCCGGCCGCGCCTCGTGGTGTGGGTCGTGGTGCTGGTGCAGGCCGCGATCTGGCTGGTCCTGCCGCTGATCTTCTACGGCAGCCCGCCCGGCAATCTCGCCACCGTCCTCGCCTTCGGCCGCGAATATCAGGTCGGCACCGACATGGGGCCGCCGCTGGCGTTCTGGCTCGCCGACATCGCCTTCCGCGCCGCCGGCAACCACGTGTTCGGTGTCTATCTGCTGGCGCAGGTCTGCGAGATCACAACCTTCATCGCCTTCTACCAGCTGGCGCGCGCCATTGTCGGCGGCCCGCAGGGCGTGCTGGCGGTGCTGCTGTCGATGACGGTCGTGGTGTTCTCCTCGCCGAGCCTCGAGTTCGGCCCGCTGATCCTGGCGCGCCCGCTGTGGGCGCTGTTGCTGCTGCATTCCTGGCAATTGATCGGGCAGAACCGGCGCAGCGCCTGGTTCGCCTGGTCGATCGATTGCGGCCTGCTGCTGCTGACGACGCCGGCGGCGATCGGCATGATCCTACTGGTGTCAGGCTTTGCGGTCGCAACCGAGCGCGGGCGGCGCACGCTGCGCGCGGTCGATCCGCTCTACGCGCTGCTGGTCATCATCGTGCTGGCGCTGCCCTATCTGATCTGGCTGGTCCGCGCCGACGTGCTGGCGTTGCCGGCACTGCCCGCGCTCGCCGATCTCAAGGCGCGCGCCCTGCACTGGGGTGTCGTGCTCGGCGGGCTGATCGTGGCGACGGTGGCGATCGTGGTGCTGGCGATCCTCAATTCGCGCTGGTTTGCCCGAGACGGTGAGGATGCCCCGATCATCTACCGACCGCCGGTCAGTCCGCTGGCGCAGCAATTCGTCTATTTCTTCGCATTCGCGCCGGCGATCGTGAGCAGCTTCATCTCCGCCCTGTTCGATCTGGATCGCGCCTTCGGCGGCGCCGGTGTCGCGCTGTTGATGTCGGGGCTGGCGGTCGTGGTCGCGACCGGCGATCTGATCCATCTGCGGCGGCAGCGGCTGCTGCGTTCGGTGTGGGCCTTCGCGGTCGCGGCGCCTGCTGCCGCGGCGCTGGCGGCGGCGCTGTTCCTGCCCTGGACCAGCACCAAGGAGGTGCCGACCTCGCTGCCGGCGGCCGCGATGGGGCGCTTCTTCGACGACAGCTATGAGCGCCGCACCAACCAGCGCCTGCGCGCGGTGGCCGGCGATCCCGAGATCGCCAGCCTGATTGCGATGAACGGGCGCCGCCCGCATCTGTTGCTCGACGCCGCGCCGCAGCGGACGCCCTGGCTGTCGGTCGCGAAGTTCAACGAGACCGGCGGCGTCGTGGTCTGGCGCGCGCAGGACACCGCCGGTACGCCGCCGCCCGAACTCGCGCAACGCTTCCCCGGCCTGGTGCCGGAAGTGCCGCGCTCGTTCGATCGGCTGGTCAACGGCCGGCAGCCGGTGCTGCGGATCGGCTGGGCGATCGTGCGGCCGAAGGGGTAGTGGTTTGATGTGAAGCCGTAGCCCGGATGGAGCGCAGCGAAATCCGGGGCCGCTTCCTCAACCTTCCGCAGCCTGACCCGGATTACGCTTCGCTCCATCCGGGCTACGGATTTACGAAGCCGGCTGCAACACCTTCGCGATCGCGCGCAGATCCTGCCACGACAGCCGCTTGTACGACGGCGAGCGCAGCAGATAGGCCGGGTGGAAGGTGGCGACCGCGCGGATCGTGCGGGTGCCGGTGTCGTAATCGATCCATTTGCCGCGCGTGCGCATGATGCCCTCGCGCGTGCCGAGCAGTGCCTGCGTCGAGGGATTGCCGAGCGTCACCAGCACGTCGGGATTGACCAGCTCGATGTGGCGCTGGATGAAGGGCAGGCACACCTGCGTCTCCTGCGGCGTCGGCGTGCGGTTGCCCGGCGGCCGCCACGGGATCACGTTGGCGATATAAGCTTTGCTGCGGTCGAGCCCGATCGCGGCGATCATGCGGTCGAGCAGCTTGCCGGAGCGGCCGACGAACGGCAGGCCCTCGATGTCCTCGTCGCGGCCCGGCGCCTCGCCGACGAACATCACGCGTGCCTCGGGGTTGCCATCGGCAAACACCAGCCGGGTCGCGGTGTGCTTCAACGCGCAGCCGTCGAACGTCTCCATCAGGGTGCGCAATGCTTCAAGCGTCGCCGCGGTGCGCGCGGCCTCGCGCGCGGAGGCGATCGCGGCGTCCGGCGCGACGGTGATTTCGCTGCGCGGAACTGCTGGGATCGGCGGGGGCCGCAGCGGATTGAGCGCCACCGGCCGCGGCGCGGCGAGGGCGGGAACTGGTTCGGCCTCCTCCAGCCGGTTGATCGGCTCGTCGCCAAGCGCGCAATCGACCCCGGCCTCGAGGTAAAAGGCCAGCAATTGCTGCAGTGTAGGGGTGGGCTCGGGCGGCAGGGCCATCATGGATGTAATTTTAGCATGAACGGGAAAAGCGGAGGCTGGTTTTTGGAAAAGATTATGCTCCTGTGGCGTCGCGGCCGCGCGAAACCTCGCAAAGCGCAATTCCATGGTTGTCCTTCCGCCAAAAATCGGAAACAACGACCTCTGAAAAGCTTAGAAGCGTTCTCAATGGGCTGAGATCAAAGATCATGAGTGCTGAAGACCTTCCTCCGCGCGAGTCTATGGAATTCGACGTCGTCATCGTCGGCGCCGGCCCGTCGGGCCTGTCGGCCGCGATCCGGCTGAAGCAGCTCAATCCGGAGCTCTCGATCGTCGTGGTGGAGAAGGGCTCGGAAGTCGGCGCGCACATCCTGTCGGGCGCGGTGATCGATCCGGCCGGCCTCGACAAGCTCGTGCCCGATTGGCGCGAGGATGCCGACTGTCCGCTGAAGACCCAGGTCACGAGCGACCGCTTCTACTGGGCGACGTCGCAAGGCTGGTTCCGCATCCCGAACTTCATCATGCCGCCGCTGATGAACAATCATCACTGCTACATCGGCTCGCTCGGCAATGTCTGCCGCTGGCTGGCGCCGAAGGCGGAAGCGCTCGGCGTCGAGATCTATCCGGGCTTCGCCGCCGCTGAGGTGCTTTATGACGACAAGGGCGCGGTGCGCGGCATCGCGACCGGCGACATGGGCGTCGCCAAGGACGGCAGCCACAAGGATTCCTATACCCGCGGCATGGAGCTGCTCGGCAAGTACACGCTGTTCGCCGAAGGCGCGCGCGGCTCGCTGTCCAAGCAGCTGATCGCGAAGTTCAAGCTCGACGCCAACTCCGAGCCGCCGAAATTCGGCATCGGCCTGAAGGAAGTCTGGCAGATCGATCCGGCGAAACACAACAAGGGCCGGGTGCAGCATACGCTCGGCTGGCCGCTGAACGACAAGACCGGCGGCGGCTCGTTCCTCTATCATTACGACGACAACCGCGTCGCGGTCGGCTTCGTCGTTCACCTGAACTACAACGATCCGTATCTGTCGCCGTTCGACGAATTCCAGCGGATGAAGACGCATCCCGATATTCGCGAGCTGTTCGAAGGCGGCAAGCGGCTCGCCTATGGCGCGCGCGCCATCACCGAGGGCGGCTACCAGTCGGTGCCGCGGCTCTCCTTCCCGGGCGGCGCGCTGATCGGCTGCGCCGCGGGCTTCGTCAACGTGCCGCGCATCAAGGGCGTCCACAACGCGATGGGCTCCGGCATGCTCGCCGCCGAGCACGTCGCTGCCGCGCTCGGCGCCGGCCGCGCCAATGATGAGCTCGTCGAGTATGAAAATGCCTGGCGTTCGTCGGCGATCGGCAAGGACCTGTTCAAGGTCCGCAACGCCAAGCCGCTGCTGTCGAAGTTCGGCAATTTGCTCGGAATGGCACTGTCCGGCTTCGACATGTGGTGCAACACGCTCGGCTTCTCGCTGTTCGGTACCCAGTCGCACGCCAAGCCGGACCGCAAGACGCTCGATCCGTCCAAGCAGCACCAGCCGATCGCCTATCCGAAGCCGGACGGCAAGATCTCGTTCGACAAGCTGTCGTCGGTATTCCTGTCCAACACCAACCATGAGGAGGACCAGCCGGTCCATCTCAAGGTCGCCGACATGAACCTGCAGAAGACGTCGGAACATGACGTGTTCGCCGGTCCCTCCAACCGCTATTGCCCGGCCGGCGTCTACGAGTGGGTCGAGGAATCCGCAGGACCGCGTTTCCAGATCAACGCCCAGAACTGCGTCCACTGCAAAACCTGCGACGTGAAGGATCCCAACGGCAACATCACCTGGGTTCCTCCGGAGGGCGGCGGCGGTCCGAACTACGAGGCGATGTAAGCCGACCACATTTGCGTGAGGCCGAGCGCAGCCCGCCGCAACCTCCGCTTGGCCTTTGCCTTGCGGAAGCGGCCGGATTGCACTGTCGGATACGTCAGGAAACTCGGAACAAGGTGTCGTGGCGTCAGGATCCGGCGCTTTTTGCGTCTGCGCGCGAATATGCCCGGCCCGGTCACGATACCGCCATAGTGGGAGCGTCTTGCGGGGGCTGGCTGGATCGGCGGATCTAAGGGCCTAATCTGCCAATTGATTCGTCACGGGTTGCCTTTGGGCGATCCTTGCGGATAACCGCCAAAAGCGGCATTGTCGCTCGCCGTGATGCCGCCGCTTGGGTTCGCATTTTGAGACTGATCGCAAGATCTTGGCCGTAAAATCCATCTTGGCGTAAATCCCTGGAGCAAGGCGACCGTGATGCTGTCCACCCGTTTCAACCGCTTGACGATTGCCCTTCTCGCTGCCGCGGCGCTTGCCGTGCCTGCGCAGCTGGCGGCGCAAACGCCGGAACATCCGACCGACAATACCGCCCAATTCCCGTCCAAGAACGATCTGAAATCGCTGACCACGGCCGGCAGCTACCTCGCCGCCCGCCACGCCAGTGTCGAACGCGATGCGGCCTCGGCCGCGGCGTTCTACCGCTCGGCGCTGCGCACCGATCCGAAGAATTCCGAGCTGCTCGACCGCGCCTTCATCTCCTCGCTCGCCGACGGCGACATCGACGAGGCGGTCAAGCTCGCCGACCGCATTCTGACCCAGGACAAGGCCAACCGCGTCGCCCGCCTCGTGGTCGGCGTGCGCGACCTCAAGCTGAAGAAGTACGCCGCGGCGCAGTCCAACATCAACCAGTCGGTGCGCGGCCCGATCACCGATCTGGTGGCGACGCTGCTGTCGGCCTGGGCGGCCTATGGCGCCGGCGACAGCAAGGGCGCGGTCGCCTCGATCGACAAGCTGACCGGCCCCGAATGGTATCCGATCTTCAAGGACCTGCACGCCGGCATGATCTACGAGTTGTCCGGCAAGGAGAAAGATGCCGGCGCCCGCTTCGAGAAGGTCTACAAGCTCGACGATTCGATGCTGCGCACGGTCGACGAATATGCGCGCTGGACCTCGCGCAACAAGGATGCAGCCGCCGCCACCGCGATGTACGAGGCGTTCGACAAGAAGCTACCGCGCCATCCGCTGGTGCTGGAAGGCATCAAGGAGACCAAGGCCGGCAAGAAGCTGCCGCCGCTGGTCGACAGCCCGCAGGCCGGCGCAGCCGAAGCGCTGTACGGCATCGGCGCGACGCTGACCCGCCGCGGCGGCGAGGACCTCGCGCTGGTCTACCTGCAGCTCGCGCTCTATCTGCAGCCCAACCATCCGCTGGCGCTGCTGTCGCTCGCCGATCTCTATGAATCGGTGAAGAAGCCGCAGATGGCGATCAAGGTCTATGAGCGGATGCCGGCGTCGTCGCCGCTGAAGCGCAACGCGCAGATCCAGCTCGCGACCAACCTCGACGCCGCCGACCGCAGCGACGAGGCGATCAAGATCCTCAAGGAGGTCACCGCGGATCAGCCGAAGGACATCGAGGCGATCCTGGCGCTCGGCAACATCGAGCGCGGCCGCAAGAAGTTCGCCGACTGCGCCACCACCTATTCGCAGGCGATCGACGCGCTGCCGGCCGGCAGCGGCGACAAGAATGCCTGGGTCACCTATTACTACCGCGGCATCTGCGAGGAGCGCTCCAAGCAGTGGAATAAGGCCGAGGCCGACATGCGCAAGGCGCTCGAGCTGCAGCCCGAGCAGCCGCATGTGCTGAACTATCTCGGCTATTCCTGGATCGACCAGGGCATCAACCTCGACGAAGGCATGAAGATGATCAAGCGTGCCGTCGATCAGCGCCCTGACGACGGCTACATCGTGGACTCCCTCGGCTGGGCTTACTATCGGATCGGCAATTACGACGAGGCGGTGAAGAACCTCGAGCGCGCGATCGATCTGAAGCCGGAAGATCCGACCATCAACGACCATCTCGGCGACGCCTACTGGCGCGTCGGCCGCACCCTGGAAGCCAAGTTCCAGTGGGCGCATGCCCGCGACCTCAAGCCCGAGCCGGAAGAGCTGCCGAAGATCCAGGCCAAGATCGACAACGGCCTGCCGGACGACACCTCGAACGCCGCCGCCGCCGACAAGAAGAAGGACGACGACGGCAAGGGCGGCTAGGGTTTGTTGGTGCGGTAAACTCGGTGTCGTCCCTGCGAAAGCAGGGACCCATACTCCGCGGCGCATGTTGTGAACCGAATTCGTCGTTCGGGCAGTCTACAACAATAATTATCGATGGTTATGGGTCCCTGCTTTCGCAGGGACGACGGCGGCTGATGCGGTTAGACGGCAGCGGTTGCCGCGCGCTGAGCCTCTTCCTTTGCCTCCCCCGCAAGCGGGAGAGGTGAAGCCAGGCTAATACAGCCCCCAAATCCCGGAATTTCCGTCCAAACAAAGGGATAGGATCGTACGGCGATTTACGCTAATCGCATCACGATGTTTGTTTTTTAGGGGTTTATCGCCGTGCCGGCGCTGATTGAAGAAGGGCGTGCCAAGGTCAACCTGACGTTGAAGGTTGTCGGACGGCGCGTCGATGGGTTTCACGATCTCGAGAGCGTCGTCGCGTTTGCCGATTGCGCCGATCGTCTCACGCTCGAGCCGGGCCCGGAGCTGTCGCTGACGATGGCGGGACCGCTGGCCGACGCCTGCGGCGATACTTCCGAGAATCTCGTGCTCAAGGCCGCGCGGCTGCTCGGCGAGCGCGTCGTGGATCTCGAGGTCGGCCACTTCACGCTGGAGAAGGTGCTGCCGGTTGCGGCCGGCATCGGCGGTGGCTCGGCGGATGCCGCGGCGGCGCTGCGGCTGTTGGCGCGGCTCAACGAGCTCTCGCTCGACGATAGCAGGATCATGGAGGTCGCGTTGCAGACCGGCGCCGACGTGCCGGTGTGCGTCGCCTCGCGCGCCTGCGACATGACTGGCGTCGGCGAGGGCCTGCTCCCGCTCGACCTGCCGAAAATGCCGGCCGTGCTGGTCAATCCGCGCGTGCCGGTCGCGACCAAGGACGTCTTCAATGCGCTCGGCCTGCGCCATGGCGAACTCCTGATCGGCGCCACCGATGTCGTGATGCAGGCGCCGGCCTGGCCGGAGGCCGGCCGCGCGGTCGACGATTGGATCGCAGCGCTTTCGCGCGGCACCAACGATCTCGAAGCCCCCGCGGCGCGCATCGAGCCCGTCATCAGTGACGTCTTGTCCGCGCTGCGCGCGACCACCGGCGTTCGCCTGGTGCGCATGTCGGGCTCCGGCGCGACCTGCTTTGCCGTGTTCGGAACCGATGCCGACGCCGAGGCCGCCGGCGAAAAACTCCGCGCCGACCATCCCGGCTGGTGGGTGCACGCGGGCTCGCTGAGCTAGCGTTTCGTCATTCACAGATGCGCAATTGCGCATCGGGGAACGACGTAGAGTAAGGTGCGACAAGGCGGGCCGAAGAGCAAAGCTCGGGCGAAACTTGCCGCGAGCACGCGGATGTGTGACTCACCAACCGTGCAACATACTCGATGTCGTCCCGGCCTAGTGCGCAATTGCGCACGGGGGCCGGGACCCATAACCATCGATGCTCATTGTTGCGCGACGCCGTGGCCGCAGCCTTGTTTAACAACTCAGCCCTGTGGTGATGGGTCCCGGCCTTCGCCGGGACGACACCTGTGGATGTGGCGACATCGCGTCTTCGCCGGGACGACATCCTCTCTGCCGCATCATCCCACCCCAACGCCGGGCAGCGTTGCGCCCCGGATTGCTTGGCAAGCCAAACCCCGTTTGCCATAACAGGATGAAACAACAACGTTGCACGTGCGGGGCCGTTCGGAGACCGCCGGCAGCCAAAGAGCCGGGAGGATGCCATGGCCAATATCCGAGTTCTCGCCACCGATCTCGAGTTTCCCGAAGGTCCCGTCGTGATGCCCGACGGCTCGGTCGTGCTGGTCGAAATCCGCGGCCAGCGGCTGACCCGGGTCTATCCGGACGGGCGCAAGGAGATCGTCGCCAAGGTGCCGGGCGGCCCGAACGGTGCCGCGCTCGGTCCCGACGGCAAGATCTACATCTGCAACAATGGCGGCTTCTCCTGGATCCCGACCAAGAACATGATCATGCCGGGACCGCAGCCGGAGGATTATCTCGGCGGCTCGATCCAGCGCGTCGATCTGCAATCCGGCAAGGTCGAGACCGTGGTGACGAAGTGCGGCGAGCATGAGCTGCGCGGGCCGAACGACCTGGTGTTCGACAGACAGGGCGGCCTTTGGTTCTCCGATCTCGGCAAGCGCCGCGCCCGCGACATGGATGTCGGCGCGTTTTATTACCTGAAGCCCGGCATGAACGAGATCGTCGAGGCCGTGCACGGCATCCTGCCGGCCAACGGCATTGGTCTCTCGCCGGACGAGAAGACCGTCTACATCGCCGAGACGCCGACGGCGCGGCTGTGGGCTTATGAGTTGTCCGAGCCGGGCACCATCAAGCCGCGCGACGTGATCTATCGCGGCGAGCGGGGAAAGCCGATCGCGGGGCTCGGCGGCTACCAGATGTTTGATTCACTCGCGGTCGAAGCGAACGGCAATGTCTGCGTCGCGACCCTGATCTCGGGCTGCATCTCGGTGATCGCGCCCGATGGCACCGTGGTCGAGCAGGTGCCGACCGGCGACCGCGTCACCACCAACATCGCCTTCGGTGGTCCCGATCTAAAGACTGCCTACATCACGCTGTCGGGCAAGGGTGAGCTGATCGCGATGGACTGGTCGCGGCCGGGATTGCCGCTGAATTTTCTGAACAAGTGATCGAGCCCACCGTCATTGCGAGGAGCGAAGCGACGAAGCAAACCATCGATCCGCATATGTGGACGGATGGATTGCTTCGCTTCGCTCGCAATGACGGTTAAGGTCGCGCGAGACTACAGACGAAGGATAACAAAATGCCCTGGCTTGAACCGGTCACCCTTCGCGGCGCGCATGCGCGGCTCGAACCGCTGTCGCATGATCACCTCGCTGGAGTGACGGAGGCGGTGAAGGACGGCGAGCTGTCAAAGCTCTGGTACACCGCGATTCCGCAAGCAGAGAACATGGCGAAAGAGATCGACCGCAGGCTTGGCCTGCAGAAGGCCGGCTCGATGCTGCCGTTCACGGTGTTCGATGCCGATGGCCGGATCTCGGGCATGACCACCTACATGAATGTCGACACGCCGAACCGCCGCGTCGAGATCGGCTCGACCTGGTACGCCAAGCGCGTGCAGCGCAGCGCGGTCAACACGCAGTGCAAACTGCTGCTGCTGCAACATGCCTTCGAGAAGCTCGATTGCATCGCGGTCGAGTTCCGCACGCACTTCTTCAATCACCAGAGCCGGCGCGGCATCGAGCGTTTGGGTGCCAAGCAGGACGGCATCCTGCGCAGCCACCAGATCGCGCCCAACGGCACGTTGCGCGACACCGTGGTTTACAGCATCATCGCCAGCGAATGGCCGACGGTGAAGGCGCATCTCAACTATCAACTCAACGAAAAGCCGCGCTGACACTGTGGTCGGCGCCAGAAACGAGACGATGGAAACGTTCGATTATGTGATCATCGGCGCGGGCTCCGCCGGGAGCGTGCTGACCAACCGGTTGAGTGAGGACGCGGGCACGCGGGTGTGCGTGCTCGAGGCGGGGCCGAGCGACTGGCATCCCTACATCCATCTGCCGGCCGGCTTCATCAAGACCTTCCACATGAAGAGCGTGAACTGGGCCTACCAGCAGGAGCCTGGTCCCTATACCGGCGGGCGCAGCATCTACGCGCCGCGCGGCAAGACGCTCGGCGGCTCGTCCTCGATCAACGGCCATATCTACAATCGCGGCCAGCGCCAGGATTTCGACACCTGGGCGCAGCTCGGCAATCGCGGCTGGGGCTATCCCGACGTGCTGCCGTATTTCCGGCGCATGGAGCGAAGGATCGGCGAGGGCGACGACACTTATCGTGGCCGCGACGGCAATCTCACCGTCACCACGATGGATTGGCAGGACCCGCTCTGCGAGGCCTTCATGGCGGGCGCGGTCAGCCTCGGCATTCCGCGCAATCCTGATTACAACGGCCAGATCCAGGAGGGCGTGTCGTATTGCCAGCGCACCATCCTGAACGGCCGCCGGGTCAGCGCCGCCACCGCCTTCCTGCATCCGGCGCGAAAGCGGCCGAATGTCGATGTGCGCACGCATGCCCATGTCACCAGCATCATCTTCGAGGGCAAGCGCGCGGTCGGCGTACGCTACAACCGCGGCGGCAAGCACGGCGATCCGCTGGAGATCCGCGCCACCAAGGAGGTCATCCTCTCCGGCGGCGCCTACAATTCGCCGCAGCTGTTGCAGCTCTCCGGCGTCGGCTCGCCCGACCTGCTGCAGTCGCACGGCATCGAGGTGCGCCACGCGCTGCCGGGTGTCGGCGAAGGCCTGCAGGATCACTACGCGCCGCGTTCGGTGGCGCGGGTCAAGAACATCCGGACCATCAACGAGCTGCGCCGCGGCTTCAGCCTGTGGGGCGAGGCGATCAAATGGGCGACGACGCGGCGCGGGCTGCTGTCGCTGTCGCCGACCATGGTTTACTGCTTCTGGCATTCCGGCGAGACCACCGAGAGCTCCGATTTGCAACTCACCTTCACGCCGGCGAGCTACAAGGAAGGCGTGCAGGGCCAGCTCGAGGACGAACCCGGCATGACGGTTGCCTCATGGCAGCAGCGGCCGGAGAGCCGCGGCTATGTCCGAATCCGCTCGGCCGATCCGTTCGCGCCGCCGATCATCCAGACCAATTATCTCGCCGAGGAGATCGATCGCCGCGTCGTCGTCGCCGGCATGAAGCTGGCGCGCCGGCTGCTCGCCTCCGAGCCGCTCAAGCCGTATTTCGCCTATGAGGACTTTCCCGGTCCGAAGGTCACGAGCGACGAGGAGCTGCTTGCGGCCGCGACCCAACGCGGCACTACCACCTTCCATCCCGGCTGCACCTGCCGGATGGGACCGGCGGATGCATCGTGGGCCGTGGTCGACGACCAGCTTCGGGTCCACGGCATGGAAGGCCTGCGCGTGATCGACGCCTCGATCATGCCGCGGATGATCTCGGCCAATCTCAACGCCTCGACCCTGATGATCGCCGACAAGGCCTCCGACATGATCCGCGGCAAGACGCCCGAGGCGGCGGCGAAGCTGCCGGAGTATGCGTGAGGAAGCGGATAGGTACGACGATAGCCGTTCAGCGTCGTCCCGGCGAAGGCCGGGACCCATAACCACCGATGCTCATTGTTGAGCGCCAGTGGAATGACGAATTCCGTCGACAACATCCGCCGCGGAGTATGGGTCCCGGCCTTCGCCGGGACGACAGCGTTGGGTGTGTCGCCGTTGGAGACCGGAAAGCAGAAGCAGCTCAGCCGTAGACGAACGCCTTGTCGTCGAGATCAATCGCCGGGAATTCGTCCTTCTCGGCCCAGTAGTCCTGGTTGTGCTGCCACTCCGGCTTGTCGCCGCGCTTCGGCAACAGGTGCATGCCGCGCATCATGTAGCCGGGGTTGAAGTTCTCCGGATCGATCCACGGCAGCAGCGGCATGTTGTGGTCTTCGGGGCGCAGCGCCGGCGTTACCTTGTTCACGCCGGTTGCCTTCATGTGCTTGAGCATGCGGCAGACGAAGTCGCCGACCAGATCGACGCGCAGGGTCCAGCTGGCGCGGAAATAGCCGAACACCCAGACGAGGTTCGGCACGCCGGTGAACATCATGCCGCGATAGGTCACGGTGTCCTTGAAGTCGAGCGGCTTGCCGTCGATCTCGAAGTCGATGCCGCCATTGGCGGAGAGGTGGAAGCCGGTCGCGGTGATGATGATGTCGGCTTCGAGCTCCTTGCCGGACTTGAGCAGGATGCCCTTCTCGGTGAAGCGGTCGATCTCGTCGGTGACGACCGACGCCTTGCCGCCCTTGATGGCGTGGAACAGGTCGGCATCCGGAATGAAGGCGATGCGCTGCCGCCACGGCCGGTAGCGCGGCGTGAAGTGGGTGGCGATGTCGTAGTCCTTGCCGAGAACGGCCTCGACCGCCGCCAGCAGGTCCTTCTTGGCGCCCTCCGGCTCGGCGAAGGTCCGCTTGGTGAAGGCATCCTGCTCGAACAGGATCTTGCGGCGGGTGATCTCGTGGATCCACGCCTCGTCGACCTGCAGCCGGCGCAGCTCCTCGGCGATCTCGATCGCGTTGCGGCCGGTGCGGAAATAGGTCGGCGACCGCTGCAGCATGGTGACATGGCCGGCATCCTTGGCCATCGCCGGGATCAGGGTCGCGGCGGTGGCGCCGGAGCCGATCACGATGACGCGCTTGCCCTTGTAGTCGAGGTCGTCGGGCCAGGTCTGCGGATGCACGACCGTACCCTTGAACTTCGTCATGTCGGTCCATTCGGGCGTATAGCCCGCGTCGTGGCGGTAGTAGCCCTGGCACATCCAGAAGAAGTTGGTGGTGAAGCGCAGCCGCTCGCCGGTGTCGATGCGGGTGGCATCGATGGTCCAGAGATTGGTCTCGTTCGACCACTTCGCCGCGGTGATGGTGTGGCGATAGCGGATGTGGCAGTTGAGGTCGTTCTCCTCGATCACCTCGCCCATGTATTTCAGGATCTCCGCTGCGCTCGCGATCGGCGCGCTGGTCCACGGCTTGAAGCGATAGCCGAAAGTGTGCAGGTCGCTGTCGGAGCGAATGCCGGGATAGCGGTGGGTCGACCAGGTGCCGCCGAAGGTCTTCTGCGTCTCCAGCACCACGAAGCTGGTGCCCGGGCATTGCGTGGTGAGGTGGTAGGCGGCGCCGACGCCGGAAATGCCGGCGCCTGCGATCAGGACGTCGAAATGCTCTGTGGTGACCGGCTCGGCGGCACGGATCTGGGTCTGGACGTTCATCTTCCCTGGTCTTCTTGTTTGTTGGCTTGTTGTTGAGCACTGGAAGCAAAACGCCGGAGCCATCGCCCCGGCGTCCGCCGATCTCGAAACTAGACTTCGCGGCGGCTGAGGAACGCCAGCCGCTCGAACAGATGCACGTCCTGCTCGTTCTTGAGCAGCGCGCCGTGCAGCGGCGGGATCAGCTTGCGCGGATCGCGCTCCCGGAGCATCTCGGGCGTGATGTCCTCGTTGAGCAGCAGCTTGAGCCAGTCGAGCAGCTCGGAGGTCGAGGGCTTCTTCTTCAGGCCCGGAACCTCGCGCACCTCGAAGAAGATCCGCAGCGCTTCCTCCACCAGGCGCTTCTTGATGCCGGGGAAGTGCACGTCGACGATCTTGCCCATCGTCTCGGTGTCGGGGAACTTGATGTAGTGGAAGAAGCAGCGGCGCAGGAACGCGTCCGGCAGTTCCTTCTCGTTGTTCGACGTGATCATCACGATCGGGCGCAGCTTCGCCTTGATGGTCTCGCCGGTCTCGTAGACGTGGAACTCCATGCGGTCGAGTTCGAGCAGCAGGTCGTTGGGGAATTCGATGTCCGCCTTGTCGATCTCGTCGATCAGGAGCACCGGGCGCTTCTCGTTGGTGAAGGCCTCCCACAGCTTGCCGCGCTTGATGTAGTTCTTGATGTCGGACACGCGGGCGTCGCCGAGCTGGCTGTCGCGGAGGCGCGACACCGCGTCGTACTCGTAGAGGCCCTGCTGCGCCTTGGTGGTCGATTTGATGTGCCAGGTCAGAAGCGGCGCGTCGATCGCCTTGGCGACTTCCTCGGCCAGCACGGTCTTGCCGGTGCCGGGCTCGCCCTTCACCAGCAGCGGGCGCTCGAGCACGATGGCGGCGTTGACGGCGACCTTGAGGTCATCGGTGGCGACGTAGTCCTTGGTACCCGTGAATTTCATCTATCTCTTTGCCTTGTTTCGTTCGCTGGCCGGTTCGGCCTCAACATGAAACGACCGCTCTCGCAGCGGCCGTGGGAATTGCAAATTGTTCGATCAGACTCGTCTGATCAGCGACAGGATCACCAGCACGACCACAGCACCGATCGTCGCGTTGACGATGTCGCGGACCGTGCCGCTGCCGAGGCTGACGCCGAGTTGCGGCAACAGCCAGCCCGCCACCAGCGCGCCGATGATGCCGACCACGATGTTGCCGATCAGCCCGAAGCCCGCGCCGCGGACGATCAGCCCGGCGAGCCAGCCGGCAATCGCACCGATCACCAGTGCCGCAATGATGCCCATTCAAACGTCCTGCCCATTGTCTTGTCAGGCGCAATTGTAAATGAAAACGCCGGGCGGTCTAGGGCGGATTCCGCAGCGCAGCGGTACCCTGAACGGCAGCCAGCGCATAAGCAGCTGGCGCATAGTATGTCAGGCGTACTGTTTCCGCCCTGCGGAATGACTGTCACCCGCGAGCGACGAGGCCAGCACCGCGCAGTCGCGTCCCCTGCGTTTCGCCTCATAGAGTGCGAGATCGGCTTGGCCGAGCAGTTCGGTCTCGTTCGCGGTCGCAGCCGATCGGCTGGCGATGCCGAGGCTGATCGAGACCACGCCGCGGCGCGCGGCCGGATTGGCGATCGCCAGCGATCGCACCGTGAGGCGCATCGCTTCGGCGACCTTCAGCGCATCCTCTTCGCCGACGCCGGGCAGGATGATCGCGAATTCCTCGCCGCCGTAGCGCGCCGCCATGGCCGTGGTGTTGGTGGTGGCATCGGCGATCACGCGCGCCACCCGTCTCAGGCATTCGTCGCCGGCCTGATGGCCCTGGGTGTCGTTGAAGTCCTTGAAGTGATCGATGTCGAGCATGATCAGGGAGATCAGCTCGCGGTCGCGGAACTCGCGCGGCAACGCGCTGTCGAAGCTGCGGCGGTTGGCGAGCGCGGTCAGGCCGTCGGTGGTCGCAAGCTCGGACAGGCGGACGTTCAGCGCGTTGAGCTCGTCCTCCATCTTGCGGCGCTCGGTCACGTCGCGCAGCACGCCGACGACCTCGATGGCCTGATGGTCTTCCGCAATCCCGGCCAGCTTGAAGTTGATCTCGACCCAGACCTCGGTCCCGTCGGCGCGGAAGGTCTTGAATTCGACGGTCTTGGTGGTGGTCCAATTGGTCAGTTCCGATGTCGCCTTGGCGACGTCGGCGAGGTGATCGGGATGCACGAACTCGAAACAGGATTTGCCGATCAGATCGTCCGGCTTGCGGCCGAGGATGGTCTCGACCGACTGCGACACGAACAGGAAGCGGCCGTTGCGGTCGAGCAGGATCACGACGTCGGCGATGTTGTCGGCCAGCAGCCGGTAGCGCGCCTCGCGCTCCCTGAGCATCCGCGCGACCTTGGCCCGCTTGGCAAACTCCTTGCCCAACAGGATGGCGAACAGGATGACGCTTCCCATCAGAATCACGGCAACGAACAGGTCGTTGCGCAGATCCTCATGCCATGCGGCGAGCACCTGCGCTTCCGGCAAGGCGACGGTGACCACGATCGGATATTGCGATGCGCGCTCGAAGCCGAGAAACTTGACGCGTCCATCGAACGGCGATGTGGTCCTGCTATAGCCCGTCCGGTCCTGCTGGATCTGCGCCTTGAAGGCCGCGGAAACCTCCTTGCTCCACTTGCCCGCCGGCCAGTGCGCCAGAACGACGCCGTCGAGGCGGAGCAGGGTAATTCCGGCATGCGGACCGAATTCGAAGGCCTGGTAGAACTGGTCGAAAAAGCCGCTTTCGATGGTCGCAAACAGCACGCCGCCGAAGCTGCCGTCCTCCCTGGTGACGCGTCGCGACAGCACGATGGTCTGATGCCCGGTCAGGCGGGACTGCAACGGCTCGCTGATATGCAGCGTCGCGTCCGGCGAGTCGCGATGGCTGATGAAATAGCCGCGATCGGCGTTGTTGTGGGCCGGCAGCTCCGCGGCCGAGGAGTAGATCCGGTTGCCGTCGGGGTCGATGACGCCGATCTCCTTGATCTGCGGCAGCGCATCCGCGGTCTTGCGCAAGGCCGCGTTGAAGCGGTCGACGCGGGGCTTCTGGTATTTCAGCAGGTCGACCATGGCGTTCATGGCCACGTCGATCGCCTGGACCGAATGGGAGGCGTGTTCCGCCAGCGAATGGGTGAGGTTGCGGATGTCGCGTTCGCCCTGCGACAGGGCCGTGGTGCGCGCCTCGACCGCCTTCCAGATCAGCAGACCCAGCACGAATATGCTCATCGCCGTCACCACGGCGGCGACGATCGCCGTCGGCGAGAACAGTTTCGGCAGCTTGGCGTTGCGGTGGGGCAAGGCGATCGGGTCCACTGGCGTCGTGTTAGCTCCAGTGATCAACGTCCCATCTTAACGTCACGTTTCGCCGCCGGGAGCCGAAGCTGGCCGGGGTGGTTAAGTGAAAGTGAATGGCTGATCCGCCGGAACGGGCGGGGTAGGGGCCCTTGACGGCACCGGCAGGGCGGGCGATCTAAGTAACCATGTTCCTCCAGTTCTTCACATCACTGCGCGACGCCCAGGTCCCCGTGACGCTCCGGGAATATCTGACCTTGATGGAAGCGCTCGACGCCGACCTCGCCGAACAGACGGTCGAAAACTTCTATTATTTGTCGCGCGCCGCCCTGGTGAAGGACGAGCGCAATCTCGACAAGTTCGACCGCGTGTTCGGCACCGTGTTCAAGGGGCTCGAGAGCCTGCTCGACGCCATGGGCAAGGCGGAGATCCCCGAGGAGTGGCTGAAGAAGCTCGCCGAGAAATATCTCACCGAGGAAGAGAAGAAGCAGATCGAGGCCATGGGCTGGGACAAGCTCATGGAGACCTTGAAGAAGCGGCTCGAGGAACAGAAAGGCCGCCACCAGGGCGGCAGCAAGTGGATCGGCACCGCCGGCACCTCGCCGTTCGGCGCCCACGGCTATAATCCCGAGGGCGTGCGGATCGGGCAGGAGAAGAACCGCAACAACCGCGCCGTGAAGGTGTGGGACAAGCGCGAGTTCAAGGACCTCGACGGCAATGTCGAGCTCGGCATCCGCAACATCAAGGTCGCGCTGCGGCGGCTCCGCAAGTTCGCGCGTACCGGCGCGCCCGACGAGCTCGACCTCGACACCACGATCAAGGAGACCGCCAACCACGGCTATCTCGACGTGCACATGCGCCCCGAGCGGCGCAATGCGGTCAAGGTGCTGGTGTTCTTCGATATCGGCGGCTCGATGGATTCGCATATCGAGCAGGTCGAGGAACTGTTCTCGGCCGCCAAGAGCGAATTCAAGCACATGGAATATTTCTACTTCCACAACTGCCTCTATGAAGGCGTCTGGAAGCAGAACAAGCGGCGCTTCACCGATCGAACGCCGACCTGGGACGTGCTGCACAAGTACCCGCACGACTACAAGGTGGTGTTCGTCGGCGACGCCTCGATGAGCCCTTACGAGATCATGGTGCCCGGCGGTTCGGTCGAGCATGTCAACGAGGAGGCCGGCTCGGTCTGGCTCGACCGCATCACCCGCACCTATCCGCACGCGGTGTGGCTCAATCCGGTGGCGCAGAAGCACTGGGACTATTCGGAATCGACCACCATCATCCGCCGCCTGTTCTCCGAGCGCATGTATCCGATCACGATCGAGGGTCTGGAGAACGCGATGCGGGAGCTGGTGCGGTAATAACTTCCGTCATTCCGGGGCGATGCGAAGCATCGAACCCGGAATTTCGAGATTCCGGATCAGCCGCTTCGCGTCTGTCCGGAATGACGGTGGCAAAAGACAAAGACAAGGGAGAGCCCCATGCCCCAGAACATCCACCGCGGCATCAAGGTGATGATCGACGAGGCCAATGCCGAGATCGAGACCATCAGCGCGGCCGATGCGATCACGATGATCGGCAAGAACGACGTCGTGATCGTCGACATCCGCGATCCCCGCGAGATCGAGCGCGACGGCAAGATCCCCGGCGCATTCTCCTGCACCCGCGGCATGCTCGAGTTCTGGATCGATCCGAACAGCCCCTATGCCAAGCCGATCTTCCAGGAAGACAAGAAGTTCATCTTCCACTGCGCCGGCGGCCTGCGCTCGGCGCTGGCCGCCAAGACCGCAAAGGACATGGGCCTGAAGCCGGTCGCGCATATGGGGGGCGGCTTTGCTGCCTGGCGCGAGGCCGGCGGCCCGATCGAGGCGTGGGAGCCGAAGAAGAAGGGCTAAGAAGCCCCAGGCCCGCAAGGACATCAGATCATGACCGTTGCCGACGATCCGCTCGTTTCGACCGAATGGCTGGCCGCGCATCTCGGCGATGCCAACGTCAAACTGCTCGACGCGACCTTCAAGCTGCCCGGCGTTTTGCCGCTGCCGAAGGACGATTATCTCGCCGCGCATCTGCCCGGCGCGGTGTTCTTCGACGTCGACGCGGTGTCGGACCATTCCAATCCGCTGCCGCATATGTTCCCGAGCGCCGAGCAGTTCGGCCGCGACATCGGCGGGCTCGGCGTCGGCAATGCCGACACTGTCGTGATCTATGATGCCGGCGGCTGGGTCGCAGCACCCCGCGCCTGGTGGATGTTCCTGTCCTACGGCCATCGCAATGTGCGCATCCTCAACGGCGGTCTGAAGAAGTGGCGCGCCGAGGGCAGGGCGGTCGAGAGCGGTGAGGTGAAGCCGAAGCCTGCGACGTTCAACGCGAGCTACGATCCGAAGAGGGTCCGCAGCATCGAGCAGATGATCGCCAATGTCGAAAGCCGCAAGGAGCAGGTGATCGATGCGCGCGCCGCCGATCGCTTCGAGGGCCGCGCGCCGGAGCCGCGGCCGGGCATCCGCGCCGGTCACATCCCGGGGGCGCGCAACGTGCCCTACAACCAGCTGTTCGATGCCGCGACCGGCGAGATGAAGCCGCTCGACGATCTGCGCAAATCGTTCTCTGGGGCGGGCGTGAAGCTCGATGCGCCGATTATTACGAGCTGCGGCTCGGGCGTCTCGGCCGGCGTGCTGACGCTCGCGCTCTATCGGATCGGCGTCACCGACACTGCGCTCTATGACGGCTCGTGGTCGGAATGGGGACAGGCGAGCGGCCCGCCGATCGCGACGGGGCCGGCCTGATCGATACTCCTAAAGCGGCATGAGTTTTGGTTGAATCGGCTTGGCGCGGTCTTGCTTCACCTCTCCCCGGTGGGGAGAGGTCGGATTGCGCAGCAATCCGGGTGAGGGCTCTTGCTCTCTCGATAGACCGTAACCCCTCACCGGATTGCTGCGCAAATCGACCTCTCCCAAGGGAGAGGTGAACTTTCGACGCCATTCCAGCTCAACCTAATCTCATCAGGCTCTAGCGCCGCGTGAGCGGCACCAGGGTCGGGTTGCCGAACGGATCGAGCTGCTGCTGAACGGCCTGCCGCACCACCGGCCGCGCGCGGACGATTCGCCGCCGCTCCTTGCGATGCGCCGGCTTGCTGGTCGCATTGCGCTCCGGCTTCTTCGCCTCGGTGGCCTTCGGCGCTGCCGGTTGTTCGACGACGACTTCCGGTCCGCCCAGTGTTGCGATCTTGGTCTCGGCCGCGATGGTCTCGGGTGACGGCGGCGGTGCTGGCTCCGGCGCAACCATTGCTGGTGCCGGTGGCGCGGGCTCGCTGGCTGCGGCGGGCGGATCAACCACTGCGGCGACCTTGGGCTCGGCAGCGGCCGGTGCCGCTTCGCTTGCGGCCGGTGTCGGCTGCGATGCCGGCGGCGGATCTGGGGTCGGAGGCTGCGCAGCGACCTCGGCGGGCTGCGCCGGTGCGGGCGTCTCCACGGCTTGCGGTTCGGCCTTGGGAGAGGCGGGCGGCGGCGCATCATCCGCCTTCACCGCGGCAAGCTTCTCCGGCTCGGCAGCAGGCGGCGCCTCCGCGGCAGCGGCCGGTTCAGACACCGCCGGCTCAGTCGCGGTCGCAGGGGCGGGAACATCTGTCGTCGTCTTGTCCGCAGCGGGCTGATCGACCCGCACCATGGCGAGCACCGGCGGGGCCTCTGGCTGCTGTGCGAACTGCGGCTCGGGCGGGGCCCGGCGGGCCGGAATACTGGCGAATTCCTCATGCGCCGCGCGAAACAGCGCGGCGGCCCCTAACCCGAACACCAGGAGCGATATCGCCAGCACGATCGCGGCGAACAGGAAGCGAAGGCCGGGGAGCATGGGCGCGGGTTCCCCCTTCTGCGGGAGGGTCTTTGATGTCGAGGGAACGCGGTGACCACACAAGAAAGCCGGCGTCGCGAACGCGAATCAGGCCGATTCGAAGATATCGCAACCCCCGGAGACTGTTTGTTACAAAATGCGGGTGATTGATGACTTTGGGCACGTGGACAAACAATCCCGACCCATGAGACATCTTTGCCGCAGCGTTGACGGCAAATCACAAATGCCCGAAATAGCCCGGATTTCGCGGATTTGTCTTGAATGCGCCGCTATCTTCCTGCATTGGGCCGTTAACAGTCCGGTGTGGCTTGGGGACTATAATAGAGCAATGATGATCAACCGCATTCTGACGATTTGCGCTGCCGCGGCTTTTGGCCTGGCAGGAACTTCGCTCGCGCGTGCTCAGCAGGGGTATCCGGCTCCCCAGGGCCCGGCCTATTCGGTCGCGCCGCAGCCCTACTCGCAGGGCAACATGCCGGATTTCGACGCCATCAATGACGATGACGATGCGCCGCGCAATTCGGCCGCGCTGCCGCCGCCCGGCCCGGTGATGTCGCCGGATGATCCGCGCTATGGCCGCCCGATGAATGCTCCGCCGGTCTATTCCGATCGTGGTGCGCCGACCGGTCCGGTGATGTCGCCGGACGATCCGCGCTACGGCCGCCCGATGAATTCGCAGCCGGTCTATTCCGAGCGCGGTGCGCCGACTGGCCCGGTGATGTCGCCCGATGATCCGCGCTATGGCCGTCCGATGGGGCCGCCGCCGGTGATCTATGGCGATCGTCCGGGCGCACAGCAGGCCAACCGCGACAATGGTGTTCCGGCCGCAGGTGTGTCCTATGGCGATGACCGCGGCGGCATGCGTCCGCCCGAGGGCGTGACTGGAGCCGTGCCGCAGCAGCAGGCGCCGGTCGATGCCAATGGCAAGCCGGTGCAGATCGCGTCGCTGCCGGCTGACGAGCAGCCCGAAGACGGCCCGGCGCAACTGGCCCCGAATCTGCGTCGCCAGGAAGTGGCGTTCGCGACCAAGGAGCCGGCGGGCACGATCGTTGTCGATACGCCGAACACCTATCTCTATTACATCCTCGGCAACGGCCGGGCGATCCGCTACGGCGTCCGCGTCGGCCGCGACGGCTTCACCTGGACCGGCGTGCAGAAGATCACCCGCAAGGCCGAGTGGCCGGATTGGCATCCGCCGACGGAGATGATCGAGCGTCAGCCCTATCTGCCGCGCTTCATGGCCGGCGGACCCGGCAACCCGCTCGGCGCCCGCGCGATGTATCTCGGCTCGACCGTGTACCGCATTCACGGCACCAACCAGCCGTCGACCATCGGCAAGTTCGTGTCGTCGGGCTGCATCGGCATGCTGAACGAGGACGTCTCGGATCTGTTTGAACGCGCCAAGGTCGGCACCCGCGTGGTCGTGCTGCCCGGTGGCCCGCCGCCGGGAACGACGACGGCATCCGCCGCGCCGGCGAACCCGATGGCCCCCGCGCCGACGCAGGCCCAGGCCGCGCCGCTGCCGGGCACGCAGCCGACCTCGGTGCAGCCGCTGCCCGCGCCGGTCACGGTGCGCTAGGCCAACCGGCAAACTCATCATTGGAAAAGGCGCGCGAACGGCGCGCCTTTTTTGTTGCAACGAGCAGACCGTCTCGACGTTGCCGCTATGAGGCAATGCGATGCAAGAATCACGTCACGAATCCCGCCTGACCTATCCGCCGCTGAACACACCGAAGCCGGTTGCCGACAACGTATGGATTGTCGACGGCCCGGTGATCCGGTTCGGCCCGCGCTGGCTCGAGATGCCGTTCCCGACGCGCGCGACGATCCTTCGTCTGCCGGGGGCGCGGCTCTTCATCCACTCGCCGACCCCGTTGGTGGATGAACTCAAGGCCGAGATCGCGCCGCTTGGCGTGCCGAGCTGGATCATCGGGCCGAACCGCCTGCACTATTGGTGGATACCTGAGTGGCGTGCGGCCTATCCCGACGCGGGCGTGTTCCTTGCGCGCGGGATTGCACAGCAGGCCGGCGGCCGGCTCGCTCTCGATGGCGAGCCACTCGAGGCGCGATCGGGCTATCCGTGGGATGAATGGATCGCAACGCTTCCGGTCGCGGGCAGCTACATGACGGAGACCGTGTTCTTTCATCTGGAATCGCGGACCTTGCTGCTGACCGATCTGATCGAGAACTTTGAAGCGGACCGAATTCGCTCGCCATTGATGCGGTTGCTGACATGGATCGGCGGCGTGCGCGATCCTGACGGCAGCACGCCGCGCGACATGCGATTGACCTTCCGGCGTGACAAGGGGGCGCTGAAGGCCGCCGTCGCCCGCATGATCGAATGGAACCCGGAGCGGATCATCCTCGCCCATGGGCGGTGGTATGACCGGAACGGCCGCGCCGAGCTCGAACGCGCTTTCCGCTGGCTCGGCTAAAGCGCGATGAGATCAGGTTGAATCGTCATCGCGCTTTAGATTCTTGTTTAAGCATGATCTTTTCGGAAAACCGCTTCGCACTTTTCCGGATCATGCTCTAGCCGCAGCGAATGCTGCGGTCAGGCCAGCCGCCGCGGCGGCTCACCGCCCTTGGTGAAGGCGTCGATGCACGCGACCATCTGCTGATAGTGCGCCTGCAAGCTCTCGCGCGTTGCGTAGCCGAGATGCGGTGTGATCACGACGTTGTCGAGCTTGCGCAGCGGGTGATCTGTCGGCAGCGGCTCGACCGAGAACACGTCGATGCCGGCGCCTGCGATTGTCTTCTCGCGCAATGCGACAAGGAGTGCGTCTTCGTCGACGATCGGCCCGCGCGCGGTGTTGACGAGATAGGCCGACGGCTTCATGCGGGCGAGATCGGCGCCGCCGACCAGTCCGCGCGAGCGCGGGCTCAGCACGACATGGATGGTGATGATGTCTGATGTCGCGAACAGCTCGTCCTTGCTGGCGTAGCCGACGCCGGCCTCCTTGCACTTCTCCGGCGTCAGATTGGGGCTCCAGGCGATTACGTTCATGCCGAACACCTTGGCCATGCCGGCGACCTTGCTGCCGAGCTTGCCGAGGCCGATGATTCCGAGCGTCTTGCCCTCGATCTCCGTGCCGGCAAAGCTCTGCCACGGCTCGCCGGCGTGCATCCGCGCATTCTCGCGGCCGATGCCGCGGGTCAATTCCAGGATCAGGCCCATGGTCAGCGGCGCGGTGGGATCCTGGCTATATTGGGTGCCGCACAGCACCACCTGGCGGTCCTTGGCGGCGTCCATATCGATCGCGGCGTTGCGCATGCCCGATGTGATCAGGAGTTTCAGCTTGGGCAGCGCGTCGAGCAGGCTCTTCGGGAACGGAGTGCGTTCGCGCATCGCGCAGATGATCTCGAAATCCTTCAGCGCGCCGGCTGCTTCGGCCTCGCTCGCGAACGGCTTGTCGAACACCGTGACCTCGACGCGATCCTTGATTGCCGGCCAGTCGGCCAGCGAGAGCGCGATGTCGAAATAGTCGTCGAGGATTGCACAGCGGAGCCGCGTCATCGGAAGGTCCATTCAGGGTGAGGGCAACGGCAGGAAATCGACCGTCGAGATCCCCTGATGGTCGCGCGCAATCGGCAGGCGCGCAAGCGCCGCGGTTTCAAAAAGCGGCGATTGCTAGAAAGCTCAGGACGGCTTGCGCGTCTTCGCGGTGCGGATGTCGGCGAGCATCGACCGGACCGCCGGCGACAACGCCATCTGCTTGGCACGGCAGGCCGGGCCCGGGCCGCGCATATAGTGCAGTTCCGGCCGGTAGGGATTGAAAGCCTTGGCGGCGAAGGCCCGCCAGAAGGCGCGGAATTCGGTGAACAGCGTCGCCTCGGATTTGGTCACCGGGCGCGAAAGCGGTGCTGAAATGATGGTAGCCATGGTGTGGCCTCAACTGTTTTGGTCGCGGTTCTGCCGCGAAAATCGCCGTTTTTCGGCGTTGCAGACGAGTTTTGGCCTGATTTATTAAAAGATGGTTTCAATTGTCGTGATTCGGCGCTCACATGGTGTCGAACCCGTAATCACCCGTGGCCAATGGACAGAACGTGGTGAACGGATGGAAAACGCCCGCCCCGCGGTTGCGCTTTCAGGGGCCGGCCGTTACATCGGCGGCAGCAAAATTTCCTCTAAATCGGATCAATTCCAGGGACAGCGGATGGCTCGCCAGTTCATCTATTTCATGCAGGGTCTGACCAAGGCGTACCCGACCCGCAAGGTGCTCGATAACATCCATCTGAGCTTCTACCCGGACGCCAAGATCGGCGTGCTCGGCGTCAACGGCTCGGGCAAGTCGACGCTGCTCAAGATCATGGCCGGCCTCGACAAGGAATATAATGGCGAGGCCTGGGTCGCCGAGGGCGCTCGCGTCGGCTATCTCGAGCAGGAGCCGCATCTCGATCCAAAACTCTCGGTCCGCGAGAACGTCATGCAAGGCGTCGCCAAGCAGAAGGCGATCCTCGACCGCTACAACGAGCTCGCCGTCAACTATTCGGACGAGACCGCCGACGAGATGACCAAGCTGCAGGACGAGATCGAGGCCCAGGGCCTGTGGGATCTCGACAGCAAGGTCGACCAGGCGATGGATGCGTTGCGCTGCCCGCCGGACGATGCCGATGTCACGAAACTGTCGGGTGGTGAACGCCGCCGCGTCGCACTTTGCCGCTT
Organism: Bradyrhizobium macuxiense; assembly: GCF_007993935.1. Taxonomy (GTDB): domain Bacteria; phylum Pseudomonadota; class Alphaproteobacteria; order Rhizobiales; family Xanthobacteraceae; genus Bradyrhizobium; species Bradyrhizobium macuxiense_A. The sequence continues at coordinate 113,222 of NZ_VITY01000006.1, read as the reverse complement.
GCTGCTCGACCAGCCGGAATTGCTGCTGCTGGACGAACCGACCAACCATCTCGACGCCGAGTCGGTGTCGTGGCTGGAAGGCCATCTGCGCAACTACCCCGGCGCGATCCTGATCGTGACCCACGATCGCTACTTCCTCGACAACGTCACCGGGTGGATCCTCGAGCTCGATCGTGGCCGCGGCATTCCCTACGAGGGCAACTACTCGTCCTGGCTGGTGCAGAAGCAGAAGCGGCTCGAGCAGGAGGGCCGCGAAGACGCCGCCCATCAGAAGACGCTGGCGCGCGAGCAGGAATGGGTCGCGTCCTCGCCGAAGGCCCGCCAGGCCAAGTCGAAGGCGCGCTATCAGCGCTATGAGGAGCTGCTCAAGCAGGCGAGCGAGAAGCAGACCCAGACCGCGCAGATCATCATCCCGGTCGCTGAGCGGCTCGGCGCCAACGTCGTCGACTTCGAAGGCCTCAGCAAGGGCTTCGGCGATCGGCTGCTGATCGACGATCTCAGCTTCAAGCTGCCGCCCGGCGGCATCGTCGGCGTGATCGGCGCGAACGGCGCCGGCAAGACCACGCTGTTCAAGATGATCACCGAGCAGGACACGCCCGACAAGGGCAGCATCACGGTCGGCGAGACCGTGCATCTCGGCTATGTCGACCAGTCGCGCGACGCGCTCGACGGCAAGAAGACCGTGTGGGAGGAGATCTCCGGCGGCAACGAGCTGATCCTGCTCGGCAAGAAGGAAGTCAACTCGCGCGGCTACTGCTCGTCGTTCAACTTCAAGGGCGCCGACCAGCAGAAGAAGGTCGGCGCGCTGTCGGGCGGTGAGCGCAACCGCGTGCATCTCGCCAAGATGCTGAAGTCGGGCGCCAATGTGCTGCTGCTCGACGAACCGACCAACGATCTCGACGTCGACACGCTGCGCGCGCTGGAAGAGGCGCTGGAGGATTTTGCCGGTTGCGCCGTCATCATCAGCCATGATCGCTGGTTCCTCGACCGCATCGCGACCCACATCCTGGCCTTCGAGGGCGACAGCCATGTCGAATGGTTCGAGGGCAACTTCCAGGATTACGAAAAGGACAAGATGCGCCGGCTCGGCCAGGACAGCATCATTCCGCACCGCGTGAAGTACAAGAAGCTGACGCGCTGATCGGTTCGATCGGTCGAGCGCGGCAATCGTGCCGCGTTCGACTGTTCCTTGTTTGCAGGATCGTGACGGTATCGCGGCCGCAATCTGCGGCCAGTTGTCGCTTTTCAAGCGCGCGGGATTGCGTAGATAGAGCGCTCCGCAATTCCAATTCCGCGAGCACTCCAACATGTCCGCTGTTTCCGACGCGCGTGTCCCTCTGAAGGGCCGCTCGCTGCGTCCCGTTCCCATGCTGATCTTCGGATCGCGCTGGCTGCAATTGCCGCTCTATGTCGGGCTGATCATCGCCCAGGGCGTTTATGTGGTGCTGTTCCTGAAGGAACTGTGGCACCTGTTCGCCCATGCGTTCGATTTCAGCGAGCAGCAGATCATGCTGGCCGTCCTCGGCCTGATCGACGTCGTCATGATCTCGAACCTGCTGGTGATGGTGATCGTCGGCGGCTACGAGACCTTCGTGTCGCGCCTCAATCTGCAGGGACATCCCGACGAGCCGGAATGGCTCAGCCACGTCAATGCCAGCGTGCTGAAGATCAAGCTCGCGATGGCGATCATCGGCATCTCCTCGATCCATCTGCTGCGCACCTTCATCGAGGCCGGCGCGCTGTCGTCAGGCAAGGGCAACTACACCGAGACCGGCGTGATGTGGCAGACCATCATCCACTGCGTCTTCATCCTGTCGGCGATCGGCATCGCCATCGTCGACAAGCTGTCGAACGACTCGATCGAGGGCGCCAAGCAGTCCGGACACTAGGGGCTTTCTTGACGCGTTTCCTTCACGCGAACCGGTGCCCACTTCGCTCGGAAACGCTCTGTGCGCGGCGTCACCGCGCCGCGCGTGAGCCGAACAAGGTCGGCGCGGATCGGCCGAGCCATTCGGGGATCTGCGCCGCGTCGCGCGGAAATCCGCGGGCCATGGCAAGGATGAACGCGCTCTGCCAGACGCCAAACAGCACCAGCCAGCCGAGCAGGGTCGGCAGCCTGACGATTGCGCCGTAGATGGTTCCGGCCGCGATGGCGGCGATCCAGGTCACCACGACGCTGTCGATCCGCCTGAAGGCGGGGTTGGTCAGCAGCACGCCGAGAATGGTGATCGCTCCGCCGACCGCGCCGCCGATGCCGCCGATCAGGTAACCCATCAACGGGTTGTTGCCGAGCGTCTCGGTGATCTGTGCCGGGCTTGCGGCATTGCCGTCGGCCGGGACGGTCTTCGCATATTGGCCGAGCGCCTGAAGCGTGACCGCGCTCGCATCATAGGCCGCGATCCAGGCCGCGGTCGTGATGGCGACCACCAGCGCCAGCTGAAACCGGTCCTTCGCGCCGAACATGACATTGCAGGTCGCGATCGCCGCGCCGAAGATCACCCCGGGCAGGATCGTGATCCCGCCTGCGTCGGAGACGACGAACGAATATTGCAGGACGTTGAGCGCATAGGTCGTGACCAGGCTGCACACGATGGCGGACGCCAGCGCCAGCACGAGGAACGGCAGGCTCAGTGGCCCGCGCGACTGCTCGCTCTTGGCCTCCAGCATGCGATCCACCGCGGCGCGCGTCTCGGCGGCGGCACTGCCCTGAGGTTCGAGGATCGTGACCGCCTTGAGATAGGTCGGAACCTGGTCGAGCGGGGTCGGCGCCATCATCACCGGCAGCACGCGATTGCTCGGGTTCGGCCATTTGCTGCGGGCAAAGGCCAGCTCGCTCAAGGTGTAACGCCCCTTGGTCACCGATTCCGGTGAGATCAGGAACACCATAAAATCGCTGCTTTCGATGGCTTTTTCGACGCGCGCATCGAAGCTGTCGCCCGGCGGGAGATCGTCGTGCGAAAAGAAAACGTCATGGTCGCAATTGCGCAAGGACTGAGCGATGTTGTCAGCCTGCGATTCCAATTCGGAGGGAAATGACAAAAATATGCGCATGGCAAAACTTACCACCCAGAATTGAATTCTGACATTGCCGAATCCACGTTGCAATGCCTGTTTCCGCGGGGTGAGATCGATCATGAAATGGCCAGCCACCATCATCGCATGCGCGCTGCTGCTTTGTGCGCCGCTGCAGCGGCCGGCATATGCCGCCGATGCCGCGTTCACCCAGTTCATCGCCTCGCTGTGGCCTGAGGCCAAGGCGGCCGGCGTGTCGCGTGAAACCTTCGATCGCGAGACGCGCTCCCTCGAGCCCGACTACAAGCTGCCCGATCTGATCCTGCCGGGACGTCCCAAGACCGGCGCGCCGGCGCAGGCCGAGTTCGTGCAGGTGCCGGCCGACTACATCAAGGAAGCCTCGATCGCGCGGCTCGCCACCGAGGGGCAGCGGCTGTTGCAGAAGTATCGCTCGTCGCTCGACGCGATTGAGAAGCGGTTCGGCGTTCCCCCGACGATCGTGCTGGCGATCTGGGGCCGCGAGACCGACTACGGCCGCTATTCGCTGCCCTATGACACGCTGCGCGTGGTGGCGACGCAAGCCTATGTCGGCCGCCGCAAGGATCAGTATCGCACCGAGTTCATCCTTGCGCTGAAGATCCTCGGCGAGGGTGCGGTGACGCGCAAGGAGATGCGCTCGTCCTGGGCGGGGGCGACCGGCTACACCCAGTTCCTGCCGTCGGAGTATTACAAGCACGGCGTCGACCTCGACGGCGACGGCCGTGTCGACATCTGGCACTCGGTGCCGGACGCGCTCGCTTCCGCCGCGCAGCAGCTCGTCAACAAGGGCTGGCAGGCGGGCGTGCGCTGGGCCTACGAGGTTACGGCACCCGCCAATGCCGACTGCACGATGGGCGTGCCCGAAGTGACGAAGCCGATCAGCCAGTGGCTGCGGGCGGGCTTCGTGCCGGTGCGCGGGCAAAAGCTCAACGCCACCGAGCAGGCCCAATCGGCCTCGCTGCTGCAGCCGGAGGGCATCTATGGTCCGGCCTTCCTGACCACGCCGAACTACTTCGTGATCAAGGAATACAATTTCTCCGATCTCTACGTGCTGTTCGTCGGCCATCTCGCCGACCGCATGACGAGCCCGCAGCCGTTTGCAACGCCATGGTCGGCGTCGAAGCAGCTGCGATCCGCCGACGTCGAGGCGATGCAGCAGCAGCTGACGCGGATCGGTCTCTATAAGGACAAGCTCGACGGCAAGGCCGGGATGCAGACCCGCGCGGCGCTCGGGGCCTACCAAAAGCAGGCCGGGCTCAAGGTCGACTGCTGGCCGAGCGAGGCGGTGCTGCGCGCGATGAACGGGCAGCGCTGAGCCCGAGGTCCGCTCGGTGGCGCAAAACAAAAACCCGGCCGCAAGGCCGGGTTTTAGAGTGTGATGCTGAAAGCGTGTCGGTCGATCAGTCGCAAACCTGGACGCGACGGAAGCGCCAGCCGTAGCCATCCCAGAAGCGCTCACGAACCCAGCGGCACGGAGCTTCTTCGACGTAAACAGGCGCCGGTGCAACATAGACCGGGGCCGGACGGGCGCCCGCGATTGCGCCGCCGAGCAGGGCGCCGCCGATCAGGCCGCCGGCAACGCCGGCCGCGACGGCGCCGCCGTCACCAGCCTTGGCAGCCGGAGCAACCGCCAGCGAACCGGCAATCGTGGTAACGGCAACGAGGGCAGCTAAAGTCTTCTTCATGTCTTTGGCTCTCCTGGAAGGTGGTGGCGTCAGGGTTCGACGCCGGGTTTTAGGTGACTCGCACGCTGATCTCGAACTGCTGTCTTGCTAAACAGCGCAGAACAGTCAACCGAAAGTAAACGCCCGCAGGCTCATCGCGCAGAAAAGCGGTTTTTTCTGGCCTTCTACAGCCGATGTCCCGGACAAACAGTCGGTTTTCCGGGACATCTGGTTCGAATTAATCGAGATGAACGGCGATCAATCGCAAACGCGGACGCGGCGAACGCGCCAAGTGTAGCCGTCCCAGAACCGCTGGCGCTGCCAGAAGCAATCGGGACCGTAGCCGGGCTCGGCGACATAGGCCGGACCGGGCGCGTAGTAGCCATAGCCGGGACCGTAATAGCCGTTCTGCGAAGCGATCGCGCCGCCGACGATGGCGCCACCGATCAATCCCGCAGCGACGCCGGCGGCGACACCGCGTTGTGCCTGGGCGGGGGCGGGCACCGCCACGGCCGAAACCGCCAGAGTGGCGGCGGCGCAAAGCGCCAGCAATGTCTTCTTCATGACCTCACCTTTCTCACGGGAGCAGGGACAGCGTGCGTTGGCGATCTGTCTCGCCTGAGGGTTCCATATCCAGCTTGAATGATCAATGAACGACGCTGCCGTATTCGCGACCAAATGCTTGCAGCTTTTGGCATATCTTGCAACGCACAAGCTTGTAGTGCCGCAGTGAAGCGGTGGCTGTGGCGGCGCGAAACCGGATTGGGCTGGTAGACCCGCCTGGCCGGTCCTCTTATTCCCGAATGCCCGAACCGACCGATTTAGATTCATTCCAATATGAATCCCGCATCAGTTTGGAATTGCTACAAGAACGGCTTTTTCCTTTTGCATCCGGCGGGGCCCGACAATATCCATATTGCCGAGCATCACCCGTTGGACCCGCCTCCTCTGATGATTGTCTGTTCCTGTAACGTCCTGAGCGACCACGATGTCCGCAATGCCGTGAACGGTGGCGGGTCCGTGACACGAAATGCAAAGCAGGTGTATGGCTGCCTCGGCTGTAGCGCCGAGTGCGGCCGCTGCGCGCGCACCATCAAGGCCATCATCGACGAGGCGCTCGGTCCCTGCGCCAAGGCCTGCTGCTCCGGCTGCCCCCACAGCGGCCATCCCCACGCCGCTAACGACGAAGAGGCCGAGCCGGCCGAATTTGCGCTCGCGGCCTGCTAGGGCAATTTTCGGCTCTGAGCCCAAGCTCGAGTTCCTGTCTTGACGGCCCGCGATCCCGCTTTTGCACCGCGGGAACGCTCTGTCCTCTCCAAATCCACCGAATCCGGTTATCCACGCGCTGCTTCCGCGATGGGTTGCTCTCCCCGGCAATCTGATTTAGAAGCATTCTAAATTTAGTGCTGGCCGGTTTGGCCGCGACAGGTGGAGTGGATCATGCAAGGCGACCCGAAGGTCATCGACTATCTGAACAAGGGGCTGCGCAGCGAACTGACCGCCATCAATCAGTACTGGCTGCACTACCGGATGCTCAACAATTGGGGCCTCCTGGAGATGGCCAAGGTCTGGCGCAAGGAATCCATCGAGGAGATGGAGCACGCCGACAAATTCGTCGATCGCATCCTGTTCCTCGACGGCTTCCCGAATCTGCAGGTGCTCGATCCCCTGAAGATCGGCCAGGACGTCAAGGAGATCATCGAGTGTGACCTGGCCGCCGAGATCGGCGCCCGCACGCTCTACCAGGAGGCGGCAACCTACTGCCACGGCGTCAAGGACTACGTCAGCCGCGACCTGTTCGAGCAGCTGATGAAGGACGAGGAAGACCACATCGACTTCCTCGAGACCCAGCTCGACCTGATCAAGCGCATCGGTCTCGAACTCTACACCCAGAAGCACGTCGGTCATCTGAAGGGCGAGGATCACTGAGCGGCTGTTTCGCGCTCGCTGAGTCGCGTTAAAAATACGAGAGGCCGTCCTTGCGGGCGGCCTCTTCTGTTTTCGCTGTTCGGACCGAGCTCTCGCTCAGTAGCACCGCATGATGTTGATGGTGCGGTCGCCACCGCGTCCCGGCACCGTCACGGTCTCGGTGGGACAGCTCGACACATAGGGGCGATCCGACGGCGCCACGGCCGGCGGATAGCGGTGCGCCCAATCCCAGGGCACGTCCTGGGTGTAGGTGTAACGGACGTCGTTCGACACCGGCGCCGGGACCTCGGCGGCGAGCGGCGCAGCGGCGAGCGCGTCGTCGTAATATCCGCTCGTCCCCGGCAACACGATGCCGGGCACCCGCACATGGTGGCGGAAGGCCGGATGGTGCGAGGCGAAGGTGCCGCGCGGCGCCGTTCCGGATCTCGCATCGGTCTCGGTCGAGGAAGCAAGCAGCAGCGCTGCAATGCCGAGGGACGCCATCAGCGTCGTGGATGTTCGAAAGCTCATGGCACGCACCAACTCGCGGTTACGGAGCATTGTGCGGACGCTAGGCCGGGCCGCGTTGCGCCCGCAAACTCATCCTTAATTATTGGTTAAAAAGTAAGGTTAACAGAGAGTAATTGTCTCAAATTGAAACGATCGCGCACTTGTGTGGCGCGTAAACGGTGGGCGCTGTTCAGACCGCGTCCGCCGGAACGAAGCAGCTGATGATGATGCTGCCGCGGTGGTGCACGTACCACACCACGGCCTCGCCGACCGGATTGCCGCGATCGCGGATCACGGCGCGCTCCGGCACCATCATCCATTCGCCCTCGATCGGCACCCAATAGGCGCCGCCTCGAACATCATAGCTCGTGCGATGGCCGTCGGAGATGTCGCAGCAGGGTACGCCATTCGGCGCGATCACGCTCTTGAACCAGGCGCGGATATCGGGCGGCACATTGTCGTATTGGCCGTTGTCGAACGCCAGCGCAGCGCCCGCCATGATGACGAGCCACGCGAGCACCGCGCCATGCGTGAGCCTTCGCATTGCATTCCTCCGCGAAAACTTCGTGCGTGATCCACGCGACATCCAGCGCGCCGAATCCGGTGTTTGCGCGATTAGGCACGAACCGCGTGCGGGATGCATGCTCAAAGAATGAGCGAAGCGGCGCGGTCTCGGTGATGCAGTGCGGGATCGTGGCGTTCAGGCCGGCTTCTTCGTGCGTGCCTTCTTCGCAGGCTTCGCCGCGATGTTGTCCCGCGCCATCGTAAGCGCGCTGCGCAGCGTGAGCTGGTCGGCTTTCGCGAGACGGACATTGGTGCTGCCGCTCTTGCCCCAGCCGCCCGGCACCGGCCGGAAGATCTCCGGCTCGGCCTCGACCACGACAGCCTGTTGCTCGGGCGTCAGCTTCACCATGCCCCAATCCTTGTCCGGATAGCCGAGCGTCGCGAAGATGCGCTTGCCGACGCGGAAGTCGACCGTGCCGTGGTGCGCGCCTTCGATCACCTCGGGCAGGCTCAGCGCCGTGCGGCGGAAGCGAGTTGCGGACATGGTCGACGACCTCGATTTCGACGGCGCAGCCTATCACGTGTTACTAATGGAGGCGTGTTCGGCTAGCCCGCCTTCAGGACGTTCAGCGCATACCATCCCCAATAAACGCGATGACGCTGGATCAGGCCGTCCTTGATCTCCATGACCTCGACCAGATCCATCTGGTCGCCATCCGGGGACTGGCGCGGATATTCCCAGGTGAGAATCCGGCCGTCGCTGAAGAAGCCCTGCTTGAAGCGCCGCCGCTGCGGCGGGTTGGTGCGGAACACGCGCGTGATGAACTCGCGTAACGCCTCCCGGCCCCGGACGATTCCGTCCTTGGTCTGCATCAAATGCTGGACCAGCGGGCTCTCGATCGAGGCGTCGGGCGCATAGAGCGCGAGCGCCGCCTCGAGGTCCTTGTCGCCGAGGGCCTGATCCCAGAGCTTGTAGATGCGTTCGGCGTCCTTGTTGGCTTCTGTCATGATTGTTCCCTTGTGTGTCGTCGACTGCCGCCGATTTGACCGGAAACAGCGGTCCTGACGTTTCAGGAAAATCTGAAATGAGTTTCGCGATGTCGCGAATGCGCGTAGGACGGTTTCAGCACGACATGGAGGACGATGCGGTGGGATCATCCCAAACCGTGCAGACCGGATTTTCGCGGATCGCCGAGGCACTCGGCGATCCGGTGCGCGAGGCCATGGTCAGCGCGCTGGCCGACGGCAAGGCCCTGCCGGCGGGCGAGCTCGCCGCGGTGGCCGGCATTTCGCCGCAGGGCGCCAGTGCTCATCTGCAGAAGCTGGTCGATGCGCGCGTGCTGTCGGTGTGGGCACAGGGCAGGTTCAGATACTACCGTATCAGGGACGACGATGTCGCGGCGCTGATCGAGAACCTGGTCGATCTCGCGGCGAAAGCCGCTGCCGCGCCCAGGCGTGCGATGGCGGCCGCACAGCTCCGGCAATCGCGCACCTGCTACCATCATCTTGCCGGCCAGCTCGGCGTGCTGCTGTCGAATGCGCTGATCCGCCGTCGCCTCGTCATCATCGATGGCCGCGATGGCCGCGTGACCGAGCAGGGGCTGGCGTGGTGCCGCGCCGAACAGATCGATTTCGATCCGGCGCGGCAGCCGCATCTGCGGCTTTGCAATGACTGGACCGAGCGCGTGCCGCATCTCGCAGGTCCGTTCGCCAATGCCGTGCTGGCGCGGCTGGTCGAGATGCGCGGCGTTGCGCCGCATCGGATACCTCGCGCGCTGCGGATCACCGATCGGGGGCGGGCGTTCTTCGATCGGCTCGGCGTGCAGGTTCCGTTCTGAGAGCGCGTGAATGAACCTCGAGCATGATCCGGAAAAGTGTGACGCGGTTTTCCGAGAAGATCATGCTCAGACAAGAAGCTAAAGCGCGATGACGCTTTTCATCGCGCTTTAGCGGCCGTCCTCGACCTCGGTCTCCGGGCGGTCGTTGCCGGAGGCGGTCTCGGTCAGCCATTTGCCGTCCGAGGTCTCATACTGGATCGCCTCGGTGCGCCCGGGAACGCGTTGCTCGTTGGCGGCGCGCCGTGCGGCGGCGAGCGCCGCGGCATGGGTTGGAAACGGTTCCGAGAACACCCCGTTGACGGTATAGGCCCAGCCGCCGTCGTGCTGGACAACCTTGTAGATCACGTGGGTCATCCGGAACCTCGTTTCCGTCGTGGAGGATGAGGCTGCCAGAATAGACCACGATGTCGTATTTTGCAGCAGCCGATCGTCTTTGAGAGAGCCGCCCCGCTGGTGCGGGCGAGGGAGACCGACATGTGCCGTAATATCAAGACGCTGTTCAACTTCGAGCCGCCCGCCACCGAAGACGAGATCCACGCCTCGGCGCTGCAGTTCGTGCGCAAATTGTCCGGCTTCAACAAGCCGTCGCAGTCCAATGAAGCCGCCTTCAATCTTGCCGTGGCCGAGGTTTCCGCTGCTGCGCGAAAACTCCTGATCTCGCTGCAGACCACGGCGCCGGCGCGCGATCGCGAGGTCGAGGCGGAGAAGGCGCGGGAGCGCTCGCGCCTCCGGTTCGGCTGAGGCCCAGGCGCATTCCGTGACGCGGGTCACGGTAAGGCGTCGGGCCACCGGGCATCGTTGCCGTTCACCCCGGCCCCGGAGCAACGCCATGAAGCCTGCCGCCCTGCTCACGCTCTGTTCGATTGCGTTCGCCGTGCTCTGGACCTGCGGCATGCTGTGGTCGAGCGGCACGATCGACCTCGCCAACGTCATCATCCTGTCGGCGTGCGGGGCGTTCGCGGGTGTTGCCTGGTACTATGCGATGCGCTGGGTCTTCCAGCTCATGCAGCTCGCCAGGCCGTCCGATCCTCCGACCAATCCCCGGACCGAGCGGTGAGCCTGGCGCGCGACACGGACATGGCGGGCCGTGTCGTCGCGCGATGACGACAAGAATTTACTTCTTGTCCTTCTTGCGGTGCTTCTTCTTTTTCTTGTGATCGTCGTCCTCGTCGTCTTCCTCGAGATCGATGTCATCGACTTCAAGGGCGATCGCCTCCGCTGCCGCGCGCTCGACGGCATCGCGTTCAGCCTGCTCGGCGGCTTCACGCTCCCTGGTGCGCTTGTAGTCTTCCCAGGCGTCGAAGATCATGTGCAGCCACGGCATCACCTGCTCGATCGACGGCAATTGGCCGGGCGGGCCGGCTTCACCGCGCGGGCCGGCCGGGCCCTGCGGCCCCTGTGGACCTGCTTCGCCGCGCGGACCCTGCACGCCTGCCTTGCCTTGCGCCCCCGGCTTGCCCTGGGGACCAGCCTTTCCGACCACGCCCGCTTTGCCCTGCGGACCGGGCTTGCCGCGTGCACCTTCCGGCCCCGGCCGCCCGGGATGTCCCTGCGGTCCGGGCTTTCCCGGCTCGCCCTGACGGCCCTGCGGCCCCTGTGCACCTCGTGCCCCCTGGCGGGAAGTTGTCTCGTCAGCCACTGCTATGCTCCGTCGCGATTTGAAGCCGCTTGTAACAGAGGTTGGACGACGGCTTCAATTCTGCCGGCCGACACCGATGCGAGCGATCAACAGTCATAATTCCATGGGCATTATGACAACGGAGGACGCATTGCGGATTCTGGACGGCAGCTACGGCGAAGCATCGCAACCGCTCGACATCGTCGTGACGCGGCACGATGTGCTCGACGAAGCGGCCTTTCGTGGCACGGGTGTGCTCGATCTCTACGAGGAGCTGTTTCCCGCGAGCGAGCGCGACAGCCCTGACGACATCGTCCGCTGGCTGCTGTCCGATGACGTCGGCGAGATCAGACAATTCAGCGTCGGCGGCGGCGAGCTGTCTTATCGGCTCGACTCGCGCTGCTTCATCCTGCGCGCCGCCGGGCGCGCGATCGGGCTCGGCTTCTTCACCTACGATCACGCAAGCGATCTGATCTTTTGCAACCATGTCGGCGTCGGGAAGACGTGGCGCGGCGGTGGCCTGGCGCGCGCGTTCTATCGCGAGATGGTCGGCGTGCTCGACGCGTTGTTTCCGCGTAATATCGGTGTGGTGCTCGAGGTCGAGCCGTTCGATCGCGACCGCGTGGCCGCGATCATCGCCGAACTCGAGCGAACGGGCAGGCGCCAACTCGCCGCGGACGAGCAGGACGAGATCCGCCGATTGCTGCGCGCGCGTTGGTACGACAAGCTCGGCTACGCCGTGTTCTGCAATGCGCGGACGATGCAGCCATTGCTGTGCCGCTCGCCATGTCTCGATCCGTGCCTGCCGTCATCGGATTGGGCAGCAGGCGAAGAAAATTACTGGCTGATGTGGCAGGCGCGGACCGGAGCGGTCTCCGCCGACAGGCCAGCAAGCGAGTTCTGGCAAAATGCGGTCGCCGCGATCTACGTCGAGATCCTCGCAAAGTCCCTCGTCGATGACGATCCCAATGGACGGCGCGACTATTGGGACTACGCGACTGCGCTGGTAGCCCAGACGATGCAACAGACCGCGACGACCGACATGTATCTCGCGCGCTGCCTCGGTGACGAGGACAGTGCGTTGTTGTCGCGCTGGCGGCAGCTTGCGATCGATCTCTCGATCTGAGCTAGGCCGCGGCGTGCTCGCTCAGCGGCACGTCGATGCCGTCGGCCGAATATTCGCGGATCTTGTTCCGCAAGGTTCGGACCGACAGTCCCAGCACGCGCGCGGCGCGGGTGCGATTGCCGTCGCAGCGCGCGAGCGTTTGCAGCACCAGTTCCCGCTCGACCTCATCGACTGTCGCGCCGATCAGCAATGGGACGATTTCATTTGGAGCCAGCGACGGCAGCAGTGCTTCCGGCGACGGTACGGTGGACGCGTATGACATGAACTCCTCCCGATCAACGCCCGCCTCGTCGATGAGGCGGAGACATCGAGAAACCAACTACCCCGTAGATCCACGGTGTGCCGGTTTGGTTAACAAGTCCTTAACGCCGCGCTAACTCCCTGCTTTGTAAGCAAAATACCCAGAAATCGCCACGATTGCGGTTCCATCCGTCACAGTGTGCGGTAGCCGCCGTCGACCATCACGATCGATCCCGAGACATAGGCCGAGAGATCCGAGGCGAGGAAGATCGCGGGGCCCACGATGTCCTCCGGCTTGCCGGCGCGGCCGAGCGGGGTGTGATCCATGAACACCTTCACGAGATCGGGATTGGTGGCGCGCACCTTCTCGTTCAGCGGCGTTTCGATGAAGCCGGGGCCGATCGCATTGACGCGCACGCCATCCTTGCCGAGTTCGGCGGCGAGCGCCTTGGTGAAGCCGAGCACGCCGTGCTTGGAGGCGGTGTAGGCTGGTGAACTCGGCGTGCGCAGATGCACGAAGGACTGGATCGAGCCGATATTGACGATGCGCCCCTTGTTCTTGCGCAGCGGCGCGAGGAACGAATGCGTGACGTTGAAGACGCCGGTGAGATTGATCGCGATGATGTCTTCCCAGTCCTTGATCACGGCTTCGTCGGCGCCGAGCATGCCGTTGCGGCGCGCGATGCCGGCATTGTTGACCAGGATCGAGACCGGCCCGACCTTGTCGGCGATCTGCTTTGCCATCGCGATGCAGGCCTCGCGATCGGTCACGTCGAGTGCAAAGCTCTCCGCCTTGCCGCCGGCATTCCTGATCTCCTTGGCCGCTTCCGCCACCGCATCGCCGTTCATGTCGAGCAGCACCACCCGCGCGCCCTCGCGGCCGTAGCCCAGTGCGATGGCGCGCCCGATGCCCGAGCCTGCACCGGTGATGACGGCGATGTGATTGTCGAGAAGGGCCATGGCGTTTCCTCGTTCTGATTTGTGAGCGTTGTCGACAACACTATTCAAAACTGCGCCAACCGAAACGCCAAGCCGCGTTTGCGCGTTGCTGTCATCCATATTCGGATGACAGTACGGACCGATCATGGACCCGCATATCAGACACTGGAAAGTTGCGATCGAGCGCTTCTGCGCGGCGACTGATCCCGACTATCGCGAGATGGCCAAAATGGTCGCCGAGATCGCCACGACCGACATCGACGAGACGCTGCGGCAAGCGGCCGCACAGGTGCTGCCGATCCTGCGCCAGGCGGCGCTGAAATCGGCCGATCGCCGCACCAAATCGATCGCGCTGCGCCGTCTCGGCATCGTCAGCGATGCGCTGCACATGCTGTCCGCGCCGCAGTTCGGCCGCCGCGGCCTGACGCCCAAGGTGCTGACGCAGGAGGAGCGCTACCGGCAATTGCTCGGCCTGCCGTTCGGCCGCCACCTTGCGGCGACCGAAGTCCATCAGGCGTTCAAGCGCGCTGCCAAGACGGTGCATCCCGATGGCGGCGGCAACGGCGCCGCGTTCCTCGAACTTGCCGCCGCGCGTGACGCGCTGATCAAGCATCACTGATGCTTGATCGCGTGATGCCTGACAGCAGAAGGGCGGACGCCGCGTGGTTGCCGCGTGTCCGCCCTGTGCGTGATCGGGATCGCTCAGAACGAGCAGGTGCCGTTATTGAGCAGTCCAGTCTTGTAGGTGAACGCGGCGTCGAAGGTCGGCAGCTCCTCGCTGACGACGGCGAAGTTTGCGGGCCACGGCGTGGTGGGGATGCTCTGGTCCCAGATCTGGCAGAAGCCCGTGTCCTGCCAGCGGATCAGGTGATACGGGTTAGCGCTGGCGGGGCTTGCCGCGGCAAGCACGGACACGGTGGCGGCAATGGCGGCACAGGCAATCGCAAGACGACGCATCGAAAATCTCCGGTTTGAATATGTGAATGCTCCGCGAGAAAATCCTGGAGCTCTGGGGCCGACCGCCCCGGACATGCAGTGAGTGTTGCAACCCCGGGAACAGGTTCAACGCCGGTTACATGGAAACAGCCGTCAACAAATAGGCCGGCGCCGTGCCAAATTGCGCCTGGTCACGCGCTTGCTACAGTCGCGCATTGCGATTCGCGCCGGCGCCGCGACGCAAGAAACTCGACGTGAGCCATCTTGGGGAGACTGCACATGAAATTTTCATCCACCCTTCGTGCCGCACTGGTCGCGCTGCTGGCGTTCACCGGACTTGCTTTCTCGTCGGCCGCCCGTGCCGACAGCGGCTTCGTGACGCTCACGATCTACAAGGCCGGATGGATCATCGGCGGCTCCGGCGGCAGCGGCGTGCTGACGTTCCGCGGCCGCTCCTATCGGCTCTCCACCGGCGGTCTCGATTACGGCCTGGTGTTCGGCGGCTCCAAGACCGTGCTGCGTGGCCGCGTCAGCAACATCAATCGTCCGTCCGACGTCGCCGGCGTCTACGGCGCAGCGGGCGCGGGGCTTGCCCTCGGCCGCGGCGCGCGTGCGATCGTGCTGACCAATCAGAAGGGCGCGGTGCTGGAGCTGACCGGCCACCAGGTCGGCCTGATGGCCAACGCCGATCTGAGCGGGCTTGCGATCACGATGCGGTAGCGCATTTGTTCAATCTATCCCCGTCATCCCCGCGCAACGGCTTTGCCGTTGTCGCTGGAGGTGCGAGCGGAGCGAGCCTCGAAGGATGAATCGGCCACCAGCCGGGCCGTGCATCCTTCGAGACGCGCGAAGACGCGCTCCTCAGGATGACGGGGCTAGGGGCAGCGCGCGCCTGCGTGATTTCGGAATATTAGAAGTGTATCCGTGAGTTGCCCGACGTGTCAAGTGGCTGGTCGAGCGCCGGCCGCCGCCGGCTGCTTTGCATGGGGTTGTTTTCGATATTTTGGCAACGTCCCCCCGCGATTGCCCGGCTCGCGGGCGTAAGCCGGAACGCGGCGGTACCTACCTGAAAAGATGCAGCGCTGCGTATTGCAGCAGCATGATGGTCTTGGCGTCGACGATGCGGCCGTCGCTGATCATGGCGAGTGCGTCGTCGATCGCAAGCTCGAGCACCTCGATGTCCTCGCCCTCGTCGGCAAGCCCGCCGCCGTCGCCGACGCGCATCGCCGCGTCGTATTCGGCGATGAAGAAATGCAGCTTCTCGGTCACCGCGCCCGGCGTCATGAAGGCTTCGAACACCTTGCGCACATGCGCGAGCCGGTAGCCGATCTCTTCCTCCGCCTCGGCGCGAATGCGCTCTTCCGGCGCGGCATCGTCGAGCATGCCGGCGGCGGCCTCGATCAGGAGATCATCATAGCCGTTGGCGAAAGCGGGGTAGCGGAACTGGCGCACCAGCACGACGGTGCGGATGTTCAGATTGTAGGGCAACAACACCGCGCCGTTGCCGCGGTCATAGACCTCGCGCACCTGGGTCTGCCATTCGCCGTTGCTGCGGCGGTAGTCGAAGGTCGCGCTCTTCAGCTCGTAGCGGCGCTTCGACAGCAGCTGGACGTCCTTGACGCGGACGCGGTCGGCGATGCTCATGGGTCAATCCTTAATTCGCTCACGGCGTCGCTTCGCGACCGTCGAGCCATTTGGCCAGCATCACCGAGGTGGATTCTTCATAGCCGAGCGTTTGATAGAATGCGCTCGCCTTGGCGTTCTCCCGCCGCACCAGCAATTGCAGCTTCGGCACGCCGGCTGCACGCAGCCAATCCTCGACCGCGGCCATCATGGTGCGGCCAAGACCCTTGCCCTGGCTGTTGGGATCGACCGCGACGTAGTAGACCCAGCCGCGATGGCCGTCATGGCCGACCATCGCGGTCGCCACGATCGCGCCGGCGTCGCGGCCGACCAGCACGGCCGAACTCGGTCCGCGCCGCGCCAGCGCAATGTCGGAAGCCGGATCGTTCCACGGCCGTGTCAGGCCGCAGGCCTGCCATAGCGCGACCACGGCAGAGATGTCGGCGTCGGTGATGGCTGCGATGGCGAGGGAGGGAGAGGGCATTGTCGCTTGCACGGTCACAGCACCTTGCCCGGATTCATGATGCCGAGCGGATCGAGCATCGCCTTGACCTGCCGCATCAACTCGATCGCGACCTTGTCCTTGACCTCGGGCAGTTCGTCGCGCTTGAGCACGCCGATGCCGTGCTCGGCCGAGATCGAGCCGCCCATCCGCAGCACGATGTCGAACACGACGGCGTTGACGTCGTGCCAGCGCGCCAGGAAGTCGGCCGCATTGGCGCCGACCGGCTGGCTGACATTGTAGTGGATGTTGCCGTCGCCGAGATGGCCGAACGGTACCGGCCGCGCGCCGGGGATCAGCTTCACGACGGCCGCATTGGCCTCCGCGATGAAGGCGGGCACCGCTGCGACCGGCACCGAGATGTCGTGCTTGATCGAGCCGCCCTCCGGCTTCTGCGCCGCCGACATTTCGTCGCGCAGCTTCCAGAACGCCTGGCGCTGGCTCAGATTGGCGGCGATGACGGCGTCATCGACGATGCCGTCTTCCATGCCCTGGGCGAGGATCGCCTCCAGCGTGTCGCGCGCATCGTCGCGCGACGACGACAATTCCATCAGCACGTACCAGGGATGCTTGCTCTCAAGCGGATCGCGGATGTCGATGCCGTGGCGGATCGAGAAGTCGACCGCGACGTCGGCGAGCAGTTCGAAGCTCGTCAGGCTGCCGGCCGCCTGGTTGCGCGAGATCGACAGCAGCCTGAGCGCCGCCGCGGGCGACTTCAGGCCGACATAGGCGGTCTCGACCGCGCGCGGCCGCGGAAACAGCTTGAGCGTCGCCGCGGTGATGATTCCGAGCGTGCCCTCGGCGCCGATGAACAGGTTGTGCAGGTTGTAACCTGTGTTGTCCTTTTTCAGTTTCGACAGCGCGTTCAGCACGCGGCCGTCGGCCAGCACGACCTCGAGCCCGAGCGCCATCTCGCGCGCCACGCCGTAGGCGAGCGCTCCGGTGCCGCCGGCGTTGGTCGAGAGGTTGCCGCCGATGGTGCAGCTGCCTTCGGCGCCGAGCGACAGCGGAAACAGCCGGTCGACGTCCGCAGCCTTCTGCTGCGCGATTTGCAGCACCACGCCGGCCTCGCAGGTCATGGTGTTGGATTCGACGTCGATGTCGCGGATCTTGTCGAGCCGCCGCAGCGACACCACGACCTCGCCATTGTGCGGCGTCTGCCCGCCGACCAGGCCGGTGTTGCCGCCCTGCGGCACCAGCGCGATCCTGTGTTCGCTCGCAAGCTTGCAGATCGCGGCGACCTCAGTGGTCGAGCCCGGACGCAGCACCAGCGGCGAACGGCCGTGGAACAGGTCGCGCTCCTCGGTGACGTAAGGCTGGATGTCGGCGGCATCGGTCACCGCATATTTCGCGCCGACGATGGCGCGGAATTTTTCCAGCAATTCGGGCGGAAGCGGCGGCACCGCTGATTGGACGATGTTCATTTTTTCTTGGTCTTTCACTCAGCCGGAAGTTAGTTCCGCCCAACCGCTGCGCGACGCAGGCGGTCATTGATGGCTTCGCCTAGCCCATCCTCGGGAATGGGCATCACTGCGATAGCATCGGCGTTTCTCTTGTCGAGCGTGCGAAGGTAGCCGAACAAATTGGCGGCGGCTTCGGCGAGATCGCCGCGCTCGGACAGGTTCATCACCACCAAGGCACATTCGCGCCTTGCAACCTTGGCTGGCCCGAACGCCAGCAGGGCTTCGCCGACATGGACGTCGCTGGCATTGAGCCGGACCGGGGTCCGCGGCGCGTAATGCGAGGCGAGCATGCCCGGGGCGATCGGCTGAGCGTCGTTCTCGGCATCCTGCGGCGGCGATTGCAAGGGATGGCCGAGCACGCGCTCGATCTCGGCGCGGGTCAGCCCGCCCGGCCGCAGCAGCACCGGATCGGAGAAGCAGCCGACGATGGTGGATTCGACGCCGACCTCGACCGGGCCGCCGTCGACGATCATGTCGATTCGCCCAGCCAGATCGCCGTTCACATGCTCGGCGGTGGTGGGCGAGACATGGCCGGAGAGATTGGCCGACGGTGCCACCACGGCACCGCCGAAGGCCTTGATGATGTCGCGCGCCACCTTGTGGGCGGGTATGCGTATGGCGACCGTATCGAGCCCGGCGGTCGCGAGTTCCGCAACCGGGCAGGACAGCGCCTTCGGCAGCACCAGGGTCAGGGGGCCGGGCCAGAACGCATCCGCCAGCCGCAAGGCCTGGCCGTCGAACAGGGCGATCCGGCGGGCGGCGCCGAGATCGGCGACATGGGCGATCAGCGGATTGAAGGCCGGCCGGCCCTTGGCCTCGTAGAGCCGGGCGATCGCGGAGGCGTTGCCGGCGTCGGCGCCGAGGCCGTAAACCGTCTCGGTCGGAAACGCCACCAGGCCGCCCTCGGCCAGAACCCCGGCGGCGGTGGCCGTGGCGGCGGCGCCGGCGGGCAATACGTGCGTTTTCAGACCTGTATCCACTGTGACTAGATTCCTCAATTGGGTGCCTTGTGGTCCCTTGCAGTCCCCGAAACCCGACGCTATAAGCCGGCCCTCAGTCGGAGTGTGGCTCAGCCCGGTAGAGCACTGCGTTCGGGACGCAGGGGTCGCAGGTTCGAATCCTGCCACTCCGACCATCTTTCCAAGCACTTATAGTTTCTGTGTTTTTTGTGCGCAACGAGATGCGCATCGATTTGCCGCGCGGCTGCCATGCCGTTCGATCTCGTGCCGCGCGTCCCTGATGTCGGGCAATAGCTCGAGC
The DNA here is from genome assembly GCF_007993935.1 of Bradyrhizobium macuxiense. Lineage (GTDB taxonomy): Bacteria > Pseudomonadota > Alphaproteobacteria > Rhizobiales > Xanthobacteraceae > Bradyrhizobium > Bradyrhizobium macuxiense_A. The sequence goes on along the minus strand of NZ_VITY01000006.1, from coordinate 94,040 downwards.
CGGCCGCGATGATTCGACGCCGCTTGGAACCTGAAATCGGACGATCGTTGAGCGCGAGGGAAACGGCCCCGGACGTGATGTTGCGTAGCGCGTCACCAAACACCACGAGGCCTCCCTTCAGACTATCGGCCGATCTTGGCCGACATCAAAGCACGAATACCCCGCGGCGAGTAGTGCTCGCTGTGCCGGCGCAAATGCCGACATCGTATCAGGGGTTGCCGACCTCGAAGGCCAGCAGGACGTTGCCGGGCAGGCCGCCCCATTGCGCGTAGCCGGAATTGACGTACAGCATGCCGTCCACGACGATCGGCCCGGGTCCATCCATGGCGCCGCCATGGGCAGGAACGCCGTTCACCGTGCTGTAGTCGCGCGCGGTGTCGATCTCCCAAAGCAGCTTGGCGTCATCGCTTGCGTAGGCACGCAAGAAGCCGCTCACGCCACCCGAGAACACAACGCCGGGAATCGCGGTGACCGCTGCGGAGAGCGCAGGACTGCATTGGGGGCGATCGCCGCAGGCAACCGGCGCCACCTGCATCGCGATTTTCCCGGTGGCAAGATCGAGGCCAAACAGGCCGCCGCCTTCGCTTGAATTGAGACGCCTCGAGCCATCCCTCAGGAACCGCACGTCGGAATTGGCGACATAGATTCGGTCCTGGTCCGCGGCGGAGCCCCACTCGGTGCCGCCCAACGGGCCGCCTTGGCCGATCCGCGTCTGCCACAGGACCTTGCCTTCATGGTCGGGATCCAGCGCATGCACCACGCCGGATTTCTGGCCGATGACGAGCGCGCGATGTCCATCACGCAGGTTCACCAGGATCGGCGATTGTCCGAAGTCATGGTCGGGGCCGCGATCCTCCGGACAGTTGCTCTGGTCGGTGCCGAAGCACGCGACGACAAAGCTGTCCTTCGGCGTGGCCTGCTGATGCCAAAGCATTTTGCCGGTCTCGAGATCGAATGCGAGGACCGCGTCGCTGGTGTCGGTTGCCGGGTCGGCGTAACTGTTCGATGTCGCGACATAGAGCGCCTTGCGCTGAACGTCGATCGTCGGCGCGGACCAGACCGATGCGCCGGCCGGACCGAACAGCTGGGTCCCGATCGCGTTCGTTCGTGTCGGATGCGGCGCTTCGGCGATCGTGTAGGTCTTCCAGACCTGCGCGCCGGTCTCGGCCCTCAGCGCAACGACGCTGCCGCGAAACGTGCAGCATTGGTAGGTGGGGCGAGACCCTGTCGCTTCCTCGATCGATGACACGCCGACATAGACGACGCCGGCATAGAAAACTGGCGCGCCGGTGATCCGGGCGGCCAGGTGATCCTCGATCCTGGACTTCCAGATTAGCATGCCGGTCGTTGCATTCACGGCGTAGATGTTGGCGAGCAGGTCGCCAAAGAAGACGACCGGCTGGCCGTTATCCATCGTGGCGAAATTGATCGCCGCCCTGACCGGCGCTTCGGTCGGAAACACCCAGCGGGTGCATCCGGTTTTCGCGTCGAGGGCGTGGACCTTGCGGTCGGTGCCGCCGACGAACAGCAGGCCGCCGATGACGGTCGGCTGGGCGAACGCGATCGATGCGCCGGGAAATCCGAAGGCCCATTTCAGACGCAGCCGGGAGACCTTGTCCTGCGTGAGGCCGGCCATGGCCGCCGGCTGAAACCGGCTGTTGTTGAGATCCGCGCCCCAGCCGTTCCACCGTGGCCCGTCGATCGGCTGCGGAAAGCCGGTCTCGCCCTGCGCACATTGGCCTGGGTTCTCCGCCGCCGCATGCGAAGCGGCCTTTCCGGTGACGAGCGAGGCGATCGCCGCCCGCTCGTCATTGCTCAGTCCCTGCGCGAAGGATGCCATCGGGCCCGTGGTGATCGCTCCCAGAACCTCATCGAACGACCTTGACTGCAGCGCGGCGCGGCTCGGCGCCCGAATATTTGCGTCGGTACTGTCGTGACACTGCGCGCAGCGTTGCGCGTAGAGGGCGGCACCGCCTTGCTGCGCGGTCGCAGGCAGGCAAGACCCGATCAGGATGACGGCAATCGCAGCACCCAGTTTCATCGCGCTTCACCGGCGTTGGCTTTGGATGAGTCGAGCAAGCGAAGCGTAGCGTAGCACAACCCTGATGGATGTCGGCGTGCCCCGCGGAGGCCGGCGGCGCGGATCTGACGGTGCCGGGCTCGCTCGGACCGCCCTCAATTCTGACGCCCGTCGGCGCGATCTCCCATTGACAGGCTGCCTGTTGTGATAGAATTATAACACAATAAGTTGCAAAAATAACAATATGTCATCATCGCATCAGCGTTTCGCGCGGGCGACGGGAGGAAAATGGAATTGTCCGGTTCGATCGCGGCAGAGCCTCGGCCGTCGACGTCGCTTTTGATGGTCGGCGGCATCAACAAGCGCTTTGGCGGCGTGCGAGCGCTACGCGACGTCAACCTCGAGGTCCGTGCCGGCGAGGTGCATGCCCTGTTGGGCGAGAACGGGGCCGGAAAATCCACGCTGATCAAGATCCTCAGCGGCGTTCATGCGGCCGACAGCGGCACCATCGAGATCGCCGGCAAGCCGGCGACGTTCGACAGTCCGGCACGGTCGCGCGAGGCCGGGATCGCGGTCGTCTATCAGGACCTCAGTCTCGTCGAGTCGCTGAGCGTCGCCGACAATCTGTTGCTCGGCCGCGAGCCGCGCACGCGGTTCGGCTTTGTCAGGAAGCGCGAGCTGATGGCGAGGGCCGAAGCGTTCCTGGGCGAGCTCGGCATTCCCCTGGATACCAAAGCTGCGGTCGGCTCGCTGCCGTTCGCCTATCGCCAGATGACGGAGATCGCCAAGGCGCTGATGGGCGAGGTGCGGCTGTTGATCCTTGATGAGCCGACATCCTCGCTGACCTCGGATGAGGTCCGCATCCTGTTCGATGCGATCGGCAAGGCGACGCGCCGCGGCGTCGGCGTGATCTATGTGACGCATCGGCTCAACGAGGTGTTCGAGATCTCGCAGCGCGTCACCGTGCTGCGCGATGGCGCCAACGCCGGCACGTTCGTCACGGCCGATACCGACATGAAGCGGTTGGTGAACGCCATCATCGGCACCGATCGCTTGGCGCCGGCCGCATCGCGCGCCGCGCCCGCGGCAGCGCGCGCGCTCGATCCGTCGCCGGTGCTGTCGCTCTCTGATGTGTCCAACGACCGGCTGTCGGCCGTCGACCTGACTGTGATGAAGGGTGAGATCCACGGCCTTGCCGGATTGATCGGCAGCGGACGCACGGAGATTCTGGAGACGATCTTCGGACTTCGGCCGGTCGAGCGCGGCGCGTTCGAGATCGAGGGCCGCCCTTGGCTGCCGAAGAGCCCGGCCGATGCGATCGACCAGGGCGTCGCGCTGGTGCCGGAAGATCGGCATGTGCAGGGCCTGGTGCTGGATCATTCGATCGAGCGCAACATCACTCTGCCGCGGATCCCGCGTTTCTCGCGCTGGGGCTTCATGCAGCAGCGCGCTGCCATCAGGCGCGCGGAAACCGCCGTCGCGCGGCTTTCGGTGAAGGCGCAAGGCGCTTCCAGCCTGGTCAGGACATTGTCCGGCGGCAACCAGCAGAAGGTCGTGTTCGGGAAATGGAATGATCCGCGGCCGCGCGTGTTGCTGCTCGACGAGCCGACGGTCGGCGTCGACGTCGGCGCACGCGAGGAGATCTATGGCGTGATCCGCAACGCCGCGCGCGACGGCAGCGGCGTGCTGGTCGTCTCGTCCGATCTCGTCGAACTGATCGAGCTCTGCGACCGCATCTCCGTGATCGTCGATGGACGCGTGGCGCGGACGCTCGTGCGCGGAGAGATCGTTGATGCCGAAGAGCTGCATCATCTCCTGCAGATCTACCAGGCTTCCGGACAAGGCGTATTGCAAGAGCTGCCCGCATGACTGAACTGACCGCGCCCAATGTCGCCGCGGCGCCGACCCGATCCGATCGGCGCCGCAAGCTGCTGCAGAACCTGCTGCGCGGCGAGCGGCCCTACATGCTGTACATCGCCTTCGTGGTGCTGCTGGTGGTGTTCAGCCTGTCCTCGCCCTGGTTCCTGTCGGTCGACAATTTCCTGAATATCGGACGCCAGACCACGCTGGTCTCGATCATCGCGGTCGGCATGACCTTCGTGATCATTGCGCGCCAGATTGATCTGTCGGTCGCATCGACATTGGCCCTGTCCGGCATGGCCGCGGCGCTGGCGATGAGCCAGATCAGCAACAGCTGGATCGTCGGCGCCGCCGCCGGGCTCGGCACCGGCGCGCTGGTCGGATTGCTCAACGGCATCCTGACCACGCAGCTCTCAATTCCTTCCTTCCTCGTCACGCTTGGCTCGCTGAGCATGGCGCGCGGTTTGGCGATGATGGTCACCAACACCAAGCCGGTCATCATCACCAACGAGACCTATTTCGCGATCTTCGGCGAAGGCACGTTCTTAGGGATCCCCGTTCCGATCGCCTGGACGCTGGTGGCGATGATCGTCGGCATCCTGCTGCTGCACTACAACGTGTTCGGCCGCCGCATCTATGCGGTCGGCGGCAATCCGACTGCGGCGCTCTATTCCGGCATCAACACCAAATGGGTGACGACCGCCGCCTTCGTGCTGACCGGCGCGCTGGCCGGGCTTGCGGCGCTGGTGCTGTCGGCGCGCTCGCATGCCGCGCGGCCCGATGTCGTGCAGGGGATGGAGCTCGACGTCATCGCCGCCGTGATCCTCGGCGGTTGCAGCCTGTTCGGAGGCCGCGGCTACATCCTGGGAACGCTGTTCGGCAGCTTGATCATCGGCACGCTCAACAACGGTCTCGTGCTGCTCGGCGTCAGCTCGCCGATGCAGCTCGTCATCAAGGGAGCGATCATCGTGGCGGCGGTCGCCTTCACGAAGCGCTAGTCGAAGTCAGATGCAGCGCAAGGGCCGCAAGGTCACTGCGCTGCAAGGGTAGGGGCAAGGTCGCCGGCCTCCGGTCAATCGGCGACCAAACACGGGAGGAAACAATGAAGCCAATCTTGCGACAAACCCTGCCGCTGACCGCGCTGATCGCGGCGACGGCCATTTCGATCGCCCCTTCGGCCCGCGCCGAAGTGCCGGCAACCTGCGTCAAGGGCGTCGATCTTGCGACGCTCGGACCGAAATCGATCGTCGGTCAGGGGCCCCACGGCGAGAAGGCCGCTTCGCCCGAGGTCCTGGCGCTGTCGGATGCCGATGCCGCCAAGGTCAAGGAGAAGCACTTCAAGGTCGGCATCTCGATGCAGACGGTCAACCTCGACTGGGCGCAGCTGCAGATCCAGGGCATCACCGACACGCTGAAGAAGTACGGCGTGTCGGTGACCGGCGTCGCCTCCGCCGAATATCAGGTCGACAAGCAGATCGCCGACATCGAGAACACCATCCAGCAGCATCCGGACGGCATCATCTCGATCCCGGTCGATTTCACCGCGACCGCGCCGACCTACAAGAAGGTCGCCAAGGCCGGTATCAAGCTGGTGCTGATGGACAGCATTCCGACCGGCCTCAAGCATCCCGAGGAATATGCCTCGATGATTTCGGCGGACAATCTGGGTAACGGGCAGATCGCGGCGCAGATCCTGGCGTCCTGCATGGCGCAGGGCGCCACCATCGGCCTCGTCAATTTCGGCGTCGACTATTTCAGCACCAACGAGCGCACCAAGGGCGTTCGCGAGTGGATGCAGAAGAACCGGCCCGACATCAAGATGAAGCAGGTCGACTTCACCGATCCGCCGAAGGTTTCGCAAATCGCAGGCGATTTCCTCACCGGCAATCCTGACGTCAAGGGCGTGTTCGCGGTCTGGGATCAGCCGGCGCTGGATACGCTGAGCTCGATGCGCGCGCAGGGCATCGACATTCCGGTCACGACCGTCGATCTCGGCCTGCAATCGGCGATCGAGATCGCCAAGGGCGGACCGCTGAAGGCGACCGGCTCGCAGCGTCCCTATGACCAGGGCGTCGCGGAGGCGATGGCCATGATGAACGCGCTGCTCGGCAAGGAAACGCCGGCCTGGGTCGGCGTGCAGTCGCTGCCGGTGACGCAGTCGAACGTGCTGGAATCCTACAAGACGGTGTTCAAGAAGGAGCCGCCGTCCGAACTGACCGACGCTTGCAACAAGGCGAAGCCTGCCTGCAACTGATCTTTGGCCAACGATGCGCGGTGTCGCAACGGCGTGCATCATGGACAAAGCTGACCCGGGCGAGCCAGCCCCCGCCCGGGTCAGATTGCACTGGTCACATATTCGACGGGAAGGCTGCGGAAGTGCTTGCGCACGTCCGATGACGCCGCGCCGCCGACGATGATCCGCGAGAACGCGCCGATATCGGAGAAGAATGCCGACTTAAGACTGCCGAGCTTGCTCGCGTCGATCACCAGGATGCTCTCCATCGCGGTCTCGATCACGGCCTGCTTGACGGCGACCTCGTGAAAGTTCGAGCAGCTCGCGCCACGGGTCCAGTGCACGCCGCCGGCGGAAATGAAGGCCTTGTTGATCCCGAGCCGCCGCAGATAGGACAGTCCGTCGTCCGACGCGAAGGATTGCGACGAGGGATGATAGAGCCCGCCCATCAGCATCACCTGCGTGCCGGGCCGGTGCGTCACAATCGACGCCACGTTCATCGAATAGCAGATCACCGAGAGCGGCAGATCCTCGGGCAGGCAATCCGCCAGCGATTGCATCGTGGTGCCGCAATCGATGAAGATCGTATCGCCTTCCTTGATCGAGGCGGCGGCGGCCCGGCAGGCGAGACGCTTGTCCTGGGTGTGCTGGTCGATCTCCTGCTCGAACGCGTACTTGATCCCGGTCGGCGATGCCGCGTTGACGACGTAGCCGCCGAGCAAAGCGAGGGCGCCCTCCGGACCAGCAAGGTCCCGCCGCACCGTCATTTCGGAAACCTTCAGGAGCTCGGCGGCGTCCTTCAGGTGCAGCGCGCCACTCGATTCAACGGCGCGGCGCAGCCTCTGCAGGCGCTGGACGCGTGTCTCGCTTGGTCGTGCGTTTGGGGTTTCAGCCATTTTTGTCGCCGAGCTTGCTTATCTGATTGACAATGATCTTACAATGTTGTGAGTTTAGCAACGTCAACTTGTTACAATAATAACATCCAGTTTGGCAGCTCATCTGACGTCGGGACGATGTCGTTCCTCGGCAGGTAGCAAACCCAGCGGCAAGGTCAGGGGAGGATCACATGTTGCGATCGACACATTCAGTCTATCTGCCGATCTCGTCGATTCGCTAGGACCGCACGGCGCTTCCATGACGCAGAGCGTCTTCATCCAGAATCCGTCCGTATTGACCGCGCTGCCGTCTTCCCCCGGCGGGCATCCGCAGCAGCTCGCGCGCAACAGCGGCCGCGCGCTCGATCTGGATTGGGTCGACGAGATCAGGATCAATCTGTCGGCCGCCGAACGGCGGGTCGCGAGCCTGCCGGGCCGTCGTACGGTCAAGAAGGACGCGCAGGCGGCGTGGCTGCTCAAGGCGATCACCTGCATCGACCTCACGACGCTCAACGGCGACGATACGACCGAGCGGGTGAAGCGCCTCTGCGCCAAGGCCAAGGCGCCCGTGCGCGGCGACCTTCTCGAGCGGCTTGGCTTTGCCGGGCGCGAGCTGCATACCGGCGCGGTCTGTGTCTACCATCGGTTCGTCCGCACGGCCGTCGAAGCGCTCGCTGGATCCGGCATCCCGGTCGCTGCGGTCTCGACCGGATTCCCGGCGGGGCTGATCCCCCACGAACTGAAGCTGAAGGAGATCGAGGCATCGGTGCGCGACGGCGCGAAGGAGATCGACATCGTCATCACGCGCGAGCATGTGCTGACCGGCGACTGGCGGACGCTTTACGCCGAGGTCCAGGATTTCCGCGCCGTCTGCGACAACGCGCATCTGAAGACGATCCTGGCGACCGGCGATCTCAAGACGTTGCGCAATGTCGCCAAGGCATCGATGGTCTGCATGATGGCCGGTGCCGATTTCATCAAGACCTCGACCGGCAAGGAAGGCGTCAATGCCACGCTGCCGGTGACGCTGGCGATGCTGCGGATGATCCGTGTCTACCAGGAGCGCACCGGCTTCAAGATCGGCTTCAAGCCGGCCGGCGGAATCTCGACGGCAAAGGACGTGCTCAACTATCAGTTCCTGATGAAAGAGGAACTGGGACGCGACTGGCTCGAGCCGGATCTGTTCCGCATCGGCGCCTCCAGCCTGCTTGCCGATATCGAGCGGCAGCTCGAGCATCACGTGACCGGCCACTATTCGGCTTTCAACCGCCACCCCGTGGGATGAGACTCCAGCGATGAGCGTCGCAAATTATTTCGAGACCATGGAGTACGGCCCCGCGCCCGAGGCGGACGGCGAGGCGCGCGCCTGGCTGGCGCGGCACGGCGCCACGTTCGGGCATTTCATCGCCGGCAAGTTCACCGCGCCGCATGCGGGCAAGCACCTCACCACGATCGAGCCCGCCACCGGCAAGGCGCTGGCGCGCATTGCGCAGGGTGCGGCTGCCGACGTCGAGGCGGCGGTCCACGCCGCGCGCACCGCGCAGGTTGCGTGGGCCAAGCTTGGCGGTCACGGCCGCGCGCGTCATCTCTATGCACTGGCGCGCATGCTGCAGCGTCACGCCCGGCTGTTCGCCGTGCTGGAGGCGATCGACAACGGCAAGCCGATCCGCGAGACCCGCGATCTCGACGTGCCGCTCGCCGCGCGCCATTTCTACTATCACGCCGGCTGGGCGCAGTTGCAGGAGCGGGAATTCGCCGATCAGGTGCCGATCGGCGTGATCGGGCAGATCATCCCGTGGAATTTCCCGCTGCTGATGCTGGCCTGGAAGATCGCGCCGGCACTTGCCGCCGGCAATACGGTGGTGCTGAAGCCGGCGGAGTTCACCTCGCTCACCGCGCTGCTGTTCGCCGAACTCTCGGCCGAGGCCGGCCTGCCGCCGGGCGTGCTGAACGTCGTCACCGGCGATGGCGCGACCGGTGCGTTGCTGGTCGAAAGTCCCGTCGACAAGATCGCCTTTACTGGATCGACCGAGGTCGGACGGCTGATCCGTCAGACGACCGCAGGCACCGGCAAATCGCTGACGCTCGAACTCGGCGGCAAGTCGCCGTTCATCGTGTTCGACGATGCCGACATCGATGGCGCGGTGGAAGGCGTGGTCGATGCGATCTGGTTCAACCAGGGTCAGGTCTGCTGCGCCGGATCGCGGCTGCTGCTGCAGGAGGGGATTGCGGAGACCTTCCGCAGGCGCCTGATCCGCCGCATGTCGACGCTTCGCGTCGGCATGCCGCTCGACAAGGCGATCGACATGGGCGCGGTGGTAGCCCCGGTGCAGCTCGAGCGGATCAAGGCGCTGGTCGAGACCGGCGTGAAGGAAGGCGCCGAGAAATATCAGACGCCCGGCGCGATGCCGGCGGAGGGATGTTTCTATCCGCCGACGCTGCTCTGGAACGTGCATCCGTCCTCGACGGTTGCGACCGAGGAGATCTTCGGTCCGGTCCTGGTTGCGATGACGTTCCGCACGCCCGACGAGGCCGTCATGCTCGCCAACAACACGCGCTACGGCCTTGCCGCCAGCGTGTGGAGCGAGACGATTGGTCTTGCGCTCGACATCGCGCCGAAGCTGCTGGCCGGGGTAGTCTGGGTCAACGCCACCAACCTGTTCGACGCCAGCGTCGGTTTCGGCGGCTATCGCGAGTCCGGCTTCGGCCGCGAGGGCGGCCGCGAAGGCATGGTCGAATATCTCAAGCCGAAGGCCTGGAGTGGGCGCAAGGCGCGGCCCAAGGCGTCGCCGCTGCCGATTGCGTCCGGCGCCAGCGCTGGATTCGACGTGCCGCCGATCGATCGAACGGCAAAACTGTTCGTCGGCGGCAAGCAGGTCCGTCCGGACGGCAATTATTCGCGCGCGGTGCTGTCGCCAAAGGGCCGGCGCCTCGGCGAAGCCGGTGAGGGCAATCGCAAGGATATCCGCAATGCGGTGGCCGCGGCGCGCGCCGCCGAATCATGGGCGCGGGCGACGGCGCATAATCGCGCCCAGATCCTCTACTACCTTGCCGAGAATCTGTCGGCGCGCGGCGACGAGTTCACCCGCCGCATCGCCGACATGACCGGCGTCTCGTCGGCAAAGGCGCGCGGGGAAGTCGATGCGAGTATCGAGCGGCTGTTCAGTTATGGCGCCTGGGCCGATAAATTCGAGGGATCCGTGCACGCGCCGCCGCTGCGCGGCGTGGCGCTCGCGATGCACGAGCCGATCGGCGTGGTCGGTGTCGCCTGTCCCGACGAGGCGCCGCTGCTCGCCTTCATCAGCCTGGTGGCGCCGCTGGTCGCGATGGGCAACCGGGTGGTCGCCGTGCCGAGCGAGCGGCATCCGCTCGCTGCGACCGATTTCTACCAGGTGCTCGAGACGTCTGATGTGCCGGGTGGCGTCGTCAACATCGTCACCGGCGATCGCGGCGAACTGGTCAAGGTGCTTGCCGAGCACGACGATGTCGACGCGCTCTGGGCGTTCGGATCGCAGGACGCGTCGGCGGCCGCCGAGCGTCTCTCGATCGGAAATCTCAAGCGGACGCTGGTCGATCACGGCCTCGCGCTCGACTGGTACGACAAGGCCGCGAGCGAGGGCCCGATCCTGCTTCGCCATGCCGTGCAGGTGAAGAACATCTGGATTCCGTATGGCGACTAGAGCGTTTCCGAGCGAAGTGGGTACCGGTTCGCGTGAGGAAAACGTGTCAAAACTGGAATCGAGCGACGTCATCTTGCGGTGATATCGGTGGGGAATCCGGACCGTCAGAGTCCGGCGATTTTGAAGACGAGGGAGGGACGCAACATGCTCAAGGGCATCAATCCGCTGCTCAATGCCGACGTGCTCTATGCCCTGCGGGCGATGGGGCACGGTGATCGCCTGGTGGTGTGCGACACCAATTTTCCGGCCGACTCGATCGCGCGCCAGACCGCGCTTGGCAAGTTGCTGCGCATCGACAATGTGAGCGCCGCCAAGGCGGTCGAAGCCGTGCTCTCGGTGATGCCGCTCGATACCTTCGTCGACGATGCCGCGAGCCGCATGGAGATTGTCGGCCAGCCGCAGGAAGTACCTCCCGTGCAGCGCGAGGTGCAGGCCGCGATCGACCACGCCGAGGGACGATCCTGGCCGCTGGTCGGCGTCGAGCGCCATGCTTTTTACGAGAAGGCCAAGACGGCCTATTGCGTGATCGCGACCGGTGAGCGCCGGTTCTACGGCTGCTTCCTGCTCACCAAGGGCGTCATCGCGCCGGACGGGGAGTGACGAGATGAGCAAGAATGGCGTCGCCGTCCTCGGCGTGTTCGTCGTCGACCTCGCATTCCGCGCCGGCAACATGCCGGCGATCGGCGAGACCATCGCCGGATCGGGATTCGCCATGGGCCCCGGCGGCAAGGGATCCAACCAGGCTGTCGCGGCAGCAAGGGCCGGCGCCAGCGTGAGCTTCATCTCGCGGATCGGCAGCGACGCCTTCGGCGAGCTTGCGGTCAAGACCTGGGAGGCCGAGGGAATCCGGCCGCGCGTGGCGAAAACGGCGGACGCGCCGACCGGCGCGGCGTTCATCTACGTCCACGAGACGCGCGGCGACAACGCGATCATCGTGGTGCCGGGCGCGGCGGGCGGGATCAGCCCGGCCGATGTCGATGCGGTGGCGGACGCCATTCGTAACTCCAGCGTGTTCGTGACGCAGCTCGAACAGCCGGTCGATGCGGCATTTCGAGGGCTCGAGATCGCGCGCGCCGCCGGCAGCATCACGGTGTTCAATCCGGCGCCGGCGATCAAGTTCGACGCTGGCTTGTTTGCGCTGTGCGATTATGTCGTCCCCAACGAGACCGAAGCCGAAGCGCTGACCGGGATCGCGGTCGGCGACCTCGCCGGCGCCCGACGGGCCGGCGATGCGTTGCTGGCGAAAGGCGCCGGCACCGCGCTGATCACGCTTGGCGAGCGCGGCGCGCTGTTCCATTCGCGGGATCGCTCGCTGCATGTGCCGCCGTTTGCCGCCGGCAAGGTGGTCGAAACCACCGGTGCGGGCGATGCCTTCGTCGGCGGCTTCGCGGCGGCGCTCGCGGACGGTGTCGATCCGCTCGAGGCTGCGCGCTTCGGTTCGGCCACCGCGGGAATCTCGGTGACCCGGCCGGGCACCGCGCCCGCAATGCCGCAGCGTGCAGAGATTGAAGCGCTGCTGAAGGGATGATCGCGCGATGATGCGGAACGATCCGATCAAGCATGTCTTCATCTGGCCGGCGGTGCTCGTCGTGCTGGCGATCTCGATCTTTCCGTTGATCTATTCGCTCACCACGAGCTTCCTCAGCTATCGCCTGATTCCACCGATCCCGCCGCGCGTCGTCTGGCTCGGCAATTATGCGACGCTGTTGCAGGAGCCGCGGTTCTGGAGTGCGCTCTTCACGACGACGTTGATCGCCTTCATCGCGGTCGCCCTGCAATACGCGATTGGGTTCGGCGTTGCGCTGGCGCTCAACGCGCGCGTGCCGGGCGAGCGGCTGTTTCGGGTCGCCTTGCTGCTGCCGATGCTGCTGGCGCCGGTGGCGGTCGCGCTGGTGGCGCGCATGATGTTCAACCCGACCATGGGACCGCTCAACCAGTTCCTGTCGAAGTTCGGCCTGGTCAATCTGCCGTTCCTCACCAATGGACATTGGGCACTCGCCTGCATCATTGCGGTCGAGGTCTGGCAATGGACGCCGTTCGTTATCCTGATGATGCTGGCCGGCCTGCAAACGCTTCCCGAAGATGTCTACGAGGCCGCCGAATTGGAGAATGCCAGCGCCTGGCAGCAGTTCTGGGGCATCACCTTTCCGATGATGCTGCCGATCTCGGCCGCGGTCGTCTTCATCCGCCTGATCGAGAGCTACAAGATCATGGACACGGTGTTCGTGATGACGGGCGGCGGGCCGGGCGTCGACACCGAGACGCTGACGCTGTTCGCCTATCAGGAAGGCTTCAAGAAGTTCAATCTCGGCTACACGTCGGCACTCAGCTTCCTGTTCCTGATCGCGATCACGATCATCGGCGTCACCTATCTGGCGCTGCTGCGGCCGCATCTGGAGAAGCGCCGATGAGCGGACAGGGCTTGACCGGACTGTCGCCATGGAGCCGCCGGCTGGTCGCGGTCGGCGTTCTCGCCTGGTGCCTGATCACGGTGTTTCCGCTGTATTGGGTGGTCGTGACCGCGTTCAAGACGCCGCCGGGCGTCGTCGGCGGGCCGACCTATCTGCCGTTCATCGACTTCACGCCGACCCTGCAGCCCTTCATCGATCTCTATCAGGGGATCCGCGGCGAGTTCTTCCGTACCTTCCTGAACTCGACCATCGTCGGCCTATCGGCGGCGGCGATCGCCACCGCGATCGGTGCGATGGCGGCCTATGCGCTGGTGCGGTTCGAGTTCAAGGTCCGGTTCGGTGCGGGCCTGGTGTTCTTCCTGCTCGCGCTCGGCTTCTACCTGCTCTTCAACGCGACGTTCGGATTGACCCGCCCGCAGGCACTTCTGCTCGCCTTTCCGATCGCGCTGATCGCAGCCGTCGTCGCCAATCGCCTGCCGCTGCCCGGACCGATCCTCGGCAATGAGGACATCCTGTTCTGGTTCGTGAGCCAGCGCATGTTTCCGCCGATCGTCACGGCCTTCGCGCTGTATCTGCTCTACAGCGAGATCGGCCGGCTGGGTTTCCAGCTCATCGACAGCTATGTCGGCCTGACGCTGTGCTACGTCGCATTCTCGCTGCCGATCGTGGTCTGGCTGATGCGAGACTTCTTCGAGGCGATCCCGATCGAGGTCGAGGAAGCCGCGATGGTCGACAACGTGCCGAGCTGGCGCATCTTCATCGGCATTGTGGTGCCGATGTCGATGAACGGGCTGCTGGCGACGTTCATGATCACGCTGGCCTTCGTCTGGAACGAGTTTCTGTTCGCGCTGTTCCTGACCAATTCGAGATGGCAGACGCTGCCCATTCTGGTGGCGGGACAGAACAGCCAGCGCGGCGACGAATGGTGGGCGATCTCGGCCGCGGCGCTCGTCGCCATCGTTCCCATGATGATCATGGCGGGCCTGCTCAGCCGGATGATGCAGTCGGGCCTGCTGCTCGGGGCCATCAAATAGCAAAAACTTTGTAGGGAGGACTAGACGATGTTGCGACGGACGTTCCTGATGTTGACCACCTCGCTCGCGATCGCGGGCGTTGCGAGCCAGGCGAACGCTGCCTGTAGTCCGGATTACACCGGCGTCACCTTGACGGTGGCGTCGCAGACCGGACCGTATATCGCCTCCGCGCTCAAGCTCGGCGCGGATGAATGGGCCAAGAAGACCTGCGGCAAGGTCAATGTCGTCGAGTTTCCCTGGTCCGAGCTCTATCCGAAGATCGCGACATCGCTGACGGCGTCGGACGCGACGTTCGACCTCGTCAGCTTCGCGCCGGCCTGGCTGCCGGACTTCGTCCCCTATCTCAGCGAGATGCCGAAGGAGATGCAGTCCGGCAAGGACTGGGACGATATCGAGCCGGCCTATCGCGAACGCCTGATGGTGTGGGAAGGCAAGATCTACTCGCAATCGATGGACGGCGACGTCCACACTTATACGTACCGCACCGACCTGTTCAGCGATCCCAAGGAGAAGGACGCGTTCAAGGCCAAATACGGTTACGACCTCGCGCCGCCGAAGACCTGGAAGCAGTATCTCGACATTGCGGAGTTCTTCCAGCGGCCCGACAAGGGCCTGTGGGGCACGGCGGAAGCGTTCCGTCGCGGCGGCCAGCAGTTCTGGTTCTTCTTCAGCCACGCGGCGGCCTACGCCAACAATCCGAACTATCCGGGCGCGATGTTCTTCGATCCCGAGACGATGGACGCGCAGATCAACAATCCGGGCTGGGTGAAGGGGCTCGAGGAATACATCCGGGCCTCGAAGCTCGGGCCGCCCAACGCGCTGAACTTCTCGTTCGGCGAGGTGAACGCGGCGGTCGCCGGCGGCCAGGTCGCGGAATCGATCGGCTGGGGCGACACCGGCGTCATCGCCGCCGACCCGAAGCAGTCGAAGATCTCGGGCAAGGTCGGCTCGGCGATGCTGCCTGGCTCGGACGAGATCTGGAACGCCAAGACCAAGAAGTGGGATAAATTCCCGAGCGTGCTTCCGGGCCCGTTCATGGCGTTCGGCGGCTGGCAGATCGCGGTGCCGAAGGCCGGCAAGAACCAGAAGGCGGCGTGGGACTTCGTCAAGACGCTGACCAGCCCCGAGGTGTCCGGGCAGGCGGCGATCACCGGCGGCAGCGGCGTCAATCCCTATCGCAAATCGCACACCGCCAACCTGCAACTGTGGAGCAAGATCTTCTCGCCGGAAGAGGCCAAGGAATATCTCGGCGCGCAATCGGACTCCATTAATGCCAAGAACGTCGCGCTCGACATGCGTCTGCCCGGCTATTTCTCCTATACCGAGGTGGTGGAGATCGAGCTGGGCAAGGCGCTGGCCGGCCAGACCACGCCGCAGGCGGCGCTCGACGCGATGGCGAAGGAGTGGAATCGCCTGACCGACGAGTTCGGCCGGGCCAAGCAGCTCGCGGCCTATCGCGCGGCGATGGGCCTGCCGCCGAAGAACTAGCTCTCAACCGAGACATCCCGGATGATGCGCGCGTGTCATCCGGGATTTTGACTAGCCGTCGACGAAGGGACGGAAAAGGATTCCATGGCGCACGTCAAGATCGAGAACGTCAGCAAGGCATACGGGCCCTACAAGATCATTGAAGGGCTCGACCTCAAGGTGGCCGACGAGGAGTTTGTCGTGCTGGTCGGCCCGTCCGGCTGCGGCAAGACCACGACGTTGCGCATGGTTGCGGGGCTGGAGGCCGTCACCAGCGGAACCATCCGCATCGGCAACCGCGACGTGACGCAGTTGCGCCCGGGCTTGCGCAACTGCGCGATGGTGTTCCAGAACTACGCGCTCTATCCGCACATGACGGTCGCCGAGAACATCGGCTACGGCATGAAGGTGCGGGGTGAGCAGCGCGCCAGCATCGACAAGGCCGTGGGTGACGTGGCGCGCGTGCTCGACCTCGAGCAATATCTGCAGCGCCGGCCGAAGCAGCTTTCCGGCGGACAGCGCCAGCGCGTCGCGATCGGCCGCGCCATCGTGCGCAGCCCGGATGTGTTCCTGTTCGACGAGCCATTGTCCAATCTCGACGCCAAGCTGCGCATCGAGATGCGGACCGAGATCAAGGCGCTGCACCGCCGCCTCGCCAAGACGATCGTTTATGTGACCCACGACCAGGTCGAAGCCATGACGATGGCCGACCGCGTCGTGGTGATGAACAAGGGCCGGATCGAGCAGGCGGCCGATCCGATCACGATCTACGAGAAGCCCAGTAATCTCTTCGTCGCGGGCTTTATGGGCGCACCGAGCATGAACTTCATCCATGGCGAGATCACAGCCCGCGACGGCGCGCTCACCTTCACCGAGCCGTCGGGCACGGCGTTGCGCGTGCCGAAGTCGCGTGAGGCGGCCTACACGGGCAGCGTCGGCAAGCCCGTGGTCCTTGGGGTGCGGCCCGATCATGTGTTGCGCGAAGGCGCGCCGGCAGGTTCTTCCATCCGCATATTTGTGAAGGACGTGGAGCCGCTCGGGCCGCACACGCTGGTGATCGGAACCGTCGGCGCATTCGCGTTCACCGCGCAAATGCCGGTCGGTGTCGCCGCCGAGCCGGATCAGTTCATCGACGTCGCGCTCGACCTCGAGCGCACGCATCTGTTCGACAAGGCGTCAGGGATGGCGATTTGCTGATCTTCCGGAGTGCTCGACAACCGCCTGCTTAGCCGCAGAACCCCCGGGCTCGCCGGACGGTATCGGACGGATACAGGCCGAATGCCGAGCGGTACACCGCGGCAAACCGGCCCATATGGGTAAAGCCCCACTTCAGCGCAACTTCGCTGACCGGAAGCAGGTTTTCGGGTCGCGATAGTTCATGGTGGATCGCCTCCAGCCGAACTTGTCGCAAATAGGCGACCGGCGTCGTGCCGTGAATTTTGCGGAAGCCCAATTGCAGCAGCCGGCTGCTGACGCCGACCGTCGCGGCAATATCCGATATCGTCAGCGGCAGATGGGGATTGGCCCGCATATAGTCGACAGCCCGCCTGATGTAGCGCGGCGGCGCATCCAGCGGGTGGCGGTTCAACCGGTCGCTCAGCCGATGCGGGACGTTCTCAAGGATGAGCTGTATCGTGGCCTCGGACAACAGCGCGCTGGCTTTTGGAGAGCGCGCCAGGGTGCCGTCATAAAGACCGGTCGCGCTGGTACGAACGAGCTGGAGCAGCGTCTGCCCGGCCCCGGTCGACAAGTCGACGATGGGCATCAAATTGAGATCTTCGAGCGCTGCGCTCCCGAATGTTGCGGACAGCACCTTCGAGACGATGCCCGTATGCAGGGTAAGCGTTACGCTTGAGTATCGTCCATCGACCGCTTCGACACGCTGCGCCTGCATCGTCGGGAGGGGGACGATGGCGATCTCGGACGGGGTTCGCTCGACGCTCTTTCCCGCAATGAGCGTCTCGGCCTTGCCGGCATTCAGCAGACCTATTGCGAGTTCTCCGGCAGAGTCCTCGTATGAGTAGCGCCAATCCCAGCCCGCAGAGAGGTCCGCCCGTACGACGTCAATCTCCGCGCCAATTGCAATATCCGCATGCCAACGAAACGATTGGTCGGGCTGCAGGGGGGAGTGGGCGCTGATCCCGTGCGGTCTGAGCATTTCAAGGAGTTCTTCAAACGAAGAGCCCGATCGTGTGGGAGCTGCAACGAGTATGTCTTCGACCATCAAATCCTAACCAATTGCTGTGCGCTAAGTGACCCGATCGATCAGACCGGGGGGTAGCCATCCCTTGAGACGTCTGCCACACGCACAAACCGCACGGTCATCCTAACACAGCCTAGGGGAAATCAGGTCGCGTTCTCTTTTTCTTCTCGCTCGATATCCAATTTCCGAACAGGATATCCGGATCGCGAAGATCGAGCAGCGAAAGGTAAGATTTGATCCAATTCGCTCGCCTCGAGCGTCCTCGCTGAGGTCACGCCTATCGCGGTGCTGGCGTTCCAGAATACCAGCGAGCGTGGCTCCGCACGCAACCGGTCACGCTAGCCGAAATCCGAATGCATCCATCCAGAATGCGATGGCGTCCATGGACTCATAGCCCATTTGGCCTAAATGCTGCGGGCCTACTCAAACGGGTTATGAAAGCATGCTTACAAGGATAACTTGCGTATTCGCGCTCACGGTTCTTTCGTCCATACCTGCGCTGGCCGATGGTTGCGCAGATCACGTCCAGAGCACCGGCGTTCCCATGGTCACGGGTATGACGCACAAGACCTGGATGATCTTCCCATCGGTCAATCCCGCTACTGCCCTCGACAAGGTGTCCCGCGCCGTCCTGGCGGAGGGTTTCGTTGGTGTGAACGTCGACAAGAAGCTCGGCACGCTGACCGTTCAGCAGGAGACCACCGGATCCGGCCGGCCACAAACGTTGCAGGTCGTCGTCCGCAAGGACGGCAAGGGCAGCCGCGTCGATGCGACCTTCATCTTGCCTCCGGGACAGCTGGCTCCGGGTGTCGGCGATAACCTCTGCCGCGTCGTGAACGCAGCCGGCCAATGAACTCCGCCCATCCGTGAAGCAGGCTGACGCGCGAATTGTAACCGGCCGCGCGTGTCCGGGTGTCGTCCGGTCCGGGACCAGACGAGCCCATCCATGTTGAGGGAATCAGGACGCAGGTGCCGGCCTGCGCCCGCAGCAATGAAGCAGGAGATATGATGCGTAGGGCTCGCTTTCTGAAAGTTGTTTTGACGGCCACCACCGGCGTTATGATGTTTTCCGCCTCCGCTATCTCGGCTCCGCTGCAGCACGGTGCGGGTGTTGCGGCGGCAGCGCCGGCAGTGACCGAGAAGGTCTGGTGCCGCTACGGGAACTGCGATGGCGGCGCTGCTGTCGGCGGACTGGTCGGCGGCCTCATCGGCGGCGTCATCGCAGCTGGCGCCGCCAACGCGGCTGCGCAGCAGGAAGCTGCGGCCGCCCAGCAGCACGCGGCGTCCTGCGCCCAGCGCTATCGCTCATACGATCCGGCGTCGAATACGTTCCAGGCCAAGGACGGCCGGCGCTATCCCTGCCAGTAAGCGTTTGAGATGCAGCCGCGCCTGCTCTGGCCGGTGAGCTGGAGCAGGCGTTCGACCGCCCGGGGCAGAATGGAGCCTCTGCCCGAGAATCGAGCAAGATATTTGGCTGAATCGGTTCCCGCCCTGGGGCTGGATGCGCGGATCGAGGGGGGCTTGACCGGAAATCGCGGGGCAGGCCGCTGACGGCCGCTTCTGACGCGATTGCTTTCTATGTTATCACCTGATCCGTCGAAACTGCGTTCGTGTATGACCTGCCGAACCTACGAGCCTGGATCTTGATGATGTTGTCGCTTCCCAAGACAAAAATACGCGTGCTGCTGCTGGAGGGCGTGAACGATTCCGCGGTCCGGATGTTCGAGGCGAACGGCTATACCGAGCTGCAACGTCTGCCCAAGGCGCTCGGACCGAAAGACCTCAGGCAGGCGCTGTCGGGCATCCATATGCTGGGAATTCGGTCGCGGACCCAGTTGACCGCGGAAATCCTGGAGGCTGCCGACCGGTTGCTCGTCGTCGGCTGCTTTTCGGTCGGCACCAATCAGGTGGATCTCGACGCCGCGCGAAAGCTCGGAATCCCGGTATTCAATGCGCCATACTCCAACACCCGCAGCGTGGCCGAGCTGACCATTGCCGAGATCGTCATGCTGTTCCGCCGGATCTTTCCGCGCTCGGTCTCCGCACACGGCGGCGGCTGGGACAAGTCCGCCGAAGGCAGCCGCGAGGTGCGCGGCAAGACGCTCGGCATCGTCGGCTACGGCAACATCGGCTCCCAGCTGTCGAACCTCGCGGAAGCGATGGGCATGCGCGTGATCTATTTTGATCACACCGACAAGCTGCGTCACGGCAATACCGAGCCGGTCGATACGCTCGACGAGCTGCTCGCGGCCAGCGACGTCGTATCGCTGCACGTGCCGGAGACGCCCGCTACCGCCAACATGATTGGCGTGGCCCAGCTTCGGCTGATGAAGCCCGAGGCGTATCTGATCAACAACTCGCGCGGCACGGTGGTCGATCTCGACGCGCTGGCGAGCGCATTGCGTGAGAACCGCCTGGCCGGTGCCGCGGTCGACGTGTTTCCGGTCGAACCGGTCTCGAACGAAGCGCGCTTCGTCTCGCCGCTGCAGGGGCTCCCCAATGTCATCCTGACGCCGCATGTCGGCGGTTCGACCGAGGAAGCGCAGGATCGCATCGGCGGTGAGGTCGCACGCAAGCTGATCGATTATTCCGACGTCGGGTCGACCTTCGGCGCGGTCAATTTCCCGCAGGTGCAATTGCCTGCGCGACCGACCGGCACCCGGTTCATCCATGTTCACCGCAACGTTCCCGGCGTCATGCGCCAGGTCAACGACGCACTCTCCCGGCACGGCATCAACATCCTGGCGCAGTATCTGCAGACCGATCCGGAAGTCGGCTATGTCGTGCTCGAGACCGACGTTGTCGGCGGCGAGGGCGAGGCGCTCCTGGCCGACCTGAAAGACATCGACGGCACCATCCGTGCGCGGGTGCTGTACGACCAGAACCGGCCGCAGGGGTGATCGACTGCGTCAATCGGCCGAGAAGCCGAACGGCACGCTCGAGGTTCTGAAATCGTCGGGAAGAATCTCGCGCCCGATTGGAGGAGCCGATCGCGCCGCGCATCGCGGACGATGACAGACCCGGCAAGCGACGCCGATCGGGGTCGGCTCATCGGCGTTCGGCCCCTGTCCATCGCGCGTGTAGATCAGCTGGCCCGCGTGCTCGGCAGCGCAGCCGATCGCGATCGCCCGCTCGACGCGGATGGCGCCGAACGCGCCGCCGCCGGCGGTCACCGTGCGGGCGATCGAGAAAAACCGCTGTCCGTCGGGCAATTCCAGCCATTGCGTGACGATCTGGCGCGGCGTCTTGAAGATGTCGTGGACCGACCACAGCGGGCAGGCGCCGCCGTGCTTTGCGAACGGGAAGCCGGCACCGTCGAGCAGCTTGGAAATGTTGCCGGCCGGATCGACCCGGATCAGGAAGAACGGCACCTTCTCGAGGCCCGGCCGCTGCAGCGTCGTGACGCGATGCGCGGTCTGCTCGAAGCTGGTGCCGAATTGACGGGCCAGCGCCTCGAGATCGTAACGACGCGTCTCGACCGCCTTCGCGAACACGGAGTACGGCATGATGAGCGCGGCCGCGGCATAGGCTGCGAGCGCGCGGCGGGCCAGCAGCTCGGCGCTCTTGCTGCTGAACTTGCCGTCTTCCACCGCCGCGCTGATCTCGCCTTCGAGTTCCAGATAGGCGAGTTGCTTGGCGAGCTGGAAATTGAGACCTGCGGTATCGAGCGAGTCCTCGAGCAGCAGTTGTCTGCGATGCATATCCAGTCGCCTGACCGAGCCGAGCATGACGTTCGGCGGCAGATAACGGACCTGGAGCTTGTGACGTTCGCGAAGCCGCTCGATGAATCCCGCCGGTCCGGCCGGTTCATGGACGAGACGCTCGGCGGCATCGTCGAGGTTGGCGAAATTGTTGCGGCGCGCGGCGAGGAATCGCCGGACTTCCGCGACGGGATCGTTGGCGTCGAAGTTCTCACCCGGTAGCAAGGCGGCACCCGCAAGGTCCGGCGCGCGCCGCTCCGCGAGCGCCAGTTGCTCTTCGCGATAGGCGGTGTAGAGGCGAAGGAACGCCTCGGTCATGCCGGGATAGCTGACCGCGAGGTCGCTGACCTCGAGCGTCGGGATGTCGATGTCGGCAAACATCGGTTCCTTCAGAACCGACTGCATGCGCGCGGTGTGATCGGCGCCGCCGTCGCCGGCGAGATCGGCCAGATCGATCTTGTAGGTGCGGGCCAGCCGAAGCAGCATATCCGCCGTCACCGGCCGCTGGTTCCGTTCCAGCAGCGCGACATAGGGGGCCGAGATTTCGAGATCGGCGGCCATGTCCGCCTGGGTCAGCCCGAGGTCGCGCCGCAGCCGCCGCAGTCGCGGGCCCATGAAAACGGAACGGGCGCTTGAGGTTACCATAGCCTCATCCATGCCAATGTAAGGTTATTACAACAATACAACGGTTTCTTGTAAGTTATGACAAGCTTTCCGCGCCAGGTCTAGCTCCCAACGCCGCCAAGCGTCACAAACGGTGCAGTTATTTCGTCACCGAAGGGATCACGGACATGAACTTCCAACCGCGCGGGATCAGCGACCGGGCCATCCAGGGACCGGCTTCGTATCAGAGCGAGATTGAGGCGGCCGAAGCGCTCCTCAAGACCAAGGACACCTGGAACGGCGTCACCGCCGAAGCCGTGGCGCGCATGCGCCTGCAGAACCGCTTCAAGACTGGTCTGGATGTCGCCCGCTACACGGCTGCGCTGATGCGCGCCGACATGGCCGCCTATGACGCCGACAGCACCAAGTACACCCAGTCGCTCGGCTGCTGGCACGGCTTCATCGCCCAGCAGAAGCTGATCTCGGTCAAGAAGCACTTCGGCAACACCGACCGCCGTTACCTCTACCTCTCCGGCTGGATGATCGCCGCGCTGCGCTCCGAATTCGGACCGCTGCCTGATCAGTCGATGCACGAGAAGACCTCGGTGCCGGCGCTGATCGAGGAGCTCTACACCTTCCTGCGTCAGGCGGATTCTCGCGAGCTCAACGACATCTTCCGCGCGCTCGATGCGGCGCGCAAGGAAGGCGACAAGGCCAAGGAAAAGGCGCTGATCGAGAAGATCGACAACTTCCAGACCCACGTCGTGCCTGTCATCGCCGACATCGACGCCGGCTTCGGCAACGCGGAAGCGACCTATCTGCTCGCCAAGAAGATGATCGAGGCGGGTGCCTGCGCCCTGCAGATCGAGAATCAGGTTTCCGACGAGAAGCAGTGCGGCCACCAGGACGGCAAGGTGACCGTGCCGCATGAGGTGTTCATCGCGAAGATCCGCGCCTGCCGCCATGCGTTCCTCGAGCTCGGCGTCGAGGACGGCATCATCGTGACCCGTACCGACTCGCTCGGCGCCGGCCTGACCCAGCAGATCGCCGTCAGCCACAAGCCCGGCGACCTCGGCGACCAGTACAACAGCTTCCTCGATTGCGAGGAAGTGACGGCTGCGAACGCGCGCAATGGCGACGTCATCATCAACCAGAACGGCAAGATGATGCGTCCGAAGCGGCTGCCCAGCAACCTCTACCAGTTCCGTCCCGGCACCGGTGCGGATCGCTGCGTGCTCGACTGCATCACCTCGCTGCAGAACGGCGCCGACCTGCTCTGGATCGAGACCGAGAAGCCGCATATCGAGCAGATCGCCTCGATGGTCGACCGCATCCGCAAGGTCATTCCGAACGCGAAGCTCGCCTACAACAACTCGCCGTCGTTCAACTGGACGATCAACTTCCGTTGGCAGGTCTACGATGCGATGAAGGAAGCCGGCCAGGATGTCAGCAAGTACAACCGTGCCGAGCTGATGAAGCCGGAATACGACGAGACGCCGCTGGCGATCGAAGCCGACGAGCGCATCCGTACCTTCCAGGCGGATTCGGCCAAGCGGGCCGGCATCTTCCACCATCTGATCACGTTGCCGACCTATCACACGGCGGCGCTGTCGACCGACAATCTCGCGAAGGAGTATTTCGGCGAGCAGGGCATGCTGGGCTACGTCAAGAACGTGCAGCGCGCGGAGATCCGTCAGGGCATCGCCTGCGCCAAGCATCAGAACATGGCGGGCTCCGACATCGGCGACGACCACAAGGAATACTTCGCCGGTGAGGCTGCCCTCAAGGCGGGCGGCGCCCACAACACGATGAACCAGTTCGGCTAATCGCTCGAACGGATCAAGATATCGGCGGACAGGCGGGATTGCGAGGCAGTCCCGCCTGTTCGTCGTTTGGCGGGGCGATTTCGACCACGGTGACGCGGTCGAGATCGCCCCGCAACGTTTTGCAAAATCGTTTAGTCTGTGTCCGCGGCAGCATTCACCACTGTCGTCCCTGCGAAAGCAGGGACCCATACGCCGCGGCGGTTGTCGTGATCGGGACCCGTCGTTCCGTCGTCGCGCAACGATCGGCATCTGTGGTTATGGGTCCCTGCTTTCGCAGGGACGACAGCAAATGTTTTTCCACGATCTATGAGTCACGGCATTCGCCCTCTCGCGACATGAGGGTCATTCACCCGGCACGAGGTGAGCGACTGGCGGCCGCGCGAGGCGCCGGTGCCGGCGGCGGGACAGATAGAGCAGCAGGCCGGTCACGGCGAACAGCGGCGTCATGGCCGCGGCCAGCATGAAGGCGAGCTTGCCGGGCCATCCCAGGATGGCGCCGCGGTGGATGTCGAGCACGCCGGCAAGGACGCGCTCGCCAACCGTCTTGTCCGCGTAGCGGTCCGACGAGATGACGCGCCCGGTGACGGCATCGATGCGGAATTCGTCGCGCACGCTCTCGAGCGACGAATCCCGCGGCCAGGACCGCACGCGCACTGCCGTGCCGGCGCCGGCCGGCAGGGTCAGGAGAGCCCTACCGTAATCGTTGTTCTCCTGCTGCAGGAACGCTGACCAGACGTGATCGAACACGAGCGGTGTTGCCTCGGTCTTCGCTTCCGCCCTTGCTTCACTCTTGGTCTCGACAGCCGACGCGCCGCGCGGTGGTTTCGGCTGCATCGCCGCTGTCGTGGCCTGCGGCCGCGCCAGCAGCCAGTTGGCGCCGGCCTTGTACCATTCGAACGAATACCACAGGCCGGTCAGCGTCATCACCAGATAGACCGGCAGCACCCAGGTGCCGATCACGGCATGCAGCGAGCGGTGCAGGCCGCGCCCGCGCAGGCCGAGATTTGGCTTCAGCCACATCTTCACGCTGCGCGCGCGATGCGGCCAGCGCAGCACGAGGCCGGTGATCAGCATCACGATCAGGCAGATCGCGGCCGTGCCGGTGATCTTGCGGCCCATGCCATTGCCGTCACCAGGCAGCAGCAGCCAGCGATGCAGCTTGCGCACGGTCGCGAAGAAGTCCTCGCCGCGCGGCGAACCGAGTACGTGTCCGTCATAGGGATCGACATAGACCGACGACGGCCGCGCGCCGCCGTCGCTGCGGGCGAAGCGGATGCGTACGGCCGCTGACGGGTCGCTCGCCATCGTCACGGCCGAGACCTTGCCGAATTCGCCCGCGGCTTGAAGCCGCGCGACCAGCTCATCCGGTGTCAGCCGCCGGGCCGCGCTGGCGTCGACGCGCATCATCTGGCTGTTCAGGCTGGCCTCGATCTCATCTTCGAACGCCATCGTCGCGCCGGTGAGGCCGATCACGGCCCAGAGCAGCGCCAGCGCAAGGCCTGCGATGGAGTGGACCTGCAACAGCGCGGCCTTGATCGGGCGTCGGACGTCACTCATCGAAGCCGGCCTTTCGGATCAGGGCGATTGCGGCCGCTTGATGCGCGGCGATCTCGTCGATGGGCAGCGGATCGGCGGGAAACGATCCGAGTCCCTCGACGATTGGCGGCCGCTTTGCGGTCGCAAGTACGGGATATTCCAGCTCGGCGGCGGCAAAGATGGTCTGGGCTTCGGGCGTGACGAGGAATTCGAGGAAGGCGCGGGCCGCGGCAGGATGCGGTGCGTGCCGGGCAATTGCCGCGCCGGTCAGATTGACGTGGCTGCTGCCGCCCGTGAACGCGGTCGGCACGGCCTTCACGGCGTCCGCCCACGTGCGCCAATCATTGCCTTCGCGGCCGTCGCGAAGCTGCGCGAGCGCGACCGTGTTGCCGATCCCGATCTCGCAGCGTCCTTCCGCGATCTCGCGGACCACGTCGTTGTCCTTGCCGGTCGGCTTGTGAGTGAGATTACCCTTCAGCCCGGCGAGCCAGCTCTCCGTCGCATCCGCCTCGTGATGCGCGAGGAAGGCTGCGATCAGCGCGACATTGTTCTGGTGCAAGGCCGGCCGCATGCACAGCTTGCCGCGCCATTTGGGATCGGTGAGTTCCTCATAGTTGATCGCGGCGAGGGAGCTGTCGTTGCGTGCGAACACCACGCGTGGACGGACGGCGAGCGCGATCCACTGGCCGCCGCCACCGCGCAGGTTCGCCGGGACCGCCCGGTCGAGCACTGGAGATGCAAGCGGCTGCGTCAGCCCGCGCGTGACAAGCTGCGTCGTCTTGTCGAGACCGATGGTGAGGAGGACGTCTGCGGGTGAATCGTTGCCCTCCGACGTCAGGCGCTTGACCAGGCTGTCCTCGACAAAGACGGTCCTGACCTTGGTGCCGCTCGCTGCGGTGAAGGCCGCGATGACGGGTTCGACCAGATTGGCTTCGCGGGTCGAGTACAGCGTGAGCTCGTCAGCGCACACCGCAGTGCAGGCGAAAGCGGTCGCGGCCATGGCGGCGAGCAGTCCGATCGCTGTCCGCGCCGCGCCCATACTAGAATTTCACCGTCGCCGAGAGCGAGAAGCGCCGCGCATCGCCCATCGCCACCGTCAGGATGTTGTTGGCGGATGGATAGTAGACGGTGTCGAACAGGTTCTTGACGTTGAACTGGTAGATCACCGGGAAGGTCTGAACCTTGGTCTCGTAGGTCGCAAATGCATCCGCAACGGTGTACGCCGGCAGCACGAAGCTGTTCGCGGCGTCGCCGGGCCGGTCGCCGACATAGCGCGCGCCGCCGCCGAGACGCAGGCGGCCGGGCAGGGCGGTGCCGAAGTCATAGACCAGATAGAGCGAGGCGGTGTTGAGGGCGACGTTCTGCAGCGCGTTGCCGGCGAGCGTCGGATCCTCGGTGACCCGTGCATCGGTATAGCCGTAGCTTCCGATCATGCTCCAGCTGTCGGTCAGTCTGCCGGTGACATCGAGCTCGACGCCGCGCGAGCGAACCTTGCCTGCGGTGCGGTACTCGACGATAGCGGTTGCGGGGTTGAGCTGCGAAACCAGCACGTTCTTCTTCTCGATGTCGTAGAGCGCAAGCGTGCCGGAGATCCGCTTGTTGAAGTCGAACTTGACGCCGGTCTCCCACTGGGTGCCCTCTTCGGGCGCGATGTTGGAGCCGATCACGACGCCGCCGGTGAGCGGCGCGATGGTCGAGGTCGGTTTCAGCGACTGCGTGTAGCTCGCATAGAGCGAGACCTGGTCGGTGAGCTTGAGGATGGCGCCGCCGAGTGGCAGCGCCTTGTCCGCCGACACGTTGGTGTTGGTGATGAACGGCCGGCCCCTGCCGGCGATCTGGTCGTAGTCCATGTAGCGCACGCCGCCGACCAGCGCGAAGCGCTCGGTCAGATGCAGCGTATCCTGGAAGAACACCGACCACTGGCCGAGCTTGTCGGTCTGCGCGCTGTCGCTGGCCGATACCGTGATGCCCGGCGAGATCAGCCCATAGACCGGATTGTAGAAGTTGAAGCTTGGCGTCGCCTGACGGATCAGATTGTCGCGGTAGATCGTGCGGTACTGGCCGTCGCCGCCGAACAGCACCTCGTTGCGGAACCCGCCGAGCCAGACATTGCCCTGCAGATAGGAGGTGCCGTAGCTCGCATTGCTGAGTGAACCCTGCGTGCCGTCATTGCTGCGGGTCTCGACGCCGGTCTTGCTGTTGATGCCGGTGATGCGGAGCTGGTTGGCGCTGAAGGTCTCTGTGTTGTAGCTGTAGGCCGCGAACAGCTTCCAGTCCTGGTTCAGCCGGTGCTCGACCGAGGCCTGCATCAGGTCGGAGGTTCCCCACATGTTGTTGAAGGGCTCGTCGAGCCGGCGTGTCGCGGGGATCGCAAGCGGCGCCTTGGTCACGGAATCGAAAGCGGTGCCGCGGTCGAACGGCGCGATGAATTCGCGGTGCTCATAGTTGAGCTGGACGGTGGTGTTGTCGCCGTACCAGGCCAGTGACGGCGCGACCAGCATCTCGCGATGGCGTCCGAAATTGCGCCAATAGTCCTCGCTCACGCCATAGCCGATGAAGCGATAGGCGAGGCCGCCATTGCCGATCGGGCCTGTGATGTCGATGGTGCCGTCGGCGCCGTTCTTGTTGTTGGCGTAGGTCGAGCCGAGCAGGGTCACCGAGCCGTGCTGGTAGAGCTCGGGGCGTTTGCTGATCGTGTTGACGATCCCGCCGGGATCCATGATGCCGTAGAGCAGTGACGCGGGGCCCTTCAGAACCTCGACGCTTTCGACCGCGGCGTTGAGGCTGCGGCCCTGCACCAGCGGCATGCCGTTGCGCATGATCGAGCCGTCGCGGTTGTCACCGAAGCCGCGGCGCATCACGGCATCCTGGGTTCCTGCCAGCGTGTTGCCCTGGGTGACGCCGCTGACATTCGCCAGCGCGTCGTCGAGGTTGCGCGGCAGCTGATCCCTGAGGACCTGTTCCGGCACGACGTTGACCGTCTGCGCGGTGTCGAGCGGCGAGGCGCCGCTGCGCAAGGTGGTCGAGTTCGGCATCGCGCGATAGCCGAGCTTGGCTTCGTTCAGCGCGGCGGCGCTGGCTGCGGCGCGCTCCGATGCGGTCGGCTGGGTATTTCGGCTGCGCTGCCGCGCCGCGGCCGCCGCCTGCATTCGTTGCGCCGGCTTCGCCGAACTGGTGGCCGGCTTGCGCTTCGGCGTGGGCTGCTCGACCGTGACCGGCGGCAAGGCGACGCTCGATTGGGCGCTTGCCGGCGTTACTGCGGAGGAAACGTCGGCGAGCAGGAACGCTGCGCCGATCAGCAGGTGGGTGCGGCCCTTGTCGGCGGCATTTCGACGGTCGCCGACAACCCGGCGATCAGCATTCACAGGCACTCTTGGACTTCCGATTCACGCGAACTCATTCACGCCGCGCCTCTAGCAGTCGGCGCGCGCGAAAAGAACCGGAGCAGACTTGAATCCCTCTAACCGGATTGGATTTGAATCGTTCTAAGACGCAGCGAGGCTCGCGCGTTTGCGCGAGCCTCGCACCCCATGACTTGATTGTTGCGTCAGCGCGTCAATTGGTCGCGCGATCCCGGAGGTCGTTATCCTGTCACGCCTCACGCGTAGAGTTCGCCGTACGTCGCGCGATATGTCTCACGACATCGCCAGGCTGACGGGCGCCGAGCCGACCACTCCGGTGCTCACGCCGTCGCGCGCCATCGATTCGATCTCGCCCCAGTTCTCGCGGAAGATGCGCGCCGCCTCGTTGGCGCTTTCCGCCTGGATCGTCAGACTGCACGCGCGTCTGGTGCCATTGCTGGCGAGCTGGAAGTAGAGAACATATCCAGACGATTCCGCACTCCGTGCGGCCAGCGGTGCCTGCTGCATGTAGGTTTTCCCCATAGTGTTCTTGTTGCGCCACCCGCGAACAGGATTTGACAGGGATGCGGCACCTTCGTGATTCAAAACCCACAATCTGCGCGATTGCGCGTTTTTGTCTGACGGTGTTGCCGGGATTCAACAGACGATGGAACCAGCGCCGCGCATCGACGGCAACCCGGCCGCGATCACGGCACGCGCTCAACTCTGTCGCGGCGTGGCTTACGCATCGCCGTCGGGATGCACCATCAGGGTTTCCTGGATTGACGTTGCGAGCATCGACCCATTGCGGTCATGGACGCGGGCGATCGACAGGCCGCGGCCGCCGTCGGCGCACGGGCTCTCGGTGTCGACATGCATCCAGGCGTCGGGCGAAAATGCGCGATGAAACCAGATGCAATGGTTGAGGCTCGACAGATAGAGCGGGGCGCGCGTCTGCAGGTCGCGGAGATGGCCGCCGACGCTGGAGAAGTTGAGCCACCAATCCGAGAGATAGGCGAACACGGCGGCCTGGGCGCGGGAACCCGTGGCGAGCGGCTGCCTGGATCTGATCCAGAAGCGCAGGCGCGGCTCTGCGGCCGCGGCCGAGAGCTGCCGCTCGATCTCGGGAATGCGAAAATCCATACTGGGCTTGATGTGCTGCGAATAGGGACCGAGCGGCCGCAATTGCGCCATCAATGCGTCGGGGATCACGGAGAGATCGGGCAGGCCTTCCGGATCCTCCAATCGCGCGAACGGGGCGGCGTGCCGCGGACCCGGCTGCGGTGCGGAGAATGTGGCCTGCGCGCTCAGCACCGTTCGCCCGTCCCCCTGGCTGCCGACGACGTGGCGTGAGGAGAACCGTTTGCCGTCCTGGAGAATCTGCGCCTCAAACGTGATGCGCCGGGCCGGATCGGCGCCGCGCAGGAACAAGAGCTGCAGCATTGCCGCCGGGCGATCCTCGGGAGCGCTGAGCGTCGCGGCCATCATGGCCTGGCCAAGGATCTGGCCGCCATAGGAGCGCCCGTTGAGATTGCCGTCGCCGAAGCGGCTGCGATAGCGCAGCGGGGCGATGGTCTCGAGCGAGACCAGCGCCTCCGCCGCCTGATTGTCCCATGGATCGCACGCGGCTTCGTCACCGTCCGCGACGCGGATGCCTTGCCCGTCCATCACATCGCCGGGAATTTCTGCGGTCCCGGGTAGAGCGGATAGCCGGCGGCGACGCCGTATTCGCTGATGCCGAATCCGGTCTCGTTGCCGCTGTCGAGCCGCACGACATGGTCCGACAGCGTGCGCGCGATGGCACGCGTCGCGGCATCGTCGAGGTTCCAGACGTCATGTGCGGCATGGTTCTCGCCGCGGTCGTCGCCATGGGTCCAGCCCTGCAGCCCACCATACATGCCGGCCTTGAGATAAAACCGGGTCGGCAATCCCAGTATCCTGACGTGGCGCGGCTCGCCGTGATCGAAGACGAAGGTGAAGTCGGCCGCAGCGATGGTCTGCCCGAGCGGGTCGTCGGCCCACTCGATTGTGTGCTCGACCGAGGTGACCTCGCGATGCGACACCGATCCGTCGGCCTCGCGGCGGAACTCGGTGCCCGACAGGTAATGCGGCTTGCCCGGCGTGCGCTCCTTGATGAAGACCGACAGCGCCGACGTCTCGAACTGGAACATCGACCACGTCCAGAAGAAGTTGCGATGGGTTGCAACCGGCGGCCGCGTCTCGTCGGTGCGCATCTCCGAACGCAGACCCCAGGAGCGGTCGCGCTGTCCCCACCATCGTTCCGGTTCGATGTCGTAGCGCTTGCCGTCGGCAATGATCCAGCCGCGCCAGCGGCCGAATTGCGAGACCCGCGCGAGGTCTTCTTCGACGACGCCGTTGCGCTCCCGGAAATTCTGCTTCTCCTGTGCCGCGGGAAAGCTCGCCTTGAATTCGAGCGCGAAGCTGATCCCGGACGGATTCTCGGCGAGCGAGACCCGGTGCAGGCCGTTGCCCTCGACGATCTCGATTCTGAGCCCGCCGACCTCGGTCTCCAGCGGGCGCGTTCCGAGCCGCCGCGAGGCACGGAAATTGTGCTGGCGGCGGCCGATCGTGATGCCGGCAAAACCGTCCATCACATTGCGGTTCGGGTAATAGCCGAGCCCGATATCGATCAAGAGCTCGCTGCCGTCGATCGGATGTGCGGTGTACCAGTAGCGCTCGGTGAACCTGATATCGCCGCCGCCTGCCTTGGCAAACGGCTGCGGTGTCTGGTGGCCGATGAGATCATCCTGGGCTGTCAGCATTGTTCTTGTCCTTGGTGTTTGAGCCTCGGTCGGTCGGTGCGCAGAGCAGTCAGTCCTTGGCGGCTTGCTTGGCCGTTCCCGCGCCGACGATGTCGCCGAACAGCACCCAGGTCTTGCCGTCGAAGCGTGCGAAGCGGCGTTCGGTGATCGCCGCGTAGTCCTGCGGCGTGGTCTGGATGGTGATGCCCGGCAGCAGCATCGGCAGCGCGATGCCGCTGAGATTGGTGGCCTGCTTCAGCACGTTCTCCCGGGTGAGATTGTCGCCGCAACGCTGCAGGATGATCGCGCCGAGCTGTGCCGTGGTGTAACCGGTCACCGCGATCACATCGTTCGGGTCCATGCCCGGCATGTATTTCGCGACGAAGGCGAGATAGTCGGCCATGCCCTTGTCGTTGGCCCAGGCCGGATCGTTCGGCGTCTTGTAGCTGGTCGTGGTCAGGATGCCGGTCGAGGCCTCGAGCCCCGCCGGCACCAGCACGCCGGCGATCGAATTCGCGGTCGAGCCGAGGAAGATCAGCGGCTTCCATCCGAGCTCGTGGATCTTGCGGATCGCCATCGAGGCGAACTTGTTCTGCGCCGCGATCAGGACCGTATCCGCGCCCGACGCCTTCAGGTTTACGATCTGCGAGTCGATCGTCGGCTCGGTCGACTGATACATCGCCTCCTTGACGATCATGGTGTCGGCCTTGGCGCCAAGCCCCTCCTTCAGGCCGAGGACAAAATCCTTGCCGATGTCGTCGGCCTGCAGGAGCACGCCGATCTTGGCATCCGGCTTCTCGCGCAGGACATAGCGGGCGATGATCCGGGACTCGTTGACGTAGGTCGGCGAGTAGGGCGTGGTCCAGGGGAACTGCTTCGGATCGTTCCAGCGGGTGCCGCCGCTCTGCACCAGCAGCTGTGGGACGCCGTTGCTGTTGAGATATTTCTGGATCGCGGCATTGGTCGGCGTGCCGAACGGCGCCATGATCGCGAGCACCTTGTCGTTCTCGACCAGCGCGCGCGTCACCTCGACGGTCTTGGGCGGGCTATAGGCGTCGTCGCGGGTCAGCAAGTTGATATGGCGACCGTTGATGCCGCCCTTTTCGTTCAGCATCGCAAAATAGGCGAGCATGGTCTTCGGGAAGCTCGCATAGATCGACGCCGGCCCGCTGTAAGGCGCATTGGCGCCGAGCAAGATCTCGGTGTCGCTGACCCCCGGACCATAGGCCTTCTGGGCGTTCGCTGTTCCGAGCGCGCCGGTGAGCGCGAACGCCCACACTGCAAACGTGACGATTGGCTTCCGCATCTTCCCCTCCCATGACGGCCCTCTTTTGCGGGGCTCGTTGATCCCGACGGCGGCTGCCTTCCAGGCTTTACCCGCCGCGTTCGCTGTGCAATAATAGACCGTCTGTCCGGATTATCAACTGGAATCTCCGGGCGACATATCGGCTGCCGCGCATGACGGAAATATCCGCAGGCGTACGCAGCGGCGTGGCGGCGAGGAGGAAACATGAAGCTGACGCAGGCGCTCATCTCGGCGGTGCAGTTGCGCAAGGATGCACCGGGCACCATCCATGCCGGACGGTCGCGGAGCTGGAAGGAGATCGGCCGCCGCGTCGCCTGTGTCGCGGGCGGGCTGCGGCGGCTCGGCATCGAGCCAGGCGATCGCGTCGCCATCCTGGCGCACAACAGCGACCTCTATATCGAGGCGCTCTACGCCATCGCCTGGGCCGGTGCGGTTGCAGTGCCGCTCAACACGCGCTGGGCCGTTGCTGAAAATGCCTATGCGATCGACGATTCCACGCCAAAACTGTTGCTGGTGGACAAGGCCTTTGCCGAGATCGCATCGGCGCTGAGAGGCGCGAAATCGCTCACCGCGATGGTCTATTTGGATGAGGGCCAGGTCCCCGACGGGATGCAGGGCTATGACGAGCTGGTTGCGCACGCGCCGATCGAAGATGCATCCGGCGCCTATAACGATCTTGCCGGCATCTTCTACACCGGTGGCACCACGGGCTTCCCCAAGGGCGTGATGCTGTCGCATGCCAACATCGTCTATGAATCGCTGGTCTGGATCTATGCGCTCCGATTCCGCGAGGACACCCGATACCTGCACTCGGCCGGCATGTTCCACCTGGCCGGCACCTCGCCGATGATCGCGCTCACGCTCGTCGGCGGCACCCATGTGACGATCCCGAAATTCGAGCCCGAACTGGCGATGAAGACCATCGCCGAGCACAAAGTCGATTACTGCCTGTTCGTGCCGACCATGCTCAACATGATGCTCAATCATCCGTCCTTCGGCACGTATGATCTGAGCAGCGTCAGGGATTGCGAATATGGCGCCTCTCCGATGCCGGATGCGCTGCTGGTCAAGCTGATGCGGGTGCTGCCGAGCTGGCGCTTCCACCAGGGTTACGGCATGACGGAGAGCGCGGCGCTGGCGACGATTCTGCCCTGGGAATACCACGCGCTGGAGGGACCGCTGGCGAGCAAGCGCAAATCGGCGGGACGAGCGGCACCGGGCGTCGAGATCCGCATCGTCGATCCCGCCGGCAACGAGGTGCCGCGCGGCACGGTCGGCGAGATCGCGATCCGCGGCGCCGGCGTGATGCTCGGCTACTGGCGCAAGCCCGAAGAGAGCGCGCGTGTGCTGCGCAACGGCTGGCTGCACACCGGCGACGGCGCCTGGATGGACGAGGACGGTTTCGTCTATATCGTCGACCGCCTGAAGGACATGATCGTCTCCGGCGGCGAGAACGTCTATTCCGGCGAGGTGGAGAACGCCATCTTCCAGCATGAGCACGTCAAGGAATGCGCCGTGATCGCGGTTCCCGATCCGCAATGGGGCGAGGCGGTGCACGCGATCGTGGTGCCGAAGGACGGCGCGCGGCTCGATTCGGAGATGGTGATCGCGCATTGCCGCACCTTGATCGCGGGCTACAAATGCCCGCGCTCGGTCGACATCCGGCTTGAACCGCTGCCGCTCACCGGCTCCGGCAAGATCATGAAGTCGGCGCTGCGCGAAGAGAAGTGGCAGGGCTATACGAGGTCGGTCAATTGATGCCGCAGGCTGCGAAACGATCCAACGATGTGCCGGGTACTGCGCCGAACCTTGTTCACCCGGCCGTGGTGAATGACGATGCGGTGCGGACTGCGCTCGCGCAGCACATGTCGCGGATATCCGGGAGCCGGACGGAGATCACGAGCTTCGGCCGCAAATCGTCGGGGTTCTCCTGGATCACCTACGCCTTCGCGGCACGCTCCGCCCTCGGTGGAGACCGCAAGCTGATCCTGCGTGTCGGTCCGCCGAGCGGGCTGTTTGCGCCTTACTCGGTGCTGCCGCAGGTCCATGCGTTGCAGGCATTGGCCGGCAGCGGCGTTCCGGTTCCGGCGCTGGTGTCGTCAGCGCAGGATGGCGCCGAGATCGGCTTCCCGTTCTTCATCTGCGAGCACATCGAGGGCGACGTTCCCGCACCTTGGGCGGCGAGCGAGCTCGACCCGAACCACAAGCGCGTGATCGCCCGGCAGTTTATCGAGATCCTCGCGTCGCTGCATCGGATCAATCCAGACGCGACGCCATTCGCGTCGCAGGCGCAGGGCGCGGATCGCGCCGAGCTCCGGGCAATTACCGGCTGGCGCGCCTCGCTGGCGCGCCCGACGGCGCGCTATTATCCGCTGCTCGATTGGGGCGGACGCTGGCTTGAGGATCACTGCCCGCTGCCGCCGTGCCGCACCGTCGTGCATGGCGACTTCCGGATCGGGAATTTCATCGAGCATAAGGGGCGGATCGTCGCCATTCTCGATTGGGAGCTGACTCATCTCGGCGATCCCCACGAGGATCTGGCCTGGGCGATGATGCCGACCTTCAACGCCAGGAGCCGGAAGCTCTATGGCGTGCTCGAGCGCGCCGAGGTGATCGAGCTCTATCAGCGCGCCTCCGGCATTGCGGTTTCGGACAGGAGCCTCGCCTTCTACGAGGCCTACGCGCTGTACCAGGCCGCGGCGATCCAGATGTGCGCGGTGCGCGCCTTCGAGGTCGATCGCTTCAACGACATGCGGCTTGCGGTGATGGCAAGCCAGATGCCCTCGATCGTGCGGGCCTTCGAGCGGGCGCTGGAGGCCGCGGCATGAGTGGATCCTTCGAGCGGTTGATCGAGGGCATCATCGATGCCCTGCAAAGCCATGTCGTGCCGAACAGCAGCGACGATTTCGTCCGCGGGCAGGTATTTTCAGCGATCTATGCTCTGAACGGCTTGAAGCTCGCCGCCGACTGGAAGGCGGGGCCGCTGCTCGAGCAGGTGCGCCTGCAGGACGAGACTTTTGCGGCAGTCAGGCGACTGGCCGACGGCATGATGCATCCGGAGATCTCTGCGACGCCTCGCATTCACGGCGACGTGTCCGACGCTGCGGCGATCGAGGCGGTCCGCGACGATGGCGACCGGCAGCTGGGACAGCTCCTGCTCTGGGCGAGCGGCGAGGACGCGCGTGCAGCCGATCGTGACGCCGCGGCCGAGATCGAGCGCCTGTTGCGGCGGGCAATCTGCGACCAGCTCAAGATCGAGCTCGCGACAACGCCGAAGTCGATGCAGCAACAGATCGCGGGCGGCGAACGCGAGGGTGGCGCGGCGCAGGGCTGAGGCGGCGGCGTCGGCCACCCGGGATTGCATCTTTGCGGGCTGCACGGCGGTGCGGCGTCCAGAAGAAGCTTGCTCGCCTGCGGCGCCCGTGTTATTCATTGACCGAACGGTCGTTCGGATTATTATTGACGGGCGTTGAAGGCATCCGCGCAAGCGGTCGGCGAGGGAGACGGAGCGATGAACATGATGACCGGCGTCCCGCCATGGGAGCGGCTGATCCGGCCCGACCGGGTGCACGGATCGCTCTACACCGATCCCGAGATATTCGAAGCCGAGCTCAAGAACATCTGGTACCGGACCTGGGTCTATGTCGGCCACGAGAGCGAGGTGCCGAACGCCAACGACTACGTCGTCAAGTCGATCGGCCCGCAATCCGTGATCATGACACGCGACGAGCAGGGCAAGGTCAATCTGCTGCTCAACCGCTGCTCGCATCGTGGCAACCAGGTCTGCTCGTTTGAGCGCGGCAATGCGCGCTCGTTCACCTGTCCTTTCCACTCCTGGACCTTTGCCAATGACGGTCGGCTGGTCGGCTATGCCTTCCCTGACGGCTACGAGGGGCAGGACAAGGCGCAGCTCGCGCTCGGGCGGGTGACGCGCGTCGAGTCCTACCGCGGCTTCGTGTTCGGCTCGTTCGCGGCCGAAGGCCCGACCCTGAAGGAGCATCTCGGCGGCGCCGCCGAGACCATCGATCGGCTGGTGCGCACCTCGCCGGAGGGCGAAGTCGAGATATCAGCGGGCTTCCTCAAGCATCGCGTCAAGGCGAACTGGAAGTTCATCCTGGAGAACGAGTGCGACGGCTATCATCCCGCCTTCGTGCACACCTCGATCTTCGGCGTCGCCGACAGCATGATCGGAAAGCTCTATGGCGGCGCCTCGACCGCGTTGACGCGCGACTACGGTAACGGTCACACCGAGATCGACCTGCGGCCCGAGTTCCGCAAGCGCGATGCGCCGATGAGCTGGTTCGGCACCAGCGAGGAGCGGCTGCCCGATTACACCGCGCGGATGAAGACGGCCTATGGCGACAGCGCGGCGCGCGAGATCATGATCGATGGCACGCCGCATGTGATGATCTTCCCGAACCTGTTCATCGCCGAGATCCAGATGTTCGTGATCCAGCCGCTCGGCGTCGACGACAGCGTGCAACATGTCACCGCGCTGCAGTTCAAGGGCGCGCCCGATCTGAACCGCAGGCTGCGCCAGCAGACCATGGGCTCGGTCGGTCCGGCCGGCTTCCTGCTCGCGGACGATTCCGAGATGTACGAGCGCTGCCACCGCGGCGTGCTGGCGCGCAATCCGGAATGGATATTCCTCGGCCGCGGCGAGAAGCGCCAGCGGCAGGACGAGCTCGGTTTCACAGTTGGCCATGTCACCGACGAGGTGCCGTCACGCGGCATCTGGACCCATTATCGCAAGCTGATGGAGCCGGCCTGATGCTGTCACGCGAGAGCAGCGCCACATTGATGAGCGCCATCACCGCCTTCCTCTATCGCGAGGCGCGGCTGCAGGACGAGCATCAATACGAGGCCTGGGAAAAGCTCTGGACCGATGACGGCGTCTACTGGGTGCCGGCCAACGGCGCCGACATCGACCCGGAGCGGCAGATGTCGATCATCTATGACAACCGCTCGCGGATCGCGCTGCGCGTCCGGCAGCTGATGACCGGCAAGCACTTCACCCAGACGCCGCAGTCGAACCTGCGCCGGCTGATCTCCAACATCGAATTGATGGACGAGCAGCCTGATAATGGCGACATCGCGGTCGCCAGCAACAGTCTGATTTTCGAGTCGAGCCTGCGCGACGACACGCTGTGGGCGGCGCGCAACGAATACCGGCTGCGTCATGTCGATGGCGAATTGCGGATGGCCAGCAAGAAGGTCATCCTCGTCAACAACGACAAGGCGATCTACACGCTGTCATTCCTGGTTTAGGGAAGGTCTCGCCATGATCGACAAGGGCCCCGTTCTGCTCGACATCACCGACGGCATCGCGCGGTTGCGGCTCAACCGTCCCGATGCGGCCAACGGCATGAGCGCCGAGCTCTTGAGCGCGCTGTGCGACGCCATCATGGTCTGCCACGGCCATCCGGATCTGCGCGTGGTGCTGCTGAGCGGCGAGGGCACCAATTTCTGTGCGGGCGGCGATGTCCGCGCCTTTGCCTCCAAGGGCGAGAAGTTGCCGGACTATATCCGCCAGGCCA
Organism: Bradyrhizobium macuxiense; assembly: GCF_007993935.1. Lineage (GTDB taxonomy): Bacteria > Pseudomonadota > Alphaproteobacteria > Rhizobiales > Xanthobacteraceae > Bradyrhizobium > Bradyrhizobium macuxiense_A. The sequence goes on along the minus strand of NZ_VITY01000006.1, from coordinate 55,645 downwards.
CCGCCTATCTGCAGAATGCGGTGACCGGATTGCTGCGGCTGGAGGCGCCTGTCATCGCCTCGGTGCAGGGCTTTGCCGCGGGCGGCGGCGGCTTCGGTCTGGTCTGCGCCTCCGACATCGTGATCGCGGCGGAATCGGCAAAATTCCTCGCCGGTGCGACGCGGGTGGCGATGGCGCCGGATGCCGGCGTCTCGGTCACGCTGTCGCGGCTGGTCGGGTTGCGGCGGGCGATGTCGATCTTGCTCACCAATCCGGTGATCCCGGCCGCCGAAGCGTTGCAGATGGGCATCGTCACCAAGGTGGTGCCCGATGAAGAACTGGCCGACGCATCGCTGGCGCTGGCGCGCGAGCTCGCGGCCGGTGCGCCGAAGGCGCTGGCGGCGACCAAGCGGTTGGTCTGGGCCGGCACCGGTACCAGCATCGAGCAATGCCTGTCGGAAGAGGCGCGCACGGTTGCCGAACTCTCGGGAATGGCCGACGCCCGCGAAGGGCTCGCCGCCGTGATCGAACGGCGCAAGCCAGTTTTCACGGGACGCTGAGACGTGGCGGGCACCTTGCCATTCGGGCGTCTCGATGGTCGCCGGGCCTTCGTCTCCGGCGGCGCGCGCGGCATCGGTGCCGCGATTGTCCGCAGCGTTGCTGGCGCCGGCGCCAGGGTCGTGATCGCCGATCTCGATGTCGCCGCAGCCACGGAACTCGCGCGCGAGACGGGGGCTCACGTCGCAGGGCTCGACGTCAGCGATGCGGCGGCGGTGCAAACCGTGATGGCGCAGGACGGCCCGTTCGACATCGTCGTCAACAATGCCGGCATCGATCAGCACGCCTTCTTCACCGACACCAGCGCGGAGGATTGGGCGCGGCTGATCGCGGTCAATCTCACCTCGGTCTTGGCCTGCACCCATGCCGCATTGCCGGCGATGCAGGCGGCGCGCTTCGGCCGCATCATCAACGTCACCTCGGAGGCGGCGCGGCTCGGCTCCAAGGGCGGCGCGGTCTATTCGGCGGCCAAGGGCGGCGTGATCTCCTTCACCCGCAGCATCGCGCGGGAGAACGCGCGCTATGGCATCACCGCGAATGCGATCGCGCCGGGACCGATCCGTACCCCGATGCTGGAGCAGGCGGTGGCAAAGGGCGGCGACAAGATTCTGCAGGCGATGACTGGCGCGACGCTGCTCGGCCGCCTCGGCGAGCCGGAGGAGGTCGCGGCGGCCGCGCTGTTCCTGGCTTCCGACCACGCGGCCTATATCACCGGCGAGACGCTCGGCGTGTCCGGCGGCATGGGCATCGGCGGCTGATGGGTATCGCAGGCGACGATATCGCCATGACGCCGGTCGATCGTGCGATCGAGCGCCTGCGTGCGATCTATCGCGGCTGGACCCGCGAAACGTCGGTGGCGCAGATGCGCAGCGACTGGGACGAGGCCTTTGCCGACTGCCCGGTGCCGGTGACGTGCCAGCGGGTCTCCGCCGGCGGCGTCGACGGCGAGTGGCTCGTACCGTCGGACGCACCGCGCGACAAGGCGATCCTGTATTTTCACGGTGGCGGCTTCCGCATTGGCTCGGTCGCGTCGCATCGCGACCTGGCCGGGCGGATCGCGAATGCATCGGGCTGCCGCGTGCTCTCGATCAACTACCGGCTCGCGCCGGAGCATCGCTTTCCCGCCGCGTTGGACGATGCGCTGACTGCCTATCAGTACCTGTGCGATCTGGGATTACGCCCGGCGGACATTGCCTTCGCCGGGGACTCGGCCGGCGGCAATCTCGTGCTCGCTGCGATGTTGGCGGCGCGCGACCGCGGCCTGCCGCTTGCCGCGGCGGGCGCGCTGATGTCGCCCTGGACTGATCTTGCCGCGACCGGTGCAAGTTACAAGAGCAGGGCCGAGGCCGATCCGATCCATCAGCGCGCGATGATCCTGGCGCTCGCCAGGAACTATCTCGGCAAGGACGGCGATGTCGGTGATCCGCTGGCCTCGCCGCTTTATGCCGATCTCACCGGACTGCCGCCGCTGCTCGTGCAGGTCGGCGACCGCGAAACCGTGCGTGACGACTCAACGGAACTAGTTGCAAAGGCGAAGGCCGTCGGCGTCGACGTCGAACTCCAGGTCTGGGACGGCATGATCCACGTGTTCCAGATGTTCCCCGAGATTCCGCAGGCGCGAGAGGCGATCGCATCCCTTGCAGCTTTTTTGCGCAACCATCTTCACATCGGCCACGAGAGGGCGCCACAATGAACGTCATGACCTCGGATCCGCGCCAGCTTACCGAAGCCGAATTCCATTTCTCGGAGCCGCCCAATCTGCCCGAGGAGCTGCGCATGCTGCGTGAGCAGGTGCGTCGATTCGTCGAAAAGGAAGTGGTGCCGCATGCCGACGCCTGGGAGCGCGACGGCAAGATTCCGCGCGAGATCTATCGCCGGATGGGCGCGCTCGGCTTTCTCGGCATGCGCCACGCGGCCGAATATGGCGGCACGGACATGGGGCCGCTGGCCTCGATGGTGTTCGCCGAGGAGCTCGGCCGCTCGAGCTTCGGTGGCTTCACCTCGTCGATCCTCGTGCATACCGACATGTCGGCGGTGCACATCTCCTTGCGCGGCACGCCGGAGCAGAAGCAGAAGTATCTGCCGGCGATCATCCGCGGTGAGACGGTCTGCTCGATCGCGGTGACCGAGCCCGATGCCGGCTCCGATGTCGCGGGTCTGAAGACGCGCGCGCGGCGCGATGGCAATCATTGGGTGATCAACGGCGCCAAGATGTTCATCACCAACGCGGTCTATGGCGATATCCTGATCGTCGCGGCGCGCACCGATCCGCATGCCAAGGGCAGCCGCGGCATCTCGCTGTTCATCGTCGAGCGCAATACGCCCGGCATCACGGCAACCAAGCTAGACAAGCATGGCTGGCTCTGCTCGGACACCGCCGAGCTCGCCTTCCAGGATGTGCGCGTCCCGGCGGAGAATTTGCTCGGCGAGGAGAACAAGGGTTTCTATGGCATCATGGAGACGTTCCAGAATGAGCGCATCTGCATCGGCGGCATCTGCGCCGGCGAATCCGCCAAGGCGATCGAGCTGACGGCGAACTATGTGAAGACGCGGCAGGCATTCGGCGGCCCGCTCTGGAATCAGCAGGGCGTGCGGATGAAGCTTGCTCAGCTCGCCGCGAAGGCGGCTGCCGCGCGGGCGCTGGCCTATCAGGCCGCCGAGCTGGCCGCGGCCGGAAAGGAATGTCTCCGCGAAGTGTCGATGGTGAAGGCGCTGTCGCCGGAGGTGCTGCACGAGGTCGTGCATGGCTGCCTGCAACTGCATGGCGGCTCAGGCTTCATGCGCGGCACGCCGATCGAGCGCATGGTGCGCGACGCCCGGGTGCTGACGATCGGCGGTGGCGCCACCGAGGTGATGCTGGAGGAAGTTGCCAAGCGGATGTGATGCCCCGGCTTCTCAAGGCGAAGAAAGGCGGACAATGACCAATCCAGGTCTTATCGATCTCGCGCGGGCTCTCTACGCCGCGCTTCGTGTCGGTGATCGCGAAAAGCTTGGGACACTTCTGCACCCCCAGTTCGTCGGCACCATCGCGGATGGAATGCCGTTTGAGGCCGGAGGGCGTCACGACGGGCCTGATGCCATGCGTCGCGACGGCTGGGGCGTCATCGCGAGGAATTTTGTCGCCTACGCCGAACCCAACCGCTTCGAGCAAGTCGGCGATACAGGCTTGCTGGTGATGGGGCGCTATCGCGGCGAGGGCAAGCGGGGCGGTAGCACCCTTGATGCCGCATTCGCGCATTTGCTGAGCTTCGAGGATGGCCGCATCCGGGCACTTGAGCAGTACACGGACACGGAACGCTGGCATCAGGCCGCCAGCCCGTTTCATACGCTGCTGCTCGAGTTCGCAGACGGAGTTGCGACCTTGCGGCTCAACAGGCCGGAACAGGGCAACGCGATCAATGCCGAGATGGCATCCGATCTGGAAGAAGCCGCCACCCGCATCGCTGAACGGTCAGACACTCGCGCGGTGCTCATCACCGGCAATGGACCAAACTTCACGGTGGGAGGCGACGTCAATCTTTTTGCCGGGACGGCATCCGAGGAGTTGCCCAACCGGCTTCGGCGGATGATCGACGACTACCATTTGGCGCTCGATCGCCTGATGAGCATCGACGCGCCGGTGATTGCCGCGGTTCGCGGTGCGGCCGCCGGCGGCGGCCTGGGTCTCGTTCACGTCGCGGATATTGTCATCGCAGCCGACGACGCGCGGTTCGCGCTCGGCTACGGAGCGCTGGGCCTGACATCCGATGGCGGCAATACCTGGTTCCTGCCGCGGACAATCGGGCTGCGCCGTGCCCAGGAGCTCTTCCTTCTGAATCGCCGGCTGACGGCGCAGGAGGCGCTTGAGTTCGGTCTGGTGTCGCGACTCGTTGCGGCCAACCTTGTGGACACCGAGGCGGCCGACGTGGCTCGGAAAATTGCCTCCGGTCCTACCAAGGCATACGGCGCGATGCGCCGCATGCTACGGCAGTCTTTCGAGACCGATCTGTCCGACCAGCTCCGGCTGGAGAAGGACTCAATCGTCCTTGCCAGTTGCTCGGACGACGCGCGAGAGGGCATCGCCGCTTTCGCGGCGAGGCGTCGTCCGGACTTTCGCGGCAGCTAGCTCTACTCCACCGGCTTGAAGCTGAGTGTGGCCGCGTCGGCTTGCATGATCTGCAGCTTCTGGTTGGAGAAGCGGACGCCGGGGCCGAAGCTGATCGGCGCCATCACGCCGGTTTCGACATTCTTGGTCTTCTCCAGCTCCGCGATGGTGCAGGCCCAGGTCGGCTGCTTGCCGCAGCGCTCGATCGCCGCGATCAGGACCTTCGCGGCGGCATAGCCGGTCATGGTGTAGCGGTTGATGCCCTTGAATTCGGCCTCCGAGACCAGCGGCTTGGCCTTCTCCAGGAACGCCTTGCCGGCTGCGCCCGCGAACGGTTCGACATAATCGACCGCGTAGATGCCGTCGCCCGCCGGCCCCATCAGCTTAAGCACCGGCTCGATCCGGCCGGGCCAGAAGATTCCGGTCACCGGCTTGATGCTGAGCTTCTCGAGCTCCTTCATCATGGCGATGTTCTCGGCGATGATGCCGCCGGCGAGGAACACCTCGGCGCCGGAATCCTTCAGCTGCAGCATGTCGGACGAGAAGTCCTGCTGGCCCTTCTTGTAATTGCCGCTGTAGACGACATTGAGCTTCTTGGCCTTGACCACGGAATCGAAACCGTCGCGCACGGTGATGCCGTAATCGTCGTCCTGGGTGATCAGGCCCCATTTCTTGCCGGGGTTCTTGTCGGCGAGGAAATTGACGAGGTGGATAATGCCTTCCTCATAGGACTGTCCGACCACGAACACGTTCTTGCGCGGCGGCTCCCACAGGAACTTGACCGGCGCGACGTCGATCACAGTCGGGATGCCCGACTTCTCCAGTACCGGCATCACAGCGATCGACTGGCCCGAGCCGGAGATGCCGATCATCGCAAACACCTTGTCGACGTCGATCACCTTCTTGACGCCCTGGATGGTGCGCGCGGTGACGTAACCGTCGTCCTCCAGCACATATTTGATCTTGCGGCCGTTGATGCCGCCGGCGGCGTTGGCTTCCGCGATCGCGATCTTGTGGCCGATCGAGGCCGCGACGCCGAGCAGTGCCGGCGGGCCGGTCAAGGGTTCGACGTCGCCGATCAGGATCTCGGTGTCGGTGATCCCGGGATCGGCGGCTACAGCCGGGCCGATGTCAAGACAGGAAGCTGAAAGCAGCAGCGACGCTACCGCCAGGTGTTTGATCATTGTTTCCTCCTCATGGTGTCGTTTTTTTGCTTAGTAGCGCAGCGGCCAGTGCACCCAGGCCCGTTTGATGTCGTGCCAGGCGCCGAGCAGCCCCCTCGGCTGGAAGCGCAGGAACAGGATGATGACGAGGCCGTAGAGCATGCTCTTCAGCTCCTGCGCGCCGGTCGTGAAGGTCGCGTCCATCTGCGCGCTGAACAGGCTGAAGACGAGCCGTGTCGCCTCCGGCAGCAGCACGATCAGGACGGTGCCGAGCACCGCGCCGAGCGCCGAGCCGAGCCCGCCGACGATCAGGATCGCCAGCGCCTCGATCGAGAGCAGGAACGGAAAGCCCTCGACGCTGACAAAGGAGAGATAGATGCCGTACAGCGCGCCGGCGATGCCGGTGATGAAGGCCGAGGTGACGAAGGCGAACAGCTTGTAGGCATGCAAATTGATGCCCATGACGCGGGCCGCGGTGTCGTTGTCCCTGATCGCGACGAAGGCGCGGCCGACCCGGCTGCGGCGGATGTTGAGGGTGGCGAACAGCGTCAGCGCCGCGATCGCGAGGCAGAGATAGGTGAAGGCGGCATCGCTGTCGAAGCTGATTCCGAGGATTTCCGGCCGCTGCACCTGGATGCCGCGGGCGCCATTGGTGAGCCAGCGCATCTCCAGGATCACGGTGTTGATGATGAAGGAGAAGGCGAGCGTGGTGATCGCGAGATAGAGCCCCTTGAGCCGCAGCGACGGCGCGCCGACGATCAGGCTCGCCAGCGCCGGCACGATGCCGGCGCCGAGGAAGCCGACCAGCGGCGGCATGTGATACTTCGACACCAGCACCGCATAGGCATAGGCGCCGGTGACGAGGAAGCCGACATGGCCGAGCGAGATCAGGCCGGTGTAGCCGGTCAGGATGTTGAGCCCGAGCGCGCCGGTCACCGTGATCAGGATGATCATCAGGAACGACAGCGCGTAGGAGTTCAGAAGGTAGGGCGCTGCGATCAGCGCCAGCAGCAGCACGGCTGACCACAGCCACACCGGCGGCGAATCGATCAGCGCAACCAGCTCGCCATAGCTCTGCTTGTAATCGCCGGTCCGCATCACACCCTCTCGATATCGCGTTCGCCGAAAATGCCGAACGGGCGGACCATCAGCACCACGATGATCATGGCAAAGCCCGCGACCTCCTTCATGCCGGAGCCGAGATAGCCGCCCGCCAGGTTTTCGGTGATGCCGATCAGGAGGCCGCCGAGGCCGGAGCCGAGCACGGCGTCGAGCCCGCCCAGGATGGTGGCCGGAAATGCCTTCAACCCGAGCTGGAACATCGCCGGCGACAGGTCGTAGGACAGCGCGAAGAACACGCCGCCGATGCCGGCGATCACGGAGGACGCGGCCCAGGCCAGCGCATGAACTCTTGTGGCGCTGATGCCCATCAACAGCGCAGTGCGGTCGTCGGCCGCGACCGCGCGCATCGCGACGCCGACCTTGCTGTAGCGGAAGAACGCCCAGATCGCGACGAGCAGCAGAAGCAGCGTCGCGATGACGGCAAGCTGCCCGGTACGCACGCCGATGCCGCCGAGATGTACGATGCCGCGGCCCATGCCGAGTTCGAGGCCATGCGGATAGGCGTCCCAGATGAAGTTGATCGCCGAGCGCAGGATCACCGCGAGCCCGATCGTGACCATCACGGTCGCGAACACCGGCTCGCCCAGCATCGGCCGCATCACCAGCCGCTCGATGACCAGGCCGAGCACGACCGCGGCGAGGATGGCGCCAACAGCGACGACGAACACATTGCCGCTGACCGTGGTCGAGATCGTCCAGGCGATATAGGCCGTGATCATGGTCATTTCGCCCTGGGCGAAATTGACCAGCCCGGTGGATTTGTAGATCACCGCAAAGCCCATCGCGATCAGGCCGTAGATCGCGCCGATCGCGAGCCCCGAGATCAGAAGCTGCAGGAGATACTGCATTCAGCCCTCCGCCCGGTAGATGATGGCAAGCTCGCGCGCGAACTTCTTCTCGATCATGGCGCGGCGCACCTTCTGCGTGGCGGTCAATTCGCCGTCGTCGTGATCGAGTTCCTTCTCGAGGATGGCGAAGCGCCTGATGTTCTCGACCCGGGCGAAGCGCTTGTTGGTCTCACCCACGATGCGCTCGATCAGTTCGTGCACTTCCGGCAGCTGCGATAGCGACTTGTAGTTGGTGTAGGCCAGCGCCCGGTCGCGCGCCCAGCGGCCGACATTGTCGTAATCGACCTGCACGATGGCGCCGAGGTACTTTTTGGCCTCGCCGACCACGATCGCTTCCTTGATGAATTCGGAATCCTTCAGCGCATTCTCGATCTCCGACGGGGCGATGTTCTTGCCGCCGGCGGTGATGATGATCGCCTTCTTGCGGTCGACCACGGCGATCTCGCCGTTGTCGAGGATGTCGATGATGTCTCCGGTGCGCAGCCAGCCGTCTTGCTCAAGCGAGGCCGTCGAGGCCTTCTCGTCGAGGAAGTAGCCTTTGAAGACGCCGGGGTTGCGCAGCAGGATCTCGCCATCGGCATCGAGCTTCCATTCCGTCTGGGGTAACGGCACGCCGCAGCCACCGATTCGGTGGTGGCTTTCGGTTTGGATAAAGGCGACGCCGCCGCTCTCGGTGAGGCCATAGCCCTGCGACACCGGGCGGCCGATGATGTCGAAGAAGCGCAGCGTCTCGGGCGAGATCGAGGCCCCGGCGCACAGCCGGTGCCGGCTGTAGGCGAAGCCGAGATGGCGCTGCAAATTGCGGAACATCAGGAGGTAGAGAAGCCCATAGGCGCCGTGATCGAGCCAATTGGCTTTGCCGGCCTGCCGGCGGTCGGACAGCCTGCGGCCCCAGGCGAGGCAGGCCTTGGTGAAACTCTGCCGCAGCCGGCCGCTTTCGCCGAGCCGGAACAGAAAGCCTTGCTGCAGCTTCTCATAGATGCGCGGCACGCCGACAAAGAACGTCGGCGCGATCTCGCGGATGTTGATCGCGACCGTGTCGATCGATTCGGCAAAGGAGACGGTGCCGCCGAGCACGAGATGCGTGACCGTGCCGTAGCAGCGTTCGGCGACATGGCACAGCGGCAGATAGCTCACAGCCTCGAACGGCTTGTCGGCGATCCCGACGGTTTTGGCGTAGGCATAGGCGGCGTAGACGAGATTGCGATGGGTCAGCATCGCACCCTTGGGCGGACCCGTCGTGCCCGAGGTGTAGACGAGGATACAGACATCGTCGGGCGCGCCCTGGCTGATCAAACGATCGAGGATGGCGTTGGCCTCCGGAGTCTCCCGCGCATATGCCGTGCCGCGCTCGCAGAGCGCCGCGAACGACATCAGCTGCGATTGGCGGTAGTGCCGCAGGCCCTTCATGTCGATGCAGACGATGGCCTCGAGATCCGGCAGACCGCCATTGCTGGCCATCGCGTCGAGCACCTTGTCGGTCTGCTCCTGATCGCCGGTGACAACGATGCGGGCGCCGGAATGCTTGACGATATATTGCAGCTCGACCCAGGGATTGGTCGGATAGATGCCGACCGCGACCGCGCCGATCATCTGGGCGCCGAGATCGGCGTAAAACCATTCCGGGGTGTTTTCGCCGGCGATCGCGATGCGGTCACCGGGCTTGATGCCGAGCGAGAGCAGGCCGAGCGCGACCGCACGCGCGGTCTCGTAATAATGCCGCCAGGAATAGGGATTCCAGATGCCGTGGTCTTTCTCGCGCAGCGCCAGCGCCTCACCATGCATGGCGGCGCGCTGCCGCAGCAGCTGCGGGATGGTGATGGTGGCATCCGCAAGAGCCGCCTGCAGCGTGTCGGCTCCTGCCGCAGACGCGCTGCGCACGGAACTGGCGTGCAGCGGCGGATGGGTGGTGCGCAGGCTGTCCAGCGTCGACATCATGCGCCTGCCTTTGCCATCGCTTCAGCGCGCTGGCCGCCGAGATAGGCCTCCGCGACGGCCGGATCGCGCCTGATCTCGTCGGGCGTGCCCTCGGCGATCTTGCGGCCGAAATTCAGCACATGGATGCGGTCGGAAATGTCCATCACGATGCGCATCTCATGCTCGATCATCACGACGGTGATGCCGAGCTCGTCGCGGATGTCGAGCACGAAGCGCGCGATATCCTCAGTCTCCTCCTGGTTCATGCCGGAGACCATCTCGTCGAGGAGCAGCAGCTTCGGTTCGCAGGCGAGCGCGCGGGCGAGCTCGACGCGCTTCTGCTGGCCATAGGACAGGGTGCCGACGACGGCGTCCCTGATATGCTCGATCTCGAGGAATTCGATGATGTGCTCGACGCGCTGCCGGGCCGCGATCTCTTCCTTGCGGGTGCGGCCGTAGAACACCACGGCGTCGAGCACGGTCGAGCGCAGATGGGTGTGGCGGCCGGTCAGGATGTTCTCGACCACGGTGCCGTGCTTGAACAGCGCCAGATTCTGGAAGGTGCGGCCGATGCCGACGGCGGCGAATTTCCAGGGCGAGATGGTCGAAAGGTCGATGCCGTCGAAGCTGATCCGGCCGCCGCTCGGCCGCAGCACGCCCGAGATCATGTTGAACAGCGTGGTCTTGCCGGCGCCATTCGGGCCGATCACGCTGCAGATCTCGCCTCGGCTTACTTCAAGGCTGACATCGCCGACCGCCTGGAGGCCGCCGAAGCGCTTGGACAGGTTCTCGATCGCCAGCAGCGCGGTCACGACAGCCACCGCTTGCGGCGCTTGTAATGCTTGACGTCGCGCAGGCTCTTGCGGCCGGACGAGGAGACGCCGAGGTAGAATTCCTGGACGTCCTCGTTGGCGGTGAGCTTTTTGGCCGTGCCGTCGAGCACGACGCGGCCGGTCTCGAGGATGTAGCCATAGTCGGCAATGTCGAGCGCACGCTGCGCGTTCTGTTCGACCAGCAGCACCGTCATCTTCAGCTCGTCGCGCAGGCGGACGATCACTTCGTAGATGCGGTCGATGATCAGCGGCGCGAGGCCGAGTGACGGCTCGTCGAGCGCCAGCAGCACGGGATCGGTCATCAATGCGCGGCCGATCGCGAGCATCTGCTGCTCGCCGCCGGACATGTAGCCGGCGATCTGGTCGCGCCGCTCGTGCAGCCGCGGAAATAGCGCAAACACCTTGTCGCGGCGCTCGCGCGCTTCGGCGCCGGTCCTGATATAGCCGCCCATCTGCAAATTTTCGTCTGTTGTCAGCGCCGCGAATACGCGGCGGCCCTCCGGCACCTGGACGATGCCGCGGCGCACCAGTTCATCCGGCGCAAGACGATGCACCTCGTCATTGCGGAAGCGGATGCTGCCGTTCTCGATCACGCCTTCCTCGGTATAGAGGATGGCGGACATCGCCTTCAGCAGCGTCGACTTACCGGCGCCGTTGGAGCCGAGCAAAGCGACGATGCTGCCCTCGGGCACCGCGATCGAGACATCGCGGATCGCCTCGATCGCGTTGTCGTAGACGATCCGGATGTTGCGGAATTCGAGCAGGGCATCCGTCGCCGTTGCCGTGAGCGGCGCTGCCTGCGGCGTCGGATGCGGAATCGTCGTCGGCATCTTGCTCAGACCCGGCCGGCCGAGCGGCGCGAGCGCGCGGCGAGGATCGCGTCGGTGACGATCTTGGCGGTCTCGGCGCAGGCCTGGGTGCCGCCATTGCCATATTGCTTCACCGCGTCGCCGACACACCACAGGCCTTCGATGCCGGTCTCGCGCGGCAGATCGTAGCCGGCGCAGCTGCGTTGCGCCGGCCAGTCGTCGCGCATCACCCGGATCGACAGGATTTTTGCCTGGTCGAAATTCGTAAACTGCTCGCGCAGATCGTCGAGCGCGAGCTGAACTTCGGCATCGCTGTCGAAATCGCCGAGTGCCGGCACCGGCACGGCATAGGCGACGTAGAGGTGCCAGCCGGGCGGTGCCAGTTCGGGGCAGGTGGCGGAGAGGTTCGCCATGTTGCAGAGCCGGCGGGTCTTGCCGAAGGTGACGATGCCGGGATGGTTGATCAGCGGCTCGCGGCTCGCGACATTGATGACGATGTTGGCGGCCGGGCGCAGGTCGTTCTTCACCTTGGCGATGTAATCCGCCGGGAAGGCCTCGCTGCCGGCGAGCGCGACAGTGGCTTTCGGTCCGGCATTGCTGATGACGAGGTCGGTGTCGATCCGCACCCGCTCGCCGTTCCGCAGCACGGTGACGCCTTCGACCTTGCCGTTGGCGGTGTGGATCGTGGTCGCCGGCGTGCCGAGCCAGATGTCGCCATTGCGCCGGATCGCGCTGCCGAGGCTGTTCCAGACGCCGATCGTGCCTTGCGGGCAGAAGCCGAATTTCTTGAACGCGCCCTTGCTGGTGAAATAGGTGAGGAAGGCGCGGGCCGGCAGCTCGGCGGCGTTGCAGGCGAAGATCGCCGCGCAGAGGTTGCGGAACAGCGCATGCACCGTGGCGTTGCTGGTGTAGCCCTTCAGCCAGTCCTCGGTCGATTGCCGCCCGTCGGGAAGATTGCCGGAGCGGGCATCGGCGAATTTCTCCAGGATGCGCGAGGCCTGTTTCGTGAGCTGCCCGAGCAGCAGCGACCAGCCGCCGCGGCCGACATCGATCACCTTGCCGTCGATGAAGAACGAACTCGCGGGCTCCGGCGCACGGATGTCGAGCGGCGCGCCGACGGTGTGGAAGGTCTCCTCGAACACGCCGCCGAACTCGATCGCGATCGCGCCGATATTGACCTTGAAGCCGTCGATCTCCTCGGTCGAGGCGCGGCCGCCCAGCCGGTCCTTGTCGTCGACGACGAGCGTATGCAGCCCGCCATGGGCGAGGCGCGCCGCGGCGCACAGCCCGCCGGCGCCGGCTCCGATCACGACAGCATCGATCCTCTGAGTTTCCACGCGCAGCCTCCCTCGATGCCGCCGGGTTGGTCTCGGCGTGCGCAATCCGCTTGCTTGATGACGGGCAGTCTAATATAATCCGACCGGTCGTTCAAATTATTTTTTGACGCAGGTCAAAGCCCGACGCGAACGGTCGAACAGTTCTGGTGGATGGTGCCCGCAAAGGGGAGGAGGGCGCGGAGCCGCAGTAGTATAGAGAGACGGCGGCTGCCCGATTCCGGCGGCGCCGATGGTGGACGAGAGAGACAGGTATGGCGCGGACGCGCTCAGAAAATTACGACGAGATCCAGCGGGGCATTCTCACCACCGCCTGCGGCCTGTTCGCACGGCAAGGCTATATGCGTGCCTCGATCGCCGACCTTGCCGATGCCTGCAAGCTGTCGCGCGGCGCGCTGTATCATTATTTCGATTCGAAGGAAGCGATCCTGTTCGCGATCCTCGATGCCCATATCCGCGAGATGATCGCCGATGTCGAGGTCGCGATGGCCGGCAAGGCGACGGTGCTGGAGCAGTTCCGCGCTGCGATCCAGGCCATCGTCGCGCTCAATGCGCGCTCGAGCGACGAGCAGCGCGTGATCCTCAACGACCTCTCGTTCCTGGGCGAGACCGAGCAGGACGCGATCAAGGCGCTGGAGCGCCAGATCGTCGACACGGTCTCGGATCTTCTGGTCAAGCTCGACAAGGAAGGCAAGATCGTCAAGCGGACCAAGAAGATCTACAGCATGATGCTGTTCGGCATCCTGAACTTCAGCCATACCTGGTACGACCCCAAGGGCGGCATCGACCCTGGCGAGTTCGCCGACATGGTGGTGGACCTGTTCCTGTACGGTTTCACCATGCCGGTGCCGGCGAAGGATGCCGCGCGGCCGCTGCGCCAGCGCGCTTGAGCTGGCGCGTTTTCGAGCGGCAGCGTTACTTCTGCAGGATGTGCACGTAACAGACCGCGCCGACGCCCACCATATGCGCCAGCCCGGTCCGCGCGCCGCCATGCTGGCGCGGGCCGGCTTCCCCACGGAGTTGCATCACGATCTCGCCGATCTGGCCGATCCCGGTCGGGCCGATCGGATGTCCCATCGCGATCAGGCCGCCGGAAGGATTGATCGCGCATTGCCCGCCGATATCGAGCGCTCCCTCCTTCAGCATGCGAACGCCGTGCCCCTCGGGGCAGAGTCCGATGCTCTCGATGTAGTGCAACTCCTCGACCGTAAAGGCGTCGTGCAGCTCGATGATGTCGATATCTTTCGGCGCCAGCTTGGCCTGCGCCAATGCGAGATCCGCGGTCTCCTTGGTGAGCGCCGCGTCGAAGCCGGCGCCGGGCGGATAGACCCGCTCGCTGCGGCCGACCGACGCCGTGGTGCGGATGGCGCGGCCGGCGTCGATGCCTAGCCTGCGAATGCCGTCTTCGGATGCGACGATGACCGCCGCGGCGCCTTCGCCGATCGGCGTGCATTGCAGTGCCGTCAGCGATCCGGACACCCGCTTGCCGCCGAGCACCTCGTCGAGCGTGCGCTCCTGCTGCCGCTGCGCGTTCGGATTCTTGGCGCCATTGTGATGGTTCTTCACGGCGACCCGCGCGATGTCCTCGGCCGAGGCGTTGTGGCGGACTGCGTATTCATTGGTCAGCAGCGCGAAATGGGTGAAGGGGACGACGGCGTCTTCGGCAAGGTGTCCGATGCCGGTGTCCGAGCGCCGCACCGGGTTGCGCTTGTCGACGCCGACCGCCAGCGCAACGTCGGAGATGCCGCTGGCGACTTCGATGCAGGCGTGGCGGAACGCGGTCGATCCGGAGGCCGACGCATTCTCGACATGCATCAGCGGTGCACCGGTCGCGCCGAGATGGCGCAGCATCGGCCGGCCCGACGCCATGCCGAGCAGCGCGGTCGCGACATAGCTCGATTCCACCGCGGGCCATTCGATGCGCGCATCTGCAAGCGCTGAGCGGATCGCGGTGAGGCCGAGCTCCACATAAGGTGTCTCGCTCGGGTTCTGATAGCGATGCCAGCCGATGCCGACGACGTAGACCGGCCGCAGTTCGTTGAGTGATCGTGTCATGGCGAAGCTCCGGATCGGTCAGGGTGCGATGCTGAAGCGGAGATCGAGCACGGTCTCGCCGCTCTCGCCTTGTCCGACCGGGGCGAGCCGGCCGGTCACGCGCTGGCCCGGCACAACCGGTGCGCTGTCATCGGCCAGCAGGGTGCGGATCACAGGCCCGTCGTCGAGCGCAACCTTGACGATGGTGAAGGGGGCCGGGCGGTTCTTGTCGGCATGCAAGTGAACGGTCGCTTCCGCAAGCAGCGTTCCGTTGGCCGGTAGCTCGCAGGGCGTCAGCGCATCGCCATGGCTGCCGCAGCGCTCGCAGCCATAGGTCTGCATCGGGAAGAACACGTATCCGCAGCGGCACCGGCCGCCCTTGAGGCGGACCGTCGCCCCATCTCGATCGCTCGACCCCTCGGAATACAGGCCTGGTTTCAACAGCTTGTTCGGTTGCATGGTTTCCTCCAAAGAAACTTGTTGACTGACCAACAAACATCATTCTAGCTTGAATGCAAGCAAGAAGTGGCCGCACGGCAAAGGGAGCGAAGCTGAATGGCACGAGCAGTTCGACGCGCGCAGGAGCCGCGGGATGACGCACCGGCGTCACGGCGGACGCAGGTCGAGCGCCGCGACGAGGCGGAGCGGCGGATCCTTGAAGCCGCCGCGCTGATCGTCGCCGAAAACGGGCTTGAGGCGATCACCCTGGCGGAGGCCGGCGCGCGCGCCGGCTACAGCCGCGGGCTGCCGTCGCACTATTTCAAGACCAAGGCGGACCTGCTGTCGGCGCTCGGCGCCTACATCATCGATTCATTCATCACCGACCGCCGCGCCGCCTCGCCGGAACTGACCGGCTATGACGGCCTGATCGCGTCGTTCAAATACTACTTCGTGATGCCGGCGCGGACGCCTGTCATGGCGCGCGCGTTTCACGCTGTGCTGGCGGGCGCGCTCACCGTGCCGCCGATCACGGCGACGGTTGCCAAGCTCAACCGCGAGACGAGAGGCGAGATCGCTGCCGGCCTCAGGGCGGGGATCGCCGCAGGCCGGTTGCGCGCCGACATCGATCCGGAGACCGAGAGCGCGCTGATCCTCGCTGGCCTGCGCGGATCTGTGGCGCAGTGGCTGGTCGATCCGGAGGGCGTCGATCTCGAGGCCATCAGCGCGCGCTTCGTTGCCACGGTCGAAGGAAGGCTGGCGAAATGAGCATTCTGCCTAACAGCGTCGAGTATTGGGCGGCCAATCGCCCCGATGATGTCGCCTTCATCGAAGGCGATCGCCGGATGACGTGGTCGCAGCTCAACGATGCGGCAAACCGTGTGGCGCATGGCCTGGCGGCCCGCGGCGTCGTCTCCGGCGACATCGTCGTGCTGCGGACCCAGATCCGGATCGAGTGGCCGATCCTGAGCGAAGCGATCGGCAAGCTGCGCTGCTCGCTGCTCGGCCTGAACTGGCGGCTGACGCCGTCGGAGACGCAGTATGTGCTGTCCAACAGCGGCGCCCAGGTCGTCGTCTGCGACGATGAGGATCCAGCTGCGCTAAAGCCCGCATTCGAGGGCCTGCCGATCAAGCTCGCTGTCTCGATCGGCGCGGCATCGCCCGGCTTCGTCGCATTCTCCGAACTGCTCGAGGCGTCTGCCGAACCGGCGCTGCATTCAACCGGCCGGCCGCCGCTGATCCTTTACACCTCGGGCACCACCGGCCTGCCCAAGGGCGTGGTCTCGGTGCTGCAGCCGGGTGTGCAGATGGATGCCCGCACCAGCGAATATCTCTCCGACGTGGCATCGACCCGGCGCGGCCAGCCGGGCGGGGTGTCGCTGCTGACGCTGCCGCTGCATCACGGCGCAGGCCCCTCCCAGGTCTGGGGCGCGATCCAGCTCGGCAATCCGACCGTCATGATGCGCCGTTTCGATCCCGAAGCCGCGCTTCGCCTGATCGCGCAGCATGGCGTCACCAACTGGACCGGCGTCCCCACCATGTACAAGCGTCTCGCGGCGCTGCCGAAGGACGTGCTCGATACCTACGACGTGTCGTCGATCCGCGCGCTCTCGGTCGGCGCGGCTCCGGTGCCCTATGAACTCAAGCGCTGGATCATCCGCACTTTCGGTGGCGGTGTTCTCGGCGAAGGCTACGGCGCGACCGAGGTCGGCATGATCAGCTTCCTGCCGCCTGAGATGCAGGAGCTTAAGCCGGGCTCGAGCGGCCGTCCGCACAAGCATGTCGACATCTCGATTCGCGATACCGAGGGGCGCGAGCTACCGCGCAACCGGTCCGGCGAGATCTGGATCAGGACGCCGGTGACGATCCGCTCCTACCTCAACGGCAAGCCGCTCGGAGCCGACACGCGCGACGACGATGGATATTTCCGCGTCGGCGATGTCGGGATGCTCGACGACGACGGCTATCTGTTCATCACCGATCGCGCCAAGGACATGATCATTGCCGGCGGCGTCAACATCTATCCGGCCGAGATCGAGGCTGCGATCCTCCGGCATCCCGATGTGCAGGAC
The DNA here is from genome assembly GCF_007993935.1 of Bradyrhizobium macuxiense. Classification (GTDB taxonomy): domain Bacteria; phylum Pseudomonadota; class Alphaproteobacteria; order Rhizobiales; family Xanthobacteraceae; genus Bradyrhizobium; species Bradyrhizobium macuxiense_A. The sequence goes on along the minus strand of NZ_VITY01000006.1, from coordinate 38,454 downwards.
GTCGCCGTCATCGGCATCCCCGACGACGAGTTCGGCGAGCAGGTCAAGGCGTTCTGCGAGCTGAAGCCCGGCCACGAAACCGACGAGGCCGCGATCCTCGCGTTCTGCCGCGACCATCTCGCTTCGTACAAGCGGCCCAAGACGCTGTCGATCGTCGATGAACTGCCACGCAACACCATGGGCAAGCTGCTCAAGCGCGAACTGCGCGAGCCCTACTGGAAGGGACGGGAGAGAAACGTATGAGTGATATCCTTGATTTGAACGGCAAGGTGACCCTGATCACCGGTGCGGGCCAGGGCGTCGGGCGCCAGATCGCGCTGCATTTCGCCGCGCACAATGCGGCCGGCATTGTCGTTAACGATTACTTCCTTGAGCGCGCCGAGCAGGTCGCGCGCGAAATCAACGCCGCTGGCGGCAAGGCGATCGCGGCGCAGGCCGACGTCACCGATCTCGCCTCGGTGAAGGCGATGATCGGCAAGGCCGAGCAGGCTTTCGGCCCGATCGACGTGCTCGTCAACAATGCCGGCAATGCCGGCGCGACCCCCGATCCCGACGCGCGCAAGCCGTTTTGGGAGACCGGCCCTGAGGTCTGGAACAGCTTCATCGGCGTCAATCTCTACGGGGTCATCAACTGCGCCTCGGCCTGCATTCCGCAGATGATCGAGCGCAAGGGCGGCCGCATCGTCACCATCATCTCGGATGCCGGGCGTGCCGGCGAAGCGGGCCTCGAGGTTTATTCAGGTGCGAAGGCGGGTGCCGCGGGCTTCACGCGCGCAGTCGCGCGATCGCTCGGCCGCCACAACATCACGGCGAACTGCGTGGCGATTGCCGCGACCCTGACGCCTGCGATCGAGGCGCGGCTGAAGGCCAATCCCGAGATGCAGAAGAAGATGATGGAGAAGTACGTCATCCGCCGCCCCGGCCTGCCGTCTGACGTCGCCAACATGGTGCTGTTCCTCGCCTCCGATGCGAGCGCGTGGATCACCGGCCAGACCTATCCGGTCAATGGCGGCTTTACCTTCGCATTGTGAGGCGCAGCGATGAGCACTGAGAACGAACAGGTCGTTCTGACCGAACGGCGCGGCCACATCCTCGTCGTCACCCTGAATCGTCCGGAGGCGCGCAATGCGTGCAATCTTGCGCTCGCGCGCGGCATCTCCGACGCGATGGACCTGCTTGACGCGGAGGATGCGCTGTTCGTCGGCGTCATCACCGGCGCGGGCGGCAATTTCTCGGCCGGCGCCGATCTCAAGGCGGTGGCGCGCGGCGAACGCGGTGTCACCGAACGCGGCGGCTTCGGATTGTTTCGGCGGCCGCCGCGCAAGCCGCTGATCGCGGCTGTCGAGGGCTATGCCGTCGGCGGCGGGCTCGAACTTTGCCTGTCATGCGACCTGATCGTCGCCGCGCGTGACGCCAAGATGGGCCTGCCGGAAGTCAGGCACAATGTCGTCGCCGTCGGCGGCGGCCTGTTCCGCTTGCCGAAGCGGATTCCCTATCACGTCGCCATGGAGCTGGCGCTGACCGGGCAGTTCAAGAGCGCGGAGTATTTCGAGCGCCTTGGCCTCGTGAACCGGCTCGTCGAACCCGGGCAGGCGCTCGAGGCCGCGATTGCCTTCGGCAACGAGATCCTGGTCAACGGCCCGACGGCGCTGGCCGCCTCGAAGGAGATCGTCTTCCAGGCCGCGAACTGGACCGACGAAGCGGGATGGACCGCGCAGGCGCCGATCGCGGAACGCGCCTTCAACTCCGAGGATCGCGTCGAGGGTCTGAAGGCGTTCGCCGAGAAGCGTAAGCCGGTGTGGAAGGGGCGCTGATCATGCAGGTCGCTGCCCGCCGGAGCGTGCTTCCAGCTGCGATCGCGCAGCGGCTTCGGCTGCCGCTGATCGCAGCGCCGATGCTGCGTGTCTCCGGCGTCGATCTCGTCACCGCGGTCTGCCGTTCCGGTGCGATCGGCGCATTTCCGACCGCGAACGCGCGCTCCGTCGAGGAGCTCGATGCCTGGCTCACCCAGATCGAGCGCGGTGTCGCCGAACTCGGCCGCCCGGCCGCACCGCATTGTCCGAACCTCATCATCCGCCAGCCGCGCTTCAAGGACGATCTCGCCTGCCTCGTCCGGCACAAGGTCGAGATGGTCATCACCAGCGTCGGCTCGCCGGCCGCGGCGGTTCAGCCGCTGCACGATGTCGGCTGTCTCGTGTTCGCGGACATCGCCTCGCTGCGGCATGCGGAGAAGGCGATCGAGGCGGGCGCCGACGGTTTGATCCTGCTCACCGCGGGCGCCGGCGGGCAAACCGGCTGGGCCAATCCGTTCGCCTTCGTGCGCGCAGTGCGCGCCATGTTCGACGGTCCGGTCGTGCTCGCGGGCGGTGTGACCGACGGCACCGCGCTCGCCGCGGCGCGGCTGCTCGGCTGCGATCTTGCCTATATGGGAACGCGCTTCATCGCGGCGCGCGAGAGCATGGCGAGCGATGCCTATCGGAGGATGCTGGTCGACAGCACGCTCGACGACATCATGCTGACCAGGGCTTTCACCGGACTCGACGCCAGCATGCTGCGGCCCTCGATCGTCGCTGCAGGCCTCGATCCTGCAAATCTCGACGAGTCCGTGTCGGAGGCGCGTGCGCGCGAAAAGTTCGGCGGCAAGAGCGACGCGGAAGGACCACGGCGCTGGATCGAGGTCTGGAGCGCCGGGCATTCGGTCTCCGGCGTCAATGCGGTGACGGGAGCGGCCGCCATCGTCGACGAGATCGCCGCGCAATATCAACTGGCATTCGAAAGAGGCGCTGCCTAAAGCGCCCGATCCAACGGAGGAAACCCATGATGACGATCAGCCGTCGAACGCTGCTCGGGACGATGGCGGGCGGGCTCGCGGCGTCGATTGGCGGCAAGGCATTTGCCGGAGGATCATACGATCCCGGTGCGAGCGACCAGGAAATCCGCATCGGCCAGTTCGGACCGCTCAGCGGCCCGGTGTCGTCGTTCGGTGTGCTCGCCAATGCGATGGATGCCTATTTCCGCATGCTGAACGAGGCCGGCGGCATCAATGGCCGCATGATCAAGTTCATCAACTATGACGACGCCTACAGCCCGCCGAAATCGGTCGAAGCGGCACGGCGTCTGGTCGAGGGCGACGAGGTGCTGTTCATCGCCGGCGCGATGGGAACGCCGGGCAACATCGCCGTGCAGAAATATTTGAACGTGCGAAAGGTCCCGCAGCTGTTCCTGGCGGCAGCCGCCAGCAAGCTGTCGGATCCGGCCACCAATCCGTGGACCATGGTCGGCGGATCGACCTACGAGATCGAAGGAGGCGTCGTCGGCCGTTACATCGCCGGCTCAACGCCCAATGCGAAGATCGGCGTGCTGTACCAGAACGACGATGCCGGCAAGGCAACGCTGTCAGGACTGAAGGCGGGATTGGGCGCGAAGACCGCGCAGATCGTCTCCGAGCTGAACTATTCGGTCGGCGATCCCACCATCGATTCCCAGATCGTCCAGATGAAGTTGTCCGGCGCCGACGTGGTGTTCCTCATCACCATCCCGAAGATGGCGAGCCAGGCGCTGCGCAAGATGGCCGCGCTCGCGTGGCGGCCGCAGATGTTCCTCGGCGCCGGCAACGCCTCGGTGCGCGCGACGCTGAAGCCGGCGGGTTTCGAGATCGCCCAGGGCATTCTCGCCTTCGCGACCCGGATGGACCCCGGCAATCCGCTCTGGGCCGAGACGCCGGACATGAAGCAGTACATGGCGTTCCTCGACCGCTACGTCCCCAATGCTGACCGCGCGGACGACCTCTATGCGATCGGCTACACCGCGGCGGCAACTGCCGCTCACGTCGTTAGCCAATGCGGCGACCAACTGACCCGCGCCAACATCCTGCACCAGGCGACCAACCTGAAGAACTTCGCCGCGCCGCTGCTGATTCCCGGCATCGCTCTCAACACCACGCCGAGCGACTATGTGCCGATCAAGCAGTTTCAGCTGATGCGGTTCAAGGGCGAGGCCTATGAGAAGGTCGGCGAGCTGCTCACTGCGGCCTGACCGATCACGTCGTCTGCACGTCCTTGTGATGGATGGGAGGCGTGCCGCGCGTAACACGCGCGCGGCGCGCTGCGTAGTCATGCCACGAACGCCGCAACAGCGGCCGATGCTGGCATCGCAGCAAGGGAAGCAACATCCGCATGAATCTGTCGTTCAACATCGCCGAACGGGGCGAGGGGTCTTTTGGTCTGCTCGCGATCCTGCGCTGGGTCATGGTGGTGATCTTCGTGTCGTTCGGCATGCAGAAGTTCACGCTGCAGTCGGCGCAAGGCATCGTGCAGTTCATCAGCAACAGCCCGTTCGTCTCGTGGCTGTCGGTGTTCGGCCTCCGCGGCGAGGCCTATGTGCTTGGCGTGACCGAGCTCGGCATCGCGGTGCTGCTGGCTGCCGGCGCTTTCAGCCCGATCCTGTCGGCGATCGGTGCGCTGATGGGCGTGATCACCTTTGCGGTGACCTGGTCGTTCTTCTTCACGACACCCGGGGTGGTGAAATGGACCCTGTCGACCGACCCGATGGCCTGGAACCTGGCCGGCGAGTTCCTGTTCAAGGACATCGTGCTGCTCTGCGTCTGCCTCGTGCTGCTGCTGGCGTCGCTGCCGCGGTCGATCGTCCGGTCGCGGAGCGGATAGCCGCTGCCTTGGTTAACGGGCGCTGAATCGATGGTATCTCGCTCCGCCCCAAACGCGCCCGTTTTGAACCGTTCGACCGAAATCCTCGTCCCGTTGCTCGAATGCGAGGGACCAGTGCAACCGTCGATTGACCTATTGTTGCTATGAGAAATCTCCCGAAACTGGGGGATAAACGTGACCGCCCTTGAACTGTCGACAGCGAGCTCGGCTTCATCAGCCGTGCGCCATCGGATCCTGCCGATCCTGTTCTTCTTCTCCGGAATTCCCGCACTCGTATACCAGCTCACCTGGCAGCGAAGCCTGTTCCGCATTTTCGGGGTCAATACGGAATCCGTCACCATCGTCGTGACCGCGTTCATGCTGGGCCTGGGGCTCGGCAGCCTTGCCGGCGGATGGATCACGCGGCGCCGTGTCGTGCAGCCTCTGCTGCTGCTCGGCGTCATCGAGCTGCTCACTGCTGTGTTCGGCGTCGTCTCGCTCGCGATCTTCGAATGGATCGGAGACCTCGCGCTCGAATGGTCGTTGCCGGCCATCGGCGCCGTCAATCTGTCGCTGGTGCTGATCCCGACGCTTCTGATGGGCGCCACGCTGCCGATCCTGGTCTCGCACCTGGTACGAACGTCGGGACAGACGGCCCATTCGGTCGGCCTTCTCTATTACGTCAACACGCTGGGCGCCTCGGCCGCCTGCCTGCTTTGCGCCATCGTCATCTTTCCCCATCTCGGGATGCACGCGGCGGTCACCATCGCGGCGGGGATCAATGTCGCGGTCGCCGCCGGTGCGTTCATCGCCCATTATCGCCGCAAGGAGTTGGACGACGCGAGCATCGTTCCGCAACACCTGCGAACGGCGCCGCCGATCCTCTCAATGCCGTTCGTGATGCTGCTTGCCGCCGTCGGCGGCTTCGTCTCGCTGTCCTATGAGATCTTTCTGTTTCGGACCGTGTCCTTTGCCTCGGGATCGAGCTCGATGGCGTTTGCCTTCGTGCTCTGCGGCTTTCTGGCGGGCGTTGCCGGTGGCGCGTACAACACGGCGCAGGTCTGTGCGCGGCTTTCCCCAGCGGATGCAATGGGTGAGGCTGCCAAGGGCCTGATCTGGGCCAATGCCGCGGGCGCGGCCTTTCTGCCGCTCGCGAACCAGTCCGCCGGAATGGGTCTCGGATTCATCCTGATCGTGCTCGCCGGGATCTACCTGATCGCGCGGCAGTGGGGCGCGCTGCTGCCGTTCCTGTCGCATTTCGGCATCGCGGCCGATGATCGAGCTGGCATGCAGACGGCGCTGCTCTACAGCGCGAACATTGCCGGATGCGCCATCGGTGCCGTCGTCACCGGCTTCGTGCTGACGAATTACCTCGGTCTGCAGCAGATCAGCATGTTGCTGCTGGGGATCGGCACCCTGTGCTCGTTGCTGTTGATCTACAGGTCGACATCCGCCGCTGGCGTACGGGCGCGGGCGGCGGCGACTGCCATTGCCATTCTGTGTGCCGGAACGCTCGTTGCTCCGCTGCTGTCGCGGCATCTGTTCGAAAACCTCCAGACCCATACGAATTCCGGTCAGACGTTCGCCAGCGTGGTCGAGAACCGGAGCGGAGTGATTACCGTCGACGCCGATGGCGTCGTCTATGGCAACGGCATGTATGACGGCCGCTTCAACACCGGCCTGAAGTCCGACCGCAACGGCGTGATCCGCGCCTATGCGCTCAGCCTGTTTCACCCGGCGCCGCGCGACGTGCTGATCATCGGGCTTGCGTCCGGTTCGTGGGCCCAGGTCATTGCCAACAATCCGGCGGTCGAATCGCTCACCATCGTCGAGATCAATCCGGGCTACACCCAGCTGATTGCGGAGCGGCCCGAGGTGCAATCGCTGCTGCACAATCCCAAGGTCACCATCATCGCGGATGACGGACGCCGTTGGTTGCGCCGCCATCCGGGACGGCAGTTCGATGCGGTCATCTCCAACACGACCTGGAATTTCCGCGCCAACGCGACCAACCTGCTCTCGGTCGAGTTTCTCGAGCTGGTCCGCGGCCATCTCAATCCCGGCGGTATCGTGTTCTACAACACGACGTCATCGCGACGGATACAGAAGACGGCATGCACCGTGTTTCCCCATGGCGCGCGATTCACCAACCACATGGTGGCATCGAATGCGCCGCTTGACTGGAACTATGCACGCTGGCGGGCGGTCCTGGAGGCCTACACGATCGACGGGAAGCGTCAGTTCAATCCGACCGACAAGGCCGACCGTGATTTCCTCGACGAGCTGATGAACGAGTTCCGCCTCGACGGCGAGATGGTCGAGCAGTGTCCGACCCTGCTGTCGAGGACGACCGATCAGGTTCTCGTCACCGACGACAACATGGGAACCGAGTGGCGTTACTATCTCGGTCTGGAGTAGCGGCATCCAGGTGCGCGCGACCGCGAACGCGCCACCGGGAACCTGGAACTCGGAGCCTGGAACCGGACAATTCGTCGCAGGCGGGCATGTCTTGTCAATCGAATCCCATCGGCCTATGCAACCGTTGATTGACGAATTGTTGCTAGTAAGAAACGGTCCCCAGTTGGGAGCGGAATGTGACGAAGTCAGGCATATCGGTGGTCCACCCGGCAGACGCCGGTATTGCGTTTCCGTCCAAGCACATTCGCTGCATTTTTAAGGATTCCGCTTTTTTTAATTCCATTGCAGTTCCCGCACCGTGGCTGGAGTGGGAGGGCGGTCGCGATCGCGGTTTCCGGTAGTGACCCCTGGAACAGCGATCGGGCCGCCCCTTCCCCGGCCGGGACAGGTAACGGTGACATACGCGCAATCGTGAACGCGGACGCCTAGGTTCCATCGCTAGGATCGCGATGTCGCCATCTCGCGGTGGCTGAACAGACAGCCTGCGAATGACATCGCAACATCGTTCCGATTTCGCTCTTGATGAAACAGTGGCTCCCCGTCCGGATCGCGGCCGTCGTGCTTGCCGTCGCAGCTAGCGCGCTCGCGGGGGCGCGCGCGGATTCCGACATGGATGCGCTGATCAGGGACATCGTCGCGACGGAACTCGCGCCGACCGCGACCACGGCCGATCCGGGTGGCCTCGCTGCCGCGGTCTATGCCGGCGGCCGGTTCACCTTCTTCAACTACGGTTTCGCCGACACCGCGGCCAAGCGGCCGGTCACGTCGGACACGCTGTTCAACCTCGCTTCGTTGCGCAAGCTGTTCGAGGCGACGCTGGTCGCACTCGCCACGGAGCGCGGTGAATTGCGATTGGACGATCCCGTCGGCAAGATTTTGCCCGAGTTGCACGGCGACTACATCAGCCACGTCACCGTCGGCGAACTCGTCAACCATACATCCGGGCTGCTGCTGCCGACCGATCATCCGCCCTGGCCGAACGAGACCTTCAGCCGGGATCAGTTCATCGCGATGCTCAATGCGTGGACGCCGCCGGCAGGAGTGCAGCCGGGCAAGCAACGCATCTACAGCCATGCCGGCTATGTCCTGCTGCAGCTGGTGCTGGAACGGCGCTATCGCATGCCGATCGCGGCGTTGATCGAGAGCCGCATCCTCAAGCCGCTCGGCATGACGTCGACCTTCGTTCCGGATCGCGGCGAGGACAATAGCGCGGCGATGATGCCGGAGATCATGCAGCGCATGGTCCAGGGCTACTCCCACGACGGAGCGCCGATCGGCCCAATCGGCAATCAACAGAGCTATTACGATTTTCCGGGCACCGGCCAGATGTTCTCCTCGGCGCGCGATCTCGGCATCCTGCTGCGGGCCTATCTCGACGGCGGAGTGATCGATCCCGAATTGCGCGCGGCATTGCAGATGACCATGCGCGAGAGTTTTCGTGTCGATGCGAAGTTCGGGCAGGCGATGGCATGGGAGCATGTGCGGGTCGACGGCGTCACCGTCATCGACAAGCCCGGCGGTCTCAACAATGCCTCGGCCTATATCGGCCTGGTGCCGGCGCGAAGGTTCGGCATCGTGCTGCTCGCCAATCGCGGCGACTATCCGCACGAGATCGCGCGCTACAGGATTCTGCCGGCACTCGCGCGACTCTGATCAAACGAACGTATTCTAGGGATAGTGCGTGCCAATCCGATGACACGGCCTGCACGGCCGGGCAGGGGGTGCATGCAAAAATCGCGATGGCGCGGAACCATGATCGGCTGTATAAGCCGGTAGCTTCTTCTCCTACTTGAAGAGGCTGATATGAGTGATCTGAATAATTCCGATCTGCACGGTTGGCTTTCGCAACAGCCGCACGGCTTACGCACCTACCGAACCCTCCAGGAAAAACTCGAGACCTTGAGCAGGCACGACCCCGAGCAACGGGCGATGTGCCGTCTGCTGAGCGGTCTCGTCGGCAATTACATCGAGGCGTTTGACGAGGAGCCGTTGCCCGTTGCGGTCGCCGACCGCGCCTATGGCCGACTACTCGATCTCGTAGCAAGCCTTGATTTCAAGGGAAATCCCGACCGGCGCCTCGCCGATATCAACCGCATCGCGTCCTGCGATCTCTTGAACTGATTGTGCTTTATCTGCGCGCCGCGGCGAGCTCGCGATAGAGCGCGGCGTAGCGGCCGGCGCGATTGTGCCAGGAGACATCGGTGGCCATGCCGGCCAGCTGCAGCCGGCGCCAGGTCACTTTGTCGTTGAACAGCAGGTTCGCCGTGCGCAAGCCATGGGCGAGCGCCTCCGAGGTGACGGGCGCGAACTTGATGCCGGTTGCCGCACTGCCTGTGACTGCGGCTTCGTCGAAGCCCTGCACGGTGTCGGCGAGACCACCAACATTGGCGACGAGAGGGACCGCGCCGTAGCGCAGCGCGCAGAGCTGGGTGAGGCCGCAGGGCTCGAAGCGCGACGGCACTGCGAGCGCATCAGAGCCTGCCTGGATCAGATGCGCCAGCGCCTCGTCATAGCCGATCACGACTGCGATCCGTCCCGGATTGTCACGCGCCAGCGCAGCGTAGCGATCCTGCAGATCGTGATCGCCGCTGCCGAGCAGCGCGAGCTGGATGCCTTCGCCGAGCAAGGTCGGAATGTTGTCGAGCAGCAGGTCGAGCCCCTTCTGCCATGACAGCCGGCTGATGACGCCGAGCAGCATCGCATCCGGCGCCGGATCGAGCCCGAAGCGCCGCTGCAACGCCGCCTTGTTGGCCGCGCGCTCCGCCATCTGCTCGGCGCTGAAGCGCGCAGCGATATCGGGGTCGGTCGCCGGATTCCATACCGCGATGTCGATGCCGTTGAGGATGCCGCTCAGCACGTCGGATCGTTCGCGCAGCAGGCCGCCGAGCCCCATGCCGCCCTCGTCGCTCTGGATCTCCTGCGCATAGGTCGGCGACACCGTCGTGATGCGGTCGGCGAATTGCAGACCGGCCTTGAGCAGGCTGATGGTGCCGTAATATTCGACGCCGTGAAGCGAGTAGGCCTCGCCCGGCAGGCCGAAGGTCGCGAGCATGTCCGGCGAGAATTGGCCCTGATAGGCGAGGTTGTGCACGGTCATCACCGTGGCCGGCCGCGGTTGCCCGCCATAATGCAGATAGGCCGGCGCGAGGCCGGCCTGCCAGTCATGCGCATGCACGATGTTGGGGACGAAGGAGGCGATTGCACCGCGGCCGATTTCCGCCGCCATCCGCGACAGTGCTGCAAAGCGGATGCCGTTGTCGGGCCAATCGCGTCCGTCGGGGCCGACATAGGGGTTGCCCGGCCGCGCATAGAGATGCGGCGCGTCGAGCGCATAGAGATCGAGGCCGTCATGGGTGCCGCCGAGTACACGGATCGGCCCGCCGTAGAATTCCGGCCACTGCAGCAGCGTCTCCGCCGAGGCCAGCGCGTTCAGCACAGCCGGATAGCCGGGCACCAGCGTCCGCGTCGTGACGCCGTGCTGTTGCAGCGCGGCCGGCAGCGCGCCGACCACGTCGGCGAGGCCGCCGGTCTTGACGATCGGGTAGACTTCCGAGGCGACCGCGAGGACGCGGATGGGCGTCATGTCCCGAGCCTGTCGATCATCGATTGCGTAATTAGCGTGATCCCGTTCTCGGTGGTGCGGAAGCGCTTGCCGTCGAATTCGGGATCCTCGCCGACCACCAGCCCTTCCGGAATCCGCACGCCGCGATCGATCACGACGTTCCTGAGCCGCGCGCCGCGGCCGACATTCACATAGGGCATGATCACCGCATTCTCGACATTGGCGTAGGAATTGACATGGACGCCGGTGAACAGCAGCGAGCGGCGCAGCGACGCGCCCGAGATGATGCAGGCGCCCGAGACCAGCGAGGTCACCGCCTGGCCGCGCCGTCCGTCCTCGTCGTGGACGAATTTGGCGGGCGGGGTGATCTCGGCATAGGTCCAGATCGGCCATGACCGATCGTAGAGGTCGAGCTCAGGCACCACGTCGGTGAGATCGATGTTGGCGCCCCAATAGGCATCGACGGTGCCGGCATCGCGCCAGTAGGAGCGGGGATCGTCGCCGGAGCGGACGCAAGAATCATTGAACTGATGCGCGATCGCCCGGCCGTGCTTGACGATATAGGGGATGATGTCCTTGCCGAAATCGTGGGCCGAGTTCGGGTCGGCGGCATCGCGGCGCAATTCGTCGAACAGGAATTCCGAATTGAAGACATAGATACCCATGCTGGCCAGCGACTTGTCGGGCTTGCCGGGCATCGGCGGCGGATCGGCCGGCTTCTCCAGGAAGGACTGGATCAGGCCGTGCTCGTCGATATGCATGATGCCGAAGGCGCTGGATTCGGCGCGCGGCATTTCGAGGCAGCCGACCGTGACGTCGGCGCCGCTCTCGACATGCTGCTTCAGCATGATCTCGTAGTCCATCTTGTAAACATGGTCGCCGGCGAGCACCAGGATGTACTTGGTGCCGTGCGCCTCGAGGATGTCGATGTTCTGGTAGACCGCGTCAGCCGTGCCGACATACCACATGGTCTCAGAGACGCGCTGGCTTGCGGGCAGGATGTCGAAGCTCTCGTTTCGTTCCGGGCGGAAGAAGTTCCAGCCGCCTTGCAGGTGCCGGATCAGGCTGTGCGCCTTGTACTGGGTCGCCACCGCGATGCGGCGGATGCCGGAGTTCACCGCATTGGAGAGCGCGAAATCGATGATGCGGGACTTGCCGCCGAAATACACGGCCGGCTTGGCGCGCTTGTCGGTGAGCTCCTGAAGTCTGCTGCCGCGTCCGCCGGCCAGCACGAAGGCGAGGGCGTGACGCGACAATGGTTCATTTCCGACTGGTCTCATGGTCATCCTCCCAGAACTTCAGGCTGGCCCCGCTACCTTCTCTTGTCCGGAAGGCCTGATCGGGCGCCAACGGGGCCGATTGGAACGTAGCAAGAGCGTCCCGGTTGAGCAAAGCGGGATGGCGGTTTTTCGTTCCCAGGATTTCGCCTGCCGGGGAGCGGGGTTGCGAGTTGGTTAAACCTATTGACGACGCGCGATTTCGGCCTAGAGCAAGCCTGCGCATTTCCCCCGGACCGGCATCTCATGACAGTTTCTTTCGTCACCCCCCAGGACATCCGAGCAACGCTGCTGCTGCGCCGGGAGATCGCGCTGCTCGACGTCAGGCACGAAGCGGAATTCGCCACCGGCCATCCGCTGTTTGCCGCCAACATGGCCGCCGGGCGGATCGCGCTGGAAGCTGAGTTGCGCCTGCCGCGCAAGGACGTGCCGATCGTGCTCTATGACAATGGCGAGGGCCTGGTCGCTGCCGCGGCCGACCAGCTGCGGGAGCTCGGCTATGGGAACGTCGCTGCGCTCGCCGGCGGCCTCACGGCCTGGAAGGCGGCCGGTTACGAGGTGTTCGAGGACGTCAATTCCTACGCCAAGGCGTTCGGCGAGCTGGTGGAGTCGCGCCGGCACACGCCGTCGCTCAGCGCCGACGAGGTCGCCGCGTTGATCTCCGCCAAGGCCAACATCGCGATTCTCGACGTTCGCCGCTTCGACGAATATGCCACCATGAACATCCCGGGCTCGGTCAGCGTGCCCGGTGCGGAGTTGGTGCTGCGCGCAGGCGGGGCGGCGCCCGATCCCGACACCACGATCATCGTCAACTGCGCCGGCCGCACCCGGTCGATCATCGGCACGCAGTCGCTGATCAATGCCGGGCTGCCGAACAAGGTGCGGGCACTGCGCAATGGCACCATCGGCTGGACGCTCGCGAAGCACGATCTCGAACACGGCGCCGGCAAGCGCGGCGATGTCGGGCCGTTCGCGGGCGCCGCCGACAATGCCCGCGACGTCGCCTATCGGGCCGGCGTTCGTCATATCGGCACGGCCGAGCTCGCCGCGCTGGAAAACGACGTGCAGCGCACACTGTATCGCTTCGACGTGCGCGATGCCGAGGAATATACGGCCGCTCATCTGGCCGGCTTCCGCCATTATGCCGGCGGCCAGCTGGTGCAGGAAATCGATATGGCCGCGCCGGTGCGCGGCGCGCGCATCGTGCTGACCGACGACAGGAGCATCCGCGCCGACATGACGGCGTCCTGGCTCGCGCAGATGGCGTGGGAAGTCTACGTGCTCGACGGCGGCTATGACGGCGGGCTCGAAGTCGGCCCGCCGCGCGTCGTGCCGCGGCCCGATCCCGCGCATCGTTACCGGCGTCCCTATGAAGGCACCGGCGTCGCGGAGCAGGCGATGCAGGCCTATCTCGATTGGGAGTACGGCCTCGTCGATCAGCTGCGCCGCGACGGCACCCACGGGTTTTATGTGATCTGAGCAACCGTACGGCCCGGTCGTGCGCCGCGGCCCGTCCCCGTCACTGCGAGCGAAGCAATCCATTGTCACCGCGCATGCGGCAAGATGGATTGCTTCGTCGCTGTCGCTCCTCGCAATGACGCGGCTAGATGTACCCGATCCTCACTTCGGCAGCGCGACCGGTGTCAGCTTGAACGGGCCGGGGTCCTTGCCCTTGTTCTCGCCGATCACGTAGGACAGCTTACCTTCGGCGATCCAGCCGACATCACCGACCTGCGTCACCGAGACCGGTTCGGCAAGGCCTTCCTTGATGGTGTCGATCGTGGCGTCGCTGCCCTTCACCGTGACCTTGTCGAGCTTGCCGTTGCCCTCAATCAGCAGGAAACCGCTGCCATGGGCGCGCAGCGCGTCGGCGTGGTCGAGCGGCCGCGACGGCTTCAGCTCCGTCACGGCGCCGGCCTTGCCGTCCTTCATCTCGATCTTGAACAGCTTGGCCGGAATGAAGGTCGTGACATAGAGATTGCCGTCGGCACCGATCGCAATCCCGTCGAGCCCGACGCCGTCCTTGGTCGGCGCGAGCTGCGGATCGGTCGCGAAGGTCGCGAGCGCGGTGCCGCCGGGCTTCAAGCTGTAGACGAACGGCGCGAAGGAATCGCTGACATAGGCGGTGCCGTCGGTCCCGACCGCTATGTCGTTGCAGAACGATTTCGGATCGCTCAAGGCAAAGCTGCCCTTTGGCGCGCCGCTCTTGAGATCGAAGGTTTTCAGCCACGCGCCCTTGGTGTCGCTCGGCCCGGCGACGCCCATCGCACTGATGTCGTTGGAGCAGACATAGAGCGTGCCGCTCTTCTCGTCGGCGAGTACGCCGAGCGTCGAGCGGCTGTCGGCGGCACCCGGCTTGACCAGCTGCTCGGCCTTGCCGCCGGAGATCTTGGTCACGCCGCCATGGTTGAAGCTGCCGACATAAAGCGTGCCGTCGGAGGTCGAGGTCACGCTCTCCGGAAAACTCTTGTCGGGAACGCCGACCGGAGCCGTTTCGGCGCGGGCCATGCCTGCGATGCCGAGCGTAAGGATGACGGCCGCAGCGCTGTTGAGTGTTGCGCGGCGGATATTGAGCAGTTCTCCCGTTGCGCGCGGATGCCCCGCGTCGCCATTCTTTCTTATCATGATCGCGTTTCCTCAATGAACCTGGTTGGACCAGGCAGAATTGTGAGGCGATCGTCTCCGGCCGATGGTTTGTTGTTGCAGGGTTCCCGACCGGATTGTTCACCCGCCTGCCTTGTCGCCTCGATATATACGATAGTATATAGCGCAAGGGAAGCTGAAGCGGATAGATGGATTGCTTCGTCGCTTCGCTCCTCGCAATGACGGGGCGACCAGCGGCAGCTCAGTCCGGGTTGAATGCGTCGTACACCAGCTTGCGGAATGCCGGCGTGATGCGCTGGCGCTCGTTCTGGGTCTGCTCGAGCATGATGTAGATCATGTCGAGCTTCGGATCGACGCCGAAATAGGTTCCGCTGCCGCTGTCCCATTTCAACTCGCCGATCGAGCCGGGCGGCGGCGGCTTGGCAATGCCGGGATCGGTGCGCACCGCGATGCCGTAGCCATAACCGAAGCCGTCGCCGGGGAAATACCAGTAGTCGCGGCCGACGCCGGAGCCCGGCCCGATATGGTCCCTCGTCATGTCCTTGAACGCAGCCGGGCTCAGATAGCGCTTGCCGTCGAGCTCGCCGCCGTTGAGCAACATCTGGGCGAAGCGCGCATAATCGAGAATGGTCGACACCAGGCCGCCGCCGCCGGATTCCCACTCCGGATGCGCGCGGCGGTCGTTCTCCCCGTCGATCAGGATCGTGTCAGACGGAAGCGGCTCGGCCAATCGCGTCCGTTCGGTCTCCGCATCGAGCACATATCTGGTGTCGTTCATCTTGAGGGGATCGAAGATGAGCTCCTTCTCGAACTGATAGAGCGTTTTGCCCGAGACGATCTCGATCACCCGGCCGAGCACGTCGGTGGAATGACCATAGCGCCACAGCGTGCCGGGCTGCCGCGACAGCGGCAGCTTGGCAAGCCGCGCGGTGAATTCCTTGTTGTCGAACTTGCCGTCGAACAGATGGCCGTCGCGATAGATCTTCTGGATCCAGTCGGCGCCGATATATTCGTAGGTGATGCCCGAGGTGTGCCGCATCAGGTCTTCGATCGTGACCGGGCGGATCGGCGGCACCAGCTCGACCTTGGCCGGATCGTTGCCGCCATCCGGCTCGATCGCGACCTTCACGTCGGCGAAGGCCGGAATGTACTTCGACAGCGGGTCCTGTGGCGAGAGCTTCCCGTCGTCGACCAGCATCATCGCGGCGGTGTTGGTGATCGGCTTGGTCATCGAATGCAATGCGAACATCGTGTCCGGCCGCATCGGCGACTTGGTCGTGACGTCACGATAGCCGAAGGTCTTCAGGTAGACCGGCTTGCCGTGTTGCTGGATCAGGATGACCGCACCGGGCAGCTTGCCGCTCGCGACCTCGTTGTCGAAGAACGCGGTGATGCGTTCGAGCTTTTCCGGCGACGGGGCGGGGGCGTCGGAGGCGCGCGCCGCGCCCGATGCGACAAGCGCAAGACAAGCGACCGCGGCCACTGCCGCGCGAAGCGTCCGCACGGCAATGTGGACTGCCCGATCATATCCGTATGACATTGAAAAGCCCGCCCTGCCTGATGCCCTGAACGCCCTGGTTTTAGCCAAAGCGCTCCCGCGCACCATAATCATTTTTGAGCAGGATTATTCCCGCGCGAGTATCGAAATTTACACAATTTGCGTTGCGCCGACCGGCGTGCGTACGGCATTCGACAGCACCTGCAGCGCCTGGCTCAGCTCGGCGCGGTTGCGGGCGGCACCGAGCGAGAGGCGCAGGCCGCGCGGTGCGGCTTCTCCGGCCGCAAAGGCGTCTTCGCCGACCACCGCGAGGCCGTTGCGCATCAGATGCGAGAGCAGGTCGGTGCCGTCGAAATGTTTTGGCAACGGCATCCAGAGATGGTGGCTGGCCGGCCGCGCCGCATAGCTGACGCCCTTGAGGAAGCGGGCCGCGAGCTGCTGGCGCGCCGCCGCCTCGTTGCGGATGGCGCGGATGATCTCGGCGGCAACGCCGGAGCGCAGCCATTGCGTCACCAGCGCCACCATCAGCGATGGCGGCATCTGCATGGTGGCCTGCATGCCGGCGCGCATCCGCTGCTCGGCGGCGGCGTCGGGCGCCAGCAGATAGGCGACGCGCAAGGCGGGCGCGATGCATTTCGCGATGCTCGCGGCAAGGTAAGTGCGTTCGGGGATCAGCGTGGCAATCGGTGCCACCTGCGGTTCGAGCGGGCCGTAGACATCGTCCTCGATCAGCACGCAGCTGCGCTTCCTGATGATGTCGGCGATCGCCTTCCGGCGCACCGCGCCCATCGTTGCGGTGGTCGGGTTCTGCTGCGTCGGGATCAGATAGACCGCCTTCGGTCTGTGCTTGCGGCAGGCCTCGTCGAGCGCGTCGGGCCGCGCGCCCTCAGCGTCCATCGCAACGCCGACCAGCCTAACATCGAGCCGCGCGGCCGCAGCCTTGATGCCGGGAAACGTCAGTGCCTCCGTCAGTACGACATCGCCGGGCGACGTCAGCGCCAGCAGGGCGTTGAAGATGATCGCCTGCGAACCTGGATAGATCACGATCCGGTCGGCCGATGCGTTCGGCACGCGCGGCGCGAGCCACGCGGCACCGACCTCGCGCTCGTCAGCAGTGCCGCCGGGACGCGTATAGCCGAGATAGGTGGAGAACCCCGCTTCGGACCGGATGGTCGCAAGTCCCTGTGCGATGCGCAGATCGAGATTGGCCTCGACCGGCTGCGGCGGCAGGTTCATCGACAGGTCGATGTTGACGGGGGCGGGCAAGTCGGACGCCGCGCGCGCCGTGGTCTCCGACACGAAGGTGCCCTGGCCGACGCGGGCGTCGAGCAGCCCGCGCCGCCGCGCTTCGCCATAGGCGCGCGTCACCGTGGTCAGATCGATATCGAGCGCGGTCGCCAGCGCGCGATGGGTCGGCAGCCGCTGGCCGCGCACAAGCCGGCCGCTCGCGATATCGGCGGCGAGCGCATCGACGATGCGCAGGAACATCGGGCCGTGCCATTCCGAAACTGTAGGGATCCAATCCATGCAATCTGACGCTTTGTCTTTGATTGTATGCTAATCGAAGCATATTGTATGGATCGTTAGATCAGGTCA
This sequence comes from Bradyrhizobium macuxiense, assembly GCF_007993935.1. Lineage (GTDB taxonomy): Bacteria > Pseudomonadota > Alphaproteobacteria > Rhizobiales > Xanthobacteraceae > Bradyrhizobium > Bradyrhizobium macuxiense_A. The sequence goes on along the minus strand of NZ_VITY01000006.1, from coordinate 20,856 downwards.
AGGACAACGACCAGGACGACGACGATGACCGAGACGGTTTCCCTGCCAAAGGCGATGTTGCGCGGCTTCACCATGAAGTGCCCGAACTGCGGGCGCGGCCATCTGTTCGGCCGCTTCCTCAAAGTTGCCGACCATTGCGAGCTCTGCGGCGAGGACTTCACGCCGCAGCGCGCGGACGATTTCCCGGCCTATCTCGTGATCGTCGTGGTCGGCCACGTCGTGGTGCCGGCACTGCTCTGGATGGAGATGACCTACGCGCCGCCGGCCTGGCTGCAACTGGCGATCTGGCTGCCGGTGACATTGTTCAGCGCGCTCGCGCTGCTGCAGCCGACCAAGGGCGCGATCGTCGGACTGCAGTGGCAGCTCGGGATGGAGGGATTTGCGGCGACGCGGCGGCGTGCTGTGCCCGTGCAAGCGACGCGGAATCGCGTAGGGCGGATTAGCAAAGCGTAATCCGCCGCGCCGCCTGCGAGAAAGATGGTGGGTTACGCCTTCGGCTAACCCACCCTACGATGATCAAATCGGATGATGATGCGGCCGGAACATGCGGCCCCTCTCCGTCACCAGCACCACGGCGAGCGCGGCCAGCGTGCACAGGAAGAAGCCGGTCGCGAACGGCAGCAGCGTGCCGTCGTAATCCTGGCCGATCGTGGTGCCGACGCCGATCCCGAGCAGCGTGGTGATCGTGCCGTAGAGCGAGGAGGCGGTGCCGGCGATCTTGCCCTGCGGCTCCATCGCAAGCGCGGTGAAGTTCGCCATCATCAGCCCGAACGCGAACATCATCAGGCTCGACAGCGCCATGAACAGCGGCAACGACAGCATGCCGGTCTTCACCGTAAGGAACAGCACCCCGGCGACCACGGCAAAGCCGGTCAGTGCGGCATGCGAGATCACGCGCATGCCGATGCGGCCGACGATGCGCGAATTGAGGAAGCCGGCGATCGCGACGCCGACCGCGCAGGCCGCGAAGGCGACCGGGAAGTAATGCCCGAGCTTGAACACCTCGGTGAAGATCTGCTGCGACGAGAACACGAAGGCAAACAGCGAGCCCTGCACGCCGCCGGCGGCGAGCGCATAGCCGAGGGTCTGGCGGTTGGTGACGGTCTGGCGGAACGCGGACAGCACCTCCGGGATCGCCAGCGACTTGCGCAGTTCCTTAGGGAGCGTCTCGGGCATCCGCATCGCGCTCCAGGCGAGCGCGATCACGCCGTAGATCATCAAGAGCACGAAGATGCCGCGCCAATGCGTCAGCAGCATCACCGCCTGGCCGAATGACGGCGCGATCACGGGCACTGCGATGAACACCATCATCGCGAGCGACATCACGCTCGCCATGCGACGTCCGGCGTAGCAGTCGCGCACGATCGAGGTCGCGATCACGCGGGTTGCCGCGGTGCCGAGCCCTTGCAGCGCGCGCGCCAACAGCAGCGTCTCGAACGACGGCGCCATGATCGCGAGCAGGCCGGCGATGGTGTAGACGGTCATGCCGCCGAGCAGCACCGGGCGGCGGCCGAAGCGGTCCGATAGCGGGCCCATCACGAACTGGCCGACCCCGAAGCCGACCAGGAAGATCGACAGCACCATCTGCGGGCGGTTGGCGTCGGCGATCTGAAACGCGGAACGGATGTTCGGCAGCGCCGGCAGCATCATGTCCATCGCCAGCGGGTTCAGCGCCATGATGGAAGCGATGACGACGACGAATTCCGGAAAGCCCATCGGGCGGTGGCCTGAGGATACCCAGGCATCGGCATTGATGTCAGACACTTAAGACCTCTTGGAGAGCAGGGATCATAGCGGCCTTGCTGCGTTGCACAATCGGCGTTTTGGGATGGGAGACCGTCGGCGGCGGGTGAGGTAACCCGGTCATGGAACCGGCCCGGAGGGCATCGGTCGGCGCATTATCGTTGCTGCTGCAACTATTTCCTCGTGCCGCGCGGAAAGCTCTGCTATCCCGGTACCAGCACCCGTGCAGGGCAGGCGCATCGCCGCCATCCACGCCCGCACGGCGAAGAACGTCTTTGGGGAGGCCACATGTCCATCGAACTATCCGCGCGCTCGCGCGGCGCTACGCTGTCGGATGAGGAGCGCAAGGTCCTCACCGCAACGCTCGTCGGCACCACCATCGAATGGTACGACTTCTTCGTCTACGCCCAGGCGGCGGGCCTGGTGTTCGGCGCGCTGTTCTTCGCGCCGATGAACGCCAACAATCCGCTGCTGGCGCAGATCGTCTCGTTTGCGACGCTCGGCCTGTCATTCCTGTTCCGCCCGCTCGGGGCCATCGTCTGCGGCCATCTCGGCGACCGCTTCGGCCGCAAGAACATGCTGGTCGTCACGCTGTTGTTGATGGGCGCTGCGACCGCGCTGGTCGGCCTGCTGCCGACCTATGCGCAGATCGGCGCCTGGGCGCCGGCGCTCCTTATTCTGCTGCGCATCCTGCAGGGCTTCTCGGCCGGCGGCGAATGGGGCGGCGCGGCGCTGATGTCGGTGGAATCGGCACCTCGCGACAAGCGCAGCTTCTTCGGCTCGTTCCCGCAGATCGGCACGCCGCTCGGCATGATCCTGGCGACCGGCGTGTTGTGGGTGCTCACCACGACGCTCGGCAAGCAGGCGATGATCGAATGGGGCTGGCGCATCCCGTTCCTTCTGTCGATCCTGCTGATCGTCGTCGGCATCGTGATCCGGCGCACCGTGGAGGAATCGCCGGTGTTCAAGGCGATGCAGCGCCGGCACCGGGAATCCTCCGCGCCGCTGAAGGAATTGATGCGCAATCATGCCAAGGAGATTTTCCGCACAGCGCTGATCTTCATGGCCAACAATGCGGCCGGCTACATCCTGATCGCGTTCATCATCAGCTATGGGGCCAACACGCTGAAGATGCCGTCCGACCAGCTGCTGCTGATCGGCACGCTGGCGGCGGTGAGCTGGTTCATCTTCACGCTCTTGGGCGGCATCCTCGGCGACAAAATCGGCCGCGTGCGCTGCTTCCAGATCGGCTACGGGTTGATGGTGCTGTGGGCGGTGCCGATGTGGTTTTTGATCGACAGCAAGAACCTCTTGCTGTTCTTCATCAGCGCCGTCGGCCTCACCATCGCGCTTGGTTTGTCCTATGGCCCGCAGGCGGCGCTCTACGCCGAGCTGTTTCCGGCCAAGGTGCGCTACTCCGGCGTCTCGATCGGCTACGCGCTCGGCGCCATCTTCGGCGGCGCCTTCGCGCCGATGATCGCGCAATGGATCATCGGCACCTACGGCCAATCCTGGCGCGTCGGCGTCTACATCGCGGTGCTGTCGCTGATCTCGCTGATCACAGTGTCGACCATCAAGGACCCGCAGGGCGTCGATCTGAACGTGAATGACACGGGTACGTGAATCGTAGGCGGATTAGCCGCAAGGCGTATCCGCCACTGTCTCTGCGTCGCGGTGGATTACGCCTCGGGGCTAATCCACCCTACGCAGCGCTGGAACTTCGGCGCGCCACTCAGATGCGGGCGCCGCGGTTGTAGCCGTCGACGAGCTGATTGTAGTCGCGCATCAGCCGAGCCGGCGATCCTTCCACCATCCAGCCGGAGCCGGCGTTGCCCAGCATCATCTTCTCACCCGAGCTGTAAGGCACCTTGTCGCGAACGCGGCGCATCAGTTGCTTGGCCGTGGTGAGGAATGATTTGGCGCTGCCGATGAACATCGAGCCGAGCTTGACGTCGCCGTCCTTGCCGGAGGCGTCCTCGGTTGCCTTCACCGTGGTCTCGTACTCGTTGAGCGCCTGGGTTATCGCGTCGATGTCGGGTTTGTCGGCCTGCTGCGCGCGAAGCACGCGCTTGGCCTGGATCATCAGCGCCTCGACATAGTAGTGCGACTTGCGGCCTTCGCTCGCCTCGATCGCGGCGAGCTGTTCGGCGGCGCGTTTGTCATTGATGGCCTCGACGCCGGCCCGCAGCGCCTTGTCGGCGCTGGCAAACGCATCCCACGCCGCGACCAGGCGCGGATGCAGCGCCTTGCCCTTGACCATCTTGTCGTCCTTGTAATTCTCCTGCGAATAGTAGTCGTCGGCCTCCTTCAACAGCGGCTCGAGCGTGGTGACGGCTGCAACATAGGCATTCGCCGCAGCCTCAAGCTCGGCATCGTGCGGGTCCGCCGCATTGGCAGCCGCGACGCTCGTCTTGCAGTCGGAGGTGTCGTAGATCGTGTAGGTGCCGTAAATGATCCGCTCCTTGCCGGTGGGACCGCTCTTGGCGGCCCAGGAAAAGTAGCGGTCGCGGGATTCGTACGATCGTGCCGAGAGACGGTTGATGCACCCGACATAGGCATTCATCTTATGCGTCAGTTGCGCGCCCGCCGATGATGCGGGCGGGGCCTGTTCGGCGGCCGCCGGTTCGAGGAATGCAGCGATGGCTGCAACCACAAAGAAATTTCGCATCGGGAGTTTGCCCTCATCTCAGCCGGAAGTTGGCCGCCTCAACCTGGGAAGATTATGTGACGCAGAACGTGACGTCACACGAGCCTCCGCCGACGCCGCGCGGCACACTATCGATAGACTTGTTTGTCGGCTACGGGCAAAAGCCGTCGATTGACCGCCGGAGTCCGACGTTCATGTCCACGCCTACTTGATTCCGGGCATCGCCTTGAGCTTGAGCATCGCGCTGTCGGGTTGTCAGCGCCGATTGGCCAGTGGCTTCAGTGTGATGTGTGCTCTGTCGGCAACATCGCTTCGGCAAAAACTTTGCGATCGGCCGGCGATCGTTGCACCGAGTCTGCCGCGATGCGACCATGATTCCGCTGGACTCGTTCAGCGTTCTCGCCGTGACCAGGCGGCAACGGCGAGCGGGACCAGGCGACCGCGCATTTTTTTAATTTTTGTTTAGGTGAATGTCATGGGGAGCCTCTCCGAGGGCTTCGGCTCGGCCATTGCGCGGACACTTCGCTGGAACGGCCTCGCCGGCTCGGTGCTGCGCCGGATCGGAAAGTGCTCCGCATTCCTTCTGGTTGCAGCCGTGCTGTGCTTGCTCTGCGGGACGCAGGCCGCGCATGCCCAAGCGGACCTTGCGGCCGGGCTGGGGGTCGATAACCCGAGCCCCAATGTTGGCGACACCATTACGTTTACGTTTACGGTGACCAATCTGGGACCGCAGTCCGCGACCAGTGTTTTCGCAAGTGATGTGCTGCCCGCAAGCCTGAGCTTCGTGAGCGCGACCCCGAGTGTCGGATCATACAACTCCTCGAACGGCCTATGGACGATCGGGACAGTCGACACCGTCACCCCAGCGACGCTGTTGATCCGGGCCACTGTGACGAGCCCGACTGCTGCGACCAACACCGCAAACATCATTAGTGCCGTTGAAGCCGATCCCAACCCGGGCAACAACTCCGCAAGCGCGACCGTCACGCCTCAACAGGCCGACCTCTCGATCGCAAAGATTGTGGACAACCCGACGCCAAACGCCGGCGCCACCATCAATTACACGATCACCTTGTCGAACGCGGGGCCGAACACGGCGACAAATGTGACGGTGCAGGACCTGCTTCCCGCGGGGTTGACCTTCGTCAGCGCGACCCCGAGCCAAGGCACGTATAGTTCCGGGACGGGTACCTGGACGGTCGGGACGGTCACGGCGGGCGTGCCGCAGACGCTCACCATCGCGGCGCAGGTTGCGAGCTCGACTGCGCTCACCAACACCGCGACGGTCTCGCATAGCGATCAATACGATCCCAGCGCCGCAAACAACTCGGCGAGTGCGACCATCACGCCGGCGCAGGCCGATCTCGCGCTTAGCAAGACCGTCGACAATGCTGCTCCCAATGTCGGCGATACCATCACCTATACGATCACCCTGTCGAACATCGGCCCAAACCAGGCGACCGGCGTGACGGTGCAGGACCTGCTTCCCGCCGGGTTGAGCCTGGTGAGCGCAAGCCCGAGCCAGGGGTCGTATATCTTAGGCACGGGTACCTGGACGGTCGGGACGGTCACGACGATCACACCGCAGACGCTGACGATTCGGGCGGTGGTTACGGCTGCAAACAACATCACCAACACCGCGACGGTCTCGCATAGCGATCAATTCGATCCCAACACCGCGAACAATGCGGCGAGTGCGACCATCTCGCCGACGCAGGCCGATCTTGCGCTCAGCAAGACCGTGAGCAATGCCAATCCGGCCGCCGGCGATACCATCACCTACACGGTCAAGGTTACGAACGGCGGGCCGGCGCAGGCCACCGGGGTGACGGTTCAGGATATTCTTCCCGCCGGACTGAGCTTTGTCAGCGCGACCCCGAGCCAGGGAACGTACAATAACGGCACGGGACTCTGGACGGTCGGCACCGTCACGACGGCCACGCCGCAGACGCTGGGCATCACAGCCAAGGTCACCGGGTCGGGGGCCATCACCAACACCGCGACAATCTCGCATAGCGATCAAGCCGATCCGGCCGCCGGCAACAACACGGCAAGCGTCAGCGTGACGGTGGGCGGCGTCGCGCCACCCGTGATCGCAGCGTCGTTCGGCGCGGCGTCGATTCCCCTGAATGGTACGACGTCGCTGACTTTCACGATCAGCAATCCCGGTCATGCGGTCACATTGACGGGCGTCGGGTTCACCGACGCGCTGCCGGCCGGGCTCGTGGTTGCAACCCCTTCAGGCGTCAGCGGCTCGTGTGGCGCCGGCACGATCACGGCGGCGGCGGGCGGCGGCAGCGTCAATCTTGCCAACGGATCGATCCCCGCCAATGGCTCGTGCTCGTTCTCGGTCAACGTGACCGGAACGAGTGCAGGCGTGAAGACCAATACGACGTCAGTGGTCACCTCCAATGAGGCCGGCAGCGGCAATGCGGCGACTGCCTCCGTCACGGTGGGCGCGCAGTCGCCAACCACGACGACGCTGACGTCGTCGCTCAATCCGAGCCAGGTCGGCCAGGCGGTGACGTTCACCGCGACCGTATCGAGCAGCGGCGGCGCGCCGGCAGGTACGGTGACCTTCAAGGATGGCGCAACGGTGATCGGCACGGCAGCGCTGTCGGCGGGCGCCGTCCAGTTCACGACCGCCTCGCTCACCTTGGGCTCGCACAACATCACTGCGAGCTTTGGCGGCGGCCCGAGCTTCGTCGCCAGCACCTCGTCACCGCTGACGCAGGTCGTCAACACGCCCTCGGACAGCCTGAAGCTGCGTGCCATGCAGGTGCTCGCGGCGCCGGTGGCGGCGCAGGTTTCGGGCGACGCGATCAGCGGTGCGGTCAACGCCGCCGTCACCGAGGGATTCGCCGACGGCGGCGGTGCATTCGTCGCGCCGAACGGCAGCGGCCTTCGCTTCAACTTCGCGGCTGACCCTGACGCGCAACCGGCTGCGGCAGCCACGTCGAATCCGACGGATCCATTCGCGAGTTTGAACGGCACCGCGTCAGGCACGCGCAATCTTGCCGCGTCGCGCGGCAATGCCCAGTCTTCGCGCGTCGATGACGCTTTCGGCGCGCTTGCGTACGCCGCACCGACCAAGGCGCCGCCGCGCCCGGCGCCGGCGCCGGACTGGCTCGGCTGGGCCGAGGTGCACGGCGCCGTGCTCAATCGCTGGAACAGCGCCGGCGCGCTTGGGACTCCGACGACCGCACCGATGCTTTACGGCAATCAGGTCAATTGGCTGATGGGCTTGACCCGAAAGCTGCAGCCGAACTTCCTGGTCGGCGTGTTGGGCGGCTACGAGAACTTTGATTATCGCTCCGACGCGCTGCAAGGCCGCCTCAAGGGCGACGGCTGGACGGTCGGCTCCTATCTCGGCTGGATGCTGAATTCGAATCTGCGCTTCGATGCGGCGGTCGCCTATTCCGGAATCGGCTTTGACGGTATGGCCGGTACTGCCGCCGCGACGTTCGGCGGCCACCGCTGGCTGGTTTCCGGCGGGCTGACCGGCACCTACGCGACATATGGTTTCCAGATCGAGCCGTCGGCGCGGATCTACGCCCTGTGGGAACGCGAGGACGCTTACACCGATTCGCTCGGCACGATGCAGACCGCACGCAATTTCTCAACCGGCCGCGCCAGCGGCGGGGTCAAAGTTGTCTATCCGGTCGCCTGGTCGCCGACCGTGCAGCTCGCGCCGTATGTCGGCCTGTACGGCGACTACTATTTCAATACGGACGATGCCACGGCGGCGCTGGTCGCGCCGGCCATTCCGGCGGCGATCGTGCTCGACGGCTGGTCGGCACGGGCGATCGGCGGACTCAACGCCCGCCTTGCGGGCGGCGCGCAAATATCGGTGGGCGGTGAGCGCAGCGGGATCGGAAGCGGCTTTTCGCTCTGGACCTATCGGGCGCGCGCATCGGTGCCGTTCAGCGCGCAATAGAGCTACGCAGCCTCGAGCATCGCTTTCAACTTCTTGACCGCGCTGTCCGGCGTCGTCAGCACCTCGCGGCCGGTGATCTCGGCGACGCGTTGGGCCGCAGGCGCCATGCTGTATTGGGCAAGCGCGATCAGATCGCAGTCGCGCAACGCCTTGCTTGCCTCGACCACGATGCGATCATGCTCGGCGCGGTCGCCGCGATCGAGCGCGGCCAGCGCGCCCTCGGCGAGCTTCGGCACCAGCGTCACGGACGACGGAAATTCCGGCGGCATCGACACCAGCGTCGGCGGGAAGGTCGAGAGCAGGCCGATCCGCTTTCCCCGTGCGACCGCCTGCTCGATCATCGCCTCGTTCGGCTTAAGCACCGGCATCGGCGCGTGCGCGCGCGCCACCGCCTCGATGCAGGGCCCGAATGCCGAGCAGGTGAAGAGAATACCGTCAGCGCCGGTGCTGGCTGCATAGCGGCCCATGGCGAGGAAGCGCTCGGTCATGCGATCGGTGAGCTTGCCGTCGCGCGCGAGGTCGGCCGACAGGCTGTCGTCGAGCAGGTTCATCAGCCGCGCCTCAGGCCAATGACGCGCGAACGAGGCCTCGATCGGCACGATCGAATGCTTCAGGGCATGAATGAGCGTGATGCGCATGACTTCATTCTTCTTCCTCTCCTCGCTCTTTGCGGGGAGAGGGGTGGGGTGAGGGCGTCTCACCCCGCATCGGCCTTCGCCTAGGCTTCGGCGGACAGGCGCGGGGCGAAGTCGGAGGTCGTAAAATCTACCAACCCGGTCATTGCGAGGAGCGGTAGCGACGAAGCAATCCATGCCTCCGCTTGCGCGGCACGATGGATTGCTTCGCGGAGCCTGTCATCGGGCGCGCGTTCGCGCGACCCGTTGGCTCGCAATGACGTGAGAGATAGATTCTCAGGTCATCACTTGAACGGGATCGCGTACATCAAGCCGCCCTTGCTCCAGGTGGCGTTGAGGCCGCGCTCGAGCTTCAAGGGGCTTGCCTTACCGACATTGCGCTCGAAGATTTCGCCATAATTGCCGCCGGCCTTGATCGCTCCGACCAGCCATTTGTTGTCGAGGCCGAGCCGGGAGCCGAGATCGCCGGATGCGCCGAGCAGGCGCTGGATCGCCGGGACTTGCGACTTCGTCATCTCGTCGACATTGGCCTGGGTGACACCGAGCTCTTCAGCTTCGACCAGGCCGTAGTGCAGCCAGGTGATGATGTCGCTCCACACCTCGTCGCCGTTGCGGGTGAACGGGCCGAGCGGCTCCTTGCTGATGGTCTGCGGCAGCACGACATAGTCGTCGGCTTTTGGTGCTGCGGTGGCGACCGCGCCGGCGAGCGCCGAGGCGTCCTGGGTCATGGCATCGCAGCGGCCGCCGAAGAAGGTCTGGTACATGGTGTCAGGGCGGTCGAACACCAACGGCTTCCAGTCGATGCCGTTGGCGCGACCGTAATCGCCGAGTGTCACCTCATGCGTGGTGCCTTGCGCGACGCAGACGGTGGCGCCCTTGAGATCCTTCAGCTCCTTTACGCCGAGGTCCTTCTTCACCACAAAGCCCTGGCCGTCGTAGAAATTGACCGGACCCTGGCGCAGGCCGAGCGTGGTGCCGCGCAGATAGGTCTGCGTCGAGTTGCGGTAGAGCACGTCGATTTCGCCCGACTGCAGCGCGGTGAAGCGGTTCTGCGCGGTCAGCGCGACGTAGCGCACCTTGGCGGGATCGCCGAGGATGCCGGCCGCAAGCGCGCGGCAATAGTCGACATCGAGGCCCTTGAAGTTGCCCTGCGAGTCCGGCGCCGAGAAACCGGCGAAGCCGGTCGAGACGCCGCACACCAGCGTGCCGCGCTGCTTGACGGTGTCGAGCGTCGCCGCGCTTGCGGTTGAGAGCCCCGCGACGAGCAGGCTCGCCGTGATCAATACGTTCCTCATTCTGTCCTCCTCCCTCCTTGTTTCAGCATGATCCTCTCCGGATCATGCTCCGTGACCGATGTCCTTCAATGCGCTGTCTACTGCAACGCCTAGTCGTTCGACGATCATGTCGATGTCGCCGGAAGTTGCGATATAGGGCGGGGCGAGCAGCACATGGTCGCCGCGCTGGCCGTCGGCGGTGCCGCCCGACGGATAACAGCCGAGGCCGCCGGCGAACGCCGCCGACTTGATCCGTTGATGCAATTTCAGCTTGGGATCGAACGACTGCCGCGTGCCGCGATCGGCGACCAGCTCGATGCCCCAGAACAGGCCGCGGCCCCTGATGTCGCCGACATGGCGGTGATTGCCGAAGCGTTCGACCAGCCGCTGCTCGAGCTGGCGGCCGCGCTCCTTGACCTGATCGAGCAGCTTCTCCTCGGCGATCGTCTTCTGCACCTCGAGCGCGGCAGCGCAGGCGAGCGGATGCGCCAGATAGGTATGGCCATGCTGGAACGCGCCGGAGCCGTTGCGCACGGTGCCGACGATGTTGCCGCTCGCAAGCATTGCGCCGATCGGCTGGTAGCCGCCGCCGAGGCCTTTGGCGACCGCCTGGATGTCCGGCGAAATGCCTTCCTGCTCCCACGCATGCAGCGTGCCGGTGCGGCCCATGCCGCACATCACCTCGTCGAGGATCAGCAGCGCGCCGTGGCGGTTGCAGATCTCGCGCACCGCCTTGAAGTAGCCCTCCGGCGCCGGCACGCAGCCGGCGGTGGCGCCGACCACGGGCTCGGCGATGAAGGCGGCGACATTCTCCGGGCCGAGCCGCTGGAATTCGGCTTCGAGCTCGGCGGCGAGGCGGGCCACAAAGGCGGCCTCCGATTCATCGTCGCGCTTCTCGTGATAGGCGAAGGCCGGCGTGACGTGGCTGAACGAGGGCGACAGCAGCGGCGCGTAGGGCTCGCGGCGCCAGGCATTGCCGCCGGCCGACAGCGCGCCCAGCGTATTGCCGTGATAGCTCTGCCGCCGCGCGATGAAGCGCGCGCGCTTCGGCTCGCCGCGCTCGATGAAATATTGCCGTGCCAGCTTGATCGAGGCTTCGATCGCCTCCGACCCGCCGCTGACGAAATAGACGTAGCCGAGCCCTCCGGGCTCGTGGCCGACCAGCCGCTCGGCGAGCTCTTCCGCAGGCTCCGACGAGAAGAAGCTGGTGTGCGCGTAAGCAAGCTTTGAGGCCTGCTTGGCGATCGCGGCCAGAATCCGCGGATGCTGATGGCCGAGGCAGGACACCGCGGCGCCGCCGGAGGAATCCAGAATGCGATGGCCATCCTCACCGATCAACCAGACACCTTCGCCGCCGACCGCCTTCGGCGGGGTTTCGCGCAGGCTCCGATGCATCACGCGGCTCTTGTGGGCTGCCAAGGGGACTGCCATGACACTCATCCTTTCTCGACAAAATATTGCGACATCTCGGCAAGCCGGCCCTCGGTCTCCTCCAGCTTGCGTTTTGCGCTCGCGCCGCCCAGCGTGAAGGCAACGGCGGCAAGCGACTGCGCCACCGCGATCGCGCCGGTCAGGCTCGGGAAGAAGCCGGGAGAGGAGGCGGCCTCGAACAGCAGGAGATGATCGGCGCCCTCGGCCATCGGCGCGCTGATGGTGTCGGCGATCGCGATCAGCGTCGCGCGCGCCTGATGCGCCGCACGCGCCGTCTCGACGCTGACCAGCGTGTAGGGCGCAAAGCCGATCACCACCACCGCGTCGTCGGCGCGGAAGGCGCCGTGGTCGAGATCGAACGGGCCGGAACCGCCGACCAGCTGCACGGCGTCGGGGCGGAACAGGCGAAGCTGATAGGTCAGCAGTTCCGCAACGCTGCGGCAGCTGCGAAATCCCGTGATCCAGATCCGGCTCGCCGTGTGCAGCGCACGCGCGGCGTCGGCGATCGCGTTCGCGGAAATCCGCGCAAGGCCCGCCGCTTCCGCCTCGAGCTTGTCGTGAACCAGTTTGACGTCGGCATTCGGCCCGCCGCGGCGGCTCTTGGCTCGGCCGGAGAAGGGCGAGCCCTGCGCCGGCCGTCGCGCCTCGGTGAGTGCGGCGCGCAATTCGTCCCAGCCGGAATAGCCGAGCGCTTTGGCCAGGCGGGTGAAGGAGGCGGGATCGGCGCCGGCGACGGAGGCAAGCTCGCGCATCGAGCGGGTGGTGGCGTCGTAATCATTGGCTGCGACAAACCGACCAACCTCCTGCAAGCGCATTGGCAGCGACGGCAATGCGCTGCACAATTCGTTGAGGGGCGATGGTTTCGGCTGAGCCTGGGCCATGAAACATATGTTGCACAATTATCAATTTGGTGCAACATATGACGCGCGCATATAGCGCATGGCAGAAGATCGCTTCTCATTGGGATCCTTGTGCTGTGACGACATCGACGCCGAAACGCCCTCCCGCCCGGCCCTGGCGGCTTTCGCTCAGCGATCCCCGCGTCGCCGGGCTGTTCTGGCAGATCCTCGTGGTTGGGATCGCGGTCGCGATCGTCGCCTTCCTGTGGTCGAACGCGATCCATAATCTCTCGGTACGGCGCATCTCGACCGGCTTCGCCTTCCTCGGCCGCGAAGCCGGCATGCCGATCGCCGACAGCTGGATCGACTACACGCCGAAGGACACTTACCTGCGGGCCTTCATCGTCGGCATCGTCAACACGCTGCGCGTCGCGGTGATCGGCATCGTGCTGGCGACCGTGATCGGCACGCTGGTCGGCATCGCGCGGCTGTCGTCGAACTGGCTCTTGGCGCGGCTTGCCGCCGTTTATGTCGAGGTGCTGCGCGACCTGCCGCTGCTGCTGCAGCTGCTGTTCTGGTACGTGCTGATGCAGGGCCTGCCGGCGGCGCGCCAGGCGTGGAAGCCGGTCGAGGGCGTCTATCTCTCCAATCGCGGCCTGATCCTGCCGTCGGTCCCGCTGCATGAGGCCAATTGGTGGACCATCCTGGCGCTAGTCGCAGGCCTGATGGTTTTCCGCTTCGTCCGGCGCCGCCTGATCGCGCAGCAGATGGTCGATGGCCGAGCGCGTGCCGCGTGGCCCTATGCGCTCGGCCTCGTCGTCGCGCTGCCTGCGCTGGTGTCGTTCCTCTCGGGCGCGAGCTGGAGCATCACGCTGCCGGAGCTGCGCGGCTTCAACTTCGTCGGCGGGCTGACCCTGGCGCCGGAATACTTCGCGCTGCTGATCGCACTCGTCACCTACACCTCGGCCTTCATCGCCGAGATCGTGCGCAGCGGCATCCAGGCGGTGCCGCGCGGCCAGTCGGAGGCGGCCAAGGCGCTCGGGCTGAAGCGCGGCTTTGTCTTGCAACACATCGTGCTGCCGCAGGCGCTGCGTGTCATCATCCCGCCGATGACCAGCCAGTATCTGAACCTGACCAAGAACTCCTCGCTCGCGGTCGCGGTCGGCTACCAGGACATCGTCTCGGTCGCCAACACCACGCTGAACCAGACCGGGCAGGCGATCGAGTCGATCGCGCTGATCATGCTGGTATTCCTCACCATCAGCCTCGGCATCAGCCTGTTCATGAACTGGTACAATGCGCGCATCGCGCTGGTGGAGCGCTGACATGAGCTCGGTCGCCCACCTGCCACAGGATCCATTGCCGATCGGCCCGCGGCCGGCGCCGCGGGCGCTCGGTGGTCACCTCACCGCGTGGCTGCGCGCCAATCTGTTCGCCTCGATCCCCTCCAGCATCATGACGCTGGTCTTGCTGTTCCTGCTCGGCAAGGCGTGCATCGGCCTCTGGCAATGGGGCATCGCCAACGCGGTCTGGATCGTCTCCGGCAACGACAGCAGCGCCTGCCGCGCGCTGCGCGGCGTCGGCGCCTGCTGGGCCGTCGTGCCCGAGAAGTATCGCTTCATCCTGTTCGGCACATATCCGTTCAGTGAGCAGTGGCGGCCGGCGCTCGCGGTCCTGATCTTCATCGCGCTATTCGCGGTCTCGAGCCGCCGCAGCTTCTGGCGCAAGGAGCTGTTCCTGCTGTGGGCCGCGGCCCTGATCGTGATCGGGTGCCTGATGTGGGGCGGCTTCCTTGGTCTCACCTTCGTCACCCAGGACCGCTGGGGCGGGCTGCCGGTGACGCTGATCCTGGCGACGTTCGGACTGGCGTTCGGCTTCCCCCTCGGTATCCTGGTCGCGCTCGGCCGCCGCTCGAAATTGCCGGCGATCCGCTCGCTCTGCGTGCTCTATGTCGAACTGATCCGCGGCGTGCCGCTGATCAGCCTCTTGTTCATGGCGAGCGTGATGTTCCCGCTGTTCATGCCCGATGGCGTCAACATCGACAAACTCTTGCGCGCGCAGATCGCCTTCATCCTCTATGCCGGCGCCTACCTTGCCGAAGTGGTGCGGGGCGGCTTGCAGGCGGTGCCGCGCGGACAGTATGAAGCGGGGGATGCGCTCGGCCTGTCCTATTGGCAGAAACACGCGCTGATCGTGCTGCCGCAGGCGATCCGCCACGTCATCCCGCCGCTGGTCAACACCTTCATCGCCTTCTTCAAGGACACCAGCCTGGTCCTGATCATCGGCATCTTCGATCTTCTGACGACCGCCAAGACCGCGATCGTCGATCCGGCCTGGCAGTCGTTCAGCGTCGAGGTCTACATCTTCGTCGGCGTGATCTACTTCGTGTTCTGCTTTGCGATGTCGCTCTACAGCCGCAGCCTCGAGGCGCAGCGCGGAACGAACTGAGCGATCATCGCTCGCCAATTCCTCAAATGTTGGGTCTGCCGTCATGCCCGGGATGAGCCCCGGGCAGGATGGCCCTTTGGGGCGATCGCCCCTTGCCAAGCCGTCTCGATCCTATTTATGATTATAAAATGGATAAATCGACCCTTCCGTCCCTGGACCCGTCACGGCGCGCCTCGATCAAGCGCAAGCGGTCGGACGCGGTTGCCGACCTGATCCGCAGCCACATCTTCCAGGCCGGCTTGCAGCCGAACGACCGGCTGCCGCAGGAAAGCGAACTGATCGAGATGTTCGGCTGCAGCCGCTCAACCATCCGCGAGGCGCTTAAGTCGCTGGAAGTGCAGGGGCTGGTGCAGAACACGACAGGGCCCGGCGGCGGCGCGCGGGTGGCGCCGGTGTCGATCAACCGGATCGTCGGCCTGCTCAGCAACTACTTCTATTTCCAGTCGATCTCGACGGCGCAGATCTACCAGATCCGACGGCTGATCGAGCCGGAGCTCGCCTTCAGCGTGGTCGGCCACCTCACGCTCGCGCATTTCGCCGCGCTCGACAAGGCGATCGCGGTTCAGGAGCATCATCCAGGCGGCGACGCGGACTGGGAGCACCACCGCCATGCCGAGATCGATTTCCACGACATCCTGATCGAGGCCTGTCCCAATCCGCTGCTCGGCCTGGTCGCCCGCTTCGTCAACGAGGCGATCCGCCATCTGATCGGCAAGCTCGGCGTGCAGGAATTCGCATCCAGCTTCACCTGCGAGAACATCGAGTTTCACAAGCGCCTGATGGCCGCGTTCCGCTCCGGCAACGCGGCGCGTGCCCGGCGCGTGATGCTCGATCATGTGCTGAGCGCCGAAGCCGTGGTCGTCCCCGCGGAAGACCGGCGCATGGACCTACCGGTCTTTCACCAGCCGCTGCGGCTCGACTGAACCGCATCGGCTGACTGCTGCATTACGCGTTGGAGGAAACAACAATGGTCACGCGGCGCGAGAATGAGTTGTGGAGCTGGTCGGCCGTCGATCTGGCGCGCGGGATCGCGACGCGTGCGATATCGAGCCGCGACGCCGTGCAGTCCAGCCTCTATCGCATCGCCAAGGTCAATCCGGCATTGAACGCTGTGGTCGAAGTGCTCGCCGACGAAGCGCTGGCCGCGGCGGATACCGCGGATGCCGTAGTGAAATCCAGCGCCGAGCTCGGCGTGCTGCATGGCGTGCCGGTAACCATCAAGGTCAATGTCGATCAGCGCGGTCACGCCACCACCAACGGCGTTGTCGCATTCCGCGACGTGATAGCGACCGAGGACAGCCCGGTGGTCGCGAATTTTCGCAAGGCGGGCGCCGTCATAGTCGGTCGCACCAATACGCCGGCGTTCTCGCACCGCTGGTTCACCAACAACGATCTGCACGGCGCGACCTATAATCCGTGGGGCCGGCACCTGACACCGGGCGGCTCCAGCGGCGGGGCCGCGTCGGCGGTCGCTTCCGGCATGGGCGCGATCGCGCACGGCAATGATTTCGGCGGCTCGATCCGCTATCCCGCTTACGCCTGCGGCGTCGCCGGCCTGCGTCCGACCCCGGGACGGATCCCCGCCTTCAATCCGTCGGCCACCAGCGATCGTCCGATTACGGCGCAGATGATGTCGGTGCAGGGGCCGCTCGCGCGCTCGGTCGCCGATCTGCGCGCCGGCCTCGCCGCGATGGCGCAGGCGGACGCGCGCGACGGCACCTGGCTGCCGGTGCCGCTGCAAGGTGCGCCGCTCAAGCGGCCGATCGGTGTTGCGATCGCGCCGGCGCCGTTCGGCGACGAGGCGCCGGAGGTGAGCGCTGCGGTGCGCGCCGCCGGACACTGGCTCGCGGAGGCCGGCTTTGCGGTGGAGGAGACCTTGCCGCCGCGGCTCGCAGACGCCGCCGATCTCTGGCATCGCCTCGTCATCAATGAGGAGCGGCGCGTGCTGGCGCCGATGATCCGCAAATTCGGCGACGATAGATCCCGCTACAATCTCGAGGGCCATATCGCCTATGCGCCCGAGCTCGACGGCGATCAGGTGCTGGCCTGCTTCGAGCAGCGGCTCGCCATCGTGCGGGCCTGGCAGCTGTTCCAGGAGCGTTGCCCGGTCATCATCCTGCCGGTCTCCGCGCAACTGCCGTTCCGCTTCGATCAGGATCAGGAAGATGCTGACGTGGTGCACGCGCTGCTCGACGCGCAGCGGCCGCTGCTCGCGGTGCCTGCGCTTGGCTTTCCGTCGGTCGTGGTCCCGACAGGGACCGCCGGCGGCGTGCCGGTCGGCGTCCAGGTGATCGCCGGCCGCTTCCGCGAGGATGTCTGTCTCGCCATCGCCGAGATGATCGAGGCGCGTGCGTCGACGCTGACGCCGATCGATCCGCGCGACTGAACCAATAACAAAGCACCTAACGCAACGGGGGAATACCACGTGACGAATGCACCGATCTGGCAATGGTCCGCCGTGGACACGGCGGCGGCGATCCGGAACAACGAAGTAACATCGGAAGAGGTGGTTCGCGCCCATCTCGAGCGCATGCAGCAGGCCAACCCGGCGCTCAACGCCGTCGTCGTCGATCTCGGCGCGTCGGCGATGCAGGCCGCCAAGGCGGCGGATGCGGCGCTGGCCGCGAGCAAAGCGAAGGGCGGCGCCGTTGGGCCGCTGCACGGCGTGCCGGTCACGATCAAGATCAACATCGACGTCGAGGGCCAGGCCAATTCGAACGGCGTGGTCGCCTTCAAGGACAACATCGCTCCGGGCGACTCGCCGGTGACGGCCAATCTCAAGAAGGCCGGCGCCGTCATCATCGGCCTGACCAACACGCCGGAATTCTCGTTGCGCGGCTTCACCGACAATCCGCTGCACGGCCTGACGCGCAATCCCTGGAACGCGGACGTGACGTGCGGCGGATCATCGGGCGGCGCCGGCGCGTCGATCGCGGCCGGCATCGGCACCATCGCGCATGGCAACGATATCGGTGGCTCGCTGCGCTGGCCGGCGCATTGCAACGGCATCGCCACCATCAAGCCGACCCAGGGCCGCATTCCTGCGTTCAATCCCTCAGCCACAGCAGAACGGCCGCTGATGGCGCAGTTCATGTCGTCGCAAGGACCGCTGGCGCGCCACGTCGCCGACGTGCGTCTCGGCCTCGAG
Source organism: Bradyrhizobium macuxiense (assembly GCF_007993935.1). Classification (GTDB taxonomy): domain Bacteria; phylum Pseudomonadota; class Alphaproteobacteria; order Rhizobiales; family Xanthobacteraceae; genus Bradyrhizobium; species Bradyrhizobium macuxiense_A. The sequence goes on along the minus strand of NZ_VITY01000006.1, from coordinate 2,754 downwards.
GTGATGGCGCAGCGCGACCCGCGCGATCCCTGGTACGTGCCGGCGCCGTTGCAGGGGCCGAAGCCCGCCGCGCCGGTCAAGGTCGCGCTGGCGAAGATCCCCGAGGACATGGCGACCGATCGCGGCGTGATCGCGCTCCAGCGCAAGGCGGCCGATCATCTGGCCGACGCGGGCTACGCGGTCAGCGAAGTCGAGGTGCCCGATCTCAACAAGGTCTGGCAGCTCTGGTGCGACCTGATCATGACCGAGACCCGGGTGTTGCAGCAGGACCAGATGCTGGCGACCACCAGCGCCGACTTCCAGAAGACGTTCCACGGCTTCATGGCGCTGGCGAACCCGCTCGATCAGGCCGGCTACATGAAGGCGATCGCCGAGCGGTCCCGTCATATCAGGAACTGGATGACGTTCCTCGAGCAATATCCGCTGGTGCTGACGCCGACATCGGTACGCAAGACGCCGGAGGTCAATGCCGATCTCGGCGGCGAACAGCGCGTCAAGGAGTTGTTCTGGAACGATCTGCGCTTCATTTCGTCGATCAACGTGCTGGGGCTGCCGGCGGCCGTGGTGCCGGTCGGTCTGCATGAAGGCGTGCCGGTCGGCGTCCAGATCGTCGGCTCGCGGTATCGCGAGGACATGTGCCTCGATGCCGCCGAGGCGATCGAGCGCAAGGTTGGCATCCTCGTGAGGCAATTGTGGGAGCGGCGCTGAGGCGATCTCGACGCCATCTCGCATTGTCGATTCGTATGATCCAATCGTACGTCCCAGCAACGCCGCGGCGAAATCTCGTCGCGGCGTTCGCATGATCAGCGAGGCGCGTGAGCCGGCGCCGCAGCCGTGTTCCTCCTCCCGGAATTTTGGCGCGGATTCGCAGAGCGCCATGCCTGCCAACGGGGTTGTCGGCGATCCCTGATTGCTTCAGGAGATCGTCCGAACCATCCGAATCCCTGGGAACGAAATGTCCATCACGAAACGCTCGCATGTCCTGATCGCAATTGCTGCGGTGTGTCTCTCCTTTGCCGCCGGCGCAGCTCGCGCGGAGGACGGCGTCCTGCGTGTCGGCATCATCACCGACATGAGCGGGCAATATTCCGACGGCAATGGCCCGGGATCGGTGATAGCGGCGCAAATGGCTGCGGAGGAAATCGGCGGCACGGTCGTCGGCCGCAAGATCGAGATCATCTCGGCCGATCACCAGAACAAGCCCGACGTCGCGACCGGCATCGTGCGCAACTGGATCGACAACAAGGGTGTCGACGTGATCGCGGAAGGCGTCAATTCCGCGGTGGCGCTCGCGATCCAGACCGTGACGCGCGAACGCAAGAAGCTGTTCCTGATCTCGGGCTCCGGTTCATCCGATCTCACCGGCAAGCAATGTTCGCCGACCAGCGTGCAGTGGACCTACGACACCTATGCTTCATCGAACGCGACGGCGAAGGCTGTGGTTGCGCGTGGCGGCACGCCCTGGTTCTTCCTCACGGCGGATTATGCGTTCGGCCAAGCGCTGGAGCGCGACGCCAGCAAGGCCGTCACATCGGCCGGCGGCAAGGTGCTGGGCGCGGTCCGCCATCCGTTCGACACCGCCGATTTCTCGTCCTTCCTGCTGCAGGCCCAGTCCTCCGGCGCCAAGATCCTGGCGCTCGCCAATGCCGGCTCCGACTTCCGCAACGCGGTGTCGCAGGCCGACGAGTTCAACATCCGCGCCAGCATGCAGCTCGTCGCGCTGCAGGTGACGCTCACCGACGTGCCCGCGCTCGGCCTCGCGCATGCGCACGATCTGCTGTTCACCGATTCCTTCTATTGGGATCGCACGCCCGAGACGCGCGCCTTCGCCCAGGAGTTCTTCAAGCGCCACGGCGCGATGCCGACGGCCTACCAGGCCGGCGTCAACTCGGCGCTGCGGCACTATTTCAAGGCCGTTGCCGCCACCAACTCGGTCGATTCGGAGACCGTGATCGCGCAGATGCGCAAGACCCCGGTCAACGATTTCTTTGCCCAGAACGGCGTGGTGCGCGAGGACGGCCGCATGGTGCATGACATGTATCTGATGCGGATCAAGAAGCCGGAAGAGTCCAAGAGCAAATGGGATCTCTACGAATATCTCGCGACGGTGCCGGGCGACCAGGCCTTCCGTCCACTCGATGAAGGCGGTTGCCCCTACGTCGCCAAGGCGCATTAGGGCGATCGTTCTTTCGTCATTCTCTGGTGCGTACCCGGCAGCTCGCGAACCGAGAACCCGAAGCGACCGGTGAGGTGAGCACGCCTCTCCGGCTCCCTCTCCCCTTGCGGGAGAGGGAGGGAGAGGGGTGGCCCCGGGTGAGATCATTGGCGTGAAGTTCTCGCGCGATCTCGGCTATGTGCCGTGCGTGCTCGCCTGACTGGAGAGGGCACGTCGTGAGGCACCCCTCTCCCTAACCCTCACCCTCTCCCGCAAGGGGAGAGGGAACCCTGCCGCCGGTGGCTCCTTCACGCGCGCGTGCCACTGAGTTGCCCGACGGTGCAAGCCTGTGGTCCTACCCCCCGAGCTTTCTACCCTTTTGCTCGGGGCCCATCTTCAAGGAGAGGGCGAAAACGAAGAGCAAAGCTCGGGCAGAAGATGTCGCGAGAGCGCGGAAGTGTGACCCACAGACAGCGCAACACATTCGCTGTCGTCCCGGCGAAGGCCGGCAACTGTTATGTTGAAGGAGCCGCCCGATAGGGTTTTCGGTCGCGCATCATCGCGTTGAGGATGGTGAGCAGCTTTCGAGCGACGGCAAT
>NZ_VITY01000005.1 GCF_007993935.1 Bradyrhizobium macuxiense | reverse complement strand
ACCGAGCCGGCTCACGGCGTCAAGCGCCAAGGACCCAACGGCTTCCCGCCCACCCCATCATGACAGACAATCCAGACACAGGGACCCATAACCACCGCACTTGGTGATGAGCGGGATCGCGGCCCCGGCGTCGCGCAACAATTCGCATGCGTGGCAATGGGTCCCGGCCTTCGCCGGGACGACAGTGAGTGTGCGGCACGGTTTGTGAGTCATAGCCCCCTGGACAGCGACCCCAACTCAGTGATTTGCGAAAATTCCGCCGCACGGGCGTCTAGACCAAATATGTAAGTAGTCGTCCGGATACAGACGCCCTCACGATCTCGCTATGCAAGCTTCAGCCAACAAAAAGAAACGGCATGAAGAAGCTGATCGATCGTCACCGGGACATTCAATACACGCTCACCAATATCGAGCCCGACCTCTGGAGCTGGTCATTCGAGATCAACGGCAAGATCAAGCGTGGCACCACGCGTGCGCGGCTCGACCTGCTGGCGCAGCGCCGGGTCTGCACGCTGATCGACCGCGAACTGAAGGACGCGGAACGGAAGACGCCGAAAGGAAATGACTAGGGCATTGTCGGCTCTGGCGCCGCCGACCTGGTTCAAGACCTTAGCTCATGACAATGCGATTACGGTCGCGGCGACGTCGAGCCGCGGCCCGGCATATCGCCTGTCGTCCGGTCCATGCTGTCCGCACCCGACGCTCCAGAGCGCGGGCCACGACAACCGCTCGAGCCCCGTCGCCGAGATTGCCGCGAACGACGTCCAACTGACGTCACCGCGGCGTCGCCACAGCACGCCGCCGGGTCCCATATCCGGATAGAAGGCGATGTCGAGGTCGAAATCGCGCTCATCGCCGAAATCCGGACCGACCCAGTAGTGCGGACTGCGCCCTTGCTCGCGTCCGAGGATCAGGGTGAGCGTCTGGTTCGGCCCGCGCAGGCCGAGCCAGAGCGGCGCGATCATGTCAGGCACGGGCGTGCAGAGCAGTGTTTGAGGCGCGGCGCTTGCCGCCGCGGTGCGGCCCGACAATCTCAGGGCGACCAGCGTCGCGGGCGCCGGTGTCCCGGACAGTGGCGCAGGGCTGATCCCGCGCGGCAATGGCGACCACGCGGCGTGATCGAGAGAGGGCAGCGGCCATGCGAGCCGCTCGCGCACGACGCCGTCGGTGTCGAGCACCTGATAGCGGAGTCCGTCCTGATCGAGCGCCGCCTGCACGCAATGCAGATACTCGACGCCTTCGGGCATCCGGTGCACGGTGCCTGCGCCAGCCGTGCAGATCTGCAGCACGCCGCGATGGACCTGAACATCGAATGCGAGGATGTGGCTGCACAGATAGGCGGTCACGCCGGCGCGGACCAGGATATCCCAGAAGCGCGCGCTGTATTCGTGGCCGATCTCGCGCTGATAGCTGCCGCTGTAACCATTGATCGGGTAGACCGGATGATGGCCCAGCACCAGTTTGTATCTCGCGTCCTTGTGCTGTTCGAGGATCCCTTGCAGCCAGTCGGTCTCGACGTGTCCCTCACCGCCGAGCCCGCTCCACAACGTGTGCACGAACACCATCACGAGATCGTCGCGGCGGACCCAGTAGGACAGGCCTTCCTGTCCGGGCGGCCCGTTGCGCGGCAGCTTCAGCACCTCGCGAAACACCGCCTCGCTCATCTCGTCATAGGTGGTGTGGTTGCCGGTCGTGTGCCACAGCGGCACCGCACGGCGGTCGAGCCAGGCCATCTCGACCTCAAGCCAATGCCGCCATTGCGCACGCAGCGCATCGGCATCGGCGGTGAGGCCGATGATCTCGTCACCGGGGAAGAGAATGAACTCGGGCGGCGGCTGCAGCCGGCGGACCACATTGTTGACCGACGCGAAAGTGCGCTCATGCAGCGCGCCGGCAACGCCCGAGCAGGCGTCGGCATAGATCACGAACTGGTGGCCCGCATTTCTCGGCAACAGAGACGGAATTGCATCATTCATGGTCGGACCACGTCCTCGCGAGCCACATCATAAGGGAAGGCAGACTGATCGCTCAAGGTTACAGTCGGAGCGCTCGAGGTCGTTCAGTCCGACGACGGGGTTTGGCGAGCCGGACACATTTCTGCACACCAGGACGTGACTTTCGGAAAAGCTGCCCTGCCGACAGCCGCTAGGCGGCGGCGCGGCAAGCTGCTAGCGTTTTGCGCTTCAGATTGCCTTACTCGAGGATCGGAGCAAATGGACAACCGTAGTGATGTTTGGCGCGGCGTCGACACGATCAAGCCGCGTTTCATCGAATTGAGCGACCGGGTCTGGGCAATGCCCGAGGTCTGCTACACCGAGGCGCGCTCCTCCGCCGAACATCTGGCCGAACTGCGCCATCAGGGTTTCCGCATCACCGAGAACCTCGCCGACATTCCGACCGCGGTGATGGGCGAATGGGGTGAAGGCGGCCCTGTCATCGCCTTCCTCGGCGAATATGACGCCCTGCCCGGCCTCAGCCAGGAAGCCGGCATCGCCGAGCATCGTCCGGTCGAGGCCGGCGGCCACGGTCATGGCTGCGGCCACAATCTGCTCGGCTCCTCCGCGCTGCTCGCCGCCACCGCGGTGAAGGACTGGCTCGCCGCCAACAAGGTGCCGGGCCGGGTGCGCTATTACGGCTGTCCCGCCGAGGAAGGCGGCGCCGCCAAGGCCTTCATGGTGCGCTGTGGCGCGTTCGAGGACGCCGACATCGCCATCACCTGGCATCCGCACAGTTTCTGGGAGGTGGCGGTGACGCCGTCACTCGCCAACACCCGGGCCGATTTCGTCTTTACCGGGCGGACCTCGCACGCGGCCGCCTCGCCGCATCTCGGCCGTAGCGCGCTCGATGCGGTGGAACTGATGAATGTCGGCGTCAATTACATGCGCGAGCACATGCCGAGCGATGCCCGCGTGCATTACGCGCTGCTCGACACCGGCGGCATCGCGCCGAACGTGGTGCAGGCCCATGCCCGGGTGCGCTATTCGATCCGCGCCCGCGACCTGCCCGGCATGAACGAGCTGGTCGAGCGCGTGCACAAGATCGCGCAGGGGGCAGCGCTGATGACCGAGACCAAGGTCGAGATGAAGATCATCTCCGCGGTCTCCAACATCCTGCCCAACACCCCGCTGGAAGAGACGCTGCACCGGATCATGGAAGACCTCGGCCCGCCGCATTTCGACGATGCCGACAAGGAATTTGCCGGCAAGATCCGCGCGACCTTGACCGACAAGGACATCGCCTCGGTCTATTACGCGATCGGCATGGAGCCGACCGACCGGCCGCTGGCCGATTTCCTGGTGCCGATCGACGCCAAGCGCAATCCGCTGATCGGCTCGACCGATGTCGGCGACGTCAGCTGGGTGGTGCCGACGGTGCAGGTCCATGCACCGACGGTTGCAATCGGCACGCCGTTCCACACCTGGCAGGTTGTGGCGCAGGGCAAGACACCGGCCGCGCACAAGGCGATGGTGCAGGCCGCCAAGGCGATGGCCGGCCTCGGCGTCAAGGCGCTGATGGAGCCGGAGCTGATCGCGGCCGCCAAGGCCGACCTCAAGAAGCGGACCACGCGAACGCCCTATGTCAGTCCGCTGCCGGCGAATGTTGCACCGCCGTTGGACATGTCGGTCGCCTGAGCGCCGCATCCTGCGGGCCGGACCTGCGCTTCGATGCGCAGGCCGGCAGCCGCTTCCGCGCGAAATTGCGGTTGCGTGGCAAAAAAGCATCTCGGAACAAAGGATAACGAACAAATTTTCCGCAGTGCGAGGCGCGCATTGTCAGCGCTTTGGCGCCGATATGCTGAACCGATGTGCGCCTAGGGGAGGTTCTGCACAAGCGATAGCCAAAAGACCTAGACGCTGAAGGGCGGGAGGCGTTGACCTTCGCGTTCATTCGGTGTGCCATCTGCCGCCAGAACGGCGGCCGGTTCCAAGGCCCGCCGCAAACACACGTGAGCCGGACCGAGGGGACTATGTTCGACAATAATCTGCGAGGCATGATCGACGACGTGAAGGACGGACGGATGGACCGCCGCGCCTTCGTCAAGCGAATGATTGCCGTCGGCCTCACCGCGCCGATGGCCAACCAGATTCTCAGCCTCGGTGGCGTCGCGATGGCGCAGAGCCCCAACCCCTACAAGCCGACCAAGCGCGGCGGCGGCGGACCGCTCAAGCTGCTGTGGTGGCAGGGCCCGACGTTGCTCAATCCGCATTTCGCCACCGGCACCAAGGATCAGGACGGCTCGCGGATCTTCTACGAACCGCTGGCAAGCTGGGACGTCGACGGTCATCTCAACCCGATCCTCGCCGCCGAGATCCCCTCGATCCAGAATGGCGGACTTTCCGCCGACGCCAAATCGGTGACCTGGAAACTCAAGCCCGGCGTCAAATGGCACGACGGAAAACCGTTCAGCGCCGACGACGTCGTCTTCACCTGGGAATATGCCAGCGACCCTGCGACGGCAGCGGTCTCGAGCGCGACCTACGCCGGCATGACCGTCGAGAAGGTCGACAACCTCACGATCCGCATCAAGTTCGAGAAGCCGACGCCGTTCTGGGCCAACGCATTCGTCGGCGCCTATGGCTGCGTCATTCCGAAACATCTGTTCGCGGAATTCAAGGGCGGCAAGTCGCGCGAGGCGCCGACCAACCTGAAGCCGGTCGGCACCGGACCTTACAAGTTCATCGAATTCAAGCCGGGCGACCTGATCCGCGGCGAGATCAACCCCGACTACCACATGGCGAACCGGCCCTATTTCGACACGATCGAGATGAAGGGCGGCGGTGACGCGGTGTCGGCGGCGCGCGCGGTGATCCAGACCGGCGAATATGATTTCGCCTGGAACATCCAGGTCGAGGACGAGGTGCTGCTGCGGCTGGAGAAGGGCGGCAAGGGCAAGACGCTCTATGCCGTCGGCGGCGACATCGAGTTCATCGCCATCAACTTCACCGACCCCAACACCGAAGTCGACGGCGAACGCTCGTCGATGAAGACCAAGCATCCGATCCTGTCCGATCCGCGCGTGCGCCAGGCACTGGCGCTGCTGGTCGACCGCGAATCCATCAAGAAGGTGATCTACGGCCGCGCTGGCCGTGCCACCGCCAACTATCTCAACGGCCCCGAGGAGTTCGTCTCCAAGAACACCAAATGGGAGTTCTCGGTCGAGAAGGCGAGCGCGCTGCTCGAGCAGGCCGGCTGGAAGGCGGGCTCCGACGGCATCCGCGAAAAGGACGGCAAGAAGCTGAAGCTGCTGTACCAGACCTCGATCAACGGACCGCGGCAGAAGACCCAGGCGATCGTCAAGCAGGCCTGCCAGAAGGCCGGCATCGACGTCGAGCTGAAGTCGGTGGTGGCCTCGGTGTTCTTCTCCTCCGACGTCGCCAACCCCGACACCTATGCGCATTTCTATGCCGATATCGAGATGTTCCAGATCCCGATGACGCAGCCCGATCCCGCCCTGCACATGCGCCGCTATCATTCGCGCAACGTCGCGACCAAGGAGAACAAGTGGCAGGGGCCGAACTTCCCGCGCTGGACCAACAAGGATTATGACGCCGCGGTCGATGCGGCCGAAACCGAGACCGATCCGATCAAGCGGGCGGACCTCTACATCAAGTGCAACGATCTGATTTGGCAGGACAACGTCATGATCCCCGTGATGCATCGCCTCGCGGTGGAAGCCTGCTCCAACACGGTGCGGCCCGCGCTGTCCGGCTGGGCCAACCAAACCGACAATCTGCAAGACTGGTATCGTGAAACCTGAGCCGTGAGGGGCTCGAGATGTGCTCCTCCCTCTTCCCGTTCCTACGGGAAGAGGGCTGGTGCGAGGGGCTCCATCCGCAAATACCGTGACAGATGAGTTCGTGGAGAGTCCCCCTCACCCGGAATTCAAGCGGCGCTTGAATTCCGACCTCTCCCCGCACGCGAGGCAAGGTGAAGCTCGCCTTTCGATTGGAAGCGAAATCAACGTGCTCAAGTGCAAGCGTTAGTCAGATGATCTGTTCATGAGTCAATATATCCTGCGCCGTCTGATGATCGCGATCCCGAGTCTGCTCGGGATTTCGGTCGTCCTGTTCGTCGTGCTGGCGCTCGCGCCGGGCGACCCGTTCAGCGAGCTCGCGACCAATCCGAACGTGCCGCCCGAGGTGCAGGCCGCGCTGCGCACCAAGTTCGGCCTCGACGACCCGATCTATCTCCGTTACCTGCACTGGCTCGCGGCGATGGTGCAGGGCGACTGGGGCTTCTCCTTTGTCAGCCGGATCAATGTCGACACGTTGATCCTGCAGCGGCTGCCGACCACGCTTTACGTGGTCGGCTCGTCGCAGCTGCTGGCGCTCCTGATCGCGATCCCGGTCGGCGTCTTTGCCGCCACCCGGCCCTATTCGCTGTTCGACCAGCTTGCCAACACCTTCGCCTTCATCGGCTTCTCGCTGCCGACCTTCTTCACCGGCATCCTGTTCATCCTGGTGTTTTCGGTGAAGCTGGACTGGCTGCCTTTCGTCTACACCGACGTGCCCGGCAGCGGCATCCCCTGGCTGCTGGAGATGATCCGGCAAGCCATCATGCCGGTGATGGTGCTCGGCCTGTTCCAGGCAGCATCGATGACCCGCTTCGTGCGCTCGGCGATGCTCGACGTGATTCGGCTCGACTATGTCACCACCGCGCGCGCCAAAGGCCTTGGACAGGCCAAGGTGATCGTCAAGCATGTGATGCGCAATGCGATGATCCCGGTGGTCACGCTGATCGCGCTGCAGATGCCCGCCGTGTTCGGCGGCGCCATCGTCACCGAGCAGATCTTCCGCATTCCCGGCATCGGCTCGCTGCTGATTTCCTCCATCCTCGCCAATGATACGCCGGTCGTGATGGCCGTGACCTTCGTCTTCGCGTGTCTCGTGGTGCTGTTCAACCTGATCGCAGATGTCCTCTATGGCTGGCTTGACCCTCGCATCTCCTTCCGCTGAGCGGCGCGGATATTCGCCCTGGCGCGAAACCTGGCGGCGCTACCGCCGGCACAGGCCGGCGGTGATCAGCGCCGTGCTGCTGCTGCTGCTGATCGCGGCCGTCGTGATCGGCCCGTTCATCTGGCGCGTCTCGATCAGCGACATCGACGTGGTGGCGGGCCTGCAGGGTCCCTCGCTGGCGCATCCGTTCGGCACCGACGATCTCGGCCAGGACCTGCTCGCCCGCATGATCTATGGCGGGCGCATCTCGCTCGCGGTCGGCCTCGCCGCGATGCTGGTCTCGGTGTTCGTCGGCACGCTGATCGGCGCGCTGGCCGGCATGTCGCGCGGCGCGCTCGGCTATGCGCTGATGTGGCTGACCGACCTGTTCCTGTCGCTGCCGCAACTGCCGCTGCTCCTGATGCTGATCTATCTGTTCCGCGACGGGCTCAAGGCGGTGTTCGGCCCGGAGGGCGGCATCTTCATCCTGATCGTGCTCGTGATCGGCGGCCTGCGCTGGATGCCGGTCGCCCGCCTGGTGCGCGCCCAGTTCCTCTCGCTGCGCGAGAAGGAATTCGTCGAGGCGGCGCGCGCGCTCGGCGCGAGCCCGGTGCGGCAGGTGGTGCGCCACATCCTGCCCAATGCGCTGGGACCCGTGATCATCGCCGGCACGATCGACGTCGCCGCCGCGATCATCGCCGAATCGACGCTGTCGTTCCTCGGCCTCGGCTTCCCGCCTGACACCCCGACCTGGGGCCGCATCCTCTATGACGCCAAGGACTTTCTCGACATCGGCCCGCACTGGGCGCTGTTCCCGGGCGGCGCGATCTTCATCGCCGTGGTTGCCATCAACTTCATCGGCGACGGGCTGCGCGATGCGCTCGACGCGCGCAAGGTGATCTGATGGCGCTGCTCGAGATCAAGGGCCTGAAAACCCATTTCACCACCGACGCCGGCGTGCTGCAGGCGGTCGACGGCGTCGACATCTCGATCAACCGGGGCGAGACGCTGTGCGTGGTCGGCGAATCCGGCTGCGGCAAGACCGTCACCGCGATGTCGATCCTGAAGCTGATCGCGATGCCGCCGGGCAGGATCGTCGCAGGCGAGATCATGTTCGAGGGCCGCGATCTGGTGCCGCTGACCAGCCATCAGCTCGACGACATCAGGGCCAAGGAGATCGGCTTCATCTTCCAGGAGCCGATGACCTCGCTCAACCCGGTGCTGACGATCGGCGAGCAGATCGCCGAGAGCCTGCGCCGCCACGAGGCGGTGACCAAGAAGCAGGCACTCGAGCGCACCATCGAGATGCTGAAGCTGGTGCAGATACCCAATGCCGCGGGCCGCGTGCACCACTATCCGCATCAGTTCTCCGGCGGCATGCGCCAGCGCGTGATGATCGCGATGGCGCTGGCCTGCCGCCCCAAGCTTGTCATTGCCGACGAGCCGACCACCGCGCTCGACGTCACCATCCAGGCGCAGATCCTTGACCTCTTGCAGGACATGAAGGAGCGGTTCGGCATGGCGGTGATGCTGATCACCCATGCCATGGGCGTGGTCGCCGAGACCGCGCAGCGCGTCGTCGTGATGTATGCCGGCAAGGTGGTGGAAGAGGCGCCGGTCGACGAATTGTTCGGCAACCCGCGCCATCCCTACACCCAGGGCCTGATTCGCTCGATCCCGCGCATCGACCTCGACGCCGAGCACAAGACGCGGCTGGAGGCGATCGGCGGCTCGGTGCCGATCCTGATCAACCCGCCGCCGGGCTGCCGTTTTGCGCCCCGCTGCAAATACGCAATGAGCATCTGTACCGAACGGGAGCCGCGCCTGCGCGAGATCGCACCCGGCCATCGCATGGCCTGCCACCTCGGAGACGCGTCATGAGCGAGCCGCTGCTGCGCGTCAGCAACTTGAAGAAGCACTTTCCGGTGCTCGGCGGCCTGTTGTCGCGCGAGGTCGGCCAGGTCTATGCGGTCGACGGCGTGTCGTTTGCGGTCAACCGCGGCGAGACGCTGGGACTGGTCGGCGAATCCGGCTGCGGCAAGTCGACCACCGGCCGCTGCGTGCTGCGGCTGATCGAGCCGACCTCGGGCGAAATCGTGTTCGACGGCCAGAGCGTGACGGGTTTGGGCAGCGGCGATCTGCGCGCCATGCGGCGCAACATGCAGCTGGTGTTCCAGGACCCGTTCGCCTCGCTCAACCCGCGCATGACGGTCGGCGCGATCCTCGGCGAGCCCTTCATCATCCATAACCTCGCGACCTCGGCGAGCGAGCGCGAGGACCGCGTCGCGAGCCTGCTGGTGAAGGTCGGGCTGAAGGCCGAGCACATGCGGCGCTACCCGCATGAATTCTCCGGCGGCCAGCGCCAGCGCATCGCGATCGCCCGCGCGCTCACCCTGGAGCCGAAGCTGATCGTGTGCGACGAGCCGGTGTCAGCGCTCGACGTCTCGATCCAGGCCCAGGTCATCAACCTGCTCGAGGATTTGCAGGCCGAGCTGAACCTGACCTATCTGTTCGTAGCCCACGATCTCTCCGTGGTCGAGCACATCTCCGACCGCGTCGCCGTGATGTATCTCGGCCGCATCGTCGAACTCGCCAAGGCCAGCGACCTCTATCGCAACCCGCAGCATCCCTACACCAAGGCGCTGCTCTCGGCGGTGCCGGTGGCCGACCCCAAGGCGAAGCGCGACCGTATCCGCCTGAAGGGCGACGTGCCGAGTCCGATGAATCCTCCGAAGGGCTGCCACTTCCACACGCGCTGTCCGATCGCCGAAGAACGCTGCCGGCAGGAGGCGCCGGAATTGCGGGAAGGCAGTAACGGGCATTTCGTGGCGTGCCATCTGGCATAAGCATCGATGGAGCTGTCCGCCGCAGATGCGCGGAGCCAAAATATCGAAAACAACCCCATGCAAAGGAGCTGACGGCTGCCGGCGTCCGACCGCGGCTTGACACGTCGGGCAAATCAGGGATATATTTCTAATATTCCGAAATCGTATCAGCGCCCGCAGCGGCTTGCGCCAGATCCGCTAGCGACGGCGCTTGTTCGGCGCGGACTTTACCAGCTTGCGCTTGGCCTTGGCCCTTGGCCGCGGAGCCGATGCGCTCTTCTCGCTCTCATTCACTTCCGCCCGCAGCGTATCGAGCAACCAGTCGCGGAACGCGCGCATGCCCGGCGTGACCTCGCGCGACTTCAGCCAGGTCAGCCAGTACGACCCCGCCGGCACCTCGGCCGCGAACGGCCGCACCAGCCGGCCGGAGGTAAGCTCATTTGCGAACATCGCGATCGGCACCAGCCCGACGCCGACGCCGCGCGCCGCCGCCTCGGCCATGCCAACCGAGCTGTCGAAGATCGGCCCCTGGATTTTCGGACACGGCGCGCCGGCCACCGCAAACCACAACGGCCATTCCTCGGCGCGGTAGGAGCGCAGCAAAAATTCCTGCGCGAGATCGGACGGCTTGCGCAGCCGGGCCGCAGCATCGGGGCAGCACACCGGCGAGAGCGGCGCCGACAACAGGTGGATCGCCTCGGTGCCGTGCCACGAGCCGTCGCCGAAGCGCAGCGCGAGATCGAGCCCGTCGCCCGCGATGTCGACGCGGTTGTTGTTGGTGAGCAGGCGCAGGTCGATATAGGGATGCGCGCGCTTGAAGCGGTCGATCCGTTGCAGCAGCCATCCGGTCGCGAACGTCGTGACGCAGCCGACGGTGACGACCTCGCGCGTGCCCTTGGCCTCGATGCGGTCGATCGCAGCGCCGATCCGGTCGAACGTGTCCGACAGCACCGGCAACAGCGCCAGCCCCTCGTCGGTGAGCACGAGCCCGCGCGGCAGGCGGCGGAACAGACTCGCGCCCAAGAGGTCCTCGAGCTGCTTGACCTGATGGCTGATCGCGGTCTGCGTCACGCGCAGCTCCATCCCCGCGCGCGTGAAGCTCAAGAGCCGCGCGGAAGCCTCGAAGGCGCGCAACGCGTTCAGCGGCAGATGCCGGCGCATGGCGTCATGACCAAGTTTTTCTCATGCCTCGTTGTATAAATGATCGTTTGTGCGCCGTCACGCTGTTCGGCAGGTTCGCGCCGCCAACGGAGACGGGACATGCTGACGAGACGGACATTTGGATTGCGCGCACTGGGCCTTGCGGCCTCCTGCACCCTGCCGCGGCCAAGCGCCGCGGCAGGACAGAGTGCAGCGGCGGCACCAGGCGAGCCGGCGCAGCGGCTGCAGCAGGAATTTGCGCGCATCGAGCTTGCGACCACCGGCCGGCTCGGCGTCGCCGCGCTCGACATGGAAACGGGATTGCGCGCGAGCCAACGCGGCGACGAGCGGTTCCCGATGTGCAGCACCTTCAAGGCGATGCTGTCAGCTGCGGTGCTGCACCGGGTCGATCGCGGCGAATCCAGCCTGGATCAACGGATGCAAGTCGAGGCCAAGGATATCTTGGCCTACGCGCCCGTCGCCAAGCAACACGTCGGATCGGGCATGACGTTGGCCGAACTCTGCGAGGCCGCGATCACGCTCAGCGACAATACCGCGGCCAACCTGCTGCTGCGTGAGATCGGCGGGCCTGCCGGCTTGACCAGCTTCTTCCGCAGCGTTGGCGACAATGTCAGTCGGCTCGACCGCTGGGAGGTGGAACTGAACGAAGCTATGCCCGGCGATCCGCGCGACACCACGAGCCCTGTCGCAATGCTGAAGGACCTGCAGCGCGTGGTGCTCGGCGATGCCCTGCAGGCCAATTCGCGCCAGAGGCTCGTGGACTGGATGGTCGCCAACAAGACCGGCGACGCAAGGCTGCGCGCCGGCGTGCCGCGCGACTGGCGGGTCGGCGACAAGACCGGCACCGGCGAGCGCGGCACCTATAACGATATCGGCGTGTTCTGGCCGCCCGGCCGCAAGCCGATCGTGGTGGCGGTCTACCTGACCGGCGCGAGTGCGCCGATGGAGAAGTGCAACGAGGTGATCGCCAATGTCGCGCGCGCCGTTGCCAATGCGAGCGTCGGGCAGAGCGGCTAGCGCGGCAGAGCAACGCCGCGCGGCCTGACTGCGCTGCGCGGCTTGGCGTCGCTGCGCGGCTTGGCAGCAACCAAGGATCATGCGACGCTCGCTTCGGATGGCTGTGCGCTTAGCAGGCCATCCGGAGGACAGGTCTTGTATCGCCGCATCGCCCTCGCCGCGCTGTTTGTTGCCGGTCGGTCATGTCCATGCCGGCTTTGCTGCGGCCGACCCGGCTCGGTGCCGCGAGCAGATCCGCAAATACGAGACCGATAAGGCCCAGCTCAGCGCGGTTGAGATCTCGCTGGTGCTGTTCGCCGCTGCCGATGCCGATTGCATCAACCTCGCCACCGAGCTGCTCGACGGCGGCGCCTCGGTCGACGCCCGGGACCGGCTCGGCGCACGGCCGCTGAGCCACGCCGCCCGCTCCGGCCATCTCGACATGGTCGACCTGCTGCTGGCACGCAGCGCGCCGGTCGACGCACGCAACCTTGCGGGATCGACCGCGCTGTACTTTGCCGCCGAGCGCGGCCATGTCGCGATCGTGCAGCGCCTGATCGATCGCGGCGCCGACGTCAATCTCACCGGGCGCAGCGGCGCCTCGCCGGTCGCGGCGGCGGCCTATGCGGGCCGGGACATGGTGGTGCGGATGCTGCTCGCGCACGGCGCCGACGGCGGCAAGGCCGACGATACCGGCAAGCCGCCGGTCGTGTATGCGGCGGCCGGCGGCCAGCTCGGCATCGTCAAGCAGCTGCTCGCGCGCGAGATCGACATCAACGCGCACTACGCCAACGACCTCACGCTCCTGATGTGGGCGGCCGGACCGGACGAGACCGTGCCGGAGGCGCAGGCGCTCGAGACCGTCTCGTATCTGCTGGACGCCGGCGCCAGGGTCGACGAGCGCGACGCGCGCGGCCGCACGGCGCTGATGATCGCCGCCGAAGGCAACCATCCTGCCATCGCGAAAGCGCTGCTCGCGCACGGCGCCGATGCTGCACTGGCCGACAAGGCCGGCAAGCACGCCGCCGATCTCACTATCCTGTCGGCGCTACGCGATGAGCTGACGCCGCGCTGAGACCGCTTACGGACCAGGACACGTACTCACGAATCGTTCGCGATGTCCGCTTTGCTCAGATGCCGACCGCCTTTGTGCGACCGCGGCAAATGCCGCAATAGGCCAATTCCAGACTTGCGCCAAAAGAGCCGCGCAGGCTTCAAATTGGCTAATGATGTGTGAAAGCGAAGTGAGAAAGTGTCAGTAGACGCTCATTACTCACGCAACCTCTGTTTGCTACGAGACCGGGATGCTATGCGGTCAAAACCGCGATTGCTGGGTTGGTTTGGCATGAAAACAATCGCTGCATGGCTCAGCGCCATCATCATCCTCGTGTTCGGCGCGGGGCTCGTACTGGTGATACGGGAATTCCGGGCTCTCGGTAGCTTGAGCTTTACGAAGTCGGTCGAGGTCACCACTCCCGGCCAGGATCGCGGCTACTATTACCGGTTCAAGGCCAGCCTCGCTTATAAAGGCGAGCCGCTCGATTTCGATATCGTGGTCGGCTGCAATGTCAGGATCACGACCTACAAGGACAACGACCGAACCGTCGAGATCGGGCTCATACCGACGATTTACGGACTCAAGATGAAGGATGGCCATGGCATCGTAGTGCGGCCACCTCAGGCGTGTAACGGCGAGACCACAGAGAACGGCAAGGTGCCTAAAACTCTGTTGCCTCTCATCGCGACCTTCGAAAGCGCTGACCAGCCATGGTCTGGGGTGGCTTATGCTTCGGACGACGCCTACGACAGCCCGCTCTCCGAATTGAAATTCTTCGGTGCGACCATCAGCAAAGCGACGCGCGAGGAATGGCAGGAATGGCGCCAAAATGAAGCACCAAAGAACTTCGTCACCTACGCGCTTCTCGGCATCAACGCTAAAAACCACTGGGACGCCCCCTATTGGAAGCCCGGCTATCGCGTCATGGCGACCGATTGTCTTGCCGGCTCCCGGGTCAAGATTCCCGACTCGCTGCGCGACATGATCAATGGCTTTTGGCCCGCCGATCGCCCGACCTATTGGTATCCGGGCGGCGACGCTGGGCGAGAACTCTGGAGAACCGCCTATCACCCGAAGAAGCCCCCATTATTCGAGGGAAACCGCTTCAAGGATTACCTCGATAATGGATGGAGGAACGGTCTATCCCGACGTGCGCCAGGCGCCGTTATCTTCTTCCGCAACTCCGTCTCTGGCGAAGTTTATCCTGCACGAACCGATCACTCGATCAACAAACTGGGAGACGATCCCGATCTTCCGACTGAAATGACTGCGAAGAGAAAGCCGAGTTGGTCGGATATCGAAATAAAGCCGGAGCTGCGTGGCTTTGCCTTCTGCGAGGGGACGGCCGTTACGATCTGGCGCACGCCATTTCAGAACATTCGGTATGCGAACCGGGTCAATGGAGAGGAGATCAACGAGCAGCAAGCAATATGGGGAACCAATTTCTTCTACGCGTTCGAACGGGATGAATACGTCATATTCGCGCGGCAGTATGGGCTCGCGGATAGTTTCGCTGCGCTGTAGGTCAAATGCGATGGCCTCAGTCATACCTCTCGTCCGCTCAGGGTCATTCTCGACGGTTTCGACTGAGGTTGTCGGTTGATTGATGTCCGCTTCCGTCCAAAAGCACCGAACCTAGGACCGGGCCAGTAGCGCTGCGTTCGGCCAGACAGCCGTAATGGCTATGGCTGCGCCCAAATGAGTCCGCGCCCTGGCTGCACTGCTCCTGCCCGCAGGACAAGACTTCGCGCCTCACAGCCCCGCCAGATATTCCACCAGCGCGGCGAGGTCGTCGGGCGAGGTCGCCAGCATCAGGTCGGACATGCCGGGATTGTTGCCGCGCGCGCGGGTGCGGAAATCGGCGATGGTTTTCGCGAGGTAGTCCCGTCCCATCCCGGCGAGCCGCGGCACCGTGCCGTCGCCCTGGAAGCGATCGAGATGGCAGGCCGGACAGCCGACCGAAGCGCTGGCCGTGATCGCCTTCGCCGCGACGTCCTTGGGCGCGCGCGGCTGGCCGAGATCAGGCCATGGCTTCTGCGAGAAGTATTCCGCGATCGCCAGCATGTCGTCGCGCTCGAACTGGGTCGCGATCGGCTGCATGATCTCGCTCTTGCGATCGCCGCGCTTGAAATCGCGAAGCTGGATGTAGAGATAGCCGGCCTGCTGGCCCCAGATCGTCGGAATGGTCTTGTCGACGGGCTTGCCGTCAGCGCCGTGGCACCCGGCGCAGACAGCGACCTTGTCCTCGATGGTCTCCGCGCAGACCTGCGCCGCGAGCAACAGCAGCGCGGTGGCGCCAATCATCAGTTTACCGAACATGAGTTGATTCCGAAGCGCTATGTCTCCCGTCATTGCGAGGAGCGCTAGCGACGAAGCAATCCATGCCTCCGCTTGCGCGGCACGATGGATTGCTTCGCTTCGCTCGCAATGACGCGGGCTGATCTCTCATCCTAAGAAACAGAAGCGGGACCGAACGGGTCCCGCTTCGCCGCCATCGTTGCCTCTCGCTCAGTCGAGCGTGAAGGCGATGATGTTGTTGCCGCGCTTGTAGTCGAGCTGGGTGTTGCCGCCCGCGCCGACCACGACATACTGCTTGCCGCCGACCATGTAGCTCGACGGCGGCGCGTTAACGCCGGCGCCGGCCCGGAAGCTCCACAGCTCCTTGCCGTTCGAAGAATTATAGGCCGCGAACTTGCCGTTGCCTTCGCCGGTGAACACCAATCCGCCGGCCGTCGCAAGGATGCCGCCGATCATCGGCTCGGGCGTATTGACCTGCCACGCGATCTTGCCGGTGTTGTAGTTCACCGCGGTGATGTTGCCCGACTGCTTCTCGCCCGGGATCACCTTGAAGGCGCCGCCCAGCCACAGCTTGCCGTTCGGATAGGCCGAGGTCTCGACGTGATAGGTCATCGGCTGGTGCAGGTTGATGGCATAGGCCAGCGCCTGTCCCGGGTCGGTCGCGATCGGCGACCATTCGACGCCGCCATTGGCGCCGGGCAGCATGCGCGCGCCTTCCTTGGTCGGCAGCACCCACATGTTCTCCTGCGGCACCATCGCCTCGGAGAAGCGGATCAGGCTGCAGTCCTTGCGATCGTGCACATAGATGTGCCCGGTCTTGCCGGCATGAATGACGCCGGGAATGGTCTTGCCGCCCTTGTCCTTGACGTCGACCAGCACCGTCGGGCTGACCGCGTCGAGGTCCCACACGTCATGGGCGATGTACTGGAAGTGGCAGACATACTTGCCGGTGTCGAGATCGAGCGACACCATCGAGTTGGTGTAGAGATTGTCGCCGGGCCGGTTCGAGCCGTCGAGGTCGGGCGACGGGTTGCCGACGACTAAGTAGATCCGGTTGGTCGCGAGATCGACCGACGGGTTCTGCCACACGCCGCCGCCGAGCTTGGCATAGGGGTCGCCGATCTTGGCGAGCATGTCCTTCTCGGCCTGGATGTTGCGATGCATGTCGCGGCCGGTGGCGTCCTTGGTCGCCCAGACGCCGACCGAGTTCTCCGGAATGGTGTTGAAATTCCAGAGCTGCTTGCCGGTCTTGGCGTCATAGGCGCGGACGAAGCCGCGGATGCCGTATTCGCCGCCATTGGTTCCGATCAAGACCTTGTCCTTGACCACGGTCGGCGCCATCGTCTCGCTGTAGCCGAGCTCGGGATCGGCGATGTTGGTGGTCCAGACCGCCTCGCCGGTCTTGGCATTCAGCGCCATCAGCTTGGAATCCAGCGTCGCCAGATAGACCCGGTCGCCGAGCACCTGGACGCCGCGATTGTTGGGACCGCAGCAATAGACCGTGATCGGGCCCATCTTGTGGGCATAGTGCCAGAGCTGCTGGCCGGTCTTGGCGTCGAGCGCATAGACGTGGCTGAACGACGTCGTGACATACATCACGCCGTCGACGACGATCGGCGATGTCTCGAGCGACTCCTTGACGTCGGTCTGGAAGATCCAGGCGACGTGCAGGTTCCTCACATTGTCGCGGCTGATCTGCTTGCCCGGATAAAACCGCGTCTGGGCGTAATTGCCGTTGGTGAGCAGGAAGTCCTTCGCGTTCTTGTCGGCGGCGTTGAGCTGCTCCTGGGTCACCGGCGGGACATTGGCGTTGCCGAGGACCGACTGCTTCTCCTGCTTGACTTCCTGTGCGATGGCGGCGCCGGACAACAGGCCAACGCCGACAGCTGCGGCAAATGCCGCAAGCCCTTTCACATGCATGATTTCCCCCGTTATTTCTTGGTTGGAATATTAGGGACGGTGTTCGCTACTTCGCCTCCGAGGCCTGGTCGCCATAGCGAGCGCACATCGTTGCGTGATCCGGTTGCGCTGCAATAGATAATCAAAAAGACAACGACAGGTATCGATGGATGGGTTCCATGTTAGCGCTGTCCTTCACAAAGACAATCGATGCGCTCAATGCGAAGCCGGAGCACATGCGTTCGCGCGGGCGAAACGAAGCGATGCCGGGCAGCCATCAACCCAAGCGATATCGGTCACTTGCGGCGCATGCGCGCATCGTCCCACGCATTCACCTTCGCAAGCGCAGCACGCAAAATGAGACTACGCGTCAAGCGACGGCATCGCGCGAGAAGCCGCGCCGGCCGAGGCCATCGCTCTCCGTTGGCGCGATCGCCTACTCCCAGGACCAGGCCGAGAAATCATTCTCGAACTGCGGGACTTCCTTCCACACGCCCTTCAGCTTCTTGCTGGCGATCGTGATCCATTGCGGCTGAAACAGGAACCCGGCCACGGCGTCGGTCGCCAGCATCCGCTGCGCGTCGCCGAGCAGTTTGGCGCGGCCGGCCTCGTCCGGCGTTGCCATGATCTGCTGATAGAGCGCATTGAACGCCTCGGACTTGTAGCCGAGATAGTAATCCGGCTCGGTCAGCTTCACGAGGTCGAACGGCTCGACATGCGAGACGATGGTGAGGTCGTAATTGTGCGGGCCGGTGAAGACCTGCGACAGCCACTGCGCCCATTCCACGTTCTCGATCTTGGCAGTGAAGCCGACCTTGGCGAGCTGCGCCGCGAGGATCTCGCCGCCCTGCCGCGCATAGGCCGGCGGCGGCAGCCTGAGGCTGAGCTCGAGCGGCGTCTTGACGCCGGCTTCTGCGAGCAGCTTCTTGGCCAATTCCGGATCGTAGGGGTTGATGCCGGTGGTATCGACATAGCCGGGCGAGCCCGGGGTGTAGAAGCTGCCGATCGGCGTGCCGAATCCGTCGGCCGCACCGTCGATCATCGCCTTGCGGTCGATCGCGGCCAGGATGGCGCGGCGAACCCTGACATCGTCGAGCGGCTTCTTGCGCTCGTTGATGCCGACGATGGTCTTGGCCTTGGAGCCGCCGATCAAGACGCTGAAGCGCGGATCGGCCTTGAACTGGGCGAGGCTGCGCGCCGCGCCGACCCGCGGAAAGGCGTCGACGTCGCCCGACAGCAGCGCCGCGACCTGGGCGGCGGGATCGCCGATGAAGCGGATCGTCACCTTGGCGAGCTTGATCGCGGCGGCGTTGCGGTAGTCAGGCCATTTCACCAGCGTGATCGACGAGCCCTTGGCCCAGCTGCCGAGCGTATAGGGCCCGGTGCCGACCGGCTGCGTCACGTCGGTCGGCGCGCTCTTCGGCTCGACGATCGAGCCTGATGCCTGGCCGAGCAGGAACGGCAGGTTCGGCTCGGAATATTTCAACGCGACGACGACGGTCTCCGCATCCGGCGCCGTCACCGACGCGAAGGCCTGGTACAGGCTCTTGTCCTTGTTGGTCGAGGTCGGCGCCGCGGCGCGGTCGAACGAGAACTTCACCGCGGCGGAATCGAACGGCTCGCCATTGTGGAATTTGACGCCCTTGCGGAGCTTGAACGTATAGGTCTTGAGATCCGGCGACGCCTGCCAGCTCTCCGCCAGCAGCGGCGACACCGAGCCGTCCTCGTTGATCTTGGTCAGGGTCTCATAGACGTTGTAGAGCGTGACTTCGGCGATCGCCGCGGCCGCCGCGTTGGTGGGATCTAACCCTGGTGGCTCCAGCGTCATGCCCATCACGACGCTGTCCTTCTTGCCTTGCGCGAGGCTCGGCAGCGGCGCTGCAACGAGTGCGGCAGCGGCCGCGATGACGCACAATTTCCTCAACATTGGTCTGCTCCCCGGACGTGCTCTTTGATCGGCCTTGGTCAACCTCACTTGAAAGACTAACCGGCCTCGGCGACCACAGGCGGCAGCGCCATCACGGCTTCGGCGTGATGGCAGGCCGCCAGATGGGCGTCTCCGACATTGCGTAGCGCAGGCGCGGTCGCGCGACAATGCTGGTCGGCCAGAGGACAGCGCGGCGCGTAAGGGCATCCGGTCGCGGCCGACGCCTGCGAGCCGATCGCCTGCGCGCCGCGGCGGCGCCGGACGCCCCCGGCTCGCGCCCGCGGAACAGCATCGAGCAGCGCGCGCGTATAGGGATGGGCGCTGTGCGCAAACAGATCGGCGGGCCGCCCCTGCTCGACGATCCGCCCGAGATACATCACCGCGATCTCGTCGCAGATGAGATCGACCACCGCGAGGTCATGGCTGATGAGGATGTAGCTCAGGCCGAACTCGTCCTGCAGATCCTGCATCAAATTGAGCACCTGCGCCTGCACCGAGACGTCGAGCGCCGAGACCGGCTCGTCGGCGACGATCAGCTTCGGCTGGGTGATCAGCGCGCGCGCAATCGCGATGCGCTGGCGCTGGCCGCCGGAGAATTCGTGCGGAAACTTGTCCATGTCGGCATCGCGCAGCCCGACCTGCCGCAGCACCTTGGCGACGCGTTCGCGTAAGCCAGCCCGATCGATGCGGCCGAGCGCGGTCAGCGGCTCGGCGACGATGCGCGCGATGGTCTGCCGCGGATCGAGTGAGCCATAGGGATCCTGGAACACCATCTGGAAATCGCGGCGGGCGCGGCGCAGCTCGTCGGGCGGCATCCGGTTGAGGTCGCGGCCGAGCAGCGAGACCTGTCCCGACGACGGCCGCTCCAGCGCCATCACCAGCCGCGCAAAGGTCGATTTGCCCGAACCGGATTCGCCGACGACGCCGAGGCTCCTGCCCGGCATGACCTGCGCCGTGACGCCGTTGAGCGCGTGCACCTGCGCCGCCGGCTTGAACAGGCTCTCGCGCGGCAGCGTGTAGCGTTGCGCGAGATCCGTTACCGCGAGCAGCGGCGTTGCGGGTGAAGGCTGGTCCAGCATTGTCATGCGCCAACGCCCCCGGCGGCCATCGAGACGTCGGTCCTGATGCAGCGCACGCCATGCGCGGCGCCGACATCGACCACAGCCGGCAGCGCCGCGCGGCAGCGCGCCTCGGCGATCGTGCAGCGATCGGCGAAGGTGCAGCCCGCGGGAAGATCGGCAAGCTCCGGCACGGTGCCGGCGATGGTCTTGAGCCGCGTCCCCTTGCGGGCGCCGAGCCGTGGCCGGGCGCGGAACAGGCCCTGCGTATAGGGATGGCCCATCCGCGTGAATACGGCGTCGGTTTCGCCGCTTTCGACGACGGTGCCGCCATACATCACCATCATGCGCTCGACATTCTCGGCGATCACGCCGAGATCATGCGAGATCAGGATCATCGACATGCCGCGCTCCGCGACGAGGCCGGCGATCAGATCGAGGATCTGGCCCTGGATCGTGACGTCGAGGGCAGTGGTCGGCTCGTCGGCGATCAGGACATCGGGCTGGCAGGCCAGCGCCATCGCGATCGTGATGCGCTGGCGCTGGCCGCCGGAGAATTGGTGCGGATAGGCATCGACCCGCTTCGCCGCATCAGGCAGCCCGACGCGATCGAGCAAGGCGATGGCCTCCTGCCGCGCTTGCGTAGCCGAGACGCCGGTGTGGCGCAGCAGGGGCTCGGCGACCTGGTGCCCGATCGTGTGCATCGGATTGAGCGCAGTCATCGGCTCCTGGAAGATCATGCTGATGCGGTTGCCGCGCAGCTTGCAATAGGCCGCATCGGGCAGCCCGACGAGCTCCGCGCCATCGAGCCGGATGCTGCCGCTGATCACCGCGCTCTCATGCAACAGCCCCATCAGGGCCAGCGCCGTGACCGACTTGCCGCAGCCGGATTCGCCAACCAGCCCGAGCGTCTCGCCGCGGCGAAGCGCAAAGCTGACGCCGCGCACGGCCTGCGCCGGGCCGCGGCTGGTGTTGAGCGTAACGCCCAGATCCTTCACTTCGATCAGCGGGGCCTCGCTCATGCTCAACGCTCCCGCGCCAGACGGGGATCGAGCAGATCGCGCAAGCCGTCGCCGAGCAAATTGAGCCCGAGCACCGCGATCGCGATCGCAGCGCCCGGATAGACCGCGAGCATCGGCGACTGGAACAGCAGGGTCTGCGCATCATTGAGCATGCGGCCCCAGGACGGTTGCGGCGGCTGGGTGCCGAGCCCGAGATAGGACAGCGCGGCCTCGGCGAGGATCGCAAGCGCGAACTGGATCGTCGCCTGCACGATCAGGATCGACAGGATGTTCGGCAGCACATGCTCGATCGTGATGCGGAATGAGCCCTTGCCGGCGGCGCGCGCGGCCAGCACGAATTCGCGGGCCCAGATCGCATTGGCCGAGCCGCGGGTGACGCGGACGAAGGTCGGGATCTGGAAGATGCCGATCGCGGTGATCGAGGTCACCATGCCCGGCCCTGCGACCGCGGCGAGCATGATGGCCGACAGCACCGCGGGAAAGGCGAAGGTGAAGTCGCTCATCCGCATGATGAGCTCCTCGGTCCAGCCCTTGCGGGCCGCCGCGACCAGGCCGAGGCCAACGCCGAAGCTCAGGCCGATCCCTACCGCAATGACGCCGACCATGATGGTGGAGCGCGCGCCGACCAGCAGCAGCGAGACGATGTCGCGGCCGAGCACATCGGTGCCGAGCCAATGCGACGCCGAGGGCGGGTGCAGTTTTGACGCGACATCGATGTCGTAGGCCGACCACGGCGTCCAGACCAGCGACAGCAGCGCCGCGCCGAGCACGAACAGGCTAAGCACCGAGCCGAGCACGAAGCTGCGATGGCGCAGCGCGCGGCGCCAGAAGCCGGTCACGGGCCGTGCGATCGCCGCCGTACCGGCGGATGCGGTCAGCGGCGCGCTCACAGGTTGGCGACCTTGATGCGCGGATCGATGAAGGCATAGAGCACGTCGACCACGAAATTGACGATCACGACCATCGCGGCGAGCAGCATCACGCAGTTGCGCACCACGATCAGGTCGCGGTTGGCGATCGACTGGAAGATCAACCGGCCGAGGCCCGGCAGATAGAACACGTTCTCGATCACGATGGTGCCGGCCAGGAGATTGGCGAATTGCAGGCCCATCACGGTCATCACCGGGATCATGGCGTTGCGCAGCACGTGGCGCCACAGCACCTCGCGCTTGCCGAGCCCTTTTGCGCGCGCGGTCCGCACAAAATCCTCGCGCAGCACCTCCAGCACCGCCGAGCGGGTGACGCGGGCGAGGATCGCGGCCTGCACCACCGCAAGCGAGATCGCCGGCAGCAGCAGCGAGCGAATTCCGGGCCAGATGCCGTCATCCCAGCCGGCGAAGCCCCCGGCGGACAAGAGTTGCAGCTTCACCGAGAACAGCAGGATCAACAGGATCGCAAACCAGAAATTCGGCAGCGCGATGCCGATTTGGGTCAGCGACATCACGCCGACATCGCCAAGCTTGTTATGGTTGGCCGCAGTGTAGATGCCGGCGGCCAGCGCCAGCACCACGGTGATCAGCATCGACATGATCGCGAGCGGGATGGTCAGCACCAGCCGCTCGGCGATCAGGCCGGCCACCGGCGTGCCATAGACATAGCTGTTGCCGAGATCGCCGACCGCCATGCCCCTGATCCAGAGCAGGTAGCGCACCGTGAGCGGTTGATCGAGCCCGAGCTTGACGGTGAGCGCGTGCACCGCATCGGGCGAGGCGTCGGCGCCCATCAGCATCTGGGCGGCATTGCCGGGCAGCGCGTCGAGCACCAGGAAAATGATCAGCGAGGCCGCGACCAGCGTCGCCACCAGGGTCAGGATCCGCCGCAGGAAGAATACGCTCATGCCCGCCCGAACAGTGAGGAACAGCCTGCAGGTTTCAACATGTTCGCGATCGAATGCAAGCCCTTCGAATGCAAGCCCTGCGCCGCACCGTTCACGACGCGACGGCCGGCCAGCGCCCGAGCAGGTCGCTCGCCTGTTCGAACAGCGCCGCGACGCGCAAGAGTTCCGCGTCGGCCCGGAAGCGGCCGACCAAATGCAGGCCGATCGGCAGGCCATCGCGGCCGAAGCCTGCGGGGATGTTGACCGCGGGATGCCCGGTCATGTTGAACAGCATGGTCCAGGGAAACCAGTGCGGCCGCACGCTGTCGAAGCTCTGGCCGTCGATCTCGATGGTACCGAACAAATCCTGGTCGATCGGCAGCGCCGTGCGGGTCAGGGTCGGCATCGCCAGCAAGTCGCCGCGCGCGAGCAGCGCCTGCACGCGGCGGAACAGCGCGGTGCGGTCGAACATCGCCTGCTGGTAGTCGACGCCGCTCACATCAGCGGCAAGCGCGAGCTGCTTCAGGAAGGTCGGGCTGAGCTCATCGGGATGATCGGCCGCGAGCTTCTCGAAACGGGTGCGCCAGACCGTGTGGTTGATGGCGCGCCAGATCGGCTCGACGTCGAAGCCATCGCCGGAGAACTCCTCGAGTTCCGCACCCAAGCCGGCCAGCCGGTCGAGGCTCGCCTTGAACGCCGCGGCGACATCAGCGGTCACCGGGCGGCCAGGCGGCGACAGGCAGAACAGCACCCGCCTGCCCCTGAGATCGCCGCGCGGCGCGGCAAGGTCGAGATAATCGGGCACCGGCACGCCGATCGACCAGGGATCGGACGGATCCTCGCCCGCCATCGCCTGCATCATCAGCGCCGTATCCGCCACGGTGCGCGTGGTCGGCGTGACATAGGTCTGGTTGCCGAAGGCGTCCTGCACCTGGCTGTGCGGGATCACGCCGTTGCTCTGCTTGATCCCGACCACGCCGTTGCAGGCGGCGGGAATCCGCGTCGAGCCGCCGCCGTCGGTCGCAACCGCCAGTGGCGCGATGCCGCTCGCGACCGCCACCGCCGCGCCGCCGCTGGAGCCGCCGCTGGAACGCTCGGCACTCCACGCATTGCGGGTGCGGCCGAACAGCGGCGAGTCGGTCAGGCACTTGCTGCCGAACTCCGGCGTCGTGGTCTTGCCGAGCAATATTCCGCCCTGCGCACGGAGCCGGGCCACGGCCACGGCATCGTGGTCGGGCACGTTGTTCTTGTAAGGCACCGCGCCGAAGGTCGTCCGCACGCCCTTGGTGCTGACGATGTCCTTCACGGTGAAGGGGATGCCGTGCAGCAGGCCGAGCGGCTCGCCGGCCATGAGCTGGCGCTCTGCAGCTTCCGCCTGCGCCATCGCTGCCTCGCCGCACAGCGTGATGAAGCAGTTCAGTTCGGGCTGCAGCCGCTCGGCGCGGGCGAGCACCGCGGCCGTGATCTCGACGGGAGAGATGTCCTTGGCGGCGATGCGCGCGCGAAGGTCAATGGCTGACAGCAGGCACAGATCGTCGCTCATTCGGGCACGCGCTCGCATCGGTCTTCGATGACGGCATCGTGCCGCGCCCGGTGCGGCAAGTCCATCGCCTCAGGTGCATGGCTTACCAATAATCGGCAGGCAGCTCCCGGCTCCGCGGTGGATCGGCGCCGGCGCGGGTGCAGGTGAAGGCGGCGCATTTGCAGGCAAAGGACAATGCGCGGGTGAGCTCGGCGGCGGAGAGGTCGCGCAGCCGCTGCCGCGCGGTCCGATCCAGCCGGTGCAGCGCGGCGAGCAGCGCCGCCTGACAAGAGTCGCCGGCGCCGATCGTATCCACGACATTCACGACCGGCGCCTTGACCTCGATCGATCCGGCCTTGCGATGCCAGGCAGCGGCCCCCTCGTTGCCGCGCGTGATGACGACGAGCGATGCGCCGCCCGACAGCAGCGCCCCGGCCCTGTCAGCGTAGGCCTCATCGCCGAACAGATAGGCGAAGTCGACGTCGGACATTTTCACGATGTCGGCCTTGCCGCAGAACGCCAACATGCGGGCGCGATAGGCGTCCTTGTCCTTGACCAAATTCGGCCGGCAGTTCGGATCGAGCGAGATCGTCACGCTGGCCCTGATATCCTCGATGAAGGCCAGTGTTTCGGCCGCGCCCTTGTCATGGACCAGCGTGGTCGAGCCGGTGTGAAGGCAGGTGACGCCGTCGAGCACGATCGCATCGCGCCGGTAGGTCCAGTTCCGCGCTGCGGTGCCGGCGTCATAGAAGGCGTATTGCGTCTCGGTGCCGGTGACGCGCGCAAAGGCCAGCGTAGCCTGATCGTCGCTGCGCGTCGCGCGGCTGAGATCGACGCCCGAAGCCGCGGCATGATCGGCGATCATCCGGCCGAACGTGTCGGTCGCGATGCCGCCGACAAACCCGGTAGGCACATCGAGCCGCGCGCTGCCGATCGCGATGTTGAGGCAGGAGCCGCCGACCGCCGGAGTCATGGCCTCGCGCCCCTCGGCCGTCCGCGACGGCAGGAAATCGATCAGCGCATCTCCGCAACTCAGCAGCATGGAGCGAACACCTTAACTTGGCGCCTCGCCGGGCGCCCGCTTCATCGCCTCGCGCGTGCTGCGATCGAGCTCCCGCAGCATATCGTGCACGACGCGCTTCTGGCGGTGGAAATCGGCAAGCTCCGGCCTAGTCGGCTCGCTCAACCGCCCGAGCGCCGACATGCCAGCCATTGCGGAGTTAATTGAAAGATGCGCGCCGCTGGCGACCGCGCCCAGCATCGCGGCGCCGAGCAATACGGGTTCTTGCGTCTGCGGCAGCGCCACCGTGTAGCCGGTCGTGTCAGCCATGATCTGGCGCACCAAGGGGCTGCGGCTTGCACCGCCGCCGATCACGATGGTCTTGCCATCGACACCACGGGCCTGCAGGGCCTCGATAACATCGGCAAGGCCGTAGGCCAGTCCGCACAGGCCGGCGACGAACAGCCGCTCCAGCGTCGACACATCTGTGTCGAGATCGAGCCCGGCAATCACGGCGCGCGAGCCGGGATCGGCATAGGGCGACCGGTTGCCGAGGAATTCCGGCAGGACGTGAACGTTGCGCGCGAGCAGCGCGGCCGCGCCGGCATTGCCGCTGCGTGCCAGGATGCGCCTTTCGAGGTATTCGATGACGTCGACGCCGTCGTTCTTCGCGGCGGCCAACACCTCGGCATGCGCCGGATGCGATTTGAGCAGGTGGTCGATCGCGGCCCCCGCCGCCGACTGCCCGCCTTCGTTGAGCCAGAAGCCCGGCACCATGCCCTCGAAATACGGACCCCAGACCCCGGGCACGAAGCAGGGATCGACGGTCGTCGCCATGATGCAGGCCGACGTTCCCATGATGTAGGCCAATCGCTGGCAGACATCGACCTCGGCGCCGGAGCCGTCGCGGCCCCCGATCGCGCCGACGCCACCGGCATGGGCGTCGATCAGCGATGCGCCGACCGCGGTGCCCGGCAGCAGACCGAGATCGCGCGCGGCATCCTCCGACAGCCCGCGGCCGAGCGGCGAGCCGGGCGGCACGATCTCAGTGCCGATCCGCCCAAAGCGATCGGCTGCGAGCGCCTCTAAGCCGACGCGTTTCAGGAAGGGTTCACTCCAGCCGCCCTCACCGGCCACATAGGTCCATTTGCAGGTGACCGTGCAGGTCGAGCGCGCCAGCGAGCCGGTGGCGCGGAACGAGAGATAGTCGGCAAGATCGAAGAAATGCCCGGCGGCCTCGAAGGTCGCCGGCAGATGTCGCTTCAGCCAGAGGATCTTCGGGATCTCCATCTCCGGCGAGATCGCGCCGCCGACATAACGCAGCACGCGGTCGCCGGTCGCGTTGACGAATTCGGTTTCGTCTATCGCGCGATGGTCCATCCAGACCACGACATTGCGCGCAGGATCGCCGGACGGGCTGACGGTGAGCGGCCGGCCAGCTCTATCGAGCACGACCAGCGAGCAGGTCGCGTCAAAGCCGATGCCCTTGACGTGCTCGGCGGCGACCGCCGCCTCCCGCATCGCGTTGCGCACGGAGGCGACGCAGGCCGCCCAGATGTCGTCGGACGATTGCTCGACGATATCGCCGGGCTCATGCCAGACCCGGATCGGATGCCGGGCCGAACCCAGCAGCTTCCCGACCTCGTCGAATACGCCGGCGCGGGCGCTGGTGCTCCCGACGTCCACACCGATATAGGCTTGCCGCATTTTCGCTCCGTCAGAGCGCGACGACGTGTCTTCGAAACGTCATCGCGCTCGCACTTCTGGTGTCAGCATCGTCCGGAAAACCGGTCCCCATTCATCCGGATCATGCTTCGACGCGAGCCTACCAGCAAGTGTAACCACCATCGACCAGAACGATGCTTCCGGTCATCAGGCTTGCCGCCTCGGAGGCAAGGAACAGGACCACCGAGGCGATCTCGTCGACCTGCCCCATCCGCGCCATCGGGGTTCCACCGATCCAGGCATCGTACATTTTGGGACTGTTCTTCACGAAGGCGTTCAGCGGGGTCTCGATATAGGTCGGCGCCACGGCGTTGACACGGACCCCGCGCGCGCCCCATTCGGCCGCGAGCGATTTGGTCAAATGATGCACCGCGGCCTTGGAGGCGTTGTAGAAGCATTGTTCCTGCGGCTTGTTGACGATGAAGCCGGACATCGAGCCGACATTGACGATGGTGCCGGACTTCGCCTTCAGCATGTGATTGCCGAAGGCGCGGCAGCACCAGAAGGTGCCGTTCAGATTGACGTCGATGACGTTGAGCCAGTGCTCGTCGGTCACGGTCTCGGCCGGCGTCTCGCTGCGCGCGATGCCGGCATTGTTGACGAGGATGTCGACCTTGCCGTACTTGCGCACCAGCTCGTCGGCGACCGCCGAGACACGGCCGGAATCGGTCACGTCCATCAGCGCGATATCGGTGTCAAAACCCTTGGCCTTCAGCGTGGCCTGCGCGTCATTGGCGACCTTGGCGTCGCGGTCGCCGATGATGACCTTGGCGCCGGCTTCGGCCAGCGCCTCGGCACAGGCGAGCCCGATGCCCTGCCCCGCACCAGTGATGATGGCGGTCTTGCCGCCGAGCTTGAATTTCTCGAGATACATTTTCTTCTTCCTTTGCCTAGAGCCCGCGTGTCGCGGGCGTGCCGCCCCGGCCAGAGCGAGATCGACGGCGGAGACCCTCCACGCTCTACGCGTGGATCGATTTGCCGCTGTCGTCGAAACGATGGATGCGCGCCGGATCCGGGATCAGCGACACCTTGTCGCCGGGATGCAGGTCGAGTTCGCCGATGTAGCGCGCGGTCAGCATTCCCTGCGGACCGGCATCGACATAGAGGAAGGTGTCGCTGCCGAGATGCTCGGCGACCGAGACCGTGCCGTGCCAGCCGCCCTGCCCGTCGCGCTCGACCTTGAGATGCTCCGGCCGCACGCCGATGGTCGTCGCGCCCTGCTGTTTTGCCAGTTCGCCGGTGACGAAGTTCATCTTCGGCGAGCCGATGAAGCCGGCGACGAACAGGTTTGCCGGCTTCTCGTAGAGTTCGAGCGGCGAGCCGTATTGCTCGATCTTGCCGCCGTTCAGCACCACGATCTTGTCGGCCATGGTCATGGCCTCGACCTGGTCATGGGTGACGTAGATCGCCGTGGTGCCGAGTTGCTTCTGCAACCGCGTCACCTCGAGCCGCATCTGCACGCGCAATGCAGCATCGAGGTTCGACAGCGGCTCGTCGAACAGGAACGCCTTCGGCTCGCGCACGATGGCGCGCCCGATCGCAACCCGCTGGCGCTGGCCGCCGGAGAGCTCGCGCGGCTTGCGATCGAGATAGGGCGTGAGGTTGAGCGTCGCCGCAGCCGCCTCGACTTTGCGGTTGATCTCGTCCTTGGCGATGCCGGCCATCTTCAGGCCGAACGCGATGTTGCCGCGCACGCTCATATGCGGATAGAGCGCGTAGGACTGGAACACCATCGACAGGCCGCGCTTGGCCGGCGGTACGTCGACCACGTTGCGCCCGTCGATCAGGATGGCGCCGCCGGTGACGTCCTCCAGTCCTGCGATCAGCCGCAGCAGCGTGGTCTTGCCGCAGCCCGACGGACCGACGAAGACCACGAAGGAGCCGTCGGCGATGTCGAGGTCGGCGCCCTTGATGATGTGGACCGGCCCGAACGATTTTTGCACACCCTGCAGCGTAATCTGACCCATGGAAAAGCCTTTCTGCTACTTGACCGCGCCGAAGGTCAGGCCGCGGACGAGCTGCCGCTGACTGAACCAGCCGAGCACGAGAATGGGCGCGATCGCGAGCGTCGACGCCGCCGACAATTTCGCCCAGAACAAGCCTTCCGGGCTTGAATAGGATGCGATGAACACGGTGAGCGGCGCGGCCTCGAGCGTCGACAGATTGAGGGTCCAGAACGCCTCGTTCCACGCCAGGATCAAATTGAGCAGCAAGGTCGAGGCAAGCCCCGGCACCGCCATCGGCGTCAGCACGTAGATCAGCTCGCGCCCGATCGTGGCGCCGTCCATTCGCGCCGCCTCGAGGATGTCCTTCGGGATCTCCTTGAAATAGGTGAACAGCATCCAGATCACGATCGGCAGATTGCCGAGGCACAGGATGAAGATCAGGCCACTTCTGGTGTCGAGCAGGCCGACCGTCCGGAAGATCAGGTAGATCGGCACCAGCACGCCGACCGGCGGCATCATCTTGGTCGAGAGCATCCAGAGCAGCACGTCCTTGGTGCGCTTGGTCGGCGAGAACGCCATCGACCACGCCGCCGGGATCGCGATCAGCATCGCGATCAAGGTCGAGCCGCCGGCGATGATGATCTAGTTGAGCGCATGGTGGAAATAATCGCTGCGCTCCTGCACCGTGACGTAGTTCTCCGTGGTCCAGTGGAAGAACAGGAACGATGGCGGAATCGCGAAGGCCTCAAGTTCGGTCTTGAAGCTCGCCAGCACCATCCAGAGGATCGGGAAGAAGATCAGGAAGCCGACCAGCCAGGCGGCTGCCGTCGAGATCACCTTGCGCCGTGTCGTGACCATCCGCGCCATGACGTTACGCCTCCAGATTCCGGCCGACGATACGAACGAGGAAGAACGCGACGATGTTGGCGAGCACCACCGCAACCAAGCCGCCCGCCGAGGCGCTGCCGACGTCGTACTGGATCAGCGCCTGCGAATAGATCAGGAAGGCGATGTTGGTGGTCTGCAGGCCGGGGCCGCCGCCCGTGGTGACGAAGATCTCCGCGAACACCGTGAGCAGGAAGATGGTCTCGATCAGGATCACCACCGTGATCGGGCGCGCCAGGTGCGGCAGCGTGATGTAGATGAAGGTCGAGATCGCGCTCGCGCCGTCCATCTCGGCCGCCTCCTTCTGCTCCTCGTCGAGCGATTGCAGCGCGGTCAACAGGATCAGGGTCGCGAACGGCAGCCATTGCCAGGAGATGATCAGGATCACCGCGAACAGCGGCGCGTCGTTGAACCAATCGATCGCCGGCAGCCCGAACAGATGCGCGATCCAGGCGAACAGGCCCGACACCGGATGCATCAACAGGTTTTTCCAGACCAGCGCGCTCACCGTCGGCATCACGAAGAACGGCGCGATCACCATCAGCCGGACGATCGAGAGCCCGACCACCTGCTGGTCGAGCAGCAGCGCCAGCGGCACGCCGAGGATGATCGTGATCGCGAGCACCGAGCCGACCAGCACCAGCGTGTTCTGCAGCGAGGCGAGGAAGGCCGGGTCGGTGAGGAAGTAGCGGAAGTTTTCCAGGCCGACGAAGGATTCGGAGCCGGGATCGAGCAGGTTGTAGTGCAGGGTCGCGAAGTAGAGCGTGAGCGCCAGCGGCACGATCATCCAGATGAACAGCAGCGCCACCGCCGGCGTGAGCAGTGTGCGTGCAAGCAGTTGGGTCTGCTGGGTCGCCATCCCCGCCTCCTTCTTCAAGGAAAGGAGCGACCATCCCGCTGCGGGACAGGATGGTCGCGAGTGATCCAGCTCGGGAGGTCTAAGCTGGTCGGCGGCCAGGGCGCTTGACACGCCCTGGCGATCGGATCGCGTGGATTATTTAATGTAGCCCGCGCGCTTCATCTCGCGCTCGGTCGCGGACTGCGCAGCCGAGAGTGCAGCATCGACCGTGGTCGAGCCGGACAGCGCGGCCGAGAACTGCTGGCCCACCGCGGTGCCGATGCCCTGGAACTCAGGGATCGCCGCGTATTGCACGCCGACATACGGCACTGGCTTCACGGTCGGGTGGCTCGGATCAGCCGCATCGATCGAGGCCAGGGTCATCTTGGCGAACGGCGCCGCCTTCAGATACTCGGGATTCTGGTACAGCGAGGTCCGTGTTCCCGGCGGCACGTTGGACCAGCCTTCCTTGGACGCGACGAGCTTGGAATAATCC
This sequence comes from Bradyrhizobium macuxiense, assembly GCF_007993935.1. Lineage (GTDB taxonomy): Bacteria > Pseudomonadota > Alphaproteobacteria > Rhizobiales > Xanthobacteraceae > Bradyrhizobium > Bradyrhizobium macuxiense_A. The sequence continues at coordinate 513,901 of NZ_VITY01000005.1, read as the reverse complement.
TTGCTGGTCGCCCAGGCGATGAACTTCTCGGCCGCGTCGACCTTCTTCGAGCCGGCGGGGATCGCCAGGGACCACGCCCACAGCCAGTTGGCGTTCTTGCCGAGGCCGGTGTTCGGCGCCAGCGCGAAGCCGACCTTGCCGGCGACCGTGGACTGCGCCGGGTTGGTCACGAACGACGCCGCCACCGTGGCGTCGATCCACATCGCGCATTTGCCGGCGTTGAACAGAGCGAGGTTCTCGTTGAAGCCGTTCGAGGAGGCGCCGGGAGGGCCGGCCTGCTTCATCAGGTCGACATAGGTCGTCAGCGTCTTCTTCCATTCCGGCGAGTTGAACTGCGGCTCCCACTTCTCGTCGAACCAGCGCGCGCCGAAGGAATTGGACATCGCGGTCAGGAACGCCATGTTCTCGCCCCAGCCGGCCTTGCCGCGCAGGCAGATGCCGTAAACGCCGGCCGACTTGTCGGTCAGCTTCTTGGCCGCGTCGACCACGAAGTCCCAGGTCGGGCTGTCCGGCATCTTCAGGCCGGCCTTGTCGAACAGATCGGTGCGATACATCACCATCGAGCTCTCGCCGTAGAACGGCGCGGCGTAGAGCTTGCCGTCGACCGAGACCGCATCCCGGATCTTCGGCAGCAGGTCATTGACGTCGTAATCGGCGCCGAGCTTGTCGAGCGGCACCAGCCAGCTTTTCTTGGCCCAGATCGGCACCTCATAGGTGCCGATGGTGAGCACGTCGAACTGGCCGCCCTTGGTGGCGATGTCGGTGGTGACGCGCTGGCGCAGCACGTTCTCCTCAAGCGTCACCCATTTGACTGATATGTCGGGATTCTTCGCGGTGAATTCGCTGGTGAGCCCCTGCATGCGGATCATGTCGCCGTTGTTGACGGTCGCCACCGTCAGCGTGGTCTGGGCGATCGAGGGGGCAGAGATCAAAAGAGCAGCCGCGCCCGCAACGGCGCAAAGGACGTTTTTCAAGGTGACCTCCCTATGTCACGTTGAGCATATGCCCACGTGTTGAGCGTATGTTCATCCTGTCGCCAAATTTTGTCAAGCGCGCGGGTGCGCCGTCCGGCGCGATTGCGGGTTCCACCGCACGTTGGAAGGGAGGTTTTGCGGAAGCGAAGAGAGCGGCCAGCGCTGAGAGGTTGAACTGCAACCGCGACGCGGCCGCACTCCCTCGCCCCGTTCTTACGGGGAGAGGGTTGGGGTGAGGGGCTCTCTCCGCGCAGACGAAGGCAGCGGAATGCGCGGAGACTCCCCCTCACCCGGAACGCATCTAACGATGCATCATAGCCGAAGCCCTGCTTCGGCGTTCTTACGAACGGCCGCCGAAGGCGGCCTATGCCTCTCTCCGCAGGCGGGGCGAGGTGAAGCGCAGCGCGTGGCCCGATTCGATTATCTAACTCTTAGCGATCCAGCACCGCGCGTGCGGTCGCCTCATCGGTGATCAGGCCGTTGATCACCCGGCCCGCCAGCGCGGCCTTGATCGACGGCACCTTGGCGACGCCGACGGCGGCCGCAATCGTGGTCGAGACCGCGGGGATCTGCGGCGGAATGCTGGTCAGACGCTTGTTGGTGCCGCCCTTGATCAGGCGGCCCTTGGCGTCATAGGCCCAGCCGGTCACCTCGCCGACCGCCCCGAGCCGCATCATCTCCAGCAGCTCCTCGCGGGTGACGAAGCCATCGACATGGACCTGGGCCTTCTGGTCCATTTGGCCGATGCCGATCAGCCGCAGGTCTGCCTTGGCGGCGACTGCCCTCACCCGCGCGATCGGATCGATGCGGACCATGCGGTTGCGCTCGTCCTCGCTCGACATCAGGAACGGCAGCGGCATCGGGTAATGCCGCGCACCGGTGCGATCGGCGAGCCGTCCCACCGTGTCGTAGAAGCTCGCCGAGCCGTCGGCGGAGATGTTGCCGACCAGCGAGACGATCTGGTGATCGGGCCGCTCGATCGGCGAGACCCGCTCGACCGCGGCGCGCACGGCACGACCGGTGCCGAGCGCCACGATGACCGGCGTCTCCGAACGCAGCGTCATTTCCAGCAGATTGGCGCTGCGCTCGGCGATTCCCGCATTCGACAGCGGCGCCGCCGGATCCGACGGCACCACGTCGCAATGCACCAGGTCGAACCGCGCCTTCAGCCGCGAGGCCAGCTCCATGCAGGCCGCAATGGGGTGCTCGAGGCGGAAGGTGATCAGACGCTCGGCCAGGCACAGCGACACCAGGCGCTGCGCCGAGGCGCGCGACACCTGCAGCATTTTCGCAATCTCATCCTGGGTGTGGCCGGCGATGAAATACAGCCAGCCGGCGCGCGCCGCGTCGTCGAGTCGGGACCTTTCATTGTCGGGCGCAGCCATCGTCCTGTGTCAGCCTTCGTTCCAGAAATCATTCATCGCGGCGAAGATTCGATCCGCCCCGGCCTGCTGCAGCAGAGCACTGCCGTCCGCCAGCCGATAGTGGGCGCCGCCGACAAATCCCCACACTTTCATGCCCGCGGCCTTCGCGGCGGTTACGCCGCTGACACTGTCCTCGACCACAAGCGTGCGGTGCGGCTCGGCCGCCATCGCGCTGGCCGCGTGCAGGAACAGATCGGGCGCCGGCTTGCCGTGCTTGACCATCTGCGAGGTGTAGAGCCGCTGTCCGAAGGAGGCGGCAAGACCGGTCAGCTCCAGCGAGAATTTCACCCGCTCGAGATCGCTCGACGAGGCGACACAATACGGCAGGCGCAATTCCGCGAGCACTGCCGCGATGCCGGCGATCGGTTTGAGTTGAGACCGGAATGTCTCGCGGACCTGCACCGCCAGGCCGGGCAGGAAAGTCGCCGGCAGCGGCTTTCCCACGTCCCGGCAATAGTCGACCAGGGCCGCGGTGCTGCGGCCGAGGAAAAGTTCGAGCACCTGCTCAGTGCTCATCTCGATGCCGATCTGAACCATCGCCTCGGCGAGACAGCGGCAGCTCAATTCCTCGCTGTCGACGAGCACGCCGTCGCAGTCGAAGATGACCAGATCGGTCTCGGGAAGCCGCGGATCCATCCCGGCATGAGATCATATGCTCACGCCATGAGCAATAGATCACAGTTCCGTGGTGCGATGCCGCGCCTCAAATGGTCGCGGTGCACCGCCAAGGATGCTGTGCGACAAGGCGAAATGCCGCATGACACACCTCTGATCGCGACCGTCGTCGCGGGCCTCGGCCTCGCCTTCGTCTTCGGAACCATCGCCCAGCGCTTTCGGATTCCACCACTGGTGGGCTATCTGCTCGCGGGCGTCGCCGTCGGTCCGTTCACGCCCGGCTTCGTCGCCGATCAGGCGCTCGCCACCGAACTCGCCGAGCTCGGTATCATCCTGCTGATGTTCGGCGTCGGCCTGCATTTCTCGCTGAACGATCTGTTGTCGGTGCGCAAGATCGCGGTGCCCGGCGCCGTCGCGCAGATCGCAGTCGCGACACTGATGGGTCTCGCCCTCGCATTGCTGATGGGCTGGACCGTCGGCGCCGGCCTGGTGTTCGGCCTCGCATTGTCAGTCGCAAGCACCGTCGTCTTGTTGCGCGCGCTGCAGGAGCGCCGCCTGATGGACACCGAGCGCGGCAAGATCGCGGTCGGCTGGCTGATCGTCGAAGACCTCGCCATGGTGCTGGCGCTGGTGCTGTTCCCAGCGGTGGCGAGCTTCCAGGGCGGCGACGGCGCAGCGCTCGTCTCCGATCCGCTCGCCGCGCGCTTCGGCCTCGGGCTCACCGGCGTGCTGGCGCTGACGCTGATCAAGATCGCATTGTTCATCGCGCTGATGCTGATGGTCGGACGCCGGCTGATCCCATGGGTGCTGCATTACATCGCGCATACCGGCTCGCGCGAGCTGTTCCGGCTGACCGTGCTTGCGATCGCGCTCTGCATCGCGTTCGGCGCCACCAAGCTGTTCGGGGTCTCGCTGGCGCTCGGCGCCTTCTTCGCCGGAATGATGCTGCGGGAATCGCCGCTCAGCCAGCGTGCGGCCCAGGAGACGTTGCCGCTGCGCGATGCGTTCGCGGTGCTGTTCTTCGTCTCCGTCGGCATGCTGTTCGATCCGCTCAGCGTGGTGCGCGAGCCTTGGCCGTTCGCTGCGACACTGTTCGTCATCGTGGTCGGCAAGTCGCTCGCCGCGCTCTTGATCGTCGTGCTGTTCCGGCATCCGATGGCGACCGCGCTGATGATCTCGGCGAGCCTCGCCCAGATCGGCGAATTCTCCTTCATCCTCGCCGAGCTCGGTGTAGCCCTCAATCTGCTGCCGAAGGCCGGCCGCGACCTGATCCTGGCCGGCGCGATCTTCTCGATCATGCTCAACCCGCTGGTGTTCGCGGTGGTCGACTGGCTGACGGCGCGGCTCGACAAGCCGCAGGCCGCCTCGCCGACTGCCGCGACATCAGAGCCGATCCCGGTCACGGACCTGCAGGATCACACCATCCTGGTCGGCTATGGCCGGGTCGGCAGCATCGTCGGCGACGCCCTGCATCAGCGCAACGCGCCCTTCCTCGCGGTCGAGGCATCCGACGACATGGTCGCCAGGCTCAAGCAGCGCGGCATCGAGGCCCTGATGGGCAATGCCGCGCGCGCCAGCGTGCTGCGCGCGACCAATCCATCAGGCGCGCGATCGCTGGTGATCGCCATTCCCGAAGCGTTCGAGGCCGGACAGATCGTCGAGCAGGCCCGCGCCGCCAACGCCGATATCCAGATCATCGCGCGCGCGCATTCCGACGCCGAGGTCGATCATCTGAAGGGGCTCGGGGCCGACATCGTGATCATGGGCGAGCGCGAGATCGCCCGCGGCATGATCGAGGAGCTCGACCGGCGACACGCAACCGTGGCCACGCAACATCCGCCCGCGGCCAGGGAAGATTCCGCAGCCTGAGGTGACGGCGCGCGCCGGCCAGGGGCGGTGATATCAGCGCCTTGCGATCACGCGTAGGAAGGAGACACGATATGGCGTTCAAGAGCCCGCACGTTTCGCTGGTGTCGTTCTCGATCGAGATCGGCGCCGAGGCCACGATCAATGTGATGCAGATCGAGACCGATTTGCATCTGAACACCCGTCATCCGAGCTACGACGCCGCCGCAATCGAGCGGTTGGTGCGCGACGCGCGGGCCTATCTCGCCGGCAATGCCGGCCAGGTCACGCGGATCCGGCTGGTCTCCACCCGCAGCGGCCAGACCTGAGTGCCTCCTTGTTTGAGCATGATCTTTTCGGAAAACCGGCTTCCACTTTTCCGGATCATGCTCTAGCCGCCAAGGAATGCCGGCGCCAGATCTTCCTGCACGATGATGTTGGCGGCTTCCGTCGTCAGCTCGCTGCCGACCAGATCGAGATTCTTCGCGGCCTCGAACAGCATCGAGCGGACGTCATCCGGCGTCAGCACGCCCTTGGCGATCAGCTTGCGCACCAGCGCCTGCAGGATGAGAACGTCGATCTCGCCATGGGCCAGCGGCGTCGGCTTGTCCGTCATGATCGTCTCCGAGGGCTGAAGTTCGACTCAGGCGAGTCTGTTGTTTGAGCATGATCTCTTCGGAAAGCCGCTTCGCACCTTTCCGGATCATGCCCTAGCGCGGCGGTGACGCGATATCGTTGTGCAATTCTTCGAACGCGCGGCGCAGGCCGTGCAGCTGATCGACCAGATGGAGGATCACGTCAATGCCCTCGTCGTTGACGCCGAAGTCGCCCTTCAGGTCCCGGATCAGATGCGCGCGCGCCAGGTCGGTGTCGGAGAAACTGACTTCGTGAGCGGTCTCGTCCGGAACGAGCCATTGCTGCTCGATCCAGAACTCCAGGGTCTGCACCTCCAGACCCGCATCGATGAGGAATTGCTGCTTGTTCATGACGCACCATCCTCGCGCGGATTGAATCCCTTGCGATCCCAGTTCGAGACAAACGCCTCGAGCGCGGGATCGGGTCCCTTGGGCAGGACCACCTTGAGCTTGACGAGCTCATCGCCATTGCCGCCGCCGACCTTGGGCGCGCCCTTGCCGCGCAAGCGCATCGTCGTGCCGGTGTTGGAGCCCTTCGGCACCGTCATGGTCACGGCGCCGGTCGGGGTGGGAACGTTGACCTTGCCGCCGAGCACGGCCTCGGACAGCGAGATCGGCAATTCCAGCGAGATGTCGTCACCGTCGCGGGTGAAGCGCGGGTCGGGTCGCACCTCGACCTCGATCAGCGCGTCGCCCGGACCGCCCTTGCCGCTGCCCGGCGTGCCCTTGCCGCGCAGACGGATGATTTGTCCGTCGATGAGCCCCGGCGGGATCGTCACGTCGAGCGTGCCGCCATCAGGAAGCGTCAGCCGCTTGCTCGCGCCGGTGATCGATTCGGCAAAGTCGATCGCAAGGCTGTAATGCAGGTCGCGGCCGCGCCGGTTGGCGCGCGCCTGCTCAGTGCGCCGCAGCAGCTCGGCGAACGCATCGTCCTGATCCATGTAGTCGGCATAGCCGGAGCTGTCGGCGTAGGGATGCCCCGCATCCGCGGTGGCGAAATCCCGGTAGTAGCGATGCTGCGGCCGCTCGGCGCCGCTGGCGTCGATCTCGCCGGCGTCGAAGCGCTTGCGTTTGTCGGCATCGCTGAGCAGATCGTTCGCCGCGGCGACTTCCTTGAACTTGTCCTCGGCCGCCTTGTCACCCGGATTGAGATCCGGATGCAGCTTCTTTGCCAGCTTGCGATAGGCCTTCTGGATGTCGGCCGCAGACGCCGTCGGGGCAACGCCAAGGACCTCGTACGGATTTCTCACAACCTGCTCCGCAACACCGTGAGTGCACCTGCAATCATGAGGGCGCAAAAGCAGGCGATTTGCAAGTGCGCAGGCGCGTTGCCCGCGAACAGGCAACGCAGCATGTGCTCAGATCACGGGCGCTACGAGGTATGTCCGGGATCCAGATATTTCGGCATGTTCTTTTCCTGTTGCGGCGTCATCTTGGCGGTGTCCGCCTTGCCGGGCACGCCCCTCGGCCCGAGCAGGGCTCGCTGCATATCGTCCTCGCTGAGGCGAGGCTTGCCGTCGTCAAGCTGTCCGTCGCCACCGTGACTCTGTGCCATGACCGACCTCCAGTGATGATCGCTCGCGCGCGGGCAAAGCAGAGTGCGCGCTCCGCCGGAATGAGCCGGCGAAGCGCGATCTTACCTCAATGTTGCTCCTGCCGCTTCTCCTCCGCAGGATGACCTGCGGGTGCGGCATGCGGCGGCGCCTGAACGTGCGGCGGCGCCTGGACGTGCGGCGCGGCCTGCACGTGCGGCTCCGGCCGGGCCGCCTGCTGCGGATGCGCCTCGGCTGGCTGCGGATGCGCGGCCGGCGGCTGCGGAGCATGCGCCTCGGGGTGCGGCAACGCCTCGGGCCTTGCTGCCTGCTCGGGCCGCGCGACCGGCTTCGCGGCTGGCTCGGGCCGCGGCTCCTCCTTGCGCACTTCCGGCGCGGCAGGCCGCGCCGCTTCCGTTGCAGGCCGCGGCTCGACCTTGGGCGCGGCGGCAGGTGCTGCGCGCTTCTCTTCGACCGCAGGCTTGTTCACCTCGGCGGGTGGATGCGCAGCAACGCCCTTCTCGGGGACCGGAAGCGCGTGAGATCCGGCAGGCGCAGGCGCGGCAGGATGCGGCTCGACCTTGGTCTCGGGCGTGGGGGCTGCGTGCTTCTCCTCGATCGCGGGCTTGTTCTCCTGAGCGGTCGGATGCGCCGCGGGAACTTCCTTCCCCGGGACCGGCAGCGCATGGGAGGCAGCCGGTGCATTCGCAGTCGCAGGCGCGGGTGCAGCTGGGGATCCCGGCCGCGCCGGCTCCCCGGCCGCCGGCTTTGCGGCGGTGGCAGGCACGGCCTCGCCGGCCGGACGCGCGCGGACCACGCCCGGTCCCTTCAACTCGCCCGGACGCGCGGTGGCGCCGACGGCGGGCACGCCATTATTGGCGCGCTTGAACAGGCTCGGATCCTGGCTTGCGGTCTCGACCTGCTTGCGCTGCAACGGCGTCGCCGCGAAATGCTGCTCCTTGGCGACCGCGCGATCGGCAGCAGTCGGGCGCGCTTCGATGCCGCCGGTGCCGCCATTGTAACTGACATTGTTGACGGTGGTCTGGTTGATCGTGACGTTCTTCTCGTACACGTTGTTGATCTGCGCACCCTGCAGATTGTTCACGGTGCGATTGTAGAAGAAGTTGCCGTGATCCCAGCGGCCGCCTTCATAGCCCGAACCGCCGTAGCCGAAGCCGTAATTGACGCCGCCGTAGAAGCCGACGCGATCACCCCAATAGCCCTGATGGAAAATGAAGCCGCCGCCGAACGCGCCCCAATAGCCGGGAGTCCACAGCAGCCCAACGCGTGGCGGCTGCACCCAGGTGCCCGGCACCCAGTAGTAATCGCCGCGATCATCGTCCCACGACCAATTGCCCGGCGACCACATGTAACCGGGCCCAGGCACCGGTGGCTGATCGTACGTCGGCAGCGGCGGCGGTGGAGAGTCGACAGCAGAGACCGGCGCGCATGCCGCATCCTGCGCGATTGCTGGCATGGCGGAGACATAGAACAGCGCCGTGGCAATCGCTGCACACGACACGGTCGATAGAAGACGAGTGGTCATTAGGAGCCTCTTCGATGAGCACGTCTGTTCAACGTGAGAACCGGAACAAAAGTTCCGTGCATCGGCAACGCACCGACACACTTCATCGCTAGCGCCTTGACCTTACACCAGCCTGAAACAGCTCGAAACACATCACGCAGCCATTCATCGCGGGTTCAGAGTGCGCAGTGACTCATCGTTGCGCGATTCAATGGAACATCATGACGCTCGCCGGCATCATCGCGTGCACTCCACCGCGAGCGAGATCATCGCTTTTCCGAAACGTGTCACGAATATGATTTTGGCGTTCGCACGATTGCAATGAATCGGACTCGTCGTGCTGCGGAGTTCGCCGCGACGGTCGGCCCAGCCACCATCGGCGCGATGCGCGGCGGCACATCCCGTAGCAGTACCTCCGGGTGAGTGCCAACGGCCGCGCTCCGCGATTGACACACCCCTGAAACGACCACACGATGCGAGCCGCGGCAGCTTCAGGTCCGCGGTTTTCGGCCGGCGCAAATGCACTGGGGCTACCACATGATGGATGTCATCGTTCCGCCATCTGTCACCGGCGGCAATGCATGGCATACCTGATCTCGACGAGCCTGTGCCGCCTTGAGGTGCCACGATGAATATTGAAAAATATACCGATCGCGTCCGCGGCTTCATTCAGTCGGCACAATCACTCGCGATGCGCGAGGGACACCAGCAATTCTCGACGCTCCACATCCTGAAAGTGCTGCTCGACGACCCCGAAGGCCTCGCGGCCGGCTTGATCGACCGCGCCGGCGGCAACTCGCGCGCGATCCTCAAGGCCACCGAAGAGGCATTGGCGAGGGTGCCGAAGGTCAGCGGCGCCGGCTCCGGACAAATCTATCTGGCGCCGGAGACCGCGCGCGCCTTCGCCGCGGCGGAACAGGCCGCCGACAAGGCCGGCGACAGTTTCGTTTCGGTCGAACGCCTGCTGCAGGCCCTCGCCGCCGACAAGGACAGCGACGCCGGCAAGCTGCTCGCCAAGGGCGGCGTCAATCCGCAGAGCCTGAATGCGGCGATCAACGCGCTGCGCAAGGGCCGCACCGCCGACAGCGCATCGGCCGAGAATGCCTATGACGCGCTGAAGAAATACGCCCGCGACCTCACCCAGGCCGCGCGCGACGGCAAGCTCGATCCCGTCATCGGCCGCGACGAGGAGATCCGCCGCACCATCCAGGTGCTGTCACGCCGCACCAAGAACAATCCCGTTCTGATCGGCGAGCCCGGCGTCGGCAAGACCGCGATCGTCGAAGGCCTTGCGCTGCGCATCGTCAATGGCGACGTGCCGGAAAGCCTGCAGGACAAGGCGCTGCTCGCGCTCGACCTCGGCGCGCTGATTGCCGGCGCAAAATATCGCGGCGAGTTCGAGGAACGGCTCAAGGCCGTGCTGCAGGAGGTGACATCAGCCGAGGGCGGCATCATCCTGTTCATCGACGAGATGCACACGCTGATCGGCGCCGGCAAGGGCGACGGCGCGATGGATGCATCGAACCTGCTGAAGCCTGCACTTGCCCGCGGCGAGCTGCATTGCATCGGCGCCACCACGCTCGACGAATACCGCAAGCATGTCGAGAAGGACCCGGCGCTGGCTCGCCGCTTCCAGCCGGTGTTCGTCTCGGAGCCGACGGTCGAGGACACGATCTCGATCCTGCGCGGCCTGAAGGACAAATACGAGCAGCATCACGGCGTGCGTATCGCGGACTCGGCGCTGGTCGCCGCGGCCACGTTGTCCAACCGCTACATCACCGACCGTTTCCTGCCCGACAAGGCCATCGACCTGATGGACGAGGCCGCGGCGCGGCTGAAGATGCAGGTCGATTCCAAACCTGAGGAACTCGACTCGCTCGATCGCGAGATCATCCGGCTCAAGATCGAGCAGGAGGCACTTAAGAAAGAGACCGATCTCGGCTCCAGGAGCCGGCTGCAGACGCTCGAGAAGGATCTCGTCGATCTCGAGAAGAAATCGGCGGACATGACGTCGCGATGGCGCTCGGAGAAAAGCAAGCTCTCCGACGCGCAGAAGATGAAGGGCGAGCTCGAGCAATTGCGCACCGAGCTCGCCAATGCGCAGCGCAAGGGCGAATTCCAGAAGGCGGGCGAACTCGCCTATGGCCGCATTCCCGAGCTCGAGAAGAAGCTCGCTTCGGTCGAGGCCAGCGAGACCTCGTCCGCCAGCGAGACCGTGACCGCCGATAATATCGCGCAGGTGGTGTCGCGCTGGACCGGCGTCCCCGTCGACAAGATGCTGGAAGGCGAGAAGGACAAGCTGCTGCGCATGGAAGAGATGCTCGGCAAGCGCGTCGTCGGCCAGGCCGAAGCCGTCCGCGCGGTGTCGACCGCGGTGCGCCGCGCCCGCGCCGGCCTGCAGGATCCCAACCGGCCGATCGGTTCGTTCATGTTCTTGGGACCAACAGGCGTCGGCAAAACCGAACTCGCAAAGGCGCTTGCCGAATATCTGTTCGACGACGAGACCGCGATGATCCGCCTCGACATGTCGGAATACATGGAGAAGCACTCGGTGTCGCGGCTGATCGGCGCGCCGCCCGGCTATGTCGGTTACGACGAAGGCGGTGCATTGACGGAAGCGGTGCGGCGGCGGCCCTACCAGGTCGTGCTGTTCGACGAGATCGAGAAGGCGCACCCGGATGTCTTCAACGTGCTGCTGCAGGTGCTCGACGACGGCCGTCTCACCGATGGTCAGGGCCGCACCGTCGACTTCCGCAACACGCTGATCATCATGACCTCGAACATCGGCGCCGAATACCTCGTCAACCAGCCGGAGGGGCAGAGCACGAGCGCGGTGCGCGAGCAGGTGATGAACATGGTGCGGGCGCATTTCCGCCCGGAATTCCTCAACCGCATCGACGAGATCATCCTGTTCCACCGGCTGCAGAAGAGCGACATGGGCCGCATCGTCGAGATCCAGTTCGCGCGGCTGCGCAGGCTGCTCGAGGATCGCAAGATCGATCTCGAGCTCGACCCGAAGGCGCGCGACTGGCTGGCGGAGAAAGGCTGGGACCCGGCCTATGGCGCCCGCCCGCTGAAGCGGGTGATCCAGCGCAGCGTGCAGGATCCGCTCGCCGAGATGATCCTGTCCGGTGACGTGCGCGACGGCTCGCAGGTCAAGCTCTCCGCTACCAAGGCCGGCCTCACCTTCAACGGCAAGAAGCCCGAGAACGCCGCGGCCGACGAATTCGAGCCGGTGTGAGACAAGCGCGGACGGCCAACGACGCGCGCTGTCATCGCCGCGTCGTCTGCCAGCATCATATGCAAGCCGAATATGCAAGCTGACCTGCAACCAGGGAGAGCGCCATGACGCAGCAGAACATCAAGGCCAACATGGAGGTCATCGGCGCCGACGGCGTGCATGTCGGCACCGTCGATCACGTCGAAGGCGACCGCATCAAGCTGAAGAAGAGCGAGAGCGACGGCTTCCACAAGGGTCACCACCATTATATCGAGCTCGGCTTCGTCGCCGGCGTCGAAGGCTCCAAGGTGCGGCTATCCGCCAACGCCGCGATTGCGGTGACTCTCGAGGAGGAGAAATCCGGCAAGCCCGTCGATTGACGCGGGTGCCTCTGCAATAGAGTGGGCCATTCGAACCCTTGTAAAGGGTCCGATGGCATGCTCCTCTGCCCCTCCCTGGACGTCGATCGGGCGTCCGGTTCAAGCCTGTTTGCCGTCGTCGAAGTGCCGTTTTAGTCGAGGAGACCTGCGTGCCATCAGCCGTCCCGCAACCGGTCGCTGCGAAGCTGACGCGCGCGGCCATCTTTCTTGCGGTCACCATCAAGCCCGATCCGGAATATGATGCAGCGGTGCGGTCGCTCTGCGCCGATGTGGCCGCGCTGGTGCGCGCCGTGGGCTTCCGCGATCTCGAAGGCAGGCTGTCCTGCGTCATGGGCATCGGCTCCGATGCATGGGACCGGCTGTTCGGCGCGCCCAAGCCGCACGGCCTGCACCCGTTCCGCGAGATCAACGGCGTTCATCATGCGGTCGCGACACCGGGCGACCTCTTGTTTCACATCCGCGCCGTGCCGATGGATTTGTGCTTCGAGCTGGCGACGCAGATCATGTCACGGCTCGGCGATGCCGTTGCCAGCTCGGACGAGGTGCATGGCTTCAAATATTTCGACGAGCGCGACCTGCTCGGCTTTGTCGACGGCACGGAGAACCCGGAAGACCAGGCGGCAACCGATGCCACGATCATCGGCGACGAGGATGCGGCGTTCGCCGGCGGCAGCTATGTGATCGTGCAGAAATACCTGCACGACATGAAGAAGTGGAACGAGCTGCCGGTCGAGATGCAGGAGAAGATCATCGGCCGCACCAAGCTGTCCGACATCGAGCTCGACGATGCGGTGAAGCCGAGCTACGCGCATAACGCGCTGACGACGATCGTCGAGAACGGCGAGGAGCTCGATATCGTCCGCGACAACATGCCGTTCGGCAGCGTCAGCAAGGGCGAATTCGGCACCTATTTCATCGGCTATGCCAAGTCCCCGCACCGGATCGAGCAGATGCTGGAGAACATGTTCGTCGGCAGGCCGCCGGGCAACTACGACCGCCTGCTCGACTTCAGCCGCGCCGTGACCGGCACCCTGTACTTCGTCCCGTCGGCGACCTTCCTGGAGGATGTCACCAGCGTGCCGCCCGCAGCCGCGCCCGCTGAACCGTCACTGGATGACGCCGGGACCGACGAGACATCTGCGCCGGGAATACCGCCGTCCGACGGCTCGCTCGGGATCGGCTCACTGAAAGGAGACGCTGGACATGAATAATCTTCATCGGGGTTTAGCCCCCATCTCAGACGCGGCATGGGCCCAGATCGAAGAGGAAGCCTCGCGCACGTTGAAGCGCCATCTGGCGGCGCGCCGTGTCGTCGACGTCGACGGTCCGAAGGGAACGGATTTCTCCGCGGTCGGCACCGGCCATCTCAAGAAGATTGCGACACCCGGCGACGGGGTCGAGGCGACGCAGCGCGAGGTTCGCGCGCTGGTCGAACTGCGCGTGCCGTTCGAGCTGTCGCGCCAGGCGATCGACGATGTCGAGCGCGGCGCGAATGATTCCGACTGGGATCCGCTCAAGCAAGCCGCGCGGAAGATCGCCTTCGCCGAGGATCGCGCGGTGTTCGACGGCTACGCGGCCGCAGGGATTCAAGGCATCCGTCAAGGCACCAGCAACCCGGTGCTGAACCTGCCGTCGAGCCTCAAGAATTACCCCACCGTGGTCGCGCAGGCGGTCAGCCAGTTGCGGCTCGCCGGCGTCAACGGCCCCTACACGCTGCTGCTCGGCACCGACCCCTATACTGCGATCGGCGGCGCGACCGACGACGGCTATCCGGTGCTGCAGCACATCCAGCGCCTGATCGACGGCAAGATCATCTGGGCCCCCGCGATCGCGGGCGGCGTCCTGCTCACCACCCGCGGCGGCGATTTCCAGCTCTCGATCGGCCAGGACCTGTCGATCGGCTATCTCAGCCACTCCGCGACCTCGGTCCAGCTCTATTTCCAGGAGACCATCACGTTCCTGATGCTGACGAGCGAAGCGTCGGTGGTGCTGGCGCCGGAGGCGAAGAAACCGGCCTAGCCCTGTCGGCGTTTACTCTTCCAGGAAGCTTCGGCCGTTGCCGGAGCTTCCGTTGAACTTCAACGGAGAGGAGGCGCGCAATGGACTACGATCTCTACATCAACCCGAAGAAGGCATCGGCTGGCCTCTATGTTCGCAAGGGCGCCGGCCTTCCCGATCTCGCCGATGCCAAGGACTGGGTGTTCGACGGCACCTTCGGTCAGGCCAATCTGCCGGCGCAGTTCGTGAAGGAGATCGAGGCCAACGGCCACGCCTTCCGCGACATGGATTGAGCGCGGCCGGCGTTTTGTTCTGACGCGTTTTCTTCACGCGAACCGGTAGCCACTTCGCTCGAAAACGCTCTACTTCTCGCCTGTCTTCACCGGGGCGGTCTCGGGCATCAGGCTCATCGCCACGATGCCGACCGCGGCCGCGAGCAAGAGATACCAGGACGGCGCCAGCGGATCTCCGGTCACGTGCAGCAGCCACGTGACCACGAGCTGCGCGGTGCCGCCGAACGTCGCGATCGCGACCGCGTAGATCGTGGCGAACACGCCGCCGCGAATGTTCTGCGGCAGCGCTTCGGTGAAGGCGGCATAGAATGCCGTGAACGGCAGCGATCCGATGAACGACAAGATGCCGAAGCCGAACAGCAGCGACCAGGCGCCGGGGTCCCGGACGATCCACAGGAAGGCCGGATAGGTCAGCACCAGCACGACCAGCTGCGGCCAGATCATGATCGGCTTGCGACCCAGCCGGTCGGCGAGCCAGCCACCCAGCACCGCGCCGATGATCTGCAGCCCGTTACTCACCAGCGATACGGTGAAGGCGAGCGACGGCGACACATGCAGCGTATTCTTGGCGTAGGTCGTCATGTATTGCGTCACATAGGTCGAGATCGTACCGCTGGCCAGGATCATCACCGCCAGCACGATCACGCGAAGGTGCCGGCGCGCCAGCGCGAGATGGCTTGAGCTTTCGACCTGCCCGGCAACGTGCTCGCCATGCGAGACCGTTTCCGGCAGCGTGCGGCGCATCCAGATGCCGAACGGCAGGCAGACCGCTCCGAGCAGGAAAGCGACCCGCCATCCATAGGCCTGCAGCATATCGGGCGCCATCGTGCTGCTCAGGATGACGCCGACAAGGGCGCCGACCGTCGCCGCGATCTCCTGGCTCGCAGGCTGCCATGCCACCACGAGGCCGCGATTCCTGGGCGCGGCAATCTCGATGAGATAGGCCGTGGTCGGCCCGACCTCGCCGCCGAGCGCGAAGCCCTGCACCATCCGCGCCAGGATCACGACAACAGGCGCCACGATGCCGATGGCGGCATAGGACGGCGTCAGCGCGATGGTCAGGATCGCGCCACCCATCAGCGCGAAGCTCAGCAGCATCGCCGGCCGGCGGCCGACCCGGTCGGAGAAGATGCCGAGTACGATGCCGCCAATCGGGCGCGTCAGGAAACCGGCGCCGAAGGTCGCAAGCGACAGCATCAGGCTGCCATACTCACTTTGCGCGGGAAAGAACGTGTGCCCGATCTCGGTCGCAAAGAAGCTGTAGGTGATGAAGTCGTAGAACTCCAGCATGTTGCCGATGGTCGCGGCAAAGGCTGCGCGCTTGACATCGAATTCCCTGCTCGCAATGTCCGGCAACGCTGTCAGTTCCCATTCTGTCTCGCCGAAGCGAGTATGATTCCTCCGGTCTTGTTAGGCAAGGCAACGCTTGGACAGGGCTGGCACGCCGGATGAATGCGGCGCGAGCGACAAACCTCAGCGGGCCGGAGCAATGATCGCGCGGAGGATATCTTCCTTCCAGCGCTGCCGCGCGCCGTCGAAGGCCGCGAAATCGTGATCGAATTGCCAATAGGCCCACGCCCAGCCGTTCCGTTCCGCGCTCCTCGTCATGAACGACAGGTACGTCGCCCGGCTCTCCGCCGGCGCGCGCTCATAGACGCCGAATTCGCCGAGATAGATCGGCCGCTTCTCCTTCTCCGCCCAGACGCGGATCTTGTCGAAATCGGCGGCGGCCTTCGCCTCGTCCTCCGCAGAGCCCCAGTTCAACGGGCCAATCTTCGAGAACGTCGCCGACCACGGCGCGCCTTGATGGGTGAATTGCAGCGGCAAGTAATAGTGAAATGTGACAATCAGGTTCCGGTCGCCCGCCGGCAGCGCCAGCTCGTCGATCGGCAGTTCCTCGGTGTTCAGGATGGCGGCCACGACATTGCGCTTCGGATTGGTGCCTCTGACGATGGCCAGGCATTCACCAAGCAGCGCATTCCACTCGGCCGATGTCATGTTGCCGCCGGGCTCGTTCAGAATCTCGAACACCAGCGCGGGATATTTGCCCGCGTAGCGCGACGCGACCTGACGCCAGAACGCCTTGAGCTTGCCGGTGCATTCCGGCACGTCGCGCTGGCAGAGATCGGTGTCGTGCTCGTCGAGGATCGGGATCAGCCTGTGCGCCAGGACCTGCTCGATCATGGCATCGAGGCGCCGCAACACGGCTTCATCCAGCATGTTGCCGGAATCCATGTGCCTGAAGCCGAAGAAGTTGATCCGGACGTGCGCGAAGCCGGCCTTACGGATGGCGGCGAGGTTTTCCGGACGGAACGGCGCATTCCGGTAACCCTCCCAGATGCCGTCATAGCCGAGAATATTGATGCCGCGCCCCAGTGCCGCGACGTCCGGAGGCGCCGCCTGCCCGGCCGCGCCCGCGGGCGAGATCGGCGCGGCGGACAGCGCCGCCGCCAGCAGCAGGTGGATGGCTCCTTGCAGACGCAATCGAATCGCCCTCATGGCCGCTCCAACTCGTACAGCTCTGCGCGCGACGGCGGCAGCGACCGGCACACGGCGAGGAAGAAGGCGATCAACAGCACCGATGTGAACATCGTCGAGCGAAGGAAGACCGTCTCGGTAAAATTGGTCTGGCAGTTGAGGAAGACGAACCCGATGATCAGCGCACAATGCAGGCGTTCGATCGCGCGCCCTGCGATCAGGCAGAGCACCTTGTAGGAGAACAGAAAGACGCTTGCCGTGAACAGGAAGTAGCCGATGAACCCGGTCTCGACCAGAATGGCGATATAGCCGTTATGGTAGTTGTCGAGCACCCAGCCGTGGTTCTGGTTGAAATAGTCGTAGATCTCCGGCCTGGTCCAGAATCCGTTGATGCCAAAGCCGAACAGCGGTGCATCATCGAAATGGCTGATCGCGTACTGCCAGATGAAGGTCCGCTCGGTGAAATCGATCGTCGTGTCGAAGACATGAATCGAATCGTAGCCGGTGGTGTAGAAGTACAGCATCAGCAATGCGGCCACGACGCACATCGCACATGGCAGCATCGCATAGACCTGCATGCACCTGACCGACCACAGGGAGGTCAGCAGCAGCGCGCAGGCGACCAGCGACAAGGCGCCGGCGCCGCGCGACTCCGAAAAGATGACGCAGGTCGAAGCGAGCGCGAAGGTCACGAGGAACGGCAGCCATCCCTGCCCGGTCACCTTCCGATAGCAGGAAAAGAACATCAGATAGGCCCCGGCGAAGCCCAGCGTCTGCTTCGATTCGAAGACGCCCTGCCATTGCCCATTGTGCATCCAGGTCTGGTCCACGCCGATGTCCGGGAGGATCACCGCACAAAACGCCGAGCCGGCGGTCAGGACGAAGAGGCCGCGGGTGGTCGACTTCACGATGTCGTCGAGATCGACGCGGGTGACCATGCAGAACGCGCCGAGCGTCGTGATCGCGAGCGCGGCGGCCTTCATCAGGGCGGAGACGTCCAGATCGGTCCAGAATACCGAAATCGTGGCGAACGCATAGAATGCGACGATCACCAGCGTGTCGAGATTGAACGCGAGCCGCAGGCGGGGACGGATGAACAGGCTCGCATAGATCAGCACGCCCCACATCATGAGGGCGACGACCTGCTGCACCAATGTCACCCCGGCTGGAAGCAGCGCGGGGTGGAACGTTCCCATCGACATGATCACGTTGATGGTGATCGACCAGGTGACGACGGTTCGCGCGAAATTTTCGGCTTCGATGCCCGGCGCCTGCCAGACCGAGCTATCGAGCGCTCGTCCGTCCATATCAATTGTACTCCGCTCACTGAAGAGCTCGCCGCGCCGGTGGATCGGAGCGGCACATTGCACTCGGTAGAAATCTAGTCCCTGGTCGACGAGGACCGAGTCCGGTTGAACAGCAGATAGAGAGCGTGGGGATTGGTCGTCAGATAGCGCCAGAACAGACGGCGGGGCTCAAGCCAGAGACGCCAGGCCCATTCGAGCCCGACGATCTGCATCCATCGCGGCGCGCGCGGCCGCGATCCGGACAGGAAATTGAACAATCCGCCCGAGGTCTTGATGACGCCGACATTGCCGAGCCGCGACATGAATTCGTCGACGAAGGCCTGCTCATAGGGCACGCCGAGCGCGACCCAGAGGAAGTCCGGCGCCAGCGCGTTGATCTCGTCCACCTTGGCCCGCAGCGCGTCGCCACGCAGATAGCCGTGCGAATGGCCGACGATCTTGAGGGCCGGATAGGCCCGGCGGACATTGGCGATCGCCGCCTGGCTTTCGGCTTCGTTCGCGCCGAACAGATAGAAGGTCAGCCCGAGCTTCTCCGCCTTGCACGCGACGTCATGGAACAGATCCGTGGTCGCGACGCGCTCGGGCAGCGGCTTCGACGACCGCAGCCTGGACACCATGACCAGCGGCTGCCCGTCGGCATTGATCAGATCGGCGGCCCGGAACAGCCGATCGGTCATCGGCTCGGTCGAGCAACGCGACAATACTTCTCCGTTGGCCGAGGTCAGATAGAGCGGACGATTGGCGCGCCGGTTCGGGTACACGGCCTCGACCATGAAGTCGGCGGTCTGCTCGCGATCGAGCACGGCGAGCCGCAACCCGCCGATGGTTTCCCGCGGGACGCCGGCAGTCGCGGCCCTGCCAACAGGATTGGTCCGACGCTCCCGCATGCCATTCGGCAGAGACGACCGGTTCGGCACACTGGTCGCGTGCGCCGGCGGCTCACCACGCGAAGTGTCGCAAATTCGGACAGGCGGAACAGCGACATCTGAATCGAGACTCTGGGTGCCCTCGCGATCGGAGCGCGCAGACGAAATTGCATCGGAAATGCGGGCGTTCTGGCTATGACTCAACATTTCAGCAAGGGCTCCAGTGCTTACATGCCCTTAACTGCAATATCCGGTCCAGACAACGCGCGATGTCTCGTCACACCTCGATCAGTCGATGCCGCAAAGAGGTCGTTAACCATGCTCGCTTCGCACGGCCACGGCAGTGCTGCGCCGACAGCAAGCGGCGGTCGTTTCAGCCGCAGCGACGCTCCACCAGCAACAATATGCAAAGTTCGATGCACGACATTAATACAAATCGTATTCTACCAGTGCGCGCCGTCATCGGCCTTTGCTATAAGGATGAGAGGCCGGCTCGATCGGCGTTTTGAAAACTCGTTTGCTTTTGGTTTCACATGAACAAGAATGATGACGCGTTCGATGTCTGCATCGACGACGCATTCGACTTCCTGTCTGAAGAATACGCGACGTTGTTCGACGGCTCGGACGCGACCGCCTTCCAGCATCCGCTATGGCTGGACAGCCTCTATCGCAAGCTCGCTCCCGCCGCGGCAGCGAAGCCCTTGGTCGTCGTCGTCCGCTCGCGCGCAACCGGAGCGCTGGCGGCGGTGCTTCCGATGCTGCGCGTGCGGCGCGGACCGATGCGGACGATCGAATTCGCCGACCTTCGCGTGTCCGACTACCTGGCGCCGGTGTGCAGCATCAAGACATTTGCCGAGCTGCTGCAGGACGGACGCACCTGCCAGAAGCTTCGGCAACTGCTCCGGCCATTCGACCTGCTGCGCATACCCAAGCTGCTCGATGCAAAGATGCCGATCGAGAATCTGTTCGGAGCACCGCATCGCAGCCTGATGGATACCAATGCCTACGCGACGGTGCTGGCCGCGCCGTTCGAGCAATGGCAGCTCAACGCATTGGGCAAGTCTTATATGAAGGAGCTGGCAAAGAAATGGCGCCAGATCCACAAGAAGGGCACGCTCACTTTCTCATGCTGCAACGACGCCGCTTCCATCGGCGAGGCCATGGAGACGATGCGGAAGTTTCGCGGGCCGCGCTTCCATGCCCAGGGTGACGGCGACCTGTTGCAGCGCCCGGAGTATTTCGATTTCTATTCGAGCGTGGCGCTTCGCGGCATGGGCTCCTTTACCCGGCTTTATGCCATGAAGATGGACGGCAACGTGATCGCGACCGCCCTTGGGCTGATCCACCGCGACAGCCTCCTCGTCGTCATGACGGCGTTCGACGTGGAGGGGTACAAGAGCCAGTCGATCGGCGCGCTGACGTTCGAGAGCGTCGCCAAGGATTGCATCGAGCGCGGCGGCCGGGTGCTGGATTTCACCATCGGCGACGAGCCCTACAAGATGCAGTTCGGGGGTCAGCCCACGCCGATGTCGAGCGTGACGCAGGCCGGCAGCGCCGCCGGCTCGCTGGCATTGTTTGCCCTGAAGCAGGCGCCCTGGATCAAGCAGGCCGCCAAGCGCGTGACCGACCTCAGACCGATCCGCACCTCGACCGGCACGCGCTGAAGCGCGATGGGTTCGCGCTGAACCATCATCGCGCTTCAATCGTTTGCGCAGGAGTTCGCGGCAGACGCCGCGCGTTTGCCGCGAGGGAAACCCGCTTCGCACATTTCGGATGATGCGATGGAGCCGCGGAGATGCGGCTTTCACCTACCGGAGCGCGCTGCGAACGCGCATGACCCATCCCGGATGAATCCGGTCCACCTGGTGCGTGACCATGCGGCGCAGGAAGTGCAGCTGCCGCTGCAGCGTCCAGCGCACATCGGTGTTCGAGGTCAAGGCTTCGCGGTAACGCGCCAGTTGCAGCGAGTGGCGGTCGGCGGCGAGCTTGTCCGGATCGGAATAGAACTGCTCGATCTTCTCCGTGCCCATGCCGTCGGTCTCGAGCCAGCGCGGCACATATTCGGTGCAGAGCCGCTCGACATCCACCAGCAGGCGGCTCACGCCGGTGCCGGCCGCAGGACAATTGGTCTGGAATGCATCGCCGATCAGCACGATACCCGGCTGCAGATGGCCCTCGGTCACCGACAGGTCCATGACCCAGTTGTGCACTTGGCCGACGATCCCGAAATCACCGAGATAGGGTTCAAGTCCCGGCATCAGGCGAAGCAGCGTCCGCCTGGTGTCGCGGCGCAGCTCGCGCATGATCGGATCGGTCGGATCGCGGAACATGAACAGGTTCGCCCGCATGCCGCCCGACATCGGAAACAGGCTGAGATAGTCGACGCCGTCGGCCGCCTCCTTGCCGTAGCAGGTCAGCGCGTCGAAGCCGAAGGGCGCGTTATCCGGCCGCGCGATCGTAAAGCCGAACGTGACCGAGTGCCGCGCGGCAATCATCTGCCGGCGCATTCCGAGCGTGTAGCCAAGCGCGCTCGCCATGCCGGTCGCCAGAATGACCAGGCGCGAGACGACACGCTTCCCGGAGGCCAGCGTCAGTTGCTGGCGATCCTCGCTGCAGCTGACATTGGTCACCTGGTCGAGCAGGAGGCTCGAGGGTTCAGGCATCAGGCCGCGCGCCATGTTGACGAGGTCGGCATAGGAAACCCCATAGGATCGTCCGACGCCGATATCGACCAGTCTGCCGCCCCTGATGTTGAGCACGCGGTCATAGGACGAGGAGACGGCCTCGACGTCCTCGAGGAAGCCGAGGCGGCGGAAGATATCGATCTGCCGTCCCGCAACCTTTTCGACGCGGAATTCATCCGGCGGGATCGACCGCTTGTCGATCAGGATGACCCGATACCCGGCCCGGACAAGCACGGCCCTCGCGAGCGAGCCTGCCAAACCGGCACCAACGATGGCAACGTCTGTTTCAATAATATCAGCCTCGCAAGCTGCGATCGGCTGGGTCGTGCTTTCCTCGGCAATCATCTTTGTCCGCTCCGACGGCTAATAGGCCATCGAACTGCAATTTCCTTGCCTGCCCTGCCGCCACGCCAAGCGAGCAGGACGAGTTCCGTTATTGAGGTTAACGAAACGGCATGGATGGCGACCGGCCGTTTCGCGGCACATGGCTTGCAGCAAAAGCGGCCATGAAACTGATCCCTTGGAAGCTCCGCAGCAGGCAGGCGGGACCATTGCCCGGCCGTGGAGCTTCGACGGACGCCGTTCGCGCGCTCACGCGGCCTCAACCGGCGCAACCCACGATGCCGACGATGCGGTGAAATGCAACACGGCCTGCGCCGTTTGGAGACAGCGAGGACGACGGGCGTTCCAGAATGGGGCAGCGCGACATATTGGCCGGGTTCACAACTGTTTGGCGTGCAAGCCGTCGGAAGGAACGGAATATTAGCAAGAGAACATTAACACTCCTGACCTCACCGATTGCTACGGACAGCAGCCTGACAGGATATTGAGACGTCTCTGGTGATTGCCTCTGTGCTCCAAATGTTTCGGCGCGATGTCACGCGCGGCGTTGCCGGGACCATCCTCCTCAAGGTCGGCAGCGGCGGGCTTGCGTTCGCCTTGTTCTCGCTGGCCGCGCGGGCGATGACGCCCGACGCGTTCGGCGACTTCGCAACCTTGCTCTCCATCGCCCAGATCGCCTCGGTCGTGGGCCTTGCCGGCCAGGAGCTGCTGCTGGTTCGCTTCCTCAATGAATACGAGGTGCGCGGTCAGGCCGAGTTCACCAAGGGTGTGCTGCTGTCGAGCCTGAGGAACTCGGCGATCGGGATGCTGATCTCGATCGCCGCGATCGCCGCGGTGGCAACCCTGCGCGGCGAATGGTGGCTGCTGATCCTCTCGGTCTCGGCGTTCACCGCGGTCAATGCCGGGCTCATGCTCGGCAGCCAGATCGCGCGATCGCTGGTCAGCATCCTGATGGGCGAAGGCAATCGCGAGTTCTTCTGGCGAGTTGCCGTTGTCCTGATCCTGATCGCGGTGCTGTTCAGCCACCGGCAGCTCACGCCTGCCGAGCTGTTCACCGCGATGAGCGTCGCGATGGCGCTCGGGCTGGTCGTGCAGATCGTATCGATCGTGCGCGTGCTGCCGAACCTGCGCTCCGTCACCGCGCGCTTCGAGACCTCGCGCTGGAATCGCAGCGCATTCCGCTTCTGGCTGGCATCCATTCTCGAAGCGGCAAACCAGTATTTCGACGTCATCCTGGTCTACTGGATGCTGGATCCGGCCACTGCGGGCGTCTATTTCGCCGCGTCGCGCCTGGCGAACATCTTCGCCATGCTGTCGGCTGCGCTCTATACGTTCGGCGCGCGCCGGCTGCCGTCGCTGTATTTCAGCAAGAACCACCGCGAGCTCGAACATACGCTGAAGCTGATGGCCGAGGTGACCGCGCTCTGCGTGCTCAGCGGGCTCGTCATCGTCTGGGTCGGCGCTCCCTACCTTCTCGGCCTGTTCGGACCGCATTTCGCCGCCCAGCAGTGGGTGTTGATCGTGCTCGCGATCGGAACGGCGTTCCAGGCGGCCGGCGGGCCGTCCGCTGCGGTCCTGCAGCTGACAGGGCATGAGCGCGATTACGTTCCGGTGGTCGCTGCCAACGTGGCGTTGCGGCTGCTGGGGTTCGTCGTGCTGATCCCCTGGCTCGGCGTGCTCGGCGCCGCGATCTCGGCGACCGCATCTCTGGTCATCGCAACCATCGCGCTCAACGTGCTGTGCCGCCGCCGGACCGGCGTCGACCCGTCAGTTCTGGTGCTGTCCCATCTATCGTCGTCGAAGGGCAGCGCCTACACCGTCCGCGTTGCGGATAGCAACGACTAAGACTGAGCTAGATCACCTTCAGCTCGCCAATCCCAGGGCTTCGCCCTGGGGACTGCGGACCGTGGCGTTGGCCGCCACGCGATTGACGACCAGCGCGGTCGGGACCGAGCCGAAGCTCGACAGGTCGGCCCGCGCCTTGGCGATCACGGCCGCGTCGGTGGCGCCCTCGCGAACCACGAGGATCACGAGGTCGGCATGGTCGGCGAGCGCCACCGCGGCCGGCTGCGTGGCAAGCGACGATGCATCGACAATGATCAGGCCGAAATCGGCGCGAATATCGTCCGGCGGATAGGGCGGCGCCTTGCTGCTGGCGCCCAGCAGTTCGACGACGGACGGCAGATCGGCCTTGATGATCCCCGAGCCTTGCGGCGGCACGACTTCGGCGCGTTTCGATTCCATCTCGATCAGGACGCTGAGCATCCCGTTCTTGACGGCGGACCGGTTGAGCGACCGCGCGACGGTGCTGCCGCCCGCCCCGGTCTCGACCGACAGCAGCAGCGCTACCTTGCCGTGGTCACCCGGAAGCTGCTCGATGTTCTCGATCAGCAACTGAAGATGCGGGCTGAGGTCGGGCTCGGCCGTCGTCGAAATCGGAGTCTGCCAGACGCTCTTGACGGCATCCGGCGACACCATGTTGGGGATGCGGGCCAGCACCGGCAATCCCGGCGGCAACGCAGATTGCGGCGCGGCCGGCGCCGCGGCCGGCGTCGATACGGGCGCCTCGGCACGGCGGAGCGGCGGAATGGCCTTGACCGGGAGCTTCAGATTCAGGCCGGGAACGGCGACGATCGCGGTCGACGTCAGCAGCGAGACGATCGCGAGCACGACGAGCAACAGCGGGAGCGGCGGAAGCGTCGACCGGATCGGCGGCGTCGCCGGAGATGCGACCTTGGTCTGCGAGCTCTGCAGCAGCCGCTGCTCGTCGGTGGTCTTGTAGCGCGAGAGGAACTGCTCGTAGATGTTCTTGTTGGCGTCGGCGTCGCGCTGCAAATCCTGCAGCTTAACGAACGCCTGACCGTCAACCAGAATCTGCGATTCAACCGCCTTCAACTGATCCTCGACGGCCTTTTGCTGATCGCGCTGCGCCTCGTATTCCGACTTTGCGGTGTCGATGTTCTTCTTGCGCTCGATGTCGATCTGCCGGTTGAGATCGCTGAGCTGGCTGAGCGCCATCACGAGGTCGGGATGACGATCGCCGAGCACCCCGCGTTTCTGCGCGATCTGGTCGTTGAGCGCGGAGCGCTGGGCGCGCAACGCGCTCAGCAGGTCCTGCTTGACCGGCCCATCGACATTGGCCTTGAGGTCGCGCTGCAACTGCTCATAGCGCGCCTTGGCCTCCTCGGTGCGGGCGCGCGCCGCGGCCACCTGCTGCGTCAGGTCGGTGACGCGCAATTGCTGCGTGGTGGATTCCTTGCCGGCGTTGACGATGCGGTGCTCGAGCTTGAACTTGGCGACGGCATCTTCCGAAGACCGCAGCCGGTCGTTCAACGTCTTGAGCCGGCTCTTCAGCCAGTCGGCGGCCTCGTCGGTCGCCACGGTGCGCGTCCCGCGCTGACTGGCGACGAACGCCTCGGCGATCGCATTGGCGTAGTACGCCGCGCGCTGCGGGTTGTTGGACGTGAACTTGATGGCGATAACATAGGTTAGTCCGCGCCTTGAGATATCGAGCCGGTTGCGAAACCGGTCGAGCAGGCGCGTGGTGTCGGTCTTGCCGCCGGAGATGTCGCTGTCCTCGGCGACCTTGAGCTGGTCGATCAGCGGCCCGAGAAATCCGTCGGATTTGGCGATCTCGACATAGCTCTGCAATGCTGCGGCATCTTGACCGATCCCCGGCAGGACGTCCTGGTCGGTGGTCACGCGCTGCTCGCGCGGGTCGACGACGACGAGCGCCGTCGCGGCGTAACGCGCCGGGATCAACATCAACAGAATGACACCGACCGCGAAGATGACCGCGGCGAGCATCAGGATGTGTTGACCTTTCTCGCGGAAAAAGGCCAGCACGCCTGGAATGCTAAGCACGCCCTTAGTGGTTTCCGCGGAAGATTGGCCAGTCGGAACGCCGGCAGTTTCCCACGACGCTGCGGGTTCCGTGACTTCGGAACGTCTCGGGCCTATTCGGCTGCCGAACTTCATGGATTCTGACTCGAATTCAACTGACAGTACCGCCCCACCGTAAATATCTATGGTTAATCGCCGGTTACCCCCTCTCTGCGCTGCCGTAACCAATTAGTTAACGAGCCGGCGGTACCCTTTCCGTGAGATAACAGCTTTCGATTGCCGGCAGATGTCTGATTGCTAAATGAGCAGTAACCTCAACACGCGCTACTCGATGCACGAGCGCGCTTCGCGTGATACGTACGCGCGCAAAAATGAAGGGGCCGAATCCGCTCCTTCAACGGGTGAGGCATCCGTGCTCCAATACACGCCAAGCATAGAATTGCGCGAGGTATCGAGCGCATCGCGCGGTCGACCGAACGAGCGAAAGCTGCGTGTCGTCCTGGTGCAGACCCAGGCCGAGAACGCTGGCGCGCAGGAGATCTCGCGGCTGCTCGGCGCCGGCCTCACCGCGCGCGGCTATGACGTCGCCAACCTGTTCTTCTTCCGCAAATCGGAGTCCTTCGACGAACCGCCCAGCACGTTCTATTGCGCGCAGACCCGGCCCGGAAATCCACTGGCGCTGCTGCGCATGCTGTGGACGCTCGGCGGTCATCTCAGGACCATCAATCCCGATGCCGTACTGACCTTCCAGCATTTCGGGAACGTGATCGGCGCAGGCGTGTCGCGCCTCGTCAGCCGCGCCCCGGTGATCGCCAACCAGGTATCCTCTGCGCTGTCGATGAGCATGCCGGTGCGGGCCGCCGACATCATCATGGGCTCGACCGGCTTCTTCCAGTGCATCACGCTGAACTCGCGTGACATGGAGCGCGAATACGCACGCTATCCTGCGCCCTACCGGTCGCGGATGAAGCACGTCCCGCACGGCTTCGACGACAAGTCACACAGCCTGCCGAAGGACCTCGCGCGGCAGCAGTTCAAGCTGCCGCCGGACCGCACTCTGCTCGGCTGCGCAGCGCGGCTGCACCCGCACAAGCGGCTCGATGCGGCAATTCGCCTGCTGGCGGCCGACCCATCCTGGCACCTTGCCCTCGCGGGCCAGGGCGCGGATGAGGGACGGCTCCGCACCCTGGCGGACGAGCTGAAAGTATCGGACCGGCTGCACTTCATCGGCGAGATTCCGCCGCGCCAGAT
This sequence comes from Bradyrhizobium macuxiense, assembly GCF_007993935.1. GTDB lineage: Bacteria > Pseudomonadota > Alphaproteobacteria > Rhizobiales > Xanthobacteraceae > Bradyrhizobium > Bradyrhizobium macuxiense_A. The sequence goes on along the minus strand of NZ_VITY01000005.1, from coordinate 486,689 downwards.
GGCCGATTTTCTGGCCTGCCTCGATGTCTTCGTCTTCCCCTCGCAGGCCGAAACCTTCGGCCTCGCCGCGGTCGAGGCCGCGAGCGCCGGCATTCCCTGCGTCGTCAACGATCTCCCCGTGCTGCGCGAGGTGCTGTCCTACCAGGGGCAGCCCGCAGCGGTGTTCGTCGACGCTGCGAACGAAGCCGAATTCTCGGCCGCCGTGTCGCAGGTCCTGACCGATCGTGTGTTGAGTGATCAGCTGCGGCAAAGCGCCGTGGGCCTGAAATCGCGCTATTCGTTGGATGCCATGATAGAGGAATACGTCCGCATTCTCGGCGACGCTGTGGGGGCGGACGCGTACTAGGAAGTTGGGCTGGCCATGATTATCGAGTTTCGCTGCGATCGCGAGCAGCCGCGGCTCTGGATGTGCCGTGAGTCGCTGCGCGTCAACGATCAGGATATTCCCGTTCAAATCGCCTGGATTACGACGTCGGCACCGCGACCCGCCGGCCTCGACATGCTGTTCGAGCTCGAACGCATCGTCCTGCGCAAGGGCAAGGCCGGCGGCGCCGACAGGGTGAAACCGATCCCGGAGCGGCCGCGCGCGGGCAGCCCCGACGTGGTGGTCGACTTCACCGCCGCCGAGCGGGATCCGAGCTGCTCCGCGAAACTGTATCTCCGTCCACGGTTCAACGGGCACGCGGGCGAAGACGCAGCACTCGCGGCCATTCTCGCCGGTGATCTGCCGGTGATCGAAATCGTCAATGAGCTCGACGGCGCCGTGATGGACCGCGGCCACCCCTCGGCGGAAATCGCAGCCGGCCTGAGCGGCGGGCTCGACACGGTGATGGCGCGCACGCTGTCGATGCTGCCGCCGATCCTGTCAGGGGCTCCGCGCCTGGTGCCGCAATTGACAGTTCCGGCACTCAGCAGCGCAGCGCCCAACCCGGCGCCGTTTGTCCTGCGCGGCCTGGCGACGTCGATCGCAAAGGAAATCTATCGCCTGTGCTGCTACGCGCCGCACTGGCACATCGGTTGGCGCTATGCAGGAGATACGGATATCTGGCGCACCGGCGACCTCTCGGGACCGGCCTGGAACGTGCTCGCCGATCCCGGCAACCACTTCTATGCCGATCCTGTGCCGGTGAAATGGCAGGGCCGGACCTTCGTGTTCTTCGAAGACCTCGACCACCGGACCAACAAGGGCATCATCTCCGCGATCGAATTCGACGGCAACGGGCCGATCGGCCCGGTCATGCCGGTGCTGGAAGAGCCCTGGCATCTCTCCTACCCGTTCATGATCGAGCACAATGGCGAGCTCTGGATGATCCCGGAAAGCACCGCGCATCGGGACGTTCCCATCTACAAATGCATCCGCTTTCCGGACAAGTGGGAGCGGCACTCGACGCTGCTGTCCGGGCTTGAGCTTGCCGACGTGACGATCACGCAGCACAACGGCCTCCACTACATGTTCGGGGCCTGGCGCGACGGCACCGGCGGATATTCCGACACGCTGGCGATCTATTACGCCGAGCAATTGCTCGGCCCCTGGCAACCGCATGCGGCCAATCCGATCCTGATGGATCGCGCCACCACGCGGCCGGCCGGCAACTTCGTGACCGTCAATGGCAAGCTGTGGCGGCCGGTGCAGGACTGCACCAACGGATACGGCGCAGCGCTCGGGCTTGCGGAAGTGCTCGAACTGTCGCCGACGACGTACAGGCAGGCGGTTCGGCATCTGCTCCAGCCCGGGCCGCTATGGACCGGGCGCAAGCTGCACACGCTCAACCGCTGTGGCCAGCTCGAGGTGATCGACGGCTCGCGGGTGCAGCCGAAGACCACGGCGTTTCTGACGAGCCTGCGGTCGAGCGGCCGATCATCGCAATGGGATTGGCATAGCGCGCTGGCGAAGCCGATCGCACGACGGCTTCACTAGTACGCAGCCAATCGATACGACAGCTCAGTTCGTGTCGGCACTCAGCACGCCGCCGAACTGCTCCCAAGAGCTTCCGGTCCAGCGCTGCAGCTGGAGCTGGGTGTAGGCCATGCTGTTGCCGGGGCCGGTGTTGATCGTAATCCCCGGCATCAGGGTCGGCAGCACCAGTCCCTTGATGTTGCGCGCCTGCTTCACAATGTTCTCGCGCGACAGGTCGTCGCCGCACTGCTTGAGCACCTGTTCCAGGATCTGGCCCTGCTGGGTGCCGAACAGATAGTTGTTGTCGCCGATATCGGCGCCGGGAAGATATTTTTCGAAGTGGGCGCGATACCACTTCATGCCGGGATCGTCGGCCCACTTCTTGTCGTTCGGATCCTTGGTGATGGTCGCGACCACCACGCCCGCCGCCTTGTCGGCTCCCGCGGGCACGATGGTGGCAGAGACCGAGCTCGACACGTAGTTGACGACGGTGAGCGGCGTCCAGCCGATCTCGCTCGCCTTCTTGATCGCCTGCGCGGCGAATTTCGGCGTGCCGGCGACCAGGAATGCCTGGGCGCCCGACGCCTTCAGCGTCACCACATGCGATTCGATGGTGGGCTCGGTGACCTCATAGGGAGACGTCACGACCTTCTTGTCGAAGTCGGACTTCAAGGTTTCCTTGAAGGCGGCCACGAAGTCCCGGCCGAGGTCGTCATTCTGGTAGAGGATCGCGATCTTCGCATCGGGCGCCGTCTGCGTAATGTATTTGGCGTAGATCTTTCCTTCGGTGTTGTAGCTCGGCAGTCCCGTGGTGGTCAGCGGAAACTCGTTGAAGTTCGTGAACTTGGTCACGCCGCTGACGACGAAGAGATGCGGCACCTTTTTCGCGGTCACGTATTTGATGGTTGCGCCGATCCCGGGCGTCCCGAGCGGGCTGAACAGGAACGCCACCTCGTCGCTCTCGATCAGCTTCCGGGTCTGCTCCACCGCCTTGGGCGGAGTATAGGCATCGTCATAGGTGATGAGGTTGATCTTCCGGCCGTTGACGCCGCCGCGGTCATTGACGGAATGGACATAGGCGATCAGGCCCTTGCCGGTGTTGCTGAGCGGGGATGCCGGGCCGCTGAACGGGAACGTCGCACCGACCTTGATCTCCGATTCCGAGATACCAGGTGTTTCGGCGCGGACTGGAGCCGCAGCAAACGCGGCGAGCATTGCAATGGATACCGCAAGCTTTTTCAACGACATCGAATTTCCCCTTGGCCTTTATGAATTGATCGGCTCTCACCACCGCCGCGCAGCGCCTACCAGACTTCTCCGAACGGTCTGATCTCGACATTGAACGACCACGCGCTGCGATCCTGGTGGGTGACGTGCCAGATCTCGTCCGCGATCGCTTTCGGCTTGATGAAGAAGTCGTCCGGCCGCTCAGGCCAGCGCTTCCGCGTCCACTCCAGATCGATCACCGCATCGATCACGACATAGGCAACGTGAACGCCTTGCGGCCCGAGATCGCGCGCCATCGCTTCGGCGAGGATCCGCTGCGCCGCCTTGGTCGGCGCGAACCCTGCGAACCCGGCTTTGCCGCGCAACGCCGAGGTATTCCCGCTCGCAACGATGGCGCCCTTGCCGGCGCTGATCATCGCCGGGGCAAACCGCCTTGCCAGATACAGCAAGCCCATCGTGTTGACCTGGAAGTTGCGATTGAGGATCTGCGGATCGATCTCGCGGAAGGTGCCGAACGCCCCACCGACGGCGTTATGGATCACGACGCCGGGGCTGCCGAGATCTCGCTCCACGGCCGAGGCCACCGTCTCGACCTGCGCGGGATCGGAGACGTCGCATCGATAGGCCTTTGCGCCCGGCAGCTGCTTCTCGAGCGCGGCGAGCCGCTCCTCGTTCCTGGCCAGCAGCGCGACGCGGTAGCCGCCCTCGGCGAACCTTCTGGCAAGCGCCGAGCCGGTGCCGGGCCCAACGCCGGATATCAGACAGACGGGTGCGGACATGCGATCAACCCTCCGCGTTAGAGCCAACAGGTGTCATGGTCAGGCCGCTGCCTTCGATCGCAGCTTCTCGACATAAGGCTTGAGGTCCGGCGCAAAATGCGCGTGCGCGACCAGCCGGGCAAAATGAGCGAACATCAGCGGATACTCATCCTGCACCCCGGGATGCAGGATCCTGGTCAATCCCTGCTTGTCCAATTGCTCGCTCCGCCCGTACTCGTTCATGAACAGCGCGAGCTCGGCGGCAAAGCAGATGTCGGCAATCGAGATGCCATCCCCGACCAGCGTCTCGCGCCGTCGCGACAGTGCCTGCTCGATTCCGGACGCATAGATCGCGAACGCATCCCTGGCGCGGTCATGAATGGCCGCGTCGACCGTGCCGCCCGACAGCGCGAGCAGATAGATCTGCGAATCCCGCGCAAAGACCAGGCTGACATCGAGAAAGCTGTCGATCCTTGACGCCTCGTAGACGTCGCGCCCGTAGAGCGGGAACGCCGCTTCGCCGAGCCGCGCCACCGCGCGCATGATGCTGTTGGATTCGAAGATCCCGACCTTGCCGCCGGCGCCGAACGCGGCGGGCACATTGCCGAACGGATGCGCTGCCATGAACGCATCGGTCTTGTATAGCTGCGCACCGGTCAGGCCGACCTTCCCGGTCCGCGCCAGCGAGGCGAGCTCCCCGCGCTCCTGCTCCGACAGTGGATGGGCATCGTAATCCCACAGCCAATCCCGCAACTCCTTGCCCGAGGCGCCTCGGACCTCGACCTCGACGCCGCAGAACCGGGCCGCGATGGTCGCCTTCCAGACCCGCGGGTTCGGTAGATAGGAGAAGATGCGCAAGGCGGTCATGGCGGCTGTTCCAAATGCTGTTGCCTCAGGCGGCGAGCTTCAGGATCTTGACGACGTCGGCGGGCTCACGGATCGGTTGCGGGTTGGCCCGGGTGAAGATCGACAGCATTGCGTTCCTGCCGATCAGCTCGAAGCGGTCTTCACCGACACCGACATCGGCGAGGCGCCGCGGCAGGCCGAGCTCCGCGATGAAGCCTGCGAATGCCTCGCCGGCGTCACGCCCCGGCGCGCCGAGGGCGGCGGCGATCGATTGCTGGGCCTTCTCCGTCGCCGGGCGGTTGTAGCGCAGCACGCTCGGCATCATCACCGCCGTGCAGAAGTAATGCGGGACGTCGCAAGTGCCGCCGAGCACATGGCCGATGGCGTGGCTGGCGCCCATCGGTACCCGCGACTGCAATCCGAATGCCGACAGCCAGGAACCCAGTTGGCAGCTCAGCCGCGCCGCCTCGTCGCCGGGATTGGCCTTGGTGCGCAGCAGGCCGTCGTGCAGATAGCGTAGCCCCTGCTGGCACACCGCATCCACGAGCACGTTGGGGCGACTGGAGCAGATCGCCTCGATGCCGTGATCCATCGCGCGCGTGCCGGAGCCGAGCCAGAGCTTCTCCGGCGTGTATCTCGTCATCGCCGGGTCGAGGATGATGCTGCGCGGCATCATCATCGGATGGTTGAAGATCTGCTTCAGCTTGCGGCTGGTGTCGGTGACCAGCGCGCCGGAATTGTACTCGCCGCCCGACAGCGTGCTGGGGATCGCGATCATCCGGACCTTAGGGTTGCGGAACGGCCCGAACCGGCGATCCGGCGTGGTCTCGAAGCCATCGAGCCCCGCCGGCTCAAAGATCTCGTGCTCGATGCACATCAGCACGATCTTCGCGGCATCGACCACCGAGCCGCCGCCGATCGCGACCACGAGGTCGGCTCCGGCTTCGCTGGCCTGCCGCGCGATCTGCGTTACCACGTCCCGCGTCGTGTGCTGCGGCACGCCATCGAAGGTCGCCGCATGGCGGTCGCCGAGCGCCTTGCGGATCTTCTCGATCTCGTCGGTCGTGGTGTTCAACGTCCGGCTGGCGATCAGGTAGACGCGTTTTGCGCCGAGCCGCTCGGCCTCCTCGCGCAAGGCTTCGGCGGCCGGCTTGCCGTAGATCACGGTTTCCATGGCGGGATATTGATGGCTGCCGACGACGTGCATGCTTGTCACTCCCTCGATGGTTCCGTGGATTTCGCTGCCGGTTCAGGCCGACAGCTTGGTGAAGTCAGGCTGACGCCGCTCGGCGAAGGCGGCAAAGGCCTCGCGGGCTTCGGGCGTCGTCAGCCGCTGCTTGAACAGCACGCCTTCCTCGGCGATCTGCGCCGCGATCCGCTGCTGCTCGCGCATCAGCGCCTTGGTCATGCTGAGCGAGCCGGCCGGCCGCTTGGTCAGCGCAATCGCCGCGTCATGCGCCTTCTTGCGCAGATCAGCTTGCGGCACCACGGCATTGGCGAGGCCCGATGCCAGCGCGCCCTGCGCATCCATCGGCTCACCGAGCGCGAACATCGCATAGGCGCGCGCGTGCCCGATCCGCAAGGGAAGCAGCCAGCTCGACGCCGCCTCCGGCACCAGAGCGAGATTGACGAACGGCGTGATCAGCCGTGCGGTCTCGGCGAGATAGACCAGGTCACAATGCAGCAGCATGGTGGTGCCGACGCCGACCGCATTGCCCTGCACGGCCGCGACCAGCGGCTTGCCGACCTTGCTGATGGTCTCGATGAAGCGATGCGCCGGGCTATCGACCGCGCTTTCGCCGCGCGCCTGGCTCGCGAAATCGGCCAGGTCGTTTCCCGCAGTGAAGCTGTCGCCGTCGCCCTGGAACAGAATCACGCGGACGGACGGATCCGCCTCGGCCTGCTTCAGGGCACCCGACATCGCGTCATACATGGCGCCGGTGAGAGCGTTCTTCTTCTCCGGCCGCTGCAACGTCAGCGTCATGACGCCGGCGGCGATTTCGACTTTGACATGCTCGGTCATGGCACTCTCCCGTTCAGGCCACCGCGCGGGCCGCGGTGATTTCAAACTTGCCGTCGAGGAAGCCGGTCAGCCGTTGCCGGATGATCGCTTCGGCCTCGGCCATGATGCGGTCGATCAGCTCCTTGACGGTCGGGATGTCGTGGATCAGGCCGACCACCATGCCGCAGCTCCAGGCGCCGGCATTCATCTCGCCTTCGATCATCACCCTCGGGTAGACGCCGGCGACCTGCTCGTGGATGTCCTCGATCTTCAGCCTGGCGCCCTTCTCGCGTTCGATCTCGAGCAACTCATCGACGCCCTTGTTCTTCAGCACGCGCTCGGTGTTGCGCAGCGCGCGCATCACGAGGCGCGTATCGAGCTCGTCGGCATCGAGCAGCGCCTGCTTCACATTGGCATGAACCGGCGCTTCCTTGGTCGCAATGAAGCGCGTGCCCATGTTCATGCCGGCGGCGCCCATCGACAGCGCGGCGACCAGGCTGCGCGCATCCGCCATGCCGCCCGAGGCGACGAACGGAATCGTCAATTCGTCCGCCGCGCGCGGCAGCAGGATCATGTTCGGGATGTCGTCCTCGCCGGGATGGCCGCCGCATTCGAAGCCGTCGACGCTGACCGCATCGCAGCCGATCTTCTCGGCCTTCAGCGAATGCCGCACCGAGGTGCATTTGTGGATCACCTTGATGCCGGCGGCCTTCAGCGCCGGCATGTACTGCTCCGGGCTGCGGCCCGCGGTCTCCACCGCCTTGACGCCGCCCTCGCGGATCGCGGCGATATATTCCGGATAAGGCGGCGCGGTGAAGCTCGGCAGGAAGGTCAGGTTCACGCCGATCGGCTTGTCGGTCATGTCGCGGCAGCGCGCGATCTCCTTGGCCAGCAGCTCGGGCGTCCGCTGGGTCAGGCCGGTGATGATGCCGAGGCCGCCGGCGTTGGACACCGCGGCCGCCATCTCGGCGAAGCCGACATAATGCATGCCGCCCTGGATGATCGGATGCTGGATGCCGAACAATTCGGTGATTGCTGTCTTCACAAGTCTCTCCCGCGCTTCCGGTCAGTGGATGATTTCAAACAGGCCGGCCGCGCCCATGCCGCCGCCGATGCACATGGTGACCACGCCATATTTCGCCTTGCGCCGCCGGCCCTCGATCAAGAGGTGGCCGGTGAGCCGCGCGCCGGTCATGCCATAGGGATGGCCGATCGCGATCGAGCCGCCGTTGACGTTGAGCTTGTCGGGATCGATGCCGAGCTTGTCGCGGCAATAGATCACCTGCACCGCGTAGGCTTCGTTGAGCTCCCAGAGATCGATGTCGTCGATCTTGAGATTATGCCGCTTCAACAGCCGCGGGATCGCCGCGACCGGACCGACGCCCATCTCGTCCGGCTCGACGCCGGCAGCGACGAATCCGCGGAAGATGCCGAGCGGCTTCAGCCCTTTCTGCGCGGCGACCTTGTCGCTCATGATCACGCAGGCCGAGGCGCCGTCCGAGAGCTGGCTGGCATTGCCGGCGCTGATGGTCTTGCCCTCGAACACCGGCTTGATCTTGGCGAGCCCCTCTGCCGTGGTGTCCGGCCGCGGGCCTTCATCCTTGGCCAAGGTCACCTGCTGGAAGCTGACTTCCTTGGTGTCCTTGTTGACCACGGCCATCTTGGTCGTGAACGGCACGATCTCGTCGTTGAAGCGGCCGCCCTGCAATGCGGCACCGACGCGGCGCTGGCACTCGAGGCTGTACTCGTCCTGCTGGTCACGGCCGATCCCGTAGCGCTCGGCGACGACCTCGGCCGTCTCCAGCATCGACATGTACATCTCGGGCTTCATCGCCATCAGATCGTCGTCGACCGCATGGAACCGGTTCATGTGCTCATTCTGCACCAGGCTGATCGACTCGATGCCGCCGCCGATCGCGATCTCGACGCCGTCAAGCATCACCGAGCGCGCGGCGACCGCGATCGCCTGCAAGCCGGAGGCGCATTGCCGGTCGATGGTGGTGCCGGCAACGGTGACAGGAAGTCCGGCGCGGATCGCGCCCTTGCGCGCGACATTCATCACCATGGTGCCCTGCTGCATCGCGCAGCCCATCACCACGTCCTCGACCTCGCCGGGCGCGATGCCGGCGCGCTTCACCGCTTCCGCCATCACATGGCCGGCCAGGGTCGGGCCGTCGGTGTTGTTGAGCGCGCCGCGATACGCCTTGCCGACGCCGGTGCGCGCGGTGGAAACGATGACTGCATCCTTTGACATGCTTGCCTCTCTTGCTTTAGGCGACCGCATCGAGCTGCGCATAGCGCAGCACGTGATAGGCGGGATCGCCGAACTGGATGTTGATGGAGGAAATCCGCTTGAAGTAGTGGCCGACATTGAGCTCGTCGGTCATGCCCATGCCGCCATGCAGCTGCACCGCCTGGTCGGCCACGAACTTGCCGGCATAGCCGATCTTGGATTTTGCACCCGACGCCAGCCGGGAGAGGCCGGCCTCCCCCTCGCTGAGGCTGAGCGACAGATGCTGCATCAGGGACAGCGCCTCCTGATGCGCGATGAACATGTCGACCATCCGGTGCTGCAGCACCTGGAAGCTGCCGATCGTCACACCGAACTGCTTGCGCGTCTTGGAATAGTCCAGTGTCGCGTCATTCAGCTCGCCGATCGCGCCGACCGCCTCGGCACAGAGCGCGCCAATGGCGCGGTTGCGGCAGGCCTCCAGCGCGGCGACGCCCTCGCCTTCCCGGCCCAACAGCTCTCCGCGCACGCCGCGCAGGCTGATCTCCGCCGCACGGCGGCCGTCGATCGTCCTGAAGCTTTGCAGATCGAGGTTCGCTGCGCGGCGATCGACCACGAACAGGCTGACGCCGCCGCGATCGTGGCGATGGCCCGAGGTGCGCGCCGAGACGATGAGATAGTCCGCCCAGGGCGCAGCGAGCACCGCGGTCTTCTCCCCGGTGAGCAGATAGCCGTCGCCGTCGCGGCGCGCGGTGGTGGTGACGGTGGCGAGATCGAACCGCGAGCCCTGCTCGGTCCAGGCCAGCGCCCAGAGCTTCGATCCCGCGATGATGTCGGCGATGTAGGCCTGCTTCTGCGCCTCGGAACCCGCCTGCTCGATCAGGCCGCCGGCCACCACGACTGTCTCGACGAACGGCTCGACCACGAGATGACGGCCGAACTCGTGCATGATGATCATGGTCGACAGCGGCCCGCCGCCGAAGCCGCCGACGGCTTCCGAGAACGGCGCGGCGAGCAGGCCAAGCTCGGCGAATTCATCCCATTGCCTGCGGCCAAGCCCCTCTTCGCTCGCGACGATCTTGCGGCGGGCGTCGAAATCATATTGGTCGCGCAGCAGCCGCTGCACGCTGGACCGCAACAATTCCTGCTCTTCCGTGAACTGGATATCCATTCGATCCTCGTTGCTTTGTAGCTAGAGACCAAGCACCGCCTTGGCGATGATGTTGCGCTGGATCTCGTTCGACCCGCCGTAGATCGAGAGCTTGCGCGAGTTGAGGTATTTCTCCGATGCGGTATGGCCGTAGTCGGGGCCCGGCATGAAGTGATTGGCGCTGACCGGATGCTCGCGGATCGCAAGCCCGTAATTGCCGATCGCCCGATGCGTCAGCTCGGTGATGTCCTGAAATATCTCCGTGCCGCGGATCTTGAACAGCGATGCGGCCGGTCCCGGATCGATGCCGCGCGCCATCTGGGCGACGACGCGAAGCTCGGTCGCCTCCAGTGCCAGCACGTCGAGCTCGACGCGGGCGATGTCCCGGATGAATTCGAGATGCGCCGGATCATCTTCCGGGATCTCGGCTTTCACGATCTTCTTCAGCCGGCTGAGATAGCGCGTCGAGCGGCCGATACCGGCCATGCTGGTGCGCTCATTGCCGAGCAGGAATTTGGCGTAGGTCCAGCCCTTGTTCTCCTCGCCGATCAAATTCTCGGCGGGGACGCGGACGTTCTCCAGGAAGACGTCATTGACCTCGTGCGAGCCGTCGATGGTGATGATCGGGCGGACCGTGACGCCCGGCGATTTCATGTCGATCAAGAGGAACGAGATGCCGGACTGCGGCTTCGCCGTGGGATCAGTGCGGACCAGGCAGAAGATCCAGTCGGCGTGCTGCGCCAGCGTGGTCCAGGTCTTGTGGCCGTTGACGATATAGTGGTCGCCGTCGCGCACCGCCTTGGTGCGAACCGTGGCGAGGTCGGAGCCGGAGCCCGGCTCCGAATAGCCCTGGCACCACCAATCCTCACCGGAGAGAATCCGCGGCAAGAATTTTGCCTTCTGAGCACCGTTGCCGAAGGTATAGATGACGGGACCGACCATGGTGACGCTGAACGCCAGCGGCGGCATGGTGCCGGCGCGCGTCGTCTCCTGCTCGAAGATGAAGCGACGGGTGATCGACCAGCCCGGGCCGCCATATTCCTTGGGCCAGAGCGGCGCGATCCAGCCCTTGTCGTGCAGGATGCGATGCCACAGCAGCATCTGCTCTTTGGAGAGATCGGTCTCCGGATTGGCGACGCGCATCTCCGCCGGATAATTGTCTTTGATGAAGGCGCGGACTTCGTCGCGGAAGGCCGTGTCTTCAGGGGATAGCGCGAGCTCCATCTGCCGTGCTCCCTACCACTTCTCGCCGAAGGGGCGGATTTCCAGCTCGAAGGTCCAGGCGCTCTTCGGCTGCTGGTAGAGCTGCCAGTAGGACGCGGCAACCGAGGCCGGCGGCATCAAGAGATCGGGATTGTCGAGCGCGTTCGGGCCGAGCGCCTCGATGCGGCGCTGCCGCACCCATTCGGTGTCGACGCCGGAATCGATGATCAGATGCGCGACGTGGATGTTCTTCGGTCCGAGCTCGCGGGCCATCGCCTGCGCCACGGCGCGCAGGCCGAATTTGGCGCTGGCAAACGCGGCATAGCCGCTGCCGCCGCGCAGCGACGCGGTGGCGCCGGTGAAGAAGATGTTGCCTTGGCCGCGCGCCGTCATCAGTCGTGCCGCCTCGCGTCCGGCCAGGAAGCCCGAGTAGCAGGCCATCTCCCAGACTTTGCGGAATACGCGCTCGGTGGTCTCGAGGATCGGGAAATTGACGTTGGCGCCGATGTTGAAGATGCAGACCTCGAGCGGCGCATGCTTGTCGGCGTCGTTGAGGAAGGCGGTGATCTCCTCCTCCTTGCGCGCGTCGAGCGAGCGCGCGTGGATCTCGCCGCCGGCGGCCTCGATCTCCTTGACCAGCGGCGCGAGCTTGTCGCCGTTGCGGCGGCCGGCGAAGATCGTGAAGCCCTCGGAGGCGAACTTCTTGGCGATCTCGCCGCCGATGAAATCACCGGCACCAATGACGGCGACCGTCCTGTTTCTCTTCTGCATGGTGTACTCCGGTCTTGTTTGAGTGAACTGTCTGACGGCTCAGCCTCAGCTGCGCAGCGACTCCGCCAGCTTGTGCTTCAACAGCTTGCCCGTCGATGTGGCGGGCAGCGCGTCCATCAGGATAATCTCCGTCGGGCGCTTGTACGAGGTGAGTTGCGGAGCAACATGGGCCATCAGGTCCTGCACGGTGGCAGTCGAGCCCTTGATCAGCTGCACGAAGGCCACGACTTCCTCATTGCCCTCGACCGGCCGGCCGACCACAGCGCACTGCACAACTGCGTCATGCGTGCTCAGCACCGCCTCGATCTCGGCCGGATAGACGTTGAACCCGGAACGGATGATCATCTCCTTGGTGCGGCCGACGATGTAGAGGACATCGTTCTCGAAGCGGGCCAGATCGCCGGTGTTAAACCAGCCGTCGGGATCGATCGCCTTGGCGGTCAGATCGGGCGCGCGGTAGTAACCGCGCATCACGTTCGGGCCGCGGACATGGAGCTCGCCGACCTCGCCTGCGGCAACCGGCTTGAGATCACGGCCGACCAGCCTGGCTTCGATGCCAGCCATGACGGCGCCGACCGCGTGATCGGCCCGCGGATTGTCGGGCCGGACACCCGAGATGCCCGGCGAGCATTCGGTGATGCCGTAGCCGTTGAGCAACGGCAGGCCAAGCTCCTGCTCGACCCGGTTCTTGAGATCGAGGTCGAGCGGCGCGCCGGCCACCGAGATCACGCGCAACCGGCCGCGACCGAGCTTCGGCAAGCCGGCATTGCGGCGGTATTCAAGCAAGCGCTGGTAGGTGGCGGGCACGCCGTTCAGGATCGTGATGCCCTCCTCGGCCATCGCCTTGACCAGCGCGGCCGGATCGTATTTTGCGACGAGGCGCACGGTGGCGCCGACCATCAAGGTCATCGTCAGCAGCGAGATGCCGACGATATGCGAGATCGGCAGCACGCAATACTGCACATCGTCGGCCGCCATCTTGCGGAAGCTTGCGGTGGCTCGGGCGCTGAACAACAGATTGCGATGGGTCAGCATCACGCCCTTTGGCGTGCCGGTGGTGCCGGACGTGTAGATCAGGACTGCGACCTGGTCGGCGCCGTCGGCTTCGACCGGCTCGGCCATGGTCGCCAGATTCAAGCTGGTGACGGCGACGCCGCGGAGCGGGCCGACATCCTGAATGGTGGCTTCGTAACGCGCTGCGTGCGCGGCCGCCTCTTGCGACACCTCGGCCGTCAACAACACGCGGCGAGCGCCGCTGTGATCTCTGATCTGATCCAGCTCGCGCGGCGACAGCCGCGGATTGACCACGATTGACCAGACATCGAGGCGGCTTGCCGCCAGCAGCAGGCAGGCCAGCGGAATCGAATTCTCGCTCACGATCATCATGCGGTCGCCGGCGCGGATGCCGAGCGCCTGCAACGCGCCTGCAACGCGATCGACCGCCTGATCGAGCTCGCGATAGGTCAGCCGCATCGTGTCGTCGATCAGCGCCGGATGATTTGGCGTCGCCACGACGTGGTGATTGATCACCTCGTGGATACGGTTGGGCAAGCCTTCCACACTTCCTTCGGCAAACTGGGTCAACGCCTGCACTGAAACCTCCCTGTCGCAGCCCTTCGGGCTTGATGTGTTGGCTTGAGGAATCTTTGGCTCAGGCAGTCTTGCGCTGCCCGGCAGCCAGCTGTGCGACAATCTCGTCCTCGACTTCGCGCAGTCGGTCCTTGCCGAAGAAGATCTCGTCGCCGACGAAGAAGGTCGGCGAGCCGAACGAGCCGCGCGCCACGGCATTGCTGGTATTGTCGATCAGCTTCTTCTTCACCTCGTCCTGCTGGGCGCGGGCGATGATGCGATCGATATCGAGGCCGGAGGACAGGAACGCCTCGCGGAACACCTGCGGATCATCCATCTTCTTGGGCTCGGACCACATGTGGTGATAGGCGGCGCGGAAATACGGCTCGAACAGCCCCTCGAAATCGGCGGCGACGACGCCGCGCATCAGCATCAGCGTGTTGACCGGAAAGAACGGGTTCGACTTGAAGGTCGTGATGTTGTGGCGGCGCAGGAAGCGCTCGGTCTCGAGCGCGTTGTATTCGGGCTTGTTCTTGATGCCGCGCAGCGACTCGCCGGGCGACATGTTGCCGGTGGCCTTGTAGACGCCGCCGAGCAGAACCGGGACGTAGTCGAACTTCACGCCGGTGCGCTTCTCGATCCCCGGCAGCGCGAGCTCTGCGAGATAGGCGTTGGGGCTTCCGAAATCGAAGTGGAATTCGACCTTGAGCGGAGCAGCCATGGAACGCCCTTCCCTTCGAGTGGCAGCAATCGCCTGTCGCTGCCGGTTGATCGTGGTCCGGACCATAAGTTCTATTTTGGAACTGTCAATATGATATTTGTCATCCAATGCACGGATGACGGCTGCAACGGAGGCATCCTATTGAAATGACGTTAGTTCTGTTTTAGAATTTGATTTGCGATATCGTCGCAGCCCGCAGGAGACGCTGATGAAATGGGATGCCCTCGAGGAGGAGCCGTGCTCGCTGGCCCGCACCGTGGCCGTGATCGGCGATCGCTGGAGCCTGTTGATCCTGCGCGAATGTTTCCTGCGCATCCGCAGGTTCGATGACTTCCAGGCATCGCTTGGCATCACCCGGCATCTGCTCGCCGACCGGCTGAAGAAGCTGGTGCGCTTCGGCGTGCTGCGCAAGATTCCATATCAGGAGGCGCCGAAGCGCTACGAATACATCCTGACGCAGAAGGGGCTCGATCTCTATCCGATCATCATGTCGATCGTGCACTGGGGCAACATCCACATGGTCGACGCACGCGGCCGGCCGTTGCTGCACGAGCACAAGAGCTGCGGGAAGATGTTCGATCCCGTGATGGTCTGCTCGGAATGCGGCGAGCCGCTGAGCGCCAAGCACGTCCATGTGCATCCGGGCCCCGGCGTCCGGCGATCGTCACCGCTGCACGCCAGCGCGCGGGAGCGCACCAAGAAGAACGCTGAGCAGGCCTAGACATTCTCTGCAGGGCCGGTGCTTCGCGCGGCGGGTCGAGGTCTCTATTTGACCAGCGTCGCGCCGGTCTCCGGATGCTGCAGCCAGCCGAGCAGCGCCTCGTGGAAGCGCGCCGGCGCCTGGATCTGCGGCGAATGGCCGAGGTCGGGGAATTCGATCAGCTGGATATGCGGGATCCGCCTGGCGGCCTCCTTGCCCAGCACCGGATAATTGCCGAGCGTCTTGCGAATTTCGGGCGGCGCGGTGTCCTTGGCGATCGCGGTGGTGTCCTTGTCGCCGACGAACAGCAGCGTCGGCGGCTTGATCTGCTCGAACTCGTAGAACACCGGCTGGGTCGCGATCATGTCGTAGAGCCGCGCCGAGCTCGACGCCACGGCGGCGCGGCCCTCGCCGCGATACATGCCGGCCAGCATCTGCACCCAGGTCTCGTAGGACGGATCCCAGGTGTCGGCGTAATAAGTGGCGCGCTCATAGGCGCGGATGCTGTCGGCGGTGACGCGGGTCTCGCGCTGCATCCAGTTGTCGAGGCTGAGCCACGGCACGCCCTTGGCCTTCCAGTCCTCGAGCCCGATCGGATCGACCAGCACCAGGCGGTCGGTGGCGTCCGGGTACATCAGCGCATAGCGCATCGCCAGCATGCCGCCGGTCGAATGGCCGACCATGATCGAGTGCTCGATCCCGAGCGAGGCGAGCAGCGCGCGGCTGTTGCCGGCGAGCTGCTGGAAGGTGAACTGGTAGCGGTCCGGCTTACTGGATTTGCAGAAGCCGATCTGGTCCAGCGCGATCACGCGATAGCCGGCGCCGCTGAGCGCCTTGATGGTGCCGTCCCAGGTCGCAGCACAGAAATTCTTGCCGTGCAGCAGCACCGCGGTCTGGCCGTTCGGCGTCGCCGGCTTGACGTCGAGATAGGCCATGTCGAGCTCCTGCCCCTGCGAGCTGAAGCGATAATGCTGCACCGGATAGGGATATTCGAAACCCTGCAACTCCGGCCCATAGGCCGGCTCGGCGGCCGATTGCGCCAATGCATTCGAGGCACCGAACGCGACGGTCGCGGCGATGGCAAGATAAGACAGGGTTTTCAGGTGCATCTCAGACTATCCGACAATCAGGGGCGATCTCGCGATGCCGTAGCCGAACGGCCGGGCGCCATCCAGCGCCATCAGATGATTTGTTCGTGATCGCTCGTAAAATTACGCCGGATCGAACGCGCGGATCGGCGGCAGATTGCCGTTGAAGCGCTCGACCTCGACGGTCGTCAGCTGGCCGGTGCAGCCCTGCGCGAAGGATGACGTGCCGATGTCGCGCGTCAGCACGTTCGGATTGCCGTGAACACAGAGCGTAGCTTCCTCCTCCGGGTCCATCGGGTCGTACCAGGCGCCGGTCGGCAGCTGAACCACGCCGGGCGCGATGCCGTCGGTGACGCGCACCGCGGCAAGGCAGGCGCCGCGCGCATTGAAGATGCGGATGATGTCGCCGTCGGCGATGCCGCGCGCCGCAGCATCGCGCGGGTTCATGCGCGCGACCTCGCGGCCGCGATGCTTGGCCTCAACCGAATGGCCGCCGAAATCGAGCTGGCTGTGCAGGCGCGTCACCGGCTGGTTGGCGACGAGGAAGCACGGCGCGCCCGGCGTCGGCGTATCGGTCTTCTCGAGCCAGACCGGATGGCCCGGACAATCGGCATCGCCGTGATCCGCGATCTTCTGCGAGAATATCTCGATGCGGCCGCTCGGCGTCGGCAGCGGCCGCGCGACCGGGTCCTCGCGGAAGCGGCGCAGCGAGCCGCCGTCGTCGAGATGCTGCGGCACCACCAGGCTGCCGCGCGCCCAGAACTCGTCGAAACTGGGCGATTCGAGCCCGCGCGCGGCGAGCGCCTTGCGGGTCGGCTCGTAGAGATGTTCCAGCCACTCGCGCGACGTGCGGCCTTCGGTGAAGGGCTCGCGGGCCCCTAGCCGCTCGGCGAGGTCGGCGAAGATCTCGTAGTCGTCGCGGGCGAGGCCGAACGGCTCGGCGATCCGGTGCATCGCGACCATCAAGGGATCGTTGCTGGAATAGCCGATGTCCTCGCGCTCGAGCGTCATGGTCGCGGGCAGCACGATGTCGGCGTGGCGCGCGGTCGCGGTCCAGGCGAGCTCGTGCACGACCAGCGTGTCGAGCCGCGCAAACGCCTTGCGCAGGCGGTTGAGGTCCTGGTGATGGTGGAACGGATTGCCGCCCGCCCAATAGACCAGGCGGATATCCGGATAGGTCCGCGTCTCGCCATTGTAGCGATAGGTGGTGCCGGGATTGAGCAGCATGTCGGCGATACGCGCCACCGGAATGAAGTCGGCGACGCCGTTGCGGCCCTGGCCGAGCGTCGGTCCGGGCACCGCGTTGACACGCCGCCCGTAATAACCGATCGCGCCGAGCGAATAGGCGTAGCCGCCGCCGGGCAGGCCGATCTGGCCGAGCGCCGCCGCCAGCACCATGCCCATCCACACCGGCTGCTCGCCGTGCTCGGCGCGCTGCAACGAATGCGACACGGTGATCAATGCACGCCGCCCGGCGAGCCGCCGCGCCAGCGCCTTGATGGTCCCGGCATCGATGCCGCAGATCGCGGCGGCCCATTCGGCGCTCTTCGGCACGCCATCGGCCTCGCCGGTGAGATAGCGCAAGAACACCGGCCAGCCCTCGGTGTAGCGATCGAGGAAGGCCTGATCGTGCAGGCCTTCGCTGACCAGGGTGTGGACGATGCCGAGCATCAGCGCGGTGTCGGTGCCGGGCGTCGCCGTCAGCCACTCGGCGCCGGCCTCGACGGGGAGATCGTCGCGCAGCGGGCTGACCAGGATGAACTCGCAGCCGCGGCGCTGCGCCGCCTGCATCGCACCGCGCTCGACATGCTTGCTGATCGAGCCGCCGGCGACCATCGAGTTCTTCAGCGCCATGCCGCCGAACGCCAGCACGATGTCGGTTTCGGCTGATATCTGCTCCCAGGTGACGTTGCGCTTGGTGATGTCCTCATAGCCGGTGAGGATCTGCGGCAGCAGCACCGAGGACGCGCCGGAGGAATAGGTGTTCACCGAGCGGACATAGCCGCCGAGTGCGATGTTGAGGAAGCGATGCACCTGGCTCTGCGCGTGATGGAAGCGGCCCGCGCTCGACCAGCCATAGGAGCCGCCGAACACCGCGCCGGGGCCGATCGTGTCGCGAATGCGCGACAGCTCGCCGCCGAGCAGATCGAGCGCCTGCTCCCAGCTCACCGAGACGAACTCGTCGCGGCCGCGGCGCTCGTCGGGCCCGGGGCCGCGCTCGAGCCAGCCGCGGCGGATCGCGGGCTGGCCGATGCGCGCCTGGTGGCGCAGCGCGCCGGGAAAGTTGTTGATGATGCCGTTCGGATCGGGATCGCCGCCATAGGGCCGCACTTCGAGACCGGCCTTGCCGAGCCGCGCCGAGAACACGCCCCAATGCGAGGTGTGCGGCTTGAAACCATCGGACAGGTCGAGGCCCGGATCGGGGTAGCCAATGGTCTCGCTCATTCAGCAGCGTCCTCAGATGCGGGTCTTCAGCCCTGTCGCAAAGATGTCGCCAGTATAGCGATCCGCGTCCCGATGTCTTCGGATTGAGGGTTGCGGGACGCGCAGGCGGCCACGCGCAGGGCATCCGCGACCGCAGATGTCGCATCGTGTCTCGCCGGCCTCTGACGACGGTGGCGGAACTCGCCGCAAAAGATGCGCGCCGCCAAAAACGCGAAAACAACCCCATGCAAAGCAGCAGGCGCACTGCCGGCGCCTGATACGGCGGCTTGACACGTCGGGCAAATCAGGGGCATATTTCCAATATTCCGAAATCGTGCAAACGCCCCCTACAGGCGTCCCCTCTCCCGCAACAGCGGGCTCACCGGCTGCGATCGCGGTCGAACATCCTTAACCCACATCGACATCGCTACCGCCGCCCGCAGCGAGCGATCGCCTGCGCGCGCCGCGCATTCCAGGGAACATCAACATGACCACTGCCCCCGACCTCACCGTGCCGACGATGGCCACCGCACCCGGCGGGCCGCAAGCAGCCATGCTCCCCCGGATCAAACTCTCGCGGCGCGGATATGCGATCGACCACCCTGACCCGAGGCTCGGCGAGCAGCTGATGGCGAACGCGCTCGGGGTCGCTGATCGCGACGCGATGGACGGCATCGTCAGGCAATTGGTCAGGGCCAGCGTCAGCGGCGGCAAGCCCAGCGAGGTCAACCTCGCTTTCATGATCTCGATGGTGCAGAGCATTCGCCCGCGCGATGCCGTCGAGGCCATGCTGGTGGCGCAGATGGTTTCGGTTCATGTGATGGCGATGCGCTGTGCCCAGCACCTCGCGCATGCCGACGACCTCGCCCAGCACGACAGCGCGGCGCGCGCCCTCGGCCGGCTCGCCCGCACCTTTCCCGCCCAGATCGAGGCGCTGAACCGCTACCGCAGCCATGGCGAGCCCGCCGTCACCGTGCAGAACGTGAAGGTGGAGGACGGCGGCAACGCCATCGTCGGCAACGTCACCCAGCATGCGAGCGTGATCGTCTCCGACAAGACCGCGGCCTCCGCGACGCGGGCGCCGAAGGCCGCGTGCGCCAGGCGAGCGCACGATGCCGCCGATGCCAGGCAGGGCGCACCGGCATGAGTGGTCAAATCAGCACGACCGGCCCGATGCTGGCGAGCCCGCGCTGCGGCGCCAAGACGCGCGCCGGCGGCGCGTGCCGTGCGCCGGCGGTGCGCGGCAAGAGGCGCTGCCGCATGCACGGCGGCGCAAAGGGATCCGGCGCGCCGAGAGCAAACCGGAACGCGCGCAAGCACGGGCTGTTCACTGGGGATGCGATCGCCGAGCGGAAGCAGGTTCGAGCGTTGTTGGGGGAAGCGCGGCAGTTGCTGAAGGGAATGAGATTTAGACCATGACCGCGTCGTCCACCTGGTGGTGACTATCGCGACATCGACCTAGCTGGGTCCAAAAATCATGTAGAGCAGCATCGTCCCCACAACGGCTGTCCAGCCGATCGAAGCTGCAATGGCCCACATCTGTATCGGCATTGGAGGATCCCTCCGCAAATTCAATGAAGCAAAACGAAGTGAAGCAAAACGAAATGAAGCAAAACGAAGAGGTCGCTGGCGCTGACAGCGACCTCCTGGACCTGTTCTCAAATGAACATTTTCGAAATACAATCGCCGCCGAAGGTCCGTTATCATTAGAGAATGAATCGGCGGTCCGGTGAAGAGCAAACACGCCCGGCCCCCAGCGGAACAATTGCAACGTTGCGAGGGCGACACACTTCCCTCAGGGCTGAGCGAGCAATCCCTATCGAACAGCCGGCTACGACGCCGGCGCGGCACGGCCACGACGAGCATGGGCCTGTTGCCGCGGCGGGATCATGTCCCGTACCTTCCCGGTGCAGTCAGCGCGCGTCGATTGCCAGATCCTGCGCATGCCCACGACATACGGCCGTGGGCGTCGCGTTCAGCGTGACGTGAGCAGGCGTTTCACTCAGTGCGGAACTTGACGCCGACCCATCCGCCTTTGCGCCAGACCACATGGCACAACCAGGTCTTGCTCGGCGGAATGATGAGGGTGAACTGATCGGGCAACTCGGAATGCTGGTCTGCCCACACAGCGGCGCCATCCTCCGTGATGTCCCGCACGGTACAGCACAGCGACAGGTCGTCAAACCTGATCAGGGCATCATCCAAAGACGGATTGCGCGCAGACTTTCGTCTGTCGGGAAGGATAACCATTCCGTGGCCAATCAATAGATGATGCAAATCTGATCGATGCTCCGTCAGAAAGATTGCGTTTCCACTAACGAAGGCCTGATGCGGCGCCGCGCGCCAAGCCCGACAAACCAATTCAGGCCCTGCGCCGATTGGATCGATCCTTCCCCCGCCGGCGTCGCGGCCTGTCACGACGTCGTTGGGGAGGATCAAGCGATCTTGCGACCTCCGCCACTGGCTTTGCTGCGGGCTTGCTGGATTGCAGATCGGCGACTGATCGATGCGGTGGCTCTATCCGATTGGCGACCGCCGCGTCGAGCGCGGCGAGGAATTGCCGTCCCTCATCGGTGATTTCCCAGCCTTGATGATTGCAGAGAACGTATCTGGCCGAGAAGATATTCAGATCCGGTGCATGCTGAGCCAAGCGCTTCATGCGATCGGTCCAGTCCTTGCCGCTGTTCATCAGGATTTCGACGGCGTGCCGGATTTCGGCAACAGAGGCACGCCCGGCGGACTGGCCGGCCAGCACTTTCAAGACGGTCAGTTGGAAGGACACTTCCACGTCTCCGGTCTGGCTCTCGAAGTGTCGGCGAGGTCGGTTAACCGCCCGTCAAAATTTCGTCATTGCCGCTCAACAATTGACGCAATGGATCAAGCACTCCGACCGGGATCAATCACGCAGCGGAGTTAGCCTGAACTAAAATGGATAGGTCGGCGGCCCGAGTTCCCGATTTAACCCGATTGCGCAGCATCAAGCTTAACGCGCGAGTTCGTTTGCTTTGACGCGGTCACCGATCAAACATCAGCGTACCGGATATTGCCCTCCATCCGGATCCACCATGGCGAAGTCGTCGCGCCACGATATTCGGCGTGACGACTTCGCTCTGGGCGAGCACAAATAGTCGCGTCGTCTTCGCCTCGACAGCCGATCCACCAAAGCCACCGGCATCCGCGGCGCGGGCGCCGAAGGCCGCGCGCGGCAGGCGAGCGCATGATGCCGCCGATGCCAAGGCGGGACGCGCAGGCATGAGCGTCATACCGGAACGACCGGTCCGATGCCGGCGAGCCCGCGCTGCGGCGCCAAAACTCGCAGCAGTGGCGCGTGCCGCGCGCCGGCGGTGCGCGGCAAGAGGCGCTGCCGCATGCACGGCGGCGCGAAGGGATCCGGCGCTCCGAGGGCCAACCGGAATGCGCGCAAGCACGGGCGGTTCACTAAGGATGAGATCGCCGAGCGGAGGGAGATACGAGCGTTGCTGGGGGGAGGCGCGGAAGATGTTGGAGGGGATGAGGTGATCCGTTACAGTAACGGCCTGCACGCTCGCATGAGATCCTGAAAGGCCTTGGACAATATCCAAGTTTCGTGGATCGCACGACGCTCCTGCGCACCGTATTCTTCTCGGGTCCAAGCGAAACGAAACCAGCCTTGTGAGCCCATGAGGCGACTGCTGCGAAGACTGCGACGAGGCGCCGGCTGACTTTCGTTGGGTCTGATTATGTGTGTCCCAATTCCTAAGCCCTCATCCTTCCGGCACCCCGGCCACCCGCAGCCCCTCACAGACGCGCTCGCGTCCGAAGAGATACACAGGATGGTTGCTTGGAGAGTTAGTACGAAAACGGCGGACACTGAAACTCGGATTGAGCGCAAGACCTGCCTTCGCTGCAACTCGCGCCTCATCCAGTTCACCGACTTGCGCCAACGCAGCCGCCAAATAGAGATGCGCAAGATGGTAATTCGGGTTCGCTTGAACGCTCCGGCGCAACCAAACTATCGCTTCGGTATCATTGCCTTGCCAAAGTTTGGCCTCGCCCACGAACATTATCCAGATATACATGTGGGTATCACGGGGGGAGAGCCGGAGCGCCTGATCCACACCAGCTTCGATTTCCTCGCCGCGACCGAGAAAAAACTTGGCAATCCCAATGTTAGCGTGGGCTTGTGCCATATTCCGATCCAGTATCAACGCGCGCTCATAATTGGCGATGCCTTGAGCCGCGCGGTTCGTAAAACTTTGCACAAGGCCCAGTACAAAATGGGCCAGAGGATGGTTAGGCGCGAAGGATAGAGCCTCTGATACGGCCGCCTCAGCTGCGGCGAGATGTTCTATCCGCTCGTCGGTCAAAAAACTCGCGCCAATCGCAAAATTAATCATTGCCGAACCGACCAGCGCCTCAACGTTTCCTGGATCGAGAACTAATGCCCGCTCGATAAAGCCGCTCGCTCGTGCCATGTGTTCGGGCGTTCGGCCCCTGTTGACCCAAGCAGCCGCTTGGAAACACAAGTCAGTCGCGTCTGGACGGGGTGCCCGCTCCCCTCGTCTCGCCTCAGCGGCGATCAACTCGGCGTTCAACGTATTGGCGAGCCTTGATACAATTTCGTCCTGCATTTCAAAAAGATCAGCAATCTGCTCGTCAAACCGCTCTGCCCAAACATGATTGCCGCTTTCGGCATCAATCAATTGCACATTGACCCGCATACGATTGCCGCCCCGTTGCACCGAGCCCTCGAGCACGTAGCGGATGTTTAGCTCACGTCCGAGCTTCTTCACGTCTATCGCTTTTCCTTTGAATGTGAACGCGGTGTTGCGCGCAATCACAAACGCGCCACCGATGCGCGATAAGTCCGTGGTCAGGCTCTCCGTCACCCCATCCACGAAATACTCTTGTTCGGGATCGCCGCCGATGTTTACGAACGGTAGAACCACAATGGATAGATGCGGCGCAGAAGATGGCGGCGGGCCGGTTAGACGAGCATTTTCGCCCGGGCCAACCGCATAGGCACGGATTGGCCGGGCGATGTTCTTGAGGGTCTGCTCACCTAAATCAGTGAAATCGACCGGGACCTTGCCGCGAACCTGTTCGTAAGCGGATGACGAGATGCAGATTCCACCTGGCTCAGCGATCCCTTCAAGCCGAGCCGCGACGTTGACTCCATCGCCGAGAATGTCATCGCCTTCGATCAGGATGTCGCCGAGGTTGATCCCGATCCGAAACAGCATACGCGTCTCCTGCGGGATACCGTCGTTCCGTTGGACCATCACCGCCTGTACAGCCACGGCACACTCGACGGCATCGACCACAGAGGGAAACTCAAGCAGTACGCCGTCCCCCGTGGTCTTCACGAGCCGACCGCCGTGTTCCGCCACGACGGCGTCGGTAACCTTGCGATGTTCGCGGAGTGTGCGGGCGGTGCCCACCTCGTCGAGTCCCATGAGCCGCGAGTAGCCTGCCACGTCAGCCGCGACTATGGCCGCCAACCTGCGTCCAACTCTAGTGCCTGGATGCGCTTCAGCCATGGGCACGCTATCCCGTTCGCGGTGGGATTATGGACGAAGGAACCGCGGGTTACCACCGGGACACCACGGGTCTCCGGATGTAGGCACTTGAACTCGGCGAGAACGCTTGCGCGGGAAAGTCCTTTTGATCCCCCACGGCGGCGGACCCATGCAAAACGGAATCGCAAGGATTCCGAATTCGGCCTAGTATAAATCCTATATGGACGATTGGGACTTCACGTCCTCTCGCCTCGAAGCATCACGTCTCGCTTCTGGAGGCGCCGGCCGTACCACGCGCCAGCTCTTATTCCGTTGAAATCACAATGCAAAGTCAAGCGACCTCACTCGCGCTTCGTCTCTGCTCCCCCTCACCCCTTTGCAACGCTCGCATCGAACAGGAGCTCCGCAACCTTGAGCGCCGACTGCGCCAGCCCGTCTTCCGGCTGCTGGCCGGTACTGTAGATGCCTTCCGGCCTCGGCGAACGGCCTGACGCTGGCCTTGACGCGCGGCCGGTCGAGATAATAGATGATGACTATCATATAAATTGAAACCCCGGGCAGGGTCGAGTCCAGCCACGCCGGCAAGACCACGACAGGAGCACCATGCGTCGAATTGTCGTAACAGGCCTGGGGACGGTGTCCCCGCTGGGCTGTGGCACCGAACTGGTCTGGTCGCGGTTGCTGTCGGGGCAATCGGGGCTCCGGGCATTGCCGGACTGGGCGATGACGCTGCCGGCGCGCGTCGCAGGCCAGGTGCCTGACAAGGCCGGGGATGCCGAAGGCGGGTTCGATCCTGATCTGGCGGCGCCGCGCAAGGACCAGAAGAAGATGGACCGGTTCATCCTGTTCGCGCTGCTGGCGGCGGCGGAGGCGGTGGCGCAGGCCGGCTGGATGCCGGCCGAGGCGCGGGCCGAGGTGCGCACCGCCACGGTGATCGCAACCGGGATCGGCGGGTTTCCCGCGATCGCGGACGCGGTGCGCACGGTGGAGAAGAACGGCACGCGCCGGCTGTCGCCGTTCACCGTGCCCGCCTTCCTGGCCAATCTCGCGGCCGGGCACATCAGCATCCGCTATGGGTACAAGGGTGCGATCGGCGCGCCGGTGACCGCGTGCGCGGCGAGCGTTCAGGCGATCGGCGATGCGGCGCGGTTGATCAGGTCCAATGAGGCCGATGTTGCGATCTGCGGCGGCGCGGAGGCCTGCATCGATCCGGTGAGCCTTGGCGGCTTTGCGGCCGCGCGGGCGCTTTCGACGTCGTTCAATGAGGAGCCGGCCCGTGCGTCGCGGCCGTTCGACCGCGACCGGGACGGTTTTGTGATGGGCGAAGGCGCGGGTGTCCTCGTGATCGAGGAGCTCGAACATGCGCTGCGGCGCGGCGCGCAGCCGATCGCCGAGATCGTCGGCTACGGCACGACGGCGGATGCCTATCACATCACCGCAGGTCCCGAAGACGGCGACGGCGCCCGCCGCGCCATGAAGATGGCGCTGGCGCAGGCCGGCTTGCGCGCGAGCGAGATCCAGCATCTCAACGCGCATTCGACGTCGACGCCGGTCGGCGATCTCTCAGAACTGGAAGCCATCAAGCGCGTGTTCGGGCGCGACGGCGGAATTGCCGTCAGCGCGACCAAATCGGCGACCGGCCATCTGCTGGGAGCTGCCGGCGGCATCGAGGCGATCTTCACGATCCTGGCGCTGCGCGATCAGGTGGCACCGCCGACGCTCAACCTGGAGAACGCCGATTCCGCCGCTGGGGGTATCGACCTCGTAGCGAACGTTGCGCGGCGGATGCCGATCGAGCACGCGATCTCGAACGGCTTTGGATTCGGCGGCGTCAACGCCAGCCTCGTGTTTCGACGCTGGGCTTGAAGCGGCCGGCGGCGCGGCGGGCGGTTCACCTCTCCCCGGCGGGGAGAGGTCGATTTGCGAAGCAAATCGGGTGAGGGCTGCAGGTCTCACGAGAGAGCGTAACCCCTCACCCGGCGCTGCGCGCCGACCTCTCCCAAGGGAGAGGTGGACCTCCGACGCGGCTCCGCAAGTAGCCCGCATGAGCGCAGCGACATGCGGGGACAGACCATTCCCCGGATATCGCTACGCTCATCCGGGCTACGCTTGCGGGGCGTTAATCTCTCATCGCAATGCGGCTCGATCGTCCAAGAAGCATTCCTCAACTCACTGATTTCAGGCGCCTTTCGTTAATGGAATCTCAGTCAGAAAGTGCTATATTATTGATATGGATAAGGTAACCGCCTCCTCGACTGCAGAACACATCCGGACCCTCGCCCGGACATTCCATGTGTCTTATTCCGAGGGTCCAAACGACCGCCTGGCCCATCACATTTCGCGCCTGGCCGGGGATACGGTCGAGCTGGACGAGATCGAGCGGCTACTCATTGGCCTGGTACGCGCGGAGCGGATTACACGCCAGGAAATGATCCTTCTTCAGGCCCGCTATCTGCGTGAAGCCAGGCCGTGACGTTTGATCCGTTCGGCGACTTCGACGCGCGCGGATACCTACGCAATCTTGCCCAAGAGAAAGATCCTGCGATTGTAAGGAGGCTCGAACATGCCTCCTTCACGACCGGGATAGACGATGCATTCGCGGCGCTCCAGAAAAAGAAGGCCCTGACCTACGCTGACGTACTGACCACGCATAAGACGCTCTTCGAAGCCATGTATCCGTGGGCTGGGCAGGACCGCCTTCAAACGGCACCGGACATCGCCGTCAGTCGCGGCGGGGTCTTGTTCGCGCATCCCAACTCCATCCAGAACGCAATCGAATACGCTCTGAAGCTCGGCAACGATTCCAAGACCATGCGCGAGAAGCCCGGTGAGGTCATGGGCTATCTGGCTTACGGCCATCCCTTTCTGGATGGCAATGGCCGCACGATCATGGTCGTTCACTCCACCCTCGCTCAACGCGCCGGCTTCAGCATCGACTGGGCCGCCACAGACAAGACCGCCTACCTTCAAGCGCTCACAAAAGAGCTCGACGACCCCGGCCAAGGCATCCTCGACAATTACCTCGAACCCTACGCCCGCCCGGCGGTGAGCGATCTCAAAGAACACATCGTGGCAGCCAAGGGACTCGATGGAGGCAGGGGCGAGACGGACGCCATTCGCGGAAGCAACGACGACCCGGCGATACAAGCCGAGTACAAACAGCAGCAGCTCAAACGCCACTCGGAATAAACTGCCTCAAGCGGCTCGCTTACGAGCATTTGCCGCTCGCTACGAGCATCACCCCTTCGCAACGCTCGCATCGATCAACATCTTCGCCACCGTGAGCGCGGATTGCGCCGGCCCGTCTTCGGACTGCTGACCGGTGCTGTAGATGCCTTCGATCAGCAGCAGCAGCGCGTCGCCGAGCACGGCGGGGTGACGCGCGCCCATGTTGCTTGCGAGCTCGCGCAGGCGCTTGCGGAACAGCTTCTTGTGCGCTTCGGCGACCTGCCGCGCTGGATTGTCGCGCGCCGGATATTCGATCGTTGCGTTGCTGAGGCCGCAGCCGCGATAACCCTCGCGCACCGCGCGCGTCGAGAGCACGCGGATATAGGCCAGCACGTGCTCGCGCGGATCGCTGTAGGATTTGCCGCCGGGATTCTCGAACTTCTCCCAGAAATCGAGGTCATAGTCGCGCATATAGGCGGCGGCGAGATCGTCCTTGGAGGCGAAGCTGCGATAGAGGCTCGGCTTGGTGACGCCGGCGCGCTCGACCACCTCGTCGACGCCGACGGCGCGGATGCCCTCGCGATAGAACAGCTCGCTGGCGGAGGCGCGGATCCGGTCGGCGGCGCGCAAGGGGCGCTCCGCTGACGGTTCGACGGCTTTCTTCATGACGCTCCTTTCGGATCCTTCCCGCGACCCTCTTGACAATGTTACTGACCGGTACGTATACACACCGGCATCGCAACACGTACCGGTAAGTAACATGTCCAGCGCTGCCCTTCAAGAAGCTCCGGTCCGCCGGCGCCCGTTCGGCCAGAATTACGCATTCGTCGTCGTCGCCGTGATCTTCCTGGCGCTGCTCGCCTCCGCAGGCTTGCGCGCGACGCCGGGCGTCCTGATGCTGCCGCTGCAAGGCGCGTTCGGCTGGGATGTCGGCGTAATCTCCTCGTCCGCCGCGGTCGGCATCTTCCTCTACGGCCTCGCGGGGCCGTTCGCCGCGGCGGTGATGCAGCGCTTCGGCATCCGCCGCACGGTGCTGGGCGCGCTGCTGCTGATGTCGGCATCGACAGGCGCGAGCTATTTCATGACCGCGCCATGGCAGCTGTTCCTGACCTGGGGGCTATTGTCCGGCATCGGCTCGGGCGCGGTCGCCAACGTGCTCGGCGCCACCATCGTCAATCGCTGGTTCACCACCAATCGCGGCCTCGTCATGGGGCTTCTGACCGCGTCGACCGCGACCGGCACGCTGATCTTCATGCCGGGTCTTGCGGCGCTGGTGGCGTGGGGCGGCTGGAAGCCGGTGGTGCTGACGGTCGCCGCCTGCTGCGCCGCGCTGATCCCGCTGGTGTATTTTCTGGTGCCGGAGCGGCCCGCATCCATCGGCCTGCGCTCGTTCGGAAGCCGACATGACGATCATGTCGCGCCGCCGGCGCAAGGCAATCCGTTCGTCGCCGCGATCAGCAACCTCGTGCGCGCCGCGCAGACACGGGCGTTCTGGTTCCTGTTCGCCACCTTCTTCATCTGCGGCTTCACCACCAACGGCCTGGTCGGCACCCATCTGATCGCGTTCTGCGGCGATCACGGGATCGTCGAGGTGCAGGCGGCGGGCCTGCTCGCGCTGATGGGGTTCTTCGACCTGTTCGGCACCACGCTGTCGGGCTGGCTCACCGATCGGTTCGATCCGCGCAAGCTCTTGTTCTTCTATTACGGGCTGCGCGGCCTGTCGCTGATCTACCTGCCCTATTCGGATTTCTCGCTGGTCAGCCTGTCGGTGTTCGCGGTGTTCTATGGTCTCGACTGGATCGCGACCGTGCCGCCGACCGTGCGCATCGCCAATGAAGCCTTCGGCGACAAGAACGCGCCCTTGGTGTTCGGCTGGGTGGTCGCCGGCCATCAGCTCGGTGCCGCCTGCGCCGCGTTCTTCGCCGGCTTCATGCGCTCAAGCCAGGGCGATTATCTGCAGGCCTTCATGATCGCGGGCCTGACCGGCATCATCGCGGCCGTGCTGTCGCTCTTGATCACGCGGCGGCCGGCGCAACCGGTGCTGGCCGCGGCGTGAGGCTCCCTCCTCACGCTAAACCCTGTGCACGGCGTTGTCGCCGGTGGTGACCTTGATATCGGCATAGCGACAGGCGCCGTGGCGGCGCTGAAACGGCGCCACGGCCAGCAGCCAGATCTTCGAGATCGCCTGCGCCGAGCCACCGATATGGGCGGCGTAGTCTGCCGCGATGTCGCGCTCCTGCGCTTGCCAGGTTCCGAGGTCCGCCTTCCCGGAACGGACGATCATGTGGGTCTCGATCGCTTTCCAGGCGGGCAACGGGCAGCGGAAGACCTTGCCTTCCGGCAAATGCTCGCTCCAGATGTAAGTCAGGTCCTGGCCATCCTCGAACTTCACGCCGATCGAAAGATAGTCGTGGGTCGCAGCCTGGTCCTCCGCGACGACGCTTGGCAGTTGGTCGATTTTCCAGCGCCATGCGAGCCGCGGACCGGAGGCCAACGCAAGCGACAGCGGCCGCTCTATGATGCTGACATGGCCCGCGGTGTCGCAGATGATCTCGCCGTCGGCGCCCTGGCTGAAGACCTCCTGTCCACCTCCGAACCCGAGCAGGTTCGACCAGCCTGCCGGCAGCTTGCCGCCACGCTGAAGACGCGCGAGTTCGGACTTGAGCACACCGCCGACGTCGCCATGCGCCAGCAGGCTCCTGACGCCCGCAGCGGCATCGCCGCGCCACAGCAGAGCGATCCCGGTGATCCTGACATCCGCCTTCCTGTAGATATCTTGCGGCGTTGCCAGCACGCCGTCTTCATTGGCCCATTCCGCGGCCGAGCGCGCGACCTCGATCCGTCCATCGTGGGAGGCCGTCATGGTCCCTGTATCGAGCATCGGATTGTAGATCGGCAGCTGCCCGCGCGTGCGCGCGTGGAAGACGAGGCCCGGACCGAACCAGAGATCGTGTTCGCGCGACAGCCACATGCGACCGCCCAGGAGGAACGTCATCTGTTGGCCCTGCGCCGCGTCGAGACCGAGATCGGTCCACGGCAGATCGGCGCCGTTGATCTCGAAAACCCTAGAGGCCAGAACCTCCGGCGAACTCGCCCTGGCGATGATATCCTTGATCCCGCTCACCAGGTCCGCTGCAGCCGGACCGCCCTGCTCGGCCGCTTGCGCCGGGCGCAACGCAGGTCCGGCAAAAGGCAGCACCAGACCGAGCGCCGATGCGCGCAACATCGCATCACGTCGGGAAATTTTCCCGATGCGGCCGGCCGGCGACGACACGCCAAAACCAAGACAATCGAAGCACATGCATTCCTCCCTGGTCCCGCTCGTCGCCGGCGTTCGGCCGTGTTCATCGCTGGGATTTCGAATGCTATGCTTTCGCCGCGAATTCAGCCTGCCATGATGTGCCGATGTGGCGGCCAATTTGGCGCGTGAGGGCAGATGCACCAGACTGGTTACACACGTGCGAGCACGCTTGGTCCGATCGCGGAGGTCGTGACCGCGGCCGGTGGATCGATCGCGCGAGTGTTTCGCCGCGCCGATCTTCCGCTCGGTTTGCTCGACGCGCCTGATGCGCTGCTGCCGCTGCGCGATCATTTCCGGCTGTTGATGGTGACTTCGCGGGAATTGCACGACGAAGTCTTTGCAGTCCGGCTCGGCCGCCAGACGTCGATGGCGGGGCTCGGAATTTTCGGCCGGTGGGTGGCCCAGGCCCCGACCTTGCTCGAGGCGATCCACCGCGCCGGAACGAGCCTGCCGCACATGCTGCAGAACGCCACCCGGCTGGTCGTCCGCCGCCATGGCAGCGAAATTCATTGGTCGTATGAATTGAGCGAGCCTGCGCGCGACGGGCGCCTGCAGAACGAGATGCTCGCCATCTGGTACATGATCGCTGTCGTCAGGCATTTTGCCGGCGCCTGCTGGCTGCCGAGCCGGATCATCTTCGCCGACCTGCCGAACCGGCTGCGATGTCCGATCGGCGCGTTGACGTGTACCGACACGGTTAGTGGCAACGCCGCCAGCGCGATCGTGTTCGATCGGCGGCTGCTGGCGGCCGTCAATCCAAATCTCGGCGAGGGCGATGGGCTGCGCGCCAGTGAGCTCGGACGCATCTTCGACCTGCCGGATCCGGAAGACCTGCCGGGCCGTCTCTCCGTGCTGATCGAATTGGAGCTGCTCGGCCGCCGTCCGACCCTGTCGAGCATCGGAAGCCGCTCGGGCCTCACACCGCGAACATTGCAGCGCAGGCTCGGCGAAGCCGGACTGAGCTACCGTGACCTGCTGCGAAACGCGCTGCAGCGACGCGCAATGAGGTTGCTGGGCCAGAAGGACCGCTCGATCGGCGAAATTGCGTCAATGCTCGGTTATGACGACCCCGCCCACTTCAGCCGGGCCTTCGAGCGCTGGAGCGGGGCTGCTCCCACCCGCTGGCGGCGCCTGCTTGAATCGGGAGTTCGGCCCGGAACCAGCGGCTCGCCAGGATGATGGCGCCGCGATCGTCCTTTCCGAATCGGAGGCAGCACCAGGCTTGAGGAGCCGGGAGCACTAATGGCCGGAGGAACGTCGGTTCATGTCCTCCAAAAGCTCGCGCATTGCATCGAACTGCGTGCCAAAGCCCTTCCAGTCGCCGGACCGCAATCGTTCAACGGCCCGATTGTAGCGATCGAGCGCCTCCCTCGCCTGGCTCGTCGACGGGCCTGTGAGAGGCATGTCCTCATTCGCACCCGGGACCGGCCGCGCCGCGCCGGGCTCGACGAACAGAGCCGACAAGGCCTCGCCGAGCGTCTCCTTCATCACCACATGTTCGCCATAGGCCGCGATCACCCGTTTCAGCTCCGGCAAATGCCCGTACTCCGCGCGCAAATAGAGCGGCGATACGTAAAGGATCGAGTTCTCGATCGGTATAGCCAGCAGGTTCGCCCCACGTATCACCCGCGAGCCCATCTGATTCCACAGAGTCAGCTGTTGCGATATCTCCGTGTTCTGATTGATCCGCGCCTCGATCTGGAACGGCCCGTAGACGAGCTTGTCCTTCGGGAATTCGTACACGATCAGCTTGCCGTAGTCGGGCGCATCGCAACGCGCCGCCAGCCACGCGATCATGTTGTCGCGGCGGCTCGGCACCATGGGAACCATGAGGAAGAACTCGGCCCGCGCCTCGCCGGGCAGCCGCATGATGATGTAATATGGGCTCATCACCGAGGTGCCGCCGCCGCTGCCCGGCTGGCGCGGGAATTGCCAGAGATCCTCGCGATTGTAGAACACTTCGGCGGCCTCCATGTGGTAGGTCTGGAACAGCCGCGCCTGAATCAGGAACAGGTCCTCCGGATATCGAATGTGCTTCTGCAAGTCCGCGGGCATCGCCGCGAACGGCTTGAACAAGTGCGGAAAGATGCGCGCGTAGGTCGCCGCAATCGGGTCCTTGGGATCCATCAAATAGAAATCGACGGTCCCGTGATAGGCATCGATGATGACCTTCACCGAATTCCTGATGTAGTTGAGATCGAAATCCTGCACGGGCGGCGCCGACGGAAAATAGGAACTCGTCGTATATGCGTCCTGTATCCAGAACATCCGCCCGCCGCTGATAACCAGATAGGGATCATGATCGAGCATGAGGAACGGCGCGATCGCGGGTACCCGCTCCCGAATATTGCGCCAGATCATGATCCGGCTCTCCGGCGTGATGTAGTTCGAGAGCAAAAGGTTCGGATCGTTGAAGTAGTACGCGAACAGCATTCGCCACGCCACTGAGCCGATCGGAATGCCGCCAGCACCCTCATACTCCGCATAGACGTTGTCTTTGCCTTTCGGATAATCAAACTCCGGCGCACCTCCCTTGACGATGACGTAGTCGTCGCTCTCCTCGCCGAAATAGATGCGCGGCTCGACGATCCTGGGGCCTCCGTCCGCAACCGGCGGAATGTCCCGCAAATAGAACAGCGGCAGACCCTCGGTGCTCTTGCGGGTGACCGGGCTCATCACCGCGCCATTGCCGTGGGTGAACAGCACGTGGCGGTTGACCCATGTCTGCGCATTTGGCGGCAGGAGCGAGGCGCGCAGCTCGCGCGCCGAGAGCATTACACTCTGGTAGGAATCGTCGAGCCAGTAGCGGTCAACGTCGAGATCGTGGAATCTGTAGTAGGTGCGGATCTCCTGCAACTGCGCGTAGGTATCCGACAAGGGCAGCCAGTCCCACAGCCTGATATTATCGATTGTCGCCTTGTTGGCGTCGAGCGTCTTGAGGGTAAGCTTCTGTTCGGCGGCAAAGGGCTTGGCTACGATCTTGTCGAGATCGTACGCCTGCCGGGTGAGCGCGATATTGCGTTCGATGTAGGGCTTCTCCAGCTCCAGCTCGCTTGGCTTGACGAAGAATTGCCGGAACAGCGCGGGGACGACGCCGGACAATGCCAGGGTGCCGATGGCAACGAGCGCGACTGCCGCCGCCGGAAGCCGGTAGCCGCGCGCCCGCAGGTTTGCCCACACGACGAGCGCCGCGGTGATCGAGAGGGCGATCATGAGCCACAAAGCCGGCAACCCCACATGCACATCGGTGTAGCTTGCGCCGACCACAACGCCGTTGTCGCCGTAGAGCAGCAGATAGCGGTCGAGAGCGTAGGACCAGGCCTTCACCGCGAAGAGAAGGCCGAGCAATGCCGAACCGTGGGCGATCGCCATGGGCGACATCGACCGGTGACGAACGTCGTATTCGATATCGCCGCGAGCCCAATAGATCGCTGCGGCGAACACCGCGCCCAGGACCAGGGTGAGCAGGATCCAGTTCTTGATCAGGACATAGGCGGGCAGCGAGAACAGGTAGAAGCCGAGGTCCTTGTTGAAGAGCGGATCGTCTGCGCCATAGGGCGCCTGATAGAGATACCTCAGGAAGATGCCCCAATAGCCGACTTCGGCCGCCGCGACGAGCAGCGCGAGCAAGGCCGCCCCGCCTGCGACGATCGCGGACCACGGCAGTCGATCCAACAACTGCGCAAACGGATCCGGCGGCGCGCTGCCCGCGACCTGCCAGACGGGCGCCGCGGCAACCTGTGTCGACCGCTTGCCGGCCAAACGCAGCGCGAGACACCCGTTCACCCCGAGGATGAGGGCCGTTCCCGTCCAGGCCGCAGCAAAGGTGGCAACCTTGGCGCCGATGGTTGTCCAGAAGATTTGCAAATAGCCGACCGACGAAAACCACAGCCAGTCGACCAGGAAATCGCTCGCGAGCGCGAGCAGGATCAAGCAGATCACAATGGCAATGGTCGCAAGGATCAGCCTGACCACGCCACTTTGTCGTGGTGCCTTCCGTTCGGGTCCGGTAATCCCGATCGTCATGGCTGCAATCATAGCGGAAAGCAGGGGCGTCTGCCCGCCTGATTGGGACCGGGATTCCACGGAGTGCAAAACAGCCCGCGCGAAATCACGCTCCCGCGACGAAGCCGCTTCGGACAAGGCTCAAGGCTATGGAATGGCGCGGCTTTGGCGCTCCCTAGGGGAATCGAACCCCTGTTTCAGCCTTGAGAGGGCCGCGTCCTAACCGCTAGACGAAGGGAGCGTTGAGGGACAGGCAATAGCCTTGAAATCCCCCCGCCGCAAGATGGCTTGTGCATTGCGGCGGGGATTTTGTCATCCATGCTTTACAGACCGGGCCGGCGGTTTCGGCGTGGACGGGGTCCCAAACGGGCCAAGCCCGGGTGCCTCAGCGCGTCGCATCCGCACGGATACAGCGATGCGGCCGCGTCGATTGCATGACGGCCACCTCCGGATGTCATGTCTGCGTCGCACACGGCCCTGCTTTTGACAAACCGCAAATGCAAAACAGCTGCCTCTAGAACACCTGCCTGTGAAGTCACGCGACGCCTTGCTCTGCTAACATCGCAGCCCTTCACCATGCTGCGCCGGGCAAGGCGCTCGAGAAGCGAGAGGAGTGCTTGGAACAAAGCGCAGAACCTTGGCGCACGACAATTTGGCTCACCAACATCTTCACAAACATCTTGGCAAAAACAAACATCAGCGCGGCCGCAGGCGATGGAAGACGTTCCGCACCTCGCGCCGCAACCGGTCAATAGCTTAGGCAGAGCGAGGACAGACCATGATCAAACTAAAAATCAACGGCCAGGAACAGAATTGGGACGGCGACCCGGATCTTTCGCTGCTCTGGTATCTGCGTGACGAAGCCGGCCTCACCGGCACCAAGTTCGGCTGCGGCCAGGCGCTGTGCGGCGCCTGCACCGTGATCATCGACAAGGAGGCGGTGCGCGCCTGCATCACCTCGGTCTCCGACGTGGCCGGCCGCGAAGTCACCACCATCGAGGGGCTGCACCCGACCGGCGACCATCCGGTGCAGAAGGCGTGGCGCCAGGTCAATGTTCCGCAGTGCGGCTATTGCCAGGCCGGCCAGATCATGCAGGCCGCGGCGCTTTTGGACCAGAACCCGAAGCCCAATCACGACCAGATCCGCGAAGCCATGTCGGGCAATATCTGCCGCTGCGGCTGCTATCAGCGGATCGAGAATGCCGTGCATCTCGCATCGACGGGGGTGTGACATGAATATCCGCACCAATCCCAGCAAACTTCGCGGCTTCGAGAAGCATGTGAAGGTCGAGAACCTGTCGCGCCGCAGCATCCTCAAGGGGCTCGGCATCGCAGGCAGCTTCGTGCTCGCCGCGCCGGTGATGACGCGCCAGGCGTTCGCCTATGAGACCGGTGCCGGCAAAATGCCGCACGGCGTCGTGGTCGATCCGCGCGTGTTCGTCGCGATCGCGCCCGACGGCGTCGTCACCATCCTGGCACATCGTTCCGAGATGGGCACCGGCGTGCGTACCAGCCTGCCGCTGATCGTCGCCGAGGAAATGGAGGCCGACTGGTCGCGCGTCCATGTCCAGCAGGCGCATGGCGACGAGGTCAAGTTCGGCAACCAGGACACCGACGGCTCGCGCTCAACGCGGCACTACCTGATCCCGATGCGCCAGATCGGCGCCTCGGCGCGCGCGATGCTGGAAGCCGCCGCCGCCAAGAAGTGGGGCGTGCCGGTCACTGAAGTGAAGGCGCAGAACCACGAAGTGGTCCATAGCGCGAGCGGACGCAAGATAGGCTTCGGCGATCTCGCCGCCGATGCCGCCAAGGAGAGCGTGCCCGACATCAAGGGCCTCAAGCTGAAGGATCCGAAGGACTTCCGCTATCTCGGCAAGGGCCAGGTCTCGATCGTCGATCTGCACGACATCACGACCGGCAAGGCGCATTACGGCGCCGATATCCGGCTGCCCGGCCTGAAATACGCGGTGATTGCGCGTCCGCCGGTCACCGGTGGCAAGGTGAAGTCGTTCGACGACGCTGCTGCGATGAAGGTGCCGGGCGTCGAGAAGGTGATGGAGGTCAAGGGCTGGCCCTGGCCGTCCAAGTTCCAGCCGCTCGGCGGCGTCGCCGTGATCGCGCGCAACACGGGCGCTGCGATCAAGGGCCGCGACCAGCTCAAGATCGTCTGGGATGACGGCGCCAACGCCAAATACGACTCCGTCACCTACCGTGCGTCCCTGGAAGAGGCCGCGCGCAAACCCGGCCTCGTGGTGCGCAAGGAAGGCGATGTCGATGCGGCGTTGAAGACCGCCGACAAGGTGATCACCGGCGAATATTACCTGCCGCATCTCGCCCATGTCAGCATGGAGCCGCCGGTCGCGGTTGCCAATGTGACGGGCGACAAGGCCGAGATCTGGGCCCCCGTGCAGAGCCCCGGCGGCACCCGCGAGGATGTCGCCAAGACGCTCGGGATCCCCGAGGACAATGTCACCATCAACGTGACGCTGCTCGGCGGCGGCTTCGGCCGCAAGTCGAAATGCGACTTCGCGCTGGAGGCGGCATTGCTGTCGAAGGAACTCGGCGCGCCGGTCAAGGTGCAATGGACCCGTGAGGACGACGTCCATCACGACTTCCTGCACACCGTCTCGGTGGAGCGGATCGAGGCCGGCCTCGACAAGAGCGGCAAGGTGATCGCGTGGCGGCACCGCAGCGTGGCGCCGACCATCGCCTCGACCTTCGCCGCCGGTGCCAATCACGAAGCACCGTTCGAGCTCGGCATGGGCCTGATCGACAACCCGTTCGAGATCGCCAACCTGCAGTGCGAGAATCCGGAAGCGGCCGCGTTCACGCGGATCGGCTGGTTCCGCTCGGTGTCCAACATCCCGCGCGCCTTCGCGGTGCAATCGATGGCCGCGGAGATCGCGCATGCGACGGGCCGCGACCAGAAGGACATGCTGATGGAGCTGATCGGATCGCCCCGGATCGTCAACCTGTCCTCGGTGAAAGATCCCTGGAACTACGGCGAGCCCTATGAAAGCTACCCGATCGACACCGCGCGCTTACGCAAGGTCGTCGAGTTGGTTGCCGAGAAGGGCGAGTGGGGCCGTACCGTGCCGAAAGGCCACGGTCTCGGCATCGCGGTGCATCGGTCGTTCGTCAGCTACATCGCGACCATCGTCGAGGTGGCGGTCGACGACAAGGGCAAGTTCACGGTGCCACGGGTCGACACCGCGATCGATTGCGGCACTTACGTCAATCCGGAGCGGATCAACTCGCAGATCGAAGGCGCTGCGATCATGGGGCTCAGTCTCGCCAAATACGGCGAGATCAGCTTCAAGGACGGCAAGGTGCAGCAGAGCAATTTCGACGACTTTCCGGTGATCCGGATGGACGAGTCGCCTGTTATCACCAACGTCTACATCGTGCCGCCCGGCGCCGACACCCCGCCAAGCGGCGTCGGCGAACCCGGCGTGCCGCCGTTTGCCCCGGCCTTGATCAACGCGATCTTCGCCGCCACCGGAAAGCGCATCCGCGCATTGCCGATCGGTAAGCAGCTGGAGACCTGAGGCTGGTCTATCGCTAGACCAAAAGATCGGACGCCCGCGACGCTTTGTTCGCGGGCGTCTTGCTTAGAAGGCACGATGATTTCGGATCGTTGCGGCGGGTAGTTCGTCATTGCGAGGAGCGACAGCGACGAAGCAATCCATCGCTCCGCATATGCGGACCGATGGATTGCTTCGCTTCGCTCGCAATGACGCAAGAGCGGACCGGGAAGCGGCCGGTCTCCCCAACCGCCGCTTCCCGATCGCATCGCCCCCTGTCGCCAGAGCGTCTTCGAGAAAACACGAGCATGGCCCGATTCAATCGGACCATGCTCAGGTCGCGTCTCTTACTTCTTGTCGAGCGCAAACACCCAGATCACGCCGCCCTGCGGGACGTTGTTCTCGAAGCCCTTGACCTTGCCGGCCAGTGCATCCTGGATGCGCTGGGCGTCGACGCCCCAGCCCGACTGGACCGCGATGTACTGCGTTCCATCGACCTCATAGGACATCGGCATCGCCATGATGCCGGAGTTGGTCTTCTGCTCCCACAACAGCTCGCCGGTCTTGGCGTTGAAGATGCGGAAGGCGCGGTCGTTGGTGCCGCCGGCGAGAACCAGATCGCCCGCGGTCGCGGTCACCGCGCCGAACAGCTGCGACGTCTTGTAGTCGTGCTGCCAGACCTTCTTGCCGGTGACCGGATCCCACGCCTGCAACTCGCCGAAATGATCGGCATTCGGCGCGGGGATCAGTCCGATGTCCTCCGGCTTGGTGCCGAGCCAGAGCTGGCCGGGAACCAGCGGCTGCTTCTCGCCGGTGAAACCGCCGCAGAAGTTTTCATTGGCGGGCACATAGACGAGCTTGGTGTTCGGGCTATAGGCCGCCGACGGCCAGTCCTTGCCGCCCCACAGTGACGGGCAGAACTCGACCCGCTTGCCGAGCACCGGCTTGTGCTCGGGATCGACGATCGGCCGGCCGGTCTCGGCCTCGATGCCCTTCCAGACATTGGTCTTCACGAACGGCCAGCCGGCGACATAGTTGATCTTGTCCGGCTTGCGCTCCAGCACCCAGAAGATCGCATCGCGTCCCGGATGGACCAGGCTCTTGAACGACCGTCCATCGCGCTGCATGTCGATCAGCATCGGCGCATCGACCTCGTCCCAGTCCCAGGAATCGTTCTGGTGATACTGGAAGTGGGTCTTGATCTTGCCGGTGTCGGGATCGAGCGCGAGCACCGAGCTGGTGTAGAGGTTGTCGCCGGCATGCATCGAGCCGGGCCATGGCGCGGCGTTGCCGACGCCCCAATAGACCGTCTTGGTGTCCTTGTCGTAGGTGCCGGTCATCCAGGCCGATCCGCCGCCCGACTTCCAGTCGTCGCCGCTCCAGGTCTCGTGGCCGGGCTCGCCTTCGCCGGGGATGGTGAAGGTGCGCCACAGCTCCTTGCCGCTGCTCGCGTCATACGCGGCGACATAGCCGCGCACGCCGAACTCACCGCCGGAGCCGCCGACGATCACCTTGCCGTCGACGGTGAGCGGCATCAGGGTCATGTACTGGCCCTTCTTGTAGTCCTGGACCTTGGTGTCCCAGACCACCTTGCCGGTCTTGGCGTCCAGCGCGACGACGTGGTCGTCGGTCGTCGCGAGATAGAGCTTGTCCTCCCACAGGCCGACGCCGCGGCTGGTCGGATGCAGCTGGAACAGATCGTCGGGAAGCTGCCGCTTGTAGCGCCAGTACTCCTCGCCGGTCTTGGCGTTGAGCGCGATCACCTGCCCCATCGGGGTCGCGACGAACATCACGCCGTTGTTGACGATCGGCGGCGCCTCATGGCCCTCGATCACGCCGGTCGAGAAGGTCCAGGCGGGCTTGAGGTCTTTGACGTTGGATGTGTTGATCTGGTTGAGCGGACTGAAACCCTGTCCGTCATAGGTCCGGCGATAGAGCATCCAGTTGCCGGGTTCGGGATTTTCGAGACGCTGAGACGTCACCGGACTGTAGTTTTCGATCGGCCCCGCGACGGCATAGGTCGAAATGAGGCACGTGAATGCGACACAACTCGACAGTAACCACTGCTTGCTTGTCATGAGATGCTACCTCCCTGCTCTGTTCTATTTTTTCAGTTTTATTTAGATCATGCAGAACTCCCGGTGTGGCCTCATCCTCCCTGCTGAGCACCCACCTTCCCAACGAATGGCGCTGCGACCGTGATCGCGCCGTCGGCCACCGTCAGCGGCAGTGCCGCGAGGCGACGTGGCGCCGGCCCGAACACGACCTGCGCATTCTGCCGCGGATCGTATTCGGAGTTGTGACAGAGACATTTCAAAACTTTTTTGTCGCCCTGCTCTTCCTTCACCCAGGCGGTGATCGGACATCCGGCGTGCGAGCAGATGACGGAGTAGCAGACGATGCCGTCAGGCGCGCGGGCGCGCGTCGCATCGTCGAGCTCGTTCGGATCAAGCTTGACCAGCACGACCTCGTTGAGCCGCGAACCTTTGCGGACGACCGAGGTCTTCGGGTCCTGCGGCCAGGCGCGAATGGGCGGTCCGCCCAAGGTCAGATCATCCGACTTGATGACCTGGCCGGCCTTGTCGCCTTCGGCGCGCACAAGCTGATCGGCTTTTTGCGGCCGCTCACTGGCGCCGGGCTGATCTTCATCGTCGGCGGCCGCGGGCTCGATCGCGGCGAGACAGGCGCAGCCCGCGAGCGCGGTCAACACCGCGCGGCGCGTCGGATCGATGCCCGACCCCACTGCATCGGATTCACCGCATTGTTCGATGGAAGCGTTGGGGTTGGGTTGCGACATGGCGCAAGCTGAACGTGCAACTCGGCCGAAAAGATGGCGGCACACCTTCTCGATGCGCGAACGCATGCGCAAAAAATACGCTGCAGCTTTTGGTTGATCGCGTGCGCGGCTTCGCGATTGCGAAGGTCAGGGCTCGTTGACGAAGCTCAGCCTGCCGGCAGGTTTCAGCGTCTTTGCATCAAATGTGCGGATCTCTGTTGCACCGCCTATATCGAGCGTGACGAGCAACCGCTCGCCGGCGACGCCGGTTGCGACGATGCGGGCGCCTTTCGGCAGCGCAGCAGTGACGTCGGATACCGAAACGGGGCTTCCCTCGCTGCGATAAAGGCGGTAGCCGATGGCGATCAACACGACGGCCACGGCCAGTGCCGAGGTCAGGCCCGCGATCAGCATCATGCGCCGCACCCGCGCGATCAGCGCGGCCTGGTCGGGGGTCGGTTCGGTCACAGCGGTGTCGGTCATCACAAGGCTCTATGTCTTTGCAACAAGTCTCTTCGAATGGCGGTCGGAAGCTGGAGGTCATCGTCGCTGGCGACGAGGGCTCGGCCCGGCTTGACCGCGTGCTCGCACAGCGCACTCCGGAGCTGTCACGGTCCCGGCTGAAGGCGCTGATCCTCGCCGGTTCCGTGACCGTCAAGGACGCCGTCGTCCGCGACCCCGCTTATCATGTCGCTAGCGGCGATACGATCATAATCGACGTGCCGGAGGCCGCGCCCGCCGAGCCCCAAGGCGAAGACATCGCCCTCGATATCGTGTTCGAGGACGACGACATCATCGTCATCGACAAGCCGAGGGGCCTGGTCGTGCATCCCGCGGCCGGCCATGCCACGGGAACGCTGGTCAACGCGCTGATCGCCCATTGCGGCACCAGCCTGTCCGGCATCGGCGGGGTCAAGCGGCCGGGCATCGTGCACCGGCTCGACAAGGACACCACCGGGCTGATGGTGGTTGCCAAGAACGACCACGCCCACCAGTCGCTGACCGCGCAGTTCGCCGACCATGGCCGTACCGGCCCGATGGAGCGGGGCTACATGGCGTTCGCCTGGGGCGTGCCGAACCGGCCGCACGGCACGATCGACGCGCCGATCGACCGCCACCCGCATGCCCGCGAGAAGATGGCCGTGCGCCAGGGCGGCCGCGAGGCGA
This sequence comes from Bradyrhizobium macuxiense, assembly GCF_007993935.1. Lineage (GTDB taxonomy): Bacteria > Pseudomonadota > Alphaproteobacteria > Rhizobiales > Xanthobacteraceae > Bradyrhizobium > Bradyrhizobium macuxiense_A. Next base: position 444,664 of record NZ_VITY01000005.1, on the reverse strand, counting down.
TCACCCATTTCGAGGTGCTCTCGAGCTTTGCCGGCCGCGACGGCAAGCCTGTCGCCTCGCTGCTGGCCTGCCAGCTCGAGACCGGCCGCACCCATCAGATCCGGGTCCACCTTGCCCATCTCGGCCATCCCCTGATGGGTGACAGCGTTTACGGCGCCCACTTCAAGACCAAGGCCGGACAGCTCGGCGCGGAAGGTAAGCACGCACTTACCGCGCTCGACCGGCAGGCCCTGCACGCCTATCTGCTGGCTTTGGAGCACCCCCGCACCGGGGAACTTTTACGCTGGGAGTCGCCCCTGCCGGAGGATTTGCTTCTCCTGGAGCGGGCGCTGGCAGCGGCGGTATGACGCACCCCTCCCGGAAAAGCTCCGTTATGACAACAGGTTATACCTGCCACACGGGGACGTGACGTCAGCAATCCTTCCCTATCACGGACCGTTTAGTGTATGTTGCACCTGCGCTGAATATCCAGCGCGGAACATCGCAGCATGGCCGGCTTTAACCCAGCGGCCACCTGCCGGGCCCGCCGCTATCGGGGGTCTGAACCACTGGAGGGCGCTCGAATGGCCCGTACAGCTACGTTACCGGTCCTCAATGGAGAATCCGGTCTTTCCCGTTACCTCGCCGAGATCCGCAAGTTCCCCATGCTGGAGCCCCAGCAGGAGTACATGCTCGCCAAGCGTTGGCGCGAGCATGACGATCGCGACGCGGCGCATAAGCTCGTCACCAGCCATCTCAGGCTCGTGGCCAAGATCGCCATGGGCTATCGCGGCTACGGCTTGCCGATCTCCGAGGTCGTCTCGGAAGGCAATGTCGGCCTGATGCAGGCGGTGAAGCGATTCGAGCCCGAGAAGGGCTTCCGTCTCGCCACTTACGCCATGTGGTGGATCAAGGCGTCAATACAAGAGTACATCCTGCGTTCCTGGTCGCTCGTGAAGATGGGCACCACCGCGAACCAGAAGAAGCTGTTCTTCAACCTGCGCAAGGCGAAGAGCAAGATCTCCGCGCTGGAAGAGGGTGATCTCCACCCCGACCAGGTGAAGCTGATTGCCAAGCGCCTCGGCGTGACCGATCAGGACGTGGTCGACATGAATCGCCGTCTCGGCGGTGACGCGTCGCTCAACGCCCCGATCCGCGACGACGGCGAAGCCGGCGAATGGCAGGACTGGCTGGTCGACAACTCGCCCAACGCCGAAGCCTTGATGGCCGAGAGCGAGGAGTTCGATCATCGCCGCCAGGCCCTGAACGGTGCGATCGGCGTGCTCAACCCGCGCGAACGCCGCATCTTCGAGGCGCGTCGTCTGGCGGATGAGCCGATGACGCTGGAAGACCTCGCCGCCGAGTTCGGCGTGTCGCGCGAGCGCGTGCGGCAGATCGAGGTCCGCGCCTTCGAAAAGGTGCAGTCGGCCGTCAAGGGCACGATCGCCCGGCAGGAAGCCGCTCTCGAGGCCGCGCACTAACCGCGGCAAACGAGCCAACAGACACGAAAGCCGGCGGCAACGCCGGCTTTTTTTTGTCAGTATGGGTGGAGCTGGCAGCCGTTGGGCCTGGTACAGCCAAATTCGGCAATCTTGGTCCTGTTCTTATGATCAGGCGCAACGCATCTATGCTGGCGCGAGCAACCGGAGGGATCCATCGGGGTTAGTGCTCCGGTTAGTGCGGACAGCGCAGATCGCAAGCGCGGAGTCTGGAGTTCCGCACTGCTTGGCGTTTTGTTGATAGGCGGCGCTTTCGTGCTCGCTGCAACATCTCCACCAACGAGACAAATGATCGAGGAGATAGTTCCGATGAAGGCGATCGTCGTAACGGACCAGGCCGCGGGAACGGCCGGGATGAAGCTGGTGGACCGGCCCGAGCCGAAGGCAGCCATCAACGACGTCGTCATTCAGGTTCATGCGTCGGGATTTGCCCCGACTGAGCTGGCTTGGCCGTCGACCTGGACCGATCGCGTCGATCGCGACCGGACACCGTCGATCCCCGGGCACGAGCTGGCCGGAGTGGTCACCGCGCTTGGATATGGCACGACGGGACTGTCGGTGGGCCAGCGGGTGTTCGGCCTCGCGGACTGGTATCGCGACGGCACGCTAGCCGAGTATGTGGCGATCGAGGCACGAAACCTCGCGCCGCTGCCGGGCGACGTCGACTTCACGGTGGGCGCGAGCCTGCCGATCTCGGGTCTGACCGCATGGCAAGGGCTGTTCCAGCACGGCCGCCTTCAGGCGGGGCAGCGCGTCCTCGCACATGGCGCGGCCGGTGCGGTTGGATCGATGGTGACGCAACTCGCACGCGAGGCCGGCGCCTACGTCATCGGTACCGGACGCTCCGCCGACCGTCAGGCCGCGCTCGACCTGGGCGCGAAAGAGTTCGTCGACCTGGACAACGACACCCTGGAAGACGTCGGCGAAGTCGATCTCGTGTTTGATGTCATCGGCGGTGACATTCAGAAGCGGTCCGCAGGACTCATTCGGGCCGGAGGAACGCTGGTGACCATCGTCGGGCCGGCCGAGGCACGGCCCTCTGGCGGAGTTGCGGTCGACTTCGTCGTCGAAGCCGATCGTGTCCAACTGATTGAGATCGTCCAGCGGGTGCGGGACGGACGACTTCGGACGCACATCGGCAAGGTCTCATCCCTCGACGATGCCGTCGCCGCCTTGAATCCGACCGAGCGACGCAAGGGGAACACCATCATTTGCGTTCATCGCTGAGCGACGCGCCGATTGATGCAGCCTGTAGGATGGGTGGATTTTGGCATGATGCTTCGGCGCGCACCTCGATCTAGCTGGGACGTATACCGATCGCTCCGCCGCCGACGAAGGGCCAAAAGCTGGCGCGCCTAGCGGTCGCGGCCCAGGCTATCGACCAAGAAATCGCGAACCGCCTGTGCTGCACGTTCGGCTGCGTTGGCATTGTATTCAATCCAATGTCCGAACGCCATTCGACCGGGATACAGGGAAGGCCGATCAAAGCCGTGGACCGCGTTTGGAAAGCTGATCAGCTTGACTGCGGCAGCGCGTGCGGGTCGCAGGTTCATCATCGAATGGCAAACCGATTGCTTCGACCAGTCGTCGTCCTCGCCGTTCAGTATCAAGACCGGTTTTACCGTGTCGAGGCTTGATCCGTAGCAGGGGTAAAATGCAATCCCCGCCGCGAAGTCGAGCCCAGATGGGATTTCGAAGATTTGCGTGTCTCGCTTCTTGAGAGCTGCGAGCGTCGCGACGCCTCCGGCTGAAAAGCCCAACAGCGCGACGCGCTCTTTGTCGACGTATGATTGTTTGGCGAAAAAGGCCAAAGCACCAAAAGCGTCCTGCATCCGATACGACCTCGTATCGCTATCACAGGTATTTTTCAGGCCTCTTGTCGTAAAACTGTCGACGACCAGAACTGCGTAGCCCCACGACGTAAGCAGGTCGGGCCAGAGGTTGTGCGTGAGACGAGGATCAAACAGGGATCCCAGTCCGGCACAGCCGTGCAGCAGTATCACGGCAGGAAATGGTCCCGCGCCATCCGGCTTTTGAACGTAGCCCTCGACAAGCCTCGGAGCCGGCGGAAAAAGAGGCACACCACCCGCGATCGCCTGACTTCCCGACAGCTCTTTTCGCAAGTATCGCGCGCCTTCGAACTGGACGGATGCAGCTCCAATCGCCGAGCTGACAGCAATCCAGAATATCGCGATAATGATGACTGAAGTTCGCAGCGGATGCATGCAATGTCGCCTGTTCCCGAACCGAAGAGCGTGACGCTTCAGCAGTTCGGGAGTCTGCGACATATGATAATTGTCCATAAGGCCGCCAGCCAGCCTCGCTAATCTGTTAGTCTGTAGGATGGGTGGAGCGCAGCGATACCCATCATCCCACCACGGCAGCACGAGTTGATGGGTATCGCGGCGCTCCAGCCATCCCACAAGGCCGGTCTTCATGATGCTTCGACGCTCTTGGCCATATCGGCCAAGGGCCACGACCGGACTTGTCTCAAACCGTGCGTCGCGGCGCGATTCTGGCAAACGCTCCGGCCCGGGACAAGCCACGATCATGGCTGGCAGCCGAGATCGCGGGAGCGTTCTCTTTTGCCCGCCGCCGGTGTTTGATTGCGACCGGCGGGAGGACATGCGATGCAGGGATCCCTCGGGGAGAAGATCAACCAGGGCGGCACGGCTGACATCCACGCCTGGGCGCCGGGTCAGGTCGTCAAACTGTTCAAGGAAGGTTTCCCGCCGCGGCTCGGCCAGCATGAGGTGAGGATGACCCGGGCGGTCTTCGCCGCCGGCGTGCCTGCGCCGGAGGTGTTCGGCGAGGTGACGATCGACGGACGCTTCGGCATCGTACTCGCCCGCCTCGACGGACCGACGCTGCTGCAGCTGACGCGGAGCGGCGGCGTGACGTTCGCCCAGGCGGGCGCGATCCTCGCGTCCCTTGCCCTGTCGGTTCACAGGATATCGCCGCCGCCGGAGGCTTTCCGTCTGCGCCGCTGGATGGACACTGCCTTCACGCACTCGGGCGACATCGTGCCCAGGCACACCGCCTCCGGCATCCTCGCGCTGATCGACCGCCTGCAGCAGCCGGGGGACGGGCTGTGCCATGGCGACATCCACCCCAACAACGTGATCATGACGGCGGACGGTCCGCGGCTGATCGACTGGACCTTTTCGATCCGCGCGCCTGCGGCCTTCGATCATGCGCACTTTCACATCAACCTGGCCGAGCTCGCCCTCGACGTCGCCGACAATCCGCAGCGGCCGCTTGCGGTCCATGCGGCCGCGCAATCCGAATACGCCCGGCTGTCCGGGACGCCGGTAGCGGCGCTGACGCAAGCGATGGAGACCTGGCTGCCGATCGCGATCGTCCGCTACTTCCTGCTGATGGGCGGGCCGACCAGCGAGCGGTGGCGGCGGATGATGCAGCGCGCCGAAGCGGCCTTGCGCCCGCAGAGCTGAATCCCTTCGCGCGCGTGGCCGTCGATGCGGCTGCTCAGTGTCGTCGCCCTACTCGCCCCACTCTCGCGCCATGGTCGCGAGCGCGCAGCCCTCGCAGTAGCGGGCATCCTTGAAGTCGATCCAGTTGTGGGCATAGACGCGGTCGAGCGGAATGCCGTAACGCGCGCGCAGCACTTTCACCAGCACGCGCCAGGCGGCGACCTGCGCGTCGGTCGGCCCCTTGGTGACGTCGGGGTAATTGCCGGCGAACTCGACGCCGATCGAGGTGTCCTTGTTCACCTGGTGATAGGTCTTGCCGTTGTCGACGTATTTGTTGTCGTTGCGATCGGCGCCGTCGGTGTGGGTCGGAACGAGGTCATCGGCGACCGCCCAATAGACCGTGCCGTCGGTTTCGACCCAGACCATGACGCCGCGCCGTGTCGGGTTCTTGTGCTGCTCCTGCGCGCCGTAGCGTGCCGAGCCCTGCGGCCCTTCGGTCTGGTGCACGATGATGTTGCGCCAGGGATGCGCCTTGGCGACGTCGCCCCAGGGCGACAGCCACACCATCTTCAGTCCGGGAATCTCGGGCGTCCCCTGCGATCGCGCGATAACAGCGAGATCGGGGGTTTCAGCCAGTGCGGCGGAAGAGATCACGAGCGCAAGGAGCGCGGTGAGCAGGCGAGGCATCATGACGAGGGGATCCAGTGGCGTCCCTCGTTAGCACGCTCAGGCGCGCTTGCGCAGGGTCGCCTCCAGCGCATCGACCATCTCGGGCGGCAGCCTGGGCTCGTAGGTCGCATAGCCGTTCTTGCCGCCCTTCTTGGCGTCGTAGAGCGCGTGGTCGGCGGCGGCGATCAGGCGGTCGGGGTGCATCCCGATCTCGCGGGTCCATTGCGCAATGCCGATCGAGACCGCGATCGGAATGTCGTTGCCGGTGCACTGCTCGGCATCGGCGCGGCAGACCTCCAGCACGCGGCGGGCGATCATCGCGCCCTCGCGCAGCGTCGAGGACGGCAGCACGATGCAGAACTCGTCGCCGCCGGTGCGGGCCAGCATGTCGCCCGGGCGGAGTCTCGTCTGCGCCATCAGCGTGAAGTGCTGCAGGCAGGCATCGCCGGCGGCGTGGCCATGGGTGTCGTTGATGCCCTTGAAGCCGTCGAGGTCGATCACCAGCAGCGCGAACGCCTCGCCGTTGCGGTCGGAGCGCGCGCATTCCTCGGTCAGCCGCTGCAGGAGATGGCGGCGGTTGCCGACGCCGGTGAGATCGTCGAGCAGCGCGAGGTCGGCGACCTCGTTGCGCAGCCGGTCGATCGCCATCAGCAGGAAGCCGAAATTGAGCGCCATCGACAGGAAGACCATCAGCAGGATCACCAGCGACTGGCCCGCATTGAAGCGAACGAAGGAGTACTCGCCGGGCTGCAGCAGGGCGCCGACGAGGCGTAGCGCATAGATGCCGATCAGCACGGAGGCGACGATGCCGGCGAGCCGTGCGCCGGGGCTGACGCGCCCGTTCTCGGGCGACAGCAACAGCTTCAGCGTCAATGCGAACGGCATGACCTGGGCGACGGTGTAGACCAGGATGCGCAGCGGCATGCTGTCATAGGCGAAGATGAAGACGCCGAGGCCGGCGAACGCGAACGCGGTGGACAGCGCGGTGCTGCGCCAGCCGACCGGCTTGCCGTAGAAGCGCTCGATGCCCATCGCGGCAAGGCCGGCGGCGAACACCATCAGCGTCCCCGCCGCCAGCAGCGGCAACAGCGAGTCCGTCATCATCACACGGAGCATCGCGCAGGAGGCGCCGGCGGACGCGACGAAGGCGGACGCGGTCCAGAACCGCGCCGCACCGAACGCTGGATAGCTTTGCGCGACATAGGCCCAGATCAGGCCGAGCGCGAGAAAATTGATAACGAATACCGTCCAAAGCGTCGGAACGCTCAACATCGCCCCTGTTCGAGACCCGTATCGGCCTCGCCTCCCCTGAAATGACCGCCACCCCTTAAGGCGTTTCCACCAACGACAATCCCCGTTGTCTTGCGGGCGAGGATGCGGCCGCGCGGCTTAACGGACTGTCACCGCCGCGCAGCAATCCGTGCTGTGGTTTTGAATTGATGAAGAACCGCGCATCGGCCGTTTGCGCGTCGTTAAGCATGACCGGCGCGACGGCGCTGCGACGCGCGACACGCCGACGCTGGCGAAAAACTGGCAAAAACACGTAACAGCTGTGGATAACACGATGACGGCGCCGTGACAGCACGCGGCAGCCGCCTCCGAATCTGCTGAGTTTGCTACTGAGGATGTTGCGAGGCTGGCCCTCCGCCAAGCATGCCTCGGAGTCGCGTTCAATCCATGAAACCCTGAGAGGATACTATGGCTAAGAAAGCGAAGAAGGCGAAGAAGGCGAAGGCGAAAAAGGCCACCAAGAAGAAGGCCGCCAAGAAGTAACGAATTCCAGCCCGGGTAGCGGCTCTTGCCCTGCCCGGGCACCCGGCCCGGGACCGCGGCTCGAAACGACGCCAAGCCGGAAATCATCAACCCTAGATTCACCTAACCGATCGACCCCAGCAGATGGGCAAGGCAGCAGGCGCAAGGCCTGCTTTTTTATTGCCCTGCCTCTTTATTGCTTATTGCCAGCCTCGGCCGCGAGCGAATGCGAGCTCAGCGCTCGGCAAAGGCGAGCTTGGCGCCGAGCACGGCAAAGCCCGCGGCAAAGCTGCGCCGCAGCCAAGCCATCACCTTCGGCCGGGTGATGACGCGGTCGCGCACCGACGCCGCGAACAGCCCATAGACCGCGAACACCGCAAAGGTCATCGCCATGAAGACGAAGCTGAGCTCGACCATCCGCGTCAGCGGGTGCACCTCGTCGACGGCGATGAACTGCGGCAGGAAGGCCAGGAAGAAGATCGACAGCTTCGGATTGAGGATGTTGATCAGGATCGCGGTCACGATCACCCGCCCGCTCGAGCGCGGCTTGATCTCGGTGTCGACGGCGAGCGCGCCGCGCTCGCGCAGCGCCTGCCAGGCCATATAGAGCAGGTAGACCACGCCGCCCCATTTCAGCGCCGCGAACGCCATCGCGCTGGTGTGCAGGATGGCGGCTAGCCCAAGCATCGCCGCGATCATCTGCGGCACGATCCCGAGGGTGCAGCCGAACGCCGCCGCCACGCTCGCCCGCGAGCCCCGGGTCAGCGCCACCGCCAGGGTGTAGAGCACGCCGGTACCGGGCGAGGCGACCACGATCAGCGTGGTCAGCAAAAAGGACCAGGTCATTTCAATCTTCAAGGAGGAGCGACATGGTCCGGAAATATCACGACGCCCGGGCAGGCGGAAGCGACCACCGGCCGGCCGCCCTTCGCCCGTGCTGACAACTGCGTTATACGGACCTCGGCCGGCCGCCCGACAGCTCCGAGGCCTTCGTCTCGGCGAGGCGGATCACGTCCAGCGGCGCCCAGGGCTTGGACCAGAACAAGGTGCCCTCAGGCAGGCGCTGCCGCAGCGGCTTGCCTGAGGTGACGATCACGTCGAGATCGGGCTTGTATTTCTTGGCGACATGGGCGAGCTCGACGCCGGTCATGTTTCCGGCCAGCTCGACATCGGTCATCATCAGCACGACGTTGTCGCCGCTGCCCCGCAACACCAGTTCGGCGGCCTCGGCGCTCTCGCAGGAAATCACGTCGAACTCGCTCTCCTCTAACAGGAGGCCGATCATCTCGCGCTGCATCGGATCGTCCTCGACGACCAAGGCCTTCGCACGATAGGGCTTTGACTGTCCCATGGTGGGCCTCCCTTGGTTTGAATGCTTCAGATCGAGCACATAACAAATGTTAAATGCCTAAAATCGCTGGATGGTTCAGTTCCAATTTGAGAAAAGCGAGGAAACCGCCATGTTCCCGCCTGGCAACCCGCCTCGCCTCGTTCTGATGGAGCTGACCCGACATGACCGCGATCTCTGGATCCGCCGCCGCCGTGACCGGAGCCGCCAGCGGCATCGGCCGCGCACTCGCGCTTGAACTGGCGTTGCGCGGCTGCGATCTCGCCATCGCCGACCGCGACGAAGGCGGCCTGCAGGCCACCGCCGCCGAAATCGCCAAGGCGACCGAGATCACCAAGGCGAGCCAGCGCAAGGTCACCATACACCGTGTCGACGTCAGCGAGCCCGGCCAGATCACCGCGTTCGCCGACGCTGCCGGCGCCGCGCATCCCGGCCTCAACATCGTCGTCAACAATGCCGGCGTCGCGTTGCTCGGCGAGTTCGGTGAAATCGACCAGGCGCAGATGGACTGGCTGTTCAACATCAATTTCTGGGGCGTGGTGCACGGCACCCGCGCCTTCCTGCCGCTGCTTTCGCAACGGCGCGAGGCGCATATCGTCAACATCTCCTCTATCTTCGGCATCGTCGCCCCGCCCGGCCAGAGCGCCTATTGCGCGGCCAAGTTCGCGGTGCGCGGCTTCTCCGAGAGCCTGCGCCACGAGCTTGCGATGGCGAACAGTCCGGTGAAGCTCTCGGTCGTGCATCCCGGCGGCATCGCCACCAACATCGCGCGCAACTCGCGCACCGGCAGCGGCGTCACCGACAATGCCCGGCGCTCGGAATCCATCGAGCGCTTCGAGACGCTGGCGCGGACCACGCCGGCCGCCGCCGCGCAACGCATCATCGCCGGCATCGAGAAAAACCAGCCGCGCATCCTGATCGGCAAGGACGCCATCTTCATGGACCTGCTGCAACGCTTCCGCCCCGGGACCTACTGGAAGGTGATGCAGCGGCAGATGGAGAAAACGGCGGCAAGACGGATCGCGCGCGATGCGGCGCGGGCGAGTTGATTGCACGACGGCGGTGCCGCACACGATCCGTCGTCCCTGCGAAAGCAGGGACCCATAACCATCGGGTCGAGTTGGTGAGCACGCTCGGGCCGCAGCGTCGGGCATAACAGGCAGTCGTGGTCATGGGTCCCGGGTCAAGCCCGGGACGACGCCGAATATGTTGCGCTGCCTGTGAGTCTCACATCCGCATCCGGTGGCCGCAATGACCGGCCTCGTAGGATGGGTAGAGCGCAGCGAAACCCATCAATTCTGTCCGCGTGGTGAGGTGATGGGTATCGCTTCGCTCCACCCATCCTACGGAACAGCGCCGAGCCTGCTCACCCCAGCTGCTTCTTCACCCCGAGCGCCAGCCGAAACAGCGGATCGCTCTTCTCCGACGGATAGAGCGCGCTCCGCGTCACCTGCGGGAAATTGTCGTTCTTCCAGAACGCGGATGGCGCGAACGAGAATTTCGCGACCAGCCGGCGGCCGAAATCCATCTCGTAAGGAAAGTAGTTTTCCTTCTGCTCGGTGCCGGACATCTCGGGATACTCGCCGAGCAGATAGCCCTCCTGGATGTGCGGCCGCACCGCCGACGGCGGGCAGACGCTGGACAGCCGCACGATCTGCAGGCCGGCCTCGGCGCTCGCGGTGATCGCGCCGCTCAAATTCGGCACGCCGAGCACATAGAGGAACGCGGTGCCGGTCTCGGCCAGCGACGCAAACGAGGCGGCAATGCGGATCGAATGGGTGACGTCGAGCAGCGGCGTGGTGCAGACCTCGTAGTGCTGCAGGATCGACCAGCGCAGGATGCGGTGCCGCTTCAGCCGCTCCAGCCCAAGCAACTTCGCCTTGGCATACTCCGCGATCAGGATCTGCTCGGCGCGCCGCAAGGCCTCGAACCGCGTCGCCAGCGTCGCCTGATCCGGATTGCCGCGGCCGCCGCGAAACAGCGTCGGCTTCAGCGACGAGTTGCGCTTGATGTTCCTGAAATCGGCGCCCTGGCCGCGAAACAGCAGCACATGGTCGCGGTTGAGGAATTGCAGCTCGGCGATCTTGGTCGCGAGCTCCAGATAAGAGCCGACGCGATGCCCCGGCCCCTCCCGCACCGCCGAATTCTTGGCGACCTGGCATCCCCGGCGGTCGAAGAACGACCAGATTTTTTGGCTGCCGATGGTTTCCATGGGGGTACCTGAAGTCTCGGTGACCGTAGGGCGGATTAGCCGAAGGCGTAATCCGCCGACATCGCGCGCGCGATCGGCGGATTACGCTTCGCTAATCCGCCCTACGACATTTGCGCCGCCCTCACCGCCCCACGAGCTGATCGGCAAAATACCCGATGGTCTTGCGATAGATCACCGCCCTGTTCCACTCGCGCATCGCCTCGAAATTGGCGCTGCCTTCGCCATAGGGCGCGCCCATCTTGAAGCCGTTCGAGTGCAGCAGGTTCGCGGTCGAGGCCAGCACGTCGGCGACCGAGTGGCGCAGATCGACATGGCCGTCGCCGTCGAAATCGACGCCGTACTTGATGTAGGACGACGGCAGGAACTGGGTCTGGCCGATCTCGCCGGCATAGGCGCCGATCATGTCGTTGAGCCTGAGGTCGCCGCGCTGCAGGATCTTGAGCGCGGCCAGCAGCTCGCCCTGGAACAGGTCGGTGCGGCGGCAATCATGCGCCAGCGTGGTGAGCACGCGGAACACCGGCAGCTTGCCCATGTCGCCCTTGCCGAAATCGGTCTCCAGCCCCCAGATCGCGACCAGGATCTGGCGCGGCACGCCGTATTGCTGCTCGATCTTCGACAGCAGCGCGGCGTGACGCTGCAACATGGCGCGGCCGCCATTGATGCGCCCCGAGCCGACGCGGGTCGCGACATACTGCTCGAACGTCTTGTTGAAGGTGTAGCGCTGCCGCCGGTCGAAGGCGAGCACCCCGCCATCCTGCTGCACCCCGCCGAGCGCCGCCGAGATCACGTCCTGCTGGATGCCGGCGCTGGCCGCCTCCTGCGAGAACGACTGCACGAAGGCCGGAAAACTGCCGCCGCAGCGGGCGGCATAGGAGGGGGTGGCAAGCAGCAAGGCGCCGAACACAACCGCCAAACGACACCTGAGCATGCAAACATCCCTCCTGCTTCGAATGGCCGATCATGCCATGGAGCAAACGAGGCCGTCAAAGTGTCGGCACCGACATTCGCTTCCACAGCTGCACGCCTCAGTCCATGTTCGCACCGTGAATTCCCGCGGCGCATTCATCAACCGAGCGGCACGACGCTGATGATCAATCCTTGAGCTGTCTCTCCAGCCCCACAAAATCGATCTCGGCCCAGCGCTCGGAAATCTTGCCGTCGTGAATCCGCCAGAACGTCATGCCGCGGAATTCGACGTGGCGGCCGGTGGGCGCAATGCCGCGCCACGGGCTGCGGTGCCGGCCGCGCCAGACGAAGCGGCCGGCGACGATGTCGCGCTCGGCCACCAGGCATTCGGCCACCGCCGACAGGTCGGCGAAGGTCTCGTGCATCGCGGACGCATGCGCGATCACCTCCTCGGCGCTCATCCGCTTGCCCGCGGCATGGTCGAAGTAGTCGGATGCGAGCTGGGCGCGGATCGCGTCGGGATCGAGACGATTGGTCACGGCGTCGTAATGCGCGAGCACGAGCGCCTTGTTGGCGTCGCTTGTGGCGTTGGACATCGGAGATCGGCTCTCAGGAGGAAAGTTGTATGAAAGCAAGGTTGCGCCTCATACGCGAATCGGAGGGGATGGTGCAAGTGACGAAGGTCAGAAAAATCAATGCTTTCGGCGCTGGCGCGTTTCGGCTTCGAAGCGAAAGGCGGTTGCCGGGCGAACGCGGCGACCAGCGGTAACATCATCCGATGGCTTGATCCTGCCGCTGGCATGCAAGCAGCGGCGTACCGCGCGGGCGGTTCGGAGGCGCGCCGATGGGTGAACGCCGGAGGCGCCGGTGGCGACCAAGAAGCACGAGCCCGGCAAGCCGGTTCCGCCCGCACGGCCGGCCGCCGTGTCTTGTTCACGCAAGGGCGCGACGATAAAGCCGGGCAAGCTGCCGCAACGACGCCGTCATTTGGGGATGCATCCGGTGACGAATTTGAAATGGGGATGTGCTGCCGATGACGATCGCCTTGGGTTTCGCACGCGTGCGCAGGGCCGCCGCATCGCTTGGCATCGTCCTCGCGTTCGGCACTGTCCTGACCGGACCGGTCGACAGTGCAGCCGCGCAGGACTCCCGCGCCAGGCGAGCGCCGGCGCAGGGCGCAAACAGCGTGCCGACAGTCACTGCGCAATTGAAGAACGCCATCGCGCTGACGCGCAGCGGCAAGATCGACGAAGGCTTTGCGCAGCTCAATGCCGCGCTCGACGCCACCGACAGGCTCGACGATGCGCAGTTCGCGATGGGGCAGTATTTCGAGGCAACTGCGACGCTGCGCGCGGTCAAGCGCGACGATCTTGCCGAAAAGCTGTTCGTGTGCGCATTTCAGAGCAAGGCGGCCGCGCAATCGACGCCCGGCAAAGCCGACCTGCTGCTGATGTACGCCATCCTTGTCTCCGACCACGCCAGGATCGCCGAAGCGGTTCCGCTCTACATGAAGGCGATCGCGGCCTTCAACGCCTATTGGGGCGAAGGCTCCGAAGTGTCGCTGATCGCCAACGACAAGCTCGCGGTCGCACTGTCGGCCAACGGATCGGCGGCGTCCGCGACCAACCTCGGCTGGCATAATTTCGTGCTTGCAGAGAAGGCGCTCGGGCCCAACCATCGCACCACCTGGAAACTCGCCAACAATTATGCCGACATGCTGCGTGAGATCGGCGCGCCGGCAAAGGCGCTCGAGCTCGACCTGTTCGCGATCGAGGGTCGCGCCAAGCATTATGGCGAGAACCATCTCAACACGCTGGTCACGGTCAACAATGCCGGACAGGATTTCCTCGCGCTCGGCCGCTTCGACGACGCTCGCCGCTATTTCCGCCGGCATCGGGCGATCGCGACCGCGCTGGCGCCGAAGGATCCAACGTTTGCCGGACAGGCCGACGCCTGGCTGTTCTACACCGACATGCTCGAGGCGGGCGACACAGCGATCTCGCCGGCCGACCTGGAACGACTGGAGGCGATCGTCGCCAATGAGGAGAACTTTGCCGATTTCCTCCGCATCAAGGCAGCTGTGCTGGCCGCCGGCAAGCGCGAGGCGCGCGGCGAACGCGACAAGGGCATGCGGCTGCGCGAAATTGCGTTGGCGATCGCAACCCGCGCCTTCACCGCGCAGCATCCAATCTCCTTCGAGATCAAGCTCGGCATCGCGACCGCGTTGATCGCTGTCGATCCGAACCGCGCGGTGCAGAACTTCACCGCGCTCGACCGTGAGATGTTCGACTGGATGAAACGCGAGGTCGGCACCGCGGGCGATCGTGCCGTCGCGGAGGCGATCCGCGCCCAGGCCGACCATCTCTTGTTCGCATTCGGCCGCTTCGCCACCGGGGCCGGCTCCGCCGTCGCGCAGCCGGCCTTTGCCGCCGCCGTGCTGCGCTGGAAGACGCTCGGCGGCGGCGACGCCACCGCGCTGCGCCGGTTCGAGACCGAGCTCGCGGATAAGGACGCGGAGACCGCAGCGCTGGTGCGCACAGCACTCCGGCTCAACGGCGAGAAGCAGGAGCTGTTCTCGTCGGGCAATATCGATGACTGGGCGAGATCGGTGTGGCAGCGGCAGGACGCGGCCGAGAAGGCGCTGGCCAAGCGGCTCGATGCGATCGGGGTGAAGCTGCCGCAAGATCCGATCCGTCCCGCGCAGCTGCTCGCCGCGCAGGAAGCCGTCGTCAACTACTTCATCACGCGGCAGTGGAAGGCGGACCGGCAGTCGAAGGAGCCGCTGGCGGCGACCGTGCTCTACGCCATCGTCGAGACCGCAACGAGCGAGCCGCGCGTGGTCGATCTCGGCGATCCCGGCAAGACGGTCGACACCGGCGTGCGGACCGAGATCGCGCGGCTGCGGACGACACGGGCCACCGTCCCCGATCTCGACGCCAGAGAGCACGTCGACAAGAGCTCCGACACCAGGGCGCTCGATACCAAAGGCCGCTTCCAGAGCCTGCACGCGCGGCTGTTCGCACCGCTGGAGGCCATGCTGAAGGACAAGACCACGCTCTATGTGGTGCCGGACGGATTCCTGTTTGCGGTGCCGTTCTCGCTGTTGCCCGGCGGCGACGGCGGCCTGCTGGAGGACAAGTTCACGATCCGGCTATTGACCAGCCCCGATGCGCTGATCGCGATCCATGCGCGCGAGAAAATCGACAAGACCGGCGCGATGCTGCTCGCCGGCGGCATAGAATACGGCGTTCCAGGGCCGATGCAGCTGCCGGCGACCCGGACCGAGATCGAGGCGATCGCCAAGCTCGCCCGCGCGCGCGGCGCCCCGGTCGTGATGCTGACCGGAAGCGGCGTCAGCGAAGCCGCACTGCGCGAGGCGATCGGCAAGGTCCGCATCGCGCATCTGGCAACCCACGGCTTCTATCACGACAGCACCGCGTCCGGCCTCGACACGCTCTGGCAGAGCGGCATCGTGCTGTCGGGCGCCGGCGACAGCCGCTGGCCGCTGCGCGACGACAAGGACGGCTATCTCTATGCCTTCGAACTGATGGACTGGGACCTGTCCGGGCTCGATCTGCTGGTGCTGTCGGCCTGCGAGACCGGCCGCGGCGACGAGAGTTTTGTCAGCGGCCTGCGCGGCCTGCCGACCGCGCTCGGCATCGCCGGCGCGCGCCGCGCGCTGCTGACGCTGTGGCCGGTCGCCGATGAAGGCACCGCGAACTTCACGGTGCGCTTCTATGAGCACCTCGCCGAGGGCCTGACCTATTCCGACGCGCTGCGCCAGACCCGGCGCGATGCGCGCGACGGCAAGGTCGCGGGCGCCAAGGACGCCAGCGTGTGGGCGGCGTTCGTGCTGTTCGAGGGCTGAGGCGGACACCGGACGCAACAGAACGGTGGACATCTCGCAGGCCGTTGTCATCTTGACATGTCGCGGGACTACGTCCGATCGCATCGCAAGGGCCTTCGCCGCCGGATTGCGCAGGGCAGCCCAGCGCGCAAGCGCGCAGGATTTGCTTTGACAGCCCTGCTCCGATCGAGGACAAGCCGCGCATGCCGAAAAAACCCGGGACCAATCCCAAAGGCGAATTCGCCTTCTTCAACGTCTTCTATGAAGACGGCTCGCAGCGCTCCAACCGCCGCGTGCCCTCGGAGCTCATTGGCGGGCTCGACGGCGACGAGCCGGTGCGCGCCTTCCTGCGCGACCAGGACCGCGAGATCGCCGAAAAGGGTGGCCGCCCGCCGCTCGAGATCAAGTCCATCGAGCGGGTCGGGGCGAAGAAGAAGTAGCGCGGGCGAGCTGGTTGCGTCGCCAAGTCCACTCGCTGACCTGTCTCCGAACGCCATCAGCATCAGAGCAAGCGGCGCCCCTCTCCCCACCCTCCCCCGCAAGGGGGGAGGGAGCCCTGCCGCCAGCACGTCCCTCACGTCTGCGACCAGCAGCACATGGCACGCATCGTTGCGCGAAGTGCCAGCCGTAGAGCGATGTGATGCAAGCACGCTAGTCAGGCTCCCTCCCCCCTTGCGGGGGAGGGTTGGGGAGAGGGGTGGCCCGCGGGCGCTAGCCTTCGAAACGTAATGCGATCTAGCCAAACAAAAACGGCGGGCCCAAGCCCGCCGTTCTTTTCGATGGATACCGACTGGATCAGTTGTCGAGGAAGCTCCGCAGCTTGCGCGACCTTGACGGGTGCTTCAGCTTGCGCAGCGCCTTGGCTTCGATCTGGCGGATGCGCTCGCGGGTGACCGAGAACTGCTGGCCGACTTCTTCCAGCGTGTGGTCGGTGTTCATGCCGATGCCGAAGCGCATGCGCAGCACGCGCTCTTCGCGCGGCGTGAGCGAGGCCAGCACGCGCGTCGTGGTCTCGCGCAGGTTGGACTGGATCGCGGCGTCGATCGGCAGGATCGCGTTCTTGTCCTCGATGAAGTCGCCGAGATGCGAGTCTTCCTCGTCACCGACCGGGGTCTCCAGCGACAGCGGCTCCTTGGCGATCTTGAGAACCTTGCGAACCTTCTCCAAGGGCATGCCGAGCTTCTCGGCGAGCTCTTCGGGAGTCGGCTCGCGGCCGATCTCGTTCAGCATCTGGCGCGAGGTGCGGACGATCTTGTTGATCGTCTCGATCATGTGCACGGGGATGCGGATGGTGCGGGCCTGGTCGGCGATCGAGCGGGTGATCGCCTGCCGGATCCACCAGGTGGCGTAGGTCGAGAACTTGTAGCCGCGGCGATATTCGAACTTATCGACCGCCTTCATCAGGCCGATATTGCCTTCCTGGATCAGGTCGAGGAACTGGAGGCCGCGGTTGGTGTACTTCTTGGCGATCGAGATCACGAGACGGAGGTTGGCTTCCACCATCTCCTTCTTGGCCTGACGGGCCTCGCGCTCGCCCTTCTGCACGCCGTGCACGATCTTGCGGAATTCGCCGATCTCGAGCCCGGTGAGCGCCGCCAGCGACTGGATCTCGTGGCGCAGGTCCTTGATGCGGTCCTTCTCGTGATGGACGAAGTTCTTCCAGCCCTTGGCGGAGAGCTTCGAGACACGGTTGAGCCAGCGCGGATCGAGCTCCGAGCCCTGGTAGTTGCGCAGGAAGTCCTCGCGCGCGACGCCGTGGCTGTCGCCGAGGCGCAGCAGGCGGCCCTCGAAGGAGACCAGCTTCTTGTTGATGTCGTAGAGCTGCTCGACCAGCGAGTCGATGCGGGCCTGGTTGAGGCGCAGCGACTTCACCTCGACGATGATCTCGTCCTTCAGCTTCTTGTACTTGCGCTCCTGCGAGGGCGACAGCGACTCGCTCTGCAGCTGGTTGGCGATATCCTGTTCTTGAAGACGGCGCAGCTTCTTGTACTCGGACGCGATCTTGTCGAAGGTCTCGACCACCTTCGGCTTCAGCTCGGCCTCGATGGCGGCGAGCGACATCTGGTTCTCGAACTCGTCGTCGTCCATGTCGCCTTCGGCGGCGGCCTCGCCGGGATCCTTCTCCTCAGTGCCGGCTTCGCCACCGGCGGGCGCTGCACGGAACGGGGTCGGCGACGGCGGCGCTGCGGGCGGCGCGACATGGGCCGGCGCACCGGCCTGCGCATCACCGCCATTGCCTTCAGCGGCCGCGCCCTCTGCGCCGTTGTTGCCGATCAGGTTCGGATTGATGCCGCCCTTGGACTCCGGGCCGGCATAGGTGGCTTCGAGATCGATGATGTCGCGAAGGAAGATCTTGCCTTCGTTGAGCTCGTCGCGCCAGATGATGATGGCCTGGAAGGTCAGCGGGCTCTCGCAGAGGCCCGCGATCATCGCCTCGCGGCCGGCCTCGATGCGCTTGGCGATCGCGATTTCGCCTTCGCGCGACAGCAGCTCGACGGTGCCCATCTCGCGCAGATACATGCGCACGGGATCGTCGGTGCGCTCGCCGGGCTCCGACTTCTTGACCTCGGTGACGGCCTTCTGCGTGACCTCGACGAGCTCGTTATCGGTCTCGTCGTCGCCGTCGTCTTTCTCGTCCTCGCCTTCAGAGTCATCCGCCTCGGTGACGTTGATGCCCATGTCGGAGAGCATCGACATGATGTCTTCGATCTGTTCGGGCGAGGTCGTGTCGGAGGGCAGCACTTCGTTGAGCTGATCGAAGGTCACGAAGCCGC
Organism: Bradyrhizobium macuxiense; assembly: GCF_007993935.1. GTDB lineage: Bacteria > Pseudomonadota > Alphaproteobacteria > Rhizobiales > Xanthobacteraceae > Bradyrhizobium > Bradyrhizobium macuxiense_A. The sequence goes on along the minus strand of NZ_VITY01000005.1, from coordinate 426,247 downwards.
GCTTCTTGGCCTGCTTGATCATCTTCTTCACCGCGGCATCCGACAGGTCGAGCAACGGCGACGGCGCGTCAGCGGAATCCTTCTCAGGAGCATCCGCCGCCTTGTCGTCTTTTTCCTTGTCCTTAACCTGCAGCGTCTTTGCCTTGGTGGCCATTCACTAAGCTCCCGAAACGCGGTCATGCAAAATGGCGCCACGCGCACACATCGGCATGATATCTAGATTTACTCTCTCGACGCACAAAGGGCGGCGCAAAATCTCGCCACCCCTGTCATCCGTCTCGACGGTTTCCAATCTTGAATAGCCGCGAGGCTATTAAGTTTCGCTTAACCCTGTTTTTGCAGCCAAACCATGGATTTGGCGAGTCTTTTTGCGGGTTCGGCCGGCGCCGTCCGCAGCATTTTTGTTATCAGACATTACGCTGGAACCGGCCCGATAATTCGCCGAACCCTTCAATCAGGGCTTCGGTCCCGTCGGCTTCTGCCATCCGGGCCTGGATATCCTGCAACCATGCCAGATTGGCCTCGCTGGAGTCTTCAGCCAAGGCCGCTTCCGCATCTTTTCTTTCCCTAAGTAAGGCGTGGGTTTTCTGATGCAAGGCAACGAGTTGACGCCAGGTTGATAAAACATCCTCGCGCGCCGCGCCGATCTGCGTCCCCCACACCGCCTGGGTTGTGATCGCCCGCTCAACCCTTTGAAGAATCTGCGATAATCCGCTTGCCTCAAGGTCGGCGCGCATCTTCTCGGCCTGCTCCTCGACGTCAGGGGAATGGTGATGATCGTGGGCAAAGGCCGCGATAATGGCGGCCCTGAGCTTGTGGGCCTCGGGATGGGCAAGCTCCAGCGCCGCCACCTCCTCCAGATGGTCGTGCAGCAGCCAGGGGTGGTTGATCAGGGATAGCAGGATCAGCGCCTCGCGGCGGGAGATCGCGCTGCGCTGGCCGCGCATGATCGAGCTGTTGGCGAGTTGGGGGCTCGCGGCCTGATACGGGCCCCGTGAAATCCCGGGGGTGGCGCCGCCCTTGCCGCCAAAGCGGCCCCCCTGGCCGCCTCGGGCCGGGCCGCGGGGGGCAAACTGGCGGGGTGATTCGCCGCTTCGCCCGCCGCCGAAATTGCCCCTGCCGAAGCCGCCGCCGTAACCGCCGCGGCCGCCCTCCGGGGCGAAATTGCGTTGCAGCCGCTCCTGCAGGTCCTGCCGGTAATAGCGGCGCACCACCTCGTCGCGGATGCCATTGGTGAGCTCGCCGATCCGAGCCTCCAGCGCGGCGCGGCGCTCGGGGGTGTCGAAATTGCCGCCCTCGATCTCGCGCGACCAGATCATGTCGGCGAGCGGACGCGCGGCCGAGATCACGTCCTCGATCGCGGCGCGGCCGCCGGAGCGGGCGAGATCGTCGGGGTCCTGCCCTTCCGGCAGCAGCGCGATGCGCAGGCTCTTGCCGGGCTTGAGCTGCGGCAAGGCAATGTCGGCCGCGCGGTACGCGGCCTTCTGCCCGGCGCGGTCGCCGTCGAAGCAGAGGATCGGCTCGTCGACCATCTTCCAGAGCAGGCCGAGCTGGTTCTCGGTCAGCGCGGTGCCGAGCGGCGCGACGGCGCCGGGAAAGCCCGACGTCACCATGGCGATGACGTCGACATAGCCCTCGACGACGATCAGCTGCGCGCCGTCATGGGCGGCCTGCCGCGCGGTGAACAGATTGTAGAGATTGTCGCCCTTGTGAAACAGCGTGGTTTCCGGCGAATTTAGGTACTTTGCTGGAACGTCCTTCTCCAGCGCGCGGCCGCCGAACGCGATGACGCGGCCACGGGCATCCGATATCGGGAACATGACGCGGTCGCGGAAGCGATCGAACGGCACCGGCTTGTCCTCGCCGGACACCAGCAGCCCCGCCTCCACCATGTCCTCCGTGGAGATGCCCTGCGCGCCCAGATGCTCCTTCAGCGCGAAGCGATCCGGCGGCGCGTAGCCCATCCGGAACTGGAGCTGGGTCGCCGGCGAGATGCCGCGGTCGGCGAGATAGCCGCGCGCCTTGGCGCCATTGCGCGAGGCCAGTGTGTCGGCGAAGAATTTGGTCGCGAGTTCCATCACGTCGTGCAGGGTGCGGCGGCGCTGCTCGTGCCGCGCCGCATCCGGGCTCGCCGCCGGGATCGCCATGCCGGCCATCGACGCCAGCCGCTCGACCGCCTCCGGAAAGGTGACGCCCTCGGTCTGCATCACGAAGTCGAAGATGTTGCCGTGCTGGCCGGAGGAGAAGTCGTGGTAGAAGCCCTTCTGGTCGTTGACCGTGAACGATGGGGTCTTCTCCTGCTGGAACGGCGACAGCCCCTTCCACTCCCGCCCGGCCTTCTTGAGCTTGACGCGCTTGCCCACGACTTCCGAGACCGGAAGCCGGGCACGCAGCTCGTCGAGGAATTCGGGTGTGAAACGCATGGATCGATTTTAGCGTGGTATCCGGTGAGTCGCTGATCAACCGGTTAGCCATATAGGGGCGGCGGGTGGTTGGACGAAGAATGTGGGATTTTTCCGGGCTATTCACAGGCCCCGCCGCACCACCGGGCTACCCCGGATTCCTCGGTGGAGAGACGTTTCAGCCACCTTGCCCCCTCCCCGGTTCCGGGATTGGATAGGCCATGTTCACGACATTCAGAGGCGGGCAGAGCGGCGGCTGGCAGGTCACGTCCATCACGCGGGTGAAGGGCGAGACGCTGCCGAAGGTCGCGGCGCTGTCGATCGTTGCGAGCGATGCGATCGCGCTGCCGCTGCTGCCGGCGCAGACCTCCTGGCGGCTCGCCGGCGTTGCGAGCCATCTGCGCTACACCGAGAAGGAAGAGCGCGAGAAGCTCGCCGCCGTTCAGGCCGGGCTCGGCCGCAGCGAGGCGACGCATGCGGCGCTGATCCCGATCAGGAAATCCGCGGCATGGTGGGAGCTGACCCAGGAGGAGCGCCGCAAGATCTTCGAGGACAAGTCGCACCACATCGCAGGGACCTTGAAATACCTGCCGGCGATCGCCCGCCAGCTGTTTCACGCCCGCGACCTCGGCATGCCCTTCGACTTCCTGACCTGGTTCGAATTCGCACCCGAGCATGCGAGCCTGTTCGACGAACTGGTCGCCATGCTGCGCGCGACCGAGGAATGGAGCTTCGTCGAGCGCGAGGTCGACATCCGCGTCGAGCGGGAAGTGTGAAGCCGCTAGTGCTCGAGGAATTTTCCTGAGGCGATCCGCGGCAGCTCGGTGACCGGCCAGTTGTAGAGATAGGTCCACGCCTCGCTCACGCTGCCGTCGGCGAGCGTGACCTTGAGCATCTCGCGGACATACTCGGTCGGCTGCGGAAAGCCCTCGCCGCAGGCCTCATACATGTCGAATTCGCGCAGCATGGCCTCGCGCTCGCGCAAGCGGAACAGCTCGCCATGCACGATGTCGGCGGCATCGTCCGACACGACGAGGCCCGGATAATGCTTCACGAGGTGGAGCCGGCCGCGGCACTGCGCGGGCCCGAGGAATTCCGCATTGCCCGCCAGCAGCTTCGCCATCGGGTGGTCGAAGCCGCGCATCAGCGTGCCGTAGACGAAGAGGAGATCGGAGGTCATGGCCCTCTATGTCATTGCGAGCGAAGCGAAGCAATCCATTGCGCAGCGGAGACATGGATTGCTTCCGCCTTCGCCGAAGGCTTCGGCGGACAAGTCGTCGCTTCTCGCGATGACGAGAGACCGGCTCAAGCCGCCGCCACCTCATCCGTCACGACAACAAATTTCGCCAGCGTCATCCGGCCGAAGCTCGTGGTGAGCGCAACGTCGGCGGCATCGCGGCCGGTCGCCATCAGGATGCGGCCGATCCGCGGCGTGTTGTGGCGGGCATCGAAGGTGTACCACTGGCCGGACAGATAGACCTCGAACCAGCCGGAAAAATCCATCGGCGCGGGATCCGGCGGCACCCCGATGTCGCCGAGATAGCCGGTGCAGTAGCGCGCCGGAATGCCCATGCAGCGGCAGAAGGTCAGCGCCAGATGTGCGAAGTCGCGGCAGACGCCGGCGCGGCTTTCATAGACGTCGTGCGCCGACTTCATGTGATGGGCGTGCTGGTAGCCGAACGTCACGTGGTGGTGCACGAAATCGGTGATCGCCTGCACCCGCGCCCAGCCCGGCTGCGTGCCGGCGAACAGCGACCAGGCGATGTCGGTCAGCTTGTCGGTCTCGCAATAGCGGCTCGGCATCAGATAAAGCAGCATGTCGTCGGGCAGTTGCTCGACCGGCAGCTGCTGCGCCGCCGGATTGACGACGTCAGGCAATCCGGAATCGCGCACCAGCGCGCTGCCGCGGAAGGTGACGCCGCCGCCAGGGGCGACAAGACGCCCGCAGACATTGCCGAAGCCGTCGCGATAGAGGCCGATCGGCACATCCGGCTCGGTCGCAATGCGCTCGGTGCCGACGATGTCGGCGTAACGCGACGGATGGATCGACAACATGATCACCATCGGGGTCGGCTGCGGCGCCGTGTAGGTGATCTCGAAGCCGACCCTGATCTGCATCGTCAGGCCGTCTCCCGCTCCGCCATGCTCTCGCCGACCGAGACGACCTTGATGTCGACGTCCATGCCGAGAAAGGCATCCGCAGCGCCGAGATAGACGCCATGCAGCGGGATCGCCTGCCGCGGATCGCGCGCCACAGCGACGCGGATCAGATCGCGCGTGCCGACGATGCCGTTGGTCGGATCGAACTCGATCCAGCCCGCGCTCGGCAGATAGACCTGCACCCAGGCATGGGTCGAGCCGCCGCCGACATAGCCATGCGCGCTGCCGGGAGGCATCGCCAGATAGCCGGAGACGAAGCGCGCGGCGATGCCGAGCCTGCGCAGCGCCTCGATCATGAACAGTGCATAGTCGCGGCAGGTACCGGACTTCGTGCGCAGCGTATCGAGCGGATGCTGGGTGCCCTGCTCGTAACGCTTGCGATAACTGAACGTCTCGCGGATGCCATGCGTCATGTCGCTAAGGATCTTGAAAGTCAGCGTCGGCGCCTCGACATCGAGGAAGCGCCGCGCCCAGGCCGACAGCTCGCCGTTCGGGTCGCCATATTGCGGCGTGATGAACTGCTGCAGATCGGGGAATTCCTCATCGTCGTAGAGGAACGGATAGAAATAGGCGGCGTCGTCCGGCGTCAGCGCAAACCTGTCGGCGGGATTGTGCTCCACCGTCGCTGTCGAGACAAAGGACAGCGTGTCGGCGCGCTCGTCGAAGGCTGCGATCGCGACGCTGTTGCCGAACACGTCGTGGATCCAGCGCAGCGACATCGGCTGCGGATCGATCGCAAGCGCGCCGTCGAGCACGCGCAGATCATGGCCGTCGCGCGGGCGCAGCATGATGCGGTGCTCGCCGAACGCCACCGGGCGTGCGTAGCGATAAACGGTCTTGTGATGAATAGTCAGCAGCGGCATCTTCAAACAATCATCGTGATTTCGGACCGCTTAATCTATAGAGAAAGCTGCTCGATTCCAGACCAGATGCCGCTCGAATAGGCAAAGTTGAGGAAAAAGGCCCTTGAATTACGGCGGCAGTCCATCCTTCCTGCTTGCAAGCACCGATGTTTCGCCGGTTCTTGAACACAATCCTGCCGGCCGCTCACCTTTCCTGCTCACCTGCGATCACTACGGCAAGCTGATTCCCTCCCCGCTCGGCGATCTCGGCCTGCCCGAAAGCGAACTCGTGCGGCACATCGCCTGGGACATCGGCATCGCCGGCGTCGCAACGAAGCTCTCCGACCTGCTCGGTGCGCATTTGATCGCGCAGCGCTACTCGCGGCTCGTGATCGACTGCAACCGCCCGCCGCATGTCGCAAGCTCGGTGCCGCTGATCAGCGAAGCCACCACCGTGCCCGGCAATGAAGGCCTGTCGCGCGAAGCCGCCGAGATGCGCCGCACGCAGATCTTCGATCCCTATCACAGGCGCATCGACGACATCATCGACGAACGTGCGCGGCAGGGCTTGCCGACCGTGCTGGTGTCGCTGCACAGCTTCACGCCGGTTTATGCCGGCATCGCGCGTCCCTGGCACATCGGCACGTTGTATCACCACGACAAGGCGCTACCGCCGCTGCTGCTCAAGCATCTGCGCAGCGAGGGCGATCTCGTGGTCGGCGACAACGAGCCCTATGCGGTCAGCGACGAGACCGATTACACGATCCCGGTGCATGGCGAGCAGCGCGGCCTGATGAATTCGGGCATCGAGATCCGCCAGGACCTGATCTCCGACCAGGCCGGCGAGACCGCATGGGCCGAGCGGCTGGCGCGCATTCTCGGCGAGATCGAAGCGACGCTGCGCGCGGAAGCGCTGATCTAGCCCGATCAATTCGGCCGGCGTCGCCAGATGAACAGCAAATAGAGCAGCACGGGCAGGCCGAGCGCCGCCCATGAGACGGCATCCCACCAGCCGTCGCCGACCAGCGCGCTGATCAATCCGACCGTGCTCACGATCGCGATGACGAGCGGCGCAGCGAAGATCTGGGTCAATGAGCGATGTGCGACCATGCTGATGTCACGACGTGAGCGCGGGGTTGTCGATCGCGGCGGCATTGGCGATGGCGCGTTCCTGGCTCACGCCCGCTCTGCGCCGGCGCATCCACAAATACACGCCGGTCACGAGGATGAAGATGGTGAGGATGTCGAGCAGCGCCCAGACGATCTTGAGCGGCATGCCGCCATAGTCGCCGAAATGCAGCGGCTGCGAGACGTACAGCGTCGACACATACCAGGGCATGTCGCGGCTGTCGGTCAGCATTCCGGCTTCGGCATCGATCAGCGCGGGCTTCAAGAGCCGCGAGGTCAGCGGCGTATCGCCGTGCAGGAACACCGCGTAGTGGCTCTTGCTGCTGAACAGCGTTCCCGGGAAGGCGACGAAGCTCGGCGTCATGCCGGGCACCGCGTGCCTCGCCACCTCAACCGCGCCGTTCAGCGAGGTCAGCTTCGACGGCACCGGGCGCTCCTTGTACTGTGCGGTCATTTCGGCGAGCTGGCCGAACTGCCACATCTTGAGCACGAGATCGGCCCAGGTGTTGATGACGCCGGTGAAGCCGACCACCAGCGTCCAGGCGACCAGCAGGATGCCGGCGAGATTGTGCACATCGAGCCAGCGCACGACGCGGGTCCGCTGCGCACGATAGGCGCCGAAGCGCAGCTTCCGCATCGACGGCGCGTAGACCACGATGCCGGAGATGATCGCGACGCAGAACAGGATCCCCATCAAGCCGAGGAACAGCTTGCCGGGCAGCCCTGCGAACATGTCGGTGTGCAGCTTCAACATGATGTAGGTGAAGCGGCCGGTCACGTCGGGGGAATCGAGATAGGCGCCGGTATGCGTGTCCATCCGGATCAGCAGGTTGTTGACCGGATTGGCATCGATCGAGGGACCGACGCTGACCCATATCGCGCCGGGTTCGTCACGATCCCAGATCAGGAAGTGCGGCACCTTGCCCGGCGCCTGCGCCAGCGCGTTGGCCAGCAGATGGTCCAGATCGGCCGGCGGCGTGCCTGCCGGCGCTTCGGCCGGCTTGACCGAACTGTGCAAGAGATCATCGATCTCGTCGTGGAAGATCAGCGGCAGGCCGGTGATGCACAACAGCAGCATGAACAATGTGCAGATCAGGCTGGTCCATTTGTGGACGGCGCCCCATCGCCGCAGGGATTTGGTCGTCGCAGTCAACGTCGCTACCTAATTCCGGAGTCTCCACTCTTGCCTAACACGATGAAGGATGCGCGCAGCAGCGCGGCGGTTAGAACCCGTCCAGTGTCGGGCTTATCGTTGATCGTGTTGCGATCGCGCAACGAGCGCGCCGGGAAACTGCGGCAATGCGTCGTGCCGTTCGGAGCAACTCTTAGGATCGTTCTAAATGGAGCCGGGGCGAACGACGAAACGCGTTGCGATCTCGAGCGCCGACTTACCGCACGGCGATCGCAACACCGGCCAGCGCTGCGGGAAGCGACCAGGTCCAGTCTCCGGCCACCGAGACCGCCGCCGCGGCAACGACACAGCCGAGAAGGAACCCGGCCAAACGGCCGAGCGAATGATTCAATGGCGTCGCATCATGCGGCAGCAGAGGATGACGGATCGAAAGCAAATCCATCGCCGATAAAACGGCATTGGCCAGATTGCCGCTCATCACCGCAGTCGAGATGGCGCCCCGCACCGCGATGCGCAGCAGCGCGTACTGACAGGCCATCGCGGACACCGCCATCATCGCCGCCGTGCCGGCCAACACCCCGCCGGATCGGAGGATGGCCTCGAGACGACGCTGAAGACCAGCAACGCAGCAAGGATCAGAAACTGAACCAGCAGCAACAGCCGCACCAGTCGCGCGCCGTGCAAGCCTGATGCGCGCGCAATCAGCCAGACGGTTGCCAGCGCCAGCATGAAGACCGGGATGGTCAACAGCTGCGCCCAGTGGAACGAGCCGCCGTCGACGGCAACGCCGGCCGCCAGCACAAGGTTGCCGGTCACGTGGGCCGTGAAGATGTGGCCCAGCGTGAAGAAGCCGGTACAGTCAACCATTCCGGCGATCACGCTGAGCAGGGCCGGCAGGCGCGCCTCCATGCGCGACAGCTCCATGGCGTCATCCGCGGAAGCATCAGACGCCGGGAATGCGAGCAGGTCTCGCGCGAGCAATGACATGGGCGATCACCCGGATGTGGCCGGCTGAAGCCGTGCGCTACCGTGCCGTCCAGCCGCCATCGACCGAGATCGCCGTTCCCGTGATCTGGTCTGCTGCGCCCGAGCACAGGAAGGCAACGGTGCCGCCAAGCTGCTTCGGGGAGACGAACTGGAGCGACGGCTGCTTTTCGGCGAGCAGGTCTCTGGCGGCATCCTGCTGGCTGATGCCACGCTGCGCGGCGATGTCGTCGATCTGCTTGTCGACCAGCGGCGTGCGCACCCAACCCGGACAGACCGCATTGCAGGTCACCCCGCTGCCTGCGGTCTCGAGGCCGACCACTTTCGTGAGACCAATCAGCCCGTGCTTGGCGGCGACATAGGCGGCCTTGTGCGTCGACCCGACGAGGCCATGGGCCGAAGCGATGTTGACGATGCGGCCCCAGCGCTGCTTCTTCATCCGCGGCAGCGCGGCAGCGATGGAATGGAACGCGGCCGACAGATTGATCGCGAGGATCGCGTTCCAGCGGGCGGCCGGAAATTCCTCGACCGGCGCGGTGAACTGGATGCCGGCATTGTTCACGACGATATCGAGGCGGCCGAAACTGGCGACCGTCGCGGTGACCAGGCCGCGCACGGCATCTTCCTTCGACATGTCGGCGCCGTCATAGCTGACGCGCACGCCATGCTCGCGTTCGATGCCGCTGCGGATCGCCTCGATCTCGCTGCTGTCGCCAAACCCGTTCAGGACGATGTCGGCGCGCAGGCTGGCGAGCTCCTTGGCGATGCCGAGCCCAATACCGCTGGTCGATCCGGTGACGATGGCAACCTTGCCCTTCAACATGGGAAGTTCCTTTCGATGGTGTGGGGATGAGATGCGCCGCGGGTTCAGTCGCGCCGGTGGATGTCGTGGGTGACGATGCCAAGCTCCGGCGCCGGCCGATCGAGCCGGCCCGGGTCGGCCAGCGTGCGCCGGATGTCCTCGAGCCCGCTCTGCCAGTGCGCGCGCATTGCGTTGGGCCCGAACTCGTAGTCCTTGGAGTGACGCTCGTAGATCTTGGACTGATAGATCAGATGAATGATGTTGCAGGAGCGATGGCGGGCCATCTCAGCGATCTCGCGAATCTCCGGATCCTGCCTTGCGCTCTCCGGCAGCAGCGCGAGCGTCCGCTGCAGGGCTTGCCGCATCTTCTGCATCCGCAGCGCCTGATCGGTGATGGCGCGGGTCCGGCTGGAATATTGAATGTCCTTCTGCCGGCTCGACACCTCCATCAGGTCGTTGGGCACGCGGCCCCTCGCCGACCACAGATCGATCTGGAAGGTCAGCGTGTCGCGCGGCTCGCTGGACAACACCCGGGACAAGGGCGTGTTCGAGACCACGCCGCCATCCCAATAGTGCTCGCCGTCGACCTCGACGGCGGGAAAGCCCGGCGGAAGCGCGCCGGACGCCATGAAATGCTTCGGACCGAGCCGGCGCTCGGCGGTGTCGAAATAGGTCAGATTGCCGGTGCGTACGTTGACCGCGCCGACGCTGACGCGCACCTCGCCGGAATTCAGCCGGTCGAAGTCGACGAGTTGCTCCAGCGTCTGCCGCAGTGCCGACGTGTCATAGAAGCTCGTCGCGGCAGCCCCCGAGAACGGCGACAGGAACGGCGGCGGGAAGCGCGGCTTGAAGAAGCCGGGCTGCCCCTGGAACAGGGCGCGCATCGCCGCCAGCGCATTGTGCGCCGACCGCATGTCGAAGGCGAACGGCAAGGCGTTGGCGAGCCCTTCTCCCGCCGGCCATTCGACGGGCGTGGCACAGATGCCTTCCCAGAATTTGCGCAGCCGTTCGACCCGCTCTCGTTCCGGCGAGCCGGCGATGATAGCGGCGTTGAGCGCGCCGATCGAAATGCCGGCCAGCCAGTTCGGCCGGATGCCGGCCTCGTGCAGGCCCTCATAAACGCCGGCCTGATAGGCGCCAAGCGCGCCGCCGCCTTGCAGCACCAGGGCCACGACGTCGTAGGGCAGCGACCTGGTCCGCTGCGACGGCGCATCGATCTGCTCACGCATCACGTTCAACATTGCAGAAACTCCTGATGATGGTCGAGGCTGGTCAGCCGGCATTCGCCGCGGTCAGGGCTTCGCCGCGTTGCGGCGTGGCCTGGCCGGCGGCAAGATAGTCATGCACCACGGCGCCGAGCCCGAGCGTGAGGTCGGCGATGATGTGCTTGGCGGACAGAACTTGCAGCACCGGCAGTTCGGCGACCGGAGCCAGCGCATGCGAGTACAGGTCGAGCGCGGCCGGCCCGCTCCACGCACCCTTCACCGTGATGTCCTCGAGATGGTAGCGCACCAGCTCGCAGATGCGCGGCGTGCCGTCGACATGCGGAATGATCTTGAGCAGGAAATTCGGCGCGGCGAGCTTGCGGGCCTCGGCGGCGATGTCGAGCGCGCGGTGCTTGTAGCCCATGGTGCCGGTCGCGATCCGTACCGAGCCGTAGTTCAGCGAGCCGACCAGTGTGTCGATCTCGACCTCGAGCTTCGGCTGCGCCAGCTTCTTGGGAAAACCCCACAGCTCGCGCCCGCCGGCGATCGGCGGATGATCGTTGAGGAACATCTGATGGGTGAAGCCACCGAGCTGGCCCTTGTAAGCCACCGGGATGACCTGGCCGCTCTCGGTGTAGTCGCCGAAGCCCGTGGAGTCGGGCATGCGGATGAATTCGTAGTTCACCACCGCCTCGGTCAACTCCAGCGGCTCCGGCACCACACGCCGCAGCGCTTCGGGATCGGTGCGGTACTGGATGATGAAGTATTCGCGATTGACGAAGCGATAGGGCCCGGGCGGGAAAGCCGGACTGGTCAGCGGCATCGCGAACGACGACGTACGCACGGTCTCGTGTTTCACTGTGGTGAGCTCCAGTTGTGACGGTCGACGGTGGCCGCGCCCGTGCAGGGCGCGGCCGGGTTCGGAGGACGTCCTAGACTTCGGTGACGTGCTCCGGATCGGCGGATGCGAGCGCTGCGGCACGCTCGGCACGCGGCGGATAGATCCAGACCGTGTTGATCTCCCGCTTGGTCTTCTTGGCGACGTCGCCGACCAGCTCGACCTTGCGCTCCCAGCCGCGGGTGAACAGCGCGCCGGCCTCGCCGAGGTCGAGGCAGGTGACATAGACCTTCTGATGGTACGGCCTGGTCGCGACGCCGAGCAGCTCGGCCGCGGCGTTGTTGCCGGCAAAGGCGCCCATCCGCGTCGCATGCTGGCAGGACATCAGCGCGTAGTTGCCGGCATCGTCGCACGCGGCCCGCGCCGCATCACCGGTGGCGAACACGCCCGCGACCGACGGCACGCGCAGGTCGCGATCGACCAGCAACCGGCCGAAATTGTCGCGCTCGGCCGGGATCTGGGTGGTCAGCGGCGCGGCGCGGATGCCCGCCGCCCAGACCACGGTCGCGGCTTCGATACGCTCGCCGTTGGACAGCGTGACGCCGGACTTGCCGACCTCGGCGACGCCGGCGCCGAACCGGCCCTCGACCCCGAGCTTGCGCATCGCATCCTCGATGATCGGGCGCGGGCCTTCGCCCATGTCCGGCGCAATCGCGGGGTTGCGTTCGACGATGATGACGCGGGGCTTGGCGTCCTTGCCGAGAATGTCCCGCAGGCGCGCCGGCATCTCGGTCGCTGCTTCGATGCCGGTGAAGCCGCCGCCGGCGACCACCACGGTATCGCGCGCCACTGATGCCGGCTGCTTGGCGAGGCCGTGCAGATGCCGGTCGAGCGCGACCGCGTCCTCGAGACTGTCGACGCTGAAGCCATGTTCGGCAAGGCCGGGCACGTTGGGGCGGAACAGCCGGCTGCCGGTCGCCATCACCAACCGATCGTAAGGCAGCGTCTTCCGCGCGTCCCTGGCGGTGACGATCTGCACGGTGCGCGCCTTGGTGTCGACGGCCTCGGCGCTGCCCTGCACGTAGACGACGTCGATCGCGTTGAAGACGTCGAGCAGCGGCGCCGTCAGCGTTTCCGGCTTCGGTTCGTAGAGCCGCGGGCGAACCACGAGCGTCGGCTCCGGCGCAACCAGTGCGATCTCGAGCTCCTCGGGCGATGCGCCCTGGATGTCGCGCAGGCGGGCTGCGGAGAGTGCGGCATACATGCCGGCGAAGCCGGCGCCAATGATGACTAGTCGCATGTGATATCTCCTTGGGTTGGCAGTCTCTGATGTCCGCGCGTGACCGACACCGCTTGCCGCTGACGGCAGCCTGTCGCGATCGGTGACGCGAAGAGGTGGAACGAAGGCACGTACCTATCGATGGGCGGCGCAGCTCGATACAAACGGCGCACGCCGTGCGCGCTCGCATGCTGCGCGACAGCCTGGCGCGCTCGACAGCGATCCGCGGCGAAGACTGATCGGCTGCGCGGCCGCCGGGAGCCAGTCCCGGGTGAGCGCTCGAGCCGTATCGTCGATCATCACCGACGTCACGGCATTGGCGCCCTGGGAGGCCTGTGCCGGCGAATCCGCGTCATCACCTGCTGCCGAGGTGAAGCGGACGGTGAGCGTGAGCCCGTACATGAGTGCGGTCGCAACCACCCGGCTTCGCCGCGTGATCGCAAGGCAGTTGCCTAAATCGCTCCAAGCCATCGCTTGTCTCCGTTGTTGGCAATGGGTGCCACGATGATCTAGCGAATTGGGCCTGAGCGCGCCCCAGAGCGATTGCCCGACCTGAAGAGCGATTGCTGCTACCGCAGGCGCCGCCGCCAATCGCTCGGGGTTTCGCCGGTCAGCTTCCGGAACGCGGCAGCAAATGCGGTCTGCGATCCGTAGCCGAGCGCCGCGGCGACCGAGACGACGGATGCATCGGTGTCGCGCAGCATGTTCATGGCCTGCTCGAGCCGGTGCTGGCGCAGCCAGGCATGCGGCGAGAGCCCGGTGCTCTCCTTGAACGCGCGGCAGAAGTGAAAGCGCGAGAGGCCGACATCCGATGCCAACGCCGCGAGCGAGACGTCGGCCTCGCTGTCCGAACGCAACCGCTCGATGGCGCGGCGCAGCGCCTGCGGCGCCAGCCCGCCGCCAACCGGCCGGACCGGCGCCGGCGCGCCGGTGTGCGCCGCCAGCAGCCGCGTCGCCAGAAGATCCGTCAGTTGCTGCCTGAACAGTGCATCGAGGGCTTCGTTGCCCTGCAGCACATCCGCCGCACTCAACAGCAATCTGGACGTAACGGGGTCCGGATGCGCCGTCCGCTCCAGCAGATCAGTCGATGGGGCGTCGGCTTCATCAGCGACGCGCGCGAGCGTCGTCCGCGGAAGATAGAGCTGAACGACGTCGACAGGCTTCGGAATATCCCATCGGGAGCTTGATCCCTCGGGAATGATGATCACGACCCCGGGACGAAACGTGCCGATCGCGACCGAGCGTCCCGAGCGGCGCTCCATGCGCTGCATCGTACCGTTATAGGCCATGATCACGTGGTGACTCATCGGCTCGACGACGTCGTGCAGCGGCTCGTGCTTCCAGTGAGCGATCCCGCCACCGGCGGCATCCAAAGCCATGCGAAACGGAGTGGTGCCGAGCACGCGCGCCATCTCGACATCGGCGGCGCGATGCTCGGTACTCGGCTGGTTGGCCTGACGCGCCTCGGACGAGGGCGGCAAACTCTCTGGGCCATCACGCAACAGCGGCTCGGTCATGCTATCGGGCTCGTTTTCGGAGCGGGAAACGTCGATCGAAGCGACTGCCACGTCCGTCAAACGGCCGATATCGTGCGCGAGGATAGGTTGCCTTTACCCGAGGGCTAGGTCGGTTGACCGCGCACGCCGAAGGAACGCCAACGCACATGCCGGAATGCGTCGTCACTTCAGCAGCTTAGGGCGGCATCTACGCATCGCTGTCATCACCGTGTCGTCGATCCGCATAACTCGGACAAATACTATCCGCGTATTGCATACCAGAACTCAGACTGCTATAGTCCGCGTTATGGCACACGTCACCGTGAGCGTCGAATACGGCATCCATTGCCTGCTGTGGCTGGTCGGCTCCGGTGACACGCCGTTGAGCAGCCGTGACCTCGCCGAGTTGCAGGGCATTTCGCCGAGCTTCGTTGCCAAGATATTTCCGAAGCTCGAGAGGGCCGGCATCGTGGAGGCGTCCGAAGGCGCCGGAGGCGGATATGTGCTTGCGAGGTCGCCGGCGCAGATCAGCTTTCTGGACATCGTGGATGCCATCGAGGGCGATAAGCCGCTGTTCGATTGCCAGGATGTGCGCTGGCGATGTCCGTTGTTCGGCGCGACACCGCCAACATGGGCCACGAAGGGAACCTGCGCCGTTCACGCGGTGATGCTTCGCGCCGAGAAAGCCATGCGCGACGCCTTGGCCGAACAGACCCTCGGCGACGTAGCGCAGCGCTTCGGACATGCCGCGCCCGCCGCGTTCTTCGCGGAAGTCCAGGACTGGATCAGCGATCGCGTCAAGGATCGCCCCCGAAGATCCGATCGGTCGGATCGTCCCGGCAAGCCCTCGAAGCGACGGCGGCGCAAGTTGAAACGGGCGGGCGGGACATGACAGGCGCGGCGCGTTTCGCCGAGGGCTTCGGCTTCGCCCTGTCGGGCTGCGGTATCGGACTGGTACTGGCTGGGTTGATGCATGGGCTGAACGACCCTTCGGCTGCCGCCGCCGCGTGCAGCTGCCTTGTGATCGGCATCTGCTGCATCTGGTCCGGACGTCGGCGAGCGACGATGCGCGCAGGCAAGGCCGAACAGGCACTGCGCATCATCGAAAGCATGCCGGCGCTCGCATGGTCGACCGATGCCAGCGGCAGGTTTCTCTATATGAGCCGCCGGATCAGGACCCTCACGGGGCTCTCCAAGCAAGACCTGTCGCCGCTTGGGCGCGACAGGTTCGGCGTGAGGAACGTCGTTCATCCCGATGACTATGATCGGCTCATGGCGGCGTGGCAGCACAGCCTCGCAACCGGCGATCACTATGTTCTGGAGCATCGCATTCCAATGGCGGACGGCGCCTATCGCTGGTTCCGCAATTTCGCATCGCCCGCACGCGATCAAGACGGGCGCATCGCCGCTTGGTACGGCACCACCATCGATGTCGACGACGAGAAGACGGCCGAAGCCGCCCTGCTCGAACGCGAACAGCAACTGTCCCGGCTGGTCGATTCCGTACCCGGCCTGATCTGGAGCCTGGCTCCGGACGGCGAACCCACCTACTTCAACAAGCGAATGGTGCAATTCACGGGGCTTTCGATCGACCAATTGGCTCATCTCGACACAGGACGGCTTGCCGCGACGGTCGAGGCCATCGTGCATCCGGATGACGCGGTCGTCGTCACCGGCGCAGTTCGCGGCGCGATCGCGACACGCGAGCCGTTCTCGTTGAAGCATCGGCTTCGCCGTTCGGACGGCGTGCATCGCTGGGTGGAGGCACGCGCTGCGCCGATGCGCAATGCCGAAGGCATCGTGGTGCAATGGTACGGGATCTGTCTTGATATCGAAGATCAAGTCCAGGCGCAGGATGAGTTGCGGCGAACTCGGGACACCCTGGGACGCGCAAGCCAGGCGGCCAGCCTGGCGGAGCTCTCGGCTTCGATCGCCCACGAAGTCAATCAGCCACTCGCCGCCATCGTCGCCAATTCGCACGCCTGCCAACGGTGGCTGGCCGCCGACGCGCCGAATATCGAGCGCGCGCAGGTGATCGTTGCGCGCATCATTCGCGACGCCAATGCAGCCGCGGACGTGGTCAGCCGCATTCGCGCGCTGTTCAAACAATCGACGCAAGAGAAGAGACGCGCGACGCTCGGCGAAATCATCGCGGAAGCGCGTGATCTGATGATCGACGCCGCACGGCAGAGCCGCGTCAGCGTCGTGATGCAGATCGAGTCCGACCTGCCCGCCGTGGTCTGCGACCGGATTCAGATCCAGCAGGTTTTCATCAATCTCATACGCAACGCGATCGAGGCCATGGAGGGCGTCGGAGACGCCAAGTCGCTTGGCATCCGCGCGCGCAGGTCCGGCGGCGGCGTGCGGATCGAGATCAGCGATCGCGGCCCCGGCGTCGAATCGCCGGACCGGATATTCGAGCCGTTCGTCTCGACGAAGACGGACGGTATGGGAATGGGGCTCGCGATCTGCCGCTCCATTGTCGAAACGCATGGCGGCCGGCTGTGGACCGAGACCAGCCCGGCCGGCGAGACAACGTTCACGTTCACGCTGCCGGTGGCAGCCGACGAGGCCGTGGCGGTGTGACGATCGTGCTTCGAAAGTCCGCCGTCACCGCCGTTGACGACGGCTGCCGCGTAGCGCGAGTTCGATGAGGAGAAAAATATGACACATGAACTCGAGACGTCGCAGAAGCCCGCTTTGGGTCGGATGCGGCCAAAGGATGAGGCCGAGCAGCCTCTTGTCATCATCGTGGACGACGATCCGGCGGTTCGCGAAGCCGTGCAGGAACTGATGTTGTCGGCCGGTATGGAATGCGCCTGCTTCGCCTCGGCGCAAGACCTGTTCGCGGCAAGCGTATGGGAGAGGCCCGGGTGCCTGATCCTCGACGTTCGGATGCCGGGATCGAGCGGTCTCGATCTCCAGCATCATCTCGCAGCAAGCGGCAAGCGCAAGCCGATCGTGTTCCTGACCGGCCACGGCGACATCCCGATGACGGTACAGGCCATGAAGGCCGGCGCCATCGACTTTTTGACCAAGCCGGTGCGCGATCAAACCCTGCTGGATGCGGTAACCGCCGGGATCAGGAAGGATCTCGCGCAACGCGCCGATGCCCGAATCGTCGAACGCAATGTCCGACGGCTGGAATCGCTTTCTCCGCGCGAACGCCAGGTCCTGTACGAGGTTGCGCGCGGCCGTGTGAACAAGCAGATCGCCTTCGATCTCGGCATCAGCGAAGTGACCGTAAAGCTCCACCGCGCCAACGTGATGCGCAAGATGCAGGCGAGCTCGATCGGCGATCTGGTTCGTACCTGGGAATCCCTGCCGGCTGCGATGCGCGAGTCCCGGGCGGCCTAGCCAGGATCGGGTCTGCGTTCAGCCGGCTGCCGCGGCTTGAACGGCGTGCTTGGCGCGCCATTTGGGGCCCGGCCCGCGCATGTAGTGGAGCTCGGGGCGGTAGGGATCGCGAATTCGCGCGATCAGATTCTGCCAGCCGATCGCGATCGCATTCAGGCTGCGGCAAAGAGCCAGCGGTGACGGCATGGCTGCCTCTCAGTGCGCTTTGCCGAGAACGAATGCGAAGGGCAGAATGACGATCTCCTCGCCGTCCTCGTCGCTGACATGCACGGCCCAATCGCGCCAATCTTCCAGACTGACCGTCGCGACCAGCGAGCGCATCATGCTGGTCGCCGCCTCACAGGCCTCGGTGAGGCTGGTCACCGAGGTGCCGCGGCGATCCATCAATACGCCGCGCGTATTCGAGCAATGGAAATAGACCTGAGTCATGTGCGTATCCTCGAAAGCTCCAAGGCGAGCAGGCTCGCCCTTGCATGACGAAGCTTTACGCAGCCGGGACGCGACCTTCCGTGACGCGTCTCACACAGGCGCAAGGCGGCCCGGCAGGCCGCCTCACCAAATCGCGATTTGACAGTTTTTCCATATTTGTCAAAATCGTCAAATGGGACCGAAAACCCGCATCCTCGATGCCACCATGCTGGTGTTCCGCCGGCACGGCTTTCGCCGTTCCTCGATCGAGCAGGTCGCCGAGGCGGCCGGCCTGACGCGGCAGGCGCTCTATCACCATTTCGAATCCAAGGAAGCGCTGTTCCGCGCGGTGATCGAGCGCATCCATGAATCCGCGATCGCAGCCGAGGAAGCAGCGGTGGCCGAAGCCGAGACGGCAGGCGGCAATCTCGGCGACATCCTTGCCGCGGGCATGACCGCGCGGATGTCGACCATGATCGGATCGCTGGACGGCTCGCCGCATCTCGAGGAACTGTATTCCGAGCACCTCGTGCACGCCCGCGACCTCTACCAGACCTACGCCGCACGTTATGCGGAGCGCATGGTCGCGACCATCGCGCGGACCGCACGCCGGCAGCAGCTTGCGCTGCCGCAGGACCTGTCGCCGGCCGAATTCGGGCGCCTGGTCGAAATGTCGATCTACGCAGCGAAGTCGCAGTACCCGGCGATGCAGCCGGCGGACGCATTCCTGAAGGACATGGCGATCATGGTGCGGACGCTCTGCGCCGGCGCCGTACCGAAATCCGAGAAGCCGCCCATCAAGAAGGCGGCGCCCCCAAAGAAGCCGACACGCAGGACAATTGGAGGACTGTCATGACCACGACGACCGTCAACGGCCGCGTCGAATCCCTGCCCGATGATCCCGATGCGCTCTTGATCGACATCGTGCGCGACCAGCTCAAGCTCACCGGCACCAAGCTCGTCTGCGGCGCCGGCGTCTGCGGTGCCTGCACGGTGCTGGTCGACGGCGCGCCGGTCGCAAGCTGCCTGATGCCGGCGCAGGCCGCGGCCGGCAAGGCGGTGACGACGGTGGAGGGCATCGGCGCCGCAGGACTGCATCCGGTGCAGAAGGCGTTCATGGCGCATGACGCCCTGCAATGCGGCTTCTGCACGCCGGGCTTCATCGTTGAGGCGACCGCGTTCTGCGACCAATGGCGCGCGACCAGGGGAACGGCGGTGCCGTCGCGCGAGGAGATCGGCGCGGCGCTGTCGGGCCATCTCTGCCGCTGCGGCGCCTATGACGGGATTTTCCGCGCGGTCGCGGATGCCTGCGCCGGCCGCTTCGACGGCGACAATGTCGCAGCGCCCCGCATCGAAGCGCGCGACAAGGTGACGGGCGCGGCGAAATACACCGTCGACATCAACCATGACGGCCAGCTCGACGGCCTGATCCTGCGCTCGCGCGAGGCGCATGCCCGCATCACCGCGCTCGATCTGGCGCCGGCACGCGCGCTCGCAGGCGTCACCGCGGTGCCGCTGCTCGGCGACGACCGCATCGTGCGCTTTGTCGGCGAGCCGATTGCGGCGGTCGCCGCACGCGACCGCAAGTCCGCGCTGGCCGCGCTCGCCGCGATCAAGCTGACCTACGAAAAGCTGCCCGCGGTCGTCGGGCTCGACGCCGGACGCAAGGACGGCGCGCCTGTGGTGTTCGACAAAGCGAGCCGCAAGCGGGCCGGCAACGTCTCGGAAGCGGCCGGCGGGCCGGCGCCGTGGAAACAGAACATCCGCGGTCCGACCGCGGTGTTCTCGACCCGCGCCAAGAAGGCGCGCAGCTGGGTCGACGAGGCGCGGCAGGCCAACAACCGTCTGCTGGTCGAAGCCACCTTCCGCACCGCCACGCAGCAGCATGCCTGTCTCGAGCCGCACGCCGCGGTGGCCCGCTTCGACGGCGACCGGTTGACGCTGCACGCATCGACCCAACAGGTGTTTCACCTAAAGGAGCAGATTGCAAAGCGCTACAAGCTCGATCACGACAAGGTCCGCGTGATCGCCGATCACGTCGGCGGCGGCTTCGGATCGAAGGCGAGCCTGGGCACGGAGACGATTGCCGCCATCGAGCTCGCGCGCGAGGCGAAAACACCGGTGCGCGTCGCCTATGATCGGCAGGAAGAGCTCTCGGTTGCCGGCTATCGGCCGGCCGCGGAACTAAAGGTCGCGCTGCTGCCCTCCGAGCAGGGCGGCTTGAAAGCGCTCTCCGTCACCGCGCATGCCGATACGGGGGCTGCGACCAACTCGACGATTGCGGGCCTGGCGCGGCTGATCTATCCGGCCGAGGCCAAGGACCTGTCGGATTTCGACGTCATCAGCAATCTGCCGCCCGGCGCCGCCTTCCGCGGCCCCGGCGGTCCGCCGATGGCATTCGCGGTCGAGCAATCGATCGACGAGGCCGCGCTGCGGCTCAAGGTCGATCCGATCGCCCTGCGCAAGCGTTGGGATCCCGATCCCAACCGCCAGCGGCTCTACGACTGGGCCTCCGGGCTCGACATCTGGCGCAATCGCAAGCCACAACAGACCGGACGCTATCGCCGCGGCATCGGCGTCGCGACGGGCTACTGGCTCTATCTCTGGCAGCCCAACGTCAAGGTCGAGGTCGCAGTCAAGGGCGGCCGTATCGTCGCCAGCACCGCGACGCAGGACATCGGCACCGGCACCCGCAGCGTGCTGGCCGACACGATCGCGCGCGAGTTCGATCTCGAACCCTCTGATATCGATGTGCGGATCGGTGATTCATCGCTGCCCGAAGGGCCCGGCTCCGGCGGCAGCCGCGTTACCGCCTCGGTGATGCCGCCGACCTTGCAGGCGGTGCGGAAACTGAAGGCTCAAATCCTCGAACAGGCGACACGAAAGCCTGCGCCCGGCTCGAACGCGCCGTGGCGCGAGCTGATCGCGCGTTCGCCCGACATCGCGGTCGTGGAGACGCGCGGCGAGGACGGCAAGAACACCGCGCCCGGCATCCGCTCGCCGCTGCGCGAAGTCGGCCTGATGGGCATGGTGTTCGGCTGGATGATGCGCCGCTTCTCGAACATCGCGGTTGGGGCCGGCGTGCCGAGCTCGGTGCAGGTCATCGAGGTCGAGGTCGACACCTGGCTCGGCCATGTCCGTGTGCTCAACGTCCATACCGGCATCGCGGTCGGCAGGATCGCTTCGCCTGCACTGGCCCACAGCCAGGCCTGCGGCGCTGTGATCCAGGGCCTCGGCTACGCGCTCTATGAGGCGCGCGAGCTTGATCCGAAGACCGGCGACGTCCTGACCGCGGGAATGGAGGACTATCGCATCCCCGGGATCGCCGACACGCCGGAGATCGATGTGCACTTCGACGAGGCCGGCTTCGATCATGTGCTCGGCAACAGCGTCGGCATCGGCGAGGCATCGACGGTGCCGACCTCGGCCGCGGTCGCCAACGCGATCCACAATGCGATCGGCGTCCGCCTCACCGAAATTCCGATCCGGCCCGACCGCATCGTCGCCGCGCTGAAAGGGAGGGACGCCGCATGAGCGCCGCAACTGCACTGGCAATGTCCGGACCCGAATTCCGTGCCGCCGGCACCGATCTGTCGGAGCGCCGCCGCAGCGGCCTGTCGTGCGGAGAGGTCATCGATCTCACCGCCAGTCCCGATACGATCGGAATTGCGTGGGGCGCGGACGGCGCGGCGCGGATCGGCGCCCTGACTGCGATCGCGGCGATCGCATCCGACGTGCGGCTCGCGCAGGCCTATCCAGGCATCACGGCTGCCGCACAGGGCCTCGCCACGCCGCAGATCCGGCATATGGCAACGCTCGGCGGCAATCTCGCGCAGCGCTCGCGCTGCTGGTATTTCCGCAATCCGCAGATCGCCTGCCTCAAGAAGGGCGGCTCCGACTGCCCGGCGCGGACCGGCAACCATCTCTATCACGTCGCGTTCGATCTCGGCCCGTGCGTCGCGCCGCATCCGTCGACGATGGCGATGGCGCTGCTCGCCTATGACGCAAAGGTCACCACGGACCGGCGCAGCGGACTGTCTATCGCCGATCTGCTCGGCGACGGCAGCAACGGCGCGGCCGACAATCTCCTCGCACCGGGCGAGCGAATCGAGCGGATCGAGCTCCCTGCTCCGCTGGTCGACGAGCGCGCACTCTACAAGCGCGCCATCAGCCGCTCCTATGCGGAATGGCCGCTGGTCGAGATTTGCGTGCGGGCCGTGATATCAGGCGGCACGTTTCAGCAGGTCCACATCACGGCGGGCGGCATCGCCCCGGTGCCGCTGCGTCTTGTGGCAAGTGAAACGGCGCTGCAGGGGAAGCCGGCCGACGCGGCGACCATCGCGCAAGCCGCCGAGCTGGCGGCATCGGGAGCAAAGCCGCTGCCGATGACCGGCTACAAGCTCGAGCTGCTGACAGGCCTGGTGCGCGACGTGGTCGAGCGGATCGCGGTGTAGAGCCGGCGACCGTTTCGGCGCCGGGCTCACCGCGCCCGGGTCAACGCCAGCCAGATGCCGCCGCCGATCATGAAGCCGCCTGAGATGCGCGACATCAGCCGCGTCCGCTCCTTGGAGAAGAACTTGCGGGCGCGGCCGGCTGCCAGCGCATAGGCGGCATCGGTCAGCACCGCGGTCGCCATGAAGGTGACGCCGAGCAGCGCCACCTGCGGCAAATGCGGCTTGTCCATGTCCATGAACTGCGGAATGAAGGCGCCGAAGAACACCAGCACCTTCGGGTTCGAGAGCAGCACCAGAAAGCCCTGCAGGAAAAATCCGCCGCGCGGCGGCGGCGGCTTGTCGTCGGTACCGACGCCCTCGACCGGCGAGCGGATCAGCTTGATGCCGAGCCATACCAGATAGGCCGCGCCGGCAAAGCGCACCCAGTTGAACCAATAGCCCATGGTGGCCATCAGCGAGGTCAGGCCGACCGCGACGATGCCGATCACGATCGCCAGCCCGACCTGCGCGCCCAGCACATTGGTCAGCGCGGCGCGTGTGCCGTAGCGCAGGCCGTTGGCGATCACCATCGTGACGATCGGACCGGGCAGCAGCGCCAGCGCGATGCAGGCGGCGACAAAGGCAAAATAGGCTTGCAGGGACATGGGGGGCTCACTGATGGTGAAGATGAATTATGCACATCCGGCGGGCGAAGAGGAAGCAGTTCCTGCTCATGTCGGTCATACCCCGCGAAAGCGGGGTATCCAGTACGCCGCGGCCTATCGGCTGATCATCAGCGTCTCTGGAATACTGGGTCACCCGCTTTCGCGGGTGACGACACCATTTTTCACATGCGGAAGAGGCGCTCCTCAACGGCCCTCCATCGCAGCCGCCATCCATGTCCTGACCTCTTGCGACGCCAGGAATCTCAGCGTCACCCGTTGCACGCGCGCGGCATCGCCCCTGCCCTGCGCCGCGACTGCCATGAGATCGCAGCGATGCGAGACCGCGATGCCGATCGCGGTGCGGCTTCCGTCGAGACGATAGACCCTGATCCGTCCTGGCATGTCGGCGACATCAACAACGTCGCCTGCCCCCAGCGGCACAAAGCGCGGGCCGATCATGTCGACATCGGCAACGCGGTCGACCTCGTCGTCATCGGCGACGCCGCTGTCGCAATTGCAGAAGCCGAGCTTTGGTCTGAGATAGGCTTCGACCTCGGTGCCGCACTCGGCCGCACCACAACGGAAGGCGCGGCCGGCGGGCCAGCCGTCGCGCGGGAACGGCCAGGCGATTTCGCGCCATGCAGCGGCTCGCGGCAGCGCCATCTCGTAGCCGGCCACGGCCGAGAGGCCGCCGAGCGCCAGAAACATCGCCGCGATGACCGGCCACGCGCGCATCATGAAATTCTCACGGCAGGCCCGCGACGGCCCGCGCCGCGCCGGTCAGCTCGAGAATGTGCAGGCCGGTGTTGGCGCGGTCGACCGCGTAGATGTAGCCACGTTCGTCGGTCTCGACGTTGTTGGTCTGAATCGCGACCTTGCAGCGCTCCTTGCCGTCGATGGTGACACAGCGCTTGTCGGTCGCCGCCGTAATGGAAGGGATGAAGTACCCGATCTCCCTGGGGTGATAGGGATCGCGGATATCGAGCGCACGGACACCGGCGTTGAAGAAGGCGATGAAGGCCAGCTTCTTGTAATAGACCGGCGCCATGCTCTCGTTCGACGAATGCGAACCGAACCGGCCGCCGCGTTCGCAGAACCCGCCGGAGGCTTCGGGCACGGTGTAGCTCGAGATCACCATCGGCCGCGCTTCTGTCGTCACGTCGGCGAACCACACCATCTGCCGCGCCTCACCGCATTCATTCTGGATCGCCTCGTCGACGATCATCACGATGTCGCGCGTCTTGCCGTCCTTGTCGCGGGCGAATTCCGCGATCGGCATGTCGGGCATCGGAAACACCGTGTGGGCGCCGTTCATCGCCGACAGCGGCATCCGCGCGATTTCCGGGAATGTCAGATTGTCCGGCGTCGGTTCTTTCGGTCCGCTCAACAGCTTGTCGCGATCGACGATCTGCAGGAAGCCGCCCTTGTTGGTGCCGTAGCCGAAATAGACGCGGTTGCCCTTTGGTCCGGTCGAGATCGGCCCGTGCAGTTCGGTCGGCACCGCGCCGGTCGCGCCCGGCTGCTGCCCCGGCAGGCCGAAGTCCCTGATCTTCAGGGGATGCGCGGGATCGGAGAGATCGTAGATCTGCGTCATCCGCCGCGTGCGCCAGTCCGGCGCGCCCGACACCAGGTAGGCGATGCCGGTGCTGCATTCCCAGAAATTCTTGTGCGTGTCCTTCAGCCCGGCGATCCGGGTGATGAGCACGGGATTGGCAGGATCGGCGACGTTCCAGATCTCATGCGCCTCGCTGCCGAAAGTGCGCAGCATGTAGACCGCGTTGCGATCGCCCTTCGGCAGATCCTTGCCGTCGCAGATCCGCACCATCTGCGCGCCGCCGGATTCGTATTTGCCTTCCTGGCCTGGAATGTGCCGCAGATATCTGGGATGCGCGGGATCGGTGACGTCGACGATCGAGGTGCCGTTTGGTTCAGGCTTGCCGGTCATCGGATTGACGGGATCGGGAATGTCGTCGGTGCCGCCGTGGTGGCCGATATAGGCAATCCAGCGATCGCCCTGGTGATGGATCGTGGGCTGATAGGCGCTGCGCGCCTGCAGATCGTTGGTTCCAATCAGCCTCATGTTGGAGGCTTCGGGCGGGTCGCCGACCTTCTGCTGGGCGCTCGCAGCATTCGCGAGCAGGACAACAAGAAACGTGCAGCAAACTGCCGTAACGCGACCACCCATGCGCATCACCCCGAGTTCCCTGCCAATCTGCGTTGGCTGTGCGGAACGCTAGCACGGCGATACCGGCGCCTAAACACACGCTCTTGACATGCAACCATTTGGTTGCCTATTATCCAACCCATGGATGAAGTCTTCAAAGCCCTCGCGGATGCCTCACGGCGGACGCTGCTTGACCGGCTTCACGATCAGAACGGGCAGACGCTCGGCGAGCTCTGCGACGGCCTCGACATGACGCGTCAGGCCGTCACCAAGCACCTTGTGATTCTCGAGGAGGCCAACCTCGTCACCACGATCAAGCATGGCCGCGAGAAGCTGCATTACCTCAACCCGGTTCCGATCCATCAGATCGGTGAACGGTGGATCAAGAAGTTCGAGCGCGGGAAACTCGCCGCGCTCAGCGAATTAAAACGACAATTGGAGAAGCGTGATGAGTAAACCCGACTACGTCTACGTCACCTATATCGAGACCACGGCCGAGAAGCTGTGGCGCGCGCTGACATCAAGCGAGTTCACCGAACGCTTCTGGTTCGGCTATCGCGCCACGTCCGACTGGAAGGTCGGCTCGCCCCACCATCTCAGCAAGGACGGTCGCCGCGCCGTGCAGGGCGAGGTGCTGATCGCCGATCCGCCCAAGAGGCTCGCTTACAGCTGGGACGTCGTGAAGGAAGGCGTCGAGCGCGAGCAGGTCTCGCGCGTGACCTTCGACATCGAGCCGCACGGCGGGATCGTCAAGCTGACCATGACGCATGACAATTTGGGCCCGAAGACGCTGCGCGACATCTCCGGCGGGTGGCCGATGGTCATCGCGAGCCTGAAGAGCTTCCTGGAGACCGGGCGCGAACTGCCGATCGAACTGCTCACAAGCGGCGCCAGGGAGCCCTACCATGCCTAAGCCCGAATTCGTCTACGTCACCTATATCGAGACCACGCCGGAGCAACTGTGGGATGCACTGACATCAAGTGCATTCACGCGGCAATATTGGTTCGACACCGAGCTGCAATCGGACTGGAAGGTCGGCTCGCCGCTCGCGCTGGTGATGAGCGGCAAGACCACCGACACCGGCGAAATCCTCGAGGCCGACCGGCCGCGGCGCCTCGCCTACACCTTCAAGCACGAGGCCGATCCCGAACTGCGCAAGGAGCCGGCAACCAAGGTCGTGTTCGCGCTCGAGCCGTTCGGCAAGATCGTGAAGCTGACCGTGACCCATGAAGGCTTCGGCGTCGGCAGCAAGCTGCTCGACGGCATTTCCAAGGGCTGGCCTGCGATCCTGTCCGGCCTCAAGAGCCTGCTCGAGACCGGCAAGGTGGTCGCGATCCCGCCTGCCGCGCTCGGGATCGAAGGCTTCGAATGACAATGAAGATCTATCGAAGGATACGTGCGGACATGAACATCGAGACATTCAAGCCGGCCATCGTCTACGCGATCTACATCGCCGCCACGCCCGAGCAGGTGTGGCAGGCACTGACCGACGCAGAGCTCAGCCGGAAATACTTTTCCGGCAACGCCGTCGAGGTCGATCTTCGCCTCGGCGGCGCGTACATCGTGCGCACGCCAGACGGCGCATTGCACATCTCCGGCGCGGTGATCGCGTGCGATCCCTTGCGGCGCCTGACCGTCACCTTCAACGTCAACTGGCCGCAACTGGTCGAAAAGCTCGGGCCGACGCTCGTCACCTGGGAGATCGAGCCGGCCGGCGACGGCGTGAAGCTGACCTTGCTGCAATCTCATGATCGCCCGATCAGCGACGACATCCTGTCCGGCGGCCGCGCCGGCTGGCCGGCGATCCTCTCCAGCCTGAAGAGCATGCTGGAGACCGGCAAGGCCATGGTGATCCCGATGCCTCCGCCAGCGCGCATGCTGGCGGCGCTGAAGGAATTGGGAATACCGATGCCGACGTGAGGGCGGCGCTACAGCCGCCCCACACTCCGCCGTCGTCCCTGCGAAAGCAGGGACCCATAACCACCGCTCTAAGCGGTTAGCGTTTGCTGGGGCCACAGCGTCGCGCAACACAAGCATTTGTGGTTATGGGTCCCGGCCTTCGCCGGGACGACATTGGAGAGAGATTACGCCAGCACCCGTAGGTCATGCCACGAGCAATAGCGCGACAATCAGATTCGCCACGAACAACGTCGCGTCGATCACGAAGATCCTGAGCATCGGCCCCTTCAGCACCGGCCAGTAGGCGACCCCGACGCGGCCGCCGCGCATCAGGACGGGCAGATTGTAGGCGAACTGGCTGAAGTGACACGCCGCGAAGAACAGGAACAGCGCAAGCTGCGCTTCAACGGCCTGAAAGAACGGCGGCCTTGCGAGCAGGAAATACAGCGACAGCAGCCCGATCGGCAGATTGATGCCGCCGAGAAACGCGACGCTGGCCGACAGGGTCGGCGCGATCGGATTGCCACGCTCCTCGCGCGGGACCAGGATCTTCAGTGTGTTGCGCTGGGCAACGCTGAACTGGACGAACGCAGCACCGAACCAGAGTGCGTTGAGCAGCAGGACGAAATCCGAAAATCGCATGGGTTACTTTCCGTAGAATGCTTCGCTGCGCACCACGCGGCCGGCACCGTCGAAATCCATGAACTCGCTGGCGCGCGTGTCGCCCAATTGCCACCACACCGTCAGGCGCGCGATGGTCGCGTCCCAGCTCCAGTTCAGGATCTTGAGATCTGCGCTTTCGATACCGCCATAAGCCTGGCGCCAATAGGCGCGGATGTTCTCGGCCCCCACGACCACAGGGCTATCCGTCAGTTTCAGCGCCAAGGGGCTGCGCATCTCCGCATTGTCGGCAAAATGCGCGACGACGGCGTCGATATCGACTTTGCACCAGTTCGCGCACCACGCCTCGACAAAGCGCCCGGCCGCCGCCCGGTCCATGATCTCTCCGCCCATGCGATCGCCTCTCCCGCGTGACTGCGCAGAAGATTGGCATGATGAAATCTTCACGTCAACTATGTTGACTTGAGAGCGCGACTAGTTGTCGTCGGCGATCGCTCCCATCACCGCCATCCACGCAGCAGTGCCGGGCGCGCCGACACGATCGAATGCCTCGCGAAGAACCTTGCGCTCGTGGTCGGACGCGCGCTGTTCGATGCGCTGCCCCGCCGCGGTCAGGCGCAGCAATTTGGAACGATGCTGCTCGGGCGACCGCTTCGCCGCCACGAGCTTGCGCTCCAGCAACAGGCCGAGCGGGCGGTTCAAGGCCTGCTTGGAAATACCGAGCACCTCGATCAGCGCGCCGATCGAGATGTCGGGCCGCCGCGCCACGACGTAGAGAATGCGATGGTGCGGGCGCGACAGGCCGACCGTCTCAAGATACTGATCGGCCAACAGCGTCATCCCGCGCCAGCCGTAGTACATCAGCTCCAGCGCCGCATCGAGTTCGTGGAGCTTCTTGAGCGAGGCGCGGTGCAGGCCTGGGGCCTGAGAGACAGTCTTCTGCATTGGCGTATGGTGTCGAACCTGCCGGAGAGAATCTAGCCCAGCGCGCGCAGCTCGCGCCGCAGCACCTTGCCGGTCGCCGTCATCGGCAGGCTGTCGGCGAACTGCACGAAGCGCGGATATTCATGGGCGGCGAGCTGCACCTTGACGAACTCCTGGATCTCGCGCGCCAGTGCATCGCTCGGCGCGAAGCCTGGCCGCAGCACGATCCAGGCCTTGATCAATTCGGTGCGGATCGGATCGGGGATGCCGACCACGGCCGACATCGCGACCGCCGGATGCTTCATCAGCGTGTGCTCGATCTCGGACGGGCCGACGCGATAGCCGGCCGTGGTGATGACGTCGTCCTCGCGGCTGACGTACCAGAAATAGCCGTCCTCATCCTGCACGCCGAGATCGCCGGTCAGCAGGAATTCGCCGGCATATTTCTTCGCCGTCGCTTCCGGATTTCGCCAGTATTCGATCATGGTGCACGGGCACGGCTGGCGCACGCCGATGATGCCGCGCTGTCCGCGCGGCAATTCCTCGCCCTTGTCGTTGACGATGCGGACGTCGAAGCCCGGCGTGGCGCGGCCCATCGAGCCCGGCCGGATCGGAAACAGATTGGAATTGCTGCCGATCACGAGATTGCATTCGGTCTGCCCGAACACCTCATGGGCATCGATGCCGAAAGTCTCGCGCACCCAGCCCAGCAGCTCGCCGCCGAGCGACTCGCCGCCGGTGAAGATGCTGCGCAGCTTCACCCCCGAATTCTTCACATCGGCCTGCCGCATCAGCTTCAGCGCGGTCGGTGGCAGGAAGACATTGCGGATACCGAGCTCGGCCATCATCTGCATCGCCGCCTGCGGCTCGAACTTGCGGGCGCGGTGGCCGACCATCGGAATGCCGTGATACCAGAACGCGAACAGGCCGTTGATCAGCCCGCCGATCCAGGCCCAGTCCGCCGGCGTCCACATCAGGTCACCCGGCCGCGGCAGGAAGTTGTGGCACATCTCGACATTGGGCAGATGGCCGAGCACGACGCGATGCGCGTGCAGGGCGCCCTTCGGATTGCCCGTGGTGCCTGAGGTGTAGATGATCAGCGCGGGATCGTCGGCCGAGGTGTCGACGGTGGTAAATTCCGGAGACGCCGACCTGATCGCGCTCCAGAACGGCTTGGTGCCCGCCGGCGTCTTGCCGCCGACGATGTAGACGCTCTTCAGCTCGGGCAGCCGGTCGCGGATTTTTGCGATCTTCTCCCAGCCGGCCTCATCGGTGACGACGGCTTTCGCCGCCGAGTTCGACAGGCGGAATTCCAGCGCATCCTCGCCGAACAGCGCGAACAGCGGGATCGAGATGAGAGCCGCGCGGAACGCCGCGAGATGCGCGACCGGCAATTCCAGCGATTGCGACAGGAACACCGCGACGCGGTCGCCGCGCACCAGGCCGTCGGCAGTCAGCACATCGGCGAAGCGGCGCGACGCATCCGCGACCTCGTCGAACGAAGTGCGCGTGGTACCGCCCTCCTCGTCGACATAGACCAGCGCAAGCCGGCCGGTGCCGTCGGCATAACGATCGCAGCACGCGGTCGCCATGTTGAAGCGCGCGGGAACGTCCCAGCGGAAGTTGCGATAGAGCTCGTCGTAGGTCTTGGCTTCCTGAAGCATGGCGGCAGATTAGAGCATTGCCGTCAGACCACAAACCCCTCCTTGCGGGGAAAGCCGTCAGGCCGCCCGCTCCATTGCGGCCTCAAGCTTGAGGCTTTCGAGGTCGCGATAGATCGAGGCGACCGCAAGCACGCGCCCGCCGCGCTTGTAGCGCAGCATGCAATCCCTGCCGGCGACGCTGCCGTCCACCGCGATCTCGTCCCACTGCTCGGCGTGGCCGACATAGTTGATCGGCACGTCGTAATGCTGGCTCCAGAAGAACGGCACCGCATCGAAGGCCTCGCGTTGCCCGAGCATATTCCGCGCTGCGGTCTGGCCCTGGCGCTCCGCCACCACCCAGTGCTCGACCCGGATGTTCTCGCCGCTGTGCGGATCGGGCCAGCGCGCGATATCGCCGGCCGCGTAGACGCCGGGAGCGCTGGTCTCGAGATAGCCGTCCACTGTCACGCCGTGATCGATCGTAAGCCCGGCGGCTTCCGCCAGCGCCAGCCGCGGCTTCACGCCGACACCGAGCACGACGAGATCGGCATCGAGCACGGGCCCGCTCTTCAGGCGCGCGCGCTTGCCCTCGATCGCGGTCACGGTGTCACCGAGATGGAAGACGACGCCACGCTCCTCGTGCAGCGCGCGGACGAAATCGCCCATCTCAGGCCCGAGCACGCGCTCCAGCGGCCGCGCTTCCAGCCCGACCACGTGAACCTCGATCTCCCGCGCGCGCAACGAGGCCGCAACCTCGAGCCCGATGAAGCTTGCCCCGATCACCACCGCGCGGCGCGCGCCGCTGGCCGAGGCGATGATCGCCCGGCAATCGTCGAGCGTGCGCAACACGTGAACGTGGGGCTGGTCCGCGCCGGGGATCGGCAACCGCACCGGCTCCGCGCCGGTCGCCAGCAGCAGCCGGTCGTAGGCGAGCATTTCGCCGCCGGCGAGCACGACGTTGCGGCGGCCGGTGTCGATCGACTTGACCTCGGTCTTGAGTCTCAGATCGATCGCCGCGTCCGTGTAGAAATTGTCCGGCTTCAGCGGCAGCCAGTCTTCCGGCGCGCTGCCGGCGAGGAAATCCTTTGACAAGTTCGGCCGGTCCACCGGCGGCGCGGCCTCGCCGCTCAGCATGACGATGCTGCCGCGATAGTCCTGC
Source organism: Bradyrhizobium macuxiense (assembly GCF_007993935.1). GTDB lineage: Bacteria > Pseudomonadota > Alphaproteobacteria > Rhizobiales > Xanthobacteraceae > Bradyrhizobium > Bradyrhizobium macuxiense_A. The sequence continues at coordinate 394,705 of NZ_VITY01000005.1, read as the reverse complement.
CGCCGCAGCATCTCGGCGGCAGCAAAGCCTGCCGCGCCGCCACCGACGATCACGATCCTGCCGGGCGCATCGACCGGGCCCTTGACGCGCGGTTTCGGCTGCGCACGTTTCTCGCGCACGATGATGCGGTCGCCGTCGCGCTCGACCTTCCAGACGGCGAGCGCGTTGAAGGCGGGCGCGGCGGTCGCCTCGCCGGTGCGAATGTCGAAACAGGCGTGATGCCAGGGGCAATGGACGGTCTCGCCTTCCACCAGGCCGTCGGCGAGCGGGCCGTGGTAATGGCTGCAATGCGCGTCGATGGCGAAGATATCCGCCCCCGAGCGCACCAGCAGCACGTCGTCCTCGCCGACATGGCCGAGCAACATCGCGTCCGGGAAGTCGGAGAGGTCCACGCCTTGTGTCAGATCCGGACCGGAAGGAGCTTGCTGATCGGCCATGGCCTGTCTCCAGTTTATCCAGAACTTCACCCCGTCGCCTTCACGGGGGCCTTGTCGCTATCAGCTTCCCTGCATGTAGCGGACCGGGTTCTCCCGATCCGCCTTGAAGATATCGGCGGCCTCGGCGAACAGCGCCGCAACGGCGGGAGCCTTCAGATCATCAAACGCCGCGAAGCTGAAATTGTTGCCGCCCGCGCGCAATTCGCCGAGCTTGCCGGCATAGCAGGACACCAGCGGCTTGCCGCCGCGGGTCACCGCGACATAGACGCTGATATAGTTCTTCTGCAGCGCTACCCCGATCACCGGCCAGGCCGCGGTCTTGCCGGACTTGATCGCGTAGCGAAACTCGCCATAGCCGATCATGTTCATGCGCATGCCGGCATCACCGGCCGGCGTGCCCTCGTGAAAATGCCGCTTGAGCGATGGCGCCGTCTTGCGCATCACGGCGTGCAGCTGTTCGAGATCCGCGGTGCGGCCGGGATCAAAGGCGAGATAGGCTTCCAGACTGTCCGCGGCGACACGAAACATCGGAAACCTCCGCGACTATCCCGCGAGCGCCGCCTTCACCAGGCCGCTGGCCTTGCCGAAATCCATCTGGCCGGCATATTTCGCCTTCAGCGCACCGATCACCTTGCCCATGTCCTTGATCCCGGCGGCGTTGGTCTCGGCGATGATGGCCGAGATCGCGGCCTTCACGTCGTCGTCGGACATCTGCTTCGGCAGGTACGCCGAGATCACGGCGATCTCCGCGCGCTCCTGGTCAGCGAGCTCGGCGCGGCCGCCCTTGTCGTACAGCTCGACCGACTCCTGGCGCTGCTTGATCATCTTCTGCAAGAGGCCGAGCAGATCGGCATCGGAGAGTGGCGGCTTGCCCTGCCCGCGCGCGTCGATGTCGGCGTTCTTGATGGTCGAATTGACCATGCGCAGCGTGGAGAGCTTGCGCTCGTCCTTTGCCTTCATCGCTTCCTTGACCGCAGTGTTGATATCGTCGCGCAGCATCTCTGTGTCCTTGAACCGGTAATCCCTTCATGTAGGCAGTTTGCGGCAGCAGAACAACTCTTGTTTGCCGCGTTTTCCTGGCGCGAACCGGCGTCCACTTCGCTCGAAAACGCTTTAGTTCCTGAGCCACTCAACCAACGCATCCGCGCAAGCCTGCGGCTGTTCCAGCTGCGGCAGGTGACCGCAATTGGCAAGCACGACGAGCTTGGCACCGGGAATGCCATTCGCCATCTCGTCCGACAATGAATTCGGAACTGTGTTGTCGGTGTCGGACGTCAGCACCAGGGTCGGGCACTTGATCCAGGCCATGCTCGGCCGCGAATCCGGCCGGCTCAGCACCGCGTTCTGCTGGCGGATGAAGGCCTCGGCCCCGACGTCCTCGCTCATGTCATCAACAATCCGGCGCAGGCCTGCGTCGCCCTGCCGCGATGGATGCACGAAGCCGGGAAACAGCTCGTCGACCACGCTCTTGAACTGCCCGCTTTTGGCACGCTCGATCATGCCGCGGCGGCGGGCGGTCGCCTCCGGCGTGTCGGCCCGCGCCTGGGTGCTCATCAGCGCCAGCTTCGCCACCCGTTCGGGCGCCTGCCGCATGATCTCGAAGGCGATGTAGCCGCCCATCGAATGCCCGGCGAGGGCAAAGCGCGGCGGCGCCTCGGCCAGGATCCGGCGGGCGATTGCGCCCATATTGTCGTCCCTGACGTGGTTGGCGACCGTGACCGGCCCACACCGCCACAGCGCCGGGATGACCGGGGCAAAGATCCGTGGCGAGCAGATGAGGCCCGGGACGAGCAGAATCGGCATCGTGTTGTCCATAGAGTGCTCCGGACCGGGTCATTTTCGGCAAGCAAACGGCCGCTTCGAGGAACTTTAGATTAAAAGGCCGTTCCGGCCTGTCAAATCGGCCGGGATTGCCGTGTGAATCCGCGCCCTTTCGCTTTGACGCCGCAGCGTGCGGCCTCTATTTAAAGGGCTCATGACAACATCCGAAAACGCTCCCGCCTGGCCGGACCACAAACCGACCGCGCTCCTTGTGCTCGCCGATGGTACCGTGCTGGAAGGCTTCGGTCTCGGCGCGGAAGGCCACGCCGTCGGCGAGGTCTGCTTCAACACCGCGATGACCGGCTATGAGGAAATCCTCACCGATCCGTCCTATGCCGGCCAGATCATCACCTTCACCTTCCCGCACATCGGCAATGTCGGTACCAACGAGGAAGACATCGAGACGGTGAACATGGCCGCGACACCCGGTGCGCGCGGCGTGATCCTGCGCTCGGCGATCACGGATCCCTCGAATTTCCGCGCCACCCGCCACCTCGACCAGTGGTTGAAGGCGCGCGGCATCATCGGCCTCTCCGGCATCGACACCCGGGCGCTGACCGCGCTGATCCGCTCCAAGGGCATGCCCAATGCGGTGATCGCCCATTCGAAGGCCGGCGAATTCGACCTGCACGCCCTGAAGGAAGAGGCCCGCGAATGGCCCGGCCTCGAGGGCATGGACCTGGTGCCGATGGTCACCTCCGGCCAGCGCTTCACCTGGGATGAGACGCCCTGGGTGTGGGGCAAGGGTTTCGGCCAGCAGACCGCGCCGGAATTCAACGTGGTCGCGATCGACTACGGCATCAAGCGCAACATCCTGCGCCTGCTCGCCGGCGTCGGCGCCAAGGTGACCGTGGTGCCGGCGACGACCGCGGCCGAGGACATCCTGGCGATGAAGCCGGACGGCGTGTTCCTCTCGAACGGCCCCGGCGATCCCGCCGCGACCGGCAAATATGCCGTGCCCGTGATCCAGAAGGTGATCGCCTCGGGGACGCCGACCTTCGGCATCTGCCTTGGCCACCAGATGCTCGGCCTCGCCGTCGGCGCCAGGACCATGAAGATGCATCAGGGCCATCACGGCGCCAACCATCCGGTCAAGGACGAGACCACCGGCAAGGTCGAGATCACCTCGATGAACCACGGTTTTGCGGTCGATCAGGCGACGTTGCCCAAAGGCGCGAGCCAGACCCATATCTCGCTGTTCGACGGCTCCAACTGCGGCATCGCGCTCGAGGGCAAGCCGGTGTTCTCGGTGCAGTACCACCCCGAGGCCTCGCCCGGCCCGCGCGACTCGCACTATCTGTTCCAGCGCTTTGCCGATTTGATGCGGCAGAAGAAGCGCGCGGCGTAAAGCCGCCAACCGTCATTGCGAGGCGCGCAGCGACGAAGCAATCCATCCATCCCCGCGTGGAGCGATGGATTGCTTCGCGGAGCCTGTCATCCGGCGGCGCTTCGCGCCGACCGGGTGGCTCGCAATGACGGAGATTTCCGATGACCGACAGCCCGCCCCCGAAGCCTACCTACGGCGTCTCGTCGATGGAGGTGATGGCATCGATGCCGGGGCTCGACTTCGTGCGCGGCATCTTCGCCCGCACCCTGCCGGAGCCGCCGATCATGGAGAATGTCGAGCCGTTCGACTGCACCGCCGAGCCCGGCCAAGTGGTGATCCACAGCATCCCCGGCCTGCGCCACTACAACCCGATCGGCTCGGTGCATGGCGGCTACGCCGCGATCCTGTTGGACTCCGCGATGGGGCTCGCGGTGCAGACCACGCTACCGAAGGGTTTTGGCTACACCACGCTGGAGTTCAAGATCTCCTTCGTCCGCGGCATGAGCCAGGACACCGGCACGATCCGCACCGAAGGCCAGGTCCTCAACGCCGGCCGCCGGGTTGCGACCGCCGAAGCACGCATCACCGACGCCAAGGGTAAGCTGATCGCGCACGCCACCACGACCTGCCTGGTGTTCGAGCTGCCCAAGACCTGAAGGCAATCGCGTCTTGGTGCAAGGTCCTGGCGCATTGGAGGCATGACAAAGCGCGCTGGATTGCTGCCTGCGCTCTGTGATTGAGTTTCCCTTATCCGAGATCAGGCAACATGATCCGGCCGCAGATGAAGGGAAACCCCGATGATGTCAGCCAGCTCCGACATGACGATCCGCGACATCCGCGTGACGATGCTGCGGCTCCCCTGGGCCGACGATCCCTGGCTGAAGGGCGCGGCGCTCGGCGCCACGCGCGACATCCTGATCTGCGACGTCGAGACGGCAGGCGGCGTCACCGGCATGGGCTATCTGTTCGTGTTCCGCCCGGCGATGCAGTCGATCGCGGCCTGCCTCGACGAGTGCATCATCCCGCGCGTCATCGGCAAGGACGCCAGCGCGATCGAGGCGATCTGGCGCGATCTGTGGACCGCGACGATGACCTATGGCCGCGGCGGCATCGCCGCAATGGCGATGTCGGCGCTCGACATCGCGCTGTGGGATGTGCTCGGAAAACGCGCCGGCCTGCCGCTGCATCGGCTGTGGGGGCATTATCGTTCGGAAATCCCGGTCTATGGTTCCGGCTGCTTCCGTGGCGCCGGCGGCGACGGGATGATCGAGAAGGCGCTGCATTTCGTCAAGCAGGGCTACAAGGCGATCAAGATGCAGGTCGCGCATGTTCACACGCCGGCGCAGGACCTCGACAATGTGCGCCGCATGCGCGAGGCGCTCGGCCCTGGCATCGACATCATGATCGACGTCAACATGGGCTGGAGCGCCGATGTCGCGATCGAGATGGGACGCAAGTTCGAGAAGTACGATATCTACTGGCTCGAGGAGCCGGTGCCGGCCGATGATTTCGCCGGCTATCAGCGCATCGCCGCGGCGCTCGACATGCGCGTCGTCGGCGGCGAGACGCATTTCACGCGCTACGATCTGCGGCCGTTCTTTCTCAATCCCTGCCTGCCGATCCTGCAACCGGACCCGATGCGCGGCGGCATGACCGACCTGCGCAAGATCGCGACGCTGGCGGACACGTTCGGCATCACCATCGCGCCGCATCTGTTCCCCGAGCTCAACGTGCACCTGCTGGCGTCGATCCCGAACGGCATCTGGTGCGAGAACATGGCGCTGATCGACGACCTCTGGGTCGACCCGCCGGAGATCGCCAACGGCATGATCACCGCGCCGGAGCGGCCGGGACACGGGCTCAAATTCAAGGACGAGGTGCTGAAGTTCAAGATCTAGCGGGAACGGTTTCCGGACCGGCCGCTTGGTCTGTCCTGACCTCACCGCCGCTCGCAACGCTGGAGAGTAGCCATGCCGGTCGTCAGTTCCGATGCCGAGCCCCAGACCTTCGTCTTCCAGGACGACGGCTTGGTGCCGAACAATCCGATGCCGTTCCTGGTTTACAGGGCCGCCATCGACGTCGGCAGCAATCCGGAGGCGACGATCGAGCAGCTGTTCGGCAGCAATGGCTGGGGCGCGATGTGGCGCAACGGCGTCTACGACTTCGCGCATTACCACGCCACCGTGCACGAAGTGCTGGGCGTCGCCCGCGGCAGCGCACGGGTGCAGTTCGGCGGCGAGCATGGTCATGCGCTGGAGATCGCAGCCGGTGACGTCGCGATCCTGCCGGCCGGCACCGGGCATCAATGCCTGTCGGCGAGCGGCGATTTCAGCGTGGTCGGCGCCTATCCGCCGGGCCCGCCGATGGACCTGCAACGGCCGACGCCGGAGAACCACGCGCGGGCGCTGAAGACGATCCCGCAGGTCGCGGTCCCCGCGACCGATCCGGTGCTGGGCAAGGACGGTCCGCTGGTGCGGCTGTGGAAGCGCTGAAACATCGGCAAGCGGCGCTGCCCCTTTCCCTTCTCCCCTTGTGGGAGAAGGTGGCGCGGATGCAATCCGCGCCGGATGAGGGGTCTGCATCCGCGGATAGAGACCCCTCACCCGGCTTCGATGCTTCCGCATCGAAGCCACCCTCTCCCACAAGGGGAGAGGGTGAAGACTACGCCGCGTTGCTGCCTTCCTGGCGGCTGGCCTCGAACAGGAACCAGGTGCGGCGCTCGGTTTCGTCGATGAAGGTTTCCAGCAGGCCGGCGGTGCCGGAGTCCTCGTGGTCGTCGGCGAGCTTGTGCGCCTTGCGCATCGCCGCCGCGATGTGCTTGTTGTCCTCCATCAGTTCGCGCAGCATTTCGCGCGGCGGGACATAGTCCTCGTCATTGTCCTTGATGGTCTGATGCTTGGCGATGTCGCCGATCGACCTCAGCGTCGCGCCGCCGAGCTTGCGCACCCGCTCGGCGAGCTGGTCTGTGGTCGCGAAGATCGCGTCCGACTGCTCGTCCAGCAACAAATGGTAATCATGGAAATGCCGGCCGCTGACATGCCAGTGAAAATTCTTGGTCTTCAAATAGAGCGCAAAGGCATCAGCCAGAAGCGTGTTCAGCGAGGTCGAGATCGTATCCACCGCAGCCTGCGGCAGGTCGCTCGGCGTGTCGAGGTCGGGCGAGATCTTGTCGGTCTTGTTGGCATCAATCTTGGCTTTGCTCACGTTGAACCTTCCTGTTAGGAACCCGTATTTCGGCGCATTGAATATTGGCCGCCGGACCGCTAACGCATCGTCAGCCCACCCGTTCCTGGAAGTCAGGAACCCATTCTGCCGGATACCAAACGCGATGGATGAATGGATCGACTATTACGATTCCACGCATACGATTTATGCGAGCCGACTGCACCGCGACCTGCATTTCCAGGTCATCGCAAACGACATTATCGGATACATCACTTCGCCCGACGCCGTGGTGCTGGATTACGCCTGCGGCGAGGCGCTCTCGGCTATGAAGGTCGCCAATGCCTGCGCCCAGCTCTATTTGGCGGAGCCTGCGCCCGGCGTCCGCGGCCGTCTGGTCGCGCGCTTTGCGTCCGACACCCGGATCCGCGTCCGCTCGCTCGATGAGCTGAAGAACATGGCGGCCGACTCGATCGACCTCGTGGTGATGAACTCGGTGGCGCAATACATGACGCCGCAGGAGCTCGATACCGCATTCGACGTGATCCACCGCCTGCTGAAGCCGACCGGCCGTTTCGTGCTCGGCGATATCCTGCGGCCGGAAGTCGGCATGGCCAGGGACGTCGTCGCACTGCTGCGCTTTGCGGCGGTCCACGGCTTCCTGCGCGATGCGGTGGTCGGGCTGGCCTCAACCGCACTGTCCGATTACCGGCAACTGCGCACCAGGATCGGGCTGCAGCGCTACCGCGAGGACGAGATGATTAAAAAGTTCGCCGCCGCCGGCTTCAGCGCCACCCGCGCGCCGCGCAACATCGGGCACAATCCGTGGCGGATGACGTTCGTGGCGCACCACTGATCAAAGGTTGCAGAAAAAATTAGGGTTAACCAAAAGTAAACGTAGCGGCCGCTGAAATAATCAGCAATGATCCACTTGGCCCGGTGGCGGAAGCTTCGACGCGGCAGTGGTGCAACACTGTTTATCCTGGTTCAAATCCAGGCCGGGCCTCCACGCTTCGCCCTAACGGGCTACGCGTGGCGCAGCCACGCCGGACCGGCGGGGCAAAGCGTGTCCGGCGTAGCTTGAGCGTAGCGAAGGCGTAGACGGACGAAGGCCGCGCCGAGGTAGCAAGGCGCAGCCGGGCGTCGGCAAGTTCGGCTCAACAATCCAATCAACCTCGCGCGCGTCAGGCCGCGCTGACGACTTCGCATTCCGGAAATTGCAATCGCTCCGCATCGCGCGTGGCGGATTTCAGGATCGCATCGAGCAGGCCGGGAAAGCGCGCGTCGAGGTCTTTGCGGCGCAGCTTCATGTAGCGCGTGGTGCCGGCGATGCGGGTCTGGATCACGCCTGCCTCGCGCAGCTTCGCGAAATGGTAGGCGAGATTGGACTTGCCGCTGAAGGCGTTGAAATCCCCGCAGCGCAACTCGGTCGCCGCCGGATCGTGCCGGGACAAATTATAGACGATCGCAAGCCTGGTCGGATCGCTCAGGCAATCCAACAGGAGGGGCAATTCGATCTGATCGCGGGTCGGATGTGGAGGCGTGCGGCTCATCGGCCCAACATAGCAGCTCTGATCCAATGTTCAATATTTATTGAACTAATTGACATTCGGTTATGGCCGAACGATGGTTCAACAAACATTGAACAATAGGATTGACGTCATGAGCGTGTTCTGGCTGGCCCTGGGTGCCTTTGCGATCGGTACCGAAGCGTTTGTGATCGCGGGTCTTTTGCCGGCGATCGCAGCGGATGTGCAGATTTCCGCCGCAGCGGCCGGCCAGTTGGTGACGGCCTACGCCCTCACCTACGCGATCGGCTCGCCGGTCCTTGCCGTGATGCTGAACAATATCGATCGCCGGACCGTGCTGACGCTGGCGCTGTCGGTCTTCATCGTCGGCAATCTGCTGGCGACGGTGGCCTGGGATTTTCCGGTCCTGCTGGCGTCGCGCATCGTAATGGCGCTCGGCGCCGGGCTCTGCATGCCTACAGCAATCGGCGTCTCGGTCGCCGTGGCCTCCCCGGAACGGCGCGGTCGCGCGGTTGCGCTGGTCACCTCGGGCATCACCGTCGCGACCGTCATTGGCGTGCCGTTCGGCAATGTCGTCGGCAGCCTGCTGGGATGGCGAGCGACCTTCGCGATGGTGGCCTTGCTCGGACTGATCGCCCTGGCCGGCCTTGCATTCGGCCTGCCACGCGGCTTGCCGCGAAGCACGGCGAACCTTGCCGAGCGCCTTGCCGTCGCACGGCACCGTGCCGTGCTCGCCGCGCTCGTCATCACCATCCTGTGGGCGGTCGGCGGCTTCACGGTGTTCACCTATCTTGCGATCCCGCTGCATCAGCAACTCGGCTTTGATGCCTCCGGCGTCAGCCTCGCACTGTTCGCGTTCGGCTCGGCAGCAGCGATCGGCAATATGACCGGCGGCCTGATGGCGGACCGGATCGGCGCCACATCGACCGCGGCACTCGGCCTTGCCGGCATGGCGAGCGCGCTCATCCTGCAGTCGTTCGTGCTGAAATATGTTGCCCCCGACCAGGCCGGCCATCTGGTGCTGCTCCTGATCTTCCTCTGGGGCATTTCGGGCTGGGCGTTCTATCCGCCCCAGATCGCCAGCATCATCCATATCAACCCGCAAGCCTCGGCGATCGCGCTGTCGCTCAATGCGTCCGCCATGTATCTCGGCTTCGCCATCGGCGGGGCCACCGGCGGGCTTGTTCTCTCAACCGCGAGCCCCACCGACCTCGGCTGGGTTGGCGGCACGAGCGTTGCGATGGCTTTGGCGGTGCACCTGTTCCGGAGCCGCCGGGAACGGCTGAATCCATATAAAATTGCCGGTTGATTGGCCGCTTTTGGGGGTTTCGCGGGTGCGGAAACTGGTCTAAAGACCACCCGCGCGCGAGGGATCGCGCTTCCGGCGCTGCAAAATGTAGCGCATGGCTCGAGGGACGCGCGGGAAGCGCGCCCTTTTTTTGTGCCCAAATTCCAGTCCGCGAGAGCTGATGCCCAAAAGAACCGACATCTCCACCATCCTGATCATCGGCGCCGGTCCCATCGTGATCGGCCAGGCCTGCGAATTCGACTATTCCGGCACGCAGGCCTGCAAGACGCTGAAGGAAGAGGGCTATCGGATCGTCCTGGTCAATTCGAACCCGGCCACGATCATGACCGACCCGGAGCTGGCGGACGCCACCTATATCGAGCCGATCACGCCCGAAATCGTCGCCAAGATCATCGAAAAGGAACGCTACGTCCTGCCCGGCGGCTTCGCGCTGTTGCCGACCATGGGCGGCCAGACCGCGCTGAACTGCGCGCTGTCGCTGCGCAAGCAGGGCACGCTGGAGAAGTTCGACGTCGAGATGATCGGCGCCACCGCGGACGCGATCGACAAGGCCGAAGACCGCCAGCTGTTCCGCGACGCCATGGAGAAGATCGGGCTGCAGACGCCGCGGTCGCGGCTCGCCAACGCCTCGGCGCTGAAGAAATCCGACCGCGACAAATACCTCGCCGATCAGGCCAAGCTGTCCGGCGCCGAGCTCGAAGCGTTCGAGCGCAAGTGGGAAGCCGGCGAGAACGAGCGGCGCAAGCGCTACCAGCAGCAGGCCCTGGCCGAGGCGCTGATGGCGCTGTCCGACATCGGCTTGCCCGCGATCATCCGTCCCTCCTTCACGCTCGGCGGCACCGGCGGCGGCATCGCCTACAACAAGGAAGAGTATCTCGACATCATCGAGCGCGGCCTCGATGCCTCGCCGACCAACGAGGTGCTGATCGAGGAATCCGTTCTCGGCTGGAAAGAGTTCGAGATGGAGGTGGTGCGCGACAAGAAGGACAATTGCATCATCATCTGCTCGATCGAGAACGTCGATCCGATGGGCGTGCACACCGGTGATTCCATCACGGTGGCGCCGGCGCTGACGCTGACCGACAAGGAATACCAGATCATGCGCGACGCATCGATTGCGGTGCTGCGCGAGATCGGGGTGGAGACCGGCGGCTCCAACGTTCAGTTCGGCATCAATCCGGACGACGGCCGCATGGTCGTGATCGAGATGAACCCGCGCGTGTCTCGTTCTTCGGCGCTGGCGTCGAAGGCCACCGGCTTCCCGATCGCCAAGGTCGCAGCCAAGCTCGCGATCGGCTACACGCTCGACGAGATCGCCAACGACATCACCGGCGGCGCCACGCCGGCCTCGTTCGAGCCGACGATCGACTACGTCGTCACCAAGATTCCGCGCTTCGCGTTCGAGAAGTTCCCCGGCGCTTCCTCCACGCTGACGACCTCGATGAAGTCGGTCGGCGAGGTGATGGCGATCGGCCGCACCTTCCAGGAGAGCCTGCAGAAGGCCCTGCGCGGGCTCGAGACCGGGCTGACCGGCCTCGACGAGATCGACATCGAAGGCCTCGGCCGCAGCGACGACAAGAACGCGATCCGCGCCGCACTCGGCACGCCGACGCCGAACCGCCTGCTGCAGGTCGCGCAGGCGATGCGACTCGGCTGGTCGAACGAGGAGATCTTCAACTCCTGCAAGATCGATCCCTGGTTCCTCGCCGAACTGCGCAGCATCGTCGAGATGGAAGACAAGGTCCGCAGCAGCGGCCTGCCGTCGAATGCATTCTCGATGCGCATGCTGAAGGCGATGGGCTTCTCGGATGCGCGGCTCGCCGTGCTGACGGAAACCACCGAAGCCGACGTCACCGCCAGGCGCCATGCGCTCGGGGTGCGCCCGGTGTTCAAGCGCATCGACACCTGCGCGGCCGAGTTCGCCTCGCCCACCGCCTACATGTATTCGACCTATGAGCGGCCGTTCGCGGGCGAATTCGCCGACGAGAGCGCGCCGTCGGACCGCAAGAAGGTCATCATCCTCGGCGGCGGGCCGAACCGCATCGGACAGGGGATCGAGTTCGACTATTGCTGCTGCCACGCCTGCTTCGCGCTGGAGGACGCCGGCTACGAGACCATCATGATCAACTGCAATCCGGAGACGGTGTCGACCGACTACGACACCGCCGACCGGCTGTATTTCGAGCCGCTCACCGCCGAGGACGTGCTGGAGATCATCGCGACCGAGCGCACCAACGGCACGCTGCACGGCGTCATCGTGCAGTTCGGCGGCCAGACCCCGCTGAAGCTTGCCCGCGCGCTCGAAGCCGCCGAAGTGCCGATCCTCGGCACCTCGCCTGACGCGATCGACCTCGCCGAGGACCGCGACCGCTTCAAGCGCGTGCTCGACAAGCTCCGTCTCAAGCAGCCGAAGAACGGCATCGCCTATTCGGTCGAGCAGGCCCGCCTGGTCGCCGCCGATCTCGATCTGCCGCTGGTGGTGCGTCCGTCCTACGTGCTCGGCGGCCGCGCGATGCAGATCATCCGCGAGGAGACCCAGCTCAACGACTACCTCTTGGGAACGCTGCCCGAGCTGGTGCCCGCCGACGTCAAGGCGCGCTACCCGAACGACAAGACCGGGCAGATCAACACCGTGCTCGGCAAGAATCCACTGCTGTTCGATCGCTATCTGTCCGATGCGACCGAAGTCGACGTCGACTGCCTCTGCGACGGCAAGGATACCTTCATCGTCGGCATCATGGAGCACATCGAGGAAGCCGGCATCCACTCCGGCGACTCCGCCTGCTCGCTGCCGCCGCATTCGCTCGACGCCAACACCATCGAGGAGCTGGAGCGGCAGACCCGCGAGCTCGCGCTCGGCCTCGACGTCGTCGGCCTGATGAACGTGCAATACGCCATCAAGGACGGCGAGATCTACGTGCTCGAGGTCAACCCGCGCGCGTCCCGCACCGTGCCGTTCGTCGCCAAGGTGATCGGCACGCCGGTCGCCAAGATCGCGGCGCGGATCATGGCCGGCGAGAAGCTCGCCGACTTCAAGCTGAAGAAAAAGAAGCTCGGCCATGTCGGCGTGAAGGAATCGGTGTTCCCGTTCGCGCGCTTCCCCGGCGTCGACACCGTGCTCGGACCCGAGATGCGTTCGACCGGCGAAGTGATGGGCATCGATCGCTCGTTCGAGGTCGCGTTCGCGAAGAGCCAGCTCGGCGGCGGCACGCGCGTCCCGCGGCAGGGCACGGTGTTCGTCTCGGTGCGTGGTGACGACAAGATGCGCATCGCGGATGCGGTGCGGCTGTTGCACTCGCTCGGCTTCAAGGTGATGGCGACCTCGGGCACGCAGCGCTATCTCAGCGACAACGGCGTGCCGACGGAGAAGGTCAACAAGGTGCTCGAAGGCCGTCCGCACATCGTCGACGCCATCACCAATGGCGACGTCCAGCTGGTCTTCAATACCACCGAAGGTCCGCAGGCGCTGGCCGACAGCCGCTCGCTGCGGCGGGCTGCCCTCTTGCATAAAGTGCCATATTACACCACTCTTTCAGGCGCGGTGGCGGCCGCGCGGGGGATCCGGGCCTATCGGGACGGGGACCTTGAGGTCCGCACGCTTCAGAGTTACTTTTCCGAAAGCTGACCGCTGCCCGGGCTGAAGGCCCGAAGCGGTCAATTAGCCGAATGGCTGGAACTCACCGCGCGATTGGATGTTGTCACGGCCCTTAGCGGGGCCGAATATCACTGGGCTTCCGGGCGCGCGTGCGTCCTGATTCCTGCGTTAGCTGAACTGGATATTCCTGCAGGCCGCCGGGCGCGCAGGATGAAGGACGAAGATGATGGATAAGGTTCCGATGACCGCGGGCGGATACGCCGCGCTGACGGACGAGTTGAAGCGACGCCAGTCGGAGGATCGTCCGCGCATCATCGAACACATTGCGGAAGCGCGCTCGCATGGCGACCTCTCGGAAAACGCCGAGTATCACGCCGCCAAGGAAGAGCAGTCGCACAACGAGGGCCGCATCGCCGAGCTCGAAGACAAGCTCGCGCGCGCCGACATCATCGACATCTCGAAACTGTCCGGCGACACCATCAAGTTCGGCGCGACCGTGACGCTGATCGACGAGGACACCGAGAAGAAGGCGGTGTGGCAGATCGTCGGTGAGGTCGAAGCCGACGCCAAGAAGGGCCGCATCTCCATCACCTCGCCGCTTGCACGCGCGCTGATCGGCAAGAAGAAGGGCACCACCGTCGAGGTGATGGCGCCGGGCGGCGCCAAGGCCTATGAGATCACCAAGGTCGAGTGGCGGTAGTTACCTCGATGTGACTGGTGCAAAAAGGCCGCGTCCTGCACGCGGCTTTTTTTGTGCCCGCATTTTACCCCCTGTCTGACAGCAATGTGAGTGGAGAGCCGCGGCGCGCCATACTAGTGAGGCCGTGACATGTTTATGCAATATAATCATGTCGGGGGACTGCGGCTCGGCTGAAGATTGCGTCGCAATACGCATCGCAGCGCGTCACCGTGTCACTGGTGCGTTCTCTCGCAACTGCAATCGCGCGAGGAATGATTCCAGACGCTAGGTGTTGACATCACACTCCGGTGGCGAACACCGTGTGGTTCTGCATCGTGCAATGTTCCAGCGTGTCAATCAGGGGGTAAATGACAATGGACCAGATGTTTTCCAAGTTTCAACCGGTGGCGCTGAGCCTGTTTCGGTTCATCACAGGACTGCTGCTGTTTCAGTTTGGCGTCGCCAAGCTTCTCAAATTCCCTTCCGGGACGATGTTCGAGAAAGTCGAACTGTTCTCGTTGATCGGCGCAGCCGGCACTCTCGAATTGATCCTGGGCGGGCTGCTGATGATCGGCCTGTTTTCACGGATCGTGGCCTTCATCCTGGCGGGCGAAATGGCCTTCGCCTACTTCATCGGCCATTTCCCCAAAGGCTTCTATCCGCTGCTCAACAACGGCAGTCTTGCAATCGCGCTCTGCTTTGCCTGCCTGTATCTCGCGACCTCGGGCCCGGGCCCGATCAGCGTCGACGCCGCGATGGGCAAGCGGTAGCGCGCTCTCACCACGTCATTGCGAGCGAAGCGAAGCAATCCATCTGTCGACATATGCGGAGCGATGGATTGCTTCGTCGCTTCGCTCCTCGCAATGACGGCCGACGTGCTGTGTGCGGCGTCAGCTCGCCGCCTTCACGCCGAGCGGCACCGCGGCTTCGTATTTCGAGTTGTGCAGCACCAGCGACGTCCTGACGTTGCGCACATGCGGCGCGGCGGTCAGATGGGTGACGAAATCCTGGAACGTCGCCATGTCGGGGGCGACGCATTTGAGGATGAAATCGACTTCGCCCGACAGCATCCAGCATTCGCGCACCAGCGGCTCGGCGCGCACGAAATTCTCGAAGGCGCGCAGATCGGCGTCGGCCTGGCTCGACAGATGCACCGAGGCGAACACCGTGACGTCGTAGCCGAGGCGGCGCGGATCGAGCAGGCCGCGATATCCCTGGATGTAGCCTTCCTCTTCCAGCGCGCGGACCCTGCGCAGGCAGGGTGGCGGCGAGATCCCGACGCGTTTGGCGAGTTCCACATTGGTGATTCGGCCATCGGCCTGGATCTCGGCGAGGATTTTGAGGTCGATCTCGTCAAGGTTCTTCGACACGCGACTACGGTTCCCCTGGGGTTTGGAAGATTTGGCAGGTCTGCCGGCAACTCTCATAGCGCAGCCAGCCAGCATTGCGCAATTTTATTGCGCGTGCAGCGCATGATTTCGCGAATGTGACTTCAGTTCCGGGGAAAAATCGCTGCCATGGATTGCAAATCTTGCATAGCTTCCCAGATATCCTAGACTTGGATTTGACACTTTTGGCGCCGCCGTGACGCGTTTCCGGGGCGCTTCCCGCACAAGTCCCTGATCAAAATCCCCAAAAGAGAGGGATCTCAAAATGCCCGCGCCTACCCATGCCAAGGTCGTCATCATCGGGTCCGGCCCCGCCGGTTACACCGCAGCGATCTACGCGGCGCGCGCGATGCTCGAACCGATCCTGATCCAGGGCATTCAGCCGGGCGGGCAGCTCACCATCACCACCGACGTCGAGAACTATCCCGGCTTCGCCGATGTGATCCAGGGCCCCTGGCTGATGGAGCAGATGGAGAAGCAGGCGGCGCATGTCGGCACCAAGATCGTCACCGATCTCGTCAACAAGCTGGAACTCAGTCAGCGGCCGTTCCGCCTGACCTGCGATTCCGGCGACGTCTATCTCGCCGAGACCGTCATCCTCGCCACCGGCGCCCAGGCGCGCTGGCTCGGGCTGCCCTCGGAAGAGAAATTCCAGGGCGGCGGCGTCTCGGCCTGCGCGACCTGCGACGGCTTCTTCTACCGCGGCAAGGAAGTCGTGGTGGTCGGCGGCGGCAACACCGCGGTCGAGGAAGCGCTGTACCTGACCAATCATGCCTCGCAGGTCACCATCGTGCATCGCCGCGATCACTTCCGCGCCGAGCGCATCCTGCAGGAGCGGCTGTTCAAGCATCCCAAGATCAAGGTGGTGTGGGACTCCGCGATCGACGAGATCTGCGGATCGGAGAATCCGAACAAGGTCACCCATGTGCGGCTCAAGAACGTCAAGACCGGTGCCCTGACCGACCTGAAGACCGACGGCATCTTCATCGCGATCGGCCATGCGCCGGCGACGGAGCTCGTCAAAGGCCAGATCAAGCTGAAACCGTCGGGCTATGTCGAGGTGGCGCCGAACTCCACGGCGACCTCGATGCCCGGCCTGTTCGCCGCGGGCGATGTGGCGGACGAAACCTTCCGGCAGGCGGTCACCGCCGCCGGCCTCGGCTGCATGGCTGCGCTCGAGGCCGAACGCTTCCTGGCTCTTCGCGCGAGCGATCGCGCAGCGGCGGAATAATCATGGCACGATCTCGCGACGGATTTACGGATATGGATTGGGACAAGCTGAAGGTCTTTCACGCGGCGGCGGAGGCTGGCAGCTTCACGCATGCCGGCGAGCAGCTTGGCCTGTCGCAATCGGCGGTCTCCCGCCAGGTCAGCGCGCTGGAGCAGGAGCTCTCGGTCTCGCTGTTTCACCGCCATGCGCGCGGCCTGATCCTCACCGAACAGGGCGACCTCTTGTTCCGCACCGCGCATGACGTGTTCATGCAGCTGCAGGCGGCGCGCGCCAAACTCACCGACAGCCGCGAGCGGCCGAGCGGCGACCTCAAGATCACGACGCCGCCGGCGCTCGGCATCAACTGGCTGATCCCGCGGCTCGACGAATTCACCGCGCTCTATCCGGACATCCGGATCTCGCTGATCGTCACCGACGAGGATCTCGATCTGTCGATGCGCGAGGCGGACGTTGCGATCCGCACCCGCAAGCCGACCCAGCCCGACCTGATCCAGCGCAAGCTGTTCTCGATCGGCTTCCATGCCTATTGCTCGCCGGAATACATCAAGCGCTTCGGCACGCCGCGGACGCTTGACGATCTCGACTCGCATCGCATCATCATGCTCGGCGACTCGCAGGTGCCGCCGCATCTGCAGAACCGCAGCTGGCTGATCGATGCCGGCCGCAACGGCTCCGGTCCGCGCGAACCCTACTTCAAGGTCAACAACATCCTCGGCCTCGTGCGCGCCTGCCAGCAGGGCCTCGGCATCGCCGCGCTGCCGGACTATCTGGTCGAACAGAACAACCTCGTGCAGCTGTTCGGCGAGTCCGACTCGATCGCGCTCGACACCTACTTCGTCTATCCGGAAGAGCTGAAGACGGTGGCCCGGGTGCAGGTGTTCCGCGATTTCGTGGTCAGCAAGGCGCAGCGCTGGCCGTCCTGATTAAGCCGGCCTTATAGGGCCGGTTTATAGGGATATTCACGCTGCCCCCGGTCTCCGCATGACTGACATGCGACCTGGATAGTTGCTGCATGGCGTCGATGGGGATCATAGTGTTGCCACGCTGAGCGGTCGCGTCGCGCATATGTCCCCCTCCTCCAGTGGCGCGGAAGTTCAGTAATCCCTCTTGGAAGGTGATTGTGTCGGCCTCACGTGGCCAATACCTTAAGCCGGGCTCTGCTGAGCCCGGCTTTTTTTCATCGTTCCGTCCCTTCACCTCGACGTCATGCTCAAACGTGCTGCACGTCACGGTCAGCATGTGCATTGACAACAACCTCGCAGCGCAGCATCATTGCCGGATGATCACGACTTCGTGCGCCGCTCTCTCGTCGAAAAAAGCTCCCCTCCCGGGGACACGAGATCGCGCGCGATAAGATCAGCTTCGCATTCAACGATCCCGAAACCCCGCCGCCTGGACGGGGTTTTTTGTTGGTCCCGTCTCCGGCTTTGTCCCCTTAGGAGATGGAACATGACTGAGCTACACCAGCAATTGCAGGGCCTCTGGCTGCCTTTGATCACGCCGTTCCGCGACGGCGAACTCGACGTCACCTCGCTGCGCCGCCTCGTGCGACACTATGCCGGCGGCCCCGTCGACGGCTTCATTCTCGGCGCGACCTCCGGTGAAGGCATGGCGCTCAGCACCGATGAGCTGGAGTGGCTCGTCAGCGTCGTGCTCGACGAGCTTAGTGCCAACTCCCGCCATTTGCCGGTCTGCCTCGGGCTGTCAGGCGCTTCGACGGCCAGGATGAAGGAAACGCTGGACGACACGGCCGACTGGCCGATCAACGGTTATCTGATCGCGAGTCCCTACTACATCAGGCCCTCGCAACGCGGGCTCGTGCAGCATTTCAACACGCTGGCCGATCACGCGTCGTGGCCGATCGTGCTCTACAACATTCCCTATCGCACGGCGGTGAACCTCACCAACGAGACGCTGCTGGCGCTCGCGGAGCATCCGAACATCGCCGGCATGAAGGATTGCTGCGCCGACCGCGCGCAGTCGATCGACTTCCTCAGCCGGCGGCCGGCCGGCTTCCGCGTGCTGACCGGCGAGGATGCGCAGACATTCGACGCGCTCTCGGACGGTGCCGACGGCGCGATCCTGCTGTCGGCGCATCTGGAAACCGACACCTTCGCTGCGATCCGCACCCTGCTGCGGCAGGGCAAGCGCGACGCGGCACTGGCCGCCTGGCAGAGCGTCGTCGGCCTGACCAGGCTCTTGTTCGCGGAACCCAGCCCCGCGCCGGCCAAGCACTGGCTGTGGCGCCAGGGGCTGATCGATAGCCCCGAGGTGCGGCTGCCGATGGTCGAGGTGAGCGAAGATCTTGCAACCTGGCTCGATGCCGAGATGGAGCGCCGCGCGCAGTTGCTGCTGCCGCAACCCGCCTAACTCCCGTAGCCCGGATGCAGCGAAGCGAAATCCGGGGCCATCGTCACGTGGTGAGACCGGCCCCGGATTACGCTGCGCTTCATCCGGGCTACCGGTCTCGTTGGCTTAGTCCAGCTTCACCCGCGACAGCCGCAGCGCGTTGCCGATCACGCTGACCGAGGACAGCGCCATCGCAGCCGCGCCGACCATCGGCGACAGCAGGATGCCGAACAGCGGATACAGCACGCCGGCCGCGATCGGCACGCCGGCGGCGTTGTAGACGAAGGCGAACGCCAGGTTCTGGCGGATGTTGCGCATGGTCGCGACCGACAGTCGCCGCGCGCGGACGAGGCCCATCAGATCCCCGGTGAGCAGCGTGATCCCTGCGCTTTCGATCGCCACATCCGTGCCGCCGCCCATCGCGATGCCGACATCGGCCGCGGCAAGTGCCGGCGCGTCGTTGACGCCGTCGCCGGCCATCGCGACGGTGCGGCCCTCGCCGCGCAGCCGCTGCACGACCTCGCTCTTGCGCTCCGGCAGCACGCCGGCCTCGACCTCGTCGATGCCAAGCGTCTTCGCAACCGCGCGCGCGGTGGTCTCATTGTCGCCGGTCAGCATCACGATGCGCAGGCCTTCGGCGCGCAGCGCCTGCAGCGCGCTGGCCGCCGACGGCTTGACCGGATCGGCGATCGCGATCACGCCGGCAATGCTGCCATCGACGGCGACATAGATCGCCGTCGCGCCGCCGCGGCGCGCGGCCTCGGCAGCCTGATCCAGCGTTGCCGTCGCGATCTTCAGTTCGGCCATCAGCGCGGCGTTGCCGAGCGCGACCTGCTTGCCCTCGACCGTGCCGGTCGCGCCCTTGCCGGAAGGCGATGCAAAATCGCTGACGGCGGCGGGTGCGAGCTTGCGTTCCCTGGCAGATCCGATGATCGCCTGCGCCAGCGGATGCTCGCTGCCCTGCTCGACGCTGGCGGCCAGGCGCAGCAGATCGCTCTCGTCGACGCCAGCGGCGGCAATGACGCGCACGACCTTCGGCTTGCCTTCGGTGAGGGTGCCGGTCTTGTCGAGCACCAGCGTGTCGATCGCTTCCATCCGCTCCAGCGCCTGCGCGTCGCGGATCAGGATGCCGGAATGCGCGCCGCGGCCGACCCCGACCATGATCGACATCGGCGTTGCCAATCCGAGCGCACAGGGGCAGGCGATGATCAGCACCGTGACGGCGGCAACCAGCGCAAAGGTCAGGCGCGGCTCGGGGCCGAACACCGACCAGGCGATAAAGGCGAGCACGGCGGCGGCAATCACCGCCGGCACGAACCAGCCGGCGACGCGATCGGCGAGCCGCTGGATCGGCGCACGCGAGCGCTGCGCCTTCGCCACCATGTCGACGATCCGCGACAGCATGGTGTCGCGGCCGACCTTCTCGGCCCGCATCACGAGGCCGCCGCTCTGGTTGACGGTGCCGCCGATCACGCTCGCGCCCTCGGCCTTCGTGACCGGCATCGATTCACCGGTCACCATGGATTCGTCGATGACGGCGCTGCCCTCGATGACGACGCCGTCGACCGGCACCTTCTCGCCGGGACGCACGCGTAGCCGATCGCCGACCTTGATCGCGTCGATGTCGATGTCCTCGTCGCCATGCTCGGTGATGCGCCGCGCGGTCTTGGGCGCAAGGCCGAGCAATGCGCGGATCGCGCCCGAGGTCTGCGCCCGGGCGCGCAGCTCCAGCACCTGGCCGAGCAGCACCAGCACCGTGATCACCGCCGCCGCCTCGAAATACACCGCGACCGCGCCATGCATGTCGCGCAATGCAGGCGGGAACAGCTGCGGCGCCAGCGTGGCAACCACGCTGTAGGCATAAGCGACGCCGGTGCCGATCGCGATCAGCGTGAACATGTTGAGATTGCGCGTGCGCTTTTGATTAGGGCTTGATCCGGTCCGAAAACCGGGAAGCCACTTTTCGGGATCAAGCCCCAGCGACTGCCAGCCGCGCACGAAGAACGGCGCGCCGGCCCACAGCACGACCGGCGTGGCTAGCACGAACGAGATCCAGTTCGAGGTGGACTGCGGCACCAGATGCATCAGTCCGAGATGGCTGCCCATCTCGAGCACGAACACCGGCAAGGTCAGCGCGAAACCGATCCAGAACCGCCGCGTCATGTCGATCAGTTCAGGATCAGGCCCGTCGTCGAGCGAGACCTGCTCGGGCTCCAGCGCCATGCCGCAGATCGGGCAGCT
The DNA here is from genome assembly GCF_007993935.1 of Bradyrhizobium macuxiense. Taxonomy (GTDB): domain Bacteria; phylum Pseudomonadota; class Alphaproteobacteria; order Rhizobiales; family Xanthobacteraceae; genus Bradyrhizobium; species Bradyrhizobium macuxiense_A. The sequence continues at coordinate 373,637 of NZ_VITY01000005.1, read as the reverse complement.
GCCAGGACCGACCTGACGCACCTCGGGATGCATCGGGCAGGTGTAGATCGTGCCGGCCGGCGCCGGCGGCTCCGCCTCGCGCGGCTTGAGGTACTTCTCCGGCTCGGCCTCGAAGCGCTCGCGGCAGCGGCCGCTGCAGAACAAATATTCCTCGCCCTTGTAGCTGAAGCGGTGCTTGGCAGTCGCCGGATTGACCTTCATGCCGCAGACCGGGTCGGTCGCGAACGCAGCCTCGGCCGGCGCGGCGCCGTGCTCGTGCTTGCCGCCGCAGCAGGAATGCGCGGCCGCGCCGTGATGGTGATGATCCGCGTGCGAATGGTCGTGCTTTGCCTGTGCCACGAAACTCTTCCCGGCCGGGATCCCGGCCTCTTGATTTACATACCCTAGGGGGGTATATGAACCCTATGCGCGAAGAGATCAAGACATCCTGTTTAAAACGGCTCAAACGAATCGAGGGCCAGATCCGCGGCCTCGCCGGCATGGTCGAGGAGGATCGCTATTGCATCGACCTGGTGACGCAGATCGCAGCCGCGCGCGCGGCGCTGCGCCGCGTCGAGGAAGAGGTCCTGCGCGATCACGTGGCACATTGCGTGGAGCATGCGATCTCGTCGGGCGACAAGGCCGACCAGCGGCGCAAGATCGCCGAGCTGATGGATGTGATCGGCCGCGCGGATCGCTAGAACGCTTTTTAGCTGCGCCCTATCCGCATATTCAGCGTCGTCCCTGCGAAGCAGGGACCCATAACCACAGGACGTGGGGGAGAGCCGAAAGCGGCACCTCACATTCAGCGTCGTCCCGGCGAAGGCCGGGACCCATAGCCACCGTTGCCTGCCTTAAGGAAAAGCTGGGGCCACAGCGGCTCTAGTCACAGAGAGCTGTGGTTATGGGTCCCGGCCTTCGCCGGGACGACGTGGGGATAGAGCAGCGCTTCAAGCGCCGCTGAACATTGCAATCAGGTATTGAACCTGAAATGCATCACGTCGCCGTCGGCGACGACATACTCCTTGCCTTCAAGCCGCAGCTTGCCGGCATCGCGCGCGCCGGCTTCGCCATTGCCGGCGACATAGTCGTCATACGCGATGGTCTCGGCGCGGATGAAGCCCTTCTCGAAATCGGTATGGATCACGCCGGCGGCGGCGGGCGCCTTGGTGCCGCGGTCGATGGTCCAGGCGCGCGCTTCCTTCGGTCCGACGGTGAAATAGGTGATGAGGTCGAGCAGGCGGTAGCCGGCGCGGATCAACCGATCGAGCCCGGCTTCTTCCAGACCCAGCGTCTCCAGGAAGTCGGTACGCTCCTCGCGCGACAGCGTCGCGATCTCGGATTCGATCTTGGCGGAAATCACGACCGCGACCGCGCCCTCCTCCTTGGCGCGCTCGAACACCGCCTTGGAGAAATTGTTGCCGTCCTTGGCCGAGCCTTCCTCGACGTTGCAGACATAGAGCACGGGCTTGGAGGTCAGGAGCCCGAGCATGCGGAACGCACGCTCCTCCTCCGGCTTGCGCTCCATGCCGCGGGCCGGCTTGCCGTCGCGCAGCAACGCCAGCGCGCGGTTGACCAGCTCGAGCTGCTCCTTGGCTTCCTTGTCGTTGCCCTTGGCCTTCTTGGTGAGATTGTCGACGCGCTTCTCGAGGCTGTCGAGATCCGACAGCATCAGCTCGGTCTCGATGGTCTCGATGTCGGCGAGCGGCGCGATCTTGCCTTCGACATGGGTGATGTCGGAATCCTCGAAGCAGCGCACCACATGGGCGATGGCGTCGACCTCGCGGATGTTGGCGAGGAACTGGTTGCCGAGGCCTTCACCCTGCGAGGCGCCGCGGACGAGGCCCGCGATATCGACGAAGGTCAGCCGGGTCGGGATGATCTGCCCGGATTTCGCGACCGCTGCGAGCTTCTCCAGCCGCGGATCGGGCACCGCCACCTCGCCGACATTCGGCTCGATGGTGCAGAACGGATAGTTCGCCGCCTGGGCGGCCGCCGTCTCGGTCAGCGCATTGAACAGCGTCGACTTGCCGACGTTAGGCAGCCCGACGATCCCGCATTTGAATCCCATGTCTTCCTCTATCCATCTTCGTCATGTCCGGCCTCGCGCCGGGCACAAGGGGATCAGGCCGGCTCGCCGCCGTTCTCACCCTTGTCGAAAAATCCCTTGGCCTGCATCGTCAGATGCACCTTGTTCGCAAACGAGGCGTCGTGCCCCGCTGCCAGCAGGCCGGCATTGTCGGCGACGGCCTGGCACAAGGCCTCCACCCACGCCCGGTCGCTCTTGGCGAAGTCCGACAGCACGTGGCTGTGCACGAGCTCCTTGACGCCGGGATGACCGATCCCGAGCCGCACCCGCCGATATTCGTTGCCGATATGCGCGGAGATCGAGCGCAGCCCGTTATGGCCGGCGATCCCGCCGCCGATCTTGACCCGCACTTTGGCGGGCGGCAGTTCGAGCTCGTCCTGGAACACGGTGATGTCGGCGGGCGCGAGCTTGAAGAAGTTCGCCGCTTCCTGCACCGCGCGTCCGGACTCGTTCATGAAAGTGCTCGGCTTCAGCAGCACGACCTTCTCACGATCGACGACGCCTTCGGAGGTCTCGCCCTGAAAGCGACGGCGCCATGGTGCGAAACCATGACGCCGTGCAATCTCGTCGACCGCCAGAAAACCGATATTGTGCCGGTTGCTGGCGTATTTCGCGCCGGGATTACCGAGACCGACAAAAAGGCGCATGGCGCGGCATCCCACGTCGGCGCGCCATCAGGGGATCGCGCGCCGACCTGATCGATTACTTCTTCTTGTCGCCACCGCCGGCGGGAGCCTTGGCACCCGCGGCCGGAGCCGCAGCACCCGCAGCCGGAGCGGCAGCAGCCGGAGCCGCAGCACCCGCGGCCGGAGCCGCAGCGCCACCAGCAGCCGCCGCAGCCGCGGCCTTCTGCTCTTCGGCGTAGCCGGACGGCGGCACGATGGTAACCAGGGTCGCGTCCTCGCGGGTCAGCGACTTCACCCCCTTCGGCAGCTTCACATCGGAGAGATGCAGCGAATAGCTGATCTCGAGGCTGCCGACGTCGGCTTCAATGTATTGCGGGATGTTGTCGACCGCGCACTCGAGCTCAAGCGTGTGGGTGACAATGTTCACGGTGCCGCCGCGCTTGACGCCGGGCGAGGTTTCGCCGTTCACGATGTGCAGCGGCACGCTGACGCGGATGGTGGCGCCTTCGCCGAGCCGCATGAAGTCGACATGGAGCGGGAAGTCCTTCACCGGATCGAGGTGGTAGTCGCGCGGAATCACGCGATGCTTCTTGCCCTCGAGATCGATATCGAACAGCGTGGTCAGGAACCGGCCCGCCAGGATGCGCTGGCGCAGTTCACGATCGTCGACCGAGATGGTGACGGGGGGCTGGTTGTCTCCGTAGATCACTCCGGGAACTCTCCCGGCGCGACGCTCTGCCCGGGCGGCCCCCTTGCCGCTCTTCGGACGCGCGGTCGCCTTCAATTCCTTGACGGTCGCCATAGCGTTAAGTCCTTGTATTTAAAAAGTTAAAGGCCGCAGCGCGGCCCATGCTCAGGTCCACAGCAAGCCTCCAGGGGTGCGGGGGCCGCGGACGTGGCGGGCTTTTAGCCCCAAAGGGCCGAAATGACAAGGAAATGAAGGAAATTTTCTTGCTTCACCCTCCCCTGGAGGGGGAGGGTCGGACCGCATGCAGCGAAGCGGAATGCGGGCCGGGGTGGGGTGATCTCTCAACACGGGCACTGTTCGGGCGGAGGGACTTTCACCCCACCCCGCCGCTCATTGCATTCGCGGCGACCCTCCCCCTCCAGGGGAGGGTGAAGACATCAGCCCGCTGAACCGCCGAGCTTGGCTTCCAACGCGGCGATCCTCAGTTTCAGCGCCTCGTTCTCCTCGCGCGCCAGGCGGGCCATGTCCTTGACCGCCTCGAACTCCTCGCGCTTGACCACGTCGAGGTCGCGCAGAATCCGTTCGGCCTGGTTGCGCATGACCGTGTCGACCTCGCGCTTGACGCCCTGGGCGGCGCCTGCGGCATCGTTCATCAGACGGCCGATCTCATCGAAAAACCGGTTGCTGGTCTGGGTCATCTCGCAAAACTCTCCGCGTTCACTGGCTTGCGCTCAAGACAATGGCGATCCCCGCCATCCGGTTCAAGTCCGCCGCGAATGGCAGGCCTCCCGAGCGCTTGCCTTGTCATGCTCCGGTTTCCTTGCAATCGTATGAACTCACAACAGAAATCGCACACATAACGCGAGCAGAAACGCCATGATCGAAGCGACCGTCGAGATCCCGACCAAGGACGGCAAGACCACCACCTTCATCACCCATCCCGAACGCGGCGGCCCCTTCCCTGTCGTCATCTTCTACATGGATGCACCGGCGATCCGCGAGGAGCTGCGCGACATGGCGCGCAGGCTCGGCACGTCGGGCTATTATGTGATGTTGCCGAACATGTATTACCGCGCCGGCGTGATGGAGCTCGGCCCGATCAATCCCGATCCGGAATCACCCGAGCGCAAGCGCATGTTCGAGCTGATGCACTCGCTCGACATTCCGCTGGTCATGGAAGACACCAAGGGCCTGCTCGCCTATGCCGGGACCCAGAAGGCCGCCAACACCAACATCATCGGCACGGTCGGCTACTGCATGAGCGGCCGCTATGCGGTGAACGCCGCGACGCATTTCGGCGATCGGGTCAAGGCCGCCGCCTCGATCTACGGCACGCATCTGGCAACCGACCAGCCGGACAGCCCGCATCTCGCCGCGCAGAAGACCAGAGCGGAGCTCTATTTCGCCTGCGCCGAGACCGACATCTACGCGCCGGCGGAGATCATCGAGCAGGTGAAGGCGGGCATGAAGGGCTCGAACAACGAGGTCGAGATCTATCCCGGCACCCATCACGGCTTCGCCTTCCCCAAGCGCCCGGTCTATGACCGCGACGCCGCCGAACGCCATTGGGAGCGGCTGCTCGCGCTCTACCGCCGCAACCTGGTCTGAGGCCCGAAGAATTGGGATGGCGGAGGACGCGCGAATTCGAGACTACCGAAGCTCCGACGCCGACGAGGTGAACCGGCTCGCGGTTGCCGCCTTCGACCAATTCCGCGACGCCTTCGACGATTGGCCGGCGATGCGCGCCGGCCTGTCGCGAACCTCCGAGCTGAGTTCCGGCGGCGAGATCATCGTCGCCGATCTCGGCCACCGGCTTGCCGGCGCGGTCGGCTATTTCGGGCCCGGCGTCAAAAAGGCCGCATTCTTCGATCAGGCATGGCCGATCATTCGCATGCTGGTCGTCGACCCGGTCGACAGGGGCAAGGGACTCGGGCATGCGTTGACGTCGGAATGCTTCGCCAGAGCGCGGCGCGACCGGTGCCGGACCATCGCGCTTCACACGAGTCCCATCATGACGATCGCCCTGCCGATGTATCTGAAGATGGGCTTCAGCAAGGTCCATGACGCTCCGCCCATTCATGGCGTGCCCTACGCCGTCTACACGAAAGCGCTCTGATCCCGATGCCGCTCCTGCTGATCGACTTTCCGGTGTTCAACCCCGTCGCGCTCGCGCTCGGGCCGATCGTGATCCGCTGGTATGCGCTGGCCTATATCGTCGGCATCGTGCTGGGCTGGGTCTACGCCCGCTCGCTGATCAAGAAGGATCGGCTGTGGGGCGAGCCAGCGCCGATCACGCTGCCGCAGCTCGACGATTTCATCCTCTGGGTCACCATCGGCATCATCGTCGGCGGCCGCACCGGCTATGTGCTGTTCTACAATTTGCCTTTCTTCATCGAGCACCCGTCCGAAATCCTCGAACTGTGGAAGGGCGGCATGTCGTTCCACGGCGGCTTCCTCGGCTGCGTCGCCGCGGTGATGCTGTTTGCCCGCCGCAACAACATTTCGATCCTGTCGCTCGGCGACATCACCACCGCGGTGGCGCCGATCGGGCTGTTCCTCGGCCGGCTCGCCAATTTCATCAACAGCGAATTGTGGGGCCGCCACGCCGACCCGAGCCTGCCCTGGGCGATGATCTTCCCCAATGGCGGGCCGCTGCCACGCCATCCGAGCCAGCTCTACGAGGCCGGCCTCGAGGGCATCGTGCTGTTCACGGCGCTGGCGATCATGATCCGGATGGGTGCACTCAAGCGGCCCGGCTTGATCCTCGGCAGCTTCATTGCGATCTACGGCATTGCCCGGATCATCGGCGAGCACTTCAGGGAGCCGGACCCGCAGCTCGGATTCCTGTGGGGCGGACTAACCATGGGGATGCTGCTGTCGGTGCCAATGATTATTGTCGGCGCTATCATCATCACGGCCGCCGTTCGCCGCAGGGCCAACGGGCCGGCACCGACAACTCCAACCTGAAGCAAGTTCATTCCAAGGAAGGCCGTGAGCGAACCCTCCCCGCTGCTGGATGAGATCAGGAAGCTGATCAAGCTGTCCGGGCCGATGCCGGTCTGGCGCTACATGGAATTGTGCCTGATGCATCCGCGCTACGGCTATTACCTGTCGCGCGATCCGCTCGGCCGCGAGGGCGATTTCACCACCGCGCCCGAGGTCAGCCAGATGTTCGGCGAACTGCTCGGGCTGTGGAGCGCATCGATCTGGCGCGCGATCGGCTCGCCGGAGACGCTCCGTCTGATCGAGCTCGGGCCCGGCCGCGGCACCATGATGTCCGACGCGCTGCGTGCGCTGCGCGTGCTGCCGCCGCTCTACCAGTCGCTCAGCATCCATCTCGTCGAGGTCAATCCGGTGCTGCGCGAGAAGCAGCAGGCGACGCTGACCGGCGTGCGCAACGTCACCTGGCACGACAGCATCGACGATGTGCCCGAGGGACCGGCCGTCATCCTCGCCAACGAATATTTCGACGTGTTGCCGATCCACCAGATGGTCCGCCGCGAGACCGGCTGGCACGAGCGCACGGTCGGGATGGACGCCAATGGCAACCTGTATTTCGCGCCCGCCCCTGAGCCGACGCCGCACTTCGAGGTGCTGCTGCCGCCGCTGGTGCGCGCCGCGCCGCTAGGCGCCGTGTTCGAATGGCGGCCCGACAACGAGATCATGAAGCTCGCCACGCGGGTGCGCGACCAGGACGGCGCCGCGCTGATCATCGATTACGGCCATCTGCGCAGCGACGCCGGCGACACCTTCCAGGCGATCGCGCGCCACAGCTTCGCCGACCCGCTGAAGAACCCCGGACAGGCCGACGTGACCGCGCATGTCGACTTCCAGGCCCTGGCGCGGGCCGCGGAGGACGTCGGCGCGCTGGTCCACGGGCCGGCGACGCAGGGCGACTTCCTCAAGCGCCTCGGCGTCGAGGCCCGCGCCGCCGGACTGATGGCGAAGGCGAGCCCCGAAATGTCCGCCGACATCGCCGGCGCGCTGAGGCGGCTGACCGATTCCGGGCGCGGCGGGATGGGCTCGATGTTCAAGGTCATGGCCATCTCCGACCCGCGCCTCACCTCGATCGCGGGCCTCAGCGATCAGCCTGACGAGACCGAACAATGACATTGGGATCACCACTGCTGTCGGCCATTCCAGGCCTGCGCCACGCCTTTTTCTCGCGCGAGGGCGGCGTCTCCGAGGGCATCTATGCCGCGCTCAACGGCGGGCTCGGCTCGCACGACGATCCGGCCAAGGTCGCGGAGAACCGGCGGCGCATGGCAGCGCAACTCGGCGTGCCGCTCGATCACCTGATCAGCGTGCATCAGGTTCATTCGCCTGACGTCGCTGTCGTGGATAGCCCCTGGAACGGCGCGCCGCGCCCGAAGGCGGACGCGCTCGTCACGCGCACCGAAGGCCTTGCGATCTCGGTCACGACCGCCGACTGCGGCCCGATCCTGTTCGTCGATCCCACTGCGCGGGTGATTGGCGCGGCGCATGCCGGCTGGAAGGGCGCGCTGACCGGCGTGCTGGAATCGACCATCGATTCGATGGAGAAGCTCGGCGCCGAGCGCGGTGGCATCGTCGCCGCGATCGGCCCGTTGATCCGCAAGGAATCCTACGAGGTCGGAAACGAATTCGTCGAGCGCTTCATCGAGGCCGATGCCGAGAACGGCATGTTCTTCATGCCCAGCGAACGCGACGGCCACGCGATGTTCGATCTCGCCGGCTTCATCCGGATGCGGCTGGAGAATGCCGGCGTGCTGATGATCGACGACCTCGGCATCGACACCTATTCCGACGAGCGCTGCTTCAGCTACCGCCGCTCCGTGCACCGCAAGGAAGCCGATTACGGCCGGCACGTTCACGCCATCGCGCTGAAAGGCTGACGCCGGGTATCCTCTCGATATTTGTGCGACAAGCGGCTTGACTCTCCACCTGCTGGAGACCGGACAAGCGGCGCATGACACAACGCACCTACAGCATCGGCGAGGCGGCACGGCTCAGCGGAATCAGTGTCCGCAAGCTCCGCTTCTATTCGGACCAGGGATTGCTGCCGCCGGCCGGCCGCACCGCGAGCGGCTATCGCGTCTTCACCGACGACGAACTGGTTCGCATCGACCTGATCCGCTGCCTGCGCGATGCGGGGCTCGGTCTCGACGCCATTCGTGAGGTCCTGAGCAAGGAGCTCTCGCTGGTCGAGGCGCTGAAGCTCCGCCTCGAGACGCTGGAAGCGGAGATCGCGGCGCAGCGCCGCGTCGCCTCGGCCCTGCGGGCTGCGTTGCGTTCACCGCAACTCACCGAAGCAGATTTGAGGAGATTCCTGACCATGACGCAGCTGTCCCGCACTGAACGCCGCAACGTCGTCGAACGCTTTTTCGAGAAAGTATCCGACGGCATCAACATCGACCGGAAATGGATCCGGCAGATGATCGAGACCAGCGTCCCCGAATTGCCCGACGAGCCGACGCCGGAACAATGCGATGCCTGGATCGAGCTGTCGCAGATGCTCAGCGATCCCACGCTTGTCGCCAACATGCGCGCCAACGCCGAGGACGTCTGGAATCATCACGTGCTGGACCTCACCGCCTGGCAGCAGGCCAACGAGGCCGTGCTGGCGAGAGCCAAGGAGATCATCGCGCGCGGCCTCGCGCCGGATTCGGAAGCCGGCCAGGCGCTGGCGCGCGACTGGCTGGAAACGTCGGCACGATTGCTGAAGCGAGAACCTGACCTCGACTTCCGCAACTGGATTCGCGGCAAGTATGCGCTGCACGACGCCCGCGCGGCGCGCTATTGGGAGCTGGTCGCCATCATGCGCGGGCAATCGCCGGACGCGAGCCCGAACCGCGAGTGGGCCTGGATCACTGCAGCGATGCGGCACCATCTCTCTGACTGAACAGGGAAATCCGAAACCTCGTGGCGCGGCCTCCGGATCGGTTAAGGGCTGTGGCCGTCCTGCCCTAGACGTTAAGCCGTTTTAACGATATCGCAGGACGCAATGAGGGAAGCGTCAAACCACCAGTTTCAAACTGGGACAGCCGTGCGTGCCGCGCTCGCAGCCACTTGGCTCGCGATCGCGTGTGCGCTCGGCGGCTGTGCGGCCGGCGGCAATGTTGCCGACTCCTATGCCATGGCCACCCCGGCGAGCAGCGGCGCAACCGTCGCGTTCGAATCGATCGACGGCCCGCCGCCCCAGGTGTTCGACCGCATGGTCGGCGTGCTCGACAGCGAATCCAAGCTGCGCAGCCTATCGATCGTGTCGCGCGAGGGCAGCGCGTCCTACCGCGTGCGCAGCTATTTGTCGGCGCAGGTGGTGCGCGGCCGCACCATGATCGCGTGGGTCTGGGACGTCTACGACAGCAACCAGCAACGCGCGCTCCGCCTCTCCGGCGAGGAGCCCGCCGGCAAGGCCGGCCGCGACGCCTGGGCCGCCGCCGACGATCTGGTGCTGCGCAAGATCGCCCAGGCCGGCCTCAGCGGCCTCTCCAGCATGATCAATGGCGGCCCGGCCCCCGCCCCGGCACCGGAGCTCCGTGGGCCGGCGATGGTCAGCGCCCCGGCCGCCGCTGCGCCCGAGACCGTGGCACTCAGCTATTCCGCCAACTAACCCCCGGTATCTCCCGGGGAAATGCGTTTTTTGCCCAGGAAAACCGCGGCGAAGGCGACCTAATGGGTTGCCAGCGGAGCCGCCTGCCTGATATTCCCTCGCGCACCGAAAACCCGCCGGTTCTGTAAGGACTTGAGATGCTGAACGTCGTATCCAGCAAGGCGCGGGGGGAAGCATCGATGTCGGCAAAAAACGGATCAATCAAGCTCGTCGCCGGCAACTCCAATCCTGCGCTGGCGCAGGACATCGCCAAGGGACTTGGCATCGAATTGACCAAGGCCGTGGTCCGGCGCTTCGCCGACATGGAGATCTTCGTCGAGATCCAGGAGAACGTCCGCGGCTCGGACATGTTCATCCTGCAGTCGACGTCGTTTCCGGCCAACGACAATCTGATGGAACTCTTGATCATCACCGACGCGCTGCGCCGCTCCTCGGCGCGCCGCATCACCGCGGTGGTGCCCTATTTCGGCTATGCCCGGCAGGACCGCAGGTCCGGCTCGCGCACCCCGATCTCGGCCAAGCTCGTCGCCAATTTGATCTCGCACGCCGGCGTCGACCGCGTCATGACGCTCGACCTGCATGCCGGCCAGATCCAGGGCTTCTTCGACATCCCGACCGACAATTTGTTCGCGGCGCCCTTGATGGTGCGCGACATCAAGGAAAAGTTCGACCTCGCCAAGGTGATGGTGGTGTCGCCCGACGTCGGCGGCGTGGCGCGTGCGCGCGGCCTCGCCAAGCGCATCAACACCCCGCTGGCGATCGTCGACAAGCGCCGCGAACGCCCCGGTGAGTCCGAGGTGATGAACGTGATCGGCGACGTCGCCGGCTACAACTGTATCCTGGTCGACGACATCGTCGACTCCGGCGGCACGCTGGTGAACGCCGCCGAGGCGCTGATCGCGCACGGCGCCAAGGAAGTCTCGGCCTACATCACCCACGGCGTGCTGTCCGGCGGCGCCGCCGCACGCATTGCCTCGTCGCGGCTGAAGGAGCTGGTCATCACCGACTCGATCCTGCCGACCGAAGCCGTCAACAAGGCGCCGAACATCCGCCAGATCTCGATCGCCGGCCTGATTGCCGAAGCGATCGGCCGCACCGCGGCGGAAGAGTCGGTGTCGAGCCTGTTCGATTAGAACCAATACTAGCCGTCGTCCCTGCGAAAGCAGGGACCCATAACCACAGGCCGCCGTTATGGCGCAAACCTGTGGCCGCAGCTTTCGCAATCAATAAACATTCGTGGTTATGGGTCCCGGCTCAAGGCCGGGACGACACCGAGTGTGTGGATGCGGCGTCCTTAAAATCCCGGCCGCGGCACATGGCTCATCAGCGTCCGCGCGTAGCCGCCATCGACGATGATCTCCTCACCATTGACATAGGACGAGCGGTCGCTGGCCAGGAACAGCGTCGCGTCAGCCATATCCTGCGGCGCGCCGATCCGGCGCATCGGCACCACGGCAGTGCGGCGCTCGGTAACCCCGGGCGTATCGTAGAACGCCTGGCTCATCGGCGTGACGACGAGGCCGGGGCTGACCACATTGCTGCGGATGCCGTGCGGCCCCCATTCGGCGGCGAGCTGCTGCGAGAGCATCACGACACCGGCCTTGCTGACGCTGTAAGCGCCGCTCTGCCCTTGCGCGTTGCTGGCGGCGATCGAGGCGATGTGGATCAGGCTACCGCGCCCGGCTTTGCGCATCTGCCGGCCGAACACCTGCGCGCAGATGAAGTAGCCGGTGAGATTGATCGAAAGCACCGCGTTCCACTCGGCAAGCGGCAGCGTATCGAGCCCACCGGGACGCAGCACCGCGGCGGTGTTGACGAGGATATCGCAAGAACCAAGCGTGCGCGCGACGGCGTCAGCGGCGGCCGCGACGTTATCCTCGCTGGTGGTGTCGCAGCTTGCGACGAGATGACCGTCGCCGAATTCGCGAAGCTTGGCCTTGGTCTCCGCCAGCCCGTGCTCGTCGCGATCGAGCGCAGCGACCTTGGCGCCGGCGCTCGCGAAGCTGACCGCGGTGGCGCGGCCGATGCCGCCGCCTCCGCCAGTGACGACGGCAACGCGACCCGACAGGCCGAGCCAGTCGGAAGAATGTTGTTCGGTCATGGGCGCCTCCCGCGCATTCAGATTTATGCCGGCAAGCATAACCGAACGCGCGGCGCGCGAGAGCGATCCCGGCACGCATGCCGGAATCGCTTTGGCGTCAGGGCTTGAGCGCTTGGTGCTCTTGTTATTTGCGCATGATCTTTTCGGAAAACCGCTTCACACTTTGCGCTAACGCGGCCCTCCGGGTCCGGATCATGCGCGTTAGCCAGGTATCCCCGCCGCGACCTGGCCGCGCAAACGTTCCAGGCTGAGCAGCGTGTTGGCGCAGGCTTCCGCGACCTCGATTCCCTTGATCACGAAGTGCTTGCGGAAGAAGTCGTAATGCACCTCGGTCTCGTGGAATTGCTGCGGCGTCAGCACGGCCGAGAACACCGGCACCTCGGTGCGCAATTGCACATCCATCAGCGCCTTGATCACGGTGTCGGCGACGAATTCGTGGCGGTAGATGCCGCCATCGACAACGAGCCCGGCCGCGACGATCGCGGTGTAGCGGCGCGTCTTCGCCAGCAGCTGCGCGTGCAGCGGAATCTCGAACGAGCCCGGCACCTCGAACACGTCGACATTGGTGATGTGACGCGCCTCGATCTCCTTCAGGAAGGAGATGCGGCATTCCTCCACCACATCGCGATGCCAGGACGATTGCACGAAGGCAACCCGCTGTGGCTTTGCGAAGTGCGGATGCTCCGGCGCCGGCGGATTTGCCGGCGTGTCGGGAGCGCTTTCTGCTTGGGAGGTTTGGACTTCAGTGTCTTGAACTTCAGTGTCTTGCAACATCTGATTCATGGCTTTCCTCTTTCAGGACCAGAATCAGGGCATACGGACAACGACACGAGCCCACGCGAAAAATCGCGTTGGCTGCCGCAACCGTTCTCTTTCATCCGGACTGTAACCGTCGGCTTCGGAATTGCACCGAATCTGCTGACCCTTCTCCCGGCTTCGCGGAAGAAGGCGCTCGCGGGCTTGGGCTCATCACCCTTACCGCCGGTGGGGATTTTCACCCCGCCCTGAGAACATCGGCACGCCCGGGATGGACGTGCCTGAGACGAAATATGACCAAACCGCGACAGCCGGGCAAGGCCTTTGGCACGGGGAAACGGCATGTCCCCATGAGCGCGCCGCGGCTCTTGCAGAGTGGTGTGAGCGCCGGAAAGGCTGATTCACGCGTGCGGCGAAGCGCCGGCAAATGGTTAACAAATCGTTTACCGACCACGATGATTCCGATTTGTTCGCAAAATCACAAGTGTGGCGGAGATCAGCTGTGGACGATGCGCGCTTTGGCTGTGGACGGACTCGGCGTGCGGTTGCGCGGATTCCGCAAATCACATCACTTCATCGGCGTCAGGTCCAGGGGCATCCGGAAGCCCGGTCAAGGAACTGCACTCGGCCACGACGCAGTATGTCGCAAGTGCCGGCTTCCGTGTGCGTATCAAGCGATCATAAGAACAAGGTCCGAGACGGCATGTCCCTCCTCGAAAGCATTATCGATTCCCGGAACAACCCGCTTGCGGTGGTCGAGGATATCGCCACCGACAACAACTGGGCGTTCGAGCGTTCCGGCGAAGACGAGGTGACGATCGTCTCCAAGGGAGACTGGATCGACTATCAGCTCTCGTTCACCTGGATGGGTGAGATCGAGGCGCTGCATCTCGCCTGCGCCTTCGACATGAAGATGCCGCAGGCGCGCCGCGCCGAGGTGCAGCGGCTGGTCGCTGCGATCAACGAACAATTGTGGGTCGGACATTTCGATCTGTGGACCCACACCGGCATGGTGATGCATCGTCAAGCGCTGGTGCTGCCCGGCGGCCTCACCGCCTCCACCGCGCAATGCGAAGCCATGGTGGTCAACGCGATCCACGCCTGCGAGCGCTACTATCCGGCGTTCCAGTTCGTGGTGTGGGCCGGCAAGTCGACCGCCGAGGCGATGGCCGCCGCGATGTTCGATACCGAGGGTGAGGCGTAAGGGCATCCGCATACTCAGTGTCGTCCCTGCGAAAGCAGGGACCCATACTCCGCGGCCCCAGTGGTTGAGCAAACTGCTTGTGGCTGGCGTCACGCTTCACTAGAACCGCCTGTGGTTATGGGTCCCGGCTCAAGGCCGGGACGACACAGAGTTTGCGGAGCCACCTGTGAGCACATCCAGCAGCGCATTGACGAACACTTCCGGCACCATCGCGCTTGCGGGCGCGGGCAAGATGGGCGGCGCCATGCTGACCGGCTGGCTCGCGCAGGGCCTTGCGCCCAAGCAGGTCGCGGTGATCGATCCGTATCTGTCGCCGGAGATCTCGGCACTCGCCGCGAAGGGCGTGCGGCTCAATCCGCAGGCGACGGAGCTCGGCACGGTCGACACGCTGGTCGTCGCGGTGAAGCCGCAATCGTTCCGCGACGCCGGCGCTGCGCTGAAGGCGCTGGTCGGCCCCTCGACGCTCGTGGTCTCGATCATGGCCGGCACGACCATCGCAGCGCTCGAGGAAGTGGTGGGCGGCGCGGTGGTGCGCGCGATGCCGAACACGCCGGCGGCAATCGGCCGCGGCATCACGGTCGCGGTGCCGTCAAAGCGCGTCACCGCCGCGCAGCGCGCCATGACCGATGCGCTGATGAAGGCGACCGGGCTCGTCGAATGGGTCGACGATGAGAACCTGATGGACGCGGTGACGGCGGTCTCCGGCTCCGGCCCGGCCTATGTCTTCCTGCTCGCCGAGGAGCTGGCTCGCGCCGGCGTCGCGGCCGGCCTGCCCGAGCAGCTCGCAACCACGCTGGCGCGCGCGACCGTCGCCGGCTCCGGCGAGCTGCTGCACCGCTCGGATCTGCCGTCGGCGACGTTGCGGCAGAATGTCACCTCGCCCGGCGGCACCACCGCTGCTGCGCTCGAGGTGTTGATGGCGAATGACGGCCTGCAGCCGCTCATGATCCGCGCCATTGCCGCGGCAACGAGGCGCTCGAAGGAATTGGCGAAGTAGTTTCTCGCCCACACCATCACCCCTTGTCCCGTCACCCTGAGGTGCGAGCGGAGCGAGCCTCGAAGGGTGCACGGCCCGTGGCCCATCCTTCGAGACGCGCTACGCGCTCCTCAGGATGACGCCTGAACAAGTGGCTCAGAGCACATCAAAGAGGGCGTTCATTGCGCTTGCGCCGACGTTCCGGCAAGACGCTTATTAAAACTCTCGACATTGATCAGGCCGCGGACGTGGCGGCCTTCGCCGAGCTTGCGCGTGCCCTCGAACGCCTCGACCTCGAAGCGGATCACGCGGCGCTCGACCGCGATCACTTTTGCGGTGGTGCGTACCGTGGCGCCGACGAGTGCAGCGGCAAGGTGGCGGATATCGACCTCGGTGCCGACCGTGACCCAGCCGGGCTGCAACGCGCCACGGATCGCATCACCCGACGCCATCTCCATTTCGAGGATCATCATCGGCGTCGCATAGACCATCGGCATGCCCGGCACGAAATGCCCGACCGTGCGCTCCGGCGGCACCACGAGCATGCGTTCGGCGCTCATGCCGATCTTGATGAAGTCGCGTGCGTCCATTGGTGCCTCAAAACAGCTGTCGTCCCGGCGAAGGCCGGGACCCATAACCACCAGTGCTGATCGTTAGAAGCTGGGGCCCCAGCGAGTCTAACAACCGGGCATCGGTGGTTATGGGTCCCTGCTTTCGCAGGGACGACTCGTGGAGAAAGCCGGGTTATTTCTTCGCCGCGGCCGCGCGCTCGACGAACGACTTGCCGCCCTTCATCTTGTGATGCAGCGGCGCTTCGTTGATCTGGATCACGACCGCGTCGGCATCGACGCCGAGATTCTTCACCAGCGCCTGGGTGATGTCGCGCATCATGCCGAGTTTCTGCTCGTCGGTGCGGCCGGCGGCCATGCTCACGGTGATCTCAGGCATTGGAATGTCTCCCTGGTTGTCGTTGACGCGCAAGCCGGTCATTTGCCGGTCTGGCGGGCGCTGCATCTTTTTGAAGATGGATGCGCGGGTCAAGCCCGCGCATGACAAACCAGCTATCCCCACGCTACGCCATGCCGCGCGAGGACTTCGCGGACTTTCGCGACCAGATCGGCCTCCGCGCAGGAAAACTGCGCCGGACGCGTTTCGCGCCATTCCTGGTTGGAGGCGATCGCAGCCGCCGCCTTGGCACCCTCGATCAGATCCTTGATCTGCACCTCGCCGCGCGCCTTCTCGTCAGAGCCCTGGATGATGACGCAAGGCGAATTGCGGCGGTCGGCATATTTGAGCTGGTTGCCCATGTTCTTCGGATTGCCGAGATAGAGCTCGGCGCGGATGCCGGCCTGGCGCAGCCGCGCGACCATCTTCTGGTAGTCGGCGACGCGGTCGCGATCGAACACGGTGACGACCACGGGGCCGAACTCGGCCTGCGTGTCGAGCTGGCCGAGCATGGTCAGCGCCGCCTGCAGGCGCGACACGCCGATCGAGAAGCCGGTCGCGGGCACCGGCTCGCCGCGGAAGCGCGACACGAGGCCGTCATAGCGGCCACCACCGCCGACCGAGCCGAACCGCACCGGGCGGCCCTTCTCGTCCTTGGTGTCGAGCAGCAGCTCAACTTCGTAGACCGGGCCGGTGTAGTATTCGAGCCCACGAACGACGGTGGGATCGATGCGGATGCGATCCGCGCCATAGCCGGACGCCGCCACCAGCTTGGCGATCTCTTCAAGCTCGCTCACGCCGGCTTGACCAACCGCACTCTTGGCAAGGTAGGTCTCGGCCGCAGCGATCGCCTGTTTCCAGTCGTCGCGCTGCTGCGTGACGGCCAGCACGATATCGGCATCCGCCGGGCTCAACTCAGCGCCCTTGGTGAAGTCGCCCTTGCCCTCTTCACCGCCATCCCATCGTCCGGGACCGAGCAGCTTGCGAACCTCGTCGGCGGGAAACTTGTCGAGCTTGTCGATCGCACGCAGCACGGTGAGCCTGCGGCCTGCATTGTCGTCGCCGCCGAGGCCGATCGCCTCGAGTACGCCGTCGAGCACCTTGCGGTTGTTCACCTTCACGACATAGGAGCCGCGCGGAATGCCGAGCGCTTCCATCGTGTCGGCCGCCATCATGCAGATCTCGGCATCGGCCGCCGGCGTCGCCGAGCCGACCGTGTCAGCATCGAACTGCATGAACTGACGGAAGCGGCCGGGACCCGGCTTCTCGTTGCGGAAGACATAACCGAAACGATAGGACCGGTACGGCTTCGGCAGCGCGTCGAAATTCTCCGCGACATAGCGCGCCAGCGGCGCGGTCAAATCGTAGCGCAGCGAGATCCACTGCTCGTCATCGTCCTGGAACGAGAATACGCCCTCGTTGGGACGGTCCTGATCGGGCAGGAACTTGCCGAGCGCGTCGGTGTATTCCATCGCCGGCGTCTCCACCGGCTCGAAGCCGTAGAGCTCGTAGACGGCGCGGATCTTCTCGACCATCGCCCGCGTGGCGTTGATCGCGGCCGGGCCGCGATCTTCCAGCCCGCGCGGCAGGCGCGCCTTCAGTTTCTGGGGTTTTTTGGGTTTTTCGGCCATTGGCGGCATTTATCAGTGGACGCGCAAAGCGGCAACCCGCTCTGCGCCCCGCCGCGGCTAAAACGCCGGCCTTTAAGGCTGCTCCATCCGCGCGCGAAGCGCGTCGGCGTCGGCCTTCGGCATCGATTTCAGCAGCGGCTTGATGGTCTCGCCGCCGACGATCTTGCCGTTGCGCATGAACATCCAGTCCGAGATATCGGCCTCCTTGAACTCGACGAGGTCGCCGGCCTGCTTGCCCGGCAGGTCGCGCGGCTGGTTGGCGAACCGGCCAGCATAGCCGCCGTTCGGCAGTTTCTTCACCTCGCGCATCCAGATGTGCTCGCCCTCATTGCGATGGGTCGGAAAGCGGACCTTCAGGGAGTGCTGGGTCTCGGACGGCTTTGGCGCCTCATAGGAGGCCCAGAATGCCGGAAGCGTCTCGCGCGCATGGGCGATCGCGGCATTCATCTCCGGGTCGGCCGTGCGAACATCGATCACGGGCGAGCGGTCCTCCGCGCGCACGGTGCTCGTTCCGGCGAACGCGAATGCAGCCGTCATCAGCACGGCAGAAGTCAGACGTGTTACGAGAGTTTTGGTCATTTCATCACGTGAGTTGAGATTGCTTGAAGCGATAGGCGAGACTTTGTCGCGCGCTCGCGGCAGCCCGTTCATGCGATGACGGCTGATAGCACGGAAAAATGACGAACGAAGCGAAGGGTCGGCGTGCTTGCTGGAGTTCCAAAGCAAAGCGCCTCTTCCCTGCACAGGAAGAGGCGCCAAATTGATACCCGTCAGCGGTGGACCCGCAGTGTCAGGCGACGTTTCTGATCCAGTTATGCGGGTCGTTGGTGCGACCGTACTGGATGTCGACAAGCTTCTTGCGCAGGCCCATGGCCACAGGGCCGGCCACGCCGCCGCTGATCTGGAAATCGCCGCTCGCCGAGCACACCTTGCCGATCGGCGAGATCACGGCCGCGGTGCCGCAGGCGAACGCTTCCTTCAGCTTGCCGCTGGCGGCGTCGGCGCGCCACTGCTGGATGGTGTAGAGCTCCTCGCGCACGCGCGTGCCGGCATCCTTGGCGAGCGCGATGATCGAGTCGCGGGTGATGCCGGGCAGGATGGTGCCGAGCGGCGGAGTCAGCAGCGAGCCGTCGTCGAACGCGAAGAAGATGTTCATGCCGCCGAGCTCCTCGATGTAGCGGCGCTCGACCGCATCGAGGAACACGACCTGGTCGCAGCCGCGCTCGATCGCCTCCGCCTGCGCGCGCAGGCTGGCGGCATAATTGCCGCCGCACTTGACGGCGCCGGTGCCGCCGATCGCGGCGCGCGTGTAATTCTCCGACACCCAGATCGACACCGGCGCGGGACCACCCTTGAAATAGGAGCCGACCGGCGATGCGATCACCGAGAAGATGTATTCCGCCGACGGCTTCACGCCGAGGAAGACCTCGCTCGCGATCATGAATGGCCGCAGATAGAGACTGCCCTCGCCGCCCGGGATCCAGGCACGATCGATCCGCACCAGCTGCTCGACCGCGTCGATGAACACATCCTCGGGCAGCGGCGCCATCGCCATGCGCTCGGCCGAATCGTGGAAGCGGCGGGCGTTGGCGTCGGGACGGAACAGGTTCACGCCGCCATCATCGCGCCGGTAGGCCTTGAGACCTTCGAAGATTTCCTGGGCGTAGTGCAGCACCGCGCCGGCCGGATCGAGCGGGAAATTCGCGCGGGCCTCGACGCGGGCGCTGTGCCAGCCCTTGCCCTGGCTGTAGCGGACGATCGCCATGTGGTCGGTGAAGACGCGGCCGAAGCCCGGGTCCACGAGCTTCGCCGCGCGATCCTTGTCGGAGGTTGCATTCGGCGAAGGCTGGATGTCGAATTTCAAAGTCATTTTTCTTGCTTTCCGCTGTCGGAACCGGCGCCATACCGGGCGCCGGCCTGTTTCCCCCGGAGCCACCAGGCTCGGCTGGCCCGGACTTCACCACCACCGGCCGCACGGGCCGGTTTCCATCTCCAACATGCCGTTTAGACATGCTTTTGCGGAATGCTGAAGTCCAGTATGTTTGCCGAAATGCCGCTCGACAATCGCACGGTAGTCCAATTTGCGGCCCAAACCGCCTCACAGGCTCTTGCAGGCCGACTCAAACGCTGTCGGGAACGAAACGACCTAATGTTTCGTCGTGACAGGCAGTTTTGTAACATTGAACCCAAGATACGTCAATATGACTGACATAAATTTCTCAGGCATGGCAGCCAAGCCCGATTCGCAGGGAGACGATCACGCTCCTGCCGCGGGCGGACGCGACCTGCGCTGGGACATCATCGAGCTGCTGTTCTTCGCCTACCGCGACTTTGTCGGCGACGCCGACCAGGAGCTGGAGGCATTCGGTTTCGGCCGCGCCCACCACCGCGTCATCCACTTCGTCACCCGCTATCCCGGCCTGAAGGTCGCGGACCTGCTCGACGTCCTGCGCATCACCAAGCAATCGCTCGGGCGCGTGCTCAAGCAGCTCTTGGACGAAGGCTACATCGTGCAGAAGACCGGCAACAACGACCGCCGGCAGCGCCTGCTCTACGCCACGCCGAAGGGCGAGGCGCTGGTCGCCAAGCTCGCAGGGCTGCAGACCGACCGCATCAACCGCGCGATCGCCGGCATCGATCCGGCCGGCGTCGAGACGGTTCGCCAGTTCCTCCGCGCGATGATCGACCGCGACGATCCTGACAAGGTGCTCGAAGCGATCTTCGGCGGCGGCAAGAAAACAAGGGAGTGAACCTGGTGCAGGCTGCAACCATGATGCGCGCGCCGGTCGAGCCGGCCGACGACGCGCCGCACCTCCTGCTGGTCGACGACGATCGGCGTATTCGCGACCTGTTGTCGCGCTTTCTGTCCGGCGAAGGCTATCGCGTCACGACGGCGATGAGCGCCACCGACGCGCGCGCCAAGCTGCTCGGGCTGCATTTCGACCTGCTCATCCTCGACGTCATGATGCCCGGCGAGAACGGCTTCGACCTCGCCCGTTTCATCCGCACCTCCTCCACGGTGCCGATCATCATGCTGACCGCCCGCCATGAGGCGGAGGCCCGCATCGAGGGCCTGCAGATCGGCGCCGACGACTATGTCGCCAAGCCGTTCGAGCCGCGCGAGCTGGTGCTGCGCATCGGCAATATCCTCAAGCGCACTGCGCCGCCGCAGGTCACGGTGGTCGAACAGATCGCGTTCGGCCCCTACATCTTCCACATCGAACGCAGCGAGCTGCGTCAGGGCGAGGAGATCATCCATCTCACCGACCGCGAGCGCGAGATGCTGCGGATCCTCGCCAGCGCGCCCGGCGAGACCGTGCCGCGCGCCGAGCTGACCTCCGGCGGCACCGTCAACGAACGCGCGGTCGACGTGCAGATCAACCGCCTGCGCCGCAAGATCGAGCACGATCCCGCCAATCCGCTGTTCCTGCAGGCGGTCCGCGGCATCGGCTATCGCCTGGTCGCCTCGCCGTAAAGATACCGCATGAGCACGCTCGATTCCGGCCTGACCCTGATCAAGAACGCCTCGCAGCGCGTCTCGAAGGCGAACGGCTGGATGGGCAATGCGTTCAAGAGCTGGATGCCGACCGGCCTCTACGCCCGCGCGCTGCTGATCATGATCGTGCCGATGGTGATCCTGCAGACCGTGGTGGCGTTCGTGTTCATGGAGCGGCACTGGAATACGGTGACGCGGCGCCTGTCGGCCGCGGTGGTGTCCGACATCGCCGCGCTGATCGACGTCTACAAGAATTACCCGCAGGACAAGGACCGCGCGCAGCTTCGCCACATCGCCCAGAAGCTGCAGCTGGTGGTCGACTTCCTCCCCGCCGGCGACATGCCGCCGCCGGGGCCGAAGCCGTTCTTCTCGCTGCTCGACCAGACCCTCTCGGTGCAACTCGGCCGCCAGATCAGCCGTCCGTTCTGGATCGACACCGTCGGCAAGTCCAATCTGGTCGAGATCCGCGTGCAGCTCGACGATTCCGTGATGCGGATCTTCGCCCAGCGCAGCGCAGCCTACGCCTCGAATTCGGAGATCTTCATCTTCTGGATGCTTGGCACCTCGACGATCCTCCTGATCGTCGCCGTGCTGTTCCTGCGCAACCAGATCAAGCCGATCCTGCGGCTCGCCGACGCCGCCGAGAGTTTCGGCAAGGGCCGCGAGGCGCCGAACTTCCGGCCGCGCGGCGCGCGCGAGGTGCGGCGCGCGGCACAGGCCTTCATCGAGATGAAGGCGCGCGTCGAGCGCTCGATCGAGCAGCGCACCGCGATGCTCGCCGGCGTGTCGCACGATTTGCGCACCATCCTGACCCGCTTCAAGCTCGAGCTCGCGCTGATTGGTGAAGGTCCCGAGATCGACGCGATGCGCAAGGACGTCGACGAGATGTCGATGATGCTGGAAGACTACCTCGCCTTCGCGCGCGGCGATTCCGGCGAGGTGGCGCAGCCGACCGACATGGCGATGGCGCTTGAGGAATTACGCAGCGACGCCGAGCGCAACGGCCACACCGCGACCGTCGCGTTCCACGGCCTGCCCGTCGTCACGGTGAAGCCGGCCTCGTTCAAGCGCTGCCTCGCCAACCTCGTGTCCAACGCGGCGCGCCATGCCAACACGATCTCGATCACCGGCCAGCGCGACCACCGCTATCTCAACATCACGGTCGACGACGACGGCCCCGGCATCCCCGCCAACATGCGCGAGGAAGTGTTCAAGCCGTTCCTGCGGCTCGATGACGCCCGCAACCAGGATGAAGGCGGCACCGGCCTCGGACTGGCAATCGCCCGCGACATCGCCCGCTCGCATGGCGGCGATATCATGCTCGGCGAAAGCCCGATGGGCGGCCTGCGGGCGCAGGTGCGGGTGCCTGTCTAGCATCGCGTTTTCGAGCGAACTGGACGCCGGTTCGCGTGAAGAAAACGCGTCCAAACAACAAGCCAGAGCTACCAGCGGTAGGACAAGGTGCCGATCACCTGACGCCGTTCTCCGGCATAGCAGTAGCCGGACTGGCAGGTCTGATAGCGCGTGTCGAACAGATTGGTGGCATTGACGCGCATGGTGGCGCCGAGGAAGCGCCGGTCGAGCTTGGCCAAATCGTAATCGATCACGGCATCGAACAACGTCGTCGCCGCATTCTGGAACGTGTTCTGGTCGTTGCCGAAGTTCGTTCCGATATAGCGGACGCCGAGACCAAGCCCGAGCCCTTCGACCGGAACGCCGGACTGGAAGGTGTATTTGCCGAAGGCGGCGAAGGAATTTCTCGGAATGCCGGAGAGCTCATTGCCGGTCGTGTCGGGATTGCCCTGCGTGATCACGACGTTGAGATGGGTGTAGGCCGCGGTGAGATCGAAGCCCTGCTTGAGCGCCAGCTTCGCCTCGAGCTCCACGCCTTTGGACTCGACCTGCCCGGTTGCGGCCTGGAAGGCCATGTTGCCGGGATCAGTGCGCAAGACATTGTCCTGCGTGATGTCGAACACCGCAGCGGTCAGCAGCACCGGAAGCTGCGGCATCTGGTACTTGATGCCCACCTCCTTCTGCTCGCCGGCGGTCGCCTTGAACGGCGATCCCGATGCGTCGACGCCGACCTGCGGAGCAAAGGACGTCGCGTAGCTGACATAGGGCGCGATGCCGTTGTCGAAGACGTAAGCGAGGCCCGCGCGGCCGGTGAAGGCGTTGGCTTTCTGCGTCGACGGCACGCCGTCGAGACCTGCCGTCGTGGTTTGCGACACCCAGCTCTGACGGCCATTGAGCGTCAGGATGAAGCCGCCGAGCCTGGCCTGCTCCTGCGCATAGAGGCCGACCTCGTCGGTCGACTGCTTGTTGAAGATCGAGAATGCCGGCGTCGCGATCGCCTGGGCGCCGTAATTCATGGTCAGGAGATTGAGATCGGGAGCTGCTCCGTAGCCGATCTTGTCGTTGTAGTAGGCGTGCCCGTAATCGACGCCGAACAGCGCCGTGTTCTTGATCGCGCCGAGATTGAACTTGGCCTCGGCCTGATTGTCGAGCGTCACGGTGTTGAAACGATCCAGGATCCGCCAGGCGGAGCGCGACGCGAGATTGGTGCTGCTGTCGATCGAATCGATCTGGGTGTATTTCGCGTCCGTGTCGACCTGATAGAAGCGGAAGTTCTGCCGCACCGTCCACACGTCGTCGACATGGTGTTCGAACGCATAGCCGATGCGATACTGCTTCTGATCCATGGCGCTGAAGGCCGGATCGTTCGAGTAGATGTCGGTCAATCGTCCGTCGGGCGTGCGGAAGTTGCCGATGCTCGCGGCGGTCCGGCTGCTCTGATATTCGCTCAGGATCGTGAACGACGTATCGGCATCCGGCCGCCAGGTCAGCGCCGGCGCGATATAGGCGCGATCATCGTCGTTGCCGGGATACCAGGTCTTTGCGTCACGGAGCAAACCGGTGAGCCGGTAATACAGCTGATCGCTGCCCGGCACCGGACCGCCGATATCGAAGCTGCCCTGGTAGCGATCGTAGGTGCCGCCTTGCAGCTGCACCTCGCCGAACGCCGTCAACGGCGGTCGCTTGGTGGTGACGTCGACGATGCCGCCGGGAGAGCCAAGACCATAGAGGCCCGAGGCCGGGCCGCGCAGGATCGACACGCTGTCGAGACCGTAAGGCTCGATCTTGGGAATCGCGAAGTTACCGCCGCCCTGGCGCAGGCCGTCGCGATAGATCCCGGTATAGGTCGCATCGAAACCTCGAATGTAGAAACTGTCGAACCTGGGATCATAGCCGAACGCCGTGGTGGTGACGCCAGGCGTGTAACTGACGGCGTCCTTGAGCGTCTGAACGTTGCGATCCCTGAGCTCCTTCTGCGTGACGACTGAAAGCGACTGCGGCGTCTCGATCAGCGCCGTGTTGGTCTTGGTGCCGGCCGTGCTGCCGGTCGCGACGTAACCGGTCGTCGTACCGATCGCGCCGGCTAAGCCCGGCGACCGCGGAGCCTGGCTCTGAGCGGGCGCCGCAACACGACTGCGTCGGCTCGCCGCGACCGCGCGCGAAGACCTGGTGTTCTGACTTGAAGCAACTGCACTGCGCTTCCTTGCAGCGCCGGGTTGATCCACCGTCACCGCCGGAAGCACATTTGCATCGTTCTGCGGAGAGCCGGTTTGCACCTGAGCGCTCGCGACGTATGCGCCGACTGGCGCAAGCATGACCGAACCGAGAAACGCTGCGTTGATCGCAGCCGTTGATCCGAGCAAGCTGCGCCTGCTCCGATACGAAGCCATTCCCACCGAACACATCCCCCAGACTGATCTCGATCGAGCCTGCGTGTTCGTCATTGCGCGGGCATCGACTGGGGCGGACTTCTATCGGCGAGAAGAGCGAAATTCCACACGTGCAAAATAGAATCGCTTGAAGCGCGGACGACGCGCGACATTGGAGCGATTCAAAAACGACACATTGTCGCAGCACCTATCAGCACGGAGAGCAAGCAATCAGCACCAAGCAGTCGATGCGCATCTTCGCTCTCTCGGATTGCTCGCGAGATACAAGGCGCCCTCTCGACGATGTTGATTGCATCCTGCAATGCTCACGCGTTGCGCAGTCGCGCGCGACATCTTCGATCCGTAGTCCGCGTCATTGCACGCTGACGGCTGGCGCGAACCAGCGGAGGTGACGGATCTATCCTCGTCATTGCGAGCGAAGCGAAGCAATCCATCGCACGGCGTACGCGGAAGCATGGATTGCTTCGTCGCTATCGCTCCTCGCAATGACGGGGTGAACAGTGTCGCAACCTCTCGGCATGAGAGGCGATGCATTCAGGCGCGCGGCCGCAACCGGAAGCGCTGCGCCTTACTTCTGCTTGGGCAGCAGGCCCTTCAGCTTTTCCATGTCCTTGATGTTCATCTTCATGCCGCCGGGCATGATGATGTCACCGGGCTTCTGGTCGCTCTTGCAGGCGCCGAGCCATTTCGCCTCGATGGTCATCGTGGTGTCGCGGGAGCCGGCCGCGCCGCCCTCGGCATGGGAGGTGCTCTTCACCGTGTAGGCGGAATTGAAATCACCGACGATCTCGGCATGGCTCTGCATCGACATGCCGGCGACGCTGCACACGCTGTCGCTGACATAGCCGGTCGCGGTCTTCTGGACGTCCTGCTTGGAGCAGACTTCCTTGGCCATCGGCGAGGCCGCCGCGCTCATCTCCTTGTCGGTGGTCTCGTCGGTGCAGTGCTGCATGGTGATTTCCGGCATCGGACCGCCGGTCCGCACCATCTTCATCTCCCACAGACCGGCCTTGCGGATCGGCAGGTCCACGGCGCTTGCGGCGCCGGCCGACAGGACAAGGCAAACGGCAGAGCCAAGCAAGGCAAGCTGTCGGGTCATGCGGCTAGCTCCCGGCTGAACGATCGAAGGATTTGAGGGCGCGCTCAGTAGAGCGTGCGCACCGGCCTCTGCGCCGAGCCATAGGGTACCCAGCGGCAGGCGAAGGAGATGTAGCCGCCCGGATAGCGCTGCACCGCAAGGAACTTGGCGACCTTGCCATAGGAGGCGCAGTGATCGACGGCGAGTTGACGGGCGTCGGTCTGGGTCGCCAGGGTATAGGCGATGATACCGCCGGTATCATTACCCTTGAACGGCGGCACCGGCTGCATCCAGTCGGCTTGCGCCGGACCGACGGCCAGCATCCCGCAAACGGCAACCAGGCACGCAGCCAATTTCCTTCGCATCGCAGACTCCATTTCGCTGGATGCCAACATAGAGTGCGCCGGCGACGGTGAAAAGAACGAGCCGGCAGCTAAAGGTGGACTTCTCGGCAGGTGTTGCCGCGTTGCACTTGACCTTGCCGGGGCTTCACGGCACCGTCCGCCGCATCGGATAATCGGGTGGATTCCCATGCGCAACCTGTTCAACTCCCGCAACAAACTCGGCCGCACGCTTGGCCTCGGCGCCGCACTCGTGGTCGGCACGCTGGCCTTCGGGGGCACGGCCCAGGCCGCCAATCCGTTCGAGCTGAATTTCTGGCTGTCGGGCCCGCGCTACGACGGCAATGTCGCCCCGTGCGAGAAGGCCCTGGCGGCCATCAGCGATCAATTCCACGAGAAGGAAGCCACCTTCTGGAATTCGCCGCTCGTCATCACCGGCTTCAGCGGGGTTCACGAAACCGCGTTCCGGCCCTGGCAGGCCGACAATATCCCGCGCCGCTATTGCTCGGGTGACGCGCTGCTGAGCGACGGCAAGGTGCGCAAGGTTCACTATTCGATCATCGAGGACGGCGGCTTTTCCGGCTTCAACCAGGGCGTCGAATGGTGCGTCGCCGGGCTTGACCGCAACTGGGCCTATAATCCGTCCTGCAAGGCCGCGCGGCCCTGATCTCCGACCGGATTAGTAAAACAGAAGCCGCCGCCATTCAGCCGGCGGCTTTTTGTTCTTGAAATGTTCCGGTAGCCTGCTAGGCTCCGAACGGTCGCGTGAGGGAGCGTTTGATGCCTCGGTTGGTCACAATTTCCCGATTTTTGATTTCGATTGCCTTTGTTCTGAGCGGAGCGGTGGCGGCTTCGGCCCAGGATCGCCGCCAGAATGCGCCGGGCGAGTTCGATTTCTACGTGCTGTCGCTGTCCTGGTCGCCGTCGTTCTGCGAGGCGGCGAGCGAGCGCGGCAACAACGGCCGCGGCACGCAGGCGCAGTGCGGCGGACGGCCCTACTCCTTCGTGGTGCACGGCCTGTGGCCGCAATATGAGCGCGGCTTTCCGGAATACTGCCAGCGCCCCTCGCCGCGGCTCGCCCGCAACATCATGACCTCGATGCTCGACCTGATGCCGGCGCCCGGACTGATCTACAACGAGTGGGACAAGCACGGCACCTGCTCCGGCCTCGGCGAGCGCGCCTATTTCGAAGCCATCCGCAAGGCCCGCGCCGCGGTGAAGATCCCCGAGGAATTCCTGCAACTGTCGGAGCCGAAGACGGTCGCGCCCGACGAACTCGAGACGGCGTTCATCAAGGCCAATCCCGGGCTCAGCAACTCCGCGATCTCGGTGACCTGCGACAGCAAGCGGCTCAGCGAAGTGCGGATCTGCCTCAGCAAGGATCTGCAATTCCGGTCCTGCGAGGAAATCGATCGCCGCGCCTGCCGCCGCGATCAGGTGCTGATGCCGCCGGTTCGCGGCGGCTGAAGCCTGCTCCACGTCATCGCCGGGCGGACGCGTGTCGTCGCGCGGAGCGTCCCGGTCGTCGACGCCGTCGCGAAACCGGCGAGACGAGGCGCAGATGCCCGGGAGCCGGCTGCGCCAAGGCCCCGCCGAGCTCAGACGTCAACCCCGCCGAAGCTTGAGCGAAGGCCGGGACAGGTCGGGCATGACGAAGTACAACATGCGCACCCTCAGGAGCGCAGCGCGATAACAGCATGAACTACCGTCACGCCTTTCATGCCGGCAGCTTTGCCGACGTCATCAAGCACATCGTGCTGGTGCGCATGCTCACCTATTTGCAGGAGAAGCAGGCGCCGTTCCGCGTCATCGACACCCATGCCGGCGCCGGCATCTACGATTTGACGTCGAGCGAAGCGCAGCGCGGCGGCGAATGGCTCACCGGCATCGCGCGATTGATGCAGGCGCGGCTCTCAGACAAGGCGTTGCCCTTGATCGGGCCCTATCTCGACATCGTCAGGGCATTCAATCCGAGAGGCGAATTGAAAACCTATCCGGGATCGCCGCTGATCGCACGAGCGCTGCTGCGTCCGCAAGATCGTCTGACGGCGTGCGAGCTCGAGCCCGGCGCGCGCAAGCAGTTGATCGATGCATTGCGCCGCGACGCGCAGGCGCGCGTCGTCGATCTCGACGGCTGGATGGCGCTGCCCGCCTTCGTGCCGCCGAACGAGCGGCGCGGCCTCGTGCTGATCGATCCGCCGTTCGAAGCGAAGGATGAGTTCGAGCGGCTGGCCAGTGCTTTTACGGAAGCGCATGCGAAGTGGCCGACCGGCGCGTACCTTTTGTGGTACCCCGTAAAATCCCGGAGGGCCACCGACGACCTCGCGCGCAGCGTGGCCACTGCAACAGCAAGCAGCAGGCCCGCCGGCAAATGCTTGCGTTTGGAATTCAGTGTAGCGCCGCAAGAATCCGACGCTGGCCTCGTTTCCACCGGCCTTTTGATAGTGAATCCGCCGTGGACGCTGGCGAACGAGCTGAAGATCATCCTGCCCGAACTCGAGAAGCCGCTTGGTCAGGGAGGCGCGGCACGCTTCAGACTCGAGACGCCTAAACCTTGATCGGTAGCACCCACTGAAAAGTTCGATTTTGAGCATAGGCAATTTGCGCGGAACCGTATTATGCTCATCCTGTTACGACTGGCTTTACGTTCCGCTTCCGCGAATGGTTGCGGCGGAGTGACAAGGCCGAAATAAATCCAGGCAGACCGGCGGCGTGACGCCGGCCTGTTCAGGTGGCCAAGCTTCCGACAAGCGAATGTCGGTCAACCGCTGCGCGGCGTGCGCGTAGCGGTGGAGCAATACGGGGGAGGAGTTTCCCGATGGCCATGACTGGGACAGTCAAGTTCTTCAACGGAGAGCGTGGCTACGGCTTCATCAAGCCTGATGATGGCGGCCGCGATGTGTTCGTTCACATCACAGCTGTCGAGCGTGCAGGATTGAAGGACCTGACTGAAGGACAGCGCATTACGTTCGAGGTTGAACCGGACAAGAAGGGCAAGGGCCCGAAAGCCGTCAACCTGGTGGTTTCATGACGAGCCCTCGCGATGCGCGGCTCGTCCTGAACGGCGAATGAAGCGTTGCGTGTGAATTGATTGCCGGGCGCGTGGCTCGCGCTCGCTGCATGACCACCTGCATGATGCGGACGCGGCTGACGGTGCCCGCATATCAGATGCGTGCGGCCGACCGGCTGGCTGCGCTGATGCCGCGGCGTCGACGCTGCCGCGCGCGATGTCGCCCTGACCTGCGCAAAGAAAAACCCGGCCGCGCGAGCCGCGACCGGGAGTTGAGATCAGACGTTTTCTTGTTCTCAGAAGTGATAGTTGATGCCGGCGCGAACCAGGCTGAAGCTGTAGCCGTTCGACGCACCGCCGGTGACCGTGAAGTTGCTGTTGGCGAGATCGACGTAGAGATATTCGATTTTGGCGCTCCAGTGCGGAGCGAAGCCCATTTCGGCGCCGGCGCCGACGGTGAAGCCCGCATTGGTGTGGCTCTCCGTCATGCCGAAGGTCTCGCCGCGCAGTTCGCCGAAGGCGAGACCACCGGTCGCATAGAACAGCACGTTGTTGACCGCATAGCCGGCGCGGCCGCGCACCGTGCCGAACCACGGGTTGGAGAATTTCCAGGGCGCGAACCGATCGTCGGCCGTGGTGCCCTGGATATCGGCCTCGAAACCGAACACCCAGGGTGAACCGTTCTGGAAATTGTAGCCGGCCTGCACGCCGCCGACGAAACCGGACGGCTTGGTCGGGTTGTTCTCGACCGAGCCCCAGCCATAGCCGACGTTGCCGCCGAGATAGGGACCTGCCCAGCTATAGGCATTGAGCGGCTGATAAACGGTATAGGGCGAGCCGTAGTTGAGATCGGCCGACGCCGCCGAGGTCGTCCAGCCTGCGACGATCAATGCCAGCGCACGCGCAACCAACCGGGTCATAGCTACTCTCCACCACGCAACTGCCGCAGCCCGCCGGCCCCAGGGCCGGCGTGGTTACGGAATTCCACTTTTTTCGCTAAGGTTTATCGAGAGTTTTAAGTTAAAGGGCTGTTAAGCTCGGTTACCGGCCTGCTCATCAGTCTTAACAATGTGTTACCTGCCGGCCGCGGCCGCGGCGCGGGCTCGGTAACCTGCTGCGATCGGGACTGTTTTCCGGTGCCGCCAACGCTGGCGAGCGGTCCCCCAAGCGCTTAGTTTACGGCCCATGGTTCACGATTCTCCCGAGCGCCCGACGCCGGCCCACAAGGCCGTCTCCAAGCCGCGGCGCGGTTCAAAGTCCGACCTGTCACAGGACGACCTGACGCTCGACACCAGCGATGTCGATCCCGAGACCTCCGCCGCCGAGGAGGAGGATGACGCGCGCCTGCCCGAGGCTGCCGACGACGCCACCGAGGCCGTCGCCGAGGGGACGCTCTCGGTCGGGCACGCCGCGATCGAGAACGCGGTCCGCCTCGCCCCGACCTCGCCCGGCGTCTACCGCATGCTCAATGCCGCCAACGACGTGCTCTATGTCGGCAAGGCGAAGAACGTCAAAAAGCGGCTGTCGTCCTATGCGCGCGCCAACGCGCCGCTGCCGGCGCGCATCCTGCGCATGATCGCGGCGACCACGCATGTCGAGATCGTCTCGACCATGACCGAGACCGAGGCGCTGCTGCTCGAAGCCAACCTGATCAAGCAGCTCCGCCCGCGCTTCAATGTGCAGCTGCGCGACGACAAATCGTTTCCCTATATTCTGATCTCAGGCGACCATTGGGCGCCGCAGATCCTCAAGCATCGCGGCGCTCAGTCGCGGCCCGGACGCTATTTCGGCCCGTTCGCGAACGCAGGCGCGGTCAACCGCACCATCACGGCGCTGCAGCGCGCGTTCCTGATCCGCTCCTGCACCGACGGCTTCTTCGAAAGCCGCAGCCGGCCCTGCCTGCTCTATCAGATCAAGCGATGTGCAGGCCCCTGCACGCGCGAGATCGATTTCCCCGGCTATAGCGAACTGGTGCGCGAGGCGACCGAATTCCTCTCCGGCCGCAGCCACGCCGTGAAGGAATTGCTCGCGGCCGAGATGGAGAAGGCCTCCGGCGAGCTCGAATTCGAGACCGCGGCGCTGTACCGCGACCGCCTTGCAGCGCTGTCGGCGATCCAGTCGCAGCAGGGCATCAACCCGCGCACGGTCGAAGAGGCCGACGTGTTCGCGATCCACCAGGAAGGCGGCTATTCCTGCGTCGAGGTGTTCTTCTTCCGCACCGGCCAGAACTGGGGCAACCGCGCCTATTTCCCGAAGGCCGAGAAAAGCTTCACGCCCGAGGAGGTGCTGTCCTCGTTCCTCGCGCAATTCTACGACGACAAGCCGCCGCCGAAGCTGATCCTGCTGTCGCACGAGATCGAGGAAAGCGCGCTGCTCGCCGACGCGCTGTCGGTGAAGGCCGGATCCAAGGTCGAGGTCTCCGTGCCGAAGCGCGGCGAGAAGAAGGAGCTGATCGGCCATGCGCTCACCAATGCGCGCGAGGCGCTCGGCCGCAAGCTCGCCGACACCGCGACGCAGAGCCGGCTGCTCGAAGGCATGGTCACGACGCTCGGCCTGCCGCACACGCCAAAGCGCATCGAGGTCTACGACAACAGCCACATTCAGGGCACCAACGCGGTCGGCGCGATGATCGTGGCGGGACCCGACGGGTTCATGAAGAACCAGTACCGCAAGTTCAACATCAAGTCCGAGGGGCTGACGCCCGGCGACGACTACGGGATGATGCGCGAGGTGCTGGAGCGCCGCTTCAAGCGTCTCTTGAAGCCGCCGGAGGGCGAGGCTGCCAAAGACGGCGCAAAGCCGAACGAAAGCGACAAGGCCGACGACGAGTCGTTCCCGCAATGGCCCGATCTCGTCATCATCGACGGCGGCCGCGGCCAGCTCAACGCGGTCAGGGAGATTTTCGCAAATCTCGGCCTGACCGGGGTCTCGCTGATGGCGGTGGCCAAGGGGCCGGAGCGCGATGCCGGGCGCGAAACCCTGTTCATGCCGGACCGCGAGGCCATCAAGCTGGAGCCGCGCGACCCGGTGCTGTATTTCATCCAGCGGCTGCGCGACGAGGCCCACCGCTTCGTGATCGGCTCGCACCGCAAGCTGCGCAAGAAGGACATCCGGGAGGCTGGCCTGCAGGAGATCCCGGGCATCGGCCCGTCGCGCAAACGTGCCTTGCTGCACCACTTCGGAACGCTCAAGGAGATCGAGCGGGCCTCGATCGCCGACCTCGGTAAGGTTCCCGGCGTCAGCGCCGAGAGTGCCCGCAAGATTTTCGAGTTTTTCCACGCCCAGCCGGGTTAAACCAAAGGCTATTCATCAGGGCGTCGCCTGCGACAGGGCATCTGGGGCATGATGCGGAAAAGTGTCAGGCAACGTTACGAAAAGGTCACGCTTAAACAACGAGCTAAGGCGCCATGACGATTCCACGTAATGTTGCCGCGCTTTGGCGCCCGCACGGTTGACCTTCTCGCTTCAGCGGTATTGGTAGAACGGATGAACATCGCCACGACCCGGGGACAGACCAAGACCATGTCCCTCCCGAATATCCTGACCTACGCCCGGATCGCCGCCATTCCGGTGGTGATCGGCTGCGTCTACTGGCAGTCGATCCTGGACGGCCCGTTGTGGCTGCGCTGGGTGGCGCTTGCCGTGTTCATTGCGGCGGGGATCACCGACTATCTCGACGGCTATTACGCCCGGATGTGGGACCAGCAGTCCGCCTTCGGCCGGATGCTCGATCCGATCGCCGACAAGCTATTGGTCGCCTCCAGCCTGCTGATGCTGGCCGCCGACAATTCGATCCACGGCTGGACGCTATGGGCGGCGATCGTGATCCTGTGCCGCGAGATTCTGGTCTCGGGCCTGCGCGAATATCTCGCGGGGCTCAGGGTCAGCGTACCCGTCACCAAGCTCGCCAAATGGAAGACGACGATCCAGCTGGTGGCGATCGGCTTTCTGATCGCGGGCGAAGCGGGCGAACAGGTGTTCCCGGCCACCACCCTGATTGGCATCGTGCTGCTGTGGATGTCGGCGATCTTCACGATCTATACCGGCTGGGATTACTTCCGCGCCGGCATCCATCACCTCATCAAGGAGGATGAGGGATGAAGCTGAAATATTTCGCCTGGGTGCGTGAACGCGTCGGCAAGGCCGAAGAGACCGTCGAGCCGCCGGCCGAGGTGCGCACCGTCGCCGACCTGATCGGCTGGCTGACCGCGCGCGACGATGCCTATGCCTATGCGTTCGAGAAGCCCACGGTGATCCGCGCCGCGATCGACCACGCCCATGTCAAGCAGGATGCGGCAATCATCGGTGCCCGCGAGATCGCGTTCTTCCCGCCGATGACGGGCGGTTAGATCTACTTATGACCGTCACTGCGACCATCCGGATCCAGGAAGCCGACTTCGACGTCGCGCAGGAGATCGCGACCTTGAGCAAGGGCCGCACCGATGTCGGCGCGGTGGTCAGCTTCAGCGGCATCTGCCGCGGCAGCGAACAGGGCGAGCCGATCGCCGCGCTGACGCTCGAACATTACCCCGGCATGGCAGAAGCCGAGATCACGCGCCACGCCGACGAGGCGCTGGCGCGCTGGCCGTTGCAGGGCCTCACCATCATCCACCGCTTCGGCCGGATCGCGCCGGGCGAGAACATCGTGCTGGTCGTCACCGCCTCGGCGCACCGGCGGGCCGCGTTCGAGGCAGCCGAGTTCCTGATGGACTATCTCAAGACCAACGCACCGTTCTGGAAGCGCGAGGAAAGCGCGCGCGGCACGAATTGGATCGAGGCGCGCGACCATGACGACGCGGCCGCCGCGCGCTGGACCAAATCCTGATGGCCAAGCGCAGCAAAGTGCCGGCAAAGCGCAGCCCGGCCGCGCCGAAGGTCGGCGCGGGCGAGCTTCACACCCTGTTCGATTACCTGCGCTACGCGGTGAGCCGCTTCAACGCGGCAAAGCTGGTGTTCGCGCACGGCACCACCGATCCGGTCGCCGAGGCCGCGTTCCTGATCACTGAGACGCTGCATTTGCATCCCGACCAGTTCGAGAATTTCGCGACCGCGCGCGTTACGATCAGCGAGGGCAAGCAGATCCTCGACCTGATCGAGCGGCGGATCGCAACGCGCAAGCCGGCCGCCTATCTCGTCAACAAGGTCTATATGCGCGGCCTGCCGTTCTATGTCGACGAGCGCACCATCGTGCCGCGCTCGTTCATCGGCGAATTGCTGGATTCGCATTTCGGCGGCGACGAGGACGGCACTTCGCTGATCGGCGATCCCGCGGAGGTCGAAAGCGTGCTCGACCTCTGCACCGGCTCCGGCTGCCTTGCGATTCTGGCCGCCCGGCATTTCGCCAACGCCGACGTCGATGCCGTCGATATTTCAAAGGATGCGCTCGAGGTCGCCGCGCGCAACGTCGCCGACCACGGTCTCGAGGACCGCCTGACGCTCCATCGCGGCGATCTGTTCAAGCCGCTCGGCGACAGCACCTATGATCTCATCATCTCGAATCCGCCCTATGTCGACGCCGAAGGCATGGCGGCATTGCCGCGCGAGTGCCGCGCCGAGCCGAAGATCGCATTCGACGGCGGCGCTGACGGGCTCGATATCGTCCGCCGCCTGCTCGACGAGGCCAAGCAACATCTGACTCCGCAAGGCGGGCTGCTCTGCGAGATCGGCCGCGGCCGCGACAATGTCGAGGCCGCCTATCCCAACCTGCCGCTGCTCTGGCTCGACACCGAGGACTCCGAGGGCGAGGTATTCTGGATCGCCGCCGCCGACCTCTGAGCGGCCCGGCGCGGCCGATCCGGACCATTACGGAACTGGACTGCGGGACCGGATCGGGCGAAGCGAAAATCGTGTGCAGTTCCAGCCGGTTCCAAAGATCGCAGGCCCGTCGAATCAACAATGGTGCTAAGCTTGCGCGCCGGGGATGTTCGGACGGAGGGCGCGGGCGCGCGACATGATTCGCATTTCGACGATCTTCATCGCCATCTGCATGGTGCTGGTCGCAGCCTCGCTCGGCTTCGTCCTGTATTCGGTGGCGGGCATCAGCGGATCGGAATCGGCGATCGTGGCGCTCACCGCCCTCACCTGCCTGATCCTCTACAATGCGGTCTCGATGCGGTTGCGCGACCGCAGCGATGTCGGCGGCCAGATCGCGGATCTGTCGCGCGGCACCGCTGACCTCGCCCGCCAGGTCGCCGAATTCGGCCGCCGGCTGGCCGCGGTCGAGGGCCGGATCGCTTCGGCCAATTCCACCGGCGCCGACCGCATGCAGGGCATGGCCGGCGAGATCAACGAGCTTGGCGGATTGGTGCGGCAGCTTGCGGCATCCGTCGCCCATCATGAGGATCTGCTGGCAGCGGCCCCGGTGGCGCAGCCCGACGCCTCGCCGCGCGACGATCTGCTGCAACCGGTGGCGCCGGCCCCGACCGTCGTGTTCGCGCCCCCGCCGCCAGTTGCGCCGCCTCCGCCGCCGATCTCGCGCAGCCAGGCCCAGCTCGTTGCCGCGATCAGGCATGCGATCGACGAGAACCGGCTCGACATCTACCTGCAGCCGATGGTGACGCTGCCGCAGCGCAAGGTGCGCTATTACGAGGCGGTGACGCGGCTGCGCGACGAGCGCGACCAGGTGCTTGCCGCCGACGACTTCATCGAGGCCGCCGAGGCCGCCGGCCTGATCGGCCGCATCGATCACATGGTGATGCTCCGCTGCGTCCAGGTGCTGCGCCGCCTGATGATCCGCAGCAAGGATGTCGGCGTGTTCTGCAACGTCTCGGCGGCGACGCTGGCCAGCCCCGCGCATTTCACCCAGTGCCTCGACTTTCTCGAGGCCAACCGCGCGCTGGCGCCGTCCTTCGTGCTCGAGTTCAAGCAGGCGACCTTCCGCAATCTCGGCCCGGTCGAAAGCGAGAACCTCGCGGCGCTGTCGCAACGCGGCTACCGGTTCTCGATCGACCATGTCAGCGACCTCCGCCTCGAGCCGCGCGAGCTCGCCGATCGGGGTGTCCGCTTCATCAAGGTGCCGGCGGCGCTGCTGCTCGACGCCAGGCAGAGCGCGACGTCAGATATCCATCCGTCCGATCTGTCCGACCTGCTCGGCCGCTTCGGCATCGACCTGATCGCCGAACGGATCGAGGGCGAGCGCTCGGTGGTCGACCTGCTCGATTACGATGTCCGCTTCGGCCAGGGCTTCCTGTTCGCGCCGCCGCGACCGTTGCGGCCGGAAGGGGCATCTGCTACCGCCGAAGCTCCGCAGGCCAACCCCCAGGACTTCAATGGCGCCGGCACTTCCGCACCTGTCTCCAGCCCAACAGCGCCGCCGCGCGCAACCGGCAGCGCCGCGCTGGCGCGCCGCGCGCTCGGTCCGAGCTAGCCAACGGCCTGCATCATGACCTCATTGCGCTTCGTGGAGCAATTGCGCGACCTTGTCGGCGATGTCGACGTCGTGTTGTCGGACATCTGGGGCGTCGTGCATAACGGGCTCGAGTCCTTTCCCGAGGCCTGTGAGGCCCTGCACAATTTCCGCAAGCAGGGCGGCACGGTCATCCTGATCACCAACGCGCCGCGGCCAGCCGATTCCGTGCAGCGCCAGCTGCGCAAGCTCGGCGTTGCGGACGAGACCTATGACGCGATCGTCTCCTCCGGCGACCTGACGCGGCACTTCGTGGCCGCCCATCCCGGCCAGAAGATCTTCTGGATCGGCCCGGAGCGCGACAGCTCGATCCATCGCGGCCTCGACGCCACCATGGTGCCGCTGGAGCAGGCGGACTACATCATCTGCACCGGCCTGTTCGACGACGAGACCGAATCCGCCGAGGACTATCGCGACACGCTGCTGAAAGCGCTCGAGCGCAAGCTCACGCTGGTCTGCGCCAACCCGGATATCGTGGTCGAGCGCGGCGACCGGCTGATCTATTGCGCCGGCGCGGTCGCCGAACTCTATCGCGAGCTCGGCGGCGAGGTGATCTTCTACGGCAAGCCGCACCGGCCGATCTACGAGCGCGCCATGGCGCTGGCCGCCGAGCACCGCGGACATCCGACCGAACGCAGCCGCGTGCTCGCGATCGGCGATTCCGTGCGCACCGATCTCGCCGGCGCCCTTGGCTTCGGCATCGATCTCCTGTTCGTCACTCGCGGCATCCATTCCGAACAGTTCGAGGGCATCGAGCAGCTCGATGCGGCCTCGATCAAGGAATTGTTCGGCCACCCGCCCCGCG
This sequence comes from Bradyrhizobium macuxiense, assembly GCF_007993935.1. Classification (GTDB taxonomy): domain Bacteria; phylum Pseudomonadota; class Alphaproteobacteria; order Rhizobiales; family Xanthobacteraceae; genus Bradyrhizobium; species Bradyrhizobium macuxiense_A. Next base: position 336,172 of record NZ_VITY01000005.1, on the reverse strand, counting down.
CGCTGATGCGCGAGCTGAAGTGGTAGCGGCCACTCCCGCAGGGGCGCGCTGCCAAAATATCGAAAACAACCCCATGCAAAGTGGCCCACGGCGCCGGATGTTCGACCGGTCGCCTTGACACGTCGGGCAACTCAGGGGCATACTTCTAATATTCCGAAATTGCGGACGCGTCCGCTCGTCTTGCCGTCAACCCCAAAGACGGAAATGCCCGGGCCATCTAGCGCGAAGACGCGCTTCGCGCTTCTGCCCGGGCATGACGTGAATTTCAGTTGATGCGATGGACGAGCGTCTTACGCGGTCGCCATGTCCGGGAAGACCGCCTCGATCTTGGTCTTCAGCGTCGCCGCGTTGAACGGCTTGACGATGTAATTGTTCACGCCGGCCTTCTTGGCCGCGATCACGTTCTCGGTCTTGGATTCCGCCGTGATCATGATGAAGGGCGTGGTCGCCAGATTGGGATCGGCGCGGACTTCCTTGAGCAGGTCGTATCCGGTCATCGGCTCCATGTTCCAGTCGGAAATCACCAGGCCATACTTCTTGCCGCGCATCTTGTTGAGCGCCGCGGAGCCGTCGGAAGCATCGTCGATATTTTCGAATCCAAGCTGCTTGAGAAGATTCCGGATGATGCGGATCATGGTGCTGTAATCATCAACCACCAGAACCGGCATGGACAAATCAACCGCCATCTTTTCCCCCAAAACGCCTGACGCAACTTGGCTTCTGCACGAACGCAGGTTTCGGGCAACGAGTAACAGCTGGCGTTAAACAGCGCGTTAACCGGCTGAATCCGGATTGTTACGGATTTGACGCGATTTTCGCTAAGCTTGACTTCCACGCCGCCGCCGCGTCACGGTCCGGCCCGCAACAATCATGCTTAAGAATCCTTGAAGAATATCTGACATGAGCACCGGCTTTACCGTTATCCGCGACAACACCCCCGAAAGCGCCATCCCGAAGGGCGCCGTGGTCGCGATGGGAAATTTCGATGGCGTCCATCTCGGTCACCGCGCTGTGATCGGTGCGGCGCTGGCGATGGGCAGAGCGCGCGGCGTGCCCGCGCTCGCCGTGACCTTCGAGCCGCATCCACGCAAATTCTTCAGCCCGAACACCCCGCAATTCCGCCTCACGGACGAGACCAACAAGCTGCGGCTGCTCGCGGCGACCGGCCTCGCCGGCGCCGTCGTCATGACCTTCGACAAGGCGCGCGCCGGGACCACGGCGCAGGATTTCATTCACCATGACCTGATCCGCCGGCTCGGCATCAGCGGCATCGCGGTCGGCTACGACTTCCATTTCGGCAAGGGCCGGGTCGGCTCGCCGAGCCTGCTCGTCAGCGAAGCGCCGCGGCTCGGCATCGAGGTCGATGTGCAGGCCCATGTCGACATCGAGGAGCGGCCGGTGTCCTCCAGCGCGATCCGCATGGCGCTTGCCGAGGGCGAGGTCACCGATGCCACCACGATGCTGGGCGGACCGTGGTTCGTCACCGGCAAGGTGATCCATGGCGAGAAGCGCGGCCGTGACCTCGGCTTCCCCACCGCCAATATCCGCCTCGACAAGCATTGCGGCCTGAAGCACGGCATTTATGCGGTGCGGGTCGGCAAGGGCACGCAGCGGTTCGACGGTGTCGCAAGCTTCGGGCGCCGGCCGACCTTCGACAACGGCGCGCCGCTGCTCGAAGTGTTCCTGTTCGACTTCAAGGGCGATCTGTACGACACGGTCCTCGATGTCGCATTCATCGGTTTCATTCGTGAAGAGCTGAAATTCGACACCATCGAGGCGTTGATACGCCAGATGGATGACGACAGCGCCAAGGCGCGCGCGCAACTCGCCGCCGCGCCGGACGCGTTCCCGCAGCTCGGAGCGATTGGTTGAAGACAGAAAAAGAGAAAATGCTGGCGGGCGAGCTGTATCGCCCGGATGCGGAGCTTGCCGCCGACCATACCGCGGCGGAACATTGGATGGCGCGCTACAACGCCTCGGGCGCGTCCTCCGCGGGCGAATTGCACGCACTGCTTGCCGAGCGCTTCCGAAAGGTCGGCAAGGGCGCCGTGATCCGCCCGCCGTTCTTCTGCGACTACGGCAGCAATATCAGCCTTGGCGACGGCGTGTTCCTCAACTTCAACTGCGTCATCCTCGACGTGGTCAAGGTCGTGATCGGCGACCGCACCCAGATCGGGCCCGCCGTGCAGATCTATACCGCCGACCACCCGCGCGACGCCGAAACCCGGCGCGCCGGACTGGAATTCGGCCGCCCGATCCGGATCGGCAGCGACGTCTGGATCGGCGGGGGCGCCATCATCCTGCCCGGCGTCACGATCGGCGACGGCGCCCTGGTCGGGGCCGGCAGCGTGGTGACGCGGGACGTCGCGGCCGGTACCATCGTGGCCGGAAATCCGGCCCGGCGGCGGCCTGCCTAAAGGCATACGGTTCTTGACCCGTCACCCTGATGCTCTTGCGAGCCTCCGGGTGACGGTGAGCGAAACGGTCCGCCGGCCACTGGGGGCTTTGCGATTTGCCCGCGTGGCTGCTATGGAAACCCCATGTTTTCGCGGCGCATCATACGGATTAGCGGCCCGGCTTCCGCCTGAGCCTCAAGGCTCGGCGCAAGACCGGGACTTTCGCCGTTTTCACCCGCGATTGATCGCGTTTCCGCGCCCGCACCTGCCAAATCAGAGCTTTCATGTCCGACAAGCCGCAAAAGACCGACGCTAACGACTATTCCAAGACCCTTTACCTGCCGCAGACGGAATTCCCGATGCGCGCCGGCCTGCCCCAGCGCGAGCCGGAAATCCTGAAATACTGGAACGAGATCGGCCTCTACGACAGGCTCCGCCGGGAAGCCGAGGGCCGCGCCAAATTCGTGCTGCATGACGGCCCGCCCTACGCCAACGGCAACATCCATATCGGGCATGCGCTGAACAAGATCCTCAAGGACGTCGTGACCAAGAGCCAGCAGATGCTCGGCTTCGACTCCAACTATGTGCCGGGCTGGGACTGCCACGGCCTGCCGATCGAATGGAAGATCGAGGAGGAGAACTACCGCTCCAAGGGCAAGCAGAAGCCGGACTTCCGCGACTCCGCCGCGATGGTCGCGTTCCGCCGGGAATGCCGCGCCTATGCGACGCACTGGATCAACGTGCAGCGCGAGGAGTTCAAGCGGCTCGGCATCATCGGCGACTGGGATCATCCCTACCAGACGATGAGCTATCCGGCCGAGGCGCAGATCGCCCGCGAGCTGGTGAAGTTCGCCGCCAACGGCACGCTGTATCGCGGCTCCAAGCCGGTGATGTGGAGCGTGGTCGAGAAGACCGCGCTGGCCGAAGCCGAGGTCGAATACGAGGACTACACCTCCGACATGGTGTGGGTGAAATTCCCGGTCACCTCGCCGGCGCATGGCGCGCTCGCCAATGCCTCGGTCGTGATCTGGACCACCACGCCATGGACGCTGCCCGGCAACCGCGCGATCTCGTTCTCGCCGAAGATCGGCTACGGCCTCTACAAGGTGACGGATGCGCCCGCTGACAATTGGGCGAAGACCGGCGACCTCCTGATCCTGGCCGATGCGCTCGCCGCCGAAGTGTTCAAGCAGGCCCGCGTCACGTCCTATGAGAAGGTCCGCGATATTCCCGGCGACACGCTCGACGCCGTGGAATGCGCGCATCCGTTGAAGAGCTTCGGCGGCGGCTACGAATTCATCGTGCCGCTGCTCGCCGGAGAGCACGTCACCGACGACACCGGCACCGGCTTCGTGCACACCGCGCCGAGCCACGGCCGCGAGGACTTCGACGTCTGGACGGCCAACACCCGCGAGCTCGATGCGCGCGGCATCCCGACCGCGATCCCCTACACCGTCGACGAGAACGGCGCGTACACCGCGCAGGCGCCGGGCTTCACGGGAAAACGCGTGCTCAACGACAAGGGCGAGAAGGGCGACGCCAACGAGGCGGTGATCAAGGCGCTGATCGAGGCCGGCAAGCTGCTCGCGCGCGGCCGCCTCAAGCACCAATATCCGCATTCCTGGCGCTCCAAGAAGCCGGTGATCTTCCGCAACACCCCGCAATGGTTCATCGCGATGGACAAGGACATCGCGGAGAACGGCCACGCCAGGAAGGGCGACACGCTGCGCGCCCGCGCGCTGCACGCCATCTCGGTCACCCAATGGGTGCCGCCGGCCGGCGAGAACCGCATCAACGGCATGATCGCCAACCGTCCGGACTGGGTGATCTCGCGGCAGCGCGCCTGGGGCGTGCCGATCGCCGTGTTCGTGCGCGAGAACGCTGACGGCTCGGCCGAGATCCTGCAGGACGAGGTGGTCAACCAGCGCATCACCGAGGCGTTCATGGAGGAAGGCGCCGACGCCTGGTACATGGACGGCGCCCGCGAGCGCTTCCTCGGGAGCCGCGCGTCCGAAAACTGGAAGAAGGTCGACGACATCTGCGACGTCTGGTTCGATTCCGGCTCCACGCACGCGTTCGTGCTGGAGGACCGCCAGAACTTCCCGCAGCTCGGCAACATCGTCCGCAAGGTCGACGGCGGCAACGACACCGTGATGTATCTCGAAGGCTCTGACCAGCATCGCGGCTGGTTCCATTCGTCACTGCTGGAAAGCGCCGGCACGCGCGGGCGCGCGCCCTACGACATCGTGCTGACCCACGGCTTCACGCTCGACGAGAACGGCCGCAAGATGTCGAAGTCGCTCGGCAACACGGTCGAGCCGCAAAAGGTGATCAAGGATTCCGGCGCGGATATCCTGCGCCTGTGGGTCTGCGCCACCGACTATGCCGACGACCAGCGCATCGGTCCGGAGATCCTGAAGAACACCATCGAGACCTATCGCAAGCTGCGCAACTCGATCCGCTGGATGCTCGGCACGCTGCATCACTTCAAGCAAGCTGAGAAGGTCGCGTTCGCCGAGATGCCCGAGCTCGAGCGGCTGATGCTGCACGAACTGGCCGGCCACACCGAGACCATCCGCAAGGCCTATGCCGCCTTCGACTACAAGACCGTGGTCGCAACTCTCGCCGCCTTCATGAACTCCGAGTTGTCGGCGTTCTACTTCGATATCCGCAAGGACACGCTGTATTGCGACCCACCGTCCTCGGTGGCGCGCAAGGCAGCGCTGACCACGATCGACCTGCTGTGCGACGCGATCCTGAAATGGCTGGCGCCGATCCTGAGCTTCACCACAGACGAAGCCTGGCGGATGTACCGGCCGAACGCCGAGCCTTCGGTGCACCTCACGCTGTTCCCCGAAGGTCTCGAGCAGTTCAGCAACGATGCCCTCGCCGCGAAGTGGGAGACGATCCGCGACGTCCGCCGCGTCGTCACCGGTGCGCTGGAGCTCGAGCGCGCCGCCAAGCGGATCGGCTCCTCGCTCGAGGCATCGCCGGTGATCTACATCGCCGACCGCACGATGCTGGCCGCGCTGTTCGATATCGATCTCGCCGAAGTCTGCATCACCTCGAACTACGAGGTGCGCGAAGGCGAGGCGCCGGCGAACGCCTTCCGCCTCGATGCGGTGCCCGGCGTTGCCGTGGTGGTCGAGAAGGCGGTCGGCACCAAATGCGCGCGCTCATGGAAAATCCTGCCCACGGTCGGCGAGGACCCTGAGTATCCCGACGTCTCGCCGCGCGACGCGCAGGCGCTGCGCGAGTGGAAGGCGCTGGGGGTTACGACCTAGCCGTCGTCCCTGCCTAGTGCGCAATTGCGCACGGGAGCAGGGACCCATAACCACCGCTGTCTAGAATGGACTGAAGTTGATGACCCCGAGTCATTCAAACAATACCCGACACGGCGTATGGGTCCCGGCCTTCGCCGGGACGACACCTTTGACGGGAAGCCGATGACCCCTCCCGTTCGCGCCGGTGTGCTGGCGGCGGTCATCACCCTGATCGCCGACCAGGCCTCCAAGCTCTGGCTGCTCCATGTCCTCGACATCGCACGCCACGCCCCGGTGACGGTGACGCCGTTCTTCGACCTGGTGCTGGCCTGGAATCCCGGCATCAGTTTCGGCTGGTTCCAGAGCGAGACCCCGGCCGCCCAGATCCTGCTGATGGTGATCAAGGCCGCCGCCGTGATCGCGCTGGCGATCTGGATGGCGCGGTCGCGGACCTGGCTTGCGACGGTGTCGCTCGGCCTGATCATCGGCGGCGCGATCGGGAACGGCATCGACCGCTTCGCCTACGGCGCCGTGGTCGATTTTGCCTTGTTTCACGTCGAGATCGCCGGAAAAGCCTATAATTGGTACATCTTCAACCTCGCCGACGTGGCGATCGTTGCTGGCGTGGCGGCCCTATTGTATGATTCCGTCATGGGGACCCCCGCCGTAAAAGCGCCCTGATCCCGGCCGATACGAGCCGGTCGGCGGCCGACCTGCACCCAGCGGAACTGTGCGCTAAGCCAGTGATCGCTTTGGCGAATTTTGAAATGGGGAAAGCGCGATGCGCAACACCAAAGCCCGCGGTTACCTGATCGAGACGTCCCGGCTGCCGCTGATGCGCGGCCTGCGTCTGGCTTTCGTTGCGGCCGGGATTGGCCTCGTCATGACCGCTGGCCCGGTGCGTGCCGGCGACGACGAAGATGACGGCGATGACGGCCTGACCTTCGAAGAGCGGATCATCGACAATCTGATGACCGGCCTCGGCGCCAAGAGCGCCGCCAGCAAAGGCATCGACTACCGCGAGCGCTCGCCGCTGGTGGTGCCGCCGAAGCTCGACCTGCCGCCGCCCGCCTCGACCACGCAGGTCAACGCGCCGAACTGGCCGAAGGACCCTGATATCGCCGCCCGCAAGGCCGCGATCGCGGCGCGCAAGAAGGAAGTGAAGAAGGAGCCGTGGCAGCAGGCGATGCCCCTGACCCAGGCCGAGATCGAGGCCGGACGGAAGCAGCAGACCGCCACCGACGGCAGGAAAGAGCCAATGGAGCCCGGCGTGAGCACCAATCCGTCGCTGATGCCGAGCCAGCTCGGCTACAACGGCGGTCTGCTCGGCATCTTCAAGGGCAACAGCAGCGAGTCCAAGCCGTTCACGGGTGAGCCGACGCGCGACTCCCTGACCGAGCCCCCTCCGGGCTACCAGACGCCGTCTTCAGGCTATGCCTATGGCACAGGCCCGATGAAGCCGAAGGGGCTGGAAGGCCAATACGACGTCATGACCGGAAAACCGCTGCAGTGACGCTTGGCCGGTTGGGCGAAGGCTGACATGAGCAAAGCTTAATGCGGGTGGACGTCGGTCTCTCCGCTTCGTGACGACGGGCACGGAGACGACCGTGTACGATGGCTTGCTTTCGCGCCCCGGCTGTGTGTCCGGGCTTTCATAAGGACCATGATGCCCTCACGCCGATCGATTGCCCTGTTCGCTGCCGCCTTTGTTTCAACCATCCCGCTGTCGGGCACCAGCCTCCGCGCCCAGACCACCGTCACCTCGGAACGCCCCGCGAGCTTCACGCTCGACAACGGCCTGCAGGTCGTGGTGATCCCCGATCACCGCACGCCGGTCGTGACGCAGATGATCTGGTACAAGGTCGGCTCCGCTGACGAGACGCCCGGCAAATCGGGCCTTGCGCATTTCCTCGAGCATCTGATGTTCAAGGGCACCGCCAAGCACCCGGCCGGCGAGTTCTCGCAGACCGTGCTGCGCGTCGGCGGCAACGAGAACGCCTTCACCTCCAACGACTACACCGGCTACTTCCAGCGCGTGCCGCGCGAGCAGCTGCCCACCATGATGGAATTCGAGGCCGACCGCATGACCGGCCTGATCCTGAAGGACGAAAATGTGCTGCCCGAGCGCGACGTCGTGCTCGAGGAATTCAACATGCGGGTTGCCAACAACCCGGATGCCCGGCTCACCGAGCAGATCATGGCCGCGCTCTATCTCAACCATCCCTACGGCCGGCCGGTGATCGGCTGGCACCAGGAGATCGAGAAGCTCGACCGGGAGGATGCGCTCGCCTTCTACCGCCGCTTCTATGCGCCGAACAACGCGATCCTGGTCATCGCAGGCGATGTCGACGTCAAGGATATCCGCCCGCTGGTCGAGAAGAATTTCGGCCCGATCCCGGCGCAGAAGGCAATCGCCGAGAAGCGCGTGCGGCCGCAGGAGCCGACACCGGCCGCGCCGCGCACCGTGACGCTGTCGGATCCGCGCGTCGAGCAGCCGAACCTGCGCCGTTACTATCTGGTGCCCTCGGCGACGACAGGGGCGGCGGGCGAGAGCCAGGCGCTCGACGTGCTGGCGCAATTGATGGGCGGCGGCGCCAACTCCTACCTCTATCGCTCGCTGGTGATCGACAAGGGCCTCGCGATCTCGACCGGCGCCGGCTATCAGGGCACCGCGCTCGATCCGTCGCAATTCTCGATCGCGGTGACGCCGAAGCCGGGCGTCGAGTTCGCCCAGATCGAGGACGCGATCGACAAGGTGATCGCCGATCTCGCGCAGAACCCCGCGCGCGCCGAGGATCTCGAACGGGTCAAGACCCAGCTCATTGCGGAAGCGATCTACGCCCAGGACAACCAGGCGACGCTGGCGCGCTGGTATGGCGGCGCGCTGACCACGGGCTTGAGCATCGACGACATAAGAAGCTGGCCGGAACGCATTCGCGCCGTCACCGCCGAGCAGGTGCGCGCCGCAGCCGCCACCTGGCTCGACAAGAAGCGGTCGGTGACCGGCTATCTGATCAAGGATACTGCGCCGAAACGCGAGGAGAAGCGCTCGTGACCTATTCCCTCACCCGCCGCGCGGCGCTGATCGGCGGCGCATGCGCCGCGATGCTGGCGCTGACGTCAGTGCCCTCGCAGGCCGCGGCCAAGATCCAGCGGCTGGTATCGCCCGGCGGCATCGAGGCGTGGTTCGTGCAGGACGCGACCGTGCCGCTGATCGCGATGGAATATTCCTTCGGCGGCGGCGCCAGCCAGGATCCGCCCGGCAAGCCCGGCGTCGGCAATCTGGTCGCCGACCTGCTCGACGAGGGCTCCGGCGATCTCGATTCCAAGACCTATCACGAACGGCTCGAGCGCCGCGCCATCGAGCTCAGCTTCCAGTCCAACCGCGACCAATTCCGCGGCTCGCTGCGCATGCTCAAGGACAACAAGGACGAAGCCTACGATCTGCTGCGGATGGCGCTGACCTCGCCGCGGTTCGAACCGAAGGACGTCGAACGCATCCGCGCCCAGGTGATCTCGAACCTGCGCCGCGAATCGACCAATCCGTCCTCGCTGTCCGGCCGCAAGTTCCTCGAGCTCGCGTTCGGCGATCATCCCTATGGCAGGACGGCGACCGGCACGCTCGAGAGCGTGCCCACCATCGAGATCTCAGACCTCAAGGACTATGTCCGCCGCATCATCGCCAAGGATACGCTGCGGATCGCCGTTGTCGGCGACGTCGACGCCGACACGCTCGGCAAGCTGCTCGACAAGACCTTTGGCGACCTGCCGGCCAAGGCCGAATTGACGCCGGTTCCCGACGTCGTGGCGACCAAGCCGCCGCAGCGCGCCTTTGTCCCGCTCGATGTGCCGCAGACCATCGTCACTTTCGGCGGTCCCGGCATCAACAGGCACGATCCGGATTTCATGGCTGCCTATGTGGTGAACCACATTCTCGGCGGCGGCGGGCTGTCGTCGCGGCTCTACAAGGAAGTGCGCGAGAAGCGCGGGCTTGCCTACTCGATCTATGAGGCGCTGCTCTGGATGGATCACTCCGCGCTGTTCATCGGCAACACCGGCACCCGCGCCGACCGCGCCGGCGAGACCATCGATGCGATCGAGGCGGAGATCCGCCGCATCGCCGAGCAAGGTCCGACGCAGCAGGAGCTCGACGAGGCGAAGTCCTATCTGAAAGGCTCGCAGATGCTGGCGCTCGACACCTCCTCCAAGCTCGCGCAGGCGATGCTGCAGTACCAGCTCGACAAGCTGCCGATCGACTACATCGAGAAGCGCAGCGCCATCGTCGATGCGGTGACGCTCGACGACGTCCAGCGGGTCTCCAAGCGGCTGTGGGGCAACGGCCTGCTCACCGTGGTCGTCGGCCGCGCCCCGCAAGCCGCCGCGCAACCGGTGTCGGCGCCGCCGAAGGCGAACTGAGGCGCGTCGGCGCGTCCGCCTTTTCAGACGCACCACCGTTGTGGCTACCCCTCTCCCCACCCTCCCCCGCAAGGGGGGAGGGAGCCTGCGAGGCGTGCTCACCTCACATCGTATCCTCACCTGGATCGCGCAGATCGCGTCGAACGCTGATCTTTCGATCGTCAGGGACGCGCAAGCGGATGGGCTCCCTCCCCCCTTGCGGGGGAGGGTTGGGGAGAGGGGTGAGCCACACACGCCGGCGCCAGACGTAGCCGACGCGACATCAACCCGGCCCGAGCACACGCAACACAAACCCGCTATCCTGCGGCCGCCGATTCTTCCCTGCACCGGGTGATGTCATGCTGCGGGTGGCCCGCGACCTTACGATCGACGAGAACGATATTGAGATCGTGTTTGTCCGCGCCTCCGGTCCGGGCGGGCAGAATGTCAACAAGGTCTCGACCGCGGCCCAGCTCCGCTTCGACACGACGAAGATCGCGCTGCCGCCGGACGCCGCGCAGCGGCTGGCGCGGCTCGCCGGCAGCCGCATGACCAAGGATGGCGTGATCGTGATCCAGGCGTTCCGCTTCCGCACCCAGGAGCGCAATCGCGCGGACGCCATCGAGCGGCTGCTTGAGATGTTGAAGGAAGCGATGGTGCGGCCGACACCGCGGCGGCCGACCAAACCGACGCTCGGCTCCAAGCAGCGCCGGCTCGAAGGCAAGAAGCGCCGCAGCGACATCAAGGCCGGCCGCGGCACGCGCCGTTTCGACGACTAGAGCGTTTTCGCGCGAAGTGGATATCGGTTCGCGTGAAGAAAACGCGTCAAAGGAACAGGGAGCACCGGACGCAGCGCATGCGCTGCATCCGGGATCCGATCATCGCGGGACGAGATCAGGCAAACGCAGAACGCGTTTACGCGGAGATCATGTTCAAACAAGAAGCCGAAGCGCGATAGCGCTTCAGCACATCTCATCGCGTCATCGCGCCTTAGTACTTCTTGGTTCCCGGCGCCATCTCGGAACCGCCGGGCTTCGGCGTCGTCGCGTGGCCGCTGCTGCTGCCGACCGTTCCCTTGCTGCCCGACTTGGCGCTGGTGCCGCTCTTCTGGCTCGGTGACGTCGGCTGCGCCGCCATTTCCTCATCGCCACTGCCGGACATGCCGCCGCCCTGCTGCATCGTTCCTGCGCCCGCTGCGCCGCCGCGAAGCTGGGTATTGGGTGTCGCCGCTCCCTGTGCCAGGACGGGGCCGGCCATCGCGGCCGTGATGGCAAGGGCGAGCACGCTGGTTTTTGCAAACGTCATCCATTTCTCCTGGACTTTGATTGACGATGGACGGAGCGGCGCAGGTCGTGCGCCGTTTGCAGCGCCGACCCTAAACCCCATCGCGCGAGACTGAATTTCCGCAAACGGCGCACACGCAATGCAAGCTGCGTCGTGTGGTGATCGTGCAGGGATTTCGCGGTCATTTTGCGGATTTGTCGTCCGCATATGCGGCAGCGACCGGTTCCGCGCCAAACCACCGCCCTTCTTTGTTCTGCCGTGAAACAGCCCGCTACTACCAACGGCGGATTTCAGCCTCCTACAGTCACGGCACAGAGGGCGGTGATGTATATGACAAAGCTGCGCGCAAGGTGGGCTGCAGGATGGACGTTGGCGCTGGGATTTTGCAGCGCAATGCTTGCAGTGCAAATTGCGGCCGCGCAAATGCCCTTGCCTGCCGCCAAGCCGCCCGACGGGGCGACGCTGTTCAAGCAGCAATGCGCGACCTGCCACACGTCAAACACGTCGGATCCGGTCCGGCAGGGACCGTCGCTCTACAAGATCGTCGGCCGCCATGCCGGCAAGGCTGACGGCTTCAAATATTCCGCTGCTTTCGCCAAGGCCGATTTCGTCTGGGACGATGCCAGGCTCGATGCCTGGCTGACCAACCCGCAAGAGGTGATCCCGGGCAGCGTGATGGCCTATCGGCAGGCCAAGCCGGAAACCCGCGCCATGATCATCGCCTATCTGAAGGAGCTGAACTGAATGGCGAAACCCGTGCACTCGATGATCCGCGTGTTCGACGAGGCCAAGGCGCTCGACTTCTATCACCGCGCATTCGGCCTCGAGATCGCGGACAATTTGCGCTTTCCCGATTTCGCGCTGATCTATCTGCGCCATCCGTCCTCGCCCTTCGAGGTCGAGCTCACGGTCAATTTCGATCGCAAGGAGCCCTACGCGCTCGGCGACGGCTACGGCCACCTCGCCGTCGTCGTCGATGACGTTGATGCCGAGCACGCGCGCTTCGAACAGGAGAAGCTGTCGCCCGGTCCGCTGCGCGACTTCAAGCATGACGGCCGGACGCTGGCGCGCTTCTTCTTCGTCTCCGATCCCGACGGCTACAAGATCGAGGTGATCCAGCGCGGCGGGCGCTTTGGCTAGAGCATGATCCGGAAAAGTGGCTACCGGTTTTCCGGCAAGATCATGCTCAGACAAAATGATCCAACTGCAAATCCAAACAGAAAATAAATTACGGAGGAAACCCATGAGAGAAATCGATCGACGCAGCAGATATGACCGGCGTGTGTTTCTCAAAGGCGCAGCCGTCACCGCCCCCGCCGTTGCAATCGCGACATCGACCGGGCTCGGTATCACCGATGCCTGGGCCGAAGACGCTTCGACGCTGACACCGGCCACGATGAAGACGCTGCTCAAGGTCGCGCGCGACATCTATCCGCACGATTTCCTCGGCGACAGCTACTACATCACGGCGGTCAAGCCATGGGATGCCAAGGCCGCGAAGGATCCGGCGGTCAAATCACTGATCAATGACGGCGTAGCCCGGCTCGATCAGGAAGCCAACGAGCGCCACAAGATGCCCTATGCGCAGGTCGCCTGGGAGAACGATCGCGTCGCGCTGCTGCAACGGATCGAGACAAGCGCATTCTTCCAGCAGATCCGCGGCGATCTCATCGCCTCGCTCTACAACAACAAGGAGGTCTGGCCGCGGTTCGGCTACGAGGGCTCCTCCGCCGAGCATGGCGGCTACATCAAGCGCGGCTTCGCCGACATCGATTGGTTGCCGAAGGTTTGAACGGACAACGCCAAGGAGGAAGCTATGGCAAAATTCGATCTGAATGACAGCGGCGTTGTCGTGATCGTCGGCTCCGGCGCCGGCGGCGGAACGCTCGGCAATGAACTGGCGCAGAAGGGCATCAAGGTCGTGATCCTGGAAGCCGGGCCGCGCATCGAGAACCAGGATTTCATCAACGACGAATGGGACAGCTTCAGCCAGCTCGCCTGGTCCGACGCTCGCACCACATCGGGAAGCTGGCGCGTGCACAAGGACTTTCCCAGCATTCCGGCCTGGATCGTGAAGGCGGTCGGCGGCTCCACCGTGCACTGGGCCGGCGCCTCGCTGCGCTTCGACGAGCACGAGTTCAAGATCAAGTCGGCTTACGGCAACATCCCCGGCGCCAATCTGCTGGACTGGCCGATCACGCTCGCCGAGATGGAGCCCTATTACGCCAAGGCCGAGAACAAGATGGGCGTCACCCGCACCAACGGCATTCCCGGACTGCCCGGCAACAACAATTTCAAGGTGATGGAGGCCGGCGCCAAGAAGCTCGGCTACAAGGAGGTACACACCGGACGGATGGCGATCAACAGCGAGCCGCGCGACGGCCGCGGCTCCTGCCAGCAGATCGGCTTCTGCTTCCAGGGCTGCAAGTCGGGCGCCAAATGGTCGACGCTCTACACCGAGATCCCGAAGGGCGAGGCCACCGGCAATCTCGAGGTGCGCCCGGGCAGCATGGTGATCAAGATCGAGCATGATCAATCCGGCAAGGTCACCGGCGTGGTCTATGCCGATCAAACCGGCGCGATGCAGCGCCAGAAGGCCCGCGTGGTCGCGGTCGCCGGCAACTCGATCGAGAGCCCGCGGCTGCTGCTCAACAGCGCCTCCAGCATGTTCCCGGATGGCCTTGCCAACTCATCCGGCCAGGTCGGCCGCAACTACATGCGGCACATGACCGGCAGCGTGTATGCGAGCTTCGAGAAATCGGTGCACATGTATCGCGGCACCACGATGGCCGGCATCATCCGCGACGAGGCCGCCAACAACCCGAAGCGCGGCTTCGTCGGCGGCTACGAGATGGAGACGCTGTCGCTCGGCCTGCCCTTCATGGCGGCGTTCCTCAATCCCGGCGCCTGGGGCCGCAGCTTCACCAGCGCCATGGAAGGCTATCCGCGGATGGCCGGCATGTGGCTGGTCGGCGAGGACATGCCGCAGGAGACCAACCGCATCACGCTGGACCCGAACGTCAAGGACAAGTTCGGCATGCCGGTCGCGAGCGTGCATTTCGACGATCACCCGAACGACGTCGCGATGCGCGATCACGCCTACAAGCAGGGTGCCGCGGTCTATGAGGCGGTCGGCGCCACCGTGACCTATCCGACGCCGCCCTATCCCTCGACCCACAACATGGGCACCAACCGGATGAGCGAGAAGCCGCGCGACGGCGTGGTCAACAAGTTCGGCCAGACCCACGACATCAAGAACCTGTTCGTCTCCGACGGCAGCCAGTTCACGAGCGGGGCGGCGTGCAACCCGACCCTGACGATCGTGTCGCTGGCGATCCGCCAGGCCGACAGCATCGCCGGCGCAATGCAGCGCAAGGAGATCTAGGTCCCTCTGACTGAAGCGGCCTTGTCCGTCGGGACAAGGCCGCTTTTTCTTTTGGGTCGCGGATGGGCGGAAATTCTATTCCGCGGCGTCCATGATCGCTGTCGTGGGGCGATAGTCCGGAACCACCGCCGGCGCATTGGCCTTGGCGCGATAGATCAGGCAGGAGCAGCGCAATAGCGACGCGAAATTGTTGACCTCGCCGTGATGGTCGAGCACCTCGTTGTGCAAGGTGGTGAGGAACTTGGCTAGCGTCATGCCTTCCTTGGCCGCGATTTCCTCCAGCGTATCCCAGAACGACATTTCCAGCCGGATCGAGGTGCAATGGCCGTCGATCCGCAACGATCGGGTCTGCGATTCATAGTCGCGTTGCGGCTGGTGCGCGAAAAGATGGCACATGGCGTTCCTCCGGCAAGAACTTATAATTTTTCTAAACGATATACCTGCGCCTGCGGCCCCACAATCGCCACGTAGGACGTAGCCGCCGCACACGCGAAGGTGAGTGTCTTCAAGGCGATAGGCTGGCTCCATCCCCAGCTAAAGGCAGCCATTCGCGGACCGGCCCATGCATTTGGCCGGCCGGCCGACTAGAATGCCGCCCAACCTCGAATCCGTGTCCGATCGCGCAATCCATGCCCGTCCGCCAGCTTCCCGAACAGCTCGTCAACCGCATCGCCGCCGGCGAGGTGGTCGAACGCCCTGCGAGCGTGGTCAAGGAACTGGTCGAGAACGCGATCGACGCCGGCGCCAGCCGGATCGACGTGTTCACCGATGGCGGCGGGCGGCGCCGGATCGGCATCACCGACGACGGCGGCGGCATGACGCGGTCGGACCTTGCACTCGCGGTCGACCGCCACGCCACCTCCAAGCTCGATGATGAAGACCTGTTGCGCATCCGCACGCTCGGGTTCCGCGGCGAGGCGCTGCCGTCGATCGGCGCGGTCGCCAAACTCGGCATCACCACGCGTCATGCCAGCGAGCCGCACGCCTGGTCGCTGTCGGTCGAGGGTGGCGAGAAATCGGAGATCATGCCGGCTGCGCTCGGCCAGGGCACCCGCGTCGAGGTCAATGAACTGTTCTACGCGACGCCGGCGCGGCTGAAATTCCTCAAAACCGACCGCACCGAGGCGGAAGCGATCCGCGAAGTGGTGCGGCGCCTCGGCATGGCGCGCCCCGACATTGCCTTCACGCTGGCCGGCGAAGAGCGCGCGCCGGTCACCTGGGCCGCAGCGCTGCCCGGCGCGGCCGGCCGGCTGACGCGGCTCGGCGATATCCTCGGCGCGGATTTCCGCGCCAGCGCGATCGAAGTCCGATCCGAGCGCGAGGGCGTCGTGGTCGAGGGCTTTGCCGCCGCGCCGTCGCTGACCCGCGCCAATGCGCTCGGGCAATATCTGTTCGTCAACGGCCGCCCGGTGCGCGACAAGCTGATCCTCGGCGCGGTGCGCGCGGCCTATTCCGACTATCTGCCGCGCGACCGCCATCCCGTGGTGGCGCTGTTCGTGACCTGCGATCCGCAGGAGGTCGACGCCAATGTGCATCCAGCCAAGACCGAAGTGCGCTTCCGCAATGCCGGCCTGGTGCGCGCGCTGATCGTGCACGCGCTCAAGGACGGTCTCGCGCGCGAAGGCCGGCGCACCGCGGCCAACACCGCCGACGGCGCGACATTGCAGGCGTTCCGCCCGGCCTTCACGCCACCGCGTCCGGGCAATTGGGACTGGCGCAGCTCGCCGTCCTATCCGGCTGGTCCGATGCGCGGCTTCGAGAGCGCGGCGGCGACCGCCTTCGCCGAGCCCGGACAGGCCGCCTTCGATGTCGGCGCGCCGACCGCCGATGTGCGCTTCGAGGCCGCACCCGCGCCCGATCTGCTCGACAGGCCGCTGGGCGCCGCGCGCACCCAGATCCACGAAACCTACATCGTCTCGCAGACTCGCGACGGCCTCATCGTGGTCGACCAGCACGCGGCGCATGAGCGCATCGTCTATGAGAGGCTGAAGGCCTCGCTGGCCAAGAACGGCGTGCAGCGGCAGATCCTGCTCATCCCCGAGATCGTCGAGCTCGACGAAGCGACCGTCGAGAAACTGCTCGACCGGGCCGAGGAGCTGGCCTCGTTCGGGCTCGCGATCGAATCCTTCGGTCCCGGTGCGGTCGCCGTGCGCGAGACGCCCTCGCTGCTCGGCAAGGCCAATGCGGCCGGCCTGCTGCGCGACCTCGCCGAGCACATGGCGGAGTGGGACGAGGCGCTGCCGCTGGAGCGCCGGCTAATGCACGTCGCCGCCACCATGGCCTGCCACGGCTCAGTCCGCGCCGGGCGCCGCCTCAAGCCGGAAGAGATGAACGCGCTGCTGCGCGAGATGGAAGACACGCCGAACTCCGGCCAGTGCAACCACGGCCGGCCGACCTATGTCGAATTGAAGCTGAGCGATATCGAGAAGCTGTTCGGGCGGAGATAGTCTCGGTCCCCGTCGTCCCGGGCAAGCCAACGGGTCGGCGCGAAGCGCCGCTCGATGACAGGCTACGCGCGACCTGGGACCCATAGCCACCAATGTCTGGTTTGAGAGAAGCTGGGGCCGCAGCTCGCTTCCACGCTGCGCATCTGTGGTTATGGGTCCCTGCTTTCGCAGGGACGACAGGTCGGCCGTAGGATGGGTGGAGCGCAGCGATACCCATCAATTTCCGTCCGCGCGGCACGACGATGGGTATCGCTGCGCTCCACCCATCCTACAAGTTCTTACCGCGTGAAGACCTCCAACGCCGTGCGCAGCTGCGCGATCCATTCGTCGCCGTGCTCGAACCCGCCTGCCGCGATCCGCTCGCAGACTTGAACGAGACCTTGATCGTCGGATGAAGTCCGGTCCCCGGCCAATTGCCGTGCGATCGCGACATAGCCGTCCGTCAGCAGCACCAGGCCGGGTGCGCGCGCGGCGGCATAGTTCTGACGCGCGCCGCGAAAGATGTCGATCGCCTCGTCATAGCGGCCAAGCGCCAGGTCGAAGGCGCCGACCAGCCAGGCGCCCGTTCCGAGCCGCGCCGGTCCAAGCTCCAGCTCCTGCACAAGATCCAGCGAGTGCTCGGCAAGGTCGCGCGCCGCCAGCAGGTGAGCCGGATCGATCGGCTTGTCCGAAACACCCCAGCCCGGCCAGCAATCGGCCGCGGCGTTGAATGTCATCCGCTGAATCATCCCGAGCGCTTCGTGCGCGTCGGCATCGAGCGCGCCGCGACGGCGCCCGATCTGGTCGGCGGCGTCACGCGCCGCCGCAAGCAGCGCGGTGTCATCGCCCGCGCCGCGCAACGCCTTGACGCGCGTCTCCAGCTGAACTGCGAGCCCGGCGAGAGTATCGGCCATGGTTCACGCTCCGAAAGCCGTGATTGGTCCGTCGTAAGGTGGAATAGTCCAACCGGTCCGAGCCCGATGACAATCTCCACCGTGGCGCAGCATAAGGTCGAGGGAGGCCGGTGCGCCCTACACTTTTTCGCGAAGGAAGACGAATTCCGTGTCGTCATAGGCCCGCCGCTCGAGCTCCTCAAAGCCGTCGGGCGCCGCGAACGCCGCGGCCTTGGCCTCCTCCACCACCAGCAGCGCGCCCGGCGTCAGCCAGCCGCCGTCACGCAATGAGGCCAGCGCCTTGTCGGCGAGGCCCTTGCCGTAGGGCGGATCGAGAAACACCAGCGAGAACGGCTCGACCGGATGCGCCGGCCCGAGGTCGGTGGCATCGCGGCGATAGACCTTGGTGGTCCCGCCGAGGCCGAGCGACTCGACATTGTTGCGCAGCAGCGCCCGCGCCTCGGCGCCGTTGTCGACGAACAGCGTGAACTTTGCGCCGCGCGAGGCCGCTTCGATGCCGAGCGCGCCGGTGCCGGCAAACAGATCGAGCACGCGGGCGTCCTCGATCGGATTATCGTAGGCGTGGACCAGGATGTTGAACACGGACTCGCGCAAGCGATCCGCGGTCGGCCGGATCTCGCGGCCCGAGGGCGACGCGAGATTGCGGCCCTTCAGCCTGCCCCCGACGACCCGCATCGACGTTTACTCGTCCTGCGGCTTGAAATCGCGCTTGCCGTGATAGCCGCGCTTGGGACGGCGCGGCGGGCCGTAGCCGTTGGCCTCGTCCTCGTTGCGGGCACGGGCTTCCTCGCTGCCGGTACGCTGCACCAGCACGCGGCGACCCTTGCGGTCGTTGATGGTTTCGCGCTTGGCCTTCGGCTTCTTCGCGGGGGCATCGTCGCCAGCGTCACGCTGCTCCGGCCGCGTGAAGTCGGCACCGGCGATCTTGGCGATCTTCTCGCCGAGCTGCTCGCGCAGCACCCGCGTCTTGACCTCCTCGACCTTGCCCTCCTCGAGCTCGGCGAGCTGGAACGGCCCGTAGGAGATCCGGATCAGTCGGTTCACCTCGAGCCCGAGATGCGCCATCACGTTGCGCACCTCGCGGTTCTTGCCCTCGCGGATCGCGAACACCACCCAGACGTTAGAGCTCTGGTCGCGCTCCAGCGTCGCATCGATCGGTCCGTATTTGACACCATCGACCTCGACGCCGTCCTTGAGCTGATCGAGCTGCGCCTGCGTCACCTCGCCATGCGCGCGCACGCGATAGCGGCGCAGCCAACCGGTGTCGGGATGCTCCAGCGTCCGCGCCAGCCCGCCGTCATTCGTCAGCAGCAGCAGGCCCTCGGTGTTGAAGTCGAGCCGGCCGATCGAGATCAGGCGCGGCAGGCCCTCGGGCAGATTGTCGAACACGGTCGGCCGTCCGTCGGGATCGGCATGCGTCGTCATCAGCCCGCGCGGCTTGTGATACATGAACAGCCGCGTCCGCTCGCGCGGCGGCAACGGCTTGCCGTCGACCGCCACGACATCGTTGTCGGTGATGTCGAGCGCCGGCGAGTTGATCACACGTCCGTTGACCGTGACGCGCCCCTGCGTGACGATCTCCTCGGCATCGCGGCGCGAGGCGAGGCCGGCGCGCGCCAATACCTTGGCGATGCGCTCGCCTGATTTCTTCGGCTTCGGCTCGGGACGCTCGCGGCGATCGTCTGAGGTGCGCTCGCGATAGGCACCGCGGCCGCCGAACGCCGGGCGCTTCGTGAAGATCCTGCTGTCATCCTCGTTGTCGCGGCGCGGCCGGTCGGAGAAGCGACCCTCGCTGCGCGGATGCTCCTGCCAGTCGGTGCGGCCTTCCGGTCGCTCGCGGCGGCGGCTGTCACGGCGATCACCGCCGTCTTCATCCTGTTTCCAGCGCGGCCGGCTGAACTTCGGACGATCGCCCTGTTCACGATCGTCGCGGGACCTGGAGAACCGCGGACGCTCATCGCCACCGCGATCGTCGCGCGATCGCGAAAAGCGCGGACGCTCGTCACCGCCACGATCGTCGCGCGGTTTGCGGTCGCGCTTCTGCCAGGGCTTCTCGTCACTGCGGTCGCGGCCCTCGAAGTCGCGGTCGCGCTTGAAGCGCGGCCGATCGCCGAAATCGCGGCGCGGTGCATCGCCATCCTCGCGGCGGCGGAACGGACGGCCCTCGCCCTTGTCGCGGAACGAACCCTTGTCGCGATCGCCGCGCGAAAACTTCCGGTCGTCGAACTTGCGCTCGGCGCGCTCACCGCGCGGCGCAAAGGAACGCTTCTCGCCGTCACGCTCGCCGCGCGGCGTATAGGGACGCTTCTCGCGATCGCCAAAGGACCGCTTTTCACCGAACTTGCGATCGGATGACCGGCCTTCCGACCGCGGACCACGCTGCGGACGATCGCCTGCGTCAAAATCGCGGCGCTCGCCGCGCGGCTTGAACGGACGCTTGCCGCCCTCGCCATCGCGCGCCGGCCGATCGCGGAACGGCCGGTCGCCACGGGGACGATCGTCACGGCTGAATCTGGGCTTGTCGCCGAAATCGCGGCGCGGCGGACGGTCTTCGCGGTCGCCGCGATAAGGCCGCTTGTCGCCATCGCCCTTACCGGCGAAGTCCTTGCCGGCAAAGCCGCGCTTGGCGAATTTCTTGTCCGGTGCACGCGCGGCGCCGGAGCGGCCTTTGCCGCCGCTGGCGCGGTCTCGGCCACCGCCCGGCCGATCACGCCGGCCGCGGGAATCGTTGTGTTTGTCGCTATCGCGGGGCATGAATGTTCTCGCCTGGGCGTTCAATTGGGGTGCAAGGGCCAACCGGGTCGTGCGCGCCCCGTTGGCAGCGCGCTTGACGCAAAACCGGCATCCACTTTTGCTGAAGGCGAAGCTACTAGCAGGTTTCTTCGGATGATACGAGGCATGTCGGCCCCCTCTTTCATGGATTTGGCGCTGAAAACGGCCGAAAATGCCGGAAAATCGGGCGAAGTTCCGATCGGATGCGTCATCGTGCGGGGCTATGAGGTGATCGCCACCGCCGGCAACCGGACATTGACCGACCGCGACCCCACCGCGCACGCCGAGATCCTGGCGATCCGGCAGGCCGCCGACGCCATCGGCAGCGAACGGCTGGTCGATTGCGACCTCTATGTCACCCTCGAGCCCTGCACCATGTGCGCCGGCGCGATCTCCTTTGCCCGCATCCGCCGGCTGTATTACGGCGCCGCCGACCCCAAGGGCGGCGCGGTCGAGTCCGGCGTGCGGTTCTTCGCGCAGCCGACCTGCCACCACGTGCCGGAGGTCTACGGCGCGGTGGGAGAGACCGAAGCGGCGACGCTGCTGCGCGAGTTCTTCAGGGAGCGGCGGTGACGAAGCCGCAGCCCGGATGGAGCGCAGCGTAATCCGGGAGCCCATCCGCGGAGACCGTCCCGGATTTCGCTTCGCTCCATCCGGGCTACGAAGCGGGCAGCAAGGTATCCCCGTCATCCCCGCGCAAAGGCTTCGCCTTTGTCGCTGGAGGAGCGCGTAGCGCGT
Organism: Bradyrhizobium macuxiense; assembly: GCF_007993935.1. Classification (GTDB taxonomy): domain Bacteria; phylum Pseudomonadota; class Alphaproteobacteria; order Rhizobiales; family Xanthobacteraceae; genus Bradyrhizobium; species Bradyrhizobium macuxiense_A. Next base: position 314,599 of record NZ_VITY01000005.1, on the reverse strand, counting down.
CTCGAAGGATCGACGGCCACCGGCCGGGCCGTGCATCCTTCGAGACGCGCGCAAGAGCGCGCTCCTCAGGATGACGGTGCAAGCGCGAGGTTACCCCGCCAGGAAAAACTCCCGCAGCAGCTTCGCCGTCGCGTCCGGCGCTTCCTCGGGGAGGAAATGTCCTGACGCCACCGGCGCGCCGCTGACATTGGTGGCCCAATTCTTCCAGGTGTCGAGCGGTGTCGTCGCCGCGCTGGCGACACCGGCATCGCCCCACAGTGCCAGCATCGGGATCGTGATCTTGTTGCCGGCCTCGACATCGGCCTTGTCGATCTCATAATCGGCATAGGCACCGGCGCGGTAGTCCTCGCACATCGCGTGGATCCGCGCGGGATCGCGGAATGGCGCGAGGTAATGCTCGAGCGCACGCGGATCGATCGCATCCAGCGTCTTGGTCCGGGTCTGGCTCGCCATCTTCTGCTTGAGGAAGAATTCGCCATTGCCCGAGATCAGCGTCTCCGGCAATGGATAGGGCTGCGCCAGGAACGCCCAATGGTAGATCTTCAGCGCCGACAGGCGATTGAGCTTCTGCCAGTAATCATAGGTCGGCGCGATATCGAGCACCGCGAGCTTCGACAGCCGGCCGGGATGATCGAGCGCGAGCCGGTATGACACCCGGCCGCCGCGATCGTGGCCGGCGAGCGCGAAATGCACATGGCCGAGCTGCTCCATCGCCTCGACCATGGTCTTCGCCCAGGCGCGCTTGGTATAGGGGGTGTGATCCTTGTCGCTCTCGGGCATGTCGGACCAGCCGTAGCCCGGCAGGTCGGCGATGATCAGCGTGAAGCTGTCGTCGAGTTTCGGCGCAACGGTGTGCCACATCACATGCGTCGAGGAGAAGCCGTGCAGCAGCAGCAAGGGCGGCCCCTTGCCGCCGACGCGGGCGAAGATGCGGCCCTGCGAGGTGTTGATCCATTTCGACTCATAGCCGGGAAAAAGATCAGCGAGATCAGGCATCGGTAGCTCCTCCCGGCCGCGTGCGCCGTGCTTCAAACTTTGTTCGGCGTTGCCGCTGGCCTGGTTTATGCCATCCTGAGGTCCTGCCAACAACAACATGAAACGAGGAAGTGCCATGTCGATCGATTTTGAGATTCCCGCCGAGGCCAAGGCGATCCGCGAGAAGGTTCGCAAATTCGTGCACGACGAGTGCATTCCGGCGGAAAAGGAACTCGACACCAAGCCGCTTGCCGAGGTGCTGGGACCGCTGCGAAAGAAGGCCCGCGCGCAGGGCCTGTGGTGCCCCTTCGTGCCGAAGGAGTATGGCGGTATGGGCCTCGGCCCGCTCGCCAATGCGCTGGTGCAGATGGAGCTCGGCGAGAGCATGCTCGGCGCGCTCTCGATGAACACGCAGGGACCGGACGACGCCTCGATGATGACGATCCTGGCGCACGGCACCGAGTACCAGAAGGAAAAATTCCTCAAGCCCCTGCTGAATGGCGAGAAGCGCATCTGCTTCTCGATGACCGAAAAGGCCGCCGGCGCCGATGCCACCGGCATGCAGACCACGGCGGTGAAGGACGGCAACGAGAACTACATCCTCAACGGCGAGAAATGGTTCTCCTCGTCGGCGAGCGTCGCCGATATGGCGCTGGTCATGGCAAAGACCGATCCGAACGCGCCGCGCCACAAGCAATACTCGACCTTCATCGTCGAGCTGCCCAACCCCGGCTACCGCATCAAGCGCAACGTCGCCAACATGGCGATCGAGGGGCCGCACGACGACGTGATCCATGGCGGCCACTCCGAGATCGAGATCAAGGATCTGAAAGTGCCCGCCGACAACCTGCTCGGCGGCGAGGGCAACGGCTTCAACATGGGCCAGCATCGCCTCGCCTACGGCCGGCTCCGCCACGGCATGCACAACGTCGCCAAGGCGCAGCGCGCGCTCGACATGGCGGCAGCCCACGTCACCAAGCGCTCGACCTTCGGCCAGCTCTTGGCCGATCGCCAGGCGGTGCAGTTCATGCTCGCCGATTGCGCCAGCGAGCTCTATATCGGCCGGCTGATGCTGCTTCACATCGCCTACAAGGCCGAGAAGGGCCTCGACATCCGCCAGGAAAACTCGATTGCGAAAATCTTCCACGCCCACATGGTGCACAAGGTGATCGACACCGCGATCCAGCTGCACGGCGCACTCGGCTTCAGCCAGGATACGCCGCTGGCGAAATGGTACACCCAGGTGCGCTCGCAGCGGCTGGTCGACGGCCCGGATGAAGTGCACAAGTGGAAGATCGGCAAGAACGTCATCAAGGCGTTCCGCGAGCACGGCACCACGGCCAGCGCGGCGGGCGGGGACTTGCTGTAGTTAATCGTCATTGCGAGCGAAGCGAAGCAATCCACTCCTCCACACAGGGGATAGATGGATTGCTTCGTCGCTTCGCTCCTCGCAATGACGCGGTGAGCTAGGCCTTCTCCGTCTCCACCGCCTGCCAGGCGATGTCGCGGCGGCAGAAGCCTTCCGGCCATTTGATGCGATCGACGGCCTGATAGGCGCGGTCGCGCGCTTCGGTGACCGTCTTGCCCATCGCGCAGACGTTCAGCACGCGGCCGCCATTGGCGAGAATTGCGCCGTCCTTCGCCACCGTGCCGGCGTGGAAGATCTCGACGCCGTCGACCTTGGCGGCGTCATCGAGGCCGTCGATCCGCGTACCCTTGATGTAGTCGCCGGGATAGCCCTTGGCCGCCATCACCACCGTCAGCGCCGGGTCCGGGTACCAGCGCAGATCGAAGTTCTTCAATTGCCCGTCGATCGAGGCGAGCAGCGCCGGCACGATGTCCGACATCATCCGCAGCATCAGCACCTGGCACTCAGGATCGCCGAACCGGACATTGTATTCGAACAGCTTTGGGCCCTGCGCGGTCAGCATCACGCCGGCATAAAGCACGCCCTTGAACGGGATGCCGCGGCTCTTCATTCCGGCGACCGTCGGCAGGATGATCCGCATCATGATCTGGTCGTGGACCTCGGGCGTCACGAACGGCGTCGGCGAATAGGCGCCCATGCCGCCGGTGTTCGGGCCCTTGTCGTGATCGAACACCCGCTTGTGGTCCTGCGCGGTCGCGAGCGGGATCGCGGTCTCGCCGTCGCACAGCGCGAAGAAGCTGATCTCGCGGCCCGAGAGGAATTCCTCGATCACGACCTCGGCGCCGGCCGAGCCGAACGCACCCTCGAACATCATCGCAATGGCAGCCTCAGCCTCGGACAGCGTCTGCGCCACCACGACGCCCTTGCCGGCGGCGAGCCCGTCGGCCTTGACGACGATCGGCACACCCTGGGCACGGACGTAGGCAAGCGCATCCCTCGCATTGTCGAAGCGGCGATAGGCGCCGGTCGGAATGCTGAACTCGCTGCAGAGGTCCTTCGTGAAGCCCTTGGAGCCCTCGAGCTGCGCGGCCTGCTTGCTCGGCCCGAACGCCTTGATGCCGACATCAGCGAGATCGTCGACGATCCCGGCAGCCAGCGGCGTCTCCGGACCGACCACCACCAGATCGACCGCGTTGCGCCGGCAGAATTCGATCACCGCGGCATGGTCGGCGACATCGAGTGCGACGCATTCGGCCTCGCGCGCGATCCCGGCATTGCCCGGCGCGCACCAGAGTTTCGTCACCAGCGGGGATGCGGCGATCTTCCACGCCAGCGCATGTTCGCGGCCGCCGGAACCGAGCAGGAGGATGTTCATCAGGTACAGGCTCAAAAGGGTGTAAGAGCTGTGTCGGTCGCACGAATCCCCGCCGGCCCGCAAGGGGCGACGGGGCCGATTCCCCCGTCATTCCCCCTCACGGCTGCTTGCCGGCGATGATCTCCTGCAGGGTCGCGACATGGCGGGCAAAGGCGCCACGGCCGGCCGCGGTCGCCGTCACGGTGGTCTGCGGCTTCTTGCCGACGAACGCCTTGTCGACGGCGACATAGCCGGCCCTCGCCAGCGTCTCGATATGGGCGCCGAGATTGCCGTCGGTGGCGCCGGTCAGCTTCTTCAGCCTGGCGAATTCAAGCCCGGTCGAAACCGGCAGCGCGTTGAGCGCCGCCATGATCCGCAGCCGCAGCGGCTGGTGGATGATCTCGTCGAGGTCGGCCATCGCGTCAGATCCGGCGCATCCAGAGCCCGCCGAGAACGAGCGCGCCGCCATGTACCAGCGCCATCCACAACAGCAGTGCCGGACCGGCGTAGAAGTAGGCGGTCACGATCAAGGCGCTGCTGCCGAGCGCGATCACAATGAAGGCGTAGCCGAACCACAGGCCGGCGAGCGCGTAAAACAGCATCGTGAAAACCGGCCAGAACACCAGCATCTGGCGCGGTCCGAAATGGCCCAGCACCACCGAGCAGAAAATGCCGAATGCGATGAAGAGCAGGAACGCCATCAGCAAGCGGATGGCGAAAGCGCCCGCCCCCGGACCTGTACCGCTGAACGTGGCAATTGCGATTGAGCCTGCTATGCCGACGAGATCGACGACGGCCCAGATCGCATAGCCCTGAGGCGGCCATGTGTAGTTGGCGATGTAGCCCAGGAAGACCAACACGCCCCACATGATGATGATCAGACTGGCGGTCTGGTAGATTTGCGATTGGCGGAGGCGATGCACGATGTCGTTGATGTCGTTCAGCGCCGCGCTGGCCTGCTGGCTATCGATCATGATGGCACCCCACTCTGCTCGGCGAGATTGGCGGACAAAAGCGGCGCCTCCGCCGGCGGACGATATTTGCCGATCAGGACATAGGCGATCGTCATGGTCGCGATCGACAGCCCCAATGCCACCAGCCCGACCTGCCCGCGCGTCGTCAGCGGCAGCAGGCGCACCGCGATTTCGGTTGCTGCCGCTGATATCAGCGACACGTAGGACCAGGAGATGAAGGTGTAGTGCTGCAGTCGCCAGTTCATCGGGCGCGGGCTGCGCAGCAGCGGAACAACCGCCGCCACGATGCAGGCGAAGTTCATGATCGCGCCGAGGTGGAACAGGTTGAAGGCGCCGGTGAACCGAAAGACCAGCATCGCGGTCCCGTCGGCGACCAGCATGGCGTAGACGTAGAAATAGCCGCGCGCCCGGTGGCCGGCGCCGCGCTTTGGCCGCAAGAACTGGATCAGCCCGACACCGATGCACAGCAGCGCCACGGCGGCATGAACCGCGCCGGCCGCGGAATGGACGAAACCTGCCAACGTCGCCTGCGGGATCATCGGTCAGCCCTCTGGCCAATTCGTCTTTTAGCCGATTACAGAGAACTCTGTATCACAGAGTATATGGACAAACAAGCGCGCGCATTGGCGATGGCGGGCAAAAGTCCCTACGTTGCGGTGAAGCTCACAAACAGCCGAATCACCTGCAAATGACTGCTGCCGCGCCGAATCTCGTCAACGCGCCCGAATTCACCGTCTCGGAACTCTCCTCCGCCCTGAAGCGGACGGTGGAGGACCGGTTCGGCCATGTCCGCGTTCGCGGCGAGATCTCCGGATTTCGCGGCCCGCACTCCTCCGGCCATTGCTATTTCGCGCTGAAGGACGAGAGCGCCAAGATCGAGGCGGTGATCTGGAAGTTCGCCCACGCAAGGATGCGCTTCAAGCCGCAGGAAGGCCTCGAGGTCATCGCCACCGGCAAGCTGACCACCTATCCGAACTCCTCGAAGTACCAGATCGTCATCGATTCGCTGGAGCCGGCCGGCGTTGGCGCGCTGATGGCGCTGATGGAGGAGCGCAAGAAGAAGCTCGCGGCCGAAGGCCTGTTCGACGAGGCCCGCAAGCAGCTGTTGCCCTGGCTGCCCGAGGTGATCGGCGTCGTCACCTCGCCGACCGGCGCCGTGATCCGCGACATCCTGCATCGCCTGGAAGACCGCTTTCCCCGCCGCGTGCTGGTCTGGCCGGTCAAGGTGCAGGGCGACGGCTCGGCCGAACAGGTCGCGGCCGCGATCCGCGGCTTCAACGCGCTGCCGGAAGGCGGCCGGATTCCGCGCCCCGATCTCTTGATCGTCGCGCGCGGCGGCGGCTCGCTGGAGGACCTGTGGTCGTTCAACGAGGAGATCGTGGTCCGCGCCGCGGCCGACAGCCACATCCCGCTGATCTCGGCGGTGGGCCACGAGACCGACATCACGCTGATCGATTTCGTCGCCGACAAGCGCGCGCCGACGCCGACCGCGGCTGCCGAAATGGCGGTGCCGGTGCGCAGCGAGCTGTTCGTCGAGGTCCAGGCGCTCGCCCGCCGCACCATGGTGTGCTGGCAGCGCGCCCAGGAGGCCCGCCGCACCGAGCTGCGTGCCGCGGCGCGCGCGCTGCCTGCGGCGAACGAACTGCTCGCGATCCCGCGGCAGCGGCTCGATCATCTCGCCGCCGGGCTGCCGCGCGGGCTGAAGGCCAATACGCACGCGCATTTCCGCCGCTTTGCCGCGTCGAGCTCGCGGCTCACCATCGGCGTGCTGCGCGGCCAGGTCGCGCATGCGCGGCAGCGGCTCACCGCATCCGGCGAGCGCATCACACTGTCGGCGCGCGCGCTGCTGCATCGCAGGCGCGAGCGTTTCAGCGGGCTCGAGATCCGGCTCAAGGCCTCGAAGCTCGCCAATGCCAAGGCGCAGCGCAACGCGATCGCCCGCGATCTCGAGCGCACCCACCGCCTCGCCGAGCGCGCCCGCCGCGCGCTGCTGACGACGATGCAGCGGCTCGAAGCACGGGTCGCCCATCGCAGCCAGCTGCTATCGGCGCTGTCCTATCGCGGCGTGCTGGCGCGCGGCTTCGCGCTGGTGCGCGACGCGCAGGGACGCGCGATCCATTCCGCCGCGGCGGTCGGACCCAACGCCGACGTGTCGATCGAGTTCGCCGATGGCCGCGTCGCCGCCACCACCAATGCCGATCAGCCGACGGCGACGCCCGAGAGCCAGCCGAAGCCTCAGCGCGAGGCGAAACCGGCGGCGCCGAAGCGCGTCACCAAGCCGGTCGACCAGGGCAGCTTGTTCTGACCTTTTTTTGGAGCATGATCCACGCGCAAACGCTTCGCGTTTGTCGCGGGGAAAACCGCTGCGCACTTTTCCGGATCATGCTCTAGCGCGACAGCCACTCCGCGACCTGCTTCTGCGCGTCCTTGCGCGCATCCGCATCGGTGCCGATGTGACCGCGTTCAGCGATCTCGGCATCGGAGGCCGCGACCGCATGCAGCGGCAGATTGGCACGGTCGAAATCGTGATAGGCCTCGGGATAGACCACGATCTTTGCAAGCGCGCTGCGGCCGTGCGCGCCGTCGACCATCTGGTGGCAGGCCGATGATGAGGTGACATCGTCGCGCGCGCCGATCAAAACCAGCGTCGGCACCCGCGCGCTCCAGCCGAGACCGAACGAGGTGCGGCAATCCGGGTAGAACGCGACGGCCGAGCGGAAGTCCGGCTCGCCGTTGCGCGACCACATCTGCGGCCGCACCGCCCACAGCAAGGCGGCCGCGCCATTGCCCCAGCCGATCAGGCTGATGCGGCTCTTCGCCACCCATTTCTGCTGCACCAGCCACTGCCGCGCGGCATTGATGTCCGCAACCCGGGCACGGCGGGTCTGGACCTGGTGCTCCCTGATGCGGCACTGCGGACCCAGCTCGCGCGAGCCGTAACTGTCCGGCAGCAGCACCGCATGCCCTGACGTGAGCAGTTGCTCGGCCCAATCGCGGTAGCGCGGCAGCACGGCCTCGGAGCGTCCGGCGAGACCGCCGCAGCCATGCAGTGCGATCACCGTCGGGAACGGGCCGTCGCCGTCGGGCCGGTAGAGCTGCGCGTGCAGCGTGACATTGCCATCGGGAATCTCGACCTGACGCGGGGCCGGCAGCGGCGCCGCGGCCGCGGCCGGCACGGCAAGCATCGCGAGGCACATGAAAACTGACTTGAGGCGCATCCGATCCGGCCGGCTCGTCATGGCGCTGCAAACACAGCGGACCACATCCGCAACGCTACCATGCGCTTTCGCCGCCAAATCATCACAAGTCGGTGGTTTAACGGGCGGACATGACCCCCTATCTGTGATAGACGGCTTCATGAACATTTAAGGCTGCCTCATCGGAGGCAAGGCGGAGAGCTCAAACGTGCTGAACAAGTTCGGTCCCTCGGGCCATGGCGAAGCGCAGGTGCAATATCTCGACGGCGATTTCCGCGTGATCTCGCCCGGCACCTTTGTGCGATGTGCCATCACCGACGTCCGGATTCCGCTCGACGAGCTGAAGTATTGGAGCGTCGACCTGCAGGAGGCCTACGCCACGCCGACCGCCGTGCTGCAGCGCCACCATCCCGGCATGGTCAAGCCGCAGGCCTGAGCTCAGGGCTCGGTTCATCTCCGCAGCCTCCTGTCCCGCGCCTTGAACAGCTGATCGGTGACGAAGCGCCGCAGCGCGGCTGCATCGTCGAATTGCATCGTCACCGCGAACGGCACGATCGCCTGTGCTGGGGCCGGCATCCCGCCCGGACCGCGCAGCCGCGTCAGATCCTTTTCCGTCGTCACCAGCGTCAGCCCATCGCTTCGCGCGTCCGCCGTGAGCTGTTCGATCTCGCCCGCCGTGAAGGCGTGATGATCGGGGAAAGCTCGGCTGCGCACGACATCGACGCCACTTGAGCGCAGCGCGTTGAAGAAGCGCGCGGGATCGCCGATGCCGGCGAAGGCGAGCGAACGAGTACCGCGCAGCGCCGCCAGCGAATCCTGGTCGGGCCTCAGATGTGCAGACAAGACCGGCTTGCCACGCGATGCGAGATCGGCCGCGATCTTTGCTGCCGCGCTCCCCTCGCCGACCACGATCAGCGCGTCGGTTCGCGCGAGCTGCGGCGACAGCGGCGCGCGCAACGGGCCTGCCGGAATCACGCGGCCGTTGCCGACGCCGCGCGTGCCGTCGATCACGATCAGGCAGGTGTCCTTGAGCACGGATGGATTCTGGAAACCGTCATCCATCAGGATCACGCTGGCGTCCTGCGCGCGCGCCAGCGCGAGGCCTGCGGCGCGGTCGCGCGACACCACGACCGGCAAGGTCCTTGCCATCATCAGCGGTTCGTCGCCTACATCGGCCGCCGTATGGCGCTCGCGATCGACCTTGACCGGTCCGGCAAGCCTGCCGCCATAGCCGCGGCTGAGCACCACCGGCCGTTCGTCGAGCTCGCGCAGCAGTTTTGCCAGCGCCAGCACCGTCGGCGTCTTGCCGGCGCCGCCGACATGATAGTTGCCGACGCAGATCACCGGAATGCCGGCATCAGCGCCGGATTGCCGCATCCGCCGCGCGGCGACCGCGCTGTACAGCGCGGCAAGAGGGCTCAACAGAGATGCGATCCAAGACGACGGCCGGTGCCAGAAGGCCGGCTCACGCATTGGCGGCTCCCATCTCGAGCCGCAACTGCAACAGATAGGGCTCGAGAGCGGTCACCGTGCGTTCCAGCGCACCACCGAGTTGCTCGACGACGCGCTCGGAAGCGGCCAGCGACGCATCACGCGACGCGGGATCGGCAAGGAACTGGCCGAGCTGCTTGACCAGCGCTTCCCGGTCGTCGGCGCGCCGCGCGCCGCCGCTACGATCGAGCGCGTCATAGACGTCGGTGAAATTGAACACGTGCGGGCCGTGCACGATCGCAGCGCCAAGCTTGATCGCCTCGATCGGATTCTGGCCGCCATGCGGGACCAGCGAGCCGCCCATGAACACGATCGGCGCCAGGCGGTAGAACAGGCCGAGCTCGCCCATCGTATCGGCGACGTAGATATCCGTTGTCGCGACCGGCAGGTCCTCGTGCGAGCGCAGGCCGGGGCGCAGGCCGGCATCCGTCACGAGTTGTGCGACCGCCTCACCGCGATGGGCGTGCCGCGGCACGATCACCGTGAGCAGCCCGGGGAAGAATTTGGCGAGCGACTTGTGCGTCTCGATCAGGATCTCTTCCTCGCCGGGATGGGTCGACGCGGCGACCACGATCGCGCGGCCGCGCGTCACCGACATCAGCCGCTCCAGCTTGGCGGGATCGGCCGGCGGCGCCGCGACGTCGAGCTTGAGGTTGCCGGTGACGACGACGTTTTGGCTGCCGAGCGCGGCAAAGCGTTCGGCGTCGGTCTTCGACTGCGCGAGGCAGATGTCGAACCGTCCGAGCAGCGCGCCGATGGTGTTGGAGACCCGGCGCCAGCGCGGGAACGAGCGCTGCGACATCCGCCCGTTGATCAGGACCATCGGCAGCCGCCGCGCGGCGCTCGACAGGATCAGGTTCGGCCACAGATCGGACTCGATGAACAGCGCCAGCGACGGATGCCAGTGATCGAGGAAGCGCGCGACATAGCGCGGTGAGTCATACGGCACGTATTGATGGATCACGTCGGGCGGAAAACGCTTGGCGACGATCGCGGCCGAGGTCACTGTCCCCGAGGTGAGCAGAATGCGCAGATTGAGCGCGCGCAGCCGTTCGATCAGCCCCACCGCCGCCAGCACCTCGCCGACGCTGGCGCCGTGGATCCACACCAGCGGGCCCTGCGGCCTGGTGTCGGCGCTGACGCCACGCCGCTCGCCGACGCGTTCGGGATCTTCCTTGCCGAGCTTGAGCCGCCGCTTGATCAGGGCAGGCGCGAGCGGCACCATCGCGGACGACAGCTTGCGGTAGACGCGCAACGTCATCGGTAGCGAGCTAGCCAAGCGTTGCCTCCGGCCGCCCGACGGCTGCATAGGCGCGCCGGGTCGCTTCGTTGAGCAGATTCTCCACGTGCTGCCGAAGCTTTTCCATGGTCGCGGCGTCGGCATCGGGCGGCACATAGACCGGCTCAATACCTACCACTGCGCCGCGCCCGAATGGCAAATTGATGGTGGTCGAATCCCAGTTTTTCAACCGGATGAATCGGCTGGTGACCATCGCAAAGGGGACGATCGGCCGGCCGGTTTCCCGCGCCAGCATGATGGCCCCGAGACCCGCCACCCGCGCCCGCTTCGGCACGTCGGCGGTGGTGGCCATGTTGCAGCCGTCTTCCAGCGCCCGCACCATCTCCAGGAAGGCGCCGACGCCGCCCTTGCGATGGAACGCGCCGGAATGGTCGCCGGAACCCCTGATGGTGCCGATGCCGAGCCGCTCCACCGCGAGGGCGTTGAACTCGCCGTCGCGGTGGCGGGAGATCAGCACCTTGGCGCGGTAGCTCGCCTTGGTCTTGATGAACGGCGTCATGAAGTGCTGGCCGTGCCAGAACACGAAGATCGCCGGCATCAGGGGCTCGACGATCTCGTAGACGTCAGACGGCTGATAGATGAAGCGGTTGGTGTACCAGACCAGCCGCAGATATTCGGCCGCAAGCACACCCAGCGCGCGCTGCACGAAGCCGCTGCGCAGCAGATCGCGAAATAGTCGTTTCAATGGGAGTGCTTTGTGTCCTGCTCAGGATCGAGCAACCGGTGGAGGTGAACGACGAAATAGCGCATCTGGGCGTTGTCCACGGTCGCCTGCGCCTTCGCCTTCCAGGCCGCATAGGCGGTCGCGTAGTTCGGGTAGACGCCGACGATCTCGACTTCGTCCAAATTCTTGAAGGTGTTGTGCTCGAGATCGGTCAACTCGCCGCCGATAACGAGGTGAAGCAGCTGAGGCTGGGCATTGTCTGACATGGTGGTGGTTTTCCTAACGAGATGCCCGGCAAAGAACTGAAGTCGTGGTCGTCACAGGTCGTGTCGTCGCAAGTCTGGTCGTCACAAGTCTGTCGTAACAAGTCTTGTTGTCACAATCGGAAGCGCGGAGCGGATCAGCGAGGCCTCACGGCAATGGACGGCTGCGAAAATGCTCGACAATGCGTGCATGACGTTCGCGTCCTGCTGCCACCAGCACCCCATGCGTCACCTCCCGGCGATTGTACTCAATCGCTTCCCCCGAGAGCGCTGTCATCTTACCACCCGCTTCCTGCACGATCAAATTCGCGGCGGCAAGATCCCAGTCGCGGCTTTGCCCGCCCGCGAAGGCCGCGTCAAGTCGACCTTGTGCTACGCGGCACAACCGCAAGGCCAGCGATCCGATCCGCGGAAACAGCGTGATCTCGTCCGGCGTCGGGCTGAGCCGTTGCACCAGCGGTTTCGGTCCGGCCATGCGCGGAAAATTGAAATCGACGCCCGCGGTCGCGTGCACGGCGGCGTCGTTTAGGGTGGCGCCCTGCCCGCGGGCGGCGAAAAAGAATTCCTCGCTCACCGGCGCATACACCGCCGCGAGTACCGGAGACGCATTTTCAACCAGCGCCACGCTGACGCACCAATCCTCGCGCCCGGCGAGATAGGCGCGGGTGCCGTCGATCGGATCGACGATCCAGGTGAAGCGCCTGTCGAGCCTGCTCGCGTCGTCGGCGCTCTCCTCCGACAGCCAGCCATAGGCCGGCGTCGCCGAGCGCAGCTGCTGCTCCAGCAGATCGTTGACCGCGATGTCGGCCTCGGAGACCGGCGAGGACGCGCCCTTGATCCAGTTCTTCAATTCGGTGCGGAACAGCGACAGCGCGAGCCGGCCCGCCTCCTGCACCGATCTGGTCAGCAAGGCGGCATCGCGCGCCTTGGTCCAGTCGTCCGTATCAGCGTCCGCCAAGCGTCAGGCCCTCGATGCGCAAGGTCGGCGAATTGACGCCATAGCGGAACTCCAGATCGTTGGCGGCGACCAGCGACTTGAACATCGGCAGCAGATGGCCTGCGATGGTCACTTCGCTGACCGGATAGGTGATCTCACCGTTCTCGATCCAGAAGCCGGACGCGCCGCGGCTGTAATCGCCGGTCACGCCGTTGACGCCGGAGCCGATCAGGTCGGTGACATAGAAGCCCTGCTTGATGTCGGAGATCAGCTCCTTCGGCGTCACCACACCGGGCTCGAGATGCAGATTATACGTTCCGGGTGACGGCGAGGACGACACGCCGCGATGCGCATGCCCTGTCGTGATCAGGCCGAGCTCGCGCGCGGTCGCGGAGTCCAGCACCCAGGTGGTCAGCACGCCTTCGTCGATCAGCGCGATCTTCTTCACCTTGACGCCCTCGGCATCGAAGGTCTGCGAGCGCAGGCCGCGCACGCGCAAGGGATCGTCGATGATACGGATGTCCCTGGAGAACAGCTGCTCGCCGAGCTTGTCCTTCAGGAAGCTGGTCTTGCGCGCGATCGAGGCGCCGTTGATGGCGCCGACCAGATGGCCGACGATCGAGCCGGCAACCCGCGGATCGAACACCACCGGCACCTTGCAGGTCTCGACCTTGCGCGGGTTCGACCGCGCCACCGCGCGTTCGCCGGCCTTGCGGCCAACGGTCGTGGGTGAATCGAGATCGGAGGCATGCGGCGCGCTGGTGAAGTCGTAGTCGCGCTCCATCCCGGTGCCCTCGCCGGAAATCGCGGTCGTGGAGATGCCGTGGCTGGAACGCAGATAAGAACCGTGGAAACCGGTCGACGTCACCAGCACCATGCCGCCGATCCCGGTCGAGGCCGACGCCCCGCCGGACTTGGTGACGCCCTTGACCGCGAGCGCCGCAGCCTCCGCCGCAATGGCGCGCTGCTCGAGCTCGGCCGTGGTCGGCACATTGCGGTCGAGCAGATCGAGGTCAGGGAAATCATGCGCATGGAGCGCGGGATCGGCCAGCCCGACATATTTGTCGTCCGGCGCCACGCGCGCCATCGCGACCGCGCGCTCGGCGAGCTTTGCGATCCCGTCGCCGGTGACGTCATTGGTCGACACCACGGCCTGGCGCTGGCCGACGAACACCCGCAGACCCACGTCGTCGCCCTCGGAGCGCTCGGTTTCCTCGACCCGGCCATCGCGCACCTCGACGCCTTGCGAGACGCCGCGCACCGCGATGGCATCGGCGGCATCGGCGCCCGCGCGCTTGGCGGCATCGACCAGGCGCTGCGCGAGGTCGCTGAGCGCGGATTGGTCAAACAGATCGGAGGTATCGCCGTGTCGCGATGCAGATGGTGAAGAGTTCACGAACGAATTCCTGCGGATTGAGGGGGGCCCGGAACGAGGTCGACAGACCTCACCAGATGTGCCGGATTCACAGGGATTTCAAGCACTTTGCGCCGGCAGGCAACAAAGATTTGAGTGATCGGTGCAAGGCTTCGTCAATCATGCGGGCCAACCTCTTGTCAATCATGGCGCCAGGTGAGGAGCGATTAACCAGGCTTTTTAAGCCGAAACGGCAATCGCTCGGCTAGGCTCTCACACATCGACCGGGGAACATAATCCCGGCGGGGAGACTAGAGCTTTGAGGCGTCAAACACCAACAAGCGGAATCAATTCCGCCGGGTCGAGCTGCGCAATGCGGCTCGACCCTCTTTCCCTTCCGCTCAGCTTCCACGCGCAGGATGCGCGCGCGGACGGCGGCACGCGGCAGGTCGAGCTTCATCGCGAACATGTCGTGCTGCGCCGCGCCGTTCTCGGGATGCGGATGGCGGTCAATGTCCGCGTCAGCGATTTCCTCGGCGTCGCGGTGCGCGGCATCGACGACGCGCAGATGCTGGTGCTGGTGCACCGCGATCCCGCGCTCTCCATTCCGCTCGGCTCCAGTTCGGATGCCGATGAAATCACCTCCGCCTGGCAGATGTGGAGCGACATCTTCCGTTTGCCGCAACTGAGCGAGCCGGCACCGCGGACGCCTGCCCCGCGCCGCCGACGCCGCAACGCGATCCGCGCGCGCCGCCCGAAATTCCTGGTCCGCCGCCGCGCCGGATTCCGTCTCAACGAAGCCAACGTGCATCGCGACGAACGCGAGATCATCGCGCGGGATTGAGTTTTCGCACTCAGGTCGAGCCTCAAACTCTTTGTCGTCTTGGCGAAAGCCAGGACCCATAACCACCGAGTTTGATTGTGAACGGGATCATAGCTCCGGCGTCGCGCAACAATGGGCAGCTGGGGTAATGGGTCCTGGCTTTCGCCAGGACGACGGCGGTGGATGGTTCTCGATTCAATACGTCAAACACGTGGTGCCATCACCCGCACCGGGCGATGACAGCGTGGATGAGGACGCAGCGATTACCCCGCCCGCATCACCGCGTCGATGACCATGCTCGCGAACAGGATGAAGCCGGCGTCGCGGTTGGATTTGAAGATACGCAGGCAGAGCGCCGGGTCGCTGGTGTCGAGCCGGCGGACCTGCCAGGCGAGGTGCAAGCCAAACGCCGCAAGGCCGATCCAGGCCGGCCAGCGCGCGCCTGCGAGCGCGAACGCCACGCCGATCAAGAGCACGGCGAGGCCATAGAAAATCACCAGCGCCCGATGGGTGCGCGCGCCGAACAGCCGCGCGGTGGATTTGACGCCGATCAGCGCATCATCCTCGGCGTCCTGATGGGCGTAGATGGTGTCATAGGCGATCACCCAGGCGATCGATCCGGCGTAGAGCGCGATCGCGGTCAGATCGATGCGTTCGAGCGTCACCGCAAATCCCATCAGGGCGCCGTAGGAGAAGGCGAGGCCGAGCACGACCTGCGGCCACCAGGTGATCCGCTTCATGAACGGGTAGATCGCAACGATCACCAGCGAGGCGATGCCGGTCATGACCGCGAAGCGGTTGAACTGCAGCAGCACGAGGAGCCCGATCAGCGCCTGCAGCACCATGAAGACCACCGCCTGCGTCACCGTCACCTGCCCGGCCGGGATCGGGCGCGACCGGGTGCGCTCGACCCTGGCGTCGAGATCGCGGTCGGTGATGTCGTTCCAGGTGCAGCCCGCGCCGCGCATCACGAAGGCGCCGATGAAGAACAGCAGGACTGTGAGCGGGAGCGAGCGAACATCATGCGCGACGCCGGCGGCGAGTGCCGCCGACCACCAGCATGGCATCAACAGCAGCCAGGAGCCGATCGGCCGGTCGTAGCGCGCAAGCCGCAGATAGGGCCGCGACCAGACCGGCGCATGGGTATCCACCCAGTTGCCTGTGGAGTCGGCAACGCGGGCGGAGACATCGCTCATCTGCGATCCATCATCGGGTCAGAACGTTGCCGTTCAGGGTGTCGAAGGTGCTGCCGCCCTTCTTGGTCGGGGTCGCTTCCGGCAGCGAGGCGGACGAGCCGAGCACGTCGCTCAGCGACGGCCCCGCGGGCCCGCGCGGCTGCGCCGCCGCCTGCTCCGCGACGTTGCAGACCTTCTTCAGCAGCGCTTCGGTATTCTTGTGACCGTCCTTGAGCTGGTTGGAGACCTGCGGCGGAATTCCGCACTTCGTCGCGTTGGTGTCGACATACTTGATCATTCTGACTTCAGCCTGGCTGTAATTGCCGATCAGCTTGCAGGCCTCTTGCGGGCTGGCGTGCCGGTCGCTGGCCGCCTTGATCGCCTTGCCGCGCTTCTCGGTCTCCTCGCGCAGCGGCACGAAATCCTTCATGCAGGCGTCACCGGGACCCCCACCACCACCGGCCCCCGGCGGGGGCGGTGGGGATGACAGACCGCCGCCGGCGATCGGAGCCGCACCATTGGACGGAAATGCCGACGGCGTAGCGCCGACCCTGGCCGCCGGCGCGCCGTTGACTGGCGGGAACGCTGGATCGGGAGCGGTCGCGGCCCTGGCCGGCCGCGCGCCATTCACCGGCGGGAACGCGGGGTCGTTGACGCTGCCGGCCTGTCCAGGCAGCGGAGCCGGAAAAGCGCTCTGCGCAGCGGCCTGCCCCGCAGAGAGGGCGGTCGCGGCAACGGTCAGCACGATCAGTCGGCGGATCATCGAGGGTGTTTCTCCGGCAAAAGGTCCAGGCAACCCCAGCGCAACGAAAACGAAGCAACGAAATTGGGGGCGTTTTACGATTCCTGTGAGCCCTTAACAACCCGTGGATTTGGGCGACAGCGCGGCGTAGGGCCACACCGGCCACATTAAATTGTTCCCGGATTCTAAGCCTTTAGGCTACGAACGGCGGTAAAAACGGGGCTTCAAATCTGCCTGAACAGGATTTTCGGTCATCCGCCGACCTGAATCTGCGGGCCGCACCGGCCGAACAACAAAAGGGGCCGCGTGCAAGCGACCCCTCGGACTTCAATATGACTTGGTGACAGAAGCAATGTATCGACAGTTCCTTTCTAGTCGGCCTGCGAGTTCATGGCGAGTCCGCGGGATTACGGTGTTGTTCGGTTTGGTAAATTTGCGCGCGGCACTGAAGCCGCCTCGGCGCCGGCGAACGATGGCCGTCAGGGAATTTGACGGTTGATCAGGTGATCGAAGTCGCCGACCTGTCCTGCGGGCCGGGCTGCAGCCTGTTCTGCCTTCGCGCAGACCTTCCTGAGCAATGTTTCGGTATTGGTGTGACCAGTCTTGAGCTGGACCGCAATCTGCAACGGAATTGCACAGCGGGCCGCATTGGCTTCGACAAATTTGATCATCTTGATCTCGGCTTGGTTGTAGCTGTTGATCAAGGTGCAGGCTTCGGCGGGCGGCGCGTGGCGATCCGCGGCCGCCTTGATCAACCTGCCCCTCGCCTCGGTATCCCGGCGCAGCGAAGCGAAATCGTTGGTGCAGGCTTCGGAAGATGGCTCTGGGACAGCGCCATCGCTCGGAAATGGCGGAGGTCCGCCCTGAGCGAACGCATTGCCGGCCGGCGCGGATGCAGCGGCCAGTGCCAGCAGCAGCAATGAGCGATAGACCAACACGAGTGCCTCTCCGATCGCCTTCAAGGGCTACATGGGCATGAGCCGATACATCGCCGCTACCTGGCAGCGTCTTTTGGGCTAAAACGCGGCCCGGAACCGGAATAGGACATGCCCGAACACGATTTTCGCAGCCCCCGTTTGTTCGTCGATGCGCCGCTTGGCGCCGGCGCAACCGTTTCGCTCGAACGCGACCAGAGCAATTATCTCGGCAACGTGCTGCGGCTTGGTGCCGGCGACACCGTGCTGGTGTTCAACGGGCGTGACGGCGAATGGCGCGCGGCGATTTCCGGCCGCAAGCGCGCCGACACGCTGACGATCACGGCGCAGACCCGCGCGCAGGATCGCCTGCCCGACGTCGCCTATGTGTTCGCGCCGCTGAAGCATGCGCGGCTCGACTACATGGTGCAAAAGGCCGTCGAGATGGGCGCCGCGCGGCTGGTGCCGGTGCTGACGCGCTTCACCCAGGTGTCGCGGGTCAATGGCGAACGGATGCGCGCCAATGTGGTCGAGGCTGCCGAGCAATGCGGCATCATCTCGCTTGCCGAGGTCGCCGATCCCGTGCCCCTCGAGCGCTTCCTCGCCGGCCGCGACCGGGCGCGGCTATTGGTGTTCTGCGACGAGGCGGCCGAGGTCGAAAACCCGGTGCAGGCGTTGCAGGCGGCGAAGGCTCTGAATGCCGGGGTCGACGTCCTGGTCGGCCCCGAAGGCGGCTTCGCCGAGGAGGAGCGCGCGCTGCTGCTGCGCCAGCCCACCATCCTGCGCCTCGCACTCGGCCCGCGCATCCTGCGCGCCGACACCGCCGCCGTCGCCGCGCTGGCACTGGTGCAGGCGGCGCTCGGGGATTGGGGGCAGTAAGGGCGAGCTGCGTAGCCCGGATGAAGCGAAGCGCAATCCGGGTAGGTCCACAACGAGGCGAGGTGACCCGGATTTCGCTGCGCTCCGTCCGGGCTACGACGCCGCGCCTGTGGGGAACATCTGCACCTAGCCAAGCCGTCGCAAAATCGTTAACGAACCCAATCATTAAGCCACTTGGCTGATCTTTGGCTGATCCCTGTCGTAACCATGGATCGGCCGTGCTAAGGGCTCCGCCAACACCACCTTTGGAACCGGCCTCGAAACGCGATTGCGGGGCGAATTGGACCTTGAGATGACCGAAGCTGCCGCACCACGATCCGCCGCCGGATCCGCTCTATGGGCGGATGCGCTGCTGGCCTCGTTCGCGCAGGCCGGTTACGTCAGGTCCGAACCGGCGATCCTGCAGCCGGCCGAGCCGTTCCTCGACCTCTCCGGCGAGGACATCCGCAAGAGCCTGTATCTGACGACCGACCCAAGCGGCGAAGAGCTCTGCCTGCGCCCGGACCTCACGATCCCGGTGGCACGCGACTACCTCGCCTCGCCTCGTGCCGGCCAGCCGGCCGGCTTCAGCTATCTCGGCCCGGTGTTCCGCTATCGCGGCGGCGCGCCGAGCCAGTTCCTGCAGGCCGGCATCGAATCCTTCGGACGGCAGGACCGCGCCGCGGCCGACGCCGAGATGCTGGCGCTGGCGCTGGAGGCGACCACCGCGTTCGGGCTGAAAGACGTCGAGATCCGCACCGGCGACGTCGCGCTGTTCAACGCGCTGATCGATGCACTGGAGCTCTACCCGGTGTGGCGACGGCGCCTGATCAAGGATTTCAACCGCAAGGTCTCGCTGACCGACGACATCGAGCAGCTGACACTCTCGACCGCGCCGGGCCGCAACGAATATGAGGGCGTGCTGGCGGCGCTGGCCGGCTCCGACCGCAAGGCGGCGCTGGCGCTGGTCACCGACCTGATGTCGATTGCCGGCACCACCAATGTCGGCGGCCGCACGGTGGCCGAGATCGCCGACCGCTTCCTCGAACAATCGACCTTGAAGGCCGGCGCGCTGCCGCGCGATGCGGTCGCGACCATCAAGCGCTTCCTCGCCATCTCGGGCGATCCCGACGACGCGGTGGCGCAGCTGCGCGCGCTGGCCAGTGACGCCAAGCTCGACCTTGCCGCCGCGATCGACCAGTTCGAGAGCCGGGTCGGCTTCATGGCCGCGCGCGGCATCGACATCAGGACAACGCGGTTTTCGACCGCATTCGGCCGCGGCCTCGACTACTACACCGGCTTCGAATTCGAGCTGCACGCCAAGGGCAACGGCAGCGAGCCGCTGGTCGCGGGCGGCCGCTATGACGGGCTGATGTCGCAGCTCGGATCGGCCAATCCGATCCCCGCGGTCGGCTTCTCGGTCTGGATCGAGGCGATGACCCGGCATGGCAAGGCCGCCGGCCGCGGAGCCACCCAATGAGCACGCCCTTTGTCGTCGCCGTTCCGTCCAAGGGACGCCTGCAGGAAAACGCGGAAAGCTTCTTCGCCCGCGCCGGGCTGACGCTGTCGAAGGCGGGCGGCGCGCGCGACTATCGCGGCACCATCGCCGGCGTCGACAATGTCGAGATCGCCTATCTGTCGGCGAGCGAGATCGCGGCCAATCTGGCGCGCGGCGCGGTGCATCTCGGCGTCACCGGCGAGGACCTGGTGCGCGAGAGCATTCCGGATCCCGACAAGCGCGTGCTGATGATCGAAGGCCTCGGCTTCGGCTTCGCCAATGTCGTGGTCGCGGTGCCGCAGGCCTGGATCGACGTCCGCACCATGGCCGACCTCGACGACGTCGCGAGCGGCTTCCGCGAGCAGCACAATCACCGCATGCGGGTTGCGACCAAATACATCAACCTGACGCGCGGCTTCTTCGCCAAGCACGGCGTCGGCGACTACCGCATCGTCGAGAGCGCCGGCGCCACCGAAGGCGCGCCCGCGGCCGGCACCGCCGAATTGATCGTCGACATCACGACGACAGGCGCGACGCTCGCCGCCAACGGGCTGAAAGTGCTCGACGACGGCGTGATGCTGCGCAGCCAGGCCAATCTGGTGGCCTCAAAGGATGCCGACTGGTCGACCGGCGCCCGCGAGACCGCGCGCGTCATCCTCGACCACATCGCCGCACGGGCCCGTGCGGCCAAGTACCGCGAGGTCCGCACCCGCTTCGCCGGCTGCAACGATGCGCTGCTGTCCGAGGCGCATCAGCGCTTCGGCGTGGTCGCCCCGTTCGGCGGCCCGACCTCGTCGGGCATGCTTACGCTGCACTGCCCACCGGACAAGCTCTACGCGCTCGGCAGCTTCCTGCGCGAGCACGGCGCCGAAACCGTCTCGGTGGTGTCGCTGGACTATGTGTTCGACCGCGAGAATCCGCTGTTCGCCAAGCTCGAGGCGTTCCTGCGACAATGAGTCGGCCCGGCCGTTCATGTTGGCGACAGCCGGCCGCCGGTACCATATTGTGTTCGTGATCGCTCGTTGTGACGCGTTTTCTGCACGCGAACCGGAACCCGCTTCGCCCGACAACGCTCTAGTTCTGGAACCTGACCGATGATGCTGGGCTCTGACGTTTCCAGCCTGACCACGACCGCCAAGACCGCCGCCGCGCAGGGTCTGTCCATCGTCGTGCCCGTCTACAACGAGGCCGCCGGGCTAAGTGCGCTGCACCAACGGCTGATCGACCTCGCGAGGTCGCTGCGCGCCCGCTACGGGCTGGCCTGCGAAGTGATCTATGTCGACGACGGCAGCGCTGACGATACGCTCGCCATCACGCGCGGCCTGCCCGCCGATGGGCTCGACCTGCAGGTGGTGTCGCTGTCGCGCAATTTCGGCAAGGAGGCGGCGCTGATGGCCGGCCTCGACCATGCCCGCCGCGGCGCGGTGCTGTTCATGGATGGCGACGGCCAGCATCCGCCCACCCTGGTGGAGCAACTGGTCGCGCACTGGATCGATGACGGCTACGACGTGGTCTACACCGCGAAGGCGCATCGCGACAATGAATCGGCGGCGCGGCGGCTTGCCGTGCGCGGCTTCTACGCGTTGATCAACTGGGGCGCGCGGCAGCAGATCCCCGAGGATGCCGGCGACTTCCGCCTGCTGTCGCCGCGCGCGGCGGCGGCCTTGCGGCAATTGCCGGAGCGCAACCGCTTCTTCAAGGGCCTCGCCAGCTGGATCGGCTTCAAGCAGATCCGTGTCGACTACGAGCCGGCGCCGCGGGCGCATGGCGTCACCACCTTCAACGCCGGACGGCTGATCGGCCTCTCGATCGAGGGCCTGACCTCGTTCTCGGTGGCCCCGCTGCGCTTTGCCAGCCTGCTCGGCGCGCTGCTCGCGGGCGCGGCCTTCCTGTTCGGCCTCTCGATCCTTTGGGAAGTCTTGACCACCGGCAAGCAGGTGCCCGGATATCCGTCGCTGATGATCGGCGTGATGACGATCGGCGGCGTGCAGCTGATCATGATCGGCATCGTCGGCGAATATATCGGCAAGATCCTCTCCGAGCTGAAGGCCCGGCCGATCTACTTCGTCGCCGAGCATACCGAGAAGCACGCCGACGGCGGCGCGACGCAAGATGCCTCCGAGCGGACCGCCGCCGAATGAGCGAAATCCCGCCGCGCCGGATCTGGCTGTGTGCTGACGATTATGGCTTGAGTGACGGCGTCAACCGCGCGATCCGCGATCTGATCGATCGCGGCCGCCTCAATGCGACGTCGGTGATGATGGTGACGCCGGCGATCGGCCGCGAGGCCGCGGCCGCATTGCAGGAATCGGTCGCGAAAAGCCCGCGCTGCGCGATCGGGCTGCATGTGACGCTGACCGCGCCGTTCCGGCCGCTGACCATGCATTTCCGCCCGCTCGACGGCGACATGTTCCTGCCGTTCCCGCGGCTGCTGCGCGCCGGGCTGATGCACCGGCTCGACGCCGAGCTGGTTCATGCCGAGGTGCTGGCGCAGCTCGATGCGTTCCACGAGCTGTTCGGCCGCGCGCCCGATTTCGTCGACGGCCACCAGCACGCGCAATTGTTCCCGCAGGTCCGCGACGGCTTCCTGCGCGCCGTGAAGGAGCGCGCGCCGGACGCCTGGGTGCGGCAGTGCGGCCGCGAAGGTCCGCTCGCGCGCCAGCTGGCGGCACCGAAGGCGCTGGTGCTCAACGTGCTCAGCACCCAGTTCCGGATCAAGGCGCAGCGATCCGGCCTGCGCTTCAACCCGGCCTTCGCCGGCGCCTATGATTTCACCCGCGAGAACGATTTCGCGGCGCTGATGCGCGGCTTTCTCGACGGCCTGCCGGAGGACGGGCTGGTGATGTGCCACCCCGGTTTCGTTGATGAAACACTTGAGAGCCTCGACCCGCTGACGACGCAGCGCGAAACCGAGCATGCCTATCTCGCCGGCGACGATTTCCCGGCGCTGCTGGCCCTGAATAAAGTTACACTCGAATAGAGTTACACAGGCCTGACGCTTGTTTTGGCCCGTTTTCTTCGCGCGAACCGGTATCCACATCGCTCGAAAACGCTTCAGGTTCATCCGGTCGTATTGTCGCATACATAAATTTAATTCTGGCCCCCACTCCTTGCGCCACAAAGCCCGTCCTACATCAGCCGCGCGCCGATTCGATCGACGCGATGGAGAACGCCATGACACCGCAAGAACGCCAATTGATCGACGATCTCTTCGACCGGCTCGCCAAGCTGGAGAATGCCCCGCGCGACAGCGAGGCCATGTCCGCGATCATGCAGGGCCTGCGCAACGCGCCGAATGCGGTCTACGCGCTGGTGCAGACCGCGCTGGTGCAGGACGAGGCACTGAAGCGCGCCCATGACCGGATCCAGGAGCTCGAGGCCGCGGTCGGCCAGCAGCAGGGGGCGCAGCAGCAGGGCGGCGGGTTCCTCGATTCGATGCGCGATGCGATCTTCGGCCAGGGACAAGGCCAGCCGCACGGCTCGGTGCCGCCGGTGCGCGCGCCCGACATCGGCGGCGGCCGCCCGGTCTGGAACTCGGGACAGGCAATCCAGCAGGCCGGCGGCTACGGCCAGCCGCAATACGGCCAGCCGTATAACGGCCCCCAGCCCCCGGCCTTCGGCAGCGGCGCGCCCGGTGGCGGTGGCGGCTCGTTCCTCGGCACCGCGGCTGCGGCCGCGGCCGGTGTGGTCGGCGGCGGGCTGCTGCTCTCCAGCATCCGCGGCATGATGGGTGGCAGCGGCCACCAGTCGCTGGCCGATGCCGGCAGCCTCACTGGCGGTTCGCGTCCCTGGGGCGGCGACCAGTCATCGAGCGACCTCGCGCGTGACGCCGGGGTCAACGACATCGGCTCCAACCGCGACAGCGGCTCGCGCGCCGGCGCGTTCGACCAGGCGCAGGCCGACCGGGACAGCGACGATGATCAAGACGCCGACGACTTCGACGATAACGGCGGCGACGACAACAGCGATTACGCGTAAACGCGATCGCTGAAACGACAACGGCCGCTCCAATCGAGCGGCCGTTTTAGTTTGATCAATCGTAGCCCGGATGGAGCGAAGCGCAATCCGGGGCAGGTCTATCCGCGATGAAGTCCGTCCCGGATTTCGCTTCGCTGCATCCGGGCTACACTCTCACATCACGACGACCTTGGCGCCGACATTGACGCGGCCGTAGAGG
The DNA here is from genome assembly GCF_007993935.1 of Bradyrhizobium macuxiense. Classification (GTDB taxonomy): domain Bacteria; phylum Pseudomonadota; class Alphaproteobacteria; order Rhizobiales; family Xanthobacteraceae; genus Bradyrhizobium; species Bradyrhizobium macuxiense_A. The sequence goes on along the minus strand of NZ_VITY01000005.1, from coordinate 290,534 downwards.
TCGATCACGTCCTCGTTGCGCATCCGGATGCAGCCGGACGAGACGTTGGTGCCGATCGTCCAGGGCTCGTTGGAGCCGTGGATGCGATAGAGCGAGGAGCCGAGATACATCGCGCGGGCGCCGAGCGGATTCTCCGGACCGCCTTCCATGTGCCGCGGCAGATCGGGACGGCGCGCCAGCATTTCCGGCGGCGGCGTCCAGGCCGGCCACTCCTTCTTGGCCGAGATCGTCTTGGTGCCGGCCCAGGTGAAGCCGGGCCGTCCGACGCCGATGCCGTAGCGCAGCGCGCGGCCGTCGCCCTGCACCAGATAGAGGAATTTGTTCGGCGTATCGACCACGATGGTGCCGGCGCCTTCCTTACCGTGATAGTCGACCAGCTGTTTTTCATATTGCGGATCGAACGGACGCTGGGTCGGATCGCCCGCGGCCTCTTGCTGCTGACGGATCATCTGCTGCTGCGGATCCATAGGCGGCAGCCCCTGGCGATTGCCGTAATAGGCCGGCTGCTGCTGATACATCGGCTGCGGCGCATAACCCTGCGACGATGGCGCATCGCCGAACAGGAATTCGATGAAGCCGCCGCCCATGTTGGAGCGTTGCGGCTGCACATAGGCGGTGCGCATCGGCGGCTGCGGTGCGCCCTGGTTGGCGTAGATCACGGTGGGCTCGGCTGAGGTCACCGCGTCGATCGCCATGGCGTGATGGGGAACGGCAATAAGAGAAGACGCGCCGGCGAGCAGCGCAAGCGTGGTTTTCCTGAACATCGACGTACTCTGTACTGGTTTCGTCGTGACGTGATGCGCGAGGGCGCCGACTTGCGCCGTTGCACGTGGTCAATAAGCAATGAAAACCGCATCGGTTTGGTAAACGGATCGGCCGTTTGGATTCACCACGTCGGCAATGCGGCGTGGTTTTGCCCGGTAGCGTTTATTTTGCGTGAACGCCGCAGTGACATGGTTAATCGCAGGTAGCGCCGCGGTGACGCACGATCCGCGCAAACTGTTCCCGCGTGAACCTGACGTTAAATCCGCGCTGTCTAGAACGGACTGCAGTGAAGGGGCGGGAATGAAAATCATGTCAGTGAAGCGCAAGCGTTTTCGTGTCGAGCAGGCGATGGGTGAGGTTGTGATGCCGGAGCCGGACGTGGCCGGTGGTGCCGACCTCGGTCCGATGCATCGCGAGATCATGGCCGAGCTTCGCTCGATCCGCGCCCAGATGGCCGCAGCACCGGCGCAGCGCAGCGGCGACAGCGTCGATGCCGCGGTCGCCCGCGAAGTCGCCGAGACCCTCGCGCTACTCGAGACCTACCGCGCGCAGGTCGAACAGTGCGAGAAGCTCAAGGTCGAGCTCGACCTGATCCACGATGCGATTAGCCGCACCAAGCGCGAGATCGCGGTGCTGCACGGCAAGAGCTTCAACGGCGAGGAGATGGCCAAGGTCAATGGCGAGCTCGGCGCCGTGGTCGGTGGCACCGAGCAGGCCACCCAGCAGATCCTCGAAGCGGTCGAGGCGATCGACCAGGCCGCGAGCGCGCTGGCGAACAACGTCACGCCGGACCAGCAGAAGCGGCTCAGCGAAGACATTCAGGAGCGCGTGGTCTCGATCTTCGAGGCCTGCAACTTCCAGGACCTCACCGGCCAGCGCATCAGCAAGGTGATGCAGACGATGAAGTTCATCGAGCAGCACATCAACGAGATGATGAACATCTGGGGCGGCGTCGACGCGATCAAGACCCACTCCCCGCCGATCGTCGACACCCGCGAGGGCGATGCCCGCCTGCTCAACGGCCCCAAGCTCGACGGCGACGCCGGCCACGCCTCGCAGGACGACATCGACGCGATGTTCAACTGAGGTCAGTCCAGAGACAGACGAAACGCCGGTCCTGAGGGCCGGCGTTTTTGTTTGGGCGATAGCCCGGGCCCCGAGCTGCGCGATCGGCACCAACGTCCAGAACTTCTAGACCTTTGACTTGGATCAAGCAGTGTCGAGGCAGGTGAGAGATCAGTCAGAACCTCTCTCGATCACATGCAATTTGTGCCAATTGCGACAGCTGGAAATCTGCTGGCAGCTTTTGTGTCGCTGACGCATACTGTGTGTGAGGGAAATTGTCATGCATGTGCCGGGAGCCAACATTGGGTGCCGGTTGCATGGGACTTCCGGAGCAAATCCGGTCGCCCCAGGTTGGGGCTTGTACTTCCACTCAGCATATCATCACAGGTTTGCCGCCGCTCGCCGCGCACATCCGGCGAGGTGAAGTCGGCATCTCTCGGGCGCTGCTGAAGCGCGAGGCGGTCTTTTGCGGCTGTGGCGATGAGCGGCGGGTTTTCATTCGTGCGGATCGCCTGCGCCTTGTGATCGGATCTCTGATTTTGGGGGGAGCTACTGGAGTAACTCAACACTGGAGATTCAACATGACGCGAAGAACTGTCAGGACTACTGCAATTGCGCTCTCGACTTTCGCTTGCGCGACACTGTTCTCCATCACCTGGTCCGAGCATGGCGGCATTTCAGCATCGGTCGAATGCGCCCAGGCGCGTGTGGGCCGGCCGCTGACGCCCGTGAGCGTCGCGGGCGTTGCGCGTCGCCACGCAAGACGCGCCGCGTACGGATACGGCTACGCCGGCGCGGGCATCGCCGCAACGGCAGCGGTCGCCACGGCAGCCGCAACGACGGCGGCGTATTCCGGCTGGGGCACAAACGACTGGACCAATTCATATGCCGCCCAGACGGATCCCCACTATGGCCAGCCTTACTACCCGGCACGAGCCTACCAGGGGGTCAGTCCCTACTACGGATATGCCGGATGGGCGGACTACAAGGCAGCCAATGGCATCAGCTGCGAACCCGGCACGATGACGAAGATGGCTGACGGCAACATGTACGTTTGTCAGTGAAGTCGGCACAATGGCATCACGGGGCGGCTCAACGAGCCGCCCATTTGACCTTCACGATGCAGTATACCGATCGTGCATAGCGACGGGCACGCCGTGCGTTGATCTACGTCAACACCACCTGACCCACGCCACTCACATGCTGGGCCGCGCATGAAGCGGCTCGACCACCCTTTCGGTCGCCCGCGATGAGGAGGATCACCATGCATCGGACGAACTTTCTTTCCACCAGGTCGATGACAGTTGCGGGGATTGCGGCCAGCCTCACCCTGGGGGTTGCAGGTGTCGCTCTCACTCCAGCACCGGCCAAGGCCGTCGTTTACTGCACCTATGTCGGCTATCCGCACGGTTGCGTGGCACGGGCGGGTGTCGTGCTCAGGCCGCGTCCGGTGGCGCGCGCCGCGGTACGTCATAACGTGGGCGGCAACATGAATGGCGGCGTCAACCGCGTTGGCGTGCGGCGGTAAGGCAATTGTTTGCCGGTCGCGACTTTGGGCGGCGGACAACAAGCGAGGTTCGTCCTCCGAGGTCTGTTCAGAGACAAGGGAAAACGCCGGCCTCGAGTGCCGGCGTTTTTATTTGGGCAGCATCCCATCCTTCCGTCATGGCGAGCGAAGCGAAGCAATCCATTGCACCGCAGATGCGGGTCGATGGATTGCTTCGTCGCTTCGCTCCTCGCAATGACGGCAGCCTTCCCTTCTCCCCTTGTGGGAGAAGGTGGCGCGCAGCGCCGGATGAGGGGTTCGATCCGCGAACTCGGACCGAGAGAGAGTCACCCGCGGAGAGATACCCCTCACCCGAATTGCATCTGGCGATGCAATTCGACCTCTCCCACAAGGGGAGAGGTGCACTGCCGATGTGGCACTAGCTCGGGAGAAGTCAGGCCTCTTCGTTACGCCCTTGGCGCGCAGCGGACGTAGACCATGTTGCCGTAGCGGGTGGCGGCGTCCTTGTCGACGAAGCGGGTGATCAGGACCCTTCCGTCGAACGAGATGATCTCGCGGTCCTGCTCGCCGGGCACCGGTCCGGGCGGGCCGATATAGTTCTTGCCGCTCGGGGAACCCTTGAGCCGCAATTCCTGCGGGGTGGCCTGGTCGGCCAGATGCATGATGACGCCGCCGTTCTGGCCGGCACCGATCACGTAAGGCTGCTTGCACTGGCCGCGCGCGGCGGCCTCGGTGCGGGCGCGGTCGGCGGGATTCTGGAACGAGGCGAGACCCCAGCGGCCGACGATCTCGTCGGGGCGGATGCTCGCCGGCATTTCCGGGGCGACCCCCGGTTCGGAGGGCGCCGGCTCGGGGTTCGACGACAACGACGGCAGGCTCATGCTGCCGCACGCTCCCAAGAGTGTCGTCAGCGCCGAAACGGCCGCGAACCGTGCGACCAATCGCGCGTTGAGTGACCTGATCATATGTATCCCCCGACTATGTCCCGGCCGCACCCGTCCTGCAGCCAAGCGTAAAACTTAAGACGGAGCAATGACGTCTGACAAAATTACGTCATCGCTACGATTTGGTTTCTGGTCCACCATCCTATATTGGCCTCACCAAGGCCTTAACCCGTTTGCTTGACAGAAACTGCGCCAAGCCATATTTCCCGGCCCACAATTAGCACTCTCGCACCACGATTGCTAAATGCGCAGGGCGTCCTGCCCTGCGCCGACCGGGCCGGCATTCAACGCCGGTCTCGATGAACCGGACCTGAAACCGAGCCTCCAAGAGGGAACGTCATGGCTAAATCCACCTTCCGCCCACTGCATGACCGCGTCGTGGTCAAGCGTATCGATGCCGAGGAGAAGTCCAAGGGCGGCATCATCATTCCGGACTCGGCCAAGGAGAAGCCGTCGCAGGGCGAGATCGTCGCCGTCGGCCCGGGTGGCCGCGACGAGGCCGGCAAGCTGATCCCGATCGACCTCAAGGTCGGCGACCGCGTGCTGTTCGGCAAGTGGTCGGGCACCGAGGTCAAGCTCGACAACCAGGAGCTCCTGATCATGAAGGAGTCCGACATCATGGGCGTGCTGGCGTAAGCCCACGAACTCCGAGGTCCGCTGCGTCTGCGTGGCGACCCTCTTCCCTTCTCCCCTTGTGGGAGAAGGTGGCGCGCAAGGCGCGCCGGATGAGGGGTCTCCATCCGCGGAGACAGACCCCTCACCCGTCCGCGATGCTCCCGCATCGCGTCCACCCTCTCCCACAAGGGGAGAGGGGAAGCCTCCCCGGCGATGACAAACAGCAAACAACCGCCCCACACATTCAGGAGTTCAAATCAATGGCTGCCAAGGACGTAAAATTCGCCGGAGACGCCCGCGACCGCATGCTGCGCGGTGTCGACGTGCTCGCCAACGCCGTGAAGGTGACGCTCGGCCCGAAGGGCCGCAACGTCGTCATCGAGAAGTCGTTCGGCGCGCCCCGCATCACCAAGGACGGCGTCACCGTCGCCAAGGAGATCGAGCTTGACGACAAGTTCGAGAATATGGGCGCGCAGATGCTGCGCGAGGTCGCTTCCAAGACCAACGACACCGCCGGTGACGGCACCACCACCGCGACCGTGCTGGCCCAGGCCATCGTCCGCGAGGGCGCCAAGTCGGTCGCCGCCGGCATGAACCCGATGGACCTCAAGCGCGGCATCGACACCGCGGTCGCCGCCGTGATCAAGGACATCGAGAAGCGCGCCAAGCCGGTCGCCTCCTCGTCGGAAGTTGCCCAGGTCGGCACCATCTCGGCCAACGGCGATGCCGCGATCGGCAAGATGATCGCGCAGGCGATGCAGAAGGTCGGCAATGAGGGCGTCATCACCGTCGAGGAGAACAAGTCGCTCGAGACCGAGGTCGACATCGTCGAGGGCATGAAGTTCGACCGCGGCTACCTCAGCCCGTACTTTATCACCAACGCCGAGAAGATGACCGCCGAGCTCGAGGATGCCTACATCCTGCTGCACGAGAAGAAGCTGTCCGGCCTGCAGTCGATGCTGCCGGTGCTGGAAGCCGTGGTGCAGTCCGGCCGTCCGCTCTTGATCCTCGCCGAGGACGTCGAGGGCGAGGCGCTGGCGACGCTGGTGGTCAACCGCCTGCGCGGCGGCCTCAAGGTCGCCGCCGTCAAGGCGCCGGGCTTCGGCGATCGCCGCAAGGCGATGCTGGAGGACATCGCGATCCTGACCGGCGGTCAGCTGATCTCCGACGACCTCGGCATGAAGCTCGAGAACGTCACGGTGAACATGCTCGGCCGCGCCGGCAAGATCGTGATCGACAAGGAGAACACCACGATCGTCAAGGGCGCCGGCAAGAAGAAGGACATCGACGCCCGCGTTGGCCAGATCAAGGCGCAGATCGAGGAAACCACCTCGGACTACGACCGTGAGAAGCTGCAGGAGCGCCTCGCCAAGCTCGCCGGCGGCGTTGCCGTGATCAAGGTCGGCGGTGCGACCGAGGTCGAGGTCAAGGAGAAGAAGGATCGTGTCGAGGACGCGCTGAACGCGACCCGCGCCGCGGTGCAGGAAGGCATCGTGCCGGGCGGCGGCGTCGCGCTGCTGCGCGCCAAGAAGGCGGTCGGCCGTCTCACCAACCCGAATGCCGACGTCCAGGCCGGCATCAATATCGTGCTCAAGGCACTCGAAGCTCCGGTCCGCCAGATCTCGGAGAACGCCGGTGTCGAGGGCTCGATCGTGGTCGGCAAGATCCTCGAGAACAAGTCGGAGACCTTCGGCTTCGACGCCCAGACCGAGGACTATGTCGACATGGTCGACAAGGGCATCATCGACCCCGCCAAGGTGGTGCGCACTGCGCTGCAGGACGCCTCCTCCGTGGCCGGCCTGCTGGTGACCACCGAAGCCATGGTCGCCGAAGTGCCGAAGGACGCGGCGCCGGCGATGCCGGGCGGCGGCATGGGTGGAATGGGCGGCATGGGCGGCTTCTAAGCCCCCTCCGCACATCGACATCGAGATCGAAGGCCGCCTCCGGGCGGCCTTCTTTTTTGCGATTTGATCACGATCGAGATGTAAAGACGATCCGATGTCCCGCGACGCCAAATCACTGACGACAACGCTCGCACTGTTCTACGCGATCGGCGCGGTGCTCGCGCTGGGCGCCTATGTCCAGGACAGCGTCGATGCCTTTGCCGTCGTCGTGACGTTCTGGTTCAAGCAGACGCTGACGTTCGCCGTGCTCGGCGCGGGCTATGGGCTCTATTACGTCATCTTCGGTTCGATCGGTCATCGTCCAAAGGCGCCGCTGCGATTTCTCGACATAGCCTTTCTGACCGGTGTCGCCACGCTCGGCGTCGGCATGCTGGTGCATAGCTGACCGATCTTTGTGACGACATCCAAACTTCGCTTTTTCCTTCGCCGACGGGCTGTGATGCTTGGCATCACTGTCATTGCGAGGAGCGATAGCGACGAAGCAATCCATTTTTCCGCTTGCGGCACGATGGATTGCTTCGCTTCGCTCGCAATGACGTGGATGGCCCGGGACAGGCCCGGCCATGACGAATAGGAAACTACGCGACGCAGATGTCAGCCACCGCGACCTTCCGGAACAGATGCGGCGATGCCACCGCCGAGGCCGGATAGGCCGAGAGCTTGGCCCTGAACTCCGGGTTGATGAAGGCGGCGCGGAAGGCGGCGGTGGATTCCCACACCGCGTAATTCAGGTAGGCCGGGCTGTCGCCGAGCGCGAGGTGCAGCTGGGTCGAGATGAAACCGGGCTGCCGCTTCATGATGGCGGCGTCGTCCTGCCAAGCCCTGAGGAAGGTGTCCTCGTCGGCCGCATCGAGCGTGAAGAGGTTGACGAGCACGACGTTGGTGGCCTCGACCGCGAGCTGGCGGTCGATCGGGAATGCGGGGTCCAGGGGACGCATATGCGGCATGGCTTGCTCCGTTGATATGGTGCTATGATGTCATTTCGATCATATCGATACATAACAATATTGACATTATGATGTCAACATACACCTATGGTGACAAATGCCACAGACCAAGCGAACGCCGGCGGGTGAAGCCCTGAGCGGCCTGATTCTCGACCTGTTCCGGCTCAACAGTCTGCTGTTCACGTCAGGCGACCGGCTGGTGGCGGGGCTCGGGCTGACCAGCGCCCGCTGGCAGATCCTCGGCGCCATCGTCACCGCCGAACGCCCGCAACCGGTCGCGTGGCTGGCGCGCGACCTCGGCGCTGCCAGGCAGAACGTGCAGCGCATCGTCAACGACCTCGAAAGGGAAGGGCTCGTCACATTCGAGACCAATCCGCATCACCGCCGCGCCCAGCTCGTCGTACTGACCGACAAGGGCCGGCAAGCGTTCGACGCGGCGATGCGCCTGCAACTGCCCTGGGTGAACGGCCTTTCCGACGGACTGTCTGTGACGGACATCGAAACCGTGAGCCGCGTCGTGACGACGCTGCGCGGCAGGCTTGAGAAAGGCGAGGAACCTGACGGCCGCGGATAACGCACGGCACGTCTGCGTTCGTCATGAAAGTGCCAAAGGTCAAGTCGTTCCAAACGCGGCAGCCGCCGTCACGCGGCCTTCTTTTTTGCGCAATGACACGGAGGTTTGCTAGTTACGACGGAACCGATTCTGCCCTTCGAGGACTCATCGTATGCGCGCGCTCCCGCTCCTGCTGCTCGGTCTTGCCATCGCCTCGGCGCCTGCCCTCGCCCAGATGAAGCTGCAAACGAAGCCGGCAGCCGGTGGCGGCCCCGAGACGCGCTATTTCACCGCGATCGACGGCCTGATGGACGGCAACGCCGACGTCGTGCTGAAGGAAACCCGCCAGGGCAAGACCGTGACCGCGGCCGTGCTCGACGTCTGCTATCCCGCCGACAAGAGCTCCGACCGCAAGGACCGCTTCGTCGCCAACCTCACCGTCAACGGCCAGACGCTGTCCGGCAGCACCCAGAGCGTCGCCGACAAGCAGCCGGTCACGATCAAGCTGAACCGCAAGCAGACCGGCGACAGTTTCGAGTTCCGTGGCCAAATCACGATCGAACAGACCGTGACCGAGGTCGCCTCGACCGACAATTCCGATCTCAGCGAGAAGGAATTCCAGGACAACCAGGCCACCGAGGACGGCATCACGCCGCAGCCGAAGGACTTCACCGACGTTTCGCCGGAATCGATCGGCGTGCGGGTGAAGCTCGATGCAGCCGCGGACTTCCTCAAGAGCCTGAAGGGCGAGGCCGTCGAGATCGGCACCTCGAGCCTCTCGGTGACCTGCGATGCGATGCGCTCCGGCGAGCAGACCATCAATCTCACCGTCGACCCCGAGCACGCCGGCGCGCTGCTCGCCAAGGTGAAAGCGGCGCCCGGCGTCACGGCGGCCGGCTGGACCAGCGGCGTGGTCGAGATGGACCGCACCATCCGCTTCGCCGCCGCCGACTGGCGCGACGGCGACAAGATCAACAAGGACAAGCTCGCAACCGCGGTCTCTGGCGTGCTGGCGAAGGCGCTTGTCGCAAAGCCCGCCTCCGCGACATGGAATGCGAACACCGGCAAGCTCAAGCTGGTGCTGAAGCGCCCCAGCGCAGTCTACCCTGCGCTCGGCCTCACCCAGAACTACGAGGTCACCGCCCTCGTCTCGCCCGACAAGCCCGGCAGCTCCGACAAGCTGATGCTGTGGGTCTCGAGCCCCACCGTCTCGACCTCGGACGACAGCGCCGGCGCCAAGCTGAATCTGTCCGACGATTCCAGCAGCGACGAGGAAGGCAGCGAGGCCAAGGACGACAACGGTGCGATCGACGCGCTGCTCAAGGAGTTCAAGGGCCAGCGCTGGGACGCCGACAAGTCGGTGTGGCGGTAAGCCACCCGCTTCCCGATTGCGCGACGACGTTCGGGAAGCGGCGCCAAGCATCATATCGACAAAGCGGAATTTCGTCCGAAGGCTGACAGCACGCCCGATCCGGAATCGGGTGGTGCGACACGCGTCTCAAATTGCCTAATGCGCGCATCGACACAACGCCGGCCGCGATACCGGCAACGCGCAAATGGAGACGAACAGATGTCAGAGGACAACAAGAACGTCGTGGGCCGCTGGTTCAAGGAATTCTGGGGCAACCCCTGGAATCCGCGCATCATCAACGAGCTCGCCACCGCCGACATTGTCGTGCACTACCCGATGCACGAGCCGAAGAAGGGCCGCGCCGCGGTGACCAAGTTCATGACCGAGTTTCGCGAGGCGTTTCCGGATCTGAATTTCTGGGGCGTCGGCGATCTCGTCGCGGAAGGCGACCTCGTCGTCGGCCGTTGGGAAGGCGGCGGCACCCACACCGGACCCGCGTTCAGCGACTTCCGGCTTGGCTCGCTGCCCGCGGCCTCCGGCCGCAAGATGACGTTCGCCGGCACCACCGTGCTGCGCGTGCAGGACGGACGGATCGCCGAGGAGCTCGGACAGGAAGATGCGATCACCGCCATGCTTCAGCTCGGTCTCATTCGCCTGCCCGAACCGAGTGGCTACGCGGGTTGAAACCGCCCTTCGTCGACTAACACGCTCCAATGTTACTGGGCCGGCATCGCATCTTTGGGTGCCGTGCCGGCGCCTACAAGGCAATCCGCATCAAGCCGGAAAGATCAGGCACGTCGTCGTGCCGTGCGCAAGCAGCCGTCCCTTCGTGTCGGTGACCCTGCCCTCGGCGGTGCCGACGCGGCGGCCGCAATTGAGCACATGGCCCTCGGCCCGGATCGGGCCGGTGTCGGGCGTGATCGGACGCAGCAACGAGATCTTGAACTCGAGGGTGGTCTGGCTGGTACCGGCGTCGAGCGTCGACTGCACCGCAAGGCCCATGCAGCTGTCGAGCAGCGTCGCGGTGAGACCGCCATGCACGGTGCCGGCCGGATTGAGATGCGCGTCGGTCGGCAGCAGCGTGACGACGACGCGGCCGCGCTCGGCCTCGGTGACGTCATAGCCGAGCGTCCGCGCGATGGTGTTGAGCGGCAGGGCGCCAGAGGCGAGCCCCTGGACGAAGTCGAGGCCGCTCATCGCGAGTTTCTGTTCGGCACTGACGGTGCCGTAGCTCTTGCCGTAGCTCTTGGCCATTGCTGGTCTCCATTGGGTTGCATCGTGACGCCTGGCGGCCGCTTCCGTCGCAACGAGGCGGGCGAGCGGCCGTAGAGTTTTGCGAAGGCGGCGTTCATGCGCCTTGCGCTGGAGAAGCCGGCGCGCTGCGCCACCAGCGCGAGCGGAAGATCGCCGCCGTCGATCAGGCGCTTGGCACGCTGCACGCGCCGCGACAGCGCGACCTGCAGCGGCGAGGCATCGAGATGCGCGGCGAACAGGCGCGACAGATGGCGCGCGCCGATGCCGAGCCGATCGGCCAGCGCGGCGATATTGCCGTGGTCGAGTGCGCCGTCCTCGATCAGCGCCAGCGCACGCTCGACGGTCGTCCTGGTGCCCTTCCATGCCGGACAGAACGGCGCCGCCTCGGGACGGCAGCGCAGGCAGGGCCGGAAACCGGCGCGCTCGGCGGAGGCGGCGCTGCCATAGAACCGCACATTGCGGGCGAGCGGCGTGCGCGCACGGCAGACCGGGCGGCAATACACGCCGGTGGTCTTGACCGCGACGAACACGATGCCGTCCCAGGCCGGGTCGCGGCATTGAAAGGCTGCATATTGTGCGGCGAAGTCGAGCATGCGTCCGCTATAGCCGTGGCCGCACGCCGAAACGACCCGCTTTGCGGAGACCACGTCCGGAAACGACCGCTGCGCGCGGGGCGCCGATCCAAGGCTGCACAAGACTTGATAGCGCCCGTACTCATGCGTGATGCCCCGTCAATTTACGGGGCCTGCGACCAAAAGACTTCGTGCTGCCGCAGTTCGGTCACCGAAAATTAAGGCTCGATTTAGTTTCGAGGATCATCCTTTGCGTCACCGAACACAGGTCACGCCATGCAAGACCGCGAGCCGATCAACCCCGAGAGCATCTGGCCGACAGATGCGACGGAGGGTCATTCGCCGGCGCAGACGGCGGCGGACCTCTGGGACGTCTCCAACGAGAACCACGACGCCGCCCTGCTGCTGCGGGAGCCGTTCGCCGACCGCATCGGCACCGCGCTGCTGGCCGCCACGGCGCTCGCCGCAAGCTTCGTATTGGGATGGACCGGTGGCGCCAACTGGCACGACTTTGCCAGCCCCGCCCCCCTCCCGGTCGCCCAGAAGGAAGCGCCCGTCCCGCACGTCGCGGAGGCACCGCCGAGCCGAAGAAGCGAGAGCCCGCGGCGGACCGCGTCCAATGCCGAGCCATCGGTCACCGGCAGCATTCCGAAGACCACCCCCGCCAGCCCGCGCCCGCAAGTGCTGGGGGCCGCGCCGACGACGCTCGGCGCGCAAGCCGCCATGCTCGGATCGAAGCCGCAGCTGGCAGCGGGACCGGAGACGCGGCCGAGCACGATTCCCGGATGGTCGGTGGTCGAGGTCCGCGACGGCACCGCCGTGCTCGAGGGCCCGGAGGGCGTCAAGATGGCCGCGCGGGGCGACGTCGTCCCCGGCCTTGGCCGGGTCGATTCCATCGTGCGCTGGGGCAATCGCTGGATCGTCGCCACCGCAAGCGGATTGATCGCGACGCCCTGAATGCCTGCGCCGACGCGATCGACCGCGGTCAGTTGCCGTTGATCAGGAAGCGCAGCGACTTGCTTCCGGAGAAGATCACCTCTTCATTGTGCCGCCGCCAGCTCGTCATGTCGCCGAGCGCCGCCAGCAGATCCTTGTCGGCCTGCGCCCGGTCCGGCGTGCAGTTGCGGTTCTCCATCGCGCCGGGAACGAAGACGATGGTGTTGCCGGCAACCGAGAACTGACCCTTGCCGCCATCGCACCAGAGCTCGAGGATCACCTCGCCATTGTCGCCGACCTCGATCGAGGGGATCCGCTTGGAGCCCGGCATGCGCGCGGCGTCGAGCGTCATCACGTCGCCGAACGGGAAGCCTTCCTGAGCCTCGGCTGGAATCGCGACAAGAGCCGCGGCAAGGAGCGCCAACGCGGCCATGCCGCCGTTCAGAATCCGCTTCATCGAAACATGCCATTCCCAGGATCGCTCTTGAGCATGATCCATTCGGAAAACCGGCTTCCACTTTTCCGGATCATGCTCTGATGCCGCCCCTTCTATGGGACGAGGCCGGGATTGGCCAGCTTGGCCGCCCGAGAAAAATAGCTTGAAAATGCAAATCCCCGCGGGCTCGTGACCCGCGGGGATTTCGTTTGGGCGACGCCTCGCCGCGTTATTTCAAGACCAGCTCCGTGAACGGATACACATAGGCCTGCAGCGTCACGAACAGACCGACCAGGCACGCCAGCACGATCGAGTGCAGGAACACGTAGCGCAGGATCGAGCCCTCGTGGCCGTACCAGTTGGTGGCGGTCGAGGCGACCACGATCGATTGCGCGTCGATCATCTTGCCCATCACGCCGCCGGACGAGTTCGCCGCCGCCATCAGGATCGGCGACAGGCCGAGCTGCTCGGAGGTGATCTTCTGCAGATTGCCGAACAGCACGTTGGAGGCGGTATCCGATCCGGTCAGCGCCACGCCGAGCCAGCCGAGCAAGGTGCCGAAGAAGGGATACAGCACGCCGGTCGCGGCGAAAGCGAGACCGAGCGTGGCGTCGACGCCGGAGAGCCGGGTCAGCGTGCCGATCGCCAGCATCGCCGAGATCGTGATCAGCGAGATCGCGCAGATGCGGATGGTGCGGCCATACTCGGCGATCAGCTTGAGCGGCGAGAAGCCCATCAACAGACCCGAGATGATCGCCGCGATCAGCATGCCGGTGCCGGTGAACGACAGATAGGTGAAGCTGAACACCGCGCCTTCCGGCGTCGGCTTGGCGGCCACCGGCGGCACCTTGAAGATCAGCTTGTCGAGGTCGGGGACCGCATAGTTCCAGGTGAAGTTGGCGTTGGCCCAGGTCTTGAAGGCGCCGTTGCCCCAGATCAACATCAGGATGCAGACGATGATCCACGGCAGCAGTGCGCTCCACAATTCGCTTTGGGTCAGCGGCGTCTTGTCGAGAGGCGGAGCGGAAGCCATCGTCGCCGCCGATTCATCGCGGCCGCGCAGTTTCGGCGACAGCCAGAGCTGCTGCGGCTGCCACACCTTCAGGAACAGGATCAGCGCGCCCATCGAGATCAGCGAGGCGCCGATGTCGACGATCCACGGATTGATGTGGTTCGAGATCACATATTGCGGGACCGCGAACGACACGCCGGTGACCAGGATCGCCGGCCACACTTCCTTCATGCCGCGCCAGCCCGCGAACGCCCACACCACCCAGAATGGCACGATCAGCGAGAACAGCGGCAACTGGCGGCCGACCATCGCGCCGAGGATATAGGGATCGAGCCCGGTGACCGAAGAAAGGCCCTGGATCGGCGTGCCCAGCGCACCGAACGCGACCGGTGCGGTGTTGGCGATCAGCGACAGGCCGGAGGCCGCAAGCGGCGAGAAGCCGAGCCCGATCAGCACCGCGCCGGTGATGGCGACCGGCGTGCCGAACCCCGAGGCGCCCTCGAAGAAGGCGCCGAACGAGAATGCGATCAAGAGCAGCTGCAGGCGGCGATCCTCGGTGACGCCGCCGACCGCGCGCTTGAGCAGCTCGAACTTTCCGCACCTCACCGTGACCTGGTAGAGGAAGATGACATTGAGCACGATCCAGCCGATCGGGAAGAACCCGGTGACGACGCCGAGCAGCGTGGCGCGGACCGACATGCCGGCCGGCATCGTGAAGACGAAGATCGTGATCAGGTTCGTCACGATCACGGCGATGATGGCGGCGATATGCGCCTTCACCTTGCCGCTGGCGATCAGGACAAGCAGCGTGACCACGGGAACCGCGGCGGCGATCGTCGACAGCCCCGCATTGCCCAGCGGATTGTAGATTTGATTCCAGGTGTTCATCTCGGGATCCTTCCCACATTTTTATGCAGCGCGCCGGCATCGGCGCGGCCAGACGCGCTGGTGCGAATGCGGGAGTCCGTCGGAAAAGTCGTAGCCCCGGCTCGCGAATGAACGATCGGTAAGGATCGCTCACATCCTCGCGAAAAATCGAAGGTCCCCCGCCCCTCGCCGTTGTCGTCATGCTAGGGTTGACTCGATCGCCGGGACAAGCCAACGCTTGCATGCCAGACCTACGACTTTAGTCGAGGATCGCCCTGATTGTCCCGATTCTTCAGGCCTTTGTGGCCGCTTCCCCGGAGACGATAATCTGTGAAAAACATTCGCTCGACGCTCGCGACGGTGTGGCGCATCGCCTCGCCCTATTTCAACTCCGATGACAAATGGGCAGGCCGGGGACTGTTGGCCGCGGTTATTGTCATCGAGCTTGCCAGCGTCTTTCTCACCGTGCTGTTCAACCGCTGGAACAATGTCTTCTACAATGCGCTGCAGGAACGCGATCAGGCGGTCTTCACCTATCAGATCGGCTATTTCTGCGTGCTCGCGGCGTTCTGGATCGCCCTGAAAGTCTACCAGCTCTATCTCAATCAATGGCTGCAGATCCGCTGGCGGCGCTGGATGACCACGCGCTATCTCGGCGGCTGGCTGCACGATGCCAACCACTACCGCATGCAGTTGCTCGGCGATGCGGCCGACAACCCGGACCAGCGTATCGCCGACGACACCCAGCGCTTCGTCGAACAGACCCTGACGCTCGGGATCGGACTGTTGAGCTCCGTGGTCACGCTTGCATCCTTCGTGGTCATCCTGTGGGGCCTGTCCAATCAGGCGCCGCTGCATCTGTTCGGCAACGACATCGCGCTTCCCGGCTATCTGGTCTGGGGCGCACTGATCTACGCGATCCTCGGCACAACCTTGACCCATTTGATCGGCCGGCCGCTGGTCGACCTCAACTTCCGGCAGCAGCGCTTCGAAGCCGATTTCCGTTTCAACCTGGTGCGCACCCGCGAGAACGCCGAGCAGATCGCGCTGCTCGAGGGTGAGCCGGCGGAGCGCACGCGGTTGCTCAATCGTTTCGGATTCGTGGTCGGGAACTGGCTCGACATCATGCAGCGAACCAAGAAGCTGACCGCCTTCACTGCGACCTATTCGCAAGCCGCCGTGATCTTCCCATACGTGCTGATCGCACCGGCCTATTTCGCCAACAAGATCCAGCTCGGCGGCATGATGCAGACCGCCTCCGCCTTCAGCAGCGTGCAGGAGTCACTGTCCTTCTTCATCACGGCCTACCGGACGCTGGCCGAATGGCAATCGGTGGTCGCACGACTTGATGGCTTCGAGAGCTCGATCCGCGGCGGCGATGCGCTCGCACAGCGGCAGGACATCATCCACGTCAAGCCCGCCGGCGACCGTGGCATCGAACTCGACGATCTCGTGGTCACCCTGCCCGATGGCAAGCCGTTGCTCGCGGCTGACGGCTTCAGCCTTCCCGGCAACGCACGCACCTTGGTCACCGGCCCCTCCGGCGCCGGCAAGTCGACGCTGTTCCGCGCCATCGCCGGCATCTGGCCGTTCGGCAAGGGCGCGATCAATGTCCCCGCCGGTGCCACGCTGATGATGCTGCCGCAACGTCCCTATCTGCCGATCGGGTCACTGCACGACGCCGTGGTCTATCCGGGCGAGGCCGCGAAATTCGACGCGGCGCGGGTGCGCGAGGTCGTCACCGCCGTCGGACTGCCGCAGCTCGCGGCGCGGCTCGGGGAAGAGGCGCACTGGAACCGGATGCTGTCGCTCGGCGAGCAACAGCGGCTCGGCATCGCCCGCGCACTGCTGCACGCACCGCAATTCCTGTTCCTGGACGAGGCGACCGCCTCGCTCGACGAGCCGTCGGAAGCCGCGCTCTACCGGCTGATCGCCGAGAAGCTGCCCGACACCACGGTGGTGTCGATCGGCCATCGCTCGACGCTCGATGCGTTCCACGAGCACAACGTCGCGCTGGTCCGTGACGGCGAGCGCTTCACCTTGCGCGACAGGGTCGAGGTTCCGGCGTCATAGGCGAGCGGAGCGAGGGCCGCGGGCGCGGGTCACCTCTCCCTAGGAAGAGGTGAAATCGAAGCCGCAGCACCGGCCGCCGAAAACCAAGCCACCGAAAACAAAAGGGGCGGCAGATTGCTCTGCCGCCCCTTGATCCCCGGAAGAGGAAATTACTTCAGGTTGGACATCGCGGTCAGGTCGACCGAGAGCTTGGCGATACCAGCCGCGCCGCACCAGTTGGAGCCCGTGCCGCCCGGATTGATCGGGGTGACGTTGGTGGTGCCGCCGGCGGTGAAATCGCTGGTGAAGGCGCTGCAATTACCCTTCGACAGGTCGGTGTCGGAGTAGCGCAGATCGAGCGTGAACACCTTGTAGGTGAAGCCGATGCCGATGTTCCAGGTGTTGTAGTCGGCATACTTGATGCCGTTCGGGAACGCCGGGACGCCGTAGAAGCTGTCCGAGGTGCCGAGCCACTGCCGGCCGAACTCACCCGACACGTACATGCCGACGCCGCTGGTACCGAACACGGTGCTGGGCGCGGTGTACTTGCCGATGATCGAGGAGTAGTTGCCCCAGGCGCCGGTGTTGAGGAAGTTCGGCGAGTAGTACTCGTTCAGCGTGAACGCCCAGTTGTCGTTGATGGTGTAGGTCACCTTGCCGTAGACTTCGAAGAACGAGACGTCCTTCTTCATCACGTTGCCGTTCGCCAGAGCGTTGACTGCGCATTCCGGGCTGAGCGGCTTGCCGGCGGTGTCGAACGGCGCGCCGAAGTAGCAGGTTCCGCCCGGATACAGATAACCCCAGACACCGATGTCGAAGGCGAAGGCGCCGAAGGTCGGGCGGATACCGCCGTAGACGTCGACCTCAGCCGCGGCGCGGTTGGCGAACGAGATGCTTTCGGTCGAGGTGCCGATGTAGAGCTGCAGGTCCTTGTTGACGTTGTAGCGCGGCTCGAAATAGGCGGTGACCGACGGGTTGTGGTTCGACTGGGTGACGCCGCGGAAGATGTAGTCGCTGACGATGCCGGCGCCGAAGGCGATATCCCAGGGATCGAAGGGAGCCGGCGGCGGCGCCTTGACGGCCTTCACCGCCATGTCAGCTGCCATTGCCGAGCTCGAAATCATTGCTAGCGCCGTTGCTAACAAAGCCAGTTTCTTCATGACGATCCCCATCTACTTTTCCAGACAGCCCAGTTCCGGTGGCCCCCAGGGCGCGCGATAACGGACTGCAACTCAATCGCGTGTGATCAATCTGAAACGCACCCCCATTTTGGAGAAGGCGAAAAGACATGCATCTGCCGACTTTTTAGGCGTTCTGGCAGTGACGCCACACGTTGGTTGGCGGGTGTTGCATTTGCACCACAAGACTGAGGCTCCCGTTCCGGTTGAACGACCCACTCAGCCGGAAACGAGCAACGGTTCGACGCGCCTGCGGGCGGCGTCGACGCGAATCGTCCGCTCCGCAAAACTACGGACTGTCGATACGGAAAAAGCCGCAGCGGCGTCCGCTGCGGCTTCGATCAGGTGAACCAATGCAGGTTCGGTTAGTGGTGCTCGCCGTCGGAGGTGCCCCAGCTCGGCGCCGGCTCGTGGCTCGGCGTGGCCCAGCTCTGGGCCGGCTGCGGCGCAGGTTCGGGCGCCGGCGGTGCTGCGACCGGGGCAGCCGGCTTGGGCGCGGCGGCCTTCTTCGGAGCGCTCTTCTTGGCAGCTTTCTTCGCAGCCTTCTTGGGCGCGGCCTTCTTCGGAGCAGCCTTCTTCGCGGCTTTCTTCGCAGCCTTCTTGGCTGACTTCTTCGCCGATTTCTTTGCTGACTTCTTCGCAGCCTTCTTGGCCGACTTTTTCGCGGACTTCTTGGCCGACTTCTTCTTGGCCGCTACCGCCTTCTTGGCCTTTTTGGCCTTCTTGCTTTTCTTCGCCTTCTTCGACTTCGCCATCGTGGTCCTCCTGTTGCCGCTATGTGAGTCCGCCGGGCGTATTGAAGTGATCGCTTGCCGGACGTTGGCTGCACCTCGGGGAGAGGCACCCTCCACTTCGCTTGTCGGGCATGATGGCCGCGCGATCGCTTCGCGTCTGTGGCCGAGGAAGCGCCGGTCCTTCACATTGCTTCAGACACATTGCGTAAGACAAGTTGCGTCAGACACGTTGCGTCAGGGCAAGGCTGAGGTCCGGATCATGCTCGAGTGGCAGTCGATCAATTCAATCCTGGCCGGGGACCTCCTGTCGCCCAATCGAGAAGCTCAATCGTGTGCACCACAGGAACTGACGTACCGCCGGCAATCTGAACCATGCACCCAATATTGCCCGCGGCGATCATGTCCGGTTTGACAAGCGCAATATTGGCGACCTTGCGATCGCGCAATCTGCTCGCAATGTCGGGCTGGAGAATGTTGTAGGTCCCCGCCGAACCGCAACACAAATGGCTCTCAGGTACATCTTTCACCACGAATCCATTCTTGGAAAGCAATTCTTTCGGAAGTTGAGTGATTTTCTGTCCATGCTGCAACGAACAAGCCGAGTGATAGGCGACGGTGACGTCGCCCTTCTGCGTTGAAGGTGCGAGCTCGAGAGTGCTGAGATACTCGGTGATATCCTTCGCCAGTGCCGAGATTCGCTGCGCCGGCTCGGCGAATGTTTTGTCCTCGCGCAGCAGGTAGCCGTAGTCTTTGACAACTGTCCCACAGCCCGAGGTCGTCACCAGGATGGCGTCGAGCCCGTTCTGGTCCGCTTCCCTTTGCCACACCGTGATGTTGGCCCGCGCGCGCGCCAGCGCGTCGCCGTCCTGTCCCATGTGATGGGTCAACGCGCCGCAGCATTGCTCGTCCCTGACCAGCACCACCTCGACGCCGTGCCGGGTCAGCACGTTGATGGCGGCCTGATTGATGCGCGGCGCCAGCACCTGCTGGGCGCAGCCCTGCAGCAGCGCGACCCGGCCGCGCCGCCGGCCGGTCGCTGCAAACACGGTTCCCGCTGCCGGTCCCGGCTGCGGCAGGCCGCGCGGCGCGAGCGCCAGCATCGCCTTGATCCGCCGCAGCAGGCCGGGGCTCGACGCGCCGACCGACGGCGTCGGCAGCAGCGCTGCGAACGGACGGGCGAGCCCGGCCAGGACCATGCTGATCCGGAACAAGCCCGGCCGCGGCAGCACGAGGGCGAGCACCGACCGCAGCAGCCGCTCGGTCAGCGGCCGCTGATAGTCCCGCTCGATCCTGACCCGGGCCTGGTCGACGAGGTGCATGTAGTTGACGCCCGACGGACAGGTGGTCATGCAGGCGAGGCACGACAGGCAGCGGTCGATATGCTTGACCACCTCCGCCGTCGGCGGCTTGTCCTTCTCCAGCATCTCCTTGATCAGATAGATGCGGCCGCGCGGGCTATCGAGCTCGTCGCCGAGCAGCACATAGGTCGGACAGGTCGCGGTGCAGAAGCCGCAATGCACGCAGGCGCGCAGGATCTTGTCGGCTTCCTGGATGTCGGGATCGGCGAGCTGCGCCAGGGTAAACTCGGTCTTCATGCACCCAGGCCTTTCGTCATCCGGCCGCGGTTGAGGACCGACCTCGGATCGAAACTCGCCCTGACACGTTCGCCCAGCGCGGCAAGCCCGGCGGCCTGCGGCTGGAACACGTCGACCGCACGGCGCACATCCTCAGTGGCCCGGAGCAGGGTGGCATGTCCGCCGATCGCCTCGACCTGGCCGCGGACCAGGGTGGCCTGCGCATCTGCGTTGGGCGGCACCGCGGCCCAGATCAGCCCGCCACCCCAGTCATAGATCACGTCGCCGCCGGTCGAGCGCGCCAGCGCCTGGCCCAGCGCGCCGCCTGAGGCCGGCGGGCAAACGATGCGCCACACCGGCCAGGCACCGAGCGCACCGTTTGTCGCGAACGGCGCCACGTCGCGCAGCGCGCTCCAGATCGCAACCGAGGCGTCGTCAGCAAGGCTGTCGACCGTTCCATAGGATGAAAGCGTCTGGCTCAGCGACGCGGCCCGGTGTGCCGCCGAGGCCGAGATCCCCTCGAGCCGCACCAGCGTGACCGGCTGACCGGCGGCCGCGAGACCGGCGAGCGCCCCGGTTGCGGACCGCAGCACCGAGCCGGGCAGATGCGCCGCGCCCGAGACGTCGAAGGGCGACCCCAGCGCCGCCGTCATCGCCTTGTTGGCCGTGACGTCGTCGAGGGAGCGCAGCACCAGGGTGCGTTCCGCTTCCGGCTTCGGCATGACCTTGAGCGTCACCTCGGTCATGACCGCCAGCGTGCCCCAGGATCCGGTGAGCAGCTTGCAGAGGTCGTAGCCGGTGACGTTCTTCACCACCCGCCCGCCGGTCTTGAAGCTGTCGCCGAACCCGGACACGGCGTGGGCGCCGAGCAGATGATCCCTGATGCCGCCGGCCTTGATGCGGCGCGGACCGGCAAGGCCGGCACCGATCATGCCGCCGATCGTGCCGGCGCCCGCGCCGCCGAGCAGCACCGAAATGTCCATCGGCTCGAAGGCGAATTGCTGGTTCTTGGCATCGATCAGGGATTGCACGTCGGCGAGCGGCGCACCGGCCTCGACGCTGATGATCAGCTCGTTCGGCTCATAGGACGTGACGGCGTTCAGCACCGAGACGTCGAGTACCGCATTGGTCGGCATCGGATGGCCGATGGCGCGCTTCGATCCATGACCGATGACCTCGAGCGGCTGCTCGCTGGCGACAGCCGCGCGCACCACCTCTTCGACATCCTTGATGTCTCTGACTTTGAGCGTTTCCACCCGCTAGGCGGTATCGAAATTCGGCTCCGAAATCAAATGCGCGCGCCGAACAGGTCCCTGAATGCGACGAGCCCGGCCTCGGTGATCTCGACCGAACGGCCCTGCGGCCGGCGCCGGATCCAGTCGCGCTGCAACGCGAGGTCGGCGACCGCGGCCCCTGCCCGCCCGGCCAGATGCGGACGCCGCTCGCTCCAGTCGAGACAGGGCCGGCACAACAGCCGCCGGCTTCGCGCCGGCGCACGCAGGTCGATGCCGAGATCACGGAGGAATGCGCGGCCCGACGCGGTCAGCTCGCCGGCTTCCTGGTCGAGGTGGAGGTGGCCGTGTTCCCGCATTGCGTCGGTGACGGCGACGCCGAGCTCGCCGGCAAGATGGTCGTAGCAGGTTCGGGCGCGGCGCATTTCCGCATCGATCCACGGCGGCGGCCGGGACGGATGCGGATCGATCGCCGCGACCGTCATCATCCCCTCGAGCATCTGCGCAACCAGCGGGGTGGCCAGCCGGTAGAGGCGGCGCGGACCGCGCCGCTCGACCTTGAGCAGCGCACGCTCGACCAGCCGCGCCAGATGCCAGCTCGCGGTCTGCGGCGTGACGCTCGCGACCCGCGCCAGCTCGCTCGCGGTCTGCGCGCGCCCGTCCATCAGGCGCGACAGGATGCCGGCGCGGCCGGAATCGGCGATCAGGGCGGCGAGTTCGGCAAGCTCGGGGGCGATGGTCTGCATGGCCGGCTCCAGCGTTGGTCTAAGTCATCCATTTGTCGCACGTCGCGCTGCCGCAACGCTTCGATCATGATCGAAATGTTCACGACATCGACACTTCGATCGCCACCTAACCGAGTTCAACGAGCGATCCACTATCTCTCGCCTTGCGGTTCGGCCGGCATGACGGTTGGCGCCAATCATCTGGAGGCGATCATGAAGCGTTCGGAAGCTCCCACCACGACGATGATGCTCACCCGACGATCGGCCATCGGCTCGTTCGCCGCGATCATGACGATCGCCGGCGTCTCGCCCTGGGCCGGATCGCAAGCGCGATCGGAGCAAAACAACGGAGGAATGCAGATGAAGCACTATGCGATGAGCACGAGAACCATCAGCGATGCGATCAACACGTCAGGCCTTCTGGTCGTCGCGCAATGGGAAGCCAGGGAAGGCCAGGCCGACAAGGTCGCGGCAATCCTCGACAGCTTCCTGCCCGAGGCGCAGAAGGACCCCGGCACCAAGCTGTTCCTGATCGGCCGCGGCAAGGACAATCCGGCGCAGTTCCTGTTCTACGAATTGTTCCAGGACGAAGCGGCGTTCAAGGCGCATGCGGAGAGCGCCTATTTCAAGACCTATATCGCGGAGCAGGCGCTGCCGCTGCTCGCCAAGCGCGAGCGGACGCAATACGCGCTGCTGTGAACGGTGGCGCGGCGGGGAGGATACCAGAGCGTTTTCGAGCGAAGTGGCCCCGGTTCGCGCGAAGAAAACGCGTCAAAACAAGAAGCTGGAGCCTCGGTTCTGATTCAATCAGAACCGGGGCTCCCCTTCCCGCGGGCGCAGGTCAGATCGACGCGCTGCTGTTGCCGAGCCTTGCGTGCAGCTCGACCCGCTCGGGCGGCTTGCGCCAGAAACCGACGATCGCGATCCGCGACAGCACCGCGGCCTCAAGCGTCTCGACATGACCCCGCAGCCGAAGCGCATGTTTCTCGACGAGATGCCAGGACGCGACGGCGACGCCGAAGGCGAGCGGCAGGCTGATCAGGATGTTCAGATACCAATGCTGGACCGGCGGGCCGAACGAGGCAACGCATTGCTGGATGACGAAGCCATAGAGATAGAGCCCGTAGGAGTAGTCGCCTGACGATACGATCCAGCTCCGCCGTGGATTCATCAGGCCGAGATAGCATGCGACATAGGCGGCCGGCACCGGCGCCAGCGCGTCGCCGCGTCCCGTGGCCATGCCGGCGGCACAGGCCACCAACGCCAGCAGGCAGACGGTGCGGTTGAACGGCACCTTGTCGCGCCAGAGGTAGAAGCCGACGCCGGCAAGGAAGCAGAACACCAGAAGATGCGGGCGAAGCTGGATCGGCACTTCGTCCCAGCGGTAGATGTCGTAGCTCGCCAGCGCGACCTGAACGACCACCAGGAACACAAGGTAGGCCACCCGGTTGAAGCAGATCGTGGTCACCGCGAGCAGCGCCAGCACGACGTAGCACCACAATTCGTACGGCACCGTCCAGAGCTGGGCATTCACCACGTCCGGCAGCGGATTGTGCAGGAATACGCCCGGCAGCTCGTAATGGATGTCGCCGACGATATTGAGAAAATAGGCGTGGAATTTCGGGTCGGCGACATACTCCGCCAACGGCAGTTCGGTGAAGACCGAACCAATGATGATGGCCGACAGCGTCGTCTCGACCGCGAGCGCGGGCCCGATCCGAAGCACGCGCAGGCCGAGGAAGGAAATCAGGCTCTTGCAGCGCTGCAGGCTTGCTGTCACCAGGAAGCCGCTCAGGGAGAAGAACAGCGCCAGGATCATCGCGATGCCGATGCGAAGCGTGCTCTGGATTTCCAGCGCCCGGCCGAGCCCGAGCGTCACGTTCGCGCCGTGCAGGCAGATGATCGTCGATGCCAGCGCGATCCGCATGTAGTCGAAACCCGCGGGCCGATTGCGCGAAAGCGCCAGCTGATCGGCCAGGCTGGGCATCGATGTGCTCCCGAAGACGTGCATCTTGCGAAAATACCGGGGAACAGTTGAAGGCCGTGTAAATGGTGCAAGCCGCAAACTGCACGACGCGCAGCGGTGGCCCTGACGGTCGTCGCGGCAAGCATCGGTTAAGGTTATCGGCTGGTGAGCGCAATCCGTCGAAATGTATCGTTCGGCGACCGGTGATTGTGATCGCGGCTCGACCGCCGCAGGGAGAATCGCCCCAATGAACATCAAACTGACAGCCGTCGCGCTGCTCTCGATGATGGTGGCAGGACAGGCGCGTGCCGCAATTCTCACCGACGCCGAGGCGACGTTCCTCGAACAGCTCGCCACCGCAGCCGCCGTGCTCGAACAACGCTGCACCGGCTATGAGGCCAACGGTGCGGGCGGCGTTCAACTCGGCGCCAGAGCGCTCGGCAGCCCTGATGCCGCGATGGCACTGATCAACGCCTTTGACGCGGCCATCAAGGCCCACGACGGCAATGACTACGATCCGGATAAATTCCGCCCCGAAGTGTCCGAAGCGGCCGGAAAGACCTTCAAGCGCGTCCGCTCGGAATTGATCGAAGACCCGGAAAGAGCCTGCGCCGCATATGGCGACAGCGGCGCGGCGGTCGGCCTGCTGCGACGGTACTAGAACCGCGGGATGTCCGGGAAGGCCAGCTTGCCGGCGTGGACATGGACGCGGCCGAGCTCGGCGCAGCGATGCAGCGTCGGAAACACCTTGCCGGGGTTGAGCAGGCCCTCGGCATCGAAGGCGCATTTCAGCCGCTGCTGCTGGTTGAGGTCGACCTCGGTGAACATCTCCGGCATCAAATCGCGCTTCTCGATGCCGACGCCGTGCTCGCCGGTGAGCACGCCGCCGAGCTCGACACAGCAGCGCAGGATGTCGGCGCCGAACGCCTCGGCCTTCTCGATCTCGCCCGGCTTGTTGGCATCGTAGAGGATCAGCGGATGCAGATTGCCGTCGCCGGCGTGGAACACATTGGCGACGCCGAGACCATATTTCTCCGAGAGGTCGCGGATCCGCGCCAGCGCCTTCGGCAGCGCGCCGCGCGGGATGGTGCCGTCCATGCAGAGATAGTCCGGCGAGATGCGCCCGACCGCGGGGAACGCCGCCTTGCGGCCGGCCCAGAACAGGTTGCGCTCGGCCTCCGAATTGGAGATCTGCAGCGTCACGGAGCCGCAGCCCTTGGCGATGCTCTCGACCCGCGAGATCAGCTCGTCGACCTCGATCTGGGGACCATCGAGCTCGATGATCAAAAGCGCCTCGACGTCGAGCGGGTAGCCGGCATGAACGAAGGCCTCGGCGGCGTGGATCGCGGGCTTGTCCATCATCTCCATGCCGCCCGGGATGATGCCGGCGCCGATGATCCGTGCGACGCATTCGCCGGCGGCCTCGACCTCGGCGAAGCCGACCATCAGCGCGCGCGCCGTCTCCGGCTTCTGCAGGATGCGCACCGTGATCTCGGTGATGACGCCGAGCAGGCCCTCCGAGCCGGTGATGATGCCCATCAGATCGTAGCCGGCATTCTCGGCCGACTTGCCGCCGATGCGCAGGATCTCGCCCGACATCAGCACGATCTCGCAGCCCAGCACGTTGTTGGTGGTCATGCCGTATTTCAGGCAGTGCACGCCGCCGGAATTCTCCGCGACATTGCCGCCGATCGAGCAGGCGATCTGCGACGACGGATCGGGCGCATAGTAGAAGCCGGCATGGGCGACCGCCTGGCTGATCGCAAGGTTGGTGACGCCGGGCTCGGTGACAACGACGCGGTTGTCGAAGTCAATCTCGCGAATCCGCTTGAACTTGCCGAGGCCCAGCAGCACGGCGTCGGCGAGCGGCAGCGCGCCGCCGGACAGCGAGGTGCCGGAGCCGCGCGGCACCACCTTGATGCCTTGGCCCTGGCAGTATTTGAGGACCTTTGCGACCTGCTCGGTGGTATCGGGCAGCACCACGACCATCGGCGGCTGCCGATAGGCGGTCAGGCCGTCGGATTCATAGGCCAGCATCTCGGCGGCGCTGTCGATCACGCCCTCACCCGGGACGATGGCGCGCAAGGCGGCCACGATTTCGGCGCGGCGAGCAAGCACGGCCTGGTCGGCCGCCGGCATCATGATGGACATTGCTGTTCCCTCGGCGGGCGTTTGCCCTTTGCCGATTTGTTACGACAAATCAATCACGTCTGCACCTGTTTCAGTCGCCTTGTTACAGTCACCCGGCCGAAGGTCGGATTGCCCCGCCCGGCAATGACGAGTTCTCTCTCGGACAAGCGGGCGGTCATGAAACCTGTCAAAGTTTCGTGGCTTGTCCTGTCCAAGCCGGACATGCCACAAAAGATCACTACCCCCCGGGACGAAACGAAGAGAACCCCATGAACCTAAAGACCTTGAGCGCGCTGGCGGTCGTCACATCGCTGGCCACAGCATCCTCCGCGCTGGCGCAGGATGCCGCCGCCGGCAAGACCTCGTTCAACAAATGCCTCGCCTGCCACGCGATCGGCGAAGGCGCCAAGAACAAGGTCGGCCCCGAGCTCAACGGCCTCGACGGCCGCCATTCCGGCTCCGCACCGGACTACAATTATTCCGATGCCAACAAGAATTCCGGCATCACCTGGAACAAGGAGCAGTTCCTCGAATACATCAAGGATCCGAAGGCCAAGATCCCCGGCACCAAGATGGCGTTCGCCGGCATCAAGAACGAGACCGAGGCCCAGAACGTTTGGGCGTACATTTCGTCCTTCGACAAGGACGGCAAGCAGAAGCAGTAATCGGCGGTATCGGACGGCGTCCGCCCTGTGCTCCAGCCAGGGCGGACGCTTTTGTTGCGCTCAGCGCGGCAAGAGATTGGTCTTGGCGAGATCGACCACCTCGTCGCCGCGGCCGCTCATCACGGCACGCAGCACCCACAGGCTGAAGCCCTTCACCTGCTCCAGCGTGATGGTCGGCGGCATCGACAATTCCTGCGTCGCGGTCACGACATCGAGCACCGCCGGGCCGTCATGCGCGAAGACGTCGCGGATCGCGCCCTCGAGCTCGCCGGGATCCTCCACCCTGACGCCGTGAATGCCCATGGCGCGGGCCATCGCCGCGAAATCCGGATTCTTCAGATCGACCCCGGTCTCGATGAAGCCGGCGGCCTTCATCTCCAGCGCGACGAAGCCGAGCACGCTGTTGTTGAAGATCACGACCTTCACCGGCAGCTTGGCCTGGGTCAGCGTGATCAGATCGCCCATCAGCATCGCGAAGCCGCCGTCGCCGGACATCGACACCACCTGCCGTCCCGGCTGCGCCGCCTGCGCGCCGATCGCATGCGCCATCGCATTGGCCATCGAGCCGTGGACCCAGGAGCCGACCAGCCGGCGGCGGCCGTTCATCTTCAGATAGCGCGCGGCCCAGATCGTCGGCGTGCCGACGTCGGCGGTGAACACCGCGTCCTCGCTGGCCTGCTCGCTGAGCAGGCGCGCCAGATATTGCGGATGGATCGGGCTCGAGCCCGGCTTGCCGCGAGCGAGATCGTCGAGCCCGGCGCGGGCGTCCTTGTAATGCGCGAGGCTGGCGTCGAGAAACTTGCGATCGGTCTTCGGGTTGAGCTTCGGCAGCAGCGCGGCGATGGTCTCACCGACGTCGCCGACGATGCCGAGATCGAGCTTGCAGCGGCGGCCGAGATTTTCGGGGCGGAGATCGACCTGGGCGATGTTGATGCCGGTCGGGAAGAACTGCTTGTAGGGAAAATCGGTGCCCAGCATCAGCAGCACGTCGCAGCCATGCATCGCGGCATAGCCGGAGGAGAAGCCGATGAAGCCGGTCATGCCGACGTCGTAAGGGTTGTCGTATTCGACATATTCCTTGCCGCCCAGCGCATGCACGATCGGGCTCTTCAGCGTCTCGGCGAGCTTGAGCAGACCGTCATGCGCGCCGGCGCAGCCGCGGCCGCAGAACAGCGTGATGCGCCTTGCGCCGTTGAGCAGCCCGGCCAGCGCGTTCAATTCGGCATCGGCGGGACGCACCACCGGCACCGGCGGCAGCAGGCCCGCATTCGGCGCGATGTCGCGCTTTGGCGCCGGCCGGATCGCGACGTCGCCCGGCAGCACCAACACGGCGACGCCGCGCTTGCCGATCGCGGCGCGGATCGCGTTCTCCAGCATGTAGGGCAGCTGCGCCGGATCCGACACCAGCTCGCAATAATGGCTGCATTCGCGGAACAGGTCCTGCGGATGGGTCTCCTGGAAATAGCCGCCGCCGATCTCGGCCGACGGAATCTGTGCCGCGATCGCCAGCACCGGGGTGCGGCTGCGATGCGCGTCGAACAGTCCGTTGATGAGATGCAGATTGCCCGGGCCGCAGGAGCCCGCGCACACCGCAATATCTCCTGTGATCTGGGATTCCGCGGCCGCGGCGAACGCCGCCACCTCCTCGTGGCGCACATGCAGCCAGTCGATCGTGCCGCGCTTGCGCAGCGCCTCGGTCAAGCCGTTGAGACTGTCGCCGACGACACCGTAGATGCGCTTCACGCCGGCCTGGGCAAGGGTTTCGGCGATGAGGTCGGCGATGTTGTCGATCCGCATGAGAGACGTCCTTTGATGAAATCGGAATACCGCGCGGCAACATGATGTTCGGCGCCACGCAGCGACGCAAGTCTTGCCGGATCACATTCGCGCGGCGACTGCGCGGCAGCTATGGCGCCGTCACCATCGGCCGCGTCATGCGGCCGGCCATCGCCTCGATCTCCGACGCCACGAGATCGGGCGCGGCGTACTGCACCATGTGGCCGACGTCGGGCAGCACGATCAGCTTTGCCTGTGGCACTGTGGCGGCGAGCAACCGCGAATGGATCCTGGTCGTGACCGTCTTGTCGACGTCGCCCGAAATGATTGACAGCGGCGCCTTGATCTCCACATAGCGCGGCGCCTGCTCGACCACAGCAGCCTTCAGCGTGACGAGGTCGCGCGCGTTGGCGATGAACTCGCGCGGGCGCAGCAGGAGCAATGTCGCGCTGTCACGGACGAAATCGTCAGGCATCGGCTGCGGTGCGAACACACCGCTCGCGCCCGAATTGGCGACGAGGAGGCCGAGCGGCAGCGTGATCGTGTGCGCCAGCAACGGTCCGATCAGCGGCGTCGAGATCACGTCGTTATAGCGGCCGGCGCCACCTCGCCAGGGATAGGCGACCGGGGCGAGCAGCACGAGGCCGGCAACGCGCTCCGGATGATCGAGCGCAATGCGCAGCGCGAGCGCGCCGGCCCAGGAATGCGCCACCACGATCGCCCTGCTGACGCCGATCTTGGTCAGCGCCTCCGCGATCATCCGACCCTGGACCGCAGGCGTCGAATCCGCAACGTGCTCGCGCGTGCTCCAGCCATGCCCCGGCCGGTCGATCAGGATCACCCGACGCGTCCTGGCGATGCGCTCGCCGAGCGGGTGCATCGCTTGAAGGTTGGAGCTGGCGCCATGCAGCATCACGACCGGCGGCCCCGCGGCATCGCGCGGGCCGAACTCGACCACGTGCAGCCGCGCGCCGGCCACATCGACCATGCACCCCTGCGGCGGAAAGGCGCGCTGGATCAGCGCCACGCCGATTAGCGTTGCCAAGGCCAGCACCAGGGCCAGCGCCAGCCCGGCGGCCGCCAGCACGATGATCGCGGTCAACATCGAGAGGGTCCGGGGCCTGTCGGGTGCCTGAAGGGAGTTGGGTATCTGAAGGGTATTGGCCACCCCGAAATTACGGAGTAGCCGAAATCTGGTTTCGCCCAGTGCCGGATTTGGGCCCTGCCCGGGCCCGCTCTAGTTCGGAAAGCCAATGTCGATTTTCCGGGCTCGCGCCGGGCATAGAGTTGTCCACAATGCGCCCAGCCTGTGGATAGCGGGTTCATACCTGCGTCATTAGTAATTTCATAGATTGCCGGTGGCAATTTCGCCATCAGACGCGAGGCTTCATCCAAACCGGGACGCTACCTGGATGCTTCTGGGCTTATACACTGTATCCACAGGAACCCGCGTCCGCACGACGAGTTCAACGGGAAGTAATCGGAGGAGTACCATGATTTCCGACCCTAGCGATGCTGCCATCGACCAGATCGTGGCGAGTTGCAATGGCGACCTGCGCGGCGCCCTGAAGGCGTTGTTGCTCGTGAATGAGCACCTGGAGGCGGAGCTTCAGCAATTCTATGCTGCCATCGCCCAGGACAACGCGTCCCGCGGCAAGTTCCTGCACTAGTCTCCTGCGCCGGACCGTATCGCGAGCAAGCATCAAGCTCGTGCTAGCGTGCCCATCGCGTCCATCGGACCGCGATCGCGATCAATCGTAGGCAATCAGATGTCGCGGCCTTCGACCTTCTCGGTCAGCTGCTTGACGATCTGCGGCACCTTCTCGAGGTAGGGGTCGACAGCCAGCGCCTTGCGAAAGGCGTCCAGCGCGCGCTTGTCGTCGCCCATGTCCTGCATGATCATGCCGACACCCGCCAGCGCGCCGAAATGGCGGGGCTCGCGGGTCAGCACCTGCTGCAGATCTCCCAGCGAACGGACGTAGTCGTTCTTCAGGTAGTAGATCGTCGCACGCCGGTTCCAGGCCTCGACATAGTCGGGCCGGAGCTTGATCACCGCATCCAGCAGCTTCAGCGCGACATCGACATTCTGGGCGTCGAGCGCAGCCTTGGCGCGCACCATCAGCAGCGCGGCGGTATCGCTCGGGGTTTGCAGCCACAGCGCCCAGATCCGCGCCTCGACATGGCGGGCGCTGTCCTCATCGGGCGCGGCCTTCAGCGCGCCGAACAGGAAATCCAGCCCGCGGGTGCGGTCGGCCGGAACCTTCGGCAGTTTGGTCGGCGCTTCCGGCAGTTTCTTCTGGGCCTTCGGCGGCGGGATCACCCGCGGATCGTCCTGCGCGAAGACCGCGACGGGCATGGCCAGAAGCGCGGCGATCAGGATCGCCAGCCGGCGGTTGGTCGGGCCAAAGAAATTTAATCCCATCACCGAAGTCTAGACGCACAAAGCCGCACTGCAAAGCAGCGCGGCGTCAAAGACCTGTGAAGGATATTGGAATCAGCCGGCGATCCGCGCGGGATCGACCGCTCGGATCAACCCTGGCGCGCCTTGAAGCGGCGCTGAACCTTGTTGATCACGTAGACGCGGCCCTTGCGGCGGACCAGACGGTTGTTGCGATGGCGGCCGCGCAGCGACTTCAGCGAGTTACGGACCTTCATGGGACAATCCTGTTACTTCGAAAGGCCCGTGTTGGAGGCCGTACCTGATCAATGCCAACACTCGGGCAAGCCAATAACCTGGGCAAGCCAAAAGTCGGCCAAATGGGATTTATCCCGACAAGCGGCCTGCCGCGCGGGACGGCCGGGTTCTAAGCCATCGGACCGTTAAATGTCAACCGAGATGGGCCGATTTTCCGCCATATCCCGGCCTGGCCCCTACGTCGGCTACTCGGCCATACCGTTGAGATCGCTTCGGAAACGGCGGCCGCAACGATTGTCGCGCCGCGGCCCGTCCCGCCGGCATCCCCCGACGGCGGCGGCAAGACCGGCGAATCGTGGGTGCTGTCCTAGTTAGGACACTCGCTACCGGGAATTAGGACATCAACATCCGGGTGACTACGGATCGGGAAAAAAGTGGCCGCCCCCGAGTTCCATCGTTAGCCTGCCTTTGTCGGGTCACGTCCCGATTTAACATAGGACGACTTGCCCCGGCACCGGCCTCTAGGCCCCCAGAGGTGCCGGGGCCTTTCTTTTAGGAACGAGCGCGGCGTCGGCCGGGTTTGTCCTATGTCCGGGTGCTGCGCCCCCACCGGCGGCGTCTGGACGAAGAGTGCAAATAGCGGCCTCAGCTTGTGCCCCCTCGCTGGGGCCGTTTCTTTTACGCGGCCGATCTGGACGAAAGCAGGCGAGCGAACCGGCCCGCTTCTCTCTCTGAGACGAACTTGGCGAGGATTTGGATGGGCTGCTTTGGCTCAGCCTCGTTCGCCAGAAACAGGTAGTAGCCGCTCCCGTCTACAGCGATCCCGTCATCATTGGCTTGCTGGACTTCGCGTGTGGTGATGCCGCCAACGCAAATTACGGTTGCATTTGTTACAGGCAAGGAAGCAAAGTATTCGTCCATGTCCGGGTTCCTTCAGAAGGGGATAAAATGGCCAAGGACTCGTTTAAGCAACCACGTATCAGTTTGAATAAGCTAGCAGAATTTATTCAAGCCAAAGCGCCGCGTCAACGGCAAATATTGAGGGATCAGAAGTTTCCGCAAGATTATAAGGTGATGTATTACAGAGAAGCTACTGAGGCTATATCCCTATGCTTGTCTTCTAATCTTGAGAATACTGCGGTCCTCGACAAAGCAATCGCGAGTCTAGAGCAACAGACGCCTGAGAAGATCGGAACTCAGCGGCGAATCGAGGCAAATATTGACGCGCTAGAAGCGTTCCAAACCATGCTCGATGACATCGATTTCAAAGACGCAACACCTCAGCTCGGGGAGCATTTCGCCACCAAAGCTGACTGTCCACAACGTCGAAATTTCCATTCGGCCCGACATCATTCTGACGGCGCCGGGCAAAAAGGGAGCGCAGTTAGTAGGGGCGGTTAAGCTGCATTTCCCTAAGACGTTTCCGCTTGGTGAGGATGGCGGCGCGTTTGCCTCTGCGCTTCTGCAAGAATACGGAAAAACCTATCTGCATAGCCACGGCGAGGCACATGGGCCGATGTGCTACGTGATCGATGTGGGATCGAAGAAGGTCTGGCCGGGCGTCAAGTCGGTGGTGAATCGGATGAAGGAAATCCAAGCCAACTGCCAGAACATTACGGCCCTTTGGCCGACAATCACCTCAGGGGATTAGGGCGCTCAATTAAGAGCGCCCGCCGTCGATTACCGTGAAGTTTCGCGTTACGCGAACCGGCCGGTTCGGCTCCAACGACAACACGACATCTAGCAAATCTCCAATCGTCCACACGCGCTCAGCAACGCCAAGCGCGACCGCTGGCGTGGTCCGAAGGGCCTCATGTACGCGGCAGAGATTGTAGTGAGCAACGTACAGGCTGACGGCCGCGGCGTGGTGATCCAACTTCTTTGAAAAGCCATTGGTGAGGCGCGCAAAGCGCTTCTGCGTCATCCGCAGCGTGAGGTTCTGGCGCTCAACGTAGCTGGTTGAGATGTTCGCCGGCATACCGCTCTCTACCTCACGGCTTACTGCTACTACTTCAGCAGGGCTATAGCGGCGCGCGGCTTCTTTTACAGCCAGGTTCGTTACACTGTAGGTCTTTACGATCACGCCATGGTGGGCGCGACCGTTGAAAGCGTCGCGGATCGCTACCTTGTAGGGATGGAAACCGTCGGTGCTGATCTCAGGGGCACCGATGACGCGCTGGCGAAGGTCCTGCACGAACAGGTCCGTATTCTCGGTGTCGCGCTTGCCGGTGCGATAGCTGATGATCGCCTTGGCAGAGGAGGCCATGCCGATGAACGTGTATTGGTCGCCCTTGTGGCCGATCTCGTGACGCTCAACGCGCTTCTGCTTCTTGCCGACAAAGCCCCAGATTTCGTCCAGCTCCAAACGACCGCAACGAATGCCGACCATCATGCGGTCATGCAGTTCGGCGCAGCCACGGCCGACGCGTGCACCAAGGCGCATGATGGTATCGCGGTGAATGCCGGTGATGCGCTCAGTGGCGCGGATGCTTTGGCCTTCGGTAAGGCAGGCGATAATTGCAATCTGCTGATCGCGAGAGAGAACGTTCACGAAGCTCATCCTTCGGGTTGAAGGGGGCGGGCTTCGGGCGAAGCTGGAAATAGCGCCTTGCCGGGCGTATATTATCCAGATGGTCATTCGCCTCGGGCTCATCCCCGGGGTGTTTGATCGGGATCGGAGCGGTTGCCGCCGCGCCGGTCCCACTGGTTTGATGGTGGAAGCGGTCAGATTCGAACTGACGGGACCCTGCGAGGGGTTTGGACGCCCAAAGGTCCGCCGAGGGGTAAGCTCGGTGCAATAGGCCACTCTGCCACGCTTCCGCACACAAAAACGCCCCGCTAGCCGAAAGGCCAGCGGGGCGTTTGCTTGTGTGTGTTCGCTTGCTCATGGTTCCACTATATACTTGCAATTTCGGAATGCAAGTATATTCTTGCAGGATCAATGCAAGTATGGAGCCGTCATGGCAAACGAACCTTCTGGAAAAGCGAAAGGTGGAGCAGCGAGAGCCGCTGCTCTGAGTCCTGAACGGCGGAAAGAGATCGCCAAGAAGGCTATTGAGGCGCGATGGGCAAAGAATCTGCCTCGCGCAACGCATGAAGGGCCGGTGAGGATTGGTGAAGCAATCATTCCTGCGGCCAACCTGTCGGACGGCAGGCGCGTTCTTTCGCAGGGGCAATTCCTTCGCGCTATCGGGCGCTCGTCAACGCCGAAGGCCGGAACAGGCGTTCAATCGACCCTCGACGAACTACCCTCATTTTTGCAGGCGAAGGCCCTAGAACCTTTTATTTCCAATGAGTTGAGGGACTCGACCAAACCCATATTTTACTTGGATATGTCCGGCAATCGCGCCGTTGGCTATGACGCCTTGATGCTGCCGTTGGTTTGTAACGTCTATCTAGACTTCCGAACGTCAGAGCTGGTCACAAACAAGAAGGTCCCGACACGCTACGCGCACATCATCGAGGCGTGCGACATGCTCTCTCGGGGATTACAGCGGCTCGGCATCATTGGGTTGGTCGATGAGGCAACGGGCTTTCAAGCTTCTCGCGATCGTGAAGCGCTTCAAGAAATGCTTGATCGCTTCTTGCGGCACGAACTCGCTGCTTGGGCCAAGCGATTCCCGGATGAATTCTATGAGCACATATTCCGGCTGCGAGGTTGGAAGTGGCATGGACGCAGCAAGAATCCTCCGCAAGTCGTCGCGGCCTACACAAAGGATATTGTCTATGCGCGCCTTGCGCCGCAAATCCTCGACGAGTTGGAAAAGAGAAACCCGATTGAGGGTGGTCGCCGAAAGGGAGCACATCATCAGCTCTTAACCGAGGATGTAGGCCATCCCGCTTTAGCTCAGCATCTGCACGCGGTTGTCACGCTGATGCGGGTATCGAAAACATGGAGCCAGTTTAAGCTAATGCTGGATATCGCCCATCCTAAGAGGGGAGATACCTTGCAGTTGCCCCTGATGGCTGAGACCACAGTTGCGCACGAACCGGACCCGGAGCCAGTTCCAAGTCCACAGGCCGATTTATTTGGTCATCCAAAATGAAAGAGGCCGCCAACTGAGGCGGCCTCACTGTTTAGGATTTTGCATCGCTCGCTCGACTTCGTTAGCGAGCGTGCGGTGATGGGCAGCCAGCTTGGCAAATAGATGTTTCTTGGTCGCGTTGGTCGCGAGCTTGCTGATTAATTCGCACTCTTCCGCTTCTATGCGAAGCTTCTCCAAGTGCGCCTTCATGTCCTTCATGGGCGCGCGTTTCCCTGCCTGCGCCAAGGAAATTAGTGCATGCGGAACTCCGCAAACAATAACGCAGATTAACTTTCGGAACCCGTTCACCCACGAATGAGGCCGCCAACCGGGGCGGCCTTACTCTTTCGGTTCGGGATGCAGATCGCGCTTCTGCGTTTCGTAATCCTCAACGAGGGCAGCAATCGCGTCCAAGGTGAACTGATCGACTATCTGTGAGGCCAGCATGCGGATGTGTGCGATCTTCTCGTCAAGCTGCGCACACTTGTCACACATCGGTGCTGGAGCTGGCGTTTGCCAGAATGATGGCGATCTCTCCGCACGCCTCGCAGCGCTCAGTCAAAAATCGCGTTCCCGTCTGGCTGTCAACGAGAAGGCGGAGGTTCGTCAGCTCTTGCCCGCACTTGCACCGGACGGTGGTTTGTTCTGCTTTGAACATCCCATGATCTCCCATCTTCGAGGATCACGGCTATCCAACCGTCAAGGAATGGGTCCGTTCCGGATCGTTTTCGGGAACTCAGTTCACCCACGGAGAACTCCGGTCGGGAACTGGCACAAACTGCATAGTGAATCCTATACCGGCATAAGAGCCGTGGATGGGCAGAACATTCGGTGACCGCCGTTCGGTAGTCCTACCGAGAACGGCAGCTAAACCATGGTTTCCGTTCGGTGAATCCGAACTAGGACACTTTCAAATTCAGCTTAGGACACGGGGGCTTAAATACGGACAGCACCGAATCGTGCTTGCGGGCCGGGCCCTGACCGATCCCGGCGGACTTTCCCAGCCGAACCGGATCAATCCGCAAACCACGCCCCCATCAACCAGACCGCTTGCGAAAATCGTTATATCATATAATTATTTTCCATCACCAACAAACACGCCGCCGGGGAAGCCGAATGCCCAAGCTCAAACTGCCTGACATCGAGAAAGTCGTCGCGATCGACATCCACACCCATGCCGAGGAGCCGTGCGGCATGCATGGCGATGACGGCTATGACGATTTCCAGGCGCAGATGGCCGACTATTTCAAGTCGCCGCACAAGCATCCGCCGACCGTGCCGGAGACCGCCGCCTACTACCGGTCGAAGAACATCGCTGCGGTGATCTTCCCGGTCGACGCCGAACGTGAGACCGGCTTTCGCCGCTACAACAATCTCGAAATGCTCGAGGTCGCATCCGATCATCTCGACGTCCTGATCCCGTTCGTCTCGATCGACCCGCACAAGGGCAAGCTCGGCGTGCGCGAGGCCCGAAGGCTGATCGAGGACTACGGCGTCCGCGGCTTCAAATTCCATCCGACCATGCAGGGCTTCTACGCCAACGACCGCATGGCGTACCCGCTCTATGAGGCGATCAATGACGGCGGCGCGATCGCGCTGTTCCACACCGGCCAGACCGGCGTCGGCTCCGGCATGCCGGGCGGCATGGGGATGCGGCTGAAATATTCCAACCCGATGTACATGGACGACGTCGCGGCCGATTTCCCCGACCTCAAGATCATCCTCGCGCATCCCTCCTTCCCCTGGCAGGAAGAGGCGCTGTCGGTCGCGACTCACAAGCCGAACGTCTATATCGACCTCTCCGGCTGGTCTCCGAAATATTTCCCGCCGATCCTGGTGCGCTACATCAACTCGATCCTGCAGGACAAGATGCTGTTCGGCTCCGACTGGCCGGTCATCACGCCGGATCGCTGGCTCGCCGATTTCGCCAAGCTCGACATCCGCGAGGAGATCCGGCCGAAAGTTTTGAAGGCGAACGCGCGGAAGATTTTGGGGATTTAAGGGAGTATTGTTGGCGGCAAGCTTCGGAGGTGGTTCATGGCGAACTTCACCGGACTTGCCGCATCCCTCGCCGTGCTTCTGATCGGAAGCGCAGGGCCGGACCATGCGGCTGGCGCGGGGCAGCCGCCCGCCTTCGTCGAATTCGAGACCCCGCTCGCAAGCGCGCAACCGCTGCAAGGCTATCTGCGATTGCCGGACGGGCCAGGCCCCTCTCCTGCGGTCGTGCTGCTGCACGGCTGCAGCGGGTTCTTCAAACAACTCGACGAGCGTTGGGGCAGGCTGTTGGCAGCCTGGGGTTATGTCACGCTCACGGTCGACCGGTTCGGACCGCGCGGCATCACAAGTGCCTGCGCGAGCGGGCCGCCGGCCGCAACCGTCAATGACGCCTATCGCGCGCTGAGTTTCCTGGCACGGCAATCGTCCGTCGATCCTGCCCGCGTCGCGGTGGTCGGGTTCTCGCAAGGCGCCGAGCTTGCCCTGTTCTCGGTGGAGCGCGGGGCGATCGAACGTAACGCGACTGAGAAATTCCGTGCCGCCGTGGCGTTCTACCCGCCCTGCCTCAACATCAAGGGTGACATGACGGTGCCGACGCTGATCATGGTCGGCGAGCTCGACGATTGGACGCCGGCCAGGGAATGCCTGAGCCTGGCCGAGGGCCGCGACGACTACGGAATCTCGCGCCGGAAGGACACAGGGTATCCAATCAAACTCATCGTCTATCCCGGCGCCTATCATGATTTCGACGTGCCAGCTTTTGGCACGCCCCGGACGCTGCTTGGTCATCACCTCGAATTCAACGAGGCCGCACGGGACCAATCCGTCGACGCCTTGCGGAAATTCCTGTATGCGACGATCGGCGGGCAAGAGAGATCACAATGACAATCAAAGCAATCGTCTTCGACGCCTATGGTACGCTCTATGACGTCCAGTCCGTGGCCGATGTCACCGAGGATGCGTTCCCCGGCTATGGCGACATCATCACGCAGATCTGGCGCATCAAGCAGCTCGAATATTCCTGGCTGCGCACGCTGATGCGGCGCTACCAGGATTTCGCCGTCGCAACCCGCGATTCCCTCGCCTACACGCTGCGCTGCCTCGGCCTGCAATATGACGAAGCAACCTTCGCCCGCATCATCGACAAGTACCAGCATCTGGCGCTGTATCCGGATGCGGTCGCAGCGCTCGAGGCGATGAAGGACAAGAAGCTCGCGATCCTCTCCAACGGCAGCCCTGACATGCTGAACGCGCTGGTGCGCAATTCGGGGCTCGACCGGCTGCTCGATGCAACCATCAGCGTCGACGCCCACAAGGTGTTCAAGCCGGCGCCCGAGGCCTACACGCTGATCGAAGAAGTGTTGAAAATACCTCCTGCGGAGGTGCTCTTCATCTCCTCCAATCCCTGGGACGCCTGCGGCGCCAAGGCGTTTGGACTCAGTGTCGCCTGGATCGAACGGGTGGCGCCGGAAGCGATGGCGCTGGCCTGCGTCGAGAGCGAGACGGTCGCCCCATTGACGATGTTCAAGGCGCTGCGTACCCAGATGGACGAGCTCGGCGTCGTGCCCGATCACCGGATCCACGGCCTCTCCGAGCTTCCTGCCCTGGTGTCTGCCAGATCCTGACTAGCAAGGTCCTGAACTTCATGAGCATCGAGTCCGTCCGCGCCTTCTTCGCCGAGAAGGCGCCCGAAATCACCGTGATCGAATCCGCTGTGAGCTCCGCAACCGTCGTGCTGGCGGCCGAGGCCTATGGCGTCGAGCCGGCGCGGATCGCCAAGACGCTGAGCCTGCGGGTCGGCGACCGCGTGGTGCTGATCGTCGCCGCCGGAACATCGCGGATGGACAACAAGAAGGTAAAGGCGGCTTTCGGCGGCAAGCCGAAGATGCTCGGCCTCGACGAGGTCGCCGACATCACCGGCCATGAGGTCGGCGGCGTCTGTCCGTTCGGTCTGAAGACGCCGCTGCCGGTCTATTGCGATGTATCGCTGAAGGCGTTCGACGTCGTGGTGCCGGCCGCCGGCTCGACACACAGCGCGGTGCGCATCACGCCCGACCGGATGGCGGAGCTGACCGCGGCCGAGTGGGTCGATGTCTGCGAAGTCAGGTCTTAGGGATTCTGGTTTGACGCGTATTCCTTACGCGAACCGGCGTCCACTTCGCTCAAAAGCGCTCTAGTCCTCATCATCGCCGGGGGCCGGCCGCGGCGGCGCAACCGGCGCCGGCTGGATCTGCCGTGGTGCGCGCGGCCGTTGCTGCATCTGCGGGTGCTGCTGCGGCGCGCGCCCCTGGGTTTGCGGCTGCTGCGTGCTTGCATTGGACTCGAATACGGCGCGACAACCGCTGGAAAGTTGCGGCGTGTTCTGTCGCAGGCAGGCGACGATCCGGTTGGTGTCGGGAATCTGATCGCCACAGAGCCGCCACACATCCGGCGTGCACGCCATCTGCTGTTCCCAGGTTCCGCGATACTCCTGCGACCACGCAGGCGTTGCGGCGGCGAGGCCGCCGATCGCGATCGCTACGCTCAGGACGATCCGCTGCGTCTTCATGCACAGTGCCCTCGTTCGACGTGATTGATCCGCGCACGCGCAAGTTCCGCGCGGCGATTTGCTTCAGGCTGGCAAATGAATGCGGCCAAGGATCGTTGCAAGGAACGAGGTTGCGGACAACTAAATGTGAAGGCGAACGGACTGAGGTTCCCTATTCGACCTTGCCGATCTTCTTCACCGCCGCGATCAACCGCGCGCTGTCGTCTGCAACAAATTTTGAAAACCCCGGCGCAGCCACATGCATGCAAACGAAGTGCGGCGTCGAAGGTCTCGACACCTTCGACGCCGCCACGACATCGGCCGTCGCCAGGCGCAGATCCTAATGCTTGCGCGACGCCTTGTGTGTCTTTGCGACCGACCGCTTCCTGGCCGCGCCGCGCTTGGTTGCGGTCTTCTTGCTGGCGGCTGCGCGGCGAACCGGAGCGGCCGCGACCGGACGCTTGCGCGCCACGGCCTTCACCACAGCCTTCTTGGGCGCTCTCCTGGCCGTAGTCTTTGCCGTATTCTTGGCCGTGTTTTTGGCAGCCTTCTTGGCTGCCTTCTTCGCGGCCGGCGGGCGCGCGCGGCGTGCGATTGGCGCACTCCGGCGCCGCGCTCCGGCTCCGCCGACCGGCACGATGTGGTCGTTGGCATCCAGCGTGAGCTGCTGGAGCGGATACGCCGGCAGGAAGCTGGGGTCGTTGTAGAGCTTGCTCAGGCTGCCCTGATCGAACTTGCCGCCCTGCCCGCGATCTTCGCCCGCACCGGCACGCCAGGCCGCTTCCCAGACTCTCGCAAGCGTCTTGGCGCCGTCCTGCATGCAGGCCGCCGTGGCATCCTTCAGCTTCGACCACATCACGTCGACCTGGCCGCTCCCCATATGGGAGTTGAACAAATTGACGATCGTCATCGGCGGCAGCCGCTTCACGGTTCGCTGCATCAGCGCGACCACGGCGACGGCGGCATCGCGACCGGTCGGCGTTGCACCCGAAGCAATCTCCGCGACGTCGCTGGTCTTCGCGTCAGGGATCATCTTGATGAGATCCTTGCCGTGGCGGCCGATCATCGTGGTCTCGTACACGCTGTGCACCTTGGCGTGCTTCTTGTCGTTCGGATCGAGGCCATGATGGAATTGCGAAATGTGCAGCGGCTGGCAGGCATCGCCGATGTAATGCGCGACGATGCCCGCGGCGCAGACGAACTCCAGCTTTTTGTTGGCGGCGGCGTATTCGACCATCTCGTCGAAGATCTGCCAGACCCGGAACGGCAGCGCGCCGCGCCGGTCCTCACCGATCCCGTCGTAATAGTCGTTCCAGACTTTTGGATCGACGTTGCGCGTCGACTCGGCGCAGAGATCGAGCAGCGTCTTGCCGTCCTTGCCGGGCTTGTCCATGTCGGCGAAATGGTTGCTTTCGTCGGTGTGCCGGGTGAAGCGCCAGACCAGGTCGGCGACGTCGGCCAGCGGCGCGAAGGTGCCGTGCTGATACGGTTTGAGGTCGGCAAGCAGCTTGTCGTCGAGGCCGATATTGTCGGAATTGGCATCCATCATGGCCGAGAGCTTGGGCAGCTTCGCATCAATCAGGCCGGTTGCGTAGGCGCCGATCTTGACGTGTCCCCACTCGCCCCAATACTCGGTGTGGCCTGCATTCCAGTCGCCGATCAACTCGACATCGAGCTCGCGGCACAGCGTCGCCATGCAGATGCCGAGCGCCACCTGCATCGGAACCTTGCCGCCTGACCCGAACAATTCCTGGCCGCCCCATTCGAGCGCTAGCGGGCTGAGGATGCGCGCGCCGCCGGCGTTCTTCTTGGCGTCGGGGTCGTCGAGAAACCAGACCGTGCCGGAATCGCCGGGATAGTTGTTGAGCGGCGTGTCACCGTCGCGCGGACCGATCACGAAATCGCTGACATATTCCATGCCGCCGACGGTCTTGTAGCGATAGAACAGGCCGATGATCTTGCCCTTCATCAATCCGCTGGTCGCGCCGAAGGCGATCAGCGGCTGGTTGATGATCTCGAGGCGGAAGGTGCCGACATTGAGATCGACGACGTCGCCGACCTGGCCGACGCCGTAGATCTGCGCGGTCCAGCCCTTGACGTCGTCGACGCGGATCAATCCGGCATCGAGATTGGCCACCACGCGCGAGCCGGGCCAGCCGGGATAGACGTCGCTGAAGGCGCGCTTGCCGAGTTGCAGCGCATCGCTGACGCCGAGACGCCGGTCGGTGTTCTTGAAGCCGGCGAAGATCTCGCGTCCGGCCGCGCCGACCACGTGGCGGTTGGAGAGTGCGAACACGGTCTCGCCGTTGGTGACGAGACAGCCGATCGAGCCGCGATGGATCTTGCCCTGAATCATGGTCTGGACCGGGAAGCCGCCGCCGACCAGGTCGCTCTTGAACACCGGCGGGTCGACGATGCCGGGGCTGCCCTCGTTCGGATCGACCTTGACGACGCAGGTCGGCACGACGCGGCCATCCGGCAGATACAGGAACGGCGGCACCAGCTGGTCCTGCTTCTCCGGATGGTTCTTCAACTCGGAGCGCTTCATCCAGTCCCGCACGAAGACGAGGATGCAGGGCCACGACCAGTCCTTGACCGACGAATTGAACAGCGTGCGCGGTCCGAGTGCCTGCGGCTTGGAATGGTGCCGCCGTTCCGTCGCGTTGCGATCGCTGTCGCGGATCAGATAGCGGCCGATCGCCGTGGCGTAGACCGATTGCAGATGGGCCAGATGCACATGATAAGCCTCGCGGGCATCGAGCAGATCCTTCACCGACAATGACGTGAAGTCATGCTTGGTCAGATCAATCATCTGGTTCCTCCGAAAATGTGCTGTGCGGCAACAGGTTCAGGATGAAGAGATAGACGATCGCGCCTGCCCACGATCATGGGTTAGTTCACACAATCTATACAATTTAAAAGGGATGACACGAATGTGACGGCGCGCGCGGCCTTTGGCCTCGCCCGCGCGAGCGCTTCCGCCTCCGTAGCGTGCGCTCCGTTATTTTCTATTTTCGCTGCGCGCGGCCCTCTACTTGCGCTGCGCGCGGCTCTCTACTTGCGCTGCGCGCGGCCCTTGGCGAAATGCTTGGCGAGGAAATCCGCCAGCACCTCGACACGGGCGGGCCGCGGGCCGCCGGGCGGGGTGACGAGATGCACGGCGCCCTCGGGTTGCTTCCAGCCCTTCAG
The DNA here is from genome assembly GCF_007993935.1 of Bradyrhizobium macuxiense. Classification (GTDB taxonomy): domain Bacteria; phylum Pseudomonadota; class Alphaproteobacteria; order Rhizobiales; family Xanthobacteraceae; genus Bradyrhizobium; species Bradyrhizobium macuxiense_A. The sequence continues at coordinate 247,403 of NZ_VITY01000005.1, read as the reverse complement.
GATCACTTCGACCTCGCCGCGTGCGATTGCATCGCCGACGATGAAGTCGGGCAGATCAGCAATGCCGAGGCCGGCGAGCAGCGCGGGCATCACGGCCTCGCCATTGTTGACGCGCAGCTGGCCGGCCGGACGCACGCTCGCCTGCTCGCCCGACGCGTTGGTGTAGTGCCAGACGCCCTGGGTCGAGAGATAGGCGTAGCCGAAGCATTTGTGCTCGGCGAGATGCATCGGATGGGTCGGCCGGCCGTTGCGCTTCAGATAGGACGGCGCCGCCACCGTGTAGCGCGGCATGCCGCACAGCCGCCGCGCGATCAGCGAGGAATCCGGCAGCCGCGCGATGCGCAGGCCGGCATCAAAGCCTTCGCCGATCAGATCGACGGTCGCGTCGCTGAGATGCAGATCGATCGCGACCTCCGGATAGGCCTCCATGAATTCCGGCAGCAACGGCGCCACGGTCTTGATGCCGAAACTCATCGGCACCGCGAGCCGTACCAGGCCACGCGGCGTGGTCGATTGCGCCAGCGCCTCGTTCTCGGCGGCCTCGCCGTCGGCGAGCAGCCTTGCTGCGCGCTCCGACAATTTCTGGCCGGCGTCGGTCAGCGCCAGGCGGCGGGAGGTGCGGTTGAACAGCCGCGCGCCAAGCCGCTCCTCGAGCCGGCTGACCGCCTTCGAGACCGTGGCCTTGGACAGCGAAAGCTCGGTCGCGGCGGCTGCAAACGACCGCAATTCCACGACTTTTGCGAAGATCGCGAGCGCCTCGAAGTCCGGCAGTTTCGACATTGGCCGCTGTCCTGGTTGCTCAGTTCTGGAAACAATGAGTTTCAATAGTTTCTATTTCTATACCACAGCCGGAGGCATATCCAAGCGGTCAACGAGATCGAAACCAACCCATCGAACGGAGTAACCATGATCGAACTGAAACCATTCGCAAAGCTGGGCGGTGCCGACCACGGCTGGCTGAAGGCCAAGCACCACTTCTCGTTTGCGAGCTACTACGACCCCGCCAATGTCAGCCACGGCGCGCTGCGGGTGTGGAACGACGACGAGATCGCGCCCAACTCCGGCTTCCCGGCGCATCCGCATGCCAACATGGAGATCATCACCTATGTTCGCGAAGGCGCGATCACGCACCAGGACTCGCTCGGCAACAAGGGACGCACCGAAGCCGGCGACGTGCAGGTGATGAGCGCCGGCAGCGGCATCCGTCACTCCGAGTACAATCTGGAGCCGTCCAAGACGAAGATATTCCAGATCTGGATCGAGCCGACGACGCAGGGCGGCCAGCCGACCTGGGGATCGAAGCCGTTCCCGAAGTCGAACCGCTCCGGCAAGCTCGTCACCATCGCCTCCGGCATCGACGGCGACGATGATGCGCTACCGATCCGGGCCAACGCGCGGGTGCTCGCCACCACGCTGAAGGCCGGCGAAAGCGCGGAATACGCCGCCGATAAGGCCCGTCACCTCTATCTGGTGCCGGCGGCCGGCAGCATCGAGGTCAACGGCGTGCGCGTCAATGCGCGCGACGGCGCCGCGATCCGCGATGAAGCCACGCTGAAGATCACCGCGCTCGAGGATGCCGAGCTCGTGCTGGTCGACGCGGCGTAATCACGCCTCACCCTGCATGCGCGGACGGACGTCCGCGCATGCTCCTCCCCCCAATCATCTCCCGCCGACTCAGCCCAAAAAAGGAGGCCATCATGGCCAAGGTTCTTGTTCTCTATTACTCCGCCTACGGTCACATCGAAGCAATGGCGAATGCCGTTGCGGAAGGCGCACGCGAAGCCGGCGCCAGCGTCGACATCAAGCGCGTGCCCGAGCTCGTGCCGGCCGAAGTCGCCAAGGCGTCGTACTACAAGCTCGACCAGGCCGCGCCGATCGCTACGATCGATGATCTCGCCAATTACGATGCGATCATCGTCGGCACCGGCACCCGCTTCGGCCGCATGGCTTCGCAGATGGCCAACTTCCTCGACCAGGCCGGCGGGCTCTGGGCCAGGGGCGCGCTGAACGGCAAGGTCGGCGCCGCCTTCACCTCGAGCGCGACCCAGCATGGCGGCCAGGAGACGACGCTGTTCTCGATCATCACCAACCTCTTGCATTTCGGCATGACGGTGGTCGGCCTGAACTACGGCTTTGCCGGCCAGATGAAGCTCGACGAGGTCACCGGCGGCGCGCCCTACGGCGCGACCACCATCACCGGCGGCGACGGCAGCCGCCAGCCGAGCGAGAACGAACTGGCCGGCGCCCGCTATCAGGGCCGCGCGGTCGCGGAGGCCGCCAGGAAACTGCACGGCTAAACCGAACGGCTGAGCTTTGCGGTTGGGTTTCACGCCTAACGGCCACGCGATAGGGCGGCACTTCCTGGCGATTGCCGCCCTGTCTGCATTTTTTGGAAGCGACGGTTCCCGAAATCATCGGGACCATTTTCGTGATATTCCGCAAGACTTCCTGTCGGCGCAGCCTAGAGGTTTGCCATGACCAACACACAGAAGACCCGCTGGCCGGAACTGCCGACCGCGGCGTGGCGCGACAGCAGTGCCACGCTCCAGCTCTTCACCCAGATCGCCGGCAAGATCCGGCTGGCGAAGTCGCCTTGGCTCAATCACTCCTGGCACGTCACGCTCTACGTCACGGCGCGCGGGCTGACGACCTCGCCGATCCCCGACGGCGACCGCACGTTCCAGATCGACTTCGACTTCGTCGATCACATGCTCCGCATCTCGACCAGCGACGGCACCGAGCGGCAATTGGCGCTGGCCGGTCAATCGGTCGCAAGCTTCTACGCGGCGACGATGACCAATCTGAAGGACCTCGGGATCGACGTCGCCATCGACGAGATCCCAAACGAAGTCACCGCCCCGATCCCGTTCTCGCAGGATACGCAGCATGCGTCGTACGACGCGGATGCGGTGCGCCGGTTTCACCAGATCCTCGTCAACTGCGATCGCGTGTTCAAGCAATTCCGGACCGGCTTCCTCGGCAAGGCGAGCCCGGTGCATTTCTTCTGGGGCAGCTTTGATCTCGCGGTGACGCGCTTTTCCGGCAGAACGGCCCCGCAACATCCCGGCGGCGTGCCCCATTTGCCCGACGCGGTGGCGCACGAGGCCTATTCGCACGAGGTCAGCAGCGCCGGCTTCTGGCCGGGCGGCGGCGCAATCGATTATCCCGCTTTCTACTCCTACGCCTATCCCGAACCCGCGGGCTATCGCAGCACGCCGGTGCGCCCCGGCGCGGCATTCTTCAGCGAGGCACTCGGCGAATTCATCCTGCCCTACGACGCCGTGCGGGCGGCCGCAGACCCGGACAAGGTGCTGCTCGAATTCCTGCAATCGAGCTATGAGGCAGCGGCGATCAACGCGAACTGGGACCGTGCTGCGCTGGAATGCACGCCGGGCCAGCCGGGCGTAGTCAGAGCGGTCTAGCGCCGGGTTTCTCAACCGGTGTCGTCAACACCGTCATTCCAGCACCTGCAACCGGCAAGCTCGCTTACGCCGCCGCCAGCGCCGCGTTGGGCAGGTCGACAATTTTGCCGAGATCGCTCTCGTCGAGGCGGAAGTCGATCGCGCGCTGCACGGCGCGTTCGCGCTTCACCCATTTGCCGTCGCGCAGCAGCTTCTGCATCACCTGCTTGGCGAAGAAGACCGGGCCGCGGATGCTGCGGCTGCGCGGCGCGTAGCCGAAGCGATGACGCAGCATGCCGTTGGCGAGATGCAGGATCTGGGTGCGGCGGATGTCGTCGTTCACATAGGAGATCGTCATCGAGATGTTGACGGTGTCGAGGTTCTCGACGCGGTGCGGCGCATTGAGTGGCCAGTTCAGCATCTCGCCGGGCTCGAGATCGATCACCTGCGCATGCCAGTCGCACCAGGGCTCGTAGGGGATATCGACCTCGACGTCGAACAGCGCGATGTTCTCCAGATGCTCGGGCCGGATGAACGGCTGCGTGTTGGGATAGATATAGACGCGCTTGCGGCCGGCGATCTGGACCAGGCCCTGCCCCGGCAGATCGGCGTGGTAATGGACCTGCGCATCGGGCGACGAGATCAGGATGCCGGCCTGATGCGTCGGCGCGTCGAAGCCGGGAACCCTGGCTGCGATCTCGCCGAACATCCGCTCGATCATGTCGCGGTAGCGGCGATCGACCGCAGTGACGTTGCGCAGGTTCAGCCACAGGCCGCCGCGCGAAATCGCCTCGATCACCTGATGGCCGCGCAGCCTGCCGATCTCGCCCTCGCGCCAGACCCGGCTCGATCCCTTCGTGCCGGTCTTGACCAGGCTGTAGTGCTCGCGCGGATAGTGCTCAATCAGCTTCGCGAGATCGTCGATCGAGAACGCCGGCTGCCGGTGCATGGTGTGCTCGAGCCGGATCGGCCGACGGCTCCAGAGCCTCGAATGGTTGTCATCCCAATCCGTGAAGATCCTGCCTGTCGTCATGGTCGCGCTCCTGGAAGCTGCGCCGTTTCGCTTCATCCGATGTCCCGTTCCGGGACGAGCGGGCTGCTCTTGAACAGGGATTGGCAAGAACGGTGCCGTCGCGTATGCGCGCGGGGTTACGCAACGCTAATGTCTCGCCGATATGGCTAACCGCGACGTTTCCGGAGCCGGCCGCCATGGCCGACAGGACCGAATGACCGAACCACGTCGCCGCTGCAACATGATCGCGAGTTGATCGTCCAATGGCCCGGCTATCGTCGATCCCCGTCGTTTTTGCCGCCGCATCCATATTGCTGTCCGTCGCCGCGCGGGCCTGCCCTTCCCTGATCGACGGCGTTCCCGCCGACCGGCTCGAGGCCTTGTCGCGCGGCGTCAATGCCGACGGCTGGATCGCCGATCCGCGCTCGGCGCCGCCGCGCGGCCTGCTGCTCGAGCTGCGCAAGGCCGGCCTGACCCACATCCGGCTGCCGGTGCCTGCCGACTTCGTCATGCCGCGCTTCGCTACAAAGGCAGACATCGACGCCCGCCTGCAAACCGTCGATAGCGCGCTGAAGACCCTGCTCGGGCTCGGCTATGCGGTGTCGATCGACCTGCATTCGGGCCGGTACTTCAACGCGCTGCACAAGGACGATCCGCAGGGCGCGATGACCGAAATGAAGAGCGCCTGGCGCGAGCTGGCGCGGATCATCCAGCGCTACCCGTCCGATCGGGTCTTTGCGGAACTCCTGAACGAGCCGGAGGTTGCTGCCGCGCAATGGCAAGGCGAAGCCCGGGAGCTTGCCGGCTTCATTCGCCAATTGCTGCCGCAGACCACGCTGATCACGGGTCCGGTCAATTGGCAACGCGCGGATTCGCTGCCCGACTTTAAGCCGCTCGATGATCCCAACGTCGTCTATGCCATCCACTTCTACGATCCGATGGTGTTCACCCATCAGGCGCATTGGGATCCGAACGAGCCGCTCCACAACGTCGTCGGATTGCCCTATCCGGCCCGCGCCGACGATCCCAGGGTTCAACAGCTGCGGGAACAGCTGACCGTGCTGAACAGGCCCAGGGCGCTCGCGATGGTCGACCGCGCCATCCCCGACCGCGGCATCGACAAATGGCTCGAACCCGCGGCCGCCTGGCAGCGGCAATACTCCCGGCCGATCATCATCAATGAGTTCGGGGTGCTCAAGGCCGGCGCGCCGCGCGACAGCCGGTTGCGCTGGCTCGCCGGCGTCACGGCTTACGCCCGGCAGCAATGCTGGGGCTGGACACATTGGGAAATGTCACAGGGCTTTGGCCTGGCCGACGCCGTGACCGGCAAGGCCGACCAAGGGGTGCTCAAGGCGCTGCTCGGAACCCGCTAGCCCCGTCTGGTTAACCCGTTTTTACACAATGCGCGGCTAGATCGACGATGCGGTGTGGTGTGCCCACACGTCCGGTCATCTTAGGTCAGAGCCTGTGCGAGCAGAGATAGCCCCGCGGCCGCTGTTGGCCGGCGACTTGCTTCCGGCGCTCGGCATCGCCGTGGCATCGATCGCCTTCGCGCCAATCATGCAGGCGGCGAACGCCGGGCTCGCGATCGTCGTCGAAAGCCTGATCGGCTGCGCCATCGTGCTCGCGGCGCCGGCCTACGCGCCGTCGATCGCCGTCTTCATCATCTTCTTCCAGAACCTGTTCGTCTCGATCCTGTCATCCTACATGACGACCGAGCAGGAGATGGATTTCGTCAAAGGCTACAATTTCCTGATCTGCGCTGTCATGTGGCTGGTGACGCTGGCGCTGTATGTGCTGCGCGAACGCAAGCATTCAACTGACGTCGACCGGATCATGAAATGGGGGCTGTTAACCCTCGCGGTCGTGACGGGGTATTTCCTGCTCGGCGCCACGCAGGACCCGCATGCGGCCCTCGTCTATCTGCGCAACATCGCGTTTCCGATCTTTCTGTTCCAGCTGTCGCTGCTGACCGCCGCTAGCTTCGAGATCCGCGTCACGCCGTTCCTGGTGGCGGTGTCTGTGCTGCTGATCGTCTGCGGCTATGTCGAACTGATGTTCCGCGATTTCTGGCTCACCATCACCAATGGCTACACGTTCTGGCATTTCGACGAGCTGAAGGCGACCCGCTCCGGATCCTGGGAAGCCGAGATGCGCCAAACCGGCAACGTGCCGGTGGATCTGATCGACCGCTTCCGCTTCAGCTTTCTCAACAGCCCGTTGTTCGAGGATCTCGGACTGTCGTCAATTCTGCGCATCTTCGGACCGAATATGAGCCCGATCAGCTTCGGCTACGGGATCGCCTTCTCCATCCTGTTTCTGTTCGCGGTCGGATTTCGCTGGCTGGCGCTGGCCGCGATCCCGTTGCTGATCTTCTGCAGCGTCAAGGGCGCGCTCATCCTGGTCATCTTCGTGGCCCTGGCCTGGACGGCAACCTGGCTGTTCGGCGCCACCATCACCCTTGCCGTCGCGTTGGTCGGGCTCGTGGTGTACGCCATCGCAGCCATCCATATCGGACTCCAGATCGGCGACTTTCACGTGATCGGCTTCATGGGCGGCTGGGACGGATTCCGGCAGAACCCGATCGGCCGCGGCCTCGGCGTCGGCGGCAATCTCTCCGAAGGTTACTTCTCGATCGACTGGAACGCCGCGCAAGCGGCCGGCACGATGGACGGCGCGGTGGAAAGCGCGGTCGGCGTGCTGCTCTACCAGATGGGCATCGGCGCACTGGTGCCGCTCGGCTTCTTTCTTGCGATGGCGCTGAAGGCCTGGCGCCTCTACGCCTCGTCCGGAATCCTCATCCAGGGGCTCGCCGCATTCGGCACGATGGTCGTGCTGGTGAACGGCATCTTCCAGGAAGAGGCGCTGTTTGCGCCGCCGGCGCTCGGGCTGTTGCTGTGCCTGACCGGGCTCGTGATCGGCCATCATTTGCGCACGCAAGGCGACGATCCAAAGGCCGCCGGCCGATAGCGCACGCGACGCGGCAGGAAGCCCGGCCGCGGCGCGACCGGGCTCCTCTCGACCTTGCGCCGTCAGAGCGGCTTGATCTGCACCTTGCGGAACTTGACCACGCCCGAACCATACTGGAGCGCGACGTAGCCGCTGGCGTGCTTGGAGTCCTGCGCGTCGACGGTCTTCTGGCCGTTCAGCGTCACGACGAAATGCGGTCCCTGCGCCGTGATCTCGTAGACATTCCACTTGCCGGCCGCCTTCGGCATCGGATCGACCTTGCCGACGTCGACGATCGCGCCGGTGCCGTAGGTCGGGTCCGGCCGCTTGTCGAAGATGTTGACCTCGTAGCAGACCTTGGAGTCGATCGTCTTGTTGCCTTCACAGCGGATGAACACGCCGCTATTGGCGTCCTCGTCGGTCCAGAACTCGGCGCGGATCTGGAAATCCTTGTATTGGGTCTTGCTGACGAGATAGGAGAGATCCTTGCCGTCGAGCTTGTCGGCGACCAGCGCGCCGTCCTTCATCGCCCAGTTGGCCTTGCCGACCTCGTCCCAGTCACCCTTCTTGGAGCTGTCGAGCAGCGTAATCCAGCCGTCGTCCCCCGATGCGCTGGTGGAGAATTGCAGCGCGGCCGCACCGATCACAAGTCCCGCCGCCAGTATCGACAGATGCTTCTTCAAGGTTGTTCTCCCGTCTTTTGGTTGGCGCGCAACCTATCATCGTCTGCAGCCGCGTAAATGCGTTTTTGATATTGCAACTGCGTTGTGTCACGCGCCGCTGACGCAATCTTGAGGTCAGACATGCATGGACGCGCCTTGTCCTTTGGAAGCGAGAGCGACTAGCATCATGCGACATACGGGCGCAGCCGTTGCCCGAACGAATTGAACTCGGAGGATACGATGACGGCGTCGAACCGGTCCTGGCGATACCTGATGATGCCGCTGGTGTTTGCCGGCACGCTGAGCGTCAGCTCCGCGGCCGAGCTCAATCCGGCCGCCGTCACCTACAAACTGCCGGACCAGATTCCCTGGAGCCCGGTCGACGCGCGCGGCGCGCAGAATGCCGTCGTGGTCGGTGATCCGTCGAAGCCCGGCTTCTACATGGTCTACACCAAATGGACCAAGGGCAATCACTTCAGCCGGCCGCACTTCCATCCCAACGATCGCTACATCGTCGTGCTGAAAGGCACCTGGTGGGTCGGCTCGGGTCCGAAATTCGATCCCGATCACGGCACGGTGGCGATGCCGGCCGGAAGCTTCGTCACTCATTTCGGCAAGCAGGTACACTGGGACGGCGCCAAGGACGAGGATGCCGTGCTGCTGATCATGGGCGAAGGCCCGGCCACCGCAACAGAAGTCGAGCAGAAGTAGCGGAAGCCTATAGCAACCTTCGCATCCAGGCGGCGTTTCATCCCCTCATCATGACGAGGAGATAACGCATGGCGAAAGCCGCCGACATTCGGGAACATATGGATGTGATCTCGTCGGACAAGAAGACGGTCGGCAAGGTCGACCACATGGAAGGCACCGATAAGATCAAGCTGACCAAGCAAAGCTCGCCCGACGGCCAGCACCATCACTTCATTCCGCTGTCCTGGGTCGACCATGTCGACCAGCACGTCCACCTCAACAAATCGGGCGCCGACGTTACGGCGCATTGGCAGCACGGCCGCCAATAGCTGCGTTGCGCGAGGAGGCGGCGATGCTATCATCGCGGCCCTAAGGAAGGGGTTTCGATGCATCCCGCCGCCAAGCTGCAATTTGCCCGCATCGCCGACGAGTTCGCGCGTTGGCGCGCCATTCCCGAGCCGGAGCGGCCTCCGGCCCCGGCGTGGTGGTGGGGACCGGCGTTCGAGTTGCGCGATGCCGTCGGCCCGCTGCCGTCGAACTGGTGCCGTCAGCTCCGCCTGCCTGACGGCGCGAGCTTTGCAGACGGCACGCGCGTGCTTCGCCAGACCCTGGCCGGCCAGACCACGCTGCCCTGGCCCTATGATTTCTCGCGCAAGGTCGCATCCACCGATTCCGACGTCCGCGACCTGCCGGTGCAGCCGTCAGACGACAGCGCGTTTCCGCCCTAGGTCCGCCTCGGCCTCGCCGGTCGCCTCGTCCTCCAGCGACGGCTGCAGCGAGGGCGACGTCGACGCCTTCAGCAGCTCGGCAAGATCGCGCGGCGGCAGCGGCCGGCTGAACAGGAAGCCCTGCATCTCGTCGCAGGCATGCGCGCGCAGGAACTCCTGCTGCTCGGAGGTCTCGACGCCCTCGGCCACGATGGTCATGCCGAGCGCCTTGCCCATGCTGATGATCGCCTGCGCGATCGCGACGTCCTCGGAATCATCGGGCAGGTCGCGCACGAAGGAGCGATCGATCTTGATCGTGTCGATCGGGAACTGCTTCATCAGCGACATCGACGAATAGCCGGTGCCGAAATCGTCGATCGCGAGGCGAATGCCGCGGTTCTGGATCGCGTCGAGCACGCGGACCGCACGCGTCACGTTGCGCATCACCATGCTCTCGGTGACCTCGAGCTGCAGCAGCGCCGGCGACATGCCGCTCGCCGCCAGCGCCTCGTCGATATCGTCGAGCAGATGCGGATCGCCGAACTGTCGCGGCGAGAGGTTGACCGCCATGGTCACCGCCTTGAGGCCGCGGTGCTGCCACGCCATGTTCTGCGCGCAGGCCTCCTTCAGCACCCAGCGGCCGATCGGCACGATCAACCCGATCTCCTCGGCGAGCGGGATGAACTGCCCCGGCGAGACCTTGCCGAGCTCGGGATGGGTCCAGCGCAGCAGCGCCTCGACGCCGCTGATCTGCCCACTCGCCATGTCGACCTTGGGCTGATAGTCGAGCGAGAACTGCTCGCGTTCCAGCGCGCGGCGCAGCGCGCTCTCCATGGTCAGACGCTCGATCGACTGCGCCCTGACCTCATTGGAGAAGAAACGGAAGCCGTTCTTGCCGTCCTCCTTGGCAAGATACATCGCCATGTCGGCGTTCTTGGTGAGCGTCTGCACGTCGGAGCCGTCGGCGGGATACATCGCAATCCCGATCGAGGCCGTGGTGTGGCACTCGTGCCCGCTGATCGTCAGCGGCTGGCTCAACGAAATCAGGAGATCGCCGGCAATGCGCTCGACGTCGCCCCGTTCGGCGGTTTCCTCCAGGATGACCACGAACTCGTCGCCGCCGAGCCGCGCCACCACGTCGCTCGCGCGCAACGATCCGCGCAACCGCTCGGCGATCGCCACCAGCAGCATGTCGCCGGCGTCGTGGCCGAGCGAATCGTTGATGATCTTGAATCGATCGAGATCGATGAACAGCACCGCGACCTGCCGGCGATGGCGATCCGCAGCCGAGATCGCGTGACGCAGCATCTCATTGAACGTTTCGCGGTTCGGCAGATTGGTCAGGCTGTCATGTGAGGCGAGGTATTCGATCCGCTCGTCCGCCTTGTGTTTCTCGTCGGCGCGATCGAAGCTTTCGAGCGCGAATGCCAGATTGTCGGCGAGCCGCTGCAACAGCTCGGCGAACTCCGGCGTGAAGGTGTCCTTCTCGATCGCGACGAAAATCATGACGCCGACCACCCGCCCGCTGACGATCAGCGGAAAGGAGGCACCGGACTTCGTCCCGTCGAGGCGAGCCCGCTCGTGGAAGGCTGTGGTCTCGGTGTCGGCAAAATAGTCGTTGATGATGCAGGCCTTGCCCGACCGGAACGCCCTGCCGCAGGCGCCGCGGCCCTCCGGGTGCGCCTCGTTGACCGAGAGCGTCACCTGGCTCGCGCCCTCGGCTGCCGGGCCCGCGATCGCGACAATACTAAGATAATCGCTGCCGCCCTGCGCCATCGCGATGGTGGTCGACGTGAACTTGCCGCCGGTCGCGGCCGCCTCGCTGACCAGTTGATACAATTCGGTGCGGGACTTCGCCCGCATGATCGCCTCATTGGTCGCACTCAGCGCCGCGAACATCCGCGACAGCCGCTCCTTCTGTTCGTCGGCCCGCGCCTTTTCATCGGCGCGGTCGAAATTGGCGAGCGCGAACGACACGTTCTCGGCGAGCCGCTGCAACAACGCCATCATTTCCGGGCTGAAGGTGCCGAATTCGCTGGAGAGGAACACCAGCGCGCCGATCGCCTCGCCGTTCTTGAGCAACGGCAGGGCCGCGCCGGACTTGCTGCCGCTGTCGCGAACGATCGGATAGACATGCGATTCAGGGTCGAAGTCGCTGAGATAATCGTTGCTGATGCAGGGCCTGCGGGTGCGGATCGCAACGCCGGTCAGCGTCTGTCCCTCCGGGCGCGTCGCATCGGCCGACAACTGGACCTCGCGGGCCCGCACCCGGTCGGGGCCGGAAGCCGCCACGTTATCCAGGAAGGCCTCGCCCGGACGCACCAGGCGGATCGTGGCCGAAATGAACTGACCGCCGACCGCCGCGGCGTCGCAGACCAGATCGAACAGCTCGCTGCGGGATTTCGCCCGCATGATCGCTTCGTTGGTCGCGCTCAGCGCCGCGAACATCCGCCTCAGCCGTTCCTTCTGCTCCTCGGTCCGCGCCTTCTCGTCGGCGCGATCGAAACTGCCGAGCGCATAGGAGACGTTGTCGGCGAGCCGTTGCAGCAGCTCGGCGAATTCCGCGGAGAAGGTGTTGCGCTTGGCGGAGATGAACAGCATCACGCCAACCGGCTCGTCGTCGACGATCAACGGAAATGCCGCGCCCGACCGCGCATCCTCGCGGTCGATGACGTCGCGGAACGGGCTGTTGGCGACATCGCCCATGAAATCGTTGTTGATGCAGGCGCGCCGGGAGCGGAACGCCCTGCCGCAGACGCCGCGTCCTTCGGGCCGCGCCTCGCTGCGCGAGACGTTGAGGCGGCGTGCATTCTCGGCGGTCGGTCCCGCGACCGCCATCATCTCCATGAAATCATCGCCGGGTTTCGCGATCAGGATGCTGGTGGAGTTGAACCCGCCGCCATGCGCCGCCGCGGCGCAGACCAGCTCGAACATCTCGAGCCGCGACCGCGCCCGCATGATCGCCTCGTTGGTCGCGCTCAGCGCCGCGAACATCCGCGACAGCCGCTCGCGTTCGGCGTCGGCCCTGGCCTTCTCGGTGGCGCGGCCGAACGTGTCGAGCGCGACCGAGACGTTCTCGGCGATGCCCGCCAGCAGCGCGATGATCTCTTCGTCGCGGGCCCAGGAATTGCCGGTGAAGAAGATCAGGACGCCGATACTCCTGCCGAACCGGGTGAGCGGCAGCGCGACGCAGGCCATCAGGCCGCTGCCACCGGCCTGCTTCTGAGAGGGGCTCGCCGATATCGGGATATCGTGCTCGACGCACGGCCGTTGGGTGCGGAACGCCTCGCCGCAGATCCCCTTGCCGTAGAGATTGTCCGGATCGGTCGAGAAGCGCGTCTGCGTGATCAGGTCGATCGCCTCGCCGGTGCCGGCGACGGGCTCGAGCCAGTGCGTGTCAGGCTCGGCCAGCAGCACCACGGTAGCGAAGGATTTTCCGCTGAACACCGCGGCATCGCACACCCGCTGATAGAGATCGTGCTCGGTCTTGGCGCGAAGGATGGCCTCATTGGTTGCGCTGATGGCGCCGAACATGCGGTTCAGCCGGCGCATCGCCCGCTCGCCGCTCTTGCGTGACGCCTCATGGTCGAAATTGTCGAGCGCGTAGGACACGTTCGCCGCCATGCGCTCCAGCAGCGACACGATCTCCTCACCGAGCGAGTCGACCTCGCGCCGGGTCACCATGAAGACGCCGACGCTGCGCCCGCCACAGACCAGCGGCATCGCCGCCGCCGCGCCGACGCCGGCCGCCGCGAGGCCGCTGCGCCAGGCCGCGGAACGGGCGTCGTTGACATAGTCGTTGCTGACATTGGCGCTCTGATCGCGGAACGCGCGGCCGGCGACGCCCTCCCCTTCCGGGGTGTTGGCGGTCGCGGAGATCCTGATGCTACGCAGACGCGCGACATCGTCGCCGCAACCGGCTGCGAATGTCAGCAGACCGGTATCCGGCTCCAGCAAAAAGACAGTCGTGGCCAGGAAGCTCCCGCTCGAGAACGCGGCTTCGCAAACCTTTGCGTACAGTTCTTCTGGTGATTTCGCGTACAGGATCGCTTCGTTGGTGGCATTCAACGCCGCGAATGTACGCCCGATGCTCGACTGCACGATTCCTGAAGGCCCCGGGGCCACCCCTCCAAACTGGAGCGGAAGATTGCCCGCGATAGGCCTAAGTGGTGGTTAGCGTATCCGGCAAGTTGCACGACAAAGTAAACGGCTGACGAACGCGGACGGCCGTTTTCCGGGATATTACGGACGCCGGTGTGCCAGCCTGAGGCGGAGGCTTGAGGGGCCCGGATCCCGGGCCTGCCTGGGCCGTCCGAGCCGCCAAATTCCGCTTCGCGACCGCACCCGTTCCACTCCGTGAAAACATGGCCGCGAGCACCCTGCTGGCGGTATGGCGGACCGGATTTTCTGCCCTTGCTCGCACCTCGGCGCTTTGAGAGCATGACGCCGACAACAGCAAGCAAGACCCGCGCATCACGCGGGCCGACCGCGAGGAAAATCCCATGCCGATCGTCCAGGCCGACCGTCTCACGCGCATCGGCGCGGCGCTCCTGAAGGGCGCCGGCGCATCGGAGGAGGAGGCGAGCGCCGTCGCCTCCGGCTGCGTCAACGCCAACCTCGCCGGCCACGACTCCCACGGCGTGATCGCGATCCCAACCTATATCGACCGGATCAAGGCCGGCCACATCGTGCCCGGCGCGAAATGGACCGTCGTGCAGGAGACGCCGACCACGACCGTGATCGACGGTCATTGGGGGTTCGGCTTTCACGTCAACGCCAAGGCGATGGAGATGACCATCAACAAGGCGAAGACCGCCAATGTCGCGGCCTGCACCGTGTTCCGGCAGAGCCATGTCGGGCGTCTTGCGCATTATCCGCTGATGGCGATGCGCGAGGGCATGATCGGGATCGCGGCCGCGGATTCCGGCCGCTCGCCGAAGCATGTCGCCCCGTTCGGCGGCCGCGAGGCCCGGCTCGGCACCAATCCGCTGTCGATCGCGGTGCCCTCCGATCTCGAGGCGCCGTTCTATCTCGACATGGCGACCTCGGCGGTCGCGGCGGGCAAGATCCAGCTCGCGGTGGCGCGCGGCGAGCAGATCCCGAAGGGCTGGATCATCGATGCCGAGGGGCGCGACACCACCGACCCCAGGGATTATCGCAAGGGCGGCGCGCTGCTGCCGCTCGGCGGCAGCGAAGGCTACAAGGGCTCGGGCCTTGCCGCGATGGTCGAGGTGCTGTGCGGCCTTCTGACCGGCCTCGGTTTCGGCGTCGAGCCGACCGGCCGGCACAACGACGGCTGCTTCATGGCGGTGTTCAACGTCGCTGCGTTCCGCCCGCTCATGGATTTCAAGAAGGAGGTCGCCGACTTCGCCCGCTATCTGAAATCGACGCCGCCCTCGGAAGGGAGCCGCGGCGTGTTCTATCCGGGCGAGATCGAACATCTGCGCGAGCAACAGCGACGCAAGGACGGCATCGAGATCGAGGATGCGACCTGGGACAAGCTGAAGGCGCTCGCCGCCGACTACAAGCTCACCAACGACCTCGACCTTCGCTGAACCATCCGAGCAAAGGAGAACGACATGACACGGCAAATGGCGCTGGTTGGCTTTTTGCAGGCGCAGAACTGCACCAACCTGCCGAGCTCCTGGCGCCACCCGGAGTCGCGCGACGATTCGATGTCGGCGGACTACTACCAGGAGATCGCGCGCATCCTGGAGCGCGGCAAATTCCACATGGCGTTCTTCGACGATCGCCTCGCAATGCCCGATCGCTACGGCAACGATCACGCCCACACCGTCGAATACGGCATCCGCTGCGTGAAGATGGACCCGATCGTGGTGCTGACCACGATGGGCATGGTCACCACCAAGCTCGGGCTCGCCTCGACCGCCTCCACCACCTATTTCGAGCCGTTCGACGTCGCCCGCCGCTTCGCCACGCTCGATTTGATGACGGGCGGCCGCGCCGCCTGGAACGTGGTGACGTCGGTCAATGACGGCGAAGCACTCAACATGGGCCGCGAGCAGCATCTCGAGCACGATCTCCGCTACGACCGTGCCGACGAGTTCATGGAGGTGGTGCTCGGTCACTGGGACGCCTGGGAAGACGGCTCGCTGGTGATCGACAAGACAAGCGGCCGCTTCGCCGATCCGACCAAGGTGAAGCGGCTCGACCACAAAGGACAGTTCTTCACCTCGCGCGGCCCGTTCACCGTGCCGCGCTCGGCGCAGGGCCACCCCGTCGTGATCCAGGCCGGCGCCTCTGGCCGCGGCCAGCGCTTTGCCGGGCGCTGGGGCGAGGTGATCTTCACCGCGGCGCGCAACCTTGCCAACGCCAAGCAGGGCTATGACGCGATCCGGGGCGAAGCCGCCAAGGCCGGCCGCGATCCCGACCAGATGTTCCTCTGCAACCTGATCACGCCGGTCACGGGCGCGACCAAGGCCGAGGCCGAAGATCGCATGGCGGTGATCCAGAAGCTGCCGCTCGAGATCGATGCGCTGTCGTTGCTCGCCGAAGGCCTCAACTTCGATTTCGGCGCCAAGGGGATCGACGAGCCGCTCACCACAGAGGAGCTGCAGGGCATGCAAGGCATGCTCGGCATCCGCGACGGCGTGCTGCGCACCTCCGGCAAGACCAATCCCTCGACCCGCGACTTCATCACCTTCTCCGGCCGCGGCCAGGTGCAGGACGCGATGGTCGGCGGCCCGAAGGAGATCGCCGACCGGCTGGAGGAAATGTTCGAAGGTCGCGGCTGCGACGGCTTCGTCGTCGCGGCGAGCTACGTGCCGGGGTCCTATGCCGACTTCGTCGACCACGTGGCGCCCGAGTTGCAGAAGCGCGGGCTGTTCCACAAGGACTACGCCGGCACGACGCTGCGGGAAAATCTTGGACTCAAGCGCCCGGCGGCGGGCGCCTGGAAGACCCGCGCGCTGGCCGCGGAATAGAGGGACATCATCATGCGCTGGCTGAAATTCACTGCCGCGAGCACGACCTCCTGGGGTCTCGTCGAGGGCGACACCGTCACGACCGTCAACGGCGATCCGTTCGGCGAATGGAGCAAGACGGCGAAGACCCACGCCTTGAAGGACGTCAAGATCGAGCTGCCGCTGATCCCGCGCACCTTCTACTGCGTCGGGCTGAACTACCTGAAGCACCTCAAGGAGGCCGCGGACAAGGCCGGCACGGTGCCGAATGTGCCCGATCGGCCCGAGATCGGCTATCGCGCGCAGAACGCGCTGATCGCCCATGATGAGAACGTCGTGATCCCGGCCAGCGCGACCGAGAAGATCCATTACGAGGGCGAGCTCGTCGTCGTGATCGGCAAGACGGCCAAACACCTGACCGAAGCCAATGCGATGGACTGTGTGTTCGGCTACACGATCGGCAACGATGTGTCGGAGCGCACCTGGCAGAAGGCCGATCGCGGGCTGTGGCGCGCCAAGAACGCCGACACCTTCAAGCCGATGGGCCCGTGGATCGAGACCGACGTCGATCTCGATCGCATGGAGACCGCGATCCGGGTCAACGGCAGGGAGACCGGTCGCTTCCGGACCAACGAGATGATCTTCGGCATCGTGCCGTTCCTGGTCGAGCTCAGCAAATACTTCACGCTGTCGCCCGGCGACGTGATCTGGATGGGCACCGACGGCGCCTCGCCGGATTTGAAGGACGGCGACGTGGTCGAGGTCGACATCACCGGCATCGGGACCTTGCGGAACAGGTTCGTGAAGGAGAAGGTGTGAGGGCGTGCACTCCGATAGATCCGTCATCCTGAGGAGCGCGGAACGCGCGTCTCGAAGGATGAACGGCCCAGCTGGTGGCCGTCGACCCTTCGAGACGGCCGCTGCGCGGCCTCCTCAGGGTGACGGTGATAGAGCCCAAGTACACGCTTCTGTCCGTTCGTCGTCCTGGCGAAAGCCAGGCCCCATAACCACAGGGTTGTGTTGTTGAAGCGCGCTGTGGCCACGGCGTCGCACAATGATTCACATTCGTGGTAATGAGTCCCGGCCTTCGCCGGGACGACGATGGGGATGGTTCTCGATTCAAGATTTCAAGCAGCGCGGTGTCATCACGCTTCGCTCCACCCATCCTACATTCGAGCTAGCGCACGGCCCCCGGCTGGCTCTTCACATGATCGATGAAGGCGCGCAGCTTCGGCATGATCTGGCGGTGGCCGGGATAGTAGAGAAACACGCCCGGCGTCGTCGTCGCGAAGGACTCCAGCACGCGGACCAGCTTCTTCTCCCTCACGGCACCGGTGACGAGCGGCGCGGGCACTTGCGCCAGTCCGACACCTTCGATGGCCGCACCGACCAGCGTCGGGAAATCATGCCCGATGAAGGATCCGGACACGGCGAGATCGATCGAACGGCCATTGTCGTTCAGCGACCACGGCGCCAGCCCGCCGTTCGATCGGCGCAACCGCAGGCAGGCGTGATCGCGCAAATCGTCGGGACGCTTCGGCCGGCCGCGGCGCGCGAGATAGTCCGGGCTGCCGACGATGGCGAAAGGAAACGGCTTGGTCAGGCGAACCGCGACCATGTCGGGGTTGATGAACTGGCCCATCCGGATGCCGGCATCGAAACCGCCGGCGGCGAGATCGAGCAGCTCCTCGCTGGCGGCGAGCTCGACCTCGATCTCGGGATAGGCCTTGCAGAATGAGGCGATCAGCGGCTCCAGCAGGATCGGCACCACCGAGCGCGGCACGGTGAGGCGCAGCAGCCCGGCCGGCTTCTGCCCGAGCTCGCGCGCGGCCCCGCTCGCGGCGACCAGTTCCTCGAACGCAGGCCTTGCGCGCGCCAGGAAGCGTTCGCCGGCTTCGGTGAGGCCGACGCTGCGGGTGGTGCGGATGAACAGCACGGCGCCGAGGCGCGCCTCGAGCGCGCGCACCGCCTGGCTGATCGCCGATGGCGTCACCGCGAGCTCGGTCGCCGCACGGCGAAAGCTGCGGTGCTGCGCGACGCTGAGGAACGCCTCCACGCCGTCCAGCGCGCCCTGCCGGACTGTGAAGTTCTGCTTCATGGCCCGTCAACATTATCGCGAATAGTCGCTCGCGGAAAGCCGCCCTACATCAGCCACAGGCAGCAGCACCGCGACACACGCTGCTCCACGCGACATCACGACGTAAGTCGTGAACGGAGACATGCGACCGATGAAACCAATCCGTCACACCCTCCTTGCCCTCACCCTCACTTTGACAGGCTTAACCACCATGACCACTCCCTCCCCTGCCCAGGCCCAAGCACAAGCCACCTCGACCATCACCACCGGCGTGATGGTCATCCTGACCGTCAAGCCCGGCGTCACCCGCGACCAGGTGATGGCCGTGATGCCGGATGAAATCCGGCAGACCGTGCAGCTCTATCTCAATGGCAAGGTGCGCGAATGGTATTCGCGCTCCGACGGGCGCGGCGTCGTCTTCCTGCTCGACGCCAAGGACACCGCCGAGGCGCACGCGATCATGGAAGGCCTGCCGCTGTCCAAGCTGGACATCATGGACCACGAATACATCGCGGTCGGCCCGCTGCTGCCGCTGCGTTTGCTGGTCACCAAGCCCTGAACGCAAGCCGAGGTCGAACCCGGTCGACGGGTTCGGCCTCGCGACCACATCGACAATAGAGGATGCCGGCCGTGCCAATCACTCTCAACATTCCATTCCTGCTCAGCGTCGCCGGAGCTTTTCTGACGAGTACCGTGGTGGCCGCCACCTATGTCTGGCCGGCGCTCCGCGCGATGCCGCGCCATGAGGCGCTCCGGCTGCTTGCGGCGTTCCATGCTTTCCGGTTTCTCGGGATGAACTTCCTGGTCACAGGCTTCGTGTCGCCGGAGGTGAATCCGGTGTTTGCCGGCGCGGTCGGCTGGGGCGATCTGACCGCCGCTGTTCTCGCGCTGCTCGCGATGGCGGCGCTATCGTGGCGCTGGCCGATCGCCCTTCCGATCGTCTGGCTGTTCAACATCTGGGGCACGCTGGATCTTCTCAACGCCTACTACATGGGCGCGACGAAGAACGCGGGTCCCGGCCTGTTCGGCGCCGGCATCTACATTCCGGCGCTGTATGTGCCGCTGCTGCTGGTGAGCCACGTGATGATTTTCATGCTGCTGATGCGGGCCAAGGCGGCTGAGGCGTAGGACGGGTAGAGCGCAGCGCTGCATCAACATCGTCGTCCCGGCGCAGGCCGGGACCCATACTCCGCAGCGGATGTCGTGGACGGGATTTGTCGTTCCAGCTGCACGCAACAATGCGCATTGGTGGTTATGGGTCCCGGCCTGCGCCGGGACGACAGCGCGCTTGTGGCAGGGCCGTCGCGGCATCTCCATCAAAACGGCAGCGCCACGCCGGTCTTGATTTCCTTCAGGATCACGTTGGTGCGGACGTGGCGGATGCCGGGGATGCGGAACATGAACTCGTCGAGGAATTTGTTGTAGGCATCCATGTCGCGCACGACGACGCGCAGATGGTAGTCGGCATCGCCTGTGGTCGCGAAGCATTCCAGCACTTCGCGGCGCTTCGTCACCCGCGCGACGAACTCGTCGACGAACTTCACGTCGTGCCGCTCCAGCGAGACGTGCAGGATCGCCGAGGTCGCAAAGCCCGCGCGCTCCCGCGCGACCAGCGCCGAATAGCCCGAGATGACGCCGGACTCCTCCAGCGCGCGGACCCGGCGCCAGCACGCCGAGGTCGACATCCCGACAGTTTCGGCAAGTTGCTGGTTGGTGGCGCGGCCGTCCTTTTGCAGTTCGGCGAGAATGCGCTCGTCTTGCTCTTCGACCATGTCGAGCCTCCGATTTGGTAGATTTTACCAAATACACCCGACTTCAGCAATCTTCGACCGAATCCAGGGTGCAGGGAGGATACATAGGTAAGACCTACCAGCCCCACGGGCATAGCCTTGTCCAATCAGACATTTCGATTCCTGGAAGGGTCACTCATGGGCCAGATGCCGCTGCTCGACGCCTACCAGCTGTCCGAGCGTTACAGCAGGGAGCGCGGCCGCGTCTTCCTCACCGGCACGCAGGCGATCGTCCGCATCGCGCTCGACCAGATCAGGCGCGACCGCGCGAGCGGACTCAACACCGCGGGCTTCATCTCCGGCTATCGCGGCTCGCCGCTCGGCGGCGTCGATCTCGAACTGTGGAAGATCGGCGCGCTTCTGAAGGAAAGCCGCATCGAATTCCTGCCCGCGGTGAATGAGGACCTCGCGGCGACCGCCGTGCTCGGCTCGCAGCAGGTCGAGACGCAGCGGGATCGCGAGGTCGATGGCGTGTTCGGGCTGTGGTACGGCAAGGGTCCCGGCGTCGATCGCTCCGGCGACGCGCTGAAACACGGCAATGCCTATGGCTCCTCGCCGCATGGCGGCGTGCTTGTCGTCGCCGGCGATGATCATGGCTGCGTGTCGTCCTCGATGCCGCACCAGTCCGATGTCGCCTTCATGAGCTGGTTCATGCCGACGCTGCATCCGGCCGATGTCGGCGAATATCTCGCGTTCGGCGAGTACGGCTACGCGCTGAGCCGGTTTTCCGGCATGTGGGTCGGCTTCAAGGCGATCTCTGAGATCGTCGAGTCCGGCGCCTCGGTCGAACTGCCCGCCCCGCGCCGTTTCATACAGCCGGATTTCGTGCCGCCGCCCGGCGGCCTGCATTATCGCTGGCCGGATTTGCCGGGCCCGCAGATCGAGGAGCGGCTGGAGGCGAAGAAGCACGCGGTCTACGCCTTCGCAAAGGCCAATCCGATCGACCGCCGCATCTACGACATCAGGGACGCGACCTACGGCATCGTCACCACAGGCAAGGCGCATCTCGATCTGATGGAAGCGTTGCGGCTGATCGGGCTGGATGAGACCGCGTGCCGCCGCTTCGGCATCGACATCTACAAGGTCGGCATGGTGTGGCCGCTGGCGCTGCACGATGCGATGGAGTTCGTGACGGGCAAGCGTGAGATCCTGGTGGTCGAGGAGAAGCGCGGCATCATCGAGAGCCAGTTCAAGGAATATTTCTACGACTATCCCGGCGCCAAGCCGGAGCGGATGGTCGGCAAGCATGACGAGCGAGGCGCACGGCTGATCTCCTGGACCGGCGAATTGTCGCCGCGGATGCTGGCCGATGTGCTGGCGCGACGGCTCGATCCGATGTTTTCGGAATTGCAGCTCGCGCGCCGTGTCGCGGCGCTGGTGCCGGAGCAGGATCGGAGCATCGCGGTGCCGGGCGCGACGCGCACGCCGTATTTCTGCTCGGGCTGCCCGCACAACACCTCGACGAAAGTGCCCGACGGCTCCAAGGCGCTGGCCGGGATCGGCTGCCACTTCATGGCGAGCTGGATGGACCGCGAGACCTCGTCGCTGATCCAGATGGGCGGCGAAGGCGTCAACTGGGCGGCGTCCTCGAAATTCACCGGCAATAGCCACGTGTTCCAGAATCTCGGCGAAGGCACATACTATCACTCCGGCTCGATGGCGATCCGGCAGGCGATCGCCGCGAAGGCCAACATCACCTACAAGATCCTGTTCAACGACGCGGTGGCGATGACCGGCGGCCAGCCGGTCGACGGCCCGGTCAGCGTGCAGGCGATCGCGCACTCTGTCCGCGCCGAAGGCGTGTCACGGATTGCGCTGGTGTCGGATGATCCCGCACATTTCTCGCCGGCCGACCTGCCCGCCGGCGTCACGATTCATCCACGCGAGGAGATGGACGCCGTGCAGCGCGAGCTGCGCCAAATCCCCGGCGTCACCGTGCTGATCTATCAGCAGACCTGCGCGACCGAAAAGCGGCGGCGGCGCAAGCGCGGCACGATCAAGGATCCCGCGCGGTTCGCCTATATCAACGACCTCGTCTGCGAGGGCTGCGGCGACTGCTCGGTGGAATCCAATTGCCTCAGCGTCGAGCCGAAGGAGACGTCGTTCGGCCGCAAGCGCAAGATCAACCTGTCGACCTGCAACAAGGATTTTTCCTGCCTCAACGGCTTCTGCCCGAGCTTTGTCACCATCGAGGGCGGCAAGCGGCGGGCCAAGAGCGAAAGCGCGATCGACCCGCTGGCGCGCGCCGCCACCCTGCCGGTGCCGGAGTTCGCGACACTCGACAAGCCCTATGATCTCCTCGTCACCGGCGTCGGCGGCACCGGCGTCATCACAGTCGGCGCATTGATCGCGATGGCCGCGCATCTCGAGGGCCGTGGCGTGTCGGTGCTCGACTTCACCGGCTTCGCGCAGAAATTCGGCCCCGTGCTGAGCTATCTGCGGCTCGCGGCCAAGCCCGACGCGCTGCACCAGGTGCGGATCGACCAGGGCGCGGCCGACGTCCTGATCGGCTGCGATCTCGTGGTGAGTTCGTCGGCCAAGGCCTCCGGCACCTATCGCAAGGGCATGCGCGCGGCGGTCAACATCGCCGAGATGCCGACCGGCGACGTGGTACGCTTCCGCGATGCCGACCTCGCCTCGCCGGTTCGCTTGCGCGCCATCGAGCGGGTGATCGGATCGGGCAACCTCTCCACCATCGACGCCAACGCGCTGGCCGAGCGGCTGCTCGGCGACAGCGTCTTCGCCAACATCATGATGCTCGGCTTCGCCTGGCAGCAAGGCCTCGTGCCGGTGTCGCTGGAGGCGCTGACGCGTGCGATCGAGCTCAACGGCGTCGCCGTCGGGCGCAACAGGCAGGCGCTGGCATGGGGCCGGCTCGCGTTCGCAGATCCGGACTTCCTGCCGAAGGCCGAGCATGCTGCCGTCGGCACGCCTGAGACACTGGAGCAGATGGTCGCGCGCCGCGCCGATTTTCTCACCGGCTATCAGAACGAGGCCTATGCCGCGCGCTACCGAGCCACGGTCGAGCGTGTGCGCCGCGCCGACGCCGCGCTCGGCAGCGAGACATTGACCGACGCCGTGGCCCGGTCGCTGTTCAAGCTGATGGCCTACAAGGACGAATACGAGGTGGCGCGGCTGCATATGCAGGCGGGCTTCCTCGACGAGCTCAAGCGCACATTCGATGGCGACTTCACGGTACGGTATCATCTCGCCCCGCCCTTCCTTCCGGCGCGGCTGGATGCGCGGGGCCGGCCGAAGAAGCGCGCGTTCGGGCAGTGGATCCAGACGCCGCTGCGGTTGCTCGCGCGGTTCAAGGGACTGCGCGGCACGCCGTTCGACGTATTCGGCTACACCGCCGAGCGCCGCGCTGAACGCGAGCTGATCACTTGGTATGAAGCGCTGATCGATACCATGCTCGGCAAGCTCGATGCCGCCCGCCTGCCCGATCTCACAGCGATTGCAAAGGCGCCGATGGAAATCCGCGGCTACGGGCCGGTGAAGGACGCCGCGATCGACAAGACCAAGGCGGAGGTGGCGCGGCTCGTCGCGCTTCTCACCTCCGCCCCAACAGATGCAGGCGACGGCTCAGGCCGCCGCGCCGCGCTTGGCGGGTGAGATCAGGCCGACCACGATGGTCGCAAGCACCGCCACCACGACGTTGAGCAGCAGCGCGCCGAGCCCGACATAGAAGGTGTAGCTGGCATCGCCGAGCGAGATGCTGGCGAGCGGCTTCAACCCGTTGCTCCATGCCGTGTAGGTGCCCCAGCCGATGCCGACGGCCCAGCCGAGCAGCAGGCCCTCGGCACGGAACCAGACGGTGAACAGGCCGAACACCAGCGCCGGCAGCGTCTGCACGATCCAGAGGCCGCCGAGCAGTTGCAGGTCGAGCGCATATTGCGTCGGCAGGAACAGGATGAAGGCCAGCGCACCGACCTTCACCACCAGCGAGGTGATTTTCGCCACCGAGGCCTCACCGGCATGCGAGATGTCCGGATTGACATAAGACTTCCAGACATTGCGGGTGAACAGGTTGGCGGCGCCGATGCTCATCACCGCGGCCGGCACCAGCGCGCCGATCGCGATCGCGGCGAACGCGAAGCCGGCGAACCATTCCGGGAACAGGGTCTTGAACAGCATCGGCACCACGTCGTTCGGCGACGTCACCTTGATGTTAGCGGCATAGGCCATGTAGCCGAGCAGCGCGATCAGACCGAGCAGCAGCGTATAGGCCGGCAGCAGGATCGCGTTCTTGCGGATCGTATCCGCCGACTTCGAGGCGAAGATGCCGGTCAGCGTATGCGGATACATGAAGGCGGCAAGCGCCGAGCCGAGCGCCAGCGTCGCATAGGGCAGATACTGCGAAGGCTTCAGCGTCAGCCCGGTGGCGCCGCCCTTCGCGGTGAAGGCGTCGTTGGCGGCCGAGAACACCGCGCCATAGCCGCCGAGCTTCGAGGGCACCACGACCACGGCCGTCAGCACCACGATGTAGATCATGATGTCCTTGACGAAGGCGATCAGGGCCGGCGCACGCAGGCCGGAGCTATAGGTATAGAGCGCAAGGATCACGAAGGCGGCGATGATCGGCAGCTCACCGCTCAGGCCCATCGCCTTGATCACGACCTCCATGCCGATCAGCTGCAGCGCGATGTAGGGCATGGTCGCGACCAGGCCGGTCAGCGCCACCGCGAGCTCGAGCGCGCGCGAGCCATAGGCACCGTGGACGACGTCCGCCGCGGTGACGTAGCCGTTGGCATGCGCCTTCTTCCACAGCACCGGCATCACGGCGAACACGAAGGGATAGACGATGATGGTGTAGGGCAGCGCGAAGAAGCCGTAGGCGCCGACCGCATAGACCAGCGCGGGCACCGCGATCACGGTGTAGGCGGTGTAGAAATCGCCGCCGACCAGGAACCAGGTGATCCAGGTGCCGAACTGGCGGCCGCCGAGACCCCACTCGTCGAGATGCTCGCTGACCGGGCCGGATTTCCAGCGCGCGGCGAAGAAGCCCATCACGGTGACGAGGGCGAAGAAGAAGACGAAGACGGAGAGCGCCACCCAGGCGATGTGATCGGTCATGGCTGCCCCCTCACCGCTGCTCGTCGGCATCGGGCCGCCGGCTGCGATAGACCAGCCAGATCAGCAGCGAGGAGATCGGCACCCAGGCGAGCTGGTACCAGTAGAAGAAGGGAAAGCCGAACAGCGACGGCTCGGCGAAATTGTAGAACGGCACCCATAGCAAGCCGATGAACGGCAGCAGCAACAGAATCCACATGGTCCTCTCCCAGCCCGGGGCGCGATCCAAACCGGCAGGGTTGCCGGCGTCCCGTCATCAACGACCCCAGGAACCATTCGTTGCGTCTAGAATCACAGTTACGGCATGGCGATGCAAAAAGATGTGATCGCGGTGCCCGGCAGCCGGCTATTCGGCCTTGATGCCGGCGTCCTCAATCACCTTGCGCCAGCGCGCCTCCTCGCCGGCAAAGTAGCGGTCGAGCTCGGCCGGAGGCTGTGCCACCATCACGAGGCCCTCATTGACGCTGAGCTTCCTGAAGGCCTCCGCCTGCACCGCCCTGGCCGCAGACTTGTTGAGACGGTCGATGATCTCAGGCGGCGTGTTCGCAGGTGCGTAAAGGCCGTACCAGGATTCCGCGGCATAGCCGGGCACGCCGGCCTCCGACACCGTCGGCAGTTTCGGGAATGACGCCGAGCGCTCAGCCGAGGTCACGGCGATCGCGCGCAACTGCCCGGCCTCGACCAGCGACGCGCAGCTCGCCACCGTCGTGAACATCACCTGGATCTGGCCGCCCAGCAGGTCGGTGATCCCTGGCGCGGCGCCCTTGTAGGGCACGGTGGTGAGATTGACGCCTGCGAGATGCTTGAACAATTCGCCGGCGAGGTGCGCGGAGGTGCCGGTGCCGTAAGTGCCGTAGGACAGTTTTTCCGGATCGGTCTTCGCGGCCGCGATCAGATCCGCGATCGACTTGATCGGCGAGGACGGATTGACCACCACGACGTTGAACGAGCGCGCCACCAGCGCCACCGGCGCAAGATCCTTGTGCGCGTCGTAGGGCAGCTTGCGGTAGAGGCTGGGATTGACCGCGTTGGCGAAGGTCGCCATCAGCAACGTGTAGCCATCGGGTGGGCTCGCGGCGACGCTCTGCGTGCCGATGATGGTGCCCGCCCCCGGCTTGTTTTCGATGATGACGGTGACGCCGAGATCCTTCTGCATCTCCTGCGCCAGCGTACGCGCGACGACATCGGTGCCGCCGCCCGGCGCGAACGGCACCACGATCTTGACGATGTGGTCGGGATAGTCGGCGCGTGCAGGCGTGTGCGGCAACACGGATGCTGCGAGCGCGAGCAGAAGCGATGCGAGGAGACGAAGCGGCATGGCAGGCCCCGGCGGCAGGCGGTGGGTTCTTGATACACGCAGATGCCATGCAAGGGATGCCGGGCGGTCATGACGGTGGAAGAAGCGTTGCGCTACTAGTCCCGTCATCCTGAGGAGCGCGTAGCGCGTCTCGAAGGATGCACGGCCCGTTCTCTGGCCGATTCATCCTTCGAGACGCCGCTTCGCGGCTCCTCCAGCGACAAAGGCGAAGCCTTTGCGCGGGGATGACGGGTCCATGTTCGTCATTGCGAGCGAAGCGAAGCAATCCATCGTTCCGCATGCGCGGAAGCATGGATTGCTTCGTCGCTTCGCTCCTCGCAATGACGGCAGCAACCGCTCACGAATACGGATTGATCAGCTTCTGCTGCTCGGTGGCGTGGCGCACCAGGAGATCGATGAAGGTGCGGACCTTCGCCGAGAGATGATGGCGGTGCGGATAGATCGCGTTCATCGTCAATTCGACCGGCCGGTATTCAGGCAGCAGCCGCACCAATTGGCCGGACTCCAGCTCGTCGCGGACCAGGAAGCCCGCCGCGAGGAAGACGCCGACGCCGGCGAGCGCGGCGAGCTTCAGCGTCTCGCCGCTGTTGGAGACCAGGTTGCCGGAGACGCGCACCGCGGCCGGCGTGCCCTTGCGATCGGCGAAGCGCCATTCATCGCCATAGGGGTAGTTGGCGTGGCGCATGCAGTTGCGCGCGGACAGATCGGCGAGCTGGTCGGGCTTGCCGTGCTGTTCGATATAGCCGTGGGACGCGCACAGCACGTGACGCCAGGTCGCGATGGTGCGCACGATCAGGCTGGAGTCCGGCGGCGGGGTCATGCGCACCGCGAGATCGTAGTTCTCGTCGATCAGGTCGGCGTTGCGCTCACCGATGGTGAGGTCGACCTTGACCTCGGGATAGGTCGCGAGGAACTCGGCCACCGCCGGCGACAGGAATTGCACCAGATGCGTGTTGGTGAAGATGCGCAGCGTGCCGCGCGGCACCGATTGCTGCGCGCCGGCGACCTCATCGGCCTGCTCGATGTCGGCGAGGATCTGGACGCAGCGGTCGTAATAGGCCTGGCCGACCTCGGTGAGACTGACCTTGCGGGTGGTGCGGTTGAGCAGCCGGGCGCCGAGCCGGTCTTCCAGCGACTGCACGTGGTTGCTCACCATTGTCGTGGACATGTTGAGCCTGCGGCCGGCCGCGGAAAAGCCGCCCGAATCCACGACCCGGACGAACGCGGTCAAACTGGTCAGGCGATCCATGCGGCAAGGTCCGGATTATCAGCGCTGGCTTGATAATGCTTCCAGTTTTATCGGGATTATCACAGCGGGGAGGATATTGCATCTAAAGGGCCGTGACTGGCGCCCTTTCTGGAAGGACGCAATGTTCGGCCAGGAGAAGACCATGTCGACCACCACCTATGTCCCTGAAGAACCGGCCAAAATCGGCCTCCGCCCGTCGCGGGCGACGGTCAAGCGGGTGGGCCTCGGGCTCGCCGCCCTGCTCGGCATCGCAGTCGCCGCCGACTTTGGCTACGACTACCTCACCACCGGCCGCTACCTCGAGACGACCGACGACGCCTATGTGAAGGCGGACTCCACCATCATCGCCCCGAAGGTGTCGGGCTATATCGCGAAGGTGCTGGTCACCGACAACCAGCCGGTGAAGGCCGGCCAGCTGCTGGCCGAGATCGACGACCGCGACTATCGCACCGCGCTCGGCCAGGCCAAGGCCGACGTCAACGCCGCCGAAGCCTCGGTGCGCAATCTCGATGCCCAACTCGAATTGCAGCAGCCGATCATCGACCAGAGCACCGCCGACGTCACCGCCGCCGAGGCCAATCTGAAATTCGCCCAGGAGGAGCAGACCCGCTACGACGGGCTGATGAAGTCTGGCTCCGGCACCATTCAACGCGCGCAACAGACCGACGCGGCGCTGCGCGCCAACACCGCGCAGTTGCAGCACGCGAAGTCGGCGCTGTCGGCGGCACAGCGCAAGGTCGACGTGCTGACCACGCAGCGCGCCCAGGCCGCCGCGCAAGTCGATCGCGCCCGCGCGGTCGAGCAGCAGGCCGAGCTGAACCTGTCCTACGCAGGGATCACCGCGCCGGTCGACGGCACGGTCGGCGCCCGCACGCTGCGCGTCGGGCAATATGTGCAGGCCGGCACGCAGCTGATGGCGGTGGTGCCGCTCGATGCGGTCTATGTGGTCGCCAACTTCAAGGAGACGCAGCTGACCCATGTGCGCAACGGCCAGCCGGTCGAGCTCACCGTCGACAGCTTTCGCGGCACCACGCTGAAGGGCCATGTCGACAGCCTGTCGCCGGCCAGCGGCCTCGAATTCGCGCTGCTGCCGCCCGACAACGCCACCGGCAATTTCACCAAGATCGTGCAGCGCGTGCCGGTGAAGATCGTGCTCGACGATCACAGCCTGACCGGCCTGCTGCGGCCGGGCATGTCGGCGATCCCGACCGTCAACACCAAGGCGACGGTGCTGGCCGAGCGCGAGGAGAAGCGGCGGCTGGCGTCAGCGATGCGGGCGAACGGCGGTTAGCCCAAACATCTCCCGGCCGGCCTGACGCGATCGATCACCGCAACGGTGGTCGATCGCGCTTTACTGTGTTCTCCGCCCCGCTTGCTTCTCCTTCGTGCCGCGCGCACCGGCGGTAGGGCTCCCTCCCCCCTTGCGGGGGAGGGTTGGGGAGAGGGGTGCCGCTTGCTCCCAGGATCGTTGGCTTGCGACGACGCACTGCCAAGAGTGACGCGTATCGCAGGACTGGAAAAGCTCGCGCAAATCTCCGACGCCAGCGCCCGGGGCCACCCCTCTCCCCACCCTCCCCCGCAAGGGGGGAGGGAGCCGATCCAGCGTGCTCACCTCACTCATCGACACACCCACGCAAACCGAACGGCGCGCCAAACCGCAACCGCAGTCGCGGCCACGCGCCCATTATCAATTACGAACGGACAATCCTTCCAGTCTTTCCCGGATTATCGAAACCGGCCGCCTAATACATGTTGAGTGGGTAAGCGAGAGAACCGCCCGATGACCGCGCTCCAGCCCACCGCCAACGCAGCCAACACTGCTCCCCTCACCGCCCCAGCAACACCGGCAACACCCGCGATTCCGGCCAAGACCTGGATCGCGGTGATCGGCTCCACGCTCGGCGCGTTCATGGCGGTGCTCAACATCCAGATCGTCAACGCTTCGCTCGCCGACGTCCAGGGCGCGATCGGCGCCGGGATCGACGACGGCGGCTGGATCTCGACGTCCTATCTGATCGCCGAGATCGTGGTGATCCCGCTGTCTGGCTGGCTCGCGCAGGTGTTCTCGGTGCGGATCTATCTGCTCACCAACGCGTTCCTGTTCCTGGTGTTCTCGGCGGCGTGCGCGCTGGCGCAGGACCTGCCGCAGATGATCGCGCTGCGCGCGGTGCAAGGCTTCACCGGCGGGGTGCTGATCCCGATGGCGTTCACGCTGATCATCACGCTGCTGCCGAAGGCAAAGCAGCCGATCGGGCTGGCGCTGTTCGCGCTGTCGGCGACGTTCGCGCCGGCGATCGGCCCGACCATCGGCGGCTATCTCACCGAGAACTGGGGCTGGCAGTACATCTTCTACGTCAACCTGGTGCCCGGTGCCGTGATGATCGCGATGCTGTACGTCTCGCTCGATCCGAGCCCGATGAAGCTGTCGCTGATCCGCCAGGGCGACTGGCTCGGCATCATCACCATGGCGATCGGCCTCGCCGCGTTGCAGACCGTGCTGGAGGAAGGCAACAAGGACGACTGGCTCGGCTCGCCCTTCATCGTGCGCCTGTCTGTCATCGCGGCGGTCGCGCTGACAGCCTTCCTGATCGTCGAATTCACCGTCGAGAAGCCGCTGCTCAATCTGCGCCTGCTCGCCCGCCGCAATTTCGGCTTCGGCATGCTGGCCAACTTCCTGCTCGGCATCGCGCTGTACGGCTCGGTGTTCATCCTGCCGCAGTATCTGTCGCGCATCCAAAGCTACAATGCCGAGCAGATCGGCATGGTGCTGGCCTGGACCGGGCTGCCGCAACTCCTGCTGATCCCGCTGGTGCCGCGGCTGATGCAGCGCTTCGACCCCCGCATCATCATCAGCGTCGGCTTCGCGCTGTTCGCCGGCTCCAACTTCATGAACATCTTCATGACCAACGACTACGCCACCGAGCAGCTGTTCTGGCCCAACATCGTCCGCGCCATCGGCCAGGCCCTGGTGATGGCCCCGCTGTCGGCGGTTGCAACCGCGGGCATCGAGCTGGAGAACGCGGGCTCGGCCTCCGCTCTGTTCAACATGATGCGCAATCTCGGCGGCGCAGTCGGCATCGCGGTGCTGCAGACGGTCCTGACCAAGCGCGAGCAGTATCACTCCAACGTCCTGATGCAGTCGGTCTCCGTGCTGGAGCAGGCGACGCGCACGCGGATTGAGCAGCTGACGCAGTATTTCATGAACCACGGCATCGCCGATCCGGCGTCGGCCGCCAACCGCGCCATCGGCGCGATCGGCAAGATCGTACAGAAGCAGGCCTACATCCTCGCCTTCAGCGACACCTTCTATCTGCTCGGCGTGGCGCTGATCGTTGCGCTGGCAGCGACACTGTTCCTGAAGAAGCCGGGCCAACTCGCCGGCGGCGGCGCGCACTAGCCTTACTGCCTAAACCCACAACCAAGGAGAACGACCATGAAACCCCGCATGAACTTCTACCAGGCCGCCCCCGAGACCATCAAAGCGCTGGTCGCCGTCGAGAGCCAGATCAATGCGAGCGGCCTCGAGCAATCGCTGATCGAGCTGGTCAAGACCCGCGCCTCCCAGATCAACGGCTGCGCCTATTGCATCAACATGCACACCGAGGATGCCCGCAAGCATGGCGAGACCGAGCAGCGGCTCTATCTGCTCAATGCCTGGCGCGAGTCGCCGCTCTACAGCGAGCGCGAGCGCGCGGCGCTGGCCTGGACCGAGGCGCTGACGCTGGTTTCCGAGACGCACGCGCCCGACGCCGACTATGAGGCGGTGCGCGCCCAGTTCACGGACAGCGAGCTGGTGAACCTGACCACGCTGATCGGCGCCATCAACGCCTGGAACCGGATCGCGATCGGCTTCCGCGCGGTGCATCCGGTGAAGGTGAAGGTGGCGGCGTGAGCAGAGACCGCAACCGTTCTCCGTCATCCCGAGGAGCGCGAAGCGCGTCTCGAAGGATGAACGGCCCCGCTGGTGGCCGTCGACCCTTCGAGGGCCGCTGAAGAGGCGGCCACCTCAGGGTGACGGGACACAGACGTCGCTCCGGCCAATCAAACCGCCGTCGCCTTGGCGAACTCGACATAGATCTCGCGCAGGCGATCGGTGATCGGGCCGACCTTGCCGTTGCCGACGGTCTTGCCGTCGATCGCGACCACGCCCTGCACGAACACCGAGGCGCTGGTGATGAAGGCCTCCTTGGCGGCGAGCGCTTCCTCGACCGTGAAGGCGCGCTCCTCGATGCGGAGCTGACGCTCCTCGGCGAGCTTGACCACGGCATTGCGGGTGCAGCCGGGCAGGATCTCGCTGCCGTTCTGCCGAGTCACGACGACGTCGTCCTGGGTGACGATGAAGGACGAGGACGAGCCGCCTTCGGTCACCTTGCCGTCCTCGATCATCCAGGCCTCACCGGCGCCGGCCGCCGCCGCAGCCTGCTTGGCCAGCACCTGCGCGAGCAGCGCCACGCTCTTGATGTCGCGCCGCTCCCAGCGGATGTCGGGCACCGTGATGACGTTGATGCCGGTCTTGGCCGACGGCGCGTTGATGATGTCCTTTTCCGAGGTGAACATCACCAGGGTCGGCTTGACGTTCGCCTCCGCCTTCGGGAAGGCGAAGTCGCGTCCCTTGTCGGCGCCGCGGGTGACTTCGAGATAGACCATGCCGTTGACGAGGTCGTTGCGCTTGACCAGCTCCTTCTGGATCTCCTCGATCCGCTCCAGCGTCTCGGGGAGCGCAAGCTGGATCTCGCCGACCGAGCGCTTCAGCCGCGCCAGATGCGAGGCGTTGTCGATCAGCTTGCCCTCGAGCACCGCCGCCACCTCGTAGATGCCGTCGGCAAACAGGAAGCCGCGGTCGAACACCGAGACCTTGGCCTCGGAATGCGGCACGTACGAGCCGTTGACGTAAGCGATCTTTTCCACGCGAGTTCTCCTGCGGACGAAGGGGAGTTTCAGGCCTTCGTATACGCAAAATGTTAACGGGGGAAAACCCCTGAGGGGCCCCGTGGCCCTTCCCCGTCATTGCGAGCGCAGCGAAGCAATCCATGGCTCCGCACACGCGGATAGACGGATTGCTTCGTCGCTAGCGCTCCTCGCAATGACGGAGGAAGGTCCGATGCCTCAGTGCTGCAAGATCTTCGACAAAAACTTCTGCGCGCGGTCGCTGCGGGGCGTGCCGAAGAAGTCGGCCTTCTTGGCGTCCTCGACGATCTCGCCGCGGTCCATGAAGATGACGCGGTCCGCGACCTTGTTGGCGAAGCCCATTTCGTGGGTCACCACCATCATGGTCATGCCCTCGCGGGCGAGGTCGACCATGACGTCGAGCACCTCGCTGATCATTTCCGGGTCGAGCGCCGAGGTCGGCTCGTCGAACAGCATCGCGATCGGGTCCATCGCCAGCGCGCGTGCGATCGCGACGCGCTGCTGCTGACCGCCGGACAATTCGGCGGGAAACTTCTTGGCATGATCCTTCAGCCCGACGCGATCCAGCAGCTTCATGCCCTTGGCGGTGGCATCCTCAGACTTGCGGCCCAAGACCTTCTCCTGCGCGAGGCGGAGATTGTCGATGATGCGCAGATGCGGGAACAGCTCGAAGTGCTGGAACACCATGCCGACACGCGAGCGCAGCTTCGGCAGGTCGGTCTTGGGATCGTTGACCTTGACACCGTCGAGCACGATGTCGCCGCCCTGGATCGGCTCCAGCGCGTTGACGCATTTGATCAGGGTGGACTTGCCCGAGCCGGACGGGCCGCAGACCACCACCACCTCGCCCTTGGCGACGCTGGTGGTGCAGTCCTTCAGCACCTGGAAGGTCGGCCCGTACCATTTATTGACGTGATTGATCTCGATCATGATGGCTCAGCTTGTTTGTTCAGCGAACAATGGCGATGCGCGACTGCAGGCGGCGGACACCAAACGACGCGACACAGGAAACGACGAAGTAGACCAGCGCGGCGAACAGGTACATTTCGACCAGACGGCCGTCACGCTGCGCGACCTTGCTGGCGGCGCCGAGGAAGTCCGGGATCGACAGCACGTAGACCAGCGAGGTGTCCTGGAACAGCACGATGGTCTGGGTCAGCAGCACCGGCAACATGTTGCGGAACGCCTGCGGCAGCACGACGTAGCGCATCGACTGCGCATAGGTCAGGCCAAGCGCGCTGGCCGCAGCCGGCTGGCCCTTCGAGATCGACTGGATGCCGGCGCGCATGATCTCGGAGAAATAGGCCGCCTCGAAGGCGATGAAGGTGATCAGCGAGGAGGCGAAGGCGCCGACGGTGATCGGCCGCGACGCGCCGGTCACCCACTGCCCGATATAGGGCACCAGGAAGTAGAACCAGAAGATCACCAGCACCAGCGGCAGCGAGCGGATGAAGTCGACATAGAAGCCGGCGATGCGCCCGAGCACCTTGTAGCTCGACAACCGCATCAACGCGATCAGGGTGCCGAACACCAGGCCGCCGAACGCGGCCAGCGCCGTCAGAGTCAGCGTGAAGCGCATGCCCTCCAGGAACAGATAGGGCAGCGCGCGGCGGATGACGTCGAAATCGAAATTGCCGAGCATGGTCATTTGCCCGTGATGTAGCCGGGGATCGCGACATAGCGCTCGAGGAAGCGCATCGCGGTGACCACGACGAAATTGAGGAGAAGATAGAGCACCGTTGCCGCCGTGAAGGCCTCGAACACCTGGAACGAGAACTCCTGCATCGAGCGCGCCTCGCCGGTCAATTCGATCAAGCCGATGGTGATGGCGACCGCGCTGTTCTTGATGGTGTTGAGGAACTCGGAGGTCAGCGGCGGCAGGATGATGCGAAACGCCATCGGCAGCAGCACGTAGCGATAGGTCTGCACCGTGGTGAGGCCGAGCGCGGTCGAGGCTTGCTTCTGCCCGCGCGGCAGCGAGGTGATGCCGGCCTGCAACTGCACGGCGACGCGCGCCGACATGAACAGGCCGACGCCGATCGCCGCGGTCCAGAACGGCGCGTTCGGCAACTGCTTCAGCCACAGCCCGGCGGATCTCGGCAGCAATTCCGGCAGCACGAAGAACCACAGGAACAGCTGCACCAGGAGCGGCATGTTGCGGAAGAATTCGACCCAGCAAAAGCCGATCCACGACGCGGTCCGCGACGGCAGCGTGCGCAGCACGCCGATCACCGAGCCGGACACCAGCGCGATGATCCAGGCGAGCACCGACACCTTGACGGTGACCACCAGTCCCGACAGCAGCAGGTCGAGATAGGTGCCGGTCCCCATCGGGTTCGGCTCAAGAAAGATGTGCCAGTTCCAATTATAGTTCACAGGTCCCCCACGCGGCCGCGCCGGTCACGCTTGACGGCAACGTCTGCGCATCCAAACGCGATGCGCAGACGATATGCAAATGTCCGGCCATTCTCCTCCAAAAATGGCCGGACACGCTTGGTTCAACAAGCCCGCCCCTGAGAGGCTGGCCTATCCCCGTCATTGCGAGGAGCGACAGCGACGAAGCAATCCATGTTTCCGTACGCTCGGTGGCAATGGATTGCTTCGCTCCGCTCGCAATGACGCGGAAGGAGTTGGACTCCCTTACTTGTACGAATCCGGATCCGGCGAGTCCGACGGCTTGGCGAATTCGTGCTTCAGCTCCGGCCCGAGCTCGACGTTGAGGGTCAGGCCCTTCGGCGGAATCTTCTGCATGAACCACTTGTCGTAGATCTTCTCGCCTTCGCCGCTGGTGTAGAGCGCCGCGGTGGCGGCATCGACGACCTTCTTGAACTGCACGTCATCCTTGCGCAGCATGATGCCGTAGGGCTCCGGCTTGGAGAACGCATCCTTGGAGATGACGTAGTCGCCCGGCGACTTCGAGCCGGCGACGAGGCTCGCGAGCAGGATGTCGTCCATCACGAAGGCGACCGCGCGGTCGGTCTCGACCATCAGGAAGGCTTCGGCGTGATCCTTGGCCGGAATGATGTTGGCGCCGAGGCCGCGCGCGACGTTGGCTTCGGTGAGCTGCTTGATGTTGGTGGTGCCGGCGGTCGAGACCACCGTCTTGCCCTTCAGGTCGTCGATCGACTTCAGCCCGCTCGACTTCTTGAAGACGTAGCGGCTGGCGGTCAGGAAGTGGGTGTTGGTGAACCAGACCTGCTTCTGGCGCTCGGCATTGTTGGTGGTCGAGCCGCATTCGAGATCGACGGTGCCGTTGGCCATCAGCGGGATACGGGTTGCCGAGGTCACCGGGTTGAGCTTGACCTCGAGCTTGTCGAGCTTCAGCTCCTTCTTCACGGCGTCGACGATCTTGTAGCAGATGTCCATGGCGTAGCCGATGGGCTTCTGGTTGTCGTCGAGATAGGAGAACGGGATCGAGGAATCGCGGAAGCCGAGCGTGATCGCGCCGGTGTCCTTGATGTTCTTCAGCGTCCCGGTCAGCTCCTCGGCCTGCGCCTGGCTCGCGCCGAGCGCGGCGACGAGCGCGAAGCCGATGAGATATTTGCGTGTCATACGTCTACTCCTTCGTGGAAACGATCGGTTTACTGCGTGAGAATGTCGGCGAGGACGGGTGCGATGTAGCGGCGAAACTGTTCCGGATTCTCGCTCATCGGAAAATGACCGAGCTGCTCCATGATCGTGACGCTGGCGCCCCCTATAGCCGCTGCTGTCCGCCTCGTGTCCTCGGGCGTGCAGGAGAAATCATACTCGCCCGTGAGCAAATACAGCTTGCATACTTTAGTATCGATTGACGCGACCCGACCGCGCAGATCGCCATCGACACGGTAGAAATACAGGTCGCCCTTGAACACGCCGGGGCCGCCCTGCTTATAGCCCCACAGCGTTTCCATCCGCGCAGCTTCGGGGCTCTGCGGCGCAATCAGCCCCGACACCAGCGCCGCGCAGACTTCGCCGCCGTGAACGTCCGGACGGTTCAGCCAATCGGTGTCATACCACGGCGCCTGGAAATCGGCAGCCTCGAGCCCGATCAGCGCGCGGAACTCGGCGGCATATTCGATCGCAAGGTTGAGCACAATACGGCCGCCGATCGAGCAGCCCATCACGACCGGCTTCTCCAGCGCAAGCGCGTGGCAGAAGGCGCGGATGGTCTCGGTGTAGCGCGCGGTGGTGAGTTGGTATTCATCGCCGGTCCAGCTTTTCGGCGGATTCGACTTGCCATGCCAGGGCATATCGAAGGCAATGACGCGGAAATTTTCGGCAAATTGCGCATCCGCGAGCAGATGCCGCCACTGCCGCGCGTCGGATCCCGCGGTGTGCAGGCAGACCAGCGGAATGCCTGCACCGTTTTCCTCGAAATAGATGCGGTGCAGTTCGCCGCCGATCTCGACGTGAACGTAGCGGCCGACCATCGGCTCGATCGTGCCGTTCATGATGGTGCCGCTCATGAGCTGACCGCCGCGAAATGCTGCCGCGGCAGCGCCAGCAGGTCCTTGAAGTATTGCAGATGCGCCATGAAGGGATGCAGGTCGCCTTCCAGCACGGCTTCGCCGCGCTTGGTCAGCGCCAGCAAATCGTGCCAGCCGGGTTTCGGCTCGGCCTGCCAATAGGCGGCCCAAGCCTGCGGCGTCGCGCGATAGGCAAAGCGCCACGAGCGCATCAGGACCGGCGAAGGCACGAGCTCGACGATGCGCCCGGTGCGGATCGCGGCATGAAACGGCCGCGCCATCGGGCCGATCAGGCAGTCGCAATCGAGCAGCCGGCCGCGCGAGACCAGCCGAGGCGCCTGGTCGAGCAATGCGGGAAGGCCGGCAAACGCCGTCGTCACAGCGTCGTCGGTGGCGTCAGGCGATAGCGTCATCTTGTTGGGCAGGTTTCCTCGGCGAGCGCGGCCATGATGACGGCAACCGCCCGTTCTCGCAAGCCGCTGACGCCCTTGGGTTCCTCAGATTAATCGCTTGATTAAACCGACCCGCCCGGTCAGCGCGCAGGCCGCAACGCCCAAAGGCCCTGCTGCCAGGAACTGCCAAATCCCGACGCGCAATCCGGTCAACTCACGGGCTTCGCCGACCGCACGTTCTTCGGCGCCTGGGCCATCGCGCGGGCCAGCACCTGGGCTTCCTTCTTCAGCATGTCGGCGAGTTCGCCCTCGCGGCGGCGGATGCGGTCGGTAGCGGCGCCGATCGACAGCGCGGCGACCACCTCGCCGGCATCGTCGCGGACCGGAACGCCGACGCCGCCCATGCCGGGGAATGCAGCGTCGAGCAGCACGGTGTGGCCGGCCTTGCGCGCCACCGCGATCCGCTCGCGCAGGAACTTCGGCGTGATGCGCGGCGACTTCGCCAGCCGCGGCACGATCACCTCGATCACGGCCTCGATCTCGGCGTCGGGCAACCAGACCAACAGCGCCAGCGCACCAGCGCCGACACCGAGCGGACGGCGGCTGCCGATCTGCAGATAGTTCGGTTGCAGCGGGTGGCTGCCGACCGAGCGCGCCAGATACAGCGCCTCGACGCCGGATCGTACTGACAACAGTGCCGTGTCGGCCGAGCGCTCCGACAGCCGCAACAGGCTCGGCTGCGCCAGCTCGGCGATGTCGACCGAGCGGCGCGCGCCGACCGCCATCACCCGCGCCTCCTGGCCGAGCTCATAGGTCTTGGCGCCGGCAACCCGGCTGACGAAACCTTCCTCGATCAGCGAATTGAGGATGCGCAACGCGGTCGCCTTGTTCAGCGAGGTGGTGTCGGCGATGTCGGTCAGCCGCAACGGCGAGCGCTGCGCCAGCACGCGCAGGATCGCGCAGACCTTCTGGATCGCGTTGAACTTGTCGGGTTGGCCCGGCTCCGGCAATGGCCTCTTGCGGCTGGTCCGTGCGGTCGCAGTCGTGGAGGCGTTCATGCCCTGGCCTTCCTTGCCTCAATTCCAATTCGTGAACCGGGCACGAAGAGATGCGCCCGGCCGGCATCATCCTAAAACGGAAGATGTGCAGCGGACACCGTATACTTTCGTCAGATGAAACTTTGATATCGACTATCTACGCTGCTTTGCAGCAATAGCGGTATTCGAATTTCGTTTCACGAAATCAGGTATCATTGTGCATGATCATCTCGAAAAACCGCTTCGCACTTTTTCGGATCATGCGAGCCGCATCCTTCGAATGGTGAACAGCGCGCCGAGGCTGAGGATGCAGACCGCGGTGAGATAATAGCCCGGCGCGAGCTCGCCGATCAGCGCAAAGCCGCCCATCCAGGTCATGATCGCCGGCCCCATGCCGCCGAACAATGTGACGCCGATGTTGTAGCTGAGACCGAGCCCGGTCGCACGCGTCGCCGGCGGAAACAACTCCGACATCAGCGCGGCCAGCGGCCCGTAATACAGCGACTTGAGCACGCCGAGCCAGAGCACGCCGAGCAGGATGATCGCAGGCGTCGGCTTGCCGGTGAGCAGCAGGAACGCCGGGAAGATCGAGACCAGCAGCAGCAGCGCAAACAGGATCATGTGCGTGGTGCGTCCGATCTTGTCGGAGACGAGGCCTGCGATCGGCGCCAGCAGCGCGACCGCCGTCTGCGCGGCGAATGCGGCGGTGAAGCCGACCGATGGCGCGAGGTTGAGCGTCTTCACCACATAGGTCGGCATGTAGACGATCAGATAGTTCACCGCGGTTGACACCGCGAGCGCGCCGATCGCAAGGATCGTGGGGAGCATTTGCCGCGCGAACACCTCCACGACCGGCGAGCCCTGCTGCTCCGCCGCCGGCGGCGGGGTCGCATCGTCGACATGGTTGCGGATGTAGATGCCGACCGGGCCGATCAGCACGCCGAACAGGAACGGCAGCCGCCAGCCCCAGGATTGCAGGTCCTCGGGGCTCATCAGCGAGGTCAGGAGCGCACCGAAGCCTGCGCCGAGCAGGCCGCTGACGCCCTGACTTGCGAACTGCCAGCTCGCCACGAAGCCGCGCCGCTCCGGCATGTGCTCGACCAGGAACGCGGTCGAGGAGCCGAACTCGCCGCCGGCGGAGAAACCCTGCACCAGCCGCGCCAGCATCACCGCGATCGGCGCCAGAATGCCGATGGTCTGGTAGGTCGGCATCAGCGCCAGCACCAGCGTGCCAAAGGTCATCAGCACGATCGACAGCATCAGCGACGCCTTGCGGCCGTGACGATCGGCATAGCCGCCGAGCACGATGCCGCCGATCGGGCGGATCAAAAACGACAGACCAAAACTGCCGAAGGTCAGCAGCAGCGAGGTGGTCGGGTCATTGGCCGGGAAGAACGCCTTGGAGAGGTAGACCGCGAAGTAGGCATAGACCGAGATGTCGTACCATTCGAGCGCATTGCCGACCGAGGTCGCGACGATCAGGCGGGTGATGTTTTTCTTGGTCGTCGCGTCGGCCTGAGAGTTCATCGGCGTCGATAGGGTCATCTATATTCCTTGGCCGGTCAGGCACCATTCTCTCAACACGTCATGGCCGGGCTCGTCCCGGCCATCTACGTCCTCCCCGTCATCCCCGCGCAAAGGCGAAGCCTTTGTCGCTGGAGGTGCGAGCTCTTGCGAGCCTCGAAGGATGCACGGCCCCGCTGGTGGCCGTCGACCCTTCGAGACGCCGCTTCGCGGCTCCTCAGGGTGACGGGGGAAAATGCAGCCCCGCCTTTCAACCTTTGTGCTTTGCCTCGCCGAGATCCCAGAACAGGCCGGCCATGATGGTCAGCGCCTCCTCGGTCACCGGTAACAGGATGTGCTCGTCGGGCGCGTGCTGCGAGCAGCCCGGATAGGAATGCGGCACCCAGATCGTCGGCAGGCCGAGGCCTTCGGAGAACACGTCGTTCGGCAGCGAGCCGCCGAAGTTCGGCAGCACCGCCGGCGCCTTGCCGGTGGTGGTGCGGATCGAGTTCGCCGCCCAGTCGATCCACGGGCTGTCCATGTCGGTGCGCGAGGCGCCGAAGCGCTGCGCGCCGGAGACCTCGACCATCGGAAAGCCGTTCTTGTGCAGATAATCGCGCACGCCGTCGATCACTTCGAGATATTTCGTGCCGACCACGAAGCGGAGCTGCAGCACCGCGTTGGCATGGCCAGGAATCGCATTGGCCGGCTTGTCGATATTGCCCGATGACATCGCCAGCACTTCCAGTGTGTTCCAGGCATAGAGCCGTTCGGCCGCGGTCAGGCCCTCCTCGCCCCAATCTTCCGCAAGCTGCGGTTCGTCCGCCGTCGGCTTGATCTCGACGTCGGCGAGCGCGGCGCGGACCCGGTTCGAGATCGGCGGGGGTTTGAGGATCTCGAGCCTCATGCGGCCCTTGCCGTCGACCAGGCTCGCGATCGCGTTCGCCAGGATCGTCGCGGGATTGGCCAGCACGCCGCCCCAATTGCCGGAGTGGTTGCCGCCCTCGCGCAGGTTGACGTCGAGATGGATGCGGTTGCCGCCGCGGCAGCCGAGGAAGATGGTCGGCCGCTCCGCCGACAGCCGCGGCCCGTCGGAGGCAATGAACAGATCGGCCTTCAGCTCGTCGCGATGCGCCTCGCAGACCTCGCGCAGATCGGGCGAGCCGATCTCCTCGCCGGTCTCGATGATGAACTTGGCGTTGAAGCCGAGCTTGCCGCCGCGCGCCTGCTTCACCGCGCGCAGCGCGGCCATGTTGATCGAATGCTGGCCCTTGTTGTCGGCGGTGCCTCGGCCATAGACGCGGTCGCCCTTGACCGTGGTCTGCCAGGGATTGAGCCCGTCGCGCCATTCGCCGACCATGCCGTCGACGACGTCGCCGTGGCCGTAGGTCAGCACGGTCGGCCGCGCGGCATCTTCCTGGTAGTCGGCGATCAGATAGGGCCCGCGGCCGGTTGGCGATTCGATCAGCCGGGTCTTGAAATCGAGCTCGGCAAAGGCCGGCTGCAAATTCTCCACCAGATAGGCGCGCAACGCATCGGCCTTGTCGGCGTTGAGGCTTTCGGTCTGGTAGCCGACCCTGCGGTCGAGCTCCCTCAGGAACTGTCCCGATTGAAAATGCTCCCGCACCTTTGCGATTGCGTCGGCCCGTGTCGCCATGATTGTTCCTTCGTCCGGTCGCGTCTTGGCATGATCCCGTCGGATCGCTGCGTCGCACATCCGGATCATGCTTCTGGAGGCCGGCAACCTATCGGGATCGGCCCGCCACCGGAAGGGTGTGAATCGCGAAGGGGCCTTGCCAAAACGTGGGAAGTCGCAACAAGTTGACAGTGGGACGCCCGGCATCGACCGGGCAGCAATCGAACCGGCGCTCAAGGTTTCGACCAAGGTTTCGACAATGACAAAACAAATCCGGCTCAACGCCTTTGCCATGAACTGCGTGGCGCATCAGTCACCGGGGCTATGGACCCATCCGCGCGACCGCACCAAGGACTACAACAAGCTGTCCTACTGGACCGACCTGGCGAAAACGCTGGAGCGGGGCCGGTTCGACGGTCTGTTCCTCGCCGACGTGCTCGGCGTCTACGATGTCTATGCCGGCAATCCGGATGCGGCGCTGCGCAACGCGGCGCAGACCCCGGCCAACGAGCCGTTGATGCTGATCCCGGCAATGGCCGCGGTGACCGAAAATCTCGGCTTCGGCGTCACCAGCAATCTCTCCTTCGAGCCGCCCTACCCGTTCGCGCGGCGGATGTCGACCCTCGATCACCTCACCGGCGGCCGGGTCGGCTGGAACGTGGTGACCGGCTATCTCGATTCCGCCGCGCGCGGCGCCGGCAAGGACAAGCAGACCGCGCATGACGACCGCTACGAGCTCGCCGACGAATATATGGAGCTGGTCTACAAGCTCTGGGAAGGCAGCTGGGAGGACGACGCCGCGATCCGCGACGTCGCGCGCGGCATCTTCACCGATCCTGCGAAAGTGCATCGGGTGCAGCACGAGGGCGCCAACTACCGGCTCAACGCGATCCATCTGTCGGAGCCGTCGCCGCAGCGCACACCGGTGCTCTACCAGGCCGGCACCTCGCCGCGCGGCCGGCAGTTCGCGGCCGAGCACGCCGAATGCGTCTTCATGTCGGGGCCGTCGGCGAAGGTGATCGGCCCGCGTGTCTCGGCGATCCGCGAGCTCGCCGCCGCGAAAGGCCGTAACGCGGCCGAGATCCTGATGTTCTCGATGATGTGCGTCGTGGTGGCGCCGACCGAGGCCGAGGCGAAGGCGAAATACGCCGAGTATCGCAGCCATATCAGCCATGAGGGCGCGCTGGCGCTGATGTCGGGCTGGACCGGTGTCGACTTCTCGACCTATTCGCTCGATCAGGAAGTCCGTCACGTGCAGAACGACGCCGGCCGTTCCGCCATGGACAACGTCACCCGCGCCGACCCCGACAGGGTCTGGACCGTGCGCGAGGTCGCCGAGCATGTCGGCATCGGCGGCGCCGGCCCCGTGGTGGTCGGCACGCCGGAACAGGTCGCCGACAAGATCGAGCAGTGGTTCGAGGACACCGACGTCGACGGCCTCAACGTCGCCTTCGCGATCTCGCCCGGCGATTTCGAGGATATCGCCGACATGCTGGTGCCGGAGCTCGTCAAGCGCGGCCGCTACAAGCGGGAGTACGCCAAGGGCACCTTGCGCGAGAAGCTGTTCGGCGCGGGGCGCGCGAAGCTCGACGACACGCATCCGGCGAGCCGGTATCGGGTGAAGCCGAGCGCTGCGCAGTAGCTGCGTAGGGTGGGTTAGCCGAAGGCGTAACCCACCATTTTCGTCCAACAAGCACAGTGCGGATGAGAAGCCGGCGGTGGGTTACGCCTTCGGCTAACCCACCTAGCGATTTCGAACTCAATTCACCGAATTGCTCACCACCACCTCGATCAGCTTCGCACCGAGACGGCTGAATGCGGATATCAGCGTGCCCTTCAGCTCCTGCGGATCGGTAACCTTGATCGCCTCGAGCCCGAGCGAACGCGCAAGCGCGGTGAAATCGACCGGCGGATCGATGAAATCCATGCCGACATAGTGATCGTCGCCATGGAAGGCGAGCAGACGCTGCTTGATGATGCGGTAGCCGCCATTGTTCACGATGACGAAGTTGAGCGGCAGCTTGTGGTTGGCCGCGGTCCACAGCGACTGGATCGAATACATCGACGAGCCGTCGCCGGAATAGCACACCACCGGGCGCTCCGGATTGGCGAGGCTGACGCCGACCGCGGCCGGCAGGCCCCAACCGATGCCGCCGGATGCGAGCGCGTGATAGGCGTAGCGGTCGCGATGCGCGCGCAGCCCAATGATCTGGCGCGACGAGGTCAGGCCTTCGTCGACCAGGATCGCGTTGTCAGGCATCGCCTCCACGACCTGCAACGCCAGCCAGTCCGGATCGATCGGCGAGGTCTGGCTTGCCCTCGAGATCTGCTCGACCAGCGCCTTGCGCTTCGCCGCCCAGTTCTTCGGTGCGAGCGCCGCCAGCCCCTGCCTCGCGCGCGTCTCCAGCGCGCCGCCGCCGATCTCCTTCAATGCCGGAACCAGCGCACGCAGCGTTTCCCTGACGTCCGCCTTCACAGCGATCTCGGCGCCATAGTTGCGGGCGAGATCGCTGTCGACCAGGCCGACCTGCACGATCGAGAGCCCGTCCGGCAGCGGATCGACCTCGCTGTAGACCGACATCCGCAAGGGATCGCCGCCGAGCGCGATCAGAAGATCATGCGGCGCCAGCACGTCGCGCGCGACCTTCTGCAGCCGCGCGATGGCGCCCATGAAGCTCGGGCTTTCGGACAGGAAGTGCGCGCCATAAGGCGTCGACGATTGCCAGGCCGGGCAGCCCAAAGTCTCGGCGAGATCGGCCGCCTCGCGCAGCGCGTCGCTCTTGACGATCTCGTCGCCGACGACGATGACGGGGCGCTCCGCCTTGAGGATGCGTGCGACAAGCGCCTTCAACGAGTCCTCCGACGGCCGGACGCGGGTGTCGACCCGGGTCGAGCGACCGAGCTCGATGCCGGCCTCCGCATTGAGGATGTCGCCGGGCAGCGAGATGAACACCGGCCCGGTGGGCGGCGTGGTCGCGATCTTGGCGGCGCGGCGCACAATGCGCGGCAGGTCTTCGAGCCGCGTCACCTCGACCGCCCATTTCACCAAGGGAGTGGCCATCTGCACCAGCGGACCGTAGAGCACCGGCTCGGTCAGGCCGTGGCCCTGCTCCTGCTGCCCGGCGGTCAGGATCAGCGGCGTGCCGGTGAAGCTCGCATTGTAGAGCGAGC
Organism: Bradyrhizobium macuxiense; assembly: GCF_007993935.1. Taxonomy (GTDB): domain Bacteria; phylum Pseudomonadota; class Alphaproteobacteria; order Rhizobiales; family Xanthobacteraceae; genus Bradyrhizobium; species Bradyrhizobium macuxiense_A. Next base: position 202,460 of record NZ_VITY01000005.1, on the reverse strand, counting down.
CCATCGCATTGCCGAGACCGGGCGCGACATGGACATTGCAGGCGACCAGCTTGCCGGAGGCGCGGCTGAAGCCGTCGGCCATCGCGACGACCAGGCTCTCCTGCATCGCCATCACATAGGTGAGATCGGGATGGTCCTTCAACGCATGCATGATCGGCAATTCGGTGGTGCCGGGATTGCCGAACAGATGCGTGACGCCTTCATCCTTCAGCAACGCCAGAAATGCCGAACGGCCGGTGATGCGGTTCTTCATGTTCCCTCCAGGCCAGCCAGCGCGTTGGCCGACGGCAGGCGAGGAGATGACCAAACTTGCGCTTCGGGAGCAATCGAGCGGCCGGTCATGGCCGCATTCCGCAGGCGCGCGCCTGGTGTTGACCATGCACCACGATGATCGCGAGTTCCGGGAAACTCCCTCGGCGGGCAGCATCGAATTGCGCGGCCGAGATTAACGCTACTTTAGCGAGAGTGCCCTAAAGCGGCGATTGTTTGCATCCACCGGGCGGGCAGAAAAGCACACAGGGCCCGCAGGCGGCCCGCTTCGATCGCAGGACTCATTCATGGACGCGCTGGCGGCTTGGAACGGCACCAGGCTTGAGAGAGGACCAGGAACGATCAAGCTCGCGAAGCTGGGAATCTATCTCTTCCTGATCGCGTGCTCATCCCTGTACTACCTGGCGAACGGGCCGCTCCTGCTGGGTCACCTCGATTTGGGATGGCACCTCGCCGCCGGCGACCTGATCAGGGAGCGCGGCAATATCCCCTTCCAGGATCCGTGGTCTTTCACCCTCGGCGACAGGCAATGGTATAACCTCTCCTGGCTCTGGGACGTGATCGCCAGCGTGGTGTTTCAATACACGGGATGTACCGGTCTCACATTGGCAATCGTTGCATGTGGCGCCGTCATCACCGGATATCTCACATCCATCTGCCTGCGCAACGGCGCCTCGACGCTTGCGGTCGCAATTTCCGTTCTGGCCGCGTGCCTGCTTTATCCGGCCTTTGCGACCGCCCCGAATTCCTATCTCTCGGTGTCGCCAAACACCCCGACGATGTTGTTCTGCGTCATCTTCTACGCAGAGTGCTTGAAACGAACCCGATGGTTCTTGCTGCCCGTGATGATGGTGCTTTGGGCCAACCTGCACGGCGGCTTCATGCTCGGACTCTTCATCATTGGTATTTTTGGCGCGGTGTCCCTGCTCAGGCGGGACTGGACTGGTCTTAGGATCTACTGTCTCGCGGCCGCCGGCTGCCTGGTCGCCATTCTGATCAATCCTCTCGGCTGGCATATCTACAACGGCGTCGCGACCACGCTGGGCCACTTTGCGCAGGCGCACATCACCGAGTGGTGGTCTTACGCTGCGAACTTCACCATGCCGGGAAGCGTTCCCGGTATCGTCTATATCGCCATGTTCACTGCGTTCGAGCTCCGCCACCCGGCGGCTTCGACCGCTCCTCTGGAGTCGCGGCTGCTGGCCTGGCTGTTCCTGCTGCTGGGATTCTATCAATACAGATACATGTCGTTCTTCTTCATGTTCGCGACGGTACCGCTGGCGCTGCACCTGGATCGGCTGCTTCCCAAGCAACTGAATGAGCTCAAGGTACAAAGCTCGTTGCTGGTAGCCGGCATCATCGGCATATGCGCGCTGCCGCTGACGCTGATATACGTCAAACCGGCGCTCGCGCTTCCGCAACTGCTGTCAGAGCAGGATGCGCGCTATCTTCAGACTCATTTTCCGCATGCACGGCTGCTGAACCACTGGAACGTCGGTGGACTCCTGATCTTCTACACGCGTGGTGCGGTGCCCGTGTTCATCGATGGCCGGTCGGCCACCGCTTACCCCGACGAGCTGCTGCGCGACTATTTCAGCCTGATCAAATGGGAGATCGACGAGACCGCCTGGGACGCCGTCCTCGACAAATACAAGATCGATACGGTGCTCTGGGTGAAGGCGCACGAACCTCTGAAGAGGTTCCTCGTGGACAAGAGGGGATGGACCGAGGAATACGCCGGAACGGGCGAGGTCATCTACGTGAAGCACTGACGCGGCCGGCGTTTCCATACGGCGGTCCTGCTCGGAAGCTGACGAGCGCAGTTCGCGTCCTTTGTTTGTGCATGGTCTTTTCGGAATACCGCTTCGCACTTTTCCGGATCATGCATCAGAACATCCCCTCGCGCTCGCTGCGCTTCTTCTTTTTCGATCGCTGCCAGACCACGCCAGGATAGCCCTTCAGCGGCACCAGCGGCTCGCCGGTGTAGGCCCATTCCTGCAATTCCTCGATCGCGATGTGATAGAGTGGCTGCCGGCCGGTGCGCCCCGAAAACAGCGCGCGCGGGATGTTGACCATGTGCGGCGACCGCGCGCGTTCGTAGATGATGGGCGTGCCGCAATTGGCGCAGAAGCTGCGCGCGGTCTTGCTCTTCGCATCCTCGTAGCGCGACAGTTCGCTTTCGCCTTGCGTGATGCGGAAGCGCTTCTTCCAGCTGCCGACATAGGTCGCGTAAACGGCGCCGTGCGCACGGCGGCTGGCGGCGGTGTGATCATGCCAGGCCCAGCGCGCCGGCACATCGATCTCGAAGCGGACCTTGCCGCACAGGCATTGACCGGCCGCAGGCTTCGCCAGCGCCACGGGTTTTGGCTTCTTGGTCGGCTCGAACTCGTCGTCCGGAAACATCGCTGATCACCGTCATTGCGGGCCAACGGGTCGCGCGAACGCGCGCCCGATGACAGGCTCCGCGAAGCAATCCATTCATCCGCATGCGCGGAGCGATGGATTGCTTCGTCGCTTCGCTCCTCGCAATGACGCGCGTCGTCTACGCCTGCGCCAGCTCGTCGTGCACGGGATAATCCGTGTAGCCTTTCTCCTCGCCGCCATAGAAGGTGGCGCGGTTATACTTGGTCAGCGGATAGCCGCGCTGCAGGCGGCGCGGCAGATCCGGGTTGGAGATGAAATAGCGGCCGAATGCGATCGCATCGGCATGGCCCTCGGCAAGTGCGCGCTCTGCGCTGTCGCCGACGAAATTGCCGGCCGTGATCAGCACGCCGCTCCACATCGGGCGGTACAGCACCATCGCCGACGGCACGTTCTGCCAGTCGACGTCGGCGCGGCCGGTGCCGGAGGCGCGCGGCTCGATGAAATGCAGATAGGCGAGCCCGAATCTGTCCAGCGCCTTGATGGCGTGGCTGTAGAGCGGCATCGGGTCGGCCTCGCCGCTGCCATTGGCAATGCCGTAGGGCGAAAGCCGCACGCCGACGCGGTTGGCACCCCACACCTCGGTCACCGCCTGCGTCACTTCCAGCAGGAAGCGCACGCGGTTCTCGATCGAGCCGCCATATTGATCGGTCCGCACATTGCTGCGCGATTGCAGGAACTGCTCGATCAGATAACCATTGGCGCCGTGGATCTCGACGCCGTCGAAGCCGGCGGCGAGCGCATTCTTCGCGCCCTCACGATAGGCCTCGACCGTCAGCGCGACCTCATCGGTCTCGAGCGCGCGCGGCGTCTCGTACTCGACCACCTTGCCGTCCGCCGTCATGCACTTGAACTCGGAGGGGATCGCGACCGCCGACGGCGCCACCGGCAGCGCACCATCCGGCTGGAACGAGGAATGCGAGACGCGGCCGACGTGCCAGAGTTGCAGGAAGATCAGCCCACCCTTGGCGTGCACGGCATCCACCACCTCGCGCCAGCCCGCGATCTGGGCCTCGCTGTAGATGCCGGGAACGCCGGGATTGCCGAAGCCGGTGGCGACCACCGGCGAGGCCTCTGCGATCAACAGGCCGCCTTGTGTCGCGCGCTGCGCATAATATTCCGCGTTCATCGGCCGCGGCGCGAGGCTCGGCCGCGCTGCCCGCATCCGCGTCAACGGCGCCATCACGACACGGTGCTTCAGCTCATAGGGACCGACCTTGAGCGGCGAAAACAGCGACGAAGAAGTCATGCCTACCCCAAATATTCTTTGCGATTTCCCGTTATCTAACGGGTTCATCTTGTTCATAAAAGGAGGTAGTGGCAATCTGTTGCCGAGAGAAGGTCTCCCATGTCGAAATCGAGCGCCTCATCGCTCCCCTCCCTGAGCGTCCGCATCGACCTCGATGCCGAGGACCGGATCGGGCCGGGCAAGATCCTGCTGCTGGAAAACATCAGGGAATGCGGGTCGATCTCGGCCGCCGGCCGCGCCATGGACATGAGCTACAAGCGCGCCTGGGACCTGGTCGACGAGATCAACCGCATCTGCCGCCAGGCGGCGGTGGAACGGCAGACCGGCGGCAAGAACGGCGGCGGCGCGGTGCTGACCCCGTTCGGCCTCTCCCTGGTGGCGCGCTACCGCAAGATCGAGCGCGACGCGGCGTCAGCCGTGCGCAAGGAGCTCGAGGCCCTGCGCAGCGACATCGGCAAGCCGAAGAGGGCCGCGGGGCGGTAAACGCAAGCGACCTGCGGCCGTCGCAGGGACGCTTTGCGAAAATATCGAAAACAACCCCATGCAAAGGAGCCCGGCGGCGGCCGGCGTTCGACACGGCAACTTGACGCGTCGGGCAAATCAGGGGTATATTTCTAGTATTCCGAAATCACGTGGGTGTTGGGGTGAAGGGCTTCGCTGCGCGAGCAAGTCGAACATTGAGACCTGTACCCCTCACCCGCCGCGCAAGGGCGCGGCGACCTCTCCCCGCGGGCGGAGAGAGGTGAAGCGAGGCAGCGAGCTTCGCGGCGCTAGCCCGTCTTGATCCAGACTGCCTTGACGTTGAGATACTCCTCGACGTGCTGCTTACCGGACTCGCGGCCGTAGCCGCTCATCTTGTAGCCGCCGAACGGCACCGCCGGGTCCATCGCCTGGTAGCAATTGACCCAGACCGAGCCGGCGCGCAGCGCCTTCGCGACCTGGTGCGCCTTGCTGACATTGGTGGTCCAGACACCGGAGCCGAGGCCGAAGGTGGTGGCGTTGGCGCGCTTGATCAACTCGTCCGGATCCTTGAACGAGATCGCCGAGATCACCGGACCGAAGATCTCCTCCTGCGCGATGCGCATGTTGTCCTGCACATTGGCAAACACCGTCGGCTGCACGAAAAAGCCCTTCGACAGCGCGCCCTCGGTGAGACGGCCGCCGCCGGCCAGCGCCTTGGCGCCTTCCTTCTGGCCGATGTCGAGATAGCCGGAGACGCGGTCCATCTGCTGCTGCGACACCAAGGGCCCGATCTGGGTGTTGGGATCGAGCCCGTTGCCGACCTGCAGCTTCTTGCCGAACTCGGCGACACGGCCGACGAATTCGTCATAGACCTTCTGCTCGACGAACAGCCGGGTGCCGGCGCTGCAGATCTGGCCCGAGTTGGCGAACACCGCCATCGCAGCGCCCGGCACCGCGGCGTCGAGATCGGCGTCGGCGAACACGATGTCCGGCGACTTGCCGCCGAGCTCGAGCGAGACACGCTTGAGATTGCCGGCCGACGCACGGATGATCGACTGTCCCGTGACGTGCGAGCCGGTGAAGGCGACCTTGTCGACATCGGGATGCGAGGCGAGCGCGGCGCCCGCGGTCTCGCCATAGCCCGGCACGACGTTGACGACCCCGGGCGGAATGCCGGCCTCCATGCAGAGCTCGCCGATGCGCAGCGAGGTCAGCGGCGATTCCTCGGCCGGCTTCAGCACCACGGTGCAGCCGGTCGCGATCGCCGGGCCGATCTTCCAGATCGAGGCGGTCAGCGGCCCGTTCCAGGGGATGATGGCGCCGACCACGCCGATCGGCTCTTTCAGAGTGTAGGAGAAGATCTCGCCGGGCAGCGAGTTCTCGATGGTCTCGCCGTGGATCGCGGTGGCCTGGCCCGCGTAATAGCGCAGCATGCCGAGCGAGCGGAGCCGGTTGCCGCGGGTGCGGCTGATCGGCGCGCCCATGTCGAGCGTGTCGAGCTGGGACAGTTCCTCGAAATTGGCTTCGACCAGCTCGGCGAGCTTGAGCAGCATGTTCTGCCGCTCGAACGGCTTCACCTTGCTCCACGGTCCTTCGAAGGCGCGGCGCGCCGCCGCGACCGCGCGGTTGATGTCCTCGGCATCGCCTTCGGCGACGGTCGCGAGCAATTCACCGGTGGCGGGATTGTGGGTTTCGAATGTCTTGCCGGAGGCGGCGTCGACCCATTTGCCGTCGATCAGCATCTTCTTGTAGGAGCCGTCGGCATAAGGATGGCGCGTGATCGGAATAGCCTGCGAAACAGCCATGTTTGCACTCCCTGTCAAATTGTTCGGCTGAGGTCTTGTGGAGGCGTTATATCGCGGATTCTACAGCGCAGACGCGAAACCGTAAAGCCGCGCGGACGTTATGAGGGCGGCGCGCGCGAAAACCTCCCATGCGCCTGTGTCTCGCGCGCGATATGCTAGCCTGCAAGTGTAATCCACAAATGTGTCCGGAGACCGATGATGCCCCACCCCGTGATGTCAGCCAATCATGTTGCCGTGATCACCGGAGGCGCCTCCGGCATCGGGCTTGCCGCAGCGATGCGGTTCGCCGAAGCCGGCATGACGGTCTGCATCGTCGATCTCGGCGATGACAGGCTGAAGGCTGCTGCGGCAAAACTGTCGGCTGCGGCACCGGGCGGCGCCGCCGATATCATGACCGCTGCGGTCGACGTCAGCCGTGCGGACGAGGTCGCAAATCTCGAAGCCGCGGTCGCGAAGAAATTCGGCGGCACCGACATCCTGATGAACAATGCCGGCATCCAGCCCGGCAGCGCGATGTTCGGGCCCGCGGACAATTGGCAGCGCATTCTTGGCGTCAATCTGTGGGGCGTGATCAACGGCACCCAGGCGTTTGCGCCTGACATGATCAAGCGCGGCCGGCCGGGGCTGATCATCAACACCGGCTCCAAGCAGGGCATCACCACGCCGCCGGGCGATCCCGCCTACAACGTCTCCAAGGCCGGCGTGAAGGCGTTCACCGAGGCGCTGCAGCACGAGCTGCGCAACACCGACGGCTGCAAGCTCACGGCGCATCTGTTGATCCCGGGTTTCGTCTTCACCGGCTTGACCGCGCGCGGCCGCACCGAGAAGCCGGCCGGCGCCTGGACCGCGGAGCAGACCGTCGACTTCATGATCGAGCGCCTCGACGGCGGCGATTTCTACATCCTCTGCCCCGACAATGATGTGCCGCGCGCGCTCGACGAACGCCGCATCCTGTGGGCCGCCGGCGACATCGTCGAGAACCGCCCGCCGCTGTCGCGCTGGCACAAGGATTACGGCGATGCGTTCGCGGCGTTCGTGAAGGGGAAGTGAGCGCCGGCGTCATTGCGAGAAGCGAAGCGACGAAGCAATTCATAGCACCGCATACGCGGAGGGATGGATTGCTTCGCTTCGCTCGCAATGACGAGGAAGCGTTGTCGGGCGTGGCATAGAATCGTAGGATGGGTGGAGCGAAGCGATACCCATCATCTCTCCTGCGGCCCGCCATTTGATGGGTATCGCTTCGCTCCACCCATCCTACGGTACTGGCACAAGGATTATGGCGACGCGTTCGCGGCGTTCCTGAAGGGGAAGTGACCGCCCCCGTCATTGCGAGAAGCGAAGCGACGAAGCAATCCATTTCTCCGTGCATGCGGAGGGATGGATTGCTTCGCTTCGCTCGCAATGACGTGGAGGCGTTGTCGGCGCGGCAAAGAATCGTAGGATGGGTAGAGCGCAGCGAAAAACCCATCATCTCTCCTGCGGCCCGCCATTTGATGGGTTTCGCTGCGCTCTACCCATCCTACGGTACTGGCACAAGGATTACGGCGATGCGTTCGCGGCGTTCGTGAAGGGGAAGTGATCGCCACCCGTCATTGCGAGGAGCGAAGCGACGAAGCAATCCATGGCGCCGCATACGCGGAGGGATGGATTGCTTCGCTTCGCTCGCAATGACGTGGAGGCGTTGTCGGCGCGGCATAAGAATCGTAGGATGGGTAGAGCGCAGCGAAACCCATCATCTCTCCTGCGGCCCGCCATTTGATGGGTTTCGCTGCGCTCTACCCATCCTACGCACTTTCTCAATTCGCCCGCACCCGTACCGGCGTCGCCCGCGGCGCCACCAGCGCCTCGCCGAGCTCGCTCTGCTGCGCACGCGGGATCGAGAAGCAGACGCTGAAGCCGTCCGAGGTCTTGAGCGTCATCATGCCCTGGGCCGGATCGGTCGACTGCTCGATCACCCAGGAATCCAGCGGATAGGCGTAGCGCAAGGTCTGGTCGCCGAACCGGGTCTGCAGCGCCTTGCTGATCAGCCCGGGCAAGGTCATGACCAGCGCGCCGACCTGGTTGATCGACAGGCGGATCGTTGCAGGCTCGCCCTTGCCGTCGACGAATCCGAGCGAAATAGCGCAGCCGTCGGGCGCGACTTCGCAGGTGGTGAGCTCCTGGGTTTCGATCTGCATACCGGCACTCCGGATCATTCTTCGTTATATTCGTAAATATATATCGCGCGGACTGCCGCCGTCCAGCCGTTATTCGAGCCTCATCTTTGGCCGTGGCCCGCCCGTCGCAATCGTGATATATGACTGGATATAGCGAGGTCCGCGAAGGACCCGTTTGACCAGGGAGAGCAAAGCCTATGAGTGATTACAGTCTTCTCATCGACGGCAAGATGGTACCCGGCGACAGCACGATGCCGGTGCTCAATCCGGCGACCGAAGAGGTGGTGGCGCAATGCCCACGCGCCTCCAAGGACCAGCTCGACAAGGCCGTCGCCGCCGCGAAGGCCGCCTATCCGGCCTGGGCCGCAACCCCGATGGAAGAGCGCCGCAAGCTCGTCATCAAGATGGCCGAGGTGATCGAGGCCAACACCAACGAGCTCGCCCGCATCCTGACCAGCGAACAGGGCAAGCCGCTCGCGGATGCCACCGGCGAAGTGATGGGCATGGCGGGTTTCTTCCGCTATCTCGGCTCGCTCGATCTTCCGATGCGGGTGATCGAGAATTCCGGCGACCGCAAGGTCGAGGCCTATCGCCGCCCGCTCGGCGTCGTCGGCGCAATCATTCCCTGGAATTATCCGCTGCTGATCCTGGCGTTCAAGCTGCCGTCGGCGCTGCTCGCCGGCAACACGCTGGTGGTGAAGCCTGCGCCGACCACGCCGCTGGCCTCGCTGCGCTTTGCCGAACTGGTCAAGGACATCCTGCCGAAGGGCGTGCTGAACTTCATCGCCGACGCCAACGATCTCGGCGACCACATGACCAAGCACCCGGATATCCGTAAGATCTCCTTCACCGGCTCGACCGCGACCGGCCAGAAGGTGATGGCGAGCGCATCGCAGACCTTGAAGCGGATCACGCTCGAGCTCGGCGGCAATGATGCCGGCATCGTGCTCGACGACGTCGATCCGAAGAAGGTCGCGCCCGGCATCTTCGAGGGCGCGTTCCAGAACTCCGGCCAGGTCTGCCTCGCCATCAAGCGGCTCTATGTGCACGAATCCGTCTATGACGAAATCTGCAACGAGCTGGTCGCGATCGCGAAGAACACCGTGGTCGACGACGGCTCCAAGCAGGGCACCAAGCTCGGCCCGCTGCAGAACAAGATGCAGTACGAGAAGGTGAAGGCGTTCCTCGACGACGCCCGCAAGAACGGCAATGTGATCGCCGGCGGCGCCGCCATGGACCGTCCCGGCTACTTCATCGAGCCGACCATCGTGCGCGACATCAAGGAAGGCTCGAAACTGGTCGACGAGGAGCAGTTCGGCCCGGTGCTGCCCGTGATCAAATACTCCGACAAGGACGACGTGATCCGCCGCGCCAATGCCACCACCTACGGCCTCGGCGCCTCGGTCTGGTCATCCGACATCAAGCGGGCGCATGAGATCGCGACCCGGATCGAGGCCGGCACGGTGTGGATCAACAAGCATCTCGACATGGCCCCGAACATTCCGTTCGGCGGCGCCAAGCAGTCGGGCATCGGCACCGAATTCGCCGAGGAAGGCCTCGCCGAATTCACCCAGCTGCAGATCATCAACGGCCCGCCGGCCGCCTGATTCCAAGAACATCTGGCCGCGACGTCTTGGAGCCCCTTGGCGCTCCTCGGCGCCGCGGCCGCCTTTCCCCTCCACAACGAACAGAGCCCATGATGTTCGACGCCCAATGCGACCTTGCCGCCCTGGTCTATGACGACAATGACGATCCGGACGCCGTCCTGCGCGCCTTCGCCGGCGATCTGAAGGCGCACGGCGCGCGCGTGGTCGGCATGGTGCAATCAGGCCAATGCGCGGATTCCAGCCTGTCGGCGGTGCTGGTCCATAGCGGCGAGACGCTGCTGCTGGCGCAGCCGCCCAGCGAAGGCGCCACCGGCTGCAAGCTCGATCTGTCGCGGCTGCAGGACGCAGGATTCCGCGTCGCTGATGCGCTCGCGGATGGCGCCGATCTCGTCATCATCAACCGTTTCGGCAAGCGGGAGCGCGACGGCAAGGGCCTCGGCTTCTTGATCGAGCGCGCGCTCGATGCCGATATTCCCGTCGTGATCGCGGTGTCACGGCAAAGTTTTGCGGACTGGATCAAGTTCGCCGGCGGCATGAGCGTGAAGCTCGCCTGCGACCGCCACGCGCTGGATGCCTGGTGGCGCAACGTCTCGCTGCGAACCGCGGCCCGGACTGCGCCGGATCACACCACGGTGTGCGAGGCGTTTAAGTCGAGGACTCCGTAGGATGGGTGGAGCGAAGCGATACCCATCAAATGTCCCCGCGCGGCGAGATGATGGGTATCGCTGCGCTCCACCCATCCTACGCACTATCACCGTCATCCTGAGGAGGCCGCGAAGCGGCCGTCTCGAAGGATCGACGGCCACCGGCCGGGCCGTGCATCCTTCGAGGCTCGCTCCGCTCGCACCTCAGGATGACGGTACAAGCAGAGTCGCAGGGTGGGTTAGACGAGCCACCCTACGCGGTTTCGCTCAATCGCTCAGAGCGTTTCCTGCTTGTGGTCGCAGTTCTTGCAGGTGAACTTGACGCGGGTCTGGCCCTTTTCCGCCTGCACCCGGTTCGGCGCGCCGCATTTGCCGCAGACGGCCTCGATCCGGGTCGTGCCCTGCTTGATGACCAGGTTCCGTTTTTCCATGGTCTCGCGGATCAGGCGTTCCGCCTCCTCGCGCAACGATTGCTTCGACATCATCCCACCGGTCATTGGTTTGCGGGCGGCGTCATAGCACGGCCGCGTGAAGCTTTGACAGGGGGTACCGATCAGACAATCAAGCGATCCACCGGCATCCGGTAATGCCGCGGTTTCAGTGGTTTGGCCGGCCGGCCGACGCGGAACACGTTGACGAGGCGCAGGTCGGCGCCGACCTTGCCGAGTTTTCGCAGCCGCTCATTGAAGTCAGGATGATCTGCCAGCGCCGAGATCGGGCACGCCGCGAGCCCGGCACGATCGATCTCCAGCCAGCTGCGGTAGAAATGCCGGCCCGTCGTGAGTGGATCCTCACCGACCGGGCGGCAGAACAGGACGATCGCCGAGGCCGAGGCGGTCTTGGCACGGTCGGCGAGCAGCGCTGCGGCGAGGCCGAGACGATCGAGCGGCCTGAACAGGCTGCCGAGCACGAAGCGGGCGGCGGTGGCCTCGACCGCGCTCATGGCGAGCACGTCGCGATTGAGACCATCAAGCAGATAGTGCGGATGGCTGGGCGACAGCCGCATCCAGTCGAGCAGCTCGGCCCGATAGTCGTCGCCGTGCACAAAGGAGAATTCGGCCTGGTCGGCCCACCCGGCGATATCGGCAATCGTCCGGCGATGACTGATGCAGATCAAATCGTCACGCGCGACGGCAAGCTGCACCAGCGGCGCGGTATCGTCCGGCGATGCCACGAACCTGCCCCGCCACGACATGCGGTGCGCCACATGCTCCGCGAGCGGATCGGGCGCGACGCCTTGCCTGATCGCAAAGCTGCAAAGCGCGGCAAGTTGCGGCGACAGCGGCTGCTCGATCGTGGTCATAGCCGTGATCGCAAGGCCGCGGCGGTTGAGCGCAAGGCTCATGCCTTCCAGCGCGGCGCCGTGCGAGACGAGCACATCATGCCCCGCGGGGTCGGCGACCGGCGCGCGCACGCTGATATCGTCGACCAGCGCCAGCCGCCCGTCGCCGAGCAGCCGCCAGCGCGTCGGCTGGATGTTGTGGACGCTCGGCGCCAGCCGCGCCTCCGCGACCAGCTCGTGCAGCAGATCCGGCGTCAGCTCGCTCATGCCGCGGCCAGCCGCTTGGTGAACAGATGCAGCCGGTGCAGCGGCGTGGCGCCGGCCTTCTCGACTTGGCGCAGCGAGGGAGCATTGATGTCCGCAATCCAGGTGCCGCCGAGCGTGCGGTAGCCGGCCTGCTGCAACGCCAGCGCGGTGCGGTAGAGCATCGCGCCGTTGAGGCCGCGATTGTGCAGGTCGCGGCAGACCGACTGATAGATCAGCACGGCGCGCGTGTTCAGCATGCGGTGCTGCACGAACCTGAACGGCGCTGATAGCCCGATCCGGCCGCCGATCGCCTTGATCAATGGATTGAGGTCCGGGATCGCGATGATCGCGCCGGCGGGGCGGCCGCGGTGATACACCACGGTCGAAATCCGCTTGTCGATGATCCACATCATGTCGCCGGCCTGGAACAGGTACTCGGCCGCGGTGGGCGGCACGAACATCGGGTTGTCGGCAAAGCCGTCGTTCAGGATCAGCCGCGCATCCTCCAGCCGGACCTTGAAGGCGGAGCGCTTGATCGGCTGCCAGACGAAGTCCTTGTCCGCGAGCACTGCGCGCTGCTTGTCGCCGAGCAATTGCTCCGGCTTGCCATCGTCGAGCGCGATCTCGAACGTCGTCATCGGGAAGGTCGCCGTATAACCGGCGCGTTCGAGATGCTGCGCGATATGCGGCGGCGACCACATCATGTCGGTGAACGGCGCATGGTCGAACCCGTCGGTCATCACGCCGATCTGCTGCATCGCGGTGAGATTGAAGTTGCCGGCGATGCGGCTCATGCCGCGCGCCGACAGCCATTGCTCGGCGGCACGCAGCAGCGCATCGGCCACGTCGACATCGTCGATACAGTCGAAGAAGCCGAACGCGCCGTGACGGGTGCCGTGCTTGCGGTTTGACGCATCGTGGATCGAGGCGGCGATACGGCCGATCGGCCGGCCGTCGCGATGCGCCGAGAACAGCGCGTAGCGGCCATGGCCTTCGGTGATGAACGGGTTCTTCGCGGGGTCGAACATCCGGTCGAAATCGCTCCACAGCGGCGGCACGTAGAGGCTGTCGGGCCCATAGGCACTGAGGGCGGCGTCGAATGCCGCCCTGCGGTCGCCCTCCCGGATCTCAATCGTCATTTGGCCTCCGGGGTCAATGCCAGCAGCCGCCGCACCAGCGCCAGCGCAGTTTCGGTGGCGGGATCGGCCGCGGTCACCGGCACGGCGAGCACGATCAGGTCGAGCGGATCATGTGCGAGCACGATGACATGGGAGGCGCTGTTGGCTGAGATCAGCGACACCATGCGCTCGGCGGCCGGATCGGTCGGCGGCAGTCCCCATGGGGCCTCGGACCGGCGTAGCACACGCTTGGTCGACAGGAAGTCGCGAAGCAACGGCGGATCGTAAGGTCCAAGCTCGTCCTCGCGGAAGCGCCGCGCGCTTTCGAAGATCGGGTGCCGCGCCAGCTCGGCGATCAGCTGCTCCCTGGTCTGCGCCGGCGACGCCGCGACCGAGTTGAGCACGCCCGGCTCCTGGGATTCGAACAACGCGCGCAGCGCGTCCGTCATCAGCCCGATGGTCAAGACGCCGGCGATCGCGACCGCGACGAACCGGACCATCTGCGCGGCATCGACGTCAGGCGCCATGAAAGCGGCGGCGAGCCCAAGCAGGCCCGAGGAGATCAGCCGCAGCGCCATCATCGCGAGCCCATGCCGGCGGGTCTCGGCGCCGCCGCCGGCGATCAGCATTACGGTCACGGTGAGCAGCGCGCCGAGCGCGCCGAGCCGGACCGGGATGTCGGGAAACAGCGTGCGGAAATCGGTCAGGATGAACGGGATCACCACCAGCGCGCCCACCGCCATGCGGCCGATGCTGCGGTTTTCCGAGGCCATCAACGCGGCCCGGTCGCGCGTCGCCAGCAGCAACGCGCAGGTGGCAAAGCCCAGCAGCTGGAACAGCGCAAGTGTGATCGCATACGGCATCACGAAGCGCTGCAGCCCGAAGGTGCCGCCGAGGCCGAGCAGGATGCCGCCGCCGAGCGCTGCGATCTTGACCGCACGCGGCGCGTGCCGCCGCAGGATGCCCTCGGTGACGATCAGCGCGCCGAGCGGGATCAGCGCGGCCGGGATCACCGAGAGGCGGTCGAGCACAAAGCTTCCACTCCACCAGGCCAGGCCACGGTCGAGGAACAGGGTCGCGATCACGCCGAGCGCGAGCAGCAGGCGGCGGGTCAGCGGGCTCCGCGGATCGCGGCGATAGAACGTCATCATCGCCACCGCAACGCCGATGGCGCCGCAGAGATTGACGATGGAATCGGCGATCACCCCCGAAGTCATGCGACGCCCGTCAATTGATCGATCGCCCGCCGTACCAGCGGGCGCATCAGGGCGGCAACCAGCGCGTTGCGCGGCTTCTCGATCGCAGGCCGGTGCGGGTTGAGGAACCAGCCGCGGCAATCGGTGCCGGAGGTGCGGCCGAGGATCAGCGCCACCGCCTCATAGGCCATCAGCATGCCGGTCGAGATCACCATCGGCGCGAACGACATCCGGCTGCGGCGGCCGGCCGCGACTTCGCCGGCGATCGCGAGGTCGACATAGTTGCGCGACGAGGAGTGCAGCATCACATGCTCGATCTCGGCGCGCATCGCGGCGCGGCGGTCGTCCTCGGTAATGGCAGTCCAGTCCTTACCTGTCGTCGGAAAGCCGAGGCGCTCTTCGGGCCGTGGATCATGCGGGCGCACCACGATCACCGACGGCAGCGGCGACATATAGGCATCGATCACGGTTGACTCGGCGTGCTTTGCAGTCCGGTACAGATGCACACCGGCGGCGATGTCGTCCATGCCGTTGACAATCACCGGACAGCGTTTCGCAATCCCGGCGAGCTCGCTGGTCCAATTCTCGCCGAGCACCTCGATCTCGATGGTCGGATTGATGCGCTTCGCAGCTTCGGCGGCGACTTCCGCCTTCTCGCGGCCGACCTCATCGGCAAAGGCGAACACCTGGCGATTGAGGTTGGAGACCTCGAAACGATCGATGTCGGCGATCACGAACTTGCCGACGCCGGCGCGCGCCAGCGCCATGAAGGCCGCGCCGCCCATGCCGCCGACACCGCAGACGAACACCCGCGCCTGGCGCAGCAGCTGCTGCTCGTGCTCGTCGACGAAGCCGATGTTGCGGCCGGTGAAGGAGTAATAGTCGAAATTCATCGCATAGCCCCGCTGTCCTGCCGGCGCGGCCGCAAGGTCCCGAAGGCGCGGCTGTCGTCCAGCCAGTAGACCACCGGCAGCACCAGCCGCTGCAGCGCCAGCATCGTGGACGCCGCGAGCAGCGCCGGCAGCGAGCCCGAGGGCACCTCGCTCATGACATAACGGCGCGCGCCGGCCAGATCGACGCGGCCGAGCTGCAGCACATCGTCGCCGCGGCCGTAGTCCAGCTCGCGCTCGCAGAATTCGTTGTAGACGGCATTGCGATGCTTCGGCGCAATCTCAAACGTCTTCTTCAGCGCGTCCGAGCCGCCGGTATAGGCATTGGTGATGACCGAGCGCGCCTCGTCGAAGCCGGCTTCCTCGCCGACGCCGAACACCGCGCGGTGTCGCGCCATGATGCCGCGCGCGAGCTGCAGATGCGCAAAACTCTGCCGCGCGCCCGGCAGCGGCGACGGAAACACGTCCGAGAAGGTGTCGCTGACCATGCCGACCACGGCCGGCACCTGGGTGACGTTGGAGATCCATTTCGGCCGCAACCCATCGCGGGCGAACAGCACCAGCGCGGTCAGGCCGTAGAGCACCCAGGACAGCCCCTGCCCGCGTACATCCGGATCGACCATCACGAGGCCGAGATGGGTCACTTCAGCCGGCTCGCCGTCGAGCGGCACCTCCATCACCGACAGCGCGTTGAAGGCGATCGGCCGGCCGCTGTCTTCCTCTGAGATTACGGTGACAACAGCGCGCGACAGCCGCTCCGGCTCGCCGGAGAAGATGCCATAGGTCAGGCTCTCCTCGGGCAGCGTCTTGGCGGCGACGATGCGCAGCTGCCCGACCAGCGCGTCGAGTTCGTCCTTCGGCAGCGACAGGCCGGGAGATTCGACGATCCGGGTGCGCTGGCCGGCCTGGGTGCGCAAGGTGAGATCGATGGTCGGCTGCGACAGCGCCTTCAGCCAGAAGCCGGCATGGCTGCGCAGGCCGTCAAAGGCCGCGCGCGCCTTCGCAAAACCCCTGCCGCCGCGCGAAGCCGGGGTCGGATCATCGGTGGACGCCATTTCTCTGTCCCTCGGGCGCGATCTCTGCACTCGCCCCTGTTAAGGAGCCATGAGCGCAACCTGACGCGCTTTGCCGCAGGGTAAACAAGGCCTTCCGGAAACGGAACAAGTTGGGTGTAAGCGCCGGCAGTCTATCCACCCGTCATTGCGAGCGAAGCGAAGCAATCCATCCTTCCGCATGCGCTGCGCGATGGATTGCTTCGTCGCTTCGCTCCTCGCAATGACGTGGAGGGTTTGGCATTTGCCTCAGGCGAAATCGGCGGGTGAAGAAACACCCGCCGTTTCGCATTGGGCTCAGCCTCACGTCGCCTTCTTACGCCGCCTTGGAGACTTCCATCAGCAGGCGCTCGGCCTTGGCGTCCTCGATGCGGTTCACGAACTTGCCGCTCTCGTAATTGTCGCGCACCGTCTTGGTCAGCGTGACGCAGGTCTGGACCAGCATGACGATGCCCATCGTCAGATAGCCCTTCATCCAGAGGTCGATCGGCAGGAAGAACACGCCGACACCGACGAGGAAGGCGGCGGCTGCGAAGGACGCGTAAGTGAAGGTCACCCAGCTGCTGCTGTGGGGTTGAACGGTCTGGTTCATGGTCGTCTCCTTGATGATATCAGGTTTAAGTTGGCTTGGTTTCAGGCTTGGGGTGTCACGCTGCGGGCGGGCGCTTGGCTTTCAGGCGCGCCAGCACGTCGTCGGCAGTCGATTTCATGCGCGGACCAAAACCCTGCTCCGCGAGTTTCTCGGCGACGACGACCGGTCCCGAGGCGGTATCGATCTCGAACAGCGCGTCATCGGCCGCCTGGATCTCCATCTGCCGCTCGCGCAGCCGCTTCAGCGTCGCTTCCGCTTCCGGCAGCGTCGATTCGTAGGGCCGCGCCGCCTCGATGCCGCTCCGGCGCAGCGAACGCACCGCCTCCGAGGCACGGGCGAGGCGCCGGCCGCGATCGAGCTCGGCAATCCGCGCCTCGGCGTTGGCGACGTGGCGCTTCAGCCGGGTGATCTCGGTGGCGAACAGCGTGCGCGCGGTCATCGCGGCATCGCGTTCGGCTTCGAGGTTGGCGATCGCCTGCGCGGCTTCGCGGGCGAGGTCTTCCCGGCCGCCCTCGAGCGCCGCCGTTGCGCGCACCTCGAGGTCGGCGATCCGGGCGTTGGTGGCGTCGAGCCGCCGGCCCTCCTGCGCGTCGCCGGCGATCGCGAGCGCCAGCGTCCGCTTCGAGCGGTCGACCGCGGCGGCCGCGTCCCGCATCTGCTGGTCGAGCACGACCAGCGCGGTCCGGTCTTGCAGTTCCTCCTCGGCTGCCGCCACGCCGCCGCGGAAAATTGTCAAAACAGTTTTGAACATTTGATCGCTCCCTGTTATGAGCATCGCTCATGAATCTCTTGTACCACATACTGAGCATTGCTCAAGAATTATTTGAGCGATGCTCAAGCTTGTGGTTAACGATAGGTGAAATATGTCCAAGGCATTGGAACGACGGGCAAAACTGCGCGAAGCGCTGATCGAGGCAGCGGAACGGGCAATTGCGGCGAAAGGTCTCGGCGGCCTGAAAACCCGCGAACTGGCCCAGGAAATCGGGGTCGCCAATGGCGGCGTCTACAATCTGGTCGAGGATGTCGACGAGCTGATCCTGCGGGTCGGCTCGCGCACGCTGGCCCGGCTGGATGCGTCGCTGTCGCTGGCCGAGATCGGCGGCTCGGCGGCGCCGCGCGAGATGCTGGTGCGGATCGCGGTCGCCTATTGCGACTTCGCCGCCGACAATCTCGAACTGTGGCGCGCGCTGTTCGAGCATCGCATGCAGCCCGGCAAGCCGGTGCCGGAATGGGCGATCACCGAGCAGATGGAATTGTTCCGCCACATCTACAAGCCGCTCGCTGCGCTGTTTCCGCAGCGTTCGCCGGCGCAGCTCGGCGTCACCGCGCGCAGCCTGTTCTCGGCCGTGCACGGCATGGTCGCGCTCGGACTGGAGCACAAATTGATCGCCGTGCCGATCGGCCAGCTGCGCAGCGAGATCGCGACATTGACCCGCGCAATGGTCGACGGGCTGACGGCGAAGAAGGAGTGAGATCCTGTTGTTGGCGTCCGCGCCTCACGGCTCCATCGTGTAGGCGCGTCCGGGTTCGAGTGCGTAGATGGTCAGGAAGCGCAGCGGCCGTTCCGGGTCGCAATTGCGAAACAGCGTGTGCGGGACGTCAGGGCGATCCTGCAAGGTCTCGCCTGCCCCGTATCGTCGCGGCGGCTCGTCACCGTAGGCGGACTCGGCTGTGCCTTCGACGATGAAGATCACGCCGCCCACCGGATGCTTGTGAAGCGGCGCCACCCCGCCGGGCGGATAGGTCACCTCGGCAACGACGAGCTCGCGACGATCGCCGGGCAGCGCGAGACGCTCGAGCGTCTTGCGCGTAACGCCGGCAAATCCGGCCTGCGGAGCGTCGTCGTTTCCTTCAGTCATGGGAATTCTTCCTTGTCTTGCGAACGATTGTATCCCGATCAGATCGGGCTGCGATGACTATGGAGATGCTTCAGCGACGCAACAAGCACCCACGCATTTGAACACCTGTCACACTGGTGGACCGAAGCCCTTGCCACCCCAGCTCCCACGTTGCAGGATTCCCGCGCCGAAAATCTTCAGCAGTGGGCCTTGCATGAAAATGAGTATGGTCACGACGCGGTCGTCGGGAATAGCCGCCCTGGCGCTCATCCTTGCAGCATCGGGTGTCACGCCGGCGCTGTCGGCGCAGGCTGTGCCGGAATGCTCGATGTCGGTGACATTGGCGGACTGGGGCGAGAACTCGACCGGCGATATCGACATCGCCTCCGGCGAAAGCTGCCAGATCCCGATCGGAATCCGCGGCACAGTGACGGACTCGTCGATCTCGCAGAAGCCGGCCTATGGCAAACTGAAGAAGATCAACGCATCGACCTTCGAGTACAGGGCAAAGGCCAAGTACAAGGGCAGCGACAGCTTTGCCATCAAGGCGACGGGCAAGGGGCCGAAGGCCTCCGGCACCTCGGTCATCACCGTGCACGCCACGATCAAGTAATCGCGCGCCGCGTCGGCATCGAACTCCCTCGCCCCGTTCTTACGGGGAGAGGGTTGCGGTGAGGGGCCGCTTCCGCACACGCCGGCAACAGCTGTATTCGCGGAGACTCCCCCTCACCCGAAATTCGCGTCCCGCGAATTTCGACCTCTCCCCGCACGCGGGGCGAGGTGAAGCGGAGTCAGCGGCGCTATCAGGCCGGGCGCGCGCCGGTGCGGATGATCGATCCGACATGCTGGCCGCCCAGCGCCGCGGTGAGACGGCCGGGAACGAGGCCGTTCACGACCTGCACGCGCTCGATGTGCCGCGCATTGGCCATCACTTCGAGCAGCGCGGGATCGAACGGCAGCGTGCCCTTCAGCTTGGCGAGATCGGCGAGGCTCGCCTCGCGCAGCAGCTGGGCCTTCTTGCCCTCCGGACCATTGGGATCGTCGGTGTAGACGCCGTCGACGTCCTCGACGATCGTCAGACCCGCCGCGCCGAGCGCATCGGCGAGCAGGAACGCGCCGGTGTCGGCCCGATGCAGCGGGATGCGCGAGTTCGGAAACTCGTGATGGTGATACGGCGGGAACGCGCTGCCGACCACCGCGCGCGATGCGGAGAGGTGGATCGCGAGCTGGCTCGCGATGGTCGGATGCTCGATATAGGACACGCCCTCCGGCGCGAGCAGGCAGCCGAGGATATGGCCGTTCTGCCCGGCCTCGCTCGCCGCGAGCGGCTGCAGCGAGCCGACCGGCAGTCCGAGATCGAGGCCGACGCTGTAGAGATGGCGGGCGCGGATGCCGGCGCCGGTCAGGATCAGCATGCGGTGCTCGGGCAAGAGCGCGCGCAGCTCGTCGACGATCGGCAGGATCGCTTGATGGCCGCGATCCATGATCGAGCGGCCGCCGATCTTGATCACCTGCACCCAGGGCAGCAGCGGAATCGGGCGTCCGCCGGCGACGGGACGGGTGAGATCGCTGTCGAGCAGGGTCTGGCGCGCGAGCGGCGAAGCGACGTGCTTGATGGTGTCATCCATGGTCGTGTCTCTGCTCAGTTCGCGGTGATGATGGTGCCGACATGCTCGCCCGCGAGCGCGCGGGTGAGATTGCCGGGGACGAGGCCGTTGACCACCTGCACCTCGCGCACATGGCGCGCGGAGGCGAGCAGATCGAGCACCGGGAATTCGAGGATCGAATCCTGCAATCCCTTGGCCTTCATCTCCGCGACCGAGATCTTCGGGATGAAGGTCGCGCCCTTCGAGGTCTTCGGGTTCGCGGTGTAGAGGCCGTTCTCGTCCTTCACATAGATCATCGCCTTGCAGCCGAACTGCTCGGCGACCAGGAAGCATCCGGCGTCGGTGCGGTAGGGCGGAATCATGCCCTCAGGCGCGGGCCGCATCCACAAACCGTAGGGCGGCATGCCGCTGAAGATCACCGCGTTCACCTCGGCGAGATAAAGCGGCACGGCCGACAGCCCGGCGCCGCTGACCGCGGAGATGCCGTGCTTGGCCAGCAGTTGGCCCAGCATCACCGCATTCTGATCGGCCACCGAAGCGCCGAGCTGCGAGAGCACGCCGGCCGGCAGCCGGAGCCCGGCCGCGATCGAGTAAAGATGGCGGGCACGGGTCCCTGCGCCAGTCCCGATCAGCAGCTTGTGCGCCTTGCGGGCCGCGACGATCTCGTCGACCAGCGGGTAGACGGCGGCGCGGCCGCGGTCGATGACGCTCTGGCCGCCGATCTTGATGACAGTGGCATCCGGCAGGATGCGGAAGTCCGATGCGGCCTCCGCCTTCGCCAGAAGCTGCGGATCGGTCAGCGACCGCTGCATCAGGAGCGCTTCGAGCTCCGTCGTCGTGTTTGCCATGAGAAACGTCCTTATCTCCAATGCGCCCGGGCATCGCTTTCGGATTGCACTGGTAGCGATAAGCGGCGCGGGTCTCAAGACACAATGGCAATGATGCCGCGCACCCCGGCGCATTTTGCCGGCCGCCAGGCCTTAACGATCGGCCAGCGGCAGCTTGACGGTCACGCGCAGGCCCGAGCGTCCGGCGCCGGTCACATTTTCGAACAGGATCGAACCCGTGGCACGATCGACAATTCGCTTCACGATCGAGAGACCGAGCCCGGCGCCCTCGCCGCTCGGCTGGCCGCCGCGAAAGAACGGCTCGCCGGTCCGCGCCAGATCCTGCGGCGGAATCCCCGGCCCGGTGTCCTCGATCCGGATGACCGCCATTGCGTCCTCGCGATGGACACTGAGATCGACGGCCCCGCCATCGGGCGTGAACTTGATCGCGTTCTCGACCAGGTTCCGGACCGCCGAGATCAAGGACAAGGGATCACCGTTCACGACGACCGTCTCGACGGTCGTGAAACCGAGATCGATGTTGCGCGCCGACGCCTCCGGCAGCAAGTCGGCGACGACACCCTTTGCGATCTTGTCCAATTCCACCGCGGCGCTCACGGTGGAGGGCGCTGCGTCCTGACGCGCCAGCGCCAGAAGTTGCTCGAGCAGATGCTTGGTGCGCCGCATGCCGCTCTTCAACGCATCGAGCCGGTCGCGCGTCTCCGCGGGCATGTCGAGCGAGGCGAGATTTTCCGCCTGCAGGCTGAGCGCGGTGACCGGCGTTCGGAGTTCATGGGCCGCGTCGGCGATGAAACGCCGCTGCTGATCCATCATGACGCGCGTCCGCCGGAGCAACCCGTTGATCGAGTCAAGGAACGGCTGGAGCTCGCTTGGCGCGCCGGTCGTCGGCAGCGTGCCGATGTCGTCCACCCGGCTCGCGTCGAGATCGCCGGCGAGGCGCAACATCGGCCGGAACGATCGGGCAATCACCAATGCGGTCATCAGCAGCAGGCACGGCACCAGCGCGGCGATCGGCAACAGCGTACGCACGGCCATGTCGCCCGCGATCTCGGTGCGGATCTCGGTCTGCTGCGTCACCGCGAAGCGGCTGCCATCCGGCCGCGTCCGAAGCAGCACGCGGACCGGCTGTCCGTGATAGACGTCGTTGTGCAGCCCATCCTTCAGGCCCCGCAGCCGGCGATCGTCCGTGGCGCCGCGCGGCGCGTCGCCCAGCTCGACGACGGCAACCTCGGCTTCGGCATCGACACCGGTGACCGGGCGGCTCTGCCGCATTGGAGCGCTCAGCGCGAAGCTGCCGATCTGGATCAGCACGGAGTCCTGCATTTCGATCGCTTCGCTGTAGGCCCATCGGTACGCCAGGATGCCGCCGACGGCGCCCGTCAGCAGAATAATCGCCGTCAGTCCGACGAACAGGCGCCCGCGCAGCGATCGCATCATCTCGAACGGTCCACCATCCATCCGACGCCGCGCACGTTCCTGATCGCGCCGGCGCCGAGCTTTCTGCGCACGGCGTGGATCAGGAATTCGACCGCATTGCTCTCGACCTCCTCGCTCCAGCCATAGATCTGGCGCTCGAGCTCGGCGCGGGACAGGATCGTTCCCGGGCGATTCAAGAGCGCCTGAAGCAGGGCGAACTCGCGCGCGCTGAGCACGGCTTTTTCTCCGCCGAAGGCCGCTTCCCGCGTTGCCGGGTCGAGGTGAAGCTCGCCGTTGGTCAGCACCGGCGGCGCCCCGCTGCCCTCGCGCCGCAGCACCGCGCGCATGCGCGCCAGCAATTCCGCGATCTCGAACGGCTTGACCAAATAGTCGTCGGCGCCGAGATCGAGCCCCTGGATGCGATCGTTCAGCGCGTCGCGCGCGGTGAGAATGATGACGGGAAGGCGCATGGAGCCGGCGCGGATCGCCTTGAGGACGTCGAGGCCATCGGTCAATGGCAGTCCGAGATCGAGCAGTGCGACGTCGTAGGTCTCGCTGCGGCTGGCCTCGATGGCGAGATCGCCGTCGCGCACCCAGTCGACGGCATAGGCGGCATCCCGCAATGCCTCGACGACGGCGGCGCCGATCATCCTGTCGTCTTCGACCAAGAGCACGCGCATCGCCTGGCAATCCATCCGGGTCCGCACCGGGGATCGCCCGGCAAAACTGCGTCGTATCGCCCAACCCGCGACACCTGCGCGATCATATCAGCTTCGACTTAGCCGGAACTTAGGGCATTCGACGCCTGCGTGGCGGCCACTCGGCCCGGCTAAGCCGGAGCTAAGTCTCGCAGGGCACGCTCCGTGTCGAACCCGGCGGAACCGCCGGCGATCTCACAGCGGAGTTCACCACCGTGCAGGTTACCCGACGCCTCGGCCGCAGCATGCTGAACAAGGTCCCCGAAGTCACCCTCGTCTTCTGGCTGATCAAGGTCATGTCGACCACGGTCGGCGAGACCGGCGCCGATTATCTTGCCGTCCATGTCGGCCTTGGAACAAGTGTGACCGGCCTGATCATGGCTGCCTTGCTTGCGGCCGTGCTGGCTGTCCAGCTGCGAATGAACCGTTACGTGCCGTGGGTCTACTGGCTGACGGTCGTGCTCGTCAGCATCGTCGGCACCCAGATCACCGATGTGCTGACCGACAAGCTCGAGATCAGCCTCTACGTCAGCACGGCCGCCTTTGCGATCACCCTGGCCGCGACCTTCGCAATCTGGTTCGCGCTCGAGCGGACGCTGTCGATCCACAGCATCGTGACCACGCGGCGCGAATTGTTCTACTGGGCCGCGATCCTCTTCACATTCGCGCTCGGCACGGCGGCGGGCGATCTTGCCACCGAAGCGCTGGGCCTCGGCTTCAACGTCGGCGTCGTGGTGTTCATGGCGCTGATCGCAGGCGTCGCCGCCGCCTACGCACTCGGCGCCAACGAGGTGCTGGCGTTCTGGATCGCCTACATCCTGACCCGGCCGCTCGGCGCCTCGTTCGGCGACATGCTGTCGCAATCCCGCGACTATGGCGGCCTCGGCCTCGGCACGATCTACACCAGCCTCGCCTTCCTCGCCGTGATCATCGCGCTGGTCGGCTGGCTGTCGCTCGCGGGCGGCAGCGGGCGAAACCCCGAAGCATCACCCCGCGCATGAGTTCGCCGCGCGTCCAAGAGGTCGTCGGCCGAAGCAACCCCAACAGGAGAACCACAATGAACAGAACGATAGTCGCACTTGCCGCCATCCACGCTCTCGTGGTGACTTCACCATTTCCGCATGCGAGCGGAGGCCTGCCCCTGCTACCCCGCGCGCAAGCCGCCGCCTCCAAACTCGGCGACCTGACGCCGTTCCGCGGCATCGCCGCCGACGTCGCTGAAATGGTCGACAAGAACGACCTGGCCGGCGCCAAGGCGCGGATCAAGGATCTCGAGACCAAATGGGACGAGGCGGAAGCCGGCTTGAAGCCGCGCGCGGCCGCGGACTGGCACACGGTCGACAAGGCGATCGATCGTGCGCTCGAGGCGGTGCGTGAGATGAATCCGGACGCCGCCAAATGCAGGAAGGCGCTCGCCGAACTGCTCTCGATCATGGACTCGATGAAGGCCTGATCCCTCCGTCCATCATTCGACCACCCGCCGGCGGTAACGTCCGCCGGCGATGTTCTCTTGAAGTGACGAATCTTGGAGTGACCAACCCATGGATATGCTGCTCGACAACGCCACCGAGGACCGCGCGGGCAAGGTTCCCGCCGTCACGCTAGGCTTCTGGATCATCAAGATTCTCGCCACGACGCTCGGCGAGACCGGCGGCGACGCCGTCACGATGTCGATGAATCTCGGCTATCTCGTCGGCACCGCGATCTTCGCGATCATCTTCGTTGCTGCCGTTTCAGCACAGATGGCGGCGAGGCGCTTCCATCCGCTGCTCTACTGGACGGTGATCATCGCGACCACGACCGTCGGTACGACCTTTGCCGATTTCGTCGACCGCTCGCTGGGGATCGGATATCTCGGCGGCTCGTCGCTGCTTGCCGGACTGCTCGTTGCATCCCTCGCTGCGTGGTATCGCACCATGGGCACGGTTTCGATCGCGTCGATCGACAACAAGGCGGCCGAAACCTTCTACTGGATCACGATCCTGTTCTCGCAGACGCTGGGCACCGCGCTCGGCGACTGGATGGCCGACTCCACCGGTCTCGGCTATGGCGGCGGCGCCATCGTGTTCGCCGCCGGTCTTGCCGTCGTCGCCGCCGCCTATCTCTGGACCCGGGTCTCACACACGGTGCTGTTCTGGATCGCGTTCGTCCTGACCCGGCCGCTCGGTGCCACCGTCGGCGATTTCCTCGACAAGCCGCTGGATCACGGCGGCCTCGCGCTCAGCCGCTATACCGCATCCGTTGCTCTCGCCGTTGCGATCGCGGCCCTCGTCTTCATGCTGCCGCAGCGCGCGGGCAAGCACGCGTGAGCATCAAGCCTTTCGTGCTCCGGACATCGATCTCAGTGAGCGGGCAATCGCGATCATCGTCTCGCGATTGGTCCGCTCGCGGTCGATGATCGGCCGCCGTTGCATGAGCGGAGACCTCGCGCAAGATGATTCCAAAGCGCGGTCTAGGACGTTTTGTCGCAGTCCGCATCGCGAGCGAGCGTGACGCCCGTCATAGATGACGCGCCCGAATTCTGCGATCCTGAATTTGATATTGCCGATTTTTTCAATGCGCTGCTCTCAGCCCAATGACACGGGAGCAGCACCACCCCGCTTCGCGAAGGCGAAGTCGATTGCCTTGCACCTTGGAAATTTGCCGGCTTCGACCGGCGCCCCACGAGGAAGCAAACCATGGCCAATACCCCACCGGTCGTCTCGATTGGTAACCACAGCCTGTTGTCCAACCACTGGCAAAAAATACAGCCGTGGCTGACTTATTCCGACGCCGACGGCAATCCCGCGCAAAGCTTCGAGTTCTTCGACAGCGGCGCATCCGCAACCAGCGGCTACTTCTGGACGCCCACCAATACCCATTGGGCCGCCAACACCATCATCGACGTTGCAGCGTCCGATCTCTCCGATGTGTGGCTGAGCTCCGGTTCGGTCAGCGGCTCGGAAACAATGTGGGTCCGCGCCTTCGACGGGACTGACTGGAGTTCCTGGACGTCGTTCATCCTCACGACGACGCCAAACACGCCTCCGGTTGCTGCGATCAATGACCAGTCGCTGCACGTTAACACCTGGGCGAAGGTCGAGAATTGGCTGAGCTACTCCGATGCCAACGGCGATGCCGCCACGAAATACCAGTTCTGGGATAGCGGCACGTCCGCCACCAGCGCCTATTTCTGGACACCCACCAATTCGCACTGGGCTGCCAACACGACGATCGAGGTTTCGGCCGCCGACCTGACCAACGTCTGGGTCCAGGGCGGCTCGACGACCGGCTCCGAGACGATGTGGGTTCGAGCATTCGACGGATCGGACTGGGGCTCCTGGGACTCCTTCACGCTGACGACGACGAACTCGGCGCCCGTGGTCACGACCGGCGATCATTCCGTGCACATGGGTCAGTGGGTCACCGTCGGCAACTGGTTGACGACGTCGGATGCCGACAACGATGCGATCACCAAGTACCAGTTCTGGGACAGCGGCACGGCCGCGACCAGCGCGTATTTCTGGACGCCGACCAATTCGCACTGGGATGCGAACACGACGATCGACGTTTCGGCCGCCGATCTCGCCAACGTCTGGATCCAGGGCGGCTCGGCGACCGGTTCGGAGACCATGTGGGTCAGGGCGTTCGACGGCACCTCGTGGAGCAACTGGGACAGTTTCACGGTGACGTCGACGGTCAACACGCCGCCGGTCGCGACCATCAACGACCAGTCGGTTCACGTCAATACATGGGTCAAGCCGGAGAACTGGCTCAGCACCAGCGATGCCGAGGGTGACACGATCACCAAGTATCAGTTCTGGGACGGCAGCTCGGGCGCGACCAGCGCCTACTTCTGGACGCCTACCAATGAGCATTGGGCGGCCGGCACCCCCATCGACGTTTCGGCGTCCGATCTGGACAGTCTCTGGATTCAGGGTGGCTCGGCGACCGGCTCCGAGACCATGTATGTGCGGGCCTTCGACGGGACCGCCTGGGGCAATTGGGACGCCTTTACCCTGACGTCCACAAACACGGCGCCAACGGTTGCGATCAACGATCATACGC
Organism: Bradyrhizobium macuxiense; assembly: GCF_007993935.1. Lineage (GTDB taxonomy): Bacteria > Pseudomonadota > Alphaproteobacteria > Rhizobiales > Xanthobacteraceae > Bradyrhizobium > Bradyrhizobium macuxiense_A. Next base: position 175,016 of record NZ_VITY01000005.1, on the reverse strand, counting down.
TGAACGCCGCGCAATGGGCGCAGCTCGTCAACTGGACGTCGGCGTCCGATGCCGACGGCGATCCGATCACCAAATACCAGTTCTGGGACGGCGGCTCTGCCGCGAACAGCGCCTATTTCTGGACGTCCACGAATTCACACTGGGCCGCCGCCACGCCGATCGAGGTGTCCGCGTCCGATCTGGCCGACGTTTGGGTGCGAGGCGGGACCGCAGGCGGTTCGGAGTCCATGTACGTTCGCGCGTTCGACGGGACCAGCTGGAGCTCCTGGGACAGCTTCAACCTGACCACCCTGCCGAACCACGCCCCCGCCGTTTCGATCAACGATCAGACCTTGCACGTCAACGAGTGGAGCCAGCTCAGCAACCTGGTGTCCTATTCCGACGCCGACGGAAATCCAGCAACCGAGTATCAGTTTTGGGATGGCAGCGCGGCCGCGAACAGCGGCTATTTCTGGACGTCGGCGAATTCGCACTGGCCGGCCGCCACCGTCATCGACGTCGGCGCCGCCGACCTCGGCGATGTCTGGATGCGGGGCGGCGCCGCCACCGGCACCGACACGATGTACGTACGCGCGTTCGACGGAATTGACTGGAGTTCGTGGCACGCTTTCGCGCTCACGACCATCGTCTAGCTGCCTGCCGCGACCGGGTGGCGGACACGGCATCGCCGTGTCACGCCACCGACTGTCCGGCTACGCAGCCTGGTTCGGCGTGAAGATGACCTTGCCCTTGAATGCCGACGCCTGCGCGATCGCCTGCGAAAAATCCTCCAGGCGATAGGACCCGACCACCGGCGCGCTGATCGCCCCTGAGGCGACCATCGGCACGAGATGGTCGTACATCGTGGCCATCGCGTCATCGGTTGCGGTCTTGCTCCAATGAGCGAGCCAGAAGCCGCGCACCGACACCTCGTTGAAGATCACGCTCAAGGCCGAGCCGGAGAACGGCTGTCCGCTCATCGCGCTGTAAATGACGAGGACACCCTTCGGCGCCAGGCAGTTCATCAGATTCAAGGCCGACGAGCCGCCGACGACGTCGAGCGCCAACTGGATCGGCGCCTTGCCGGTCTCCTTGGCGACGCGCTTGGCGAGATCCGGCCCGTCGACCAGGACGATGTCGCCGCCGACCGCCTTGACCTCATCCACGACCTCCTCGCGGCGGACGATGTTGACCGTCTTGAGCCCGAGCGACCTGGCGATGGCGATCACCGCGCGCGCCGTCGCCGAATTGGCGCCGTTCTGGATCACCCAGCCGCCGCGCGGGACTTTGACGAAATCGGTCAGCAGCAGATAGGCCGTCGCCGGGTTGACCGCGATCATGGATAGCTGCCGGATGTCGGCAGTCTCGGGCAATGGACGCTGCCAGGACGGCGTGAACTTGAGCCGTTCGGTCCAGGTCGGGATCATGAACGGAACGAGCGTGCGGTCACCTTCCCTGAGGTGCTTGACCTGCGCCCCCGCGGCGATGACCCGCCCGACGCCCTCGATCCCGAGCGTCGCCGGCGGCGTCGGCAGATAGCCGTAGCGCCCCGCCATGATCATGAAGTCCGAGTTGTTGATCGGCGCGGCCTCGACCGCGACCACCACCTCGTTCGGCCCGGGGCTGCCGACATCAGGCACCTCGTTGAGCTTCACCACTTCCGCCGGACGTCCGAACGCAACAACCTGAACCGCCTTCATGGCATCATCTCCCGATGTTATTCTGTACTTATAAGTATAGAATTGCGGCCACGTCAATGACTAGAAATGGTTTCACGGCGTTGGTGACGGCTTCACATCGGACGCGGGAGTACATAAAACAGCGCCATGGCAAGGCCGCGCAGCTTCGATCCGGACGACGTCCTGGAAATCGCCCGTCAGGTGTTCTGGCAGAAGGGGTTTCAGGCGACCTCGCTCGACGAGATCACGGCGGCGAGCGGTATCGCGAAGCCGAGCCTCTATGCGGCCTTCGGCGACAAGCACGCGCTGTTCCTGCGCGTGCTGGACCGCTATCACGACGGAATCCTCGGCTGGGCCGAGCGCGTGCTGGCGCAGCCGGGGCCGGCCCGCGAGGCGATCAGGCAGTGGCTCACCGGCTTCATTCCCTATTGCTCGGGTGAGAAGGGACAGCGCGGCTGCCTGTCGATCAATTCGGCGACCGACGGCTCGCTCGATCAGGCCGCGCTCCGCAAGAGCATCGAGCGCTACAACCGGCGGCTTGAAGAGCTGTTGCGCACGCGGCTGCGTGCCGACCGCGCTCAGTTCAAGAAGGGCTTCGATCCCGACATCACCGCGCACACGGTGATGGTGGTGCATGCGGGGCTGATGGCGCTCGCGCACCAGACGCCGGATTCGAAGCAAGTGAAGGCCGTGATCGAGCAGGTAATGGGCCTGCTCGCCTGACCTTGTCAGCATCTGCGTTGCGCTCGCGCCCGCCGTGGCTCTCATGAATGTGATTTATATGATGAATGTCATCTATTGATGAACTGAACTCCGTGACCATTTCCGGATTGGCTGACATGGGCTTCCGGAACTGGGAACCAGATGAACACATCGTTTTGGCGTATGACGCTTACTGTACTTACCGTCCTGCTGCCGATGCCGTCGATCGGTCCGGCCCAGGCCCACGATCATCAGCATCCCGAACTCAACGGCTGGTATGAGAGCCTGCACAGTGGCAAAGGCCCCTGCTGCGACGGCACCGACGCGACGCGCGTCGATGACGCCGATTGGGACACCAAGGACGGCCACTACCGCGTGCGCCTCGAGGGGGAATGGGTCGACGTTCCCGATGAGGCCGTCGTGCCCGGACCAAACCGCGCCGGCCACACCGTCGTCTGGCCGTATTATCTGAATGGTCACCCGAGACCGCGCTGCTTCATGCCGGGCAGCATGGGTTGATCAGCGACGAAGGCGCTGCGCAGCCTGAAGCATCGACGGCGCAGCTGATCAGAGATCGAGCTGGATCCGGTCGTCGCCGTCGGTCGCCGGCTGCGCGGGCACCGCGCAGCAGATCAGCACTTCATTATCGGCCACCTCAGCGGTCGGCTCCTTCACATAGGTTACCGCACCTGCCAGCAATCCGGTCCGGCATGTTCCGCAATTGCCTTCCCGGCAACTGAACACAGGGCTGAGGCCGCGCGCTTCCGCCAACTCAAGCAGCGTGCCCGACTCCGGCGTCCAGCGCGCTTCCTTCAGAGATGCGGTGAAGGCGACCGGGACCGGCGCGGTCGCGGGCGGCCGGCGCGGCGGCGCCGTCGCGGCCACATCCGGCGTCCTCACCAGCGACGACGGCCCGAACGCCTCGGCGTGGATCCTGCTATCGGCAATGTTGTAGCCGCACAGGGCGTCATAGAGCGATTGGGTGAACTGCGGCGGGCCGCACAGATAGAAATCATAGTCGTTGAACGGCAGGGTACGCGACAGCAGCGCCATGTCGATCCGCCCCGCGGCATCGTAGTCGGCGCCCAGCTCGGCGCCATCGACGTCACTGAGGACGCGAATGATCCGGACGGCGCCGCCGGCGGCCGCAGCGAGTTGCTGCAATTCGTCGCCGAACGCGCGGTCCGCCTTCGTATGCGCGGCCTGGAACAGGAAGGTCGGCCGGATGCCGCGGGTGCGCAGCCCCTCATAGACGACGTGACGCAGCATCACCAGCAGCGGCGTGATGCCGACACCACCGGCGAGCAGCACCGCGGGCCGCTTCTCGCGCGCATCGATGGTGAAGCCGCCGCCCGGCGCGCGCGCCTCGATGATGTCGCCGACACGGATGTTGTCATGCAGATGCTGCGACACCGCGCCGTCACGCTTCACGCTGATGCGGTACATGCCGTCCGACGGTGCGACGGACAGCGTGTAGGTGCGAATGATCGGCTTGTCGGCGCCGGGGAGCGCGATGCGGATCGGCAGATGCTGTCCCGCCCGGTGCGGCAGCCGCCCTGCGCCATCGTCCGGTTGCAGATGAAACGAGCGGATCGACCGGCTCTCGTCGACGATCTTGGTGACCTTGAACGGGCGCCATTGCGACGCAAGCTCGGCCGCGCGAATCCGGTCGGCGGCCTGCGCCCAGTCGCCGGTCATCAGCGCATTCGGCGACCAGCCCTCGGCCCGGAACGCCCAGCGCAGCGGCAGCGCGCCGCGCCTGCGCACCACGCGGCGGGCACGAAAACTCCACAGCCGTTCGGCGCCCTGGAATGCCGCGATCTCCGGCGAGTCCAGGATCACCTCGGCATCGCCGGTCAGCTGCAGCATGTCGCCGGTTTCGAAATCGACGAACGCCAGCCCGGCCTTGCCGTTGACGAGGATGTTGCCGAGCGTGTTGAAGAACAGATTGCCGGCGAAATCCGGGATGGTCAGCGTGCCGTCGGCAGCGACGCGGACGAAGCCAGCTCTGCCGCCGCGATGCGACACGTCGACCTGGCGGCGATCCTCGCGCTCGGCATAGGACGCCACGAAGAACGTGTCCGCCGCCGCGATCGTGTCGCGCGCGGCCTGATCGAGCGTCGTGCTCGTCTCGATCGCTCCGGTGAACGGCTGATCCGGTTCGCGCACGAAGGCGAAATCACGGAGCTGGATATATTGCGGGCAGTTGCCAAAGCTCTGATCGAGTTCGAAGCTCAGCGCCCTACCCGACGATGCGCGGAGCAGCCCGTTGGCACGGTTGCGGCGCCGCGTGTGCAGTTCGATTCCGAGCAATGCGATGGCCTCGTCCTCACGCATGCCGTCGTTGACGGGATCGCTGGCGTCGGGCCGCGCATCGATCTCGAGGCCGCGCGGTGTCGGCGAAGAGATGAAGCCGGGCCGGCCGGTCAGCAAGGAGGCCCATGCGTCGCCGCTGCGATCCACGCTGCCGACCACGATGAAGGGAATCTGCGCGAAGAAATCGCGATGCTGGTCGGGCATGAAGTCGCGCACGGCGCGCTGGCCGACGGCCTCCATCTTCTCGGCGACGCCGGCCTTCTGCTGGATCGCCTTCTCGCCGGCATGCCAGGCCGGCAGCTTGCTCTTGCTTCGTCTGTCGCTCATCTCGTCGCCCTCCCTTTCGGGGGTTGGACGGGCGTGCCCGAAAGGCGCGCCCGATCAGCAGATCACGCAGCCGCGGCCAGACCGACTGGGGTCTTGGCAAAGGGCACGAAGCCCGGCAGCGCCTCGATCCGGCGCAGGAATGCGTTGACGCGCGCATAGCCAGAGAGATCAACATTGCCTTCGGGCGCGCTCGACAGGTAGCTGTAGAGCGCGACGTCGGCGATGGTCGGCTGCGCACCGACCAGCCAGTCGCGATCGGCAAGATGGGCCTCGAGCCGCTTCAGCATCACGTGCGCGCGGGCGATCACATCTTCCGGGTTGAACTTCGCGCCGAACACGGTGACGAGCCGCGCCGCGGCGGGTCCGAACGCGAGATCGCCGGCGGCTACCGACAGCCAGCGCTGCACGGCGGCAGCGCCCTTCGCGTCCTGCGGCAGCCAGTCGGTGCGGCCGAGCTTGGTCGCGAGATAGACCAGGATCGCATTGGAGTCGGGAATGATGGTGCCGTCATCGTCGAGCACCGGCACCTGGCCGAACGGATTGAGCGTCAGAAACTCCGGCGTCTTCTGCGCGGCGGACCTGAGGTCGACGTCGACCAATTCGTGCGGAATTCCGAGCAGGGAAATGAACAGGCGGGCGCGGTGCGCGTGGCCGGAGAGCGCAAAGTGATAAAGCTTCATGGTGCCGTTCCTGATGTCGTGGACGGGATCATTCCCGACCGCGACCTCAAGGTGGCTCATTGCAGCGATTATTATAATTATCGTCACCGGAACTTCATTATTGCTAATATCGCAATAACGAAGCGGACGTGCCGGTCAAACCTCGACGATCACGTAATTGTCTTCGATATGCACCGGGAACGTCTCGGCGACGTACGGCCCCTTCTGCAACTCCGCGCCGCTTTCGACCGCGACCGGATAGGAGCGGATCCTGAACCGGTTGGGGTCGAACCAGGACTGCCCGTTGCGCATGTCGAATTCCCAGCCGTGCCACGGACAGCGCAGCATCTCGCCGACGCGGTCGCGCTGATAGACGCCGGGCTCCGGCGAGGTCAGGCGCGCGACGCACGCCGCCTTCTCCAGCGGCGCGCCCTCGTGCGGGCAGCGATTGAGCAGCGCGAAGAACTCGCCATTGACGTGGAACACGACGATGTCGCGGCCCTCGAGGCCGAACACCTTGTTGCCGCCGGCCGGAATCTCACTGGTGCGCGCGACGATGTGACGGGTCATGATCAAAACTTGTAAACCGCGCGGGCGTTGCTGTTGAAGATCTTGCGCCGCTCGGCGTCCGTCAGCGGCGTCTTGAAGGCGTAGCGCGCGTCGTCATAGTCCCAGTGCGGATAATCCGACGAGAACAGCAGCCGGTCAATGCCGACCCATTCGATCAGCTGACGCAGATGCCTGGCCTCATCCGGCTCGTCGATCGGTTGGGTCGTGAACCAGAAATGCTCCTTCACATATTCGCTCGGCTTGCGCTTCAGATGTGGCACCTCGCTGCGGAAGCGCTCGAAGTGCTGATCCATCCGCCACATCGTCGCGGGGATCCAGCCGAAGCCGCCCTCGATGAACACGATCTTCAGTTTCGGGAAGCGCTCGGGAACGCCTTCCAGCACGAGGCTGGTGAGGTTCGAGGCCACCGTGTGCGCGTTCGACTGATGCTCCTCGCAGTAATAGGACGGCCAGCCGCCGCCGGTCGGCGCGTGCCCGCCATAGCCGCCGACATGGATGCCGAGCGGCAGATCGAGCGCCTGCGCGCGCTCATAGATCGGCCAGTAGCGGCGGCGGCCGAGCGGCTCGTTGGCGCGCGGCGAGACGTTGATCTGGATGTATTCGCCGGTCCTGGCGCAGCGCTCGATCTCGGCAAGGCCGAGGTCACTGCCGTCCTGCCCGACCAGGATCGAAGCCTTCAGCCTGGGATCGCGATGCGCCCAGAACGCGAGCTGCCAGTCATTGATGGCGCGCTGGATCGCGGCGCCGAATTCCAGGTTCTGCTGCGAGAAGATGAAGAGGTCGAGCACCTGCAAAATGCCGAACTCGACGTCGAACGGATCAAGGTGCTGCTTGCGCATGAAATCGAGATCGGAGCCAGGCACGCCGCCGGTCGGCGGCCAGGCATCGCGCCGCGCGATCAAGGGCGAGGAGCGCGGATACGGCGTGGTGCCGATATAGGGCGTGCGGAGATGGCTGCCATATTCCTTGAGATGCTGCTGCCAGCGCTTCGGCAGGAATTCGTTGAGATCGCTATGCGAATGGATACTCGGATGGATATCGCAATCGATGATCCTGAGCCGCGTCGCCGCGGTCGTCTCCTGGTCGAGCATCGGGCGGTCGATGACGTCACTCATGCGATCCTCCTTTTTGTTTGGCGCATGATCCTGTCGGAAAACCGGCTCCACTTTTCCGGATCATGCGCGCGAACTACGAATTCAGCTTCAGACGCGGGAACGTTTCAATTGGATTATCCTCGCACATCCGCTTCACAAGGCTCGCAGGCAGATGCGGCGGGATCGGATCGTCTCCGTCGAACTGCCAATGCGGATAATCGGACGCGAACAGGAACATCTTGTCGGAGCCGATCTGGTCGATGATGTCGGCAACGCTTGTTGCGTCCATCGGCGCGTCGAACGGCTGCATTGTGACGCGGAAATGCTCGCGGATGATCGCGGCCGGCTCACGCTCGACCCAGGGCACCTCGACGCGCACGCCGCGCCAGGTCTTGTTGGCGCGCCACATGAAGGCCGGCAGCCAACTGACGCCTGATTCCATCAGCACCACGGTCAATCCGGGATACTTCCCGAACACGCCCTCATAGATCAGGCTCAGCGTCTGCGCCTGGAACGCCTGCGCCTCGGCGAGATAATATTCGTAGCGGTAGGACGGCCAACCGATCGAGCTCGGCGCGCCGCGATAAGCGCTGCCGGCATGGATCGCGATCGGCAGTTTGTATTTCTCCGCGGCCTGATAGATCGGCCAGTAATGCCGCCGCCCGAGCAGCGTCTCGTTTTGCGACGGCACCAGCACCGAGACGAAGCGGTTGTCAGCGGCGCGGCGCTCGATCTCCTCGACTGCGAGATCCGGCGCCTGGATCGGCACCACGATCGAGGCACGCAGCCGCGTGTCCTTCGCGAGCCATTCGGCCGCGATCCAGTCGTTGATCGCCCGGCAGAAGTCCGCCGCCATGTAGGAATCGAACACTGCCTGTGCGCCATAGACGACATTGCAGATGGCGTGGCTGGCGCCGAGCTGGTCGAACGCGCCGCGCTGCACCATGGCGAGATCACTGCCGGGCTTGCTGCCGTCGGCCGGCCGCCAGTCGGCGCGGCCGGACAGCGGCATCGACGGCGGATAGGAATTGAGGTCGAGCCCGTCGATGGCGCGGCTGACGACCTGTTCCTTCCAGTGATCGCTCAGATAGGGCAGCAGCGTGGTGCGCGTTCCCCCCACCGCGGGATGGATGTCGCAGTCGATGCGCGTGGCCGCCATGGCGTTCCTCGGATTGATCTTCTTGTCTTCGTTGTTGGCGGCATCGCAGCCGCAGAGGGGACTGTGACGCCGATGGCGCGATCGTGCAAGCCGGTCCACGCGGGGCCGCACTGCCATCAGCGCGCACCGCCCTCACGCGAAGTTGCGGGATGGCATGTGAATGACGTCACCTGTTCAAGCTGCGAGACGTGCTAGCGATTCCGCGCCGCGGAAAGCGCCACAACAGGAGACGGGAATGAGACTGGGCCGACTGATGATCCTCGCATGTTCATTGCCGCTGGCCTCGTCAGCCGCATGGGCCGCGCCTGCGACCACGTCCGGCTCGGTCGCGCTGGCGCTCGCCGGCGTGGTGGCGCCCTATTCGCCGCTGCCGGCCACGGAGAAGAAGGCGGTCGCCGCGTTCTTCAACGGCGACAGCGATGTCCACGTCATCAGGAAGATCACCGTCACCGCCGACAAGGTCGTCTGCCGCGCCAGCAATGTCGACATCACCTCGCGTTCCTGCGCGCTGACCTTCGGCAGCAGGACCCACACCGTCAGGGGACGCGAAGCCAACGCGATCTACGCCACCGTGGCGCTCGCCGGCGTGCCCGGCGACGGCGCCGCCGGCACGATCTACGAGGCACTGTCGAAATTGTCCTGCACGCTCGATCCCAAGGTGATCAAGGACAAGGCCGGCGGCGGCGCCGACTGCAGCTTCGAGCCGGGCAATTAACCGCGCGACTAGGCCGAATAGCGACGGCAGGCAGCGCGCTCCCTCGCCCCGTTCCTACGGGGAGAGGGTTGGGGTGAGGGGCTCTCTCCGCGCACGCGGTGACAGCCGCGTTCGCGGAGGCTCCCCCTCACCCGGAACGCATCTAGCGATGCGTTCCGACCTCTCCCCGCACGCGGGGCGAGGTGAAGTGGAGGCCACCGCTCGATTTCGAAGTAACGTCAGCTTGCACTTGCCGACAGACGCTCGGGCTCCGGCACGACGACGCCCAGCCTGGCCGCCACGCGGCGTGCAGTTTCTTCCCGCTGCGCCGTGATCGCACGCGTCGCGTGCCGTGTCTGCTGCAGGATCTCGGGCGGCGCGGTCTCCGGCGTGCCGCTGTTGAAGGGCGGCTCCGGCGCATAGGCCATGTAGAGCTGGATCGCCCGCGCCGCGTCGTCGCCGCGCAATTCCGCCGCGAGCCGCAATGCGCCGTCGATGCCGGCCGTGACGCCGGCGGCGAAGACAAAGCTTCCGTCGACCACCACGCGCTCGTTCACCGGCGTGGCGCCGAAGTACGGCAACAGATGAAACGACGCCCAATGCGTCGTCGCCCTGCGCCCCTTCAAGAGCCCGGCCGCGCCGCACAGCAGCGCGCCAGTGCAGACCGAGAACAGGCTGCAAGCCCCTGCTGCCTGCTCGCGGATCCAGCGCAGGACCTCCTCGTCCTCCATCAGCGCCTCCTGACCGAAGCCGCCCGGCACATGCAGCACATCGAGCGGCGGCGCCTCAGTCAGCGTCGCATCCGGCGTCAGCCGCAATCCCTTGAGGTCGCGCACTGGCTCCATGGTCTTGGCGTAGATGCGGTAGGTCGAATTCGGAATCCGCGACAGCACCTCGAAGGGGCCGGTCAAGTCGATTTGGTCGACGCCTTCGAACAGCAGCGACCCGATCCGTAAGTGGACATCATGAGCAATCATCGAACTTCCCTCGCACTATGGACAAAGCAAATCTAGCGCGGCACGCTTCGGCGATGACGCCAAAGCCCCCACATTCTCCGCCAAAAGACCGTCGCCTGATCGAGGTGCTGGCTTATCCGGCGGTGCAGTTGCTCGATGTCACCGGACCGTTGCAGGTGTTCGCGTCGGCCAACGCAATGATGGCCAAGGCAGGCAACGCGGAGCCTTACGAAGTCCGCGTCGTTGCCAAGGACGGCCCCACGGTCCAGGCATCGGCCGGCATCGGGCTCGCGGTCAATCCATTGCCTGCCACCGGCAGCGCGGTGGACACGCTGATTGTTCCAGGCGGCGACGGCGTCAACGCTGCGGCGGCCGACGACGTCCTGGTTGACTGGGTGCGCAGACGCTCGGGAGAGGCCCGCCGCACCGCATCGGTCTGCACCGGCGCGTTCCTGCTCGCCGCATCAGGTGCCCTCGATGGCCGTCGGGCGGTGACGCATTGGGGATTCTGGCAGGAGCTCGCCGAGCGTTTTCCCGACATCCACGTCGAGTCCGATCCGATCTTCGTGCGCGACGGATCGTTCTGGACCTCGGCCGGCGTCACCTCGGGCATCGATCTGGCATTGGCGCTGGTCGAGGACGATCTCGGCCGCGCAACGGCGCTCGCCGTCGCCCGCTATCTCGTGGTGTTTCTCAAGCGGCCGGGCGGACAGGCGCAGTTCAGCGAAGTCCTGTCGCTGCAAACGACCGACGACAGGTTCGGCGCGCTGCATGACTGGATCAGCAACCATCTGGCCGACGACCTCTCGCTTCCGACGCTGGCGAAGCAGGCCGGCATGAGCGAGCGCAGCTTCAGCCGGCATTACGCCGAAGCGACCGGGCTGACGCCGGCCCGCGCGATCGAGCGGTTGCGGGTCGAGGGCGCGCGGCATCTGCTCTCGGAGACGCGGCTGCCGATCAAGCGGATTTCACAGCGCTGCGGTTTCGGCTCCGAGGAGACGATGCGCCGCAGCTTCCTGCGCTTGCTGTCGACGACGCCGCAGGACTACCGCGCCAGGTTTGCCGGCTAGAAGGCAGGCGCACGCCGGCCCATGGCCGGCGCGCGGTGTTTGTTACTCAGCCATTCCAGGCATGCGCCTGCAACCCCGCTTCCAGCGGCGGGTTGGTCACGCTGCCCGTGTAATTAGTGATGGTCGACGCCGCCACGATGTTGATCACTTCAAGCACGAGGTCCTTGTAGAACCCGGCCGCCAGGAATTGCTCGATCTCCTCCTCGTCGAGCCGGCCGCGCTTTTCGATCAGCGACCTTGCCAATGTCGAGAGTGCGCCGAGTTGCTTGTCGGCGGGCGAACGGCCGGCGCGCATCGCGTCGACATCGGCCGCAGCAAGGCCGGCCTGCAGGCCGAGCGCGGAGTGCAGGGCGACCGCCCAGGTGCAGCGATTGGTCACCGCGTCGGTGAGCAGCACGGTCTGGATCTGTTGCTCGGTGAAGCTGCCGCCGTGAACCTTGTCGAAGATGCCGATGAAGCTCTGGATCAGCACGGGCGAGGTCGCCATCGTCGCCGCAAGGTTGGGGATCATGCCGAACCGCGCCTCAACCTCGCGCAGCGAGGGTTTCGAGGCCTCGGGGGCGGAGTCGAGCGTATGGACGGGAAAACGTGCCATTGGAACTGCCTTTCACTGTGGTGACGAACCGGAAGCCGCCGGACGCAACCGACCTGTCGCAATCGACACGCGGGCAACCGGATCCGATGCAGGCTATCTAGACGCGCACCGACGCAGGCGTTCGCCAAACTGGCCACATTCCGCGCCACCTGGGACGTTCTGCCACGGCGCGCAAATCGCCATCAAACCCCTGCGCGGTCCTTCACCCGCCGCGTCACGATCGCAAGCAGGCGGCCGAGCGTGCCGCCGGCGGGGGCTTTCTTGCGCGCCAGTGCGAGCGGCGCGACCAGGCCAGCGGCGCGGTCGAGGCGGAGATAGGAGACGCCGGCGGTCTCCAGCCGCGCCATCGATTCCGGCACGATCGAAATGCCGAGCCCTGCGGCGACGAGGCTGAGCGTCGACACCATCCGCGTCGCCTCCTGCGCCACCTTCGGGCTGAAGCCCGCCGCGCGGCAGGCGGCGATGATGCTGTCGTAGAGGCCCGGCCCGGTCGGGCGGCGATAGAGGATCAGCGGCTCGTCGGCAAGCGAGCTCAGCGAAATCCGCCGGCGCGGATCCCTGCGGGCACGCGGATGATGGTCGGGCAACGCGACCAGCATCTCCTCGTCGAGCAGATGCGTGATCGTGAGGTTGTCCAGCCGCTCGCTCGGCGAGCGCACGAACGCGGCATCGAGCCGGTCGGCCTCGACGGCTTCGATCAGCTCGCCGGTCGAGGCCTCTTCCAGCGACAATTTGATCGCCGGCGCATGCTCGCGCATCTCGCGCATCACGCCGGTGACGAAGGGATGGAACGCAGCCGACGAGGTGAAGCCGATCGCAAGCTGGCCTTCCTGGCCGCGGCTGGCGCGGCGCGCGGCTTCCACCGCGAGCTCGGTGTCGCGCAGGATCGCGCGCGCCTTGCCGACGAAGGCGCGGCCGGCGGCGGTCAGTTCGACCCCGCGCGGCTGCCGGCGAAACAGCGGTGCGCCGATCGCAGCTTCCAGCGCCCGGATCTGCTGGCTGAGCGGCGGCTGCTGGATGCCGAGCCGCGCCGCGGCGCGGGTGATGTGGCCTTCCTCGGCGACCGCGACGGCATAACGGAGATGGCGCAGCTCGATCATCGCGACGATCCATATGCAAAAGATATGCAAATTCCAGTATCCATATATTGGAAATTTGGCATGCGGCCAACTAGAGTCGGCTCAAGAACGAACGAACCGGAGCCGCCCCGCCGATGGACGCCATACGCGCCGCTCAAACCAGCAAGCATGTCGCACCTGATGTCGGCGAGCTGTTCACGGGCTTCTTCGTCCTCGGACTGACCGGCTTCGGCGGCGTGCTGCCGCTGGCGCGCCACATGATGGTGGAGAAGCGCGGCTGGCTCACCAGTGCCGAGTTCACCGACCTGCTCGGGCTCTGCCAGTTCCTGCCCGGCGGCAACATCATCAACATGTCGGTGGCGGTCGGACTGAAGTTTCGCGGCATTCCCGGCGCGTTCGCTTCGATCCTCGGCCTGATCGCGGTGCCGACCGCGGTGGTGATCGGGCTCGGCGTGATCTACAGCCAATTCGCCAACGATCCGGTGGTGCGTCATCTGTTCGGCGGGCTCGCCGCCGCGGCAGCAGGGTTGCTGATTTCCACGGCGATCAAGATCGCCTGGCCATTGCGGCGCGATGTCGTCGGCCTATTGATCGTCACGCTCGGCGTGCTGGCGATCGCGGTGTTCCGGCTGCCGCTGCTGCCGACCTTGTTGACGCTCGCGCCGCTCAGCATCTTCCTGCGCGCGAGGCAGACATCATGACCGCAACCCTCGTCACGCTCGCACTGATCTTCGCTGAGCTCTCGCTGCTGGCCTTTGGCGGCGGCAACACCATCCTGCCGGAGATGCAGCGCCAGGTGGTCGATATCCATCACTGGATGACGGCGCAGGAATTCGGCGCGCTGTTCGCACTGGCGCAGGCCGCGCCTGGACCCAACATGATGGTGGTGCCGCTGGTCGGCTGGCATGTCGCCGGATTCTCCGGCGTGCTGGTGACCTCGCTCGCCAAGTTCGGGCCATCGTCGCTCGTCACCGGCTTCGCGCTGCGGCTGTGGGAACGCTTCAAGGACCGGCCGTGGCGGAAGACCGTGCAGGCCGGGCTCGTTCCGGTCACCGCCGGCCTCGTCACCGCCAGCGCCATCGTCATCACCCACACCTCGGTTTCGAGCTGGGGTACCATCCTGATCGCGGCCGGCGTCGCGATCGCCACCACGACGACCCGCATCCATCCGCTGCTCGCGCTCGCCGCCGGCGCGGTGCTCGGCCTCACCGGCATCGGCCAGCCCTGACCCGCGGCGCGTGCGCGCGTTCGCCGCAATGGATGCGTCGTCATCAGCGGCTATGTTGATGGGGCCATGATCGACATGTTGAGCATCGACACCCGCATCGCGCGCCTTGGCTTGCGCGCTGGACGTCTGCACGCAGGCACTTAGCCGGCCGGCGATCGCGCGCCGTCCGGATTCTTCAGGCGTCATCAACATCATTTCAGCCCGCCGTGGCGCGCGAAGCAGTCGCGCGCCGGCGCTTTCGCGCCTTCGATCAACCGCAAGGTCAAACGACATGCCCCAGAGCATTCAGAATAGCTTTACCGCCGCGGCATTGCCGCCGATCGTGATCACGGCGAGCGAGGCGCATCGCCTCAGCGCGCTGGCCGATTCCAGCATGGCGGTGTTTCCGCGCGTCGCCCAGTTCCTGGCGCGCGAGACCGACCGGGCGCAGGTCGTCGCCGACGATGCCGACCTCCACGACGTGGTCCGCATGGGCTCGCGCTTGCGCTACCGCGACGACGAGACCGGCGACGTCAGGGAAGTCGTGCTGGTGTATCCGCACGAAGCCGACATCGCGCTCCGCCGCATCTCGGTGCTGACGCCGGTCGGCGCCGCGCTGATCGGATTGTCGGTCGGCCAAACCATCGATTTCCAGACCCCGAGCCACCAGACGCGTGCGGTGACGATTTTGGCGGTGGCACATCAGAGCTAGCGGCGCGGCCTCGAAGCACGACCGATCTCAAGTTAGGAAGCCACCGGCGGAAGGGCTCCCTCCCCCCTTGCGGGCCCCTTGCGGGGGAGGGTTGGGGAGAGGGGTGCCACACGGCAAACTCTCTCAACATCGCCACGACGCACGCTCAATGTTGCGATAGCGGCGCGCACACCGATCATCTCGCCCGGGGCCACCCCTCTCCCCACCCTCCCCCGCAAGGGGGGAGGGAGCCTGACGAGCGTGCTCGCCTTACAGGAACAGGTCGCGACACGCGCATCTCGTGATCGCACGCCGTGAGGTGAAGGGCTATGCTCTCGTGTGAGGCGAGCACCGGCGGAAGGGCTCCCTCCCCCCTTGCGGGGGAGGGTTGGGGAGAGGGGTGCCACACGGCAAACTCTTTCAACATCGCCACGACGCACGCTCAACGTTGCGATAGCGACGCGCACATCGACCATCTCGCCCGGGGCCACCCCTCTCCCCACCCTCCCCCGCAAGGGGGGAGGGAGCCTGACCGGCGTGCTCACCCCACTAGTGCAGGTCGCTCTATGGGCGCGCTATGCAAACGCTCGCTGACCACACCTCACGCCGCGAGGTGGCAGCACTGCCCCATCTCCAGCCCGTGCCGGCGGCCGCGGGCGATGCCTTCGGCGATCGCTTTCACGACAAGCTCGGCGTCGTCAGGCGAGAGGTGGTCGAGCGGCTGCCAGGCGCGCAGGATGTCGCGCGCGCGATCGAGGTCGCCGTAGATTGCAAGGCGAGGAAGCGATTTGTTCGGCATGTCGGTAGCTCCGAGCCGCAGCTGCGCCAGCCTAGCTCAACTGACCAGGCCGAGCCATGCATTCGGCAGCCGCGATCGCACGCTTTGCCGATCGCCAGTGCATGGCGAGGGCGCGCTTCCCGCCCCCGCACCGCGTGCTCGGGTTACTCCGCGCCGGAGCCGCCCTGCACGATCTTCTCGTTCAGCTTCTGATCGACGGTCTCGACGGTGCGGTCGATCTCGGCGCTGGGGTTACCGAGCTGGTGCGAGATCAGCTTCACCAGGAGGTCGACGCGCTCGATGAACGGCGCGCCGGCCGCGACCGCGCGGGCCGCCGACGACGGCTTGAGCAGGCTTTCCGCCGCCTTGGCGTATTTCGCGAACGGCACCTGATCTGCCGGATCGGCGCCGAGCTTGCGCGCGATACCGTCGACATGATCGTAGATCGCCTGCGAGCGGCTGAGATCGCCGTGCACGGCGTCGCGGATCGATTGCGGCTCCGTCGGCGTGATGCAGCGATAATTGCCGGTCAGCAGCATCGACCATTTGGCCAGCGGCACGAACAGCGAGTCGAATACTTTCAGCTTCACCGGCACGTCCTGGCCGTCGAGCGTCACCGCATCGATGTCGGCTTCGAGCTCGCGCAGCACCTTGTTGTGCTTGTCGTCGGCGAAGGCCGAGGCCTTGAAGTTGGTCGGCAGGCCGACATGCAGCACGTTGGCCTTCTCCTCCGGCGGACGGAACGCCTGCGGATCCGGCGAGCACAACGTGACCAGGCCCGGCTCGAAGCGCTCCCACACCTGCGCGTTGGTGTAGGCCTCCTCGAGGTCCATGCCGGCGAGCGCGGGGATCCGCTTCAGGTACGGCAGCGGCGGCATGTTCATGATCGACAGGCACGGCAGCTTCGCCGCCGCGATCTTGATCATCAGCACGCGCACCGTGTGGTTGGTGTATTGCGGCTCCTGCATCGCAAGGCCAACCATGTCGTAGCGCGACACGTCGACATCGGCGGGCGTGACCGCGTCGAGCTTACCCGGCAGGTCGCGCGAGAAGATCGAGCGATGCTCCTTCTCGTCGCGCAGCTTGATGCGGACCTCGGTACCCTCGCGGTTGATCAGATCAGCGGTGTTCTTGCGGCACACCAGGGACACATTGTGCCCCGCCATCAAGAGCTTGGTCCCCAGCAGGGAGCCGTAGGAGGCTCCCAAAATCAGAATGTTGCGCGCCATGCTCTCTCCAAAGGACTGCTGGTGTATGGTATGCCACCGTCTATCGCAGATCGACAAGCCGCTGCCAAGCGGATTATCTCGCGTGCGGATTATCGTTCCGCGATCAGGAAGGGCATTCGAGCTTGCAAGTCGCCGCCGACCCGACGGACCGGGCTGAAGAAATCCTCGTCTCAGCTTCCCGGCTGTTTGCCCGCCACTCGTATGCGAACGTGACGATGGAGCAGGTCGCGGCGTCGGTTCGGGCCGTGCCGGGCGCGCTGTACCACTATTTCCGCGACAAGGAAGATCTGATCTTCCACTGCTATCTGCGGGGCCTTGCGATCTACCGGCACGAAATCGAAGCCGCGGCCGAGCCCGGTATCGACGGGCTCGAGATCGTCAGGCGCTTCGTGCGCGGCCGGCTGCGGCCCGAGGGCCAGCGCATGATCCTGTTCACCGATATCGATGCGCTTGCCGCGCCCTACAGCAGCGAGGTCCACGCCAAGCGCTGGCAGAACGCCGCACTGCTGGCGAAAATCCTGGAACGGGGCGTGGCGGACGGTTCGATCGCCTGCGACGAGCCGCAGCTGACGGCGGTGGCGCTGATCTCGATCCTGGACTGGGTGCCGTTCTGGCTGTCCGAACGCGACTACTACACGCGCCAGCAGGCGATCGATGCGATCGACGACATCATCACGCACGGCGTGTACCGGCGCGAGATCGCGCTTCCCGAGATGCCCGAGCCGCTCAGCCTCGCGCCTTTCCTCGCGTCGCGTGCGGCGTTGAACAAGCGGGCCGCGAAGTTCGACAGGATGCTTTCGATCGCCTCGGACAGCTTCAATCGCCGGGGCGCGTCGGGCACGTCGCTCGAGAGCATCGCTGCGGATGCGGGCATCACCCGCGCCGGCATCTACTATCACTTCAGCGAAAAAGAGAGCCTGCTGCTGGCCTGCCTGCGACGCGGGCTTGCCGGCGAGGTCAGCATTCGCGAGCACCTGCAAGAGCACAGCCTCGGGGCGTTCGACCACATCGTGCAGAGAATCCGCCTGCTGCTGATGCTGCACGACACGCCCTGCGGCCCCAAGGCGACCTACCACAACATCAACTATCTCAACGACGCTGACCGGAAGGAATATGTCGGCCAGGTGCTGGCGACGATCCGGCGAGACCAGGACAGCTATCAACGCTGGATCGACGAGGGCCGCTTCCGCCGCATCGATACATATTTCGCCGAGCGGATTTTAACCGGCATGGGGCATTGGTATCCGATCTGGTTCAAGACCCGGCGCGACTGGTCTGCCGTCGAGATCGCCGATCACTTCGCGCGGCTCTTCCTCTCGGGCCTCAAGCCGCGCCCGCGGGCTTGAATCGCCAATTCGCGTCCCGCCGCTATAATGCCTCCCGGACCAGGCTTGTCTCGCCGGAATTCGGACGACGTCGGTTTCAAACGAGCCGGCGAATGCCTCATCCAAAAGTTTACTTGTGGTTCAAATCTGCGTCGGATCTCGCGGTATCTCGAAACATTTATAGCCTATAACATTATAATACCCCGCGCGAAAACTTGACGCAGTATTCAAAGCGAAAGTTGCGAAGGCTCGGCAATTGAGGTTATGAGACGGCTTCGATCGCTGAAGATCAAGAAACATGAGCAAGGGAGAAAGCAGGATGCGCAGGCTGATCGTTGCTGCCACGGCGGCACTGACGGTGTTGGGAGGCGCGGCGTCCGCGCAGGAATCCATCAAGATCGGCTACATCGATCCGCTCTCCGGCGGCGGCGCCAGCGTTGGCGAAGGCGGCCTGAAGACGTTTCAGTATCTCGCCGACGAACTGAACGCCAAGGGCGGCATCCTCGGCCACAAGGTCGAAATCGTTCCGCTCGACAACAAGACCAATCCGCAGGAAAGCCTGGTGCAGGCGCAGAAGGCGGTCGACGCCGGCGTCCACTACATCACCCAGGGCAACGGCTCGTCGGTCGGTGCCGCGCTGGAAGACTTCGTCACCAAACACAATTCGCGCAACCCCGGCAAGGAAGTGCTCTACTTCAACTACGCCGCGGTCGATCCGAGCATGACCAACGAGAAGTGCAGCTACTGGCATTTCCGCTGGGATGCGAACTCGGACATCAAGATGGAAGCGCTGACCAACTACATGAAGGGCCAGCAGTCCATCAAGAAGGTCTACCTGATCAACATGGACTATTCGTTCGGCCAGTCGGTGCGCACTGCTGCGCGCAAGATGCTGGGTGAAAAGCGGCCGGATATCCAGCTCGTCGGCGACGAACTGCATCCGATGCTCAAGGTCACCGACTTCTCGCCCTACATCGCCAAGATCAAGGCGTCCGGCGCCGACACCGTCGTGACCGGCAACTGGGGCCAGGACTTCGCGCTGCTGCTGAAGGCCGCGGCCGACGCCGGCCTCAAGGTCAACTGGTACACCTATTATGCCGGCGGCGCCGGCGGACCGACCGCGATCAAGCAGACCGGTCTCGAGAACCAGGTGTTCCAGATCAGCGAAGGCGTGCCGAACTCCGGCAACAAGGCGGCAATGGACTTCGAGAAGGACTTCCGCGCCAAGACCGGCATTTCCGTGTGGTATCCGCGCGCGGTCAACGAGATGCGGATGTTCAAGGCAGCCGCCGAGAAGGCCAACTCGATCGATCCGGTGAAGGTCGCGGCCGCGCTCGAAGGCGTGAAGTTCGACGTGTTCGACGGCGGTGAAGGCTTCATGCGCAAGGACGACCACCAGTTCTTCCAGCCGATCTACATCTCCTCGTTCGGCTCGCTGGCCGACAAGGCCAAGGAACCGTTCGACGAGGAGAACACCGGCTGGGGCTGGCACATCGTCTCCAAGATCGATACCGCGCAGACGATGCTGCCGACCACCTGCAACATGAAGCGGCCCTGATCGGCCAAACGTCATTCCGGGATGGTGCGCAAGCACCAGACCCGGAATCTCGAGATTCCGGGTTCGATGCTTCGCATCGCCCCGGAATGACCGGTGATAAATTTCCTTCGACAGGTCTTTGATCACGTGAACCGTTCCCATTCTCAAGCGAGTGCACCGTGGCTGAGCTGATCGTCATCTCGACGCTCAACGGCGTCTTGTTCGGCATGCTGTTGTTCCTGCTGTCCAGCGGGCTCACCGTCATCTTCAGCATGATGGGCGTGCTGAACTTCGCGCATGCCAGCTTCTACATGCTGGGCGCGTTCTTCGGTTATCAGCTCACCCGCTGGATCGGCTTTTGGCCGGCGCTGGTGATCGCGCCGCTGCTGGTTGGCGTGGTCGGCATGGGCGTCGAGCGCTACGGCCTGCGCAACACCCACAAGCACGGCCATGTCGCCGAGCTGCTTTTGACCTTTGGTTTGGCTTTCGCGATCGAAGAGATCGTCTCGATGATCTGGGGCAAGAGCCCGGTCGACTACCGCGTCCCGGCAGTGCTCGACTTCCCCGCCTTCACCGTGTTCTCCACCAACTACCCCGCCTACAAGATCTTCATGCTGGTGGTCTCGGTCGTGATCTTCATCGCGCTGCTGGTCACCTTGAAGCGGACCCGGGTCGGCCTGATCGTACAGGCCGCATTGACCCATCCGAGCATGGTCGGCCATCTCGGCCACAATGTCGGCCGCGTGTTCATGCTGGTGTTCGGCGTCGGCAGCGCGCTGGCGGGTCTTGCCGGCGTCATCGCCGGTCCCTCGCTGGTGACGCAGTCCGACATGGCTGCATATCTCGGTCCGATCCTGTTTGTCGTCATCGTGTTCGGCGGCCTCGGCTCGCTGCCCGGCGCCTTCATCGCCTCACTGCTGATCGGATTGATCCAGACTTTTGCGGTCGCGCTGAACGGCTCGCTCGCCAGCGTGTTCGGGCCGCTCGATCCGAGCCTCGGCCCCTCGCCGCTCACCGACATCTGGAACGTCACGATCGCGCAGATCGCGCCGATCCTGCCCTATCTGCTGCTGGTGCTGGTGCTGATCTTCCGCCCGATGGGCCTCTTGGGGACGCGCGAGTCATGACGAACGCTCCCACGCCCTCCCTCGCCGCGGCCAAGCAGGAGTCCGGCGGCGCCCTCGGCTTCTATGGCGTCTGGCTGCTCGCAGCCATAGCGCTCGTGGTGCTGCCGCTGATCTTCTCCTCCGGCGGCTCGCTGACCTCGTTCAGCCTGATCGGCATCGCGATCATCTTCGCGCTGTCCTACAACATCCTGCTCGGCCAGACCGGGCTGCTGTCGTTCGGACACGCGGTGCAGTACGGCCTCGGCGGCTTCCTCGCGGTCCACGTCATGAACGCGGTCGCGAGCCACAACTGGCCGATCCCGCTGCCAGTGATCCCCTTGGTCGGCGGCATCGGCGGCATGGCGTTCGCTTTGCTGGTCGGCTGGGTCATGACCAAGCGCGCCGGCACCGTGTTTGCGATGATCTCGCTCGGCATCGGCGAACTGGTCGCCTCGTCCTCGCTGATCCTGCGCAGCGTATTCGGCGGCGAATCCGGCATCACCACCGACCGCACCTCGCTGATGCCGCTGTTCGGCTGGACCTTCGGGCCGCAGATCCAGGTCTACTATCTGATCGCGTTCTGGGTGCTGGTCTCGGCGATCGCAATGTACGCGCTGACCCGCACGCCGCTCGGGCGCATCTGCAACGCCGTGCGCGACAATCCGGAGCGCGTCGAGTTCATCGGCTACGATCCGCATGTGGTGCGCTACCTCGCCTACATGTTCGCGGGCTTCTTCGCCGGCATCGCCGGTGGGCTGACCGCGATCAATTTCGAGATCGCCAACTCGGCCTATCTCGGCGCCATGCAATCGGGCTTCGTGCTGTTCTCCACCTTCATCGGCGGCACCGCCTATTTCTTCGGTCCGATCCTGGGTGCCATCCTGGTCACCTATCTGCAACTCGGGCTGACCAACGTCACCTCGGTCTGGCAGCTCTATTTCGGCGTCATCTTCATCGGCATCGTGATGTTCGCACCAGGCGGCATCGCCGGGATCCTGATGAAGCACCGTCCGCTGATCCGCGCCGGCACGCTCGGCACCGTGATCCCGTCCTACCTGGTCGCGGCGATTCCGACGCTGGCGTTTGCGCTCGGCATCATCCTGGCCATCGAGACCGTCGCACGCTTCTCCGGTGGCGACCCGATCAACCTGCTCGGCATCCCCTTCGTCGCGACCGCGCCGACCACCTGGGCGGCTGCGGCGGTTCTGGTGGTCGGCGGCTTCCTGATCGCGCGCATCACCTGGCGGCGCGTTGCCGAGGCCTGGGATCGCGCCGCGACGGTGGCCCGTGATCGAGGGTATCTCGCATGACCGCTGCCATCCAAGTCAACGCCGTCGAGAAAAGCTTCGGCAATGTCCAGATCATCCGCGACCTCAATCTGAGCGTCGCGAAGGGCGAGCGTCACGCCATCATCGGCCCGAACGGCGCCGGCAAGTCGACGACGTTCAACCTGATCTCTGGCCACATCAAGCCGACCTCGGGCGAGATCCGCCTGAACGGCGAGGTGACCTCGGGCCTGCGGCCATTCGAGATCAACCGGCGCGGGCTGTCGCGCTCGTTCCAGGTCACCAACGTGTTCGCCCGCATGACGGTGTGGGAGAACGTCCGCTGCGCCGTGCTGTGGGCGACCGGCCACCGCTATGCGTTCTGGAAGAACACCGACAGTCTGCCCGAGGTGAAGCAGCGCACCGCGCAGATCCTCGACGATATCCATCTCAGCCATCGCCGCGACGTTCCGGCGGGCTTGCTCACCTATGCCGAGCAGCGCGAGCTCGAGATCGGCATCACGATCGCCGGCGGCGCCAGCGTCATCATGCTGGACGAGCCGACCGCGGGCATGAGCCACGCCGAGACCGAACGCGCCGTCGCGCTGATCCGCCGCCTCACCGAGGGCCGCACCCTCGTCATCGTCGAGCACGACATGAGCGTGGTGTTCGGCCTCGCCGACCGCATCTCGGTGCTGGTCTACGGCCACATCATCGCCTCCGGCACTCCTGAAGAAATCCGCGGCAACCCGAAGGTCAAGGAAGCCTATCTCGGCGAGGAGGTCGACTGATGCTCGAGGTCAGGAATCTTCACGCCTATTACGGCAAGAGCCACATCCTGCAGGGCGTCGATCTCGACATCGCCGCCGGCGAGGTGGTCAGCCTGCTCGGCCGCAACGGCGTCGGCCGCTCGACCACCGTCAAGGCGATCATGGGCGAGGTGCCGCCGCAGGGCACCATCCGCTTCAAGGGCCAGGACATCGCGGGCCTTCCGAGCTACAAGATCGCCCGCCTCGGGCTCGGCTATGTGCCCGAGCATCGCGACATCTTCCCGAGCCTGACGGTGCGCCAGAACCTGATCCTCGGCATCAAGGACCCGCGCCGGCCCGGCAAGTGGCGGCTGCAGGAGATGCTCGACATGTTTCCCAATCTCGCCCGCCGTGCCGACACGCCGGCAGGCGTGTTGTCGGGCGGCGAGAAGCAGATGCTGACCACCTGCCGCACCTTGCTCGGCGACCCCGAGCTGATGATGATCGACGAGCCGACCGAGGGTCTCGCGCCGCTGATCGTGCAGCAGGTCGGCGAACTGATCGCGCGGATCGCCAAAGCCGGCGTCGCCATCCTGCTGGTCGAGCAGAAGCTGTCGATCGCGATGAAGATCTCGAACCGGGTCTACATCATGGGCCACGGCCGCGTCGTGTTCGAGGGCACGCCCGAGCAGCTCAAGAACAACGCCGCCATTCGCGAGGAATGGCTGGAAGTATAAGGCGGACAGTCTCAGCAATCCGCGAACATCGGCTGTTGGACTACGCAGACGCCTCTTTCTCGATCAGAGTCGCGCGGCTCCGCTGGATCCCTTGCGTCCGAACCGAACGCCGCGCGGTGAATCGCCGAAGCGAGCCCGGAACAAGCGGTTGAAATGCGAAACGTCCGAGAAACCCACCTCCAGCGCGATATCGGAGATTCGCTGACGGCCGGCATCGGACCCGGTGAGCAGCTGGAACGCCCGTTGAAGACGCAACTCATTGAGGCGCTCGGTGAACGATGATCCCGACGACGCCATCAGGCGCTGCAGATAGCGGGGCGAGATGCCCTGCCCGCGTGCGACCGTCTGAACGTTGAGCCCGGGCTCCTCGAAGTGGAGGGCGATGTAGTCGAGTGCTGCATTCTGCCGCGCAGCAACGACGGCGCTCGCGCTGCTCTCGCCCAACGCAGGACAGTCGTCGATTGCGAGCGCGACGAGATCATGGATGTGGTGCACGACCGTCTCACGAAGTCCGGGGGCGCTCAGGGCTCCCGTCTTGAACACCGATTTCAGATATGCCGTGAACAAGCGGAAGGCTTCCGTTTGGTGCCAGATCGGCCGCATGGCCAAGCCTTCCACATCCGTCACGCGTTGCGCAAGCGCCACGCGCGGCACGGCCAGGCCGAATTGCAGTCCTTCGACATAAGTCACGCTGACGGGCTCGGAATGCAGAATTGCGATCGCATCGGTGCCGCGAAGCTCAACGTCCTCGCCGCGCTGCGACAGCCGACTTCTCGCGGACGAGCAGAAGATGACACCGATCGAGTCATCGCCGTCGGCAAGGTTCGCTTGCAAGCGCGCGAAACGCATGGACGTGCCCTTCAGCGCCAGCGTACGCAAACCCTGAACCGCGTGCAGCGACGCATCGGCCTGGAACGGAACGTCCGATAGAGGTTCGATATCGGCGTGCACGATGCATCGTGCAAAGTGCTCGCGCCATAACGGGACCCGAATACGCTCCGGATGGTCGCGCGTCGAAAATCGATGCGATGAAAAATCGGCTGCGTCCGTAGCCATGGGGACCTCCAGCCTTCACAAAACATCAGAACGAAATGCTGCGGCACACCGCAGCCAGTATCTGCATTTTGCAATTCACGCACCGACCTAAGCTCGATCCGTGCGCACGAGTCCAAGAAGCCATGCTACCGGTCTGCTATTCTCACCCGCCTGTGATTGATGCTAATGTGAACTGGTTCACTCGGTGATCAGGATATTACGGGTATAATATTTGTGAAAGTCGCAGCCATATTTCTCCTTTAAGAGGAGGCGGTCGCGACGGCTCTATTTATAATTGCTGCCATCGGATTGAGTTTGGATATTCCTAGCAACGTGCAAAGCGCAAATCAGCTTTACCAACTTGCTGGCAATCGATCGAACTCAGAGAGCTGCGGGCAGGCAAGTATTTTGAAATCGAATTTATTTTGCTGCCATAGCGACATCGCTGGCAGAGTTCATCGGACATAACTATCCCCGGCACCGCTTTTTGCCGCCGGTTGAAATGGTCGAAATCTGTCACGTGGGAATTCAACCTCAGTGATGAAGAAGGCGTTCGATCATGTCCACCATATTCGACATGCTTTATCATGAGTACTGTCGCGCCCGCCTCGCCGAGATGCGGAAGCAGCTTTTGATACCGGTCATCGGCGAGATCTTGCAGCCGCCGTCGGAAGACAGCGATCCTGCTGGCCCCCGAGATTGCGACTGGCCGACGAAAACGTCGCCAACCCTCGGGTAGCCGGAGCACACAATCCCAAGAGTTGGCCGGAGGCTGGTCCGGCACGCGCGCGCATCGGAGCATCCGAGCGCCCCATGGGCCATTGCCCGATGAGGTCGTGCGCGCAGGCCGGACAGATCGACAAATGCATGATCGAACGCACTGCTCGAAACGATTGATCGGCGAAACTCCGCCGGAGTTCAGATCGACCGGCCGCGACCCGCGCATCGATATCTGCCGCGGCATCGCATTATGGTGGATCTTTCTCGATCACATCCCGAACAACGTCGGAAGCTGGCTGACGCTGCGCAACTACGGCTTCTGCGACGCCGCCGAAATATTCATGTTCATCTCCGGCGTCACCTGCGCGCTGGCTTATGGCAGAGCGTATCAGCGCGAGGGCTGGAGGCACATGATCGACCGCTCGCTGCGGCGGGGGTGGGACATCTATGCCGCCTTCCTGCTGCTGACGCTCGCCTGCGCCATCCTTGTCTACGTCGCAGGCAGTGATCGTCTTGCCGACGCGAGCAATACGCGGATTCTATTCGAGCATCCGGGCGCGACCCTCGCGCATGCCGCGGTCCTGCAGTACCGCCCGGTCAATACCGATGTCTTGCCGGTTTTTGTGATCTGTCACGTCCTGTTCGCACCGCTGCTGTGGCTGCTGCTGCGCGCGCCAAACATGACGCTCGGCCTTTCGACGTTGCTCTACGCACTGGTGCACATCTTCGGATGGCGGGTTCCCGCCTGGCCCGACAGCGCCTGGTTCTTCAATCCGCTGGCCTGGCAGCTTCTGATCGTGCTGGGCGCATGGAGCGTCATCGAGGGGCAGAGGGCCCGAAGGTGGGTGACGTCGCGCCCTGCTCTTGTGCTGTCCATCCTCTATCTGGCGTTCAGCCTGGTCCTTGCACTGGGCCAGGGCAGCAAGTCACTGCTCCCGCAGACTTTGACGGATCTGCTGTTTCCATTGGACAAATCGAATCTGAGTCCGTTGCGACTGCTGCATTTCCTGGCTCTCGCGATCGTGGCGTTGCAGCTCGTTCCCCAGGGTTGGCGAGGACTGTCGGCGCCGCTGCTGCGCAGCGCGAGAAGCTGCGGCGAGAACTCACTACCGATCTTTTGTCTCGGCGTCCTGCTGGCGCTCGTCAGCCAATTCGATCTGTTCGACGTATCGAACAGGCCTTCGATTCAGATTGCGCTCAGCGTTGCAGGCGTCATGGTGATGATCGTGTTCGCGATGCTCCTGAACGCCCTCGGAACCAGGGGTGACCGACAGTCCCCGGTGAGCGCATCCGATCGAGACATCCCCTCCGCCGGTGCGAACTGGGAAGTTCCGACGGCACACGCAGGACCGCTGCTGGTCCGCCTGAGAACCCGCGCAGCATCCGCATCCGCGCCACCGTCGTGAATTAGGCGGACGTTACATCTCGATGCGCACCCGTCCTAACCCGGCCGGAGCAACGCCACGACGTCGCCGGCGCGCAGCGTCTGGCCGGGCTTGACCGGCACCGACGCGATGCGGCCTGCCGCCGGGGAGAGCACCGAGATCTCCATCTTCATGGACTCGATGATGGCGAGCGTGTCGCCGGCTGCGACCGCGGCGCCCTCCTCGACCAGGATCTTCCAGATGTTGCCCGGCACCTCGGAGAAGGCGCCGATCTGACCATCGGGAATACCCTTCGCTGTGGCGCTCACATCGAGCGTCTCCGCCGGCGCCTCGTCGAGCTTCATCTCGCGCCAGCGCTGACGCTCGGCGTCGAACGCCGCCTGCTGGGTCGCCTTGAACGCGGCAATCGATGGCTGCATCTCGGCCAGCTGCCTGGCATAGCCGGCGTAGGAGAACTCGCCCTGCTCGATCCGGATGTCGTATTGCCCGTGCGGGAATGCGGCGCGGGCGTCGAGCAGTTCGTCGGCGTCGATCGGAAAGAAGCGGATCTTGTCGAAGAACCGCAGCAGCCAGGGATGGCCGGGCTCGAACACCGGCGTCGTGCGCCAGCTGTTCCAGACCTGGATGGTGCGGCCGAACAGCTGGTAGCCGCCCGGCCCTTCCATGCCGTAGATGCACATATAGGCGCCGCCGATCCCGACCGCATTCTCCGGCGTCCAGGTCCGCGCCGGATTGTACTTCGTGGTCACGAGGCGATGCCGCGGGTCGAGTGGCGTTGCCACCGGCGCGCCGAGATAGACGTCGCCAAGGCCGAGCACGAAATAGTCGGCGTCGAACACGACGCGGCGGACATCGTCCTCGCTGCCGAGCCCGTTGATGCGCCGAATGAACTCGACATTCGAGGGACACCACGGCGCATCCGCGCGCACCAGCTCCTGATACTTGCGCATCGCAAGCTCGGCCTGCGGATCGCGCCATGACAGCGGCAGATGCACGGTGCGGCTCGGCACCCGCATCGCATCGACATCAGGCAATTCGCGCTCGATCCGCCTGAGCACGTCGAGCAGTTTTCCGCGCGACAGCGCCGTACCGTCATAATGGATCTGCAGCGAGCGGATGCCGGGCGTCAGATCGATCAGGCCGCCGAGCTTCGCCTCTTCCAGCGCCTGCGCCAGCACATGGACGCGCAGCCGCAGCGCGATGTCGAGCTCCATCGGACCGTATTCGACCAGGAGATTGTCGTCGCCGGCGCGGCGGTACACCACCGGGATCGGGCCGTCCTCGTTGCGGCCGACAATGGCCGAACCGAGCTCGGGCGCACGCAGCACCGTGGGCCCGGCAACCGGATCGTCGCGCTTCACCGCGACGAAGCGAACGGTGTCGCCGGGCCGGAGCTGGCCGACCTTCCAGAGCTCGTCGCGCGCGACGACGGCCGGACAGACGAAGCCGCCGAGGCTCGGGCCGTCGGGCCCGAGAATGATCGGCATGTCGCCGGTGAAATCAATCGAGCCGATCGCATAGGCATTGTCGTGGATGTTCGACGGATGCAGCCCGGCCTCGCCGCCGTCGGCCCGCGCCCAGCGCGGCTTCGGGCCGATCAACCGCACGCCGGTGCGGGCGCTGTTGAAGTGCACCTCGTAGCTCGACGCAAACAACGTCTCGATGTCCTCGTCGAGGAAAAAGTCCGGCGCGCCATGTGGGCCGTAGACCACACCGATCTGCCACGCTGATGTGAGCTGCGGCTGTTCGTCCGCCGTTGCGCGCCGAGCAGCGGCAAGGCTCGGCGTCTCGGCACCGATATGCAGCACGTCGCCGGCCTTCAGCGAGCCCGTCGCATGGCCGCCGAACGCACCGAGCGCGAACACGGCGCGCGAGCCGAGGATCTCTGGCACATCGATGCCGCCGCGCACGGCGAGATAGCTGCGCTGGCCCGGGCCCTTGATGCTGCCGATGACCAGTGTCTGGCCGGCACGCACCGCGACCGGTTCGTCGTAGGCAATCTCGGCGCCGTCGAGCGATGCCCTCATGCGCGCGCCTGCGAGCGCGACGATCGCACCGGAGTTGAAGCGCAGGGTCGGCCCGTTGACGGTCAACTCCAGCGCGGTCGTTGCTTCCGGATTTCCGACCACACGGTTGGCAAGCCGAAACGACCGTTCGTCCATCGGGCCGCTCGGCGGCACGCCGACATGCCAGAGATGCAGCCGGCCGGGCAATTCCTGCACCCCGCTCTGCGCACCTGGCGCGACGACGTCGATGGTGCGGGGACGATAGGCGAATTCGCCGAGCACGCTGGTCGCCACCTGCCCGCTGCGGAACACGTCCGAGGCGGCGATCGCACGCAGATAGTCGAGATTGGTCTCGATGCCGGCGACGACCGTCTCATCGAGCGCCTGCGAAAGCCGCGCGATCGCGGCCTCGCGCGTTTCGGCGGCAACGATGATCTTGGCCAGCATGGGATCGTAGAACGGCGTCACCTCGGTGCCGGTCTCGATCCAGCCGTCGATCCGTGCGTCCGGCGAGAATGTCACCTGCGTCAGCCGGCCCGCGCTCGGACGGAATCCTGCGCCCGGGTTCTCGGCATAGAGCCGTACCTCGATCGCCGCGCCCTTGGGCGCCAGCGTGCTCGCGTGCGCCAGCACGTCCTCGCCGGCCGCCTGCCGGATCATCCACTCGACGAGATCAGCGCCGTAAACCTGCTCGGTGACGGGATGCTCGACCTGAAGGCGGGTATTGACCTCGAGGAAGTAGAAATCCTCGCGCTCGACGTCGTAGATGAACTCCACGGTGCCAGCGGATTCGTAGCTTACCGCCTCGCCGAGCGACACTGCCGCCGCATGCAGCCGCCGCCTGATCTCGGCCGAGAGCCCCGGCGCGGGCGTCTCCTCAAAAACCTTCTGGTTGCGCCGCTGCAGCGAGCAGTCGCGCTCGCCGAGCGCGACCACGTCGCCCTTGCCGTTGCCGAAGATCTGCACCTCGATGTGGCGCGCTCGGGCGACGAACCGCTCGAGATAGACCCGGGCATCGCCAAAACTCGCCCGCGCGGTGCGCTGCACCGATTCGAACCGCTCGCGCAGCGTCGCCATGTCGTGGCAGAGCTGCATGCCGATGCCGCCGCCGCCCGCCGTGCTCTTCAGCATGACCGGAAAGCCGATCGCTTCCGCCTGCTGCACTGCCTCGTCGATGGTCCCCAAGAGGCCAGAGCCAGGCAGCAGCGGCACGCCGCTTTGCTCGGCGATCTCACGTGCCTTGTGCTTGAGGCCGAAGGCGTCGAGATGCTCCGGCCGCGGCCCGATGAACTTGATGCCGTGCTCAGCGAGCCGCTCGGCAAAGCGGCGGTTCTCCGACAGGAAGCCGTAGCCGGGATGCACCGCCTCGGCGCCGGTCGCAAGACACGCCGCCATGATGGCATCGACGTTGAGGTAGCTCTCGGCGGCGGGCGCAGGGCCAATGCGCACCGCCTCGTCGGCCTCGAGCACCGGCCGGGTGAAGCGGTCGGCGTCGGAATAGACCGCGACCGAAGCGATGCCCATATGGCGCAATGTTCTGCCGATCCGCCCGGCGATCTCGCCGCGGTTGGCAATCAGGACCTTGCTGAACATGCCTCACGCCTCCGGCTCGGAGATCGTCGCATCGAAGATCGTGACTTGCACCGGCGTCGGGAAGAAGCCGTTGCAGGGATTGTTGATTTGCGGGCAGTTCGAGATCAGGCAGAGCACGTCCATCTCGGCGACCAGCTCGATGGCGTCACCGGGCTTCGAGACGCCGTCGACCACGGTGAAATTGCCGGCGGGGTCGATCGGCACGTTCATGAAGAAATTCAAATTCGGCACGATGTCGCGCTTCGACAGCCCGTATTTCGCGGCCTCGATCACAAAATTCTCGCGGCAGGCGTGCTGGTAGCGGGTCTGGTGACCGAACCGCACGGTGTTGCTCTCGCAGGAGCAGGCGCCCGCCGACGTATCATGCAGGCCGCAACT
The DNA here is from genome assembly GCF_007993935.1 of Bradyrhizobium macuxiense. GTDB lineage: Bacteria > Pseudomonadota > Alphaproteobacteria > Rhizobiales > Xanthobacteraceae > Bradyrhizobium > Bradyrhizobium macuxiense_A. The sequence continues at coordinate 144,396 of NZ_VITY01000005.1, read as the reverse complement.
GTCGGCCGTGACGCGCAGCATCACGCGGCCTTCATTGGACATGATACTGGTGCCGAGGCCGACATAGGCAGAGCCTTGCGCGCGCAGCGTATCCTGGCCGCTGTAGCGCTCGCCGAAATCGTCGGCACAATAGAACAGCGTATCCACCGCCTGCTGGCCGTGGGTATCGGTGATTCGCAAGGTCTGGCCCTTGCGGATGATCGCCGACCACGGCTTGCGCGCAGGAATTTCGACATCGAGGACGACGCGACCGCGCGTCTGAACGGATTGCGTGGTCATCGCGCGGCTCCTTCCAGAGCTTCGCCGAAATACAGCGCGTTGTTCTCATAGGCGCGAACCGCCTCCGCGGTCGCGGTGCGGCAAAGATCGTCCGCCGTGGGCGCATCGGCGCGGTAGCGCACGATCTCCACGCTCGCCTGCGGATAGGCCGCAGCAGGATCGAGCGGATGCGGACAATTCGACAGCGCGATCAGCAGATCCATTTCCGCGCGAAGCTCGACGAAGTCGCCCTTCTCGCGACGCCCCTCCGACCAGACAAACTTGCCGTCGGCGTCGATCGCGACCGGCGCGAAGAAGCTGACGCAGGGATGCACGTCGCGGCGGTCGAGCCCGAGCTTCATCGCAGCGAGAATGAAATTGTCGCGCGTGTTGCGGAAATTCCCGTCGCCGTAGTTCGCCAGGTTGGTCGCTGATGTCGAGCCGCCGACCACGGCATCATGCGCGGCGCTGGTGTCCTCGGTGATGCCGAGCAGCGCGCGCCCCATGTCGGACAGCAGCACGCGTCCCTTCTGCAGCCGTGCCGCCCACTGCACCTTGATGGTGTCGGCGTGGTTGAGCCGTTCACTGGGATCGGCCGCGTTCCAGGCCAGCAGGCTGACGGTCGATTTCCCCGACGTGTTGACGATGCGCAGCGCGTCGCCGCGGTTCAGCCGTGTGGTCCAGTACCAGCCAGCCGGAATCACCTCGCGATGGATGATTGAATCGGCGGCGATCAGCGCGCCGTCGCGCGCGGTCGGCGACGGCAGCGCCCGCGGCGCGTGCTCCTGCCCCGCCGCCTTCAGCTCGTTGTAGCGTCGGGTATGCGCCGCGACCTCGGCCTTCTGTTCCTCTGTGAGGATCATGGTTGCTCCTTCAAGACGAGAGCGCCGGGCCGTCCCGGCTGATGCTCCTTGCCTGACCGGGTCGTCCCGGCCGGAGCTGGTTGAACTGTGGTCCGCAGCTCGGCACTGCGGCGCGGAAAGATCTCGAGGTCGCGCGACACGGTGGCGCCGTAACGCTCGCGCTCCTCGGGCCGGTTGCGGGACCGTTCCAACGCGATCACGCGCGTGGCGAGCCCGAAGGCTTCACTGAGGTCATGCGTCACCATCACGACCGTCAGATGGGTCTCGTTCCACAGCCGCTTCATCAGGACGTGGATGTCGGCGCGGATGCCCGGGTCAAGCGCGCCGAACGGCTCGTCGAGCAGCAGGATCTTCGGGCCGCGCATGATCGCCTGCGCCAGCGCGAGGCGCTGCTGCATGCCGCCTGACAGCGCCGACGGATATTTGCTCTCCTGACCGGCGAGGCCGACCTCGGCGAGCAGCTTCATGGCATCGTCGGCGGCCGCGCGGCGTGCGGCGCCGAACAGCCGGCCAATGAACTTTGCGTCGCGCAACTCGCGGCCGAGCATGACGTTCTGCAGCACGGTGAGATGCGGAAACACCGAGTAGCGCTGAAACACCACGCCGCGATCGGCGTCCGGCTCGGCGAGCAAGGGCTTGCCGTCGACCAGGATCTGGCCGCGGCTCGGCTGCTCCTCGCCGAGCAGCATGCGCAACAACGTGGTCTTGCCGCAGCCGGACGGGCCGACCAGCGCAATGAAGGCGCGCGGCTCGACCTCCATCGTGATGCGCTCGAGCACGATGTGGTCGCCATATTCCTTCCAGACGTCATCGAAACGGATCGCGCTCATTCCGCCCTCACCGAGGCAAACCAGGGAAACGCCTTGCGTTGCAGGACGCGCAGGCCGACATCGATCAGGAACGCCAGCAGCGTGATCCAGGCGACGTAGGGGATGATGACGTCCATCGCGAGATAGCGCCGCACCAGGAAGATCCGGTAGCCGAGCCCGGAATCGGACGCGATCGCCTCGGCCGCGATCAGGAACAGCCACGCCGGGCCGAGTTGCAGCCGCAGCACGTCGATCAGCCGCGGCAGGGTTTGCGGCATCGCGACGCGCAGCGCGATCTGCCAGGTCGAGGCGCCGAGCGTCTGCGCCTTGACGATCTGCTCGCGTGGCAGCTCCTGCACTTTCATGGCGAGATCGCGGATCATGCAGGGCAGCGTCCCGATCACGATCAGCGCGATCTTCGAGTTCTCCCCCAACCCCATCACGATGAACAGGATCGGCAACAATGCCAGCGGCGGCACCATCGAGGTGACCGACACGAACGGTCCGAGCAAGGCGTTGGCGCCGGGCAACAGCCCGATCACGATGCCGAGCACCAGCGCCGCCACCGTCGAGATCAGAAGCGCAGACCCCAGTCGCCCCAGGCTGGCGACGGTGTCGGAGGCCATCAGATAGCCGCCGGTGCGCGGGTCGACCTCGAACGCCATCTGCTTGACCGCCTGCACCATGCTCGGCAACGCCGGCAGCAGCTTGTCGTTCGGGTTCTGCGCGAGCCGCGCGCTGGAGCCGGCGAAGTAGGCGATTGCGACCAAGAGGAACGGCAGCGCGAGCAGATAGAACCGCGTCTGCCGTCCCGGCCGTATGTTCACGAGTCGCATCGTCGGTTCCTGCTTGGGGGTCACGCGGTGGCGTCAGAGCTTGCCTTTGGCGGCTTCGTCCATGTAGGTCGGATCGAAACGCAGCTTGACGTTCGCCTTGTCGCCCAGCACCGACTTGTCGGCGAGTTCGATGCCGACGGCGTCGGCCGATTTCGCGCCCTTGCCGAGCAGATCCTTTTCGAACAGGAACTTGCGGACGCGATCCATGGTCGCTCCGACGGTCTTGCTGCGCGTAAAGGCTTCGGCGTCGGTTGCCTTGTCGAACAGTTTGGTGGTCGAGAGCTGGCTGTCGAAGCCGGCGAGGTCGGTGCCTGAGGCCTTGGCCATCGCCTCCTTGGCGGCCTTCGCGGCGGGATCGTTCGCCGTCATCCTGGAGAGCGTCTCGTACCAGATGCCCACCAGCGCCTTGGCGAAATCCGGATTGTCCTTGGCGACCGCGGTGTTCACCACCATCAGGTCCATGATCTCGCCGGGGATCTGCGAGGAATCGAACACCTTCCTGGCGTCAGGCGAGCCGAGGATTTCCGTCACGATCGGATTCCAGGTCACGACCGCATTGACATCAGGCGTCTTGTAGGCGGCCGCGATATCGGCATCCGACGTGTTGACGACCTTGACGTCCTTCTCGCTCAGCTTGCTGGTCTCCAGCGCCCGCGCCAGCAGATAGTGCGACACCGAGAACTCGACCAGATTGACCGTCTGTCCCTTGATCGCGGCGAGGTCGGACTTGTTCTTCAGGATCACGGCGTCATTGCCGTTGGAGAAGTCGCCCATCACGACGGCTGTCGTGTCGACGCCGCCGGCCGCCGGAATCGACAGCGCATCCATGTTGGTGATGGTGACGGCATCATAGCCGCCGGCGGTGTACTGGTTGATCGATTCGACGTAGTCGTTGAACTGCTTGACCTCGATCGCGATGCCGTATTTGTCGGCCCACTTCTTGACGATGCCGGTGTCGGCCGCATAGCCCCACGGCATCCATCCGACATAGATCGACCAGGCGACCTTGAAGCTTTTCCTCGGCGCGGCGTCGGCCGCAGGCGCGGCCGCGAGCACGACCGCGCAGCCGATGACAACAGAGCGAAGGAAGAAAGAGAACTTGTTCATTGCCGATCCCTCTTGCGAAACTTCACAAAAAGGGACTGGCGAAAAGACCATCGCTCCGCCAATCCCTTGGCTAACGAGGTCTCCCGGGCTTTTATCCCGCCGTGCACCTGCGGGGATGTCTCCCCCGCAAGCGGCTGCTCTCGGACCAGCATCTTGCCTGACAAGATCGGAACCCTAGCGGCCAACTCAACGCCCTTGATGCACGAGCCGTGCCACAGAGTCGGCGTTTGAATCTCATGAGATTTCCCGCGCGCTGCGCTCGGCTACAATGACGCCCTGCTTAAAAACTACGCAGGCCTGCCCAGAAATGGCTCTGTCATTTCACCGACGTCGTGAGCAGGATGACGTCGAGGGGGATGTTCGATGCGCAAGCTCTTGAGTGCCCTGTGTGGCAGTCTCTGGCGTGGCCTGCACGGCCGCTATGGCCTCGCACCGACATGCGATGTCGGCGGAGCAAAGAGGCCGTAGGACCGGTCAGGCCTTCACCGTATTGACCGCGACGCTTTCCTTGTAGGCCGGCCGCGCGGTGACGCGGTCGAGATAGGGCGTCGCGACGTCGCAGACCCCGACGCCGTAGTCGATCGCCCATACCAGGCAGGTCGCGAGCAAAATATCCGCGCTGGTGAACTGATCGCCCATCAGATATCTGCGTCCGTCCGACAGTGCGACTTCCACGTGCCGGAGCTGCTGGCGGAAATACTCGGCGGCCTTGCCGACGACGTCGGGCGCGTGGCCGTAGATATGCGCAAGACCCTGGAGGCCGTGGCGGCGCATCACGTAAAGGCTGGTCGAGTCCAGCTCGGCCACGATGAAGAAGCACCATTCCAGCCAGCGCGCGAAATCGCGGGCTTCGACCGGCACCAGCGCAACATCGGGATTGGAATAGGTGCGCGCCAGATAGGCGACGATCGCGGCGCTCTCCCCGATCGTGAAGTCGCCATCCTGCAGCAGCGGTATCTTCTGGCGCGGGTTCAGTTGGGTGTATTCGGGAGTCTTGGTCTCGCCCGAGCGCGGCAGGATCGGCCGGCAGCGATAGTCCAGGCCCAGTTCATGCAACGCCCAATGGGCCCGGATCGTCCGCGATGTCCCCACGCCCCACAGCGTTAGCGTCTCCGGCATGGCATCACCATTTCTCGACCGATGGCCGCAGATCGATTTCATGGCTCCAACCGTCGCGGCTTTGCTGGTGGACGAACCAGTAGGCCTCGGCGATCGAGGATGTCTTCGTCAGGGAATCCGGCGCGATCTCCGACGCGTCGATGCCCCTGTCGGCCATCCGCTGGTGAATGGCCGGGCTATCGACGCCGGCATCGATCAGGAGATGGGCGACATGAACGTTCTTCGGCCCGAGCTCGCGCGCCATCGCCTGGGCGACCGCGCGCAAGCCGAACTTCGCGGACGCAAAGGCGGCAAAGCCGCTGCCGCCGCGCACGCTCGCCGTCGCACCGGTGAACAGCATGGTGCCGCGACCGTGCCGCAGCATGTGCCGCGTCGCCTCGCGTCCGACCAGGAAGCCGGCGAAGCAGGCGAGCTCCCAGGCCTTGAAGAACAGCTTTTCGCTGGTCTCGTGCAGGTCTTTCTTCACGTTCGAGCCGGCATTGAACAGGCAGACCTCGATCGGCCCGATCTCGCGTTCGACCCGCTCGCACAGCTCCTGCACCTCGGTCTCGCGCCGCGCGTCGACGGCGAATGCATGCACCTTGCGTCCGGCGCCGGTCAGTTCCTCCATCAGCGCGCCCGATTTCGCCGGATCGCGCCGCGCGATGCAGACGGAGTAGCCGCCGGCGGCGAACCGCCGCGCGACCGCGGCCCCGATCGCATCGCCCGCGCCAACCAGCAAGGCGGTCTTGTTCGTCTCGGCCATAGGATATCTCCCACCGACGGCGGTTCTTCAGTTCGACAATGCTGACGTTGCGCGGCGCGGCCGTTCAGACCGCGCGCACGGCCTTCTGCGCGATCATCGCTTCGATGGCGGCGTCGCCGTAACCGAGGTCGCGCAGCACCTGCCTGGTGTGCTGGCCGATGCGCGGAGCCGGGCCGCCGATCGCGGCGGCATCGACCTCGAACCGCGCCGCGGGCTTCGGTTGCCGCACGGTGCCGACGCCGGGCTGCTCCAGCTCGGCGATCAGCCCGCGGGCCACCACCTGCTCGTTGGCGATGATCTCGCCGCGCCGCAGGATCGGCGCGCATGGCACGTCGGCCGCATCGAGCCGCGCCAGCCATTCGGCGGTGGTGTGCTTGCCGATATAGTCCTGCATCTTGTTGATGCGTGCCGTCGCATTGACCGAGCGCGACGCCGGCGTCGCGAAGCGTTCATCGGCGGCAAGCGCGGGATCGCCGGTCGCCTTGCAGAAGCCCTGCCATTCGGAATCGGAGATCGTCCCGCAGGTGAGATAGCCGTCCGAAGTCTGGAACACGAGATCGGGACGATCGTTCGGATCCGACGCGGTCTGCTCGCGGCCGACCACGGTGTATTGCATCATGCTTTCCGGCCAGAGATAGGCGATCATCGCGTCGAGCATCGCCACCTGGATGTGCTGCCCGCGGCCGGATTTCTCGCGGACATACAGTGCCGCCGTGATCGCCTGCGCGGCATAGACCGCCGTCGTCTTGTCGGCGACGATGGTGCGGATCATCTGCGGGCGGTTGGTGACGGGCTGTGCCTGCACGTCGCAGAAGCCCGACAGCGCTTGCACGATGGGGTCATAGACGCGCTTCTTGGCATAGGGCCCGTCTTCGCCGACGCCGCTGATCGAGACATAGATCAGCCGCGGGTTCTTCTTGCGCACCTCGTCCGGAGCGAGCCCGAGACGTTCCATCGTACCAGGCCGGAAATTCTGCACCAGCACGTCGGCTTGCAAGACCAGCTTGCCCAGCACGTCGCGTCCGGCATCGGTCTTCATGTCGATCGAGAGCGAGCGCTTGCCGCGGTTCGACGAGATGAACAGCGCCGAGAATTCGCCGGTCTTGTCGACATTGGCCCGGCTGCGGCGGGTGATGTCGCCGCCGATCGGCTCGACCTTCAGGACATCCGCGCCCTGATCGGCCAGAAACATCGTCGCGAACGGGCCCGAGACGACGCCGGTCAGATCAAGTACGCGAACTCCCGCCAATGGCCCTGACATGCGTTGTTTCCTTCTCCGATGCGCGGACGCGACCCATTCTTGAGCGCAACCCCGGCTTACGACGGCGCAGCCACAGCCGCTTGCGGGAAACCGCCGCGACTTGCAAAAAAGCGCCGAAACTCAGGCCCGGCGCTGCTGCCGGAACGCCGACGGGCTCATGCCCGTGGCCTGCCGGAACGCCGACGAGAAATGCTGGGCGTGGCTGAAGCCCGAGGCCAGCGCGATGCTGGTCAGGCTCTCGTCGGTGTCGCCGAGGCGGCGCTTGGCCGATGCGATGCGCAGGCCGAGCACGTAGCGATGCGGGCTGGTGCCCGTGCTCTCCTGGAAGGCGCGCAGGAAATGCCGCTTGCTCAGGCCGGCGACATCCGACAGCGCCGACAGCGAAATCGTCTCGCCGAGGTTTGCGCGGACGAACTCCTCGATCCTGCGCAGCTTCAGCGCCGGCAATCCGCCGCGGCTCGGCGGCTTCGGAGCCTCCGCTCCACGCGACAACCGCGCCATATGGGCCAGCGCCTGGCTGGCCCAGCCTTCGGCGAACAGGTCGAACAGATTGTCGGGCGTTGCGGCCTCCTCGCTGAGTTCGGCGAGGCCGCGGCAGAGCTGGGCGTGGCCGAACGCAATCGCCGGCCGTTCGATCACGCCGTTCAGGCGGCTCTGCACGAACGTTGGATCGAGGAACACGACGACATAGTCGAATGCGGGCCCGACCGACCATTCACCCTCGATCTCGGTGCCGGCGGGAAACAGCGCGAGATTTGCCGCCTCGGAAAAATCGTACTCGACGGGCCGGCCGTTGATCCTGGCCCGCAGGCGCGAGCAGCCGTTGCGGAACCAGAACAGGGTCAACTCGGGCTGGCGGAAGTGCCAGTTCATGCGGGGCCGCGAGGTTCGGCTGAGCAGCTCGACCCTGATCGGCTTCGACCGCGCAATGACGGAAGACACCAGTTCACCGCCGACGTGGCGGACAAACCGCTCCGGACGCGCTTCCTCCATGGGACATCTCCTCCGCGTTTGGCACGGATGGTAAGTTCCAAATCAGAATTGACGATCCGGCGGCGGAAATCCAGCCCTTTATCGGCTGATCGCCAAGATGTCAGCGAGCTGATGCAGGGAACAGCGGCGCGCCTGATCACGGGTAGCGGCAGCAGCACCGTCGATGGCGGCAAAAGTCCCTGATCGGTGCCGAGCAGGCCGACCATCGGCACCGCGCTCGAGCGGCCACGTTACCCCGCGACCCGCAGCGCGGTCACGGCGACGCAGGCATTGCCGAACGGGATCAGCACCACCTGCGCGCCGTTCGACAGCGCGACCGTCGCGAGTTCGCCGAGCGCGCCGCTTTGCCCGTTGAGCTTGGCGAGTTCGGCGGCAACCGTCGAGCAGTTCTCGGTCCGCGGCGTCACCCGCACCAGATTGCCTTCGCAGGCCGATCCAACCGGCGCAGCAAACACGATCCCGGCGGCCTGCTGGGCCGTATTGCCCTGCGGGGCTTGGTTGCCTTGCGGCGCTTGATTGGCCTGCGGGGCCTGGTTCGGTGCGAGCGCGACCAGCGACTGCACCGAATGCGAATTGCCGGCCTTGGCGTCCCATTGCGACTGCGCGGTGTAGTTGGAATTCATCGCAAGACCGCGGCCGAGTGTCCCGAACAGGTTGGCGCAGGTCACGATGTTGCCCTGCCGGGCGTGCTCGTCGAACACGGTCGGCTGCTGTCCCGCCTGCTGCGGCTGAACGGATGCTGCTGCAGAGGGTGGCGTCTGCGCCTCCTGCGCACGCGACTTGTGCGGCGGCGGCTTGGCAGCGGCGGCGGGCTTCTTGGCCGGAGCCGGTGCAGCCGGCTGCAATGGTATCGGCTGCGCCTGCTGCGCGTAGACCACGACGCCGGCGGCACCGAGCGCGGCCACGACGACCGCAACAAAGATCAATCCAAGGGTGCGCCGCATCGACCATTCTTCCTTTTCACTTCGCACTTCAGTTTTGAGCCGGATGCCGGAATTCCACATCCGCATGTCCGACCTCGCTTCATTTGAGTTTCGCCAGCACGCCGGACAGTCCGTCCAGCGGCGCCTCCAGCGTGATCGGTCCGCCCTGCGGAAGCGGATAGGACACGAGGCACGGCGTCGCCGCGCGGATATGCCGCTTCAGCACGTTGCCGATCGCAATCGTGGCAAAGCAGAAATTGGCGTCGCAGCGATCGGTCTGCGCGACGATACGGTCCGGACTATCGCCCATCGCGAGCTCGATCTGCGCGCCGACCCCGGCGGCCGCGGGGATCCGCATCGCCATCAGCGGTTTGCCGTCGGCGGTCGCAATCAGCGACCAGTTGAAGGCGACCGCGCCCTGGGCGTTGACGATCGACTGCGTGACATTGCAGACCCGGCGCTTCGATTTCAGGCTCTCGTCGCAGATCAGGGTCCAGTTCTTGAACGGCTGGATCATCCGCCTGAACTCGCCAAGCGTCTCGCCGTCCGGCACCATGACGTCGGACGGCTTGACGGTGTAGGCGGACGGCGGCGCGCCTTGCGCATCCGCGCCCGCCGCCTCGCCGAGCCAGATTGCCAAAGCCAGGCACGCCAGCCGCCTCGTCGCCATCAGGGTCAATTGAGCGTCAGGCTCAAGCCCGCGCTGACACCCCAATCGCCGCCTGCGGTGGTCGCCGCCGCGTTGGTGCGCAGCCGGCCGTTCTCGCTGGTGTAGCCGATGCCGAAGGCGAGCGCGCCCTGGCTGCGCCAGACGCCGCCGCCGGCCGATGCGCTGATCTTGCCGGGCCGGTCGTCATAGCGCAGCGATGCCGCCGCCATGCCGATCGCCGCCGCGCGCCACGCGTCCTGCCGCACCTCGCCGATCTGGCCGTTGAGCTGCTGGAACGCGCTGTTGAGCTGGTTGACGTTGACCGCATCGGTGCCGGCGACGCCCGCCGCCACGTTGCTGATGGTCACCGGCCCGCTGCTGCCGCTGTTCAGCGTCACCCTGTTGGTGGCGTTGCCGGCGGCATCGGTGTCGTAGCGGATCGAGCTCGACGCAACCGCCTGCAGCTGGCTGACGTTGACCGCATCCGTCGCGGCCGAGCCCGCGGCGACATTGGTGACGCGGCGCTCGGCCCCGGACGAGCCGACCGACACTTCGCCGGTCGCAACCCCGGCGACGCTCTTGCCGACGACCGGCGTATAGGCAGCATCGTTCAGATTGGCCGTAGTGGTGGCATTCGCACCGAGCGCCAGCGAGTTGGCCGCTGTCGCCTTGGCGCCGGCGCCGATCGCGACCGAATTGTCGCCCGATGCGGCCGAGCCGTTGCCCATCGAGATCGCATTGGCGCCGCTCGCGACCGACTTCGGCCCGATCGCGACACTCTCCGCACCCGCCGCAATGGAATCCGCCGCCGTCGAATTGGCGTGGAAATATTTCACGCCGCCACCGCCGGTGCTGATGTTGCTGACGGTGTTGTAGAGATTGCTGAGCGACACATTGGTGGCCCACAGCTGTGAGCCGTTGATCGCGTCCGTCGAGGTCGCGGTGATCTGGCCCGCGGCGACGTTGGTGATGGTGCGCTCCGCACCGGCGCTGCCGACGCTGACAGTCGACGTCGGATTGGTGCCGGCGAAATTGTAGGTGGTGCCGGCGATCGTGGTGCTGGCGGTCTTGACCACCGTGGAGGTGGTCGAATTGGCGCCGAGTGCAACGTCGCCGGCCTGCGCCGTCGCCTTGGCATTCGGACCGAGCGCGACGCTGGTCGGGTTGGTGGTCTGGGCTCCGGCGCCGATCGACACCGACTGGATGCCGCTCGCCTGCGCATTGGTTCCGAACGCGATCGAATCGGCGAAGTTGGACACCGAATTCTGGCCGATCGCGATGCCGCCGGGCGCGGTCTGCGCCACGGTGGCGCCAAATCCCATGCCGATGCCGTTGTCGCCATTGACCACGGTCTGCGGTCCCACCGCGACCGAGTTGTTGCCGATCGCGAGCGAGTCCGCCAGCGTCGAGTTGGCGTGGAAGTATTTCGTCGTCGTGGTCGCGAACGACGACAGCGCGCCGGTCAGCTGCCGCACGGTGACGGCGTCGCTCGACTGGGTGCCGTCGGCCACGTTGGTGATCTGCCGATAGCTCGTCGCATTGCCGACCGACACCGCGCCGAGCAGCGTGAGGTCGGTGGTGTTGTAGGGGATGACGGTGCCGCCGATGATGCCGGAAGCCGGCGCGAGCGCACGGTTGGAGATCGATCCCGAGCCGATCGCGACGCCGTCGGCGACGGTGGCCTGGGTGTTGAAGCCGAGCGCGGTGGAGTTCGCCGCCGTCGCCGACGCGGCGACGCCCGCCGCCATCGAGTTGACGCCGGTCGCGCCGTTGTTGTTGTAGTTGGCCTGCTGGGTGCCGCCGTCGTTGACGCCGTAATAATGCGTCAGGCCGTTGTTGACGACGGTCGACAGGCTGTCGATCGCCGAGGTGGCGGCAAACAGCTGCGAACCGTTGATCGCATCGGTCGAGCCGTTGCTGATCCGTCCCGCCGCGACATTGGTGATGGTGCGTTCATTGCCGACCGTGCCGACGCTGACCGTCGAAAGGGGATTGGTGCCGGCGAAAGCGTAGTTGGTGGTGCCGATCGTGATACCCGACGTGCGGACCACCGTTGCCGTCACCGAACCCGAGCCGAGGGCGACGTCGCCGGCTTGCGCACCAGCATTCGCGAGCGCACCGAGTGCGATCGAATTGGCCTGGCTGGCCGTCGCGGACGTACCACCGGCAAAGGAGCTGATGCCCGATGCCGTCGCATTGGCGCCAACGGCGGTGGATGCAGAGCCTGACGCGGTGGTCTGAGTGCCGAGAGCAATCGAATCGCGACCGGATGCCTTCGGACCGCCGCCGAAGGCGTCGCCGATCGCGATGGCGCCATCATTCGTGGCCTGCCCGGCACCGACGGCAATCGCCCCGGTCAGCGGCTGATTGCTGAGCGACGCGGCAAGCGCGCCCGAACCGAGTGCCGTGTCGGATGATGCCCGTGCCGCGGCGCCGGTGCCGACTGCAACACTGCTCGTGCCGGCGGCACTCGCACTGACGCCGGCCGCGAGCGCGTTGGCGCCGGTGGCTCCGGCGTTGTTGTAGTTGGTGTCCGTTCCAGGCGTCGTGCTGTTGACGCTGTAGTCGTGGATGGCGCCGGCGGCGATCTGGCCCGAGAGCGTATTGGCGACGCTGTAGAGCTGCGAGCCGTTGATCGCATCGGTCGAGGTCTGCGTGACCCGGCCTGCCGCCACGTTGGTGATGGTGCGCTCGGCGCCGAGCGAGCCGACGCTGATCGTGGACCCGGGCGTGGTGCCGGCGAAGTTCCCATACGTGATGCCGTTGACGATGGCATTCGGTGTGTTGATGGCGGCGGCGGTGACGCTGCCGGAGCCGAGCGCGACCGCGCCAGCATTGCCGGCAGTCGCGCCGTTGCCGATCGACACCGCGCTGGTGGCACTCGCGTTCGACACCGGTCCGATCGCAACCGAGTCGGTCCCCGTCGCGGAGGAATCGGCCAGCGTCGAATTGGCGTGGAAATACTTGATGCCGCCGCCATTGTTGATGTTGTTGACAATGGTGCCGAGGCCGTCGACGGCCTGGTTGGTGGCCCAGAGCTGCGAGCCGTTGATCGCATCGGTCGAGGAGTTGCTGATCCGGCCCGCCGCGACATTGGTGATGGTGCGCTCGGCGCCGAGCGCACCGACGCTGACGGTCGAGGTCGGCGTGGTGCCGGCGAAGCCGTATGTGGTGCCGTTGATCACCGTGTTCGGCGTGTTGACCGCGACGGCGGTGACGCTGCCGGAGCCGAGCGCGACCGCGCCGGCATTGCCGGCAGTCGCGCCGTTGCCGATCGACACCGCGTTGGTGGCATTCGCGTTCGACACCGGTCCGATCGCAACCGAGTTGGTCCCCGTCGCCGAGGAATCGGCCAGCGTCGAGTTGGCGTGGAAATACTTGATGCCGCCGCCATTGTTGATGTTGTTGACAGTGGTGCCGAGGCCGTCGACCGCCTGGTTGGTGGCCCAGAGCTGCGAGCCGTTGATCGCATCGGTCGAGGAGTTGCTGATCCGGCCTGCCGCGACATTGGTGATGGTGCGCTCGGCGCCGAGCGCGCCGACGCTGACGGTCGAGGATGCCGTCGGTCCGGCAAAGCTGTAGGTGGTGCCGTTGATCACCGTGTTCGGCGTGCCGACGGCGGCGGCGGTGACGCTGCCGGAGCCGAGCGCAACCGAGCCGGCATTGCCGGCGGTCGCACCGGCGCCGAACGCAATCGCGTTCGCGGCCGAGGCGTTGGCCTGGCTACCCAGTGCGATGGCGCTCACGCCGTTGGCGATGTTGCGGTCACCGATCGCCACCGCCCCCTGGCCGGTCACCGTGTTCTGATAACCGATGCCGACCGCGCCTTGCGCCGCCGTACCAGGCGTGCCCACGGCCTGGCCGCCGCCGCCCACCATGTTGGTGTTGCCCATCGCGACGGTGCCGTCGCCGGTCGCGGTGTTGTTGAGGCCGCTTGCGATCGCGCCATTACCGGTCGCGATGCTGGGATCGCCGAGCGCGACCGCGCCGTTGCCGTTGGCGACGTTGCCCGCGCCGATCGAGACGGCCTGCCCGCCGGTCGCGGTCGCGCTGGTGCCAATGGCGACGGCATTTGCGGAATTGGCGACGGCAGCATTGCCGAGCGCGATCGCACTGGTGGCGCTAGCAGCCGACTGGAACCCGGCGGCGAGCGAGTTCGCGCCACTCGCATTGGCGGCGCGGCCGAAAGCAGAGGCATTCCCGCCTGAGGCGGCCGCCCCGACGCCGACGGCGGCAGCAGAGGCGCCGGTGGAGCTCGCATTGTTGCCGACCGCAATGCCGCCGGTCGCCGCGCTGCCGACGATCGCGCCGGATCCGACCGCAACCGCACCTCCGGTCGCCTGCGCCTGCGCTTGGTTACCCACGGCGACGGCGAAATCGGCCGACGCGCTGGAGAGGTTGCCGGCCGCCAATGAACTGGTGCCCGACGCGGTGGACTGGATGCCGAAGGCGGCGGCGTTGGAGCCGCTCGCATTGGCGAGGTATCCCATGGATGCGGCCCCAACAGCGGAGGCTTTCGCGCCGTTGCCGACCGCGGTGGCCTGGTTTGCCGTGGCCGCGGCCGATGTTCCGAACGCGCTGGCCCCGGTCCCCGTCGCGGATGAGCTCGGGCCGACGCTGGTCGACCACGGACCGGTCGCGGTGGAACCCGTGCCGAGCGCAACGGCCTCATACGTGAAGCCGGCGGGCGCGGTCCCGCTCGCATTGGCATTCACGCCGATGGCAATCGGGGAACCGCCGCCGGTCCCGGCGATTGCCCTGGCGCCCGATCCCAAAGCCATCGCCGCACCGTTTGATGATGACGCAGCGGCGCCCAATCCCAGCGCCATGACGCCGGTGCCGGTGGCGCTGGAGCCGTTGCCGATGGCGGTCGCGCCTGCGCCATTCGCCGTGGTGTTGACGCCGAAGGCGCTCGATCCGTCCCCGGTGGAATGCGCGTTCCCGCCGACGGCAAGGGCATTGGTGCCGACCGCATTCGCAAAGACGCCCATCCCGATCGCGTTAAGACCGTTCACGGAGTTGGCGTAGCCCACGATGATCGAACCGTCGCCGGTTGCGGTGTTGGCATCGCCGATCGCCAGCGAGTTCTGGCCCTTCGCGTTGGTGCCGGTGCCAATGGCGGTCGAGTTGGCACCGGAGGCGTTGGCGCCACAACCCATCGCTGTGCTACCGGCAGTGGCAGCAGTGGGACTGGTGCAATTGGCGGGGTTGCTCAAAACCCCGTTGCCGATGGCAACCTGCGCGAACGCGCCTTGCGGGGACATCATCGTGATCACAGCAAGCACTGCGCCCGCACCGAGCGACCCGAGCCCGAGCCGATCGCGCTTCATGCCGAGCGTCCGATGCGCCAGACGCAGCGCGGCGAGCAACCGGCGCCGCAGCGAACGGCTATCGGCGTCGCCTGAGGCAACCCAGCTCCGGACGAAGCCGGTGCGGCCTTGACGCTTCAGCGATGCGGTCGGAGTCTGTGCGGCAGACATGGTGCGCCCCTTTGATGACATCTGGTCCAGACGTCGGGGGTGCCGTGCCACGGCAGACCGCATGCGGTCCCATCGGACACGCATATGGAGACTTCAGGAGCGCGCGATCCGCGCCCGTCTTCCGGTCCTGGCGAACGATGTGCCGAACTCAACGAGCGCATCTTGCCACCCAGCGCTCGCTCGACTGCCCCACCAATTTGCCCCGAGTCGTCATAACGGAAAATGATAGACACATAATTGACAACGTCACTCAGCAGGCCGTCCAAATAGATGGCAGATCGTCTCACAAGTTGAACGATCATTAAGGCACACGGTGCGCGGACGTGTCATATGAATCCCACCGTGCACTGCGCACGCCACGCGTCCACGCCTGCGCTCCTGGATGATTCGAGCAGGAGCTCAACTTGCGCTCGATGTGCGGCGCGCGTGTTCGCGCATCTCGCGCGGGCTGACGCCGAACTCACGGCGAAACGCGCGCGTGAAATCCGATGCCAGCTTGAAGCCATGGCGATAGGCGACTTCCTGCACCTGCCGGTCGGGACTGCCGACGAGTTCGGCATACGCTGCGTGCAGGCGCTTGCGCATGATGTAGCCGGCTACGCCGCCGACGCTTTCGAATGCCCGGTATAAGTTCGATCGTGATATTTTCAACTTTTGCGCGACTCGATCCGGCGTCAGGTCGAAGTCGCCGAGATGCGTCTCTATATAAAGACGCGCACGCTCGAACAGCACCGACTCGATCGCACCGCGCGCTTGCTCCAACCGTTCCGAGGACAGCTGAATGCAGGCGGAGATCATCTGCGCGGTCGCCCGCCCCGCCTGCCGCAACTCGTCCGGAGACATCAGGATCAGGCGCGTCTCGAGTCGGTCGAGGTAGTCGGTCAACAGTTCGATGAGATTGCCCGAAAGGAGGACGTTGCTGATCTCGCCAAGCTGATCCGCCACGCCTGCGAACGACCTGCGCGGCAATGCCATCACCAGCCCATCATAATTCGTGATGCTGCCGCGGAAATCGTCATCGAGCGAGATCAGGAACAGCGCGCCTGGTCCGGCATGAATCTGCCGCTCCGCGGTTTCGAACCGGGCTTCGCCGGCGCGCACCCGGAACAGCCACCAGATATCGACCGGCGTGCCCTGCGACGGCTGGGTCGCGCGCGCGAATGTTTGCGCGGCAAATCGGCCTGACGTGAAGACGACATCGGCCATGTTGCAGGTCAGATATTCGACCTCGAAGCCCTGCGCAGGACTGTGCCCCTCGGGCGGCGCCACGTCGACCAGCGAGGCCATGCGCGTCTTCCAGACCTCGAACTGCTCCGACGGCGGATAGGGCCGTGTCGTGAAAAGCCGCGGCGGCGCCGGGGCTATGTCCCTGATGTCTCGGGGTTCGCGCGGCAAGGGAACTTGTTCCAGGAGCTTCGCTGCGCTCACCGGCGTGTTGTCGTCTTGTTGCATGTACTTTCGTTCCCCGATGTCGCGAACGACGAGCGTCGTCTCAACGAGGGGGCATTCCCAAGGTTGCGTCGCCGGCCACCGGCGGGCTGACGAATTTCTGGCGGACAAAGAAGCAGCATTTTCTGGATGCGGACATCACCCGCTTATGCCGGCCGCTCCTGATAGGGCCGACGGTTCCTGCGGCAGTCGTGTTCACACATGGCATTCATCATTGTCGCGTCATTGCCGCATTCAGGAGCGGTAGCTCCGCCACCGAGTCGGCTCGACTGATCTAGATAACAATCTGTTGGAGAACCAGAGGGACGGCAACGAGCGTCGTGCGGAAATCCAAAATTGCCTTCATGCGATGCGATCGGGCAACGCGTCATCGCGGAGTGTCCAGAAAATTTTCTCGATCTCCGCGCTGAGACGAAACGAATGTCACAACAGCTGCGCGAGCTAAGCACGGTACATGACACATCGAGCATCCCGCGCACCGGTTGCTCGGCGACCGCGACCAAGGACATTTGCCTAATCATGTGGCATTCCATCGCGTGCAACGTGAATGCAATCCATGCGGACGGCACACGTGAGCTGCACGAGGCGCACATGTTGTCGCACGTTGCGGCATTCTCATCTGAACGTCGAGATGACGAAGGTCACAACGGCTCATCACATTGCGAAGAACTTTCCCGCTGGACACACGACGCGCGAAAGCAGGGACGCCTCAAGAAAGGAGCCCCGCCGTGCGGCGGGGCTCCTGCTCGAGCATCCTGTTTCCGATCCGAACATGCTATTTCCGGTCGGAGTTTTGCGCCGGCGTCTGCGTGCTCTGGCCTGCGCCGGACGATGGCGGATTGCTGCTCTGGTTAGGTTGGCTGGACTGCTTGTCCCGGCCGGCACCTGGCTGGTTGGCGCCGCCCTGACCAACGGTGGACTGGCTCCGCGGCGCGACCTGTCCTGTCGTATTGTGCTCCGGGGCCTGCTGTCGAGCGGATGGCTCGTTTCCGGTCCGGCCGGATGATGACTGGCTCTGCGGCGAGTTCACCTGTCCCGTCGTTTGTCCATCCCGCGTTTGCCCGGTCGTGCTCTGCTCGGCGGGCTGCTGCCCTGCGCCGCCCCGGCCGACCGTCGACGGCTCTCGCCCCGCACCCTGGCCGATCCGGTCCGACAGGCCCAATGCGGCAACCGTGCGCGTGTCGACGCTTCCGCTGGTCGCGATGCCCTCCCGGCGCTGGAACGTGATCAACGCCTCGCGGGTCCGCGTCCCCATCACGCCGTCAGCCTCACCGACCAGCAGGCCGCGGTCGATAAGCACCTGCTGCACCTCGCGGATCTCTTGAGGATTGAGGTCCATCATCGCATAGCTCTCGCTGCTGCTGCGATGGTGGCTGAAGCGCGTCCGCGGTCCGACCGGGACCACGTCGACCACGCGGCGATCCCGATCGAGGAACACCACTTCATCCTCGACGACGAAGAAGCTGTCGTCGCGATAATACGGGAACGCATCGATCAGCACCGGGAAGGCGGCGACCGACACGACGTTGAACCTCCGGGGCACCACCACGCCTGGATTGACCGCGAAGTGGATCGCGTTGACGTCGACGCGCGGCGCGTTGCGTGCAGACAGCACGGAGCGCTGGATCGTGCTTTGCTGTTGCGCGGTCACGGTGCGCCCCGCCTCGGTCTGAACCGCGGCGTTCGATTGCGTCCCAGCGGTTGCACCGGCCTGCCCGGTGGTCTGGCCGGAGTTACCCTGGACTTGCGCCTTGCCGGACTGCGAGGTGGCCGCGCCCGTGGTCTGGCCGGCTCTCGTGTTCGGGCTGGTCGTTGCGCTCGCGCCGGCTTTCGTGCTCTGGCCGGTCGTTGCGCTCGCGCCCTTGCCTTGCCCCGTCGCCTGGCCCGTTGTGGTGCCTTGACTGCGGTTTGCGGTGTTGGCGCGGTCCTCCTGCCGCTGGCTCTGCCGCGTTGTCGCGTTGCTGCGTTCGCGGGATTCAGATCGGCCCATCTGCTCGCGCTGGCTTCGGCCCTGGCCGACGGTCTGCTCTTGCCGGCCCTGACTGCGCTCGCTCTGTCGATCGCCTCTCTCCTGCAACCGGCCGCTTTCGCGGGCTTGCCCGGTGGTCTGGCCCTGCACGCGTTCGCTGCGTCCGGCTGCGCCGCCGCTGACCCGACCTTCAGCGCGGCCACCTTCTCTTGCGCCTGCGCCCTGGCCGACCGTCATGCCTTCGCTTCGCGACGCGCCGGGACTTCCATGCATTGCGCCGCCGGCATGTCCGCCTGATGATCCTGCGGACGGTCCGTGTTCGCTAGCACCGGCACCCGCGCCGCCCGCACCACCACCCATGCCGCCGCCTGCGCCTTCGCGCATGCCTTGCGCCGATGCGAGACTGACGCCGGCGAACAGGATGGCCGTCGTCAGCAGCAATTTGCTCTTCATGATTCGGTTCTGCATTGCCGATTCCTCCTGAAATTTGGCGGCCACTCGCTGCGCGAAGGTTGATGCCAATGGCTGGCGCTCGCTCCGCCGCTGCCGCTTTCCAACAAAGCCCGGTGAGATGTGCGGCACAGGCGTGCGCTCTTCACCGATGAACCTGCCTCGTGAAGAAACAGCGTCGCCGCCCGTGCCGTTCCTAGACAGAAGCGCGACGCGACATTTCGCACCGGGGAACTGCGACAGGATCCCGCTCAAGGAACCGATTGTTGCGTTCGCGCGGGCGCACGGCGATTGGCAACCATTGCTCCCTGCCCCCGTTGACACCAGGGCAATGACATCCCGAGGAGGATCCCATGAGGAAGACAGCCCTTGTTCTTGCAACAGTCGGCGCGCTTGGGGTGGGCGCCATCGCAGCCCCAGCGCCCGCCGAAGCACGGTGGGGACACGGAGGGTGGGGAGGATGGGGTCCCGCGCTCGCAGGCGGATTGATTGCCGGCGCGGTCGTCGGCGGCCTCGCCTCGTCAGCCTATGGCTACCCCGGCTATGGCTACGGCTACCCCGGCTATGGCTATGACTACGCGCCCGCCTACTACGCGCCCGGTTACGCTTACGACTACGGCTACGACGCGCCGTATCGCTGGGGCGGCGGCTACACCACGACATATTATAGCGGGTACAGCCCGGCCTATTACGGCTACCGCTATCGTCACGTGGTGCGCCCGGCATACGCCTACTATGGCGGCCCCTACCACCGCTGGCATCATCGCTGGCATCGTTGGTGAGATCGGATAGAAGCTCGCCGATTGCGCGGGCATGGCAGATGCCCGCGCTGGTTCGCCTGGCATGACGCTGGCGTCGTCAGCGGCAGCAACATCGCAGCCGACGGCATCGTGAGCCTGCGCGTGCTCGGAACCGTTCGGGTTGCCGATCGGCCGAACATGCTTGTTCCGAGCCAGGCGCCGGAACCCGCTAGTTTTACCATCGACGAAAGTCTCAATAAATGGACCGCGCCGCCATCGTAGATTTGTAACCATCTTGCAAATCGTTATCGCGCAAAAGTCGCGGACGACCTTCACGCAACCTTTTGCAAACTCCAGACTGCCTACCGTCACCGGATATTCTAGTGGTAGTGGGGACGAGGAGATGGTTGGACCGCGGCCCAATATTTCGATGCGGCTCGGGGCCACGATCAGGGAACTGCATTCTGGCGTCGAGAATGATCCCGCCGCTTCGTCGGCCGGGACAAGTTCGGAGGTCGAGCGCCTACGCGGCGTGATTGCACGCCTGATGCATACGGCGGCGCATGACCAGCTGACCGGGCTTCCGACACGCAGCCTGCTGCTGGAACGGCTGGATCGTGAACTGGCGCGCGAGGCCGATGACGGCGCGCGGGTCGCGGTGCTGTTCGTCGATCTCGACAACTTCAAGCTCGTCAACGATTCACTTGGCCATAGCAGCGGCGACAAGGTGCTGACCGAGATGGCCCGTCGCATCGTTGCATGCCTTGGACCTGAAGATACCGCGAGCCGGTTCGGCGGCGACGAGATGGTCGTCCTGCATCCGCGTGCCTCGGATTCTTCTGGAGCTGCGCTCGGCAGGCGGATCCTCGCCGCA
Source organism: Bradyrhizobium macuxiense (assembly GCF_007993935.1). Taxonomy (GTDB): domain Bacteria; phylum Pseudomonadota; class Alphaproteobacteria; order Rhizobiales; family Xanthobacteraceae; genus Bradyrhizobium; species Bradyrhizobium macuxiense_A. The sequence goes on along the minus strand of NZ_VITY01000005.1, from coordinate 123,871 downwards.
CTGGCCGAGCCGATCCTGCTCTCCGGCAAGGAAGTCGTGGTCTCGGCAAGCGTGGGGCTCGCGCATTGCAAGCCCGGCACGAAGTGCGCCGAGCAGTTGCTGCGCGAGGCGGACACCGCGCTCTACGCAGCAAAGGTCCGTGGCCGGGCGCGATTGGCGGAGTTCAACGACGAGCTGCATGCGCGCGCCGAGAAGCGCGTCCAGATCGAATCCGATCTGCGGGCGGCGCTGCGCGAATCACAGCTATTCGTCGAGTATCAGCCGCAGGTCCGCCTCAAGGACGGATGCGTCGTGGGTGTCGAGGCGCTGGTGCGCTGGCGGCATCCCGAGCGTGGCATCATCTCGCCCGCCGACTTCATTCCCGTCGCCGAGGAATGCGGGCTCATCGTCAAGATCGGACGGCAGGTGCTGCAGGAATCCTGTCGCCAGCTCGCCGAGTGGACGAGGCAGATGCCGGCCTGCCGGCTCGCCATGACCGTCAACGTGTCGCCGCGTGAGATCGCGGAGCCGACCTTCATCGAGGAGCTCCGCCAGGTTCTCGCCACGACCAACGTCGATCCGACTGCCCTGTGCCTCGAAATCACCGAGAGCGTGATGATGAGCGCGCCGGAGGAGGTCGTCCAGGTTCTCGATCAGATCCGCCAGCTCGGCGTGTTTGTCGCGATCGACGATTTCGGGACCGAACACTCATCGCTGTCGCGCCTGCGCGACATGCCGGCCGAAGTCCTGAAGATCGACCGCAGCTTCATCGACGGTCTCAGCAGCGAGCCGGGCGATACTGCGATCGTGTCATCGATCCTGAGCCTGGCCTATGCGATGGGCAAGCACACCATCGCCGAGGGCGTGGAGAGGAGCGAGCAGGCGGCCATGCTGCTCCGCATGGGCTGCGACGTCGCTCAGGGCTATTTCTTCTCGCGGCCGGTCGCGGCCGAACAGATCGCGCCGATGCTGACCAAGGCGCTCTGGCATCCGAGTTCGGGACGCGCGCTGCACGCGGCGCAGCCCGTCGAAGGACCGGTACGGCGCGGCCATCACTATTTCATCGATGAATTTCTTGATCACATCGGCGCCCCGATGGGCACCAAGGCGACGGTCTCGCGATGATGTATCTGGTCATTGGCCTCAGCAACCTGGCGATCGGGCTGGCCTACGCAGGCCTCGGACTGTTGTCGGCCTGGGAAACGGTCAGCCTGCATCGTTACCGCGGCTGGTCTCGCTTCGGCATCGGATTTTCGATGATGGCTGCGAGCTGCGGCCCGCATCATCTGGTGCATGGCTTTCAGGTGCTGCAGGGCGAGAGCGTGTCCTGGTCGATGCTCGCCGTCACCCTGCTCGGGCTGCCGGCGGGACTAACATTCGTGTTCCTGCGGTTCGAAACGATATTGGGCGGCCAGGGCGAGCGATTGATCGCCCTCTCGCCGCATCGTGCGATGTTGCTGGTCGGCGGGTTCGCGATCACCGCGGGCTGGCTCTCGGCCTGGGCGATGGCCCAGCCCGGTGCATACGTGCCGTTCCTTTGCACGTCGGCCGAGCTTGCCGCGCGCGTGACGACGCCGGGCAGCTGGATCGACGTTGCGTCAGCCACGTTCTTTGCCAATGTGTTCGTGACCGTGACCTACGGCCTGGTCGGCTGGTATCTGGGTGACCATCAGGTGCGCCGCTATCTTGCGACCGGCGTGTGGTCGCTGTCTGGAGCTGCCCTGACGGGCGTGTTCTTCAGCTGCGCGCTGATCCACCTGATCGATGCCACGACCCACGGCAGCGGCGCGATGCTCGTGTTCGACCTGATCGGCATTCCCGCCTCGGTGTATTTCCTGTGGGTCGTCGAGCAGTTGCACAGCGACTCCGTGCTGGACTGGAATCGGCGTCCGCTGGTCGGCGCCGCGGCCGCGCCGGCACGGCCCTCACCTTGGAGCGGCGGCGGCGTGCCGCACTGAGCGGCCGCGATCTTTTGGCGATAGGTCGTCGTTGGGTTGGCGCGAGATCAGTCTCGCGCGCCGGGTTCGGGCCGACGCGAATCGTCTGCCGGCGTCATCACCACGACGAACAGCATGTTGATCAGCACCCAGATCGAAAGCAGGCTCAGCGCGGTGTGCACGGTGATTTCCAGTGGAACGGGAGGCGCCGATCGGTCGACGCGATGCCACGGCGTATCAGCACCAGAGCCGAAATTCGACGCGTAGTAGCGCGGGCGTAATTCTACGGGACATCACCGGGCGGCGAGCGGGCCGAACGTTTGCATTAGTGAGAGGGCGGAACGAAGCGCAGGACTCGGGCGGTTCACGTCGCGAGACTGCGGACTCACGAACAGCGCCACGCGCTCACTGTCGTCCCGGCGAAGGCCGGGATCCATAACCCCAAATGCAAATTGTTGCGCGATGCTGGAACGACGAGTTCCGCCTACAATGCCTGCCGCGGAGTATGGGTCCCTGCTTTCGCAGGGACGACATCGCGAGAGCCGCGGCCTCTCGGCTCAAGCACCGGCGTGTCTGGAATGCTGGATCACCCCTTTCGCGGGAATGACAGCGAGCAGGTGTTTGACAGCTTGAATCGGTCGCCTCGCTATTGCAAAGCACGGCTTGCCGAGCCGTGGCTCGTAGCCAAGGGCCTGCCTCCGCTCGCTGGGCTTCGGCCGTCGTCCGTCTTCGCTTTCACTACGTTCAAGCTACGCCGGACACACTTCGCTCTGAAGGTCTCCGGCGTGGCTGCGCCACGCGAAGCCCGTCAGGGCGAAGCGTGGTGGGTGCGACAGGGATCGAACCTGTGACCCCTACCATGTCAAGGTAGTGCTCTCCCGCTGAGCTACGCACCCAAAGCCATGTTTGGATCGGGTCCCTATAACGGACACCGGCGGGGCAGGCAAGGATACAAAGTGAAGGTTTTTTGGCGAATCAGGCCGCCAGCAACTTATTCACTTCGCTAACCAATTCCCTGAGGTGCACGGGCTTGGCCAGCACCTTGGCGTTTTTCGGCGCCTCCGAATCGGAATTGAGGGCCACCGCGGCGAAGCCGGTGATGAACATGATCTTGATATCGGGATCGAGTTCCGAGGCGCGGCGCGCCAGCTCGATGCCGTCCATCTCGGGCATCACGATGTCGGTCAGCAGCATTTCGAACGGCTCCTCGCGCAGCCGCTGGTAGGCCGACATGCCGTTGTCGTGCGGCGAGACCTTGAAACCCGCATTTTCGAGCGCCTTGACCAGGAAGCGGCGCATATCAGTGTCGTCTTCGGCGAGAAGTATTTTCGGCATGGCAGGAATCGTCGAATCCGGCTTGAGGAGCAGTCCGAACAGTAAGCCCGACAGACGGTAAATTTCGGGTGAAATTTGCGTCAAGCCAGCGGCAAATGCGCACCACGCATTTCTGGACCCAACACGCCATCGAATCAACCGGGTGCGGCATGTCCCGACTTTAAGACTCGTTCCAGGGCGTGCCACACTCTTTTCACTTGGCAGAATGATCGCGATTACCGACAATGCCTGCCCACAAATCTCCGCTTTTTCCGCAGAATCAGTTCCTGCGGGGCGAGGCGGACGCAAGGGACGGCGCCAAGGGAATGACCGAATTTGCTGGCGAGTTGTCGCCCCCGTTCGAGATCGTTGAGCCGCAGGCCTGGCGCGCGCCGATCATCTTCAATTCCCCGCATTCGGGCTCGGTCTATCCTGCCGAATTCCTCGAAGCGTCGCGTATCGATGTGGCGTCGCTGCGCCGCTCCGAAGACAGCTTCATGGACGAGTTGATCGCCGGCGTGAGCGATCGCGGCTTTCCGATCGTCCGGGTCAACTTCCCGCGCTCCTATGTCGACGTGAACCGCGAGCCCTATGAGCTCGACCCGCGGATGTTCACCGGGCGGCTGCCAAGCTTTGCCAACACGCGCTCGATGCGGGTGGCCGGCGGCCTCGGCACCATCCCGCGCGTGGTCGGCGACGGCCAGGAGATCTACCGCGAACGGCTCGACGTCGACGAGGCGCTGCGGCGGATCGAGGTGCTCTACAAGCCCTACCACCGCGCGCTGCGCCGGCTGATCAACAAGGCGCACCAGGCGTTCGGCGCCGTGATCGTGGTCGACTGTCATTCGATGCCGTCGGTCGGCGTGTCGCGCGACGAGCCGCGCCGGCCCGACGTCGTGATCGGCGACCGCTACGGCACGAGCTGCGCGCCGCTGCTGCCCGATCTGGTCGAGGAGATCATGAGCTCGCTCGGCTATTCGATCGGCCGCAACAAGCCCTATGCCGGCGGCTTCATCACCGAGCATTACGGCAACCCGGCGAGCGGCCTGCACACCGTGCAGATCGAGCTCAATCGCGCGGTCTATATGGATGAGCGCCACCGCGAGCGCGGACCGCGCTTCGCCCAGGTGGCAGCCGACTTCGCGACGCTCGCGGATGCGCTCGCAAAGATCCCGTTCGGTGATCTCGGGCCGTTCCAGGCCGCGGCGGAGTAGCGGCGTCCTCGAATCGACTGCGGTGATCGACGAAGTCGTGAACCGGGAATTCAGTTGGCGGCGTGACCGGATGCGAAACTGGATTCCGCATTCACGCCTGGAAACGTCGAGCCAAGGAAGGGCCAAGAAAAAAGGGCCGCTTGAATGAACAAGCGGCCCAAGTCTAGGGAGGAAACGCCCAAGGAGGGCAGCGATAGCGCGAGGCGCTACCGCACCGCAACAATATGCGACCGCGCTGCACAAAACGCAAGAACTTTCGAAACATTTCCCGCGTATTTGTTAGTAGGCTGTCGAATTTGTCACAGATCCAGATCCGCAATTTTTATTATTCTATATCAACATCTTACAGAAGAAATTCCGATCGGATGGCGGTTTGCGCATAGCTTGTATACCAGAACTCGCGACTTCGTGATCCACTCTGGAGGCAGGGCGGCTTTCGAATCCGAAGCCAAATCGAAAGTCCGGAACCGGTCATCAGGCTGGGATAACACTCCGTTAATCGTGCGCGCCGCATTGGATTGAGCTAGGCAAGAGCGCATTCGATCCTTTCCGCGTCGTTTGCGCATTTCGGGGACATGCCGTGACGGTCATCGACTTTACCGCCTTCATCGGCCGCCTCGCGACCGCATCCGGCGAAACCATCCTGCCCTTCTTCCGCACCTCGCTCTCGGTCGACAACAAGAGCTCGAACGATTTCGATCCGGTCACCGAGGCCGACCGGGCCGCCGAGGCGGTGATGCGGCGGCTCATCAAGGCGAACTTCCCCCAGCACGGCATCGTCGGCGAGGAATTCGGCAACGAGCGGCAGGACGCCGACTATGTCTGGGTGCTCGACCCGATCGACGGCACGAAGTCCTTCATCGCCGGCTTTCCGATCTGGGGCACGCTGATCGCGCTGCTGCATAAAGGTACGCCGGTATTCGGCATGATGCACCAGCCCTATATCGGCGAGCGTTTCCTGGGCGACAACGGCTCGGCGAACTATTCCGGGCCGTCGGGCGAGCGGCGGCTCTCGGTGCGGCGCTGCGCCACGCTGAAAGAGGCAACGGTCTTCACCACGAGCCCGCTTCTGATGAATCCGGATGACCGCGCCCGCTTCGGCCGCGTCGAGCAAGCGGCGCGCCTGTCGCGCTACGGCGGCGACTGCTACTCCTATTGCATGCTCGCGGCCGGCCACCTCGACCTCGTGATCGAGACCGAGCTGAAACCCTATGACATTGCCGGCCTGATCCCGATCGTCACCGGCGCCGGCGGCGTCGTCACCACCTGGGACGGCAAGCCGGCGCAAGGCGGCGGCCGCATCATCGCAGCCGGCGACCCGCGCGTGCACGAAGCCGCAATGAAGCTGCTTAACGCCTGAGCTTCTCATCGCCCGTTTTCTTGAGTTGCCGGGCGCCTGATCTGCGCCCATCCTGACGGCAACGAGAAAAGTCAGGGATGGGCGACATGACGATGTGCGGCAGGCTGGTGGTAGCCGTTCTCCTGCTTCTCGCGCCCATTGCGGCCTCGGCCCAGGAGTTCCCGACCAAGCCGATCCGGCTGATCGTCCCGTTCCCGCCCGGCGGGCCGAACGACATCATCGCGCGCGTGATCGGGCAGAAGATGTCGGAGCTGGTGAAGCAGCCGATCATCGTCGACAATCGCGCCGGCCAGGGCGGCGTGCTCGGCACTGACGCGGTCGCGAAGGCCACGCCCGACGGCTACACGGTTGCGATCGCGAGCGCCGGCGCATTGGCGATCAGCCCGAGCATGGAAAAAGTCGCCTACGACACGCTGAAGGATCTCGCGCCGGTGACGCTGGTCGCGACCGTGCCCGAGATGCTGGTCGTCGCCACCAACGTGCCGGCGAACAACATGAGCGAGCTGGTCGCGCTCGCCAAGGCGCAGCCGGGCAAGCTCAACTTCGCCTCCTCCGGCCCCGGCAGCCTGCCGCATCTGGCCTGCGAATTGTTCAAGCTGACGGCGAAGATCGACATCGTGCATGTGCCGTATCGCGGCGCCGCGCCGGCGGTGAACGATCTGCTGGGTCAGCAGGTGCAGATGACCTTCCTCGACCTGCCGGTGATCCTGCCGCAGATCAAGGCCGGCTCGCTGCGGCCGATCGCGCTCGGCGGCCGCGAACGCGCCCCGACCGCGCCCGACGTACCGACCACGACGGAGGTCGGCATGCCCGACCTGATCATCGAGAACTGGTACGGCATGGTCGCGCCTGCCGGAACGCCACCGGCGATCGTCGCAAGACTGAACAAACTCGCCACCGATGCGATGGCCGATCCGGCGGTCAGGGCAAAACTCGCCGAGCAAGGCCTGACATTGGCCGGCGACACGCCGGAGCATTTCCGCGACTTCATCGCCGCCGACATCAAGCGATGGGCGAAGGTGATCCAGGATGCCGGCGTGGTGACGACGAAGTAGGATCTAGAGCTTCGGTTCTGATTGAATCAGGACCGAAGCTCTGGATTCTTGTCTTGACGCGTTTCTTCACGCGAACCGGTGCCCACTTCGCTCGAAAACGCTCTAATAGTCGAGCCGGCCGCGCAGCTCCTCGAACGGAATCATGACGTGCTTACGAAACGGCGGGCGCTGTTGCAGCGTCCGATACCAGCGCTCGACCGCCGGCAGCGGCGGGCGCGTGATCTCGAGCTCGAAGTAGCGATAGAGCGAGGTTCCGGCGGTGATGTCCGCGAGCGACAGCGTCTCGCCGAGCAGGAACGGATTATTCTCAAGGAGACGTTCGAGCTTGGCGAAATGCTGCTCGCAGCGGACCAGCGCGCTCAATCGCCAGCCGATTGCGCTGGCCCTCCGGCGTGCGGAAGAATCCCCAAAACACGCCGCCGAGAAAATCCGGCTGAAGCGCGGTTTGCGACCAGTCCATCCAGCCATCGACCCGCGCCCTTATGACGGGATCGTCGGACCAGAACCGCCCCGCCCCATGCCGCGCGGCGAGGTAGCGCAGGATGGCGTGGGATTCCCAGACGGTTGTCGCGTCATCTCTGATCACTGGCACGCGGCCGTGCGGGTTCATCGCCAGGAAGTCCGGCGCATCGAGCCCGCCGAACGCGCCGCCGGCATCGATGTGCTGGTGCGCCAGATCGAGCTCGCCGATCAGCCACATCACCTTCTGTACGTTGAACGAACTGCGCCGTCCCCAAACCCTGAGCATTGCACTCTCTCCTCGCATGTCAGCGCTGCGCTTCGGACCGCAAATATTCCACGAGCTGCTTGGCGGCGCGCGGCAGCGCCTTGAAGCTGCGCGCGCAGATCGTCAGCCGGCGGTTGGCCCAGCCGTCGCGGATCCTTATCGTCGTGATCGCCATCGACGCCGCACAGCGCCGCGCCGCGGTTTCCGGGATCACTGCGACGCCGACATCGGCGGCGACCATCTGGCAGATGGCGTCGAAGCCGCGCAGGCGGGCACGAAAGCGCAGCCGCGCACCGAGCTTTGCCGCGTGGCGGGAAATATGGACCTGCAACGCGGACGTCGCCGTGAGGCCGACGAAATCGCGCCCGACCACCTCCTGGAAGTCGATCTGGCGGCGGTTGCCGAGATCGCTGCGGCGCGGCGCCACCAGCATCAGGCGGTCCTCGCTGAACAGGAAGCGCTCCACGCTGTCGGGCAGCGCGTGCTCCGCGGCGAAGCCGAGGTCGGCGGCGCCGCTGGCGATCGCGGTCGCGATATCGGTGCTCTCGCGCTCCTCGACATCGACGCTGATATCGGGATGTTCGTGCAGGAAGGCTGCGAGCGCCCGCGGCAGATGCTCCGACAGGCCCGAGGTGTTGGCGAGCAGCAGCACGTTGGCGCGGACACCGCTGGCATAGGCGGCAAGATCGCTTTGCAACGCCTCGACATTGTGGATGACGATGCGGGCGTGGCCGAGCAGGCTCTCGCCTGCCGCGGTCAATTCGACGCCGCGGCGCCCGCGCTTGAGCAGCGCGACGCCGAGCGCCTCCTCGAGGCCCTTGATTCGCTCGCTCGCCGAGGCTAGCGCCATGTTCGCCCGCGCCGCGCCCTGCGTGATGCTGCGCGCATCGGAAACCGCGATGAACAATTGCAAATCGATCAGGTCGAACCGCATGACGTGTCCCGCCCCATTCCTTCGGGCATCCCGAAGGCTAACTCCGTAACCTCCAGATTGTGCCGATCGCGTCGATCGGTCAATGTCCGGCCATGGTCGACCATCTCCTGATCTTCATCGCGTTCGCCTTCCTGCTCGCCGGTTTCGTCAAGGGCACGCTCGGCCTCGGCCTGCCGACGGTCGCGATGGGGCTGCTCGCGACCACGATGGCGCCGGGCCAGGCGATCGCGATCGTGATCGTGCCGGCGATCGTCACCAATATCTGGCAGACCTTTGTCGGCCCCTATCTGCGCGACATCCTCAGGCGGCTGTGGCCGCTGATGCTCGGCACCGTCGCCGGAATCTGGATCAATGCCGGGCTGTTGACCGGGCCTTACGCCGCCTACGGCACCGTCGTGCTCGGCGTGCTGCTGGTGATCTACGCGATCGTTGGCCTCAGCAGATTCAACTTCAAGGTCGCGCGGCGCAATGAGAAATGGATCGGCGGCATCGTCGGCGTCATCACCGGGCTGATCTCGGCGGCGACCGGCGTCCAGGTCATTCCCTCGATGCCGTTCATGCAGGCGATCGGCATGGAGAGGGACGAGCTGGTGCAGGCGCTCGGCGTCTTCTTCACCACCGCGACCCTGGCGCTCGCGTTCAACCTGACGGCCTCGGGCCTGCTGACGGCGGCCACCGCACTACCGGGTGCGGTCGCGATGGTGGCGTCGTTCACCGGCATGTTCATCGGCCAGGCCGTCCGCACGCGGATGCAACCGGACGTGTTCCGCCGCTGGTTCCTGATCTCGATGATTCTGCTCGGCATCTATCTCGCCGGCAGCGCACTGCTCAAGATCCACGGCTAAGAGACTAGCGCGCCTCCAGCATGGCGACGCGGACGCCGAGATAGATGAACAGCGCGCCGAGCGAACGGTTGATCCAGGCGATCACGCCGGTCGATTGCCGAATGCGGCCGGCGGCCTTCGCCGCAAAGGCCGCGAGGCCAAGACACCACAGCGTGCCGCCGGTGATGAAGATCAGCCCGAGCACCAGGAAGGCGAGCGTCTTGTGGGCCGAGTCCGCCGCCACGAATTGCGGCAGGAACGCCAGGAAGAACAGCGCCACCTTGGGGTTGAGGATGTTGGTCAGGGCGCCCTGCCAGAACACGCGCGAGATCGAGGTCTCGCCGGCCTGCCCCGCGATCTCGGCGATCGGCTTGGCGCGCGACAGCAGCATCTGCAGGCCGGTCAGCACCAGATAGGCCGCGCCGATCAGCTTGACGGCCAGGAACGCGGTCGACGACGCCATCAGCAGCGCCGACAGCCCGATCGCCGCGCCCAGCACATGGACCAGGCAGCCGCAGCTGATACCGATCGCCGCAGCGGCACCGCCGCGCCATCCGAGCTGAATCGTGCGTCCGATGATATAAGCGGTATCCGGCCCCGGCGTGACGTTAAGCAGCAGCCCGGACAGGACAAACAGCCAAAGTTCGTGAATTCCCAGCATTGGGCGAGATTAACCTATGTAAGTAACCAACCGGAAAGGACGGTCAGCCAACCTGCGCCATCCCAGCGACACACGAATTCAGTAGAGAAACGGACTGTACGATCCGTTGGTCGCATGCCAATTCCTGCTACTATGCATTATAGGTGCCCGCAAACCGAGCTTCCGCCAGACCCGGCCTGTCTTGTAAGTATCGGATTCGGTCACCTCGGCTAAGTGGCCATTCCAGGGCACAGGAGACATGGAAAGACGGCTCGCTGCCATTCTTTGCGCTGATATCGCCGGCTATTCCCGCATGATGGGGGTCGACGAGGCGGGGACGCATGCCTCGTTCAAGGCGCACCGCAGCGCGATCTACCCCATCATCCTCAACCATGGCGGCCGAATCGTCAAAAACACCGGCGACGGCTTCCTGCTGGAATTTCCGAGCATCATCGGCGCGATCGAGGCCGCCGTCGCGATGCAGACCCTGATGGCCGAGCGCAACGAACATCTGCCGGCCGACCGCGCCATGCATTTCCGGATGGGCGTCCACATGGGCGACGTCATGGCCGACGAGGACGAGGTGTTCGGCGACGACGTCAACATCGCCGTCCGTCTCGAGACGGTCGCTACGCCCGGCGGCATCGCGGTCTCGGACAAGGCCCGCACCGAGGCGGGACGGCGGCTGGCCGTCAGCCTGGTCGACGCCGGCCCGCATCGCTTCAAGAATATCGCCGAACCGGTCAATGTCTGGACCTGGGCGCCGGCCGGGACTGACGCCCACGAGCACGCTCCGGACGACGGCCCGCATCTGCCGGGGCAATACCGGACCGCGATCGTCGGCGTGCTGCCGTTCGACAATCTGAGCGGCAGCGCCGACGAATATTTTTCGGACGGCCTGACCGAGGATCTGATCCACGCGCTGTCGCTGCAATCCTTCTATCGCGTGCTGAGCCGCAACTCGACCTTCGCCTACAAGGGCAAGAACGTCTCGACCCGCCTGATCGCACGCGAGATCGACGCCACCTACCTGATCCAGGGCTCGGTGCGGCGCGCCGGCAACAAGATCCGTGTCTCCGCCGAGCTGATCGCGCCCGAGAAGGGCGAGCAGTTGTGGACCGGCCGCTACGATCGCGACATGGGCGACCTGTTCGCGATGCAGGACGAGATCACCGCCAATCTGTCCGCCGCGGTCGCGCAGGAGATCTACCGTGCAGAGGCCTCGGCACCGGCGCGCTCGCCGAATGCCGAACTCACGGCATGGGATCGCTTCCTGAAAGGTCTGTCGCACTACTATCACCAGACCAAGGACGATTGCGAAACCGCGATCGCGCTGTTCAAGGAAGCGATCCAGCTCGATCCCGCGCTGTCGATCGCGCGCGCTTATCTCGCACTGATCCAGATCCAGAGCGTCCAGTTCGGCTGGATTCCGAGCACGCGCGAATTGTGGGCCTCGTCGGTCAGCCTGGCCGAGAGCAGCGTGCGGCTCGACCCCCGCTCCTCGTTCGCGTTTTCGCTGCTGGCCTATCTGCACGCAATGCAGGGCCACTATGAAGCCGCGATGGACGCCATCAAGCGGGCGATCGAGCTCAACCCCTACGATATGGGTGCGCGCGGCGTGCTCGGAATTTGCCACATGGTGATCGGCGACCACCGCAAGGCGGTCGATCTGTTCTCGACGGCGGTCCAGCGCGGCAACAGCGACCCGCGCTACCAGTGGGGCGCCTTGAACGCGTTCAGCCATTATTTGCTCGGACAGTATGACGCATCGCTGTCGTGGTCGCGCGAAACGCTCTACCTCAACCCGAACCATTTGCAGGGTCTTGCGGTGCGTGCCGCGGCGCTCGCCCAGCTCGGCCGCACCGAGGAGGCCGCGCAGGCCGCCGAGGCGCTGCTCGCCAACCATCCCGAGCTGACGGTCGAACGTCACTTGCGCAATTTCCACTGGAAGAACCCGGCCGACATCGCGCATTATCGCGACGGCCTCTTGAAAGCCGGCCTCCCGTTCGGCAAAATCGCTCTGGTTGCATCCGCATCGAAATTCGCCGTCGACTCCTGAGCGAATTCATCCACCGGTAATGGATGCTTTTTAAGCTGAAGCTCTTCAGGATGTGGTTTGATGTCCGATACGGCTGCAAGCGCGGCGCCCGCACCGCAGGTCTCTCCTGACAATCCCTGCCCGTTCCTGCGTGCACTGGTCGCCGGCGGCTATGTCGGCGGCCATATCGTGCCGCTGCGAGAGCTGACCGAAACCATCGACCGCGCCACCGGCAAGACCGGCCTTCCGGCGCTCAACGCCGGCGCCAAGATCTTCATGGTCGCGCAGATGGCCAACGGCATCGGTCCGTTCAGCCAAATGCGCAGCCTGTTGCAGGGCGCGATCCTCGACGAATTGCGCAACGGCCCGCTCGACAAGCATGGCGCCGGCTCGCGCATCCTCGACCAGCATGCCGTCGTGCATGAGGACGAGATCGCGCGGCTCGCGACCTTCGGCTCGGACTACAAGGCGCCCGACGGCAGCGTCGAACGCGGGCTGTCGGCCTCCGAGATCAAGACCTTCATGGCCGCGAACTTCCAGCGCGCCAAGGATGAGCATCCGCCGCCCTACGCCATCCTGCACTGTTACTATCCGCTTCTGATGCTCGGCGAGTGGCCGGTGCTGCTCGACATCATGGGCAAGGGCGAAGGCAAGGACCGCTATCTCAGCGTCGCCGAGGTCAAGACCCTGTTCGTCGAGAAGCGCTTTCCCGACCGCATCGTTGCGCTGCTCAACGGCTGAGCTGCGAGCTCCACACCGATAGACTGCTCACTTGAACAGCGGCGTGCCCGGCACGAAGGCGTCGAACGCCGCCCAGAACTGCGCGCGGTAGCGATCCTGCTCCTGCAGGATCTCGTGCTTGGAGCCGGCGATCACGAGATGCGAGCCGGCGCGCAGATGATAGGCGAACTCCTCGATCGCGGCCGTCGACACCACCTCGTCATTGCTCGCCGCCAGCATCAGGATCGGCTGGCGGATCTCGGACGGATACGACATGCCGCGGAAGGTGCGCATCGCGGTGAACGCGGTGTCGGCCCATGCGATCGTCGGTGCGGCGATGCCGAGCGTCGGGTCTTCCTCCAGGATCGCCGCGTTGCGGGCGTGGCGCACCGGATCGCTGGTCACGGGATTGCCGATGAAGGGCGCGAGGCCGACCAGCTCGCTGCCGCCGCCCGGAACGTAATTGCCGCCTTGCCCGGTCCAGCGCATGATCCGAAGCAGTGCGCTCGGAAAGAACGACACGCGCTTGCGCGGCAGGTCGATCATCGGCGCCGACAGCACCATGCGGTCGAACCAGCGCTTGCCGGCATGCGCGACCCGCAGCAGCACGGCGCCGCCCATCGAATGCGCCAGCGCGAAATAGGGCGGCGGACAATCCGGCAGCACCACCTGCTGCACGAAGGCCTCCACGTCGGCCTCGTAGTCGGCGAAGTCGCGCACATAACCCTTGCGCGGATCGCGCAGCCGCCGCGACGAATGGCCCTGCCCGCGCCAGTCGATCATCGCCACCGCAAAGCCGCGGTCGCGCAGGTCGCGCACGGTCTCGAAGTATTTCTCGATCATCTCGCCGCGGCCGCCGAACACGCAGACCGTGCCCTTGCGGCCGGGCGGCGGCGCCCAGCGCGCGAAGCGCAGCTCGGCTCCATCCGATGTTTTGATGGTGCCACTGACAACGTCGTCCGGAACCGGGTTGGCGGGAATCGAGACGAGCGTCATGCGGGAGACCGGCGTGGTGGGACAGGGTGGAGATCAAGGACGTCGGCGCCAAAAAAAGCGACGCGGTTTCCGCCTCTTGAACGCGACGTGACCCCTCCCATATCACCTCCGTGCAGGCCGCTACCAGTGTTTCGGAACCGGAACATGAGGCTGCACACATCTAAGCCCGGCCCGATGGCGGGCGGGTAACTGAAACAGTCGCTCATTGGAGGACTACCCTATGCGTAGCTACGACCTCACTCCGTTTTATCGTTCCACCGTCGGCTTCGACCGCCTCTTCAACCTGCTCGATCAGGTGACCTCGGACGGCAGCCCCGGCTATCCCCCCTACAACATCGAGCGCACCGGCGAGAATGCTTACCGGATCAGCGTCGCGGTCTCCGGCTTCTCGCAGGCCGAGCTTTCGATCGTCGCGAAGGAGAACACGCTGACGATCAAGGGCGAGAAATCCGCCAACGAGAACTCCGGCAACGGCTCGGAAGTGCTCTATCGCGGCATCGCCTCCCGCGCGTTCGAGCGCGTCTTCCAGCTTGCCGACTTCGTGCAGGTGAAGAACGCCTCGCTCGAGAACGGCCTGCTCCACGTCGATCTCGTTCGCGAGATTCCCGAGGCCAAGAAGCCCCGCAGCATTCCGATCGGCGGCGGCGAGAAGGCCCCGCAGGTCGTCGACGGCTCGGCGAAGGTCGCTGCCTAAGCAATGCCCCCCGCGTCAGCAGATATTGGCTGAACGCGAAAACGCCCCGGGAAACCGGGGCGTTTTTTGTTGCCGGTTGCCTTTATTCCAACCCCTGCACCTTGGGCATTGCCTGGGTCGGCAGGATCGCGGGCGCGGGTGCCGCCGGCGGTGGCGCGGCCTGCCCGACGGTCGGGACCTCGGCTTGCTGAACGGGCTTCGACGTCGCGGCCGCCTGGGTCTCGGCCGGCTTCGGCGCAGCCGCGGCCTGCTCGGCCGGCGCGGGTGCGGCCGGCGCAGGCTGCGGCGTCGCGGCCGGCGGCACCGCGGCCTGGGCCGCCGCAGCGGGAGCCTGGCCCGCCGGAGCAGCAGCGGGAGCCTGGGCCTTGGCGTTGAGCGGGCTGCGCTTCGGCACCGGCACGCGGCTCGCGACATGGGGGATCGGGAGCGGCGGCCGCGGCACCCGGGCCTGGATCGCCCGCGGCATCGGGCCGACCGGGCCGTAGGTTGCGCTCATCTCCTCCTCGTAATTGTCGCCGAGCCGATTGGCCGGGGTGAAGCGGATGATGTGCCCGTCGCGGGCGTCGATCACCAGCCGGCCGTCGTCGCCGCCCTGGTCGATCACCGAGATCGTGTAGACGAAGCCGCGCTGCTGGGGGGCGCCGAGCGGCAGATAGCCGTTCTCGCGCAGCACGGTGTAGACCTCGACCGGCGGCAGCAGGCTCGGGACACGGCCGAAGCGCGGCGGCGGCGGAACTTCGGGCATGGCGGCGTAGGGCCCGTCCATGTCGGAGACCCTGACGAAAGCCGGGCTGCCGATCCGGGCGGACGTCGCGAGCTGGGCCTCGGCCGAGACTGCGCTGAGCGCGAGGGCGGCGGCTGCAACCGAACCTGTGAACAACTTCATCGCCGTAACTCCTGTCTGCCCCGCCTGGGAGCGTTCCCGCTCTCTCGCTGGCTTGCCCGGGGACAAAATTTCAGTTTGAAATTCGGCGGTCCTTGGTCGCTCCTTGGGCCAGATCACGGCGTGTTTGCTTCGAATCGGGGGCGCGGCGAGCCGGCCGAGCCGTTCATTCCAAGCATGCGGGCGAGGACTTCCTCGCGCTTGTGTGATAGACAAAAATTTGGCAAGGTCGAGGTTAGGACAGTAAGGCTGTCTCAATTTCGAGGCCATCCCGGCATGGGGATTGCAACGAGAACCTTCGCAAGGAGGACCTCGGCGCCCCGGGCTCCGAGAATGCTGCAGGCAGGGCCGTCCCCTAGGGGACGTTGAAACGCCCGTCGTCTGAATTTAGGAAAATGCGGCTCGCGGCGGACGAGCGGTGGCCCGGTGGGTGCCGCAACGTCCAAGGTGCGCCAAATAGGGTGAGGCCCCTTACGAAAGGGAGAGGACACATGAGCGGGTCGGAATTCGAGCGCGAAATCATCGTGGCAGGTACGCTGTCGGCGACCGCGGACTCGAAAGCCGCCGATGCCGCGCATGATGCGTCCTTTGGACCGCACACACCCGAACTGCACACCTGGCGCCCGCAAGCCGAAGGCCTCTACGACCTGAGCCTGGAGAAAGACTCCTGCGGCGTCGGCTTCATCGCCAACATCAAGGGCCAGAAGTCGCATCAGATCGTCTCCGACGCGCTGAGCATCCTGTGCAACCTCGAGCATCGCGGCGCCGTCGGCGCCGATCCGCGCGCCGGTGACGGCGCCGGCATCCTGGTGCAGATCCCGCACACGTTCTTCGCGCGCAAGACCTCCGAGCTCGGCTTCAAGCTGCCGCAGCCCGGCGAATACGCCATCGGCGCGCTGTTCATGCCGCGCGATGCGGCGTGGCGGAACGTGATCAAGAGCATCATCGCCGACGAGATCAAGAACGAGGGCTTCAAGCTGCTCGGCTGGCGCGACGTGCCGTCAGACAACTCCTCGCTCGGCGTCACCGTGAAGCCGACCGAGCCCTACCACATGCAGGTCTTCATCGGCCGCAATGGTGCAGCCAAGAACGAGGACGATTTCGAGCGCCGGCTCTACATCCTGCGCAAGTCGATCTCGCAGGCGATCTACCAGCGCCGCGACCGCGGCATGGCGGGCTACTATCCGTGCTCGTTCTCGTGCCGCACCGTGATCTACAAGGGCATGTTCCTCGCCGACCAGCTCGGCAAGTACTATCCCGACCTGCACGAAGCCGATTTCGACAGCGCGCTGGCGCTGGTGCATCAGCGCTTCTCGACCAACACCTTCCCAACCTGGTCGCTGGCGCATCCCTACCGGATGATCGCCCATAACGGCGAAATCAACACGCTGCGCGGTAACGTCAACTGGATGGCAGCGCGGCAGGCTTCCGTGCATTCGGAGCTCTACGGCAAGGACATCAGCCGCCTGTGGCCGATCTCCTATGAAGGCCAGAGCGACACCGCCTGCTTCGACAACGCGCTCGAATTCCTGGTGCAGGGCGGTTATTCCCTTCCGCATGCTGTCATGATGATGATTCCGGAAGCGTGGGCCGGCAATCCGCTGATGGATGAGCAGCGCCGCGCCTTCTACGAATATCATGCCGCGCTGATGGAGCCGTGGGACGGCCCGGCCGCGATCGCCTTCACCGACGGCCGCAAGATCGGCGCCACGCTCGATCGCAACGGCCTGCGCCCGGCGCGCTACCTCGTCACCAAGGACGACCGCATCGTGATGGCGTCCGAAATGGGCGTCCTGAAGATTCCGGAGGACCAGATCGTCACCAAGTGGCGGCTGCAGCCCGGCAAGATGCTGCTCGTCGATCTCGAGCAGGGCCGCCTGATTCCCGACGACGAGATCAAGGCCGACCTCGCCAAGAGCCACCCCTACGCCGACTGGCTGCATCGCACCCAGATCCAGCTCGAGGAACTGCCGGATGCGCCGGCCAAGGGCGTGCGCTCCAACCTGCCGCTGCTCGATCGCCAGCAGGCGTTCGGCTACAGCCAGGAAGACATCAACATCCTGATGACGCCGATGGCGTCGACCGGCGAGGAAGCCGCCGGCTCGATGGGCAACGACACGCCGATCTCGGCGCTGTCGGACAAGCCGAAGCAGCTGTTCACCTACTTCAAGCAGAACTTCGCGCAGGTGACCAACCCGCCGATCGATCCGATCCGCGAGGAAATCGTCATGAGCCTCGTCTCGATCATCGGGCCGCGGCCGAACCTGTTCGACCTGCAGGGCGTCGCCTCGACCCAGCGCCTCGAAGTGCGGCAGCCGATTCTCACCGACACCGACCTCGAAAAGATCCGCTCGATCTCCGACGTCGCCGAGACCCACTTCAAGTCGCGCACGCTCGACACCACCTTCCACGCCGGCTTCGGCGCGGCGGGCATGGAGCAGGTGCTCGACGAGCTCTGCGCGCGCGCCGAGGGCGCGGTGCGCGAGGGCATCAACATCATCATCCTGTCGGACCGCATGACCGGCACCGACCGGATCCCGATCCCGTCGCTGTTGGCCTGCGCCGCCGTGCATCACCATCTGATCCGCACCGGTCTGCGCACCTCGGTCGGCCTTGTGGTGGAATCCGGTGAGCCGCGCGAAGTGCATCACTTCGCCTGCCTCGCCGGCTACGGCGCCGAAGCGATCAACCCCTATCTCGCGTTCGAAACCATCCTCGCGATGAAGGACCGGCTGCCTGGCGCGCTCGACGACTACGAGATCGTCAAGCGCTACATCAAGTCGATCGGCAAGGGCCTGCTCAAGGTGATGTCCAAGATGGGCATCTCGACCTACCAGTCCTATTGCGGCGCGCAGATCTTCGACGCGGTCGGCCTGAAGGCCGACTTCGTCGCCAAGTATTTTGCCGGCACCCACACCAGGATCGAGGGCGTCGGCCTCGGCGAGATCGCCGAGGAGACCGTGCGGCGCCACACCGACGCGTTCGGTGACGGCCAGATCTACAAGACCGCGCTCGATGTCGGCGGCGAGTACGCCTACCGCACCCGCGGCGAGGACCATGCCTGGACCGCGGAATCGGTCTCGACCTTGCAGCATGCCGTGCGCGGCAACTCGCTGGAGCGCTACCGGGCGTTCGCCAAGATCCTCAACGAGCAGTCCGAGCGTCTGCTGACGCTGCGCGGCCTGTTCCGGATCAAGGGCGCCGAGGACGACAAGCGCAAGCCGGTCAAGCTCGAGGACGTCGAGCCGGCCAAGGATATCGTCAAGCGGTTCTCGACCGGCGCGATGTCGTTCGGCTCGATCTCGCGCGAGGCGCACACCACGCTCGCGATCGCGATGAACCGGATCGGCGGCAAGTCGAATACCGGCGAAGGCGGCGAGGAGTCCGACCGCTTCAAGCCGATGCCGAACGGCGATTCGATGCGCTCGGCGATCAAGCAAGTCGCCTCGGGCCGGTTCGGCGTGACGACGGAATACCTCGTCAACTCCGACATGATGCAGATCAAGATGGCGCAGGGTGCCAAGCCCGGCGAAGGCGGCCAGCTGCCCGGCCACAAGGTCGACGCGACGATCGCGCGCGTCCGGCACTCGACGCCGGGCGTCGGCCTGATCTCGCCGCCGCCGCATCACGACATCTACTCGATCGAAGACCTCGCCCAGCTGATCTACGACCTCAAGAACGTCAATCCCGACGGCCAGGTCTCGGTCAAGCTGGTGTCCGAGGTCGGCGTCGGCACGGTTGCCGCCGGCGTCGCCAAGGCGCGCGCCGACCATGTCACCATCGCAGGCTTCGAGGGTGGCACCGGCGCCTCGCCCCTGACCTCGATCAAGCATGCCGGCTCGCCGTGGGAGATCGGCCTTGCCGAAACCCATCAGACGCTGGTGCGCCAGCGGCTGCGCAGCCGCATCGCGGTGCAGGTCGACGGCGGCTTCCGCACCGGCCGTGACGTCGTGATCGGTGCGCTGCTGGGCGCCGACGAGTTCGGCTTCGCCACCGCGCCCTTGATCGCGGCAGGCTGCATCATGATGCGCAAGTGCCACCTCAACACCTGCCCGGTCGGCGTCGCGACCCAGGATCCGGTGCTGCGCAAGCGCTTCACCGGCCAGCCCGAGCACGTCATCAACTACTTCTTCTTCGTCGCCGAGGAAGTCCGCGAGATCATGGCGCAGCTCGGCTACAAGAAGTTCGACGACATGGTCGGCCAGGTCCAGATGCTGGACCAGACCGCGCTGGTCTCGCACTGGAAGGCCAAGGGCCTCGACTTCTCCAAGCTGTTCGTGCGGCAGAAGGAGGAGAAGGGCCAGACGATCTATCACTCGGAGAGCCAGAACCATCATCTGGATGCCGTGCTCGACCGCCGGCTGATCGAGCAGGCGCAGGCCGCGCTCGATCGCGGCGCGCCGGTCAAGATCGAGGAAGAGATCAACAACACCGACCGTTCCGCCGGCGCGATGCTGTCGGGCGCGGTGGCCAAGATCTACGGCCATGCCGGCCTGCCGCTCGACACCATCCATGTCGGCCTGAAGGGCACGGCGGGACAGGCGTTCGGCGCCTGGCTCGCCAAGGGCGTCACCTTCGAGCTCGAGGGTGAAGGCAACGACTATGTCGGCAAGGGCCTCTCGGGCGGCTGCATCATCGTCAAGCCGCCGAAGATCTCCGGCATCGTGCCGGAAGAGTCGATCATCGTCGGCAACACCGTGATGTACGGCGCGATCGCGGGCGAGTGCTACTTCCGCGGCATCGCCGGCGAGCGCTTCGCGGTGCGCAACTCCGGCGCGGTCGCGGTCGTCGAAGGCGCCGGCGATCACTGCTGCGAATACATGACCGGCGGCATCGTGGTGGTGCTCGGCAAGACCGGGCGCAACTTCGCGGCCGGCATGTCCGGCGGCATCGCCTATGTGCTGGACGAGACCGGCGACTTCGACAAGCTCTGCAACCTGTCGATGGTCGAGCTGGAGCCGGTGCTGTCGGAGGAGATGATCAACGCCGACACCTACCATCACTCCGGCGATCTCGAGGCGCATGGCCGGGTCGACGTGTTCCAGAACCTGCTCGACTCCGATGTGGAGCGGCTGCATGTCCTGATCACCCGTCACGCCAAGCTGACCGGCTCGAAGAAGGCGGCGGAGATCCTCGCCAACTGGAAGGCCTGGCTGCCGAAATTCCGCAAGGTGATGCCGGTGGAGTACCGCCGCGCGCTGAAGGAAATGAAGGCCAACGCCGACGCCGAGCCGAAGATCGCGATCGGCGCGTAAGTCACGACCACGCGTCATTCCGGGGCGCGCCGAGCGCGAACCCGGAATTGCGCAAAACCACTTCGAGACTTCGGGTCTGCGCCCCGCGGCGCAGCCCGGAATGACGGAACAACTGAGATGCAGGGGCATCGGGTTTCAATGGGTAAGATCACAGGTTTTCTCGAGATCGAGCGGCATGACCGCAAGTACGAGCCGGTCGCCGATCGGCTCAAGAACTTCAACGAGTTCGTCATTCCGCTGAGCGAGAAGGACACGCGCGACCAGGCCGCGCGCTGCATGAATTGCGGCATCCCCTATTGCCACGGCACCGGCTCGACCGCGCCGGGCACGCCGGGCTGTCCGGTCAACAACCAGATCCCCGATTTCAACGACCTCGTCTATCAGGGCAACTGGGAAGAGGCCTCGCGCAACCTGCACTCGACCAACAACTTCCCCGAATTCACCGGCCGGATCTGCCCGGCGCCGTGCGAAGCGTCCTGCACGCTGAACATCGACGACAACCCGGTCACCATCAAGACGATCGAATGCGCGATCGTCGACCGCGCCTGGGACAATGGCTGGCTGAAGCCGGAGATCGCGGCTGAGAAGACCGGCAAGAAGGTCGCCGTGATCGGTTCAGGCCCGGCGGGCCTCGCCGCAGCCCAGCAGCTCGCGCGCGCCGGCCACGAGGTGCATGTCTACGAGAAGTTCGCCAAGGCCGGCGGCCTGCTGCGCTATGGCATTCCCGACTTCAAGATGGAGAAGGGCATCATCGACCGCCGCGTTCAGCAGATGGAAGCCGAAGGCGTCACCTTCCATTACGGCAAGGCCGTCGGTGGAAGCACCCCGGGCGCGATCGATCCGCAGGAGCTCGCCAAGCAGTATGACGCCGTGGCGCTGACCGGCGGCGCGGAAGCCCCGCGCGACCTGCCGATTCCGGGTCGCGATCTCTCCGGCATCCACTTCGCGATGGACTTCCTGCCGCAGCAGAACCGCCGCGTCTCCGGCGAGCCGCTGAACGGCGCCGCCGACATCCTCGCCGGTGGCAAGCATGTCGTCGTGATCGGCGGCGGCGACACCGGATCGGACTGCATCGGCACCTCGTTCCGGCAGGGCGCGAAGTCGGTGACCCAGCTCGAGATCATGCCGGCGCCGCCCGAGCACGAGAACAAGGGCGTGACCTGGCCGAACTGGCCGCTGAAGATGCGGACATCGTCGAGCCAGGCCGAAGGCGCGGTGCGCGAATACGCCGTGCTGACGACCAAGTTCGAAGGCAAGGACGGCAAGGTCAGCAAGCTGCATTGCGTCAAGGTCGACGACAAGTTCAAGCCGCTGCCCGGCACCGAGTTCACGCTCGACGCCGAGCTCGTGCTGCTGGCGATGGGCTTCGTGCATCCGGTGCACGAGGGCCTGCTCAAGACCTTGGGCGTCGAGCTCGACCAGCGCGGCAACGTCCGTGCGTCCCTGCAGGATTACCAGACCTCGCGCGCCAAGATTTTCTCGGCCGGCGACATGCGCCGCGGCCAGTCGCTCGTGGTCTGGGCGATCCGTGAAGGCCGCCAGTGCGCGCGCTCGATCGACAGCTTCCTGATGGGCAAGACCGACCTGCCGGGGTAATCGCCCCGGCCGTTGCGGCAATCCACATCCACACATTGAACTGTCATCGCCCGCGAAAGCGGGCGATCCAGTATTCCAGAGACCTCAGAGATTGAGCCGATCGGCCGCGGCGTACTGGATGCCCGCATGTGCTGCCGTAGCGCAGCGTGCCCCTACAGCGGTTGCCTGTCCTGCGTCCACACCGGCATGCCAGCACGGCAACGCTCAGCATTCCGCGCCGTGACCCGGGGCTGGTCGCCATCGTACAGACGACCGGTCTGGCGAAGCCCGCCCGCGCCTTTTGATAGAGGAGTGTGGAACGCCTATAGCAATTCCAGGTAGAAAAATGATAGGGTGCGGCATTTCCAAGAAGAACATTGCCGTAGGGGGAAGACAATTGAAGGTATTTTTGTCGCATTCATCCAAGGACAAACACATAGTGTCCGCTGTGGCCAATCGGCTCGGACGTTCATACATCGTCTACGACGATTTCACATTTGACACTGCAGTGGATTTTGAGACCTCAATTGAGAGGGGTTTAGAAGTATCAGAGCTCTTTGTGCTCTTTGCAAGTCGCAATTCAATCCAGTCGGATTGGGTGCAGAAGGAATTGACTCAGGCTCAAGCACTAAGACTCGCGGGAAAGATAGATTCGATTGCGGCAATCATCATTGATGATCTTCCAATAGATGAGTTGCCTGACTGGCTAAAGAAGGCCCGAGTTGTCAGCCTCAATTCAGTCGCTTCTATAACTCGTGAAATTCAATACCTATTCCAACGTCGCTTGTCGCAAAAGCAGTCGCCCTACTTCGTCGGCAGGCAATCAGAGATTGAAGAAGCGGAGGCAGTACTTTCGCCAACGAGTTCGCTAGACGAACCGCACGTCTTCAGCTTTTTCGGCCTTGAAGGCGTCGGACGGAAGACGCTCTGCAGGCATGTCTGCGCAAACCTCTTGTCACTTCCAAAATCGCAGACCTTCCGCATTCAGGATGGAGATAGCCTCGCCGATTTGGTGATAAAGATTGAGGAAGATATTAATCCATCGCCATCAATAGCTGCCACGAAATCGCGCATTTCCACACTCGAGAAGACTTCATCGCGTGATCTGAGCGTAATTTTTGAAAGGCTCGCGAAAGCGTTCGTGGATGCACGAGAACTACTGATCCTGCAAGACGATGGCGGCCTCCTCGACAACGACGGATTTGTAAAGTCCGAATTCGCCGACATGATTGCCATCGCGAGGAACAGCGAAGCTATACGTTTTGCAATTGTTTCGCGCAGAAAAGTTCGATTCGCGCCGCCCGAAAAGGGATTCCCGTGTATTAGCGTTGGCCCTCTAAAGGAAGACGACGCAAAACGATTGATCTTACGTCAATTCAGAGGCTCAAAGTTTGCAATCACTGATCAACAGGCCAATGAGCTCGCTCCATATGTGGGCGGCTAGACGATCTGGACCAGCGCTTTAGAACGCATCACGACATTAGAATCGGCCTGAGATGCAAATATGAGATGGCAAACGAAAATTGGGACGCCGCACTTGGACTTTGGGAACGCCTTCGCGAAAAGGAGAAGCCGGTTCACCTTTGGCTCCGTTACGCGGCCATAAGTGGGAAGGTTCTCTCTAAGACAGCCGATGAGGCATTGTTGAAGCAATACGACGTGCTGAAAGACAGGCTTTCCAGCTTTGATCCTGATCTCTTGGACCAGGAGCTCGGGGCCACCAGCACTGAGAGGAGATAGCAATAGCGGATTACTGAGACAACTAATGTTAGGGCTGCGCGCTGCAAAAAGACGTCAGCAGCTCAGTTCTGCACCCGCACGCCCAGCATCACCACCGTCGATGCCGAGCTCTGTCCCGGCTGGTTCGAATCCAGCCAGTCGCGGCGCACGGTGCCCTTGATCCAGAGGCTGCGGGTCATCTTGTAGATCAGGTCGGCCGACACCGAGTAGATCGTGTCGGTGCGGTTGTCGCCCTGGTAATCGAGCGTGCCGTAGGTGAACTTGCCAATACCGGTCAGCCAGCGGCGGAAGTCGTGATCGACCTCGACGGTGTAGGTGCGCGACAGCACGCCGGAGGTGCCGGGCAGCGTGGTCTCGCCCAGCTGAGTGTCGGAATAGAATTTGGCGGTGGTCAGCGGCGTCGCGGTCCAGGTCAGCGAGGCCGTAGTGAGCAGGCCTTCGAGTGGGCTAAGCCGCGGGTCGACATAGTCGCGCCTAGCGTAGCCGATCGAGACCTCGCCGAACAACAGCCGGGTGAACTCGAAGGACGTGCCGACCTTGGCGTAACCGCCCGAGGAGTTGCGCGCGTAACCATTGCGGTCGAGATAGAGATCGTGGAAGCGGCTGTCGCCCTCCACCTCGACGAACGGCTTCACGGCCGGATTCAGCTCATAGCTGAAGCGGCCGACGCCACCATATTGCGTGAAGTTACGATCGTCGTTCGACGACGAGGTGCCATCGGTGAGCTTCGACCATTGGTAATCGGTGCGGTCGATAGTGCCACCCAGTGAGACCTGCATGCGGTTGAAATTCTGGTCGATGCCGAAAGTGCCGCCGACCGTGGTGTAGATCGGATATCTGGCGAGGCCGGCCTGCACATTCGGGCTGCCGGGATTGTCGGTCGAGACCAGCAAACGGGCCTGTCCCAGCAGATGCGTGTCTCGGGAGACATCGAGACGGCCGTCGATATGGCCGGTGAAATTCGGGCGGTCGACATCGAGCGGCGCCGACAGCGGCGTGCCATCAATCGGCGTCAGCTGGGAGCCATAGCCGGTGAACGAGCCGCGCAGATCGGCGACGACGGCGTGGCGCTCCCAGTCCGACATCGCGACGAATTCCGGCGCGACCATGTAGAACGCCTTGCCCTGCGGCGAATTCAAGCGGCCCGGATTGGTGTCGTAGCCGGCCATCACCTCGACAGCGGTTTTGACCATGAACGAGCCGGCGTAGTCGCCGACTGCGCCGAACGGATCGTCGTCGATCTTGAGCCGCCTGCGCGGCGGCTGGCCGACGATGGTGCCGGCCATCGCCGGCGGCACCGGCGGCTTGCTGGCGGTCTCCGACGGCGGGATCGACAGCCGCAACTGCCCGGCCGCGGTCAGCGGCGGCGGCGTCGGCACCGGCGAGCCGGGTCCCGGCGGCGGCTTCGGCTTGGCCTGGCCCGGGTAATATTTCGGCTTCAGCCGTTTTCGATTGAGCGAGTCATAGCCTGACGTCGAAGCGCCGTTGGCAGCCGGAAGACCGTAGGTCGGGATCTGTCCGACGCGCTCCGATGGTGTTGCCGACGACGAGGCGCGCCGGCTGGGATCGGCGTCCGGCAGCTTCAGGCCGTTGAGCGGATCCATGGCGTCGGCCGTGGTCCGGCGCAGCGGCGAATCCTGCGTGATCACCTGGCTCTGCCGGTTCGGGCTGAACAGATCCGGCGTCACGGTCTGGGCGTTGACGAGCCCAGTCGTCGCAGTCAGCGCAAGGCATGGCAAACCAAGGCATGGCAAAACCACGCGAACGAGGCGTCCGCGCCGATTTGGGCCGCTTGCTGGCCGCCGCCACACGATGGAAATACTCCAACGAATTCATGCACTTGACGTACGCATCCCGCCAGGGCGGCGAAAAACGTCGTTAATGGAGTTAAAACAATTATGGTTAATGAGCCGTTGAGGATCCGCCGCCGCGCGTCGCATCGCGGAATCGAACGTGCTAAGGGAGACGCCCGGGTGCATAACCCCTCCCCTGGAATCCGAAATGGCCAAACCGAAACCGCTGATGACCAAATCATCCGGCCCCGATGACGGCGCCGTTCAGTCGGCGCTCCGCACCCTCGATGCCGAAGCAAGCGGCGTCGCGGCGATCTCCGCGGCACTCAAGTCCGACCTCGGCGCGCCGTTCACCGCGGCGGCCGAGCTGATCTGCAAGGCCAAGGGACGGCTGATCGTGACCGGGCTCGGCAAGTCGGGTCATATCGGCCGCAAGATCGCCGCGACCTTCGCCTCGACCGGCACGCCGGCGTTCTTCGTCCACGCGGCGGAAGCGAGCCACGGCGACCTCGGCATGATCACCGCCGAGGACGTGATCCTCGCGCTGTCATGGTCCGGCGAGCAGCCGGAGATGCGCAACCTGATCGCTTATGCGGCGCGGTTCGGCATTCCGCTGATCGCGATGACCGCCGACAAGGACTCGACGCTGAGCAAGGCCGCCGATGTGCAGCTGACGCTGCCCAAGGCGCGCGAGGCCTGCCCGCACAATCTGGCGCCGACCACGTCTTCGCTGATGATGCTGGCGCTCGGCGATGCCTTGTCGATCGCGCTGCTCGAGGGCCGCGGCTTCACTTCGACCGATTTCAGCGTGCTGCATCCCGGCGGCAAGCTCGGCGCGCTGCTGAAATATGCCCGCGACCTGATGCACAGCGGCGACGCGCTGCCGCTGAAACCGCTCGGCACCAAGATGTCGGATGCGCTGGTCGAGATGACCTCCAAGGGCTTCGGCTGCGTCGGCATCGTCGACAGCCACAGCCATCTCGTCGGCATCGTCACCGACGGCGATTTGCGCCGGCAGATGCGCCCCGACCTGCTGACGCTGTCGGTCGACGAGGTCATGACCCGGACGCCGAAGACGATCGGTCGCGACACGCTGGCCGGCGAAGCGCTGGAGCTGCTCAACGCCTCACAGATCACGACGCTGATCGTGACCGATGCCAAGAAGCCGGTCGGCATCATCCATTTGCACGATCTGCTGCGCGCGGGCGTGGCGTAATTTCGCTCCGTCATTCCGGGGCACGCGAAGCGTGAACCTCAGATGCGCAATTGCGCATCGGGGAATCTCGAGATTCCGGGTTCGATGCTATGCATCGCCCCGGAATGACTGTGGCTGCGCCGGAAACCGCGCCGCGGTCGCCTCCAGCGGCAGGGCCAGCGCGTTGGCGAGGTAGGAGACCGTGCGGTAGAAGCCGCACAGCAGGATGATCTCCAGCACCTGATCGTCGTCGTAGTTCGCCGACAGCGCGGCATATTCCTGCTCGCTCAACGTCGCGTGCGCATGCAGCGCGTCGACCGCCGCGATCAGCGCCCGTTCAGCCGGCGACCAGCAGTCGGCACCGGCCGCACCATGCACGGTGGCGTGGACCTGCTGCTCCGACAACCCGGCGGCGGCGCCGAACGCGGTGACATGCACGCCCCATTCATATTCGCAGGCGTTGAGCGCGCAGGTGCGGTCGATCACGATCTCCCGGTCCCGCAAGGAGAGCGGCCCGCGGTCGAGCAGGCTGCCGCCGCGGAATTTCTCCCAGGCGCGCGGATGGCCGGCCATCATGCGGAACAATACCAGCGGCGGCTTGCCGCGCATGATGCGGTCAAAATGCTGTTGAACGTCCGCCGCATAGGGTGGATCGAGCGGCGCGATGCGTGACATGGGCTGATCCCGTTGCTACATTTAATGTAGCATTACGCTACAATATCTGTAGCGATCGACGCAAGAGAGATTCGAGAGGGATTCGCGACATGCCCAAGCAGGTTCCGACCGCAAAACCCGGCGTCCGCGGCTCGCGGTCCGGCCGCCCGATCATGGCGCTGCTCGATCTGTTGGGACGGCGCTGGACCTTGCGCATCGTCTGGGAGCTGCGCGAGGGCGCACTGACCTCGCGCGCGCTGCGCACCGCCTGCGACGAGGCCTCGCCGACCATCCTGCAGACGCGATTGACCGAGCTACGCGCGGCCGGGTTCGTCGAGCTGACGGATGATGGTTACGGCCTCACCGCGCTCGGCCGCGAGCTGTTCCAAACCTTCACGCCGCTCCATCGCTTCGCCGAGCGCTGGAGCAAGCGCTGATCCTCCCTCTCCCCGTTCTGACGGGAAGAGGATTGGGGTGAAGACGCCAGAAAGCCTCAAACGATTCACGTCGCGGGAACGCGGGGGAGTATGACGGCAAAGCAGCAACGAACTCGCTGTCGTCCCTGCGAACGCAGGGACCCATAGCCACCAATGGTCATTGTTGCGCGACGTTGGAACAACGAGTCTCGATCACAACATCCGCCGCGGCGTATGGGTCCCTGCGTTCGCAGGGACGACGAGAGAGGAGCCGAGTCTAGACCGCGGCCACCGTCAGGCTGGCGCCGTCGGCGCGCACCACCTTCACCCGGCTGCCGGCCGGTGCATCAGGGCCGGCGACACGCCAGATCGTGTCGTCGATCCGCACCGTGCCTGATCCATCGACGATCGGCTTCTCCAGCGTGAATTCGCGACCGACCAGGGCTTCGTTGCGGCGGTTGAGGAACGGATTGGTCTTGCTCGCCGCAGTCGCGCCCTTGGCAAAATGCCGCCATGCCGGCACCGCCAGCGCGGCGAACACCGCGAACATCAACAGCTGCATCTGCCAGGACGGCGTGAACACGAACGACAGCAGGCCGACCACGAGCGCCGCGAGCCCGAGCCAGAACAGGAACACCCCGGGCGCCGCGAGCTCCAGCGCCATCAGGATGAAGCCGAAGATCAGCCAGTTCCAGGTACCCAGTGTCGAAAACATCTCGGCCATGACGTGACCTCTCAACAGTCAAAAGCCGCTCTCCCCTTGTGGGAGAGGGGTTGGGATGAGGGGTGACGGTCTCTCCGCGGAGAGAGACCCCTCACCCGGATCGCTGACGCGATCCGACCTCTCCCACAAGGGGAGAGGTGCAAGGAGTGTGCGGAGCCAGTCATCTTTGGATCTCTATCGCTGCGGCGGCACCGGCGGTGGCGGCGTCGGACCGGCCGACGGCACCGAGCCGCGCCGCGCCGCCGCGCTGGCGGACGCTGCGCTCTCGCCGAAGGTGGCGCGGGCGATCTCGCCGATACCGGCGAGCGAGCCCAGCACGCTCGAGGTTTCGATCGGCAGCATCAGGACCTTCTGGTTCGGCGACTCCGCGAGCTGGCCGAACGCCTTGATGTATTTGTCGGCGATGAAGTAGTTCAGCGCCGCGACGTCGCCCTTGGCGATCGACTCCGACACCATCTGGGTCGCCTTGGCCTCGGCTTCCGCAAGCCGCTCGCGCGCCTCGGCGTCGCGGAAAGCCGCTTCGCGGCGGCCCTCGGCCTGCAGGATCTGGCCCTGCTTGGCGCCCTCGGCGCGCAGGATCTCGGACTGCCGCTGGCCTTCGGCCTGGAGGATGTCGGCGCGCTTGACGCGCTCGGCCTTCATCTGCCGGCCCATCGCCTCGACGAGGTCGGCCGGCGGCACGATGTCCTTGATCTCGATGCGGTTGACCTTGACGCCCCAGGGCGAGACCGCGGCATCGACCACGCGCAGCAGCCGCTCGTTGATCTCGTCGCGATGCGACAGCACCTGGTCGAGATCCATCGAGCCCATCACCGAGCGGATGTTGGTCATGGTCAGCACGGTGATCGCCTGGTTGAGATTGGCGACCTCGTAGCTCGCCTTCGCCGCATCGAACACCTGGTAGAACGCGACGCCGTCCACCGTCACGGTGGCGTTGTCCTTGGTGATCACCTCCTGCTCGGGAATGTTGATCACCTGCTCCATCATGTTGATCTTGCGCCCGATGCGATCAAAATAGGGCACGATCAGATTGAGGCCGGGCGACAGCGTGCGGGTGTATTTGCCGAACCGCTCGATGGTCCAGTCAAAGCCCTGCGGAACGGTCTTGATCCCGGCGAACAGCGTGACGATGACAAGAAGAACAAACGCAATCGCGAAAATGTCGAAGCCAGTCATAAAGTCCTCCAAGGCGCCGCGCGACCGGCGAGACCGTCGCCGGGCGCGGTCGTGCATTGGTCGGCAGGACCGCCGCGCCGGTTCAGCCGGCTGTTGTTCTACCTAGCACATAGGAAGCTGCTGCCGGACTACCAGATGCGAACGAATAGCCGCGTCCGGTGTCACGGATCGTTAACAATCAGAACCAGCCCCGCTAGATCCAGCCCTGCAACTCGCGCAGCACGAGCTGGCGGATCACGTCCATGCCGCCGTCGCTGTCGTTGAGGCAGGGGATGGCCGCGAACTGCTCGCCGCCATTATGCCGGAAGATCTCGGCATTCTCCTGCGCGATCTCCTCCAGCGTCTCCAGGCAATCGGCGGAGAAGCCGGGCGTGACCACGGCCATTCGCCGCACGCCGTCTTTGGCCAGCTTCTCGACCGTCTTGTCGGTATAGGGCTGTAGCCACTCGGCCTTGCCGAAGCGGGACTGGAAGGTGAGAAGCAACCGTGAGGCATCGAGCCCGAGCCGCTTGCGCAGCGCGTTGGTCGTTGCGATGCACTGCGCCTGATAGGGATCGCCCTTGTCGACGTATTCCTTCGGCATGCCGTGGAACGAGGCGAGGATCACCTCGGGCTGGAACGGCAGCGTCGCAAGATGCGCGTTGATCGAGACCGCCAGCGCCTCGATGTAATCGGGATCATCGTAATAAGGCGGCGTCACCCGCAGGATCGGCTGCGCGCGCATGCCGGCCAGCACGCGAAACGCTTCGTCGCAAACGGTCGCCGACGTCGCCGCGGAATATTGCGGATAGAGCGGCACCAGCAGCAGCCGGCCGCAGCCCTGCGCCGCCAGCGCTTCGATGCGCTGCTTGATCGATGGATTGCCATAGCGCATCGCCCAGTCGACCACGACGTGGTCGTGATCGGCGATTGCTTCCGCCAGCTTGTCGGCCTGCGAGCGCGTGATGGTCTTCAGCGGCGACTCGTTCCTCTCGGTGTTCCAGATCTTCAGATAGTCGCGCGCCTTGCGGGCCGGGCGGACGCGCAGGATGATGCCGTTGAGGATCAGCTTCCAGACCAGGCCCTGATCCTCAATCACTCGCGGATCGGACAGGAATTCTTTGAGATAGACCCGCACGCCTGCGGCATCCGCCGTGTCCGGCGTGCCGAGATTGACCAGCAGCACGCCGACGCGCTCCGGCTTCGGCGCCGCGGCAGGCTTCGCGCTCTCGAACGGGATCACCGTGCTCATGATGGCTTTGCGCTTGGTCCTTCGCCTGGGGGCTTTGGGCTTCGCGCGTTGCTCCAACCTTGTCAAGCCAAGCGCCGGTTGGCTACGTTCCGCTCCGTGAATGGGGAGGAACCATGACGATCGCCGAATGGTGCGTCTTCGGGACGCTGCTGCTCTCACTGCTGACGATCGTGTCGGTGAAATGGGCCGGCATCCGCGGTTTCGACAATTCGAAACCTCGCGATCCCGATTTCTACGACGACCCGATCCGCTCGCGCGCGCTCGGCGCCCACCAGAACGGCCTCGAGGCCTTCCCGTTCTTCGCCTTCGCCGTGCTGCTCGCCGAATTCCGCGTCGGCCCGCTGCGGCTGATCGACGAGCTCGCGGTGCTGTTCCTGATCGTGCGGATCGCCTACGTCTTCACCTATATCGGCAACCGCCCGACGCTGCGCTCGATCCTCTGGAGCATCGGCTTTGCGATCAACATCGCGATCTTCCTGCTGCCGGCAATCCGGGGATATCTGGCGAGCTGAGTTGCCTTTCTCCCCGCCTCCGTTCCTGCGTGAGGTGAGTACGCCGTTCAGGCTCCCTCTCCCCTTGCGGGAGAGGGTGGGGAGAGGGGTGGCCCCGGGCGAGATGTACGAGGGCCATCAGCCAATATCTCGCTCGCCGCCTAGTAAGCGCTCGCACCCAATAAGCAGTGCAGCAAGCGGCACCCCTCTCCCTAACCCTCTCCCGCAAGGGGAGAGGGAACCCGCGCTGCGATGCGTCCCTCACTCAGGAGACCTCTCCCCGCAAGCGGGGCGAGGTGACCTCACAAACACGTCGCCCGTTCGGCCGCGACGTAGCCGAACAGCAGCCCGAGCCCGAACAGCAGCACGAGGCCCGCGGCCGCGAATTCCAGGCCGCGCATGATCACCATGCCGCCGCCGTCGCGCGCGCCGCTGAGCCGCTCGGCCACGCCGCGCGCCGACACCGCAACCAACGCGATCGCCGCCACCGTGATGGCGGTGCCGAGGCCCATCACGAAGGTCGCGGCAACGCCGGCCCAGAACAAGCCCTGCGCCAGCGCGAACACCAGCACCAGGATCGCGCCCGAGCACGGCCGGATCCCGACCGTGAGGATCGCACTCAGGCCACGCCGCCAGCCGCCGGGCCCGGCGAGCTCGGCCGGCGTCGGTCCATGCGAATGGCCGCAATGCTCGTCATGGACATGGTCCGCGTCATGGCTGTGATCGTGCCCGTGATGATGGTCGTGATCGTCGTGCGCGTGACGATGGTGCTCATGGCCATGGTCGTGGTGGGCGTGATCATGGTGATCGCGACCGTGCTGCGCGCCGGCCATCGCCAGTGACGGACGCGGCACCTGCAGCGCGCGGAAGAAGCCGCCGCCCTTGGCCCAGACCAGCCGGGCGCCGAAGGCTGCGATCAGCGCGTAGCTGGCTATCTCGATCGCCTTCTCCGCCCCGCACATCGTCTTCGCCGTCGCATTGAGCAGCCAGGCGCAGACACCCACGATCAGAACGGCGACCAGCGACTGCATCAGCGCCGAGGCGAACGACAGCACGATGCCGCGCCGCGCGGTCTCGCGATTGGCGACCATGTAGGACGAGATCACCGCCTTGCCGTGGCCGGGACCTGCGGCATGGAAAATCCCGTAGGCAAAGGAGATCGCAAGTAGCGTCCAGACCGCCGAACCATCGGATTTCGCGGCGCGGATGGTCTGCGACATCTCGCGATAGAACTCCGACTGTTTTGCCAATAGCCAGCCGACCAGCCCGCCCTGCGGCTCCGCGGCGCGCGGCGCGCCAAACGGATTCTGCGCCAGCAGCGCATGAACCGCGCCGTCGAGCACCGCGAATGCCGCGAGCACCGCGGCGGACACGGCGAGGCCGCGCATCGCGCGCGAGGCGATCGGCGTCATGGGCAATCCACCGTGATCTTGTTGGCGAACATCATGCCGAAATTGCCGTTGCCGCCATCGAGAAAGTTCTGCTCGCCGAGCTTCTGCGCGGCGGCGGTGCCGTCACTGTTTGGCCGCTCGAACTGCATCTTGCAGTCAGCAGCAGCGCCGACCAGCTTGACCGGCTCCTTCTCGGCGAACTGGAAGTCGATGAAATAGGTCGGGTCGAACACCTCGAGCGAAAGCTGCCGGGCCTTGAACGGCGTCTTCACCGGCAGCGTGAAGTGCAGTGTCAGGGACGAGTCCTTGTATTCGAGGAAGTAGTCGACCGGCTCGGTGAACTTCTGCTTCTTGCCGTCGCCCTTGGCGAAGGTGAAATAGGCATATTCCTTCAGCGACTCGACATTGGTCTGCGCCAGCGGCGCCAGCTCCTCGCGGCTGTAGGCGCCCTTCACCTTGGTCTCGATGCCCTGCAACGCATAGGTCGAGAACATGTCGTCGAAGGTCCAGGCGTGGCGGACGCCGGTGATGGTGCCGTCAGGCGCGTAGATCAACTCGCTCTTTGCGACGATCCAGACATGCGGATGCGCCTCGGCGGCCGCCATGCCGAGCACGACGGACACCGCAAGCACGAGCCCGGCGATCAGCCGGTTCAGTGACGGCCTCACCTTCAGGCCGCCTCTGATGTCTCGAGCAGGCCGCGGCGGCGCAGCAGCGCATCCGGCTCGGGTTCGCGGCCGCGGAAGGCGACATAGGCCTCCTCCGGATCGCGCGAGCCGCCCGACGAATAGATGTCGTCGTGCAACCGCTTGGCGGTCGCCGGATCGAAGATGTCGCCGGCCTCCTCGAACGCGCCGAAGGCGTCGGCGTCCATCACCTCCGACCACATGTAGCTGTAATAGCCGGAGGCATAGTGGTCGCCGGAGAAGATGTGGCCGAACTGGGTCGGCCGGTGCCGCAGCGAGATTTCGGCGGGCATGCCGATCTTCTCCAGCTCCTTCTGTTCGAAGGCGCGGACGTCCCAGCTCGCCGCCGCCGGCTGGGTGTGGAATTCGAGGTCGACCAGCGCCGAGGAGACGAACTCGACGGTGGCAAAGCCCTGGTTGAATTTGCGCGCGGCGAGGAAGCGCTGGAGCAGATCGTCCGGCAGCGCCTCCCCGGTCTGGTAGTGGCGGGCGAAGCGCTGCAGCACCTCGGGTCGCTCCTGCCAATGCTCGTAGAGCTGCGAGGGCAGCTCGACGAAGTCGGTGAACACCGAGGTCCCCGATAGTGACGGGTAGGTCACGTTGGAGAGCATGCCGTGCAGGCCATGCCCGAACTCGTGGAACAGGGTCCGCGCATCGTCGGGCGACAGCAGCGAAGGTGCGCCGTCGGCGCCCTTGGCGAAGTTGCAGACATTGATGACCAGCGGCGCGACGTCGCCGTCGAGCTTCTGCTGGTCGCGCAGCGAGGTCATCCAGGCGCCGGAGCGCTTGGAGGGCCGCGCGAAGTAGTCGCCGTAGAACAGCGCCTTGTGCTGGCCGTCGCGGCCCTTGACCTCCCAGACCCGCACATCCGGGTGCCAGACCGGGATGTCCTTGCGCTCCTCGAAGGTGACGCCGAACAGGCGGGTGGCGCAGTCGAAGGCGGCCTCGATCATGTGATCGAGCACCAGATAGGGCTTGATCGCGGAATCGTCGAAATTGGCTTTGGCCTGGCGCAGCTTCTCGGCGTAATAGCGCCAGTCCCAGGACGCCAAGGTGAAATTGCCGCCCTCCTCGGTGATCAGCGCCTGCAGCGCATCGCGGTCGGCGAGCGCCCGCGCCCGCGCCGGCTTCCAGACCCGCTCCAGCAGGCCTCGCACCGCCTCCGGCGTCTTGGCCATGGAGTCCTCCAGGCGATAGGCGGCGTAGGTCGGGAAGCCCAGGATCTTCGCGGTCTCCTCGCGGAGCCTGAGGATCTCCACGATGGTCGCGTTGTTGTCGTTGGCGTTGCCATTGTCGCCGCGGGCGACGAAGGCCTTGTAGACCTTCTCGCGCAGGTCGCGCCGCTGCGAGCTCTGCAGGAACGGCTCGACCGAGGAGCGCGACAGCGTCACGATCGCCTTGCCAGGCATGCCGCGCTCTTCCGCCGCAGCCTTGGCAGCTGCCACAAATGTGTCGGAGAGGCCGGCGCGGTCGCCCTCGCCGAGCTCCATGGACCACTCCTGCTCGTCGCCGAGCAGATGGTGGCTGAACGAGGTGCCGAGATGGGCGAGGCGCTCGTTGATCTCGGCCATGCGGGCCTTGGCGGCGTCGTCGAGCCCGGCGCCGGAGCGGTGGAAGCGGGTATAGGTGCGCTCCAAGAGCCGCATCTGCTCGCCGGTCAGGCCGAGCGAGGCGCGCTTCTCGTGCAGCATGGCGATGCGGCCAAACAGCACAGCGTTCATCATGATCGGATTCCAGTGCCGCGCCATCCTCGGCGACACCTCCTTGTCAATCTCCAGGATCGCCGGGTTGGAGTGGGCCGAGACCAGGTCGTAGAACACGGCCGAAACCTTCGACAGCAGCTTGCCGGAGCGCTCCAGCGCCGTGATGGTGTTGTCGAAATCGGGCAGCGCCGGATCGTGGGTGATCGCAGCCACTTCCGCCGAATGATCGGCGAAGGCCTGCTCGAAGGCGGGGAGGAAATGCTCAGGCTTGATCTCGGCGAAGGGCGGCGTCTCGAGCGGCGTCTGCCACGCCTTCAGGAGGGGGTTGGCAATGGCTTCTGCGCTGGCTTCTGACATCGAATATCCCGTTTTTCGCCTTGAAAATGCGGCCCAATCTATATCACGCGATACGGCATTTTTGGGCCTTTTGCGCTTGATAGATGGGCACTTTTCGGAGAGATTGCGCCCCCTGAACAGGACCTATTTCATGAGCATGCAGCCCACCGCCTCAGGCAACAGCCGGATCTACTGGCCGAGCGTCATCACCGTGATCTCGGCGGCGATCCTGATCGGCGCCGAAGTGTTCGGCGCGGCGTTCGCCGGCGGCTGGGCGCTCGCGATCCTGCTCGGGCTCAACGACACCGCTGCGCACATCTTGCAGGCCGTGCTGTTCGGCCTCGGCGTCCTGATCATGATCGCCTTCATCCGCGCTGCGCAACGCGTCGAGCCGTTCACGCGTCGCGCGTGAGCTTTGCGCGATTCGAGAAAGCGCTGCGGCACAGGGCTAAAACGCACACGCTTCGTTAGTCATTCTTAACAGCTGTTCATCTCCAACACGTGCTGTGCGCGAGATCGCAAGCACGCGTTAGGGAAATTTGCCGCTATCGCAAAAAAATTCTTGCGCCGCGAAGTCAAAAGACTTATTTCCTGCCTTGCCCAATTTCGCACGTGCCTGTGGTCGTGTGTCAGTCGGTAGGTATCCGGACAAGAGGCCGGACAGCCGCCAAGGGGTGGAAGAACCGAGGGTCGCTTACGTCCGAGAGGACACGAGGCGGCCAGCATCTCTCTCCAGGGATGCCTTGTTGAAGGTCTCACCACTCTTTGCAACCGTGACTGGCAGCCGGAGGCGAACCGGCGCACCCCGCTCTCAACGGGGGACGCGACTTAAAGCAACGACGGATCGGGCTTTTTTGGTCTCTACCGGCGGTCCAACGCCGGCGCGGGCTACTGAAAAGGCTTGTCCTTCATTGCCAGGTGAGCGGGCGGGAAACTCTCCCAACCAATCCACGGCAGCACAGTCTGGTTTGAGTCTCTTGGCCTCAGCGCGCCTCCATCGCGCGATGTGGCCGAAGCGCTCTTATCCGACGTCACGTTGATGCGGATCCCGTCGCTGGGGCCGTTGGAGAGTGCCATGACTGAACGTATTCAGGAATTCCTGCGCAACCGCCGCCAGGATGGTCTCGACACCGAGCCGTGCCTCGTCGTCGACCTCGAAGTCGTGCGCGACAACTACCAGACCTTCGCGAAGGTGCTGCCGGACAGCCGCGTGTTCTACGCGGTGAAGGCCAACCCTGCGCCCGAGGTGCTGGCGCTGCTGGCCTCGCTCGGCTCCTGCTTCGACACCGCGACCGTCGCGGAGATCGAGATGGCGCTGGCCGCCGGTGCGACGCCGGACCGCATCTCCTATGGCAACACGATCAAGAAGGAGCGCGACATCGCACGCGCCTTCGCGCTCGGCATTCGCCTGTTCGCGGTCGACTGCGCCGCCGAGGTCGAGAAGGTCGCGCGCGCAGCGCCCGGCGCCAAGGTGTTCTGCCGCATCCTCTATGACTGCGCCGGCGCCGAGTGGCCGCTGTCGCGCAAGTTCGGCTGCGACCCCGAGATGGCGGTCGACGTGCTCGACCTCGCCAAGCGCCTCGGGCTCGAGCCGTGCGGCATCTCGTTCCATGTCGGCTCGCAGCAGCGCAAGGTGAAGGCGTGGGATCGTGCGCTGGCGATGGCCTCGACCGTGTTCCGTGACTGCGCCGAGCGCGGGATCAACCTCACCATGGTCAACATGGGCGGTGGCTTCCCGACCAAGTATCTGAAGGACGTTCCGCCGGTGCTGCAATATGGCCGGTCGATCTTCCGCGCGCTGCGCAAGCATTTCGGCAACCAGATCCCGGAGACGATCATCGAGCCGGGCCGCGGCATGGTCGGCAATGCCGGCATCATCGAGACCGAAGTCGTCCTGATCTCGAAGAAGAGCGACGAGGACGAGGTGCGCTGGGTCTATCTCGACATCGGCAAGTTCGGCGGTCTCGCCGAGACGATGGATGAGTCGATCCGTTACGCCATCCGCACCCCGCATGACGGGGCGGACATGACGCCGTGCGTGCTCGCGGGCCCGACCTGCGACAGCGCCGACGTGCTGTACGAGAAGCTGCCGTATCCGCTTCCGGTGACGCTCGAGATCGGCGACAAGCTGCTGATCGAAGGCACCGGCGCCTATACGTCGACCTACTCGTCGGTGGCGTTCAACGGCATTCCGCCGCTGAAGACCTACCACATCTAAGCCGCCTCCCGATCGAGGCCTGATAAACCGGGAGCCGGCCCCGCCGGCTCCTTCCCGATCATTTTGATTTTTCCGAACGACGCTTGCCGCGGCGTACGACATGCCGTTGCAAGCGGGGACTGACGTGCCATGACTGCAAAACGGAACACCCCCGTTGCCCTCATCCGAGAAGCCGCCCCGTTCGCGATCCGTGCGGAGCGTGCCTCGGACGTCGTCGCGCGCGAAGCGCTGCTGGATGCCTGCTTTGGCGAGGATCGCCATACGCGCACCTGCCAGCGCCTGCGTGACGGACGCGCGCCCGCCCAAGGCTTGAGCCTTGCGGCCGTGCGCCAGGACGGCCGGTTGGTTGGAACCGTGCGGCTGTGGCACGTCAGCGCGGGGGGCCGCAGCGCGCTGATGCTGGGGCCGCTGGCAGTCGATGACGGCTGCCGCGGCCTCAGCGTCGGCGCCGCGCTGATGCGGCGCGCGCTGGCTGTCGCCAAGACCCGCGGCCATGGGGCGGTGATCCTGCTCGGCGATGCGCCCTACTACGCCCGTTTCGGCTTTACGGCCGCCAAGACCGGCGAGCTGTCGCTGCCAGGCGCCTTTGCGCGCGAGCGGCTGCTCGGCCTCGAACTGGTCGACGGCGCGCTCGACGGCGCCTGGGGCATGATCGTGCCGACCGGAGCATTGCTGTCCACCAAGAGCAGGACCGCCCGTACGCGGAAGGCACCGTTCGCCGTGCCGCACGCAGCGTAAGGGCGGGCGCCATGTCGGAGAACCTTCCCGCAATCGACGGCGCGCGCCCGCGTTGGCGCGGCCTCGTCACCACGGTGATGCTGGTCCTGATCTCGGTCATGATCGTCAGGGACATCCTGATCCGGCGCTGGACCGGCTCGCCGCCCTCGCCGCCGGACACCACGCAGCAGTCCCGCTAACCACCGGCCGCAAGGCCAGAATCCCAGGTCAGAATCCAAAGGGTTGCGCGGGCGCCGAAAATGCCCGTAAACCCCGCGCAAAGCCCTTTTCAGTCGAGGTCCAGCATGTCCCGCCGCCTGATTTCCACCGGCTCGCCCTTCGAGAAGACCGCCGGCTACAGCCGTGCCGTGATCGACGGCGACTTCGCCTTCGTCGCCGGAACCACCGGCTACGACTACACCACGATGACGATGCCATCGGATGTCACGAGCCAGTCACGGAACTGCTTCAAGACCATCGAGGCCGCCCTTAACGAGGGAGGCTTCACGATG
The DNA here is from genome assembly GCF_007993935.1 of Bradyrhizobium macuxiense. Lineage (GTDB taxonomy): Bacteria > Pseudomonadota > Alphaproteobacteria > Rhizobiales > Xanthobacteraceae > Bradyrhizobium > Bradyrhizobium macuxiense_A. The sequence continues at coordinate 84,743 of NZ_VITY01000005.1, read as the reverse complement.
GCCGACATCGTCCGTGCGACCTACTACCTCACCGACGTCAGCGACGCGGACGCCCATTTTGCGGTCTGCGGCGAGGTCCTCGGCGACATCCGCCCGGCCGCGACGCTGCTGATCGTCGCGGGGCTCTACAAGCCCGAGATGAAGGTCGAAATCGAAGTCACCGCAAAGCGTCGCAACCCCTGATCCACTCTACCCGCCGCTAGGCGTTCTCCTGGAGAAAATGATGAGCCCCTCCTCGCAGATCTACGCGAAAATCACCGGCCCCATTGTCATGATCGGCTTCGGCTCGATCGGCAAAGGCACGTTGCCGATGATCGAGCGGCATCTCGATTACGACAGATCGCGCATCACCGTGATCGATCCCAAGGACGAGGGCCGCAAGGCGCATTGCGAGAAGCAGAACGTCAAGTTCATCCAGAAGGCCGTGACCAAGGATAATTATCGCGAGTTGCTGACCCCGCTTCTCACCGAGGGCGGCGGCCAGGGCTTTTGCGTCAACCTCTCGGTCGATACCGGCTCGACCGACATCATGGAGCTCTGCAACGAGGTCGGCGCGCTCTATATCGACACCGTCAACGAGCCCTGGCTCGGATTCTATTTCGATGCGTCGAAGGGCCCGGAAGCACGCTCCAACTACGCCCTGCGCGAAGTGACGCTGGCCGCCAAGAAGGCGCGCCCCGCCGGCTCGACCACGGCGGTGTCCTGCTGCGGCGCCAATCCCGGCATGGTTTCGTTCTTCGTCAAGCAGGCGCTGCTCAACGTCGCCGCCGATCTGAAGCTCAACGCGCCGCGGCCGAAGACCAAGGCCGAATGGGCGGACCTGATGCGGCAGGCCGGCATCAAGGGCATCCACATCGCCGAACGCGACACCCAGCGCGCCAAGTCGCCGAAGGAGCCCGACGTCTTCGTCAACACCTGGTCGGTGGAAGGTTTCCTGTCGGAAGGCGTGCAGCCGTCCGAACTCGGCTGGGGCACCCATGAGAAATGGATGCCCGAGAATGCGCATACCCACGAAGCCGGCTGTGGCGCCGCGATCTATCTGATGCAGCCCGGCGCCAACACGCGGGTGCGGACCTGGTGCCCGACCCGCGGCGCGCAGTACGGCTTCCTCGTCACCCACAACGAGTCGATCTCGATCTCGGATTACTTCACGGTGCGCGACGCATCGGGCAAGGCGATCTACCGGCCGACCTGCCACTATGCCTATCATCCCTGTGACGACGCCGTGCTGTCGCTGCATGAAATGTTCGGCCGCGCCGCGAAGATGCAGGAGAAGCACCACATCCTCGACGAGAACGAGATCGTCGACGGCATCGACGAACTCGGCGTGCTGCTGTTCGGCCATGACAACAACGCCTATTGGTACGGCTCGCAGCTCTCCATCGAGGAGACCCGCGAGCTGGCGCCCTACCAGAACGCGACCGGCCTGCAGGTGACCTCCGCCGTGCTCGGCGGCATGGTGTGGGCGCTGGAAAATCCCAACGAAGGCATCGTCGAAGCCGACGAGATGGATTTCGATCGCCTGCTGGAAATCCAGCTGCCGTATCTCGGCCCGGTGAAGGGTTTCTACACCGACTGGACCCCGCTGACGGATCGTCCGGGACTGTTCCCGGAGGACATCGACACCAGCGATCCCTGGCAGTTCAAGAACATCCTGGTGCGCTGATCGCGCACCGCGCCTTGAGACGAAAATGCCCGGCCTCGTGCCGGGCATTTTGCTGTCTGGCGCGGCTCACCTCGCCATGTAGTCGAACGCGACCGAGCCGAGGCCGAGCGTCAGGTCCGCCTTGAAATGCAGCGCCGAGACCACCTCACGCACCGGCAGGCGGGCGACGTCGCACAGCGCGTGCGGAAACAGGCCGAGTGCGGCGGGGCCGGTCCAGGCCTCCTTCAAGGTGATGTCCTCGAGATGAAACCGCACCAACTCGCAGATCCGCGGGCTGCCGTCGACATGCGGGATGATCTTGAGAATAAAGTTCGGCGCCGTCATCGATTTCAGCACGGTGTCGTGGTCGACCTTGCGGTGCTTGTAGCCCATGGTGGCGGAGGCGCAGAGCACCGAGCCGTAGTGCAGCGAGCCGACCAGGACGTCGCTCTCGACCTCAATCTTGGGCTTCGCGAGCTTCTTCGGAAATCCCCACAGCTCGCGGCCGCCGGCGATCGGGCCCTCGTCGTCGAGATACATGGCGTGGGTGTAGGCGCCCTCCTCGCCCCTGAAGCGGACCGGGATCACCTGCCCGGTCTCGGTGTAGTCGCCGAAGCCGGTCGAGTCCGGCATGCGAATGAATTCGTACTTCACCACGGGCTCGGCGACCTCGAGCGGCTCCGGCACCACGGCCTGGAGCGCTTCCAGATCGGTCTTGTAGGTGATGATGAAATATTCGCGGTCGAAGAACCGGTACGGCCCCGGCGGAAACGACGGGTTGGTGAGCGGCATCGAATAGGCGGTGCGCCGGACGTCCTCGATCTTCATGAAAGGCCCCATCTGTCGTTGGCAAGACGACGGATTATGGCGGGCGGGGATGACGGAGGCGAGACCGTATAATCGGCAGCGGCAGTCAAATGCGCGTCACATGCGCTGACCGGAGAGGCTATTTCTTCTCGATCGGCGGGGCGGTCTTCTCGGCGGGCGCGGGCGGCAGCACCGGCTTGGCGCCGGCCTTCTGCGCTTCGTCGTCGGGACGTGCGGGTTGCGGCGCCGGCGTGGTCGGCCGCTCGCCGCCCGGCTTCGATTCGGCAGGTGCCGTCGTCTTCTGCGGCTCGGGCGTCGGCGACGACTGCAGCGGCTGGGTCGCCTGCGCCAGCTCTTGCGGCGAAGATGCGTTGATCGCGTGCAGCGCCAGCGCCGCGATCGCGACGCCCGCCGCGACCAAAGTCGAGGCGATCAGGATGTCCCTCCGCAACCTGGTTCGATCCGCAGCCATCTCGTTCACCCCGCGTCGTGTCAGCGAGATCAACGATCCGGTCACCGCATGGTTCCTGGGCGCCGCCTGCGGGAACCGCGCGTCAGAGCCGTTTCCGTTCCGATTGAATCGGAACGGGGCTCTTGATTTTGCTTTGACGCGTTTTCTTCACGCGAACCGGTATCCACTTCGCTCGAAAACGCTTCAATCCGTGGTGCTGATTTCCCAGGTCGCGTGGCGCACGCCGGGCTGATGCTGGATGTCGACCACCACGGCGTTCAGCTCGTTGGGCTCGACCGCGGTCGAGACCAGCTCCGCCACGATCTCGAGGAAGTCGTCGCCGGCCTCGACCACGTTGACATCGGCGACCGGATAGTTCGCGGCCTCGAGCTTCTCCACGACGGCGTCGCGCATGTCGGGCAGCACTTCCGGGGTGACCACGACCTTGAAGTAGTAGGTCGCTTCCAGCGCCTTCTCGTTCAGAGGGATGCGGTTGATGGCATTGACCAGCGGACGCAGCAGCGTGTTGCCGGCGATCACGAACACGGTCAGCGCCGCCGCCTGCGCCACGAGGTCGGCGCCGGCGCAGGAGCCGACCGCGGCCGAGGCCCACAGCGTCGCCGCGGTGTTGAGGCCGCGCACGTCCATGCCCTGCTTCATAATGACGCCGGCGCCGAGGAAGCCGATCCCCGACACCACATAGGCGATCACCCGCACCGCGCCGTCGGCCCCGGCCAGATGCATCGCGAGGTCGACGAAGGCGGCCGCGCCGACCGCGACCAGCACGTTGGTGCGCAGTCCCGCGGTGCGCTGCCGGTACTGCCGCTCGGCCCCGATCAGGGTGCCGAGCACAAAGGCCGAGGTCAGGCTGATCAGCGTGTCGATGAAATCGGCGAGCTGGAATGTCGTGAGGAATCGCATGACGCTGCCGGTACCCAGTTCGCTCGAATCCGCTTCGGATGCAGCGATCTCTTACATTTCCAGGATGCCTGCGTCACCATCTTCCGTGCCGAAGGCGAGCAGCGTGCCCTTGGCATTCCAGCCCAGCGCGGACACCGGCGCGCCAGTATTCCGGCGCACCAGGATCTCGGCACCGTCCTCGAGCCGGACCATCAGCACGGTGCCGTCGGCATAGCCGACCGCCATGATGTCGTTCTTCGGATGGCAGGCGACCACGGCGACCCGCGCCGGCATCGGCGCCAGCATCGCCGGCTCCTTGCCCATCGGGCCGTCCTTGCTGGTGAATGGCCAGACGATCACGGTATCGGCGCCTGAGGTCGCGAGCCCCTTGCCGCCGACACTCCACGACATCGAGCGCACGCGGCCGGGATAGCCGCTCATCCGCATGTGCCTGTTGTCGGCGAGCCGCCAGCCATGCATCGCGGCCTCGTGCATCGCGGTGACGAGGAATTTGTTGTCCGGGCTGAACGAGACTGCGAGATGCGAGCCGGCCCATTCCAGGAATTCCGGGTTGGCGGCCATGTTGGGAAACCACAAGGTCACGCCGTTGTAATGCGCGATCGCAAGCCGCAGGCCCTTCGGCGCGAACGCCAGCCCGCCGACGGTCGACGGCACTTCGAAGGTTTTCACCTCGCCCTTGGGATTGCGCACGAAGGCGGTCTTGCCCGCCGACCACGCCACGGTGCCGTCGCCGTGCAGCGCGACGTTGTCGATCCAGCGCCGCTTGGCGTCGGTCGCAATCGTTGCAGTCTCGCCCTTGGCGTCGATCGCGATCAGCTTGCCGTCGTCACCGCCGGTGACGAGCCGCTTGCCGTCGGAGGCCGCGCACAGGATGGCGCCGAAATGGGTCTCGGTGCGCGTGATCTCGCCCTCTAGGGTCGCGATCGCAACGCTCTCCTCGGTGCCGACGAAGAACGCGCGGTCGCCGAGGAAATGCACTGAGCCGACTGCCGCGCCAAGCGGAAGCTGCTTGACGCGGTCGGTGATCGAAACGATGGAAGAAGGGGCCTCGCCCGGATCGAACTCTTTCATCACGTGGTGATGCACTGCTCGAAGCCGTCGCGGATCGCCTGCTCAGGCAGTTCGCGACCGATGAACACGACACGGCTCTCGCGCTTCTCGCCGTCCTTCCATTTGCGCTGGTGGTCGCCCTCCAGCATCATGTGGACGCCCTGGAACACGTAGCGGTCGTCATCGCCGGTGAAGGCGAGGATGCCCTTCGAGCGCAGGATCTTCTGACCCTCGGTAGCGACGAGGTTCTGGAGCCACGGCATGAACTTGGTCGGATCGAGCGGCTTCTCCGAACGCAGCGACAGCGATTGCATGTCCTCGTCGTGATAGTGCTTCAGCCCGCCATGGCCGTGGCCATGATCGTGATGATGGTGGTGGTGATCATGGTCGTGATGGTGATGATCGTGGTCATGGTCGTGATCGTCGCCGGCCTCGAGGAAATCCGGCTCGATCTCCAGGATGCGGTCGAGGTCGAACGCGCCGCGCTCCAGCACGTCGGTCAAGCCAACCTGGCAACGCTCGGTGCGGTGCAGCTTGGCATAGGGATTGATGCCGCGGATGCGGGCCTCGACCTCGGCGAGCTCGGGCTTGGAGACGAGATCGGTCTTGTTCAGCACGATGACGTCGGCGAACGCAATCTGGTTCTTGGCTTCCGGCGCATCCTTGAGGCGATCGCTCAGCCACTTGGCGTCGGCGACGGTGACGACGGCATCGAGCCGGGCGTTCTTCTGCACGTCCTCGTCGACAAAGAAGGTCTGCGCGACCGGCGCCGGATCGGCAAGGCCGGTGGTCTCGACGATGATCGCGTCGAACTTGCCCTTGCGCTTCATCAGGCCGTCCATGATGCGGACGAGGTCGCCGCGCACCGTGCAGCAGACGCAGCCATTGTTCATCTCGAACACTTCCTCATCGGCGCCGATGATGAGGTCATTGTCGATGCCGATCTCGCCGAATTCGTTGACGATGACGGCGTATTTCTTGCCGTGGTTTTCCGACAGGATGCGATTCAACAGCGTGGTCTTGCCGGCGCCGAGATAGCCCGTCAGCACGGTCACAGGAATTTTTTGCGAAGCTTCAGCCATAACAACTCCGGGAACTTGGGTTCGCGCTCAACCCCGGCAGGGAGGCCCCTGCCCCTACTCGGCGAGCGCGCTGGTCAGGGCCTTTATATTGTGCCTGACCATATCAATGTAAGTGGGTGCTTGGCCCTTTTCGCCCGTCAAACTGTCCGAATACAGGGTGCCGCCGACCCGGGCGCCGGTCTCGGCCGCGATCCGTTCGATCAGGCGGGGATCGCTGATATTTTCGAGAAAAACTGCCGGAATTTTCGCAAGCTTGATCTGGGCGATGATGGCGGCGATATCGCGCGCGCTGGGCTCGGAATCGGTGGAGACGGACAGCGGCGAGAAGAACGTGATCCCGTAGGCGTCGGCGAAATAGCCGAATGCGCCGTGGGTCGAGATCACCTTGCGCCGCGGCTCCGGTATTTTTGCCACCGCCTCGTGCACCTCGCGGTCGAGCGCCTCCAGCTTGGCCAGATAGGCGTCGGCATTGGCCTTGAAGGCGGCTGCCCGGTCGGGGGCCACAGCGATCAGCCCGTCGCGAATATTGACCACGTAGATCTTCGCGTTGGCGACGGATTGCCAGGCATGCGGATCGTCATGGCCGCCCATCTTCCGCGGCATGATGCCCTTGGTTGCCACCGCGACCGGCGCCTTGCTGCCGGAGGCCTGCAGCAGCCGCGGCATCCAGCCCTCGAAGCCGAGGCCGTTGATGACCAGAAGCCTTGCGTCGGCGACCTTCTTCGCGTCCGCCGGCGTCGGCGCATAGACATGCGCGTCGCCGTCGGGCCCGACCAGCGCCGCCACGTCGACGTCGTTGCCGCCGACATTGCGCACCATGTCGGCGAGGATCGAGAAGCTCGCGACGACATTGATGCGCTCAGCGGCGCGCGCCGTGCCGCTCGCCAGCAGCAGCGCCAGACCAATCAACCCAAGCAAACGCCGCATCATCATGCCTCGAGATGGCGGCCGGGAAACAGCTGCCGAACCAGGCCGCTGACATTGCCGAACAGCAGCGACACGATATAGAGCCCGGCCGCAACCAGGATGATCGCGGGGCCGGAGGGAATCCGGGTCTGGTACGACAGCACCAGCCCGGCATAGCCCGACAGCATCGCGCTCGCAACCGCGATACAGATCATGGTGGTGATGTCACGCGACCAGAACCGCGCGATGCCCGCGGGCAGGATCATCAGCCCGACGCCGAGCAGCGTGCCGAGCGCGTGGAAGCCGTTGACGAGGTTGACCACGACCAGCGCGAGGAACGCGAGATGCGCCGGCGCGCCGGCCCGGCTCACGGTGCGCAGGAACACCGGATCGACGCATTCGATCACCAGCGGCCGATAGATCACGGCGAGCACCAGCAGCGTGAGGGTGGCGTTGAACGCGATCACCAGCAGGGTCTGATCGTCCATCGCCAGGATGTTGCCGAACAGCACGTGCAGCAGGTCGATATTGGTGCCCTTGATCGAGACGATGGTGACGCCGAGCGCGAGCGAGACCAGATAGAAGGTCGCAAGCGAGGCGTCTTCCTTCAACTCGGTGGTGCGGGCGACGAGGCCGGCGAGCAGCGCCACCGCAAAGCCTGCGATCAGGCCGCCGGTCGTCATCGCGAACAGATTGAGTCCCGAGATCAGAAAGCCGATCGCAGCGCCCGGCAGGATCGCATGCGCCATGGCGTCGCCGACCAGGCTCATCCGCCGCAGCATCAGGAACACGCCGATCGGCGCACCGCCGAGCGACAGCGCGATCACGGCCGCCAGCGCGCGGCGCATGAACTCGAATTCGGTGAAGGGCGTGATCAGCGCGTCTGTCAGCATCGGCGTCAGGCAGCCCTCGAGCGCGGATCGGCTGCGCAGGCCGCGGCGCTGTCGTCGAACGCCTCGCACATCCGCATCGCGACCGTCAGATTGTCCGCCGTCAGCGTCTGCGCGGTCGGGCCCCATTCAACCGGGCCGCGTGCCAGGAGCAGCGTTTCCGGGAAATTGTTGCGCACCATGTCGAGGTCGTGCAGCGCCGCCAGCACCGTGCGGCCCTCGCCGTTCCAGCGCTTCACCAGCGCCAGCAGATCGGCGGTGGTCTTGGCATCGATGGCGTTGAACGGCTCGTCGAGCACGATCAGGCGGGCGTCCTGCAACAGCACGCGTGCGAACAGCATGCGCTGGGTCTGGCCGCCGGACAGCGTGCCGATCGGACGGTTCTCGAAGCCGTTGAGGCCGACTGCGGCGAGCGCCGCCAAAATCTTGCCGCGCGCGGCCTTGCCGATGCCGCCGAAGAAGCCGGTGGAGCGCCACAGCCCGGTGCCGACGAAATCGAACACCGAGATCGGAAACGTCCGGTCGATGTCGGCGGATTGCGGCAGATAGGCGATGTCACGGTGCTCGAGACCGTCGAGATCGATCACCCCCGACAACGGCTTGAGCACGCCGGCAATGCCGCGCAGCAACGTCGACTTGCCGGCGCCGTTCGGGCCGATCACGGCCAGCAGCGCACCCGCCTCGACCGCGCCGTTGAGATGGTGCACCGCCGGATGGCGGTCATAGCCGAGGGTGACGTCGCGAAAGGTGACAAGAGCAGCCACAGGTCTCACCTCATCGCCAGCCAGACGACGCCCCACAGGCCGGCAGAGACAGCGAGCGCCGCGAGCAGCCGGGCCGGCACGGGCATGCGCAGGATCGACCAGTGCGCAGTCTGGGCCGGATGGCCGGCCGGGCCGTGGCTGTGCCCGTGGGGACGGGCGTGGCCGTGATGGTGATGGTCGTGGGTGTGCGTATGCGCCATGGAGAGACTGTTATATTATAACATAACGCGAGTCTACAAACGCGGAACTCATGGCCGATCCGCAAAACCGGGAGAGATTTGCGCTGCGCCGGCGCGGGATCCGCCGGGATGGAACCGCGGGGGGCCGTATGCAGCTCTCTCCAGCGTCGTCCTGGCGAAAGCCAGGACCCATAACCACCGCCTTCGGTGATGAGCGGGACAGCGGCCCCAGCGTCGCGCAACGCCTGAGGTTAGGGGTAATGGGTCCTGGCTTTCGCCAGGACGACGATCAAGATGGTTCGCCTTTCAGGGTACCAAACAACGCGATGTCATCACCCGCGCATGCGCATGCGGGTGATCCAGTATTCCAGAGGCGGCAGTGCTTGAGCCGAGAGGCCGCGGCGTACCGGATCGCCCGGTCCCGTCTACGCCAAGGCTTCGACGAGGCTACAGGTCCCTGGCGCGCCGAAGCTTTAGCGGAGGCGGCGAGCCGGGCGATGACACGTGAGGATGAGGATGCAGCTTCGCGTTCTACTGGCACACCGGCGCGGTCAGTTTTGGGTCAGCTGGTCTTGCCGACCAATACGCCCGCTGATTGAGCTCCGCTTCGTTTGTCGCAGGAGCACAGACGTAGCTCGTCTTGCCGACGCAGATGGGCGAGCCAATCGAGTAGATGAGGTTGTCGTAGATGCAATAACTGCCGATCCCGGACGGTAGATCAGTCGGCGGCGTTGTGGAGCCGCCAAAATAGGGGTGCGGTGGGGCGTCCGGCACCCTGTCTTGTGCCGCGGCCGCATGAAGGGAAATCAGAAGCGTCAGACAGGTGGCAATGCGTAGCATGATCCCTCCGGTCAAAGACTGTCGGCGAAGCGCCGGGCTACTCCGGCGCGGGAAGTGCATTTGCAGCCGCGACGGAATCGCTAGCAGGCTAATATGACACTCGCTTTGCATGGTCACGCCTCACGCGCGTAACTCTTCAACCTTGCTTCCAGCACGGCGATCACCTGGTCGCGGACCGGGTCGCGGGAGCCTTTCAGCCAGGCGGCGGCGAGCGGCAGTCGGCCGGCGCTGCTGCCGCGCTTCAGGCGAAGTGGCACAAAGCGCACGCCCGGGATCGCCATTCGCGCGGTCCAGCGCGGCACGATGGCGACGCCGAGCCGTGCCGCGACCATGTTGACGATGGTCTGCTTCTCGTCGGCGATCTCCTGGATGCGCGGCGTCAGCCCGGCCTCGTCGAACAGTTTGGTCGTGAGATCGTGGCTGTGCGGCCGCGAGCGGCGCTCCGGCACGATCAGCGGCTGATCGGCGATGTCGGGCAGTACGATCTGCTTGCGCCGCGCCAGCGTATGCTTGTGCGACAGCGCCACCACGGCGGTCTCCCGCAGCAGCGGCACGAACTCGATACGCCGGTCGGGCCGCTCCGGCGGCCGCACGAAGGCGAGATCGAGCGCGCCCGACAGCAGCTTTGGCAGCAGCCGGATGGTCTTCTCCTCGAGCAGCTGCACGGCGACGTCGGGATGGGCCGCGCGGACGTCGCGCAGCAGCGGCGGCAACAGGCCGGCCGCGGCGCTGTCGATCGCGCCGATCCGGAAGCGCCGTGCCGATGGCTTGCGCAGCCGGCGGCGGAAGCCGTTCTCGATCGCCTCGGCGCGGCCGAGCAATGCGCGGCCCTCGCGCAGCAGGGTGGCGCCGTCCTCGGTCAGCGACACCGCGCGCGTGGTGCGCGCGAACAGCCGCACGCCGAGGTCCTCTTCCAGCAGCTTGATGTGACGGCCGAGCGCCGACGGCATCATCTGCAGGCGCTGCGCCGCACGGCCGAAATGCAGCTCCTCGGCAGCCGCCACGAAGCAGCGAAGCTGGTGCAGTTCCAAGATAGACTCCTCTCCCACCGTCATTGCGAGCGCAGCGAAGCAATCCATAGCTCGGCATAGGCGGGGCGATGGATTGCTTCGTCGCTCCGCTCCTCGCAATGACGGCCGCGGCGATTATATCATTTTTTTGTATAAACCCACACGGGTTGAAGCGGAAGGGCGCGGCCTTCTAGGCTTCCCAATGGTGCGGCGAAACGCGCCGTCCCAACGACAAGACGAACCCGGGGAAGCCCATGGAAAGCCAGCTTGGCACGCGCGTGTTGCGCAAGATCTCACTGCGCATCGTGCCGTTCATCATGCTGCTGTACTTCGTGGCCTTCATCGACCGCGTCAATATCGGCTTCGCCTCGCTGACCATGAACAAGGACATCGGCCTGTCGCCGACGGTCTATGGCTTCGGCGCCGGTATCTTCTTCTGGGGCTATTTCCTGTTCGAGGTGCCCTCCAACATCATCCTGCACAAGATCGGCGCGCGGATCTGGATCGCGCGGGTGATGATCACCTGGGGTATCGTTTCGGCGGCGATGGCGCTGGTGCAGGGCGCGACCAGCTTCTATGTGCTGCGCTTCCTGCTCGGCGCTGCCGAAGCCGGCTTCTTTCCCGGCATCATCCTCTACCTCTCCTACTGGTTCCCGGCGCGGCAGCGCGCCGCCGTCACCGCGCTGTTCATGGCCGCGGCGCCGCTCTCGACCGTGCTCGGCTCGCCGGTCTCCGGCGCGCTGCTGGAGATGGACGGAATGCTCGGCTTCAAGGGCTGGCAATGGCTGTTCGTGCTGGAGGCGGTGCCCGCGGTGCTGCTCGGCTTCGTCGTGCTGGGCTTCCTCACCGACCGGCCGGAGCAGGCCAGATGGCTCGCCGACGACGAGCGCGCCTGGCTGGTCAAGACGATGAAGGCGGAGAATGACGGCAAGGCCGCGACCGCGAGCCACAGCATCTGGCGCGGCCTTGCCGATCCGCGCGTACTGGCGCTGGCGCTGGTCTATTTCGGCACCTCGGCCGGGCTCTACACGCTCGGTGTGTGGGCGCCGCAGATCATCAAGGCGTTCGGCCTGTCGTCGATCCAGGTCGGCTTCCTCAACGCGGTGCCGGCGACCATCGCCGTAATCGCGATGGTGCTGTGGGCGCGGCATTCCGATCGCACCGGCGAGCGCACCTGGCATGTGGTGCTGGCCTGCCTGATGGCGGCGGCAGGTTTAGCGCTTGCCGGACTATGGACCGGGCTTGCTGCCGTGATCGCGGCGCTGACCTTGGTCAATATCGGCATCTCGTCGTCGAAGCCGCCGCTGTGGAGCATGCCGACCGTGTTCCTGTCGGGCTCGGCCGCAGCGGCCGGCATCGCCACCATCAACTCGATCGGCAATCTCGGCGGCTTCGTCGGGCCGGCGATGATCGGCTGGATCAAGGAACGCACCGGCAGCTTCGACGGCGGGCTGTATTTCGTCGCCGGCCTGCTGGTGCTCTCGGCCGTGCTCACCTTGCTGCTGTCGCGCAGCCAGAGCGCGCCTGCACAATCCGAACCGCAACCCAATCCTGTGCGAACCCACTAATCACTCATCCGGAGACAAACCATGCGTACCCATTCCATCGCCGCCATCCCCGCCGACGGCATCGGCCCCGAAGTGATCTCCGCGGGCGTCCGCGTGCTGGAGGCACTGGCCAAGCGCTCCGGCGACATCAGCTTCAACGTCAAGACCTTCGACTGGGGCTCGGACTATTACAAGAAGCACGGCGTGATGATGCCGGCCGACGGCCTGGCCGAGCTGAAGAAGTTCGACGCGATCTATTTTGGCGCGGTCGGCGCGCCCGACGTGCCCGACCACATCACGCTGTGGGGCCTGCGCCTGCCGATCTGCCAGGGTTTTGACCAGTACGCCAATGTGCGGCCGACCAAGATCCTGCCCGGCGTCGCCTCGCCGCTGCGCAATGTCGGCGTCGGCGATCTCGACTGGGTGATCGTGCGCGAGAATTCCGAGGGCGAATATGCCGGCATGGGCGGCCGCGCGCACAAGGGCCTGCCGGAAGAGGTCGGCACTGAAGTCGCAGTCTTCACCCGGGTCGGCGTGACGCGGATCATGCGCTATGCGTTCCAGCTCGCGCAGTCGCGGCCGCGCAAATTCCTCACCGTGGTGACCAAGTCGAACGCGCAGCGCCACGGCATGGTGATGTGGGACGAGATCGCCGCCGAAGTGGCGCAGGACTTTCCCGACGTCACCTGGGACAAGATGCTGGTCGACGCCATGACGGTGCGCATGACGCTCAATCCGAAGAGCCTCGACACCATCGTCGCGACCAACCTGCACGCCGACATCCTGTCCGACCTCGCCGGCGCGCTGGCCGGCAGCCTCGGCGTGGCGCCGACCGGCAACATCGACCCGCAGCGCCGCTTCCCCTCGATGTTCGAGCCGATCCACGGCTCGGCGTTCGACATCACCGGCAAGGGCATCGCCAACCCGGTCGCGACCTTCTGGACCGGTGCGCAGATGCTGGAGCACCTCGGCGAAAAGGACGCCGCGGCGCGCCTGATGGCGGCGGTGGAGAAAGTGTGCGCGGCCGGCGTGCTGACTCCCGATGTCGGCGGCAAGGCGACGACCAAGGAAGTGACGGACGCGGTGATCGACGCGATCCATGGGTCGAATGTGTGAGGGGGCGGTAGGCTTTCGCCGCGTCATGCGGTGAGGTGAGCACGTCGGCAGGGCTCCCTCCCCCCTTGCGGGGGAGGGTTGGGGAGAGGGGTACCGCTTGCTCCGCTCTCCGTTAGAAACGACGGTGCTCGGTACGTAGATTGATGCAGCGAGATCGTACTTCGTCTATCGCGCCCGGGGCCACCCCTCTCCCCACCCTCTCCCGCAAGGGGAGAGGGAGCCTGACTGACGTGCTCACCTTACGAAGGGGTGGCTGCTTCCAGCAACCGCTTCCGATCCACGTAAGCGGGAACAAACCGTGCTACCCGATCTGACCAGACGAAGCGTTGTGACCGCTGGAGGACTATCGATCATGGCCGCAATGACGGGGATGCAGCCGGCAAGGGCCGCGACGTGGCGCGATGAGATCCGTGCGATCGCGTTCGACGTCCAGGGGACATGCGTCGACTTCTACCAGCCGATCCTGCGCGCCGGGCAAGCCGTCAACGCCGCGAAGGGGCTTGCGCTCGACTGGGCAAAACTCTCGAGCGAATGGCGCGATCTCTATCGAGCCGCGCTCGACGCCGTGATCGCCGGCAAGCGCCCGTGGATCCGGGTCGACCGCATCTATCGCGAAGCGCTGGATGTGCTGCTTGATCGCCACGCCCTATCGGAGGCTTTCTCCAAAGATGAGCGCGACGAATTGAACATGGTGTGGAGCAAGCTCGACGCCTGGCCCGACAGTGTCGAAGGCCTTGCCCGCCTGCGCCGCCGGTTCGTGACCTCGACATTGTCGAATGCCGGCATGGCCGCCGTGGTGGCGGTGGTCAAGCACGCCAGGCTGCCGTTCGACGCCGTGCTGACCGCGGAGCTTGCACGCAGCTACAAGCCGTCACCGGCGGTATATCAACTCGCGGTGGACTACCTCGGTTATCCCGCCGACAAGATCCTGATGGTCGCCTGCCACAAATACGATCTGAAGGCCGCCCGCGCCTTCGGCATGCGCACCGCGTTCGTCGCCCGTCCGCTGGAGTTCGGGCCGGCGGCAAAGGTGGACGTCGCGCCGGAGCCCTGGTTCGACCTCCACGTCGACAGTTTTACGCAGCTCGCCGACGCGCTCGTGCCGGAGTGACGAGGCGCGGGGCGATTCACGGCTCGGGTATGCAGGGTGAACAACAGCGATCGCCGGAAGCGGTGAGGTAAGCACGCTGGTAGGGCTCCCTCCCCCCTTGCGGGGGAGGGTTGGGGAGAGGGGTACCGCTTGCTCCGGTGCTGATTGAATACGGACAATCCTCGCAGGTAGATGTCCGTTGATGCAGCCGGGCCGACGTCGCGCATCTCACCCGGGGCCACCCCTCTCCCCACCCTCTCCCGCAGGGGGAGAGGGAGTCTGAGAGGTGTGCTCACCTCACAGGCTGCATTCTTCCGCGCAAGCTCACCTTACGCGTGCGGCACCCCCGCCTCCGCGCAATTGGTCAGCCGCGCCGGCACGCCGACGGCGGTGCAGCCGGCGGGGACATCCGATGTCACCAGCGCGCCGGCGCCGATCTTGGCGAAATCTCCGATGCTGAGCTTGCCGATGACCGTGGCGCCGGCGCTGAGCAGCACACCGCGGCCGATGGTCGGGGCGTGGCGCGGGTCGTCCTGATGCCGCGCGATGGTGACGTTCTGCAGGATCGTGACTTCGTCGCCGACGGACGCCAGCGCGCCGATGATGATGCCGGTGCCGTGATCGAGGAACACGCCGGTTCCGATTTGGGCCGACGGATGAATGCTGATCTGCAACTGATCCGCCGCCGCGCTCTGCATCAACAGCGCAAGGTCGGGGCGATCGTGACGCCACAGCCAGTTCGAGACACGCCAGGCTTGCAGCGCGACGTAGCCCTTGAAGTTGAGGAGCGGCGGCAGCAGACCCGTGATCGCCGGATCGCGACGGACGATCGCCACGAGATCGGTGGCTGCGGCATCGACCAGCGCGGGCTCGGCCGCGAACGCCTCGCGGGCGGTCCGCATGAACTGCGCACGATCGGCATCAGTGCGGCAGATAGCCCGGCCGATCAGGAAGGCGAGCGCGCCGCCGAGCTCGCCCTGATCGAGGATGAAGGCAGCCGACGCCTCGAGAAACGGATCGGCGACGATTGCAGCTTCCGCCTCGCGCCGGATCGCAAGCCAGAGATCGTCAGAACTCACCGTCGCGGATGCCATCATCTTCGCCTCATCATCCGGATCCTGCGCGATACAGTGGGCATGACGATCGCAAAATGCAAACCGCCCGCTTGCTTGTCGCAAACGGGCGGCTCAGGGCCATCAGGTTTTATGGGGGCACATCGCCTGAAGGCTAGCTACTGCCTCGCGTGATCAGCCTTGCAACATCAGCTCTGGGGCGGCTGGTCGTTCGGCGGGGTCGGACGGGTCTTGTGCTGCGCCATGAAGGCGTCGAACTCTTCCTTGTCCTTGGCGTGACGCAGGCGATCGAGGAAGTTCTTGAACTCGACCTGCTCTTCCTCGAGCCGGCGCAGCGTATCCTGGCGGTACTCGTCGAAGGCGCGGTTGCCGCTGGAGGGCGGGCCGAAGCCGCCGAACGGGAAGCCGCGGCGCTCCATGCGGCTCTTCATCCGCTCCATCTTGTCCTGCATGCGCTCCATCTTGTTCTGCCAGCGATCCATGTCGTTGTGACTCCAACAGGCCATTTTTCTGCTCCCGAGTGTGAAAAAGAGAAGGGCGAGGCCGATCGGCCACCAGATCATGAAGCCGAGGATGATCCCGGCGATCTTCAGGGGATGCCACGGCGTCGCGTAGAAGTAGGGACGGTAGGGCTCTTCGACGGGGCCGCGCCAGCGATTGACATCAGCGGTGTAGGCCATTTCCTTCTCCATCACGGCATCACGCCGTTGTGAATGTAAATAACATTTACATAGGTAGCCCATCCCCCGGGAAAGTCAAGCAGCGCGGATGACGCACCCCTCGGATTATTTTTGGCTTAGCCCTTGAACCTTATTTCGGCTTGCCCCACGGACCAGCCTTCTCGCCCGCCGGCTTGTCGTCGGCGGCCGCGGTTCCAGGCCGCTGGTCGGTGCGGAAGCCGAGGCCACGCAGATAGATCAGGACTTCGGCCTCGAGCAGGTCCTCCGGCGACATCGGCAGCTTGCGCCGCGCGGCATCGCCGCGGCCGAACAGCGAGGCGACGCCATGCGACATCGACCAGATGTGCAGCGCCATCATCATCGCCGGCGGACGTGGCATGCCCGGCGGCGCCAGCGCCGCGAGCCGTTCGGCGGCGGCGCGAATGATCGCGAACGCCCGCTCGCTCGCAGCCATCAGCGTTGGATTCGCGTCGGGCGGCAGGCCGGATTCGAACATCGCCGAATAGAATGCGGGCTCCTCGCGCGCGAAGGCGAGATAGGCCTTGCCGACCCGCTCGAACGCCGTGACGGTGTCGGGGCGGCCGTCGTCCCAGGCTTGCGTCAGCAAGGACTCGAACTGCTCGAAGCCGCGCTGCGCGATGCTGGCGATCAGTTCGTCACGGTCGCGGAAGTGCCGGTACGGCGCGGCGGGGCTGACGCCGGCCATGCGCGCGGCATCGGCGAAGGTGAAGCCGGCCGGCCCCTTCTTCGAGATCAGGTCGAGCGCGGCCTGCAGCAACGCCTCTTTGAGATTGCCGTGATGATAGCCGCGCTCGGCGCGGCCTTGGTCCTTGCGCCAGCTCATGTGAACGGCTTTTACATGAGCCGGCGGTAAAGGTCACTAGCGAGCGGGTGACGCGTTGATCAAGATTAACGGACCGGCGGGCTGCAACTAGGCGGGGACGTAGGTCAACCTGATCGTGTTCTCGCCCAGCCGATCGCTTGCCACGAGGCGCAGCGGGGCACGGGGGCCGGCGAAGAAGGGCTTGCCGCGCCCGAGCACGACGGGCCGGAGGTAGATCTGATACTCATCGATCAGGCCGAGCTCGGTCAGGCATCCCGCGAGCTCCGGTCCTGCAACTTCGATCTCACCGTCGAGCCGGGCTTTTAAGTCGCACACCGCCGTCCCGAGATCGCCCGCGACCAGGGTCGCGTTGGGCCCGACCGAGGTCAGCGAACGCGACACGACCCATTTTGGCCGGCTCCGCCACGCGGCCGCGTACTCGCGCTCCTCCGCGCCCCAATCGGGGAGGTCGTCGTCCCAGTAGCGCATCACCTCGTACATGCGGCGGCCGTACAACATGCCGGTCGCGCCGCGCACCTGCTCGATGAAATGACGAAACAGCCCAGGTTCTGGCGGCATCGGCTGGTCGTGATCGACGTAGCCGTCGAGCGACTGGTTCAATCCAAAGACGAGCTTCGCCATCGCGCAAAATCTCCGCTCAGGGTTTTCAGATTGGCGTGGGCCGGTGTGACCTGACAGGGATGTCGCTCCCGGGGGATGGGGGCTGTCTCCGCTCGTCACGGAGAAGCCCCCACCCGCATCGCATCGATGATGCGATGCGACCTCCCCCGCGAGCGGGAGAGGTTCAGGGAACTGGTGGCCTAACGCCCCCGGTACTATCGCCCGGGGATCGGCAGCACCGGCATGATCTCCACGGCCTCGCCCGGGAAGATCGAAAAATGCGGGTGGTTCTCGAACAGCTTTGCCGCGGCCTCATGCGACGCGGCGCGCACCACGGTGAAGCCGGTCATGAGATTGGCGATGTCGGTGGTGCCGCCAGCGCCGACCTGCTTGGTCTTGCCGAGCGGTCCGCCCATCTCGACGATCACGTCGTGGTGCTTCTCGACCCAGGCGCCCCACGCGGCCATACCCTGCTGCTCCTTGGCGCGCCGCTCGGTCTCGGGCAGCGCGTTCCAGGCTGCCATCCGCGAGCCGGTTTTGCCGCCGCCGAGATAGACGGCGAGGTAAGTGTTGGTGCTCATCTTGCGTCTCCGTTGTGGTGGTTGGTGGTTTGACGATCGGTTGGTGGTGCGACGACGCATTGCGGCGGCATCGCTTGTTGTCCGATTCTTTTGTTTTGCGCATGATCTTTCCGGAAAACCGCTGCGCACTTTTCCGGATCATGCGCTACCGCAGCGCCTTGCCCCAGCCGCCCTGCGGATGCTCGAAGGTGGCGGCCGCCTGCTGCACCTCCTCCGAGAAATCGGCCATCTCCTGCACCTGGCGGATCTCGATCATCTCGTTCGCGGTGGCCGGGCACTGCTTGGCCCATGCGATCGCTTCCGCGCGCGAGGCGACCTCGATCATCCAGAAGCCGCCGATCACCTCCTTGGCCTCGGTGAACGGACCGTCGATTACGACGGGCGCGCCGGTGTCGAACTTGACGCGCGCGCCGGCGGCCGGCGGATGCAGGCCCTCCAGCGTGATCAGCACGCCCGCATTCTTCAGCGCCTGATTGTACCGCATCATCGCGGCGACGCGCTCAGGGTCGAGCTCGAGCTTGGCTGGGGCGGATTCGTAGCCGAGCGGGATCATCAGCATCATGAAACGCATTGGTCGGATTTCCTTATCTGTTGAGGCACTCGCAATCTTCACCCTCGTCATTCCGGGAAGCCCGACGCGACGGCGGCCCGGAGTCCATGACCTGCGATCGTGATCATGTATTTCGGACGCATCGCCTGCGCGATATCGCGGAACGACGACGGGTGTCACTTCTTGCCTGCCTGCGCGCGCAGGCGCTCTCCGCGCTCGCGCAACTCGGGTGTCAGCGCGTCGCCGAAATCGTCCGCCGAGAACACCTGGCGGATTTCGATCTCGGAGCCGCTGTCGAACGGCGCGCGCTTCATCCAGCCGATCGCTTCATCGAGCGACTTGGTCTCGATCAGCCAGAAGCCGCAGGCCAGATCGCCGCTCAGGCCGAACGGCCCGTGGGTCACCGTGCCCTGCCCGCCGGCATATTTGACCCGCGCGCCCTTGCTGGTCGGATGCAGGCCCTCGCCGGCCTGCATCACGCCGGCCTTGACCATCTCCTCGTTGAACTTGCCCATTGCTGCAAGCGTCTCGGTGCTCGGCATCACGCCGGCCTCGGTATCCCCGTTCGCCTTCACGATCACCATGAACTTCATCGTCGTGCTCCGTTGTCTCTCTGCCGATCTCAGCACCGGCGCTCGGTTGAAAGACGACGGACGGTTTGCGCTTCCGACACGACCTTTGAAATTATCTTTGACGTCATTGACGCAGGCTCCTAGTCATCGATCGCGTGATAGGCGAGCGTCCAGAAATCCGAATACACCGGAAGCGGCTGCGGCGAATCCATCATGCGCTGGGTCAGCAGGATTCCGGTCATCGCCTCGCGCGGGTCGGAATACCAGGAGGTGCCGTAACCACCGTCCCAGCCGTAGCGGCCGGGCACATCGCAGAGATCGTCCCGCGTGGTCACGACCGACAGCCCGAACCCCCAGCCCCGTGCGCCGAGCAAAAACTCGGAGCCTAGTTTCTGTTCCGGCGTGATCTGGTTCGAGGTCATCAGCTCCACCGAGGGACGCGACAGGATGCGCTCGGTGCCGAGCCGCCCGCCATTGAGCATCATCTGGGCGAAGGCGTTGAAATCGTCCGCGGTCGATACCAGCCCGGCGCCGCCATTCTCGAATGCCGGCGGCGCGGCATATTTGCCGGTCCCAGGTTCGTCGAACACTTTCAGCGCGCCGGTCGCGTGATCGCTGCCATAGCAGGTCGCAAACCGCATCAGCTTGTGTTGCGGCACGTGAAAAGCCGTATCCTTCATGCCGAGCGGTCCAAAGATTCGGTCCTGCAGGAAGCCCGAGAAGGAGGTTCCGGAAATGCGCGCGATCAGGACGCCGAGGATCAGGCTCCCGGTGTCGTAGAGCCAGCGCTCGCCGGGTTGATAGGCCAGCGGCAGCGTGCCGTAGCGGCGCAGCACCTCGTCCGGCGGAAACGACGGAAACACCGGCCCGGGCGCGAAGCCGGCATCCGCGATCGCCATCTGGATCGGATAGCGCGCCGGATACATCGGGATCATGCCGAGCCCGAGGCGGAAGGTGAGCAGATCGCGCAGCGTGATCGCGCGCCTTGCCGGCACCGTGTCGTCGACCTCGGATTCGATGGTGCGCAACACACGGCGATCGGCGAGCTCGGGCAGCCAGCGATCGAGGGGATCATCGAGCCTGAGCCGGCATTCCTCAACCAGGATCATCGCGGCGACCGCCGTCACCGGCTTGGTCATCGAGGAGATACGGAAAATGGTGTCGCGCTCCATCGGCGGCCCGCCCACCGCCATGCGTCCGAGCACATCGGCATGGATCTCGCCGCGGCGGCTGACCAGCGCCACCAGGCCCGGTACGTCGCCATCATCGATATGCCGCGCCAGAACCTCGCGCATGCGTCCGAGCCGTGCCTGCGACAGACCACTGCCCTCACTTGCTATCGACATTGTCCGGTTTCCTTTGCAGAGTTCACGCCCGCCGCCGCCGCCCGGGCGAGCGCGCGATCGATCACGAGACTGCCTTATCGTTCCTGCCTGACGAGCTCGCCGTCCTGATGCGACGGGCCGAAATAGACGTCGATCCGCGACACCTTGTCGCCGTCGAACACGAAGAATTCGGTGTTGCGAAAGCTCTTGCCGTCCTTCGCCACGCAGCGATAGGTGACGAAGGCCTCGACGCCGTCGACCATGATGCGCTCGATCTCGTGGCGGCCGATCCAGCCCGAGTCGCGCCAGCACTCGGCGAAATAGCGTGGCTTGTCGATGTTCTCGCCATAGGGCGTCGAGAAGCGGAAATCCTCCGCAAACGCCGCCTCGACGCTCGCGCGGTCGTTGGCGAGATAGGCGGCGAAGAGGGAGCGGATGATCTCCGCCCTGTTGCCAGCTGCAGCCATGTCGTCTCCACACAGATCGCCCGGGCCTCCGGAGGGCCAAAGCGCTCCAGAACCCGGGCCTCAGGTACAAGACGAATGGAACGGCGCGAAAGCGACATCGCGCCGTCATTTATTTTCGGAACAAGAATCAGGGTTCCCGGTCGGGGCTCCCGGTCAGGATTCCTGGTCAGGATTCCTGGGGGAACATGCCGAAATAGGGCTCGGCCTCGTTGAGGACGCGCGCGAAGGACGGCCGCGCCTTCAGCCGCTCGAGATAGGCAGCGAGATGCCGGTGGCCCTCTCCGATCGGCTCGACCTTGTTGCCATAGAACAGCGCCGGGGCGGCGGAGCAATCGGCCAGCGAGAAGCGCTCGCCCATCATCCAGCCGCCATGCGCGAGGTACTGATCCAGGATCAGCAATTGCTGATCCAGGATCGCATAGGAGGTACGGAGCTGCGCCCGCGCCTCAGCGACGCCATGCGGGTCCTTCTTGTCCGCGGGCCGCAGCCGGTCGCCGACGACCTTCTGCATCGGCAGATGGACATAGAGATCGAGGAAGCGATCGCGCAGCCGGGTCTGCAGCGCGAGGTCCGGGTCCCCCGATATCAACTTGGCGGTGCCGGGATAATGCCGGTCGAGATACTCGATGACGATGCTCGATTCAGGCACCGTCTCGCCCCTCGTCTCGTCGCGCAGCACGGGGAAACGACCGATCGGCCATAGCGCGAGCAGCGCCGCGCGCTGGGCGGGATCGCCGAGATTGACCATGTGCGGCGTGAACGGCGCACCGTTCTCGTACAGTGCGACCAGCGCCTTCCAGCAGAACGAGGACAGCGGGTGGTAATGCAGGGTGAGCGACATCAGAACTCCATCATGGGACCAGAGGTCCGAGGACGAACCACAGACCATCCTGCCGACATCTCGTGCCGCAATTTATTTTTGCTCTCGCCGGGGCGCAGAGAGTGAAGCATCGACGCGACGCGCATTCGTCGAGAACGCGAATCAGCTTGCCGCATTGATCCGCGAAACACTCAGCAACATCAGCGTTCGTAATGGGGCGATCAGCGTTGGTGAAGAACACGCATCGCGATGATCCGCATCCGACGAAAGTCGTCATCGATTTTCGTCCGTAAGATTACGGTAAACATCGCATGCCGACTATGGATGGTAACGTGCACAGCAAAAAATTGCTTCGCAAATTGAGATAGATGCGCGAGAGCCACCACGCGTTGTGCAGTTCGTGCCAGGCGCGAGGCTTTACCGATGCTAAACCGCTCGCTGCAACCTTTCCGTGAGTTGCCGCAATCCGCTTTTCCATCCCCGTTTCATTTGAACATTCACGGAGCCCTGATGTTCAGTTTCAGCAACAAGGCAAACATCGACAGTGCGCTGGCGCAAGCCGCAGCGATCGGCAAGTCGCAAGCGGTCATCGAGTTCAAGCTCGACGGCACCATCGTCACCGCCAACGAGAACTTCCTGAACGCGATGGGCTACTCGCTCGACGAGATCAGGGGCAAGCACCACAGCATGTTCGTCGAACCCGCCACCCGCGACAGCCACGACTATCGCGAATTCTGGGCGCGGCTGAACCGCGGCGAATTCCAGGCCGCGCAGTACAAGCGCATTGGCAAGGGCGGCCGCGAGATCTGGATCCAGGCCTCCTACAACCCGATCCTGGACAAGGGCGGCAAGCCGGTCGGCGTCGTCAAGTTCGCCACCGACATCACTGCGCAGAAGATCCACAGCATGGAAGATGCCGGCAAGATCGCCGCGATCGGCCGGGCCCAGGCGGTGATCGAGTTCAACATGGACGGCAGCATCGTCACCGCCAACGAGAACTTCCTCGGCGCGATGGGCTATTCGCTCGCCGATATCCAGGGCAAGCATCACAGCATCTTCATGCCGACGGCCGAGCGCGACAGCGCAGCCTATCGCGATTTCTGGGCGCGGCTGAACCGCGGCGAATTCCAGGCCGGCGAGTTCAAGCGCATCGGCAAGGGCGGCAAGGAAATCTGGATCCTCGCCACCTACAACCCGATCCTGGACGACCGCGGCAAGCCGTTCAAGGTCGTCAAGTTCGCAACCGACGTGACGCAGCAGAAGGTGAAGGCCGCCGACAATGACGGCCAGATCGATGCGATCGGCAAGTCGCAGGCGGTGATCGAGTTCAACATGGACGGCACGATCCGCACCGCGAACCCGAACTTCCTCGCCGCGATGGGCTATTCGCTTGCCGAAATCCAGGGCCGGCACCACAGCATGTTCGTCGAGCCGGTTGAGGCGAGCTCGCAAGGCTATCGCGAGTTCTGGGGAGCGCTGAACCGCGCCGAGTTCCAGGCCGCCGAATACAAGCGCATCGCCAAGGGCGGCCGCGAGATCTGGATCCAGGCCTCCTACAATCCGATCCTCGACCTCAACGGCAAGCCCTACAAGGTGGTGAAATACGCCACCGACATCACCGCGCAGGCGATCGGCCGCAAGAAGGCCGACAGCGCACGCGGCCTGATCGAGGCGGTCGCTGCCGGCAGCGAGGAGATGAGCGCCTCGATCCGCGAGATCTCGGAGACCATGACCAAGTCGAAGCAGAACGCCGCGGTCGCCACCGGCCGTGTCGAAGCCGCCGACGGCCAGGCGCAGAAGCTCAATGCCGCGGCGCAGGCGATGAGCGGCATCGTCGAGATGATCTCGAGCATCACCGGGCAGATCAATCTGCTCGCGCTCAATGCCACGATCGAATCGGCGCGTGCGGGCGAAGCCGGCCGCGGCTTCGCGGTGGTCGCTTCCGAGGTGAAGAGCCTCGCCAACCAGGCCAAGCAGGCGACCGACACGATCTCCTCGGAAATCGATGCGCTGAACTCGATCGCCGCCGCGGTGGCGAGCTCGCTGTCCGAGATCAAGGCTGCGATCGCCGGCGTCAACGAGTACATCACCTCCACCGCCGCCGCGGTCGAGGAGCAGAGCATCGTGACGCAGGACATGTCCACAAACATGCAGCGCGCTTCCGCCGAACTCGCGGCGTAGGCTGAAGCTTTCTCCCCGTCACCCTGAGGTGCGGGCGGAGCGAGCCTCGAAGGGTGTGCGGCTGGGCTGGTGGCCGTGCATCCTTCGAGACGCGCCTTTCGCCTCGAGAGTGACAAGGCATCCCCGTCGGGTTGACACCTCTGCATAAAGGTCGCAGACGGTCCGGACTTCCTGCCCGAACCGATGGACCTTCCGATGAACGCCTCCGCACACAAAGTCGCACTCGTGACCGGCGCCGCGCGCGGCATCGGGCTTGCCGCGGCGAAGCGCTTTCTCGCCGACGGCTGGCGCGTCGCGCTGCTCGACATCGAAGGGGAATTGCTGCGCGCCGCGGTCGCGGCCTTGAAGCAGCCCGACGACACGCTGGCGCTGACCTGCGACGTCTCCGATGCCGATGGCGTGACCAAAGCGATTACGGCGATCACAGGCCGCTTCGGCCGGCTCGACGCGCTGGTCAACAACGCCGGCACGGCGGTATTCGCGCCGGTGCTGGAGACCTCCGACGCCGACTGGAACCGGATCATGGCGGTCAACCTCACCGGCCCGTTCCTGTGCACCAAGGCGGCAGCGCCGGTGATGCGCGAGCATGGTGGCGGTGCGATCGTCAACATCACCTCGATCTCGGCGGTGCGCGCCTCGACGTTGCGCTCGGCCTACGGCACCAGCAAGGCCGGGCTCGCGCACCTCACCAAGCAGCTCGCGGTCGAGCTCGCCTCGCTCGGCATCCGCGTCAACGGCGTGGCGCCCGGGCCGGTCGAGACCGCGATGGCGAAAGCCGTGCACACGCCGGAGATCCGCGCCGACTATCACGATGCCATCCCGCTCAACCGCTATGGGCTCGAGGAGGAGCTGGCGGAGGCGATCTTCTTCCTGTGCTCGGACCGTGCCAGCTACATCACCGGCCAGATCCTCGCCGTCGACGGCGGCTTCGACGCCGCCGGCATCGGCCTGCCGACCCTGCGCGGCCAGCGGCGGAATGGGTGAGCCCTAGCGATACACTCACTCCATCTCCGTCATCCTGAGGAGGCCGCGAAGCGGCCGTCTCGAAGGGTCGACGGCCCGGCCGGTGGCCGATTCATCCTTCGAGGCTAGTCCAGCGGCGCAAGTGCGCCGCAAGGCTCGCACCTCAGGATGACGGAATTGTCAGTGCAGCAGAGTCGCTAAGCCCGTTCACCACCACCACGCGCCACGCATTCTGCAACCGGTCGATCCGCGTCAGCGACAGCGGATCGATGACGAAGCGCAGTGCTGGTTCCGGCGCAAGTTCGAGCGCGATCGCGAGGATCGCGCGGATGGTACCGGAATGTACGACCAGCACGACGTCGCCTGCAGGCAGGCGCTTAAGCCCTGCCCGTGCGCGCGCGATCTGGTCGGCAAAGCTTTCGCCTCCCGGCGGCCGGTTGGTCCCCGGCGAATTCCAGAACGCGCGATAGGCCGCGGCACCGAGCTCGGCCTCGATCTCGCTGTGGCGACGGCCGGTCCAGTTGCCGAAATCCTGTTCGCGAAAGGCGTCGTCTTCCGTTGCCGTGAGACCGAGCTGCGCTGCGGTCTCCCTTGTGCGACGCGCCGGGCTGCAGACCGCGACCGCATCAACCGGAAGCCTCGCCTGCAACGCGGCGAATGCAGCGGCATCGCTGAGGTCCGCCGGCGCATCCGGCGCATGGATCACGCCGCACGGTCCATCGACCGGCGCGTGACGGATCAGCCAGAGATGCGTTTCGCCGTCCATTTCGCTTACCCCAACCGCGCCGCAAGCAACACCAGGATCGCGGTCTCCGCAACCTGCTCGGCGCCGCCAAGCACGTCGCCGGTCTGGCCGCCGATCTGCCGCTTTGCCAGCAGCGCCATGATCAGCGCGCTTGCCCCGGCCGCGATTGCAGCCAGCAGCGCGCTGCCGAGGGGCAGAGCGAGGATTGCGATCACCAGGGCGATGCCTGCCGCAACCGTCGCGATCGCACCATCGGGCCGGCCGGCATTGGCCGCGAGCCCATCCTTGCGCGCGTAAGGCAGGCTGATCGCGATCCACGGCAGCACGCCGCGGCCGAGCGCATGGGCCGCGATCAGGCCCTGCACCACCATGCCATCGGGAAGCGCGGCCAGCGCCGCAAGCCTGGTGGCAAAGCTCACCACCAGCGCCAGTGCGCCATAGGTGCCGAGCCGGCTGTCGCGCATGATCTCGAGCTTGGCCGCAGGATCGCGGCCGCCGCCGAATCCGTCGGCGACATCGGCAAGCCCATCTTCATGCAGTGCGCCGGTCAGGAGCGCGCCGCCGCCGAGCGCCAGCGCCGCCGCGGCCAGATCCGGGACACCGATCGTCCGCAGCAGCAGGCAGAGCAGGCCGATCGCAGCGCCGATGCCCGCCCCGACCAGCGGAAACAGCCGCTGTGCCCGAGCAAAACCCTCCGGCCGCGCGCCGTCCGGAAGCGGCATCGGCAGCCGGGTCAGGAAGGCGGTGGCGGTCCTGAGATCGTCGAGCAACTCACGCATGGTCGTAGCCTTCAAATTGCACTAAAGCGCGATGGGATCGGGTCAGATCGTCATCGCGCTTTAGCCTCTTGATTGGGCATGATCTCCTCGGAAAACCGCTTCACACTTTTCCGGATCATGCTTTAGTTTGCGGCCCGCTCGACGAGGGAATCGCATGCAGTTCAATAGTCTAGACGACATCCGCAGCTTTTGTCGCGACCTGCCCGACGGCGACGAGGCGAGCGCTGCGACGGCTACCCTGCGCCAGCAGAACCTGACCAAGCCGCCGGGCAGCCTCGGCCGGCTGGAGGAGGCAGCGATCTGGCTGGCGCGCTGGCAGGGGAGCGAGATCCCCCGGCTCGATAAGGTCACCATCGCGGTGTTTGCAGGCAATCACGGCATCGCCGAGCGCGGCGTCTCCGCCTATCCGTCCGAGGTCACCGCGCAGATGGTGGCGAATTTTGCCGCGGGAGGCGCCGCGATCAACCAGATCGCAAAGCTTGCCGGGGCCGAGTTGCGCGTCGAGGCGCTCGAGCTGGCGCGGCCGACCCGCGATTTCACGATGGCGACGGCGATGGACGGCGCTGATTTCCTGGTCGCGCTCGACACCGGCTGGCGCGCCGTGCCGGAGCAATGCGATTTGCTGGTGGTCGGCGAGATGGGGATTGCCAACACGACGGTGGCCGCGACGCTGTGCGCGGCATTAATGGGCGGGCGCGGCGCGCGCTGGGCCGGCCGCGGCACCGGCGTCGACGATGCCGGCCTGCTGCGCAAGCGCACCACGATCGATACCGCGCTCAAAATGCACCGCAACCTGCTCGACGATCCGCTCGCTGTCGCGGTCGCGCTCGGCGGGCGCGAGCTCGCGGCCATCTTCGGTGCCGTGCTGGCGGCGCGTGCAAGATCGATCCCGGTGCTGCTCGACGGCTTCGTCGCGACGTCGGCGGTACTGCCGCTGGCGCGGCTGGCACCCAACGGCCTCGCGCATTGCCGCGCCGGGCACGTCTCGGCCGAACTCGGCCATCGCGAATTGCTGCGCGAACTTCAGCTCGCGCCCTTGCTCGATCTCGAGATGCGGCTCGGCGAAGCTTCGGGCGCGGGGATTGCGATCCTGCTGTTGCGCGCGGCGCTCGCCTGCCACGGCGGCATGGCGACCTTTGCCGAGGCCGGCGTCTCCGGCGCAGACTGACAAACTGTCGCCGCATGAGCTAGCCTATGCTCTCAGCCTGAGCATGACCCCTTGGGAAAACCGCTTCACACTTTTCCGGATCATGCCCCAGGGCTCGGCGCGAGCCAGAGCGACGTCAACGGAAGGAACCGCCACATGCGTATCGGGGCGATCTGGACGATCATGATCCTGGGGATGGCGGCGCTGCTTGCCGATGTCTCAAGCGCTGACGCCGACGTTCGTATCCTTGCCAGCCCCGGCGGACAAGTCGGTCCGTTCATCGATCTGTTCGATAAGGTGCGCGAGTCCGGCGAGCGCGTGGTGATCGACGGGCCGTGCCTGTCGGCCTGCACGCTGGTGCTCTCGATGGTGCCGGGCGACCGCATCTGCGTGACACGGCGCGCCGTGCTCGGCTTCCACGCCGCACGCTCGATCGACCAACGCGGCCGGACCTATGCAGAGCCGGAAGCATCCGTCGCCGTGCTGCAAGCCTATCCGGCGCCGGTGCGCAACTGGATCGTGCGCCGCGGCGGCCTGACCTCGCACCTGCTGCTGCTGCGCGGCCGCGAACTCGCGGCGATCTATCCGCGGTGCAGGTGAGGCGCGATCTCGTAGGGTGGGTAAGCCGACTGCGTCCGCCGTAGCTCAACGAGCGAAGGCGGAAGGCGTAACCCACCGTTGTCGCCACACGGCAGTCGCGCGGATGAGAGACCGACGTGGGTTACGCTTCCACTCTACGTTTCTTAGCCTCTATCTTGCCCCGTCACCCTGAGGTGCGAGCGCAGCGAGCCTCGAAGGGTCGACGGCCACCAGCCGGGCCGTCCATCCTTCGAGGCTCGCCGAAGAGGCTCGCACCTCAGGATGACGGCGACAGGCTGGAAGTAGTCCGCCCTACATCTGCTGCGGGCAGTTCACCATCCAGGGGATGCCGAACTGATCGACGCACATGCCGAAGCCGTTGGAGAAGAAGGTCTTGCCGAACGGCATGGTGACCGTGCCGCCTTCGGACAGCGCCTTGAAGCGGCGTTCGGCCTCGGCGGGATCCTCGACCTGCAGCGCGACGTGAAAGCCCTGCGACTTCTGGAAGTGGCCGGGCGGGGCGTCGGAGGCCATGATGATCTCGCCGTCGATCGTGAGGCGGGCGTGCATGATCTTGTCCTTCCAGCCGGGCGGCGTCTGCATCTCCGGATTGCCCTCGCCGTAGGGGAAGGTTTCCTCGATCCGCGCACCGAGGACCTTCTCGTAGAATTTCAGCGCGGCGCCGCAATTGCCGTCGTAGGAGAGATAGGGGTTGACCTGCATCGCATGCTCCCTTGGGTAGATTCTGGTTCTGGCGCGTTTTCTTCACGCGAACCGGTAAACCACTTGGCTCGAAAACGCGCTATCTTTCCGTCAGCTTCTTCAGATTGGCGAGGCCGACCTCGAAATCCTTGCCGATCATGTGGTCCAGGTTCATGAACACCTGCATCACCTTCGACATGAAGACGGCCGGACCATACATGGTCCATGTGACGTTGGTCGCATCTCCCTGCGGCAGCATTGTGAACTCGGCGGTGTTGTGGCCCTCGAACGGCTTGAGGAAATCGAGCTTGATGACGACCTTCGACGGCGCGGACGACTGCAGGATCTCCATGCGGCCGGTGCCGACATTCTTGTTGCCGTCCCAGGCATAGACCGCGCCCTGCCCGCGCCCGGCGCCGTCATAGGTGCGCTTCATGTCCGGATCCCGGTTCTCGTAGGGCGACCAGACCGTCCACTGCCGGAAATCGTCGATCAGCGGAAAGATCCGTTCGGCCGGCGCCTTGATGCTGGTGGCGCGCGTGACGCGGAACGTGCTCGGCTTGGTCGCCGCGAGGATGAGGACGACGGCAATCGCGACCGCAAGGACAATCGCGATGATGGCAAGGGTCTCGAACATGATGGTCTCCAAATGCATGAATTGAAGAATTAGAGCGTTTCGAACGAAGTGGGCAGCGGTTCGCATGAAGCAAACGCGTCAAGCCAACTCAGCGGCGGAACGGAAGCAGCGCACGCAGATTGCCGTCGCGCAGATAGAGCCCGCCCCACACCATCAGGCCGAGATAGAGCCCGAACAGCGTGTGGGTGAACAGCGGGCTGCCGATCCGCACATGCGATGCGATCGCGCCGCCGAGATAGCCGGTGAGCAGGATGGCGCCGAGGATCGAGGTCGGCGGCACCGAGTACAGCAGCGTGCAGACGATGGTGATAATGCCGAGGCTGCGCGCCAGCGTATCGCTCGCGCCCCAGCCCATCTTGTCCATGGTCTCGGTGACGACCGGCAACGGCAGCAGCTTGATGGCGCCATCGAACAGCAGGAAAAGAACGACCACGCCGCTCATGACGCGGCCGGTGATGCGGGCGGGCTTTGAGACTTCGGTCTCGACGATCGTCGACATGACGGGCTCCGTAACGCTTGGTGATGCTTTGTCATCAAGACGAACGGTGAGATACGGGACCGACAACGCGCGGGAAGAATTTTTCGGAGCGCGACGAGAGGCGCGATCGCGCGACCAAACTGTTGAGGCGATGTCGACGAGCTCGCCTGGGACTTACCCCTCTCCCCAACCCTCCCCCGCAAGGGGGGAGGGAGCCTGAGCCGCCTGCCCACCTCACGCAATTATTGGCGATCACCGAGGAAGGGACGTTGCATGCCGGATGCGCGACCCGTCGCGCTCACATCGTTTCGGCGTTCGTGTGAGGAAGCCACCGGCGGAAGGGTTCCCTCCCCCCTTGCGGGGGAGGGTTAGGGAGAGGGGTGTTGCACGGGAAGTCTCTCAGCCTGGACGCGAACAACGCGCAACCAGGCGCGCGCCCTACTTCGCCTTCACATTGCGCGGCTGGCTGTCGCGCATCAGGCGGTCGATGTGCATGCGGATGTGGGCGGCTTCGGCCGTGGTGTTGGCGAGCGCGATGGCGCGGTCGAAGGCGACACGCGCCTCCTCGTTGCGGCCGAGCTGCATCAGGAAGGCGCCGCGCACGCCGAAGTAGTGGAAGTAATTCGACAGCCGCGGCGCCAGCGGCTCGATCATCTCGAGCGCGGCTTCCGGCCCCTTCACCTTGGAGACCGCAACCGCGCGGTTGAGCGTGATCACCGGCGACGGCTGCATGACCTCGAGCGCGCCGTAGAGCAGGTCGATCTGGGTCCAGTCGGTATCCTCGGGCTTCTCCGCGCGGGCGTGCAGCGCGGCAATCGCGGCCTGCACCTGATAGGGCCCGCTGCGGCGGTGGCGCATCGCCTTGTCGATCAGCGCTGCGCCCTCGGCGATCAGCTTCTGGTTCCACAGACTGCGGTCCTGGTCGTCGAGCAGGATCACCTGGCCGTCGGCATCGAAACGTGCCTCGGCGCGGGCGTGCTGCAACAACAGCAGCGCGGTCAGCCCCATGATCTCCGGCTCGCTCTGGAACAGCCGCAGCAGCAGACGGGCGAGGCGGATCGCCTCCTCGCACAGCGGCGAGCGGATCTCGGCGGTGTCGCCGCTCGCCGAATAGCCCTCGTTGAAGATCAAATAGATCATCGCCGCGACCGAGGCGAGCCGCTCGCTGCGCTCCACCGCGCCGGGCGTCTCGAACGGCACATTGGCGTCGGCGACGCGCGCCTTGGCCCGCGTGATGCGCTGCTCCATCGCGGCTTCCGAGACCAGGAAGGCGCGCGCGATCTGCTTCACCGTGAGGCCGGAGACGATGCGCAGCGCCAGCGCGATCTGCTGGGTCGGCGGCAGGTCCTTGTGACAGCAGATGAACAGCAGCCGCAGGATATCGTCGCGGTAATGCGAGCCGTCGAGCCGCTCAGCGATCTCGTCTTCGGCGTCGTCGAGGTCGGAGATCGCCCGGTCGTCGTCGGGCAGCGCCTCCTGCTTCTTGCCGCGCCTGATGTCGTCGATCGCGACATTGCGGCCGACCATGATCAGCCACGACGCCGGGTCGCGCGGCGGGCCGTTCTGCGGCCAGCTCTTCAGCGCCCGCAGGCAGGCGTTCTGGAAGGCTTCCTCGGCGGTGTCGAGATTGCGGAAGTAGCGCAGCAATGCGCCAACCGCCTGGGGACGCGCCGACGTCAGCGCGGCATCGATCCAGGCGGTGTCGGTCACGCTCACGTCTTTGCGCTCCCCCGAGTGAAGTAGCCGACCGGGCGGATCTCATAGGTGCCGCCGGGATTGGCCTCGCCGAGATCGCGCGCGATGTCGAGCACCTCGTCGAGGTTCTTGCCCTCGACCAGGTAGAAGCCGAGCAGCTGCTCCTTGGTCTCGGCGAACGGGCCGTCCAGCACCAGCGGCGGGTTTTCCTTGCGCAGCGTGGTCGCCGCGGTGGTCGGCAACAGCCGCGCCACCGGGCCGAGCTTGCCCTGCTTGGCAAGCTTGTCCTGCACGACGGACAATTTCTGCATGACCGAGGCGTCGTGCTCCTTGCTCCAGGAACCGACCATGTCTTCGTCATGATAGCAGAGGATGGCGTACAGCATCGAAAAGGCATCTCCGTTCATTGCAAGAACGAACGATTATGCCCGCTGCCGACAGCGCGAGCGAAAGAAATTTAAGTTCCGGATGCCGGCTCTGGATTTTCATCGAAGTCTCAAGGCGAGCCTCGACGGACCGAACGTTGGAGCGCGGCGCTGGCGCACTAGGCGATCACCGCGACGGTCATGGTGCGGCCACCAGGAGACGCCGGCACCTTGGTCGCATCGCTCTCCCGGTGACGAATGTGGCTGCTCGTCACCAGGTGAGACGCGTGCTGTCGTGGGCTCCGAGGGCGCAGCCTGAGCGGGAGCAACGGCCGGTTGTGCCTGAGCAGGCGTGTCGGCAATTGCGAGCACAAGGTCACGGCTTGGGCCGGCGCAAGCCGTGACGACGGCGGCCGGGATGGAAGCACAGTGTGGATCAGTTTGCGCATGGAAGTTCTCCCCCGTTGATGGCAGGAGATTGGGGGCGGGTCGGACTCGCTCTGTGACATATGTCACATTGACACTGGAGGTATCCGGATGGGTAAGGGCGCACTGGCGCTGCTGATCAAGGGCGGCTCGGAAAACTGGTCGTCGGCGCGCTGGAAGGCGCGGTTCGACATGGTCTGCCCGGACCGCCCGGTGGTGCTGCTGCCGGACGGCGCGGTCGATCCCGCCGAGGTGCACTACGCCGCGGTGTGGAAGCCGAAGCCGGGCGAGCTCGCTTCATTCAAGAACCTGCGCGTCATCTTCAACCTCGGCGCCGGCGTCGACGCGATGATGGCCGACCGCTCGCTGCCCAACGTGCCGCTGGTGCGCGTTGCGGTCTCCGATCTCACCGACCGCATGACCGAATATGTCGTGTTGCATGTGCTGATGCATCACCGCCAGGAGCTGTATCTGCGTGAATCGCAGCGCGTGAAGCGCTGGGCGCCGGACTATCAATGGGCGGCGAGCGCGATCACCGTCGGCGTGATGGGGCTCGGCACGCTCGGCGCGGCCGCGGCGCAAGCGCTGCGCGCGCTCGGCTTCCGCGTCGTCGGCTGGAGCCGCAGCGAGAAGCGGATCGACGGCATCGCCTGCCATCACGGCACTGAGGGGCTCGACACATTCCTGCGCGCGACCAACATCCTGGTCTGCCTGCTGCCGCTGACGCCGGATACGCGGCATGTGCTGAACCGCGAGGCGTTCGCCAAGCTGAACCGTGATAGCCCGCTCGGCGCGCCCGTGATCATCAATGCCGGCCGCGGCGGCCTGCAGAACGAGACCGACATCCTGCGCGCGCTCGACGACGGCACGCTGGGCGCGGCCTCGCTCGACGTGTTCGAGACCGAGCCGCTGCCCGAGGCGAGCCCGTTCTGGAGCCACCCGAAGCTGGTGCTGACGCCGCACAACGCCGCCGACACCGACGCCGACGAGATCTCGAAATACGTCGCGGCGCAGATCGCGCGCTTCGAGGCGGGCGGCGAGCTGGAGAACGTGGTCGATCGCAAGCGGGGTTATTGAGGCAAGCGCGTAGCCCGGATGCAGCGAAGCGAAATCCGGGGTCTTTGCAGCGGACAAACTGCTCCCGGATTGCGCTTCGCTCCATCCGGGCTACGAAATCGGCGACTGCTGGAATCACATGCGAGCGTCATTGCGAGGAGCGAAGCGACGAAGCAATCCATGCCACCGCAAACGCGGACAGATGGATTGCTTCGCTTCGCTCGCAATGACGATGCGAAGGCCTCAGCCCATCTCGGCAACCACCTCGGCGAGCCGATCGTAGGCGGGCGCGACGCCCTTATCGATGCCGGAGTTGAGATGGCCGTCACGCGCCTCCTTGGTCGGATGGCGGATGGTGGTTGTCAGTGTCGTGGTGCCGGCTTCCTCGACGAAGGTCGAGATGACCAGATATTCGTCGCTGGTGAAGCCCGGCATCGAGAACGTCTCGCCGAATGCCAGCCGCTCCGGGCGCACCACCTCGCGATAGGTGCCGATGAGTTCATGCTCGATGCCTTCGGACGAGCGGAACACGAACCGATAGGCGCCGCCGACCCGCAGGTCGACTTCGCACACCGGCATCGTGAGCTGCTCGCAGCCGAGCCAGCGCACCAGATATTCCGGCTTGGTCATCGCATCGAACACAAAGCGCCGCGGCGCGTCGAACTGGCGCGTCATCGCAAATTCGAAATCCGACGGGGTGGTGATCCTCAGCGTCTTATCCACGCGTGCGTCCACGTTGCTTCTCCTTGGTTACTCTGACTTTACGTTGACTACGCGGCGAGGCCTTCGCGGCCTCCTCCGCCTTCATCTCCTCGAGCAGGCCGTCGAGGCGGTTGAAGCTCTCGTCCCAGAAGCGGCGGAAATTGCCGAGCCAGCCGTCGACCTGTTTGAACGAGGCGGGCGCGATGCGGCATGGCCGCCACTGCGCCTCGCGCCCGCGCGAGATCAGGCCCGCATGCTCCAGCACCTTCAGGTGCTTGGAGATCGCCGGCAGGCTCATGTCGAACGGCTTTGCCAGCTCCATCACCGAGGTCTCGCCGAGCGCGAGCCGCGCCAGGATCGCGCGCCGGGTCGGATCGGCCAGCGCCGCGAAGGTCGAACTGAGGGGATCGAGCGGCATGTACTTAGCTCATCGGTTAAATAACCTTTGGGTTAAATACGCCCGAACGGCCCCCGCGTCAACGGCCGATTTTGGCCGCTGACGCGGGCGTGAACGTCTACGATTTGCGCGCGAAGGTGACGTGCGTGGCGTTCGGGCTCGCGACGTGTGAGACAACGGCGTAACCGAGCGCGGGCAGATCGATGCCGGCGAACAGATTCTCGCCGGCGCCGAGCAGCACCGGCGAAAACGCCAGCTGCACCTCGTCGAGCAAGCGCGCCTGCAGGAATTGACGCACCAGCGACACGCCGCCGCCGATCCGGATGTCCTTGTCCCCGGCAACAGCACGCGCGCGCTCGAGCGCGGCGTGAATGCCATCGGTCACGAAATGGAACGTGGTGCCGCCTTCCATTTCGATGTCCGGCCGGGCGTGATGGGTCAGCACATAGGTCGGCGTGTGATACGGCGGATTGGGACCCCACCAGCCTTTCCAGGACTCGTCCGGCCATGGCCCGCGGATCGGGCCGAACATGTTGCGCCCGAGAATCCAGGCGCCGATATTTTCCATCGACTTGCGCGCGATCTCGTCATCGAGCCCGGTGCTGCCGCCGTCCTGGCCGAAGGTCTGGCGGAACGTCCGCGTCTGGAGGAACCAGCCGGGCAGCACCATGCCGCCTTCGCCAAATGGATTTTCGAGGCTCTGACGCGGCGCCGCGCCAAATCCGTCGATTGAGACCGAGAATGCTGAAGTCCTGACTTTTCCCATGAGATTTCACTTCCTTGAGGGGAGACCTTACGGAGGACGGGCAGGAAAACCAGCGCCCGACATTTGCGGCTGAAGAATTTTGCCGCTTCTATTTGGCCCGGCACATCACGTCGATGGCGCCCTTCACGATCGCCTCGAGGTCTCGGCGCGGCACCCGCGCCCGGGCACGGATCGCAATCGTGTGGATGGTGGCGGAGGCAAGATGCGCCAGCGACGCCGGATCGGCGCCCTCAGGCAGCTCTCCCCGCTCCTTGGCATGGCGGAAGCAGATGCCGAACGCCTTGTCGAGCTCGGTCAGCCCCTCCACCACCATGTTGCGGATGTCAGGATCGGACACCGCCTCCGACGCCGCGGTCATCACCGTGAAGCAGCCGCGCGGGCCGGACTCGCCGGAAAGATAGATGTCGAGCGCGATGCGATAGATGCGCTCCAGCCGCTCGCGCAGCGGCGCATCGGCGCGGAAGATGTCGACCATCGCGGCGCGCGCGTCATCGCGATAGCGCTGGTAGCTCTTGATGTAGAGCTCGCGCTTGTCGCCGAACGCGCCATAGAGGCTCGGCCGGTTCATGCCGGTCGCCGCGCTCAGATCATCGAGCGAGGTCGCGGCAAAGCCGTCGCGGCGGAACAGATCGAGCGCCTTGCCGAGCGCGACATCGGGCTCATAGGCGCGCGGCCGCCCGCGGCGCTTCGGTGCAACGGGCGCTGCGATTTTGGCAGCAGATGGCGGCTTCTTACTTTTTTGTACCATTTCGCATTAAATTCCTTGACGCAGCTAATATTATCCAAGACAGTACAAAAATCAACAACGGCCGGCCCCCCCCCCCCCGCGCCTGACACTGGAGGCACCCATGGACCTTTATTTCTCGCCGCTCGCCTGCTCGATGGCGACCCGCGTCGCGCTCTATGAAGCCGGCCAGCCGGCCAACTTTCTCGAGGTCGATCCGAAGACCAAGCAGGTGCGCAACGACGGTACCGACTTCAACAAGGTCAATCCGCTCGGGCTGGTGCCGACGCTGCGCACCGACGACGGCGTGGTGCTGACCGAGAACGCCGCGATCCTGCAATATGTCGCCGACCAGTTCCCCCGGGCCGGCATCGGCACCGCGTCGAACGCCGAGCGTTCAAAGCTGCATCAGTGGCTGTGCTTCATCGGCACCGAGCTGCACAAGGGCCTGTTTCTGCCGCTGCTCGACAAGAAGGCGCCGCCGGAAGCCAAGACCTATGCGCTGGAGAAATACGTGTCGCGGCTCGACTATGTCGAGGATCATCTGAAGGGCCGCGAGTACCTGCTCGACCATTTCAGCGTCGCCGACGCCTATCTCGTCACCGTGATCAACTGGACCATGGCGACGCCGCCGATCGAACTTTCGAAATGGCCGGCGCTGAAGGCCTATTATGAGCGGCTGCGCGCCCGGCCGTCGATCGCGAAGGCGGTGGCGGAAGAGTTCGAGCTCTACAAGGCCGAGATCGCGCGGCACAAGGCGGCGGCGTAAGGCTCTCTCCGCTCCCTCTCCCCGTTCGGGGAGAGGGTTGGGGTGAGGGGCCGCTTCCGCAAAAGCGCTGCTTGTTGTCACGTCAACATCCGCGGCAGATCGAAAGCTTGCGGGTGTTGGAGAGCTCGTCCGCAGACTCTCCCTTCCCTGTCGGAGGGGTCGGAAACTCCATGAACACCGGCTGGAATTGCTTCCATTGATCGTAGTATTCCGCCGGCAAAGTGTAGGGCTGGCATTCAATGATCGCTCGCAGTGCACTCTTTTGATAGGCCTGAGCATAGTCTGACGTGACCGGCTTGCTCCCTGGCAGCACCACAGGTTGCCCATCCAGCTTACCCTCTCGCGTCAAGTCGACCGTGATCTCAACCTTCACATTTTCCGCACCGCCTCCGACGCGTGCAGGCTTCTTCCAACACCTCTCGACTTGATATCTGAACATCGGCCCCCACGTATCCGGCCCGCGCATCTTGTCTTTCGCCGCGCTTCGGCTGATAGGAACGGCGCCAAGCGCTGCCGCTAGGAAGAAGCTTGCGAGCGCAAAGGCTTTGGAACGTTCAATTGTCATGTAATGGTCCGGCAGACGCGGTGTTGCAACGCCGATCAGCATAGACCAGCCCTCATCGAGACTCGCAAACGTTTTCAACGGGCAGGTGCGGTTGACCGTAGCCCGGATGGAGCCAACGGGTCGCGCGAACGCGCGCCCGATGACCGGCTCCGCGCAATCCGGGAATAGATCTCTCCGCGGGAGGACCGCCGGATTTCGCTCCGCTCCATCCAGGCTACGAAGAGCCGATCAGAACGGCTCCTGCCCCAACCCCGGCACATCGGCAGGACGCGGGCCGGGAGCCGGCCAGTGGAAGCGCCGATCCTTCTCGGAGATCGCGATGTCGTTGATCGAGGCCTCGCGGCGGCGCATCAGGCCGTGTTCGTCGAACTCCCACTGCTCGTTGCCGTAGGAGCGAAACCAGTTGCCGCTCGCATCATGCCATTCGTACTGGAAGCGCACCGCGATGCGGTTGCCGTCGAACGCCCAGAGATCCTTGATCAGGCGATACTCCTGCTCCTTCTCCCATTTGCGGGTCAGGAAGGCCACGATCGCCTCGCGGCCCTGAAACAGCTCGGAGCGATTGCGCCAGCGGCTGTCCTCGGTGTAGGCGCCGGCAACCCGAACGGGGTCGCGCGAATTCCAGGCGTCCTCCGCCATGCGCGCCTTCTGCGCGGCGGTCTCGCGGGTGAAAGGTGGCAGCGGCGGGCGTGACATCGGCGATCCCTCGTTGTTAGCACCGCAAATCTATCGCCACGCGACAGAGAGTCTATGGGGCGTTCGCTATCGGCCGATAGTTAGGCCAAATCGGCCTTCATCAATGCGCGTATGGACTTCGGAATCGGCTGTGCCCTGCCCTGGCTGACGAACGCAACGCGCACCTGCGCCTTCACAAGCACGTCATCGCCGCGTTTGACCTCCTGCGCCAGCATGATGGAGGCGCCCTTCACCGCGATCGGCCAGGTCACGACGTCGAGCATGTCGTCCATCCGCGCGGGCTTGAGGAAGTCGAGCGTCATCGAGCGCACGACGAAGGCGAATC
This sequence comes from Bradyrhizobium macuxiense, assembly GCF_007993935.1. Taxonomy (GTDB): domain Bacteria; phylum Pseudomonadota; class Alphaproteobacteria; order Rhizobiales; family Xanthobacteraceae; genus Bradyrhizobium; species Bradyrhizobium macuxiense_A. Next base: position 46,236 of record NZ_VITY01000005.1, on the reverse strand, counting down.
CGCCGGTCTCCTCCTGCGCCTCCTCGAACAGCGCGTTCTGCTCGGCGCCCATCAGACGGAGATGATTGGTGCGCCCGCGCTCCATGAACCGCAGGTAATTTGCGTGGTAGACAATGCCGGAAAACTCTGGTTTGACGATATCGCAACAGAATTCTAACGCCTTGATTTCATTGGGTCGCTGGAAGACCACAGCATGAACGAGGGGCCGATTTATCCAGGCCCTTCCATAGCAAGCCTCAGCGACTTCGGTATGCGCTGCGCCTTTCCGCCTGAGATAAACGCCACGCGTACACGCGCCGTGACTAGGAGATCGTCTCCCCGCCTGCATTCCTGCAGCAAGGCGATCGACGCGCCCCTCACCTCTTGCGCGACCGTGACGACGTCGAGCAGGTCGTCCAAGACCGCCGGTCTTAGAAAATCGATTGTCATCGAACGGACAACGAAGGCAAAGCCGGGCGCGTCGTTCTGCGCTCCCTCGAGCAGCGCTTGCTGATTGGTTCCGAGCAGGCGCAAGTAATTCGTTCTGCCGCGTTCCATGAAGCGCAAAAAATTCGCGTGATAGACAATCTGGCCGGCGTCGGTATCTTCGAAATAAACGCGGACCTGCATATGATGGCGGCCGTCGCGAATTTCGCCATCGAGAGAGGCTGTCACAGAATGGTTCCCGTTAATGCGCTTCCGAGACCAATTGTCTTGCACAGAGGCGCCTTCCCCAGCAAGCGCCAATCGTCTTGAGCTGGGCGGCGCTATGTCCGCAAAATGCCGGCTTTCGTCGCGATTCAACAAGGCCTCGAATGTTACTGAGCAAGTCAAAATCACGGACTGGCGTTGGCCAGGACTTGCTTCCTTCGCAAATTTGAGTGGTTGCGAGAGGGCGAAACCATCAGAACTTGCGAACGCAAAAGGTCGTCCGGTTACCTTACGCCGCCAGCCGCTCGTTTCTTCTCGCAAAAGCTTCGTGCCTGCTGAGCGCTCCAACCAAGTCTTTGGCTATCTCTTAGGCACGTCGAGTATTTGCCATCGAGACATACGGTGAGCGTTATGCCGGTGGGACCGGTCGCGGTCTTCGTCGGACCAACGCAGGCAGCCGATGCATCTGATGCCGTGGCGAGGTATGCCGCAATTGCCAAGGCACACGGTCCGATAATCTTCATCGCATAGGCGAGGTTCACGTTCTCTGTGAAGGGATCGGCTCGTGTCCATGCTTGCAGAATATCAAAAAGACGCTCTCGCTTTAAGCGGAGTACCCGATTGGGCCCACAAGGATGCTCGCGTCTTCCAATATGAAGCTTCGTTCGTGGAAACCGAATAATGACGACGGCCCGCCGCCAGATTGTCTGATCATTTTCAGAAAACGGCGGCGGGCGTTCCTCTCAAAAAATTGCAACGAAAAGCCCCCGCGCTAATAGTGCGCGGGGGTCGGGGCGTTCGATGCTGCTACGCCTGGTACTGCTCTGAGTAGCGTTCCGCCATCTCGGTCAGGAGGATCAGGGCCTCACAGGCCGCGCCGGACCGGCCCATGAGCATGGGACGTCCGCTACATTGGGAAAGCGGACGGCGCGCGGCGATCAGCATGTCTTCGTCCTGAAAGACCTTCGGATAGATCAGCTGCCACTTCCCCTTCTTCAGCTTCACGAACCGCGAGAGCGCAGAGAGGATCGGGAAAACGATGCCGTCTGACACCTCCTTGATGGTGCCGTCCTCGCCGCGAATGGCTTGGCGCAGGCGCTCGAGGAGATGTTTATCATTCCACTTGTCCAACTTCTTCCAGCGCTGGTACTCGGTCCACGCTGTTCCGGCCATGTCAGTGAAGTACTTGTAGCGCGCGGCGTCTTCCTTATTCGTCCCGGAGCTATCGTGGATCTCAACATAGTCTTGCAGGCAGTAGGCCGCGTTCTTATACGCCCGCATCCGCGCCTCGATGGTCCGGCGGTGATCGGGCGCCAGTTCCTCCGGCATCATCGCCCACAAGATTTGCAGCAAGAGCCGGGTGTCGACGTAATGGTCTTCGACATCGGTCTCGGATTGCGCAAGCTCATTCCACGGGTGCTCCTGCTTGAACGTCACGTTCAAATCATCGAAGTAGCCATGCTTGCCCGCAATCGAGATCGCCTCGATCTTCGTGGCGGTGTTGCGTGCGACCGCGATGTTAGTCCGCGTCGATGCCTCGGGCTCGATCGACAACTCGCAGCGCACCGCGAAGTTATCAGGGGTGACACCATTCTTTTCGCACTCATCGAAATAGAGCTGGATTTCGCCCTGCGTCTGCGCGCCGTTGTTGACCGACGCGTGTCGCAAGGTCGCTGTCTTCTTGTCGTCCTCCAAGGTGATCTTGGAGGCTCCGATCAAGAAGCCTGCGTCAGAGGCACATTCTTGTGGTATCCATTCGGCGCTCCCCACCGGCAGCCGCCCTCACTTGGTGGGTAAATTGAGTCCGGCCCTGGTCTAGTTGGCCTTCAAACTGACGGCCGCTGCCCCGGTTCATAGCCTGGTCCTTGTCTTAGGCCAGAGCGAATTTCAACGAGGGATTAAGGCCGTGATGCACGATCCGGATGCGCCGGCCCCTCGATCTTTGTCTGGCTTTTCACTCCCGTGTACAAAAGTTGTAAGATCCAAGACATCGCGCGCCGGGGCCGCATGGCGAACTATTTCAAATCGTAATCAGGCGGTTCAATGCGTGAGGAGCGCTGGCATGGTCATTGCTCTCGCAGCAGGCGACAACACGGCGCCGGTGCGAGAGGAATGCTGCAATATGAGCTTGGTAAGGTCATTGGAAAGGGCGGAAGTTGATGCCTTCTATACGCTCAATGAGGGGCGCCTTGCATCCGTCACGCGCGAATTCACCGAGCATTTCTCAGGACGCGTGCTGTATGCGGTGAAGGCGAATCCGTTGCCCAAAATTCTTCATGCAGTCTCTCGCGCCGGAGTGGCCGGATTCGACGTGGCGTCGCTGGCCGAAGCCCGCCTTGTCCATTCCACTATTCCCCGGGCCCGTTCATGGTTCATGAATCCCGTGAAATCTCGTCGCGATATCGAACGGACGTTCCGGGATCTGGGGGTTCGCGACTATGTCATCGATTGCGAATCCGAGCTGCGGAAGCTCCTCGAGGTCCTGCCGTCGCATGATCCGGAAATACGAATCTACGTCCGGTTCAAGTGTAGCGGGACGTGCGCCATCTTAGACTTAAACGGCAAGTTTGGTGTCTCGCCCGCCGAAGCGAGCCGCCTGCTGGGTCTCGTCAACGCGCAATCGCGCTGGACCACAGGCTTGTCCTTTTACCCAGGTTCCCAAACGATCGTTGTCGATCCCTACCTGCATGGCATTCGGGCGGCCGTCGATATTATAGAAGCTGTTTCTCCAGCGCCCACAGCGCTCGATATTGGTGGCGGCTTTCCCGGCCATTATCTGAACTTCCCCTATCACTCTCCCTTGAGCATGCTCTCCGACATCACGGAACTTGTGCGCGAAACGGATGCACTAAAGCGTGTTGAACTCTTGTGTGAGCCCGGGCGAGCACTGGTTCATGATAGCATCTCTTTGTTTTGCCGCGTGATCTTAAGAAAGGGCGGGGCGCTCTACTGCGGCGCGGGCATCTACAGCGGGCTCTCACCTGCCCGACAATATTTTCTGCTCCCCGCCCGCGCTTGGCGTGGGGGACGGCCGATCCAGACTGAGGAGCGGCAGGACTTTATCATCTTTGGCCCAACTTGCGACGGCATGGACAGGCTTGGATTCTCGTATTCACTGCCACGCGATATGAGCGAAGGCGATTGGATTGAATTCCAGAATGTGGGCGCCTATACGCAAATGGCGCGATTCAACGGGTTTTCGGTTGATAAGATCGTGGCTGTAGGGCGGGATGAACTTACCATGTCGCCCGCCGCCAGTCAGTAGTTGTTCATGAACATACTACTACCGCTGCACAGTGATTATGACCCTTTGGCGGGAAGGTTTTTGCGGTGCCTGCCAAGGGACAAGCACGGCCCATTTCGGCGCGGGCTTTCTCGGTTGAGAACAACTCGGAGCTCGAGCTAGGAGAAGATCGGGTAATTCCAAAACATAGACGAGAGCACGTCACGTCGACTGACAACAGATTGTGTGCTGGGAGCACTATGCGCTGCGCAGATGAGACCTTGACCTGACGCCTGCGCTCCCCCACCCTGAAATCAGCCAAGCACCGTCATTGCCCCGATCTCATCTTGGGAGGATTGCCATGCAAAATCCGCCGCTCGATCCGGATGTCAACGATGCAGCGCCGACGGATTCGATCCTGACGCCCTACGACCAAGAACACGCTGTCACCTATATGCGCCTTCTGGACGCAGATGCAGAGGACGCCGACTGGCGAGAAGTTGCAAAGGTCGTGTTGCACATTGATTCCGAACATGAACCGGAGCGTGCCCGCCGCGCGTATGAAACCCATCTCGCTCGTGCCAAGTGGGCGGCCAGACATGGTTATCGGCAGCTGTTGCGGAGCGGTCGGCCAAGCTAGATTAAGCGCGTATCAACAGTGCTATGGATCGTTACATTCCTTGGAGAACGTCGCGCTGACAGATTGTTCGCGATCGCCGCGCGAACATACTTTGTACGATACGGACAAGCGAGCACGGATCCTCGGAAAGCGTATTCTAATGAAGTCATAACGGTACGTTTCGTACCGTAACGCCCGCGACGCCATTAGCAATTTCGAAGTCTCAAACCACCAACCGTCTTCCCGCGCGTCACGGCGGGCCGCATAGACTTGCCAGTGTCCTTCGAATCCGAAGTTCGCTAACGTGTCCACCGCAGAATGAAGCGAACTTCGGATTCGGGACAACAGCGCACTGGTCCAGTCCAACCATGGCACTCGCACCGCTGATCGCCTACGCCCATGTCAGGAAGAGCTTTGCCAACGGTCATGACGCCGAGCGCGTCACGGCCGTAGACGATGTCTCGCTCGATATTGCCGCGGGGGAATTCCTGGCGATCGTCGGCGCCTCCGGCTCCGGCAAATCCACCCTGCTGCGGCTTGCCAATCGCCTGCTCGCCCCCGACAGCGGCCGCGTCATGGTGGAGGGCGAGGACGTGCGCGACGTCGATCCGGTGCGCTTGCGCCGCTGCATGGGCTACGTGTTCCAGAGCGGCGGGCTGTTTCCGCATATGCGCGTCGCCGACAACATCGCCGTCACGCCGAGACTGCTCGGCTGGCCCGCCGCCGAGATCGCCGCGCGGGTCGATGAGCTCCTCGAGCTGGTGCGGCTCGATCGCTCCCTTCATCGCGATCGCCTTCCGCATGAACTGTCGGGCGGGCAGCAGCAGCGTGTCGGCGTGGCGCGGGCGCTCGCCGCCCGTCCCCGTATCATGCTAATGGACGAACCGTTCGGCGCGCTCGATCCGCTGACCCGCGACACCCTCGGCGATGAGTACCGCGCCCTGCATCGCAGGCTCGCCTTGACCACGGTAATGGTCACCCACGACATGACGGCGGCCTTGCTGCTTGCCGATCGCATCGCGGTGATGCGGGCCGGACGGGTTGTGGCGCAAGGCCAGCCGGCTGAGCTGTCAAACAACAACGAGCCCTATGTGGCGGAGCTGTTGCGCACGCCCAGGCGGCAGGCCGAGCGGCTGAACGCCCTGCTGGCGGGAGCAAGCGCGGGATGAGTTTCCTGTCCGACCCCCGCTGGCGCGACGCGGCCGCGCACCTGCCGGACTACCTCGGCAGCCATGTTCAGGTCAGCCTGGCAGCGCTGGCGCTCGGGCTCGTGATCAGCCTGCCGCTCGCGATCCTCGCACGCAACCATGCCGTGAGCCGCGGCATCCTGCTGGGCCTCGCCAGCGTCGTCCAGACCGTGCCGGGACTGGCGCTGCTCGCGCTGTTCTACCCGCTTCTGCTCGCCATTGCGTCGTTGACGCTTCGCTGGTTCGGCTTCGACTTTTCCGCGTTCGGATTTTTGCCCGCCATGCTGGCGCTGGCGCTCTACTCCATGCTGCCGGTGCTGCGCAACACCATCACCGGGCTGAACGGCGTCGATCCCGCGCTGCTTGAAGCGGCGCAAGGGGTGGGCATGACGCCGCGGCAATCGCTGTTCACGGTGGAATTGCCGTTGGCGCTTCCGGTGATTATGGCCGGCATCCGCACTTCGGCGGTGTGGGTGATCGGGACCGCGACATTATCGACGCCGATCGGGCAGACCAGCCTCGGCAATTACATCTTCGCTGGATTACAGACCCAGAACTGGGTGCTCGTGCTGTTCGGTTGCGTCGCCTCGGCGCTGCTGGCGCTCGCGGTCGATCAATTCTTGACGCTCATCGAGCGCGGATTGCGCGAGCGCAAGCGCCTCCACACCATGCTCGGCAGTGTCGGGATCGCCGTACTGGTCACGGCCACGCTGATACCTTCGATGGCACGGGCGCCGTCGACCTACGTCGTTGGCGCCAAAACGTTTGCCGAGCAATATGTGCTCTCCGCGCTGATCGAGCAGCGGCTGCAGGCGGCGGGATTGCAGGCCTCGACGCGCGAAGGCCTCGGCTCCAGCGTGATTTTCCTGGCGCTCGCGGCCAACAACATCGACGTCTATGTGGATTATTCCGGCACGCTGTGGCTCAACCAGTTTCACCGCACCGATATGCCGCCGCGCGAAAGGTTGCTTGCCGAGTTGAAGGAGATCCTGGCAAAGCAGGACGTCACCCTGCTCGGTGCGCTGGGTTTCGAGAACGCTTATGCGCTGGTGATGCCGCGGCAGCGCGCCGATGCACTCGGTATTCATTCAATCACTGACCTGGCTGCGCACGCGCCGACGCTGTCGATTGCGGGCGACTACGAGTTCTTCTCGCGCCCCGAATGGACCGCCCTGCAAAAGGCTTACGGCCTCTCATTCCGCAGGCAACGACAGATGCAGCCGGATTTCATGTATGCGGCAGTGGCTAGTGGCGACGTCGACGTCATCGCTGGCTATACCAGCGAGGGGCGGATCAAGGAATACGACCTGGAGACGTTGGCCGATCCCAAGCACGCGATCCCGCCCTATGATGCGGTCCTGCTGCTGGCACCGCGGCGCGCGCATGATGCGGCATTGCAGGAGGCGCTGAAGCCGCTCCTTGAGCGGATCGACATTGCGACGATGCGCGAAGCCAATTTGCGCGCCAGTGGCAGCAATGCGAACTCCTCGCCCGCCGCGGTGGCGCGTTGGCTGTGGCAGAGGATCGGTAGGCAGTAGGTGCAGGCCCAGAGTGTCGAGGTACTGGTCGTAAGGCAGCTCGTGCGGGAGATGCTGGCGTTCGCGAGCGCTTTCCCACGAATTGAGCGCTTCCCACGGAGCATTCGGCCTACAAAGTGACTTGGCTCGGTTGCCAGAATCGCAGGCCACTCGCGATCCATCGGACGTACCGGGCGCGATAGCTATCCCACGCCTCTTAGGCAGTCTTGAGCGCTCTGATAATTCGCCATACGCCTTCGCGATCCTTTACGTGGTCCCAGTTCACGTGTGGGTGCCCTTCACGCAAGCGTGTCACCGCCTCTTCATAGCGCTCCTTCGCGTCGTCGGGCAGATTCCCGGTCGCAATGACCCAATTTGGCTCGGCATCTGCCTCACGCCTTCTCTCGCGCATGACAACAGAATTGCCAACGGGAAGACCAGCCGCCTCAATGAAATCTTGAAAGAGCTGCTCGGCAGTTTTCATATCTGACTCCTATTTCAACGACATTGCGACTCGGCAAGTAGGGGAGTGCTGCAGCTAGTAACTAGAGGCACGCCGCGTGGCCAAGCTCATTGGTCGGAACGCTGGCTCGTTCTCGACGATCAGCAATAACCTACAAAAGTTTATGAATTCGCTCTGCCGCAATGCCATTGCATGGTCGCGACGACGGCCAAGGTTCTTACAAGAGGTGCCTGTACCGAACGGCTTTTCGGCAGCGAGCGGGGCCTTCAATCGACTCAGCCGGCGTTGTTGATGGGTAATAGCCACCGGACCGCAAAAAGCGGCGCCGCTTCCTTCTGCTTTTTTCATTTGATCGCATCGAAATCGGCATCCGCACCCAGCACAAAGCAATATCTGGCGTGGGTAGCATGAGCGCTGGCGGTCGCAAAGGTAGAGAGCCAGCATGCCAAACGGCGGCAATGAGGAGACTTCGATACGCGATTCCCTCTTGCCCTTCCTCATCGCGCGGCGAGTGGCGCGCGTCTTTTGGAATGTTCCACGCAAAATCCGTCGTTGCTTCGCGATCATGGCTTGACTGATCGCGAGTTCGTTAGTCCGAACCTTGCCCTGACTTGGTAGATCAAGGATGCGTTCATACGCGCCCCTGTGCGCCGACGTACGCTCCGCCAACGATTATCGCGGGCGATAGAGGCTTGATCGCTGGCGAGGACATCCGCCAGGACTGAACGCGACTCGTAACCTGTCGGTGCCAGGGCAACCGAACTGCCAGCTTTTGTTGCGTTATCGGCGTCTGTGTCGACGAGCTGTTCTGCAGCCTGTTCCCTAGAGCCCAAGCGCTCACCGTAATGCACAGAACTAGCATACGTTGGAGACTCCCGTGGGGATACGGGACTGCGGCTGCGCCACATCAACATCACTGGCAATTAAACTCGCGATAGTTGCAGTATGGTCAATATTCTGCCAAATGTGGAGGGCGAAAGTGTCGCGAGGCATCCTTGGCGCGATCGACTTTAGGTAGTTGGCAGCTGCTTCCGGCGCGTAAATGCGTCTGGACTACCATCCCGTGATCTTCTTGGATTGCCGTGGTTCCTACGACCAACTGACGATCCAGACGGATTTAATGCGGTACACCATGGACGGACCCTGACCTAGAAGGCCAGGGATCTCGATTTGAAGGACGCACCAGAATGAACAGATCAGCAGCAAAGAAGATGAAGCAGCGCAGTGCCGGAAAACCGGACATTGAGTTGGGCAAGCGGATTCGCCTGCGCCGTGTCGAGCAGAAGATCTCGCAGGCCGAGCTCGGCGACAAACTCGGCGTCAGCTTCCAGCAAGTCCAGAAGTACGAAAAGGGCGTCAACCGCGTCGGCGCCGCCCGCCTTCAGCAGATCGCGAGCGCGCTGGATGTGCCGGTCACCTTCTTCTACGACAGCGACAACAAGGCTCGCGAAGTCGAGAGCCTGCTGTTCCTCGACAGCGCCTTCAGCCTGCGGCTCCTGCGCGCGTACAGCACGATCAAGGATCAGACCGTCCAGCGTCAGCTGGTGTCGCTGATGGAATCGATCGCCCGCAACGAGGACTGAGCGGCACTCAACGTCAGATCGCAGTGCAGTCATTATCTCGAGCGCACTGCGGATGGTCGCCCCCGAGGATTCATGGCGGACTGATTGAGGGGATCTTCCCCGATGAAATCCAGGTATTTGAGGCAAAGGATCGGTCAACACGTGCGTCCTCCGCGCTTCACGTAGCGGAAAGCGATACAAAAGGGCGGCAATGGTCTCACTCCTGGGTGCACCGGGTGTCGTAAAGGGCCAGTCCCATTTGGGATATTCGAGGGAGCGCTCGTCTCTCAAAAGTGCAGATCGAGATCTATTCAATCCGGCGGAGCGGCGCCTCCAGCATGAGGGCGAAATGCTGAGAACTGTGGATCGTGCCTGATGGCGGCCAAGGTGATAAGCGTCGCGCCAAACGACGACGGAGTCCGAATCCACTATCGCCGGCGCGACGAATGCCAGAATCCTGGACATGCAGGTGTTCGTCGATTGCACCGGCATCGTCGAGGATCCGTGCGCTACGCCGAATCGGGCGGTGTGCGGCCTGTTCGACCGGGCCTATCGCACATCGACCCGCTCTGCATCGGCATCAAGACCGATCGCAACTGTGCGATCATCGGCCGCGATGGCGAGGTCTCACAGCGCCTCTTCGCAATAGGCCCGCTCAGGCGCACGGCTCTAGGAGATCATAGCGATTCCCGATATCCGCAAGCAATGCGCCGCCCTCGCCGCCCGGCTGGGCGTCTCACTCATCCCTACTTGATTCCGAGCGGGCTCAACCGTGCCAGCGGCTGCGGGCTATCCGGCTGTCTGAGAAGATCGAGTATCCGGCGCTTCAGACGCACAAAATCCGGTTCGGTGACAAGCTCGGCCCGGCGTGGCCGGCCGAACGGGAGGCGGATGTTCTCGATGACCCGCCCCGGTCTCGCGCTAATAACAATGACGCGGTCTGCAAGAAACAGCGCTTCCTCGATATCATGCGTCACGAAGATGGTCGTTGTCGGGATTCTCGTCCAGATGTCGAGCAGAACCTCCTGCATCATGCTGCGAGTCTGCGCATCCAGTGCGCCGAACGGTTCGTCCATCAACAGCACACGTGGCCGGTTGATTAGAACACGCGCGATCTCGACACGCTGCTGCATCCCGCCTGAGAGTTGCGAAGGATAGAAGCGCTCGAAGCCCTCAAGGCCGACCAACCGCAGAATCTCGTCAGCGGCCTGATATCGCTCGCTCCTGCCCACGCCGCGCATCTTCGGGCCGAAGGCGACATTGTCGCGAACACGCTTCCACGGAAACAGCGTATGTTGCTGAAATACGATTCCGCGATCTGGACTCGGGCCAAGAACCGCCTGGTCATCCACCGTCAAGCGCCCGCGTGTTACCGGCAGGTGGCCTGCCAAAGCACCGAGCAAGGTGGATTTGCCGCAACCGGATGGGCCGAGCACGCAAACCAGCTCACCGGGCGCGATTGCGAAATCGAGATCGCGAACAGCCTCAAAGGCGTCAGCGCCATCCCCGAGCGAGATCGATATACGCTCGATGCCGATACGTCCGACAGATCTCGTCGAAACATCAGATATCCGAATATTCATCGTGCGACCGTCGGCTGCCGCTACGGCATCAGATAGTGTCCCAATGTCGTCAGGAGCCAGCTGCTGCCCATGCCAAGCAGGCCGATCACGAGCATGCCGACGATGATATCGGCATAATTCTGAAGTGTGTAAGCCTCCCACGTGTAGTAGCCGATGCCGAATTGGCCGGAAATCATCTCCGCGGTAACGAGGCAGAACCACGATGTGCCCATGCCGATGGCGAGCCCGGTAACGATGCTCGGCGCAGCGCCCGGCAGCACGATCTCACGGAGAATGGCGGCAGGCGTACCGCCAAGACTGCGCGCGGCGGCAACCAGCCGGCGGTCGATATTCGCAACGCCATGCACGGTGTTGAGAACAATAGGAAACAACGCACCGATGAAGGTGATGAAGATCATCGACATTTCCGACGACGGAAAGATCAGGATCGAGAGAGGTATCCAGGCCACCGCGGGGATCGGCCGCAGCAGCTCGAGCGGCGGCAGCAAAAGGTCGCTCGCGGCGCGCGAACGGCCGATCGCAAAGCCAAAGCCAATTCCCAACAAGACCGCTGCGCCGTATCCCGCAAATACCCTCCACAGGCTGCTGCCCACATGCGCCAGCAACTTGGGCGACTTGAGCAGCACGATTGCGGACTGCAGAACTTCAGTCGGCGGCGGCACATTGCGAAATGTGACGAAACCCAGACTCAGGTGCAGGGCTGAGGCGAGTTGCCACAGCACGATGCAAGCGACGATCGAAAGACCCCGAACAAGCCAGCGCGCCCATGGCACCTGGCCAGCGGTGCGAGTGGTCGTCATTGCTCACCGGCTCGCGACAAGCGATTCCCGTGCGCCGGCATAGTCTACCACCACGCCACCATGCGCCGTCGACCACCTTTCCGCCCCATCTTTGAGCAGGAACGCACTGAGCTCCCCCTTTGGCGATCGCACAAACCACGCCTGATTGGCGAACAGCTTGATGCCGGTTTCGCGATCCTGGGCATAGATGACGCGAATTGCCTTGCCATGCTTCTCCAGGCCAGCAAGAGCCGTCAAAGCGCCCTCCGGTGAACTGAAGTGCTGAACGAGCGGCTCGTCCTTGACCCAAATCTGGGCGACACGACTGAAATCCGTGATCTTGGCGCCGGTCGTCGCATCTTGGGCCTTCAGCCCAAGCTGGTCGTAGCTCTTCAACTGTGTTTCGTAGTCACCGCCGGCTTCCGCAACTGCCGCCCGGATGTATTTCTCGGTCACGAACTGATTGATATCGAGGTCGCTATCGGCGCGCTTCAACAGCTTCAGTGTCTTGATCGAGGTGGCCACAGCCTGACGATATTCGGGCTTCCAGGTCACGTCGCGCGTCTGCAGGCCGAGCGGTCCATGGAACAGATAGATGACTTCCGCCTCGATACCGGTCACCTTGGCAATCAGATCGCTGTATTTCTCCGGTTCGTTCGCGATCAAGCGATCCGCCTCGAGTGCGGCGCGCAGGTAGGCAACGACGATCTCCGGATACTTTTCCGCGTAGTCGGCATCGACCAACGCGCCGTGAAATGTTGGCGCATTGGCTTGCGAACCATCAAAGATCTTGCGGGCAAATCCGCGCCAGGGGAACAGTTCGGCAAACGGAACGAAATCAGCGTGCGCCTCGATCTTGTTGGCCTGGAGCGCAGGACCGGCGACTTCAGGCGCCTGGGTGATGATGTGGACGTCGGTCTCTGGGTTCCAGCCCTCGGCTTCGATGGCGCGCAGCAGCATGCCGTGCGACGTCGATGCGAAGGGCACGGAAATCGTCTTGCCCTTGAGGTCCTTGATCGACTGAACCGGAGAGTTCGAGGGCACTACGATGCCGTTGCCGCTGCCCTTCGTGCTGCCGGACAGGACACTGATGAAGAGGCTCCGGCGGCCCGCCTTCTGGAACGCCACTCCGTTGAGCGAACCCGGAAAATCCGCCATCGCGCCAAAGTCCAGCTTGTCGGCGACCATTTCGTTGGTCAGCGGGGCGCCGCTGGTGAAGTTCTTCCATTGGATGTCGTAGGTGACATCCTTGTACTTGCCGTCATGCGGCAGGAATTTCTCCAACAGCTTGAGCTCGCGAATCAATAGGCCGCCTGTCGCGCAGTTGATGGTGGTGTCCTGTGTCCCGACCGCGACCCGGATGGTTTCGGCCTGCGCTATCGCTGCCAGGCCAAATAGGGCAAGCGCGGCGGTGGCTGCCGTCTTCATAAAGTAAAGCGAACGCATCGGCCCATCTCCAACGATCGATCGGCGGCCAGCAGCCACCGCAAAACGCAGGACTGCACTATCGAGCCGACACCACGGCAACAGAAGCAATTACTTGCATCGCGTCGGAGAAGTCATTCGCTGGCGGATTCCAATCACGGCACGCAGCAAGCGCTTCAAATGATTTTCTCGCGCCAGGCGGATCCGCAGAAAATCCATTCCAGCGGAGTGACGTTCTCGCGTCAGCTTTGCTAAGTGCACTGACGGGCATTCAAACAAGTGGACTTCGCCATCTCCTCACACTTAGCTAGGGACGACAGCGCAGGACATCCGGGCCGCAATGACCACAATCAAGGAAGCTTCCGAAGGCTACTCCCGCTCTCCGATGGTGCAGACAGCCATCTCCGTGGACGGCAGCTATCGAACAAGAGACAACCTTACGGTCTCCAACGGACCGTGCGCGGCGGCCGGCGGTTCTGCATTTTTCATGAGCGAGAGCATCGACGGCCTCAACGTCGGCGCCCAGTTCCTGGATCGCCTGTCCGCCGAACAGAAGGCCCAGGTCCTGGCCGCCGGTCGCGCCGTTTTCACCGCGCAGGGCGAAATGGTGTTCAGCCAGGGCGAGCATCACAACGGCATCTTCATCATCAGAAGAGGACAGGTCCGCGTCTACTACACTGCACCATCCGGCCGGGAGATCACCCTCGCCTACTGGACGGCTGGCCACTTCATCGGAGGTCCCGAGATCTCCGGTGGCGGTCCCCACATGTGGTCCGGCGTCGCAATGGAGGACTGCGAGATCCTGGCCTTGTCCAGCCCCGCGCTTCAACGAATGCTGGCCGAGATGCCGACTTTCGCACTGGCGTTGATCGATGGCCTCATCGCCAAGGGCAAGTGCTATTCATCGATGGCGCAGATGCTCGGCACCCGCTCGGTGATTGAGCGGCTCGCTCAATATCTTTTGAATCTCGCCGAGCTGTATGGACTTGCCGACGGCGAGACAGTCCTCATCAACCGAAAGGTCACGCATGACCAGATCGCCGCGATGGTTGGCTCGACCCGTCAGTGGATCACCATGATGCTGAAGCGGTTCCAGACCAAGCGCATTATCGCGATCGAGGACGGCGTCATCAGGATTCGGCGACTCGATCTTCTCGAAAACATCCTGTTCAAGGATTAGTCATCCACGGCCAATCTGTTCAAGCGCCCAGATCACGGTCTTTCGAACATCGGGGTCCACGTCACCAGTATGCCGCGTGAGAGCATCGCGCGAGCGCGGATCAGCGATATCACCGAGCGCTGCGGCGGCATCCTTGCGCAGCGAAGGCAGCTCGTCGTCGAGGAAGGGAACAACAGCTTCGACAGCGTCCCGAACGCACAGCCGGCCAAGATTTTGCAACGCCTTCTGACGAACTTGCCAGTAGCTGTCGGCGAGCGAAGCAATCAGCGCGCCCGCCGCTGAAGCCTGACCGATCCGCCCAATCGCTTCCGCCGCAGCAGCCCGGACCTGCCACTCCGAATCCGAGAGCGCGGCGGCTGCCGCCTGAGCCGCGATCTCGTTGCGAGCAAACGACAGCGCGTTGACGGCCGCAAGCCTGACATCAGCAGATTTGTCTCGCGTTGCGCTGATCAAGGATGGCAGCGTTTCAGTCTTCTTGAGATAGCCGATGACTCCCACGGCTTGCACACGCACGCCGGGATCGTCGTCACCAAGCCCTGTGATCGCGGGACCCAGCGATGCATCGACCTGGAGTGCCTTCAGTGCCCGAAAAACCGCCGCGCGCACAAAAGCGGCCGGATGGGTAACTAACGGCAGGAGGACGCCACTTGCCTCGGGATCGCGGAGTTCGGCAAGGCTGTCAGCGGCCGCCTGGGCGACCTCCGCCACAGGGTCGGCTACGACGCCGATCAGCGCTCTGGCAACGTCGATGCCGTCAAACTCGCCAAGCGCTTGCGCGGCCTGCTGGCGGACCACCGGTTCAGCGTCGAGGATGGCACCCGCCAGCAACGGAACCGCCTCGCCGCTCGACGTCTCCACGAGGTCAAGCACCGCCAGTCGGCGCACCGATGGGTCTTCACTCGTTAGCCGCTCAGCAATCTCTCCGAGATCTCCGAACGCTTCGAATGGCTCGAACACGGTCATGTCAGCGCAACAGATAGGGAATGTTGACCGTCACGGCACCGGTCGGGCAATCGGTCTCGCAGGGCATGCAGTACCAGCACTCGTCGTATTTCATGTAGGCCTTGCCGGTGAGATCGCTGATCCGGAGCACATCCAGCGGGCAAACGTCGACGCAGACCGTGCACCCCTTGTCGGCAATGCATTTGGCCTCGTCGACGACAACTGGAACAGCGGTTGGCGTATGAGCAATTGGCATGAAACGTCCGCTTCTCTCTAGGCGTGCTGCCGGATGCGCTGGCGGTCATAGGCCGAACGCTCGGATTCGTCGATTGGGACTATGTAGGGCGCGACCGGCCGCTTCTCTGCGGTCATCCGTCCGCCCCGCTTGCGCAGGATGCTGTGGCAGAACCAGTCGTCATCATTCTTCTCGGGATATTCAACACGATGATGATAGAGCCCCCATCGGCTCTCGGTACGAAACAGCGAAGCAAACGCCGCCATTTCGGCACAATCCAGGATCGACGCCGCTTCCAGTGAACGCATCAGTTCGTGCGCGTCACGCACCACCATCGCGCTCTCCATATCCTCGCGGATTTCGGCGAAACGCGCCTGCCCCAGTTTCATCTTCGCGGTCACCTTCGGCGGCTGAAGATAGTCATTCACAAAGCGTCGCGCCTTGTATTCGAGCTGGTTTGGCGGAATGCCATCCTCCCGTCGTGTTGCGGCCAGCACGCGTTGCTGCTCGCGCACGACATCGGCGGCGTCATAGTCGGCGAGGTCGATGTTGGCGGCAACTTCCGCCGCGTGCTCGCCTGCCACCGCTCCGTTGGTGAAGGCGCCGAGCATGTAATTGTGCGGGACGCTTGCCATGTCGCCGGCCGCATAAAGCCCCGGCACCGTGGTACGCGCAAATTCGTCGACATAGACCCCCGAGGCACTATGCCCGGAGCAAAAGCCGATCTCGGAAATATGCATCTCGATCATGCGTTCGCGGTAGTTTGTCCCACGATTCTCGTGGAACCGTCCCCGTGACGGTCGCTCGACCTGATGCAAGACCGCCTCGATCTTGCCGATCGTATCGCTGTGCAGGTGATTGAGTTTCAGGAATACAGGTCCCTTGCCGGATTGCAGTTCGTTATAGAACTCCTGCATCATCTGTCCCGACCAGTAGTCGCACTCGATGAAACGGTTTCCTTCGCTGTTGGTGGTGTAGGCTCCGAATGGACCGGCCACATATGCACAGGCGGGACCGTTGTAATCCTTGATCAACGGATTGATCTGGTAGCATTCAAGGTTCGCGAGAGCGGCACCGGCATGGTAGGCCATGGCATAGCCGTCGCCGGAATTGGTGGCGTTCTCGTAAGTGCCCCAGAGATAGCCCGATTGCGGCAAGCCCAGCCGGCCGGCGGCACCGGCGCACAGGATGACGGTCTTCGCACGCAACACCAGAAACTCGGCACTGCGGGTGTTGACGGCGATCGCGCCGGCGATCTGCCCATCGCGTCCGGTCAACAGTCGCGTCGCCATGTAGCGGTTCGAGATCAGCACCTTCTCGCGACGCAATTGGCGATAAAGCGCCTTCTTGACGGTATCGCCGTTCGGCATCGGCAGCACGTAGGAGCCGAGATGATGAACCTTCTTGACGTCGAAATCACCGTTCTCGTTCTTCTGGAACTTGATGCCAAAGCCGTCGAGCTCCTGGATGATTTCAAAGCAGCGTGACGCATATTTGTACACCGGCGCCTGATCGCAGATGCCGTCATTGGCGATCGTAATCTCCTTGGTGTACTGCTCCGGCGTCGCGTAGCCTGGGACGACCGCGTTATTTAGCCCGTCCATGCCCATCGCGATCGCACCAGAGCGCTTGACGTTGGCCTTCTCGAGCAGAACGACGCGCGCCTCCGGGCTGTGGCGCTTCGCCTTGTAGGCTGCCATCGGCCCGGCGGTCCCCCCGCCGATCACCAGGATGTCGCAGACGACCTCCGTCAGGCCACTTTTGATCTCATCCATACCGTACCCTCAAGCTGGCTGCTGTCCGGCGAGCTGGCGCAAATAGGACCACGGGTAGATCCCGCGGTCGTGGCCGTCCGAAAAATGGAGCCGCAGTGCGTAATTCCCGATTGGTTCGAGCGCCGCGATGTGGAGATCCGGCGGGAGCGTCAGTTCGATGCCCTCGATCTGCCGACGGATTTCGCTGGCTGCACGGCTGGCTCGGCGCAGGGCCACCGCATCAACCTGCCGGATCCCGCAATCCGGCCAGGTCAGCGCCAATGCCGTTGCGTCTTCGCATAACTCGACCTGGGATGGTTGCACGTCGCCTCTCCGTCTTGCCACGGCTTGTAATCCACGCCGTCGCCTCTGGCGCGCAATAAATTGCTTTCGCTATTTTGTGATCAGACGGCCAGAGGCTCGCTCGATTTGCGAGCCCTTCTGTCCTGCCTGCTCGGCGCCGTACCAGGGCAGCAACCTGCGGACGGCGCGTTCAAACAGGAGATCGGCCGCAACCCCCATCGCACCGAGCGCGATCAGCCCGACGAACATCTGATCGAGCCGAATACCTGTTGTGACATCTGGATCAGATAGCCGACGCCGAACGCTGCTCCAGCCAATTCCGCCGCCACCAAAACGACCAGCGCAACCGACAGGCTGACGCGAAGCCCGGCGATGATGAACGGCAGCGCGCCGGGTATGACGACGTAGGCGAAGTTGCGCCAGCCACCTGCGCCGAGACTTGCTGCCGCCCGCCCGAGCAGCGGGCTCACGTCGCGCACGCCGATATAGGTGTTGACCCAGACCGGGAAAAAGACGCCCTACGCGATCAAGAATATCTTGGACGTCTCGCCAATGCCGAACCAGAAAATCGCCAGCCGTGACGACCGGCGGAACAAGAACGCTGTTCCCTGTTCCATTGATCGTATAACCGGTGACGCCAGCCGCTATCTCACGCTGATCAAGCAGGCCATCGCCAGCGGCGAACGCTTCCGGGCCCACGCCTTCGAATACACTTGCGCCACGAACGACATCGAGCATCGCACGACCAAAGCCAAGCATCCGTGGACCACTGCCAGGTCGAGCGCATGAACCGGACCATCAAGGACGCAACCGTCACGCGCTTCTATTACGAGAGCCACGATCAGCTCCGCGGCCATCTCGCCGACTTCGTCGCCGCCTACAACTACGGCCGCAGGCTCAAGACTCTCAAGGGCCTCACACCCTACGAGTTCGTCTGCAAGGCATGGGCCTCCCAGTCCGGACGTTTCACACTCAATCCGCTCCAGCAAATGCCGGGACTAAACATCTAGCTGGAAGCTCGGCGAACTTCCGCTTCACCGGGCAGACGGTCACACTTCCGACGTTAAAGGCTATCTCGCGACCAAGTTCTGAAATCTTTCAAATGCATCCCGCGTCCTGGTTGCAAAGCGGTGTTTTGCCCGGAACTTCGGGTCAACAAAACCCAGGGACTTCGTCAGGAAGTCAGTGCCGGTCCTGAACCAGTCGGGGTTTTCTTTCTGATAGGCTGCGACCGCGGCACGAGCCTGATCGACAACGGCATCGAGCGCCTGCAGTGTCGGATAGGCCTTCAGGTCGATATCGTTGAGCAACATCTGCGTCAGGCTTGCAGATGCGTCCAACTTTGGAAACTTCCAGCGAGAATACGCCATCACCGTGTCGAAATCGAGCGGCTGGGCGAGAAACGCCGACTGGTCATTTTCCTTTCGCTGGATCTCGCTGACATAGGCGCTCCTCTTTTCCTTAACGGAGTCGAATATGCCCTGCGCAATCTCCAGAAGGGACGCAACGTTGTTCAAATCCCTGCGTAGTCGCTGAGGCGTCGACTCTTCGTTCTTGTAGACAAGCTGGTGATTGATGATCGCCCAAGCATCTTGCAAGAACGTGCGCACCTGAATCTCGCAGTCAATATCGGTAATGCCTTCATATCGCCCACCGGCGTAGCGGGGGCCCAGTCTGACAATATATGCCTTGCCGTTGTAACCCATCTTGTCGGCGCCGAGATCGCGCGCTTTGTCGACGCGCTCCCGCACATCGAACACGGCTTCAATGACCTCTGCTATCTGAGCAAGCTCCGATTCATACGCGGAGACCACGCGAACGCCTGCAAGGTCGGTCATTTGCGAGGCTGGGTTCGTATACCGCTTGCGTGCAACCTTCGCCGCAAAGCTGTCAGGCGTCTTGATCCGGAACGTAAGTGAGACAAGTGTAAGCCCGGCCGCCGCGAGCTTGACTTCAAGAATGTCCCGGATTTCCGAAGCGAGCCTCGCGTAAAGGGGCTGGACTTGCGCGTATGCGGCGCGCGCCGCTTCGACATCATCAGGCTCGCTCATGTAGTAACGGGCTCCCGTCCCTCTGCCTCTACAGAAGCAGGTCGAATATGAAAGTATCCTGCTCCTGAATCAATTCGGGTGCAGGACGCCTTCAAGGCATGACGATCTCGATCGGACTCGGCTTCGAGGCTTGCTCTTCTCAAATGTGGTGCAGAGCATAGGACCATAGCGGAAGCGTCAGAAACGAAAGCGATATGCCAAGTCCCACCATCAACGAAACCAAGGGTGGGTTGAGGCCATGCTGGACGGCGACGATCGCGCCGCCGATCTGTGGTCCCATCGCGGCCTCGAACAGTGTCACGCGCGTCGTTTCTTCCATTGTCCCCAGGATGCCGATGTACAATAGCGCGAGCGCTGCAGGCGCCAGTATCAATTTGAATCCCAGGCCCGTCGCCAGCGCGGTCACAAGACCGCTGCTCTGGTCAAACCTCAGCTGCAACCCGACTGAGACCAGAGCCAACGGCGCAAGCGTGTCGCCCAATCGCTTCAGCGCGTCGGTGAACCAGACCGGCAATTCGAACGGCATGAGAGCGAAGGCCACCATCAATGCAATGAGCGGCGGAAACAGAATAATCCGCTTCAAGATCGCAGTCTTCGATTCCTTGCCTGGGGAATAGATCGCTGCTACGGCGACCCCCAATGTGCTCAGCACAAGGTAGGTACCGAGCTGATCAATCAGAATTCCGGTCGCCATGCTGGGGGCGCCAAAGAACGCTTCGATCATGGGCAGGCCGACGAAAGATGTATTGGCGAGGCCCCCCGCAAGCATCAGGGCGCCAGTCGTCTGCCGTGAGAATTTCAGGCGGGCAGAGAGCGCCCAGAAGAAGAGAACGCCCAGGGCGAACATCAGCCAAGGCATGGCAATGCTGAACAGCAGCGACGTCTGCAGACGGACATTGTGGAGCTGAAGGATGATGAGGGCCGGCAGCGATATGTGAATGATAAAGGCATTGAGCGCGGAATGTCCGCCCTCCGGGACTTTTTTGGCGACGCGGAGAGCAATGCCTATTAGCAGGCAGAGAAAGAGCAGAATAATATTGTTCATCGTATCTATCTCAAACGCCCGCCGCAGCAACGCCGTGGCTGGGTCACGTCAATGCCGAATACAAAAGGTGCGCGCCATTAAAGACCAGAAACAACGCAAAGAGCCCAGCCAGAGCGCGAGACGGTAGCCAATGCGCAACCGCCACACCAAGCCGCACGGTCACGAACGTTCCGGCCACGAGCGCAGCAAGCGCTGGCAAGTTGATGTAGCCCAGCATCCAGTGGCCTAATGGCACATTGCGGCCCTCCCAGGCGTAAGCGAGCGCCCCCGCCAGGCTGATGGGAAGCCCGATCGCCGCCGAAGTGCCGATCGCAAGCTTAGGCTCCATGCCGGCAGCCTTGAAGTAGGGCGTGAACAACGTACCGCCGCCTATGCCGGCGAGCGCAGCAATTCCACCGAACGCCAGGCTGAAAAGACCGAGAGAGAAATCACGCCGCGCCACCATCTGCAGCGCGCCGATCTTCGATATGTCGGTGACCATCAGACCGGCCGCGAACAACTGAAAACACGCGACAAAGCCCAGCAGTAAGGTCGCGCGGGCTTCGGAAGCGAGCGCGCTGCCGAATACAACACCGACAACCACCCAGGGCGTCGAACGGCGGATCATGTCGACGGAGGTGCTGCCTCGGCGATAATGCCCGTATGCACTCTGCGCCGCCGAAAACACAATCGCAGCCATGGAGGTTCCCAGCGCCATCGCAACGGCATGCTGACGGTCAATCCCGGTCGTCTCGAATGCGTACACCAGCACCGGGACCATGATCAGGCCACCGCCAATCCCAAACAGACCCGCGAAGAACCCAGCAGCAATTCCACTCAGCCCAAAGACAGGCAAAATAAGCTCAGAGCTCATCGCGCCTTCCTCCCACCTTCGATAGCGCGGAGAGCGAGCCGTCCATTCTCCATTCTCCGGAACAGCGAACAGCCGACTGTCGCACACACACGGCGCCAGAGCACGCCTGCGGGTCTAAGGAGCGGCTTGAGAGACGCTTGAGCTCGAAAACGATTTGCGAACCAGAGAACAGCTTGCCTGGAGCGCTGCCGTTGAGCGCTCCCCCATACCTCGGCGAAATCCTGCCTTGTATCATCGTCCTGCACGACGTCGCCTCTCGGAAATGAACTAGATAAAATCAATGCGTCCTTGCAAATAGACGCCTATAAGTTCGCCAGCCTCGCAACGTGACTCCAATGGGTCTCCGCGCGCCAAGCGCTCGTCAACCGTTGCCTGAACTCTTGTTTGCGAGCCGGGACAATCGAGCCGCCGGCGCGGTACTACCCCACTCTGCCAACGCCGCGGTGACGCCATCAGCAGCTTCACGAACCTACGGAAACGCCGTCATCGTCGCGAAATCGCCAGCAGCCGTCCCCGGCGAGAAGGCGTCGAGATACACTGCCACCCAAAATATGATCAAAAATGCCGCGTACCCCAGCATAATCGTCAGCCAGCGGCTGGTACCGCTGGCTTGAACTGCCTGGAGCTTTGGCCGCTGTGCGATTTCCATTGCTTCATATCCAACGTCGTCGATGCGATCCAATGCATCACTGAATACATTCGAAGACAATTAAGCCGTGTGACACTATTCACACCGCCAACATAAAAAACGCGATCAGCCATCCATGATCGTCTGTTAGAGCAGTTTATTCAGCTTTTGGCCATGAATGGTGAGCACGAGAAAGACCGATCAGAATCCCAGATGAATGGTCCTTCGCCATTCAACTGCGCGAGGATGCTGAATGCAAAATACCAGGCAAAAGGGCCGCCGATTTTTTCTAGCCGGTTCGCAATATGAATTGCACAGCGATCTTTGTACGTTTCGCACATTAAATCACAGGCCACTCTCGTTAGCGGAAAGTCGGAGCTCGATGCGCAGGACAGCGCATGTAACGCTCTCAGCCGGCCTTTGGAAGATGCAAGCAGTCGCCTGATCTTTTTCAACTTATCCAACCGAAGACAACTTTTGAAATCGGCTCGCAACGCCCTCTCCACCCACGGACATACTTCTTCGGACGACCGTGCCCGCTAGTTTATCCCCAGTCGAGACATCCGGTGGAGTGGCACGAACCGCCATGCCCGCTAGAATGAACCTTTCAAAGAGGATTCGGGCCCGGATGGAGATTGGCAGTGCAGGAAACTGAGCAAGCGATCCAGGCATTGGCTGACAGGCTGGAGCGCCTCGGCGCCCCTCTTTCATTGCCCGAAGACTGGATCATCCTGTGCGATGATGACGATCTTCGTCATATGCCGCGGACAATGGCAAAGCGATTGCTGGCGAAAGCGAAAAAGGAGACGGCGCGCCGATGGCTATATGTGCGCTTTGATCCCAGCGACATGGACTGGGAGCTGTTTGAGAACTCCGAATGCGTGACAGCTCTGAGGAGTTTGACGAGAGTCAATTGAAGCAACACACGATCAATTCGATTGATGATGTCGTGTCGACGGTCAACTCAATGCGCGAACTCTGCGCAAGTCTTGCGGGCGATTCGGCACAACCATCGGCTCACCGGGCGACGGTGGCCGCGCGCGTGGCCTACGGCTACCCAGAGGCACGGCCGGATCGAACCGATTGCTTCGACGAGGATGTGCGTCGCCAATGCCGACGTATCATCAATGAGATCTACAACGGCAAAGCGAAGTCATCTGGTCCCGTGGTCTACCTGATCAGCACCGACAATCCGGAATTCGTGAAGATTCGTTTTACGACATGCCTTGAGCAGCGGTTGAAGTCGCTGCGGACGGCGTCGCATGTTGACCCCACGATCCATCTGACGATTGAGGGCACGCATTCAATGGAACGCGAGCTTCATGCACGCTTTGAAGCAGTTTGCTACAACCGCGAATGGTTCCGGCTGACGGACGAAATCAAAGCGTTTATTGCCTCGAAAGGATAAGAGCGAGCCCCCCGGGTGCACCGTCGCAACCATTTATACGCCGGCATTCCGCTGCCGAGCACGAACCAAGCACGACCGAGACACTATCACGTTATGTTATGTTTGCGCCATTTCCATAAGGACGACTTCAATGGGGTCTCCTCCAACGCCGTGAGAGAAGTATCCTTTCTCGATGGCTCTGAAGCCGTGGTGCTCGTAGAATCCTTGGGCGTTCAACGTGGACTCGATCCTAATCGATCCAGAGTACCCCATCTTCGCGTTTTCCACACCGGCTTCGAGCAATCGCTTACCCAGTCCCTGACCTGCTGCCTTGGGCAGCAGAAAGAGGCGCGTCACCTCGCCAGGATCCGAGGCGACGAACCCGACCACCTCGCCCCTGTGTTCTGCTAATACCGTGCGGCCGCTCTTGATGATGTCCTCGTAGTGTTCGGCAGTACGTTCTCCCATCCACCCCGCGAGCTGTTCGCTCGTGTAGTGACTTTTTCCGAGCCCCTGAACGGATTGCACCGTCACGTCAAACAGCGATCGACCATCGCCGGCACGAGCGGGGCGCAAAACGATTTCGGACCTGTTCATGGGCCGTTTCCTGCAAATCACGAACTGCAATTACTCTCTCAGAGTCTGCCTGCAGCATTTCTGCAAACTTGTTGTGCAGAGTGTAATACCAATCCTCAAATTGATCGACCGATGTAGGCCCAATCGCGGAGCCGGATTGACATAATCTTCCACGGCTGATCGATGAGAGTGTTCCAAGCGTAACAGCAGTGATCGACGATGTTGTCATAGGATTTGAAGACGCGGTTTGACAGCCAATTTTGACGCATGAACTGCCAGATATTTTCCTGGCTGTTCAGCTCGGGCGAACGCGGCGGCAATGGCATCAGCGAGATGTTGTGCGGGATCTTCAGCTCCTTCGCTCCGTGCCACCCGGCCTGATCGAGGATGACGATGGCGTGGGCGCCAGGGCTGACCTTGCTTGCGATCTCGTTGAGATGAAGCTGCATGGCCTCGCTGTTGCAGAAGGGCAGAACCAGTGTCGCGCCGGTTCCGAGCTCCGGACATACGGCACCGAACAGGTAGGTCGATTGCGTGCGCTGGTCGTGAGCGGCCCGCGGCCGCGATCCCTTTCTAGCCCAGCGATAGGTGAGCTTGTTCTTCTGCCCCACCCGCATCTCATCCTGGAACCACACCTCTACCCTCTACCCGCGTGTCCGGCGCAAGACTGCTGCGGATTTCCTCCACGCGAGCGTAGAATTTTTTTTAAATGCCTCGATCGCCTCGGGATCCTGCTTGTACGCTCTCGGCCGCGCGCTGACGTGTGAGAAGCCGAGGTCCTTGAGGGCTCGATAGACCGTATCGTCTGACACCGAGATGCCGAACTCCTCATGCAGCCGCATGATCAGGTCACAGGCCCGCCAGCGCACCACGCCATGGATGGGCGGGGTCGGCCCTTCGTCCACGATCCGCGCCAGAAACGCCCGGTGCTCCGTGTTGAGCTTCGCCAGCGCACCTGGCGCGGGAACATTGATCAGACCATCGGGCCCTTGCTTGTTGAATCTGATCACCCAGTCGCGAAGCGTCTGCCGGTCCATCCCGCCGACCTTGGCGGCCTCCGCCCGCGATGCGCCATCGAGCACCGCTGCGATCGCCAGAAGGCGCCGGACCTGATCGCTGTCCTTCGCCCGCCGCGCGAGCCGGCGCACCTCAATCGCTGCAAAATCCGTTCGAACCGCAATCGGCTGCCCCATGGCAACTCCCTCCAGTTGCCATTTTGAATCATCGATCCTCTGATTTGGGAATACCCGCCGTGAGTCACCACCTCGGCGGATTGGTATAAGCTACTGCTGCAAGGTGGAATGCCCGTACTGGCTGCAAGTCTAGCGACCGCGGGTATCGCTGGCCTCCTCTACCTCATTGCAGCCCACGTCCAATCCGACGGTTACCGTAGCGCCGTCAAGGGCGAAGCTGCCTATCCAGCCCTGCCGGGCGAAGACGCCGCGCGGCCGACGATCACGCGAGATCTCCGCTGAAACCGAATGGCAAGCTCTGCTGCTCAAGAAGCATTCTGTTGCATCAGGCAAGCAAACTCCCATTTCCCTATCAGTCGGCGAACCAGCTAGGTGTTCAGCCGGTGCACCCACTCTAATGATGCCAGGCGGCCCCCACAGCGCCCTGCAGCTCCGAATTGGCCGGGATCTGCGAAATCTGCGACGTAGCAAAGCCGGGGTTGTCGGTTGCGTAAGTCGCCATTGCCGAAACGAGCTGCTGGACTTCGGCATCCAGCTTGGTCCCATCAGTAGTTGCGAAGCTCTGAACCGCAGCGTTGTTGCCGCCACCGAACCAATCATCGATTGTCAGTGTGTCGTTCGATCCAAGCACGTCAATTTCGAGATTGTTGCCACGCTGCTCAAACCACAGATTGTTGGCATTGATGCCAGGGCCGAAGTCGACGGTCCCAGTATTCGATCCAACTCCGGCACCGATCTCTGCGTGGCCACTACCTACGCCGAACAGATAGGTGTTGTTCGACCCAAGCGCCGTGACCGTCCCGTTCGGACCGATCGCGATCGTATCGTTCGACCCGGTAACTGTTCCAGCGGCGTTGCTCGAGATGCTTATCGTTGCATCATCAGCTGACACCGTTCCGCCCGTTCCGTGGAAGACGGCGTTAGAAACGGCCGTTGCAGAAGGGTTCAGCGTCGCAATGACATAATCTTGGTTGGTGATTTCTGCGATCGCCTTGGTGTCTGCTGCCGCTTGGGCCGAGGTCAACTGCAGGGTCGGTACTCCACTGTCAGTTAACGTGAGAGCGGCGACGCTGGCGTCGGCATCTAACGCATCCAGGTTCGCGGCAACATTCGCGGCCGTATCGAGTACGTCGATTGCATACGCTGTGTTGCTGATCTTTCCGAGAGCGTTGGCGTCGTCGAGCGCTTGAGTAGCAGCAAGGGGCAAAACCGGCGTCCCGGCATCCGTCAACGTAATCGACGTCAGATGAGGATTGGAATTTAGCGCATCCAGGTTGGCCCCAACGCTTGCCGCGCTATCGGTGACTGCGACACCATAGGATCCGGTCGTCTGGCTCGCCAAAACGGTGCCGCTGGCTGCCTCCGCTGCAGTAAGGGGAATGGTAGGCGGCGCTCCTGGAGCGGGATCTACCACCGTCGTGCCGCCATTTCCGTCGCTCGAGACAACAAAGGTAGAGCTGAGATAGTTGCCCGAGAGGGTAATGTTAGCCGTGCGTGTTCCGTCGGTTATCGTGAGCGTACCACCGGAGGCCGTAGCGTTGTGGAAAACCGGGGTCTGAATGCTGGCAAAATTGATATCGGTGAGATCGATGGCATCCAGCGCGGTCATTCCGCTGATGGTCCCTGTAAACCCGACTGAGTTCTCCAGCTTGAGCGTTCCGGTCGCGGAAGCAAATGTCAGTTGGCCGGAGTAAGCCGCCCAGAGCACAAAGGTCGTACCTGCGGGCACAATAGCGGATGCAGCACCGGTCACCGTAAACAACTGCCAATTGCCCCACGAGGTACCGTCGGATGCGGCAACCCAAAGCTGATCTGCCCCGTTGCCGGCGACGTAAGTGGTTTCGGCAAGTTGTGCAGCTGTAACATTGATCTCGGTGTTCGTAGCTTGGACGACACCGTTGACGACCCAATGCCCGTTTCCGTTGGTGTCCCAGAGCGCGTAGCTTGCGATCGTTCCTCCGCCTCGTTCACTGGCAGAAAACATCGTGGACGCGGAAATCGCTTGTCCCGATAGGGTCGTCAAGCTGCCAGCGGTTACGACCGGCAACTCCGGCGTTGCAGTGAATGAAGCCCAGGTGCTCCACGCATTGCCGTCGTTGACTCGTATGTAGAGCTGATCGGTGCCTCCACCTCCAACGTACGTCGTTTGCGCCAGCTGCGCCGCTGTAACATCGATTTCGGTATTCGCCGCCTGCGCAACACCGTTCACAACCCAGTGCCCGTTACTATTTGAGTCCCAGAGAGCATAGGTAACAATGCTGGAGCCGTTTGGATCGGTGATGGTGAACAGCGATGACGCCGACCTACTTTGGCCCGCGACAATACCGAAGCTGGACGCCGTCACTACGGGTGCGGCTTGTGCTCCCGTGAATGATGTCCACGCGCTCCAGGAAGTGCCATCGTAGGCGCGGACCCAGAGTTGATCGCTCCCATTGCCACCAACGTAAGTCGTTTGCGCCAGCTGCGCGGCCGTCACATCGATCTCGACATTGGTCGCCTGAGTGACGCCATTCACAACCCAGTGGCCGTGACCGTCGGTGTCCCAGAGGCCATAGGTAACGATGCTCGCGCTATCGGGATCTGCTGTCGTGAACAGGGACGAGGCCGCGCGGCTCGCGCCGGGTGCGATGTCGAAATTCGACGCCGTCACAACGGGTGGGGCTTGCGTGGCATTAAACTGCGCCCATGTGCTCCAAGCGTTTCCGTCGTTCGCGCGCACCCAAAGCTGATCGGTTCCGCTACCCCCGACATACGTGGTTGCTGCCAGCTGCGCGGCCGTCACATCGATCTCGACATTGGTTGCCTGAGTGACACCGTTCACAACCCAATGGCCATGGCCATCAGTGTCCCAGAGGCCATAGGTAACAATGCTCGCGCCATCGGGATCTGCTGTCGTGAACAGGGACGAGGCTGCACGGCTCGCGCCGGGTGCGATGTCGAAATTCGACGCCGTCACAACGGGAGGAGCTTGCGTGGCATTAAACTGCGCCCATGTGCTCCAGGCGTTTCCATCGTTCGCACGCACCCAAAGCTGATCGGTTCCGCTACCCCCGACATACGTGGTTGCTGCCAGCTGCGCGGCCGTCACATCGATCTCGACATTGGTCGCCTGAGTGACGCCATTCACAACCCAGTGGCCGTGACCGTCGGTGTCCCAGAGGCCATAGGTAACAATGCTCGCGCCATCGGGATCTGCTGCCATGAACAGGGACGAGGCCGTGCGGCTCGCTCCCGGTGCGATGTCGAAACTCGACGCCGTCACAACGGGGGGAGCTTGGCTTGCCTTAAATAGCGCCCATGTGCTCCAGGCGTTTCCGTCGTACGCACGTACCCAAAGCTGATCGGTTCCGCTACCCCCGACATACGTGGTTGCTGCCAGCTGCGCGGCCGTCACATCGATCTCGGCATTGGTCGCCTGAGTGACACCGTTCACAACCCAGTGGCCGTGACCGTCGGTGTCCCAGAGGCCATAGGTAACGATGCTCGCGCCATCGGGATCTGCTGTCGTGAACAGGGACGAGGCCGCGCGGCTCGCGCCGGGAGCAATGTTAAAATTCGACGCCGTCACAACGGGCGGGGCTTGCGTGGCATTAAACTGCGCCCATGTGCTCCAGGCGTTTCCGTCGTTCGCTCGCACCCAAAGCTGATCGGTTCCGCTACCCCCGACATACGTGGTTGCTGCCAGCTGCGCGGCCGTCACATCGATCTCGACATTGGTCGCCTGAGTGACACCGTTCACAACCCAATGGCCGTGGCCGTCGGTGTCCCAGAGGCCATAGGTAACAATGCTCGCGCCATCGGGATCCGCCGTCATGAACAGAGACGAGGCTGCACGGCTCGCGTCGGGTGCGATGTCGAAACTCGACGCCGTCACAACGGGAGGAGCTTGGCTTGCGTTGAATAGCGCCCATGCGCTCCAAGCGTTTCCGTCGTTCGCACGCACCCAAAGCTGATCGGTTCCGCTACCCCCGACATACGTGGTCTGTGCCAGCTGCGCGGCCGTCACATCGATCTCGGCATTGGTTGCCTGAGTGACACCGTTCACTACCCAATGGCCATGGCCGTCAGTGTCCCAGAGGCCATAAGTCGTAATGCTGGCACCGTCCGGACCTGCTGCCGTGAACAAGGATGCGGCCGTACGGTTCGCACCAGGTGCAATGTAAAAGCTCGACGCAGCGACTGCCGGCAGCACGCTCGTTGCCGTTAAAGTCTGCCATGCACTCCATGACGTACCATTGTTCGCGCGCACCCAGAGCTCGTCGTTGCCGTTGCCGCCAACGTAAGTCGTCTCCGCCAGTTGCGCGGCAGACACATCGATCTCGGCGTTGGTTGCCTCGGTCACACCGTTTACGACCCAATGGCCATTGCCATTCACATCAAAGAGGCCGTAGGTGACAATGCCGGCCCCGTTCAGTTGTGTTGCCGTGACCAAAGAGGCGGCTGGCCGAATCTGACCTGGCTCTATGTCGAAGCTAGATGGGATATTCAAGCTCGGCGTCGTCGCCGCCGGCGCCTGAGTTTCATTGAACGAAGTCCAGCTGCTCCAGGAGTTGCCGTCGTAAGCGCGAACCCAGAGCTGATCGTTGCCGTAACCCCCGACATATGTGGTCGCTGCCAGCTGCGCGGCCGTCACGTCAATCTCAGCGTTGGTCGCCTGGATCACGCCATTTACGACCCAATGGCCGTTGCCGTTGGTATCCCAGAGACCATAAGTAACGATGCTGGCTCCATCGGGGTCGGCTGCCGAAAACAAGCCCGGGGCCTCGCGGCTCTGGCCGGCAGCCAAGCTAAAACCAGATGCTGTGACGACCGGCGGAACAAGAACGCTGTTTCCTGTTCCATTTATCGTATAACCGGTGACACCGGCCGCTATTTCGATCGTCGAGTTACTCGCAGTGATGACATCGTTGCTTCCGAGCACGACAATCGTATTTGCGCCGGTGACTGTTAGGTCGTCATTGCCTTTGAGTGTGATGATATCCCCGCTACCGCTAACGACCGCGGGGGCAGACGAGGTCCCGACACCTGCTGCGAAGATAATGGAAGCGTTCGACGCATTCGTCGTCGAATATGGATTCGTATCAGGCCCGGTGACAAGCGGACCCGATACAACGTAGACCGTGTCATTCGATCCCGAGAGCGTCAATTCCGATGGGCCGACTTGCGCGATCTGGTTGTTGTTTCCCGATACAGTCGCAATGTTCGAATCTTCAATGGATATCGATGAGTTCGACGTGCTTATCGAAACTGGGCCGTCATTGACTTCGATTGCATCGTTGAAACCAGCGACCGTTAGCGACCCCACATCCGCGAATATGACGTTGTTACTGCCATTAATGACGTCGACCGAAGAAAGCTGTCTCCCGACAGTAATGAAGTATCCAGTATAGGCAAAAGTTCCGGAGGATTCGATGTCCACCGTATTGGCGGGATCAATCCACTGTTCCGACGGGGCAACCAAATGCTCATTTGGATCAATGGCCGTCAGATTTGCTTGATAGTTTTGATCCGTCGTATATTGTGCAATCGCGACTGCCGCGGGAATAAACGCTTCAATTGAAGCAGCCGCAGATGCACCGTATTCCGTTGGGCTGACGTATTGATCGAACGTCGCCATCTCCTCGGCCGTCGGCAAACGTCCCAGCGCGTTCTCGAGCGCCGCTTCAATGCTAAACCCGTCGTACATCGGATCGGCGCTTGTACCACCGGGCGTCGAAAAGCTATTCACATATTCAGACGTATTGGTGATGTTAAACGCCAACGCCTCTCGGTTCACCACTCCGTTGGTAATGTACTGCGCGAGATACTGCGTCTCAGCATCGTCCATATGACGTCCGAGAAGGGTTTGGTAGATCTCGTTGGCAATCGCGACGTCCTGCTTTTCAGTGGCCACATCGATCGTGATCGCACCTGAACTCCCGGATCCGCTGTTCCAGCTCCATGTGTCGATGCCGTTCGCGTCGACATAATGCGAGGCACTGCCAGCCACAAAACCATTTGTGGCCGCAGCGCTACCTGACGTCACGGTTCGCGAATATTGATAGCTGCCATTGGCGTTCGCAAACTCGACGGTCTTGTCCGTAATTCCCGAAGAGGTCGTGAGCGTCGTAATCAGACCGTCGGCACTGACCGTATAGGTGTTGGTTCCAACGAGGGTCGAACCGAACGTCTGCGAATTGATGACTTGCGTGCCTGAAGCGTCGTTGTAGAAATTGTTGATGATGGTTTTCGAACCATCCGGCTCTAGGATTGTTTGTCCAAACTGCTCGTAGACACCACTACCGTCATTATCGACATAGGTTGTCGTTACGAGGCCATTGTTGCCCGTCAGCGTCGTTGTCAGGGAGCGTTGATTGGCAAAGCTGTTGCCGTAAGCTGTCTTCACAACTTCCGTCGTACTACCGTTGGCGTTGAGCGTCTTGACATCGGATTCGATGATGTCCGTTCCAAGCATTGAGGCCGGCAAGGCCATCCCGGCAACGATATCGGCAGCGGCAGCGTCGAGATTAGCCAGCGTTTCCTTACCCGTGGTATCGTATGCAAACGACCTAACCAGGCCGTTCGGGGAGAGCTCCGAGACGAGTTGATCGACAAGAACACTAGCCGCATCATAGTTCAGAGTTGTCGTAGTAACACTGGCGTCAGCATTTGTGGCAACGGTTACAGTCTGCTTGTAACTCGGAGCGCCAAACGAACCGCTGCCGCTGATGATATCAGTCGTTGTGCCATTGGCATTTTTGGTAAAGGTGCTGACCTCTGTATTGGAGCTCGACGCAAAAGTGGGCGTGAATGAGTCGAACGTCTGATCGAGTTGGTCGTTGTCCGAAATCGTCGTCGTCGTAATCATCCGACCGTCAAAGCTCGTATTGACGGTGACCTGATTTTCGATCAGCGGCAAGTCCGCCGGATTGTAGTAGGTCGTCGTCTGCGACTTTGAACCGTCCGTCGCAATAGCAGTCTGCTGAACAATATAAGGAGATGCACTGACACCGCCCAACGCAGTCGAAGTCGTCGTCGTCATCCGGTTGGCCGAAGTGACGACAGTTGTGGTGTCATTGGGACTGGTGGCGCCGGCGATCGTGTCGACCGTCGTCTGAGTGGTCGCTCCCGTGTCCGCAATGGATACGGTGCTCGTGCTCGTCACGCTGAAACCAGAGACATTCGAAGACAACGCACCGGCCAAGACCATCGTGGTGGTTGAGCTCTGATTGTTGCCCGTGGATTGCCTGGTCCGCGTATTATTGAGGCCGGCGGCTGCATCAGCATCGACGAACGTCTCGACCGTGCCACCGTCACCGTTTGAATCATATGTCGTGGTATCGGTCTGCGTGTCGAGAGCCGTGCCACCGGCATTCTCATAGACTAGAGACGTCGACAGGCCGTTCCCGCTGGTCGATTTGACAACGGTACCGAGCAGGGTGTGGCTCAGGTCATAGCTCGACGTGGTGTCGGTGACCGAGCCGTTGACCTGCGTCTGCGTCACCTCGGACTGATCGACGGTACCGAGGTTTCCGGTTTCATCGAGATAGCGGCCTGTCGTCACAGTCTGCTGATCAGCCGATCTCGTGACCGTCACTTGCTCGAAGGCTGCGCCGTTAGCCGCGATGCTCGTTACGGTCTCAGTCCGGCTGCCATCACTGTTCAGCACGGTATCGTCGGTGATCGTAGAGTTAAACACCGGGTTTGAGCCGCCGCCCGCTCCATTGGCGTCGGTCTCGGTGGTCTTTGAAAGGCCGTTGGCAGACTCCGTTGTCACCGTTTCGCTAATCAGCCCGGCCTTGTCGTAGTTGGCCACAGTTTCCGTCTGGCTGCCGTCCGCGTTAAGCACGGTGGCGTCAGTCGTCCAGAAGTCGTTGGACGTATCCCCGTTGACCGCCGTGCCGGTTGTTTTGACGAGCCCATTGGCGCTGGTCACTACGGATGTTTGCAAAAGGAGCGCCCCGCCGGCGCCAGAATAGTACTTGTCCGTGTCGGTGATTGTACCGTTCGCGCTCGGCGTGATCGTTTCAACCTGGTAGGTCGGCACCCACCCGTTCGACTGCCTGGTGATTGTCGTTTCGAGACCGGCGCCTTGAACGATGATCCCGGATGTTGTCGTCGTGATATCGCGGACTGCTCCGTTCGTTTGACCACCAGTAAAGTCCGTGACAATCTCGGTTCGGCTGCCGTTCGGATTAATGGTTGTAACGTCCGTCGTTGTCCGATCAGTAGCACCGTCACCATTGAGATCATAGACTATCGTCTTCGACAGTCCGCTGGCGCTCGTTGTCGTTGCGGTTCGATCGATCAAACTGCCATTATAGCTGTAATCTTGGTCCGTCGCAGTCGTGCTGCCGTCTGCGTTGATCGTTGAAACGTCGACCGATTGTGTTGCGTAGTGCGGTGTTGCGTAAGGATCCGCCACCGTCGTGACCGAACGTCCGTTAGCACTCGTCAGTTGGTCCGATGACGAAAGAAGTGCACCACTCTGCGAAGTAACGTTGGTTGTTTCGACACGACTGCCGTCTGCGTTGATAACAATTGTGCTGGTCGTTGCGGAATCAAACGCCAAGCCATGCGCTGCATAAACCGCCGCCGTTTGGCCCTGAACGTCGCTCTGGATTGTCTGGGTAAGCCCGTCCGCGGACGTTGTGGTTACGGTCGCGCCGAGCACATCACCTTGCCCGTCAAAGCGAACCACTTGATCCTGTACCGTGCCATTACCTTCCGTCGTAACTGTCTCGACTGTTTTGACAAGGCCGGTGGTTCCCAATGCGGTCGTGGTCGTGACCACCTGACGATTGGCCGAGGTGTTCTTTTGCTTTGTCTCGAGGACATGACCCGCGCCATCGGTCACCGAGACCGCTTCGCTCAAGCTCCCGTCGCCGTTTACTGTCGTCTGATCGGTCGTAACCTGATCCCAGGACCCGCTTGCGAGGCTTGCGCCAGTGAACGCCTGATACACGGTGGTGGTCAGGCCGTTCGCACTCACCACTGTCTGTGTCTTGCTAATCTCATCACCCGCCGAAACCACAGCACCGTATGCCGTGACCGTCTCCGTCGATACCCCGCCGGACTCCGTCGTGACATCGGTCGTGATGTGATCCAAGATCGGTGCCGTTGCCGTCCCGGCACCGGTTGAATCGATCGAAGTGGTCTTGGACAGTCCACCATTGCTGGTCGTCGTCACGGTCGCGCCGACGAGCGAACCGTCACCATTCAAGTTCTCAACCGTATCGGTCGTGGTGCCGCCGCTGACGGAGATGGTCTGCGACTGCGTAACCTCGCCGTCCCCGTTACCGTAGACCGTAACCGAGCCCACCGGGCTGCCGACAGTCCTCGTGGAGATGCGCTCGGACAGCAGCGTTCCGTTGGCGCTGTCGTCGACGACCGTCGTCGTCGCGGTTGCCCCCGCGTTCGAAATTGTCGTGGTGGTCGTGCCGAGATTGATAAGGTTGCCAAATCCGTCTAGCTCCGACGCTACGACGCCCGTCACAAGACCACCTCCGCTCTGCGGCGTGTTGGTCGTGACTGTCTTATCGAGCAGTGTCCCGTCGCCGCTCGTGTCGGTCTGCGTCGTGGTCGAGCCGCTGGAGCTGGTTACGGTTTGAGCGACCGACGTCAGGTCCAGCGTGGAGCCGTCAGTCAAATCACTGGTGGTCGTCCGCGTAACCGCAGTGCCCGCGGTTTGCGTGACCATCGTGACCAAGCTTGTCACAGTGGTTCCAACAGAGCCAGTTACCGTTTCGGTCTGAGTGGCTCCGTTTATCGTGATCCGATCGACCGATCCCGTGGACTCAGCGCTATTGCCATCGACGAGGCTTGTTGTCGTACGCGTCCGGCCATCCGCAGAGACAGCCGTCGTAGTTACGTTGCTCGCAGACCCGTCCGGATTCAGATTCGAGATCACGATCGACGTCGAACCATCAGCGTTGGTGGTGTCGACCTCCCGCTGGGTCGTCCATCCACCACCCAGTTGATCACGGAGGATCGTGACAACGAGACCATTGGCGCTCGTGGTTGTGCTGGTCGAGTTCAATTTCCTCGAACCGCTGGTGCCGCTAGCGGTCAATTCTCCATTGGTCAGAATTGTACCACCGGCGTAGTTGGTCACCGTCTCCGTCTTCGAACCGTCGCCATTAACGACGGTGTTATCGGTCTGGATTGTCGTGACGACTCCGCCGTTGTTGAGGTTGGTCAGAGTCCTCGAAAGGCCGTCCGAACTGGTGTTGAGCACGCGCTCGTAAGCCACGCTGCCGTTGGCATAGCTCGCAACATTTGCAACCGTTTCCGAACCATCCGCATTTGCCGTGTCCGACGTGGCAACGAGATAGCCGTTGGAATCGACCGCCAGAGTTACCGTCGCGGCCACGTTTGTCGTCGTCACACCCGTCGACGGATTGGTCATCGTAAACGTGGTCTCGCCGTCAATCGACGAGCCATCGGGCAGAGCCACATTCGTCGCGTTGGCATTGAGGTTGATCGAGGTGATACCCAGCGCAGCAAGCGAATAGGCCGTCTGCGTGCCGTTGGCATTGCTCACCAGCACAAAGAACTTGCTGAAATCGGCGTCGCCCGCATCTAGCGCGCCATCGTGATTGGTGTCGAACACGTCAAGCAATGCCTGCATGTCCGATTTTGCGCCCGGATCCCACTTGGTAAAGATGATCTGGTTCGCCTGGGTGAGTTGGCCGGTGCCGGTCGTATCGAGAAAGAGCACGCCATTGCCGACGCCTGCCCAGGCGGTTCGATTCTGATAGCCGTCTCCTGTCACGTCCTCGTAAGTGTTCGACGACGACAGCTTTGCGATATTTATTCCCTTGCCGGCGATATCGAGCACAATTGGTGCATAACCGTATCCTCCGCCGCCAGAACCGGAATACCCGCCATATCCGCCATACCCGCCTACATTGTTAGCGTAGTTGGTGTTATTGAGATTACCGTAACCACCCGAGTTGTTGCCATCGTTGTTGGTCCCGTCGTTTGATTTGCCGTTGTAATCGTTACCGAAGGTCGTGCCGTTATCCTGCCCCCCCTGGTTCAGCCCCTCGTCCTGTATCAGATCCTGACCTTCATCGGCCGCCTTCTGGCTCGTATAGAGATTGCCGTAAGCGTCCGTGAATTGCTGACCGTACGAATTGAATGGAGTCGTTCCGGTCGAGAACACGCTTCCGTCGTTCGTGCCACCGCTGCTAGGGATGTCGTAGGCTGGAAGATTCTGCGTATTAAAACTTCCACTGCTCGGCGCAGTTTCCGTTGCGTTCAGCGCATTGAAATCATTGGCGACGATCTGATTCGGCGTCTGCCCGCCGTTCTGCTGATTCAGCGCATCGAAATCATTCGCGACGACCTGGTTCGGCGTCTGCACGCCGTTTTGCTGATTCAGCGCATCGAAATCATTCGCGACGACCTGGTTCGGCGTCTGCACGCCGTTTTGCTGATTCAGCGCATTGAAATCGTTCGCGACGATCTGGTTCGGCGCTTGCGTGTCATTTTGCTGATTCAGCGCATTCTGAACATATTGAGCCCCCTTTTCTATTTGAGAGGCAACGAAGCCCCCTGCTCCGATCGCAGCTTTCAGAGCGGTACCTTCTAGCTGAACTGCTATGCCAACCCCGAGCCCACCCAGACCACCGACAGCTTTGATAGCGCCATCCTCTAGTGCCCCGGCAAAGTCTGGGTGTGGTTGCCCATCCAACCACTGGCCGATAAGCGCGCCAGCAACCGTACCCACGTAGACGCCAGCCGGTACGGCCTCCGGCCCTATCGATGAGAACAAGATGCCACCAGCTACCCCTCCGACGAATTCGCCCACGGTCACATTTGACAAACCAAACAATGCCAACTTCGCCTCCCCTATGCTGGTCGATGTCGACCGGTCCCCCGCGCGTCAACCACCTCAATCACATTCCTTCGACGGGCTTCGCCAACACTTAACCTTTATCTAGCAACCGGAATCAAAGCAGAGTGATACGCTGCTCTTGCGTCGAAGGCGGTCTCCGTCGCCCCGAGCATCATTTCGATTACGACTCACTTTATAAGAAAACTCGGTACTGGCATCATGGTCCCTTTGACATCCGAGACAGAGTTTCGTTGCTCACTTATGATATCCGCAAATTCATTGAAGCCCTTGAAACCGTAGAATCCAAGCAAACGCGGCCAAGTGGTCATTGAGCGCCACCTTGAATTGTTTCTCTCAATCAGAATAGGAACTCTGGTCGCCTCACTGCGTGGATGCCGGCTAGGCGAATTTAGATAAACGCTGCCATACGTCGCGCCATGGGATTTTATCTCAATGCGCTCCACGGTTTCGATCGCAATCGAAAGCCCATCCGTTGTCATTCCCCAAAAGGAAAATCTGACGATTGCCGTCTTGTCTGTTGCTATGAAGGTTAGATAGTAAGACGTAACAACGGCAACTATAAATAGAGAAAGACCAAATAGGGCATATGCAGCTAATAAGAGAATCCCCCCCTTCTCGGAGTAAAGCCCCGGCCATATAAATGGGAGACCCATAAATGGGAAAAAGCTGATGATTAGCGCGCGGGTGGTCCCAGCAAATAAAGCGTGAAGCGTGAACTCGAGCGCATAAAAAAAAGGGTTTGGTTTCATACTAAACCTGACCGTCTCATTTTCGGTGTCGTTCATGCCGCCGCGCTTCATTCTACAAGGACGATCGTCCCTTGGAGTCGTCGAGCTGATGGAGCAGCGATTTCCAGATGGGATCGAGCATCGCCCTGGTCGCCGGCGGAAAACCATCCGAGATGAGCATCGGGGCTAGGAACGACTTGAGCTTGCCGCCGTCCAAGATTCCCTCGTTTACTAGAAATTTTAGAAGCCCAACCAGCGGCCTTGTCGCTGAAAGCGACGACGCCATCAGCAGCTGCGACACCTCCTCGGTGCTGAGTGGTGGCATTCTATCAGCAGCCGCCGTCGTTTCAGAACCCGGCTTACTCTCTGGATTTGACATTGAATTGCCACTCCTTCTTCCGCTGCCTTACGCGAAAGTCTCGCTTGCGGCTGTTCGCATCTCCGCCCCAGATCCGACGCGCGTGCGTTGATAAAAGGACGTTGCCACTGACGTCGACGCGCATCTCGACGGTCTTGGAGTCGCCGGGTATTCGCGCACTACGCGACGCATAAAGGCGGTGAAACATATGATTTGGCGAGTTCGTGCGGTGCCAGGACGATTTCGAGCTACCTGGTTGCTTTTGTGATCCGGAGATATTGCGTCGCGAGTCGGAGAGCGCCCCCGTTGATCGGGTGAGTTCGCGGCGGATCGAACCAGCAGGCCATTGGAGCCGGCCCGATAAGAGGAGGATTGACCCGCGAGTCGTCCATATCGCTGGAAAATTCGACTTTGTAGACGGAGCGCCTTGGCAGCTTCTTTGACAGGGCGGATGATTTTGATTGTTCCTGCTCGGAACGCGCCGTTGATCAGCTTTTCGTAGCATCGCGGCCAGCGCATCTCATCGGGACCCCCTCACTACGCCGCCAAATTACATCTCTCGTCGGGAGATAACTAGGAGATGATCGTGCTGGACAACTCTATCTTTAGTCGTGCAATGACATTTGGCAAGTCAATTTTTTGGATTTCAACCGAACGAAATAGCTGCCTGCTTTGAACGTTGGCAAACGATACTCCGCCCTCAAGTACTGTGCGCCCCGACGAGCTAGCTGCTCGTCTCAATACCTTCTATAAAATCTGCCCGTATCAGCAATCAGAGATCCGGCAAACGAAGATGCGCCTGTTTCTATTTCTGAGCCTTTTGCTACCTTGGTGTGCAAGCCAAGCCTTCGCAACAACTTTGATCGTCTTGCGAACCGACTCCCAGATAGTCGTGGCTGCAGATTCCAAAGTTGTTTCGATTCAAGGTTACGAGGCCATGCGCTGCAAAATCCTCACTACCCCAAATCATTTTTTTGCTGCGGCCGGAATATTTAGGCAGCTTGACGAGTTTGATTCCCTTCAGATTGCAAAACGACTTTTATCGACCTCCGCCAGCCACACAGAGATTGTGACCGCCTATAAGGACCACATGCTTCGTGTCATTCCCGCGGTCGTCAAAAGAATCAAAAGTCGAGTCCCCCAATATTTCGAAGCCAAGATGCGCGGCCAAGAGGCTTTCCAGGCCGTATTCGGATCCTCCGAAAATGGTGTTCTTAAGGTGAGCGTGATCGGCTTTGTTCCAGGGGATGGCGACTCCATTTCGATCAGAGAAGAGGATTGCCCCGGACACTGCCAAGCCAAGCAAGTGTGGTTTGCGACCTTGGGAGAGCATGCCCTTATCGACGACGAAATCCGCAGCCGTCACCTAATCTGGAAAAGTCTTGGAATTGTGGGGGCTATCAATAAATTGATTACTCTTGAGACCGAAGGACTCCCCGCCTCTGTCGGAGGCCCCATTTCTATCGGCTTTCTTCGGCCGGATGGACAGGCCGGATGGTATCAACGAGGTAATTGCACGCATGATGAAGATTGAGGTCCGCATGTGCGAATCGTGAGCATTGCGTAAATGGACTGTTTCCGCGGCGACGTTGGGCACGCTCGGTTCGTTCGCGCCAAGACGCTTTTCCCGTTGACCACGGCATCACCGATTGATGCTATGACTCGGAGCTAAAGAGTACGGCGCACCAAGAATGTTTCATTTTATTTCTGGGCTACCCCGATCGGGATCCACTGTCTTGAGCGCCTTGTTGAGGCAAAATCCACGCTACTCCGCCGCGGTAACAAGCCCTGTGGCCTCGCTCATCATGCCTCTATTGCACAGCATGAGTGGAGCTAGCGAATTCGCAGTCTTTTTCAACGACGAGCGCCGCCGGACCATCATCAAGGCCGTCTTTGATTCCTATTACGCCGGCATCCCGGTAGACCATTTGGTGTTCGATACCAATCGGACGTGGACCGGAAAGCTACCCTTGCTGAACGAGCTCTACCCAAAATCGAAGGTAATCTGCTGCGTTCGTGAGATCGGATGGGTTATCGACAGCCTCGAACGAATGCTCCGCAAGAATCCGACACAGCTCTCAAGAACGCTAGACTACAAGCCGGGAAGTTCGCTCTACGCTCGCATCGAGACCTTGATGAACTCCGACCGCGGTCTCATCGGTCTCGCTTGGAGCAATTTGCGCGAAGCTTGGTTCAGCCAATACGCCAGCAAACTGATCGTTATCAACTACGATACGCTCGTGGCTGCCCCTGAGGCCGTGCTAAGGGGCCTCTACCGGGAGCTCGAAGAGCCATGGTACCCGCACGATTTTGCTAATCTGAGCTACGACGAGCCTGAGTACGATGCCCATCTTGGGATGCCCGGCATGCACAAGGTCGGCGCGAGGGTCGAGCGCCAGAACCGCGAGCCGTGCATACCGCCAGACATATTCGCGAAGTACGCGCATCTGAGCTTCTGGCTGCAGCCAGAGGCAGTTCGCAAGGGCATCGTTACTTTGTAATGGGACCCCCAACCGAAGTGGCATCAACGCCGACTATCTTGCCATGGAGCTCAGCATCCTGACGTTGGTGGCCGAGATCGCCTCGGTTTCCTCATCCAAAACAATCCTTTCGATCGCGTATCCGACGTCCCTGCCATAGAATACGTTTGTAATATTTGGCAGTGGCACGACAGCGAAGCGGCCTGCGTAAGCTGACAGAGCGGCCTCGATGCGTTGCTTTACGGCAAAGAACGACAGCGGATTCCTGGTATCGGTGCCGTGTGTGTTACGAACGGCGATGCATACCTGACCGACCCGTCGCAACCCCTCCTCTATCAGCCGTTGATGGCCGGCGTGAAACGGCTGGTAGCGTCCGATGAACAGGGCGGTCGGCTGTTGCGGATCAAACGGCGGACGCAAGCGCATGAGTGCCTGCTCGGCCCAATATTGCGGCGTCCCTTCAGACGTGACCCTGAGGTCGAACTGCCCTGGCGCCACAAACATGCGGTTTGTATCGTCGAACCGGCCTGCCTCGATGCGGTCGACCCAGATGGTGAATGCAGTGCCGAACGTGTCGCGCGTTGCCTCCGTCGGACAAATGAAGTCGGCAATCACCGTTCCACCCGCCTCCACCACGCGATCGCACATCCACCCCATTCGGCGCGCATGTTCAACGCGGTCCTCGTGAGCAAAGCCAAGGTCCTTGGATAGATTTGCACGCACCGCATCCGCATTGAACACGACTGCGCCGATCAGCGGC
Organism: Bradyrhizobium macuxiense; assembly: GCF_007993935.1. Lineage (GTDB taxonomy): Bacteria > Pseudomonadota > Alphaproteobacteria > Rhizobiales > Xanthobacteraceae > Bradyrhizobium > Bradyrhizobium macuxiense_A. The sequence goes on along the minus strand of NZ_VITY01000005.1, from coordinate 4,933 downwards.
GCAAGCGCCGTTGCCAGCGTGGTTTTGCCCGCACCGGGCAGGCCCATGATCAGTATCTTCCGCACCGCCATCCTCGTTGATTCCAGAGCAGTTCTTTCTCTTACCGCTCGCGCAAGCTTTCCTGTTTGTAGCGCAGTAGGGGCGAGAGCAGATATTCGATCACCCGGCGCGATCCGGTCTTGATTTCGACCGTGACCGCCATGCCCGGCGTCAAATCGACCATCCTCCCTTCGACCTCCAGGCGGGTCTGGTCGAGCGAGATTTGCGCCGCATAGACGAATTCCTGGCCCTGCGGCTCGCTGCTGTCGGTTAGAGCTGTCTGAGATTTCGTGGGGTTCGATCTGTCCTGCGGCTTATCGCGGACGATCGCATCGTGCGAGACAGTGAGGACCTTACCGTGCAGCAGACCATATTTGGTGAAGTTGAAGGTATCGATCTTGACCTGCGCCTCCTGACCTGCGCTGACAAACCCGATATCGCGATTGGGAACCATCGCCTCCACTTCGAGATGGCTGTCGGCCGGCACGATCATCATCACCTGTTGCGCCGGGGTTACCACCCCGCCAACGGAGTGGACAGCAAGTTGTTGGACGGTGCCATTAACCGGCGCCCGAAGAACCTGTTGCTCCAGCTTCTGTTCGTCCCGGATGAGATCTTCGCTGAACCCTGCAACTTTTTGCTCGGCATCAGCAAGATCGCTCAAGACCTTGTTGGCGTATTCTGATTTCGCCTGTTCGCGCTGTCGTTCCAGCGATTTTCCGGCGGCCGAATTCTCCGCGGCTTTGCGCTGCTGAACGACTAGCTCATTCTTCTGGTCCGCCAGCCGGATCTGCGCGTCGAGGTGTGCGATCTTGTTGCCGAATTCGATCGCCATCGCCTTCTGGCGCACGTCCGCTTCTTCCTGGACGAACGGCATCGACGCTTCGAGCTTCACGATTGTCGCGGCAATCTCATCACCTTCAGCTACCTTCTGCGCGATTTGCTGGTCGAACGCCGCAAGCTTGTTCGTCTGGGTCGACGCCTGTTCGATCATCGCGGCGCGGGTTCGGGAAATTTGAGCGGTCGGCGCTTCTTCCGGAGGACTAAAGTAAGGCAGCGGGTCGGCGTCTCTTTCCAATCCGGCCCGTAGAGCCGCCAATCTCGCAACGTCGAGCTTCGAGACCAGAAGATCATGGCTGACGTGGTTCCGTTCAGCCGTGGCAACAGTCTGGTCAAGCCGCATTACCACCTGACCAGCGGCGACCTGGTCTCCGTCCTTCACCAGAATTGCCGTGACGATGCCGGTCTCAAGGGGCTGAACCGTCTTTGTGCGTCCCGTCGGTACCACCTTTCCCGAGGCCACTGCGACGATGTCGATGTGCCCCACAATCGACCAGCCGAGCGCAATGATAAGAAAAAGGATGATCGTGGCGCCGATCGCGCGGCCAACGGGCGACGCCGGTGTTTCCATGATCTCTAGCGCCGCCGGCAGGAATTCAAGCTGCGACCGCCGGGTACCGATGTCCGGCCGCGGCAGTTGCACCACATTGTCGTTCCGCCTAAACGACCTCATGAATTCCCGCCTGCATCCGATGTAGATCCGCGTACCGGCCGCTCCTTCGGATCAAATCGTCGTGGCTGCCATCCTCGACGATACGACCGCGCTCAATGGTGATGATGCGATCCGCGTGGCGGACGGCCGAAAGCCGGTGAGCGATCACCAGCACGGTCCTTCCCTTGGCGATGCGACGCATGTTGGTCTGGATGATGCGCTCGCTCTCGTAGTCGAGCGCGCTAGTGGCCTCGTCGAAGATAAGGATACGGGGATCGGTCACGAGCGCGCGGGCGATTGCAATACGCTGTCGCTGCCCACCCGAGAGGCTAGCGCCTCGCTCTCCGACCATCGTGTCATAACCTTGCGGAAGCTCGAGGATGAAATTATGGGCACCAGCGAGCTCGGCCGCATCGATCACACGTTCCATCGACATTCCGGGATCGGCCAACGCGATATTGTCGCGTATTGACCGATTGAAGAGGACATTCTCCTGCAGCACCGAACCGACCTGCCTGCGTAGCCAAGCGACGTCAGCGACAGCGAGATCGACACCATCGATTATGACGCGACCGCGCTCCGGGATATAGAGCCGCTGGATCAGCTTGGTCAGCGTAGATTTTCCGGACCCTGAGGATCCGACGATACCAACGACCTGCCCCGGCGGCACCTTGATGCTGACGTCCTGCAGAACTTCTGGGCCATCCAGCCGGTAGCGGAAACTTACGTGTTCGATGGCAATATCGCCACGTATCGGCAGCAAAGCGGCCCGCGCAGGGTTGTAAGCCGGCTCGGCGGCGGCATTGAGAATGTCGCCAAGTCGCGCAACAGAAATCCTCATCTGATGAAAATCTTGCCATAGCTGCGCAAGTCGCAAGATCGGCTGCGAAACTCTTCCTGCTAGCATGTTGAAGGCGATCAACTCGCCTACGGTGAGTTCGCCGTTGATGACGAGATGCGCACCAAGATAAAGGGTCAGCGCTGTAACAAGCTTACTAACAAGTTGCACCCCCTGTCCTGCCCAGTTGCCGAGCGCAAGCACTCGAAAACTAGATTGCACGTAGCCAGCCAGTTGCTCTTCCCATCGGCGCTGCATCTGCGGCTCGACGGCCATGGCCTTGAGGGTCTGCATGCCGCTGACCGCTTCGACCAAAAAGGCCTGATTCTCCGCGCTGCGGTTGAACTTTTCCTCCAATCTGCGGTGGAACAGGGGCGTAACGCCGGCGGATAGTGCGACGTAAATCGGAAACGAGCCGACGACGATCCAGGTCAGCGGCGGCGAATAATAAAACATCACCGCCAGGAACACGAATGTGAAGAAAACATCCACGACCAGCGTGAGGGCTGAACCGGTAAGGAAATTCCGGATGTTTTCCAGCTCGCGGACGCGAGCAACCGAATCGCCGGTTCGACGCGTCTCGAAATACCCGATCGGAAGCGCGGACAGATGGCGAAACAACCGGGCGCCAAGTTCGACGTCGATCCGATTGGTGGTGTGGGCGAAAACGTGCGTCCTCAGCGCCCCAAGAACGACTTCGAAAACTGAGACGGTCACAAGTCCAGCGAACAGGACGTCGAGGGTGCTGAATCCGCGGTGGACCAGAACCTTGTCGGTAACCACTTGAAAAAACAGCGGCGTAGCTAGTGCCAAGAGCTGAAGGAAAAAGGATGCGACGAGTACTTCGGCAAACATTCGCCTGTACTTTTGCATCGCCTGCAGAAACCAGGTGATATCGAACCGTCTGGCGAGATCACTCAGCGAAGCGCGGCGTGTCATCAACACGATGCGCCCGGTCCACTTGTCCTCAAACTCCTCCCTGCTCAACGCCTGTGGACCGCCACCGGACGGCCGGTGGATCAAGGCGCCATCATCGGAAATCTTGCCCAATATGAAGAAGCTACTGTCGCGACACTCGACGATGGCCGGAAGCTGGGCCTTCTTCAGATGGGCCCAATCGGCGTTGACCGCCCGAGCCTTCAACTTCAAGGTCTTGGCGCAGCGAAGCATTTCCTGGATTTTGATCTGGGAGCCGGCGAACTGGTGCGCGATTTGCCCCACATCCACTGCGAGCCCATGGAAACGCAACAGCAATGCAAGTGATTGCAGACCCGTATCCATTTCGCGCTGCGATTCCAGCATCAACTTGATAAACTCGAATAAACTATCGACCGAAGAGCCTGGGACGGCGAGAGCCTAACGCAAGCCCACATCTTGCCGTACATAAACCACAACTGAAGCGCGCGCGAGGCAATTTGTGCAACAATTGCTGTGGAAGACACGCGGATTCATGAACACTCGGTAATGTCGGCTGGCGCTTCCGAAGCTGCTCACATTCCTATCGGGCGGTCAGCGCATGCAGGGAGCCTTTTCTTTGGCCGAAATCAGCTGCTACGAGGGGCGTCTGTGATGGCCACAAATGGCCCTTAATCCCTCATATACAGGGAATAGATCTTGAATCAGTTAAGGCAAGGATCGCTCGGCCGATCGTTAGGATTTCAGCTCGTGAACGCTTCGCAATAGTTCCAGAATGGAAGAAGCTTACTCGAGCCGCGAATGCGAGCGTTGATGGGCTGGCCGGATGACGAAGCGAAAGAAAGCTCCAGGTCGTGATCGACGGCGAACGAACGAAAGACGTCCTGAAACGTATCCGATCGCAATTTCAGGGAATAGCTTTGCCGCCCCGGAAGCATCAGCATCGAAACCTTGAATTGGGCGGCGTCAGACGAGAACGTAACCTCGAATTCCCTCGGCGTATTTACGTTGCCTAAATGAACATTTATCGCATAGGTGGAGATCTCAGGATCAACGCTTCTTGTTAAGCAACGCAATTCTATTGAGATTCCCGAAACAGTTGACTGTCCGATCGCGCGAACACTATCGGGGATATCTTTCTGGAATTCCGGAAGAGCTTTGTTCTCCTCGATCGTCCAATTATCAAATCTGCCTCCACGTATTGCGCGGCTCGTACCCGCGCCATCCGCGACAACGAGCGTTGACAGTAATGCAAGGCCGGCTGCGGCGCAGGTTCGTACTATCAAACCAATCATATCTTTACCTGGCAGCTCCGAAATTTACAAAAATGCAGATTACCACAGCGGCCAAACGTCGGCGGGTCCGCTTCGAGGCTTGAGCGCCAACCGACCGCTCGCGCCAGAAATTCAGCGTCGACGTCATCTGACCCGGATTCCGTCCCAGGCGCAACCTGCACGGCAGCCAACCGGAAGCCCGCCGAAGGTGACGGCATGCCAAGGGACCTACAGGCAGCTATCGCTCAACTTGCCATTCCGAGCGTCCGGGCACCGCCTCGATCGTGTCCCCTAGCGTGGTGTAGGTGGCGGCGGGTCACCGCGTTCGCCGGCGAGAGCCGGGCTGGTCAGCTGGCGATCGCCGGAAGGCTGACG
>NZ_VITY01000004.1:516765-677691 GCF_007993935.1 Bradyrhizobium macuxiense | reverse complement strand
GGGAGACCGAGCCGGCTCACGGCGTCAAGCGCCAAGGACCCAACGGCTTCCCGCCCACCCCATCATGACAGACAATCCAGACACAGGGACCCATACGCCGCAGCAGATGCTGTTGATGGGACTCGTCGTTCCAGCATCGGCACAACAAGCGGCATCGGTGGTTATGGGTCCCTGCTTGCGCAGGGACGACGGCGAGTTTGTGGCGCGGCAGTCCACCTCACTCGAAACCGCGCTAGTCGTGTAGGATGGGTAGAGCGCAGCGAAACCCATCGTCTCACCACGCGGCACGGCTGATGGGTATCGCTTCGCTCCACCCATCCTACGATTCTGTGCACCAGCGACAGAAATCGCCTAGCTCAGAAACTTCTTGAACCCGCTGGGACGGAAGAAGAAGCGGCCATGCGATGCCATGGTAAGCGCTGACGTGGTGCGGCCGATCATTTGCGGCCGGCCGCGCAGCGCCAGACGCAGATTGGCCTCGCCGCCGGCGCGATCGCCCATTTCCAGAAGAGCGGCGGAGAAGCTGGTGCGCGTCAGGGGATCGTCGGGGCGCTGCGCCAGCACCTGGCGGTAGAGATCCGCCGCAGCCGAATATTCGCCGTCGAGCAGCAGCACGCGCGCAAGCGCAGCCAGAACATCGGGATGTCCCGGCGCCGCAACGCGCAGTCTTTCCAGAATCTCGCGCGCGCGGCCGCGCTCGTTGCGCTGGGGCAGCAGCTGCGCGAGCAGGAGCTGAAACTCGAGGCTGCCGGGCGCGAGCGCCAGCGCGCTCTCAAGGACGGCAACCGCATCGTCGATGCGGCCGTCCGCGTGCAATTGCCCTGCCAGCGCCTGAAATGCGGGCAGATAGGGTGGCCGCCGCGCGGTGGTCCGCCGCAGCACATCGATCGCCTCGTTGCGGCGACCGGCACCGCCGAGCGCCGCGCCGAGCAAGGTCTCGAGGCCGGGATCCTCGACACGGCGCGTGGCACGCTCGAGCGGCGCGATCGCCTCCTCGTTGCGGTTCTGCATCATCAGGGCCCGCGCCAGGATCGAGGCCGCGCCGACATCGGTCCGGTTTGCCTTCAAGACCTCCGCCGCCAGCCGTTCGGCTTCGACGACCTGCCCCATCTGCAAAGCGACCACGGCGCGTTGCAGAACCGGGGATGGGCCGGGCCCGCGACTGGCGGAAGGAGGCGGAGGTTTCGGCATGCGATCCGTCGAGAGAGGGTTCTTCCCAGCCGTTATCATTGCCGCCGACGGAGCGTCCAGCGAAAGTCGTAGCCGGGCAGCAATATACCGTCGGTTCCCGCGGCTGTCAGGCGACAGACGCTGAACCGCCCTCTCCCGCCCGATTTTTCGACTGCTTAACCTATTCGACCTAGCCTGAATTGCCGCAACAAGGCCCGGTTTGATGTTCGCAACTACCCTTGAAGCCATTCGGTCGACCACCTCGAAGCGAACCGCTTACGTCAGCGGAATCCTCGCGCTTCTGGCCGTCGCCATCGCCTTCAAGGCCGTGTGGCTGGCACGAGTGGGGCTTGGGCACGGCCGCGAGCTCGTCGACTTTGCCGCCTTCTACATCACCGCAAAGCTGGTGTGGCTGGGCACGGTGGACCAAGCCTATCAATTCGCGAAGCTCATCGTCATCCAGAGAGAGGCGTCGGGCGGGCATGATGGCTTCATGTCATGGACCTATCCGCCGCAGTTCAGCCTGCTGCTGGCGCCGTTCGCGCTGATTCCGGTCGGGATTGCCTATCTGCTGTTCGCGGCCTCGACGCTGACGCTTTACCTCGCCGTGCTGCGCCGTCTCGCAGGCGATAACTTCGTGCTCGTGCTCATCGTGTTCTTTCCGACCATCGGGATCACGCTGGCCTGCGGACAGAACGGCCTGCTGACGGCCGCGCTGATCGGAATGGTCTGCCTGTTCTTTCAGGAGCGGCCAATCCTCGCGGGGACCGCCCTTGGCCTCATGATCATCAAGCCGCATCTCGCGATCGCGTTCGCGGTCTATGCCGTGCTGCGGCGGTCCTGGATCGTGGTGATGACGGCCGCCGCCGTCGTGCTGATCAGCTCGGCGATCTGTACGGCGGTCTTCGGCGTCGAGATCTGGAGCGCATTTCTGCAGAGCGTGCGCGATTCGTCGGTGTTCCTCGAGCACGGCAATTACCCGATGCATCGCATGATCTCGATCTATGCCGCGTTGCGAACCGCGGGGTTGTCCGCGTCGGCAGCGTTCGTCGCCCAGGGCGCCGTCGCGGTGCTGGCGCTTGCGGTGGTTCTCATTGCAACCTACCGGCCGATGCCGGCACGCGAGCGACTCGGCCTCGTCGCGATCGTGTCGGTCTGCATCAGCCCCTACGCCTACGACTACGATTTCCTGATCTTCAGCGTCGGCCTGACGCTGCTGTTACCGGCGCTGCTGGCGAGCGCGCGCGAGTGGGAACGGGGGATCATCTACGCCCTGCCGATACCGATCGGCGCGTTCGGCTACCTGCAAGCGACGCAGATGGCTTCTTCCCACAACGGCGAACAGGCGCTCAGCACGTTCTCGATCGGCGGTTTTGCGATCATTCCGCTGATCGCGCTCATTGTCGGCATCGTGCTGCTGCGCAGTTCAGGGACGGAAGCAGTCAGCGGATCGACCGTCAGATGCGCATCCGCTTGAAGATCGCCTCCGGCAGTGCGCAGATGATCGTCATCACCAGCCGGAACCGCCTGGCCACATAGATCACGTCGCGCGGCCTCGTCACATCGGCGAGGTAGATATCCTCCGCAACCCGATCCGGATCGACCGTCAGGGGCGCCGGCAGCTTCATATGCGCGGTCATCCTGGTGCGCACGAAGCCGGGCTTGACGGTGATGACGCGGACCTTGCCCGCCAGCGTCAGGCGGTTGCGCAGGCCGGACAGGAATTGCGAGAAGCCGGCCTTGGCCGCGCCGTAATAGTAGTTCGACGCCCGCCCGCGATCGCCGGCGACCGAGCTGACCCCGACGATCGTTCCCGAGCCGCGCGCCTCGAAGCGTTGGGCGAATAGTTCGAGCAACAGGCTGGGCGCCTCGAAGTTGGTGCGCATGATCGTCGTGGCAAGCTCGGGATCGGCCTGCGCACGCAGCTGGTCGCCGAGCTCGCCGACCACGCACACCACGGTGTCGGGGAGCACGGACAGGCCGGCGACGAAGCCGGCCAGCTGCGCGGTCTGCAGCACGTCGAGCGATTGAACCGTCGTTTCGACGCCGCTGCGCGTCCTGACATCATCCGCGTTGCGCTGCGCGGCCTCGATATCGCGGGCGGCGAGCGCCACGCGCCAGCCCTCCTTTGCATAGCGCAGCGCCGTCGCATGCCCGATATCCGAGCTGCCGCCGATCACCAGAATTGATTTTGTGCCGGTCATCAAATTCCAAGCCGTGCTGAAAGGTGGGAGACAAGGCGCGTGGTCGCCCCGGTCTGCTGGCGGATGTCCCGCAAGGCCGCGAGGCCGGGATATCCGGATTCGAATGTCGCGCGGGACTGCCGCGCGTCCTTGGCGAGGTAGAGCCGGCCGCCGGCATCGACCACCAATGCATCAAGCTCATCAAGAAACCCGAACAGCGTGTCGCTGACCGGAAAGTCCATCGTCAATGTATAGCCGCGCAGCGGAAACGACATCGGTCCACCGCCATCGCCGAGCTGCTTGAGCACGGCAAGGAACGACGCATCGCCGCGCTGGGATACCCGGTCCAGGATGTCGGCGAGCACGCGGCGTGCGCGCGCCTGCGGAATCACGCATTGATACTGCACGAAGCCGCGCCTGCCGTAGATCCTGTTCCAATCGGCGATCGCATCGAGCGGAAAGAAGTAGGGATCCCAGTGGACGAGCCGCGGCTCGCCCTGCTGCGCGGCGCCGCGGCGGAAGTAGAGCTCGTTGAACGCCCGCATCGACGCGCGGTTGAGCAGCCATCCGGGAAACAGCGCCGGCACCGACAACCGCGACATGCGAGGGCTGGGGAACGGCGCGAGCTCGGGCCCCAGCAATTCCTTGTCACGGCGCGCGGCGTGCTCGGCCAGATAGACCAGCGACCGTCCGAGCGCAGCACCGCGTGCAAGGCAATCGATCCAGGCCACCGAATAGGTGGCCGACGCGCTGCTCTCCAGGTGATCGATCGCCGCCTCGAGATTGGCGGCGACGCGGGTGTCCTGCAGCAGCCAGGCCGTCTCGATCGGCAGCAGCCGCAACGTCGCCTCGAGGATCATGCCGGTCAGGCCCATGCCTCCGAGTGTCGCCATAAACAGCGCAGCGTTCTCCGCGCGCGAGCACGACACGATCTCGCCGCTGGGCAGCGCGAGGCGGAATGACTCGACGATCGTGCCGAAGCCGCCGTCGCGATGGTGGTTCTTGCCGTGCACGTCGGCCGCGATCGCGCCGCCGACGGTCACGAATTTCGTGCCGGGCACCACCTTCAGGAAAAAGCCGCGCGGCTCGAACGCGGCAAGGATGTCCGCGATGGTCACGCCGGCTTCGACCGTCAACTGGCCGGTTGCGGCATCGAAGCTCCGCATCCGGTTCAGGCAGTGCGTCGAAATCGTGGCGTGCGTGCCGATCGCCGCATCGCCATAGGCGCGGCCCGCGCCGCGCGCAACGACGCCGGAGCGCCCGAGCAGATGGTCCCGTGCGCCCGCGGGCGTCCGCGGCGCCAGCAGTTCGGTCGACACCTTCGGATAGTTGCCCCAGCCGGACAGGCCAATCTCGCCCGGATTGGAGCTCGCCGTCGCGCGTCCTGGCAATGCAGCCGCCGGCATCGCTAGATGGCGGCGAGCATGATGACGCCGATCGCGCCCAGCGCGACCCAGCTGGCCCGATCCCGGAGCGCGAACATCACCGGATCGTCGTCGATCAATCCACGCTGCGCGAACAGCATCACGCGGCCGATCCAGTACATCAGGATCGGGCAGCAGGCCCAGAGCAGTTGCGGATGGCTGTAGAGCGCGCGAACCGTATCGGACGATATGTAGAGCGTGAAGATCACGACGGCATTGAAGCCCGACGCCGCAGCGAGGATCGCGATCATCGACTTGTCTTCGACCTGGTAGCCGCGCGCCGCCAGCACGGCGCCGTCCGGCCGGCTGGCGAGTTCGATGTGGCGCTTCACCAGCGCCAGCGACATGAAGATGAACAGCGAGAACGCGAGCAACCATTCCGACATTGGCACATTGATCGCGACCGCGCCGCCGATCACGCGGACGGTGTAAAGCGTCGCCAGCACGACGACGTCGACGATCGCGATGCGCTTGAGCCGCAGCGAATAGGACGTTGTCAGCGCGAAATAGCCGAGCAGGACTCCGGCGAACGCGACCGATATGCACAATGCGATCGCGAATGCGGCCGCTAGCGCCAGGGCCATCGCGCCGGCGGCCTGCGACGCCGAGATCGCACCGCTTGCGATCGGACGGTTGCGCTTGGCCGGATGCGCGCGGTCGGCCCTGATGTCGAGAATGTCGTTCAGGATGTAGGCGCCTGACGCGCAGAGCGAGAATGCGATCACCGCAAGCAGCGACGTCGCCGCCGATCCCAGCGTAAATTTATGCGCGGTCAGCAGCGGCACCAGCACGAGGGCGTTCTTCGCGTATTGATGCACCCGGAGCAGCTTCAGCCAGCTGTGCACACCGGCCGGTGCGGGCGCAGCCGGTTCGGATCGACCGGGGCGCGCCACGCGCGATGCGAATTCAGGCAATGCGACCGTTGCGCTGCCGATGTAGTCGAAGCCCTGGCGCAACACGGACGGCAGCTCTTCGCTCCGCGACGCCGGTGACCGGCCAGCCGGTACGGCAGCCCAGGCGGTGAAGACGCCGAGATGCTGAGCAACAGCGCTGACGAACGGCTCGGAATAATTTTCCGAACAGAGATAGACCGGGCGGCCTTCGCCCAGCACCTGCAAGAGGAAGGTCACCGCGTCACGGTCGAACTGCGCGCGGGATGGATCGAAGCCCGACGTATCGGCAACCTGCGTGGATCGCGCTTCAGGTCCGAACGCGGTGGCGATCGCCGTGGCGACCGCGAGAACGCGACGGCTCAATTCGGAAGCGATACCCGCCGGGACAGCGCTTCCCGGCACCATCACCTCGTCGATATCGACAACGAGCGGCCGGCCGCCTGAACGCAGCGGATCGCGAAGGGCGTCGCTGCCGCCCTGCTCAACCCGTTCTGGAACGCTAGCTCGCATGCGCGCGGACTTCCGGTGGCCCCCTCCCGATTGTCCGGAGCGTTCCCTAATTTGGGGTGAATTTGGGGGCAAACGCCGGGCCCACCGCGCCGAAAGGCAGCGCGCACAGGCCGTTGCGGCTTCGATCAGGGGGAAGTCGGTCGCCGATGGCGTGCGCTGCGCGCAACCAGGCGGAAAATGGCGATCCCGGGAAGACTCGAACTTCCGACCTACGGTTTAGGAAACCGTCGCTCTATCCGGCTGAGCTACGGGACCGCACCGCCCGCCGCGAAGCATGCGGGCGCAGCCCTCCCATAGCAGAGGTGCCGAATGATCGCCAGCCCGCGCCCCAACGGGCGCGCGCGAAGTTGTGCCTGGTTCGCCGCGTCGCGCGCTACGCGACCTGTCGCGCCGGATTTGCGGCGGCATCCGCCGCACTGGCCCGGCGCGCCGGCAGAAACTCGATCGCCTCATCCTTCAGCGAGCCGAACCGCAGCGTCATGATATCGAGCGCATAGTTCTGGTACAGCCGCCACGGCCGGCGCGAGCCCTGCTTCGGGAACCTGGCGGCGGCGCGCTGGATATAGCCCGAGGAGAAATCCACCCAAGGCAGCTCAGTGACGGTTGGGTCGTTCCGCCGCGGCGTCACCTGCGCGTAGCCGTTCGCCTTCATGTGGTTGAGCATGCGGCAGACATATTCGCAGGTCAGATCGCATTTCAGCGTCCAGGACGCGTTGGTGTAGCCGAAGGCCGCGGCGAGGTTCGGCACGCCCGAATACATCAGCCCCTTGTAGTTCATGGTCTTCGACAGATCGACCGGCGCGCCGTCGACCTTGATCTCGAGCCCGCCGAGCACCTGCAGATCGAGGCCGGTCGCGGTCACCACGACATCGGCGTCGAGCACATTGCCGCTCTTGAGCTTGATACCGCCGGGTGTGAAGGTCTCGATCTGGTCGGTGACGACGGACGATCCGCCGCTGCGCAGCGATTGAAACAGATCGCCGTTCGGCACCAGGCAAAGCCGCTGGTCCCACGGATTGTAGCTCGGGGTAAAATGCGTGGCGACGTCGTAATCGGGGCCGAGCGCGTGGCGCACGCCGCCGAGGATCAGCTTCTTCACGCGCTCCGGATCGCGCTTGCAGAGCCGATAGAAATACATGCCGAACAGCACGTTCTTCCAGCGCGTGAGGCCATAGGCGAGCTTCGCCGGCAGCCGCGCCCGCAGCCAGTTGGCGACCTTGTCCTCGTCCGGCCGCGCCACGACATAGGTCGGCGAACGCTGCAGCATCGTGACATGGGCGGCGGCCTTCGCCATTTCCGGCACCAGGGTCACCGCGGTCGCGCCGCTGCCGATCACCACCACCTTCTTGCCGGCATAGTTGATGTCGTCGGTCCATTTCTGCGGATGGACGACGCGGCCGGCGAAATCGGCGATGCCCGGGAAGTCCGGCGTGTAGCCGTGCTCATATTTGTAGTAGCCGCTGCACATGAACAGGAAGTTGCAGGTGAGGCGCTCGATCGCCTTCTCCGGCCCGCGCTCGACTTCGACGGTCCATTGCGAGTCGGCCGACGACCAGTCGGCGCGCACGACGCGATGGTTGAAGCGGATCTTCTTGTCGATGCCATACGCGCGCGCGGTCTCGCGCACATAGTTGAGGATCGACGGCCCGTCGGCGATCGCTTTCGGCTCGGTCCACGGCCGGAACGAATAGCCGAGCGTGTACATGTCGGAGTCGGAGCGGATGCCGGGATAGCGGAACAGGTCCCAGGTCCCGCCGATGCAATCGCGGCCTTCGAGAATGGCGTAGCTGCGGTCCGGACAGTTGGTCTGCAGATGGTAGCCGGCGCCGATGCCTGACAAGCCGGCACCCACGATCAACACGTCGAAATGAGTAGACACGCCCTGACCTCTCCCGTGCAAAATTGACAATCCTTATTGTCAGATAACTTGACATCTGACAATGGCTCATGTCAATACACTTTTCATGGCAAGCAGCCGGAAAGCCCGCCTCTATGGCGGCATGGACGCCGACGAGCGCCGCACCGAACGGCGGCTGAAGCTGATCGATGCTGCGATCGAGGTCTATGGCGAGGTCGGCTATCCCAGCGCGACGGTGAAGGCGATCTGCGAGGCCGCTGAGCTCACGGAGCGCTATTTCTACGAGTCCTTTGCCAACAGCGAAGCGCTGCTGATCGCCGCCTACAATCATGTCGTCGGCCATCTGCACGAGGAAATGACGGCTGCCGCCGCGGCCGCGGGCCACGATGCCGAAGCACGGCTGCACGCCGCGCTGACGCTGTATTTTACCCGGCTGAAGGAGCATCCGAAGCCGGCGCGGGTTTTCCTGCTGGAAATCTCCGGCATCAGCCCGGCGGTCGATGCCGTCAAGCTCGACGCCGGGCGTGTCTTCAGCGACATCCTGGTGCCGCCGGTGCTCGATGCGAAACACGGAGACAGGGGCGCGGCTGCGACGCTGCTCTCGACCGGCATGGTCGGCGCGGTCATCTCGATCGCGCTACGCTGGGTCTCGAAGCAATATCCGCAAACCGTGGAGGACGTCGTCGCGATCGCCGCCAGCTTCTGCCGCGTCGCGTTGACCGAGGCCGATCGCCGCCGGGACTTGCGTTTGCGGTAACGGTGGGTCCACACCGCTCGCCGATTTTCGACTATGTTTCGCTGGGGTTTCCGGCCTGGCCCGAGGCCGCGCCGCTGATTTTACTTGCATGACCGGCGGCCGGGGTTGTCTTATGCCCGGTACCGGGCGCAACCAGGCTTTTCCTGTTTCGCCTTGCGAAACAACGAAAAGCTGCATCAAGCGGAGCTTAAGCCTTTGGTCGACGTGCACAGGCTGGACGACGTGACCGCGCGCCTTGGCGACGTGGTGCTCGATCCCGCGACCTGGCCGTCCTTCATGGACGAGGTCAGCGCGGCCGTCGGCGCGACCGGGGCTGCGATGCTTCAGAGCGATATCCGCACCGAGGACATTCCGCGCTCGGAATCGATCAGCGAATATTTCACCAAGACCTATTTCCCGAACAATCTGCATCTCACCGACATCCGCGCGGCACGCGGCGTGCCCCTGATGCTGGCTGGCACCAATGTCATCACCGATGCGGACCTGTTCGGTGGTGAGGCCGAGATGCTGCGCGACCCGCTTTATGCGACGCTCGGCGAGTTCGGGCTGAAATGGTTCGCGGGGATCGGCTTCCGCGCCGGCCCGGCATTGTGGGCATTGAGCATCCAGCGCTCGCCGAAGGAAGGCATGTTCGACGCCGACGAGGTCAAGGCACTCTCGCGCGTGTCGGCACGGCTGACCGAGGCCGCGACGCTGTCCACCGTCGTCGGCCGCTCGGCGATCTCGGGCATCACCAGCGCGCTCGACCTGATCCAGGTCGCGGCGATCGCCGTCGGCCGCTTCGGCGCCGTCATCGGCATGAACGCCCACGCGGAAAGCTGCCTCGGCCATGACCTTGCGATCCGCAACAACCGCCTCACTCTGCTCGACCGGCAGGCCAATGCCGATCTGACCAGGCTGATCGATCTGCTGGCCCACAGTTCGGACCTGCACCCGCTCCCAACAGCGCCGATCGTGGTGCGCAGGATCGACAAGCGGCCGATCGTAATCCAGATGCAGCCGGTGCCTCCCGCCGCGCGCTCACCGTTCCTGGGCGCGCGCGCGATCCTGTTGATCCGCGATCTCGAAGGCAGCGCCGCATTCGATTCTGCGCTGCTGGCGGCCACCTTCGAACTGACGCCGGCGCAGGCGCGCCTCGCCACGCGGCTTGCGCGCGGCGATTCAGTCGAAGCGGCGGCACAGGAGGCCGGCGTTGCCCTCGCCACCGCGCGCAATCAGCTCAAGACGATCTTCCAGAAGACCGGCACGCATCGGCAGGCGGAACTGGTCGCATTGCTGCACCGGGTGAAGTGAGCAATTCGAGACGAATTGTTCTGAGGTTCCGGTCGCCTTCGCCGAGAATTCTGGAGATATTCCAATACCCCACGGCTGTGTTCCACCGGACACAGCGGTATCTGAGGCATTCCACAGGGGTGAGGAAAATCGTCGGGTTCCTGGGTGACAAGCGTCACCAAAATGGCGACAATCTGGTCACTCTGTGTCGTTCGGGTTTGCTTGCAATGTCCGTGATGCCGTCACGATCATCGACGTTGGCTGTTGCCGTTTTTGTCGCCGCGTTTGCGCTGGCGCCGATGCGTGCGCATGCGCAGTGGTGGCGCAGCGCCCCGAAGGATTTCGAGGATTGCGCCGACCTCGCCGAGAAGGCGAAGACCAAGGAAGACAAGACCGCGCAACTCGCCGACTGCAACGCCAAGTTTGCCGGACGCCGCAAGGTAGGCGGCGGCTATACCTATTACGACTTCATGCAGGACCGCAGCTTCGACATCGCCGGTCCCAATCCGACGCCGGACGAGCAAAAGAAGATCGACCAGGAATATACCGGCTATCTGGAGAAGGAGCGCCGCTCCAGCATCGTCGCGGCGTTCAACGCCAAGCAACTCGAGCGGCAGGAAAAGCAGGAGCGGCCGCCACAGATCCAGCAGGCGTCGCTGCACAACGAGCCAGTGCACGGCGAGCCGGCGAAAGTCCCCGTCCCGGTCGCGCGGCCGACCAAGCCGCGCGTCGCTGCCGCGCCTCCCAAGGTGCGGCCGCCGGCAGGCAGCTGCGTGAAGGGTACGTTCTCGTGCGACTGGCCGCGGCTCTCCGACGGGCTGAACGATCTGAAGAAGCTGTTCACGCCGACATCGCCGTCGCCGACCAAGCTCGCGAAGCGAACGGACGTCAGTCGGTAATCACCATCGCCCAGAACCTGCGGTACGGCGACTTCGGATTGTCGACGTAGGCCACGCCGACGCGCTTCGCGCCCGGCATCAACAGATTCTCGCGATGGCCCGCCGAGTTCTCCCATTGCTTCAGCATCTCGGCGAAGGCGATGAAGCCGGCGCCGATATTTTCGGCAGCGCGCTGCTTCTTCAGCGGCGCAATGCGCGTGAAGAAGCTGCCGCCCGCGGAATGGCTGACCGATCCGGTCGCCGACATCGCCTGCGCCTGCCTCAACGCCATCGCATTCAGCTTGGCGTCGAGCTTCACCGCGGGCATGCGGTTGGCGCGCCGGTAGGCGCTGATCGAACCGGCATAGTCGACGGCGCTTGCCGCCGCTACCGAGCCAAGCAGAAAGGTAAGCGCGAGAACGAGCAGCTTCATCTCAGATAGTCTCTCTCATGGATCAGCGGGCGTGACCGCGCTTGTGGTGTCGATGCGCGACCGGTTGGTGCACAGGCAAGGCCGATCGGCTCGCCGCCGCGGCGGCCGCGCGCTGTTCCTGCAAGCGCGCATCGTAGCCCGGCGATGGTGTGACGGTCGGCGGCGCGGCGCGGACCGGACCGACGCCCAGCGCAACAAGCGTGAACAGCATGATGCAGGATCGCTTCATGACGTCACCTCCTCGGTTGTTCGATCGATGTGGCGGAGCCATCGCGGATCTGCTCCGGCGTCAGCCCCGGCGAGCCCTTGCCGTCGGCCTCGGCCTTCCGGATCAGCGCGATGATGCGGCGCGACAGCGGCGCCTCGAGCCCGCGGCGATCCGCGATCGCGGTGATCACGCCCTGCAGATAATCGATCTCGGTGCGCCGGCGACGCTGTAGATCCTCCCACATCGAGGAGCGCGCTTCCGGATCGATCTTCATGGTGCGGCCAAGCAGCATGCCGAACAGCGCATCAGGCAGCCGCAGCAGATGCGGCATCCAGTTCGACGGCAGCGGCGTCGGCGACACCGGCGCGATGCCCTCGGCGCGAACCGCGGCCAAACCCTCCGCCATCTGGTCGGCGAACAGTTGCCGCCAGCCGCGCTGCGCGAGCTGCTGCCGCAGCGGAATGTTGGACAGCGCATTGAGCGCGTTGTTGAGATTGACGATCAGCTTGCCCCACTGCACGCCGTCGATATTGGCGGTTGCCTTGATCGCAAGACCGGGCACCGAAAGC
Organism: Bradyrhizobium macuxiense; assembly: GCF_007993935.1. Taxonomy (GTDB): domain Bacteria; phylum Pseudomonadota; class Alphaproteobacteria; order Rhizobiales; family Xanthobacteraceae; genus Bradyrhizobium; species Bradyrhizobium macuxiense_A. Next base: position 665,536 of record NZ_VITY01000004.1, on the reverse strand, counting down.
CGTGCCGCGGTGCCGACATCATCCTGCGCGATCACGATGTCGCCCGAGGTCGAGCGATGGAAGCGGCCGTCGCCGAGCGCGACCACGTTGAACGGCACCATGCCGCCGAGCACGTTGCGGCCGGGCAAGCGATCACGCAGCAGCGGCACGTTGCCGACGCCATTCTGCAGGCTGATCACCGCGGCGTCAGTGGATGCGTGGCGTGCGATCAATTCGGCGATCTCGCCGGTATCCGCGCTCTTCACCGTCACCAGCACCGTCTGGGCGTCGCGCAGGATCGACGGATCGTCCGACAAAATGAGTCGGTCGACCGCTGCCATCCGCTCCGAGCCGTCGAAACTGCTCACCCGCAAGCCGTTGCGCGCGATCTCCTGGATCAGCCGCGGCCGCGCCAACAATGCGACGCGGCGGCCGGACGCAGCCAGCATGCCGCCGACGAAGCAACCGATGCTTCCGGCGCCCGCAATCCCGATCGGCCGATCCGCGTTCATCTGGCTAAACGTCCGTTCATCAGAGCTCGACAGCAGACCTCGATAGCAGACTTCGAGAGCAGACTCCGATAGCAGACCTGGGGTTGCCTGCCAATTTCGATGCGCCGCCGCCGGGTGGCCCGCCTTGTAACCGTCATGGGCCACAGCTATGTTTCCCGCTCGGGGCACGGTTGCGGCAGGAGACGATCATGGGCTTACTCGACGTACTCAACGGCATGCAGAACGGCCCCCGCGGTCCAAGCGCCCCAAGCACACCATCCGACAGCTCGAGCAGCGGCGGAATGTCGCCGATGACCATGGCGATCCTGGCGCTGCTCGCCTGGAAGGCGGTCAAGCATTTCTCCGGTGGCCAGCCGAGCGCAACCGCTCCTCAGTCGACCCCGGCGCAGGCGCCACAACTCCCCGGCAATGTCACTGCTGGTTTGCCCGGCGGCGCTGGTGGCGGCGGACTCGGTGATCTGCTCAAGGGCGGCCTTGGCGGCCTTCTCGCCGGCGGCGCGGCCGGCTCCGTGCTCAGCGGCGGCCTCGGCGATCTGCTCAACCAGTTGCAGCAGAAGGGCCATGGCGACGCGGCAAATTCCTGGGTCAGCAATGGCCCCAACAAGCAGATCTCGCCCGGCGATCTCGCCAACGCGCTCGGCGCCGACCAGATCGACTCGCTGGCGTCGCAGAGCGGCATGTCGCGCGATCAATTGCTGCAGGGCTTGAGCCAATATCTGCCCGACGCGATCAACCATCTGACGCCGGACGGCCGGCTGCCGAGCGGCGACGAGCTGCGCGGCAGGCTTTAGCGGCAGCGTTGATTCCATCTGAGGAGGACGACAGTCATGGGCGGCATCATCTGGGTCATCATCGTCGGCTTTGTCGCGGGGATCATCGCGCGGTTCCTGTCACCGGGCCCGAACAATCCGAGCGGCTTCATTCTCACCACCGTGCTCGGCATCGCCGGCGCGTTTCTCGCGACCTTCATCGGCCAGGCGATCGGCCATTACGGTCCCGAACAGGGCGCGGGCTTCATCACCGCCACGATCGGCGCGCTGGTGGTGCTGTTCATCTGGAACCGGCTGGTCGCGGCGCGCGTGATCCCTGATCTGGGAAACAAGTAGAAACGAGCGCGAGACCGCTTCGATAGCGCAATGCCCGGGCATGACCCGGGCATTGTCTTTCCTGACCTGCTTTCATCCGCATCGTGGCGCGGCTGATCTGCAGTCTCACTGAATCAGATGCATGCCGGCGTCCATGCGGACGAATTCACCGGTCATGTTGCTCGACGCCGGGCTCGCCAGGAAGCAGACCAGATTGGCGATATCTTCGGCCGTTGACGCAACCTTCAGCGGCACGCGCGCGACCACGGCATCGCGCACCTGCTTGGCGCCCGCCTCGCCGCGGCCCTTGGTGAACCACGGCGTATCGATATAGCCCGGGCACACGGTGTTGACACGGATCAGCGGTGCCAGCGCGCGCGCCAGCGACTGCGTCATGGTGTTGAGCGCGCCCTTGCTCGCGGCATAGGCGACCGACGATCCGCCACCGGAAATACCGGCGACGGATGAAACGTTGACGACCGCCGAGGGAAGACCCGAGGCTTTCGCGCCGGCTTCGAGCAAAGCGCGCGCGGCGCGGACCATCTGGAACGGGCCGATGGTGTTGACGGCATAGATGCGCTGGAAATCGTCCGCGGTCAGGCCGTCGAGATCATGATGCGGCACATGCTTGGTGGTGCCGGCATTGTTGACGAGCACGTCGAGACGGCCCCAGCCCTGCGCGGCGGCCGCGATCTTCTTGCAGTCCTCATCGCGCGAGACGTCGCCCTGCACCACCAGCACCTCGGCGCCCTGCTTGCGGCAGGCTTCCGCGGTCGCTTCGGCTTCCGCCTTGCTGTTGGAATAGTTGATGATGAGGCGTGCGCCCTGCGTGGCGAGGATTTGCGCGGTAGCGGCGCCGAGGCCCGATGCCGATCCGGTCACGATCGCGCACAAACCATCCTTGGACATCTGCATTTTCCTTGTTGTTGTGAGCCAGATGATCTCCGGCGGTGGCACACCATATCGCGCGGAAATACATCTGCAAGCCGCGCCGGTCCATTACAAATAGGCGTGAGGGCCCTTCTGCAGGCCGGCCCATTGCGCATCGTCATGGCCGCAGATGATCTTGACACCTGACGCCTCGAGCCTGGCAATCTCGTCGAGCGATTTCAGGAATTGATCGACATCGAGGCTGTTCCGCGGAGAAATTCGCTGGTCGAGATTGGCGCGCACGCTGAGCGAATCGGATGCGAGCAGGTATTCGCCGCTCCGATCCAGCTTGACCAGCGCGCCGGTCGTTCCCTTCGAATGTCCTGGCAGCGGGATCAGCGTCAATTTGCCGTCGCCGAACACGTCCATCTGCTTGTCGAAGATTTCCGTCTTCAGCGGATGATCCCAATCCGCCTTGATGTATCCGCGATCGAACGCGTTGTCGGCATTCGCAGCCTCGATCTCGAGCGCGTGGACGAACACCGTCGCCTTCGTGAAGAAGGCGTTGCAGCCGCAATGGTCGGTGTGCAGGTGAGAACAGATCACCACGTCGATATCGTCGGGACCGAGGCCAACGGCTTTCAGGCTGGTCAGCACATGATCGTCCGCCGGCATGATCGGCTGCATGTATTTCGCGAGCGTGCCGAGCCGGCCTTCCGGGTCGGACGCGACATCGGGATGGCATCCGGTATCGAACAGCACGTTGCCCTGGGTATGCCGCAACAGCACGCAGGACACCGGAAGATCGATCATCTCGCCGCGCGCCGCATCGGGAAGATAGGTCCGCTTCGACATCCGCAGACGACCGCCCGACAGCATATGCATCTTCATCGCATCACCTCTGATTTTGATCTAAAACTACATATGAGTTTTATAGAAACTCATAATAAATTTGACAGCATCTTATTCGCCCCTATAGCTTCCGTGCAACGTCGCGATCGCATCACCATGCGTTCAACGAAGCATCCGGCTCTTCGGCCCGCATCGTTGACATCGATCAGCGGTCGCCCAAGGGAAGTTTCGCCACGATGTACACCGTGTTCAGCGTGTTCGCTGCGACATCCGATCCGGCAGCGTTCAAACCCTTTCTCTGCGTTCCCGCGCGGCCCGACCGCGCATATTTTCCCGACGGCGTCGAACTGTCCTATGGACACATTGCGCGGCAGGTCTTCGCATTGCGCGATCGGTATCGCGCATCCGGCTTCGGCCATGGGCATCGCGCCTGCCTGCTGCTCGAGAACCGGCCGGACTTCATCGTGCATTGGCTGGCGCTCAACAGCCTCGGCGTCTCGATCGTTCCGATCAACCCGGCCTATCGCGCTGCGGAAATCGAATATCTCATTGCGCATGCCGAGCCCGACCTGATCGTCACGCTGCATGATCAGAGGGAATTGCAGAAGGCGCTGACCGGCGCGGTGCCCGTGCTTGAGGTGTATGGTGACGATCTCGGCGCAAGCGCGACACATATCCCGCTTGCCAAGCGGCCGCCACCTCGCGCCGGCGAACCGGGAAGCGAAACCGAGGCTGCGCTGCTCTACACGTCAGGCACGACGGCGCGTCCGAAGGGATGCATCCTGACCAACGAGTACGTGATCTCGACCGGCCGCTGGTACATCGGCCGCGGCGGCGAAGCGACGTATCATACCGGCGCGGAGCGCCTCTACAGCCCGCTGCCGCTGTTCCACATGGCCGGCCTCACGCTGACGCCGATCGCGATGATGCTGACCGGCGGGTGCCTGATCCTGCCCGAGCGCTTCAACGCGAAATTTGCCTGGCGCGACATCGTCGCGTGCCGGGCCACCGTGCTGCACTATCTCGGCGTCATCGTCGCGGCCCTGCTCGCCCAGCCGGAGACGCCGGACGAGAAAGCCCATGCGCTGCGCTTTTCGATGGGCGTCGGCGCCAATCCCGAGCAGCGCGCACGCGCCCGCGACCGCTTCGGCATCCCCTTCGTCGAGGGCTGGGGCATGACCGAGACCGGGCGCAGTCCGTTCAACACGGTCGAGCCGCGCCACCTCGAAACCAACACCATCGGCCGCAGCGAGCCGGGCCTCGAGATGGTCATACTCGACGGCGACGACAATCCGCTGCCACCGGGATCGGTCGGCGAACTCTGCGTGCGCCACTCGGAGGTGACGCCGCGGCGTGGCTTCTTCTCCGGCTATCTGAAGGACCCCGATGCAACCGAGCAGGCCTGGCGGGGCGGCTGGTTTCACACCGGCGACAGCGCCTGGCAGCATGAGGACGGCGCCTTCGTGTTTGTCGATCGCCTCAAGCATTTGGTCCGCCGCGCTGGCGAGAACATCTCGGCCGCGGAGGTCGAGGCCGTGCTGACGACATCCGGGCTGGTCAAGCAGGCGGCGGTCGTTGCCGCGCGCGATCCGATCCGCGACGAGGAAGTCGCGGCCTTCATCGTGACCGACGACGGCGCCGCAGCTTCACGCGAACTCGCACAGGACATCTTCCAGTTCTGCCGCGAACGCCTTGCGGCCTTCAAGCTACCGGCATGGATCGCCTTCGTCACCGAGTTGCCGCTGACCTCGACCAACAAGATCCAGAAACATGTGCTGCTCGGCGCGGACCGGGACCCGCTATCGCATCCCGGCATGATCGACCTGCGGCAAGAGAAAACCAACGCCATAAGGCAATCGAACTAGAGGAAACAAACGACAATGAGATCGACTTACGGATGGATCGCCGCGAGCGCAGCAATCCTCTCTGTCGCCTTCGCCACACCATCCCACGCGCAGATCTCCGACGACATGGTGAAGATCGGCGTGCTGACCGATCAGGCCGGCCTTTATGCCGATGCTGCCGGCCCTGGAGCGGTCGAAGCGGTCCGGATGGCGATCGCTGATTTCGGCGGCAAGGTGCTGGGCAAACCGATCGCAATGGTCGATGCCGACCATCAGAACAAGGCCGATGTCGGTGCGGGCATCGCGCGGCGCTGGTATGAGCAGGAGAATGTCGATGTCATCGTCGATTTCGCCAACTCCGCCGTCGCCTTCGCCGTGCTCGAACTCACCAAGCAGAAGAACAAGGCGATGCTGGTGTCGTCCGCCGGCTCGTCTGATCTGACCGGAAAGGGCTGCTCGCCGAATTCGGTGCAGTGGACCTACAACACCTACGCGCTCGCCAACAGCACGGTTCGGGCGCTGGCCAAATCGGGCGCCAAGAGCTGGTACTTCGTCACGGTCGACTACGCCTTCGGCCACGCCTTGCGCAACGACGCCGCCAGGACCGTGGAGAAGGTCGGCGGCACGATCGCCGGCGAGGTCCGGCATCCGCTCAACAGCATGGATTTCTCGTCCTACTTGCTACAGGCCCAAAGCTCGAAGGCCGACGTGATCGCCTTTGCCAATACCGGCGGCGACCTCGCCAACTCGATCCGGCAGGCGCAGGAATTCGGCATGGCGCAGAAGCAGAAGCTCGCGGCCTTCCTGATGCAGACCAGCGACATCCACGCGATCGGCTTGCAGGCGGCGCAGGGGCTTCAGCTCGCGACCGCGTTCTATTGGGACCTCGACGACAAGACCCGCGACTTCGCCGCGCGCTTCATGGAGAAGACCAAGAAGCGGCCGACCATGGTGCAGGCCGGTCTCTACTCCGCGGTCATGAACTATCTCAAGGCAATCGAGAAGTCCGGCACCGACGACGGCCCCAAGGTGATCGCGCAGATGAAGGACATGCCGATCGACGACTTCTTCGCCCGCAATGCATTCCTGCGCGAGGACGGCCAGCTCATCCACGACATGTATCTCGTGCAGGTGAAATCGCCGGCGGAATCCAAGGGCGCCTGGGACTACGAGAAGCTGGTTCAGGTCATCCCGGGCAAGGAGGCGTTCGCGACACCAGAGGAGAGCGCCTGCCCGCTGCTGGAGAAATGACCGCCATCACGTCCCCACACATCACAAGCAAGGCTGGACATCGCATGACCGAACTGCCGCTGCTGTTTACCCCGCTGCAAATCCGCGACCTCGAACTGAAGAACCGGATCATGGTTTCGCCGATGGCGACCTATTCGGCGCGCGAGGGCCGGGCCACCGATTGGCATACCGCGCATATCGGCAAGCTCGCCGCCGGCGGCGCTGGCCTCGTGTTCGTCGAGCAGAGTTCGGTGAACATCCAGGGGCGCATCACCCATGGCTGCCTCGGCATCTGGGACGACGCGCACATCGCGGACCATGCCGCGCTCGCGGCGCTGATCCATGGCTTCAACGCCAAGGCCGCGGTCCAGATCGCACATGGCGGCCGCAAGGGCTCGTCGCAGCGACCGTGGGAAGGCGGCAATCCACTCGGCGAGGCCGATATCACAGCGCGCGGTGAGGGCCCGTGGCAGATCGCGGCTTCGAGCGGCATTCCCTTCGACGACGGCTGGCCGGCTCCGCAGATGATGACGTCAGAACAGATCGATGCCGTGGTGGACGACTACCGTCAGGCGTTCCGCCGCGCCAGGGTCGCCGGCTACGACGTCATCGAGCTGCACTGTGCGCACGGCTATTTGATGCACTCGTTCCTGTCGCCGCTGGCAAACAACCGCAACGACGAATATGGCGGCTCGCGCGAGAACCGCATGCGCCTGCCGCTGCGGATCGCTGCAATCATGCGCGAGGAATGGCCGGATCACCTGCCGGCCTTCGTGCGGATCTCGTCGGTCGACGGCGTCGACATCGGCTGGTCGATCGAGGACTCCGTTGCGTTTGCGACCGAGCTGAAGGCGATCGGGATCGACATGGTGGACTGCTCGTCAGGCGGCATGAAGCTGCCGCGCGGCAATTCGCTGGTGTCGCGAACCCCGGGCTTCCAGGTGCCGTTCGCCGAACGCATCCAGCAGCAAGCCGGCATGCCGACAGTGGCGGTCGGACTGATCCGCGAACCGGACTACGCCGAATCCATTTTGCGGGACGGTAAGGCGACGCTTATTGCGCTCGGCCGCGAACTGCTGTGGAATCCGAACTGGCCCGCGCAGACGGCACTGGCGCTCGGATGCGATCCGGAATGGACCAGCTGGCCCGAGCAGTATGGCTGGTGGCTGAAGCGGCGGGTGGCGCAGCAGGGACGATAACGATGCCGTTGGCGAAGAAGGATGCAGCGAATGCCGGCGGGGCCGCCGGCCCGCGGTCTTTCGAGGGCCCCGATTTCCCCGGCGATACCTCGCGCGACCTGCCGAAGATGGACAATGCGGTCAAATCGGCGCGGCGTGTGTTCGACGTGCTCGAATTCTTCGAGGAGCACCAGCGGGCCGCGTCCGCCATCGAGGTCGCCGCCGCGCTCAAGTTCCCGCAATCCAGCACCTCGGCGCTGATGCGCACGATGACGGCGTTCGGCTATCTGCACTACGACACCAGCCGCCGCACCTATATCCCGACGCCGCGGATCTCGATGCTGGGGCACTGGCTGAGCCCGGCGCTGTTCACGCGGGGGCGCCTGATCAATCTGATGAATGAGCTCTCCGAGAAAACCGGCGAGACCATCATGCTCGCGGTCCGCAACGGGCTCAGCGCGCAATATGTCCACATCATCCAGGCCAAGCTGCCGATGCGACTGTATGTCAAGGCCGGAACGCTACGGCCATTGGCACGATCCGCATCGGGTTACGCGCTGCTGTCGGCCTATCCGGACAAGGAGGTGCGCCGCCTGGTGCGCCTGATCAACGCCAACGAGCCGCGATCCGACCAGCAGATCGACATCAAGGCCGTGATGCTGGAGCTGAAGAAGGTGCGCGACGAGGGGCATGCCTTCTCGCTCGGTCTGGTCACACCGGGCGCGGGTGCCGTTGCCATGAACCTGCCGCCGATCGCGGAATCCAACGAACCGCTGGTGCTGTGCGTGGCCGGATTGAACGACGCGCTGGTCACCCAGGAGACCGAGTTCGCCGACCTGATGCGGAAGGCGATCCAGTTTCATCTGGCGGACTGAAGCGATGCCGTCAACCAATTCTGTTTCGCGCGTGGCATACAAATCGAAGCGTCCGAAAGTTCACTCGGCGGAATTCATGCGCCGCGCCCCGGCTTCATGCCATCTACGCAAGTGGCCCTGCGGGCAACGCTTGTCACGGCTATGGCTTTTCCGCATCATTGAGCGCAAGACAACACCGCAAGCAAGGCCTGCCTGACGGCCGGACCCAAGCCAATCAACACGAGGAACGCTGTGGCGGAGAGTGAAAACATCGTCGCCGAGACCGCGGAAAAGATTTTCGCCGATCTCGCGGATGCCCAGACCATCAATCACGACAAGCAGGGCGCATGGAAGGCGCCGCTGTGGCAGGCGTTGACCGAAGCCGGCCTGCCTCTGTCCTGGGTGCCTGACGATCTCGGCGGTTCCGGCGCCAGTCTCGCGGAAGGTTTCAGCGTCCTCAACGTCGCAGGCCGCCATGCGATCGCTGTTCCGCTGGCCGAAACAATGCTGGCCGGCTGGCTGCTGACGCAGGGCAAGATCGCTTCTCCCGAAGGCGAGATGACGGTGCTGCCGGCAAGCCCGAAGGACCGCGTCACGTTGAATGCCGACGGCAGCCTCTCCGGCCGCGCCCGCGGCGTGCCGTTTGCCAAGGACGCAAAACATTTCGCGGTGCTGGCTGGTGGCAAGGACGGCATCTCGATCGCGCTGGTCGATGCCGCGAGGTGCCGGATCGAATCCAGCACCGGCCTTGGCGGCGATCACAACGACACCGTCACGCTCGACAAGGTGCAACCGGTCACGACCAAGCCGGCGCCCAAGGGCTTTGGCCAGACCACGCTGATGCTGATGGGCGGCGTGGTGCGCAGCCTGCAGATCGCCGGCGCGCTGGAGGCGATGCTTGACATCTCCGTGCGCTATTCCAACGAGCGCGTCGCGTTCGAGAAGAAGATCTCGAAATTCCAGGCGGTGCAGCACAACCTCGCCCGCCTCGCCGGCGAAAACGCCGCGGCGCTGGCCGCCGCGACCTCGGCGGCCGACACCATCGTGAATGCAAAATCGCTGGACACGGACGCGGTGTTCCTCGAAGCGGCCGCCGCAAAAGTCCGTTGCTCGGAAGCGGCCGAGAAGGGCAGCGGCATCGCCCATCAGGTGCATGGCGCGATCGGCTTCACCATCGAGCACATCCTGCACCGCTATTCGCTGCGCGCACTGGCATGGCGCGACGATTTCGGCTCGGAGAGCTATTGGGCGGTCGAGCTCGGCAAGCTCGTCGCCGACCGTGGCGCCGATGAATTGTGGCCGCTGGTGGCTTCGCGCTGAGATCAGGCAGGAAAATCAGGACTGGACATCATGACTGCAGCCCTTCGTTTCGATCCGATCCGCCTGCCAGAAAAATGCGAGCAGCTCCGCAAGGAAGTGCGCGCCTTCCTCGCCGAGGAGATTGCAGCCGGCACCTTCGATCCCCACGCGCCGAACCGCGAGGATAATGACGCGCCGGAATTCTCCCGCCGCGTCGGCGCCAAGGGCTGGCTCGGCATGACCTGGCCGAAGAAATACGGCGGCCAGGAGCGCTCGTTCCTCGAGCGCTATGTCGTGACCGAGGAGATGCGGGTGGCGAACGCGCCGACCCGGCGCTTCTTCGTCGCCGACCGCCAGAGCGGGCCGGTGCTTTTGAAATACGCGCCCGAGCATATCAAGATGGACATCCTGCCGCGGATCTGCCGCGGCGAGGTCTGCTTCGCGATCGGCATGAGCGAGCCGAATTCCGGCTCCGATCTGTTCGCGGCAAAGACCCGCGCCACCAAGACCGACGGCGGCTATCTGATCAACGGCACTAAGATCTGGACCTCGTCGGCGCATATCGCCGACTACATGATCGCGATCTTCCGCACCTCGCCGCCGACCAAGGAAAACCGCCGCCACGGCCTGACCCAGTTCCTGGTCAAGATGAAGCAGCCGGGCATCCAGGTGAATCCGATCGGCCAGATCACCGGCCAGTTCGAATTCAACGAGGTGGTGTTCACCGACTACTTCGTGCCCGACGATCACGTGCTGGGCGAGGTCGACGGCGCCTGGAAGCAGGCGACATCCGAGCTCGCCTATGAGCGCTCCGGCCCCGAGCGTTTCCTCGAGACGTATTACGTGCTCACCGAGCTGGTGCGCGCGGTCGGCAAGAACCCGGATACCCGCAGCGCTGAAGGCATCGGCCGCCTGGTGGCGCAGGTGCACACCATGCGCCGCATGTCGGTGTCGGTTGCCGGCATGCTGCAGGCCGGCAAGGAGCCGGTGGTGGAAGCCTCCATCGTCAAGGACATCGGCACGGTGTGGGAGCAGCAGCTGCCGCATCGGGTGCGCGATCTCGCGGCCTTCGTCGAGGAGACCGCGACCAATCGCGAGACGCTGGAAAAGCAGCTCGATTTCGCCATCAAGACCGCACCCAAGCTGACGATCCAGGGCGGCACCACCGAGGTGCTGCGCGGCATCATCGCCCGCGGGCTCGGTTTGCGCTAATTCAACGAGGACAGAACATGACCAAGTACACTGATATCGGCGTCGAGACCCACGGCCATGTCGGCCTGATCGAAATCCGAAAGCCGCCGCTGAACTTCTTCGACGTCGCGCTGATCAACCAGATCGCCGACGCGCTGGAGGAGTTCGACAACAATATCGAGATCCGCGCCTCGGTGCTCGCCGCGCAAGGCAAGGCGTTCTGCGCCGGCGCCAATTTCGGCGATCCCGCCCGCCAGGAGCAGGAGGAGCGTGCCAAGAGCGATCCGGCCTCGAACCTGCCGATCAACCATCTCTACGTTCAGGCGGTGCGCATCTTCCGCAACAAGAAGCCGATCGTAGCTGCGATCCATGGCGCCGCGATCGGCGGCGGTCTCGGGCTTGCCGTCTCGGCCGACTTCCGCGTCGCCTGCCCCGAAGCACGCTTCGCCGCGAACTTCACCAAGCTCGGCTTCCATCCGGGCTTTGGCCTCACCACGACGCTGCCGGAGCTGATCGGCAAGAACAATGCGGAGCTGATGTTCTACACCAGCCGTCGCGTCACCGGCGAAGAGGCCTATCGCTGGGGCCTCGCCAACGTGCTGGTGCCGCAGGATCAGGTGCGCGCCGAGGCGATGAAGCTCGCGCAGGAGATCGCCGAATGCTCGCCGCTCGGCCTGGTCTCGACCCGCGCCACCATGCGCGCCGGCCTCGCCGACCGCGTGCTCGCCGCAACCAACCACGAGTTGGAAGAGCAGACCAAGCTGCGCGCGACCGAAGACTTCAAGGAAGGCGTCAAGGCCACCGCCGAACGCCGCGTCGCGAACTTCAAGGGGCGGTAAAGGTTCACCCGCCTCTCTCAACACGTCGTCCCGGCGAAGGCCGGGACCCATAACCACCGAGCTGAGTTGTAAGCGAAGCCGCCCCCCTTGTGCCCATTCCGCGGGCCGCGGCGTATGGGTCCCGGCGTTCGCCGGGACGACGGTGGGGGGGGATAGCTCGCTAACTCCTCGACACCACCAGCGCATCGACGATCGTCACGCCCTGCCCCTCCGGATGCACCAGCACCGGATTGACCTCGATCTCGGCGATCTCGCCTCGGTGCTGCGCAGCCAGCACTGAGATCTGCGAGATCAGCCGCGCCAGCGCCGCGACATCCGCTTTCGGCGCGGCGCGGAAGCCGTGCAGCAGCGGCGCGGCCTTCAGCGTCTCGAGCATTATGGTCGCCTCAGCCGCGCTCACCGGCGCCGGGCGATAGACCACGTCCTTGAACAATTCGGTCGTGATGCCGCCGAGCCCGACCATCACCAACGGCCCGAAGGTCTTGTCCGTCATCGTGCCGACAATGATCTCGACGCCCTTTTTTGCCATCGGCCCGACCAGCACACCCTGGATCGCAGCGTCCGGCCTCGCCTTCTGCACGGTCTCCAGCATGTCGCGATAGGCCGTGAACGCCGCGCCCTTGGCGGCGATGTTGACGCGGACGCCGCCGACCTCGCTCTTGTGCGCAATCGCCGGCGACTGGATCTTCATGACCAGTGGAAACCCGGCGCGCTCGATCGCGGCATCGAGCCCGTCGCGGTCGGTCACCAGCACCTCGTCGGGCAGCGCGATGCCGGCGGCGCGCAGCAGCGACTTGCTGTCATGTTCGGAGAGCGTCTTCGCCTTCAGATGCGCGGAGAGATCGTGTGCCGGCGGCGCCGCCTCCATCTCCGGCGCGGGCTTGAAGGCGGCATGATCCGCCAGCCGCCGCATCGCGACGCCGACATGGGTGAGCCCCGAGAGCACCACCACGCCCGACTTCGCCAGCTCCTGCCGCGCGAATTGCGACGGTAGCGTGTAGGAGTAGAACACCACCGGCTTGTGCTGCGCCGAGATTACCGGCTTCAGCTCTTCCTCCTTGAACGGCATCCGCGTCTCGCTCGACAGCGACAGCACGACCAGCGTCGCATCGACTTCGCCGGACGCATCGAACAGCTCGATGCTCTTCTGCAGGCCGCCGGAGGAAACGCCCTGCGCGGTGACGTCAACGGGATTGCCCGCCGCGCCATAGGACGGCATCCATTGCTTGATCTGGTTCTGGATATCGGGCGACAGCTCCGGCACACGCAGACCCTGCATCGACACGGTGTCGGCGCCCCAGATGCCGGCGCCGCCGGACACCGTCAGCACCGCGACCCGATCGCCCTTCGGCAACGGATTGGTGGTCAACACGGCAGCAATCGTCACCGCCTCGTCGAGATCGTTGGAGACAATGAAGCCGTATTTCGCGAACACCGCGTCATAGGCTGCCGACCATCCGGCCATGCTTGCGGTGTGCGAGGCCGCCGCGCGCTCGCCGGCGCCCGAGCGGCCGACCTTGGTGACGATGACCGGCTTCCTGAGCTCCGCCGCGCGCTTCGCCGCGGCGAGGAACTTGTCGACGTCGCGGATGCCCTCGATGAACAGCAGGATCACGTCGGTTGCGGGATCCTGCACCATGTAGTCGAGGAACTCGCCGGCGCCGAGATCGCTCTCATTGCCGGCGCTGACCACGTAGCTGAGCGCGACGCCGAGCGCCTTGGCGCGATGATAGATCGCAAAGCCGATGCCGCCGCTCTGCGCGACGATACCGATCCGCCGCCTGCTCGCGACCAGATCGGGCACATCCGGCTTGACGTCGACGGTCGGGCTGAAGGTCGCGGCGACCTTCTGCACCTGGCTGTAGAAACCTTCCGCGTTCGGGCCACTGATCCGCATCCCGGTCCGCTTCGCCAGCGCCACGATCGCATCCTGCATCGCTGCGCTGTCGCCGCCCTCCTCGGCAAAGCCCGAGGAGATAATGACCGCATTCTTGACGCCGGCCGCCGCGCATTGCTCCAGCGCCGGCAGCACCGCGCGGGCGGGAATCACGACGACGGCGAGGTCGATCGGCGCGCCGATCTCGGCGATCGACTTGAAGCATTTCAGCCCGTCGATCTCGTCATAGTTCGGATTGATCGGATAGAGCGCGCCCGGAAAACCGTTCTTGCGCAGCATCGCGAGCAGCCGCCCGGGAATCTTCTCGTGGTCGCGCGAGGCACCGATCAGTGCGATGCTCTTTGGGGCGAAGAAGGAATCGAGCGGATGCGACATGGGCGTTTCCGGTTGTTGTTATTATGAGCCACGATATTGAATCGCCGCCGCCCGCTCAACCACCCTCCCCGTCATCCTGAGGTGCGAGCGGAGCGAGCCTCGAAGGATGGACGGCCCGGTCTGTGGCCGTGCATCCTCGAGACGCGCTGCGCGCTCCTCAGGATGACGGGAGAAGTAGCCCGGATGCAGCGAAGCGCAATCCGGGAACGGTCCATCCGTGGAGAGCGCGGCCCCGGATTTCGCTTCGCTCAATCCGGGCTACGAGAGCTACACCGTCAGCTTGAACGTCACGCCGCAGAGCAGGAACTGATCCCCCGCCACCACACAGCCCCTGGCTCTTGCGGCGTCCAGCACCCTGGCCTTGTCGGAGACCTTGAACGTCAAGCCGCTCATGATCTCGCTACTGCCCTTGACGAAGCGGAAGATGCTGTTGGGCAGCTTCACCGTGGTACCGTCGGCGGCCGCGCCGACGATCTTCCCCCAATGCGCCGCCAGCGCTTCTGGCTCGGGGCTCTGCATCTCGACTTCGGTCAGCGCAAGGGTCGTGTCCTTGCGGATCGACTTCTGCCAGTCAGGGCCGGCCGGCGGATATGGCCCCAGGATGTCGTCGCTGCCGTCGGTGTGGTTGAACTCGATGAAGGCGGCGCGGCAGTCGCGCGGATGCAGTTGCACGCCGTGATACGGCGCATGCGTGATCACGTTCGCGGTCCGCACGCCCATCGCATTGGCCTTGGCGCCACGCGCGTCGGGATCCTCGCAGCAGAAGATCGCCATGTAGCCGCCACGGCCGCCGGTCTTCTCGATGAAGCGGCCGGCCGCCGTGCCCGGCCCAGGCTGGAACGGCGCGACCACCTCCAGCAGGATGGTATCGACCGGCAGCAGCGCGTTCTCCAGCCCGTATTTGGCGACATTGCAGTCGCGATAGCAGACATCGAGGCCCATGATCGCGGAGATATCAGCGATCACGGGCTTGAGCTGCGGCGCCACCAGACAGATCTGGCGCAGCCGCATGTAATCGGCCATGTGATTGGTCACGGCTTACTGACCCTGGAAGGTGGGCTTACGCTTCTCGACGAACGCCTTGGCCGCTTCCTTGTGGTCGGTGGTCTCGCCGGCGCGGGTGTGGTGGATCGCCTCGCCGTCGAAGCAGGCTTCCAGCGTCATCGTCTCGGCATTGTTGATATTGCGCTTGATGTAGCCGAGCGCGACCGACGGCCCTTGCGCTAGCGAGCGCGCGAGCTCCAGCGTCTCGGCCTCGACGTCGGCATCGGGCACCACCTTGGAGACCATGCCGAGGTGGTAGGCCTCCTGCGCCGACAGCACCGGCGACATCATATAGAGCTCGCGCGCTTTCGCGCTGCCGAGCATCTTGGTGAGAAAGTAAGTGCCGCCGTAGTCGCCGGAGAAGCCGACCTTGGCAAAAGCTGTCGTGATCTTGCAGGAGGCGCTGGCGACGCGGAGATCGCAGGACAGCGCGATCGAGAGCCCGGCGCCGGCCGCAGCACCATCGAGCTGCGCCACCACGGGCTTCGGCATCGTGTGCAGGATGCGCGAGACCTCCATGCCGCGGCGCAGGTTCGCCATCTTGGCCTCGAACGGCAGCGGCGCGCGGCCTTCGGCCATCGACTTGACGTCACCGCCGACGCAGAACGTGCCGCCGGCGCCCCGGATCAGCACCGCGCGCACCTCGGTATCGTCCTGCGCCCGCCGCGCCGCCTCGACCAGGCCGCGCGTCATGTCGGGATTGAGCGCATTGCGCCGATCCGCCCGGTTCATGGTGATGGTGAGCAGGCCCTTGTCGAGGGATTGAAGAACCATCTGATTGTCGCTCATGGCGTTTTGCCTCTCGTTGTTGTTGGTTAAACGCGAAGTTTGTCCAAGCCGTCATTGCGAGCCACCCGGTCGGCGCGGAGCGCCGCCGGATGACAGGCTCCGCGAAGCAATCCATGCTTCCGCGTATGCGGATCGATGGATTGCTTCGTCGCTATCGCTCCTCGCAATGACGGCATGAACGGTCCGTTCTATTTTTTGACCAGCGGGCAGCGCGACTCCGACAGCGGCTGGAAGGCCTGGTCGCCCGGCACGGTCGCGAGCAGCTTGTAGTCGTCCCAGCGGCCTTTCGATTCGGAGGGCTTCTTGACCTCGAACAGATACATGTCGTGCACCATGCGGCCGTCCTCGCGAATCCGGCCGTTCTTGGCGAACATGTCGTTGATCGGGGTCTCCTTCATCACCTTCATGACGGCGGCGGCATCCGTGGTGCCGGCGGCCTTCACCGCCTGCAAATAATGCATCACCGAGGAGTAGACGCCGGCCTGCGCCGAGGTCGGCACCCTCTTGGTGCGTTCCATGAAGCGTTTTGAGAACGCGCGGGTGTCGTCATTGAGGTCCCAATAGAATGCTTCCGCGAGCAGCAGCCCCTGCGCGGTCTCGAGCCCGACGCTGTCGATGTCGGTGACGAAAGCCAGCAGCGGCGAGATCTTCTGGCCGCCCTTGGTGATGCCGAACTCGGCGCCCTGCTTGATCGCGTTGATGGTGTCGCCGCCGGCATTGGCGAGCCCGATCACCTTGGCCTTGGAGGCCTGCGCCTGCAGCAGGAAGGAGGAGAAGTCCGAGGTATTGATCGGATGGCGCACGCTGCCGAGCACCTTGCCGCCCGACTTCACCACGACATTGCTGGTGTCCTTTTCGAGGTCCTGGCCGAACGCATAATCCGCGGTCAGAAAGAACCAGGTGTCGAGGCCGGATTTCACCGCGGCAAGGCCGGTCACATTGGCCTGCGCGAAGGTGTCGAACACATAGTGCACGGTATAGGGGCCGCAGGCTTCATTGGAGAGGCGGATCGAGCCCGGGCCGTTGAACATGATGATCTTGCCGCGCGCCTTGGCGATCTCGGCCGCGGCGAGCGCGGTGGCGGACGCCGCGACGTCGAAGATCATCTCGACACCCTGGTTGTCAATCATGTCGCGCGCGATGTTGGCGGAAAGATCGGCCTTGTTGAGATGGTCGCCGACCACGATCTCGATCTTGCGGCCGAGCACCGTGCCGCCGAAATCCTCCGCCGCCATCTTTGCCGCGGTTTCGCTGCCGGAGCCGGTGATGTCGGCATAGAGGCTCGACATATCGAGGATGCCGCCGAGCTTCAGCGGAGGCTTGTCCTGCGCCAGCGACGCATTCGCCGAGATCGCAAACACACAGGCCAACACGCCGGCCAAAACCCGTCTCATTCAAATCCTCCCCTTGAGATGCGGACCCTATTCCATCAGGTCCGTTTCACGCGCGCGGGATCATGCCGCATGCCATGCACAGCGGCAAGCTGCGGAGCCGACACGTGTTTTCCGCTGAGCGGAATGGTCAAAATGTGCGAGGATCGATCCATGCAGACGTTATCGATGCAGATTCTGCCGACGCTCGCTCGCAGCATCCTCCTCGGATGCACGACGCTGCTTGCTTGCAGCGCCAGTCATGCGGCCGGATGCAATTTCGAGATTCAAGGCGAAGGTCGCGTCGCCGCGGTGGTCGATGCGCGCAGCCTGCGGCTCGACGACGGCCGCGAGGTCAGGCTTGCCGGCATCGAGGTTGCGGACCGGGCGAAGGCCATGGCAGCGCTGACGGCGCAATTGGTCGGCCGCGACGTGACGCTGCGCGGACAGGACGACACGCCGGACCGCTATGGCCGGCAGCCAGCCTACGCATTCCTCAAAGGCAGCGAGACGCCCGTACAGAGCGAGCTGCTGCGTCAGGGCCTCGCGCTGGTGTCGTCCGAGATCGCGGACAAGGACTGCGCCGCGGCGCTGATGGCGGCGGAAAGCGAGGCACGGACGGCCCGGTCGGGAACCTGGGCTGAGGCCACGGTCATAAAAAACGCTGAAAGTCCGGACGATATTTTGGCCGGGATCGGGCGTTTTACAGTGGTCGAGGGCAGGGTTTTGACCGTGCGCCAAGCGGGCGCGACGACCTACCTGAATTTCGGCCGGAACTGGACTAGGGACTTTGCTCTGACTATTTCAAGGCGCATAGTCCCTGCGTTCGAGGCGGCCGGGCTTTCGCCCAAGTCTCTGGAAAATCGCAGGATTCGTGTGCGAGGCTGGGTGGAAGCACGACGTGGGCCGCGAATCGAACTGCTCCGGGTGGGGCAGATTGAACTGCTCGGCGGGAACTAGGGGGCCTTTGGCCACACCCCGGCCGATTCACGGGATAATTTGTGAGTTTTTGACGTGATTGAGCGCGCAGGACGGCGTGAAGATGGGACTGGCCGCCGCCTTTCGGCGGCGCCTGTGCTCGTCTGCGCGGCCCTGACGCTGTCGGCCTGTGGCAATGTCGGCCGGTTCGAGCAGGTCACGCCGACCGCAACAGCGGCGCCGGTGAAGCCGAATCGGGTGGTGCAACAGACCCCCAACAGCGAGCGCGAGCATGAGCGGATCCTGTCGTCCTATGGCGGCGCCTATGACGACCCCAAGCTCGAAGCCCTGATCAGCAAGACCGTTGAGCGGCTGGTCGCCGCCTCCGAACGGCCCGACCAGGCCTACAAGGTCACGATCCTCAATTCCGGTGCGGTCAACGCCTTCGCGCTGCCGACCGGCCAGCTCTACGTCACGCGCGGCCTGATCGCGCTCGCCAGCGACACCTCCGAGCTCTCCTCGGTGCTGAGCCACGAGATGGCGCATGTGCTGGCCAAGCACGCCGCGATGCGCGAGGACCAGGCGCGCCAGGCGGCGGTGGTGACGCGCGTCGTCACCGACATGAGCACTGATCCCGATCTCACGGCGCTGGCGCTCGCCAAGACCAAGCTGACGATGGCGAGCTTCTCGCGGCAGCAGGAGTTCGAGGCCGACGGCATCGGCGTCGGGATCGCCGCGCGCGCGCATTTCGATCCCTATGGCGCGTCGCGCTTCCTGACCGCGATGGAGCGCAACGCCGCGCTCAAGATCGGCAAGACCGCGCTCGATCCGCGCGCGCAGGACTTCACCTCGTCGCATCCGGCAACGCCCGAGCGCATCAACAATGCGCAGACCACCGCGCGGCAATATTCGTCGCCCGAGAACAACGAGCGCGACCGCGAGACCTATCTCGCTGCGATCGACAACATCGTCTATGGCGAGGATCCCAGCGAAGGCTTCGTGCGCGGCCGCAGGTTCCTGCATCCCAAGCTCGGCTTCACCTTTACCGCACCGGACAATTTCACACTCGACAACACCGCGCAGGCGGTGATCGGCGTGCGCGAGGGCGGCAGCCAGGCGATGCGCTTCGACGTGGTGCGGGTGCCGGCCGAACAGTCGCTCGGCGACTACCTGAATTCCGGCTGGATGGAAGGCGTCGAGAGATCCTCGACCGAGGACCTCAACATCAACGGCTTTCCGGCGGCCTCGGCCACCGCGCATGGCGACCAGTGGCAGTTCAAGGTCTACGCGCTGCGCTTCGGCAGCGACGTCTACCGCTTCATCTTCGCCGCCAAGCAGAAATCCACCGAGAGCGAGCGCAACGCGCGCGAGACCGTCAACTCGTTCCGCCGCCTGACGCTCGACGAGATCCAGGCCGCGCGCCCGCTGCGCATCAAGGTCATCAACGTGCAGCCCGGCGACACCGTGGAATCGCTGTCGCACCGCATGGCCGGCGTCGATCATCCGGCGGAGCGCTTCCGCGTGCTCAACGGCCTCGACGCCCACGCCCAGGTGAAGCCGCGCGACCGCGTCAAGATCGTGGTGGATTGAGGGCCACCGAGAAGCGCGCTCACACCTCAGCAACCACCGCCGTCGTCCCGGCGAAAGCCGGGACCCATTACCACCGTCGTTCATTGTTGGAAGAAGCTGGGGCCACAGCGCGTTCGAACGACGGAACCCTGTGGTTATGGGTCCCGGCCTTCGCCGGGACGACGGGTGGAGAAGGTTGGTGCCCTACTTCGCCTTCTCCTTGAGGAAGGCGATAATGTCGGCCCGATCCTTCGGATCCTGAACTTCGTAGAACATCTTGGTGCCCGGAACCATCGCGTCGGGACCGGTGAGCCATTTGTCGAGATTGGCCTCGGTCCACACGATCTTCGAGTCCTTCAGCGCCGGCGAGTAATTGTAGCCCGCGACCGAGCCGGCGAGGCGGCCGACGACACCCTTGTGCATCGGCCCGACGTCGTTCTTCTCGATCGAATGGCAATCGCCGCAGCCCTGATAGAGGGTGGCGCCCCGCGCGGCATCGCCCGCCGCACGGGCGCTGTTCAGGGCGAGCAGGATCGCGATCGCCGCCATTGCGACTGTTTTGGCGTGCCGCGGCGCCAGGACGCCTGCGATCGAACGGATGGTCATTCCCGAGGTCTCCTGTTGGTCACCGCAACAGGAGCAGCCTCACTGGCGATCTATTCCCGGAAATTCCGCTGGTTCGCAATTGGGCTGAACGCGAGCCGCGTCGATCGCCGAGAATGGCCGTTGTTGCTGAAGTTTATTCCCGCCGGCGTGGAATATCCGCGCGGCCCCGCCGATCTCAATTCGCAGCTGCCACCTCCGCAGCGGCGCCGGGCTATTGGAGCATCCCCAGTGTTTCGCAATCGGCTCGGCGCCGTCGCTCGACTTGCCGGACTCGCGTGCATGCTGCTCGCTGCGCTCACAGCCGCAGCCACCACCGCCGCTCGCGCGGACGGCTGCCCCAAGCCGAGCGACGAAATTGCGACCGACCGGCCCGACGTCACCAATTCAAGTATCGTCGTGCCGGTCGGGAGCCTGCAGAACGAGAACGGCGTCAACCTGACCGGCCGCGACGCCGGCCGCAGCATCGACGGCAGCAACAGCCGCTGGCGGCTCGGGATTGCGCCCTGCCTCGAGGTGCTGGTCGACCTGCCGACCTGGTTCGGCAGCGTGAAATCGGCCGGCGTCTCGGGCTTTTCCGACGTCGCGCCCGCGATCAAATGGCAGATCAGCCCGCTGCCGGGGAAGATCGACCTGTCGATCACCGCCGGCGTCGCGCTGCCGACCGGCGCGGCTGCGATCGCCGGGCGCGGCGCGCAGCCCTACATCCAGCTGCCGTGGTCATGGGAGCTGCATGACGGCTGGGGCGTCAGCGGCATGTTCACGGAGTTCTTCCGCCCCGCCGAACTGACCGGCCAGCGTATGTCGGAAGCGACCTTCGTGATCGAGAAGAAGCTGACCGAGCGGATCAGCATGTTCACCGAATATGTCGGCGACTATCCCGACGGCGCGCGGCCGACCCAGCTGATCAACTCCGGCGGAGCATACCGGATCACGCCGACCCAGCAGCTCGACCTCCACGTCGCGTTCGGGCTCAACCGCAACTCGCCGAACTACATCGTCGGCCTGGGCTATTCGTTCCGGATCGACGGGCTGTTCCGGTAAACAATGATCCGTAGCCCGGATGAAGCGCAGCGCAATCCGGGGCAAGACCATCCGCGGTGACAGTGGTCCCGGATTTCGCTTCGCTGCATCCGGGCTACAAGACGAACGAGGCTGCGTGATTAATTGACTTCCGCTTCGCGCAGGCCGCTCAGCCACAACGCCAGCAGCGTCCACACCGCGCCCGACAACAGATACGCGCCGGCCGAGATCAGGCCGAAATGCGTCGCCAGCAAAAGCGCGGCGAGCGGCGCGAAGCCGGCGCCGAACAACCAGGCGAAATCCGAGGTCAGCGCCGAGGCGGTGTAGCGATAGGTCCGCGCGAAGTTCGAGGCGATCGCGCCCGACGACTGGCCGAACGAGAGGCCAAGCAGCACGAAGCCGAGCACCATGTACACGGTTTCGCCGAACGCGCCGGCATCGAGCAGCTGCGGGGCAAAGCCGCTATAGACCGCAATCGCAACCGCCGATCCCAGCAGCAGCGGCTTGCGCCCGACGCGGTCGGCGATCATGCCGGAAGCGACGATTGCGGCGACGCCGACCATGGCGCCGATCATCTCGATGATCAAAAAGCGCACCGGGCTTTCCTTGGTGAACAGGAACACCCAGGACAGCGGAAACACCGTGACCATGTGGAACAGGGCAAAGCTCGCCAGCGGCGCAAACGCGCCGAGCAGGATGTTGCGTCCCTCCTGCGCGACGGTCTCGCCGACGCGCGCCGGCTCCAGATCGCGGCTTTCGAACAGCTCGGAATATTCATCGGTCGCCACCATGCGCAGCCGCGCGAACAGCGCCACCACGTTGATGGCGAAGGCGACGAAGAACGGATAGCGCCAGCCCCAGTCGAAGAAATCATCCGCCGAAAGGTTGCCGGCGAAGAACGCGAACAGCGCGCTCGCCACGATCAGCCCGAGCGGCGCGCCGAGCTGCGGCACCATCGCGTACCAGCCGCGCTTGTTGGCCGGCGAATTCATCGCGAGCAGCGAGGCCAGGCCGTCCCACGCACCGCCCCAGGCGATGCCCTGCAGGACGCGCGCGGCGGCAAGCAGCCAGATCGCCGCGACCCCGATCGTGTCGTAGCCGGGAAGGAAGGCGAGCGCGACCGTGGCGGTGCCGAGCAGGAACAACGCGATGACGAGCTTGGCGCCCTTGCCGTGGCGGCGGTCGACCGCCATGAAGATGACGGTGCCGAGCGGCCGCGCGGCAAACGCCAGCGCGAAGATGCCGAACGAGTAGAGCGTGCCGGTCAGTTCATTGACGAACGGAAACACCAGCTTCGGGAACACGATCACCGAGGCGATCGCATAGACGAAGAAGTCGAAGAACTCCGACGTCCGTCCGATGATGACGCCGATGGCGATTTCGCCGGGTTTCGCCTGCCCGTGACCTGATGCGGTCGGGGTGCCGTGAGCCATTGCTGGGGCCTGTGCCATCGCCGGAGAACCGTCCTTTGGAGCATGACCCGGAAAAGTGGAGACCGGTTTTCCGAACCGCACGCTCAAGCAAGAGATGAGGCCACGGGCTGTTCGCCACGCAGTCCACCTCACCTTCTGGCCTCTTATCCCGCAGTGCAACATTGGACAAATTGTCCAATGTCAACTTTGCTGCATCGCAGCTACCCCTTGGCGGAACTCATAAAATTCAAGTGGGGTGAGCCGTGCGCGCCTTGAAATTATTGGCCTTATTGCCGTTCGCGGCGCTTCTTGGCGGGTGCGATTTCGTCGTCCTGGCGCCTGCCGGCGACATCGCCGCCCAGCAGCGCGACCTCGTCGTGATCTCCACCGTGCTGATGCTGATCATCGTGCTTCCGGTGATGGCGCTGACCGTCTTCTTCGCCTGGCGCTACCGCCAGTCCAACACCCAGGCCCCCTATGAGCCGGAGTGGGATCACTCCACGCAGCTCGAGCTCGTGATCTGGTCGGCGCCGCTGCTGATCATCATCTGCCTCGGTGCGCTGACCTGGATGGGCACCCATCTGCTCGATCCCTACCGCTCGCTCGGCCGCATCGCCGCCGACAAGCCGATCGAAAGCAAGGATGCCCCGCTTAATGTCGAGGTGGTCGCGCTCGACTGGAAGTGGCTGTTCATCTACCCGGATTACGGCGTCGCCGCCGTCAACGAGCTCGCAGCGCCCGTCGACCGCCCGATCCGCTTCCGCATCACGGCCTCCTCCGTGATGAACTCGTTCTATATCCCGGCCCTTGCCGGCCAGATCTACGCCATGCCCGGCATGGAGACCAAGCTGCACGCGGTCTCCAACAAGGAAGGCACCTATCGCGGCTTCTCCGCCAATTACAGCGGCGCCGGCTTCTCCGGCATGCACTTCGAGTTCAAGAGCCTGTCGAACGCCGACTTCGACAAGTGGATCGGCACCGCCAAGGCCAGCGCCAACATGCTCGGCCGCACCGACTATCTGCAGCTCGAGCGTCCGAGCCAGAACGATCCGGTCCGGCTCTACCGCTCGGTCGATCGCGATCTCTACAAGGCGATCCTCAACATGTGCGTCGAGCCCGGCAAGATGTGCATGAGCGAGATGATGGCGATCGACGCCAAGGGCGGCTTGGGGCGCGAAGGCCTCAATAACACGCTGCCGCTCACTTACGACAAATACGCCCGCCGCGGCGCGCCGCTCGGCACCGAGCCGACCTTCGTCGCCGGCATCTGCTCGATGGACGAGATCAAGGATGCGCCGTCGCGCGAGATCACCGCGCCGCTCGACCTGACGCCGCTGCGCGGCTTCGGGCTGAAGCGTCCGCCGTTCTCGCCCGCGTCATCGACATCCTTGCTGCTCGGCCAGCGTCCGAAATCAGAGTCCTGAGGAGGACCGCATGAATCCCGATCTCGTCAAGATGATCTTCGGCCGCCTCAATCTGGAAGCGCTGCCGCTGCACGAGCCGATCCTGGTCGGCACCTTCGCGGTGGTGGCGACCGGCGGCCTCGCGCTGTTCGCCATTGTCACCTACTTCCGGCTCTGGAGCTATCTGTGGCGCGAGTGGTTCACCACCGTGGACCACAAGCGCATCGGCATCATGTACATGATCCTCGGCATCGTGATGCTGCTGCGCGGCTTCGCGGACGCGCTGATGATGCGCCTGCAGCAGGCGATCGCGTTCAACGGCTCCGACGGCTATCTGCCGGCCCATCACTACGACCAGATCTTCACCGCGCATGGCGTGATCATGATCTTTTTCGTGGCGATGCCGCTGGTGACCGGCCTGATGAACTACGTGGTGCCGCTGCAGATCGGCGCCCGCGACGTCTCCTTCCCGTTCCTCAACAATTTCTCTTTCTGGATGACGGTCGGCGGCGCTGTGCTGGTGATGATGTCGCTGTTCGTCGGCGAATTCGCCCGCACCGGCTGGCTCGCTTACCCGCCGCTGTCGAACATCGGCTACAGTCCTGATGTCGGCGTCGACTATTACATATGGGGGCTACAGGTCGCCGGCGTCGGCACCACGCTATCGGGCATCAACCTGATCTGCACCATCGTCAAGCTGCGCGCGCCGGGCATGACGATGATGAAGATGCCGGTGTTCACCTGGACCTCGCTCTGCACCAACGTCCTGATCGTCGCCTCCTTCCCGGTCCTGACCGCGGTGCTGGCGCTGCTGTCGCTGGACCGTTACGTCGGCACCAACTTCTTCACGAACGACTTCGGCGGCAACCCGATGATGTACGTGAACCTGATCTGGATCTGGGGCCACCCCGAGGTCTACATCCTGGTGCTGCCGGCCTTCGGCATCTTCTCCGAGGTGACCGCGACGTTCTCCGGCAAGCGGCTGTTCGGCTACACCTCGATGGTCTACGCCACGGTCGTCATCACCATCCTGTCCTACCTGGTCTGGCTGCACCACTTCTTCACGATGGGCTCCGGCGCCAGCGTGAACTCGTTCTTCGGCATCACCACCATGATCATCTCGATCCCGACGGGCGCGAAGATGTTCAACTGGCTGTTCACGATGTATCGCGGCCGCATCCGCTTCGAGCTGCCGATGATGTGGACGGTGGCGTTCATGCTGACCTTCGTGATCGGCGGCATGACCGGCGTGCTGCTCGCGGTGCCGCCGGCCGATTTCGTGCTGCATAACAGCCTGTTCCTGATCGCACACTTCCACAACGTGATCATCGGCGGCGTGCTGTTCGGCCTGTTCGCCGGCATCAATTACTGGTTTCCGAAGGCGTTCGGATTCAGGCTCGATCCGTTCTGGGGCAAGCTGTCGTTCTGGTTCTGGGTCGTCGGCTTCTACTTCGCCTTCATGCCGCTCTACGTGCTCGGCCTGATGGGCGTGACGCGACGGCTCCGCGTGTTCGACGATCCATCTCTGCAGATCTGGTTCATCATCGCGGGCTTCGGCGCTTTCCTGATCCTGCTCGGCATCGGCGCGATGCTGGTGCAGTTCGCGGTCAGCATCCTCAGACGCGAGCAACTCAAGGACACCACCGGCGATCCCTGGAACGCCCGCACGCTGGAATGGGCGACCTCGTCGCCGCCGCCGGACTACAACTTCGCCTTTACTCCGGTGGTCTACGACAACGACGCCTGGTGGGACATGAAGCGTCGCGGCTACAGGCGTCCGCTGACCGGCTTCAAGCCGATCCACATGCCGTCCAACACGGGCACCGGCATCATCCTCGCCGGCCTGGCGACGGCGATGGGATTCGGCCTGATCTGGTACATCTGGTGGCTCGCCGCCGTCAGCTTCGTTGCGCTGCTCGCGGTCGCGATCGGCCACACCTTCAACTATCACCGCGACTTCCACATCCCGGCGGATGAGGTGGTGCGGACCGAAGATGCGCGGA
The DNA here is from genome assembly GCF_007993935.1 of Bradyrhizobium macuxiense. Taxonomy (GTDB): domain Bacteria; phylum Pseudomonadota; class Alphaproteobacteria; order Rhizobiales; family Xanthobacteraceae; genus Bradyrhizobium; species Bradyrhizobium macuxiense_A. The sequence continues at coordinate 639,397 of NZ_VITY01000004.1, read as the reverse complement.
CGCGCGTTCTCGCCGCGGGAGCCCAGACATGAGCGTAGCAACCACCCAAATCTCCGTCCAAGGCTCCGAGCCGATCTTCCACGTCATCGACGAGCACGATCATCCGGAAGGCGCCAGCACCATGCTGGGCTTCTGGATCTACCTGATGAGCGACTGCCTGATCTTCGCGATGCTGTTCGCGACCTATGGCGTGCTCGGCGGCAACTATGCCGCCGGTCCGGCGCCGAAGGACCTGTTCGACCTCAAGCTGGTTGCGCTCAACACCACGATGCTGCTGCTCTCCTCGATCACCTATGGCTTTGCCATGCTGACGATGGAGAAGTCGAAGATCGGCCAGACCCAGCTCTGGCTTGCGATCACCGGACTGTTCGGCCTCGCCTTCCTCGGCATCGAGCTCACCGAGTTCGCCCACATGATCCATGAGGGCGCGACGCCGCAGCGCAGCGCCTTCCTGTCGTCGTTCTTCACGCTGGTCGGCACCCACGGCCTGCACGTCACCTTCGGCCTGGTCTGGCTGGTGACGCTGATGGTGCAGACCGCGCGCTTCGGCCTGACCACGGCCAACCGGCGCCGCCTGATGTGCCTGTCGATGTTCTGGCACTTCCTCGACGTGGTCTGGATCGGCGTCTTCACCTTCGTCTACCTCCTGGGAATGCTGCGATGACAACCGACTCTCACGCCCTGCACTCCGATGCCGGCCATGATGACCATGGCGGCGCCGCCCACGGCTCGCTGAAGAGCTATCTGATCGGCTTCGGCCTCTCGGTGATCCTCACCGCGGTGCCGTTCTGGCTGGTGATGACGGGAACCATCGCCGACAAGGCGGTCACCGCACTGATCGTGCTGGTGCTGGCCGCGGTGCAGATCGTCGTGCACATGGTGTACTTCCTGCACATGAACACGCGGTCCGAGAACGGCTGGACCATGATGGCGATGATCTTCACCGTGGTCATGGTGGTGATCGCGCTGACCGGCTCGCTGTGGGTCATGCATCACCTCAACATCAACATGATGCCGATGCACGACATGAACCAGATGCCGTGACCAAGCGGTCTGCCAGACCCTCGCTTGTGCTGCTCACGCTCGGCATGCTGGGCGTGGTGCTGCTGAGCGCGCTCGGCGTCTGGCAGATCGAACGCAGGGCCTGGAAGCTGGCGCTGATCGAACGGGTCGAGCAGCGCATGCATGCGGCAGCGGTCGCGCCGCCGCCGCACTCGTCATGGCCTGAAGTCACGGCCGCGAGCGATGAATACCGCTGCGTCACGGTCGATGGCACCTTCCTGAACGCCGACGAGACGCTGGTGCAGGCGGTGACGAACGAAGGCCCCGGCTTCTGGGTGCTGACGCCGCTGCGGATAGCTGACGGAACCATCGTGCTGGTCAATCGAGGCTTTGTTCCGCCTGACCGGCGCGATCCCGCGACCCGGCGCGATACCCAGCCGCAAGGCCCGGTCAGCGTCACCGGGCTGCTGCGGATGTCTGAACCGAAAGGCGGCTTCCTCCGCCGCAACGACGCTTCGGCCGGCCGCTGGTATTCCCGCGACGTCGCCGCGATCGCCGCCACGCACGGATTGTCGCAGGCGGCTCCGTTCTTCATTGACGCCGACGCAACGTCGAATCCGGGTGGCATGCCGGTCGGCGGGCTCACGATCGTGCGGTTTCCGAACAACCATCTGATTTACGCGCTGACATGGTTCGCGCTGGCCCTTATGCTGGCGGGCGCGCTCCTGCGCATCGTCAGCGCCGGGAGCCGCGCCGGCGCCTCCGATCCAAGGTGGAGTTCAAGGCGCGCCGCCGTGCGCCGCCTGATCGGCGCAGCCCGCAATCTGTCTCGCGACACAGGCCCAGATGCTCGAGCGCACATCGGATCTGCATGAGGAGAACGCCGCGACCGGCACGGCCGTGATGCCGTCAGCCGTGAGCGCGGCCGCCGGCATGCCGTACGATCTCGCAGCGCCCGCCGATATCGCGACCAATCGCAAGAACATGGCCCTGCTGGTCCAGCTGCGCTGGATCGCGGTGATCGGCCAGATCGTCACCATCGGCTTCGTGCAATTCTGGATGGGCGTAGCTCTGCCGCTGCTGCCTTTGGCGGCGGTGATCTCGGGGCTGGTAGCACTCAATGTCGTCAGCCTCTTGTGGCTGCGCTACCGCGCCGACATCAACAACCGCGAGCTGCTGGTTGCGCTGGCGCTCGACGTCGCGGCGCTGACCGCCCTGCTCTATCTCAGCGGCGGCGCCACCAATCCCTTCACCTCGCTCTATCTGCTGCAGGTGACGCTTGGCGCGGTGCTGCTCGATGCTCCATCGACCTGGTCGCTGGTGGCGCTGGTCTGCATGAACTTCGCCTGGCTGACCAGTTATTACCGCCCGCTGGAGCTGCCGCAGCAGGGCTTTGCCGACGCCTTCAATCTCTACATTGCCGGCACCTTCATCGGCCTCGTGCTCGACGCCGTACTGCTCGTGGTGTTCATGACCCGGATCAACCGCAATCTGCGCGACCGCGACCTGCGCCTCGCGGCGCTGCGCCAACACGCCGCCGAGCAGGACCACATCGTCCGGATCGGCCTGTTGGCCTCCGGTGCCGCGCATGAGCTCGGCACGCCGCTCGCCTCGCTCTCGGTCATCCTGGGCGACTGGCGCCGGATGCCCACGCTCGCCTCCGACCCCGAGCTGTCGCAGGACCTCGGCGAGATGGAGATCTCGGTGCAGCGCTGCAAGTCGATCGTCACGGGCATTCTGCTGTCGGCCGGCGAGGCGCGCGGCGAAGGCTCCTCGCCGACCACGGTGGCGGCGTTCCTGGCCGCGCTGGTCGAGGAATGGCGGGCCACGCGGCCATCGGCCACGCTGTATTTCCGCAACGCCTTCGGCACCGACCTTGCGATCGTCTCCGACATCGCGCTCAAGCAGGCGATCTTCAACGTGCTCGATAATGCCGCCGAGGTCTCGCGCGACTGGATCGAGCTGATGGCCGAGCGCAATGCCGATAGGCTGCTGCTGTCGGTGACCGATCGCGGTCCCGGCTTCTCGCGCGAGATGCTGGCGCATATCGGCAAGCCGTATCAGTCCACCAAGGGCAGCCCCGGCAGCGGCCTCGGCCTGTTCCTGGTCGTCAATGTGGTGCGCAAGCTCGGCGGCGTGGTGACGGCGCGCAACCGGCCGGACATCGGCGCCGTGGTGAGGCTCGAGCTGCCGCTCTCGACGCTTGCGATCGGAGACCATCTTGACGGATGAACGCCAGCTTCTGATCGTCGAGGACGATTCAGGCTTTGCCCGCACCCTGAAGCGCTCGTTCGAACGCCGCGGCTACGGCGTTGCGGTGTCGGCCTCGCTCGACGAGGTCCGCGCGCTGCTCGAGCAGCAATCGCCGGGCTATGCCGTCGTCGACCTGAAGCTCGCCGGCGGCGCGTCGGGCCTTGCCTGCGTCGAAGCGCTGCACGCGCATGACCCCGAGATGCTGATCGTGGTGCTGACCGGCTTTGCCAGCATCGCGACCGCGGTGGAGGCGATCAAGCTCGGCGCCTGCCATTATCTCGCAAAGCCGTCGAACACCGACGACATCGAGGCCGCATTCCTTAAAGCGCAGGGCAACGCCGCCATCGAGGTCGGCGCGCGGCCTACCTCGATCAAGACGCTGGAATGGGAGCGCATCCACCAGACCCTGATCGAGACCGACTTCAACATCTCCGAAGCCGCCCGCCGCCTCGGCATGCATCGCCGCACGCTGGCGCGCAAGCTCGAGAAGCAGCGGGTGAAGTGAGGCACCGCGAAGCGTAGGATCTCTCACCGTCACCCTGAGGAGCGCGCAGCGCGTCTCGAAGGGTCGACGGCCCCGCTAGATCCGCACCTCCTTGGATACATCCGGGCCGTGCATCCTTCGAGGCTCGCTCCGCTCGCACCTCCAGCGACAAAGGGAAGCCTTTGCGCGGGGATGACGGGAAAGAAGCTGCGTAGCCCGGATGAAGCGCAGCGCAATCCGGGACAGCTTCTCCCGCGGTTACAGCGGCCCCGGATTTCGCTTCGCTCCATCCGGGCTACGTAGAGCGCATCGGACGCGCCGTTGCCGCCGCCTTCGCTGCCGGTGGATGGCGGTACAGCGCCCGTCTTGAGCAGACGTCGCCGCAGCAGGACAGCAGTGTCAACGAGACGCTACCGGCGGGCCAGAAAGACCCCTAGCAGGAATGCAATGGCAAGTGATTGAAGTGGGGCCGCCTGGGTCGCTTCACTCAGATGACGCAGCCACCGATCTTGTTGCGGCAACGGTTCGAATACGCTGTGCTCAGCCATCTGACGGATCGCCTCTGACGCCTGCTCGATGCGTTGCTCAGGGCTGGTCGTGGAAGCAATGGTTTCGTTAGCCATCACATGAAAGGGCCTTCTACATCAACATCAACGTCCCTTGATCCCGAACCGTTCCTCGATTCCATCACTGAGTGATGCGCTCAGTCCTGTCCGAAGAAGTTCGCGAACGGACGAGGCGGGGAGTCATCATCTTGGGATGCCATGATCGGCACTTCGCGGCGTTCTGCTTGCTCCAGCAGCACCGGACCTTCGCGGCGCTGGTCTCCCTGCTCGATGCGCCGCTGTTGACGCTTCGCGTGCTCAGCCGCCATGCGCTTGGCCTTGCGTTCAGCGTAGCGCTGTCGCCGCTCCTTTTCCGCACCGTCGGATTTTCTCGTCTCCACCACGTCCGGCTGCTTCTCGACAGGCGTTTGGACACCCTTGACCGGCTCCGGTTGCACCTGCGGCTGTTGAGCCGGGACTGTCTCTGGCGTGGTCGGCTCCCGTTGGGTGATGGGTTGCGGCGCCGGCGCGGCTTCTGCCGTGGATGGCAGGACAACGCGTGCCGGTTCCGCAGGCGCTGGCGAAGAGACGCGCGTCTGGGCGCCGGCAGGCGCATTGAGCGCCGAATTAGCCATCAATAGTCCACCGCCGAACCCGGCACCGAGGACGATGAAAGTTGTTCCGACGCCTGCGAAAAAAATGCCTGTCCTTGATACCATCGTCCGCACTCCTCCATTGGCGAGCGAACGCGCGAAAGGTACGGGCGTTCCGTTTCTGGATAGTGCGGCAACGAGGGCTGCTTGGCTGAGAGACCGGCAGCGGAGACCGTTTGGAACGGTGAGAGCGCACCCGCACTCGGATGCACCTGGCGATGCGACGCAGCCTCGCTTCGGCGTTCCTAGAGACGGCCGCTAAAGGCGGCCTATGCCCCCAACTCCAAAACAAAAAGCCCGGTCTTCCGACCGGGCTTTTGTTTTCAATCCGTCGAACCCTTTCAGGCGGCTTCATCCTCGACGGCGGTGTCGTCGCCGTCGTTGTCGAGATCCTCGCCGTCGGCATCGCCCTCGGCGTCGCCTTCAGCGGATTCGGCCTTGGCGCCGCGGCGCGGGCTCTTGGCGAGCTGGCCTTCGATCTCCTTGATCGCCTCGGTCTCGGTCGAGTGCTGAACCACAGCGATCTCGCGCGACAGACGGTCGAGCGCCGCTTCATACAGCTGGCGCTCCGAGTAGGACTGCTCGGGCTGCGATTCCGAACGATAGAGGTCGCGGACCACCTCGGCGATCGCGACGATGTCGCCCGAGTTGATCTTCGCTTCGTATTCCTGGGCGCGGCGCGACCACATGGTGCGCTTGACGCGGGCGCGGCCCTTCAGCGTCTCCAGCGCCTTCTTGACCAGCGCCGGCTCCGACAGCTTGCGCATGCCGACATTGGCGACCTTCGCCGTCGGGACGCGCAGCGTCATCTTGTCCTTCATGAAATTGATCACGAACAGCTCGAGCTTGGCGCCCGCGATCTCCTGCTCCTCGATCGCCAGGATCTGGCCGACGCCGTGAGCGGGATAGACGACGAATTCGTTGGCCTTGAAGCCCTGGCGTTGGGTCACGACCTTCTTCTCTTCCGGACGTGACGGGACGGCCGGCTTGGCGGCAACCTTCGGAGCAGCGGCGGGGACGGCAGCCTTCGGGGCGGCCGGCTTCGGCGCAGCAGCAGTCTTGGGGGCGACCTTCGCAGCAGCGGGCTTCGCAGCTGCCGCTTTCGCGGCAGTCTTGGCAGTCTTTTCTGGCATCACGCTTCTTTTGTTCTTTGAGGACTTTGCAGCCGCCGCCTTCTTGGCCCCCTTCACGGACGCCTTGGCACGGCCCTTGGTTGCGCTGCGAGCAACGACAGCGGCTTTTTTCGTCGTCTTTGAAGCACTCTTTTTACGCGTTTTCTGTGACACAGCCTGCGCGCGGAAACTGCCACGCCCCTGTTCGATGTTTGCGGGAACCTCGAAGCCACAAGGTACGCATGGCAGGGGGTTCTTGGCCTGTAATGTGCTCAATATAGCACATTTTCCGCAAAAATCAATGGTTTACGCCCGATTCCGGGCATAACGGGGGCCGCTCAGGTCATATGTCCGTCATTAGGGTTAAATCAGCGGCCGAACGGAAGGCCGCGACGGGCCGGAGCCACCCTTATCGGGTAGTCTGCGGTAACTGCTGATGAATCAGTCGCCGCTACCCGGATTCGGGGAAAAATATTTCTCGAACTTGCCTTCCTTGCCCTCCCACTCCTTGGCGTCTTCGGGCGAGTCCTTCTTCTGGGTGATGTTCGGCCAGCTCTTGGCGTAATCGCGGTTGACCTCGAGCCACTTCTCCAGGCCCGGCTCGGTGTCCGGCTTGATGGCGTCCGCCGGGCATTCCGGCTCGCACACGCCGCAATCGATGCATTCGTCCGGATGGATGACCAGCATGTTCTCGCCCTCGTAGAAGCAATCGACGGGGCAGACCTCGACGCAGTCGGTATATTTGCACTTGATGCAGGCTTCAGTGACGACGTAGGTCATCCAAAACTCCGAAACGATCCACTTTTTCTGGGGTTGCGTAGCGCAGGAATACCGGAGCCGCAAGGGAAGCCGGCCCCGAAAAACACCTGCGTTCTGGCGACCCTGCCAGCCGGTTTTGTTGGGAGCATGATCCTATCGCCGGTCCGGCCCCACAGATCCGGATCATGCTCCGGTCGAAATATCAAACGTGAGATAACTACTCCTTACCGGCTTGCAAATCGCCGGCCTGCAAATTCTCGTACAGCTCGCGCGCCGAACCGGCATCGCCGCGCCGCTCGGCAAAGCCGATCACCTTGAGCACCCGGACGCTGTTGTCGAGCGCGACGGTGATGACATCTCCCACCTTCACCGCATGGCCCGGCGATTTCTCGCGCGTGCCGTTGAGGCGGACGTGACCTGACGCGACGAGTTCAGCCGCGCTGGTGCGAGCCTTCACCACCCGCGCGTGCCACAGCCATTTGTCGAGCCGCTGTCGATCCAAAGGTTTGAGCTATTCCTTCCGGCCCGCGAGCTGCTCCTTCAGGGCAGCGAGCTTGGCGAATGGCGAATTCGGATCGATCGGCCGGTCACGCTCGCGCGGCGCGCTCGAGGCGTAGGGCCGGTGCGACGGGCCGCTCTCGCGCTTGTCGCGGCCGCCCTTGCCGAAATCGCGGCCGCCGCGGTCACGGTCACCGCGCTCGCCCTTGCGATCGCCGCCGCCGAACTTGTTGTCGCGGCGCCGCTCGTTGTCGCGATCGCGGCCCTTGCCCTCGAAGCGTTCGCGGCGCTGGCCGCGATCCTCGCGCGCCGGTGCGCCATCGGCAGGCGCGGCCGCGGTTGGGGTCGCATCGGCCGGCGCGCCGGGACGCGGCACGCGGAAATCCTGGTGACGGCGTGGACGGCGATGATGCTCGCGCTTCTCGCCCTCGCCGCCGCCTTCCGTGGCCTGTGCGCCCTCGGCCGGCTTGCCCTGATGGCGGCCGCGGTTGCGATCGTGGCCGCGATGATGCGGACGGCGCTCGTCGGAGCGGCCGCCGGGACGCCAGACTTCGACCAGTTGCGGCTCGGCCGGCGTCTCCGCAGGCGCGGGAGCGGCCTCGGCAGTGGCGGCGTCAGCTGGTGCAGCATCAGCGCTCGCGGCCTCCGCGGGCGCTTCGGCGGTGGCCTCGGACGTCGTCTCCGCAGCGGCTTCCGCGGCAGGCGCGGGCTCGTCGGCTACGGCTTCAGCAGCGGGCGCCTCAGGAGCGGGTTCTGCGGCGGCAGCGGCAACCTCCGCCACCGGCTCGGGCCTGGTCTCGACGACCACGGGCGTCATCTCGACGACCACAGGCGTCATCTCGACGACCACGGGCGTCGCTTCGCTGGACGCCACCTCGGCAAAGCCGACATCGGGCAGCAGCGCGGCCGATGGTGCGGGATCGCCGGAGACCAGCTGATCGGTGGCAGCTTCCGGCGCATCCGCAACGACCTCGGCGGCCGTATCGACCGGCGCATCCACGGCGGCATCGGATGCCGCCTCGACGGGCGGCGTGTCGGCGGCGACCGTCTCGGTTGTCTCGGCGGGCACGGCCTCAACCGGCGCGGCCTCGACAGGCTTCGGCGGCAGCGGCGGACGGCGGTCCATGCGGTAACCGAGCGCGCGCAGGATCGAGGCGAAGTCCTCGCCGGCGGATCCGGTCAGCGAGGTCATCGCCTGGGTCACGACAAAGCCGCGGCCGTCGAACGCACCCGCGGGCTTCTCGCCCGGCGAGGTCTCGCGCCAGGCCAGCGCCGGGCGGATCAGGTCGGCCAGCCGCTCCAGGATGTCGACGCGCACCGCGCGCTCGCCGCACTGGCGATAGCCGAGCACGCGATAGCCATCGCGCGGCAACGTCTTGTCGACCGGGAACGAGGTGCGGCCGCTACTCGCCAGATGCTGCACATTCGACAGCGCAGCCATGTCGACATTGCTCTGCTTCTCGGCCCACAGCAGCGAGGCCAGCGAGCGCGCCGCGGGCTTCAAAAGCTGCGGGAAATAGATGTGGTAGGCGCCGAACCGCACGCCGTATTTGCGCAGCGCCGCGCGCGAGGGCTGGTCGAGATCCTTCATCTCGGCCGCGATCTTGCTGCGCTCGAGCACGCCGAGCGCCTCGACGAGCTGGAAGGCGATGCCGCGGGCGATGCCCTGCAAATCCTCGGCCTTGGACAGTTCGAACAGCGGCCCCAGCAGCTTCTCGATATGCGTCTTGAGCCAGAGGTCGAGCCTCGTCTGCACGGCCTCGCGCGACGCGCCGGTCAGCCGCTCGTCGGAAATGATACGCAGGCGCGGATGCAGCGCGTCGTCGGCCGCGACCAGCTTGGCGACCGCATCGCCGGTCCAGCGGATGGTGCCGTCGGAGGTCAGCACGAACTGCTCGTCGGGGGCCGCACCCAGCTTCTCGGCACGCGTATCGATCTCGCGCGCCAGCACCTGCTGGGCGGCGGCTTGCAGCGCCTTGGCGTCGCTGCCGGCCTCGGCCGCATCAGGTGCGAAGGTGAAACCATCGAGCCGGCCGATCACATGGCCTTCCACGATCACTTCACCGGTCTTGCCAATTTCCGTATTCAAAACTGAGTTCTCCCGCAGGCGGCGCATCAATACACTGGTCCGCCTGTCAACGAAACGCTCCGTGAGCCGTTCATGCAGCGCATCGGATAATTTATTTTCGAGCTCGCGCGTGATCCCCTGCCAATGGTCCGGGTCGTAGAGCCAGTCCGGCCGGTTGGCAACAAAGGTCCAGGTCCGGATCTGCGCGATCCGGCCCGATAGCGTGTCGATATCGCCATCGGTCCGGTTGGCCTGGTCGACCTGGGCGGCAAACCATGCGTCAGGGATACGACCCTTTTGCATCAGGAAGCCATACAGCGTGGTCACGAGTTCGGCATGGGCGGCCGGCGACAGTTTTCGGTAGTCCGGAACCTGGCAGGCCTCCCACAGCCGCTCCACGGCTTTGGCCCCATGCGCCCATTGGCGCACCTCGGCGTCGCGCGCGACATGCTCGAGCACGCGCAGGTCCTCGGCGACCGGGGCCCGCGTCAGTGCCTCATGATTGGGCGACAGCGCCAGCGACACCTGCAACGCGCCGAGCGAGGAGAAATCGAGCTTGGCGTTGCGCCATTGCAGCATCTTCACGCTGTCGAAGGTGTGGTTCTGCAGCGCATTGACGAGCTCCGGCTCGAACGGCGCGCAGCGTCCGGTCGTGCCGAAGGTGCCGTTGCGCGTTGCGCGCCCGGCACGGCCGGCGATCTGGGCGAATTCGGCCGGCGTCAGCCGGCGGAACTGGTAGCCGTCATATTTGCGGTCGGAGGCGAAGGCGACGTGATCGACGTCGAGATTGAGCCCCATGCCGACCGCGTCGGTGGCGACGAGATAATCGACATCGCCGTTCTGGAACATCGCGACCTGCGCATTGCGCGTGCGGGGCGAGAGCGAGCCCAGCACCACGGCCGCGCCGCCATGCTGGCGGCGGATCAATTCGGCGATCGCGTAGACTTCGTCGGCGGAGAACGCGACGATTGCGGTGCGTCGCGGCTGCCGCGTGATCTTGCGGTCGCCGGCGAATTCGAGCTGCGACAGCCTTGGCCGCGTGATGATCGAGGCGCCCGGCAGCAGCCGCTCGATCATGGGGCGCATCGTCGCAGCGCCGAGCAGCAGCGTCTCGTCGCGGCCGCGGCGATTGAGGATGCGGTCGGTGAAGACATGCCCGCGCTCGAGATCTGCGGCGATCTGGATCTCGTCGACCGCGAGAAAAGATACATCGAGATCGCGCGGCATCGCCTCGACGGTGGAGACCCAGAAGCGCGGCGCCTTCGGCTTGATCTTCTCCTCGCCGGTCACCAGCGCGACGTTGTTGACGCCGGCGCGATCGACGATCTTGTTGTAGACCTCGCGCGCGAGCAGCCGCAGCGGCAGCCCGATCAGGCCGGACGAATGCGCCAGCATGCGCTCGATGGCGAGATGCGTCTTGCCGGTGTTGGTCGGCCCGAGCACTGCGGTGACGCCCGCACCGGGCACGCGGTCATTTCCGAACGAAGTTGAGAAAACCATTTTTTGCAGGTGTTTCTTGAATTGTTGCTGCGGTCAGAGCTGGCGTGATGTCCGTCCCGTCATCCTGAGGAGCGCGTCAGCGCGTCTCGAAGGATGCACGGCCGAGATATTTCCACACGTGGCGATCCGCTAGCCAAGACAGGTGGGCCGTCGCCCTTCGAGACGGCCGCTCCGCGGCCTCCTCAGGGTGACGGTGAAAGACTGACGCCTCGGTCTTCACTCCTGCACGCATCCTTTCGCAAAATCTGTCTCACAATGCGACGCTTTTGGCGCCGCCCTTAAGCTCTGGAACGAGTCTAGAACGAATCGCGGCCGAATCGCTGACTCCATTCCAGGCCCGAAACGTTCACCGCAACATCTCGGCGGAGTCCAAGGCGGCGGCACTAGATCAAGTTTGAGAGGGCTCCACAAGCAGGGGATATGCGGACTGAATTCCTTAAGTTCCAGGGGGGCCGAGTCGAATCAGAAGCGGGCAAGAGTCAACTGGATTCCATGACGTTTGTTGCATGCCCCGGACCGTCGCCAGCACTGCGTAGCCCGGATGGAGCGAAGCATAATCCGGGACAGTTGATCCGCGGATAGACGCCCCGGATTTCGCTTCGCTCCATCCGGGCTACAAGCGCCGCACAACGCCTCCAAAGCACCTTCTCCAACAAGGAGAGGTGAAGGGGCTACTGCGTCTTCGCCACGCGCGGCGGCGCGGCTGTGGTGACGAACGAGGTGGCTTCCAGCATGGCCTGGCCGAGCGGGGTCGGGATCGTCATGCGGAACGGCACCAGCAGGCGGGTGCCTGCGATCGGCACGAAGGCGATCTCGATGTTGCGCTGGGCGGCGAGGTATTTGATGACGGGGCGATCCGGGATGTAGCCCGAGATCGGCACGAAATAGAGCGCGCAGACCAGCGCCGGGCCGTGATAGCCGCGCTCGGCCTTGACGATCTCGACCCGCTTGAAATCCAGCTTGAGGTCGTAGCGCATGCGGCCGTCGAACACGCCGGCGCCGGTGCGGCAGACGTCCGGGCTCATCAATTCGGCATTGCCGGGCGCGCGCAGGAACGAGCCGGTCATCGGATCGAACACGTTCTTCTTCTGCGCCTCGGTCACCGGCAGGCGGTCGGCATCGACCGGCGGCTCGGGCTCGATCGCGGATTCCTTGATGCCGCCATTGGCGAGCACCATCCGGATCGTCTCGGACTTCTTCGAGGTGGTGGTGGTCGCGGTGTAGGAGGAGGCCACCAGCGAACCGTTGACGACACGGCCCTGCGAGGCCCCCGCGCCGGTGCCGCCGGAAAACGCCTTCAGGAGGCCCGCGGTGCCGCCCTGGGCTGCGGCCGAGAAGCTGTCGTCGCCGATTTCGATGGTCCAGCTGCCCTTGCCGACCGGGATACCGGCCAAGGTCGCCTCATACTGGGCGTCGAGCCGCCCCTGCGCGCTGGCGCGCTCGGCACAAAACAGCAGCAAGGCACCCGCGCACAGGCCGAGGAGCCGGCCGAGCGGGGGCAAAATGGCAATGGCGGTGGTCACTTAACCTACCTGACGGTCCTGCTATCGGCGCTCTGTTCGTTGTCCGCTTGGTCCTTCAATTCGGCCGGACAACGTGCGCATCTCTTATGGAACCAAGACTTGCAGCCGAATACGCCCTTTATATGGTTGCCATTTCAGCTGTTAAGTGGCTGGAACGGCTTATGAACCGGCATTCTCCGGTAGCGCCATGCGGCGATATAATCTTGACGCTTGGGCGATCTCCCCCTATACACCCGCGGTTCCTGGAAAATGGACGCGAATTCAAAACCCCCGCGCGGGCCGTGCGAATGCACGCCTGACAGAGAGGCGGGGATGGAAAAGGATTTTGTAAGATGTCCCGGCGCTGCGAACTGACGGCCAAGGGCCCCCAGACGGGCCACAAGGTGAGCCACTCGAACATCAAGACCAAGCGGCGCTTCCTGCCGAACCTGGCCAACGTGACCTTCATCTCGGATGCGCTCGGCCGCAACGTGCGCCTGCGCGTCTCGACCAATGCGCTGAAGAGCGTCGACCACAATGGCGGCCTCGACGCCTACCTGCTCAAGGCCAAGGCCGACGTGCTCTCGCCCCGCGCCCTCGAACTGAAGCGCGCGATCGAGAAGAAGGTCGGCAAGCCGGCGCCGGTGAAGAAGGCGAGCTGAGCGAAGCTGCGAGAGCGGAATTCGCGAAGAGAATTTTGAACGGCCGGGTCGATGACCCGGCCGTTTTCGTTGGGCCGAGTCGAACCACAGTCGTGAGACGGTGCTTCAGTTCTTCTGCGCCTCGGTCGTCGTCGTCTTCGCAGCCGGCTTGGCCGTCAGCCGCTTCATCACCTCTGCCGGAATGAACGCACGGCCGGTCTGGTAGGTGCCGGATTCCATCTGTAGTGGCTGGCCTGGCGTCGGGAAGACGCGATCTCCGCCAGCGGCCGTCGCGCTGCCGTCTGTTGCAGATGCTTGTGGCGTAGCAGTCGCAGCTGGCGCGCTTCCGCCCGCAGGTTTCTTCGATTGTGGAATATACAGCCGCGTCGCCACCTTTTCGCGCAGCAGTTCATCCTGGTCGGGATACCACATGCCGCTTGGTGGCGTCGCGGTGACGCGCTCGGCGAATGCACGGCTGAGACCGAAGCCCTGCAACCGCACGATTTCGGTCTCGATGGCAACCTGGCGGTCGAGCGCGGTCATGCCGCGAAACGAGGTCTGGTGAAAACCAAGCTTGCCGCTTTTCGCAAGCAGCACGCGCTCCTTGCCGCCAAGGAACACCACGGTGCAGGCCGAGAGACAGCTCTGCGTCACATACGTGGTGAGTCCGCGCGCCTTGATCAGGTCGGACATCTTTTGCGCCTCGCGCATGCGTCCGCCGATCGAGTTGAGTTGCACCGTCCTGAGGCTGCCCATTGCGTTGAGGAAGGTCTCAAGCTCGCGGGCAACGCCGAAGGTGATACCGCCAGTGAATTCCAACCCGCGGCCGTCTGCCAGCACACGGAACTGATGCGGTCCAACGCGCGCATCGCCCGCGACAATCTCGTAGACACCTGCGATCTGCGGGGCCCCGACGAATGCGCAGCTGTAGGCGACATACACCATGCCGAGTGCGGAGACGACTTTGGCTGCGCCGCCCCAAAAAGACTTGCCGCGCGCCTGGTAGCGCGACGCCGCGCGCCAGACGCCGACCGTGACCCAGATTCGCAACAGCACGATCGACGCCCAGATCGCGATCACCGAGACCAGCCACAACACCAGATATTCGCTGCCGCGCTCGTTGAGCAGGTGGCCGACCACGGCGATCGCAACGCCAAGGCCGGCGCCGAGCGCGGTGCCGTTGACCCAATAGGAGACCGGCAGCGACAGCTCGCCGCGCCAGTGCCGCACGAGGTAATTGGCCCGCCGCGGCAAGGGCGGCGGCAGCGCCATGGAGGGCCGCGGCGCAGCGGCACTCGCCTGCGCAACGTCCAATGCATCGGCAACGGCCTGCTCGGCCTGATCAGACACATCGCGCAGAGCAGGTTCGACTTGATCGGGCACGACGCCGGGCAAGGGCGGCGGTAGCAACGGTAGCACGGCGGCGGACCGCACCACGGCATTGGCGCCATCGATCCGCAGCACACTGGTCTGCGCAAACGAATCGTAGAAGGCCTCCTTGCGATAGATCACGTGATGCAGCGCGATCAGCGCGCCGATGCCGCCGCACATCGTGGGCAGGATCATCACCATCCACCAGGCCTCGCCGAGCGGTGTGATGCGCACCCCGAACTGGGATAGCAGCAGCGGCCCGGCGACGTAGGGTGCGAGCGGCAGCGCCTGCATCAGATAGCGGCGCAGCACCGCGCTTGACGGTGGCGGATGTGCGGCGTCAGCGAGACGAAGACCGAGCAGCCGGCGGCCCGGCGTGCCGCCCCGGCGATCGAACAACAGGCGCAGCACGAAGAACAGCGGCAGCCAGAACAGGCCGAGGATCGGCTCCGCGACCGGCTTGCCCTCGGCATCGCGCAGGTAAGTGATCTGCCTTGTTGTGGTGAAACCGCCATTCTGCGTAACCTTCGTCAGGTACAGGACGCGTGCCGAAGTCAGCTGGAACAAGCCCTGCCGGCAATCCGAGATCGCGGTGGGAACGAAATCGGTCGGGACCTCGAAGCCGGCGGGGACAGCCGCGAGCTTGTCGCAAGTGAGCAGCATGAAGCCGCCGGGAAATTGCACGCGCCCGCCGGTCGCGGGATATAACGCAAACGCCAGCACCTGGAGCAACAAGGTTGCGATGGCAAGATCGATCGCGAACGCCGTCACGCGGCGCCAGAAGCCACCGCGTTCGCGCGCCACGCCCTCCACGATCTGAAGCGGGGAATCGGTCGCAAGGTCACTCAAGACAAAACTGCCAAACAAAATCGGCTCACCCGGAGCCCGCCCGCGATCCCACAACCTGCCGGGACACGCCGCGGCGGCATGGTGCCGAAGTTCGGTTGCCGTGGCAAGCTGTTGCAACTCCCGTGAGTTAACGGTGCGCTGGCGCGCAGAGGGCTTGCGCGAGAACGCGAATTTCACCCGTCTTTTCAAGGCGGCACATCCTGTCCAGTCCTCGCGAAGAAAATATTCCTCCCCCCAACTCACCGGTACAAGCAACTCGTCCCGCCTCCTCTGAGAGAGACGTATCGCGATCGTCACGGACGTTGAGGCGGGATGCGGTGGACGCGATGGGCGCGCGCGACGAGACGCGAGCGGATTCTTCTCTGCACGATGAAGCGTGAAGCAAAATCATCCACCGTGTCGCGCGAGAAGAGATGGATTGTCTTCCGCCCATGCAGCGGCTTCCGTCTCCGCCAAGGCGTCCGCTTTCAATGACGAAGCATCATTGCCATCTGCTGCCAATGACAGCGATGTCATCGCTCACCCACCGCGCGCGAATCCATGTCGATGCGCTGCTCGTCCGTGAAGAAAGGCTTAACGCAGGCGCCTCGGCCGGTTCAGAAACCCTATAAATCAAGGCAAATCGGGCTCTCCGCATGGATATTAATCACAAACTCATTCGCATCATCACGAGCGCATGAGCCGCATGCAAAACGCCACGATCTCTTCCAACTCATGGTGTGCAAACAAGCCGTCCGACACGATTTCGATTCGACGCGGCTAAGCCGTGCGGCTCGAAAACCGTGAGGGACATCACGGCCGGTACAACTGATTGTGAGGCATGCATGCCGCACTCTTGGGAAGAAGCTTGGCCGTTCTTATGTCACGTCCAAAGAACGATCCCGATAAAGGAATTGATCAATGCAAGTTCGCGCAGCCGATACGCGCGGAAGACTGGTGCCTGCGCTCGCAACCGCCGCCGTGGCGGTGCTCGCGACCGCCGCCCTCGTCATCCTCGAATTCAACCCGCCCCGCAATGTGCTGAAGGGCGAGCCCGGCATGATCACCTCCGCCGCCGCCAACCGCGCCGGCGCCACCGTGCTGCCGACCGATCCGGTCACCACCGGCAGCGTGCGCTACCGCTGATCTTTCCATCATCGTCGTCCCGGCGCAGGCCGGGACCCATTACCACTGATATTTGCCGTTGAGCGGAATGTTGCCCCAGCGTCGCACCAAATAGGCAGCCGGGGTAATGGGTCCCGGCCTTCGCCGGGACGACGCTGGTGGTTATGCCCCCGCCCTCAATTGCACCCCGCCGCATTTTCGCATTCCTGCCCCGGCGCCTCGTCGCAAGCCTGCCTCCCCCGACCTGCGTAAGCTCTCCCGCGCGAACAACAAAAAAACGCACAGGGAGGCTCACGATGAATTGGAAGGCCATCACGGCAGCGCTCACGCTTGCGCTCGCGACGCAGGTGCACGCCGCCGAGAAGAAATACGGCGCGGGTGCCAGCGACACCGAGATCAAGCTCGGACAGACCTCGCCATTCTCGGGCGCGGCGTCGGCCTACAGCGTGATCGCGAAGACGCAGGCCGCCTACTTCAGGATGATCAACGACAAGGGCGGCGTGAACGGGCGCAAGATCAACCTGATCACGCTCGACGACGGCTACTCGCCGCCGAAGACGGTGGAGCAGACCCGCAAGCTGGTGGAGCAGGAAGAGGTCGCCGCGATCCTCAATCCACTGGGCACGCCGACGGGCCTTGCCGTGCGCAAATATCTCAACGACAAGAAAGTGCCGCAGCTGTTCGTCGGCGCCGGCGCCACGTTGTGGGGCGATTACGCGCATTATCCGTGGACCATCGGCTTCCAGCCGTCGTACCAGGCCGAGACCGCGGTCTATGCGAAATATGTGCTGACCCAGAAGCCGAACGCCAAGATCGCGCTGTTCTACCAGAACGACGACGCCGGCAAGGATTACGGCAACGGCTTCAAGAAGGGGCTGGGGCCGGAGAACACCGCCAAGATGGTGGTGGCGGAAGCGACCTATGAATCGACCGACCCGACCGTCGACAGCCAGATCGTGAAGCTGAAAGCCTCCGGCGCCAACGTGCTGTTCATGCACGCGATCCCCAAGCAGGCGGCGCAGGCGATCAAGAAGATCGGCGAGATCGGCTGGAAACCGGACCTGTTCTTCCTCGCGGCGACCTCGACCTCGGTGTCCTCGGTGCTGAAGCCGGCCGGCTTCGAATATTCCAAGGACATCATCTCGTCCTACTCGCTGAAGGATCCGAACGATCCGCAATGGAAGACGGATCCGGACGTGATCGCCTGGCAGGACTTCATGAAGAGCTATTTTCCGGAGGGCAATCTGCAGGACCAGTTGATCGTCTACGGCTATGTGGTGGCGGAGGCGACGGTGCAGGTGCTCAAGCAATGCGGCGACGACCTCACCCATGAGAACATCATGAAGCAGGCCGCCAACCTCGACATCGCGCTGCCGATGTTCCTGCCCGGCATCAAGGTGAAGACCTCGCCGACCGATTATTTCCCGGTCGAAGCGATGCGGCTGCAGAAGTTCAACGGCGAGACCTGGCAGCTGTTCGGCGACACGATCGGGAATGATTGAGGGGTGATGGGACGCTAAATCATCCAAGCCAAGACTCGTCGTCCCTGCGTAAGCAGGGACCCATAACCACAGGGCGTGGGGATGGAGCGAGCCGGGGCCACAGCGTCGCACGACAACTGCACCCTGTGGTTATGGGTCCCGGCTCGCGCTTCGCTTGGCCGGGACGACGGGAAGGAATCAAACTCCCCGCTCCAGCAACACCCGAAAATCCGCCCGCGCGCGCTGCGCCTCGGCGCGCGCGGCGTCCGACGCATCGCCGAGGCCGAAATAGCCGTGAATGAGCCCCTCGCCTGTGTGATACGCCACCGGCACGCCGGCCGCCTGCAACGCCTTGGCGTAGGCATGGCCCTCGTCGCGCAGCGGGTCGAACCAGGCTGTGGTGACGACCGCCGGCGCGGCACGTTTGAGGCTCGTCGCGCGCAACGGTGAGACGCGCCAGTCAGTGCCTTGCGCGGAGTTCGCGAGATAGTGGCCGCAGAACCACTCCATCACCGCGCGCGACAGGAAGTAGCCCTCCGCATTCTCGGCGCGCGACGGGAATTTGGCGTTCTCTGTCGGATCGGCGAAATTGCCGACCACGTCGATGACGGGATAGACCAGCAATTGCCCGGCGAGCGTGATGCCGGTGTCGCGGCAGGCGAGCGCCGTGGTCGCGGCGAGATTGCCGCCCGCGGAATCGCCGGCGACGCCGACGCGGGAGAGATCGCCGCCGAATTCGCTGATGCGCGCCACCACGTCGCGGACCGCGGCGAATGCATCCTCGAACGCGCCGGGAAAGCGCGTTTCCGGCGGCCGGCGGTAATCGACCGAGATCACCACGGCGCCGGTCTCGATCACGAGGTTGCGGGCCTGGCGATCATGGGTCTCGAGATCGCCGGCGACCCAGCCGCCGCCGTGGAAGAAGATCACGGTCGGCGCCGTGCCGCTGCCGTTGCGATAGAGCCGCGCGGCGAGCTTGCCGCCGGCGCCCTGCACCTCGATGTCGCTGGCAACATCGACCGGCGGCGGCGGCACTGCCTTGCGCGCCTCGGCCAGCGCGCGCAGCGAATCGCGCGCGCTCTGCGGCGTCATGGTGGCAGGGTCGCGCAGCGGCAGCAGCGGGATGATGTTGGCAATGATGGCATCGAGCGGGAGCGGCATGGGAGTCCTTCAGTTCAGTGCTTGCAATTCAAGTGCTTGGAAAGCGTGCCGGCCTCGATCGCGGCGATCTGCAGCGCGATGAACCGGCTATAGATGCGGGCCTGCGAGAACGCGCCGCCGGTGAACCAGAGGCCGGGCTGCGGCGTGCGCGTCCACATGTTGCGCAGCTCCTGTGTCGCGTCGTCGAAGCCCCAGACCCGCCCGACCCGCGCGGCGACATCGTCGCCGAACAGCCTGCCGACCAAATAAGCGGGGCCCTTGTAGCCGGTGGCGAGCACGAACAGCTCGGCGGCGCGCGATGTGCCGTCCTTCAGCGCGAGGCCGGTTGCGGTGAAATCAACGATGTCGGCAGCCTGGATCAGGCGGATCTTGCCGTCGGCGATCAGCTCGGAGCAGCCGGCGTTGAAGTAATAGCCGCCGCCGCGGGAGCGGAACTTGAGCGGCCAGCCGGTGCCGTCCTCGCCGAATTCGAGACGGAAGCCGGCGCGCTCCAGCCGTGACAACAGCGCCGCATCGAGCCGCTTCACCTCGTCGGTGATGATCTTGTGCGCGACCTTCATCACCGGCAGCGGCACGCCGGAATTGAGGATATCGCGCACCTCGATCGGCGGACCGTCGCCGAGATAAGTCTTGTCGTAGAGCTGCGCCGGCTCGACATTGACCACCATGGTCGGGCTGCGCTGGATCATGGTGACGTCGGCGCCGGCCGCATGCAGCTCCTGGCAGATGTCATGCGCGCTGGTGCCGGTGCCGAACACGACCACCGAGCGCCCTGTCCATTCCCGCCCCGCCGCGAATTGGCTGGAATGCAGCACCTTGCCGCCGAAGCGCTCGATGCCGGGGATGGTCGGAATGTTCGGCGTACCGCTGACGCTGGTTGCGAGCACGATGTGCTTCGGATGCAGCGTGCGCGGACCGTCGTTTCGTTGCAGCGTCACCGTCCAGCGTTGCATCGTGTCGTCATAGCGCGCGCCTTCGAACGAGGTCTCGGTCCAGAAGTCGAGCTCCATGATGTCGACATAGCTTTCCAGCCAGTTCGCGATCTTGTCCTTCGGGATGTAGTCCGGGAAGGTCGGCGGGAACGGCAGGTAACGAAACAGATTGACCGGTGTCTTGTTGTGCAGCTTGAGGCCGCGATAGCGCAGCCGCCAATTGTCGCCGATGCGGCGCTCGCGATCGACGATCAGGGCGTGGAGCCCGATCCGCTTGCACTCGACGGCAGTCGCGATGCCGGCATGGCCGCCGCCGACGATCAGCACATCAGGCTCGCGGTCGGCATAGGCGCGCGAGGCCTCGCGCTGCTCCAGCCAGTCGGGTGCGGCGAAATCGCGCGCATGGGATTGCTCCGCGGCTTGATCTCCGCGCGCGTCGCAGATGCGATTGAAATCGAGCATGGAGGAGAACGTCCACGCCGCGGAATTCCCGCCCGCATCGTGCAGCAGTCGGATCGCGCCGGTGCCCGGCCCATTCGACGTGTCGAAGGTGAAGACGGCCTCGATCACCTCGCGTCCGGCCACCACGGCGCGTCGCGGTATCAAGGCACGATCATCAAGGCGAAATCCGCGCGCGTTGACCGCGGCAGCGCGTTCCAGCAGCTCGGCAACGACGCGCTGCCGCCCGCTGAACGTCGCAAAGTGCCAGGAGATACCGAAGATGTTGCGCCAGTGGCTCTCGGGCGCGAATAGCCCGGAAAGACCCTCAGCGGCGCGGCCGGCGAGCGCCGCATCGAGCGCGCCGATCCAGCGCTCGGCGATCAGTTCAGGCGCGTCCGCCGTAGCCGGGTTCAGTTTGTCCAGCATGATCATGCTTTCTCGGGAGCAGTTGCCGTCTATCTGACAACATGCTCCCGAAAAGCACAACCATCATGCCGGGACTCAGGCCAAGGCTCATGCAACGTGTTGCTGCAGCGTCTCCGGCTCGGCTTCACCCTCATCGTCCGCGGGTTCGGCCTGCGCCGCGGGCGCGGCGGCGAGTTCCGCCGCTATTTCCTTGGCGAGCGCGGTGGCGCCGACATAGTCAGTCTTGCCGGTACCAAGCAGCGGCACCTTGTCGACGATGCGGATGTCGGCGGGCACCGCGAGCTCGGAGGCGCCAACGCTCTTGGCCTGGCGCTGCATGGCGGCGCGGTCGGCATCCTTCTGCGTGGTGAGCAGCACGATGCGCTCGCCCTTGCGCTGATCGGGCAGCGTGACCGCAACCGACATCGCCTGCGGCCACAGCGCCGACGCCATCGTCTCGACCGCCGAGAGCGAGACCATTTCGCCTGCGATCTTGGCAAAGCGCTTGGCGCGGCCCTTGATCGCGATGAAGCCCTGCGCGTCGACGGTGACGATGTCGCCGGTGTCGTGCCAGCCCTCGGCGAGCTGCTCGAGCACGCCGGGGTTCTCGGCGCGGAGGTAGCCGAGCATCACGTTCGGCCCCTTCACCGACAGGCGTCCGCCCTCCTCGATGCCCGGGACCGGATCGAGGCGGTACTGCATCAGCGGCGAGATCCGGCCGACGGTGCCCTGACGGTTGGCCATCGGCGTATTCATCGCGAGCACCGGCGCGGTCTCGGTGACGCCGTAGCCCTCGAGGATGCGGATGCCGTAACGCTCCATGTAGACCTGCCGCGTGCGCTCCTTCACCGCTTCCGCACCGGCGATGACGAGCCGCAGCGTGCGGAAATCATAGGCGTGCGCCGAGCGGGCGTAGCCGGTGAGGAACGTGTCGGTGCCGAACAGGATGGTCGCGCCGGTCTGGTAGATCAGCTCGGGCACGATCCGGTAATGCAGCGGCGACGGATACATGAAGATCGGAATGCCGCCGAGGATCGGCATCATCATGCCGCCGGTCAAACCAAACGAATGGAACACCGGCAGGACGTTGAACACCTTGTCGTTGGCGTTGGCATCGACCCGCGCCAGCGCCTGCGCCGCGTTGGCGAGGATGTTGCGGTGGGACAGCACGACGCCCTTCGGCGTGCCTTCCGAGCCCGAGGTGAACAGGATGACCGCGGGATCATTCGCATGTCGCGCGACGCGCGGCGCGATGCCGGCGCGGAAGCCCGCGATCTTATCAGTGAGGGTGATGCCGCCGCGCACGTCTTCGAGGTAGATGACGCGGGCCTGGCCGGCCATTGCCGCGATCAGCTTGTCGAGCTTGCCCTTCTCGATGAAGGCCTGCGAGGTCAGCACGGTCTTGACCTGCGCCGCCTTCATCGCGGCCAGCACGTTGACCGGGCCTGCCGAGAAGTTGAGCATCGCCGGCACGCGGCCGATGGTCTGCAGCGCCATGAACACGACGGCAACGCCGGCCGAATTCGGCAGCAGCACGCCGACATTCTCACCGACAACGGTGCCCTGCTCGAGCTTGCGGCTCAGCACCTGCGCGCCGAGGATCAGCTTGCGATAGGTCAGCTTGGTGCCGAGCGCGTCCTCGATAACAGGCTTGCCGGTGTCGCGGTCGCGATAGGCGTGGCCGAGGCCCTCGAACAGGGTCTGGTCGAGCATCGCGTTCTGGACCATGGCGTTGATCATGACGTCCTGCAGCGCGGCGCCGGCGGCGTTGCGGCGCGCCTTGCCCTTCAGCGCCTGGTCGACCGGCAGCTTCACCGGCGGCAGGATCGAGATCGTCACCTTGGGGAACCAGGAGCGCTTGATCTCGCCATTCTTGAGATAGCTGAGATGCGAGCGCTGCGCGCCCTCGATGCGGACCGGCACCACCACCGCGTCGGCCTTGTCGGCGATCATCGCGGTGCCGTCATAGACCTTCATCAGAGAGCCGGAGACCGTGATGCGGCCTTCGGGGAAGATCACGACCGGCTCGCCGGCGGCGACCAGCTTGATCAGGTCGCGCGCAGCCAGCGGCTTCGACGGATCCATCGTGTAGTGCTTGATCATCTTCAGGAACGGCTTGGCCCACCACGCCTTGGAGATGCCGGTGTCGACCGCGAAGCTCGCATCGATCGGCAGCATGGCATGCAGCAGCGGACCGTCGACCAGGCTGACATGGTTGGGCGCGATCAGCATCCGAGTGCCTTCGGGCGGCAGGTTCTCCATGCCGCGCACCTCGAGACGAAACAGCGCGCGGAACAGCAGCGCACCGAAATCGCGGACGCCCTCCTTGCCCCACTTGGTCAACACGAACCAGACGGTGCCGAAGCTCGCGATGGCGAGGCCGAAGAAGATCCAGGCGATCGGCAGGCCGGTAGCCTGCAGCGCGCCGACGAACACTGCGCCGGCGACCATGAAGCCCGCCTGCAGGATGTTGCCGGCGGCGATGATGCGGGCGCGCTCGGACGGCGCGGTCCAGGCCTGCACCGCGGCGAACGACGGCACCACGAACAGGCCGCCGCCGAACGCGAACAGGAAGAAGTCGGCCAGCATGCGGAAGCCACCGAACGAGGTCGCGAACGCAGCCGCGGTGACATCCTTGCCGAGCGAGGTGGTGGCAATCGCCCAGGCGAGGTCGAGGCCGACCACGCCCATCACGATGGCGCCGATCGGCACCAGTGCGAGATTCGGCCTGACATGACTGAGCTGCGCGGCGAACAGCGAACCGGCGGCGATGCCGATCGCAAACACGGCGAGGCACAGCGTGACCACGCCCTCGGTGCCGCCGACGCCTTCCTTGATCAGCGCAGGCAGCAGCGACAGCACGATCGCGCCGACCATCCAGAACCAGGACACGATCACCATGCCGTCCCACAGCCGCGGCTCGGAATAGAGCGACTTCAACAGGCGCACGGTCGAGGTCCAGGGATTCCTGGTGATCGGCAGATCCGGCGCGGAGGGCTGCGTCACCGGAATGCGCGACGCAAATCCCCAGGACAGCACGGACAGGCCGACCACGGCGGCACAGATCCAGCCCATGTGGCTGGCGCCGGCGACGAACATGCCGCCCGCGATGGTGCCGATCAGGATCGCCATGAATGTCGCACCCTCGACCAGCGCGTTGCCGGTCGCGAGTTCGGACACCGACAGCTGGTCGGGCAGCACCGCGTACTTCACCGGGCCGAACAGCGCGGCCACGATGCCGAACAGCGCCAGCGCGATGAACAGCAGCGGGATCGAATGGGTGAAGAAGCCGGCCGCGGCGAAGGCGGCGGCGAAGATCTCGAAGAACTTCAGCCGCCGGGCGACGACGGACTTGATGTAACGGTCGGCGAGTTCGCCGCCGAGCGCCGACAGCACGAAGAACGGAGCGATGAACACCGCACCCGCGAGCTGGACCAATGCCGGCCCCTGCTCATTGGCGACGCCATACAGCAGCATGATGACCAGCGCGTTCTTCAGCACGTTGTCGTTCAATGCCGAGCAGAATTGCGACCAGAACAGCGGCGCGAAGCGGCGGGACGTCATCAATTCCTTGATCATGACCGGTTCCTTGGGTTAGCGCGCACGGCGCTGGCAGGTCTGCGAATTCGTGGGGCAGAGAATGGGGGGCGTGGTGAAAATGACTGATATCCCGCAGCCTTTAGTCTTTTCCGCAACGTATCGGTTCGAACCGGCGCACATCCGCAAGTGCCGGGCCGCGGGGACATTGCCCGCCAGAGATGTACGAGACCTTATCCAGACCTGGGGTTGATCGATCTCGAGATCGGCTCGCGAGGACATGGTGAGCGCTTTGTTGAGGTTTCGGCGACAATTGCGGGGTGAGCGCTTCAGGTCAGTTCACTCAGGCCGCGGAACGGTGACCATCGGCAGTTGCGTGACTTGCAGCGGCCGCCACGCTGTGCCGCCGGGCGCTTGGCGCGCCGATCGGCGCGCCGCTGCTCCAGGACGCCTGCGACGTCGCAGGCGCGGGCGATCCGCTCGATCGGCGCCATCGCCAGGGACAGGATGGTGCGGCCAAAGCCCTTCACGAGCTCGATCGCGTCATCGACGAAGGTGGTGGTCAATTGAAGTGCTAGGGTCTGCATGTGAGTGGCCTCCTATGCCAACTTGAGCAACGCTCAAATAAGTAGCTCGAAAATGAACATTGTTCAAGAAGAATCGCGACGAGACCGGAAAAAACTTCAGCGGCGCGCTTTGCTGATCGAGATCGCGCGTCGGTATATCGCCACTAAAGGATTGAGATCATTGAAGGTTCGCGATGTCGCCGAGGCCGCCGGCTGCTCCATCGGCAGCGTCTATAACGAGTTCGGCGACTTCGACGGCCTGATCCTGACCGTAAACCGGGAGACCGTTCAGGCTCTGACCGCGCGGCTCAAGGCGGTTCCATCAGACGATCCCCTGCGCCAGCTGCACGGGCTCGCGGACGCTTATCTCGGCTTCGCCACCGAGCATGCCAATCTGCTGCGCTCACTGTTCGAGCACCGGATGGAGGACGACCGGCCGTTTCCGGAAGATATCCTCGCGATGGTGATGGATGCGTTCGCGCTGATGCATGCGCCGCTGCTGCGGCTGCTGCCCGATCGCGATCCTGACGACGTCGCGCTGCTGTCGCGGATGATGTTCTCCGCGGTCCACGGCATCATCTCGCTCGGCCTCGAGGAGCGCATGGTCGCGGTCCCGCCGGAGCAGCTGCGCGAGCGGCTCGCGCAGTTCGTCGACACGCACCTCGCCGGATTGGGCGTCACGCGCGGCGCGTAGCCAAGCCCGGGCAACGATCTGCGTGGCGACCAGCATCGCGAACGGGGATCAAGTCTGATTGTGTGCGACGCGGCCTGGACGGGCGAGAGTCCAGAGCGGTTCGAGGAACACGACACCTGTCCCTCCTTCACGAAAGACGAGCTTGAACTCGATCCGTCCGTCCCCGGTGATGGAAGCGGAATGCACTCCCGCATTGCCGTCATATCGCAGGATACCGTCCGAGACTTGCCCGGTAAAACCGCCGGAGAAGCCGGGTCCGGGTGTACGGCTATGCGGCATCGCCGGTCCGTTCACGAGATAGCCGGTCGCAACACCTTCGCGGTCGACACTGGTGACGATCATCATGAATTGGCGGTGCGAGTTGATCCATCCCTCGTCACTCGCCCACACACCGAGAAAGCGGCGGACATTGTCCGGCACGTCGTCTGCCGGCGCGCGAATGCGAAAGGCGGGAAGCGGCAGTTGCTTCTCGACGGCCAGTGAGGCGATCCGCTCGACATCCTGATCTGGCACGATGCCGTGATCCCCAGGCGCAAGCCAATTCACCAACTCCGCCAGAGGATGCCGCATGCCATCGGCAATCAGCGGAGCGGTGGCCAAAGTCGCGAAGGCGATCACCGACAGGCCACCGGCCAGCCACCATCGGGGAAGCGCGGCGGGACGTGCCGCGAGGCTCCGGGAAGTTGACGCCGGACGCGGGACGTTGCTCGGTTCATGGTCGTGCGAAGGCAGAACGGGCTCGGCATCGAGCCGGTATCCCCGGCGCGACACCGTCTTGATGATGCGGTGCTCGCCATCTCGCAACTTCAGGCGCAGCTCGCGGATACACTGTACCAGCGAATCGTCCGAGACGGCGACGTTGCCCCAGACTGCCGCGTGCAGATCCTGCTTGGATACCAACCGCCCGGCGTTGCCGACGAGACAGGCGAGCACCGCGAATGATTTCGGCCTGAGATCAAGCTCGACGCCATCCACGCGAACGACGCCGCGGGCGGGATCGAACACAAATGAATCAAAAATCAAAATGGAATCAGTCGCCGGGTCCATAGAGATCACTCCATGCCCACAGACGGCACCAATCCGGGAAATTTAGCAGGAATTTCGCCGTTCTGTCACTTGTTGATCAGGACTTCCCTGCGGCGAAGCCGATAGTCGCGGACTGGCCCGGCATCATTTCCGGGCACGCCGGAGGTTGACCATGTCGAGGACGCCGCTTGCGGTGTTGGTCGGGACTGTGCTGGCGCTCGCGGCGGTGCAACCGGCACCCGCCCGGGCGCAGGACGTCGTCAAGGTCGGGCTGGTGATGCCGTTGACCGGCGTGCTGGGGCCGGTTGGCAAGCAGGCGGTCGCCGGGGCGCGGCTCTACATGGCGCAGCACGGCGACATGATCGCCGGCCGCAAGATCGAACTGATCGTCCGCGACGATGCCAGCGTACCTGATAACGCCAAGCGCATTGCGCAGGAGCTGATCGTCAACGACAAGGCCGAGATCCTCGGCGGCGGGCTGACGCCGAGCGTGCTAGCGCTCGCACCGCTGGTCACCGAGAGCAAGACGGCAACCGTCGTCATGATATCGGGCACGTCGATCGTGACCGAAAGGTCGCCCTATTTCGTGCGCACCAGCTGGACGCATGCGCAGCAGGCCAGCGTGTTGGCGGACTGGGCGGCCAAGAACGGATCGAAGCGGGCCACCATCATCGCGTCCGACTGGGCACCCGGGCGTGAAGCCGCCGGGGTATTTTCGGCGAGCTTCACCGCGGCGGGCGGATCGGTCGTCGAAGCGCTGAAAGTGCCGCTGGCCAATCCCGACTTCGCGCCGTTCCTGCAGCGTGCGCGGGACGGCAATCCCGATACGCTGTTCATTTTCGTCCCGACAAGCCAGGCCGGTATCCTGGCCAAGCAATTTGTCGAGCGCGGGTTGGACAAGAGCGGGATCAAGCTGATCGGCCCCGGCGACCTCGCCGACGACGAGGACCTGCCGGGGATGAGCGATGCCATGATCGGCACGATCACGGCGGGGTTCTACTCCGCGGCGCATCCCTCCGACCTGAACCGCGACTATGTCGCAGCGTTCCGCAAGGCCAATGCCAACGTCCGCCCGAACTTCATCAGTGTCAGCGCCTATGACGGCATGCATCTGATCTACGCGGCGTTGAAAGCGACCGGCGGCAAGACCAATGGTGACGCTCTGATCGAAGCCATGAAGGGCATGGCCTGGGAAAGCCCGCGTGGCCCGATGTCGATCGACCCAATGACGCGCGACGTCATCCACGACATCTACATCCGCAAGGTCGAGAAGGTCGGCGGCGAGCTGTACGCCGTCGAGCACGAGACCTTCAAGGCGGTCAAGGACCCCAGCAAGATCGCAAATAAATAAGCCAGGCGGAGCGAAGCCGGCCTGGCCTCGCTCCGCTCCGCCGCGTCAGACCCGGGTGCGGGCGATCGTGCCGGCGACGATCTGCATGGCGACGCCAAGCACCCAGCCCGCCATGATCGCCGCGGTCCAGGCGATATCGGGCTCGCTGCGCAGCACCACGACGCCGACCGAGAAGAACGCCACCATGGTCGCGAGGAAGGTGCCGATCGCGCTGAGCAGCTCCGCCGCGTCGATCTTGCGCGTCGAGGCGGCCTCCTTCGGGTGGAAGAGCTTTGGCGGCGTGTCGATGCCGAGATAGAAGCCGATCGCGCCGCCCAGCATCATGATCAGCAGGAACGCCTGCGAGGTCAGCGCCGACACGCTCGAGCCGACATGGATGGCGACGAACAGGCCGCTTGCGGCGCCCGCCAGGGCAAGGCCGAAGCGCTCCAGGACATGGGCAAATTTTCTGACGCGGCTGCGCATCGCTATGCCTCATCAATGAATTGCGCCGCCAATCAAGCTAGGCCTTTTCGACACGTCGCGAAAGTCGCCACGTCTCAAATGGCCGCGACCTCGTGACGCTTTGGTGCGCCGGTTCACACCTATCGCGGCATGGAATGATGATTGATCGATCCAAGGTAGCGATCGATCCGGCGGCTGCTTCCGGCGGGGTCACGACGTGAAACGCGGGGCAGCGTTGCCGCTGCCCCGCGTGATCTCATCCGCTTACGCCGCGCGGCCGACCGAGGCGTCGAGATGCTTCAGCCGCGGCAGCACTTCCTGCTTCAAGAGCCGCAGCGAATTGTGCCAGGCCTCGGGCTTGTGCTTGTAGTCGAAGCCGAACACCAGGAGCACGCCGAAGCCGCCGACCTCCTGATAGATCTTCTCGATCTTCTCGGTGACCGTCGCAGGCGAGCCGACGATCCAGTTGTTGCGGGCGCAATATTCGACAGTGACGTCGCTGTCCGGCACGTCGGGCGACGCTTTCAGATAATCCTTGAAACCGAAATGGCCGAGCAGCGGCAGGAAATACTCGCCCATCATCCGGCCCATCATGTCGCCGGTCGAGAGCTTCCAGGCCTCCGCGTCGGTATCGGCGACGAAGACCTCGCGCACCATCCGCCAGTCCTTGCGGCTCGGCTTGCGGCCGGTCTTGGCGGCGCCGGCCTCGACCGAGTCCCAATGGCTGCCGACATAGGCCGGATTGAGATTGAGGCTCATCGGAATGAAGCCACGCTCGCCGGCAAGCTTCAGCGTGTCCGAGTTCTTCGACAATCCCGCGACACCGATCGGCGGATGCGGCGCTTGCTGAGGCTTGATGTGGGGCTTGAGAAAGTCGAACATCGTGTCCGGCTTGCTCACTGTCCAGAACTTGCCTTTGTGGGTCCACGGCGCCGGCTCGGTCCACATCTTCAGGATGATCTCGAGCGCCTCGCGGGTCATGTCGCGGTTCTGGCCGGACATGCCGTCGACGTTGAACATCGCCCAGTCGCTCGGCAGACCCGAGGCGGCAACGCCGAAGTTCAGGCGTCCGTTCGAGATGTGATCGAGCATCGCGACGCGGTTGGCGAGCTCGGCCGGATGATGGTACGGCAGCAGGAAGCCGCCGGGCCCGATGCGGATGTTCTTGGTCTGCAGCAGCGCCTGCGCCACCAACAGATCGGGCGACGGATGCGGCTCCCAGGGCGCGGTGTGATGCTCGCCGATCCAGGCTTCCTGATAGCCGAGCTCGTCCAGCCAGCGCAGCACCTGCAGGTCCCAGTCGTGGCCCTCTTTCAGTCCGCACTCCGGCGGATGCGACGGCATCGCGAAGTATCCGAGTTCCATGGGTTTCCTCTCTTTGTTTCGATGCGTGTCTTCCGCACGCACTCGGAGAGTAGCTGCCCTGGCAGCGGCAGAACAATGGCTGATCGACGTAGCCCGGATGGAGCGAAGCGCAATCCGGGATGGTGGCTCACCCGAGATACTCTCGGATTTCGCCTCACTCCATCCGGGCAAAGGTTCTACCGCGCGCCGAACGTGGTCTTGCCGAACAGCGCCTTCTGGGTCGAGGGCTGCGAGCGCCAATATTGCGGCGGCGCGCTCACCTCGCCGCCGAGCTCGGCGGCGGCGTGCCAGCCCCAGCGCGGGTCGTAGAGCATGCCGCGGGCGAGCGCGACCATGTCGGCCTTCCCGGACGCGACGATCTCCTCCGCCTGCTTCGCTTCGGTGATCAGGCCGACCGCCATCGTGGTGACGCCGGTCGCCTCCCTCACCGCCTGCGCCGCCGGGACCTGATAGCCCGGCGCAAGCGGGATCTTCTGCAGCGGCGACACGCCTCCGGAGGAGACGTCCATCCAGTCGACGCCGCGCTTCTTCAGCTCCTTGGCAAATTCAACTGTCTGCGCAAGGTCCCAGGCACCCTCGACCCAGTCGGTCGCCGACACCCGCATGCCGATCGGCTTGTGATCCGGAAATACGGCGCGCACCGCATCAAACACTTCCAGCGGGAAGCGCATGCGGTTCTCGAGCGAACCGCCATAGCGGTCGGTGCGCTTGTTGGCGATCGGCGACAGGAACTGGTGCAGCAGATAACCGTGCGCGCCGTGCAGCTCGAGCGCGTCGATGCCGAGCCGGTCGGCGCGTTTCGCCGACGCGACAAAGGCCTCGCGGATGCGCTTCAGGCCGGCGTCGTCGAGCGCCACCGGCGCGGCCTCGCTTTCCTTGTGCGGCACCGCCGAAGGCCCAACGGTCTGCCAGCCGCCATCGGCAATCGGGATCAGCTGCCCGCCCTCCCACGGACGCTGGCTCGACGCCTTGCGGCCGGCATGGGCGAGCTGCATCGCGACCGCCGCCTTGGAATGCTTGCGCACCGAGGCCAGGATCGGCTTCAGCGCCGCCTCATTGGCATCGCTGTAGAGGCCGAGGCAGCCCGGTGTGATCCGCCCGATATCCTCGACATGGGTGGCCTCGATGCAGAACATCGCAGCACCCGACAGCGCCAGCATGTTGATGTGAGTGAAGTGCCAGTCGGTGGCCGAGCCGTCGACGGCCGAGTACTGGCACATCGGCGAGACCATGATGCGATTGGAGAGTTTGAGGCTGCGCAGTTCGATCGGCGAAAACAGGGTGCTCATGCGGGGATATCCGGGATCGGGGACAAGGCCACATGAAGATAGAGGCAGCCCGGGCGATCACCAACCGTCCGGAATGCCCGCAGGCCGGAAGCAGATCAGCAATGCTCTAACGGTGCCCCTTGGCGGCACCTCACTCCACCAGCGTGAATTGCAGCAGCAGATTGCGCTGGATCAGGGAGAAATTGTCGTCGGAGATCATTGTCAGCACGGTCTCGCCCTCCGCGGTGACATGGGCGTCGATGCCTTCCATATTGTCGATCTCGTTGCCGAGATCGGCATTGAAGATCGCCGGGCCGTCGACGACGGCGCCGGGCGCGATGTCGAACAGCGCGAGGCGGCGGATGCGGATGCCGACGCCGCCGAGCCAGGAGAATTTCCGCTCCAGGATCAACAGATCGCCCGACGGCAGCAGCACCGCGTCGCTGATGTCGAAATTCTCGGTGCGGCGGACACTGAACTGACCCGGCGTCTTGCCGCCAACCAGGAAGGCGATCAAATTGCCGCTCGCATCGAGCCCGCGTTCCGACATCGCAATCAGCGTGCCGGCCAGCGCCTGTCCCTTGGATAGATTGGGCACGAAGACCAATGCCTCGAGCCCCTTGTTGATGGGCAGCTTGCGCGCCGCCGGCGGCAGCGGCACCACCTCGCCGCGCGCGCGGGTGAAGCCCTTGGCGAAATCGTAGCGCAGCACCTGGTTGACCCGCTCGAGCCCGACATAGGCTATCGAGCCGTCGAGCGCGAGCGATTCAGAATCATACCAGCCACGGGTCGCGGTAATCGGCCGGCCGTCGGCCCCGAGCAGCGGCGCCGCCTCGACATCGTCGAGCCCGATCATGTCGCGGCCGCGATAGACGATGCGGCCGGTGAACCAGGTGCCCTGGTCGCTGACCGCGATGAAGCGTTCGCCCCTGGCGTCGAGCCTGAGCGCCGAGAGGCCACCGAAACCGGAGAACGACGAGGTCAGAATGAGACCGCTGCGATATTCCAGCGCGCCGAACCGCACCTTTGCACGATCACGGATGTCGAACGACGGCAGCGACCGTGCGTTGACCTCGACCGCGACGGGTTCATCGACCCGGTGACGGCCCGGCCTGCCGGGCGGTCCCGGCGTCAGCGCCGGCTGGCTCGCGCCTTCCGCCTGCGCGAGACGCGGTAACGCTGCGGCCGACAGCCCCGCCGCCACATCTCTCAGGAAATGGCGGCGGCTAAGGGGTGAGCGCATGTCTCACGAGTGGAGGCGGCGCCGGGTGCCCGGTGCGGGCGCCGAGCCGTGGGTCTCGCTGAACAGCTCGGCGAGCTTTTCGGTGATGGCACCGCCAAGCTCTTCGGCATCCACGATGGTGACGGCACGGCGATAGTAGCGCGTCACGTCATGACCGATGCCGATCGCGATCAGCTCGACCGGCGAGCGGGTCTCGATCTCCTCGATGATGTGGCGCAGGTGCCGCTCGAGATAGTTGCCGGGATTGACCGACAGCGTGGAGTCGTCGACCGGCGCGCCGTCCGAGATCATCATCAGGATGCGGCGCTGCTCGGGACGCGCAAGCAGACGCTTGTGCGCCCAGTCGAGCGCCTCGCCGTCGATGTTCTCCTTCAGGAGACCCTCGCGCATCATCAGGCCGAGATTTTTCCGCGCGCGACGCCACGGCGCATCGGCCGACTTGTAGATGATGTGCCTGAGATCGTTGAGACGTCCGGGATTGGCCGGCTTGCCGGCGGCAAGCCACGCCTCGCGCGACTGCCCGCCCTTCCAGGCGCGGGTGGTGAAGCCGAGGATCTCGACCTTGACGCCGCAACGCTCCAGCGTGCGCGCCAGGATGTCGGCGCAGGTGGCGGCGACCGTGATCGGACGGCCGCGCATCGAGCCGGAGTTATCCAGCAGCAACGTCACCACGGTGTCGCGGAAGGTCGCCTCCTTCTCGTGCATGAAGGACAGCGGATGATAGGGATCGGTGACGACGCGCGACAGCCGCGCCGGATCGAGGATGCCTTCCTCGAGATCGAAATCCCAGGCGCGGTTCTGCTGCGCCATCAGGCGGCGCTGCAGACGGTTGGCGAGCCGCGCCACGATGCCCTGCAGATGCGCGAGCTGCTTGTCGAGATAGGAGCGCAGCCGCTCGAGCTCGTCGTGGTCGCAGAGGTCTTCAGCCGCGATCACCTCGTCGAATTTCGGCGCAAAGGCATGATATTCCGGGCCGCGCGGTTCGTTCTGACCGCGCGAATTCGGCCGCGTCGCCTCGCCCGGCGTCTCGTCGTCGCCGAGCTCGCCGTCGTCGAACGTGTCTGACGTGGAGGCCTGCGCGCTCTCCATCGCGCTTTCGCTCATCTCGTCCGCGGTGGTCTGGGCCTGATCGGCGCTCATCTCCTGCGCGGCGTCGGAATCGGGCGAGCCTTCGGCGCCGGACTGATCGCTCTCGCCGTCCTGGTTCTCGTCCTGATCCTCGTCGTCGTCGGAATCCATGTTGCGGTCGTCGCCGAGATCGAGCGCCGACAAGAGATCATGGACGAGGTCGCCGAACCTCGCCTGGTCCTCGGTGAAACGGCTGAGCTGGTCGAGCCGCGAGCCGATCTTGTCCTCCAGCGTCGGACGCCAGAGATCGACCATCTTCTTGGCGGCCGCGGGCGGCGCCATGCCGGTGAGACGCTCGCGCACCAGCATCGCCAGCGCATCCGACAGCGGCGCGTCGGCGCGGTCGGTGATCTCGTCATACTTGCCGCGGTGGAAATGATCGTCGAGCATCGCGGTGAGGTTCTTCGCAACGCCGGCCATCCGCCGCGAGCCGATCGCCTCGACGCGCGCCTGCTCGACCGCCTCGAACACGCCGCGGGCCTGCGGATTGCCCGGCATCAGCTTGCGATGCACCTTGGGATCGTGACAGGCGATCTTGAGCGCGATCGAATCGGCGTGGCCGCGCACGATCGCCGCATCGCGCTTGGTCATCTTGCGCGCCGGCTCCGGCAGCCGCGCCTTGCCGGGCGCAAGCCCGGGCCGCTCGGCGGCGAAAGAGATCTCGAGCTCCGGCTTCTTGGCGATCGCCTTCAGGCACGCCGACACCGAGCGCTTGAACGGCTCGGTCGGCGCTTCCTTCGATCCGGGACGGAATTTGATATTGGAGGCTGTCATAGCGATTTCGTAAACCAGTGGCGCGTGACGCCGCCGGGATACCCCTCAATCGAACCGAACTCTTTATATCCGTTGGCGCGGTAGAAGCCCGGCGCCTGGAAGCTCATCGTATCCAGATAGGATTGCGTGGCTCCGAAGCGCCGCGCCTCGTCTTCGATCGCCTTGATCAGCTTCGCGCCAAAACCCTTGTTGCGAAACTTCTGCTCCATCCAGAACAGCTGGATGAACAACACCGCAGTCCAGACCTCGCCGACGATGCCGCCGACGATCTCGTCGCCTTGCCGCAGCGAGATGGCGAAGCGCTTGTACTTCTGCTTCCCCATCTTCTCGTTGTTGTAGCGGAGCAATCCGCCGAGCACCGCCTTCTTCGTCTGTGTGACTGTGCGCTCGACGGAGATTTTCGGCATGGATTAGCTGAGCGCCACGTTGACCGAGGATTCCGGCAACTCGACATTGAAGCAGCGCTGGTAGAACTCGGCGACCAGCGGCCGCTCCAGCTCGTCACACTTGTTGAGGAAGGTGACGCGGAACGCGAAGCCGATGTCGTTGAAGATGTCCGAGTTCTCGGCCCAGGTGATCACCGTGCGCGGGCTCATCACCGTCGACAGGTCGCCATTGGCGAACGCGTTGCGGGTGAGATCCGCAAGGCGCACCATCTTGTTGACGATGTCGCGGCCTTCCTGCGTGCGGTAGTGGCGCGCCTTGGCCAACACGATCTCGACTTCCTCGTCATGGGCGAGGTAGTTCAGCGTGGTGACGATCGACCAGCGGTCCATCTGGCCCTGGTTGATCTGCTGGGTGCCGTGATAGAGGCCCGAAGTATCGCCGAGGCCGACCGTGTTGGCGGTCGAGAACAGGCGGAACGCCGGATGCGGCTTGATCACCTTGTTCTGGTCGAGCAGCGTCAGGCGGCCGGAGACTTCCAGCACGCGCTGGATCACGAACATCACGTCCGGGCGGCCGGCATCGTATTCGTCGAACACCAGCGCGATGTTGTGCTGCAGCGCCCAGGGCAGGATGCCGTCACGGAATTCGGTGACCTGCTTGCCTTCCTTGACCACGATGGCGTCCTTGCCGACGAGATCGATACGGCTGATGTGGCTGTCGAGGTTGACGCGTACGCAGGGCCAGTTGAGGCGGGCCGCAACCTGCTCGATGTGAGTCGACTTGCCGGTGCCGTGATAGCCGGTGACCATCACGCGGCGGTTCTTGGCAAAGCCGGCGAGGATCGCGAGCGTGGTGGCGCGGTCGAAGCGATAGTCGCTGTCGACTTCCGGCACATGCGGATCGACTTCGGAATAGGCGGGAACTTCCAGATCGCTATCGATCCCGAAGACCTGCCGAACCGAAACCTTCATGTCGGGCATGCCGACGGGTTCTTGCTCTTTGGTCTGGACGGCGGTCGTCATTCATCCTCCGAGGTCCCGGGCATTCCCGAAACCAGATTTAAGGTCATTTGGCTGCGGATGGGGTGCTACGCACAAGCCTAGCAGAGAGCATCGGCCGGCAGAAGCCCACGGGCAAATCAAAGTTCCGTCGTTGTATCATAAAGATAGGCGCGAAACTCGGTTTTTGGAAGGCTGCTCTGCAAATCCCGCCGTACTTTCGCCGCAGCGCCACGGCGGCCTTGTCCGGGCCGGGCACTTTTCAGCCCGGCGCGGAGTTGTTAGCTCTCGGACCTGTTTCATCGCCACCCAGGGATTCTGTGACTTCATTCCTTGACCCTTTGATCGCATTCGTTTCGGCCCATGCCTGGCTCGCTTACCTGACGCTGTTTCTGGCTGCCCTGCTGGAAGCCGTTCCGGTGGTCGGCTCGCTGGTGCCGGGCTCGACGATCATTCTGGCGCTGAGCGCACTGGTCCCTGGCGGCGAATTGAAGCTGTGGCC
This sequence comes from Bradyrhizobium macuxiense, assembly GCF_007993935.1. Taxonomy (GTDB): domain Bacteria; phylum Pseudomonadota; class Alphaproteobacteria; order Rhizobiales; family Xanthobacteraceae; genus Bradyrhizobium; species Bradyrhizobium macuxiense_A. Next base: position 603,353 of record NZ_VITY01000004.1, on the reverse strand, counting down.
GGTGCTCGCCGCGGCGGCTTGCGGCGCGATGCTCGGGGACGGTACGGCCTTCATGATCGGCTATCGCAGCCAGCGCGAGATCCTCTCGGCCTGGCCGCTCTCCAACTACCCGCGCGTGGTCGCGCAGAGCGAAGCCTTCTTCAACCGCTGGGGCGTGCTCGCGGTGTTCTTCGCCCGCTTCGTGCCGCCGATTCGCGCCTTCGTGCCGATCACCGCCGGCGCGCTCGACATGCCGCCGACGCGCTTCTACGCGGTCAACATCCCCGCCATCCTGCTCTGGGCGCCGGCGCATGTGCTGCCCGGCGTGCTCGCCGTCACCGCACTGCACGACTATGCCGGCCTGCCGCATCATCAACATGTCGGCAAGCATCTATGGATGTTCGCGGTGGCGGGCGGCGCGGTCATTCTGGCGCTGGCGATCTGGACCATCCGCCGCCGCCATGGCGGCGGCATGATCGAACCGTCCAAGCCGGCCGAATAAGACCTAGATGCTATTGGTCGTGCCCGCCCGCCCGGGTGCCGGGCCGACATAGCGCGCGCGGGGCCTGATCAGCTTGCCGAGCTGAAGCTGCTCGCTGGCATGCGCGATCCAGCCGACGCTGCGAGCCATCGCGAACAGCGCGAGCTCGCTCCCTGCGGGCATCCGCAGCGCATGCACCAGTACCGCCAGCGCGTAATCGATGTTGACGAATTCGCCGGTGGCTTCCGCGATCCGCTCCGGCACCTCCCTGGTGAATTTGCGCGGCGCGCCGGCCCGCGTCAGCGCCTCGAGCAATGAGATCGCGCGCGGATCGCCCTTCTTGTAGACGCCGTGACCGAAGCCGGCGAAGCGCTCGCCGAGCGCAACCCGCTCGCGGACCACGGGCGCGACGTCATTGTCGATCATCGTCTTGACGAGGCGCGAGGCGAGCACGCCGGCGCCGCCATGCATCGGGCCTTTCAACGCGACGAGCCCCGCAATCACGGCATCGTACAGATTGAGGCCGGTCGACGCCGCGCAGCGCGCGGTGAAGGTGGACGCATTCAATTCGTGATCGGCGAGCAGCACCAGCGCGCGACGAATCAAATCGGGCGCGTGCTTGTTGTCGGGCGTCCAGACCCGCGCCACCTGCTCGTGCAGCGGCTCGGCCGACGGCACAGCGTTCAGCATGGTCGCGACCAGCAGCCGCAAGATGCGCCCGCCGACCATCGCGCGGCCATCGGGCGCGCGGGTGAAGGCGCCGGGATCGGCGCTTGCCGCCAGCGCCAGCACCGCGACCGTGCGATCGATCGGCTGGGCGCGCCGCGCGGCCTCGGCAATGGCACGCATTTCATCGGAGACATGCGGGCAATTGTCCGGCGCGAACGGATCGACGCCGGTGACGTCCCACAGCAGCGTCGCGGTGTGCTCCAGCGTGTCGCGCTGCGAGAGATCGACACAGTTGACGCCGCGATAGATCGGCCCCTGCTCGGTGATGGTCGCGATCGCCGAATCCATCACCGGCAAATCGGCATCGAAATTGCGGAAGCCGCGCGGCTCCGGCGACGGCACGCGGCGCTCCTTCAGACCCCTGATGTCTTCGGCGCGGTAGCGATGGCTGCGCGAATCCGGCGACGGCTCGGAGCGGATCAGCCCACGGCTGACATAGGCGTAGAGGGTCGCCGGTGAGATCGCGAGCTCGGCGGCGGCCTCCCGGGCGGAGAGGTACAGCTCGGCGGATTTTTTCATATTGATTTATATAATCAAGATTGATCAACTCGTCGAGAGGCCCGACCTTGAGGGGGTGAAGCAAGGAGATCGGGCCATGAACATGATTCTCACCAAGAGCCAGATCGGTCTGGACGGCGTTCCCGCCGCCGAGACCGTGTTGAGCCATGTCGACGGCGCGCGCGGCGAACTCATCATCGCCGGCGAGCACGTAGCTAACCTCGCCGGCAAGTCGAGCTTCGAGGGCGTCACCGCGCGGCTGTGGAACGGCGCCACCGGCAAGTCGCTGAGCGAAGCCAATGTCCGCGCCAGCTTAGGTGCCGCCCGCGAACGCGCCTTCGCACGGCTGGCCGACCTGCTGCCGGCAACGCGCGGCATGTCTGTTGTCGACGGCTTCCGGGCTGCGATCGCGGGCCTTCGCGGCGAGAACGGGCTGGAACACGAGGCGACCATCGTCGGCGCCTTCCCCGTGATCGCCGGCGCCCTGGTGCAGCAAGCCAAGGGCCATGCGCCGATCGCGCCCGATCCGAATGTCAGCCACGCCGCCGACACGCTGCATATGCTGCTGGGCCGCAAGGCTGCGCCGCGTGAGGTCGCGGCGCTCGACGCCTATCTCGTCACCGTCTGCGACCACGGCATGAACGCGTCGACCTTCACCACGCGGGTGATCGCCTCGACCCAGGCCGACCTGTTCGCGGCCATCACCGGCGGCTATTGCGCGCTGACCGGTCCGCTGCATGGCGGGGCGCCCGAGCCGGTGCTGGAGATGCTGGATGCGATCGGCACAAGCGAGCGCATCAAGCCCTGGGTGGACGGCGCGCTGGCGCATGGCGAGCGGCTGATGGGCTTCGGCCACCGCGTCTATCGGGTGCGCGATCCGCGCGCCGACGTGCTGAAGGTCGCGATCGAGCGCCTGGAGGCCAGTGGTGCCGACCTGCCGTTTGCCGGCGAGGTCGAAGCCTATATCCGCGAGGCGCTGCGGAAGAAGAATCCGGAGCGGCCGCTCGAGACCAATGTCGAGTTCTTCACCGCGATCCTGCTCGATGGGCTGGAGATCCCGCGGCAGGCGTTCACGCCGATCTTCGCCGTGGCCCGCGCCGCCGGCTGGACCGCGCACGCGCTGGAGCAGCGCCGCACCGGGCGGCTGATCCGGCCGAGCTCGTCGTACGTCGGCGCGGTGCCGAAGGGCTAGGAGCTGACCGATGAGATCGACAGCGGAGCTACATTCTCCGCTGTCGTCCCTGTGGAAGCAGGGACCCATACGCCGCGGCCCATCAATAGGGCAGCCGGGTAAACATCGTGGGAGACAATAACGGCCGGTGGTTATGGGCCCCTGCTTTCGCAGGGGCGACGGAAGTGCAAGCTTAGGCCTCGCGCACCACGGTCTTCAGATAATTATACGCCTTGATGATCTCGATCAGGCGATCCTCGGTGGAGCGGTCGCCGCCATTGGCGTCGGGGTGGTGCTGCTTCACCAGCGCCTTGTACTTCGACTTGACGTCTTCCAGCGTCGCCTCGGCCCCCAATCCCATCACCAGCAGCGCCTTGCGCTCGGCGTTCATGACCTTGCGGGTCTCGGGCTTGGGCTCCGCGCCGCCCGGCCCCGGGCGCCAGCGCCCGCGACCGTTGAGCTCGGAGAACACGTGGAACGGATCGGAGGCGGCATCGAGACCGCTCTCCTTCTTGCCGTTGTTGGCGCCCATCTTCCAGGTCGGACGATGACCGGTCAGCGCGTCCTTCTGGTAGCGCGCGACGTCGTCAGGATTCATGCCCTGGAAGAAATTGTAGGACTGGTTGTACTCGCGGACGTGATCGAGACAGAAGTGCCAATACTCGCGCGAATTCTCGCGGCCCTTCGGGGCGCGGTGAGCGCCCTTGTTCTGGCAACCCGCCCACTCGCAGGTCACGGCCTGCTCGCCGGCCTGCGCCTGGCGCTTCGCACTCACCTTGGTCGGCTTGATGCGAATGGAGTCGAAGAATTTTGATGAATCGATCGGCATGATCTCTTTGACTACGCAATGCACAAATCTTCAAGTCTTGACATTGCGCAGACCTCGTTTCCCGCTAGCACCATTGACGAAAAGCCGTCGCGAACCTAACTCCGCCGCCATGAGCACCAAAGACGCTATCATAAACAAGTTGCGTGAAGCTTTCTTGCCCGAAAGCCTCGACGTCGTCGATGAGTCACATCTGCATGAGGGCCACGCCGGCCACAGGCCAGGCGGGGAGACGCATTTCAGGGTATATATTGTGTCTCCGGCCTTCGAAGGGAAGAGCCGGATCGAACGCCATCGCATGATAAATGCGACGCTGACGCAGGAACTCGCCGGCTCGGTGCATGCGCTGGCGATCCACGCACACGGCCCCGGGGAAAAGCCGCGCTAGCTCGCGCTTGCCTCAAGACGAAGCAGCGGTTTTCCGTTATGAGAATAGCACCTCCGCGCCTTAGATGGGGCCATTGATGATCCCTTGCTGGCCACGTTTCCGGTCGATCGTCACCGCCGCCTGCCTGCTCCTGATCTGCGCGATACGCCCGGCCGCGGCGCTGGATATGCCGAGCCCGTTCGTCCAGGAGGTGCTGATCAAAAGCATCCTGGTCTCGCTCAACGACGCGGTCGCCGCGAATAATTTCACCGTGTTCCACGCCAAGATCTCGAAGCCGTTCCGCGACCAGTTTCCGCCCGACAAGCTGCAGACCATCTTCAAGGACCTGGTCGATAAGCACGCCGTGTTCGACGCCGTGGTCGCCAAGCCGATCGTGCTCGATGAGGACGCCAGGATCGACGACAAGGGCGTGCTGCGGCTGAAGGGCCATTTCGACACCACGCCCAAGCAGGTGAAATATCAGCTCGGCTTCATCCCCTCCGACGGCGCATGGAAGCTGTCGGGCATCTCGATCGATATCGAGTAGCCAGACGCGACGACCTGAACCGTCATCCTGAGGAGCGCGTAGCGCGTCTCGAAGGATGCACGGCCACCGCTCGTACCCGTCGACCCTTCGAGACGCCGCTTGGCGGCTCCTCAGGGTGACGGTGATGGACTTGTATTGCCGCGCAAAGGCTAGAACGCGGTCCCCGCCCGCTTCGGCTTCTTCTCGTCGAGCTCGGCCTCGCGCGGCACGGCGACGATGCGCAGCGCAGTGATGCGGTTGCGCTCGCGGCGGAGCACGCGGAAACGGAAGCCGTGGAAGGTGAAGCTCTGGCCGCGCTCCGGGATCGAGCGCGCCTCGTGGATCACGAGGCCGGCGACCGTGGTCGCCTCCTCGTCCGGCAGGCGCCAGTCCATCGCGCGGTTGAGATCGCGGATCGGCACCGAGCCGTCGACTACGACCGAGCCATCCGGCTGCGCCCGCACACCGGCGACGACGACGTCGTGCTCGTCGGAGATGTCGCCGACGATCTCCTCAAGGATGTCCTCCAGCGTCACCATGCCTTCGACCTCACCATACTCGTCGACCACGAGGGCGAAGTGGGTCTTGCGGCGGCGGAACGCCTTCAGCTGTTCGGAGACCGGGCGCATCTCCGGCACGAACCAGGGCGGCAGCGCGATCGCGGAGGCATCGATCGCGGACATGTCGCCCTCATTGGCGCGGATCGCGCGCAGCAGATCCTTGGCGTGCAGCACGCCGACGATGTTCTCCGGCTTCTCCCGCCACAGCGGGATGCGGGTGTATTCGCTCGCCAGCACCTCGCGCACCAGCTCCTCCGGCGGCAGGTCGGCGTTGACCATGGTCATCTCGGTGCGATGGACCATGACGTCGGAGACCTGCAGCTCGCTGAGGTCGAGCAACCCGCCGAGCATGTCGCGGTCCTGCTTCTCGACCTTGCCCTCGTGATGCAACAGGTCAACCGCGCCGCGCAGGCGCTCGGTCGGCGACAGCACCGCCTGATGGGCGCCAACCTTGATGCCGAGCAACTTCATCAGCGCCAGCACGATGGTCTCGATGATGGTGAGCAGCGGCCCCAGCACGAAGATCGTCAGCCGCATCGGCCGCGCGACCAGCAGCGAGATGCGGTCGGGCGCGTTGATGGCGATGGTCTTCGGCAGCACCTCGGCGAACACCACGACCATCACGGTCATGACCGCAGTGGCGTAGAGCACGCCGACATCGCCGAACCAGGCGGTGAACACCCCGGTCGCCAGCGCCGAGGCGCCGATATTGGCGATATTGTTGCCGAGCAGCAGCGCGCCGATCATCCGCTCGCGCATGTTGATCAGCCTTGAGACGACTCCGGCCTCGCTGTTGCCCTGTTTCGACAGCCGCAGCATGCTGGCGCGCGAGGCGCCGGTCAGCGCGGTCTCACTCGCCGCGAAGAACGCGGAGATGAAGAGACAGAGCAGCACGATCGAGAAGGTCAACCATCCCACTGGCGTGATCCGTGGCTTTAAGCCTTCAGCTTGGCTTGCAGGAAGTCGCGCACCGGCTGCGGCTCGACATTGTTGGCAATCACGGCGCGGCCGACCGCCTCCAGCAGGATGAAGGTGAGCTTGCCGCGCTTGACCTTCTTGTCCTGCGCCATCAGCGCCAGCAATGCGTCGGCATCGGCGAGACCTTCCTGCGTGAAGCCTGCGATGTCCTGCAGGCGCGTCGGCAGTCCTACCGCGGAAAGATGACGGGCGATGCGGGCCGCATCGTCAGGTGAAATCATGCCGAGCTGCGCCGAGAATTCCGCGGCGAGCACCATGCCGACCGAGACACCCTCGCCGTGAAACAGGCGGTCGGAGAAGCCGGTCGCGGCTTCCAGTGCATGGCCGAACGTGTGGCCAAGATTGAGCAGCGCGCGCTCGCCGGTCTCGCGCTCGTCGCGGGAGACGACGCCGGCCTTGGCTCGGCAGGAGGTCGCGATCGCGTGCTCGCGCCCGGCGCCGCCGGCGAAGATGTCGCCGTGGTTCGTCTCGAGCCAGGCGAAGAACGCCTCGTCACCGAGGATGCCGTACTTTGCGACCTCGGCGTAGCCGGCGCGGAACTGGCGCGGCGACAGCGTGTCGAGCACCGAGGTGTCGGCAATCACCAGCACGGGCTGATGGAAGGCCCCGATCAGGTTCTTGCCCTGCGGCGAGTTGATGCCGGTCTTGCCGCCGACCGAGGAATCGACCTGTGCGAGCAGCGAGGTCGGCACCTGCACGAAATCAACACCGCGGCGCAGGATCGCGGCCGCAAAGCCCGCGAGATCGCCGACCACGCCGCCGCCGAGCGCGATGACGAGATCATTGCGCTCGATCTTCGCTGCGATCAGCGCTTCGCTGACCTGTGTCAGCGTCGCGTAGCTCTTCGAGCCCTCGCCCTCCTCGACAACGATCCGCGACGTCGGCACGCCTGCGGCGGCGAGCGACGCTTCGGTCGGCTCCAGCCAATGCTTGGCGACGGTACGGTCGGTGACGATGGCGGTACGCACGCCGGGCCGCAGCGCCGCGACGCGTTCGCCGAGCGAGGCCAGCACGTCGCGGCCGATGACGATGTCATAGGCGCGGTCGCCGAGCGCGACGTCGACGGTAACGGAGGCGGAATGCTTCAGGGGCGCAGTCATGAGGTCGCGTTCAATCCATCAGGTGGTGGCTCGCCGGCCGGCCGCGCGCCGCACAGATGCGCATGCAGGGCCTCCAGGCATTCGTCGACGATGCGATCGTGCGGCACGTCGCGCGAGGCGATCGTCAGGTCGGCGGTGCCGTAGACCGGCTCGCGCTCGCTGAGCAGGCGGTTGACGGTCGCCTCTGGGTCGGCGGTCTGCAGCAGCGGCCGATCGGCGCGGCGGCGGACCCGGCGCATGATGATATCACTGTCGGCCTTGAGCCAGATCGAGATCGCGCGGTCGCGGATCCGGCTCCGGGTCTCCTCGCGCATGAAGGCGCCGCCGCCGGTCGCCAGCACGATCGGGCCGCTGTCGAGGATGCGGGCGATCACCCGCGCCTCGCCGTCGCGGAAATAAGCCTCGCCATGGGTCTCGAAGATCTCGGGGATCGTCATGTCGGCCGCCGTCTCGATCTCGGTGTCGGCATCGGTGAACGGCAGCTTGAGCCGCGCCGCCATCCGCCGGCCGATGGTCGACTTGCCGGCCCCCATCATGCCGACCAGCACGATCGACCGCGGCCCCAGCGCGGCCGCGATGTCGGCCTCCAGGGTCGGGTGGGTGGGTGCCGGTACGGCTGCGTCGGACATCAAAAAGCTCGGATATTGGGACGAATTGTTTGGAATTCGAGCCACCTATACTACCCCCGGCGACACCGTTACCAGCGACTCTTGCAACCGCGCGGGGAACATGTTGGATGATTTCATTGGTTAATTCGCCGCCCGAGTCGCCTCCATGCCCAGCCTGTTCCGCTTCCTGACGGTCGTCGCCGTGATTTTCGGGATCGGCTACGGCATCGTCTTCGCGCTGGCGAATTTCGTGCACCCGAAACCGCGGGAAATGTCGGTGACCATCCCGCCGGATAAGTTCCTCAAGAAATAGCCGCTATGATTCGGGGCATGCCCGTAGCTGCCAAACATCCCGCCAAGACCCAAGCCGGGACAACTGCCAAAACCCCTGCCAGGACCCCTGCCAAGTCCTCCGACGCCAAGCTGACCGCGTTGTTCCTCGACATGCTCGCCGCGGAACAGGGCGCAGGCGCCAACACGCTCGACGCCTACCGGCGCGACCTCACGGATTTTTCCGACTACCTCGCCCATGCCGGCGCCGATTTCACCAGCGCCGACACCGAGGCACTGCGCGGCTACCTCGCCGACCTCGACACCAGAGGCTTCAAGTCGACCAGCGTGGCGCGGCGGCTGTCGGCGATGCGGCACCTCTACCGCTTCCTGCTCAACGAGCGGGTCCGCTCCGACGATCCGGCCGCAATCCTCTCCGGGCCGAAGCGTGGCCGCGGCCTGCCCAAGGTGCTGTCGATCTCCGACGTCGACCGCATGCTGACCCGCGCCAAGGAACTGACCCAGACCGACGTCTCGCCGGCGCAGCGGCTGCGCGCGCTGCGGCTGTATTGCCTGCTCGAGGTGCTCTACGCCACCGGCCTGCGCGTCTCCGAGCTGGTGTCGTTGCCGGTCGCCGCGGCGCGGCGCGATGCGCGGATGATCGTGGTGCGCGGCAAGGGCAACAAGGAACGGATGGTGCCGCTGAACGATGCTTCGCGCCAGGCGATGGCCGATTACCTCGCGGCGTTGGAAGTGATGCAGCCGAAGGCGAAGAAGGCGGTGCCCTCGAAATGGCTGTTTCCCTCCTCCGGCGAGAGCGGCCATCTGACCCGGCAGCATTTCGCCCGCGACCTGAAGGAGCTTGCGGCTGCCGCCGGCCTCGCGCCGCGGCTGGTCTCCCCACACGTGCTGCGCCACGCCTTCGCCAGCCATCTGCTGCATAACGGCGCGGACCTGCGCATCGTGCAGACGCTGCTGGGCCACACCGACATCTCGACCACCCAGATCTACACCCATGTGGTCGAGGAGCGGCTGAAGAGCCTGGTCCGCGACCTGCATCCGCTGGCCGAAAAATCGTAGCACCCGTAGCCCGGATGAAGCGCAGCGCAATCCGGGACAGACCATCGGCGGCCCGACTTGCCCCGGATTACGCTTCGCTCCATCCGGGCTACGTGGATCGAAGATACGGATACCGTCACCTGATCCGCCTTGACTTCCGCACCATCTCCGCAGAAAGAGCGTCACCTGCCTGCGATCCCGAAGCGTGCGTTCCGCCGGAATGCGCGTTAACCGATTGAAGTTACGAAACTTCTCTTGCCACCGCCAAAACCGCTTCGCCCCTCGCACCGTTCCTCCCTATATTGAGTTGATGCCCGATCCGATGCGCAGCTATCTCGACTTCGAAAAACCCGTCGCCGAGCTTGAATCCAAGATCGACGAGTTGCGTGCGCTTGCCGCGAGCGGCAGCGACATCGGCGACGAGGTCGCGCGGATCGAGGACAAGGCGGCGCAGGCGCTCACCGACCTCTATGCCAATCTGACGCCGTGGCAGAAGACGCTGGTGGCACGGCATCCGCAGCGGCCGCACTTCACCGATTTCATCGGTGGCCTGATCACCGAATTCACGCCGATGGCCGGCGACCGCAAGTTCGCTGACGACGAGGCCCTGATCGGCGGCTTCGGCCGCTTCCGCGGCGAGAGCATCTGCGTGGTCGGCCAGGAGAAGGGCGCCACCACCGACAGCCGCATCAAGCACAATTTCGGCATGGCGCGCCCCGAAGGCTACCGCAAGGCGGTGCGCCTGATGGAGATGGCCGACCGCTTCGGCATTCCGGTGCTGTCGATCGTCGATTCGGCCGGTGCCTATCCCGGCATCGGCGCCGAGGAGCGCGGCCAGGCCGAGGCGATCGCGCGCTCGACCGACGCCTGCCTGTCGCTCGGCGTGCCCAATGTCGCGATCGTCACCGGCGAAGGCATGTCGGGCGGCGCCATCGCCATCACCACCGCCAACCGCGTGCTGATGATGGAGCACGCGATCTACAGCGTGATCTCGCCGGAGGCGGCGTCCTCGATCCTGTGGCGCGACGGCACCAAGGCGCAGGAAGCCGCCAACAGCATGAAGATCACCGCGCAGGACATGCTGCGCTTCGGCGTGATCGACCAGATCCTCAAGGAGCCCTCCGGCGGCGCGCATCGCGACCCCGCCGCGATGATCGCGACCACGGGCGACGCCATCGCCCAGGCGCTCAACGACCTACGAAATCTTGATCCGGACGCGATTCGCAAACAGCGGCGCCAGAAGTTCCTCGATATCGGCCGCAAGCTGGCCTGACCCACCTAAATAGTCGGATTTTTCGACCAAATCGGCCGATTTTGCCGTAATTGGGCCCCGAGCCGGGTCTTTAACGTTCCTTGAACCATGCCTGCTACCGTGAAGGCTGTCAGCCCCGGTTCAGGTTGCGAGCAGGGGTGGTCGAAGGCTAATATTTTACACAATGGCTTCAGGGCATATTCGCCGTGTTGGGGTCGCGAAAATCGCCCGGTGGGTGTGGAGCTCGGACTTGACTCATCGCACGCTCGTACGCGCGCTTCTGACTTCGGCGGTGCTCGCCGCAGGCGTCATGCTCGCCGGTTGTGACAGCGACCAGATCTCGCTCGCCCAGAACGCCAAGGCCAACCAGCCGGTCCCGCCGAAACTCGTCGCCGCCATGGCCGAGAAGGACATGGATCTGCAGTCGCCGATCCTGGTGCGCCTGTTCAAGCAGGAGGCCGAGCTCGAGGTCTGGAAGCAGACCCGCTCCGGCCAGTTCGCGCTGCTCAAGACCTACCCGATCTGCCGCTGGTCGGGCGATCTCGGCCCGAAGGTCCGCGAAGGCGATCGCCAGGCGCCGGAAGGGTTCTACTCGATCAACCCGAGCCAGATGAATCCGCAATCGGCCTATTACCTGTCGTTCAACACCGGCTATCCCAACGCCTTCGACAAGTCGCTCGGCCGCACCGGCTCGGAGCTGATGGTGCATGGCGACTGCTCGTCGCGCGGCTGTTACGCGATGACCGACGAGCAGATCGCGGAGATCTATTCGCTCGGCCGCGAATCCTTCTTCGGTGGCCAGAAGGCGTTCCAGTTTCAAGCCTATCCGTTCCGGATGACCGCGGTGAACATGGCCAAGCACCGCAACAATCCGAACATGCCGTTCTGGAAGATGATCAAGGTCGGCAATGATCATTTCGAGGTGACGAAGCAGGAGCCGAAGGTCGACTTCTGCGAGAAGAAATACGTGTTCGACGCGGCGAAGCCGGCGGATGCTGTGCGCGACCCGGTGTTCAATGCATCGGCGAAGTGCCCGGCCTATGTGATCCCCGACGAGATCGCGAGCGCTGTGCGCGAAAAGGAACAGCGCGACGACGCCGAGATGGCCAAGCTGGCCGCCAAGGGCACGCCGGTGGCGCGCCTCAACACCGGCATCGACGGCGGCATGAACGCGATCTTCGCCTCAAAGATTCCGGAAGGAAACACCGGTCTCTCCGAAGGCGGCGACAGCCAGGCGCTGGCATCGATGTCGTTGGCGCGCGCGCCCGGCACCATCCCCGGCACGGTCAATCCGCCCAGGCCGAATCTCGCCGTCCAGCAGGAAGAGCCTGTGGTGGCGACGACCTCGTCGACCTCGGTCGCGACAGCGTCGTCGACCACACCGCCAGCCACCACCCGTGTGGCGTCGGCGAATGCGTCCGACAAGTCCGAAGGCTTCTTCTCAAGCTTTGCCCGCAAAGTCGGCATCGGCAGCACCGCCGATGCGAGCCAGCCGGCCGCCAAGCCCCCGGCCGCTGCCGCTCCAGCCAAGCCGAAGGTTGCCGAAGCCAAGCCGCAATCGGTTGTGCGCGTCGCACCGAAGGCCGAGCCGAAGCCGGCCGCCAGGCCCGCGCCGAAGCCGCAAGTCGCCGACACTGCTGCAGCCGCACCGGCGGCGACATCATCGACCCAACTCGCCGGCTCCGCACCCGTCGTGCAGACCAACTCGTTCGACACCCGCTTCTCCGCAGTGAAGTAAGCGGCAGCCACCTCGTCGTCCCGGTGAAAGCCGGCGCGCCACGAGCGCGATTTTCACTGCACATGTTGAATGGCCCCTCCACGTCGTCCTGGCGAAAGCCAGGACCCATAACCACCGCGTTGGGTTGTGAGGAAGATCGTGGCCCCAGCCATCGCGCAGCAATGACCATTCGGGGTAATGGATCCTGGCTTTCGCCAGGACGACGATGGGATGGTTCTCGATTCCAGTGCCATACCACCGGTGTCGTCACCCGCGAAAGCGGGTGATCCAGTATTCCAGAGACAGCGCTGCTTGAACCGAAAGGCCGCGTCACGCTCGTCTTCGTGACCACATTCCCCTTGCCAACTGCACGCCGACAATCGTCAGATCATGCACGCGGGTACAGCCAGGAGATTGCGATGGACGATAGAGCCGTACGCGCGGCGCTGGAGCGCCATTGGGAGGCGTCGGATGCGAGCGATTTCGAACGCGAGCACGACATCTACCGCGACGAAGCCGTACTCGATTATCCGCAATCGGGCGAGCGGATCCGCGGCCGGCACAACATTCAGCAGAGCCGGACGGTGCAGCCGAACAAGAAGCGCTTCGCGATCCGGCGCATGATCGGCGGCGGCGATCTATGGATCACCGAGTACATCCTCACCTATGACGACAGGCCATCCTACGTGGTGAGCATCATGGAGTTCCGCGACGGGCTGGTCGTCCACGAAACGCAGTATTTCGCCGACCGGTTTGACCCCGCGCCGTCACGGGCGCACCTCGTCGAGCACGTCGACGGGACATCGTCGCACTGAGCCGACGCGTTGCCGCAGCAGCGGCGGCTACATGCCGTGACTTTCGAAAACCTTCTTGCAGCCTCGGCTCAAACTCTCGCGCTTCATCTGCAGACAGTTCTGCACGGCGCCGTCATTGCCGAGGTCCTTGCGGCAGAAGCGCTGGGCATCGCGCGAGCACGCGGATTGTTCCAACTTGGTGCCGGCATGTTGCGCCAGCGCGGCGCCGCTGCTCATGACGGCAACGGCTAAAGCTGCAGCAATCGAAAAATAGCGCATCGTGAATTCCTCCCGCGGCCCAACGGCAGCGGGGGCTCTTCGTTCCCAAAGGAGCCGGAGGGAACCCAGGGATTCTACGGCGCGAGATACCGCAGCAGTTCCGGATCGTTGCGTACCTCGCTTGCGCCGCCCTGCAGCGCGACGCGGCCGCGGTCGAGCACATAGGCGTAGTCGGCGACGCGCAGCGCGAGATCGAGATGCTGCTCGACGATCACCACCGAGATGCTCTTGGCGAGTTCGATCAGCCGCTCGGTGATCTCCTCGATCACGCCGATCCAGACGCCCTCGGTCGGCTCGTCCAACAGCAGCAGCTTCGGATTGCCGAGCATGGCGCGACCGATCGCCAGCATCTTGCGCTCGCCGCCGGACAGTGTGCCGGCCGGCTGGTCGAGGCGCTGGCCGAGCTTCGGGAAAATCTCGAGCACGCGATCGACCGCGCTCGTATCGGAATTGGTCAGCGAGCCGACCGCGAGGTTGTCGCGCACCGACAGGCGGGCGAACACCGAATGCTCCTGCGGCACATAGCCGATGCCGGAGCGCACGCGCTCCTCGGTGCGGCGGCGGGTGATGTCGCGGCCATCGAAGTGCAGTTCGCCCTGCGAGCTCGTAAGCTCGCCGACAATGGTCTTCATCAGCGTGGTCTTGCCGGCGCCATTGCGGCCGAGCACGGCAACGCCGCCGCGCCAGGGAATGCCGATGTTGACATCGAACAGCACCTGGCTGCGGCCATAACCGGCATCGAGATGCCTGATATCGAGGAAGGTTTGCTCAGGCACGGCGAAGATAGATCTCCTGGACGTTCTTGTTGGCCTGGATTTCCGCGACCGTCCCCGATGCCAGCACCTTGCCCTGGTCGAGCACGGTGAGGCGGTCGCAGATGTCGCGAATGAAATCGAGATCGTGCTCGACGATGACGAGCGAGCAATGCTGCTTGATCGGCTGCAACAATTCGCCGGTGACGCGGCGCTCCTCGAGGCTCATGCCGCCGGTCGGCTCGTCGAGCAGCAACAGCCGCGGCTTGCCGGCAAGCGCCATCGCGATCTCGAGCCATTGCTGCTGGCCGTGCGACAGCGCCGCCGCGGCATCATGCGCGCGATCGGCGAGACGGAACTGGGTCAGCATCGTCATCACCTGATCGTGCAGTTTCCTTCGGGTGCGCGAGAGCACGAGATCGAACAGCGAGCAATGCGCCTGCAGCGCCAGCAGGATGTTGTCGTACAGCGTCAGCGTTGGCAGCACCGAGGTGATCTGGAATTTCAGGCTCATGCCGGCGCGAGCGCGCTCGGTCGGCGTGAACGCGGTGATGTCGGTGTTGATGAAGCTGACCTTGCCCGTGGTCGGCACCTCGGCGCCGGCGACGCATTTCATCAGCGTGCTCTTGCCCGAGCCGTTCGGCCCGATCAGGCCGTGAAACTCGTTCTCGCCGACGGTCAACGCCGCACCGTCAAGCGCGGTGAGCTTGCCGAATACCTTGCTGATCCCTGACGCTTCAAGGAGCGGCATTGCCGGACTCCTTGCTGGGCGCTTTGCCGAAACTGCCGACCCGTTCGCGCTCGCCGAGCACGAAGGAGATCAGCCCGAGCGGGCGGAACATGATCACGAGCAGCAGCAGCACGCCGAGGATGATCGGCCAGACGTCGCGGTAATTGTCCGACAGCCAGAACGAGACGCCCTCGATGATCACGGTGCCGATCACGGCGCCGATCAGCGTGCCGGAGCCGCCGAACAACACATAGAGCACGACCTGGGTCGAGAACACGACGCCCAGCATGTTGGGCCAGACGAAGCCTTCGTGGAAGGCATAGAGGCTGCCGGCGAGCCCGGCAATGGTGCCGCCGACCGCGAAGATGATCGCCTTCAGATGCTGCGCCTTGTAGCCGAAGAAGGCGATGCGCTGCTCGTTCTCGCGCAGGCCGGCGAGCGCGAGGCCGAATTGCGAGCGCACCAGGAAGCGGCAGAGCAGATAGACCACGACGAGGATGCCGAGCACCATGTAGTAGTAGACCGGCCCCTCCTCGAACTCGTAGTTGCCGAGCGTGAGCGGCGGGATCGACGGGATGCCGTTCTGGCCGCCGAGATAGTACCAGCCGCGCGCCAGCCGGTCCGCGGCATAGGAGCCGGTCAGCGTGCCGAGCGAGACGAAGATCACGCTCGAGGGATAGCGCCCGAGCAGCAGGAAACCGCCGAGCAGCAGCGCCGCCGTGAGGCCGATCAGCGTGCCGGCCGGCAGGATCAGCAGGATCGAGGTGACATTGAGGTCGCGCGCCATCAGCGCCACGCCATAGCCGGCGGCGCCGAAGAACAGCGCCTGGCCGAAGCTCATGATGCCGGCATAGCCCCACACCAGATCGAACGACAGCGCGAACAGCGCGAGGATCACCACACGGGTGGCGAACACCGTGAGATAATCCTGCAGCACCCATGGCAGGACCAGTGCGATCAATAGCACCAGCCCTTCCACGATCGGCAGGACCTTCCATCCTGCCGATGCCTGTCCCGCCGGCGCGCGTGCGGCCGGTGCACTTTCACCCGTCACGACATCTGGTTCCTCACCGACGCGTGCGACGGCCTCGCTTGCTCCACCCATGGATCGCTCAGCACTCCTTGGGATCAACGAGACCGTCGCTGCGCGCCACGATCTCATAGTTCCCGCCTTTGGCAACAGCGGTGTACATCTTCATCTTGCAGTGACGCTTGCCCGGCACCATTTCGGCCGGTCCACCCGGACCTTCGGCGATCTTGGCGTGGTCGAGCGCGGCCGCGACCGACTCGCGATCGACCTTGCCGGCTTCCTTGACCGCGGCTTCCCACAGCTTGAGGCCGCGATAGGTTCCGGTGGCGGCGCTGCCGGCCGCGAACAGGAAGTTGCCGGGGAAATCCTTCTCATAAGCCGCCTGCAGCTTGGCGTCGAACGGATCTTCCTTGGTCAGCACCTTGAAATAGTCGAGACAGCTCGCCAGCCCCTCGATCTCGTTGGCCTGATTGATGTTGAGCGTGTTCTCGTCATAGTAGACGCAGGCGAGCCGGCCGCCGTTCTTGAGGAAGCCCGCTTCATAGAGCTGCTTGAAGAACGGACCGACGCCCGGCGGGATCACGGTGTTGAAGACGACGTCGACCTTGTTGGAGATGACACGGTTCACCGTGGCCGAGAAGTCGACCTGGTCGAGCGGGTAATACTCCTCGAACACGACCTCGCCGCCATTGTCCTCGATCACCTTGCGGGCGTAGACGTTGAGCGTGTGCGGCCAGACATAGTTGGCGCTCGGCAGCGCGAACTTCTTGCCGCCGTTCTTGATCAGCCAGGGAATGAAGGTGTCGCATTGCTGCGCCGGCGTCGGCCCGGTGCAGAACAGATAGGGCGTGCACTCCTTGCCCTCGTAGAGCTGCGGATAGATGTAGAGCGTCTTGCCGCGCGCCACGATCGGGTCCTTGATCGCGTTGCGCATCGACGAGGTGATGCCGCCCAGCACCATGTCGACCTTGTCGCGCTGGATCAGCTTGCGGACATTGCCGACCGCGACCGATTCGTTCGAGGCGGTGTCCTCGATGTAGAGCTCGAGCGGGCGGCCGAGCAGGCCGCCGCCGGCGTTGATCTCCTTGATCACCATCTTGGCGACGTTGGCGTCGGCATTGCCGGCATAGGCGATCGGGCCGGTCAGGTCGGTCGCGATGCCGACCTTGATCGGGCCCTCGGCGGCGTTGGCCCAGTCCGGCCTGATCACCCAACTGCCGACCCCGGTCGCGAGTGCGCCGGTCGCGAAGGCAAAATTGCTCATGAAGCGGCGGCGCGTCAGGTTCATGCGTTCAATCGACATGGTGATTAGACCCCTTTCCCAGCAATGAGGCCTTGCGGCCGGAATTTGATGAAGGCGATGGCGAGCACGAAGACGAGCACGTCGGCGACGACGGGCGACATGACCCATGGCAGCGCCGCGCTGAGCGTGCCGATCACGCCGGCGCCAGCGACCGGACCGATGAAGGACCCGACCCCGCCGACCATCACGGCAACGAAGCCCTGGATCAAAAAGCGGATGCCGAGATCGGCAAACAGGCTGAATACCGGCACGATCAACGCGCCGGCGAGCCCGGCCAGCGCCGCGCCGAACGCAAAGGTCGCGCCGTAGATCAGGGGCGTCGAGATGCCCGAGGCGCGCGCCAGTGCCGGGTTCTCCAGCGTGGCGCGGACCCGCAGCCCGAAGCTGGTGCGCGCCAGCAGCAGATAGCAGGCGCCCATCACCAGCAGCGTGATCACGATGATGGTGAAGCGCCAGGCCGAGATGTGGACCGAACCAAGGTCGATCGAACCGCCGATCGGCTCCGGCACCGTGAGGTAGAAGCCGCCGATCAGCCCGCGGACGCTTTCGCGGATGATGAGGCCGAGCGCATAGGTGCCGAGCATCGCCACGATCGGCGCGGCGTAGAAGCGCCGGATGATCAGCGCCTCCAGCACGAAGCCGATCGCGCCGACCACGAAGGGGGCCGCGACCATGCCGGCCCAGACCGGCGCGCCATGAGCATAGGCCAGGTAGGTCACATAGGCCCCGAGCAGGACGAACTCGCCCTGCGCGAAGTTGAAGATGCCCATCATGCTGGCGATGATGCCGAGCCCGAGCACGACCAGCACGATGATGGCGCCGAAGCTCACGATCTCGAACACCGCGGCGAAGGTGCTAGCCATGGTGTTCGATCCCTCCGGTCTGCGACAAGCGGCGCCTCACATCTTCTTCCAGTCGCCGGCCTGCTCGAAGGCGTGCGCGGCGCGATAGATGGTGCTCTCCTCGAACATCCGGCCGACCAGCATCAGGCCGACCGGCAATCCGTCGACCATGCCGCAGGGCAGCGACATCGCCGGGTGATGGGTGATGTCGAACGGCGCGGTGTTGGAGATCATCTCCAGCGCGCGGGCGACATATTCCTCGCGGCTGGCATTGGCCTCGGGCAGTTTCGTCGCCTTCATCGGCGTGGTCGGCATCAGCAGCAGATCGTAGTCCTTGAACGCCTTGTCGTAGGCCGCGGCGAGCCTTCGGGAGATGTTGAGCGCCTTGCCGTAGAAGCGCGGACCGAAATTGTTGTTGATGTAGGTGCCGAGCATCATGAACAGCTTGGTGGTCTCGGACAGCGAATCCGCCTGGCGGCGCCAGCCGCGATGGAAATCCATCAGCGAGGTGGAATAGAGGTCGCCGCGGCTGAGGCCATAGCCGTCGCCGAACATCATGGTCTGGGTCAGGCCTTCGGTGCCGATCGGGGTCCAGATCGCGCCGCCCGCCATATGCATCGGGATCGAGACATTCTCGACCGACGCGCCGAGATCCTTGAGGCGCTTGGCCGCCTCGCGCACGCTCTCATTCACCGCGGCTTCCGCGGTCGGCTGCTCAAAGCCTTCCTTGAGGATGCCGATCTTCATGCCCTTGACACCCTTGCCGAGCGCCTTGGTGTAGTCCTCGACCTTCGGCGCCTTGATGCGCGGATCATAGCCGTCGTCGCCGGCCAGCACCTCGAGCAGCAGCGCATTGTCTTCCACGGTCGCGGTCATCGGGCCGGTGTGGTCGACGTAAATCTCGATCGGCATGATGCCGGTGTAGGGCACGAGACCCCAGGTCGGCTTCATGCCGTAGGTGCCGCAGAACGAGGACGGCATGCGGATCGAGCCGCCCTGGTCGCCGCCGATCGCCATGTCGACCTCGCCGAGCGCAACGACGACGCCGGAGCCTGACGACGAGCCGCCGGCCGAATAGCCCATCTTGTGCGGATTGTGCACCGCCCCGTAGGAGCCGGTGTGGCTGCCGCCGGACAGGCAGAAATGTTCGCAGTGGGTCTTGCCGGCGATCTCCGCGCCGGCATCGAGCATGCGGGTGACAATGGTGGCGTCGAAGTCGGGGATGTAGCCTTCCAGCGTCGACGAGCCGTTGGTCATCGGCACGCCGGCCAGCATGATGTTGTCCTTCAGCGCCACCGTCTTGCCCTTGAGCTTGCCGGAGGCCGCGCCTTTGACCGTCGACTTGCGATACCAGGCGTTGTGCTTGTTCTCTTCCGGCGCCGGGCGATAGCCGGGCGTGCGCGGATATTTCACCTCGGGCAGTTCGTCCGGCATCGTGGCGACGAGGTTGTAGGCCTCGATCGAGCCCTGCATCAGGCCGCGGAACGAGGCCACGTCCTCATCGGTGAGAGACAGGCCGCACTGCTCGGCGACGGCACGAAGTTGCGTTGGCGTGGGAAGGACGACGGTCACGGCGCTCTCCTGAAGTTTTTGATCTTGGATCTGATCCCTCGGCGCAGGGCAGCGAGCTGCGCGTTGACGCCGCGCGAACCGCTCACCCCGTTGCTGTATTGAAAACGGAAATATTTTCCTTTTCAAGTATTATTTCACAGATCGCTCACCGAGGCTGTCGCCTCGTGGGTCGGAGAGTCTTAGACCTCTGCCCTCGTCATTGCGAGCCACCCGGTCAGCGCGAAGCGCCGCCGGATGACAGGCTCCGCGAAGCAATCCATGGCTCGGCAGAACGGGACAATGGATTGCTTCGTCGCTTTCGCTCCTCGCAATGACGGCCAAAGCGTCACCGCCACTCAGATCGCCTTGATCACCCTGAAGTCGAGGCCGTCGGCTTCCGCAAGATACATCGGCATCCTGGCGTGGCCGCTGCGCACCGTGACCGGACCGCGCGGGCCGCGATAGACCAGGTTGTCCGCCGCCGCAAGCAGTGGCCGCATGTCCAGTGTACCGGCGCGATTGGCGGCAGCTTCCAACAGGCAGAAGCCTTCATAGGCGGACTCGCCGCACGATCCGACCGGCGGCGCGAACGCCCCGAACATCGCGCGATAGCGGTCCCTGAAATCGTCGCCGGCCTGCGAGCCGACCGAGGGGAAATAGCCGGAGGCGCAGAACAGGTTCTCGGTCTTGTCGGCGCCGATGCCGAGCAGTGCGGTTTCGTCGAAACAGCCGGCAAAGCGCAGCGTGGTGGCGGCGAGCCCGGCGTCGGCGAAGGCGCGGTTGAAGGTCACGCTGTCGGTGCCGATCAGCGAGATCAGCACGACATCGGGCTTCGCGGCGCGGATCCGTTCCAGCGCCGCCTCGTGATCGTCCTCGCCGACCGGCACGAACTCCTCGCCGACCACGAGGCCGCCGGTCTCCTTGATGTAGCGCTTCACCGCGCGGTGCGACTGCCACGGCCAGACATAGTCGCTGCCGATCAGGTACCAGCGCGAGGCGCGCTTGGCCTCGGCCAGCCAGTGGATCGACGGCCGGTTCTGCCAGCGCGGGGTCTCGCCGATCGCAATCACGCCCGGCGTCCGCTCGCCGCCCTCATAGACCGGTGTGTAGATGTAGGGGATCCTGCTGCGAGTGATGAGGCCGCGCAACGCGACACGCACCCTGCTGGTGTGCATGCCCATGATGAGATCGACCTCGTCGGACGCGATCGCCTGCTCGGCGCGGTCCAGCACATCCTCGATCGGCCCGCCGGCGTCGTAGACCGAGAACTCGATCTCGCGGCCGAGGATGCCGCCGCGCCGGTTGATGTCGCTAACGGCGAGTTGCGCGGTCGAGGTCGCGGCGGGCCCCCACATCCCGGGCGAACCGGAGCAGCAGACGAAGCCTGCGATCCGCAGCCGGTTGCGCGCACCGCGTGGACCGAATCCGCCACGATCCATCGGCGCAAGCACGCGATCCGACGCCGCCGACGCCAGGTTCCTGAACAGCAGGGATGGCGGGAACGGAAGGTCTCTTGCCGTGACGTTGAGCGTCGAATGCACACCTGCTCCTGTCTGGCACCGGCACGCCGCCCCACGGCATCGCCCTCGCGGACGACGGTGCCAAGCTAGATCGTCTTGATCAGATTGAAGTCGAGACCGTCGGCTTCGGCAAGATAGATCGGCATTTCGGCGCGGCCGTCACGAATGGTCACGCTGCCGCGTGCACCGCCGTAGACGAGGTTCCGCGCCGCAGCAGACAACGGACCGATCGACAGCGAGCGAGCCCGGTTGGCCGCCGCTTCGAGGAAGCGCATCCCCTCATAGTTCGACTGCCCGACCGAGCCGATCGGTGGCGCATGCGCCCCGAACATCGCGCGGTAGCTGGTCTGGAACTCGTCATTGGCGCGCGAGCCGACGCAGCCGAAATAGCCGGAGGCGCAGAACAGGTTCTCGGTTGCATCCGGACCGATGCCGAGCAGCACGGTCTCGTCCATCGCGCCCGCATAGCGCAGCGTGGTGGCGGCGAGCCCGGCCTCGGCGAAGGCGCGGTTGAAGGTGATGCTGTCGGTCCCGATCAGGGTGATCAGCACGACATCGGGCCTTGCGGCGCGGATCCGCGCCAGATGCGGCTCGTGATCGTCCTCGCCGAGCGGCACGAACTCCTCGCCGACCACCTGGCCGCCGGCCTCCTTGATGTAGCGCTTCACCGCGCGATGCGATTGCCAGGGCCAGACATAGTCGCTGCCGATCAGGTACCAGCGCTGCGCCTTCTTGACCTCGGTGAGCCAGTGGATCGCCGGCCGGCTTTCGGCCCGCGGCGTCTCGCCGATCGCCATTACGCCGGGCGTCCGCTCGCCGCCCTCATAGACCGGCGTGTAGACATAGGGGATGCGGCCGCTCGTGACCTTGCGCAGCGCAAGGCGCACCGCAGAGATATGCGAGCCCATGATCACGTCGATCTCGTCGAACGCGATCGCCCGCTCAGCGCGGCGCACCACCTCGTCGATCGGCCCGCCGGCGTCGTACATCGACAGTTCGACCTCGCGGCCGCGGATGCCGCCGCGCCGGTTGATCTCGGCGACGGCCAGCATGACGCTGTTGGCGGAGATCGGCCCCCAGATTCCGGGCGCGCCGGAGAAGGTGATGAAATTGCCGATCCGGAGCTTGCTGTCGGTGCCGCCGCGGCGCGAGGAGCCCGGCTTGACGGTCAAAGCGAGATCGGCCGCGCAGGACGACGGACTTCGAAACAGGTGCAGCGGCGCGACGGGCAAGCCGCCATACGCCTGGTAAGAGACCGTCGAGAGCACGCCAACTCCTGTCTGGGAAGCAATACGCAACGCAGCCAGCGGGCGGTCGCGGCATCCGCCCTTTGGTTGGGGGAATATCCTAGGGGAAAATATTGAATATTCAACAATTGAAGTGCATATAGAAATGGCATGCATTGCCGGACATTCATTCACCGGGTCAGGAACCAGGTCTCACGCCGTGGCTAAACCGCCGAAAGAAAACTCCCCGATCACCGAACACCTCACCTACCTGCTCGCGCAAGCCAACCGGGAGATCAACCGGCAGTTGGAGACGCGGCTGGCCAAGGAAGGCGTGCCGGTCGAGCAGTGGCGCATCCTGAAGGTTCTGTCCGACGGCAACGGCCAT
This sequence comes from Bradyrhizobium macuxiense, assembly GCF_007993935.1. Lineage (GTDB taxonomy): Bacteria > Pseudomonadota > Alphaproteobacteria > Rhizobiales > Xanthobacteraceae > Bradyrhizobium > Bradyrhizobium macuxiense_A. The sequence continues at coordinate 580,817 of NZ_VITY01000004.1, read as the reverse complement.
TCGATGGGCGAGCTCGCCGATGCCGTGCTGCTCAACCATCCGACGCTGACCAAGATGATCGACCGTATGGTGTCGGACGCGCTGGTCTACCGCGTCCAGGACCCCAAGGATCGCCGCAAGGTGCTGATGTTCGTCTCCGACCGCGGCAAGGCGCTGTGCCGCCGGCTCAACTCGCTGGCGGTGAGCCAGGAGGAGCACATCGTCGAGAGCTACGGCGACAAGTCGACCACCGAGCTCAAGCGCCTGCTGGAAAGCCTGATCGGCAGCGCCAATTGAGGCGGCGCGGCACGGCGCCACGATCAAAAATCACCGAAAAAAGACCGGCAGGGAAATGTCGGGATATGGCGGACCTTTGCGTCCTTTGGGCGCGCCCGTGGCGCAGCCTTCGCGCCTGGGCGCTTTAGGTCCACCCGATTCACTAGCGAGGACATCCGCCATGCCTTCGATCACGCCGTTCCTCTGGCTCGACAACAACGTCCGCGACGCTGTCGCCTTCTACAAATCGGTGTTCCCCAACGCCGAGATCGAGACCGTCAGCGACTTCATGGCGAGCTTCGAGCTCGAGGGCCAGCGGTTCTACGCGCTCAATGGCGGACCACAGCACAAGTTCAACGAGGCGGTGTCGTTCTTCCTCAGCGTCGAGACCCAGGAGCAGGTGGACTACTTCTGGAACAAGCTCACCGACGGCGGCCAGGAATCGCGTTGCGGCTGGCTCAAGGACCGCTTCGGCCTGTCCTGGCAGGTGATCCCAACCGCACTGAGCCGCTACCTCGGCGATCCCGATCGCAAGGCCGCCGATCGCGTCATGCAGGCGATGCTGAAGATGCAGAAGATCGTGATCGCCGACCTCGACAGGGCCTATGCCGGCGGATGAGACGTCGGGCGCGGACACGCACACGCGGGCCACGCACACTTGGGCATGCACAGCGCGACCGGCCGCCCTGACTTCCCGGGGCGGCAAGGCTCAGGCCTTCGCGCGATCCTCCGCAACGATCGTATCGGGCGCCAGGCCAGCCTGGAAGCGCTCGTGCATTGCGAGGTAAGCCGCCTCGATCTGTTCGGTGAACCGTTTTGTATCGAACAGGGGAGCGCGAAGGCGATTGTCCGCGAGCTTCGTCTTCAGGGCCTGGAGGATTTCCGGGCGCTGCGCGATCTCGATCGCCAGACCTTCATAGCGCTCCGGACTATCCGTAATCAGTTCCGGCAAGCCGATCGCCTTCAACAGGCTCGCCGCCACCCTGCCCGCAAACGTCTCGCCGATCCGGGTCAAGACCGGCAAACCCGCCCATAGGGCGTCGCTCGCCGTGGTGTGCGCATTGTAAGGCAAGGTGTCGAGAAACAGGTCCGCCAGCCGGTGTCTGGCCAGATGATCCGGGAGCGGCACGCTCCTGGCGAACACGATCCGTGCGGCGTCAACGCCGCGCCTTTCCGCCTCCTGCTTCAAATTCGCTGGCGCGGCGGCATTGCTCTCGAACAGCCAGAGGACACTTCCCGGCACCTTGCGCAGAATCCGCATCCAGACATCGAAGACGTCGGGGGTGATCTTGTAGTTGTTGTTGAAGCAGCAGAAGACGAAGCCTTGCTCCGGAAGTCCGCATTGCGCCCTGGTGGGCGTTGTCTCCGCGACGCGACGCCTCGAATCGTTGGGCTGGTAGCAATCCGGCAGATAGACGACCTTCTCCGAATAGTCGCGCTGCGCGGCAGGAGGGATCACCGTCGGATCGGCAATGATGTAGTCGATGTAATCGGCACCCATGGTGCCGGGATATCCCAGATAGTTGACCTGGATCGGCGCCGCGCGACGGGTAAAGATGTTGGTGCGCGCCGACTTCGTGAAGCCCTTCAGGTCCACGAGGATATCGATCTCCGCAGCCGCTATTTTCGCTGCGACCTCCGCGTCGCTCAGCCGTCCGGCATCGAGGAAGTGTTCGAACGCGCTCTCGAGGCGGCGGCGCATGGGCGAGCTGTCGCTCGGGCCGATCGATATCGCCGTCACATCGAACAATGACCTTCGGTGGCTATCGAAGACGCCGGCCATCAGATAGGCCGTTGCGTGCTCCTGAAAGTCCGCAGACACATAGCCGATGCGGACCCTGTCGTGCTTGTAGACCTCTCCATTCCAGACAGGCTCTCTTGCTTGCTGGTATCGCCGCGTCCACCGCTTCGCGCAAATGTGCTGGTCTTCGCTACGGGACGCGAGGGACAGAAAAGCGAACGGGTCGGTGACCAGCTCGTCATGCGCGACCGATTCGATCAGGTGGCTGCACTCGGACTCAAAATCATCCCAATTGCAGAGGTTCTGCTTCGATCGCAGCCGAAGACCCTGGAGACCGACACCATCCGGCTCGAGCGCCAGCCCTCTCTCGTAGGCGGCAAGCGCCTCGTCATGGCGCTCCATGGACGTGAGCAAATTGCCACGGCCAAGCCACGCCCGAACCAGGTCGGGCTTGAGCGCGAGCGCCCTGTCATAGGCGGCAAGCGCTTCATCATGACGCGCCAGTTCCGAGTATGCATTGCCGCAGCCGAGCCAGGCCTCCGCGAGATCAGGCTTGCGCGCCAATGCCTTGCGGTAGGCGCTCACGGCTTCGTTCGGATGATTCAGTTTGGCGTCGGCATTGCCGCGACCGAGCCATGCCTCGGCCAAGTCAGGCTTGAGCGCCAGCGCCTTATCGCAAGCAACAAGGGCTTCGTCGTCACGTTGCAATTCTGTCAGGACGTTGCCGCGACCAAGCCATGCCTCAGCCAGATCGGGACCGGCTACCAGCGCCCTGTCGTAGGCGATGAGCGCTTCGCCATGGCGCTCCAGCTTGAACAGCGCATCGCCACGGCCAAGCCAAGCCGCTGCCAGATCGGGCTTGAGCGCCAGCGCCTTGTCGGAGGCGGCAAGAGCATCCTCATAGCGCCCCAGCTTGAAATACGCGTTGTTCCGGCCAAGCCATGCCTCAGCCAGGTCAGGCCTGAGCGCCAATGCCTTGTCACACGCAGCAAGGGCTTCATCGAAACGCTTCAGCTCCGCCAGCGTGTTGCCGAGACTGAGCCATGCCTCCAGCAGGCCGGGCTTGAGCGCGAGTGCCCGCTCGTAGGCCGCGGCGGCCGCATCATGGCGATCCAGCTTGACGAGCAGGTTGCCGCGGCCGAGCCACGCCTCGGCCAGATCGGCCTTCAGTGCCAGCGCCCGCTCGTAAGCGGCAGCGGCTGCGTCATAGCGCTCGAGCGCCGTCAGCAGATTGCCGCGGCCGAGCCATGCTTCGGCAAGGTCGGGCCTGAGCGCCAGCACCCGGTCATGCGCCACCAGGGCGTCGTCGAGACGCCCGAGCTTGAACAGGATGTTGCCGCGGCCGAGCCATGCCTCGATCAGATCGGGCCTGAGTGCCAGCGTCTTGTCGTAAGCGGCGAGGGCTTCTTGATCGCGCCCCAGGCTCGCAAAGAGATGACCGAGCCATGGCGCAGCCATGCGCGGCTCGAGCGCCAGCGACCTCTCGTAGGCGGCAAGGGCCTCGCCATGACGCTCCAGCTTGACGAGCGAATGACAGCGGCCAAGCCACGCCTCAGCCAGGTCCGGCCGCAATGCGAGTGCCTTGTCATAAGCGGCAAGGGATTCATCATGACGCCCGAGATTGGCCAGCAGATGACCGAGCCATGGCCCGGCGAGGCCGGGCTTGAGCGCCAATGCCCTGTCATAGGTGGCAAGCGCTTCGTTGTAGCGCCCGAGCCCGGCCAATGCATTGCCGCGGCCGAGCCACGCCTCGGCCAGATCCGGCTCGAGCGTCACAGCCTTGGCAAACAGCGCTTCGGCCTCCAGCGGCTTCCCGCCATTCATCGCCCTTGTGGCATCTTGAAATGCTCTCGCGGCGGCACTCATGCGGTGCACCCTGGCCCATGCTGGCTGGTTTGATCTTGAGTTGTCCCGACGTGCGGCTGGGGTGCCCCTCCCCATCCATCAATCTATGATAGCGCTTGGCGGGACCAACACGCAACCCAGACGCGAAACTCCCGACACAATCGTCATTCTCCAATGAGGGAAGCTGTGCACCGCGCCGTCAGCGGTTGCTTCGACAGGCAAGTCGCGAGCACATTCCGGGCAGAGGCGGACCGCGGATAACCTGCTTGGGTTGACGCCAGCTCACTGCCTGATTGGGCTTGAAGGCAGCTCGAATTTGCAGCGCGGGATGTGATCGGGCGCCCACAACCTTGCCAGCATCCGGAATTTCCTGGAAGCTGGGCGGCGATACTTAGGTGGCGATATTTGGTGACATTTCCGGGGGAGGCACGATTGCGATGAAAGCGATAATCAGAATTGCTGTGGCTGCAATGTTGGTCACGTCGGCGAGCGCGCAGGACTCACCGCATCGAAAAGAGCTCAAGCGTGGCGACCTGACCGGGACAAATATGGAGATCGTCACGAGCGTCAGCGAGTTGAAGCCCGGTGACGTCTCAACGCTCCACATCCATCACGGCGACGAGTCGTATTACTTTCTCGAAGGCGGCACCATCGAATTGCCCGACGGAAAGCAAATGGTCGTTCCGACCGGCGCCGTTGGCCTGAATGTGCGGGATGCACCACACGGCGCCTACAAGGTCGTGGGCGACAAGACGATCAAGCTGCTGACCGTCCATGTCGTCGACAAGGGCAAGCCGCTCTACGACACTCCGAAGTAGCGCCGCACAACGGCTGCCGCGCGACGGCCGGGCGCGAGCTGCGAGCATCATCCATTCGGGTACCCCTGAAGGCAAGCACCGCATGGTCGATGGCATCTTGGGGCGCGCCCGGTTCTCTATTCGACCATCGATAATCGAATGAGGACCAAGTAGGATCGGCGCCGTCCACTCCGACACCGACGGTGAGCCCATGCGGTTGCCACATCTCGCGGTGCTTTTGGGCTGTCTGGCATCCTGCCATAGCGGGGCAGCCATCGCACAGATTTCGGACGATCTGGTACGAATTGGAGTACTGAACGATCAGTCCGGCGTGTACGCCGATTTTGGCGGGCCGGGCTCTGTCATCGCCGCACGTATGGCGGTGGAGGACTTCGGCGGCAAGGTGCTGAACAAGCCCGTCAGCATCGTGGTCGGCGACCATCAAAGCAAGGCCGACATCGGCGCCGCAATTGCACGTCACTGGTTCGACGTCGATAACGTCGATATGGCGGTCGGCTTCGACAATTCATCCGTCGCGCTTGCGGTCGAGCAGGTTGCACTCCAGAAAAATCGCATCGCCATCGCCGGGGCCGTCGGAACCACTGCCTTCACGGGAAAGAACTGCACGCCAAACGAGGCGTCGTGGCTGCAAGATTCATATGCACTGACCAACACACTCGCTCGATCGATGGTCGGCAGCGGTGGGGACACCTGGTTCTTCATCACCGCAGATTACGCCTTCGGCTATTCGATGGAGGCTAACGCGAGCAGCGCCGTTCTGGCCAGCGGCGGAAAGGTGTTGGGAAGCGTGCGCCACCCCATCAACAGCGCGGATTTCAGTTCCTACCTGCTGCAGGCGCAGGCCTCGGGCGCGAAGGTCGTCGGACTGGCGAATGCCGGCGGGGACATGATCAACGCCACCAAGCAGGCAGCCGAGTTTGGACTGTCACGCCGTGGCCAGACGCTCGTCTCGCTTCTCGCCTTCATATCCGACGTTCACAGCTTCGGACTACGAGCGGCGCAAGGCCTGCGATTCGTCACCGGGTTCTACTGGGATCGCAACGACGAAACGCGCACCTGGTCGAAGCGCTTTTTCGAACGACATGGACGCATACCCACCTCGGCGCAGGCGTCGGTCTATTCCGCGGTCCGTCATTACCTTCGCGCCATCGAGGCCGCCGGCACCGACGAGCCGAAAGCGGTGATGGCCAAAATGCGCGAGATTCCGGTCAACGATTTCTACACAAAGGGCGGCAAGCTCCGCGAAGACGGCAGGCTGCTGCACGACATGTATTTCGTACAGGTCAAGACACCCGACGAATCGAGTGGCCCTTGGGACTACTACAAGATCATTGGCACGATCCCGGGCGATCAGGCGTTTCGCCCGGCAGGCGAGGACGGATGTCCTCTCGCCAAGCGGTGATGGCCAAACGGTCCGGTTAGACTGCGTTACGCGTAGCGTCCGTGGCAGTGCTTGTACTTCTTGCCGCTGCCGCAGGGGCAGTCCTCGTTGCGGCCGACCTTGCCCCAGCTTGCCGGGTCGTTCGGATTGCGGTCGGCGGCGGGCATGCCCGGGGCCAGCGAGGCCTGGGCGTAGGTGGCCTCAAGCAGGCTGGCGCGGGCGAACTCGTCCTCGCCGGTGTTGGGATCGACCTTGTGCGCTTCCATCACCGGCAGCGGCTGCGGCGGCTCGTCCGGCGGCACGATCTCAACCCGCATCAGCTGCGCGGTGACCGCCTCGCGCAGATGCGCGCTCATCTCCTGGAAGAGATTGAAGGCTTCGGTCTTGTACTCCTGCAACGGATCGCGCTGGCCATAGCCGCGCAGGCCGATCACCTGGCGCAGATGATCGAGCATGATCAGGTGCTCGCGCCAGAGATGGTCGAGCGTCTGCAGCAGGATGGTCTTCTCGACGTAGCGCATCACGTCGGGGCCCCATTGCGCGACCTTGGCCGCCATGCGCTCGTCGACGTGATTCTCGATACGGGTGAGCAGCTCCTCGTCGGCGATGCCCTCTTCCTTGGCCCATTCGTCGACCGGCAGATCGACATCGAGCACGCGCTTCAGCTCTTCCTTGAGGCCCGCGGTGTCCCACTGCTCGGCATAGGCGTGCTCGGGGATGTGCTTGGCGACCACGTCCTCGACGAAGGCGTGGCGCATGTCGGTCACGGTCTCGACCACGCTGTCGTCCTTCATCAGGTCGACGCGCTGGTCGAAGATCACCTTGCGCTGGTCGTTCTGGACGTTGTCGAACTTCAAGAGGTTCTTGCGGATGTCGAAGTTGCGCGCCTCGACCTTCTGCTGGGCCTTCTCGAGCGCCTTGTTGATCCAGGGATGGATGATGGCCTCGCCTTCCTGCAGGCCGAGCCGCTGCAGCATGCTGTCGAGCCGGTCGGAGCCGAAGATGCGCATCAGATCGTCTTCCAGCGACAGGAAGAATTTCGAGCGGCCGGGATCGCCCTGACGGCCGGAACGGCCGCGCAGCTGGTTGTCGATGCGGCGAGATTCGTGGCGCTCGGAGCCGATGATGTAGAGGCCGCCCGGCTTCTTCACGGTCTTGGCGGGCTTGTTGCCCTTGGCGGGCTCGACCTCGAAATCCTCTTCCGCCTTCAGCACGATCTCGCGGAAGCGCTCGATGTCGGCCTTGATCTGCTCGATCTTCTTGGCCTTCTCGGCCTCGTCGGTGATCCCTGCGGTCTCCTGCTGGATCCGCATCTCGAGCGAGCCGCCGAGCTTGATGTCGGTGCCGCGGCCGGCCATGTTGGTTGCGATCGTGATCGCGCCCGGCACGCCGGCTTCGGCGACGATGTAGGCTTCCTGCTCGTGGAAGCGGGCGTTCAGCACCGCGAACAGCTTTGCCGGCTTGCCGGCGCGCGCGGCGGCGTAGAGCTTCTCCATGCCGGATTCGGAGGTGAAGTCGATCTGCTTGTAGCCGTGCTTCTTGAGGTAGTCGGCCAGCACTTCCGATTTCTCGATCGACGCCGTGCCGACCAGCACCGGCTGCAGCCGCTTGTTGGCGCGCTCGATCTCGGCAAGGATCGCACCGTATTTTTCGTTCTGGGTGCGGTAAACCTCGTCGTCCTCGTCGAGGCGCGCCACCGGCAGATTGGTCGGGATCTCGACGACCTCGAGCTTGTAGATGTCGAACAGTTCGTCGGCTTCGGTCAGCGCCGTGCCGGTCATGCCGGACAGCTTCTGGTACATGCGGAAATAGTTCTGGAAGGTGATCGAGGCCAGCGTCTGGTTCTCGGGCTGGACCGTGACGTGCTCCTTGGCTTCCAGCGCCTGGTGCAGGCCTTCCGAATAGCGCCGGCCCTGCATCATGCGGCCGGTGAACTCGTCGATGATCACCACCTCGTCGTCGCGGACGATGTAATCCTTGTCGCGGGTGAACAGCGTGTGCGCACGCAGCGCCTGGTTGACGTGATGCACGACGGAGACGTTCTCGACGTCGTACAGCGAATCGCCCTTGAGTTGGCCGGCGTCGCGCAGCAGATTCTCGAGCTTCTCCATGCCGCCTTCGGTCAGCGTCACCGTGCGCTGCTTCTCGTCGACCTCGAAGTCGGCGACCTTGGTCAGCTGCGGCATGAAGGTATCGATGGTGTTGTAGAAGTCCGAACGGTCGTCGAGCGGGCCGGAGATGATCAGCGGCGTGCGCGCCTCGTCGATCAGGATCGAGTCGACTTCGTCGACGATCGCGTAGAAATGCTCGCGCTGGACCATGTCCTCCAGGCGGTACTTCATGTTGTCGCGCAGATAGTCGAAGCCGTATTCGTTGTTGGTGCCGTAGGTGATGTCGCAGGCATAGGCGGCCTTGCGCTCGGCGTCGTCGAGGCCGTGCACGATCACGCCGGTGGTCAGCCCCAGGAAGGCATAGATCTGGCCCATCCAGTCGGAGTCGCGGCGGGCGAGGTAGTCGTTGACGGTGACGACATGGACGCCCTTGCCGGCGAGCGCGTTGAGGTAGACCGCCAGCGTCGCGACCAGCGTCTTGCCTTCACCGGTCTTCATCTCGGCGATGTCGCCCTCGTGCAGCACCATGCCGCCGATCAGCTGGACGTCGAAATGGCGCTGGCCGAGCGTCCGCTTGGCCGCCTCACGCACCGTGGCGAAGGCCGGAACCAGGATGTCGTCGAGCGTCTTGCCGCTGGCGAGCTGCTGCCTGAATTCGGCGGTGCGGGCCTTGAGCTGGTCGTCGGTCAGTTTGACGAGCTCAGGCTCCAGGGCGTTGATGGCGCTGACGCGGGACTGATACCCCTTGACCCGACGGTCGTTGGCGGAGCCGAAAAACTTGCGGGCGAGCGCGCCGATCATGCGAAATTCCTGTTCTTCGGTCTCGAGTTCGGTCTTGGTTCAGTCTTTGCTTGGAAGTCTTGCTTGGAAGTCTGGGATTTTTATCTTGGATTTTTGTCTTGGATTTCAGTCTTGGAATACAGCCTGAGATGGTCCGCCGGATCGCCTATCAACTCACCGTGACGCGCTACGGTTCGAGCCCCGGCCCGGGGCTCCTCCGCCAATTGAGTGGGAAACGGGCCATCCTGGGTTCAACGGCGAAAAACGCAGCAAAATAAGCGCTCTCACCGCTGACACGGTCGGCCAGAGATATGGCCCGGTCGGGGGGTTGTCAACGCCGCCAAGATGTCAAGGAATTCATCATTTTGACAAGACTTTCGCGTTGCCAATGTAACACGATTGGGCGAGTGTCCGCCCCGCTCGAGCTTCCCCCCTTTAGACCAAGGATTTTGCATGACCACCTCGCCTCCGGAAACCAAAACCGGCCTGCGCCTCGGCCTCGCCACCCTGGCCGCCACGGGCTGTCTTGTCGCAGTGCTGGCTGCCGGCCTCCCGGTCCGCGCCGCGGAATCCGACCCGGTGCTGGCGAAGGTGAACGGATCCGAGATCCACGCCAGCGACGTGGCGCTCGCCGAGGAGGAACTCGGCCCGAGCCTGCAGCAGATGGACCCCTCGACCCGCAAGGACAACGTGCTGTCCTTCCTGATCGACATGAAGATCGTGTCCAAGGCCGCCGAGGACAAGAAGATCGAGAACAATGACGACTTCAAGAAGCGGCTCGCCTTCACCCGTAACCGCCTGTTGATGGACAGCCTGCTTGCCAGCGAGGGCAAGGCCGCGACCACCGACGACGCCATGAAGAAGGTCTATGAAGAGGCCGCCAAGCAGATCACCGGCGAGCAGGAGGTGCGCGCCCGCCACATCCTGGTCGAGACCGAGGACGAGGCCAAGGCGATCAAGTCCGAGCTCGACAAGGGTGCGGATTTCGCCGAGCTCGCCAAGAAGAAGTCCAAGGATCCCGGCGCCTCCGACGGCGGCGACCTCGGCTTCTTCACCAAGGAGCAGATGGTGCCGGAATTCTCCGCGGTCGCCTTCACGCTCGAGCCGGGCAAGATCTCCGACCCGGTCAAGTCGCAGTTCGGCTGGCACATCATCAAGGTCGAGGAAAAGCGCAACCGCAAGGCGCCCGACTTCGAGCAGGTGAAGGCCCAGATCGAGACCTATGTGACCCGCAAGGCCCAAGCCGACTACGTCGCCAAGCTGCGCGAGGCCGCCAAGGTCGAGCGCATGGACAAGCCGGCCGCCGATGCGGCGAAGGACGCGCCGAAGGCCACCACCCCTCCGGCCGATACGGCCAAGGACGCGCCGAAGCCCGCCGACAACAAGATGGCGCCGGCGAAGAAGTAAGCCTCGCTGCGCTGAACTGATCGAAGTTGCGATGGCCGGGCATGTCCCGGCCATTTGCGTTTGCAGTGCATTCGTAGCCCGGATGGAGCGCAGCGTAATCCGGGACAGGATGATCCGCGGGCACCGCGGCCCCGGATTTCGCTTCGCTGCATCCGGGCTACGGATCATCGCTTCTTGAACGATTGATGACACTCGCGTTGCCCTCTCCCGCTTCAGGCAACGAGATGTTATGCAGCGCTTCCCTCCCCGTAGCCGGAAGCTTGCCGATGTCCACCGCCGTCTCCCCCCTCGCCCCGCCTGACGTTCCCGAGATGCCCGTGATCGCGGGGGTGCGGCTTGCGACCGCTGCCGCCGGCATCCGCTACAAGGGCCGCACCGACGTGCTGCTCGCACTGCTGGACAAGGGCACGACGGTGGCCGGCGTTTTCACCAAGTCGAAGTGCCCGTCGGCACCGGTCGAATGGTGCCGCGCCAAGCTGAAGGGCGGAGCCGCGCGTGCGCTGGTGGTCAATTCCGGCAACGCCAATGCCTTCACTGGCAAGACCGGCAAGGCGTCCACCGCACTGACCGCGCAGATCGCGGCGAAGGCGGTCGGCTGTTCGACGTCGGACGTGTTCCTGGCCTCCACCGGCGTGATCGGCGAGCCGCTCGACGCCACCAAGTTCGACGGCGTGCTGGCGCAGCTCGCGGAGACCGCGACCCCGGGCCTCTGGATGGACGCCGCCAAGGCGATCATGACCACCGACACCTTCCCGAAGGTCGCGACCGCGACCGTCAAGCTCGGCAAGGCCAAGGTGACGATCAACGGCATGGCCAAGGGCGCCGGCATGATCATGCCCGACATGGCGACCATGCTGTCCTTCATCTTCACCGACGCGCCGCTGTCGGCCGGCGTGCTGCAATCGCTGCTCAAGGCCGGCGTCGAGGACACCTTCAATGCGCTGACCATCGACGGCGACACCTCGACCTCGGACACGCTGCTCGCCTTTGCGACCGGCGCTGCGGCCGCCAACGGCGCGCCGAAGATCTCGCGCGCCAGCGACCCGCGCCTGAAGGCCTTCACCAAGGCGTTCCAGCAGATCCTCGCTGACCTCTCCGAGCAGGTGGCGCGCGACGGCGAAGGCGCGCGCAAGCTGGTCGAGGTCGTGGTCGAGGGCGCGACGACAAAGCCGTCGGCGCGCAAGATCGCGATGTCGATCGCCAATTCGCCGCTGGTGAAGACCGCGATCGCCGGCGAGGACGCCAATTGGGGCCGCGTGGTGATGGCGGTCGGCAAGGCGGGCGAACCCGCCAACCGCGACAAGCTCTCGATCTCCTTCAACGGCATCCGCGTCGCCAAGAGCGGCGCACGCGATCCGTCCTACAATGAGAAAGAGGTGTCGGAGGCGATGAAGGCGCCGAAGATCCAGATCAAGGTCGCGCTCGGCCTCGGCAAGGCGAAAGACCGCGTGCTGACCTGCGACCTCACCAAGGAATACGTCGCGATCAACGGCGATTACCGGTCGTAAGAGACTCCCGTCATTGCGAGGAGCGAAGCGACGAAGCAATCCATCTGTCCGAGCATGCGGACAGATGGATTGCTTCGCTTCGCTCGCAATGACGGTGTTAGAGCGTCAGCTCGAGATCCGCGCGTCGGCGACCGCCTTCTTGAACAGAGCGTTCATCGCGTCCGCGATGCCCTGCGTCGGACTGACCTCGAAATAGAAGCCCGGCGAGGCGCAGGCCTGCATGTTCTGGGCGATCTGGCTGTTCGGCGACGGGCCGAACGGACCTTGATTGAACGGATCGATCCAGGTCATGTACCAGTTGTTGGTCGGCAGCTGCAGGTAGGTGGTGTAGAGCACCGCGATCTTGATGCCGCGGTTCTTGATTGCCGTGCAGAGCGCCGGGTTGATCGGCGACTGGCAGCGATTGCTGCCGGTGATCGGCTTCAGGCAGCTTGAATTGGGTTCATCGGCGACGCCGTCGGACACGAAGAACAGATACTTCATCGGCGCCGACGACGTGCCGGCACCCGGGTTTGCGATCGCGTTGTTGATCTGCGGAAAAATCGCGGTGAACTGGCTGTCCTTGTCCGCGGTATAGGAATCGTTGTTGCCGTAAACGCCCATCAGGTCGATGTTGCCCGCCGCCGACTTTGCACTCGACAGGCTGGACGACAGCGAAAACAGGCTTCGCAGGCCATAGGTCGCCGAGGACGCGCCGAAGTCGTAGATCGCCATGCGGAACTGACTCGAATAGGTCTGGGTCGCCGCCGCAGTATCCATCAATTGCTGGGTCGCACTGCGAAGCACGTCGATCCGCGTCGTCACGCCAAGCGATTTCGCCAAATTGTAGTAGTTGTTGGGATCATTGTAGTCGTGGCAGGCGAAGGCGCATTGGTCGTTCGGCTTGAAGCTGTTGCCGGTGGTGGCGTTGACCAGAGCGGTGACGTCCGTCGGCGTGGCGCCGACCCCCATCGACGGCGAATTGTCGAGCAGCAGATAGAAATCGATATAAAGCGGCATGTTCGCGGTCGAGGTCGACGTGCCGGACACGCTCACCTTGCTCCGCCCCATCACGCCGAGGAACATGGTCGGGACGTCCGCGGAGAACTGCACCGTCGAGGTGATGGTGCCGCCGCTCTTGGTCATGGTGGGCGTGACGCTGGTCAGCGTGAAGCCGTTCTGGTTGAAGATGTTGCCGTTGAAGATCTTCCTCGCATCGGCTTCTCCCGCCGAGATCTCGCCGTCCGAGGTCATGGCGCCGGCCGCGATGAAGCCGGGCGAGGCCTTGGCGATCGATCCGACGCTCGCAGCATCGGCGGCCGATATCAGCTTGCTGCGGATCTGGTTGGCACGGGAATAGTCGACCGCGCATCCGACCGCGATGAGCAGCGGCAGCAGGGCAAGGCCGAAGATCATTGCGATATTTCCGGAGCGATCGCGGCGAAAACGGCTGATGGTCCGGATCAAGGTGCTCATGGGTTATGTCGGCAAAGAAAATGATGGGTCGATCAACCCCTTCACCCTGCCGATCGCGAATTAAGGCCGAATTATCGCGCGCGCAGAAAAGACCCGCGAAGACAAATCGTTTGGCTGTCGACGCGGAGCTGGTTAATGAAAGCTTGCTGACTCATTGTTTGAGCATGATCTTACGGAAAACCGCTTCGCACTTTGCGCTAACGCGGCCCGCCGGGTCCGGATCATGCTGCAGAAGGGACATCCTGGCCGCATGGCTGACATCAAGCTGACCCTCGTCGTCGCCTGCGCGCTGGTCGATGCCGACAAGCGCGTGCTGCTGGCGCAGCGCCCCGAAGGCAAGGCGCTTGCGGGCCTGTGGGAATTCCCCGGCGGCAAGATCGAGCCCGGCGAGCGGCCGGAAGAGACCCTGATCCGCGAGTTGCACGAGGAGATCGGCATCACCGTGAGCGAGCCGTGCCTCGCGCCGCTGACCTTCGCCAGCCATGCCTACGAGACCTTCCATCTCTTGATGCCGCTCTACATCTGCCGGCGCTGGGAGGGCATGGTGGTGGCACGCGAGGGCCAGAACCTCGCCTGGGTCCGCCCGAACAAACTGCGCGACTACCCGATGCCGCCGGCGGACATCCCGCTGCTGCCGCACCTGATGGATTTGCTGCTGTGATCTTCGTCGCCTCATCCACCTGGGGCAGGCACGTTGCCAAAATATCGAAAACAACCCCATGCAAAGCAGCCGCCGGTGTCCGGCACGGCGACTTGACACGTCGGGCAACTCACCGGCATAATTCCATTATTCCGAAATCGTGCAAGCAACCGTCGCCCTCCCTGTGAGAGAGGTTGGATCGCATCGACGACTGCGATCGACCGTAAGGGACACACGGTGGACGGGCTCCCTCCCCCTTGCGGGGGAGGGCTGGGGAGAGGGGTGCCACACGGCGCGCTCTCTCAGCATGCATCTTGAAGACAGGTGCAGAATTGCGAAAGCGATGATCACACTAGTATCCCGCCCGGGGCTACCCCTCTCCCCAACCCTCCCCCGCAAGGGGGGAGGGAGCCTGAGCAGCGTGCTCACCTCATGCTTCAGCGCTTCGCCTGCTTCACCGCGGCCTCCAAACTCGCCTTCGCCGAACCCGGTTTCAACGGCTTCGGCTGACTTTCATGCGGCGCCCAGCCGGAGAGCCAGACGATGTCGAAGGTGGCGCGGATGCGGCCGTCGGGGTCGGCGAAGCGCTCGCCGTAGATTTGCGCCATGCGCAGCATGGTGGCGCGGCGGGTCGGGGCGTGGCGGCGCTCGCGCAGCACATTGGTCGCACCCATCCGTCTGAGGTCGGCCATCAGCGCGAACGCGTTTGAATAGCGCACCACGACGCGGTCGACGTCGGTGACCGGCAGCGCGAAGCCGGCGCGCTGCAACAGCGCGCCGATGTCGCGCAGATCGGCGAACGGCGCGACGCGCGGCGACACCCCGCCCTCGCACTCGGCTTCCGCCGCGGCAAAACTCTGCCGCAGCTCAGTCAGCGTATCGCCGCCGAGCATCGCCGCAAGCAGCAGCCCGTCCGGCTTCAGCGCCCGGCGAAGCTGCGCCAGCACGCCCGGCAGATCATTGACGAACTGGAACGCCAGCGCGGAGACAACGAGATCGAGCGACTCCGGCGGCAGACCGAGCGCTTCCGCCTCGGCAAAGCCGATCGCATCGACCGTGGCGACGCGCCCGCGCAGGGCGTCTGCAAGACCGTCACCCGGCGTCCAGACATCGGCAGCCGCCGAAAAGCTGCGCGATACCGCCTGCAAACGGTCCGCCATGTCCTCCATGGCGCGCTCGAGCAGGAACGTCGCCGCCCCCGCGGCCTGCGCACGCGCCAGCCGCGCGCCGAGCAAGACGCGATCGAACAGAATGGGGGCCGTGGCCGGGGTCGTTGCCATCCGCGCTGGTTACGCCGGACCGCCGCCGCAGGCAATGCGCCTTGAGCCCGCGTTGCTCAAACGCTAGCCTCGCCCGCCATGGACGCCGAGGCATCACCGACACGCTCTATTACCGGACATGTTCAGCGCGCGCTTGGCGCGGTCGGGGGCGTTTGGCTGCAGACAGCGCGGCTCCTGCTCGACATCGCGCTGCCGACGCTGTGCGTGTCCTGCCGCGAGCCGGTCCATGGCGAGGGCGTCTGCGCGGCCTGCTGGGCCAAATTGTCGTTCATCGCGGCGCCGTTCTGCCCGCGGCTCGGCATTCCCTTTGTCTACGATCCCGGCCCCGAATTGCTGTCGATGGAGGCGATCGCCAATCCGCCGGCCTACAGCAGGGCCCGCGCCGCGGTGCGCTATGACGACGTCGCGCGCACCTTGGTGCACGCATTGAAATACCAGGATCGCACCGATCTGGCGCCGACAATGGGCCGCTGGATGGCGCGCGCGGGGAAGGAATTGCTACAGGACGCCGACATGCTGGTGCCGGTTCCCCTGCATTGGCGGCGCGGCTGGAGCCGGCGCTACAACCAGTCCGGGGCGCTCGCCAAGGTGATCGCGCGCCAGAGCGGCGTCAAAATGGTCTCCGAGGCGCTGCGGCGCACCCGCGCCACCGAGCAACAGATCGGGCTGTCGCGCAAGGACCGCGCCAGCAATGTGCAGGGCGCATTCGGGGTCGCCGATGAACGCAAGGCTGACATCCGGGGCCGCCGTGTGGTCCTGGTCGACGACGTCCTGACCTCGGGCGCGACAGTCGATGCCTGCGCGCGGGCGTTGTTGCGCGCCAAAGCCGCGCAGGTCGACGTGCTGGTGTTTGCCCGGGTTGTCGATACCCACCGCGCTCCCATATAATCCGTCATTCAAGTTCAACCGAGCGCACCATGACCGCTGCCATTGAAATCTACACCCGCCCGGGCTGCGGTTATTGCACCGCGGCCAAATCGCTTTTGACGCGCAAGAACGCCGCGTTCACCGAATTGAACGTTGCCAGCGACCCGGCCTATCGCGACGAGATGTATGACCGCGCCGGCGCCGGGTCGACCTTCCCGCAGATCTTCATCGGCAAGACCCATGTCGGCGGCTGCGACGAGCTCTACGCGCTCGACCGCGAGGGCAAGCTCGACGGCCTACTCAGCAATGGAGGCGGCGCCTGATGGGCACGGACAACATTTTCACCGCTGCGATGGTGCAGATGCGCACCGGATTGCTGCCGGAGCCCAGTCTCGAACAGGGCACGCGGCTGATCCGCGAGGCGGCGGCGCAGGGCGCCAAATATGTGCTGACGCCTGAGGTCAGCAACATGATGCAGCTGAACCGCAAGGCGCTGTTCGAGCACTTGGCGAGCGAAGAGGACGACAAGTCGCTGCAGGCGTATCGCGCGCTCGCCGCCGAGCTGAAGATTCATCTGCATATCGGCTCGCTGGCGCTGCGCTACTCGCCGGAGAAGGCGGTCAACCGTTCGTTCCTGATCGGGCCCGAGGGCAATGTGCTCGCGAGCTACGACAAGATCCACATGTTCGACATCGATCTGCCGGGCGGCGAGAGCTACCGCGAATCGGCCAATTACCAGCCCGGCGAGACCGCCGTGATCTCCGACCTGCCCTGGGGCCGGATTGGCCTCACGATCTGCTACGACGTGCGCTTCCCGGCGCTGTATCGTGCGTTGGCCGAGGCCGGGGCGTCGTTCCTCACCGTGCCCTCGGCCTTCACCCGCAAGACCGGCGAAGCGCATTGGCACACGCTGCTGCGCGCCCGCGCCATCGAGACCGGCTGCTTCGTGTTCGCAGCGGCGCAGGCCGGCCTGCATGAGAACAAGCGCGAGACCTTCGGCCATTCGCTGATCATCGACCCCTGGGGCGAGGTCCTTGCCGAGGGCGGCGTCGAGCCCGGCGTGTTCCTCGCCGAGATCGATCCCGCCAAGGTCGAGACCGCGCGCAAGACCATTCCCTCGCTGCAGCATGGCAGGCGTTTCGGCATCGCCGACCCCAAGGCCGGCCCGGAACATCTGCACCTCGTCCGGGGTTCGGCATGATCCGCTACACGCTGCGCTGCGAGCAAGGTCATCAGTTCGAGAGCTGGTTCCAGAGTTCCTCGGCCTACGAATCGCAGGAGCGGCGTCACCTGATCAATTGCCCGTCCTGCGGCTCTGACAAGGTCGAGCGCGCCATCATGGCGCCGCGGGTTGTCAGCAAGAAGGGCCGCGAACCGGCCCAGCCGGCGCCGGCGATGCCCGTCGAAACGACGCCCAGCGAATCGACATCGCTGATGATGGCGCAGGAGCGCGAGTTGCGCAGCAAGCTGAAGGAACTGCGCGACCACATCGTCAAGAACGCCGACAATGTCGGCGACCGCTTCCCCAACGAGGCGCGCAAGATGCATTACGGCGATATCGAGCATCGGCCGATCTATGGCGAAGCCTCGCCCGAGGAAGCGCGCGCGCTGATCGACGAGGGCGTCGAGGTCTCGCCGCTGCCGACGCTGCCGGAAGATCGGAACTAGGCGAACCGCCTCCATCCTCGTCATTGCGAGGAGCCAACGGGTCCCGCTCTGGCGGGCCCGATGATAAATTCCGCGACGAAGCAATCCAGCTTCGGACTTGTTGCGCGATGGATTGCTTCGCTTCGCTCGCAATGACGGGTGGGGCCAAACCGGCCGAGCGTCCCAGATGACCCCCGAGACATTTTCTTCCTGGCAGGTCTGGGCGTTTCTTTCCGCCGTTTTCGCCGCCCTGACCGCGATCTTCGCCAAGGTCGGGGTCGAGGGCATCAACTCCGATCTCGCCACCCTGATCCGCACCGTGGTCGTGCTGATCACGCTCTCGGCGATCCTGTTTGCAACCGGGCAGTTCACCCAGTCCGGACCGATCTCGGCGAGGAGCTGGCTGTTCCTGCTGCTATCCGGGCTCGGCACCGGCGCGTCGTGGATCTGCTATTTCCGCGCACTCAAGCTCGGACCCGCCACGCTGGTCGCGCCGATCGACAAGCTCAGCGTGGTGCTGGTGGCGCTGTTCGGCGCCGTCTTCCTCGGCGAACGCCCCTCGGCCTATGGCTGGGTCGGGATCGCGCTGATCTCGGCGGGAGCCGTGCTGATTGCTGTGAAAGGCTAAAGCGTTTTCAAGCGAAGTGGGCACCGGTTCGCGTGAAGAAAACGCGTCAAACAAGAGTCTACGCGGCAATCAGCAGCGCGACGCCGATCACGATCAGCACGATGCCCGTCAGTTCGCGCAGCGAGAACGGCTGCTTCAGCGAGAAATACGCCACGCCCTGCGCGAACAGGACCTCGATCAGCGCCAGCGTGCGCACATTGGCAGCCGCGGTGAGCGCGAACGCCAGGAACCAGAATTGCGAGGAGAACGCGCCCATGAAGCCCGCGAACATCGAGGGCCGCCACAGGCCGAGGATCTTCCGCAGCACGTCGGGCGCGCGCAGCAAGAGATACACCGACAGGATCAGCGTCTGGACGAGGAGGCTCCACATCAGCGTGTAGGAGGCCGCCGTCACGAACGAGACATCGGGCACCGCGATGATGGCGCCGCGAAAGCTCACCGCGGAGATCGCAAACACCGCGGCGGCGCCGAGGCCGAGCACGGTCGGGCGCAGATCGGCAAAGCTCTTTTGCCCGCCGGGCCTGAGCGCGGTGATCACGACGCCGACGGTCGCGATCACGATCGCGATGACCTTGGCGGACGTCAGATGATCGCCGAGGAAGAGGAAGCCGAAGATCGCGGTCTGGATCGCCTCGGTCTTCATATAGGCCGTGGTCACCACGAAGGAGCGGTCGTTCATCGCCAGCAGCATGAAGCCGGTGCCGACGATCTGGCTCAGCGCGCCGGACAGCAGCCACGGCCAGAACGACGCCATCGGCCACGGCACAGGGTCGCCGGTCACGAGGATCGCGAGCAGGAAGAACACCACCGAAAACGGCAGGCCGAACAAGAAGCGGATATTGGTCGCGCCCCAGGTCCCGAGCGGCCCGGTCAGCTGCCGCTGCATCGCATTGCGCGCCACCTGCCCGAACGCAGCGACGATGGTGAAGGGAATCCAGAGCGAGGCGATGGTGAGCATGCGGGATAAGGAAATGTGCCGGGCGGGAGTACGCCTGCAGCGTGCCGATTGCAGCCGACGCGGTCAACCGAGCCGGTGCATGACAGGGCTGCGCGCGAACCACACACTCGGTGTCGTCCCTGCGAACGCAGGGACCCATAACCACAGGCAGAGGTTTGGGGCACTGCTGTCAGACAAGCGAGGCTGCAGCTCGCTCCAGAGCGATCAGCGAAACGCCGACCGTCGTCAGGCAACTCAAGCCGGTGGCTATGGGTCCCTGCTTTCGCAGGGACGACACCGGCTAGGTTGACGAGAGCCGAGCCAATATAACCGATCTCAAATCGCCATCGGCCGCCGCAAACTCCCCGTCGTCCCTGCGAAAGCAGGGACCCATAACCACAGGAAGCGGTTTGTGGCACACCAGTCAGACGAGCAGATCGCTGAGGTCTCGCCATTCGAGATTCTCGCGCTCAATCAGCTCGATCTTCCAGTCGCGCTTCCATCGTTTGAGTTGCTTTTCGCGAGCGATGGCTTCTTCAGCCCGTTCGTAGGCTTCCACGTAGACGAGGCGGTAGACACCATATGTCTTGACGAACGATGAGCCTATTCCGGCTCTATGCTCCTCGAGCCGTTTCTGCACGGAATTCGTCACGCCGATATACAGCGTGCCATGGCGTCGGCTTGCGAGGATGTAGACGTAATGCATGCTCGGAACGCTGACCTCGCCGAATTATTGGGCCGGTGGTTATGGGTCCCTGCTTTCGCAGGGACGACACCTTTGGGAGGACACCTTTGGGAGGACACAGCGTCTCACATCTCCACCAGTCGCGCCACAAACTCCGCGTCGCCCCTGCGAACGCGGGGGCCCATAACCACAGGGAGGTGTTTGGGGCACGATGGCCGGACAGCCGACCCTACAACAAATCGGAACGCTGACCTCGCCCAATTATTTGGGCCGGTGGTTATGGGTCCCTGCGTTCGCAGGGACGACACCTATCGTATGGCCGAGATCGGGGGCCTAACTCACACCTCTTCCGCCACCACCATGTAATTCACGTCCATGTCGGTCGAGACGGTCCATTTGTCGGCGAGCGGGTTGTAGACCACGCCGGCCTGCTCGGTGACGGTGAGGTTGACGTCGCCGAGATAGCGCTCGAGTTCGGCGGGGGTGACGAACTTGCTCCAGTCATGGGTGCCGCGCGGCAGCCAGCGCAGCACGTATTCGGCGCCGACGATCGCCAGCGCGAAGCTCTTCCAGTTGCGGTTCAGGGTCGAGACCACCATCAGCCCGCCGGGCTTGAGCATGACAGCGCAGCGCTTGATGAAGGCACCGACGTCGTTGACATGCTCGACCACCTCCATCGCCAGCACGATGTCGAAGCGCTCGCGCGCGTCCATCTCCTCGACCGTGGTGCAGCGGTAGTCGATCGACAGGTGGCCCTTGTCGGCGTGCAGCTTCGCCGCCGATATGTTGGTGGCGGACGGATCGATCCCGATCACCTGGGCCCCTAACCGCGTGAACGGCTCGCACAACAGCCCGGCGCCGCAGCCGATGTCGAGCAGGCGCAGGCCGGACAGGCAGCTCAGGCTCTTGGCGTTGCGCTCGAACTTGCGGCAGGCGGCGTCGCGGATATAGGTCAGGCGCAACGGATTGATCTTGTGCAGCGGCGCCATCTTGCCGCGCGGATCCCACCATTCATCCGACAGTTTCGAGAACTTCGCGACCTCCGCCGGATCGACCGAGCCCGAGGAGGCATTGGCGGAGGAACTGGCGGAGGAACTGGAAAGCGTTGTTTGCGGTGCCATGATTGCGCGCGCCCCTATCGCGCGGTGATCGAATTGCGGAACGACAGCGGCGAGGCGATGGTCTTGATGGTCTCGATGCCCTCGCCGACGCCGCGGATGGTGACGTCGCCATAATTGAGCAGGCGCCCCAGAATGCTTTGGTTGACGTCGACGCTCTCGACCTTGTCGAGGCTCATCTCGAAGGTGCGGCGCTTGATGAAGCCGCTCTTGTGCACCACGCGGAAATTGGTGACGTCGGTTTCCGTGGTCCAGCGATGGAACCAGGCCGCGCCGGTCCAGTACAGCGCCGCCACCGCGACCACGGCGGCCGCCGCCAGGCAGACCAGCACGAGGGCATCGACCGTCGTCATCCGCGACAGGATCAGCAGCGCCAGCACCACGATCCAGGCCCCGATCGCCGGCAGATAGAACATCCAGTGCGCATTGGTGGAATACAGCACCTTCTCGCCGGGCTGCAGGATATCGTCGATATAGCGTCCCATCCAATCCGCCTTCGCATGACCCCCGAGTCACCGTTGCGCCACAGCCCGCCCGCAACCGGCAAAAACACCCCCGGAGGACCCCAATGGACCCCTACCAACCGGCTTGCCCCCGGGCGCGGCGCTATGTATACGCGCCTTTCGGTCCCCGCGCTTGCGGTTTTCGGCGTGGGTTAACCTACTTATCCTCTTAAAGGAATAGACGCGTCGTCATGGGCCGCCTCGTGATGAAATTCGGCGGTACGTCCGTCGCCAATATCGATCGTATCCGCAACGTCGCGCAGCACGTGAAGCGCGAGGTCGACGCCGGCCACGAGGTCGCCGTCGTGGTCTCCGCGATGTCCGGCAAGACCAACGAGCTGGTGGCCTGGTGCACCGAAGCCTCGCCGATGCACGACGCGCGCGAATATGACGCGGTGGTCGCCTCCGGCGAACAGGTCACCTCGGGCTTGCTTTCGATCGTGCTGCAGGGCATCGGCATCCAGGCGCGCTCCTGGCAGGGCTGGCAGATCCCGATCAAGACCTCGGACGCTCATGCCTCGGCGCGCATCCTCGAGATCGACGGCAGCGAGATCATCACCCGCTTCAAGGAGCGCAAGGAAGTCGCCGTGATCGCCGGCTTCCAGGGCATCAATCCCGATACCGGCCGCATCACCACGCTCGGCCGCGGCGGTTCGGACACCTCGGCGGTGGCGATCGCCGCCGCGCTGAAAGCCGACCGCTGCGACATCTACACCGACGTCGACGGCGTCTACACCACCGATCCGCGCGTGGTGCCGAAGGCGCGCCGGCTCGACAAGATCGCGTTCGAGGATATGCTGGAGCTGGCCTCACAGGGCGCCAAGGTGCTGCAGGTTCGTTCCGTGGAACTCGGCATGGTGCACAACATGCCGATCTTCGTGCGCTCCAGCTTCGACAAGCCAGAGGATATCGACCCGCACGCCAACCAGCCGCCGGGCACGCTGATCTGCAGCGAGGAGGAAATCATGGAAATGCACGTCGTCACCGGCATCGCCTTCTCCAAGGACGAAGCCCAGATTTCCGTGCGCCAGATCGAGGACAAGCCGGGCGTCGCCGCGGCGATCTTCGGGCCGCTCGCGGACGCCAACATCAACGTCGACATGATCGTGCAGAACGTGTCGGAGGACGGCAAGACCACCGACCTCACCTTCACCGTGCCGGCCGCCGACTACAACCGCGCCAAGGACACCATTACCTCCGCCAAGGCCAAGATCGGCTATATCAGGCTCGACACCGCAACCGACGTCGCCAAGGTGTCGGTGATCGGCAGCGGCATGCGCAGCCACGCCGGCGTCGCGGCGAAGGCGTTCAAGGCGCTGTCCGAGCGCAACATCAACATCCGCGCCATCACCACCTCTGAGATCAAGTTCTCGGTTCTGATCGACGCCGCCTACACCGAACTCGCGGTGCGCACGCTGCACACACTGTACGGGCTGGATCAGGCGTAGGGTCTGCCGGCGGCGGACAGGCTCTCTCCGCCGTCATTCCCCGGTGCGCAATTGCGCACCTGAGGGCGCGCCTTGGCGCGAGCCCGGAATCATTGGGCCGCATGTTCCGTGGGGAAATGGATTCCGGGTTCTCGCGGAGCCTGTCATCGGGCCGCGCTTTGCGCGGACCCGTTGGCGAGCCCCGGAATGACGGAGAGCGGGAGCCGTGCTCGACTACCCCCGCCCCGGAGTTAGAATTTCTTAGCGGGCGCAGCATTGGGCTGGCGCAGACGTTATTTGCTACTGGCAGGCGTTTTGCTTGGCAAAGCGAGCCTCGATTGGCTATACGGCCAGTCAGGTAGGCTGTCGCAAACTGTGGCACAGTTTTGGTGATCCCGAATCGGCGGGAACTGGCGCAAGCGGCGACACCGAATGACTAAAATTGTTGTTTTTGACGAGTTTTGCGCCAGCGGCCGGCCGGCCCGGTGCGCCGGCCTCGTGGGGAGGGACTGAAGCATATGCGGAGCGCGTCGGGAGGCCCACGCATCCTGTTGAGACGGCTCCGCGAGACTATGGCGGAGCAAGTCTCCGCCCAGGAGCGCCTCGACAAGATCGTGGTGCTGATCGCGGCCAACATGGTGGCCGAGGTCTGCTCCTGCTACGTGCTGCGCATCGACAACACCCTCGAACTCTATGCCACCGAAGGTCTGAACCGCGACGCCGTGCACCGCACCGTGCTGAGCGCGCATGAGGGCCTGGTCGGCCTCGTCGCCAGCGAGGCGACGCCGCTCAATCTGTCCGACGCGCAAAGCCATCCGGCCTTCGCCTACCGCCCGGAGACCGGCGAAGAGGCCTACCACTCGTTCCTCGGCGTGCCGATCCTGCGCGCCGGCAACACGCTCGGCGTGCTCGTGGTGCAGAACCGCGCCAAGCGCACCTATGTCGAGGAAGAGGTCGAGGCGCTGCAGACCACCGCCATGGTGCTGGCGGAGATGATCGCCTCCGGCGAGCTTGCCGCGCTGGCGCAGCCCGGCGCCGAGCCCGCCGCGCGGCACTCGCTGCACAAGACCGGAGCAGTGCTCTCCGACGGCATCGCGCTCGGCCATGTCGTGCTGCACGAGCCGCGCGTCGTCATCACCAACTATATCGCCGAGGACCTGCCGAAGGAGGTCAAGCGGCTCGACACCGCGCTCGCGAATCTGCGCGCCGATCTCGACCGCATGCTGGAGCGCGGCGACGTCGCCGACGGCGGCGAGCATCGCGAGGTGCTCGAAGCCTACCGCATGTTCGCCAACGACCAGGGCTGGTCGCACAAGCTGCACGAGGCGGTCGCCACCGGCCTCACCGCGGAAGCCGCCGTCGAGCGCGTGCAGTCCGACACCCGCGCGCGCATGCTGCGCTCGACCGATCCGTATCTGCGTGACCGGTTGCACGACCTCGAGGATCTCGGTCATCGCCTGATGCGGCAACTGGTCGGCCAGGACCATGCGCCGTCGCGCGAGCAGCTGCCCGACAACGCCATCCTGATCGCCCGTGCGATGGGCCCCGCGGCGCTGCTCGACTATGACCGCAAGCGGCTGCGCGGCTTGGTGCTGGAAGAAGGCACCGCGAACTCGCACGTCTCGATCGTGGCGCGCGCGCTCGGCATTCCCGCGGTCGGCGAGGTGCCGAATGCGCCCGGCATCGCGGATCCCGGCGATGCCATCATCGTCGACGGCATCTCCGGCGAGATCTATGTCCGCCCCTCGACCGAGATCGAATCCGCCTATGCCGAACGCGTCCGGTTCCGGGCGCGGCGGCAGGCGCAATATTCGGCGCTGCGCGACAAGGCCTGCGTGACCAAGGACGGCCAGCCGATCGAACTTTTGATCAATGCCGGCCTGACCATCGACCTGCCGCATATCGACGACACCGGCAGCGCCGGCATCGGCCTGTTCCGCACCGAATTGCAGTTCATGGTGAGCCCGAACCTGCCGCGCTCGAGCGACCAGCTCGCGCTGTACCGCACCGTGCTCGACGCCGCCGGCTCCAAGCCCGTCACCTTCCGCACGCTCGACATCGGCGGCGACAAGGCGCTGCCCTATATGGAGACCGTGGTCGAGGAAAATCCCGCGCTCGGCTGGCGCGCGATCCGGCTCGGCCTCGACCGTCCCGGCCTGCTGCGCGGCCAGATCCGCGCGCTGCTGCGCGCCGGCGGCGGCCGCGCGCTGAAGATCATGTTCCCGATGATCTCCGACATCGCCGAATTCGATCAGGCCAAGGCGATCGTCGAGCGCGAACTGACCTATCTGCGCCAGCATGGCCATTCGCTGCCCGAGCGGATCGATATCGGCACCATGGTCGAGGTGCCGGCGCTGCTCTACCAGCTCGACGAACTCCTGAAGAAGGTCGACTTCGTCTCGGTCGGCTCCAACGATTTGTTCCAGTTCCTGTTCGCGGTCGACCGCGGCAATGCCAAGGTCTCCGAGCGCTTCGACATCCTGTCGGCGCCGATCCTGCGCGCGCTGCGCGACATCGTGCGCAAGGCCAAGAGCGCGAAGAAGGCCGCCTCGCTGTGCGGCGAGATGGCCTCGAAGCCGATCGGCGCGCTGGCGCTGATTGCGCTCGGCTATCGCTCGCTGTCGCTGTCGGCGACCGCGCATGGCCCGGTGAAAGCGCTGATTCTCGACCTCGACGCCGCCAAGGCCGAGGCGATGATCAATCCGCTGCTCGACGCGCCGGTCGGCAGCGTCTCGATCCGCGAGGCGCTGACGAAGTTTGCGGAAACCGAGGGGCTGGCCTTGTAGCGACGCTGCCGTCGCTTCCGCCACCCTTCGCGCCTTCAGCAAATTCGAGATACCGCCATGCTACCCGAAGCCAAACTCGACGTCCTGCTCGCCCATCACGCCTCGCTCGAGGCCGAGCTGCTCGGCGAGGTGAAGTCCGACCGCTATGTTGCGATCACGCGCGAGCTCGCCGAGCTCAATCCGCTGATCGATGCGGTGAAGCTCTATCGCTCTGCTCGCACTGAACTCGTCGACACCGAGGCGTTGCTGGCGGACGCGGGGACCGATCCCGAGATGCGCAGCATGGCGGAAGCCGAACTGGAGACGTTGCAGGCGCGCATCGGCGAGCTCGAGCAGCAGATCCGGATCGCGCTGCTGCCGAAGGATGCGATGGACGATCGCAACGTGATGCTGGAAATCCGCGCCGGCACCGGCGGCGACGAGGCCTCGCTGTTCGCCGGCGACCTGTTCCGGATGTATGAGCGCTTCGCGGCCTTGCAGGGCTGGAAGGTCGAGGTGATCTCGGCGAGCGAGGGCACCGTCGGCGGCTACAAAGAAATCATCGCCGAGGTGCAGGGCCGCGGCGCCTTCGCCAAGCTGAAATTCGAATCCGGCGTGCATCGCGTGCAGCGCGTGCCCGACACCGAGACGCAGGGCCGCATCCACACCTCGGCTGCGACCGTCGCCGTGCTGCCCGAGGTCGAGGACGTCGACGTCGACATCAAGGACACCGATTTGCGGATCGAGACCATGCGCGCCGGCGGCGCCGGCGGCCAGCACGTCAACAAGACCGAGTCCGCGATCCGCATCACCCATCTGCCGACCGGCATCGTGGTGATGATGCAGGACAGCCGCTCGCAGCACAAAAACCGGGCGTCGGCGATGAACATCCTGCGCTCGCGCATCTATGACGCCGAGCGTCAGCGCGTCGAGGCCGCGCGCTCCGCCGACCGCAGGGAGAAGGTCGGCTCCGGCGACCGCTCCGAGCGCATCCGCACCTATAATTTCCCGCAAGGGAGAGTCACCGACCACCGCATCAATTTGACGCTCTACAAACTGCCGCAGGTGGTCGCGGGCGAGGCGCTCGGCGAACTGATCGATGCGCTGACCACCGAGCACCAGGCCGCGCAGCTCGCGGCGCAGGGCGCGGCGGCCTAGAGCCTTTCCCGTTCCGATGGAATCGGACCGGGGCCCTAGGTTTTGTCTTGACGCGTTTTCTTCACGCGAACCGGTATCCACTTCGCTCGAAAACGCTCTGACGCGCGCGGCCGCTTACAGCTCGCCCGCCTGCGGTGAGGATCTCAGCAAGCGGCGCAATGCCGGGCTCGCGGCGCGGCGCAGCTCCTCGATGTTCTTCTTCGAGATCGCCTGCAGCTTCTGCTCGCCCTTCGCCGTCAGCTTGAGCTGAACCCGCCTGCCGTCCTTGGGATCGGCGACCCGGCTGATCAGCCCGAGCTTGGCCATGCGATTCATCAATTCGACGGCGGAGTGGTGTCGTATCAGCAGAAAGCGGGCGATATCGCCGACGCTCGGAGGGCCGGGCTCGACGAAGCCCTTGATCCCGAGCAGCGCCTGATGCTGCTGCGGCGTCAGCCCGGCCTTGCGGGCCCCCTCCTCGCTGAATGCGAGAAACGTCCGCAGCTCGAAGCGAAATTGCGCCAGCGCCCGGTAGTCCACCGTCGCGGCGACCGCGTTCCGCTTCGTGGTCGCGCCTGGCGTTCGTCGCTGCTTGGCTTGAGGCATTCCGTCGTCCCGTCGCTGGTTCGCTCCGCCGAACGGCAGAAGCCTGCGCGACGCTAGCAAGCCCGGGCCGGGCGGACCATCCTACCGGCAGCCTTTGCACTTATGTTTTCAACGGTTTGACTGTCGCACCGAGCAGTCCGGCAAGATCACGGCTGCGGCCAGTGATCGTAGCTCGAACTCAATATCTTCAAGAGCACGATCTGGAAGGCGACCGGAATACGCGGGCTGCGGCGGCGGATCGACTTCTCCAGCGCCTCGGTGATCTCGCTCTTGGTGAGATGCCCGGCCGAGGCCCGCTCGACCAGGCCGCCCCAGACTTCGGACAGCGACTTGCCGGTATGATGCGGCGCCGGGATCGAGATCCCGCGCGAGGCGGCCCAATCGATGATCTCGCGCATGGTCTGCCGTCCGCAATTTCGCGCCGTCGCAAGATGACGCGCGGTGAGCAGTCGCAGCAGATCGTCCGGCGGCGTCCAGCCGACCTTCGGCGGCACGTCGTCGGTCAGTTCCACCGACAACTCCTTCAGGACGTTCATCGCGCGGATGCTCAGGCCGCCCGATGGCTCGGCGCCGCCGTCCGCGGTGACGGCGTGCTCCGCGGTATTTGCGCTGCGACTTGAAGGCTCCTGGATCATCGCCCCCTCACTTACAGGACCCGCACCGGGGCGGTAAACCCTCGATACATCGTGGAACGACATTAATTCTATCGTAGGCCGATATGATTCGACGAAAGGCGACATTGACTAAATATCCCGGTGGGGAATTGTACCTGTGACGGGCTGCTCCATCGCAGCCGGCGCATCCAGCCGCCGATCGATCCGATCCGGCGACCAATGAACATGCGCGCCAACAATCAATATAATTGGAGGATATCGAGCGATGAGCACCAAGGATTTTCGGCCGGGCAGCGCATTCAACGTCTCGCGTCGCACCCTGCTGCAGGCCGGCGCCGGCCTGATCGGCGGCACCGTGCTGCCGGCTTCGATCGCATCGCGGGCATTCGCCGAGGACAAGCCGGCGATCGGGACCTTTCCCGCCGGCACGTCCGGCTCCTCCGCCTTCATCGGCATCTCGGTGCCGCGCACCGGCACCTATGCCGTGCAGGGCGAGGATGAATTGAAGGGCTATCAGCTCGCGATCGAGCACATCAACAGCGGCCACGAGCTGATCAAGAAGATCTCGCCGAAGACCAGCAAGGGCGTGCTCGGCAAGGAATTGAAGTACGGCGTCGCGGATTCCGCGGCGAAGCCGAACGAGGCGGTGCAGGCGCAGCAGCGCTTCATCTCGGAGAACAAGGCGGTGATGATCACCGGCGGCACATCGAGCGCGGTCGCGGTTGCGCTGAACAAGCTGGCGCAGCGCGAGAAGGTGATCTTCGTCTGCGGCATCTCCGGCTCCAACGACACCACCGGCAAGGATTGCGTGCGCTACGGCTTCCGCCAGAACTTCTTCGGTCAGACCGCGGCGGCTGCGATCGCGCCGGTGCTGATCAAGCAGTTCGGCAAGGGCAAGAAGGCCGCCTACCTGACGCCGGACTACACCTACGGCCACACCGTGACCAAGTCGATGCAGGATTTCCTCGCCCAGGCGGGCTGGACGACGGTCACCAATCAGGTGTCGCCGCTCGGCGCGCCCGACTATTCGTCGTACCTGCTCAACGTCGCGAACTCCGGCGCCGACGTGCTGATCAACGTCAACTGGGGCCACGACGCCGTGCTGTCGACGCAGCAGGCCAAGCAGTTCGGCGTGCTCGACAAGATGAAGCTCGTGGTGCCCTACCAGGTGCCGTTCATCGCCCGCGAGACCGGCGGCCTGATGCAGGGCGTCTACGCCGCGACGGATTATTGGTGGACCATCGAGGACAAGTATCCGCTGGCCAAGCTGTTCAACGACACCTTCGAGAAGAAGTTCGGCTACAAGCCGGAATGGGGCGCCGAGAACGCCTATGTCAGCTTCGCGCACTGGGCCCGCATGGTCGAGGAAGCCGGCAGCTTCTATCCGCCCGATGTCATCAAGGCCTACGAGAAGGGTGAGACCATCCCCTCGCTGGTCGGCGACGTGCATTACCGCCCCGAGGATCACCAGTGCGTCCGCCCCGTCATCATCGTCCGCGGCAAGATGGAAAAGGAGATGAAGAACAAGGAGGACTATTACGAGGTGGTCGAGATCGTCCCCGGCGACGGCCTCATGCAGAAGCCGGACGCGTTCGGCTGCCATCTCGGCGACTACACCTGATCGACGTGGGACGACTCGGCGCCGTGGGCGGGGCGACCCGATCCGCGGCGCCGCTTTGTGTCGGAACCTATCCTCCATTGACCGGGGCCAACTGAACGCACGCCATGATCAACTGGCCGAATTTCATCTCGCAACTTTTCAACGGGCTGGCGCTCGGCGCGTTGCTCGCGCTGATCAGCTCCGGACTGACGATCATCTACGGCACGCTCGGGGTGCTCAACCTCGCCCACGGCGCCATGTTCATGATCGGCGGCTACGCCGGATATGTGGCCTATTCCTACACCGGCTCGTTCATTCTCGCCGTCATCGCGGGCTCGCTGTTCGTGATGGTGCTCGGGGTGGCGATGGAGCGGATCATCATCCGCCACTTCTACCATCGCCCGCATGAGGACCAGCTGCTGGTGACCTTCGGCCTCGGCATCTGCTTCGTCGAGATCGTCCGCCTGATCTTCACCAGCCAGTCGCAGGTGGTGCCACCGCCGGCACTGCTGCAGGGCATCACCTCGCTCGGCTTCCTGTTCTACCCGACCTACCGGCTCGCCGTGGTCGGCATCGTCGCGGTCGCGCTCGGCGGATTGTTCCTGATCCTCTATCGCACCCGGCTCGGCATGATCGTGCGCGCCGGCATCGAGGATTCGGTGATGGTCGATTCGCTCGGCATCAACGTCTACCGCGTCTTCATGATCGTGTTCGGCATCGGCGCGATGGCCGCGGGCTTCGCCGGCATCATCAACGCGCCGGTGGTGTCGCTGACGCCTGGTGTCGGCGACGACATCCTGGTCGAGACCTTCGTCGTCGTGGTGATCGGCGGCGTCGGCTCGTTTCCCGGCGCGATCCTCGGCGGGCTGATCGCCGGCGAGATCATCAGCATCACCTCGATGTTCAACCCCGGTTATGCCTACGTCATGCTGTTCGCGGCGATGACGCTCGTGCTCGTGCTCCGACCGCATGGCCTGCTCGGCACGCAGGGCCGCGAATGACGACGGATCCCAAATGCTGAAGCAGCGCCCATACCTGATCGAATTCCTGACCGCCGCGGGCCTGGTCCTCGCGCCCTTCGTGCTGCCGTGGCTCGGCTTCGCCCCCAACACGGTGAACCGGATCCTGGTCTGGGGCCTGTTCGGCCTCGGCTTCGACATCCTGTTCGGCTTCACCGGCCTGCTGTCGTTCGGCCAATCGGCGTTTTACGGCACCGGCGGCTTCGTCGCCGCTTATTTGCTGACCAGCGCCGGCTTCCCCTATGTCGTGCTCGCACTCGTGATCGGCATGATCGCGGCCGCCGCCACCGGCTATTTGATCGGCCTGATCGCGCTACGCCGCACCGGCATCTACTTCGCGATGATCACGGTCGCGATCGCGGAGGTATTCTTCTTCGTCGAGTTCAATCCGCTATCGGACTTCACCGGCGGCGAGAACGGACTGCCAGGCGTGCCGACCCCGAGCCTCCATCTCGGCTTCACCACGCTGCACTTCACCACCGGCTGGTCGCTCTACCAGTTCCTGGCGCTTTGCTACTTCATCGGCGTCGTGATCGCGCTGCGCATCGTGCGCTCGCCGGTCGGCGCCGTGTTCAGTGCGATCCGGGACAATCCGCTGCGGGCGACCGCGGTCGGCCACAACATCCACGGCTACAAGCTGACCGCCTTCGTGATCGCCGCCGCCTATGCCGGCTTTGCCGGCGGCTTGCTCGGCGTGCTGCAGGCCTTCATGCCGCCCGACGCCTTCACCTTCGACACCTCGGGCCAGCTCGTGATGCAAACCGCGATCGGCGGCCGCGGCACGTTGTTCGGGCCGCTGGTCGGCGCCGCGGTGTGGCTGTCGTTGCAGGACTTCCTGCAGGCGACACTCGGGCTCGGCGCGGCCTGGAAGCTCGTGCTCGGCGTCGTGTTCGTGCTGCTGGTGTGCTTCCTGCGCCGCGGCATCATCGGCGGGCTCGCCGATCTCTACGGCCTGCTGACCGGACAGCACGGCGCGCGCGAGCCGGACGAGAGCGAGCCGGAGCTGGTCGCCGTCGCAAGCACGCCGCATGCCGCGGTAACCGCCGCTGCGCCAACGCCCGTGCGGCCGCGCCCCGAGGCCAGTCCCTCCGGTCCGATCCTCCAGGCCAAAGGCCTGACCAAACGCTATGGCGGCCTGCTCGCCAACAGCGATATCGACTTCACCGTCAATCACGGCGAGTTGCGCGGCATCATCGGCCCCAACGGCGCCGGCAAGTCGACCTTCTTCAAGATGCTGACCTGCGAGGTGCACCCGACCTCGGGCAGCATCGTGTTCGAGGGCCGCGACATCACCGGCATGAACGTTACCGACGTCTGCCAGCTCGGCCTCACCAAGAGCTACCAGGTCAACCAGCTGTTCGCCGGGCTGACCGTGCGCGAGAACCTGGTGATCGCGGCACTGTCCGGGCTGCGCGGCAAGTTCAAGCTCGACCTGTTCCGCAGCATCGACAGCATCCCCGGCCTGTCCGAGCGCGTGCAGCACACGCTCGAGCTGGTTAATCTCACCTCGCGGCCGGATACGCCGGTCTCCGAGCTCGCCTATGGCGAGAAGCGGCGGCTCGAGATCGGGCTCGCGCTCGCGACATCGCCGAGCCTGTTGTTGCTCGACGAGCCCTTGGCCGGCATGAGCCCGCGCGAGCGTGTCGAGACCGTGAAGCTGCTGAAATCGATCAGCCAGGGCCGCACCATGATCATCATCGATCACGACATGGATGCGCTGTTCGAACTCGCCGAGCGCGTCACCGTGCTGCAGGAAGGCCGCGTGCTGGTCGAGGGAACGCCGGAAGAGATCAAGAACAATTCGACCGTCCAGGAAGCCTATCTTGGCGGCGTGCATGGAGAGCTCGCCGCATGAGCCTGCTCGAAGTCAATGGACTGAACAGCTATTACGGGGATTCCCACATCCTGTTCGACGTGTCGATGCGCGTCGAGCGCAACGAGGTGGTGGCGCTGCTCGGCCGCAACGGCGCCGGCAAGAGCACGACGCTGAAGAGCCTGATGGGCGTGGTCACCCCGCGCCGCGGCTCGGTGCGGTTCGACGGCGTCGATATCGCCGGCAAGAAGAGCCACAGGATCGCGCAGGCCGGCATGCAGCTGGTCCATGAGGAGCGCCGCATCTTCGGCAGCCTGAGCGTCGAGGAGAACCTCGTGATCGCCGGCCTGACCGCCTCGCAGCGCTGGCCGCTGGAGCGCATCTACGAGATGTTCCCGCGGCTCCGCGAGCGGCGGGGCAACCGCGGCACGGATCTGTCCGGCGGCGAGCAGCAGATGCTGGCGATCGCACGCGCGCTGGTGCGCGATCCCAAGATCATCCTGCTCGACGAGCCGTTCGAGGGGCTGGCGCCGGTGATCGTGCGCGACCTGATGAAGGCGTGCCGCGATCTGGCCGAGGCCGGACAGACCATCGTGCTGGTGGAGCAGAACCTCGCCGCGACGTTGGCGCTGGCGCAGCGCATCTACATCATCAACAATGGACACATCGTCCATGAAGGGCCGGCGCAGGAAATCAAGGCACAGCCCGACGTGCTGCAACGGTATCTCGGGGTGTAGAGCGAACCCGCCACCGCAGGCGTGCGGCCAAAATATCGAAAACAACCCCATGCAAAGGTGCCGGCGGCTGCCGGCGTTCGACGCGGCGGCTTGACCCGTCGGGCAAATCAGGGGTATATTTCCAATATTCCGAAATCTTGCGAACGCCCCTCGCCCGCAAACTGTGTTTTGCGGGGGAAGGACCGTGCCGCTTCCCAACGCGGCGCAAGCAGCACGATTGATGCGTAACCCTTTTTCTAAACCAGTCTGGTGCGCTTACTTGCATTTGAAAGAAGGCGCGCGACAGGAGATACAACAGACCGGCGGCCGCGGCGGCGATGAGCCCGAGCACGACGCTGCGCTTTCCGCCGTTGGCGTCCGAATAGGAGCCGGACCATATGCGCGTGGCCAGCGACGCGGCGAACTGCGCGCCTGCGACGAGGCCGACAACAAGCGTTGAGAAGTCAAGGTCGTGACTCACATGAAACGGCAGCACCGGCAGTGCCGCGCCGATCACCAGGAAGCCGGCCAGAACCGCCCCATGATCGGCACCAACGTCATGGCGACCGAATGCGCTGGTATTGACGATGGTGAAGGAGTCATCTTCATCGGAGGTGAGGCTGAGAAACGATTTCAACGCGCAACAAATGCTCGCCGCGCACCAGCAGCGGCTTGGCGCCCTGATCGAGTCGGCCGAGCCGAATCAGCCCGCGCGACCAGCGATAGGGACCGTGGAATAGCGCCAGATTGCCCCAGGGGGCGTAGTAGCAAAGGTCGCCGACCGCCTCACTTTCGAAGCGTCCGCTTCCTTCTTCCGTCAATTTGCGCGGCAGGTACGCGATCTTCTCGTTGGTCGAGTAGTCGCTGATCTTCAGGTCGAGCGGCAGCATCGAGAACAGATCGCGCGCGGAGGGATTGTCCTCCAGCGTTGCCGTGAAGTCCTCATCGGCGAAGACAAATCTGAGATACATGGCGGTCCCTTTCCCATCCGAAGTCGCGTTGGTCTGCGCGCGAACAACGAAATGAACTGTGAGGCTGGCAGCAGCGCCCGTTAGCAATACGCGTCGTGAAAGCTTCGCCCTCCCGCTTGTCATTCGATTCCCCGTGTTGCGAGGGGAGTTGCAGATGTTCGTGCTGGAGGCATCCATCGATGCCTTCTCGCGCCTTCTCATTCCGGTTTCAGCAAACGTTGCCCGTTCCCGATCAACGCGATGGCGAGCAGGGCCAGAACGATGCTGCCAATAAAGGTTGCCTGGATCGAAATGCCGTCGAGCAGGAAGCCGCCCAACATTGCGCCGACCAGAATCGAAGCCTGGATCGCTGCGACCATCAGGCTGCCGGCGGCCTCGGGTACGTCATCCGCGTTCTGCGATATCCAGGTCATCCAGATGACCGAGAACATCGTGTTCATCGCTCCCCAGATCGCCATGAACAGGCTCGCGGCGACGACCGAGGAGCCAAGCAGCAACAGCCCAACAGTGGCTCCGCCCATCACAAGCGCCGGCAGCTTCAGGAAAGGCGCGACGTTGCCTTTGATGAAACGGCCAGCCGCCCATGTGCCGATGAACCCCGCGCAGCCGAGCATCAGCAGGAGGACGGAGAGCGTCGTCACATCCGCGCCTGTCACCCGCTCCAGAAACGGTCGCAGATAGGTGAACATGGTGAAAGCCGAGCCCCAGGACAGCATGCAGGCTGCAAGCCCGCGCTGGAAATACGGACGCTTCAGCAGGTCGAACATGGCCCGGAAATTTTGCTTCCGGTTCGCGGGCAGCGACGGCAGCGCAGCGACATGCCAGGCGAGGTTGATGGCAACGATGGGTGTCAGCGCCCAGAACACCTCGCGCCAGCCGAACAGGCCGCCGAGATAGCTGCCGATGGGAGCGGCAAAAGCGGCCGCGATGGCTTGCCCGCCATACATCAGGGCAAGCGCGCGCGGCACGTCACTCTCGGCAACGAGCCGCATGATGACGGCCGTCGCCAGCGCCCAGAAGCCGCCGATGCAGATGCCGAGAAGCGCGCGGCCGATCATCAGCACCATGAAATTCGGCGCGGCTGCGACCAGGACGAGTGACAGCAGCATCACCGCCGTCATCGCGACCATGACCCATTTCCGGTTCAGCGTCCCGGCGACGGTCGTGATGAGCAGGCTGGCCGTCACCGCGAAGAGGCCGCTGATCGAGATCGCCTGTCCGGTCTGACCCTCGGTCGCGCGCAACCCTTCGGCCATCGGCGTCAGCAGGCTGACCGGCATGAACTCCGAGGCGATCAGCATCGCCACGCAGAGCGCCATCGAGAGAACGGCGCCCCAAGCGGCGGCCGGTTTGCCTTCTTCGATTGCGGCCGCAGCCACCATGTCCGTTTGCTCCTGCGTGAATTGTTGCAGGGCAAACCTAGTGGACTTGCCATTAACTAATTAGCCGTCGAAATTGGAATAGACTTATCGACCGCATCGATAAATAATCTGGACGAGGCAAGGGAGCCAATGGCCAAGACCGATCTCAACCAGTTGACATGGTTTCAGGTCGTTGCCGATGAGCGCAGCTTTACCAAGGCGGCGGCCAAGCTCGGCGTGGCCCAATCTACGCTGAGCCATACCATCAAGCAGCTCGAGCACCGCATGGGACTGCAGCTTCTGACGCGCACGACCCGGAACGTCGCGACGACTGCCGCTGGTGAGCGCCTCCTGCAAACGATTACCCCGCGCATCGCCGAAATCGAGGAGGAGATCGCGGCGCTGACGGCGCTCCGCGAGAAGCCGTCCGGCTCGATCAGGCTGACCCTGTCCGACCACGCGCTGGAAAGCGTCGTATGGCCGAAACTGAAGCCGATCCTCAAAGACTATCCTGACATCAGCGTCGAGCTGATCCTGGACAGCACCTTCCGCAACATCGTCGAGGAAGGTTTCGATGCCGGTGTGCGGCTGGGCGAGAGCGTCGAGAAGGACATGATCGCAGTCAGGATCGGTCCGGACTGGCGCCTTGTCGCCGTGGCATCACCGGGCTATCTCGCCGAGCATGGAGCGCCGGAGCATCCGCAAGACTTGGTCCGGCACGTTTGCATCAACATGCGCCACGAGACGGCGGGCGGACTCTACGTCTGGGAGTTCGAGAAGAAAGGCCAGGCCTTGCGCGTCCGGGTGAGCGGCCAGCTCACCTTCAACAATTCGTACGCCATGATCGACGCGGCCGTGAACGGATACGGCATCGCCTACGTTCCCGAAAACATTGTGGAGCGGCACATCGATTCGGGTGAACTGGTGCAGGTTCTCGACGATTGGTCGCCCTTCTTTGAAGGTTACTTTCTCTATTATCCAAACCGTCGTCAGAACCTGCCCGCGTTCAGAGTAATCGTCGATGCTTTACGCGATCACAGGAGGCGATCGTGATCAATCAAGTCTGTCTGGGCTTCAACCGGAGCCGGGGCAAAGCGGACATGACCGGCAAATTATAAGTACGCGCCCTCGTTCAGCCTGCCAGCGCCGCGATCATGCGCCTGGCATGATCGGCGAGCACATCCATGTCCGCCTTGACGGTCTGTGCCGGCAGCAGTGCTATGCCTTCCCTCACCGGCATCACATGCATGTGCAGGTGTAAGACGACCTGGCCGCTGGCGGGCTCGCTGAACTGCTGGATGATGATGCCGTCGGCGGAGAACGCCTTCATTGCGGCGATCGCGATGCGCTTGGCCGTCCGCGCCACCGCGGCAAGGTCGTCTTCTGTGATGTCGAGGATGCCGCGCGCGGGCGCCTTCGGAATCACCAGCGTATGCCCCGGCGAACGCGGCATGATGTCGAGAAACGCAAAGGTCCGGTCGGTCTCATCAACCTTGAAGCTCGGGATCTCGCCGCGGAGGATCTTTGCGAAGATGTTCTGGTCGTCATATCCCGTCATGGTCGCGCGTTCCGGATTGATCATTTGAGACGTCGACCGTGCGCGCCGGCAACGCGCGGCGCAAGCCATATCGACGCCGCATCGACCATCGGCTAACAACGCGCAATGAGCGCATCAGCTGAACATGGCAGCCAGACCGTCGAGAGCGCCCGCCGCATGCTGGCCGCGCGCCTCAATGCCGTCAGCGGCCACGATGCCGCGCTCGATGCGCGCCTGCTGGTCGGCGCCGCGCTTGGGCTCGACCTGACCGGCATGGTCGCCGGCGCCAAGCGCATCCTGACCCGGGATGAAGCGGATCGCGTTGAGGCCCTTGCGCGGCGGCGCCTCGCCGGCGAACCGGTCGCGCGCGTTCTGGGCATGAAAGAGTTTTGGGCACTGCCGCTGCATCTCTCCGCCGCGACGCTGGTGCCGCGCCCCGACACCGAGACCGTAGTCGAGCGCGCGCTCGAGCTGCTGCGGGCCGATGGTGCGGCTGACCGCGCATTGCGGATCGCCGATCTCGGCACCGGCTCCGGCGCGATCCTGCTGGCGCTGCTCTCGGAACTGCGCCACGCGCATGGCTTCGCCACCGACATTTCGGCGGAGGCGCTTGAGACCGCGAGCCGGAACGCCACCGAGCTCGGGCTCGCGGATCGCACCACGTGGATCCAGTGCGACTATGCCAGCGGACTGACCGGCGCGTTCGACCTGATCGTGTCCAATCCGCCCTACATCCCCTCGGCCGACATCGCCGGCCTCGACATCGAGGTGCGCGCACACGACCCGCATGCGGCACTCGACGGCGGCGCCGACGGGCTCGATGCCTACCGTGCGCTGATCTCGCAATCTGCGGGTCTTTTGAGCTCGGGTGGATTTCTGGTTGTGGAAGTCGGACAGGGCCAGAGCGGCGACGTTGAAGCGCTGATGACGGCTTCGGGGTTATCCCCAACGGGGCCGCCCAGGACCGATCTGGGGGGCATTCCGAGGGCCGTTTCCGCCCGCCGGCCGCCCCGATAAAGTCCTATTGGAACGAAAAAAAACCTCTTGGATTATCTCCCGGGAACGACTACGTTCCGGGCACAACATCGGTGCTGGCCCCGTAAACCGTTACGGGTGATGACCAGGGTTCAGCAGAGCCCGCCGATCGAAAGGTTCCAGGAACGCAGGTCTCATTGAGCGCAATAGCCGAAGCTGTGCTGCTCTCGACCGCCAAGCGAACGAAAGCCTGTTATTGCGCTTGAAGACTTACGCACGAGAACTGGGCCTGTCTCGACGGGCGGAATGATTTGGTCGCTGGCGGGTTTTGTCGGCGGTTGGGGAACGCGTATTTGCTGAACGCGATGGTCAGCGACATCGAAGCCACTTCGAACGGTATTGCGATTCCGTGCGCCTAGGCGCGCGTCGAATCGGACTTTGCAAATCGGACTTCTGAGAAATTTGGACTTCTGAGAAATCGGACTTTCTGGGAATCGGACTTCTGAGAATCGCACTGTGGACTGCAATAACTTCAGGGCTGGAATAAAAGGCGACAGATGAGAAACGGTCAGAACAACAAGCGGATGCGCAACCGGAATAACAACAACAATAACAACAACAATAACCGGCGCGGCCAGAATCCCCTGACACGGGTGTACGAATCGAACGGACCCGACATCAAGATCCGCGGCACGGCCTCCCACGTTGCCGAGAAATACGTTCAGCTGGCGCGCGATGCACGCTCCTCCGGCGATCCGGTGGCAGCCGAAAACTACTACCAGCACGCCGAGCACTACTACCGGATCATCGCGGCCGCACAGGAGCAGTTCCGGCAGAATCAGCAGCAGCCGCGCCCCGACGCCGAGCCGGTCGCGACCGAGGACGGCGACGACGACAGCGACGGCTATTCAAGCTTCGGCCAGGAGCCGGGCTTCGTGCCGCAGCAGCCGCAACCCTTCATGCGCGACAACGGCCAGCAGCCGTACCAGCGCGAGCAGCAGCCGCGCGAGCACCGCGAGCGTGACCAGCAGCAGCCGCGTGAACACCGCGAACGCGAGCATCGTGCGCAGCCGCAATACCAGCCGCAACCGCAGAACCAGCCGCAGCCCGCGATGGCCGATGCCGGCGGCGTCGATCGCCTGCCCTCGTTCATCACCGGCGGCGCGCAGCCGCAGGTCAACGGTGGCGCCTATGAAGGCAACAATGGCGGTGCTGCCGAACGCGGTGAGCGCAGCGAGCGTTTCCCGCGCCGCCGCCGCCGTCCGCACGGTCCGCGCCCCGACATGGCAGCGCAGCCCGCGCCGACCGGCGACGACTTCAATCCGGGCAACGAGTAACGCACCGCGCAGCCACCCTCCCCTGGAGGGGTCGAGACGAGCGAAGCTCGCTCGGGGGTCGTTGCGCATGAAGCGTAGCGGAATGCGTAACGGGGTGGGGTGATCTCTCCAATCGGGCTCCGCCCGCGTTGAAAGATCACCCCACCCCGTTTACGATTCCGAGTGACTGGATTTGCGCGTCGCCGTCGAGGACGGCACCAGCACCGGCCGCAACGACGGGATCAGTTGCGTGCGCTCGCGCCGCGCCGGGATCGCGCGATACACCTGCTTGCTCGCTTCAACGATATGTACGCCGGCGAACGGCATCGACAGCGCCGCGCCGACGCGCTCCCACGCCATCGCCGAGCGCAGGAACCAGCTGCCCTGCACCGGCGGCATGAACAGCGCCTCGCCCCATGACGCTGGTGTGAACCAGGTCTGCCGCAACAGCTGGGTGATCTGCGCCCGTGAATAGGGCCGGCCATGGCCGAACGGCGTGGCGTCGGTGCGCGTCCACACGCCGCGGCGGTTCGGGATGATCGCGATCAGTCGTCCCGACGGCGACAGCACCCGCCACACCTCGCGCAGCAACCGCTCCGGATCGTCGGACATCTCCAGCGCATGCACCAAGAGCACGCGGTCGACCGCGGCATCCGGCAGCGGCATCGAGAATTCGTCGATCAGGGTCGCCAGCGCCGGCCGTCCGGTCGGCCATTTCAGCACGCCCTGGGCCGCCGGCATGAAGGCGATGCAGCGCTCGCAGGTATCGCGGAACAGGCCGAGGTAAGGCGTCGGATAGCCGAGGCCGAGCACGCGCTGGCCTTCCGCGTTCGGCCACCGTGCACGGATGCCGCGGTTGATCAGCTGCCGCGCCACGATGCCGAGGCGCTGCGAATAGAAGTCGCGGAGGTCGATGACGTCCATGGTGCCAGCCTAACATGCCCCCTGCGGCCGGGGAGCGCGGAAAATTGCGTTGCCGCCGGAGCGTTAACGCCATATTTCACACCTATATTGGGCGCGTTAAGAGCATGATCCGAAAAAGCGGGCACCGGTTTTTCGAAAAGATCATGCTCTGAAATGCCCGTCCCGTTTGTTCGTGGAGATATCATGACCGCCGAAATTCGCACCTTCAGCTGCCTCACCGACAATTTCGGGTACCTGATCCACGATCCCGTCACCAAGGCGACCGCGTCGATCGACGCGCCGGAGGCCGGCCCGATCATCAAGGCGCTGGAGCGCGAAGGCTGGACGCTGACCGACATCCTGATCACCCATCACCATGGCGACCATGTCGGCGGCGTCGCCGAGCTGAAGCAGAAATACGGCTGCCGCGTCGTCGCCCCGCACGACCAGTCGGCGAAGATCGCCAATGTCGACCTGCGCGCCGCCAATGCCGATGTGATCAAGGTCGGCAGTCTCCTGGCCCGCGTGGTGGAAACGCCCGGCCATACGCTCGACCATATCTCCTACGTGTTCGACGGCGAGAAAGCGGTGTTCGCCGCCGACACGCTGTTCTCGATCGGCTGCGGCCGGGTGTTCGAAGGCACCTATCCGATGATGTGGGATTCGCTTTTGAAGCTGCGCTCGCTGCCGGACGATTTCCGTCT
Source organism: Bradyrhizobium macuxiense (assembly GCF_007993935.1). Taxonomy (GTDB): domain Bacteria; phylum Pseudomonadota; class Alphaproteobacteria; order Rhizobiales; family Xanthobacteraceae; genus Bradyrhizobium; species Bradyrhizobium macuxiense_A. Next base: position 539,747 of record NZ_VITY01000004.1, on the reverse strand, counting down.
GTATTGCGGCCACGAATACACCGCCTCCAACGTGAAGTTCGCGCTCACCATCGAGGCCGACAATCCGCATCTGCAGGCCCGCGCCGAGGAAGTGACGAAGCTGCGCGCCGAGAACAAGCCGACGATTCCTGTGCTGCTCGGCGACGAAAAGAAGGCCAACGTGTTCCTGCGCGCCGACGAGCCCGCTGTCGCGGCCAAGCTGCACATGAAGGGCGCCGACCCGGCGCTGGTGTTCGGCGAGCTCCGCGAGCGCAAGAACAAGTCCTGATGTCACAGCTCTCGGCTGTCGACATCATTGCGCGGCTCGACTTGAAGCCGCATCCCGAAGGCGGGCATTATCGCGAGACATTTCGCGACGAGCGCCGTGATGCCGACGGACGCGCGCATTCGACCGCGATCTATTTCCTGCTCGCGCGCGGCGAGCGCTCGCACTGGCACCGCATCGACGCCGTCGAGATGTGGCACTATTACGCGGGCGCACCGCTGACGCTGAAGATCGCGCGGGATGGCGAGCCACAGCACGCGATCACGCTCGGGCCGGATGTCGCGCACGGCGAACAGCCACAGGCGATCGTGCCGGCAGGCGCCTGGCAGGCCGCCGAAAGCAGCGGCGACTGGACGCTGGTCGGTTGTACCGTCGCGCCGGGATTCGAGTTTTCGAAGTTCGAGCTAGCGCCGAAAGGTTGGAAGCCAGCTCGCTAGCTTCGTAGGATGGGTAGAGCGCAGCGAAACCCATCAACTTCTCTCCACGCGGCGAGATGATGGGTTTCGCTGCGCTCTACCCATCCTACGTTCTTTTTCTGAGCACCATGTCTTTCGCCGCGATCAACCCGCCGCCCGCGATCAGGATCGCGGCGATGGCGATGTTGGCGCTGGGCTTGGCAAAGCCCGCCGCGATCAGGAACGCGGTCGAGAGCAGCGGCGTGGCATAGGAAGCGGCGCCGAGCACGCGGATGTCGCCGCGCTTCATGCCGATGTCCCAGGCAAAGAACGCCGCGCCCACCGGACCGATGCCGAGCGCTATGACCGCGAACCATTGCAGCGATGTCGCGGGCCACACCGTGGTCTCCACCATCATGTGCACGGCTGCTGCGAGCACCGCCGTCGCAAGGCAGAAGCCCGCCACCGCATCGGTCGGCACCGCCTTGAGCCGCCGCGACATCACCGAATAGGCCGCCCACACGAACGCCGCGACAAACGCCGCCACAAAGCCTGGAATCTGCGCACTTGTGAAGGCGCCGGTGTTGCCGGCGAACAGCAGCACGGTGCCGGCAAGCCCAAGCAGCGCGCCGACGATGTGATGGATCGCAAGCCGCTCGCCCGGCAGCAGCGAGGAGAACAGCACGATCAGCAGCGGCCAGAGATAATTGAGCAGGCCGGCCTCGGCCGGCGGCGCGAACCGCAGCGCCAGGAAATACAGCGCGTGATAGCCGAACAGCCCGCCGACGCCGACGACCCAGGCGACCAGCGGCTGTTTCAACGCGCCGAAGGCGGCCGGACGCAACAGGAAGCTTGCGAACGCGAACGCGGCGCCGATCGCAAACGTCATGGCGGCGAGCTGGAACGCCGGTATCGCCCCGGTCGCAACCGTCATGACCGACAGCAGCGACCACATCAGGATGGCGGTCAGTCCGACAAGGGTGGCAGTTCGGGTCGTCATTGTCTTATCGTTGCGAGTCAACAGGCTATCACCGTCATCCCCGCGCAAAGGCTTCGCCTTTGTCGCTGGAGGTGCTCGCGTAGCGAGCCTCGAAGGATGCACGGCCCTGCAGCCGCCGCGAGAGAGACCTTGTGTGCGGAAACACCCGGGCCGTCGATCCTTCGAGACGCGCGTTCCGCGCTCCTCAGGATGACGGATTACAGTTCCGAGTGGCTGCCGACAACAGCCCTGCTGATGAAAAGCGCTGCGAAGCAATCCACGCGGCCTCATACCGGAGTGGATTGCTTCGTCGCTAGCGCAAACGCCTGCATTTGTCGCAGGCAATGAATGTAAAAGCGACTAGGCGTGATACTGGCCGCCGTTCACGGTCAGCGTCGAGCCGGTGATGAAACCGGCGTCGTCAGCCGCGAGGAACACCACGGCGCGCGCGATCTCCTCGGGTTCGCCGAGCCGGTTGACCGGAATCTGCGGGATCACGTTCTTCTCGAGCACGTCCTTCGGCACCGCCTGCACCATTTCGGTGTTGATGTAGCCCGGGCAGATCACGTTGACGGTGATGCCGCCCTTGGCGTTCTCCAGCGCCAGCGCCTTGGTGAAGCCGATGTCGCCGGCCTTCGCCGCGGAGTAGTTGACCTGGCCGAACTGGCCCTTCTGGCCGTTGATCGAGGAGATCGAAATGACGCGGCCGAACTTGCGGGCGCGCATGCCCTCGATCACCTGGCGCGTCATGTTGAACAGCGAGCCGAGGTTGGTGTTGATCACGGCATTCCACTGCTCGAGCGTCATCTTGTGGAAGGCGGTGTCCTTGGTGATACCGGCATTGTTGACGAGTACGTCGACCGGGCCGAGATCGGCCTCGACCTGCTTCACGCCGGCCGCGCAGGCGTCGAACGATGAGACGTCCCACTTGTAGACGGGAATCCCGCTCTCCGCCTTGAACTTCTCCGCCGCGGCGTCATTGCCGGCGTAGCTTGCCGCCACCTTGTAGCCCGCCGCTTTCAGCGCCTTGCTGATCGCAGCTCCAATGCCCCGCGTTCCGCCCGTCACCAATGCAACACGTGCCATGTCCGTTTCCTCCTTGGCCGTCTTTTATAACCGGATAACTCCGGCCTACGCACTCACAACGAAGCGCGATGGGATCGTCGCGCTTCAGCTCCCTTTTTGAGCATGATCCTTTCGGAAAACCGCTTCACACTTTGCGCTAACGCGGCCCTCCGGGTCCGGATCATGCTCTCGAAACAAAAATGCCCGGCGCAAAGCCGGGCATCTTTTCTATCAGTTCGCGTCACGGTTGACAGATGATCTTTTCATCACCTAGCCGGCCTCGCTGCCTTTTGTTCAGTCGCGTGCAACGCACATAGCGATACCCATGCCGCCGCCGATGCACAGCGTCGCGAGGCCCTTCTTGGCATCGCGCTTCTGCATCTCGTGCAGCAGCGTCACCAGCACGCGCGCACCCGACGCGCCGACCGGATGGCCGATCGCGATCGCGCCGCCATTGACGTTGACCTTGGCCGGATCCCAGCCGAGGTCCTTGTTGACCGCGCAGGCCTGCGCGGCGAACGCCTCGTTGGCCTCGATCAGATCGAGGTCGGCGATGTTCCAGCCGGCCTTCTTCAGCGCCGTGCGCGAAGCGGGGATCGGGCCGGTACCCATGATCTTGGGGTCGACGCCGGCCTGGCCCCACGAGACGATGCGGGCGAGCACCTTCTTGCCCTGCTTGGCGGCTTCCTTGGCGGTCATCAGCACGACGGCGGCGGCGCCGTCATTGATGCCCGAGGCGTTGCCGGCGGTCACGGTGCCGTCCTTCTCGAAGGCGGCGCGGAGCTTGGCCATCGCGTCGAGCGTGGCGCCATGGCGCGGATACTCGTCGGCGTCGACCACGATATCGCCCTTGCGGGACTTGATGGTGACCGGGACGATCTCGTCCTTGAACCTGCCGGCCTTCTGCGCCGCCTCGGCCTTGTTCTGCGAACCGACCGCGAACTCGTCCTGCTGCGAACGGGTGATCTGGTACTGCTTGGCGACGTTCTCGGCGGTGTTGCCCATATGGTAGCCGTTGAAGGCATCCCACAGGCCGTCCTTGATCATGGTGTCGATCAGTTCGAGGCCGCCCATCTTGACGCCGCCGCGCAGATATTGCGCATGCGGGGCCATGCTCATGGATTCCTGGCCGCCCGCGACGACGATCGACGAATCGCCGTTGAGCAGCGCCTGGTAGCCGAGCGCCACCGTGCGCAGGCCTGAGCCGCAGAGCTGGTTGACGCCCCAGGCCGGGCTTTCCACCGGGATGCCGGCGGCGATCGAGGCCTGGCGGGCCGGGTTCTGGCCCTGCGCCGCGGTCAGGATCTGGCCCATGATGACTTCGGAGACCTGACCACCCTCGACGCCGGCACGCTCCAGCGCCGCCTTGATGGCGATCGCGCCGAGGTCGTGGGCCGGCGTGGTGGCAAACGCGCCGTTGAAGCTACCGACGGGGGTGCGGGCGGCGCTGACGATGACGACATCGTCTGACATGGACATCTCCTATGGTTGTAGCTGGGTTTCTCGACGGCGGGCGGCCGGTTTGGCGGGCCTGTCTCTTGGTGACTATCCTGTAAACCTCGTCGGGACATGTCAATCGCGCTGACGCGCAAAACGCGCCGCGGCGCACTCAAAATGACGCTCTTGGCACATTCCTGAGCAAATCCTATGCTTTGGAATTAACCGCAAAGCACAAAACGGTAGCCGAAGCGCTTTGAAAATGCTTACCTTTGCTGCGATGCGTTGCATTTTGCCCTGCGGCGATGCCGTGGGGTTCCAGGTTCTTCGGTGTTGAAGTGAGAGCCCATGGCAAAATCTGAACAACCGACCACGATCAAGAAATACGCGAACCGGCGGCTCTATAATACCGGTACGAGCACCTACGTGACGCTCGAGGATCTCGCGGCGATGGTGAAGGAAGGCGAGGATTTCCTCGTCTACGACGCAAAGACCGGCGATGACATTACCCGCTCCGTGCTCGCGCAAATCATCTTCGAGCAGGAGAACAAGGCCGGACAGAACCTGCTGCCGACCACGTTCCTGCGCCAGCTGATCCGGTTCTACGGCGACAGCATGCAGATGGTGGTGCCGAAATATCTCGAACAGTCGATCGAGACGCTGACCAAGGAACAGGAGAAATTCCGCAAGCAGATCGCGGGTGCCCTGAGCGGCACGCCGTTTGCGCCCTTGGAAGAGCAGGTCCGCCGCAACATGGAGCTGTTCCAGCAGACCTTCTCGATGTTCAAGCCGTTCGTGCCGCAGCGCGGCGGCACGGAGACCGAGAAGGTGCCGGAGCCGACACCTGACGACGGCAACATCGACGACCTGCGCCGCCAGATGAAGGACATGCAGGAGCGCCTCGAGCGCATGTCGCAGCCGGCGAAGAAGGACGAGTAGGTCTTCGCTTCGGCGCAATACGTTCAGCTTCGTGATCCGTCACCCTGAGGAGCGCGCAAAGCGCGCGTCTCGATGGGTCGACGGCCACCTGCTGGGCCGTGCATCCTTCGAGACGCCGCTTCGCGGCTCCTCAGGATGACGGGTCTTGCAGTGCAGGCCGACTAGCCCGCAGCCGGCACGGCCTTCTCCGCCGGCGCGTTCCACGGCCGGTCCGGCGAGGCGAGGCCGATCAGGCGGCCCTGGATGAAGTCGCAGCCCCATTCGCGCAGCATCACGGCGGCTTCCTCGTCCTGCACCCATTCGGCGACCGTCTTGATCTCAAGGCGGCGCGCAAGATCGATCAACGTTTGCACGAAGGCGCGGTCGTCGGCCGAGCGCACGATGTTCTGCACGAAGGCGCCGTCGATTTTGACAATATCGACGCCGAGCTTGCGCAAGTTGCGGAAAGAGGTGTAGCCGGCACCGAAATCGTCGATCGCGATCCGGCTGCCGAAATTCTTCAGCCGGGTGACGAAGCCGCGGACGTCGTCGATGTCCTGGATCGCGACCGTCTCGGTGATCTCGACGATCAGCCGCTCGCCGACGCCGGGATGCGCGCGCATCAAGGATTCGATCGTGGCCCACCAGTCCGGATCCATCGTGGTGTCGGGCGAGATGTTGAGGCTGAGCTGTACGCCGGGAGCTGAAGCGAGCTCTGCGATCGCAAGCTCCAGCACGCGGTGATCGACCAGCCGGATCAGGCCGAGCCGTTCGGCGACCGGCACGATGTCGGGCGCCAGCAACGCCCGGCCGTCGTCCTGCTCCATGCGGACCAGGCACTCGTAGAACGACGGCTGCCGCGAGCGGGCATCGACCACCGGCTCGAAGCCGATCACGATGCGGCGCTCGTTCAGCGCGGTGACGATCTCGTCGGTGACGCGGATGTTGACGCGGCGCTGCGCATCGCGCTCGACATTCGGCTTCCACAGCGCGAACGATCCGGCGCGGCGGCTCTTGGCGGCATCCAGCGTCTCCTGGGCGCGATTGACCGCCTCCTCCGCCGACTTCGCATGACGCGGGAGGGTGACGGCGCCGATCGATGCCGTCACCGACACCGGGCCTGACTTGGTCGGCACCACCTCGTCGCGCACCGCGGCGAGGAAGCGCTCGGCCGCGACATTGGTGTCGTCGACGGTGCAGTTGCGCAGGATCAGGCCGAACTTGTTGCCGGAGAAGCGGCCGAGCATGTCGCCGCTGCGCAGCCGGGCGCGAATCCGCTTCGCCACCTCGGCGATGACGGCGTCCGCGACGTCGAAGCCGAAGGCATCGTTGACGCGTGCCAGATGATCGATGCCGATCAGCATGAAGGCGCAGGAGGTGCGGAAGCGGGCGCACTCCTCGATGCTCTCGGCGAGCGAGGCGACCAGATGGGTGCGGTTGAGCTCGCCCGTCAGCGGATCGTGCCGCGACAGCTTCAAGAGCTGCTCGTCGCGGGCGTGCCTTTCATTGTTGACGCGGACGACGCCCTGCACGCGCGCCGGCCGGCCGTCGGCGCCGGCAAACCAGCAGCCGGTCTCCTCGATCCAGATCACCGGCGCCGAGGTGATGGCCCGTACGCCGTACTCGATCCGGTAAGGCACCGGCTCCCCGCTCCGCGCCGGCGCGGTCTGGCCGAGCGCGTCGACGCGAATGGTGCGCGACGGCTCGATCAGCTTTGCGAGCTCACTGCCGCTCGCAAGCGCCGCGTCCGGGATATCCGGGAAGACCGTCGCCACATTGTCGCTCCAGGCGATCGCGTCGCTCGCCAGGTCCCAGGCGAATGTCGCTTGGCCGAGCGAGGCGAGAATGCTGGCAGCTGGCGGGACAGGGGGCATCGAACGTGTCTCGATTTGGGACGGCACCCGGTGATTCTGTACGCTCTCAAGATAGTGGTTCCGGCGAATCCAACGCTAGGAGAAGTTGATAAATAATCTGGAAACCACGTTTTCGACTGCCGCGGAACGAACTGGGGATGGCGGGCATGACCCTTGCCATGAGGGTGTTGCAGAGGGACGCGACGTCCCAAACTATGACGCTCCAACGGGTCGCAGGCGATGCTCGATATCGATCAGTCAGAGGTCCTCGACGGCGAGTTCACCGACACTGCCGCCGTGACCAGCACGGCGCTGGTGCCGCTGGCCGTGACCACCCATTGGGCGCCCAAGATCCCGCTGCCCCACGCGGACCCTTCCTTTCTGGCTCACTTGATCGCGACTGCTGCGCACGAACCGCAGACGCGCGGGCTGCGGCGTGGGTCATTGGCCGACGCGCAGACCGCCTACGGCCCGCATTTCGACGAACGCCGTAGCGTTGCGCGGCGCACCCGGCAAATCATCTAGCAAATCATCGCGCGATCAGTGGGCCTTGACCGGCCGGCTGCCGTGGCTGTCCTGCGGCACGCCGCGGCGCAGCGACATGTGGGAGTGGATGCCGAGCCAGCGCCCGTCGGCCTGACGCGCGAGGATGATCGTTGCCCGCCCCGGCCGGTCGAAGCGGCTGCCGTCCGGATTGAAGCCGGTGCTGGTCCACGGCGTGATCACCGTCGCCATGCCGCCATCGGCGCTGATCAGCACCTCCGTGTGCGCGAGATCGAAGGCGAAATCCGCGGTGCGGGGCCAGACGTTATCCCACTGCATCTCGGTCCAGCGCGCGCGGCCGTGGATCAGCTCCTGATAGGTGCCGAACGAGATGATGTCCGAATGCCAGAACGGACGCGCGGCAGCATAGTCGACCGCCCTGACGCAGGCGGCAAACCGCTCGAGCCAGTCGAAGATCGATCGGGTGGTGGTCGGATCGGCGATCGGAAGGGGCGCGTCTTGGCTCATGGCTCCCCCGAAAACGCGCTAGCGCTGCGGCGCGTCCGACGGCGGCTGGCCGCCCGGCTGCAGATCCGGCGAGGTGACGGTGGGCTTTGGCGCGGACTGATCGAGCAGCACGGATTCGGCGACCGACGTCGCCGAAGGAACTGGCGGGGCCGGCGGCGGCGCAGCGGGCGCAGGAGCAGCGACAGGCGCGGGTTCGGGCCGCGGCGTGGGCTGCGCGACAGGCGCGGGCTGCGGAGCCTCGGGCTGCGATTTGCTGACGCTCGGTGCCGGTGCCGCAGGCGCGACCACCGCGCGACGGCGCGTGCGCAGCGCAATTCCGGAAATGAAATCGACCAACGCCAGCAGCGTCAGCAGGCAATAGGTCGAGTTGCCGAATTTCGGCCAGAGCACGAATTCGGCGGCGGCCGCGCCGAACACGATCAGCGACAGCAGATGGTCGGTGAGATATTTCGCGCCGGGGCGCGCGCCCTTGATGACCTCGAGCAGCAACAGCAGCACGCCGGCGGCAAGCAGCATGTCACTGAGCGTGATCTGCCACTGCTCGCCCGACAGCAATGTCAGCCTGATCAGCGGGTCCGTGAAAGACACGCCGGGCATCAGGAAGGCGATGATGTTGTAGACCGCGAGCGGAACGAGCAGCAGCGGAAAACCGACCATCGGGGCTTGCGCCTTATTCAGGGAGAACCAGCAATGCGGCGAGGCTCATTGGCTTCGCCGCGGGCGCGCCCGTCTTGACCGCACTCGTTGGCCGAATTCAGGCGCAGCGCCGCTTTGATGAGAGCATGACCTCCGCGCAAACGCATTTTGCGTTTGTCGCGAGGGAAAACCGCTACGCACTTTTCCGGGTCATGCTCGCGCCTGCGGGCGCGGCAGCCGAAGGTCCGATCAGGACTCTTTCTTGGCCTTCAGAACCTGACGGCCCTTGTACATGCCGGTCTTCAGGTCGAGGTGGTGCGGACGGCGCAGCTCGCCGGAGTCCTTGTCCTCGACATAGGTCGGGGTCTTGATCGCATCGGCCGAACGGCGCATGCCACGGCGCGACGGCGAGGTTTTTCTTCTGGGAACGGCCATGACGGTGTCCTCTAGGGTGTTGCGGAGGCATCGTCCGAAATGCGGACGGGCTCAGCGCTTCGAAGCGCAAGCTGCGATGCCGGTAAGGCCGCGCTTATAGAGGAAGGCACTCCGTAAAGCTAGGGCCGCAGGCAGCAAAAAGCGCCCGAAATCGCGCTCAATCGCCGCGATTTTCGCGCCAGCAGCGCGTCACGGTATTGGCCCGAGCGATATAGGTTCCGGACAGCCTGCGCACCCCCGGACCCGGGTTCCGGGCGCTTCTTTTGACCGGATTTGGCAGAATCGCCGCCAGAAGCGCGGCTTCCCGGGGCGACAGCGCCGCGGCGGAGCGACCGAAGGCATATTGGGCGCCCGCTTCGGCGCCAAATTGCCCTGATGGGCCCATTTCCGCGATGTTGAGGTAGATTTCCAGGATCCGCTGCTTCGGCAGCACGAAGTCGATCCAGAGCGCCAGCGGCAGTTCCAGCCCCTTGCGGATCACGCTGCGGCCGGACCACAGGAACAGGTTCTTGGCCACCTGCTGGGTGATGGTCGAGCCGCCGCGGGCCACCTCGCCGTCCTCGGCATCGTCGAGCGCCTCGCGCAGCGCGCCCCAATCGATGCCCCGGTGCTTGCAGAAATGGGCATCCTCCGAGCCGACCACGGACCGCGGCAGATAGGGCGATATCGCGCCGAAATCGACCCAATGCCGTGTGACCGGGGCCCCGCGCAGGCTCCGCCACGCCATCAGGGCCGAAACTGGCTGACCGGTGCGGTAGAACGGCGTCACCAGATAGGGCAGCAACAGCACGGCCAGCAAAAGCAGCAATAAAATTCGGACAATGCGCAAAACGAGGGTTCCCGGGGAGGACCTCTTCAGCAAGGATTTAGCACCTGCCCGCCAGGAGACAGCCGGCATCGTCAGACGTCTGTCGGATAATTCACGGTTTTTCCAGCACTTTTAAGGCGCGAATCCGCTGCAGGGTGGAATTGACGAAGCCGATCTCATCAACGATTGTCCGGCCGAAAATCGATCTGGAGCAATTCTTAATGACGACCGGTACTGCAGAGTTTTCCAAGCGGCTGGACCAGACCGCGGAGGATACCGAAGCCCTGCTCGCAAAACTGCTGTCCGACGCGACCGAGAGCGACGAGATCGTGCGCCCGAAGCGGCTGATCGAGGCGATGCGCTATTCGAGCCTCGGCGGCGGCAAGCGGTTGCGGCCGTTCCTGGTGGTCGAGAGCGCCGCGGTATTCGGCATACCCCGCGAATCCGCGCTGCTGGTCGGCGCCGCGCTCGAATGCATCCACTGCTACTCGCTGATCCATGACGATCTGCCGGCGATGGACAATTCCGATCTGCGCCGCGGCCGCCCGACCCTGCACAAGGCCTATGACGACGCCACCGCGATCCTCGCCGGCGACGCGCTGCTGACGATCGCCTTCGACATCATCACCCGCGATGCGATCCACAGGGATGCCCAGGTCCGCCTGCTGCTGACCCGCGCGCTGGCGCGCGCCTCCGGGGTCGGCGGCATGGCCGGCGGCCAGATCCTCGACCTTGCCGGCGAAGGCCGCTTCGGCGATCGCGAGCCGGTCGACGTCGCCCGCCTGCAGCAGATGAAGACCGGCGCGCTGCTCCGCTTCGGCTGCATCGCCGGCGCGATCCTCGGCCAAGCCTCGCAGAAGGAATACCAGGCGCTCGACGATTACGGCAAAGCGCTCGGCGAGGCGTTCCAGATCGCCGACGACCTGCTCGACGTCGAGGGCGATGCTGCCGCACTCGGCAAGCCCGCCGGCGCTGACGCTGCGCTCGGCAAGACCACCTTCGTCACCCAACTCGGCATCGATGGCGCCAAGCAGCGCGTGCGCGACCTGCTGGCGCGCGCCGACGCCGCACTGTCGGTATTCGGCGATCGGGGCGACGTGCTGCGCGCAGCCGCCCGCTTCGTCGCCGATCGCAAGAACTAGCGGAAAGCAAAGCGCGAAATGAACAGGGAGTTCGACGACCGCCTTGTTCGTTTCCGCAAGCTGCCGATGCCGGTCCGCGTGGTGGTGGGCCGGCCGCGCACCTTCACTTCGATCGTGGTCGGCATCGTCGTTGCGCTGTTGATACCCGGCTCGCTACGCCTCGTCACGCGCCTGCTCGCCGGCTGGGATGCCTTCGCCGCGCTCTATCTCGTGCTCGCCTATGTGATGATGCTGCGCTGTGGCGTCGCCCACATCAAGCGCAGCGCCATATTGCAGGACGACGGCCGTTTCCTGATCCTGCTGCTGACCGCGTTCGGCGCGCTGGCGAGCCTGTTGGCCATCGTGTTCGAACTCGGCGCATCCAAGGGCAGCCCGGCCGGACTGGCGGTGGCGATCGTCACCATCACGCTGTCATGGGCGGTGGTCCACACCGCATTCGCGCTGCACTACGCCCATGAATTCTATCGCGGCAAGACACCCGGCGGATTGCAGTTTCCGAGCGGCGATGAGCATGCCGACGCCGACTACTGGGACTTCGTCTATTTCTCGTTCGTGATCGGCATGACCGCGCAGGTCTCCGATGTCGGCATCACCGACAAGATCATCCGCCGCACCGCGACCGTGCACGGCATCATCTCGTTCGTGTTCAACACCGCGCTGCTGGCGCTGATGGTGAACATCGCGGCGAGCGCGATCTAGCGCGTTTTCAATTTGGATCGAACGATTCGGCCACGGGCTTCGCTTCACCTCTCCCCAACGGGGAGAGGTCGATTTGCGCAGCAAATCGGGTGAGGGGCCGCAGCGCTACCGAGAGACCGCAATCCCTCACCCGGCGCTGCGCGCCGACCTCTCCCAAGGGAGAGGTGAAGTACCGCTGCGGCTCCAGCTCAACCTAATCTCCCCATGCCCTAATTGCAGACCTCGACATTGCCGGTGTTGCCGCCGGGGCCGCCGCCGCCGCGGTACTCGAGATGGCAGCCGCGCCTGACCGGCCGGCACAGATAGGCATCGCACATGATCTGACCGCTGCCGTCGCCTTCCGCCCTGGCACGGCCCTGCGGGCGCGGAATGGCCGCGGACGGGACCTGCGGCTCGCGCTGCGGATTGAAGGCGCGTTCGCGCTCGCGGCGCGACGGCCGCTCGTCGCCGTCGCGCTTGGCGACCGGCTTCCGCTCGCGCCGCTTCTCGCATTCATTGTCGTCGTTGAGGAACGAGCCCTCGGCGCACACGATCCTGGTGCAGCGATCGCCGTCGGCCTTGTAGCCGCGCTCGCAGACCAGCGGGCAGACGCGGGACTGCTTCAGCTTGACGGCATCGAGGGTGTCGACGCTGGCGGCCTTGATGTCGAGCTTGGTGCCGGCATAACGGTTGAACAGCGTCAGCGAGCGCTGCGACGCCGCGTTCCAGTCGCCATCGACGGCGCCGGTCAGGCAGCCGACGCGGCGCAATTCGGTCTGCACCGATTTGACCACATCGGCCTCGGGCGAACCGGTCGCCAGGGCAGCCACGGTCGTGCTCTTCTCAGGGGAAGCCGGCGGGGCTGACGGAGCGGCCGCAGCCTGCGTTGCCGGCTGATCGGGAGCCGCCTTGCTCGCCGCGGCGCGATCGGCGAGCGCCGCATCCGCCTGACGCTTCTGCTCGGCGGCCGTGGCCTGCTCCTGCGCGACCTGCTTGGCCCGTTCGGCGGCAAGACGCGCCGCTTCGGCGGCCTTCGCGTCGGCCTCGGCCTTCGCCTGCTGCGCTTTCTGCGCGCCCTCGGCGGCGAGCCGTGCACGCTCCTGCTCGGCCAGACGCGCCTTCTCGGTGGCGGCGACGCGCGCATCCTCGGCGGCGAACTTCTCGAGCTGCAACCTGGCGAGGTTGGCGTAATAGCCATTCGGATATTGGGCGAGGAAAGCGTTCATCGCGCTTCTGTTGCCGATCTGAAGCGCCAGCTCGTAGTCGCGGCGGGCTTCGGACTGCGGCGTCGGCGCGGGTGCCGTGGGCGCGGCGGCAGCGGCGGGCGGCGCCGGCTTGGCCGGGGCCGGCACCAGCGGCACGTCCTCGCCGCCGAGCGAGCCATAGACGAACGGCTCCTGGCGGTTGTTGGTGGTCTTCAGCACGTCGTCGCGGACATAGCCGAAGGCGCGACGGACATCGAGACCGGGGGTCGGAAGGAACTTCGACAGCGCGATCGTGAACGGGCTGTTCTTGCCGTCGCCGTCGGCCGCCGTAGAGCCGGCCTTCGCCGAATAGGCGATCAGCACATTGGGGCTGGTCGGTTCGACCTTGGCGAGACCCTGCCCGATCGCCCGGGTCGCCAGCGTCCGCTTCATGGTCTTGGCGAACGGGTTGTCGCGGCAGGCATCGAGGATCACCAGCCGCAGCTTCCGCGCCGGCTCGATCGCGACCAGGATGCGGTCGAGCGAAAGCGCCTCATCATAGACGTCGGTATCGCGCTCCAACCTGGCATCGACCGGGATCAGGTAATTGGCACCGTCCACCTCGATGCCGTGGCCGGCGTAGTAGACCAGCGCGATGTCGGCATCGCGAGCGAGGTCGGCGAATTCGCGCAGCGCGCGGCGGGTCTCGACGGCCGGCAGGTCCTTGCGGAAGTCGACCGCGTCGAAGCCGGCATTCTTCAGCGTCGCGGCCATCACCGAGGCATCGTTGACCGGGTTGGCGAGCGGCGCTGTGTTCCGATAGGCCGAATTGCCAAGCACCAGCGCCACGCGCTTCTCGGCGAAGGCCGGCTGGCAGACGATCAGCAGAAAGGCCGCGACGGCGAGCAGCAAGCGATTCAAGTTCAAGAACCCAGACCCGTTCATGGCGACACTCTGGCCGTTTTGTAGCATGCAGGTCCGTCTAGCAGAATCAAGCGCGGCACTTTGTGAGACGCCTCACGATCCGCGCCGGCGTGGACCATGCCATCCTGACTGTTAGTCGACGAAACCGAGCGCCGGTTCGGATTTGGCCGGGCACGCGTTTTCGTGCACGATCCGGGCAACGAGAACAGACGCACGGAGGACGTGATGCAGGGCACAAGCGCGGCGGTTCCATCCGCCAGGGCCGGCACGGTCGGCGCCATGGTCCGAAACCTCCTCGTCCTCGCGCTGCTGGCCGGCTGCGCCGCAGGCTGTGGCCTGGTCGACGCCGTGTTCGATGGCTTCAAGCACGCCAAGGCCGTGGAGAACGATCTGGTTGCGATGGTCGGGGTCAAACCGGCGGTCGGGTTCAACTGGCACAATGGCCGGCTCACGTCGGTGACCGTCACCTTCCCCCACCTGCTGCAGGACAAGCCGTTGCAGGAACTTGCCGACGCCGCGCGCACCGCGGTCGGCAGGGAGTTCAAGCAGCGCGCCGACGACGTCGTGCTCGCCTTCTCGCTGGGGCCGTCCGAGACGTCAGCGGCACAAGCGGACCAAGCTCAGAACAAGAACCTGCCTTGAGCGGATTTATTCCCCGCCATTTATTCCCCGTCTTGCGTCACGTGCTCCTGATATTGCGGCAGGTCGTCCAGGATCGCGTACCACGGCGCCTTGGAGCCGACGAAGATATGCGCGGTCGGCCGGATCGAAGGCGCATCGCGCAGCGTCCCCAACGTGACATGGACATAAGCGCCGTTACGGACCTGCGAATAGAGCAGCGACCCGCAGCGGCCGCAATGCGCGTCGTGGGTGATCTCATCGCCATAAATCAGGAGACCGTCGGCGCCGCGCGTGACGGCAAACTTTTCGCGCACGATCCCCGCGAACGGCTTGAACGCCGATCCCGTGGTGCGCCGGCAGTTCGAGCAGTGACAATTCAGCGCATAGGCAAACGCGTCGGCCACCTCGTAGCGCACGTCACGGCAGAAGCATTCGCCGGTCAGAATGCGATCGTGCGAATTTGCGTTGGAATTTTCAGATGCAGTCACAACTTGGCCCTCACGTGGAATTTTATCGCCGGCCATGGCGCAATCCGGCGGATCATGCCTAAATCCTAGCAGCCAAAACCCTGCCGGGAGGACCAACCAATGAACCAAGATCGATCCACCGTCGAAAAGGTCGTGCAAACCTATTTCGACGGCCTCTATGAGAGCAATGCCGACAAGCTCGCCGAAGCCTTTCATCCAAGCGCGGACCTGCGCTGGGTTGAGAAGGGCGAGCTGAAGGTCCTGACCGTGCCGGATTGGCTCGCTTTGGTGCGCAAGCGCACGTCGGCGAAGGCCGAAGGCAAGCCGCGCGAGGACTTCATCGTCACCATCGACCGCTCCGACGACAACACCGCCTTCATCAAGGTGCGTTGCCAGCTGCCGCCGCGCTATTTCACCGACTACCTTGTCGCCATGAAGCTCGCCGACGGCTGGCAGATCGTCTCGAAGTCCTACCGCTACGACCTCAAGGACTGACCGGCGGTCCACCCCGTCTCCACGACGGCTTTGTGACACATGCAAGAACATGATGCGTTTCCAAGGAATCGCATCATGTTCTCATCTCTTTGTTTTGAGCATGAACTTTTCGGAAAACCGGTTTCCACTTTTCCGGATCATGCTCAAGCGGTCCGGCTCCGGCCGGACCGCATTGACTGGCGCTGGTTTCCGGGCGAATTGAGCCCGTTATGGAAGCCAAATTTCAGATCTTTCTCACCTTGCTCGGCGTACTGGCGGGAACCGCCCTGGTTGCGCGGCGGACCGATATCGCGCCGGCGATCCTGCTGCTCTTGGTCGGCGTGGTGCTGGCCTTCGTGCCGGGCATGCCGTCGCTGGAACTGCCGCCCGAGCTGGTGCTGCTGGTGGTGCTGCCGCCGCTGATCTATTCGGCGAGCGTCGCGATGAGCTGGCGCGAGTTCAAGGCCAATCTGCGGCCGATCATCCTGCTGTCGGTCGGCTGCGTGATCTTCACCGCCTTCCTGGTCGCGGCCGCGACCCACTATCTGATCGGCCTGCCGTGGAGCACAGGCTTCCTGCTCGGGGCGATCGTCGCGCCGCCGGACGTGGTCGCGCCGCTGGCGATCGCGCGCAAGCTCGGCATGCCCAGGCGCATCCTGGTGATCCTCGAGGGCGAAGGGCTCGCCAACGACGCGACCGCGCTGATCCTCTACCGCTTTGCGCTCGCCGCCATCACCACCGGGCTGTTCTCGCTGCCGAAGGCGACCGGCACGTTCTTCGTCATCGTTGCCGGCGAGATCGCGTTCGGCACCGCGGTCGGCTGGCTCAGCCTGCGCGCCCGCCGCAGAGCCCGCGATCCCCAGGTCGAGATCACGCTGTCGCTGATCACGCCCTATCTCGCCTACTGGATCCCCGAGCATTTCGGCGGCAGCGGCGTGATCGCGACCGTCGCCTGCGGGCTCTATATGAGCTGGAACGGACCGCTATTGATCTCGGCCGCGACGCGCCTGCAGGGCATCTTCTTCTGGGACTTGATCATCTATCTGATCGAGGGCCTGCTGTTCCTGTTGACCGGCTTCCAGATGCGCTCGCTCTACGAGAAGTCGAAGTCGTTTCCGCTGGACGACATCCTGACCGCCACCGTGCTGGTCGCCGTCATCGTGATCGTTGCGCGCTTCCTCTGGGTGTTCCCCGGCACCTATCTGCCGCGCTGGCTCAGCAGGCAGCTGCGCGACCGCGATCCGCTGCCGTCGTGGCGGGCGGTGTTCGTGGTGGCCTTCACCGGCGTGCGCGGCGCGGTCTCGCTGGCCGCGGCGCTGGCGCTGCCGCTGACGCTGCCGAGCGGCGAAGCCTTCCCGTATCGCGACCTGATCCTGTTCGTTGCCTTCGGCGTGATCTTCGTGACACTGGTCGGGCTCGGCCTCACCCTGCCGCCGGTGGTGCGCTGGCTCGGCCTCGCCAGGGACGGACGCAGCGAGCACGTCGCCGAGCACGAGCAGGAAATCGCGGCGCGGCGCGAGGCGCTGAACGCCGCACTGAAGTCGCTCGATGCCATCACCGACGACCGCGAGCTCTCCGACGAGGTGGTCAAGCTGTTGCGCTCACGGCACGAGATCCGCATCAACCAGCTGCCCGACTCGCTCGACCCCGACAAGCACGACACCTCCGCCACCGGCACCGAGTTGACGCGGGAGCTGATCTCCTCCGAGCGCAAGTTCATCCACATGCTGCTGCGCGACGGCAAGATCACCGACGAGACCCGGCGCCGCATCGAGCGCGACCTCGATCTGGAGGAGGCGAGCCTGTCGAACAGGGAGTATCGGAGGATTCCGCTCTGACCCGATGTCGTCCCGGGCAAGCGAAGCGCGACCCGGGACCGATAACCACAAGGACCAACTGGTTTGCGAAGCTGGAGCCACAGCGCGTTTCAACAACTGCATCCTGTGGTTATGGGTCCCTGCTTTCGCAGGGACGACGGTCAAATTTACTCCGCCGCGGGAGGATTCCGCTGTAGCGCGGGATCTCTCCACGCGTCGTCCCGGCCTAGTGCGCAATTGCGCACGGGGGCAGGGACCCATTACCACAAATGCCAATTGGTTGGCGAAGCTGGGGCCACAGCGTGTTTCAACAACTGCGCCCTGTGGCTATGGGTCCCGGCCTTCGCCGGGACGACAGCTACTCCGCAGCCGCGTTCTGCCCGGGACCGCCGACGAAGCCGGCGGGATCGCCGAACCGTTCGACCATCACGGCGGTGAGATCCTTGGTCTTGCTGGTGACGCAGGCGCCGGAGCGCACGGTGTAGCGATCCTGGTGCGCGACATGCGGCGGCGCCTCGCCGTTTTGCAGCGCGCGGGCCGCCTCCATCATGAGCTTGCGGAAATGCATGATGCCGAGATCGGTCGGGCCGAGATGCTCGCGGGTGCGGTCGGCGATCGGGCCCTGGCTGTCCTGCACCGCGGCGTCCTGCTCGGAGACGCCCTTGATGCCGGTATAGCTCTTGGTCCGCTGCAGCTTGCGATCGATCAGATAGTCGTTTGCCTTGTTGCGCAGCGGCACGTAGTTCTCGTCCACCACGGCCATCACGCCATTGCCGTTGGCGTAGCCTTCGCGTTCGGCGTCGGTCAGCGGCCGGTGCGGATTCCAGGCATAGGTGTAGATCCAGCAATTGGTGTCGGTGACCGGCACGAAGGTCTGGCCGAACATGTTCTCGCCCGGCATCGAGCTCGGCGCGTAGCTGTGGAACGGCATCAGGAACTGGGCGATCCGCCAATAGATGTTGTCGCTGCCGGTGAGCCGGCCGCCGGCCACCGTGAGGCCGGCCTCATGCGGATTGATCTTGATCACCGGCCGCGGGTCCTCGGCGATCCAGCGCATGTGGTCGGTCGCGACCCGGGTCAGCGGATTGACGAAATGCTTCTTGATGTCGAGGATCTCGTTCTCCTCCTTCTCGAAGGAGAGATGCGCGAAGGTGAAATGCGCGGTGTCGATCGAGCCTTCCGCCGCCTGCACCCAATTGCAGTCCTGCCACTTCTTGGTGACGAAGCGGTGTGAGGCCGGCAGCAGCGCCATCTCCAGCGCGGGCAATTCGGGCATCTGATCGGCCGGACCCATATAGGCCCAGATCATCTCGCCCCATTCACGCACCGGATAGGACTTGATGCGGATCAGGTCCTTGGCGTTGAGGTCCGGATAGGAGGTCGGCATGTCGACGCAGCGGCCGTCGGTATCGAACTTCCAGCCGTGATAGACGCAGCGGATGCCGCATTCCTCGTTGCGGCCGAGCCAGAGATTGGCGCCGCGATGCGGGCAGTACTGATCGATGATTCCGACCACGCCCCTCGAGTCGCGGAACGCGAGCAGCTCCTCGCCCATCACAACGATCTTCTTCGGGTCGCTGTCGGGCTCCGGCAGTTCTTCCGACAGCAGCACCGGAATCCAGAACCGGCGCAGCAGTTCGCCCATTCCCGTTCCCGATCCGGCTTCGGTGAGGAACTTGTTGTCTTCGGCGCGGAGCATGGCGTTTCCCCGGGAGTTGTTTTTGATTTTCCCGGAGCTTGGCGTAGCGGATGCGGAACGTCAATGCGATTGGCTGCGCGGCCGGCAGCCCTGCCCCGCGAGTCCTTTGGTTTGCGCCCGTCTTCTGCGCAGCAAGCCGCGCCGGCTGAAAGGCAGTTCAGGGCCGGCTGGCCCTCCGGCTCACGGCTTCACGTACGCCCATCCCTTCTCCTGCAATTCCATCACGCGCACGACGCCGGACTTCACGACTTCCGCCTGCTTGATGATCGGGATGGACTTGTTCTCGGCCTTCTGCATCTTCTCCTGGGTATTGCCGCAGGCCTTGAACGACACCTCGGGTGTACTGAGGGCCATTTCCTCGATGCGCGCCTTCACCGGCGACGTATCCTCGCGCAGCATGTGCAGGCCCGGGCCGAACGTGACCACCTCGATCTTCACCTTTTCGCCGAGCCCCTTGTAATACTCGGCGACGTTGGTTGCGTTGTTGAGCGAGAGATTCATGGCAGCAGGATCATTGGAGTTCACCTGCAGGATCAGATGATGCTCCTTTCCTTTCGGCGCCGCCGGATTGTGCATGCGGGCAAAGGCGGAGCGCTTGCGCGTTTCGGCGGTGGCTCGCGACGTTTCAGGTTTTCGGGCGTCGCTCACCGCGTAAGTCGCGGACTGCGCGGCCGGCACCCAGTATTTTCCGCCTTGCTGGGCCGCCGCAAACGGCGTCGACGCCAGCACCGCGACCGCGGCAATCGCCATGAATTTCGCTACAGATTCAAAATTGCACATCAAGCATCTCCATCTCGAAAAATCGGCAAGCACACTTTCTCAATTGCTGGGCCTTGCGACGGCGAGCGGCCATTTGCAGACCGCAGCCATCCTCGCGCGCATCGCGTCCAGCCCCGCGAGCGAGAATGTTGCATCATGGGCAGCCCCGGCACCGCGTGAGAGGTGGACGGCAAGCACCGCGTTATCGGGCAGCGATTGCAGCAGGCGAACCACATCGCCGGCGACGGCGACGCCGGAACCAGCCGCCGGCACGGTTGCCGCGACCTGCACCGGCGCACCGTCATTGATGCGATAGGAAATCGCATAGCCGTCGCCGCGGCCCGAGAGTGCGGGTCCCGCAAAGGACAATTCGGTCCGCCCGCCGCGACAGCGGATCGACAGCTTCACGGACGCATCGACCGAATCGGACGTCGTCGCGGTAGCGATCGGCGAATAATCGACCGGCGACGTCGTCTCGCTGATGGTCCAACGATTAGCTTTCGACGCTTCGCGGCGAGCCGGTGCGGCGGTATGCGACAGCTTGTCGAGGCACTCCAGCCGCGCTTCACGTTCGAGCTGCGAACAGGCTCGCAGCTGTGCCATGGGATCTGTCATGGTATCTTCCACCCCTTGCGCCAGGGCAACGCCGTTGATGACGGCGATTGCCACAACAAGCGGGGCGGAAAGCCTGGTCATTGCGATGCCCGTGCCGTCGACGTCTGCCGATCGAGCCACGCCTGCGCGGCAGGAAAGCGCGCGAGGCCGGGCACGGTCGCTCCGAGGTTGATCGATTTCCATTTCGGATCGAAGCCGGGTCCCTGCAGCTTGTCGATCCGCGAGAACAGATGGTCGACGAAACGCGCGACGCGCTGGAAGCGGTTCGAGTTGGCCGGCCAATTGAAGGCGACGAGGGCGGTCGGGACGGCGATCGTGGCGACATGATCGCCCTGCTTGATCAGATTTGGGTAATCGGCCGCATCGAGCGCCGCCGGCAGATAATAGTCCTCGAACTTGCTGTCATACGGGACCGGCAGGAACTTGAAGCCCGACTCAAACCGGCCTTTCACAAATGCATCGACCGGCTTCGAGGTGATGAAGACGACGGCCGCCATGTCGCCCTTCCGCATCTGCTCGAGCGCGACCTGATGCGGAATGAACGTCTTCTCGATATCGATACCGAGGCGACTGAAGATCAGCGGACCTGAATAGGCTGCGGCCGTACCTTGATTGTTGAAGTTCACCTTCTTGCCGGCGAGGTCGCTCAGACTCTTGATCTCCGGCCGAACGAAGACATGCAGTTCGGATGGAAACAGATTCAGGACATAGGTGATCCGCCGCTGGATGTCCGGCACCTGGCTCTTGTATTCCTCGAGCGCGTCGGAATTGATGATCGCCGCATCGATGCCGCGCAGATACAGCAGCGAGTTCAGATTCTCCGCGGCCCCCCGCGTCACCACCGGCAGGACGTGCAGATTGTCGCCGTCATCGGCCACGCGGGCCATCTCCGCGGCGAGGCGGATCGGCGCGCCCTCGAGTAGGCCGCCGGCGAGGCCCACCGTCCAGGCATTCATCGCCAGGGCTTCAGGCCTGGGCTGCTGGGGCGGCTCGGCCCGGACCACGCGCGCCTTGTGTGGCTGGGCATGTTGCGGCCGCGCATCCGCCGGGGGCGGCTGCAGCGCCGGGAGCAGCGACATCAGGCCCGCAAGCAGCAGCGGGCGAAATCCGATCAACCTTTTCATCGAGCAGCTCCTTTGCACGACATTGCGCCGGCGCGTCCGTCCTTGCTGCGCGGATCGTTTGATCAACGCAGCGCCTCGAATCGCGCCTTGGCCTCCTTGATTCCGCCGGCTTCGGCCTTGGCGTAGAGATCGCGCGCCTTGGCCGCATCGCCACGCGTTCCATAGGTTCCCCAGTTCGAGAGGGTCAGCGGATCATAGGTTTCCGCCAGCGCGAAGCTTGCCTGGGCGCTGCCCGTCTCGGCGACGCTTTCCAGCACGACCCGCGCCCCCCCGATGTCTCCCCGCTCCAGCAGCAAGCGCGCCCGCGCCAGCAGTCTCGCCTCCTGCGCACCGTCAGTGGCGGTCTCGACATTGCCCGCGGTTGGCGTCGCTACAGCGCGGTTCTCGGCCGGCGCCGGAGCGCTCGCCGCCGCCTCCTGCACGGAGCGGCCGGCGTTGCCGGTGGTGGCGACCTGAGATACGGCGGGCGTCACTTTGGCCGCGAACGCAGCAATGTCGCGGCGCGCCGAAGCAAGATCCCGCTCCAATTGCTCGGCCTTGCCACGCTCCCTCTGCAACAGGCTGCGCTGCTCGGCCGCGGCCTGCTCCGCGGCCTGCTTCATCCCGGCGGCTTGCAGGTTCGCTTCGGCTGCCCGCTTGGCCTGCGCGTCGAGTTCGCTTTTCTTTGTTGCGAGATCACGCGCCAGCGCTTCAACCCGCTGCTGCTCTCGCTGGAGGGATTGTCGCAGCTCGGCTGTTTCGCTTGACTCTGCCTGCTTGCGCTTTGCTGCCTCGTCGCCGGCTTGGGCTGCCTGCGCCTCGTAGGCGTAGACTTTGCTGCGCGCCGTCGACAGATCGCGCGCCAGTGCATCGCCCCTCTCGTGCTCCTTCTGCATCGATCGGCGCAGTTCCGCAGCGCCGGCTTCCGCTGCAAGCTTTGCCTTGGCTAATTCGTCGCTCGCCTTGACCGCTTGCGCTGATTGCGTTTCCACGTCACGGCGAGCCGCCGCGAGATCCAGCTCCAGCCGCGAGGCCCGCTCGTGCTCCTGCTCCAGCGACTTCTGCCGGTCCGCACCGCTTTGCGAGGCCTGCTTCAACTTCGTCGCCTCATCGCTTGCCTTGGTCGCCAGCGCTGATTGCGTTTCCACGTCGCGACGAGCTGCCGCAAGGTCCTTCTCCAACCGCGCCGCCCGCTCATGCTCCTGCGCCAGAGACTTCTGCAGGTCCACGGCGCCGCCTTGCGAGGCCTCCTTCAGCCGGGCCGCTTCGTCTTTTGCCTTGGCCGCGAGCGCTGTTTGCGCTTCCGCGTCGCGACGCGCCGCCGCGAGGTCCTGCTCCAGTTTTGCGGCCCGCTTCTGCTCCTGCTCCAGCGGCTTCTGCGAGTCCGACGCGCCGCTTTCCGAAGCCTTCTTCAGTCGCGCCGTTTCATCGCTCGCCTTGGCCGCCAGCGCGGTTTGCGTCTCCACGTCACGGCGTGCCGCCGCAAGGTCCTTCTCCAGTTTCACGGCCCGCTCGTGCTCCTGCGCCAGCGACTTTTGCGAGTCGGCAACGCCGCTTTCCGAAGCCTTCTTCAGCCGCGCCGTTTCATCGCTCGCCTTGGCCGCCAGCGCGGTTTGCGTCTCCACGTCACGGCGTGCCGCCGCAAGGTCCTTCTCCAGTTTCGCGGCCCGCTCGTGCTCCTGCGCCAGCGACTTCTG
>NZ_VITY01000004.1:0-516665 GCF_007993935.1 Bradyrhizobium macuxiense | reverse complement strand
CACGTCGGTGGCGCCGCTTTGCGCGGCCTTCTTCAACTGGGCCGTTTCATCGCCGGCCTTGGCCGCCAGCGCGGTTTGCGTCTCGACGTCACGCCCCGCCGCTGCAAGGTCCTTCTCCAGTTTCGCGGCCCGCTCGTGCTCCTGCGCCAGCGACTTCTGCACGTCGGTGGCGCCGCTTTGCGCGGCCTTCTTCAACTGGGCCGTTTCATCGCCGGCCTTGGCCGCCAGCGCGGTTTGCGTCTCGACGTCACGCCGCGCCGCTGCAAGGTCCTTCTCCAGTTTCGCGGCCCGCTCGTGCTCCTGCGCCAGCGACTTCTGCACGTCGGCGGCGCCGCTTTGCGCGGCCTTCTTCAACTGGGCCGTTTCATCGCTCGCCTTGGCCGCCAGCGCGGTTTGCGTCTCGACGTCACGCCGCGCCGCTGCAAGGTCCTGCTCCAGTTTCGCGGCCCGCTCGCGCTCCTGCTCCAGAGGCTTCTGCAAATCCGCCTTGCCGCCTTGCGAAGCCTGCTTCAGCTTCGCGGTCTCGTCGTTTGCCTTGACCAGCATTGCGGCCAGCGTTTCCACATCGCGGCGCGCCGTCGCAAGGTCCTGTTCGAGCTGCGCGGCGTGGTCGCGCTCCCCTTGCAGCGACCTCTGCAGGACTGCAGTGCCTTGCGGGATGTCCTTCAGCGATTTTCTCAGTTTTTCGGTTTCGCTCTGCAAGGCATTCTCGACCTGCACCGAATTCTCGCGTTCCTTGGTCAGCAAGCCCTGCAGCAGTTCAACGTCTCGCCGTGCCGTCGCGAGTTCGCGGGTGAGCCCGTCCACGCTCTGCGCCTCGGCTCCGGCCGGACCGGCGTCGCCTGGAGGGCTCGTCTTCGCTTGCGCAAGTTGCGGGGAATCGCCGGCGATGCCATTGGACTGCGCGCGCGCTCCGGCGCCGGCATCCGCAAGACAGATCATCACTAGGGTTGCAGCGATCCATGAGGGCGCCGCCGGACGCATCGTCCCCGGAGGAGATGGCAGTTGATTCGATTTGACGCGCAAGCCCGCACCCCGCGCGCCCAGTATCACCTGTCGCATGGTGATAACGCCCAGTCTGATGCGGCATCATAGGGCTCAGCGGCTCACGGATACTATGACCCGCAAGGGTTACCCCTGTTAACCGCGCCGCGTTGGGCCAGGCTGACGCATCGCGCCCAGCCGCGCACTCACACCGGCCGTTCGCCCTTCACCGTGACGCGGGTGCCGGAGCGGGTGTGCGGCCAGTAGTCCCACATCGCGCGGTGCTGGGCGCAGCGGTTGTCCCAGAACGCGATCGCGTTCTCGGTCCAGCGGAAGCGGCACTGGAACAGCGGGTTCTCGGCGTGCTGGTAGAGGTAGGCCAACATGGCGTCGCTCTCGTCGCGCGGGATGCCGACGATGAAGCGGGTGAAGCCGCGATTGACGTAGAGCGATTTCTTCCCCGTCACCGGATGGGTACGGACCACCGGATGCTCGGCG
Source organism: Bradyrhizobium macuxiense (assembly GCF_007993935.1). Classification (GTDB taxonomy): domain Bacteria; phylum Pseudomonadota; class Alphaproteobacteria; order Rhizobiales; family Xanthobacteraceae; genus Bradyrhizobium; species Bradyrhizobium macuxiense_A. Next base: position 515,183 of record NZ_VITY01000004.1, on the reverse strand, counting down.
CGGGGATATTCCCGTTTGTCGGCGACGCCGTAGTTGGCGTACAGGCCGCGATAGGTCTGCTCGCCGTCATGCAGCGCGGTCAGCCCGTCGAGATAGGCCTTCATGCGGTCCGACAGCGCCTCATAGGCCGCATACATGTTGGCGAACAGGGTGTCGCCGCCGCGCGGCGGGCACTGCTTGATGTACAGGATCGAGCCCATCGGCGGCTCGAGATCGCAGGACACGTCGGTGTGCCAGCCTTCGCCATTGGCGCGCGGGGAATCCTTGTCGGCATAGATCTTCATCAGCGCCGGGTCGCCTTCATTGGGCGCGGCGGGGTGGACGTGCAGCTCGCCGAACTTGCGGCCGAAGGCGAGGTGCTGGTCGGGGCTGATGTGCTGGTCGCGGAAGAAGATGACGAGGTTTTCGGCAAGCGCGCGATGGATCTCGTCCATCTGGCGGTTGGAGCGCGCATCGTCGCCAACCAGCTTGCCGATATCGACGCCGGAGATTTCCGCGCCGATGATCGGCGTCAGCTTCTCGACGCCGATGGTCTCATAGGGCTCGGATTGGTCGGCGAGGTGGCGGTAGCGCGGGCCTTGCTTGCCGGACAGCGAGCTCATGGGTGCTCTCCCGATGGTTCTTGTTTTGACCATCGTAGCCGGGATCAAGCGAAGCGCAATCCACGCCGCAAAACGTTTACAGCAATCTTCCTTCTTGCGGGCGTAGCGGCGTTAGAGCTTGAACAGGCGGCGTTGGAGGAGATTTAGGATCAGGCCGTCCTTGTATTGAGGTCAGCCGGTCATAAGCCAAACCACGCTCGCCATAAGCATAGCGAAGGACACCACCACAGCGCTGACTAAGGCGATTTCAACGCCGTCTATGCCGTCATGATGATCCACCCGCATCCGGTGTCACCTCCCCACGGGTCGAAAACCGACCCTGACTATTAACTCTTGGGGAGCGTTCAAGTTCCGGCGACTTGTGGCGCTTGCGCCATAGTACTACAGGGTTGTGTTTTGCAACCCACATCTCGCGCCATAACCACCGGCTGTGGTTATGGGTCCCTGCTCCCGTGCGCAATTGCGCACTAGGCAGGGACGACACCGAGTATGGGTCGCGAGCCGAGTGAGATTACTCCGCCGCGCCCGCCTGCTCGGGCAGCTTGGCGCCGCTGCCGTAACGCTGGTCGATATAGTCGATCACCAGCGCCTTGAAGTCGGCGGCGATGCCGGGACCGCGCAGGGTGCGGAACTTCTTGCCGTCGACGAACACGGGCGCGGCCGGCGCCTCGCCGGTGCCGGGCAGCGAGATGCCGATATTGGCGTGCTTGGATTCGCCGGGGCCGTTGACGATGCAGCCCATCACCGCGACGTTGAGCTGCTCGACGCCCGGATATTTGGTCTTCCAGGCCGGCATCTCGTCGCGGATGAAGTCCTGGATCGAACGCGCCAGCTCCTGGAACGTGGTCGAGGTGGTGCGGCCGCAACCCGGGCAGGCCGCGACCAGCGGCACGAAGGTGCGGAAGCCCATGGTCTGCAGCAATTCCTGCGCGACCTGCACTTCCAGCGTACGGTCGCCGCCGGGCTCCGGCGTCAGCGAGATGCGGATGGTGTCGCCGATGCCCTGCTGCAACAGGATGCCGAGCGCGGCCGAGGAGGCGACGATGCCCTTCGAGCCCATGCCGGCCTCGGTGAGGCCGAGATGGATTGCGTAATCGGAGCGGCGCACGACCTCCTGATAGACCGCGATCAAATCCTGCACGGCGGAGACCTTCGCCGACAGGATGATCTTGTTCTTCGGCATGCCGAGCTCCTGGGCGCGGGCCGCCGACAGCAGCGCCGACTGCACCATCGCCTCGCGGGTCACGGCGCGGGCGTCGCGCGGATTCGGCGACGCGGTGTTCTCGTCCATCAGCTTGGTGAGCAGTTCCTGGTCGAGCGAGCCCCAATTGGCGCCGATGCGCACCGGCTTGTTGTTCTTGTTGGCGATCTCGATGATGTCGGCGAACTGGGTGTCGCGCTTGTTCTTGAAGCCGACATTGCCGGGATTGATGCGGTACTTGTCGAGCGCCTCGGCGCAGGCCGGATACTCGGCGAGCAGCTTGTGGCCGATATAGTGGAAGTCGCCGATCAGGGGCGTCGTGATGCCGCGCTTGCGCAGGCCGTCACGGATGTGCGGCACCGCGGCAGCGGCTTCCTCGCGGTCGACCGTGATGCGCACCATCTCGGAGCCGGCGCGGGAGAGCGCGGCCACCTGGGCGATGGTGCCATCGATATCGGCGGTGTCGGTGTTGGTCATCGACTGCACGACGATCGGCGCACCGCCGCCGACGGCAACGTTGCCGACCATGACCTGCGTGGTTTGGTGCCGGGCTTGAGGACCTGCGACGTCGTCTTTCGGCAAAATCTCGGGCTTGTTCATGGCGTCTCGAATATCAGGTTTTGGTGACATTCACCAAGGGGGCGATGGGCCTCACGCAAGGTGGGCCAAACGGTCAGGTTTCGGAGTGAATTCAACAGCTTATGGCGCCGATTGGGGCCGAACGCAAGCCATGCAGCGGCGTCCTGCATGCTTTGGCTATATTGGGCCGAATTGGGGTGAATCAAAGGGCAAAGTGACCGCTTTTCATGTGACTTGGCGCATCTTAGCATCCCGTTAAACACACACCGGGAGGGCGCGACATGGCCGACTATGGCGAGCTGATCACCACGGCGGAACTCGCCGAGATCCTGACCCGCCCCGAGTTGCGGCTGTTCGACTGCACGACCTATCTGGAGCCGGCCCCCGCGGGCAGCGGCGTTCCCTATATTGTCGTCTCGGGCCGCCAGACGTTCGAGGCCGGCCATATCCCGGGCGCCAATTTCCTCGATTTGCAGGCCGAATTCTCCGATCCCCATACCAACCTGCGCTTCATGATGCCGCCGACGGCCCAGCTCGAGGCGGCGTTCGGCCGGCACGGCATCTCGGCAGGCAGCCGCGTGGTGCTCTATTCGATCGGGACTGCGATGTGGGCGACGCGGTTCTGGTGGATGCTGCGCTCGCTCGGCTTTGCGGGCGCCGCGGTGCTCGACGGCGGCATCGACAAATGGACCGCCGAGGGACGCGACATCGAGACCGGGCTTGCCGGCGGCTATCCACAGGCCGCGTTCCCGGCGCGGCCCAAGGACGGCATGTTCGTCGACAAGCATGACGTGCTCGCCGCCACCACCGAGCGCGACACCGTGATCGTCAACGCGCTCGGCCCGCAATTCTACAAGGGCCTCGAGCCGAGCCGCTACGGCCGGCCCGGCCGCATCCCCGGCAGCGTCAGCGTGCCGGCGGCGACATTGATCGATCCCAAGAGCAAGACGTTCGTGTCGCTCGAAGAGGCCGAGGCAACTTTCGCCGCGCAAGGCATCACCAAAGACAAGCGCGTCGTCGCCTATTGCGGCGGCGGCATCTCCGCGACCATCGACCTGTTCCAGCTGCATCGGCTCGGCTACGACAATCTCACCCTCTATGACGGCTCGATGGGCGAATGGGCGAAGGATGCGGAGCTGCCGATCGAAGTGGGGTAGTGGGGAGCAAAGGCGCTCTCTCCTTGTCGTCCCTGCGAAAGCAGGGACCATACTCCGCGGCGGATCTGGTGAAAGGGACTCGTCGTACCAGAATCGTTCAACAACAACCATTCGTGGTTATGGGTCCCTGCTTTCGCAGGGACGACACTGAGTGTGTTGTGCGGCTGGAGTCACGCCTCCGCATTGGGGCGCGCAGCTATGCCGGCTTCTTGACGATCTCAAAGCCTCTCGTCGCCAACTCCTTCAGAATGTTCTTTGCCAAATGGGAGCACTCATCCGGCTTGATCCAGCACGCACTCCGCCAATCCGGATCATCCTCTTTGGAATATGCGGTGAATGCAGACCGGATTCCGGCTTCAATTGCGTCGGTGACATCGGTTGGCATAGCGCGCCTCCAGGGCAGCTCACGCGTGAGGGATTCCCAGGGAATGTCGGTGTCGATGCTGACATAGATCAACACCGTCCGGACTTGTTAACTCTGATCACGGCGCTGCAATTGCGCAAGGCTGCAATTGCGCCTGTTGGCGAGAGAAAGACGTAAGGCTTCACCGCTAAAGTGCCGCCGTCTGTCCGGAGATGGTCATGCACGCCGCCGCGTCGATTGCCACCTGCTTCAGGAAATATGCCGATTTCAGCGGACGGGCGTCGCGCGCCGAGTTCTGGTGGTTCTTCGGGTTTTGTCTGCTGGTCCTGCTCGCGGCCTATCCGTTCGACAAGACGATCTACGCCGTCATCGCAATGGCGCTGCCGCTGCTTGCGGTGACGGCCCGGCGCTTCCACGACAGCGGTCTGACCACCGGCGTCGCGGCGTTCTTCGCCCTTGCACCGTTCGCGATCTTCTACTTCTTCGCCGCGATCCAGGATCGCGTCGAGGCATGGTTTGGCGTTCACGTGCCGTACGGCCTGGTCGCCGCCGTGCCCGCGATCTGCGCCTTTGGCCTGTTTGGCCTCGGCTTCTTCTTCGCGCTGATCCGGAGAAGCCACGCGACCAATCCGGCGGCCCTGTCGGAGGCGCTGCAGGAGAATCCAGCCGTGGCCGCCAGACAGGAGGCGGAACACAGGGTTTCCGGTTTCAGCAAAGCCGTCATGGCCACATTCGCGATCCAGCCGGATGGCGGGACGCAGGCCGCCGACAAGGCGAACAAGTCCGCCCCCGCCGTCACCGCCGCTTGCGACATCATCGTCGACCTCTGCGCGCGTTACGGACACGGCATCTATTCTCCGCCATTCGACGCGCTGTTTTCCGGCGCCGGGACTCGACTTGAAGTCGCCGGCTGGCGCGTGCTGCCGGAGGGCGGCGGAGAGATGGACCTGAACCGCCGGGCAAGCGCCAACGTCTTGCGCCACCACGCCGTCGAGCTTCGCAAGGATGCGGGACAGGCCGACATCGATGGTCTCCTCCGCAAGGAGAAGGAGCAACTGCGGGCGGCCGAGACCGCGCCGGAGGAACATCGGACGAAGGCCTACTACACACTGGATGGAGCGGACGCGAACAGCTTCATCGCGATCGAGAAGCTGAGCGAGGGCTACAACACCTACTTGAGAATACGCCTCTGCTTCGCCGAAGGGCATGAGCTGGCTGCGATGGAGGCGTTGCGATCGTCGACGCTCTACCAGGCGTTCCGCTACTCGTTCTCCGATGGCCCGCAGCCCTATCCGGCGTTCGGCCAAAGGATCGTCAAGGGCTATCAGCCGATCCTCGCCCGGGACGGTCTCGCCATTTCACTTGATGCCACTGAACTCGGAGCCGGCAGCGCAAGGATGCTTGCGGACCGCGGGCTGCAGCTTCCGCCGGTCTACGTCGATTTCGAGATGGACGAACGGATGATGTAGGCGCGGTGCGACGCCTCGTCGTATCGCCAATCGGTGACGCGTCAGTGAGGGACGTACCGGCGGCAGGGTTCCCTCTCCCCTTGCGGGAGAGGGAGCCTGAGCAGCGTGCTCACCTGACTTGCGCGAGGTTCATTCGAGGAAGGGCGCAACCCCTCAGGCCGGCACGTTCGGATCCGGCGTCACCTTCGGATCGGGCTTGTTGACGAGATAGAGGCCTGCGATCACGAACAGCGCGGCGACGCCGAACACCGGGGTCAGGGTGTCGTGCATGATGAAATAGGCCGCGACGACGCCGAACAGCGGCGTGACAAAGGTGAAGGCCGACAGCTTGCTCGCCGAATAGGTCTTCACCATCGCAAACCAGATGACAAACGTGCAGCCGACTACCCAGACCGCCTGATAGGCGAGCAGCGAGATCGACAGCGCGCTCGGCACGTGCTCGATGCGCTCGCCTGCGATCCAGGCGGCGAGGCCGAGGATCGGGATCGAGATCGCGACCTGATAGCCGAGCGCCTTTTCCGGCGCGGCCTTGCGCAACTGCGTGCCCTTGGCGACCAGCGTGGTCGCCGCCCACAGCGCGCCGCCACCGACCACCATGAGGTCGCCGAGCAGCACCTTGGCATCGACATTGGGCTGCGGCACGCCGATCGCGAGCGCGACGCCGGCAAAGCTCAGCGCCAGCCCGCTCCATTGCACGGCCGACAGGCGCTCGCCGAGGAACTGGTGCGAGCCGAGCGCGACGAAGAACGGCGCGGTGTAGAGGAACACCGAGGCGCGCGAGGCCGAGGTGAAGACCAGACCGGTGAAGATCAGCACGAACTCGCAGCCGAACATCAGCCCGGCGATGATGCCGGGCACCAGCGTGCCGTCACGCTCGAAGAACTTTACGCCGCGCAAATGGCCGACGATCAGCATCACCGGCAGCGCGCCCGAGGAGCGGATCAACGCCTGCAGCATCGGTGGCACGTCGGGCAGCGCGAGCTTGACCGCCAGCTGGTTGAAGCCCCAGCTCACGCACAGCATCAGCATCAATGCGATGGCGCCGGGCGGCAGCCCATGGCCGACGCTGACGGGCCTCGTGACGGTGGCGGAGATCGCTTGGGTCGACATGTTTCCTCGCGGGGCCGGCTTGCTGCCGTGTTGTTGTTAGCCGGACTGCGTCGTCCCTGCGAAAGCAGGGACCCATACGCCGCGGCCGGTGTTGTGAACGAGACTTGTCGTTGCAGCCTCGTACAACAATTGAGGGCGGTGGTTATGGGTCCCTGCTTTCACAGGGACGACATCGCGGTGAGGACTTTGGCCGCGCACGATCATTTCTGGCAATGCGCGCAGGTGCCGGCGATCTCGACGACCGAGAGTTTCGGGATGAAACCCGAGGCCCGCGCCGCCGCGGTCAGGCTTTGCGCGACCGGGGCGGCCGGGATTTCGCCGACCGAGCCGCAATGGTCGCAGATCAGGAACGCCACCATCGAGGTTTCGTCGTGGTCGTGCGCGCAGGCCAGGAAGGCGTTGCGGCTCTCGATACGGTGGACGAGGCCGTTCTCCATCAGGAAGTCGAGCGCGCGATAGACGGTAATCGGTGCCGGGCGCGGCATCGTCTTGGCCAGCTCGTCGATCACCTCATAGGCGCCGAGCGGGCGGTGACTCGACAGCAGCGCCTGCAGCACCTGACGCCGGATCGGGGTGAATTTCTGCCCGCGGCGCGCACAGACCTGCTCGGCATGCGCCATCGCGTCCGCGGCACAGCGGCCGTGATCGTGGTCGGGGGCGGGAAAGGTCGGCTTGGCCAGGCTCATTGCCTCGATATGTAGCATTTTTGCGCCCGTTCCCATAGCCCGGCCCGGACCCAGTCCCTCGCCGCCATGCAGCCATGCCCCCAATGCGGAGCAGCCCTCCGTTAACCCGATGTGCAGAATTCATAAGCAAGCTTATTATATCCCAAGCTTATGGAGATGGCATTGATGCGCGGTTCCGTGGACGCGAACTTCATGTTTACGCTGGGTGAATTGTTCCGGCTGATCCGCGTCTATGCGGACAAGGAGGCCGCGCGCTACGGCATCACCCGCGCGCAATGGGCCGTCCTGTCCAAGGTGGAACGCCAGGAAGGGCTGAAGCAAACCGAGCTCGCCGAGCTGCTCGAGGTGCAGCCGATCACGCTGACGCGGCTGATCGACAAGCTCTGCGACAATGGCTGGATCGAGCGCCGCAGCGACGAGAACGACCGCCGCGTCAACCGCCTCTATCTGAAGAAGGCCGCGCGCCCGCTGCTCGGGAAGCTCGCAGGCCTGCGCTCCGAACTCACCGCGACCGCGCTCGAGGGCATCAGCCCCGCAGACGCGCACCGCCTGCTCACTCAATTGGAATCGATCAAGGAAAACGTTCGCAATGCCATCCAAAGCCCAGCCGGCGAGCCCTCCCGAAAGGAACAGCGCTATGGCTGAACCCGTCCTCAAACTCGCCCCCGAGCAGAAGAGCAATCCGGGCGTATCGGCGCCGGCCGGCAAGGCCAGCCGCGCGCCGCGCCGTCGCCTGATGGCCGGGCTGCGGCGCTATCGCCGCGTGCTGCTGCTCGTCGTGCTGCCGATCGTGGCTGTGATCGCCGGCGGCGTGTTCTATCTCAATGGCGGCCGCTATGTCGGCACCGACGACGCCTATGTCGGCGCACAGAAGGTGCTGATCACGCCGGAGATCTCCGGCAAGATCGACAAGATCGTCGTGAAAGAAGGCCAGCACGTCAAGAAGGGCGACGAGCTGTTCGAGATCGACCCGGTGCCGTTCCGCCTCGCGGTCGACCAGGCCAAGGCGGCGCTCGACCAGACCCGGACCACCTATGACAACCTGGTCGACAACATCAAGATCAACACCAGGATGCTGGAATTCGCCCAGCAGAGCATCGAATTGAAGAAGCGCGACGTCGACCGCAAATCGACGCTCGCCAAGCAGAATTTCGGCTCGCAGCTCGACCTCGACAATGCGGCCAACGCGCAAGTGACAGCCGAGAGCCTCGCGCAATACATCAAGCAGCAGATCTCCAAGGACAAGACGCAGCTGCTCGGCGATGTCGAGCTGCCGATCGAGAAATTCCCGCCCTACGCCCAGGCCAAGGCGAAGCTCGACGACGCGCAGCGCAATCTCGATCACACCGTGCTCCGGGCGCCGATGGATGGCGTCGCGACCCAGGTCGACCAGATCCAGCTCGGCCGCTTCGTCAACGCGGGCGCGCCGGTGTTCTCGGTGATCGACGTCGACCATCCCTGGGTCGACGCCAATCCGAAGGAAAGCGACTTCACCTATGTCGCGGTCGGCCAGCCGGTGACGCTCGACGTCGACGCGTTCCCGAACCACGAATTCAAGGGCAAGGTCGGCTCGCTGTCGCCGGGCACCGGCGCGCAGTTCGCAATCCTGCCGCCGCAGAACGCCACCGGCAATTTCGTCAAAGTGGTGCAGCGCGTCCCGGTGCGGATCTATTTCGACGAGAACGATCCGTTCGTGAAGAAGCTGAAGGCCGGCATGAGCGTCTACGCGACGATCGACACCAACCACCGCCGCACGCTGGCCGGCCTGCTCGGGCTGGGTTCGGCCTCGGCGCACCCGGACCACGAGGACTGAGATGGAGCAAGATCGAAGCCCAGCGCACCACCTCTCCCCTTGTGGGAGAGGTCGGATTGCATCGTCAGATGCAATCCGGGTGAGGGGTTACGCTCTCTCGTGGGACCTGATCCCCTCACCCGCGCCTTCGGCGCGACCTCTCCCCGACGGGGAGAGGTGATTCCCGCTGCAATCGGCGAACAGGACTGAACTGAATGAATGCACCGTCACCATCCGCCGTGCCCGGCATGCGCCGGAACATGGTGACGATCTGCGCGATGACCGCGACGATCATGCAGGCGCTCGACACCACGATCGCCAACGTCGCGCTGCCCTATATGCAGGGCTCGCTGTCGGCCTCGCAGGACCAGATCAACTGGGTGCTGACCTCCTACATCGTTGCGGCCGCGATCATGACCGCGCCGGTCGGCTGGATCGCCAACCGCTATGGCCGCAAGCGCATCTTCATCATCTGCTCGGCCGGCTTCACCATCGCCTCGGTGCTGTGCGGCCTCGCGCAGGACATCAACCAGATGGTGCTGTTCCGCCTGTTGCAGGGCGTGTTCGGCGCGGCGCTGGTGCCGCTGTCGCAAGCCGTCATGCTGGATTCCTACGCGCTGCATGAGCGCGCCAAGGCGATGTCGATCTGGGGCATGGGCGTGATGATGGGCCCGATCATGGGCCCGTCGCTCGGCGCCTGGCTGACCGAGACCTATTCCTGGCACTGGGTGTTCTTCGTCAATCTGCCGTTCGGCGCGATCACCGTGCTCGGCCTTGCGGTGTTCATGGACGAGACCAAGCAGGACCTCAATCTGCGCTTCGACTGGTTCGGCTTCGGCGCGCTCGCGGTCGCGATCGGTTCGCTGCAGCTCGCGCTCGACCGCGGCGAGCAGCTCGGCTGGCTGGAATCCAACGAGATCATGGTCGAATTCATCGTCTCGGCGATCGGCTTCTATTATTTCTTCGCCCATTCGCTGACCACCAGCCGGCCGTTCATCCAGTTCGCGCTGTTCAAGGACAAGAACTTCCTCGGCGGCTGCGTGTTCATGACGGTGATGGGCCTCGTGCTGTACTCGACGATGGCGCTGTCCTCGCCTTACTTGCAGAACGTGGTCGGCTATCCGATCATCACCGCGGGCCTGCTGCTGGCGAGCCGCGGCTTCGGCACCTTCGTCGCGATGATGCTGGTCGGCCGCCTGATGCGCTATATCGAGGCGCGCACGCTGATCATCTCCGGCCTCGCGCTGACCGCGGCCTCGTTGTTCCAGATGACCGGCTGGACCGACATGACCCAGGCCAACGAGATCATCGTGGTCAGCGTGATCCAGGGTTTCGGCTTCGGCCTCGTGTTCGTGCCGCTGTCGACGGTGGCGTTCCTGACGCTGCCCAATCATCTGCGCACCGACGGCACCTCGATGCTGACGCTGCTGCGCAACGTCGCGAGCTCGGTCGGCATCTCGATCGTGATCGCGCAGCTCACCGAAGGCGGACGGCGGATCTACGCGAAGCTGTCGGAGCAGATCAATCCGTTCAACCACGCGCTGCAGATGCCCGACGTCGCCGGCATGATCAACCTCAACACCGACGCCGGCCGCGCGATGGCCGACCGGATGGTGGCGGCGCAGTCGCAGATCATCGCGTTCTCGCACGACTATCAGCTGGTGATGCTGTTCATCCTGGTCTCGATCCCGCTCGCGCTGATGATCGGCTCGACCAAGGCCGCACTGCGCTCGCAATCGGCACCGCCGGACCACGCCGCGGTGATGGAGTAGGTTCACGCAGTCCACCACCATCGTCGTCCCGGCGAAGGCCGGGACCCATAACCACAGGGTCGTGTTGTAAGAGGGATTGCGGCCCCGGCGTCGCGCAACAATTTGCATTTGGGGTAATGGGTCCCGGCCTTCGCCGGGACGACGCAGGGAGGGGGCCGACCTCGACCAAAGCGCGAGACACTGCGCCCGCAATCGCGTTGACTTTCCGACATCGCCTCCCAATACTCCCCAAAAAATAAATACCCGTCACACAACTGACGGTTTCAGGGGAGGACGCGATGCCGACTTCACGCAGGACGCTGCTGAAGACTTCAGCGGCTGCCGCCGCTGCTTTCAGCTTCGATTGGACACGCGCGCAGGCGCAGGCCGAGACGATCCGGATCGGCGTGATCTACGACCTGACCGGCCCGTTCGCCGCCGGCGGCTCGGTCGCCTCCTCGATCGGCACGCAGATCGCGATCGATCTCGTCAACGAGAAGGGCGGCATCAGTGGCAAGTACAAGATCGCGCCGGTCAACGTCGATTCCCAGAGCAAGCCTGATGTCGCGATCAACGAGGCCAATCGCCTGATCGACCAGGAGAAGGTCGACATCCTCAACGGCGTGTTCGCAAGCTCGCACGCGGTGCCGCTCGCCGCCAAGGTCGAGCAGCAGAAGCGCATCCTCTGGATCACGACCGCGGTCTCGACCGCCGTGTTCAAGGACAAGAACCTGCAATACGTGTTCCGCGCGCAGATCCATTCCGACCAATACGGCCAGGCCTTCGGCGGCTTCCTCGGCGAGCACGCCAAGGCGAAGCTCGGCATGGAGCCGAAGGACGTCAAGGTGGCGCTGATCCATGAGGACGGTCCCTACGGCGTCGGTGTCGCCGCCGCCGACGAGATGTTCGCGAAGGAGGCCGGGCTGCAGGTCGTGCTCAAGGAAGGCTATTCGGCCTCCGCGCCCGACCTCTCGGTGCTGGTGACCAAGCTGAAGCGGGCCAAGGCCGACATCATCTCGCATGCCGGCTACAACCCCGACATCACGCTGTTCCTGCGCCAGGCGCGCGAAAGCGGGCTGAAGTTCAAGATGCTGTTCGGCGCCGGCGCCGGCTACAGCCAGCTCGACAAGCTGCGCGCGACCTTCGGCGCCGACATCGACAATTTCTGCAACATCGATCCGGTTCCGGCACAGCTGCTCGATCCCGCCAAGCTGGCGCCAGGGGTCGGCGACCTCACCAAGACCATGGTCGCGCGCTACCGCGAGAAGACCAGCGCCACCGAAGTGCCGCCGCACTGCTCGATGGGCTTCAACCAGACGTGGATCCTGCTCAACAATGTGCTGCCGGTCGCCAAGGAGAAATATGGCGGCTTCGATCCCGAGGCGATCCGCAAGGCGGCGCTCGACGTCGACATCCCGCCGGGCGGCACCATCCAGGGCTATGGCGTAAAATTCTATCCGCCGGGCACACCGATGTCCGGCCAGAACGAGCGCTCGACGCCGGTCGTGATGCAGAACGCCGGCGAGCGCATCACCGTGGTGTGGCCGACGAATATAAGGACGCAGGACCCGGTGTTCCCGCTGCCGAAAGGATCGGTGTACGGGGCTTAGGGTCTCGATTCCTGTTGCGGCTTGTTAGGAACTATCCCCGTCACGCTGAGGAGCGCGCACTCGCGCGCGTCTCGAAGGGTCGACGGCCACCAGTCGGGCCGATTCATCCTTCGAGGCTCGCTCCGCTCGCACCTCAGGATGACGGGTCTGAATGCGCATGGACAAGAGTGATCACAGCGACCAGCGCACCGCGCTCACAAAACCACCCGCCGCCCCTCATCCGCCGCCCAATAGCCGGCGTAGTTCACCTTGGTCGTCTCATACGCCAGCGCGAGATCGGCGAGCGGTTGCCGGCCGGTCGCGACGCATTCCATGAAGTCCTGGATCTCCTGCAGATAGCCGCGGGTCCATTCCTCCTCCAGGCAGACATATTGCCAGCCGGTTTTGCGATCGACCTTCTCGGTGATGTAGACCGAGGCGAGCTTCTCCTCTGAGGTCTGGTAGCTGGTCAGATGCGTGTTCGGCGTGATGTTGGCGAACAGCGAGCCGCCGCTCGTATAGGTCTCGATCAGATTACGCACGCCGCCCATGATCATGTCGCCGGAGAACACCGTCGCCTTGGTGCCGTCGGAGAAGGTCGCGGTCAGCGTGCCCCAATCCTCGACATCGACCGGATTGGCCTTGATGTAGGCGCGCTCCTCAGGCTTTAGGCAGGCCGTGACGTTGCCGACATCGCAGGTGACGCTTGCGACCGTGATAGTCTCGCCGCGGGCCTTGGCCTCGACCTGCTTGAGATAGAGCACGGCCGACAGCGGATGGCAGCCCATCCGGATCAGCGAGCCGCCGCCGGTCATCGCCCACTCTGCGGCATGCGCCGCATGCGAGCCGGAATGGCTCTCCTCGCCCTTCATGAACAGGATCTTGTCGCGCGTCGCGCGGATGATCTCCGCGGTCTTGGTCACGGCGGGCGCGTAGATCCAATCCTCGGCATACATGAAGAGTTTTCCTGTCCGCTCGATCGCGGTGCGGGTCGCCTCCATTTCCTCCATCACGCGCTGGTACATCAGCGCCTTCGGCACAGACTTTCCGATCGGCGCCCTGTCGCCGTCGCGGCCGAAATAGCCGCTGAACGGCTTTTCGCAGATCACGTGCTTGCCGGCCTGCATGGCCTCGACGATCATCGTGGCATGCAGGTTCGGCGGCGTGCAGACGTCGATGACGTCGAGCTCGCGGTCGGCGACCAGCTCGGCAAAGCTGCGATAGGCATTCGGGATCCCGTGCTTGCGCGCGAACTCGACGACATGATCGCCGCGCGCCGCGACCGCCCTCACCTCGACATCGACGCCATAGACGCGCCGGTACGCAACCATGTGCAGCTCCGACACGAAGCCACAGCCGGCCAGACCGATCCTGATTTTTGTCATTATATGTCTCCGCCCTTCAGGCGGGCCGAGAGTAGCGTGCGGCCATCACGGCGTCGAACGCATTTGCCATGACGTCCGTCGAAGGCATCATGCTCGTGAACAATTCGAATGCGTCGGCTGCTGCGTAGATCGCGAGATCGCGCCCGGTCAGGACTTTGGCGCGCTTGGCCTTGGCCGCCAACAGGAGCGGCGTCCAGAGCGGCGTATAGACGGCGTCGGCGACCCACATCGACGGATGCAACAGGCTGTCCGGCACGGGACTGTCGCGGTTCGGCAGCATGCCGACCGGCGTTGCGTTGACGACGCCAGTCGCGCCATCGAGCGCGGCCTCGACGCTGGCGACGCCACGAGCCGCATGACGGTCGGCCAACTGGCCGGCCAGCCGCGCGACCTTGGCGCCATCACTGTCGAAGATGCGCAGTTCGCCGACGCCGAGGATCGCCAGCGCGAACGCGATCGCCTTGCCGACGCCGCCGGAACCGATCAGCGCGATCGGGCCGCGCGGCGCGCTGGCGAGTAAGGGTTCGATCGCACGCGCAAAGCCCGTGGCATCGGTGTTGTGCCCGACGAGACGCGCGCCATCGACGACGATGGTGTTGACCGCGCCGATCGCGCGCGCATCCGGCGCGAGGTCATCGAGCAGGTCGACCACCGCTTCCTTGTAGGGAAAAGTGACGTTGACGCCGGCGAAGCCGAGTCGCCGGATGCCATCGACCATCGCGCGCAGATCGTCGTGCCCGGCGCCCTTCACCTCGATGAGCTGATAGTGGCAACGGACGCCGAGCGCGGCGGCGGCCTGCTCGTGCATTGCAGGCGCCGCCGAATGCGCGATCGGATACCCGATCAGACCGGTCAGGAAACGATCGCGCATTGTCCCTCACATCGGCAGTGCTCAGCTCATGCGGTCGAGCCGAGCATAGCTGTCTTCCATGCCGTGCTCCATGCCGGTCGCGAGCATCGCCGCACGCGTCTCGGCATCGGGCAGCGCCATCCGCATGGTCATGAGGGTGCCATCACCATCAGGCGCGAAGCGGGTCTCGACACGATTGTCCGGCGTCGGATCCGGCAGATGCATGCGCTCGACATGCACGATGCGGCTGAACGGTTCGAGTTCGAGATATTCGCCGGTGAGGTGAAAGCCGCCGCCCTTGCCGTCGGTCCATTCGTAGCGGATCTTGCCGCCGGGCCTGAGCTCGCTGAGGCAGACCGGCATGGCCCAACCCTCAGGGCCGAGCAGCCACTTCTGCAACAGCTCCGGCTCGGTATGCGCGCGATACACCGCCTCGGGCGGCGCGACGAAGCGCCTGGTCACGACGATGTAGCGGTCGCCTTCGGTCTTCAGCGTCAACTTACTCATAGGGCACCTTTCACTTCTCAGGCTTCATGGCGGCCAGCACTCCGTCCAGCCGGTCGTAATTGGTTTCCAGCGCGCGGCGCAGCATGCCGAGCCATTGATCGATCTCGGCAACCGCCGTCGGCGCCAGCCGGCACGGCCGCTTGGTGCCTTCGACGCGCCGAACGATCAGGCCGGCGCCCTCGAGCACCTTGAGATGGCGGGAGATCGCGGGCTGGGTCAGCTCGAACGGCTCGACCAGCTCCATGACAGTCGCTTCGCCCAGCGCGAGACGCGCCAGGATCGCCCGGCGGGTCGGGTCGGCGAGCGCGGAAAAGGCGGCATCGAGGTTGGCCATGCTTGATCTCGTATCGATTATATAACTTAGTTGTTATATAACTAGATTCGCATGGTCAACCGAAATCCGCTGCGGCGAAGGCGCGCAGCGGATTTCGGTCGTTCCTTCAATGCTGGATTTGCGCGCAGCTTGCGGCGCGCGGCGGCTAGACGTCGAAGAACACGGTCTCGTTGTCGCCCTGCAGATGGACGTCGAAGGTGTAGGCGTTGCCGCCTGTCTTCTTCGCGATCAGGGTCGCGCGGCGATCGGCCGGCACCAGCGCGAGGGTGGAATCAGCGGCGTTGGCCGTCTCGTCGTCGAAATAGATCCGGGTGTAGAGATGCAGCAGCATGCCGCGCGCGAACACCGCGAGCAGGATATGCGGCGCCTGCGGCTTGCCGTCGGCGTCCGGCACCACGCCGGGCTTGATGGTGTCGAAGGAATAAGCACCGCTCTTGTCGGTGCCGCAGCGGCCGAAGCCCTTGAAGCTCGAGTTCGGCAATGCGCGCTTGTCCTGCGGATCGGAGAAGCGGCCCTGGCTATCGGCCTGCCAGATCTCCAGCATGCAGTCCGGGATCACGGCGCCATCGCCGTCATAGACCTTGCCTTCGACGCGGATGCGCTCGCCCGATGTATCCGGCGTCAGCAGGTTGTTGCTGAAGGCGTCATTCCACTCATACTCGCCATTCGGCGTCAGGCCGTATTTGAAATAGGGACCGACGGTCTGCGAAGGCGTGATTCCATCAGGACGGTTCGACACTTACTTGGTCTCCATCGGCGTGGCGTTGCGCCCGCGCAGCACGATATCGAAGCGGTAGCACAGCGCCCATTCCGGCTTGGTATTCTCCAGATCGAACGACGAGATCATCCGCGCCCGCGCCTTCTCGTCGGTCACCGAGTTGAAGATCGGATCGAACGGAAACAAGGGATCGCCGGGGAAATACATCTGCGTGACCAGACGCGAGACGAACGAGTGCCCGAACACCGAGAAGTGGATATGCGCCGGCCGCCAGGCATTGTGATGATTGCCCCAGGGGTACGCGCCGGGCTTGATGGTGATGAACTTGTAGTAGCCCCTGTCGTCGGATTGCGTGCGGCCGGCACCGGTGAAGTTGGGATCGAGCGGCGCCGGGTGCTGGTCGACGACGTGGATGTAGCGACCGCAGGCATTGGCCTGCCACAGCTCGACCAGCGTGTTGGGCACGCCGCGGCCGTCCTCATCGCGCACATGACCATGCACGATGATGCGTTCGCCGAGCGGCTCGCCCTTGGCCTGGATGGTGAGATCGTTGTCGTTCGCGCGCACCGTCTCATGACCATAGACCGGCCCGGTCAGCTCCGAGAGCGTGTGCCGCATCGGGATCAGCGGCTTTTGCGGCGACCGCTTGATCGCACTCCGGTAGGCCGGCGACAACCGTGCGGGATGGATGCGGTTCGAAGCGACCGGGTAGATCAATGTCATGTGCCTGCTCCAGACAAACCGAGCGCCAGTCGGCGCGGGACTTACATCACGCCGGCGCCTTGAAATCGTAGGAGATGCGGCCGGCCGGCAGATAGAACAGCGCGATCACAGCGCCGCCCCTGACTTCCGGATAATGCCTGCTGCCCGGATCGGGCGCAGTCCAGCCCGGTCCTTGCCAGCCCTGCAGCCCCTTCAACTCGGCGCCCTTGTCGAGAGGAACGACGAGGTTGAGCTCGCCATAGGGGTGACCGTGATACTGCCCGCGCAGCACGTCATGATCGTCCTCGTCCTTGAAGCGGCGCGGATCGGCGCTGTTCATGTAGACAGCCGTGATGCTGAACTGGAACGTCTCGGGGATCGGCTCGAGGATGCGGCTGCGCCGATAGTTCGGGCCTTCGACCTCCTGGTTCGCCGCCCAGCCCTCCTCGACTCCCATTTTGATGAGACGAGC
Organism: Bradyrhizobium macuxiense; assembly: GCF_007993935.1. GTDB lineage: Bacteria > Pseudomonadota > Alphaproteobacteria > Rhizobiales > Xanthobacteraceae > Bradyrhizobium > Bradyrhizobium macuxiense_A. The sequence continues at coordinate 497,915 of NZ_VITY01000004.1, read as the reverse complement.
GAGATCCTGGTAGAGCGCGCTTGTCTCTCCGTAGGTCTCGTTGAGCCATCGCTCCATCGCCGCGCTCGGCGTCATGTCCTTGACTTCGCGCAGAAACGGAATGCTGCGTTCGATCAGTTGTTCACGGCTTCCCATGGCTTTCTCCTGTTCTAATCCTCGAAACCCTTGAAGGAGGCGAACGCCTCCAGATCCGCGCGCGGCATCAGCCGCGCTCTCCCGCGCTCCCTCGGGTGACCCATCGAGATCCCGCAAGCGACCATCTGCTCGGTCGGGATCGACAGGGCCGGGCGCAAGATGCGGTGATACTTGGCGAAGGTTTCCTGCGGGCAGGATTGCAGCCCGCGGCCGACCGCCGCCAGCATCACGTTCTGGATGAACATGCCGAGATCGAGCCAGCTGCCCATCGCGAGGCGCCGATCGATGGTGACGATCAGCCCAACCGGCGCGCCGAAGAAGCCGAAGTTCTTCGCAGTCTGCCGGCTCCGCGCCGCGGTGTCGCTTTGCGCGATGCCGAGCGAATCATAGAACAATCGCCCGAACTCCTGGCGGCGGCCGAGATAGGGCTCGGGAAACTCGCTGGCGTAGTATTGATATTCGGAGACGTGCTCGCTCGGCTCCGTCTCAAACGCGTGCAGCAGCGCAGCCGACACTTCGGTCTTGGCGGCGCCCGCGAGCACATAGACGTGCCAGGGCTGGATGTTCGCGCCGCTCGGCGCGAACCGCGCCACGCGCAGGATCTGCTCCACGGTCGATCGCGGGACAGGGCTACCGGAGAACTCACGGCACGAGAGCCGGCCCGCGATCACCTCGTCGATCGGATTGCGCGCAACGCCGCGCGCTGCGTCTCGATCGATCACGACTTCTTCACAAGCGGACATCCGCCGTCCTCCATCGATCTGAAGGCCTCTTCCCCCCGGATCGTGGCCAGGAGCTGGTAGTAGTCGAACTGATACTTCGACTCCTCCGGAGCCTTGACGCGGAACAGATACATGTCGCGGACCAGCCGGCCGTCCGGACGGATCTTGCCGTTGCGGGTCATGAAGTCGTTGACCGGCAATTCGCGCATCTTGGCGGCGACAACAGGCCCATCGAGCGTGCCTGCGGCTTCGACTGCCTTGAGATAGTGCATGACCGCGCCATAGGTACCGGCATGGATCATGGACGGCACTTTCCCAGTCTTCTCGATGTAGCGCCTCGACCAGGCGCGCGTCTCATCGTTGAGATCCCAGTAAAAGGCCGAGCTGAGCATCAGGCCTTGCGCGCTCTGCAGCCCGAGACTGTGAATGTCGTTGATGAAGACGAGCAGGCCGGCAAGCTTCTGGCCGCGCGTCACGCCGAACTCGCCCGCCTGCTTCACGGCGTTGACGAAGTCGCCGCCGGCGTCGGCGAGCGCGATCACGTCCGCCTTGGAGGCCTGCGCCTGCAGCAGGAAGGACGAGAAATCCGGCGTGTTGATCGGGTGCTTGACGGCACCGACCACCTTGCCGCCGGTGGCATCGATCACCTTGCGGCTGTCGGCCTCGAGCTGCACGCCGAGCGAATAATCGGCTGACAGAAAGAACCAGGATTTTGCGCCGAGACGCGAGATCGCCTTCGTCGTGCCCTGCGACAGCGCGTAAGTGTCGTAGGTCCAGTGGATGCCGGTCGGCGAGCACTCATCACCGGTTAGCCGGGACGTCGCCGCGCCGGTCGCAAGAAACAGCTTCTTCTTGTCGCGCGTAATGCCCTGCACGGCGAGCGCAACGGCGGAATTCGGTACGTCCAGGATCGCCTCGACGTTCTCGTTCTCCAGCCACCGCCGGGCGATCGTTGCGCCGATGTCGGCCTTGTTCTGGTGATCCCCCGCGACGATCTCGATCGGGCGCCCGAGCACCTTGCCCTTGAAATCGTCGACCGCCATCTGCGCCACGACGACCGAGCCCGGGCCACCATTGTCGGCATAGAGCGACGACATGTCGGTCAGCACGCCGAGCCTGACCGGCCCATCCTGCGCGAGCGCAGGCACCGCAAATGTCATGAGCGCCAGCGCCAATCCGAGCGGCTTGCGTACACCACCATGCACCGATTTCACCGAGGCATTCATCTGTTGCTTCCTCCCAACCCGGCGCCGGCAATCTTGGCCAGAACGCTGGATTGCGGAAGTGAAAGTCTTGCAGGGTGATCCTGAACCGGCTTCAGAACGCGATGCGGCGATGTGCTTCCGGCATGCCGATCGGTTGCATCAGGCGGGCGCCTGGCCTTAACTGCGTGCGCGCGCAGAATTTTGCAGCGGCGTGCGATCCGCTACCGACGGGACCCTCATCGTGTCCGTTTCCTTCAAGACGTTGGATTTGAACCTGCTCAAGGTGTTCGACGCCGTCATGGAGGAGCGCAGCGTGCTGCGCGCCAGCCAGAAGGTCGCGCTGAGCCAGTCCGCGGTGAGCCACTCGCTGGCGCGGCTGCGCGAAATGCTCGACGACGAATTGTTCGTTCGCACCGCGACAGGCATGCAGCCGACGGCGCGCGCGCTGACGATGGCCCCGCAGGTTCGCCAGGCGCTGCGATCGCTGGAAGCCGCCGTCGAGCTGCCGACTTTCGCTCCGGCGGTCTCGACCAAGTCGTTCACGCTGGCCGCCAACGACTTCACGACGATGGTGCTGGCGCCGCCGCTGCTGAAGATTCTGGGCCGCGAGGCTCCGGCGATCGACCTGACGATCAAGCCGGTGACACGGATCGATCTGGCCGAGCAGATCGACCTCGGCCGCATCGACGTTGCGATCGGCGTGTTCTCGTCGCCGCCGAGCCGCTTCCGCACGGCACTGCTGTTCGAATATGACGACGTGCTGATCGTCGGCAAAAAGCGCAAGCTCGGCCGGCTCGACAACGCGAAGCTCGCCAGTCTGCCGCTGGTCGTCGTCTCCTTTGGCGGCGAGCAGGAGGGTGCTATCGGCGGCTTCATCTCCGAGCGCGGGCTTGCCCGCCGTTCGGAGATGTACGACCGCCCTGCGCTGGAACGGGCGCTGTCCGACAGCGACCGGCCGCCACGAATCGCGGTCTCGCTGCCACACTTCCTTGCGTTGCCCGCGCTACTGATCGATTCAGAACTGGCAGCGATCGTTCCGCGGCCGCTGGCGCGGGCGCTCGAGCAGGCGCATGCGATCACGACTTATGAACTGCCCTACACCACGACGCCCGTGGAGGTTCGGCTGCTCTGGCACGAACGCGTCGAGGACGAGCCATCGCACGAATGGCTTCACGAGGTGCTGCGCCGCGCTACCGAGGAGCTCAGGCGCGGCGGCTAGCGGTGAGATGGCTAGACGTCGAAGAACACGGTCTCGTTGTCGCCCTGCAGATGGACGTCAAACGTGTAGGCGTTGCCGCCTGTCTTCTTCGCGATCAGGGTCGCGCGGCGATCGGCCGGCACCAACGCGAGGGTGGAATCAGCGGCGTTGGCCGTCTCGTCGTCGAAATAGATCCGCGTGTAGAGATGCAGCAGCATGCCGCGCGCGAACACCGCGAGCAGGATGTGCGGCGCCTGCGGCTTGCCGTCGGCGTCCGGCACCACGCCGGGCTTGATGGTGTCGAAGGAATAGCCGCCGCTCTTGTCGGTGCCGCAGCGGCCGAAGCCTTTGAAAGACGAGTTCGGTAATGCGCGCTTGTCCTGCGGATCGGAGAAGCGGCCCTGGCTATCGGCCTGCCAGATCTCCAGCATGCAGTCGGGGATCACGGCGCCATCGCCGTCATAGACCTTGCCTTCGACGCGGATGCGCTCGCCGGATGTATCCGGCGTCAGCAGGTTGTTGCTGAAGGCGTCGTTCCATTCATACTCGCCGTTCGGCGTCAGGCCGTATTTAAAATAGGGGCCGACGGTCTGCGAAGGCGTGATTCCATCAGGACGCTGGTTCGACACGTTACTTGGTCTCCATCGGCGTGGCGTTGCGGCCGCGCAGCACGATATCGAAGCGGTAGCACAGCGCCCATTCCGGCTTGGTATTCTCCAGATCGAACGAGGAGATCATCCGCGCCCGCGCCTTCTCATCGGTCACCGAGTTGAAGATCGGATCGAACGGAAACAAGGGATCGCCGGGGAAATACATCTGCGTGACCAGACGCGAGACGAACGAGTGCCCGAACACCGAGAAGTGGATGTGCGCCGGCCGCCAGGCATTGTGATGATTGCCCCAGGGGTACGCGCCGGGCTTGATGGTGATGAACTTGTAATAGCCCCTGTCGTCACTCTGGGTGCGGCCAGCGCCCGTAAAATTCGGATCGAGCGGCGCCGGATGCTGGTCGACGACGTGGATGTAGCGACCGCAGGCATTGGCCTGCCACAGCTCGACCAGCGTGTTGGGAACGCCGCGGCCGTCCTCGTCGCGCACATGACCATGCACGATGATGCGCTCGCCGAGCGGCTCGCCCTTGGCCTGGATGGTGAGATCGTTGTCGTTCGCGCGCACCGTCTCATGACCATAGACCGGTCCGGTCAGCTCCGAGAGCGTGTGCCGCATCGGGATCAGCGGCCTCGAGGGCGAACGCTTCACGGTGGACCGATAGTCCGGCGACAGCCGCGCCGGATGGGCCGCAAGCGATTGCAGCGGATACAACAAGGTCATGGCGAATTCCTCCGCGGCCCACGCGCCCGGTGAGCTCACATCAGATCATTATAGTGCATAACCAAATTGGGGAAGGGTTGTTTTCAACCCTTCCAAGCCATTGGATCAATTCAGCTTTTCGATCGCGACCGCAACGCCCTGGCCGACCCCGACGCACATAGTTGCCAAGGCAAGCTTCCCGCCCCGCTTCTCCATGCCGTGCACGGCGGTCAAAACCAGCCGCGCGCCGCTCATGCCGAGCGGATGGCCGAGCGCGATCGCGCCGCCATGCGGATTGACGAAATCGGCATCTTCCTTGACGCCGAGCTGGCGCAGGCAGGCGATGCCCTGCGAGGCGAAGGCTTCGTTGAGCTCGATCAGATCGAAGTCCGACACCTTGATACCGAGCCGCTCGACCAGCTTCTTGGTCGCCGGCACCGGGCCGATACCCATGATGCGCGGCGGCACCGCGGCCGACGCAAGGCCGAGGATTTTTGCGCGCGGGGTCAGGCCATGCTTCTTCACCGCGGCTTCGGAGGCGAGGATCATCGCGGCGGCGCCGTCATTGACGCCAGACGCGTTGCCGGCGGTCACCGTGCCCGGATTGCGTACGATCGGCTTCAGCTTGGCGAGACCTTCGAGCGTGGTCTCGGGGCGCGGATGCTCGTCCTTGTCGACGGTGATCGGACCGGCCTTGCCGCCGGGCACCTGGATCGGGACGATCTCCTCGGCGAAATAGCCCGACGCGATCGCCGCACCGGCGCGCTGCTGCGAGCGGATCGCCATCGCATCCTGATCGGCGCGCGACACCTGGAATTCCTCGGCGACGTTCTCGCCGGTCTCCGGCATCGCATCGACGCCGTACTGCGCCTTCATCAAGGGATTGATGAAGCGCCAGCCGATCGTGGTGTCGTAGATATCGGACGAGCGCGAGAAGGCTTCCGAAGCCTTGCCCATCACGAACGGCGCCCGCGTCATCGATTCGACGCCGCCCGCGATCGCGAAATCGATCTCGCCGGCGCGGATGGCACGGCCGGCGGCGCCGACCGCATCGAGGCCCGAGGCGCAGAGCCGGTTCAGGGTCTGGCCGGGAACCGACTCTGGCATGCCGGCGAGCAAAAGCGCCATGCGCGCGACGTTGCGGTTGTCCTCGCCGGCCTGGTTGGCGCAGCCGAAATAGACCTCGTCGACCTCGTTCCAATTGAGCGTCGGGTGCTTGGCCATCAGCGCCTTGATCGGGGCCGCGGCGAGATCGTCGGCGCGCACCTTGGCGAGCGAACCGCCGAACCGGCCGATCGGGGTCCGGACGGCATCGCAAATGAACACATCACGCATTGAATCTCTCCCTGAATGCCGCGACTTAGGCGCTGGATCGGCTGGAACTTGAGATGGTTTTAGGAGCGTGCCCGCGGCAGGTCAATTGACCGGAACGCGCGTCAAGCGCGCATTGCCGTGATGTCTTGTCATATCTTTGACCGTGGAGAGGGTGGAAAACCCCGTCGTCGCGGATAGGACCGCACGGCGAAATTCTGTAGTTTCCGCCACCTCATGACCATTCAGCAGCCGATCCCCGTTCCGCCCGAAGCCACTCCCGCCGAGGCGCCGTCGCGCGTCACGCCGATGATGGAACAGTATCTGGAGATCAAGGCCGCCCATCCCGGCCTGCTGCTGTTCTACCGGATGGGCGATTTCTACGAGCTGTTCTTCGAGGATGCCGAGATCGCCTCGAAGACGCTCGGCATCGTGCTGACCAAGCGCGGCAAGCATCAGGGCATGGACATCCCGATGTGCGGCGTGCCGGTCGAGCGCTCCGAGGACTATCTGCATCGCCTGATCGGCGCCGGACATCGTGTCGCGGTGTGCGAGCAGACGGAAAATCCCGCGGAGGCGAAAGCCCGCGGCAACAAGAGCGTGGTCCGCCGCGGCGTGGTGCGGCTGGTGACGCCGGGCACGCTGACCGAAGACACGCTGCTCGACGCCCGCACCAACAACTATTTGATCGCGATCGCGCGCGCCCGCGGCTCGGCCGGCGCGGATCGTCTTGGCCTTGCCTGGATCGACATCTCGACCTCCGAATTCATGGTGACGGAGTGCGCGACCGCGGAGCTTGCCGCGACTTTGGCGCGGATCAATCCGAACGAGGCCATCGTCACCGACGCGCTCTATAGCGACCACGAGTTGGCGCCGACCTTGCGCGAGCTGCCGTCGGTGACGCCGCTGACCCGCGACGTGTTCGACAGCGCCACATCAGAGCGGCGGCTGTGCGACTATTTCGCGGTGGCGACCATGGACGGTCTCTCCGCAATGTCGCGGCTGGAGGCGACCGCTGCCGCCGCGGCCGTCACCTATATCGACCGCACCCAGGTCGGCAAACGTCCGCCGCTGTCGCCGCCGGCGCGCGAGGCCGCCGGCACCACGATGGCGATCGATCCGGCGACCCGCGCCAATCTCGAACTGACTCGCACGCTGGCCGGCGAGCGCCGCGGCTCGCTGCTCGATGCGATCGACTGCACCGTCACCGCAGCGGGCTCGCGCCTCTTGGCGCAGCGGCTTGCCGCGCCGCTCACCGACGTCGCCGTCATCGCGCGGCGGCTCGATGCGGTCTCGGCATTCGTTGCGGATTCCGCGGCACGCGAGGACGTCAGGACCGTGCTGCGCGCAGCGCCCGACATGTCGCGTGCGCTGGCGCGGCTCTCGGTCGGCCGCGGTGGCCCGCGCGATCTCGCCAGCCTGCGCGACGGCATCCTGGCCGCCGACCAGGCGCTCGAGCTGCTGGCGCAGCTTGCCGATCCGCCGGCCGAGGTTTCGACCGTGATGGCGGCGTTGCGGCGCCCCTCGCGCGATCTGGCGCAGGAATTCTCCCGCGCGCTGTCAGAGCAATTGCCGCTGATCAAGCGCGACGGCGGCTTCGTCCGCGAGGGCTATGAGGCCGCGCTCGACGAGAGCCGCAATCTGCGCGACGCCTCGCGGCTCGTCGTCGCCGCGATGCAGGCGCGCTATGCCGAGGACGCCGGCATCAAGACGCTGAAGATCCGGCATAACAATGTGCTCGGCTATTTCGTCGAGGTCACCGCGCAGCATGGCGACAAGCTGTTCGCGCCGCCGCTGAATGCGACCTTCATCCATCGCCAGACGCTGGCCGGACAGGTCCGATTTACCACGGCCGAGCTCGGCGAGACCGAGGCCAAGATCGCCAATGCCGGCGAGCGCGCGCTCAATCTCGAGCTCGAGATCTTCGAGCGGCTCAGCGCCATGGCGCTCGCCGCCAGCGACGATTTGCGCAACGCCGCGCATGCCTTTGCGATGCTCGACGTCGCGACCTCGCTGGCGAAGCTTGCGATCGACGACAATTACGTGCGGCCCGACGTCGACGGCTCGCTCGGCTTTGCGATCGAGGGCGGCCGCCATCCGGTGGTCGAGCAGGCGCTGAAGCGCGACGGCCAGCCGTTCATCGCCAATGCCTGCGATCTCTCTCCTGCGCCCGCGCAGAAGTCCGGCCAGCTCTGGCTGATCACCGGTCCGAACATGGCCGGTAAATCGACCTTCCTGCGCCAGAATGCGCTGATCGCGCTCCTTGCTCAAATTGGCAGCTATGTTCCAGCGTCGCGGGCGCGGCTCGGCATCGTCGACCGGCTGTTCTCGCGCGTCGGTGCGGCCGACGATCTGGCGCGCGGCCGCTCGACCTTCATGGTCGAGATGGTCGAGACTGCCGTGATCCTCAATCAGGCCAGCGAGCGGTCGCTGGTGATCCTCGACGAGATCGGCCGCGGCACGGCGACCTTCGACGGCCTGTCGATCGCCTGGGCCGCGATCGAGCACCTGCACGAGAGCAACCGCTGCCGCACGCTCTTTGCCACCCACTATCATGAGCTGACCGCGCTCTCGGCCAAGCTGCCGCGGATGTTCAACGCCACGGTGCGGGTCAAGGAATGGCAGGGCGACGTCGTGTTCCTGCACGAGGTGCTGCCGGGCTCCGCCGACCGCTCTTACGGCATCCAGGTCGCAAAACTCGCCGGCCTGCCGCCTGCGGTGATCACCCGCGCCAAATCGGTGCTGGCAAAGCTCGAGGCGCAGGACCGCGGCCAGACCGCTCGCGCTTTGGCCGACGACCTGCCGTTGTTCGCCGTCCCCTCCCGCGCCGCCGCCGAAGACAAGCCGCCGAGCGAGGCCGATCTGCTGGTGGAAGCCGTGAAGGCGCTGCACCCCGACGAAATGTCACCGCGCGAAGCGCTGGACGCGCTGTATGCATTGAGGGCGAAGCTGCCGAAATAGCCAATGCGGCTTCCAACAACCTGAGAATGCTGCAAGGATGGGGTATGTCATCGCCGGTTCGGCCCATCCTCTCGCCATCGCTCTCGGCCAAGCTTGCGGCCTTAGCCAACCGGCCTGCGACCAACCGCGAATTGCAGGACATCCTTGCCGAACTCGCAGCGCTGCCGGCGCATCGCATCGTACAGGCCAGCCGGGAAATCGCGAGGGACGCAGCTATCGGCTGGTGGCAGCAGGAAAAGCGGCCGGGACAGCTCGTCCCCAAGCACCGAGCACGCGTCTTTTTCCAGCGGATAAGAGATCAGCTTTGGCCGAAATCGGCGCATGCTCCCTTTCCACCTGATCGAGAATTGCTCGCCGCAAATGCCGATTTTGCGTGGCTGTTCCTTTTTCACCCAAGTGGCTACCTCAGGGAGGCAGCACTCTTCCACATAACGACACCGCCGACCTCGCCATTTTTCCTTGCAGCTTTGGCGTGGCGACTAAATGACTGGGTTGGACCGGTACGCCAAGCCGCAAAGAAATGCTTCAAGCGCGTTTCGGCAAGCATCGCTGCAAACGTCGCCGCAGACGCGGCGATCTACTTGCTTGAACGGCGATTTATATGGGGGCGATGGAGCGATGAGGTTGCAATTCTTGATCCGCTGTTCGCTCGCGACGACGTCCTCTCGGCACTCGCGCTTCAACTTGAAAGACGCCCGACTGGCGGGCTGAGTGGCTGTCTCCGCTCTGCATTACGCTACCCCGGCATCGACCAACACCTGCCACGACTGGCAACGACGGCCGTTCAACCACCAATCAGGGCCATCGCTTATCAGTGTTTGATTTCGCGGAAGGCCAGTTGGCCGGCTGGGTTTGACTGGGTCTGGCTCGACAAGGTGTATGGTTTGCGACGACGCATTCCGAAGCTGGACAGTCGCAGCAGCGAAAGCAATCGTCCGGTCGCAGATCTCATCGCCGAGGGAATTCGCGACAGATCATCATTCGTGCGGAAAATTGTCGCGGACGCCATGATCGTCGAGCGCTCGCAGATTGAGGACGAGCGAGCTTTGGTGTCCCAACTGGCAAGTGACCGACACCCCGCGGTAAGGTCGCGCGGTGAGTTCTTGGTGAGGCACCCACGCTCCGCGCAGTAACGTGGCTACGCCTTCGCCTTCCTCCGCCCGAGTTGCCACAGCGCCAGATTCCAGGCGATGCAGGTGGCGAGTGCGCAGCAAAGGCCGATCGGCGAGCCGAAGTGCAGCACCGCGATGTGCAGCACGGCGATGCCGAGGCCGAAGCCGAGCAGGCCCCAGGCGCTGTTGGCGAGCACGGCGGCGGTGGCCGGGCCGCCGATCCGCGGATGCAGGATCAGCATCATCGAGGAGAACACGATCGGAAACAGCGCGATCACGCCGGTGACGCGCGGCCCGACCCAGGTCGACGCGGTGACCACGGTGCCGACCAGGCTCGCGACCAGCGCGGCACGCAGCGGAATGTCGTACCAGCGCCGCGCGATCAGCGGCATTTTCGCGACGTGCCGATACGGCTTGAGCAGCGGAATGCAGATCGCGAACGCAATGGCATTGAGGATCAGCCCGCCGGCCAGCGTCCACGCGAACTGACGGATGATGGTGCCGAGCACGAGCCACAGTGCGATCGCGCTTCCCGCGCTGATCGACATGCTGAAGCGCTGCGCCAGCACGGCATAGGTGAGGCCCATGAAGATCGTCGCCGCATTGACCGGCAGGCTCGACAGCGCGCCCTCGGCGATGAAGGCGGCGTCATGATCGAGCGCGAGGAAGGTGTAGGACGGCCCGGCCGAGATCGGCAGCGTTGCGATCAGCGCGCCGATCACCGGCCCCGACCGCTCCGTGATGATGGACGCTGAGACCACGAACGCGGCCGCAACCGCCATGCGCAGCACGAGGAGCAGGATGAAGTGGAGGTCGGGGGACATTCTGCGTCATCCCGGCGAAGGCCGGGATCCATAACCACGACTATTCGTGTGGAGCGAAAGCCGTCGGACGGCGCGGCTTGAACCGAGAGGGCACGGCGTATGGGTCCCGGCTCGCGTGCGCAATTGCGCACTAGGCCGGGACGACACCGGTTAAGGCAGCTTAAACCCTCACCATCGTCACGGTCACCTTCGGGCCGTTCTTGATGGTCTGATAGACCACGCAGTAACGCTCGGTGAGTTTCAGCAACAGATCGAGCTTGTCCTGCGGCGCGTCGGTGCCGACGTCGAAGCGGAGGCGGATCTCGCGGAAGCCGACCGGGGCCTCCTTGTCGACGCCGAGCGTGCCGCGGAAATCGAGATCACCCTCGGCGAACACGTTGCCGACCTTCAGCGGCACCTCGACCGCGGTCGCGACCGATTTCAGCGTGACGCCGGCGCAGGCGACCAGCGCTTCCAGCAGCATGTCGCCGGAGCAGAGCTCGAGCCCGGAGCCGCCGGTCGCAGGATGCAGACCGGCGACCGCGAGCGCGCGGCCGGTTTCGACCTTGCAGGCAAGGCTCTCGCTGTCGATCGTACCCTTGGCCTTCAACGTGATCACGGCGGCCTGGGGATCGGTCTTGTAACGCTCCTTGATCGGAGCCTGCATTGCGCGGAGTTCGGCGGAGTCCATGGGTCTGCTCCCGGCTATTCTTCTTAGCCTTCGGATGTAAGGCCTTATAGCGCCGATGTCACCACCACATCGCCTCGCCGGCACTGGATTTGTCCGTGACGTCCCGCACCGAACGGTCCAGCGAGCGGTCGAGCGCGGTCAGCACGCGGCGCTTGAAGGTATCGAACAGTTCCGATTTGCGATCACGCGGCCGCGCCAGGTTGATGGTGATCTGCTCGAACAGCCGCCCCGGCCGCGGCCGCATCACCAGCACACGGTCGGCCAGCACCACGGCCTCGTCGACGTCATGGGTGACCAGGATCAGGGTCGGCCTTGTGTCGGCCCAGAGATCGAGCAGGTGGTCCTGCAGATCGCGCCGCGTGAAGGCATCGAGCGCCGAGAACGGCTCATCGAGCAGCAGCACTTCGGGCTGCGGCACCAGCGCGCGGGCAATCGCGACCCGCTGCGCCTGTCCGCCGGAGAGTTCGCGCGGCCAGGCAGCTGCCTTATCAGTGAGGCCGACGCGGGCGAGCGCCGATGCAACCCGCTCGGCCCTCGCATCGGCCGCAAGATCGGCCAGGCCGAAGCCGATATTGTCGGCGACGCTGAGCCAGGGCAGCAGCCGCGGTTCCTGAAAGATGATGCCGATCTTGGCGTGCGGCGAAGTGATGACGGCATTGTCGAGCGTCACGCTGCCGGTGCTGGCGCGATCGAGCCCGGCGATGGCGCGCAGCAGCGTCGACTTGCCGCAACCGGAGCCGCCGATGATCGCGATGATCTCCCCGGGCGAAATCTCGGCCGAGAAGCGCTCCAGTGCGTGGACGCCGTTCGGATAGGTTTTGCCGACCTCTTTGAGTGCGAGCATCACTGCCCTCCCCGCGCGCCGAACGCGTCCTGCCAGCGCAGCAGCGGTGCCGCGGCGACCTCGATCAGCCAATCGGTCAGCTTGCCGAGGATCGCGAAGATCACGATCGCGGCGAGGATCTGCGCCGGCTTGCCGAGTTGCTGGCCGTCGAGCAGGAGATAGCCGAGGCCCTCGGAGGCGCCGATCAGTTCGGCCGCGACCACGAACATCCAGCCCAGGCCCAGCCCGACCCGCAGCGCCACCACATAGGCCGGCAGCACCGCCGGCAACAGGATGCGGCGGATCATCGCCGGTCCTGACAGGCGGAACACCCGCCCGACCTCGACGATCTTGCGATCGACCGACAGGATCGCGCCCATCACGCCGAGATAGATCGGAAAGAACACCCCGACCGCGATCAGCGCGACCTTCGAGGTCTCGAAGATGCCGAGCCAGAGCACGAACAGCGGCACCCAGGCGAGCGAGGGGATCGCGCGCAAGGCCTGCACGGTCGGATCAAGCAGCCGCTTGGCGAAATCCCAATACCCGGAAATCGCGCCCATGACGGTGCCGGCGACGACGCCGAGCGCAAAGCCCGCGCCGACGCGCCACAAGGTCGCGAGGATATGCCGCGACAGCTCGCCGCTCCTGGCGAGCTCGACAATGGTCTGGAACACCTTCGACGGCGGCGGCACCAGGCGGCCGTTGGAATAGCCGAGATAAACCACCAGCTCCCAGCCGAGCGCACACATCACCGGCACCAGAAGCCCGAGCGCCGGCCGCGCCAAGCGCGACCACCGCGCCGGCGCCGCACGCGGCGCGGCCGTCTGTTCCAGCGCGGGCAGGTCAACGGTCATGGCCATAGCAAGAACTATTCTTCGCGCTGGATTGCAAGGTGGGGGCAGCCCGGCTTCATCCCGTGTCGTCCCGGCTTTCGCCGGGACGACGGAGAGTAATTGACGACGGCGGTTAGTTCGTCGGCAGCGGGACCTGGTCGTCGATCAACGCATCCAGCGCGGCCTTCACGTCGGTCTTGGCGTCGATCACGCCGGCCTGCTGCAGCGCGAGACCGGCGGCGAGGATGGATTCCCGCTGCGGGGCGCCGATCCGGCTATGGGTCAGCTCGGTGCGTTCCTTGAGCTGCTTGTCGACCACGGCGTCCGGCAGCTTGGTCACCGCGATGAAGGTCTTTTTCAGCTCGTCATAGTTGGCGAGCGAATATTTCCGCGCCTCCTCATAGGTCGCGAGCACGCGGCGGACGATATCCGGATGCGCCTTCAAAAACTCCTCGCGAACATTGAGAATGCCCCAGGTGTTGGCGTCGGCCTTGCGGTAGAACAGCTTGGCGCCCTCCTCGACCTCCGCCTGCGCCATCATCGGGTCGAGGCCGGCCCAGGCGTCGACGTCGCCGCGGATCAGCGCGGTCTTGCCGTCGGCGTGCTGCAGCAGCACCGGCGTGATGTCCTTTTCGGTCAGCCCGGCGCCGAGCAGCGCGCGGACCAGGAAGATGTGCGGGTCGGTGCCGCGCGTCACCGCGACGCGCTTGCCCTTGAGGTCGGCGACGGACGCGATCTTGGAATCCTTTGATGTGACCAACGCGGTCCATTCGGGGCGCGAATAGACATAGATCGACTTGATCGGGTTGCCGTTGATCCGGGCGACCAAAGCGGCCGAGCCCGCGGTCGAGCCGAGATCGATCGACCCGGCATTGAGGAATTCGAGCGCCTTGTTGGAGCCGGCCGACTGTACCCAGACGATGCTGATGCCGTCCTTGGCGAATTCCTTCTCCAGCAGGCCCTTCTGCTTCAGGACCATCGACACCGGATTGTAGGTCGCCCAGTCGATCCGGATCTCCTTCACCGCGTCGGCAGCGAGGGCCGCGCCGGGCAGGAATGTCGAGACCGCGAGCAGCGCAGCGAAGGCGCGCCGGGAAAATTTGTGCATTCGTCGACCTCCTCGATCAGATTAAGAAACAATCTTTTAATTCAATGAGTTAGCCTTGCGGTCAACGAGAAAATCTCTACCCTTTACGCGACGGCGCGAGAACGATCTTGCCCGAAGCGCCGCCAGGAAAGCATGGAGCTGCTGTCGTCATACTTTGGTCCGTGACAGCAACAGCTTCGTCCGATATCGGATGAACGTATGGACAGCGTCGTAGCCGAAGTCCGCCCTGAGGCGGATGACCGTTTCGAGACCGAGCGGATCACCGCGGCGGTCAATGCACTCGCCGAACAGCATGCCGGCCGCGAGGACCAGTTCCGCGCCGCGATGGCGCAGCTGCTCAAGGCCGAGCTGATCGCGGCGCGCGCCACGGCGCAGGCGCTGCTGCTGAAGGACCGCCACGGCCGCCGCTGCGCCGAACGGCTCTGCTTCGTGCAGGACGAGATCATCCGTATCCTCTATGCCGCGGCGACAAGGCATCTCTACCACTCGCCGATCCCCTCGGGCGCCGAGCGCATGGCCGTGGTCGCGACCGGCGGCTATGGCCGCGGACTGATGGCGCCGGAATCCGACATCGATCTTTTGTTCATCCTGCCCTACAAGCAGACCGCCTGGGGCGAGCAGGTCGCCGAAGCTATCCTCTATTGCCTCTGGGACATGGGGCTGAAGGTCGGCCACGCCACGCGCTCGGTCGATGAATCGATCCGCCAGGCGCGCGGCGACATGACGATCCGCACCGCGATCCTGGAAACCAGGTTCCTGACCGGCGACCAGCCGCTCTATGACGAGCTGGTCGAACGCTTCGACAAGGAAGTGGTGCAGGGCACCGCGTCGGAATTCGTCACTGCCAAGCTCGCCGAGCGCGAGGAGCGGCATCGCCGCGCCGGCCAGTCGCGCTATTTGGTCGAGCCCAACGTCAAGGACGGCAAGGGCGGCCTGCGCGACCTGCACACGCTGTTCTGGATCGCCAAATACGTCTACCGCGTGCGCGAGACCGATGAGCTCTTGGAACGCGGCGTGTTCGACGCGCAGGAATACCGCACCTTCCGCCGTTGCGCCGACTTCCTGTGGTCGGTGCGCTGCAATCTGCACTTCTTCGCCGGACGCGCCGAGGAGCGGCTGTCGTTCGACATGCAGCGCGAGATCGCGGTCCGGCTCGGCTACACCTCGCATCCCGGCATGCAGGACGTCGAGCGCTTCATGAAGCACTACTTCCTGATCGCGAAAGACGTCGGCGACCTCACCGCGATCCTGTGCGCCAAGCTCGAGGAGGAGCACAACAAGCCGGCGCCGGTGCTGAGCCGGATGGTGGCGCGGCTGCGGCCCGGCACCAAGCGGCGGCGGGTTAACGGCAGCGACGACTTCATCGTCGACAACAACCGCATCAACCTCGCCGCGCCCGACGTGTTCAAGCACGATCCGGTCAATCTGATCCGGATCTTCCGCCTCGCCCAGCAGAACAACCTCGCCTTCCATCCCGATGCGATGCGCACGGTGACGCGCTCGCTGAAGCTGATCAACACCCAGTTGCGCGAGAACGACGAAGCCAACCGCCTGTTCATGGAGATCCTGACCTCCGACAATGCCGAGGTCGTGCTGCGGCGGATGAACGAGACCGGCGTGCTCGGCCACTTCATCCGCGCCTTCGGCAAGATCGTGTCGATGATGCAGTTCAACATGTACCACCACTATACGGTGGACGAGCATCTGCTGCGCTGCATCGGCTTCCTGCAGGACATCGAGCGCGGCGGCAACGAGGAGTTCACGGTCGCCAGCGACCTGTTCCGCAAGATCCGCCCCGAGCACCGCCCGGTGATCTATATCGCGACGCTGTTGCACGACATCGCCAAGGGCCGGCCGGAGGATCACTCGATCGCCGGCGCCAAGGTGGCGCGGCGGCTATGCCCGCGGCTCGGCTTCTCCGCCGCCGACACCGAGCTGGTGGCGTGGCTGATCGAAGAGCATTTGACGATGTCGACGGTGGCGCAATCGCGCGATCTGTCGGACCGCAAGACGATCGAGAATTTCGCCGCCGTGGTGCAGTCGGTCGAGCAGATGAAGCTGCTGACAATCCTGACCACCGCGGATATCCGCGGCGTCGGCCCCGGCGTATGGAACGGCTGGAAGGCGCAGCTGTTGCGCACGCTGTATTACGAGACCGAGCCGGTGCTGACCGGCGGCTTCTCGGAGGTCAACCGCGCCCAGCGCATCGCGGTGGCGCAGGCCGAATTCCGCCGCGCCTTCACCGAATGGCCGGAGGCCGAGCTCAACGCCTATATCGGCCGGCACTATCCGGCCTACTGGCTCAAGGTCGAGCTGCCGCGCAAGATCCGCCAGGCACGCTTCATCCGCGCCAGCGAGCAGGCCGGCCACAAGCTCGCGATCAATGTCGGCTTCGACGAGATCCGCGCCGTCACCGAGCTCACGATCCTGGCGACCGACCATCCCTGGCTGCTGTCGATCATCGCGGGCGCCTGCGCCTCGGCCGGCGCCAACATCGTCGACGCGCAGATCTACACCACGACCGACGGCCGTGCGCTCGACACCATCTCGATCTCGCGCGAATACGATCGCGACGAGGATGAGGGTCGCCGCGCCACAAGGATCGGCGAGATGATCGAGCACGTGCTGGAAGGCAAGCTGAGGCTGCCCGAGGCGGTGGCGAAGCGCGCGGTGCGCAGCAAGACGCGGCCGTTCATCGTCGAGCCCGAAGTGACCATCAACAACCAGTGGTCCGACCGTTACACCGTGATCGAGGTCTCCGGCCTCGACCGCCCCGGCCTGCTCTACCAGCTCACCACCGCGATCTCGAAGCTCAACCTCAACATCGCCTCCGCCCACGTCGCGACCTTCGGTGAACGCGCCCGCGACGTGTTCTACGTCACCGATCTGCTCGGCGCCCAGATCACCGCGCCGACCCGGCAATCGGCGATCAAGAGCTCGCTGCTGCACCTGTTGTCGAGCGAGGACCAGGCCGCGAAGCCGGCGGCGTAGATCGAATCGTAGGGGGCGCATAGGCCTGTCCCGTCATCCTGAGGAGGCCGCGGAGCGGCCGTCTCGAAGGATCGACGGCCCGGCTATTGTAGAACGAGTCGGAGTACGCGGAAGCGTCCGGGCCGTTCACCCTTCGAGACGCGCGTTCCGCGCTCCTCAGGATGACGGAATGGAAAGCGCTCCGACCAAAGGAGCGACGCCGCGAGGTCCGACAGCTTGGCCCGTGATTCGGGACGCTTCCGAAAAGACTGAGCCCGGAATCCATCAGGGCTAGAGGGGACTGGATTCCGGGCTCTCACGGAGGCTGTTATCGGACCCGTCTGCGCGACCCTGGCGTGAGCAGCCATCGCTCCGGTCCGGCAGCCTGCCGGGGCTAACTCCTGGGGTGGCCTACGATGCTTGATCCGGCGCGCCTGCTTGCGCCTGCAGCGCTGCCAGGCTCGCACCAAGCAAGGCCAGGTAGCTCGCCTGACAGATCACGACGCCCAAATCGAAGACGTCGAGCAGATCGATCCAGGATTGATCGGCCGGCACGCTCGCGACCTGCTTGCCACCATCGATAACGGTCGGCTGAAAGCTGCGCTCGGGCCTCTGACGCGTTGCCTCGTGCCCGGCATCTTCGGAGCAGAGGATCAAATGCAGGCGCCTGTTGGGCATTTCAATCTCCCGTCTCTGATTGGCGATTGCCGAAGCCCGGAAACCTCTACTGTCATCGAGTTACCCAATAAGCGTAGTCACCGGGAAGAAACGGGCCATTGAACGGAGGTTGATCCGGCCGTTACATTCGGCTGGGGAGGACCATACTTAGGTTTAGTCGCAACCTGGACCTGAGTGCGTCTGCGCGCTTCGCCTTCCGCGCGATCTCTCACGCGCGTGAATCGCCAAAGGCCCGCATGATTTCGTCCGGACGCCGGTAAAGCTGCTAATATCAAGCCTGTTAGGAGGGCGACGTTGTCGCCGCTGATGATAGCGGTCACCTAGCGACGCAGCGCGGCCCGTGACGGCCAAGTGCTGGTGCTGCCGATGATGCCCAACCCGACCACGAGGTCCTGGTCCGCCGAACAATGGCTGCTCGGCGGCATGGTGCTGGCCTTGGCCGCAACCTGCATCGGGCTGGTGCTTGGTCCGCAGCCTGCAGCGTCCGCCCATCTGGTTGCCCTCGCGCTGCTCGTCGCGTCGCTGACCGCGACATTGCTGATGATGCGCCTGGTCGGCCGCACCCGCAGGCAGATGGAGGCCATGCTGCGCGGCCGGGCCAGCGGCGAAGAACGCGCGATCGAGGCGCTGCGCAACAGCGAAGCGCAATGGAAAGAGGTGTTCGAGCACAACCCGGTCATGTATTTCATGGTCGACGCGACGGGCCTCGTGCTGTCGGTCAACACGTTCGGCGCGGCACAACTCGGCTACACCGTCGACGAATTGCTCGGACAATCCGTGCTGCGGGTGTTTGCCGCCGAGGAACAACAAATGGTCCTGCGCAGCGTCGCCGCATGCCTCGACAACATCGGGCAAACCCGCAGCTGGGAAATCCGCAAGGTCCGCAAGGACGGTTCCAGGCTTTGGGTCCGCGAGAATGCCAAGGCGGTGCGGCGGCTGGACGATCAGCTGATCGTCCTGATCGCCTGCGAGGATATCACCGAACGCAAACACGCCGAGAATGCGCTGCAGCAGAGTGAAATGTACCTGACCGAGGCCCAGCGATTGAGCCATACCGGCAGCTTCGGCTGGCATGTCGCCAGCGGCGAGATCATCTGGTCGGAGGAAACCTTCAGGATATTCGAGTTCGACCGGGTTCCATCGATCAAGCATGGCACGGTCCTTCAGCGCGTCCATCCTGATGATCGCGATCGCGTGCAACGGACCATCGACCGCGCCTCGCTCGATCGCAAGGATTTCGAGCACGGCTACCGCCTGTTGATGCCCGACGGGGCGATCAAATATGTCCATGCCAGGGCGCATGCGGTGACGAACATGTCGGGCGACACCGAATTTGTCGGAGCGGTCACCGACGTCACGGCGCGCAAGCTGGCCGAGGCGAAATTGCACGAAGCGCAGACCAACCTTGCGCATGTCACGCGCGTGACGGCGCTCGGCGAGCTTGCCGCATCGATCGCCCATGAAGTGAACCAGCCGCTTGCCGCCGTGGTCACCAACGCCGCGGCCTGCCTGCGCTGGCTCGACCGGGCGGCTCCCGATCTGAATGAGGCGCGCGGAGCGGTGAGGTCGATCATCAGCGACGGCAACCGGGCGGGCGAGGTCATCCAGCGCGTCCGCGCGCTGGTGAACAAGACCACCGATCAGAAGGCGCCGCTCGACATCAATGAGGTCATCAACGAGGTGATCGGCCTGGTGCAGCATGAACTGCAGCGCCACCTGATATCCCTGCGGCTCGACCTCACTCCCGCGCTCCCGCCTGTGGTCGCCGACCGCATCCAGCTGCAGCAGGTCATCCTCAACCTGGTCCTCAACGGCATCGAGGCGATGCAGCCGGTCGCGGAGCGGCCGCGGGAGCTCGTGATCCGGACCCGCCATGACGACGATGCCGGGCAGATCCTGGTCACGGTCACCGATTGTGGCGTCGGGGTTGCGACCGGGAATGCCGACCGGCTGTTCGACGCCTTCTACACCACCAAGACCAGCGGCATGGGAATGGGCTTGTCGATCTGCCGCTCGATCGTCGAAGCCCACCAAGGCCGCCTGTCCCTGGTCGAACAGATCGGCCCCGGCGCGACATTCCAGTTCACCCTGCCATTGCATCAGGAGGAGCATGCATGGTGACCGGGCGCGCGGCATCGCCTCCCACTCAAGCCAACGCCGAGGATCCGATCGTCTTCGTCATCGACGACGACGCGTCGGTGCGGGACGCGCTGAGCAATCTTTTCCGGTCGGTCGGCCTGCGAACCGTGACGTTCGGGTCGGCCCATGAATTTCTGCAGCACAAGCCGGCGGATGTCCCGAGCTGCCTGATCCTGGACATCCGGCTGCCCCGGCTGAGCGGCCTCGACTTTCAGGCAGAGCTGGCGAAGGCCGGCATTCATATTCCGATCATCTTCATGACCGGTCATGGCGATATCCCGATGACGGTCAGGGCCATGAAGGCCGGAGCGGTCGACTTCCTGACCAAGCCATTCCGCGATCAGGACATGCTGGATGCCGTTACGACAGCGATCGACCGCGACAGAAGCCGTCGCGATGAGGCCAAGGTTCTCGCAAACCTCCGCGGCGCCTTCGCGACCCTGACGCCGCGTGAGCGTCAGGTGATGACTCTCGTCACGGCCGGACTGATGAACAAGCAGGTTGCCGCGGAAATCGGCGTGGCCGAGATCACGGTGAAGATCCACCGCGGCCAGATCATGCGGAAAATGGCGGCGAAGTCGCTGCCCGATCTGGTCAGGATGGCCGAGATCCTCGGGATCGGACGGGCATCCGGCGGGGCGCAAACCTAAGTATGATTCTCCGGCCCCGATTGGCGACGCACTGTGCGCCGCATCATCGCACAAACCAAGCCCTATCCGACCGTCCCCGGGAAGACCTCCTTGTCCAATCCGCCAGTGATATCAATCATCGACGATGACGTCTCGGTTCGCACCGCGACCCACAATCTCGTCAGGTCGCTGGGCTATGCGGTCGAGACCTACGCGTCGGCCGAGGAATTCCTGCACTCGCCCCGCCTGAACGACACATCCTGTGTGATCACGGATGTCAGGATGCCGGCGATGAGCGGGCTCGACCTGCAGAGTCACCTGATTGCCAACGGACAGCGCCTTCCGTTCATTTTCATCACAGCCTTCTCCGTCGAGAACGATCGCGCCCGAGCCCTGAAAGCAGGAGCGATCTGCTTTCTGGTCAAGCCCTTCGACGGGGACGTTCTGATCAAATGCCTCGATACCGCCCTCGGCCAGCGCGACGCCGCGACGAGCGATTGAGTTCAAATCAGGCATGAGCGGACCGGTATACGCAAGGATGATGCCGCCAAACATCTGGACAAGTTGTGCAGGCGCGGCCGTGGCGCGAGATTTCGCGTCGCCGCTCTTCACCGGCGGCAAGGACCACGTCAGACATTTTGAATGGCAAATGGCAATTCCTCGGAGGGAGGTCGCCATGCGTGCGGAACCGCGCTGTGCCCAATGCGACAGCGAAGAGCCCAAGATCATCTGTTTGCGAAATCCGGCGGGTGAACGCTACTGCGGACGCCTCTGCCTCTACCAAGGTCAGGCGAACTTCATTCGCTGGCTTACGCGTTCGAATGCCGAGGCCGCGTCATGACAGGCCGCTGCGGGAATCCGGGATGCAAGCGGCCGTTCGGGTTGATCCGGCATAGCTGGCACTTCGAGCAATTTTGTTCGGTGAAGTGCCGCGAAATCTACAAGCGGCAATTGGAGCGCAACAGGGCCTATTGGAAGTGGCTGTATCCCTTCGCCAGGACCTGCGGCCCATCGAAGAAATTGATCTGACGACAACGGCCAACAACGCTCAAAGGAGACGTCATGACGACGGTCGATGCGATGCTGGTAGGAGCGATCCTCGCATGGGTGCCTTCGCTCATCGTATTTCTCTATATCGTGCGCGACCTGCGAAGCATGCCCAGCGAAGATCTCGATTGAGCGCCTCACGGGCAGACGCCACTAAATCTCCACGCCCTCGTGGCGCAGCAGCCAGCGCTTGCGCTCGAGGCCCCCGCCGTATTTGACCAGCGAGCCATTGGCGCCGATCAGGCGGTGACAGGGCACGACCACGCTGATCGGATTGGAGCCGTTGGCATGGCCGACCGCGCGCATCGCGTTCGGCACTTTCAGCCTCACAGCCAGCGCGCCGTAGCTCATGGTGGTGCCGTGAGGAATCTTCGGCAGCGCGTGCCAGACCTTCTGCTGGAACGGCGTGCCGGCGACGCGCCATTCGACATCCGCGAGCCGATCGAGATCGCCGTTGAAATAATCGCCGAGCGCCTTGCGCATCGCGGCCGGGGCGCTTCCGTCCCGCAGCGTCACGGCACCATAATGCAGCCGCAGCAGGTCGAGCATGCGTCCTTCATAGTCGTCCCAGTCGAGCGCGCGCAGCACGCCGTCATCATCGGTCACCAGCAGCGCGGTGCCGATCGGGGTCTTGAGGCGGTCGAGGTTGAAGGTCTGGGCGGTCTTGCGGTCGGCCATGGTCGTCACTCTGTAAGCAGCGTGTTCGGCATACAATTCACCGCCCGCGTGCTAGCGTCCACCCGAATTCCGGTTAGGGCGTTTTCGAGCGAAGCCCGTCCCGCACTAGATGCGGGATGGACACCGGTTCGCGTGAAGGAAACGCGTCAAAATAAGAATCTAGAGCTTCGGTTCTGATTCAATCAGAACCGAGGCTCTGGGGGGACCGAATATGCTTGTGCTTGCCAATTTTCTGGTCGCGGTGGTGGCCGCGCTGCACGTCTATTTCCTTGTGCTCGAGATGTTCCTTTGGACCAAACCGCTCGGGTTGAAGACCTTCCGCAACTCGATCGAGAAGGCAACCGACTCGGCGGTGCTCGCCGCCAATCAGGGGCTCTACAATGGCTTCCTCGCCGCCGGACTGATCTGGGGCCTCGTGCAGGGCAACGCCGCCTTCGCGTTCCAGATCAAGACATTCTTCCTGCTCTGCGTGATCGTCGCCGGCGCCTATGGCGCCGCCACCGTCGGCCGCCGCATCCTTTATGTGCAGGCGGCACCGGCTGCGCTGGCACTGATCCTGCTCTGGCTTGCCTAAAGCGCGGACGCGCTTTTGGTTTTCTGAGCATGATCCGCTCGGAAAACCGCTTCACACTTTTCCGGATCATGCTCGAACGCGACATCGCGCGCAGGGCGCCCTGCCTTGCAATGCTCAGGGCGTTCCTCCATCATCCCTGACAACGGTGACATCCGCTGGCCCACCGCTTGCGGACAAGATCACCGGCAACATGGGAGGTCACGGACATGAGGAGCGTGCAATTGCTCGCTGCGACAGCGCTTGCCATCGCGTTGTCGGTTACATCGGCCGCCGCGCAGAAGAAATACGACATCGGCGCCACCGACACCGAGATCAAGATCGGCCAGACCGTGCCGTTCTCGGGCCCCGCATCCGCCTATGCCGGCATCGGCAAGACCCAGGCGGCCTACCTCAAGATGATCAACGACCAGGGCGGCATCAACGGCCGCAAGCTGAACCTGATCCAGTATGACGACGCCTATTCGCCGCCGAAGGCGGTCGAGCAGGTGCGCAAGCTCGTCGAGGGCGACGAGGTGCTGTTCACGTTCCAGATCATCGGCACGCCGTCAAATGCCGCCGTGCAGAAATATCTGAATGCCAAGAAGGTACCGCAGCTGCTCGCCTCCACCGGCGCCTCGCGCTTCTCCGATCCGCAGAACGCGCCGTGGACGATCGCGTTCAACCCGAACTACCAGTCCGAAGGGCGCATCTACGCCAAATACATCCTGGCGAACCACCCGAACGCCAAGATCGGCATCTTCTACCAGAACGACGATCTCGGCCGCGACTACATCACCGGCCTGAAGAGCGGGCTCGGCGACAAGGCCGCGAGCATGATCGTCGCGGAAGTGTCCTACGAGCTCACCGATCCGACCGTCGATTCCCAGATCGTCAAGCTGAAGGCCGCCGGCGTCGACCTGCTCTACGACGCGTCGACGCCGAAATTCGCGGCGCAGGCAATCCGCAAGGTCGCGGATCTCGACTGGCACCCGGTCCACATCCTCGACATCAATGCAAGCCCGGTGTCGGCGACCTTGAAGCCGGCCGGCCTCGACATCTCCAAGGGCATCATCTCGACCAATTACGGCAAGGACCCCGCCGATCCGCAGTGGAAGGACGATCCCGGCGTGAAGGCCTATTTCGCCTTCATGGACAAGTATTATCCGGAAGGCGACAAGCTCAACACCGTCAACACCTACGGCTATTCGACGGCCGAGCTCTTGATCCAGGTGCTCAAGCAGTGCGGCGACGACCTCACCCGCGAGAACCTGATGAAGCAGGTGACCAGCCTGAAGAAGTTCGTGCCGTCACTCGCGCTGCCGGGCATGTCGATCACCACCGGACCGAACGATTATCGCATCAACAAGCAGATGCAGATGATGAAGTTCAACGGCGAGCGCTGGGAGCTGTTCGGCCCGATCATCGAGGACACCGGCCCGGCGGGCTAGGTCAAACGGCGCAGCTCTTGCCACGTGTCGTCCCTGCGAAAGCAGGGACCCATACTCTGCGGCGGGAATTGTGAACGGGACTCGTCATTTCGGCGTCCGCCAACAATAACCATGTGTGGTTATGGGTCCCTGCTTTCGCAGGGACGACGCTGAGTGTGCAGCTCCCCCGCTACGCCCTTCTTTTTGCGCCGCCCCCTACTTTCGTTGACTGAAATCGCTCACCTTTTCGGCATTGGTCGTCTTGCGTCGCAGCAAGCGTTCCGCCAGTATCCCGGCCCAGCGATGGCGACCGCGGACCTTGAACCCGCGGACAAGATCATCGGCCAACATCAGTCACGTGAGGGAAACAGCATTATGAGGAACGGGATTTTCCACCTGGTCACGGGAACGGCGCTCGCGATCGCGCTGTCTGCAACGTCGGCCTCCGCGCAGAAGAAATACGATCCCGGCGCGAGCGATACCGAGATCAAGATCGGCCAGACCGTCCCCTTCTCCGGACCGGCCTCCGCCTACGCCTCGATCGGCAAGACCCAGGCGGCCTATTTCAAGATGATCAACGATCAGGGCGGCATCAACGGCCGCAAGATCAATCTGATCCAGTATGACGACGCCTATTCGCCGCCGAAGGCGGTCGAGCAGGTGCGCAAGCTCGTCGAGAGCGACGAAGTGCTCTTGACCTTCCAGATCGTCGGCACGCCGTCGAACGCCGCGGTGCAGAAATATCTCAACGCCAAGAAGGTGCCGCAGCTGTTCGCGGCCACCGGCGCCTCGAAGTTCACCGACCCGAAGAACTTCCCCTGGACGCTCGGCTTCAACCCGAACTACTTCGTCGAAGGCCGCATCTACGGCCAGTACATCCTGAAGGAGCATCCGAACGCCAAGATCGGCATCCTCTATCAGAACGACGACCTCGGCAAAGACTACCTGAACGGCATCAAGGCCGGCCTCGGCGACAAGGCCGCCAAGATGATCGTGGCCGAAGCCTCCTATGAGGTCTCCGACCCGACCATCGATTCCCAGGTGATCAAGATCAAGGATGCGGGCGCCGACCTGTTCTTCTCGGCCTCGACGCCGAAGCAGGCCGCGCAGGCGATCAAGAAGATCGCCGAGCTCGGCTGGCACCCGGTCCACATCGTCGACATCAACGCCACCTCGGTCGGGGCGGTGCTGCAGCCGGCGGGCCTCGAAGCCTCCAAGGGCCTGATCTCGACCAACTACGGCAAGGATCCCGCCGATCCGCAGTGGAAGGACGATCCGGGCATGAAGCGCTATTTCGACTTCATGGCCAAATACTATCCGGACGGCGACAAGAACTCGAACTTCAACACCTATGGCTACTCCACCGCCCAGCTGATGGTGCATGTGCTGAAGCAGTGCGGCGACGAGCTGACCCGCGAGAACGTGCTGAAGCAGGCCACCAATCTGAAGAACGTCGACCTCGACATGACGCTGCCCGGCATCAAGGGCAACACCACGCCGAACGACTATCGCGTCAACAAGCAGCTGCAGATGATGCGCTTCAATGGCGAGCGCTGGGAGCTGTTCGGCCCGATCCTCGAGGACGCCGGCCCGGCGGGTTAGTGTTCGTGCAGGTTTGACATGCAATCGGCGGCCTCCGGGCCGCCGATTTGTTTCTGCGGACCGCGCCGTGTCACCGTCGCTCTGCGTTGCGACACCTCGCGTCGCCGTCATTGCGAGCGAAGCGAAGCAATCCATTCCTCCACTTGCGGAGCGATGGATTGCTTCGTCGCTATCGCTCCTCGCAATGACGGGGATAGAGCGGTGCACTCCGTCACCCTGAGGAGGCCGCAACGCGGCCGTCTCGAAGGGTCGACGGCCACCAGCGGGGCCGCGCACCCTTTGAGACGCGCTTCGCGCTCCTCAGAGTGACGGGGATAGTGAATGCGCGCGGCGTTGGACGCTTACTTCGGAATCTCGCCGAAATTCTTCCCGACCGGCAGCACCGCATGGCGGATCAGGCGTGAATCCTCCACCGCGGCCTGACGGTGCTTGACCGCCTCGCGATAGACGGGATCGCGGATCATCTCGACGAAGGCGGCGACGCTTGGATATTCGGCGATGAAGCAGTGGTCCCAGCGTTCCTCTTGCGGACCGATCAGCATCAGCTCGAAGCGGCCCTGCCAGACGATGCGGCCGCCGAGCCGCTCGAACACGGGGCCGCTCTCGCGGCCGTAAGCGGCATAGGCTTCCGCGCCCGTGGCCTTGCGGCCGTCGGGATAGGCTGCCGATTCGCGCAAGCGCACCAGATTGAGCATGTGGATCGGGCCCGGCCGATTGTCGTCCCGGAACTGCGCGAACACGTCCTTGGTCGGATCGATATGGCCCATATGCGGTGCTCCCTGCTTCTTGTTCCAGCGTCATATAGCAACGCGCTGCCTCACCTCCTAATCCCCCGTTAAGCTTTGCGTAACCGCCCCTTAAACCAGGAACGCTAGCGTGCGCCCCTGTAAGGGTGAGCGTTGCGGATGGCGTGGGGACGTAAAAAAGGCGGTGGACGCAAGGAGCCGCTGTTCGGGCTTCCGGCCGCGCTTGCCGACCTCAGACTGTCGCCCTCCGATCGCATTCCCGGCGGCGGCGACGACGAAAAGCCCGCCAAATCGAAACCCAAGACCAGCGAAAGGAACGCCGACAAGAGCAGCGATTCCGGTAGCGAGAGACCGCGCCCGTCGCGCAGCGGCAGCAAGCGGCGCAGCAAGTCGCGCGGCTTCGGCATCGGCCGGCTGTTCTACTGGACCGCCGTGCTCGGCCTGTGGGCCGGCATTGCGGTGATCGGTGTCGTGGTGTGGGTCGGCGCGCATCTGCCGCCGATCCAGTCGCTGGAGATTCCCAAGCGTCCGCCGACGATCCAGATCGTCGGCATCGACGGCTCAGTGCTGGCGCAGCGCGGCGAGATGGCCGGCGCTAACATCGCGTTGAAGGATCTGCCGCCCTATCTGCCGAAAGCGTTCATCGCGATCGAGGACCGCCGCTTCTATTCGCATTTCGGTGTCGACCCGGTCGGCATTTTGCGCGCGGCCGTCACCAACGTGCTGCATCGGGGTGTGTCGCAGGGCGGCTCGACCTTGACGCAGCAGCTCGCCAAGAACCTGTTCCTGACCCAGGAGCGCACCATGCAGCGCAAGCTGCAGGAGGCCGAGCTCGCACTGTGGCTGGAGCGCAAGCATTCCAAGAACGAGATTCTCGAGCTCTACCTCAACCGCGTCTATTTCGGCTCCGGCGCCTATGGCGTCGAGGCCGCCGCGCAACGCTATTTCGGCAAGTCGGCGAAGAATGTGACCCTGCCGGAAGCTGCGATGCTCGCCGGTCTCGTCAAGTCGCCGTCGCGGCTGGCGCCGAACCGCAATCCCGAAGGCGCGGAACAGCGCGCCCAGGTCGTGCTCGCGGCGATGGCCGACGCCAAGTTCATCACCGAGGCGCAGGCGAAAGCTTCGATCGGCCAGCCCTCGATTGCGGTGAAACCGGCCGGCGCCGGCACCGTGAACTATGTCGCCGACTGGATCGGCGAAGTGCTCGACGATCTGGTCGGCCAGATCGACCAGGACATCATCGTGCAGACCACGATCGATCCGAAGCTGCAGGCCGTCGCAGAAGCTGCCGTGATCGACGAACTCGCCGCCAAGAGCGTGAAGTTCAACGTCAGCCAGGGCGCGCTGGTGGCGATGACGCCCGATGGCGCGGTGCGCGCCATGGTCGGCGGCCGGAACTATTCCGAGAGCCAGTATAATCGCGCGGTCACCGCGAAGCGGCAGCCAGGCTCGTCGTTCAAGCCGTTCGTCTATCTCACCGCGGTCGAGGCAGGGCTGACGCCGGACACGATCCGCACCGACGCCCCGCTCGACATCAAGGGCTGGAAGCCGGAGAACTACACCCACGAATATTTCGGCTCGGTGACCCTGACCCAGGCGCTGGCGATGTCGCTGAACACGGTCGCGGTGCGGCTCGGCGTCGAGGTCGGCGCCAGGAACGTCGTTCGCACCGCGCACCGGCTCGGCATCTCCTCCAAGCTCGAGCCCAACGTCTCGATCGCGCTCGGCACCTCGGAAGTGTCCGTGCTTGAACTGGTCGGCGCCTATGCGCCGTTCGCCAATGGCGGCTACGCCGTGTCGCCGCATGTGGTGACCAGGATCAAGACCAGCTCGGGCAAGCTGCTCTATGACCGCCCCGTCGATCCCCCCAACCAGGTGATCGAGCCGCGCTATGACGCGATGATGAACAGCATGATGCGCGAGACGCTGATCTCGGGCACCGCGCGCAAGGCCGAGATCCCCGGCTGGACCGCCGCCGGCAAGACCGGCACCAGCCAGGATTACCGCGATGCCTGGTTCATCGGCTACACCGCCAAGCTCGTCACCGGCGTCTGGCTCGGCAATGACGACAACTCGCCGACCAAGAAGGCGACCGGCGGCGGATTGCCGGTGGAAGTGTGGACCCGTTTTATGAAGGCCGCGCACCAAGGCGTGCCGGTCGCGGCGATCCCGAACTCGCAAGGGAGCTGGGCGCCGGCGAACCTGATGCAGATCTCGTCGCAGATATCAGCGCCATCCGCGCCGGCGGCCCCGATGCAGATTCAACCGCCGATGCAGGCGCCGCCACCCGCGCCGGTGCCATCCGGCGGCGGCTATTACCGCCAGCCCCCGCCGACGCCGGCTCGCGCATCGGCGCCACCACCCAACCCGAATGCGCGGCCGGAGGCTGCGGCGGGACTGGATGGCTGGCTGGCGGATCGGTTGTTTCGGTAGGCGATGCGTAGGATGGGTAGAGCGCAGCGAAACCCATCAACTTCGTGCCGCGGACATTAATTGATGGGTTTCGCTTCGCTCTACCCATCCTACGGAGCTGCCACAGGCGTCTCTGGGATACTGGATCGCCCGCTTTCGCGGGCGATGACAGCACAGATTTGACGCGAAGAGCCGCCTACTCCTGGATCCCGTAGCGGTGCAGGTCGTTGCCGTGGGTATCGAGCCAGGTCTTGGCACGCGTGACCGAGGCGCAGACCTTGTCGACCACCCGCCAGAACCGCGCCGAATGGTTCATCTCGACGAGATGCGCGACCTCATGCGCGGCGAGATAATCGAGCACGAAGGGCGGCGCCAGGATCAGCCGCCACGAGAACGACAGCGACCCCGCCGAGGTGCACGAGCCCCAGCGGCTGGACTGGTCGCGGATCGAGATCCGCCGCACCCGCACGCCGAGTTCCGCGGCGTGCAGTGAAGCCGCCTTTTGCAGATCCTTGCGCGCCTCGCGCTTGAGGAAGTCATGCACGCGTCGATCCATGTGCTCGACGCCGCCGGCGACGCAAAGGATCTTCTCGCCGCTGTCGCGCGTTTCGGTCCACACCGTGCCGCGCTCGCCCGAGCGATGTACCAGCCGATGCGGCACACCGCGCAACGGCACCACGGTGCCGGGCTGGAACGGCGCGGCCTTCGGCAAACGGCCAAGGCGGGCGGCGATCCAGCCGCCATGGATATTGGCGAACTCCTTGGCTTCGATGATCGTGCCGCGCGGCGGCATGGTCAGGATCGCTTCACGGTCGGTCGGATGAATCCTGAGCGTATAGCGGCGTGCGCGCCGGTGCCGGCGCAACCTGACAGTGAAAAACTGGGAGCCGTGTCTGACCAATACGGTCGCGGGTTCGGCAGGCCGCCGATAGAGGAGCGCGCGAGTAGCCATTTCTGAGAGTCCGGGGAGCAGGAGTTCGCCCGAACTTTGCCATATCCGCCGCCAGGGAAAGCGCTCGGCGCAAAAACAAATCATTTGCCCAATATACAGGGGTCGGCCGTTAATTGACCTCTACCGGCAGGGGTCGGAACCGGAATTTTTGCGATGAATCGGAGTCGCGAAAAAGGCCCAAGAGATGAAATTAAATTCATCACTTGAGCCTCGGCTGATTTGAGATTCTTTTAGTTAAATCAGTGACTTACTCGGACGCGATAATCGCGGCCGGGGTGATACCTATTCGGCTGCGGCGACCAAGGAAAGCCGCGTATTGGCCGCCGAAACCATGAAATCGGAGATCCGCGGCACGATTTCGGAGCGGAAACGCGACCCGTTGAACACGCCATAGTGCCCGACGCCCTTCTGCACGTAGTGGACACGGCGATGGTTCGGAATCGCGGTGCAGAGCGCGTGCGTCGCCTCGGTTTGACCGAGACCGGAGATATCGTCCTTCTCGCCTTCCACCGTCATCAGCGCGACGCGGCGGATCTTCGACGGATCGACCGGCTTGCCGCGATGGGTCATCTCGCCCTTCGGCAGCGCGTGCTTGACGAAGACGAGATCGACGGTCTGCAGGTAATACTCGGCGGTGAGGTCCATCACCGCGAGATATTCGTCATAGAACTCACGGTGCTTGTCGACGAGATCGCCGTCACCCTTCACCAGATTGGCGAACAGCGCCTTGTGCGCGTCCATGTGCCGATCGAGGTTCATGCTGATGAAGCCGTTGAGCTGCAGGAAGCCCGGATAGACATCGCGCATCACGCCCGGATGCGGGAACGGCACCTTGGTGATGACATTGTTGCGGAACCACTCGATGCCGCGCTCTTCGGCGAGGTTGTTGACCGCGGTCGGATTGCGCCTGGTGTCGATCGGGCCGCCCATCAGCGTCATCGACAGCGGCACGAACGGGTCGTGGTTCGCTTCCATCACGGAGACGGCCGCAACAACCGGCACCGAGGGCTGGCACACCGCGATCACATGCATGTTGCCGCCGAGCGCATGCAGCATCTCGATCAGGTAATCGACATAATCGTCCAGATCGAACCGGCCGGCCGCGAGCGGCACCATGCGCGCGTCGGCCCAGTCGGTGATGTAGACCTCGTGCGTCGGCAGGAACGCCTCGACCGTGCCGCGCAGCAGCGTCGCATAGTGGCCGGACATCGGCGCCACGATCAGCACGCGCGGCTGCGGCGAGCGCAGCGGGCGCGTCAGCTTGCGATCGAAATGCAGCAGGCGGCAGAACGGCTTTTCCCAGACCGTACGAACCTCGACCGCCGTGCGGATGCCGTTGACCTCGGTCGTCGGCAGGTTCCAATCCGGTTTGCCGTAGCGGCGGGTGGTGCGCTCGAACAATTCGCAGGCCGCCGCGACCGACTTGCCGAACTGGGTGTGGGTCCACGGATTGAGCGGGTTCTCAAACAGGATCTTGGTGGCGTCGGTCACCGCGCGCGCCGGATTGAGCGACGCCTGCGCCATTTCGTACATCCAGTACAGCGGCGTCGTGAGTGCCGGGCTGCCTCCCGCCGCCAGGGGCGGTGCACCGCCAAATTCACCAATGGGCATAGTATTTCTTCAGACCCCCTTTTGCGCTGCAACACTCTGACGAATGCGTAACAATGCGTCAATGCGCCGCGAGCCCAATATGGGGTCGATATCGGGTTAAAACCCCGAGAATCCACGCGAAAGTGACATTTATTCACCACTGTTGAGCAGCGACCCGTTGCGCTTGGCGCTCTGCAAAAGGGCAAGGAAGATCGCAAAAGAGGCAGCAAAGAGGATGGCGTTGATGGCCAGCGCCCACGCCATCAGGTCGGGGCGGAAGACGTGATCGATCAGCAGCGACCGCATGCCTTCGAACACGTAGGTCGGCGGCAACGTCCAGGCGACAATCTGCAGCCAGGCCGGCAGCACCTCGACCGGATAGTAGATGCAGGCGAGCGGCATCACCGCGAACATCAATGTCCAGACGATGCTCTCGGCCCCTAACCCGTTGCGCAGCACGAGGCCCGAGGCGAACACCCCGACCGACCAGCTTGTGAAGATCAGATTGCAGAAGAACGCGATCAGCGGCAGCCCGATGGCGTAGAAATTGAAGCCGAAAAAGAACAGCGCCAGCAGCGTCATCGGGATCACGCCGATGGCGAGCCGGATCAGGCTCATGATCATCAGCGAGAGCAGGAATTCGATCGGCTTCAGCGGGCTCATCATCAGATTGCCGAGATTGCGCGCCCACATCTCTTCCAGGAACGAGATCGAGAAGCCGAGCTGGCCGCGGAACAGGATGTCCCACAGGATCACGGCGCCGATCAGCGTGCCGCCCGCTCTGGCGAAAAAGCCGGATGCCTGCGAGATGTAGTTCTGCAAGAAGCCCCAGGTGATGATCTGCAAGGCCGGCCAGTAGATCAGCTCGAGGAGCCGCGGCCATGACGACATCAGGAGATACCAATAGCGCAGCACCATCGCATTGATGCGTTGCAGTGAAATGCCGTGCGCGTGATGGCTGGCGATCTCGCTCATGATGTGCCCTCCCGCAGGCGGCCGCGCGCCACGTCGAGAAACACCTCTTCCAGCGTGTCGCGGTTGTAGCGCGCCATGATCCGTTCCGGGCTGTCGTCGTCCTGAATCTTGCCGCGC
The DNA here is from genome assembly GCF_007993935.1 of Bradyrhizobium macuxiense. GTDB lineage: Bacteria > Pseudomonadota > Alphaproteobacteria > Rhizobiales > Xanthobacteraceae > Bradyrhizobium > Bradyrhizobium macuxiense_A. The sequence goes on along the minus strand of NZ_VITY01000004.1, from coordinate 465,184 downwards.
TTCATGATGATGACGCGGTCGCAGAGCCGCTCGACCTCCAGCATGTTGTGCGACGCCAGCAGGATGGTCGCGTTATGGGTCTTGCGATAGGTCTCGAGATGCTGCCGCACCCAGTCGGCGGTATCCGGGTCGAGCGAGGCGGTCGGCTCGTCGAGCAGCAGCAGGTCCGGCTCGTTGATCAGCGCCTTCGCCAGTGCGACGCGGGTCTTCTGCCCGGCCGAGAGCTTGCCGTTGGAGCGGTCCAAAAATTCCTTGAGATCGAGATCGGTGGCGAGCTGGTCGATCCGCTCGCGCAGCTGCTTCACGGCATAGAGGCGGCCGAAAATGGTCAGGTTCTGCCGCACCGTGAGCCGCATCGGCATGTCGACATAGGGGCTCTCGAAATTCATTCGGCCGAGCACGTCATAGCGCTGCTCGGGGATTTTCGCGCCCAGCACGCTGACGCGGCCCGAGGTCGGCAGCACCAGCCCCATGATCATCGCGATCGTCGTGGTCTTGCCGGCGCCGTTGCCGCCGAGCAGGCCGGTGATGCTGCCGCGCGCGATACGGAAGGAGATGTCGTCAACCGCGTGGGTGGTCTTGTAGAGCTTGACCAGGTCCACGACCTCGATCGCGGCCGATCCGTCCTGATCGGCCACCGGCGGCTGATTGGGCGCTTGCGCCTGACCTGTCCCGCGCTGTTGCATATGGTCGTCATTGAGCCATTGCGACAATAAGCGCAAGGCTTGGTCTGCATCCTTGCGCTAAGTCGCGAATTTGTGCGCCGCCCACGGCAAAGCTAAAGTCCCTGACATGACCGACGTCGCTTCCGATTTCCGCCAACCTCGCCGCTATGTCCGCCTCGATACGATCCTGCGGCTGCGCTGGCTCGCCGCACTCGGCCAGCTCGTCGCAATCTTCGTCGTCGCCCAGGGATTGGAATTCGACGTTCCGATCGTGCCGTGCGTCATCATTGTGACGTTCTCGGCGCTGCTCAATCTGGCGCTGCAGATCGCCTTCAACCCGATGCAGCGGCTGGAGCCGGCCTATGCCGCGACCTTGCTCGCCTTCAACATCGTCGAGCTCGGCGGGCTCTTGTACTTCACCGGCGGCTTGCAGAACCCGTTCTCGTTTCTGTTCCTGGCGCCGGTGCTGATTTCGGCCACGGTGCTGCCGATCCGGCTGACGATCGCGCTCGGCTGCCTTGCGGTCGCCTGCGCCTCGGCGCTGTTCTTCTATCATCTGCCGCTGCCCTGGGATGGCGACGATCCCCTGGTGTTGCCGCCGATCTATCTGATCGGCGTCTGGCTCTCGATCCTGCTCGCGATCGGCGTCACCAGCCTCTATGCGTTCCAGGTGACCGAGGAGGCCCGCCAGCTCTCCGATGCGCTTGCCGCGACCGAACTCGTGCTGACGCGCGAACAGCATCTGACCCAGCTCGACGGTCTCGCCGCCGCCGCCGCGCACGAACTCGGTACGCCGCTGTCGACGATCTTCCTGATCTCGCGCGAGCTCGAGAAGACGGTGCACGACCCGGCCATCGCCGGCGACCTCAAGACCGTGCGCGAGCAGGCGCAGCGTTGCCGCGACATCCTGAGCAAGATTGCGCAATTGTCATCAAGCGGCGCGCCGTTCGACACCATGAAGCTGTCGACCCTGATCGAAGAGGCGGTGGCGCCGCATCGCGATTTCGGCATCAACATCAAGGTGCGGCTTGCTGTCGCAGCAACGCGCGAACCGGTCGCCGCGCGCAATCCCGCGATCCTTTATGGTGTCGGAAATATTCTCGAAAATGCGGTCGATTTCGCGCACCAGACCGTCGAGGTGAATGCATGGTGGAACGCTGAAACCATCGAGATCGTCGTTTCCGACGATGGCCCGGGCATCGCGCCTGATATGCTGAAGCGGATCGGCGAGCCGTATCTGTCGCGCCGCCGGGGCGCAGACGAGGCCCAAAATGCGCGTGGCGGCTTGGGCTTGGGTGTTTTCATCGCACGGACGCTGCTGGAACGCACCGGAGCCAAGGTGTCGTTTACCAATCGGCCATTCCCCGATCACGGCGCCGTGGTGCAGATCGTCTGGCCGCGCGAGCGCTTTGAGGAATCCGCGCCCGGTGACGAGGCCGAAGCTTAAGAACGGTTCTTAATCGCAACGTCTGGCATACCGGATGCAGCACTGTTTCCAGGATGGCACGCGACTTTCGGCTGCCTTGGCAGCGCCGCACTAGGTCCCCATATTATAGGTGTCTGCCACAGGGAAAAATGGAACGTGAACGCCATCACTGAACTGAATGACCATGCCGACCGCTCGCTCCTCATTGTCGAGGACGACAAGCCGTTCCTGGAACGCCTGTCGCGCGCGATGGAGACGCGCGGGTTCGCAGTGAAGTCATGCGACACGGTGTCTGATGGTCTCGCCGAGATCGGCCGCGCCGCGCCCGCTTTCGCAGTCGTCGACCTCCGCCTCGGCGACGGCAACGGTCTCGACGTCGTCTCGGCGTTGAAGCGCAAGCGCCCCGAGGCGCGCGCGATCGTGCTCACCGGCTACGGCAACATCGCCACCGCCGTGACCGCGGTGAAGATGGGCGCCGTCGACTATCTGTCGAAGCCCGCCGACGCCGACGACGTCGTCGCCGCGCTGCTGGCGACCGGCACCGAGAAGTCCGAGCTGCCGGCCAATCCGATGTCAGCGGACCGCGTGCGCTGGGAGCACATCCAGCGCATCTACGAGATGTGCAACCGCAACGTCTCCGAGACCGCGCGCCGCCTCAACATGCACCGCCGCACCCTGCAGCGCATCCTCGCCAAGCGCGCCCCGCGCTAGGCGAAGTTACATATTGTCTTGCGATGGCCGGGCTCAGTCCCGGCCATTGGCTTTTGTGGCGTGGCTTGCTTCGTAGGATGGGTGGAGCGAAGCGATACCCATCATCTCTCCTTGCGCTTCGAAGCTGATGGGTTTCGCTTCGCTCTACCCATCCTACGGAATCGCGCTGCTAAAACTCGTGCCCCTGCGGATCGACCAGCCGGTTGATCCGCTGTGCCGCCGCCATCGCAAAGCGCACCGTCATCGCCTTGCGCGTGGCCGCCGGCAGGCGATGCTCCGGTGCCTCGCAGTGCAGATGCGCGCCATAGGCGTCGGCGATGATCAGGCCGGTGTCGACCGGGAAGATCTCGCACGGCAGGTCCTGCGTGAAGGCGAAGAACAGCCGGTCGCAATGCATCCGGTAGTCCTGCCATTTCTGGTCGGCGCGCAGATCCTCGAGCGATGACTTGATCTCGACGATCCAGATCTCGCCGCGCTCATTCAGCGCCACCAGATCGGCCCTGCGGCCGGACGGCAGCGGCAACTCGCTGATGCAGGAAAATCCCAGCGATCGCAGGAGCCGCGCGGTGCCGCGTGCGATCGCAAGCGCGGTCTCCGACTGACGTCGGTCGAGCGCAGGCACGAGCGCGATCTGGCGGGCGGGTGACTCCATCTCGTCAGAGTAACCGATTCCATCGCGCGACGGCAGCGCCGGAATCGGCCGCAAATTCGCGAGGAAGGCGCCTTGATTCCGGCCTCAAGCCACCGCGAAACCGATGGAACCTGTGTTCCGAGGGACGAAACCACTGCAGGAGAGACCCATGCGGTCACGCATCACACTTCGCTCGTTCGTCTTCGCTCTCGCAACCCTGCCGCTAACAGCGGGATTGTCCTCGGCCATCGCCAAGCCCGTGGTCGAGGTCGCCTTCGTGCTCGACACCACGGGTTCGATGGGCGGATTGATCGAGGGCGCCAAGCGCAAGATCTGGTCGATCGCGACCGCGATCGTCGATTCCAATCCCGACGCCGACATCAGGATGGGCCTGATCGCCTATCGCGACATCGGCGATGAGTATGTGACCAGGAAGGTCGAGCTGACCCGCGATATCCAGGACCTCTACGCCAATCTGCTGGAATTGAAGGCGCGCGGCGGCGGCGACTGGCCGGAGAGCGTCAACGAGGCGCTCGACGTCGCCGTCAACAAGATGCAGTGGACGCAGGGACGCGACGGCACGCGCATCGTGTTCCTGGTCGGCGACGCGCCGCCGCACATGGACTATGCGCAGGACATCAAATACCCGGTGACGCTCGCGGTTGCCAAGCAGCGCGACATCATCGTCAACGCCGTGCTCGCCGGCAACGCACAGGATACCGAGCGGGTGTGGCGCGATATCGCGCAGAACGGCAACGGCGAGTTCATCCCGATCCCGCAGGACGGCGGCCAGATCGTCACCATCGAGACGCCGTTCGACGAGGACATCATCATCCTGCAGCGCGAGATCAACGGCACCGTGATCCCCTACGGGCCGCGCGCGCTGCAGAAGCGCACGGAATCCAAGACCCAGCAGCTCGCGAGCGTCGCCGCGGCCTCGCCGGCCCGCGCATCGGAGATGGCAAGCTTCATCAACAAGCGCGCCAAGGTGACGTCGGAGGCGGTCACCGGCGACGGCGACCTGGTCGCCGACGTCGCGGCCGGCCGCAACGAGATCGCCAAGGTCAAGGAGGAAGACCTGCCCGACAACCTCCGTGCCATGAAACCCGAGGCACGCAGCGCCGAGATCGACAAGCAGATCACCCAGCGCAAGGCGCTGAACGAGAAGCTCGCCGCACTGGTCGCCAAGCGCGACAAATATGTCGCCGAGCACCGCAAGAGCGCGCCGAAGGCGTCGTCGTTCGATCGCGTGGTCGAGGACACGTTGAAGGCGCAGATCAAGCGGTAACCAATCGGCGCGACTTGCCGTCCTGCGACCTCGCAGGACGGCGCTCGCAGCAGGAACCCATCGCAGCCTCGCCACTTATCTCCCGGCCGCTGCCATGTGCGGACCGGAGAGGATGGCCTGGTGATCGACGACCTCTGGTACAAGAATGGCGTGATCTACTGCCTGTCCGTTGGCACCTACATGGATGCCAATGGCGACGGCATCGGCGATTTTAGCGGCCTGCTGCGGCGTCTGGATTACCTGAACGGGCTCGGCATCACCACGATCTGGCTGATGCCGTTTCAGCCTTCGCCAGACAGGGACGGCGGCTACGACATTTCGGACTATTACGGCGTCGATCCGCGCTACGGGACGCTGGGCGATTTCGTCGAATTTGCCCATGGTTGCCAGCAACGCGGCATCCGCGTGATCATCGATCTCGTCGTCAATCACACCTCCGATCAACATGCCTGGTTTCGATCGGCGCGCAGCTCAAAGGACTCGCCGCATCGCGACTGGTATGTCTGGTCGGACAAGAAGCCCGCCAACGCCAACAAGGGCATGGTGTTTCCCGGCGTTCAGACGTCGACCTGGACCCGCGACAAGCAGGCGGGCGCCTGGTACTTCCATCGCTTCTACGATTTCCAGCCGGATCTCAACACGTCGAACCCGCACGTGCAGGCCGAAATCCTCAAGATCATGGGGTTCTGGGCCCAGCTCGGCGTCTCGGGATTCCGCATGGATGCGGTGCCCTTCGTGATCGCGACCAAGGGCGCTTCAGTGCGTAAGCCGGTCGAGCAATACGACATGCTGCGATCGTTTCGCGAATTCCTGCAATGGCGCCAGGGCAACGCGATCATCCTCGCGGAAGCCAACGTGCTGCCCGAGACCGACATGGAGTATTTCGGGCGCGACGGCGACCGCATGCACATGATGTTCAACTTCCACGTCAACCAGCATTTATTCTACGCGCTGGCATCAGCCGATTCGAAGCCGTTGGCGAAAGCCTTGATGGCGACGAAGCCGCGGCCCGCGACCGCCCAATGGGGCCTGTTCCTGCGAAATCACGACGAGCTCGACCTCGGCCGCCTCACCAAGGCGCAGCGCGAGACGGTGTTCAAGGCATTCGGTCCGGACAAGCGCATGCAGCTCTACGACCGCGGCATCCGGCGGCGCCTTGCGCCGATGCTGGGCGGCGACCGCCGGCGTCTGGAGCTCGCCTATAGCGTGATGTGTACGCTTCCCGGCACACCGGTCATCCGCTACGGCGATGAACTCGGCATGGGCGACAATCTCGACCTGCCCGAACGCACCTGCGCGCGCACGCCGATGCAATGGTCGACCGAGCCACACGGCGGCTTTACCGAAAGCGACCGGCCATGCGTGCCCGTGATCGACGACGGCCCCTACGGCTATCAGCACGTCAATGCCGCCAAGCAGCGGCGCGATCCCAACTCGATGCTGAACTGGACCGAGCGCATCATCCGTATGCGCAAGGAAGTCCCCGAGGTCGGCTGGGGCGACTTCAAGATTATCGCAACCCGAAATCCCGCCGTCCTGATCATTCGTTACGACTGGCGCAACAACTCGGTGCTGTTCGTGCACAATTTCGCGGAAAAGCCGCTCGAGATATCGTTCGACGTCGGATTGCCCGACGACGCTGGCAATCTCCTCGTCAACCTCCTGACCGAGGATCACAGCCGCGCCGACGATGCCGGCCGTCACAAACTCCTGATCGAGGCCTATGGCTATCGCTGGTACCGGGTCGGTGGGCTCGACTACCTGCTCAAGCGCAGCGATATCGACACCAAGGCGCCCCGCACGTCCCGCTAGTCATCCTGATGCGGCCCCAGGATCACGCCTTCATTGGCGCGCAGGTCGAGGACGCCTTCGACCTTCTCGCCCTGCCGATCCATGAAGGTCGACAGCAGAACCTCGTTGCTGAAGCCGATCGCGCTGGACGAGACCGATGCGGGTGCCGCGCCGAAATTCAGCGCGATCACGGCAACACCTTCGGCGGCGCGGCGCCGGAACAGCAGCACATCGCCATGCGCCGCCACCGGCTCATAGCTGCCACGGACGAGTTGCGGCAGCTTGCGCCGCAGCGCGATCAGCGCCTTGTAGAGGTTGAGGATCGAGGTCTCCTCCGCCTCGAGGCTTGCGACGTTGTCGCTTGCGAAATCCTGCGCGAGCGGCAGCCACGGTGTGACCGTCGAGAAGCCGGCATGGCGCTCGGCGCTCCATTGCATCGGCGTGCGGCAGCCGTCGCGGCCGACGCCGAGACCAGGCACGTTCTTCTCGAAGGGATCGCGCACCTGGCTAGGCGCGATCGCAACCTGGTGCATGCCGATCTCGTCGCCGTAATAGAGCGTCGGCGTGCCGCGCAGCGTCAGTAGCAGCATCGCAGCTACCGGCGCCTGCGCCGGCCCCACCCGGCTCGCGACCCGCGGCCGGTCGTGATTGCCGAGCACCCAGTTCGGCCACGCCCCAGGCGGCAACGCCTTTTCGTAATCGGCGATGATCTGCTCGACCGAGCGCGCGCTCCACAAGGTCGACAGCAGCGCGAAATTGAACGGCATCTGCGCGCCGCGCAGATCGTTGCCGTAATAGGCGACCAGCCGGTGCAGCGGCAGATAGATCTCGCCGATCAGCACGCGGTTGTCGAACTCCTCGGTAACGCGGCGCATCTCGGTGATCACAGCATGGACTTCGAGCTGGTCGGTCGAATATTGCGTCAGCACCTTCTCGTGCGGCGGCCGGCCCTCGCGGTAGTGCGGGTTGGGCGGATTGTCGCGGAATTCGGCATCCTTGATCAGGTGCCAGATCACGTCGACACGAAAGCCGTCGACGCCCTTGCGCAGCCAGACGCGCATCACCTCGTAGATCGCGTCCCTGACCTCGCGATTGCGCCAGTTCAGATCGGGCTGCTGCGCAAGGAAGGCGTGATAATAGTATTGGCCGGAAGCTTCGTCATAGGCCCAGGCGCTGCCGCCGAATTCCGACAGCCAGTTGTTGGGCGGACCGCCATCCGGCGCTCCATCGCGCCAGATGTACCAGTCGCGCTTCGGATTATCGCGCGAGCTCTTCGCCTCGATGAACCAGGGATGCTGGTCGGATGTATGGTTCGGCACCAGATCGAGGATCAGCTTGAGGCCGGAATCGTGCGCGGCCGCGACCAGCGCGTCGAAATCCTCCATCGTGCCGAACAGCGGGTCGATGCCGGTGTAATCGGAGATGTCGTAGCCGAAATCGGCCATCGGCGAGGTGAAGATCGGCGACAGCCAGACCGCGTCGACGCCAAGCCGCGTCAGATAAGGCAGCCGCGCGATGATCCCCCGGAGATCGCCGACGCCGTCGCCGTCGCTATCCCCGAACGAGCGCGGATAGACCTGATAGAAGATGCCGCGCCGCCACCAGTCCCGCTCGTCCTGATCCATCCCATTCCCCCTCGCTCGTCGCCCCGTGTCCCCGGGGTTGTCCGAGTTCAGGGATGACGCACAATTCGGGACAGAATAATGGCGCTGCAGCGCGTCAGTGGCGGGCCATCGCCAGCTGATAGATGGTGATCAGCACCTCGAACAGGATCAGGAAGACGATGATCAGCTCGAGCCGCAGCGAGCGGCTGGTGTCGATGATATCGGTCAGCACCTGCGATGTCTCGGCGACGACCGCGAGCTTGCGGTTCAGCGATTCCGCGCGCTCCTTCAACTCATACTCGTCCTCGAGCCTGGCATAGAGCCGCTCGAGCTGCGGCTTGTCCCAGAGAATGTCGGGCTTCTCCGACACCTCGACCGGTCCGGCCACGCGATGCCGCACCAACAGCGCGTTGCCGATGTGCTTGAGGATCGCAACGCGGCCGCCGTTGACCCGGCCGCCCTTGGCGAGCTCGCGTGCAAGCGGCTCGGTCGTATCGAAGACGGCTCTTACCTCGCGCTCATGCCGCGCCAGCACCACGCTTTTCGCCAGCGCCTCGCCGACCAGGATCAGCCGTTCCGGCGACAGGCTTTGCAGGTAGATCGGACCGCCCGGCGGAATCTGGTCTTCCCTCTCCGCGGCGAGCTCGATGATCGCGATCTCCTCTTCTCGTCGGGAGAACAAACCGGTCATGCGCGACTGCAGGCTGCGCAGGAATTCATCCTCCTCCAGCGCATTGAGCCCGATCAGAACCACGACGCCGTAGCGGAACAGGACCGCGACACCATTGTCATTGACGCGAAACGCCAGCGGCGTCGTGGCCAGCACGTCGCCGCGCTCGAGGCCGGACGTGTTGATGCGGTCCGCGACGAAGAAGGCGCGAGCGGTGGTCCGGGGTCCGCCGAGCGGTGAGTTGGGAGCCTGGGTCATGAAGTTCCGGACTGCGAGGACTTGACGCGTGATCGAGAGCAACCGCCTACCAGTCGGCTCACGAACTTGTTGTGCTGGAGGTGACCTTATCACGGTCCGTTTTGGGATCACACGCCGGGGCAGGCGCATTTCCCGTGCGTGTTGACGGCATTGCCCGGTAGCCTATGGTGCCCCCATGAACGAGACAACCGACACCAAACCGAAGGCCGGCGCGATCATCGTGCCGGTGACGCTGTTCGAACAGAACTGCACCATCATATGGCACGAGCCCACCAAGAAGGCCGTGGTGATCGACCCCGGCGGCGACGTGCCGAAGATTCAGGCCGCGATCAAGCAGACCGGCGTGACGGTCGAGAAGATCTGGCTGACCCATGGTCATATCGACCATGTCGGCGGCGCCGCCGAATTGCGCGACGCATTGCAGGTCAAGATCGAGGGCCCGCACATCGCGGACAAATATCTGCTCGACAACGTCGTCTCGAGCGGCGAACGCTTCGGCATGACCGGGGTGCGCAATTTCGGGCCCGACCGCTGGCTCGATGAAGGCGATCAGGTCTCGATCGGCGACCTCACCTTCGACATCCTGCACTGCCCCGGCCATTCGCCGGGCAGCGTGGTGCTCTTCAACAAGGAGCTGCGCTTCGCCCATGTCGGCGACGTCTTGTTCGCCGGCTCGGTCGGACGCACCGACCTGCCCGGCGGCAGCCATTCGACGTTGATCCAGTCGATCAAGCAGAAGCTGCTGCCGCTCGGCGACGATGTCGGCTTCATCTGCGGCCATGGCGCGGGATCGAGCATCGGCCAGGAGCGGATGACGAACCCGTTCCTGACCGGCGAGATGTAGCTCCTCGTTTGCGCGTGATCTTTTCGGAAAACCGCTTCGCACTTTTCCGGATCATGCGTTGACCTTACGGCTGCTTCATCAGCCCCGCGGCGGTCAGCGCCCGCGTGATGACGCGGCTGACATTGACGCCGTTGCTCCGCGGCTTGCCTTGCTGCTTGGCTTGCTTCTTTCCCGGCCGGCCGCTGCTGCGACCGGTTGCAGGCTCGGGCTTGTCCGCAGGCACCGGTATGGTCATCGAGATCGTATCGGCGTTCTCGCGCGGCACGCCGGTCGGCGCGATCTGCGGCTGACGGACCTTGTCGGTCAGGCCGAAGAAGCTCGCGATGTGATAGGACGAGGAGATCCCGGCCTCGATCAGGAACGCGCCCTCGACGCCGTAACGCTCATCATTGCCGGCAAGGCCGAGCGGCGTGCCATGCGCCATGTCGGTGATCGAGTAGGATTCGACCAGCGTCTCGCCGTCGGCATTCCACCACACCTCGCGCGGATGGCCGTCGACATCGGCTTTCGACATCGCCGCAAGCGGCAGGCCGTGCAGATCGAGCCACTGCCGGACGACCGCATCGGCGTTGCCCGGATGCACGGTGCGGTCGGCGCTGCCGTGCCACACCGAGATCCGCGGCCAATCACCCTTGTGCGTCGATGCCTTGCGTACGAGGTCGCCGAGCTCGGGCGCCGACAATGCACTGCCTTGCATCATGGCGCCGAGCGCCTCCCGCAGATTGCCGGCGACACCGAACGGCAGCCCGGCGATGATGGCACCGGCCGCAAACACATCCGGATAGGTCGCGAGCATCACGGTCGCCATCGCACCGCCGGCGGAGAGGCCCGTCACGAAGATCCGGCGCGGATCGATCTTGTGCGCGCCGGCGATGTGACCGACCATCTCCCTGATCGATGCGGCTTCGCCCTGGCCGCGCGCGGTGTCTTCCGGATCGAACCAGTTGAAGCAGGTGTTGGCGTTGTTGGCGGATTGCTGCTCGGGCATCAGCAGCGCGAAGCCGTAGTGCTTCGCCAGTGTCGACCAGCCGGCGCCGAGATCGTATGACGCAGCGTTCTGGCCGCAGCCATGCAGCACGACGACGAGCGCGGGCGATCGCGCCAGTTGCTCGGGCACATATGAGAACATCTTCAGCGCGCCGGGATTGGCGCCGAATTCTGTCGTCTCGACAAGCGGCGTCGGCACGGCCGCCGGCGCAAGCGCACCGAGGCCGTTGAACGCGTTCATCTTGGGCAGATGACGCAGAAATTCGATGTTGTTGACCAGCGACAACAGCAACTCCTGAGGTGATTTATTCTTGTGTGTCACCCGATCAGATAATTGCTGCACTGCGAAATAAAAAGGCCGTGTGCTGTCTTTCCCCGTGGAATAGTGAGATTCGGCGTTAACGCGTGATCGGAACCGGACAAAGCGCGGATCGCTCGAAATAGTTGCCTTAGCACCTTGTTCGAGCATGAACTTTTCGAAAATGACGCACCCTCGCCGGCGGATTCATGCGGTGGCGCGGCGCATCCATGACAGAAATGCGGCTGAAATTGATATCGACAGCACAAACAATGCGCATGCCCCAAACAACGCCAGATGTGCTGATCTCGCGCTCTCAATGGCGAAGAACACCGCGCCGATCGCGGCAACGCCGGCCGCATTGCCGATCTGCGTCGTGGTGCCATACATTCCGGAGCCGGCTCCGGCGCTTGCTGGCTTCACGCTCGACAGCACCGCGCTCGATAGCGGCGCCATCACCAGGCCCTGACCGTAGCCGAAGATCATCAGCACCAGCGCGAGCAGTAGCGCCGACGGTGCTGCGATCACCTGGACCGTCGCGACCAGCACACCGAGAACAACGATCTGCAGCGCGCAGCCCTCGATCAGCACCAAGGTGCCGCGATGCCGCGCGCGCACACCGCTGTGCCGCGAGGCAATCACGAAGGTCAGCGCGAGCGGCACGAACACCAGCCCGGCCTGCAGCGGCGGGATCTGCAGACCCTTCTGCATGAACATCGTCATGATCAGGTAGAAGGACAGATTGGCAAAGAAGAAGAAAAACACCGCGACCAGCCCGCGCATGAAGGCGGCATCCGACAGCAGCGACAGGTCGATCAGCGGCATGCCGCCGCGGCGCGCGACGCTGCGCTCGAGCCGCACGAAGGCCGCGATGACGGCAACCCCCGCCGCCATCACCAGCCAGACCCACGCCGTCCAGCCGAGATCGTGCCCGAACAGCAGCGGGCCGATCAGGCACAATAGGCCCACGAACAGCACGATCGCGCCGGGAATATCGAGCCGCGTGCCGGCGCGGCGCGGCACCGTCGGCATGATCTTCAGCGCCGCCGCGATGATGACGACGCCGAACGGCACGTTGACGAAGAACACCGCGCGCCAGCCGAGGCCGGCGAGATCGAGCGTCACCAGCACGCCGCCGAGCATGAAGCCGGCCGCGCCCGCGAGCCCCAGCACGATGCCGTAGATTGCGAAGGCCCGCGCACGCACGGCGTCGGAGAACAGCAGATGCAGCGTCGCCAGCACCTGCGGCACCATCAGCGCCGCGGTCGCGCCTTGCGCGAGCCGTGCGACGATCAGCTCCGGTCCGGACTGCGCGAGACCGCACCACAGCGACGTCACCGAGAAGCCCGCGACGCCGGCGATGAACACGTTCCTGGTGCCGTGGATATCGCCAAGCCGACCGCCGGTGACCACCAGCGTGGCATAAGCGATCAGATAGATCGCGATCACGGCCTCGATCTGCGCCGGCGTTGCGTGCAGCTCCGCGGCGATCGTCGGGATCGCGACATTGACGATGAAGGCATCGACGCCGAACATGAACTGGGCGGCGACGACGATCGCCAGCACCCACCAACGGCGAGAAGTCTCCGCGCGCGTCGCAACGATCTGGTGCATGCCCTGTCCTGCCCGAAATGACGATACGGCCGACATCAGCAGATTCCGGTCATCCGTTCGATTACCTTGGACGTAAGCGTTGGTTCACGGGCACGTCATCCATGGCGATGCCGCTGCGGCCGGCGCTCCGCCGCACAACTTGCGTTGATGCGCTGGGAAACATTCCGGAGGACGGCAATCGCCGCCGATTTGCGCAACAACCATGCGGGCGCCGCAACCCCGGAGCATTGCCTTGCTTTCGCCCACCCCGTAGGTTGGCGGAAAGCCCCCGATAACAATAAGTTGGAGAGAACGACCAATGGCGCGCCTCAAGTTCGGAGCCTTCCTCGCCCCGCATCACCCGATCGGCGAGCATCCGATGCTGCAATTCCGCCGCGACCTCGATTTCGTCGAACAGCTCGACGCGCTCGGTTACGACGAATTCTGGTGCGGCGAGCACCATTCCTCGGGATGGGAGACCATCGCCTCGCCGGAAATGTTCCTGGCCGCCGCCGGCGAGCGCACCAAGCGCATCAAGCTCGGCACCGGCGTGATCTCGCTGCCCTATCACCATCCCTTCAACGTCGCGCAGCGTATGGTGCAGCTCGACCACATGACCGGCGGCCGCGCCATCTTCGGCTCCGGCCCCGGCGCGCTCGCCTCCGACGCGCATACGCTCGGCATCGACCCGATGACCCAGCGCGACCGCCAGGACGAGGCGATCGCGGTGATCCGCCGCCTCTTCAACGGCGAACGCGTCACCGCCAAGACCGACTGGTTCGAGATGCATGACGCCGCGCTGCAGATCCTGCCGCTGCAGGAGGACATGCCGTTCGTGGTGGCCTCGCAGATCTCGCCGTCGGGCATGACGCTGGCCGGCAAATACGGCATCGGCATCATCTCGCTGGGCTCGATGTCGACCCAGGGCCTGATGGCCCTGCCGCAGCAATGGCAGTTCGCCGAGGATGCCGCCGCGAAGGCCGGCACCACGGTGAGCCGCGCCAACTGGCGCGTGCTGCTGTCCTGGCACATCGCCGAGACCCGCGAGCAGGCACGGCGCGAGGCCGGCGCCGGGCTGCTGCGCTGGCACAACGAGTATAACGTCGGCACCTTGATGCGGCCGGGCCTGACCGCGTTCGCCTCCGCGGATGAAGCGGTCGACAAGACCGCCTTCGTCGAAGGCGCCGCGTCGACCATCGGCACGCCCGATGATCTGATCAAGATGATCAAGAATCTGGTCGATGTCTCCGGCGGCGTCGGCTCGATCATCGGCTTCGCACATGACTGGGCCAACATCGAAAACACCCGCCGCAGCTGGGACCTGGTCGCGCGCTATGTCGTGCCGGAGATCAACGGCTATATCGACGGCCTGCGCAAGTCGCGCCAGTTCCTGGTCGACAATCGCGGCGTGTTCGAGCGCGCCGGCCAGGCCGTCATGGCCAAGATCATGCAGAACGACAAGGCCGCCGCCGCGCTCCAGCAAACCGGCACAGGCCGCGTCGCCATCCCGGCCGTGAATGCGCCCGATCTTGCGAAGGAAGCCGCGAAGCAGAAGGTGTGATTTGCGGCTCGCGCCCCTGCAGGGCGGAGGAACGCACATTGCGCTACATCCACCGCTGTCGTCCCTGCGAAAGCAGGGACCCATACTCCGCGGCGTGTGTTATGAAAGGGGCTCGTCGTTCCAGCGTCGTTCAACAATGACCATTCGTGGTTATGGGTCCCTGCTTTCGCAGGGACGACGGCGAATATGTGGCGCGCTCGAAAGGCTCGTTCGGTGTCATCACCCGCGCATGGCTTTCGCGGGTGATCCAGTATTCCAGACAGCAGTGCCTGAATATAGAGAGGCCGCGGCGTACTGGATCGATCGGGTGAGACGAGCGGAATTGAACATCTGATTTGCCTGACGACGGAAGCACCAATATGCCCGGTGGTTAATTTGTCGCAGCCTGACGTTCCGGTGAGGCTGGCTTGTGCGCGATGGCTTTCGCCTATTCGAAACGCAATGCCACAATCGGATCAAGCCGCGCGGCCCGATGGGCCGGATAGAGGCCGAACGAAATTCCGATGACCCCCGCAAATGCGCAAGCCAAGATGATGGCCCAGGGGCTGATCAGGACCGGCCAACCAGCTTTCCATGCGATTGCGACTGCCGCGGCGGCCCCCAAAAACGCACCCACAAGCCCTCCGACCAACGCCAGGATCGCGGCTTCGATGAGAAATTGCCATCGTATTTCGCGGCGGCGAGCTCCGACGGCCATGCGCAAACCGATTTCGCGGGTGCGTTCGGTTACCGAAACCAGCATGATGTTCATGATGCTGATGCCGCCAACGACCAGCGAGACCGCAGCCACCGCAATCAACAAACTGGCGAGCAGCCGCATTGCGGCCCCGCGTGCAAACAGAACATCTGCCGGATTCTCGATCCTGAAATCGCTGGGGGCATCCCCGCGAATGCGGTGCCGCTGTCGAAGCAGGGCCTCAACCTCGCGCTCGACCTCCGACATTGCAGCCGTATCCGAAACCTTGATCGAGATGAAATCCAATGCCTCGCGGGTCGTGCCGCGCACGGCTCCGAGCACGCGGCTTTTCGCAGCCGACAGCGGGACGAACACGACGTCGTCCTGGCTGCGGCCAGCCGCGCCCAACCCCTTTTTGTCCAGCACGCCAGTCACGGTGAAGGGGACGTTGCCAATCCGAAGCGTCTCGGCAATTCCCGAGCCCCCATTGAAGAGCTCCTCGACGATAACCGCTCCAACGATGGCAACTTTCGCTCCGGTTGCGATCTCATCGCTCGTAAACAATCGGCCGCTGGCAACTTGCCATTCGCGAGCCACCAGGTAGTCGGGATTTATTCCGGCCACCACGGTCACCCAGTTCCTGTTTGCGGCCACGAGCGGCAGGGAACGCGACAACAACGGAGCCGCGACCTGAACGTCCGCCAGTTCGCGGCGAATGGAAGCGGCGTCCTCTACGGTCAGCGTCGGCTGCGTTCCCGATTCAAGCCTCGCGCCTCCCGAATTCCTGGCTCCGGGCATAACGAGCAGGAGGTTGGCTCCAAGCGTGCGGATCTTCTCGGAGACTTCCGCTTGTGCGCCAGCTCCGACTGAGACCATGCAGACGACCGCTCCAACGCCAACGACGATCCCAAGCACGGTCAAGGCGCTCCGCAGCTTGTTGACGCGAAGCGCCCGAGCGGCGATTCGCAAGCTCTCCAGAGGACTCATGGCAAGGGACCCATGGCGAGGGCGGCCGGACGCAAATTGTCTGATGATGCCGAGCCGTCTTCGACGATTTGTCCATCGTGCAAGGTGAACAGTCGCCGCGCACGATTGGCGACCTCGGCGGCATGCGTAACCACGATGATCGTGCGTCCATCGCGATGGAGAGCCTCGAACAGCGACAGGATCTCGTTGCCGGTGGCACTATCGAGCGACCCGGTGGGCTCGTCGGCGAGAATGAGCGCTGGATCGTTGACTGTCGCACGAGCAATGACGACCCGCTGCTGCTCTCCTCCAGAGAGTTGGTTTGGCCAATGATGGCCGCGGTCGGCCAGGCCCACGCAGTCAAGCGCATCCTTGGCCGTGCGACGTCGCCTGGAGGGAGAAATGCCGGCGTAGATCAGCGGAAGTTCGACATTTTCCAGCGCGGTTGCCCGCGGCAGAAGGGCCGGCTGCTGGAATATGAATCCGATGTCGTGGCTCCTGACGGTCGCGCGTCCGTCTTCGCTCAGCTTTGCAACTTCCCGACCGTTGAACGCGTATGTGCCTGAATCGGGCCGATCCAACAGACCCAAAAGGTTCATCAGGGTCGACTTTCCCGAACCCGACCGGCCCCGTACTGCAACAAACTCGCCGCGCTCGATTGTGAGTGACACATTCGATACCGCGCGGACGATCGAGCCGCCGGAAGGATAGCTTTTTGAGATTCCAACGGTTCGAACCAGGGGCTGCATCCTAGAATCCGATCTCAAAATCCGAGGCGCACGCCGAAATAGCCCCTTTGCTTTTGCGAGTTCGCAACCCCGATGATCACGTGCTGGTCCTCCGCGAGCGCGCCATCCAGCAGTTCGGCGCTGTTGTCGTCGCTCGCCCCCAGTCTCACTGCAACGGGTTGCGGTCGCCCACCGTCACCGACCAGCCATACCGTCGCAGAAGGTTTCGAGGAGGTGGCCTTGTCTGCACTCTGGTGACCTGTCGAAGAGCCGGCATCGTTCGGTCGGAAGCGCAGCGCCTGGCTGGGAATTTTGAGAATCCCGCGCGTATCGCTCACCACAATCCGAAGCTGGGCAGTCATTCCCGGCAGCAGCAAAAGGTCCGGATTCGGCGCGGAAACGATCGTCGTATAGGTGACGACGTTCTGCACGACTTCGGGAGACTTGCGGATCTGGAGAATCTGCCCGCTGAAGGTCCGGTCGGGATAAGCGTCCACCGTGAACTGGACCGTCTGGCCCACTTTCAATTGCCCGACATCGGCCTCGTCGATCTTGCCATGGACCTCCATCTCCCGCAGATCGTCCGCAATCTTGAACAACGTCTTGGCTTCGAGACTGACGGCGACCGTTTGCCCTGGATTGACATCCCGCTTGATGATGATTCCATTGATCGGCGCACGGAGCACGGTCCGACCGAGATCGACCTCGGCCTGATCGACGGCCGCCTGCCGCTGCTCGATGACCGCCTGTGCATTCTCGAGATTGGCCTCGGCCATTTGGCTTTCCGCCTCCGCAATCGCAATGGCCTCGGCTTTCATCTGGATTTGCTCGAGCGAAGCGCGCAGATCGGCGGCTCCCGCATCGCGCAGCGAGCGCGCCTGGCTCAAGTCTCGGTCGGTACCGCTTCCACTGCGTGCCAATGCGAGCTTTCGCTGGAATTCCCTCTCCGCTTCTTCTTGTCTGACCTTGCTCGCAGTCGATTGATCTTCCGCCAGCTTTTCGGCAGTCCGCGCATTGGTCACTGCGACCTTCGCTCGTTCCAGCGCTGCCTGTTCCACTTGAGCGGTGGCTCTCGCCACTCTCAGGGCGGCTCTTGCTTCCTTGACGCGGGCCGCAAAGATCTCCTGATCTATTCGCGCGATCGGCTGCCCGGCCGTTACGCTGTCGTTGAAACTAACGAACACTTCGGCAATCTGTCCCGACAATTGCGAGCTGACATCAACATTTACGACCGCCTCAACGGTGCCGCTGGCCTTTATCAGGGTCGAGATGCTGCCCCGTTCAACCGGGGCCGTGAGGAAGGTCGGGGCCGAGCTATCTTGACCATAGGTATAGCCCAGCCCGACCATCAAGGCGCACAACAGAAATGCCACGCCGACGAAACGCATGTGGCTGTCATCCTGCTTCAACGCATTGCCGGCTCGTCCGAGGCATCAGTGCTTACGGCCACAGCAGGCAAATCAGGCTCTGCAATCTTCAGGGCTAGGGCGCTTGGTGCGAGCAAGCGACATCATATTGGGAAACGGCGGCCGTCGAATTTGCGTTCGCTGCCGATGCTGTGCCCGGATTTCCCGCATAGACGTTGCCTGCTTGCCCACTTGGATTGAACGGCGACCCCGGTGCTGCCATAGCATTCCCCGGAGTGTTGATACCTGCACCACTGGTGGTACAGCTAAAGTTGTGATTGGAGCCATGCTGTCCTGTCGTAGGATTTTGAGCAGGCTTGACGGGAGGACCCGCGCCCAACACCACGCCCGCGGACGGAAGCAGCAGGCAGGCGCCGATAGCGAGGGAGACTAACACGTGCTTCATCTCTGCACTCCTTTGAAGACGATTCTGCGCATTGCAGTTGCTTGCTGAATTGCGAAGCGCCAGCATTGGCCGACACTCCATGAGTGCGCATTGACCATCCCCTTGCCATTGGTGGTTTGGTCGCCGCGAGCAAAGAACGCCGAGCAACGCAGAATGTCCCAAGCCATCTCCGTTTTTTTTGAGGCACCTCTCACAGGCCGCGACAGCGAAACTGACTTATTTTTCAGAAACTAACTTGCAAGTCATTTTGGGAAGTCATTTTCGGAAGTCATTTCCGATTTGGCGTCGAAGGAATGCCACCTCAGCACGGGATTGGTACGTGACCTTCACCGCGTGATGGCCGCTGCAGATCCAAAGCCGACTTGCATTCTCATCGAGCCAGCCCGACGTCACCGTTCGCGTCTGAGGCGAACGTCGATGCTTGAGGGCTACGCCACCGCTCCGATCCCAACGACGTCGATGCCGTCGACGCGGCCGCGGATCGGGAGCGTGCCGAGATCGCTCACCGGAAATGGCGGCGGGCCGGCGAAGCGCGCCATCGCCGCTCGCGAGGCGAGAAAGCCGCCATCGACCTTGCGACTCAACTCCTCCAGCCGCGCCGCGGTGTTCATGACATCGCCGTTGAACACGATCGCGCGCTTGACGTCGCCGATCTCGCCGACGATCACCGGGCCGAAATGCAGGCTGCCGCGGATCTGCGGCACCGCGCCGAATTCGCGCTCGAACTGCGGCGCCGCCTTCTGCAACGCGCGGCGCATCGCCACGAAACAGCGCAGCGGCCGGCAATCGACCGCACCGCTTTGTTCGGGCCAGGTCACGATGATCTCGTCGCCGACATAGTTGAGCACCTCGCCGCGATAATCGACCACCGACTGCGTCAGCAGGCGGAAGGTGCGGTCGAGAAAACGATGGATACCGATGCCGCCGAGACGCTCGGCGAGCCCGGTCGATCCGGCGATATCGACGAACAGCACGAAGCGGTCTTCCTCGACCGGCGCGTGATAGCGCCCGGTGACGAAGTTCATCAGCGCGCGCGAGCCGATCAGGTTGGCGATACCGAATCCCAGGTTGACCAGCACCGAGACGATGGCGGAGCGCGCGAAACTCGACCAGAAGTTCTGCAGCGAATCCTGCGGCGCCACGCCTGCGATGCGTTCGCCCGGCTGCAGCAACTGGATGCCGATGATGATGGCCGCGTAGATGGCGCTGCGCACGGCCAGATTGGAGAGGAACGACAGGCGTTTGAGCCAGTCCCAATCTTCAAGGACGAACAGCTCGATCGAGCCGATCACGCCGGCAAGCAGGAACCCGTAGGTGATGCCTACAGTCAACTGGGCAGCGCCGCCGCCGAAGGCGCTGAGCGTGATCGCGACGCCGGACAGGATTCCGGCGACAAGGACGGCGGCAAGTCGTTGCAGCTTCCGCTCGAGCCTCGCGTTCATGCTTTCTGTCCCGGCGACTGTCCCAGCTACGCCCCCTGATCGAACGCCTTGCGCAACGACACATAGCCCGCCTGCTGCTGGCTCCAGTTGCGGCCGCCGGTGATGGCGCCGTCGACGACGAGGTCATGACCGTTGATGAAGCTCGATTCGTCGCTCGCCAGGAACACCGCGGCATGCGCGATGTCGTCGGGCAGGCCGGCGCGCGGGATCGGCTGCGCCGCCTTGTAGACCTCGCGCATCACGGACGCGGTCTTCTCGGCCGCGTCGGTCGACAACCCCAGTGCCTTGCCGAAAATCCCGGTGGCGATCGCACCGGGCGAGATCGAGTTGACGCGAATGCCGGACTCGCCGAGCTCCATCGCCACGCATTTGGTGAAATGAATCACCGCCGCCTTCGCCGCGCCATAGACCATCGAAGAGGAGAACCCGGCGAGCCGTCCGGCAATGCTGCCATTGTTGATGATGCTGCCGGATCCCTGCTTGCGCATGTACGGCGCCGCATGCTTCATGCCGAGCATGACGCTGCGCACCAGGGTTGCCATCGCCGCGTCGAACCGCTCGACGTCGAGGCCCTCGATGCCGCCGGTCTGCGACGGACCGCCGGCGTTGTTGAACAGGCAGTCGATCCGGCCGAACTTCTCCACCGCAAGCGCGATCAGCGCCTGCATCTGGTCCTCGACCGTGACGTCGGTCTGCCGAAACACGCAAGCCTCGCCGAGCTGTTGCGCCAGCGCCTCGCCCTCCGGCGCGCGGCGCCCGGCGATCACGATCCGGGCGCCCTCGGCGACAAAAACCTCCGCCGTGCGCAACCCGATGCCGCTGGTCGCCCCGGTGATCACCGCGACCTTGCCGTCCAGCCGTCCCATGCCGGTCCCCCGATTAACGTTTGATGTTGCGGATATTCCCCAGCTGCTTCCACCAACGCAAGCGGGGGCGCGGTTTCCGGTGGTCAAGGTCCACCTGTGGCCAGAAGGCCACAACTGCGGTTTTTCGGTCGCAGCGGCCTTATTTTGGGTCGCCTGTTCACGTGAACTGGAACGACCGATGGCGAAATGGATCGACGAATTCAGGGCGGGTTGGCGGGGCGATTCCCAGCCTTCGATGCTGCTTGCGGCGAGCTTCGCGGTGCTCTGTCTCGTTTTGGCCACGGCCGCGCGCTTCGGGCTCGCCCAGATCAGGCCGGATGTGTTCTTCACGCCCTATTTCCCGGCGGTGTTCTTCGCGACCGCCTTTGGCGGCTTCCGGATCGGGATCGCAACCGCGCTGGCAAGCGGCCTGCTCGGCGTCATCATCAATTTCAGCAGCGGGCACGCCGATCCGGCGCGCTTTGCACTGCTGATGATCTTCTGGGCGGTGTGCGGCATCGCGATCTGGGGCGTGGAGCATTACCGTTCCCTGGTTGCCCAGCAGCGCGAGGTGTCCAAGCGGCTGATCGAGGAGGAGCAGTACCGCAAGATCGTGGTCGACGAATTGCAGCACCGGCTGAAGAACAAATCCTCGACCATTCATGCCGTGCTGCATCAGGCGCTGCAGGACCGGCCTGATGTCTGGCAGCGCATCGACCATCGCATCCGCGCACTCTCGGCGACCGACGATCTGATCGCGCGGGTCGACGGCTATGGCTGCGATATCAAGGATTTGCTGCGCTCGGAGCTCGGCCCTTACGGCCATGTGCGGTTCAATCTCAACGGCGAGCAATTGTTCCTGCCCGCCAAGCTCGCCGTCTCGCTGGCGCTGATCTTCCACGAGCTCGCAACCAACGCAGGAAAGTACGGCGCCTTCTCCTCGCCGCGCGGGTTTCTGCAGGTGTCGTGGACGGTGGATGATGGACGTCTCAACGTGATCTGGGACGAAACCGAGGGACCGGTGGTCGAGGTGCTCGGCGAACCCGGCTTCGGCACCAAGCTGCTGAAGTCGGCGCTGCGGCCGTTCGACGGCAAGACCGAGATCAGTTACCTGAAGACCGGCGTTCACTGCACCATGCAGTGCAAGCTTCCCAACTGTTGATAAGTACGCTTTCCGGCACAGGCGCATTTTCCGGTGCAACCGTGCGCGCCGCAATCGCTTTCACCAGCGACTGAGCCCGACATTGATACTCTGTTAATGACGATTGCCGCGACGGCTTGCGAAAGCAGCCCGGGTCTCATTCTGTCACGGCATTTCGCAGGTCCGCTTAACCAAAACTACAACGGACTTTGCCAAGGTCGGCACATGCATAGTTTCACGAAAAGCGATTTTCAGGCGGGCGCGGCAGCGACCGGCCAAGACGACATTTCCGGAAATGAACTGCGCATCCTGCGCGATCTTCTCCAGCTGCTGCCAGCGGGCGTGACGGTGCAGGACGAGCAGGGTCAGTTCATCCTGGTGAACGAAGCGGCAGCGAGCCAGCTGCAGCTGGCGGCGAGCGCGAGCCAGCCGGCACCGGCCGATGATCGTCATGCCGCCAATCTGGACATGCTGCGCAGCGGCCGCCCGGTGGTACTCGAGGAAGTGCTCTCCTGCGGCGCATCCAAATACGTGTTTCTCACCTCGCACCGGCCGGTCCAGATCGCCGGCCGCAATCTCCTGATCTCGACCTCGACCGACATCAGCGAGCAGAAGGCGTTCGAGGACCAGCTGTTCCGCTCGGCCTATTACGATGAACTGACCGGCCTGCCGACCCGGCGCGTGATCGAGCATCGCGTCAACGGCCTGATCCGCGACACCGCGCAGAGCCATTTCGCGCTCGCCTTTCTCGACGTCGACAACTTCAAGCACATCAACGACTATTACGGCCACGCGATCGGCGATGCGCTGCTGGTCGAACTGTCCAAGCGGCTCGGCCACGCGTTGCGCGCAACCGACATCCTGTCACGGATCTCCGGCGACGAATTCCTGCTGCTGCTGAACCCGATCAGCAGCAACGACGAGGTTGCCGAGTTCATCCACGTCATGCAGGAGCGGCTGAAAGCGCCGTTCTTCATCGAGGACTCCGAGATCTTCGCCTCCACCTCGATCGGCGTCAGCCTCTACCCGATGCACGGCAGGAGCTACGAGGCGCTGCGCCAGAATGCCGATATCGCGATGTACCGCGTCAAGAACAACGGCAAGGGCTCGACCGCGTTCTTCGACAACAGCATGGAGCGCGAGGCGCTGGCGCGCATGAAGATCGAGCAGTCGCTGCGGCTGGCGATCCTCGAAAAGCGCTTCTGCTGCGCATTCCAGGCCAAGGTCGATATCCGCACCCACGAGGTCAAGGGCATCGAGGCGCTGGTGCGGCTACGCGACGACGAGGGCGTGATCCAGGCGCCGGGCACCTTCATCAACCTCGCCGTCGAGCTCGGCCTGATCGACGAGCTGACGTTTCTGGTGCTGGCGGAAATCGTCAAGTCGATCGACCTGATCAACGACACGTTCGGCCCCACGGCGACGATCAGCATCAATGTCGCGGCCAAGCAGGCCGGCAATCTCGAGTTCATGCGCCGCTTCGCCCGCGCGATCGAGGAAACCGGCTTCCCGAAGCGCTTCATGATCGAGGTGACCGAGGACGCGTTCGTGACCCGGTCGCACTTCCAGGATCAGATCCTGCCGATCCTGCGCGGCATCGGCGTCGGCATCTCGATCGACGATTTCGGCATCGGCTATTCGTCGCTGTCGGCACTCGCCGACATCACCGCCGACGAGATCAAGATCGACCGCTCCTTCATCACCGACATCCATCAGCGGCCGCGCAGCCAGGGCATCCTGCGCGCGATCGAATCGCTGAGCGAGGCGCTCGGCATGACCGTGATCGCCGAGGGCATCGAGTCCTACGAGGAGCTCACCTATCTGCAGGCGGCGACCAAGATCCGCTATGCCCAGGGCTATTACTTCGCCAAGCCGATCTTCCTCGAGGACCTGAAGCCCGCGACGCCGGTCGCCAGCGAGAGCCGCGCCAGCATGGCGGCGCGCCCGTCCCAGGACAGCCGCCAGAGCTATTCGCGCGCCAACGGCTTTCGGCGGTAGGCAATTCTCCTCACCTCGGCCCCTTGTGGCAGGACCATCGCATATAACCTGCCTCCGCAGGGACGCGCTGCCAAAACATCGAAAACAACCCCATGCAAAGTAGCCGGCGGCGCGCCGGCATTCGACATGGCACCTTGACATGTCGGGCAAATCCGCAATATAATTCTATTATTCAGAAATTGCGGGCCGCGCCCGACCCCGCGCTACGGGACGTGCCCGTAGCCTTACAGCTAGTCTGCCGAGGTAGCCCCTCACCCAGCCCTCTCTTTATAAGAACGGGGAGAGAGAGAAGTCCGTCTATTTCTCCAGCACCGGCAACGGCGCGACGCCGTTGTTCGCTGCACCGGCCTGCATCGTGATCAGCGTCATCGAGACCAAATCGTAGTAGCCCATGATGCCGATGATATCCATGATGCCGCGCTCGCCGAACTTCTCCTGCGCGGCCTTGTAGACGGCGTCTGAGACCTTCCTGTCGCGATAGAGTGCGATGCCGAGATCGTACAGCGCGGCCTCGTCGTCCTTCATTCCTTCCGGCCGCGCACCCTTGGCGATCGTATCCGCGATCTTCGGATCGAGCCCGCCCTTCAGCGCCAGCGGATAATGCGCCGACCATTCATATTGCGCGGTCCAGTGCCGCGCCGTGATCAGGATCGCCATCTCACTGAGCCGCGCCGGCAGCGAGGTGTTCCAGCGCAGATACTCCGACAGGTTCGACAGCTTCGGCGCCAAATCGGGATTGCGGATATAGGCGCGGTAGGGCGGCGCGGTGAACTTGGCGTTGCGCGGCGGCGCGCTGATCATGTCGGCCCAGGCCTTTTGCGGCGGCGACAGTTCCTCGGCCTTGAGCGGCGCGAACCGCACGGCGTCCTCGGCTCGCGCGGCCTGCACTGAAAATGCCAGCAACACCAAACTCCAAGCCGAAAAAATCCCTGCCCCGAATCTTTTTCTCATTGTCGTTCTCCCTTTGAGGCGCGACGCGCCTGGCGCGCACCCTACCGCGGCGCCGCGCACCGGCCTATATTGAGGCCGGTGTTACGCGAAGGTGTCAGCCATGCAGCCTGTGTCTATGCTTCTGAACATCGTCTGGATCTTGTGGGGTGGCGCGTTGATGGCGTTCGGCTGGCTGATCGCCGCCGTGATCATGGCTATCACCATCATCGGGCTGCCATGGGCGCGCGCCGCCTTCAACATCGCCGTCTACTCGCTGCTGCCATTCGGCTCGCGTGCGGTGCGCCGCGATGAAGTCACCGGCATGTCCGATATCGGCACCGGACCGCTCGGGCTGATCGGCAATCTGATCTGGTTCATCCTGGCCGGCTGGTGGCTCGCCATCGGCCACGTGGTATTCGCGATCGGGTACGCCGTGACCATCATCGGCATTCCCTTTGCCTGGGCACATCTCAAGCTTGCCGGCATCGCGCTGTGGCCGATCGGCAAGGTGATCGTGCCGGCGTAACACCGGCGTGTCACAGCGCGCGCGGGGCTAGAGCCAATCCTTCGTCGTCTGCGAGCAGGCCTGGAGGTCACGCCGCCAAATGTACCCGCGACCACCACAGGGTGGGCGCGGGCGCGAGGTGGCGGGACACTCGTTCCTGACCCGGGCGCCGGTGCCCCAGCCGTCAATCACGCAGGCGCCGTACGCAGTAGAGTGGCAACCGACGCCACATCCGTCCGCGGCGTTGGCCGGGGTCAGGCCGAGCAACGCAGCTGTCGTCAGAACCGCGAGCAGACATGCTTTCATGATGATCTCCATCAAGCTGCCGATCGTGACGCTTCAGTCGCGGCAGGAGCGTAGGCGATCTCGAGGCGGCTTACCACCGGGCCGCCGCACACATTCCGGTGTGTGCGATGCGACCATGATCAGTGCGCCGCCTCGCAGCCGGGAATGTCGAACACCGCGGTCAGGCCGCAGGGCGAGTTGAGCATTTTGCCGCCCTCATGGCCGACGCCGGGCACGTCCCACACGCTGTGGTTCGGCGCGCCGCCATCGCGGGCCTGCATCGCCGCGACATAGGAATGCCCGCGCACATAGCGATACGGCCCTTCGGCTTCCGCCATGCAGGATTTGTCGAGCGCGGGATGATTGGGATTGGTGTCGAGCGTTCCGAGCAGATAGATCACGCGGCGCCCGACATAGGCCTGCTCCAGCGCTGCCGGCGAAGGCTCGGCGAGATAGGGCGGGCGATCGTCCATGCCGAACTTCCAGCTGTTATAGCCTTCGCATGCCGCCGCGATCGCGGGCTCCGGCCGCTCCTTGGTGAAATAGGCGTAGGAGGAAGGATTGGCGACCACATAGCGCACGCCGATGCCTTCGCGCAGCAGCACCTGGTCGCCCTTCACCGCGATCGCATAGCGCTGCACCACCTGGCCGCCGCCGGAATGGCCGAACACGACAACCTGCTTCAGGTTCGGAAACAGCTTGCGGTCGCCGAGCTTCGCCAGGATCGCGTCGAGCGCCTCGAACGAGCTCGCCGGATTGGGCGCAAGCGCGGGCTCGCCGCCCTGCCAGCCATAGAGGCTCCAGCGCAGCGTCTCCGCCGGCAGCTTGAACGCCGCGACGTCGGGCTCGATCAAAAACTGCGGCGCGATCATCAGCGTGCTCTTGCCGACATCGCCGGCCGCAGCCTGTGCGCTCAGCGCCGCGCGGAAATAATCGTCGGCATTGCGCAGCACCCCGTGCAGCACCAGCACCGCGCGGGTGACGTCCAGCAGCGGATTGGACCAGTCGGCCGAGAGATAAACGGGGAAGGTCGCGCTGCCGACGGCGATCCGCCCGCTCGCGACCTCCTTGACCGGCTTCTTGTCACGCTCGATCTGCGCCTGCGTTGCCGACACGACCGGCACGTGAACGGTCGCGATAAGCAGCGTCAGTGCCGCAAGCCAGCCCCGGTGATGCATGATTCAACTCCGTTGGTGCCGCGAGGGGCGATGCAATCGGCCGGATCATGACGCATTGGACTTCACTTCCCGCATGAATTTTCAGAAAGGCAGGTAGCTCACGCAGCGAGCCGTCCGCGATTGTTGGCGGCAAGGATCGGGCGGATCAGACGGCCGAACCGCTCGGCCTCCTCGTCGTGCAGATAGCCGGACAGGCAGAAGGAGTGGCAGCCGGCGTCGATGAACTGCTGCAGGGTCGCGGCGCATTGCGCGGGATTGCCGACCACCGCGATGCCGGCGCCGGGCCGCACTTTGGTGATCCCGGTCCACAGATGCGGCATCAGGAGATCGCCATAGTCGCGCGCGAGTTGCTGCACGCGCTGATTGGCCTCCGAGCGGTTGTAGAGCGTCTTCATCTCCTGCTTCTGCCGCTCGGTGGCGTGGCGCACCAGCTGGTCGGCGGCCTCCCAGGCATCGGCCTCGTTCTCGCGACAGATCACCTGCAGCCGCATGCCGAAGCCGATCGCATCCCCCCGGTCATGGTCGCGCGCCATCCGCCGGATCTCGGCGATATTCTCCGCGATGCGCTCCGGCAGGTCGCCCCAGAACAGATGGACGTCGGAATGCTTCGCCGACACCTCCCAGGCCTGCCGCGAGCCGCCGCCGAGATAGAATTTCGGAAACGGCTGCTGCAGCGGGCGCGGCCTGATATGTGCGCCCGAGATCGTGTGAAACTTGCCCTGGAAGGTCACCGGCCCGCGTGTCGTCCACAGCGCCTTCAGGATCGAGACCTCCTCCTCCATCAGCGCGTAGCGCTCTTCCTTAGGCTGACGGACGCCCTCGGCTTCGACCTCGCTCTCATTCTGGCCGGCGATCAGATTGATGCAGATCCGCCCGCCGGACATCTGGTCGAAGGTCGAGATCATCTTGGCCATCAGCACCGGGTTGATGTAGCCGGGCCTTGCTGCGATCAGCGGCTTGATCCGCGCCGAGCGCGCCGCCATGAACGCCCCGGCAATCCAGGCCTCCCAGCACACCGAGCCGACCGGAATGAGCAGATATTCAAACCCGGCGTCCTCGGCCGCCTTGACCACGCGCTCGCAGAGTTCCGGCGAACCGGCGATTTGCGCCTCCATCAGCCCATAGGCCGTGGTGTCACCGTGCGTGGGCAGATACCAGCCGAATTCCAGCGGACGCATGGGCAAACTCCCTCGAAAGACGGCCCTTTTCCTTGGACCTGTCATATTGGCGCAGGCAGTCTACAGTCCTTGACCGGCCGGACAACGCCGTTGCCGACCCGGAGCCAATCAGCTAAATGAACCCCTGCACGCACCCGTAGCTCAGCTGGATAGAGCGTTGCCCTCCGAAGGCAAAGGTCACACGTTCGAATCGTGTCGGGTGCGCCAGCAAAACACGTCCTTTTGCCGCAACCGGCATTGCCAAATCCGCTGAGCCATCAAAGGTTGCCGTTGAGGGCGCGGAAACGAACACCGCACTTCTGATTCGAGAAATCCGCGAGAATTGGATCGACGACGATCGCTAATGGCGATCTTGTCGCCATTCAGATGACCGCCCGAGGCTCATCAGACACCCGTCGCTGGGAGCATCACATCCGCTCAGAACTTTCGTCCGGTGGATTCCATTTTCTTGCATTCGCCGCTGACGGTCAGGGATTTCCCTCCCGACGAAAGGGTCTTGGTGGCTTTGCCGGACTGTCGGGAAATAACGATCGACAGCGAAGCCACGCGATCCTTGCCATCGATAGTAACGTTTGTCGGGCCATCGAAGGAGAAGGAATCCTGGCCGACTTTCCAGCCTCCAGCCGTATCGATGTAGTACTGCAGGGTCGACGCGGCCATGTTCCAGTCATCAGTCGAAGCGAGTGGAAAATCGCACTCCAATGCTGCGACCGTGGTTTGCGCGTGACCTTCCGGAGCCAACGCTCCCAAGGCCAGAACCGATAGAAACCCATTTCTTATGACTCGCACGTATTCACTCCTCAAAGCTTCCAATGAGTGCCCCGCAACATAGCGCCGGAGCGCAACCGAGGCGAGCGCCCGACAACGACGGAATAGCTTGCAAGGGTGACGCTCGTCCTATGTTTTCTACCGTAAAATCACGGGGACACCAGCCCACTCGGCCCAGCTTCCAGGCCTGCACAGGTTGCGATGGGTTAAACGCCCGGACCACGCTTTCAGCTTCGGTTCAGCAGCTGCCAGGTCGATGTGGCATGCGCGATCGGCTCGCCGGCTGCGGTGGATGCCTGCGACTGCACGAAGAAGGTCTTGCGGCCCCGCTTCAGGAAGCTCGCATGGCAGGTGACGCGACCTTCGCGGACCGCGGCGAGATACTGCACCTTCATCTCGAGCGTGGTGCCGGCACCCGCGACGTGGTTGACGAGATGCCCCATCGAGATGTCGAGCGCGGTCGCGAGCACGCCGCCGTGCAGCGAGCCTTGCGGGTTGAACAGCGGTCTTTCGACGTCAAAGGACACGATGCACGCCTCGCCCTGGTAGGCGATCTCCAGTCCGAGGAAGCGCGACAGAAAGAACGACCCGAATTCCTGCCGCTCGTCCTCGACGGCGCGGCGCAGCATCTGCTCGGCGATTTCCCTCATGACAATATTCTCTTGACGATACTCACATGGCCGATCGCACGAAGCTCCGTCCAAAGTCTCCGAACGCGCCTTCGACTGCTACTCTTTCGAGCCGATCGTCGGTCCAGCCGAGCCATTCCGCAAGCACCTCGCGTGTGTGCTCGCCGAGCATCGGCGGCGGCGTGGAAGGCGCCGGCGGATCGTCGCCGAACCGAATCGGCCGCGCGATGAACTTCACGTCTCCGGCGGCCGGATGGCGGACGGTCTGGACCATGCCGCGCTGCGTGAGTTGCGGCGTTTCGCAGACCTCGCCGACCGACTTGATCGCGCCGCAGGGAATGCCCGCCGCGCCCAGCGCTTGCAGCCACTCGGCGCGGCTTCTCCGGGCAAAGATGGGGATGAGGATCGCGACGAGTTCATTCCGGCTCGCCGCGCGTTTCGGCGCGGTTTCGAAACGCAGGTCATCGCGCAGATCGGGGCGGCCGATGACAACGCAGAAGGCCGCCCAGAACTTGTCGTTCGCGACCCCGACATTGATCCAGCCGTCACTGGCTTCGAATGGCTCGTACGGGCTGATGGTCGGATGCACGTTGCCCCGGCGCCGCGGGCTTTGTCCCGTGGCGAAGTACATGCCGGCGTTGAACGTCAGCAGTGATGCCATCGCGTCGAGCATCGAAACGTCGACCCGGCCGCCCTCGCCGGTCCGGCTCTTCCGCATCAAGGCAGCCAGCACCGAATGCGACGCATACAGGCCGGTGACGAGATCGGCGATCGAGGTGCCGACCTTGGTCGGCGGCCCATCCGGATCGCCGGTGATGTCCATCACGCCGGATTCGCCCTGCAGGATCAGATCGTAGCCGGGACGCAAGGCGTCCGCACCGGTGCGGCCGAACCCCGAGATGCTGCACAGGATGATGTCGCCCTTGCGCGCCCGCAGCGCATCGAAACCGAGCCCCCATTTGTCGAGCGTGCCCGGGCGAAAATTCTCGATCACGACGTCGGCGACGGATGCGAGATCGAGCACCGCGTCGCGACCCGCCGGCGACTTCAGGTCGATGGCGCAGCTGCGCTTGTTGCGGTTCACCGAGAGGAAATACGCACTCTCGCCACCGACGAAGGGCGGCCCATAGCGGCGGCTTTCGTCGCCTTGCCTGGGATCCTCGATCTTGACGATGTCGGCGCCGAGATCGCCGAGCTGCATCGTGGCATATGGACCCGAGACCACCCGGCAGAGGTCGAGAACCCTGATGCCGGACAGCGGCTCGCGATCAGACGATCGCATCGGCGAGGTCTTTCATCGACGGCACCAGAATGTCGGGCTGGTGCGGCGTGATGCCGAACGGACGGCTGCGCCGGTCGATGAACGCCGTCCGCATGCCGGCGGACTTGGCGCCGATGCAGTCGAAGGCGTGATTGGCCACGAACAGCACCTCGGCGGGCTTCACACCCATGATCTCCGCCGCCTTTGTATAGGTCGCGACATGCGGCTTGAACGAATTGGCTTCGGCCACCGAGATCACGCGATCGAACGGGATCTTGTGGTACTGCTTCGCGGTCTCGAGCATGTCGGGATCGCCGTTCGAGAGCACGACGAGCTTGTACTTGCTTTGCAGCCGCGCGAGCGCGTCCGGCACCTCCGGAAACGGCACCAGCTTCTCGATCTCGCCGACGAGGGTGCGCACCTCGTCCATCGTGTAGTCGATCTTCGCCCGGTCCAGCACGTGGGCAACCGCGCGGTGCCCGATCTCGCGATAGGGCGTGTGCTCGCGATGCAGCAGCGCATCGATCATCGAGTTCTCGAAATGCGTGCGACGCCACCAGGTGACGAAGGAATTCGGATCGCCCTTCCAGCCCTTCTTCGCAAGGAACGGCGCGGCGATTTTGGTCAGGCCGCCCTGCATGTCGACCACCGTGCCGTACTGGTCGAACATGCAGATCTTCACGTCGCGCTTGATCGTCTCAAAACTCATTGATGCCTCCTTGGTTCGGATCGATTGATACGCCCTGCACCATCATGGATGAAATGGATTTGTGGTCTTTCGTTATTCACGGTATGAATGACGAATGAACCTTCGATCCATCGACCTCAACCTGCTTGTCGCGCTGGACGCGCTGCTGACCGAGCGTCATGTCACCAAGGCGGCCGACCGGGTCGGCCTCAGTCAACCGGCGATGAGCAATGCGCTCAACCGGTTGCGCGCGATGTTCGAGGACGAACTGCTGGTGCGGACGACGGCCGGGATGAAGCCCACGCCGCGCGCCACCGAACTGGCGGAACCGCTGCGCCAGGTGCTGCGTCAGGTCGAGCGCGTGATGGCAAGCGACGCCGGCTTCGATCCAACCCGCACGGAACGCAGCTTCACGATCAGGATGTCGGACATCCTTGCCTGCCTGCTGCTGCCGAGACTCGCCGCGGCGCGATCGCCCGACGCGCGGATCTCCTACAACGTCATCCATCTGCCGCCCTCGCTGACGATCGATGCGCTGGAGCGGGACGAGATCGACGTCGCGGTCAGCATGGGGCTCGAGCATTCCGCGTCGATCCGTTCCGAAACGCTGCTGCGCGACCGCATGGTCTGCCTGATGCGGAGCGGTCACCCAATCAAGCGCGGAAAATTGACCTTCGAACGCTTCATTGCCCAGGAGCACATGAAGGTCTCGATCAGCCCGACCGATCTTCGCTTCGTCGACGATGTGCTCGCTGAGCGCGGTCATCGAAGGCGCATCAGGCTGAATGTGCCGCATTGGCTCGTCGTGCCGCATGTCTTGAAGAGCACCGATCTGCTCGCGGTGATGCCGCGACATCTCGCCGCCGTGCTGATGGACGACGGCCTGCGGATGGAGGACCTGCCGTTCGAGTCCGCGCCGTTCGACTGGATGTTGTACTGGCATCGCAGATACGATCAGAGCAATGCGAACGGCTGGCTCCGCGATCGGCTCAGGGCGGCGTGCTCCGGCCTGAGTTAGGCCCCGATGTCCGCCGGCCTTCGCGCGATCGGCGACCGGCTTCCTGCTTCGGCCTCCGTGACCGCCGATGCGTCCTCCAGCGATCGTCCCTTGGTCTCGAATCCGAACATGAGAAAGACCACGGCCTGGAACACGAGGATGCCGGCCAGGGTCGTCAGCACGCCGGTCAGCCCTTGCCAGGCGAAGATCGCGACCACGACGTACTGGACCAGCGCGGTCGCGATCCGTCCGGACGTGGCGCAGATCGCGGTGCCGCGAAGCCGATAGCGCGTCGGGAACAGTTCCGGGACGTGCATCGCGAACCCGGTCGCCAGCATGACATAGATCGCGGTGACGAGCAGGAAACCCACACCCGCGAGCGCAATACCGTCCGCCATATACGGATAGGCGATGCCGAGCGCGGCCGCGGCGATCGACGAGCCGATGATCGACAGCCGGCGTCCGAGCCGGTCCGCCAGTACAAGCCCGATCAGCGATCCGACCGGCCCGCCCAGCGCCATCACGGTGGTGTAGCCCAGCGAGGAGACCACGCTGTGGCCGCCCTTGACCATGAAGGTCGGCAGCCAGCCGATGAATCCGTAGAGGCTGAAGCCGACGACGACGTGCAACAGGCTGCCGAGCAGCGTGCGCGCGAGATATGGCGGCTGGAACAGACGCCAGACCGCACCCGGAGATTCCTGCGCCGGCGCGCTGGGGGCGACAGGGGGTAGCGTTCCCTTGCGCGCCGCCTCCGCCTCGATCGCGGATAGAATTGTCTCGGCTTCATCGGCGCGTCCGTTGGCGGCGAGCCAGCGCGGCGACTCCGGCATCGACTTGCGCAGGATCCAGACGACCATCGCGAGGAGGCCGACAAGGGCGAACATGTAGCGCCATCCAAGCGTCGGGATCACCCACAGGCCGATCATGGACGACGCGAACAGCGAGACGTTGGTGATCACAGCCAGGAGCCCGATCCAGCGTCCGCGCGATGACGCCGGCACGAACTCCGTCAAGGTCGCGTAGCCCACGACGATCTCCGCGCCGAGCCCGATGCCGATGATGAAGCGCAGGCCGATCAGCACGGTCATGCTCGGAGCGAAGGCCGCCGCGATCGACGCAAGGCCGAAGATCGCGAGGTTCATCTGGTAGGAGAAGCGACGGCCGAAGCGGTCGCCAAGGATGCCGGAGAACCAGGCGCCGATCGTCATCCCGACGAAGGTCGCGGAGACGAATGCGGCGTTGAGCTCGAGCGTCGACCATCCCTCCTTGAGCACGGCTCCCAGCACGCCGCCGGCCAGATAGATATCGAACGCGTCGAGGAACATGCCGGCCCCGATCAGGGCCAGGATGCGCCAATGGAATTCACAGATCGGCAGCCTGTCGAGGCGTGCGCCCGCGTTGATGTCGATGTCGGCGGTTCGCGCCATGCCAGACCTCCCTGCCCGGCCTTGTGCGAGCCGGATGTTCCGATCATCGATTGATGACGCGCAGGGGATCGTCGTCCAATTCAAAACGAAAATTCGACTATTTGGCGCAGTGATGAAGCAGACACCTTGCAGCACACGACGTCCGAGCAACGTTACTCAGCAGCGAGCTGAAGCCACACGGATGATCGAAAGCGGCAACGAGGAAGCCGCGACTGCAGAGCGCGATGCAACCACGCGGAACTTTCGCAGGAGTCGCTTGGCTCATGTTTCCACTTCGACCGTACGATCGCGTTCCATCCTGACACCAAGCTGAACTGCATTCACCACTGCGAAAAATTTCGCCGTGACGCGGCCTCATGATCGCGGATCGCCACAAACATTCACAACGAGTTCATGTCGGCGCCACTATTCGACTCCAACGCTGGGGGAAGAAGATTGGAGTATGCGCCATGCGCCGCATCGCCGGACTGCCTCTCGCCTTAGCTCTCAGCCTCTGCTGTCTCGCGCCGCCCGACGCTGCACACGCGCAGCTCGGCATCGGGATCGGCATCACCGTGAATGCGGCACCGCCGCCATTGCCGGTCTATGTGCAGCCGCCGATGCCCGCGGTCGGCTACATCTGGACCCCGGGCTATTGGGCATGGAGCGACGATATCGGCTACTACTGGGTGCCCGGCACATGGGTGCAGCCGCCCGCACCTGACTTGCTGTGGACGCCCGGCTATTGGGGCTGGAACGATGGCGCCTATGGTTTCCACGCCGGATATTGGGGAGCGACCGTCGGCTTCTACGGCGGCATCTCTTATGGCTTCGGCTACACCGGCGTCGGCTACGAGGGCGGCTACTGGCGCGGCGGCAGCTTCTTCTACAACAGCTCCGTCAACAACATCTCCAACGTCTCGGTCACCAACGTCTACAACAAGACCGTCATCAACAACACGACCAACGTCAGCTACAACGGCGGCACCGGCGGCACCACGGTGAGGCCGACGCCGCAGCAGCTCGCCGCCCAGAACGGGCAACATGTGGCTGCGACCGCCGAGCAGACGCGGCACGCGGCAGCAGCCATGAAGGACCCGGCGCTGACGCTCGCCAACAACCATGGTCATCCGGCGGTCGCCGCGACCGCACACGCCGCACAATTCAGCGGCGCGGGCGTGATCGCCGCGCGACCGGGCAAGCCGATCGTGGCACCGCCGCCCGGGCATGCGCAGCCGACGGCAAGCCACGCTCTGCCGACCGGGAATGCCGTGCCGCCTGGACACGCTCTGCCGACCGGAAACGCATTGCCGCCCGTGCACGCCGCGCCGGCAGAACACGCTCAAACGACGGGTCACGCTCTCCCGTCAG
Organism: Bradyrhizobium macuxiense; assembly: GCF_007993935.1. Classification (GTDB taxonomy): domain Bacteria; phylum Pseudomonadota; class Alphaproteobacteria; order Rhizobiales; family Xanthobacteraceae; genus Bradyrhizobium; species Bradyrhizobium macuxiense_A. The sequence goes on along the minus strand of NZ_VITY01000004.1, from coordinate 430,053 downwards.
GAAATGCTCTGCCGGCAGGACACGCTCAACCGGCAGGGAATGCTCCGCCGGCAGGACACGCTCTCCCGACAGGAAACGCTCTGCCGGCAGTGCACGCTCCAACGACGGAACACGCTCAAACGACAGGGCACGCGCCCCCGGCAGGACACGCCTTGCCCACCGCGGGCAATCATCCTGCCGCGGCGCCGCACATCGCCGCGCCGGCCGTGCATGCGCCGACGCCGCAGATCGCACGTCATGCACCGCCCGCGCCACACCCGGTCGCGCATCCGCCGGCGCCGCACGTCGCGCAAGCGGCTGTGCATCGTGCTCCTCCGCCCCGGCCCGCAGCGCCGCACGTGTCGCGGCCGGCACCGCGGCCTCATCCTGCGCCACGGCCGCAGCATCCCGCTGCGAGACCAGCGCCACACAGGCACGCATGATCCAACTCATCGGCGTGTCTGCAACGGCACGCCGATTTCATCTGAGAGCCATCGCCGTCTCAATGGTGATGAGCCGACACGCCCTTGACGCACTGGGTCAACAGATCGACGGTGGCCGATTGGCCGACATCACCCAGGCTGATCATGCCGACCATCCGCTTGCTCTTGTTGATCACAGGCAGCCTGCGGATCTTCAGCGTCTCCATATGATGCACGGCTTTCGCCAAATCGTCGTCCTCCCGGCAGCAGTGAATGCCTTCGGTCATCACGTCCCGCGCAGTCATGCGCGCGGCGTTGAAGTCCTTGCTGGCGAGGCCTTTGCAGACAATATCGCGATCGGTCACCATCCCGATCAAATGATCGTCTTTACCGATCGGAATGCAGCCGACGTCGTGCCCTTGCATCAATTTCGCGATTTCGGTGATTGGCGTGTCAGGGCTGACCCAGTCGACGCCCTTGTGCATCACGTCCTTGACTTTCATGGAGGACCTCCCTTTCAAGGCAACAGCCCCCTCACTGGCAACTATACAACAGAGCTGGCACCACCGCATGCGTGCTGCGCCTTGGTCAGCGCGCACCAACACGTAGTCCGCTATCATGCCGCCTCAGTCGTGCGTACTGAATCGGCCGTGCAGGGAACCGGCAGTCAAGCGATCGAATTGCGCGCGACCGAGGTGAAGCAACGTCTCATGATCGCCGGCTTCGATATAGATTTCGGGCTGCGTCTGAATGCTGTCATCAACGATAACGTCGAGCCCATAGCAGATGCCTGCGGCGGGAACCGCGCCATGCGCACAGTCCGCGAACAGCCTATCGATCTCGCTTTCAGCGGCCAGGGCGATATCGTCACCGAATCTCGCCTTTAGATCCGTCAGCCTGAGGTGGTGCGACGCCGGCAGCACGGCGAGCAGATAGCCGCCGTTGCGGCGCAGCACAATGGCCTTGGCCAGCCGATCGCCCGGGACGTGACAGGCCTGGGCGGTAAGCGCGGACGACATCGTCAGCACGTGCGGGATTTCGTCGTACTCGATGTTTTCGACAGCGAGATATTTATGCAGTGTGGGCGAAATGGTCATAGCGTCACCTCCGGTGCGATATGCAACCATCCACCGTGGTCCGCCCCGCCGCACGATGAGCGGCTGCGTAGTTCCCAGGACCGAGCATAAGTCCTGTCGTAGGACACTGCAATTCGATCCCTGGAGCCTCGTTCCGATTCATCGGAACGAGGCTCCAGATTCCAATCTTGACGCGTTTTCTTCACGCGAACCGGTACTTCGCCGGAAAACGCCACTAACGTGGGCGCCGCGCCAGGTTCAAGTTCCGGGCCTTGTCCAGATTGCGGGCCTCAGCCAGCGCGGCCGCGCTCGGCAAGACGGCCGACGCGAGGTCGGTCTCGGTGAAATCGGCGCCGGCCACATTGGCGTCGGATAAGTCGGCGCCCGCAAGGTCGGCCTTGTTGAGGTTGCAGTTCGTCAAATTGGCGTTCTGCAGCTGCGCGAATTCGAGATCGGTGCGGGCGAGATTGGCGCCGCTCAAATCCGCATTCCGGAGATCGGCGGATTTGAGCACGCCACGCATCAGGCCCATCGATTGATTGCGCATATCCGCGCTCAAATCGGCGCCCGCCAGCTTGGCCCCGTTCAGGCTGGCACCGGAAAGATCGGCGGTTATGCGAGCGCCGCGCAAATCGGCGCCGCCAAGCCTGGCGCGATGCATCTGCGTGCCGAGCAGCGACGCCTTTGCGAGGGATGCCTCCGTCAAATCTGCTTCAATGAGCCAAGCCTGATTCAGGTTGGCCCGATCGAGGCGGGCGCCTTTCAGATTGGTCCGGTTGAGCTTTGCGAGATGAAGGTTGCCACCGGAGAAGTCGAGGCCCGAGAGATCGAGGTGCGACAGTCGCTTACCCTCCAAATCTGCAGAATTTCGGTCCCCTTGAGGCACCGCCTTGAGGAGCGCGTCGACCTCGGCGCGCGTCATTTCCGACGCCGTCATATCGGGACCGTTGAGATCGACCCCGTGCAGCATGTCCTGCGACACAGCGCCAGTCGGATCAACGAGCAGCGCCGCTACGGACACAAGCGCAAATGCGAGACGAAACGACATCGCCGTCTCTCCGCTTTTCAGCAACCCGGTTTTGTCTCTTTCAACCTTCGGGTTGGTCGTACCGTCAGGTTAGCTGGTTGCCTCCGGCTTGTACCGGAGTATGAAACCGGATCCCGATCCTGGCAATGCCCGTGACCGCTCCGTCAGGGGAAACGCCGTCCGCGAGAGCCAAGGACAGATCGCAGCCCGTCGCTCCGGCGACGGAGGCAATTTCGCCGCCGGCTTCTGGTGGCTTATCCCGCCTCGCGCCCGTTTCGGTCCGGCTACGGGGCGAGCCCGGCTTCGACATTTCGCCAATCCGACCGCGCGTCTTCCGCGCTTTCAAAAATATGTGCGGCGACGCCGCGCCGTTCCAGCGCTTCGCCGAGCTTGATGCGAAGGAAGCCCGACGTGGTGTAACGGGAGACGCCGGAATAGAAGCGGTCGGTCAAACCTTGCACCATCGCCGAGTATTCGTCGAGCAACTCGGGGACAATCGAGAAGTTGTCATAGTTGACGATTGCATAGACGCGGCGATCGAGGCTGCCGAGGTTGGCCTCGACGGCGCGCGCGATCGCATCGATGTCGGCCCTGCTGCGCAGCGCGAAGCGCTCCAGGTTGACGAAGAACAGGTTCTGCTGCTGGTCCAGCGTGAAGCGTCGATCAAGCGGAAGCGTCAACAGGTCGCTGCGCAAATCCATCGGGCCGTCGCGGAAGATCCGGGCATCCATCAAGGCTGGATCGCGCGGGATCAGCGGCCTGAATTCCATCAGGGCGAGGATGTCGCGCTCGATATCGATGCCGGGCGCAACCTCGATCAGCTCGAGCCCGCCTTCGGTCAGCGCAAGCACGCAGCGCTCGGTGACGTAGTGCACGGTCTGCCCACGCCTGGCGGCAACGGCGCCGCTGAACGTCACATGCTCGACGGCCTCGACGAATTTGCGGGCTTGCGCTTCTTCGGCGATGACGAGCTTGCCGTCGGCTACGCCGATGCGCTGGCGTCCTGCACCAAACGTGCCGACGAAAATCACCTTCTTGGCGTTCTGGCTGATGTTGATGAAGCCTCCGGCACCGGCGAGCTTGGGACCGAATTTGCTGACGTTGAGATCGCCGGCGCGATCGACCTGGGCAAGGCCGAGGAACGCAGCGTCGAGACCGCCGCCGTCATAGAAATCGAACTGATAGGGCTGGTCGATCACCGCCTGCGTGTTGACGGCGGCACCGAAATCGATCCCGCTCGCCGGCACGCCGCCAATCACACCGGGCTCGGCTGTCAGCGTGATTAAGTCGATGACCCGCTCCTCGTTGGCGACCGAGGCGATACCCTCGGGCATGCCGATGCCGAGATTGACGACGCTGTTGGCCTTGAGCTCGAATGCCGCCCGGCGCGCGATGATCTTGCGCTCGCTCATCGGCATCGGCGGCAGCGAGCCGGCGCGCAGCCTGATCTCCCCGCTATAGGCCGGATTGTAATGCGTGCCGAAGGTCTGCCAATGGTTTTCCGGCTTCGCCACCACCACGCAATCGACGAGGATACCGGGGATTTTCACCTGGCGCGGATTGAGGCTGCCGCTTTCCGCGACGCGCTCGACCTGGGCGATGACAATGCCGCCGGAATTATGCGCCGCCATGGCGATCGCCAGCGCCTCCAGCGTCAGCGCTTCCTTTTCCATCGTGAGATTGCCGTCGGCATCGCCGGTGGTGGCACGGATGATCCCAACGTCGATGGGAAAGGCCTTGTAGAACAGGCACTCCTCGCCGCCGAGCGTGACCAGCTCGACCAACTCATCGACGGTGCGGGCGTTGAGCTTGCCACCGCCCTGGCGCGGATCGACGAAGGTGCCGATACCGACGCGTGAAACGTGGCCGGGACGACGCGCGGCGATATCGCGGAACAGATGGGTGATGACGCCTTGCGGCAGATTATAGGCCTCGATCTGATTTGCGATCGCCAGTTGCTGCAATTTGGGTGCGAGCCCCCAATGGCCGCCGATCACGCGCCGGACCAGCCCCTCATGTGCGAAATGGTTGAGGCCGCGGTGCTTGCCGTCTCCCTGTCCCGCCGCATAGACCAGCGTGAGGTTGCGAGGCTTGCCCTGCGCATAGGGCGCGTCCGTTTCGTTGGCGAGATAGAGCTCCTCCAGCGCGAGGGCGATCTCTTCGGCAAAGCCGATGCCGACAAAGCCGCCGGTCGCGACCGTGTCACCATCATGGATCAAACGCACGGCTTCGGCGGCCGTAACGATCTTGCCCTTTTCCGTCGTACGCAGATAGGACAGCGCCGGATGTTGGCTCAAATCATTCCTCCCGATCATTGGCGCGTTTTACGGCGAAACCTCTCCCGCACTTGATGCGGGATGGACGCCGGCTCGCGCGAAGAAAACGCGCAAAAAACAACAAGCCAGGCCTCGTTCCGATTCAATCGGGAACGGGCGCTAGACCAGCCCGGTGACGTAATAGACCGCGATCACGAAGAACACCGCCAGCGTCTTCAGGCAGGTTACCGCAAAGATGTCCCTGTAGGACTGCTGGTGGGTCAGCCCGGTCACCGCGAGCAGGGTGATGACGGCGCCATTGTGCGGCAGCGTATCCATGCCGCCGCTCGCCATCGACGCGACGCGGTGCAGGACCTCGGGCGGGATGTGCGCCGCCTCGGCCATGGCGACGAAATCCTTCGCCATGGCGGCGAGCGCAATCGACATGCCGCCCGAGGCCGAGCCGGTGATGCCGGCGAGCGAGGTGACGGTGATGGCTTCGTTGACGAGCGGATTTGGGATGGATTTCAGTGCATCCTTGATGACGATGAAGCCGGGAAGCGCCGCGATCACGCCGCCGAAGCCGTATTCGGACGCGGTGTTCATCGCCGCCAGCAGCGCACCGCCGACCGCGGCCTTGCTGCCATCGGCGAAGGTCTTTTTCAATTTTGGAAACGCGAATGCGAACACCGTCAGAATGCCCGCGATCAGCGCGCCCTCCACTGCCCAGATCGCCTTGATGCTGGCGATCGGCGTGGCGATCGAATGGTCGAGCGCAAGCGTCAGATCGTAGCTTGTGCCATACGCCCGCTCGATCAAGCCGCCGAACACGCCGGGAAAGCCGCCGAGCAGCAGGTTGACCGCGAACACCACGATCAGCGGCAGAAAGGCGACCAACGCCGGCGCCAGCTCCGTGGTATCGACCGGCGGCGGCTCGTTGCTGTGTCCCTCACCATAGCCCTCGCCGGCAGCCACCGCCTGACGTCGGCGCCATTCGAGATAGAGCAGGCCGAACACGAGGATGAAGATCGCACCAATCGTACCAAGGATCGGCGCCGCGCCGTTGGTGGTCTTGAAATAGGTGGTCGGAATGATGTTCTGGATCTGCGGGCTGAACGGCAGCGAATCCATGGTGAAGGAAAAGGCGCCGAGTGCGATCGTGCCGGGAATCAGGCGTTTTGGAATATTGCCGGCCCGGAACATCTCGGCGGCGAAGGGATAGGCGGCGAACACCACGACGAACAGGGAGACGCCGCCATAGGTGAGCACCGCGCAGACCAGCACGATGGCCAGCATCGCGCGCTGGCTGCCGACGAGGCCAATCACCGCCGCCACGATCGATTTGGAGAAGCCGGAGAGCTCGATCACCTTGCCGAACACCGCGCCGAGCAGGAACACCGGAAAGTATAGCTTCGCGAAGCCGACCATCTTGTCCATGAAGAGACCGGTGAAGGCGGCGGGCACTGCGCCCGGATCGGTCAGCAGCACCGCGCCAAGCGCGGCGACCGGCGCGAACAGGATGACGCTGAAGCCGCGATAGGCGACGAACATCAGGAAAACGAGCGCGGCCAGCGCGACCAGAAAGCTCATCTGTTTCTCTCCCGGTAATTGTTCTTTTCGGACGCTTCTTGCGCATTCGAGGCGCGTCTTCCCGGACGCAGAGCAAGGGGCGGGCCAAATTGCCTCGCAATGCATCAAATGGCTGAAAAGTCGGCAGTTCGTCGTTGGCGCGTGGGTGTGCCGGCGGATCGGTTGATGTCTACGATCTAAGACTCAAGACACCTTGAAGTCTCAGAACTCAGACAGCATCCGATTGGGCGAGCCCGAACTTGGCGAGCTTCTTGTAGAACGTCGCCCGCGAAATGCGCAGCATCCGGGCGGCTTCGGCAATCTGCCCGTTGGCGGCCTCCAGCGCGCCTTCAAGCGTCCGCTTCTCGAATGCGGCCTCGGCCTGGGCATAAGGGACGACTGCACCCGTTGCAGCCGGCAGCACGGCGGCCCTCCCCTCGGCGCCCACCGACAGGATGCGGGCGAAATCATCGCCGGCGAGACGACCGGAGTCGCTGAGAATCAGCGCGCGCTCCAGCACGTTGCGCAGCTCACGGACGTTTCCAGGCCAATCGTAGCAGGCGAGCGCGGCGAGGCCCGACGGTGTGAGCTTCGCGTTGAGGTAATCGCCGGACCGGACGATGTCATCCAACAGCCTCGCACAGATTTCCGGGAGATCGCCGGCGCAATCGCGCAACGGCGGCAGGGCGATCGTGAGCACGTTCAGGCGGTAGAAAAGGTCTGCCCGGAATGTGCCTTCGTTGACGCGCTTCTGCAGATCGACGTTGGTTGCAGCGATGACGCGAACATCGACTTTCGTGACCTTGTCGGACCCAACCGGCTCGATTTCCCGCTCCTGCAACACCCGCAGCAGCTTGCTTTGCAGCTGCAACGGCATTTCGCCGATTTCGTCGAGGAACAGCGTGCCGCCATCGGCGCTCCGGAACTTGCCGTCCCGACCTTTGCGGTCGGCGCCGGTATAGGCGCCCGGCACCGTGCCGAAGAACTCGGACTCGATCAGCGTATCCGGAATGGCGGCGACGTTGACGCTGACGAAGGGCTTTTCGGCGCGCGCCGACGCATTGTGGATCGCCTGCGCCAGCAATTCCTTGCCGGTTCCGGTTTCGCCTGTGAGCAGCACCGTCACGCTTTGGCGCGCCGCCCGGCGGGCGAGTTCCTTGGCTCGCCCGATGCGCTCGGTGTTGCCGACATAGTCGTCGAAGGTGAACCGCGCGCTGCGCGACTGCGACAATTGCCGTTTCGCCAGCCTGAGGTCGCTTTCAAGTTGGCCCATCCGCGCGATCAGCGGCTTCAAATTGTCGAGACGGTCCGACAGCACGAAGCCGATCGCGCCGATGACGTTCCGGTTCTCGTCCTCGATCGGCATGCGCGTCACCACGAGCTGCTCGCCGCCGAGCTCCATGATATCCAGAAGGATCGGTTCACCGGTCTCGGCCACGCGGCGCATCAGGCTGTTCGGGATGATCTCCTCGATGGGACGTCCGATCGCCTCGGAGACATGGCCAAGCCGAAGCGAGTGAAGGTATTTTTCGTTGACGTAGACGACGCGTCCGTCGCGATCGATCGCGATGGCGCCTTCGCAGAGATCCTCCAGGCGCTCAAGCAGCGTTTCCATGGCGCGTGCGCGGATGGTCGCGGGATCGCTGACGATGGGCTGGCGATCGGACATGGAGTTGCGAATGGTCCTTCAACAATGAGCGCACGCGGATGGTTGCGAACGACCACGCGTCCCGCCTCCGCTCCACCTGTCTCCGGAAGGACTGGACCTGCGAAGCCGATCGGGTTGCAGCAAATCTAGCAGGAGATCGCGTGATTTCACATCAGCGCCGGACAAAACTTCGCACCCGGCGCGTGGCGCAACCGCGTTGTCCGCAGGATAATTATGTCGGGATTTCAACAATATAGACGTTCGACGTTTCACTCTGGGCGGCGGCGTCACGTCAGTTCGTCGGCCGCATCCCCGATCGCGGCGTAGATTTCCTCGAGGTCCGCCTCCGTGACGCAGTAAGGCGGCATGACGTAGATCGTATTGCCCAGCGGCCGCAGCAGCAGGTCTCTACGTTGGAAGAAAGCCTGAAGCTTCGGCCCGATGCCTGCGAGATAGCCGGCATCGCTTGCCTTCAGGTCGAGCGCGGTGATGGTCCCGGTGCGGCGGGCGTTTTCAAAGCGCGGGTCGGCACGGAATGGCGCGATCAGGCGCTGCTGCATCGCGGCGACCGAGGCCACGCGATCGCCCGCGCCGTGTTGCCAGAGTTCGAGGTTCGCCCTGGCCGCGGCACAGGCGACCGGGTTTGCCGTATAGGAGCTCGAATGGAAGAAGGTCCGCGAACGATCGCTTGAATAATGCGCGTCGTAGATCTCGGCGCGGCAAAGCGTCACCGCGAGCGGCAGCGATCCACCGGTGAGGCCCTTTGAGTAACAGGCGATATCCGGGCTGACATCGGCCTGCTCGCACGCAAACAAGGTGCCGGTCCGGCCCCAGCCGGTCATCACCTCGTCGGCGATCAAGAGCACGCCAGAGGCCTCGCAGATCCGCTTCATTTCCTTGAGCACCCAAGCGGGATACATCAGCATCCCGCCCGCGCCCAAAATCAGCGGCTCGACGATAAACGCTGCCGCCGTTTCGTTCTTGCAGGCGGCTTCGAGCGCATCGAGCGTCGCCTGCTCATGACCCGCGGCAGGAAACGGGATTGACGCGACGTCGAACAGCAGCGGCTCGTAAGCCTTATTGAAGACGCCGCGCGCGCCGACCGACATCGTGCCTACGGTGTCGCCATGGTAGGAGTGTTCCATGACGATGATCCGCGTGCGCGGCACGCCGATATTGTGCCAGTAGCCGAGCGCCATCTTCAGCGCCACTTCCACGCTGGTCGAGCCGGAGTCGGAGAAGAACACGTAGTCGAGACCATCAGGTGCCAGCTTCAGGAGTTGCGCGGCAACCGCTTCGGCCGGATCGTGAGTATGGCCGGCAAAGATGATCTGGTTGAGCTGCTCCGCCTGCTCCTGGATCGCGCGCACGATATGCGGATGGCAGTGGCCATGGGTCACCACCCACCAGGACGCGATCGCATCGATGATGCGGCGGTCATCCGCGGTGTAGAGATAGGCGCCCTCGCCGCGCACGATCCTTGTCATCTCGCCGTGCAGCGCGTGCTGGGTGAACGGGTGCCAGACCCGTGACTTCCTGGGCGATGTCATGCGTTGAAATCTTCGCGCCGGAACGATGCCTCGAACGCCATGCGCAGCGCGTCCTCCGTGAGCCGTGAAAGCCGGGGCAATCGACCCAACCGCCGCACCTGTCCAAAACCGCAGATAGCATGCTCGCTCTCCGGGTTGCTCTCGCCGATGAATGCGATCCCGAGAATTTCGATCCGGCGCCCGCGCAGCGCCTCGACCGACAGCAGCGAATGATTGATGGTGCCGAGCGCGGTGCGGGCGCAGAGCACGACCGGAAGCCGCCATCGCTCGAAGATGTCGATGTAGAGCGTGTTGTCGTTCAGCGGAACCATCAGCCCGCCGGCGCCCTCGATCACCAGTGGCCCATCCGAGATGTCGGGCACGTCGAGCGCAGCGGGGTCGATGCGCACGCCGTCGATCGCGGCGGATTGATGCGGTGACGCCGGCGTGCGAAGCCGGTAGCGTTCCGGCACGATGCGATCGGCCGGAAGACCGCCAAGCCGCGCCACCAGTTGCGCATCGGTCTCCTCGTCGAGGCCGGACTGGACCGGTTTCCAGTAGCGCGCGCCGAGAAGATTCACGAGCCCCGCGGAGAACACCGTCTTTCCGATCCCGGTATCGGTGCCGGTCACCACGATCCGGCCGGTCATTGCGGCCATCCGTTGGTCTCCGCCACGAGCGCGTCGAGCAGCGCGCGCACGTCGTCCTCGTCGACATTGAGGGTCAGCGCAATCCGCAATCGGGCCGTGCCCACCGGCACGGTCGGCGGCCTGATGCCTCTGACGTCGAAGCCGCGCGCCTGCAGCGCGGATGCAAGCCGCATCGCGCGCGCGTTGTCACCGACGATATAGGGCACGATCTGGGAGCGTGACGGACTTTGCCAGCCGCGCCGATCTAGCTCGCGATGGGCAAACGCGACCAGGCTTGCCAGGCGCTGTTGGCGCTCGGGCTCCTGTTGCAGGATCAGCAGCGCCTCGCGTACGGCGACGGCCACAAGAGGTGACGGCGCGGTGGCGAAGATGAACGGCCGGCAGCGATTGACCATGAAGTCGCGCAGCACGGTCGGGGCCGTGACCAGCGCGCCCGCGGCGCCCAGCGCCTTGCCGCAGGTATGAACGATCACAAGGTTCTCGCGGCCCTCATAGGGCGCCGTCAGCCCGCGTCCCTGCTCGCCATAGACGCCGGTGCCGTGCGCCTCGTCCACCATCAGGAACGCGTCGTGCCGCTCGGCGATGGCGACGAGGGCGGCGAGCGGCGCGAGATCGCCGTCCATGCTGTAGACGCTTTCGACCACGATCCAGACCCGGCCCGTTCCGCCCTCGGCGCGCCAGCCGCGAATGGTGTCCTCAACCGATTGCGGATCATTGTGCGCGCTGAAGCGAAATTCGGCCCGGCCGGCCCGCGCACCTTCATGGATGCTGGCGTGCACCAGGGAATCGAGCACGAGCAGGTCGCCGCGCTGCGGCAGCGTCGTCAGCACCGCGAAATTGGCGACATAGCCGCCGCCGAAGAACAATGCGGCCTCGGCGCGGAAGAACGCGGCGGCCTCCGCCTCCAGCCGTTCGTGCTCCTCGCAATTGCCGCGCAGAAGCCGCGAGCCGCCGGCGCCGATCGGCGTGCCGGCTGCGAGCGCGGCCGCAACCGCCTGCTTGATGCGCGGCGCATTCGCGAGCGCCAGATAGTCGTTCGAGACGAAATCGATGCCCGCGCGCGGCTTGAGGCCGCGCAGCCGATCGTCCTTGCTCAGGGCGTGCAAGGCCGCGGCGTAATCAGCGGCGTTGGCCGCATGAATTGCGCTCATGCTTCACTCTCAGATTTGCAGTTGGTCGCGCGGCGAATGATGCCGCGCGCGTGCCGGAGATTGCGATCAGGCGAGGGCGGAGTTGATGCCGAGCCGATCCAGCAGATCGGCATCGCGGTCGCGCTGTGGGTTCTTGGTGGTCAGCAGCACGTCGCCAATGAAGATCGAGTTCGCACCGGCCAGGAAGCACAGCGCCTGCAGCTCATCGGTCATGTATTGCCGTCCGGCCGACAGCCGCACCACGCTGTTCGGCATCATGATCCGCGCGGTTGCGACCAGCCGCACCAGCGCGATTGGATCGGGGCGCTCGGCGGTGTCGTTGACCGGCACGCCCTTGACCTCGTTCCACAGATTGATCGGCACGCTTTCGGGATGGCTGGGGAGATTGGCGAGCAGCATCAGCATGCCGAGCCGGTCGTCGACCTGTTCGCCCATCCCGATGATGCCGCCGCAGCAGACCTTGATGCCGGCATCGCGCACATGCGCAAGCGTATCGATGCGGTCCTGCAAAGTGCGGGTGGTGATGATCTTGTCGTAGTACTCCGGCGAGGTATCGACGTTGTGGTTGTAGAAATCGAGCCCGGCCTCGGAGAGGCGTTCGGCCTGGTCCGGCGTCAGCATGCCGAGCGTGACGCAGGTTTCCATGCCGAGCCCCTTCACCGCGCTGACCATGTCGCAGACCTGATCGAGATCGCGGTCCTTGGGACTGCGCCAGGCCGCGGCCATGCAGAAGCGGGTGGCGCCGGCGTCCTTGGCGCGCTGCGCCACCGCAACCACCTCGTCGCGCGGCATCAGGCGGGTGGCCTTCAGGCCAGTGTCGTATTGCGCGCTCTGGGAGCAATAGCCGCAGTCTTCCGGGCAGCCGCCGGTCTTGATGCTGAGCAGGCTCGCGGTTTCGACGTGGTTCGGATTGAAGTTGGCGCGGTGAACGCCCTGCGCCTGGAACATCAGGTCCGCGAACGGCAAATTATAGAGCGCCTCAGCCTCGGCACGCTCCCAGTGCTTGTGGGGCGCTACGCTGGCGCGGCTCTCGGTCCGTTCGATCTCTACGACATCAACCATCTGGCTTGCCTTCTTGTTGTAATCATAGATAATCTGGTATATTATCTATGATCTTGGACTTAGAAAGATGCTAACCGAGGCGCTGCGAGAGCGCACTCGTTTTTATGATAGATAATCTATGATGGACGAGGGCGAGAACACGACGACTGCGGGGCGCATTGCCGAGGCGATCGGCGAGCGCATCATCAGCGGCACCTTGGCGCCGGATGCTCCGCTGCGGCAGGACCACATCGCGCGCGAATTCCATTCCAGCCACGTCCCGGTGCGCGAGGCCTTCAGGCAATTGGAGGCGCAGCACCTCGTCGTTGCGGTGCCGCGCCGCGGGGTGCGGGTCGCGCCGCTCGACACCAAGTCGGTGAAGGAGATCGCCGAGATGCGCGCCGCGCTCGAGGTGGTCGCGTTGCGCAATGCGGCGCCCAAATTCACGTCGGCCCATCTGGCACGGATCGAGGTCGCGCTGGTCGAAGGCGACAATGCCGAGACGGTGCAGGACTTCGAATTGGCCAACCGCGCCTTTCATCACGCGCTGGTGGCGCCCTGTGCGATGCCGCGGCTGCTCGCCAGCCTCGACGGCCTGCAGCTGGCGAATTCACGCCTGGTGTTCGCGATGGCGCGCAACGCCGGCTGGCGGCCGCGGCCGAGCCAGGATCATCGCGTGATCCTGCAGGCGCTGCGCGCCCGCAACATCGAGCAGGCCTGCAGCCTTCTGGCGCGGCATATCCAGACAATCGAGCGGCTTGCGCTGCCGACAGCGTGATCGGGAGCCGCTGTCCGCTAGGCGATCGCGACGATCTCCAGTTCCTGCTCACCCGACCCGACGACGTCGCCCAGGGCCTTCCCCATCAGCGATCTCGCGACCGGCGACACGAAGGAGATCGAGCCGGCTTTCGGATCAGCTTCGTCCTCGCCGACGATGCGGTAGGTCTGCACGCGGCCGTCGGCGCGGCTGAAGGTCACGGTGCTGCCGAAGGCAACGGCTTCCGTCGAAGCAGGATCGGGCACGATCTGCGCGGTGCGGAGTCGTTCCGTGAGATAACGTGCGTCGCGCAGCGGAACCGCCGACTGCCGCCGCCGTTCGTTGACGTCGTCCAGCTGCTGCGCGGCCTCGTAGGCGGCGCGCGCCTCCAGAAGCTGGCGCTCCAGCGCCTTGCGTCCCGCTTCGGTTACCAGATTGGGATGCGGCGAGATGGGGCGGTCCGGCAACAGCGTTTCGGACGCAGTCTCGGCACTTTCTTCCTTGGTGAAGGCAACGCTCAATCCGGAACTCCATCGATGAGGCAGGCAGTATAGCCCCGCCTCACGCGCTCCGCTAATGCGCGATGGGATTAGGCCGGATCTAATGCGACGCCGGCTGTTCCGTCTTGCTCCGCCTGCCGAAGCGGTTCTTCACGCCCTCGCGCCAGCCCTGGAAGGTGACAAAGAGCATCGGCACCAGGAAGATGCCGATCGAGCTCGCCGCGAGCATGCCGCCGAACACCGCGGTGCCGACCGCGCGGCGGCTGATTTCCGCGGCGCCGGTTGCGACCACCAGCGGCACCAGGCCGAGGATGAACGCGATCGAGGTCATCATCACGGCGCGGAAACGCATCTGCGCGCCCGTCGTCGCAGCTTCCGCGATCGGCCGGCCGGCCTCGCGCTGCTCCTTGGCGAACTCGACGATCAGGATGCCGTTCTTGGCGGCGAGCGCGATCAGCACAACGAGGCCGATCTGGCCGTAGAGATCGAGGTTGAGCCCTGCGAGCTTGATCGCGAGATAGGAGCCGAACACGCCGACCGTGACCGACAGCAGCACGGGAATCGGGATCGTCCAGCTCTCATACAGCGCCACCAGGAACAGATAGGCAAACAGCACCGCGAGCGCGAGGATGATGCCGGTTTGGCCGGAGGCCGCCTGCTCCTGATAGGCGGTGCCGGTCCACTCATAGGAATAGCCAGAAGGCAACGTCGTTTTCGAGAGGTCGGCCATCGTCGCGATCGCGGTGCCCGACGACACGCCCGCCGCCGGGCTGCCGTTCACCGTGACCGAGCGATAATTGTTGTAGCGCGTGATCACCTGTGGGCCGGTGACGATCCGCAAGCTTGCGATCGAGCGGATCGGCACCATCTCGCCGCCGGTGTTGCGCACATAGATCTGCCAGATGTCGGGAATGTCGCGGCGATTGGCGGCATCGCCCTGCACGTTGACCTGCCAGGTGCGGCCAAACAGGTTGAAGTTGTTGACATAGATGCCGCCGAGCGTGGCCTGCAGCGCGGTGAAGACGTCGGCCATGTTGAGGCCGAGCGCCTGTGCCTTGGCGCGATCGATGTCGAGATAGACCGATGGGTTGGTCGCGGTGAAGGTCGAGAACACGCGGGTCAGGTTCGGATTGCGGTTGGCGGCGCCGATCAGCCCGCCCATCACGCTGCTGAGCGAAGCCGGGTCCTGGCCTTCCAGCGCCTCGAGCTGATATTCGAAGCCGCCTGATGTCGACAGCCCGATGATCGGCGGCAGGTTGAACGGCAGCACCGAGGCCTGGCGGATCTGCGATCCCCCGACGAAGGTCTGCCCGATCGCGGCCTGAACGGACTCGGTGACGGCCTTGCGGTCCGCGAATGCCTTCATGCGCGCCACCATGAAGGCGGAATTCGGCTCGCTCGCACCATCGAGCAACGAGAAGCCGATGATCGACAGCACGTGATCGACCGCCGGGTTCTTCTTCAACAGCGCCTCGACCTGCTTGGTGACCTCGCTGGTGCGCGCCACGGAGGCGCCGTCAGGCAATTGCACGGCGATGAAGAAGGCGCCCTGGTCCTCCTCGGGCAGGAAGCCGGTCGGCGTGATCTTCGACACGCCGAACACCGCGCCGGCGAACACCAGCACCGCGACCAGCGACAGCACCGCAAGACGAACCAGCCGCTGCACCACGCCGGCATAGCGGTCGCGCACCCAGTCGATGCTGTCGAGCACCCGTCCCATGATGCCGCGGCGCGGTCCGCCGTGGCGCAGGAACACGGCGCACAGCGCCGGCGACAATGTCAGTGCGTTCAGCGCCGAGATCACCATCGCCGCGCTGATCGTCACCGCGAACTGGCGGAACAGGGTGCCGGAGATGCCCGGGATGAATGCGATCGGCACGAACACCGAGAGCAGCACCAGCGAGATCGCGATGATCGGCGCCGTGATCTGCGCCATCGCCTTCTTGGTGGCGTCGGCCGGCGACAGCTCCGGCTCCTCCTCCATGACGCGTTCGACATTCTCGACCACGACGATGGCGTCGTCGACCACGATGCCGATCGCAAGCACCATTGCCAGCAGCGAGACCGTGTTGGCGGAATAGCCGAGCGCCAGCAGCACCGCGAAGGCGCCGATCAGGCTGACCGGCACCGCGACCGCCGGAATCAACGTGGCGCGCAGATTGCCGAGGAACAGGAACACCACGATCACGACGAGCACGAAGGCCTCGCCGAGCGTCTTGATCACTTCCTTGATCGTGTCGGAGACGAAGGTCGTCGAGTCGTATTGCACGAGGTAGGTCAGGCCCGGCGGAAACCGCTCCGACAGCTTCGCAAGCGTCGCCTGCACGGCCTTGGCCGTGGTCACCGCATTGGCGCCGGGCGCGAGATAGATGCCCATCGGCACCCCGGGATTGCCGTCGATCCGCGACTCCGAATCCATGTTCTGCGCGCCGATCTCGACGCGGGCGACATCCCTGATCCGCAGCACCGATCCGTCCGGATTGGCCCGCAGCACGATGTCGCCGAACTGCTTGGATGTCGTCAGGCGGCCCTGGGTCTGCACGTTGAACTGGAACTGCTGATCGTTGCTGATCGGACGCGCGCCGATGCGGCCGACCGGCGCCTGCACGCTCTGGGCACGGATCGCGGCGATCACGTCCGACGGCGCCAGATTGAGGCTGGTCAGGCGCTGGGTGTCGAACCAGATTCGCATCGAATAGTTCAGCTTGGCGAACAGCGACGCCTGCCCGACGCCGGGCGTGCGCGAGATCGCGTCCAGCACGTTGATGATGGCGTAGTTGGTGATGAACAGCGGGTCCTGCTCGCTGCTCTTGCTGTACAGCACGATGAACTGCAGCACGGCCGAGGATTTCTTCTGCACGGTCAGGCCTTGCGCCTGCACCTCGGTCGGCAGTTGCGCGAGCGCGCTCTGCACACGGTTGTTGACGTTGACGGTGTTGATGTCGGGATCGGTGCCGAGTGCGAACGAGACCGTCAGCGTGTAGCTGCCGTCATTGCCGCTGGTCGACTTCATGTAGAGCATCTTGTCGACGCCAACGACCTGCGCTTCCAGCGGCTGGGCGACGCTCGATTCGACGACTTCGGCCGAAGCGCCGGGGAACACGGCCGAGACCGTGACCTGCGGCGGCACGATGTCCGGGAACTGAGCGACCGGGATTTGCATCAGCGCCAGCCCGCCCGCGATCGTGATCACGAACGCGATGACGATGGCAAGCCGCGGACGATCGACAAAAACAGCGGAAATCATGGGTTATTGCCCGTCGATTTCGGCGCGCTGCCGGCGCCACCATCCGCCGAGACCTTCATGCTCGACTGGATCAACGCGCTGGCAGGCCCCGGCGCGACCACCTCGCCCGGCTTGACCTTCTGCAATCCTTCGACGATGACCTTGTCGCCAAGCGCGATGCCGCCCGTCACTGCCGCAATCGTCGACGTCGATTGTCCGAGCTGGATCCGCTTCTGCTCGGCCTTGTTGTCCGCGCCGACGATGTAGACATATTCGCCCTGCTGGTCCGACAGCACCGCCGAGCGCGGGATCGCCAGCACCTCGACCGGCTGCACGCCTTCCAGCAGAACGGTGACGAACTCGTTGTCGGTGAGCTCGCGGACCGAACCGCCGGCTGCGACGGACGTGTATGTCGACGGGTTCGGAATGGTGCCGCGCAAAGAGATGGTGTCGGTGTTTTGCGCAATCGTGTTGTTGACGAAGTTCAACTCGCCGACCTTGTCGTACAGCCGGCCGTCCGGCAGGCGCACGCGGATGACGACCGCCTTGAAGCCCCCGCGCGTCGCATAACGCTCGCGCAGATCGAGCGCCTCGCGCAGCGGCACCGGGAACGTGACATACATCGGGTCCTGGCTGACGATGGTCGTCAGGGTTCCCGAACTCGGCGTCACGACGTTACCTTCGGTGACCGCGGTGCGTCCGATCCTGCCGTCGATCGGCGAGTGGATCATGGTGTAGTCGAGATTGATCTGGGACAGGTCGACCTGCGCCTGCGCGGCCTGCACCTGTGCCTCGAGGCTCTGCTGGTTGGCGACCGCGGCGTCAACGCTCGATTGCTGGCCGGCCGGTCCGCCGAGCAGCGACTTGGCGCGGTCGGTGGTCAGCTTGGCGTTGACCAGCGTCGCCTGCAACTGGGCGACCTGCGCCTTCTTCGATGCGAGGTCGGCCTCGAACGGGCCGCGCTCGAGTTGATACAACAGGTCACCGGCCTTGACCTCGGCGCCCTCGACGAAGTTCCGCTTGTCCAGGAACGCGGTGACGCGCGCCACCACATTGACACGGTTGGGAGCCTCGATGCGCCCCAGAAATTCACTGGTCTCGGTGACCGGCCGCTTCACCGCCTCGAACACGCCGACGGCAGGAGGCCCGGGCGGACCTGCCTGGGCGTGGGCCGCCGAAATCCCGATAGCCGCCAGTGCTGCCGATACGAGAAGCCCTGCCAATCCACCGAGCATTCGTTCCGTACCACTCATGCGGTCCAACCCTTCGGCTATCAACAAGCTTGACGAGACGGATATGACGTCGAGTTCCCTCAGACCGTGAAGGCCAAGGATAGGCAAGGTGCGTTACAGGAGATCATAACGCGCCCAATCCGACAATCCTGTAACGTCATCGGCCCGTTGCATGCCACGGACACCGACCGTTCCCATGAATGTGATGCGCGCAAGTGCAGGCTCGGCGACGTATTGCAGCGGGAATAGCGACCGCCACTCACAACGCGATGGCGTTCTTCAAGCGAGATGTCTCTTGATAGACAGGCGACGCCAGATGGCCGTACAGCCAGGGCCTTGCACGCTTGCCGCTGGCCTCGTGCACGCCGTCGAAGACGTCCGTCTCGATCAGTTGCGGATGGGCTGCGGCCGCGTAGACCGACTGCATTTCCGCAAACTTCTCGTCCCGCCCGAGCTCGATCGCGTTTGCAGCATCGTTGCTGCCGATCTCGACGAACAGCGGGCACGGACAGAGCAGGTATGCCAGCTCCGCGCCGGTGTATTTGGCGCGGCTGTTGGCGAAATGAATGTAGGCCGCAAGTTCGATGCCGAGGTTCTTGCTGATCGTGGACGACATCAGAAACTTCTTCTCGTCACGCATGTATCCGGAGACGACGGTCGGCCGCATGCGACCAGTCGCGGCTTCCAGATGCAGCGCAAGAAACGCGCCCGAGGACACCCCGTAGACGCCGATATTCAGACCGGACGTACCGGTCAGCTTCCGGCAGACGGTTTCGCCGGCGTCGATCGATGCGCACGACACGTTATGCGCGGAGACGCCATGGGATGCCAGCATCGCGGCGATGTTGTTCTGGCTTTCCTGATTTCCGATCTGGACGATGTAGGGACACCAGACGACATAGCCGTCCTGGCAAAGCTGCTTGCCGAGCGCGTTCATGTAGTCCTTGTCGGCACCATCGAAGCATCGCTCCGGCGTGCTCGCCATGCCATGACCGAGCAGGATCAATCCCCTGAACGCGCCGTCGGGGATCCCGAGACATCCGCGCACCGGCACGCCGCATTCCAGATCGAACTCGACTTTCGCGACCGAGAATCCATCCGCCGTGTCGCGCCAGAGAATCCTTATGTCATCGCGGGAAGGCCGATAGAGCCGCCGCGCCCGGAACAGCGAGCGCATCTCCCGTCGGATGTCCGGGCCGGTTGCGATCGCGCGCAGTTTTCCCTTCGCCGCGATTTCGAAGAACGACCGGCAGAACGTATCGTAGCCGAGCGCCGGCAGGTCGACATTCGCGCACGATCCCCGGCAATGACCTAGCCCCAGCGTGTTGCCGGGGATCGATGAGGGTCCGACCAGCGTCATGAGCAGTCCGGAAAGCGCCCTGCGGCTGATCATCGGCCCTCCCCGAGCCGGCGATGGCTCGACTGAATGTCACAAGATGGCCGCCTAGCAGGCGCGACAAGTCGCGCAGATACAAATTAAAGGATGTTCATGGTCGAACGATCACGCGCAGCGTTGCAAACGTGTGACGCTGCCGGGCCGGACGCCGCGGCAATTCATGGCGACTGCGTTTCGCGACACTTCGGAAAGATGTCTGACTGTCGCGCGGGTTCAGTTTCGCCACAACCGCCGGCGATCGTCAGGTCCCGGTCATCGAGCTTGATCATCAAGTCCCGACCATCGAGTTATCAGGTCTTCGGCTTGATCTCGGTGACCTTGAGCGGCCTTCGGTGCGTTGCTCGAGCCCGGCGAGCTCCTCGTCTGGGCGCAGGCGGCGCTGGCAGCCACGCGCCGGGCTGCCGCCAAGCGAGCGAGGCCCGACACGCCGGCGCGAGGCTCACCCGCAAGGCCCGCCAAACACCGGAATTCCTCGTGATACGAGTGGTCGCACCGGAATAGCCCGGACTCGTGGACCGGACTGAATTGCTCTAGGCAATAATTCCGCGATCGATGGGTTTATCTGTTGGGCAACAGCATTTCTGGAATGGCCGATGGCGAACGACCTGCACGAGCATCTGATTGAACTGGCCTATGAGGCCGCGGTCCTCCCGGAGTTATGGCCGAACGTTCTGCATCAGGTCGGCGAGATCGCAAAAGCGCGCGGTATCGTGCTGCTGACGGCAGACCCGCACGACGTCCGTTGGGTCGCCTCCCCCGACATGCACGACGACACCGTTGCCTATGTCGAAGGCGGCTGGCACGAGCGCAACGGGCGGTTGCCGCGCCTGCTCGCGGCCAATCATGCCGGCTTCCTGCGCGATATCGACGTGTTCGATACGCCCGAGGAAGTGCAACAGGATTTCCAGATCCGCGAATTCTTCCGGCCGCGCGGGCTCGGATGGGGCGCCGGTACCGCGATCCCGGTGCCGAGCGGCGACGTGCTGATCTTCAGCGTCGAGCGCGAGTACCAGCACGGGCCGATCGAGCCGGAAGCGATCGAACAGCTCGACGCGCTGCGCCCGCACCTGGCGCGGGCCGCGCTGCTGTCGGCGCGGCTCGGGATGGAGCGCGCCAGGGCGGCAACCGAGTCGCTGGCGATGCTCGGCCTGCCCGCGGCGGTGCTGCGGCGCGGCGGCCGCCTGATGGCGGCCAACACGTTGTTCGACCGCCTGGTGCCCGACGTGATGCAGGATCGTACCGATCGCCTGACGCTGGCCGCGCCTGCCGCCGATGCGCTGTTCGCGCAGGCCGTCGGAGCGCTCGATCACGGCCTCATCAGCGTGGAGGTCCGCTCGATCCCGATCGCGGCACAGGCCGATCGTCCGCCGCTGATCGTACATCTGGTCCCGATCCAGGGCGCGGCGCGCGACCTGTTCGACCGCGCGGTGGCGATCGTGATCGTGACGCCGGTGGTGCCATCAGAGGTGCCGACCGCGGAAGTGTTGCAGGGCCTGTTCGACCTGACGCCGGCCGAGGCACGCGTCGCGCGCGGCATCGGCGAAGGACGCACCGTCGAGGCGATCGCCGTCGCATTCGGGATCTCCCGCGAAACGGTGCGCAACCAGCTCAAGGCAGTGCTGGCGAAGACCGGGCTCGGCCGGCAAGTGGAGCTGGCCGGACTGCTCGCCGGTGCCAAGGTGCCGCCGGCTCCGTCCGCGGAATAGACCTACGCCGCGCTCAGGCGAGCCTGGAAGAATCCGGCAACACGGCTGACCGCGTCAGCGGTCATTGGGTCATTGTCTGCAAAATCAAATCCGTGCGCCTTGCCCGGATACCGGATGATCTCCGCCGCGGCGCCGACCGACTTGCCCAGCCTGACAAGCGCCTCACCGCTGGCAAGCGGCACGTTGCGATCGGCCTCGCCGTGCAATTCGATCATCGGCGGCAGATGTTTCACCTGAGGCGCGATCTTGTCGGGCATGCCGCCATACAGCACAGCCAGCGCGGACACCCGCTCGTCACGCGCCGCCGCTGCCGCGGCAACGTAACCGCCAAGCGAAAAGCCGAGCAGTCCGATCCGGCCGGAACTGTCCGCGCCTGCCAGCACCGCTGACAGCGCCGACGAAACGCGCGCGGCCCAGGCGTCGAACCGCCCGGTCTCGTACGCCTCGCGACGCTCGCGCGTGTGCATCGTCTCGAATGCCTGCTCGTCGGCCTGTGTGTAGTAGCGCACGAAATAGGCGTCGATGCCATCAGCCGTCAGCGCGTTGGCATAGCGCTCGTAGGCCTGCGGCCTGAGATCGAAGCCGCGCGAGCCGTGCAGGACAAGCACGGCCGGCCGCTTGCCGGTGCGCCCGGAAGCGAAACGGTTGAGCGTGACGCGGCCGTCGCCGCCATCGACGGTCAGCGGCTCGGCCGTCGCCGCAAGCGTAGGCGATGCGGCCAGCACGGCAAGGCCGCCAAGCAGGCTCCGTCGGCTGATTGCTGGCATCGAAACCTCGATTGGACTGCGCGGCTCCGGCCGGGCCGCGCCGCTATATCATGCCGAACCGTACGCCCGGTAGAGCGTTCATTGGTTTGACCGGCACGGCAGCCGCTGGCTGTGGCCGCTCCAGGGGATCGCAAGAGGATCGGCATGTTCAAACGGCGCCGGTTAAGCTAGTGATAGCTCCCCTCCTTCCGTGCGCCCCATCGGCGCATGTCCAGTCAATGAGTGTATCTGAATGGCCGAAGCCGACCTCGACGCCGTCATCCGGCAAACCGCAAGAGCGCAGACCAAGGCCGTGATGGCGGCTGCCAAGAAGCGCCAGGCCGTCTGGGTCGCGCGCGCGGCCAAGGCCAAGGACAAAGAGACCAAGGCGCGCTTCCGCCACCTCGCCAAGAGCACGATCCTGAACGCGACCGCGACCGCCAAGCGGTTGCAGAATTCGGCCGAGAACGCCGCCGACGCCTATGCCCGCGCCATGAAGAAGGCGATGGAAGAGCCGCCGCCGGCCACGGAATCCAAGAAGAAGTCTGAGAAGAAGCCGGCGAAGAAGAAAGCGGACGCCTGATGCGCTTCCATGGAAGCGCATCATGATCATTATTTTCGCATGATCGTTTCGGAAAACCGGTGTCCACTTTTTCGGATCATGCTTCAGGAGCGCGCATGCTCACCGTTCACCATCTCGGCAAGTCGCAATCGGAGCGGATCGTCTGGCTGTGCGAGGAGCTGGAGATCCCGTACGAACTGAAGTGCACCACGCGCGACCCCGTCACGATGCTGGCGCCGGCCGATTACAAGGCGCTGCATCCGATCGGCGCTGCGCCCGTCATCACCGACGGCGAGCTGGTGCTGGCCGAATCCGGCGCTGTCGTCGAATACATCGTCGCCAAATACGGCAATGGACGGCTGGCGCTGAAACCGGATCATCCTGACTTCGCCCAGTTCCTGTACTGGTTTCACTTCGCCAACGGCACGCTGCAGGCGCAGATGGGCCGCAGCATGATCCTGCATCGGCTCAACCTTGCGGCCGACAATCCGATGCTGGTGGCGACCAAAGCGAGGGTCGACCGTTCGTTCGATCTGATCGAGGCGCGCGTCCGTGACGCCACATATCTCGCGGGCGATACGTTCACGACGGCCGATATCATGATCGGTTTCTCGCTGACGACGATGCGCTATTTCCTGCCCTATGACCTCGGCCGCTGCCCCCACATCAGGAACTACCTCGGTCGCATCGCCGCGCGTCCGGCCTACCAGCGCGCAATGCAGAAGGGCGATCCCGGCATGACGTTGCTGCTGACGTGAGACCGTGATGCCGCGTTATGTCGCCCTGTTGCGCGCGGTCAATGTCGGCGGCACCGGCAAGCTGCCGATGGCCGAATTGAAGGCGATGTGCGTCGACGCCGGATTTGCCGACGTCGAGACCTACATCGCCAGCGGCAATGTCGTGTTCTCCTCCAAACTCGGTGCGCCCAAGGTCAAGGCCGCGCTGGAGCAGCGGCTGCAGGCCTATGCCGGCAAGCCGGTCGGCGTTGCCGTCAGGAGCGCGGACGAGATCGCCGCGGTGCTGAAGGCCAATCCGTTTCCGAAAGCGCCGCCGAATCTTACGGTCGCGATCTTCCTCGACGAGCCGCCGCCCAAGGACGCCCTGAAGGACGTCAAGGGCCAGCAGGACGAAGAGATGCGGCTCGGCAAGCGCGAGATCTACGTCGCCTATGGCAGCGGCATGGGCCGTTCGAAGCTGAAGATCCCCGCCGCCGCGAACGGCACCGCGCGCAATCTCAACACGATCGCGAAACTCGCCGAGTTGGCAGCAGGCGATGAGAAGGCCTAATTCGCCAACCTAATGACCCGTCATCCTGAGGAGCGCGCAGCGCGTCTCGAAGGATGCACGGCCCGGCTGGTGGCCGATTCATCCTTCGAGACGGCCGCCTGGCGGCCTCCTCACGATGACGGGTTGAGTACTTCAGCTCACGACGAAGAGTGCAAGATCCCTAGCTCTCCCGCACCGCGAATCCTTCGGCGTTGAGCCTCGCCAGCACGTCCTCCAGATGGTCGCGGTCGCGGGTCTCGATCACGAGCTCGAGCAGCGTCGCCTTCGCCGGCAGATCGGAGAAGGTGCGCTGATGCGAGACCTCGATGATGTTGGCGCCGGCATCGGCAAGCAGGATCGACACCGCCGCGAGCTGTCCGGGCCGATCGACGATGTCGAGCGCCAGCTGCGTCAGCCGTCCTTCGCGCGCGAGCTCACGGGTCAGGACCGAAGCGATCAGCCTGGTGTCGATGTTGCCGCCGGTCAGCACGAGGCCGACCTTGCGGCCGGCAAAGCGCTCCGGTGCCGCGAGCACCGCTGCAAGGCCGGCGGCGCCGGCGCCCTCGACCACCGTCTTCTCGATCAAGATCAGGGTCGCGACCGCGCGCTCGATCTGGTCCTCGCTGACCAGCACGATGTCGTCGACGAGGTCGCGCACGATCCTGGTGGTGATCTGCCCGGGCGCCTTGACCGCGATGCCTTCGGCGAGCGTATCGCCGCGCATCGGCAGCTGCTCGCCTTTGACGGCATTGTACATCGACGGATAGAGCTGGGCCTGCACGCCGACGACCTGCACCGACGGCTTGATCGCCTTGGCGGCCGTGGCGATGCCCGAGATCAGCCCGCCGCCGCCGATCGGCACCACCAGGATATCGAGCTCCGGCACCGCCTCGAGCATTTCGAGCCCGATCGTGCCCTGGCCGGCGATGATCAGCGGATCGTCATAGGGGTGGATCAGGATCAGGCCGCGCTCTGCGGCGTGCGTGCCGACGAAGGCGAAGCATTCTTCCAGCGTCTGCCCGGTGATGATGACTTCGGCGCCGTGCCGTCTGGTGTTTTCGATCTTCACCATCGGCGTGCCGATCGGCATCACGATGGTGGCGGGGATGCCGAGCCGTTTCGCGTGATAGGCCACGCCCTGGGCATGATTGCCGGCCGACATCGCGATCACCCCGCGCTTGCGCTCTTCGGCGGACAGCGCCCGCAGCCGGTTCAGCGCGCCGCGCTCCTTGAAGGTCGAGGTGAATTGCAGGTTCTCGAATTTGAGGAACAGGCGGCAGCCGCAGATCTCGCCGAGCGTGCGGCTCTCGTTGCACGCCGTAACCATGACCGAGTCACTGATGGTTTCGGCGGCACGGCGCACGTCGGCAAGCGTCACGTCAGCAGGCGTTGCGGCGGTGGTATCGGAAGGATGCGGCATCGGGTTTCGCTTTGGACCGTTTCGTCAGACGGAACCTAAAGCATGATCCGGAAAAGTGCGAAGCGGTTTTCCGAAAAGACCATGCTCAAACAGCGATCCAAAGCGCCATCGCGATTCAAGTCAATCCCATCGCGCTGGCCAGTTTCGGCGCCGAAGACGACCGGCTATCGCGCGGTCAACACCCGTTGCTCCGGCCTGGCCGGCGCGGCCAGCTGGGCTTCATCGCATTTGGGGCATAGCAGCGCGGTCCGGAAATGCTTGTCGAGCACAATGGTCCGCGTCCTGCCGCACTGGCAGCGCATCGGCTTATCCATGGAAGATCGGCCCGGGTTCGAGATGCAAGGATAGCGTGCGCTTAGCTATCCCGGTCCGGTTAACCCAGTATGACTTGCGGCCGGAAAAATCAGAAGAAGCCCGCACTCAGATCGAGGCCATAGCTTGCCCTGAGCACCGCGACGAACAGGACGGCAAAGCCGAACAGCAGGACATGCCGGGCGATGCTGCTCCGAATCGAATTGGCCGGAAATACCCGAGCGATCGATTGAGCCAATGCAGTCATTTGCGACCTCCAGAACCACGTCCCGAAGGTAGGTCGCCGGCAATGCTGCGAGGTTCAACGCGGCTCGCGGGACGGCCGGCGGCGCACTGACGCGCTCGGCTCCGCATTCTGTTGCGGCCGCACGCTGTTCCGGAAGCGATGACCGACCACGATCAACCTGCCTTCGGCGCGGACCGCGGCCTCGGCCACTGGCGCAGCCGGCAGATTGTCTTGCGTGACGGCTTCCAGCGCGCGCAGGAGCTCCCGTCCAGCCGGTGTGACCTCCCAGCCTTCGACGTCACGCAGCACATAACCATTGCTGAAGATGTCGAGTTCGGGAACCCGCGACGCCAGACGCTTGATCCGCGCATGCCAATCGTCGCCGCTCGACGAGAGGATAGCGAGGTCGTGCTTGAGGGAATCGAGTGTGGCTCTGCCGCTGACGTGACTGGCCAGTATTTTTAGAATCGCAACCTGTATGCTCAATTCGCCGCCTCGACCGCCACGGTTCTTTTTGTTCTGCGCAGTCGATCTGGAAATTATCGCGCTGATGACTCAGGCGCCCAGTCATTAGCGCCAGTTATCCAGACCCCGGCATGACGGTATCGATTTACGCTGCGCGCGATGTGCCGACGCTGCGCTCGGGCCGCTGCGATGACATCGCTTCTTCTTCACTATCCTGCGGCTCGCCCCAAAATTCCCGCACGGTCGGCCCGTTCTTCAGCCTGGGGTCGCGCAGGAAGCCGAGGATTTCGTGCGGCCAGACCCGGCGTCCCATCTGCGTGTACCAGCGCATCGCATGACGAAGCTCGGCGTCGCGATGAAACAGCACGCGGAGCAAGGCCTTCGGGCGGCATTGCAGCACCATCTCGGTGAACTTGAACCAGAGCAGCACGCGCCATGGCGGCATGTGCCGTGTCGCGAGCACCTGATGCTTGTAGTCCCAGAGCCTGCGATCGGTCTGGATGACCCGCCGCTCTGCCGCGAGACGGAAATACGGCGTCCAGCGATGCGGCGTGACGTAGAGCATCTGGATCTGATCCGGATCGTAAGACAACAACTGCCGTAGGCCGCGCCAATGATCGCGGTCGGTCTCCTCCTCGAAGCCGACCACCCAGGTCGCCATCGACAAGATGCCGTGCCGGCGCATCAAACGGATAGCCTCACGATCGATCGTGGTGGTCGCGCCCTTGCGAATCAGCTCCAGCGTCTTCTCGTCGGTGTTCTCCATGCCGAGCAGAAAGCGCTGCCAGCCCGCCTTCTTGTAGAGGTGCAGGATGTCGGCATCGCGCACGATGTCGTCGGCGCGGGTCGAGCCCACCAGAATCAGATCGACATTCTCCGCGATCAGAGCCTCGAGGAAAGTGCGCCAGGCCTTCTTCGAGACGGTCGGATTCTCGTCGGCGAAATTGATCACCTTGACGCCGTGCTCGCGATGCAGCCGCGCCAGCTCCTTGGCAAAACGCACGGGATCGCGGTGCCGCCATCGCGTCCAGAAGCCGCGCTGGCCGCAATAATTGCAGAGATGCGGGCAGCCGCGCGAGAACTGCACGACAACGGCGCGCAGCCCTCCCCAGTAACTGTAGCGCGCGTGATCGATCAGCTCCCAGCCGACGCGATAGGCATCGAGGTCTCGGATAACCGGCGCAGGCGGCGTGACGCGCGGCCCGTAGTCGTCGCGGAAGGCGATGCCGTTGATGATGCGAAGATCGTCGCCGGTCTCCAGCGCCCGCATCAGGCGCCGCGCGGTCTCTTCGCCCTCACCGCGCACGATCGCGGTGACGTAGCGCTCCTCGCGCAGGATCTCGCGCCAATGATAGGTCGGAAACACTCCGCCATAGACGATCCGCACCTTGGGCACGGCGTTGACAATGGCCTGCGCCACTTCCGCGATGACCGGATGGCCCGAGGTCGAGCCGGAATGGCCGAACAAGACAGCATCCGGCGAAAACCGCGATGCCTCCGCCACGATAGCTTCGAGCGGCATCGGCCCGAACTCGGCATCGAGCAGCCGAACGTGGTGCCCGTCGTCGATCAGCGGACCGCCGATCGACAGTAGGCCGAGCGGCGGCAGATGGTCGTCCGGGATCCGGCTGCCGATCGCCGGGTGCGGCACGTTGATGAGAAGAATGCGCATGGATGATCGCTCCCGCTTTGGTTGGCGTGATCGTTCGTCCCCGCATCTTGTGAGAAGAGAGCCCAACCCCCCGGCCGGGCTTTTGGCGCAACTCGCGCAAGCTTACCGTTTGAGCATGATCTTTCCGGAAAACCGCTTCGCAATTTTCCGGATCATGCTCTAGAGGTTCGCGACCTCCGCCGGTGCGATCGCGGTCAGCCCGCCGAAGCGGCGCTCGCGGCGGTGGAACGAGGCGAGCGCGTCGGCGAGATCATCGGCATCGAATTCGGGCCACATCCGCTCGGTGAAGTGCAGCTCGGCATAGGCGCCCTCCCAGAGCAGGAAGTCCGACAGCCGCTTCTCGCCCGAGGTGCGGATGATGAGGTCGACGTCACGCAAGCCGGCTTCCCCGGTGATGAGATCGGCGAAGCTCTCGCGGCTCAGCTGGCCTGTACCGGCGGCGCGCGCCGCGGCGTTCAGGATCGCGTCGCGTGCCGAATAGTCGATCGCGATGCGCAGATGCAGCGTGGTGCCGTCGCAAGTCTCGGCCTCGGCGCGGGTGATCGCGGCCGCGATACCATCGGGCAGCCGGTCGCGGCGGCCGATCACGGTGAGGCGGACGCCATTGCGCACCAGGGCCGCGATCTCGTTGGCGAGATAGAACCGCAACAGCGCCATCAGCGCCGTGACTTCGGCTTTCGGCCGACGCCAATTGTCGCTCGAGAATGCGTAGAGCGTCAGCGTGCCGACGCCCTGGTCCGGCGCGGCCTCGACGATGCGGCGGATCGCCTCGACGCCCGCCTCATGTCCGCGCAGCCGCGACAGGCCGCGCCGCGTCGCCCAGCGGCCGTTGCCGTCCATGATGATGCCGACATGGAGCCGGGCGATGGTTTCCGGCTTGAGCGCAACGTTGCTTTGCATCACAAAGTCTCCGGGCAAAAAAAGGGGATGATCAAACCGGCTGGATACCAAGGCGGCCAGATGCGCCTTCATCCTTGCCGGCGGTCTTTTCAGCCTTGTCGGCCGTGCCTGCAGCCTTGGCCGCGTCGCGCACCAGCTGCTCGAGCACGGCGAGATAGTCGAGGAAACGGCGGCGGCCACTCCTGGTCAGGCGGCAGGTGGTGTGCGGGCGATTGCCTTCATAACCCTTGATGACATCGACGAGGCCGGCCTCCTGCAACACCTGCAGATGCCGGCTGAGATTGCCGTCGGTCAGGCCGCAGAGCTGCTTGAGGTCGGCGAAGGCGAGCCCCTTCGGATGCGCCATCAGCGAGGTCAGCAGACCGAGCCGCGCCTTCTCGTGGATGACGCGGTCGAGGCCATCATAGGCGAATGGCGCGGTGGTCACGTCAGTCTTCGGCATCATGGCCTCCGGAAGCGAAATACAACAGCGCTGCGAGCAGCAACTGGCCGATCGCGAATGGCAGTCCCATGGTCCAGGGCGACAGCGCGTGGCTCTGGCTTGCAATCAACAGCACCGTGAAGCCCGACAGGAAATACCAGGCACCGCCGAGCGCGATCGTGCGCGGCAGCAGGCGGACCGAGGCAAACACGGCGAGGCTCACCAGCACCTGCCACAGGCCCGGCAGCATCCACAGCGTCTCGGGCGCGAATTTCCATTGCAGGACCGCGAGCAACACGCCGGCGATAACGGCGGGAACGAACTGCTCGATCGCCTGCTGGACCATCGCGTCGGCAAGGCCCGAATGATGCCGCCGCGAGCGCGCCTGCATCTCGATCCAGATCAGCACCGCCGACAGCAGCGCTGCCGCCGCCCAGCCGGCAAGGAAGGCGATCGGGTGACCGGTGGGATCGTCGAGCCAGAGATATTGGGCGAGCGCGGTGACGAGCGCGATGCCGCTGGTGGCGGCGACGGTCGCCGGGCCGTAGCCGCGGAATGCGGTTCCCGCCGCAATCTGGCTGCGGATCGCGAGAATATCGGCCAAGGCCTTGTCGAGGTCGCGCATGATCTGCCCGCACTTTGTATCGCAAAGTATACGGGATCACCAAGTAAACGCAAGCGGCATCGCTCAGCCCGCCGGGCGTGATGTTTAACGGCCGGTTACTGCGCGGATTGCGGCGAAACCGTGCCGCCTCAGACCTTCACCAGGCTCGTGAAGCCGCCATAGATCATGCGCTTGAGATCAAACGGCGCGGTTTTCGGATCCATCGACGCGAAGCGCGGATCCGCCATCACCTTGGCGTTGATCCTGTCGCGCTGGGCGCGCGACTTGTAGGTGATCCAGGCGAACACGACGGTTTCGCCGGCCTTCAGTTTCACGCTCTGCGGAAACGACGTCAGCTTGCCCGGCTTGACGTCATCGGCGACCCACTCGCGATAATCCAGCGCACCATGCTCGCGCCAGACCTTGCCGGCCATCTTCGAGAGCTTCGCATAGGCTTTGAGTTTCTTCTTCGGCACGGCGACGACGAAACCATCGACGTAAGGCATGGGCGTTTCCTTGTTGTTATTTCGCCGTCATTGCGAGGAGCAAAGCGACGAAGCAATCCATTCCTGCACTTGTGGCGCGATGGGTTGCTTCGCGGAGGCCGTCATCGGGCGCGCTACGCGCGACCTGTTGGCTCGCAATGACGATCAGGAGCGACAGCAGGATGCCTGAACCGGTGCCGGTTGGTATTGGTCACGTAGCCGCACCCAATCCATCGGATAGGGCAAGCCCTCCTCGTGGCGGCCGAGCGGCGTCAGGTCGAGGTAGTGATAGGCGGCATTCATCATGTCGAGGCCGCGGGCGAATGTGGAATAGGTGTGGAACACGGTGCCGGCGTCATCGCGATAGAACACGCTGATGCCGGGCAATTCGGGGCCGTAGAGCGGGGTCGTTCCATAATTGTATTGCGCGTTCCCGGCGTCGATCTGCTCGGGGGTGAACGAGACCGCATAGTCGTAGTTGAAGTCATTCTCTCCCGACGAGACCCAATCGAAGCTCCAGCCCATTCGCTGCTTGAAGGCCTCGAGCTTGGCCAGCGGTGCGCGCGAGATCGCGACCATCGTGGTGTCGCGCGCGGCCAGATGCGGAACCATGCGCTCGAAGCCGTCGACCCAGAACGAGCAGCTCTTGCACGCCGCGTCCCACTCCGGCGCGAACATCACGTGCTGTACCACGAGCTGCGGCCGGCCCTTGAACAGATCGCCGAGCGTCACCTTGCCGCCGGGCCCGTCGAACACATAGTCCTTGTCGACCTTCACCCAAGGCAGCTCGCGGCGCTGCCGGCTCAGCGCTTCGCGGGCCTGGGTGAGTTGCTTCTCGCCGACCATCAGCGCCTTGCGCGCCGCGGTCCATTCTTCGCGCGAAACGATCTTGTGCTGAGACATGCGATGCTCCCTGCGGTTCAGGCGTCGACATAGTGTTGGAGATTGCCGAGGAATTCGGTCCAGCCGCGCTGGTGGTTGTCGCGCGCGGTCTCATCGACGAACTGCGCGTGATGGAAGGTGAGCAACGTGCCGCCGCCGTCCGGCCTGATCGACACCGTCACCTCGGAGACGCGCTCCGGCGTCGAATGCCAGGCCCAGCTGAACACCAGCCTCTCGTTCGGCACCACCTCGCGATAGACGCCGCCGACCTCGTGATATTCACCGTTGGTGCCGGTGAACTTGATCCGGTAGCGGCCGCCAACACGGACATCGAGCTCGGCTTGCGTCGTGCCGGGCTTGACCTGACCCGGACCGAACCACTGCACTAGGTTTTCCGGCTCGGTCCACGCGGCGTAGACCTTTTCCGGCCGGGCGCGGAGGCGCCGCGTGAGGGTGAGGCTGGGACGCGCGGCAAGGCCGGCGTCGGCTGCGACTGCGGATTTGTTGGCTGCCATGGGTTTTCCTCCACAAAAGCGGCAAGGCGGTCGAGATTGTCGGACCAGAATTGCGCATAGCGATTGAGCCAGTTCATCGCCTGCTCCATCGGCCGCGCGGTGAGCCGGCACGCCACCGTGCGGCCGGTTTTCTCGCGCGCGACCAGACCGGCATCCGTGAGCACGTCGAGATGCTTCATGATCGCCGGCAATGACATCGCGAACGGCTGCGCCAGCTCGCTCACCGACAGGCTTTCCTGCTCGCCGAGCCGCGCCAGCAGCGCGCGGCGGGTGGGATCGGAAAGCGCCGCGAAGGTGCGGTCCAGCGTTTCGTCCTGATACTTAACCATATGGTTTAGTATAGGCGCAAACGGCGCTGCGTCAAGCGCGCGTCTTCACGATCGCGCGACGACGGGCGCCGTCCCGACGAAGGCCGAAACGCTTCAAAGCCGTCTTGCGCGGCGCCGGTCGGTAAGTTTGCTAGTCGGGGTAGACCGGCCGGTGCCGACGCTGATGGCGGCGCGGCGGCGGCGAGGGCTCGCTGAACAGAAAGCGCGGATTCTCTCCGCAAGCGAGAAAGCGCCCCGATACGCTTGCGAGGCACTGCTCGTAGGTTCGGTAGGCGCATTCGCCGGGGTAGCCCAGGCTCGGCCCCTGCGCGCACCACGGATAATCATAAGGATCGGCGGAAGCCGGCGTGATACTCGCCGCTCCGACAAGCGTCATCGCTCCCAAGACAAGCATTGTGATTTGCGATGTGCGCATGATCCGCCTCCTCAGATGCCGCAGTTAAAGCGCGGCATCCCGGGTAAGGTTCCTGAAGGTCATTTTATTCCGCGTCAAGGCCCCGCAATTCACTTCACGAGACGGGCATCACCGCGCGGATCAGAGCTGCCCGCGCGGTTCAGCAACGCTGAACGTCCGGGGCCTACTCGACCTTGAGGCCCGCGAACTCGACCACCTTCTTCCACTTGTCGGTCTCGGCCTTGATGTCGTTGCCGAAGGCTTCCGGGGTCTGGATCAACGAGTCGCCGCCGAGCTCGACCAGACGCTTGCGCATATCGGGTTCGGCGAGAACGGCGTTGATCTCGGTGTTGAGCTTGGCGATCAGCTCCTTCGGCGTGTTCTTCGGCGCGCCCATGCCGAACAGCGCGCTCGCCTCATAGCCCTTCACGGTCTCGGCGATCGCCGGCACGTCGGGCAATTGCGAGGAGCGATCCGTCGTCGTCACGCCGAGCGCGCGCAGCGAACCGGAGCGGATGTGCTGGATGATCGAGGGCATGTTGTCGAAGATCACCTGCACCTGGCCGCCCAGCATGTCGGTGATGGCAGGCGCAGCGCCGCGATACGGCACGTGCTGCATCTTGCAGCCGGTCATCGACATGAACATCTCGCCGGAGAGATGCACCGAGGTGCCGTTGCCGGACGAGGCCATGTTCACCTTGCCGGGATTGGCCTTCACATATTCGATGAACTCGGCGACGTTCTTCGCCGGCACGTCCTTGTTGACGGTCATCACGTTCGGGACGCGGTTGAAGGACGCAACCGGCGCCACGTCGCGCACGAAGTTGAACTTCAGATTGGCGTAGAGCGAGGCGTTGATGTAGTTCGCCGGATTGACCAGCAGCACGGTGTAGCCGTCCGGCTCGGCGTTGATCGCAGCCTCGGTGCCGATATTGTTGCCGGCGCCCGGCTTGTTCTCGATCACGAATTGCTGCCCGAGCTTCTCCGACAGCCGCTGCCCGATCAGGCGCGCGATGATGTCGGTGGCGCCGCCCGGCGGATAGCCCACGATCCAGCGCACCGGCCGCGCCGGATAGTCGGCTGCGGATGCGCGGCCGATCGCGAATGTCGAAATCCCCGACCCGATCAGGCCCAGCGCAGTGCGGCGTGAAATCATGAAGTCTCTCCCAATCCAGCAGGGTTTGGTGCCCTGCCCGTTTCTGTTGCGTTGCGTGCGGCGCGGTTTTAACAAACAATGTCAGATGCGACCAGTGCGACACGTGCGACACCGACCGCGACGAAAGACTAAGCTGCAATCTTGTTATGACGCGTTTTCTTCACGCGAACCGGTGTCCACTTCGCTCGAAAACGCTATGGACCGAAGAGGATCGATCATGTCCGTCAAGGTGAATGGGCTCGACCATCTCGTGATCAACGTCACCGATGTCGTGCGCTCGGTTGCCTGGTACAGCAGGATCCTCGGCATGGAGGTGAAGGTGTTCGATCCCGGCAAGGGCAAGACACCGCGCACCTCGCTGGTGTTCGGCAATCAGAAGATCAACGTGCGGCCGCGCGATGCCGACAAGCTGGAATGGTTCACCGCCGATCACGAGGCGGCCGGCAGCGACGACCTCTGCTTCCTCACCTCGAGCACGCCCGAACAAGTGGTCGCGCATCTGAAGGCCAACGGCGTGAAGATCGAGGAGGGCCCGGTCGCCAAGCAGGGCGCACGCGGCACGCTGCGCTCGGTCTATTGCCGCGATCCCGACGGCAGCCTGATCGAGATTTCGTCGTATGAACGTGACGCAAACTAGCGTCGTTGCGAGGCTGTGAAGCGCCCCCGATCATAGCTGCCGAGTATAGATCCACCCTTTCCGCGCGGCGGAACGGATCGCTTTGGCGCAACATTGCTCTGCAAATCCCGATTTGCTCTCGACGCACGCCGATGGCAGAACTGCTCTCAACCAAGATCAAGGGCGGCCGCCAAGGCTGCGGGAGGACATATGACCAATTCAAAGGCTGTGCCGGGAATCGTGGGACCGTTTGCCGGGCTCGACGTGCCATGGCTGCTAAGAATGCGCGCCGAGGTGCGCGGCGATCATCCGTTCCTGATCTGGGCGCCGTTCGACGCGCCGGCGCGGCATTGGAGCTACGGCGAATTCCATGAGCGCGTCGGCGCACTCGCGGCGGGCCTCGCCAAACGCGGCATCAAGCAAGGCGACTATGTCCTGATCCATCTCGACAACTGCGTCGAGGCGATCATGTCGTGGTTCGCCTGCGTCGAGCTCGGCGCGATTGCCGTCACCACCAACACCCGCTCGGCTGCGGCCGAGATCGAATATTTCGCCGGCCATTGCGGCGCGGTCGCCGCGATCACCCAGCCGGCCTATGCCGAACTGATCGCGGCCAACTGCAAGGGGCTGCGCTGGATCGCGGTGACCTCCCATGACGCCGGGCAGGCGCCGGCGCAAGCGCCCGCACGCGGCGACAGCTTTGACGCGCTGTTCGCCGACAGCGCCGACCGGCCGAAGCGCCCGATCGATCCGCTCGCACCGTGCAGCGTGCAGTACACCTCCGGCACCACGTCGCGGCCGAAGGCGGTGCTGTGGACCCATGCCAACGCGCTGTGGGGCGCCAAGATCAACGCCGCGCATCAGGACCTGCACGCGAGCGACGTGCACCAGACCTATCTGCCGCTGTTCCACACCAATGCGCTGGCCTATTCGATGCTGGCGAGCCTGTGGGTCGGGGCGACCTGCGTGATCCAGCCGCGCTTCTCGGCGAGCCGGTTCTGGCCGGTGGCGCTCGAGCACGGCTCGACCTGGACCTCGACGATCCCGTTCTGCATGAAGGCGCTGCTGGAGCACGAAGTGCCGAAGCATCACAAGTTCCGGCTCTGGGGCACTGCCGTGAACGAGCCGCCGCCATTCGCCGTGTTCGGCATCAAGATCATCGGCTGGTGGGGCATGACCGAAACCATCACTCACGGCATCATCGGCGAGGTCGACCAGCCGAACACGCCGATGTCGATCGGCCGCGCCGCGCCGGAGTACGAAATCCGCATCACCAATGATGACGGCACCGCGACCGGCGTCGGCGAGACCGGCAATCTGCTGATCAGGGGCATCCCCGGCCTGTCGCTGTTCGCCGAATATCTGCACAACGAGAAGGCCACGCGCGAGAGCTTCGACGAGCATGGCTATTTCATCACCGGCGACCGCGTCACGATGCTGGAGCGCGGCTATATCAAGTTCGGCGACCGCTCCAAGGACATGCTGAAGGTCGGCGGCGAGAACGTCGCGGCCTCCGAGATCGAACAGGTGATCGCGGTGGTGCCGGGCGTGCGCGAGGCCGCTGTGGTGGCGAAGAAGCATCCGATGCTGGACGAGGTGCCGGTGGTCTTCATCATTCCGCAGTCTGGCGTCGCCGCGCTGCCTGCCGATTTGCACGACAAGGTCATCACCGCCTGCCGCTCAGCGCTCGCCGACTTCAAGGTGCCGCGCGAGATCCGCTTCGTCGACGAGATGCCGCGCTCGACGCTGGAAAAGGTCGCGAAGGCGGAGCTGAGGAAGATGCTGGAATAGGATCTGCTCGTCATTGCGAGCGAAGCGAAGCAATCCATTTCACCACTTGTTGAGACATGGATTGCTTCGTCGCTGCGCTCCTCGCAATGACGGATAGGCCCTAGTTTACCTCGAACCGGATCGGCAGCTTCTTCGGGCCGTTGACAAAATAGGCCTGCGTCATCTTCACCTCGCCGTCGAGCGACAGCGATTTCAGATGCGGCAGCAGCTCCTCGAACAGGATACGCATCTCGAGCTTGGCGAGATACTGGCCGAGGCACAGATGCGCGCCATAGCCGAACGCGACGTGGCGGTTGGGCTTGCGATCGCTGCGGAAGCGATCGGGCTCCTCGAACACCTCCTCGTCGCGATTGCCCGAGGCGTAGCACAGCATCAGCCAATCGCCCTTGGCGATCTTGCGGCCACCGAGCTCGGTATCAGCGGTGGCCGAGCGCATGAAATGCTTGACCGGCGTCATCCAGCGGATCGACTCGTCGACCAGTCCCGGGATCAACTCCGGGTTGGCCTTCACCTTGGCGAATTCCGCGGGATCCCTGGCCAGCGCCCAGATCGCGCCCGCGGTCGAGGACGAGGTGGTGTCATGGCCGGCGGTCGCGACGATCATGTAATAGCTGGTCTGATCGTGCTCCGGCATGTAGTCGCCGCCGATCTTCGCGTTCGCAATGACGGTGGCGAGATCGTCGCGCGGGTTCTGCCGGCGATCCTCGGTGATCTTGCGGAAGTAGGCGGAGAAGTCGGCGATGATCGCCTGCAGCATCACCGAGACCTGCTCCGCGCTGAGCGCGTCGCGGACGCGTGCCGTGTCGGGATCCTGCGGCCCGAACAGCTCCTGCGTCAGCTTGAGCATGCGCGGCTCGTCCGCCTCGGGCACGCCGAGGATCTCCATGATGACGTGAAGGGGATAGCCGAGCGCGACGTCCTCGACGAAATCGCAGGCGCCGCCGCGGTCGAGCATGCGCCGCACGGTTGAGCGCGCGATCTCGCGGACGCGGCCTTCGAACTTGCCGAGGTTGGCCGGCATGAACCAGCCCTGCGTCAGCGCGCGGTACTTCGGATGGTCGGGCGCATCCATCTGCACCAGCGAGCGCACCAGATTGGGTCCGCCGGTGATCTTGCGAACGCGCTCCTCGAGCGCCTGGTTGGTCAGCGTGGTCGGCCGGTCGGCATTGTGGAACAGGTCGTTCTGCCGGCTGATCGCCTGGATATGCGCGTGCTTGGTCACCACCCAGAACGGATCGAACTTCTCGGGGCGCGCGATGCCGAGCGGATTGTTGGCGCGCAGCCAGCGATAGCTGTCGTGGATGCGATCGTCGGCATAGGCGACGGGATCGACGAGGGTTGCCGCGATGTCGGCGGGGATCTCCAGATCCCCGGTCGTTGCCGTGTCCATGATGTTCCTCACCTGTCCCGGCATCAATCGTGCCGATGATCACCGGAATCTAGGCGGGGTTAAGGAGGACGACTTGCGTTGATTGGCTAAAGGCGTTGCCTCA
Organism: Bradyrhizobium macuxiense; assembly: GCF_007993935.1. Classification (GTDB taxonomy): domain Bacteria; phylum Pseudomonadota; class Alphaproteobacteria; order Rhizobiales; family Xanthobacteraceae; genus Bradyrhizobium; species Bradyrhizobium macuxiense_A. The sequence continues at coordinate 392,634 of NZ_VITY01000004.1, read as the reverse complement.
GGCGGACGGCAGAAGCCGCGATGGGCTCAATAATGCCCGAACGCCACCGGGCGGAACGCCTGCAGCAATTGCTGATCGAGCTTGCCGCCCATCTCCTCCATCATGGAGAACGCCTTGGCGTGGGTGAACTGCAGCCGGTAGGCGCGTTTCTCGACCAGGGCGGCGTAGACGTCGACGATCGTGGTGACGCGGACGATGTCGCTGATCTGGTTGCCGCTGAGGCCGTTCGGATAGCCGGTGCCGTCGAGGAATTCGTGATGATGCAGGATCACGTCGAGCATCTCCGGCGGGAAGCCGCCCTGCGCCGACAGCGCCTCGTAGCCGCGGCGCGGATGCTCACGCATCTCGGCCATCTCCTCGACCGTCAATGCGCCTGGCTTGTCGAGCAGCGCGACCGGGATGAAGGCCTTGCCGACATCGTGCAGCAGCGCGGCGCGCGCGAGCCGGCGCTGGTCGTCCTCGCGCATGCCGAGATGCTGCGCGAACGCAACGGCAAAGCCGGTCACGAACAGGCAGTGGCGATAGGTCTCCTGGTGATGGCAGCCCACCGTGGTCAGCCACTCGCGCAGCGAGTTGTGCTTGATCGCCTTGAGGATCTTGTTCTCGGCGGCAACGATGTCCTCGAACTTGAGCGGCTCGCCGGCGCGCATCCGCTCGAACATCTTGACCATCACGGCATGCGCGGCCTCAACGCCGCGGTTGAGCGCCTTGCCGCGGTCGGTCTCGTCATAGCCGCTGTCGTCGGGAAATGCGGCGCGGATGCGCTGCAGGAGGCCGCGCGCATCGAACGGCCGCGAGATCGTGTCGGTGGCCCCGAGCGCCCAGGCCTGCATCGAGGCGTGGTGCAGCGCATCTGCCAGCACGAACAGCCGCGGCATCTCGCGATAGGCGTCGGCCTGCAGCTTGGCGCGGACCATTTGCACGGCTTCGGGCGAGCGCAGATTGATGTCGACGACGATACCGGAGAGATCGTGGGCCGGCTGCTCGGGAATATCCGACGTCAGAACGGTATCGACCTCGCCGACCGAACGCAGGATGCTGGCGAGTTCGTGGCTTTGATCGCTTCGATCTGACGCCAGCAGGAGACGGCGCTTCGAAGTCTGGTTATTGGCCAAGGCAGTCATGGAATCCCCGTCGCGGTAACGACCGATGCCGACGCTACCTGACGATGCGTTCCCTCCGACTTAATGGGGATGCTGAACGGCGGTTAAGCGCAATGGATACAATTTGATGGATCGTGGATTCCGCCTGCAAGATCAGGCGGCCCGGAAATCAATTCGGACGCGGGCATCGCTGGCGGATGATGAATTTTTGCAGGGTCAAAGATGCCGATTGTCGACGCCCAGGCACAAAAAAACGCCGGAGAGCGATCCGCTCCCCGGCGTCTTCATTGGTTCAAGCGGTTACGCCTTCATCGCTGCCTTGACGGCCTCCGCGGTGATCGGCAGGCCGCGGACACGGGCGCCGACCGCGTTGAAGACGGCGTTGCCGATCGCCGGCGCCACCACCGTCACCGCGGGCTCGCCGACGCCGGTCGCCTTCTCGCCATTGGCGATGACGTTGACCGCAACTTCCGGCAGCTGGCTCATCCGAAGCGGCGTGTAGCTGTCGAAGTTGGTCTGCTCGATGCCGCCGTCCTTCAACGTCGCCTTCTCGAACAGCGCGAGTGACATGCCCCACAGCGCCGCGCCCTCGACCTGGGCCCGGATGCCGTCGGGATTCACTTGCGTACCAACGTCGGTTGCAACCGTCAGCTTCTTCACCGTCACCTCGCCCGATGGGGCGACCGCGACATGGGCGACGCAGGCGGTCCAGCTCGCCGTGGCGCGCTCCTGCGACGACACGCAGGCAACGCCCATGCCTTCGCCCTTGGGCAGCTTCTTGGTGCCGTAGCCGGCCAGCCCCATCGCCGCGAGCAAGGTGTTGCGGAGACGCTGCGCGCCGCCGTCGTTCTTGCCCTTGCCGTCGAGCAGCTCGACGCGAAGCAGGGCCGGGTCCTTGCCGGTCGCATGGGCGATCTCGTCGACCATGCTTTCGACCGCCCAGAACGTCCAGCCCGGCGCCACCGAGCGGAGCTGACCGGACGGGGTGGCGTTGTGCGCCATCTCGTTCTTGATCGCCCGCACATAGTGGTTGGGTACGGTGTAGAAGAAGTCCGAGCCGTTGACCGTGAACGCGTCGAGCGGCCCCTTCTTGTCGACCGAAGGCGACAGGAAGTCGGGGATGCCCCAACGCTGGGTCGGCCAGGCAGAGACGACATCGTGGCTCAACGCGACGAGCTTGCCGTCGCCGTCCACGCCAGCCTTCACCTTCTGGTAGGTCAGCGGACGCGAGAAATCCATCGTCATGTCGTTCTCGCGCGTGTAGATGACTTTGACCGGCTTGCCGACAGCCTTCGCCGCCTGCACCGCCGGCACCATCATGTCGGCGTCGAGACGCCGGCCGAAGCCGCCGCCCAGCCACATCTGGTGCATCACCACAAACTTCGGATCGATCCCGGCGGCGCCGGCCGCGATCGCACCGGAGCGCGTCGCGAACTGGTTGCCGGAATAGATGTGCAGGATGTCGCCCTTGAACTCCGCGGTGGCGTTCATCGGCTCCATCGGCGCGTGGATGTTGATGTTGGTGGTGTATTCCGCCTCCAGCACCTTGGCCGCCGTGCCGAAGGCCGCATTCGGATCGCCGTCCTTGACGAAGAACTGGCCGGAATCGCTCAGGCCCTGCAGCCGCTTGGCTTCGGTGAGCAGCGATTCGCTCGACAGCTTCGCATTCGGACCGCCATCGTAGTCGATCTTCAGCGCCGCCGCCGCCTTCTTGGCGTTGGCATAGGTGTTGGCGACCGCGACGACCCAGCCGGTGGTGGTCGTGGTCTTGTCGTCCAAGGTGACGGCCTTGATGAAGCCCGGCACCTTCTTGGCCGCGCTATCGTCCACCGACTTCACGGTGGCGCCGTAGCGGACCGGCGGGGTGACCAGCGCGCCATAGACCATGCCTGGCAGCATCACGTCGATGCCGTATTTGGCCGTGCCGTTGACCTTCAGGGGAATGTCGAGCTGCGGCACCGAGACGCCGATCATGGTGTACTGATCCGGCGACTTCAGCTTGATCGCCTTCAGATCGTCCGCCGTGAAGGTCTTGGTCGCCTTGCCGCTCTTCACCACCTCGGCGAACGACATCGACTTCTTCGACTTCGGATGGCTGATCTTGGAATCGCGCACCACCAGTTCGCCGGCGGGCACGCCCATCGAGGCCGCCGCCGCCTCGGTCAATGCGATGCGGCCGGCAGCGCCGGCGCGGCTCATGGCGTCGAAGTTCATCATCGTCGACCAGCTGCCGCCGGTGATTTGCGCGCCGAGCACGGGATCGTTGAACTTCGGATCATTGGATGCGAGTTGGACCCGCATGTCCTTCCAGTTCGCGCCGAGCTCTTCGGCCACGATCTGCGCCATCGTCGAGGCAACGTGCTGGCCCATGTCGGCCTTGCCGCAGGTTACGGTGACGAGACCGTCGGGCGCGATCGCGTACCAGACGCTCGGTTCGAAATTGGCGGGTGCGGGCGCCGCGAGCGCCTGGTCGATGCCGGACCCGGCATAGCCGAGCACGAGACCGGTTGCAGCGGTGCCGACCAAGAAGGAACGGCGGCTGAGGTCGGTCGTCTCGGGCGCGAGGTTTTTCACGTGCTTGTTCATGTGGCCCTCCGCTCGGATCCGGTGGCCGATGCGGTGCGCATGTCGGACGCAGCGCGCATGATCGCCTTCTGGATACGTGAATAGGTCATGCAACGGCAGAGATTGCCGTCCATATGCGCGACCACTTCTTCCTTGGTCGGGTTGGTGTTCTTCGACAGCAGCGCCGCCGCCTGCATGATCTGGCCAGACTGGCAGTAGCCGCATTGCGGCACCTGCTCGGCGACCCAGGCCTTCTGCAAGGGATGTTCGCCCTTGGCGGAGAGGCCTTCGATGGTAGTGATCTTCTTGCCGACGGCGTCGGCGAGCGAGGTCTGGCAGGACCGCACTGCTTCGCCGTTGAGGTGAACCGTGCAGGCGCCGCACAGACCGGCGCCGCACCCGAATTTGGTGCCCGTCATCTGCAATTGCTCGCGGATGACCCAAAGCAGCGGCGTGTCACTGGCCGCCTCGACGGACATATTCCGTCCGTTGATGTTGAGATTTGGCATCTCTCTCCCCTTCCGGTGTCGGAAGCCGCTTACGGCGGCAACTCACTGTTGGGTCTTGGCCGGCGCCCACCGGGTAAGCGACAGTTGCCGAAACAATGATCCGGTTCCCGGCTGGAGGCAATCCAATTTGGAATTGATCGAAAAGAATAAATTTCGGAAACTGCCGGTTGTGCGATGCGGCAACGGCATGAAGCTTTTGAAATGCCAGTATTGATGCCGTATCGATCACTCCTACCAAGGTCGGTAGCGCTGCCGGACCTGACATCGACAACAGAAGGAGCCCGTCAATGGCCAAGCTGAACCGCAGCGGCGTCGATATCTATTATGAGATTCACGGCAGCGGCCCGCCCTTGATCCTCACCCACGGCTATTCGTCGACGTCGGCGATGTGGCAGGGCCAGATCGAGGCGCTGTCGAAGCGGCACAAGCTGATCCTGTGGGACATGCGCGGGCACGGCCAGTCCGACTATCCCGACAATCCGGATGCCTATAGCGAAGCACAGACGGTCGGCGACATCGCCGCCCTGCTCGACGCAGCCGGGGCCGACACGGCCGTTGTCGGCGGCCTGTCGCTTGGCGGCTACATGTCGCTCGCCTTCCATCGCGCCCATCCTGCGCGGGTGCGTGCGCTGCTGATCATCGACACCGGCCCCGGATTCAAGAAGGACGACGCCCGCGAGGTCTGGAACAAGCGCGCCCGCGACACCGGCGACCGCTTCGATCGCGAAGGGCTCGAGATGCTGAAATCCTTGAGCGCCGAGCGCGCGTCGGTCACGCATCGCAACGCCAAAGGCCTAGCGCTCGCCGCGCGCGGCATGCTGGCGCAGCGCGATGCCCGGGTCATCGAGTCACTGCCCGATATCAAGGTGCCGTCGCTGGTTGTGGTCGGCGCCGACGACACGCCGTTCCTGGCGGCGTCCGACTACATGGCGGCAAAGATCCCGGGCGCGCAGAAGGCGGTGATCCCGAACGCCGGCCATGCCGTCAACATCGACCAGCCGCAAGCCTTCATCGAAGCCGTCTTGCCGTTCCTCGACGGTCTCGCCGCGAACGCGCCCGGAAAGGCCGCCTCATGAAGACGATCGTCGTCGCTCTGTTGCTGACGGCGGCCGCCAGCGACGCGAACGCCCAGAAGGCACGGCTGTTCGCCGACCCGGCCACGCCGACCTTTACCGCGACGCTGTCCAACCACACGCCGCTGGTGTTCGGCATGGGCATCGCGGATGCGCAACGCGCGCTCGGCGCACCCTTCACCTATGTCAGCGGGCGGCCCGGCAACGAGATCTTCCTGACCTTCCGCGACCTCGGCGGCAGCGGGCTGTTCCCGCACCATGACCGTCTCTTTCTACAGTTCCGCAAACACCGGCTGACCGGCTGGAAGGCCGATTGGGGCGAGAACTGGATGTGGCGCTAGCCTCTCGACCCAGCCACCAACAGCTTCATGCAACCCCCACGACAAGGATGGACCATGGGACAAGACATCAGACTGAAGGCTTCGGACGGATTTGAACTCGGGGCATATCGCGCGGATCCCACCAGTGCGCCGAAGGGCGCTGTCGTCGTGATCCAGGAGATATTTGGCGTCAACCACCACATCCGCGCGGTCTGCGACCGGCTGGCGAAGGAGGGCTATGTCGCGATTGCGCCCTCGATCTTCGATCGCATCACGCCGAACTTCCAGAGCGGCTACTCACCCGATGAAGTCGCCGAGGCGCGCAAGTTCGTCGCCAACCCTGACTTTGCCGCGATGCTGCGCGACAGCCAGGCGGCGATCGACGCGGTGAAGCCGGTCGGGCCGGTCGGCATCATCGGCTTCTGCCTCGGCGGCAGCGTCGCCTATGCGGCCGCAACCAAGCTGACCGGGCTCTCGGCGGCGATCGGCTATTATGGCGGCGCCATCATCCGCTTCGCCGACGACAAGCCGGCCGTGCCGACGCAGCTGCATTTCGGCGAGAAGGATGCCGGCATTCCCCTGAGCGACGTCGAGACCATCAAGTCGAAGCGGCCCGAGGTCGAGGTCTTCATCTATCCCGGCGCGCAGCACGGCTTCCATTGCGACGAGCGTGCCAGCTACGACAAGGGGAGCGCCGACATCGCCTGGCCGCGCAGCATGGAATTTTTCGGGAAGCATTTGCGCTGATAGGGCGCTGCTCCTTCCATTCCTTCATTCCCGGATGCGCCGCAAGGCGCAGGCCCGGAATCTATTCCACCGCAGAACGCGTGGACGAATGGATTCCGGGCTCGCGCTTCGCGCGCCCCGGAATGACGGAGGGAGATTGCCCTAAAACCAGCGCTCGCCGACGAACACCGTATCGCCCGGGCTCATGGGCGTGCCCAGCGGCACCACGAAGCGGCCGGCACCGGACGCATCGGTGTGGGTCAGCGTCACGCTGTCGCGCTTGGCCCGCGGCGAGAAACCGCCGGCGATCGCGACCGCGCTCTCGACAGTCATGTTCGGCACGTAAGGATATTGGCCGGGGGCCTGGACTTCGCCGAGGATGAAGAACGGCCGGTAGGATTCGATCTCGACCGCCACCGACGGCTCGCGAATGAATCCGTTGCGCAGCCGCGCCGAGATGTCACCGGCGAGCCCGGCCGGCGTGCGGCCACGCGCCGGCACCGAGCCGATCAACGGCATGGTGATCGCGCCCGCGGCATCGATCGCATAGGAGTTGGTCAGGCCTTCCTGGCCGTAGACCACGACGCGAAGCTTGTCGCCCGGTCCGAGATGATAGGAGTTGTCATAGCCAGCGGGCCCACCCGGGGCGGCGGCATAGACGACCGGGGCGGCGACCGGCGCGGCATAGCCATATCCAGGGGAAGCGCTGGCGAAGGCGGAACGCAATGCGCTGATGGCACCGCCGCCTCCGTCGGCAACCGGAGCGGGTGCGTAGACCGGACCATAGGTGACGGCATCGACGCCTTGCGGGCCGACCGCGACGGGACCGGACGTGCTCATGCAGCCAGACAGCGCGAGCGCAGCCACAACGGCAGTGATCGGCAATCGTAACGCGCGTGCAACCGGCACCGGACCTATCCCTCAACGGCGAGACAGGCCCAGTCTTGCACCACTTATGGTTAATAAAGGGTTTGCGCGGCCGGCGTGGGGAGCCGGAAGGCCCGTCTCCCCATCGATTTAACGCAAGGCCGATGCGATCAGGCGGCCGTGACGCCGACGCCGATCGGGCACGACACACCGGTGCCGCCAAGCCCGCAATAGCCCGCCGGATTCTTGGCGAGGTATTGCTGATGGTAGTCCTCGGCGAAGTAGAACTCGCCTGAAGGTGCGATCTCCGTCGTGATCGCGCCGAGTCCCTTGGCGGCTAGCGCCTTCTGATACATCGCCTGCGACGCATCGGCTGCTTTGCGCTGCGCGTCGCTGAACGTATAGATCGCGGAACGATACTGCGTGCCGATGTCGTTGCCCTGGCGCATGCCCTGCGTCGGGTTGTGGTTCTCCCAGAACGTCTTCAGCAGCTTCTCGTAGGAGATCTTCTTCGGGTCGAACACGACCAGCACGACTTCGGTATGGCCGGTGCGCCCCGAGCACACCTCTTCATAGGTCGGGTTCGGCGTGTGGCCGCCGGCGTAGCCGACTGCCGTGGTGTAGATCCCGTCGCCAAGTTCCCAGAACTTGCGTTCCGCGCCCCAGAAGCAGCCGAGCCCGAACACCGCCTGCTCGAGGCCTTGCGGATAGGGCGGCGTCAGCTTGCTGCCATTGACGAAATGCGTGGTCGCGGTCGGGATCGGCGTCGCGCGGCCCGGCAGCGCCTCGGTGGCGCTTGGCAACGCGGTGGTCTTGCGCATGAACAACATGGACACCTCCAGGCGGGACATCGGCCGACGCGGGCTGCGGCCTGCGGGCCGGCTGTCACCTATATATGTCCTTACGCAGATGATGGCAGCCCCGTTACTGATGGCTGCGGCCAGGAGGGCTGCAGCCAGCTCAGTCGCGTGCGTAACCGATCAGCGGCTTGCGCGGCCGGAACAGGATCAACAGCAGGATGCCGGCAATGCCGAGCACCGCGAACACCGGCTGCTCCAGGAGCAGGCGGATCACATCGTTCCAGAGCCAGGGCGCGAAGCGGTCCACCCAGGCATGGAACGCCTGCTGGCTCGACTGGTGGATATCGTTCCAGAACTGCCCGAATTGGGTGAACCGCAGGCTCTGGTCGGCGACGTAGCGGGCGCCGTCATAGACCATGAAGATGAAGCTGCCAGCGAGCAGCAAAAGGCCGATCAGACGGAAAAAGCCGCGGATCATGCGTCACCCAAACTCCCTGTCGCGCCCCACGCGTCGTCAGGCCTTACCGGGCGCCCCCCGGAAATTCAACCTCTTCAGCGGCTTATCCGGCCCTCGGAGGCCCGATTTCAGGCCCTTTTTCGGTCCCGAAAGCGTTGACGCTATCGCCTGCGCCATCTATAAGACCGGCCGATGGCGGCGGGCGCAATCCTGCCGCCGCTGTTCTTTGGACAGTGCCGCATGCGGGGGCAGCAGTTTTGCGCTCTTTGCATGGCCGCCTCAAGGACACCCAAGTCAATACCTTGGACAAATACATCAGAGTTGAGATTTGAACCGGCCGGTGCGCGCAAGCCCGACCACTGAGCGATCACCGCCGAAGGACAGTTAGAGAACCATGGCCAACACCACCTCCGCCAAGAAGGCGACCCGCAAGATTGCCCGCCGCACCATCGTCAACAAGTCGCGTCGTACCCAGATGCGCGGCGCGGTGCGCACCGTCGAGGAAGCGATCAAGAGCGGCGACCGCGAGGCGGCACTCAAGGCGATGCGCAAGGCCGAGCCCGAACTGATGAAGGCAGCGCAGCGCAACATCATTCACAAGAACCTCGCGAGCCGGAAGGTGTCGCGCCTCACGCAGAGCATCGCCAAGCTCGCGAAGTAACAAGCCGGCTGGCACGTCGGCCAATCGAGCTGACTGAAAACGCATTTGTCACGAAGCCCGGCTCACGCCGGGCTTTTTGTTTTTGTCTCGACTTTTGTCGTGGAAGTTTCATAGCGCGAGAACAGTTCGCATTGTCGCGCAACGAACTGTGTGTCATGTTTCGTCGCATCCGTAGTTCTACCGGCAAATATGCTTAACGCACCGCACTCGCGCAGAGATTGTTCTGCTCTAAGCTGGATAGATGGAATAGCGCGCGAGCATTTCGCGTTGAAAATTGCGCCGCGGGGTTACCCTGCAAAAGTAATCGAGAAAAATGACGTCTCGCGAATTACTTATGCACATAGCGCCGAACAGCGATTGGAAAAATGACCGGCGCGAGACCAAATGTAAATTTTCTATGAAAAATTTTTGGTATTGCACCGTCGTTTGTGACACGCGTGAATCTGTGCGCTGATTCAAAAACTTGCTTTCGCAACTCAGCATAGGCAACGCCGCAACAGTCGCGAAGAGTCTCGATCCCCGTCGATTCCACGGATTGTCAGAAAATGCGCTTGGTGTATTTATTTCTTGTTCGCGACGCCCACGGCTCTCCAGATCAGCGCGGTTTGAGACCCAAGGGCGGACGCACAAATCGGCGGCGGTGTGTGCGTTAGCGACGCTCTCCAAGCGAAGCTAGATTGACAACTCATAGCGATATGAGGACGGACGACCTGTGTCAAAATATCTCCGGCGATGTCCCCGGCAATTTGGGGGATCGAACAAGAGAGACCAGGACGTCAGTCGGAATCTGGCAGCGGGAACGCGGAGCAAGTGAACGGGTTGACGACGACACGGCGGCGGCGAAGCGCCGGGCATTTCGGTGTTCGGTAGCGGCAGTTCGAATTTAAGACACCAGCAAGCTGACAACTTGCCGCGATACGTCGCGGTGGGAGGGGGAGGACTTATGTCTTACGGTATCATCACTGCAGTCGAACCAACGACAGCCGAAGTGCAGATTTCCAGTGGTGCCGTAATCAACCCCTCGGACGCTGGCTCTTACCCGCTGAGCCCGTCGAGTACGCGCTGACCTCGCGGGACGCATCTTCTCCAAACAGCTGATCTGTCGCGTGGCGCGTGGCCGCCACACGGGAGAGCCATGTCCGGAGCAGACCGCGCCCGCTAGAGGTCGCGTCGTGGCAGCAAACCTGCGCGGCGCTTTCGCAATCATCATCTCTCAGTTTTGGAAAAGTACGAAGGCAATGACGAACACGGAACAGGATCGCTGGTCGCGGGTGAAGGGACGTTTGCGGACGAGTGTTGGCGAGGACGTTTACACGAGCTGGTTCGCACGGATGGATCTGGAGAGCGTGCACGATGAGAGCGTGCACCTGTCGGTTCCGACTCGGTTCCTCAAGAGCTGGATCCAGGCACATTACGCCGACCGCGTTCTGACCTGCTGGCAGGCCGAGATGCCCGAAGTGCATCGCATCGACCTCACCGTGCGCTCCGCGATCCGTGCGATGGCGCCGGTGAAGGAAGCGGTTGCGCCGGTCGAGATGCGCCGCGTCGAACGCACCGATGGCCGCCCCGCGCCCGAACTGCGCTCGGTTGCGACCGCGCCGGTGTCGGCCAGCCATGACGCGCTGGGCGGTTCGCCGCTCGATCCGCGCCTGACCTTTGCAAGCTTCGTCGTCGGCCGTTCCAACACGCTGGCCCATGCGGCTGCGCGCCAGGTCGCGGAGGGACGCCGCGGCGATCCCGTGATGTTCAACCCGCTCTACATCCATGCCGGCGTCGGCCTCGGCAAGACGCATCTGCTGCAGGCGGTGACCTGGGCCGGCAATTCCGGCGGCGAGCGCAAAGTGCTGTATCTGACCGCCGAGAAATTCATGTACGGCTTCGTCGCGGCGCTGAAGACGCAGACGGCACTGGCGTTCAAGGAAGCGCTGCGCGGCATCGACGTGCTGGTCATCGACGACCTGCAGTTCCTGCAGGGCAAGTCGACGCAGGCCGAGTTCTGCCACACGCTGAACGCGCTGATCGATGCCGGCCGCCAGGTCGTGATCGCGGCCGACCGTCCGCCGTCGGACCTCGAAAGCCTCGACGACCGCGTGCGCTCGCGGCTCGCCGGCGGCCTCGTGGTCGAAATGGGCTCGCTCGGCGAGGAACTGCGGCTTGGCATCCTCAAGTCGCGCGTCGCCGCGGCCCGCGCCCACCATGCGACGTTCGACGTGCCGGAGGAAGTGCTCGACTATCTGGCGCGCACCATCACCCATAATGGCCGCGACCTCGAAGGCGCGATCAATCGCCTCTTGGCGCACTCCAAGCTCAACAACCAGCCGGTGACGCTGGAGATGGCCGAGCGCGAGGTGCGCGACCTGATCCGCCCGCAGGAGCCGAAGCGGATCAAGATCGAGGACATCCAGCGCGTGGTCGCCCGGCAGTACAATGTCAGCCGCTCCGACCTGCTGTCGTCGCGACGTACCGCCAATGTGGTGCGCCCGCGTCAGGTTGCGATGTATCTGGCGAAGACGCTGACCCTGCGCTCGCTGCCGGAGATCGGCCGCAGGTTCGGCGGCCGCGACCACACCACGGTGCTGCACGCCGTGCGCAAGATTGAGGCACTGGTCGCCAAGGACACGGCGCTGTCGGAGGAAGTCGAATCGCTGAAGCGTCAGCTCCAGGAATAGGCTTCCGTAATAGACTTCCGTCGCAGGCCTCGCCCGTTCGGTCGCCCTCCCCTTTGTTGCAAGGGGGAGGGCGACTCATTTCGGGCCCAAAACGTGGGGAACAGATGCCGTCTCCCTTGCGCCAGCCCGCCATCCGCGCCACCTTGCGGTCCCCCCGTGGGTTTGATCAAATCCGGTATTGATCCGACTTTTCGGGTTTCCGACGCCGCGATGCTGCCTAAACGGCCGCCCGGCTTTTCCATCTGAGGGATCTGGCGGGTATTGCAATGAAGGTCACCGTCGAGCGCGCGCAACTCCTGAAATCGCTGGGTCACGTTCACCGCGTGGTCGAGCGCCGCAACACCATCCCGATCCTCGGCAACGTGTTGATCCGCGCCGAGGGCGCCAAATTGTCGCTGAAGGCGACCGACCTCGATCTCGAGGTGACGGAGACCCTGGCGGCCGAGACCGGAACCGCCGGCTCGACCACGGTGCCCGCGCACATGTTCTACGACATCGTCCGCAAGCTGCCCGACGGCTCGCAGATCGTGCTCGAGGCCGACGGCGACCGCTCGGTGCTCGCGGTGCGCGCCGGCCGCTCGCGCTTCACGTTGCAGACCCTGCCCGAGAGCGACTTCCCGGGCCTTGCCGCCGGCGACATGACGCATTCGTTCTCGCTGCCGGCGTCCGACATCAAGCGCCTGATCGACCGCACCCAGTTTGCGATCTCGACCGAAGAGACCCGCTATTACCTCAACGGCATCTATCTGCACGCCGCCGGCAGCGCCAAGGCCGCGACCCTGCGCGGGGTTGCGACCGACGGCCACCGCCTGGCCCAGATCGACCTCGCGCTGCCCAAGGGCGCGACCGGGATGCCCGGCGTGATCGTGCCGCGCAAGACCGTCGGCGAGGTGCAGCGGCTGATCGAGGGCGACGACGCCGAGATCTCGATCGAGCTGTCGGACGGCAAGATCCGCTTCACGCTCGGCAATGTGGTGCTGACCTCGAAGCTGATCGACGGCACCTTCCCGGACTACGGCCGCGTCATCCCGCAGAACAACGACAAGGAACTGGTCGTCGACAAGAAGGATTTCGAAGCCGCCGTCGACCGCGTCTCGACCATTTCCAGCGAGCGTGGCCGCGCGGTGAAGCTGGCTCTGTCCGCGGGCAAGCTGGTGCTCTCGGTCACCAATCCGGATTCCGGCAGCGCCACCGAGGAGATCGAGGTCGAGTACGCTTCCGACGCGCTCGATATCGGCTTCAACTCGCGCTATCTGCTCGACATCGCCGCCCAGATCGAGGGCGAGGTCGCGGTGCTGAAGCTCGCCGATCCCGGCTCGCCGACCCTGGTGCAGGACAAGGACAGCAAGGGCGCGCTCTACGTGCTGATGCCGATGCGGGTGTGACGATTTTCTCCGCGCACGCAACTGCACCCTCTCCCCTTGTGGGAGAGGGTGGCGCCGAAGGCGCCGGGTGAGGGGTTGGTGCCGCGCTCGCCAAACCATCGACCAACCGACGAACGCCTCCGCAACTTCGCAAAGAAGATGCGCCACGCGCCGACTGACGCGGAAGCGAAGATGTGGCGCCTGCTGCGCGATCGACGCCTGTCGCACTTGAAATTCCGAAGGCAGGTTCCATTTCGGAATTACATTCTCGACTTCGCATGCTTTGAGAAGTGCCTTGTCATTGAGATCGACGGAGGCCAGCACGCTTCGTCGCTACAAGACGCATCTAGGACCGATGCGCTCGCGGCGGAAGGCTTTCAGGTCTTGCGATACTGGAACAATGACGTATTGCGGACGCCCGGGGCTGTGCTCGAAGACATTGTCGCCAAGCTTGCCGAGCTGTGAGATACCCCTCACCCGTCGCCTCACTTCGTGAGGCGCCACCCTCTCCCACAGGGGGAGAGGGGAAGGAAGAGAGATGACCCCGTCCCGCATTCATCGCCTGTCGCTGACGCATTTCCGCAATTACCGCGCGGCGACGCTGCAGGTCGCGGGCGACATGGTGGTGCTGGTCGGGCCGAACGGCGCCGGCAAGACCAATTGCATGGAGGCGGTCTCGTTCCTGTCGCCGGGCCGCGGGCTGCGCCGCGCGACCTTGGAAGACATCGCCGACAACCAGGGCGACGGCTCCTGGGCCGTGTCGGCGGAGGTCGAGGGGGCGCTGGGCCTTGCGACACTCGGCACCGGCATTGATCCCCCGACCGGCGAGGCCAGCAACACGAGGCGCTGCCGCATCGACCGCGAACCGGTGGGTTCCGCGACCGCCTTCGGCGATCACCTGCGCATCGTGTGGCTGACGCCGGCGATGGACGGCCTGTTCATGGGCGCCGCGTCGGAACGGCGGCGCTTCTTCGACCGCCTGGTGCTGGCGATCGATTCCGAGCATTCCAGCCGCGTCTCGGCGCTGGAGCGCTCGCTGCGCTCGCGCAACCGGCTGCTCGAGGTGCGCAACTATGACGACCATTGGTGTGACGCGATCGAGCGCGAGACCGCGGAGCTTGCGGTCGCGGTCGCCGCATCGCGCGGCCAGACCGCCGCCAAGCTCGCCGTGATGCTGCGCGAGCGCGGCGCGGCCTCCGCCTTCCCGTCCGCCGAGATCATGCTCGACGGCTGGATGGAGAACGCGCTGTTGCAGGAGCCCGCAACGGCCGTCGAAGACCGCTACCGCCAGATCCTGCGCGCCAGCCGCCCGCGCGACGCCGCCGCCGGGCGCACACTCGATGGGCCGCATCTGACCGATCTGCAGGTGGTGTACGCGCCGAAGAACATGCCGGCGCGCGACGCCTCGACCGGCGAGCAGAAGGCGCTGTTGATCGGGCTGGTGCTGGCGCATGCCACGATGGTCGCGGAAATGACCGGCATCGTGCCGCTGCTGCTGCTCGACGAGGTCGTCGCCCATCTCGATCCCAACCGGCGCAAGGCGCTGTTCGACGAACTCGGCAGGCTCGGCGCGCAGGTCTGGATGACCGGCGCGGACCCTGCCGCGTTCGTCGATATCGGCCCGACGGGGGAGATTTTCGACGTCGAATCCGGCCGCGCCACACGGCGCGGCTGAGGGCGCGGAGCAGGCTCCGAAAGGGCATCGAATCTGCCTTCGAATCGGGCTTTTCAGAGCCTTCGGAATCGGCCTCCCGAGACCTTGAAAAAGGCCTAAAAAATCCTATCTATTCAACAGTTTGTAGAGAGAGACTTTGCGCTAGGCGCAACCCGTCTTTCGTGGCACAAATAGCGGAATCAGCGCCTCATATTGCGCAGCTGATTCGGGACATCCTCGAAGGCCTCACATGACTGAACCTGCGCGGCAGACCCCTGCCGAATCTGAGCATCCCATTCCGGCCGAATATGGCGCGGAATCGATCCGGGTGCTGAAGGGCCTCGACGCCGTCCGCAAGCGGCCCGGCATGTATATCGGCGATACCGATGACGGGTCCGGCCTGCATCACATGGTCTACGAGGTCGTCGACAACGCGATCGACGAGGCGCTGGCGGGCCATGCCAGCCGCGTGCTGGTCACCCTCAACGCCGACAATTCGGTCACCGTGTTCGACGACGGCCGCGGCATTCCGGTCGACATCCACAAGGGCGAAGGCGTCTCGGCGGCCGAGGTCATCATGACCCAGCTGCATGCCGGCGGAAAGTTCGACCAGAACTCCTACAAGGTCTCTGGCGGCCTGCACGGCGTCGGCGTCTCCGTCGTCAACGCGCTGTCCAGCAAGCTCGGCTTGCGGATCTGGCGCGACGACAAGGAGCACTACATCGAATTCGCGCACGGCGATGCCGTGGCGCCGCTCAAGGTGGTCGGCGATGCCCCGGGCAAACGCGGCACCGAGGTCACCTTCCACGCCTCGACCGAGACCTTCAAGAACGTCGAATATGATTTCGCGACGCTGGAGCACCGGCTGCGCGAGCTCGCCTTCCTCAATTCCGGCGTCCACATCGTGCTGTCAGACATGCGCCACGCGGTCGAGAAGCGCGAGGAGATGCACTATTCGGGCGGCGTCGAGGAATTCGTCAAATATCTCGACCGCAACAAGAAGGCGATCGTGCCGGCGCCGATCATGGTGCGTTCGGAAGCCAACGGCATCGGCGTCGAGGCCGCGCTGTGGTGGAACGACAGCTACCACGAGAACGTGCTGTGCTTCACCAACAACATCCCGCAGCGCGACGGCGGCACCCATCTGGCCGGCTTCCGCGGCGCGCTGACGCGCCAGGTCAACGGCTATGCCGAGGCCAATGCGAAGAAGGAAAAGATCGCGCTGACCGGCGACGATTGCCGCGAAGGCCTCACCGCGGTGCTGTCGGTGAAGGTGCCCGATCCGAAATTCTCGTCGCAGACCAAGGACAAGCTGGTGTCCTCGGAGGTTCGACCCGTGGTCGAGAACGTCCTGAACGAGGCGCTCGCCGCCTGGTTCGAGGAGAATCCGAAGGAAGCCAAGGAAATCGTCGGCAAGGTGATCCAGGCCGCCGCGGCCCGAGAGGCTGCGCGCAAGGCCCGCGAGCTGACGCGCAAGAATCCGCTCAGCGTCTCCTCGCTGCCCGGCAAGCTCGCCGACTGCCAGGAGAAGGATCCGGCCAAGTCCGAACTGTTCATCGTCGAGGGCGACTCGGCAGGCGGCAGCGCCAAGCAGGGCCGCAACCGCGAATTCCAGGCGGTGCTGCCGCTGCGCGGCAAGATCCTCAATGTCGAGCGCGTGCGTCCCGACAAGATGCTGTCGTCCGAACAGATCGGCACGCTGATCACCGCGCTTGGCACCGGCATCAGCGACGATTTCTCGGTCGACAAGCTGCGCTACCACAAGATCATCGTGATGACCGACGCCGACGTCGACGGCGCCCATATCCGCACGCTGCTCTTGACCTTCTTCTATCGTCAGATGCGCTCGATCATCGATGGCGGCTTCCTCTATATCGCCCAGCCGCCGCTCTATAAGGTCTCGCGCGGCAAGTCCGAGCAGTATCTGAAGGACGAGCGCGCGCTGGAGGATTACCTGATCTCGACCGGGCTCGACGAATGCGTCTTCAAGCCGGCCTCCGGCGACGACCGCTCGGGCCGCGATTTGCTGTCGCTGGTCGAGGACGCCCGGATCATCCGCTCCGTGCTGCGCAATCTGCACAGCCGTTACAATCGCGCGGTTATCGAGCAGGCCGCGATCGCGGGTGTGCTGAGCCCCAGGATCACCGGCGAGATCGCGACCGCCAACTCGGCGGCGGAA
The DNA here is from genome assembly GCF_007993935.1 of Bradyrhizobium macuxiense. GTDB lineage: Bacteria > Pseudomonadota > Alphaproteobacteria > Rhizobiales > Xanthobacteraceae > Bradyrhizobium > Bradyrhizobium macuxiense_A. The sequence goes on along the minus strand of NZ_VITY01000004.1, from coordinate 375,687 downwards.
TACATCGCCAAGCGGCTGGACGCCGTAGCCGAGGAGGTCGAGCGCGGCTGGGTCGGCACCTTCACGGAAGGCCACGGCTTCCAGTTCGAGCGCACCGTGCGCGGCGTCAAGGAAGTGGCTGTCATCGACGACGCGTTCCTCGGCTCGGCCGACGCACGCAAGCTCGATGAATACGCGACCAGGCTGCAAGAGATCTACGTGCGGGCGGGCAAGCTGCGGCGCAAGGATGCCGAGCAGATGATCCATGGTCCGGTCGACCTGTTCGAGGCCGTGACCGACGCCGCCCGCAAGGGCATCTCGCTGCAGCGCTACAAAGGTCTCGGCGAGATGAACCCGGAACAGCTGTGGGAGACCACGCTGGACACCGAGGCGCGCTCGCTGCTCCAGGTGAAGGTCAAGGAGGTCGACGAGGCCGACGATATCTTCACCAAGCTGATGGGCGACGTGGTCGAACCGCGCCGCGACTTCATCCAGGAAAACTCGCTCAGCGCCACCATCGACACCTAGGACGCTGCGGCGCGTTGCACCGCCGTCATTGCGAGGAGCGAAGCGACGAAGCAATCCATTTGTCAGCTTGCGGAGCCATGGATTGCTTTGCTTCGCTCGCAATGACGTGGATCATCCGGTGCGCGCCACCTCCGTCACCCTGGAGGCCTGCGACCGCCCCATCACGATGACGTATCCGTGACATCACGATCGGCACGGTCGCGGGGCTACCTTTCGGGTGGATGCTGCGCCGGGAGTTGTGTTACGGTGCCGGACGGCCATTGATTCCGTTGCGGAATTTGGCGTGGCCAAGTTTGAATCCAAGTCTGGATGATGCGTTAGGGGACATTCCGCGTGCCGCCGATCCAATACATCGTCGAGGGCGGCCGCCGCCTTTCGGGCACCATCGAGCCATCGGGCAACAAGAACTCCGCGCTGCCGATCATCGCAGCTGCCCTGCTCACCGAGCATCCGGTCACGCTGACCAACGTGCCGCGCATTCGCGACACCGAAACGCTGGTCGAGCTGTGCCGTTCGGTCGGCGCCAGCGCCGAATGGACCGAGCGCAACACGCTGCAGATCCACGCCAAGGAAATCCGCGCCGCCGATCTCGATCCGGCGCTGTGCGCGCGCATCCGCGCCTCGATCCTGCTGGCAGGTCCGCTGCTGGCCCGGTGCGGCGAGGTCGCACTGCCGCCGCCCGGCGGCGACGTGATCGGCCGCCGCCGGCTCGACACGCACTTCCTCGCCTTCGAGCAGCTCGGCGCCACGGTGACCGCGACGCACCGGCTGGAATTCCGCGCCTCGAAGCTGAAGGGCGCCGACGTGTTCCTCGACGAACCCAGCGTTACCGCGACGGAAAACGCGCTGGTCGCTGCCGTCGCCGCCCGCGGCACCACCTATCTGCGCAACGCGGCCTCCGAGCCGCATGTGCAGGACCTTGCGAATTTCCTGATCGCGCTCGGCGCCAAGATCGAGGGTGTCGGCACCAACACCATCATCGTGCACGGGCCGGCGACGCTCGGCAGCACGAGTTTCGCGATCCAGCCCGACCATATCGAGGTCGGATCGCTGATCGGCTTGGCCGCGGTGACGCGCTCCCCGCTGCGCATCGCGCGTGCCGGCGTCGAGCATCTGCGCTCGATCCGGATGGGCTTCGAGCGGCTCGGCATCGTCTGCGGCATCGAGGGCGACGACCTCGTCGTGCCGTCGAACCAGACCATGAAGATCCACGACGATTTCGGCGGTCACGTGCCGAAGCTCGAGGACCAGCCCTGGCCGGCCTTCCCGGCGGACCTGATGTCGATCGCGATCGTCACCGCGACGCAGTGCGACGGCGTCATCCTGATGCACGAGAAGATGTTCGAGTCGCGGATGTTCTTCGTCGACAATCTGATCGCGATGGGCGGCCGCATCGTGCTGTGCGACCCGCACCGCGCAATCGTCGCCGGGCCGAGCCGGCTGCGCGGCGCGCCGATGAATTCGCCCGACATCCGCGCCGGTATGGCGATGCTGCTGGCAGCGGTGTGCGCCAACGGCACCTCCACCATCAACAACGCCGACCAGATCGAGCGCGGTTATGAGCGGATCGACGAACGCCTCAATGCGCTCGGCGCCAAGATCAAGCGGATTCCCGCACGATCCTGATCCCCTGCGGCAGCTTGGCCATGCTTCCGGCCGGTTTGCCGTGCTAGACGTGGCGTCATGACCTGCATCGACAAGATCGACCCGGCCGCGTCGCGCGCGGCCGTCGTCCCCTCTCGCAAGCTGCTCACGGCCGAGCTCGCGGAAACGCTGAAGCTCGCGGTGCCGCTGGCGCTGACGCAGCTCGGGCAGATCGCGATGATGACGACCGATCTCGCCTTCATCGGCCGGCTCGGCAGCGAAAGCATCGCCGCGGCGGCGCTGGCGCATACCGTGTATTTCGTCAGCTTCACCATCGGCATGGGCATGATGTCCGCGGTCTCACCGCTGGCCGCGCGGGCGTTCGGCGCCCGCAATCCGCACGTGATGCGGCGCGCGCTCCGCGTCGGCCTGTGGGCCGGGTTCTTCATGGTGCTGCCGCTGATGGCGCTGCCGTTCCAGGGTGAGCGCATCCTGCTCGCGCTCGGACAGACCCAGGCGACCGCGCATCTGGCGCAGCAATATCTGTTCGGGCTCGCCTGGGGCATCCTGCCGGCGCTGTGGTTCATCGCGATCCGCGGCTTCATGAGCGCGGTGAACCGGCCGGAACCGGTGCTGTGGATCACGCTGGCGGCGATCCCGGCCAATGGACTGATGGTCTACCTGTTGCTCTACGGCAAATGGGGCATGCCCGAGCTCGGCATGTTCGGCGCCGGACTTGCGACCACGCTCGTCAACCTCGGCACCTTCCTCGCCGGCGTGTGGTTCGCGGCGCGGCGGCGCCCGTTCCGCAAGTACCACGTGTTCAGCCGCGTCTGGCGCATCGACTGGCCTTTGATGGGCAAGCTCGTCGCCGTCGGCGCGCCGATCTCGATCGCCTTCCTGCTGGAATACGGCCTGTTCGGCGCGGCCGGCCTCTTGATGGGGCTGATCAGCACCACGGCGCTCGCGGCGCACCAGATCGCGCTGCAGATCGCGGCAATCCTGTTCATGGTGCCGTTCGGTGTCAGCATGGCTGCCACCGTGCGGGTCGGCCAGGCGGTCGGCCGCCGGGACATCGACGCGGTGCAGCGCGCCGGCTTTGTCGCGGTCGCGCTCTCCGGCGTCTTTATGAGTGTGATGACGCTCGCGGTGATCCTGGCGCGCTTCGAGATCGCGGCGCTGTTCCTCGGCGAAGCCTCCGACGCCACCGCGCAGCTCACCGCGATGCTGCTGCTGATCGGCGCGACGTTCTTCATCGCCGACGGCGTGCAGACCACCAGCGCCGGCGCGTTGCGCGGCATGAACGACACCCAGGTGCCGCTGCTGTTCGCCGTCATCAGCTATTGGCTGATCGGCTTTGCGTCGGCCTCCGCGCTGGCCTTCTGGGCCGGGTTCAATGCCCCCGGCGTCTGGATCGGATTGTCGCTCGGCACTGCCGTTTATGCGACCCTTCTGATCTTGCGTTTCCGTCTGCTGGCACGCAGACTGGCTGGATGAGGGTCGACGAGGTCACGCCGAACGTGGATTCCGACGCGCTGCTAACCGGCGCGCAATTCATCGACGCGTTCCGGATCGCGACCACGCAACCGGATCTCGATGCGCGGCACGCCACCGAGACGATGTTGGGCCAGCAGCCGCGCTGGGCCAAATGGCTGATTGCCTTGCGAAACGTTTTGGTCACGCCGCTCGGCCTGAAGACCTCGGGCGCGGCCGACGGCGTGGGGCGCGACATGATCGGGCTATTCCCCGTGGTCAGCGAGACGCCCGAGCGGCTGGTCGCGGGCTTCAACGACAAGCATCTCGACTTCCGCCTGGTGGTCGACGTCACCAGCACCGGCGCCGCGCGCAACATCACCGCCACCACGCTGGTGCTGACCCACAACTGGCTCGGCCGCACCTATCTCGCGGTGATCATGCCGTTCCACCGGCTGATCGTGCCGGCGATGCTGCGCAAGGCCGGGGGCTAGCGCATGACCCTGCCGGTCGACCTGTTCATCTCGTTCCGCAGTCCCTACAGCTATCTCGCGCTGCCGAAGACGTTGAAGATGGTCGACGACTACGATGTCGCGGTGAATCTGCGGCCGGTCTATCCGCTCGCGGTGCGCGTGCCCGGCTTCTTCAAGAAGACCAACCCGCAGTTCGCCCGCTATGTCGTGCTCGACTCCAGCCGCGTCGCCAAGCACGAGAACATCCCGTTCCGCTTTCCGCGGCCGGACCCGATCGTGCAGGACATGACGACGCTCGACGTCGCCGAACACCAACCCTACATCCACCGCCTGACCCGGCTTGGCGCCGCAGCCCAGCTCGAGGGGCGGTCGCTTGCCTTCACCTCCGCGATCAGCCGCGTGCTGTGGGACGGCTCGGTGCAGGGCTGGAACGAGGGAGATCATCTTGCACGAGCGGCCGATGCCGCCGGCTTCGATCTCGCCGCGATGGATGAGGCCATCGCCACCGATCCCGACCGCTATGAGCAGGTCATCAAGGGCAATGAGGAGGCGCACGCCGCGTCCGGCCATTGGGGTGTGCCGACCTTCGTATTCGCCGGCGAACCGTTCTTCGGTCAGGATCGTATCGACCTCCTGATCTGGCGCATGGAAAGCAAGGGCCTGACGCGCCGCAGGGCCTAGCCAAAGATCAGGCCGCGGTCTTCTCCGGTGCATCGGCGACGACCTTCTCCGCAGCATCCTCGTCGGTGCACCAATTGCCATGGCAGCGCTTGAGGTCGTTGAGGTTCTGCCGCATCTGGTCGAGCGAGAAGCCAAGCGCGTAGAAACGTTCGGCGGCGTCGACCGGCAGGCCGCGGATCAGGCCATCCCTTCGAACCGCGGCGACCTCCTCGCTGTAAGCATGCAGCGCCGCATCGACCGGCGCCATGTCGGCCGGGCCGCTGCCGGCGCGCAAAGCGGTCGCGACCGACACCATGTAGGTGACGATCGCCTTGCTGACCTCGGCCAGTGGCCGCGCCAGCCGGGCCTGGATATCGGCCGGCAGCGGCACGACGCAGGCTCGTCCGATCATCACGACGTCATGCCGCAGCCGCTGGATGGTCCGCAGCAGAGGGCCGGTGTCCGGCCCCGATGACAGATGCATCGAGCGCTCGCGCTCGGCCTCGAGGCCGGTCGCGTGCAGATTGGTCACCGCGGTGCCGATGCCGTCCTGGATCCGGTGCAGCGCGTCGTTGTCGAGGCCGCGCGTCAAGCCGGCGAGCAATTCGGCGAATGCCGCCGAAAGCAGTTCCAGCAGCTTCGATGCATTGACCCTGATCTGGCTGACCGCGCGCGACGGCAGCACCAGGAACGAGATCACGAGGCCGGTGAGCGCGCCGACCGTGACCTCGAGGACGCGGTCGATCGCGGAATCCAGCGGGTTGGAATGATGCATCGTCGGCAGCAGCAGCACGATCACCGCCGTCACTGTCGCCGAGTTCAGGCTGGGATTGAGCGCGGCGATGAAGGCCAGCGGCACGATCGCCAGCACCAGCAGCGCCAGCAGGCTGCCCTCGCCGGAATGCGGGATCAGCACCGCGATCGCGCCGCCATAGATGGCGCCGCCGATGGTGCCGAGCATGTAGTCGCGGGTCGCTTTCAACGAGCGGCCGACGCTCATCTGCGTGACGATCAGCGAGGTCAGCACCGCCCAGAGCGGCAGCATGAGGTTGAGCGCCAGCGCGATGGTATAGGCCGCGACGCCCGCGGATGCGATCCGGACCGCCAGCGCCAGCTGCGTCTTGCGGCTCCAAAGCTTGTCGAACATGCGTTTTGCGAAGGTCCTCATGCACCCTGATCCGCAATCAATGGAAAGGCCTATGTTAAAGGACGTCGAGCATGGCTGCTGCCCGCGGCGGCAAGGTGGCTTGAAAGGCCAAACCCGCCCGCCTACCCTGCGCCGCAAAATTGAGGAAACACGATGGCCCACGAAACCGCAACGCTCGCCGCCTACGTCGCCGACCTGAAATTTTCCGACATCCCGCCGCAGGTGCTGGAGCGTGCCAAGGTTTTGACGCTGGATTTCCTGGGCAGCACCATCCGCGCCCGCCGCGATGCGGAATCGACGCCCTCGCTGATGAAGATGCTGGAGGCGCTGGCGCTGGACGGCAAGGGCGAGGCCACGGTGTTCGGCGACAGCAAGACCTGGACGCCGGCGGTGGCGGCGCTGCTCAACGGCGCACTCGGCCATTCGCTCGACTTCGACGACACCCACGCCGATTCCTCGCTGCACCCGAGCGCCCCGGTGGTGCCCGCGGCGTTCGCGGTCGGTGAGATGGTCGGCGCCTCCGGCCGCGACGTGCTGACCGCGATCGTCGCCGGCTATGAAGTGTGCTGCCGGCTCGGCAATGCGCTCGACCCGACCTCGCATTACGCCCGCGGCTTCCACCCCACCGCGACCGCCGGCACCTATGGCGCCGCCGCCGCGGCGGCCAAGCTGTTCGGCCTGTCGAAGGAGCAGATCGTCTCCGCCTTCGGCGTCTCGGGCAGCCAGGCCGCGGGCTCGCTGCAATTCCTGGTCAACGGCGCCTGGAACAAGCGCTACCAGGTCGGCGCCGCCGCGATGAACGGCGTGATCGCCGCGACCCTGGCGCGCAACGACTTCATCGGTTCGAGCGACTCGGTCGAGGGCAAGCATGGCCTTTTGGTCGGCTATACCGATGACGCGCATCCGGACAAGGCGGTGGCCGGCCTCGGCAGCACCTACGAGACGCTGAAGATTGGCGTAAAGCCCTATCCGAGCTGCCGCTACACCCATGCCGCGATCGACGCACTGATCGCGATGCGGCGCGAGCACAATCTGACGCCGGACCAGATCAGGAAGGTCGAGATCGGCCTGCACCGCAACGGCATCACGCTGACCGGCGATGCCGCCACCAAGCGCCACCCGACCTCGGTGGTCGGCGGCCAGTTCTCTATGTTCTTCACCGGCGCGATCGCACTCGACCAGGGCCATTTCGGCTGGGACGATTACGACCGGCTGGGCGACAAGGCGATCGATGCGCTCGCCGACAAGTTCGATGTGGTGCAGGACGACCGCCTCGAAGTCGGCCGCACCCACCCGTTCGGCGCCCGCGTCTCGATCACGACCGACGACGGCACCCATGAGCGCCTCTACGCCGATCCCTCCGGCGAGCCGACCTCGTTCCCCGACGCAAAGGCGATGCAGCAGAAGTTCTTGACCTTGGCCCGCCCGGTGCTCGACAAGCGCGCCGACCAACTCGCCGATGCGATCCTGACGCTGGAGCGGTTCGACCGCGTGGAGCAGGCGACGCAGCTGGGAAGGCAGTAGGGGCGGCTGCGTTATCGGGGCGCGGTCGAAGCGGCATATTCCGCTGTCGTCCCTGCGAAAGCAGGGACCCATACGCCGCGCCGGGTGTAGTGAACGGGACTCGTCGTTGCGACATCGCGAAGCAATGACCATTCGTGGTTATGGGTCCCTGCTTTCGCAGGGACGACACTGAGCGGGTTGCGCTGTCTGTGAATCAAGCTTCCGCATTCCCCCTGTCATTCCGGCCCATCAATGATCACGAAATCGCCGTCCGAATATTTCTGCCGGATCGCCTTGGCAGCCTGATAGTCCGCACAGGTGTAGCATTCCATCGCGGTGGCGCGATCCTTGAACTCGATGACGAAGTTGCGCTGGCGCGTTGCGCCTTCCATCACCTCGTAGGGGCCATTGCGCACGATGAAATTGGCGCCGTATCTCTCGAATACCGGCATCGCGGCGGCGAGGTATTCGGGATAACGCGCTTCGTCGTGCACCGTGACGTGCACGATCCAGTAGGCTTTCGGCATGATGGTCTCCGGCTGAGGCGATTCTAAAAGAACAGTGGCGCACCTCCTGCGAGATGCGCCACGGGATCAGAAAATTCCTCACGCCGAGATTCAATTCACGATCGCGCGGGTGGTGTGTGACGTGCCGGTCAATTGCCGCCCGCGAGCCGCGCGCCTGCTGCGGTCGCCGCGACGACATCGCTAACGAGATCAAACACACCGTCCGCCTTGGGCGGCGCGTTCGGCGAACGGCCGAGCCGCACGATGACCAGGCGCTGTGACGGCACGATAATCACATACTGCCCGATCGTACCCTTGGCGAAGAAGGCATCGCGCGGCCAGCCGTGCTCGACGCGATACTTGGCGCCGAAACTGTCACCGAGATTGGTCCAGAAGCCCGCGCCGATGCCGACCCAGGCGTTCGGCGTCGGAGACGCCGAGTATTTCACCCAGCCCGCGGGCAGGATGCGCCGGCCACCAGCCACGCCGTCATCGAGATAGAGCTGGCCAAACCGCGCCCAATCGCGTGCGCTCGCCATCATCGCGCCTGATCCTTCCGGCGTGCCCACCGCATCGAACTGCATGACGACGTTGCGCATGCCGAGCGGATCGAACAACTCAGCTCGCGCGAAACGCAGCACGTCGGCGGCATGGCCGCCGGCCGCGTCGCGGATCAGATGCGACAAGATGACGAAATTACCGTCGTGATAGTTCCAGACCTGACCCGGTGCCGTTTCGAGCGGAATGCTCTCGGCATAGCTGGCCATATCCGATTCCATATACTTCATCCGATTGACCGGTTCGAGCGCGGAGGCAAGCGAGGCCTGCAGCGAGCTGCCGAGCGCAAGGCCCGCAGTGTGACGCAACAGCTGATCGACCGTGATCGCGTGCCTGGGATCCTTCGGGTCCTGCCAGGCAGCGATCGGCACCGGTCGATCGACCGCAAGCTTGCCGTCACGCACCAGGACTCCAATCAGCGCCGAGGTCACCGATTTGGTCGCGGAGAAGCCGAGCAGCGGCGTGTCGATGCCGATGCCGTCGGCGTAGCGCTCCGCGACGATGCGGCCATCCTTCATCACCACAACCGCGCGGGTGCGGCGGAACGGGGGCTCGGCCGGTTCGGCAAAGGCACGATCGAGCGCGGCCGCGAGCTGCGGGCTCTGCGGCGCGACAAGCGCGGGGCCGGCGATCTCGGGCAACAGGGCGGCCTGCGGCCGTGCAGGCGGCAGCGCGATGTCGGCCAGCGTCTCGCCATGTTCGAGGGTGCAGCCGACACCTTCACGATAGACCGCATGGCTGCGGCCGAGCCCGAACAGCGTCACGGTGACGTCCCTGCGGTCGAGGTCAACCTCGGTGTCCATCGCCCAGGTGATCAGGCCGGTGCCGGGCATCGCATCCGTGGTCTCGGTGAAGTTCCGCTTCGGGTCGAGCCTGCTGACGAAGGTTTCGGAGCAGATGATGTTGGCGACAAAGCCGGTCGCGACCTTCGGCACGTCGCGGGCGCGAGCGGCGGACCAGCCCAGCGCGCCGAGGGCGGTGGTGGCAGCGAGAATGAGAATGAGCTTTCGACGGGTCACGGGGTTCCTCCGGCATGCGAGAGTGCGTGGCGGGAGGAAGCAGGAACGGACGCGGAAGGGCTCGCCGGATTTGGAAATCGGGCTAGCCGAGGACTGGGGACGGCTGGTCGATTATGGAATTGTCCCGTGATTACAGCGGCATTCTGGAATCGCTACGCCCCTTCGTGAGGCGGGCAGGAAGGTTGGGTTCCCTCCCCCCTTGCGGGGGAGGGTTAGGGAGAGGGGCGAGACGGTCGATGGGAGCACTGCTGTCACAACTCGCAGCACAACATCGGAACTCAAATTGAGAAACCACCTGTGGGGTACCCCTCTCCCTAACCCTCCCCCGCAAGGGGGGAGGGAACCCTGCCGCCGGTGCGTCCCTTACATCAGCGACCCCTTACGCCGCGCTCGCCTTCAGTCTCCGGTACTCCGTCGGGGTCACGCCGGTCGTCGCCTTGAAGGCGCGGTTGAAGGGGCCGAGGGATTGAAAGCCGGCGTCCATGGCGATGGTGATGACGGGGACTTCGGCCTGGGCGGGGTCGGCGAGTGCGGCCTTGGCCTCCTCGATCCGGTGGTTGTTGAGGAAGACATTGAAGTTGCGATAGCCGAGCCGCTGGTTGATCAGGCGCCGCAGCCGGTATTCGGGAATCCTCAGCCGGGTCGCCAGGGTACCGATGGTGACGTTGTCCTGGCGGTAGATCCGCTCGTCCGCCATCAGGCGCATCAGGGCATTGACCAGCTTCTGGTCGGCGGCCTCCTCCATCGCGGCCGGCTGCGCATTGGCAATGACGGGCTCGACCGGCGCAGCGAACAGATCGGCGCCATCGACGCGCATCATCGCCCAGGTGATACCAGCGACGATGGCGGCGAGCACGCCCGCGTTGAGCAGATTGGCCCACTCCACGGTCACGCGGCTGCCGGCGTATGCGATCTGCAGCAGGGCGTTCATGCCGCCATACAGCGCAGAGGCTACGACGATGAAGACACGGACACGGCGGCGGCGCTCGACCAGATCCGCCGACCACGATCCGATGGTCTGCGCCACGGCAAGCACGATGAAGACGAGTGTCAGCAGATTGACCGTGGTAATCGCCGCCTGCGCGTGCCCGCTCGGCGCGATCCACATGCAATTGACGAAACTGAACGTCACCACCGCGGCCCAGATCAGACCGTGCCACCAACGCAGGACGAAGGCGTCATCGAACAGCGCGCGGGTCAACAGCCAGAACACCACGATGTCGCCGGTCGAAAGCGCGATCAGCGGTGCGTGCGAGACCGAGATCGGCGGCCCGGCGCCAATCGACGCGGTCACCGCATGCGCGACCGTGCCGAGCGCGAAGGCGATCACGAGCCGCCCCGCCAGCACGTTGCGGAAATCCGCGAACATCGAGGCCGCAAGCACCAGCAGCAGCGTCACGGCGGCGGCGCGCAGGCAGAGTTCGGTTGCGGCCAATGTCATCGGTCGAAAGAATCTCCGGATCAGCCGAACAATCGTCGCTCAGGCGGGGTTTTTCAAGCCGGATCGCGGCGCCAGCGCTGGCGCGTCGTCACCCAGATATCGACGATCTCGCCCTCGAGCTTGCCCGGCCCCTCGTTCACGGCGCCGAGCCGCCGCGCCACCGCCTGCGAGGCGACATTGACCGGATCGATGCAATGGATGATGCGGTCGACGGTGAAGTTGGCGAACACAAAGTCGATCGCGGCGCGCGCCGCCTCGACCGCATAGCCCTGGCCGCGATGCTCCCTGGCGATGCCCCAGCCGACCTCGAAGCCCGGCCATTCCGGCGGATAATATGGGCCGACGCGGCCGATGTAGCGGCCGGAGGATTTCTCCTCGACCGCGAACATCCCGAAACCATGCAGCGCCCAGTGGCCGGAGATGACGGCGGCATTGCGCCACCCCTTCAGCTCCGATGTGACCGGCTGATGATCCGGCGTGATGAAGCGCGCCGTCTCGGGGTCGGACAGCATCCGCGTATTCTCAGCGATATCGGACGCGCGCCATGGCCGCAGGATAAGGCGCGCGGTCTCGATCACGGGACCGTCGATCCGCAACAGTCTTGCGCCGGGCTTGATCAGAGAAACCATGACGACCTCCAGTTTCCGAAAATATGCCGCTGTCATCGAGCGCACGCCAGAACCGCACACTCCGCTGTCGTCCCTGCGAAAGCAGGGACCCATAACCACAGGGCTTTGTTGTTAGACGAAGCCGTGGCCACAGCCTGCTCCATCACCGCGCCCGTGGTTATGGGTCCCGGCTCGCGCTTCGCTTGGCCGGGACGACGGATAGAGAGTATGATCGCCGCAAAAGAGTATGATGCGGCAAGAACTGTAAGGAGTCCGACATGAGCTGGCAGCCCTCGACCGATCCCGAACTCGGCGATCCCAAGACCTGCGACGCGCTGGATCTGATCATCGTGCCGCGCACCCGCGATCTCGGTGACGGCTTTGCCGTGCGCCGCGCGCTGCCGCATGGCAAGCGGCAGATGGTCGGGCCCTTCATCTTCTTCGACCATTTCGGCCCAGTGCAATATCTCGCCGGCAAGGGCATGGACGTGCGGCCGCATCCGCATATCGGGCTCGCTACCGTCACCTATCTGTTCGACGGCAGCATCATGCATCGCGACAGCGAGGGCAACATCCAGGAGATCCAGCCCGGCGCGATGAACCTGATGACCGCCGGCCGCGGCATCGCGCATTCTGAGCGCACTCCCGACGTGCAGCGCCGCGACGGCCAGAAGATGCTGGGCCTGCAAAGCTGGATCGCCCTGCCTGAAGGCAAGGAGGAGATCGCGCCGTCGTTCCAGCACTATGGCGCTGGCGATTTGCCGATGATCTCTGAGCGCGACTTCACCGCGCGCATCATCGCCGGCTCGGCGTTCGGCATCAGCTCGCCGGTCAGCATGGTCTCGCCCTGGTTCTACACCGAGGTCACCGCTAACGCCGGCACCTCGGTGCCGCTCGACCCCGATCACGAGGAACGCGCGATCTACCTCGTCGACGGCGAGGTCGAGATCGCGGGTGACCGCCATGAGGGGCCGCGGCTGCTGATCTTCCGGCCTGGCGACCGCATCACCGTGAAGACGCTACGGCCGACCCGGATGATGTTCCTCGGCGGCGATGCCCTGGAAGGGCCGCGCCACATCTGGTGGAATTTCGTCTCCTCCTCCAAGGAGCGGATCGAGCAGGCCAAACAGGACTGGAAAACCGGACGTTTCGCGCAAGTTCCGCACGAACACGAGTTCATTCCGCTGCCGGAGTGAGCTAATTCCTGTGATAATCTGTCGCGCCCGCACGCCCCGTGTGCGGGCGTTCGTCTTTGAGAAGCCAGCCCGGAAAGACCCACGCCATGACCGCGATGCTATCCAGCGATTTGCCCCTGCCCCGGATCGGCCGCGGCAAGGTGCGCGATATCTACGCCGTCGGCGACGATCGCGTGCTGCTGCTGACCACCGACCGCATCTCGGCGTTCGACGTGGTGATGGCGGAAACCATTCCGATGAAGGGCGCGGTGCTGACCCAGATCAGCGCCTGGTGGTTCCGGCAGCTCGAAGGCACCGTGCCGCATCACATGATCAGCGCCGATGCCGACGAGATCATCCGCGCGGTGCCCGAACTGAAGAACCATCGCGCCGACATCCTCGGGCGCGCGATGCTGTGCAAGCGCACCACCGTGTTCCCGATCGAATGCGTGATCCGCGGCTACATCTCAGGCTCCGCCTGGAAGGAATACGCGGCCGAGGGCACACTTGCCGGCGAGAAGCTGCCGGCCGGCCTGGTCGAGAGCCAGAAGCTGGAGCCCGCGATCTTCAGCCCGGCGACCAAGGCCGAGGCCGGCCATGACGAGAACATCACGGTCGCGCGCGTGCGCGAGATCCTGGGCGCCGAGGTCGCCGCGACGCTGGAGAAGATGGCGCGCGACGTCTACGGCTATGGCGAACAGACCAGCCGCGCCCGCGGCATCATCATCGCGGACACGAAGTTCGAGTTCGGCACCGACAAGGACGGCCGCATCATCCTGATCGACGAGGTGATGACGCCGGATTCGTCACGCTTCTGGGCGGTCGATGCCTACAAGCCCGGCCAGCCGCAGCCGAGCTTCGACAAGCAGCCGCTGCGCGACTATCTCGACGTCGAACGCCACGCCGGCCGCTGGAACGGCGACGCCCCCGCCCCGCCGCTGCCGGCGAGCGTGGTGGATGCGACGAGCAAGCGGTATCTGGAAGCGTATCGGCGGGTGACGGGCAGCGAGCTGAAGATTTAGCCGAGGTCCTCCCAACCCATCACCGTCACCCTGAGGAGGCCGCAACGCGGCCGTCTCGAAGGGTCGACGGCCCGGCCGGTGGCCGATTCATCCTTCGAGGCTCGCTGCGCTCGCACCTCAGGATGACGGATGACGGGGTGAGAGGCGCGTTCCAATCAGCGGACTTGATCCACCGGTCATAGCGAGCGAAGCGAAACAATCCCTCTCCTTGCTTTGCGGAGATGTGGATTGCTTCGTCGCTAACGCTCCTCGCAATGACGGCGGAGCAGGCTGAGACAGGGGTGAATTCCATTCACCCCTGTTGAAGACAAACCTTTTGTCGGCGCATCGGCCGCGCTGCACTCTCCGCCCAAAGCGGAGAGCACGCGATGCGACAGTTGACTTATATCGGCGGCAACAAGGTCGAATGGTGGGACGTTCCCCCGCCGAGGCTACAGGATGACCGCGACGCGCTGGTGCAGCCGCTCGCGGTGACGCGCTGCGATCTCGATCTTGCGATCGTCCACGGCAAATCGGGCCTCGCAGGACCGTTTGCGCTCGGACATGAGACCGCGGGCCGCATCGTCGACATCGGCAGCGCGGTGAGGAATTTCGCGCCCGGCGATCTCGTCATCGTTCCGTTCCAGATCAGCTGCGGCGTCTGCGACCGCTGCCGGCGCGGCCACACCAATGCCTGCACCGCTGTGCCGTTCCGCTCCTCCTATGGGCTGAAGCCGGTCTGCGGCGTGGAATATGGCGGCGGCCTCTCCGACCTGATCCGCGTGCCGTTCGCCGATCACATGCTGGTCCATCAACCCGAAGGTCATCCCCTGTCGCAAACGGCGGGGCTTGCGGATGGCGCGACCGACGGCTTCAGCGCGATGGCGCGCTGGCTGGCGCAGCGGCCCGGCGCCGACGTGCTGGTGATCGGCGGTTTCGCGCAGTCGCTCGCGATGTTCGCAGTGCAGGCGGCGGTGGCCCGCGGCGCCGGCCGCGTCGTCTATCTCGACGATCACGCGCCACGCCTCGCCAAGGCGAAGTCGCTCGGCGCAGACATCGTCGAAGCGCCGGCCGGCCTCCTGATCGAGCCGCCCGGCCTGTTCCCGATCGTGATCGACGCGGCCGCGACCGACGCCAGCATCCTGCTGGCATTCCGCGCGACGGAACCGAACGGCATCTGCCAGCGCATGTATGGCGACTTCGCCGAGACCACGCCGGTGCCGCTCCGGCACATGTACGGCGTCGGCATCACGTTGAAGGTCTCGCGTGTCAATGTCCGGGCCGAGTTGCCCGATTGCGTAGCTCACGTTGCGGCAGGGCATTACCACCCGGAGCATGTGATCACGCGCCGGGTCCGTTTCGAGGATGCGCATGAGGCGATCGGGGATCCGACCATCCGCGTCGCCTTCGTTCGCGATGGCATTGCCTGACGAGGACCGCTAAAGCGCGATGAATCGTCATCGCGCTCCAGCTCTTTGTTTGAGTATGATCTTTTCGGAAAACCGCTTCGCACTTTTCCGGATCATGCTCTAGGCTGGTTCCAACGAACAAACTCAGGGAGCGACCCATGTCCGATGCCGATACCGTGCTCATCGAGCGCGATGGCCCAGTCACCATCATCTCCATCAACCGCCCGCACAACCGCAACGCCGTCGACGGCGCGACCGCACGCAAGCTTTACGACGCGTTCCTGGCGTTCGACGCCGATGCCAGCGCATCGGTCGCGGTGTTCACCGGCACCGGCGGTTATTTCTGCGCGGGCGCCGATTTGAAAGCGGTGGCGGCGGGCGATCCCAACAAGAAGCGCGAGGTCGGCGGCCACAACACGATCGCGCCGATGGGGCCGAGCCGGCTGCGGCTCTCGAAGCCTGTCATCGCCGCGATCGAAGGCTATGCGGTCGCCGGCGGCATGGAGCTCGCGCTGTGGGCCGACATGCGCGTCGTCGCGGAGGACGCCACCTTCGGCGTGTTCTGCCGTCGCTTCGGCGTGCCGCTGATCGATCTCGGCACCATCCGCCTGCCGCGATTGATCGGCCATTCGCAGGCGATCGATCTGATCCTGACCGGACGCCCGGTCACAGGCCCCGAGGCGCATCGCATGGGGCTCGCAAACCGCCTGGTACCGAAGGGCGAGACGCGCGCGCACGCCATCGCGCTCGCCAAGGACATCGCGAAATTCCCGCAGACCTGCATGCGGGCCGACCGGCTGTCGGCGCTGCGGCAATGGGATCTCGAGGAGGAAGAGGCGATCAGGAATGAGATGCGCGGCGGGCTCGACGTGATCGCCTCGGGCGAAACCCTGTCGGGTGCGACGCGCTTTGCCTCGGGCGTCGGCCGTCACGGTGCGTTCGGCAATGAGGTCGGGAACGGGTAATCCCGCAGCGCCAGCCTTTGCGTTTCCGCCGAGGCCATGCTGAGCTGTCGCAACCATTCCGGAAGCAAAGAGATGACCGAGCAATCGATCGCAACCGAGCTGAAGACCTTCACCACGTCAGATGTCCGCTTGCAGAACGGCAGCGTGCTGCCGGAAGTCACGCTCGCGTACCGCACCGTCGGTACGCTGGCGCCCAATCGTGACAATGTCGTGCTGATCACCCACGGCAACACCAGCGGGCCGCAGATGATCGATCCCGGCGGATCGACAGGCGAAGGCAGCTGGTGCGAGATCGTCGGCCCCGGCAAAGCCGTCGACACCAACCGCTATTTCGCGATCTGCCCGAACATGCTGGGCTCGTCCTACGGCTCGACCAACCCGGCGAGCATCGACCCGCGGACGGGCCGGCACTACGGGCCGCGTTTCCCTGATATCACCGTCGGCGACATCGTCGCGACCCAGCGAACACTGCTCGATGGTCTCGGCATCGAGAAGCTGGTTGCGATCGTCGGCCCGTCCTATGGCGGCTTCCAGGCGCTGCAATGGGCGGTGAACTATCCCGATGCCATGCACGGTATCGCCGCGGTCGTCACCGCGCCGCTGGTGCCGCGCGAGCGCGCCGAGGGCAACGTCGCGCGCTTGATGGCAACGCTGTCGCAGGATCGGAACTGGAACGGCGGCGATTATTACGATCACGGTGGCGTGCTGGAGAGCATGATCCAGATCCGCACCGCGACGCTGAAGAGCTACGGCATCGAAACGCGGCTGCGCGACACGCTGGCCGATCCGGCTGACATCGAGGCCGCGATCCGCGCCGAGGCCATGGAGTGGGCCAGGGGGTTCGATGCCAATTCGCTGCTGACGCTCGCCAAGGCGCTGCGCGGCTTCGACGTGACGGCGCAGTTCGGACAGATCAAGGCGAAGCTGCTCTATGTGCTGTCGCGGACCGACAAACTGTTCCCGCCGGAGCTCGCGCCGCAGGTGATGCCGGCGCTGAAGGCCGCCGGCGTCGACGCCGATTATTTCCTGCTCGACAGCGAATACGGCCACTCGGCGTCGGGCCGCGACGCGCATAAATGGGCGCCGCGGTTGCGCGCGTTCATGGACAGCCTCGGTTAGACGATCGGAACGCATCGGCAGATCAGCTCCGGCAGCCGGCACCCCAGCCGTCCCCGCACGGGGGACTAAAAATGCACGCGTTGAGAACCGGTTGTCACAAAAATCCTGTTGTGGTCCTGCGCCGTGCTCGTCTACGACTGGCGGCGAAAGTTCAGGACATTTTTTAACGTGATTAGTCGATCGCTTTATTTCGGCTCGCGGGCGCGGCGGGCCATGCACGACATTCTCGGCGGCGGTGCGGCCAGCGTGCTCGGCATCACCTTCGGCCTGTCCTACGCGCTGCTGATCTTCGCCGGACCCTTGTCGCCCTATCTGTCATACGGCGTCGCGGCGACATTCATCTCCTCGGCGGTGCTGGCGACCTTGATCGCGCTCGGCAGCTCGCTGCCGTTCGCGGTCGCCGGCCCCGACAGCTCCACCGCGGCGGTGACGGGAATCCTGATGGCCTCGCTGGTCGAGCGCATCGGTGCGGCCGACCCGACGGCGCCGCTGCTCACACCGGTGCTGATCACATTGGGGCTCTCGACCATCGTCACCGGCATCGTGCTGTGCTGTCTCGGGCTGACGCGGCTCGGCCGCGCCATCCGCTACGTGCCTTACCCCGTGGTCGGCGGGTTCCTTGGAGCGACTGGCCTATTGATCGTGCTCGGTGCGATCAGGGTGATCACCGGTTACCCCGTGCAGCTCGGTACCCTCTTCCACTTCACCAACATGATCACGATTTCCGAGCTCAGCGCCGCCTGCGCGATGGCGCTGGTGCTGTACCTGACCTGGCATCGCTCGCGCAGCCCGTTCGGCCTGCCGGTCATCCTGGTCGGCGGCGTGATCGTGGCGCATCTTGTGTTCTGGATCATCGGCCTCACGCCCGAGGAAGCGCACCTGACCGGCTGGACCTTCGAGCCGCCGCCGGCGTCGACCTTTATGCTGCCGTGGCACGCCGCCGAGCTCGCGCAGTATCCTTGGTCGGCGGTGCCGGACCTGCTCGGCAACATGATCGCCGTCGTCTTCGTCACGGCGGCGAGCACGCTGTTCAACACCACCGGCATCGAGGTCGCGGTGCACCGCGAGGCCAATCTCGAGCGCGAGCTCAACATCACCGGCTTCGCCAATATCCTGACCGGCGCGCTGGCCGGCTATGCCGGCTGCATCTCGGTCAGCCGCTCGATCCTCAATTTTTCCAGCGGCGGGCGCGGCCCGCTGTCCGGGCTGACGGTCGCTGCGATCTCGCTGCTGATGTTGGCCGTGGCGCCGCAGCTGCTCGGCTACATGCCGAAATTCGTGCTCGGCGGATTGCTGCTCTATCTCGGCGCCGACCAGCTGCACAAATGGATGATCGAATCGCGCAAGCGGCTGTCGCAGACCGAATATGTGTCGCTGCTCGCGATCATCGCGATCATCGTGACCTGGGGCTTCGTGCCCGGCATCCTGATCGGCGTCATCATCGGCTGCGCCACCTTTGCGCTCAGCGCCGCGCGGGTCGAGGCGATCAAGTATGGTTTCGACGGTTCGGAGTACCGTAGCTCGCTGGACCGATCGCGCGACGACCGCGACGTGCTGCTGGCGCATGGTGGCAAGATCCAGGGGCTGACGCTGCAAAGCTACCTGTTCTTCGGCTCCGCCAACCGGCTGTACCAGCACGTCAAGGCGCTGCTGCGCGAGCAGGCGGAGTGCCGCTATCTGCTGTTCGACTTCAAGCTCGTGACCGGCGTCGATTCATCGGCGGCCTACAGCTTTGCGCAGATCAAGCGCAGCGCGCACGAGGTCGGCGTCGAGCTCGTGCTGGTGCATCTCTCGGCCAAGGCCGAGCAGGTGCTGCGCGCCAGCGACTTCATCACCGAGGGTGTCTCCGTAATCAACGAGCTCGATCATGCGCTGGAATGGTGCGAGAACCAGATCATCGCGCAGCACCAGGAACTGGCGCTGGAGGAGGCCGATCTGCGCGGCTGGTTCACCGGGCTGCTCGACAGCGAGGGCGACGCCGACACGCTGATCCGGCGCTGCCAGCGGCTCGAAGTCGACGCCGGCGAGGTCATCGTGCACGCCGGCGACGCCGCCGATTCCATGCACTTCATCCTCGACGGCCGCGTCGGCATCATGGTGCCCGCCGATGACGGCCGCACCACGCGGGTGCGCAGCCTCGGCCGCTACACCACGATCGGCGAGATGGGTCTCGTCGCAAACACCCCGCGCAGCGCGACCATCCAGGCCGAGATGGCGAGCGTGCTTTATGTGCTGAACACCCACCAATTCGCGGCGATCCGCGACGAGGACCCCGAGCTCAGCCACAAGCTGCTGACGTACTTCGTTTCGGTGATGGCGGAGCGGCTGACCTTCGCCAACCGCACGATTGCAGTGCTGCGGCGCTAGACGATGCGTAGCCCGGATGCAGCGCAGCGAAATCCGGGGTTATCGCCGCGCGGCAACATGTGTCCCGGATTTCGCTTCGCTTCATCCGGGCTACGGAAGGCGAAGTTGAACTACAGCAGGCCGCGGCTTGCGCTTGCTTCCAGTTCGTCCATCAGCGCCTTGTCGTCATAGCGCGCGAGCGAGAGGCTGCGCGCGAAAGCCGGCACCGGCGCGCCGACCACGGCGCGGGCGCAGAGATCGCCGGTGGCGCAGGCGCCCATCGTGCCGTAGCCGGACAGCGCGGTGGCGAGGAACACGCCCGGCGTCTTCGCAGCCCCGATCAGCGGCCAGTTTTCCTTCGTCATCGGATAGTAGCCGCCATAATGCACGCGGTCGCGCGGCAGCGCCCCGAGATACTGCGCGAGCTTTGGCTGCAGCCGGCTCGCCGCACGCAGCACGACTTCGGGGAAGTAAGGGTTCAGCTCCGGCTCGCGGACCGGCGCCGTGATGTGCTCTTCGTTGAAGGCCCAGCCGAGCTTGATCCACTCGCCATGATCGCCGCCGTCGGGCCGGCAGTGGATGCTGCCCGGCATCGGCGCCAGCAGGCGCGCGAATTCCGGCGCCGCCGCGAGCGCCTCGCGCTCGTCGTCGGACCAGGCCAGGGTCTGGCCGTCGAGATCGATCGCAAACGGCATCTTGCGATCGACCGCGCGGTTGCGATCGGCGAACGCGATCTTCTGCTGCAGCACATTGACGATCGGCAGCTGCTCGCCATGCATCGCCGCGACTTGCGCGGCGAACGGGCCCGCAGCATTGACGATGATATCGGCCTTGATGGTCTGCCGCGCGCCATCGGCCAGCACATCGACGGTGAAGCGATCGGTCTTCGCGATGCCGACCACCCTCGCCTGCTGGAATTGCGCGCCCAGCGGCCGCATGGTCTCCAGCATGTACTGACCAAGCTGCTGGCCGCTGACGTCGCCGGCGCGGCGGATGTGCAGCGCGGTTGCGACCTCCTTGTCGAATGACGGGTAGTGCGTCTGAATAAGATCACGACCGAGCAGAACGTCGACCCCATCGGGCGCGCTCTGCCAGTCCGCCGAATGGGGCGGCAGATACCCGCGGCCCGCGCCTTCATGCTGACGGATCAGCTTGGCGGCTTGCGCGCCATAGCCGGCGTAGAGCTGCTGCAGCAGTTCCTCGGGCCGCTCCTCGCGCGTGACCAAGAGATAGCCGCGCCGCGTCATGTGGATGCGGTTGCCGCTGCGGCGCGCGATCTCCTCCATCAGGTCGGTGGAATGGTTGGTGAAATCGGCCATCGTCGGATGCGGCCACCAGTTGCGGTAGTTCTCGCCCGACTGCGCCGAGGTCAGCGCCATCGGCTGGCCTTCATCGACGATCAGCAAACGCGAGCGCTTGTGCTGGACGGCGAGGTAATAGGCCGTGGCGATGCCGACGATGCCCGCACCGACCACCAGGATTTCGACGTCATTGGTCTTCACGAATAGTCTCCGATAGGCCAGCAACGGACCTGCGATAATTCAAACTGTCCTGGAGGCGATCAGACCGGGCGCACGTCACCCGCATCGCGCAACGCTTGCCGCTGCGCCGAACGCAGCGTCTTCTGCGTCTCCTCGATGTGGTCGCGCAGCAGGCGGACGGCTTTCTTGACCTCGCCATCGCGGCAGAATTCGAGCAACCGGTAGTGCTCGCGCTGCGGACGCTCCTTGCCGGTCGCCTGCGATACCAGCGCCCGGGTGAAACGGCCGACGTGGCCGTAATTCGCCTCGATCATCGAGAGCAGGCGCGGGCGATTGCATGGCGCGTAGAGCGTGGCGTGGAATTTCCAGTTGAAGGCGCCCCATTGCTCAGGATCAGGCTCGGCGTCGTAGGCGCGCAGGATCTTGGTCGCCTGCTCGAGATCGATCTCGCCCATCGCGGGGATCGCCAATCGCAACGCATGGCATTCGAGCGCGATGCGGATCTCGAGCAGCTCGATCACCTCGTCGATCGACAAATCGGAGACCACGGCGCCGCGGTTGGGCATGAAGGTGACAAAACCCTCGGCCTCGAGCTGACGCAGCGCCTCGCGCACCGGGATGCGGCTGGTGCCGAACCGCGCGGCGAGCTCGTCCTGACGCAGTTGGACACCGGGCGCGAGCTCGCCCGAGCTGATCGCGGCCCGCAGCGCCTCTCGCACGGCGTCCGGCGCGGAACCGTGAGGTCCGGCGCCTCGATGGCTTGTGGCGGTTGCAGGTTCCATCCGGGATCTCTTTCGCTGGGTGCCCAGGATATCCGACTGCGGCACGATTGTATAAAATATATTTACCGATTATGCAATCCTGTGTATAAAATCATATTCTATCGTATCCAAAGCTGCTGACGGCCGCGAGCACCAGATGAACCGAGCAACCAAGCGACTGATTTCCCTAGTCTTTCTTGCAACGGCGACATCCGCCCAGGCGCTTGCTCAATCGCCAAATGGTACGCTGGCCAAGATCCGCGACGCCGGCGAGATCCGGCTCGGGCACCGCGACGTCTCGGTCCCGTTCTCCTATCTCGACGACGGCCAGAAGCCGGTCGGCTTTGCGATGGACCTCTGCGCGCGGATCGTCGATGCGGTGAAGGCCGAGCTCAAGCAGCCCTCGCTGCAGACCAAGCTGCAGCCGATCCAACTCTCTACCCAGATACCGCTGATCGAGAACGGCACCATCGACATCGTTTGCGGTCCCGCGACCAACACGCTGGAGCGGCAGAAAGTCGTCGCCTTCAGCACCACGATCTTCGTGTCGAGCATTCGCGCGGTCGTGCAGAAGGACGCACCGATCAAGACCTTCGAGGATCTCGGCGGAAGACCGGTCTCGCTGACCTCGGGCTCGACCTCGATCGGACTGTTAAGCGCACGCGCCCAGGCCAAGAATTTTCAGACCAAGAACATCCTGACGCCGGATCATGCCGCATCGTTCCTGGCGCTGACCACCGGGCGCAGCGACGCCTTCGTGATGGACGACATTTTGCTCGCCAGCCTGATCGCGGGCAGCCCCAATCCGTCCGACTGGCGCATCATCGACGACAGCCTGCGCACCGAGCCTTACGGGCTGATCATCCGCAAGGGCGATCCGGAGTTCAAGGCGTTGGTCGACAAGACGCTGGTCGCCATGATGAAGAGCGGCGAATTCGGGGAGCTCTACGCCAAATGGTTCACGCGGCCGATTCCGCCGAAGAATGTGAACCTGAATTTCCCGATGACGGCGCCGCTGAAGGACGCCGTCGCCAATCCGAACGACAAGGGCGTGTAACCGGCCACCGCACCGTCACGTGCGATGGCCATAGGCATTTCCCCTAGAAGTCGACGGTCATCGACAGCCACAACGTCCGCGGCATGCCGCTGATCACATAGCCGGTTGGATTGCCGATCCAGTAGTGCTTGTCGAACAGATTGGTCAGCTGCGCCCTGAACGTGGTCGGACGCCCCGCAAGCGTCGTCGCATAGCGCGCGCCGATGTCGAAGGTCGCCCAGTCAGGAACGCTTTGGGTGTTATCCGCGCTGACATAGGCCCGGCTCGTATAGATGGCACGCGCCGTCGCGGTGAGGCCGGGCACGAAGGGCGTATCCCATTCCATGCCGAGATTGCCCTGCAGGCCGGGCGCGCCGATCGCGTGATTGCCGTCGTAGAGATGGCCCTGCGTCTGGGTGAGCCGGGCATCGAGCCAGGTCACGCCGCCAAGGACGCGGATGCCGGGCGCCACCTCGCCAAAGGTATTGAGCTCGATGCCGCGATTTCTCTGTTGGCCGTCGAGGCTGTAGATCTTGGTGATGGGGTCGATCACGCCGCTCGGCTGGCTGATCTGGAATGCGGCAAGGCTCGCACCGAAGCCGCCGAGATCGAGCTTGGTGCCGACCTCGACCTGCCGCGTCTTGAACGGCGCGAACACCGCATTGGTATTCACCGCGCCGGAGGGCGGCGTCGGCCCGGGCGACAGGCCTTCGATGTAGTTCGCATAGAACGACAGCTGCTTGATCGGCCTGACCACGAGGGCGATCGACGGTGATGTCGCGCTCTGGTCGTAGTGCGTCGTCTCGAGGCCGCTGACCGGAGCGTAGCTGTTCGCTATCACCTGCTGCTGGCGCGCGCCGACGATCAGCTGCAGCATCCCGCCCATCGTCGTGAGCGTGTCGGCGACGCCGACACTGCGCAGCCCGAGGAAGCTGGACTTGCCTTCCGGGAAGGTCGAGATCGGCGTACCGGGCGTCGCCAGCAAGGTCGGGCTGTAGATGTTGGTGAGATAGGTCCCGTAATTGGTCTGGCCGAGCCAGTCCGTTCGGTTCTGCGCGCTGCCGCTGACCACGACCTCATGGCCGATCGGGCCGGTGTCGAAGCGCGCACGCACGCCCGCCTCGCCCGAGAAGGCCTCCGATTTGCCGGTCTGGAAGCGAGACGTGCCCAACGCATCGCCCGCCGTGTTGAGGATCGTCGCGCCCGGATCTTCCCGCTTGTCGTAGCGGAATTCATTGCCGCCGATCGCGCCGAACATTGTGACGTTGTTGCTCAGATCGTATTCCGCGCGGGTCAGGCCGGTCAGACTGCGCGACCGCGCATAGTCGAACGGCTGCGCCAGATTGATGCGTGGATCCGGCGCGTTCGGAAGCGCAATGCCGGGCACCGGCGTGTAGCCGCGCTGGGCCGCCTTCATCCAGTCATCCTGGGAGATGATGTCGGCGGACCAGCGGAAGCGCTCGCCATGATAATCCACGCCGAGCGAGCCGACGCCATTGCGCACGGACTGCCGGTCGATCGTGGTGTTGCCGCCATCGATCCCGCCGTTGAAGCGAACGCCCCACTCTTTCTGTTCGCCATAGCGGCGCGCGAGATCGAGCTCCGTGCCGAAACGTCCTTCCGAGATGTAGCCCGCGGTCAGGCGTGTGAGGTCTTCCGCGGCCCGCTTCGACACGACGTTGACCGTGCCGCCGATGCTGCCTTGCGGGGCCATTCCGTTGAGAAACGCAGCCGGTCCCTTGAGCAGCTCGATGCGCTCGATCGGAGCCGGGTTGACGCGATAGGCCGGAACGAGACCGTAGAGCCCGTTCAACGCGATCTCGCTGTTCTCGATCCGGAAGCCGCGGATGGTCAGCGCGTCGTAGCGGTTGCTGCTGCCGATCGCAGCACGCACCGACGGATCGGAATTCGTCAGCACTTCCGCGACGCTGGTTGCCTGCTGGTCGCGGATCGTCTTCTCGGTGTAGCTCGTCTGGCTGTACGGCGTGTCCATATAGTCCTTGTTGCCGAGCAGGCCGAGTTGCCCGCCGCGCGCGACCTGGCCGCCGATATAGGGCACCGGCAACGCCGCCTGCAGTGCGCCGGCGGTCGGTGTGGCCGCTGGTGTCGGCGCGTGCTCACGCCTGCTCGCCTGATGCGCTGCCGACGAGCGCGCCGCGCGCGACGATGACGGCCGGCGAACCGGTGCGGCTCGATGCTGTGGCGCGGCCACGACGACCGGCGGGAGCGGCGCCGCACCGCTTGCAGGTGGTTGCTCCGGCGACTGCGCAAACGAAGGCACCGCAGTCAGAAGCAGCGACGCGCACGCGAGCCGGAATGCGCATGGAACGGTTGAAGTGACGAGCATGAAGTCCCCGGAGTCTTTTTCTTGGTTTCGTCTCGAACATCGTCAGAGTTCGAGCGCGACGATCGGGGCATAAGCATCACGCGCGGTGACGCCAACTAGAACGCATCTAAGCGATGGGGATGAAACCTGCTGCGCGAGACGACGTCGATGCGGAAGATTCAGCGTTCTGATTGTTGTTTCATTGAAGACTGCGCGCTGATGCGGATTTCTGACAGCCCTTTCGAGATTAGAGAGATTCTCGATCCGACCGCGGTCGGACGCGCTGAATTGTCGCAGCTCTCTGAATGTCGGCAAACGATCGACAAGAGCACGTGATCAAGCAAAAGCCCGGCGCTGATTTGATCAGAGCCGGGCTTGAGCGAACAGACGATGACGGCGATCAGACGCCGGCCATCATCACGTATTTGATCTCGACATATTCATCCATGCCATGGCGCGAGCCTTCGCGGCCGAGGCCACTTTCCTTGACGCCGCCGAACGGGGCGACTTCGGTCGTGATCAGGCCGGAGTTGACGCCGACCATGCCCGACTCCAGCGCCTCGGCGACGCGCCAGACGCGGCCGATGTCGCGCGAATAGAAGTAGGAAGCGAGGCCGAACGGCGAGGCGTTGCACATCGCGATGACATCCGCCTCGTCCTTGAAGCGGATGACAGGCGCGAGCGGGCCGAAGGTCTCTTCGTGCGCGACCAGCGCGTCCGGCCGCACATCCGACAGCACGGTCGGCTCGAAGAAGCTGCGGCCGAGCGCGGAGCGCTTGCCGCCGGTCACGATCTTGGCGCCGCCCTTCACGGCATCGGCAATGTGCCGCTCGACCTTCTCGATCGCTTCCATGTTGATCAGCGGTCCCTGCGTCACGCCGGCGTCCGTGCCGTCGCCGATCTTCATCTCGGCGACCTTCTTCGACAGCTTCTGCACGAACTGGTCGTAGATCTTGTCCTGGGCGTAGAGACGGTTGGCGCAGACGCAGGTCTGCCCCATGTTGCGATACTTCGAGACCATGGCGCCTTCGACCGCAGCATCGATGTCGGCATCGTCGAACACCACGAACGGCGCGTTGCCGCCGAGCTCGAGGCCGAGCTTCTTCACGCCGACCGCAGCCTGCCGGTACAGGATCTTGCCGACCTCGGTCGAGCCGGTGAAGCCGACGAAGCGCACCGCCGGATGCTCGCACAGCACCTTGCCGATCGGCGGCGCATCACCGGTGATGATGTTGAACACGCCCTTCGGCACGCCGGCCTTCTCGGCGAGCGCTGCGAGCGCGAGCGCCGACAGCGGCGTCTCGTTGGCGGGCTTCAGCACCACCGTGCAGCCGGCCGCCAGCGCCGGCGACACCTTGCGCGTGATCATCGAGTTCGGGAAGTTCCACGGCGTGATGGCGCCGCAGACGCCGATCGGCTGCCGGATCGCGAGCAGGCGCGCATCCGGACGCTGGGTCGGAATGGTCTCGCCATAGACGCGGCGGGCCTCCTCCGCGAAGAATTCGACATAGGCAGCGCCGATATCGACCTCGCCGAGCGCTTCCGCCAGCGGCTTGCCCTGCTCGGAGGTCAGGATCAGCGCGAGGTCCTCGCGATTGGCGATGATCAGGTCGAACCATTTGCGCAGGATGTTGGAACGCTGTTTCGCGGTGAGCTTGGCCCAGGCCGGAAACGCACGCTGGGCGGCCTCGACCGCCTTGGTGGCATCGTCGGCGCTGAGCTGCGGGATCTTGATCAGCTCGTTGCCGGTCGCCGGATTGTTGACGGCAAATTCGGGGGTCCCGACCCAGGCGCCGTCGATGTAGCAGCGGTCGCGCAGCAGCGACGGATCCTTCAGGCGGCTGTGCAGGGAGGATGCTGCGGATTGCGTGGCGCGTGCGGCAACGGGCGGGGTCATGGCGTTACTCCTGGAATTTCTTGGGGGTATTCGCCGCCTATATAAGAGGAAAGCCGCTGCGATGCACCGGCGCCAGGCGCGACCCTGCTTCAAGCAATATTGAGGGCTGGCACGCGAACTTCCTCATGCGCCGGCGCTTAGACCGCGCCGCCCGACATGTAGGTTTCGCGGCGGCCGATCATGCGCTCGGCCGCGGCCTTGGCATCCGCCTTGGTCGAGGTCGCGCAAGTCCGGTATTCGAGGTCGGCCTGCGCCCGCGCATCGCGGCGGCCGAACCAGGACCTGGTGCCGGTCTGCAGCAGTGCCAGCGCCTGCGCGACATTGTCGACGGCCTCGAACGAGTGCAGTGCGCCGGTACCCGCGTAGCGGACTTCGTACAGACCTGGGCTGACCGGCGCTTCGATATTCTCGCCGCGGCCCGGCCGCGGATAGCGCTTCCATTCACTCCACGTCGAAATCATTGCTGCGTCCCCGCAAGGCGCAAAATGACGATCTTTTTCGTCAAATCGGGCCCAATCCGCCGCACCGTTTGTGCAGTGATCTGAATGCGTTAATGCAAAAAAACAGGTACGAAAATCAATCTGCCGATCACGTTACCGTGGCCGCCTTGCGGGGTCACCGGGACCGGTGCGGAGTCCACCGCAAAATCTGCGCGCGTGGTGAACACCCTCTGAGCCAGCTCGTTCCTGAGCCGCCTGCCTTCACGACATCGCGACACCATCGCATCGCGCGCCCGCCTTGCGGGACCCGACAAGCCGGAGGATGATCCACCCACTTCAAAACAATAAACCCACCGGAGGAAGGCCCAATGCAGAGCAAGGCTCAGATCGATCAGGTTTTGCGTCAGAAGAGCGAGGCAAAGGAGATTCCCGGCGTGGTCGCCGTCGCGGCCACCGGCAAGGACGTGATCTACCAAGGCGCGTTCGGCAAGCGCGACCTGTCCAAGAGCGAACCCATGACCGCGGACAGCGTGTTCTGGATCGCCTCGATGACCAAGGCGGTGACATCAGCGGGCGCAATGCAGCTCGTCGAGCAGGGCAAGCTTTCGCTCGATGAGCCGATCGGCAAGCTGTTGCCCGACCTCGCCGCGCCGCAGGTGCTCGAAGGGTTCGACGCAAAGGGCGAGCCGAGGTTGCGCCCGGCCAAGACCCCGATCACGCTGCGCAAGCTCATGACCCACACCGCCGGCTTCTGCTACGACCTGTGGAACGCCGACATGGGGAAATATATGGAGAAGACCGGCACGCCCGGGATCATCTCCTGCCTGAATGCAGCGCTGAAGACCCCGCTCGCGAACGAGCCGGGCACACGCTGGGAATACGGCATCAATATCGACTTCGTCGGCAAGGCCGTGGAAGCAGCATCGGGCAAGAAGCTCGATGCGTATCTGCGGGACAACGTGTTCGCGCCGCTCGGCATGAGCGACACCGGCTTCAAGATCTCGGACGACATGCGCAAGCGGCTGGTCGGCATGCATGCCCGCGGCGAGGACGGCACGCTCGCCGCGATGCCGTTCGAACTCGAGCAGAACCCTGAATTCCACATGGGTGGCGGCGGCCTTTACTCGACCGCGGCCGACTACATCAAGTTCTGCCAGATGATCCTCAACAAGGGCAAGGGCAACGGCAACCAGCTGCTGAAGGCCGAGACCGTCGCCGCCATGGGCCAGAACCAGATGGGCGATCTCACCGTCGGCAAGATGACGACCGCGGCGCCGCCGTACACCAACGATGTCGATCTCTATCCCGATATGATCAAGAAGTGGGGGCTGAGCTTCCTCATCAACACCGCCAAGACGCCGGAAGGCCGCAGCCCCGGCAGCCTCGCCTGGGCGGGCCTTGCCAACACCTATTACTGGATCGATCCGTCGCGCGACGTCTGCGGCGTGATCCTGACCCAGCTGCTGCCGTTCGCCGACAAACACAGCCTCGAGGCCTTCGCAGGCTTCGAGAAGGGCATCTATGCCGGGCTCGATGCCGGCAGCGGGCAGAGGGCGGCGTAAGCGGCCACGAAGGGACTGCGCTCCCTCGCCCCGTTCTTACGGGGAGAGGGTTGGGGTGAGGGGCTGCTTCCGCGCAAACGGTTGCAATCGGACTCGCGGAGACTCCCCCTCACCCGGATCGCATCTTCGATGCGATCCGACCTCTCCCCGCACGCGGGGCGAGGTGAAGCGGAGATCGCTGTTCCATTTCGGCCTTTAGTCCCTCCCCTATCGGGGAGGGATTTTTCATACCCGCCATAGGTCGGGCCTGTCCTGCCGGTGCCAAACGACTAAGATCGCGCAAAAAAAGTGCGACACGAACACGACCACGAGGAGGACGAGCTTGGCACCCACACCCAAGGCAGACAGCTATGTCTGCGGCATTTCCGACACGCCGCTGCTCGGCGAAACCATCGGCCGCAGCCTTGATCGCGCACGCGCGCGCTGGGGCGACCGCGAGGCGCTGGTCTCGCCCAGCCACAATGTGCGCTGGACCTGGAACGAATTCGCCGAGCGGGTCGAGGCCTTGGCAGCGGGGTTCCTTGCACTCGGACTGCAGCGCGGCGAGCGGATCGGCATCTGGTCACTGAACCGGCCGGAATGGACGCTGACACAATTCGCCGCCGCGAAAGCAGGATTAATCCTCGTCACCATCAATCCGGCCTATCGTCTCAGCGAGCTCGAATTCGCGCTCGGCAAAGTCGGCTGCGCCGCGATCGTGACCGCGACTGCGTTCAAGACCTCGGCCTACATGGAGATGATCAACACGCTGCTGCCCGAGCTTGTGAGCTCGGAGCCCGGTCAACTGCGATCGGCGCGGCTGCCGCAGCTGCGCGCGGTGATCCAGATCGGCGGACCGGCAGCGCGGGGCACGATTCCGTTCGAGCAGGTCGCGCAGATGGGCGGCGAACGCCATCGTGAGCAACTTGCCGCGCTCGGCGCGAGCCTGCAATTCGACGACCCCGTCAACATCCAGTTCACCAGCGGCACCACCGGATCGCCGAAGGGCGTGACGCTGACCCACCACAACATCCTCAACAACGGCTACTTCACCGGCCGCGCCATGCGCCTGACCGAGCAGGATCGCATCTGCATTCCAGTGCCGCTCTATCATTGCTTCGGCATGGTGATGGGCAACCTCGCTTCCGTCACGCTCGGCACCACCATGGTCTATCCCGGCGAAGGCTTCGATCCCTTGGCGACGCTGACGACGATCGCGCAGGAGAAATGCACCACGCTCTACGGCGTGCCGACCATGTTCATCGCCGAGCTCGATCATCCGGAATTTTCGCGCTTCGATCTCTCCTCGCTGCGCACCGGCATCATGGCCGGCGCGCCCTGCCCGATCGAGGTGATGAAGCGCGTCAACACCGAGATGAACATGCGCGAGGTGACCATCGCCTACGGCATGACCGAAACCAGCCCGGTGAGCTTCCAGAGCGCGACCGACGATCCGCTGGAGCGCCGCGTCTCCACCGTCGGCCGCATCCATCCGCATGTCGAGGTCAAGGTGGTCGATCTCGACGGCAAGGTGGTGCCGCGCGGCGAACGCGGCGAGCTCTGCACCCGCGGCTACAGCATCATGCTGGGCTATTGGGACGAGAAGGAAAAGACCGCAGACGTGCTCGACGCCAATGGCTGGATGCACACCGGCGATCTCGCCGTGATCGACGACGAAGGCTATTGCAACATCGTCGGCCGCATCAAGGACATGGTGATCCGCGGCGGCGAGAACCTCTATCCGCGCGAGATCGAGGAATTCCTCTACCGCCATCCGAAGATCCAGGACGTCCAGATCTTCGGCGTCGCAGACAGCCGCTACGGCGAGGAGCTGTGCGCCTGGGTCAGGGTCAGACAGGGCGAGTCGCTGACATCAGACGAGGTCCGCGCCTTCTGCCAGGGCCAGATCGCCCATAACAAGATCCCGCGCTATGTCGAGTTCGTCGAGGAATTCCCGATGACGGTGACCGGCAAGATCCAGAAATTCGTGATGCGCGACGCCGTGGAGAAGCGGCTCGGATTGAAGGCGGCGAAGACGGCGTGAGCGGCGCCCGCTTTCTCAACGTCGTCATGCCCGGGCTTGACCTGGGCATCCACGCCCTATCGATTCATATGCAGGCGGAGGTGCACGGCATTTGCCCGACGCGAGCACTTCATCCGCGGCATCTCGGGAAAACGACGATCCTCAATGGAAGCCAAGATAATGAACGGCAACGAACCGAGGCAGGCTGGTCGCCGAGGCCGACAACTTAAGCGTCGGTTTTACGAAATGTCCTTCGATTACCAAAGAGGTGGGCTGCCGGGCTATTTGCTGCAAAACCGCGAGACGCTGGTACCAGGTCAAAAGGTGCTGTTGGCTCCGGCTGGCCGACGCGGTTTTCCGACCTATCCGGTACGTCCGCACTTTCTACTTGATCGCAAAGCCGGACGCCTTCCTCGCGATCTTGAAATGTTTAACGACTATTGGCTGGTTTCAGATCAAACGAAGGCTGTTTTTCAAGCCGTCGATCACAGCGGCTTCGACTTCTTCCCATGCGACGTGTCGTTACCGGAGGGCGAGTATCAAGGCCCGGCCTATTGGCTCTGTGACGTTGTGCGGATACTCGATGCCCTCGATGAAGCGGAATCCCGTCTGAAAATCTGCAGACGCGGCGAAGCCGACTACCGGTACATCGGCGATAAATTCTACGAGATTGCAGGCGGGGCCCGCCTTGTTTTCAAAGAAGACGCAATTGGTGCCGCTCGCGTGTTCCGCATGGCCTACAGGGTGCCAACGATCATCTGCGACGATGTTCTCAAAGATGCCTGCAAAGCGGCTAGTCTAAAGGGCATCAAGTTTAGAGACGCCTTAGAGCTTTGAACTGGTTTTGGGTTGGGACCATCTTGTGGTCATGGCCGGGTCAAGCCCGGCCATGACGAGTTGGACGATACTGCCCTAAACCAGCAGCCCCTTCTGCTTGGCCAGATCCTTCAGCGACACCAGCGGCCGGGCACCGATGTGCTGGATCACCTCGGCGGCGGCGAGCGCGCCGAGGCGGCCGGCGTTCTCATGGCCGACATTGCGCACGAGGCCGACCAGGAAGCCGGCGGCGAACAGATCGCCGGCGCCTGTGGTGTCGACGAGCTTGTCGATCGGAGAGGCCGGCGCCGAAGTAACGTCATTCCCGGAGATCACGACGCAGCCCTTTTCGCTGCGGGTGACGACGCCGAGCCTGGTGTCCTTGCCGAACTGCTTCAGCGCGGTGTCGAAGTCGGAGGTCTGGTACAGCGAGTGCAGCTCGGACTCGTTGGAGAACACGAGGTCGACGATCCCCTTGCGCATCAGATCGAGGAATTCGTCGCGATAGCGATCGACGCAGAACGAATCCGACAGCGTCAGCGCGACCTGGCGGCCGGCGCCATGGGCGATATCAGCCGCCTTCACGAAGGCGTCCTTGGCGTTCTTCGGATCCCAGAGATAGCCCTCGAGATAGATGATGCTGGCGGCTGCGATCTGGGCCGGATCGATATCGTCGGGCGTCAGGTCCTGCGCGGCGCCGAGATAGGTGTTCATGGTGCGCTCGCCGTCCGGCGTCACCAGGATGTAGGAGCAGCCGGTGGCCGGGCCGGCCTTGGCCGGCGCGGTATCGAAGGTGACGCCGGCGGCGCGGATGTCGTGGACGTAGAGCTTGCCGATCTGGTCGTCCTTGACCTTGCCGACATAGGCGGCGCGGGCGCCGAGATTGCCGACGCCGACGATGGTGTTCGCAGCCGAACCGCCCGACATCTCGGTCGCCACGCCCATGTCGCTGTAGATCGCGGCGGCGCGCGCCTCGTCGATCAGCTGCATCGAGCCCTTGGTCATGCCGTGACGGGCGAGGAATCCCTCATCGGTTTGCACCAGCACGTCGAAGATCGCGTTGCCAATCCCGAGAACGTCATATTTTGCGTCAGCCATAGACCTGCCCTGTGTTAACGCCACCCAACAAGAGCCGCGACCTATCACGTTACGCCTTGGGGCAGCAAGCCGCGCCCTATGTTCCGTCATCCTGAGGAGCGGCGTCAGCCGCGTCTCGAAGGATGCACGGCCCGGCTGGTGGCCGTCGACCCTTCGAGACGCGCGCAAGGGCGCGCTCCTCAGGGTGACGGGTTTGGTGGGGTGCCACTGGCAGCGCGGCGCACTGCTGCTATAGAGACACCATGTTCCGCTCCTTCCTCACGGTCTCCTCGGGAACGCTGGCCTCGCGACTGCTCGGTTTCGCGCGCGATTCCGTGATCGCGGCACTGCTTGGCGCGGGGCCGGTGGCGGATGCGTTCCTGGCGGCATTCCAGCTTGTGAATGTCGTGCGACGGCTGCTGGCTGAGGGCGGGCTGAATGCCGCTTTGGTGCCGGCATGGCTGAAGATGCGCGATGCTGATGGCGCGGCGGCAGCGACCGCGTTTGCCGGCCGCGTGCTCGGCACCGTCAGCGCCGCGGTCATCGCAGCCGCGCTCGTGATCGGCGCGCTGATGCCGCTGGTGATCGCCGCGATCGCGCCCGGTTTCGTCGGCCGCGACACCCTTCAATTCGCGGTCGACAACGCAAGGCTGATGCTGCCCTATCTCGCCTTCGCCGGTCCCGTCACCGTGATGATGGCGCTGCTCAACGCGCAGGGACGCTTCGCGCTGACCGCGTTCTCGCCGCTGCTGTTCAACATCGCACTGATATCAGTGATGGCCGTGCTGCTGGTGCGGCAGCAGGAGCCGGTGCAGGCCGCGCTGGTGATGGCGGCGACGATCGGCGTCGCCGGCTTCCTGCAACTGTCGATGCTGGCGCTGCGCGGGGCAAAGCTCGCTTCGCCGCTCCGCGCCTCCTTCGATCCGGAAATGCGCGGCTTTCTCGGCCGCGCGGTCCCCGGCATGGTCGCGAGCAGCGCGCCGCAATGGCTCATGGTGGCCGGCGCGGTGATCGCGTCGACCTCGCCGTCGGCGGTGTCGTGGCTCTATTTCGCCAACCGATTGCTCGAATTGCCGCTCGGCATCGTCGGCGTCGCGATGGGCACGGTGCTGATCCCGGAGATGACGCGCGCGGTGCGCAGCGGCGAGCATGCGGCCATCGCACATGCGGAATCACGCGCCCTCGAGCTCGCGGCCGGGCTGGCGCTGCCGGCGACGCTCGGCCTGATGGTGCTGAGCGGACCGATCGTGCGGATGCTGTTCGAGCATGGCGCATTCACCGCGGAGGATAGCGCGGCAACCGCACAGGCCCTGATCTGGCTGACGCTGGCGCTGCCGGCGCATGTCTTGGTGAAGGCACTGTCGCCGGCATTCTTTGCCCGCGAGGACACGCTGACGCCGCTGTTTGCGACGCTGAAGGCCGTCGTGGTCGCGATCGCGGCGGCCTTCCTGCTCGGCCATGTCTTCGGCGCCAGCGGGATTGCCGCAGGCATTGCGCTCGGCGCCTGGAGCAATGCGCTGGCGCTGATCCGCAAGGGCGCTGCGACCTTCGGTTTCTCGATCGATGCCGAGGCGCGCCGCCGGCTGCCGCGCATCCTGGGCGCAGCACTCGCGATGGGCGTCCTGCTATGGCTCGCAGAGGGCGCGCTGCCGGCCTCCGGCCGCCACGGTTTCGTGCAGGCGGCCTCCCTGCTCGTGCTGATCGCGGCCGGCAGCGCCGCTTACGGACTGTTTTTGCAAGCTTTCGGCGTCACCGGCTGGCGCGATGCGGTTAACGCCATCAGGCAAAGACGTCCCGCCTGACTTGCGCGCGCGGGGCTTAAGTGGCAAACGACGCCGCAAAAGCGGCCATTTCCGGGAAATAACACCATGGCGTTCGTTGAACGGGTCTTCTCAGGCGTCCAGCCGACGGGCAATCTGCACCTCGGCAACTACCTCGGCGCCATCGTCAACTTCGTGAAGATGCAGCAGACCCATAACTGCATCTATTGCGTCGTCGACATGCACGCGATTACGCAGGGCGTCGAGGTCTGGGGCGGCCCGGCCGAGCTCGCGCGCAACACCCGCGAGGTGACCGCGGCCTTCATCGCCGCCGGCATCGATGCCAAGAAGCACATCGTGTTCAACCAGAGCCAGATCGCCGGCCACGCCGAGCTGACCTGGATCTTCAACTGCGTCGCCCGCATCGGCTGGCTGAACCGCATGACCCAGTTCAAGGAGAAGGCCGGCAAGGACCGCGAGAACGCCTCCGTCGGCCTCTACGACTATCCGGTGCTGATGGCCGCCGACATCCTGCTCTACCGCGCCACCCATGTGCCGGTCGGCGAGGACCAGAAGCAGCATCTGGAGCTGTCCCGCGACATCGCGCAGAAGTTCAACAATGACTTCGGCGATTCGATCCGTGGCCACGGCTTTGCCGACGGCCTGTTGTTCCCGCAGCCCGAGCCGCTGATCACGGGGCCCGCGACGCGGGTGATGAGCCTGCGCGACGGCACCAAGAAGATGTCGAAGTCGGACGCGTCGGACAATTCGCGCATCAACCTCACCGACGACGCCGACACCATCGCGCAGAAGATCCGCAAGGCGAAGACCGATCCGGAGCCGCTGCCGTCGGAGGAAAAGGGCCTCGAGACCCGCCCCGAGGCCGACAACCTGGTCGGCATCTACGCGGCGCTGGCCGGTGTCTCCAAGCAGGAGGTGCTGACGCAGTTCGGCGGCGGGCAGTTCTCCAGCTTCAAGAACGCGCTGGTCGAGGTTTGCGTCGCAAAACTGGCGCCGATCGCCTCCGAGATGAAGAAGCTGGTCGCCGATCCCGGCCACGTCGATTCGATCCTCGCCGACGGCGCCAACCGCGCCCGCGGCATCGCCGACGAGACCATGCGCATCACCAAGGACATCGTCGGCTTCATCCGCCCGCGTTGACGGGCAAGCCGGCAACGGTGCACTCCCTCTCCCAAACGGCGAGGGAGTATGGCAGCATGGGCCTCGTTTGAGCATGATCTTTTCGGAAAACCGCCGCGCACTTTTCCGGATCATGCTGTTGGTTCAGCACCGGGACATGCATGACCACCCAACGACGCAGCTACGAGACAGGTCACAAGCCGAAATGCCTCGTCATCGTTGACGACACGGCGGAATGGGACCGCGCGGTGTATTACGCCAGCCGCTGGGCCATCCGGGTCGGCGGCGGCGTCGTGATGCTGCGGGTGATCGAGACCGAGGACCAGAACCAGCAATGGCTCGGGGTCGCCGACATCATGCGCGCCGAGGCCGAGGAGGCCGCCAATGAGGCGCTCGACCGCGCCGCCGGCCGCGCCAACGGGATCGCCGCGATCACCCCGGAGCGGGCGATTCGCGAGGGCGACCCGACCGAGCAGATCCTCGACGTGATCGAGAAGGACGTTGATATCGCGATGCTGGTGCTGGCGGCCAATCCGGGCCCCGAGGGGCCCGGACCGATCATCACCACCATGGCCAAGACCATGGGGGCGTTCCCGATCCCGGTGACCATCGTGCCCGGCGGCCTGACCGACGCCGAAATCGACGCACTGTCGTAGGCGCTATCGGCCCCGAAACCGCTCCAGGGGCATGGGTACAGGCCTGGAACCGCGGTTTTGCGGCTTGATCGCGGGCTTTTTAATTGCCATTTCATAGGGGAACCCAACGCGTCGGCCTTGAACCGGCGACGCCGGAGACAGCAAATGTTCATTCAGACCGAAGCCACACCGAATCCCGCCACCCTGAAATTCATCCCGGGCCGCCTGGTGCTCGACAGCGGGACCATGGAATTCTCGTCGGCCGAATCCGCCGCACGCTCGCCGCTCGCCGAACGGCTGTTCGCCGTATCAGGCGTCACCGGCGTGTTCTACGGCGCCGACTTCATCACCGTGACCAAGGCGGACGGCGACTGGCAGCACCTCAAGCCCGCGATCCTCGGCGCCATCATGGAGCATTATATGTCCGGCGCGCCGCTGCTCGCCGACGGCACCGCTGGTAGCGACGACATCAGCGACGAGGCGGACGAGTTCTTCGACGAGGCCGACGCCGAGACGGTCGAGCAGATCAAGGACCTGATCGAGACCCGCGTGCGCCCGGCGGTCGCCAATGACGGCGGCGACATCACCTTCCGCGGCTTCAAGGATGGCATCGTCTATCTCAACATGAAGGGCTCCTGCGCCGGCTGCCCGTCATCGACCGCAACCTTGCAACACGGCATCCAGAACCTGCTCCGGCACTTCGTGCCCGACGTGCAGGAAGTCCGGCCGATGTAATTTGCGCCGGGTGGGTCGCCAGGCGCAGCCCACCTCGATACGACACAGTTGATGGTGGGCACGGTGCTGCGCGCTGTGCCCGCCCGAGAGGGGGGACGAACAGTGAGCCGGCGAATCGGAAATGGTTCGGACCTTCCGTTCGCCCTGACGTTTGCCCCATGATGATTCTCGCCATCGATACCGCGCTCGACGCCTGCTCTGCGGCGGTGCTCGACACCACCTCCGGCAATACCATCGCGATCGAATCGCAACTGATGCAGCGCGGCCATGCCGAGGCGCTGATGCCGCTGATCGCGCGGGTGATGAAAGAGAGCGGCATCGGATTTGCCGGGCTCGACCGCATCGCCGTCACCAGCGGCCCCGGCAGTTTCACCGGCCTGCGCGTCGGCCTCTCGGCAGCGCGCGGCATTGCGCTGGCCGCGTCCAAGCCGATCGTCGGGCTGTCGACACTCGCCGCTTACGCTGCGCCTGTGGTTGCCGAGAATGGCGAGAATCCGATCCTGTCGGCGATCGATGCGCGTCACGATCACGTCTATTTCCAGCTGGTGGGCGGCGACGGCAGCTTGATGCTCAAGCCGAAGGTGGCGCCGATCGCGGAAGCGCTCGAAGCCTCTCAATACGGCGCGCTGCATCTGGTCGGCAACGCCGCAAATATCCTCGCCGAGCGCTGGCCCGCCGACGCAACGCCGCCGGTGAAGATCGACCGGCAACCCGCGCCCGACATCACCTGGGTCGCCTGGGTCGGCGCAGCCGTCGATC
Organism: Bradyrhizobium macuxiense; assembly: GCF_007993935.1. Lineage (GTDB taxonomy): Bacteria > Pseudomonadota > Alphaproteobacteria > Rhizobiales > Xanthobacteraceae > Bradyrhizobium > Bradyrhizobium macuxiense_A. The sequence goes on along the minus strand of NZ_VITY01000004.1, from coordinate 337,766 downwards.
CCGAAACTGCGCCGCCGCGTCCGTTCTATCTGCGCGCCCCCGATGCGAAGCCGCCGAAGGATCGCCTCGTCATCAGCGCGCCGCCATCGACATGAGCGGCTGGCTGTCGCGATGGTGGAGCGGCGGCACGCCCGCGGTCGAGCCCGCATCCCTGCGTGATGCGGCGCGACTGGCCCAATTGCACGGCGCGTCGTTTCACCGCGGCTGGGGCGAGGGCGAATTCGAGGCGATGCTGACCGAGCGCAACACGCTGGTGCATCGGCTGCGGCAGGGTCGCAAGGTGATCGGCTTTGCGGTCTCGCGAATGGCGGCGGACGAAGCGGAAATCCTGTCGATTGCGATCGATTCCAATCAGCGCGGGCGCGGCCTGTCGCGCGACCTGCTGCTGACCCATCTCGGCCATCTTGCCGGCCGCGGCATCCGCACCATCTTCCTCGAAGTCGAAGAGAACAATGCGCCGGCGCGACGGCTCTATGAAAGGGCCGGATTCGGCGTGATCGGCCGCCGCGAACGCTATTACAAGCAACCCGGCGGGGAACATTTGAACGCGCTTCTGATGCGGCGCGACTTGTCGTAACATCGGCGCGATGGCAGAACAGCGCCCTGCTCTGCCACCCAAGGTTTGAAGAATACGGCCTGAGACCCATGACCACGGTGAAAATCCCGCCTGCGCCGAAAAATACCGGCATCGAGGCGCGCTGCGCCGCGACCGGCATGCGCATGACCGAACAGCGCCGCGTGATCGCGCGGGTGCTGGCGGAAGCGATGGATCATCCCGACGTCGAAGAGCTCTACCGCCGCTGCGTGGCGGTCGACGACAAGATCTCGATCTCGACGGTCTACCGCACCGTCAAGCTGTTCGAGGACGCCGGCATCATCGAACGTCACGACTTCCGTGAGGGCCGTGCGCGCTACGAGCAGATGCCCGAGAGCCACCACGACCATCTGATCAATCTGCGCGACGGCAAGGTGATCGAGTTCACCTCCGAGGAGATCGAGAAGCTGCAGGCCGAGATCGCGCGCAAGCTCGGCTACAAGCTGGTCGATCACCGTCTCGAGCTGTATTGCGTGCCGCTGGACGACGACAGCAAGCCGTAGGCGCGCACCACGCATCGCCAGACCATGAGCTTCGATCTCGTCATCTTCGATTGCGACGGCGTGCTGGTCGACAGCGAGGTGATCTCCTGTCGCGCGCATGCCGACACGCTGACGCGTCACGGCTTTCCGATCACGCCCGACGGCGTACTGAAGCGTTTCCTCGGCGTGTCCGACCGCGAGGCGCGGCGGATCGTCGAAAGCGAGATCGGCCGCGCCCTGCCCGATACGTTCGAGGCCGAGGTCAAGCACGCGACGCTGAGCTTCTATGCCGACGATCTCAGCGCCATCGCGCATGTCGGTGACGCCATCGCCGCGCTCACTCTGCCGAAATGCGTGGCCTCCAGCGGCACGCCGGAAAAGATTCATCACGGCCTGACCTGCGCCGGGCTGTACGACCAGCTCGCGCCGCATATCTTCTCCGCCACCCAGGTGCAGCGCGGCAAGCCGGCACCCGATCTGTTTCTGTTCGCGGCCACCCAGATGGCTGCACGGCCGGAACGCTGCGTCGTGATCGAGGACAGCGTGGCCGGCGTCACCGGCGCCCGCGCCGCCGGGATGACCGTGCTCGGGTTTTACGGCGGCAGCCATTGCACGGCGGAACACGAGAATCTGCTGCGCCAGGCCGGCGCGGCCGTCACATTCGCCGATATGCGCCAATTGCCCGATTTGATCGCCAAAGCCGGCTAAAAACACGGGTCGATCGCTGGATTTTCGCCGGTTTAGGCTATATTTCAGCCCCGGCGCCCCGATGGCGCCGTTTCCTTTTCGCAATCAGGGTTCCATGACGACGCCGCGCAAGCTGCACATCAAGTCCTATGGCTGCCAGATGAACGTCTACGATGCGCAGCGCATGGTGGACACGCTGGCCGGCGAGGGCTTTGTCGAGACCGCGAGCGCCGAAGACGCCGACCTCGTGATCCTCAACACCTGCCATATCCGCGAGAAGGCGTCGGAGAAGGTTTACTCCGAACTCGGGCGGCTTCGCGTCGCCAAGGATGAAGCCGCGCGGGCGGGCCGCGAGATGAAGATCGCCGTCGCGGGCTGCGTCGCGCAGGCCGAAGGCGCCGAGATCATCCACCGTGCGCCGACCGTCGACATCGTGGTCGGGCCGCAGAGCTATCATCATCTGCCTGAATTGCTGAAGCGCGCCAAGGAAAACGGCCGCGCGCTGGAAACCGAATTCCCGGTCGAGGACAAGTTCGGCTTCCTGCCGCAGCCGAAGCCGGATGCGATCCGCGCGCGCGGCATCTCCGCCTTCGTCACGGTGCAGGAAGGTTGCGACAAGTTCTGCACCTTCTGCGTGGTGCCCTATACGCGCGGCGCGGAAGTCTCGCGTCCGGTCGCGAAAATCATCGACGACGTGAAGCAGCTCGCCGACAATGGCGTGCGCGAATTCACGCTGATCGGACAGAACGTCAACGCCTATCATGGCGAAGGCCCCGACGGCCGCGCCTGGTCGCTCGGCAAATTGTTGCAACGGCTGGCCGCAATTCCGGGCGTGATCCGGCTGCGCTATTCGACCAGCCACCCGCGCGATGTGGATGATGATTTGATCGCGGCGCATCGCGACCTGCCCGAACTGATGCCATTCGTGCACCTGCCGGTGCAGTCGGGGGCGGACCGTATCCTTGCAGCCATGAACCGCAAACATACCGCCGATGACTACCGCCGTGTCATCGACCGGTTCCGGGCTGCGCGGCAAGACATTGCTTTTTCATCAGATTTTATCGTGGGCTTCCCCGGCGAGAGCGAGGAAGAATTTTCCGCCACCCTCGCGCTTGTCACGCAAATCGGGTACGCTGCAGCGTATTCATTCAAGTATTCGCCACGGCCGGGCACGCCGGCGGCGGAGATGCGGGAGACGGTGTCAGCAGCCGAGATGGACGAGCGCTTGGGGCGGCTTCAGGAATTGATCGACAGCCAGCAATCGGCCTTCAACCGTGCTGCGATCGGCACAACGGTCGATGTGCTGTTCGAACGCGCCGCGCGCAATCCGGGCCAGATCGTCGGCCGCACCGCCTATCTGCAGCCCGCCCATGTGATGGCTTCGCCTGACATCATTGGTCAGGTCCGCTCCGTGCGGATCGACAGCCTCGAGCGCTACAGCCTGATCGGCGAACTCGCAACGCAATCCGCACCCGGCCTCATTTCGCAGACCATTGGAGCCTGAAATCCTTGCCAAAAAGCGCATCGGATTCGTCTTCGCTCGCTCCCAGCCGCAAACCTGACCGCGACATGCAAATGCCACCTGAGACCCGGGCCCCTGAGACACAGGTCGTCATCGATTTCGACGACAACCGCGCCGCATCCGCGCTGGTCGGCCCCTACGGACAGAATCTGGCGCTGATCGAGCGGCGGCTCGGCGTGGTGGTCGATTCCCGTGGCAACCACGTCACCATCGCTGGCTCCCGCGACGGCTGCGACGCGGCGCGGCGCGTGCTGGAGACGCTCTACGCGCAGGCCGTCGCAGGCCACGACCTCGATCAGGGCGAAGTCGAGGGCGCGATCCGCGCCGTGATCGCGCAGGGCTCGCTGTTCGAATTCGACAACAAGACCGCCAAGCCGACCTTCGAGACCATCAATCTGCGCAAGCGTCCGGTGCGCGCCCGCACCGCGGCGCAGGACTCTTACATCCGCGCGCTGAAGCGGCATGAGCTGGTGTTCGGTATCGGCCCGGCCGGCACCGGCAAGACCTGGCTCGCGGTCGCCCATGCGGCGCAGCTGTTCGAGCGCAAGGAGGTCGACCGCATCATCCTGACGCGGCCCGCGGTCGAGGCCGGCGAGCGGCTCGGCTTCCTGCCCGGCGACCTCAAGGAGAAGGTCGATCCGTATCTGCGCCCGATCTACGATGCGCTGTACGATCTGATGGACGCCCGCGTCGTCGAGCGCGCGCTGCAGGGCAACGAGATCGAGATCGCGCCGCTCGCCTTCATGCGCGGCCGCACCCTGACCAATGCCGCCATCATCCTCGACGAGGCGCAGAACACCACGACGATGCAGATGAAGATGTTCCTGACGCGTCTCGGCGAGAACAGCCGGATGATCGTCACCGGCGACCCGTCGCAGGTCGACCTGCCGCACGGCCAGGCTTCGGGGCTCACGGAAGCCGTGAAGCTGCTCGACGGCGTCGAAGGCATCGCGCAGGTGCATTTCAAGGCCGAGGACGTCATCCGCCATGAATTGGTGGCGCGCATCGTGGCCGCCTATGAGGGATTGCCGCAAAAGCCGGCAAACGCCAGATCTTGAGACCAATAGCTTCGGCCGCGAGCCCGCGCGATGCGGGTTCCGGCCATAACGCAGATTTTGAAACGAACGTGTCCGCTTTTCCTGCAACCGAGGTTCTCGTCACCGCCGAATGTTGGCAGGCCGAGCCCGACGCCGACGCGGTGATCCATCGCGCCATCGAGGCTGCCGCCGCCATCGCCGACGCTGATGTCGCCGATGCCGAGCTTGCGGTGATGCTAACCGACGATTCCGGGATCCGCACCCTCAACGCCAACTGGCGCAGCATCGACAAGCCGACCAATGTGCTGTCGTTTCCGGCGCTGCAGCCGGAAGGCGGCGGCGGACCCGACGATGCCCCGCGCATGCTCGGCGATATCGCGATCGCCTATGAGACGACGCGGCGGGAAGCCGATGACGAACAGAAACCGTTCGACCATCATTTGAGCCACCTCGCGGTGCATGGCTTCCTGCATCTGATCGGTTACGACCACGAGAACGACGACGATGCCGAGGACATGGAGTCGCTCGAGCGCGAGATCCTGTCCTCGCTCGGCATTCCCGACCCCTATGCGGATCGGATCGCCTGACATGCCGGATTCCGAACCAACCCATGACAATCCGCGCAACGTGAGCAACCTGCCCGCGGTCGTGCACGACGGCGAGGTGCAGCGCCCGGCCGCCGAGGGCTGGCTGGTGCGCGCGATCCGCACGCTGTTCGGCTGGAAGGCCGGCTCGGTGCGCGACGATCTGCAAGTGGTGCTCGACGCCTCGACGCCGGACGATGTCGGCTTCTCGGCGATCGAGCGCACCATGCTGCGCAACATCCTGTCGCTGAACGAGCGGCGGATCGCCGACGTCATGATCCATCGCGCCGACATCGTCGCGGTGAAACGCGACATCCCGCTCGGCGAGCTGATGAGCCTGTTCGAGAGCGCCGCGCATTCGCGCCTCGTCGTTTACAACGAAACCCTCGACGATCCCGAGGGGATGGTCCACATCCGCGACCTGCTCGCCTTCATGACCGCGAAGGCGCGCGTCACCGATGCCACCAAGACGAAGCGCAAGAAGCCGTTTCCGGCCGGGCTCGATCTGCGCAGCGTCGATCTCGCGCTGCCGCTGGCCGAGGCCCATATCATCCGCAAGCTGCTCTACATCCCGCCGTCGATGCGCGCGATCGACCTGCTGGCGCAGATGCAGGCCTCGCGCATCCATCTCGCGCTGGTGGTCGACGAATACGGCGGCACCGACGGGCTGGTGTCGATCGAGGACATTGTCGAGCAGATCGTCGGCGAGATCGACGACGAGCACGATTCCGACGAGCCGCCGTCGATCGTTCGCCAGCCCGACAACTCCTTTGTCGCCGACGCACGCGCCAGCCTCGACGATGTCCGCTCGGTGATCGGCGAAGACTTCGTGACCGGCGAGGCCGGCGAGGAAGTCGAGACGCTGGGCGGCTATCTGGTCTCGTTCGTCGGCCGCCTGCCGGTGCGCGGCGAAGTGATCTCGGGGCCCGGCAATTACGAGGTCGAGGTGCTCGACGCCGACCCGCGGCGGGTCAAGCGCGTGCGGGTCACGACGCGCAAGGAGCGGCCGGCGCCGCGCAAGGAACGCGAGCGGCGCCGCGAGCAGGCACCGGACTCCGGAAACCCGCAGGCGAATGACAACATGCCGCCGCCCGGCGAGGGAGCCGGTCCGCAGTGAGGCTCTCCGACAAGCTCCGATCGATCGGCCTTGCCGTCATCCTGACCTGGGGATGGAAGCGCGCGGTCCTCGCGCTCACGGCCGGCGCGTTGTCCTCGCTGGCGATGGCGCCGTTCAACGCCTGGCCGGTGCTGTTCCTGACCTTCTCCATCGCGGTCTGGCTGATCGACGGCGCTGCTGCCGGGCGCTGGCGCGGCGTGCCCGCCGCAGCGCTGTCCGGCTTCTGGTTCGGCCTCGGCTATTTCGTGCCGGGACTGTACTGGATCGGCTACGCCTTCTTCGTCGATGCGGACACCTTCGCCTGGCTGACGCCGTTCGCGGTGCTCGGCCTGCCTGCCTATCTCGCGCTGTTCACCGCCTTTGGCTTCGCGCTGGCGCGGCTGATCTGGCCGCGCGACGCTTCGCGCGTGCTGGCGCTGGCGGTCAGCCTGACGGTCTCTGAGTGGCTGCGCGGCCATCTGCTCAGCGGCTTTCCGTGGAACGCGTTCGGCTACGCGCTGACCGAGCCGCTGGCGCTCGCGCAGACCGCGTCGCTGATCGGACTGTGGGGCATGACGTTCCTGGCCGTCGCGATCTTCGCGAGTCCGGCTGTGCTGATCGACGGCGCCTCGCGCGGCCGCAAGCCGTGGCGCGCGCCGGTGGCCGCGGTGCTGGTTCTCGCCGCGATGCTGGCGTTCGGTGCATTCCGCCTCTCGCAGCAGCCGACCAGCATGGTCAGCGGGGTCAAGCTGCGCATCATGCAGCCCGATCTGCAGCAGGACGCCAAGTTCAACTACTCCGCCAAGGCGGCGGTGATGCAGAAATATCTCACATTGTCGGATCGCGCGTCGGGGCCGCATTCGACCGGCGTGAGCGATGCCACCATCCTGATCTGGCCGGAATCCGCGTTTCCGTTCTTCCTGACCAAGGAAGCCGATGCGATGGCGCAGATCGCCGACCTGCTGCCGAAGGGAACCGTGCTGATCACCGGCTCGGTGCGCGCGCCCGATCTGCCGCCGAACGTCCGCGTCACGCGCGCCTATAATTCCATCTACGTCATCGACCATGACGGCAGCGTGCTCGCGGTCTACGACAAGCTGCATCTGGTCCCGTTCGGAGAATATCTGCCGTTCCAGGACTGGATGGAGAAGCTCGGTCTGGTGCAGCTCACCAAGGTGCAGGGCGGCTACATTCCCGGCACGATCCGCCGCACGCTCGACATTCCGAATGCGCCGCGGGCGCTGCCCCTGATCTGCTACGAGGCGATCTTTCCCGGCAATGTCGTGAGCCGCGACGATCGTCCCGGCTGGATCGTCAACGTCACCAATGACGGCTGGTTCGGAATCTCGACCGGCCCCTATCAGCATTTGCAGCAGGCCCGGCTGCGCTCGATCGAGGAAGGCCTGCCGCTGGTGCGCGCCGCGAATACAGGCATCTCGGCGATCATCGACCCGCTCGGGCGAATCGTCGCGCAACTCGGGCTCGGCACCGAAGGCGTGCTCGATGCCGGCCTGCCGGCGGCGATCGCGCCGACGATCTATGCGCGTGCCGGGAACATCCCCGCCGCTGTGATTGTGTTGGTTGCCCTCGCAATCGTATTGCGGAGACGTTTTGTCAGGCGAAAAGCCTGATCCTGCATATCGCCGGTTGTCGCCGAACCCGAAAAAACGTCGAAATTTACCTCAGCGCGATTCCACCAGTTGACAGATCGACCGTGCACTTCGCATTGTACGGGTCCACGCGAAATCACAAGCCAAGTCAGCCCCTTTGCGCAAATTGTCCGCATTTCGTCCCGATCCTCCTTGCAGGATTTGACGGCACCGGCGCCTGAGGCATACTCCACGTCCAACTTGCCTCACCCCCCGGGCGCGCAATCCCTTAGGAGAGTTGGAGATGTCCACCAAAGCGCCCAATCCTGTTGACAAATATGTCGGCAGCCGCGTCCGAATGCGACGCATCATGCTCGGCATGAGCCAGGAAAAACTGGGCGAGGCGTTAGGCCTGACGTTCCAGCAGGTGCAGAAATACGAGAAGGGCACCAACCGTGTCGGCGCGAGCCGGCTGCAGCAGATCTCCGAGATTCTGCAGGTGCCGGTCTCTTTCCTGTTCGACGGCGGCCCGAGCGGCGTCAAGACCGCCGACGGCTTCAGCGAGGGCTCCTCGCCGGCCTATGTGTCCGACTTTCTGGCAACCGCCGAAGGCCTGGCCCTGACCCGTGCGTTCACGCGGATCGCGGACGCCAAGCTTCGCCGCAGCATCGTCGAACTGGTCGAGCAGATCGCGGCGCGCGAGGCGGCCGAACAGGTCTGATCCAGCCTTATCCGTTTGAGAGATCGTCAAATCTGGAATATGTCATTCCGGCGTACGTTAAGGCGTGCGCTGAATGACAACGCAATTCCTGAGCGACGACAACAGCATGTCCAGCAACCCGTTCGAAACCGCTGATATCCTCGACGGCATTCGCCGCTGGGTCGAGATCGAATCGCCGACCGAGCGGCCGGACCAGGTCAACAGACTGGCTGACCTCGTCGCGTCCGGCTATCGCGATCTGCCGGCCACCGTCGATCGCGTTGCGGGACGCGACGGCTGCGGCGATCATTTGGTCACGCGCTCGTCCTGGGGGCAGGACGCCCCGGGCATTCTGGTGTTGAGCCATCTCGACACAGTTCATCCGATGGGATTCATCGAACGGTTACCATTCAAGATCGAAGGCGACAGCGCGTTCGGTCCGGGCATCTACGACATGAAGGGCGGCGCCTATCTCGCCTATCACGCGTTCAGGCAGATCTGCGCCGATGATGCGCGCCCGCCGCTCGGCATCACCCAGCTCTACGTCTCGGACGAGGAGATCGGCAGCCCGACCTCGCGCGCGCTGATCGAGGCCGAGGGACGCAAGGCCAAATACGTGCTGGTGACCGAGCCGGCGCGCGACGGCGGCAAGATCGTTACCGGGCGCAAGGGCGTCGCGCGGTTCGACGTGTTCATCAAGGGCGCGCCCGCGCATGCCGGCACGCGCCCCGAGGATGGCCGCAGCGCGATCCGGGAGCTCGGCAATGTGATCCAGACGCTGGAGGCGATGAACGACCTCAAGCGCGGCGTCACCGTCAATGTCGGCGTGGTCCGCGGCGGCACCAAGCCGAACGTGATCGCCGAAGAGGCCTATGCGGAAGTCGACATGCGGGTGCCGACCATGGCCGACGCCGACGAGCTGGTGCCGAAGATCCTCGGCATCACCTCGCGCACCGGGGGCGTCAGCGTGAAGGTTTCAGGGGAATTGAACCGCCCGCCCTATGAGAAGAGCAATGCCGGCGCCGCGCTCTACGAGCACGCCCGGGAGCTTGCCACCGAACTCGGCTTCGAGCTGCTCGATGTGTTCACCGGCGGCGGCTCCGACGGCAATTTCACCGCGCCGCATACTGCAACGCTCGACGGCCTCGGCGTCGACGGCAAGGGCGCGCATACTCATTACGAGCAGCTCTACATCTCCTCGCTCGAGCCGCGCGCGCGCCTGCTCTACCGGCTCTATCAGACGCTACGATGACGCCGGCTCCGAACGACACCAGCGATCGCGATTCCCCAGAGGACGGCGCGATGGCCCATTCGCGCGGCTCGTTCTTCGGGCGGCGCAAGGGCCACAAACTGCGTTCGCACCAGGCCGACCTGATCGACAATCTGCTGCCGCATCTTTCGATCGACATCGCGCTGCCGGCGCCCGCGGCGCTGACCGAATTGTTCGATGACGGCACCGGGAATGTCAGGCTCGAGATCGGCTTCGGCGGCGGCGAGCATCTGATCGCGGAAGCCCATGCGTTTCCGAACACGGGCTTCATCGGCTGCGAGCCCTACGTCAACGGGATGGCGAAGATCCTGACCCAGATCGAGGCGCTGAATATCGGCAACATCCGCCTGTTCGCCGGCGACGCCGCCGAGCTATTGGCCTGGGCGCCGGCGCGCTCGCTCACGCGCATCGACCTGATCCATCCCGATCCCTGGCCGAAGCGGCGGCACTGGAAGCGGCGCTTCGTGCAGGATGCAACGGTCGCCGCGATGACGCGGCTGCTGCCGCCCGGCGGCGAATTCCGCTTCGTCAGCGACATCGACGATTATTGCGCCTGGACGCTGGCGCACCTGATGCGCTCGCCCGACTTCGCCTGGCTCGCCGAGCGCGCGATCGACTGGCTCAAGCCGTGGCCGAACTACACGATGACGCGCTACGGCGCCAAGGCCGAGCGAGAAGGGCGCAAGGCGGCGTATTTGAGGTTCAGGCGGTTGCCGTAGTCTGTCATTCCGGGGCGCGACGAAATCGCGAGCCCCGGAATGACGAGGGACTACTGCCCCGCCATCCGCGCCTTCCTGACATCGGTCGCCTCCCACACCATGCGCTTGCCGCGCTCGCGGCCGAGTAGCTCGATCGGATCGTGATTGTCGATGTGGCCGAACTGGCCCTTGTAAACGCTGTATCCGCACAATTCCTGCAAGCGGCGCGGAAAGCGCGCCACGGTCTCGCGCGGAATGCCGAGCTGCAGGTTTTCCTGCTGCCGCATCCAGCCCCAGCAATAGGCGCAGGAGAACGCGAAGCGCCGCGCATCGCTGGAGTTGGCGCCGCCACCATGCCACAGCGCGCTGTCGAACAGCATCACGCTGCCCGCCGGCATGGTCGCGGTGACCGCGTCGTAGTCCTTGCCGTATTCCGGCGACGAAGAGAATTTGTGGCTACGCGGGATGATCCGCGTCGCGCCGTTGTCGTCGCGGAAATCGGACAGCGCCCAGATCGCATTGATGGTGATCGGGATGTGCGGCCGCGGCAGCGGGATCAATTGGGTGTCTTCATGGATCGGCTGCGCCTCCTGGCCGGGGCCAAGCACCAGCGAGCAGAACGACGACAGCAGGCATTCCTTGTCGAGCACACACTCGACAACCGGCAACACGTTGCCATGCAGCGGCACCTCCCAGAACAGCTCATCATAGGTCAGGAGGTTGTTGATGCGCAGCGTCTTGAAGCCTTCGAACGATGTCCGGGCAAGGCCGAGATTGTGCTCGCGCTCGATCCGCTCGACCGCCGCCTTCAATCCCTCTACCAGGTCGGGCGAGGCGGCGCGCTCGATCACGGTGTATCCGTCGTCGCGGATCCGCTCGGCGTGCGATTGGATGTCGGCGTCCGTCAGCATGGCGATCTCCCCGTTGGCGCTGTGTCGCGCCTTGCGGAAAGCATAGCTGGCCGATGCAATTTTGGGGAAGCCGTTTTTATACGCGGCGGCCTCACACCTCGTCATTGCGAGCGAAGCAATCCATGCTTCCTCATCGGAGATATGGATTGCTTCGTCGCTTCGCTCCTCGCAATGACGGGGAGAGAGTTCGTCGCCGATGGTGGCGTTAGGCGCTTCAACTACCGCGACTTCCAGAAATCCACGACGCGCTGCGCAGTCGACGGCATCAGGCGCGTGAAGTTCACCCGCGCGCCTTCGATATCGGCCGGCGACGGCACGCGGTTCGGCCCGAGCCGCATCAGGATCAGGGCGCGCACGGTCGGCCATTCGAAGCCGATCGTCTTGCTGGCGATCAGGATCGGGTCGTAGCGATCGCCGGAGATCAGGCGATCGAGCGTGACGATCTTCACGCTGGTCATCGCGGCGATTGCCGCGACGCATTCCTCATATTTGAAGGCCTTTGCGAAGCCTGCCACCGCGGCCTCGTTCAACTCGCCGGCGCGATGCAGCGCCAGGATCGCGCGCTGCGCGGCGGCGAAATCGCGGCCCTCGACCTGCGCGACGACGCCCTCGATCTCGCTCATCGCCAGTTTGATCTCGGCCTGCCGCTCCGGCTTGGCGACGACTTGCAAGCGGCGGCGGATCACGTCGATCGAACCGGCCAGCAGGTTCTTCAAATGCGCCGGCGGAAGATCGTCGCGACGTCCGATCCGCAGCGTCAGCACACCGTCCTGGCCGGCGCGCCGCACCAGCGTCGTGAAGGATGCGTCCGAGAACGCGGCCCCTTCATTGCCGGCCGCACATCGGATGACATCGCGATCGCCGCGGCGGACGATGACGTCGGTCAGCGCGGTCGAAAGCTTGGACCGCTCGGCCATTGCCAGCAGATGGCCCTGACCCTTGGCATTGGCGATCTCGACCAGCACCTTTTCGTCAATCACCGGCGATTTGCGCAGCACCGGCCCCGCGATCGCGACCTCGTCCTCGCGGGCGAGTTGCCCGATCAGATGGCGCGGCGCGTTGGCGAGCAGCGCCAGCCGTTCGGCGAGATCGATCCGCGCCGCAAGCTCGGCATGCGGCACCAGGCTGGTCAGCACCCCGTCGAACAGGTCGATATGGTCGGGGCGAAAGCTCGCGGCGCCCTGCAGGAACAGCTCGCCGAGCCGCCGTGCGGCCTCGGCGCGGCGCTTGGGGTCGCCGCGTCGAACGATGTCGTCGAGTTCCGGGATCAGCGCGGGGGCTGTCGTCATGAGCCTTGTCCAACCGGCGACTTCTGCCGATTTTCGGCAATCTATGGCCCCGTTCGTAAACGGAGGGTTAGGTCAAACCTGCACCCGTGAAGCGGCAAAATCGCCTTCCGCCGGGACAGGAGGCCTTGCCGGACCCCGGCAAAAGGGCTATATCCAGCGCAACTTATGGTATCTCATACGATCGCGTAGGAGAGTGGGCCCCCCGGGACCCGCTCTTTTTTATTACCTGACGGGACCCGGCGAGGCCGGATCCAGTTTGGGTAGCGTTAGCGGCCCCTTAAGGCCACCTGAACAACACAACAGACCTCATCAGCCTCTAGACCTTAGACAGCCTTTGACACTCGATATGACCGACCCGACCGCCACGTCCGTGGACACCGAACTGCTCGCCGAGCCGAGGCTCGTCGTCGAGCCCGGGGTCGCGGCCCGCGTCGCCGCAGTCGCGGTGCCGGTGCTGCAGGGCATGGGCTATCGCCTGGTGCGCATCAAGGTTTCGGGCGATGCCGGCTGCACCGTGCAGATCATGGCGGAACGCCCCGACGGCTCGATGCAGCTGGAGGATTGCGAGGCGATCTCGCGCGCGCTGTCGCCGGTGCTCGATGTCGCCGACCCGATCGAGCGCGCCTACCGGCTGGAAATTTCGTCGCCCGGCATCGACCGCCCGCTGGTGCGCCGCTCCGACTTCGAGCGCTACACCGGGCATCTCGTGAAGATCGAGATGGCGGTGCCGCATCAGGGCCGCAAGCGGTTCCGCGGCCTGCTCGCCGGCGTCGAGGGCAATGCGGTGCGCGTCAAGCGCGACGATCCGCGTCCCACCGAGGACGCCGAAGTTCTGCTGGTGATGGAAGACATCTCGGACGCGCGGCTGGTGCTGACCGATGAGCTGATCGAGGAATCGATGCGCCGCGGCAAGGCCGCCGAGCGCGAGCTGCGCCGCGAGCTCGGCCTCGCGCCGCCGCAGCCGGCCCACGCCAAGAAGAGCGATCCGGCGAAGAGCCAGAAGCCGAAACCCAAGCCCGATCATACTGGTCACAAGCCCGGCAAGAAGCCGGCCCCGACCAACACGAAAAAGCACCGCCTGGCCGCCGAGCGCGCGCGCCGTGGCGAGATCGATCCATTCGAAGGAGACTAAGCCATGGCAGTCAGCGCCAACAAACTCGAACTGCTGCAGATCGCAGACGCAGTTGCGCGCGAAAAGTCGATCGACCGCTCCATCGTGATCGCGGCGATGGAAGACGCCATCGCCAAGGCCGCACGCGCCCGCTACGGCAGCGAGACCGACGTCCATGCCGAGATCGACGCCAAAAAGGGTGAGCTGCGACTGACGCGCCACATGCTGGTCGTCGACGTCGTCGAGAACTCCTCCAACCAGATTTCGCTGTTCGATGCGCAGCGCGCCAATCCGGGCGCCCAGGTCGGCGACACCATCGCCGACACGCTGCCGCCGCTGGAATATGGCCGCATCGCGGCGCAGTCCGCCAAGCAGGTGATCGTTCAGAAGGTGCGCGAGGCCGAGCGCGACCGGCAGTACCAGGAATTCAAGGACCGCATCGGCGACATCGTCAACGGCATCGTCAAGCGCGTCGAATATGGCAGCGTGATCGTCGACCTCGGCCGTGGCGAGGCGATCGTGCGCCGCGACGAGATGCTGCCGCGCGAAGTGTTCCGCAACGGCGACCGCGTCCGCGCCTATATCTTCGACGTCCGCCGCGAAACCCGCGGTCCGCAGATTTTCCTGTCGCGCACCCATCCGCAGTTCATGGCCAAGCTGTTCGCGCAGGAAGTGCCGGAAATCTACGACGGCATCGTCGAGATCAAGGCGGTCGCCCGCGATCCCGGTTCGCGCGCCAAGATCGGCGTGATCTCGCGCGATTCCTCGGTCGACCCGGTCGGCGCCTGCGTCGGCATGCGCGGCTCGCGCGTGCAGGCCGTGGTGAACGAGCTGCAGGGCGAGAAGATCGACATCATTCCGTGGTCGCCCGACATCGCGACCTTCGTCGTCAACGCGCTGGCGCCCGCTGAAGTCGCCAAGGTCGTGATCGACGAAGACCGCGAGCGCATCGAGGTCGTGGTTCCCGACACCAACAATCAGCTGTCGCTGGCGATCGGCCGCCGCGGCCAGAACGTTCGCCTCGCCTCGCAGCTGACCGGCTGGGACATCGACATCCTGACCGAGCAGGAAGAGTCGGAGCGCCGCCAGGCCGACTTCGAGAACTCGACCCGCGTGTTCATGGAAGCGCTCAACGTCGACGAAGTGGTCGGCCAGCTGCTCGCCTCCGAAGGCTTCACCTCGGTCGAGGAACTCGCGCTGGTCGACGTCAAGGAACTCGCCGGCATCGAAGGTTTCGACGAGGAAACCGCGACCGAGCTGCAGACCCGCGCCCGCGAATATCTGGAACAGCTCGAGGCCGAACTGGAGGCCAAGCGCAAGGAACTCGGCGTCGAGGACGCCATGAAGGACGTCCCCGGCATCACCGGCAAGATGATGGTCAAACTCGGCGAGAACGACGTGAAGACCGTCGAGGACCTCGCCGGCTGCGCCACCGACGACCTGGTCGGCTGGACCGAGCGCAAGGAAGGCGGCGAGCCGACCAAGCATGCCGGGTTCCTCGATGGCATCGAGATCTCGCGCGACGAGGCCGAGGCCATGATCATGCAGGCCCGCGTCAAGGCCGGCTGGATCACCGAGGCCGACCTCGCCAAGCCTGCCGAGGAGGCCGACGCCGCCGAAGCAGAAACAGCGGCGTCGTAAGGAGATGGCTCACGGATGCTCGCTCAGGCTGACCCCGATCTCGACGATGGGCCGCGGACGCAGAAGTCCGCGACCACGCGGATGTGCGCGGTCAGCCGCGAGGTGCGTCCGATCGACGAGCTGATCCGGTTCGTCGTCGCGCCCACGGGCGAGGTGATCCCGGATCTGAAGCGCAAGCTGCCCGGCCGCGGATTATGGGTTTCCGCATCGCGGCGCAGCGTTGCGGAAGCGGTCCGCCGTCACCAATTTAACAAGGGATTCAAGCGCGATGTCCGTGTCGCGCCGACCCTTCCCGCCGATACCGACGCACTGCTGGTGCGCAGCGTCACCGAGGCCCTGGCGATGGCCGCCAAGGCCGGTCAGGTCGTCGCGGGCTTCGGCAAGGTCGAGGACGCACTCAACCGGAACGAAACTGCAGCCCTGATCCACGCTTCCGACGGCGCAGCGGACGGAATCCGCAAATTGGACGCGATCGTCAGGCAAAGGGGCGAAAAACGTGGTGAATCGCCGGTAATTGCCGTCGTCAATGTTTTGACGTCGGAAGAATTGGATTTGGCACTTGGGCGGTCAAATGTGATACATGCTGCGCTGCTCGCGGGCCCAGCGAGCAAGACGTTCCTGTCGCGCTGCCAGATGCTGGTCCGATACCGGATGGCCGACGACGACAAGACCGCCGAAGCGGCCAGAAATTCCAGAGCGTGATCCAGGAAGGCGGACGCCGTCTTTCCGACCGGATCATGCTCAGCAAACGACGACAGGTTGAACGATTTGTGCGGCAAACGCACAGCGAAACGAGATTAGGACTGCTGAATGGTTGATACCAAGACCCCTGGCGACAAGACTTTGAGTGTCCCGAGCAAGACGTTGTCGCTGAAGCCGCGCGTCGAGACGGGCACCGTGCGCCAGAGCTTCAGCCACGGCCGGACCAAGCAGGTCGTGGTCGAGAAGCGCGGCAAGCGCCGCGTCGGTGGCGATGGTCCCGGCGAGGCGCATGCGCCGGAGCCCGTGGTTGCAAAGCCCGCCGCCCCGCCGCCGCCGGCCGCAAGGCCGCCGCTCGGCCGCCCCGGAGCTCCGTCGTCGGGCCAGCCGCAGCGTAACACCCGCTCCGGCGTGGTGCTGCCGACCCTGACCGAGGATGAGCGTTCGGCGCGCGCCAACGCGCTTGCCGACGCCCGTCAGCGCGACATCGAGGAGCGCCGCCAGGCCGAAGAGGAAGCCAAGCGCCGTGCCGTCCGCGAGGCTGCCGAGAAGGCAGAGCGCGAGGCCGCTGAAACCCGCCGCAAGGCGGAAGAGGAGCGCCATCGCCACGAGGAAGAGGCCAAGCGCAAGGCCGAGGTCGAGGCCAAGCGCCGGTTCGGCGAAGGTGAGGCCAAGCCTGGCGCGGCGCCGGCCGCCGCTGCACCGGCCAAGCCGGCCGCAGCTGCATCTGCTCCGGCCGCCCGCGCTCCCGCGGCACGCCCGGCGACCACGACCACCGCGCGCACACCGACCTCTGCGCCGAGGCCGGCGGCGGTTGCGGCCGGGCCGGACGAAGACGAGGGTCCGCGCCTGGTGCGGCGCCCCGGCGGCGCCGTGCGCCCCGCCGCGGCCCCGAAGACCACCCACAAGCCCGGTCCGCAGAAGGAGCGCGGCCGCCTCACTCTGACCACGGCGCTCAACGCCGATGACGTACGCGAGCGCTCGATCGCCTCGTTCCGCCGCCGCACCCAGCGCCTGAAGGGGCACGCGTCGAACGAACCCAAGGAAAAGCTGATCCGCGAAGTCACCATCCCGGAAGCGATCACGATCCAGGAACTCGCGAACCGCATGTCGGAGCGCGCGGTCGACGTCATCCGCATGCTGATGAAGCAGGGCGCGATGCACAAGATCACCGACGTGATCGATGCCGACACCGCGCAGCTGATCGCCGAAGAGCTCGGCCACAGCGTCAAGCGCGTCGCCGCGTCCGACGTCGAAGAGGGCCTGTTCGACGTCGTCGACAATTCCACCGATACCGAGCCGCGCTCGCCCGTGGTCACCGTCATGGGTCACGTCGACCACGGCAAGACCTCGCTGCTCGACGCGTTGCGCCATGCCAACGTGGTGTCGGGCGAAGCCGGCGGCATCACCCAGCATATTGGCGCCTACCAGGTGCTGTCGCCCGAGAGCGGCACCAAGATCACCTTCATCGACACGCCCGGCCACGCCGCGTTCACCGCGATGCGCGCCCGCGGCGCCAAGGTCACCGACATCGTCGTGCTGGTGGTCGCGGCCGATGACGGCGTGATGCCGCAGACGATCGAAGCGATCAACCACGCCAAGGCGGCCAAGGTGCCGATGATCGTGGCGATCAACAAGATCGACAAGCCCGATGCGCGGCCGGAGCGCGTGCGCACCGAATTGCTGCAGTACGAGGTGCAGGTCGAATCGCTCGGCGGCGACGTCGTCGACGTCGAAGTCTCGGCGAAAAACAAGACCAATCTCGACAAGCTGCTCGAGATGATCGCGCTGCAGGCCGAAATCCTCGACCTGAAGACCAATTCGGAGCGTCCGGCGGAAGGCACCGTGATCGAAGCCAAGCTCGATCGCGGCCGCGGCCCGGTCGCGACCGTGTTGGTGCAGCGCGGCACGCTGCGCGTCGGCGACATCATCGTGGCCGGCGCCGAGATGGGCCGCGTCCGCGCACTGATCTCCGACCAGGGCGAGAATCTCGAAGAGGCCGGTCCGTCCGTGCCGGTCGAGGTGCTCGGCTTCAACGGTCCGCCGGAAGCCGGCGACCGTCTCGCCGTCGTCGAGAACGAAGCCCGCGCCCGCCAGGTCACGAGCTACCGCGCGCACCAGAAGCGCGAGAACGCGGCTGCCTCGATCTCCGGCATGCGCGGCTCGCTCGAGCAGATGATGTCGCAGCTCAAGACCGCGGGCCGCAAGGAGTTCCCGCTGATCGTCAAGGCCGACGTGCAGGGCTCGCTGGAAGCGATCCTGGGCTCGCTCGAGAAGCTCGGCACCGACGAAGTCGCCGCCCGCATCCTGCATGCCGGCGTCGGCGGCATCTCGGAGTCCGACGTCACGCTGGCGGAAGGCTTCAACGCCGCGATCATCGGCTTCTCGGTCCGCGCCAACAAGGAAGCGGCGGCCGCGGCCAAGCGCAACGGCATCGAGATCCGCTACTACAACATCATCTACGACCTCGTGGATGACATCAAAAAGGCGATGTCCGGCCTGCTCGCGCCCACGCTGCGCGAAACCATGCTGGGCAACGCGCAGATCCTGGAAGTGTTCAACATTTCCAAGGTCGGCAAGGTCGCGGGCTGCCGCGTCACCGACGGCACCGTGGAACGCGGCGCCAACGTTCGCCTGATCCGCGACAACGTCGTGGTGCACGAAGGCAAGCTGTCGACGCTGAAGCGCTTCAAGGATGAAGTGAAGGAAGTGCAGTCCGGCCAGGAATGCGGCATGGCCTTCGAGAACTACGGCGACATGCGCGTCGGCGACGTGATCGAGTGTTACCGCATCGAGACGATCCAGCGCTCTCTGTAAGTCCAAATCTTACGAAGCGCAGATCTTACTAAGCGTTGGGTCCATTTGATTGAAAATGCGACGGCGTGGCCGGACTTTGGTCCGGCCACCCGCGCATTGCCCGATTGAAAGCAAAGCTAGGACATTGATGCCCGCGGCCACGGCCTGCGGGCGCGACGGTTTTGGAAGAAGGTCATGCCCCGTCAAAAGAAGAGTTCCAGCCCCGGCGGCTCACAACGTCAGCTGCGGGTCGGCGAAACGGTTCGCCATGCGGTTGCCGAGATTCTGTCACAGGGTGAGGTCCACGATCCCGATCTCGAAGGCCACATCATCACCGTGCCCGAGGTGCGTATGTCGCCGGACCTGAAGCTCGCGACGATCTACGTGATGCCGCTCGGCGGCCGCGACACCGACACGGTGATATCTGCGCTCGAGCGCAACAAGAAGTTCCTTCGCGGTGAGATCGCGCATCGCGTCAATCTGAAATTTGCACCCGACATTCGCTTCCGCGTCGACGAGCGGTTCGACGAGGCGGAGCGCATCGAAAAACTACTGCGGACACCTGCGGTGCAGCGCGACCTTGCACCCGATTCGGACGACGAGGAATGATTGTGATGACGACCAACAGCGTGATCGACGCGAAGGATACCGACGCGCGCGACGCTGAGCGGGATGCCTTTGCCGGGCAGCGCAGCGACGATGCGCGCCGCAGCCACAACGACCCGCGCCAGAGGCAGGGCAAGCAGAACCAGCAGCCGCGCCGCGACAAGCGCGATGTCCATGGCTGGGTGGTGCTCGACAAGCCGATCGGCATGACCTCGACACAGGCGGTTGCCGTGCTCAAGCGCCTGTTCCAGGCCAAGCGCGCCGGCCATGCCGGCACCCTCGATCCGCTCGCCTCCGGCGGGCTTCCGATCGCGCTCGGCGAGGCCACCAAGACGGTGCCGTTCGTGATGGACGGCCGCAAGCGTTACCGCTTCACGGTGTGCTGGGGCGAGGAGCGCGACACCGACGACACCGAGGGGCGGCCGGTCCGGACCAGTGAAAACCGGCCGACCGCCGATTCGATCCGCGAGCTGCTGCCGCGCTTCACCGGCGTGATCGAGCAGATCCCGCCGCAATATTCGGCCATCAAGGTGCAGGGCGAGCGGGCCTACGATCTGGCGCGCGACGGCGAGACAGTGGAACTGAAGCCCCGCCCGGTCGAAATTCACGAATTAACCCTTGTGGAACATGGAGATAACGGACAATCCGTGTTTGAGGCCGAATGCGGCAAGGGAACCTATGTTCGGGCCCTGGCCCGCGATATGGGCCGGATTCTGGGCTGTTTCGGCCATATCTGCGCCCTGCGGCGGACCCTGGTCGGTCCGTTTACGGAAGCGGACATGATTCCGCTGGAACAGTTGGAGGCTTTATGCAATAGAGCCGCGTCTGGCGAGGGCAGCCTCGCCGACGCGCTTTTGCCCGTTGAGACCGCGCTGGACGACATCCCGGCACTGGCCGTCACACGGGCTGATGCGGCAAGGCTCCACAGGGGCCAGGCCGTTTTGTTGCGCGGACGGGATGCGCCCAATACTAGCGGCACAGTCTATGTCACGGTGGCAGGCCGGCTTCTCGCGCTTGCTGAAATTGGCAATGGCGAACTCATCCCCAAGCGCGTGTTCAACCTGAACGGACTGACTGCCGGTCCGGCTCGCAACAATGAAAGTAACTGACGATGTCGATTACCGCAGAGCGCAAAGCGGAAGTCATCAAGACGAATGCCACCAAAGCCGGCGACACCGGCTCGCCCGAGGTTCAGGTCGCGATCCTGTCGGAACGCATCAATAACCTCACCGAGCACTTCAAGAGCCACGTGAAGGACAACCATTCACGCCGCGGCCTCCTGAAGCTCGTGTCGACGCGTCGCTCCCTGCTTGACTACATCAAGCGCAAGGACGAGGCGCGCTACAAGGCGCTGCTCGAAAAGCACAACATCCGTCGTTGATTTGAGAAGCACGCGCGCGAAGGTTCGCGCGCGTTTTCGCATGGTCGTCCGTGAACCCGGGCTTTCGAATTGTCGAAAGATGATCATGCGCAGCATGGCAGTCGCGCCATGCCAACTAGCGTCCAGCAGCAATCCGGCCGCTGGACCGGGCAAGATGCCCAGATGACCGAAAGGATGGACGCCATCCGAAATCCAGGGACCATGGCAGGATCGCCGGATGCTGACCGCAGCAGCGCGTCAGTGTCTCGCCGTCTTGGCATGGTCTTTGTGTTTCAGGGCGCCGTGCTTTCGTGAAACCATGAAAGAAACCGAAATGTTCAATTCGCATTCCGTCGAGATCGACTGGGGTGGACGTCCCCTCAAACTAGAAACCGGCAAGATCGCCCGCCAGGCCGACGGCGCCGTGATGGCGACCTACGGCGAGACCGTGGTGCTTGCCACCGTCGTCGCGGCGAAGGCGCCGCGCGAAGGCGTCGACTTCCTGCCGCTGACGGTCGACTACCAGGAGAAGACCTACGCCGCGGGCCGCATTCCCGGCGGCTATTTCAAGCGCGAGGGCCGTCCGACCGAGAAGGAGACGCTGGTCTCCCGCCTGATCGACCGTCCGATCCGTCCGCTGTTCGTCGATGGCTGGCGCAACGAGACCCAGGTGATCGTCACCGTTCTCTCGCACGACATGGAGAACGATCCGGACATCGTGTCGCTGGTCGCCGCCTCCGCCGCGCTGACGCTGTCGGGCGCCCCCTTCAAGGGCCCGATCGGCGCCGCCCGCGTCGGCTTCGCCAATGACGAATTCATCCTCAACCCGACGCTGGACGAGATGACCGAGACCCAGCTCGACCTCGTCGTCGCCGGCACCGCCGACGCCGTGCTGATGGTCGAGTCGGAAGCCAAGGAGCTCAACGAAGACGTGATGCTCGGCGCGGTCATGTTCGGCCACCGCCACTTCCAGCCTGTCATCAACGCGATCATCGAGCTCGCAGAGAAGGCTGCCAAGGAGCCGCGCGAAGTCACCACGATCGACAATTCGGAGATCGAGAAGGAAATGCTTGGCCTTGCCGAGCAGGACCTCCGCAAGGCCTACGCGATCCCGGTCAAGCAGGAACGCTATGCCGCGGTCGGCGCCGTCAAGGAGAGGGTGCTGGCGCACTTCTTCCCGGAAGGCCAGGAGCCGAAATACGACAAGCTCCGCGTCGCCGCCGTGTTCAAGGAACTGGAAGCCAAGATCGTTCGCTGGAACATCCTCGACACCGGCAAGCGCATCGACGGCCGCGACGTCAAGACCGTGCGCAACATCATCGCCGAAGCCGGCGTGCTGCCGCGCGCCCACGGCTCGGCGCTGTTCACCCGCGGTGAGACCCAGGCGATGGTGGTGACCACGCTCGGCACCGGCGAGGACGAGCAGTACATCGACGCGCTGTCGGGAACGTACAAGGAAACGTTCCTGCTGCACTACAACTTCCCGCCCTACTCGGTCGGTGAAACCGGCCGCCTCGGCGGCACCAAGCGCCGCGAGATCGGCCACGGCAAGCTCGCCTGGCGCGCGATCCACCCGGTGCTGCCGCCGCACCACGAGTTCCCGTACACGATCCGCGTGGTCTCCGAGATCACCGAGTCGAACGGCTCGTCCTCGATGGCTTCGGTCTGCGGCGCCTCGCTGTCGCTGATGGACGCCGGCGTGCCGCTGAAGCGGCCGACCGCCGGTATCGCCATGGGCCTGATTCTCGAGGGTCAGCGCTTCGCGGTGCTGTCGGACATCCTCGGCGACGAGGATCATCTCGGCGACATGGACTTCAAGGTCGCCGGCACCGACCAGGGCATCACCTCGCTCCAGATGGACATCAAGATCGAGGGCATCACCGAGGAGATCATGAAGGTTGCGCTTGGCCAGGCCAAGGAAGGGCGCATCCACATCCTCGGCGAGATGGCCAAGGCCCTCACCGCGGCGCGCGCCGAGCTCGGCGAATACGCGCCGCGCATCGAGACCTTCAAGATCGCCACCGACAAGATCCGTGAAGTGATCGGCACCGGCGGCAAGGTGATCCGCGAGATCGTCGAGAAGACCGGCGCCAAGGTCAACATCGAGGACGACGGCACCGTGAAGGTCGCCTCCAATGACGGCGAGGCGATGAAGGCTGCGATCAAGTGGATCAAGTCGATCGCCTCCGATCCGGAGGTCGGCCAGATCTACGAGGGCACCGTCGTCAAGGTGATGGAGTTCGGCGCGTTCGTGAACTTCTTCGGCGCCAAGGACGGCCTCGTCCACATCAGCCAGCTCGCGGCCAATCGCGTGCAGAAGACCTCCGACGTCGTCAAGGAAGGCGACAAGGTCAAGGTCAAGCTGCTCGGCTTCGACGATCGCGGCAAGACCCGCCTGTCGATGAAGGCGGTCGACCAGGAGACCGGCGAGGACCTCGAGGCCAAGCAGAAGAGCGACGCTCCGGCGCCGCGCGAAGCCGCCGGCGAGTAAGCCAAGGCAAATCGATTGTTGCGAAAAGGGCGGCCCTGTGGCCGCCCTTTTTAGTTTGTCGCAGGAGCCGCAAATCAATCCCCGCTTATCCGCGCGCGCGATTTTGACCCGACATTGTGACCGGCTCTGTTGGAACCCGTTCACAACTTGCGCCTAACATCAGGACACTTTCCAGCATGGAGAACGACGATGTCCTTGATGTCCCGACGCCACTTGATCATCGCAGCAAGCGGCCTCGCCGCAGCCGCCGCCTCGTCACGCGCCGCATTCGCGCAGGCCGCGACGCCGGCGCCGGGCGGACCGTTCAAGATGGATCCGCTGGCCTATCCCGCCAATGCGCTGGAGCCGCATATCGATGCCAAGACGATGGAGATCCATCACGACCGGCATCACCAGGCCTATGTCAGCAACCTCAATAATTTCGCCAAGGACAATCCGCAGATCGCCGAGAAGCCGGTCGTCGAGGTGCTCGCCAATCTCGGCAACGTGCCGGAGGCGATCCGCACCGGCGTGCGCAACAACATGGGCGGCCACGCCAACCACACGATGTTCTGGCAGATCATGGGTCCGAACGGCGGCAAGCCCGACGGCGAGGTGCTCGCCGCTGTTGACCGCGACCTCGGCGGCATGGAGAAACTTCAGACCGACTTCAATGCCGCCGGCGGACGCGTGTTCGGCTCCGGCTGGGTGTTCGTCACCGTAACCAAGGACGGCAAGCTCGCGATCGAAACGCGGCCGAACCAGGACAATCCGATCATGGACGGCAAGCGTGCGCTGCTCGGCAACGACGTCTGGGAGCACGCCTATTACCTGACCTACCAGAACCGCCGGCCCGACTACCTCAAGGCGTGGTGGAACACAGTGAACTGGAAGGCCGTGGCCGAGCGCTATGCGGCCGCCAAGGCCGGCACGCTCGGCGTGTGAGCCGCTAGGCTCGCCGCTCGCCAGGAACTGCGTTACGTTCGAGCGCCCCGCGATCGCTCCGCGGGGCTTTCACCCTTACGTCCACGGCGTCGCGCTGCCGGTGTCGAGCGCCATAGGGATCGCCGATGACGCTGCCGACCATCCGCCGTGGCCGCCCCGACGAACATGACGTGATCGCGCGCGTCTGGATGGAGAGCTGGGTCTCGACCGGGCTCTCACAGGCAAGCGAGAGCCTGTTGAACGATCTGCGCGCCCGCCCGCCGCGCGAGATCGCCGGCGGCTGGAGCCTGTTCGTCGCCGACGATCACGGCACCATCGCCGCCATGCTGGCGCTGCATCTGCCGACCTTGCTGCTCGACCAGCTGATGGTCGCGCCAAGCCATCAGGGCCGTAGCCTCGGACGCCATCTGCTCGCCTTCACGCGCCGGCAAATGCCTGACGAGATCTGGCTGAAATGCGTCCGCGAGAATGACAAGGCCTGGCGCTGGTACGAGCGCGAAGGATTTGGGTTCGAGAAGGAATCCCTCAGTCCGGTGACCGGCTTCACGATGAAGCACTACCGGTGGAAGAGAGCAAACCACACGTCGGAGGTTAACCCATGATCAAGCTGTACTGGTCGCCGCGCTCGCGCTCGTTCTCCGCCATCTGGCTGCTGGAGGAATCCGGCCTGGCTTATGAGCGGGTGCTGACCGACATCAGCACCGGCGCGCAGAAGTCGCCGGAGTTCCTCAAGATCAACCCAATGGGAAAGGTGCCGGCGCTGACCGATGGCGATGCACAGCTCGCCGAGGCGGCGGCGATCTGCGCCTATATCGCCGATCGCTATCCCGAGACCAAGCTCGCGCCGGCCACGACCGACCCGAAGCGCGCCCGCTATCTGCAATGGCTGTTCTTCTCGCCGAGCTGCATCGAGCCGGCGCTGATCCAGCTCTTCACCAAGCTCGAGGTGCCGACCAGCACCGCGGCGTGGGGCAGCGCGGCGCAGGTGTTCGACGTGCTCGATGCCGAGCTGCAGAAGGGCCCGTGGATCCTTGGCGAGCAATTCTCCGCCGCCGACATCGCGATCGGCGCAGGACTGAACTTTGCGGTGCGCATCTTCAAGATGGTGCCGCCGCGGCCGTCATTCGAGGCCTACATCGACCGCTGCGTGACACGGCCTGCGTTCCAGCGCGCAGAGAAGATCGCGGCGGGATGAGATAGTCTCGCGTAGCCCGGATGGAGCGAAGCGCAATCCGGGGTGGTCTCTCCGCGGAGAAAAGTCCCGGATTGCGCTGCGCTTCATCCGGGCTACGAAGCAGTGGCCAGCTTAACCCGGCACGACGCGCGGATCGACGTCCTGCGTGTAGTCGACGCCGTCGATGCCGAAGCCGAACAGGCGCAGGAACTGGCTCTTGTACTCGCCGAGATCCGCCAATTCGCCGAGCGTCTCGGTGGTGAGCAGCGGCCAGCGCCGCGACACTTCCGTCTGCACCTCGGGCGAAAGCTCCCAATCGTCGACCCGGATGCGCTGCGCATCGTCGAGCGCGACGTCCTTGCCGAGCCGGGTGCGGAACAGGCGATCGATCTGCTCGATGCAGCCCTCATGCAGCCCGAGCTGCTTCATCACCTTGAACAGCACCGTGCCATAGAGTGGCACCACCGGAATGGCCGAGCTTGCCTGGGTGACGACGGCCTTCAGCGCGACGACGCGGGCGGCGTCCGCGCCGAGCCGTCCGCGGATCGCTTCCGCCTTGGCATCGAGATCGACCTTGGCGCGACCGAGCGTGCCGTTCCAGTAGATCGGCCAGGTCAGTTCGCTGCCGATATAGGTGTAGTTGAGCGTGCGGAAGCCCGGCGCCAGCACGCCGGCATCGGCGAGCTGGTCGATCCAGCGCTTCCAGTCGTCGCCGCCCATCACAGCGACGGTCGCCGCGGTCTGCTCCTCGTTCGCAGGCTCAAGGGTGGTCTGGAACACCTCGCCGGTCTCGGTGTCGAGCGTCTTGATCTCGACCGGGGCGCCGAGCGGCTTGATGACCGAGCGATAGGTCTTGCCGGTGTCGGGATCGGTGCGGACCGGCGCGGCCATGCTGTAGACCAGCAAATCGAGCTGCCCGAATTTCTCGCGCACCCGCTCGATGAAGTCTTTCTTCATCTCGTCGGAGAACGCATCACCCTCCAGCGTGAGCGGCGAGCGTCCGATCTTCGCGGCCTCGATCTCGAAGGCGCGGTTGTTGTACCAGCCGGCGCTGGCGCTCCTCTTTTCCGACGGCTCGCGCTCCAGCGACACGCCGATCGTATCGGCGCCACCGGCGAAGGTCGCGACGATGCGGCTCGCGAGGCCATAGCCCGTTGAGCAGCCCAGCACGGCGACGCGCTTCGGACAGTCGGCGACCGGGCCCTGCTTCAGAACGTAGGCGATCTGCTCGCGGACATTGGTGGCGCAGCCGACGGGATGTGCCGTCGTGCAGATGAAGCCTCGCACGCGCGGTTCGATAATCATTCCCACCCCATTCCGGATCGTTGCAATATTCCCATGCGCTTGCTGTGGACCTCCCTCAGCAAGCGAGGAGAGGCGAAATCACGCGTCAAGCCGCCTGAACACCAGCGTCGCGTTGGTGCCGCCGAAGCCGAACGAGTTCGACAGCACGGTCGTCAGCTTGGCGTTGTCGATCCGCTTGCGCACGATCGGCATGTCGGCGAACACCGGATCGAGCTCGGTGATATGGGCGCTCTCGCAGACGAAGCCGTTGTTCAGCATCAAGAGCGAGTAGATCGCTTCCTGCACGCCGGTCGCGCCGAGCGAATGGCCGGTCAGCGCCTTGGTCGCCGAGATCGGCGGACACTTGTCGCCGGTGCCGAACACCTTGCGGATCGCCTCGATCTCCGGCGGATCGCCGGCCGGCGTCGAGGTGGCGTGCGGATTGATGTAGTCGACCGGCGTATTCACCGTCGACATCGCCATGCGCATGCAGCGCTCGGCGCCCTCACCCGACGGCGCGACCATGTCGTATCCGTCAGAGGTCGCGCCGTAGCCGACGACCTCGGCGTAGATGCGCGCGCCGCGCGCCTTGGCATGCTCGAGCTCTTCGAGCACCACGACACCCGCGCCGCCGGCAATCACGAAGCCGTCGCGATTGAGATCGTAGGGACGCGAGGCGGTGGCCGGCGTGTCGTTGTATTTCGAGGACATCGCGCCCATGGCGTCGAACAGCACCGACAGCGTCCAGTCGAGTTCCTCGCAGCCGCCGGCGAAGATGATGTCCTGCTTGCCGATCTGGATCGTCTCGTAGGCATTGCCGATGCAGTGGTTCGACGTCGCGCAGGCCGAGGAGATCGAGTAGTTCACGCCCTTGATCTTGAACCAGGTCGCGAGCGTCGCCGATGCGGTCGACGACATGCCCTTCGGCACCGCGAACGGACCGACGCGCTTCGGGCCCTTGGCGCGCGCGATGTCGGCGGCTTCCACCAGGGTGCGCGTCGACGGTCCGCCGGATCCCATGATGATGCCGGTGCGGATGTTGGAGACTTCGTTCTCCTCGAGGCCGGAGTCGCGGATCGCCTGCTCCATGGCGACGTGATTCCAGGCAGCACCTTCGGCAAGGAAGCGCATGGCGCGGCGATCGATCACCTCGGCAGGATTGAGTGTCGGCGCACCGTGCACCTGGGAGCGAAAGCCGAGTTCCGCGGCCTTCTCCGCGCGTGAAATGCCCGACTTCGCCTCGTAGAGGCTCGCAAGCACTTCCTGGGTGTTGTTACCGATGGACGAGACAATACCCATCCCCGTGATGACAACCCGCCTCATGTTCGCCTCGCCCTGCCTTTATGTTGCCGCATGATGATCCTGCTCAAGATGGCGCCGTGCCCTGCTTGAACAATCCGACCTTCAAGTCCTTGGCGCGATAAATAATCTCGTCGTCCATGGAAAGCCACCCGTCGGCGATTCCAAGCACGAGCTTTGACCGCATCACGCGCTTGATATCGATGTTGTACACAACCTTGCGCGCGTGCGGCAGCACCTGTCCGGAGAACTTCAGCTCGCCGAGGCCGAGCGCGCGGCCACGACCTTCGCCACCGATCCAGCCAAGGTAAAAGCCGACCATTTGCCACATGGCATCGAGGCCGAGACAGCCCGGCATCACCGGATCGTTCTTGAAATGGCAGCCGAAGAACCAGAGATCCGGCTTCACTTCGAGCTCGGCGCGCACCAGCCCCTTGCCGAACTCGCCGCCGGTTTCCGAGATTTCGCTGATGCGATCGAACATGAGCATCGGCGGCAGCGGCAACTGGGCGTTGCCGGGACCAAACAGCTCGCCCCGTCCGCAAGCCAGCAAATCCTCGTATTCGTAACCGCCGCGCCGATCCAGCATCCTCTTTCCACCTCTGATGTCCCGATGAAGCGCTTTTGCTTGGTCGGACCTTAATCTACCCACGGGAACCGGAATAACCCGTCCCGCATCTTGGCGCTACCTGGGTACGCGACCGGCCTGTTATCTCTGCCGAAAGCGCATATGTGGTCCGCGCGCTCTCTAACATAGGGTTAACTGGCCAGCAAAGCGGCATTCCGATGATAAATGACCGCCTTGCCTTAGGTTTCTACCGCAGCTTGGATTCGTTCTAGTTGCGAAAAACTTGCATCTGATAGCCATCCTTTTTATATTTATGAGGAATATTGCCTGAGTTGGGTGCATAGAGTGGATATGAACGAGGAAGTACCGGCTGTGAACGATGATGCCGTGCACCCGGCTGCCCGGGGCGCTGGGCACCACCCTGCCCTGACCGGCTGCCCGTGGCATGACGTCAACGAGATGCTGCAGTCTGCCGGCCTCCGGCCGACCCGTCAGCGCATGGCGCTGGGTTGGCTGCTGTTCGGCAAGGGTGCCCGCCACCTGACCGCTGAAATGCTGTACGAGGAAGCCACGCTGGCCAAGGTTCCGGTGTCGCTGGCGACCGTCTACAACACGCTCAACCAGCTGACGGACGCCGGCCTGCTGCGCCAGGTCAGCGTCGACGGCACCAAGACCTATTTCGACACCAACGTGTCGACGCATCATCACTTCTACCTCGAACACAATCACGAGCTGGTCGATATTCCCGACCCGAACCTCGTGCTGTCGAAGATGCCCGACGTGCCGGAAGGCTACGAGATTTCCCGCGTCGACATGGTCGTGCGGCTGCGCAAAAAGCGCTAACTTGTCGTCCCGGCGAAAGCCGGGACCCATAACCACAAATCTTGGTTGCTGCTAACGGCGTCTCCTACCGCGCGCCAACGATAAATCACGCGGTATGGGTCCCGGCCCCCGTGCGCAATTGCGCACTCGGCCGGGACGACAACAAATCTCAGTCCACCTTCTCGTCGGCATAGACGCCCCACAGGCGCTGCTGCTCGATCCAGCCGTCGAAGCCGTTGCCGGTGACCCGGCACCAGCTGTTGGCGCATTTCTTGACCTGTGCGACCACGCCGGCCTGCAGGCGCGCCGCGATGGAGCTGGTGGCGTCGGGACGATCGTACAGCGAGGCCAGATCGTCCTTGTTCTTCATCGTGACGACCGCGGTGCGGCGGCCGGACAGCAGCGAATGATAGACCCAGCCTTCGGCACCTTCGGAATCGCGCACCCGGCGCCAGTTCTCGAACTCGGCGGTGATTTCGACCGGCAGCCCGGAGCGCGTGTAGACCCAGGCGACGTCATTGTCCTTGGTCGGGCCGGCCCGGACATTCACATGATCGGATTTCAGGCTGACATAGCGCGGAATCGGCAGGCCGCTGGTGGTGGGGCTCAAATCCTTGGCGGAATGTCCGGGGCTGACCGACGCACTCAGCATGCTCCCGACCAGAGTCACCAATGAACCGAAACGCCAGACCATCAACTCGTCTCCTGCCGGGATGCCCAACCGCATTCGGCGAGCCGCAACCCAAACCCAAATCCAAACCCACGCCTAAAGTCTCAGGCCCCTGCGCCTGCGCTGTCCGCTCCCGCACCGCAGGTCCGAGGGGTTCTTGTCTTGGCCCGGCCTTCTGCTAGAGAGGACGGAACGCCAAAGAGCCAGAACACCCGAATTTCCCCTGACGAAAGCCGGGGCAAGTATCGGGGAACCCTAGGAAACGCGAAGGAAACGCCGGGACAGCGCGGCTATCAGCAGTGTCGAACAACCGGGTTAATGAGGCCTCAACGGCTCGGTTTTTGGCGAGCCACGCGCCTCATGAAAGCAGGACATGTCGGTGAAGAAAAAGCCTCTCGTCGTCGTCACCCGCAAGCTGCCGGACTCGATCGAGACCCGGATGCGCGAGCTGTTCGATGCCAGACTGAATCTCGACGACACGCCGATGACGCCGGAACAGATCGCCGAGGCGGTGAAGACCGCCGACGTGCTGGTGCCGACCGTGACCGACATGATCCGCGAGGATGTGATCAACCAGCCCGACTGCAAGCTGAAGATGATCGCCAATTTCGGCAACGGCGTCGACAATATCGACGTCGCCGCGGCGCATGCCCGCGGCATCACGGTGACCAACACCCCAAAGGTGCTGACCGAGGACACCGCCGACATGACCATGGCGCTGATCCTCGCGGTGCCGCGCCGGCTGATCGAAGGCGCCTCGATCCTGACCGAAGGCAAGCAGCACTGGGCCGGCTGGTCGCCGACCTGGATGCTCGGCCACCGCATCGGGGGAAAAAGGCTCGGCATCGTCGGCATGGGCCGGATCGGCCAGGCGGTAGCGCGTCGCGCCCGGGCCTTCGGCCTGCAGATCCACTATCACAACCGCCGCCCGGTGGCGCCCATGATCGCCGAAGAGCTCGGGGCGACCTATTGGGAAAGCCTCGACCAGATGCTGGCGCGGATGGACATCATCTCGGTGAACTGCCCGCACACGCCGGCGACCTATCACCTGCTCTCGGCGCGGCGGCTCAAGCTGATCCGCAAGGAGGCCTATGTCGTCAACACCGCGCGCGGCGAGGTGATCGACGAGGACACGCTGATCAAGCTGATCGAAGCCGGCGATATCGGCGGCGCGGCGCTCGACGTCTATGAGCACGAGCCCGCGGTCAACCCGAAGCTGGTGCGGCTCGCCAGGGCCGGCAAGGTGACGCTGCTGCCCCACATGGGCTCGGCCACCATCGAAGGCCGCGTCGAGATGGGCGAGAAGGTGATCATCAACATCCGGACCTTCCTCGACGCCCACAAGCCGCCGGATCGCGTGCTGCCGAGCATGCTGTAAACACACATCCGGTGTCGTCCCTGCCTAGTGCGCAATTGCGCACGGGAGGGACCCATAGCCACCGATGTTCATGGTTGTACCGAGCTGGGGCCCCAGCCTCCGTCACTGCGCGGGCTGTGGTTATGGTTCCCGGCTTTCGCCGGGACGACGATGGGGGTTTGTCTCGCCCGATTTCTTCCGCCGCGGCTGCTGCTTGCGCCAGTCATTCGGCTACTGCCAAAATATCGAAAACAACCCCATGCAAAGGAGCCGGCGCCGGCCGGCACGTGCTGCAAACACACATTCGGTGTCGTCCCGGCGAAGGCCGGGACCCATAACCACCGATGTTCATGGTTGGACTGAGCTGCGGCTCCAGCTTTCGTCGTTGCAAGAGCTGTGGTTATAGGTCCCGGCTTTCGCCGGGACGACGAGGTGGTGACAGCTCGACCTATTTCTTCCGCCGCGCCTGCTTGCGCCAGTCGGCGACGAACGACACGAAGGCGGCGAGCGCCGGTGGCGGCTGGCGACGGCTGGGATAATAGAGGAACGGTCCGTCGAACGGCAGGCACCAGTCATCGAGCACGCTGACCAGCGCGCCGGATTTGACGCCGTAGCGGATATAGCCCTCGAACGTCGCCCAATAGCCGACGCCGTCATGGACCGCGCGCAGCGCGAGGCCGAGATGGGTCGCGGTCAGCTTGGCCGGCGGCGAAATCTTCACCACGCGGCCGTTCTTCTCGAACTCCCAATCGAACATCACACCGTTGCTGAAGCGGCTGCGGATGCAGGCATGCGCCAGCAGATCCTTCGGATGCATCGGCCGGCCATGCTTCGCGACATAGTCGCTCGACGCCACGACCGCGTAGCGCTGCGGCGCGCCGAGCGGGACTGCCACCATGTCCTGCGCCAGATGCTCGCCGTAGCGCACCCCGGCATCAAATCCCTGCGCGACGATGTCCACGAACGCACTCTCGGCCACGAGGTCGAGATCGACCTGCGGATATCTGGCGAGGAACGGCGCGATCATCGGCGCCAGCACCAGATCGACCGCGGGCGGCGGCGCGTTGATGCGCAGGCGCCCGGACGGTTCGGCGCGCAGGCCGCGCACCTCGGTGATCGCATCCGCGACATTGACCATGGCCGGCGCGACGCGGGCGAGCAGCAGCTCGCCGGCCTCGGTCAGCGATACGCTTCGTGTGGTGCGGTTCATCAGGCGGACGCCGAGCCGCTCCTCCATGTCGCGCAGCCGCTGGCTGAGGCTGGACACCGAGACGCGCTGCTCGAGCGCGGCACGCCGGAAGTTGCGGGTGCGCGCCACCGCCACGAAGGCGTCGAGGTCGCGAAGGTCGAAATCCTGCATTGTTCGATATAGTGAACAAGCTATTCCGGATTGTCCAGCTTATCCCGAAACCCGGGTCGGCCCATATCAGCCTCGCGATTTTGGCGGCGTGATCGCACGCCGCGACACGCAGGGAACACCACCATGGATACACGCAAACTCGGTTTCACCGGCCCCACCGTCTCGCAGATCGGCCTCGGCTGCATGGGCATGTCTGAGGTCTATGGCCCAGCCGATCGCGGCGAGAGCATCGCCACGGTGCATGCGGCGCTCGATGCCGGCATCACGCTGCTGGATACCGGCGACTTCTATGCCATGGGCCACAATGAGATGCTGGTGCACGAAGCCCTGAAGGATGTCGCGCGCGACCGGCTCCAGATCAGCGTCAAGTTCGGCGCACTGCGCGGCCCCGCGGGCGAATTCGCCGGAATGGACACGCGGCCGGCCGCGACGAAGAACTTCCTCGCTTATTCGCTGCAACGTCTCGGCACCGACTACATCGACATCTACCGCCCGGCACGTCTTGATCCCAACGTTCCGATCGAGGAGACGATCGGCGGCCTCGCCGATCTGGTGAAGTCCGGCTACATCAAACATATCGGCCTGTCCGAGGTCGGCTCCGACACCATCCGCCGTGCCCATGCCGTGCATCCGATCGTCGATCTCCAGATCGAATACTCGCTGATCGAGCGTGGCATCGAACGCGACATCCTGACGACCTGCCGCGAGCTTGGCATCGGCATCACAGCCTACGGCGTGCTGGCGCGCGGGCTGATCAGCGGTCACTGGTCGAAGGATTCTGGCAAGATCGGCAGGGACTATCGGCTGATGACGCCGCGCTTCCAGGGTGCGAACCTCGACGCCAATCTCGCGCTGGCGGAGCAGTTGCGCGCCATTGCCGCCGAGATCGGGGCAACACCGGCACAGGTCGCGATCGTCTGGGTGGCGGCACAGGGCAAGGAGATCGTGCCGCTGGTCGGCGCCCGCACCCGCAACCGTCTCACCGAAGCGCTCGGCGCGACCAGGCTGACGCTAACGCAGGCACATCTCGCAGCACTGGCGAAAGCCTTCCCGCCGGATATCGCTGCCGGCACGCGCTATGCGGCCGAGCAGATGGCGCATCTCGACAGCGAGAAGCCGGCCACCCGATAACGGCGGCAATCAGGTCCGATGCCCGCTCAGATCGGTGATCACGGCAGCATCGCCGTTAAGCGGGTTCTGCGGATCGCGCGCGTAGCGCAGGGTTTCGAACCGCATCGCGCGCGCATCCACCATCAGGAGACGGCCGACCAGCCCCTCGCCGAAGCCGACGATCTCGCGGATCGCTTCGAGCGCCATCATCGATCCCATGAGCCCGGCCAGCGCCCCCATCACGCCGGCCTCGGCGCAGGCCGGCACGGTACCCGGCGGGGGTGCCTCCGGGAACAGGCAGCGATAGGTCGGGTTGAAGACGCCGTCCGCATTCTTCTCATGGGCGCGGATCGTGGTCAGAGAACCGTCGAACTGGCCCAGCGCCGCCGTGATCAGCGGCCGCTTCGCGAGGAAGCAGGCATCGGCAACGAGGTAGCGGGTCTCGAAATTGTCGGAGCCGTCGAGCACGAGATCGTAATTTCCGATCAGCGCCATCGCATTGTCGGCGGTGAGCCGCATCGGATGCGCCTCGAAAGCCACATGCGGATTGAGCGCATGGATTTGCGCCGCCGCGCTGTCGACCTTGCGTTTACCGATGTCGGACGTCGTATGGATGATCTGGCGCTGCAAATTGGAGAGCGAGACGACATCGTCATCGATCACGCCGAGGCGGCCGACGCCGGCCGCGGCCAGATACATCAGCGCCGGCGCGCCGAGGCCGCCGGCGCCGATCGCCAGCACGGAGGCCTGCTTCAGCGCATTCTGCCCGGGACCGCCCACCTCGCGCAGCACGATGTGGCGGGCATAGCGTTCAAGTTCATCGGCACTCAGCATCTTGATGTCCTGCGCGCTGTTCCCTGAACCGGAGCGCGGTTGTTGCCGACCAAGCAGATGTGCTTAATTGCGTCGACGTCAATGGTTTCAGTCATTTCCCCGGATTTGTCATGAGATTGATGCTTTCGGCAACATTGATGGTCGCGGCCGTGACGGTTGGAGGTATGGGCGCGGCACATGCTCAGTTGACGCCGCCATCGACGGCCGGGGCCAAGCCGAAGACCGTGACGACCGTGCCGATCCGCCCCGCGCTGCAGAAGCCGGAGGATACCGCCAATGCGATGGCGCAGGCCGAGCGGCTGGCGCTGCAATCCGACCTCGCCTGGGTCGGCGAATATAACGGCGCCATTACCGGCGACCTCAGCGAGCGCATGGTCAATGCGATCAAGGAATTCCAGAAGAACCGCGGCGGCAAGCCGACCGGCGTGCTGAACCCGCAGGAGCGCGGCGCGCTCGCCGACACCGCGCGGCGCAAGCAGGAGAGCGTCGGCTGGCGGATCGTCACCGAGCCTGCCACCGGGGCGCGGCTCGGCATTCCCACCAAACTGGTGCCGCAGCTCACCAGCGACGCCTCCGGCGCCAAATGGACCTCGCCGACCGGCACCGTCCAGGTGCTGCTGGCCCGGCGCAAGGAGGCGAGCCCGACCACCGCGAAGCTTGCCGAGCAGGAGAAGAAGGAGCCGGCCGGCCGCACCATCGACTACACCGTGGTGAAGCCGGACTTCTTCGTGCTGTCGGGCATGCAGGGGCTGAAGAAGTTCTATCTGCGCGGCACCTTGAAGGGCGACGAGGTCCGCATCCTCACCATCCTCTACGACCAGGCGATGCAGACCACCGTCGAGCCGGTGGTGATCGCGATGTCGAGCGCCTTCAACGCATTTCCATCTGGCGTGCAGGCCGGCCCGCCGCCGCGCAAGACCGTCGAATATGCCACCGGCGTCGTGGTCAGCGACGATGGCGCGATCATAACTGACCGCGTGGCGACCAGCGACTGCATCGCGCTGACGATCCCGGGCTACGGCAATGCCGATCGGGTCGCCGACGACAAGGATCACGATCTCGCATTGCTGCGCATCTACGGCGCGCACGGGTTGAAGCCGCTCAATATCGCAGGCCAGGCGACGCAGACCGCGCTCGACGTCACCGGCATCGCCGATCCGCAGAACCAGGGCGGCGGCGCGGCCGCAAGCAGCGTCAAGGCCTCGGTGGCGCAGCTCGGCGGCGGCGATCAGGCACTGTCACCACCGCCCGCGCTCGGGTTCTCGGGCGCAGCGGCGCTCGACGGCGGCGGCAAGTTTGCCGGCATCGCATTGCTGAAGCCCGTCATCGTTGCAGGTCCCGCAAACGCGGCACCACCGGCGCAGGCCGCGCTGGTGCCGGCCGACACGGTGCGCAATTTCCTGAAGGCGCATGGCGTCAACGCGACGGGCGAATCCGCTGATGCCAAATCAGCCGTGGTCCGCGTGATCTGCGTCAGGAAGTAGTTCGGCAGAGCAGCCCGGGTTCTGTCCATTCGTCGTCCCGGCGAAAGCCGGGACCCATACGCCGCAGCAGGCGTTGTAGGCGGGACTCGTCGTTTCAGCAGCGCACAACAATGGCGGGCTGTGGTTATGGGTCCCGGCCTTCGCCGGGACGACGTTGAGGATGGTGCTCGGCTCAACCTGCCAACAGCGTAGTCGACGTCACCTCAGCGCAAACCGCACCCCCGCCCGCGCCAAGCCACCGGCAATGCCGACCGGCGTGCCGTCGGCGCGCCAGCAGGCTGCGCCGGACATGGTGCCGTCGGCGTGAAACTGGATCGCGTTCATGCCGCCGGCGACCGTCGGCACGACTTGCACCTTGTGGCCCTTCGCTGACAGCGCGGCGCGGATGCTCTCCGGCACCGCCTGCTCGACCTCCAGCGCATTGCCCTCGGTCCAGACCCGTGGCGCCTCGACCGCTTCCTGCAGGTCCATACCGTGATCGATGAGGTTGATCAGCGCCTGCATCGCGCTCGGGAAGATGCGCTTTCCGCCCGGTAAGCCCAGCGCATAAGCCAGCTTGCCGTCGCGCAGCGCCATCATCGGCGACATCGAGGTGGTGACGCGCTTGCCGGCGGCCAGCGACAGCGCGTGCCCCGGCCGCGGATCGAACAGATTCATGTAGTTGTTCGGCACGGTGCCGAGGCCCGGGATCAGGATCTTGGGGCCGAACAGATTGTTGATGGTCTGGGTGGTCGCGACCACATTGCCCATCGCATCCGCCGCCGTCATGTGCGTGGTGTGCGCGCTTTCCAGTTGCGTGACGCCGGCGCCCCACGCCTGCGCGCGGTCGGGGTCGATCGCGCGGCGGCGTTCCTCGGCATAGGCCTTCGAGGTCAGCTGCTCCACCGGCACGTTGATATAGGCGGGATCGCCGCTCGCAGCTTCACGATCGGCAAAGGCGATCTTCAGCACCTCGGCGAGATAATGGATCGTCTCGGTCGTGCCGAAGCCGAGGCGCGCGATGTCATAACCTTCGAGAATGTTGAGCATCTCTGTGATGTGCACGCCTGACGCTGCCGGCGGCGGGGGCCCGAGGATTTCCCAGCCGCGATAGTCACAGCGGATCGGCTGCCGCTCGACGGTCTTGTAGGTCGCAAGATCCTGCTGCGCGATGAAGCCGCCGTTCTTTTTCATGTAGTCGACCAGGATGTCGCCGAGCGGTCCCTGGTAGAGCGCGTTGTCGCCATGGTCGGCGATGTATTTCAGCGTCTCGGCATATTCCGCCTGCACCACGCGCTCGCCCGGCTTCAGCGGGATGCCGTTGGGCAGATAGATCGCCGCGATCGGCTTGTCCTTCAGCATCTCTTCGGCGCCGTCGGTGATGCATTCATGCAGGTAAGGCGTCGCCGCATAGCCGCGCGCGGCATGCTTGATCGCGGGCTGCATCACGTCGGCAAGGCTCATGGTGCCGAAGCGGCGCAAGGTTTCGCACCACGCCTTCAGCGAGCCCGGCACTGCGACCGCCTTCGGCCCGTTCAGATTCTCGTTGCCGACGGTGTCGAACACGTCATGCGCCGAGCCGGGCCTCGAGGTGTAGGTATCCGGCTTCACCGCCTGCGGCACCGTGCTCTGGCCGTCGATGAAGCGATGGCTGCGGTCGGCGAGGCGAATATGCGCCATGCCGCCGCCGATGATGCCGACCATCATCGGCTCGACCACGGTCAGCGTGAACAGAGTGGCGATCGCCGCATCGATCGCATTGCCGCCGGCCGCAAGCATCTCGGCGCCCGCAGCTGAGGCCAGCGGATGATTGCTCACCACCATGCCGCGGCTGCTGGTCGCCGGCTGCTTCTCGCACTGAAAACTTGTCGCGGCGCGATCGCGCCAGTTGCCGCCCATCATCCGCACTCCCTTTGTTGTTATTTTTGCGTCGTTGTTATTTTTGACATTTCGGGCACCAGAACGTCGAACGGCCGTTCTGGGTGAAGCGCTTGACGATGCCCTCGCAGCCAGAGGTGCGGCATGTCTCGCCTTCGCGGTCATAGACCTGGAACGAATGCTGGAAATAGCCGAGATCGCCGTTGGTCAAGCGATGGTCGCTGATCGAGGAGCCGCCGGCCTTGATCGCCTGGTTGAGCACCGAATGGATCGCGTCGACCAGCCGTTTGGCGTGGTCGGTGGGCTCTGCCTTCTTGGTCGCAAGCGTCGCGGCCAATCGCCGCGGCGACAGATGCGAGCGAAACAGCGCCTCGCAGACATAGATGTTGCCAAGTCCCGCCACCACGCGCTGGTCGAGCAGCGCGGCCTTCAGGCTGGTCTTCTTGTTGTGACAGGAGCGCGCCAGCATCGCCGCGTCGAACTCGTTGCCGAGCGGCTCGGGCCCGAGCCCCTTCAGCAATGGCTCATCCTCGATTGCGTTGCGGGCGATGATCTTCATGTAGCCGAAGCGCCTGGGATCGTTGAATACAACCGCCGCGCCCGACGACATGTGGAACACGACGTGATCATGCGCGCGATCGTCGCTGCGCGGATGGTGGAATTGTCCCGGCGTCGCCCCGCCTTCGCCCTTCAGCACCCGGAACGAGCCCGACATGCCCAGATGCATCAGCAGCACGTCGCCGGAGTTCAAATCCGCCATCAAATATTTGGCACGTCGGCCGAGCCCGGTGATGGTCTGGCCCTCGAGCCGGGCGATAAAGTCTTTTTGAAACGGAAACCGCAAATCCTTGCGGCGGGCCTCGGCCTTGAGGATTTTGGAGCCTTCCATGGCCGGTTGCAGGCCGCGGCGGACGGTCTCGACTTCGGGTAATTCCGGCATGGCAGGCATTCACCTTTTGGAAGTGACGTGATAGCGCCATTGCGGCCGCCGCGCTATGGTTTGGCTGGAGCGTTTTCGAGCGAAGCGGGCCCCGGTTCGCGTGAAGAAAACGCGACCAAAAAGGTAAGAGTTCTGAGTGATGGATCGGCCGGATCAAACCACCCATTTCGGCTTCAGGGACGTGCCCCTGGGCGAGAAACAGACGCTGGTGAACGACGTGTTTCACAGCGTGGCACAGCGCTACGACTTGATGAACGATCTGATGTCGGGCGGCCTGCACCGGGCCTGGAAGGACGTCATG
Source organism: Bradyrhizobium macuxiense (assembly GCF_007993935.1). Lineage (GTDB taxonomy): Bacteria > Pseudomonadota > Alphaproteobacteria > Rhizobiales > Xanthobacteraceae > Bradyrhizobium > Bradyrhizobium macuxiense_A. The sequence continues at coordinate 298,618 of NZ_VITY01000004.1, read as the reverse complement.
ATCACGACGCTCGATCCGCCGAAGGGCGACCGGCCGTTCGCGCTGCTCGACGTTGCCGGCGGCACCGGCGACATCTCGTTCCGCGCCGCCAAGACCGCGGGCACCGGCTTCCACGCCACCGTCTGCGACATCAATACCGACATGCTCGCGGTCGGCCGCGAGCGCGCCACCAGGCAGCACCTCGATGACCGCGTCTCGTTCGTCGAGGGCAATGCCGAGGCGCTGGGCTTCGCCGACCGTTCGTTCGACGCCTACACCATCGCGTTCGGCATCCGCAACGTGCCGCAGATCGAGCTGGCGCTGCGCGAGGCCTATCGGATGCTCAAGCCGGGCAGCCGCTTCCTGTGCCTGGAATTCTCCACCGTCGACGTGCCCGGCCTCGACAGGATCTACGACCTGTTTTCCTTCAAGGTGATCCCGCCGCTCGGCCGCGCCGTCACCGGCGACGCCGAGTCCTATCAATATCTCGTCGAGTCGATCCGCAAATTCCCGCGGCCGAGCGCGTTCGCCGAGATGATCACCGCCGCCGGTTTTGCCCGCGTGAAGTGGCAGAGCCTCTCCGGCGGCATCGTGGCGCTGCATTCGGGCTGGCGTTTGTGATCTCTGCACTGTCCCACATTACGCGCCTTGCCCGCGCCGGTTTCGTGTTTGCGCGCGAGGGCGTGTTCGGCGTCGTCGATCCTGCGCTGGTGCCGCCGCCCGGCCAGCTCGCGCTGAAAATGGCGCGGCTGATCGAGCGCCGCGACGGCAAGTCCGGTCCACGGCTGTCCCGCGCGCTGACCCGGCTCGGGCCGGCCTATCTCAAGCTCGGCCAATTCCTCGCCACGCGGCCCGACGTGGTCGGCGTTGCGATGGCGCGCGATCTCGAAAGCCTGCAGGACCGGCTGCCGCCGTTCGCGCAGGAAGAGGCCGAAGCCGTCGTCACGCAATCGCTGGAACGGCCGCTGGCGCAGGCCTTTGTGCATCTCGGGCCTGCAGTTGCCGCGGCCTCGATTGCTCAGGTGCATCGCGGCGAGGTCGAGCGCGACGGCGTGCGGCAGCAGGTTGCGGTCAAGGTGCTCCGACCCAATGTCGCCGCGCGCTTCCGCCGCGACCTCAGCGATTTCTTCTTCGTCGCGCACAAGGCCGAGGCGCATTCCGCCGAGGCGCGGCGGCTGCGGCTGATCGAAGTCATCAACACGATGTCGCGCTCGGTCGCGATGGAGATGGACCTGCGGCTCGAGGCGGCCGCGCTGTCCGAGATGGCCGAGAACACGCGCGACGATCCGGATTTCCGCGTGCCTACGGTGGATTGGGATCGCACCGCGCACAGCGTGCTGACGATGGAGTGGATCGACGGCATCGCGCTGAACGATCACGCGCGCCTCGCGCAAGCCAAGGTCGACCTGCCCGATCTCGGCCGCAAGGTGATCCAGAGCTTCCTGCGCCACGCGCTGCGCGACGGCTTCTTCCATGCCGACATGCATCCGGGCAATCTGTTCCTCGACGAGGCCGGCCGGCTCGTTGCCGTGGACTTTGGCATCATGGGACGGCTCGGGCTGAAGGAGCGTCGCTTCCTCGCCGAGATCCTGCTCGGCTTCATCACCCGCGACTATCGCCGCGTCGCCGAGGTGCATTTCGAGGCCGGCTATGTGCCGGGCCACCATTCGGTGGAGAATTTCGCGCAGGCGATCCGCGCCATCGGTGAGCCGATCCACAATCGCACCGCCGAGGAAATCTCGATGGCGAAGCTGCTGACGCTTCTGCTCGAGGTCACCGGCCTGTTCGACATGCAGACGCGGCCCGAACTGATCCTGCTGCAGAAGACCATGGTGGTGGTCGAAGGCGTGGCGCGCGGCTTCGACCCCAAGCTCGACATCTGGAAGATCGCCGACCCCGTGGTGCGCGAATGGATCACGCACAATCTCGGCCCCGCCGGGCGCATCCAGGGCGCGATTTCGGGCGCCGGCGAGCTCGGCCGCGTCCTCGCCAATTTGCCGTCGATCGCCAGCCGCGCCGTGACGGTGCTCGAGCAGCTCGAGACCATGACGCGGGAGGGCCACATGCTGTCGTCGGACTCGATCGATGAAATGGCCCGCGCCGAGGCCCGCAAGGCGCGGGTGCAGACCGTCGGCCTCTGGGTCATTGCCATCGCCTCGATCGCAATCTACTTCGCCATCCGGGCCCATTGATTGCAATGCATGCATGATGTGATAGCATCGCTATCACTGTTTGAGCATGATGCCTGGGGCACGCCATGGCCAGCCTGACCATCCGCAAACTCGACGACACGCTGAAGGCCTATCTGCGGCTTCGCTCCGCCAAGAACGGGCGCTCGGTCGAGGAGGAGGTCCGGGTCATCCTCCGGGAGCTCGCAGACGGCGGTACGGAGCCCACGGAGGCACTTGGCGCCGGTTCCCTGACCGTTGCAGCCCCGGCCCCACGGACCGCCAGCGCGGCCGGCGAGCCCAAGGTGACCCTGATCATCGGCGGCGGCATCGCCGCCTACAAGGCGCTGGATCTGATCCGGCGGCTCAAGGAGCGGCGCATCCAGGTCCGCTGCGTGCTGACCAGGGCGGCCCAGCAATTCGTCACCCCGCTCGCCGCCAGCGCGCTGTCGCATGAGCGGGTCTACACCGACCTGTTCGACGCCGAGAGCGAATTCGACGCCGGCCATATCCGCCTGGCGCGGGACTGCGACCTGATCGTGGTGGCGCCCGCCACCGCCGACCTGATGGCCAAGATGGCGCAGGGACACGCCGACGATCTCGCCACCGCCACGCTGCTGGCGGCCAACCGGCCGATCCTGCTGGCGCCGGCGATGAACCCGCTGATGTGGAACAACCCGGCCACCCGCCGCAATTTGCTGCAGCTCCGCCGTGACGGCGTCCACACCGTCGGCCCCAATGCCGGCGAGATGGCGGAAGCCGGCGAGGCCGGGGTCGGGCGGATGGCGGAGCCAACCGAGATCGCCGCTGCCGCCGACCGCATGCTGCGGCCGCCGCAGCCCTGCCCGCTCGCCGGCAAGCGCGTGCTGATCACCGCCGGGCCGACCCATGAGGCGATCGACCCGGTCCGCTACATCGCCAACCGCTCGTCCGGCAAGCAGGGCTTTGCCATTGCCGCCGCCGCGCGCGCCGCCGGCGCCGAGGTGGTGCTGGTGACCGGCCCGGTCGAGCTCGACGATCCCCAGGGCATTTCCGTGATGCGCGTCGAATCCGCGCGCGACATGCTGCACCGGGTCGAAGCGGCGCTGCCGGTCGACGTTGCGATCTTTGCCGCCGCGGTCGCCGACTGGCGGGTCGCCAGCGAAGGCAGCCAGAAGCTGAAAAAGACCGCGGCCGGCATGCCGCCGCTGCAACTGGTCGAGAACCCCGACATCCTCGCGACGATCTCCAAGCTCAAGGAGAAACGGCCGCCGCTGGTGATCGGGTTTGCCGCCGAGACCGAGCATTTGATCGAGAACGCCAAGGCGAAGTTCGCGCGCAAGGGCTGCGACTGGATCGTCGCCAACGACGTCTCGCCGGCGACCGGCGTGATGGGCGGCGACCGCAATACCGTTCACCTGCTCTCGCGCGAGGGCAAGGACGTCACCGTCGACTCCTGGCCGGTCATGACCAAGGAAGAAGTCGCGACCGCGCTGGTGTCGCGGATCGCACGAGAAGTAGGAACCGGATCGTGAGCGCCACCATCAAGGTCGAAGTCCATCAATTGCCGCACGGCGCAGATCTCCTGCTGCCGATCTACCAGACCGCTGATGCAGCCGGGCTGGACCTGTTGGCCGCGGTGCCGCGGTCGGCGCCGCTGCTGCTGCTGCCGGGCCGCTACGAGATGGTTCCGACCGGACTGACGATCGCGTTGCCGCCGGGCTATGAGGCGCAGGTCCGGCCGCGGTCCGGCCTTGCCGCCAAATACGGTGTCACGGTGCTGAACTCGCCCGGCACAATCGACGCCGACTATCGCGGCGAGATCAACGTGCTGCTGATCAATCACGGCCGGGAGGTGTTCTCGATCCGGCGCGGCGAGCGCATCGCGCAGATGGTGATCGCGCCGGTCACACGGGCCGAGCTGGTTCCGGTCGACGTGCTGTCGTCAACCGAGCGCGGCGGCGGCGGCTTCGGCTCGACCGGCCGCTAGCGCGAAGTGTGCGGACCGCCTCTAGGGGATCACGCTTCGCGCGCGCTCTCCGCACGATTACGGAGTCAATTCGCGTAAAATCCACACCACCGGCGGCATTTTTTCACAGCGGATTCTGCGTTCACGGTCTGGACTCTTACTCGCCGAGTCCCGTTGGGATTATTCTGGATTGATTCGAGCGCGACGGGGGGTCTTCGTCGGGCTGTCGGGTCCTGCTTGGGCATGATCCCCGGACAAGCGTCGTACGTTTGCCGTAAGGGAACACCGGTCTCCTCTTTTCCGGATCATGCCCTAAGGTTTGTGCGTTCTGGGGCAACATATGTCGGGCGTAGTCGCGGCAATGCGTCGAACCCTGCTGTCATGCACCTCACTGGCGCGCGACGGCATGATTGGGCTCGCCATGTCAGCATTGCTGCCGGCCCGCAATTCGTTTGCCGCCGAGAGCCTGGTCGCCCAGGCGATGTCGGATCATTTCGGCTTCAATCACCAGGAAGTTGCGGTTCTCGCGACGTCGTTCGCGCTGGTCGGCTTCTCCGCCGTCGCCGCGATCCTGTTGATGCGCACCCGCCTGCGCGCGACCCGCAACGAGGAGCAGCTGCAATCCGAGATCACGGATCTGCAGGCGCAGTCGGACCGGCTGCGCGCGCTGCTGTTCGTCGAGCCGCAGGTGCTGATCTCCTGGGCCGCCGGCGACAACCGGCCGCAGATCTCGGGTGACATCTCGCTGGTGATGTCGCAGGAGGGCTCGCCGCAACGCATCCTCGCCTTCGGAACCTGGCTGCCGCCCGAGCCGGCGCTGCAGATGGACCACGCGGTCGACGCGTTGCGCGAGAAGGGCGAGGCATTCCTGCTCAACATCTCGACCTCGGCCGGCCGCGCCATCGAGGCGATGGGCCGCGCCATCGGCGGCCAGGCCATCGTGCGGATCCGCGAGCTCGGCGGGCTGCGCCGCGAACTCGCCGAATCCAACCTGCGCTACAAGACGCTGCAGGAGGAGACCGAGCTGCTGCGCGATTTCGCCGCCGCAGCCCCCTGGCCGATCTGGGCCAAGAGCCTCGAGGGCAATCTGCGCTATGCCAACGCCGCCTATGTCCGCGCCACCGAGGGCAAAAGCGTGTCGGACGCGCTGCAGCGCAATCTCGAACTGCTCGAAAGCGACCAGCGCGGCGAATTGACCCGCGCGCTCAATGACAATGCGAGCTATGCCGCGCGGCTGCCGATCGTCGTCAGCGGCGAGCGGCGGATCTACGACGTGCAGGCGCTGAAGCTCTCCGGCGGCAGCGCCGGGATTGCGATCGACGCCAGCGAGGCCGCAGCGCTGCGCGCGGCGATCGCGCGGATGGTCGAAGCGCACCGCCGCACCCTCGACCAATTGTCCTCGGGCGTCGCCGTGTTCGATGCCGACCGGCGGCTCACCTTCTACAACGAGTCCTATCGGCGGCTGTGGGGCCTCGACCAGGCCTTCCTCGACAGCAATCCCGACGATTCAAGTGTGCTGGACCGGCTGCGCGCCAACCGCAAGCTGCCCGAGCAGCCTGATTTTCGCGCCTGGAAGGCCAAGCTGCACGAAGCCTATCGCGCGGTCGAATCCGAGACCTACACCTGGTTCCTGCCCGACGGCCGCGCCATCAGCGTCGTCACCACGCCGAACCTCGAGGGCGGCGTCACCTATCTGTTCGACAACGTCACCGAGAGCCTCGATCTCGCGCGCCGCTACGACCGCCTGACCCGGGTGCAGCGCGAGACCCTCGACAATCTCGGCGAAGCGGTCACGGTGTTCGGCAGCAACGGCCGCGCCGAGCTGTTCAACCCGCCCTTCGCCAAGATGTGGAAGCTGCCGGCCGACGCGCTGCAGGGCGAACCGCACATCGAGCAGGTGGAAGCGCTGTGCCGGCCGCTGTTCGACGACGCGCTGACCTGGCGCACGCTGCGCGAATCGATCACCGCGATCGAGAACCGCGCCCAGGTCGCGCTCAAGCTGGAGCGCAAGGACGGCAGCGTGCTGAACTGCATGACCATCCCGTTGCCCGACGGCAAGACCCTGCTGGCCTTCCAGGACATCACCGACACCGAGAATGTCGAGCGGGCGCTGCGCGAGCGCAACGAGGCGCTGGAAACCGCCGACCAGATGAAGGTGGACTTCGTCCACCACGTCTCCTACGAGCTGCGCGCGCCGCTCACCACCATCATCGGCTTCGCGCATTTCCTCAGCGATCCCTCGACCGGACCGCTGACGCCGAAACAGGCCGAGTATCTCGACTACGTCACCAAATCGACCAACGCGCTGCTGGCGCTGACCAACAACATCCTCGATCTCGCCACCATCGACGCCGGCGCGATGAAGCTCGAGCTCGGCCCGGTCAATATCGGCCAGGCGATCGAGGCCGCCGCCGAAGGCATCCAGGACCGCCTCGCGACCGACCGCATCACGCTCAAGGTCGATATCGAGCCCAACATCGGCGCCTTCGTCGGCGACGAGCGGCGCGTGGTGCAGGTGCTCTACAATCTGCTCGCCAACGCCGTCGGCTTCTCGCCGCATGACGCCACCGTCACGATCAGCGCGCACCGCACCGAGCACAGCGTGGTGTTTGCGGTGACCGACGCCGGTCCCGGCATTCCGGCCGAGATGCGCGACAAGGTGTTCAACTGGTTCGAGAGCCATTCGCACGGCTCGCGGCATCGCGGCGCGGGGCTCGGCCTCTCGCTGGTGCGCTCCTTCGTCGAACTGCATGGTGGCCGGGTGCGCGTCGATTCGACCGTCGGCCGCGGCACGACCGTGACCTGCGACTTCCCGATCGACCAGACCGCACACCGCAACGCTGCTGAATGACGGCGACCTCGACATTCTCGGTGGCGCTCGCGAACGAAACCGCGACGTCAGAGCTGATGGCCGACCTTGCGCTCTTGATCGGCGCCGGCGACGTCGTCACGCTCTCGGGCGACCTCGGCGCCGGCAAGACCGCGGCCGCCCGCGCCCTGATCCGCTACCTCGCCGCCGACGACACGCTGGAAGTGCCGAGCCCGACCTTTACGCTGGCGCAGACCTATGAGCTGCCGCCGTTCCCGCTCGTTCATGCCGATCTCTACCGCATCAACGATGCCAGCGAGCTCGAGGAGATCGGGCTGTCGCCGCTGCCCGACGACATCGTGGCGCTGATCGAGTGGCCGGAACGCGCGCCCGGCGCGATGCCCGCTGACCGCATCGATATCGCCTTCAGCCACCGCCCGGCGCTTGGATCGGCGGCGCGGGCCGCCGAGATCACCGGCTACGGCAAAGGCGCCGCGAAGGTCGCGCGGCTCAACGAGCTGCGCCAGTTCCTCGATCGCGCAGGCTTCCTCAACGCGCGGCGCGAGCGCATGCCGGGCGATGCCTCGACGCGCTCCTATGCACGGCTGCGCAACGACGACGGCAGCGTCATCCTGATGAACTCGCCGCGCCGTCCCGACGGCCCGGCGATCTACAACGGCAGCTCCTACAGCGCCGCGGTGCATCTCGCCGAGGATGTCAGGCCCTTCGTCGCGATCGGCAACGGCCTGCGCAAACATGGCTTCTCCGCACCGGCGATCCGGCACATCGATCTCGAATCCGGCTTCCTCATCACCGAGGATCTCGGCGCCGAAGGCATCATCGAGGGCGATCCGCCGCAGCCGACCGCCGAGCGCTACGAGGCCGCCGTCGACATGCTGGCGGCGCTGCATCGCGAGTCACTGCCCGACACGCTGCCGCTGACGGCAGACGAGAACTACGACATCCCGGTGTTCGATATCGACGCCTGGCTGATCGAGATCGGGCTGATGCTGGAATGGTACCTGCCCGAGCGCGGCGTGCAACCGAGCGAGGAGCTGCGCACCGAATTCCTCGGGATGTGGCGCGGCCTCTTGGAAAAGCCCGCCGCGGCGCCGCAGACCTGGGTGATCCGCGACTTCCATTCGCCGAACATCATCTGGCTTGCCGAGCGCACCGGCATCCTGCGCGTCGGCATCATCGACTTCCAGGACGCGCTGCTCGGGCCTGCGGCCTACGACGTGGTGTCGCTGTTGCAGGACGCGCGAATCGACGTGCCTGAGCAGCTCGAACTGTCGCTGTTGACCCGCTACATCAAGGCGCGGCGCGCCACCGACGCGAGCTTCGATCCGGCCGGCTTCGCCGAGCTCTATGCGATCATGTCGGCGCAGCGCAACACCCGCCTGCTCGGCACCTTCGCACGGCTCAACCGCCGCGACGGCAAGCCGCAATATCTCAAGCACCAGCCGCGGATCTGGACCTATCTCGAACGCTCGCTCGCCCATCCGGCGCTGACGACCTTCCGCATCTGGTACACGGCCAACGTCCCTCCCCCGGTACCTTAGTTTACGGGTTATTAGCCCTTTATTAGTCTTGGGTCCCCTAAGCTCGCAGAGTCCGCACCTCATCCATGGCGCGGCCGGATCGGGAGCGGGACCACACGATGGGGACGGAACGACGCAGGGGCGATCGTGTCACGTTTGAGCGCGGCATAGCCGCGCACATGATGGGCATCGACGGCACCTGGCGGCGCGACTGCACCATGGAAGACGTGTCCGAGACGGGCGCCAAGCTGACCGTCGAGGGTTCGGTCGAGGGCTTGGCCCTGAAGGAGTTTTTTCTGCTGCTGTCGTCCACAGGATTGGCCTATCGCCGCTGCGAGCTGGCATGGGTCAATGGCGACCAGATTGGCGTCAACTTCCTCAAACAAGGCGACAAGAAGAAGAAAACTGCCAGACGCGGTGCGCAAGCCGACGTCTAGAGCATGATCCGGAAGAGTGGAGACGGTTTTCCGGCAAGATCATGCTCCAACAAAGGGTCGTCGTTATTGCCGTCTTACGGCCGTCATGTCTCATGACTATGGCGTCTGATTGATGTGCTTGCCGAATCGCCGTGATATGATCGGCGCATGAGAGATGATGACCGAGAATATCCGGAAAATGCCCGTCACTCCCCATAAAGCCATGGTGCTCGCTGCGGGCCTCGGCGTGCGCATGCGCCCTCTGACCAACACAATGCCGAAGCCGCTGGTCAGCGTCGCCGGCCAGCCGCTGCTCGACCATGTGCTCGACAAGCTCGCCGGCGCCGGCGTCAGCGAAGCTGTCGTCAACGTGCATTATTTGCCCGACCAGATCATCGAGCACGTCAAGCCCCGCAGCCGCCCGCATGTGATCATCTCCGACGAGCGCGACCAGGTGCTCGGCACCGGCGGCGCAGTGGTGAAGGCGCTGCCGCTGCTCGGCGATGCGCCGTTCTTCCATCTCAATGCCGATACGATGTGGATCGACGGCGTGCGCTCCAATCTGGCGCGGCTGGCCGAGACCTTCGATCCCGCGCGGATGGATATCCTGCTGCTGATGGCACCGACCGCCTCGAGCATCGGCTATAGCGGCCGCGGCGACTACTCGATGCTGCCGGACGGCGCGCTGCGCAAGCGGCGGGAAAACCAGGTGGTGCCGTTCGTCTATGCCGGCGCCGCGATCATGTCGCCCGCGTTGTTCGCGGACGCGCCGACCGGCGAGTTCTCGCTGACCAAGATGTTCGATCGCGCCAACGAGCAGGAGCGGCTGTTCGGCCTGCGCCTCGACGGCGTCTGGATGCATGTCGGAACCCCCGACGCGATCCAGGCCGCGGAAGAAGCCTACCTCGAAAGCGTCGCGTAAGCGGCTTCATCCTCAGCTATCCGTATCGATGGCGAGCACCGCAAAACTCGCCAGCCAGTGCTCGCCCATATAGTCGCCGGCGATATGCGGCAGGCCGGCGTCGAGATGACGTTGTGCCGCATCCAGCAGGATCGGACGCCGCGCATCGCCCTCCGGCAACGCGCCCGCCAGCGCACGCCAGCACCACGCCCGGCTGAGATTGAGCCCATCGAGATGCGCAAGCTTGCCGTCGCTGCGATCGGTCACCGTCGCGGGCCGGAACAAGGTTGCGGGTTCGCGTTGCGCGAGGTGCGGCAGGAAGCGATCGAACCAGGGCGGGAAGTCGCGAGGCGACAGCAGCCGGCGCATGCACTCGGCTTCGATCAACGCGGACGACTGGAAATCGTCGCCGCTCGGCTCGCCCCAGGCGGGACAATCCTGATCGGCTCCGTACCAGCGCAGTGCCGTCTCGCGCAGCAGCGCACTGAGCGCATCGTCCCGCGTCGCCGCGGCGTAGTCGGCGGCCATGCGGAGCCCGAACGCGGTGTTGAAATGGGTGCCGACCCGCACCGGATAGGTGGCGAGCGGCAGGAAATCACGAAAGCGCTGCGCGAAGATTGCGGCAAGCGGTGCGATTTGCTCGCGCCAGCCGACGTCGTCGAGCAGCGCGAGCTCCGCCGCGAGCTTCAACAGCCAGCCCCAGCCGTAAGGCCGCTTGAAGCCGCGCGCGGTCGGGGCCGCCAGATAAGCGCACTCGGCCGCGATCTTCTCCGCAACGAACTGCGCGTCGAACAGAGCGCGGATCGCATCCGCCGCTTCGGAGGCCGGATAACGGCGCAGCAGCCAGGCCAACATCCAATAACTATGGACGCAGGAGTGCCAGTCGTAGCTGCCGAAGAACACCGGATGCAGCTCGCGCGGCGTGCGCGCGTCCTGCGCCCCCGCCAGCACATGATCCGGCTTGTTCGGATATTCGCGGCCGACATGGCCGAGCGCGATGCGCGCGAAACGGACGGCGAGCTGTTCGGTCAGGATCGTCTCGCTCATGGTGCGGCATTCTCCTTTCGCGCGCGGCGAACGAGCATCTCGATCAGGCGCGGCGTCATGTAGATCGGAAACTGTGTCGCCGCAAAGAACAGCGCCGTCATCGGCGACACCGCCGCGCCCATCGCCGACCAGACCAGTCCGACATTGCGGTTGCCGAGAATGAGGCCCGTGGTCAATCGCTCGGCGAGCGGGCCCGGCGTCAGCAGTGCGCCCAGCCCTTGCAAGGCGAGATTGCAGGCGAAGGCAAGGCCGACGCAGGTCGCCGCAGCGATCGGCTGCGCCTCGATCTGCGCGCGCACCCCGGCCATGGTGGCAATCGCGAACAGCAGCAGCGAAGCAAGCACGAGGGCGTCGATGAGACGCGCATGCTGCACCAATTGCGCCGCCGCCTGACGGCGCAGCAGCAACGCCAGCGCGCCGGCGCCGCCGACCAGCAGCGCCAGCCGCGCCGCGAGCGCCAGCGGATCGAGCGCAAGGCCGGCAAATCCTGCTGCGATCAGCGGCACGGTGACCGGGGCCAGCGCCATCGACAGCAACGTTACGGCGAGCGGAACGGTGGCATCGAAGCCGAGCATGCGCGCGACCGCTGCGGTGCCGCTCGACGGCGGCGCGCAGACAGACAGCACCAGCGCGACGACGAGCTCCGGCGCAAATCCGGCGCCGCGCGCCGCGAAACCGACCGCAAGCGGACTCACCAGCATCGCAAGCGCCGGCAACAGCAGCCAGACCAGCGGACGCCGCAACGCGCCCCGGAACGCGGCGCCGTCGACCTGGAGGAAGGTGCCGAGCACCAGCATAAAGATCGCGGCCGCCATCAGCGGGCGCAGGCCGTCCGCCAGGGACGGCAAGGCCAGCCCGGCCAACACGCCGATGATCAGCAATGTCGGCCCGCGCGGCATCAGTCTCGCAAATGGTCGTCCCAAATCTTCCGGCCTCGTCGTCGTGCCTGCGACGACCCTAGGCCGATCCAGATCATTGTTGAAATCGATTATTATTATTACCATTATTGTTGTGATGAATTTAGCCACCGTCGATCTCAACCTGCTGGTCGCTTTCGAGGCGCTGATGGAGGAGCGCCACGTCACCCGCGCGGCCGAGCGCATTGGCCTCGCCCAGCCATCGATGAGCAGCGCGTTGCGGCGGCTGCGCGCGCTGTTTGCGGACGAATTGTTCCTGCGCGCGGGCGCGGGCATGCAGCCGACCGAGAAAGCGCTGGCGCTGGCGGGCCCGATCGGAGAGGCGCTGCGGCAAATCCGGGGCGCGCTGGCGCCCGATCGGAGCTTCGATCCGGCCACCGCGCGACGGCGCATCACCATCGCTGCGACCGACTATGGCGATCTCGTCCTGGTGCCGGAGCTGACCCGCTTGCTGCGCATGGAAGCGCCCGGCATCGACCTTGCCGTGCGCCCGCTGACGGATGCGACGGCGGCTCTCGCAAAGCTCGAGCGCGGCGAGCTCGATGCGCTGATCGGCGGCCATCTGCCGGAGACGCCGCGCTGCGTCCGGCACCGGCTGTTCGAGGAACGCTTCGTCTGCATCCGCGACGGTGCGCGCGCGAGCCGGTCGGAGGCGCTCAGCCTGGTGGACTATGCGATCCTGCCGCACGCGCTGTTCTCGGCGGCCGGCGGCGATGGCCTGCCGAGCGTGATCGACGCGCTGCTGGCGCGTCATGGGTTGAAGCGGCGCCTGGCCGTGACACTTGCGCATGTGGTGGCCGTTCCGTTCGCCGTGGCCGGCACCGATCTCATCGCCACGCTCTCCGAGCGCGTCGCCAGGCGCTTCACGCATCTTGCCGACATTGCCGTCGTGATGCCGCCGATCGAGATCCCCGCCTTCGCAATCGACCTGATCCATACCAGCCGCGCCGCGCAGGATCCGGCGCTGCGCTGGTTCCTGGATGCCGTCGATCGCTGCGCGGGCCCGCTACGACATTAAGCGTAAGGGGTGGCTAACGACGGCCGCCGCTTCCTATATTGGCGCCTGATTCGAACAAGGCAGCCCATGCGCGTCTTCAGCGTTCCCGTTTCCGCGCCGTTCCTGCGCACCGTCATCTCGGCGCTGGTCGACGGCCGCCTGGTGGCGGGATTCGAGGCACGCAACGATCCGGCCAAGCTCGCCAACGCCACGCTGTATCTGCCGACCCGCCGCGCCGGCCGGCTGGCGCGCGAAATCTTCCTCGACGTGCTCGATTCCGACGCCGCGGTGCTGCCGCGCATCGTAGCCCTCGGCGAGATCGACGAGGACGAGCTTGCCTTCGCGGACCAAGGCGACGATGTCGGCGGCGCTGCGCCGCTGGAAATTCCGCCACGGCTCGGCGAGCTGGAGCGCCGATTGACCCTGGCGCATCTGGTCGCGGCGTGGGCGAAGACGCCGGTGTCGGCGCCGCTGGTGGTCGGCGGACCCGCCTCGACGTTGCAACTCGCCGGCGATCTCGCACGGCTGATGGACGACATGGTGACGCGCGGCGTCGACTGGCGCCAGCTCGACCGTCTGGTGCCGGACCAGCTCGACAAATACTGGCAGCATTCGCTCGACTTCCTGCGCATCGCGCGCGACGCCTGGCCGAACTACCTCAAGGAGATCGGCCGGATCGAACCCGCGGCGCGCCGCGATCTGCTGATCGAGGCGGAAGCGGCGCGGCTGACCGCGCACCCCACGGGCCCGGTAATCGCTGCCGGTTCGACCGGCTCGATGCCGGCGACCGCGAAATTCCTGCACGCGGTGGCGAAGCTGCCGAACGGCGCGGTGGTGCTGCCCGGGCTCGACACCGATCTCGACGAGGACAGCTGGGACACGATCGGCGGCGAGCGTGGCGACGATGGCCGATTCACGACGCCGCCCTCGTCGAACCATCCGCAATTCGCGATGCACGCTTTGCTCGACCGCTTCGGCATCAAGCGCCGCGATGTCGAGAGCCTTGCTCAGCCCGCACCGCTCGGCCGCGAGGTGCTGGTGTCGGAGACGATGCGTCCCTCGACCGCGACCGCGCAATGGCATGACCGGCTGGAGCGGCCGGAGATCGTGGCGCGGATTTCCGCCGGGATGACCAATCTCACCGTGGTCGAGGCGCCCAATCCGGAGATGGAGGCGCTGGCGATCGCGGTCGCGATGCGCGAGGCGCGGCATCTCGGCAAATCGGCCGCGCTGGTGACGCCGGATCGCGCGCTGGCGCGCCGCGTGATGGCCTCGCTGACACGCTGGAATCTCGAGTTCGACGATTCCGGCGGCGATGCGCTGATGGAAACGCCGGCCGGCGTGTTCGCGCGCCTTACCGCGGAGGCTGCCGCCAAGGGGCTGGAGCCGCCGACATTGCTCGCGCTGCTCAAGCATCCGTTGTTGCGGCTCGGCGGCGCGCATAACGCACTGAAGCGCGCGATCGAGGTGCTGGAGATCGCGCTGCTGCGCGGCACGCGACCGCAACCGGGGACCGGCGGGCTTGCGCGCGACTTCGCGCGCTTCCGCGCCGAGCTGGTCAAGCTGCATGGCGGCGAGACCTCGTCGCTGCACGCCATGGAGCCGCGCGCCCGGCTGCGCGACAACGAGCTCAACCAGGCCCAGGACCTGATCACCAGATTGCAGGCGGCGCTGGCGCCGCTCGAAGGCATGGCGTCGTCAAAGCCGTTTGATTTCGCCGAGCTGGCCGCGCGCCACCGCGAGGCGCTGATCGCACTGTCGGCCGATCAAAATGGCGTCGCAATCGTGTTCGAGGAGCGCGCCGGCGCATCGCTCGCGTCCGCCTTCGACGAGCTGCTCGCCAGGCAGCAGCCGAGCGGGCTGATGACGCCGCTGTCAGATTATCCCGAGGTGTTCCAGACCGCGTTCGCCGACCGCATGGTGCGGCGGCCGGAAGCGGCGCGCGCGCAGCTCAATATCTACGGCTCGCTCGAAGCGCGTCTGACCGAAGCCGATCGCATCATCCTTGGCGGCCTGGTCGAGGGTGTCTGGCCGCCGGCGCCGCGGATCGATCCGTGGCTGAGCCGGCCGATGCGGCACGAGCTCGGGCTCGATCTGCCCGAGCGGCGCATCGGCCTTTCCGCGCACGACTTTGCGCAGCTGCTCGGCCATGACGAGGTGATCCTGACCCACGCCGCAAAGGTTGGCGGCGCGCCTGCGGTCGCCTCGCGCTTCCTGCACCGGCTCGAAGCGGTTGCGGGCGAAGCGCGCTGGAAGGCCGCGACATCGGCCGGCGAGATTTATGTGCAATATGCCGCCGAGCTCGACCGACCCGACAAGGTCGAGCCGGTGCCGCAGCCGGAGCCGCGGCCGCCGCGTGAGGCGCGGCCGCTGAAGATGTCGGTCACCGCTATCGAGGACTGGCTGCGCGATCCCTACACGATCTACGCGCGCTACATTTTGCGGCTCGATCCGCTCGACCCGGTCGACATGGCGCTGTCGGCGGCCGATCGCGGCTCCGCCATCCACGAATCGCTCGGCGAGTTCACACAGGTCTATGCCGATGCGCTGCCGGACGACATCAAGAGCGCGCTGCGCGACATCGGGGCCAAGCATTTTGCGCCGTTGATGGAGCGGCCCGAGGCGCGCGCGCTGTGGTGGCCGCGCTTCCAGCGCATCGCGGCGTGGTTTGCCGAATGGGAACAGGCGCGGCGCGGCGGTATCGACGCAATCAAGGCCGAGATCCGCGGCGAAATCGGCATTGCGCTCGACGATGCCAGGACATTCACGCTCTCCGCGCGCGCCGACCGCATCGAGCGGCGCGACGACGGCAGCTTCGCGATCCTCGACTACAAGACCGGCCAGCCGCCGACCGGCAAGCAGGTGCGGATGGGGCTGTCGCCGCAGCTCACGCTGGAAGCTGCGATCCTGCGCGAAGGCGGCTTCGCCGACATCCCGGCCGATTCCTCGGTCGGCGACCTCGTCTATGTCAGGCTGAGCGGCAACAACCCGCCGGGCGAGCAGCGTTCGCTGGAGCTGAAGATCAAGACCAACGACACGCCGCAGCCGCCAGATGAAGCCGCCGACAGCGCGCGGCGCAAGCTCGAAGCCTTGATCCGCGCCTTCGACGACGAGAGCCAGGCCTACACCTCGCTGAACCTCTCGATGTGGGCCAACCGCTACGGCGCCTATGACGACCTTGCGCGGATCAAGGAATGGTCCGCCGCCGGCGGCCTGGGGATCGAGGAATGGTGAAAGCCCCGCGTCCGATTCCGCCTGCAGTGCGCGATGCGCAGGCCCGCGCGTCCGATCCCAAGGCCTCGACCTTCGTGTCGGCCAATGCCGGCTCGGGCAAGACCCATGTGCTGGTGCAGCGCGTGATCCGCCTTTTGCTGTCGGGCGTGCCGCCGGAGAAGATCCTCTGCATCACCTTCACCAAGGCCGCAGCGGCGAACATGGCGGAGCGGGTGTTCACGACGCTCGGCCATTGGGTGACGCTGGATGACGCCCGGCTCGATACCGCGATCCGCGAAGCCGGCATCGCGCATCCCGGCGCTTCGCTACGGCGCGAGGCACGAAAACTGTTTGCCTGCGCGCTGGAGACGCCGGGCGGCCTGAAGGTGCAGACCATCCACGCGCTGTGCACCCGCCTGCTGCAGCAGTTCCCGTTCGAGGCCAACGTGCCGGCGCGCTTCGCCGTGCTCGACGACCGCGACCAGAACGAGATGATGGAACGCGCCAATCTCGCGGTGTTCCTCGAAGCGTCGCGGATTCCCGACAGTCCGATCGGCCGCGCGCTGCGGACGGCGATGGCGAATGCCGCCGACGTCACCTTCAAGGAGGTGGTCCGCGAGGCCTGCCTCAGCCGCGACCATTTCATGGCCTGGACCGATACCGCCGGCAACGCCGCGGCCGCCGCCGCGCAGATGTCGGCCGCGCTCGGCGTCGCCGCTGATGATCGCATCGAGGATGTCGAGAGTGAGATCGTTGATGGTCCCCATCTGAGGCACACCGGCTGGGAGGGGATCGCTGCCACGCTCGACACCGGCGCCAAGTCTGACAAGGACCAAGCCGCGCGACTGCGCGAAGCATTGGTCTTCACTGGCGCCGCGCGGGTGGATGCCTATCTGGCCGTGTTTTTGACCGATGCCGACCGCACACCGCGCAAATCGGTGGTGACGAAAAAGTTTTGCGACAACAATCCCGCAGTCGGTCGGCTGTTCGAAGCCGAAATCCGGCGCATCGGCCCCCTGATCGAACGCCGCCGCGCCGTGGTGACGCGCGACCGCAGCGAGGCGCTGATCCACATCGCGACCGCGGCGGCTGCGCACTACCGGCGCGAGAAGCTGGAACGCGGCCTGCTCGACTATGACGACCTGATCGACAAGACGCTTTCGATGCTCGACCGCGTCTCCTCCGGCTGGGTGCATTACAAGCTCGACCGCGGCGTCGATCACGTGCTGATCGACGAGGCGCAGGACACCAGCCCCCGGCAATGGGACATCGTCGCCCACATCATCTCCGAGTTCACCTCCGGCGCCGGCGCACGCGATGGGCTGGTGCGCACGGTGTTCGCGGTCGGCGACGAGAAGCAGTCGATCTTCTCGTTCCAGGGCGCCGCGCCGCGCGAATTCGACCTGCGCCGGCGCGAGCTGAAGCGGCGGTTCGAGGAGGCCGGGCTGAAATTCGATCCGGTGTCGTTCACCTATTCGTTCCGCTCGGGGCCGGTGATCCTGCATTCGGTCGACCACGTGTTCCGCGAACAGGAGATCTTCCGCAGCATCCACGCCGTCGAGAACGGCTACCCGATCCACAACGCGATGGCCGACGCCGGCCCCAGCCAGATCGAGCTGTGGGATCTCGCGGTCGCCGACGATCGCCAGGATATCGAAGGCTGGCGCGCGCCGTTCGACGGCGTCTCGGTGACCAGCCCCGAGGTGAAGCTGGCACGGCGCATCCAGGCCGAGATCAAGCGCCTGGTCACCAGCGGCACCATGACCGGCAGCGCCGGCGGGCGGCGGCCGTTGCGTTATGGCGACATGCTGATCCTGGTGCGGCGGCGCGGCAACGCCTTCGACGCGGTGATCCAGGCGCTGAAGCACGCGGGCATTCCGGTCGCCGGCGCCGACCGGCTGAAGCTGACCGAGCACATCGCGATCATCGACCTGATGAACCTCGCCGACGCGCTGCTGCTGCCGCAGGACGATCTCGCGCTCGCGGTGGCGCTGAAGAGCCCGCTGTTCGGGCTCGACGATGACGATCTGTTCAAGCTCGCGTACCAGCGCCGCGGTTCGCTGCGCGAGGCACTCTCCGCGCAGGCGTCGACCGACGAGCGCTTTTCGGCCGCGCTGCGCCGCCTCGAAGACTGCGAGCGCCGCTTCACCCAGGAGACGCCGTTCGCGTTCTACGCCTGGCTGCTCGGCGGCGACGACGGGCGGGCGCGCATCCTGCGCCGGCTCGGCCATGAGGCCAACGACGCGCTCGACGAATTCCTCGAGCTCGCGCTCGGCTATGAGCGCAAGGCGCCGGCCTCGCTGCAAGGCTTCGTCGCCTGGCTGCGCGCCGCCGACACCGAAGTGAAGCGCGACATGGAGATCTCGCGCGACGAGGTTCGCGTGATGACCGTGCACGGCGCCAAGGGCCTCGAGGCATCGGTGGTGTTCCTGGTGGACACCACGACCTCGCCGTCAGACACCCAGCGGCTGCGGCTGATCCATCTGCCGCAAGGCAACGCCGCGCCGAACGCGCCCGGCGTCGTGGTGTGGGCCGGCAAGAAGGCCGAGGATCCGCCCGCCGTCGCCGACGCGCGCAAGGCGATGCTCGGCGACACCGAGGACGAATATCGCCGCCTGCTCTATGTCGCGATGACCCGCGCCGCGGACCGGCTGATCGTCGGCGGCTGCATGCCCGGCAACATGAGCACGGTGCGGAAATCCTCCTGGTACGATCTGATCACCAAGGGGCTCGCCAATGCCGGGCTCGAGCTCGAGGAGCTGGAGACGCCGGCCGGCAAGGTGATGCGCTATTCGCGGCCGGATGACGTCGCCGATCTCACCGGCGCGGCCGCGTCAACGGCCGCGGCACCGGTCGCGCTGCCGTCCTGGCTGCGTACCGCGGCCGCCCCTGAAGCCGCTGCCACGGGCGTGCTGCGCCCGTCCGATCCGGCTGACGGCGACAGCCACCCGATACGATCAGGCGAATCAGTGCAGTTGCGCGCCCGCGCCCTGCAACGCGGCACGCTGGTGCACCGCCTGCTGCAATCGCTGCCCGAAATCGCGCTGGAACGACGGCTCGGCGCGGCGCTCGGCTATCTCACGCGTAACGCCGATGGCTGGAGCGAGGAAGAGCGCGCGGCGCTGGCCCGGCAAGTGGTCGCCCTGACCGTCGATCTGCGCTTCGCGCCGGTGTTTGCCCCCGGCAGCCGTGCCGAGGTTTCGATCGTCGGCCGGCTGGAGCGGCCGGGCCAGCCGAAGGCGCTGGTCTCGGGCCAGATCGACCGGCTGGTGGTGACGCCGAACGAGGTCCTGATCGTTGATTTCAAGACCAACCACGCTCCGCCAAAGACCGCCGCCGAGGCCCCCAGGGGCTATATCCGGCAGCTCGCGCTGTACCGTGCGGTGCTGGCAAAACTTTATCCCCAGAGGATCATCCACGCCGCCCTGCTCTGGACCGAAACCGCTGAAATGATGGAGATTTCCGCCTCCGCGCTGGACGCCGGGCTGGCATAAGTTCATGTCGGCGTGAGCAAGCTTGACCCGGCAAGGGGGCGTTCATACGTTTGCCCCATGCTCCCGGGCGCGATTCTCCACCGCGCCCTTTTGTCTCAACCGAACGAGGTACTCACATGGCCGTTGGCAAGGTTTCTGACGCCGATTTCGAAGCCGAAGTGCTCAAGGCGACCGGGCCGGTGGTCGTCGACTTCTGGGCCGAATGGTGCGGTCCCTGCCGCATGATCGCGCCCGCTCTCGATGAGATTTCCGGCGCGATGGGCGACAAGGTCAAGATCGTGAAGCTCAACGTCGACGAGAGCCCGAAGACCGCGTCGAAGTATGGCGTGATGTCGATCCCGACCCTGATGATCTTCAAGGGCGGCGAGATGGCGTCGCGTCAGGTCGGCGCCGCGCCGAAGGCGAAGCTGCAGCAGTGGATCACCGCTGCGGTCTGATCCGCTTTGAATTAGCTGATTTGCGACACGGCCGGCGCAAGCCGGCCGTTTTGTTTTGTGCGCGTTGCGCTGCAACGATGCGCGCTGCCTTGTCCAAATAGGAACTTTGCGCAGTGAGCCCAGGTTGAGGTGACTAACGGCCCTCAGGAGGGACCTATGTCAAACCCCAGATCAACCGCGCAGGTCGCGGGACATCCTATTCATCCGATGCTGATTCCGTTTCCGGTCGTGTGCTTTGTTTTGACCTTCGTTGCCGACCTCGCATTCTGGAAGACGGGCACTGACTTCTGGGCCAGCGCCTCGCTCTGGCTGCTTGGTATCGGCTTGATCATGGCCGCGCTCGCCGCCGTCGCCGGCGTGATCGATCTCCTTGGAGACGATCAGGTCCGCAACCTGTCCGACGCATGGCAGCATGCCGGCGGCAATGTCATCGCGGTGCTGGTCGCGCTGTTCAACTGGTATTCGCGCTTCGAGCACGGCTCATCAGCCATCGTGCCGACCGGCCTCGCCCTCTCGCTCATCGTGGTCCTGATCCTGCTGTTCACGGGATGGAAGGGCTGGGAGATGGTTTATCGCGAGCACGTCGGCGTCTCCGACGAGGCGCATATCCACTAGTGCCGCCGCTATGCACCAGCGCGCGAGCTTCGTCCCGGGCGCGACTTCAGCGGATCCATCCCGTCGCCAACGCCGAGGCGAGCTCGGCCTCGCCATTGTGCCGCGCCAGCGCCGCCATCGCCGCGTGATCGTACGGGATGTGGCGGAAGGTGACGTCCCAGCGACCATCGAGCTGCTCGAGGATGGCGTAGCGCGCGTCGGGTGAGCCGGCCTCCACGACATGCGGGTGCGGCTTGCCGGCGCGATAACCGGGTGAGCCGACGCTGCCGGGATTGACGATCAGCCTTCCGTCGCGCAACCGCACCGCGCGGGCGATGTGGGTGTGCGCGCACAGGATCAGCGATTGCGTTACGTCCGCCGCCCTCGCCTCGATCCCTTCCAGCGCGGACATCACGACCTCGCCGCCCGGCAGCACGGTGTCGAGCCAATAGGTCTCGTCATCTTGCGGCGTCGCGTGGCAGAGGAAGACCTCGTCGCGATAGACCGCATTCGCCGGCAGCGTGCGCAGCCAGTCGAGATGCCGCGGCTCGAGCTGGGTGTAGGTCCGCCGCTCCCATGAGCCCATTTTCTCGTGCGCGCGGTCGATCAGATAGCGGTCGTGATTGCCGAGCAGATGGACCGCATCGAGCTTCATCAGCATATCGATGGTCGGCTGCGCGTCGAGCGGTCCGCTCACCATGTCGCCGAGATCGACGACGTCGGAAATCCCCTGCGCGCGGATGTCCGACAGCACGGCTTCAAGCGCGAGATGATTGCCGTGGATGTCGGCGATCGCAGCAAATCGCATGATGTGTTGTCCTCCCGTAGCCCGGATGCAGCGAAGCGTAATCCGGGATGGCTGCCGTGACGGAATGAAAGGCCCCGGATTTCGCTTCGCTGCATCCGGGCTACGACACCAACATCATGCAGGAGGCGTGCCGTTGGCCGCAAGCACCGGGCCGGCGAGATAAAGCGAGCCGGTGATCAGGATGCGCGGCGGCACCTCGTAGGCGAGCGTGGCGAGCCGCTGCAACGCGGCATCGACGCCGGTCGCGATCTCGACACGCATGCCGAGCGCCCGCGCGGCATCGGCGAGTTTGTCCGGCGCCATGCCGTTGTCGCGGCCGGGTACGGGCACCGCGATGATGTGGCGCGTCAGCCCGGCGAAATTGGCGAGGAAGGCATTGGCATCCTTGTTGGCCATCATGCCTGCGATCACGACCAGCGGCCGCGACACCCGCTCCTCGAGATCGCCGAGCGCCGCCGCCGCGACGCGGCCACCCTCGGCATTGTGGCCGCCATCGAGCCAGACCTCGGAGCCCTGCGGCCCCTGGCAGACGAGCGTGCCGGAGACCAGCCGCTGCATCCGCGCCGGCCATTCCGCACTGACGATGCCGGCCTCGAAGGCCGCGATATTGAGCTTGAAGGTGTCGATCGCGCGCAGCGTTGCGATCGCCAGGCCCGCATTGTCGAACTGGTGCCGGCCGAACAGTTTTGGCGCGGCGAGATCGAGCAGGCCGCGCTCGTCCTGGTAGACCAGCCGGCCGCGCTCGACGCCGACATGCCATTGCTGGCCTGCCGCATGCAGCGGTGCGCGCATGCGATGCGCCTCCGCCTCGATCACCGCCATCGCGTCCGGCGCCTGCTCGGCTGAGACCACCGGCACCTTGCGCTTGATGATCGCGGCCTTCTCGCCGGCGATCGCCGTCAGATTGTCGCCGAGGAATTCCATGTGATCCATGCTGACCGGCGTAATCACCGAGGCCAGCGGCGTCTCGACCACATTGGTGGAATCGAGCCGGCCGCCGAGGCCGACCTCGAGCAGCGCGACGTCGGCCGGATGCTTTGCGAACAGGCAGAACGCGACCGCGGTTTCCATCTCGAAGATGGTGATGGGATTGTCGGCGTTGACGCGCTCGCAATCCTCGAACGTCGCGCGCAGCTCATCGTCGCCGACCAGCTTGCCGCCGCCGACCGCGCCGAGCCGGTAGCATTCGTTGATCCGCACGAGGTAAGGCGAGGTGAAGACATGCACGCGCAGACCCGATGCTTCGAGGATCGCGCGCAGATAGGCAACGGTCGAGCCCTTGCCGTTGGTGCCGGCGACATGGATCACCGGCGGCAGCTTGCGCTCGGGATGATCGAGCCGCTCCATCAGGCCGCGCATGCGATCGAGGCTGAGATCGATGCGCTTCGGATGCAGCGCCGATATCCGCGCGATCAGCGCCTCGAACGAGGCCTGTGATGGGGCGGCGCCTGCGGTCACGCGTGCGGCGCGGCCGGCACCGTCTCCGGGGCCGTGACGATCTGGGCCGGCTCGGTGACCGGCGTTGCGGGCTTCGATGCGGTTTCGAGCGCCGGCGATTTGGTGAACAGGCGGCACAGCCGCGCCAGCGTCGCCTTCATGTCATGGCGGTGCACGACCATGTCGACCATGCCATGCTCGCGGAGATATTCGGCACGCTGGAAACCTTCCGGCAGCTTCTCGCGGATGGTCTGCTCGATCACGCGCGCGCCGGCAAAGCCGATCAGCGCACCGGGCTCGGCGATCTGGACGTCGCCGAGCATCGCATAGGAGGCGGTAACGCCGCCGGTGGTCGGATTGGTCAGCACGACGATGTAGGGCTGCCGCGCCTCGCGCAGCATCTGCACGCCGACGGTGGTGCGCGGCATCTGCATCAGCGACAGGATGCCTTCCTGCATCCGCGCGCCGCCGGACGCGGCGAACACGATGAAGGGCGACTTCTTCTCGACCGCGAGCTCGAGCCCGCGCACCATCGCTTCACCGGCGGCCATGCCGAGCGAGCCGCCCATGAAGTCGAAATCCTGCACCGCGACCACGACGCCGGCGCCCTCGAGCTTGCCGTAGCCGACCTTGACCGCGTCGTTCAGCCCGGTCTTGGTGCGCGCGTCCTTGATGCGGTCGACATATTTGCGCTCGTCGCGGAATTTCAGCGGATCAGCTGCGACATCGGGCAGCGCGACGTCGAACCAGGTCTCGTTGTCGAAGATCGACTTCAGCCGCGCCACTGCGCCCATGCGCATGTGGTAATTCGAGCCGGGGATCACGAACTGGTTGGCCTCGACGTCCTTGTAGAACACGAGCTGCCCGGAATCCGGACACTTGATCCAGAGATTCTCCGGCGTCTCGCGCCGCAGGATGTTGCGGATCTTCGGCCGGACGACGTTGGTGAGCCAGTTCATGGTTCGCTCCGAAATGCGGGTCGGTCCCGCACCAGCTGGATATATGGCGGGCCGGGCGAACCCGGCAAGCCGCCGTTTGCGGCCTTGTTGCCGCAAAATGTGGCTTATTCAGCGGCCTGCTTGGCGCCCCGGACCCCCTGCGCCAGCGCCGACACCAGGTCCGCCACCGCGCTCACGGTCTTCGGCGTGGCACGGCCATCGACATCGAGGCTGCCCTTCAGGACATCGACCAGCGCGGTGCCGACCACGGAACCATCGGCGTTCTCGGCGATCGCACGCGCCGCTTCCGGAGTTCGGATGCCGAAGCCGACACAGACCGGGAGCGCGGTGTGCCGCTTGATGCGCGCTACGGCTGCTCCAACGACCTTGGAATCGGCCGCAGCACTGCCGGTGATTCCGGTGACCGCGACGTAGTAGACAAAGCCCGAGGTATTGGCGAGCACCGCCGGCAGGCGCTTGTCGTCGGTGGTCGGCGTCGCCAGGCGGATGAAGTTCAGCCCGGCCTTGATCGCGGGGATGCAGAGCTCGGTGTCTTCCTCCGGCGGCAGGTCGACGATGATCAGTCCGTCGACGCCGGCGGTCTTGGCATCGGCCAGGAAGCTGTCGACGCCGTAGATGTAGATCGGATTGTAGTAGCCCATCAGCACGATCGGCGTGGCGTTGTCCTCCTTGCGGAAGTCGCGGACCATCGCCAGCGTCTTGCGCAAGGTCATTCCGCCCTTGAGCGCGCGCAGCCCCGCCGCCTGGATCGACGGGCCGTCGGCCATCGGATCGGTGAAGGGCATGCCGATCTCGATGACGTCAGCGCCGGCCTTCGGCAGGGCCTTGAGGATGTCGAGCGAAGTTTTCGGGTCGGGGTCGCCGGCCATCACGAAGGTGACGAAAGCGGAGCGGCCCTGCTGCTTCAGCTCGGCGAAACGTGCGTCGATACGGGTGCTCACTTCTGCCTCGCCTTCAAGATGTCGCCGACCTGCGGCACGTCCTTGTCGCCGCGGCCCGAGAGGTTGACCACCATCAGGTGATCTCTGGGCCGCTGCGGCGCGAGCTCGGACAATTTCGCGATCGCATGCGCGGATTCCAGCGCCGGGATGATGCCTTCGAGCCGCGACAGCAGCTGGAATGCGGCCAGCGCCTCCTCGTCGGTGGCCGAGAGATACTTCACGCGGCCGATCTCGTGCAGCCAGGCGTGCTCCGGGCCGATGCCGGGATAGTCGAGGCCGGCCGAGATCGAATGCGCTTCCTCGATCTGGCCGTCGGCATCCATCAGCAGATAGGTGCGGTTGCCGTGCAGCACGCCGGGGCGGCCGCCGGCGAGTGAAGCGGCATGCAGCTGCGTCAGCCCGTGACCGGCCGCCTCGACGCCAAAAATCTCGACCGAGGGATCGTCGAGGAACGGATGGAACAGGCCCATCGCATTGGAGCCGCCGCCGATGCACGCGATCAGCGAGTCCGGCAGGCGGCCCTCGGCCTCCTGCATCTGCTTGCGGGTCTCGTGGCCGATGATCGACTGGAAATCGCGCACCATCATCGGATAGGGATGCGGTCCGGCCACCGTGCCGATGCAATAGAAGGTGTTGTGCACGTTGGTGACCCAATCGCGCAGCGCGTCGTTCATCGCATCCTTCAGCGTGCGCGCGCCCGACTGCACCGGCACGACCTTGGCGCCGAGCATCTCCATCCGGATCACGTTCGGCTGCTGCCGCTCGACGTCGACCGCGCCCATATAGACCACGCATTCGAGCCCGAACCGCGCGCACAGCGTCGCCGTCGCCACGCCATGCTGGCCGGCGCCGGTCTCGGCGATGATGCGCTTCTTGCCCATGCGGCGCGCGACCATGATCTGGCCGAGTACGTTGTTGACCTTGTGCGAACCGGTGTGATTGAGCTCCTCGCGCTTCAGATAGATCTTGGCGCCGCCGAGATGCTCGGTGAGCCGTTCAGCGAAGTACAGCGGCGAGGGCCGGCCGACATAGTCCTTCAGATAGACATTCATCTCGGCCTGGAACGCCGGATCGGCCTTGGCGTCGGCATAGGCCTTTTCGAGATCGAGGATCAGCGGCATCAGCGTTTCCGCGACGAAGCGTCCGCCGAAAATGCCGAAATGCCCGCGCTCGTCGGGACCGCTGCGGAAGGAATTGGGCAGATTTTGATTCATCGAACCATCAGTTCTTGGGTTGCGCGTGCGGCGCGGATGAAGGCGCGGATCAGCTCGGGATCCTTGACGCCGGGCGTGCGCTCGACGCCCGACGAGACGTCGACGCCGCCGGCGCGGGTGACGCGGACGGCTTCAGTGACGTTCTCGGCGTTGAGGCCGCCGGAGACCATGTAGGGCAGCGCGAGGTCGAGATTTTCCAGCACGTGCCAATCGAACGGCGCACCGAGACCGCCCGGGCGCGTGGCATCCTTCGGCGCGCGGGCATCGAACAGGATGCGGTCGGCGACGCCGGCATAGCCCGGCAGCGGCGCGAGATCGGCTGCGGTCTCGACCGGCAGCGCCTTCATCAGCGGCAGGCCGAATTTCTGCTTGAGATCACGCAGCCGCGCGGTGGTTTCCTTGCCGTGCAGTTGCAGGATATCCGGCCGCAGCGTCTCGATGATGTTCTCGATGGTCGCATCATCGGCATCGACGGTCAGCGCGACCTTCACAGCGCGGCCCTTGGCCTGTTTGCCGAGCTCGCGCGCGGTCTCGAGGCTGATATGGCGCGGCGACGGGGGAAAGAACACGAACCCCACCATATCGGCGCCACCCTCCAGCGCGACGTCGAGCGTCTCGCGCGTGGACAGGCCGCAGATTTTGACGAGCAGGGGCATGGTCTCGAAACGGGTCTCAAAACAGGTTTTCGGGCGGCCGGAACCGGGGTGAACCCTGGTCCGACGGGGCGGGTTCTACAACGTCGCGCCCTGCTTGTCTCGCCCATTGGGCCCGTAAAACCCGAGCTGGGCCGCGGTCGGGCGGCGCTGCGCGTCGTCCCGGGAGCCCGCCGCCCTGAGGTCGGCGAGCTCGGCGCGGATATGGCGGGCGTCGGCCTCGTGCTGCCGGGCGGCGCGGCGCCAGCGCCCCTGCTTGAACCAGGTCGCCATGCCGCCCGCGATCACGCCCAGGATCGCGGAAGCGATGATGACCACGAACAGCGGCAGTGTGACCGCAATCGTCGGCGTCACGGAATTGAAGGGATCAAACGACACCGTCACCCAGTGACGGTTGGCGACGGCAAAGATGATGAAGATCAGTCCGAGCGGAACGACGACCACTGCCGTGAAGAACTTTCGCATGACCATCTCTCGCAGCGATGGAGAAAGTGCGGGCGCATCGCCCGCAGCACGGCAACGCCGGAGGCGGCGCTCAGGCGTCAGCCTTAAGCATCAGGCTCAAGCATCGGCCTTGGGCGCGTCGATCCTCGAGGCTCCCGCCTCGGCCTCGTCGCGATTGAGGCGCTCGCGCATTTCCTTGCCGGTCTTGAAGAACGGCACGCTCTTCTGGTCGACCGGCACATGCTCGCCGGTTCGCGGATTGCGGCCGGCACGCGCCGGGCGATGCTTCACCGAGAATGCGCCGAAACCGCGCAGCTCGACGCGGTCGCCACGCGCCAGCGCCGCGACGATTTCATCGAGAATCGCATTCACAATGTTCTCGACGTCCCGCTGGTAGAGGTGCGGGTTGTGCTCGGCGATACGCTGAACAAGTTCGGATTTGATCATCGAAAATGGGATCCGGGCTCTTGCGGAAACCCATTTCCGTGAAAATGCCGTGCACTGTCAAGACGCTAAATCGATTTAGAACGCCGTGAAATCGCGTGACAAATAGCCCAATTGGGGCATGCGGCGATTCCCGCAGAGCGGGAATACCCTGATCACCACGCGTTTCGCACCCGACTAGTCGGTTCCTCCGGGGGTCCACAGCGCCAGCATGCCGTCGAGCCCGAACCGATCCACCGCCTGGGCTGCGCCACCCTGCTCGATCCGCCGCGCGATGGCGCCAAGGCCGAACGCGTCGAGCGTCATTGACGCCGCGGTGCGCAGGAAGGTGAGGTCGCTGAAGCGCGGATTAAGCGTGTAATTGCGCACCGGCAGGTCGCTTTTGACCTTCTTCTCCGCAACCAGCCAGGCAATCGCGGTCTTTTCGTCCCCGAGCTGATCGATCAGCTTGAGATCGACCGCCTGCCGGCCGGTGAAGACGCGTCCGTCAGCGACCTTCTCCAGCAGGGCGTCGTCCATGCCACGCCGCTCCTTCACCAATCCACGGAACCAGGCATAGGAATCCTTGACCAGCCCCTCGATCGCGGCCCGGGCCTCGGGGCTGGTCGGCTCCATGCCGTTGGGCGCCGCTTTCAGCGGTGAGGATTTGATTTCCTCCATCTTCACGCCGACGGTCTTGAGCAATTCCGAAACGTTGGGAAACTGGAAGAGCACGCCGATCGAACCAACCAGCGAGGTCTGCTGGGCAACGATATGATCGGAGGCGATCGCGGTGATGTAGCCGCCAGAGGCCGCCAATCCCTCGACCACGACGACGAGCGGCTTCTTCGCCTTCAACTGCATCAGCGAGTCGTACAGCTGCTCGGAGCCCGCAGTGGTGCCGCCGGGCGAATTGATATGCACGACAACCGCCGCATAGCTCGACTTGCCGAGCCGCTCCAGCGCCTCGACGCGCTGCTGGTCGCTGCGGATCAATCCGTCGATGTTGATCCGCGCGATCGTGCTCGACGTCGACAAGCTGCCGCGTCCGCCGGCGGCCACCACGCCCACGCCGACGATGGCAGCGATTGCGATGACCGCAGCGGCAACGCGCCAGAACGTCAGCTTGCGCCTGATACGACGACGGTCGACGATCACGTCCGAATCCAGCGACATCGGTCTCTCCAGAAATGGTCAGCGCGAAGTCCGCGCGTTTTGCAGTCGCAGCGTCACTATCAGCTTAGCCAAATACATCAATTGCGACGCAATATGAAGAAAACAACGCCCGCCCATTGACGCATCCGTAGCCCGGATGAAGCGAAGCGTAATCCGGGAAAGCCTCACCGTGGCGAAGAACCCCGGATTTCGCTCCGCTGCATCCGGGCTACGGCAACTTGCCTCCAACAAAAAGGGCCCCGGCTTGCGCCGGGGCCCCATGGTTCGCTCAAATCGCGCGAACGCTTACTTGTCGGTGGCGCGGTTCTTCAGCGCGGTGCCGAGGATGTCGCCAAGCGTCGCTCCCGAATCGGAGGAGCCGTACTGCGCGATGGCTTCCTTCTCTTCGGCAACTTCCAGCGCCTTGATCGAGACCTGCACCTTGCGGGCCTTCTTGTCGAACTGGATGACGCGGGCATCGACCTTCTCGCCGACGGCGAAGCGCTCGGCGCGCTGGTCGTTGCGATCACGGGCCAGCTCGGACCGCTTGATGAAGGTGGTGAACTCGGTGCCCGAAATCCGGACCTCGATGCCGCTTTCCTTCACTTCGAGCACTTCGCAGGTCACGACCGCGCCCTTCTTGACGTCGCCCGGCTCTGCGAAGGGGTCGCCTTCGAGCTGCTTGACGCCGAGCGAGATTCGCTCCTTCTCGACATCGACATCGAGCACCACGGCCTTGACCATGTCGCCCTTCTTGAAGTTGTCGATGACCTGCTCGCCCGGAAGCTTCCAGTCGAGGTCGGAGAGGTGGACCATGCCGTCGACATCGCCCTCGAGACCGAGGAACAGACCGAACTCGGTCTTGTTCTTGACCTCGCCCTCGACCACCGAACCGACCGGGAACTTCTCGACGAAGACTTCCCAGGGATTGCGCATGGTCTGCTTGAGACCGAGCGAGATGCGGCGCTTGACCGAATCGACTTCGAGCACCTGCACTTCGACTTCCTGCGAGGTCGAAACGATCTTGCCGGGGTGCATGTTCTTCTTGGTCCACGACATCTCGGAGACGTGGATCAGGCCTTCGATGCCCGGCTCGAGCTCGACGAACGCGCCGTAGTCGGTGATGTTGGTGACGCGGCCGGTGAAGCGGGCACCCAGCGGGTACTTGGCTTCGATGCCCTGCCACGGATCATCCAGCAGCTGCTTCATGCCGAGCGAGATGCGGTGCGTCTCGTGGTTGATCTTGATGATCTTGACCTTCACGGTCTGGCCGATGGTCAGCACCTCGGTCGGGTGGTTGACGCGGCGCCAGGCGATATCGGTCACATGCAGCAGGCCGTCGATGCCGCCGAGATCAACGAACGCACCGTAATCGGTGATGTTCTTGACCACGCCGTCGATCACCTGACCCTCTTCGAGGTTCTGCACCAGCTCCTGGCGCTGCTCGGCGCGGGTCTCTTCGAGAACCGTGCGGCGCGACACCACGATGTTGCCGCGGCGGCGGTCCATCTTGAGGATCTGGAACGGCTGCGAGTTGTTCATCAGCGGCGCAACGTCGCGGATCGGACGAATGTCGACCTGCGAGCGCGGCAGGAAGGCCACCGCACCGTCGAGGTCGACCGTGAAGCCGCCCTTGACCTGGTTGAAGATGACGCCGTTGACCTTTTCGTTGTTCTGGAACGCCTTCTCGAGCTTGCCCCAGCTCTCCTCGCGGCGCGCCTTGTCGCGCGACAGCACGGCTTCACCGAGCGCATTCTCGATACGGTCGAGGAACACCTCGACTTCGTCGCCGACCTTGAGGTCGCTTTCGCGGCCGGGGCCAGCGAATTCGCGCAGCGCGACGCGGCCTTCGGTCTTCAGGCCGACGTCGATGACGGCCATGTCCTTCTCAATTGCAACCACCTTGCCCTTGATGACCGAGCTTTCCTGCAGGTTGCCGCCGGCAAAGGACTCATCAAGCATCGCCGCGAAATCGTCGCGGGTCGGGGTATAAGAAGACGCAGAATTCGAAACCATTTGTTCTCCAGATGCGGGATCTCGCCGGCCATTCGGGTTGATGGGCGCACCGCGCGTGAAGTGACAGGGTTCCGCAAACCCTGACGACCGCTCATTGCAGGAGGTGCAACAGCGGGCCGGCAGCAAGACTGCACGTTCGGTACGTTTGAAGTTTCCGGAGCGTGATTTTAAGAAAAATATCGACTGCAAGGCCTGGGAGCGGGCGTTCCTCCAGATGCGGCGTCAGTTTTGCTTGAGGATGGCTCAAACCCGGCGCCGGCCCGCCCGGACACGGCCTCGACAGGGTCGATGGTGCTCCGAACGGCGCTGATATAGCCCCGGCGGCCATTTTGGGCAAGCCGGAAACGCCCGATTTACGGGTGCTTAAGGCTGATCGCGCCCGCCCAGCGCTGCAACGCCTTGTTGACCGCATCGCGCGAAATGCGGCGCGAGTGGGCATGGCTGGAACCCGCCCTTAAGCGGTCCGCCCCTTACGATGGCACCGTTAGAAACAGGGGGATTACCAATGAAAAGCTTTATGGTGCTGGCGGCTTTTGCCGTCCTGACGTTTGGAAATGCCGTCGCCGCGATACCCGGTGCCGTATCGGCCGGACCCGCGGCTGCCGCCCGGGCGGCGCAGCCGCTGCTGACCATGGCCGAACAGGAACTGCCGTTCGACCGTTACTGGTCGAAGGACTAACCGATCGATCGAGCTGCCGCTCGCCGGCCCGAAGCGCGATGACCTCGGTCATCGCGCTTTTTTGTTGTCCCGCTCCTGTTGGCTCGATCAGCGCCGGGCGCGGGCCGCCTCGACGATGGCGATGGCGGCGCGGACGCCGGCCTCGATGTCGAGATTGGAATTGTCCAGCGTGTGGGCGTCCGCGGCCGGCCGCAACGGCGCAACGGTGCGGTTCTTGTCCCGCTCGTCGCGCTTGAGGATGTCGGCGAGCACCGCTTCCTCGTCGGCGTCCTCGCCACGGGCGCGCGCCTCCAGGGTGCGCCGCCGTGCCCGCACCCTGGGATCGGCGACCACGAAGATCTTCACGTCGGCATCGGGGCAGATCACGGTGCCGATGTCGCGCCCATCCAGCACGGCACCAGGCGGATCGGCGGCGAACTGGCGCTGGAAGTTGACCAGCGCCTCGCGCACCTTGGGAAAGGCCGAGACGACCGAAGCGCCTTCGCCGACCTTCTGGGTCTTCAGGATCGGATTGCCGAATTTCTCGGGATCGAGCTCGAGTGCGACCGCCACCGCCAGCGCCTCATCGTTGAGATCGGCGCCCATCGCGATCATCGCATAGGCCACCGCGCGGTAGATCACGCCGGTGTCGAGATGGCGATAGCCGTAGTGGTGGGCGAGCCGCTTGCCGAGCGTGCCCTTGCCGGAGGCGGCGGGTCCGTCGATGGCGATGATCATGCGAAGTCAGCTCCGAGCGCGCGCATCATCGGAATGAAATCCGGGAAACTTGTGGCGATGAAGGCTGTGTCGTCGATCTTCACCGGCCGATCCGCAGCACAGCCCATCACCAATGCCGACATCGCGATGCGATGATCCATGTGCGTGGCGACAAGACCGCCGCCGGGAACATGGCCGCGTCCCTCGACGATCAGATCGTCGCCGGAGACCTCGACCTTGACGCCGTTGACGCGCAGCATGTCCGCGGTGGCTTCGAGGCGATCGGATTCCTTGACGCGCAGCTCCTGCAAGCCGCGCATAATCGTGGTGCCCTCGGCAAACGCCGCCGCAACCGCCAGCACCAGATATTCGTCGATCATCGACGGCGCACGTTCCGGCGGCACCTCGACGCCCCTGAGCTTCGAGGCACGCACGCGCAATTGCGCCATCGGCTCGCCGGCATCGCCGCGCACATCGCTCTCCTCGATCGAAGCACCCATTTCGCGCAGCGTGGTGAACAGGCCGGTTCGCAGCGGATTGGTCATCACATCGGAGAACACGACATCGGAGCCTCCGACAATCAGCGCCGCGACGATCGGGAACGACGCCGACGACGGATCGGCGGGCACCACGACGTTGGCGCCGTGCAGCTCGGGCTCGCCGTTCAGCGTGATCCTGCGGCCGTGGCTGCCTTCCTTCTCCGTGGCGATCTCGGCACCGAAATGCTTCAGCATCAATTCGGTGTGGTCGCGGCTCGCCTCCTGCTCGATGACAGTGGTGATGCCGGGCGCGGACAGGCCCGCCAGCAGCACTGCGGACTTGATCTGGGCCGAGGCGACCGGGGTCTTGTAGACGATCGGCACCGGATAGCGGGCACCATGCAGCGTCAGCGGCAGCCTGCCGCCGTCCCCGATGTCGCTGGTCCGGGCGCCCATCAGCTCGAGCGGGTCGAGAATCCGGCGCATCGGCCGCGAACGCAGCGAGGCGTCGCCGTCGAAGATGGCGGCGATCGGGCAGCCGGCGACCGCACCCATCACCAGCCGGCAGCCGGTGCCGGAATTGCCGAAATCGAGCGGGGCTGCGGGCTGGGCGAAGCCGCCGACGCCGACGCCGAACACCGACCAGGCAAACGGCGCCGTCCGCTCCACCTTGGCGCCCAGCGCGCGCATGGATTTGGCGGTATTGAGGACGTCTTCGCCCTCGAGAAGGCCGGAAATCCGGGTTTCGCCGACCGAAAGCGCCCCCAGGATCAGGGCACGGTGGGAAATCGATTTGTCGCCGGGAACGCGGACCTTGCCGGCCAGCGGGCCGCAAGCGCGGGATTCCAGCGGGGTTGGGGTGTCAGAATGGGCCAAGATTGTGTCCTCTCGCGCCGGCGCAGGTATCACATAGGCAACACCGCGTCACGCGCCCGTCACTTGCGCGCAAACCGCTATTGACAGCGGCTGCTCAACTAGCCAAGTGAAGCACCGTTTTTCAGCAAAATTCTGGGATGACCACGTTGGCCAAGTCCGAGCTCGGAACCAAGCGCATTTGCCCGACCACGGGCAAGAAGTTCTACGACCTCAACAAGAATCCGGTGATTTCGCCCTACACCGGTGAGGTCGTGCCGATTGCGCCCATCGCCCCCGCGCGGGGCCGTGGCGCCACCGTCAATTCGCCCGCGACCGCCGCCGACATGCCGGAGCCCGCCGAGGCCGAAGAAATGGTCTCGCTCGAGGAGGCCGATGCCGAGGAGAACACCGGCAAGGTCAAGGCCCAGGTTCCCGAATCCGAGGACGATATCGAGGTCGATGAGACGATCGACGACGATGACGACGACGATTCGACCTTCATCGCCGACGAAGAAGAGGGCGATGAGGACGTGACCGACATCATCGGTGACGTCGGCGGCGACGAAGAGACTTGATAGAAGAGACTTGAGATCGGCGCCGATCTATGATCAACGGTGCTGCCGCGCGAGTCGTCCAGGCCGCGCGGGCCGGGACTGATCCCCCAGGATCGTCCCAACTGGATAAGGGGCCATAGCTCAGCTGGGAGAGCGCTTGCATGGCATGCAAGAGGTCGGCGGTTCGATCCCGCCTGGCTCCACCACGCTTCGCCCTTCGGGCTACGCGTGGCGCAGCCACGAGTTGCCCTAAGGGCGAAGCGTGGTGTCCGGCGTAGCCCGAAGGGCGAAGACGGACGGCCGAGGGCCCTATTCCGGCCCAACGACATTCAGCGGATACGAATGTGGTACGTCTACATCATCCGCAGCATCAACTTCCCTGATCAAGAATACGTTGGCGCCACCGAGGATCTGAAGCGACGGATTCCCGAGCACAACGCCGGCAAGTCCGCCCACACCTCAAAATTCAAACCTTGGCAACTCGTCTGGTACTGCGCATTTCCGGACAAATACAAAGCCCTGGCATTCGAGAAGTATCTCAAATCCCATAGCGGCCGCGCCTTCGCCAAGAAGCGCCTCTAGCCGCCGCCCTACTCCTCCAGCACCGCATTCAACCGGTCGCGCAACGCGACGATCTCGTCCTTCATCGCCAGCAGCTCACCCACCGTGCAGTCCGACGCCGCGAGGATCGACTGCGGGACGGCCTTGGCCTTTTCGCGCAGCGCGTGGCCCTGCGGCGTCAGCGCGATCAGCACCACGCGCTCGTCTTCGGTGCTTCGGGTCCGCCTGATCAGTTCGGCTGCTTCCAGCCGCTTCAAGAGCGGCGTCAACGTGCCGGAATCCAGGAACAGCCGCTCGCCGAGATCCTTCACCGGCACGTCGTCGCGTTCCCACAGCGCCAGCATCACGAGATACTGCGGATAGGTCAGCCCGAGCCGGTCGAGCAGCGGCTTGTAGACGCGGTTGAAGGCGTGCGCGGTCGAATAGACCGCAAAGCAGATCTGGTTATCGAGCCGCAGCGCCTGATCCGCCGCCGTCTGTTTCCTGACCATGATTCCCATCGAATCCATCTCGTTTCCGGGACATTCTGGGCTCACGGGACCGCGAATTCAATTGCGAACAATTAAATGTGAGGCTTCATAATTTATATTGCGCACAATTCAATTGAGTGCAATACATGGGCCGTCGAATTCGGAACCCAAGTCGAAACCTGCAAGTCCAAAACCAAGGGAGACCACGATGTCTGTGAACGTGCTCTACAAGACCAGTGCCAAGGCAACCGGCGGCCGCGACGGCCATGCGGCAACGCTCGACGGCGCGCTCGACGTCAAACTCACCACCCCGAAGGAACTCGGCGGCGGCGGTGGCGCCGGCAACAATCCGGAGCAGCTGTTCGCGGCGGGCTATGCCGCCTGCTTCATCGGCGCGATGAAGTTCGTGGCCTCGCAGGGCGGCCCCAAGGTTCCCGCCGACGCGTCGGTGACCTCGACGGTCGGCATCGGCCCGCGCTCGGAAGGCGGCTTCGGCCTCGCCGTCGACCTCGCCGTCTCGCTGCCCGGCCTGTCACGCGCTGACGCCGAAGCGCTGGTCGAGAAGGCCCACCATGTGTGCCCCTATTCCAACGCGACCCGCGGCAATGTCGACGTCAAGCTGAGCGTCGTCTAATTCTTCGCCTGCCAATGGTCCGCCACGCCTTCCCGCGTGGCGGACTATTTTGTTTGCATGTGCGATGCCAGCTCGCTCCTTCCGGTTCACTTGGCGAACGCGCGCGCCGCCTGCTGCATGGGCCTGCCCCGACGGAAGCATTGCTGCCTTGCCTGAAGACCGTTAGCTCTGGGACCCTCGTTTTCTGATCCCAACTGAGCGAAGGTTGCTTCCATGAATACCCCAGCGGCTACGGGCGCGATGACCGGACTGCGCGTGATCGATCTGACGCGCGTGCTCGGCGGCCCGTATTGCACCCAGATCCTCGCCGACCACGGCGCCGACGTGATCAAGGTCGAGCCGCCCGCCGGCGACGAGGTGCGTGACTGGGGTCCTCCCTTCCACGACGAAGACGCGGCCTATTTCGTCGGCATCAACCGCAACAAGCGCTCGATCGGCCTCGACCTCGCCTCCGAGGGCGGACGCGTGGTGCTGATGAAGATGCTCGAGACCGCCGACGTGCTGATCGAGAATTTCAAGCCCGGCACGCTCGACAAATGGGGCATCGGCAACGACGTGCTGCGCGAAAAATTCCCGCGCCTCGTGCATTGCCGGATCTCCGGCTTCGGCGCCGACGGTCCGCGCGGCGGCAATCCCGGCTATGATGCGATCATCCAGGCGATGACCGGCATGATCGCCGCCACCGGCT
Organism: Bradyrhizobium macuxiense; assembly: GCF_007993935.1. GTDB lineage: Bacteria > Pseudomonadota > Alphaproteobacteria > Rhizobiales > Xanthobacteraceae > Bradyrhizobium > Bradyrhizobium macuxiense_A. The sequence continues at coordinate 262,491 of NZ_VITY01000004.1, read as the reverse complement.
CGCCGGAGAGCGGCCCGATGCGCATCGGCGTGCCGCTGGTCGACATCACCACCGGTCTTTATGCCGCGATCGGCATCCTGATGGCGCTGTCGGAGCGGCAGCGCTCGGGGCTCGGCCAATTCCTCGAGACCACGCTGTACGAGACCGGGCTTGCGATCATGCATCCGCACACCGCGAACTATTTCATGCATGGCAAGCCGCCGTCGCTCACCGGCAACGAGCATCCCAATCTCGTGCCTTACGCAATCTTCCCGACCAAGACCGACAACATCTTCATCGGCGTCGGCAATGACGGCACCTTCCGCAAGCTCGCCAAGGAAATCGGCAAGCCGGAGCTCGGCACCGATCCGCGCTTTGCCCGCAACAAGGACCGCATCGCCAACCGCGATGCGCTGCGGGTCGAGCTGGCCGCGGTGTTCAGCCAGCATGAGGCCGAGCCGTTGTGCAACCGGCTGCTCGCCGCCGGACTGCCGGCCGGCCCGGTGCAGAAGATCGACCAGGCGCTGACCAACCCGCACACCATCCACCGCGGCGACGTCATCGCGAAGGATTGGTACAAGGGCGTTGCCTCGCCGATCCGCCTCGAACGCACCAAGCCGAGCCTGCGCCGCACGCCGCCGAACTTCAGCCAGCACGCTGCGGAAGTGCTCGGCGAGTTCGGCTACTCCAGGGACGAGATCAACGGCCTCCTCGACAAGGGCGTGGTCTGCGGTCCCCAGCGCAAGCGCTAGGCCAAGCGCCAGAAAGCACACACCCTGCGGTGCAACGTCGCGTCCGGCGTTGCACCGCACGGGCGCGGCTGCGATCTCCGCCTTTTTTACCGCTTCCCTTTGCTTCGGCTTCCCCCCTACCATGGCTTTCGTTTATACGGTCATTTGAACGTCATCCGGCGCTGATAACGCGCGCAACGAAACATGACGTTCCAACCGGGAGGGGCTTTGATGATTTTTCGACGATTGGGCGCTGCTGCTGTCGCCGCCGCTACGCTTGCATTCGCGTCGCCTGCATTTGCGGTGACCGAGATTCAGTGGTGGCACGCGATGACCGGCGCCAACAATGACGTCATCGTCAAGCTGGCCAACGACTTCAACGCCTCGCAGTCCGACTACAAGGTGATCCCGACCTACAAGGGCGGCTACGCCGACACCATGAACGCCGGCATCGCCGCCTTCCGTGCCGGCAACGCACCGCACATCATGCAGGTGTTCGAGGTCGGCACCGCGACGATGATGGCCGCCACCGGCGCCGTCAAACCGGTCTACAAGCTGATGGCCGACGCCGGCGAGAAGTTCGATCCGAGCGTCTATCTGCCCGCGATCACCGGCTACTACTCGACCTCGAAGGGCGAGATGCTGTCGTTCCCCTTCAACTCGTCGTCGACCGTGATGTGGGTCAATCTCGACGCGCTGAAGAAGGCCAACATCGCGGAGATTCCGAAGACCTGGCCGCAGGTGTTCGAGGACGCCAAGAAGCTGAAGGCGGCCGGCTACAATACTTGCGGCTTCTCCGGCTCGTGGGTCACCTGGGTCAATCTCGAGCAGCTGTCGGCCTGGCACAACGTGCCGCTCGCCAGCAAGGCCAACGGCCTCGACGGCTTCGACACCGTGCTCGAATTCAACGGCCCGCTGCAGGTCAAGCATCTCGAGAACCTGGTCGAGCTGCAGAAGGACAAGACCTACGACTATGCCGGCCGCACCAACACCGGCGAAGGCCGCTTCACCTCGGGCGAGTGCCCGATCTACCTGACCTCGTCGGCGTTCTTCGGCAACGTCAAGGCGCAGGCCAAGTTCAACTTCACCGCAGCCCCGATGCCGTATTATCCCGACGTCAAGGGCGCGCCGCAGAACTCGATCATCGGCGGCGCCTCGCTCTGGATCATGGGCGGCAAGTCGGCCGAGGAATACAAGGGCGTGGCCAAATTCCTGACCTTCCTCTCCGACACCGACCGCCAGGTCTGGATCCACAAGGCCTCGGGCTATCTGCCGATCACCAAGGCAGCCTATGCAAAGGCCAAGGAAGAGGGCTTCTACAAGGACCAGCCCTATCTCGAGACCCCGCTGCTCGAGCTCACCAACAAGGAGCCGACCGAGAATTCCCGCGGCCTGCGCCTCGGCAACATGGTGCAGCTGCGCGACATGTGGTCGGAGGAAATCGAGCAGGCGCTGGCCGGCAAGAAGACCGCCAAGCAGGCGCTGGACTCGGCCGTCGAGCGCGGCAACCAGATGCTGCGGCAGTTTGAAAAGTCCGCCGTCCACTGACATGATGGTTTGAGCCCATCAACCGGCAGGCCGCGAGCCCGCGGCCTGCCAATTCTTCCGAGATCATGCAAAAGCAAGCGATTTTCCAATCAAAGCTGTTGCCTTACGCGCTGGTTGCCCCGCAACTCGCGATCGTGCTGATCTTTTTCTACTGGCCGGCCGCACAGGCGGTGATCCAGTCCTTCCTGCTGCAGGACGCCTTCGGCCTGTCGACCAGCTTCGTGTGGTTCGAGAACTATCTCGAGCTGTTCAAGGAGCCGGCCTATTTCGCCGCCATCATCCGCACCTTCGCGTTCTCGTTCGCGATCGCGGTGTCCTCGCTGTCGTTTGCGCTGCTGCTCGCTGTCATGGCCGACAAGCCGCTGCGCGGCTCGACGCTCTACCGCACGCTGTTGATCTGGCCGTATGCGGTGGCCCCGCCGGTCGTCGGCGTGCTCTGGGTATTCATGCTGCACCCCTCGCTCGGCGTGCTGTCGCGCTATCTGCGCGCCATGGGCGTTGACTGGAATCCGCTGCTCGACGGCGACCAGGCCGCGGCCCTGATCATCCTCGCCGCGGCGTGGAAGCAGATCTCCTACAATTTCCTGTTCTTCCTCGCCGGGCTGCAGAGCATCCCGAAGAGCGTGATCGAAGCCGCCGCGATCGACGGCGCGCGTCCGATGCGGCGGTTCTGGACCGTGATCTTCCCGCTGCTGTCGCCGACCATCTTCTTCCTGCTGGTCATCAACATCGTCTACGCCTTCTTCGACACGTTCGGCATCATCGACACGATGACCCGCGGCGGCCCCGGCAAGGCGACGGAAACGCTGGTCTACAAGGTCTATACCGACGGCCTGCTCGGCGGCAATCTCGGCTCCTCGGCGGCGCAGTCGGTCATCCTGATGGTCATCGTGGTCGTGCTGACAGGCATCCAGTTCCGCTTCGTCGAGCGCAAGGTGACCTACTGATGGTCGAGGAAGAAGGCTTCCAGCGCTATCTGGCTCACGCCATCCTGTGGATCGGGATCGCGATCGTCGCCTTCCCGGTTTATCTCGCGATCGTCGCCTCGACCCAGGACAACGCCGTCATCGCCAACGGCCAGATGTCGCTGCTGCCCGGCGGCCATTTCCTCGAGACCTACTACCAGACGCTGTTTGTCGGCACGAGCGGCTCGACCCGCGAGCCGGTGCTCAACATGATGCTGAACTCGCTGGTCATGGCGCTCTTGATCGCGGTCGGCAAGATCGCGATCTCGATCATCTCGGCCTACGCGATCGTGTATTTCCGGTTTCCGTTCCGGATGGCGATCTTCTGGATCATCTTCATCACCCTGATGCTGCCGGTCGAGGTGCGCATCTATCCGACCTACAAGATCGTCGCCGATCTGCATCTGCTCGATAGTTACGCCGGCCTGTCGCTGCCGCTGATTGCGTCCGCCACCGCGACGCTGCTGTTCCGGCAGTTCTTCATGACCGTGCCGGATGAATTGCTGGAAGCCTCGCGCATCGACGGCGCGGGCCCGTTCCGCTTCTTCTGGGATACGCTATTGCCGCTGTCGCGCACCAACATGGCCGCGCTGTTCGTGATCCTCTTCATCCTCGGCTGGAATCAATATCTCTGGCCGCTGTTGATCACCACGCGCGACGACATGCAGACCATCCAAGTCGGCATCCGCAAGATGATCACCACGACCGACGCGCTGACCGAATGGCCGGTCGTGATGGCCACCGCGCTGCTCGCGATGCTGCCGCCGGTGTTCGTCGTCGTCGTGATGCAGAAACTGTTCGTGCGCGGATTGGTGGAGACGGAAAAGTAATGGCCAACGTCACGCTGCGCAGCGTCCGCAAAACCTATCCCGGCGGCTTCGAGGCCATCAAGGGCGTCGATGTCGACGTCGGTGACGGCCAGTTCTGCGTGCTGGTCGGCCCCTCCGGCTGCGGCAAGTCCACGCTGCTACGCATGGTCGCCGGGCTCGAGACCATCACCGGCGGCGAGATCGATATCGGCGGCCGCGTCGTCAACCAGGTCGAGCCCGCCGATCGCGACATCGCGATGGTGTTCCAGAACTACGCGCTCTATCCGCACATGAGCGTCTACAACAACATGGCCTACGGCCTGCGCAACCGCGGCATGGCCGAAGCCGAGATCAAGACCCGCGTCGAGGAAGCCGCGCGCGTGCTCGAGCTGTCGCCGATGCTGGAGCGCAAGCCGCGCCAGCTCTCCGGCGGCCAGCGCCAGCGCGTCGCGATGGGCCGCGCCATCGTGCGCCAGCCGAAGGTGTTCCTGTTCGACGAGCCGTTGTCGAACCTCGACGCCAAGCTGCGCATCGCGATGCGGGTCGAGATCCGCAAGCTGCAGCGCCGGCTCAACACCACGTCGATCTACGTCACCCACGACCAGCTCGAGGCGATGACGCTGGCCGACATCCTCGTCGTCATGAATGGCGGCCAGGTCGAGCAGATCGGCAATCCGCTGGATATCTACCAGCGGCCTGCGACCACCTTCGTGGCCTCCTTCATCGGCGCGCCGCCGATGAACCTGATGCCGCTGCGCTCGGACGAGCTGACGTCCCAGATCGCGGGCGCCGATGGCGCAGGGATCGTCGGGATCCGGCCGGAGGATTTCGTGATCTCCAGCGAGACCATATCGGGCGGTGTCGCGCTCGGCCTGACAGTCGAGGCGATCGAGCATGTCGGCGCCGAGACGTTTGTTTATGGCAGCCGCCAACGCGAGGAGCAGGGGGTTGCCGCCAATCCGGGCGAGCTGCCGCCGGGCGAGGTCATCGTCCGGGTTCCCGGCGCCACCGGCCCTGCGATCGGCGAGCGGATCCGGGCGGTCGCCCCACGCGACAAACTGCATCTTTTTACCGCTGATGGCCGGAAGCGGGTCGCAGGGTAACCGATCGAGAAGAATTTGCCCTCATGTTGCGGGCGTTTAGGCTGGTTTCGGGGCTGCTTGAACGCTATCCAGATCGCCCCCATATCCCTCACTGACCGGAGGCCAGACGGCCCGCCGGTTGCATGGGGCGCCGCAAGGGCCCCTCAAAGTCGCTTCGAGAGGACTTTGTAATGTCTCGTGTTCCATCGTTGTCCAGTCCGTTCCTTCTGGGATTCGACGAGATCGAGCGTGCGCTCGACCGCGTCGTGAAGGGCGCTGACGGCTATCCTCCCTACAACATCGAGCGGTGCGACCGTACCAACGGGCAGCCTGAGCGGCTCCGCATCACGCTGGCCGTGGCGGGCTTCACCCGCGACCAACTCGATGTAACCATTGAGGAAAATCAGCTCGTCATCCGCGGCCGCCAGCAGGACGACAAGGCTCGGCAATACATCCATCGCGGCATTGCCGCGCGCCACTTCCAGCGCACCTTCGTGCTGGCGGAGGGGATGCAGGTGCTGGGCGCGGATCTGAAGAACGGGTTGTTGTCGATTGATCTGGCCAGGCCGGAACCTGAACGGGTCATTAAGACAATCGCTATCAATGAGCACGAATAATAGAAACAAGGAGCGGACTCGACCGCTTATCTGACTGAGGAGTCGAGACCATGAGTGACATGAGTACCACCACCATCGAATCCAGCAACGTCACGCCGGAAGCGCTGGCTCATCTGGGCGAGGGCCACATCGCCTATGTGAAGCAGGTCCGTTCCGAGGACGTGCCCGATCTCTTTCCGCAGGCGCCGAAGATCGCGCCGGGCCTCAAGCTGTTCGCACTGCATGCCGCCGACGGCACGCCGATCATGCTGACCGACAGCCGCGAAGCCGCGATCGCCAACGCCTGGAGCAACGAGCTGCAAGCCGTCAGCGTCCACTGACACAAATTTCCTGATCGGGTGCTGAATTCAGCACCCGCGAATTCAATGCGCGGGCAGGCCTCGACCTGAGGCGGCCCGCGCATTTTTTATGGCGATGCGGACGATGCAGCGAGCATCGGACCCATGCTGAGCTGCACCTCGCCGGGAACGTTGTAGTCGCGCATCAGCATGCGGTTGTTGCGCAGCCCGCACGCCTCCCGCTGCACCACGAACATCCAGAGCGCATGGCCGGCTTCCCGCACCAGGGTGCGCCGTGCCTGCTGCGCCGGCGCTGATGCATCATCGCGCGGCTGCGCGGCATCGAACTCGCGCAGTCTGGCGAGCGCCTGTTCCAGCGCGCGGCCCATGCGGCCGAGCGCACTCGCTCTCTCTTCAGCCAGCTCGTAAGCGAGAACGTCGACGGGAACGCGATCAAGACGAAAGTCGCGGGACATCAGTCATTCCTGGGATCGCATGCGCAACACGCGCCCACTGTCTTCCCCGGTGCCCGCTTGTCAATAGGCGCTGGCCGCGTTCCATCCGACGGTCACGGAACATTCGATCAAGGCCTGTCGTGCTCCTCGGAAATGTCCTTGTTGGTGTAGTCGGGCATCATAGCGGTCGCGGCAATGCTGACCACCGCGCAGAACAGAATGTAGAGCGCGATCGCATAACCTGATCCGGTGGCCGCGAGCAGCGCGGTGGCGATCAGTGGCGCCGGTCCGCCTGATATCACCGAGGAGAGCTGATAGCCGATCGAGCAGCCGCTGTAGCGCAGCCGCGGGGTGAAGCACTCGGCGATCAATGCAGCCTGCGGGCCATACATCAGGTCGTGCGGCACGAACGACAGCACGATGGCGATGAAGATCAGCACCGGCGCCGCAGTGTTCAGCAGGCCGAAATACACGAAGCCGAACAACCCGGTCAGGACGGAGCCGATCAGATACATGCGCTTGCGCCCGATGCGATCCGACAGGTGCCCGGCCAGCGGAATCGTCACGAGCGAGAGGACGCCAGCACAGATCAGGCAGATGAGCAGGAAGTCGCGGTCTTGATGGATGACCTGAGTGCCGTAGGCGAAGACGAACGCCAGGTAGATATAGGCCGGCGCCTGTTCGGCCATCCGCGCCAGCGCCGCGAGAATGATGGATCGCGGTTGACGCTTGATCACCTCGAGGACCGGGACTCGTGCGACACGGTTCTCGGCCACGATCCGGCGGAACGTCGGCGTCTCCATGATGCCGAGCCGGATGTAGAGCCCGATGGCGATCATCACGAGGCTGAGCAGGAACGGGATCCGCCAGCCCCAGACCAGGAATTGATCGCCGGACAGACGGCTGAACACCAGCACCGCGATGTTCGCCAGCAACAGCCCGGCGGGACCACCGAGCTGCGGCCATGAGGTGATGAAGCCGCGATGCTGGTTGGTGCGCGCCCACTCCATCGAGAGCAGCACCGAGCCGCCCCACTCACCGCCGACGCCAACACCCTGGATGAAACGGATGACGGTCAGGATCACCGCACCCCAGATGCCGATCTGGTCATAGGTGGGGACGAGGCCGACCGCCGCCGTGGCAAGCCCGGTCAACAGCAACGTGGCGATCAGTGCGCCCTTGCGGCCGATGCGATCGCCATAATGGCCGAAGATCGCGGCACCGATCGGTCGCGCGATGAAGCCCACCGTGTAGATCGCGAACGCCTCCAGCACGCCGACAAGGGGATCGGACTTCGGGAAGAACAGCTTGCCGAACACGAGCCCGGTCACCGTGCTGTAGAGCAGGAAGTCGTACCATTCGATGGTGGTGCCCACGGTGCTGGCGATCAATGCGCGACGCAATTGCGCCTGATGCTCGGCTTCCGGCAGTGGGGTGGTTGCAATGTCCAATGTCGTCATTGTGCATCTCCCTGGCCGACATATTCGGCCTTCTGGAATGCGTTGCGCCACCGTCCACCGCGGTGGACGATGCTATCGATGCCCGATTGCCAGTTTGGTTGGGGCGGCGTCGCCAATGCGCGGGTCGCGCCCATGCAGGGCCCCGGGAAGCCGGTCCCTGGATCGCGAGCGGCCCAACCGATCGCCATCGCGGGAGTACGACGTCCCTTGTGACACGGTCTTGCAAACCGAAATCTAGCCCTTCGGCCTGCCCGGTAAATTCGACCTTGGTCTGTGGTTTACGCCAGTTGCTCGAATGCTCAGGTCAGTCGCGCGCGGATGTCCGGCTTCAGCACCTTGCCGACCTTGGAGCGTGGAAGATCGTCCCAGACCTCGATCTGCTTCGGCGTCTTGATGCTGCCGATCTGCTGCTTGACGAACGCCGCCAGCGCAATCGCATCGACGGTGTGGCCGGCGCGCGGCTGCACCACGGCGACGATGCGCTCACCCCATTTGTCATCGGGCAATCCGATGACAGCACAATCCTGCACCGCCTCATGGGCGCGCAACGCATTCTCGACCTCGATCGAGTAGACGTTGAAGCCGCCGGTGATGATCATGTCCTTGGCGCGGTCGACGATATAGAGGTAGCCGTCGCCATCGATGTAGCCGATGTCGCCGGTGTGGTGCCAGCCATGCACGGATGCTTCGCGCGTCGCCTCCGGGTTCTTGTAGTAGCCATCCATGACAAGCGAGCCGCGCACCACGATCTCGCCGCGCGATCCCGCAGGCAACAGCTTGCCGTCGCCATCCATGATGCCGGCCTGCACCAGCGGACCGATCCGCCCGGCCGACGCAAGTCGTTCCGTCGCGATGGTGCCGTCCGGATTGTAGTGATCGGCCGGCGGCATCATCGAGATCATCATCGGCGCCTCGGTCTGGCCGAACAGCTGCGCCATCGGCCCGATCCGCTGCAACGCCTCCGCGAGCCGCGTCGCCGAGATCGGCGCCGCGCCATACCAGAAGCACTGCAATGAGCTGCGATCAGCCGCGTCGAGCCCGGGATGATCGAGCAGCATGTAGATCACGGTCGGCGGCAGGAAGGTGTGGGTGACACGGTAGCGCTCGATCAGCGCCAGGAACTCGCCGATGTCAGGGTGGTGCATGATCACGACCCGACCGCCGAGCGTCATGATCGGAAAACACAGCACGCCGGCGGCGTGGGTCAGCGGCGCCAGCGCAAGGTAGATCGGACGGCCCTTGAACGGGTAGCCCATCAAGGTCAGCGCGGTCATCGCCTCGATGTTGCGACCCGACAGCATCACGCCCTTCGGCTTGCCGGTGGTGCCTCCGGTGCCCGGGATCATCGCAAGGTCGTCGATCGTGTCGCGTTGATAGTGATCGTCGGCGAGCCCGGAGAGCCAGCGGTCGAACGACGGCGCGAACGGCAATTCGGCATCGAGACAGACCAGCGCGCGCAGCTTGGGCAGGTCCTGCCTGACGGCTTCGACCATCGGCGCGAAACTGGAATGAAACAGCAGCAGGCTGCAATCGAACTGGTCGAGGATGAACTTGTTCTCGGCCGCCTCGTTGCGCGGATTGATCGGGCACCACACCGCGGCAGCGCGCGAGATGCCGAACACGCAGGCGAAGGCGAGCGGATCGTTGCCGGACAGGATCGCGACCTTGTCGCCGGGCGCGATGCCCGACCGCTCGAGCCCGCGCGCGATCCGGTAGCTCAACCGCTGCACCTCGCCATAGCTGAGGTCGCTTCCATCCATGGTGAGGCACGGCGCGTCGGCACCGAGCGAGGCACCCTTGTCGAGATAATCGATGAAGCGCATGGCGGGCCTCGCGAGCGGGCGCGGGTGACGCGCGACTGCGTCACCCGCGGATAGTGCGTCTTCGAGCAAGGCGGATACCAGTCCGCTTTGACGAAAACGCTTCAGGGAGCGGAGTGCTCAGCCCCGATCCGATCGGGGCTCAAGCTTAGTCGTGCACGGTCAGGACCGGCTTGCCGACCAGGCCGAAGCTGCGCAACTGCCCGAGCAGCTCGTGATGGCCGAACGCCTGGCAGCCGGAGGCGAAGCCAGTGCGCTTGGGCGGCTGCTGCAGCAGGTGCGCCGCGGCAAAGGCCTGCAGCATGCCGGTCTGCTTGTAGTTGCTGTTGCCGTAAATGACGCAGTGCGCGCGTCCCAGCGGGCCGGAGGCATACACCGAATCCAACGACTTGTTGACGCGCGGGTTCTCGCGCGGCGGCATGGTGTTCATCACGCCGGCCGCGGTCTGCGCCAGCGCGGCGTAGCGCTCGTCGGGCTTCATGTCCTTGGTCGCCTCCAGCGCGGCGGCGACGATCTGCGGCACGCCCAGCATCAGCGCACGATTGAACACGCCGCCCAACACCTTCACGTTGGCGACGCGCGGATCGCGCTTGAACCACACCGGGTGCGAGGTGCCGCCCCAGGGCAGCGCCAGCGCCAGCTCATGCTGGCCGGGGATCGCGAGGTTGTAGAGGCCGGCATCGGGCTGATGCTCGACATACTTGTTCTGCTCGAGGTAGTAGGCCTTGGCCATCGCGGCGTTGACCAGGATGGTCTGCGTCGAGGCGATGGTCGGGCTGCCGCCCCAGAACACCGCGATATCAAGCGTGTCGAGGCCGGGCGTCTCCAGGCACAGCTGCGCGGCGATCTCGCCGGTGGTGTACATCTGCGCGATGCCCGGCGCCAGCAGCAGGCCGGCATTGCCGAACTTCGCGCCGAACTCCTGCTCGAGGGTGATCAGCCAGTCCTGCTCGCCGGTGGTGTCGGTGTAGTGGCACTTGGCAGCAAGGCAAGCCTGCACCACCTCGACGCCGAACTTCGCGAACGGGCCCACGGTGTTGAGCACCACCGAGGCGCCCTTGAACAGCTCGGTCAGTGCGGCCGCAGTGTGCGGCACCGTCACCACCTCATAGTCGGCGGTCTCGATGCCGGCCACGTTCGACTTCATCGCGGCGTTGAGCTTGTCGGCGCTGCGGCCGGCGGCGATGAAGGGGATGTTGTACTCACGCAGATATTCGCAGACCAGCCGGCCGGTGTAGCCGGACGCGCCATAGACGATGACGGGCTTCTTCTCGCTCATTGCGATCCTCCGAAATGCTTGTTGTCGGCTTCGTTGCTACATGCCCATGCCGCCGTCGACCGGCAGACCGATGCCGGTGATGAAGCGGGCATCGTTCGAGCACAGGAACACCGCGGCGTCGGCGATGTCGGAGACCTCCGCGAGCTTGCCGAGCGGCGTCTGCTCCACCACCGAGCCGACGGCGGCGTTGACGTCGGGCGCAAGGCCGATCTTCACGATGTCATTGGCGAGCTGCAGGCCCATGTCGGTCGGGATCAGGCCGGGATAGATGCAGTTGACGCGCACGCCATAGCCGAGCTTGCCGGCTTCCATTGCACCGACGCGCGTCATACGGTCGACCGCGGATTTGGTGCCGGAATAAACGGCGATGCTCGGGAAGGCGATCGTCGCTGCGACGGATGCGATGTTGACCACCGCACCGCCCTTGCCGGCGGCGCCGCCCGGCCGCATCGCGCGGAAGGCGTGCTTCATGCCGAGCACGGTGCCGACGATGTTGACGTCGCACATCCGGCGCGCATCCTCGGCCTTGATGTCGGCGACCAGCGAGGTGATCTCGATGCCGGCATTGTTGATCAGGATGTCGAAGCCGCCGAGGGTTTCAACCGTTGCGGCGGCCGCCCTCTCCCATTGCGCATCGTCGGTGACGTCGAGTTTTGCAAATCCGGTCTTGACGCCGGCCTTGGCGATCTCGGCGGCGGTCGCCTTGCCGGCATCGTCCAGAATATCGCCGATCATGACCGCTGCGCCGGACCGCGCCAGCGCCTGCGCGATTGCCGCGCCAATCCCCCGGGCGCCGCCGGTGACCAGGGCTTTCCTGCCTTCAAGGCTCTTCCCACTCATGACGTAGTCCTCCCTTTGCTTGCTGATTTCTGGTGCTGCTGAGATCGGCAGTGCGGGCCGGCAGCCTTGCGCATTCGAGCGCATCGGTGGTCGCGGCCGGCGTCGGCGGGCGCAGCATGGGCGCGCCCTGGCGGGGCATTTCCTCCTGTTTTGTCGATTGGTCAGCCGTCTTGACGGTTGTCCAAATTATTTGACCAACCCTCGTCCAGGAACTTGACACTTGTCAAGGGCGAATTTGACAAGTGTCAAATAGGATGATGTGAAGGGATGGAGCACGCCGCGGTCGCCGCGGTATAGTCGCTCAAAGCGTTTTCAAGCGAAGTGGATTCCACTTCGCGTGAAGAAAACGCGTCGATCAAGAATCCAGAGCCCCGTCCCGATTCAATCGGAACGGAATAGGCTCTGAACGGAAGAGACAGAGGAAAGGCACGGGATGGCGCGGCAAGCGACAGGAGCGGCCCAACGCGTGGCTGTGGCGACCGAGTCGCTGCGCGACGAGAAGTTCAACGCCCGGCGCGTCGAGCTAGCGGAGGCCGCGCTGGAGACGCTCGGCGAGCTCGGCTTCGCGCGCACCAGCCTGCGCGAGATCGCGCAGAACTCCGCATTCACGCACGGCGTGTTTCACTACTACTTCAGCGACAAGCTCGACCTGATCTGCTGCTGCGTCCGTCACTACAAGGCGAAATGCGTGACGCGCTATGACGAGGTGGTGACGACGGCGCAGAGCCGCGACGAACTGACCGAAGGCTTCCTCGCCAAGCTCGCGGCGACGTTGCGGGACGAAGCCCGCATGCACCGGCTCTGGTACGATCTGCGCTCACAGGCGATGTTCGAGCCGGCGTTCCGCAAGGACGTGCTCGAGATCGACAAGAGCCTGGAAGCGATGATCTGGCGGATCGCGACGCGCTATGCCGAGCTCGGCAACAAGAAGCCGGCATCGTCTCCGGCCGCGCTCTATGCGCTGTTCGACGGCCTGTTCCAGAGCGCGCTGCTCAGGCATCTCGCCAATGACGAGAAGGCCGTTCCGGATCTGCTCGACGAAGTCCGCCGTCTGCTGCCGACGATCTGCTGAAATTTTCGAATGCTTCGTAGCCCGGATGGAGCGCAGCGAAATCCGGGATTCGTGCCAGCCGTGAGATTCCCGGATTGCGCTTCGCTCCATCCGGGCTACGGAGAGCGGGGCAACGCATCGGCATGCGCCACCGCGTGACGCGCGAACTATGTCTCGATGACAGTTGCGCGAACGAATTCGCTGACGCGGATGATTACGCCGCGCTCGCCGGCGGCAGCGCGAGCACCGAGTAGATCGCCTGCGCGTCGCGCGAGGCGCGCAGCTTCTTGGCGACGTCCTGGTCGCGCAGCAGGCGGGCGATCCGCGCCAGCGCCTTGAGGTGATCGGCGCCGGCGCCTTCGGGTGCCAGCAGCAGGAAGATCAGGTCGACCGGCTGGCCGTCCATCGCCTCGAAATCGATCGGCCGCTCGAGGCGGGCGAAGAAGCCGAACAGCTTCTCCAGCTTGGGCAGCTTGCCGTGCGGAATGGCGACGCCGTAGCCGACCGCCGTGGTGCCGAGCTTCTCGCGCTGCAGCAGCACTTCGAAGATCGCGCGTTCGTTCTGCCCGGTCAAAGCCGAAGCGCGCGCGGCAAGTTCCTGCAGCGCCTGCTTCTTGCTGATGACTTTCAAAGCCGGAAGTATCGCCTCGGGTGCGACCAGATCGGTAATCGGCATTGGGACGTTCCGAGGTGAATGACCGTCAGGTTGCGAAATAGGCTTTACAGCGGCGGCGTCAAGAAGATGAGGTGGGATGCGGGCTTAGCCCGGGTCCATTTGGCAGGGCTTCTACTCCAACGTATCGGCGGTGCCAACACCTGCGAACCCTGTTCCGCCCCCCTTGTTCCTGGAGGCGGCGGACCATAAGCAGGGCTGGCTTCGGACGTCAATGCCATCTGCCAACTATCCTCAGGGGCTCACCGCAGGCGGATCGACCCAGCCGACATTGCCGTCCGTACGGCGGTATATGATGTTCAACCGGCCACTGCCGCCATGCTGGAACACCAGGCAGGAGGCGCCGGTCAGATCGAGCTCCATCACGGCCTCGCTGACCGACAGCCGCTTCAGCGCGGTGGTTGCCTCAGCAATGATCACCGGGCTGTATTCGGTGACCTCGTCCTCGTTCTCGGGCGCCTCGATGACATAACTCGGCGCGTCGAGCCCGACGCCGTTCAATTCGGCAAGCGCAGCGTTGGCGGCATAGGTCTTGCGGGCGGAGCGATCCTTGAGCCGGCTCTTGTAGCGGCGCAGGCGCTTCTCGATCATCAACAGCGCGGCATCCGCGCTGGCATAGGCGTCGGCGGCGTTGGATTCGGCTTCCAGCGTGATCCCGGAATCCAGATGCAGCGCGCAGTCGGTTCGGAAGCCGAATCCATCCTTGCTCAGCGTGATGTGACCGGAATAGTTGCCATCAAAATACTTTCGCAGGACCTCGTCGGTGCGGTCGCTGACGCGCGCTCGAAGCGCCTCGCCGATGCTGATGCTCTTTCCCGAGATTCGAAGGGTCATTTGATGCCTCAATTGCTGGGATGCCTCGGTCAGTCTTGCAGGAGCATGATGGGTGCTGGATTCCGGTTACCTTCCTTTCTGGACGATGCTCGACCTGGAAAGGTCGAGACTATCGCGATTTGACGCGAACGCAACGAGCGCATGGACCGGTCCGTACTCGGACGGGGCCATCCTCAAGAAGTAACCTAAACGGGGGCTGTATCGCGCGAGCGGTCGGGCGCGGAGGCAGGAGCCGAAAGGGCATTACCGAGCATGCTCTGTTTGTCACGGCGGCGCTGCACCGAGGATGGTATCCGCATCGCCTCACGGTACTTCGCGACGGTGCGGCGGGCGATATCAATGCCCGAGGCGCGCAAACGTTCCACGATCGTGTCGTCGGACAGGATCGCCGACGGCGCCTCGCCGTCGATCAACTGCTTGATGTGGTGACGCACCGCTTCGGCCGAATGCGCCTCGCCGCCGTCGGCGGACGCGATCGACGCGGTGAAAAAATACTTCAATTCAAAACTGCCGCGATTGGTCGCCATGTATTTGTTGGCGGTGACGCGCGACACCGTCGATTCATGCATCTGGATCGCGTCCGCGACTGCCTTCAGATTCAGCGGCCTTAAGTGCGCGACGCCATAGGTGAAGAATCCGTCCTGCTGGCGGACGATTTCGGTCGCGACCTTCAGGATGGTGCGGGCTCGCTGATCGAGCGCGCGCACCAGCCAGGTCGCGTTCTGCAGGCAGTCGGTGAAGTACGACTTATCGCCTTCCTTGCGGATCGTCTTCGACAGCTCAGAGTAATAGGTCTGGTTGACCAGCACGCGCGGCAGAGTGTCGCTGTTGAGCTCGACGTGCCAACCGCCGTCGGGACCCGGACGCACATAGACGTCGGGCACCATGGTCTGCGTCCGCGAGGTGCCGAACTTCAGGCCGGGCTTCGGATCGAGCCGGCGGATCTCGGCGATCATGTCGGTGATGTCTTCATCGTCGACGCCGCACAGCTTGCGCAGGCCGGCGATGTCGCGCTTGGCAAGCAGATCGAGATGCTCGACCAGCGCCTGCATCGCCGGATCGTAGCGATCGAGCTCGCGCAGCTGGATCGCGAGGCACTCGCTCAGGCTTCGCGCGCAGACACCCGGCGGATCGAACTTCTGCAGCACGGCGACGACCTCGTCGACCGCTTGCTGCGACGCACCGAGCCGTTCGGCGGCCTGGCCGAGATCGGCCGGCAGGTAGCCGGCGTCGTCGACCAGATCGATCAGATACTGCCCGATCATGCGCTGCGCCGGCGCCGAGAACGCCACCGCGAGCTGCTCGGCGAGATGGTCGGCGAGCGTCAGCTCGGCGGCCACGAAGGCTTCGAGATTGTATTCGTCGTCGCTGGAGGCGCCGCCGCCCCATTCGGTATAGACCGAGGGTGGCGCATCCTGCGCGGCGCGCGCGGCCGCCTCCGCCGGCTCCTCGGAGAACACGTTGTCGAGACCGGTGTCGAGCGTCTGCTCGATCTCGGCGCGGGTGCCGAGGTCGCGGTTCAGCCATTCCTCCTGGCCGGGCTCGAAAGCGGCTTCGCCGCCCGAACCTGCGGCCATGTCGGAGCCGTCGCCATCGTCGCCGTAGCTCGAGGAACCATCGGAATCGCCGTAGTCCTGCCGCTCCATGGCCAGCTCGCCGGCGACCGGCGGTTCCGGCCCGTCTGCTGCCCGCTCCAGCAGCGGGTTGCGCTCCAGCTCCTCCTCGACAAAGGCCGACAGGTCCAGGTTCGACAGTTGCAGCAGCTTGATCGCCTGCATCAGCTGCGGCGTCATCACCAGCGACTGCGACTGGCGGAACTCTAGTCTTTGCGTCAGCGCCATGGAGGCAAGATCGACCTTAAAAGTTGGCTCGATTCTTGCTTATCTTAGTCCGTGAAGCTTGTACACGGCTTGACGGATGCGAAATTTGGGTTAGAGGCGGAATTCCTCGCCAAGGTAAAGCCGACGTACATCGGGATCATTAACGATCTCCTCCGGGCTTCCCTCAGTCAAGATCTCACCGGCATAGACGATGTAGGCACGGTCGGTCAGGCCGAGCGTTTCACGGACGTTATGGTCGGTGATGAGAACGCCGATGCCGCGGTTGGTGAGATGGCGGACGAGGTCCTGGATGTCGCCGACCGCGATCGGGTCGATGCCGGCGAACGGCTCGTCGAGCAGCATGTAATTGGGCCGCGTCGCCAGCGCGCGCGCGATTTCGACGCGGCGGCGCTCGCCGCCGGACAGCGCGATCGACGGGCTCTTGCGCAGCCGCGTGATGTTGAATTCGTCGAGCAGCGAATCCAGCTCGTGCTCGCGCTTCTTCTTCGAGGGCTCGACGACCTCGAGCACGGCGCGGATGTTCTGCTCGACCGACAGGCCGCGGAAGATCGAGGCTTCCTGCGGCAGATAGCCGATGCCGAGACGTGCGCGCTGATACATCGGCAGCTTGGTGACGTCGTGGCCGTCGAGCTCGATCGCGCCGCGATCGGCCTTGATCAGGCCCGTGATCATGTAGAACACCGTGGTCTTGCCGGCGCCGTTCGGCCCGAGCAGGCCGACCGCCTCGCCGCGGCGCACATAGATGCTGACGCCGCGCACGACCTGGCGGCTGCCGAAGCTCTTTTCCACGCTATGCACAGCCAGGTAGCCCGGCCGCTTGATCAGCTGCGGCGCCGCCGGAGCGCTATTCCTGGCTGGCCTTGCCCGCGCCGGAGCGGGTGCTGCTGCGGGCTGGGATCGCGGCAGTTCGGCGGCGGGAACCGAGGCGGCGCGCGCCATCGGCGGCGCGTCACGCACCGGCGACGTCAGCATCTCGCCGAACTGGTCGTCGAGCGCTGTGATGTCGTCATGCGAGCGCGCAAATCCGGAGCTGCGTTTCGCAGGACGCCGCCGGAACATGCCGAGAAAATCCACCATCCCCGCTTCGTTTCAGCCTTTCACGGTGATCCCGCGACTTTGCCTGCGGACCAATCGATTCGCACGCGTACCCCGCAAGCATGCGCCGGAAACCTGGATACCGGCCTTCCCTCGCGACAAAAGCGGACGCCTCTGCGCGGAGATCATGCTCAAACAACACGGCAAAGCGCGATCACCCGCGCCTTGAATGAATGGATGCCCCTGTCCCGGCCAACAACTCCCCCTCAAAGGCATATCGTTCGGCCGGGCCGCTGGAGTAGATACAGTCTCGCCCCGCGCGCTTCAACCTCGCGGCCGCAAAATATTATCTAATGCATTGATTCATCTTGATTTTGATGGCTTGGCGGAAGCTGACGGGGGGCTTACGGGGCTGCTCGCGGCCGGCGCGCCGCCGCAGTCTTGTCCCTGAACGACCATGGCTTGCACCCTGCCGGTGTCGGATTCCACGCGCGAGACGCCGGTCGTCATGTCCACCAGCAGCCGATCGCCGCGCACCACGTTCTGGCACTGGGTCAGCACCACCTGGCTGCCGCTGCCGCCGAGCATGGTGATCAAATTGGTCTTGGTATCGAAGATCGCGGTCGTGCCGGTGACGACCTGATCCTTCTGGGTCACGACGACATCGCCCTTCGCTTCCAGCCGGTTGATCGAGGAAGCGCCGGCGGGGCCGGGCGTTGCCGATTGCGGCGGCGGGCCCTTGGCTGCGGTGGAGCTCGGCGCAGTCGCCGGCGGCTGGGTCGACTTGTCCTCGTAGAACACGACCAGGACCTTCGAGGTCATGGTGGTGTCGCCCTGCGTGACTTTCACATTGCCGGAGAAAGTCGCCTCCTTCTTCTTGTCGCGCATTTCGAGCACGGCCGCCTCGATCTTGACCGGCTGGTCGCGGTTCTGCGCAAAACCCTGCATGGCGTTGGGCACGGACGCAGTGCCCTGTCCGCGCGCGGTGTCGAACGCCATCAGCGCAAGGAGAGCGACGAGTGCGGCGCGCGAAACCAGCATCGGCATGACGATCCTCGCGCCCAGCGGCGCTTATTTCGACTTGCTACCCGGCAGCAGTTGAAGCGGTGACGGGGCCGCTGGGGCCGTGCCGGGGGCGGCCGGCGTGCCGCAGCCACCCTTGCCGCTCTGTCCGCCCTGCGACTGGATGAACAGGCCCTGCACCTTGCCGCTGTCGGATTCCACCCGCGAGACGCCGGTGGTCATGTCGACCAGCAGGCGGTCGCCGCGCAGCACGTTCTGGCACTGGGTCAGCACCACCTGGCCGCCACCGCCGCCGAGCATGGTGATCAGATTGGTCTTGGTGTCGAAGATCGCGGTCTCGCCGGTGACCACCTGGTCCTTCTGGGTGACGACGACATTGCCCTTCGCCTCCAGCCGCTTGATCGAGGACGCGCCGCCGGGGCCGGGGGTTGCCGACTGCATCGGCGCGGCGCCCTTGGCGGCGGCACCCTTGGTGGCTGCCGGCGCAGGCGCCGGCGTCTGGGTCGATTTATCCTCGTAGAACACCACCAGCACCTTCGAGGTCATGGTGGTGTCGCCCTGCACGACCTTCACATTGCCGGAGAAGGTCGCCTCCTTCTTCTTGTCGCGCATCTCGAGCGCGGCGGCCTCGATCTGGATCGGCTGGTCGCGGTTCTGCGAGAAGCCCTGCATGGCATTGGGAACGCCCGACATCGAGCCCTGCGCGGACGCAGCGCCGGCTGCAAGCAGCGTGAGCAGAAAGGCCGCGATTGCGAAGCCGTGCGGAAAACGTCTCATCATCAAATTCATTTCGTGTTGGCGGATTTGCGCGCCTTCGGTGGCGGCGGAGGTGGCGGTGGCGCGGCCTCGGCAGGCGGGCTCGGATTGTTGTCGCCGAGCTTGTCGAGATACATCACGACATTGCCTTCGAACCGCACCAGCTCGCCGCTGTTGTAGATCCTGAGACGATCCGATGTCAGCGTGCCCTCGAGCAGCTTGACGTCGACATGCTCGTCCGACGAGACGTTGCCCTTGTTGATGTCGACGAAGGCCTGCGTCAGCTTGGCCTCATAGCCGGTGGACGACTGCAGGAAGATATCCTGGCGCAAATCGAGCAGCTGCTTCTTGTTGTCGAAGAAGCCGGTGCGCGCATCCATCGTCACCGTCGACTGATCCTGCTGCGCCACCTTGGCGCGGATCGTCTTGAGCTCGACATGGTCGGGATCGGTGACGTCCTGGATCGCCGCCTTGGCCCACATCTCGTAGGGCCGGCCGTCGGCCGAGAAGCCGGCGATGTGCGGCGATTCCATCGTGATCTTGGTGCCCGACACCACGAGGTTGTCCATCTCGACCGGCAGCTTGGGGATCATTTCGCGGAATGGATTGTAGACCGAGACGAAGATGATCGAGGCCATCGCGAGGCCAACCACCGCAGGCACCGCGACGCGCAGGATCCGTACCATGCGGCTGTGCCGCGCGGCAGCGGCAAAGCGCGCCTCGAGGCCAGTGACATAGGCTGGATTCTGAACCGAATTCACCTGAGCTCCAGAGGCGCGAAATTGCCCCTATCCTAGCCGGAGCCGCCCAAATATGCAGCCCGGACCTCGCGTCGCGCCCCCGCAGGGAGACCACGCGTGAACAGTTTGGCCGAAACGGGGCGGAAATGGCCCCGCAGCGATGAATTCGCGCCCGTCATGAACGGACGGAATCATGAATGGGCGAAGATGTCCTCGGCCTCCCAGCCGTCGAGATCGAGCCTGGCGCGGGCCGGGAGGAAATCGAAGCAGGCCTTGGCGAGATCGGTACGTCCCTCGCGCGCCAGCATCACGTTCAGCTTGTCGCGCAGCGCATGCAGGTGCAGCACGTCGGAGGCGGCATAGGCAAGCTGGGCCTCGCTGAGGCTTTGCGCGCCCCAATCGCTCGACTGCTGCTGCTTCGACAGTTCGACGTTCAGCACCTCGCGCACCAGATCCTTCAGGCCGTGGCGGTCGGTGTAGGTGCGCGACAGGCGCGAGGCGATCTTGGTGCAATAGACCGGCGTCGGCATCACGCCGAACGTGTTGTAGAGCACCGCGACGTCGAACCGCGCGAAATGGAAGATCTTGGTGATCGCCGGATTGGCGAGCAGCGCCTTCAGGTTCGGCGAATCGGTGTGCCCCTTCGGGATCTGGATCACGTCGGCGGTGCCGTCGCCGTTCGACATCTGCACCACGCAGAGCCGGTCACGATGCGGATGCAGCCCCATGGTCTCGGTGTCGATCGCAACGGAATCGGTGTAGCGCGTGAGATCGGGCAGATCGCCGCGATGCAGGCGGATGGTCATGTATGAAGGCCTCGGGTCTCGGTTCGATTCGACAGGCGACACTAGCCCCCAAACGCCCGGGATGCGAGCGGATAGGCGGTCGCCGCGCCGCTGAGCGGGGGGTCATGCCCCGCTCTTGCCATATCCCGACACGGCTGCCCAGCATCGCGCAACCTCTGTTGCATTTGGATCACGCTGCAATTCAAACGATTGGCGACGGGATGACCCGAGGCCCCGCAATACCCATATGAAGGAGCAGGAATTTCGCGGTTCTTGATCACGTTTCCGCGCATTTTTTTGCGTGTCCGCGCCGATGAAATCCACGAACGGCGCCCTATCTGTGCCCAGCCGCTCGCACGTCCTACTCATCTTCAGAAATGAGCCTCATGTCGGAACAGACCGTCGCCGCGCCGATCGACGAGCCGCAGGTACGCGGCTTCACGCGCTATCAATCGTTCCTGATCGCGCTGCTTGCCTTCACGCAATTCACCCTGATCCTCGACTTCATCATCATGTCGCCGCTCGGCGCCATCCTGATGCCCTCGCTCAACATCACGGCCGGGCAGTTCGGCGTCGCGGTGTCGGCCTATGCCTTCGCGGCCGGCATGTCCGGCATCCTCGCCGCCGGCTTTGCCGATCGCTTCGATCGCAAGCGGCTGCTGCTGTTCTTCTATGTCGGCTTCATGCTCGGCACCGTGCTCTGCGCGCTGGCGCAGAACTTCCACGTGCTGCTGCTCGGCCGTATCGTCACCGGCCTGTTCGGCGGCGTGATCGGGTCGGTCGTGCTCGCGATCGTCACCGACCTGTTTCCGCTGCAACAGCGTGGCCGCGCGATGGGCGTGCTGCAAACCGCGTTCGCCGCGAGCCAGGTGCTCGGCGTGCCGGCCGGACTTTTCCTGGCCAATCACTGGAACTGGCACATCTGCTTCGTGGCCATCGTCGGCCTGTCGATTGCGGCGATCGCGGCGATTGCGATCGCGATGGAGCCGGTCGACGGACATCTCAAGCTGCAGCACGACAGCAATCCGTTCCGCCATCTGATCGCGACCGTGGGCCAGCCGCGCTACACGCTGGCCTTCCTGGTGACGACGCTGCTGGCAACCGGCGGCTTCATGCTGATGCCGTTCGGCAGCGCCTTCACCGTGCACAATCTAGGCATCGACATCGTGCATCTGCCGACGATCTATCTGGTCTCCGGCCTGTTCAGCATCATCATAGGACCGCTGGTCGGCCGCGCCGCCGACAGGTTCGGCAAATATCCGACCTTTGCCTTCGGCTGCGTGGTGACCGTGATCATGGTGCTGACCTACACCAATCTCGGCCACGTCTCGCTGCTGACCGCGATTCTGGTCAATGTCGTGATGTTCGTTGGCATCTTCTCGCGCATGATCCCGTCGCAGGCCTTGATGTCGGCGATCCCCGACGCCAGCCAGCGCGGATCGTTCAGCGCGGTCTCGGCCTCCGTGCAGCAGCTATCGGGCGGCTTGGGCTCGGTGGTCGCCGCCGCGATCGTCGCCGAGAATCCGGACGGCTCGCTGCTGCATTTCGACCGGATCGGCTACGTCGTCGTGGCAACGACCCTGATCTCGCTGGTTGCGATGTACTTCGTGCAGAAGCCGATCGCGCGGCGGGCGGGGCGGCGGATCGTGTGAAAGCCGCGCTACTTCGCGAGCATGGGGCCGGAAGCGGTAGCGGGTGACGGCGTCGCCGCACCCACCCAGCGGATGCTGAGCGATTTCAATCGCTTATGAAAATGGGTGGTGCCCAGGAAAGGACTCGAACCTTCACGGCCGTTAAGCCACTGGCACCTGAAGCCAGCGCGTCTACCAATTCCACCACCTGGGCGTGGGCGCGTTAGTAAGGTTCGGTTACGCGCTTGTCAAATTCAGGAAACGAAAAATCGAATACCCTGTACATGGTGGGGTCGATGGCGTATCGCCAGATGGCTAACCCACGTCAATAACTCTCGAATCCGGCAGGAATGGACCCCATGGCATCGAACCTGGACACCACAGTCACGGTCTTCGGCGGATCGGGTTTTCTGGGCCGGAACGTGGTCCGGGCGCTCTGCAAGCGCGATTACCGGGTCCGCGTCGCGGTGCGGCGGCCTGAACTGGCCGGCCATCTGCAGCCGCTCGGCCGGGTCGGGCAGATTCATGCGGTCCAGGCCAATGTGCGCTACCCGGCCTCGGTCGAGGCGGCGATGCGTGATTCGCAGATCGCCATCAATCTGGTCGGAATCCTGGCCGAGGGCGGCGGCCAGAGTTTTGATGCCGTGCAGATGAAGGGCGCCGAGACCATCGCCAAGGCGGCGGCCGCGAGCGGCGCCCGGATGGTCCATGTCTCGGCGATCGGAGCCGACGAGAATTCGACCTCTAGCTATTTCCGCGCCAAGGCGGAAGGCGAGAAGGCGGTGCAGGCTGCGCTGCCGTCGGCCACCATCATGCGGCCGTCGCTGCTGTTCGGGCCGGAGGACGAGTTCACCAACCGCTTTGCGGCGCTGGCGCGGATCTCGCCGGTGCTGCCGCTGGTCGGCGGCGGCGTCAACACGGTGCAGCCGGCCTATGTCGCCGACGTGGCCGACGCGGTGGCGGATGCCGTCGACGGCAAGGCCAAGGCGGGCGCCACCTACGAGCTCGGCGGCCCGGAAGTGCTGACCATGCGCGAGGTGATGCAGATCATCCTCAAGATCACCCAGCGCGACCGCATGCTGGCGCCGCTGCCGTTCGGCCTCGCCAAGCTGCAGTCGTATGTCCTGCAATTCGCGCCCGGCCCGTTCACGCTGACCCCGGACCAGGTCGCGATGCTGCGCGTGGACAATGTGGTGTCCGACGCCGCCAAGGTCGCCGGCCTGACTTTCGCGGGCCTCGGCATCACGCCGGATTCGATGGAAGCGGTCGCCCCGCAATATCTCTGGCGCTTCCGCGCGTCGGGGCAGTTCCAGAAGAAGAGCGCGTAAGGCTCTCAGACTGTCGTCCCGGCCAAGCGAAGCGCGAGCCGGGACCCATAACCACGAATGTCCGAGATGTACGACGCTGGGGCCACAGCCCTGCCTGACCTTTGAGGCCAGTGGTTATGGGTCCCTGCTTTCGCAGGGACGACAGAAGGGGCAGGGACGACAGCGGAGACTGCCTTACCTTCCCATCGCCAGCGCGATCAGGCCGAGGGTGCCGACGATCACGCGCCACCAGGCAAAGAAGGTGAAGCCACGGCGGGTGACGAAGTTGAGGAACGCGCGCACCACGATCATCGCGGTGATGAACGACACCACGAAGCCGACCGCGATCACGCTGAGATTGTCCGAGCTGAAGTCGGCGCGGTTCTTGTAGAAATCATACACGAACGCGCCGACCATGGTCGGGATCGCGAGGAAGAACGAGAACTCCGCCGCCGAGCGCTTGTCGGCGCCGAGCAGCATCGCAGCCACGATGCTGGCGCCGGAGCGCGACACGCCGGGGATCATCGCCAGGCACTGCGCGACGCCGATCCAGAAATACATCAGCAGCGGAAAGCGCGTCGCATCGTCCTCGTACACTTTGAGATCGAGCTGATCGACCCAGAGCAGCACGGCGCCGCCGACGATCAGCGTGAAGCAGACCACCCACGGATTGAACAGGAATTCCTTGATGTATTTGCCGGCGATCAGGCCGATCACGACGGCCGGCAGGAACGCCACCAGCACGCCGATCACGAAGCGGCGGTCGTCCGGATTGGAGAACATGCCGAGCGCGACGCGCCACAATCTGGAAAAGTAGAGCACGAGGATCGCGAGGATCGCGCCGAGCTGGATCAGGATCGCAAAGCTCTTCCAGAAATTGCCTTCGCCGAGATTGAAGAAGCGCTCCGCGAGCAGCAGGTGCCCCGTCGAAGAGACCGGCAGGAACTCGGTGACGCCCTCGACGATGCCGAGAATCACCGCCCGCAGCATATCCGTCATCATGTTGTGGCCTGCCCTGTGTGGAAAACGGGATTCTTCTCGCCTATTCGCACATTGGCCGCAATCGCAAAAAATCGTCAAACAATGGGTTACCCGGCCGATTTGCTGAGCTATAGCGTTTTTGTGACCCGCACCATCTGCGGGGGTGGCTACCGGTTTGCGTGCTGACGCGACATAGAGACGAGCGGAACTGGCCTGGCCAAATCACACGGCCGGTCGCACAGGTTGATGGTTTCTTAAGCGCCACGAAATTACCAAGGGCTACATGTACACGCTGTATCACCATCCGTTCTGCCCGCATTCGCGCTTCATTCGCCTCGTGCTCGGCGAGTATGGCCTCGATCTGCGCCTGGTGGAGGAACGGGTCTGGGAACGGCGCGAGGCGTTCCTGGCGCTCAATCCGGCGGCGACCACGCCGGTGCTGATCGCCGAAGGCTTTCCGCCGATTCCGGGCGCGCCCATCATCGCCGAATATGTCGACGAGACGCATGGCCTCGATGCCGGCGAGCGGCGGCTGTTGCCGACGTCGTCGGCAGAGCGCGTCGAGGTTCGCCGGCTGATGGCGTGGTTCAACGAAAAATTCTTCGAGGAAGCCTCCAACCCGCTGGTGACCGAGCGGATCTACAAGCGCTTCATGAGCGAGGACAATGGCGGCGGCCCGCCGGCACCCGACATCATGCGCGCCGCCAAGGTCAATGTGCGCTATCATCTGAGCTATATTGGCTGGCTGGCGAAGACGCGGAACTATCTCGCCGGCGACCGCCTGACCTACGCGGATCTCGCCGCCGCGGCGCATCTCTCGGCGATCGACTATCTGGGCGACGTGCCATGGAGCGAGGACGACGCGGCAAAGTCGTGGTACGCGCGGGTGAAATCCCGCCCGTCGTTCCGCCCGCTGCTCAGCGAATGGCTGGCGGGGGTGCCGGCGTCGCGCACCTATGTGGACCTCGACTTCTGAACCCGGCTGTCAGGCTCTCTCCATCCGATCTCAAGGCTGCGCTCCAGCGCGAGGCGCGCGCACTCGGCTTCGATGCCATCGGCTTCACCGATCCCGACGCGACCAGCGAGGCCGGAAAATATTTCCTCGAATTCCTCGGCTCCGGCGGCCATGGCGACATGGACTGGCTCGCGGCCAATCCGGAGCGGCGCGCCGATCCGCGCGTGCTGTGGGGTGGTGTGCGCTCGATCATCATGCTCGGCGTCAATTACGGGCCTGAGGACGATCCGCTCGACATTCTCGGGCGCCGATCGCATGGCGCGATCTCGGTCTATGCGCAGGGCGACGACTATCACGACGTGATCAAGAAGCGGCTGAAGACCCTAGCGCGCTGGCTTGCCACTATCACCGGCGACGAGGTGAAGGTGTTCGTCGACACCGCGGCCGTGATGGAGAAGCCGCTGGCGCAAGCCGCCGGCATCGGCTGGCAGGGCAAGCACACCAATCTCGTCTCGCGCGAGTTCGGCTCGTGGCTGTTTCTCGGCGCGATCTATTCCGCGACCGAACTGCCGCGCGACGAGAGCGACACGGATCATTGCGGCAGCTGCCGCGCCTGCCAGGACATCTGTCCGACCGCGGCGTTTCCCGCACCCTACAAACTCGATGCGCGGCGCTGCATCTCGTATCTGACGATCGAGAACAAGGGGCCGATCCCGCACGAATTCCGCAAGGCGATCGGCAACCGCATCTATGGCTGCGACGATTGCCTCGCGGTGTGCCCGTGGAACAAGTTCGCGCAGGAAGGCCGCGAGCAGAAGCTTGCAGCACGCGATGCATTGCGCGCGCCTGCGCTTGCCGATCTCGCACGGCTCGACGATCCAGCGTTTCGCGCGCTGTTCACGAAATCGCCGGTCAAGCGCATCGGCCGCGACCGCTTCATCCGCAATGTGCTGATCGCGATCGGCAATTCCGGCGATGCAAAGCTCGCCGGCGAAGCGCGGCGCCTGCTCGACGATGCGAGCCCGCTGGTGCGCGGCGCCGCGGTGTGGGCGCTGTCGCAACTGATGGCGCGCGACGAATTCGCGGCGCTGGCATCACGGGCCGGCGGCGAGCCTGATCTCACCGTGCAGCGGGAGTGGCACGTGGCGGCCGCCTCTTGATTTCATCGCGCCGTTCCCGTCATGGTCGCCCGCCATGACAAACCAGCCCTTCTTCACCAGGCACGGCGACGGCTTCATGCCGACGGCTGTTGCGAACGGACCGTGGAGTCCGGAATCCCTGCACGGCCGCGTCGTGATCGGCCTGCTCGCCTTCGTCATCGAAGAGCGCCACGGCTCCGACGATTTCGTCCCCGCGCGGCTGACGGTCGACATGTTCCGGCTGCCCAACATCACGACGCCGATCGAGGTGACGACGAAGCTCGTGCGTGACGGCATGCGCATCAAGATGATCGAGGCCGAGTTTGTCTCCGGCGGCACCAGCATGGCGCGCGCCTCCTGCCAGCTGTTGCGCAGGACGGAAAATGCGCCCGGCAATGTCTGGTCGCCGCCGAACTGGCAGGTGCCGGCGCCAGCGGACATTCCGAAGCCGACGGATCCGAGGCTCGGCATGAACGGCAAATGGGAGACGCGGCCGATCACAGGCCATATGGGCTCGCTCGGCGAGCGCCGGCTCTGGATGAGCGAAGTCCGCGAGCTCGTCGACGGCGTGAAGATGACGCCGTTTGTCCATGTCGCGACCGGCGCTGACTTCGCCAGCCCCTTTGCCAATGCCGGCGATCAGGGCCTCGGCTACATCAACAGCGACGTCACGATCTATCTGCACCGTCTGCCGGTGACCAACTGGATCGGCTTCGAGGTCGTCAACCATCACGCCACCGACGGCATCGCGATCGGCGAGTGCTGGCTCTATGACGAGAAAGGCCCGATCGGTACCTCGACCGTCGCGGCGCTCGCCCAGCGCAAGCCGATGACCAACCCGCCGCCGCCGTAGGACCTCACCGCCGTCATTGCGAGCCACCCGGTCGGCGCGTAGCGCCGCCGGATGACAGGCTCCGCGAAGCAATCCATGCTTCCGCGAATGCGGACCTATGGATTGCCTCGTCGCTACGTTCCTCGCAATGACGGAGAATTAGTCGGCCAAATGCCGCTGCATCTCCGGCCGCGCCTTCAGCGCTGTGCCCTGCTTGCCGACGATCTTGGCGATCCGCTCCGGCGCGAAGTTCAAATCGACGAAGGCCGGCGCGGTGTTGGCGACCTCGTGGTACTCCGTGATCTTGCCGTCGCGCAGCCGCATGATCGCGACGCCCTCGAACATCGCACGGGCTGCCTTGGCTTCCGGCAGGGTCGAGCGGTAGCTGAACGTGTAGCGCGCGTAGAGCGTTTTGCCGTCGCTGACGGGATCGTGCATCACCCAGCGGAAATCGGTCGCGGTCCGATAGAACCAGTCGTCGATCATCTCTGCGATTTTCGCGTGGCCCTCAAAGGCGCCGTAGAACACGTCGTGGTAGACGCCGTCCTCGGTGAAGAGATCAGCGAAGGCCTTGCCGTTGCGCCGTTCGACCGCGTCGCAGAACGCGCGCAGCATCGTTGTCGTGTCCATTTGGCGTCTCTCCCGGCTCCTCGCCTCTCCTTCGCTCTCCCCTTGTGGGAGAGGGTGGATCGAATGAGCGAGAGCTCATTCGAGACGGGTGAGGGGTCTGCCTCCGCGGAGAGAACCCCTCATCCGGCGCGGACTTCGTCCGCGCCACCTTCTCCCACAAGGGGAGAAGGAAAAGAGCTTAGCCGATCTCCGCCACCGCGGCGATGATCCGCGCGATGTCCTGTGGCCGCGACAAGCGGTGGTCGCCGTCCTGGATCATGGTCAGCACCACGTCCTCGGCCGGCAGCCGGTGCACCAGCGCGAAGGCGTGCTTCCACGGCACGTCGGGATCCTGCGCGCCCTGCAGAATGCGCACTGGACAGCCGACATCGATCTTGCTGCCGAGCAAGAGGTGATTGCGGCCCTCCTCGATCAGATTGCGGGTGATCGGATAGGGCGAGCCGTCGCCATATTCGGATGGCCTGAGCCAGACGCCCTTGGTCTCGATCTGGGCGCGGATCTCGGGCGAGAAGCCCTTCCACATCAATTCTTCGGTGAAGTCGGGCGCCGGTGCGATCAGCACAAGGCCGGCGAGTTGCGCCTTCCCGCCACCTCGCCGCGCGATCTCGCGCGCGAGCAGCAGCGCCATCCAGCCGCCCATCGAGGAGCCGATCACGACCTGCGGCCCGCTGCAGAACTGCGAGAACACGGCAACGCTCTCCTCGAGCCAGCGGCCGATCGTGCCGTCGGCGAACTCGCCGCCGGATTCGCCGTGGCCGGAATAGTCGAACCTGACGCAGCCGCGGCCGTGCCCGGCGGCCCACGCATCGAGCGCGAGCGCCTTGGTGCCGGTCATGTCGGACTTGAAGCCGCCGAGCCAGACCAGGCCAGGACTGGCCCCGGCACGGGCGCGCACCGCGATCCGGCGCGCCTCACGGCCCTCGCCGACCTCGATGAAGGCGGGTTCCTGTCCGGATGCGGCGGTTTGGCTCATGGTTCGGTCACTCGCGTGTCAGACATCTGCTTTTCAATCGTCGCGCGGCAGCGGTCAACGGCGGCTGGCCCGCCTTGCGGAGCAGATGTGCCGGCCATATCTGCCGAGCGTGGCTAAAATGCCTCGCAATTGACGGTTTTGCCGCTTAAAGAAGCGAGTTCGCTTGCCCGCCGCAGCGTCTTGCTTCAAAATATCCGCCTCCCTTTCACAACTTTGGAGAGTTACCCATTCGCCGTCCCAATAGAGCCCCGCCCACAGTCGCCAAAGACGGGCCGCGCACCAATGATGAGATTCGCAACGCGCAGATCCAGCTGATCGATGCCGATGGTGTCAACAAGGGCACCGTCGAGACCATGGTGGCCATCAAGATGGCCATGGAAGCCGGCATGGACCTCGTCGAGATTTCGCCGAACGTCAGTCCCCCGGTCTGCAAGATCATGGACTACGGCAAATACAAGTATTCCGCGCAGAAGAAAGCCGCCGAAGCCCGCAAG
The DNA here is from genome assembly GCF_007993935.1 of Bradyrhizobium macuxiense. Taxonomy (GTDB): domain Bacteria; phylum Pseudomonadota; class Alphaproteobacteria; order Rhizobiales; family Xanthobacteraceae; genus Bradyrhizobium; species Bradyrhizobium macuxiense_A. The sequence goes on along the minus strand of NZ_VITY01000004.1, from coordinate 232,948 downwards.
AAGCAGAAGGTCGTCGAGATCAAGGAGATCAAGCTCCGCCCGATGATCGACGATCACGACTACGACGTGAAGATGCGCGCGATGCAGCGCTTCTTCGAGGAAGGCGACAAGGTCAAGATCACCTTGCGCTACCGCGGTCGTGAGATGGCGCACCAGGAGATCGGCACCAAGCTGCTCGACAAGGTGAAGGCCGACGTCGCCGAGTTCGCCAAGGTCGAGCAGGATGCGAAGTTCGAAGGCCGCCAGGTCGTGATGGTCCTGGCGCCGCGCTAATTCGAATTAGTCGCTTTGTTGAATGGAACGGCCCGTCAGGCGATCTGGCGGGCTGTTTCGTTTCGTAACCCGGATTTCGTTTGGTAGCCCGGATGGAGCGCAGCGAAATCCGGGACAGTGCATCCGCGGCCCGACCTGCCCCGGATTGCGCTCCGCTCCATCCGGGCTACGGGACCAGTTCCGGCCCCCGATTTCCCGCTTCAAACGTTGCAAAACCGCCGATCCTCTGTCATAAGCCGGGCCTTCGCCGCCCGGCTGATCAAGGGCTGCCGTGGCGACGTCTAGTGCAGGTTCTTTCAATTCGGAAAAAACCTTAGCACTTTCAACGCTCTAACGAGCATTTTAGCCGGCCGGACGCCTCTCGGGGCGATTTTCGTGCTGTGCCACAGGAGAGCTAAATGCCCAAGTTGAAGACCAAGTCGGGCGCTAAAAAGCGCTTCAAGGTGACCGCCACTGGCAAAGTCATGCACGCCCAGCGCGGCAAGCGCCACGGCATGATCAAGCGGACGAAGAAGCAGATCCGTCAGCTCCGCGGCACCCGCGTGCTGTTCAAGACCGACGGCGACAACGTCAAGAAGTATTTCTTGCCGAACGCCTGATCGCGCTCATTCGCTTGAACCCTGCCGCTCCTAGCGCGGCGCCCCGTCTCTTCTAGATCTCAAGGATTTCCGTCATGTCTCGCGTCAAACGCGGTGTGACCGCTCACGCCAAGCACAAGAAAGTCTACAAGGCCGCCAAGGGCTATTACGGCCGCCGCAAGAACACCATCCGCGTCGCCAAGCAGGCGGTCGAAAAGGCCGGCCAGTACGCCTTCCGCGACCGCAAGCGCAAGAAGCGCACCTTCCGCGCGCTCTGGATCCAGCGCATCAACGCCGCGGTCCGTCCGTTCGGCATGACCTACAGCGTGTTCATCAACGGCCTCTCCAAATCGGGCGTCGTGGTCGACCGCAAGGTGCTGTCGGATCTCGCGATCCACGAGCCGGTGGCGTTCCAGGCGATTGCCGAGAAGGCCAAGGCCGCGCTCGCCGCCTAAGCCTGCGGGCGATCCTAGCGGGCTTGTCAGCGGGTCTTGGGGCCCGCTTTCAGCGCCTTCTGCGAAAAGCGCTGGGCGACGATCGCCCGGCAGAACGCTGTGAACGAGCGGTACATGGTGCCGCTTTCGTTGTCGTATTTGTGGTCACAGCGCTTGAGCTGGCCGGCATAGGCCTTCTTCTGCGACGCTCCGAGGCCGGACAGGAAGTCCGCCTCGCATTTCTTCTCGACCACTTCGCCGAACTGGACGTCTCCGCTGGCGCCATATTCGCACGCCTCGAAGATCTTCATGGCGCGGTTGCAGCTCGGCGCCTTCTCGAGCTCCGCGATGATGTCGTCCATCTGGGTCGATTTGGCGGGACATTCCTCGGTCGCGGCATGCGCCGTTCCGAGCATCAACAGGACCGCCGGCACGGCCAGGCAAGATCGCAGCAACATCGCGTGGGCCTCCTTGAACTCCCCTTGGGTAGCCCGGCCTCCGCATCGGGTTCAATGCGCCGGCCACAAGCCCGAAATGACCGGCTTTTTGCTTGACGTTACGGCCTTCGGGCGGCGACAACCCAGCCGAATTTTGGCGCATGGTTCGGAAACCGGGCTCTTCCCGCCGGATCATGCTCAGCGCAGGAATTGACCGTGTCCGACCTCGCAACGCTCGAACAATCCATCCTCGACCAGATCACCTCGGCCGCTGACGAAGCCGCCCTCGAGGCGGTGCGCGTCTCGGCCCTCGGCAAGAAGGGCTCGATCTCGGCCCTGCTCGCCACCCTCGGCAAGATGTCGCCGGACGAGCGCAAGACCGAGGGCGCAAAGATCAACCTCGCCAAGGATGCGGTGACGCAGGCGCTCGCGGCCAGGCGCGACGTGCTGAAGGCGGCCGCGCTCGACGCGCGGCTTGCCGCCGAGACCATCGACGTCACGCTGCCGCTGCGCGATGCGCCGGCGGAGACCGGCCGCATCCATCCGCTGAGCCAGGTGTGGGACGAGCTCACCACGATCTTCGCCGACATGGGCTTTGCGGTCGCCGAGGGTCCGGACATCGAGACCGACGACTACAATTTTACCAAGCTGAATTTCCCGATCGGCCATCCCGCCCGCGAGATGCACGACACCTTCTTCTTCAACCCGAAGGAAGACGGCTCGCGCATGCTGTTGCGCACCCACACCTCGCCGGTGCAGGTGCGCACGATGCTGACCCAGAAGCCGCCGATCCGCGTGATCTGCCCCGGCCGCACCTATCGCATCGACTCCGATGCGACGCATACGCCGCAATTCCACCAGGTCGAAGGCCTCGTGATCGACAAGGGTTCGCATCTCGGCCACCTCAAATGGATCCTGCACGAGTTCTGCAAGGCGTTCTTCGAGGTCGACCACATCAACATGCGATTCCGGCCGTCGTTCTTCCCGTTCACCGAGCCGTCGCTCGAGGTCGACATCCAGTGCCGCCGCGACAAGGGCGAGATCCGCTTCGGCGAAGGCGAGGACTGGATGGAGATTCTCGGCTGCGGCATGGTGCACCCGAACGTGCTGCGCGCCTGCGGCATCGATCCCGACGTCTACCAGGGCTTCGCCTGGGGCATGGGCATCGACCGCATTGCGATGCTGAAATACGGCATCGCCGATCTCCGCCAGCTGTTCGAGAACGACATCCGCTGGCTCAACCACTACGGCTTCAAGCCGCTCGATATCCCGACCATCGCGGGGGGATTGAGTTCGTGAGTCTGGTTCTCCTTGACCAGCGGCGCGCTCTCTCCGTTCCCTCCCCCCTTGCGGGGGAGGGTCAGGGAGAGGGGTGGCCGCGGGCGCTGAACGCTGTCACTAGCAGGCACACCGCCGCGAATCCTTTTTGCTTCGATGTTGCTGACGCAACCCGCGACACAACAACTTTCCGAGCAAGCGGCGTACCCCTCTCCCCAACCCTCCCCCGCAAGGGGGGAGGGAGCCCTGCCGCCGGCGCAAGTATCACAATAGACACCAACAAGAACCGAGGCATGCAGCCGTGAAGTTCACCCTCTCCTGGCTGAAGGAACATCTCGAGACCGACGAGCCGCTCGACAAGCTCGCCGACAAGCTCACCATGATCGGACTCGAGGTCGAGAACATCGAGGACAAGGCGAAGCAGCTTGCGCCGTTCACCATCGCGCGCGTGATCTCGGCCGAGCAGCATCCGAATGCCGACCGGCTGCGGGTCTGCATGGTGGACACCGGCGACGGTGGGGCGCCGGTACAGGTGGTGTGCGGCGCGCCGAACGCGCGGGCGGGACTGGTCAGCGTGTTCTCGCCGCCCGGCACCTACATCCCCGGCAAGGACATCACGCTCGGCATCGGCACGATCCGCGGTGTCGAGAGCCGCGGCATGCTGTGCTCGGCGGCCGAACTGCAGATCTCGGAAGATCACGACGGTATCATGGAGCTGCCGGCCGACGCACCGCTCGGCAAGGGCTATGCCGATTGGGCCGGGCTCGGTGATCCCACCATCGAGATCAATCTGACGCCGAACCGGCAGGACTGCACCGGCGTGCACGGCATCGCGCGCGACCTGTCCGCCGCCGACATGGGCAAGTTCAAGGATCCCGGCATCAAGCCGATCAAGAGCGAATTCCCCTGCCCGGTCCAGGTCAAGGTGGAAGACGCCACGCTGTGCCCGGGCTTCGCGCTGCGGCTGGTGCGCGGCGTGAAGAACGGCCCATCGCCGGAATGGCTGCAGAAGCGGCTGACCTCGATCGGCCTGCGCCCGATCAATGCGCTGGTCGACATCACCAACTTCATGACCTACGACCGCGCGCGTCCGCTGCACGTGTTCGACGCCAAGAAGGTGCAGGGCAACCTCACGGTCCGCCGCGCCAAGGACGGCGAGACGCTGCTCGCACTCGACGGCCGCACCTACACGCTCGACAGCAATGTCTGCGTGATCGCGGATGAGCACGGCGTCGAATCGCTGGCCGGCATCATGGGCGGCGAGGCCTCGGGCTGCGACGACAACACGACGGATGTGCTGATTGAGTCCGCGCTGTGGAACGAGATCAACATCGCGCAGACCGGCCGCAAGCTCGGCATCAATTCGGATGCGCGCTATCGCTTCGAGCGCGGTGTCGATCCGGCGTTCATGGTGCCCGGGCTCGAGCTCGCCACCAGACTGGTGCTGGATCTCTGCGGCGGCACGCCGTCCGAGAACGTCGTGGTCGGCAAACAGTTCGGCGAGGATCGCGTCATCGATTTTCCGCTCACCGAGGTCAAACGTCTTGCCGGCATCGAGGTGCCGCTGGTCGAGGTGAAGCTGATCCTGACCCGGCTCGGCTTCATGTTGGCCGGCACCGGCCCCGTCGTGAAGATCGCGATCCCGTCCTGGCGCACCGACGTGCAGGGCAAGGCCGACATCGTCGAGGAGATTGTGCGCATCGTCGGCGTCGACAAGGTGCCGATGACGCCGTTCGAGCGCGGCGAGGAGCCGCGCAAGCCGGTGCTGACGCCGATGCAGCTGCGCACCCGCCGCGCCAAGCGCGCGCTCGGCGTTCGCGGCATGGTGGAAGCCGTCACCTGGTCGTTCATCACCAATGACGCGGCAAAGCTGTTCGGCGGCGGCCAGAGCGAGCTCGTGCTCGCCAACCCGATCGCGGCCGATCTCTCCGACATGCGGCCGAGCCTGCTGCCCGGCCTCGTCGCAGCCGCTCAGGCCAACATCAACCGCGGCGCGCCCGATGTCGCGCTGTTCGAGGTCGGCCAGGTGTTCCGCGGCGACAAGCCCGAGGACCAGCTCGTCGCTGCTTCGGGCGTGCGCCATGGCTACGCCTCGTCGAACGGGATCGGGCGGCACTGGACCGGCTCGGCTGCGGCCGATGCGATGGATGCCAAGGCCGACGCCTTCGCGGTGCTGGCGGCTGCCGGCGCGCCGATGCAGGCGCTGCAGATCGTGCCGGGCGGCCCGGCCTGGCTGCATCCGGGGCGCTCCGGCACCATCCAGATCGGTCCGCAGAACGTGCTCGGTTATTTCGGCGAGTTGCATCCGCGTGCGGCCGAGGCGCTCGGCGCCGACGGCCCGATGATCGTGTTCGAGGTGATCCTCGAACGCATCCCGCAAGGCAAGCAGCGGGCGACACGCGCCAAGCCGGTGCTGGAGCTCTCGGCATTCCAGCCGGTGTCGCGCGACTTCGCCTTCATCGTCGATCGCAGCGTCAAGGCCGGCGACATCGTCCGCGCGGCGCAGAATGTCGACAAGAAGCTGATATCAGACGTGACCGTGTTCGACGTCTATGAAGGCAAGGGCATCGATCCCGACAAGAAGTCGATCGCGATCGCGGTGACGATCCAGCCGCGCGAGAAGACGATGACCGACCAGGAGATCGACGCGGTTGCGGCCAAGGTCGTCGCCGAGGTGACGAAGAAGACCGGCGGTACGCTGCGGGCGTGATGTTGGCGCAGGCGATGCGCTGTTCTCTCTCCCGCATGCGGGGGACAATCCATGACCGTCACCCTGAGGAGGCCGCGTAGCGGCCGTCTCGAAGGGTCGACGGCCCGACTGTGGCCGATTCATCCTTCGAGGCTCGCCCAGCGTCGCAAGCGCGCCGCCGGGCGCGCACCTCCAGCGACGAAGGCGAAGCCTTCGCGCGGGGATGACGGGTTTGATTGACTTGCGGTCGTATTTGAATCTCGATACGAGCGCGCACGCAGATCGAGCCTCATCCCCTCGCCTCCCATGACCTCCCTCAGCCTCATCCCGTCCGACATCTCGACCAGCATCGCGCTGGCGATCTGTGCGATCGCGTTCGTGTCGGGCACGGCGCGCGGCTTTTCCGGGTTCGGCTCGGCGCTGATCTTCATGCCGCTGGCGAGCAGCGTCGCGGCGCCGCGGCTGGTGGCGGCGCTGCTGCTGATCATCGACTTCATTGCGGCCACGCCGATGCTGCCGAATGCCTGGACCCACGCCGACCGCAAGGCGACCGCTGTCATGGTGGCCGGCGCGCTGGTCGGCGTTCCCATCGGCACCTATTTCCTCACCGTGCTCGAACCCGTGACGACGCGCTGGATCATCTCCGGCTTCGTCGCGGCGCTGCTGGTGCTGCTGCTGTCGGGCTGGCGCTACCACGGCAAGGATCACGCCGCGCTCTCGATCGGCGTCGGCGGCCTCTCCGGCTTCTGCAGCGGCCTCGCGCAGACCGGCGGCCCGCCGATCGTCGCCTACTGGCTCGGACGCCCGATCTCGTCAGTGGTCTCACGCGCCAACATCGTGCTGTTCTTCGGCGCCTCGGATTTCTTCTCGCTGGTCAGCTACTGGTTCACCGGATTGATCACGATCGAATCGGCAAAATTCTCGCTGATCGTAGGTCCGATCTACGGCATCGGCGTCTGGTTCGGCGCCTCGCTGTTCGGCAAGGCGAGCGAGCAGGTGTTTCGCGCGATCTGCTACGCGCTGATCGCAGCGGCCGTTATCGTCGGCCTGCCCGCGCTTGATGGCATTTTGCGCGGCGGGTAGGGTCGGCAGAGCTCAGAAGAAGACTGCGGGAGGAACACCATGATCGATCGCCGCACCACATTGAAACTGGCGCTCGGCAGCGCCACCATGCTCGCGGCTCCCAGCGTGCGCGCGCAAAATGCCAAACCACGCACCCGGATCGTGTTCCTCGGCACCAAGGGCGGCCCGCGCGTCGGTATCGGCGCCTCCAACCCCGCCAATCTCGTCGTCGTCAACGACACGCCCATTGTCATTGATTGCGGCATGGGCGTCAGTCGTCAGCTGGTCAGCGCCGGCGTGCCGATCCCTTCTGTGAAGTACATCTTCATCAGCCACCACCATTCCGATCACAATCTGGAATACGGCAATCTGTTCTACAACGCCTGGGCGGCGGGCCTCTCGACGCCGATCCATTCGTTCGGTCCCAAGGGCATCGAGGCGATGACGAAGGAGTATTGGGAGCTGAACAAGTTCGACGTCGAGACCCGGATCGAGGATGAAGGCCGGCCCGATCCGCGAAAGCTCCTGATCGCGAAGGACATCACCGACGGTGGCGTGGTGCTGAAGACGCCCGACGTGACGGTGACCGCGTTCCGCACGCCGCACCCGCCGATCGTCGACAACTTCGCCTACAAGTTCGAGACGCCGGACGGTGTGATCGTGTTCTCCAGCGACACCGCCTACAATCCGAAGCTTGCCGAGTTCGCCAAAGGCGCCGACGTGCTGGTGCACGAATGCCTTTACATTCCGGCGGTCGATCGCCTGGTCGCCAAGACCAAGAACGGCGCGACACTGAAGAAGCATCTGCTCGACAGCCACACCTCGACCGAAGACGTCGGCCGCATCGCCGCCGCCGCCAGCGTCAAGACGCTGGTGCTGAGCCATTTCGTGCCCGGCGACGATCCGCAAGTCACCGACGACGACTGGACGCGGGATGTGAAGACGAATTTCAAGGGCCGGATCGTGGTGGCGAAGGATCTGATGGAGCTGAAGCTGCCGGTGTGAGAAGGCGCGGACTCTCTCGCCTCGTCATTCCCCGGTGCGCAATTGCCCACCTGAGGGCGTGCGAAGCACGAGCCCGGAATGACGGAGGGAAAGGGACGCGGGACCCCCGGCTTCCCTTGCGCCTTCTGATTTCAGAGCGGCGAAATGAGATGCAAAGCTCGGGCAAATCATGTCGCGAGAATGCTGACTATGACCACAGGCCGCCGAACACATTCGGTGTCGTCCCTGCGAAAGCAGGGACCCATAACCACGAATGGTTATTGGCGAACGACGTTGGAACGACGAGTCCCGTTCACAACGTCTGCTGCGGCGTATGGGTCCCTGCTTTCGCAGGGACGACACCTATAGTGTGGCAGCACCCAACGCCAAATCACAGCACGCGCGATGGTCAAGCCGGCCACGCGCAGCCGTCTCCTCATCCAACCATCAATTCATCGGCCCGGCCGATCGCGGCGCGCGACGCTTGTGTTTTGCGGCGGGGGCTGCGGGCTCCGGCGTCGTCTCCTTCACGCCGCCGATCCTGCGCAACGCGGCGTCGGCAGCGCGCTCGCCGCTCTCCCAGGCGCCGTCGACCGTGCCCCACAGCGTCTCATGGGTGGCCTCGCCGGCGAGATACATCGCGCCGATCGGCTCGGCCAGGATCCGGCGCGAGAATTGCGCGCCGGGTGAGGCGACCGACATCGCCCCCTGAATGAAGGGCTGTGCATTCCAGCGCGTCGCGCTGGTCTTCTTCACGGCGGCGCCGACCTCGCTGCCATAGAGCTTCGTCAGCCATTCCACCGCAAACGCAGCCATCGCCTTCTCGCCCTGCGCCGACAGGTCGCGGCCGAACGAGCCTGCGACGTCGATCGTGCACAGCGAGGATCCGGCGATGTTGCCGTAGAGCAGCGCGGTCTTGGTCGAATTGCTCTGCTCGATGATGACGTCGTCGCGCGACAGCCCGAGCGGATTGCCGGGGATCTGCAGTGCGATGCGATCATAGCTGCCGAGGTTCAGCTTGGCGGCGGCGTCGAGCGCGCGCTTCGGAAGCTCGGGCGCGAACTTGATATTGCCGCTCGCGAGCACGTTGCTCGACACCGTGACGATAGCGGCGCGCGCGGTGATCTTGCCGGATGCCGTCTCGACCATCACGTCGCGATTGCTCCACAGGATGCGTTGCGCCGGCGTCGACAGCACGAGCGGCAGCCCCTCGCCGAGTTTCGCAATCAGCGCGCCGAGCCCCTGCCGGCAGGCGATCGCGGTGTTGCGATCCTGCGCGCGCACCTTGTCGACGGCGGAGAGATCCTTCAGATCCTTGCCGCTGAAATTGGCGCCGAGCAGGAATTCCGCGGTGCCGGCCCAATCGCCGAGATCCTTCGGCATCGCTGCGGCGCAGGCGATATCGGCCTTGCGCGAGGCGTCGTCGATGGCGCGATTGGCGCGTACCAGCGCGGCCAGGAATTCCTCGGTCTCGCCGGGGCGGGCGTAGCGCCGGCCGATGCGGATCTTCTGGCCCGCGGGCGCCGTCACGATGTCGAGTCCTGCGGAGCGCGCCAGGCGGATCATCGGATTGGTTTCGGGATTGTGCATCCAGCGCGCGCCGCGGTCGAACGGCACGTCGAAGCTCGATGCGTCGGTCTGGCAGCGGCCGCCGATCTGGCCGGACGCCTCCACCACGATCACCTTGCGGTTCGCGGCGGCGATCCGTCGCGCCGCGGCAATGCCTGCGGCACCCGCGCCGATCACGACGATGTCGGCCTCGCGCGGCGGAGGCGCGGCAAGCGCCCGGCCGCCAAATACTGGCGCCAGCGCGAGAGCAGCCGACGCCGACAGGAAATCGCGGCGGGTCGCTGTCATGACATTGTTTCTGGCATGGTTTCCGGGGACTTGCAGAGAATGGGAACGCTTCGCGAACTGTGCCGCATCTCACCGATCGCAGCAACACTCATGGTAAATCAATCATGATTGATCCGCCGATGGCATGAACTAAATTGCAACGGCTTGCGACCATGATTAAGTGAACACAAGCGGTCGTAGAACCGCTGGGGGGAATCCATGGGCGTAATGCTCGATACCGTCGGTAAATGGATCGCGGGGTACCTGTCGAAGGAAGTCCCCGGTTACGAGCCGTTCACGCCGAGCGACCCGGACCATCTGCGGGGCATCATGCAGCCCGGCGATGTGCTGCTGGTCGAAGGCAACAACCGCATTTCCGGCATCATCAAGTATCTCACGCAATCGACCTGGTCGCATGCCGCGCTGTTTGTCGGACCGATCGACGGCGCGTTCGAGCCCGACGGCGAGCAGCATGTGCTGATCGAGGCCAACATCGGCGAAGGCGTGACCTCCGCGCCGCTGTCGAAATACCTGTCCTATCACACCCGCCTCTGCCGTCCGGTCGGACTGTCGTTCGAGGACCGCACCACGGTGTGCCGCTATGCCATCAACCGCATCGGCTTCGGCTACGACACCAAGAACATCGTCGATCTCGCGCGCTATCTGTTTCCGCTGCCGATCCCGCAGCGCTGGCGCCGCCGCATGATCGCATTCGGCTCCGGCGATCCGACCAAGATCATCTGCTCGGCGCTGATCGCGCAGGCGTTCGACGCCGTGCGCTATCCGATCCTGCCCAAGATCACCCGCGCCGCCAGCCGCAAGGCGCGCCGCGAGATCCTGCATATCCGCGATTCCTCGCTCTACATGCCGCGCGACTTCGACATCTCGCCCTATTTCGAAGTCGTCAAACCCACCATCGTGCACGGTTTCGACTACACGGCCCTGCACTGGGCCGACAAGCAGAAGCCGCTCCAGGAGGTAGCCGGCGAATTCAGTGTGTTTCCAGAGCGTAAGTCGCCGCCGCTTGTTCCTGAAGCGATTGACGAAGAGGCGACGCTTCCGGCTGCGGAAGTGATCAGCACGGAGCCCACGCCGGGATAACGGCCGCCGATGCCAGACGCCGGATACCGCGCGCTCCGCGGACGGCCGCATCAACCATGATCTGGAATCGGTCTCGTCGTCCGGCTTCGTCGTTGAGTTCTCGCTGCTGCATCACTAGGGTGCGCGCGATTCAAGCTTGCTTTCATCCGGTAGTTTTACGGTGTTTTCGTTGTTCGATTTCTCGGCGATGGCCGCCGCGTCGGAGAAGGACCCGGCACGCTGGCGCCGTCCATTCAACAGCTGGCTCGAGGGAATCGAGACCGGGTGGTCGATCCCGTTGCTGCTCGTCCTCTTCGTCGCGATCTGGACGGCGTATCTCATCATCGCCTATCTCGGTGCCGGCCTGCATCCCGACGTGCTCGAGACCTGGACGCTCGGCCGCCACCTCGCCTGGGGATACCCCAAGCATCCGCCACTGATGGGCTGGATCACCCGGGGATGGACCGCGGTCTTTCCGCTGAGCGATTGGTCGCTGCAGCTGATGGCGATGGCCAACGCAGCCGTGGCGCTGTGGGCGGTCGACTTGATCTCGCGCCGCTTCGTCCGCGGCGAGAAGCGCGCGATCGTCCTGCTGCTGGCGATGCTGCTGCCGGCCTATCAATTCCACGCCCAGCGGTTCAACGCGAACGCGGTGCTGCTGGCATCCTGGCCGCTGGCGACCTATTGCTTCCTGCGCGCGTTCGAGGCGCCACGGCAACTCGGATGGGCGATCGCGGCAGGCGTGGCCTGTGCACTCGCGATGCTCGGCAAATATTATTCGATCTTCCTGGTCGCAAGCTTCGTTTTCGCGGCCGTGCTGCATCCCGGTCGCCGCCGCTATCTGCAGTCGGCCTCGCCCTGGATCTCGGCGCTGACCGGCATGCTGGTGCTCGGCCCGCATCTGCATTGGCTCGCCACGACGGGCGCTACGACGTTCGACTATGCGCTCGCGCATGCCGGTGCCGATCATGTCGCGGCGCTGTGGGAAGTCTCCTACTTCATCATGGGCCTGATCGCTGCCCTCTCGGTCGCGGCGGTGACCTGGGCGTTCATTGCCGGCCGGCGGCTGGCGCGGCTGCCTGCGGATTTCCGCGCAATGAACCCGGGGCTCCGTCTGCTCCGGCTGGTCGCAATCGGCACCATCCTGTTTCCGGTGATGGTGTCGCTCGCGATCGGCACCGACCTGCCCTCGCTCTGGGCGGTACAGGGCCTCTTCCTGTTCATCGTGCTGATCGTGTGCGGAACGAGCTACCCGATCGAGCGGTTCTATGCGGTCAACCTGGCCGTCATGGTGGCGGGCATCGCGATTCTCGCGGTTGCCGCCGGCGCTCCGGTCCACGCACTCTATCGCCACGCCCACGGCTATGAAGAAGGCCGCGGCTTCTATCATGCAGTCGCGACCGAGCTCACCGAACGATGGCACGATGCGGCCGGGACGCCGCTCGCGGCCGTTAGCGGCGACGATGCGCTCGCCTTCGCTGCCGCCTTCTACAGCCCGGATCATCCGTTCTATGCCCGGCCGTTTGCCTATCAGTACACCTGGGGGCTGCCGCGCAAGACCACGCTCGATCGCGGCTGGGCCGCATTGTGCTTCGCCGACCAGCCGGATTGCCTGAGCTGGATGGCGCGCACGACGTTGCGCGCGACGGACGTCTTTCGCTCCGAGTTTGACGCCCAGGCGACGCTGCTGGGCAGGCCCGGCCGAACACGGCGGGTCGTGATGCTGATCGTGCCGCCCTACCGCGAAACAGCCCCAATGCAGCCTGATGTCGAGGATTTCAGCTCGAGCCACCGCATCCGCGACTGATCAGAACGTTGCCGATGCGCGGCGGAAGGTCAGGCTACGCCGCCTTGGCCTTGGCGCCACGCGGCAGGCCGGCGCGGGCGAGGCCGCCATAGAGCTGCTCGTTCGGCATTTCGGCTTTCAGGATCGCGCGCACCTCGACCAAGCGATCGAGATCGATGCCGGTCGGAAATCCCTTGCTCTCGCAGAGAAAGACGAGGTCCTCGAACACGACATTGCCGGTGGCGCCCGGCGCGAACGGGCAGCCGCCGAGGCCGCCGAGCGAACCATCCAGCACGCGGGCGCCTTCATCGAGCGCGGCCGAGGCATTGGCGATACCCATACCCCGCGTGTCGTGCAGATGGACGCAGACCGGCTTGGAGCCTGCGATCTTCACCGCGCCGCGCGTCAGCCCGCCGACCTGCTTCGGTCCGGCATAGCCGACGGTATCGGCGATCGCGACCATGTCGACGCCGACCTCGTAGAGCTTCTCGGTGAGGCGCAGCACCTCATTCGGATCGACCGCACCGACGATCGAGCAGCCCAGCCCCATCGAGATCGCCGCATTGACCAGCGGCTTGTGTGCGCTGGCGTCGCGCAGCTCGCAGAGCCGCTTGATGTTCTCGATCGCGGATTCGCGCGAGCGGTTGGCATTGGCCTGGCTGTGCTCCTCGGTCGCCGACACCACCGAGGCGATCTCGGCGACACCGGAGGCCAGCGCCTCGTTGACGCCGCGCTCGTTCAGCGCCAGCGCGACACCATGCGCGCCCGGCAGCGCGGCGATGGTCGCGACGATATCGCGGACATCGACGAATTGCGGAAAGGTCTTGGCCGGCAGGAACGAGCCGACCTCGAAATGCCGGACGCCGGCGGCATATTCATCGCGCACCCAGCGCTGCTTCGCCGCGGTGGACGGGAATGTCTTTACCAGCTGCAGGCCGTCGCGCAGACCGACCTCGCGCAGGCTCACTCTGTCGTTGGGATAGATATCGTGGACGCGGGTCATGTCAGCCTCACGCAGCGTTTCCGGTTGATGAAATTGTCTGTTGTGCGAGTTCGGCGCGGACCGCGTCGGTATCGGCGCCAAGCACCGGCACCTTCAGGCCCTCGCCGATATTGTGGCCGTTCCACTCGACCGGCAGCGCAGGAACGCGGAACGGCTTGCCGTCGGCATTGACGTTGTGAACGAGGCCACCCGGCCGCAGCACATGTGGGTCCTGCAGCAGATCCTCCGGCCGGTTGATCGGCGAGAAGCAGATGTTGAGCACGTCGAGCCTCGCCGAAAGGTCGGCCACCTTCCAGCCCTTGATCACCTCGGCAACGCGCGGAATGATCCGGTCGCGGGCCATGATGCGGTCCGTGGTAGAGCGCAGCGTCGGATCGTCGGCAAATTCCTGCAAACCGAACTCGCGGCAGAAGCTTTGCCAATGGCCTTCGGTGACGACGCCGATGAAGATGCGGTCACCGCCGGCAGCATCGAAGATGTCGTAGATCGGCCAGGCGTGCTCACGCTCCGGCATCGAGCGCGGCTTGCGCCCGGTCATCTCGTACTCGACCATGTGCTGGGCGACCAGGAACAGGCAGTTCTCGAACAGGCCGATGCGGATGTCGGCACCATCGGCCTTGCCGGCACGCTTCTGGTAGAGCGCGGCGAGGATCGAGATCACGCCGAACATGCCGCCCATGATGTCGTTGGCGGACGAGCCGACGCGCTGCGGCTTCTCGCTTGTGCCGGTCATCGCGGCGAGCCCCGACATCATCTGGACGACCTCGTCGAGCGCCGGGCGATGATCGTAGGGGCCGGAGAGAAAGCCCTTGTGGCCGGCGATGATCAGATGCGGATATTTCGCGCGCAGCTCCTCGGGCCCGAGACCCTGCTTGTCGAGCTGGCCGTCGCGAAAATTCTCCAGGAACACGTCGGCGCCGGCGAGCAGAAGGTGCATCGTGTCGCGGTCCTCGGGCTTGGCGAAATCGAGCACGATGCTGCGTTTGCCGCGATTGAACAGCGGGAAGAACGAGACACCCATGCCGCCGAGCGAGCGGGTCTTGTCGCCGGCCGGAGGTTCGACCTTGATCACCTCGGCGCCGAGTTGCGCCAGGATCATGCCGCAGGTCGGCCCCATCACCATGTGGGTCATCTCGACGACCCTCACGCCCTCCAGCGGCAGTCCGCTCCCGGTCATCGGTTTCTCCGTGCTCGTTGCGCTCTTGATTCAGACGCGTTTTCTTCACGCGAACCGGTACCCACTTCGCTCGAAAACGCTTTGTGATCGGCGCAGGTTAGGCTTCCGCACGCTATCTGAAAAATATAATCTGTCGAATAGTGTATTCGCCGTTCTAGAACGCTGAGCCCCCATGGATTCGCGCCAGCTTCGCTATTTCATCGCGGTCTACGAGCAGCGCAACCTGTCGCGGGCGGCGGATCAGGCCAATGTCGCGCAGTCCGCGCTGAGCCACCACATCGCCAATCTGGAAGCCGAATTCGCCACGCCGCTGTTCGAGCGCAAGCCGCGCGGCATGGAACCGACCGCGGCCGGCGAGCGGCTCTACGAGCATGCCCGCATCATCCTGCGCGCGATGGCGGCGGCCGAGCGCGAGATCAAGGAAGGCGGCAGCGAGATCGCCGGCGATATCTCGATCGGCATGGCCAATTCCGGCATGAAGGCGATCGGCGTGCCGCTGATGCGGACCGTGCTGACGAAATATCCGAACCTGAAGCTGTCGCTGACCGAGAGTCTCTCCGGCGCGACGCTGTTGCATCTGCTGAGCTCCGAGGTCGATCTCGCGCTGGTCTACAACCCGCCGTCGGAAAAGGACCTGGTCGCCGAGCCGGTGCTGGAAGAGCAGATGTTCTGCGTCGGCACCGAGAAGCTGATCGGCAAGAAGGCGCCGATCGCCTTCGAGGAGGTGACACGGCTGCCGCTGATCCTGTTGCGATACGGACTGTCGGCGCGCGCGTTGCTGGATGACCCCGTGCTGCTGAAGCGGCTCGAGGCCAACGCGATCATGCACCTCAACTCGACCAGCGGCATGATCGGGGCGTTGACCGCGGGCCTCGGCTGCACGATCGCGACGACCCACTTCGTCAGCGAGCCGCTCAAAGCACGGCTGCTGGTCGCGCGCGAAGTCGTCGAACCCAAGCTGACCCGCACGCTCTATCTCTGCCGCCTGCGCAACCGCCCGATGACTTACGTCATGGAGGAAATGTGCCGCCTGATCCGCGCCCTGATCGCAGACCAGGTCGGCCGCGGCGCCTGGGAGGCGACGCTTCTGATCTAAAGCGCTTTCAAGCGAAGTGGGTACCGGTTCGCGTGAAGAAAGCGCGTATCAGGAAGTACGATCGAAAATATCGAACGATACCTTCGATATGTTCGTCTGGATTTCTGGCTCCCGGCTGCCAAACATGCGCGAACCGCACGCCTTCGCAAGAAAGGCGGCCATTGCACCATCCGGGGAGGACCATGATGAGCGCCGTCGAACTCGGCTCGGTTGCCGATCTCGCCAACACGACCAGCGGACCCGACCAGATTTCGCGACGGCTCGAGGCGCTGCCCACCTCCGCCTATGTCTGGCGGCTGGTGATCCTGCTCTCGCTCGGCGGCTGCTTCGAAATCTACGATCTGTTCTTCACCGGCTATATCGCCCCGGGCCTCGCCCGCAGCGGGCTGATGACCACGACGACGCAGGCCTTCTTCGGCTTCTCCGGCATCGGCGCCTTCGTCGCGGCAACGTTCGCTGGTCTCTTCATCGGCACCTTTTGCCTCGGCTTTCTCGCAGATCGTTACGGGCGCAAGGCCGTCTTCACTTATTCGCTGCTGTTCTACAGCGCGGCGTCCGTCATCATGGCGTGCCAGACTACGCCGGGCGGCCTGTTGCTGTGGCGCTTCATCGCCGGAATCGGGATCGGCATCGAAGTCATCACCATCGACGCCTACATCACCGAGCTGGTGCCGAGCTGGATGCGCGGCCGGGCGTTTGCGATCAACCAGGCTGTGATGCTGTCGGCAGTGCCGATCGTTGCCGCGCTGTCGTGGTGGCTGGTGCCGGCGACGCCCTACGGCATCGATGGCTGGCGCTGGGTGGTGCTGATCGGCGCCGCCGCCAGCATGATCATCTGGGTGCTGCGGCTCTACGTGCCGGAAAGCCCGCTCTGGCTGGCCCGCAATGGCCGCGCCGCGGAGGCCGAGACAATCATGCGGACGCTCGAGGCTGCATCCGGCGCGGCCCTGCCGCGCCCTGCCCCCGCGGCTGCAGTGGCGCCGGCACGTGCGCCGGTCGAGACCGGCTATGCCGACCTGTTCCGGCCGCCCTACGCCTCGCTCGTCGTGCTGTTCATGATCTTCAACCTGTGCCAGGCGTTCGGCGTCTACGGCTTCTCCAACTGGGTTCCCGCGCTGCTGGTCCAGAAGGGCATCAACGTCACCAAGAGCCTGCAATATTCCTTCATCATCGCCTTCGCCTATCCGCTCGCGCCGCTCTTGGCCGCAACCTTCGCCGACCGCTTCGAGCGCAAATGGATCATTTGCGGGGCCGCCGCCGCGATCTCGGTGTTCGGCCTCGCCTTCGCGCAGCTGACCGCGCCGGCGCTTTTGATCGCCAGCGGCGTGCTGGTGACCGGCGCCAACATGACGCTGTCCTACGCCTATCACGCCTACCAGACCGAGGTGTTCCCGACCGCGATCCGGGCGCGCGCGGCGGGGCTCGTCTATTCGATGAGCCGGCTCAGCGCGACGTTCTCGGGCTTCATCGTGGCGTTCATGTTGAAGGAGGCCGGGGTCGGCGGCGTGTTCGGCCTGATCACCGCGGCGATGATGATCGTGATCGTGACCATTGGTGTCTGGGGACCCAACGTCCGCGGCAGGCCGCTCGACGCCTAGCTCGAAAACGCTGTTACCGCGGCACAGGCAGCACTTGCCGAAGCCGTATTGGGTGGCTACCTCTCGCACGTCAATTTGCAGAGGTAACCCGGTCATGTTCGATGCCGCCATCAAGGCGCTTTCGCAAATCCTGTCGCCGCCGATGCGCACGATCCTGTGGCGCTCGATCGCGCTTGCGCTGGTCTTGATCACCGTGCTCGCGATCGGATTGCAGCGGCTGCTGAGCTGGTTTGCCGACACGGGCGAGGTCTGGGCCGAAGGCATGCTCGGCCCCAACTTCCATTCCACGCTGCACGTGCTGTCCTGGATCATCTCGATCTCGGCGGGCCTTGGCGTCGTGCTCGGCGGCATCTTCCTGATGCCCGCGATCACCTCGCTGGTGGCGAGCCTGTTCGTCGACGACGTCGCCGACCATGTCGAGCGCGAGCACTATCCGGCCGACCATCCCGGCGTGGCGTTGCCGGTCACGCTGGCGACGATCGAGGGCGTCAAGACGGCACTGCTGACGGTGCTGGTCTATCTGGTCGCGCTGCCGTTCGTGCTGTTCGCGGGCGCGGGCTTCATCATCTTCTTCATCGCGACCGCCTGGCTGCTCGGCCGCGAATATTTCGAGCTCGCCGCGATGCGGTTCCGCTCGCCTGATGATGCCAAGGCGATGCGCAAGGAGAATGCGGCAACCGTGTTCACCGCAGGCCTGTTCATCGCAGCCTTCGTGTCGATCCCGATCGTCAACCTGGCGACGCCGCTGTTCGGCATGGCCTTCATGGTCCACATGTACAAGCGGCTGTCGGGTCCGCGGCGCGAGCTGATCGAGCCGGCGCGGCGAAGCAACGTCTCCTCAATCTAGATGCTCTTTTTGAGCATGATCTTTTCGGAAAGCCGGTGTCCACTTTTCCGCATCATGCTCTAGCTCGCATTCCCGCGGCACCTGGAGGGATGCCGGCGCCCGGTCGCGCGCGAATGACACCAGCAAAAGCCCGGCGATCGCGACGCAGGCGAGCATCGCCCATGCCTCGTTGACGGTGAGCGCGAGCGACGCCCGTTCGACCAGCGGCCGGACGAACGCCACCGTGGCATCGTCCGGCGGACCCGGCGGACGGTTGATCAGCAACATCGGATCGAGCCCGACCGCCTGCGCCGCGTTGACATCGCCTGCCAGCAGGCGCGCACGAAAATCCTCGCCATAGATTGGGCTGCGCCCGTAGAGGATGGTGTCGATCAGGGCGATCCCGATCGCGCCACCCAGATTTCGCATCAGGTTGAACAGTCCACTGGCGTCGGCAATTTCGGCCTCCGGCAGGCTGCCCAGCGCAAACCGTGTCGGCGGCAGCAGGCAGAACATGATGGCGACGCCGCGCACGACCTGCGGCCAGAGCATCTCGCCGAAATCGGCCGTCCGCGGCTGGAAGGCGCTCAGTCCGAGACCGAGCGCGAACAAGGCGAAGCCCGTGCCGGTCAACACCAGCGCACCGACGCGACTTTCGAGGAAGGCCGCCAGCGGCGCGGCGACGAGCTGCGCGGCTCCCGTGACCAGCATGATGGTGCCGATCTCGAAGGCGTCGTGGCGGCGGACGAAGCCGAGGAATACCGGCATCAGATAGGTCGATCCGTAAAGCCCGATGCCGAGGCAAAAGCTCAGAGCGCAACCGATCGCGAACGAACGCCGCCGGAACAGGGTCAATTGCGCGATCGGATCCGCCGCGCGGAGCGTGCGCCGGATCAGCAGCGCCATCCCGGCAATGCTTCCGATCAGCAAGCTGAGGCAGAGCATCGAGGCCCAGCCGCGCTGCGGCGCTTCCTTCAGCCCGATCATGAAGCTTGCGAGGGCCGCTGCGAGCAGGATCAGCGACGATTTATCCAGCCTGGAGAACGCGCGAAGATGCATCCCCTCCTTCGGAAGCAGCAACGGCGTGACCAAGGCCGCGAGCGTTCCCGGAATCAGATTGATCAGGAACAGCCACGGCCACGACCAGGTCTGCGTGATCCAGCCGCCGACAACAGGTCCAACGGTCGGTGCGAGCACGGCGACGGCGCCGCCGATCGTGGTGGCGACCGGGTGCAGGCGCGCCGGAAACAGCGTGAATACGGCGGAGAATACCGCCGGGATCAGAACGCCGCCGGAAAATCCCTGCAGAAGGCGGAACGTCAGCAGCACGGCAAAACCGTCGCTGAAGGCGCAGCCGACGGACGCGATGGTGAACAGGCTGACGGCGAGGACGAACAGCCATCGCAGCGACAGTGCATGGGTGAACAGTCCGGTCAGCGGGATCGCGATCACCTCGGCGATCAGATAGGCGGTCTGGATCCAGCTCATCGCCGAGGGCGAGATCGCAAGCGCGCGCTGGATCGTCGGCAGCGAGGTCGCGACGACCTGGATGTCGAGGATCGCCATGAACATGCCGAGGCACATCAGCAGGAAGCCCGCCCAGGTCGCAGCCGATGGGGTATCGGCCGGGTGATCTGCCCGCTCGCTCATGGCGTGCTGATGCGCGGCCAGTCGGAAACCGACAACGCACGGCTCTCGGCGCGAATTCGGACGGCGAGCACCGCACAATTGAGCACGGTGAAGATCAACGCCAACACGGGCAGGTGCAATGCGAGCGACAGCAGCGCGATTTCAGCGACGACGACGGCATAGTTTGGATGCGGAAAGTACCGGTACGGCCCGGATGCGATCAGCGGCGCACCCGGCAAGACGATGATCCGCGTGGTCCATCGCGGTCCGAGCGCGGCGAGGATCCACAGCCGCAAGCCTTGCAGCGCCACGAAAGCCGCTAATGCAGCCAGGTTGACATCCTGGTTGCGGCCCCAGATCCACAGCGCGGTCAGCCAGCCGGCGTGAAGCAGCACGATGAACGGGTAGTGACCGGCGCCGACCTCGATCGCGCCTTGCGCCAGCAGCCGCTCCGTGTTGCGACGTGACAGCACGAGCTCGCCGAGGCGTTGCAGCGTGACCAACGCAAGGATGAGCGAGGCGAAGCTCACGCCGCGTGCCTCAGCGCAACGCAGCTGAGCGTGAAGCCCGGCCCGAGCGCGGTGAGCAGCGCGCGCGGTGGCAGGCCCTTGGCGCAAGCGCGTTCGAGGACGAACAGAACCGTCGGGGCCGACATGTTGCCGCACGCCGCGATGACGTCGCGCTCATGATCGAGCGTGCCCTGATCGAGCGCGAGCGCCCGCTCCAGCGCGGCGATGACCTTGGAGCCGCCGGGATGGCAGAGGAAGCGGTCGATGTCATCGGTCGTCAACTCCATCCGGGCCAGGATTTCGCTCACGGCCAGTCCAACGTGGTCGCGGACGAAATCCGGAATGGTGCGCTGAAACACGACGCCGAATCCTTCCGGATCGACCGTCCAGCCCATGATGCCGAGCGTATCCGGCCACAGCTTTTCGCCGGCCGCCTCGATCCGCGTCGCACCGCCGTCACCGGCGCGCAGCACGATCGCCGCGGCGCCATCGCCGAACAGGCTGGCCGCAACCATGTTCGCCTTGGTCAGTTCATCGTGGCGGACCGCGAGCGTGCAGAGCTCGAGCGCGACCAGCAGCACGTTCGCGCCCGGCCGCGCTTGCGCCAGCCGCGCCGCGATCGAGAGGCCCGACACGCCGCCGGCGCAGCCGAGGCCAAACACCGGCACACGCGACACATCCGGCCGCAGGCCGAGCTTGCCGGCGACGCGCGCCTCCAGCGTCGGCGTGGCGATGCCGGTCGAGCACACGGTCACCACGGTATCGATGTCGCTGCCGGTCACGTCGGCGCGCGCGATCGCCTTGCCGGCGGCATCGACGAACAGCGCCTCGGCGCCTTCCAGGAACGCCTGCGTCCGCTCCGGCCAACCGCGCCGTTCGAGATACCATTCGATCGGCTTCACGCCATGGCGATGCTGGATGCCGGTGTTGGCGAACAGGCTCGAGAGCGTCTCGAATTCGGGATAGCGGTCGGCGAGAAGGTTGCGGGCGGCCTGCAGGACTTGTCCCTGATGGAATAGATGCGGTGGAACCGCCGTCGCCATGGAAACAAGCGCGGCCGTCTGCTTGGTCTCGATCATCGTGGCTCCAGTTCCCCCGGTTGTGGAACCACGCGACGTGCAAAATATTTCAGACGCCGGTGAGATACAGGGAGCGCGGCATTCACTATAAATTGACCCCGGCGGCGACGGCCGCGCCGCGCCGTTCGTCAATCAGGACGCGGCGGCGCCCGGCTTGCGCAGCACATTCCTGATGAAGCCGAGCGGCACCGGCGACAGCGGGCCCTGCGGCGCACGCGTGATCAGGGCCACAATGAACAGCGCCGCGATCGCGAGCCAGAAGCACAGCCAGAAGCCGTCAATGTAGGCGAGCGTGTTGGCCTCGCGCTGCACCAGCGCCGCCAGCCTGCCGACGGCCCGCGCCATCGCCGCCCCGAGGCCGTGGCCGGAAAATTCACCGGCCAACCGCTTCAGCAAGTTCACGACGTCGACGTCGCCGTTCTGGACGTGCTGTCCGAGATAGTTCGAATGGATCTGCTCGCGAACGCGCAGCCACGTTCCCATCAGGGCCACGCCGATCTCGGCACCGCCGAGCCGCATGATCTGGATATAGGCCGCGAACGCCGTCGCCCGCGACGGATCGGAATTGGACAGCGCCATGATGATGATCGGCAGCAGCGTGAACGCCTGCCCCACCGACGTCAGCAGCACGATGCCGACGAAATCCTCCCGTGCCCAGACATGGCTCAGCTGCGTGCCCCAGAGATTGGCGGCCGCGAATGCCGAGAAGCCGAGCACCACGACGATGCGCGGATCGAGATGGCGGAGCAGCAGGATCGAGATCGGCACCAGCACGAACATCGGCAGCGCGCCGTAGGTGAACAGCAGCACGCCGGACTGCTCCGGCCGCAGCGCGCCGACGGCGCCGAGGAAATTCGGCACCAGCGACGAATTCGACAGGCTGGTCAGCGTGTACAAGAGGATGACGATCAGCGAGAGCCCGATATTGCGCGAGAACAGCACGTTGAAATGCGCCCAGGGCCGGGGCGCGACCATCTCGTTGATCATGAAGCCGATGATCAACAACCCGCCCCCGATCAAAAGCGCCATCACGGTGCCCGACGAGAGCCAGTCCAGCCGGTTGCCCTGATCGAGCCCGGCATAGACCATCGCCACGCCGGCGCCGAGCAGCAGCATGCCGCCCCAATCGGCATGGTGCAGCAGGTCGCGATTGACCGGCTCGCTCGGCGTGCCGAGATAGACCATCAGCCCCATCAGCGGCGCTATCACCACGCCCTGCCAATACAGCCACTGCCAGCCGAGATGCTCGACATAGAAGCCGACCAGCGAGCTCGACGAGTCCAGCGCGAATCCGACGCGGATCGAATACATCGCAATTCCCGGAATCCACCAGCGGATCGGCAGGTTGCGCAGGATGATCATCAGCGTCGCCGGCACGAAGGTGCCGAGCAGCATGCCGTGCGCGATGCTGAGCGCAATCAGCGTCGTGTAATCGCGCACGAACGGGATGGTCAGCGAGACCACGGCGTAGACCAGGCTCGGAATGCCGAGCACGCGCCGCAAGCCGAACACGGTGGCAAGCCAGGCGACCGCAGGCGCGACGAAGATCTGCGAGCCGATCGCCGCGGTCGAGAGCCACGCGCCCTCGTCGAAGGTGAGCGAGAACGCGCCGCGCAAATCGGGCAGGCCGATCGTGGTCAGGCGGCTGTCGAAATTCGCCAGGAATGCGCCGAGCAGCACGGCGACAACAGCGAAAAACGGATAGCGCGCGACGTCACCGCGCGAGACCGGACCGCTGCGACGGTCGTCATTATTTTCCGGCATTGGCGACCGCCTCGCCGGTATTGATCCGCGTCACCACCGACATGCCCGGCAGCAGGCGCTCGAGCAGCTTCTGGCCCTTGTCGAACTGGATGCGCACCGGGATGCGTTGCACCACCTTGGTGAAGTTGCCGGTGGCGTTGTCGGGCGGCAGCAGTGCGAATTGCGATCCGCTCGCCGGCGCGATGCGCTCGACCGTGCCGCGCAACCTCTCGCCGGAGAACGTATCCACCGTGACCTCGACCGGCTGGCCCGGCATGACGTTGGTCAGCTGGGTTTCCTTGTAGTTGGCGATCACATAGACGTTCGGCAGCGGCACGACGTTGACCAGGTTGGTGCCGATGTTGACGTAGTCGCCCGGCTGCACCTGGCGCTCGCCGGTGACGCCGTCGAACGGCGCGGCGATCCTGGTGTAGCCGAGCTTGAGCTTGGCCGATGCCAGCAGCGCCTTGGCAGCGTCGAGGTCGGCGGCGCGCTGCTTCTTGGTGCCCTGCAGGACCTCGAGCTGATGGCGCTGCGCGGCGATCACCGCACGGCTGGCCTTCACGTCGGCCTGCGACTTGGCGTAAGCCGCAGTGGCCTGTTCGAGGCGCTGCAACGTGCCGGCATCGGTTTGCGACAACGAGTGCTGACGCTCTTCCTCCTGCCGCGCCAAAGTCTCCTGCGCCTCCGCGGACAGCCGCGAGGCCTCGGCCTGCGCGATGGTCGCATATTGCAGCTCGACCTGGTTGTTGAGGTTGTCGAGCGCGGCCTGCGCACCGACCACGCCCGCCTCGGCCTGTGCGACCTGCGCCTGGTAGTCGGCAGGATCGATCTGCACCAGGAGATCGCCGGCCTTGACGCGCTGGAAATCGGAAACGGCGACCGTGAGCACTTCGCCCGAGACGCGGCTACTGAGCTGGGTGAGCTCGGCCCGCACATAGGCGTCATCGGTGATCTGGATCGTGGCGCTGCCGATCCACGCATTCCAGCGCGAGGTCGCCACAACGACGAAGGCGAGTGCAACGAGCACCGCAAACAGCGGGATCGCGAAACGGCGCCAGAAACCCTTGGTCGCAGATTTCGGTGCGACTGGCGCTGTCGCAGGTGCAAGAGCCGGCTCGGTGACGCGTGAGGAACCGTCTTGAACCTGCTCTGTCACGCTACACTCCTCGATCACGCACCGGAACGCCGGACGAGCCTATTACCACACCATGACGATCATGGCTCAGACGGTCTTCTCCGGCCACCGGCAGAGATCATTGATCAGACACACTTCGCAACGCGGGCCGCGGGCGAGGCAGGTATAGCGGCCATGCAGGATCAGCCAGTGATGGGCGTGCAGCATGAATTCCGTCGGGATCACCTTCTCCAATCCCAGCTCGACCTCAAGCGGCGTCTTGCCGGGTGCGAGTCCGGTGCGATTGCCGACGCGAAACACATGGGTGTCGACCGCCATCGTGTGTTCGCCGAACGCCATGTTGAGCACGACATTCGCGGTCTTGCGGCCGGCACCGGGCAATGACTCGATTTCGGCACGGGTGCGCGGCACCTGGCTGCCGAATTCGGCGATCAGCTTCTCCGAGAGCGCGATGACGTTCTTCGCCTTGTTGCGATAGAGCCCGATGGTCTTGATGTACTCGCGCACTCGATCTTCTCCGAGCTCGACCATTTTCTTCGGCGTGTCGGCGACTTCGAACAGCGGCCGCGTCGCTTTGTTGACGCCGGCGTCGGTGGCCTGCGCCGACAGCACCACCGCGACCAGCAGCGTGTACGGGTTGAGATGCTCGAGCTCGCCCTTCGGCTCGGGATTGGCTTTGCGGAACCGGTCGAAAACCTCGTAGACCTCCTCCGCCGTCCATGGCCTGGGCTTGGCCGCCTTCTTGGCAGCCTTTACGGGCAGCTTCTTTGCCGCACGTTTGGACAGCGGCTTTGCCGCTTTCGCGGCTTTCTTCTTCGGCGCCGACCGAACGCCTGGCGTGTTGGCGCGTTGAGAGCGGATGATTTTGGCCATGAACCGGATATACTGATACGTCATGACCGCAGGCAACGACTTTGATCCCGGCACCGAGGCCGAGCCAAAACTGTTCTCGGCGCTGCTGACGCCGCATCGCTCGCTGAACCGCACCGGCTTCATCGTGCTGATGTCGTTCGTCACCGTGATCAGCTTCATCGCCGGCGTGGTGTTCTGGTGGCTGGGCGCCTGGCCGATCTTCGGCTTCTTCGGCCTCGACGTGCTGGTGATCTACTGGGCGTTCAAGGTCAATTTCCGCACCGCCAAGGCGAGCGAGGAGATCACCGTGACGCCGTCGGAACTGCGGGTGCGCAGGATCAGCCACCGCGGCCATGTGGTGGAATGGGTGCTCAATCCGCTCTGGGTGCGGTTCGAGCAGATCTCGCATGAGGAGTTCGGCATCGAGCGGCTTTATCTGGTGTCCCGCGGCCGCCGGGTCAACGTCGGCAGCTTCTTGAGCCCGGACGAAAAGGCCAGTTTTTCCAAAGCCTTGACGGCGGCACTCAACGCCGCGAAACGCGGCCCGACCTACAACCCCATCACCTAGTCAAGCTTGTCAGAAATCGGGTGGTTTGGATGCGCCATGGCTCCTAAATCAGACACCATGATGACACTCGCCATACATGACCAGCGCCTGGCCAAGCCGGGCCTCCAGAGCGCCGCGCTGCGCGACTATGACTCAGTGCGGCGCGCCATCGCGTTCATCTCGGAACACTGGCGCACCCAGCCGACCATCGAAGCGATGGCCGATGCCGCCGCCGTCACGCCGGATGAACTGCACCATCTGTTCCGCCGCTGGGCCGGGCTGACGCCGAAGGCCTTCATGCAGGCGCTGACGCTGGACCACGCCAAGAACCTGTTGCGCGATTCCGCCAGCGTGCTCGACGCGGCGCTGGACTCCGGCCTCTCGGGCCCGGGACGGCTGCACGACCTGTTCGTCACGCACGAGGCGATGTCCCCCGGCGAATGGAAGACCGGCGGCGGCGGCATGACGCTGCGCTACGGCTTCCATCCGTCGCCGTTCGGCACCGCGATCGTGATCGCAACGGACCGCGGGCTCGCGGGGCTTGCCTTCGCCGACCCCGGCGACGAGCAGACCGCATTCGCGGACATGAAGCGGCGCTGGCCGAACGCGACCTATGTCGAGGACACCGACGGCACCACCGCGCTGGCGCAGCGCGTGTTCGATACACGGTTGTGGCGGGCGGACCAGCCGCTGCGCGTCGTCTTGATCGGCACCGACTTCGAGGTGCGGGTGTGGGAGACGCTGCTCAAGATCCCGATGGGCCGCGCGGTGAGCTATTCCGACATCGCCTGCAACATCAACAGCCCGAAGGCCTCGCGCGCCGTCGGCGCCGCGGTCGGCCGCAACCCGGTGTCGTTCGTGGTGCCCTGCCATCGCGCCCTCGGCAAGAGCGGCGCGCTCACCGGCTACCACTGGGGCATCACCCGCAAGCAGGCGATGCTGGGCTGGGAAGCCGGGCAAGTGGGATTGCATTAAAGCGAAGGTCCGTCACCCTGAGGAGCGCGAAGCGCGTCTCGAAGGGTCGACGGCCCGGCTGGTGGCCGTGCATCCTTCGAGGCTCGCTTCGCTCGCACCTCAGGATGACGGGTTGAGCATTGCCTACCCCGCCAGATCGACCTTCGACGCCACGGTCGAATCCGCGTTGAGCCGATAGACCACCGGCGCGCCGGTCGCGAGCTCGCGCTTGAGGATCTGCTCCGGCGTCAGCTTCTCCAGCACCATGATCAGCGCGCGCAGCGAATTGCCGTGGGCGGCGATCAGCGTGCGCTGGCCACGCAGCACGCCGGGCAGGATTTCCTGCACATAATAGGGCAGCGTGCGCGCCAGCGTATCCTTCAGGCTTTCGCCGCCGGGCGGCGGCACATCGTAGGAGCGGCGCCAGATGAGCACCTGATCCTCGCCCCACTTCTTGCGGGCGTCATCCTTGTTGAGGCCCGAGAGATCGCCGTAGTCGCGTTCGTTGAGCGCAAGATTCCTGGTGGTCGGCAGCCCGGTCTGGCCGATCTCCTCCAGCATCAGCGTCAGCGTGTGCTGCGCGCGGGTGAGGTCGGAGGTGAAGGCGACATCGAACGACAGGTCCTGCGCCTTCAGCTTGCGGCCGGCGTCCTTGGCCTCGGCAATGCCTTGCTCGGTGAGGTCAGGGTCCTTCCACCCGGTGAACAGGTTCTTCAGATTCCAGTCGCTCTGACCGTGACGAACGAGCACAAGAAGTCGATCACTCATTTCAGATTCCGTTTTGCGTTAGCTGGATTTGATCTCGACGAACGATCTCAGTCACTCAACCCGAGAACGTCGGTCATCGAATACATGCCGGGCTTCTTGCCATGTGCCCAGAGCGCCGCCTTCAGCGCGCCCTGCGCGAACAGCGCGCGGTCCTCGGCATGATGCGAGAGCGTGATGCGCTCCGAGGGGCCGGCAAAGATCACGCTGTGATCGCCGGCCGCGGTGCCGCCGCGCAGCGAGGCAAAGCCGATGTCGCCGGCACGCCGTACGCCGGTCAGGCCGTCGCGGCCGCGCGCCGAATGCTGCTCCAGCGCGATCTTGCGGCCGGCGGCGGCGGCTTCGCCGAGCATCAAGGCGGTGCCCGACGGCGCATCGATCTTCTGCTTGTGATGCAGCTCGAGAATTTCGATGTCAAAGCTCTGGTCGAGCGATTGCGCGACGCGCTTGACCAGCGCCGCAAGCAGATTGACACCGAGGCTCATATTGCCCGACTTCACCACGATGGCGCGGTTGGTGACGCTGCGGATCACCGCATCGTCGGACGGCGACAGGCCGGTGGTACCGATGACATGGACGAGGCCGCGCTCGGCCGCGATCGCGACATTGGCGATGGTCGCCGCCGGCACGGTGAAATCCAGGATGCCGTCGGCGCCCGCCGACATCGACCACAGATCGGCCGACAGTTTGACGTCATTGGCGGGAAGGCCGGCGAGCACGCCGGCGTCCTTGCCGAGCAGTTCCGAGCCCGGCGCCTCCAGCGCGCCGACCAGCACCGCCCCCGGGGTTTCGGAAATCACCCGCGTCAGCGTACGGCCCATCCGGCCGCCGGCACCCGCAACGATCAAACGCATGTCAGCCATGGCTCACCTCTCCACGCGATATAGCGAGCCATGGCAGTTCCGGCAACCGAACCGGCCGCCCGGCGATCAGGGCTGCGGGCCGTCATAGCCCTCGATGATGATGAGGTCGGCGATCGAATGCGGCTGCCGCACCTTGATGTTGGCCTGGTATTCCGGGGAATTGTAGCAGGCCATCGCGGTTGCGTAGTCGGGGAATTCGATCACGACGTTGCGGGAGCGGCTCTGGCCCTCGACGCAGTTAAGCTGGCCGCCGCGCACCACGTAGCGGCCGCCGAATTTCTTGAAGATCGCAAGGTTGGCGACCGCGTAGGGCTTGTAACCCTCGTCGTTGTGAACGTCGACGCGTCCGATCCAGTATCCCTTCGCCATCTCTGTGTTCTCCCTTGTTGTTGGTTCAGGCGAGTGCCTCGGCGATCTCGGTGTGAATGGCTTCGGCGGCGGCCTTCGGATCGGCGGCTTCCATCACCGGACGTCCGACCACCAGATAGTCGGCACCGGCGGCAATGGCACGACCCGGCGTCATGATGCGCTTCTGGTCGCCGGTCGCCGAGCCCGCCGGACGGATGCCGGGGGTCACCAGGTTCATCTGATCGCCGACGATCTTGCGCAGGGCGGCGGCTTCCTCGGGCGAGCTGACGAGGCCATCGACACCGAGCGCCTGCGCCTGCCTGGCGCGCGCCTCGACGAGATCGGAGACGTTGAGCCGATAGCCCGCGGCGTGAAGGTCGTTGTCATCATAGGAGGTCAGCACCGTCACCGCGAGAATCTTCAGGCCGGAGCCGGCGCGGGCCTCGACCGCTGCCTTCATGGTCTGCGGATAGGCATGCACGGTGAGGAAGGTCGCGCCGAGCGAGGCGACGCTCTCGACGCCGCGCGCAACGGTGTTGCCGATGTCATGCAGCTTGAGATCGACGAAAACCTTCTTGCCGCGGCCCGCAAGCTGCTTCGCCAGCGTAAGGCCGCCGGCGTAACCGAGCTGATAGCCGATCTTGTAGAAGGTGACGCTGTCGCCGAGCCTGTCGATCATCGCCTCGGCTGCTGCGACCGACGGCACATCGAGCGCCACGATCAACCGGTCTCTTGGGGCGATCCTTGGAGCGATCTTGGCTGGCTGCATGTCACCTCACATCATGCGTTGGGAATGGTCGATCAGCTGCCGCACCAGCGCCCGCATCGTGTCGATGTCGCCCTGGTGCTTCAGGTGATCCATGTCGTCATAGGCCTGCTCGGCGAATGACAGCGCGAGCTGGTTCGGGATCACCGTGGCATGGCACGCCGACAGGATCAGGCGCAGCGCCGCCAGCGCGCGCGTGCCGCCGAGCCGGTTGCCGGATGCCGCGGCGAGCGCGAACACACGCTCGCGGAACACCTGGCCGCGGGCCTCGTGCGGATCCTGCACGCGGCTCACCCAGTCGATCGTGTTCTTCACCAGCGCCGGCACCGAGGAATTGTATTCCGGCGTCACGACCAGCACACCGTGATGGGCGGCGATCATCCGCTTCAGATTGACGGCGTGCTGCGGCACGCCCGATTTGGCCTGCAGGTCGCCGTCATAGATCGGCATCGGAAAATCGCCGAGCGAAATGCGGGTGACGTCGGTTCCGGCTTGCGCGAGCTCGTGCGCCAGCACGGCGGCGAGCTTCGCGTTCAGCGAGCCGGATCGAAGCGATCCCGGGATCACGAGGATTTTCAGCGCAGACATTTTGAAATCGCAGGTCCAGGGCGAGCGCCCCAGCGCGGGGCGGTCAGCCCTTGCGATACACCCAGACCCGCGCGGGCGGAAGGTTCATCCAGATCCGCTCGGAGGCCTCAGTGGACACGCCGGGCAGCGACTTCGGAATCGGGGGCGCCACCGAATAGGTGAACTGGACGAACGGCGCGCCGGGCGCGAGCGCTATGAAGGCGTCGCGGATCAGCTTCAGGCGGGTCAGCATCGGCTTGGTGACGAGCGGCAGGCCGGAGACCACGGCCGAGGCCGGAGACTTCATGACGTCCCACAGCGTGTCGCGAAGCCTGTAGGCGTCGCCTTGGACCACCTTGGCCTGCGGATAGCGTTCGCGCAGCAGCGCGCAGAAGCCGGGATTGTACTCAACCAGGACGAGACGCTTCTGATCGACGCCGTGCTCGATCAGCGCGTTGGTGATCGCCCCGGTGCCGGGCCCCAGCTCGATGACCGGCCCTTCGGCTTCGGGATCGACATATTGCGCCATGGTGCGCGCGAGCAGCCGTCCGGACGGCATCACCGCGCCCATATGCAGCGGCTTCTCCATCCATGAACGGAGAAAACGAACCTCGTCGTCGAGACGGAGGGGCTTCTTCGACGCACGCACGGACGATTGCAAAGGCATGTCGCTACCAGGCGGGGACCGCACAATCGAGCGGTTGTCAGAAAACAGTCATAAACACGTATAGATCGAAGTCGTTACGGTCAAGCGTAACGACTGCGGCTAGACGGAGCGGCTCCCGAAGAAGTCCTTGACCTTAGAGAAGAAACCCGCTGCCTCCGGCTGGGTTGCGCCGGACGAGAGTTTTTCGAACTCCATCAGCAATTCTTGCTGCTTCTTGGTCAGATTCTGCGGCGTTTCGACCACGACCTGGACATACATGTCGCCGGTCTGGCGCGAGCGGAGCACCGGCATGCCCTTTGATGCGATGCGGAATCGGCGGCTGGACTGGGTGCCGGCCGGCACCTTCACCTTGGTCTTGCCCTTGTCGATGGTCGGCACCTCGAACTCGCCGCCGAGGGCTGCTGTGACCATCGAGATCGGCACGCGGCAGTGCAGGTCGGCGCCGTCGCGCTGGAAGAACTGGTGCGTAGTCAGCGACAGGAAGATGTAGAGGTCGCCGGGCGGTCCGCCGCGGACGCCGGCCTCGCCTTCGCCGGCGAGCCGGATACGGGTGCCGTCCTCGACCCCCGGAGGAATGTTGACCGACAGCGTACGCTCGCGCGTCACCCGGCCGGAGCCGGCGCAGGAGGTGCAGGCATCCTCGATCATCTGGCCGCGGCCTTGGCAGCCGGGGCAAGTCCGCTCCAGCGTGAAGAAGCCCTGGGCCTGCCGGATACGGCCGGCGCCACCGCAATGCGAGCAGGTCTTCGGCTTGGTGCCGGCCTTGGCGCCGGTGCCGGAGCAGGATTCGCAGGTGACCGAGACCGGGATCTCGATCTGCGCGGTCTTGCCCTGGAAGGCCTCCTCGAGCGTGATCTCCATGTTGTAGCGCAGGTCGGCACCGCGCTCGCGGCCACCGCTGCGGCGCTGCCCGGCCATGCCGAACAGATCCTCGAAGATGTCGGAGAAGGAGGAGGCGAAGCCGGCGCCGAAGCCGGGGCCGCCACCGCCCATGCCCTGCTCGAAGGCGGCATGGCCGAAGCGGTCATAGGCGGCGCGCTTGTCGCCGTCCTTCAGCACCTCATAGGCTTCGTTGATTTCCTTGAATCGGACTTCGCTGGTGGCGTCGCCCGGATTCTTGTCCGGATGCCATTTCATCGCGAGCTTGCGGAAAGCCGATTTCAGCTTGGTCTCGTCCGCGTTCCGCTCAACCTCGAGGGTCTCGTAATAGCAGCGCTTGGTGGACATCCTTCAATTCCGTCCGAAGTTCATCGCGATCGCCGAAGACTGCGCCAAAGATTGCGCTGAGAATCGCGTCAAGGATTGCGCCTGTCTGGAAGATGCAGCGATCGCCTTAAAGAAAAATGACCCCCACTCCTCCGAGACGCTTGGCGTGCTCATTGGTGTGAGGGTCATGATCGCAAATCCGCTTAAGCAGACTTCTTGCTGTTCTTGTCGTCGTCGACCTCGGTGAACTCCGCGTCGACAACGTCATCCTTCGCAGCGTCCTTGGCCGCATCGGCCTCGGCCTGCTGCTTGTACATGGCCTCGCCGAGCTTCATCGAAGCCTGCGCCAGCGTGTTGGTCTTGGCCTTGATCGCCTCGGCATCGTCACCCTTCAGCGCTTCCTTAAGGTCGCTGACGGCGTCTTCGATCGCACGGCGCTCGGTGTCGGCGATCTTCGAACCGTGTTCGGCCAAAGCCTTCTCGGTCGAGTGAACCAGGCCATCGGCGTGGTTCTTGGCGTCGACGGCCTCGCGGCGCTTCTTGTCCTCGGCCGCGTTGACCTCGGCGTCCTTGACCATCTTGTCGATGTCGGCCTCGGACAGACCGCCGGATGCCTGGATCCGGATCTGCTGTTCCTTGCCGGTCGCCTTGTCCTTGGCCGAGACGTTGACGATGCCGTTGGCGTCGATGTCGAAGGTCACCTCGATCTGGGGCATGCCGCGCGGAGCCGGCGGAATGCCCATCAGGTCGAACTGGCCGAGCATCTTGTTGTCGGCCGCCATTTCACGCTCGCCCTGGAAGACGCGGATGGTCACGGCGCCCTGATTGTCTTCGGCGGTCGAGAACACCTGGCTCTTCTTGGTCGGGATCGTGGTGTTGCGGTCGATGATGCGGGTGAACACGCCGCCCAGCGTCTCGATGCCCAGCGACAGCGGGGTCACGTCGAGCAGCAGCACGTCCTTGACGTCGCCCTGCAGCACGCCGGCCTGGATCGCAGCGCCGATCGCGACGACTTCGTCGGGGTTGACGCCCTTGTGCGGCTCCTTGCCGAAGAACTGCTTCACCACTTCCTGGATCTTCGGCATGCGGGTCATGCCGCCGACCAGCACCACTTCGCCGATCTCGCCGGCGGTCAGGCCGGCATCCTTCAGCGCCTTGCGGCACGGCTCGATGGTCTTCTCGACGAGATCGGCCACCAGCGCCTCGAACTTGGCGCGGGTCAGCTTCATCGTCAGATGCTTCGGACCGGTCTGGTCAGCCGTGATGAACGGCAGATTGATTTCGGTCTGCGTGGTCGACGACAGCTCGATCTTGGCCTTCTCCGCAGCTTCCTTCAGGCGCTGCAAAGCGAGCTTGTCGTTGCGCAGGTTGATGCCCTGCTCCTTCTGGAACTCGTCGGCGAGATAGCCGACCAGGCGCATGTCGAAGTCTTCACCACCGAGGAAGGTGTCGCCGTTGGTCGACTTCACCTCGAACACGCCGTCGCCGATCTCGAGGATCGAGACGTCGAAGGTGCCGCCGCCGAGGTCGTACACGGCGATCGTGCCGGACTTCGACTTGTCGAGACCGTAGGCAAGCGCGGCAGCCGTCGGCTCGTTGATGATGCGCAGCACTTCGAGGCCGGCGATCTTGCCGGCGTCCTTGGTGGCCTGACGCTGCGCGTCGTTGAAATAGGCGGGAACGGTGATGACGGCCTGCTCGACCTTCTGGCCGAGATGCGCCTCAGCGGTCTCCTTCATCTTCTGCAGGATGAAGGCCGAGACCTGCGAGGGCGAATAGGTCTTGCCGTCGGCTTCGACCCAGGCATCGCCGTTCGATGCTTTGACGATCTTGTAGGGAACGAGCTTCTTGTCCTTCTCGACCATCGGGTCGTCATAGCGGCGGCCGATGAGGCGCTTCACCGCAAAGAACGTACGCTCGGGATTGGTCACCGCCTGGCGCTTCGCCGGCTGTCCGACGAGGCGCTCGCCGTCGTCGGTGAAGGCAACGATCGACGGCGTCGTCCGCATGCCCTCGGCATTCTCGATCACCTTGGCGTTCTTGCCATCCATTACGGCGACGCACGAATTCGTGGTGCCGAGGTCGATCCCAATGACCTTACCCATGATTTTGATATCCTCTTTGCTACGGCAGGTTGGTTGGGCCCTGACGGCGCTCCGTACCGAACCCCCAGACGTTCACATACTCGCGATATTGCGACGGTGAGCCTGATATAGGACAGAGGGTCCTGCCCGCAAGGACTGGACGCAACGTTGAGGCCTGAAAAGACTGACGTTTGAAAGATTGTGTCAGTCCGGACGCGGCGCCGGTTCAAGCCCGATCCAAGTTAACAAATCGGCAATGATGGGGCCGGCCGTCGACCACGAACGTTCGCGGCTCGGCGTCAGCGCTGTTGAGTGAACGCTCACAAACGTCGTATGCGAGAGCGGCGCACGGGTCGAGGGCGCGCTGTTTGGCCGCTGGCGGCCGTTCGTTGGAAACGTCGGGAAACTGGAAAGTGCCAGCCAATCGGGGCGAAAAGCCCACGGAATCGAGCCTGCGGGCCCGGAGCGGAGAGTTGGCGGCCTGTTGCAGGGTCATCAAAACCGCTAAAAGCGGTCCGACTGAAAGAGGCCATCCAGCCCTGCACCGGCCCCGTTGCGCGGCCACCAAGCAAAACCGGTAGATTCCCCATGACGCCTTTTCGAGTTCTCGTTGCGGTTGCCTTGCTGATTGCTGCCACCTGTCGTGGCTTTGCCGCCGACGTGGTGTTTCCGCCGGGCGCGCATGTCGGGATGAAGCCGCTGGTGGGCCTCGTCCGCGCCAAGTCGTTCATCGGCTTCGAGACCGAGGATCAGGGCGTCAAGGTCCTGATCGCCGACCTGCCCGCGGACGCCTACAACGAGGTCGTGACCGCCTTCAAGGCCAACCCGGCCGGCACCGGAAACATCAAGCCCGAGAGCCTCGAGACGCCGGCCGGCCTCGCCTACTACACCGTGGAGAGCGCGCGCGACGGCGCCAGCAATGTGCGGCGCTATTCCATGATCCTGCCGGGGCCGACCTTCTCCGGCTATGTCGCAGTGCAGGTGCCGGAGAACGCCAGCAAGATCTACACCGATGACGCGGTCCGGCAGATGTTCGCCTCGGCCCAGATTCGCAACGAGGTGCCGGTCGACGAACAGCTCGCCATGATGCCGTTCAAGGTCACCGAGCTCGGCAGCTTCAAGAACATCCGCATGCTGGCGCCGGGTGCCGCGCTGCTGATGGCCGACGGCGACGAAAAGGGCCTCGAGACCAAGCCCTTCATGCTGCTTGGCGTCATCGCTTCGGCGCCCGCCACGCCCGACGACCGCGGCCGCTTTGCCCAGCAGATCGCGACCACGATCCCCGGCGTGCGCGACGGGCGGATCACCATGTCCGAACCGATCCGGATCGACGGCCAGCCCGGCTTCGAGACCCGGATCGACGCCGTCAGCGGCAAGGACAACACCCCGGTGACCATCGTGCAGTGGCTGCGGTTCGGCGCGCAGACATCGGTGCGGGTCATCGGCAGCTCGCCGCGCACCGATTGGGAGAAGGCCTTCCCGCGCTTCCGAGCGGTGCGCGACGGCATCCAGCCGCGCGGCTGACCCGCCGTTCGCAGCCCGGTCGGAAAAATCCCACTTTCGTCGTTCGCCGAACGGAACTAGCCTCCTCGCGCTGTATCACGCAAAGCGAGGAGGGGCGCGATGTTGGATCGACGACGGATCGTTGCAGGCCTTGGTACGATGGCGCTTGCGACGCTGGCTCCAAGAAATCTCTGGGCGGCCGCGATCAAGCCCGACGACGGCTCCGCGCTGCTCGTGATCGACGTCCAGAACTGCTTCCTGCCCGGCGGCAGCCTCGCGGTGAAGGATGGCGAGCAGGTCGTGCCCGTCATCAACAAGATCGCCAAGAGCTTTGCCAATGTGGTGATGACGCAGGACTGGCACACGCCCGGACACGTCTCCTTTGCCTCGGTCCATGCAGGCAAGAAGCCGTTCGAAGTCATCGACCTCGCCTATGGCAAGCAGGTGCTGTGGCCCGACCACTGCGTGCAGGGCACCGACGGCGCGGGGCTGTCGAAGGACCTCGCGATCCCGCAGGCCGAGCTGATCATCCGCAAGGGTTTTCACAAGGATGTCGACAGCTACTCCGCCTTCACCGAAGCCGACGGCAAGACCACCACCGGACTTGCCGCCTATCTGAAGGCGCGCAACGTCGAGCGGGTTTTCGTGGCCGGGCTCGCCACCGATTTCTGCGTGGCATGGACCGCGCTCGATGCGCGCAAGGCCGGCTTCGAAACCTATGTGGTGGAAGACGCCTGCCGCGGCATCGACACCCAGGGATCCCTGGCCAAGGCCTGGGCCGACATGGACAAGGCCGGCGTCAAGCGCATCCAGTCCTCGGATATCGCGTAAGCCTCCGCCTCCCGCGAGGACCGCATGGCCGAGTTCGCGGCACCCGTCGCATTTGAGTTCGTGCAGCGCGCCCCGTCGCCGCGTGCGGCGGAGCTGATTGCTGCGATGACCGGCTATCGCGAGACCGCGGCCGGCCGGTTCGCACAGCGGCAGACCGCGCCGCTGATCGTTCCGCTGATCATCAGCTTCGGCACCCCGTTCCTGATCGCGCTCGGGCGGGAGCCGCAAGCGAGCGACCGTCAGCACAGCTTTGCTGCCGGTCTCTACGCGGGACCGGTCTACATCGAGTCCGATGGGCACGCCGCCTGCGTGTAGATGGATTTCACCCCGCTCGGGGCCTACAGCTTCTTCGGCGGCGCGGTGACCGAGCTGGCCGGGCGCATGATCGAACTCGAGGACGTGCTCGGTCGTGATGGCCATTGGCTGCGCCAGCGCCTCGGCGCCGAGACCTGCTGGCAGCGCCGCTTCGACCTGATCGACGACTTCGTGCTTCGCCGCGCCGGCCACGCGCCGTCTCGCGAAGTCGCGTTCGCCTATCGAAGACTGGCGCGCTCGGCCGGTGCCATCGGCATCACGGCACTCGCCGGCGAGATCGGCTGGAGCCGCAAGCATCTGGTCGGCCGGTTTCGATCGGAGCTCGGTATCGCGCCCAAGTCGCTGGCGCGCATGATGCGGTTTCATCGGGCGAGCCGGCTCGCGCAAAGCGGATCCAGGCTCGGCTGGGCAGGGATCGCGGCGGAAAGCGGCTATGCCGACCAGGCCCATCTCGCGCGCGAGTTCGTCGCGTTCGCAGGAGAGCCACCGACCGCCTGGGCACGTCGCCAGGCGCTGACCAACGGCCGGCTGGTTCGTGCCGAGGACTGGTAACAAACCTTCAAGCCGAAGCCGGATCGTCTCGTGCAGAGTGGCGCCATCAGCCAAGGAGGCCACCACCATGACGCACGATATCGAACCGCCCCGCATCTACCCGACCCTGCGCTGCAAGGACGCCGAGGCGATGATCGGCTGGCTGACGAGAGTGATCGGATTCACCGAGCATGTCGTCTATCGCAACGACGGCGTGATCCACCATGCCGAGCTTGCCTATGGTTCCTCGCTGCTGATGCTGGGCCAGGCTCGCGACGATGCCTATGGCAGGCTGGTCGGCGACCTCAGCGGCCGCCGCACCGATTCGATCTACATCGCCGTCGACGATCCCGACGCCCTGCATGCGAAGGCGACGGCTGCGGGTGCCAAGATCGAAATGGAACTGCGCGACACCGAATACGGCAGCCGCGATTTCGCCTGCCGGGACCCGGAAGGAAACCTCTGGAGTTTCGGCACCTATTGGCCGAAAGCGCATGAGAAGCCGCTGCCGTGAAACCACGACAGCGCGCCTACCCATTCGCAGCTTGGACGGATCAGACCGTGATGTCGGCGCTCGGCGCAGCCTTGGCGCCGCCCTTGGAGACACCGACCAGCGCCGGACGCAGGATGCGCTCGCCGATCATGTAGCCGGCCTGCACCACCTGCACCACCGTGCCCGACGGCACCGACGCGTCAGGCACCTCGAACATCGCCTGCTGGAAGTTCGGATCGAACTTCTCGCCGATCGGATCGAACTTCTTGACGCCGTTCTTCTCCAGCGCGTTGAGCAACGACCGCTCGGTCAGCTCGACGCCTTCGATCAGCGCCTTCAGGCCGGGATCGGCGGCTTCCTTGGTCTCGGCCGGCACGGCGTCGAGCGCGCGCTGCAGATTGTCGGCGATATCGAGCACGTCGCGGGCGAAGCCGGTGATGCCATAGGTCTTGGCGTCGGCGACCTCGCGGCGGGTGCGCTGGCGGAGGTTCTCCATCTCGGCCAGCGTGCGCAGCGTGCGGTCCTTCGCCTCCGCGAGTTCCTTGGTCAGCGCCTCGGCCGATCCCACCTCGGGATCGTCAGGCATGATGTAGGGCTTCGAGACCACGGGCTCACCCGTCGGCGCCGAATTCTCGGTGTTGTCATTGGCCCGGTTCGGATCGGTCATGGCTTGCCTTCTCGAAAACTCGCGTCGGTTCAAATCTTGGGGATTGGCTGCCCGGGATATCGTGCTTTAGGCGGCGAAAATCAAGCGCAACATACCGGTTTTGGGCATAGGGATCTCCGGTCGGGGTGAACGAAACCCATCAAATGAAAGCGAAATCCGGCTCGGTCAGCCGCCCAGCATCTTGCTGACGATGCGCGCGGCGTAATCGACGGTCGGGATCACCCGCGCGTAGTTCAGCCGCGTCGGCCCGATCACGCCGAGCACGCCGACGATCCGGCCCTGGGCGTCGCCGTAGGGCGCGATGATGGTCGAGGAACCCGACAGCGAGAACAGCTTGTTCTCCGAGCCGATGAAGATCCGCACGCCCTCGCCGCGCTCGGCGCGGCCGAGCAGGTCGATCACGCCGCGCTTGGTCTCGAGGTCGTCGAACAGCGACTTGATCCGCTCGAGATCGTCGAGCGCATGCAGATCCTCGAGCAGATTGGCGTGACCGCGCACGATCAGCTGGCGGTCCTCGTTCTCACCGCCGGACCAACTCGCGATGCCGGCCGCGACGACCTTCTGTGTGAGCTGGTCGAGCTCGGCGCGATTTTGCGTCAACGCCGTCTCGAGCTCGAGCCGTGCTTCGGCCAGCGTCCGGCCGCGGATCCGCGCATTGAGGAAATTGGTCGCTTCGGTCAGGGCCGAGGACGGAACGCCGGGCGGCAGCGCCAGCACCCGGTTTTCGACCTGGCCGTCTTCACCGACCAGCACGACCAGCGCCTTCTCCGGCTCCAGCCGCACGAATTCGATGTGCTTCAGCCGCGCATTCGATTTCTGCGTCAGCACGACAGCCGCAGCGCGGGTCAGCCCCGACAGCCGCGTCAACGCTTCACCAAGCGCCGCCTCGACGGATTGCGCACGCCCGACGGCCGCAAGCTGGGTCTGGATCGACTGACGTTCGGCCTCGGTGAGGTCGCCGACCTGCATCAGGGCGTCGACGAAGAAACGCAGGCCGAGCTCGGTCGGCAGCCGGCCGGCCGAGGTGTGCGGCGCGTAGATCAGGCCGAGCTGCTCGAGATCCGACATCACATTGCGGACCGAGGCCGGCGACAGCGGTAATGCGATCAGCCGCGAGATGTTGCGCGAGCCGACCGGCTCGCCGGTCGCGAGATAGCTTTCGACGATTTGACGAAAAATGTCGCGCGAGCGCTCGTTGAGCTGGGCGAGCCCGGCATGCGGGGCAATCAGGCCGATCGGATCGTGGTGAGTCACACTCCAGTCCCTCACAATTACTGCCTAATTTGTCGATCCGGAGGGCCGGTGACAAGCATGCATTCACCCCCTTGATACCGGGCGGTACCGGGGCCGAAAACCCTCGCCAAAACCCTCGCCAAGACCCTTGCCGCTGCCCCCTGCCCCTCCTACAAGCACGCCCAGCCATATCTGTCGGATTTTTGGAGGATTTCATGCGGCCAAGCCGCCGTGCGCCCGATGAACTGCGCCCCGTGTCGCTGGAACGCGGCGTCGTCAAATACGCCGAGGGTTCCTGCATGGTGAAGTTCGGCGACACCCATGTGCTGGTGACCGCGACGCTGGAAGAGCGGTTGCCGCCGTGGCTGAAGGGCCAGGGCCGCGGCTGGGTCACCGCCGAATACGGCATGCTGCCGCGCGCCACCCTGGAACGCACCCGCCGCGAGGCCTCCGCCGGCAAGCAGGGCGGCCGCACGGTCGAGATCCAGCGGCTGATCGGCCGCTCGCTGCGCGCCGCCGTCGATCTCGAAGCGCTCGGCGAGCGCCAGATCACGGTCGATTGCGACGTCATCCAGGCCGATGGCGGCACCCGCACCGCCTCGATCACCGGTGCCTGGGTGGCGCTGGCCGACTGCATCAACTGGATGAAGACCCGCAACATGCTGAAGACCAACGTATTGCGCGACAATGTGGCGGCGATCTCCTGCGGCATCTACCAGGGCACGCCGGTGCTCGATCTCGACTATGCCGAGGATTCCGAGGCCGACACCGACGCCAATTTCGTCATGACCGGCGACGGCCGCATCATCGAGGTGCAGGGCACCGCCGAGAAGACGCCGTTCTCGCAGGACGAATTCCTGGCCCTGATGGCGCTGGCGCGCAAAGGTGTCGCGCGTCTGGTCGACTTGCAAAAGATCGCGGTCGCGTAGTCTGATTGGTCATGCATCGCCGAATCACCGGAAGGCTCGTCATCGCCACCCATAATCCCGGCAAGCTGGCCGAGATGCGGGAACTGCTGGCGCCGCATGGCGTGGAGGCGGTGTCGGCCGGCGAGCTCGATCTGGCCGAGCCCGAGGAGACCGGCGACAGCTTTCGCACCAATGCGGCGATCAAGGCGATCGCGGCGGCAAAGGCGACCGGACTGCCGGCTTTCGCCGACGATTCCGGCCTCGTGGTCGACGCGCTCGATGGGGCGCCGGGCATCTACTCGGCGCGCTGGGCCGGCGAGGGCAAGGACTTCATGGCGGCGATGACGCGGATCGAGCGGCTGCTGCAGGAGCGCGGCGCCACCGCGCCGGAGCAGCGCAAGGCGCATTTCGTCTCCGCGCTGTGCGTGGCCTGGCCCGACCATCACCTCGAAGAGGTCGAGGCCCGGGTCGATGGAACCCTGGTCTGGCCGCCGCGCGGCACCGCCGGATTCGGCTATGATCCGGCTTTCCTGCCCGACGGCTATACGCGGACCTTTGGCGAGATGAGCAGCATCGAGAAGCACGGCCTGCCGCCGCTCGGACTCGGCCTGTCGCATCGCGCCCGTGCCTTCGTGAAGCTCGCGGAGATCTGCCTTGAGCCACGCTGAACGAGAAGCTTTCGGCGTCTACGTGCACTGGCCGTTCTGCCTGTCGAAATGCCCGTATTGCGATTTCAACAGCCACGTGCGCCATGCGCCGGTCGACGAGGCCCGCTTCGTGCGTGCCTTCGCCCGCGAGATCGAGACCACGGCCGCCCGGGTGCCGGGACGCGAGGTCACTTCGATCTTCCTCGGCGGCGGCACGCCGTCGCTGATGCAGCCGCAGACCGTCGGCGCCGTGCTCGATGCGATCGGCAAGCATTGGCGGGTGGCGCGCGACGTCGAGGTCACGCTCGAGGCCAATCCGACCAGCGTCGAGGCGACGCGCTTTCGCGGCTATCGCACAGCCGGCGTCAATCGCGTCTCGCTCGGCGTGCAGGCGCTGGATGATGCTTCGCTGAAGGCATTGGGCCGGCTGCACACCGCGCGCGAGGCGCTCGACGCGGTGGCGATCGCGCGCTCCGCGTTCGACCGTTACTCGTTCGATCTGATCTATGCGCGGCCCGACCAGACGCCGCGGATGTGGGCCGATGAATTGAAGCAGGCGATCTCGGAAGCGGCCGAGCATCTGTCGCTCTATCAGCTCACGATCGAGGAAGGCACGCCGTTCTTCGGGCTGCATGCCGCCGGCAAATTGCAGACCCCGGATGAAGCGACCTCGCGCGCGCTCTATGACGTGACCCAGGAGGTCTGCGCCCGCGAGGGCTTGCCGGCCTACGAGATCTCCAACCACGCCCGCGCTGGCGCCGAGTGCAAGCACAATCTGGTCTACTGGCGCGGCGAGGAATATGCCGGCATCGGTCCCGGCGCGCATGGAAGGCTCGACATCGATGGCATCAGGCACGCGACCGCGACCGAGCGGCGCCCCGAGGCGTGGCTGCTGAATGTCGAGGAGCGCGGGCATGGCGTCGTCACCGATGACAGCCTCAACAGCGAAGAACGCGCCGACGAATTCCTGCTGATGGGGCTGCGGCTCGCCGAGGGCATCGACCCCAAGCGTTATGCGCAGCTCTCCGGCCGAAAGCTCGATCCGCACCGGATCGCGATGCTGCGCGAGGAGGGCGCGATCGCCGTCGATGCCGACGGACGGCTGCGCGTGACCAAGTCAGGCTTCCCGGTGCTCGACGCCGTCGTCGCGGATCTCGCCGCCTAAATATCGAAAACAACCCCATGCAAAGCAGCTGGCGGGTGCCGGCGCTCGACAAGGCAGCTCGACCGCCTGACGAAAATTAAGCCCCAAAGCTCTTCGGCGAACCCGCAACCGGCGTGCTGCCGCCGGATGCCACCTTCATGACCGCAAGGCCACGCTCATTGGTGCCGTCGGAGCGAAAGCGGAACAGGCCGTCGATGCCGGCAAAGCCGGACGGATTGGTCAGCGTCTCCGGCGCGAAGCGCTGCGCCCCCTGGGTGCGCGCCAGCGCCGCCATCAATGCCACGGCATCATAGGCAAGCGTTGCGGTGCGCACCGGCTCGCCGCCGAATTTGGTGCGATAGCGGCCGGCGAAGCTGCGGAAGCCGGACGGATCGGGCGCGGCGTAGAGGCCGCCCTGCAAAACCGGGCTCGCGAACACCCGCGGATTGTCCCACAGCCCGGTGCCGAGCAGCTGGATGTTGCGCAGATTGGCGCCCGCCGCGGTCAGCGCATCGGCGGTCGCGACCACCGAATCGCCGTCGTCGGCGATCAGCAGCGCGTCGGCCTGGCCGAGCGCCTGGGCCACGGTCCGCGCCGGCGTGGCGCGATCGGCGCCATATTTCTCGAATGCGACGACGCGGCCGTTCTTGCGGCCGACTGCCTGCTTGAACGCGGCCTCGACCACGTTGCCATAGGCGTTGTCGGGCACCATCGCGGCGAACGAGCGTTTTCCGATGCCGGAAGAATAATCGACGATCCGGTTGATGTCGGACTCCGGCAGGAAGCTCAGCAGATAGACGCCGTGCCCGGCGACGCTCGAATCGGTGGAGAACGCGATCACCGAGGTTCCGCGCGGCCGCGTCAGTTGCGCGACTGCCGGCACCGAGCCGGCGAACAGCGGTCCCAGGATGATCTCGGCGCCTTCGGACAGTGCCTGCTGGGCACCCTGCGATGCGCCCTGCGGGCTGCCGCCGTCGTCCTTGATCAGAAGCTGGATGTTCGGGTTCTGGAATTCCGCGAGCGCCATTTCGGCGGCGTTGCGCATCGACTGCGCGGCGAGCCCGGCATTGCCGGACGCCGACAGCGGCAGGATCAAT
This sequence comes from Bradyrhizobium macuxiense, assembly GCF_007993935.1. Lineage (GTDB taxonomy): Bacteria > Pseudomonadota > Alphaproteobacteria > Rhizobiales > Xanthobacteraceae > Bradyrhizobium > Bradyrhizobium macuxiense_A. The sequence continues at coordinate 189,725 of NZ_VITY01000004.1, read as the reverse complement.
CCGATTTTGACCTGCCCGGTACCGACCGCCTGCGGCTGCTGCTGCGGGCCGGCGGGACCACCTTCCGGGTTGCTGGAAAACTGGCTCAAGCTCTGCTGGATACCGGAACAGGCCGCGAGCAACGGCGCGCCCACGAGCAGGCCGAGCGCCGTCCGCCGGGTCGCGCCCGACGGCTGGGAGTTGCGGTGATGCGGGCCTTCCATCGTCTCTCTTCTCTTGGCCGACCAGGATCGGCCAGGACTCCATCGACCTCAGATGAGGCGGGTGGATTTGGGCATATTGTCGGCGAATAGTTAACTAAAACAAAAGGATTATGGCCCCGCGGCGCCCTTGCCGCGGCTCCCGTTTCCCTCAGCAACCGCCTACCGTCATCGCGGTTTCCGGATGTGGCGCAAGTGCTGCCATCCCTCTAGATTGGCATTATGCGCGCAAAAGCCAGTTCCCTCCACCATTCCGATGCCACGACAGGCGCTGCGGCCAGAAGCTTTTCGCTCGGCGGCCAGCAGCTGGCCGCGCCGAAGGCCAGGCCCGGGCTGCATCTGGTCGCGACCCCGATCGGCAACCTCGCCGACATCACCCTGCGCGCGCTGGAGACGCTGGCCGGTGTCGACGTCATCGCCTGCGAGGACACCAGGATTACGCGCCGGCTGACCGAGCGTTACGCGATCACCGCCGAGCTCGCGCTTTACCACGAGCATAATGCCACCCAGGCCCGGCCCAAGATCCTTGAACGGCTGGCGCAGGGCGCTGCGATCGCACTGGTTTCCGATGCCGGCACCCCGCTGATCTCCGACCCCGGCTTCAAGCTGGTGCGCGAGGTCTGCGCCGCCGGGCATGCCGTCATCGCGGTGCCCGGACCGTCGTCGGTGCTGACGGCGCTGTCGGTGGCGGCGCTGCCGACCGACCGGTTTTTCTTCGAGGGATTTCTGCCCGCCAAGGAGCACGCGCGCCGCGCACGGCTTAGTGAACTCGCCCGGATCGATGCGACGCTCGTGATGTTCGAATCCGGCAATCGGGTGCAGGACACGCTGCGCGATCTCGACGCGATCATGGGCGATCGCCATGCTGCGATCTGCCGCGAGCTGACCAAGCTGCACGAGGAGGTCAAGCGCGCGCCGGTCGCCGAGCTTGCGGCGGGCGCGGACGCGCTGGAAACGCGCGGCGAGTTCGTGCTCGTCATTGGCCCGCCGGCCGACGATGCCGGGGTGATGGACCAGCACGCGCTCGACGACCTGCTGCGCGCGCAGCTCACCCGCGGCAGTGTCAAGGATGCGGTGGCGCATGCGGTCGAGCTGTCGGGCCGGCCGCGCCGCGAGGTCTACGCCCGCGCGCTCGAGCTTGCCAAAACCATCGGGGACGGCGATGGCCAAGACTGACAGCGCGAAGACTGACAGCGCCTCGCCCGAACGCGTCGCCGCATTCCGCACCGGCTTGTCGGCCGAAAGCCGCGCCGCGGCGCTCCTGATTGCCAAGGGCTATCGCATCCTGGCGAAACGCTTCCGCACCCCCTATGGCGAGATCGACCTGGTGGCGCGGCGGCGCAACCTCGTCGCCTTCGTCGAGGTCAAGGCCCGGGCCAGCCTCGACGAGGCCGCCTATGCGGTGACCCCGCGCCAGCAGCAGCGCATCGTCAATGCCGCCCAGGCCTGGCTGATGGCGCATCCCGAACATGCCGAATTTGACCTTAGATTCGACGCCGTGCTGATTGCGCCGAGGAGCCTGCCGCGCCATCTGTTAGCGGCATTCGACGCAAGCCCTTAAAGTTACCCTCAGACCTCTCGGGATACGCCTATGAAATTGAAGATCGCCGTCCAGATGGATCCCATCGCGCGCATCAACATCCGCGGCGATTCGACCTTTGCGCTGCTGCTCGAAGCCCAGAAGCGCGGCCACGGCATTTCCTACTACACGCCCGACAAACTGTCGCTGCGCGGCGAGGAGCTGGTGGCGCCGCTGCAGCCGCTCACCGTGCGCGACGAGGTCGGCGATCACTTCACGCTCGGCGAAGCGAAGCGCGAGGCCCTCAACGGCTTCGATGTGGTGCTGCTGCGGCAGGACCCGCCGTTCGACCTCGCCTACATCACCTCGACCCATTTGCTCGAGCGCATCCATCCGAAGACCCTGGTCGTCAACGATCCGGCCAGCGTGCGCAACGCGCCGGAAAAGCTGTTCGTGATGAATTTCCCGCAGCTGATGCCGCCGACCCTGATCTCGCGCGACCTCGACGAGATCAACGCATTCCGCGACCAGCACGGCGCCGTCGTCATGAAACCGTTGCACGGCCATGGCGGCGCCGCGGTGTTTCGTGTGATGCCGCAGGATATGAATTTCGGCTCGCTGTTCGACATGTTCTCGGTCACCTTCAAGGAGCCCTGGGTGATCCAGCGCTTCCTTCCCGAGGTGAAGCATGGCGACAAGCGCATCATCCTGGTCGACGGCGAATTCGCCGGCGCCGTCAACCGCGTGCCGGCGGCGGACGATCTGCGCTCCAACATGGTGCGCGGCGGCGCGGCCAAGGCGACCGAGCTTTCGGATCGCGAGCGCGAAATCTGCGCCACCGTCGGGCCCGCGCTGCGCGAACTCGGCCTGCTGTTCGTCGGCCTCGATGTGATCGACGGCAATCTGACCGAGATCAACGTCACATCGCCGACCGGCATCCGCGCCATTGCGCGGCTCAACGGCCCCGACGTCGCGGCCAAGATCTGGGATACCATCGAGAAGAAGCGCGCCGCGAAATAATCCTCCTCCCTTGTGCGTTGCACAGGCTGGCTGAAATTTAGCCAGCGCCTGGCCGTGCCTGCGTTCGCCTTATTCTTCTTGCCAGCTTGCGCGGGCGAGGGCAGCATCTTCTTGCCTGCGTCAGGTCAAGCGGCGGGCCAACGCGGGCAACAACGCGACAAACTCATAAAAATTGTGGAGGAAGACGTTATGACGCTCAATGTCTCACGACGATCCTTGCTCGCGCTCGGTGCCGGTCTCGGCGCCAGCACACTCCTCGGCGGCACTGCGCAAGCGCGCGCGCCGAAACTCGGCACGCAGACTCCCTATTGGCACCGCTTCGTGCTCGGCGATGCCGAAGTCACCGTCGTCTCCGACGGTCCGCTTCCGCTCGGCGATCCCTCCGGCACCTTCACCGGCGTGCCGAAGGAAGAAGTGAAGAAGATGCTCTCCGACAACTTCCTCTCGCCCGACAATGTCGTGCTCGAGCAGAATTCGCCGATCGTCAACACCGGCGACAAGTTGATCCTGTTCGATACCGGCATGGGCACGTCGAAGGCGTTCGGTCCGACCACCGGCCGGCAGCAGAAGAGCATGCAGGAAGCCGGCATCAAGCCGGAGGACATCGACGCCGTCGTGCTGTCGCACGCGCACATCGATCACATCGGCGGCATCGTCGGCGCCGACGACAAGCCGCTGTTCCCGAATGCGCAATACTACATCGCGCAGAGCGATCTCGATTTCTGGACCGACGAAGGCAAGATGGGCAGTCCGCTGAAGGACTTTGTCGTGCACGCCCGCAAGAACCTGCTGCCGGTTCGCGACCGCATCGTGTTCTTCAAGGACGGCCAGGAATTCCTGCCCGGCGTGACGGCGATCGCAGCGCCCGGCCACACCGTGGGCCACACCATCTTCATGGTGAGCTCCGGCGGCAAGTCGTTCGCCTTCCTCGGCGACCTCTCCCATCACGCGGTGCTGCTGCTGGAGCGACCGCGGATGGAGTTCTCCTACGACACCGATCCGAAGCAGGCGGCAGCCTCGCGGGTCAGGCTCTTGGAGACACTGGCCGCGAACAAGACGCCGGTCATGTCCTATCACTTCGCCTGGCCGGGCTACGGCCACGTCGCCAAGGCCGGCGAGGGCTTCCACTATTATCCCGAGCCGATGCAGATGACGCTGTGACGGCTGGCCATCCGGGGACGGCGCGCGTCGCCCCCGGATGTTCTCTTAATGCGCTGCCCGAGATGGGGCGTCTCAAGCGTGAGATTCGATCGCTTCTATGTACTGATCGACGTCTTCACTAGTCACGCCAAGGGCAGTTTGGGCTCGCTCATACGCTTCAGCGAACTGGGCTCCATGCGTAAACATGGCCGGAACGTCTAACTCGTTTAGATCCGCAGTGTAGTTCCCATTTTTGATATTTCGGCGCACTAGCCGGAAGATGCCCGCGTCTTGAATTGTCAGGAAGCTGTGAATGAAATCATTCCTGCCAGCCTTGGTTTGCGCGTTGCCGAGTGCTGAAAGTGCCTCCTGATCGCCCTCCTCTTTAAGAAGAGAGGACAGGATGTTTGATTTCGCCGCGAAATTGAGACTGTTTAGGACAATGGACGCGTGACGAGCAGATAGATTAAGTCGCCGCATGATCGCGACTTCTATGACAAGCTCGAAAGTCTGCCATAGCTGAAGAAACGAGCCATATATGGCGAAAAACGTGCGTACCTCGTCAGCGTTGCTGGGTTCACCAGGATCGGAACTATCTGACATGACACACCGGAACAGGAATTAGAGGAGGCCAAGCGCGTAGTGGGCGCCTTGGTGCGGATGCCCCAGCCTCACGATGAAATGAAGCTTGGGAAAAAGAAGCCGACAAAGCCGAAGACGAAGATGCCTGCTACTTCCCGGTGAAAATGTCCCAATCGTCACTGCCCCGTCGTCTGTTGACGAATCGGCTCGGACCAACCCGAATGGGTTTTGGCTTTTCCTTCCGATGGCCGCATTCCGGACAGACGTGAGCAGATTCGTTTTCCTTCCATGCCATGGGAACACCGGCTGGTGGCTTGCAATGGCAAATAGGGAAGCCGACGGATTGTGCGAAGGCTGAATTGGCCTTTGCGATCTCAGCTTTCAATTCGCTCACGAGTTCGTCTATCTCGTGCCTTTGCTGCGGCGTCTTAGCTTTTTCATAGAGCTTCTTTTCAACCTTTGCGATTGAAGCATTAATCGCAACGAAATAGTCAGGACCGAACGGCATGGTAGATCTCTCAATTTGTGAGAGCTGCTTGACCGAATCCGCGTCCGCTAATATTTGCGGGGACTGAACGCGAATTATCCCGCGCGGCTCCCAGCGGGAATGGTCCCAGGCGAATCTCTCTGGGACTTTTTCAGTTTAGGGGCAATTCGGTCTTTTGAGTCCGGTGGATTGCGCGCTTTTTCCGCTTGCGCCAGCGCAAGAATCGGCGAGCAAGGTGCTCAGGCGACTAGCTTGTTAGTCGGCCGGTACGTGAGACGCTTGTCCTCGATACCCTTCATGGCAAGCACCGCACGTTCCCATCGTTCACGCCGAGTGCGACTCGGTTGGAATAGCGGAAATCGAATTCGGCGAGGTAGCGATACAGGTGCTTCTCGGAGCAGTGCTGATAGTTGCCCTTCATGCCACGCTTGAAAATACTGTAGCAGCCCTCGACCGTATTCGTGGTGATCGTGTCCGCGCCGCTGTAGCTACCACGCTTTGGTGCTTGCATTGTGTACGGTGCGGCTAAGCAAGGACGCGTTCACCGCCTGCCGTTGGGCCGTCCGCGCGGTTATCCACGATCATGCACCTGGATCGGGGACGGCGCGCGTCGCCCCGGATGTTCTCTTAATGTTCTTGCGCTGGGCAGCCCGCTCCGCTACCTTGGGTGGCGGAAGATAGGGGCAGCATGGTCCAGCGGGTTTCCACCGTCGCTTTCGAGGGGATTGAGGCTCGCGCAGTCGACGTGCAGGTGCAGGTCGCGCCCGGGCTGCCGGCGTTTGCGATCGTCGGCCTGCCCGACAAGGCGGTGTCGGAAGCGCGCGAGCGGGTGCGCTCGGCGCTGATCGCCTCCGGCCTCGCGCTGCCCGCCCGCCGTATCACCGTCAACCTCGCCCCGGCCGATCTGCCCAAGGAGGGCAGCCATTACGACCTGCCGATCGCGCTCGGCCTGATGGCGGCGATCGGGGCGATCCCGCCGGATGCGCTGAGCGGCTTCACCGTGCTCGGCGAACTGGGCCTCGACGGCTCGATTGCACCGGTGGCGGGCGTGCTGCCCGCCGCGATCGGCGCCAATTCGCGCGACGAGGGCTTGATCTGTCCGGCCGCCTGCGGCTCGGAAGCCGCCTGGGCGAGCCCGGACATCCAGATCATCGCGGCCCACTCGCTGATCCAGATCGCCAATCACTTCAAGGGCACGCAGCTGCTGTCGCGGCCGCAGCCGAAGGTGCATGAGCGCGAGGAAGTGCTGCTCGATTTGCGCGACATAAAGGGCCAGGAGAGCGCAAAGCGCGCGCTGGAGATCGCGGCCGCCGGCGGGCATCATCTGCTGATGATCGGCTCGCCCGGCGCCGGCAAATCGATGCTGGCGGCGCGGCTGCCTTCGATCCTGCCGCCGCTGTCGCCGTCCGAGCTGCTCGAAGTCTCGATGATCGCCTCCGTCGCCGGCGAAATCCGCGACGGCGCGTTGACCGCGCGGCGTCCGTTCCGCAGCCCGCATCATTCCGCGAGCATGGCCGCGCTGACCGGCGGCGGCATGCGCGCCAAGCCGGGCGAGATCTCGCTCGCGCATCAGGGCGTGCTGTTCCTCGACGAATTGCCGGAGTTCGATCCGCGCGTGCTGGATTCGCTGCGCCAGCCGCTGGAGAACGGCGAGGTTTCGGTGAGCCGGGCCAACCATCGCGTCACCTATCCGGCACGCTTCATGCTGGTCGCGGCGATGAACCCGTGCCGCTGCGGCCACGCCTATGAGCCGGGCTATTCCTGCAAACGCGGCCGGCTCGACCGCTGCACCGCCGACTACCAGATGCGGATTTCCGGCCCGCTGATGGATCGCATCCATCTCAGGATCGAGGTGCCGGCCGTGACCGCGGCGGATTTGATCCTGCCGCCGCCGGCGGAGGGCTCGGCCGAAGTCGCCGCGCGCGTCGCAGCGGCACGCGACATCCAGCTCGCGCGTTATGCCGCGGCCGGCATGCCGCAGGTCCGCACCAATGCGGAAGCGCCGAGCTCGCTGCTCGAGACCATCGCGCAGCCCGATGCGCACGGGCAGAAGCTGCTGCGCGAGGCCGCCGACAACATGCACCTCACCGCGCGCGGCTATCACCGCGTGCTGCGGGTGGCGCGCACGCTCGCCGATCTCGACGGCGCTGACACGATCGGCCGGCTGCATCTCGCCGAAGCGCTGTCCTATCGTGCATTGGCCGACGATTTGCGCCGCGCGGCCTGACGCGAACCCAAGCCTGTTTCAATTCGTGGCGGAATCGCGCGCGTCAACGCGACGGTAACCACTCCCATTTACGCTCCGCAAACCATAAGCACCGCGGTCCGCGGCGCGCTTGGGTCGAGTGGGTTGTGTCATGTTGCGTATGAAGATTCTGGCCTCGGTGGTCCCCCTTGCCGTGGCCGCGGTATTTGCCCGCGCTGAATTGCTGCCGGGTCCCCGGCCCTGCATCGAGGTGGGCGGCGCCACGATGCAGATCGCATCGGTCCCCTGGCAGGCGCAGCTGCACGTCAGCTTCACCGACGATCCCGGCCTTGCCACCGTCCGGGTTCAGATCGCAGACAGCGCCGATGCCGCCGACTTCACCGTGATCGATGACATCGACGATGCCGAGGCCGGCGCCTGCGAGAGCAACGCGGTGCCGCAGCTCGTCGCAATTTCCAGCGAGCCGACCGCAACCGGTCCTGTCATCTATCTTACCCACGATGGTCCGTTCGATTACCGCGTCTACGTGCAGTCGAAGACGTTCTCGGCGCGCGATGCCGCGGCCCTGATCGTCAGCGCCCACGACGGCCATCGCCGCCTTGAAGCGGCCTCGCTCGCGCCTGACCCCAACTTTCCGCGCCGGATCATGGCGGAGTTAACCTCGCGCTAACCCTGTTCCGAGGGCAGCGCGAAACAGCCACCAACTTCAAGCACTTTGCAAGGTCGCCGACGCATCCTCATCCCCAGATCGGGCACTCTCAGGACCACCATTGATGGGGCGTTTCTTCCGGATCAAGTTACGCCTTCGCCGCTTCCTGCGGCGCCATTCCTGGGTCGCGACGATCGTCCGTTCGTTCACGATCTTCTCCGTCGCATTCGGCAGCGCCTTCGGGTTCATTTCCGGCGCCCTCTCGCCGCACAGCGGCTACGATCCCAATGCATTCGCGATCGGGGTCAGCTTCCTGTTCGCGCTCGCCTGCCTCTGGATCGTGACGCTCGGCATCCGGCTGCGGCTGATGCGCAGACGGCTGCGCACCATCGTCATGCACAATGAAGCGATGGCCGACCGCAACTGGGAGCTGCAGGAAGCCGAGCAGCGCGCCTCCACCCTGTACGAGGCACAGGACGATCTGATCGTGCTGCGCGACCTCGACGGCCGCATCACCTATGCCAACGACGCCTATTGCGCGCTGGCGCAGATTTCCCGCAGCGAACTGACCGGCAGCACCGCCGCGCTCAAGGTGCTCGAGCAGGGCGACACCGCGCTCGAATCCAACGGGACCCGGGTCTACGACCAGAAGATCGAGGGACCGCTCGGGCCGCGCTGGATCGCCTGGCGCGAGGGCCTCGTGCGCAACGATGCCGGCGCGCCGGCGGAGATGCAGAGCGTCGGCCGCGACGTCACCGACCGCACTGAGAGCGAGCGCGCGCTGACCGAGGCGCGCGATCAGGCCGACGCCGCCAACCGCGCCAAGTCGCGCTTCCTGGCGATGGCGAGCCACGAGATCCGCACGCCGCTGAACGGCATCATCGGCATGAGCGGGCTCTTGATGGACACCCAGCTGACGCCGGAGCAGATGACCTACGTCAAGGCGGTCAAGACCTCCGGCGACGCGCTGATGGCGCTGATCGAGGAGCTGCTCGACTATTCCAAGATCGAGGCTGGCAAGATCGATCTCGAACACCGCGCCTTTGCGCTGTCCGGCCTGATCGAGGACATCACCGAGTTGCTGGCGCCGCGCGCGCAGGCCAAGGGCATCGAGATCGCGGCCTATGTCGACGAGCGGCTGCCGATGCAGGTGACCGGCGATGCCGCGCGGCTGCGTCAGGTGCTGCTCAATCTCGCCGGCAATGCCATCAAGTTCACCGCGACCGGCGGCGTGGCGCTGATCGTCGAGCCCGGGATCTGGCCGAACGAGATCAGCTTCCTGGTTCGCGACACCGGCATCGGCATCGCGCCTGAAGCGCAGCAGCGCATCTTCCGGGATTTCGAGCAGGCCGACGATCGCATCGCGCGCAGCTATGGCGGAACCGGCCTCGGCCTGTCGATCAGCGACCGCATCGTCAGGCGCATGGGCGGCCGCATCACGCTCGCCAGCACGCCGGGCTCAGGCTCGACCTTCGAGGTGTCGATCCCGCTCTCCGCCGCCGGTGCCGGCGAAGCCAACGGCTTCACCGCGCCTGACCTCGCCGGCCAGTCGATCATGCTGGTCGCGCCGCACAGCATCGAGGCTTCGCTGATCTCGCGGCGGCTGCAGCGCTGGGGCGCGCAGACCTGCATCGTGTCGGATGCCAATGTCGCCGAGGCACTGCTGCCGGAGCGGAGCTGGCACACGGTCCTGATCGATCACACGCTCGGCACCCAGACGATGGAGGCGTTCGCCACCGCTGCCCGCATCCATGCGACCCATCGCATCGTGATGGTCACGCCGTCGACCCGGCAGGACCTCGCGGCCTCCGAGACGGCAATGTTCACCGGCTATCTGGTCAAGCCGCTCCGCGCCTCGTCGCTCGCCGCACGCCTGACCGCGTCACCCGAGATCGCCGCGCCAAGCCTTGTAATGCCAAGCCTTGTGAGCGAGGCAATCGCCGAGCCCACCGCTACCGCGCCGGCGGCCGCGCCGCCGGACAAGGGGCTCTCGATCCTGGTCGCGGAAGACAATGAGATCAACGCGCTCCTGATGCGCTCGCTGCTCACCCGGCTCGGCCACAACGTCGTCATCACCACCAATGGCGAGCAGGCGATGGAATCCTGGCTCTCGGCGACGTCGGCCGGCACGCCCTACGATCTTGTGCTGATGGACATCCAGATGCCGCGCCTCAACGGCATCGAGACCACCAAGCAGATCCGCGACTACGAAGCTGGCCAGTCCGGACGCCGGACGCCGATCCTGGCGCTGACCGCCAACACGCTGGTGGAGGATCGCTATGCCTGCTTCGAAGCCGGCATGGACGGCTTCCTGATCAAGCCGCTCGACCGCGAGAAGCTGGAAGAAGCGCTCGCGGGCCTCGCCGCCGGGCGGCACATCGCGGCGTAGCCGCCGCAAATCCCACGTCGTCCCGGCGAAGGCCGGGACCCATAACCACGAACGCAAATTGGTGAAAGACCGTCTGGCCGCGTGCCCTTTGCAAGCGCCGCGGAGTATGGGTCCCGGCCTTCGCCGGGACGACACCGCTGATGTTGGTCAGCTTTGGCGGATCAAACTTACAACCGCCGCAACGCGACCGACTGCACCACATGGTCGGCGCCCTTCTTCAGGATCAGCGTCGCGCGCGGGCGGGTCGGCAGGATGTTGTCCTCGAGATTGGCAAGGTTGGTACGCTCCCAGATCGCGATCGCGGTCGCGGTGGCTTCCTCGTCCGACAGCAGCGCGTAGCGGTGGAAGTAGGAACGGGGATCGGTGAACGCGGTGTCGCGCAGCGCCAGGAAGCGCTTGATGTACCACTCCCGCAGCACGGCTTCATCGGCGTCGATATAGACCGAGAAATCGAAGAAGTCGGAGACGAACGGCACCGCCTTGCCGTCACGCGGCAGACGCCCGGTCTGCAGCACGTTGACGCCCTCGACGATCAGGATGTCGGGCTGGTCGATCTCGACCCATTTGTTCGGCACGATGTCGTAGGTCAGATGCGAATAGACCGGCGCGCGCACCCGCCGCCGTCCCGCCTTGATGTCGCTGAGGAACGACAGCAGCGTCGGCAGGTCGTAGCTCTCGGGAAAGCCCTTCTTCTGCATGATGCCCTGCCGCTCGAGCACGGCATTGGGAAACAGGAAACCGTCGGTCGTGATCAAATCGACCTTCGGGCGCGGCGACCAGCGCGCCAAGAGCGCCTGCAGCACGCGGGCCGTGGTCGACTTGCCGACCGCAACCGAGCCGGCGACGCCGACGATGTAGGGCATCTTGCGATCGCGGATCGCGAGGAACTGGCGCTGCGAATAATACAGCCGCTGGGTCGCATCGACGTAGATCGAGAGCAGCCGCGACAGCGGCAGGTAGATGTCCTCGACCTCCTGCAGATCGAGACGATCGTGCATCGAGCGCAGGCGGTCGAACTCGCCGGGCTCGAGCGTCATCGGCGTATCGTCGCGCAGATGCGACCATTGCTGGCGCGTGAAGACGCGGTAGGGGTTGTACTGCTGGTCTGGTGCCCGGATGTCCATGACGCCCCTCTCAATGCGCTCGATCATGTGCGCTAGTCCCGCTTGCGCGACGCCTTCTCTTCCAGTCCCGACATCGAAGTGCGCTTCTCCAGCGCGGCCTCGACATCCTCCAGCTTCACGCCGCGTGATTTCAGCAGAACCAGCAGGTGAAACACGAGATCGGCACTTTCCGCGATGAGATGATCGCGGTCATTCTCGACTGCGGCGATCACGGTCTCGACCGCTTCCTCGCCCAATTTCTTGGCGCAGTGCTCCGCGCCCTTGTCGAGCAGCTTGCGGGTATAGGACGCCTCGCCGCCCGTTGCAGCGCGGGCGTCGATGGTGGCGGCCAAATCGTGGACCGTGAAACGCGACATCAACTCAACTCAAGCATGCGCACCGGCACCGCCAAGGTGCCATCCCTAAATTGGGACTTAGCATTTTTGTGACAAGGAGTCCCGGATCACTGTGTTTCCGAGCCACGCGCTACGGATCAAGCCGCATCGGCAAGCCGGCGCGCACCATGTGATCCTTGGCCTGGCGGATGGTGAATTCCCCGAAGTGGAAGATCGACGCGGCCAGCACGCCGGTGGCATGACCCTCGCGGACGCCATCGACCAGGTGATCGAGATTGCCGACGCCGCCGGACGCGATGACCGGTACGGGGACACTGTCCGCGATCGCCCGGGTCAGCGGCAGGTCAAAGCCCTGCCGCGTGCCGTCCCGGTCCATCGAGGTCAGCAGGATCTCGCCGGCGCCGAGGGCTACGACCTCCTGGGCATATTCGATCGCATCGATCCCGGTGGCATTCCGTCCACCATGGGTGAAGATCTCCCAGCGGTCCGAGCCGCCGGCGCGTTTGACCCGCTTGGCGTCGATCGCGACCACGATGCATTGCTCGCCGTACTTCTCGGCGGCTTCCTTCACGAACTCGCGCCGGCTGACCGCCGCCGAATTGATCGAGACCTTGTCGGCGCCGGAGCGCAGCAGGGTCTTGATGTCGTCGACGGTGCGGACACCGCCGCCCACGGTCAACGGCATGAAGCAGGCCTCCGCCGTCCGCCGCACCACGTCCAGCATGATGCCACGGTTTTCATGGGTGGCGGTGATGTCGAGGAAGGTGAGCTCGTCGGCGCCGGCGGCGTCATAGGCGATCGCGGCCTCGACCGGATCGCCGGCGTCGCGCAGATCGACGAAGTTGACGCCCTTGACCACGCGCCCGTCCTTGACGTCGAGACAGGGGATCACGCGAACCTTGAACATGTCTCTGCCTCCTAGGCCGCGCTGCGGATCAGCTTGAGCGCCGCGGCGGGATCGAGCCGGCCGTCATAGAGCGCGCGGCCGACGATGGCACCCGCAAGCTTCTTCGCGCGCGGCTCGAGCAGCGCCTTGACGTCGTCGATCGAGGCAAAGCCGCCGGACGCGATCACCGGAATCGAGATGCGGTCGGCGAGCGCAATCGTCGCATCGAGATTGAGGCCCTTGAGCAGGCCGTCGCGGGCGATGTCAGTGAAGATGATCGCGGCGACGCCGGCATCCTCGAAGCGCTGCGCGATCTCGAGCGCAGTGACATGCGAGGTCTCGGCCCAGCCCTCGACCGCGACGTTGCCGTCGCGCGCATCCAGGCCCACCGCGACGCGGCCGGGGAATTGCTTCGCCGCGCCCTTCACGAGCTCGGGATCGCGCACCGCAGCGGTGCCAATGATGACGCGCGTGATGCCCTTGTCGAGCCAGGCCTCGATGGTCTTGAGATCGCGGATACCGCCGCCGAGCTGCACCGGCATGGTGACGGCCTTCAGCATCGCCTCCACCGCATGCGCATTCATCGGCTTGCCGGCGAAGGCGCCGTCGAGATCGACGACATGGAGATATTCGAAGCCCTGCGCGGCGAAGCTCTTCGCCTGCGCCGCCGGATCGAGATTGAACACGGTGGCGCGCGCCATGTCGCCCTGCTCCAGGCGCACGCACTGACCGTTCTTCAGATCAACCGCTGGAAAGAGAATCACGGCTTCCACTTCAAGAAATTGGAGATCAAAGCGAGGCCGAAGCGCTGGCTCTTCTCGGGGTGAAACTGGGTGCCAATCGCGGTGTCCTTGCCGACGATCGCGGTCACCGGCCCGCCATAGTCGGCGCGCGCCAGCACGTCCGCCTCGTCGGCGGCGTTGAGGTGGTAGGAGTGCACGAAATAGGCGTGACGCCCCTTCGGCCCGAGCGGCAGCCGCTCCAGCACCGGGTGCTCGCGCACCATGTCGAGCGTATTCCAGCCCATGTGCGGGACCTTCAGGCTCTCGTCGCGCGGCTCGATCTTCACGACGTCGCCGCCGATCCAGTCAAAACCCTCGGTGATCACGTGCTCCTTGCCGCGCGTCGCCATCAGCTGCATGCCGACGCAGATGCCGAAGAACGGCCGCGCCTTGACCCGCACCGCCTCGGTGAGCGCTTCCAGCATGCCGTCAACCGCATCGACGCCGCGGCGGCAATCGGCGAACGCACCGACACCGGGCAGCACGATCCGATCGGCGCGATACACCGCGTCGGGATCGCGCGTCACCTTGATGGCTTGCGGATCCTCCATGCTGCGCGCGGCGCGCTCAAAGGCCTTTGCCGCCGAATGCAGATTGCCGGAGCCGTAATCGATGATTGCAACCGTCATCGCGATCCTCCTGGCTCTGGAAACAATCCGATGATGCCGCCCTGCGGCATCGGCGGGGGTTTTGAGAATGATTGACCGGGAACGTCCCGGGTCGGGGGCGGTCCGCCGCGATCGACCGACCGCTGGTCGTTGAAGCCGCCGCGATGCCGCGCGGTCCAGCGCTCGAAGAAGCGGCGTTCGGCGGCATCCGCATTGTCGGCGACCACGATGTCGAGCTGGCGCCATTTGCGCCGCGACAGCGTCCAGCGTTGCAGGGTCGCCGCCTCCAGCCCGATCAGCACCATCAACACCAAGTCGACGAGGAGGACCGCGCCGCGGCCGATCCCGAGCCTGGTCAGCGCGTAGTCAATCGCGAAGGTGAGGACGAGCCAGCCGATCAGCGCCAGCCAGAGCCTGTTCCAGGCCAGCCAGATCACGCCCGCGACCGCGGCCCAGAAATGGAAGCCGTCGCGCACGAAGACGAACTTGTCGGTCGCCGCGAGATCGGCGCCGTTGGCCACGGGGGCATGCACTGTATAGACCGGCATCGAACGCTCCGCCGAGGATGGACTGCAATTTGGAGGATGATCTCCGGAAAGCCGGTGCCGCCGTTTTCCGGATCAAGCTCCCGGGATCAGCCGCCGAGCTGACCCTTTGTCGAGGGCACTTCGCCCTGGGCACGCGGATCGATCGCAACCGCCGTCCGGAGCGCCCTCGCCAAACCCTTGAAACAGGATTCGGAGATATGATGGCTGTTCTCGCCATATAGGGTCTCGACGTGGAGAGTCACGCCGGCGTTCATCGCGAAGGCGTTGAACCATTCGCGCACCAGCTCGGTGTCGAACTCGCCGATCTTGTCGCGCGGGAACTCGACCTTGAACACCAGCACCGGGCGGCCGGAAATGTCGATCACGACGCGCGACAGCGTCTCGTCCATCGGCATGTGGATCGAGGCGTAACGGGTGATGCCGGCCATGTTGCCCAGCGCCTGCTTGACGGCCTGGCCGAGCGCGATCCCGACGTCCTCGGTGGTGTGGTGGTAATCGACATGGAGATCGCCATCCGCCTTCACCGTGATGTCGATGCGCGAATGCCGGGCCAGGAGGTCGAGCATATGGTCGAAGAAGCCGATCCCGGTCGAAACCGTGGATACGCCTGCCCCGTCGAGGTTGACCGTCACCTCGATGTCGGTCTCCTTGGTCTTGCGCTTGATGGTTGCGGTGCGCATGAAGATTAAGCTTTCCCGTGCCGAAAACGCCGGTCTTTTAACAGGCTGATGTCACCTTCGCTACTGCGGGATGACCCCGAAACGCCCCAACTTCGGGCCATGGTGACCGGAAATCGTTGTCGATTTAATTCTGACGCGTTTTCTTCACGCGAACCGGTGCCCACTTCGCTCGAAAACGCTCTGATTTCGCCCGATTGTAACCCCCTGCCCGACCGCCTAAATCTGCCCGGAAGAGAGGTAACCTATGCAAGCATCCCAAAATGAGCTGCCGGTCTGGCATGGCACCACGATCTGCACCGTCCGCAAGGGCGGCAAGGTGGTGATCGGCGGCGACGGGCAGGTCTCGATCGGCCAGACCGTGATCAAGGCCAACGCCAAGAAGGTCCGCCGGATCGGCAAGGGTGACGTGATCGGCGGCTTCGCCGGCGCCACCGCCGACGCCTTCACCCTGTTCGAGCGGCTGGAAAGCAAGCTGGAGCAGTATCCGGGGCAGCTGACCCGGGCCGCCGTCGAGCTCGCCAAGGACTGGCGCACCGACCGCTATCTGCGCCGGCTGGAAGCCATGATGATCGTGGCCGACAAGGACGTCTCCCTGGTGCTGACCGGCACCGGCGACGTGCTGGAGCCCGAATCCGGCGTGATGGCGATCGGTTCCGGCGGCAATTATGCCCTCGCCGCGGCCCGGGCGCTGGTCGACACCGACAAGGATGCCGAGACCATCGTCCGTCGCGCGCTGGATATTGCCGCCGATATCTGCGTCTACACCAACCGGAATGTGACGATCGAGACGATCGGCGGCTGAGCATGGCCGGCCCCCATCGTTTCCGCCCGATGACGATGGCCGACCTGCCGCAGCTCAAGCGCTGGCTGGCGCTTCCGCATGTCAGGGAGTGGTGGGGCGATCCGGCCGAGCAATACGCGCTCGTCAGCGGCGACCTCGACGAGCCGGCCATGGACCAGTTCATCGTCGCCGCCGATGGCAGCGATTTCGGCTACATCCAGTGCTACGACCTGACGGCGTGGAATTCCGGCTTCGGAGCGCAGCCTGTGGGCACCCGCGGCATCGATCTCTTCATCGGCGAACCGGACATGGTGGCGCGCGGCCACGGCTCGGCGCTGATCCGCGCCTTTGCCGGGGAACGGCTGGCGCAAGGCGCGCCACGCATCGTCACCGATCCCGATCCGGCCAATGTGCGTGCCATCCGCGCCTACGCGAAGGCGGGTTTTCAGGAGGCCGGAATAGTCGAGACGCCGGACGGGCCGGCGCTATTGATGGTCCGCGACGCATGACCGTCGCGCCAAAACCCGACACTGGCGTGCCAGCGTGGCAATGGCTTGCGATCGCCACCGCGCTGCTCGCACTGCAGGCGGCACTGCTCTATGCGATGGGCCGCCTGCCGATCTGCGCCTGCGGCTATGTCAAGCTCTGGCACGGCACGGTTCAGAGCTCGGAGAACTCGCAGCATATCGCCGACTGGTACACGCTGTCGCATGTGGTGCATGGCCTGCTGTTCTATGGCCTGACGTTCCTCGTGCTGCCGCGGCTCACCTGGCCGGGGCGGCTGATTGTCGCGATGCTGATCGAGGGCAGCTGGGAGCTCGTCGAAAACTCCAACTGGATCATCGAGCGCTACCGCGCCGGCACGATCTCGCTCGACTATTACGGCGACACCATCGTCAACTCGGTGTCGGACACGCTCGCGATGGTTCTCGGCTTCCTGCTGGCGCGCAAGCTGCCGATCGCCGCAACGGTCGCGCTCGGCGTTGTGTTCGAAATCGTGTTGCTGCTCCACATTCGCGACAATCTGACCCTGAACATCATCATGCTGATCCACCCGTTCGAGGCGATCAGGCAGTGGCAGGCCGGGCCGCCCCTTCTGTAGACTGCCGCTTGCCGAGACCGCCATTTCAACCTAGCTAAAGCCAATGACTCACTTCTCCCCCCGTGAAATCGTTTCTGAACTTGATCGCTTCATCGTCGGCCAGACCGACGCCAAGCGCGCGGTGTCGATCGCGCTGCGCAACCGCTGGCGGCGGCTGCAGCTGGCCGGTTCCCTGCGCGAGGAGGTTCTGCCCAAAAACATCCTGATGATCGGACCGACCGGCGTCGGCAAGACCGAGATCGCGCGGCGGCTCGCCAAGCTCGCGGGCGCCCCGTTCCTGAAGGTCGAGGCCACCAAGTTCACCGAGGTCGGCTATGTCGGCCGCGACGTCGAGCAGATCGTCCGCGACCTTGTCGAGGTCGCGATCGCGCAGACCCGCGAGCGCAAGCGCAAGGACGTCCAGGCCCGCGCCCAGCTTGCCGCCGAGGAGCGCGTGCTGGATGCGCTGGTCGGCCCCGGATCGAGCCCGGCGACGCGCGAGTCATTCCGCAAGAAGCTGCGCGCCGGCGAGCTCAACGACAAGGAAATCGAGATCGAGACGCAGTCAGGCAGCAGCGGCATGCCGATGTTCGAGATCCCCGGCATGCCCGGCGCCCAGATGGGCGCGATCTCGCTCGGCGACATCTTCGGCAAGATGGGCGGACGCAGCAAGACCCGCCGCCTGACCGTGGAGGGCTCGCACGAGATCCTCGTCAACGAGGAATCCGACAAGCTGCTCGACACCGACCAGCTGGTGCAGGAGGCGATCAGCGCGGTCGAGAACAACGGCATCGTGTTCCTCGACGAGATCGACAAGATCTGCGTGCGCGAGAACCGCGCCGGCGGCGACGTCTCCCGCGAGGGCGTGCAGCGCGACCTGCTGCCGCTGATCGAGGGCACCACGGTCTCGACCAAGCATGGCACGGTCAAGACCGACCATATCCTGTTCATCGCCTCGGGCGCCTTCCATATCGCGAAGCCGTCGGACCTGCTGCCGGAGTTGCAGGGCCGCCTGCCGATCCGCGTCGAGCTGCAGGCGCTGACCCGCGACGACATGCGCCGGATCCTGACCGAGCCGGAGGCGTCGCTGATCAAGCAATATGTCGCGCTGCTGAAGACCGAGGGCGTGACGCTCGACATCACCGACGGCGCGATCGACGCACTGGCGGACGTTGCCGTTGCGGTCAATTCCACGGTCGAGAATATCGGCGCGCGGCGGTTGCAGACCGTGATGGAGCGGGTGCTGGACGAGATCTCCTTCACCGCCCCCGACCGCCACGGCGAGACCATCCAGGTCGACGCCGACTATGTGACCAAGCATGTCGGCGACCTCGCCAAGAACGCCGATCTCAGCCGGTTTATTTTGTAGGCGTTGCAGCTAAGATTGTCGTCCCTGCGAAAGCAGGGACCCATAACCACCGGCACCCATTGTTGAAGAAAGCTGCAGCACCAGTCTTGGTCAAACGCCGGCCTGTGGTTATGGGTCCCGGCTCGCGTGGAGTTTATCATCGGGCGGCGTTTCACGCCGGCCCGGTGGCTTGGCCGGGACGACGATGAGTTTGAAGCAAGGATGGTGGCAAAACCCCTGGCGCCTGATGCTGGCCGTCAACGCGGCGGTGCTGGTCGGGGTGTTCCTGCACAAGATCGCGCTGCCGCCGTTCGTCCCCTATATCCACCTCTTGGTCGACTATCACTACGGCTTCACCAAGCGTGCGCTGGTCGGCGCGATCGTGTCGCTGTTCACCGACAAGGTGCCGGTATGGCTGGTGTTCGCGCTGGCCGGCGCGATCTGGCTGCTGACGCTCGGGCTGTTCGTCAAACTGTTCCAGCGGACATTCGGCTTCGACGACGCGCATTGGCCGCTGTTCGTCTTCATCGCGGGATCGCCGTTCTTCCTGAAGAACTTCATGCACACGCTCGGCCATTTCGACATCTATGGCTGCGCGTTGGCAATCGTGCTGCTGCTGATCCCGGCGCGCTCGCTTGTCTATGTGCTGATCGCCGCGGCCTTCTCCGTCGTACTGATCCTGATCCACCACATCTTCGTCCTGATGTATGTGCCGGCCATCGTGGCGATCGTGGTGCTGCGCTTTTACCTCGTGCAGGGTGCGACGCCACGAAACATCGCCGTTGGACTTGCGGCGCTCGCCGCGGTCGGCATCCTGTTCCTGGTCGCGCAGTTCGAAGGCACGGTCGACGTGCCCTACGACGAATTCATCCGTCACCTGCAAAGCCGGATGGCCGATCCGTCCCGCACCGATCTGCTTCAGTTCGGCTACATCTGGTACCAGCCGCTGTCGAAGGAGTTCGCCGACACCTGGGCGCGGATGCCCTCGAACATCCTCGGCGTCCCGGTGTTCGCACTGCTGATCTGGCTGCATACGCCGCTGTGGCGCTATTTCGCGCGGTTGATCGAAGCGCTCGCAAGCGAGCTGCATCGGCGGATCGTGCTTGCCGCGCTCGTCATGATCAGCGCCGGCTATGTCGTGATGTTCGTCACCGTGTTCGATTATTCGCGTTGGATCTCGAACTGGGCGGTCTGCATGTTCCTGATGCTGCACGCGGTGAAGGCGCTGCCGGCGTCGAAGACTGTGCCTGTGATCCCCGCGGACGACCGCAAGACAACGGTTCTCGGCTGGATCGTCACGATGATCCCGCGCGTCGGGATCGTGCGTCCCTTTTAGTTTTATTGAGCATGATCTCTTTCGGAAAACCGCTTCACACTTTTCCGGATCATGCTCATTTCCGGATCTAGCTCAGCGCGCGCGCCGCACGCGCACATAGAGCGCGCCCTCGCCGCCATGGCCGATATGCGCTTCCTCGAAGCCGACGACCAGCGAGCGGAATTCGGGCAGGCTGAGCCATTCCGGCACCTGTCGGCGCAGCACGCCGCGCTCGGACTCCAGCCCACCGACCTTGCCCTTGCCGGTGATGACGAGCACGAAGGTGAGCCCGTCAGAGTGCGCGCGCTGCAGGAAGGCGAACAGCACGCGATGCGCGCGCATCTGGGTCATGCCGTGCAGATCGAGCCGGGCATCGATCTCCTGCCGGCCGCGCGACAGCTTTGCCCGGTCGCGGCGGCCGATCGGTGCCAGCGGCGGCACGTGCGGACGCGGCGCCGGTGCGGCCTTGATCGATGTCACCGGCTTGACTGGAATCGGTTTGGCCGCGGCGTGATGGGTGGCCGGATCGGCCGCGACGGCATGGGCTTTCGGTGCAGCCGGCTTCTTGCGCAGCGGCTTGACCTGTTTCGCCACGCTCTCCCACAGCGCACGCTCCTCCTCGCTCAGCGCGCGCTTGCGCCGCGACGGAGCGGACAGGTCGGGGATCGGCGCAGGTCGTTTCATTGCTCGCGGTGATGGCGATAGCGCCGGAAGCGCCGCTTCTCCGGTTGCGGAATGTCGGGCCGGGCGACCGGCAACGGCACCGGTTCTGCCACAGGTGCGGCCTGCGCGACAGGGGTTGTCGCCGGAGCAGCGGCGGGCGCCGCATCCTTCGCGGCCGGGCTCCTGGCAGCATTCTTGGCAGCGTCCTTGCTCCCGGCCTTGGCGACCGTCGCCGTCGGCACATCAGCAGGCTTCGCCGCCGCCTTGTCCTTTGCCGGATCGGTCTGCGGAAACAGTTTTGCGATCTTGGCGGACGGCCGCTCGTCAGGGATCGGCAGCTTGTGGCCGCGTGCCACGGGATCGAGCCCCTTCGGGACCAGCATCACGAACTGCATATTGTGCCGCAGCCGGCCCGAGACCTTTCCGGCGTCGGCGCCGGCGCCGAAATAGAGATCGGCGCGCGCCGGGCCGACGATCGCCGATCCGGTGTCTTGCGCGATCATCAGCCGATGGAACGGCGTCTTCGACTGCTCGGATTCGATCGGCAGCTGGCCGGCGATGAAGAACGGCGTGCCGTAGACATGCAGCGCCTTGTCGACCGCGATCGAGCGGCCGGGCGTCAGCGGCACGCCCTGTGCGCCGACCGCTTCGTCCTTGTCCGACAGCGGCACCTCGCGGAAGAACACGTAGGCGCGGTTCTGCCGCCGCACCTCGTTGGCGCCCTCAGGGTTCTGCTCCATCCATTCCCTGATCTTCTGCATCGACATCTGATCCCTCGGGATGATGCCGCGGTCGATCAGGACGCGCCCGACCGCCGTATAGGGATAGCCATTATGCGCATCGTAATTGATGCGCAGCGTGGTGCCGTCGTCGAGCTTGATCCGCGCCGAGCCCTGGATTTGCGCGAACAGCAGATCGGTCTGGCTCTTCAGCCAGCAGATCTCGAGCCCGCGGCCGGCGATCGCGCCGTCCTCGATCTGGGCGCGGTCGTAATAGGGCACGAGCTTGCGCCGGCCGATCTTGCGATACACCGGACCGCTGTTGGGCAGGCCGACCGACGCCTGCGTCTTGCCGCGCACGAACAGGTTGGACGGCCGGCGATAGACCGGAACATTGTAGACGTCGGTCTGGGTCTTCGAGCCATCGAGCACCGGCTCGTAATAGCCGGTGACGAAGCCGGCATCCTCGCCGAGCCGCGAAATGCGCAGCGGCACGAAATTCTGCTCGAAGAATTCCTTTGCTTTGGCGCCGTCGCCGAGATCGAGCCCCTTGGCGATCCGGCAGGGATCGCGCAGCGAGCTGCCGAGCGCTTTCGACTCCGCGGGCGCACCCTGCTGGGCGGCGATCGGCTTGCAGCTGGTGCGAAACGCTTTGTAGGCGGCGAGATGATCGTCGTCGCCCCAGCCGGCGACATTGGCCCAGGCGAGCGGCTCATACTGACTGCCGCTGACCTGCAGCGGCAATTCCAGATTAGGGTACGGGATCGGGTGGGTACGCTCGTGCCGAGGCGGCGGGTGCCGGCTCGACCTGTAGCGCGCGGCAATCGCCGCGGTGGAGCACACAACCGCGAGCGCGCAGCACGCGATCGCGAGGCGCCCGTAGCTGAGATGTCTAGTGAGCGCTTCCAGTGCCAACCAGCTTCCAATTCGGATCGCGGGAAGTCGAGTCGCGGGCGAATGTCCAGATGTCGGTGATGTCGGCGACCTTGTCCGGACTGCCGTCGACGATGGTTCCCGCCTTGTCGCGGGTGACCGAGATCATCTGCGACACGAAACGGACGGTCAGCTGGGTCGAGCGGTCGCGCGTCTCCGCGCTGACGATCTCGGCTTTGTCGATCGAGACGAACCGCGTCTCGGTTTTCTGCTCGTGCTTCTCGCGATCCTTGATCGCGGCCTCGAAGCTTTCATAGACCTCGGTGGACAGCAGGTCGCGCAGCGCGCGGCGGTCGCCATTGGCGAAGGCCAGCACGATCATTTCATAGGCCGAGCGGGCGCCCGAGAGGAAATGCCGCGGATCGAACGAGGAATCCTGGGCGGCGACCGCGTCGAGACCCTGCGCCAGCGGGGTGCCGGGCTCGGCGATACCCTTCCAGCGTTCGGTCGGCTCGACGGGCTCGGCAGGCGCGGCCGGAGCCGGCTGATCGATCACCGATCCCGGGATCGGCACGACGTTGTTATCCTGGCCGCGCTGCAGGACGTTGGGTGCTGCACGATCATACGGCGGCCGCTCGCTTCCCGTGCGCTGTCCGAGAACGCTGCGCAGGCGCAGGAAGATAAACACAGCCAGCGCCAGGAAGATGATGGTGTAGATATCCACGTCGAATTCGCTTTCTGGTCTCTGCCGGCAACGGGCCGGGCATCAAAGCGTTCCCGGTCGGGAACGGCAGAGATTACATCACCGATTAAGTCCGCAGCATGTAGGCACGAAACTATGCCCGGCCAATGGCGCTTTTTGGCACGGGCAAGTGTAGCGCGTTTTAACCCCGGGGGGAAACCCGTTCCTGCCCGGAAATCGCGCATCTTCAATAATTTAGGAAGCTGTTAAGAGATTGGGCAGAGTTGCGCTCGCGCGCTCTTCGTCGCAGATTTGGCAGCAAGGCCCGAGGGCGCGCGCGCTCGTCGTCCTTGTGGACCGAGCCGGGCCTATGATAGCCACTCGCCCGGCTCGGCATTTCCAAACCTTAACGCGTGCCGTCGGACATCCTGTCCATCGAGCGCTGCTCCAGGAGACATTTCATGACCAATGGCAACGGCGCCCCCGTCGAACAGCCCGCTCCCCAGCTCAACGTGCTGGCGCAGTACACCAAGGACCTGTCGTTCGAGAACCCGAACGCACCGGCCTCGCTCGGCCAGCAGCAACAGCAGCCGGCGATCAACATCCAGATCAATGTCGGCGCCAACAACCTGTCGGAGAACGAGTACGAGGTGGTTCTCTCGATCGAGGGCAAGGCCGAGACCGGCGGCAAGGTGATGTTCAGCTTCGATCTCGCCTATGCCGGCGTGTTCCGGATCGTGAATGTGCCGAAGGAGAACCTGCACCCGCTGGTCATGATCGAGTGCCCGCGGCTGCTGTTCCCGTTCGCCCGCGAGATCGTCGCCACCTCGGTGCGCGACGGCGGCTTCCCGCCTCTGCTGCTCGACCCCGTCGACTTCGTCGGTCTCTACCGTCAGAACATGGAACGCCAGGCAGCCACCCAGGCCGCATCCGGCGCCAAGCCGAGCTGATTTCAACTTCGAGAAAGCGGCGTCCAGCCCTACGCAATCACCCGTACCTGTAGCCGTCATCCTGACGAGCCTGCGAAGAGGCGTCTCGAAGGATCGACGGCCACCGGCCGGGCCGTTCATCCTTCGAGACGCCGCTTCGCGGCTCCTCAGGATGACGGATAACAGGAATATTGATCAGGCCGCCGGCGCTTCAGCAGGCGCTGGCGGCGGCAGGTAATCGTTCCAGATCGGCTTGTCACCGAGCGTGGCGATGAAGGCCCGGTGGGCTTCCCGGTCCGCCTCGTTGACCCGCGCCACCAGCGGGGTCTCGCGCTGCCGCCGCGGCGAATCGCCGTGGCCGCCCGCCCGCGCATCCGATGTTTCCGACGCCAGGATGAGTTGCGACTGCCGCGCCCCGATCAGGTCGATATAGACCTCGGCCAGCAGCTCGGCGTCGAGCAAGGCGCCGTGCTTGGTGCGGCGGGAATTGTCGATCTGATAGCGCGAGCAGAGATCGTCGAGCCGGTTCGACACGCCGGGGTGCTTGCGCCTCGCCAGCAGCAGCGTATCGACCAGCCGATCCTTCGGGATCGCCTTCCGCTTGATGCGGTCGAGCTCGGCGTTGATGAAGCTGATGTCGAAGGACGCGTTGTGGATCACTAGCGGCGTATCGCCGATGAAGGCCAGGAACTCGTCGACCACTTCGGTGAACAGCGGCTTGGAAGCCAGGAACTCGGTCGACAGCCCATGCACGTTGAACGCTTCCACCGGCATGTCGCGTTCGGGATTGATGTAGACGTGGTAGCTCTGTCCGGTCGGCATGCGGTTGAATATCTCGACACAGCCGATTTCGACCAGCCGGTCGCCGCGCAGCGGATCGAGGCCAGTGGTTTCGGTATCGAGAACGATTTCGCGCATGACGTGAGATGATCCGGAACGCGGGCGAATCAGGCCCGCCGCTGCGGCATCTTAGCAACCTCGGCCAGGATGTCGCGGATGCGCGCCCGCACCGGATCAAGTCCGTGCGAGGTATCCACGATGAAATCGGCGCGCTTGCGCTTCTCGGCGTCCGGCATCTGCTTGGCGATGATGGCATCCAGCTTGGCGGCATCCATGGTGCCGCGCGCCAGCACGCGCTCGCGCTGTAGTTCCGGAGAGGTGGTGACGACGACGACCGCATCGACGCGCTTCTCGCCGCCGGTCTCGAACAGCAGCGGTATGTCGAGCACGACGATGGGCGCGCCGGCGGCCTCTGCGTCGGCGAAGAATTTCTGGCGCGATGCGCCGAGCATCGGATGCACGATCTGCTCGAGCTGCTTGATCGCCACCGGGTCCTGCACCACGCGCGCAGAGAGCTTTGTGCGGTCGACCTTGCCATTGGCGGTGGTGCCGGGAAACGCAGCCTCGATCGCCGGTGCTGCCTCGCCTTCGTAGAGCTGATGCACGGCCGCATCGGCGTCGTACACCGGCACACCGGCCTCCATGAACAGTTTGGCCGTGGTGGATTTCCCCATCCCGATCGAGCCGGTCAGTCCGAGAATCAACATTGCATCAACATCGGTTCAGCATCTCTCCGTCGCCACGCCTCGGCATCTTCACACCGCGAGCAGCCCCTCGCGGCGCAGGAAGGCGAGCAGCGACAATAGCGGCAGGCCGAGGATGGTGAAATGGTCGCCTTCGATCCGCTCGAACAGATGCCCGCCGAGGCCTTCGAGCTGGTAGGCGCCAACGCTGGTCGTCACCGCCTCCCCGGCTTGGTCGAGATAGGCCTCGATCTCGCCGGCAGCGAGCTGCCGCATCGTCATCCGGGCGACGCTCACATCGTTGAACAGGGCTTGGCCGTCGCGTGCGACCGAGACGGCCGAGTGCAGCGCGTGGGTCTGTCCGGCGAGCAGGCCGAGCTGTTCGGCAGCCTGCGCGCGGCCGGCAGGCTTGCTGAACATCCGCTCGCCCAACGCCAGCGTCTGGTCGGCACCAACGACGTATTGACCGGGCTTTTGCCTCGAGACGAACAGCGCCTTTTCGCGCGCCAAGAGCGACGCGATCTCTTCCGGCGCCGAAAGGCCAGAATTCTTCTGCACCGCGCGTTCGTCGATATCGGCCGGCAGTGCCTCGAAATCGAGACCGGCGTTTTCGAGCAGCATCCTGCGCGCACGGCTTTGCGACGCAAGGATCAGCTTTTGGGGGCCGCGCCAGATGCTCATGATACGGCGATCATTCCGACGGCCGCGCGCGCTGGCGGTCGTTGTAGAGCTTCATGATCGCAGCCGCCGTCTCCTCGATCGAACGCCGCGTCACGTCGAGCAATGCCCAGTTGAACTTCGCGCTCAGACGTCGCGCGAATGCGACTTCGTCGGCCACCGCCTGCTTGTCGATGTAGGTGTCGTTGTCGCGGTCGCCCATTGTGAGCAGGCGGTTCTGCCGAACCTGGATCAAGCGCTCCGGCGTCGCATGAAGGCTGACCACCAACGGCTTCTTCAGGGTCTCGAGCTGGTGCGGCAACGGGATGCCCGGCACCAGAGGTACGTTTGCCGTGCGGATGCCGCGGTTGGCGAGATAGATCGAGGTCGGGGTCTTCGAGGTGCGGGACACACCGACCAGGACGACGTCGGCCTCCTCGAGGCCTTCGACATGCTGACCGTCGTCATGGATCATCGTGTAGTTCAGCGCGTCGATCCGGCTGAAATATTCCGCGTTCAGCACATGCTGCGCGCCAACACGCCCGGTCGTCGCGGCACCCAGATACGCCTCGAACAATTGCATCACCGGCCCGATGATCGAGAGGCTCGGAACGTTGATTTCCTTGCACTTGGCTTCGAGCCGGCCGACCAGATCCTTCTCCAGCAGCGTGAACAGCACGATGCCGGGCGATTCCTCGATCTCGTCGAGCACGCGATCGAGCTGCTTCTGGCTGCGCACCAACGGATAGACATGCTCGACCGCGGTCACGTTGGCGTATTGCGCGGCGACCGCGCGCGCCACGGTGATCAGCGTCTCGCCGGTCGAGTCCGACACCAGATGCAGGTGGAAATAATTGGAAGTCGTCGGCACCAGAGCCCCTGTCTATCCTGTGAATCCCTGTGGAGGTCGAGGAGAAGAATCCGGGTCCGCCGCCCGCCCCGTGAATATCTCATCCCTTTCTTCACAGCACCCCGCAAAAGGATAAGTCGGCGTCATGGCAGCGATGATAGTGAACCGGTGTGGATTTGTCTCTTCATAAGCTGGCCACAGAACTGCGCAACCGATTGAGCGGAGCGGCGGATTCCGGATATCCGCTGCCGCGGGCCGGGATGTTGAGGGATGTGAACAAGCCCGCGAGAACGGCTGGATCGCATTGCATGAGTCAAATTCACTGCCATTAAGACTCAAACCTTAGATTCTAAAATTAATTAGGTTTAGGAGAGCCGTGTGTGCGGATATGTATCCGTCCCTCGCTTGCGGAGCTTTGCACGCAAGGCTGAGCCCGCCCGAGTTGTTCCCTGCCGAGCTATTCCCCGAAAGGCAATCGCCGCGATGTTGTATGACTGGATCAAGGCCCTGCACATCGTTGCGGTCATCTCCTGGATGGCGGGGATGCTCTATCTGCCGCGGCTGTTCGTCTATCATTGCGAGGCCGAGGCCGGCTCGAAGCAGTCCGAGACCTTCAAGGTCATGGAACGGCGGCTTTTGAAGGCGATCATCAATCCCGCGATGATCGTGACCTGGCTTGCCGGGCTTTATCTGGTCTGGGCCGGACACTGGTACCTATCGGGCTGGTTTCACGTCAAATTTACGTTGGTGCTCATCATGTCGGGTATCCACGGCTTTTTGTCCCGCTGCGTGAAAGATTTTGCCGCGGACCGGAATCAGCGAACCCAGAAATTCTACCGCATTATCAATGAGGTGCCGACGCTCCTGATGCTCCTGATCGTGATCATGGTGGTCGTGAAGCCGTTCTAGACATTGCGATGCCTAAGACGCATGCTTCAGTCCTTCTTGCGAAGGACGGATCGATTTTCTATATAGGTTTTATCCCACCCCACGCAGGCGGATGTGGTCGCGTTTCGGTTCTTTTCGGGCCGGCGCCGCATCAGGTTTGAAAGCCCAAACGGCACTTTCCTGGCTGAGACCTGCGGACCTTCCTTTGGCGTCCGCTTTTTCCAAGCCACCTCGCACCCCTTCCCTACTTACTTCCTCACAGGACGACCCCCATGCGGGAAATCAAACTCCAGGACCTCAAATCGAAAACGCCGGCCGAGCTCGTCTCGTTTGCGGAAGAGAATGGGGTCGAGAATGCCAGCACCATGCGCAAGCAGGAGCTGATGTTCGCAATTCTCAAAAACCTCGCCGCCGCCGAGACCGACATTGTCGGCGAGGGCGTCGTTGAGGTGCTGTCCGACGGATTCGGCTTCCTTCGTTCGCCCGATGCGAACTACCTGCCTGGTCCCGACGACATCTACGTCTCGCCGTCGCAGATCCGCCGCTTCGGCCTGCGCACCGGCGATACCATCGAAGGACACATCCGCAGCCCGAAGGAAGGCGAACGCTACTTCGCGCTGCTGAAGGTCAATACGCTTAATTTCGAGGATCCCGAGAAGGCCAAGCACAAGGTCAATTTCGACAACCTCACGCCGCTGTTTCCCAATCAGCGATTCCGCATGGAGCTCGAGGATTCCACCAAGAAGGATCTCTCTGCCCGCGTGATCGACATCGTCGCGCCGATCGGCAAGGGCCAGCGCGCGCTGATCGTGGCGCCGCCGCGCACCGGCAAGACGGTGCTGATGCAGAACATCGCGCACTCGATCACCGCCAATCATCCTGACTGTTATCTGATCGTACTTCTGATCGACGAGCGTCCCGAAGAAGTCACCGACATGCAGCGCTCGGTGAAGGGTGAGGTGGTGTCGTCGACCTTCGACGAACCCGCGGTGCGCCACGTCCAGGTCGCCGAGATGGTGATCGAGAAGGCCAAGCGCCTGGTCGAGCATGGCCGCGACGTCGTGATCCTGCTCGATTCGATCACCCGCCTCGGCCGCGCCTACAACACCGTCGTGCCGTCATCCGGCAAGGTGCTGACCGGCGGTGTCGACGCCAACGCCCTGCAGCGCCCGAAGCGCTTCTTCGGTGCCGCGCGCAACATCGAGGAGGGCGGTTCGCTGACCATCATCGCCACCGCGCTGGTCGATACCGGCAGCCGCATGGACGAAGTCATTTTCGAAGAGTTCAAGGGAACCGGTAACTCCGAACTGATCCTCGACCGCAAGGTCTCGGACAAGCGGACCTTCCCGGCGATCGATATCGCGCGCTCCGGCACCCGCAAGGAGGAGCTCATCACCGATCCGCAGGTGCTGAAGAAGATGTACGTCCTCCGCCGCATCCTCAATCCGATGGGCACCATGGACGCGATCGACTTCCTGCTCGACAAGCTCCGGAACACGAAGAGCAACTCGGAATTCTTCGATTCCATGAACACCTGAGGCCAAGGTCGAATTGGGGCCGAAGAGAACAAGGCGCTCCGCACAAACGGGGCGCCTTTTTCATGCTGCGGATTTGCTGCAGCAAAGTGCAGCATGAATCGAGCCTGGCTATTGCGCCAAATATTCGTGTAACAGACTGATATAATTTACATTTGTGATTTAGCCTCTGACGCAAACCGGCAGAAGCGCAACAAAATTGCTGCAAGGCTGCTGCAACGAAACGCGCCCATATTGCAATGCAACATGCTGCAATCTCGCGTGCGAAACGGAAGCGGCATTGCCTTTGCTGATTGGCTTGGGAAGAAATAGACGATGCATGCGCGCGACCAAACCATCTTCGCTTTATCCTCCGGGCGGCCACCGAGCGCGATCGCCATAGTCAGGCTGTCTGGTCCAATGGCCGCGTCGGTCATTGAAGGACTGGCGGCCAAGACACCGGCCCCGCGGATGGCAACCCGCGCGCTGCTCCACAATTCGAACCGCCAACCGATCGATGACGCGGTCGTGCTCTGGTTCCCAGGCCCGGCAAGCGCGACCGGCGAGGACGTTGCCGAATTTCATGTCCATGGCGGGCGCGCCGTGCTGGCGGCGATGTTCGATGCCATCGCGGCGTTCGACAACGTCCGGCCGGCTGAGCCTGGCGAGTTCACCCGGCGGGCGTTCGAGAATGGCAAGCTCGACCTGACCGAGGCCGAAGGTCTCGACGACCTGATCCACGCCGATACTGATCGCCAACGGCGCCAGGCGCTGCGGCAGTTAAAGGGGCTGCTCGGCGATCGCGCCCGCGATTGGCGCGAGCGGATCATCGCAGCCTCAGCGCTGATCGAGGCCGGCATCGATTTCTCCGACGAAGGCGATGTGCCGACGGAGCTGATCGCGCCGGCGCTCGAGAAGGTCCGGGCGCTGCATGATGAGATCAAGAATGCGCTTGCGGGGCAGGGCCAAAGCGAGCGGCTACGTGACGGCCTAGTGGTTGCGATCGCGGGTCCGCCGAATGTCGGCAAATCGACCCTGATCAATCAGCTTGCCAGGCGCGAGGTCGCGATTGTCTCACCGCACGCGGGCACGACGCGGGACGTGATCGAGGTGCAGCTCGACCTCGACGGCTATCCGGTCACAGTCATCGACACCGCCGGGATCCGCGAAACCAGCGACCCGGTGGAGCAGGAGGGTGTCCGCCGCGCCCGGGCCCGTGCCGCGGAAGCCGACCTCGTGCTTTGGCTGGCCGACAGCGGCGCCGCAAAGCCGGGGCACGGCGGTACGACGCCGACCTGGCTGGTGCGAAACAAGATCGACCTTGTCCGGACCCAGTCGGGCGAGGGTGGCAGCACCCCCGAATTCAGGATCTCGGCGGCGCGCGGTGACGGCCTCTCTGAGCTGATCACCGCACTGGTCGATTTCGCCCACGATTATTTTGGAACCAGCGAGGGCGGTTTGATCAGCCGGACCCGGCAGCGCGGCTTGCTCCAGGAGACCGTCGACTCTCTCCAGCGCAGCATCGATGTGGTCGGGCAGGGTGAGGAGCTCGCGGCGGAGGAACTTCGCAGAGCGGCCACTTCACTCGGCCGTCTGCTTGGCCGGGTCGACGTCGAGGACATCCTGGACGTCATCTTCCGCGAGTTCTGCGTCGGGAAGTAGCCGCGGCCGGATCTGTTTCACGTGAAACATGGTTTCGGATTGGTTAACGAGGCTCTCCCGTTTCACGTGAAACATTTGGCTTCGCTCGATCGTGCCTGTTTCACGTGAAACAGCTCCGCCGTGTCATTGCGAGTGATCCGGATCGATCCATATTTCGCTCAGACGGCCGGGTCTCAGACCGGCGATCTCAACTTCGTTCTTCCGGCTTTCATCACTCCACGATAGAAGTCCCGCCATGACTTCCAGGGCAGACTTATTTGACGTCATCGTCATCGGCGGCGGCCATGCCGGCTGCGAAGCCGCGAGCGCGGCTGCCCGGATGGGCGCGCAGACGGCTCTGGTGACCCATCGTTTCGCGACTATCGGCGCGATGTCCTGCAACCCCGCGATCGGCGGTCTCGGCAAGGGCCATCTGGTCCGCGAAGTCGACGCTCTCGATGGTCTGATGGGCCGGGTCGCCGACGCCGGCGGCATCCAGTTTCGTATGCTCAATCGCCGGAAGGGTCCGGCTGTCCGCGGTCCCCGGGCTCAGGCGGACCGGAAACTCTATGCGGCCGCGATGCAGGCAGCGATTACGGAGGCCGCGAACCTCAGCGTGATCGAGGGCGAGGCAGATGGACTGATCGTCGTCGATGGCCGCGTGACCGGTATTCGCCTGGGCGATGGCCGACAGCTCTCAGCGGGCGCGGTCGTCATCACCACCGGAACCTTCCTGCGCGGTCTGATCCATCTCGGTGAGAAGAACTGGCCGGCGGGCCGGGTCGGCGAGGCGCCGGCCATGGGCCTGTCTGCATCGTTCGAGCGGGCAGGCTTCGTGCTCGGCCGGCTCAAGACCGGGACGCCGCCGCGCCTCGACGGCGCCACCATCGACTGGTCCGCGGTCGAAATGCAGCCCGGAGACGAGCCGCCGGAGCCGTTTTCGGTCATGACGGACCGCATCACGACCCCGCAGATCCAGTGCGGCATTACCCGGACCACGCCGGCGACCCATGAGGTGATCAGGGCCAATGTGCACCGCTCGCCGATGTATTCCGGCCAGATCAAGAGCTCCGGACCGCGCTATTGTCCCTCGATCGAGGACAAGATCGTCCGCTTTGGTGATCGCGACGGTCATCAGATCTTCCTGGAGCCGGAAGGCCTCGACGACTCGACGGTCTATCCCAACGGGATCTCGACCTCGCTGCCCGAGGAGGTCCAGCTCGCGATCCTTGCCAGCATCCCCGGCCTCGACCGGGTGAAGATGGTTCGGCCGGGCTATGCGATCGAGTACGATCATGTCGATCCGCGTGAGCTCGATCCGACCCTCGAGACCAAGCGCCTGCGCGGGCTTTTCCTGGCCGGCCAGATCAACGGCACCACGGGCTATGAAGAGGCGGCGGGGCAGGGCATCGTTGCCGGGCTTAACGCCGCTCTGGCGGCCGGCGGTGCCGACCCGATCGTGTTCGACCGCGCCGATGGCTATCTCGGCGTGATGATCGACGATCTCGTGACCCGCGGGATCACCGAACCCTACCGGATGTTCACCTCGCGCGCCGAGTACCGGCTGACGCTGCGGGCCGATAACGCCGACCAACGGCTGACCGACAAGGGGATCGCGCTCGGATGCGTCGGATCGGCCCGTGCCGAACGCCACCGAACCAAGATGGCGGCGCTGGAAGCTGCGAAATCCCTGGCAAAGTCGCTTGCGATCACACCGAATGAGGCCGCCAAGCACGGGCTCGCCCTCAATCGGGACGGCAATCGCCGCTCCGCCTTTGAGCTGCTGGCCTATCCGGAGATCGAATGGCCGGCAGTCCGGGCGATCTGGCCGGAGCTATCGGCCATTGACCCTGCGATCGCGGTGCATCTCGAGATCGACGCCAAATACGATGTCTATCTGAAACGCCAGACCGCCGACGTCGACGCCTTCCGGCGCGACGAGGGCCTGGTCCTGACCGATGTCGACTATGCCGACGTGCCGGGTCTCTCCAACGAAGCTCGGGCCAAGTTGCAGAAGGCGCAGCCGCGGACGGTCGGGCAGGCGGGTCGGATCGATGGAATGACGCCGGCCGCGCTTGGTATTCTGGCCGCCTATCTGCGGCGCGAGGCGCGACGGAAATCGGCCAAGGCGACGGCCTGACGTTTCACGTGAAACGGATGGTGGCCTCGTCATTGCGAGGAGCGGAAGCGACGAAGCAATCCATCGCTTCCGCGGGTCGACCATGGATTGCTTCGCTTCGCTCGCGATGACGAGCTCGACCGGCATTCCAGAGAATGGCTCCAGCCCCGCAATCTGCCGAACTTACCGTCTCCGCCAAGGACAAGGCGGCGGCGCTCGCGCTCACGCCTGTTTCACGTGAAACGGAAGCGCGGCTCGATCGCTATATCGCCCTCCTCCTGGAATGGCAGGCCAAGACCAATCTCGTCGCGCCATCCACGCTGCCGAATCTCTGGACCCGCCATATCTCCGACTCGCTGCAGCTCTTGAGCCTCGCGCCGACGGCAAAATCCTGGGTCGATCTCGGTAGCGGCGGCGGCTTTCCTGGCGTCGTGCTCGCCTGCGCCCTGGCCGAGACGCCAGGCACGCAGATCCATCTGGTTGAGCGAATCGCCAAGAAGGCCGCATTCTTGCGCGAGGCGATTCGGGTGACGGCGTCGCCGGGAACGGTGCATCTGGCTGATATCGGGGATACTGTGGATAGAATCGCGGGCCCCATCGATTGCGTCACCGCGCGGGCGCTGGCTCCGTTACATCAACTGATCGGCTTTGCGGAGCCGTGGGTCAAAAAGGGCGCCAAGGTGCTGTTTTTGAAGGGTCAAGATGTAGAGGCCGAATTGACCGAGGCCACTAAATATTGGATTATTGAGCCAAAGCTACACGCCAGCCGGACCGGCGGACAGGGCTGGATCGTCGAACTCGGGTCAATCGAGCGGCGCTAGGGGACTCCGCAAGAGCAAATGGTATTTTGGTATGACTGTGATGGACGAGGTTTATCAAGGGGATAAGGCGCTCCAAGCGCCGGGCCATCCGCGTATCCTGTCGCTCGCCAACCAGAAGGGCGGTGTCGGCAAGACCACCACAGCGATCAATCTTGGCACCGCACTCGCTGCGATTGGCGAGCGCGTCCTGATCGTCGATCTCGATCCGCAGGGCAACGCCTCGACCGGGCTCGGCATCGATCGCCGCAACCGCAGCTGCTCGACCTACGACGTCCTGATCGGCGAAGCGCCGCTGCGCGATGCCGTGGTCGCGACCGCCGTGCCGCGGCTGCATATCGCCGCCTCCACCATGGACCTCTCCGGCCTCGAACTGGAGCTCGGTACCACGCCCGGCCGCGCCTTCCGACTGCGCGATGCGATCGCCGGATTGAACAACAACGTCTCGCCGGAAGCCGACTACACCTACGTGCTGATCGACTGCCCGCCCTCGCTCAACCTTCTGACCGTCAATGCGATGGCCGCGTCGGACGCGATCCTGGTGCCGCTGCAATGCGAGTTTTTCGCGCTCGAAGGTCTGTCGCAATTGCTGCAGACGGTGGAGCAGGTGCGCTCGACGCTCAATCCGACGCTGTCGATCCACGGCATCGTGCTGACCATGTTCGACTCGCGCAACAACCTCTCCAACCAGGTCGTTGCCGACGTGCGTCAGTTCATGGGCGACAAGGTGTACGACACCATGATCCCGCGCAACGTGCGCATCTCGGAAGCGCCGTCCTACGGCAAGCCGGTGCTGGTCTACGATCTCAAATGCGCCGGCAGCGATGCGTATCTCAAGCTCGCCACCGAAGTGATCCAGCGCGAGCGCGAGCTGCGCGCGCACTAGCGACGTTGCGTAGGATGGGTAGAGCGCAGCGAAACCCATCACCCTCATCGCATGTAGCGATGGGTTTCGCTTCGCTCTACCCATCCTACGATTCTGAAATTCAAGTTCGGAGTACTGCGTGTGAATCCAAGGGAGCTCGCAACAATGGCCGATGAAGCGCGTTCGCGACTGGGGCGCGGGCTGGCAAGCCTGATCGGAGATGTCGGCGGCGAGGCGGCCGCGCATGTCGAGCGGCCGCGCAACCAGCGCAAGGTGCCGATCGAATTCCTCAAGGCCAACCCGCGCAACCCGCGGCGTACATTCGCCGATGCCGAGCTCGGCGAGCTCGCCGATTCGATCAAGGCGCGCGGCGTGATCCAGCCGATCGTGGTGCGCGCGATCAAGGGCGCGCAGGACCGCTACGAGATCATCGCCGGCGAACGTCGCTGGCGCGCCTCGCAACTCGCCGGCCTGCACGAAGTTCCGATCGTGCCGGTCGAAGTCTCCGATTCCGACGCGCTCGAGATCATGATCATCGAGAACGTGCAGCGCGAAGACCTCAACGCGATGGAAGAGGCGCTGGGCTATCACTCGCTCGCCGACGAGTTCAAACGCAGCCAGGAAGACATCGCCAAGATCGTCGGCAAGAGCCGCAGCCACGTCGCCAACATGATGCGGCTGACCAAATTGCCGAACGAAGTGCAGGCGCTGATCTCGAAGGGCGATCTGTCCGCCGGCCACGCCCGCGCGCTGATCGGCGTGCCGGATCCGCTCGCGGCCGCGAAGCGCATCGTTGCCGAAGGCCTCAACGTCCGCCAGGCCGAGGCGCTGGCGCATGAGGAGGGCGTGCCGGAGCGCAAGCCGCAGAAGGCGCGCTCTGGCAGCGCGCCCAAGGTCGACAAGGATGCCGATACGCTGGCGCTGGAGAAGCGTGTCAGCGATGCGCTCGGCCTGACCGTCACCGTGAGCCACCGCGATCCCGGCGGCACCGTCCAGATCAACTACCGCAATCTCGAGCAGCTCGACGAAGTGGTGCGGCGGCTGGAAGGCGGCTAGTTTTTCCGATCTCTCTCCACGTCATTGCGAGCGTAAGCGAAGCAATCCATTTCTCTGGCATCTGCGGAGCGATGGATTGCTTCGTCGCTTTCGCTCCTCGCAATGACGGTTGTCTCGAGGTCTCGGCTATCCCCTTCGCTTCGCATTCACCGCGATCGAGAGCAGGGCGCGATGCGCGATCACGGCGGCGAGCGCGGCCTGCTTGCGCATGTCGAGCGCCACGGTCGCAAGCTGATCGATGATGCTCACCAGCCGCTGCGGCGTGAAGTTGCGCAGCGCGATCTCGACCGCCGGCTTGCGCGAGAAGTGCAGCCGCGGAAATCCGCCTTCGAGCACGGTTGACGCCGGGGTGCCGTCCGCGATCGCCAGCGCCGATTTGTGCAGCCACGCCGCCTGGCGCTGCGCGGCCGAGATGATCACGCCGGGATAGGTGCCGGCGACCATCGCCTTGGTGAACTCGGTTTCGACCAGCGCGGCGTTGCCGGCGAACGCGCCGTCGACGATCGGATCGAGCTTCAGCTCGGAGGCGTCGGAGACCACGGTCATGACGTCATCGAGCGTGATCTCGCCCTTGCCATGCGCGAACAGCGCGAGCTTGCGCAGCTCGTTGCGCGAGGCCATGCGGTCGCCGCCGAGCAGCGACATCAGCACCGCGCGCGCATCTTGTGCGAGCCGCAGGTTGGACACGCGCAGCTCGTCCTCGATCAGCTTGGTCAGGTCGCGCTCGGTGTCGGGATAGCAGCCGATCGCGACCGCGTTCTTGGCGCGCTCGCAGATCTTGCGCAGCGGCGATTCCGGGCGGAGCTCGCCGGCCTCGATCACGATGCGGCAATCCCTGAGCGCCGGCGTTTCGGTCAGCGTCTCGACGCCGCTCGAAAAATTGCGCGAGCCGGCGCGCACGCGGATGGCGCGGCGGCCGCCGAACAGCGGCACCGTCATCGCTTCATCGACCAGCCGCGATGGCTCGGCGGCGAGCTCGTCGCCATCGAGCCGCACCAGCGAGAATGGATCATTGGGATCGTCGACCGCGGAGGCCATCAGCGCGTCGGCGCGCTCGCGCACCAGGCCGAGGTCCGGGCCGTAAAGCAGGATGATCGGGCGGCCGGCGTCGGGCCGGGCGAGGAAGCTGTCGATCTCTTTTCCGCGAAGTGCTGCCAATGCGGCGATCAGGTCCCGCTGGAGAAGAACGAGGCGAGCCGGGTCTGGATATTGTCGGCGATCTCCTGCGCGGCGCGGTCCTCGGCGTCGCGGAGGGCGCGCTGGCGCGCGAAGCGCTGGTAGGAGCCCGGCATGTCATAGGACACGCGCGAGAACGTGGTGCCGGTCATCACCGACTTGTTCGAGGCGATCTCGACCAGATTGAACTGGGCGTCGATACCGTAATTCTCGCTGGTTGGCAGCGCGGTGGTCGGGTCGATCATCAGCGATGAGCGGCTTGTAAAGAAGCGCAGCACCAGGCGGTGCGTCGGCGGCATGCCGGTGGCGGTGCCGTAGAGCTTGAAGGCGAGGGCGTTGCGGACCTCGACGCCGACCCGGGCCTCGCGCGAGGCGTTCGGCTTGTCGACCGGCGGAACCTCGACGCCCATCAGCTTTTCGCGCAGGGCGGGCGAACCGTCGAGGGTGCGCTCGGCATACATCGGCTGGAAGCATCCGGCCGTCAGCGCGGCCAAGGCTGCCACAGCGATGAGCCGGGCGGCGATCCTGATCCTAGCCGACAACATTGACGATCCTCATGGGCACCACGATCACCTTGCGGACGGGCTTGCCATCCAAGGCGGCTTTTACCGCATCGAGCGCCAAAACGGCAGCCTCTATATCCGCATTTTGGGCGGTGCGTGGCACGGTAACATCACCTCGTTTTTTACCGTTGACCTGGACGACCAGGGTCACGCTGTCTTCAACCAGCAGATCGCGCTCGATTTGCGGCCAATCGGCCTCGGAAACCAGCCCGGTGTGGCCCAGAACCACCCAGCACTCCTCGGCCAGATGCGGCATCATCGGCGAGAACAGCTGGACCAGGATGGTCGCGGCTTCCTTGACGGCCCAGGCCACGTCCGCCGCCGGCTTGTCGCCTTTCGCCAGCACCTCCGCCAGCGCGTTGGCGAACTCGCGGATATGGGCGAGGCAGACGTTGAAATGCAGCCGCTCGATCCCGGACGACACCTTGTCGAGCGCGCCATGGGCCGCCTTGCGCAGCGCCTGCGCTTCGGGCCCAAACGTGCCCGGCCGCGCCGCCGGCGCGGTCTTGGCGATCTCGGCCGATTCGTTCACCAGCCGCCACAGCCGCTGCACGAAGCGCGAGGCGCCCTGCACGCGTTCGTCGCTCCAGATCACGTCGCGGTCGGGCGGGGAGTCCGACAGCATGAACCAGCGCGCGACATCGGCGCCGTAGCTCGCGATGATGTCGTCGGGGTCGACGGTGTTCTTCTTCGACTTCGACATCTTCTCGATCGGGCCGATCGCGACGTCCTCACCGGTTTCAAGCAGCACCGCGCGGCGGGCATTACCATCAACCTCGATCTTCACCTCGGCCGGCGTCACCCAGGCGCCGTCGGCCTTCTGGTAGGTCTCGTGCACCACCATGCCCTGGGTGAACATGCCGGCGAACGGCTCGCTCATGTCGATGTGGCCGGTCGCCTTCATCGCGCGGGTGAAGAAGCGGCTGTAGAGCAGATGCAGGATCGCGTGTTCGACGCCGCCGATATACTGGTCGACCGGCATCATCCGGTTGGCGACCGCGGGCGTGGTCGGTGCGGTCTCGTTCCACGGATCGGTGAAGCGCGCGAAATACCACGATGAGTCCACGAAAGTGTCCATCGTGTCGGTCTCGCGCACAGCCTTGCCGCCGCACTTCGGACAGTTGACGTGCTTCCAGGTGGGATGATGGTCGAGCGCGTTGCCCGGTCTGTCGAAGGAGACATCCTCCGGCAGCGTCACCGGCAACTGGTCGTCCGGCACCGGCACCACGTCGCACTTGGGACAATGGATCACCGGGATCGGGCAGCCCCAATAGCGCTGCCGCGAAATGCCCCAGTCGCGCAGGCGGAAATTCACCTGGCGCTCGCCGACGGGCGCATTACCGCGCAGCTCGGTTTCGAGACGCTTCGCGACCTCTTCCTTCGCCGCTTCGATCGTCATGCCGTCGAGGAAGCGCGAATTGATCATGCGGCCGTCACCGTCATAGGCGGTGTCGGTGATGACAAAGGTCTTCGGGTCCTGGCCCTCGGGGCAGACCACCGGCACGTTGCCGAGATTGTACTTGTTGACGAAGTCGAGGTCGCGCTGGTCATGCGCCGGGCAGCCGAAGATCGCGCCGGTGCCGTATTCCATCAGCACGAAGTTCGCGACATAGACCGGCAGCTTCCAATTCGGGTCGAACGGATGCACCGCCTTGATGCCGGTGTCGAAACCCTGCTTCTCGGCGGTGTCGATGATCGACTGCGCGGTACCGATCTTCTTGATGTCGGCGATGAACTCCGCGAGCTTGGGGTTCTTCGCGGCAGCGGCCTGCGCCAGCGGATGGTCCGCCGAGATCGCCATGAATTTCGCGCCGAACAGCGTGTCCGGCCGGGTGGTGAAGATCTTCAGCTCGGTCTCGCCGGCCGGCGTGGTCGCAGCATCAAGCGCGAAGCGGATCAACAGGCCCTCGGAGCGGCCGATCCAGTTGCGCTGCATCAGCCGCACCTTGTCGGGCCAGCGGTCCAGACCGTCCAGCGCCTCCAAGAGCTCCTGCGCGTACTTCGTAATCTTGAAGACCCACTGGCTCATTTCCCGTTGTTCGACGACGGCGCCCGAGCGCCAGCCGCGGCCGTCGATCACCTGCTCGTTGGCCAGCACGGTCATGTCGACCGGGTCCCAGTTCAGCTTGCGCTTCTCGCGCTCCGCGAGACCGGCAGCCAGCATGTCCAGGAACATCTTCTGCTGATGCTTGTAGTAGCTGGGGTCGCAGGTCGCGAACTCCCGGCTCCAGTCGAGCGACAGCCCGATCGACCGCAGCTGCTTCTTCATCGCGGCGATGTTGTCGTAGGTCCAGGCCTTCGGCGCCACCTTGCGCTCGATCGCGGCGTTCTCCGCCGGCAGGCCGAACGCATCCCAGCCCATCGGGTGCAGCACGTTGTAGCCGCGGGCGCGCATGAAGCGGGCCAGCACGTCGCCGAGCGTGTAGTTGCGGACATGGCCGATATGGATGCGCCCCGACGGATAGGGGAACATCTCGAGCACGTAGTATTTCGGCCGCTTATCGTCGTTCTTGGAGGCGAAGATCGCCTTTTGGTCCCAGATGGCTTGCCAGCGGGGTTCGGATTCACGGGCGTTGTAGCGTTCGGCGGTCATGAAATCGCAAGGATTTTGGGTGGCTTTCGGTGATTTTCGGGTCCCATCCGGGGACGGCGGACTAGGCCACAAAAGCGCCTGTTCGGTCAACGGCTTGGGGCCTGCCAAATGGTCATGCCGGGGTGCCGCCGGCAGCCTCCCCGTCGTCCTGGCGAAAGCCAGGACCCATAACCACAGGGCTCTGTTGGGAAACGGGATCGCGGCCCCAGTTTGGCGCAATCACGGCCGGCGGGGGTAATGGATCCTGGCCTTCGCCAGGACGACACCGAATATGAGGTCATAGTTCCGCATTCCCGCGGCATCTTTTGCCCGAACAGCGCCCGCGACGGCGCGACCGGTCAATGTCTGCGCAGAGCGTCGGTCGTGTTTGATGCCAAAGGCACGACGGATGATCGCGGCGATCTCGGGGGCGCAAGATCCTGGATGAAATCCCTGAGTGCCTCGGTGTCGAACGGCTTGCGGAGTATCTTGAGGCTTGGCGGTGCCGCATTGGCAGCGTCGCTGTAACCGGTTGTCAGGGCGATCGGCAAACCGGGGTAGCGCGACCGCACCTCTCTCGCGAGCCCGACCCCATCGATGGTTCCCGGCATGACGATATCGCTGAAGACGAGATCGATCCTGGTGCCGGCATCGAGCAGCTTCAACGCCGCTTCGGCCGAATCCCGATAGATCGTTTCATAGCCCAAATGCTCGAACAGCGAGGATGTCACATCCGCGACTTCGGGGCTGTCGTCGACAACAAGAACCGTCTGCCGCTGCGGCTGCCTCGGTTTTGCCCTGGCGGCGGCGAGGTCCTTGCTGGCGGTTTGCTCGTCTGCGCAGGACGGCAAATAGATTGTAATTGTTGTTCCCTGACCAACCTTGCTGTCTGCCGTCACCGTTCCACCCGCCTGGTGGGCGAAACCATAGACCTGGGACAGACCGAGCCCGGTCCCCTTGCCGACCTCCTTGGTCGTGAAGAACGGATCGAACATCTTGGACAGAAGATTTGGCGGAATGCCGGTGCCGGTATCGCCGAGCGCGATCGCAAAGAAAGCCTTTGCGCGGCGATCGCCGCCGGTCTCCTGGTTCGCGGTCACCGCATGGACGGACAAGGTGAACGTGCCGCCGCTTGGCATTGCATCGCGCGCATTGACGGCGATGTTGACGATCGCAAGCTCCAGCTCGGCGAGGTCCACCTTGACCGAGGCTATGCCCTCACCGACGTTCTCGTTGTACACGATGTTCCCGCGCAGCGAGCTTTCAATCATGGTCCGCATGTTCTTGATCGACGCATTCAGATCAACGACCGTCGGGCTGAGGTGCTGATGACGAGAGAAGGTCAACAATTGGCGCGTCAGGCTCTCGCCGCGCTTGGCCGCGGTCTGGATGGCTTCGATTGCCTTGGGCAGTTTCGGATCAAGCAGGCGCGTGAAGATCTGGGCGCTGCCTCCGATAATCATCAATAGATTGTTGAAGTCGTGCGCAATCCCGCCGGTCAGTTTGCCGATCGCCTCCATTTTCTGGGACATCGCGAGCTGTTCGCGGGCCTGGACCAGCTTCTCCTCCGCGTCGCGCCGCTCGGTTGCGTCGCGCAGAATACTGATGAAGCCGATCAGATTTCCTGCGTCATCATGGCTCGACGAGACGGAGCCCGTGATGAAGAACGGCGTACCATTCTTTCTGATGCGCCAACCCTCAACGTCGTACTTGCCTCTTTCGATTGCCGTCTCCAGCGCGTGTGCTGGCGAACCCGCGCGGCGTTCATCCGGCCGATAGAAAATTCCAAAATGCTTGCCGATGATTTCTTCCGAGCTGTAGCCGATGATCTTTTGGGCGGTGCTATTCCAACTCGTAACGTGTCCCTCTCGATCGAGCGCAAAAATCGCATAGTCGACGACGCCCTCAATAAGGGTTTGGAAATGCCGCCTGATGTTGTCGAGCGCCAAGGCTTTCCGTTCGAGTTGACCGTTCAGTTGGTCCTGAACGGAAAGGAGATCGACTTCCGTGGTCTGGCGTGTCGCAATTGCCGCCGCCAGGGCGAGGGGAGGCGCCGATACGATGATCGAGAGCACGAGCAAGGATAATAGTGCGCCGTTCGGATCCATTTTCGGAAATGGATCATTCCCTACCGAGAACCCCCACACGGCCATTCCGACAAAAATGAACGCAGCCGTCGACACGGTGCATCGATCGCCGCGCAGGCCGGCCCAGATCAAGGGCAGTAGAACCAGAAAGCCCAGCAGGCTCCGATGCGGCAGCACCACATCGAGGTCGGTGCTGACGAGGTCGCTGCCGATGAGCGGGCTATAAGCAACGATCCCGACGATGCCGGCGAGAGCTGGGACAGCGATCGATTCCAACAGCTTCCATTTGGAAGGAATGCGCAAGGGCATCGTTGCCCAGAGCACGATGAGCGGAGCAACCACCAGGGTCCCGGCAGCGTCCGCAAGCCACCAGGTCACCCCGGCGACGACGGAATCGGAAAGGCTCAAATCATTGGCGAGCGCGAAGCCGGCCGAGGCGATGGTTGCACTGATGATCGCGGTCGGCGCACAGGACATGATTGCAAACTTCGCGACACCGACAGGCGTGGCAAACGTCTGGCGACCATTCGACCAACGGTCGATCAGCCATGTCCCGGCACATGCAGCAAGCAGGCTGCCGATCCCGGCGGTGCCAAATTCCAGGAGCGATCGGTCGGCCATAAAGTAAGGCGAGATGGTCCCCACCAGGATCGCCGGCCAGATCCGGTAGCCGCGCAGCAGGACCAGCGCGAGCGCAAGCCCGGTCGGTGGCCATAGCAGTGTCGCGGTTGGATTGATCGCCGGAAGCAGCCGCGCGGCTTCGGCAAGGCCGCCATAAATCGCGCCGACTATCAGGATTTCGACCGCGTAGGTCGCGATGGCCCGAGCGTCGCCAAAAGCGAGCATCCTGGCTTTGTCGAACCTTGCCCGTTCCATCGCAAGCCTTGCAGCGGGTATCTCAAGAATGCGGTGGCGACCTGTCCCCTGATCCAGTGTCACCAAAAGAGGCGAATCGCATTGTCATGACGTTCGATGTTCCCGCCAAGCACTCAACGCAGTTTTGACCAAAGCATGGCCGCACGATGGTGAGTAGAGGGGACGCCCGGCAATTTCGGAACGAGGGGCTATCGGGCAGCACCGTTGACCTAATAGCAGCGGCACCGGGATCCGAAAACGGGTCACGGCGGCATCCGGACTACAAATTGGGTATGATCCCGCTGCGTGTCGATGAGAGCACCAGCAGTTATTTTCTCGGTTGGCGCAAGGGATGAGCTCTTGATGCTGCTCCACCTGCACGGGGCGATGCAGCTAGCTCGCCAGCGCCATTCCGGCTTCGTCCAGCGTCTGCAGGAACCCGTGCTCGATCACGGCATTCCTGCCGCGGCGCTTGGCGGCGTAGAGGGCGGCGTCGGCGGCTTCGATCAGATCGCCGGGGCGCTGGGTCTCATTCGGCTTGGTGGTTGCGACGCCGACGCTGACGGTGACGACGCAATAGCTCGAGGGCGCGTGCGGCACGGCAAGGCCGAGCACCGCAGTGCGCACCGTTTCGCCGATCGCCAGCGCATGCGCGGCGTCGGTGTTCGGTAGCAGCAAGCAGAATTCCTCGCCGCCGTAGCGGCCGGCGAAGCCCATCGTGTCGGCGGCGATGCCGGACAGCACCTCGCCGATCCGCGTCAGGCAGGCATCGCCCTCGGGATGGCCGTAGGTGTCGTTGTAGAGCTTGAAGTGATCGACATCGATCATCATCAGCGACAGCTCGCATTCATACTGCTGCGCCCGCATCCACTCGAAGTCGAGCCGGCTCTGGAAGCCGCGGCGGTTGGCAAGGCCCGACAGCGCGTCGATCGAAGCCATCACGGTGAGACGGTCGTTGGACTCAACGAGTTCGCGCTCGCGCTGGCTGAGTTGCGCCGCCATCGCGTTGAAGGCGCGCGCCAGCGGGACGAACTCCGACGGCAGCTTGTGCTTGGCGACGCGCGCCGACCAGTCGCCTTCGCCGAACCGCCTTGCCATGCCGGTCATCAGCTCGATCGGATGGATGACGAGCCGCTCCGCGCCGACCAGGGCGCCCAGCAAAACGAAAAGGCAGACGAAGCCGAGTTGCAGGTAGGCGGTACGGATCTCGCGGTTGATCGCCGCCGTCACCTTGGCCTCGTCCATGCTGACGATCAGCCGGGATTGCGTTCCGGCGATGCGGGCGAAGCTCAGCGTACGTTGTGCGCCGTCGGAAGCCGTGAACGACACCGAGCCCGACGGCTCGTCGTAGCTCAGCGCCTTCTCGGCAATCGCCGACATCAAGGGGATGGTGTCGAGCGAGTGGCCGATCAGGCTGGCATGATCCGATGGAGCCGCGATCACGACGCCGGTGCTATCGACCAGAGCGGCCGACATGCCGGGCTGGCCGCCGAGATTGGCCATGATCTGCGACAGCCAGTCGATGTTGATGCCGGCGACCACGATGGCGTCCTGTTCCGGATTGATCGCGGCCACCGGATAGGCCGCCATCATCATCGCGCGGCCGTTGGTCCTGCCGCGCAGATAGTCGCTGAACACGAAGCCGCGATTGTCCTGCGCCTTCTTGAAATATTCACGATCGCCGATGCTGAGCCCGACCTGGCTGTTCAGCGTCGAGCATTGCACCAGCCCGTCCCT
Source organism: Bradyrhizobium macuxiense (assembly GCF_007993935.1). Taxonomy (GTDB): domain Bacteria; phylum Pseudomonadota; class Alphaproteobacteria; order Rhizobiales; family Xanthobacteraceae; genus Bradyrhizobium; species Bradyrhizobium macuxiense_A. The sequence goes on along the minus strand of NZ_VITY01000004.1, from coordinate 145,258 downwards.
CGACACGAACATGATGCTGCGGATCCAGGGCAGCACCGTCGGCAGACTGGCGCGGAGCACCTCGCAGCTCTGCCCAATGCCGCCGGAGGCGCGGATATAGGCGGCCGATTTCAGCATGGTCTCGACCGAGGACACCACTTCGCGCTGGGTTTCGGCGGCGTGTGCGGTGAGGTTGGCATAGCCGGCCGCGGCCTGCGCGACCTGCTTGCTGCGGGAATCTTCCAGCGTGCGGACGCGATCGAGCATCAGCGGCGCGACCAGCATCACCGCAAGCAAGGCGAGCCGGGCACGAATACCCAGAACCTTCTTGAGCCTGACCCGGTTGCGGTTGAAAGTGACGCCCGACATTCTATTCCCTTGCCCGCGTGCAAGGTAGAATGCAGGGCTTCAAAAAGCCTTTCCCGAATTTGGTAAAATTCGAGCCAACCCCCGCACCTGTCAGAGAACGGCACAAGCATGACGCAAAGCCCGACCACGCCGTTATCGGCTGATTCACCACATGGCCTCGCCGCCGTGGAGCAGGAGATCGCGCGTGCCTGCAAGGAGGCGCGGCGCGACCGCGCGTCGGTGACGCTGATCGCGGTGTCGAAGACATTCGCGGCCGACGCAATTTTGCCGATTATCGGCGCCGGACAGCGCGTATTTGGCGAGAATCGCGTGCAGGAGGCCAAGGGCAAGTGGCCGGAGCTGACCCAGGCTCATCCCGGCGTGAAGCTGCACCTGATCGGACCGTTGCAGTCGAACAAGGCCAAGGAGGCGGTCGCGCTGTTCGATGCGATCCATTCGGTCGATCGCGCCAGCATTTGCGAAGCGTTAGCCAAGGAAATCAAAAATCAGGGGAAGCACCCGGAACTGTTCGTCCAGATCAATACCGGCGAGGAGCCGCAGAAGGCCGGCGTCGCGCCGCAGGACGCAGATACCTTCATCACGGCGTGCCGCGACAGCCACGGCCTGCAGATTTCAGGACTGATGTGCATCCCGCCGGTCGACCAGGCGCCGGCGCCGCATTTCGCGCTCTGCGCCAAGATCGCCGCGCGCAACGGGCTGACAAATCTTTCGATGGGCATGAGCGCGGATTTCGCCGTGGCGATCGCGATGGGCGCGACGCATGTGCGGGTGGGGTCGGCGATTTTCGGGACGCGGACGGTGGTGCATAATTAGTGTCGTATAACCAGTGTCGTCCCGGCGAAGGCCGGGACCCATACGCCGCGGCCATCGCAAAGGGCGCGCGGCTAGTCGGTGCGCGACAACCGAGTTCGGTGGTTATGGGTCCCGGCCTTCGCCGGGACGACGATGCGGTGAGCGTTGCGCTTAGCGCCTACGCAAACTTCACCGACACCTTTCCGATCGCGCCAAAGTCCGCCGCGAACATATCTCCCGCCGCGATCGGCAGCGGGGGATGGCAGGTGCCTGTGGTGACGACCTCCCCTGCCCGCAAGGTCAGCCCGAGCGCGCGCAATTCATTGGCGCACCAGGTCAGCGCTATCAGGGGATCGCCGAGCACGTTCTTGCCGTGGCCGACATAGCGCTCGCCGCGCAGCGTGATGGTCGGGCGTTCCTCGACCAGATCGATCGCGCGCCAGTCGGCTGACGTTGCGGGTCCGAGCACGAACAGATGCGCGCAGGCATTGTCGGCGATCAGCTGCGCCTCGCCGGCGGAGACGAAATCGGCGAAGCGCGAATCCGGAATCTCGATCGCGGGATGCAGCGTGCCGGCCGCCTCCAACACGTCCCTTACGCTGTATGGCGTTGCGCGCGGTGCGAGATCACGCGCCATGCGGAAGGCGAATTCCGGTTCGCCGACGCGCATCTCGATGCCCTTCATCGACGCGGTGCCGCCATCTGCGATCACCGTTTCGGCGAGGATGCGCCCCGCCAACGGCCCGGCGACGTTGATGTGCTTCTGGCCGGCCGCGCTGGTCGCCGCGATCTTCCAGCCGAACAGTTTTTCGCGCGACGTCTTCTCCAGCTCGGCCTGCACCGCGTACCCCTCGGCGCGATCGCGGGGCCGGATCGCGCCATCGAGTGCGCCGAGTTTGGTCCCCGCGTGCCAGTGCTCGGTCAGGACCCTTGCGGCGGCCGCGATCTGGTTGGTGTCGAGCATGCTTTCGCTCCCGCGAGTTTTATTTTGGGGAATGTTTTTGGGTCGCGCGCAATCTCAGCACAAACGCGTCGCGCTTGTCGCGTGGGAAAACCGATGCTCAGCTATTCGACAACTTCAGCCGATGATGATCCGGGTCTGCGGGGCCATCCGCCGCAGCAGCCGCAGCATCGACGCCTTCGTCATCGAGACGCAGCCCGCGGTCGGTCCGAAATTCGGCCGCGCCAGATGCAGGAACACGGCGCTGCCGCGGCCGGCGATGCGCGGCGCGGCGTTGTGGTCGATCTCGACAATGAAGTCGTAGAGATGGTCCTCGCGGGTCAGGCGGTCGCCGCCCTGCTCGCGGTCGAGCCGGATCGGCTGGTTGTAATGGCGGTCGGCGGGGTCCTCGCACCAGGCGTCCTCGCGGCGGATCGGCCGGGTCGGCAGCAAGGTCAGCGGACGCCGGTGCCGGTCGGCGCGCCACCACAATTGCCGCGGATGGAAGATGCCGCGCGGCGTGCCGCCGTCGCCCTCGCGCTTGTTGGCGAGGATTCCGCCACGTCCGAGCGCCACCGGAACGGTCCAGCCATCGGCCGTCAGCCAGCCCCGGCGCGGATTGCCGGCGGCGGCGCGGACCTCGATGGCGGAGAGCGGGCGATCACGTTTGGCTGTCATATAAGTGATTGAAATAGCTGATCTTCCCTCAAGAATCGTTCCAAACTGAACTTGCCTAGGATGTTCGGATCATTCTATCACCCGGCATTACAGGACATTCACGTCCTGCCCCGCCGGATTTGAGGTAGACTGCCGTTGCCTTGTGAATCGGTAACAATCGCCTACCTGAGCACATATCTAGCCGATGCTACGGTCTTAAGCGCCCTCCGCCTCTGACCGCCCCGCCCCCGAAGGATTGTACCTATGGCCAATGCCCGCAAGATCTTGATCGTGGATGACGATACCGATCTGCGCGATACGCTGGTCGAGCAGCTGTCCCTGCACGAGGAGTTCGAAGCCTCCGCAGTCGACACCGGCGCCAAGGGCGCCACTGCCGCCAAAGCCAATTCTCCCGATCTGGTCCTGATGGATGTCGGCCTGCCCGACACCGACGGCCGCGAAGTGGTCCGCAGCCTGCGCAAGGGTGGCTTCAAGGCCCCGATCATCATGCTGACCGGCCACGACACCGATTCCGATACGATCCTCGGCTTGGAGTCCGGCGCCAACGACTATGTGGCCAAGCCGTTCCGCTTCGCGGTGCTGCTGGCCCGGATCCGGGCGCAACTGCGCCAGCACGAGGCCAGCGAGGACGCGGTGTTCTCGGTCGGCCCCTACTCGTTCCGTCCCGGCTCGAAGATGCTCACCGGCGCCAATGCCAGGAAGGTGCGGCTGACCGAGAAGGAAACCGCGATCCTGCGCTTCCTCTACCGCGCCGGCCAGATGCCGGTGTCGCGCGAGACCCTGCTCCAGGAAGTCTGGGGCTACAATTCCGGTGTCACCACCCACACGCTGGAAACCCACATCTACCGCCTCCGCCAGAAGATCGAGAAGGACGCCGCCAACCCGGAAATCCTGGTGACGGAAGCCGGTGGCTACAAGCTGGTGCCGTGATACGCTTCGCGCTCAACGATTCGTGAAATCGAGGCGCACCGCGGTTACCGGACCTGAATGTCGATCGATGATGACGTAGCCCTGCTCGAGCGGGTCCCGACGATGCGTCTGTTGGGCGAGAGCTCCTTGCGCATGCTGGCGATCGGCTCCGAGCAACGCGACTTCAACGCAGGCGAGGTGCTGTTCAAGGTCGGCGACGCCGCGGACGCCGGCTATGTCGTGCAGCGCGGCAGCTTCCGGGTCGAGGAAGGCGGCGCCGAGATCATCGCCGGTCCGGGCGCGCTGATCGGCGAGCTCGCATTGATCGTCGCGATGAAACGGCCGTCGACCGCCACTGCATTGGAGCGCGGCTCGGTGATCCGAGTCGCCCGCAGCCTGTTCCAGCGCGTGCTGGAAAGCGATCCCGCCGCCGCGCGCCGGCTGCGCGACGAGCTCGCGCTTCGCACCAGCCAGCTCGCCAGTGATATTCTGATGGCGGGCGGCAAGCTGAGTACGTGATCTTCCCGTCGTTCTGCAAAGCTCATTGATCCGTCACCCCCCGCGCAAAGGCTTCGCCTTTGTCGCTGGAGGAGCGCGCTCTTGCGCGCGTCTCGAAGGGTCGACGGCCACCAGCCGGGCCGATTCATCCTTCGAGACGCGCGTTCCGCGCTCCTCAGGATGACGGAGGACAACCTTCGCGCTGATGCGGCGTCACACCTCCATCACCGCCGTCACCGGCACATGATCCGACGGGCGCTCCCAGCTGCGGGCGTCGCGGGTGATCTTGAAATCGCTGACGTGATCCTTCAGCGCGCGCGAGACCCAGATGTGATCGAGCCTGCGGCCGCGGTCGCCGACGGTCCAGTCGGCGGCGCGATAGCTCCACCAGGTGTAGACCTTTTCCGACATCGGGATCCGCTCGCGCGCGATGTCGAACCATTCGCCATGCGCTTGGGCTGCGAGCAGCTTCTCGGTCTCGACCGGCGTGTGCGAGACCACCTTCAACAGCTGCTTGTGCGACCACACGTCGTTCTCATGCGGCGCGACGTTGAGGTCGCCGACCAGGATGTGGCGATCGTCGCCGCGCGGATGCAGCGGCTCGCAGCTCTTCATCTCGTCGAGGAATTGCAGCTTGTGCTCGAACTTCGGATTGAGCGCGGGGTCGGGAACGTCGCCGCCGGCCGGCACGTAGAAATTATGCAGCACCAGCGGTTTTGAAAGCTGCGCCTTTTCACCAAAGGAAACCGAGATGTGCCGCGAGTCGATCTTGTCGCAGAATGTCCGGATGTCGGTCGTCTCGAACGGCAGCCGTGAGACGATGGCGACGCCGTGATAGCCCTTCTGCCCGTTCAGCGCGACATGCTCATAGCCGAGCCGCCTGAAGCGCTTCAACGGAAACGCATCGTCGATGCACTTGGTTTCCTGCAGGCACAGCACATCCGGCCGCGCGCTCTTCAGGAATTTGGCGACGATATCGATGCGCAGGCGCACCGAATTGATGTTCCAGGTGGTGACGGAGAACCGCATGAGAGCTGCGTCTTAGCATGGTTCTCAGTGCGGGATTCAATTGTCCACAGGGGGTGATGCGTAGGATGGGTAGAGCGAAGCGAAACCCATCATCTTCCCACGCGGATCAAAGGTGATGGGTTTCGCTGCGCTCTACCCATCCTACGGCATCTCGCTAACCCGGCGACGAACCGGGATAGGTCGTGAAGTCGATCTTGAACAGCCCGGGATCGGGCTTCTGCGTGGCGTCGAGATTGTAGACCGCAACCGTGGTGTCGTAGCCCTGCGGGTCGGTGACGGTCCACTGCTTGAGCTTGCCGTCCTTGGCGCCGATCATCAGCAGGAAGCGGCTGGTGCCGACCAGCGCCTGCTTCTCCTCGATCGTGATACTGACGAACACGTCGTCGGCGGTGACGCTGACGACGTTGGTGTCCTTCATCAGATCGATGCGGTCCGACAGCAGATAGCGCAGCGGGGTCTGCGACAGCGGATAGACGTCCTGGGTGGCGAGCCTGCGGTCGCGCACCGCGACCGACGAGCCGTCGGCGATCACCTCGATCGTGCTCGGATTGTCATACTCGAAGCGCAGCTTGCCGGGCTTCTGGATGTAGAAATCGCCCTTGGTCTTGGTGCCGTCGGGGCCGACCTGCACGAAATTCCCGACCAGGGTCTGCAGCGACGACAGATAGGCCGAGACCTTGGCGGCCTGCGCCTTCTGATTGGCGTCGAAGGTCTGGAAGATGCTGGCGGGCACGTTGCGGCGCGGATCTGGAATCACCGGGTCCGGCGGTGCCTGGGTGGCGCCCGTCGTGGTCGGGCCCTTGTCGGCATTGCTCTGCGCACCACTGTCCTTGGCCTTCGGTGCTGCCTTGGGTGCGGCGGGTTTTGGCGCCGGCGCATTTTGCGCAGTCGCGCCGCCTGCGATCGCGGCGGTGACGAGAAGAGCCAGCGCAGTGCGCGCGCCGCGGTCAATGAGGTGTTTTGCCATCAGATATGTCAGGTCTCTGTTCGACGCTCGTCCCGCTTCGCCGGATTTTATCCCGCCTCTTCCGAGGGAGATATGGTTTTTCCGTGATGATCGCCCCCGATCAGAACTGGCCTTCTTCTTCCCCGACGAGGATTTCGCGCTTTCCGGCGTGATTCGCCGGTCCCACGATGCCCTCAAGTTCCATCCGCTCCATCAGCGAGGCGGCGCGGTTATAGCCGATCTGCAGCCGGCGCTGGATGTAGGAGGTCGACGCCTTGCGGTCGCGCTTGACGATCGCAACCGCCTGCGTGAACAGGTCGCCGCCGCCGTCGCCGCCCATGCCGGTGGCATCGAACACGGCGCCGTCCTCGTCGGTCGGCTCTTCCGCGGTGACGGCCTCGAGATATTCCGGAGCGCCTTGCGTCTTCAGATGACGCACCACCTTCTCGACCTCCTCGTCGGAGGCGAACGGGCCGTGCACGCGGCTGATGCGGCCGCCGCCCGCCATATAGAGCATGTCGCCCTGGCCGAGCAGCTGCTCGGCGCCCATCTCGCCGAGGATGGTGCGGCTGTCGATCTTCGATGTCACCTGGAAGGCGATGCGGGTCGGGAAGTTCGCCTTGATCGTGCCGGTGATGACGTCGACCGACGGGCGCTGCGTGGCGAGGATCACATGCAGGCCGGCGGCGCGCGCCATCTGCGCGAGGCGCTGCACCGCGCCTTCGATGTCCTTGCCGGCGACCATCATCAGGTCGGCCATTTCGTCGACGATGATCACGATGTAGGGCAGCGGCTCGAGGTCGAGCTTCTCTTCCTCGTAGATCGCCTTGCCGCTCTCCTTGTCGAAGCCGGTGTGCACGGTGCGCGTCAGCTCTTCGCCCTTGCCCTTGGCCTCGACGAGGCGCGCATTGTAGCCGTCGATGTTGCGGACGCCGAGCTTGGCCATCCGCTTGTAGCGCTCTTCCATCTCGCGCACGGCCCATTTCAGCGCCACCACCGCCTTCTTCGGATCGGTGACGACGGGCGTCAACAGATGCGGGATGCCGTCATAGACGGAGAGTTCGAGCATCTTCGGATCGACCATGATCAGGCGGCACTGATCCGGGCGCAACCGGTAGACCAGGCTCAGGATCATGGTGTTGATCGCGACCGATTTGCCGGAGCCGGTGGTGCCGGCGATCAGCATGTGCGGCGTGCGCGCCAGATCGATGATGACGGGATCGCCGCCGATCGTCTTGCCGAGGCACAGCGGCAGCTTGGCGACCGAATCGACGCTTTCCTTGGCGACCAAGAGCTCGCGCAGATAAACCTTCTCGCGATGCGCGTTCGGCAGCTCGATGCCGATCGCGTTGCGGCCGGCGACCACGGCGACGCGGGCCGACAGCGCGCTCATCGAGCGCGCGATGTCGTCGGACAGGCCGATCACGCGCGACGACTTGATGCCGGGCGCGGGCTCCAGCTCGTACAGCGTGACCACCGGGCCCGGGTTGGCCTTGACGATCTCGCCGCGCACGCCGAAGTCCTGCAGCACGCCTTCGAGCGCGCGCGAATTGTTTTCCAGCTCGGCCTTGCTCAGCGGCTGGCGGTCGCTCGCCTTCGGCGCGCTGAGCACGGAGACCGACGGCAGCTCGAACTTGTCGGAATTCTTCTTCTTCGGCTTTGGCTCGGCCTTCTTGCGCGGGGCGCGGGCGGCGGGAGCTTCCTCCTCCTCCTCGTCCTCTTCTTCCTCGTCGTCGAAAGCCTCGGCCTCGTCTTCGTCGGCGTCGTGATCGTCATGCGCGGGCGCGATCGAGGGCGCCGCGCGGCCGCCGCCGATATTGGGCTCCTGGCGCTCGAACGCCGCGCTGCGGCCCTGCGATCCGCTCGACACCAGCGATTTATAGGCTGTGGTGAACAGCCAGCCGAGCCGGGCCTTCGCGCTCATCAGCGCGTGGAACAGCCAGCCCAGCGAGACCGAGCTGCGGTCCTCGTCATCCTCGACGAACGGCTCGTCATCGTCCGAGATCGGCGTCAGTTCCTCGTCCTGCTCCTTGGCGCCCCAGCCGCAGGCAAACAAGAAGCACGCGGCCATCGCCACAAACAGGATCAGCCCGAGCACGACGCGGTAGATGAAGCCGGGCGGCCCGAACACCACGGCCGGCGCGCGCAGCAGCGCATCGCCGACCACGCCGCCGAGCCCGGTCGGCAGCGGCCAAGCGGTGTTGTGCGGCCAGCAGCTGGCAAAGCCCGCCGCGATCACCGTGCACAGGATCCAGCAGCCGAGCCGCAGCGCCTCGCGGTCGAACGGGCGATGCGTCAGCATCCGCCAGCCCCACACCGCGACCGGCAGCAGCAGCATGATCGCGCCGAGGCCGAGGATCTGCATCAGGAGGTCGGCGCCGATCGCACCGGGATAGCCGAGCACGTTGCGGATCGCGCGCGAGGTGGCATGGCTCAGCGACGGGTCCTGCACCGACCAGGTCATCAGCGCAGCAGTGATGCCGCCTGACAGCGCGATCAGGCCGAGCCCGGTCAGTTCGCGCAGCCGCCGCGCCAGCGCCTCGCGCAGCGAGAGCGGCAGATGGCCGACCAGGGGGATGACACGTTCGATCGCTGGCATACTCAATCTTCGCGCTTCGCGATTAACCCAGGGTTTCGACCAGGCGATGCATCGCCTCGGCCGTCGATTCACTGTCGGAGACCAGCGCAAGGCGGATATAGCCCGCGCCCGGATTGGAACCGTCGTTCTGCTCGCGCGCCAGATAGCTGCCGGGAATCACGCGCACGCCGGCGTCGCGATACAGCCTGACGGTCGTCGCCTCGTCGCCGCCGCGATCGGAGACGTCGAGCCAGACGCAGAACCCGCCGGCCGGCCGCTTGTAGCCGTAGCGGCTGCCGAGGATCTGGTCGGCGAGATCGAACTTGATGCGATAGAGCCTGCGGTTCTCCTCGACATGCGCCTCGTCGCCATAGGCGGCGACCGCGACATGTTGCAACGGCACCGGCACCTGAGGTGCGGCGACATTGCGCAGCTCGAGGAAGGCGGCCATGAACTTTCGATCGCCGGCGGCGAAGCCGACCCGCATGCCCGGCAGGTTCGAGCGCTTCGACAGCGACTGGAACGCGACCACATTGGTGAAGTCGGATCCGGCACATTCCAGCATGCTGCCCGGGGCTTCGCGGGTGTAGATCTCCGAGTAGCACTCGTCGCTCAGGATCATGAAGCCATGGCGATCGGCGAGCTGCTTCAGCCGCGTGAAATAGGCGCGCGAGGCGACCGAGCCCTGCGGATTGGCGGGCGAGGCCAGGAAGAACGCCACGGTGCGCGCCAGCGTCGCCTCGTCGATCGAATCAAGGTCGGGCAGGAAGCCGTTACTGAGCGTGGTCGGCAGATAGATCTGCTCGCAGCCGGCCGCGCGGGCGCCGGCACCATAGGCCGGATAGAACGGATTCGGCATCAGGATCGCCGGCCGGCCCTTGCGCGGCGAGACGTAGCGTGACGCCGTGATCGCGGCGAAGAACAGCCCCTCGCGGCTGCCGTTCAGCACCAGCACCTCGCTCTCCGGATCGACCGGACGCGGCAATTGGAACCGGCTCGACAGCCAGGTCGCGGCCGCGCGGCGGAACGGCTCGATGCCCTTGGCCATCGGGTAGCGGCCGAACTCGGCGGTGTGCTTCGACAGTACCGGCCCGACGAAACCAGGCACGGGGTGCTGCGGCTCGCCGACCGACAACGTAATCAATGGCTTAGCCGGTTGGTACGGCGCCAGGAGCTCGGTGGTACGCACGAATGGGGAACGCTCGGCCTGGCCGGCGGATGCGACATCGCCGGCGCCCTGCGCCAAGCCGGATGAGGCGGTCATTGCCATGGTTGAAATGCCAGCACTTTCACTGCGGTCGGGGTTGAGGGGCGCCGACCGTAAACCGATCAAGTCACCATAGATAGGGCGAGGTTAAGACGCGATTAACCATCGGCGGCGGGCACGATCGGCCGGCGCGTGATATCAGCGCTCGCCGAACAAGACCGCATCGAAATTGCACCGAGATTGCCCCGAGATTGCCCTTGGACATGATCCACCGCCGCGCCGTCAGGGCGCTCATCATCACGGGCGGGCACGAAGTCCTGCTGCTGCGGATTCGCCCGCCGCACGGGGATTGCTTCTGGATCGCACCCGGTGGCGGCAGCGAAGGCGACGAGACGCCGGAAGCGACGCTCAGGCGGGAGCTTGCCGAGGAATTGGGGCTGACCGCCTTCGCGCATGGCCCCGCGGTCTGGCGGCGCCACCACACCTTCAACTGGGGCGGCCGGCGGATCTCCCAGAAGGAAGAATACCGGATCGTTCACACCGATCGTTTCGACCCTGTGATGGCTGATGCGGCCGAGGCGAAGGTGCTCGACTGCTTCCGCTGGTGGCCGATCGCCGATCTGCCCAATGCGGAAGAGCGCCTGACGCCGCTGTCGCTCGCCGATATTCTCGAACGCTATTTGCGTGACGGCGCGCCAAGCGCCCTGCCGGACGAGGAAGTCCTGTTCGACTGACGCTGCATAGGCACCGTAGCCCGGATGAAGCGGAGCGAAATCCGGGGCGGTCTCTCCTGCGCAGACGTCGTTCCCGGATTGCGCTACGCTCCATCCGGGCTACGCGCTGTTGGTCGCGGCAGTTGCCGGGGCAAGGGCTAGCCCGGGTGTGTTCTCAAGCTCCGTAGCCCGGATGAAGCGAAGCGCAATCCGGGGACGGTCCTTACGCGGAGAGGCTTTCCCGGATTGCGCGGAGCCTGTCATCGGGCGCGCGTTCGCGCGACCCGTTGGCTCCATCCGGGCTACACACTGAACGTGTGCCGTCTCAATGCGCCGGCAGCTTCTCGAATGACGGCTTGCCCTCGGGCAGATGGTGGAAGGTCTGCTTGTCGCAGGCGTAGATCGTCATCTGCGGGGTGAACACACTGGGGTCGTCGAAGGTGCCGACCTTCAGGATCGCGGCGGGCAGGCCCGGCACCTTGGTCACCAGATGCGTGCCGCATTCCGGGCAGAACTCGCGGGTCACGGCGCGTTCGAGGTCCTTGCGCGTGAACTGCTTCGGTTCGCTGGCGGTGTATTTGAAGCCGGTGGCCGGCATCGCCATGAACAAGTTCGGCCCACCGCCCGTGATGTACTGGCATTCGCGGCACAGGCATTGCGCCGCCATCATCGGTTCGCCTTCGGCCTCATAGCGCACGTTGCCGCAATAGCACCTGCCTTGCACCTTCATGACGTCCTCCCGTTCTTGTTGTCGGCTTCGTTGTTTGTAGCCTGTCATTCCACAATGGCAGGCAATTCCGACATTATTTTCTCAAGCCGCCAAAAAAAGAAAGGGGCTCCAACTTGCGCTGGAGCCCCTCAACGGTCCGGACATTGCCGGGTATGTGCCCGGACCGTAGTTCTGGGAACGACCGCTTGGGGAGGTCGCGCCCCGGGAGAACTCTTACATGTTGTAGGCGCGCTCCGTGTGCTCGGTGATGTCGAGGCCTTCACGCTCGGTCTCGACGTTGGCGCGCAGGCCGACGATCACGTCGACGATCTTGTAGAGGATCGCCGAGCCGATGCCCGACCACACCAGCGTGGTGCTGACGCCCCAGACCTGCGAGATCATCTGCGCCGCGAAGTCGTAATCGGCGACCTTCGGCGGGATCGCGGTGTAGTCGATGATCCCCGCGCCACCGAGTGCCGGGTTGACCAGGATGCCGGTGCCGAGCGCGCCGACGATGCCGCCGACGCAGTGGACGCCGAACACGTCGAGCGAGTCGTCATAGCCGAGCGCGTTCTTCACAACCGTGCAGAAGAACAGGCAGACCACGCCGACCACGAGGCCGAGCACGATGGCGCCCATCGGACCGGCATAGCCGGCCGCCGGCGTCACCGCGACGAGGCCCGCGACCGCGCCCGAGAGCGCGCCGAGCAGCGAGGGATGGCCCTTGATGATCCATTCCGCGAACATCCAGGACAGCGCCGCCGCGGCGGTGGCCACGAAGGAGTTGGTCATGGCGAGCGCCGCGCCGCCATTGGCTTCGAGGTTGGAGCCGGCGTTGAAGCCGAACCAGCCGACCCAGAGCAGCGAGGCGCCGATCATGGTCATGGTCAGCGAGTGCGGAGCCATCAGTTCCTTGCCGTAGCCGGTGCGCTTGCCGATCAGGAGCGCGCCGACCAGGCCGGCGATGCCGGCGTTGATGTGCACGACGGTGCCGCCGGCGAAGTCGATCGCACCCTTCTTGAAGATCCAGCCGGCATCGGCGTTGATCGCATCGAGCTTCTGCTGCGCCGCGGTCTTGGCCGCTTCGTCAGCCGCGGCAGCGAGCGCCTTGGCGGCATCCTGGATCGCGTCCGGGCCCGGCCAGTACCAGACCATGTGCGCGATCGGGAAGTAGATCAGCGTCACCCAGAGCGGGATGAACAGCGCGATCGCCGCGAACTTCATGCGCTCGGCAAAGGCGCCGACGATGAGGGCCGGCGTGATCGCCGCGAAGGTCATCTGGAAGCACATATAGACGAGCTCCGAGATGTTGGCGTCGACCGAGAAGGTCGCCGCCTTCGAATCCGGCGTGACGCCCATCAGGAAGGCCTTAGAGAAGCCGCCGATGAAGTCGGAGCCGCCGGTGAAGGCGAGGCTGTAGCCGTAGAGAGCCCAGAGCACGGTAACGAGGCAGACCGTGTAGAATACCTGCGCCAGCACCGAGAGCATGTTCTTGGAGCGGACGAGACCGCCATAGAACAGCGCGAGGCCCGGGATGGTCATCAAAAGCACCAGCACCGTCGAGGTCAGCATCCAGGCGTTGTCGCCCTTGTTGACGGTTGGCTCGGCGTAGGCGGCGGTTGCGGCAAAGAGGCCGACTGCGAGGGCCGCCAGTCCCGCGCCATAGGGACGCTTGAACGTCATGTTATTTCACTCCTGAGGTCTTAAGGTTTGAGCGCGAAATCAGAGGGCCGCGGCATCGGCCTCGCCGGTGCGGATGCGCACGGCGTGCTCGAGGCTGATGACGAAGATCTTGCCGTCGCCGATCTGTCCGGTCTTGGCGGCGGAGGTGATGGCGTCGATGGTCTTGTCGACCTGGTCGGAACCGACCGCGACCTCGATCTTGATCTTGGGCAGGAAGCTCACGGCATATTCGGCGCCGCGATAGATTTCCGTGTGACCCTTCTGACGGCCGTACCCCTTGACCTCCGTCACCGTGAGACCGTGAACGCCAATGGCGGTCAGGGCGTCACGGACCTCTTCCAGCTTGAATGGCTTAATGATCGCCATAACAATTTTCATGAGTCCTATCCCCGCTTGGGCCCGGTGCGAACGAACACCGGGAGTTTCGACTGAGGTTCACCACGCGGAGGACTTCCACTACGCGGGCACAGCCGGGACCCTTAGAATCAAATGCCGTGCCAACCGGCCGGAGTTCGCTAATGGATTATGAATCCGGATATTTTCCCGCATTGCGGGAGCCGGGTGCCCCTGCGCTATTCGGTCGCGCCTAAAATCTAATCAGGCCGGCTCAATTCGTGAGCAAGCCAGGGTCCGGACACAATTCTGCTCAGCGGGGGAGCAGTGATGGGTATCTAAATAGGGCGATGCCGGACCATTAGGCGGCGTCGCGCGCCGCGAAGACCTTGTCGATCAAGCCCCATTCGAGCGCCTGCTGCGCGGACATGAAGTGATCGCGGTCGAGCGTCCGTTCGACGTCGGCTTCGGTGCGCCCGCAATGCTGCGCGTAAAGCCGGGTGATGCGCCGCTTGGTCTCCTGCATCTCGGTGGCGTGGATCAGGATGTCGGACGCCTGGCCCTGGAAGCCGCCGAGCGGCTGATGCACGTGGAGGCTGGCATTCGGCAGCGCGGCGCGGTGGCCGGGTTCGCCGGCCATCAGCAGGAACGAGCCCATCGAGCGCGCGGTGCCCATGCATAGCGTGTGCACCGGCGCCTTGATGAACTGCATGGTGTCGTACATCGCAAGCCCGCTGGTGATCACGCCGCCATAGGAGTTGATGTAGAGGTTGATCGGCTTGTTCGGGTTGTCCGCCTCGAGGAACAGCAGCTGGGCGCAGACCAGCCCGGACATCGCATCATTGACCTCGCCGTTCAGGAAGATGATGCGCTCGCGCAGCAGCCTGGAATAGATGTCGAAGGAGCGTTCGCCGCGGGTCGACTGTTCGACGACCATGGGGACGAGTTGCATCATGTCGCGCATCGGCGACCTCCATGTCTGCAGGTGATGAAGTCTCAGCGGTGAAGTTTGCGATCAGGCCGCGCGCATCAGGGTGCGGCGGTTGCTGTTGGCGGCCTGCGGCAGTCTTGCTCGCTCGTCGCAGGCTTGCTGGATGATGCGAAAGCGGGTGCCACCGGCCTCGTTCGGCTCGATCCGGAAGGTGACATGGCTTTCGCGAAACGGCGGCTCGGACTCGCGAAGCCGGTAACGCACCTCTTCGCCCGTGATCGTTGCTTCCGGCTCGGCGCCGGCGAGATCGCAATCCGGCAACCAGCGTTGGCGCAGCGCCGGAATAGTCACGGCGCGCCAGACTTTTTCAGGCGGCGCGTCGAGCTCGTATTCGAGCACCAGGGCTTGGTCCGCGTCAGGCTCGACTGTGTCGCTCATTGATCCATGTCCTTCAGCAGGTCGGAGAGCGCCTCGATGCGCTTCGGCCAATAGGCGCGGTAGCGGGCAAGCCAGGTCCCGATGCTGGCGATCCCGTCCGGGTCGACTGCATAATTCACGAAGCGGCCCTGCCGCTGCTCGCGCACCAGGCCCGCCGCGCGCAGCACCGCGAGATGCTGCGACATCGCCGGCTGGCTGATATCGAGGCCGTCGCGCAGGGCGCTGGCGTTCAGGCTGCCGCCAGCCAGCTTCTCGAACACCTTGCGGCGGGTCGGATCGGCCAGCGCCTTGAAGATATCAGCTTCGATCATGCCAACACATAAGCACACGCTTATGTGTCGCGCAAGTCATTCCGTTCATTTGCCGGACAGCTGCTTCTCCAGTCCGGCGGTATCGACCAGGTCCCAGTGTTCCGCGAATTTGCTGCCCTCAACGCGCCAGATGTCGATGGTCGCAAACGAGATCTTCTTGCCTGTGGCGGTAAATCCCCGAACGGTGCGGTCGTGTGTTGCCGTGTAGATGCAGCGTGCGACGACCTTGTCGCCGTCGATTATGCGATCCTCGACGCGCATTTGGATATCGGGCCAGGTTTCCTGAATGCGATGAAAGTTCTCGACCTGCGCGGCGAGCCCCGACGGGCTGCGGCCTGAGTGCTGGATATAGCTCTCGGTGAAAATTGCCGGGAATGCAGTCGTGTCGTGTGCATTGATGGCGGCCGTATAGCGATCGAGCAGTGCGGAATTCGCTGCGTTTGCATCGGCCGACGATGCGGCCCGCGCCGTCGTGCGCGGGGCGATCGCAACAGTTGCGCCGGCGGCGGCGAGGGCGAGAAAGAAGCGGCGATCAGTCATCTCAGGAAATCTCCGAGGGTTCGAGGTCAAATCGCAGCGTTGCGGTTGCGACAAGAGACGTCACCGCGTGAATGCGGGCGATCAGCGCTACGACAAGCGCAACCTCGATCCCGACGGACGCGATCGGTATCAAATGAGAGATGGACCATCCAACTCCGGAGAGCCGAAGCGTGGTCAGAACGATATCGGCCAGCACCGAACCGATCAGCGCAGCTCCCGCAGCGGCCGACAGCATGAACGATCGCTGCAGCCGGGTCTTGTCGAGCGCGCCCGACTGCATGCGGAACCCATAGACCCATCCGCACAGCCCGGTCAGCAATGCCAGATAAAACGCATAGCGGTCGAACGCGTAGGCGATGACGCCGATGTCCGGAAATCGCGCAGGCCCGCCGGTGGCCCAGCCCGCGGCTGCATACCACGCAACGCGCGCTTTCATGGCGGCGAATACGCCGAGCACGATCAGAATGACGATTGGTCCGACGGCTCGGGACCGCTGCAGCAGCGATGTCGCCGCAAACTGCGCGGCAATGGTTTTCGCCGGGCCGAACAGCTCGATCGCGCGGCGCTCCGCCTCCACGGTGTCGCCAGCTGGATGCCGGTCTGCGGATTGGCGAAGGTGATCCTCGACCTCTTCGCACACCCGGCGCGACAACGACCGGTCAAACGACAGTTCATGTGCGAGCTGTTCGAGATAGTTGGCGATCAGGTGCGACACAGCTTGGGCTCCGCGAGAAGAGCTTCAATCGCGCTTGAGAATTGGACCCATGACGTCCTGCGTGCGGCCAGCGAGGCGCTGCCGTGCTTGGTCAAGGCGTAGACCCGGCGCCGCCGGCCGATCGGAGACTTTTCCCAATGACTGGAGAGCAGTTGCGACGTCTCGAGGCGATGCAACACCGGATAGACCGTGCCCTCCGGCAGATCGAAGGCTCCGCCGCTGCGGCGACGGATTTCTTCGATGATCGCATAACCGTGCGCGGGGGCCGCCTCGAGCGCGGCGAGCACGATCATGTCGAGATGCCCTTTGAGCACTTCACCTTCCATACCTAGTATTGCTAGGCAATGGAAGGCTAGGTGTCAAGCATCTCGTGTCGTGCTTCGCGACGTCGCGGCGCTCGGGTGCTTTGCATGGGGTTGTTTTGCGAGTTCGCCGTCGCGGCGCGCCATGCGCTGCGTCACGCGGCGTGACGCACCGTCCGTCCCGTCTCTCGCGGTCGCCGGCGTTCTCGTCCTGGCCCGGTGAGCTCGGCTGCTACTGCAGCGCCTCGCCGTGTAGCGAGATGTCGAGGCCTTCCATCTCCTGCTGCATCGAGACGCGCAGCGGCACGAAAGCCGAGACCAGCTTGAGCAGCACGAAGGTGACGCCGCCGCACCAGAGCGCCGTAACAACGACGCCATAGAGCTGGATCAGCAGCTGGTTCGGATTGCCCTCGAGCAGGCCCGATGTGCCGCCGATCGCGGCCGTCGCGAAGATGCCTGCGAGCAGCGTGCCGGTCAGGCCGCCGATGCCGTGCACGCCGAACACGTCGAGCGAGTCGTCATACTTGAAGCGATGCTTCAGCCAGGTACAGGCCCAGTAGCAGATCAGGCCGGCGAGGATGCCGATGATGACGCCGTGCCACGGCGCGACGAAGCCGGACGCCGGGGTGATGGTGCCGAGCCCCGCCACCGCGCCCGAGATCATGCCGAGCACCGACGGCTTGCGGCGCGTCGCCCATTCGATCGCGCCCCAGGTCAGCGCGCCGGCGCAGGCCGCTAGGTGCGTGGCGGTGATCGCCATCACCGCGCGCGAATTGGCTGCGAGCGCCGAGCCGCCATTGAAGCCGAACCAGCCGACCCAGAGCAGCCCGGTGCCGACCACGGCGAGCGACAGATCGAACGGCGACAGATTGTCATGGCCATAGCCATGCCGGTTGCCCATCAACTTGGCCGCGACGAGGCCGCTGATTCCGGCGGAGAGATGCACGACGAGGCCGCCGGCGAAATCCAGCACGCCCGCCGAGGCGAGGAAGCCGCCGCCCCACACCCAATGCGCCAGCGGCACATAGGCGAAGATGAACCAGCCAATCGAGAACAGCACATAGGCGGAGAACCGCATGCGGTCGGCGACCGAGCCTGCAACCAGCGCCACCGTGATGATCGCGAACGTCATCTGGTACAGCATGAACAGCGCTTCCGGGATGGTCTTCGCCGCCGGATTGACGCTGTCCATGGTGATGCCGGCCAGGAACCAGCTGTCGAGCGAGCCGAGCCAGGGACCGTTGCCGACGAAGGTCAGCGAATAGCCGAAGGTGACCCAGAGGATCGAGATCAGCGCCACGGCGGTGAGGCTCTGTGCCATCGTCGCCAGCACGTTCTTCTTGCGCACCATGCCGGAGTAGAACAGCGCAAGCCCCGGGATCGTCATCATCAGCACCAGCGCGGTGGCGACGATCATCCAGGCGGTGTCGGCAGCGTTGATGCCGGAGGCGCCTGCGCTGGAGTCCTGTGCGAAGGTTGGCGTCGCCCATGCGAGCAGGATCGCAGCATTGATCGGCGCAGCTGATATCGCTGCACGAAGAGCTCGTGCCCCCATCATCATTCCCCGGCGTGTCGTCGTTTCTTGGTGTGGATTTCGGTGTGTGGATTTCGGCGCGCCGGCGTCGTTGCCGGCGCTGATCTCTAGAATTCAGAGCGCGTCGTTATCGGTCTCGCCGGTGCGGATGCGCAGCGCGTGGTCGATCGGCGTCACGAAGATCTTGCCGTCGCCGATCTGGCCGGTGCGGGCGTGTTCGGTGATGACGCTGACCGCCTTTTCGGCGAGCTCGGTGTCGACGGCGATCTCGATCCTGAGCTTGGGCAGGAAATTCACGACATATTCGGCGCCGCGATAGATCTCGGTGTGGCCCTTCTGGCGGCCATAGCCCTTCACTTCGGTCACGGTCATGCCGTGAACGCCGATCGCGGTCAGGGCCTGGCGGACTTCGTCAAGCTTGAACGGTTTGATGATCGCGACGACGAGTTTCATGGTTCAGGCCTTTATTCCCTTGAAGTTTTCCCTGTGCGCCCCGTCCCCGGAGCGGCGCTTGCCGCCACCGGAGCGGCAATTTGTCGTCCCGCACATTTCGTGTCCGCCAAATCTGGCAGCTTTCTGGGCAAATGGCACAAAAAAGTTGCAGGTTGAAGGGGAAAACGTGCGCAGCGGGTGCACTCCGTCACTGTACGAGACGACAACCCTCCGCCAGAATATGGCTTTCCCGCCCCGGCCAGCGGTCCCGCTGGCTCGTTTCGCCTACCGCGCGTCCCAAGCGCGCGCCCCGAGGAAACAAGAAATGTCGAACCGAAACTGGTTTTATGCATCCGAAGGCCAGCAAAAAGGCCCCCTGCCTGAAGCTCAGCTCCGCGACTTGATCACCCGTGGCATGGTGGGCGCCGATACGCTGGTGTGGACCGAGGGAATGGCCGGCTGGCAGAAGGCCGGGGAGATTCCAGGTCTTGTTCCGAGCGCAGGGGCGCCGCCGGCGTTTCCGCAGGCCGGTGGACCGCCGCCGGTTGCAGCATCGGCAAGCTACAGCGGCGGCGCGCTGTCGGCCGACTTCCCGATCTGGGGCCTGTTCGGACGCAGCGTGCTGATGTTCATCGGCCAGATCTTCGTCATCCCCGCGCCGTGGACCGCGACCGGCCTGTACCGCTTTGCGATTCCCTATATTCGCGTGCCGGGCCGGCCGCACCTTGCCTTCACCGGGCAGCCGCTCGACATCTGGTACGTCTTCATCGTGCTCGGCCTTCTGACCTATGCCGGAGCGGCCCACAGCACGATCGTGTCGCTGCTCTCGCTGGCGGTGCAGGGCTTCCTGAGCTGGATGATCGTTCGCTGGATCTTCGGCCGTCTCAGCTCGAGCGGCCAGGACCTGCCGATCTCGTTCAACGGCAGCCCGGCCGCCTATGTCGGCTGGTACGTGCTGATCGTGATCGCGTCCATCACCATCATCGGCTGGGCCTGGGTGATGACCGCGTGGCTGCGCTGGATCTGCCGCAATGTCGAAGGCACGCGCCGCGAGGTCACCTTCAATGCCTCCGGCCTCGATGTGCTGTGGCGAACCATCGTGTTCGCGGTCGGGTGCGGCTTCCTGATCCCGATTCCGTGGGTGCTGCGCTGGTACGCCAACTGGTTCATCTCGCAATTCGCGTTGACCGAGCGCGGCGCAGCCCAGTGATCGATCACGGATCGACCGCAAGGAAGCAAGATGTCGAACCGTTCCTGGTTCTACGCATCCGATGGCCAGCAGAAGGGCCCGTGCTCGGACGCTGAGCTCCGCGACCTCTACGCGAGGCGAAAGCTGACCCCGGACACGCTGGTCTGGAGCGAGGGGATGGCGAGCTGGACCAAGGCCGGCGAGGTTCCCGGCCTTCTGAGCGATCCGTTGCGGCCCGCGCAGTCGTTCGGCCGCAGCGCGTCGATCGGCGGCGGCCCGGCGGCGGACAAGATCCAGGAACTGGATATCACCCTTGGACGGTTGCTGCGGATCTACTGGCTCTTTATCTGGCGCTCGCTGCTTGGATCCGTTGCGATCGGTTTTGTGCTTGGGCTCGTCATCGGCTTTGTGCTGGGCGCACTCGGCGAGCCGCGAGCCATGATCAAGACGGTCACCGGCCCGGTTGGCGCCATCGCCGGCTTGATCTGGTCGATCGTTTGCCTGCGGATGGCGCTGGAAAAGAAATACAGCGACTTTCGAATCGCGCTTGTGCCGCGCGACATCGAGCCCGGCTAGAGCATGATCCGGAAAAGTGCGAAGCGGTTTTCCGAGAAGATCATGCTCAAACAAAGAGCTGAAGCGCGATGACGATTCAACCCAATCTCATCGCGCTTTAGCCGCGCAGACAAGACCGTGTGACACGCGCTCTATTTGCGTTCGCGCACCGACCCTTCTTGCGCGACGGACGCCACCAGCGTGCCGTCGGGCTTGAAGATCTGGCCGCGGGTCAGACCGCGGCCGGACTGCGCGCTCGGCGAATCCTGCGCGTAGAGCAGCCATTCGTCGGCGCGGAACGGGCGGTGAAACCACATCGCGTGGTCGAGGCTCGCCGGCATCATGCGCCGGTCGAACAGCGTGCGGCCATAGCGCGCCATCACGGCATCGAGCAGCGAGAAATCCGACGCATAGGCGAGCGCGCACAGATGCAGCGCCGGATCGTCGGGCAGCTTCGCCGCGGTGCGGATCCAGACATGGATGCGGCCGTCATCGATCTTCTGACCGAAATAGCGGCCGAGCTCGACCGGGCGCAGCTCGATCGGCCGGTCGCTCTCATAGTAGCGGCGGATGAACTCCGGCATCTCCTTGAACATCGGCTGCTTCGACACTTCCTCTGCGGTCAGCTTCTCCGGCGGCGGCACGTCGGGCATCTTCTCCTGATGATTGAAGTTGCTCTCTTCGTCGGAATGGAACGAGACCATGATGGAGAAGATCGCGTTGCCGTGCTGGATCGCGGTGACGCGGCGGGTGGTGTAGCTCTTGCCGTCGCGCAGCCGCTCGACCTGGTAGATGATCGGGATCTGCGGATCGCCGGGCAGGATGAAGTAGCAGTGGATCGAATGCGGCAGGCGGCCCTCGACGGTGCGGCACGCCGCGACCATCGCCTGACCGATCACCTGGCCGCCGAACACGCGCTGCCAGCTCGTCTTCGGGCTGTTGCCGCGGAACAAATTCACCTCGAGCTGCTCGAGATCGAGGATGGACAGCAGGTCGATCAGGCTCTTGGACATTCGGCGGCTTTCGGTTGGTTAAACCGTCATTCCGGGGTGGTGCGACAGCATCGAACCGGAATCTCGAGATTCCGGGTTCTCGCTGCGCGAGCCCCGGAATGACGATCGGGCTTGTTTCTGCCCCCTGTTTCGCCCAGCTATTATCAGGTAGCAAGCACAGTCTGATGGCGTCGGGCGCGTAAGGAAAAGGCATGCCGGCACAACGAAGTATCGTGATCTGCGGGGGCGCATTTGCGGGGCTGGCGCTGGCCGTGGCGCTGCGCCAGGGGCTCGGGCCGGACATCCCGGTGATCGTGGCCGATCCCGCGCTGAGCCAGCGTCCGAGCCGCGATCCGCGCGCGACCGCGATCGTGGCGGCCTGCCGGCGGCTGTTCGAGACCCTCGGCGTCTGGGGCCAGGTGGCGCCGACCGCGCAGCCGATCACGGACATGGTCGTGACCGACTCCAAGCTGGAGGACGCGACGCGCCCGGTGTTCCTGACCTTCGCCGGCAATGTCGAGCCCGGCGAGCCGTTCGCCCATATGGTCGAGAACCGCTATCTGATCGATGCGCTGGCCGCGCGCGCCGAAGCCGAGGGCGTCGAGCTGCGTGCCACCGCGGTGTCGGCATCGGAGTCGCGCCCCGACGGCGTCAGCGTCACGTTGGCCGACGGCACCGAGATCGATGCGAGCCTTCTGGTCGCCGCAGACGGCGCGCGGTCGAAGCTGCGCGAGCGCGCCGGGATTGCGACCCATGGCTGGGACTATGATCAATCCGGCATCGTGGTCACGGTCGGGCACGAGCGCGAGCATCATGGCCGTGCCGAGGAGCATTTCCTGCCCGCAGGCCCGTTCGCGATCCTGCCGCTGACCGGCAACCGCTCGTCCTTGGTGTGGACCGAGACGCGCAAGGATGCCGCGCGCATCACCGCGCTGAGCGAGCAAGAATTCCACGCCGAGCTCGAGCAGCGTTTTGGTTTGCATCTCGGTGAGATCAAGGCGCTCGACAGACCGCGCGCATTTCCGCTCGGCTATTTCGTCGCGCGCTCGTTCATCGCCGAACGGCTGGCGCTGATCGGCGACGCCGCGCATGTGATCCATCCGATCGCGGGGCAGGGGCTCAATATGGGCCTGAAGGATGTCGCAGCATTGGCCGAGGTCGTGGTCGATGCGGCGCGGCTCGGCATGGATCTCGGACAGGCCGACGTGCTCGAGCGCTATCAGCGCTGGCGGCGCTTCGACACCATGGCGATGGGGGTTGCCACCAACTCGCTGAACTTCCTGTTCTCGAACGAATCGACGCTGCTGCGCACCGTGCGCGACATCGGTCTCGGCCTCGTCGATCGCGCGCCGCCGCTGAAGGAGATGTTCATCCGCCAGGCAGCCGGATTGTCGGGCGAGGTGCCGCGGCTGCTGAAGGGCGAGGCGCTGTAGGAGTGTCGTGATGCCGTAGCCCGGATGCAGCGAAGCGAAATCCGGGGCCCGGACTTTCCGCGATGAGACTTTCCCGGATTGCGCTGCGCTTCATCCGGGTTACGCGATCACATCAATCGATCTTGCGCGCCTCTTCCGGCAGCATGATCGGGATGCCGTCGCGGATCGGATAGGCGAGCTTGGCCGAGCGCGAGATCAGCTCCTGCCGCGCCGCGTCGAATTCCAGCGGTCCCTTGGTGATCGGGCACACCAGGATTTCGAGCAGTTTCGGGTCGGCGGTGCTTTCGAGGTGATCGGTCGTCGAATTCATGGAAGTCTCCGGCTCGCGGTGATGTAGCACATCCAAATGTCGGCTGTCAGCGCTTCGTCATCCGCAGCAGCTCGTCGATCGCTGCCTGCTGCTGCGCTTTCGGCAGCGTCTGCTCGGACAGCGCGTAGCCGATGAACGCCCAGTAAAAGATCTGCGCCCTGCCGCGTGCCACGTCGTCGGGAAATCCGGCCTGCCGAAGCAGGCTTTCGATATAGCCGATCCGGCGCCGGTCGACCTCGAGCACGGCGGCGCGCGCCGCGGCGTCAGTGGTGGCCCAGCTGCGCACCGCGCGTTCCAGCGCCAGCCGCGCCGAGAAGGTCCGGCGCAGCAGCAGTGCCAGCGCATCGCCGCCTTGCGGAATGGTCTCGAGCTCGGCGATCACCTGCTCGGCGGCGACCTCGCGCCAATGGTCGAGGATCGCGGCGCGGTAGGCGCCGATGTCGGCGAAATGCCAGTAGAAGCTGCCGCGCGAGACGCCCATGGCCTTGGCCAGCGGCTCGGCCTTGAGTGCCGTGAAGCCGCGCCGCGCCAGCGTCTTCAGGCCCTGATCGAGCCAGTCCTTGGCTGAGAGCTGTTCCGTCATGGTTCCCCGTCTGCGCCGCCAACCATACACAAGTGTATTGACAGGCGCCAGCCATTGACGTTATATCCATACAGTACTGTATGGAGGTTTGCCGATGCGTGATCTTCTGCTGCAAGGCGCAGGTGCCATCGCCATCCTGGTCAGCCTGATCCATGGCGTTCTCGGCGAGACCAAAATATTCGCACGCGCCACCGTCGAGCCGCCGCGGCTGCGCCTGCTGCTCCGCCTGGTCTATCAGGCCGGTACCGTCGCCTGGATCGGCGGCGGCGTGCTGCTGATAGCGGCGCCCGCGATGGCCTCCGATGCCGCGCGGCACTGGATCGTGGCGACGCTCGCCGTCGTGTTCGGCTGCGCCGCGCTGGCGAATGCGGTTGCGACCCGCTTCCGCCATATCGGCTGGATGGCGATGAGCGTGGTCGTGGCGCTCGCTGCCGCCGGCTACTAGCGAGCGCAACGATGACGACTGACCGCATCAGCCTGAGCATCGCGAGTGGCGTCGCCGACGTCAGGCTCAACCGCCCCGACAAGCTCAACGCCCTCGATCCGGCGATGTTCACCGCGATCGCCGACATCGGCGCACAGCTCGCCGACAACCCAAGGGTCCGTGCCGTGGTGCTGTCGGGCGAAGGCCAGGCCTTCTGCGCCGGCCTCGATATCGAGCGCCTGGTCGCAACCACGGAAGGCGAGTCGATCCTCCCGTTTGCCGATCTCGGCCAGCGCACCCACGGCATCGCCAATTTCGCGCAGCATCTGGTGTGGCTCTGGCGCGAGCTGCCGGTGCCGGTGATCGCCGCGGTCCATGGTATCGCGTTCGGCGGCGGCTTTCAGCTAATGCTCGGCGCCGACGTCAGATATCTCGCGCCCGGCACGCGCCTTGCCATCATCGAAGCCAAATGGGGGCTGGTACCGGACATGGCCGGCACGCAGCTGATGCGCCATCTCGCGCGCGAGGACGTGGTGCGCGATTTGACCTATACTGCGCGCGTCTTCTCCGCCGACGAAGCGCTCAGTTACGGCTTCGCCACCCGGATCGTCGAAGACCCGCGCGCCGCGGCGCTGGAGACGGCCCGCGCGATCGCTGACCGCAGCCCCGATGCGATCCGCGCCGCCAAGCGGCTGCTCAATCTTGCCGCCGATCGCGATGCGGCGACCGGGCTCGCAGCCGAGACGGCCGAGCAGGCGCGGCTGCTTGGCGCGCCCAATCACATCGAGGCGGTCAGGGCCAATCTCGAACGACGACCGCCGCAATGGAGGATTGCATGACCACTGGAGCGGGATTCGATCTGGAGCGTCTGATCGCCACCAATGCGTCGGCGGCCTTCAACCGGCTTGTCGGCCTCGAGGTGGTTTCCGCCGGCGCCGGCGAAGTGGAGCTGCGCATGCCCTGGCGCGACGATCTCACCCAATATGCAGGCCACCTGCACGCCGGCATGATCGCGGCACTGCTCGACACCGCCTGCGGCTTTGCCGCCGCGTCGGTCGTGGGCTCGGTCACCGCATCGCATTTCTCGATGAATTGCCTGAGGCCTGCAGTGGGCCGCGGTTTCATCGCCAAGGGCACATTGGTGCGTGCCGGCCGCCGGCAGGTGTTCGCGCGCGCCGAATTGTTTGCGGAGAACGAACAGGGCGAGGCGTCGCTGGTCGCAACCGGTGAAACCGTGCTCGTGCAACTCGAGTCCTGAGCACAGCCCATGCAGGGCGTGTTCCAAATTTATGGGGCCATCAATTTCCGTGCGGAATCAGCTTACGCACGGATAACCATGCCACTGAAAGTTGTAGAAAATTATCGAGAAGACAATTCAATCGGCCTAGCTTGTCCGCGCGGACAACCATGGACCGACGCATGTTTCGTGTTCTGACGTGCCTTTCAGGTGAGCATGACTGGCGGCTGGTTCTGCTGGCCGGATTGGTCTGCTTCGTTGCCAGCATTGTCGCGGTCAACATCTTCCATCGCGCGATCGCCTCGCAGGCGAGGACGCGGCTGATCTGGATCGCGATCGCGGGAGCTGCGATCGGCTACGGCATCTGGGCAACGCATTTCGTCGCCATGCTGGCCTATGAGCCGGGCGTGCCGACCGGCTACGGGATCGTTCTCACCGCGCTGTCGCTTGCGGTGGCGATGATGCTGACATCCGGTGGCCTCGGCCTTGCCGCCAGCGACTCCAGCCTCTGGCGCGCGCCGGTCGGCGGCGCCGTGATCGGAGCCGGCATCGCCAGCATGCATTATCTCGGAATGTGGGCGCTGGAAGTGCCGGGCCACGTGGTGTGGTCGATGGACCTCGTGGCCGCCTCCATCGTGCTCGGCATGCTGTTCGGTTACGCCGCGCTGGCGACCGCGGTCCGTTATCAGGATCGCTGGTCGTCGCTGGTCGCGGCGCTGTTGCTGACGCTTGCGATCGTGTCGCATCATTTCACCGCGATGGGCGCGGTCGAGATCATTCCGGATCCGCTGCTGGCTCCGGAGGCCCTGTCGCTCTCTCCCACCTTCCTCGCCATCGTGATCGCGGGCGTGGCGCTCTCGGTGCTCGGGATGAGCCTGGTCGGCGTGCTCGCGGACCGCCGCCTCGCGCTTCGCACCCGTCGCTTCGAGGAGATCATCAGCCAGCTGTCGCTGGCGCGCCAGCAGGTCGAGGCGTCCCAGAAGGAGCTGGAGCAACAGAGGTTCCGGCTCGATACCGCGATCAACCACATGGGCGAGGGCCTCTGCATGTTCGATGCGGAGAAGCGCCTCGTCGTATGCAATGATCGCTACGCCAAGATGTACCGGCTGCCGCCCGAATTGCTGATGCCCGGCACCGCCCATCGCGCGATCATCACGCATCGGATCGCCAATGGCCTTCTCAAGGGCGAGACCAGTGACAACGCCGCGACCGAGAAGCTCGCCACGCTGAACGCGCTGCCGGCCGACGAGATCAGCAGCCGGGTCGACGAGCTTGCCGACGGCCGGCTGATCTGCGTGACGCGGCAGCCGATGCCCGGTGGCGGCTGGGTCGCGACGCATCGCGACGTCACCGAGCAGCGGCGCTCCGAGGCCAAGATCACCCATATGGCGCAACACGACGCGCTGACCGACCTGCCGAATCGCGTGCTGCTCAAGGAATGGATGGAGCAGGCGCTTTCCGGCGCGAGGTGCGGTGGGCCGAGCCTTGCGGTGCTGATGCTCGATCTCGATCGCTTCAAGGACGTCAACGACACGCTCGGACACCCGGCAGGCGATGAGTTGCTGAAGTCGGTGGCCGCGCGGCTCCGCCGCTGTGTCAGCGATACGACGCTGGTCGCGCGGCTCGGCGGCGACGAGTTCGCCGTCATCGACCACGTCAGCGATCCGGTTACCGAGGCCGGCTTGCTCGCGGAGAAGATCAGGAAGGCGCTCAGCGAGCCGATCGATCTCGGCCATCATCGGGTGACCACCACGACCAGCATCGGCATCGCGATCGCGCCGCGCGACGGCACCGATTCTGACGAGGTTCTGCGCAGCGCCGATCTCGCGCTTTATTCGGCCAAGAGCGGTGGACGCGGCTCGTTCCGCTTCTTCGAGCCGGAGCTCGACCGGCTGCTGCAGGATCGGCGCGGCCTCGAGCGCGACATGCGCAATGCGCTCGCCAATGGCGAGTTCGAGCTGCACTATCAGCCGTTCATCCATGTCGCGAGCGGGGCGACCTGCGGCTTCGAGGCGCTGCTGCGCTGGCATCACCCGCAACGCGGCATGGTCTCGCCGGCGCAATTCATTCCGCTCGCGGAGGAGACCGGCCTGATCGTGCCGCTCGGAGAATGGGTGCTGCGCACCGCCTGCGCTGAAGCCGCCAAATGGCCCGGCGACCTCAAGATCGCGATCAATCTGTCGCCGGTGCAGTTCAGGAGTCCGGAGCTGGTGCCGGTGATCGTGCACGCGCTGGCGAGCGCCGGAATTTCCCCGCAGCGGCTCGAGCTCGAAGTCACCGAAACGGCCATCATCCAGGACAGCGAGGCGGTGTTCGCGGCGCTCAGCCAGCTGCACGATCTCGGGGTGCGGATCGCTCTCGACGATTTCGGCACCGGCTATTCCTCGCTGAGCTTCCTGCAGAAGTTTCCGTTCGACAAGGTCAAGATCGACCGCAGCTTCGTGTCCGAACTGTCGGGCGCGTCGGACGAGTCGCGCCGGATCGCACGCGCAATCGTTCGCTTCGCCGTCAGTCTCGGCAAGACGACGACGGCCGAAGGTGTCGAGACCAGGGAGCAGCTCGACATCCTCCGCGCCGATGCCTGCGTGGAAGTGCAGGGCTTCCACTTCAGCCCGCCGGTGCAGAGCGAGAAGGTCGCGCAGATGATCGGGGAGCGGGTCCCGGCAGCGGCCGAACGCCCTGCTGCGGTTCGTCTCGCAATGGCGGGTGCCGCGTCCTGATCGAACGCCGCGCCGGCAGATTCGGATCTCCATGAGGCGTAAGGCCGCGGCACGCGGTCAAAACCGAATTGCGCGTGGAGCGCAAAGCGGTTTTCGCGGCCGTTAGAATATCTCTAAAGCCTGCCGCTACCGGGCTTCCTTGACTTGGCAATCCCCTCGGCATTGTTCACGCATGTGCTCAGCGCGATGTGCGTTGTGGGCATGATCATCAAGGAGGGGAGATGCGTGTGAGAGTGATTTTGAGCGCTGTGCTTGCAGCTGGTGTTCTGGGGCTTGCGGGATCGGCGGCGTTGGCCGACGGCTACAAGACTTGCACCAAGCTCGACAAGGCGTCGTGGAAGCCGGCAAGCGATGCCGAAGCCAAGGCCAAGGCGGCGGGCTACGAGGTGCGCCGCTCGAAGGTCGAAGGCTCCTGCTACGAGGTGTACGGCGTGAAGGAAGGCAAGCTCTACGAGCTGTTCTACAGCCCGGAGGATCTCAGCCTGAAGCACACGATCGCCAAGTGAATCGTCAAGTGAAGCGGCGGCGGCGATGACGGAGGCGGCTCCGGGCGCCCGCGGCGCGACCAGCGTGCAGGTCTGGGACCTGCCGCTGCGGCTGTGGCACTGGGCGCTCGCCATTCTCGTCCTGGTCGCATGGGTGACGCCCAACGCCTATGACCGGCTGCATCGGCTGGCGGGCTATTCCGTGATCGGACTGTTGGCGTTCCGCTTGATCTGGGGCTTTGCCGGCACGCGCTATGCGCGTTTCGGCAAGCTCGGTGTCCGGCTGCGCGCCGCGCCGAGCTACATCTGGAATCTCCGCCGCGGCATCACCGGCCGCTATATCGGGCTCAATCCCGCGGGTACCGTGATGCTGGTGGCGCTGCTGCTCACGCTCGCGGTGTCGGCGATCACGGGTGCGATGGAGGTCACCGTCACCTTCTTCGGCGTGTGGTGGGTCGAGGACACCCACGCCTATGCCTCGGATGCGGTGATCATCCTGGTCGCCCTGCATGTGCTTGGCGTCGTCGTGGTGGGATTGCTGCAGCGTCAGAACCTGGTGCGCGCGATGTTCACCGGACGCAAGCAGCTTCGCAATCGCTGATATGAAGGACGGCGAAGCCTATTGGACAGGCGGGTCGCCTGAGGTGCGCTTCTTGGCGAGGTCCATCTCGGTGACGGCGATCAGGATCTCGGCGCGGGTCTTCAGGTCGGGCGCCTCGAGCATCGCCTGCTTTTCGGCCGGACCATAGGGCGACATCATCGCCAGCGCATTGACCAGCGCCTCGTTCGGCGCGGACTCGATGCCCTCCCAGTCGACCTTCAGATTGTTGGCTTCGAGGAAATCGGCGAGCACCTCGAGTAGCGCCTTGCGGTCGACGGCCTCCTCGCCCTTGCGCGCGGTGAAGTCGCCGGTGAAGGAGAAGAAGTCGACCTTGCACTGCCGGTACGGCGTCTGCACGGTCAGCTCCTCGACCACCTTGAAGCGCGCGACGCCGGTCAGTTCGAGGATGTAGCGGCCGTCGCCGGATTCGGCGAGCTGGGTGATGCGGCCGACGCAGCCGATGCGGAACAGCACCGGCTTCGCCTCCTTATGCGAATGCGCGACGTCAGGCTGGATCATGCCGATCAGGCGGTGACCGTCGCGCAGCGCGTCGTCGATCATCGCGAGATAACGCGGTTCGAAGATGTTGAGCGGCATCTGGCCGCGCGGCAACAACAGCGCGCCGGGTAGCGGGAACACCGGGATCACCTCGGGGAGCTCGCCGGGCCCGCGATATTCGGCATTGATCGGCATCTGCGGTCCCGCTGCTGTGACGGGCGTATGTTACGAGAACAGGATGGTCGACAACCGCCTGCGCCCCTCGACGGTTGCCTCATCGGTGCCGCCCCACGCCTCGAAGAACTGCACCAGTTGCTTGCGCGCGCCGTCGTCGTTCCACTTGCGGTCACGCTTGACGATGGCGAGCAATTGCTCGGTCGCCTCGGCGCGCTTGCCCGTCGCATTGAGCGCGGTCGCGAGATCGAAGCGGGCCTGATGATCGAGCGGGTTTGCGGCGACTTTCTGTTCGAGCTCGGTGACCGGGCCGACCGACTGCGCCTGTTCGGCGAGATCGATCGCCGCCTGCACCGCCTTCACCGCGGCGTCGCCGCGCTTGGATTCCGGCACCATCGCCAGCGTCTGCTTGGCCTGCTCGACCGCACCGGTCGTCATGTAGCATTTGGCGAGGCCGGCCAGCGCCGCGATATTGGTGGCGTCGTGCGCCAGCACCTCGGCGTAGATCTGCGCCGCACCTTCGGCGTCGCCCTCGGCAAGCACGGCGTCGGCCTCGGCCAGGACCTCGGTGAGATTGGGCTCGCCGGCGGCCGGCACACCCTTGGTGATCTTCTCGATGAAGGCGTTGACCTGGCTCTCCGGCACCGCGCCCATGAAGCCGTCGGCGGGCTGGCCGTTGACGAAGGCGATCACGGCCGGGATCGACTGAATGCCCATCTGGCCCGGGATCTGCGGATGCTCATCGATGTTCATCTTGACCAGCTTGACCCGGCCCTTGGCGTTGCGGACCGCCTTCTCCAGGATCGGCGTCAGCTGGCGGCAAGGGCCGCACCATGGCGCCCAGAAGTCGATCATGACCGGCTGGCGGCGCGATTCCTCGATGACGTCCTTGACGAAGGTCTGGGTCGTCGTCTCCTTGATCAGATCGGGCGCTGCCTGGGGCGTGGGGCCGCCCTGCTCCATTATCGTCACGTTGTCCTCGCCTGCTTCTGAGGTCGGAAATCCGGGGGCGTTCTAGCACGCTCCGCACGGCACGTTCAGCCGTTCTGTGAGCCTAGAGCATGATCCCGGAAAAGTGGGAACCGGTTTTCCGACAGATCACGCCCAGTACATGGCGGTGACCCGGCAAAATTCAATCGCTTGCCGTCCGATCCCGTTCGATCGGAGATCGGGTGGGCTTGCCCTCCGGGACGGCCGAAGATGGCCGTCCTTGATGGCAACGGGGATCACCCATGGCGAAGGCCTATTACAGCACCGTGTTCGAGCAGCCGGCCGGTGAAGTCTGGAAAATCATCCGCGATTTCAACAATTACCCGGTCTGGGTCCGTGGCGCGGGGACCAGCGAGATCGAGGACGGCAAGTCCGGCGACACCATCGGTGCGGTGCGCAACGTGCTGTACCGGGAACGGCGAATCCGGCAGCGGCTGCTCGCGCAGTCCGACGTCGAGCGCTTCCAGACCTACGAATTTGCCGGTCCTCCGACGCTGCCGATGACGGATTTCAGCGCAACCCTGCGGGTCACCCCGGTGGTCGACGGCGACCGGGCCTTCATCGAATGGTGGGCGGTGTTCGATTGCGAAGCCGACCGCCGCGTCGAACTGGCGCAGACCCTGACCGGCTGGTTCGAGGGCTGGCTCGAATCGCTCCGCGACGAGATGGCTTTGAGGCCGGTTCCGGCGGAAACATAAAAAGAAATCGTCGCCGCGACCGGTTTCGGCCGATTCGGGGTCAATTTTTAGCGAAACCGTGCGATTTCGTGAGGTTCAGACCGCGCTCTTGTGTTGCATTCACAGACAGCTTTTGGCATAGGTCTGCCGTTGCCGGCGAGCGATCGCCGCCATTTCGGATGCGGGTGTAGCTCAGTGGTAGAGCACGACCTTGCCAAGGTCGGGGTCGAGGGTTCGAGCCCCTTCGCCCGCTCCAAAATCTCTCGCTGACCGAATATCTCGCCGACAGAGCTGACAGTCTGATGAAGGCCCGCTCCCATTGCGGGCTTTTTTGTTGTTGGCGCGGTCTTGCGGTTTGCCGCGGCCCGCGATGGCCGCTTCCGGGCTCGTTCACCGTCAAATGGTGCATTCTCAAATCTGATAGAAATCCGTGGTTGTGTCGGCATTGAAATGGCTGCCGCTCGGCTCTCGACGCGGCACGCAAGTGAATCATGCCGATCAGCTGGACGCCAGATCCCGCCTTGGAGCGCAGCGTTACTCGCGCAACTGTTGCAGCGCTGATCGCGCTTGCCAGCGTCGGGATATGTTCGCCGGCTTCAGCGCAGCTGTTGCCGGGCGACTCCGCCTATGCGCCGGCGCCCAGTTTCTTTCCCATGCCCGGCTTTGAGC
Source organism: Bradyrhizobium macuxiense (assembly GCF_007993935.1). Classification (GTDB taxonomy): domain Bacteria; phylum Pseudomonadota; class Alphaproteobacteria; order Rhizobiales; family Xanthobacteraceae; genus Bradyrhizobium; species Bradyrhizobium macuxiense_A. Next base: position 113,155 of record NZ_VITY01000004.1, on the reverse strand, counting down.
CGGCGCCCGGCGCGGAGCCCACGCAGCAGCCGCGGACCCGCGTCTACATCACGACGCGCTCGCATTGGGGCGGCCGGCAAAACTTCTGCGTTCGGACCTGCGATGGCCGCTTCTTCCCGCTGCCGCGGGTGAGCGAGGCGGCCGATGTCAGGTCGTGTGAGGCGGCCTGTCCCGCTGCCGAGGTGAAGCTGTATTCCGGCTCCGACATCGACAGCGCCAGGACCGAACAGGGCGAGACCTACAAGACGCTCGCCAATGCATTCCGGTTTCAGCGCGAGATCGTGCCGCAATGCTCTTGCAGCGCCAGCGCCTCAACCGGCCTGTCGCCGATTGCGATCGAGGACGACATGACGCTGCGGACCGGCGACATCATCGCCGCCGATGATGGCTTCAAGATCGCGGCGATCACCAGTGGGGAGCGGCGCAGCGTGTTGTTCAGGCCGTTGTCGAAGGCCAAGGCGCAGGCGCTCGGCCTGGCGCGGCTCTCGTCGCGATAGATTCCAAGCGTTAACTTCGTTCGAATATTACGCCGCAGTGCAGAATGCCTTGTTATCAGGCAGCTCGCGCAGGAAAATTTCGTCTCAAATTTCGTCTCAACTTGTTTTGACGCAGCGCACACCGCTGCACGCGCTTTTCAGCGTCGATGGATGTGCTACCATTTTGCCGTCTGACCTACCTCGCAGACCGCCACCATCATCTCTCAGGGCGTTCAAAATCAATAACAGGCAAGCTGCAACGGCTTGCGTAGGGAGCGACTCGATGAAATCGGCTTTCAATCGATCAATACTTGCGTTCGCGGCGATCGCGCTGCTGGCGGGGACCACCTTCGCCAATGCGCAGCAACAAACGGACAAGAACCGTGCGCTGAAGAAGTACGAGTCCGGCACCAAGGAATTCTGGACCCATCCGCCGGATGACTGGTTCCTCGGCGACGAGACCGAAGCGCAGAAGGGCCTTGCCCCGCCGTCCGGTCCGCCGACCGGCGCGTCCGACGCCGAACTCGCCAGCATGATGAAGAAGATCAAGCTGCCGCCGGGCTTCAAGATCGAGGTCTATGCCTCGAACGTGCTCGCCGCGCGGCAGATGGCCTGGGGCGACAAGGGCACGCTGTTCGTCGGCTCGTTCGGCCTCGGCAACGTCTATGCGATCAAGGACAACAACGGCAAGAAAGAGGTCAAGACCATCCTCAAGGGCCTCAACATGCCGACCGGCCTCACCTTCAAGGACGGCGCGCTCTATGTCATCGCGGTCGACAAGCTGATCAAGTACGACAATGCCGAAGCCAATCTCGACAATCTCGGCAGCGGCAAGGTGGTGTATGACGACATGCCGTCCTATGCGGCGCATGGCTGGAAATACATCGCCGTCGACAAGGATGGCTGGTTCTACATTCCGTTCGGACCTCCCTTCAACATCGGCATCCCGCCGACCTCGGTGTCGCAGATCCGCCGCGTCGATCCCAAGACCGGCAATGCGGAGATCTGGGCGCTCGGCGTGCGCAACTCGGTCGGCGGCGACGTCGATCCGCGCACCGGCAAGTACTGGTTCACCGAAAACGCCCGCGACTGGATCAGCGACGATCTGCCGAGCGACAAGCTCAACATGATCTCGAAGATCGGCGAGCATTTCGGCTATCCCTATTGCCACCAGGGCAACCTGCCGGACACCAAGTTCGCGATGGGTCACAAGTGCTCGGAGTTCACCCCGCCGGTGTACAATCTCGGCGCACACGTGGCTCCGCTCGGCATGAAGTTCTATACCGGCAGCCAATTCCCGGCCGATTACAAGAACAGCATCCTGATCGCCGAGCACGGCTCCTGGAACCGGCACAAGTACCAGGGCGGCCGCATCGTGAAGATCACCGCGAGCCCCGACGGCAAGAATGCCAAGCAGGAAATCTTCGCCTCCGGCTGGATCGAGGGTGACCAGGGCTATCTCGGCCGTCCCGCCGATATCCTGCTCGACAAGGATGGCTCCATCCTCGTCGCCGACGATTGGGCCGGTGCGATCTATCGCATCAGCTACAGCAAGAAGTAGCAGTCGACGCTCAGAGGCTGCGGTGGCCGCGAGGCGACCGCAGCCTCTGTTGCGATCGGGTAACGGAACCACCTCGTCATGCCCGGACTTGATCCGGGCATCCATCCAACAAGAACCCTTTTTAAACCTGATGGATTGCCGGGGCATCCTCGATCAGCTCGAGGACAGACGCCCGGCAATGACCGCCGGAGAAACTGACAATGCGCGTTGTGTCCCTCGGAATGCTGTTCGCGTCGGCGGTCGCGCTGACTTCGTTTGCCCAGGCGGCAGACAATGCCGCCGGCAAGGCGAAGGCCGAAATCTGCGCCGGTTGTCATGGCGACAACGGCATCTCGCAGACCGAGAACATTCCATCGCTGGCCGGCCAGCTCGACCAATTCATTCAGTGGCAGCTGGTGTTCTTCCGCGCCGGCGCGCGCAAGAACGAGCAGATGCAGCCGATCGTCGAGCAGCTCAACAACGACGACATCCGCAATCTCGGCGCCTATTTCGCGTCGCTGCCGCCGTTCAAGGGCGGCAAGGACGACAATCCTGATTTGTCCGAGAAGGGCAAGCAGGCCGCGGCCGGCCGCCGCTGTGCCTCATGCCATGGCGACGGCTTTGCCGGCACCAAGGCGGTGGCCCGGATCGCCGGCCAGCGCGAGGAATATCTCGTCAAGGCGCTGCACGACTACAAGTCGGGACAGCGCTCCGGCGGCGCGCAGGCGGCGATGGCCGACGTGGCGTATCCGTTGAGCGACGAGGAGATCACCGCGCTCGCGCATTATCTGGCGCATTTGTAGCCGCAGAGACGGTGTCGTCCCGGCGAACGCCGGGACCCATAGCCACCGAACTTAATTGGTTGACGAGATAGCAACCACATCTGCCTCAAATCGAGAGGCCGCGGCGTATGGGTCCCTGCTTTCGCAGGGACGACGCTGATTGTGTGTCAAGCGCCCCGCTGCTTCTCATATGCCTTGAGATGCGTATACGCCGTGCGCAGCTTCGGCACCGGGATCTTTGCCGCGTCGGCGCGCACGATCAGGTCGCCGATCACGTGGTCGGCTTCGACCGGCAGCCCCGCCTTGATGTCGCGGAACATCGATGCGGTCATCGGCGAGCCCTCGGCGGTCAAGAGCCCGCGGGTGCGCTGGAAGAACGGACCGCCTGGTTCATGACCGGCGTCAGCGGCGATCGCGCTGCATTCGTCGAGGATGCCGAGCAGAAAATCCTTGCCGCCGGGCGCGGCCAGGATGTTGCCGACCGAGGTCCGCATCAGGCTGGTCGAGGCGGCGAGCGATGCCAGGAACACCCACTTCTCCCACATGTCCTGTATGATGTGGTCGCTGGCGGCCGCGCCGTTGACGACGGAGAATGTGTCGACGATCGCACCCACGCGGTCCGAGATGCCGCCGGCGCGCTCGCCGAAACCGAGCGACTGCATCGGCTGCAGCTGCACCACCTCGCGCTTCTCGTTCAGCGTCGCGGCGATTGCGCAGAGGCCGCCGAGCACATGCTGGGCGCCGAACTTCTTCTCGAGCGCATCGAGATGCAGCATGCCGTTGAGCAGCGGGATGATCGCGGTGTTGTCGCCGACCGCGGGCGCAAACGACTTGATCGCGTCCTCGAGATCGAACGCCTTGCAGCTCAGCAGCACGACGTCGAACTTGTCTGCGAGCTTGTCGGCCTGCACCGTCGGCGGATTGTTCAGCGTGACATCGCCGTTCGGACTCCTGATCACGAGCCCGGCGGAGGCGAGCTCGGAGGCGCGGCGGGGCCGCACCAGGAAGGTGACGTCGCGGCCGGCCTGAAGCATCCGGCCGCCGAAATAACCGCCGATCGCACCGGCGCCGACCACGAGAACACGCATGGGAATTTTTCCTTCTTTGTAGTTGCCCGGAAGCCAGGGGCGAATAACGAATGGGGAGTGGCGAATAGATAGGGATCTGAACCGGCTATTCGCTACTTGCTACTCGCTATTCGCCGTCGGCTCATCTCACTTTCCCGACACCAATTCCTCGACTTCGCGCAGCTGCTCCTTGCCGAAGAAGATCTCCTTGCCGACGAAGAAGGTCGGCGAGCCGAACGCGCCGCGCTCCACCGCCGACTGGGTGTATTCCATCAGCTTACCCTTGACGTCAGCGTCCTGCGCGCGGGCAAACAGCTTTGCGGCATCGAGGCCAGAGGAGGCGATGGCTTTGCCGGCGACCTCCGGATCGTCCATCTTCTTCGGCTCGACCCACATGTGGTGGAAAGCCGCCTCGACATACTTCTCGAACACGCCCTCAAACTGGGCGGCGACCGCCGCACGCATCAGGTGCAGCGTGTTGACCGGGAAGAACGGGTTCCAGGTGTAGGGCTTGACGTTGAAGCGCTTGAGGAAGCGCTCGGTCTCGATCTTCATGAACTCGGGCTTGTTCTTGACGCCGGCCAGCGTTTCGGCCGGCGATTTGTTGTTGGTGGCCTTGAAGATGCCGCCGAGCAGGATCGGGACATATTCGAATTTGACGCCGGTGCGCTGTTCAATCGCCGGGATCGCCTCATGGCTGAGGAACGCGTTGGGGCTGCCGAAATCGAACAGGAATTGCGGATTTTGGCTCACGGCGGTTTCTCCCTCAGCTTGTCTCGTTTGGGCTCGTTGTAGCATGGGCCTATCGTTGCAGGCGCCATCGGTAGAATATGATACTCATCATGTGAGCCGCAGCGCGTGATGTCAAATCAGCCGCTTGATGGTCTGCTTGCGCCATACCAGGACGTAATAGGCCATCTGCAACAGGAACATGGTTGCGAAGGTGACGGGATAGGCGATCCAGATGCCGCTGATGCCGATGGCGCGGCTGAGCAGGGTCGCGACCGGAACCTCGACGGCCGCGATCGCCAGGGTCGAGATGAACAGCGGCATCCACACCGTGCCGCCGGCGCGCATCGCGCCGGAAAACACCGTCGCCATGCCGAACAGCACCATGCTCCACAGCACGATGTACAGCAGCTGCTGCGCGAGCGCGAGCACGGCACTGTCGGTGATGAAGAAACCCATCAGTGGCCGCGCAAAGAGATAGCCGAGCACCACCAGCCCGCCGGTCAGCGCGAGATTCATCTCGAGCCCGGTCCTGACGATGGCGCCGACCCGGCCGGGTTCGCCGCGGCCGATCGCCTGCGCGCCGAAGATCGAGGTCGTGATGGCGATCGAGATCGCCGGAAACTGCACATAGCCGATCACCTGGTTGACCGCGCCATAGGCGGCGGTGGCGTCCGAGCCGAACCCGTTGACGAGGCCGAGCAGCACCAGTTCGGCGAGCGAGACCACCACCATGCCGATCGCGGTCGGAATGCCGAGCCGCAGCACGATGCGCAGCAGCGCGCCGTTCGGCCGCATCGCGCGCAGGAACGCCGTGTCGAAGGCGAGCGGGTGCTTGTGCCTGAGCATGTGGACATGCAGCCAGAGCAGCGTCACCACGCCCGAGACGGCGGAGGCAATCGCGGCACTGGCGACGCCGAGCATCGGCAGCCCGAGCCAGCCGCGGATCAGCGCGGGCGTCACCACGAGCCCGACGATGGTCGAGACCGTCAGCGCCACCAGCGGTGTCACGGTGTCACCGACGCCGCGCATCATCGCCGCGAGCAGCAGGAATGCGAAGGTCACCGGCATCGTGATCATCATGATCCGCGCATAGGACACCGCGGCGTCGAGGACGTCGGGCGGCGTGGCGAGCGCGACCAAGAGCGGGCGGGCGAACAGGCCGCCTGATATCGCGATCGCCAGCGCGAGCAGCAGCGTCACGGTCATGGTGGTGCCGGCAACCGCCTTCACCCGGTCGGGCTCGCCGGCGCCCCAGGCCTGGCCGATCATGACGGAGGCGCCCGCGCTGAGGCCGATCACGAAGGAGATGAAGAAGAACATCACCGGAAAGAACACCGATGCCGCCGCCAGCGCGTCGACCCCGATCATCTGGCCGAGATAGACGCCGTTGATGGTGCCGAACAGCGATTGCAGCACATTGCTCAGCAGCATCGGCGCCAGGAACGACAGGAAGGATTTGCGTAGGGAGGGAGGGTTGGACACGTTCAACTTCCAAAATGGTACCGAGCTTGTGCAGCTTGGGTAGGTCAGGCAGTACACACCGCTGTCGTCCCTGCGAAAGCAGGGACCCATAATCCGCGGCCTCTGCAAAGGGCGCGCGGCTAGTTCGATGCGCCGCAATGCCCTTCGGTGGTTATGGGTCCCTGCTTTCGCAGGGACGACATCGCGTTCGAGGTTACTCGTCCAGTCTATTCAAAGCAGGTCAGTCCGCTTGATCGCTGTAGGCGAGCTGGATCGCATGATCGCGGATGTCGGCAGGCCAGTCCGCGATCAGGGCCGTGAAGCGCCGCCGGTCGTGCGCGAACAGCGCGCGGATCGCCTCCTCGTAGTTCGGCCGGTTGCCGGCCATCGTGGTCATGAAGCGATAGGCGGCATCTTGTGCTGCGCGCGTCCGATCCTTGTCGCCGCTTGCGCGCCGGGCCTCGTCGACCAGCTTGCGGATCGCAACCGATGCGCCGCCCTTCTGCTGCGCGAGCCAGTCCCAATGCCGCGGCAACAGGGTGATCTCGCGCGCGACGACGCCAAGCTTTGGCCGTCCCGGCCCGCGCGGCGCGGCCGGCACCGCCGGCTCCTCGTCGAGCGGGCGGGCGGGCTTCGGCAGCCGCGCCAGCACGTCGTCGACCGAGCCGCGGAAGTCGATATCGACCAGCGCCGAGGTGCGGCCGTTGAACACCAGGACCGTGGCGTCCTTGCGCTGATCGAGCAGCTGCTTGGCCGTGCGGGCGACCTCCGGGAGGTCACCGGCGGCGATGCGGTGCTCGTTTTCGAAGACGACATAGGCTGGGGTCATCGCGGATCTCTTCGGTTGCGCGGCATATTGCCCGGGTAATTCGGGGTAATCCAGGCACGTGCGTCTCGACTTTCTTGCGGCGGGCTGGCACCAAACGCCGCCCGATTGCGCTGACATCTGAGAGGACGCCCATGCTGACGGTTCATCACCTCAACAATTCCCGCTCGCAGCGCGTGCTGTGGCTGCTCGAGGAATTGGGCGTTCCTTACGAGATCGTGCGCTACCAGCGGCAGCCCGACATGCGGGCGCCGAAGGAGCTGCGCGCGATCCATCCGCTCGGCAAGTCGCCCGTCGTCACCGACAACGGCAACACCATCGCGGAATCCGGCGCGATCCTCGAATACATCATCGCGACCTACGGCAATGGCCGCCTGATCCCGCGAGCCGATACGCCGGAGCGGCTGCGCTACACCTATTGGCTGCACTACGCCGAGGGATCGGCGATGACGCCGCTGCTGCTGAAGCTGCTGTTCACGCTGATGCCGAAGCGTGCGCCGGCGCTGCTGCGGCCCTTGGTGCGCAAGGTGTCGAACCAGGCGCTGTCCACGCTGGTCAATCCGCAGCTCAAGCAGCACATGGCCTATTGGGAAGGCGAGCTCGGCAAGAGCGAATGGTTCGCCGGCAGCGAATTCTCCGGCGCCGACATCCAGATGAGCTTTCCGCTGGAAGCGGCCGCAGCGCGCGGCGGGCTCGAGGATGGTCACCCCCGATGCGTCGCGTTCCTCGAACGCATCCACGCCCGCCCGGCCTATGCGCGGGCCTTGGAGAAGGGCGGGCCGTACGAGGTCGGCCGATAAACGCGCGCTCATCGCGGCAACTCGACCAGCGGCAACAGCCGTGAATCGGCGAGCGCCGCGGTGCGATGTCCGATGCCGGCCAGATAGGCTTCTGCTACCGCGAAGGCGAGGAACGCGCCGCGGCTCTTCTGCCGGATCAGCATCGCACGGTCCCAGCGCTCGGCCTCGGGCCCGATCAGGAACGACCCGCCGTCACCCATGAACAGGATGTCGCCGCCGCTCTTCTGCAGATGCGGGAGCGTATGGGCGACATAGCGGTCGTACGCCTCCGCGCCTGATATCGGCTGCGGCGGGGCGAGCTCGGGGTTTTGCGAATAATCGGCGGTTTCGCGGAAGCGCAGCAGGTTGAGCATCACCAGCTCGCCCCTGATCTCGCGCTGGGCAAAGTCGCGCCCGGCGTTCCAGGTCGGCTCCAGATAGCAGGCGGTGTCCATGTCGGTCGGCCCATCGGGTTCGGATGGCATTTTTTACCCGGGCATAATTGCTTTGTCAATAATACCCGGATATAAATCATCGCACCACGACGACGGGAGCCGCCATGAAGACCGAGGACCGCAAGCTGGCCATCGCCGACTACAAGAAGCGCGCGAGCATTGCCGGCGTGTTCGCGATCCGCTGCCGCGCGACCGGCGCGGTCTGGGTCGGGCAGGCGCTTGATCTCGACAAGATCCAGAACCGGATCTGGTTCACGCTGCGGATGGGCAATCATCGCAATGCCGAGCTGCAGCGCGCCTGGTCGGCGCATGGCGCCGACAATCTGTCGCTTGAAACGTTGGAGCGGATCGAAGATGAGGAGCTTGCCTATGTGCGCGACACGCTGCTCAAGGAGCGCGTGGCGCACTGGCGCGCGCAACTCAATGCGTCCGTGCTGTAGCCTTTTTTGAGCATGATCTTTCCGGAAAACCGCTTCGCACTTTTCCGGATCATGCTTCAGCGCGCCGGTAGCGCCTGCACGGTGACGCCGGGTGGCGGCACGTCGTCGTCGGGCACGAAGAAATCCGACATCAGCGGCACCGAGGGATCGACGCGATAGTGCTCGAAGTCGCGCACGCCGTTGGCATAGAGCACCTTGTCGTCGATGCAGAAATGCCCGGTGAATTCGCGCGACGGCCGCGTGATGATCGCATAGGCCGCATCGCCCATGATCTCGGGGGTGCGGCTCGCGCGCATCATGGCATCGCCACCGAGCAGATTGCCGACCGCGGCGGTCGCGATCGTGGTACGCGGCCACAGCGCGTTGACGGCGACGCCGGCCGACTTCAATTCGCCGGCCAGCCCCAGCACGCACATGCTCATGCCGAACTTCGCCATCGTGTAGGCGGCCGAGTGCTCGAACCATTTCGTCTTCATGTCGAGCGGCGGCGACAGCATCAGGATGTGCGGATTCTCCGCCTTCTTCAGGTGCGGGATGCAGTATTTCGACACCATGAAGGTACCGCGCGTGTTGATCCCCATCATAAGGTCGTAGCGCTTCATGTCGGTGGCCTGCGAATTGGTCAGGCTGATCGCGCTGGCATTGTTGACGCAGACGTCGATGCCGCCGAACTCGGCGACGGTCTGCTCGATCGCCGCCATTACCTGGGCCTCGTCCCTGATGTCGCAGATCACCGGCAGCGCCTTGCCGCCCGCGGCGCGGACTTCGTCGGCGGCGGTGTAGATCGTGCCCTTCAGCTTCGGATGCGGCTCGGCGGTCTTCGCCGCGATCGCGACATTGGCGCCGTCACGCGCGGCGCGCAGCGCGATCGCCAGCCCAATGCCGCGGCTCGCACCCGAGATGAACAGCGTCTTGCCTTTGAGCGATGACATGAGACCACTCCTCTGCAGTTAGGGACGCACACTAGCAGGGCTCCCTCCCCCCTTGCGGGGGAGGGTTGGGGAGAGGGGTAAGCCACATACACCGCCTTCGCGGCCACCCCTCTCCCTAGCCCTCCCCCGCAAGGGGGGAGGGGACTACGGAGCAAGCGTCGCGGCCGTCGCGCCACTGACAACGCTACCCACCCGCATGCAGCACGCGCCCGCGGGTTTCCGGCAGCGCGTAGGCGGCTATGAAGAACACGGCGTAGGCTGCGACCGCGAAGATCGCGATCGCGTTGGCGAGCGTCGTCGTGGTCGACAGCGCGCCGACCAGGAACGGAAACAGTGCGCCGACGCCGCGGCCGAAATTGTAGCAAAAACCCTGGCCCGAGCCGCGCAGCCGGGTCGGGTAGAGCTCGGTCAGGAACGCGCCCATGCCGGAGAAATAGCCCGAGGCAAAGAAGCCGAGCGGGAAGCCCAGCACCCACAGCACCTCGTTGGACAGCGGCAATTGGGTATAGAGCAGCACCACCGCGATGGCGCCGAGCGAGAAGATCAGGAACAGATTGCGCCGGCCGATCCGGTCGGCAAGCCAGGCGCCGACCAGATAGCCGATGAACGAGCCGATGATCAGCGTCGCGAGATAGCCGGTCGAGCCGACCACCGAGAGCTTGCGCTCGGTGGTGAGGAAGCGCGGCACCCAGAAGGTGATGGCGTAGTAGCCGCCCTGCATGCCGGTGCCGACCAGCGAGGCCAGCAGCGTGGTCTTCAGGATCGGCCCCTGGAAGATCTCCCACAGCGCGGCGGGTCCGCTGCCGGATGCCTGCTGCTGCGCCATGGTCGCGGCTGATATTTCCGGCTCGGTGACATAGCGGCGCAGATAGAACACCAGCAGCGCCGGCAGCGCGCCGATCACGAACATCCAGCGCCAGGCGTTCTCCGCAGGCAGGATCGAGAACAGCACCGCCTGCGCCAGCACCGCAAAGCCCCAACCGATTGCCCAGCCCGACTGCACCGAGCCGACCGCGCGTCCGCGATATTGCGGCCGGATCGCTTCGCCGATCAGCACCGCGCCGGCCGCCCATTCGCCGCCGAAGCCTAAGCCGAGCAGCGCGCGGGCGATCAGCAGCTGGTCGAAATTCTGCACCACGGCGCAGACCAGCGAAAAGAACGAGAACCAGATGATGGTGAGCTGCAGCGTCTTCACCCGCCCGATCCGGTCGGAGAGATAGCCGCCGAGCCAGCCGCCGACGGCGGAGGCCAGAAGCGTCACGGTGCCGGCGAGCCCGGCGGTGCCGGCATCGACCTTCCACAGCGTGATGATGGTGCCGATGACGAGCGGATAGATCATGAAATCCATGCCGTCGAGCGTCCAGCCCGACGCGCAGGCCCAGAACGTGCGCCGCTCCTGCAAATTCATGTCGCGATAGAAGGCGAGGAGGCTGGTGTCCTCGATCTCTGCGACTTCCATCGATTTGGATTCGGCCGTGCTCATGCGCGTTCCCCGGAGAAATCTTTCACCGGCACTTTGCGATCCGCGGCCGGAGTTGCGCGGACCGCCAATCTATCGCGATGTCGCAGGCGGGCAAAGCCGCCTTTAGTACCCTGCGGCCTCCGAGCCACGCGTGCGCGGATCGGGTGCGCCGAGCAGACCATTGGTCGTGACGAGGATCGAGTTCGCGGAGGAGTAGCCGAGCGGCTCGACCAGTTTGTGGCCCTTGGCCTTCAACTTGGTCAGCACCTCGTCAGGAAAGCCGCGCTCGATCCGGACCTCGTCGGGCAGCCATTGATGGTGCATGCGGGGCGCGGCGACCGCGGCCGCGATGTCCATCTTGTAGTCGATCACGTCGACGATGATCTGCGTCACCGCTGATATGATGCGGCTGCCACCCGGCGAGCCCGTCACCAGCACCGGCTTGCCGTCCCTGAGCACGATGGTCGGCGACATCGACGACAGCGGGCGCTTGCCCGGCCCCGGCAGATTGGCCTCGAAGCCGACCAGGCCGAAGGCGTTGGAGGCGCCGGGCGCTGCGGTGAAATCGTCGAGCTCGTTGTTGAGCAGCACGCCGGTGCCCTCCGCGACGAGGCCGACGCCATAGGGGAAATTCAGCGTGTAGGTGTTGCTGACGGCGTTGCCGCTGGCATCAACGACGGAATAATGCGTGGTGTTGTCGCCCTCGTGTGGTTGCTTGGCGTTGCGCACGTCGGTCCAGGGCGTGGCGCGGGCAAGATCGATGGTCGCGCGCTGCTTCGCGGCGTAGTCCTTGTCGACCAGCAGCTTGGTCGGCGCGTCGACGAAGGCAGGATCGCCGAGATAGCGGGCGCGATCGGCATAGGCCCGCTTCATCGCCTCGATCATCACATGCAGCGAGGCGGCCGAGCCCTGCTTCATGTCCGACATCGCAAATCCTTCGAGGATGTTGAGGATCTCGAGCAGCACGACGCCGCCGGACGAGGGCTGCGGCATCGAGATGATGTCGTAGCCGCGATAGGTGCCGCGGACCGGCGTGCGGATCACCGGCTGGTAGGATTTCAGATCGGCTAATGTAAAGATGCCGCCGGCATTCTTGATGCCGCTGACCAGCTTCTCGGCGACCGCGCCGTCGTAGAAGCCGCGCGGGCCCTGTTCGGCGACTGCGGTCAGCACGCCGGCGAGATCGCCCTGGACCAGGCGGTCACCTTCATGCAGCGGCGTACCGTCGGCGTGCGAGAACGTCTTGGCCGAGTTGGGCCAGCGCGACATGCGGCGGTACATGTCCGCCAGCGTGTCCGCTGTATCGTCGGTGACGATGAAGCCGTCGCGCGCCAGATCGATCGCGGGCTTGAGGACCTGCGCCAGCGTGAACTTGCCGGAGCCGTATTTCTCCAGCGCCAGCGCGAGGCCCGCGACCGTGCCGGGCACGCCGATTGCAAGCGCGGAGTTGCGCGACTTGTCGGGATCGGGCTTGCCCTCGGCGTTGAGGAACATGTCGCGGCTGGCGGCCTGCGGCGCAGTCTCGCGATAGTCGATCGCGATATCTTCATTGCGTCCGGCGAGATGGATCACCATGAAGCCGCCGCCGCCGATATTGCCGGCGCGCGGATAGGTCACCGCCATCGCAAAGCCGGTGGCGACCGCGGCGTCGACCGCATTGCCGCCCTGCCGCAGGATGTCGGCGCCGACCCGCGCCGCGAGCTTCTCCTGCGCCACCACCATGCCGTGTTCGGCGCGAATGCTGCTAGCCGTATCAGTGGTTGACGGCTCGTAGGCGCGCCGCTGGACCTGACTGAGGGCCGGTGTCGCGATGCCGATCACCAGGAGAGCGGCAAACAGCCGCCGCGACATCGTTGCTGTCAGCGCCATCGAAATGTCCTGCCCTGTTCATCGCCGTATCAGCCAAACCGGCCCATGCTATATGGGAGCGGCTTGAAGCGGCAAAAGCCTCTCTGTGGCTCGATCTCAAGGAATATCTTTCGCGATGACGGCAACAATGCAGACGGGTGCGGCTGAAGCGAAGGCCACCACCAAAGCCTATCCTGGCCGCGCAGCCGTCATCAGCTGGATCTTCTTCGACTGGGCCGCGCAGCCTTATTTCACGTTGATCACGACCTTCGTGTTCGCACCCTATTTCGCGAGCTTCGTCGCGCCCGACGCCGCAAGCGGGCAGGCGCTATGGGGCTTTGCGACTGCCGCGGCGGGGCTCGCGATCGCGCTGCTGTCGCCGGTACTAGGGGCGATCGCCGATGCCAGCGGCCGGCGCAAGCCATGGATCGCGGTGTTCGGTGCGCTGCTCGTGATCGGATCGAGCGCGATGTGGATCGGCACGCCCGGCAATCCCGACATCATCCCGATGCTGCTGCTCGCCTATGCGATCGCCAGCGTCGGCGTCGAATTCGCGACCGTGTTCAACAATGCGATGATGCCGACCCTGGTGCCGCCGGACCGGATCGGGCGGCTCTCCGGCACCGGCTGGGCCACCGGCTATGTCGGCGGCATCCTCAGCCTCGTGCTGGTGCTCGGCTTCCTCGCGGCCAATGCCGAAACCGGCAAAACACTGTTCGGCTTCACGCCGCTGTTCGGCCTCGATCCGGTCACGCATGAAGGCGACCGCATCACCGGGCCGCTGACCGGGCTGTGGTTCATCATCTTCGTGACGCCGATGTTCCTGTTCACGCCGGATTATCCGGCGAAGCGGCCGATGCGCGAGGCACTCGGCGAAGGCCTGCGCGAGCTCAGGGAGTCATTGCTGAGTCTGCCGAAGCAGACATCGCTGGCCTGGTTCCTGCTGGCGAACATGATCTACACCGACGGGCTGGTCTCGCTGTTCGCGTTCGGCGGCATCTATGCCGCCGGCACGTTCGGCTGGGATACGATCCGGATCGGCACCTTCGGCATCATCCTGGCGGTTGCCGGCACATTCGGCGGCTGGATCGGCGGCAAGCTCGACGATGCGTTCGGGCCGAAGCGCGTGATCACCGGCAGCCTCGTGATCCTGCTGTTTGCGATCGTCGTGATCCTCACCGTGAACAAGGATTCCATCCTGTTCATCCCGGTCGCGCCGCCGGTGCCCGGCGGTCCGTTGTTCGCGGGTGCTGCCGAGCGCGCCTATATCGTGCTGGGCTGCTTGATCGGCGCCACCGGCGCGCCGCTGCAGGCAGCCTCGCGCTCGCTCCTGATCCGCCTCGCGCCGAAGGATCGCATCGCGCAATACTTCGGCTTGTTCGCGCTGACTGGGAAGGTGACGTCGTTCATCGGTCCGCTCATGATTGGGGCGATCACGGCGGCGACCGCGAGCCAGAAGGCCGGCATGGCCGTGCTGGTGGTGTTCTTCGTGGTCGGGCTGACGCTGCTGGCGCGGGTGCGGGAGTAAATCGCCGCCGTCGTCCCGGCGAAGGCCGGGACCCATAACCACCGGCCGTGCTTGGTGAGGGACAACTAACCCCAGCGCGCTTTCGATAGATCACGCGGTATGGGTCCCGGCTTTCGCCGGGACGACGATGGCGAGAGATCAGTGCCTAAAATGCCGCACGCCGGTGAACACCATGGCGATGCCGTGCTCGTCGGCGGCCTTGATCACCTCGTCGTCGCGCATCGAGCCGCCGGGCTGGATCACGGCGGTGGCGCCGGCTTCGATGCAGGCCAGCATGCCGTCGGCGAACGGGAAGAACGCATCGGAGGCGACCACCGAACCCTTGGTCAGGGGTTCTGCGAGCTTCAGCTCGGCCGCGGCATCGAGCGCCTTGCGCGCGGCGATGCGCGCGGAATCGACCCGGCTCATCTGGCCGGCGCCGATGCCGACGGTGGCGAGATCCTTGGCGTAGATGATGGTGTTCGACTTGACGTGCTTGGCGACACGGAAGGCGAATTTGAGATCGCGCAGCTCGGCGTCGGTCGGCGCGCGCTTGGTCGCGACCTTCAAGTTCATGTCCTCGACTACGGCATTATCGCGGCTCTGCACCAAGAGGCCACCTGCGACGGTCTTGGCGGTGAGGCCGACCGCGCGCGCGTTCGGCAGGCCGCCGGCGAGCAAGAGCCGCAGGTTGCGCCGGCCGGCGATGATCGCAATCGCCTCCTCGGTCGCATCGGGCGCGATGATCACCTCGGTGAAGATGCCGATGATGGCGCGCGCCGCGTCCGCATCGAGCGTGCGGTTGACCGCGATGATGCCGCCATAGGCCGAAGTGGAGTCGCAGGCCAGCGCGCGGGCATAGGCGGTGGCGAGATCCGGGCCTTCGGCGACGCCGCAGGGATTGGCGTGCTTGACGATCACGCAAGCCGCGGTGCGCTGCGGATCGAATTCGCCGACGCACTCATAGGCCGCGTCGGTGTCGTTAATGTTGTTGTAGGACAGTTCCTTGCCCTGCAGCTGGCGCGCGGTGGCAACGCCCGGCCGCTTCTCCGGCGTGGCATAGAACGCCGCGGTCTGGTGCGGGTTCTCGCCATAGCGCAGCGACTGGATCAGTTTGCCGCCGAAGGCGCGGAAATCCGGCGCCTTGGTGTCGAGCTGCACGGCAAACCAGTTCGAGATCGCGGCGTCATAGGCCGCGGTGCGCGCATAGGCCTTGGCGGCGAGCCGCCGGCGCAGGCCGAGCGAAGTGGCGCCCTTGTGCGCGGCGAGCTCGTCGAGCACCGCCTGATAATCGTTCGCTTCGACTACGACAGCGACGTCGTCATGGTTCTTGGCCGCGGCGCGGATCATCGCGGGGCCGCCGATGTCGATATTCTCGATGCACTCCTCGAAGCCGGCGCCTTTGTCGACGGTGGCCTCGAACGGATAGAGGTTGACGACCAGAAGGTCGATCGGCGCGATGCCGTGCGCGGCCATCGCGGCGGCGTGTTCCTTGTTGTCGCGGATCGCGAGCAGGCCGCCATACACCTTCGGATGCAGCGTCTTGACCCGGCCGTCCATCATCTCCGGAAACCCGGTGAGCTCGGAGACGTCCTTGACCTTCAGCCCGGCCGCCGCGATCGCCTTGGCGGTGCCGCCGGTCGAGACCAGCTCGACGCCCTGGTCGGCCAGCGCCTTGGCGAAATCGATCAGTCCGGTCTTGTCGGAAACGGACAACAGAGCGCGGGTCACGCGGCGAAGCTGCTCGGTCATATCGGAAAATCCTTGGCGGTTAAGGCAGCCGGGTAGCATGGTTTTGTGCGGTACGAAACCGGTACATGCGGCGGATTCCGGGGAAATTGAGGCTTCTTCCCCGTCATCCCCGCGCAAAGGCTTCGCCTTTGTCGCTGGAGGAGCGCGAAGCGCGTCTCGAAGGATGAATCGGCCCGGCTGTGGCCGTCGACCCTTCGAGACGCGCGCTAGTGCGCGCTCCTCAGGGTGACGGTCCAAATCGCACGGATTGGAAGCAATACGCCCGGCCACCACTACAGCGGCAGTTCGGGCTCGCGGCGGGCGTTGCGGCGGGCGTTGGTGGCGGTGGCCGAGGTCGAGGAGCGCACAAAACTCCAGCGGATGGTGGCGGCCTGCCTGGCGTCCTGCCGGATCACGATCTGGGAGGTGCGGCGGGGGCCGTCATTGCCGGCCAGGAACACGCTGTCCTCGAGGTCGACCTTGTCGTC
The DNA here is from genome assembly GCF_007993935.1 of Bradyrhizobium macuxiense. Lineage (GTDB taxonomy): Bacteria > Pseudomonadota > Alphaproteobacteria > Rhizobiales > Xanthobacteraceae > Bradyrhizobium > Bradyrhizobium macuxiense_A. Next base: position 96,629 of record NZ_VITY01000004.1, on the reverse strand, counting down.
CATCGCCTCGAAGGTCCAGACGTCGCGGTTGGGCAGCACCAGCATCACGCCGCGGGCGTCCGACAGCCGGCTCGCCTTCACCGAGGGGTGCAAATGGAAGCGCAGCGCGAAATCGGCCTCGCTGCCCTTGATGCGGCCGCCGGGCGCCGGCGACAGTGAGTCCTCGCCCTCGAGCCGCGTGCCGTCCTGCGAGACCATCAGCACGCGGCGGTGGATCACGCCGAAGCGCGAGAGATAGCCGTCATGCGAGGCGGTGAGCACGTCGCCGCCGGGAACGGCCTCGCGGTAGCTCTCGACATTGCTGGGGCCGCTGGTGATCGGCGCGCCGCGCAGCAGCCGCTTCATCGCCGACAGCTCGACGAACTGGCACGATGAGGTGTCGCGATAGGTCAGCGTCGAATGCGCCGCGGTGGAGCGCGCGAACGGCCGCCAATTGTCGCGCCCGGTCGACGGCATCCCGCAATTGACGACGATGCGGCTCGGACCCGAGGAGAGCTCGAACGACAGGCAGCCGGCATGCGCATCCTGGCTGACGCTTGCCGGCGGCGGTGCGCCGGTGTCGATGATCAGCGTGGTGTTGCCGGCATCGAGGCGCTGGAAGCCGGTATGCGGCATGCTCGCCATCGGCACGCCGCGGGTGTCGTCATAGGCGAGCAGCGTCGCGACCAGATCTGACGGCGCGGTCGACATGCCGTTGAACAGCGCGAAGCTGCCGTCGCCGTGCCGGAAGAAGCGCAGCATCGGCATCATACGGTCGATCGCGTTGAGCAGCGCCGGCGGCGGCGCGATGTTGCGCGCGGCAAAGGTCTGCCGCAGCGGCAAGAGATCGCTGAGCAACTCGACCAGCGCACCGGGATTGCGCGAGATGTGGCCGCCATCGGGCAGGATCTGGCGCTGCAACTCGTCGGAAAGCCTGCGCGTCGCCGACTTGATGTTGCGCGCCTGGTTGGCGAGGCAGAGCGAGGCGTAGCACAGCGCGATCAACACCTGCAGGCGCGGCACGCCGTCATTGTCGAGCGTCGCGTGGCGTAGATAGCGGATCTCACGCGCCAGACCGCGGAGATATTTGCGATAGAATTTGCCGTCGGTGTCGCCGAGCACCAAGGGGGCCTGCGACAGCAGCGAGATCACGCGCCGCGCGCGCACGTCGGCGCGCCGTTCCAGCGGCCGCTTGCGGGCCTGATTCGAAATCCAATCATCGACTAGCGAGCGGGCATTGGCGCGGGTCAGCGCAGTGTCGGCGGCGCGCAGATGGCGCAGCCAGCCGAAGCCGAGCAGGGCGGCTTCCCAATCCTCCGACGGCGGCTCGAGATCGAAGATCGAGCGGCCGTGGCAGGTGACGATCTTGCCGGCGAACACGAATCGCCCGGCATAGATCTCGGCAGCGCGGGTGGCGTCGGCGGTTCTGAGGTCGTGCGGGGCGATGATCAGCCGGTCGGTGCGGCCGGGCCACAGCCGCGACAGCGCAACCGTGGTGCCGCTGGCGCGTGCGAGCATGCTGCGGGCGAAGCGGCCAGCAATCAGCGTCGAGATGCGTCTGCTTTGAGCGACCGACACGCCTAACCTTGCGGGGAGGGAATTTTCAACGAATCCTTATTTAATCCGGAAACGCGGCCAAGACACCTGCTTGATAAACAAGACACCCTCTTGATACCGCGCGAATCACTTCACGAAGCATCTGGAGCTTAGAGGACTGAAGTTTAAAATCAGGACTTAACCAGCCGGGCTGCGTAAAAGCCATCCAGCCCGCCCAGCCGCGGGTCGGCGTTGGGCAGATGGCTGGGCAGAGTGCGCAGGTCGCCGTCGGCGGTAATGATGTCGTCGAGGCCGGCGACCTCGCTGCTCTCGACCGGCGCACGGCGCAGGCCTGATTCGCCAGCCAGCAGCGCGGCAATCGCGTGCTCGCCTTCCTCGGGCTCCAGCGAGCAGGTGCAGTAGACCAGCGTGCCGCCGGGCTTCAAGAGATGGGTGGCCTTTTGCAGCAGCCGCTTCTGCAGCGCCGACAGCGCGGCGATGTCGCCTTCCTGGCGCAGCCAGGCGACGTCGGGATGGCGGCGGATGGTTCCCGTCGAGGTGCAGGGCGCATCGACCAGGATACCGTCGAAGCTCGCGGCATCGGCGGGCCATTCGGCGGCGTCGGCGACGACAGTCTCGGCCTGCAACGCCAGCCGCGTGAGATTATCGCGCAACCGCGCGACCCGCGCCGGCGAGCGGTCGACCGCGGTGACCTGCGCGCCCGCCAACGCGAGCTGAGCCGTCTTGCCGCCGGGCGCAGCGCAGAGGTCCGCAATCGCCTTGTCCTTGATGTCGCCGAACAGGCGCGCCGGCAGCGCCGCGGCGGCGTCCTGCACCCACCATTGGCCTTCGGCAAAGCCCGGCAGCATGGTGACGGAACCCTGCAGCAGCGTGCGCACGGTTCCCGTCGGCAAGATCTCGCCATGCAGGCGGCTCGCCCATTGCGCTGCGTCCGACTTCACCGTGAGATCGAGTGATGGCTCGTGGCCGAGCGCCAGCGCCATCTCGCGCGCGGTGGCTTCGCCGTAATGCGCATTCCAGCGCGCCAGCATCCAGGGCGGCAGATCCAGCGTCTGCATGCTGATCTCGTCGATCAGGCCCTGGCCCTCGCGCGCGCAGCGGCGCAGCACGGCGTTGACCAGCCCGGCATATTTCGCCGCGCGGCGGTCCGACTGCACGAGCCGCACCGACAGATCGACCGCGGCATGGTCGGGCACGTCCATCCAGAGGATCTGCGCGGCGCCGATCAAGAGCGCGCTCTGCGCGCGCGGCGCATCGGTCGGGATGCCGCGATCGAGCAGGCGCGACAGCAGATGGCCGAGCGTGCCGAGCTTGCGCAGGATGGTCGAGACCAGCCGGCGCATCAGCGCGCGGTCGCGATCGGCCAGCGATTTCAGGCCGGGATGCGCGCCGGCGCCGTCGAGCTGGTCGTCGAGCGTGCGGTGCTTGTGCAGCACGCCGTCGAGGAGGTCGGCCGCGATGCGGCGCGCCGCGAGACCGGGGACTTCGGCAGGAACTGCAAATCTTGAAGGGGGCATGAAGCGGAGATATCTCGAAGGTGCTGGAGTTACATTCGGCTCATGCCCATCAACTCGAAAACACCTCTGGCATGCGAATATGCCAAATGTAAGAATCGCCTTGCGGGATTTCGTGATCGTGATGCCGTCACTGAGCCAACACCGGGATACGAAATTCGCAGGCAGAAAGTTTTGCCAAGAAGGCCTGCCATGTCTGAGAACGTCACTGAGAAATCGCCGTCGCCGCCGGAACCCGCACCGCGCAAGCCGCTGACGGCGGCAGCCCAGCGCGCGCTCGCCGAAGCCGAAGCGCGGCGCAAGGCTGCCGAGGAGTTGGCCGCGAAGGATGCGGCCGCGCGGCCGAAGGAATATCAGGGTCCGAAGGGACTGGAACCGACGCGTTACGGCGATTGGGAGACCAAGGGCATCGCCTCGGACTTCTGAGAGTCTTTTGGCGTGTCTTGCCCGCCGGCCCGACTCAAGTCAGTCTGGGAATATGTCCCCATACGAGAGAATAAATCCTTATCGTGGGACGGGACGTCCGCCCTTCCGCCGATCACCGTGGGGCCGCCGCGTGTCGGCGGCGCTGCCTTGGGTGTTCGTGCTCGGCATCGCCGTCGGGAGCACGCTGCCGATCCGCCGATGGGCGCCTGAATGGGTGCCGATGCCGTCGCACTGGTCGTTGAACCGATCGCGCGACGCCGATGTGATCTTGCAGCGCGCCGGCGCGCCTGACGCGCGGCACAGCGTCGATGTGATCAGGACGATCGATGGCGACACGTTCGAAGCGCGCGTGCATCTCGCGCCGGGCCCGGATTTCACCACGCGGGTCCGGCTGCGCGGCATCGATGCGCCGGAGCTGAAGGCATCCTGTGCGCGTGAACTGCAAATGGCGCAGGCGGCGACGGTGGCGCTGCGCGATCTGCTCGGCCAGGGCGATGTCGCGATCTACAATGTCGGTCCCGACAAATATCAGGGGCGCGTCGTTGCCGACGTCGCGACCAGGAAAACCGACAACGTCTCGGCCGCGCTGCTCGCGGCCGGTCATGCCCGCGCCTACAATGGCGGACATCGCTTCGGCTGGTGCGGTAGCTTTGCGCGCTGAGCTGAATGCGCCAAAACAAAAAGCCGCGCAGTTGCGCGGCCTTTCTTCATGCGAAGCGCTGAACGCGATCAGCGGGTGACGACAACAGTCGTGCCGACCTCGACGCGCGAATAGAGGTCGGTGATGTCGGGATTCAGCATGCGGATGCAGCCGTAGGAGACGAAACCGCCGACCGAGCCCGGCACGTTGGTGCCGTGGATCGCGTATTCGCCGCCGGCCAGCGTCATCGCCGCGACGCCCATCGGGTTATGCGGCGAGCCGCCTGCGATCACGTTCGGGATGCTCGGCTTGTCGCGCTTGACCTCGGCGGGCGGCGACCAGGCCGGGTAGCGATACTTGCCGTCGATGCGGGTGGTGCCGGCCCACTGCTTGCCGGACTTGCCGACGCCGACCGGGTAACGCATCGCGTGGCCGGAATCGAGAATGAGATAGAGCCGCCGTTCGTTGGTCTTCACCACGATGGTGCCCGGCTCATAATTGTCAGCGTGGATTCCGACCATTTCCGGCCGCGCTTCGGCCGTCTGCGACATCACAACAACGGCACCAAGGGTGACAGCGAACGCCACCGCAAACTTCATCGACATCAACCTCTCCACTTCCCAACAGCTCCCGTGGGGGAGCCAAAAACGAAGGTGCAGAGCCCTGAAAAAAACCGGGCTCGCCGGTCTCACGCACGCAATATTAACCGCGTGTCTTAACCGGGTGGTTTCACACCGGCCGCGAGACACGTCCTGATGGCGGGCAGAAAAGGAAAAGTTCGGATTAAAGTAAATGACCTGAAAACAACACTTGGCCACAAACGCGCCGCAATGACGCCTTGCCTCTGACAATCCCGTGAAATGGCCAATTCCATAGCGTTTCAAGAACTGCCGCCGCCGGATCGCATGGAGAAAAGCGAAGGGCCGCGGCGGTGATCGCGCGCGGCCCTTGCTGCATGTCTCGATATTGCCGTCGCCGGGTTACTTCTTGTTCTGCCGGTTCTGCACGAGGTCATCGACCACGGCGGGATCAGCCAGGGTCGAGGTGTCGCCGAGGCTCGACGGCTCGTCCTCGGCGATCTTGCGCAGGATGCGGCGCATGATCTTGCCGGAGCGGGTCTTTGGCAGGCCGGGCGCGAATTGAATGAGATCCGGCGAGGCGATCGGGCCGATGTCCTTGCGGACCCAGGCGACGAGCTCCTTGCGCAGCGCCTCGGTCGGCTCGGTGCCCTTCATCAGCGTGACATAGGCGTAGATGCCCTGGCCCTTGATGTCGTGCGGGTAGCCGACCACGGCGGCTTCCGACACAGCTTCATGCGCGACCAGCGAGCTCTCGACCTCGGCGGTGCCCATGCGATGGCCGGAAACGTTGATGACGTCGTCGACGCGGCCGGTGATCCAGTAATAGCCGTCGGCATCGCGCCGGCAGCCGTCGCCGGTGAAGTACTTGTTCTTGTAGGTCGAGAAATAGGTCTGCTCGAAGCGCGCATGGTCGCCATAGACGGTGCGCATCTGGCCCGGCCAGGATTTGGTCAGGCAGAGATTGCCCGAGGTCTCGCCGTCCAGCGTCTTGCCGTCGGCATCGACGATCTCAGGCACCACGCCGAAGAACGGCCGCGTCGCCGAGCCCGGCTTCAGCTTGGTGGCGCCGGGCAGCGGCGTGATCAAAATGCCGCCGGTCTCGGTCTGCCACCAGGTGTCGACGATCGGGCAGCGATCGTCGCCGACCACGCGGTGGTACCACTCCCAGGCTTCCGGATTGATCGGCTCGCCGACCGAGCCGAGCAGGCGCAGCGACTTGCGCGAGGTCTTCTTCACCGGCTCGTCGCCGCCCTGCATCAGCGCGCGGATCGCGGTCGGCGCGGTGTAGAAGATGTTGACCTTGTGCTTGTCGACCACGTTCCAGAAACGCGAATTGTCCGGATAGTTCGGCACGCCCTCGAACATCAGCGTGGTCGCGCCGTTGGCGAGCGGTCCGTAGAGGATGTAGCTGTGGCCGGTGACCCAGCCGACGTCGGCGGTGCACCAGTAGATGTCGCCGTCGTGATAGTCGAACACGTATTGATGCGTCATCGACGCGAACACGAGATAGCCGGCCGAGGTGTGCAACACCCCCTTCGGGGTGCCGGTCGAACCCGAGGTATAGAGGATGAACAGCGGGTCCTCGGCGTGCATGTGCTCGGCCGGGCATTCCGTGGTCACCACCTTGGCCGCCTCGTGATACCAGAGGTCGCGGGTCGGGTTCATGTCAACAGCGCCACCGGTGCGCTTCACCACCACAACCCAATCGACGCCGCCGACTTTTTCGATCGCTGCGTCGACATTGGCCTTCAGCGGCACCTTCTTGCCGCCGCGCAGGCCTTCGTCGGCGGTGATGACCACCTTGGAATCGCAGTCCTTGATGCGCTGGGCGAGGCTGTCCGGCGAGAAACCGCCGAACACGACCGAGTGGATCGCGCCGATCCGCGCGCAGGCCAGCATGGCGTAGGCCGCTTCCGGAATCATCGGTAGATAGATCGTGACGCGGTCGCCCTTCTTGACGTTCCGCGTGCGCAGGATGTTGGCCATCTTGCAGACTTCGTCGTGCAGCTGGCGGTAGGTGATGTGCTTGGATTCGGAGGGGTCGTCGCCCTCCCAGATGATCGCGGTCTGGTCGCCGCGCTTCTCGAGATGGCGGTCGATGCAGTTCCAGGCGACGTTCAGCACACCATCTTCGAACCACTTGATCGAGATGTTGCCGGGCGCGAAGGAGACGTTCTCGACCTTGGTGAAGGGCTTGATCCAGTCGATCCGCTTGCCGTGCTCAGCCCAGAAGCCGTTGGGATCCTTGACCGAGTGCGCGTACATCTCGCGATATTTGGCGTCGTTGACGTAAGCGCGCTTGGCCCAATCGGCCGACACGTCATAGATCTTCTCGGACATCATTTTCCTCCACTCATTGCCGATCGCAAACAACGCGGTGGCAAGCCGTCCTGATCATTGCCGCGATTATGCGTTGCCGCATTCCGGCCCGGCAAGGAAAAAGGACTGTCACTTTCGTCGCGTCGAAGCCGCCGGGCATTGCGCCGGCTGCCACATCTGATTGGGCGGTTTACCGCGCCTCGTTGATGAGTGAAACCTATGCGCCATCGTGTGCTCGAGGTCACTGGTCTCTTGGTCGTAGTGGTATCGTTCGCCGCTCGCTCGCTTGCGCCTCGTGCCCTCGTCGGAGCCCGATGGGTGTCGCGAAAGAATTGGCGGATCGCGATCGATCTGGCGCGCGATTTGAAGAGCCTCGAGACAGCGTGCAGCCGTGCGTTGACGCCGGCCGGGACGTGGCGCTCCCACACCCATCGTGCCGGACCGCTCACTGCGCGCTTCGATGAATTGTCCGAAGGGCAGTCGCGATCATCTGCGCCGACGATTTCGCGCCGGAGAGCCGGCGCGGCTCCCGTGGCGTATCCCTCACGGGACTGGGCTGGAAACGACACGGTCCCTGACCTGCCTCCGGCGGTTCCCTTCGTCGCCGCGGTCCTCCAAAGCCCGGTTCCCGGACCGGGCTCCCACTGTTTTGACCGATGCCGGACAGCCCAAAATCAAGGTTAGCGGGCGAATGGCACCCATGAAAGGTATTTAGAAACCGCAGATAACCGATTCGCGACTCGCAATGTCGGTCCTGACGCCCTAAATCGCCAATCCGAGGCCGGACGGCCCACCGGAACGAAGCCCGAAGCAACGGCATTACCGGGAGAACAGCGGAACAAGGCGTCTGACGAGTAGTATGATGGATCAGCAGAACATCGCGGCTGTGCGGCCCATGTCCGCCGATCCCGCTGTCGCCCTGGCGAAGGCGCTGGGCCAATGGCCCAAGCCGTCACCCAAGTCCAAGATCAAGCTCGACGCCCCGGCCGCCGCTGCCATCAAGACGTCAGTTGAAGATCTGGCGCGCGACCTCGGCCTGCGGCTCGGCGACCAGAACGAGTTGACCATCCGCCGCGTCAAGCGCGGCAAGAATTATTCGTTCGTTCGCGCCAACGGCTCGCGCGTCCGCGACGCCCGCACCATTCGCCGGTTGCACGCGATGGCGATGCCGCCGGCCTATCGCCGGGTGCGCTACTCCACCGATCCGAACACGCATCTGCAGGCGGTCGGCCTCGATGCGGCCGGCCGGCTGCAATATCGCTATCACGCCGATTGGGAGAAGGTCCGCGAGCAGCGCAAGGCGCATCGCCTGGGCAAGCTGGTGGCGGCGCTGCCGAAGATCCGGCGCAAGGTCTCGGCGTTCCTCTCCGGCGACGAGCCGACGCGCGAGTTCGCGCTGTCGGCCGTGATCGAGCTGATCGCGCGCACCGCGATCCGGCCCGGCAACGAATCCTATGCCCGCCTCAACGGCACCCGCGGCGCCACCACGCTGTTGAAGTCCAACGTCACGCTGGAAGATGATTCCCTGGTGCTGACCTTCAAGGCCAAGGGCGGCAAGGCCGTGCGCAAGGAATGCGACGCGGCCAAGCTGGTGCGCGCGATCGGCATTCTGCGCGACGTCCCGGGCAAGCGCATGTTCCAGTATTACGACCGCTCCGGCGTCGTGCGCGCCGCCTCGACCACCGCGGTGAATGCGTTCCTGCGCGAACTCGCCGGCATCAAGATCTCGCTGAAGGATTTCCGCACCCTGATGGCGTCGGCCGTCGTCGTGGAATCGCTGTCGCGGATCACGCCGGCCGCCAGCCAGCGCGGCCGCAAGCGCCAGGTGCTGGACGCGATCCGCGCCGCTGCCGACCAGCTCTCCAACACCCCGGCGATCTGCCGCAAGAGCTATGTCCACGACACCATCGTCACCGCGTTCGAGGACGGCATTCTCGAGCGCTTCGCCGCGACGATGGGCGGCTACCGCACCCAGTCCAAGCGCGAGCAATTGCTGGCGCAGGTGGTGATGGCGGCGGGGGCGTAGGCTCTCTGTCGTCCCGGCGAAGGCCGGGACCCATAACCACGGCCGCCCGTGATTAGAATTCGCTGTGGCCCCAGCTCGCTTCAGCAATCGCCATTTGGGGTAATGGGTCCCGGCCTTCGCCGGGACGACAGCAGAGTTTACTGCGACGCCTACAGCCCGCCCATCTTGCAGACCATCTTCCATTCCTCCGCGGTCACCGGCTGCACCGAGAGCCGCGAATATTTCACCAGCGCCATGTCGGCGAGCTTCTTGTCGGCCTTGATCGCGGCCATCGTCACCGGCGTCTTCAGCGGCTTGTCGGCCTTGATGTCGACGCAGACGAACTTGCCGGTCTTGTCGGTCGGATCGGGATAGGCCTCCTTGATGATCTCGGCGATGCCGACGATCTCCTTGCCCTCGTTGGAATGATAGAAGAACGCCTTGTCGCCCTTCTTCATGTTGACGAGGTTCTGCCGCGCCGTGAAGTTGCGCACGCCGGTCCAGGCCTCGCCTTTCGCACCCTTGGCGACCTGCTGATTCCATGACCAGGTCGACGGTTCGGATTTCACCAGCCAGTAATTCATCGCGACTTTACCCCGTTCTCGATCGCCGATTGCGCGGCAATCTACAGGCAGCTCGATGCCCACGACAAGCGCAGGTATCCGACGTCATGCTCACTGCTTCAGATATCGATCGAAGAATTTGGCGATATCGGTGAACGCCTCCCTGGTCTCAGGCGCATCGATGTTCATCTGGTACTGCGCGTGGGACTGCCCCTCATAGACATTGAGATCGGCAATCACGCCGGCGCGGCGCAATTTGCGATGGGTGCGAACCGTGTTGCTGAGGAACAGGTCGCGCGTGCCCGAGGTCAGGATGGTCGGCGGGAAACCCTTGAAGTCACCGTAGATCGGCGAGATGTAGGGATTCTTCAGGCTGGTCCCGTTGGCGTAGAGCTTGGCCGCGCGGCCGAGCCAGCCGTCCCAGGTCACCAGCACATTGTCGACCCACTCATTGCTGGCGTAGCTGTCGCCGATCTTGTCGATGTCGGACCATGGCGTGCCCGGCGCGATGGCGGCGGGCAGCGGCAGCTTCTCGTCCTTGGCCCGCAACACCATCGCGAGCGTCATCGCGCCGCCGGTCGAGGTGCCGAAGATCGCCAGCCGGTGGCGCTCATGGGATTTCAGAACTTCCTTCCACACCGCCATCGCGTCGTCCATCGCGGCCGGATACGGGAAGTCCGGCGGCATCCGGTAGTCGATCGAGATCACCTTGTAGCCGCCGAAGCCGGCCATCATGATGGCTTCCGGCAGCGCGGCTTCGCCGGGGCCGAACACGTAGCCGCCGCCGTGCACGTGGATCAGCAGGCGCCGCCGGTTCTCGAGCGCGATCTTGTTCGGCGTCACGATGTAGCAGTGCACGCCGGCAAGTCTGCTTTCCTCGACCTTGACGCCGAGCTTCGCCTTCATCGCCGGAATATTCGCGATGGCCTCCTTGGCGCGGCGATTGATCAACTCCTTCCATTCGGCCGGGGTTTTCGGGTCGGCATTGAAGTGCGGCGGATAGGGCGTGCCGATCATCGCCTGCATCTCGGGGGACACGTCAGTGGTGGGGTTGCCGATCGATTTAAGCGGTGCGACCCGCTTGCCGTTGTCGGCATTGGCGGCCGCTTCGATCTTTGCGAGGTCGTCGTAGGAGGCGGCGGTCTGGGCGCGGGCTGCGATGGACGGGGCGGCGACGGCAATGGCGAAGCTGATGAGGAGGATGGCGCGATGCGGTTGACGCATGGGTTTTTCCTTGGGACCCGTTTCTCGATTGTTCGACCGGGATCCGACGGTTCGCTAGCTACGCTAGTACGGCAGGTTCAGTCCGTGAAGAGAGGCCTGCAGGCGTTGATTGTTCTCAAATCTGGAATGATCTGTGCCGGAATCCGGCAATTGTGCCGTGACGTTTTTCCTGTGATCGAGTGGCTCCTCGTCTTGCAGGAGATCACATGCTTCTGAATCGCCGGACTTTCACCGCCCTGACCGCAGCTTCCGTTGCGGCGGCGGCCGTGCTGTCGCACCAGGCCCGCACCGCAGGCCGTCCACCGTTCAAGGCCATTGCTTTCGACGGCTTTCCAATCATCGATCCGCGTCCGGTATTTGCGCGCGTGGAGGAGATGTTTCCGGGCAAGGGTGCCGAGTTGAGCGCCTCCTGGCGAACGCGGCAGTTCGAGTATGGCTGGCTCAGGACTCTCGGCGGACGCTACACCGATTTCTGGCGCATCACCGAGGACGCGCTGGTCTTCGCAGCGAAGGCTACGAAGATCGAGCTGTCACCGGAACAGCGCGACCGTCTCATGCAGACATATCTGGAGCTGAAGGCGTGGCCCGATGTTCTGCCGGCGCTCAGGCAACTCCGCGAGGCCGGTGTGCGCATGGCGTTCCTTTCGAACCTCACCGCGCCGATGCTTGATGCAGTGGTCAGGAATTCCGGGCTAGAGGGACTGTTCGAGCCTCACCTCTCGACCGACAAGGTTCAGGCCTTCAAACCCGACGCCCGCGCCTATCAGATGGGTGTCGATGCCTTCGCTCTGCGCAAAGAGGAGATCGTCTTTGCGGCGTTCGCGGGCTGGGATGTCGCTGGAGCGAAGTGGTTCGGCTATCCAACCTTCTGGATCAATCGCGCCCATGCGACCGTCGAGGAGCTCGGCGTCGTGCCCGATGGAATCGGATCGGGATTAAACGATCTCGTCGCCTTCGCGACCGCGTGAGGCGCGTTACTCGGCCTTGAATGGCCGCGTCAGCAGGCCTTCGATCGCCGCATCGATCGTCAACCGGTCGCTCAGGATCGCGGCGACCGCATTCGACACCGGCATATCGACCTTTTGCGCGGCGGCGAGCTCGCACAGCACCGGCGCGGTGAACGCGCCTTCGGCGAGCTTGCCGACCGGCGCGGCTTCACCCCGCCCGAGCGCGAGGCCGAGCGCGAAATTGCGCGATTGCGCGGTCGAGCAGCTGAGCAGGAGATCGCCAAGCCCCGACAAGCCAGCGAGGGTTTCGGTGCGCGCGCCGCAGGCGCGGCCCAGCCGTGCGAGCTCGCTGAAGCCGCGCGTGGTCAGTGCCGCGAGCGCGGAAGCGCCGAGATTCTTGCCGACGACGATGCCGGCGGCGATCGCCAGCACGTTCTTGGCCGCACCGCCGATCTCGACGCCGCGCACGTCTGACGTGTGGTAGGGCCGGAACGTCGCCGAGCCGAGCGCCTGCACCAGCGCGCGTGCGAGCTCTTCGTCCCCGGTGGCTAACGTCACGGCGGTCGGCAATCCGCGCGCGACGTCGTCGGCGAAGCTCGGTCCCGACAGGATCGCGGGCACGGCGCGCGGCGCGGCTTCCGCGACCACCTCGGTCATGAATTTGTGCGTGCCATGCTCGATGCCCTTGGCACAGGCGATCACCGGCGTAGCAGGCGCAAGATGCGGCGCGAGATGCCCGACCGCCGCGCGCAGATGCTGCGCGGGGGTCACCGCGAGGATGATGTCCGCGCGCGCCGCGGCGGCGATATCCGACGTCACCGCGATGCTTGGCTGAAGCCGGACGCCGGCCAGCTTCGGATTGATTCGCGTCGCCTCGATCTGCGCCGCATGCTCGGCATTGCGCGCGTACAGCGTCACCTTGCGTCCGGCGCGCGCCGCGACCTCGGCCAATGCCGTGCCCCAGGCGCCGGCCCCGATCACGCTGACTGACATATGCGCGGGCATCGGACCCCTCGGCTCAATATCCGGCGCGGCTGTTGGCGTGGCCGGCCGGCGCCTTGGCGTTGGCATCGAGCAGCCAGCGTGCCCGCGGCGGTGCTTCAAGCGTGTCGGTGAGGCCGAGCGCCATCCGCTCGGCACCGGCCCAGGCGATCATCGCGCCGTTGTCGGTGCAGAGCGCCGGTGGCGGAATGATCAGCGTGGTCTGCGCTTTCGCGGCGACATCCTGTAGCGCGCTGCGGATGGCGTGGTTGGCGGCGACGCCGCCGGCCGCGACCAGCGCGCGCGGCGTGCCGAAGCGTTCCTGGAACAACCGCAAGCCGACGGTCAGCCGGTCCGCGGTCGCTTCCAGCACCGCGGCCTGGAAGCTCGCGCAGAGGTCGCTGATGTCCTGCGGCTCCAATGGCTCCAGCCGGCTCGCTTCGTTGCGCACCGCCGTCTTCAATCCCGACAGCGAGAAGTTCGCATCCGGACGGCCGAGCATCGGGCGCGGAAACGCAAACCGCGTCGGGTCGCCGCCGGCGGCCGCGCGCTCGACCTGCGGTCCGCCGGGATAGGGCAGCGACAGCATCTTCGCCACCTTGTCGAACGCCTCGCCCATCGCGTCGTCGACCGTGGTGCCGAGCCGGACATATTCGCCGACGCCGACCACGGCGACGATCTGGGTGTGGCCGCCCGAGGCCAGGAACAGGCAATAGGGAAACGCCAGCGCGCAGGTCAGCCGTGGCGTCAGCGCGTGCGCCTCGAGATGGTTCACCGCGATCAGCGGCGTGTCGTGCACCATCGCGATCGCCTTCGCCGTGGTCAGACCGACGATCACGCCGCCGATCAGGCCGGGGCCGGCGGCGGCCGCCACCGCCGACAATTGTCCGTAGCTGACGCCGGCCTCCTTCATCGCGGAGGCGACGATGCCGTCGAGCAGGTCGACATGGGCGCGCGCCGCGATCTCCGGCACCACGCCGCCGAAGCGGGCGTGCTCGTCGGTCTGCGAGCGTACGACGTTGGAGAGGATTTTCGCCTGCCCGTCAGCCTGGCGCTCGACCACGGCGGCTGCGGTTTCATCGCAGGTGGTCTCGATCCCCAACACCAGCATCGGTGGTTCGTGTCCCAATTTCGGCCCTTGTGCTACCAGCATGATCCGGACAGGCCGGAACCGGTTTCCGGCAAGATCATGCTCATCAAATGTCCCCTCCGGGGTAGCATTGCGAGGTCTCAAAGTGCAATCGGTCGCCAAGGTCCAATCTGCAGGGGCCAATTCGTAATGCGGGAGGCCTGACCCCGTGACCATCCTTGTCACACGACCGCATCCGGACAATGAAGCGACGCTCGCGTCGCTGCGCCAACGCGGCTTTGAGGCGATCGCGGCACCGGTGCTGCGCTTCGAGCCGTTGCCGTTCCATGACGACGATGCGGATTATGACGCGGTCATCCTGACCAGCGCCAATGCGCCGCGCGCGATCGATCTCGGCGCCAGCCGGCTGCTGCGGCTGCCGCTGTTCGCGGTCGGGGCGCATACCGCCGATGTCGCACGCGCCGCGGGCTTCGACAGGGTGATCGTGGCGAAGGGCGATGCGATCTCGCTGCGCGATCTCGTGCTCGCGCGGGTCGAGGCCGGCGAACTGCCGGCGTCCGCCACGCTGCTCTATCTCGCCGGCGCCGACCTGTCGCGCGATCTCGCCGGCGAACTCACCGAAAAGGGGCTGACGGTTGTCACCCACACCACGTACCGGATGGCGCCGGTGGCCGCTCTTCCAAGGGAGGTCAGCGACGCCTTCATGGCGAACCGGATCACGGCGGTGCTGCATTATTCCCGCCGCAGCGCGCAGGCGTTCCTGGACACCATCCGGGCCGACGGCCTGGAGATTTCGGCGCTCGCGCTGCCGCAATGCTGCATCTCGGCCGCGGTCGCCGCGGTGCTCCATGACGCCGGCGCGACCAAGGTGGTGGTGGCGGCGCGCCCGGATGAAAACGCCCTGCTGGAGGCGCTCGACCGCACGATGAGGCCGCGAGCGGAATAATTCTTTCGTCAGACCATGATGTTAGGCAATGCTCCGGTTTTCGGATCGTGCTCTAAGAACTGGCGCCGATTCTGGTACAATGTGCGGCCAATAGTTTTGAGGACCCTCGCGATGGCTGAAGAAAGGCCCGACGACACAGGACCTTCGCCGGATTCCCGGCCCAAGCGCGCGCCGCCGACCATCGATCTTCAGGCGACCCAGATCTCCAGCGAGCCGTCGAAGACCGAGGGCAGCGCGGAAGCCGTCAACGACGCTGACAAAGGAGCGGAGGCGGCTGCGCCCGAGGCGGAGCCCCATCCCGATCCTGCGCCTCATGCAGAGCCGCAGCCCGAGGCCGCTTCCGCCGCGCCGGATGCCGAGCCGTCGCGGCCGGTGTCGCCCTGGGTGGTGGCGCCGGTGTCGGGCGCGATCGCCGCAGCGCTGGTGATCGGGGTCGGCTGGCTGCTCGGCTGGCCCGCGGTGCCGCCGGCGTCCGCGCCGCAGCCCAATGCCGCAACGGTCGACGAGCTCGGCACGCGTATCAGTGCGCTTGAGTCGAAGGCCAGCCGGCCGGTCGCCGCGGCCGCCGATCCCGCGGCAACGGCGCGGCTCGAGGCGCTCGACAAGTCGATCGCCGCGTTGCGCACCGAGCTCGCCGCGACGCGGACGCAATCCGACAAGCTTGCCGCTGCGGTCAATGACGCGAAGGCCGCGCCGCGCGATGGCGCGGCTGCGCCCGACATCTCCGGCATCACGGCGCGCATCGACAAGGTCGAGGGTGCGGTGAAGGCGCAGGGTGCCGCGATCGCCAGGCAGGACAGCAAGATCGCCGACACCAAGGCCGAGGCGAAGGCAGATGATGTGCCACTGCGCCGCGTCGTCGCGGCATCGCTGCTCGACGTCGCGGTGCGTCACGGAGATCCCTACGCCTCGGCGCTCGAGGCTGCCAAAGCGATCAGCGACAATCCCGACCTGCTGAAACCGCTCGACGTCTTCGCTGCATCGGGCGTGCCGAATCCGAATAAACTATGCCGCGAGCTGATCGAGATCGTGCCGCAACTCGCACCGCCGCCGCCGGAAGCTGCGGCAGCCAGCGCCGGGCTGGTTGATCGTCTGCAGGCCGGCGCGTCCAAGCTGATCCGCATCGAGCGGACCGACGGCACCGGCACTGACCGCGGCAGCATCGTCGCGCGCGTGACATCGGCCGCCGTGCATAATGATCTCGCATTGACCGAACGCGAATTGAAGTCGTTGCCGCCGGCCGATCGCGCCGCGGCGCAACCCTGGCTCGCCAAGGTGGACGCGCGCCGCGCCGCGCTCGACGCGTCGCGGAAATTTGCCGACAACGCCATGGCGGCGCTCGCCACGGTCAATCAATAGATGCTTGCAATAGGTTCTTGATGATCCGGATCATTCTGTTCCTGCTGCTGATCGCGCTCGCTGCAGCGGGTGCCGCCTGGTTGGCCGATCAGCCCGGCGATCTCGTGCTGAATTGGGGCGGCTTGCGCCTGACGTCCAAGCAGCCGATGTACCTGCTCGGCCTCGTCATCGTCGTCGCGATGGTCGTCGGCGTGATCCTGCGCGCGCTGTGGAAGGTGCCCGGGCACATCCGCCGCGGCCGGCGCGAGCGGCGCCACGCCCGCGGCCGTCACGCCATCACGCAAGGCCTGCTCGCGATCGGGCATGGCGATTCCTCGGCGGCGCGTGCGCATGCCGAGGTGGCGCGGCGTCACGCAGGCGGCGATCCGCTGGCGCTGTTGCTGCACGCGCAATCCGCGCAGCTCGACGGTGATCGCGACGGCGCGCAGCGTGCCTTCCGTGCCATGGCCGAGCGCGCCGACACGCGGCTGCTCGGCCTGCGCGGCCTGTTCATCGAGGCGCAGCGCGCCGACGATCCGGTGGCGGCCGTGATGATCGCCGAGGAAGCGCTGAAGATGTCACCGTCGTCCTCGTGGGCTTCGCATGCGGTGCTCGGTTTCTGCTGCGCCAAGGGCGATTGGGCCGGCGCGCTGTCGATCATCGACAACAACCAGACTGCCGGACTGATCGACAAGGCGACCTATCGGCGGCAGCGCGGCGTGCTGCTGACGGCGCGCGCGCTGGAATTCGAGACCATCGATCGCGACCTGTCGCGCTCGAGCGCGATGGAGGCGCTCAAACTGGCGCCGACACTGATCCCGGCTGCGGTGCTCGCAGCGAAGTTCGAGAGCGAGGCGCATCAGGTGCGCCGCGCGATGCGCATCGTCGAGACCGCGTGGCTGGCGCAGCCGCACCCCGATCTCGCCGACGCCTATTCGCATGTGCGGCTCGGCGATTCCGCGCGCCAGCGCCTGGTGCGGGTCGAGACGCTGGCGGCGAAGACGCCCGGCAACATCGAGGGCGCGCTGGCGATCGCGCGCGCCGCGATCGATGCGTCCGAGTTTGCGAAAGCGCGCGCCGCGCTGGAGCCGTTCACAGCGGCACCGACGCAGCGCGTTGCGCTGTTGATGGCCGAGATCGAGCGCACCGAGCATGGCGACAGCGGCCGGGCGCGGGCCTGGACCTTGCGCGCGGTGCGCGCGCTGCACGATCCGGCCTGGACCGCGGACGGCTATGTCTCGGATCGCTGGCGTCCGGTGTCGCCGGTCACCGGCCGTCTCGATGCCTTCCAATGGCAGACGCCGGTGGCGGCGCTGCCGTCCGACAAGGGCCATGCGATCGAGCCCTCGCCGTTCGAGGAGGCGATGCTGGCGCCGCGCCGGGTCGAGCCGCCCAAGGAGGTGGCCATCGAGCCCGAGGCGGCCAAGCCGCCGGAGGCAGCCAAGCCGGTTGAGGCGGTCGAAGCCAAGCCAACTGAGCCCAGGCCAACTGAACTCAAGCCAACTGAACTCAAGCCCGTCGAGCCTGCGACGCCGACCGTGCAGGATAACGCCCCGCTGCCGGCAGCCATCGAGGCCGAGCCGGCCCCCGCTTCGGACGGCACTCCAGCACCGGAGCCTGCTCCGCCGCCGGCGGCCGAATCAACGCCTCCGGCGCCGGCCCCCTTGTTCCGTTCCCGGACCGACCTGCCCAAGGCGCCGCCGGCGCCCATTCCGGCCGTGATCCCGATCATCCGGGCCCCTGACGACCCCGGGGTCGACGAGGACGGTGCGGTGGACGAGTTTGCGGAACAAATCGGCCCGCCCAAGGCCCAGGTGGGCGGTTGGCGCGGATTTCTGTCACGTTTGGGAAGCTAATTCGCGGTTAGATGTCAGGTGTGTGGTTCAATAACCGCGTTTTCCTTGCCAATCGGGGTCATGCCCGATATCAGGTGGCGCGAATGATCAGGCCGTTGCCGAACGGTTCGCCGCAATAGCTCAGTTGGTAGAGCACGTCATTCGTAATGACGGGGTCGGGGGTTCGAGTCCCTCTTGCGGCACCACTCCCCAGGAACATTTCCCGCTTCGATCCACGGTCGCGCCTTGGCCGCCTGTACTCGCGCACCGCACATTCCACTCGCGATCGTGACCAAGCCGCCATCACGGCAATTCGGTCAAGCCGACTAAATGATGGGTGAGATTGCGGCGCGACATGGCGCAAAATGGCCACGCGCGGAATCAGTATTGGCTGGCCGCGCGATCTTGGGTTGTGCGTTCGCACGCGGAAGGCGTAATACCTGAGATACGATTGCTTGGGGGGTGGCGTTGGGACGCGAAGGTCATGACAGCGAGCTTCAAGGACAGCTTGCGTTCGTGAAGGAATTCCAGCGCGCTCACGACCGCCCGCTGCGCGTCCTGCATATCGGTAATATCGCGAACAATGCCTACAACAATGCGCTGATTCAGCGTCGCTTTGGCATCGAAGCGGACGTCGTTTGCTACAACTACTATCACGTCATGGGTTGCCCGGAATGGGAGGCCGCAAGCTTCGACGGCCATGTCGACAACATGTTCCCGGATTGGTGGGCCACCGAGTTGGGCGGTTGGCGGCGACCGGATTGGTTTGTGCAAGGCCCCGTTCTCGATTGCCTTTCGTACCTTCGTGCGAAGAACGCCGGCGACAGCGAAGCCGCGACATTTTTCTGGACGCTGCTGCAGGCAAGGTATTGGGAGATGCTCGATGGCATCGCCGCTGCAGAGAGCCGGGTCCGTCCACCGATGCAGGAGCATCTGGCAGACACGATTTCGATTGCGCGCGATTTTCAGGACTTCCAGATCCAGAAGTCGGCCCGAAGCCCGCAACCGGTCGATCTACTGACCATCGCCCCGCCGGAGGCGACCATAGAGCCTGCGCTCTCCGCCATTTCGCGGATTTCATCGGAGGTCGCCGCGCCAGATCCGCAGATTGGGGAAGGTCGATCAGGCGTCGACGAAGATCCGACGTTTCGCGGCTCGCGGTCGCCAGATCCCGAAGGACCAGGCCGCCTCATATTGATTTATCGCACCCTGCTCACGAAGCATGTATTTGCTCATTTGCGGCGCGAGGCGGAAAGCGGGGTTGTCGCAGGGCCGAGTTTGGCGGTCGCAATCTGGCGAAGTCAGAGACGCAGCCGCGGCCTGCCGCGCTTTGGCTTCGAGTTTCCTGCGGACGTCTTCACGATCCCGGACCCTGACACCGCGGCGCCGGCTGCAAGCAAAGGCAACGAATATCGGGCCTTCCGCAGTTCGCGGTCGCCAGATTCTAAGGGACCAGGCCGCCTGACATCAATCTATCGCGCCTTGCTCACGAAGCATGTGTTTGCGCATTTGCGGCGCGAGGCGGAGACCGGCGTTGTCGCCGGATCGAGTCTGGCGGTCGCAATCTGGCGAAGTCAGAGACGAAGCCGCGGCCTGCCGCGTTTCGGCTTCGAGTTTCCGGTTGATGTCTTCACGATCCCGGGTCCTGACACGGCGGCGCCGCCTGCAAGCGAAGACAATGGATACCAGACGTTCCGCAGCCCGCCGCCACCAAATCCCAACGGGCCGAGCCGCCTGATATCGATCTATCGTGCCTTGCTCATGAAGCACGTGTTTGTTCAGCTGCGTCGTGAGTCGGAAACCGGTGTCGTCGCCGGGTCGAGCTTGGCGGTCGCCGTTTGGCGAAGTCAGCGACGCAGCCGCGGCTTGCCGTGTTTTGGCTTCGAGTTCCCGGCTGATGTCTTCACGACGCCGGATCCTGACATCGCAGTGCCGACTGCAAGTGAAAGCCACGAGGATGTAACGCTTCGCGATACGCGCGCACCAGATCCCAAAGGGCCAAGTCGCCTCACATCGATCTATCGCTCCTTGCTGACGAAATATGTGTTTGTTCATTTGCGCCGTGAGGCGGAAACCGGAGTTGCGGCCTGGTCGAGCCTGGCGGTCGCCTTTTGGCGAAGTCAGAGACGGACCCGCGGCTTGCCGCGTTTTGGCTTCGAGTTTCCTGCTGATGTCTTTGCGGCGCCGGATCCAGGCACCGCGACGCCGGTTGTAAGCGAAAGCAATGTCCTTGCGATCCCGGACCCTGACACCGCGATGACGGCAGCAAGCACAAGCGCGGCCGCCGACGTCGGTTCGTTCGTCGTTCCCGTGGTGACCCGCTCGGAGATCATCGATCGCCCGGAGTTTCGCTATTTCGAAAAGTACGGCAAGGGCGAGGATCGAAGCGCCCCGCAACGTGCGGTACTGCTTGGCGATGTGCTGCGGCAGTTCACGGATTATCCGGCAGAAGCCCTGGTCTCCGTCGAAGCCTTCGCATCGACCGTCGCCAATGAGTTCGCGGACGTATTGGAGCACTACGACATCATTCAGGGTTATTCGATCGACGGGTTCATTCCATTCATCAACGGATTCAAGAATTACACCTGTTACGAACATGGCACGCTGCGGGAAGTGCCCTTTGAGAAGAGCTACAATGGCATTCTTTGTTCGGCGGCGTACAAGAATGCGGCTTTTTCGTTCGTGACCAATTCGGACGTGCTGCCGTCCGTGAAGCGGCTGAAGCTAAAGAGAGAGCGGACCGTCTACCTTCCGCATGCCTTCGACGATGAAAAGATTTCGACCTTTCGAGCAAAGCTCAAGATCCCGATGCGGGATGCCAAGGTCACCACATTCTTTAGTCCGACGCGCCATCACTGGCACGCGGCACCGGCTTCAATGCAGAAGGGCAATGATCTTTTTCTGAGGGCGGCAGCACAGGTCGCACAAACGGATCGCGATTTTCGCATCATCCTGGTCGAGTGGGGTGTTGACGTCCACCGGAGCAAGGAGCTCATCCGGGAGCTTGGCATCGAAGACATGGTTTCGTGGATTCCGTCGCTCAACAAGGCGGAGCTTCGACAGCTCTACTGCTCGAGTGACGTCGTGGTCGATCAGTTCATGATACCGGCGATGGGCGGAGTGACCTTTGAGGCAATGGCGCTCGGACGCCGGGTCATAACGAATCTGGATGAAGCCCAATCAGCGGAGTTCTTCGGAGCAGCGCCGCCCTGTCTGGCTGCCGACAGCATCGAGTCGTGCGCGGCCCGGATTTTCGAAGTCCTTGCTGATCCGCTGGACGACAATGGCCGCGGCGACGCCGCGCGTCTGTGGTTCGAGAAATGTCATTCCGCGCGGCGCGTGGTCGCACTCCAGCTGGCAGCCTATCGGACGATTTGCGCGGCCTGACGCTCTAGATCCGCGCACCGCATAGGCCGCTCATGATCGCAATCGCGATCAGCCCTCCCATCGCGAGCCCGATTGCCCAGATCCGGTTGGCAATGGTGGTGGCGATGCCGTGTGCGATCAGGACGCCGCGCAATCCTGCAGCCAGATGGCCGAGGACGAAGAACACGCCGAGCGCGTAGTGCGGCACCAGGCGAATGCTCCAGGCGTCATGGATCAGGCCGGTCGGTGCGCCCGAGGCCCAGTCCCAATTGGTGTCGATGTGATGCGCGGCGCGCGCCGAGACGAATGCTGAATTCAGATGGGTGACGATGAATGCCGCGAGGTAGGTGCCGGAGCCGATCTGAAACACGCGGTACGCATCCGCCGGCAGCGCGCTCCAGCGCCAGGCGAGCCGCACGCCGACTGCGACCTGGAACAGCATCAGGCCGACGAGGATCGGTTCGATCACGGAAGAGCGATAGACCGTGCGTCCGATCTTCATCACGGCGCCATGAACGTCGGGTCCGAGCAGGCCCAGCAGGTGATTGGTGAGATGAAACGCGACGTAGAGCAGAATCACCGCCGCCGCGATACCATGCGCAACGCGCCATCCGGCAAGGGACGGAGCACTCGCGGCCGATGTCGCCGGCCGCTCCTGCTCGCCGCCGAGCAGCACGTAGAGAGACGCGGCGAGCCAAGCCGCGACCCATACGAGCTCGTCGCTGATGGGGATGTGCAGCAGTCCGAGGCCGACGCCGGTCAGCACGAACAATGGCGGCGCGGCGATGCTGACATAGGCGAGCCGCCGGGCGCGTAGTTCGAAGAACGACGGCGCTGCCTTGGTGAGCCACCAGGCGCAAGCTAGCCCCAGCAAGGGCACGGCCGTCGCGGCCAGCAGGCAGAGCGCCGCCAGCACCAGCCGGCCCGGCGAGAGCTGACCGCTCGCCGGAGAGACCGCGAGGTGAAATGCATCGAGCACGAACGGATAAGCCATCGCTCCAGCCGCCGGCACCATCGAACGGAGCTTTTCGGCGGCCGTATTTGCCAAGCCATCGGCGCCGGGCCGGACGCGACCTTGTTCAAATGCACTCACTGAGTTTCTCCGGAGTTCAAGCATCGTGAAGGAGAAGGCCAAACCGACGAATCTATTCCCAGGTCATTGTCGGAGGCGCGGCACACAAACCTGTGCTGTCGACGCTGGCGCGCACGGGCGAAGGGCGTTGTGCCGAGACCATGTCTCAAGGCCATAAGCTACAGTGATACGGCCCCGCCGATAGGACCAAGTTCCAACAATCCGACTGGACTATGCCAACCCGTCGGCAACCGATGTCTTGATGGCGTGACGCATCTCACAAAGTCCGTCGCTCGACATCGCTAGTCTCCCGGCCACCAACGGGAGAACAACAATGCGTAAACTCATCCTGATCATGGCGATGGTCTTGGTGTCCGCTTCCGCACAGGCCGGCGAACGAAGCCTGTCGTTGGGCGGGGCAGCGTCGCTACCGGCAGCCGCATCGAGTTCGGTCAAAACGGCGGGCAAGGGTGCCGATGCGCC
This sequence comes from Bradyrhizobium macuxiense, assembly GCF_007993935.1. Classification (GTDB taxonomy): domain Bacteria; phylum Pseudomonadota; class Alphaproteobacteria; order Rhizobiales; family Xanthobacteraceae; genus Bradyrhizobium; species Bradyrhizobium macuxiense_A. The sequence continues at coordinate 73,763 of NZ_VITY01000004.1, read as the reverse complement.
GGTGACACCAGCCGTCGAAGCGCCCCCGCAGCCCGCCGAGGCGCCGAAATATGTCGAGCGGGCGGCGCCGGTTGCCGCGCCGGCCCCGCAGCCGCAAGCCCAGCCGACCGCGCAGCAGGCCAACGTCCAGCCGTCAGCGGCGCCCGACGCCAGGCCGGCAGGCGAGCAGTGGTCGACCGCGCACCGGTCGAGCCATCGCCGCCACGCACGGCGCTGGACCGAGGGCCGCATCATCGGCGAGCTGCATCGCCACGGGATTTACTGGTAGCCGCGCGTTCGGCTTCGTCATGCCCGGGCAAGCGCGCGACGGCGCGCCTTGTCGAGCGCCGGCACCGCCAGCTCCTTTGCATGGGGTTGTTTTCGATATTTTGGCGGCGCGCCTCTGCGGCAGGGAACCTCGCCACCGGCGCCCACGGTGATTTGCGGGTCGCCGACGCCGACACCGCAAACGAAAGCGCCCCTGGATCCGATCCAGGGGCGCTTTTTGCGTTGAGCGTGTTCGGCGTATTCGCGGCGTTACTCGGCGACCGTCTGCACGACGTTGCCGATCGGCCGGCCCGATGCGACCGGTTTCTCGGTCTTTGCCATCATCGCGTCGTATTCGGGCAGCGTCTCGATCTGGGTCTTGGCCTTCATCCAGACCACCTTGTAGCCGCCGGCCTTCAGCTTGCGCAGCAACGTCGGCAGCGCCTGCGCGGTGTGCTTCTGCAGATCGTGCATCAGGATGATGCCCTTGTGCTCCTTGTCGAGCTTGGTCATCACGTTGTTGATCACCTCATCCGAGCTCTTGGACTTGAAGTCGTTGGAGTCGACGTCGACCGAGAACATCGCGATGTTGCGCGTGCCGAGATAGGCTGTGGTCGCCGGCGTGTGCGCCAGTGCCGGGAAGCGGAAGAACGGAGCGGGGTTGGCCCCCAGCGCCAGCTTCACCGCGCTAAAGCCCTTCTCGATCTCGTCCTTGGCCTGCTGCTCGGTGATCTTCTTGCCGGCCAGATGTGCGTGCGACCAGGTGTGGGCGCCGATGGTGTGGCCGGCGGCGGCGACCTGGCGGAGGATATCCGGGTGATAGGTGGTGTGCAGGCCGATCGGGAAGAACACCGCCTTGGTGCACTCATCCGCCAGCGCCTTGAGCACGGTGGGCGTGGTCGGCCACGGACCGTCGTCGAAGGTCAGCACGACCTCATGGTCGGTCAGGAAGTCATATTGCTTGTACTGCAGGAAGCCGAAGCCCGGGCCGCCGGTCGTGTCGACCACGACGGTGCGGCTGATGCCGAGCCCATCGGGATTGGCGCATTTGGGCGCGGCCGCGACCGGGGCCTGCACCTGAGCCGGTGCGGGGGCTGCGGCCGGCGCTGCCGCCTGGGTGGCGTCGGCGCGCTTCGACAGCGCGGCGGTCGTGTCGACATCGTCCCTGGCGGCCTGCCTCGCCGCCACAGGGAGTGGATCGGCCTGGCTTGCTGCCGTTGTCTGCGGAGGAGCCGCGTCGGCACGCGGGGAGGAGGTCCAGAACCACACGCCGGCGATCACGATCGCCGCTACAACACTGGCCAGCATCAGGCCCAACGCACTACGCATCGCTACACACTCTCTCGGAACTTAAGGATACGCCACAGCCGTAACGAGCGATTAATGCCAACAAGGTCTTAACGCGGTCCCAACAAGGCGGCGAAACGGCAAGAAAAAGCGGGCCCTATCCATGCGTGATGACCGTCACGGTCGGCCAGCTCGCGCCCGTGCAGGATCGGTCCATCAAACAAGGGCCCCGCCATTTGCGGCGCCGATGGGAGCCGATCATGATCACCATCTTCAGCAGTCAGGGTCTCGAGCGTGCAGTGCGCAGAGCCGGCGTCGCGTTGACCGTTGCGGCCACAATTGCCGTGTTGTCGCCGACCGCGAGCTTTGCGTTCAGTGCCGAAGCGCAGCAGATGTGCTCGGGCGATGCGTTCCGGCTGTGCAGCGCCGAGATCCCGAACATCCCCAGGATCACCGCCTGCATGGTCAAGAATCGCTCCCAGCTCAGCAGCGGCTGCCGCATCGTGCTGGATCGCGATCTCGCCGCGCAGCGCCGGGCCGCCGCCGAGTGATTTGCGCCGCGGGAACCGGCCGGGTCTGCCCGTTTCAAGCTTCTTCGCACCCCTGAAACGCTATAGAACCAGCGTTCTGTTCCTTAGAGGCTTTGAGAGATGACCCGATTCTTGTTCGCCGTCGTTCCACTGGTCCTGTTGACGTCGGCCGCGTCGGCACAGCAGCAGGGGCGTGATGCCTGCTCGCGCGATGCCTCGCGGTTCTGCCGCGCCCATCTCAGCGAGGGTGATCAGGTCGTGCTGGCCTGCCTGAGAGAGCATCGCAGCCGCCTCAGCAAGGCCTGCCAGCAGACGCTCACCGACAACGGGCAGTAACGACCGGCTAGATCTACGTACTGCTGCCCGCCGCGGTCGCGACCACCGGGATCACTTCCTTGGCGGCGCGGTCCGGGGTCTCGTCCTTCCAGCGCACCGACCCGAACGGCCGCTCCAGCATCCGGCGCACGCGGATCGGATCCGCGCCGATATGGAAGTCGGCCGCCTTCTGATGCAGCTCGCGCTCGATCTGGGTGGCGCGGTTGCGCTGGCGCAGGAAATCGAGCCAGGTCGGGCAATGATAGCGCTCGGTCCACAATTCGGGATCGGCGATGTCGCGCGCGATCGACCAGCCATAGGCACCGTTGCGCTGGCGGCTCAGCTGCACGTCCTGCATCACGTTGTGGAAGGCGCGCGCATTGTCCTGCGCCACCCGGTACTCGATCTCGACCACCAGCGGCCCGCTGCGTCCGGTCAGTTGCAGCCGCACCTCGGGATCGGCCAGCATATCGGTCGCGTCCTCGTTGCGGGCGCCGACCGGCGGCATCCGCAGCCAGATCCCGAGCAGCGGCGACAGCAGCATCAACCCGGCGGAGATCAGCAGCGCCATCTCGACGCCGCCGACGTCCGTGATGCGGCCCCAGCACCAGCTTCCGATCGCGATGCCGCCGGCGATTGAGGCCTGGAAGGCCGCCAGCGAACGGCCGGCGACCCAGCGCGGCGCCGACAGCTGCACGCCGATATTGAACAGCGCGATCGCCAGCATCCACACCGCGCCGGCCACCACCAGCGCGGCTGCGGTGATGACCGGCTGCTTGCTCACGGCAACGATTGCGATCGCGACGCCCATCAGCAGCGCGCAGGTCCGCACCGCGGCCTCACCGCTGAGCCGGCTGCGGATTTCGCTGATGTTGAGCGCGCCGATCACAGCGCCCATGCCGAAGGCGCCGAGCATGATACCGTAGGTCTGCGCGCCGCCATGCAGGAGGTCGCGCGCCACCAGCGGCATCAGCGCCGAGACCGAGCCGCCGATGATGCCGGTCACCATGGTGCGGGTCAGCACGATCTTGATCGACGGCGAATTGGTGATGTAGCGCACGCCGGAAACGATGGCGCGGTTCAGCCGTTCACGCGGCAACCGCGACGGCTCGCTGACGCGATTCCACAGGAACAGCACGACGAGCAGCGGCAGATACAGCACGGCATTGGCGGCGAACGCCGCCACGGCGCCCGCGGATGCAACCACGATGCCGCCGATCGCCGGGCCGAAGCTGCGCGCGATGTTGTAGCTGATGCCGTTCAGCGCGACCGCGGCCGGCAGCGTCTCCGACGGCACCTGCTCGCTGACCGAGGATTGCCAGGCCGGGCCGAACAGCGCCATGCCGCTGCCGACAACGAAGCACAGCGCGAGCAGGATGTTCGGCGTCACCAGATTGAGCCAGGCCAGCACCGTCAGCGTGGTGGCGCCAGAGAGCGCGATCGCCAGCGACACCAGCGCGACGATGCGGCGGTCATGCATGTCGGCGATGGCGCCGGCCGGCATCGAGATCAGCATCACCGGCAGCATCAGCGCGGTCTGCACCAGCGCCACCTTGTCGGCCTCCGAGCTCATCTGGGTCATCGCCCAGGCGGCGCCGACGCCCTGGATCAGGATGCCGAGATTGGAGAGCAGGCTGGCGAGCCAGATTCGCCTGAAGATTGAATGCCGCAACGGTGCAGTGATACTGTCTGGTCGATCAGGCGGTTCGGTCATATCCGGTTCCGGTAGGCCTGCTATGGTTTGTGAATGATTCCGGCTGCATCAACTGATGCCCGGCAAACGCGTGTCCTGTCCAGCGATAACGGTATCCCTGAGCTGGGTAGGACACAGCTAAAGCCCTGAAAGGCTTGGGGAAGGGGACCAATGGCGCTGTCGCGGCGGAGATTTTTTCAAGGGGCCGGCGCCCTGACTCTGCTGGCCGGCCGCCTCTCTGCCCCGGCCTTCGCCCAGTCCGCGCAGGCCGGCGACATCCCGCCGATCCTGTTCGTCCACGGCAATGGCGATCACGCCGCGCTCTGGATGACGACGTTGTGGCGGATGGAGTCCAACGGCGTGCCGCGCGAGCGCATGGCCGCGATCAATTTCACCGATCCGCTGGCGCGCGCCGATGACAAGATCGAGCAGGCGGGCCGCTCCTCGACCGAGGACCAGCGCCGCGCGCTCGCCGAGGCGGTCAAGGAGCTGAAGCAGAGCAGCGGCGCCGCGCGCATCGCGCTGGTCGGCAATTCGCGCGGCGGCAATGCGATCCGCAACATCATCAAGAATGGTGGCGGCGGCGACATCAGCCACGCGGTGCTGTGCGGCACGCCCAATCACGGCGTGTATGCGTCCGACGACGGCCTCGGCAACGAGTTCAACGGGCGCGGACCGTTCCTGCGCGGGCTGAACGATGGCGACAGCGAAGTAACTGTCGGCACCGCGTTCCTGACCTTGCGCAGCGACGGTCTCGACAAATATGCGCAAGCCGACGGCCGCTTCATCGGCAAGCCGGGCACGCCGACCAACGTCACGACGGAAGGCCCCGCGCTGAAAGGCGCGACCAATCTGGTGCTCGGTGCGGTCGATCATCGCGAGACCGCGTATCATCCGCGCGCCTTTCGCGAGATCTACAAATTCATCGCCGGGCATGAGCCGTCGCGGATCGAGATCGTGCCGGAGACGGCGGTGCGGCTGAGCGGCCTCGTCACGGGCACGCCCGGCGGCGTGCCGACCAACCAGCCGGTGCCGGGTGCCGTGGTCGATATCTATCGTGTGTCGGCGGAGACCGGCGAGCGCATCGGCGGCCCGCTGCACAGCTCGCAGACCGGCGCCGATGGCCGCTGGGGGCCGGCGCAGGTCGATCCGTCCTGGCCGCTCGAATTCGTGCTGACCTCGCCTGATGCGGTGACGACGCACATCTATCGCTCGCCGTTTTCGCGCTCTTCCGAGATCGTGCATCTGCGTGCGGCGCGGCCGATGCTGCCGGCCGATGCCGGTGCAGGCGCCATCGTGCTGATGTCGCGGCCGCGCGGTTATTTCGGTCTGCCGCGCGATATCGTGCTGTTCGACGGCAAGGAGCCGGGCGACGTCAAATCCGGCGTGCCGACGGATGCGGTGACGACGTTGCGGTTTGCCGCGGCCGAGGTCGGCCGTCCGGTCGCCGCGATCTTCAACGGAGAGCGCATCGTGATGCGGGCCTGGCCGGCGTCCGAGAACCGGATTGCGGTCGCCGAGCTGACTTATTAGGTCTGGTGGAGGGTCCGCGCGCCTTCATGGCGCCGGGATCGCATGGCCGGATCGGCCAATGCGTGAGGCAGGAAGCGAGGACCATGAGCATAGCCGAAGTCTACGATATCACGGTCACGCGGCGTCCCCTGGTCCCGCCGGCTCCGCCGCGCGCGCCCGCCGACATGGGTGCGTTCCAGCGGATGCGGGTGATGCGCAACTCGCCGATCGAAACCTGGGGCCAGCGCGCCTATGAGGACGACATCGTCCAGGGCCGCTTCTTCAACCACTCGAGCTTCATCCTCAACACGCCGGATGCGATCCGCCATGTGCTGGTCGACAATTACGAGAACTACCACCGCACGCCGGCAGGTCTTCGCGTGCTGCGTCCGATGCTGGGCGAGGGCCTGCTGATCGCCGAGGGCCGCGCGTGGAAGCATCAGCGCCGCACGCTGGCGCCGGCATTCACGCCGCGCGCGGTGATGACGCTCGTGCCCTACATGATCGCGGCGGTCGACGAGACCATCGCCAAGCTGAAGACCGCGAGCGATGGACCGGTCGATCTGCGCGAGGTCATGCAGCGCATGACGCTGGAGATCGCCGGCCGCACCATGTTCTCGTTCGGCATGGAGCGCCACGGCGCCGCGCTGCGCGACTTCGTGATGGAGTATGGCGACACGCTGGCGCGGCCGCATATGCTGGACCTGCTATTGCCCCTGAATTGGCCGACCCCGCAGGATTTCCGGCGCGCCCGCTTCCGCAAGCGCTGGACCGCATTCGTTGGCATGCTGATGGCCGAGCGCCGCGCCGCCGGCAAGGATGACAACGCGCCGGCCCGCGACCTGTTCGATCTGATGGGTGCCGCGCGCGATCCTGAAACCGGCCAGGCCTTCACCGATGCCCAGCTCGGCGACCAGGTCGCGACCATGATCCTGGCCGGCCATGAGACGACCGCAACCGCGCTGTTCTGGGCGCTCTATCTGCTGGCGCTCGATCCTGAGACCCAGGAACAATTGGCAGCAGAAGTCAGGAGCGTGGCAGCAGATGGCACGCTCGACATTGAGCGGTTGAAGTTCACCCGCGCGGTGATCGACGAAACCATGCGGCTTTATCCGCCAGCATTCCTGATCGCGCGCGCGGCGGGCGGTCCCGACACCATCATGGGCCGTCCGGTCAGGAAGCATGACGTAATCCTGATCGCACCGTGGCTGTTGCACCGGCATGAAAAGTTGTGGCGCGACCCGAACGCGTTCGTGCCGCAGCGTTTCCTGACGGGAACGCCGCCCGATCGCTTTGCCTATCTGCCGTTCGGCGTTGGCGCACGAGTCTGCATCGGCGCGCATTTTGCGCTGGTCGAGGCGACGCTCGCGCTCGCGAAGATCGTCGGCGCGTTCCGCGTCGCGCTGGCGGACAAGGATCCGGTGATTCCGATCGGCGTGGTGACGACACAGCCGAACCGCTCTCCGGTGTTCACGATCAAGCCGCGCTGACCTTGCGCGGCGGTGTCCCAATGCTCACTTAAGGCCTCACCATGAGCGATACACAGGCCCATCTCGCAGTCCTCAGGCAGACGGCCGATCCGGCCGTCGTCGATGCCATGCAGCAACTGATCGCCGATGGCCATGATCGCGAGCTCAATCGCATCAACGCGCTGGATTTCTCGCGCCGCACCGGGCTGGAAGAGGAGAAGGTGATCTCCGGCTTCCTGCATGCGTCGCGGCTCGGCCTGTTCGACATGAGCTGGAACGTGCTGTGTCCCGGCTGCGGCGGCGTGCTCGATGCCCACACCACCCTGAAGTCGTTGCGTCATGACGACTATAATTGCGCGCTGTGCGCGTGCGGCTACGAGGCCTCGGTCGATGAACTGGTCGAGGTTGCCTTCACCGTCAGCCCGCGCGTCCGGCACATTGCCGCACACGATCCCAGCACGCTGCCGATCTGGGAATATTTCCGCCAGATGTTCTGGAGTTCGGGGATCGAGTTCGATGAGAGCTCGCTGGCGACCCTGATCAACGAGGTGACGCTGGAGGGGCTCGAATTGCCGCCCGGCGAAAAGGCGATCCTGTCGCTCAATTTGCCCAATGAATTCGTCATCGTGTTCGAGCCGGTGACGCATTCGGCGCACTTCTTCGCCGTCGAGGGCGAGCCGACCACCGATCGTCAGCAGTTCTCGATCGCATTCAACAAGACTCATGCGCCGACCGGGACCTCGACGATGCGGCCGGGGCCACTGCGGCTCTCGCTGGAGAATCACGCCGACGTTCGCGTGCTGCCATCGGTGTGGATCGCCGGCGATCCGCTGCACAAATTGCTCGGCAAGCGCAAGCCGATCCTCACCGCAAAGCGGATGCTGTCGAACCAGACCTTCCGCGACGTATTCAAGGCCGACAATCTCACCGTCGACCAGCGGCTGAAGATCACCGCGCTGACCTTCCTGTTCACCGATCTCAAGGGCTCGACCGCGCTTTATGAGCGGGTCGGCGATCTCGCCGCGTTCGATCTGGTGCGGGCGCATTTCCACGCGCTGCTCGAGATCATCGCCTCCGAGCGCGGCGCTGTCGTGAAGACGATTGGCGATGCCGTGATGGCAACGTTCATCCGGCCCGAGCATGCATTGTCGGCGGGCCTGCGCATGCGTGCGGCGATGAAAGAGCTCAACGCCGAGCGCGGCAAGGAGGATCTGGTCGTCAAGATCGGCATCCATGAAGGGCCGTGCCTCGCGGTGACGCTGAACGAGCGGCAGGATTATTTCGGCCAGACCGTGAATATCGCAGCCAGGGTGCAGAGCCTGTCGACGTCGCAGGAAATCCATCTGACCCAGCCGGTGATGGAATCGGCGGAGGTTGCAGGCATCCTCGATCGCGCTGCGATCAAGCCGATCCAGAAGGAAGCGGCACTGCGCGGCATTGCCGACAAGCTCGTGGTGTACGAGATACCGTGAGGGGTAGTGACCTCTCCGTCATTGCGAGGAGCGAAAGCGACGAAGCAATCCATCGCACCGCATCCGCAGAACCATGGATTGCTTCGCTTCGCTCGCAATGACGGTGCTCCAGATTACCCAAACGTAATGCCGCAGCGGGAACCTGCGCGGATTGCGCCGGTTCTGTTTCCACGCCATATACGTTTCAGCTTCATTCGACAGAGAGAGCGATGCTCGACGGACTCCGCCAATTCATTGCCGATATCGTCTCCCCCGATGCAAAGGCCGACCGCCACTTCGATGACGGCGACTATCGCCTAGCGGCCACCGCGCTGCTGGTACATGTCGTCTCGCTGGACGGCGAGCCGACGCCCGCCGAGACGCGCAAGCTGCACAGCCTGATCGAGAGCCGCTTCCAGCTCGATCCCGGCACCGCCGACAAGTTGATCGCCTCCGCAATGCGCGTCGAAGGCGAGGCGGTGGATCTCTATCACTTTACCAGTGTGATCATGCGCTCGGTGAATGAGGAGGGACGGCTGCGCATCGTCGAGATGATGTGGGAGCTGGTCTATGCCGATGGCCAGGTCAGCGAGTTCGAGGACAATGTGGTCTGGCGCGCTGCCGATCTGCTCGGCATTTCCTCGCGCGACCGCATCGACCTCAAGCACCGGGTCGCCGAGAAGCAGGCGGAGCTGCCGAAGGGCCCCTGGGGCACGGCAGACGCGGCAATCTGACACGGTCGGCCGCGCAAGCGGGAGCATCGTCGCCGGCATCACGGATGACGAAACTTTAATGTCCGCCGCGATTGGGGGCGATCCGACTGAAAATCTGACGTTTCATCGCCAAATTAGCGGCCTGCGACTGTCCACAAGCCCATACGCGGCTTGCGTCACACCGCATGCCTATGCTCTCGTCGCCTTGTTGGGGACCTCACTAGAATTTGCAGTAAGAGTTTGAACGTGACTGAGCGTGTGACGCTGATAACCGGGGCATCGGCGGGCATAGGCACCGAACTGGCGCGCGTGTTTGCATCGAATGGTCACCGCCTGGCGCTGGTGGCGCGGCGCGCCGACCGCCTGAAGGCGCTCGCCGACGAGCTCGGGGCCAAGGGCGGCGCGGTGCCGATCGTGATCCCCTGTGACCTCCAGCAGACCGATGCGGGCGACCGGATCGCGCAGGCCCTGACCGAGGCCGGTGTCGAGGTCGAATATCTCGTCAACAATGCCGGCTTCGGCCTGTTCGGCCTCGCCATCGAGCGGGACCGTGCCGAGCAGCTCAACATCATCAACGTCAACATCCGCGCGCTGACCGACCTGACGCTGCGCTTTGCCGACCAGCTGATCCGCAACCGCGGTGGTATCCTCAATCTCGGCTCGATCGCCGGATTCCTGCCGGGCCCCGGCATGGCGGTGTACTATGCCAGCAAGGCCTATGTGCTGTCGTTCTCCGAGGCGATGCGCTGTGAGCTGGCGCCGAAGGGCGTGCGCGTCACCGTGGTTTGCCCGGGTCCCGTGCCCTCCGAGTTTCAGGACCGCGCCGGCTTCGCGCCTGGCTTCGATTCCGCGATCCTCGACGTCACGCCTGCCGAGGTCGCGCGCCAGGCCTATCGCGGCTTGATGGCCAACAAGCGCGCCGTGCTGCCTGGCGCCTTCATCAAGGTCGTGCCGTTCCTGCTCCGGCTGTTTCCGCGCTCCTTCATCCTGACGGCGGTCGGCGGTTTCCAGCTCCGCAAGCGCTAGCCGCTGCTCGCTTCGCTCCGAAACGCGCCCATTGATCGTCGTTAAGGCTGTTTCTGGCCCGCGATTTGCTTCGCGCGTCTGTGCGCAAACTCACACGATGTTAACGACCACTTAGCTATGATCGCACCTTACGTGCCGAATCCTTAAGCAGAGGCCAAACCTTCAAGCAGAGGCAATGTCGTTCCGGTCTGACCAAACCCGTGTCGTGGTGCCCTTCGCGAACCGAAGGCCGGCCGCGGTCACGCCCAAGGATCAGATTTGGGACCAGACCTTGGATCAGGTTTCGCGGCGGCCGGTGCTGATCGTGCTGCATCAGGAGACCTCGACTCCCGGCCGGATCGGCAACGCCCTGCGTGCGCTGGGCTACCCCCTCGACATCCGCCGTCCGCGCTTCGGCGACGCGCTGCCCGCAACGCTCGACGCGCATGCCGGCGCGGTGATCTGCGGCGGCCCGATGAGCGCCAACGATCCCGACGATTACATCCGGCGCGAGATCGACTGGATCGCGATTCCCTTGCGCGAGCAGCGTCCGTTCCTGGGCATCTGCCTCGGTGCGCAGATGCTGGCGCGGCAACTCGGCGCACGCGTCGCGCCGCATCCACAAGGCCGTGTCGAGGTCGGTTATTACCCGGTCAGGCCGACGGCGGCCGGCCGCGCGCTGTGTCCGAACTGGCCGGCGCGCGTCTATCACTGGCATGGCGAGGGCTTCCAACTGCCCGACGGCGCGGACCTGCTTGCTGCGGGCGACGATTTCCCGGTGCAGGCGTTCCAGCTCGGCAACGCCTTCGGCCTGCAATTCCATCCCGACGTGACCTACGCAATGATGCATCGCTGGACCACGCGCGGTTGCGCGCGAATGGATTCCCCGGGTGCGCAACCGCGTCATCTGCACTTCGCCGAACGCGCCGTGCACGATGCCGCCGAGCGCGCGTGGCTGAAGCATTTCATCGACGGCTGGATCGCGCGTGTGCCGCAGCCGGTGTTGTTGCAGGCCGCGGAATAGCCGCCGCGCGGAATTTCGCGCCGCCTTTTCATTCTGATGGATGTGCTACTGTCGGCTGCCGCGCGCGGCTCGCATCGCCGCGCGCATCAATAACAACAAGGCACAGGGAGATCGCCGTGAGCTACCAGCACATCCTCTATGAGGTCAGCGACCGGATCGCGACCATCACGCTCAACCGTCCCGACCGCATGAATGCGTGGACCGCGATCATGGAGCGCGACGTGCGTCACGCGATGGAGGCTGCATCGAACGACGACGATGTTCGCGTCATCATCCTGACCGGCGCGGGCCGCGGCTTCTGCGCCGGCGCCGACATGGAAGCGCTGAAGGGGATCGATCCTAACGAGGTCAGGCGCGGCGAGAGCATTCCGTTCGACATGAACCGCCGCGCCGACTGGCAGACGCGCTACGCCTATTACCCTGCGATCAAGAAGCCCGTGATCGCGATGCTCAACGGCGCCACGGCGGGCATCGGCCTGGTCCACGCGCTGTATTGCGATTTGCGCTTCGCGGCCGACAGTGCGGTGTTCACGACAGCCTTCGCGCGGCGCGGCCTGATCGCCGAGCATGGCATCAGCTGGATGCTGCCGCGCATCGTCGGCCACGCCAATGCGCTCGATCTCTTGATGTCGGCGCGGCGCGTCTCGGCCGCGGAGGCGCTGCGCATCGGCCTCGTCAACCGGCTCTCTTCGCCGGAGAAGCTGCGCGAGGAAACCTACGCCTATGCCCGCGACCTCGCCGATTTCGTCTCGCCGAGCGCGATCGCGGTGATCAAGCGCCAGGTCTATGACGTGCCGTTCCAGACCCTCGCCGAGGCCACCATCGACGCCAACCGCGAGATGCAGATCGCGCTCAAGGGGAATGATTTCCGGGAGGGTGTCGCGAGCTTTGTGGAGAAGCGGCCGCCGCGGTTTACGGGGACGTGAGGGGGGTAAAAGTCCGTCTTCGCCCTTTGGGCTTCGCCGGACACCACGCTTCGGCCTTCAGGCTCCTGCGTGGCTGCGCCACGCGTAGGGCGAGGTGTCCGAGAAGAGAGGAGTTCTGGGGTAGTCCGTCTTCGCCCTTTGGGCTTCGCCGGACACCACGCTCCGCCCTTCAGGCTCCTGCGTGGCTGCGCCACGCGTAGCCCGAAGGGCGGAGCGTGGTGGAGCCAGGCGGGATCGAACCGCCGACCTCGTCATTGCGAACGACGCGCTCTCCCAGCTGAGCTATGGCCCCATCGCGGCCGGGTGTTGCTGAGTATCCCGGCCGTCAGTCGGGCGCCATTTACAGTCCCGCCCAAGGCCAAGTCAAGAACGGTGAAACAACGGTTTTCGGCCCGTCCCGCCGGGAACTTCCCTTGTTTGCGGGGGGATGAACCGATATTTAGAGCATGATCCGGACCCGGCGGGCCGCGTTAGCGAAAAGCGTGTAGCGGTTTTCCGAGAAGATCCTGCTCAAACAAGACGCGCGATGGCGGCTCAGTCCGGTCTCGTTGCGCTTCAATTGGTCGTCCCACCCGCGAGCTCCCAACATATGCGCGCTGTTCTCGACATCGTCATCATCGTCCTCGACCTCTATGTCTGGCTCTTGATCGCCTCCGCCATCCTGTCCTGGCTGGTCGCCTTCAATGTGGTCAACACGCGCAACCAGTTCGTCTCCGCGGTGGCCGAGTTCCTCTACCGGATCACCGAGCCGGTGCTGCGGCCGATTCGCAATGTGATGCCCAATCTGGGCGGCCTTGATATCTCGCCGATCATCGTGATCCTGATCATCATGTTCCTCCAGCGGGTGATCGCCTATTACATCTATCCCAACGTGATCTGACCCCTCGCGATGGACCTCCGCTGATGGATCCTTTTTGATGGAGCCTTGGCGCTACTCCACCGAGGGCATCAGCATCGCGTTGCGCGTGACGCCGCGCGGCGGCCGCGACGACATCGACGGGATCGAAACGCTGGCCAACGGCCGCTCGGTGGTAAAGGTGCGGGTGCGCGCCATTGCGGAAGGCGGCGAGGCCAACCGCGCGGTGACCGAGTTGCTGGCCAAGGCGCTCGGCGTGCCCAAGGCCAGGGTGAAGCTGCTGTCCGGCGCCACCTCGCGGCTGAAGCAGGTGGCGGTCGCCGGCGACCCCAAGGGCCTTGGCGAGACCTTGCGGAAGCTGACGGCGGCCGGGCCGAACCAAAAGACGAAGGACTGACATGACTGGGCGCATCATTGACGGAAAAGCCATCGCCGCCGAGCTTCGCGCCCGCGTCGCCGACGAGGTCGCCCGCGTCAAGCGCGATCATGCGCTCACGCCGGGGCTCGCCGTGGTGCTGGTCGGCCACGATCCGGCCAGCGAAGTCTATGTCCGCAGCAAGCACACCCAGACCCAGGCCGCCGGCATGGCCTCGTTCGAGCACAAGCTGCCGGAGGACGTGTCGCAGGCTGATCTGCTGGCGCTGATCGCGCGGCTCAACCGCGATCCGCTGGTGCACGGCATCCTGGTGCAGCTGCCGCTGCCGAAATCGTTGCACACCGAGACCATCATCAACGCCATCGACCCGGCCAAGGACGTCGACGGCCTGCACCCGAGCAATGCCGGCCGGCTCGCCGGTGGCCTGGCCGCGCTGTCGCCCTGCACGCCGCTCGGCTGCATCATCCTGACCAAGAGCGTGCATGCTTCGCTTGAGGGCATGAACGCGATCGTGATCGGCCGCTCCAATCTGGTCGGCCGTCCGCTGGTGCAATTGCTGCTGAACGAGAACGCGACGGTGACGATCGCGCATTCGCGCTCGCGCGATCTGGCCAAGCTCTGCGCCCGGGCCGACCTGGTCTATGCCGCCGTCGGCCGTCCGGAGATGGTGCGTGGCGACTGGATCAAGCCGGGCGCGACCGTGATCGATGTCGGCATCAACCGCATCCCGGTGCCCGGCGGCAAGCCGAAGCTGGTCGGCGACGTCGCATTCCAGGAAGCGCTCAACGTTGCCGGCGCGATCACGCCGGTGCCGGGCGGTGTCGGGCAGATGACGGTGGCGTGCCTGCTGGTCAACACGCTGCGCGCCGCCTGCGCGATTGCCGGCCTGCCGGCGCCGGCGGTGTGAGCCAGCGAATAGTACTTCCGCCGTCATTGCGAGCGGAGCGAAGCAATCCATCTCTCCCCTTGTGGGAGCATGGATTGCTTCGTCGCTACGCTCCTCGCAATGACGGAGTAGGCAACAGGACCTTGGTCCTCACTTCTTCTTCGCGCGCTCGATGCCTTCGAGGATCAGCTTGCGGGCTTCTTCGGCGTCGCCCCAGCGCAGCACCTTCACCCACTTGCCCTTCTCGAGATCCTTGTAGTGCTCGAAGAAGTGCTGGATCTGCTGCAGGGTGATGTCGGGCAGGTCGCTGTAATTGTGCACCTTGTCGTAGCGCTGGGTCAGCTTCGATGACGGCACCGCGATGATCTTCTCGTCACCGCCGGCCTCGTCCTCCATCAGGAGCACGCCGACCACGCGCACGCTCATCACGGCGCCCGGCACGATCGCGCGGGTGTTGACGATCAGCACGTCGCAGGGATCGCCGTCGCCCGACAGCGTGTGCGGGATGAAGCCGTAATTGCCGGGATAGCGCATCGGCGTGTAGAGGAAGCGGTCCACCACGAGCGTGCCGGCCTCCTTGTCCATCTCGTACTTGATGGGCTCGCCGCCGACGGCAACCTCGATGATGACGTTGACGTCGTGGGGCGGATTTTTTCCGATCGATATGGCGTCGATACGCATGGATTGCTCCGCGTGGCCTTTTGGAAGTTGAGAACGATGTGATTTTTTGGTTGGCGCCGCCAGGCCGCAAAACGGCATCAGGCCCGGCCGTGGGGCCGGGCTGGCCGTCGCGCGCAGCGCTCAAGCTGGTTTAGCCTTGCTGCAGCTGCGAGAGAAGCAGGATTTTCAGTTGGCCCAGGCGAAAGCGACCTTGTCGAGCGACTTCGGCCCGAACCGCTCCGAGGAGCGCGCCACCATCCGGCCGCCCAGCGCGCGGTAAAACTCGGTCGCCGGCTCGTTGTCGGAGAGCGCCCAGATCACCATGCTCTTCAGGCCGCTCTGCATCAGGTCGCGGCGGGCTGCGGCGAACAGGCGCCGGCCGAAGCCGAGGCCCTGGAATTCCGGCCGCAGATAGAGCTCGTAGATCTCGCCTTCGAAATGCAGGCTGCGGGCGCGGTTGCGGCCGTAATTGGCGTAGCCCGCGATCCTGTCACCGAACACCAGCACGCTGACGCGGCTGCCCTTGCGGATGGCGCTATCCCACCATTGCGGGCCACGGCGATTGATCAGCTTTTCGAGTTCGGCGCCGGGGATGATTCCCTGATACGCCGAGCGCCAGGCTTCGTCATGGGTAGACGCCACCGAGGCTGCGTCTGCAGCTTTGGCTGGCCGGACCTCGATTAGCGTTGTGCTCATGCATCTAATCAAAGCAAGTCGGAGGGCCGCCTTCAAGGTCCATCGTTAATTATCGGTTAACGTGTGGGTTTTTTGCATCAGTGTCATGAAAACTTGTTCCGAAAAAGGACACTTGCCGGGTTCAAGCGACCGGTTGCTGGTCCGGCCCTGTGCAAAGCGTGAATCGCGCGCGCAGTATGACAGTGCCATCGCTTGGAAAAAGCTCGTTCGGGGCTGATTCGCCGCCAGGATTTGGCGCGCGATCCAAACGCGATGTGGGTACTCCGCGTGCGCCGCCGCAGTGGATTTTTGCGCGCGCACGGCCTATGGCAGCGGCGGTATTTGTGCGCGCCGAAACCGGCCCGATCGCGAGCGGACTGCGATGACGCTCTATTTCCTGATCAAATATCTGCATGTGCTCGGCGCCATCGTGATCCTCGGCACCGGGACCGGCATCGCCTTCTTCATGCTGGCGGCGCATCGCACGCAAAGCGCGTCGTTCATCGCGCGCACGGCGTCGACCGTCGTGGTTGCGGACATGATCTTCACCCTGAGCGCGGTGCTGCTGCAGCCGGCGAGCGGCGGGCTGCTGATGTGGCTGTCGGCAACCAGCATCACCGAGCGCTGGCTATTGGTGTCGCTCGCGCTTTACGCGCTGGCCGGCATGTTCTGGGTTCCCGTTGTCTTCATGCAGATGGAGATGCGCGACCTCGCGCAGGCGGCGGCCGACAAGGGACTTCCGCTGCCGCCGCGCTACACTGCGCTGTTTCGCCGCTGGTTCCTGTTCGGGATTCCCGGCTTCGGCTCGGTGATGATCATCCTCTGGCTGATGATCGCGAAACCATTCTAGAGCATGATCCGATTTCATGAGTGACGGCGCATCACACAATATCCTCGTGCTCGGCGCGTCGGGCCTGATCGGACGCTATGTCACCGACGATCTCAGGGCGCGCGGTTTTCGCGCGATCGGGATCGCGCGGCATTTCACGGCTGCACAAAAGATGGGCGCGGCCGACCTCGAGCTGCCGGTGATGGCGATGGATGTCGCTGCCCTGACGCAGCTTATTCGTACCCACGAGGCCGATGTCGTCGTGAATTGCCTCGGCGTGCTGCAGGATGGTCCGGGCAGCGACACCCGCGCCGTGCATCGCGACTTCGTGGCGCGACTGCTGCAGGCGATTCGCGACAGCCATCGCGCCGTCCGTCTGGTGCACATTTCGATTCCCGGCAGCGCCGATGAGGATCGCACGGCCTTCAGCACCACCAAGCGCGAGGCCGAACGGCTGATCGCCGAGTCCGGCATCGCCTACGCGATCCTGCGCCCCGGTTTTGTGATCGCGCCATCGGCCTATGGCGGCAGCGCCATGCTGCGCGCGCTGGCGGCGCTGCCGGTGGATTTGCCGGCCGACGAGGCGGCAACGCCGTTCCAGCCGGTCGCGGTCGAGGATATCGCCGCCACCATCGCCTGGCTCGCCGCGCGCGATGCCGCCGATGATGCGGTGCGCGCGGTGACATGGGACCTGATGCAGAAGCAGCCGGTCTCGCTCGGCGGCGTCATCGCCCAATTCCGCTGGTCATTCGGCACGGCGAAACATTTTCGCATCGCGTCGCCGTCGTTCCTGATCGATCTCGGCGCCCGTCTCGGCGATCTCACGAGCCGCCTCGGCTGGATGCCGCCGATGCGCTCCAATGCGATTGCCGAGCTGCGCCGCGGCGTCACCGGCGATCCCACGGCCTGGATGGCCGCGACCGGCATCGTGCCGAAGACGATCGCGCAGGCGGTCGGCGGCCGACCCGCGACCATCCAGGACAAATGGTTTGCGCGGCTGTTCCTGATCAAGGCGCTGATCTTCGCAAGCCTCGCGCTGTTCTGGGTTGCTTCCGGCTTCATCGCGCTGGTCATCTCCTATGACGCCGCCGCCGGTATCCTGAGCGCGCATCACTTTCCGCCCGCGCTGGTCGGGCCGGTGACGGTATTGACCAGCCTGATGGACATGAGCATCGGCGTGCTGATCGCGATCCGACGCACCGCGGCGTTCGGCCTTGTCGCCGGCATCGTCGCCTCGCTCGGCTACATGACGGGATCGGCGGTCCTGACGCCGGATCTCTGGATCGAGCCGCTCGGCGCACTGGTGAAGACGGGACCTGCGATCGTGCTGATGCTGGTCGCGCTGCTTATTTTGGACAATCGATGACGAGCTGGCCCGACGACGACGTGATCCTCTACGATGGCGTCTGCATCTTCTGCTCGCGCTGGGTCCGCTTCGTCGTTGCGCGCGATTCCGAGAGGCGCTTCCGTTTCACGCCGATCCAGTCCGCCTACGGCACGCGGCTGGCGAGGACCTTCGGCATCGATCCCGAGGATCCCGACACCAACGCCGTGGTTCATGGCGGCATCGCCTGGATGAAGTCGGATGCCGCGCTGACGGTGCTGAGCCATCTCCCCGGCTGGGGCTGGACAAGCGCGCTGTTCGCGGTGCCAAAACCGCTGCGCGACGCCGTCTACAGCCTCATCGCCCGCAACCGCTATCGCATCTTCGGAAAATATGAGACGTGCTTCGTGCCCGATGCGGACATGCGAGCGCGGGTCTTGGAGTAGGCCGACTACGGCTTGTAGGGCTTCAACTTCGTAATGCCCTTTATGAAGCTCTCGAGGCTAATCAATTTCGTCCTCACCTTTGCCGGATATGCCTTGTGGAGCTCGGTCGGAACTACCAAGCGTACCCCGGCTTCGGACATCTCCGCGAACTGCGATTCCGTTACTCCGACTTGCAACGTTAGCAGATGTCGTTCCGTAAGACGCTTTGCTTCCTTTGTGACCTGACGCCAACGATCCTTGCAGGTCGTCTTAGCGGCGAGCATGCGAAGACTGGCAGTCGGAAAATGCAAGTCCGAGTATGCAGCGGCCGATGGAAAAATGAAGTCCGGGTTGCCGTCGATCTTTGGCTTATGAGAATACTGTTGGCCTGACCTCAAACCACTCTCCTCGAAAATCTGGCGAGCGTGCAATTCCAGTGAGTTTCCAGCGCGAGACTTTCTGCTTTGGAGAATAGATTGCGCCAAAGCAGTGAAGGATGAAACGGACTTAAAACCAGGTGTTAGTTTCGGTAGGAATGTGGCTTCCTCTATACTTTGGAACATTTCGTACTCGCATTTGCGGCGCTGCATCAATAGTTGATCAGGCGTACCTTTCGCCGCGCGTCTCTCAATTACCTTCGTCAGGATCTGTTGACCGGTGGGAAACTTCTGCAGCCATTCTCGAGGAATCTCGTCGTAATCAAGCCAGCATGTTGATTGAGTTTCCGATCTTCCAAGGTGGGCATACGAGACTTCAGCGTTCTCCCAGATCACGAACTCGCGCGGCTCCACAGGTCCGATCAGCGCTTCAAATCTGTCTTCCTCTGACGGGCTCCTGCAAACCCAAGCGCGTCCCTCAAGGACCTTGCCCGATGGATCAAGACGAAAGGCGAAGACCGCGAGGCCACCTGTATTTTCCGGATCGAGAAGAGGCGATCTGGTCCCGCCGAGGTTCGTGAAACGTCCCTCATTTTTGCTCTTGTACCAAACTGCTCGGGCATAGGACGAGTGGGCGTGCGAATCGATCTCCAAACTAAAATGATCTTCCGTAACGGAGGGCTCTATTGCGGAGAGCTTGGGAAACAATCTGAAGAGGGCGGTCTTTACGATGAGCGGCCCGTATTGATGATTTCCCGTAAGGCCTGTGTCGTTTGACGAAAGCCGCTTTCCGATCCAGTACGCGGATTTCTTCTTATTCTCTACGATCCAGTCATCAACATCTTTACCGGCCATCATTCGGCTTCGGACCTCGGCCGAAACGACGTCAGCCATAGGCGAAAACCTGATCCCTTTCCCGAACGAACGGTAGCTCGGGCTGCTTGACGGGCTCTCTCATCGCCCGATGTTCGATTGCCGCAAGGATGTGCGGCTTCATCAGTTCGGCGACGGCGGCCACCACCGGGACAACAACTGCATTGCCAAATTGCCGATAGGCCTGAGTGTCTGAGACGGGAATGCGGTAATCTGATCCATCAACGTGACGGAAGCCCATAAGACGGGCGCATTCGCGCGGAGTTAGACGACGCGGCCTCTTTCTCGATTGGGCAACCAACACCTCGGATCCGTCCTTGAAGTATCGGGCGGAGAGCGTGCGAGCTACATCGTCCGGTCCAAACAGGCTGTAACCGAAACCATTGCCCTTCGCCTGATGTTTAGGCGGGCTGAGACTGGGATTCGACGCAATCGGAGGACAGTGTGTCTTTACATCCGAATGGGACAAGTACAGCCAGATCACCTACCGGGAAAACTTCGGAAGCGATCATCCGATTGCAGGTGATATCCGGGAGTATTCCAAGGACCCTTCGTTAATTCCAGCACACGATGTGTTGCTCGCCGGATTTCCCTGTCAGCCATTTTCGATTGCCGGCGTCTCAAAGAAGAACGCCTTGGGAAGGCCGCACGGCTTTCTCTGCGATACCCAAGGCACCCTCTTCTTTGACCTTGCCCAGATCATCGCGCATCATCGACCGCACGCCTTTCTCCTGGAGAACGTCAAGAACCTTCAGCGACACGACAAGGGGCGCACGTTTGCAACGATCGAGAACGTGCTTCGCAATGAACTTGGGTATGAAATCCATCATAGGGTCATTAGCTCCGCTCCTTGGGTGCCACAAAAACGCGAGCGCATTTTCATTGTGGGATTCAAACGAGAGAGCCGGTTTGACTTCGATCGTCTCGTCGTTCCAGACCAAGGTCCAAAGCTTGGATCAATCCTAGACCTCAATGAGAGCGTCGATCCGAAGTATACGTTGACTGCGCACCTCTGGAGATATTTGCAGGACTACAAGGATATGCCAGCGAACAGGTCGACGAATCGGAAGGCGGCAGGTTTCTGCCGTTTCTCCGGCAATCTGGCTAGATAATCCTGCAGCCACTTGATCGCGATCGGAGAGGGGCGCGATTCACCACCCTCATACCGAACGACAGTGCGTTCCGTAACGCCGAGCAAATTTGCCGTTTCGGCTCGCGTGAGCCCCGTTTTCAGTCGGAGTTCTTCGAATTCGACCGAATGGTGGGAGCGAGCCATGAGCAACTCTTGTGCTGGGACAGTAATGGACAACTTGTCAGCGATTCGTCCCAGAATGTATAGTTGTTCATGGTATGTTCTGTCAAAGGCTCACTCGATGTCTGACAGGGTACTCAACACTTCCTTCGCCGCTCGCTCACCGCTGTCCCGCGCGCCATGCGCCGTCGAGAAGAAATGCGGCGATGTCGCTTCGCCCGCGAAGAACAGACGGCCGTCGACCGGGGCGGCCAGCACGGCGCGCTTGTCGGCGTGGCCGGGCAGCGCGTGCGAGTAGGAGCCGCGGGCGAACGGGTCGTGGGCCCAGCGGGATTCGCTGAGCGGCTTGAGCTTGCGGCGGAAATCATTGCCGAGGAAGGAGACGATCTCGTCGATGCTGTGCGCGGCGATGGCGCCGTCGCCGGCATCTTCGAGCGCTTGCGCAAAACGGCCGCCGAAGAAGCCCTCGATGCAGGGCTGGCCGAACGGGCGGATGTGGTAGGTGCCCATCTCGGTGCGCATGGTGGCGCCGCGCAGATTGCCTTCCCTCGGCAGCGCCTCGGCCTCGGCGAGCGCCAAGGTCACCTTGTCGGCGAGGCCGAGCGGCAGGCCGCGCGCGGCATCGAGCTTGTCGGGCAGCGCAGGCGAAAAGCGGATCGCTTCATCGGCAATCAGGTTGGTCGGCACGGTGACGATCACCTTGTCCGCCTCCAGCACGCCGCGCGAGGTCTCGATGCGGATCCGCTTGCCGGAGTGATCGATCAGCCGGACCTCGCAATTCAGCGCGACCGATACTTGTTCGCCGTAGGCCGCGACCAACGCGCCATAGCCACGCCGCACCCGCCAATTGACGTTGCTGTCCTCATAGGCGTCGAAGTCGAGGATCGAAAGCTGGTCGAGCTCGCAGCCATTCACATAGGTCGAGATCGCATCGATCATCGGGTTCCAGCGGTTGCCGGGCTCGAGGTAGCGATCGGCCGAGCCGTCCTTGCCGCCGCGCGCCGCCTCTTCGAGGCGATCGTAGAACTCGTCGAGCGCAAGCATGAAGGCGTCGCGGTCGGCCTGCGGGAATGCCTTGCCATAGGCGCGCTCACGCCATGGCGGCAGGTCCTTGTTGAGTTCGAAGTCGAGTTGCCTGGCGATGCCGACAAAGCTGTTCTGGTCGGCCGAATGCAGCCAGCCGCAGCCGACGTCGAACACCACATCTGGCGCGGCCTGGATCGTATGCGCGCGGCCGCCGAGCCGGTCGCGGGCTTCCAGCACGATGGCGGATAGGCCGGTGCCCTTCAGCGCATGCGCGGCGCCGAGGCCTGCGGCGCCTGCGCCGATGATGGCAACATCGACCGTGGAGGGAAGCGAACTCATGCCCCGGCTCTAGCACGTTCGCCGCCGGGCCTGAAGCCGCCGCGCGCATAACTGTCATCGCCCGCGAAAGCGGGCGATCCAGTATTCCAGAGACGGTTGTGATTGAACCGATAGGCCGCGGCGTACTGGATGCCCCCGGAGGCGTTTAGTCATCGGGCGGCGCTTCGCGCCGACCCGATGCCGGGGCATGACAGAGTGCTTACGCCACTGCTTCCTTGGCCTTTTCGGCGCGCTTGCGATCGTTCGGATCGAGATGCTTCTTGCGCAGCCGGATCGACTTCGGCGTCACCTCGACGAGCTCGTCGTCCTCGATATAGGCGAGCGCCTTTTCCAGCGTCATCCGGATCGGCGGCGTCAGGCGCACCGCTTCGTCCTTCGAGGTGGTGCGGATGTTGGTGAGCTGCTTGCCCTTCAGCACGTTGATCTCGAGGTCGTTGTCGCGGGTGTGCTCGCCGACGATCATGCCCTTGTAGACCTTCCAGCCCGGCTCGATCATCATCGGGCCGCGGTCTTCCAGCTTGAACATCGCATAGGCCACCGCTTCGCCCTGGTCGTTCGAAATCAAGACGCCGTTGCGGCGGCCCTGGATCTCGCCTTTGTAGGCGGCGTAGCCGTGGAAGATGCGGTTCATGATCGCGGTGCCGCGGGTGTCGGTGAGCAGTTCGCCCTGGTAGCCGATCAGGCCGCGGGTCGGCGCGTAGAACACCAGCCGCAGGCGGTTGCCGCCGGACGGGCGCATCTCGATCATCTCGGCCTTGCGCTCGCTCATCTTCTGCACGACGACGCCGGAATGTTCCTCGTCGACGTCGATCACGACCTCCTCGATCGGCTCCTGCCAGCCGCCGGTCGCCTCGTCCTTCTGCAGCACGACGCGCGGACGCGACACCGAGAGCTCAAAGCCCTCGCGGCGCATGGTCTCGATCAGGATCGCGAGCTGCAATTCGCCGCGGCCGGAGACTTCCATCGAATCCTTGTCGGCGGCTTCGACGACGCGCAGCGCGACATTGCCCTCGGCCTCGCGCATCAGGCGGTCGCGGATCATGCGCGAGGTGACCTTGTCGCCTTCGGTGCCGGCGAGCGGCGAGTTGTTGACGATGAACGACATCGACACCGTCGGCGGATCAATCGGCTGCGCCGGCAGCGGCGTCTCGACCGAGGGGTCGCAGAAGGTGTCGGCGACGGTGCCCTTGGTCAGGCCCGCGATCGCGACGATGTCGCCGGCCTCGGCTTCTTCGAGCGGCGTGCGCTCGAGGCCGCGGAAGGCGAGGATCTTGGTCAGGCGGCCGCTCTCGATCAGCTTGCCGTCGGCGCCCAGCACCTTGACCTGCTGGTTCGGCTTGATCGAGCCCGACGAGATGCGGCCGGTGATGATGCGGCCGAGATAAGGGTTGGCTTCGAGGATGGTGCCGATCATCCGGAACGGACCTTCCTCGACCTTCGGCGGCTCGACATGGCGCACGATCAGGTCGAACAGCGGCTGCATGCCGAGGTCCTTCGGACCCTCCGGGCTCTCGGCCATCCAGCCCTGCTTGGCCGACCCGTAGAGGATCGGGAAGTCGAGCTGCTCCTCGCTGGCGTCGAGCGCGGCGAACAGGTCGAACACCTCGTTGATGACCTCGGTCGGGCGCGCGTCGGGGCGGTCGACCTTGTTGATCACGACGATCGGCTTCAGGCCGATCTTGAGCGCCTTCGACACCACGAACTTGGTCTGCGGCAGCGGACCCTCGGCGGCGTCGACCAGCACCAGCGCGCCGTCCACCATGTTGAGGATGCGCTCGACCTCACCGCCGAAATCGGCGTGGCCGGGGGTGTCGACGATGTTGACGCGGATGTCCTTCCACTGCACCGAGGCGGCCTTGGCCAGGATGGTGATGCCGCGCTCGCGCTCCAGGTCGTTGGAGTCCATGGCGCGTTCGGTGACCTTCTGGTTCTCACGGAAGGTGCCGGATTGCTGCAGCAGGCGGTCGACGAGGGTGGTCTTGCCGTGGTCGACGTGGGCGATGATGGCGACGTTGCGAAGGTTCATGGCTCTTCTTCTGGTCGTGCAATGGTCAGATGCGCGATCTCGCCGGACCAGTTTGGCCGGCCGCTCGCTCGCGTGGCCCATCAGGGGCCCGGATCACGCTCATACCCAAGAAATTTGACGGGGACGCATCACCCCAAAAAGGAAGCCCGGTCAGCGGACCGGGCACCTCGTGCGTTGCGGCGCAATATAGTCAGAAAACGCCAAAAAACAACGGTTTATTGGCGGTTTGGGTGGCCGATTTTGGTTCCGGAAGCCGGTTTTGGGGGCCTTTTCGGGGGCGATTCAGCCTCGTTTCTGAGAACGCGCGAACACGATCAACCCGAGCCCAACAAGCGTCACCAGTACCGACACCCCGGTGAGCGGGTCACCGGACCCGCCCAGAGTGACATTGAGGACCACGCAGAGGGCGCCCGGGACCAGCAGAAGTACCCCGACGATCAGCATGAAGATCGTGCAGCCGGGCGGCAGCCGTGGCTCTTGCCGCGGCGGCTCTGTCGATGGCGGCTGATCGGAATTGCTCATCGATGTCGCGATCTATCTTCTGCGTCCAAGGCGGACCTCTCGATTGATTTATTCATGGTTGGGTGGGGCCAGGTCCAGACCAGAATGATCCGGCCCGTCGCGGAGGCGGCGCTGCATGGCGTTCCGGAGGAAGAGAATTCCGGCGGTCGCAGCTGGCAGGCCGATTACCAACAAGACGCGCACGTGGCCGCGGCTGGCGCCGAAAAGCGCCACATAGAAGCCAAGCAGCACCAGGACGGTGCCGACCACCATTGTGATGCCAGCCAACAGGGGCGCACGGACGATGACCCAGCGGAGCAGCCCAACGCCGATTGCGCCGATCAGCGCACCGGTCAGGAAAATCGTGAAGTACCCGTCAGAAAAGAGTCCAGTGCCGGCGATCGGGCTGTCGAGATAGCCCATGCCGAACAGCAGCGAGCAGAGTCCGGGAATGAGCATCAGGCTTCCGGACAGCGCCATGAGCGCCCACAGGCATCCGCCCGATGATGTCTCGGTTTGCTCAATGACCGGTTGACGGCCGGTCAGCTGGATCAGGACGAGGCCGCAAACGCCCGTGAGTAAGCCACCGAACAAGATGCCGATGTTGGCACCGATGGTGCCACCGCTTAGGATCAACCAAAGGATCAGGCAGCCAAGTCCAACCATCGCCAGCACGAGACCGGCGATCACGAGTGACGACGTCGTGTAGCCGCTCCCGGCGCGCGAACCAGCGGTCTCACATGGTCCGGCGGGCCTTCGGGCGGACCCTTCCAGCGCTCCTTGGGGATCGGCGGTCGATTGGCGTCACTCATGACCCGTCAGGTCCGGATTTCTGTCGAGCAGCGTCAGCCCCCCTTGATCGCGGCGCGGATCAGCATCACGCCGGCAAAACAGACCGCGAGCCCGAGCAGGATCAGGAAGAGAATGGAGGGATCGGTTTTCGACTCGCTCAGGACGCCGAACCCGAACAGGAGGGCGCAGAGGCCGGGCAGCAGCAGGAACACCCCGAACAGCGCCATGAAGGCGGTCGCGCAGCCGCCGCGTCGTGGCGGCAGCGGCGGAGGGACGTATTCGTGGGGCGGCTGTGCTGGCGCAGGCGGCAGGGGGGGCGGATTTGTCTCGCTCATGGCTGTTGGTCCACCAATAGGTTCGCGATGCCAGCCGTCCCTAGGGTCCAGGTCTGCGGATGGCCCACCAGATCAGGGCCACGCCGAGACACCCCACAAGCAAGCAGCCGCCGACGAACTGAAGGTCGGCCGTGTTGCTGATGTTGGCGATGCCGGTAAACACGAAGAACAGCGAGCAGAGGCCGGGCAGCAACAGAATGCCGCCGGCGACGATCATCAGTGCGGTCAGGCAGCCATTGCGCTGCTCCGCAGGGCGGGGCGGAGGCGAAGAGGGCGCGCCGGTATCGCTCATCGCGATACATCCTCGCTTGGCGGTGCCTCGCGATAGGTCTGCCCGGCCATCGCGGCGCGGATGCGTTCGATCTTGCCGTCGCGATAGAACAGATTGTAGGTGTCGAACGGGATGATCACGCCGCTTTCGGTGACGAAGTGGATGCAGCTGCGCTTCACGTTGCCGACGCAAAAATTGAAGCGGTCGAGGAACTGCACGATGGTTACGCGGAACACGTTCTCGTAGGTCAGGCCCTCCGGCACCTCGAAGCTCGGCAGGCAGCACAGCAATTCGCAGACCCGATCCGACGTGTTGAGCGGCCCTGACGACAGCGAGAACAAATCCACGAATTTTTCGCGCAACACCGGATATTTCTCCGGGCTGATCGTGTTCGGCATCACGGCAACCAGCTGCTCCTGCGGGATCAGCGAGGTCAGCGGCAGCACCTTGTCGGCATTGCGCAGGCCGTAGCCGATCGAGATGCTTTCGGGATTGCACGGCAGCGGGATCATGTCCTTGTCGCCGAACACTCCGGTCTCGATCACGTGCTGGCGAATCTCCGAGAGCATGATGCGGTCGGTATTCTTGTCGAAATTCTCGTTACGTCCGGCGTCCTGCACCGGCTGCAGCGTGACGCCGCGGACGCATGTCCAGGTCAGCGCATGGCGGACGATGTCGCCGATCTCGGCGTCGTTGACGCCGCGCTTGATGGTGGCGACCAGCGTGGTCGAGACGCCGTAGTGTTCGAGATTCTCCAGCGCCTGCTGGCGGATCTTGCGCAGGTCCGCGCCGCGCAGATTGACCAGCGCCTCGCGTTTCAGCGAATCGAATTGCAGGTAGACTTCAAGGCCGCGCTTGTTCTCGGCGAGCTTGGCCACGAAGTCGGGCTCGCGCGCGATCCTGAGGCCGTTGGTGTTGATCATGACATGGCGGATCGGGCGAGCGCGCACCGCATCCAGGATCGCGAAGAAATCCGGATGCAGCGTCGGCTCGCCGCCGGAGATCTGCACGAGGTCAGGCTCGCCCTCGCTCGCCACCAGCGCGTCGAGCATCTTCTCGATCTTGGCCAGCGGCGTAAAGCTGGTGCGCGCCGGCGAGGAATCCGCAAAGCACACCGGGCAGGTCAGATTGCAGTGCTCGGTGATCTCGATCAGCGCCAGGCAGGAGTGCTGCTCATGGTCCGGGCACAGTCCGCAATCATAGGGGCAGCCGAATTCGGTGTGACGCTGGAAGGCGAGCGGCCGGTCGCCGGGCTTGATGAAATCCTTGCACAGCCGCCAATAGGCCTGGTCGGTCGAGACCAGCGTCGACTGCACGCCGTGCTGCTTGCAGCGCTTCTCGTGCCAGACCTCGTTGCCTGATATCTGGATCTTGGTCGGCACCAGGGTCAGGCAGGTTTCGCAGAGCGACTGGGTCTGGCCCCAGAAGATGTAGGGGCGGGACTTACGCAGCGGCGCGTTCATGCTTCACACTCACATTCGGCGCCGTCGCGAGCATGACGGCGGCATAGACCATGACAAACAGCGACAGCAGGTGGAACAGTGAGAACGGACCGATCAGCGCGCCGTAGGGCTTGATGAACTCCCAGACGAAGCGTTGCAGGCCGTAGTAGAACAGCACGAGGTAGAATCCATTGGTGATGATAGCGGCGTTGCGGTTCAATACGGCCCAGACGTAGAAGACCGCGAACGCCGCCATCGCGAGGCTTTCATAGAGCTGCACCGGATGGCGCAGCACGCCGTCGCCGAAATCATGGCCCCAGGGCAGCGTGGTCGGCGTGCCGTAGGTGAAATCCTCGAGCCCCGCGAAATAGCAGCCGAGCCGGCCGACCGCGACGCCGATCGCAAGCGGCAGCGCGAACCGTGCCCCGGTGCGCAGCGAGATGCCGTGCAGCCATTTGTAGAGCTCGATCGCGACGATGCCGCCGGCCAGCGCGCCCTCGACCGAGCGGGCGATGCCGGGCATGCCCGAGAACCACAGGTTCAGCGTGCCGAAGATGTAGGCGCCGATGCCGGCGCCGAACACCAGCACGGCGATGTAGGGCAGCTCGAAGGATTGCCGCGGGAATTGCAGCCCGCGTATGCGCGACAGCCACCAAATGGCGGCCGCGGCCGCGCCCCATGCTGCGACGTCGAAGACGGCGTGAAGTTCAGCCCCGCTCATGAGGCGAGTGTAGCGTTATTTTCGCGGTCCGCGATAGCGGCTTGGAGCCGTCTAGTTCGCCGGGTTGTCCTCGCTTGGATAGACCCCGCGCAGCACTTCCTCGAAGTGATCCTTCACCGCCTCGTTGCACAAGCAGGAGCGCAGCTTGAGCTTGTCCGGGTCGCGGATCACGATCGCGCCGCGGCGGGTGTCCAGCACGCCTTCCGCCTTGAAGCTCTGGATCATCCGGCTGGTGTAGCTGCGGCCGACGCCGAGCAAGGTCGAGAGCTGCTCGTGCGTGAGCGGCACCACGCCGTTGCCGTTGGTGCGCTCCATCGCCGAGATGATCCATTTTGCGGCGCGCTGCTCGATCGAGTGGATCGCATTGCAGGCGGTCGACTGGAAGATCTGCGCCAGCATGCAGTCGGCATAGCGCGCGAAGATGTTGCGCACCGAGATCGACTTCAGCTTGGCGGCGTCGAGCCTGCTGATCGGCAGCCGCACGAACGGGCCGCCGAACTTGACGGTGATGCGGGTATAGGCCGGCAGGAATCCCTGGCTGACGATGCCGCCGACGGCACCCTCGCGGCCGACCAGGATGGTCTCGACATCGCGTCCGTCCTCGTTGGCCACCATGTAGGACGCAAGGCTCGGTCCGCATGGGAAATGCACGATCTGCACGTCGTCGCCGGGATTGTAGAGCAGGTCACTCGCATCAGCATCGACCACCGCAAGATGCGGCGCGATCAGCTCGTAATCGGCGGCATTCAGCCGGCGCAAGAGATTGTTGAATGGCCGGTCGCACGTCCCGGCCAAATCGGTCCGTTTGGCAATCATTGGAAAATCCTGAAAATCCAACGCGGACCATACTGAAAATGTTCCAGCTTTTATGTTCACTAGTGAGCAGACGCGGCGGCTCGCGCTGTGGTGGGTTTCATCTCGGGAACAGCCGGCGTGCTTTCGGGCGCCGGTCGCGGGCCATCCGGCCGGACTGATCCGGTCTCTCATCCATCATCGAAGAAATGGACACCGCGTCATGGAATCTGCTCCCAATGCCGGCATGCCCGGTGATGTCCTGGTCGTCGAGGACGATCCGATCATCTCGCTCTATTTCGAGGACACCATCCTCGGCTTCGGCGCCCGCACGGTGCGCACCGCCGCGAACGTCGCCCGGGCGCTCGAACTGATCGCCGAACGCGCGCCGGATTTCGCGCTGCTCGACGTCGCCCTCGTCAGGGGCGAGAAGACGTTCGCGATCGCCGAGCGGCTCGATGCGCTGAAAGTGCCGTTCGCATTCGTCACCGGTTACGGCGCTGACATCAGGCTGCCGGAATCGCTCGCCGACAAGCCGCGGCTGACCAAGCCGTGTTCGAGCGAGACGCTCGAAGCTGCGCTGAGAAACGAGCTTTGACGGATTGCCGGGCTTCGGCCACGCAGTCTACGATCCGGAATATCGGATTCGGCGACGCACAGGCCCCGGGAAGCTGTCATGGCAATCAGGATGGCGATCACAACATCTGCCGCTGCGCGCGCAGCGGCGCTCTCTCTCGGGCTGCTTCTTGCGCCGGCTGTGGCGCGTCCAGCCATCGCCGAGCCGACCGCCGTCACGAGCGAGCAAGCGGCCGCGCTCAAGGCCTACGACAATGCGCTGAAGAACTTCGTCTCGATCCTGCGCCAGCGGCGCGCGCAGATCGATTCCAGGCAGCCGCTGCCCGACCTGCCGGGGCAGGCGCTCTATCTCGCCCGCGTCGAGATGATGAGCGCCTACAAGGATCTCACCGATGCGCTCCCATCCAGGATCGGCAAGCCCGGCAGATCCGGAATCCCTCCGGCCTATTTCGACGCCGATAACGAGCCGCTGCTCGACGAGTACAGGAAGCTGTTCGACGTCATGGAGGCGCCGCCCGCCGACGCGCAAAGCTCCGATACGCCATTCAAGGACGTGGTCGACCTGGCGACGGTGATCGCGCGCGCCAAGGGGCTCGATCCCGTTGCTGCCGCCACCGCGGGCCGTATCAGCCTCGGCCTGTTCTTTGCCGAGACGAACGGCAAGCAGAATGCGGGAAATGCGCGCTCGAACACCTACAAGGGGAGCCTGCAGACCGGCCCGTCCGAAGATCGCAACGGTCGAAAGAAGTGGGCCGCCATCAAGGAGGCGATCGCAGCCCTCGATCCTGCGCTGAGCCGTCGCGACGACAAGGAAGAGGCCCGGGCCGGCAATCTCGACCATCGGTTCAATCACTGGACCGCGGTGCGCGACGCGCTCATGAACGCGCACGCGGATATTTTCCCGCAGGTCCCGGCGATCGCAAAGGCGCTGCCCGATCCCATCGATCAAATGAAGCTGTTCGAACTGATCCAGATCATTCCAACGCCGACGCGGGCCGCGCTGAAGTCAGGCAACCTCGTCGGCTACAGGATTTCCGATCCCAGGATCATGGGATATCTGCGCAACAACAGCGTCTTCGCGTTCGGCCGCACCGACCGCGCCAAATCATCCGCGACCTTCCGCGAAATTCTCGATGCGATGTGGCTGTTCAACGCCAAGTTCGAACAGGCGCTGGACAAGCTCAGCGAGCTCAAGGCGGGCAAACCGGGCTGAACGAGGAAGTGCCGATCACCCGGCCGTCAGAGCGGACCGAGCAGCGCCCAGCGCGGATCGCAGAATTCCTTCACGGCGACTGCGACGCCGCTGGCGATGCTGTTGCGGCGTTCCGGCGAGTCCATTGCGAGTTCTTCGTCCCGGTTGATGATCGAGCCGGCCTCCAGCAGGACGGCGGGCATCGCGGTCTTTCGCAGCACGATCAGCTCATCATAGCTGTAGACGCCGGTTTCCTTGTTCAGCAGCGGGTGCTGGTTGCTACCCATGATGGGCAGGCTGTACTGCGCGGCATATTGCAGCCCCTGGGCCTTCATTTCCTTCGCGACCAGTTCGGCGAACCGCAGGCTCGTCCCGAAGTCCGGATTCTCCCGGGAGACGAACACGGAGTAGCCGCTGAAGCGGTCGCTGAAATGGCTCTTCTTGCCCTCGAATTCCCAGTCCTCGAGCATCTTGTTGGGCACGGAGTCGTGGTGGATCGACAGTAAGAGATCCGCGTGCAGATTGTTGGCGGCGGCGACGCGCCTGAACAGGCTGGGTCTTGCTTTGCCCTCGCTCAGCAGCAGCCTGGTTTCGGCAAAGCCTTCGGCCTTCAAGGTCTCCTCGATCTGCCGCGCGAGGCGCAGGTTGAAGGCGAACTCGGCGACGTTGCGGGCGCTGATCGCGCCTTCCGATTCTGCGGTATGTCCGACATCGAGAACGATCCGGAATGTCGCGGGATCGCATTTGCCTGCGGCCGGCCTGAGAACGGAAGGCGGCAGCGCGACCGGCCCAAGGGCGGCAAGCCGCGTGGCGCGGTGCTTTGCCGGCGCGCGGTGCTTGGCCAGTTTGGCCGACCTTGTCGGCTTCGCGCGCTTTGGCGATTTGGCGTGCTTGGACGAGGTCTTGAAGAAATCTGGCAGCCAGCCGGCATCGCTGACTTCGATCGGCAGCAGCGCGAACACGGCGATCGCGACAACAATCAAGCGGCGAGGCCGAAACCTCGCGACGATGCCACCGAGCACGCGAAAGAACTCGCAGCGCCTCATGCTCCGCCCCTCCGGGCCCCCAGCATAACGGCTCTGATATCGGTACCGGAAGAGGCAGGTCGCGTCCATCCCCTGTCAATCGCGATGCCCTTGCTTTGCGGCAAGGGCGTCGCGGACAGGGCGTCTGGTTCCCTCGCTGCGGTGGCCGGTTTACACCGGCTTCGGATCGAGCGTGATCGCCCACAGCTCGGCGTCGACGCGATCGCGCAGGCTCACCGTCATCTGCCCGCTCTTGCCGTCGATCTTGACGTGACCGAAGAACTGCATGCCGGCCGACGGCGGCAGGTTCTGGTTGGCCTCGCCCGGCGCCTTGACGAACTTCACCTCGGGACCGAACGTATTGTCGAGCTCGTTCGGGCCGAACGTGCCGGCATGCAGCGGGCCGGAGACGAATTCCCAGAACGGATCGAACTCCTGGAACTGGGCCTTGTTCGGGTTGTAGTAATGCGCCGCCGCGTAGTGCACGTCGGCGGTCAGCCACACCGTGTTGACGATCCCCGCGGTCTTGATGAAGCGCAGGATGTCGGCGATCTCGAGCTCGCGGCCGCGCGCCGGGCCGTCACCCTGCGCGAACGCCTCCGAGCCCTTCTTGTTGGCGGCATCGTCATAGACGATCAGCGACAGCGGCATGTCGGAGGCGATCACCTTCCAGGTGGCGCGCGAGTTGAGCAGCGCGCGCTTCAGCCAGGCCATCTGGTCCGGCCCGATGAAATAGGCGTCGGGGCCATATTTTTCCTGCAGGTTCGGACCGTTCGGGCCGCGATAGCTGCGCTCGTCGAGCATGAAGACGTCGAGATGCGGGCCGTAGCTCAACGTGCGATAGACCCGGCCCGGCTCGACGATGCTCTCGCGCATCGGATACATCTCGTGGAAGGCCTTGGCCGCGCGCGCCGCGAGCACGGTGATGTCGCGCTCCTTGTAGGCGGCCGGCAGCTGCTTCGACAGCGACCAGTTGTTGGTCACCTCGTGATCGTCCCACTGCACGAAGATCGGCACCTCGGCATTGAAGGCGCGCAGGTTGGAGTCGAGGAAATTGTACTTGTGCGCGGCGCGGTATTCGTCGAGCGTCTCGGCGACCTTGGCCTTCTCCGGGATCGTGATGTTCTTCCAGACCTTGCCGTCGGGGAGCTTTACCTCGGCCGGGATCACGCCGTCGGCGTAGATGGTGTCGCCCGAATGCAGCAGGAAATCCGGATTGTGCTTCTTCATCGCGGCGAAGGTGATCATGCCGCCGTCGTCGGGGTTGATGCCCCAGCCCTGGCCGGCGACGTCGCCGCCCCATACGAAGGAGACGTCGCGACGGTCGCTCGGCGCGGTGCGGAAGCGGCCGACCACGGGCTCGCCGACGATGTCGATATGGGCGAGGTCGCGGAAGCGGACGCGGTAGAAGATGTCCTGGCCGGAGGGCAGGTTCTCCAGCAGCATCTTGGCGGTGAAGTCGCTCTCCGGCAGCGCCGTGATCGGCGGCAGCGCGTGGGCGTCCTTGAATGATTCAGTGGTCGCGACCTCGACCATCATCTGCGACGGCCGGTCCGCACGCGCCCACACCACGCCGCCGTCGACGCCGACATCGCCGGACTGCACGCCATGGGTGATCACGGGGCGATCGGCCGCGCGCGACAGATAAGGCATCGCGATCACGCCGGCACCGGCCGCAGCCGCGGTGGAGAGGAAGCGTCGGCGGGTGAGATTTCGCGAGAACCGGATCGTCATGGGGGTCTCCTCAAGGTCACAGCGACAATGCGCCGCGGGCGAGCCAAGACCTAGAAAAATTCCATGACGGTGGGATTACAGGGCGGGAGGAAGCAGCGCGATGGATGTTTAGTGCGTACGAAGACTGCCACCGGCGTCGTTTGTAAGGTGAGCACGCACGTCAGGCTCCCTCCCCCCTTGCGGGGGAGGGTGGGGAGAGGGAGGGCCCCGGGCGGGATGCGCATGGAGAATGGCGCCTGCGCAGCACTGCCGCTTGACATCGAATTGCATGGAAAGAGCGCGTTGTGTGGCGCCCCTCTCCCTAACCCTCCCCCGCAAGGGGGGAGGGAACCCTGCCGCCGTTGACTCCCTCACAAGTTTTCGGATGAGAGAACGGACGAAGTCATCCGCAAGCGGAGGAGGCGAAGGGAGCTCCTGGAAAGATTGCGGTAAGCGGGCCGTTACGCCGTGCCCGCAGCCCGAAACTGGCTCGCGGTCCGCTGCAAGTTCTGCGGCATGCTCAGCAGCAGCGCCTTGCGGTCGGCGACGGCGTTGTGGAACTGCTCGAGCGCGATGTTGAACGCGGTCAACGTGCCTTCCTCGATCGCGCCATGCTCGAAGCAGTCCAGCGTGTGGCGCAGGATGTCGTCGGCCTCCGCCTGCAGCTGGTCGAGCTCGTCGGTCGAATCGCTCTGCCGCGCCGCCTTCAGCATCTCCAGCAGGCGTTCGCGCTGCGAGGTGTTGGTGTTGCGCTCGTCCTGCTTGAGATAGCCGGCGAACCACGCACCGGCCGAGCCCATTGCCGAGAACGCCATCAGGCTCCACCAGATGTAATCGCTGTAGCGGTCGAGGAAGGTCTTTTCCTCGCCGTCGACGAAGGCGGCCGCGCCGGGATGCACCGGGATGGTGGCGTCCTTGTCGGTGTCGGGCGTCTCGATCTTGGCGGCGAGCGGGAAGTCGTTCTTGAGCGATTGCCGGATCGCGAACAATTGCCGGGTGAAGGCCGCGACGGTTGCGTCCGACAGGCCCTTTCGCGCGACGATGTGGTGGGAGAAGCTGATCGTCTTCACCTCGTCGTCGGGACGGTCGGCCGAGCCGAGCGAGCCGGCGGGGATTTCCGCGGCCTCATAGGCCGGATGGTTTTGCGCGATCGCCTCGGACGCGTCGATCGCCAGGAAGGTCGGCTCGCCGCCGTCCTTGGTCGACGCCGTGATCGCGTCGATCGTGAGCTTGCTGTTGGCCGGACCGACGGCAAGATAGGCGTCGGCCTTCAGGTTCTTGATGGCGTCCGGCGCCTCATTGGCCGGAAATTGCACGATCTCGACCTTCATCGGATCGACACCGTATTGCGTCAGGATCAGCTTCAGCAGATTGACATTGGCCGGGGTGCGGCCGACGACGCCGATCTTGCGGCCGGCCAGCTGCGCGATCTTGGTGATCCTGGCGGACTTGCGAACCTTGCCCTTTGCCGGCGGAACCCACATCACCACCACGTTCTTGCGCAAGGTCGCGACCGCCTGCGCATTCTTCGGCACCTCGAGGTCGCCGCGGATGATGGCGAGATCGGCTTTGCCGTCGGCCAGCGTCTTCGCGCTGGCGGTGGCGCCGTCGGTCTGCACTGGTCGGAGTTTGACCTGGGTGTGCTGCTGGTTGTTGAAGGCCTGCGCCAGCGCCTGCACGACCTTGAGGTCATCGCTGTTGGCCGGGCCGACCGCGATCTTGAGCGTCACCGGACGCACCGCGAAATAGTAGCCGGCGATCAGCGCGCCGACGATGGCGAGCGCGCCCGCGATCAAAACGAACATCAGCCGGCGCTTGGCGGAGCGCAACGGCTTGGGCGATATGCTGGCGGAGCCGTCTGTCATCGGCCTTGGATCATCGATCTCGCAAACAACCGTCTGGGCTCAATTTCGCAAACTAC
The DNA here is from genome assembly GCF_007993935.1 of Bradyrhizobium macuxiense. GTDB lineage: Bacteria > Pseudomonadota > Alphaproteobacteria > Rhizobiales > Xanthobacteraceae > Bradyrhizobium > Bradyrhizobium macuxiense_A. The sequence goes on along the minus strand of NZ_VITY01000004.1, from coordinate 38,387 downwards.
CAACGGGGATACATCTTCTGTTTGTAGCAAATTACTGAACGGACAGATGTTACATCTCCGTCATGGTTACCAGCGGCGATAGGACGCGATTTCGGCCTTAATTTCGGCATGGATCCCACCCGGACGCCGGTTGTTAGGCTATGGTCGGCGCCAGACGGGAGGGTTCTACCATGGTCGAAAAGCTGTCAGCGGAAGCAAGGAAGGCCGCGCTTTGGGAACTGGCCGGCTGGTCGGAGCTGGCCGGACGCGAGGCGATCGCAAAGACCTTCGTGTTCAAGGACTTCAACGAGGCATTCGGCTTCATGGCGCGCGCCGCTTTGGTCGCCGAGAAGTGCGACCATCACCCCGAATGGAAGAACGTCTACAAGACGGTCGAGGTCGTGCTGGCGACCCATGACGTCGGCGGGGTGACCAAGCGCGATATCGACCTCGCCAAGGCCATGAACGCGATCGCAAGGCAGCTCGGGGTCAACTGACCCCGTTGCGCGCAGCCTTGCGCCGGTTGGCCGACATCCCCAGATTCGTATCGTTCGCCGCCGAACTGTCGCGGCGTCGAGGAACCCTGGCGATGGCAACGAGCGACTACGGTGTGGGATTTGGGCCTGCCGACCGGCTGGCGCAGGACCCCGAAAGCGTGCGCCGCCGTTTCTGGATCAAGTTCAAGAAAGTGGTGGCGCGCCTGCCCTTCGCCGAGGATCTGCTGGCCGCCTATTATTGCGCCTTCGACCGGCAGACGCCGCGCCACGTGCAGGCGGCGCTGCTCGGCGCGATCGCCTATTTCATCCTGCCGTTCGATTTCATCCCGGACATGCTGCCGGTGCTCGGCTTCACCGACGATGCCGCAGTGCTTGCAACCGCGATCCGCATGGTGGCCAGCCACATCACGCCGGACCACCGCGAAGCCGCGCGCGCCGCGCTGAAGCGCGGGGTGCCTGCAGAGGATTAAGTTGTAGCCCGGATGAAGCGAAGCGCAATCCGGGGTTCTTCTCACCAATCGTACGAGCAGTCCCGGATTACGCTGCGCTTCATCCGGGCTACGTGATCCCCGCTCAGCTGCCCGGATGCAGGATCACCTTGCCCATCGCCTTGCGGCCGGCAAGCACCTTCAGGGCTTCAGCGGTCTGCGACAGCGGGAAGGTACGGTCGACATGCGAGGAGATCTTGCCCTCGGCGGTCCACTGCACGAGCTTCTCGAGGTTCTTGCGATTCTTCTCCGGATTCTGCCGCGCCCACGCGCCCCAGAACACGCCGCGGATGTCGCAGCCCTTCAGCAGCGCGAGGTTGAGCGGGATCTTTGGAATGTCGCCGGCGGCAAAGCCGATCACCAGGAAGCGGCCTTCCCAAGCGGTCGAGCGCAGCGCGGCTTCGGCATAGGCGCCGCCGACCGGATCGAACACGATGTCGGCACCCTTGCCGTCGGTCAGCTTGCGCAGGCCTTCTTTCAGATCTTCCTTGGCGTAGTTCAGCGTCAGCTCGGCGCCATGCTGCTTGGCGAATGCGAGCTTCTCGTCCGACGACGCGCAGGCGATCACCTTCAGGCCCATCAGCTTGCCGAGCTCGCACGCGGCAAGGCCGGTGCCGCCGGCAGCGCCTAGCACCGCGAGCGTCTCACCCGGCTTCGGGCTCGCGCGATCTTCCAGCGCATGCAGCGCGGTGCCGTAGATGATGATGATGCCTGCGGCGCGATCGTAATCGAGATTGTCGGGAATCTTCACGATCGTATTCGCCGGCAGCGCGATCTTGTCGCGCGCGCCGTTGTGACCGCATGACGCCACGACGCGATCACCAATCCTGAGATCGGTGACGCCAGCGCCGACGCTCTCGATCACGCCGGCGACTTCGGCGGCCGGCGAGAACGGGAACGGCGGCTTGATCTGGTACTTGCCCTGGATCATCAGGATGTCGAAGAAATTCAGCGCCGCCGCCTTGATCGCGATCACGGCTTCGCCGGGACCCGCCACCGGATCGGGCACGTCTGCCAGCACGAGATCGTCGGGTTGACAGTATTGCGAGCAGAGGATGGCTTTCATGGACACACCTGAGTTTCGGACGCAGAAAGAGCTGCAAGATCTTGGACTACAAGCTTCATGCCGGATTTGCGGCGGAGCGACAATACAAAGCGGAGGGATCAAACTATGTTTGAAAAAGGCCTGCTAGCGAAAAAGCGCATCCTGATCACCGGCGGCGGCTCCGGCCTCGGCGCCGCGATGGGCGCCCGCTTTGCCGAACTCGGTGCCGAACTGATCATCTGCGGGCGCCGCGAGGGGCTGCTGGAGGAAACCGCCGCAAAATTCCGCAGCGAATTCGGCGCCAAGGTCTCGACCGCGCGCTGCGATATCCGCGATGGCGCGGCGGTCGAAGCGATGATGGACCAGGTGTGGCAGGACGCACCGATCGACGTACTCGTCAACAATGCTGCCGCAACCTTTATTGCGCAGAGCGAACATTTGTCATTCCGTGCCGCGGACGCGATCCTCGCGCCGACACTGCATGGCACGATGTACTGCACGCTCGCTGCCGGCCGCCGTTGGATCGACGGCAAGCACAAGGGCGTGGTGCTCTCGATCCTGTCGACCTCGACCATCACCGGCCGCGCCTTCACGGTGCCGTCGTCGATGGCCAAGACCGCGGTGCTGGCGATGACCAAGAGCCTTGCCGTCGAGTGGGGCCCGAAGGGCATCCGTACCGTGGCGATCGCGCCCGGCGCGTTCCCGACGCCAGGTGCCACCGGACAGCTGCGTCCCGAAGGGCGCGGCGAGACCTGGGCGCATCGCAATCCACTCGGCCGCGCCGGCGAGCACTCGGAACTCGCCAATCTGGCGAGCTTCCTGATCTCGGATCAGGCCGGCTACATCAATGGCGAGATGGTGGTGCAGGACGGCGGCTCGCATTTGCGCAGCTCCGGTGCCGAGGACCTGCTGCAATGGACCGAAGCGCAGTGGGAAAGCCAGCGCGCGGCGCGTGCCAAGGGATGATCAAGGAATCAAGGCCTGATCAGCGGCAACAAGCACCGAGGCGCGATGACGCGCATGCGGCTTTTGGCTGACGCGCGCCGGGTCTAACTGCCTTCCCAAAAAAGCGTTTCCCGGTTATCCATCCGAGCCGGCAGAGGGGGAATCGCCGGGCCATCTTGCAGTCACAATGATGGGGGAACCAGTTGGCCGTGCGGCAGATTCTGACATCACTGGCGGCTTGTGTCCTGTGCGGGATCATCACCCTCGCGCCGACGCAGGCTGCGCCCAAGAAGGAGACGGCCAAGGAAGCGGCCAAGCCGGCGCCTTCGGCCGCCGCGGCTGCGGCGGGCGGTGCGGAGCCGACGCTGATCGGCCAATTCGGGACCTGGGGCGCCTACACCGCCTCGCCCAACGGCAAGAAGGTGTGCTTTGCGCTTGCCAAGCCGTCGTCGTCGAAGACCAACCCGCCGAACCGGCCGCGCGATCCGGCCTATGCCTTCATCTCCACCCGTCCGGCCGAGAAGGTCGTCAACGAGGTCTCGATCATGATCGGCTACACCGTGAAGCCGGGCTCGGAATCGACGCTCCAGGTCGGCGGCGGAACTTATGCGATGTACACGCAGGGCGACGGCCTTTGGATCAAGAATGCGGCCGAGGAGGAGCGGATGGTGGAAGCCATGCGGAAATCGGCCGATCTGACGGTAAAGGCCGTCTCGGCCAAGGGCACCGAGACGATCGACAGCTTCTCGTTGAAGGGCCTGGCGCAGGCGCTCGACCGGCTCGGGCAGGACTGCCGGCGCTAGAGCGCGGTCCGGCCGACAAAGTCCGCTCTGTGACGTAAATTCGAGGTATTTGGTGGCTTTCCAGCACCGGCTGGAAGGCCTATTTGAGGTTTCATGACCGACACCGTGACCACCCAAGCCGTGTCCGGCGCCAGCGCGCTGGTCGAAAAGGTTCCGCTCGAGACCTATGTGCCGCCGGCCAAGCCGTCGCTGATCGGACTGTCGCGCGCGGAGATATCGGATCGCCTCGGCGAGATCGGCGTGCAGGCCGGCCAGCGCAAGATGCGCATCCAGCAGCTCTGGAACTGGATGTATTTCCGCGGTGCCAAGAGTTTTGCCGAGATGACCAACGTCTCGAAGGACATGCGCGCCGAGCTCGAGAAGCATTTTACCGTCGACCGTCCCGAGGTGGTCGCCGAGCAGATCTCCAATGACGGCACGCGCAAATGGCTGTTGCGGCTGCCGAGCGGCGACAAGGTCGAGCGGCCGCACGAGGTCGAGTGCGTCTACATCCCCGAGACCGATCGCGGCACGCTGTGCGTTTCCTCGCAGGTCGGCTGCACGCTGAACTGCGCGTTCTGCCACACCGGCACGCAGCGGCTGGTGCGCAACCTCACTGCCGGCGAGATCGTCGGCCAGGTGATGGTGGCGCGCGACCGGCTCAACGACTGGGCCGATCGCGAAGACGGCACGCGCCGCGTCACCAACATCGTGATGATGGGGATGGGCGAGCCGCTGTACAATTTCGACGCGGTGCGCGATGCGCTGCTCATCGTTGCCGACAATGAAGGCATCGGCATTTCCCGCCGCCGCATCACGCTGTCGACCTCCGGCGTGGTGCCGAACATCCAGCGCACCGGTGACGAGATCGGCGTGATGCTCGCGATCTCGCTGCATGCGGTGCGCGACGAGCTGCGCAACGAGCTTGTGCCGCTGAACCGCAAATATCCGATCAAGGAGCTGCTGCAGGCCTGCCGCGATTATCCCGGCGCCTCGAACGCGCGGCGCATCACCTTCGAATATGTGATGCTCAAGGGCGTCAACGATTCGCTCGATGACGCGAAGCTCCTGGTGAAGCTGCTCAAGGGCATTCCGGCGAAGATCAATCTGATCCCGTTCAATCCGTGGCCGGGCACCGCCTATGAATGCTCGGACTGGGAGCAGATCGAGAAGTTCTCCGAATATATCTTCAACGCTGGCTATTCCTCGCCGGTGCGCACGCCGCGCGGCCGCGACATCCTCGCCGCCTGCGGCCAGCTCAAGTCGGAGACCGAAAAGCTCTCGGCCCGTGAGCGCCAGGCGCTGCGCGCGATGGCGATGACGGATTGAGAAGTGCCACTCTCCATGCAATCCGTCATTGCGAGGAGCGAAGCGACGAAGCAATCCATTCCTCAGCAAGCTGAGACATGGATTGCTTCGCGGAGCCTGTCATCCGGCGGCGCTTCGCGCCGACCGGGTGGCTCGCAATGACGGGGAGGCCGTAGCATGGCCGTGATCGGCCGCCTGTTCGTCGTCGCGTTCGGCTTCCTGATGGCCTGCTTCGTGGCAGGGATCATCGTGGTCGGCGCGGTGCTGTATCCCGAGATCTCTGATTTCGGCGGGCAGATCGACCAGAGCGCGATCGATATCGTGCTCGGCTTCGGTTTCATCTTCATCTCGGGCTTTGCGCTGCTGCCGGCGCTGATCGTGGTGCTGATCACCGAGGCGTTCTTCATCAGGAGCGTGCTGGCCTATGCCGTCGGCGGCGCGATCGTCGGCGCGGCCTGCTATCTCGGCCTGATCCCGTTCGATCCCGACACGATGCAGTTCCACGGCATCGTCCGCCGGCACATGGAGATCATGACCGGCGCCGGCATCGTCGCGGGCCTGGTCTACTGGCTGATCGCCGGCCGCACCGCCGGCGCCTGGCGCGAGCCGACGCGCCCCTTGCGGCCGCCCCCGCCATTGCCGTCGCAATCGCCGAAGGCGTGATGCAAGCCGTCATTGCGAGGAGCGAAGCGACGAAGCAATCCATTCTTTCGTCATGTGGCGCTATGGATTGCTTCGCTTCGCTCGCAATGACGAGGAGGGGTTCCCATGCCCTCCCGCCTCGGCTAAACCGCGCGCCATGAACCGGACCGGACTTTTCATCGCGCTGGCGCTAGCGCTCATCGTCGGCATCCTGTTCGGGCTCTATCCCGAGCTCGACCTGAAGCTGGCAGCTTTGTTCTACGACGCGGCGGAACAGACCTTCCCCGTGAAGCTCGATACGGTGGCGCAGTTCGCGCGCGATGCGGCGATGTGGATAGCCTGGGCGCTGGTGCTGCCGGCGATCGTGACCATCGTCTGGAAATTCATCCGGCCGGATCGGCCGATGCTGATGTCCGGCCGCGCCGCGGTGTTCCTGCTCGCGACGATGCTGCTGTCGGCCGGCGTGCTGACCAACTTCACTTTCAAGAACTATTGGGGCCGGCCGCGGCCGGTGTTCGTGACGCAGTTCGGCGGCGATTTGCAATTCATGCCGTGGTGGGACCCGCGCGGCGGCTGCCCGCGCAACTGCTCGTTCTTCTCGGGCGAGGGCGCCACCGCGTTCTGGACCTATGCGCCGGCGGCGCTGACGCCGCCCGCGTGGCGGCCGCTGGCGTTTGCAGGGGCCACCGTGTTCGGCATCGTCACCAGCGGGCTCCGAATGGCCTTTGGCGGCCATTTCTTCACTGATGTCGCGATCGCGGGCCTGGTGTCGTTCTTCACCGTCTGGCTGTTTTACGCACTGATCTACCGCTGGGCTTCGACCCGTCTGACCGACGCCCAGGTCGATGCCGCGCTGACGCGGCTTGCGATGCCCGGCTACCGGTGGATGCAGCGCTGGCGCGGGGGTGGCAAGGCGGCGTCCAGCCAGCCCGAGGTCTGATTGAAGCCTGATTAAAGGCGTGCCCCGCCTTCCGAAATTTGATATTCGCGACCTCTGAACCCTCATCCATTTCGACCGATTGGACCGTCCCATGAGTACGATTCTGAAAAGCCTGCCCACCGGCGAGAAAGTCGGCATCGCGTTCTCGGGCGGGCTCGATACCTCGGCGGCGCTGCTCTGGATGAAGCTGAAGGGCGCCAAGGTCTTTGCCTACACCGCCAATCTCGGCCAGCCCGACGAGGCCGATTACGACGCGATCCCGCGCAAGGCGATGGATTTCGGCGCCGAGAAGGCCCGCCTGGTCGATTGCCGCACCCAGCTGGTCCATGAGGGCATCGCCGCGATCCAGTCCGGCGCGTTCCACATCTCGACCGGCGGCATCACCTATTTCAACACCACGCCGCTCGGCCGCGCGGTGACCGGCACGATGCTGGTGGCGGCCATGCAGGAGGATGGCGTCAACATCTGGGGCGACGGCTCGACCTTCAAGGGCAACGACATCGAGCGCTTCTATCGTTACGGCCTGCTGACCAATCCGTCGTTGCGGATCTATAAGCCCTGGCTCGACCAGCAATTCATCGACGAGCTCGGCGGTCGTGCCGAAATGTCGGCGTTCATGACCGCGCAGGGCTTCGCCTACAAGATGAGCGCGGAGAAGGCCTATTCGACCGACAGCAATCTGCTCGGCGCGACGCATGAGGCCAAGGATCTCGAGAGCCTGTCGAGCGGCATTACCATCGTCAACCCTATCATGGGCGTGCCGTTCTGGCGCGTCGATTGCGATGTGAAGGCAGAGAAGGTCGTGGTGCGCTTCGAGGAAGGCCAGCCGGTCGCGCTGAACGGCAAGACGTTCGCCGATCCGGTCGCGCTGTTCCTGGAGGCCAATGTGATCGGCGGTCGCCATGGCCTTGGCATGAGCGACCAGATCGAGAACCGCATCATCGAGGCCAAGAGCCGCGGCATCTATGAAGCGCCGGGCATGGCGCTGCTGCATATCGCCTATGAGCGGCTGGTCACCGGCATCCATAACGAGGATACGATCGAGCAATACCGCATCAGCGGCATGCGGCTCGGCCGGCTGCTGTATCAGGGCCGCTGGTTCGATTCGCAGGCGTTGATGCTGCGCGAGACCGCGCAGCGCTGGGTGGCGCGCGCCGTCACCGGCGAGGTGACGCTCGAACTGCGCCGCGGCAACGATTACTCGATCCTCAATACCGAGAGCCCGAACCTGACCTACGCGCCGGAGCGCCTCAGCATGGAGAAGGTCGAGGACGCCGCCTTCACGCCGGCCGACCGCATCGGCCAGCTGACGATGCGCAACCTCGACATCGCCGACACCCGCGCCAAGCTCGGCCTCTACAACAAGACCGGCCTGATCTCGAGCGGCGAGGGCTCGCAGATCTTCCAGCTCGAGAACGACAAGGATTGAGGCGGGGCGAGAACCGCGCCACAAACTCGCTGTCGTCCCGGCCTTCGCCGGGACGACGCGGGGAGAGAGCCGGGCTTACTTCACCCTGAGCGCATCGAGCAGCGAGCGGAACGCACGCGCATAATCCGTGCCGGTCTTGCCGATGTCGGGCCCCGCGGACACCGCGACGGCAGCCTCCGTCACAGCACCCAGCAACAGCCGCGCCAGCGGCTCGATCGGCTGCTTGGCGATCACGCCGGCCTCCATCGCGGCCGCCAGCGCGCGCGGAAACTTGCCGCCGAAATGCTTGGCGTCGATCTCGCGCCAGCGCTCCCAGCCGAGCACGGCGGGGCCGTCGCGCAGGATGATCTGGCCGGTCGGGCCTTTCGAGCACGCCGCGAAATAGCCCTGCGTGCCCGCCGCCATCGCGGCGAGCGGATCGTTCTCGGCGCGCGAGATGCGGTCGAGATCGGCGACGAGGTCGATCGATACCTGCTCGAACACCGCCTCGAACACCGCCTCCTTGGTCGCGAAGTGATGATAGACCGCGCCCTTGGCGACGCGTGCGCCGGCGGCGATGTCGTCCATCGTCGCAGCCGAAAAGCCGCGCTCGCCAAAGATGCGCCGCGCCGCCTTGACGATCGAAGCTCTGGTTTTCTCGCGCCGTTCGGCCTGGGTTGCCATGGTTCGTTATTTTTTGAGGGTGATCTCAGCGCAAACGCTTCCCGTTTGTCGCGGGAAAACCGCTTCACACTTTTCCGGATCACGCATCTCTAACCCAGGTTCCACGGCGACGCCAGTTGACTTACCGACTGTCAGTCGATAAATACCGACTATCAGTCGGTAAATGGAGATTGCCCGATGCCCTCGCTCAAGACGCTGCAAGCCTTCGCTGACACGGTCGAAGCCAACGACCATGTCGGCGCGATCAGGAACTTCTATACCGCCGATGCCCGCACCCAGGAGAATGACGGCGAATGGCGCGTCGGCCGCGAGGCGCTGGCGGCGCGCGAGGCGGCGGTGCTCGCCGCGGTCTCTGGCGTGAAGACGACGCGGCTCGGGCCGCTGCTGCTCGACGGCGATCATTCGGCGATCTGCTGGCGGTTCGAATTCACCGGCAAGGACGGGAAGGTCCGCAGCATGGAGGAGGTCGCCTGGCAGACCTGGCGCGGCGAGGAACTGGTCGAGGAACGCTTCTTCTACGATCCCACGCAGATGGCGCGCTGACGCCCCTTGGCGGCGCTTGCGGCAATACGCCCCGGCGCCGCCTCATTGCGGCGTCATCCGCCGCCACTAGCCTCCGCCTGTACTGCGCATCGTGCGCAAGGGGCGGAGCATCGATCATGATCAAGTCAGTCACCGGCGTGGCCGTCACGCTATTGCTGTCGGCGGCGCCGGCGCTGGCCCAGACCATCTATCCGATCGATCGGACCGATGTCCTCGCCGGTGCAAGATTCGACTTCAAGGTCGAGCTGCCCGGCGTGGTCGACCAGGCCAAGCTGAAGGTGACGCTGAACGGCGTCGACTATGCCGCAGTGTTCGGCCAAAGCGGCACATTCATCGCGCGCGAGGCGGGTAAGGAGCAGTCGGCATTGCTGCTGCGCGACGTCACGCTCGCCAAGCCCGGCCCGGTTGCCGTCGAAGTCAGCGACGGCACGCAGAGCCGGAGCGTGACCTGGACGGTCTACGACACCGGCGCGCGCAAGGCGAAGAACGTGATCCTGTTCATCGGCGACGGGATGTCGCCTGCGCACCGCGTCGCCGCGCGAATCCTCTCCAAGGGAATCACGGAGGGCAAGAGCCGCGGCAAGCTTGCCATCGACGACATGCCGCAGATGGCGCTGGTCGCGACCGCCGGCTCGGACTCGATCATCACCGATTCGGCGAATGCCGCGAGCGCCTACGCCACCGGCCACAAGGCCGCGGTCAATGCGCTCGGCGTCTATGCCGACCGGACGCCCGATCCGCTCGACGATCCCCGGGTCGAGACCATCGCGAGTCTCGCAAAGCGGGCGGGCCTTGCCGTCGGCATCGTCACCAACACCGAGGTCGAGGACGCGACGCCGGCGGCGATGGTTGCGCATACCCGCCGCCGCGCGGCCTATGACGCGATCGTCGCGCAATATTTCGATGCCAAGCCCGACGTGCTGATGGGCGGCGGCGCAGCGAACTTCCTGCCGCAATTCGCGGCCGGATCGAAGCGCAAGGACGACATCGATTATATCGCGCGCTTCCGCGACGCCGGTTATCCGGTTGCCACCACCGCAAGCGAGCTGAATGCGCTGGCCGCGAGGCCGGAGACGCGGCAATTGCTCGGCCTGTTCGCCGGCGGCAACATGGACGGCGCGCTGGACCGCAAATTCCTCAAGGGCGGCGGCGTCAAGAAATTCCCCGAGCAACCCGATCTGACCGAGCAGGTCCAGGCTGCGCTCACGGTGCTGTCGAAGCACGAGCCCGGCTTCTTCCTGATGGTCGAGTCCGGTCTGATCGACAAATACGCCCATCTGCTCGACATGGAGCGCGCGGTCTACGACACCATCATGCTCGACAATGCGGTGCGGCTGGCGAAGGATTGGGCAAAAGCGCGTGGCGACGACACGCTGATCCTGGCCGTGGCCGACCACAACCATCCGAACAGCCTGGTCGGCACCATCAATGACGACATGGCCGCCGTGCCCAGCGCGCCGCTGCGCGAGCGCGTCGGCGTCTACGAGAAGGCCGGCTTTCCGAATTATCCGGCGCCCGATGCGGAGGGCTATCCGTCGCGCGTCGATGTCTCGAGGCGGCTTGCGATCTTCTCGGCCAGCCTGCCGGATCATTACGAGACGTTCCGTCCGAAGCTCGACGATCCGAATGAGCCGACCGTGAAGGGCGATGCGCCCGACACCTTCAAGGCCAACGACAAGTACAAGGATGTGCCCGGCGTCGTGATGCGCTTCGGCAACCTGCCGGCGATGATCGGTGCCAGCGTGCATTCCGGCGAGGACGTCATCCTCACCGCGACCGGGCCGGGCAGCGAGCGCGTGCGCGGCTCGATGGACAACACCGAAGTGTTTCGCGTGATGGTCGAGGCGCTGGGGTTAGGGGCGGGGAAGTGACCTCGCTGTCATTGCGAGGAGCGTAGCGACGAAGCAATCCATCTGTCCGCGCGTGTGGATCGATGGATTGCTTCGCTCCGCTCGCAATGACGAGGAAGGGCAAACCTCTGCTCCAGAATCTCACCTAACAAAAATGGCCGGGATCGCTCCCGGCCATTTCGTCGTCTGATGTCGCGCCGGCTCAGCGCGGCGGTGCGGCGGAGGCGGTGCCGCCGTTGAGCAGCGGGGTGATGCGGCGGACGGTGACGCGCCGGTTGATGCGGCTCGGTCCGTCGGTCTGCTCCTTCAGGTATTGCGAGCCGTAACCCTGCGAGGTCAGATTCTCGGCCGGCACGCCGAACTGCTGCGTCAGCAATTCGGCGGCGGACTGCGCACGGCGGTCGGACAGCGACAGATTGTCGGTGTCGTTGCCGGTCGCATCGGTATGGCCCTCGATCAGGAACACCTCGCGCGGATTGCGCTGGATGGCCCGGTTGAGGCCGTCGGCGATCACCTGCAGCCTCGCCGCCTGGTCCGGCGGGATGGTCCACGATCCCGAGTCGAAGTTGATCGTGTTGACGTCGATGCTCGGCATCTGCATGCGGACGTTGGGGCTGTAGCGGATCTCTTCGAGCGAGTAGCGCCGCTCGATCCGTTGCACCGGCGGTGCCTCCATGGTCTCGTAGATCACGTCCGGCGACGCCTCCTGAGCGTCGACGATATAGCGATCATAGGGAATGTTGACCACCGGCGGCGGCACGTCGACATAGAAGCCGCCGACCGCGCGCGGATCGCGATAGCTGTTGTCGATGATGACGAGCTCGCGCCCGCCGGGATCCCTGCGGATCCGGCGCAGCATCTGGCCATCGGCACCGACCACGGTGATGATCTCGCTGCCGTCTGGGCGAACCACGACGGTGCGGGTTTCGCCGCCGATCGTTTCGGTGCGGATGTCACGCGCGCCGTAGCGGAAGCGATAGACGTCGTCGCCGCGCACATAGGCCTGGCCGCCCGGATCGCGGATGATGACGCGGTCCGGCTCGGTGTAGATGGTGCGGCCGCCTTCGATCACTTCCTGCCGCTGGCCGCGCAGGTCGGCGATGCTCCCGCCGATGATGGCGCCAGCGACCACGCCGGCACCGACCGCGGCGCCAATGGCCAGCGGCGTGATGTTGTCATGCCGCGGCGGCGGCGGCAGCGGTGCTGCGACCGCAGGCGCGGCCCGGAACGCAGGCGCGACCGTCGGCGGCGCGTATTGCGCGCGGCCGGGCGGTGGCGTTGCGGCGGCTGAGCCGGGGACGACCGACGGTGCCGGCGCGCCCATCGCGGCTCCCTGCGCCGGCGAGACGCCGGGCGCAACGCCCGGACGGGCTGGCTGACCCGGAGCCGGCGTGGCGCCGGGGGCGCCCATTGCCGCGCCCGGAGTCGCAGGCGTTCCGGGCGGTGTCGCGGGACGTCCCTGCTGACCCGGTGCCGGTGTTGCAGCTCCCGGCGCTGCAGGTGCGGCCGGGGTTGGCGTTGCGGCGGCCGGCGGCGTGCCGGGACGTGCCGGCGGAGTAGCGGCACCCGGTGCTGCCGGTGTCGCGCCCGGCGCGGGCGTTGCCGGCGATGTTGTGCCAGGCGGCGTGCCCGGCGGTTGCTTGGCGCCACCCGGACGTTCGCCACCCGGGCGATCGCCAGGCCGGCGCTCGGCCGGCGCCGTTGTCGGTGAGGGCGTTGCAGGTGTCGGCGTTGCGGCCGCGGGCGGCGTGCCGGGGCGGGCACCCGGAGCAGCGGCACCCGGTGCCGGAGTTGCGGCACCTGGCGTCGGAGTCGGCGGCGTGTGCGCGGCTCCCGGCGCCGGAGTCGGCGGCGTGCCCGGCCGCTGCGGTGCTGCAGCAGGCGGCGGCGGGGTCGGCGTGGGATGTCCGGGCGCTGCCGCCGGCGGCGTCGCGGGCTTCGCGGGTGCAGCCGCGGGCGGCTCCGGCCGTGCGGGTGTCGGTGCCGGCTTCGCAGCAGGGGGCTCGTGTGCGGGCGCGGCCGAAGGCGGCGGCGTTGCCGGCTTTGCGGCAGGCGGCTCTGGCCTTGCGGGCGCTGCGGCCGGCGGCGGGGCCGGGCGCGCGGCGGGCGGTTCAGGCCGTGCGGGAGCCGGGGGCGGCGTCGGATGCGGTGCTGCTGCCGGGGGTGGCGTCGGCTTTGCGGGGGCAGCTGCGGGCGGCTCGGGCCGAGCAGGCGCTGCAGGTGGGGTCGGCCTCGCGGGTGCTGCGGCCGGCGGCGGAGCCGGATGTGCAGGCGGCGCGGCTGCCGGAGGCGGTGCTTGCGGATGCGGCGCGGCGGCCGGCGGTGCTGGCTTTGGCTTCGGCTTTCCGTCAGGTCCGAGCTCTTCCTTTTGCTGCGCCTGTGCGACGACCAGCGGCGAAGTTTGGGCGTGCGACGCTGAAGTGGCGAATTGCATCACCGTCAGCGCAGTCGTGGCAAGCAGCACGAGACGAAGCTTTGTCATGATCTTGGAGTCCCCGGCGGAAAGTCTGGGCAGGAAGGAAAGAAAGTCAGAACCGAACAATTCGGCAGGACGATGAATTGCCAGCCGTTAGGCCGGATTGTGGCGAGCGCCGAATCATCGGCGAAGTTTATTTCGACATTATAACGGGTTGCATGTGCCTTTGTTCACTGGACATTCAGAAGAAACGCTTCGACACATTCGCAATCGATGTGGAACTAAGGCGCGAGGGTGATTCACCGCGCTGCGGGTCGATCTGTCGCAGGCGGCGGGCCCGATGGTCCTGGCGGTCCGCGCACAGGCGATTCGTCCGGCGTCTTGCCGGGCAACTCATCTGGTCGCGGTGGCTCGCCGGGTTCGCGCACCGGCGGAGGAATCTCCGGCTGCGGATTGCCGGGCGGAATTCCCGGCGGCGGCTCGCTCGGCGTGCCAGGAGTTGCCGGCGGAATGTCCGGAGGCTCGATCGGCATCACATCGAGACCGGGCGGCTGATGCCGATGCCAAATCTGCCGATACCAAGTCGCGGCGCGCGCATTGATCGCTCCGTTGTAGTTCGAAGCGATAACGGATCGCGCGCCGCAGCGTTCCTGCAGGCGTTATCCCGGCGTGTGGCAGACCGCCTCGATATTGTGGCCGTCGGGATCGAGCACGAACGCGCCGTAATAGTTCGGATGATAATGCGCGCGAATGCCCGGTGCGCCGTTGTCGCGGCCGCCGGCCGCCATCGCGGCCTTGTAGAACGCGTCGACGGTGGCGCGGTCCTTGGCGGTGATGGCGATGTGCACCGGCTTGTTCATCGCGCCTTCGCCGCCGATCCAGAAATCCGGCTTGCCGTTGGCGCCGAAGCCTGCCGCCGGCGCGTGCCCGGTTACTTCCGCGGGCACTTCCATGATCAGGCCGTAATCAAGCGGCGCCAGCGCCGCCTGGTAGAACGCCTTCGCGCGTTCGTAGTCAGAGACCGAAAAGCCGATATGGTCGATCATCGCGAGCCTCCCTTGTTGTGGCTACATCAGTTCGATATTCCCTCATCCTGAGAGAATTGACGCGCTGCGCCGCCGTCATTGCGAGGAGCGACAGCGACGAAGCAATCCATTTCTCCGCTTGCTGCGCGATGGATTGCTTCGCTTCGCTCGCAATGACGTGGATAAAGTGCGCATTATCTCCGAGCTCCTCGCTCAAGGTGCGAGCCCTGCGAGATCACCCCCGCACCAGCAGCGTGTTGCTTCGCGTCCGGCCCTGATCGACGTAACCACGCGTGTGCATGTCCGCAATGCAGTCGTCGGTCCATTCGTCCTTCGACAGATGTTCGATCACGACCGCGCGCGGCCAGAGTTGCTCCGGCGCGTCGCGGAAGAAGCCGATCAGCACGCGATCCTCGAAACCTTCGACGTCGATCTTCAGCGCATCGACCTTGTCAGCGCCGGCTTCCTCGAGGATCCGTTGCAGCCGCAGCGACGGCACCTTGAATGCCTTGCCCGTGGGCGTGCCGGTGACGATGTGGCTGGCGCCGAGATTGTCGCCGTCGGTCTCGATCATCAGCTCGCCGTCGGTGGGGCCTGCGGCCGCCGCAACCAGGCGCACCTGCGGAAAGCCGGAGGCCTGTGTGTTGAATTTGAGCCGCGCATGCGTCATCGGATGCGGCTCGATTGCGATCACCTTGCCATTGGGGCCGACATCGCGCGCCAGCGCCAGTGCATAGGTGCCGACATTGGCGCCGAGATCGACGAAGGTGCCGCCAGCGCCGACATGGCGGCGCAGGAACGCGAGCTCTTCGAGGTTGTAGTCGGGGTTGAACAGCGCACCACGCTCGGTCGCGCTGTGCTGGTGATAGAAGCGGAACGATGCGCCCTGATAGGTCACATCAAGCGGTCCCGAACCGAACAGATTGACCAGCCGCGACAGCCAGGGTCGGAACGCGCCGCGCTTCAATCCGGTGCCATGCGCAAGCCGGATGATGGCGGCCTGCGCCACATTGGGCGCCAGGGCGCCGAACGGCGCCGGCGAAATGTCGTTGCTGGGGATCACGCATTGCCCTCGTCAAAAGCGGCGCATGCATAGCCGGTTTTGACCGGAGCGCCAACGCCCGTTACGCGGCCTTGCCGGATGCCTGCCGCGGGCCCAGGAAGCGACCGAGCAGCTTTCGCTTGCCCTTGCGCGGGATCAGGTCGACGTCGCTGACCAGCCTGGCGCCGCCTTTGCGGCGCTCCAGCACGATCTTGCGGCTATGGAACGCTTCGAGCTCGACGCGATGGGCGACGCTGACGATGGTCGCCTTCGGCAATTCCGTCGTCACGGTCTCCATCATCTTGTCCTGGCTCTTCTCGTCGAGCGCCGAGGTCGCCTCGTCGAGCACGACGATGTCGGGGCTGTGCAGCAGCAGGCGGGCAAAGGCGAGCCGCTGCTTCTCGCCGCCGGACAGGGTCTGGTCCCACGGCGCATCCTCCTCGATCTTGTCCTTGAGATGGTCGAGGCCGACCTTGTGCAGGGCATCGCCGATCTCCTCGACGCTCCAATCTTCCGCCGCGCCGGGATAGGCCACTGCGCGCCGCAGCCTGCCCGAGGGCACGTAGGGCTTCTGCGGCAGCATGAACAGGCGGCGGTCCGCATGCAGGCCGACACTGCCGCCGCCCCACGGCCACAGGCCGGCGATGGCGCGGACCAGCGTGCTCTTGCCGGTGCCGGATTCGCCGGCGACCAATAGCCGTTCTCCAGGCTCGACGACGACCTCGGTCTCGGCGACCACGGCGGTGCCGTCATCGAGCGTGACCGAGAGGTCGTTGAGGCTCAGCATCGCCTCCCCCTCGGTCTCGGCGCGTTCGATGCGTCCGAAGCCGTCGCCGGTCTCGGCGCGTTCGAGTCCGTCGAGCGACATCATCAGCGATGCGATGCGGCGTGCGCATGCGTTCCAGTCGGCGAGCCGCGGATAATTGTCGACCAGCCAGCCGAACGCCGTCTGCACGATGGTGAAGGCGGACGCTGCCTGCATCACCTGGCCGAGCGTCATGCTGCCATCGAGAAATTTCGGGGCGCACAGCAACAGCGGGACCACCGGCGCGATCAGGTTCGATCCCTGCGACACCAGCGTCGTGCGCATGTGCTGTCCGGCGAGCCGCGCCCATTGCCGCAGCACGTTCGAGAACGTCTTGTCGATGCCGTCGCGCTCCTCGGTTTCGCCGCCGAGCAGCGCGATGCTTTCGCCGTTCTCGCGGACGCGGGTCAGGATGTAGCGGAATTCCGCTTCCGCCTGGTTCTTGTCCTCGGAGATCTGCACGAAGCTGCGGCCGATCGCCGTGATCGAGCCGGACGCAATCGCCGCGTAGATGATTGCGGCAATCACCAGGAAGCCGGGAATGCTGATGGACGAGCCGCCGAGCGTCACCGTCAGGGCGCCGCCGATCGTCCAGAGCACGACGATGAAGGTGACGGCGGACAGCAGCGCCGACGTCACGCCGGCGATGAAGTCGACCGGCGAGTCGGTCGCGATCCGCAGGTCCTCGGCGATGCGGTATTCCGGATTCTTGTGGTCGCCGTCGACCAAATTGAGCTGGTAGTAGCGGCCGTTGGTCAGCCAGCGCGACACGACGGCGTTGGTCAGCCAGGCGCGCCAGCGCCGCTGGATAGCCATGCGGCCGAATACCTGCGCGACGCCCAGCAGGACGCTGCCGATCGCGAGCGGAAAGAAGATGGCGGTGAGATGGAAGACGCTGACCGAATCGCGTTTCTCGATCGCATCGAAGATCGCGCGGTTCCAGACGTTGATGCCGTATTGGACGGCGACGTTGGCGACGATCAGCAGCAGCAGGCCGATCGTGAACAGCCAAGCCAGCCGGTCGCCATTGCGGCCCCAGTAGCCGCGCGCGGTGATCCAGAACCGCGTCAGCAAATAATCCTTGCGCGCCTGCTCCGCCTCTTCGGGCGACAGTTCGGGATCGGGCTCGAGGATTTCCGGCGGCGGTGGTTCGACATGATCGCCGCCTTCGGCGACGACTTCGACGAGTTCGGACTTGTCGTCCGCTTCGGTCTTCGCGTGGTTCTTGCCTTCAGAACCGCTTTGCTTAGGACTTGCCTTCCGACGCGGCGCGGCCTCGCTCGAAGATTGTTTGCACGCAGATCCGGATTTTGCCGCGGCTTTGCCCATGGCACGTCAACGCCAGGGAAATCGGCCGGTTCCATCCCATTTCCGGCAGCCGGCCGCGAGCATCCTCGCTTGTCATTGCACGGCTGAAGTCTTGAATCGATCTATCCCCAGCGTCGTCCTGGCGAAGGCCAGGACCCATTACCCCGAATGAGAATTGTTGCGCGAGGCTGGGCCACGATCTCGTTCAAAATCAAATGCGGTGGTTATGGGTCCTGGCCTTCGCCAGG
The DNA here is from genome assembly GCF_007993935.1 of Bradyrhizobium macuxiense. Classification (GTDB taxonomy): domain Bacteria; phylum Pseudomonadota; class Alphaproteobacteria; order Rhizobiales; family Xanthobacteraceae; genus Bradyrhizobium; species Bradyrhizobium macuxiense_A. The sequence goes on along the minus strand of NZ_VITY01000004.1, from coordinate 20,432 downwards.
ACGACGGCGCACTTGTGGCACCAGTGCGCAATCACCTCACCCCGCCGGCGCCTGATCCCGCCGCAGCCGGCGCGAGCGCGCGGCCTTGCGCAGCATGCGCGCCAGCTGTTCGGCCGAATAGGGTTTCTGCAGCAGCTCGAAGCCGCCGCTGCCCTGCTGCGACAGCACCTGGCTGTAGCCGGAGGCGAGCACGATCGGCAGGTCGAGCCGCTGCCGGCGGATCTCCTCCGCAAGCTCGATGCCGCTCATGCCGGGCATCACGACATCGGTGAACACAAGATCGAACCTGCCGGGGTCGACGGCCAGCTCCTCCAGCGCGTGGGTGGCGTTCTCCACCAGCACGCAGGTGCATCCGAGCTGGGTCAGCGTGTCGGCCGCGAACTTTCCGACCTCGGCATTGTCCTCGACGATGAGGACCGACGCGCTGGCCGGATCGACCGGAGGCGCATCCTCCATGAGCGGCGATTGCGCGTTGTGTCTGCCGACGACGCGCGGGAGATACAGCGTGAAGGTCGAGCCCTTGCCGACTTCGCTGCTCACGGTGACCTCGCCGCCGGATTGCTTGGCGAAGCCGAACACCTGCGACAGGCCGAGGCCGGTGCCGTGACCGACCTCCTTGGTGGTGTAGAACGGCTCGAAGATGCGGCCGAACAGCTCCTGCGGAATTCCGACGCCGGTATCGGCCACCGACACTGCGACATGGCCGTGCGGGCCCGGCGGCGTGCTGGTCTCGGACGGCAGTTTGTCGACGGCGCGGACCGCGATCGTGAGCCGGCCGACGCCCTCCATCGCATCGCGCGCATTGACAGCCATATTGATGATGGCGGTCTCGAACTGGCCGGCATCGGCGTTGACGAGACAGGTCTGGTCCGGCACCTGCGCCGTGATCTCGATGCGCGAGCCGATCAGGGTCGCGATCATCTCGCTCAGGGTGCGGACGTTCTGGCAGGCGTCGAACACCTCGGGCTTGAGGGTTTGCCGGCGCGCGAACGCGAGCAGCTGGTTGGTCAGCTTGGCGGCGCGGTTCACCGTGTTGGAGATCGCATCGATGTAACGCTGCCGCCGCGGCTCCGGCAGGTCCGGCCGCCGCAACATGTCGACCGACGCGCGGATCACGGTGAGCAGATTGTTGAAGTCGTGCGCGACGCCGCCGGTCAGTTGCCCGAGTGCCTCGAGCCGCTGGCCATGCCGCAACGCCTCCTCGGCTTCGATGCGCTTGTTGGCCTCCTCCTCCAGTCGCTCGGTTCGCTGATAGGCGAGCACCAGCAAGCCGAACAACAGCGCGGTGGCCGGGATGCCGAAGATCAGGTGCTGGGCCATGGTCGTGATCCAGCGCGCCCGGATCGCCAGGGTTTCGAGGCCGGCGCTGACATAGATCGGGTATTCGGACAGCCGCTCATAGCGCATGCGGCGTTCGATGCCGTCGACGGGGGAGCGGATCGTCATGGTGCCGGCCTGCGGATTGGCGGCCATCTGTTGTCCGAGCGGCCCGCTCGGCTCGAACCTGGCGTCGTGGTCGACAACCGGGTAGTGCGCCAGCACCGCGCCGTCGGTCCGGATCAGCGCCAGGAAGCTGCCGGGCTCGCGGCCGATCCGCGCATAGAAGTTCTCGAAATACTCCGGAAGCACCGAAGCCTGGATCACGCCGCCAAAGCTGCCGTCCGCATTGCTGCGGCGCCGGCCGACGCTGAAGAACCGCGCGCCCTGGTAAGGCGGCCGTGGGGTCAGCACCTCGCCGATATAGGTGCCGATATCGCGCTCGGCATGGATCCGGAAGTAGTCCCGATCCGAGAAATCGATGTCGGGAGCCGGCTCCACCAGGCTGTTGACCAGGGCATGGCCGCTGGCATCGAATATCCAGATCGATTTTACCTGAGGAAGCGCCTCGGCGACCTTGCGCAGCCGCTCGTGCAGGCTCTTCTCGCGGGCGACGATCTCGGCATCGCTCATGCCGCGGACCACCTCGGTGACCTCGGCCAGGCTGCGGTCGATGGTCTCGAACACCTTGAGCGCGTGCTCATGGGTGACGTCGAGGGTCCGCTGGATTTCCTGGTCGGCGGCCTCGCTGTTGGAGATCCGGGACATTGCCGACGCAAACAGGAACAGTGCCAGCGGAAGGGCCAGCGAGGCGGCCATCATCCATTGCAGCAGTCTCAGCGAATTGCGTTGTGCGGTCGGCACGGGCGCTCCGGCTCCTTGCAGACCTTAACGCAAACCTTTGTGCCGGAGGAAGCAAATCCCCGTCCCGGATGGCCGTACCGAAGCTCGTCCGCCGTTCGTGGTAACGAAAGTCCTGCGGGGCGATCGGTCGGCTGCCGGCTCGCGTTCAGGCCCGGCGTGGAGGGGCAATACCGCCGGCGTGGCTGGCCGAGTTTCCGCCAGCCTGCCACGGCGGGAGGGCGACGCCCCAGAGGGACCCGGAAGGATCACGACCTCGTTAGCTGGAGCGCGGCAGTCAAGCTGAAAATCGGCCGGGATGACGGGCGCGGGTGCTGTTTTTAGGGGTTCTAAAACCTCTCGCGGGCAAATGCTTGACCCTGTGACTACCTGCTGAAAAACAGGCCGCATGACAGGCGATCCAGACACTTCCCAGGATAATCTTCAGGACATCCGGCTCGGACATGCGGATCGCGGTTTTGTCGGAAAGATCATCAGGCTCGATGCGCTCGTGACGGGTTCATCGCTCTCTCCGCAGGAGCTGGAGCAGCGCTTGGTGGAGATGGGATTTGTCGAGGGCGCGCGCGTGGAAATCCTGCATGAAGGCACGATCCGGCGGGATCCGATCGCGGTGCGCGTCGACAACATCACGATCGCGCTGCGCCGGAGCGAAGCCATGGCCGTGATCGTCGAATGACAACTGCATCCCTGCGTCTGGCGCTGGTGGGCGCGCCGAACACCGGCAAGACGTCGCTGTTCAACAGCCTGACCGGCAGCCGCCAGAAGGTCGCCAATTATCCGGGCGTCACGGTCGAACGCAAATCCGGCGGCTTCGTCACGCCGGAGGGCCGCAGCGTCACCGTGCTCGATCTGCCCGGCACCTATTCGCTGCGCGGCCGCAGCCCGGACGAGGAGATCACCCGCGACATCGTGCTCGGCCGCTTCGACGGCGAGGCGGTGCCAGATCTCATGCTCTGCGTCGCGGATGCCACCAATCTGCGGCTGACCCTGCGGCTGGTGCTCGAGCTGAAGCGCGTCGGCCGGCCGATGATGCTCGTGCTCAACATGATCGACATCGCAAAGCGCCGCGGCGTGACGATCGATCTCGACCGGATGTCGCAGGAGCTCGGCCTGCCGATCGTGACCTCGGTCGCGGTCCGCAAGGGCGGCGTCGACGAACTCTTGAAGCGGACCGACGAATTCCTGGCGAAGTCGCATGAGGCGGCGGCCAGCGAATGGACGACGCCGACGATTGCCGACCTCAAGGCGGCGCAACGCGAGGCGGACCGCATCATCGCAGCAGTGGTGACGCTGCCGACCAAGCCGGACACGCTGACCAACCGGATCGATTCGGTCGTGCTGCATCCGGTCTGGGGTCTCGTGATCCTGGCCGTGATCCTGTTCGTGATGTTCCAGGCAGTGTTCACCTGGGCGCAGCCGGCGATGGAGTTATTGTCGGACGGTTTCGCCGCGCTCGGCCAACTGATCCACGACCTGTTGCCCGCAAGCTGGGGCCTGCTGCAGAGCTTCCTGCAGAACGGCCTGATCTCGGGCGTCGGCAGCGTCATCGTGTTCCTGCCGCAGATCATCATCATCTTCCTGTTCATCCTGCTGCTGGAAGATTTCGGCTACATGGCGCGCGCCGCATTCCTGATGGACCGCATCATGGGTGGCGCCGGGCTGCATGGCCGCGCCTTCATTCCGCTGCTGTCGAGCTTCGCCTGCGCCATTCCCGGCATCATGGCGACGCGGGTGATCGACAACCGCCGCGACCGCCTGACCACGATCCTGATCGCGCCGCTGATGACCTGCTCGGCGCGCATTCCGGTCTACACGCTGATTATCTCGGCCTTCGTTCCGGCGACCACGCTGTGGGGCTTCGTCAATCTGCAGGGGCTCGTGATGTTCGGGCTCTATGCCGCAGGGATCACGAGCGCGCTGACGGTCTCGGCGATCGCAAAGTTCTTCCTGTGGCGCGACCATGCGCCGGCGCCGTTCATGCTGGAATTGCCCGACTACAAGATGCCGCGGCTGAAGAGCATCGCGATCGGCGTGTTCACCCGCGCCAAGATGTTCCTGTATCGCGCCGGCACCACGATCCTCTCGATGATGGTGCTGATCTGGTTCCTGGCCTCGTTCCCGCAGGCGCCCGCCGGTGCCGAGGGACCGGCGATCAATTACAGCTTTGCGGCGATGATCGGCCATGCGCTCGAGCCGCTGCTGCGGCCGATCGGCTTCAACTGGCAGATCGCGGTGGCGTTGATCCCGGGCATGGCGGCGCGCGAGGTCGCGGTCGCGGCGCTCGGCACCGTCTATTCGATCGAGGGCGGCAAGGAAGCGGCCGATGCGATCGGCCAGGTGTTGGCGCAGAAATGGACGCTGGCGACCGCACTGTCGCTCCTGGTCTGGTACATCTTCGCTCCGCAATGCGCCTCGACGCTGGCGGTGATTCGCCGCGAGACCGGCGGCGCGAAGTGGATGGTGGTGACGTTCCTCTACATGCTCGCGCTGGCCTATGTCGCGAGCTTCCTGACCTTCAACCTGGCGCAGGCGCTCGGCCTGCATTAGACGGAGTATTGAGTTCCGTCATACCAGCCTGAGGTCGCAACGGGTACAATGGGTCGAACGAGGAAGTAGACTTCATTCGAAGCGCATCACGCGCTTCCTGCGGGACCACGCTATGTCGACGTTCGGCCTGGAGCGGGTATTTTCGCCGCGAAGCATCGCGGTGGTCGGCGGCAGCCCACGCCCGTCGTCGCTCGGCGCGGCGGTGCTGCGAAACATCAAGGCGAGCGGCTTCACCGGCAAGCTCGGCGTCGTCAACCGGCACTATGCCGATGTCGATGGCGCGCCGACCGTTCCCGACTTGAAGTCACTGCCGTTCACGCCGGACCTCGTCGTCATCAGCGCACCGGCGGCTGCGGTTCCCCAGATCGTGGCGGAAGCAGGTGCCGCCGGCGTTGCCGGTGCGGCGATCCTGTCGGCCGGTCTCGGTCATGGTGCGGGCTCGCTCGCGGAGATCGTAGAGCAGACGGCGCGGCGGCACGGCATGCGCCTGGTCGGGCCGAACTGCCTCGGCGTCATGGTGCCGCGCGCCAAGCTCAATGCGAGCTTCGCCTCGCATCAGCCGTCGGATGGCCATGTCGCGCTGATCTCGCAGTCCGGCGCGGTCGCGTCGGCGATGATCGAGTGGGCGGCGGAGCGGCGGCTCGGCTTCTCCGGCATCGCCTCGATCGGCGATCAGCTCGACGTCGACGTCGCCGACCTGCTCGATTATTTCGCGCTCGACGATCATACCAACGCGATCCTGATCTACCTCGAAGCGGTCAAGGACGCGCGCAAGTTCATGTCGGCGGCGCGCGCCGCGGCGCGCATGAAGCCGGTCGTCATCGTCAAATCGGGACGGATGGCGGAGGGGGCGAAGGCCGCCGCGACCCACACCGGCGCGCTGGCCGGCTCCGATGCGGTCTATGATGCCGCGTTCCGCCGCGCCGGCATGCTGCGCGTTTACGACCTTCGCCAACTGTTCGATTGTGCCGAGTTGCTCGGCCGCGGCTTCGTGCCGCGCGGCAACCGGCTGGCGATCCTGACCAATGGCGGCGGCCTCGGTATCCTCGCGACCGACCGGCTGGCCGAGCTCGGCGGTGTCCCCGCGACATTGACGGCGCAGACCATCGCGCGGCTCGACGAATTGCTGCCGCAGGGCTGGTCATGCGCCAATCCGGTCGACATCGCCGGCGATGCCGATGCCGCCCGCTACGTGGTGGCGCTCAACGCGCTGCTCGATGACGCCAACAACGACGCCGTCCTGGTCGCGAACGTCGAGACGGCGGTGGCGCCGGCCGTGGGGATTGCCGAGGCGGTGGCGCAATGCGTGCGCGATCGCCGGTCAAAACGCAGCGCGGTCGCCGCGCTGGTGCTTGCGGCGTGGGTCGGCGCCGACGAGCGCACCGGCGCGATCTTCGAGGCGGCGCGGATTCCGCATTTCCCGACCGAGGACGATGCGGTCCGCGCCTTCATGTATCTGGTGCGCTATCGCGAGGCCTCCACCGCGCTCGCCGCTACTCCGCCCGGCGTCGCATCGCTGTTCACGCCGGAGACGGCGGCGGCGCGGCACGTGGTCGTGAAAGCGTTGTCGGAGGGACGGGCATGGCTCGATCCGGCCGAGATCGTCGCCCTGTTCGAGGCCTATCGCATTCCGATCGTGACGACGCTCGTCGCCGACAGTGCCGAGGACGCCGCCGAGAAGGCGGCGCCATTCCTTGCCGAGGGGCACGCGATCGTGGTCAGGGTGTTCTCGCGCGACATCAGGCACGCGTCCGACGTCGGCGGCGTCATCCTCGACCTCCGCACCAAGGACAGCGTCATCGAGGCCGCGCGGACCGTTATCGCACGGGCGCGAAGCGCGCGGCCCGAGGCCATCCTGCAAGGGGTGACGATCCAGCCGATGATCGTGCGGCGCGCAGCGCGCGAACTGATCCTCGGCATCGCCGACGATCCGACCTTCGGTCCGGTGATCGTGTTCGGCCGCGGCGGTCCGGCGGTCGAGGTGATCAACGACAAGGCGCTGGCGTTGCCGCCGCTCGACATGAATCTCGCCCGTGAGCTGGTCGGACGCACGCGCGTCTCGCGGCTGCTCGGCGGCTATGGCGATGTGCCGGCCGTTCCGGCCGAATTGGTGCCGCTCACCCTCGTCAAGCTCGCGCAGATGGCCGCCGACATTCCCGAGGTCGCCGGGCTCGACATCAATCCGATGCTGGCGGACGAGACCGGCGTGCTCGCGCTCGATGCGCGGGTCGCGATCCGCAAGCCGGCGCGGCTGTTCGCCGGTCAGACCCGGCTCGCGGTCAGGCCCTATCCCTCGCAATGGGAGGGCGAGCTTGCGTTACGCGATGGCTCGCACGTCACGGTGCGCCCGATGCGGCCGGAGGACGAGCCGATGGTCGAGGCGTTCTTCCGGCGCGTCACCGCCGAAGACCTCAGGCTGCGCTTCTTCCACGCGATGAAGGAGTTCTCGCACGCCTTCATCGCGCGCCTCACCCAGCTCGACTATGCGCGCGCGATGGCGTTTGTGGCGCTCGATCCGGCCACCGGCGAGATGATGGGCGCGGTTCGGCTGCATTCGGACTCGCTGTACGAGAACGCCGAATACGCGATCCTGCTGCAGTCCGATCTCAAGGGCAAAGGGCTTGGCTGGGCGCTGATGCAGCTCCTGATCCACTATGCGCAGTCGGAGGGACTGAAGCGCCTGTCCGGCCAGGTGCTGACCGAGAACACCACGATGATCGGGATGTGCCGCGATCTCGGCTTCACCGTCACGATGGATCCGAAGGATCACAGCATCGTCGACGTCGTGCTCGACCTCCGCAAGCCGGGGGTCGATGCGGTCGGCGCGGATATCCTGATTCGATCAGCTGCGGCCGGCCGCTGATACCAGCGCCAGCCGCGGCTGCATCGGATCAGATCTGGCGTTCGACCATCTTGAACTTGAGCTCGGCGATCGCTTCGGAGGGATTGAGTCCCTTCGGGCAGGCCTTGGCGCAGTTCATGATGGTGTGGCAGCGATAGAGGCGGAACGGATCCTCGAGATTGTCGAGGCGCTCGCCGGTCGCTTCATCGCGGGAATCGGTGACCCAGCGCGTTGCCTGCAGCAGTGCGGCAGGGCCGAGGAAGCGTTCGCTGTTCCACCAGTAGCTCGGGCAGGAGGTCGAGCAGCACGCGCACAGGATGCACTCATAGAGACCGTCGAGCTTCTCGCGGTCCTCGTGGCTCTGCCTCCACTCCTTCTGCGGCGTCGGCGTCGTGGTCTTCAGCCACGGCTCGATCGAGGCATACTGGGCGTAGAAGTTGGTGAGGTCGGGGACCAGGTCCTTCACGACCGGCTGGTGCGGCAGCGGATTGACCTTCACCGCGCCGCCGGCGCCGACGTCGTGCATCGACTTGGTGCAGGCCAGCGTGTTCTGGCCGTCAATGTTCATCGCGCAGGAGCCGCAGACGCCTTCGCGGCAGGAGCGGCGGAAGGTCAGCGTCGGGTCGACGTGGTTCTTGATCCAGATCAGACCGTCCAGCACCATCGGACCGCAATCGTGGGTGTCGACATAGTAGGTGTCGACGCTCGGATTCTTGCCGTCGTCCGGGTTCCAGCGATACACCCGGAATTCGCGGGTCTCGGTGGCGCCGGCCGGCTTCGGCCAGGTCTTGCCGCCGGAAATCTTCGAATTCTTCGGAAGTGCGAATTCAACCATGCTTGCTCGCCTTCGTTCTCAGTAGACCCGCGCCTTCGGCGGGATGTACTGCACGTCATTGGTCATCGTGTAGCTGTGCACCGGACGGTACTCGATCGCGGTCTTGCCGGCCGGATCGATCCAGGTCAGCGTGTGCTTCATCCAGTCCTTGTCGTTGCGATCCGGGAAGTCCTCGCGCGCATGCGCGCCGCGGCTCTCGGTGCGGTTCGCCGCCGAATCCATCGTCACGACCGCCTGCACGATCAGATTGTCGAATTCCAGCGTCTCGACCAGGTCGGAATTCCACACCAGCGAGCGGTCCGAGACCGAGATGTCGCCGACGCCGCCATAGACCTTGTGGATCAGGTTCTGGCCTTCCTGCAGGACGTCGCCGGTGCGGAACACCGCGCAATTGTTCTGCATCACATGCTGCATGCTGTCGCGCAGCTTGGCAGTCGGTGTGCCGCCGGAGGCGTGGCGGAAATGATCGAGCCGGCCGAGCGCGAGGTCAGCCGAATCCTTCGGCAGCTCCGGCTGCTTGGCGTTCGCCGTCAGCTTGTCGGCCAGGCGCAGCGCGGCGGCGCGGCCGAACACCACGAGGTCGATCAGCGAGTTGGAGCCGAGGCGGTTGGCGCCATGCACCGAGACGCAGGCGGCTTCGCCGATCGCCATCAGGCCCGGCACCACCGAATTGTCGTCGCCGTTGCGCTTGGTCAGCACCTCGGCGTGATAATTCGTGGCAATGCCGCCCATGTTGTAATGCACGGTCGGCACGATCGGGATCGGCTCGCGGGTGACGTCGACATTGGCGAAGATCTTCGCCGATTCCGAGATGCCCGGCAGCCGCTCGTGCAGCACCTTCGGATCGAGGTGATCGAGGTGCAGGAAGATGTGATCCTTCTTCTTGCCGACGCCGCGGCCTTCACGGATCTCGATCGTCATCGCGCGCGAGACGACGTCGCGCGAGGCGAGGTCCTTGGCCGACGGCGCGTAACGCTCCATGAAGCGCTCGCCCTCGGAGTTGACGAGGTAGCCGCCTTCGCCGCGGGCGCCTTCGGTGACGAGACAGCCCGAGCCGTAGATGCCGGTCGGATGGAACTGGACGAACTCCATGTCCTGCAGCGGCAGGCCGGCACGCAGCACCATGCCGCCGCCGTCGCCGGTGCAGGTGTGCGCCGAGGTGCAGGAGGCGTAGGCGCGGCCATAGCCGCCGGTCGCCAGGATCGTGGTCTGGGCGCGGAAGCGATGCAGCGTGCCGTCATCGAGCTTGAGCGCGATCACGCCGCGGCAGACGCCCTGGTCGTCCATGATCAGGTCGATGGCGAAGAATTCGATGAAGAACTCGGCCGAGTGGCGCAGCGACTGGCCATACATCGTGTGCAGCATGGCGTGACCGGTGCGGTCGGCGGCGGCGCAGGTGCGCTGCGCCTGGCCCTTGCCGTAGTCCATGGTCATGCCGCCGAACGGGCGCTGATAGATCTTGCCGTCTTCGGTGCGCGAGAACGGCACGCCCCAATGCTCGAGCTCATAGACCGCGTCGGGCGCGTTGCGCACCATGTATTCGATCGCGTCCTGGTCGCCGAGCCAGTCCGACCCCTTCACGGTGTCGTACATGTGCCAGCGCCAGTCGTCCTGATGCATGTTGCCGAGTGAAGCCGAGATGCCGCCCTGCGCCGCTACCGTGTGCGAGCGGGTCGGGAACACCTTGGTGATGCAGGCGGTTCGCAGCCCCGCTTCCGAGCAGCCGACCACGGCGCGCAGGCCCGCGCCGCCGGCGCCGACCACGACGACGTCGTAAGTGTGGTCCTGGATCGGATAGGCCTTGCCGTTCGTGGCCGGGCCGCCATTGGTGGCCTTGCCGTTTCCTTCACCGGCCATGGGTCAAACTCCAGACGACAATTTGAGGATTGCGTAGATCGAGGCCAATGCGACCGCGACGCAGAAGAAATTGTTCGCCATCACGCAGGCGAGTTTCGCCTTCTCGTTATGGACGTAGTCTTCGATGATGATCTGCATGCCGATCTTCATGTGCCAGGTGCTGGCGACGATGAAGAGCAGCAGGATGATGGCGATCGGGATCGAGCCGAGGATCTGCGCTGCGCCGGCCTGGTTGCGGCCGATCAGCGTCAGTATCACGACCAGAACGGGAACGATGAGCAGCGCCATGGCGACCGCGGTGAGGCGCTGGCGCCAGAAATCGGAAGTGCCGGTATGCGCGGAACCGAGATTGCGGACGCGCGCCAGTGGCGTGCGCATCGAGGAATGGCCGCTCATCGTCCACCTCCAACGGCGTAGGCAATGATCCAGACCAGCACGGTCAGCGCGATGCCGGCGATCAGCGCGCCCCAGGTCAGGGCCTCGCGCTCATTGGCCTTGAAGCCGTAGCCGAGGTCCCAGACGAAGTAGCGCATGCCGCTGACCAGGTGATGCAGCAGCGCCCATGTGTAGCCGAACAGGATCAGCTTGCCGATGATGCTGCCGGTGAAGGCCTGCACGTTGGCGTAGGCGGTGGGGCCGGAGGCGGCTGCGATCAGCCACCAGGCCAGCAGCAGCGTGCCGACATACATCGCGATTCCGGTGGCCCGATGGACCACCGACAGCGCCATCGTCAGGGTCACGCGGTAGGTTTGAATGTGGGGTGAAAGCGGTCGTTCGATCCTGGCGGTCATCGGCGGGCTTTATGATGTGAGGGACCGCGCCCGGCCCATCGGGGAACGCGGTAGAGGAGTTCTATTTACGGACTAGGATCAGCCCGCGCAACGGCCAAATAGCCTTCGGTCGAACCGAAGTTCATTACTAGCTTTGCCGAATTCTGGTTGATCCGCAGTGTGGTATACCAGATGCAAGGTCGGGTGAACTAAGAAGTGAATCCAAATCCGCAACGTCGGCCGGCGTATTCACTGGCGCGCGGATAGAGCCCGGAAGGCGTCGATCTTTCCCCATTGTTCCACCAGATAGTCAACGAATGCCCTGATCTTAGGCGATGCGAGACGCGATGGCTGAAGCATCAGATGCAGTGGCGTTGGGGCCGGCTCATGATCCAACAGCAGCCGTCGCAGGCGGCCGCTCGAAAGATCAGACTGCACCTGCCAGGACGGCACGCGCACGATGCCCGCGCCATCCCGCGCCGCAGCAACCAGCGCGTCGAGGCTATTCATCCAGAGCCGACCGGATATGCGGAATTTGCGACCCGTCTTCGAGCCGTCGGCAAAACGCCACGCGGCGCTGCCGGGCGAATCGGAAAACGCCAGGCAGTCATGATCAGCAAGATCGTCCGGCGTGCGTGGTTCGCCGCGCCGCGCCAGATAGTCCGGCGCCGCGCACACGATCATCTGCAGGTCGGTGAGCTTGCGCGTGACGAGTTGCGAGTCGCGCAAGCGGCCGATGCGGACAGCGAGATGGATATCCTCCTCGACCATATCGACAGTGCGGTCGATCAACAGCAAGTCGACGGAGATTGCCGGATAGCGGCGCAGAAACTCAACCAGCATCGGTGCGATCACCAGCCGCCCGACAAGGCTCGGTGAGCTCAGCCGAATCCGGCCCGACGGTTGATGCGGGTCTCGCGCCAACGCCGCCTCGATCTCCTTGACCTCGCCAAGAATCGATTTCGCGCGCTCGTAGAGGATCCGGCCGTCGTCGGTCAGCGCGAGTTGGCGCGTGGTGCGCAGCAGCAGGCGAGTGCCGAAATGCTCTTCGAGCGCGCTGATCTGGCGGCTCACCGAGGTCAGCGAGCTCGGCAGCGACCGCGCCGCCGCCGAAAGGCTGCCGGTCTCGACCGCGCGGACAAAGGCTGCCATCGCTGCAAGCTGGTCCAAGCTCGATCCTTCCGCATTTCGCAACAGAGCCTGCTCAACAGCATAGATACTCCCGAATCCCAAAAGGGGCTATTGCTCGGGGGAACAGTCTCACGACGGCGCCAATACCTGCATGCGGCGCCAACCGCTGCACGAAGGACATGATGGCCGGCCTGGACCCCAAGGAATTGCTCGAGCTTGCGCTGCTGTTGGTCGCGGTCGGCGCGCTGTCCGGCTTTCTCGCCGGCCTGTTCGGCATTGGCGGCGGCGCGATCCTGGTGCCGGTGTTCTACGAATGCTTTCGCCTTGCCGGCGTGCCGCTCGAGGTGCGGATGCCGCTGTGCATCGGCACCTCGCTCGCGATCATCATCCCGACCTCGCTGAGCTCGTTCCGCGCCCATTATCGCCGCGGCGCGGTCGACATGGAGATATTGAACCGCTGGTGGTTGCCGATCGTGATCGGTGTCGCCGCCGGCAGTATCACCGCGCGCTACGCGCCGGAGCGGCTGTTCAAGATCGTGTTCGTGATGGTGGCCTGGTCGGCGGCGGCGCGGCTGCTATTGGCGCGCGAGACCTGGAAGTTCGGCGACGACGTGCCGAAGGGTTTTCTGATGCGCGTCTACGGCTTCTTCGTCGGCTTGCTGTCGACGCTGATGGGCATCGGCGGCGGCCTGTTCGCCAATCTGCTGATGACCTTCTACGGCCGGCCGATCCATCAGGCGGTCGCGACCTCGTCTGCGCTCGCGGTGTTGATCTCGATCCCCGGCGCGCTGGGTTACGTCTATGCCGGCTGGCCCGCCGCCGCGCGCTTTCCCGACGTCGCCGCGCTGCAATTGCCGTTCGCACTCGGCTATGTCTCGCTGATCGGCGCGCTCTTGGTGATGCCGACCACGCTCGTCACCGCGCCGCTCGGCGTGAAGGTCGCGCACGCGCTGTCGAAGCGCGCGCTGGAGGTGGCGTTCGGGGCCTATCTCTTCATCGTCGGAGGACGGTTCGTGATCAGCCTCGTCGGAGGGCACTAGTCGAGAGGGCTACGACACCTGGCCTACAAGCGAGGCCTTCAGGCGGATCATGCTGTTGCCCCAGTACCGCAGGTCGCCTTGGCTCTCAAAGTGGCCCGCACTTGCCAATGCCTGAATCCGGGCGGCAATCGTCTCGTCGCTGATCGCTAGCCCGATGTCCGCGCACTCCACAAATGCCGTGCCTACAATCAACATCATATTCCGCCATTGTGGCTCCATGACAGAGAAGATGATCTGGTCGAGTTTGGTGACCGATACGGACAGGCTTGGCGAAACCTCATCCCAGGTGAGCGTGCTGCTGATCCGTGGGGGCTTGGGGCGCGGCGCCAGCTCTGGATGCTCGGCATAGATGTCGAATTGTTTCTCGTAGACGATTTGGCAGGCCTTGGTCAGATGCTCCAACAAGGCGTCGCGGTCGACCTTGTCGATTCCGTTCGTGGCGATGACCGTACGATCGAGTGCCCGGCTCACTTTCAGGAGATGTTTCTTCAGTTCGGCCGCCCGCTCTCGATCCATGCCAAAGGCCTCCTGACTACACCTTGCAAATATCCTTATAGGTATCGCGTAGCCCGGATGGAGCGAAGCGCAATCCGGGACTCTTGCAGACGATAGACCGCTCCCGGATTTCGCTTCGCTCCATCCGGGCTACGAAGCGGAATTACTTCGAATAAATATCCTTATACGTATCCCGCAGAATGTTCTTCTGCACCTTGCCCATCGCGTTGCGCGGCAATTCGTCGACCACGAAGACGCGCTTGGGCATCTTGAATTTGGCCAGCCGTCCGTCGAGCGCCTTCAGCACCGAGGCCTCGCTGATGTCGGCGCCCTTGCTGCAGACCAGCACGGCGGTGACGCCCTCGCCGAAATCGGCATGCGGCACGCCGATCACGGCCGACTCGATCACGCCGGGCATGGCGTCGATCTCGCTCTCGATCTCCTTCGGATAGACGTTGAAGCCGCCCGAGATCACGAGATCCTTGCCGCGGCCGAGGATGTGGACGTAGCCCTTGCCGTCGATCTTGCCGAGGTCGCCGGTGATGAAGAAGCCGTCGCCGCGGAATTCGGACTTGGTCTTCTCCGGCATCCGCCAGTAGCCCTGAAACACGTTCGGGCCCTTGACCTCGATCATGCCGATGGTCTCGCGCGCGAGCTCCTTGCCGGTTTCGGGATCGGTGACCCGCACCGTGACGCCGGGCAGCGCGAAACCGACGGCGCCGGGCACGCGATCGCCGTCATAGGGGTTCGAGGTGTTCATGTTGGTCTCGGTCATGCCGTAGCGCTCGAGCACGGCGTGGCCGGTGCGCGCGGACCATTCGCGATGGGTGTCGGCGAGCAGCGGCGCTGAGCCCGAGATGAACAGCCGCATGTGCCTGGTGGCGTCCTTGTTCAGGCCGGGGTTCTGCAGCAGGCGGGTGTAGAAGGTCGGCACGCCCATCATCACGGTGGCGCGGGCCATCAGCTTGAGGATCGCGTCCGGATCGAACTTCGGCAGGAAGATCATCGAGGCGCGCGCAAACAGCGTCACGTTGCTCGCCACGAACAGGCCGTGGGTGTGATAGATCGGCAGCGCGTGGATCAGCACGTCCTTGTCGGTGAAGCGCCAGTAGTCGACCAGCGAATACGAGTTCGACGCCAGATTGTCGTGCGACAGCATCGCGCCCTTGGAGCGGCCGGTGGTGCCCGAGGTGTAGAGGATCGCGGCGAGATCGTTGTTTGCCCGCGGCACGGTGGCGAATTCCGTCAGTGCCTTGTCGGCGGCCTCGGTCAGCGAGCCCTTGCCGCTGGAATCGAGCGTCTCGACCTTGGCGCCCACCTTGGCGGCGATCGCCTTGATGCCATCAAGCTTGGCGGGATCGCAGACCACCAGCGCCGGCTCGGCGTCTGAGATGAAATATTCGAGCTCGTTCAGCGTATAGGCGGTGTTGAGCGGCAGATAGACGCCGCCGGCGCGCACGGTCGCGAGATAGAGCACCAGGGCCGAGACCGATTTCTCGGTCTGCGCCGCGACGCGGTCGCCCGGCTTGACGCCGCGCTCAACCAGCACATTCGCCATCTGGCCCGCGCGCGCGATCAGATCGCCATAGGAGATGCGGCTGCCGTCGAGCTGCTCGATCGCGAGCCGATTGGGATCGTCGAGGCCGTCGAACAGGCGGGAAAACAGATTGGCGTTGGTGGTCGTGTTCATGCAACATCCCCCGAAGGGCGAAAAAGAGCCGGAAAGGTCTGGCTGGATTAGCAAAAACGCCCTTCGGAAAGCAACGGAGACAGTTTGCATGACAAATAATGGGAAACGCGTGGCCTGGGTCACCGGCGGTGGAACGGGAATCGGTGAATCCGGAGCGGAATTCCTGGCTGCGGACGGCTGGACGGTGGTGGTTTCCGGCCGCCGCAAGGAAGAGCTCGACCGCGTGGTGGCCAACATCACGAAAAAGGGCGGCAAGGCCGAGGCGATCCCGCTCGACGTCAGCAACAAGGCCGACGTCAACAAGGCGGCCGAGGCGATCGTCGCCAAACACGGCCGTATCGACCTCCTGGTCAACAGCGCCGGCATCAACGTGCCGAAGCGCAGCTGGGCCGATATGGAACTGGAAGGCTGGGACAAGCTGGTCGAGGTCAACCTCAACGGCGTGCTCTATTGCATGCGCGCGGTGCTGCCGACCATGCGCAAGCAGCAGGACGGCTGCATCATCAACGTCGCCTCCTGGGCCGGCCGTCACGTTTCGAAGATGCCGGGCCCGGCCTACACCACGACCAAGCACGCGGTGCTGGCGCTGACCCATTCCTTCAACATGGACGAATGCATCAACGGCCTGCGCGCCTGCTGCCTGTCGCCGGGCGAGGTCGCTACCCCGATCCTGAAGCAGCGGCCGGTGGTGCCGAGCGAGCTCGAGCAGGCCAAGATGCTGCAGCCCGAAGATTGCGGCCGCACCATCGCCTTCGTCGCCAGCATGCCGGCGCGGGTCTGCATGAACGAGATTCTGATCAGCCCGACGCATAACCGCGGGTTTATCCAGACGCCGGCGAACCGGGATTAGGCCGAGCTCCCACAACCGGTCGTCCCTGCGAACGCAGGGACCCATAACCACTAATATTGGTTGTTAGCAAAGGTTGGAACCACAGCCTTCGCAAAACGACCATCCGTAGTTATGGGTCCTGGCTCGCGCTTCGCTTGGCCGGGACGACGGTGTGGAGGCTTTTGCGATCGACCTCACTCGCTGATCTCATTCAGCTCCTTGCCGGTATGCTCCGGCACGAACAGGAACACGCCGATCGCCATCGCGATCATCAGCACGGGGATGCAGAGGAACGCCAGCGCGAACGAGCCGGTGTGCTGCTGGAGTGCGATCGAGACAAAGGGAAACAGCACGAAGCCGACGAAATAGGCGATCGCCCAGACCACGCCGTTGGCAGCGCCGCGGATCCGGGTCGGGAAGATTTCCGCAGTGAGCGTCGTGCTCGGGCCCCAGAAGCCGAGAAAGCCGAGACACCACGCGAGACCAAACGTCCACAGCAGGACGCGGTCCTCGGAATAGACCCAGAGCGTCATGAAGATCGCACCCTCGATCAGGGTGATGATGAAGGTGCGGCGGCGGCCGATCTTGTCGATCAGCCAGCCGACCACGCACAAGCCGAGGAAGCCGCACAGGCCGTAGAATACGTAGAACAGGCTGTATTCGGCGGTCGACCAATGCTTCTCGGTCGACAGATACAGCGGCATCCAGGCGCCGACCGTGCCGTAGATGCAGGTCGAGGCGCAGGCAACGAACAATGCGACCAATGTCGACGGCAGCACGTCGGGCATGAACACCTGGCTGATGCCGACCGACTTGGCCTTGGTGAACCAGTTGCGGTCGTCGTCGCTGACCGTGCCGCCGCGCGCCAGCGTCTCCGAGATGCGCCGCTTTCGGTCCTGCGCGCGCACCCAATAGGGCGATTCCGGACAGGTGGAGCGGATATAGATCGCGAGCAGCGCGATCGCGCCGGGGACCATCACGGCGATGCGCCAGCCGAAATTGGCGGCGACGAGGCCGGTGATCGCACCGGCGAGCGTCGCGCCGAGGCACCACGCCGAGCGCGTGATGCTGATGACGCGGCCGCGCAAGCGCGCCGGCCAGGTCTCCGCCACCAGCATCGAGCCGAGCGACCATTCGCCGTTGAGCGCGAAGAACAGCAGCGAGCGCGCGATCACGAACACCGCGAATGTCGGCGACAGCGCCGCCACCGGCATCAACAGCGAGAACAGTGCGATGTTGACCGCGAGCAGCGTGCGGCGGCCGTAGCGGTCGGCGAGCCACGGCCAGAAATAGAGCCCGGCGATGCCGACGAACAGCGCGATCTGCATGCCGGAGCGATACTCCGGCAAGCTCAGCGCAAAGTCCTTGATCACCATCGGCGAGATCAGCGCGAAGATCACGCCATCCATGCCGTCGAAGCCCCAGCCGAGCGCGTTGGCGGTGGCGATGTGCCAATGGGTCTTCGTGAGCTCGGTGCTGCCGGCGACGGCGCGGTAGTTGGCGTATTGCAGGTGTTTCTGTTCGAGCGGGCCGACGTCGCTATCGGCATCGTTCACCATAGGCGCGGCGCGCCCATCCGCCGTAATGCTGCTCATGACTGGGATCCCCACGACCGCCGGCGGCGAAGCTGCGCCGCAATCTCAGGCTGAACCAATCGAACAATGGCGGCAAGCAAATTGCTCGCGGCAGCGCACGCGTCCATTCCGCTGAATGGAATGGCGCGCAGGTCGTGCGACGAGCGCGTGTACGAAGCACGGCGCAGCCGGTTTCAGGAATCACAAAGAATTATTTCCGGAAACCGCCCGGAAAACCTCGCGTAGCTCAGCTCAACGACGGCGCATTCATCAACCAACCCGCGCCGTTGTTGCCCCTTCATCGCCGGCGGAGACGCGCCGGCCAGATTACCCATCGGGAGACGAAATCATGTCGAAGCGTATTGCCTATCTCGCTGCCGCCGCCTTCAGCGCGCTCGCGATCACTGCCACCGTCATCGCGCCGGTTCGCGCCGAGGAAAAGACCGTGATGGTCGGCGGCGCCGCGATGTTCCCGTCCAAGAACATCATCCAGAACGCCGTCAATTCGAAGGACCACACCACGCTCGTCGCAGCGGTGAAGGCCGCGGGCCTGGTCGGCACGCTGGAAGGCAAGGGCCCGTTCACGGTGTTCGCGCCGACCAACGCCGCGTTCGGCAAGCTGCCGGCCGGAACCGTCGACAGTCTCGTCAAGCCCGAGAACAAGGCGACGCTGACCAAGATCCTCACCTACCATGTGGTGCCCGGCAAGCTCGAGGCCTCCGACCTCACCGACGGCAAGATGCTGAAGACCGCCGAGGGCGAGGAGCTGACCGTGAAGCGGCAGGACGGCAAGGTCTGGATCGTCGATGCCAAGGGCGGCACCTCGATGGTGACGATCTCCAACGTCAACCAGTCGAACGGCGTCATCCATGTGGTCGACACCGTGCTGATGCCGGCGTCGTAACACCTGGCCGCCCGGTTTAGTCCCTGGCCGGTCCGACGAAACAGCGAGCCGGAGCCTCGCCCCGGCTCGCATTTTTGTGACCACATGAAGCGGCCTATATCAAACTGATAGCCCGCCACCCCGTAACGGAACGCCGGTTCCCGGCGTATAAGCCGGTAACGACCACCAGCAGAGAACTTCCATGACGAGCCTTGCCGTCAGCGACCACCAGGCAGAGACCGCAACCCCGGCGAAGGCGATCCAGCCGGTGTGGGTGCGGATCGTGCACTGGACCAACGCCTTCGCGATGATCCTGATGATCATGTCCGGCTGGCAGATCTACAACGCCTCGCCGCTATTCAGTTTCACCTTCTCCCGGAGCATCACGCTCGGTGGCTGGCTCGGCGGTGCGCTGCTCTGGCACTTCGCCGCGATGTGGCTTTTGATGGTCAACGGCCTGGTCTATCTGGCCCTGGGTTTCGCGACCGGCCGCTTCCGCAAGAAGCTGCTGCCGATCACCCCCAGCGGCGTGATTGCCGACACCAAGGCGGCGCTGACCTTCAAGTTGTCGCATGACGATCTCAGCAAGTACAATTCGGTGCAGAAGCTGCTTTATGCCGGCATCATCACCGTCGGCATCGTCATCGTGCTGTCAGGCCTGTCGATGTGGAAGCCGGTGCAGCTGCATTGGCTGGTGGCGCTGTTCGGCGGCTACGACATTGCCCGCTATGTTCACTTCACCTGCATGGCGCTGATCGTCGCCTTCCTGGTGATCCATGTCGCGCTCGCGCTGCTGGTGCCGAAGAGCCTGCGCGCGATGCTCATCGGGCGTTGAGGGAGGGTATCATGGGTCGTCTCCGCAAACTCCTGATCCCCGGTGTCGACAAGAAGCTGCTCGTGCGCGATGCGGTGAAGACGATGCCGGAGCTGACGCGCCGCCGCTTCATCACGGCCGGCACCAGCCTCGGCGCGCTGACGCTGCTCACCGGCTGCGACGTGGTCGATTCGTCGTCGGCGGAGGAATTGCTGAAGAAGGTCTCGAAGTTCAACGACGCGGTGCAGGCCTGGATGTTCAATCCGGATGCGCTGGCGCCGACCTTCCCCGAGAGCATGATCACCAAGCCGTTCCCGTTCAATGCCTATTACGATCTCGACGATGCGCCCGAGATCGCGGGCGCGGACTGGAAGCTCGAGGTGCGCGGGCTGGTCGACAACAAGAAGTCGTGGACGCTCGACGAATTGTACAAGCTGCCGCAGGTCAAGCAGGTGACGCGCCACATCTGCGTCGAGGGCTGGAGCGCGATCGGCAGCTGGACCGGCACGCCCTTACGCGATTTCCTCAAGCTGGTCGGTGCGGATACCCGCGCGAAGTATGTCTGGTTCCAGTGCGCCGACAAGGACGGCTACAATTCACCTCTGGACATGCGCACCGCGCTGCACCCGCAGACCCAGATGACGTTCAAATTCGGCGACGAGATCCTGCCGCGCGCCTACGGTTTTCCAATGAAGATCAGGGTGCCGACCAAGCTCGGCTTCAAGAACCCGAAATACGTGCTCTCGATGGAAGTCACGAACGACTACAAGGGCGGCTACTGGGAAGACCAGGGGTATAATTCGTTCAGCGGAAGCTAGCCGTCGTCCCGGCCTAGTGCGCAATTGCGCACGGGAGCCGGCAACTGTTATGTTGAAGGAGCCGCCCGATAGGGTTTTCGGTCGCGCATCATCGCGTTGAGGATGGTGAGCAGCTTTCGAGCGACGGCA
>NZ_VITY01000003.1 GCF_007993935.1 Bradyrhizobium macuxiense | reverse complement strand
GCCCTGCACGGCAATCCCTTCGATGGGCACACGCTCGGCCCCGTGATCGCCGACATGGAGAAGCTCACCGGCGTGGAGGCTCGCCGTATCCACGTCGACAAAGGGTATCGCGGCCACAATCACCCGCATCGGTTCAGAGTCTGGATCTCGGGTCAGGTCCGCCGCGTCACAGCTCCCATCCGCCGCGAGATGAGGCGTCGCGCGGCTGTCGAGCCCGTCATCGGTCACATCAAGGCCGAGCACCGCATGGACCGCAACTATCTCAAAGGGCGTCCCGGCGACTGTATCAACGCTGTCCTCGCCGCCGCCGGCTACAACTTCGGCCTGCTCCTGCGATGGCTCGCAGAGCTCTTGCGTGCCATCATCCGAGCCTTCCTCGAGACCATCCCGGCGCCAAATATCGCCTGAGCCCGGCGGCGCGCCGGTTCTTCACGAACGACTTATCACTTCGGCGCTGAGAAAGTCTGTCGCTTTAGTTTGGACTAAGACGAGATCGCGTCAGAACCCCGCGACGCTGCCGTGCAGGTCGTATTCGTCGGAGCGTTCGATCTTGGCGGTGACGATCTCGCCGACTTTCAGCGGGCGGCGGCTGGTGAGATAGACGGCGCCGTCGATCTCCGGCGCGTCGGCCTTTGACCGGCCTTTTGCGACCGTCGGGCCGACCTCGTCGATGATCACCTGCTGGCGGGTGCCGACCTTGCGCTTGAGGCGGCGCGCGGAAGTCTTCTGCTGCTGCGCCATCAGCGCGTTCCAGCGCTCCTGCTTGACCTCGTCGGGCACCGCATTGGGAATTGCGTTCGACGTGGCGCCGGCGACCGGCTCGTATTTGAAGCAGCCGAGGCGATCGATCCCGGCTTCATCCAGCCAGTCGAGCAGATAGGCGAAATCGGCATCGGTCTCGCCGGGGAAGCCGACGATGAAGGTCGAGCGCAGCGTCAGCTCCGGGCATTGCTCGCGCCACTTCTGGATCCGCGCCAGCGTCTTCTCCTGCGCGGCGGGGCGCTTCATCGCGCGCAGCACGTCGGGGCTCGCATGCTGGAACGGGATGTCGAGATAGGGCAGCACCTTGCCCTCGGTCATCAGGCCGATGACCTCGTCGACATGCGGGTAGGGGTAGACATATTGCAGCCGCACCCAGGCGCCGAGCTCGCCGAGCTCCTTCGCCAGATCGTAGAATTTCGCGCGGATGCTGCGATCCTGCCACGGGCTCTCGGCGTATTTCAGGTCGACACCATAGGCCGAGGTGTCCTGCGAGATCACCAGCAGTTCCTTGACGCCGGCCTTCACCAGTTTCTCGGCCTCGCGCAGCACATCATTGGCCGGCCGCGACACCAGGTCGCCGCGCAGCTTCGGAATGATGCAGAAGCTGCAGCGATTGTTGCAGCCTTCGGAGATCTTCAAATAGGCGTAGTGCCGCGGCGTCAGCTTGACGCCCTGCGGCGGCACCAGGTCGAGGTGCGGGTTGTGCGCCGGCGGCAGCGCGCGGTGCACGGCGTCCAGCACGCTCTCATATTGCTGCGGTCCGGTGATCGAGAGCACGCCGGGATAGGCGCTCTCGATCTGCTCCGGCTCGGCGCCCATGCAGCCGGTGACGATGACCTTGCCGTTCTCGGCCATGGCCTCGCCGATCGCCGCCAGCGATTCCTGCTTGGCGCTGTCGAGGAAGCCGCAGGTGTTGACGATGACGATGTCAGCCCCGTCATGCTTGCGCGCGAGCTCATAGCCCTCCGCGCGCAGCCGGGTGATGATGCGCTCGGAATCGACCAGCGCCTTGGGGCAGCCCAAGGACACAAAGCTCACTTTCGGCGCGGCGGCCTCTTGCATATCTTCCCAAATCTGCCTGATTGATGGGCAGGAGCTAGTCCCAATTGCCGAGAATTACAACCCTTTCCGCGCGCTTCCGGCGTGATATGGATGGACTTTGCCGGGCTTTAAGAGTTGTCGATGAGCGCTGAATCGTCTCCCAAGATCGTCATTGTCGACGAGAGCCCGATCCGTGCGGCCATCCTGGAGGAGGGATTGCGGGAGGCCGGCTACACCGATGTGGTCCATATCAGCGAGATGCAGAGCCTGCTCTCCCGGATCTATGCGCTCGACCCCGAAATCATCGTCATCGACCTCGAGAACCCCAGCCGCGACGTGCTGGAACAAATGTTCCAGGTGAGCCGTGCCGTGCGCCGGCCGATCGCGATGTTCGTCGACCAGAGCGATGCTGCTTCGATCCAGGCCTCGGTGGAGGCGGGCGTCTCAGCCTACATCGTCGACGGCCTCAAGAAGGAGCGCATGAAGCCGATCCTCGATCTCTGCGTGTCCCGCTTCAATGCCTTCGCCAAGCTGCAGGACGAGCTCGACCGCACCAAGCACGCGCTGGAAGAGCGCAAGGTGATCGACCGCGCCAAGGGTATCCTGATGAAGGTGAAGGGGCTGACCGAGGAAGAGGCCTATGTGCTGATGCGCTCGACCGCGATGCGCGAAAAAAAGAAGATCGGCGAGATCGCGCAATCGATCCTGACGGCGTCGGAGCTCTTGAAATGACCACACCCCTGCACGTCGGGTTCATTCCGCTGGTGGACGCAGCCGCATTGATCGTCGCTGTCGACAAGGGATTTGCCGCGGCCGAAGGTCTCGACGTCACCCTGGTGCGGGAAGTGTCGTGGTCGAACGTCCGCGACAAGCTCAATATCGGCCTGTTCGACGCCGCCCATTTGCTGGCGCCGGTGGCGATTGCCTCGACCCTTGGGCTCGGCCACGTCAAGGTGCCGATCGCAGCGCCCTTCAATCTCGGGCTCAACGGCAATGCCATCACGGTATCGCCGGCGCTGCATGCCGCGCTGATGGAAGAGATCGACGGCGACCGCTTCGATCCGATGGCGACCGCGCAGGCGCTCGCGCGGGTGGTTGCAAAACGACGCAAGAGCGGGGCCGAGCCGCTGACCTTCGGAATGACGTTCCCGTTCTCGACCCACAATTATCAATTGCGGTTCTGGATGGCCGCGGGCGGCGTCGATCCCGACGAGGACGTCCAGCTCGTGGTGCTGCCGCCGCCCTACATGGTCGACAGTCTCGCCAACGGCCACGTCGATGCATTCTGCGTCGGCGCGCCCTGGAATTCGATCGCGGTCGATCTCGGCATCGGCCACATCCTGCATTTCGTCTCCGATATCCTGCTCAGCGCGGTGGAAAAGGTGCTGGCGGTGCGCCAGAGCTGGTCGGACAAGCATCCCAATGTCGTCGCCTCGCTGGTGCGCGCGCATCTGCGCGCTGCGGAGTTCATCGAGCAACCGGAGAACCGGCCTGAGGTCGCGCGGCTGCTGGCGCAGCCCGAGCGGCTCGGCGTCGACGCCAGTGTCATCCAGCGCACGTTCGATGGCCGGCTGAAGATCTCGCCCGACGGCACCATGCGTGAGAGCAACCGCTATTTGCTGGTCGGGCGCGAGGCAGCCGCGCGGCCTGATCCGGGGCAGGCGGCCTGGTTGTACGCCCAGATGGTGCGCTGGGGCCAGACGCCATACCGGCCGGAGGCGCTGAAGGCGGCCATGGCGGTGTTCAGGCCCGACCTCTACGACGCCGCATCCGGACGCCCGGCAGGCGCCTCCAACGCCATCGGCGCGTTCGCCGGTCCGCCGTTCGATCCGGCCGACGTCCCAGGCCATCTGGCTGCATTCAAGATCGGGCGCTGGAAGCCCTGAATGCGGGGCGACGGCCACCTCCAGCTCCTTTGCATGGGGTTGTTTTCGATATTTTCGGTCGGTGCGGGACCGGCGCGGGTTCCCGACGCCTCGAATTGCAACGAATAAGATTCTCGAGCCTGCGCTCGAGGAGGAATATTCCTCTCGGAACCGTGTTCCCGGCGTCGTCGGCGTCGCTATTTTTGCCACCCGCTTGAATTGCGGTGCGAACGATATTCCATAGGCCGGAGAATGGGGCGTTGGAGATCGACCATGCGCGAGCTATCGGCGGAAGCCCGCCTGCACTTTTACGCGCGACAAGTTTCGAGGAAGTCCGGGGCCGGAATTCACACTGCGGCGCTGTACAGCGCCTTTGCCGTGATCGCGGCGATCGTGTTCGGAACGCTGTCCGTCCACCCGTTCTGAGACCTTCAGAAAATTCAAAAGCCGCCGTCTGATGCGATCAGGCGGCGGCTTTGTGTTGGCTGGATGGGGATCGCTCAGTAGCGGCCGTAACCGTATCCGTAGCCGTAACCGCCGCCGCAGGTGTTGCAGGTCTGCTGAACCGGCGCGTAGTAGGAATAGCCCGGCGAGACCATTTCGGTGCGCTCCTGCGTGGCGTATTGCGGTGCGATCCGCTCATAGGCGACGCCTTCGGGTGCGACCATCACGGTCTTCGGCACCATCACCGTGCGATACTGCGCGGGCGTGCGATGCGCGACGACGCGGCCCGGCGCCACCATCACGGTTTCCTGCACCGTGCGATATTGCGGCGGCACCGTCTGCACCTGATAGCAGGTCGCGCAAGGCTGGGGCGGCGGCGTATAGCAGCTGTAGCAGCCGGCCGAGGCCGCGCTGGTGAAGGCGGCCGTGGCAACCGCTGATATTGCGAGGGAGAGGCTGGTGCGGAACATGCTTTGGTACCCAATTTCCTGAGAGGACAATCAAAGGCTCGGAAGCTGCACCTAACAATCAAACGGCAAGTTTGGGTTTAAGAAGACTCTTAACGAAATCTAAAAGGGCCGGCGCGGCGGCCGACCCTTGTCGAATGATGTATTCGTGGCTCAGTGCGCGGTCTTGAACGGCGCAACCGTGATGCCCGCCTGCTTCAGCGCTGCGCGCAGATCGCGCGCGATCTCGACGGCGCCATGCGTGTCGCCATGGATGCAGACGGTGTCGGTCTGCATCTTGATCACCTTGCCGGTGACCGAGACGACTGCACCATCCTGCACCATCCGCACCACGCGCTCGGCGATCGCCTTGGGATCGTGCAGCACCGCGCCCGCCTTCTTGCGCGACACCAGATTGCCGTCGTCCTCATAGGCGCGGTCGGCAAACACCTCATGCGCCATCCGTAAGTTGGCGGCTTCGCCGGCGCGCACCAGCTTCGAGTTTGCGAGCACCACGAACACGAGGCTCGGATCGACGGCCTTGATCGCATTGGCGATAGCCCGCGCGGTCATGTCGTCCTCGCAGGCGACGTTGGAAATCGCGCCATGCGCCTTCACATGGGTGACCTTGTGGCCGGCCGCGGTTGCGATCGCCTGCAAGGCGCCGATCTGGTAGGCGATCAGGTTCTCGATCTCCGACGACGTCAGCCCCGGCATCGGACGGCGGCCGAAACCATGCAGGTCGCGATAGCCGGGATGGGCCCCGACGCTGACGCCGCGCGCCTTCGCGAGCTCGACCGTCTTGCGCATGATGTCGGCATCGCCGGCATGAAAGCCGCAGGCGACGTTGACCGAGGTCGCAAGCTCGATCATCGCCGCATCATTGCCCATTTCCCAGGGGCCAAAGCTTTCGCCGAGATCGCAGTTGAGGTCGACAGTTTTGGTCATGACGATCGATCCGTTTGTTGTTGGTGGCTCGCTTGTTTGAGCATCGTCTTGTCGGAAAACCGCTTCGCACTTGTCCGGACGATGCTCTAGGGTACCGCAACTTGCCAGGTCGACACATCGACGGCGCTGACCGCCTGACCCGCGACGTTAGCATCCCGCAGCGCCTCGATGTTGAGGCCGAGATCCTCGATGCCGCGGAGGCGGTCGGGCAGGGAATGCAGCAACGCGTGGAACTTGATCGCTTCGGCCTGCGCTTCCGCCATCGTCACCGCCTTGAAGCGGAACGGCCGGCCGGCCGAGATCTGCGCGAAGCGGCCGAAGTCGGCTGTGATCACGGTCGCGATCTTCGGATAGCCGCCGCTGGTGCCGCGGTCCGGCATCAGCACGATCGGCTGGCCGTTGCCGGGCACCTGGATGCTGCCGGTCACGGTGCCGTCGGAGACGATGTTGTGGCCGTCGAGGTGTTTTATCACAGGGCCTTCGAGCCGGTAGCCCATGCGGTCGCTGGTGGCCGAGATCTTCCACTCGCTGTCGATGAACAGCTTCTTGTTGTCCTCGGCGAACTCGTCGTCCTGCGGGCCGAACACGATGCGGATCGGCGCGTCCGTCGCGGCCGGCAATTCGATGCGGCGCTCGGCGGCGCTGCTCGCGGCCTGCGTCTTCAACTCGTCGCCGCTCTGCAGCGGCCGCGGGTAGGGACTGCCGAGCCCGGCCCGGGCATTGACGGCGAGACTGCCGAACATCGGCTCGCCTTCGATGCCGTGCTCGATGGCGAGATAGCTGAATGAGCCGCCGCGCGCGAAGCCGAGATTGAGCGTCTCGCCCTCAGCGAGTGTCGCCGAACTGTCGAAGGCGACCGGTCGGCCGCCGATATCAGCGTTGCGCGATGCGCCGGCGAGCCCGACGCGCACCGCGCCGCCGCGCGCCGTGAAGGCGGCGCCGAACGGGCCGATCTCGACCGCGGCAGCAAGCAGCTCGTTGCCGACCAGCGCATTGGCGGCCGCCAGCGAAAGCCGGTCCATGGCACCGCTCGGCACCAGGCCATAGCGCTGCGAGCCCGGGCGCCCGCCGTCTTGCACCGAGCTTGCCGGGCCGATCGAGGTGACGACGAGTTTGCTCATGGCGTCACCAGTTCTGCGACGAACGCGCCGGCCTCGGCGGCGCGGTCCTGCTCGGCAAAGGTCTTGGCGTCGATCGCCGTGAAGGTGATGGCGTCGCCCGGCTCCAGCAGGAAGGTCGGATCGCGATGCAATTGGTAGGTTCGCACCGGGGTGCGGCCGAGCAGGTGCCAGCCGCTCGGGCCGGCCAGGCACTGCACGCCGGTCTGGATGCCGCCGATCGAGATGGTTCCGGCCGGGGTCAGCAGCCGCGGGTCCTTGCGCCGGGGCATGTGCAGGAACGTCTCCAGCCCGCTGAGATAGGACCAGCCGGGCGTGAAGCCGATCATCGCGACGCGATAGTCGCCGGCGACATGGCGGGCGACGATGTCATCGGGCGTGGTCTGGAGCGTCTTCGCGACATCCTCGAGATCGATGCCGTGCTCGCCGCCGTAGGTGACCGGGATGCGCCAGCGCCGTGTTCCGGTCTCGGACGGTAGCGCCTTGGCAGCACGCGCAAGAATCTCCTCGCCGAGCGCATCGAACCTGATCTGCACGGGATCGTAATGCACCAGCAGCGACCGGTAGGTCGGCACGGTCTCGGTAATCCCCGCGATCGGCTCGGCTGCGATCAGGCGGTCGAGCGCGAGTACGCGCCGGTTGGCGGCGTCGTCGATGGTGCGGCTGAATTCCACCGTGATGGCGCTGTCGCCACTCGGCAAAAGGCGGGGAGGACTTAAGGGTTCGGCCATTTGGATCAAGCGGACTTCGTTGGCCATCAAGCTAGCGTGTTTCGATTAAAAACGGAATTCGCTTCGTGCAAAATGATGTAGCAACTTCAATAAATTAATCGGCATGCCGGCGATAAATTTGGTTGATCGCAGCATTTTCGCGCAGCCCTTGACGCACGGCCTTTGCCCGGCAACATGCGCCGGTCTTTCCCTCCCATCGGAGCAAGCTTTCGAGATGTCACTGTCCGCCGAAGCGATCGCGACGCTGTCGCACGTGTCCACCGCCACCATCACCACCGTCCTGCTCAAGAAGGGCCTGCGCAACATCTGGATGCGCGGCACCAAGCCCCTGAAGCCTGGGCAGAAGCGGCTGGTCGGCCCGGCGTTCACGCTGCGCTTCGTGCCGGCCCGCGAGGATCTGGCGACGCCGGAATCCTGGTCGTCGCCGATTTCGACCCGCACCGCCATCGAGGCGATGCCGACGGGCTGCATCGCTGTGGTCGACGCCATGGGCATCACCGATGCCGGCATTTTCGGCGACATCCTCTGCGCGCGCATGGTCAAGCGCGGGGTGACGGCGCTGATCACCGATGGTGTGGTGCGTGACGTCGAGGGCGTGCTTGGCACCGGCCTGCCGGTGTGGTGCGACGGCTACGCCGCGCCGCCGTCGGTCGCGGGGTTGACCTTCGTCGGCTGGGGCGAACCGATCGGCTGCGGCGGCGTTGCCGTGTTTCCGAACGATGTGGTGGTGGCTGACCAGGACGGCGCGGTGCTGATCCCGCAGGCATTCATCGATCACGTGCTGGCCGAAGGCCCTGAGCAGGAACGGATGGAAGCCTGGATCGTCAACGAGGTGAACAATGGCGCCCAGTTGCCCGGCCTGTATCCGATGAATGCCGAGACCAAGGCACGCTACGCCGCAACCAAGAAATAACGTCAAGAGAGGGAGGTAACCCCATGGATATCCACGTTTCCGGCTCGCGGCCAACCCGCCGCGCGCCGAAGGAGAATTTCACCGGCAGCGTGCTGCAGGATCCGATCAACATGGCGCCGGCGCCGGCCCGGCTGAACGCCTCGCGGGTGTCGTTCGAGCCCGGCGCGCGCACCGCCTGGCACACCCATCCGCTCGGGCAGACGCTGTATGTGATCTCAGGCATCGGCCGCGTGCAGGCCAAGGGCGGGCCGATCCGGGAGATCCGCCCCGGCGACGTGGTCTGGATTCCGCCGAACGAGAAGCACTGGCACGGCGCCTCGCCTGATAACAGCATGACCCACATTGCCATGCAGGAGGCGCTCGACGGCGTCTATTCGACCTGGATGGAGCACGTCACCGACGAGGAATACAACGGCAAGGTCGGCTGACACTCGGCTGCGAGCCAATAAGAAGGCCCCGCACGCCGCGGGGCTTTTTTGTGTGTAGCCCGGATGTAGCGAAGCGCAATCCGGGGCGGTCTCTCCTGCGGCAAGGTCCCCGGATTTCGCTGCGCTCCATCCGGGCTACGCGGTCCGCGTCAATTCACCCGCGTCCAGGTCTGGCCGCCGCAGAACATGCCGCCGAACGCGCAGCCCTGCACGCGCAGGGTGTCGGGGCTCTTCAGCGCGATGGTGGAATCGTAGGTGCTGCCGCTGTTCGGATCGAAGATGCGGCCGCTCCACTTGTCCTTGCCCGGCTTCATGTTGATCAAAACCTGCTCGCCGTTGGCATTCGACTTCTTGTCGACCGAGTAACCGCAGAGATTGGCGCCGCACTGCTCGATGCGGACCTTGCCTTCCTTTTCTTCAGTCAACCAGACGCCGAGCGGCGAGTTGGCTGCCAGCACGGGATTCGCTGCAGGCTTGGGTGCAGGCGATGCGGCGCCGACCGTTGGCGGAGCGATGGGACTTGCCGCCGGCGCTGCGCTTTGCTGCACGACAGGTGGCGTCGGTGGTGCGGCCGCTGCCGTACCCGGAGGTGGCGCGACGTTCGTGTTCGCGGGTTCTGTCGTTGCGGCTGTCGGCGCCGGCGCTGCCGGGGCAGCTGCCTGATCAACCGCAGCCGAAGAGGGCGATGCAGCGGCCGCGGGGGGCGTGACGGGCGGAGGCGGAGAATCCGTCCTGGCGTCCTTCGGCGCCGTCTCGCGCTTCTGCTCGGCGTCCTTATGCTTGGCGCGCTTGGTGCTGCGGCCGGAATTGTCGTAGACGCCGGGGATGGAGACCGTTCCACGATCCGGATCGATGCGGATGGTGCGGCCGCCGTAATCGAACGTGTATTGTGCCTGCGCTGTCACCGTGCTCGCCAGCACCAGCGTGGCGATCGCCAGAAGCTTCGTCATCTCGATCTCCAGTGCAGGGAATCCCGTTCGCAAGGCTATTTGGTGGCCGCCTCGTTGAACGTGCCCCAGATCACGGTCAAAATATGAGTCGAGTCCTGAGAGCTTAGGTTCAAAGCATTGGATCGCGGTTCGGTTTCAGGCCGTTGGCATCAATTTTTGGGCACGCGGGTCTGACGCCGCAGGCTATTCGAACCACACAGCGTATATCTTCGCGTAGCTGCCGTCTTCGTGCGTGATGTGAAGCCACTGGTCGACGAACGCCTTCAAGGCGACGTCGCGTTGCATCCAGTAGGCTTTCTCGGCGAAGTCGAACGGCTTGTCGGGATGCACGGCGCAGAGCACGCCGGGATGCAGCTTCTGCTGATAGCGTGTCTCGGACGCGTCGGTCATCATCAGGTCGGCATCGCCCTTGGCGATCTCGTCGAAGATTTTGGTGTTGTCGTTGAAGACGCGAATGTCGGCCGCCTTCACGTTGGCGCGTGCAAAGCGTTCATTGGTGCCGCCGGGATTGACGATGATTCGGATGCCGGGCTTGTCGATCCCGGCGAGCGTGTCGTACTTGCCTTTGTCCGCGCAGCGCGCGATCGGCGTCTTGCCCTCGCGCATGATCGGCGTCGAGAACAGGCCCTTCTTCTGCCGGTCGAAGGTGATGGAGACGCCGCCCATCGCGATGTCGAAATTGTCGGCCTCGAAATCCCTGGTCATCTGCGGCCACGATGTCGGCACGAACTCGACCTTGACGCCGAGTGCCTTGCCGAGCGATTGCGCCATGTCGACGTCGAAGCCGCGAAACGTCTTGGTCTCCTTGTCGAGCGCCGTGAAGGGCAGGTAGTCGCCGGTCATCCCGACGCGCAGCGTGCCGCGCTTGACGATCTCATCGAGCCGGGATGGCGCTGATTGCGCATGTGCGGCCGAAAAAAGCAAAGTGAGAGCGAGGCCGGCCAGCGCGCGAAACATAGAGGTCTCCGTCAATTCCGATGACATGTCGTTGCGGAGCATTTAGACCAGTTGAGACGATCGAGCCAGCATAGCAGACACAAAGATGACCATCTCGCTCCGCGAAACATCCGTCGGCGCTTATGTGCCGTATCTGCGCAATCTGTCCGCATTGCTCGATCATGCGCAGGCCCATGCTCTGGCTCGCAAGATCGATCCTGACGTGCTGCTCGGGATGCGGCTCGCCCCGAACATGTACAGCCTTCGCCAGCAGGTCGGGGAAGCGAACCGACATGTCGTCCTGAGTTGTGCCTTGCTGGCGGGATGCGCACCGCCGGTTTTCGCTGAGGCGGAGCCCGACATTGCCGAGTTGAAGGCGCGGATTGCCGCCACGATTGATTTTGCGCTGGGTCTGCCGCGGCAGGTGATCGACGCCGCCGCCGACAGGGATGTCGTCTTTACGTTCCGCAGCGGCGCGACCAGGACATTCACCGGCAGGTCCCTGATCCTGACCTTCAGCGTTCCGCAGTTCTTCTTCCATGTCGCAACCGCCTACGACATCCTGCGCCATGCCGGCGTCGATCTCGCGAAGAAGGACTTTTTGGGACCGCCGAGGCCGCCGCAGGGTTAGGCCTCGTTGCTGTCCCGGCTCATCCGCAGGGCGGCAGCGGTGCGGCTGGCGATCTCGTGCTTGAAATGCTCGAAGCGCCGCCGCGCTTCGGCCTCGCGATCGTCGACGAATTTGATCGCGGCGTCCCGGTCCATCGGACCGTTGACCAGAGGGGCCGATCCTTCGCCGACGGTTTCGTCGACATAGTACTGAGCGCCGTCCTGGCGCACCGTCCAGCGGAAGCGCAGCGCGGCCATTGGGCCTGGTCCGGACTTGGAATAGCCGTTGGCCTCGATCGGTTGAGGCGGCTGGATCGGCTCCGGCTCCGGCGCGCTCGGCTCGGATTCACTCAGCTCGGGCTCACTGGGCTCAGCCTGTGCGACCGGCTGAGACGGTTCGGTCGGCGCGGGCTCCTCGACCGGTGCCGGCTCGACGGCCGCCGGTTCGGCGGGCGCGGCCTCGATGGTCACGGTCTTGATGGATACGGTCTCGACGGTAACGACTTCGACCGACGTGGGCAGGGGCGGTGGCATCGCGATGGAGGCCGGCGGATCCTCAGACGGCTCAGATGCCTTGTCCGTCGCCTTGTCGGGCGACGCGGTCTTCTCGGGAGGCGTCTTGGTCTGATCGAGAATGCTCGCGATCGCGGCAAGCGCATTGTCGGTCGGGTCACTCACGGTTCGGTCTCCCAGGCACGACGCCGGCGGAATCGCGCCGACGCTCTTCCTATCTACCTGATCTGACTATCCTTTGTAAGCTAGGCGCTTCGCTTGATGGCGCTTAGGCGCAGACCGGAGGCCGGCGGTCCTTCCAGGGACGAACCTGCTCGAGCTGGCCGGCCAAACGGAACAGCAGTCCTTCCTCGCCGAGCTTGGCCGCGAACATCATGCCGAGCGGCAGGCCGGCCTTGCTCCAGGCCAGCGGCACCGACATCGCCGGCTGCCCTGACATGTTGAACATCGAGGTGCCCGGCATGTAGCGGCGCAGCACCGGCGCGATGTGAGACAGATCCTCGGACATCGTGTTCAACTCGCCGAGGCGGAGCGGCGGAGCGCACAGCGTCGGGCTGAGGAAGATGTCGCAGCCCTCGAAGAAAGTCGCAAGCCCGCGCGAAACCTGGAATGCCGCAAGCTGCGCGGCGACATAGTCGGCCGGGACCATCTTGGCCGAGTTCTGGCCGCTCGCGAGCGTCAGCCGCTCGACATCGTCCGACGTCAGCGTACGTCCGACCCGCTGCTCGAGCAGGCGGATGGTCAGCGCCGTGTTGCCGCCGACGATCGTGGCCATGAGCGCGGCGGGATCGGCCGCAAGCGACGGCGCGCGCTCCTCGACATGATGGCCGAGGCCAGCCAGCAGCTTGGCGATGTCGCGGACCGCCGCTGATATCTCGGGATCAATGGCATCGCCATAGGGTGACTTGTCGGTGAAGCTGATGCGTAGCTGACCGGGGTCGCGGCCGACTTCCTGCGAGAACGGCCGCTCCGGCGGCGGCGCGACGTAGAGGCTCGACGGCTCCGGGCCGTGGATCGCGTCCATCATGACCGCGCTGTCGCGGACGCTGATGCTGAGCACATGGCCGACCGAGAACCCGCCCCAGCCTTCGCCACGATCGGGACCGCAGGGGTTGCGGGCGCGCGTCGGCTTCATGCCGAACACGCCGCAGGCGGAGGCTGGAATCCGGATCGAGCCGCCGCCGTCGCTGGCATGCGCGACGGGCAGGATACGCGCCGCGACCGCAGCGCCGGCGCCGCCGGACGAGCCGCCGGAGGAATGCTCGAGATTCCAGGGATTGCGGGTAGGGCCGAACAGACGGGATTCGGTCGTCGGCATCAGACCGAATTCCGGGCTCGCGCTCTTGCCGAAGATCGCAAGACCCGCATCGAGGAAACGCTGGGTCAGCGTCCCGTTGTGGTCTGCGACGAAGTCCTTCAGCAGGCTTGCGCCCGACGTGGTGCGGGTGCCCGCGAGCAGATCGAGGTCCTTCAGCAGGAACGGCACGCCGGTGAACGGACCGTCGGGCAAGCCCTTGGCGATCTGGCGCTCGGCGTAGTCGTAGTGCTTGACGACGACCGCGTTGATCTTGGGGTCGACGGCGGCGGTGCGCGCGATCGCCTCGTCGAGCAGCTCCTTCGGTGTCACGTCCTTCTTGCGGACCAGCTCGGCGAGACCGACCGCATCGTAGTTGCCGAATTCCTTGAAGGCCATTGTGCATGCTCCGCATCGCCGGGCCGACCTCGCGGGATCGACCGCGGCGCAACTAGAGCACGATCCGGAAAGGTGTGAAGCGGTTTTTCCGAAAAGATCGTGCTCAAACAACAAACAAAAGCGCGAATGACCTCTCATCGCGCTTTTGGAAGGCTGAAAGCTCAGCCGAGGACGTCCTGATTGATCACGTTCTGGCGCAGCGGATTGCCGTCCAGCACGCTCAGGATATTGCGCGCGGTCTGCTCGCTCATGCGATCGACGGCCTCGACGGTCACGCCCGCGACGTGCGGTGCCATGATCACATTCGGCAGGGCGTGCAGCGGCTGGCCGACCGGCGGCGGCTCGACCTCGAACACGTCGAGGCCTGCGCCGGCGAGCTTGCCCGACACCAGCGCGTCGTGCAGCGCCTTCTCGTCCACGATGCCGCCGCGGGCCGTGTTGATGAGATAGGCGGTCGGCTTCATCAGCCTGATCCGCGCGGCGTTGAACAGGCCGACGGTCTCGGGCGACTTCGGACAGTGGATCGTGACGAAATCCGCCCGCGGCAGCGCCGCCTCGAGGCTCGGCACCGCCTCACAGCCGGCCGCGGTAATTTCGCTGGCGGGCTTGTAGGGGTCGTAGACCAGCACGTTCATTTCCATCGCGAGGCAGCGCTTGGCGGTGCGGGTGCCGATGCGGCCGAAACCGACGATCAGGACCGTCTTGCCGTAGAGGTCGAACGGCAGCACGCCGAGCCGGCTCGCCCAGGTGCCGTCCTTCACCATCGTGTGCATTTCCTGCGCGCGCTTGGCCAGCGTCAGCATCATGAACACGGCATGCTCTGCGACCGACGGCGAGTTCGCGGTGCCTGCGACCATCAGCGGCACCTTGCGGGCCGACAGCGCCGGCACGTCGACGGCGTCGTAACCGACACCGATCCGGGTCACCACCAGCATCCCCTTGGAGGCCTCGAGCTCGGCCTCGCCGAAGCGGGTCGCGCCGAGCGCGACGCCATGGACCGGCGCGTGCTGCTCCAGCATCGCCTGGAAGTCCTTGGCCGAGATCAGGTTGGGAAATTCGATGAGTTCGACGTCGTCCCGCTCGTTGAGGAGGACCCGTGCCCCCGGAGACAGAGTCTGGGTGATGAAGATCTTCTTCTTGTTGGTGGCCATTTCCTGCCCTTGAGGTTTTCTTGTGCGCCGTCAAAGGACGGCGCCGGTCACCTCGTTTAGCAAATGCATATTGTTGAGGTCCACAGCCAATCGGAGCGGGCTGCCATCCTGTGCGCCCGCATTGGGGCTGACCCGGCCGCAGACCTGGCTGCCCTCGAGCGTGAAATAGACCAGGGTCTCCATGCCCATCGGCTCGGTGACGTCGAGCACCGCATCGAACGGTTCGACGCCCGGCCCGGCATGCGGCCGCGCCTCCATGACGTGCTCGGGCCGGATGCCCAGCAGCAGTCTGTCGGTGCGGGAGAGGGACTGGTAGCGAGCGGCGCGCGCGGGCGGCAGCGCGAAGGCGAGGCGGTCGGTCAGCCGGACGTTGAGCTTGCCGCCGACGTCCTCGAGCCGGCACGGCACGAAGTTCATCGCGGGCGAGCCGATGAAGCTCGCGACGAACCGGGTCGCCGGCTTGTGATAGAGCTCGTTGGGCGTGCCGATCTGCTCGATCCTGCCGTGGTTCATAACCACGACGCGGTCGGCCAGCGTCATCGCCTCGACCTGATCGTGGGTGACGTAGACGGTCGTGGTGCGCACCTTCTGGTGCACCTTCTTGATCTCGATCCGCATCTGCACGCGGAGCTTGGCGTCGAGGTTGGACAGCGGCTCGTCGAATAGGAACACCTTCGGATTGCGCACGATGGCGCGTCCCATCGCGACGCGCTGGCGCTGGCCGCCGGAGAGCTGCTTGGGCTTGCGGTCGATCAGGTC
Organism: Bradyrhizobium macuxiense; assembly: GCF_007993935.1. Classification (GTDB taxonomy): domain Bacteria; phylum Pseudomonadota; class Alphaproteobacteria; order Rhizobiales; family Xanthobacteraceae; genus Bradyrhizobium; species Bradyrhizobium macuxiense_A. The sequence continues at coordinate 684,851 of NZ_VITY01000003.1, read as the reverse complement.
GGTGATGTCGAGCATCCGGGCAGCTTCCGTGACCCGGCTCTTGATCTCGGCCTTGGGGTAGTTCTTCAGCCGCAGTCCGAACGACATGTTCTCCGCGACGGTCATGTGCGGATACAGCGCATAGTTCTGGAACACCATGGCGATGTCGCGGTCCTTCGGCGGTACATCGTTGACGACGTCGCCGCCGATCATGATATCGCCGTCGGAAATGTCCTCGAGGCCGGCGATCATCCGCAGCGTCGTCGACTTGCCGCAGCCGCTCGGCCCGACCAGCACCACGAACTCATGGTCGGCGATATCGAGGTCGATGCCGCGCACCGCCTCGACCTCGTCGTAACGCTTCACCACCTTGCGCAAACTGACGTCGGCCATGAATTCCCATCCTTGTCGCGTTCAACCCTTTGTCGCACCGGCGGTCAGGCCGGCAATGTAGTAGTCCATCAGGAAGGCGTAGATGATCAGCGGCGGCGCGGCGCCGAGCAGGGCGCCGGTCATGATCTGTCCCCAGTTGAAGACGTCACCCTTGATCAGGGTGGTGATGATGCCGACCGGCAGCACGAGCTGATCGGTCGAGGTGGTGAACACCAGCGGATAGAGGAACTGGGCCCAGGAGACCGTGAAGGCGAAGATCGTCGCCGCGATCAGGCCGGGCAGCGCGACCGGAATGAAGATCCGGGTCAGCGTCTGGAACCAGCTCGCGCCGTCGATGATCGCGGCCTCGTCGAGCTCCTTCGGGATCGAGGCGAAATAGCCGATCATGATCCAGGTGCAGAACGGCACCGTCAGCGTCGGGTAGATGAACAGCAGCACGTACCAGCGATTGACGAGCTGGATGCCGGTCCAGTCGCCGAACACGGCGAACATCTTGAACAGCGGGATGAACAGCAGGCTGTCCGGAATGAGGTAGGTGAGGAACACGCCGGTCGCGAGCGTCGCCGAGCCCCAGAATTTCATCCGCGCCAGGGCAAAGGCGGCCGGCACGCTGATCAGCATCGTGATGGTGACCACGATGATCGAGACCCAGGCCGAATTCCAGAAGAAGCGCAGGAACTGGTTCGAGGTCAAGAGCTCGATGTAATTGCTGAGTGTCGGATGATAGACCCACCACGGGTTGGTCGCCGCCGAGATCTCGGCGCTGCTCTTCAGCGATGTGATCAGCATGTAGAGCGGCGGCGTCAGCGAGAAGATCGCAAACAGGATCAGGAAGAAATAGGACCAGCGCAGCGCCCAGGTCCGGTCGCGGCTCATGCTGCCGTACTTGACCTTGCGGGTCGGCCCCGACTTGTCGATCGTCATCGTGCTCATCAGGATTCGTTCCCGCGTTTGGTGATGTCGCGCAGGATGAAGATCGCCGCGACCGCGAGGATCGGCACCATGAACAGCGAGACGCTGGCGCCGAGCGGAATGTCGCTGCCCTCGATGCCGACGCGGAACGCCCAGGTGGCGAAGATGTGGGTGTGGTCGAGCGGTCCGCCCGCAGTCAGGATGCGCACGATGTCGAAATTGGCGAAGGTCACGATCAGCGAGAACAGCGTCGTGATCGCGATGATGTTGCGCATCATCGGCAGCGTCACGTACCAGATCCGCTGCCACCAATTGGCGCCGTCGATCGCGGCCGCCTCATAAAGCTGCTCGGGCACCGATTTCAGCGCCGCCAGATACATGATCATGAAAAACGGTGCGCCGTACCAGACATTGACCAGGATCACCGAGAAGCGCGCCCACATCGCGTCACCGGTCCACGGGATCGGGCCGATGCCGAAGAACGACAGCGTGTAGTTGAAGGCGCTGTAGGACGGGTCGAACAGCCACAGCCAGGCCAGCGTACTCATCGCCGGCGGGATCACCCACGGCACCAGCAGCATGCCGCGCCACTTGCGCTGCTTGTTGGCGGGGACGTTGTGCACGAAATGCGCAACGATGAAACCGATCAGGGCTTTGAAAACCACTGCCGAGATCGCGAAAATGCAGGACTGCTTGACCACCAGCCAGAACGTTTCGCGCTTGAACAGGAACTCGAAATTGCCGAAGCCGACAAACTTCGTCATCGCCTTGTTCAGCGTCGCCAGATGTAGGGAATAGATTGCCGGATAGATCACCAGGATCGCGATCAGGAGGATCAACGGCAGCGTCATCAGGAACGCCGACATTGATTTGCGCCGTAGCGCGTTGCGCAGGCCGACACGCCTTCGCCCTGACTGGGCCGCCGCTGTGCGGTTGGGCTGGAATGCGACATCAACCATAACGCAGGTCCCTCGCGCGGGTTGGTTGCACAGCTCGCCGGTTCGGCGGCCGGGAAGTAGAGACGAGAGCTCGCGCGGCCAGCACCAGGGGCGGTCGCGCGAGAGCTCGCCTGGCGTCAGCTTCGCATGAAGCCTTCACACTCGCCCTCGGCCCAGGCGAGCGTCTTTTCCATGCCTTCACCCTGGTAGTAGCGCAGGCACATCTTGGTCAGGGTGGCCTGGAAGTAGATCTGCTGCGCAACCTTGGGCGGCGCAGGCGAGGCCGCGATCGACAGCGTCTGGTGCTTGTAGGGGTTCGGGTAGTGGTAGAGCGTGCCCTTCGGCGGCCCTATCTCTTCCCAGACCTTCAACGTCGTGAGCTTCTCGTAGGCCGGCAGGTCATAGCCGCCGCTCGCGACCACCATCTTCTCGATCGATGCGGGTTGCGACAGGAAGGACAGCAGACTCTTGGCCGCTTCCTTGTTCTTCGAGAACGACCAGATCGACCAGAAGAACGGCAGGTAGGGCGCAAAACGTCCCTTCGGGCCGGCCGGGAACCCATGTGTCCAGCATTGCTCTGCGACCTGCGGGGCATCGCGCTTGGCGACCGCCCAGGCGCTCGGCGGGTTCATGATCATCGCGCCCTTGCCTGCCACCAGCCACTTGTTGTTGGAGGCGTCGTCCCACGCAGACACATCCGGCGGCAGGAAGGCGAGCAGCTTCTTGTAGAAGTCGAGCGACTGGCGCACCGCGTCGGTCTTGACGGTGAGGTTGCCCTTGGCGTCGACCAGCTGCGCGCCGAACGACTGGAAGATCGCGCCGGCAGTGTCGACACTGTCGCTGGTCTCGCCGAGACCGATGCCGAACGGGAAGCCCGCCTTGTGGCAGGCTTCGGCCGCCTTGAGGAACGTGTCGAGGGTCCAGTTATCAGCCTTCGGCGGGCTTCCGGCCGGATACATCTCCTGGACGTCGATGTTGGCGTACTTCTTCATCAAGTCGATGCGCGAGCAGGGGCCCTTGATCTGGCTGCCGACGCTGGCGGGAACGCCGAGCCATTTGCCGTCGGCCTGGCCGAGATATTTCACCGTGCCGTTGACGTCACCGTTCAGCTTGATCAACGGCTCCATGATGTCGTTGACCGGCTCGAGCAGCTCGGCATTGGCCTGCGGCCACCATGTCGGCATCTGGAAGATATCGTGACCGGATTTCGCCTGCGCCTCGGCGGCGATGGTGACGAGGTTCTTGTTGCCCTGGCTGGTGATGTAGTCGATCTGGACCTCGACCTTTTCCTTGGCGGCCCATTCATTGACCAGCTCGGTGGAGGCGCTGTTCGCGCCTGGCACCCAGTGATCCCAGAAGCCCATCGAGAGCTTGCCGGCTGCGTAGGCGCCACGCACGTAGGGGGCTGTGATGAGCGCCGCCGATGACAGCGCTGTCGCTGCAACGAATTCTCGGCGCGAAAGCTTCTTCCGTGACATGGCATTCCCTCCCTGGTAGCCAACGGACAAAAGACTTCTTCGAATCCCGTTGTTGTTTTTGTGCGTCGCGTTCGCGCGACGTCGCGGGATTTCGTTCACACCGATCAGAACAGAATTGCCGGCGGCTGTCGAGAAACGAGATGCCTGTGCCACGTAGTACTAACGTTGTGGTCAATTCGCAGGCAGCGTCACCAGCATCACTGCGAATGCCGGCGGTTTGCGGCGCGTCTTGCAACCATGCTGCGACGCACGCGCAGGTTGGCACAGCGATCATCGCGGACGGTGCGCGGTTGAGCCGCAGCTTTCCGGTCAAGCCTGACCGATCCGTGTTCCGTCATGTTGATGCCCAGCCCGACCGATAGACTTGCCGAAGGCGGAGACGATAAAGTCGGATTCGTCGAGCCTGCCCCCGCTTCCATTCTGAAATCCACCATCGATCACGGAGACCCGATCATGCTCATCCCGGTAGCGAAGCTGCGAGCACGATGGAAATTGTGCGCCGCGGTTGGGGCCGCCACCGTCGCGCTGCTTGCAGTGCCTCATATGGTCGATGCGCAGATCGTGCAGGGCGTCGAGCAGGGCGCGCGCGAAGGCAACAAGGCTGCCGGACCGGTTGGCGGGGTCCTGGGCGGAGCCATCGGCGGCGTCGTCGGGGTCGTGACCGGGGTGACCGGGGTGTTGACCGGCAACAATGGCAACCCGAATGCCGGTAACGGCAAGAACGCACAGGCTCCGGCATCCGGTGACAAGCAGGGCGCCAAGGCCGCCAAATCGGCCAAGGCCGCCGCCAAGGACAAGGGCGCCAAGCAAGCGCCGACCGTGCTGACCCAGGCCGGCGCACCGCAGCTCACGGCCGAACAGATCGTCGCCAACAGCGACGCCAACATCGAGCGGATCAAGAAGGAACTCAACCTGACGCCGGAGCAGGAGAAGAACTGGGCCGGCTTCAACAGTGCGATGCACTATCTTGGTCACAATGGCGCCGACCGGCTCAACCTGCGCATTGCGCGCGCGCAACGCGATCCGCCTGACGACATCATCGAGCAGATGCGCAACGAGGCCCAGTTCCTCAATGATCGCGCGGTCGATCAGCGCGGTGTCGCCGACGCGGCCGAGCCGCTTTATGCCAGTCTCGACGACAAGCAGAAACAAATCTTCATCAACGAAATGGTTCGCCTCAGCCACGAGCGCGGGCTCGACTAGAGCCTTTTTCCGTTCCGATGGAGTCGGAACGGGGCTCTAGACATCTGACGCGCTTTCTTTTGCGCGAACCGGTATCCACTTCGCGCGAAAGCGCTCTGAGGACTTTCGCCCGCGAAGTGGGGACGAATAGCCGGGCCACCATGCCCTGGGGTAGGTTAAAGGCGCAGCACCCGGCTATTCTGCCGCAGCGGCGCGGCCCGGTTAATTCGTCATTCAATGTTGAAGAAAAACCGACCGGATCACGCCCGAGTGATGGCCGAGTCAGGGCCTTGTCGGGAACCCCTTTCGCGATGGGAAATCTTGGCCGACGCTTGCGTCAGCCATTTGTCGAGCAAGGTAATCCGGCGCAGGCCGCTTCAGCTCCTTCCGGATCAGCTCTTGGGGAAGTTCAGCTCCACGCCGACGCCGTCGGGATCGTAGAGGAAGATCTGGGTGTCGCCGGTGCGCGGCACGATCTGCTCGCGGAACGTGACGTTCTTCGACTGCAGGCGCTTGCGCACGCCTTCGACGTCGGTTGCGGCAAAGGCGATGTGGTCGAGGCGGCCGGTGTCTTCGTATTTCTTCTCGGTGCCGCGCACGACGATGCCGTCGCGCGGCTTGCGGGTGCCCATCAAATGGACAGTGGCCTGGCCGCCGGAATAGAGCCAGTAGCCCGGGAAATCGAGCGGCGGACGGTCGCCATTCTCGAGCCCGAGCACATCGCAATAGAACTCCTTGGTGCGCTCAAGGTCCTGCGGTTCGATGGTGAAATGCTGCAGTCCGCCCAATGGCATGGTTCTTCTCCTTGAGAGTTCAGACGAAGCTGAGGTCGGCCTCGACACCCAGCATCCAGGCGCCGACGGTCTCGAAATGACTGAAGCGGCCCTGCAGTTGCTGCGTCACGGTATGGATGTCGCGGAAGCGCCGCTCCAACGGATGGCCGTCGAAGATCGCGGTGGCGCCGGCCGTGTTGTAGGCGAAGTCGACGGCCTCCCGCGCCTTATGGATGGCGTGGGTCGCCGCCATCCGGATCGTCATGCGCTGTGCGACCGTGATGCTGTGGCCGGCAACCAGGTCCTTCCAGATGTCCGCCATCGATTGCAGGAGGAAAGCGCGGGCGGCGCGCAGATTGACCTCGGCCTGGGCGAGGCCGGATTGCACCACGGCATTGTCGCGCAGCGTCTTCTTCATCCCGCGCGGCACCTTGTTGCGGGCAACGTCGACGAAATTGTCCAGCGCGCTGCGGGCAATGCCGCAGGCGACCCCGGCGAAACCGACCTGGTAGCAGGTGTGGTTGCTCATCCGGTACAGCGGACCATTCTCGCGGCATTCGCGATCGAATTCGCGGGTGATCGAATGGTCCGCGCGAACGAAGAAATCGTTGAGCGCGAACTGGTCGCTGGCGGTGCCGCGCAGCCCGACCGTGTTCCAGATATCGGTCCATTCGACGTCTTCGGTCCGCACCAGCATGGTGCGTTCGATTTGCTCGCCATTGGCGTCGTGGCGCGGCGAGCCGTCCGCGGCATAGACCGGGCAGTGCGCGCCGAGCCACGTGGCGTGCCGTCCGCCTGACGCGAACGACCAGACGCCGGTGACCCGGTAGCCGCCCTCGCATTCGATCGCCTTGACCTTCGGGCCGGGGCCCCAGGCCAGCACCGCGCGCGGGTCGGCAAACATCTCCTGCGCGACCGGCAGATCGAGATAGGCCGCCGACATCGCACAGCCGCCGGCCTGGCTCAGGCACCACGCCGTCGAGGCATCGGCCTTGGCGATGGTCTCGATGGTATGGAAGAAGGTGACGGGATCGGTCTCGATCCCGTTGGTCGAGCGGGGCAGCAGCATGCGGAACAGCTGCGCTCCATGCAGCCGGTCGAGCAAATCGGGCGGCAGCCGGCGGGTTGTTTCGATCTCATCGGCGGCGGCCGCAACCGCGTCCCTGATCGCCTCGGCGCGGGCGATCACGTCACGATCGCCGGCGAGATCCGCAGAAGTCGTGTCCATGTCCGCCTCCCTCAGGCGCGCCGGATCGTTGCGGAGGCCGCGACATCGGCCGTCGCGTTGAGCTCCTTGTCGATCTGCTCGATCGACTTGCCCCGCGTCTCAAGCCCGAAGAACAGGTAGACCGCGCCCGCCATCAGGAACCAGCAGCCGAGATAGACGAAGGCGGTCGGGATCTGGGTCAGCGGCACGTCCGGCTTGAGGTAGTTGTTCGAGCCGACGATCAATGCGAGGCCGACCGGCCCGATGATCTTGCCGATGCCGCCGAAGCCGTAGGCCGACCCCATGCCAGTCGTGCGCAGATGCGACGGCCAGACCTCAGCCGCATAGGGCCCAACGATCGCAAAGCCGCCGTCGGCGAAGAAGAAGGCGGCGCCGAGCAGCAGCCAGAATGCCGACATTCCGAGCAGCGTCGCGTCGTAGTGATAGCCGGCAATGATGGTCAGCGCGCCGGCGCCGAAGCCGAGCAGGCCCCCCGCCACGCGTCGTCCCAGCAACTCCGAGAAATAAGAAAACGAGATGCGGCCGACGAAGCCGGTGACGCTGAGCAGGATCATCATCTTGGCGGCCTGCTGCGGCGTGACTTTCAGCAGCAGCACGAACAGGGCGGGCGCCCACAGCGTGATGCCGTAGACGCCGGTCTGCGCGCCGGCGTTGCCGAGCCAGGAGACGATCAGGCTGCGCGGATATTTGAACAGGTCGAACCAACTGGTCGTGACGATCGGGCCGGCATCGGCCGCGCTGGGCAACGGCAGCTCCGATGGCGGCACCTCGAGGGCCCAGGCCAGCGACTTGCGGGCCTCGTCATAGCGTCCCTGCCGGCACAGCCAGCGCGGCGACTCCGGCACCCAGAGCCTGACCAGCAGCACCAGGACCGCCGGCAGCACGCCGATCGCAAACAACAGCCGCCACTGATCGGTGCCCATGATCGCGCCGAGCACGGCGCCGAGGCCGACGCCGAGCGGGATCACGCAGGTGACGAGCCCGCCGACCCAGCCGCGCTTATGCGAGGGCATGAACTCCTGCACCAGCGGCAGGTCGACGCAATAGAGCCCGCCGACGCCGGTGCCGACGAAGAAGCGCAGGATCGCGAGGTAAACCCAGCCATTGTCGGGCGTGAAATAGAGCAGGCCGGTCGCGATCGAGAAATTCAGCACCGTGCCGATGAAGACGATGCGGCGCCCGACCCGGTCGGCGAGCCAGCCCCAGAGATAGGCGCCGATGATGGCGCCGATGCCGGAACTCATCAGCACGGTGGCCGACTGGCCGAAGGTCAGTTTCCACGGTCCGATCAGGAAGGCGAGCACAAAGCCGATCAGGAAGTAGTCGAAGAATTCCAGCGCATCGCCGATGATAGCCGCCGCAAGGATCTTGATCTGGTTGCCGGTCAGAGTCGTCCGGCGATCGAGAATCTCGAACATGGCGCGTCTCCCCATGGCGCCTGTTCATTGTTGTTGGGAGCGTGCGTCGCGCCAGCGCATCGCCCATCAGATGAGGCTATCCTCGCGCCGTCGCGAACGGCAAGCCCGCGCCGACGCGGGGCTCATCTGCGCGGAGGCGATACGCATTTCGGCTTACTGCTGCGCACAAATCGTGGTGCGAAAGCCTGATGTGGGCCGCGCCAGCCGTTGACTCCGGCAATGCCGATCGCCCACGTTCACGTGAAGAGAGGTGGAGGAGGCAGTCCGGGTGGACGAAAAGCGCAGGCATCCGCGAACCGAGGTCAATGAACCCGGCTATGTCTCGTCGGGCGGTTCGGTCATGCATTGCACGATCGTGAACATATCGCCGGAAGGGGCGGCCATCGAGGTCGAGAATTCGGCCTTCGTCCCGCACAGATTCCGCCTGGTGATGGCCCGCGACGCCTCGGTTGTCCACGAGTGCCAGGTGATCTGGAGCAAGAAGACCCGGATTGGAGTGAGCTTCGTCAAGCCGGCCTGAGTGCCGGCAATTTCGGTTGGGGCGCTCGTGGTCGACCGTGCTACGGTGGGGTGGACTTCGTCGCTGGAACAGCAGGTGATACGCCGATGACTCCGGAACCTGCATCGATCTGCCTCGGTTGCTGGCAGAACCTCCATATGCCGATCCCCTTGCGCGGCCCGTTGTCGGCGCCGTTCCGCCTGTTCGGCATCAAGCCAAGCCGCATGAACCCGAACACCTGCACGATCTGCGAGATGGCGTTCTCGAAGGTCATGAAGGCGCGCGCCGTGACCATCGATGCCACTGTGATGTTCGCCGACCTGCGGGGCTACACCACGCTGACCCAGACCATCGCGCAGGAGGGGCTGACGTCGCTGCTGGATGCGTTCTACGACGACTGTGCGGCCGCGATCTGGCGCTATGACGGCCTGCTCAACAAGACGATCGGCGATGCGGTGTTTGCGATCTTCAATTTTCCAGTGAAGCGGGACGACCATGCCGCGCGCGCCCTGCAGACGGCGCGTGACATCCAGCGCAGCTTTCGCGACCGGCACGACGCGTTGGTGCGCACGATCGGCGCCGGCGATGTCGAGATCGGCATTGGCATCGGTATCGACAGCGGCGACACCAATTTCGGTGAGTTCGGCAAGAGCCATCGCGACCTGACAGCGATCGGCACCGTGGTCAATCGCGCGGCACGCGCCCAGGCGATGGCGAAGTCCGGCGAGATCCTGGTCACGACGGCGGTACGGGATCGAACCCGCGACATGATCACGGCGGCCGGTTCCGATTACACCCTGAAGGGCTTCGACCAGCCGGTTACGCTGTTTCCTGCGTGAATTGACGCGGCGCAACAAAACGACGGCTCCCGCGCGGAGCACCGCGCCGAAGCCGTCGGGGATGGTCGTTTGCCGATTACGAACGTCGCCTCAACGCGTGGCCGGCGGCTTCGTTCCGGGCGTCGCCAAGATTTTCGTCAGCGCCACATGCCGCGCATCCGGGCGCCGATGTCGATCGGCGGCGCGCGGCTGGCGGAGGAAGCCTGCGCTGCGGCGGCCCGTGGCCACGTGGTCCGCTCGAACATCGGCAGCAGCCGTTCCGGGATGAAGCGGGTACGCGAGGCGTACATGTGCCGGTCGCCCTTGGCGGCCTGGCCGTGGACGAAGAAGCGCTGCGGCACCATCAGATGCAGATCGTCCTTGGCGCGGGTCATGGCGACATAGAGCAGGCGGCGCTCCTCCTCGAGTTCGGCCGAGGTGCCGGCGCCGAGGTCGGAAGGCATGCAGCCGTCGACGACGTTGAGCACATAGACCGACTTCCACTCCTGTCCCTTGGCGGAATGGATGGTCGACAGGATCAGGTAATCCTCGTCGAGCAGGGGCACGCCGGCCTGATCGCTGGTCGCGTCGGGCGGATCGAGCGTGAGCTCGGTGAGGAAGCGTTCGCGCGACGGATAGCCGGCGGCAATCTGCTCGAGCTGGATGAGGTCGGCGCGGCGAACCTCGCTGTCCTCATGGATGCGATCGAGATGGGGCTCGTACCACAGGCGCGCGCGCTCGATGTCGACGGGCCATTCCGAGTAGCGGAGATTCTCGATCGCCTCGACGAACAGCCGCCAGTCGGCGCCGGCGCGGGGCGGGGCCGGCAGCGCGGCGAGCGCGGCGATCGGATCGGCGGCCTCGGCCATGTGGTCGAGCACCCGCTGCGCCGAGGCCGGCCCGACGCCGGGTAACAGATGCAGGATGCGAAAGCCGGCGACCCGGTCGCGCGGATTGGCCGTGAAACGCAGCAGCGCCAGCATGTCCTTGACGTGTGCGGCATCGAGGAATTTGAGGCCACCGAACTTCACGAACGGAATGTTGCGGCGGGTCAGCTCGACCTCGAGCGGTCCGCTGTGCGAGGAGGTGCGGAACAGCACCGCCTGATGCTTCAACAGCGTGCCTTCCTCTCGATTGGCCAGCACCTGCTCGACGATGTAGCGCGCCTGATCGGCCTCGTCGCGGATCGTGACCAACAACGGCTTGCGGGTCGAGGTCCGGTCGGTCCACAGGTTCTTGGTGAAGCGTTCCTTGGCAAGCGAGATCACGCCATTGGCGGCCGACAGGATCGGCTGGGTCGAGCGATAGTTGCGATCGAGCGTGACAATCTCGGCGGCTGGGCTGAATTGCGCCGGGAAGTCCAGGATGTTGCGCACGGTCGCGGCGCGGAACGAATAGATCGACTGCGCGTCGTCGCCGACCACGGTGAGCCCGCGTCCTGCCGGCTTGAGCGCGAGCAGGATCGAGGACTGCAGGCGGTTGGTGTCCTGATATTCGTCGACCATCACATGGTCGAAGCGGCCGCCGATCTCCTCGGCCAGCGCCGGGTCGGTCACCATCTGCGCCCAGTAGAGCAGTAGGTCGTCGTAATCGAGCACGTTCTGCCGCTGCTTGGCTTCGACATAGGCCGCGAACAATTGCTTCAGCTCGCCCGCCCAGCCGGAGCACCACGGGAAGAACTGGCCGAGTACGGCCTCGATCGGCATCTCCGCATTCACGCAACGCGAGTAGATCGCAAGGCAGGTGCCCTTGGTCGGGAACCGGCTTTCGGTGCGGGAGAAACCGAGGTCATGGCGGACCAGGTTGATCAGATCGGCGGAGTCCTCGCGGTCATGGATCGTGAAGGCCGGGTCGAGGGCGATGCGCTCGGCGAATTCGCGCAGCAGCCGCGCGCCGATGCCATGGAACGTGCCGGCCCAGTTCAGCGCATCGGTCATGATCGAGGCGCGGTCGCCCAGCACGCGCCGTGCGATGCGCTCGACGCGGCCTGCCATCTCGGCGGCGGCGCGCCGCGAAAAGGTCATCAACAGGATGCGGCGTGGATCGGCGCCCGCGACGATCAGATGTGCGACGCGATGGGCGAGCGTGTTGGTCTTGCCGGAGCCCGCGCCCGCGATCACCAGCAGCGGCGCGCCCACGATGCAATCCTTGCCGACGCCGTGCTCGACGGCGCGGCGCTGCTCGGAATTGAGCGCATCGAGATAGGCTGTGTTGGCAAGATCAGGCACGAATCACCCCCACGAAACGCTAACAGACAATGCGATTCAGTGGGGCAGGCGGACCTGCGCGGGCGCAGAGAAATTAGATTGACATTAACGCGGCGCGGAGCACAACCCCGCCATGGGTGACGTTTCCAAATCCGATACACCGCTGAAGGCGATATTCCAGGTGCGGCTGAACGGCGAGACGGTGACGCTCGCGACCGTCGGCCAGGCCTACCGCTTCATCAGCAATCTCAGCGCCGTCGAATGGATGGAGTTCCGCTCGCTGCATGACGAAGCGCTGGTTGCGCTGGAACGCGCCGCGGGGAACGCGATGCTGACGGTGCAAGCGACCAACGCGTTGCGGACGTTGTTCGTCCGCGCAAAATTGCTTTGAAAAGAAATGGGCCGCCTTGACCCTCTGAGGCGGCCCGAGAGTGCGGCCGAAGTGCATTGCGCGCCCGGCCGTCGCGTGTACCGCCGTTACCTTGTTTGCGGCCATAACGAAGACGGCCCTACGCAACCACCGCCGATTCGGCTGTAGCTGCCACGCCACAATCACGGGCCGACGTCGTCGGCGAGGCGGTCATACACAAGGGCAGAGCGCATGTTGATCGTTGCGATCCTCAGATAGCTGGGTTCGCGCATCGCGTTGTTGAACATCAAGATCGCCGTCTTCCAATAGCCGCGCTCGCGCTGATCGGCGTTCAGCGTTGACAGATAGTCCGCGGCATCGCCGACCGTCGCGAGGATGCGCCCGTCTTTCAGCGTGATCGGGAACGCGAGCGGCGACCGCTTCTCCAGCTCCAGCACGAAAGGCTCCCCCAAAGGTCATGCAGCCATAACAGAACAGACCTAGCTGCGCCGCTCTATCAAAGCCTTAAGGGAGTTGTCCGGCTCGGCCGGCTGGGGGTCAGAACGAGTCCGCCAGCGCAATCTCCGCCCGCAGGGCATCGATGCGCCGTTCGGCTTCCTCTGACGTCAGGTCGCGCGCGTATTGGTTCGGCTGATAGGCCTCCTCGGCGAGGCTCCTCAACCGCAGCGCCTGGGCGCGCGACATCAGCCCGCCGAGCCGGTCCGCAACCCCGCCAAATTTCACCGCTGCCATGCTCATCGTCCACCTCGCTTGCCGGATCGTGACTTGACAATATGTTCTATTTTTGTTCTAATAAGCCATGGACAACAAGATCAATGAAATTCGTCGCAGGATCAGCACTTTGCGGGCTGAGATGACCTTGATCGAAGCGTCGATCCGGGACCAGGTAAACCGCGACCTGGATTGCAGCGAAGCCTCCTACCGGCTGATGGCAATGCGCGCCGAAGTCACCGAGCTGATCGGCCGATGGAAAGCCGCTGGTGGCGGCGAGCGCCTCCCGACCGTTCGCGAGCGGCTGAGCCGAAGCTATGCGGATCGCCCGATCGCGACGGCCAAGCCGGACAAGGCCAAGCTGAACAAGACCAGGCCGGATAAGGCCAAGCCCAAACCGGGCCACGGCAACGCCAGGGTGTGATCCCGCCGCTCGGCTGAACCAGGGCCGACGCGCCGCCTCGAGCCTAAATCGGGTTTCCAGGCCGGAACCTGTGCCGCAGGATCGGCATTTTGTTGTGGTGAGAGCCGACACCATAGCATCGCCCAGCGCCATGATCACCGATCCGACCGCGCCACCGCGGGCATCGATGAATGACGATCGTAGCCCGCTGCTGACGCTGATCTCCTGCATCAGCTGCGTCAGGACGATGCGGCTTGAGAGCAGCTCTCCAGGCAGCGAGGGCAGGGACATTCTTCAGTATCGCTGCGAGCAATGCAGCCGCATCGAACGGGTGCAATTGGTGCGGCGAACCTGGCCGGCAGATCGCTAGCAACGTTTCGCGAAAAAGTTTCATTCGTCATTGGAACTTTTGGTTCCATTCACCATTAAGCCACTCGGTTTGCGTCACAAATCGCGGTTTTGGCGTTTTCCCGCTTGAATAGATCCAAGGCAGTCATTCTTATGGTCACACTGGCTTTCCCGAGTCCCCGGATTCGTAGCCAGCGCGTAGGGGAAATTCCATGACCGATCTCGGTTCGCCGCCTCGTCCCCGTGCTGATACACGCCGCGCCCAATCATCGAATGGAAGTCTCGATTCCTCGCACGATCTGCTGCAGTCGCTGCAGGCGATGCGCGGCGGCGACTTCTCGGTGCGGATGCGTGGCGATTATCTCGGTATCGACGGCAAGATCGCGGACGCCTTCAACGAAATCGCCGCCGCCAACGAGCGCATGGCGCAGCAATTGGCGCGCGTCGGGCAGGTCGTCGGCCGCGAAGGACAGACCCGCCAGCGCGTCAATTTCGGCCTCGCCAGTGGCGCGTGGGCTGACATGGAAAGCTCGGTCAACACGCTGATCGACGATCTCTTGTGGCCGACCCGCGAAGTCACCCGCGCGGTCGCAGCGGTCGCGCAGGGCGACTTGCTGCAGACCGTGCAGCTCGACGTGGAGGGCAGGCCGCTGCGCGGCGAATTCCTGCAGTCTGCGAACATCGTCAACACGATGATCAAGCAGCTCTCGGTTTTTACCTCGGAAGTGACGCGCGTGGCCCGCGAAGTCGGCACCGAAGGCAAGCTCGGTGGCCAGGCCCAGGTGCCGGAGGTGACCGGCGTCTGGAAGGACCTGACCGAGAGCGTCAACTCGATGGCCAACAACCTGACCGGCCAGGTCCGCAACATCGCCGAGGTGACGATCGCGGTCGCCAACGGCGACTTGTCGAAGAAGATCACGGTCGACGTACGCGGCGAGATCCTGCAGCTGAAGGAGGCCATCAACACGATGGTCGATCAGCTGCGTTCATTCGCATCGGAAGTGACGCGCGTGGCGCGCGAAGTCGGTACCGACGGCAAGCTCGGCGGCCAGGCGATCGTGCCGGGCGTCGCCGGCACCTGGAAGGACCTCACCGACTCCGTGAACGCGATGTGCGGCAACCTGACCGCTCAGGTCCGCAACATCGCCAACGTGACCACGGCCGTGGCGCGCGGCGACCTGTCGCGCAAGATCACGGTCGACGTCAGCGGTGAAATCCTCGAGCTGAAGGACACCATCAACACGATGGTCGACCAGCTCAATTCGTTTGCCTCGGAAGTGACGCGCGTGGCGCGCGAGGTCGGCACCGAGGGCAAGCTCGGCGGCCAGGCCCAGGTACCCGGCGTCGCCGGCACCTGGAAGGACCTGACCGACAACGTCAACTTCATGGCGTCGAACCTGACCGCGCAGGTCCGCAACATCGCCGACGTCGCGACCGCGATCGCCGGCGGCGACCTGTCGAAGAAGATCACGGTGAACGTGTCGGGCGAAATCCTTCAGCTGAAGGAAACGCTCAACACGATGGTCGACCAGCTCAACGCCTTCGCGTCGGAAGTGACGCGCGTGGCGCGCGAGGTCGGCACCGAAGGCAAGCTCGGCGGCCAGGCCAACGTGCTCGGCGTCGCCGGCACCTGGAAGGACCTGACCGACAACGTCAACTTCATGGCGTCGAACCTGACGGCGCAGGTCCGCAACATCGCCGGCGTCACGACAGCGGTCGCCAATGGCGACCTGTCGAAGAAGATCACGGTCGACGTGCGCGGCGAAATCCTCGAGCTGAAGGACACCATCAACACGATGGTGGACCAGCTCAACGCCTTCGCCGGCGAAGTGACGCGCGTGGCGCGCGAGGTCGGCACCGAAGGCAAGCTCGGCGGCCAGGCCGAAGTGCGCGGCGTCGCCGGCACCTGGAAAGACCTGACCGACAGTGTCAACTCGATGGCCTCGAACCTGACGGCGCAAGTCCGCAACATCGCCGAGGTCGCGACCGCGGTCGCGAAGGGCGACCTGTCGAAAAAGATCACGGTGAATGTGTCCGGCGAAATCCTTCAGCTGAAGGAAACGCTCAACACGATGGTCGACCAGCTCAACGCCTTCGCGGGCGAGGTGACGCGCGTGGCGCGCGAGGTCGGCACCGACGGCAAGCTCGGCGGCCAGGCCGAGGTGCCGGGCGTCGCCGGCACCTGGAAGGATCTGACCGACAGCGTCAACTCGATGGCCGGTAACCTCACGGCGCAGGTCCGCAACATCGCGGAAGTCGCAACCGCAATCGCAGGCGGCGACCTGTCGCGCAAGATCACGGTCGACGTGCGCGGAGAGATCCTTCAGCTGAAGGAGACGCTGAACACGATGGTCGACCAGCTCAACCGTTTCGCGGGCGAGGTGACGCGCGTGGCGCGCGAGGTCGGCACCGACGGCAGCCTCGGCGGCCAGGCCAACGTGCCCGGCGTCGCCGGCACCTGGAAGGACCTGACTGACAACGTCAACTCGATGGCCGGCAATCTGACGGCGCAGGTCCGCAACATCGCCGAGGTGACGACCGCCGTGGCGCGCGGCGACCTGTCGCGCAAGATCACGGTCGACGTGAAGGGCGAAATTCTCGAGCTGAAGAACACCATCAACACGATGGTCGACCAGCTCAACGGCTTTGCCGGCGAAGTGACGCGCGTCGCGCGCGAGGTCGGCACCGAGGGCAAGCTCGGCGGCCAGGCCGAGGTGCCCGGCGTCGCCGGCACCTGGAAGGACCTCACCGACAACGTCAACTTCATGGCGTCGAACCTGACCGCGCAGGTCCGCAACATCGCCGAGGTGGCGAGCGCGATCGCCGGCGGCGACCTGTCGAAGAAGATCACAGTGGACGTGCGCGGCGAGATCCTGCTGCTCAAGGACACCCTGAACACGATGGTCGAGCAGCTGCGCTCGTTCGCCGCCGAAGTGACGCGCGTGGCGCGCGAGGTCGGCACCGAGGGACGGCTCGGCGGCCAGGCCGTGGTGCCCGGCGTCGGCGGCACCTGGAAGGACCTCACCGACAACGTCAACCTCTTGGCCGCGAACCTGACCACCCAGGTCCGCAACATCGCGGAAGTGACCACCGCCGTGGCGCGCGGCGACCTGTCGCGCAAGATCACGGTCGACGTGAAGGGCGAAATCCTTGAGCTGAAGAACACCATCAACACGATGGTGGACCAGCTCAACGCCTTCGCCGGCGAGGTGACGCGCGTCGCCCGCGAAGTCGGCACCGAGGGCAAGCTCGGCGGCCAGGCCGAGGTGCGCGGCGTTGCCGGCACCTGGAAGGACCTCACCGACACCGTCAACGTCATGGCGGCGAACCTGACCGAGCAGGTGCGCGGCATCGTCAAGGTGGTGACCGCGGTCGCCAACGGCGACCTGAAGCAAAATCTAACGGTGAAGTCGAAGGGTGAGGTGGCCGCGCTCGCCGACACCATCAACAACATGACGGAAACGCTTGCGACCTTCGCCGAACAGGTCACCAGCGTGGCGCGCGAAGTCGGCGTCGAGGGACGGCTCGGCGGTCAGGCCAACGTGCCCGGCACCGAAGGCACCTGGAAGGACCTCACCGGCAACGTCAACCTGCTCGCGGCCAACCTGACCTCCCAGGTGCGTGCGATCGCGGAAGTGGCGACCGCCGTGACCAAGGGCGACCTGACGCGCTCGATCCAGGTCGACGTGCGCGGCGAGGTCGCGGAGCTCAAGGACAACATCAACACGATGATCGGCAACCTCCGTCTCACCACGGAGCGCAACACCGAGCAAGACTGGCTGAAGACCAATCTGGCGCGCTTCACCAACATGTTGCAGGGCCAGCGCGATCTCGCGACCGTCGGCCGCCTGCTGCTGACCGAGTTGGCGCCGCTGATCAACGCGCATATGGGCGTGATCTACCAGGTCGACAATCCCGAGAATGCGCAGCTGCGGCTCCTGTCGGCCTATGCCAGCGACAGCAGCAATCCGCATCCGCAGATCGTGCAGTTCGGCGAGGGACTGATCGGCCAGTGCGCGCTCGACAAGCGCCAGCGCCTCGTCTCGGATATTCCCGGCGATGCGGTGCCGATCAATTCGGCCTTGATGCGGATCATGCCGAAAAACCTCGTCGTGTTCCCGGTGCAGTTCGAGAACCAGGTCAAGGCGGTGATCGAGCTGTCCTCGATCTCCTCGTTCACGACCTCGCAGATCACCTTCCTCGAACAGCTTACCGACAGCATCGGCATCGTGCTCAACAGTATCGAGGCGACGATGCAGACCGAGGCGCTGCTGAAACAGTCGCAGCAGCTCGCCGGCGAGTTGCAGACCCAGCAGAAGGAATTGCAGCAGACCAACGACCAGCTCGAGCAGAAAGCCCAGCAGCTCGCCGAACGCAACGTCGACGTCGAGCGCAAGAACCAGGAAATCGAGCAGGCGCGGCGCGCGCTGGAAGAGAAGGCGACCGAGCTGTCGCTGACCTCGAAGTACAAGTCCGAATTCCTCGCCAACATGTCGCACGAGTTGCGGACGCCGCTGAACTCGATCCTGATCCTGGGCCAGCAGCTCACCGAGAATCCGGACGGCAATCTGACCGGCAAGCAGGTCGAGTTCGCCCGCACCATTCACGGCGCCGGCACCGACCTGTTGAACCTGATCAGCGACATCCTCGATCTGTCCAAGATCGAATCCGGCACAGTGACGGTCGACGCCGAGGAAATCCTCACCTCGAGCCTGCTCGAAACGGTTGGACGGCCGTTCCGGCATGAGGCGGAGAACCGGCATCTTTCCTTCAGCATCGATGTCGACTCCAACCTCGCGCGCAGCATGGTCACCGACTCCAAGCGGCTGCAGCAGGTGCTCAAGAACCTGCTCTCGAATGCGTTCAAGTTCACCGCCGACGGCGGCGTCAGCCTGACCGTGTCCGCCGCGCTCGGCGGCTGGAGCGCCGAGCATCCGATCCTGAACGCCGCGCCCGCCGTCGTTGCGTTCGAAGTCTCGGATACCGGCATCGGCATTCCCCAGGACAAGCAGAAGCTGATCTTCGAGGCGTTTCAGCAGGCCGATGCCGGCACCAGCCGCAAATACGGCGGCACGGGTCTCGGCCTTGCCATCAGCCGTGAGCTGGCGAGCCTGCTCGGCGGCGAGATCCATCTGCGCAGCGCGCCCGGCAAGGGCTCGACGTTCATACTCTATCTGCCGCTGAAATATGCCGGACCGTCCGTGGCGTTGCGCCCGCAGGCGCCGCTGCCGATGCCGCACACGCCGGCGCCGTCGTTGCAGGCGACAGGCGCGCAGGAGCGGGTGATCGAGCAACTGCCGGATGACCGGCACGAGCTCGAGCCCGGCGACACCATCCTGCTGATCGTCGAGGACGACCCGCATTACGCGCGGGTGCTGATCGACCTCGCGCGCGACAAGGGCTTCAAGGTGCTGGTCGCAAGCCGCGGCGCCGAGGCGCTCGATCTCGCCAAGCAGTTCCAGCCGAGCGCGGTCTCGCTCGACGTGTTCCTGCCCGACATGCTGGGCTGGACCGTGCTGAGCCAGCTCAAGCACAATCCGCTGACCCGGCACATCCCCGTCCAGATCATCACGCTCGACGAGGACCGGCAACATGCGCTGGCG
Source organism: Bradyrhizobium macuxiense (assembly GCF_007993935.1). GTDB lineage: Bacteria > Pseudomonadota > Alphaproteobacteria > Rhizobiales > Xanthobacteraceae > Bradyrhizobium > Bradyrhizobium macuxiense_A. Next base: position 665,591 of record NZ_VITY01000003.1, on the reverse strand, counting down.
CGCGGCGCCTTCTCCTTCGTCAACAAGCCGACGACGACCGAAGGCGTCAGCGCGGCACTGTCGCAGATCAAGGAATATGCGAGACCGCGTCGCAAACGCCTCTTGATCGTGGAGGACAATGCGGCGGAGCAGCTCAGCATCACCGAGCTGCTCGGGCACGAGGATATCGAGATCGTGACCAGCGGCACCGGGGCAGGGGCGCTGTCCACGCTCCGCGAAAATCCATGCGACTGCGTCGTGCTCGATCTGCGCCTGCCCGACATGAGCGGTTTCGAGGTGCTGGATCAGATCCGCAAGGACGATAAGCTCTCCAATATTCCCGTTGTGGTGTTTACGGGCCGGGAACTCTCGGCGGAAGAGGACGCGGAACTGCACACGATGGCGCGCAGCATCGTCGTCAAGGGGGTGGAGTCGCCCGAGCGTCTGCTCGACGAAACGTCACTGTTCCTGCACCGTGTGATCACGGAATTGCCCGTCGAAAAACAGAGGATGCTGGAGAAGCTCAATAGTTCCGATGAGGATCTTATTGGCAAGACCGCGCTGCTGGTCGATGACGACGCCCGCAACATCTTCGCGCTGTCGAGCGTGCTTGAGCGGCGAGGTATGAAGGTGTTGACTGCGACAACCGGTCACGAGGCGATCTCGCTGGTCGAATCCAATCCGAAAATCGCGATCGTGCTGATGGACATCATGATGCCGCAGATGGACGGTTACCAGACCATCGGCGCCATCCGGCAAAACCCCGCCTTTGCGCGGCTGCCGATCATTGCGCTGACCGCGAAGGCGATGAAAGGTGACCGCGAGAAATGCCTGGAAGCAGGCGCATCCGACTACCTGGCGAAACCCGTGAACACAGAGCAACTGCTGCTGGCGATCCGCATGTGGTTGCATCGCTGATCGGCGATCGAACATGATGGACCATGAAAAGGTAAACATCCTTCTGGTCGATGACCAGCCGGCCAAGCTATTGGCCTATGAGGTCATCCTGAAGGAGCTCGGCGAAACGCTCGTCGCGGCATCGTCCGGCCGCGAGGCGCTCGAGTTCCTACTCAAGAACGAAGTCGCCGTCATCCTGGTCGACGTCTGCATGCCCGAGCTCGACGGCTTCGAACTCGCGGCGATGATCCGCGAGCATCCGCGTTTTCAGAAGACCGCGATGATCTTCATCTCGGCAATCCAGGTCAGCGACATCGACCGGCTGCGTGGCTATGAGATGGGCGCGGTCGACTACGTCCCGGTGCCGGTCGTGCCGGAAGTGTTGCGCGCAAAGATCCGCGTGTTCGCCGAGCTCTACCGCAAGACACGGCAGCTCGAACGCCTCAATGCCGAGCTCGAGGACCGCGTGCGTGCGCGCACCGCCGAGCTTGAGCAGTCGACCACCCGGCTGGTCGAGAGCGAGGCGCGCCGCAGCATGGCGATTGCCGCGGGCAAGATGGGCTCGTGGGACTGGGATTGGGTCAATGGCGACTGGATGTGGGACGAGGGGCAATACAAGATCTTCGGCGTCGACCCCAAATCCTTCGCGCTGACGTCGGACAACATCCAGCAACTGTTTCACCCTGACGACGTCGAGGAACTGCGGCAAGCCTGGGCCGGGTTCGGCAAGGGACAGACGTCCTATGAAGCCGAATTCCGCGTCATGCGGCCGGACGGCGAGGTGCGCTGGTGCGTCGGGACGGCCGCGGCCACCAGCGACCGGAACGGCAGGGTGGTGCGGGTGAGCGGCGTCACCGTCGACATCACCGATCGCAAGAAGGCCGAGGAACGGCAGAGCCTGTTGACCCGCGAGGTCGACCACCGCGCCAAGAACGCGCTCGCGCTGGCGCAATCGATCGTGCGGCTGACGCGCGCGCAGAACGTCACCGCCTATGTGCGGGCGGTCGAAGGCCGGATCACGGCGCTGGCGCGCGTTCACACCGTGCTGTCGTTGTCGAGCTGGCAGGGCGCCGAGATCCGGCGGCTGGTGACCGAGGAGATCGCACCTTATTCCGAAGCGGGACAGATCCAGATCGATGGCGCGGAGGTGCAGTTGCAGCCGGCGACGGCGCAGACGCTGGCGCTGGCGCTTCACGAACTCGTCACCAACTCCGCCAAATATGGCAGCCTGTCGGTGCTCCCGGGCCGGCTCGCGATCACCTGGGAAGTGCAGGACGAGATGCTGATCCTGGCCTGGGTGGAATCCGGCGGGCCTCCGGTGACCAAGCCGAAGCAGAAGGGTTTCGGCACCAGAAGCGTCATCGCCAGCATCGAGACCCAGCTCGGCGGACGGGCCGACTTCGATTGGCGCGTCGAGGGTCTGATCTGCCGGCTCACGGTTCCGCTCAAGGCGCTGGTTGGCGAAGCGGCGGCCTATCGCGACCTGTCGGCAGCCGCGCACAAGCCGCTGGTCAGTTCCAGGGCCGTGTAGCGCATTTCACGGAACAGGAACCAAGCACTCGACGCTGCGGTTAACGAGGCAGATTGCTCCGTACGTAGCTTGAGGTGCTGCCGTGGATGCCCAAACCCGAGAGCGCGGGCCGTCCGCGGAAAAGCCGCGGCAGCCTGAGCGCGCCCCCGAGCAAAACTCGCGGCCGGACCACATGTCCTCACCGCAGCAGGAGACCGAGCGCAAGCGGTCCATGCGCGACCGGCTGCGCGAGCACTGGATGCTTGCCACAGCCGGAGCCTGTCTGCTCCTGCTCGCGCTCGTTGCTGGCGGTGTCTACTGGCTCAATATCCGGCATTATGAATCGACCGATGACGCCTTTGTGGCCGCGCGCAGCTTTGCCGTGGCAGCAAAGGTCGGCGGCTATGTCGTCGAAGTCCCTGTTACCGACAACCAGCACGTCAATGCCGGCGATCTCCTCGCAAGGATCGACGAGCGCGACTACAAGATCGCGGTCGATCAGGCCAGCGCGCAGGTGGCGGTCGCCGAAGCCAATATCAGCAACGTCCAGGCGCAGATCGACAGCCAGCAGGAGCAGATCAAGGAAGCCAGGGCGCAGGCGCAACAGGCCGAAGCACAATTGAAATTTGCCGAGCAGGAGGCCGCCCGCGCGCAAGACCTCGTCGACAAGGGCGCAGGCACGGTGCAGCGCCAGCAGCAGACACGCTCCGACCTCGACGCTCAACAAGCCAATGCGAGCCGTGCGAGGACGGCGGTGACCGCGGCCGAGCTCGGCGTCAAGACCCTCGAGGCCCAGCTGAAGAGCAGCAAGGCATCGCTGGAGCAGGCGCAGACGCAGCTCGATCAGGCCAAGCTCAATCTGCAATATACCCGCATCACTGCGGCGCAGTCCGGACGCGTCGTCAAACTGAGCGGTGCGGTCGGTACCTTTGTCGCGCCGGCACAGAGCGTCATGATGCTGGTGCCCGACGAGGTCTGGATCACCGCCAACTACAAGGAAACGCAACTGACCGACATGCGCCCGGGCCAACCGGTCGAGATCAGGATCGATGCCTATCCGGGACGCAAGCTCACCGGCCATGTGGCGTCGGTTCAGCCGGGCTCAGGCACCGCGTTCAGCCTGCTGCCGGCGGAGAACGCGACCGGCAATTTCGTCAAGGTCGTGCAGCGCGTTCCCGTGAAGATCGTGGTCGACAATTGGCCTGATGATGTGCCGGTCGGGCCGGGCATGTCGGTCGTGCCCTGGACCAGGGTGCGATGAGTGACGTTGCGGCAGGCGGCGGCGCAGCATGGTCGCCGGAGCGGTCGGCCGCCGGCGGACACAATCCCTATCTGATTGCCTTCGTCGTCTCGATCGCGACGTTCATGGAGGTGCTGGACACCACGATCGCCAACGTGGCCTTGCGCCATATCGCGGGAGGCCTCGCAGTCGGCATCGACGAGAGCACCTATGTCATCACCAGCTATCTCGTCGCCAACGCGATCGTGCTGTCGATCTCGGGTTGGCTCTCGACCGTGATTGGCCGCAAGCGCTTCTACATGATCTGCGTCGGCACGTTCGCATTCGCCTCGCTGCTGTGCGGGCTCGCGTGGAGCCTGGAGGCACTGGTCCTGTTCCGGATCATCCAGGGCCTTGGCGGCGGCGGCATGGCGACCAGCGAGCAGGCGATCCTCGCCGACTCCTTTCCGCCGGCCAAGCGTGGCCAGGCGTTTGCGATCTACGGCGTCGCAGTGGTAGTGGCCCCCGTGATCGGGCCGACACTCGGCGGCTGGATCACGGACACCTATACCTGGCACTGGATATTCCTGATCAACGTACCCATGGGCTTGATCTCGCTGTTCCTGGTCGGGACGCTGGTCAAGGAGCCGTCCGGCGCCGAAGAGGAGCGCAAGGAGCTGCTCAAGGACGGCCTGCACGTCGACTACATCGGTTTCGTGCTGGTCGCGATCGGGCTCGGCTCGCTCGAATTCGTGCTCGACGAAGGCCAGCGCAAGGACTGGTTCGGGTCCGACATGATCACGGGCTTCGCACTGGCTTCGGCAGTCTGCTTGATCGCCCTGATCCCCTGGGAGCTGACGCGCAAGGACCCGATCATCGACCTCCGCCTGCTCGGACGCCGCCAGTTCGGATCGTGCTTTCTGGTGATGCTGTGCACGGGCGCGGTGCTGATCTCGTCGACGCAGCTGATACCGCAACTGTTGCAGACCGAGCTGAACTATACCGCGCTGCTTGCCGGGCTTGCGTTGTCGCCCGGCGGCATCGTCACGCTGATCCTGATGCCGGTGGTCGGCAATCTCGTCAGCCGCGTGCAGCCCAAATATCTGATCGCGGTCGGCGGGTGCATCGTCGCATATTCGATGTGGCATCTGACCGGACTGAACGGCGACATCACCTATGGCTATGCCGCGCTCGCCCGGATCTTCCTCTCCGCAGGACTTCCGTTCCTGTTTCTGCCGGTTACGACGGCGTCCTATGACGGCGTGCCGCCGGACAAGACCAACCAGGCCTCGGCGCTGATCAATGTCGCGCGCAACATCGGCGGATCGATGGGCGTCGCGCTGGCCCAGACCGCACTGGCGCAACGTCAGCAATTCCACCAGAGCCGGCTGATCGAGCATGCCGCGCCGTCCGATCTCGGATATCAGCAGACCATCGACACGATGACGCGCTACTTCCAGTCGCAGGGGTCGAATGCATCGGACGCGGCGTCGCAGGCGATCGCCTGGGTCGGCCAGACCCTGCAGCGGCAGGTCGATCTTCTCGCCTATATCGACGTGTTCTGGATGCTCTCGATCATCGGCCTTGTGATGATCCCGCTGGCCTTGATCATCAAGCCGGTCGATCTGGCTGCGCCGCCAAAGGGACACTAGAGCAGACGATATTGTGAATGCGGATAGCGGCCGGACCGCGGTATGAATTGCGCGGCTGATCGGATTTCACGCGAGGAGCATATGCATAAAACAAAACTTGCCGGCGTGAGTCTGTCCGTCGTTTTCCTCGCAGCGACCGGCATCACGCGGGCAGGCGCCGAGCCCGTGCTGAAGGGGGCGGAGGCCTTTGGCGACTGGCAGCGCGACAGACCGGGCACGGTGCGCCTGATCAGACCGCAAGACTTGCCCAAGCCCGGGGCAACGGCCTCCAGCAGCAATTCATCGCGCGTCGTGCAGCGACCTGCGTCTGCGGTGCCGCATGTGCCGGCGGGGTTCAAGATCGAGCTGTTTGCCAGTGGGCTGAGCGGACCGCGGATCATTCGCACGGCGCCCAATGGCGACATCTTCGTGGCTGAAACCGGCCCCGGCCGCATCCGCGTCCTGCGCAGCGACAACGGCGCCGGCAAGCCTGCGACCAATGAGGTCTACGCGACTGGACTGAACCGGCCGTTCGGCATCGCATTCTTCCCGAGCGGCGAAAATCCGCAATGGCTCTATGTCGCCAACACCGACAGCGTGGTGCGCTTTGCCTACCGCAACGGCGACCTCAAGGCGTCTGGAGCGCCCGAGACGATCGTCGCTCGCCTGCCGCATGGCTACGGCCATTCCACGCGTGATATCGTGTTCACGCCAGACGACAAGCGGATGCTGGTGTCTGTCGGCTCTGCTGGCAACGCGGGCGAGGGGCTTGGCCGGCCTCCGGACGGCATTGAAGCCTGGAGCCGCGACCACGCGCTTGGCGCGGCGTGGGGTGCCGAGACCGATCGCGCCGCCGTGCTCGCCTTCGATCCCGACGGCAAGAACCAGAAACTGTTCGCCACAGGTATTCGTAACTGCGTCGGCCTCGCGATTCAGCCCGGAAGCGGCACGCCATGGTGTTCGACCAACGAGCGCGACGGCCGCGGCGACAACCTGGTGCCCGATTATGTGACGCGGATCCGCGAGGGCGCGTTCTACGGCTGGCCCTGGTACTATATCGGCGCCAACGAGGACCCCGCGCATGCCGGTGCGCGGCCCGACCTGAAGGACAAGGTGACAGTCCCCGACGTGCTGTTGCAGGCGCATTCGGCCTCACTCGGCCTGACCTTCTACACAGGCAGCAGTTTTCCGCCCGAATATCGCGGCGATGCCTTTGCCGCCGAACACGGCTCGTGGAATCGGTCGAAGCGCACCGGCTACAAGGTCATTCGGATCAGGTTGAAGGACGGCGTGCCGACCGGCGAGTACGAGGATTTCGTTACCGGCTTTGTCATCGGCGACAATGAAGTCTGGGGCCGACCGGTTGGCGTCACCGTGGCGCGCGATGGTACATTGCTGGTCTCCGAAGACGGCAACGGCACGATCTGGCGCATCAGCCACGAGTAGCCGTTCGCTCTTCAGTGGGGTTGGTTCAGGCCGGCAACGCGGCAGCGGCCGTTACCCCAGCCCATCCTTGAGGCCGTATTCCTCATAGATCGTCAGCGGATTGGTATCCGGAAACAATCGGCACTTGGCCTGCGCAAGATGCAGCGTGACAGCGCCGGCCTCGCATCTCGCGGTCAGAATCTTCCGGACATCCTCCATATGCGCGCGGGGCTGGTGCTTCGACGGCAACTGTTCAAGCGCAACCAGCGCCGTGGCCAGGGCCTCGGTGACCACCCACTCGTCGTGTCCGGTTATTCCCTTTCGCGGCATCGCCACACCCTCCGTCGCACCGGCTGCGGCATTGTAGCGCGAGATGGGTGGGGGCTGTCATCAGCCAACATGGGCAGGACAGCGCGGAACCGGTTGGAGCGGTCCTGCCACGTTGCGCCGCAGGGAACCAGCGTGGCTTCGACTTCGCCAACATCTTCAACAACCCCGATCTTGCCGATCCGGCACGGCCGGTCGCAACCGAACCCGGCCGCTTCGCGCTGCGTCTCGACATCGTCGTGGAAGCAGCGAAGCTGGATCGCCGGCGCTTGCTGTCATGGATTATCGCCTGGACAGGCTTGTCGGCTGCATGGTTCCTCGGCGATGACGATCCGCTCGCCGAGATCGACCTTGCGATCGCACGACTTGCGGCCACCGAGCTCGACCGGATGGCGTAAGGCGCGCAGCGACTACGCCGCCGCGACACTGGCCCCTGTCAGCGACACGCTCAGGATCCGCCACTTCGAAATATCGAAGAAGTAGGCGGCCTTGATACGCGCGGAGGCGGGATCCGGCGCCTGAATCGCCGTGTGGAATTGCCGCGTCCCATCGCTCAGCGAAATCCGGAATGTCTGCATTGGTCGAACCTCCACGCAGCCGATGCTGCGGCAAGGAGGGTTAAGATCCAGTTGCCGATGACGATGCCCACGCGGCGCACGCGCGCCTCACGCGATCCCTTTCCCGGCGGGCAGCCGCACCATCGTGTCTTCTGCACCGACGACGCGTCCGTCCTGCGCACGCAGTTCGAGCCGCCGCACCGGCAATCCGTTCTTTCGATCGACCAGGAGCACATGCGCCTCGTCGGGCTCGAAGAAGAAATCCTCACCCCACTGCCGGAGCGCGACGAGGAGCGGAAACAGCCCGCGTCCCTTTTCGGTCAGCACATATTCCTGATAGGGGCTGCCGTCCGCCGCGGGCACCGTCTCCATGATGCCGTGCGCGAGGAGATTGCGCAGCCGGGCGGAGAGGATGTTCTTGGCAAGCCCGAGGCTCTTCTGAAATTCGCCGAACCGGCGCAGCCCGTCGAACGCGTCGCGGACGATCAACAGCGACCACCAGTCGCCGATTGCATCGAGCGGCCGGGCTACACCGCACATCGAGTCCCTGTGGCTCACCCGCTTGGCCATCGTGGTCCGCCTGACGCTCATCATCGCGGCGCGGCCCGATGGACCGCCCGATCGAGGGTTCGATATATCGGTTGCAAAGTAAAACCTCAAGGGTTACACGATGGTTTCAAATTAAAACCATCCGAGACCAGCCATGGTTCAACCCGATGCAACGTTCGACGGCACCTTTCCCTTCACGCCGCACTTCAGCGCGGCATCAGGCTTCCGAATGCATTATGTCGACGAAGGCCCGCGGCACGGCGAGGTGGTGCTTTGCCTCCATGGCGAACCGACCTGGGGCTATCTGTTCCGGCACCTGGTGCCAGTCCTGTGCGCCACGCGGCGCGTGGTCGTTCCGGATCACATGGGCTTTGGCAAGAGCGCGACGCCGGCGGAGCGCAGCTATTGGCTGCAGGACCATGTCGACAATCTCGAAGCTCTGGTCGTCGCGCTCGACCTCACCGACGTCACCCTCGTGATGCACGATTTCGGCGGTCCCGTCGGCATGGGGCTCGCGGCACGCCATCCGGATCGGATCCGCCGCGTCATCTCGGCCAACGGGCCGACGCCGTTCGGGCAGAGCGATCTGCTCGCGCGCGTCACCGCGAATGCGCAGGTCTCGCCCTGGTTTCAGTGGATCGCATCGGCTGCGGCGAACGGTGAGCTCGAGCCGGTTCTCGGCCAACTCGGCTTCAATATCCTGAGCACGCTCAAGCTCAACGGCTTCGAGAACAACGCGGTCATCACTGACGCCTGGCTCGCCGCCTACGGCTCACCTTTCGCGCGCCCGGCCGATTGCCTCGGTGCGATCGGATGGGCCAGAGGCTTTGCGACCGGTGCGCACCAATTCGAGGCGCCGACTGCCGCCGCCGATCGCGCGATCCGCGGCAAGCCGGCGCTGGCGATCTGGGGCGAAGCGGACCGCACACTGCATGCGGACCATTTCCTGCCGCTGTTTTCCGCGATCTTCCCGGCGGCGCCGGTCAGGCGCCTTGCCGGCGTCGGGCATTACTGCTTCGAGGATGCGCCGCAGGAAGTCGCCGGCTTGATCGCGGAGTTCATCGCGCAGACCTGACGGTGGGGCCTGGCAAGTGAACGGGAGTGTGATCAGGCGGCCGAGATCTGGGATATCGATTGGATCATGCCTGCTCACGACAACGAGCAGGATGATCGCATCGCCAGCACAAACGGCGTGTGCTGGTTCAGCTTGCGCCGGCGAGGATGACGAGGTTGTTGATCACGGGCGTTGAGCAGAACGCCACGACAAGAGCGATCCTGGAAAGGTTTTCGCTGCGCCAAAGCAGCGCGATGACGAGATAGGTCAAGCCCAGTTTGGGGATCAGCCACCAGACGCCGAACCAGGCCTGGGCCATCTGCATGAACGGGTTCGCCTCGCCGAACCCGAGCTCCAAGATCCTGTTGGTGGTGGCGAGGTCGGCACATCCAAGAAGCAGTACGGACAGCAGCAGCAACGCCTTGACCCAATTCATTTCAACCTCTCGGTGAGCGCCGAACGGCAATGCCCCTGATATTCGAGCCGAGTCGTTAATTGTTGGTTCGGGAAGGGAGTTGCAACGAGCCGTTTTGCGGAGGCGGTATGCGTGGCGGAAGGGGTGTCCCGTCAACTACGCCGAGTTGTTGAGATTTTCCGGGCCGATCTCATAAATTCTACGGCGCGATCAAGCATCCAATTGCGATCATCGGGCAGGAGTGGCCGGTGTTCAGAGTCTTCGACGCTCAATCAAATCAACCCAATCTTGTATTGAGAACTTCCAATCGAAGTTTCTTGCGGCCTCTTGGATCGATTGGCACTTCTCGACATAGGCTGAAGGGTTCTCCTTGTAGAAGGTCAGAGTCGCCGTGGTGAAGGACACAAACTTGTCGGCTTGAATGGGAGCGATGATACCACCGCCCTGATTGGCCTTCTGCGGGAAATGGCCGACGGGCGTTCCAATGACAAGCCGTCCCGCGGCAGCGCCCTCCAAGACGGGCAAGGGGCCAGACTCGCTGATAGAGCTCGTAACGATGGCGCCGACCGATCGGTAAAACTCCGGCATGTCGTGAAATGACGTTTGTTTGGCCGTCGAACCGGCTACCTTGAATGGTAGCCCGGCGGCCGTCGCCGCCGATTGAGCGAGCACACCTCGCTTCCATTCGACTCCATATGTCGTTGTCGCCATGGAGGAAGCGTAGCCGACCGCGTCCAAACGCTCAGCAATCGGGGAGTAGAAGGTTTCGTAGTCGACTCCAAGAGAGGCGACCATGGGGACCCTGGATACGCCGGCCATGAGGGAGGCGCAGTAGACATAGTCGCTCACAACGGCATAGTTGGAGAATTTTTCGAAGACTTCGATGCCCTTCTTTTCGATGAGCATCCGGATGTCGAACTCGTGGTGGGACACCGCGATGATCCGTTCGTACGGTACCTTGTAGGTATCAACCAACACGCTGACACCGTCCAGCGCGGTAATGAAGCAATCATAGTACGATTGAAGCGCGTCAAAGTGTTGTGCGTGGTTCTGCCGCCAGTTCAGGATATCTAAGATGTAGCCATTCTCGTACAAATGCTTGCTCAGGTCATAATAGACCCGTCCATGAGACCAAGCCGGATAGCCGAAGGCCAATAGCCTCGCTTTCCGCGGCTTCACACCCGTCTGAACCCGGACCGCCGGATGAACGATGTATTGCTGAATGTCCCTGCTTGCGTAACTTTGAGACCGGTAGTCTGCCGCGGGGAATCTGTCGGGCCCCAGGTCTTCGGAAGTGAGATACAACTCCCAGTTGCTGCAGGTCTCCGCGAGGCCGAAGTCACCGCCGGGATACGCCGAGAGAAAAGCATTGCCCAGTTTCAGGCAGAACAGCCCGCGCTCCAGACGGATCAGTTCCAGCGGCGCCGCCGTGCTGTTCTTGTCCAGTAGCGGCTTGAGCCCCAGCCGACCAAAACCGAAGTCCTCGGACGGCTTCGCAACGTCCGCCGTGTAGCGCACGCGACAGTAGCGGCTCGCCGGATCCGGGGGCAGTAACAGGACCAGATTATCGGGCACCTGTCCGCCTGGACCGTGCCGGAGCGCTCCCGTTGCCGGGTCGACATATGCGATCGTACCGAATGACGTGAAGAATTTGGCATGCGAAAATTCAGAAGTCACGTCGCCTTCCCCGAATTCAACTCGCTTCGGCGCTTAACGAAGAACTCCAGATTATTGATGAGTCGCTGATTGCTGGGGTCTAGATCGAGGGCGGCACGCCCCCATGCGACAGCCTGATCCATCATGTTCAGGTGCCAAGCGGCGATAGCGCCGAGGTCGTATAGCCGAAAACCCCAGCTGTGCTCGTCATCGAGATAGCTGCCGGTGCGATGCGTCTTTCCTATGCCGTTTGCGCACGCCCAGAAGAGATTGGTCCAATCGGCTTCGGCGTGAAATTGCTCTGCGAGGTCCAGCCAGATCTCGCGCCGGTGTGGGGCTTCCAGCCGCGCTCGATCCAGCCAGTACATCTTCCTGGTCGGTGCAGTTCGCGCGAGATAGCGCATCGCCTCGGCGCGCTCCTCACCCCACGTGCTGGTGGGCAGTTCCAGATAACGCGAGAGCAGGGCGGTCGCTTCGCCGCTTCTGTTCGCCCACATATAGTCCCGACCGAGCCAGAAGCAGATCTGCGCATCGCCAGGATCCTCTCGATGCGCCACTTCCATCAGCGGAAGATACTGTTGTCGCGTGTCCTTTGAATGGTCCTGCACCTCGCACATGACGATATCGATGCACTCTTTGGTGATTTCCTTGCCGGAATAGGAGAGAGCTTCATGAACCGGACGCTTGAATCGATAACCCCAGCGATGATGAAAATTCTTCGTTGGCCAACCCCGCAGGATTGTTGGATCGTCGGGATGCGTTCGGTAGACGGTGCGGCAGAAGAGGGCAGTCGTATCCGGTGCCCACGCGGCCTCGAGCTTCTGCCGCCAGCCCGGTTCGAGGTATCGATCCATATCCATCGAACAGCAAATTTCAACGTCGGATGGAATGAGCGCCATCGCTGCATTTCGAGCGACGTCGAAACGCCAGGGCCGAATCGCAATCCGGTGAACGATCACTCCTGCACGCTCCAGCCGCTCGACCGTGTCATCGCTGCTGCCGGTATCAGCCACAATTCGATAGTCAGCGTCGGCCGCCGAGTTCGCCCAGCGTTCGGCATGCGCGGCTTCGTTCAACGCAATAGTGTAGACGGCAACCTTCAAGCTAACTCCTGAGCAAATCGCCGGACTTATGCAGAGCGTCTGACGGCTGACGGTTCACGGTGCTCATATCAAGCGGGATCCGCCCCGCTTGCGGATGGCAACGAGTCCGCCCATCAGCCTGGCCCTGGCCAACTCATAGTGACTGTCGAAAAAAAGAATCTCCGCAAATTGGTGAGCAAGGTTGGCGACGCCAAAGGGATCCAGCGAGCGGACTTCGCCGTGCTGCTTCATCTCGCGAAGCAGTGTCTTGGTAAGTGCAATCCTGGCCGGGTGCTCGCCCGGCGGCTGCCAATCCAAATCCTCGATGAAATACCAGCCGCCGTCGGCCAACAAAGGAAACAGTTCAACCAAGGTCTGCTGTTCGTCGAGCGAGGCGTGGCTGCCATCATCGATGATGACGTCAAAGATTTCATGTTTGAGCCGAGTGGCGAGGGCACGGAGCTGTTCTCGATCGGACTGATCGCAGACTTCGGACCTGAACCGCTCATTGTTGAGCGCCGAGAAGTCGGTCAGATCAACGCCGACGACCTGACCGAACGGGAAGAAGCTTTGCCACAGGGCGACCGACGGCACTTCCGTCTGCTTGCCCTCCGCGAGACCTCGGCAAAGGCCGATCTCCATGATCCGGCGCAACGAAAGGCGCCTGCTCGATAACAGGCGCTGGTAGATCCGCGCGTAGCCGTGCCGGTTACCGGTATGTCGGTTCTTGTCGGTATTGAAGCGGTCTGCCAAATCCGCCAGAGCAAGCGGCCCATCTTCGGCGCTCGTCAGGGATGCGATCAGGGAGCCGGGGTTTTCTGCACGACTTTGATTGCGTGCGGTCCATAGATGCAAGCCGAATACGCGGTCGTCATGGAGGTAGCTTGTCAGCTCCGTCGCCGGTCGTTGAAAGACATCGACCTCCGTCCAATCGATCGGGTTGAAGAACACGGGACTGAAGACGCTGGCGCGCAGTGCCTCACCATCGGGGGAGGCGATGTAGTCGGACAGCAGTTTGGGCCCGATATCGCCGAACATGATCGGGGCTGTTCCGTACAGGCAGTTGACCGAACGCTCGTACAGCGCTCGCAAGTGACGACTGAACGGCTTTGCATAGATCACGTTGCCGCAGATGAAGTGTCCGCGGTGTCCACCGCGCCACTGCAGGTTGAAGAAGTAATCGCCGACAAACGGGAATGGCTTGAGCAGGATGATGTCGGCGTCCATCCAGAGGCCGCCGTGCTCGTAAAGTAAGGCGTAACGAAATATGTCGCTAAAGAAACGCACTTCCGACCGTTGCGCGGCTCGGTCGAACAGCGCCTTTGGCACGATGTCCGACGCATTCCCGATCGCGATGCCGCGCGCCGCAAGGAACGCAAGCTTTTGAGCCGAATAGGTCCAGACACGAACTGCATGCCCGGCGGAGCGCATCGACGAAGTTGCCGCGATCAGCGTTTGGTGCTGATCCGACATCGGTTCGTAAAACAGATTGATCTGCGGCAGCGGCCCTGACGCGTCTCCGAGCAGCGGAGCAATTCGCTGATCGAAGTCTTTGGTCGAGCCGAGACGTATTTCTATCGAATCGGCTTGGCGAAGGAAGGGGGCAAAACTCCAGAAGAAATCGTCGGTTGATTGGGCCTCGACGGGGCCATCCTTCTCGATCGGGATTGGCGCAATGAGGTAGTTCTGGATGCCGGAATAGCGCTGGTAGCTCCCGATCGTGCGATATCCGTGCTGGTCGCACCAGTCATTGAAAGCCGTGCTGGCGGAGTCCCATATCTCTATGAATATGGTCGGACGCCAACGCTTGATCGTCTCGCGCAGTCCTTCCAGTATCTCGAATTCCATCCCCTCGGCGTCGAGCTTGATGAACTCGACCGGCTCGTCGAGCAACACTGAATCGCCCGGAATTGCGTTGACCTCGCCGAGTGGGTCGGCGAACAGGCAGGTGTGTCCGAGATTGTCGGGATCGGGAGTTTCCTTGCGCAGTTTCCCACGTTTCGCGCCGAGCGCGATGCCGAGGTGCTTGATGTCGACGTTGCGGCAGCCGTTCAGACTGCAGTTCGCCTTGAGGATCGACGCGGCGACATCATTGGGTTCGAAGACGATTATCCTTGGAGCATTGGTGAACTTCGAGATGTATACCGCGTGATTGCCGACGTTCGCGCCAATGTCGACGAAGGCTCCGGTCCCCCGATAGTGACTCGAGATTAGCTCAAGCTCCTCGGTCTCGTAGAATTGCCCGCGTTGGTGAAACTTCATGACCGCGTCTGACGGGTTGGTCACGACGAACCGGACCGGCTGCCCCATCACCACGGACTCGACAACGGGATCAACGGGCATGGGTGGGCGGTCGCGGGTGCGGCCATCCCAGATGTTGTTCGTCGGCTCCAGCGCTCGACGGATGTCGCAAGCTTCGACGGTCGCGATCCACGCTTCGGAGTCGGCAACGCTGAAGGACACCACAAGCCGCCGCTGGTCCGGATGCCACGCGAGCCCGGCTGCGAATTCGACGCCTTTCCGGTTGAAATAGAACGGCTGGCTGACCGCCACCATATGGTTGCAGCGATCGAAGCGGACGAATCGGTGAAAGTAGAAGCGCCTGCGTTCGGCCGGGCGCCACTGCACCTCATGGATCAAGGCGAGCCAGCCATCATCGAACGGAACCAGTTGCGATCCGCCGCGAAAGCGCGCCGCTGAGATCGGCGGATCGTGCTCCTGCAGCGTTTTGCCTTCGGCGTCTACAAGGCGAGTGGGATCGCAGAGATAGAGAAAGTTCAGGTCGTCTCCGGCGACCTGCGGCATCCAGTTCTTTTCATCTCGTTTTGGACCGTCGGCCTCAATTTTTCGCCACTCGACCAAACGATAGCGGCCGCTCTCGTCCTCCTGCAGGCGCGCCAATACCTGTTCGCACCAGCCTTCCGGCGTGAGCTCGCGGATGCAGGCGCTGCTCCACAGGGCGCCGCGCCAGGCGAACAGCCGCATGTCCTCGAAGCCCTGGACCGCAGGGAAGGCCGGCGCAGGCAAATCGCCTGGCGCCAGGATTTCGCCGCTGGAACGGACTGACAGATCGTCGTCAAGGTGGAGAAGGAAGTTGCGGGTTTTGATCGGCTCCTCGTTCGATGTCTCATACTGGAGACCATCCTCCGTCATGACGTAGTTGACGGCTCTCTGTGCGACGAGGATCTGGTCTCCCAATCGCGTCACCGACGGATTCAGCGGGACGTAGCCGTCAGGCGCGGAGAAGTCGATGCGCTTCGACTGGAACGAAGGCAGGACGGCGTGTGCCGGCTGCGCATAGAAATGCAGATTTGACCACGCCAGTTCGCGCGGCGCGTCGGCAATCTCCCGATTGAGCGCGAGATAGTTGCACGCTGCGAAGCCGCGGCTTTTTCGCTCCGGGTCGGCGGCGTAGTTTGCGGCGATCGAATATTCCTCCAGTAGTCCGGTCCTGTAGACGTAGTCCTCGACGAACAGGATGTCGGACCTCGGATATCCAATTGTCAGCCCGTACTCGGCGAACAGCGCGGCCGCGTGGTTCTGCCCTCGGTCCCGGTAGAACCTTGCGAGGTCGTAAATCGGCTCCGCGCGTTGCGGACGCTGGTTGAACGCCTGGAGGGCCTTGCTGACAAATCCATCTTCGTCGCCGAGGCTGCGCAGGCAGCGGGCCTGTTGCAGACGCGCCATCCAGGCTTCTTCATCCCAACCGCCCATGTCGGCGCGTCTGGCATATGCATCGGCAGCTTCGGCGGCACGGCCGGCGTCGCGAAGGGATTGCGCGAGATAGAACCAGTAACGAGCGTTCTTCGGCTCCTTCTCGAGCGCCGTTTTCAGCAGACGGATGTCGCGCTCGAATTTGTCGACGCGATTGGATCCGCTGGCATGGTCGACATACGACACACCACTCAGTTCTTCGACGCCGCCAGGCACGTCGATATATTCATGCGTGACGCCGTGATAGCGTGCGCCGGCGTCGCGGCGAACGATCCGTGTATTCGAATAGCTCAGACCGCCTGATGTCGATTGCCGCAAGCGATAGCCGGGGCCGGTCAGCTTGCTGCGGAAATCCGCGTCCTCGACAACCAGTTCCATGTCGGCGTCGTCGAACAGCAGGTAATCGTAATCGAGCGACGACGCGTAGGCGTGATCCAGAGCCGCATTGCGGGCCTGCTCGAAATTGTGAAACGGAAAACTGTGCAACTCGCCGGGAATCTGCCGTTCGGCGAAGAAGCGCTTGACGAATTCCTGGGTGCCGTCGGTCGAGCCGGTATCTCCGATCACCCAGCAGCTGATGTGTTTTGCGACGGAATTGAGACAGCGTTGCAGATTTGCCATCTCGTTCTTGACGATCATATTCAGGCAAAGCCGCTTGGCGTCTGACACTGTCGCGAACTCTATGATTTGCGGTTAATCCCTGCGCCAGGCCGGCGAAATATGCCGGTCCGATCGAGACGGACGAGCAATCTTCGTCCGCGTCCCCCGATACTTTCACATTAATCCAAATTCGCCGAAGGAGGAGCGCAAAGGTCCTTTACGGTGAATCGCGCGGGTTGACGAGGAGGCCCCGTATTTGTTCGGGAGTTCCCTCGCTCGCACACGCATTAATTAAAAATCTCTTGCAGCTCCCGTTCTAATCCGCTTTAAAAGAGCCGCTTCTGGAAGGCTTGCCTTTCGTGGTTAATTTTTATTGCTGCTAGTTGCTATTGAGATTTGAGACCAACGCAGCTGCCGGTGCTGCTTGGGTGGGGTTTTTCAAACTGACGATTTTGCTCCGGCATTTTGGCTCGGAGAGATCGCGGGTAGCGTGTCGAGTTATTGCATGTCGAATGATTGTGCCGGTAAGCCGAAGGTTTCTCCGAAACGCGAGCATGCCCGACCGCCGATCACGGCTACCGGTATCGATTCATATGCCGGTGTACTCTCCGCGATCGGCCTTCACGAAATCCTGGTGACCGGGAACTTGCCGCGCGGGCAGACGACGGGGAACATCACGTATTTCATCATCGATCGCAGCAGCAAGGCGATCGTGTCGCAGGTTACGCTTCCCGACGCATCGAACCAGTTCAACCGCGTCGAGATCCGGCTCAAGGTTGCGCGCCTGTCCGGCGCCTACGACATCGGAACGTTTCAATCTAACGGCGAGTTCAAACCCGCCGAATTTCTTGCAGTACGAAGTGATTTAGACACTCCGCCGTCAGGTGGAACAAGCGGGCGCGCCGCCTGAGCTCTTTGCCGGGCGGCTTCTTTTTTTGATTTCGGGCCGAGCGCCAACAGCGCGCGGCCCAACATGTGTTTTTTGACGAAAGGACCAGGCCGATGGGCGGCAAGTCTGAATTTCTTTTTGTCGATTCATTCATTCCGGATCTCAGCACGCTGCTGCAGCACTTGCGGCCCGAGGTCCAGGCCATCGTGCTCGATCACCGCCGGCCAGCCGCACAGCAGATGGCCGAAGCGCTCCAGGGGATCGACGGGCTCGATGCTATCCACATAGTCGCGCACGGCGCGCCAGGACGGGTTTGCTTTACGAGCGGTGAGTGGTCGGTCGACACGATCGAGCGCGATGCGAAGTATTTGACGGCCATCGGCGCGAAGTTGCGCGAAGACGGAGATCTGCGGCTGTGGAGCTGCGAGGCGGGGGCGGAAACCGTCGGTGCAGTGTTCGTGAATGCGCTTTCACAGGTAAGCGGGACATATGTTTCGGCGGCCACTGGTCTGGTAGGCGCTGCTGCGTTGGGTGGCCAATGGGATTTGGCCGTGTCGGCAAGCGCGGGACTTCCGCCCCTTACTCAGATCGGAACGACCACCTATGCCGGCGTGCTCAGTCTTGAAGTCACACTGACAGGCTCACTCGATACTACCGCAAATATATCAAGCAGCTTTGCTGTTCAGTACTACGTCACGAACTCGTCCGGGGTAATCGTTGGCAGCTTTTCGCTTCCCTCGAACAACGCAAGCCCATTTACGTCTGTTCAAATGATCGTCGATGTTCCTTCGAGTGGAACATACACAATCACCGCAATCGTTCCGAACGCTGTCAATAACAATCAGGCTGCGACTATAATTGCTGCGGGACAGTTTACTGTTCCCGCTTCGGGTGCCGGGACCGTAAGCGGTGCTGATAGTACAAATAACGATGGCGTGTTCCAGCTAACGGCAGCTTCATCAGCGAGCAATACCGGTCCGACCGGCGCAACAGGATCAACAGGCGCCACGGGTGCGACCGGGGCGACGGGCGCAACCGGAGCCACAGGCGCGACGGGCGCAACTGGGGCCAGCGGTGCGACTGGCGCAACCGGAGCCACAGGCGCGACAGGCGCAACTGGGGCCACAGGTGCAACCGGAGCTACGGGCGCGACAGGCGCAACTGGGGCCACAGGTGCAACCGGAGCTACGGGCGCGACAGGCGCGACTGGGGCCAGCGGTGCGACTGGCGCAACCGGAGCCACGGGTGCAACTGGCGCAACGGGTGCCACGGGCGCAACCGGAGCCACAGGCGCGACGGGCGCAACTGGGGCCACAGGTGCGACCGGAGCCACGGGTGCGACGGGCGCAACCGGGGCCACAGGTGCGACTGGTGCCACCGGCGCGACAGGCGCAACCGGATCCACAGGTGCAACCGGAGCTACGGGCGCGACGGGCGCAACCGGGGCCACAGGTGCGACTGGTGCCACCGGCGCGACAGGCGCAACCGGATCCACAGGTGCAACCGGAGCCACGGGTGCGACGGGCGCAACCGGGGCCACAGGTGAGACTGGTGCCACGGGCGCGACAGGTTTGACCGGCGCAACCGGAGCCACAGGTGCGACTGGCGACACTGGCGCGACGGGAGCCACGGGCGCGACTGGTGACACCGGTGCAACCGGCGACACTGGCGCGACGGGAGCCACGGGTGCGACCGGCGACACCGGCGCGACCGGAGCCACAGGTGCGACTGGCGACACCGGTGCAACCGGTGCCACGGGCGCAACCGGCGACACTGGCGCAACCGGAGCCACAGGTGCGACGGGCGATACCGGCGCAACCGGAGCCACAGGTGCGACGGGCGACACCGGTGCAACCGGAGCCACGGGTGCAACGGGCGACACGGGAGCAACCGGAGCCACAGGTGCGACCGGTGATACCGGCGCGACTGGTGCCACGGGTGCCACGGGTGCGACTGGTGACACCGGCGCAACCGGAGCCACGGGTGCGACTGGCGACACAGGAGCAACCGGAGCTACGGGCGCGACCGGCGACACCGGCGCGACCGGAGCCACGGGTGCGACCGGCGACACTGGTGCAACCGGAGCCACAGGCGCGACTGGCGACACCGGTGCAACCGGAGCCACGGGTGCAACTGGCGACACTGGAGCAACCGGAGCCACAGGCGCGACGGGCGACACTGGAGCAACCGGAGCAACAGGCGCGACGGGCGACACCGGTGCAACCGGAGCCACGGGCGCGACCGGCGACACCGGCGCAACTGGTGCCACGGGTGCGACCGGAGCAACAGGCGCGACCGGCGACACCGGCGCAACCGGAGCCACGGGCGCGACGGGTGACACCGGCGCAACCGGAGCCACGGGTGCAACGGGCGACACTGGCGCGACCGGAGCCACAGGCGCGACCGGCGACACCGGTGCAACGGGAGCCACGGGTGCAACGGGCGACACCGGTGCAACCGGAGCCACAGGCGCGACCGGCGACACCGGCGCAACCGGAGCCACAGGTGCGACCGGCGATACCGGCGCGACGGGAGCCACGGGTGCGACTGGTGACACCGGCGCAACCGGAGCCACGGGTGCGACGGGCGACACTGGAGCAACCGGAGCCACAGGTGCGACCGGCGACACCGGTGCAACCGGAGCCACGGGTGCAACGGGTGACACTGGCGCGACCGGAGCCACGGGCGCGACTGGCGACACCGGTGCAACCGGAGCCACGGGTGCAACGGGCGACACTGGAGCAACCGGAGCCACAGGTGCGACGGGTGACACCGGCGCAACCGGCGACACGGGTGCGACTGGTGACACTGGCGCGACCGGAGCCACAGGTGCGACCGGCGATACCGGCGCGACGGGAGCCACAGGCGCGACCGGCGACACCGGTGCAACCGGTGCCACGGGTGCAACGGGCGACACTGGAGCAACCGGAGCCACGGGTGCGACCGGTGATACCGGCGCAACTGGAGCCACGGGCGCGACTGGCGACACCGGTGCAACCGGAGCCACGGGTGCGACCGGCGATACCGGCGCGACGGGAGCCACAGGTGCGACTGGTGACACTGGCGCGACCGGAGCCACGGGAGCAACGGGCGACACTGGAGCAACCGGAGCCACGGGCGCGACGGGTGACACCGGCGCAACCGGAGCCACAGGCGCGACGGGCGAGACCGGTGCAACCGGAGCCACGGGTGCGACCGGTGATACCGGCGCGACTGGTGCCACGGGTGCGACTGGTGACACTGGCGCGACCGGAGCCACAGGTGCAACGGGCGACACTGGAGCAACCGGCGACACCGGCGCAACCGGAGCCACGGGTGCAACGGGCGACACTGGAGCAACCGGAGCCACGGGTGCGACCGGTGATACCGGCGCAACTGGTGCAACGGGTGCGACTGGCGACACCGGTGCAACCGGAGCCACAGGTGCAACCGGAGCCACGGGTGCAACCGGAGCCACCGGTGATACCGGCGCGACGGGAGCCACGGGTGCAGCCGGCAACACCGGCGCAACCGGAGCCACAGGCGCGACCGGCGACACCGGTGCAACCGGAGCCACGGGGGCGACGGGCGACACCGGCGCAACTGGAGCCACGGGTGCAACGGGCGACACTGGAGCAACCGGAGCCACAGGTGCGACCGGCGACACCGGCGCAACTGGTGCCACGGGCGCAACCGGCGACACTGGAGCAACCGGAGCCACGGGTGCAACGGGCGACACTGGAGCAACCGGAGCAACAGGCACGACGGGCGACACCGGTGCAACCGGAGCCACGGGTGCGACCGGCAACACTGGCGCGACTGGAGCCACGGGTACGACTGGCGCGACCGGTGCAACCGGAGCTACGGGCGCGACCGGAGCCACAGGTGCGACTGGTGCAACCGGTTCGACCGGCGCAACAGGTGCCACCGGAGCAACGGGAGCCACTGGCGCGACCGGGGCAACCGGCGCCACGGGGCCGAAGGGCTCCACCGGCTCGACCGGTGCAACAGGTGCGACCGGAGCAACGGGTGCCACTGGAGCGACCGGGGCAACCGGCGCCACAGGGCCGAAGGGCTCGACCGGTTCGACCGGTGCAACGGGTGCCACCGGAGCAACGGGAGCAACTGGAGCGACCGGGGCAACCGGCGCCACAGGGCCGAAGGGCTCCACCGGTTCGACCGGTGCAACGGGTGCCACCGGAGCAACGGGAGCAACTGGCGCGACCGGAGCAACCGGCGCCACAGGGCCGAAGGGCTCCACCGGTTCGACCGGCGCAACGGGTGCCACCGGAGCGACTGGTGCTACCGGAGCAACGGGAGCCACTGGCGCAACCGGAGCCACGGGGCCGAAGGGCTCGACCGGTGCAACAGGTGCGACCGGCGCAACCGGGCCTGTCGGAGCAACCGGCGCGACCGGACCTTCAGGGGTCCCCGTCGTGACCACGGGTGGTCCGACCGGCGGCGCTACGATCGTCGCTACGAACGAGACGCTGATCGTGACAGGCAGCAACCTGTCCGGAACGATCGATCTCTACAATGCGACGGTCGTGGTCGAGGGAACGAACAACGGCGGCTTGACGATCAACATGGCGCCGGGGACCGTCAACTCTCTCGATCTGCTGCAGGTGTCGAACAACGCGGGCAAGAACCCGTCTGTCGAACACTTCAATGCTGGCGACAGTATCGGAGGTGTCGGTGCCGGCTTGCCGTCGTGGAACGGCAGCGGTCAGTTGTCGTTCGATGGTGGAAGAGTCACCATCGACAGCAGCAACCAGGTCGGTGCCGGGTTCTATTCCAACAGCGGCACGGCGACCTTCGACGGTCACACCTACGCGGTGTGGACGCTCGATCCGCCGAAGGGCGGAACGGGAGGCACTGGAAGCACCGGTGCAACCGGAGCGACGGGTTCGACAGGCGCAACCGGTAGCACGGGTGCCACCGGCGCGACCGGCGCGACGGGTTCGACTGGTGCCACCGGAGCGACAGGCGCAACCGGAGCGACCGGTGACACCGGCGGGCATGGCCACACCGGCTCGCATGACGGTGGTCACGACTCGACGCTGACGACGTCGATCGACCACAACAGTGTCGTCGGCCCGTTGAAGGCAATGTTCCTGCAGACGCAGCTGGCGGAACTGGACCAGGTCGTCCATTCCCTCGAGCAAGCCGGCGGCGGCAAGCAACTGGTGGCGGATCTGACCACCATCAAGAGCTTGGCCGAAAGCCTGCTGGCCAGGATCAATCAGTCGAGCACAGGCTCGGCGAACGATCCGAACCACAGCAGCGGAGTTGGAACTGTCGGCCACGTCGACGAGCGGCCCGGGTGGATCGACCATATGCCGAAGCACGACTCTTAGCGGTTGCGAGGAGCAGCGGAACGGGCGCTACGGCGCCCGTTCCTGGTCAACCAGATGATGTTAGGTTCGAGCGCAATTGGCCGGCGTCGCTTCTTGAAGCTGACGACGGCCGCACTTGTTGCCAGCGGGAGCACCGTGTCCGCGCGTGCAAGCACGAGCAATCTGCTGACCGTGCCGATCCAGTTGCTCGGCGATTGGAGCTACGGCGAGGCGGCGTTGCGCGTGTTGACGCGGGTCAGGGCCGTCAATCTCGGCAAGCTTCGCCTGTTGTCCGATCGTCAGCCCGCAAAGTTGTTGATCGAGAACCATCATCAGGGCCCGCCCGCCGTCTGGCTGCATCGTGATCAGCCGCAGGCTGCTTCGATCATCTTGAACGTCGGAGCGGCCGATTGGTGCAAGACTGCCTATCAGTTCGGCCACGAGCTCGGGCATGTCTTCGCCAACAGCTGGCAGTTCTCGGCAAAACCGCGGCTGCCGACCCAATGGCTTGAAGAAGCCTTGGTCGAGACTTTTTCCATTCATGGGCTCCGGCTGCTCGCCGACAATTGGGAACGATCGCCGCCGTTCGCCGACGATCAAGCCTTTGCCGGCGCGATCCGGAAATACCGGGTCGACCTGCTTCGGCCCGACAAGCCGGATAGTTCCGCGGGTTCATCGGAAAACGCAGCATCGTGGCTGCATACGAACCGGGAGCAGCTCGAAGCAGGGCAGCCGGTTTCGCGCGGGCCGGCAATTCAGGGCATCCTGGCCGTCTACGAGAGCGATCGCGCTTGCATCGAGGATATCGGCGCGCTCAATCGCTGGCCGGAACGCAGCTCGCTCCCGATTGATGCCTATCTCGCGCGCTGGAAACGAAGCTGTACGGAAATAGGGGCGGGCGGAGCATTGCCGTCTCGTCTGGAACAATTGTTTGGACTCGCCTGAACGCGGCGAGATCCAGGCGCGTGACGTAAACCAAACACCGGACTTCCAGAGTCGATCCGGCTCAAAAACGTTGATTTCGCCGAGGCATAGTGAAAAAATACCGCATATTTCGATTGGAGATTTATATTGGCCGGCCCAGGTAGTGGAAGCGACCAGGCAGGCGAAAACAAATTTGTTCGCTTGCTGCAAAAGGCTATTGCCGGCTTGAGCCCTGGCGACGAAGCAGGGCGACATGACCTCTATTGTCGCGGCCGGTCGTTGCTCGCCGATCGTCTGCAGGAACGCCACGACCTCACACGCGAAGAGGCCGAAGCGGAGGCGCGCGCATTTGACGAAGCGGTGATGCAGGTCGAAGCCAACGCACGCGTTCAGGCGTCGTCATTCGGCCGGCGAGAAGCTCAGTTCAAAATCGCGACAGTCGCGCTCACGGAAGCAAGAATTGCGCAAGTCCCGCCGGCGAAGCGTGCCGGGCACGGCCCGAAGCAGGCGGACCAAACGCCTTCGCGGCTGCCGCAACGGCGGTCTTCCGCCCAGCGCAAGGGCAGGGGTGAGCTTGCCCGGGCAGCTCGCGACGCCTGGACACGCGTTGTTCCCCGGCTGCGTGACGGGGCCAAGTTCGCCACCAGCCACGTGGTCGCGGCGTTCGCGGGGATAAGGCCGCAGATCGCGCGGCGCGCCTCCCGTTTCGTTTCTGCGTGGACAAAGGAGACTTCCGGCAGATCGGCACGGGAGCCGGGCGTCGACAAGACGGGCCAAACAGTTCTGAACATCGGTCCCGCCACGCCGAGCGAGGCCGTCGATGGCGGCTCAAACCCGCTGCGCCAGGTCCGCTTGCAGGCTTTGATCCAGGTGGCGCGTCACCACGGCGTCGAACTCGACGTCAACGAGTTCAGAGGTGACGCATCACAATCGCTCCCATCGGCCGCGTCGATGTCGGAGTGGGCGCAAAACGCGGGGCTATGGTCACGCGCCATTCGCACCGGCTGGCGCAACTTGCTGCGCATGAGCAGCGACGAACCGGTGGTCCTGCTGTTCAAGGATGGCAGCGCCGGGCTGATGGTCGGCGTCAATGCCGAGCAACACGTCCTGCTGATGCGAGACCCCGGCGCCCCACCGGAGGCACGGCCTGTCGCGGTCGATGAATTGCGCCTCGCCCAGGTCTGGGAGGGCGAGGCGATCCTGGTACGCGCCAATCGCGGACACGTCGCGGCCGACGCGCCATTCAGCTTGCGCTGGTTGTCGGAGCTGGTGCTGCAGGAACATCGATCGCTGCGCGACATCGGAATAGCTTCGGTCACCATCAGCTTCCTCACCATTTTCCCTCCGCTGCTGGTGATGACGATGGTGAACAAGGTGCTGCAATTCCACAGCACCTCGACCTTGATCCTGCTGGCCACGGTGATGGCGGTGGTCGTGGTGTACGAGGCGATCCTGGGTCATGCCCGCCGCCTGATCATCGCGGTGGTCGGCGCGCGTCTTGATGCGCGGCTCAATCTGCACGTCTTCAATCGGCTGTTGCGCTTGCCGCTCGACTATTTTGAGAGACATCCTGCGGGCGAGACCATGTTTCGCATAGCCCAGGTCTACAAAGTGCGGCAGTTCCTGACCGGACGTCTGCTGACCACATTCCTGGATCTCATGACGCTCTGCGTCCTGTTGCCGTTCCTGTTTTACCTGAGCCCGATTCTGGCCAGCATCGTGCTCGGTTGCGCCTTCATGATCCTGCTGATCATTCTGGCTTACCTCAAGCCGATGCGCGAGATGTATTCCCGGGTCACCACGGCCGAGACATGGAAGTCGGCCACGCTGGGCGAGACCATCGTCGGCATCAAGACGGTCAAGGCCCTGGCGCTCGAACCGCAGCGCCGGTCGTTGTGGGACGAGCGGATTGCCGAGGTCGGCAAATGGCAGCTCGCGTTCAGCAAGCTTTCCAACTGGCCTCAGACGCTGGTGACGCCGATCGAGCGTATCATGGTTATCGGCACCGTGATGCTGGGTGCCTACATCGCCATGAACGATCCGTCCGGCTACATGGTCGGAGGCCTGTTCGCCTTCTTGATGCTGTCCGGCCGGGCGGCGCAGCCGCTTGTCGGGCTGGCGCGCTTGATCGAGGAATACGAGGAGATCGGTGCGGCCATTGGCGAGGCGGCGTCGGTGCTCAACCGGCCGACCGAAAGCAATGCGCGATCGGCCGGGCTGCGGCCAAAATTCGCCGGCGAAATTTCGTTTCAGGACGTTACCTTCACCTACAGCAACACGACCGTGCCGGCGCTGGACCGCGTTACCTTCGCGATGCCGGCCGGAACGACACTCGGAATTGTCGGACGCAGCGGCTCCGGCAAGTCGACGATTACCCGTCTGCTGCAAGGGATCAATCGCGACTACAAGGGCTTCGTGAAGATCGACGGCGTCGATTTGCGTGATGTAGATCTGCGCCATCTGCGCCAGAGTCTGGGCGTCGTGCTGCAGGAGAACTTTCTGTTTCGCGGTTCGATCCGCGACAACATCATCGCGGGGCGCCCCGGCCTGACGCTGTCGGACGCCGTGTACGCCGCGCGGCTCGCCGGCGCGGAGGAGTTCATCGAGCGGATGCCGAACGGCTTCGATACCTATATCGAGGAAGGCTCACCCAACCTGTCAGGCGGTCAGCGTCAACGTCTTGCGATCGCGCGGGCCCTGATCACCGACCCGCGGATTCTCATTCTGGATGAGGCAACAAGTGCTCTCGATCCGGAAAGCGAAGCGGTGGTCACCGCCAACCTGGAGCGGATCGCAACCGGCCGCTCCATGATCATCGTTTCGCATCGGCTGTCGTCCCTGGTCGATTGCGATCACATCCTGGTGTTGGACCAGGGTCGCATCGTCGATTACGGCAGGCATGACGTCCTGGTGGAGCGCTGTGCGATCTACCGCCAGCTCTGGAATCAGCAAAATCGTCATGTCACGGCGCCAAAGCCGAGCGCGGCGCCGCGATTGGTCACGGGGGCACCAGATCAATGAGCGACGTCCACACGCCGTCATTGCCGACCCTGTTCGGTTCGCGGAAAAATGATCCGACCCTGCCGATCATCCTCGAGTTTCAGCAACCCTCGACGGCCATCATCAACACCCCGATCCCGCGCTCGGCACAGCACATGGTCTGGCTGGTGG
Source organism: Bradyrhizobium macuxiense (assembly GCF_007993935.1). Taxonomy (GTDB): domain Bacteria; phylum Pseudomonadota; class Alphaproteobacteria; order Rhizobiales; family Xanthobacteraceae; genus Bradyrhizobium; species Bradyrhizobium macuxiense_A. Next base: position 638,677 of record NZ_VITY01000003.1, on the reverse strand, counting down.
CCAGCATGGTGCTCGCCCTGATCGTGATCGCCAGCGTATTGCCGGTCGATCAGGTGGTTTCGGCGCGAGGCATCGTCGTCTCCCAGGCGCCAACTATTCTGGTACAGCCGCTCGAAACCTCGATCGTGCGGTCGATCGAGGTGCGGGAGGGACAACGTGTGCATGCCGGCGACGTGCTCGCCAGGCTTGATCCGACGTTTGCGGAAGCCGACCTCGTCGCGCTCGAAGATCAGGCCAGCAGCCTCGACGCTGAAGTCGCGCGGTTGCGTGCCGAAGCGGATGGCCAGGCGTTCAAGTTCGACGGCAGCGATCCGCATTGGATGCTGCAGGCCTCGATCTTCGAGCATCGCCATGCGCAGTTCGATCTGAAACTGCAGAATTACGATCAGAAGCTCAAAGAGCTCGATTCGGTGATCGCCCGCTCGAACTCGGACGCGGCCGGCTATCGCGAACGTCTTGATGTCGCGCAGAGCATCGAGGACATGCGCAGGAAGCTGGAGGCAACCCAGACCGGCAGCCGGTTGAACTCGCTGATCGCCAAGGATACCCGCGTGGAGATGGAGCGCGCTCTCGCCAACGCCGTCGCGACCGGCGAGGGCGCCAAGCGCGACCAATCTGCGCTCGCTTCCGAACGGGATGGCTTCATCCGCGGCTGGAAGGCCGAAACGTCGCAGAAGCTGCAGGAGAGTTCGGTCAAGGCGGCGAACACCCGCGAGCTCGTCGCCAAGGCGAAGCTGCGCCGGAAGCTGGTCGAGCTGCGCAGCAATGTGGATGCGATCGTCCAGGCGGTCTCGAAAGTATCGGTCGGATCGGTGATGCAGTCGGGACAGCAATTCATCACGCTGGTGCCCACGGATGCGCCGCTTGAAGTGGAAGCCAACATTCCTGGCCGGGACAACGGCTTTGTCCACGTCAACGATCCGGTCGCGATTAAATTCGACACCTTTCCGTATTCGCAATACGGCATGGCGGAGGGTACCGTCCACGTGGTGAGCCCCGATGCCTTCAATGCGCAGGCTGAAGCGCGCAATCCGACGAGCGCAATTCCCGCAGCCGCGACGACGGAGCCGTTCTATCGCGGCCGGATCAGCCTCGACCGGATGGCTTTGCACGACGTGCCTGCGGGCTTTAAGCTGGTGCCTGGCATGCCCGTGACTGCGGACATCAAGGTCGGGCAACGCACGGTCCTCAAATATCTGCTCGGACTGATGCTGCCGGTGACCCAGGAAGCGATGCGGGAGCCCTGAACCTCAACAGTCTGCGACGAACGATAAAGCGGTTTGCATATGCTGTTTGATCGACTGATCGGCAAAGCCTCGCCAGCGGCCGCGTTGCGGCGCGGCCTGGGGCTGCTCGAGAAAGAGCAGTTCACGGAAGCTCTGCCACTGCTCGCGCAGGCCGCCCAGGCGGGCTTGCCTGAGGCTGCGTATCAGATCGGCCGGCTCTACCTGCAGGGATCAGGCGTGCCTTACAGCCCGGCCGAGGCTGTGCGCTGGCTGGAGCAGGCAGCTTTGCGTGGCAGCGTCGAGGCCCAATGTTTGCTCGCGGCGCTGCTCGTGCAGGGGCTGGCGTCCGCTCCGGAGACGAGCGCCGGCGAGGGCGCAGCGCGGCTCTTTTCTGCGACTGCAACGAATGTCGCCAGCAGCGCCGCCCCCGATTTCGAAGCTGCGCACAAATGGGCTCATATGGCGGCACATGCCGGCTCGGCGGAAGGCTTGGCCTTGCTCGGCTATGTCTTGACCTACGGTCCTGAGCATCTGCGCAATCTGGACGAGGCGCGCGACTGCTATCAACGTTCGGCTTCCGGCGGCTGCGCGCAGGGCCACCTCGGTTACGCGCTGACGCTAGCCGGTGATGTCAGGCTCTCGGAACGCAAGGCGGAGATCGCCGAGCATATTCGCGCCGCTGCCGCGACCGGGATTCCGTCGGCTCTCTACATGTTCGGCGTTCTCGCCGAAGAGGGAACCGGCATCGAGAAAGATCCAGCCAGTGCAGCCGAGCATTTTCGAAAGGCCGCAGAGCTCGGGCACCGCACCGCCCAGATGAAATGGGGAGCAGCCCTGATCGAAGGCAGGACCGTGACCCCGGATCCGGTACTCGGAGAATCCTGGTTGAGACGCGCTGCGCTCGCGGGAGATGCTCGCGCGGCCGAGATGATCGGCGATCTCTACACCAAGGGCGGCGCGATGCCGCCGAACTACGCTGAAGCTGCGAGCTGGTACCGGCGCGCCGCGGAGGCCGGCAGCGCAACCGCGGCTCGCTCCCTGAGCTCGTTCTATATGACCGGCGCGGGAGTGCCCACCGACGCCGAAGAGGCCGCAAGATGGTTGCACGCAGCGGCCGATGCTGGAGACAGCAGCGCCCAGATCACTCTCGCGCAACAGCTACTCGCGGGTCTCGCTATGCCCGGCGGGCGGCCCCCGGTGACCGACTGGTTCAGGAAAACCGCCGCCGGTGGCGACCTCGCCGCGGCCTTCAATCTTGGAGTCTGCCTGCTTCAGGGGGTCGGCGGGGAGCGAGACGAGCAGCAAGCTGCGATTTGGCTGCGGCGGGCGGCAGAGGGCCTGCCGGAAGCCCAATACATGCTTGGTCGGCTGTTGAGCGAAGGCCGGGGTGTCCAGGCAGACCTGAAAGCCGCACGCGAATGGTTTGCGCTTGCCGCCGAGGCCGGTAACGCGGACGGTCAGGCGGCCCTGGCCGAAATGCTGGTCAACGGCCGCGGCGGCCAGACCGACGTCGCGAAGGCAATCAAGCTCTGTGAGCAAGCTGCCGAAAAGGGACATAGCGGCGCGATGTTCGCGCTTGGCGCGATCCACAGTGGAGGTCATGGCGCCGCGATCGACCGGGCCAGAGCCGCGCACTGGTTTCGAGCCGCCGCCGAACTGGGGCACGGCCACGCGCAGCTCATGCTCGGGCGCTATCTGCGATCAGGAGCTGCGGAACCACGGAACGTTCGCGAGGCGCGGCATTGGTTTGAGAGTGCCGTAGCGCAGGGCATTCTGGAGGCCGAGTCCGAGCTCGCCGAACTGTCGGCGGCCACTTCAAAAATTGCCGTCTAGCAAGCAGACGCGGAAGTCTGGACGATCCAATCAATAACCGTGGATTCCAACCGCAGCTTTTTGACCGCTTGCGGCAGAGCCCAAAGTTATCAAAGTCGTGCAGCGGATGGACGTACTGGCGGAAGGGGTGGGATTCGAACCCACGGTACCCTTGCGGGCACGCCGGTTTTCAAGACCGGTGCCTTAAACCACTCGGCCACCCTTCCGTCTGAGCTGATCAGGCCCATAGCGTAGGGCGCGGCCGAACGCAACGCGAACCTGCCTGTGCAACCGGGCGCCAATTGGTCATTTGCCGGTATGCACATTGAAAAAGGCCCGATTTGATCGAAAAGGCCCGCCTTGGCTTTGCCGGCGTCAACGAGCCGCGCCGCGGATCATGCGCAGTTGAATGCAACGCGGTTGACCGCCGCGGCCAACGTTGGCCATCATGAACCCATGAAGCGCGTCCTGTTCCTTTGCACCGGCAACTACTATCGCAGTCGATACGCAGAAGAGCTGTTCAATCATCTGGCACGAGCCGAAAACGTCCCGTGGCGCGCATCGTCCAGAGGCGCAGCCGAACGCGGCTCGCCCGATAATGTCGGCGCCATGTCGGTGTTTGCGGATGATCGTCTCCGCGCCAGCGGCATCGTTCCCGAAGGCGCAGCGCGCTATCCGCAGCCATGTTCGTTGGCTGACTTCGACGGCGCGGACCTCGTGATCGCGCTCAAGGAGGCCGAGCATCGCCCGCTCATCGAGCGGCGGTTCCCTGAGGTTGCCGGCAGGGTGACCTATTGGCACGTGCACGATATCGACGTTGCCCATCCCGCGGTCGCGCTGCCGATGATCGACGATCTCGTGCGCGGGCTGGTTTCGTCACTCAGCTAGCCGGATCGCGCTTCAGGAAGATCGCCAGCGCATACTCCGCCGGCCGTGCCAGCATGCCGCTGAGACGTTCGAGGTCGTCGACCGCGACGATCTCAAGGCGGCCTTCGGTGACGTTCAGTTGATCGATCGGCACGTCGCGAGCGAGGAACACCTCACCGCGAAGGGCGCCACCCGGTGTCGATGGATCCGGTCCGGAATAACTCCCGATCAGCTCAAAACGCTCGGGCGGCACGTAATGGCCGATCTCCTCATGGATCTCGCGAACGACGCATTCCAGGAAGGTCTCGGTGCCCTCCCGCCGCCCGCCGAACAGGCTGATCTTGCCGGGATCGGACACGTGCGGAAGGTCGTCGCGCAGTTGCATGAGCAACCGGCCGTCCGTGCTGACGAGGAGTGCAGAGGTTCCCTCTCTTACCGCGCCGGTCATTCGTCAATCCTTTCGCTGGGAAGGTGGAGGGTGCGTCAGGACTGGGTCTGGGAGAAGACGGCGCAGCTGCGGTGCGGATCAGATCGCCGCGTGCGTACCTGGCCAAGTATCATCAGGATTTAGCGCTGATGCCGACGTCGGATCGGCGAGGGATGATTAGGTGAGGGCGGTCGACCCGTCGCATGGGCGCAGATGGCGCCCAACGCATCACATGTTCAGCCGAAAGCGAAGGCCAGCAGGCTCGAGCACAGCAGCACGAGGCTTGCCGCGGTGAGGGTCAGGAATCCGTCGGAGACCAAATCGTGATTACGCATGACACACCTGCCTTCAACCGATGCTCATCCGAATTGATTAAAGCTTTCCGAACATTCTCTCCTGGAAAGAGGTGACGCGTCTTTCCGCCTTCAACGGACTGTCAGGCCCGGTACCGATAGCCTTCCACGGCGTGCGCCAAGAAGATCGCCGCACTCACCAAGCCCATCACCGCTGTAACCGCCTCGATCATCGCAAACTTCCTTTGCGCCCCACGCGGGAGAGAAAACGATTGCAGCCTTGCACAGTCAAAAAGATTCAATTGTTGGAATTCAAGATGCCGACCCACTGATGATTTGCTGCAACAGTGTGTCTGATAGCGGGACAGGCGAGGGCGTTTCGGGTGGCCGAGGCTCCGTAGAACAACTGAGGTGGCGCAACAGGCGGTTTACCAAAGTGCCATAGGGTTAAGGCTCTCCCCATTTCCGCCGTGTTCCGGTTGCGATATCGTCAAGCTCTGGTGCGGAGGTGGGCCGCACCGTGAAGAAAATGATCCCGACGCCGCGAAGTGGGCGCGGGTCCGGCAGAATGGTACTTGGGGCAGATGGGGACTAGACGGCCAGATTCGATGATCCGGACGGCGCGCGGCGCCGTTGCGGTGGCGACGTGCCTCGTCCTCGCCAATTGTGCTTCCTCCAACAAGTTCGCGAGCCGGGTCGATCCCAAATACGGCGTGTCGTCGAGCCCGCGCGTCGTCGCGCTGGGCGACCCCGTGCCGAAAGGCGGCGGCACCTACCGTATCGGCAAGCCCTATGTCGTCGCCGGCCGCACCTACGTGCCGGAGGAGAACGAGAACTACCGCGCCGAAGGCTTGGCGTCCTGGTATGGCGACGATTTCCATGGCCGCCTGACCGCCAATGGCGAGGTGTTCGACATGGGCTCGCTGACGGCCGCCCATCCGACCCTGCCGATGCCGAGCTACGCGCGGGTCACCAATCTGAGCAACGGCAAATCGCTCGTCGTCCGCGTCAATGACCGCGGCCCGTATCACGGCAACCGCCTCATAGACGTCTCGAACAAGGCCGCCGAACTGCTTGATTTCAAAGGAAATGGCGTGGCTCGCGTCCGCGTCGAATATGTCGGCCGGGCGCCGCTCGAGGGCTCCGACGACCGCCAGCTGATGGCGACCTTGCGGACCGGAACGCCGGCGCCGTCACCGTCGATGGTCCGGGTCGCCTCGGCGCGGCCATTCGTACCTGAGATGTCGTCCTCGTCCGGCCGTCTCCGCGGCGATGTTCCGTTGCCGGAGGGCCGGCCCTACAGCCTCGGCAACACCCAGGCCGATTATGCCTCGGTCAGCGCCACCTCAGAGATGTCGGCCTCGAGCCGGTCACGGGGCCGCGCCCTGAACAATCCGCGCGAAGTCTCCTACGAGAGCGACCCGCGCTATGCTGCGACCCCGAGCCCGGCCGCCGCCTATGTGCCGATCGACGCGCGCGGGCCCGCCGAAGTGCTGAGCGGGCGCGGGCTCTACTAAGTCAACTCATTGCGAATCAGGCCCTTGGCCTGATCATTTCAGAAACGCGATCAGCGCCGCATTGACCTCGTCGGGGCGTTCCTGCTGGATCCAGTGGCCGGCGCCCTCGATGATCAGCTTCTGCTTGAGGTTCGGCAGCACCCGCTCCATGTCCGCAACCCGTTTGGCGCCGATCAGCCCGGTTATCACCGAATCGTTCGAGCCGGCGATGAACAGCGAGGGCTGATGGATCTGGGCGTCCTGCCAGGGCGCGGTGAGCTCCCAGTTGCGGTCGAGATTGCGGTACCAGTTCAGGCCGCCGCGGAAGCCGGAGTGCCGGTAGGCCTCGGCGAATTCGGCGATGTCGGCCTCGGTGATCCAGGCCGGCAGTGGCGTTCCGGTCGGCAGCTTGCCGAGGAAGCCTTTGGCTTCGTCGACGAACATCGAGCTCGGATCGGAGACGCCGCGCCCGAGCACCAGGCGCATGGTCTGGGCAATGTCGCGCTCGAACTCGGCCTCGGCAACGCCCGGCGGCTGGAAGTACTGCCAATAGAAATTGGTGATGCCGCTCTCGCGCAGGGTTTCCAGCGGACGTCCGCGGCCGCGAAATGGCGGCGGCACGCTGAGGCCGGCGACCTTCGTGAAGACATCGGGACGGAACAGGGCCGCGTGCCAGGCCACCGGCGCTCCCCAATCGTGACCGACGATGACAGCCTTCTTCTCGCCGAGCGCAGCCACCAGCGCGACCATGTCGCCGACGGTATCGAAGATCGTGTAGGCGCCGACATCGGCCGGTGCGGCGGTCCGGCCGAAGCCGCGCATGTCGGGGGCGGCGACGCGGAAGCCTGCCGCAGCCAGCGCTGCGATCTGGTGTCGCCACGAGTAGGACAGTTCCGGCCAGCCGTGGCAGAGCACGACCAGCGGGCCTTGCCCGGCCTCGCGCACGAACATGTCGATGCCGTTGGCGGAAATGATGCGGGAGGATGACATTCGCGTTTCCGCCTTGTTTGCCGGTTCTGCTGTCGTTAGCTGGGTTCCAAGGATACGGGCGTTCGGCCCAGCCGGCAATCCAGCCGGCCGTGTACAAGCGGCGAAACCTCAGTTGTTTGCGATACTTCCAGCTGTTAGAACGCAGTCTTTCAGGACATCGCCGATGGCAGCCCCAACCGCAGTTCCCCGCACGTTGCTAGCTCGCGCCGGGCGTTGCTGGCGTGGCGTGATCGCAGCCGCGCTCGTGGCGGCGATCGGCTGCGGCGGGGTGGTCTATGCCGCCAACAACAGCGTCCAGGGCGCCAAGAAGGAAGACGGCGGGTTCGACGGCGATGCGCCGACCGCGATCCTGGTCGAGGCCTCCTCGGGCAGCGTGCTGTTCGAGAAGAACGCCGACGAGCTGCGCGCGCCCTCCAGCATGATGAAGCTGATGACGGCCGAGGTGGTGTTCGACGCCATCAAGAAAGGCGACATCAAACTGACCGACGAGTACCGGATCAGCGAGAACGCCTGGCGGCGAGGCGGGGCGCCGTCCGGCACCTCGACGATGTTTGCGGCGATCAACAGCAAAGTCTCGGTCGACGACCTCCTGCACGGCGCGATCATCCCGAGCGGCAACGACGCCTGCATCGCGCTGGCCGAGGGCATCGCCGGCAACGAGCACACGTTCGCGACCGACTTCATGACCAAGCGCGCCCGCGAGCTCGGCATGACCAAGTCGACCTTCGGCAACTCCAACGGGCTGCCGGACCCGACCAACAAGATGACGGTGCGGGAACTTGCGGTGCTGGCCCGCCACATCATCCTGACCTACCCGGACAGGTACAAGCTGTTCGGCGAAAAGGAATTCACCTGGAACAAGATCCGCCAGCAGAACCGCAATCCGCTGCTGACCGCCTTGCCCGGCGCCGACGGCTTGAAGACCGGCTACACCAAGGAAGGCGGCTACGGCATGGTCGGCTCGGCCGTCCAGAACGACACGCGGCTGATCGTCGTCATCAACGGGCTCGAGGATTCGGAGGATCGCGCGACCGAGGCCAAGAAGATGCTGGAATGGGGTTTCCGCAGCTTCGAGACCCGGGTCCTGATCGCGGCAAACCAGCCGGTCGGCTACGCCCGGGTGTTCGGCGGCGAGACCCGTTCCGTCAAGCTGGTCAGCCCCGATCCGATTAAGGTGATGGTGTCGAAGAACGGCAACGACAAGCTGCTGGCGCGCGTGATCTACAGCGGCCCGGTCAAGGCGCCGATCACCGCAGGCCAGAAGATCGGCGTCGTCCGGGTTTGGCGCGGCGCCAACGTCGCGATGGAGGCCCCTGTCTACGCAGCGGACGCCGTCGGCACGGGATCGACGATGCGCCGCGCGCTCGACGGCGCCCAGGAGCTCGTCATCGGAATGTTCCGCGCAGGGGTCGAGAAGCTCTGACATGGCGGAAGCAGCAGTCCAACGGCCGAGCTTGCGCGGTCGCTTCATCACCTTTGAAGGCGGCGAGGGGTCGGGGAAATCGACCCAGATCCGCAAGCTCGCCGAGCGCCTCGATACCGCGAAGCTGCGCGCGATCGTCACCCGCGAGCCCGGCGGCTCGCCGGGGGCCGAGATCATCCGTCACCTCGTGCTGTCGGGAATGGGCAAGCTGCTCGGGCCCGAGGCCGAGACGCTGCTGTTTGCCGCCGCGCGCGACGACCACGTCCGCACCGTGATCCTGCCGGCGCTCAACCAGGGCATCTGGGTGCTGTGCGACCGCTTCTTCGATTCCACGCGCGCCTATCAAGGCCAGCTCGGGCAGGTGTCGCCCGAACTCGTCAACGCGATGCAGCGCGTGACCATCGGCGATCTCAAGCCGGATCTGACCTTCATCCTCGATGTGCCGGTCGAGGTCGGCCTGCAGCGCGCCGCCGCGCGCCGCGGCAACGCTTCGGCCGATCGCTTCGAGGCCGAGGGCATCAAGTTCCATCAAGATTTGCGTGACGCGTACCGCCGGATTGCGGCCGAAGATCCGGAGCGCTGCGTCCTGATCGACGCCACACCTGATCCGGACACGGTCACGGCCAAGATATGGGCCGCGCTGCGCGAGCACCTGCGCGCAACGCTCACGGCGGACAATCCCGCATGAGCGCGCGCAAGGTCGAACAGGAGAGCACCGCTCGCCATCCACGCGAAACGCCCGATCTGTTCGGGCATCGCGAGGCGGAGACCGCCTTGCTCGATGCCTACCGCAGTGGGCGAATCCCGCATGCCTGGCTGATCGGCGGCGCGCAGGGGATCGGCAAGGCGACGCTGGCCTATCGCATGGCGCGCTTCGTGCTGGCGTTCCGCAATCCGAAATCGTCCCAGGTCCAGCACGCGCCGACGCTGCGGGTCGATCCGTCCGATCCGGTGGCGCGGCAGATCACGGCGGGCGCCCATGGCGGGCTGCTGGTGCTCGAGCGCGGCCTCAACGACCGCGGCGTGATGCGCACCGTGATCACGGTCGACGAGACGCGCGAGACGATCTCGTTCTTCGGCTCGACGGCCGCGGTCGACGGCTGGCGCGTCTGCATCGTCGACACCGTCGACGAGCTCAATCCCAACGCCGCGAACGCGCTCCTGAAAATCCTCGAGGAGCCGCCGCAGCAGTCGCTATTCCTGCTGGTCAGCCACGCGCCGTCGCGGGTGCTGCCGACCATCCTGTCCCGCTGCCGCAAATTGCTGTTGCGGCCGCTGGAGACGGGCGATGTGCTGCGTGCAGCCGCGGCGGCAACCGACATCGCTGCGGACGATCCTGCGCTGACTGAAGCCGCGGCAGCATCAGAGGGCAGCGTCGGGCGGGCGCTGTCGCTGCTCGGCGGCGACGCGCTCAAGCTGCAGCAACGCACGGCCGCGCTGCTCGCGACACTTCCCAGCGTCGATCCACGTGAGCTGCACGCGCTGGGCGATGCGCTCGGCACCAGCGACCGCGTCGCGCTCGCCGCTTTCATCGACGGCATCGATCGCTGGATGAGCGAGCGCATGCGAACCGGCGACGCCAATGCCAATCTGCCGCGCCTTGCACGGCTGGCGGAGGTATGGGAAAAGATCGTCCGCGCGGCGCGCGATACCGAAGCCTACAATCTGGAGCGCAAGCCGCTGGTTTTCTCAGTGTTTTCGATGCTCGCGGATGCGACCCGGTAGACGCCAAGTCTCAAAACACGTCTGTCTCAAAGCACGTCTGTCTCAAAACACATCTATCTGACAACACTCCCGACAATCTCGTTTCGATCTGCAAAGGATTCCGTGGTGGCGACCGCTAAGAAGAAATCGTCGAAGAAGGCAAAGAAGACGAAGAAGGCATCGCCCGCCCGCGCGACGAGGAAGGCCGCTGCGAAATCGCGCGCGGCCAAGAAGGGTGGGCGCGTCGCCAAGAAGGCGAAGAAGGCCGCCAAGCCCAAGACCGGCGCCCGGAAATCGCCGACGAAGAAAGCTGCCAAGAAAACGGTAAAGAAGGCTGCGAAGAAGACGGCCAGGAAGGCTCCCGCGAAGGCCACCAAGGCGGCGCCGAAGAAGGCAGCCGCAGCGGCTGTCGCATCAGTGGCGCGGAAGCCCGCACCTCCGAAGCCTCCGGCTGCGGAGAAGGCGCCGCGACCAACAACCGTTCGCGCGCCGAAGCCGCCCAAGGCCGCAGCGGCGGCTCCCGCATCCGCATCCGTTTCGGCGCCCGCCGCGGACCGTGGCAACGTCTACTACATCACGACTGCGATCGCTTATCCGAACGGGCAACCGCATATCGGCCACGCCTATGAGGCGATCGCGACCGACGCGCTGGCGCGCTTCCAGCGGCTCGACGGCAAGGACGTGTTCTTCCTGACTGGCACCGACGAGCACGGCCAGAAGATGATCCAGACCGCGCAGGGCGAGGGCATGACGCCGTTCGATCTCGCGACCCGCAATGCCGCGCGCTTCAAGGAGATGGACGAGCGGCTCAACGTCTCCTTCGACCGCTTCATCCGGACCTCGGAACCTGCTCACCACAAGTCGGTGCAGGAGATCTGGCGCCGCATGCAGGACAATGGCGACATCTATATCGACACCTATGCGGGTTGGTACTCGGTGCGCGACGAGGCCTATTACGCCGAGGATGAGACCACTGTCGGCGAGGACAATGTCCGCCGCGGTCCGCAGGGCACGCCGGTCGAGTGGGTCGAGGAGAAGAGCTATTTCTTCAAGCTCTCGGCCTACCAGGACAAGCTCCTGCACCTCTATGAAAGCCAGCCCGATTTCATCGGCCCGGATTCGCGCCGCAACGAGGTGATGAGCTTCGTGCGCGGCGGGCTGAAGGACCTCTCGATCTCGCGCACCACCTTCGACTGGGGCGTCAAGGTCCCCAACGATCCCGAGCACGTGATGTATGTCTGGGTCGACGCATTGACCAACTACATCACCGGCGTCGGTTATCCCGATGAAAGCGACAAGCACTGGCGCTACTGGCCGGCCGACGTGCACATCATCGGCAAGGACATCATCCGCTTCCACGCGGTGTACTGGCCGGCCTTCCTGATGTCGGCCGGCATCCCCTTGCAGAAGCGGGTCTATGCGCACGGCTTCCTGTTCAACAGGGGCGAGAAGATGTCGAAGTCGGTCGGCAACGTGGTCGATCCCTTCAATCTCGCCAACCAGTACGGCGTCGACCAGGTGCGCTACTTCTTCCTGCGCGAGGTGCCGTTCGGCCAGGACGGCAACTACAACCACGAGGCTATCGTCGCGCGCATCAATGCCGACCTCGCCAATGATTTCGGCAATTTGGCGCAGCGCTCGCTGTCGATGATCGCCAAGCAACTCGGCGGCGTGCTGCCGGAGCCGGGCGAGTTCAGCGACAACGACAAGGCGATCCTGGCGCAGGCCGACGCCATGCTGGAGACGTCGCGGACCGCGATGGCGGCGCAGCAGATCCATCAATGGCTCAACACGGTCTGGGCCGTGGTCGCCGAGGCCAACCGCTACTTTGCCGGCGAGGCGCCGTGGGCGCTGGCCAAGACCGATCCGGCGCGCCAGAAGACGGTGCTCTATGTCACCGCCGAAGTCGTGCGCCAGATCGCGATCATGGCACAGGCGGTGATGCCCGAGTCCTGCGGCAAGATGCTCGACAGCCTCGGCATCGCAGCGGATGCGCGCAACTTCACGGCGATCGCGGAGCGGATCAGGCCGGGCACGACGCTGCCGGCGCCGGTCGGGGTGTTCCCGCGCTACGTGGAACCGAAGACCGAATGAGCGGTTCGAAATTCATGCTGGTCGACAGTCACTGCCATCTGGATTTTCCCGATTTCGCCGATGATCTCGACGGGATCGTCGGGCGAGCCGAAGCGGCCGGCATCGGCCGCATGGTCACGATCTCGACCCGGGTGAAGCGGCTCGGCGGCCTGCTTGCGATCACCGAGCGCTTTCCGGACGTGTACTGTTCGGTCGGGACCCATCCGCATCATGCCGATGAAGAAGATGGCGTCCCGGCCAGCGAGCTGATCGAGCTGACCAAGCATCCGAAGGTCGTGGCGCTCGGCGAGGCGGGGCTGGATTATTTCTATGAGCATGGCTCGCGTGAGGCGCAGGAGCGCGGCTTCCGCGCACACATCGCGGCGGCGCGCGAAACCGGCCTGCCGCTGGTCATCCACACCAGGGAGGCCGACGCGGATTGCGGCCGCATCCTGGAGGACGAAGTCGCGAAGGGGCCGTTCAAAGCCGTTCTGCACTGCTACACCGGCGGGCGCGAGCTCGCGATGAAGGCGATCTCGCTTGGGCTGTCGATCTCCTTCACGGGCATCCTGACTTTCAAGAAGTCGGAAGCCCTGCGCGCGTTGGCCGCGGAGTTGCCGGCCGACCGCATCATGGTCGAGACCGACGCGCCGTATCTTGCGCCCGGCAAATTCCGCGGCAAGCGCAACGAGCCGTCCTATGTCGTCGAGGTCGCCAAGGTGCTCGCCGAGACGCGCGGCGTCTCGCTGGAGGAGATCTCGCGGCAGACCACCGAAAACTTCTTCCGGCTGTTCTCCAAGGTGCCGGCGCCGAAGGTTGCTGCATGACGCTGACACTGACCATCCTGGGCTGCGGCTCTTCCGCCGGCGTGCCGCGCCCGGCGCTCGGCTGGGGCGCCTGCGATCCGAACAACCCCAAAAACCGGCGCCGCCGCTGCTCGATCATGGCGGAGCGCACCATGGAGCACGGCACCACGCGGGTCGTGATCGATACCGCGCCCGATCTGCGCGAGCAGTTGATTGATGCCAATGTCGAGCATATCGACGCGGTGTTCCTGACCCATGAGCATGCCGACCAGACCCACGGCATCGACGATCTGCGCTCGGTGGTGCTGCACCAGCGCCGCCGCATCCCGGTCTACTTCAACCAGTCGACCGCCAAAGACATCATGGCGCGGTTCTCCTACTGCTTCATCTCGCCGGAGGGGAGCGACTATCCGCCGATCCTGACCCGGCATTCGATCGAGGCCGGCGAGAGCCACACGGTGCAAGGGAAGGGCGGTCCGCTGAAGCTCGAGGCCTTCCTGGTGCAGCATGGCCAAATTCCCGCGCTCGGCTACCGCATCGGCGATGCCGCCTATACGCCCGATCTGCACGATATTCCCAAGGAGAGCTGGCCGGCGCTGCAAGGCCTTGAGCTGTGGATCGTCGACGGCCTGCGCTATGCGCCGCATCCCAGCCATTTCAGCGTCGCCGACGCGCTGTCATGGATCGAGCGCTTCAAGCCGAAGCGCGCCGTGATCACCAACATGCATTCCGACCTCGACTACGAGGTGCTGCGGCAGAGCCTGCCGGCCGGGGTGATCCCGGCCTATGACGGCATGCGGCTCACGCTCGACCGGGCGGGCTGAAGCCTCAGGCCGAAATCGCCTTGGCCGATCCGACCGCGTTCCGCAGCAGGAATTTCTGGATCTTGCCCGTGGATGTCTTCGGGATCACCCCGAACACCACCGATTTCGGCGTCTTGAAGCCCGACATATGTTCGCGGCAATAGGCGATGATCTCGGCCTCGGTCGCCTTGGCGCCGTCCTTGAGCTCGATGAAAGCGCAGGGCACTTCGCCCCATTTCGGATCGGGCTTGGCGACAACAGCCGCGAACAGCACGGCCGGGTGCTTGTAGAGGATGTCCTCGACCTCGACCGAGGAGACGTTCTCGCCGCCTGAGATGATGATGTCCTTGGAGCGGTCCTTGATGATGACGTAGCCGTGCTCGTCGAGCACGCCGAGATCGCCGGTGTGAAACCAGCCGCCGGCAAACGCTTCCTGCGTCGCCTTCTCGTTCTTGAGATAGCCCTTCATCACGATGTTGCCGCGGAACATGACCTCGCCGATGGTCTCGCCATCGCGCGGCACCTCGCGCATGGTCTCGGGGTCGAGCACCGTGACGCCTTCCTGCAATGGATACGACACGCCCTGACGCCGCTTCAGCTGCGCGCGCGCATCGGCCGACAGCTCGTCCCAGCCGGGCTGCTCGGCGCAGACCGAGGCGGGGCCGTAGACCTCGGTCAGACCATAGACGTGGGTCAGCTTGACGCCGATGCGCTCGGCGCCTTCGAGCACGGCAACCGGCGGTGCCGCGCCGGCGATCAGGCCGACGACGGGCTTGGCCTTGCCGCCCTTCGGCGCATCGGGCGCGTTGATCAGCGTGTTGTAGACGATCGGCGCGCCGCACATGTGGGTGACGCCGTGCTGCGGAATGAGTTCGAAGATCTTGGCCGGATCGACCTTGCGCAGGCAGACATTGACGCCGGCGGTCGCCGCGATCGTCCACGGGAAGCACCAGCCGTTGCAGTGGAACATCGGCAGCGTCCAGAGATAGACCGGATGCTGGCCGAGATTGCCGGCGAGGATGTTGCTGACCGCGTTCAGATACGCGCCGCGATGATGGGTCACGACGCCCTTCGGATTGCCCGTCGTGCCCGAGGTGTAGCTCAGCGCGATCGCATCCCATTCGTCGGCCGGCGGGCGCTCCACGAATGCCGGATCGCCAGCCGCGACCGCTGTTTCGTACTCGATCTCACCGATCCGCTTGCCGCCCACAAACGCCGCATCATCGACATCGATCACGAACGGCTTTGCGCCTTTCACGAGCGTCAGCGCTTCCGCGATGACGCCGGAGAATTCGGGATCGACCAGGATGATCCTGGCGCCGCCATGGTCGAGCTGGAACGCGATCGACGCCGCATCGAGGCGGATATTCAAGGCATTGAGCACCGCGCCGGTCATCGGCACCGCAAAATGCAGCTCGTTCATCGCCGGGATGTTCGGCAGCATCGCCGCGACGGTGTCGCCATGGCCGATGCCGTGGCTGGCAAGATAGGACGCGAAGCGCTTGCAGCGCTCGTAGGTCTCGCTCCAGGTGAAGCTGCGGCCCTCATAGACCGCGCTGAGATGGTCGGGATAGACGGCGGCCGAGCGCGCCAGGAAGCTCAGCGGCGTCAGCGGCACGTAGTTCGCGGGCGTCTTGTCGAGCCCGGTCGAGTACTGGTTTTGAGCTGCACTCATGGCTCTATCCGATCCGCAAGGTGCTTTAAAGGAAACCGATCGATATCCAGGGGAAGATGGCAACGATGATCAGGCCGATCAACAGCGCCAGCATGTAGCCCCAGATCGGCCGAATACCCTCGGCCGGATCGACGCGCCCGATGGCGCAGGCGGCATAATAGCCGACGCCGAACGGCGGCGCGAACAGCCCGATGCCCATCGCCAGGATGATGATCATGGCATAGTGCACCTCGTGAACGCCGACCTGGTGCGCAATCGGAAACAGCAGCGGCCCGAACAGCACGATCGCCGGGATGCCCTCGAGCACGCTGCCGAGGATCACGAAGGCCAGGATCGAGACCGCGATGAAGGTCGCCGAACCGCCGGGCAGCCCGGTCATCGCCGCCGCCAGCGCCCGTGAGAAGCCGGACTGGGTCAGGCCCCAGGCCATGCCGGTCGCAGTGCCGATGATGAACAGGATCGCGCCCGACAGGCACGCCGTGTCGATCAGCATCGGCACCAGCCGCCGCCAGTTGAACTTGCGGTAGATCAGGAGGCCGATGACGAAGGCGTAGACGATGCCGATCGTCGAGACTTCGGTGGCGGTGGCGATGCCTTCGACCACGGCGTAGCGGATCACGAAGGGCAGGGCCAATGCGGGCAGGGCGAACACCAACGCCTTGCCGATCTCGCTGCCGGTTGCCCGCTGCACGTGGCTGCGGTCCTCGCCGCGGTAGCGCCACCACACCAGCCCCGACAGCGTGATCGCCAGCACGACGCCCGGCAGCAGGCCGCCGGTGAACAGCGCCGAGATCGAGACGCCGGTGACCGAGCCGATGGTGATCAGCACCAGGCTCGGCGGAATGGTTTCGGTCTGCGCGCCGGTGGCGGCGAGCAGGGCGACCAGATCGCCCGGCTTGGCGCCGCGCTGCTTCATTTCCGGGAACAGCACGGGCGCGACGGCGGCCATGTCGGCGGCCTTCGACCCGGAAATGCCTGAGACCAGGTACATGGCGCCGACCAGCACGTAATGCAGGCCGCCGCGGACATGCCCGAGCAGGCTCGCCAGGAACGCGACCATTGCCCGCGCCATGCCGGTCATCTCGATCAGCAGGCCGAGGAAGACAAACAGCGGCACCGACAGCAGGATCAGGTGGCTCATGCCCTCGTCCATCCGGCCGACCAGCACCATCAGCGGTGTGCGCGTGGTCAGCGCCAGATAGCCGAAGATCGCCATGCCGAAGGCAAAGCCGATCGGAACGCCCGCGAACACGCAGAAGCCGACCACGCCGACGAAGAAGATGATCAGATTGAGGTTGCCGAGCGGCCGCAGCAGCGGCTGCGCCAGCCAGAACACGCCGATCAACGCGACCACGGTCAGCGCCGCCAGCAGGCAGGTCTTGATGTCGCCGACCCGCGCCAGCC
The DNA here is from genome assembly GCF_007993935.1 of Bradyrhizobium macuxiense. Taxonomy (GTDB): domain Bacteria; phylum Pseudomonadota; class Alphaproteobacteria; order Rhizobiales; family Xanthobacteraceae; genus Bradyrhizobium; species Bradyrhizobium macuxiense_A. Next base: position 621,678 of record NZ_VITY01000003.1, on the reverse strand, counting down.
GCAGCAGCGCGAACAGCGCCATCAGGCAGGTGCCGACCGGCAATGCGGCCGCGCGCCAGGTGTTGGAGATCTGCAGCGCCGGCGTCGTGATGAAGCTTTCCTCGTAGGCGTATTCATAGGCCGGCCGCAGGATGAGGATCAGGAACGCCAGCGCGGCACAGGTCGCGACCACGTCGAGATAGGCCCACAGCCGCGGCCCAGCGCTTGCGACCAGCGCCGTCATCCGCATGTGCTCGCCACGGCGGAACGCCACCGCCGATCCGAGCATGGCGAGCCACAGGAACAGGATCGACGCCAGCTCGTCGGACCAGATCAGCGGCGCGTGCAGCACGTAGCGCGACACCACGCCGGCGAACAGGATCAGGACCTCGGCGACGACCAGGATCGCCGCCGGGATCTCGACCAGCCATCCGAGCGCCGCCTCGATGGAACCGAGAACGGAGCGACGGCGAGGGGGTTGTGACGCCGCCTCGCCGGCCACGGCCGGCGTCATCTCGACATGAGCCATAGCAAATCTCCCGCTGGCGAGCCTCCCGCCTGATCGATCAGGACAGTTTGCCGACGGACTTCTCGAGCAGATCCCAAGCCTTCTCGCCGTATTTGCCCTTCCACTCGGCGTAGAAGCCGGCAGTCCGGAGCTTGTCGCGGAACGGCCCGACCTCGGGCTGGTTGAACACCAGGCCCTTGCCGGTCAATTCCTGCTTCACGGTGGCGTTCAGCTTCTCGGTGTCCTCGCGCTCCTTGACGGCCGCCGCGTTGACGTTCTTGGCGACGATGGTCTTGATATCATCAGGCAGCGCCGCCCAGGCCCGGCGGTTCATCAGGAACCAGAAGCCGTCCCACATATGGTTGGTCAGCGAGCAGTACTTCTGCACCTCGTAAAGCTTCGCCGCCGAGATCAGCGCCAGCGGGTTTTCCTGGCCCTCGACAATCTTGGTCTGCAGCGCCGAATAGACCTCGCTGAAATTGATCGAGGCGGGCGATGCATCGAACGCCTTGAACATCGAGGTCCACAGCGGCGATACCGGCACGCGAATCTTGAAGCCCTTGAGATCGTCGGGACCGTTGATCGGCTTGGTCGACGACGTGGTCTGGCGGAAGCCGTTGTCCCAGATCTTGTCCATGACCTCGAGGCCGGCCTTGTTGATCTCGCCGCGCACATAGGCGCCGAGCTCGCCATCCATGGCCTTCCAGACCGTGGGATAGTCAGGGAATGCGAAACCGATGCCGTTGATCGAGGCCGCCGGCACCAGGGTCGCCAGGATCAGACCGGACAACGTGAAGAACTCGACACCGCCGGAGCGGACCTGGCTCAGCATGTCCGTATCCGAACCGAGCTGGCTGTTCGGGAACACCTGGAGGTCAAACCGGCCGTTGGTCTCGGTCTTGATCGCCGCGGCCATCTCCCGGGCGCGCGCCACGAACGGGTGCGACTCCGGCAGGTTGTTGGCGAACTTGTACGAGAATTCGGCCGACTGGGCGCGCGCGACATACGGCGCGCCAATTCCGCCCAGGACGGCGGAAGCGGCGGAGACCTTCAGCAGCGTGCGTCGTGAAAAGCTCATTGGTGTTGCTCCCTCGAGAGGCTTGTTGTTGTTCTGAGATGCCATTCCTATACGGACCTGATGCCGCGGGGTCACCAGCGATCTCTGCACAGCTGGGCTTATTGCAGCGTCCGTACGCCGCGGCAATATCGGCTTTCTGACGAGACGCGTGCGCGTGGATTGCGGTGCGATCCGGACGGGCTGGACCGATGCGGGATCGGTCAGGACCGACGCCTGGCTGCGGTCCTGTGCGAAGATTTCCCACTAAATATCTGATCTAATTATAGATATAAATAGGCGATGTTTCACTTGACATACCCAGCCACCAAACCTAGAATCTTGGCCATTGGAGATAAGCCATGGCTAAGTCTGTTCTTTCCGCTGATCGCTTCCACAACGAAGAAGCCGCCTTTGAATACGTAGAAGCCCAGCTTTGGCCGAACGGTCCCGTTTGCCCGCATTGTGAGAACAGCGACGCGGCTAAGATCGGCCGCCTTCAGGGCAAGACTACCCGCGTTGGTCTCCGCAAGTGCTACGCCTGCCGCAAGCCCTTCACCGTTCGTATCGGCACGATCTTTGAGGACAGCCATCTTCCCTTGAGGCTCTGGCTTCAGGCCATCCACCTGCTTTGCAGTTCCAAGAAAGGCATCTCCACCCGCCAGCTTCAGCGGACGCTGGGCTGCGGCATGAAGACGGCTTGGCACCTTGGCCATCGCGTCCGCTTTGCCATGGCTCCCGGCGGCTCTATTGGCCCGCTCGGTGGCGCTGGCAAGGTTGTGGAGGCCGACGAAACCGAACTCGCCCGCAGCCGCAAGACCCGCCGCCCGGCCGATTTCCGTCGCAAGACGCACAACCCCATCGTCCTTAGCCTTGTAGAACGCGGTGGCGATATCCGTTCGACGATGCTGGACCACCGCAGCGCCATGGGCGTCGTCCGCGCCAATGTGCATCCCGAAAGCAACCTGATGACCGACACCGCGACCCGCTACAAGTATGCGCCGGTTGCCCGCCATGACATGGTGGATCATTCCAAGGGCGAGTATGTTCGCTACGAATATCCGATCACGGGCGAGCCGGAATTGATGATCTCCACCAATACGCTCGAAGGGTTTTTCAGCGTCCTGAAGCGTGGTCTGGTTGGTATCTACCAGCGCGTTAGCACCAAGCACCTTGACCGCTATCTGGCAGAATTCGACTTCCGCCAGAACACTCGCGAGGCGCTAGAAATCAACGACGAACAGCGCGCCGACTTGGCCCTGAAAGGCTTCCCCGGCAAGCGACTGACGTACCAAACAACTCATAGCGAAACGGAGGCCTAAAGCGCCGTATCAGCTTGATCTGATCCCATTCAAACGTGGCCGCCGCAGGAAGTAGCCCTTGCGGCGGCGCAATGCCGTGGAGTCACGAAATGCCAAAGAAGCTAGAGCGCAAGCCGGACGATCCAGAGCAGTCCAAACGCTTCCTAGAGGCCGCCAAAGAGGCAGAAGCAGACGAGACAGAGAAGGGCGCGGACAAGGCGTTCAATAAGGTTGCCAAGCCTAAAGGCGGGCGAGCGAGTTCATAAGAACGCGGCAGGCATCGAAAACGTCCATCGCCTGACGTGGCGTATAGGTGGCCGATGGATGCATGGTTTCGTTGCGCCAAACCGAGCCAACGTGATGGAGATTGGTGCAGGCCAATTCCCATTGGTTTTTCTTCTTCTTTTTTGCAGGCGTATCGTCGTCCATCTTTTTTATTTTGCCGTCCATGCTGTTCGTCAGCACGCGCCATGGCGTTTTATGCGTAACGGTAATTTTGAGCCTGCCTGAGAGCTTTTTGACGACAAATTCCAATGCGCGCATGAGATGAAAAACGCTGGCGGTGCCTTCACCAAGAGCTAAGCACCGAGCCGCGCTGGCGATGTCCGCGTGGGTTTCCTTGAATTTGTCACCCAACTCAAACGGATCAATTCCTTTAGCCGCGCCCCTACGAGGATCGGCGTCGTTGTAAAGCTTGGCCATATCTTCTGGGATGAACAGGAACTCCTTGCGCCTCAGTCCTTCCTCAAGCCGAACACGCAGTTCTATGAATCCTGGCACCAGCTCCTGCATGGGCGGGTCGAGTATCTCGATCTGCTTTTTTAGTCGGCCCGACTGGTCCGTGACGGGCGTCATTTCGAGTTCTTTTGCGAGATAATCGACGTTCTGGAAGACGGTCAGAAAGGGCCAACTGTTAGAGGCACCCAAGGGCGGGTTCTTCTTGAAAGTCCCATCCGGGAACTTCCGGGCGTAGATGCAGATTTCGTCAATCTGATCCATCGTGTGCGCGCAGATATAGCCGTACTTCAAAAGCATATCCCACAGGCTCCAAAGCCCGTTGGGAGGAAAAGGCTGCGACGGGCCACGCGGTATGATTCCGGTCATGAAATCATACCTTTAGTGGCTGGGTATGCGAAGTGAAACTTCGCCTATAAATATTCCATAATATACCTTATGCGAATTACGGATATGGGCCTGGGGCGATGCAGCGCTGGACCAGGCGTCGTTGCTGGACGCCCTCCGCGACGTGCGCCGCATGCGGCTCACGACATCGAGGCGACCACCTCCAGCATCACCTCCGTTGCGCCGCCGGCAATGGGCAGGACGCGCGCGTCACGCGCGATGCGCTCGATCGGGCTCTCCCGCATGACGCCCATGGCGCCGTGGAACTGGACGCAGGCATACGCGACCTCGTTGACCAGTTCGGCGCAGATGGCTTTCAACATCGAGATCTCACGGATGCAATCGTCGTCCGCCGCCATGCGCCACGCGGTGGCATAGAGAAACTCGCGGTTTGCCTCGACCTTCGCGGCGAGCATCGCGAGGCGTTGACGGATCGCCTGCAAGTCCCACAGGACGCCCCCGAAGGCACGGCGAGCTTTCACATGGGCGAGGGTCATCTCGATCGCCGCCTCGGCCATTCCGATCGCCATGGCGGAAAGGACAAGGCGCTCGTTCTGGAAGTTGCGCATGATGGAGTAGAAGCCCTGCCCCTCGGCGCCGAGCACGTTCTCGGCGGGCACCCGGCAACCGTCGAAGACGAGTTCCGCCGTGTCTGAGGAGCGCCAGCCCTGCTTGTCCAGCACACGGCCGACGCTGAAGCCGGGCGTGCCTTTCTCGACGAGGAACATCGTGATCCCGTTGCTTCCTGCCGAGGGATTGGTCTTGGCTGCGACGCAGTAGAGATCGGCGTGGACGCCGTTCGTGATGTAGAGCTTGGTGCCGTCGAGGATATAGGAGTCGCCCTCCCGGCGCGCGCGCGTGCGGATGGCCTTCACGTCCGAGCCGGCGTCCGGTTCCGTGATGGCAACCGCGGTGATCACCTCGCCGCGGATGATGCCCGGCATCCAGCGCGCCCGCTGGGCTTTGGTCCCGTCATGAAAGACATACACGGACGCCATCTCGGCCTGGACCAGCATCGCATCGGCGACGCCGCCATAGGTCGAGCGCCCAAGCTCCTCGGCGAAAACCGTCGACGCGACCGCGTCCATCTCGGCGCCGCCATACCCGCCGGGGTAACGGATACCGAAGAAACCGAGTTCGCCCATGCGGCGCAGGACGGGACGGGGAATGAACCCCTGCTCTTCCCAGCTGTCCGCGCAGGGCTTGATCTCCTCCTCGACGAACCGGCGGACCTGATCCCGCAGCAGCTCATACTCCGCCGCCGCCCAGGGCAGCCCCGGTCCTTGCGCCGGTCCCAAAGCTTTGTCCATCATGTTCGTGCGCTCTACCATCAGTCCAACGCAAATGTTTCCGTCCGGATTGGGAGCGTGCCGCCACGCTACAGTTCGATTTCCTCTCTCGGTCCCTCCGATGCCGAAGCGGCTTCGGAATGAGCCACCCAGCGCATCCCGTCGATCACCTCCGCCAATTCGGACAGTGTCGGGCGCTCGAACAGGTTGCGAATCTGCACGTCGACGCCGAAGACCTTTCGCATCCGCGCCACCGCCCGCACCACCAATAGCGACTCGCCGCCCAGCTCGAAGAAGTTGTCGCGACGTCCGATCGACTTGACCTTCAGTAGATCGCACCACAACGCGGCCAGCGTCTTTTCGGTCTCCGTCGCGGGAGCGGTGAATTCCTGCGCTGACCGGATGTTCTCCGCCGTCGGCTCGGGCAGCGAGCTGCGGTCGACCTTGCCGTTGGCGGTGAGCGGCATCCGCTCGAGGCGAACATAGTGCGTCGGAATCATCGACTCCGACAGCTCTTCGGCCAGGTGGGCGCGCAGGTCCGCCACGGTCAGAGCGTCTGGCGAGACGTAGTAGGCCGCAAGTCGAGCCATGCCGCCTCCGGCCGCGGACGGTTCGATGACGGCGACCGCGCATTCCTGCACCTGCGGGTGCTTGAGAAGCCGTGCTTCGATCTCGCCGAGTTCGACACGCGCACCACCGACCTTTACCTGATGATCTGCGCGGCCGAGAAATTCCAGGCGCCCTTCCCGACTCCAGCGGGCAAGATCGCCCGTCTTGTACAGCCGCAGCTTCGTGAACCCATCTCGGGGATCGATCGCCGTGCGGAAACGGTCGTCGGTCAGGTCAGGCCGATTGAAATAGCCCCTCGCGAGGCCGTCGCCGGCAATGAACATCTCACCGATGATGCCGGGACCGGTCGGCTGATATTCTTCGCTGAGGACGTAGATTCCGGCATTGGCGGCCGGCACGCCGATCGGGACCGATCCCGCTTGATCCCGTTCGATATCGAAACGGTGAATCATGCAGCCGACCGTGGCTTCGGTCGGTCCGTATTCGTTGTAGATCTCGACCGGATGCGGGATGGCTTTCGTAATGTCGCGCGCCAGCTCGGTCTTGAAGTCCTCGCCGCCCACGATGAATTTCCGCAAGCGTGTGGTTTCAAGATTGCGGTCGCGAACCATCGCCAGATGCGCCGGCGTCAGCTTCATGATGTCGACGGCATTGTCGTCGATGACCTTGAGCACGACCATGCTCTGCACGCCGGGATCACCAAGATAGACCACGATGCGGCCTCCGGTGATGAGCGGCGTGAAAAGCGTCGTGACGGTCAGGTCGAAAGCCAGAGATGAGAACAGAGGCCAGGCCAGACGTTCGCCGGAACTGTAGACCTGGGCGGCCCACCAGATGTAATTCACAAGGCTCCGGTGCGCGATCTCGACGCCCTTGGGTGTGCCAGTCGAGCCAGAGGTGAAGATGATATAGGCGGTGGCGTCCGGCGTGGCAGCGGACGGCCGCGCCGAGTCCGGTTGGCTCACAATCGAAGCGAAATCGGCGTCGAGCACGACAATCTCGGCAAGATCAGGCGAGATGACGGATTCCAGGCGCGCCTGCGTGATCACGACTGGCGACCGCCCGTCGGTTCCGTCGGAAATATCCGTCAGGATCGTTGCGATGCGCCCCTTCGGCGTTGCCGCGTCCACCGGCACATAGGCTGCGCCGGATTTCAGGACGCCCAGGATCGCGACGACGACCTCAATGGAGTGCTCCATGAACACAACGGCAATCCGACCCGGCCCCACGCCGAGCGCGCTCAAATGCGCGGCCATCTGATTGGAGCGTCCGTCAAGCTGCCGATACGTCAGCATGACATCGCCGAAGCGGATCGCTTCGGCGTCCGGGCTGTGCGTCACCCGGTCGCGAAACAGATCGATGATCGTCCGGTCCGACGGGTAGCTTGCCGCCGTGGCGTTATACGCGACAACCAGTGCTTGATGATCGGCACGGTTCAGAAGGGGAAGCGCTACGCCCTCCTCCACAATGGGCAGGACTTCATTCATGAACTACGCTCCATCAGGCAATCAATAATCAAATTGCAATCAGTGAAATTGCGTCAGTCGGTCGGCTCCCGGGTTGCCTGGCGATAAAGCGCTGCGATCGCGGACACGTCAGGTTCTTCCAGCATGGAGTCCGCGTGACAGCCCTCGGGCCCGAAAAAAAATTCGGCATGAGGCACCGCACGAAGCCATCGGCGCGGCCCCGCACCCGATCGCAGCCAGGCCTTGTTCGGAAGGAATATGCAAACCCGCCCGGAATACGGACCGGGAACGTACTGCCGAAAAGCGGTGATCGCCGTGGATTTGAGCCGGGCTCTGCTCGCCAGCACCGGATCTGTCGCGATCGGCTCCTTGCCCTTGCGGACGAGGGTCACGAGGCCTTGGAGACGGCTGCCGAAATACTGCAGACGAGCGCCGAATGTCGGCCGCTTCGCCATCTCGCGCTGGATAGCTTCGCGTCTGTTCCTGGCGGAGAAATAAAGCAGACGCGGCAGTTCCTGATAGGTGGTCGGGTGAAGAGGGCCAAAGAGCGCGATGCATGGGACCTCCGCTCCGCGGTGTCCCAGGATTTTCGCGAGTTCGAAAGCAGTTGGAGCGCCGGAGCAATATCCGGCGATGATGTAGGGACCGCTGGGCTGATGCTCGACGATCTGACGGGCGAAATACTCGGCGATATCTTCGACGCGGTCCATCGGCTCGCTCTGCCCATCGTAGCCGGTCGGCTGCAGTGCGTAGAATGGCTGATCGCCGCCCAGGTGCTTCGACAGGTCAGAGAATGTGAACGGCGCCCCGACATGCCCGGGAACGGCGTAAATCGGCGGACGTGTTCCGCCGGACTGCAGGGGTATAATTGCAGGCTGACGCGTGGCCGCCGTGGCCCTGTTCAGAAACGCGATGATTTCGCTTTTCCGGTCCTGCAGCTGGTCGCGAAGCTCCGACGTGAGTGCGCCAGCCGGCGCGTTGCACCGCAGCCGGTCGCCCTCCACCCAGAGCCTGATGTCCCTGACCGCGAGGGCTGCGAGGAGCTCGGAAAACTGTATCAACTGCGCTGACATGGGGCTGGCCCGTGTTCTCGTCTGCGACCGCCATGTGCGGGAGCGAAGCGCGGCGCGAATGAGCCCCCGTGCAGTCTAATGGACTTCGATGAGCCTGCTCGTTCAATGCGTAGTGACATCGCGCGAATGCCAGTTCGGGATGACCACGCTCCCGATATACCCACTTCGAGGTATGAACCTCCGGACAACCCAGTCCCTTTCATTCCAGAACATGGACTGTCCCAGGCCGCACCCCAAGGCCTTGGAGACAGCCTCCAACTCCGTCCAGCGCCGGAAGAACCCTTCCAGGCGGTCTTCCGCGCCAAGGGTGGCGTAGGACCCGCCCTCGGAGGCGGAAAAACAGAGCGCTGCGATCTCGTCCGCTTCGGGCACGGGAAGGACCGCCTCGATGTCCACGCCGACCTCTTGCCCCGTCGAGAGGGCGACGACCGCCACATCGCCGGATCGGGAGAAGCTGAAGTGCAGATCGCGCGCGGGCATGCGGTGCGACAAATAGGGTTTGCCGAGCGGTCCGTAGTCCAGTTCGACGTCGGACGGCGAAATTCCCAGTTTGGAAGCGAGGATCCGGCGCAACTGGCCGCGTCCAACAACAAAGCGGCGGCGGTCCCGCTCCAGCCTCACCCGCTCGGCGCGCCGGCGTTCGTCCTCGTTCAGGCCGACATCCATGACGCCAATGATGTCCAGTTCCGCATCGAGCGCGAATGCCAGGACCTCTAAGCCGTCATTCTCAAGAACTGGCACGATCATCCCGGGTCTCAGCTCGACGATTTCATCGAAGGAGCTCAGGCCGCGCGACGCTGTTCCCCGGCCCGCACCCAATGCGCCGTCGCGATCGTCTCTGCCCGCGACGGAAGCTTGGCAAAAGTCGGGCTCGGGGCGGCAGTCAGACGTCATACCTGCATTCCGATCGCGAGAGCGCGCTCACGCGCAAGTCAATGGCCTCCGACGAACGACAGCGCCGTTCGTGCAGATTTCGTCGATTAAGCGATCGGGAAGCCACGAAAGCAAGGAGCGGCGGGTGGCTATTTGGATGTATGGATGGGCTACCCCTCACGGCCATAATCCGCGTCAGCGCCCCCTGAAGCGCGGCTTGCGCCGTCCGAGGAACGCCGCGACGCCTTCCTTGTGATCGTCGGTCAGGCTCGCCAGCGCGAACTGGTCGAGATCCATGTGGCTGGCGAGGTCGTCGAGCGCATGCGCCAGGCGGTTGACCGTCAGCTTGGTCATCGCGACCGAGATCGGCGGCTGGGCGGCGACCTTGACCGCGAGCGCCATCGCGGCCTCGTACGACTTGCCGGGATCAGCCACCTGCTCCACCAGGCCCCATTGATAGGCCTCGTCGGCCGAGATCCGGTCGTCGGCCAGGATCACGGCCTGCTTGGTGCGCGCCGGGCCCATCAAATGCAGCATGCGCGGCACGCTCTGCCAGCTCATGTTCATGCCGAGCGCAATCTCCGGCACCCGCAAGTGGGCATCGCGCGCCATCACGCGGAAATCCAGCGCGACCGCGAGCGCAACGCCGCCGCCGACGCAGAACCCCTCGATGGCGCCGATCGTGACCTGCTCCATCTCCTGCCAGGCGCGCGTCAGCCGCGGCCCGAGCTTCAGGTGCCGGCGCAGCGTGCCGATGTCCATGGTCGCGCGCGAACGCCCTTCGGCATCCTTCAGGTCGAAGCCGGCGCTGAATGATTTGGCGCCGCCGGTCAGCACCACCACCGAGGTCTCGGCGTCGTCCTCGAAGCCGCGCGCCGCATCCGTCAGCTGCCGCAGCGCCTCCGGCGACAGCGCGTTGATACCATCGCCGCGGTCGAACCGTACCACGGCGATGCGTCCCTCCGGCCCAAGGCCTTTCTCGATCGTCACATAGTCAACCACGCATACCTCCCAGCTCGCATTGTTGTGTACGGCTTGCCTCGACATAACACGGCGGTTTCGCCTATTCTGCAGGCATGAGCGAACATGATCACCACCACCACGATCACGACCATTCCGAACTGTCGGAGACCGAACTGCGCGTCCGCGCGCTGGAATCGATCCTGACCGAGAAAGGCTATGTCGAGCCCGCCGCGCTCGACGCCATCGTGCAGGCCTATGAGACCAAGATCGGCCCGCATAACGGCGCCCGGGTCGTCGCCAAGGCCTGGAGCGATCCCGCCTTCAAGCAGGCGCTGCTCGAGGACGCCAGCAAGGCAGTCGGCACCCTCGGCCATGTCAGCCGCGTGGGCGACCATCTGGTCGCGATCGAGAACACGCCTGGCCGTCACAACATGGTCGTCTGCACATTGTGCTCCTGTTACCCCTGGGAAATGCTCGGCCTGCCGCCGGTCTGGTACAAGGCCTCGCCGTACCGCTCGCGCGCGGTCAAGGACCCGCGCAGCGTGCTCGCCGATTTCGGCGTCAGCCTGCCGAAGGAGACGGAAATCCGGGTCTGGGATTCGACGGCGGAGACGCGCTTCCTGGTGTTGCCGATGCGGCCCGCAGGCACCGAGGGCTGGAGCGAGGAACAGCTCGCCGAGCTCGTGACGCGCGATTCCATGATCGGCACCGGCTTCCCGAAAACCCCGGGAGCGCCGTCATGAACGGCGTCCACGACATGGGCGGCATGGACGGGTTCGGCAAGGTCGAGCCCGAGCCGAACGAGCCGATGTTCCATCAGGAATGGGAATCGCGGGTTCTCGCCATGGTTCGCGCGATGGGCGCGGCCGGTGCCTTCAACATCGATGCCTCGCGCTTCTATCGCGAGACCCTGCCCCCGCAGGTCTATCTGTCGAGCTCCTATTACCGGAAATGGCTGCTCGGGCTCGAAGCGCTGTTGCTCGACAAGGGCTATATCTCCAAGGACGACGTCGCCGCCGGACATTCCGTCGCGCCGGCGAAAGCGCTCAAGCACGGCAAATTCTCGACCGCCGATGTCGAGCGCATCATGGTGCGCGGCAAGTTCGGCCGCACCGCGCCGGCGGCTGCGAAATTCAAGGCCGGCGATCGGGTGCGGGCGAAGAACATCCATCCGGCCACGCACACGCGGCTGCCGCGCTACGTGCGTGGTCATGTCGGCGTGGTCGAGCGCGATCATGGCTGTCATGTTTTCCCCGATACCGCGGCGAACGACGCCGGCGAGCACCCGCAATGGCTGTACACCGTCGTGTTCGACGGACGCCAATTGTGGGGACCCGACTCCGATCCGACCATCAAGGTCTCGATCGACGCGTTCGAGCCGTATCTGGAGGCGGTGTGATGGATGCCGGCGCCGCCGCGCGCGCCACCAGCGCCGTGTCCAGCATTCCCCGCGACCAGGACGGTCCGGTGTTCCGTGCGCCTTGGGAAGCGCAGGCGTTCGCGATGGCGTTGACGCTGCATGACCGTGGCGTGTTCACCTGGCCCGAATGGGCGGCTGCACTTGCCGACCAGATCAAGCGCGCGCAGGCGGCCGGCGATCCCGACACCGGCGAGACTTATTACCAGCATTGGCTGGCGACGCTCGAACACCTCGTGGCCGCCAAGGGCGTTACGACGCACGAGACGCTGCATCGCTATCGCGACGCCTGGGATCACGCCGCCGACCGCACCCCGCACGGCCAACCGATCATACTGACGGCGGCGGATTTCGAGTAGCGGCGGACTCCTACTTTCACCGTCATTGCGAGCGAAGCGAAGCAATCCATCGCTCAGCAGATGTGGGACGATGGATCGCTTCGTCGCTTCGCTCCTCGCGATGACGGGACGTTGGTGTCATCACCCGCGAAAGCGAAAGCGGGTGATCCAGTATTCCAGAGGCAGCAGCGTTTGAGCCGAGAGGCCGCGGCGTATTGGATCGCCCGGTCGAGCCGGGCGATGACAGCCGTAGTTGGGGACACAGTCGCGCGATTTCGGAATAATGGAAAAATACGGCTGATTTGCCCGACGTGTCAAGAGGGCCGTGTCGAACCCCGGCGACCGACGACTCCTTTGCATGGGGTTGTTTTCCGGTATTTTTGCAGAGTGCCCCAGCGACGTGGCATTGGATGCGATCGTCGCGGTAGCTTGCGCCGTCGGGCAACTCAATGATTGTCGTCACCGCCCTGCGCGACATATTCCCGCCAGCCCTTGGCGCGCAGGCTACAGGCCGGGCATTCGCCGCAGCCATAGCCCCAATCGTGCTGCGCGCCGCGTTCGCCGAGATAGCAGGTGTGCGAGTGCTCGCGGATCAGATCGACCAGCCCTGCCCCGCCAAGCTCGTGCGCGAGCCGCCAGGTCGCGGCCTTGTCGAGCCACATCAGCGGGGTGTGCAGCTCGAAATCCTTGGCCATGCCGAGGTTGAGCGCGGACTGCAAGGCCTTGATGGTCTCGTCGCGGCAATCCGGGTAGCCGGAATAGTCGGTCTCGCACATCCCGCCGATGATGTGGCGGATGCCGCGCCGGTAGGCCAGCGCCGCGGCGAAGGTGAGGAACACGAGGTTGCGGCCGGGCACGAAGGTGTTGGGCAAGCCGTCCGCGCCCATTTCGATGGCGACGTCGCGGGTCAGCGCGGTGTCCGAGATCTCAGACAGCGTCGGGATCGCAAGCGTGTGGCTGTCGCCGAGCTTCGCCGCCCAATCGGGCCGCATCTGCTTGATCCCGGCCAGCAGCCGGTCGCGGCAATCGAGTTCGACGGCGTGGCGCTGGCCGTAGGAAAAGCCGAGCATCTCGACGCGCGCAAACCGCGACAAGGCCCAGGCCAGGCAGGTGGTGGAATCCTGGCCGCCGGAAAACAGCACCAGCGCGGTGTCGGAGGTGTTCTGATCGGTCATGGAACGCGATTTAGCATCTGACGACGCCCGAGGCCAATCGGTGGACAGCGCCCTGATTCCGGCGCGTTCTTCTGGGATCGGCTGGGCCGATTTGGCATAACGCGTCTACCCTTCACAGTCCGGTGTCCCATGACCCCTTCCCGCGACGTTTCCCGCCTGATCGAGATCATGGCCGCGCTGCGCACGCCGGTGACCGGGTGCCCGTGGGATCTCATTCAGAACTTCGAGACGATTGCGCCCTACACGATCGAGGAGGCCTATGAGGTCGCGGATGCGATCACGCGCGGCGATCTCGACGATCTGCGCGAGGAGCTCGGCGATCTGCTGCTGCAGGTGGTCTATCACGCCCGCATGGCAGAGGAGCAGAACGCGTTCGCGTTCGGCGACGTGGTCGAGGCGATCACGAGGAAGATGATCCGCCGTCATCCACATGTCTTTGCCGACAAGGACGGCAACATCCAGCCGGCCGGTGTCAAGAGCGCCTGGGAGCGCATCAAGGCCGAGGAGAAGGCCGAGCGCGCGGCGCGCCGGCCGCCGGAGGACACCGCGCACAAATCCTTGCTCGCAAGCGTAAAGGCGGGCCTGCCTGCCCTGACGCGGGCGATGGAATTGCAGCGCAAGGCGTCGACCGTCGGCTTCGACTGGAACGACCCGCGTGCGGTGCTCGCCAAGATCCGCGAAGAGGCCGACGAGATCGAGGCCGCGCTCGACCGCAACGACAAGCAGGAGATCGCGGAAGAGACCGGCGACCTGATGTTCGCGTTGGTCAACCTCGCCCGCCACGTCGACGCCGATCCGGAAACCGCGCTGCGTGCGACCAACGCCAAGTTCGAGCGGAGGTTCGCCTATATCGAGAAGGCGCTGGCGGCGAAGGGCCGCTCGCTGGAGGGGGCATCGCTCGAGGAGATGGATGCGTTGTGGAACGAGGCGAAGACGGCAAAAGACGCTGTCGTCCCTGCGAAAGCAGGGACCCATACCGCGTGATCTATCGATAGAGTGACGGTATCAGTACCACGCGAGTGATCAACGGGCGCGGTCGCAATTCGGAACTTCGACCGTGCTCAGCAACGTTGGCCGGTGGTTATGGGTCCCTGCTTTCGCAGGGACGACGTTGAGTGTGTGGGCGCGGCCCGCGTCCCCCTCACCTCACAACAGCGTCCCGCGCAAGATCACGGCGGCAACGCCGAAATAGATCACGAGGCCGGTCACGTCGACCAGCGTTGCGACGAATGGCGCGGACGCGCTGGCTGGATCGAAGCCGATGCGCTTGAGGATGAACGGCAGCATCGAGCCGCACAGCGAGCCGAAGGTGACGATGCCGACCAGCGCAGCGCCGACGGTCGCGGCCACCAGCACCCAATGCGGGCCGTAGTCGAACAGGCCGAGCGTCTGCCAGAGCGTGATCCTGATAATGCCGATCAGGCCGAGGATGGCGCCGAGCACGATGCCGGTCGGCAGTTCGCGCACGGCGACGCGCCACCAGTCGCGCAGCCGCACCTCGTGCAGCGCCAGCGAGCGGATCAGCAGCGACGTCGCCTGCGAGCCGGAGTTACCGCCGGAGCTCATGATCAGCGGGATGAACAGCGTCAGCACGATCGCTTTCTCGAGCTCGCTCTGGTACGACTGCATCGCGGTCGCGGTCAGCATTTCCGACAGGAACAACGCGCACAGCCAGCCGGCGCGCTTCTTGATCATCTCGCCGAAACCGATCCGCAAGTATGGCTCGTCGATCGCTTCCATGCCGCCGAACTTCTGGGCGTCCTCGGTCGATTCCTCGACGATGGCGTCGATGACGTCGTCGACCGTGACGATGCCGAGGATGTGGCCAGGGCCGTCGACGACCGCGACTGCGAGCAGATCGTAGCGCGAGATCAGCCGCGCCGCCTCCATGCGGTCCGCTTCCGGGGCGATCATCAGCGGCTTTCGCGCCGGAGCGGCCGTGAGCACGTTGGCGTGCGGATCGGCCGAGATCAGGCGGCGCAGCGGCACGGCCTGGATCAGGGTCTTCTTGACCGGATCGATCACGAAGATCGAGTACACGGTCTCGCGGGTGCGCTCCACCATCCGGATGTGATGCAGGACTTCGGCGATGGTCCAATTCGAGGGCACGCTGACGAATTCGGTCGTCATGATGCTGCCGGCGCTGCGCTCGGGATAGGCCAGCAGCCCCGAGATGACGCTGCGGGTCTCCGGATTGAGCCCGTTCAGCAGCGTGGTGCGCAGAGGCTCGACCAGTTCCTTGACGATGTCGGCGGCGCGGTCGTCGGAGACGCCTGAGAGCAGCGACACCGCGGTGTCCTGCGGCAGCTCGGCCAGGATCTCGCAGGTGTTGTCGAGCCCGGGCAGGTCGAGCACCTCGATCGCCTTCTCCGCCGGCAGCGATTGCAGCAGTCTTGCAGCATCCGCCGGCTCCCGGGCGTTCAAGGCATCGACGATCTCGGGTGCCCGCACATGGGCAAGGTCCCCGTTCAGGCTGAGCGTCTCTTTGGTCATGGTTTCGGAGTCTTGCATCGATCGCCCTCGCCTTTGCGTTCTGCAGCGCAATGAACCAAGGCGACGGAGATTTCAAACAGAAAGTGCGGCGCCACGCCGCAGGCGCGGTCGAGTGAGGCCCGCGTCACCGCTCCGTCATATTTCGGCGGATTGCGGCGCGCAGTGCTGGAGGCTTACGCCTCGAGGGGCACCGCCGCGAACCGGCTCACCACGATGTCGCGCTTGGTCTCGTCGACCCGCACCGTCATGTCGAAGCGCTCGCCATGCAGCTCCTTGTTCAGGACCTCGGCGTTGCGGTGCAGCCAGCTGATGCCGGCGCCGTCGGAGGCGTCGATCGACAGCTGCAGCGTCATGCGCTTGGCTGCCAGGCGATCCTCGATCGCTGACAGCAGCGCGTCGATCCCCTCGCCAGATACGGCCGAGACCAGGAAGCATGGCCGCTCCGGCGGCCGGCGCGCAGCGATGTTGCGTAGATTGTCCCGCTCCTCGGGATCGAAGCGGTCGATCTTGTTCCAGACCTCGATGATGCGCTGGCCGCCGTCGGCGTCGGGATCGATGCCGAGCTGGCGCAGCACGCCCTCGACGTCGCGCTCCTGCGCCTCGGCATCCTCATGCGAGATGTCGCGGACGTGCAGGATGATGTCGGCTTCCAGCACCTCCTCCAGCGTGGCACGGAAGGCGGCCACCAACTGGGTCGGCAGGTTGGAGATGAAACCGACCGTGTCCGACAGCATCGCCTTGCCGCCATGCGGCAGGTTGAGCGCGCGGAGCGTCGGGTCGAGCGTCGCAAACAGCATGTCGGCGGCCTGCACATCGGCGCGCGTCAGGCGGTTGAACAGGGTCGACTTGCCGGCGTTGGTGTAGCCGACCAGCGCCACCACACGGTACGGCACCCGCTGGCGGCCGGCGCGATGCAGCCGCCGCGTCGCCTGCACCTTCTTCAATTCGCCCTCGAGTTTGGTGATGCGCTCTGAGATCAAGCGGCGGTCGGCCTCGATCTGGGTTTCGCCGGGGCCGCCCATGAAGCCGAAGCCGCCGCGCTGACGCTCGAGATGGGTCCAGGACCGCACCAGTCGGCTGCGCTGGTAGTTGAGATGGGCGAGCTCGACCTGCAGCGCACCTTCCTTGGTCTTGGCGCGGCGGCCGAAGATCTCCAGGATCAAACCGGTGCGGTCGAGCACCTTGGTGCTCCAGGCCTTCTCGAGGTTGCGCTGCTGGATCGGCGACAACGCGCAATCCATCACCACGAGCTCGACATGGTTGCTGGCGACGAGGCCGTTGATCTCCTCGACCTTACCCTTGCCGAGATAGGTCGCGGGCCGAATCTGGCTGATCGGCGCGATGACGGATTCCACCACGGTGAGGTCGATCGCTCCAGCAAGGCCGGCGGCCTCCTCGATCCGCGCTTCGTAGTCGCGGACAGAGGACTCCGTTTGCGCGTCGCCGTCGCCACGGCGCACGCGCAGGTACGGGCCGATGACGATCACCCGCCCGCTGCTGCCGTTCCCCGCCGACCCGGGCCTAGACTTGGTCCGGTCGGCGCCCCCTTCACGATTGAAGGGTTCCAATCAGTTCACTCTCAAGCCGGTGCGTCCTCACCACCTTCGAACAGCTGAATCGGGGCTCCGGGCATGATGGTCGAGATCGCGTGCTTGTAGACAAGCTGCGAGTGACCGTCGCGCCGCAGCAGCAAACAGAAATTGTCGAACCATGTGACAATGCCCTGCAGCTTTACTCCGTTGACCAGAAATATCGTCAGTGGCGTCTTGGTTTTACGAACGTGATTAAGGAAGGTGTCTTGTAGATTTTGTGCGCGGTCTGCCGCCATTGTTTTTGTCCCGCAAGCTTGTGCTTCTTTTTATTGAACCGGTTGCGGCTCTCTGACGGAGCCTCCTCCGGCTGCCCACCTGCCCTGAGATCCCCCTCTGGCAGGCGTAGCGGTAGGATTAGAGGCCACGCGCGGTTTTTAGGCAAGCCGGTTCGCGGTGCAGTCGGTAGGAACACGGTGGCAATTCTAAGAAAGGGCGAGGAAAGAGACGAATATTCTCGTGGAGAGTGGATAAATCCCCCGGTTGTACCGGCCCCACCCTCGCCTCGCTCGCCGGCCCACCGGCCCTGACCTGGTCCTGCCACCCCGGCGGGTGATCGCCGAGGCTTAACGCCAAGTCGCGTGCGCTCCAAGTCGCCAGCGGTTGCCGATGCAGAGCGCGGGGTCAACCGACCCCGAGCGCCTTCAGCTTGCGATGCAGCGCCGAGCGCTCCATGCCGACGAACTCCGCGGTGCGCGAGATATTGCCGGAGAAGCGGCTGATCTGGGCGATGAGATAGTCGCGCTCGAACACCTCGCGCGCCTCGCGCAGCGGCAGGCCCATGATGTGCTCGCCATTGTTGGAGGTCGGCATCGCCGGCACCATCGAGCCGACGTCCTGCGGCAGCATGTCGGCGGTGATGATCGCCTCCGGGCCGCCGCCGGCCAGGATCATCACCCGCTCGACGTTGTTGCGCAGCTGGCGGACGTTGCCCGGCCAGACATGGGACTGCAGCACGGCCATCGCGTCCTGTCCGATCTGCCGCTTCGGCAGGCCGGTGGCCGCCGAGATCTGGTCCATGAAATAGTCGATCAACTCGGGAATGTCCTCGCGGCGCTCCGACAGCGGCGGCACCCGGATCGGCACCACCGAGAGGCGGTGATAGAGGTCCTCGCGGAAACGGCCGCCGGCGATCTCCTCCTCGAGATTGCGTGCGGTCGAGGAGATGATGCGGACGTCGACATGCACCTTGCTGGTACCGCCCTGGCGCTGGAAGGTCTGATCGACCAGCACGCGCAGGATCTTGTTCTGGGTCTCGCGCGGCATGTCCGCGATCTCGTCGATGAACAGCGTACCGCCATGCGCTTCCTCGAGCGCGCCGGCCTTGCGCTGCTGTTCGCCGTTCGATCCTTCGATCCCGAACAGCTCGATCTCCATGCGCTCCGGGGTGATCGCGGCCGCATTGATCACCACGAACGGCCCTTCAGCGCGACCCGACGCATGGTGCAGCGTGCGTGCGGCGAGCTCCTTGCCGGCACCGGAGGGACCGACGATCAGGATACGGCTGTTGGCCTTGGCGGCGCGGTCGATGGTCTGGCGCAGCTGGTTCATGCAGGCCGAGCGGCCGGTCAGCACGCTCGCCGCAGGCGCCAGTTGCTTGAGCTCCTTCACCTCGCGCTTCAGCCGCGAGGTCTCGAGCGCGCGGGTCGCGACCAGGATCAGCCGATCCGACTTGAACGGCTTCTCGATGAAGTCGTAGGCGCCGCGCTTGATCGCGGCGACCGCGGTCTCGATGTTGCCGTGGCCGGAGATCATCACGACCGGCAGATCGGCATTGTCCTTCTTGATCTGCTCGAGCAGTTGCAGGCCGTCGAGCTTGGAGCCCTGCAGCCAGATGTCGAGGAAGATCAGGTTCGGGCGGCGGTTCGCGATTTCGGCCAGCGCCGAATCGCTGTCGCGCGCGGTGCGCGTGGAGAACCCCTCATCGTCCAGGATACCCGCGACGAGGTCACGAATGTCAGCTTCGTCGTCGACAATCAGAATGTCACTTGCCATGGGTTACACCTGCCTTGTCAGTCGCCCGTCGCGGCTTTGATTTTTGGCTCTTGGCTTCTTGGCTCTTGCGCATTTGGCTCTTGGCTATTTGCTTCTTGGATTTTTGGTTCATTGTTGGTCGCCTGTGCCGGGCCGTTGGTCGGCTCTTCCGGCGGATTTTTTTCACTGTCGGGGTCGCTTGCTTCCGGTTTCACGTCCGGCTTTTGGTCCTTGCTCTCGGGCTTGTTCTCGGGCTTGGCCGCCTGGCCGGTGACCGAAAAACGCAGCCGCATCCAGGCGCCGCGCTGGCCCTCGCGGAAATCTGAGGCGTCCTTGAGCTCGATGCGGCCGCCATGGTCCTCCAGAACGCGGCCGACGATCGCAAGTCCAAGGCCGGTGCCCTTCGCCCGCGTCGTGACATAGGGCTCGAGCAGCCGCGCGCGCGCGACCTTGGGCAGGCCGATGCCGTTGTCGACGACGTCGATCAGGATGTCGTCGTTCTCGCGCTGCGCCACGACGTCGATGCGGCCCTTGCCGAGTTCCTCGGGCGGCACCTGCTCGATCGCCTCGGTCGCGTTCTTGATGATGTTGGTCAGCGCCTGCGAGATCAGCCGGCGGTCGAACTGCGCCGGCAGCGGCGACTGCTTGATGTCGGCCTCGATGGCGAGATCGGGATGCGCAACCTTCATCAGGAACACCGCCTGGCGCACCACGTCGGCGACGTCCTCGCCTTCCATCACCGGCTTCGGCATCCGCGCAAAGCGCGAAAACTCGTCGACCATGCGCCTGATGTCGTCGACCTGGCGCACGATGGTGTCGGTGCACTGCTCGAAGATCGACTTGTCCTTCTCTTCGGTGATGGTCTTGCCGAACTTGCGGCGGATGCGCTCGGCGGAAAGCTGGATCGGGGTCAGTGGGTTCTTGATCTCGTGCGCGATGCGGCGGGCGACGTCGCCCCAGGCCGAGGTGCGCTGCGCGGAGACCAATTCGGTAATGTCGTCGAGCGTGATGATGTAGCTGTCGCGGGACTGGCTGGTCTGCTCGGCCGAGACGCGAACCGACAGATTGCGCTCGTGGCCGTCGCGCAGGATCGTGACCTGCCCCTGCACCAGGCGCTGCGTGCCCTCGCGCGCGGTCTTCATCATCTCGTCGAGCTCGGGCAGCACGTCGGAGAGCGGATGGCCGAGCGTTTCCGACTCGGCGTGCCCGATCAGCTTCTCCGCCGAGCGATTGAGGATGCCGACGCTGCCGGAGGCATCGACGCCGATAATGCCGGCAGAGGCCGAGGACAGCACCGCTTCGATGAACCGGCGGCGGCTGTCGATCGTCTCGCTGGCGTCGACCAGCTCGTTGCGCTGGGTCCGCAGCTCCTGGGTCATCTTGTTGAAGGTTTCACCGAGCAGCGCGAGGTCGCTGGCCGATCTGTGGACCGGCACCTGGACGTTGAGGTTGCCGGTCGAGACCTCGCTCGCCGCGCCCATCAGCTGGCGGATCGGCGACACCAGCCCGTTGGCGAAATTCAGCCCGATCAGCACCGAGGCCATCAGGATGGTCAGCGCGATCACCGCGAACATCAGCGCGAACGCGACCTGGATGCCAAGCCTTCGGGTCTCGAGCTGGGCATATTCGGCGGCGCTGGTCTGGGTCTGCTTGAGCTGGGCGACCACAGCCGGATCGAGCAGCCGCGCGACGTACAGGAACATGTCGTCATAGGCTCGCAGGCGGACCACCGAGGCGACGTAGTTTTCTGGGAAGACCGAGATTTTCGGCTCGGTTTCGTTGATGTCCTTCAGGATGTCGGGCGGCGGCGCCTCGTAGTTCAGGCGAACGCCGGTTTCGGCGCTGGCGACGATCTTGCCGTCCTTGTCCATCAGAACGGCGACCGGCAGGTTGCGCGACTCGGCGCCGGCCGTCATCAGCTGCAGGAACGTCATGCGGTCCTGGTCGTAGAGCGGCCGCGCATGGGCGAGGTCGTTGGCCATCGCCAGCGTGTCGCCGTTGATGAGCTGGGCGTGCTCCTGCATGTAGGCGCTGGCGATCGTCAGCGAGTTCTGGATCACCTGCTTGGTGGGGCCCGAGAACAGCCGGTCGAGGCCGCGCTCGATGGTGACGTTGGCGACGATCGACACCAGCACGGCGGGCAAGACCGCGATCACCGAGAACAGGCCGACGATCTGGACGTGCAGCCGTGCCGCCGCCCGGCCGCGCCGCCTCGCCTGCACCATTTGCCAGACTTCCCGGACGATGATGCCGACCAGCAGCAGGATCGTGGCGGCATTGATCATCAGGAAGGAGCGGACCACCTCGGAGGTCGGCTCGATCGGGGTCAGGCCGGTCAGGACCACGAAGGTCAGGAACGCGGACAGCAGTGCGATGGCCACGGCGAACGGCGCCAGCCAGCG
The DNA here is from genome assembly GCF_007993935.1 of Bradyrhizobium macuxiense. GTDB lineage: Bacteria > Pseudomonadota > Alphaproteobacteria > Rhizobiales > Xanthobacteraceae > Bradyrhizobium > Bradyrhizobium macuxiense_A. The sequence goes on along the minus strand of NZ_VITY01000003.1, from coordinate 600,092 downwards.
GCGCAGCGGAAAGCCCCGCGCCTCTGCATGGGGCTCGGCCGGTGGCGCGTGTAACGTTGAAGCGGTGGTGTCTGCGCTGGTCATACCGGCAATTGAGCTGAGTGCGATCGCCCGCTGGAATTGCGAACTGATGCAATCATATCACAATGTTGCCGAATTGCGACATTTCCGCGGCGCAAACCACAGCGCGGCGCCGTGTCCTCAAAACCATTTGTGACTACTCAATAACGGTGACTGCACAGCCCGGATTCACTGGAGCTTCGGGTCTGATCAAGTCAGAACCGAAGCTCAAGTCCTTTGTTCCGTCGCGTTTTCTTCACGCGAACCGGCGTCCGCCTTGCTCGAAAACGCCCTATCCGCCGCTCCGGTAGACCTGGATATCGAGGTCGCGGATCTTCTTGCGCAGCGTATTGCGGTTCAATCCGAGCAGGTCGGCGGCCCGGATCTGGTTGCCGCGGGTCGCCGCCAGCGCGGCGGTCAACAGCGGGATCTCGATCTCCTTGAGGATCCGGTGATAGAGGCCCGGCGGCGGCACGCCATTCGGGAAGCCGGAGAAGTGCGAGGACAGATAGGCCTCGACCGCGCCGCCGAGATTGTCGACGCCGACCGTCGCGGTGCTGCCCGACGTGACCGCGGGCGGCGCCAGTTCGCCGTCGATCACCGAGGACGTGATGACGTCCTGCGGATAGAGCGCGGCGAGCCGCCGGGCGAGGTTTTCCAGCTCGCGGACATTGCCCGGCCAGCGGTGCTGCTTCAGCCGCTCCAGCGCCTGGGCGTCGAGCTTCTTCGGCGGCAGGCCGTCCTTCTCGGCTAGCGAAAAGAAGTGCCGGATCAGGTCGGGCAGATCCTCGATGCGCTCGCGCAGCGGCGGCAGCCGCAGCGGCACCACGTTGAGGCGGAAGAACAGGTCCTCGCGGAACAGGCCCTGCTGGATCAGGATGCGCAGGTCCTTGTTGGAGGCCGCGACGATGCGGACGTCGGTCTTGATCGGGGTACGGCCGCCGACGGTGGTGTATTCGCCCTGCTGCAGCACGCGCAGCAGCCGGGTCTGCGCCTCCATCGGCATGTCGCCGATCTCGTCGAGGAACAGCGTGCCACCCTCGGCCTGCTCGAAGCGGCCGGAGGCGCGGGTGTTGGCGCCGGTGAACGCGCCGCGCTCGTGACCGAACAATTCGGATTCGATCAGGTCGCGCGGGATCGCCGCCATGTTGACCGCGACGAACGGGCCGTTGCGGCGGCGGCCGTAATCGTGCAGCGCACGGGCGACGAGCTCTTTGCCGGTGCCGGACTCGCCGGAGATCATCACGGTGAGATCGGTCTGCATCAGCCGCGCCAGCACGCGGTAGATTTCCTGCATCGCCGGCGAGCGCCCGACCAACGGGATCGAGTCGAACTCGCCGTCATCGGCCGGACTGGAGACCCGTTCCTTCGGCTCGGCCAGCGCGCGGCCGACGATGGTGATCAGCTCCTTCAGGTCGAACGGCTTCGGCAGGTATTCATAGGCGCCGCGCTCGGAGGCGCGGATCGCGGTCATGAAGGTGTTCTGCGCGCTCATCACGATGACCGGCAGGTTCGGCCGCATCTTCTTGATCCGCGGCAACAGATCGAATGCGTTTTCGTCCGGCATCACCACGTCGGTGATGACGAGATCGCCCTCGCCCTGGCTGACCCAGCGCCACAACGTTGCGGCGTTGCCGGTCAGGCGCACCTCATAGCCGGCGCGCGACAGCGCCTGGTTCAGGACGGTCCGGATGGCTGTGTCGTCGTCAGCGACAAGTATGCTACCTGCAGGCATTGGTGTTCCTCATCGTGCATCCTGAGAGGCAGGCGAGGACGTACCCGGAACGTCATCGCGGTTGCTTTGGTCGAGTTGCTTGGCGGCGCTGTACATCGGCATCAGCACGCGGAAAGTGGTTTTGCGCGGCTGCGACTCGCATTCGATGATGCCGCCGTGATCGCCGATGATCTTGGCGACCAGCGCGAGGCCGAGCCCGCTGCCGGTCTGCTTGGTGGTGACGAAGGGATCGAACAGGTTCGGCAGCAGGTCTTCCGGCACGCCCGAGCCATTGTCCTTGACGCAGAATTCCAGCGGCAGCGAAACCCGCGATTTCTTGCCGGGCACCGACAGCCGCACGCCCGGCCGGAACGCCGTGGTGAGGTGGATTTCCGCATCGGTGCCGAGATCGGCGACCGCTTCGGCCGCGTTCTTCACGAGGTTGAGGAAGACCTGGATCAGCTGGTCCTGGTTGGCCAGCACCGGCGGCAGCGACGGATCGTAGTCCTCGATGAAGCGGACGTTGCGGGCAAAGCCGGACTGCGCGAGCCGCTTCACGTGGTCGAGCACGGAATGGATGTTGACCGGACCGCGCGCCACCGGACGGTCGTCGCCGAACACTTCCATGCGATCGACCAGTGTCACGATGCGGTCCGCCTCGTCGCAGATCAGCCGCGTCAGCAGGCGGTCCTCGGAGGACGCCTGCTGCTCCAGCAGCTGCGCGGCACCGCGGATGCCCGACAGCGGGTTCTTGATCTCGTGCGCAAGCATCGCGGCCAGCGCGATCACCGAGCGCGCCGCGCTGCGATGGGTGAGCTGGCGGTCCATCTTGTCGGCGATGGTGCGCTCCTGCAGCATCACCACGATGTGGCCGGGTCGCTCGGTCAGCGGCGCGACGTGCAGATCGACCTGGCGATCGCCGCCGATCCGCGGCGTGCCGAGATCGACCTTGTACTCGTTGACCGGCGAGCCGCTCGCGCGCACCTGCTCGATCAGCGCGAGCAGCGGGCTGCCGAACGGCACCAGCTCCTTCAGCGACTGCCGGCGCAGGAACTGGGTCGAGATCTCGAAGAAGGATTCGGCGGCGATGTTGGCATCGACGATCCGGCCGTCGGGTGCGACCAGCAGCACCGGGTTTGGCAGCGCATTGAGGATGGCCTCACCGTCGGTCGGCACGGGCCGGCGGAATTCCATGGCTGACGTCATGCGGCAGCACTCCAGGCAAAATCGTCGTAGGCGTCCTCGAGCGCGCGATGCACGCTGGACGGCTCTTCCGAGGTCAGGATCGCCTGCCGCCAGGTCTTCAACGTCGCCGCCGGCGCGCAGCTGTAGGCCGCAGCGGTCTCCAGCGCCCAGCCGAGATGCTTGCGCGCATGCTTGAGCCCGATCCGCAGGCCATAGTGGCTGCAGACCTCGTCGTAGAGCGCGCGAACATGCTTGAGCTGCTCGGCCAGCGACGGCGCGGCCTCGGCGATCCCGGTCTCGAGGCGGCGGCCGATCTGGCCGGGCAACCAGGGCTGGCCCTGCGCGCCGCGGCCGATCATGACGGCGTCGGCGCCGGACATTTCCAGGGCGCCGACGGCCTTATCGAATGAGGTGATGTCGCCATTGACCACGACCGGGATGGTGACGGCGTCCTTGACCGGGCGCACCGCGTTCCAGTTCGCCTCGCCCTTGTAGAACTGGCAGCGGGTGCGGCCATGCACGGTGATCATCTGCACGCCAGCCGCCTCGGCGCGGCGCGCCAGTTCAGGCGCGTTGAGCGAGCGATCGTCCCAGCCGAGCCGCATCTTCAGCGTCACCGGCACCTTGACCGCCGACAGCGTCGCCTCGATCAGCGTGACCGCGTGGTTGAGGTCGCGCATCAGGGCCGAGCCGGACTGGCCGCCGGTGACGTGCCGTGCCGGGCAGCCCATGTTGATGTCGATGATGTCGGCGCCGGCGCCCTCGGCGATCCGTGCGCCCTCCGCCATCCAGTGCGTCTCGCAGCCGGCAAGCTGGACCACATGCGGCCCGATCCCGGCTGCCTCACAACGCAGCTTCGACATCGGCTTGCCGTTCACCAGATCGTCGCTGGCGGTCATCTCGGAGACCACCAGGCCGGCGCCCAAAGTGGCAGCGAGTCGCCGGAAGGGCGCGTCAGTGATGCCGGACATAGGCGCGAGGAGAACCCGGTTGGCGACAGCAATATCGCCTATCTTCAATGGGTTACGAGGAGTACTTTGCACGCCGGTCACAGCCGTCTCGTCGTTTCGCAGCCACGCCATTGCAGCTGACATCGTTTATTCTGCGCACAATTCTTGTGCAGTCAAGGCTCATGCCTACGGTTTAGACATTTCTACCACCGACGCAAGTGCACTGCAACAAAATCTGCTTTTCCCACAGTCAGCGGCAAACGCTCTGTTTTTGCGCAGCGGTCATGCTAAGGGCTGTGCGCGGCGGGCGATCCCCGCCGCTCCCCTCATCCCTGATTCGTCTGTCACTGGTTCAAAATGCCGAAGCCTGAGCGTACCGCAGCCATCCTTGTCGCAGCCGGCCGTGGACTGCGCGCCGGCGCAGGCGGACCGAAGCAATACCGGACGATCGGCGGGCAGACGGTGATCTACCGCGCCATGGAGGCGTTCTCCGGACATCCGGACGTGTTTGCGGTGCAGCCGGTGGTCAATCCTGACGATGCCGCGCTGTTCGATGAAGCGGTGGCTGACCTGCGCCATCAACCGCCAACGCCGGGCGGCGCGACCCGGCAGGCCTCGGTCCATGCGGGGCTCGAGGCGCTCGCCGGCGAGAAGCCGGACATCGTCCTGATCCACGATGCCGCGCGCCCCTTCGTCACCGCGGCCGTGATCTCGCGCGCAATCGCCGCGGCTGGCCGGACCGGTGCAGCGATCCCGGTGATTCCCGTCACCGACACGATCAAGCTCACCAGCGATGCCGGCGACGTCGAGGCCACGCCGGAGCGCGCGCGCCTGCGGATCGCGCAGACGCCACAGGCGTTTCGTTTCGACGTAATATTGGAGGCGCATCGTCGTGCCGCGCGCGAGGGCCGCAGCGATTTCACCGATGATTCCGCGCTTGCTGAATGGGCGGGATTGACCGTTGCGACGTTTGAAGGCGATGCTGCCAACATGAAACTCACCACACCCGAAGACTTCGTGCGCGAGGAAGCGCGGCTCGCAAGCCAGCTCGGCGACATCAGGACCGGCACCGGCTACGACGTGCATGCGTTTGGCGACGGCGACCATGTCATGATCTGCGGCGTGCGCGTGCCGCACACCAAGGGATTCCTGGCCCATTCCGACGGCGATGTCGGGCTGCATGCGCTGGTCGACGCGATTCTCGGCGCACTGGCCGACGGCGACATCGGCTCGCATTTCCCGCCGAGCGATGCCAAGTGGAAGGGCGCCTCCTCCGACCAGTTCCTGAAATATGCCGTCGAGCGCGTCACCGCGCGCGGCGGACGGATCGCCAATCTCGAAGTGACGATGATCTGCGAGCGGCCGAAGATCGGCCCGCTGCGCGACACCATGCGGGCGAAGATCGCGGAGATCTCCGGCGTCCACATCTCGCGCGTCGCGGTCAAGGCCACCACCAGCGAGCGGCTCGGCTTCACCGGCCGCGAGGAAGGCATCGCGGCGACCGCGAGCGCGACGATCCGTCTGCCCTGGGACGACAAGAGCTGGAGTGCCTGACATGGGCGGCAGCGACGCTCGTGCCCTCTCCCGCTCGCTGCTCGACCTGTGCCGGATGCGCAAGTTGACCATCGCGACCGCCGAATCCTGCACCGGCGGCCTTGTCGCGGGCGCGCTCACCGACATCCCCGGCTCGTCCGACGTGATCGACCGCGGCTTCGTCACCTATTCGAACGAGGCCAAGCGGGTGATGCTCGGTGTCAAGGCGGCGACGCTGGAGACGTTCGGCGCGGTCAGCAAGGAAACCGCGACCGCGATGGCGATCGGCGCGCTGGAGAAAGCCGGCGTCGACCTCGCGGTCTCGATCACCGGCATCGCGGGCCCTGGCGGTGCGACCCCGGGCAAGCCGGTGGGCCTCGTGCATTTTGCCGTCGCCGCGCGCGACGGCCGCATCCTGCATCGCGAGCAGCGCTTCGGCGCGATCGGCCGCAGCACCGTGCGGCAACGTTCGGTGGTCGAGGCGCTGCGCATGCTGATGGAGCTTGCGCGCCCGCCGCAGGCCGCCAAGCCGCGCCGCGAGGCCGCCAGCCGGTTGCGGCCGAGAGTGGCCCGTTCGCAGCGCAGCCACGCCGCGAAACGTCGGCGGCCGCCGCGCGGATAGGCCTGCCCAAGTCGAGTCGTACGCGACGCCCCGCGATATCTTCGAGTCAACTGCGACCCAGTGCCGCCTACCTCAGGTGGAACGTTGACGTCGCCTCGCCGTTTTCTCCTGATCCAACTCTGCTGTTTCAACGGTTCTTCGAACAGCAAAATCCCACAACAAGGAGAAAATGATGAAGTTGGGAACTTTGGTCGTGGCCGCAGTCACCGCTCGCGCCATGACGCTGTCGACTATTGCCTCTTCGTTTGCCGCGCCGCTCGCGCCGGCCGCCCGCTTGCAGGACCAGCCTACCTCCGTCGAGCACGTGCAGTATCGCCACTGGCACGGCGGCCCGCGTTACGGCTACCGGGGTGGGTACGGCTACCGTGGCGGATATCACCACCACCACGGTGGCGGAAACGGCGCTGCGGTCATCGGCGGGCTTGCGGCCGGCGCGATCATCGGCGGCGCGATTGCGGCGAGCCAGGCGAAGGCCAACAACGACGCCTATTGCGCGCAGCGTTTCCGCTCCTACGACCCGGCTTCCGGCACCTACACCGCCTCCGGCGGCGTGCGGCGTTCCTGCCCGTGACGGCGGCGAACGAACCCACAGCATCACCCGTCGTGCCCGGCCTTGTGCCGGGCATTTGCGTTTCGGGAGGAAGACGAGACGGCTTCTCTAGGTCGAGAGCTGCGGCTTGCCGTAGACCTGGTCCGCGCGCTTCTCGAACGCGTGGGCAAACCGCCCGAATGCGGCGTCGAACATCGAGCCCATCAGCATCGCCAGCACCCGGCTCTTGAACTCGTAGTTCAGGAAGAAGCCGACATCGCATTCGGTCTCCGACTTCGGCTCGAAGCTCCAGCGGTTCTCCAGATTGCTGAACGGGCCGCGCAGATATTCGACCAGGATCTTCAGGTTGGGCCGGTCGAGGGTCACCTTGCTGGTGAAGGTTTCCCGCACCAGCTTGAAGGAAACCGTCATGTCGGCGACCACCACCTCGGTGCCGTCGTCCTTCGGTGTCCGCTGACGAATCTTGAGCGCCTGGCACAGCGGCACGAATTCCGGATAGCGCTCGACGTCGGCGACCAGGTCGAACATTTGAGGTGCGGTGTGGCGGACCCGCCGCTTGCTGGAGAATCGTGGCATCAGTGGATACTCGCACGGTTTTGCTGGAGTGCGAGGTTGTTCAGATAATCCTCGGCCTGCCCCCGGTTGGTAAAGCAGACCAGCGATTGATCGGCACGCAATCCCTCGAAATATTCGATCAGCTTCGGCCGTTGCTGACGGCGATAGGTCCAGACGTAGCGGAAGAATTCCAGATCGATCTTCTCCGGGCAGCCTTCCGCCATCTCCGGCCGCACCTGGCCATAGCTCGCGGCAATGCGGCCGAGGATTCCGAGCATGCAGGTCGATCGCGGCAGGTCGAACCAGATGATCGTATCGGAGAGTTCTCTGCGCAACTCACCTGCACCACTCTTGGTGTAGTTCCCATCCATGATCCAGCGCGGCTTTCGCGCGGCTGCGGTCATGCGGCGGGTGAATTCGTCCTTGTCGGACTCGACCCAGCCCGGTTTCCAGAACAGCGCGTCGATCGACACGGTCGGGATGCCTGTCAGGGCGGACAGCCGCCGCGCAAAGGTCGACTTGCCGGATCCCGACGATCCCATCACCAGAACGCGCTGCATTGGTCCCGTCCAAGGTTCGGTCAAGGTTCGCTCGAGGCTCGATCAAGGCTCGATCCGGCAACGGCGCATGATGGCGCCGGCTTCCCTCTGTTCATCAAAATCTAGCGGCCGCGTGCTGTGCGTGCCGCCTGCAGTTTCGCAAAATCCTCGCCGGCATGATGCGACGAGCGTGTCAGCGGACTCGCCGACACCATCAGAAAACCCTTGGTATAAGCAACGCGCTCGTAGCCCGCGAATTCGTCAGGGGTCACGTAGCGCATCACGGCGTGATGCTTGCGCGTCGGTTGCAGATACTGGCCGATGGTCAGGAAATCGACCTCGGCCGAGCGCAGATCGTCCATCACCTGAAGCACCTCGTGCCGCTCCTCGCCGAGGCCGACCATGATGCCCGACTTGGTGAAGATGGTCGGGTCCATCTCCTTGACCCGCTGCAGCAGCCGGATCGAATGGAAATAGCGGGCGCCGGGACGGACGGTCAGATAGCGCGACGGCACGGTTTCCAGATTGTGGTTGAAGACGTCGGGCTTGGCCGCGACCACGCGCTCGAGCGCGCCGTCCTTGCGCAGGAAGTCCGGCGTCAGGATCTCGATCGTGGTGGTCGGGCAGCGCGCGCGGATCGCACGGATCACTTGCGCAAAATGCTCGGCGCCGCCGTCGGCGAGATCGTCGCGATCGACCGAGGTCACCACGACATGGCTGAGCCCGAGCTTGGCGGTGGCCTCCGCGACGTAGTCCGGCTCGCTCGCCTCGAGCGCGCCGGGCATACCGGTCTTGACGTTGCAGAACGCACACGCGCGCGTGCAGGTGTCGCCCATGATCATGAAGGTGGCGTGCTTCTTGTCCCAGCACTCACCGATGTTGGGGCAGCCCGCCTCCTCGCACACCGTGACGAGGCCGTTCTCCTTCACGATCCGGCGCGTATCCGCATAGCCGCGCGTGTTCGGCGCGCGAACCCGGATCCAGTCCGGCTTCGGCGGCGACACGGCGTCCGGCCGGTTCACCTTTTCGGGGTGACGCGGGCGGAGCTGAGTGGTGGAGATGGTGTCGACGATGGTGACCATAGGTGCCTGCAAGTCGCGAGAAACCATAGCTAATCGGTGTTGGCGCGGCTCGCAACCCGCGCTGCGACCCTAGCAGATCAGCCCAGATATTGGCAGTGTTGCGGTCCGTTCCATGCCGATTCCCACCTCAAAATGGCTCAAAATCCCCGATCGACCCGTGCGACCGCGCCGCGCCTCGGCAAGGCGCTGAAACGCGCCTTCTTCGATCGCAGCGTCCATGAGGTCGCACCCGACCTGATCGGTGCGACCTTCCTGGTCGGCGGCGTCGGCGGCATCATCACCGAGGTCGAGGCCTACCATCACACCGAGCCGGCGGCCCACTCGTTCAATGGCCCGACCCCGCGCAACCAGGTGATGTTCGGCCCGCCGGGGTTCTCCTATGTCTACCGCTCCTACGGCATCCACTGGTGCGTCAACTTCGTGTGCGAGGAAGCGGGCTCGGCCAGCGCCGTCCTGATCCGTGCGATCGAGCCGACCCATGGGCTCGCCGCGATGCGGCGGCGGCGCGGGCTGGAAGACGAGCGTGCGCTGTGCTCGGGACCGGGCAAGCTGTGCGAGGCGATGGGCATCACCATCGCCCACAGCGAGTTGCCGCTCGACCGGCCGCCGATCGCGCTCCACGCGCGGCTGGAGACGCCCGACATCGTCACCGGGATCCGGATCGGCATCACCAAGGCCATCGAGCTGCCGTGGCGCTACGGCCTGAAGGGATCGAAATTCCTCAGCAAGCGGTTTTGAGCGTCAAAGCGTCTACTATCAAGGCGCTCGCTATGACGCCTTCTTCAACCGCTCGATCGCCTCGAGGATCTTGGTCCGGCGCTCCGTTGCTGCGGCGCGCTTTTCCTTCTCTTCCTCGACGAGCTCTTCCGGCGCGTTGGCGACGAACTTCTCGTTGGAGAGCTTGGCGTCGACCCGCTTGATGTCGGCGTCGGCCTTGCCGAGCTCCTTCTCTAGCCGCGCCCGCTCGGCCGCGAGATCGATCACGCCCTTGAGCGGCAGTGCGACGACTTCACCGCGCACGAGCAGCTGCATCGCGCCTTCCGGCGCGGTATCCGCGAACGAGATCTCCGACAGTCGCGCCAGGCGCTTGATGGTGTCGTTCCAGCGCTGTGCGCGGTCCCGCGTCTCGTCGGAAGTCGTCACGATCACCAGCGGCGTCAGCGTCGACGGCGGGATGTTCATCTCCGCCTTCACGGACCGCATCGCGGTGACGAGATCGACCACCCAGCCAATCTCCGCTTCAGCCGCGGGATCGCTGAACTCATCCGCGTCGAGCGCGGCAATCACCGGCGGAATGATCGGATCGACCACCGGACCTGCGGTCGCGATCGCCGCCAGCTGCTCGCTAGTAACGCCCGACTTGCGCGGCCAGGACGCCAGCACCAGGAGGCCGTCGCGCTTTGCGGTCACGGCCCACAGCTCCTCGGTGATGAAGGGCATGAACGGATGCAGCAGCTTGAGGATCTCGTCGCGCGCCCAGGCGATCATGGCGCGGGTCTCGGCCTTGGCCGCGCCCTCCTCGCCCATCAGCACGGGCTTGGCGAGCTCGAGATACCAGTCGCAGAACACGTTCCAGACGAAGCGGTAGATCGCGCCGGCTGCATCGTTGAAGCGATGATCCTCGATCGTCTCGGTCACCTCGCGGGTGACGCGCGAGGTCTCGTGCGCGATCCAGCGGTTCAAGGTTTCCTTGGCGGCCTTCGGATCGAAACCGTCCGGCTTCACGCACTCGTTCATCTCGGCGAAGCGGCAGGCGTTCCAGAACTTGGTCGCAAAGTTGCGGTTGGTCTCGACCAGGTGCGGCGACAGGCGGATGTCATGGCCCTGCGCCGCCTCGCGGGTCAGCGCGAAGCGCAGCGCGTCGGCGCCGTATTCATCGATCACGCCGAGCGGATCGATGACATTGCCCTTCGACTTCGACATCTTCGCGCCCTTCTCGTCGCGGACGAGGCGGTGGATGTAGACGGTCGAGAACGGCGCCTGCTTCATGAAATGGAGGCCCATCATCATCATGCGGGCGACCCAGAAGAAGATGATGTCGAAGCCTGTGACCAGCGTGTTGGTCGGGTAGTAGCGCGCGACCTCCGGCGTGTCGTCCGGCCAGCCCAGCGTCGAGAACGGCCACAGCGCCGACGAGAACCAGGTGTCGAGCACGTCCTCGTCGCGGGTGATGAAGCCTTCGCGCTTGGCGGGATCGGTGGCCATGTCATGGCCCTGCTCCGGCGTGATGACCTCCTGCTCGACGTAATAGCCGAGCGCGTTGCCGACCGCCTCTTCCTCGGTCTCGGCGACGAACACCTTGCCGTCCGGGCCGTACCAGGCCGGGATCTGATGGCCCCACCACAGTTGGCGCGAGATGCACCAGGGCTGGATGTTCTCCATCCACTCGAAATAGGTCTTTTCCCAGTTCTTCGGCACGAACGTGGTTTCGCCCGAGCGCACGGCTGCCATCGCCGGCTGCGCCAGCGTCTTGGCGTCGACATACCACTGGTCGGTCAAATACGGCTCGATCACGACGCCGGAGCGGTCGCCATGCGGCACCATGTGGATGTTGGGCTCGATCCGCTCGAGGAAGCCGAACTCCTCCAGCCTTGCGACGATCTTCTTTCGCGCGGCGAACCGCTCGATCTTGTCGAACTCGGCGGCGAACTCGTCGGCGCCAACAGGCAGGCCGCGCAGATAGTCCTCGTTGTCGACCAGATTGAGGCAGCCTTCCTGGTCGAGCACGCTGATCTGCGGCAGGCCGTGGCGCTTGCCGATCTCGAAGTCGTTGAAGTCATGCGCCGGCGTCACCTTGACGGCACCCGAGCCCTTCTCCGGATCGGAATAATCGTCGGCGACGATCGGAATCTTGCGGCCAACCAACGGCAGGATGACGTGATGGCCGACCAGATCGATATAGCGCTCGTCGTCCGGGTGCACCGCGACCGCGGTGTCGCCCAGCATCGTCTCGGGGCGCGTGGTCGCGACCACGATAAACGACTTCGGATCGTCGGGGCTGAAGCTGCGGCCCTCGATCGGGTAGCGCAGATACCAGAGATGGCCTTTGACCTCGACCTGCTGCACCTCGAGATCGGAGATCGCGGTGAGCAGCTTCGGGTCCCAATTGACCAGGCGCTTGTCCTTGTAGATCAGGCCATCGCGATGCAGCTCGACGAACACCTTGACGACGGCGCGCGACAGCCCCTCGTCCATGGTGAAACGCTCGCGCGACCAGTCGCAGGACGCGCCGAGCCGCTTGAGCTGGTTGACGATGGTGCCGCCGCTCTCGGCCTTCCACTGCCAGACCCGCTCGAGGAACTTGGCGCGGCCCATGTCGCGCCGTCCCGGCTCCTGCCGTTCCATCAGCTGGCGCTCGACCACCATCTGGGTGGCAATGCCGGCATGGTCGGTGCCGGGCTGCCACAGCACGTCGCGGCCGCGCATCCGCTCGAACCGGCACAGGATGTCCTGCAGCGTGTTGTTGAGCGCGTGGCCCATGTGCAGCGAGCCGGTCACGTTCGGCGGCGGGATCACGATGGTGAAGGGCGCTGCGTCCTTACGATCGGGCCGGCCGGCCTTGAACGCACCGCTCTCCTCCCAGATCCGGGCCATGCGGTGCTCGATATCGGCGGGCTGGTAGTTTTTCTCGATCATGACAATGCGCTGTGGACCATGGGAAAAGGTTAGAAAGCCGCCGGAACGCACCAAGTCAACCGGACTTGCGCAATTTCGGTTCTGATTGGATCAGAACCGAAGCTCCAGGCTCTTGTTTTGACGCGTTTTCTTCACGCGAACCGGCAGCCGCTTCGCTCGAAGACGCTCTAGCACGTCAAAACGGCGTTTTGGGCATTTGGGGACTGAATGAGGGCTGCCAAGCCCCAGCGGGGTGGGCTATCGACCGCGGGATACCCGCTCGATCTCGGCCTTGACGATCCGCTCGACCAGGCCCGGCAGATTGTCGTCCAGCCAGGACTTCAGCATCGGCCGCAGCATCTCCTTGACCAGATCCTCCAGCGTCCGAGCATTGTTGCTCAGCACGGTGTTGGCCAGCGAGTTGAAGGCGGATTCGACCGCCCGCATCGTGGTTCCGGAGATAATCTGCTGCATCGGCGCGGTTTCGATCGCCGGCGGTTCTCGGACTGGCTCGCGAACGGATTCCTGAGCAGGCGCCCGGGTGCGGGCCTCCGTGAATTCGACGTCGTCCTGCGGTTCGACCTTGCGGAACGATGGCGCGGGGGCCGGCTCCGGCAGCGCCATGTCGTCGGTGAGCTCGAACACGTCGGCCTCGGGCTGGGGTTCCGGCTGAGGCGACGGCCTGATCTCGGCCGCGGGCGTCGCCTCGTCGAGGCTGGCCAGGAGCGAATCGATGTCGTCCTGGCTGTTGCCTGCTGGCGCGGGCGGCGGTGATTTCGGCGCTGGCGCAGCGGCCTTTGCAGCCGGAGGCGCTGCGGGCGGCGGGCTCTTCATCACCGGCTTGGCTGCCGGTGGCGGCGCGGGCTCGGCCTTCGGCGGCGGTGGAGCAGCAGCGGCCGGCTTCTCGCCCGCACCCGGCTTTGCCTCGTCGTCGGCAATGATGCGACGGATCGACGCCAGGATCTCCTCCATCGAGGGTTCTTGGACCTTCGCAGGTTGCGTCATCTCCGACTCCACATCGAAACTATTTTACATCAAGCCCGAGAGGATTCGCCGGTTCCGATGATGCGGGCGGAGATTTTCATTGCTCTCGCCCGACTTGTCCCCAGATCACGCCCGCCCGAGGCCCTTCTGCAAGCTTCGTGTCGCCCAATGCAGCGTGATCACAGGTGGCGTCGCACCTGTCATCACGCTACGCCGGCTCGCCGCGAATCGCCTTGCTGCCCGACAAAACGGTATGTCAGGCCAATTATCGATTGCAAGCAAACGCGCCCGTTTGTGGTCCTGATTAACTCAGAACCACAAACATGGCGCGACAAGCGATGATGAAGTGAAGGTGTTTAGCGGCCGTCGGGCGTGCGAACGCCGGCCCAATTGTCACGAACCTGCTGGTAGTGCACGCTCGGATCATAGATGTTGGTCGAAAGGCCCATCACCTGCGGCGACAAGCGGCCGATATAGTTCAGCACGTTGTAGGAAGCGACGACGCGGTCATGCTGCGCTGTGACGAGCGCATTGCGCGCGTTGACGAGCGCCTGCTGCGCGTTGAGCACGTCGAGCGTGGTGCGCTGGCCGGCCTTGGCCTCTTCGCGCACGCCGTTCAGCGCGATTTCCGACGCGGTCACCTGCGCCTGCGCCGATGCCACCTGCGACTTGCCGGCGACCAGCTGACCCCAGGCAGTGACGACGTTGGCACGCGCCTGATCCCTGGTCTGGTCCAGCACCAGGCGCTGCTGCGCCAACGATTCCTTGGACTGGCGGATCAGCGAGTATTCAGCGCCGCCCTGGTAGATCGGCAGCGACAGTTGAACGCCGACCGAGGCGTTGAAGAGGCGGTATACGGTCAACTGCGTTTCGTAGCCCTGGCTGACCGACGCCTGCAGCGCAACCGTCGGCAGCAGCGCGCCTTCGGCAACCTTGGTCTGCAGGAAGTTGACGTCGACGCCGTACATCGCGGCGGTGACGTTCGGATTCTGGGTCAGACTGAGTTCGACAGCAGCCGATAGCGACGACGGCAGGAACCGGTCGACCGGCGAACCCGGCGCGGGATTCTGCGGCTCGACGCCGATGATGCGGCGGTAGTTCGATCGCGTCGTCGTCAGATTCGATTCCGCGGTGAGCTGCTGGGTTCTGCCGGCCGCGAGCTGGGCCTCGGATTGCGCAACGTCCGTGCGCGTCACCTCGCCGACGTTGAAGCGATCCTGGGTCTGCTTCAGCGTCTGTTCCAGCACGCGTGTATTGCTGCGCTGGACCTCGACGATCGCCGCATCGCGGAGGTAGTCCATGTAGATCGTGGCCGCGCTCAGGAGCACCGACTGCTCAAGCGCTCGCAAACCTTCACGTGCCGACGACACCTGGCTTTCGGCCTGGCGTACTCTGGGAGCGTTCTGCGCGTTGAACAGCGACTGGTTGGCGGTGATGCCGACGCTGCGCTGCCGGCTCACGCCGGACACAGCCGCGCTTCCCGCCGCCAACTGCTCATCGGTGTATTGTCCGCCGGCCGTTGCGGTCAGCGAGACCTTCGGACGGTAACCCGAGAGTGCCTGCGGAACGTTTTCGTCTGTCGACCGCACCAACGCACGTTGCGCGTTCAGCTGGGGATTGTTCTGGTAGGACCGCACCAGCGCGGACTCGATAGTTTCGGCGAGCGCGGGCACGGGGCCCAGCTCCGCCAACAGAAGGGCGGCAGTCGCAGCCGCGGTGATAGCCTTCACCCCTCGCATCCCCGGTAATCCAATCATTGTAGTCGCCGTCTCCACACGCAAGTCAGTTCCGGCGGTCGCTTCAGACGAAGTGAGTCCCGCCTCACCTTAGTCCGCAGCTAAGGGTAACGGAACTACCCCGCAACGGAACACGGCGGAAACTCTTCACATGGGGCAAACGGGCCACACTTCTGATTCAGAACGGGATTTTATAAGGTGGCGCAGCGCGGTAGCGGTCGGTCAAAAGACGAAGGCGGGTAGCCGTTCCAGTCCGGGCAGCACCGGGGCGGCGGCGTCAAACAGCTCGCGATGTCCGAAATCCCCGTGGGAATGCGTCACGAGGGTGGCGCGCGGCGGCGGCGTCAGGCCAAACACCCCGACCAGCCGTCCTCCCTCCTTGAGCTGGCCAAACAGCCCGGTCGGGAGGATCTCGGTCGCACCATTGAGGACGATGACGTCATATGGCGCACCCGCGGCATCGCCGTCCGCGGAACCTGCGGTCTTGACGGTCACATTCTGGATCCCGAGCTGGGCGAACGCGGTGGTCGCTTTCGCGGCAAGCGCCGAATCGCTCTCGGTGGCGCTGACCTGTGCCGCAAAGCGCGCCACGATCGCGGCGGCGTAGCCGGTTGCACAGCCGACGACCAGGACGCGGTCGGTGGCCTTGATCTCGGCGGCCTGCAGCATCCTGGCGAGCAGCGCCGGCGTGATCAGGCAGCGCTTGGCCGCGCCGCCCTCGGCGACGTCGAGATCGAGGTCCAGATAGGCGAGCGCCTGCTTGCTGGCCGGCACGAACACTTCGCGCGGCACGGTCAGCATGGCTTCGAGAATACGATCATCGGTCACGTCGCTCGGACGCACCTGACCATCGACCATGTACTGGCGCGCGGTCGAAAAACCGGTCATTGGCGGGGACCCTGCAAGTCGCGGCATTGCCGCTGGAGAAGCTAGAACAGGGCCATCTTTTGGAACAAGCTCCGCCAAAACGCAACACGCCGTTGGCGTGCGCGATGCTCCGGGGCGCGCTCTATTCGATCGTGACCGCAAGCCGGCCGATCAGGCGGGCCACTTCATCGAGATGTTCGGAATCATGCTCCTCGACGGCCCTTGCGAGCCGGCGGACACACTCATCGTCGCTGATGACGGGAGCATCATGCGGAACAAGCGTCGGCTGCGGCATCGACAGGTCGATCAGGTTAATGGCCATCAAAATCACCTCTCAAGACCCGGCACGGCGAAGTGTCGACAGTTATTGAGTCGATTTGACGACGTTTTTGGTTCGCCGTGTTGCGGACCACGTGCTTGTGATTGTCGATGGCGACGTTGGTGGGCCAGCAAAGCTGGCTCCCCGGGCTGGATTCGAACCAGCGACCATTCGATTAACAGTCGAATGCTCTACCGCTGAGCTACCGAGGAACAGGCGAACAAGTGTTCGCGAGCGGGCAGCGTATAACAAAGCCTTTCGGGCTTGCAAAGAACCAAATGGGGCTTCGGCGAAACTTTAGCGCAGCACGGTAAACCGCTGCAATGCAAGGGTTTGCCGGCGTCCCAGGGTAACGCAGGGCTGTCCCGGCTGTCCCGTTCCCGGCGCCGGGCGGCCGCGATGAACCAATGGCGCGGCATTACCGCCGCACCGTGATTCCCGGCCAGGGCCCCGCCCCCACGATGTCATTCCGGGATGAATGAGGTGGTCTTGGTGCCGGGGTCGTAGCGGAGCCTCAGCACGTTGAGCTTGCCGAGGTTGACGTTCTTTAAAATGCGAAGCGCGCCGCCAGAGGCTTCTCTGTTCCGATCAGCGCGCGGCGATGGCAACGATCAACAGCGCGGTCGCCGCGAGCGAAGCGACGGTCCGCACGTGGTTCCAGAAGGTCCAGTCGGTCAGAAAGCGCGCCCAGAGCGGCGCGGTCGCGGTGCTGGCGGGATCTGCGGCCGCAAGCTGGTCGTTCAGCGGCACGTTGAAGACGGCGGTGACGACGAACATCCCGAGGACATAGAGGCCGCCGCCGCAAATCATCGCAATGGCGCCCGGCTCCTGCCATCTGAGCGCACCGAGCACGACCAGCACGGCGCAGGACAGCGTGGTGCCGAGGAACACCGGCATGAACAGCGAACGCACAATGTCGGTATTGATTGCGTTCATCGCCGAGATACCGGCGGCCTGATCGATGCGGCCGAGCGCGGTCATCACGAATGTCGAGAACGCAAAATAGAGCCCGGCGAGCAGGCCGCAGCCGAGCGCGGAAAACCACAGCAAGCCCGAGGTCAGGATATTGCGCATCGCTCCACCTCCGAATGCGAGAAATGCTCGTATTTGTAAAATGCGATAAACTCTCGTATTAGAGCCGTCAACCCGATTTCGAAGGAGACAGAAGGTGGCGAGACGAAAGGCCGCGCCCGTGGAAGCTCCCCTGCCCGGGCTGGCGCGGCTTGCCCCGACGCAGCAGCGCAGCCGCGAGCGGTTCGAGCGCATCCTCGCCTGCGCGACCGAGATCATGGCGGAGAAAGGCAGCGAGGCCTTCCGGATGAGCGACATCGTCGAACGCAGCGGCGTCGCATTCGGCTCGCTCTATCAATATTTCCCGGACAAGGCCGCGATCATCGGCACGCTGGCGGAACGGCACAACGCCGTCGGGCGCGAATGCGTCAGGCGCGATCTGGCTGCTGTCACGACCCCGCGCGACCTGCATCCCGCGCTTTGCCGGATCGTCGACAGCTACTACGAGATGTTCATGCGCGAGCCGGTCATGCGCGACATCTGGCAGGCGACGCAGGCTGACCGCGCCCTGCAGAAGCTCGATGCCGACGACATGGACGTGCTTTCCGGCCTGTTATCCGACGCGATCAGGCGGGTTGCGCCGGGCGTGCCGGCAACCACCCTCGCCACCTTCTCAGCACTGACGATGACGCTGATCGCGGCCGCCGTACGCCACGCGATCACGCTGCCGCCGAAAAAGGCGCGGCAGGTGCTGACGCAGTTCAAGACCATGCTGCCGGATGACCTCGCCGGGCTGGCTTGACCGCACCGACCTCGGGAATTTCCCCTTCGCCGAGGCGATCAACAGCGGGCGCGGAGCTGTTCGGCTCTGGCGAACGGAGTCAGCAAGAGCCGAGGATCGATGCAACGTTACTATTGGCTGCACTTCCGCCTGCTTGCCTTCATTGTCACGTCTTCCTAAAATTCCTGCGATATTTGACGGCTATGAATACTGCCGGGAATTCCCGGAAGAGTTTTTCGCAAGATGTGATTTGTCTCACACGAGGTGCGGCGGTGCCGACCTAGGTTCCCGAAGGGGTCATCAGCAATTTATTAACCAAACCGGGCACCATCGTTCTTTTCATAAAATTCGAACGAATCGCTCAATCCGGACCGAAGACAGTTTTGCGACCATTGCGCTCTCGAACCTCGGAGAGCGCGATGAGCGAAGTCGAATTTGATCTGCTGCTGGACGCCGTGCGTACGGCGATCGCGCCCATTGCTCAGGAGGATTTCGTGGCCCAACCCTCGCCCCGCATTCAGCCGCCGCCGCGCGCTGCCAATGACAACCAGGCGCCGTGGCCGCTGATTCCGTTTCCCGAAGGTTGGTACGCCGCGAGCTAATGCGGCTTCTCATTGGTTGGCTGCAAGCCATTGATGAGATGAGTGGAGGCCACGACCAGAATTGAACTGGTGTACACGGTTTTGCAGACCGTTGCGTAACCACTCCGCCACGTGGCCCCTTGCGGCGCACTTCATATACGCCCTCTCTCAGATAGGCAACCGAGCCCAACAGCTAACGCCGGCGCCTCCGGTAGTCCCGTTTCCTGGGTTTTGGCGCCAATTCCGGCAATTTGGCCTGGACTTCGCGGAATCTCGCCAGCATCCGCTCGAAACTGTCTGACAACGTCGCGGCGATATCGGGACGCTTCTGCAGCCCGGCCAGCAGGATCGCGGCCGCCTCGATGGTGGACAGGCCGTCGCGCCGCGGTTCCCGGCGCAGCTTGCCGTACAGCGAGGGGCGTTTCGGCCCGAGAATCACCCGCTGGCACTTCAGCATCCAGGCATTGCGCCACCACAGCGCCTTGGCCTGGCTCCAGGTGCCATCGAGCAGCACGATGCCCTCGATGTCGGACAGGATCGCGCGCTGATGCGGCTCGAGCTCGCCCTTGCGGTTGATCGCGACGATCTCGGCGTCAGTCTCGAGGTCCTCGACCTTGGCCGAGCCCAGGTAGAGCACCGCCCAGCGCGACGGATCGGGCACCGGCCGGCCGAGCGCCTTGGCAAGGCTCGGCCAGGATAATCCGATCCGCACCACCGCGTTCTCGAAATGCCGCGCCAACAGTCGCGCGGTGCCGAGCGCCCTGTCCTGCTCCTGCGGATGGATCAGGATCAGCAGCTGGATGCGGCTTTCGATCGGCGTGACGCTGTCGCAGATGCACAGCGGCAGCGGCTTGCCGCAATTCGCGCAATCCTCGATCTCGGCGATAACGTCGGATTTGACTTCGGTCGGTTCGGACATGGCACCGCTATACGCTCACGACGGCGCAATTCAAACTATTCCGCCGGCGCGTGCACACCTGACGGCTCGCGGCGCTGCCGCAGCCGGTCGATCAACAGATAGATCACCGGCGTCGTGTAGAGCGTCAGGATCTGCGACACGAACAGGCCGCCGATGATGGTGATGCCGAGCGGCCGCCGCAGCTCGGTGCCCGGGCCGGTCGCAATGACCAGCGGAATGCCGGCGAACAGCGCCGCCATCGTCGTCATCAGGATCGGGCGGAAGCGCGCGCGGCAGGCCTCGAAGATCGCGTCCCGCGACGACAGGCCCTGATGCCGTTCGGCCTCGAGCGCGAAGTCGACCATCATGATGCCGTTCTTCTTGACGATGCCGATCAAGAGGATGATGCCGACGAAGGCGATCACGGTCAGCGGCGTGTTGGTCACCTGCAGCGCCAGCAAGGCGCCGAGGCCGGCCGACGGCAGCGTCGAGATGATCGTGATCGGATGCGCGAGGCTCTCATAGAGCACGCCGAGTACGATATACATCGCGACCAGCGCGCCGAGGATCAGCAGCGGCTGCCGCCCGCTGGTCTTGTTGAAGTCGCCGGCATTGCCGTCGAAGCTGCCGCGAATGCCCTCCGGCATGTGCAGTTCGTTGACCGCCTGCTGGATGTTGGTGGTCGCGACCTCCAGCGGCACGTCCGGCAACAGGTTGAACGACACCGTGGTCGAGGGGAAGCCGCCGGAGTGATAGACCGCCAGCGCCGACAGTCCGCGCTGGTAGTGCACCAGCGCCGACAGCGGCACCTGCACGTCATTGGCGCCGGCGACATAGATTCGCTCGAGGTTCGAGGGATCGTTCTGGAACTTCGGATCGATCTCGAGCACCACCACGTACTGGTTGCGCTGGGTGTAGATGTAGGAGATCTGCCGCTGCGAGAAGGCGTTGTTCAGTGCGTTGTCGATGTCCTGCACCCGGACACCGAGGCTCGAGGCAATCTTGCGGTCGATCACGAGGTTGAGCTGCAGGCCGCCGGGATCGCGGTCGGAGGACACGTCGGTGATGCCCTCCACCGTCTCCATCCGCTTGGCGACGAGCGGCGCCCATTTCTGCAACAGATCGAGATCGGTCGAGGCGAGCGTGTACTGGTAGTCCGAATCGCTCTGCCGGCCGCCGGTGCGGATGTCCTGCGCGGCGAACATGAACAGGCGGATGCCGGGCACCATGAACAGGTTGCGGCGCAGCCGGTCGATCACCTGGGCGGTCGATAGGCCTGCCCGCTCCTCCGGCGGTTTCAGGCTGATGAACATGGTGCCGCGGTTGGAGGTGGCGCCGCCCGGACCGCCGCCGGAGCCGACCGACGAGCCGATGCCGGCGACCGCGGGATCGGCCATCACGATGTCGGCGAGCCGCTGCTGCAGCTGAAGCATCGACTGGAACGAGATATCGGCCGAGGCCCGTGTCGAACCGATCACGAATCCGCTGTCGTCGGTCGGGAAATAGCCCTTCGGCGTCTTGATATAGAGCGTCACCGTCAGTGCGACGGTGGCGAAGAACACAATCAGCGTCAGGAAGGGATAGCCGAGCACGATCCGCAGGGTCGACGTATAGAACGCCACGACCCGCGACAGCGCACCCTCGATGGCGCGGTCGTACCAGGTGGCGCGATCGGAAGTCGCCTCCTTGATGTAGTGCGCGCAGATCATCGGCGTGATCGTCACCGACACCAGGGTCGACACGATGATGGCAAAGGTCAGGGTCAGCGAGAATTCCCGCAGCAACCGGCCGACAATGCCGTCCATGAAGATCAACGGCGTAAAGGCCGCGATCAGCGACAGCGAGATCGACAGCACGGTGAAGCCGATCTGCTTGGCGCCCTCGACCGCCGCCGGATACGGCGCCATGCCCTGCTCGAGATTGCGGTACATGTTCTCGATCATCACGATGGCGTCGTCGACCACGAAGCCAACCGAGATCGCGAGCGCCATCAGCGACAGATTGTCGATCGAGAAGCCGGCGAGCCACATCCCGGCGCAGGTGCCGGCCAGCGCCAGCGGCACCGAGACGCCGGCGGCGATCGTC
Source organism: Bradyrhizobium macuxiense (assembly GCF_007993935.1). Classification (GTDB taxonomy): domain Bacteria; phylum Pseudomonadota; class Alphaproteobacteria; order Rhizobiales; family Xanthobacteraceae; genus Bradyrhizobium; species Bradyrhizobium macuxiense_A. The sequence goes on along the minus strand of NZ_VITY01000003.1, from coordinate 578,425 downwards.
GGCACCACGCGGCGCAGGAACACGAACACCACGACCATCACGAGCATGGCGGTCGCCAGCAGCGTGAACTGCATGTCCTCGACGCTGGCGCGGATCGTACCGGTGCGATCGACCAGGGTCGAGATCTCGACGCCGGCCGGGATCCACTTCCTCAAGTCCGGCAGCAGCCGGCGGACGTTGTCGACGGTGTCGATGACGTTGGCGTCGCCCTGCTTGGTGATCTGGATCAACACCGCCGGCTGCTTGTTGAACCAGGCGATCGAGCGCGAGTTGCGGACGGAGTCCTCAACCTCGGCGACGTCGGAGAGGCGGACGAAATTGCCGTTCGAGCTCTTGATGAGGATGTCGCGGAACTCGGCCGCAGTGCGCATCTGCTTGTTGATCGACAGCGTCTCGCTCAGCCGGTCGCCGTTGAAGATGCCGACGGGGCCGAGCGGATTGGCATTGATGATCGCAAGCCGGACGTCATCGGTCGAGATCCCGGCATTGGCCAGCGACACCGGATTGAGCGCGATGCGCACTGCCGGCTGATCGGCGCCGCTGACGGTGACCTCGCCGACGCCCGGCACTTGCGAGATGCGCTGCGCCAGCACGGTGTCGGCGACGTCGTACATCGCGCTGGTCGAGATCGTCTTCGAGGTCAGCGCCAGCACGAACACCGGTGCGGCGGCCGGATTGGCCTTGCGGAACTTGGGCAGCGACGGCAGGTCGCTCGGCAGATCGGCGAGCGAAGCATTGATCGCGGCCTGCACGTCGCGTGCGGCGCGGTCGATGTCGCGGCCGATCGAGAACTGCACCTGGATGCTGGTGACGCCGAGCGAGCTCGTCGAGGTGATCTGGTCGACGCCCGAGATAGTACCGAGCTTGCGCTCCAGCGGCGCGGCGACGGTCGAAGCCATCACGGAGGGATCGGCGCCGGGCCGTGACGCCGACACCCGGATGGTCGGGAAGTCGACGTTCGGAACCGACGACACCGGCAGGAATTCGTAGGCGACGATCCCGACCAGGAACAGCCCAATCGCCAGCAAGGTGGTGCCCACCGGCCGGCGGATGAAGGGCTCCGAGATCGAGATCACTGCATGCCCTCGGTGGCGCCCGCGATCGGCGGGCCGCTGGGACCTGGCTCCGGCACCGCCCGCTCGATCCGCCGGTTGAGCCTGTCGAGCGCGAGATAGATCACCGGCGTGGTGTACAGCGTAAGCAGCTGGCTCAGCAGCAGGCCGCCGATGATCGAGATGCCGAGCGGGAAGCGCAGCTCGGCGCCGGTGCCGCTTTCGATCGCGAGCGGCAGCGCGCCGAACAGTGCCGCCAGCGTCGTCATCATGATCGGCCGGAATCGCAACAGGCAGGCCTGCACGATCGCGTCATAGGACGACATGCCCTGATGCCGCTCGGCCTCCAGCGCGAAGTCGATCATCATGATGGCGTTCTTCTTGACGATGCCCATCAACAGGATGATGCCGATCAGGCCGATCACCGAAAGGTCCTGCCCGCACAGCATCAAGGCGAGGATGGCGCCGACGCCGGCCGAGGGCAGCGTCGAGAGAATCGTGATCGGGTGGATGTAACTTTCGTAGAGCACGCCAAGCACGATGTAGATCGTGATGATCGCGGCCAGGATCAGCCAGGGCTGCCCGGCCAGCGAGCGCGCAAACTCGGCGGCGTCGCCGGAATAGATGCCGACGATGCTGCCGGGCATCCCGATCCTGCTCTCGATCGCCTTGACCGCGACGACCGCATCGCCCAGCGCCTCCCCGGGCGCCAGGTTGAAGCTGAGCGAAACCGACGGGAATTGGGCCTGATGCGAGATCGCGAGCGGCGCCGTGGTGCGGACCAGCGTCGCCACCGCCGACAGCGGCACCTGCGCGCCGCTCGCGCCGGGCAGATAGAGCTTGTCGAGGATCGACGGGTCGCGCTGATACATCGGCAGCGCCTCGAGCACCACGCGGTACTGGTTGGCCTGGCCGTAGATCGTCGAGATCTGGCGCTGCGCGAAGGCGTCGTTCAGCGTGTCGGTGACGCCCTGCAGATTGACGCCGAGCTGGCCGGCGCGCTGGCGGTTGATGTCGAGCGCCGCGCGCAAGCCGCCCTCCTGCGCCTCCGAGGAGACGTCGCGGAAGATCGGGTCGCGCCGCATCTCGGCGACCAGCTTCTGGGCCCATTGCGAGACTTCGGCAGCATCGGTCGCGGTCAGCGTGTACTGGTATTGCGAGCGGCTCGACTGGGTCGAAATCTGCACGTCCTGCACCGGCTGGAAATAGACGGTCATGCCGGGGACCGTCGATATCTTCTGCTTCAGCCGCTCGATCACGTTGACGACGCCGTCGCGCCGCTGGTCGAGCGGCTTCAGGGTCATCACCAGACGGCCGACATTGGTGGTCGGATTGACCGAACCCGAGCCGATCACCGAGACGACGCCGACCACGTCGGGGTCGGCCTTGATGATGTCGGAGACCGCGCCCTGCCGCCGCTGCATCTCGGCGAAAGAGACGTCGGGACCGGCTTCGGTCACCGCCGTGATCGAGGAGGTGTCCTGCAACGGCAGAAAGCCCTTCGGCGCCAGCACATACATGACGAGCGTCAGCGCAATGGTCGCGAACGTGACGAAGAGCGTCGCGCGCTGGCGCTGCAGCACCCAGAGCAGCGTCCGATGATAGAACTCCACCATGCGGTCGATGAAGCGGCTGACTGCGGCCAGGCCCGGGACCGCCATCTCCTCGTGGATGTTCTTGAGCAACCGCGAGCACATCATCGGCGTCAGCGTCAACGAGACGATCGCCGAGGTCACGACCGCAATCGTCAAGGTCAGCGCGAACTCGCGGAACATGCGGCCGACCAGGCCGGACATGAACAGCAGCGGGATGAACACCGCGATCAGCGACACCGTCAGCGAGATCACGGTGAAGCCGATTTCGCTGGCGCCCTTGAGCGAGGCTTCCATGACAGTCTCGCCGTCTTCCATGTGGCGGACGATGTTCTCGATCATGACGATGGCGTCGTCGACCACGAAACCGGTTCCGATGGTCAGCGCCATCAGCGACAGATTGTCGAGGCTGAAGCCCGCGAAATACATGATGCCGAAGCTCGTGATCAGCGACAGCGGCAGCGCGACGCCGGCGATCAAGGTCGCGCGCAGCGACCGCAGGAACAACAGCACCACCAAGGTCACCAGCACGACGCTCAGGATCAGCGTGAACTGCACATCGCGGACCGAGGCGCGGATCGTCACCGTGCGGTCGGAGACGATGGTCAGCTTGACGCCGGCCGGCACCGAGCGCTGCAGCCGCGGGATTTCGCCGCGGATCTGCTTGACGACGTCGATGACGTTGGCGCCGGGCTGACGCTGGATATCGATGATGACCGCCGGTGTGCCCTGGTACCAGCCGCCGGTGCGGTCGTTCTCCAGCCCGTCCACGATCTGCGCGACGTCGCCGATCGTGACCGGCGAGCCGTTGCGGTAGGCGATGATGATCGGCCGGTAGGCGTCGGCCGCTGCGATCTGGTCGTTAGCGGCGATGGTGTAGGATTGCTGGGCGCCGTCGAGCGAGCCCTTCGGTCCCGACACATTGGCGCCGGCGATCGCGCTGCGCAAATCCTCCATCGCGATGCCGTAGGCTGCAAGCCGCGCGAGGTCGGCCTGCACGCGCACGGCCGGCTTGAGGCCGCCAAGGATCGAGACCCGGCCGACGCCGGAAATCTGGCTCAGCCGTTGGCCCAGGATGGTGTCGGCGAGATCGCTCATCGCCCGCAGCGAGATCGTGTCCGAGGTCAGCGCCAGGGTCATGACCGGCGCGTCCGCCGGGTTCACCTTGGCGTAGACAGGCGGGTACGGCAGCGTCTTCGGCAGGATGCCGGCGGCGGCATTGATCGCGGCCTGCACGTCCTGCGTGGCGCCGTCGATGTCGCGGTTGAGGTCGAACTGCAGCGAGATCTGGCTGACGCCGAACGAGCTGGTCGAGTTCATCGACGACAGTGACGGGATCTGCCCGAGCTGCCGCTCCAGCGGCGCCGTGATCAACGAGGCCACCACGTCCGGGCTCGCGCCGGGCAGCTGCGTCGTCACCTGCACGGTCGGAAAGTCGACCTGCGGCAGCGCCGAGACCGGCAGCGCCCAATAGCCGAGCGCGCCGCCGATCATCAGGGCGATGCCGAGCAGCGAGGTGGCGATCGGCCGGCGGATGAACGGTTCGGAGACGCTCATGGTTGCGCTCTCGCTTTAGCGTCGGACATTACGAGGTCGGGATGCCGGTCATGGCTGCCCCTTCGGCGCGCCACCCGACTGTTCGCCCCCCGCCGCCGGCGCGGGCGCCGGTCCGGTCTGCCCCTTCTGGTCGCCTTCGCTGTGCTCGGGCCGGCCGCGGTGCTCGCCGTTCTTGCCCTGCCCGTCCTGCTTGCCGTCCTTGCTCTGGCCCCCGGCTTTGCCGTCGGGACTGCGGCTGCGCTTGCGCGGCGCGAGATCGGCTGCCGGTGGCCCGTCGTCCTTGCCGACGATGACCTTGGCGCCGTCGGCGAGATTGGCGAAGCCCGTCGTGACGACGCGGTCGGACGTGGTCAGGCCGCTGGCGATGACGGCTTCATGCTCGTTCTGCTGCGTGACCGTGACCGGCTTGGCGGTGACGACGTTGTCGGCGCCGATCACATAGCTGAACGTGCCGGCCGGACCGCGCTGCACCGCCGAGGTCGGCACCACGATCGCCTGCGGCAGGGTCTCGACCTTGAGCCGCACATTGACGAACTGCCCGGGCCAGAGCTGATAGCTGGCATTCGGGAGCTCTGCCTTCAGCTTCAGCGTGCCGGTGGTCGGATCGACCTGGTTGTCGATGCCGGTGAGCTTGCCGGTATCAATCACGGTGACGCCGTCATTGCCGAATACGTCGACCGCGAGCTTGCCCTTTGCGGCCGCGGCGTTGACCCGCATGATCTGCTGCTGCGGCAGGCTGAACCACACCGCGATCGGCTGCAGCTGGGTCAGGATCACGAGCCCGGTGGTGTCGGAGGCGTGGATGATATTGCCCTGGTCGACCTGGCGCAGGCCGGCGCGCCCCGCGATCGGTGCGACGATCTTGGTATAGCCGAGCGTGGTGCGCGCATTGTCGATCTGGGCCTGGTCGGCCTTGATGATGGCCTCCTGCTGCGCGACCAGCGCACGCTGCGTGTCGGCCTGCTGCTTGGAGCCCGCATTGGTGGCAGCGAGTTGCTCATAGCGGGCAAGGTCGATCTTCTGGTTGGCGAGCAGCGCCTCGTCCTTGGCCTTCGTGGCCACGGCCTGATCGTATTGCGCCTGATAGATCGCGGGATCGATCTCGCCGAGCACCTCGTCCTTCTTGACGTCCTGGCCTTCGACGAAATTGACCTTGAGCAGCTTGCCGTCGACCTGCGAGCGAACGGTGACCGTGTTCAACGCCTTCACCGAGCCGACGCCGTCGAGATAGACCGGCACGTCATGCACCTGTGGCGTGGCCGCAAGCACCGGTACCGGCAGATCGGGCCGCGCGCCCGCGCCGCGCCCGCCGCCCCCATTTGGCTTGGGCTGGAAGGCGAGCCAGCCGAGATAGCCCAGCCCGCCAAGGATCACGAGCGTGATGAGCAGCGACACCATGCGCCCAAGCAGGCGCGAGATCAGGCTCCGCTTGCGCGGCGCAGTGCTTTTCGCGTCGTCCTTGTCGTTTTCCTTGGAGTCGGGCTTAAAGAGCATCGACCGGTCTTTCCATCTTCGGTTCCCAGCCGCCCCCCAAGGCCTGATACAGGCTTACGATCGCCAAAAGCCGGGCCAGTTGGGCCTGCGAATAAGCGTCTTCCGCCTGGAACAGGGTCAGCTGCGTGTTTAGCACAGTTACGATGTCGGCGGTGCCGGCCTTGAGCTGCTGCTCGGCCAGATCGAAGGCGCGCCGCGACGACGACAGCACGTCGCGCTGCAGCTGCAGCCGCCGCGTCGTCTCGCGGATCGCGACCAGCGCGTTGTCGACATCGGTGAACGACTGCACGACCGCCTTGCGATAGGTCTGCAGCAGCTCGTCCTGTTTCGCCTTCGCGTTTTCGAAATTGCCGAGGATCCGGCCGCCGTCGAAGATCGGCTGGGTCATGCTGCCGACCAGGTTGAAGAAGGCCGCGTGCGGCTGGAACAGCGAGACCAGCGCCTGGCTCTGGTAGCCGCCCGTTCCAGTCAGCTGGATGCTCGGGAAGAACTGCGCCCGCGCGCTGCCGACATTGGCGGTGGCGGAAGCGAGCTGTGCCTCCTGCCGGCGGATATCGGGACGCTGGGTGAGCAATTCGGACGGCAGACCCGGCGTGACGCGCGGGATGGCAACCGAGTTGAGCGAACCGCCGGCGACGCGCACGCTCTCGGGCGGCCGCGACACCAGCACCGCGAGCGCGTTGATATTCTGGTCGAGCGTCTGCCGCAGCGGCGGCACCAGCGCACGCTGGTTCGCCAGCACGCTCTCCTGCTGCGCGACGTCGAGATCGGAGCCGGTGCCGGCCTTGAAGCGGTCCTTGATCGCGTTGAGGATGCGCTCGGCGCTGGCGATGTTGCGCTGCGCGGTGCGCAGCCTGTCCTGGGTGGCAAGCACCGTGAAATAGGCGTTGGCGACGCTGGTGAGCGTGGTCAGCGCCACCACCTCACGGTCGAACCGGTTGGCGACGGCGGTCTCCTCCGCCGCCTGCGCGGCGTCGCGATTCTGGCCCCAGAAGTCGAGCTGGTAGCTGGCGCTGAGCGAGGCATTGTAGTTCACCACCTCGCGCCCGCCATTGGTGAGGCCGCTGGCACTGGAGCCGGAGGTGCGCGAGTAGGTTTCCGATCCATTGAGATTGAGGGTCGGCAGCAGCGCCGCACCGGCCTGCCGCGCCAGAGCATCGGCCTGGCGGAAGCGCGCCACCGCCGCCGCGATGTCGAGGTTGACGGTCTGCGCCTCCTCCATCAGCTGCGTCAGCTCCTTGGAGCGGAAGCCGCGCCACCAGTCGAGCGTCGGAAGCGCGTCGCCCGATCGGCCAAGCCGCGCGGCCTTATAGCCCTGCGGCACGTCGAGCGCAGGATCAGGGATGTCCCGGGTCAGAATGCACCCGGCCGAGCCCGCGACCAGCCCGAGCGCGACGAGCGAGCGTCCCGCCAGCCGCCGCACGCGGACGGCGAGGCCGAACCGGCCTCCAGGCACCATCGCGGATGCTTGCTGGGTCACACCCATTCTCCGCCGGAGCCAGACTTCGCCCATGGCGCACGAGTGACGCGTTCAGCGGTGGTCTGGGTGACGTACACGGGGTAATGCTTTCAATGGAACCTGACTGTCCCATCCTACCCTTGGGACAATAGGGCGGACAGCCCCTGTCACGAATGCGCGACGTCGCATCGCAAGCGATTCGAGGCCACCCTGATTGCGGGCTTTTCCCTATTTTTACGGCATTTGCGCGCGTTTCAGACCCGTGCCGGAAGTCTCGATTCTAACAAAGATTTCATGGGGATTTCTCGGCCCTGTTGCGCCGAATCCGCAAGATGCGCCGACGCAGCGACGCCGTCGCGGCGACTGACGCAAAATCACCCGCAGCGGAACGATTCTGCCGGACGCCCTGACCGCCGAAAAACGCCGTTCTCCGCATGCCCGTGATGGCCATGAGCACGCGGTGATGCGTGGTGAACCCGCCATTTGCCGCAGTGCAAAAGCCCTTCCCTTTTTCGATCAGCACACTAGGTTCGCGGCAAGCAAGACACAGACCGGCAAAGAAATTCCCCGACATGGCATTCAACAAAGACGTCATTGAAGCGATCGGCAACACCCCCCTCATCAAGCTGAAACGTGCATCCGAACTGACCGGCTGCACCATTCTCGGCAAGGCCGAATTCATGAATCCCGGCCAGTCGGTCAAGGATCGCGCCGGCAAGGGGATGATCCTGGAGGCCGAAAAGCGCGGCGATCTGAAGCCCGGCGGCCTCGTGGTCGAATCGACCGCGGGCAATACCGGCATCGGGCTCGCGGTCGTGGCGAGTGCGCGCGGCTACCGCACCCTGATCGTCATTCCGGAGACGCAGAGCCAGGAAAAGAAGGACATGCTGCGGCTGTGCGGGGCCGAACTGGTCGAGGCGCCGGCGCTGCCCTACTCCAATCAGAACAACTACCAGCATCTCGGCCGGCGTCTCGCCGATCAGCTGCGCAAGACCGAGCCGAACGGCGTGCTGTTCGCGGACCAGTGGAACAACCTCGACAATCCCAAGGCGCATTACGACTCGACCGGGCCCGAGATCTGGCAGCAGACCAACGGCAAGGTCGATGGCTTCATCTGCTCGGTCGGTACCGGCGGCACGCTCGCCGGCATCAGCCGCTATCTAAAGGAAAGGAACAAGGACATCGTCACCGCCTGCGCCGATCCGCACGGCTTTGCGATGTACGAACTGTTCAAGAACGGCCAGGTCAAATCGACGCCGGGCGACTCGATCACGGAAGGCATCGGCCTCGGACGCAAAACGCCGGTCGTCGAGACGGCGAATGTCGACGATGCGTTCCTGGTCTCCGACGAGGACGCCGTGACCATCATCTATGAGCTGCTGGAGCACGAGGGCCTGTGCCTCGGCGGCTCGACCGGCGTCAACATCGCCGGCGCGATCCAGCTCGCCAAGCAGCTCGGCCCCGGCAAGACCATCGTCACCATCCTCGCCGATTCCGGCAACCGCTATCAGTCCAAGCTGTTCAACCCGGCCTTCATGCGTTCGAAGAATCTGCCGGTCCCGGAATGGCTGGAAAAGCGCAGCAAGATCGAGCTGCCGTTCGTCTAAGCGAAGTGGTCGTTCCGGGGCGCCCGAAGGGCGAACCCGGAATGACCACGACCGTCACCGCAGGATCTGGCTCAGGAACAGCTTCGACCGCGCGTGCTGCGGGTTGGCGAAGAATTCCTGCGGCGTGTTCGACTCGATGATCTGACCGGCGTCCATGAACACGACGCGGTTGGCGACCTCGCGGGCAAAGCCCATTTCGTGGGTCACGACCAGCATGGTCATGCCTTCCCTGGCGAGATCGACCATGGTGTCGAGCACCTCCTTGACCATTTCCGGGTCGAGCGCCGAGGTCGGCTCGTCGAACAGCATCACCTTCGGGTTCATGGTCAGCGCGCGGGCGATCGCGACGCGCTGCTGCTGGCCGCCGGACATCTGGCCGGGAAACTTGTTGGCCTGATGCGGAATCTTGACCCGCTCGAGGAATTTCATCGCCATCGCCTCGGCATCCTTCTTCGGGATGTTGCGCACCCAGATCGGCGCCAGCGTGCAATTGTCGAGCACGGTCAGATGCGGGAACAGGTTGAAGCTCTGGAACACCATGCCGACCTCCCGCCGCACCTCGTCGACCCGGCGCAGGTTCGGGCCGAGCTCGATGCCGTCGACCGTGATCTCGCCCTCCTGGAACTCCTCCAGCGCGTTGATGCAGCGGATCAGGGTCGACTTGCCCGAGCCGGACGGGCCGCAGATCACGATGCGCTCGCCCTTGCCGACCTCAAGGTTGATGTCGCGCAACACGTGGAAGTCGCCGTACCATTTGTTGAGCGTGGAAATGTTGACGATCGGGTTTGTGGACATGGTGACCTTGTTCAGTGGCGGCGATGAGCGTTGAGCCGATTTTCGACAAACAGCGAGTAGCGCGACATTCCGAAGCAGAACACGAAATAGATCATTCCGGCAAACGCGAAGCCGGTAAAGGCCGTGGTCGGCGTCGACCAGTTCGGGTCCGAGAACGACGCCCGCAGCGAACCCAACAGATCGAACAGCGCCACGATCGACACCAGCGAAGTATCCTTGAACAGCGAGATGAAGCTGTTGACGATGCCGGGAATGACATAGCGCAGCGCCTGCGGCAGCACGATCAGCGACGTCGTCTTCCACCAGGACAGGCCGAGCGCCGATGCGGCTTCCGCCTGCCCGCGCGCCACCGCAGCGAGCCCGCCCCTGATCACCTCGGCCATGTAGGCGCCGGTGAAGATCGCGACGCCGATCAGGGCGCGCAGCAGGCCGTCGACGGCGAAATTGCCCGGCACGAACAGCGGCAGCATGTAGGTCGCGAAGAACAGCACCGTGATCAACGGCACGCCGCGCCAGAATTCGATGAAGGCGATCGAGAATATCCGGATCAGCGGGATGGTCGAGCGGCGGCCGAGCGCGAGCGCAATCCCGATCGGCATCGAGGCAACGATGCCGGTGATCGCGATCACCAGCGTCACCAGAAGGCCGCCCCACAGCCGCGTGTCGACGATCGGAAAGCCGCCGCGATCGAGCCCCATCAGCTTGATGCCGGCGGCGATCCCGGCAAACGTCAGCAGGCTGCCGATCAGTGCCCTGCCGCCGGTGCGCAGGCCGCCGCCGAGCACAAACAGCACGGCGGAGACGATCACGGCAGTCAGGAGAAAATCGCCCCAGACCGGTACCGACGAGAGCTGCAGCTGGTCGCGCAGCCAGGTCAGCGGAAAGATCAGCCAATGGATTAGGAGCCCCACGAGGACGAGCAGCTTGCCCAGGACCCACGGCAGCGGACCGAGCGCCGAACTCTTGCTGAGATTGACCAGCAGGTCGCCGGCGCCGCCAATGCTCTGCTCGAACAGCTGCAAGAGACCGGCGGTCCAGCTTACGCCGAAGCCCGCGATGCCGCCGCCATGCAGCAGGAAAAACGCCACCACAGGAAACGCGAAGAAGAACAGGCCGGAGTTCAGTCCCTTCGCCGGCAGGCGCGGCATCAGCAGCGGCAGCAGCAGCGCCGCGCCGAGCCCATAAGTCAGATTGACGCGCCAGCGCTGGGCTTCCGGATAGAAGCCGTAGATCAACTGCGTCAGCTTGGCTTGAATATAGGGCCAGCAGGCGCCGACCTCGTGCCCCGCCTTGTCCGCGAGGCAGGCGGTGCGATCCTTGCCGGTCCAGATCGCGTCGACCAGCAGGAACTTGATTGCCGGGATCACGATGTACCAGGCCAGCAAGAGCCCGAGGATCGTGAGCAGGATGTTGCCCGGCGAATTCAACAGCCGCATGCGGAGGAAGCCGATGAAACCGGTGGTCTTTGCCGGCGCCGCGCGCTCGGCGACCAGGTCCTGCCGGACGAAAGACGGGGCGGAGATATCCGTCATGCCGCCATGCTCCGGTTGATGCGCCAGCCATAGACGCTCATCAGCGCGCTCGTCGTCAGCGAGAGCAGCAGGTAGACGCCCATCGTCATGGCGATGATCTCGATCGCCTGCCCGGTCTGGCTCACCGCGGTGCCGGCGAATACCGAGACCAGATCCGGATAGCCGATGGCCACCGCGAGCGACGAATTCTTGGTGAGATTGAGGTACTGGCTGGTCAGCGGCGGCACGATCACGCGCATTGCCTGCGGCACCACGATCAGCCGCAGCGTCGCCGCGCGGCTGAGGCCGAGCGACGAGCCCGCCTCCATCTGTCCCTTGTGCACCGACATGACGCCGGCGCGGACGATCTCGGCGATGAAAGCCCCCGTGTAGGTCGACAACGCGACCGTCAGCGCCACGAATTCGGGAATGATCCGCGCGCCGCCGGCGAAGTTGAAACCTTTCAGCTGCGGCAGCTCGAACTTCAACGGCCCGCCGAACATCAGCATCGAGACCAGCGGCAGACCGACCAGACAACCCAGCACGTAGGGCCAGATCCGGATCATCTGTCCGCGCTGGAATAGCGCACGTCGCGCGTAGCGTCGCAATCCCAGCGCCAAGGCGATGCCGACCGCGAGCGCAGCGATGAACGGATAGAGCCCCGGCTCGGTGACCGGCTGCGGCACGACCAGGCCGCGATTGTTGAGGAAGAAGGTATTGAAGATCGAGATGCTCTGCCTCGGCGCCGGGAGAGCCGCGAGCACCGCGAGATACCAGAACAGGATCTGGAACAGGACCGGCAGATTCCTGATGATCTCGACATAGATGCCGCCGATCCGCGACAACAGCAGATTGGGCGACAGGCGGCACAGCGCCACGATGAAGCCGATCACCGTGGCGAAGACAATGCCGATCACCGAGACCAGGATCGTATTCAACAAGCCGACAAAGAACACCCGCCAGTAGGTGTCGGAATTGTTGTAGGCGATCAGGCTCTGATTGACGTCAAAGCCCGCATTGTAATTGAGAAAGCCGAAGCCCGACGCGATGTGCTGGGTCTCAAGGTTCGCGCGCGCATTCGCCACGATCTCATAGGCGATCCAGGCCAGGATCGCGGCGAAGGCAATCTGGGCGGCCAACCCGTTCCAGCCGGCCTTGCCGCCAAGCGCTCGCTTCAGCCTGAGGGCAAATTGCAGCGGTGGTTTGCGGGGCGCGATGCTCATCGCGGCAGCCGTTGGCCGGGATCGATCAGCGGATCGGCGGCGCGTACTGGATACCGCCCTTGTTCCAGAGGTTGTTGACGCCGCGGGCGATGCCGAGCGGCGAGCCGGTGCCGACATTGCGCTCGAAAGTCTCGCCGTAATTGCCGACCGCCTTCACGATCCGCACCACCCAGTCCTTGGTGAGGCCGAGCTGTTCGCCGAGATTGCCGTCGGTGCCGAGCACCCGCTTCATCTCCGGCTTGTCGGATTTGAGCATGGTGTCGACATTCTTCTGGGTGATGCCGAGTTCCTCGGCATTGATCATCGCAAACAGTGTCCACTTCACGATGTCGAACCACTGGTCGTCGCCGTGGCGCACCATCGGCCCGAGCGGCTCCTTGGAAATGATTTCCGGGAGCACGATGTGATCGGCAGGGTTCGCAAGCTTCAGACGGCTGGCATAGAGCCCTGAGGCGTCGTCGGTGAAGACGTCGCAGCGTCCGGATTCATAGGCCTTGACGGCCTCGTCGATGCTGCCGAACGCGATCACCTCATACTTCATGTTGTTACCCTTGAAGAAGTCGGCGAGGTTCTGCTCCGTGGTGGTTCCGGTCTGCACGCAGACCGACGCGCTGTTCAGTTCGAGCGCCGAATTGACCTTGAGCGACTTCTTCACCATGAAGCCCTGCCCGTCATAATAGGTCACGCCGGTGAAATTGGCGCCGAGCGAGGTGTCACGCGACACCGTCCAGGTGGTATTGCGCGACAGCACGTCGATCTCGCCCGACTGCAGCGCAGTGAAGCGATCCTTGGCCGACAGCGGCACGAACTTGATCTTGGTCGGATCGTCGAGCACCACGGCGGCGATGGCCCGGCAGACGTCGACGTCGATCCCGGTCCAGTTCCCCTTGTCGTCGGGTGCCGAAAAACCAGGCAGGCCCTGGCTGACGCCGCAGGACAGCTGGCCGCGATCCTTGACCGTCTTGAGGGTTTGTGCCGAGGCCGCCTGGACCGACAGGGCGGCGGCAGCGGCAAGTATGACAGCCAGGGATACGCGTTTCATGGGCGGGGCCTTTCAGGGTCGTCCGTTGGACGTTTGCTTTGTGATCGCCTCGCGCTAACGGGCCATCCCAATGATCCCCTGCAGCAAATAATGCTGATCGAACCGGCAGTTTGGCGTGCAAACCGGTCAGGCAACGGATCGTAGGTCGCGGCAGGCCCCTCAACGTGCGGCGACGGGTAGTTGCGCCGCATCACATAGCGACTGGCGAGCCGGGTCAAGGGGTTGACGCATGTCTTCTACCTCTTGTTAGTAGCAACTCCCGGTGTGCCCCGTCTTCCGACGCGGTGCGCTGTGGCAAAAAGTCTAAAACGGCAGCGAACCATGACCTCCTCCGACGGCTCCACGCCTTCCCGCCCGCAAGACGCCGCGACCCGCCTGGTCACGGCCGGCCGCGACACCAAGGCCCAGAAGGGCTTCGTCAATCCGCCGGTGTTTCACGGCTCGACCGTGCTCTATCCGACCGCCGAGGCGCTGCACGCCCATCGCGCCGAATTTACCTATGGCCGTCACGGCAGCCCGACTACGCGGGCGCTGCAGGACGTGCTGATGGCGCTGGAAGGCCCGCAATGCGCCGGCGTCGGCCTCGCCCCGTCGGGACTGGCAGCGATCAGCACCACGCTGCTCGCCGTGCTGAAGGCCGGCGACCACCTGCTGGTCTGCGACAACGCCTATCGGCCAACCCGCAATTTCTGCGACAACATGCTGAAGCGCTACGGCATCGAGACCAGCTATTTCGATCCGCTGATCGGCGCCGGCATCGAGGCGCTGTTCAAGCCGAATACCCGCGCGGTGCTGCTCGAGGCGCCCGGTTCGCAATCCTTCGAGATGCCCGATGTCCGCGCCATATCGGCCGTGGCGCATGCCCGCGGCGCGCTCGTCATCGACGACAACACCTGGGCGACGGCGCTCTATCACCGCTCGCTCGAACAGGGCGTCGACATCAGCATGCAGGCCGGCACGAAATATATCGGCGGCCACTCCGACATCATGTTCGGCACCATCGCGGCCAATGCGAAGGCCTGGCCGCTGATTCAGGAGGCGATCCGCCTGCTCGGCGTCTGTGCCGGTCCCGACGACGTTTATCTCGCGCTGCGCGGGGTCCGCACGCTGTCGGTGCGGCTTGCGCAGCACCATCGCTCCGGGCTCGAGATCGCGCGCTGGCTTGGCGCGCGGCCCGAGGTCGATCGGGTGCTGCACCCTGCCCTCGAGACCGATCCGGGGCACGCGATCTGGAAACGCGACTTCACCGGCGCCTCCGGATTGTTCAGCGTCGTGCTGAAGCCGGTGCCGCAGGCCGCGGTCGATGCGATGCTCGACGCGTTCCAGCTGTTCGGCATGGGCTTTTCCTGGGGCGGCTTCGAGAGCCTCGCCATCCCGTTCGACTGCAGCGACTATCGCACCGCGACCAAATGGTCGCCGGGCGGGCCGACGCTGCGGCTGCATATCGGGCTCGAAAATCTCGACGACCTCAAGGCCGATCTCGATCGCGGATTTGCCGCGTTGAAGGCCGCGCACTGATCGTGCCACGCGACCTCGCGCGTTAGACGACATTAACCACGGCCGAGCGGCCGTGACGCCGTGTGGGAGCAGCGTCGCACACGTTGGGCGCGTACGATCTCCGGGATTCTGCGGAGATGCGACGAATGCCGATAACCCGCCGTTCACCATCCCCACCAATCCCTTAATTGTCCGGACCTTGCATCAAGTTCCCTTATACTTTTGCGGCCGTAGTGATGCTCCCGGGAAGGGCTGTCAGTGCCGTAAGGACGTGACTGCCCGGCGTTAAGGGCATTCAGACAATCGCATGAAGACGGCACGCATCGTGGTCCTCGGCATCGCCGGCGTCGCAGGCCTCGCGGCCATGTATCTCGCGAGCTCCGGCGATCGCAAACCGGCGCCGGTCGCGCCGCCAGTGGTACAACTGCCGACCGTCGAGGTGCTGGTGGCGAAGTCCGACATCGGACTTGGTCAGTCGGTCAAGGCTGAAGACGTGCAATGGCAGCGCTGGCCGGCCGAGACCGCCAGCAGCGCATTCATCCGCCAGGACACCAATGCCGACGCCATGAAGGACGTCATAGGCTCGATCGCACGGGCTCCCTTCATCGTCGGTGAGCCGATCCGCGACCAGAAACTGGTCAAGGCCAACGGCAGCGGTTTCATGGCCGCGATCCTGCCCTCCGGCATGCGCGCGATCTCCACGGAAATCTCGCCGGAGACCGGCGCCGGCGGCTTCATCCTGCCGAACGACCGCGTCGATGTGATCCTGTCGCGGCGCGACAAGAATCCCGATCAGATGCAGGGTAGCCGCGACATCATCACCACCGAAATCTTGTTGTCCAACGTCCGCGTGCTGGCGATCGACCAGGCACCGAAAGAGAAGGACGGCAACAACTCCCTCGTCGGCAAGACCGTGACCCTCGAGCTCAAGCCCGAACAGGCCGAGACGCTCGCGCGCGCCCGGCAGAGCGGCACGCTGGCGCTGGCGCTGCGCAGCATCGCCGACGTCAACGAGAAGACCGACGAGACCAGCGATCATGCCCCGAAGCGGGGCGAGAGCATCAGGGTGGTGCGCTTCGGCATCCCGAGCTCTCAGACGACACAGAAGTGATGGGGGCTTCGATATGAACACGGATGCAAAACAACCGGCGATGCGGACCACGCTGGTCCGTTCGCTGTCGATCTCGGCGGTCACCGCCCTGATGCTGATCCCTGCCCTCGCCAGCGCGACCGATCCGGACAAGAACGCGGATGTCGCGGTGACGAGCAGCATTGCCGCCAAGACGCGGTTCGTCTCGCTCGGCGTCGGCAAGTCTGTCGTGGTCGACCTGCCGCGCGAGGCGAAGGACGTTCTGGTCGCCGATCCCAAGATCGCCAACGCGGTGATCCGCTCGGCCCAGCGCGCCTACATCATCGGCGCGGCGGTCGGCCAGACCAACGTGGTGTTCTTCGACGCCGACGGCAACCAGGTCGCCTCCTACGACATCGCGATCAAGCGCGACCTCAACGGCATGCGCGCCGCGCTGAAGCAGATGCTGCCGGGCGTGCAGATCGAGGGCGTCGGCGAGAGCGTGGTGCTGACCGGCACGGTGGCAAGCCCGGTCGAGGCCCAGCAGGCCGGCGATATCGCCGCCAAGCTCGTCGGCAGCCCCGACAAGGTCGTCAACTCCATCGTGGTGCGCGGCCGCGACCAGGTGATGCTGAAAGTCACCGTCGCCGAAGTGCGGCGCGACGTCGTCAAGCAGCTCGGCGTCGATCTCACCGCCAACATGAACTACGGCACCGCTGCGGTGGTCTTCAACAACGCCAACCCCTTCACCGCCAACAACGGGCCGCTCACCAGCAACGTGCTGACCGGCGCGGCCCTGAACAAGCTCGGTGTGCCGACCGTCACCGCGACGCTGCGCGCGATGGAAAGCGCGGGCGTGGTCAAGACGCTGGCCGAGCCGAACCTCACGGCAATCTCCGGCGAGTCCGCGACCTTCGTCTCAGGCGGCGAGTTTCCAATTCCGACCGGCGTGACCTGCCAGACCTCGAGCACGGGCACGATCGGCAATTGCGTTCAGACCGTCAGCTTCAAGAAGTTCGGCATCTCGCTCAACTTCACCCCGGTGGTGCTGTCCGAGGGACGCATCAGCCTGAAGGTGATGACCGAGGTCTCCGAAGTCTCGATGGACAACGCGCTGACCGGCGGCCAAGGCGGCACGACCATTCCCTCGATCAAGACCCGCCGCGCCGACACCACGCTGGAAGTGCCCTCCGGCGGCTCGATCGCGATGGCCGGCCTGATCCAGGAGCAGACCAAGCAGGCCATCAACGGCATGCCCGGCGTCGATCAGATTCCGGTCCTCGGACAGCTGTTCAGGAGCCAGGACTTCGTCAACAACGAGACCGAGCTGATGGTCATCGTGACGCCCTATGTGGTGCGCGCCGTTGCGCAGAAGGAATTGTCGCGTCCCGATGACGGCTTCGCCCCGGCCTCCGACGCGCAGTCGGCGCTGCTGGCGCGCGTCAATCGCATCTACGGCGTTGCCGCCCGTGCCGAGCCGATCGGCGCCACGCCGGTCAATTTCGGCTTCATCATCGATTAAGGCGCGGACCTGAAGGGGTTGGGGGATCCTATGATGACACGCAACACACAAGCAGGTCACGCGAGAACGTTCTCGCTGTTCGGCGCGCTCGTCACCACGGCGATCGCGCTCGGCGGCTGCAATCTGACGGGCGATGTCGTTACCGGCACCGTGCCTGACGACTACCGGCAACGGCATCCGATCGCGGTCACCGAGGGCGAACAATCGATCGTCGTGTTCGTCGGCCGCGCCCGTGGCAATCTCACCGAAACCCAGCGCGACGACGTCATGGGGCTCGCCCGCAGCTGGCGCCGCGAAGGCACCGGCGCGATCGCGGTCGACGTGCCCGCCGACACCGCGAACGCGCGTTCGGCGCAGGCGGTGTACCAGGAAATCCGCGGCGTGCTGGCGTCGATGGGCGTGCCCGCCCATGCCATCACCAGGCGCTCCTACCGCCTCGACGATCCGCGCGCGCTGCCGACCATCCGCCTCAGCTATCCGAAGATGGCCGCGGTCGCCGGGCCCTGCGGCGTGTGGCCGGCCGACCTTGGTCCCTCGATCTACAATCCGAGCTACAACGAGAACAAGCAGTGGGACAATTTCGGCTGCGCCACCCAGCGCAATCTGGCTGCGATGGTCGCCAATCCGTCCGACCTCGAACAGCCGCGGACCGAGACCGCATCCTACACCCCGCGCCGGTCGATCGCGTTCCAGAAATACAGCAAGGGTGAGACGACCGCGACCACCTACCCTGAAGCCGATAGAGCCAAGCTGAGCGACGCCGGGAAATGACCGAACAACAAGACGAGCCACAGCACACCAACGACCACATCGCGCCGGCGCCGCGGATTTCCGTGCAGGCATTCTGCGCCAGCGTCGCGACCGCCGCGACGGCGCGCGCCGCCGCCGACGACCGCCGGCTCGCCAAGGCTCACCTCTCCGTCCATATGGGCGGCATCGCCGCGGCCATCGATGCCTATCACAAGGCGCCGACGCCCAATGTCATCATGCTGGAGACCGAGCCGGACACCGATCTGCTCGCCGCCCTCGACGAGCTCGCGACGGTCTGCGATCCCGGCACCCGCGTCGTCGTGCTCGGCGCGCCCGGCGAGACTGCGCCGTATCGCGAATTGGTGCGGCGCGGCGTCAACGATTACGTGGTCGGGCCGGTCAAGGTGCTCGACATCGTGCGCTCGATCTGCGGCCTGTTCTCGTCCTCCGAAGCGGTCTCGGTCGGCCGCCTAATCGCGGTCGCAGGCGCCAAGGGCGGTGTCGGCGCCTCGACCATTGCCCACAATGTCGCCTGGACCATCGCGCGCGACCTCGGGCTGGATTCGGTCGTCGTCGATCTCGACCTCGCCTTCGGCACCGCCGGGCTCGACTACAACCAGGACCCGACGCAGGGCATCGCGAACGCGGTGTTCGCGCCGGAACGTCCGGACAGCGCCTTCATGGAACGCCTGCTCGCAAGATGCAACGACCATCTCAGCCTGCTGGCGGCCCCGGCCACCCTCGATCAGGTCTACGATTTCGGCGCCGAAGCGTTCGACGCCATCTTCGACACGATGCGCATGACCACATCCTGCATCGTACTCGACGTTCCGCATCAGTGGACCGCATGGACCAAGCGCGTGCTGGTCGGCGCCGACGATATCCTGATCGTCGCCGAGCCCGATCTCGCCAACATGCGCAACACCAAGAACATGATGAACCTGCTGCGGGCCGCGCGTCCGAACGACCGGCCGCCGCTCTACTGCCTGAACCAGGTCGGCATGTCGAAGCGCCCCGAGATCGAGGTCAAGGACTTCGCCAAGACGATCGAGAGCCAGCCGATCGCGACCATCCCGTTCGATTGCAGGCTGTTCGGTGAAGCCGCCAACAACGGCCAGATGATCGCGGAAGTCTCCGCGCGTCACCGTACCACAAGGACCTTCCTGCAGATCGCGCAGCGCCTGACCGGCCGTCCCGATCTCGCCGAGACCCGCGAATCGTTCCTGTCGCCGATCCTCAAGAAGCTGCAGCCGCGCCGCAGCGATGGACGCCGCGCCGCGGGCTAGCTCCAATCCGAGACGCTGACTCGTCTAGTCGTGGCGGCTGGCCGCGACCGGGATCTTGTCGGTATCGGTGCGGCTCGCGTCCCTGCGCGCCAACAGCCGCTTCAATGCGGCGACATTGGCTGAGCCCTGCTCCGGCGGCAGGTCGGCCTTCATGATGGTTTCCGCCTCGGCCTGGCGGCCCTCCAGACCGACCACGACGGCGAGATTGGTACGTACCCGCATGTCGTCGGGCGCGCGCTGCCGGGCGCGGCGCAGCGTCTCCTCGGCCTTCGGCAGGTCTTTCGACAGCAGGTAGGACAGGCCGAGATTGGAGAGCACCGAGGCATCGTCAGGCACGATCTTCAGCGCGCTGGCATAATATTGGCGGGCCTCGTCGTGGCGCTCGAGCTGGTCGAGCACGGCGCCTTGTGCCGACAGGATCCGCCAGTCCGGGTCTTCCGGGGTGTGGGCGCGTCCGAGCACGTCGAATGCCTGCTGGAAATTGCCGTTGTCGGCGAGCGCCCGTCCGTAGCCGGCGAGGAGTGCCTTGTTGCTGGGCTGCGCCAGCACCGCCTGCTCCATGACGGCGACCGCCTGCGCCCGCTGGCCGGTGGCGCGCAGCGCCCGGGCGTATTTCAGCTCGGCGTCGGCGTCTTTCGGGTTGGCGCGGACGCGCTCGTGATAGGTCGCAATGTCGCGCCGGGGATCGGCGGGAGCCGGCGTGGCCTCCGCCGTTTCGCCCAGTGACCCGGTGATGTCGGACGGACCCGAGGTCTGACAGGCGGACAGCCCGATCAGCAGGATCGCGGCAGATACCGAGCCGGCAAGACGGTGCATGCGGCCGGAAGGTCGGGGTAGTTTCTCAGACATCAACGAGACTCGGAACAGCGAAGGTTCCGGGATGCTCACAGCTTAACCCTAAGTTCCGGTTAAGGATGCCATCATCTCGCCGTCATCCGGCCCCGAAGCGGGGCCGGCGTGCCGGGCCGGCCACCGGCCCTGCCGCCCGATCAGTCGACGAACTGGGCGCCGAATTCGTGCCCGATCCGCCAGGCCAAGCGGCACTGACGCGGACTGCCGCTCGACAGGATGATGGTGAATTCCGGCGGTATCTCGAGATATTCGGCGATCACCTTGACGCCACCAGCCGAGATGTCGGTGATCATGCAGTCACGCGGCAACGACCCTGTGCCCAATTGAATTTTGGCGACGCTCCGGCACTCACGGCGTTCGCTCTTGCGGCGATTGACAAACATCCTGATCCCCAAGCCTTGCTGGTCAGCTTCTCGTTTCCACCTTCATAGCGGGGAAAGATTGGGAACTGCCTAGCGGATCCCATCGCAATTGAACGGTCATCTCTAGGATTCGTTTACCGGGCTCGACCGGCAACCTCTTCCCTCTCTTCGGTTCCAGCGGGAACAAAGGGGTTGATCGCGGGTCAATTGGCTCTATAGCGTGAACCCTTCGACTCGAATTTACCGGGATATCCACGACGTATGGGAAGTCTTGTTCTGCTTGATCTGATGGGGGGCGTCGCGCTCCTGCTGTGGGGCCTGCACATGGTCCATAGCGGGATCCTGCGGGCCTTCGGGCCCGATTTGCGGCTGTTGCTGGCGCGAGCGCTGCGCAACCGGTTCACCGCCCTCGGCGCCGGCTTCGGCCTGACCGCCCTGCTCCAGAGCTCGACCGCGACCGCCCTGATCACCAGTTCCTTCGCCGCCGAGGAGATCGTCAGCCTGGTGCCGGCGCTCGCGATCATGCTCGGTGCCAATATCGGCACCACGCTGATCGTGCAGGTGCTGTCGTTCAACGTCGCGGCGGTGGCGCCGGTGCTGTTCATCACGGGTCTCGTCGCGTTCCGCAGCGGACCGCGCTCCCGGATCAAGGATCTCGGCCGCGTCTCGATTGGCCTCGGCCTGATGCTGCTCGCGCTGCACATCCTGCTCGATACGATGGCGCCCGCCGAGAATGCCCCGGGCGTGCGCGTGTTCCTGGGCGCGATCACCGGCGATCCCATTCTCTGCATCCTGATCGGCGCGGTCGTGACCTGGCTGGTCCATTCCAGCGTCGCCAGCGTCCTCTTGGTGATGTCGCTGGCCTATTCCCAGTTCATCTCGCCCTATGCCGCGTTCGCGCTGGTGCTCGGCGCCAACCTCGGCAGCGCCGTCAATCCGTTGCTGGAGGGCG
This sequence comes from Bradyrhizobium macuxiense, assembly GCF_007993935.1. Classification (GTDB taxonomy): domain Bacteria; phylum Pseudomonadota; class Alphaproteobacteria; order Rhizobiales; family Xanthobacteraceae; genus Bradyrhizobium; species Bradyrhizobium macuxiense_A. The sequence continues at coordinate 556,803 of NZ_VITY01000003.1, read as the reverse complement.
CGCGGCGCGACAATCCGGCGAGCTACCGGCTGCCGGTCGGCAACCTCGTCAACCGTGTCGTCGGCATCCTGCTGGTGGCGCCGTTCCTGCGCCCGATCACGGAGACCATCTACACCTGGCAGCCCGATCTCGCCAAGGCGACCGCGCTGTTCCACATCGGCTTCAACGTTGCGACCGCCCTGCTGTTCATCGGCGTGCTCGACCACATGGCGCGTCTGCTCGAGCGCCTGCTGCCAAAGCGGGCACAGGAGACCGATCCGTCACGGCCGCGCTATCTCGACGAAAGCGCGCTGGAGACGCCTTCGCTCGCGCTGGCCGATGCCGCGCGCGAGGTGCTGCATATGGGCGACCACACCGAGGCGATGTTGCGCAAGGTGATGGCGGCGATGCTGACCAATGATCGCGCTTTGGTCGACCAGGTGTCGAAGATGGACAACATCGTCGACCGGCTGAACGAGGCGATCAAGCTCTACGTCACGAAACTCACCCGCGGCAGTCTCGATGAACGTGAGGGTCACCGCGCCATGGAGATCGTCGCGTTCGCGATCAACCTCGAGCATATCGGCGACATCATCGACAAGAACCTGAGCGAACTCGCGACCAAGAAGATCAAGCATCGCCTGCAATTCTCTGCTGAAGGCGCCGAGGAATTGTCGGCGTTCCATAAGCGTACGATCGACTCGCTGCGGATCGCCTTCGGCGTGTTCATGTCGGGCGATGCCAACGAGGCGCGCCGGTTGCTCACCGAGAAGGCTGCGCTGCGCGCGGCGGAACTCGCCGCCGTCGAGCGCCATCTGGAGCGGCTGCGCGAAGGCCGGCCCGAGACCATCGAGACCACGTCGCTGCATCTCGACGTGCTGCGCGACCTTCGCCGCATCCATTCGCACATCTGCTCGGTCGCCTATCCCGTGCTCGACGCCGCCGGCGAGACCTCGGCCGATCGCGCGAATGCGGTGGATGCAGCAGACGTTGCGGCCCCGGCGGCCGGACGTTGATCAGCGGTCCAACGTCTTCGACGCCTGGCCGCGGTTCTTCACGATCAGCATGATGTTGCGGATGTAGATCAGGGTGGCGAGGCCCTGCCCGATAATGATGACGGGTTCGCGCTTGGCGAGCCCGTAGACCAGCGTCATCAGACCGCCGCCCATCGAGAAGAACCAGAACGCCATCGGCACCACGCTCTGGCCGGCGCGCTCGCTGGAGATCCACTGCACGAGAAAGCGCGCCGTGAAGAACAATTGCGCGATGAGGCCGAACGCCAGCCAGAAATCGAACTTGGCGATGAACACGTCGTAGAGATAGGCGCTCAGCGCCTGACCGTACTGAATCAGCATCACTTCACCTCGGTGACATCAGGCACTTCAGTGACCAGCGGCGTCGGTTTCTTGCGGCGGATCAGCCACCACACGCCGGCCAGATCCATGATCCCGATCCAGAGCCGGTCGAAGAATCCATAGTTCGACACGCCGGAATGGCGCGGACGGTCGACGACGTCGACATAGGCAATCGCCAGCCCCTCGCGGCGGACCAGCGCCGGAAGGAAACGATGCAGCCCGTCGAAATAGGGCATCGTCAGAAACACCTCGCGCGGAAATGCCTTCAGGCCGCAGCCGGTGTCGCGGGTGCCGTCGCGCAGGATGATGCCGCGCACGGCGTTAGCGATGCGCGATTGCAGCTTCTTGAAACCGGTATCCTTGCGGCCGACCCGCTGGCCCGCGGCGAGGCCGACGCGACCATTGCCGCCCTCGATCGCCGCGATCAGGTTCGGCAGGAAGGCCGGATCGTTCTGCCCGTCCCCATCGAGCGTTGCCACGATCGCGCCGCGCGCGGCGCGAACGCCACTACGCACGGCAGCCGACTGCCCCGAGGAGACCGCGTGGCGGAGTTGCCGGAGGTTGGGCCGCTGCGTCATGATCGCGCTCAGCCGTTCGCCGGTGGCGTCGGTCGAGCCGTCATTGACGTAGACGATTTCGTAGACCCAGCGTCCGTCGAGCGCCGCCGCGATCTCGGCGATCAGCGGCGCGATATTATCCGCCTCGTTGCGCACAGGCACGACGATGGAAACGGCGACCGGCGTCTGGTCGGAAACAGGCAATTCGACACTCGTGGTTGATGTGGGGTTCGCGGCTGGAACCCGCCCGATCCGGCCGCCGGGCGACCGCTTTTATGGGGCGAAGGCGCTCCCCGCAACCCTTTTGAGGCGCTCTTCCGACGGTCCCGGCAGGGCCACGACCGTGCCATCGCGATCAATGGCGAAACCAAGGCGGCGGGCGGCGAACCAGTAGCGCACGGCCATTGCGCCGATCACGCCGACCAGCGCGCCGGCCACCACGTCGCTCGGATGATGGGCCAGCAGCACCAGCCGCGTCGCGATGATGATCAGCGCATAGACCAGCATCGCGACCCGCGCACGCGGCCAGACGGCCGAAACGGCGAAGGCCAGCGCGAATGCCGTGATCGAATGTCCCGACGGAAAGCTCGAATAAGCTTCCGTGCCCGCGAAGTGCTGGAAGTTGAAGGCGTTGGCCTTGCCGCCGACGAACGGCCGCCCGCGGCCGACGATCCACTTGATCACTTCCCCCACCGCCACCGACAGCGCGACCGAGAGAAACAGGTATTGCAGCCTCGTACCCAGGCCGAGCAAGGTCGCGCGCGGCACACCACGCAGCGCAGGCGCCGTCAATGCGACGACAATCAGCAGCACACCCAGCGCGCTCAGCACGTACTCGTCCTTGCCGAAATCGGTGAGTATCTTCACCCACCAGAGACCAGGCGTGCCGCGTGGCGGCATCAGGCTGATCTCGGCAACATCGACCGCATACATCAGCGTGATGATCACGGCGCCGACGATGACGACGAGCAAAAGCACGTGGCGCGCGGAGCGTCGCGCCGCCTCGGCCCGGCGCGAATGCGACGGTGCCCGGACAAGCTGGGCGAGGGATAGCCAGACCAGCGTCAGCAATCGTCCGAAATAGTTGGCGGATTCCGACTTGGCTGGCGGCGCCGGCATGTCACTCCGTCCCTTCGGAACGGAAGATCGCAATCGAGACGGCCTTGCCCTGCGAGATGTTGTAACCCTCGATCCGCACCGGCGCGTTGTAGCGCAGTCCGATCGCCTCGGCGCGCTGCACGAAGGCGCGCTCCGAGCGCTGTTCGACCAGTGCGAAGCGGCAGGAGCCCTGGCCCAGGAAATCGGCGGCTCCCGATCCATCGGTGAGCAGCGTCGAGGTATCGGTCATGAACACGAGGCTCGGCTCGTGGAAGCCGGCGGCCGCGGCCTTCGGACCAACGCAAGTCACATTGCGTAAGGCGCGCGCGACCTCCTGGCTCGGAAACACGGTGGTGAGGCGTGGCAGCACCACTCCATAGGTGGCGCCCGCCATCAGTGCCGCGGCGATCACCGCGTTGAGCAGCGAGCGCTCGGCGCGGCTGTCCTCGAACATCCACCACGCGATCAGGCCGAACACCATCGCGACCGCAAACAGCGGCCATGCCGGAAACACCGGCTGATGGATCGCCTTGATGGCGCCGACGATCACCAGCACCGCGCCGAACGCGGGAATCGCGAACCACCAGGCGGCGCCGCGCAACAGCCAGGGGGAGCGCGACAGCACACGCCGCTCCAGTGCGCCCACGGTCAGGATCGCGATCGCGGGATAGAGCGGCAGCACATAATGCGGCAGCTTGGTCAGCACCGCCTCAAACACGATCCAGGACGGGATCAGCCAGGCCAGCAGAAATTGCGCGCCGGGTTCGCGTCGCGCACGCCAGACCGCCGGCGCCGCAAGGCCGGCGAGCGGCGCGCCGGGCCAGAACGTGATCCAGAACAGCAGCAGATAGAGCCCGGGCGGCGCGCCGTGGGATTCCTGGGCGCCGAGCTTGCTCAGCATGTCGCCGCCGACCGAGTCGGCAAAGAAGGTCTCTCCGGCACGCAGGAAGATCAGCACGAACCACGGCAGCACCAGCACCAGGGTCCACATCAGGCCCCAGACCGGACGCATCCGCCAGAACCACGCTGCCGATCGATCGAGTATCGCAAGGGCGGCCATCGCAAGGCCGACGAACATCAGGATCAGCGGTCCCTTGAGCAGGATCCCGATCGCCAGCGCCGTCCAGAAGATCGCGGGCGGGGCCCATGATGGATGCGCCGGATCCTCACCGCGTTGCCAGGATAGATACACGCGCGCCATCGCGCCCATCGCCGCGGTGACCGTCAACAGCAGCATGGCGTCGGTCTTGGCGAGCCGCGCTTCGACGCCGAGCAGCACGCAGCTTGCCATCATCAAGGCGGCCAGCACCGCCCCCTGTCGTGTCACGAAGGCAAGCGCCGTCCAATAGGTCAGCAAAACGGCGCCGATGGCGCCAATCAGGGACGGCAGGCGGTAAACCCAGATGCGGACCTGGGCACGCGGCACCCCGAGCGCGGAGATGGTTTTCAGAGCCGCCGCCTGCATCCAGTAGATGCCGACCGGCTTCTTGTAGCGAACGTCGTCCTGGAAGCGGATATCGACGAAATCGCCGCTCTCGACCATCTGCTTGGTTGCCTGGGCAAAGCGCACCTCGTCGCGGTCGACCGGCGGGATGGTGAAGAAGCCCGGCAGGAACAGTACGAGGCAGGTCAGCGTCAGGAACAGGATCGAACGCCATTGGCTGGCCGTTGCGAACTCGAACGCCAAGAACAGCCTGCGGCTAGAATGCGCAGGTTTTACAAACTGTTGCCCTGCTCCGAAGCGCCGGGGTTGGAGGCCGTCCACCATGGGTTTCGCATACGATGAAACCGCAGCGCAAACAACCGTGCTGTTCCGCTTTCCGACCCTGCCGCTCCGCTTTCCTGCGCGATCATTGCACGCGGATCACAACGGTATCCGCGGCACCCGTGGCGTCGATGACCGTGAGCCGCGCGAAGCCCGGTCCGGGCGGGTCGATCAGGCGCTGGCGGCGGCTGTCGATGTCCCCGGCTGAGACACCATTGACGAGGACCGTCAGCGGCAGCACACCGCCGGCAACCTTCACCGGCAGCGGCGCATTGCGGCCGCCCTCGGATTGATCGACGTCGATGCGCGAGCCGTTCAGCGGAAACTGGATATGCGGAACCTGGTCGTTGCCGCCGCGAACCAGTTCGCCGAGCGGCCGGAAGCGGCGCAGCGGCGGCGGCAGTTTCGCGTTGGAGGCAACCAGCACGCCCCGTGGCGGCTTCGGCAACGCCGCCGGGATTTTCCCGGTGCGCGCAAAGGCGTCGAACAGGATCGGCGCCGCCGCCGTGCGGCCGACCAGACCCGGCACCGGCGCGCCGTCCGGGCGGCCGACCCAGACGCCGATCGTGATGCGGCCATCGAAGCCGACCGACCAGGCATCGCGATAGCCGTAACTGGTGCCGGTCTTGAACGCGATCCGGTTATGCATGCCGTTCTCCGGTGGCGGCGTGCCGAGCAGGACGTTGCCGACCTGCCAGGCCGCGGCCTGATCCATCAGCCGCATCGTGTCGCGGCTGTCATTCTCCCGCATGATCTCGCGCAGCGGCTTGGTGCTGCCGAGCCGCGCCAGACCGGAATAGAGCTGGGCGAGATCCTGCAGCGTGATGCCGACGCCGCCGAGACCCATCGCAAGGCCCGGCGCCTCGTCCTTCGGCAGCACGAGACTGGTGCCGGCCTGCTTCAGCCGCGACGACAGCCGGCTGGCGCCGACCCGGTCGAGCAGTGCGATCGCGGGCACGTTCAGCGACAATTGCAGCGCCTTGCGGATCGGCACCGTGCCCTGGAACGTCATGTCGAAATTTTCCGGCGCGTAGGTGCCGAAGCGGATCGGCCGATCCTCGATCAGGCTGTCGGGATGGACAAAACCATCCTCGAAGGCGAGCCCATAGATGAACGGCTTCAAGGTCGATCCCGGCGAGCGCACCGCGCGCGTCATGTCGACCTGCCCGGCCCGCCGCTCGTCGAAATAGTCCGCAGACCCGACGCGCGCGAGCACGTCGCCCGTCTCATTGTCGACCACGACGATCGCGACCGAGACGTCTGGCCCCTGCGCGATGGCGCGATCGCGCGCCAGCGCCTCCAGGTTCCGCTGCAGCGTCGCGTCCAGCGTCAACTTGATGACGGGCGCATCCTTCATCGTCGCGATCGCCTGATCGGACGAATGCGGCGCCAGGATCGGGATCTGCTTGCGCAGCTTCGGCACCGCCGTCGCCGTGGCCTGCGCAGCGTCCTCTTTCGACACCACGCCGTCCTCGACCATGCGATCGAGCACACGATCGCGCGCGGCATGGGCGGCTTCCGGGTAACGATCGAGCCGACGCCGCTCCGGCGATTGCGGCAAAGCCACCAGCAGCGCGGCCTCCGCCAGCGAGAGCCGCTTCGGCTCCTTGCCGAAATAGGCGATCGAGGCGGCGCGGACGCCCTCGAGATTGCCGCCGAACGGCGCCAATGCAAGGTAGAGATCGAGGATCTGGTCCTTCGAGAGCTGCCGTTCCAGCTCGACCGCCCGCACCATCTGCCGCAGCTTGGCGTAGACCGAGCGCTGGTGCCGCGGCTCGATCAACCGCGCCAGCTGCATGGTGATGGTCGAACCGCCCGAGACGATATGGCCGCTGGTGAGCAGCTGGAATGCGGCGCGCGACAGCGCCAGCGGATCGATGCCGTGATGCTCGTAGAAGCGCTTGTCCTCATAGGCGAACAACAGCTTCAGATAGCCGGGATCGACTGACGTCTTCGCATCGACCGGCAGCCGCCAGCGCCCATCCGCCATCGCATAGGCGCGCAACAGCTTGCCGTTGCGATCGACGACGGTTGTCGAGACCTGCTGCGCCTGCGTGAGCGGCAGCGGACCGAGCGAAACGACCCAGGCTGCGAAGGCGCCGGCTGCGACCAGCGTCGCGACGGCGCCGATCGCCAGCACGGACTTGATCCGGGGCCAGCGCGATCCGCGTTCGAGGGCTACCTTCAACGTTCCACTCATTTCGCCGGCTTCACCTCAACAGCACCGGTGCCGCTGCGGCCGTAGCGCGAGGGGTTGTACATGTCCTCGACATAGGCCTGCGGCAGCACGTATTTGCCCGGCGACACCGCGCGCACGACGTAGGCAACCGTGAACACCGATTTGTCGTTGGCGCCGCGGTCGATCGCCGCGGTGAAGCGGTCATCGCGGAACTCGGTGTTCTTCGGCTCGACACCATCCTCGATCCATTCGAGCGTGCCGGAATCGCCTGATGACACCAGGTTCGGGTTGTCGATCTCGAGCCCGGCCGGCAGATAGTCGGCGACCATGATGTGGCCGAATTCCGGTTTGGCTTCCGTCACCTTCAGGACAACCGCAAAGCGGTCGTTCTGTTTCGCCTTGGTGACATCGGCCGGCTTGCCGTCGAGCGTGAAATAGCTGCGCTCGATCTTGAAGCCGTTGGAGGCCGCGGGTTCCGGCGTGACCGGCGAGCCCGACACCGAGACCACCGCCTGCACCGGTGCGTCGCCAGTGTTGGTGATCTTCAGCGGCTGGCCCGTCATCTCCTCGGCCTTGTAGCTGCGATAGACTGCGGTCTTGACCGACTGGCCGTTGATGTCGAGCGCCAGCGTCTCCTTGGCGAGCGCGCGTGTCGCCAGCACCATCCACGCATTCTCCTGCGTCGAGGTGTAGGGCGACAGCCCCCGCGCCGCTTCCACCCGCAGCACGGCCTGCGTCAGCGTGGTGCGCGGTGCGTTGCCCTCGCCCGCGAGCGAGACCAGCGCTGCGGCATCGCGCAGCGCCGAGCCGTAATCGACCCGGCCGAACTCGATCACCGGTTTCGGGTTCAGCGCGTCGAGCGCGGCACCATAGACCCGCTCGGCCCGCGCTCTGTCGCCGACCAGCGCCAGCGCCGCGGCGAGCTGCGCCTTGGAGATCGGCGTCGCCAAATTGTTCAGCTTGGTGTCGGCGAGATAGCGCAGATCACCGATCGGCGCGGCACCGTTGCGCGCGAGCACGTAGAGGCCGTAGGCCAGATCGCGGCCGCCGTCCTTCTCCGGCTCGTTCGCGTTCACCACCGAATTCCTGACGCGGTCGAGCGCGCTCTTGAACAGCACGTCCGGCACCGCAAAGCCCTTTTCGCGGGCCCGGGTCAGGAAATCAGTGACATAGGCATCGAGCCAAGCATCGTCGCCGCCCGCGGACCACAGGCCGAACGAGCCATTGGACCCTTGTCGAGCGAGGAGCCGCTCGATCGCGTCGCGGATGCGCTGGTCGACCGCAGTATCCATCGCAAGATGGGCGCCGGCGGCAAGATCGTTGACATAGAGCAGCGGCAGCGCGCGGCTGGTGATCTGCTCGGAGCAGCCATAGGGGTAGCGGTCGAGCGCCTTCAGGATGCTCGCCGCATCGAGCGCAGTCGACAGGCTCGCCGAGACCGAGACGCTGCCGGTGCCTGGCACGAGGTCGGAGAACATGTCCGACGTCAGCGTCAGGCTCTCGCCCTTCGCCAGCGTGCGGATCGAGCGCCGCGCCAGCACTTGCGTCGCCGGCTTGACGTCGAGCGCATAGTGCCGCGCCAGCGTCAGCCCGTTCGGCCCGGAGATGTCAACGTCGAATTCGGCGCGCCCGGCGCCGCCGGCCTCGAGGCCGAGCGACAGCGAGCTGCGCTGCTTGGCGGCGAGCCTCACGGTCGTGGTCGGGTTACCCGAGGCCTTAATCGGGCCACTCGCCTTGACGCTGACAGCATAATCGCCAGCGGCGCCTTCGACATTGTCGATATCCATGCTGATGGTGCCCTTGTCACCAGTCAGCAGGAAGCGCGGCAAGGTCGCGGTCACCACCACGGGATCGCGCACGGTCACGTCGACATTGGCGCGACCGAGCTTGGTGGCGCTCCACGCCACCGCCATCACCCGCGCGGTGCCGGCGAATTCGGGGATGTCGAAGCTCACCTCGGCGGTGCCGTCAGGGCCGACCGTGACGATGCCGGAATACAGCGCGAGCGGCTTCTGCGTCGGCGGCGAGCCCTGCAGCTCGGCGCCGGCGGCGTCGCCGCCGCTGCGGATCTGGCCGCGGGTGCCCTGCATGCCGTCGATCAGCTGGCCGTAGAGGTCGCGGATCTCGGCGGTCAGGCGGCGCTGGCCGAGATAGTAATCATCCGGCGCCGGCGGCTTGTAGTTGGTCAAATTGAGAATGCCGACGTCGACCGCCGCCAGCACCACCTTGGCATCCTCGCCGGGATTGAGCCCGCCGAGCTTGACCGGGATCTTCAGCGCTGTCCCGGGCCGCACCAAGGCGGGCGGCGACAGCTCGACCGCAAGCGTACGCGTCTTCTTGTCGATACCGAACCATTTCAACCCGATCGCACGGCCCGGCATGCGCCCGGCGGCGGCATCGAGCGGACGGCGCAGCGTCGTCATCACATACGCTCCGGTACCCCAGTCCTTGCCGACCTGCAGCTTGACCTGCTGGGTGCCTTCCTTGACGTCGACGCTCTCCGTGGTCAGCAGGCGGTCACCGAGCACATAGACGGTGAGCTTGCCGGCGGTGCGCGCATTGACCGACACCGTCATGGTATCGCCCGAGGCATATTCCGGCTTGTCGATCGAGGTTTCCAGCAGGTCCGGCGTGTCGGCGCTGCCGTCGGAATACCAGCCGACGTCGAACTGCACCGAGGTCACCGGGCCGTCGGCGTCGGTCGATTTGACGTCGAGCCGGTAGCGGCCCGGCTGCGGCTGGAAGGTCAGGCGCATCGGCTTGTCGGCCGCGAGGTTGACGTCACCATCGGACACGCGGCGGGTCGACTTGACCGGCTCATACTGCCAGGACGAGTTCTGCCGGTACCATTGGTAGCGCGACTCCAGCTTCAACAGCTCATAGCGCAGTCCGTTGCGCGGCAGCTGCTTGCCGTCGGGCGCGACGAACACGACATCGAACTCGGCCTTGTCGCCCTCGGCCACGCTCTTGTCGCCGAACAGCGGCTTGACGCCGATCAGCGAGGCGCTGGGGGCCACCGGCAGCACGATCTTGCGCTCGACCGAGCGGCCGCCGCTCTCCGCCATGCGGATGAATATCTGGGCCTCCTGCGGTCGGGTCGAGGCCGGGACCTTGTCGAGCTTGACCGGGAAGCTGGCGGCGCCGTTGGCATCGGCCTCCGGCAGGTCCTCGATCGGGGTCCGCTCGTTGCTTGCGGTCTGTTCGTCATCGACACCGAACTGGTAGCCGGCATAGCCGGGCCGGCCGTTTGCCGCGGGCGCCACCAGCATGTCGCCCTCGAGCTGCAGGCCCGAGGCCGGCGCGCCATAGAGGAAATGGCCCGAGACCTGAAGTTCCACTGGAACTTCAGCTTTGATCACCTTCTCCTTGCTGGTCAGATCGAATTCGATCCGCTCGGGGATGTAATCCTCGACCATGAAGGTGGTCTCGCCGACCGACGAGCCCTTGGGGTCGGTGAAGACGCGAGCCCGCCAGGTGCCGGTCGGCACCGCCGAGTTCAGCGCCACTGCCAGCATCCGGCCGCCGGCACCCTGGTCGGGCAGCACAGCGCGGCGGAATTCGACGCCATCGGGGCGCTCGATCACCGTGGTCAGCGGCGTCCCCGTCAGGGCGTTGCCCTGCCCGTCACGCAGCAGCGCGGTCAGATAGACGGTCTCGTTGGAGCGGTAGACACCGCGCTCGGCGTAGACGAAGGCGTCCGCGCCGGCGGGGATCGCCCGGCCGGCGACACCGCGGTCGGTGAGGTCGAAGGCGTTGGTCTTCAGGCTCAGGAAGGCGTAGTCGGCCTTCTCTCCCATCACCGTGAGCAATGCCGGCGACAGTCCGCCCTCGCCGCGCGCCAGCCCCTGCTCGAACAGCACGTGACCGGCGGCGTCGGTCTTCCGGGTGGCCAGGATCTCGTTGTTGCGGGCGACCAGTTTCACTTCCGCATTGGCGACCGCTTCGGTCGAGGCCAGCGAGTTGACGAAGACGTGGATACCGTCATTGCCGGAGAAGGCCGACAGGCCCATGTCCGAGACGATGAACCACTGCGTCGCCAGCGTGCCGTCGTCGTCGGTGCCCGGCCCCTTGGCGGCGGCGGTCATCACATAGACGCCCGGCTGCAGATCGCCGAGCGCCTGGTCGACCGGAAATGCCGTGACCACGTCCTGGTTCAGCGTAGTGGCGGTCGCAAGCTCACCGGACCACACCTTGACGCCGCGCTGGCCGCCGAGATCGGAGAGCTGGTAGCGGCTCAGCGTGCTCTGGAAGTCGCTGTCGATCACGGTGTTGATCAGGTTGCGGTCGCCGATCCTGAACACGTCGACCGTGACCGCCGGCGTGTTGACGCTGACCACCGGGATACCGCGCTGGCCGGTTCGCGGCAGCACATAGGCGCGCCCTGTGAACCGCACGAACGGCTTGCGGTCGCGGACATAGATGTTGAATTCGGCCGATTTCGACAGGGTCTCCCTGACCGTCGACGGCAGGCCGGCGCGCAGATTGATGTTGTAGCGCTCGCCGTGCTTCAGCCCGTCGACGCAGAGCTGCTGGCCTTCCGCGGACAAGGCCGGCTTGTCGGTGCCGGCCAGCGCCAGGTACGGCGCGAAGTCGACGCGCTTGGCGAGTTCCTCCGAAAACTGGAAGCAGGCCCGCGGCGAGGCCGCATCGGAATCGACGGTATAGTCGAGCAGCCGGAAGCCGTGCTCGTCGCGCATCTTCTCATACTGGCCTCTGACATCGGCCACCTCGCGCAGGTCGAGCGACAGCCGCAGCGCGTCGAGCGCCGGCCGCCACAGCTTGCGCTCGGCGAGCGCCTTGCCGAGGACCGCCAGCGAGTCGGCCTCCTCGCCCGCGTTTCCGGCGCGCTGATAGGCGATGTAGGCGGCGGTGGAGGCGCGTTCCATCAGGAAGGTCTGTTCGCTGGAGCTCGCCGACCGGATCTGGAAGACGGTCTTGGCGAGCCGCAGCCAGTTGGCGCCGTCCTCGGGCGCGGTCGCCGCGATCTGACCGAGGATCGTGAGCCCACCGCGGAAATCGTTGCGCTTGAAAGCCGCGTCCGCGTCGGTGCGCAAGGTCGCGGCCGACTTGTTGACGGCGCCTGCCTCGCTCTTGATCTGGGCTTCCAGCTTGATCGCGGAATCGGCGAGATCGTCGCGTTTGAAGGCCTTGTCCGCAGCCTGGGCGCTGACCATGCCGAGCGCCAGCGCGGCGCAAAATGCGGCGGCACGAACCAATCCGATCATGATGGAGCTCCTGAACGCCCCGCGGTCGAGCGCCGCGTTGGGGCTAAAAATGCGCGAAAAGGTGACGGAGTGAAGGCGCGGACATGAACGAACGAAAACGTCGCAGATCGCATTGCCGACATCCTTCGACAAGCCCCGGCGGCAGTGTCAAGCCGGCCCGGCGGACTGGTCAGGTCAACGCAGGGCGGGACCCCTGCTCGCCTTTGTCGTCCGCCCCCAGAAATCGGTTCGGACGGACTTGGCGGAAAGGCGGATTTTTCATAATGGCGATGCTACAAGGCGGCCACGGTCCCGTAGCTCAACTGGATAGAGTAGCGGATTTCTACTCCGCGGGTTGCAGGTTCGAATCCTGCCGGGATCGCCAACCATCTCAATACGAAGCCGTCAATGTGCGGATGACGTCCGACGCCCTGAGGTCGTTGGACGAATGGCGCCGTCAGCAGGCCGACCTGACCGGCCGCGATCCGCCGGGTGGTCGAACTCGGGCTAAAGGCGAAGAAGTAAGGCCATAAGCTGAGCGCGCCAGGGCGCGCTCCTGTCGGGGTGTCTTTGGACACGACGGTCAGCAACTAAAACGGACGTGAAGTGTTTCCAAATCGGGCGACTTTCAATTGGGAGAGTCCGATGCTGCTTAGGAAAACCCTGATCATATTATTCGCGGTAATTGCCGTGGCGTTTGCACCGACTGCTGCTTCTGCGCGCGGAGGCTTCGGCGGTGGTGGCTTTCATGGTGGCGGGTTCCACGGCGGATTTGGCGGAGGCGGCTGGCGTGGCGGCGGTTGGCGCGGAGCCGGGTTTGGAGCAGCCGCTCTTGGACTTGGGATAGGTCTCGGCTTGGCGGGTGCCTACGGTTACCCCTACGGATACAGCTACCCGTATGACTACGGTTACGACTACGGCTACGGGTACCCCTATGGCTACGGCTATCCGTACCGAGCCAGCTATGGCTACTGCGTCGCAGCGGCAAGCCAGCAAGCGTATGCTTGCTATTAGCTGCGAGCCGGCGGCCCTTCGCCGTTTGAACGTTCAACGGCGATTCGGACCGAAGTCGAAAGAAATTGCGTCCTAGGCTCCGCCGGCAAATGTGGAGGGTGAGATGGCCCTGCACTTCAGCCGCGTCGAGACTGGCGATCTGGAGATGTGGATCGCCAGCAGTGACGACTATTCGTTCGTTATCAGCAACGAAAGCCGGAGTGGACCAGGTCTGCATGGAGAGCCTGGCTTTGTTGCGTCATACCGTCCAGACTTTCTGAATATGCCAGCGCTTCAAGTATCCGGATCGCCCTTCAGCACGTTCGCTGAAGCCGAACGGGCCTGCAATGCGTTCCTGGGGCGCCTCATTATCGAGGGATGATCGTCCGGGGTCTCCACCGCAAGATCACGGAGCATTGGCCTGCCTGGCCCAGCCTCCCCCGCCCGCACAGGTTAAGGCAGAGGTAGCGCGCCGATGCAAACAGCAACCAGACAACCCGACATGCAAGGACGCGGTTCGTTAGTGGCTTCTCCCCTCTCCGGGTCTAGAGGTCAACGAGCCGGTACACCCCATTCGGGTGGAGTTTGGACACGCCATATCTTTTTCGGATGCTCGTCAGTTGGAGCGCTCACACAGCGTTTGGCGAATTGACCAATTAGCGGGAGCTCCGCGGCCTCAGATGGATTGATGTCGACTTTGAGGGCAAGCAGATCAGAGTGGCCCAGCGGGCAGACGCCTCACACCGTCTTGGCAATCTCAAATCCAAGGCGGCTTATCGGTCGATCCCCGGGTTGCAGGTTCGAATCCTGCCGGGATCGCCAGTTCATTCCCCGCTCCAGTCTTCCCAGGAGGTTGCAATTGGTTTTGGCTCACCGGGTCAGAATCACCGGGCCAGCCAATGCCCGTTCCGGACATGAGCTACGCTCCGTCGCGCGCAATCAACACCCAAGTCCCGTAAAATCACGATCGACAGGACCAAGGCGGCTGGCCTCGGCCGGTTAGGTTAAGAACAAAACATCGTTGCCGCATCGCGGATTGCCGGGATAAACCTGAGCGTGGCGTTTGAATATTTTGAACATTGCCGGACGGCGACACCGATTTCTCCAAGTCGCGCGAACAGTTCTATTTTTCAGAAGCAGCCGTGATCATGACCGGTTCGTCGAAAAAGATGCTGAGCTGGGATGCTTCCGCGGGAGACGACCCAGCGCAAGCAGTCGCCTGCGCCGTCCTGTTGTGCCTCACGATCCTTGCCGCAGTGATGGTATTTGTCAGTGGTGGCAGCCATCCCGGGATCGACTTTTCGTGTTTCTGGGGCGCGGGCACGATGGCGCTCAAGGGCCACGCGGCGACCGCCTACGATTGGCAGCAACTGCGTGAGCTGCTCATCCAGATGCAGCCGATCACTCACGCCACATATCCCTACGATCGGATGCCGGTTCCGTTTTTCTATCCGCCGGTATTCTTCCTGGTTCTGGCACCGCTGGCACTGCTGCCGTTTTGGATCGCGTTCTGGGTTTGGAGCGCGGCAAAGCTGCTATGCTGGCTGCTCGTCGTTCATGCGATCCGGCCACGTTCCGCCGCAATGCTGCTTGCGCTCGCCGCGCCGCCTGTCTTCTTTGATTTCATTGCCGGCCAAAGTGCGCTGCTCGCTGCGTCGCTGCTGGGTGGCATCCTGTTGACGTTGGACAGGCGCCCGCTGCTGAGCGGCTTCCTGCTCGCGCTGCTCATCTTCAAGCCTCAATACGGCGTTCTGCTTCCTTTCGTGCTGATCGCAACCAAGCGCTGGCGTGTCGTCGTCACGGCCAGCCTCGTGGCGCCCACCCTCATCCTGCTCACGGGGATCATATTCGGCTGGGATACTTTCAAGGGATTTCGTGAGGCGGCAACTTACGCGGCGACGCAGTTTCACCTCAGCGGCGCGCTGCCATGGTACAAATTGCAAAGCAACTATGGCCTATTTCGGTTTGCCGGCCTGGACTACGGATCGGCGATGTCGTTGCACGTCGCAATCGCGTCGGCCTGCGCGATTTGGGTGCTGATCATGTGGCGCCGCCGCATCAGCTTCTCGGTGCAGGCCGCGAGTCTGCTTGCGGCAACGCCACTCGTCTCTCCTTATTTCGCCATCTACGATATGCCGATACTGGCGATCGCGCTGGTCTTTCTCATGAATGCGAGCACGGACGAGCGGATCGCGCCGCGCTCCAATCGTCGTGTCTTCCGGATCGGTGTCGGCATCGTATTCGTGTTGGGATACGTATTCCCGCTGGTGTTGTGGCCGGTCGGCCCGTTCATGTGCGCGACCGTGATCGCGGTGATCCTGATGAGTTACCGGCAGCGCACGGCGAGCGAGACAGCCACGGGCGTACCATTGCGAGAGCCGGCGAGCGTTTGAGGGTAGCATCCACCCCATGCAGAAGCCGCCGTGTCGCCCGATAGGTTCGGATCCTCCGTACCGCCTCCCTATGAAGCCATTTTCCGGAAGCCACGAAGCCGGGCGGAAACAAACCCGGCGTAGCGTCCCAGCATTGGACCAAAGGGGATTCGGTCATGTGGGATTTCATCAACGAATTGTATCGGGATTTTTGCCTGGCTCGCCTGCAGGAGATGCGGAAGCTCGAGCATCATATCTGAACGGGCGCGGAGCATGGACAACGATCAGCCCTTGGCCGGCGCCATCCTCACGGCGATGGTGATTGCGGCAGTGGTCTGGGCCACCATCGGACCTCCGCCCGGGCACAAGAAGGTCAGCGGCCAGCACGAGACGGTCGCCAGACGCTAATCCCCGTAAGACTCCGGGGCATTCGAACCTTGGCGCCGGTCTTGCAGACAGACCATAACTGGGATTGCGGGCCCAGATTGAAACAGGGCGCCGCCGGGACAATCCATTTCGAGCCCGGCGGCGTAGTTTTTTTCAGACTGAGCAACGTGGTCGTGGCCGGCGCATTTTTGCGGCGGATGATCGGCTGCGCCTTAACTGGCGGATGTTTCCGGTAACTCAGCCGGATCGGCCGCAAAGTCCTGCCGCATCGGCGCCAACAAGACCCCGGCTCTAAAACTCTCTTAACCACAAGCGAAGGCCGCGGCCGAGATCGCGGAGCGATGCGCATCGATCGGCGTTGTACAGCACCATGCGTACGACGGGTCATCGGGTGCTGCTTGCGATCTGCGGCGTGGCCGCTCTCGCCGCGCCCATCGCAACCGCCGAGGCACAACAGGTGCAGGCCGGAACGCTCGCGTGCCGCGGCGGCCCTGATACCGGTTTCATCCTGGGCCCGGTGACCAATCTCGACTGCGTACTGCACGTCGAGAGCGCGCCGGACCGCCGCTACGTCGCAGCCATTCCCAACCTTGGTGTTTTCATCGGCGATCAGGACGTCGCGCTGACCTGGAAGGTGATGGCGCCGGTGCCGTGGCTCGGGCTCGACGATCTCGCCGGCAGTTACGCGCACGCCAGCGGCGCGGGCGACAATGTTCTCGCCGGCGGCACGCATGCGACGATCGCGTTGCATCCGCCCGATGACAAGGATCACGCAATTCCGCCGGTGAAAATCGAGAGCCTGGAGATTCGGCCGATGGATCACTGATCGCGGCTTGAGCCGCGTGCCGGCGGCCCAAATGCACAGCGCCGTCCGCTTGAAATATAGGCGGACGGCGCTGCTCCTAGCCCCAGGAAGGTGATGCAAAATCCTGACGGCTCCAAGTCTGCACGTTCCGTGCCAGGCATCATGGCCCATTTGGGCTATTTTGCTGCAGAGAAACGAAGGTAGGGTAAGCATCGAGGCGCTGGTGACGGTGCCTCACGACCAAAGTGTCAACTTGGCCTCGGCGTGGCCCACGCGCTGAGGCCTTTTCTCTTTGATGTTCACCGTCTGCTCCGAAGTCGTGTCTTGTTCCTTATCATTCAGCGCACGAATGCTTCCGTAGTTCTCCGTGCGTGAACAAAGTTCCAGCAGCGCTGCCCTGCCCGACGCATTCGGTTCGCAACGTTACATGCTGCGGCAATGATTTGCGGCGCGCTTCGCCTCGTGATTTCTTGATCCGGAATTGCCTCCGCAAAGCTGTTGTGAGCGCGCGCCGTTCGCCGATACGTCAGGGCCGTCATGGAAGATTCCGTCCAGATCCGTTGCACACGCTGCAAGAACGTCTTTCGCGATCGCGCCAAGCGGCTGCAGAACGGTTACTCGCGCCAATGTCCAAGCTGCGAGATCGTCCTGTTCTTCGACGAGGACTCGCACGATGCAAACATCAAGCGCGCGATGCGCAGCGCGCGGCGCGCACGGAAGGAGCTGCGCGAGAGCGAAGGTGTGAGTACGAGACAGACCACCGCCGCCTCGCGGCGATATGGCGGCCGCTCGGCATCGAGCTCGCGCGGAACTGAAGACGACGACGGCGACGATTGAATTGCGCCGCGGGCTATCGGACTAGCCGCCGCGGCCGGCATTCTCCGATGCGCGGTCAAGCCATTGGCGGGTCGACTCGTCACTCCAACCAGGAACAGCGAAACGCCCCGGCGGCGTCACATCCGCGGGCGCGCGAACGGTTGCAGGTTGCCGTGCGTGAGGGTGACGCCGTGGTGCGGCGTCCGCGGACGCGCACAGCATGACCAACAGACCAAGTGCCAAAACAAAGCGCATCGCATTTGCTCCTGACCACCATCGCGATCGCGCCGAGAGCGCTCTTACCTCGCCCGCTTTGTCTCGACGTAGCGCTTGAAATTATCCAGGATCGCCTGCCAGCCGCCGCGCTGCTGCTCGACCGAGTGGGTATCCTCGCTGTCGAAGGAGACCTGCACCTTGACGCCGCCGGCCTCGGGCGTGAATGCAACCTGCGCGGTGCGATCGCCGAACGAATATTCGAGCAGCCGCTGCGCCTCGACCCTGGTGTAGGTGCCGGCGAAATCGAACCCCATGCTGCCGTCCTTGGCTTCCATCCGCGACGAGAAGGCGCCACCGGCGCGCAGGTCCACGGTCGCAGCCGTGGTGTGCCAATCGTCGGAAGCCGCATTCCATTGCTTGATGTCGTCGGGCGTGGTGTAGGCGCGCCAGACATCCGCGATCGGCGCGGCAACGATGGTTTCGACGACAATCCTCATATGCGTTCCTTCGTCGGTGATTGGATGAAATGGGTGCGCCCCCGGCGCCCGGCCGGGGCGGCGGATCGCGGTCACTCTACTAGGGCCATCCGCGATGATCCACCGGCGGACAGCGCCTGGCCGGGCCGCCCAGGACATCAGGCGGCACGGATACCGTTCAACGAACCAAAATGGTTCGTGGCCGGCACAAGAATTTCGTCAGGAATGACCGTGTATGGAAGACGGGTCCAACGCCCGGAGAGGACGTCATGCAGAACCTGAATACCGTGCTGAGCAAGTTGAACGACCGCCTGCTGCGGCTGGAGGGCGAGCTGTTCGTGCTGCGATCAATCGCCCGCGCCGCCCTCACCGCCGGCGACGAATCCGCCGTCCGCACCCGCAAACTGCTCGAGGGCGCCAAGCTCGCGCTGTCAGACGAAGCCGAGCGGCCACTGGACGCGGCGACCGAGAAATACGTCGCGGCCGCCATCGCCATGGTCGACGAGCTGCTCGAGAACCCTCGCGAGGCGGCGCCGCTGTTCAGGGTGATCGACGGCGGCAGGCGCGACGACTAGTCCGCGATCACAAGTTACGGACCGGGCTCAGCTCGCGCCCTGCACGGCCTTGTCATACGCCTCGATCGTCATCTTCGCTCGGACCGCAACATCCGCCGCCGTCATGCCCGGCTTGTAGAGGCTGCTGCCGAGGCCGAAGGCGCGAATGCCGGCCTTCACATATTCCGCGAAATTCTGGTCCGAGACGCCGCCGACGGCGGCGATCATCGCATCCGCCGGCAGCACGGCGCGGATCGCCGAGATGCCGGAGACGCCGAGCACGCTCGCCGGAAAGAACTTCAGGCCCGAGGCACCGGCACGCGCGCCGAGCAGCGCTTCCGTCGGCGAGAACACGCCGGGCATCGTGACCATCGCGTGATCCCGCGCGCGCGCAAGCACGTCGACATCGACGTTCGGCGACACCATGAGGCGCCCGCCGGCGTCGTGGAGACGATCGACGTCAGCGACGGATAGCACCGTGCCGGCACCGATCAGGACATCGGCAGGCGCCCGCTTCACCGCGATCTCGATCGAACGGAACGGCTCGGGCGAGTTCAGCGGAATCTCGATCGCGGTCATGCCCGCCTCGATCAGGGTGCTGACGATGGCGGAGGTTTCGTCCGGCCTGACGCCACGTAGGATCGCGACTAGCGGACGCTTCATCGGCGGAAATGGAATGCTCATGCGTTGATCCCTCAATTATGCCAGATCGCCGCCGCTGCGCCGGCGAGGCCACGGCGAACCGCCTCCTCCGCATCCATGACGTTGAGCGGAATCGAAAGGCGTTGCAGCGCGATCTGATAGAGCCGCTGCAGGCGGCCCGACGCAATCAGCGTCACCGGCGTTGCCTGCTCCCGCTCCGCAAGGCCGGCCGCCAGTTCGGCGCCGATCAAAGTGCCCGAGATCGTCTCGCGCGCGGCCTGCGCGCCGCCGCCGAACAGCAATTGCCGCGATCGCACCCGAAACAGCAGATTGGCCGATAACGCTGGCGCAGCGAACGCCTCCATGACGGCCGAGCAAAACGCATCGGCATCGACAGCCTCATCTGCGCCCGCGATGGCGTGTGACAGGATGGTGTCGCGCGCGACCGCACTGAACAATTCGCCGGTCATGAAGGTCGCAAAGCGTTCGACCGTGCCGCCGTGCAGATGCACCCATTTGGAATGCGTTCCCGGCAGGCATACGAGCGCCTTGCCCGACACGTCGAGGCCGAGCGCGCCGAGCAACTGGGTTTCCTCGCCACGCATCACGTCGGGAGCCGCGACATTGCGCTGTGCGATCCCTGGCAGGATACGAATGTCACGCGCCTGCCCGCTGACCATAGCGGCGCCTTTGAGGACGTCGGAGAGATGCGCCGGCGTGTCGATATAGCCGGCCTCGACCCAGCCCTGCCGCGCACCGGCCATGCCGCAAATGACCACCGGCAGATTGGCCGCCGCACCCAACGCGTCGAGATGCGATTGCAGCACGGAAGCAAAGCCGGTCCTGGCGGCCGTCGTCATGCCCTCGTCGCTGCGACGTTCGCCGAACACCTGGCCGCCGGCATTCATCAGCCAGAGCCGGAAGCTGCTGGTGCCCCAATCGACCGCGACATAGGAAGGCCCGCTCACCCGCTCTGTTCCACGCTCTCAGTTTCCGCAGCGGCACCAGCGCCGCTACCTGAGACGCGATAAAGGCCTTCCTCGCGCCGCGCAAGGCGGCCCGTTGCCGTGATGCCTCGAGGCTCCGTTCGCGGCGACGCATGCCCGGTTCGATTACCGCGCGCCCCTCAACGTACAGGAGGTCGTGCAGGTGGTGACGTTGCCATGGTCACACTTGATGCAGGCGTTGACGCACTGATCCATGACCTTGGGATTGTACTGACTATAAAGATTGGCCGCGCAGCTGTTGGTCGATCCCGTGACCTCCGGGTCGTTCCAGCAACCGGACAGTAAAAACGCTGCGGCACTCAAAATGGCGACCTTGCGCATAAGGCCTCCTGCCACGCTCTATCCAAGTAACCTTGATGGGTTAGGTTAAGATCCGGTTTCAATTGCGACCTTATTCGGAAGCAGTATTGCTTATCCACCGGACATTTCCCCAAGGTCCGGGCCCACACCGGCAAAGCCGTCAGGCGACCCCGCCTGGCGGCTTTGTTGCCCAGCAATGCACAAGGATACCAACAAGATGGCCCGAAAGCCGCGGTGGTCGTTCAAGGAGGACCGACGACTGATGGAATTGGCGCGCTCCTCCAAGACGCTGGAGGAGGTCGTGAAGGCGACCGGCCGTTCGCCGGAGCGAATCAAGAAGATGGCGATGCGCCTCGGCCTCTCCATCAAGCCGCGTGGCGCCACCAAGAAATGATTTGAAATGCGGCCGCCGAGGCAACCCCGCCCCGGCCGTCCGGAGCCCCTTCGAGCGAAGTGGATACCGGTTCGCGTGACGACGACGCGTCAGCAAGCGAAACCTAGGGCTCCGGCGGACAATCGTCCTTGGCCCGCACCGGGATCGCCTTGACCTCGCCGTCGGCCTTGACCTCGCCGTCGGCCTTGGCCTCGCGCTCGGCCTCGTCCGCCCGGGTGCAGGTGGTCAGCACGAAAGCCACTCTGCTGCATTGCCATCCGGGGCCCAGCCCCGCGCTCGACACCTGTTCGGGCGACGCCAGGCTGAGGCACGCATACGCTACCAAAACGGCACCCGCCGCGCCTGCGGCAGCCAGCGCCGCGCCCTTTCCGGACCACAGCTTGGATATCATGGCCTTGGTTCCCGCCGATCTCTGGGACGAAACGAGGCAGCCCGCCTGTCCGCGTGTGACCGGAATCACAGCCGGGACCAAACAGTTCAGCCCGAGTCTTTGGGTTGGATGTGGGAGTGATATTGCACTGCCGCAAGGCGGGTCAGCGTGCCGGCTCGATCACATTACAGTTGGAGCGGCCCGACATCACGCAGTCCTGCATCTTGCTCGCCGCCGTCAGGCTGTGCGCAAGCCAGAGACCGACCGCGAGCATGACCGCGGCCACCACCAGTCCGATCAGCGCGCCCCGGCGGCTGCCTCCATCTTCGGGTTCGCTCATCCTTGTTTCGGTTCCCGGTTGCAACGCGCGCATCATGACGGTTTGCACGGTTGCGTGCGATCAATTCTGCAACAGTGGCACAGCGAAATGCGCAAGCCGCGGCTACCGGTGCTGCAATTCGATTGCGGGCAGCGGCGACTCGCGAAACACTACCCGCTGAAGTGGAGCGCGTGTGCGGGGCGTGCCGGTGAGCGAACAAGAAGCGACTTACGATTACCAGCGTTACAGGCAGCTGCTTTCGGAGGCTGTCGATGAAACCAGCAGGCTGCGACTGATCAGCCTGCTGATCAGCGAAAAGGCCCGCGACAGGCTGGAAGTCCAGCGCGCCTCGGACCGCAGCGCGATGACCGCCGAGACGGTCGCCAAGGTACTGGGCAACGGCCGGCGCGAGCAGATTCAGCGCGGCTAGACCTTTCGGCAGATCCAGACTTGTCGGCAGATTCGGTGACCAACCACTCACCACGCCGGCGGTCAGGCGGGCGTAATCTCCGCCATCGGCCATTTGCTGTCCGCTCATATCTCCCTTGCTCCACAGCCCTCCGTTCGCCACTGGCAATTTCTGCGCCGTTCACTTATTGAAGCGCCGAACCCAACCCCATCCATCACCCGAACAGAAAGCAGCAAGGCTTCCTCTATGAGTGGCTTCAAGGAACCGGGTTTTGCCGACCGCCAAAAGGCGGCCCTGCAGGCGCGGCAAAACCTCCTCAACAAGTTTCGCGCCCAGCCGGGAGCTGACGATCCCGCTGTGAAGGCACGTGCCGACGAGCGCGCGGCAATCGCCGAACGCCGCACCAAGGCCAAGGAAGCCCGTGAGGCCGAGAAGGCCGAGCAGAAGCGCCTCGAGGAAGAGGCCGTCGCAGCCGAGGCTGCCCGCGTCGCGCGCGAGAAGGAAGAGGCGGCCGCCCGCGAGGAGGCGCTGCTCGCCGAGCAGAAGGCCAAGCGCGACGCGCGCTATGCGGCGCGCAAGGAGCGCGGCAAGAAGAAGCGCTAACGCGCAACCAGGCAGGCCCGCCAGGATGGCGGGCCTGCGAAGGATGAGCGACGGCGGCGGTCAGTTCTTCTTCATGCCGTCGTCTTTCTTCATCATCGCGCCGCCGTCCTTCTTCATGCCGTCGTCCTTCTTCATCATGCCACCGTCCTTCTTCATGGCATCCTTGGACATCGTGTCTTCCTTTTTCATCGCGTCGTCCTTGCCCATCTTGTCCTGAGCGAAGGCGGCGGGCGCGAGCGCGAGGCTGAACGAGAGCAGCGCGGCGGAAAGGCCGAGGCGGGTCTTGGTGGTCATGATGATGATCCCTTGTGTGGTCGAATGTGAGCGCGACGACTTGCCGCTCTCTACTCGACGCACTTGCGCCGCCCGTTGTTACCTCCAATAACAAATTCTTGAGCCGCCGCGGCGCGCACCCGCGAGGGTTGCGTGGCTGGCGCGCGGTGTGCGCCGCAACATCGGCGAGCCAGGACTTGCAGCCGCGTATCGGCCCGCACTATCAGGGCGGCTCGAACTATCAGACTAGAGAAAATTCACGTGAAGACCGGCTAAGCTGAAGCTCCGCGCCGACCTAACAGCCACTCAAGAAGCCCTTCAGGGAAACAACCATGCTCACACGCCGCCATGTCCTCGCTTCCGCCCTCGCCGCACCCGCAGCCTTACGGATGGGCGTCGGGACCGCGCATGCCGCGACCACGCTGAAGATTTCGCACCAATTCCCCGGCGGCACCATCGACAAGGGCGACTTCCGCGACCGGCTGTGCCGGATGTTCGCGGCCGAGGTCGCCAAGCGCTCGGGCGGCGACCTCACCGCGGAGGTCTATCCGAACTCCTCGCTGATCAAGACCAACGCGCAGTTCTCGGCGATGCGCAAGGGCGCGCTCGATCTCAGCCTTTATCCGATGCCCTATGCCGGCGGCGAACTGCCGGAGACCAATATCGGCCTGATGCCGGGTCTGGTCACGACCTACGATCAGGGCCTGCGCTGGAAGAAGGAGCCAGTCGGCAAGGCATTGACCGACTTCCTCGCCGACAAGGGCATTCTCTTGATCTCCTGGGTCTGGCAGGCCGGCGGCGTCGCCAGCCGCTCCAAGGCGATCGTGGCGCCCGAGGACGCCAAGGGCCTCAAGGTGCGCGGCGGCTCGCGCGAGATGGACATGGTGCTGCAAACCGCGGGTGCCGCCGTGCTGTCGGTGCCCTCAAACGAGATCTACGCCGCGATGCAGACCGGCGCCTGCGATGCCGGCATCACCTCCTCCACCAGCCTGATCTCGTTCCGCCTCGAGGAGGTCGCGAAGTCGCTGACCTCGGGCGCCGGCGCCTCCTACTGGTTCATGCTGGAACCGCTGATGATGTCGAAGGCGATCTTCGACAAGCTGCCGAAGAACCAGCAGGACATCATCCTCGCCGTCGGCGCCGAGCTCGAGGCGTTCGGCCGCAAGGGCGCGCAGGACGACGATGCCGAAGTGGCCAAGGTCTACGAGAAGGCCGGCGCCAAGGTCAGCGCGCTCGATGCCGCCACCGTCGGCAAGTGGCGCGACATCGCGCGCGACACCGCCTGGAAGGACTACGGCGCCAAGACGGCGACCGCCGCCAACCTGCTGAAGCTCGCAAGCGACGTCGCCGCATGATGCATGGTCCGGTCGCGGATCAGGCCGAACCTTCGAGCGTCGCCACGGGCAATACGCCCGTGGCTCTGCTCGGGCGCGCGCTGTCCGTCTGCAACAACATCATCGTGGTGTTCGCCGCACTCGCCTTGATCGCGGCCTGCGTGATCCTGAGCTATAGCGTGCTCGGCCGCGCCCTGTTCCACAGCCCGAACTACTGGCAGGACGAGGCCGCCGTGTTCCTGTTGGTCGGGGCGACCTTCATGACCTCGGCCTATGTGCAGAGCCAGCGCGGTCATGTCAGCATCGAGGCGTTCGTCGGCCTGCTCTCATCCCGGGCCAACAGCATCAGGCTGTGGCTGGTCGATGTCGCGAGCTTCGCGTTCTGCACCTTCTTCGCCTGGAAGTCCTGGACCCTGGCGCACGAGGCCTATGTCGACGGCCAGGTCTCCAATTCGATGTGGTCGCTGCCGCTCGCCATCCCCTATGGGCTGATGGCGCTTGGCATGACGCTGCTCTGCGTGCAGCTGCTCTTGCAAATCCTCATTCCGCTGACTGGTGGCGCGCGTCGATGACCGTGTTTGGTATTGGCATCTCCTACGGGCTTGCCACCCTGTTTGCGATGTTCTCCGGCATGCCGATCGCATTCGCGCTCGGCGCGGTCGCCGTCGTGTTCATGGCAATCTATATGCCGGCGGCCTCGCTCGATACGGTGACGCAGAACGTCTACGAGGAGATGGCCTCGATCACGCTGCTGTCGATCCCGCTGTTCATCCTGAAGGGCGCGGCGATCGGCAAGTCGCGCGCCGGCCAGGATCTCTACTCGGCGCTGCACGCCTGGCTGCACCGCGTGCCCGGCGGCCTCGGCGTCGCCAACGTGTTCGCCTGCGCGCTGTTTGCGGCGATGGCCGGCTCTTCGCCCGCGACCTGCTCGGCGATCGGTTCGGCCGGCATTCCGGAGATGCGCAAGCGCGGCTATTCCGGCGGCTTTGCCGCGGGGATCATCGCCGCCGGCGGCACGCTCGGCATCCTGCTGCCGCCCTCGATCACCATGATCCTGTTCGCCGTCGCCGCCGAGAAATCACTTGGGCGGCTGTTCCTCGCCGGCATCGGCCCGGGACTGCTGCTGGTGTCGTTGTTCGGCTTCTACGCCGTGTTCCGCTTCCGCAAGGAATACGCGATGGCCAAGGCCGCCTATGACGCGACCGGCAAGGACGCGGCGATCCTGCAGCGCGACGAGTTCACCATGGCCGAGCGCTTCAGCGCGCTGCCGCGCGTGATCCCGTTCGTGCTGCTGCTGACCGGCGTGATGATCGCGCTCTATGGCGGCTACGCGACGCCATCGGAAACCGCAGGCCTCGGCGGCCTGCTGGCGCTCGGGCTGATCGCCGTGATCTACAGCGTGTGGAAACCCAGCGACCTGTCGCCGATCCTGAAATCGACCATCCGCGAGTCGACAATGCTGATGCTGATCATCGGCATGTCGCTGCTCTATTCCTATGTGATGAGCTACCTGCACATCTCGCAGTCGGCGGCGGAGGCGATCGTCGCGATGCACCTGCCGCGCTGGGAGCTCTTGTTTGCGATCCTCGTGATGGTGATCGTGCTCGGCTTCTTCCTGCCGCCGGTCTCGATCATCCTGATGACCGCCCCGATCATCCTGCCGCCGCTCCGCGCCGCCGAGTTCGACATCATCTGGTTCGGAGTCGTCATGACCATCGTGATGGAGATGGGCCTGATCCATCCGCCGGTCGGCCTCAACATCTTCGTCATCCGCAACGTCGCGCCCGACATCCCCCTGAGCGAGGTGATCTGGGGCACGCTGCCGTTCGTGCTGCTGATGATGTTCGCAGTGCTGATGCTCTGCGTCTTCCCGGAGATCTCGACCTGGCTGCCGAACCTGGTGATGGGGCCGGACGGCGGGAGGTAAAGCCGTTTCGGACGAAGAAGGTAACGGTTCGCCTGAAGCAAACGTGTCAAACCGGAGCTTCAGGCCGCCTCCTGCTCCCTCGCCGCCAGCGCCTTCTCGATCCGGCGGACGATCAACGCCGTCGGACGTCCCTCGCGCTGCAGCCGTCGGAGTTCATTCCAGAGCCTGATGATTTCGCGGTCTCGCTCGGCGTCCATAGCGGCATTCTCCCGGAATACCCAATATGAACGAAACAAGAACGAAACTCAAGGCCGCAACATGCGGTCGCTGGTGCTGGAACCAGGGCGACGCAGCGCGATTGGCTTCTTCATGAAATTGGCCAAGGCAATTCGCAAGCAGGCGCAGACCGCGGAACGGGTCGCATCCGCGACGGCGGATACCATTGTCGCCGATGAGATGCGCTCCCTTGCGCGCGCCTTCAGGAGCCAGGCCGAGATCCTGAAGAAGAAAGAGAAGAAAAAGAAGAAACCGTCTCGCCCCGGCTAGGGATAACCGTCCCCCGGCGCCGCGACCTCGACCACATCGATCCGCGATACCGATTTGCCCTTCCGCAGCTCCTCGTAGGACGTCTCCGCGCTGAGGCAGAACAACGTCCTGCGGTCCGCGCCGCCGAGTGCACAGGCGAGCGCGCGGCGACCGCGGAGCTCAATACGCTCAAGCTCCGCGCCGTTGCGGCCGATCCGGACAAAGGCGTCCTCCGTGAACGAGGCGACCCAGACCGCCCCGTCGCGATCGAGGCAGATACCGTCGGGATCGTTGACGCGACCGAACCGCCCGCGAAGGCTCAACCCGCCATCCGCGTCGATGTCGTAATCGGCAAGAGCAGCGCCATCCATTTCCGCGACGACGAGCCGGCGGTGATCGGAGGAGACGGCAATGCCGTTAGGAAAGCGCAAGCCGTCGGCGACGACGCGGGCGCTGCCGTCCGGCATCACCAGGATGATCCGGCCGACCGCGCCGCGCCCCTCCGGCGGCGGTAGATTGAAGCCGAGATCGCCGACATAGGCACGCCCCTGCCCGTCGATGATCATGTCGTCGATCGTGCCGATCGCGACCTCGGAGAGGTCGGCATACAGCGAGAGCGCCCCATCGGAGAACCGCAGCAGCCGCTTCTTGAACATCGTCAGCACGACGATGTCGCCATCAGGCAGCACGCCGAGCCCACACGGCGTGTCGTCGGCCACCACCGCATGCTCCTGCCGTTCGCCGGACGGGCTGATGCTGAGCAGCGTGCGCGCCATGCAGTCGACGAACCAGAGCCGCCCGTGATGCCAGCGCGGGCCTTCGAAATAGCGGCCGCCATCGAGGATGGTTGTTGCCGCACGTCGATTCATGAGTCTTCCTCGTTCAGAACCTGATCCCGACGGCCCGATCACTGCGGCGGTTCGTATCCGGCGAGCAACCTTACCAGCTCACTCTGTCGCGATGTTCCGGTCTTGCGGAACACGTTTTGAAGATGCGTCTTCACCGTCGCCTCCGTCAATCCCAGCAACTCGGCGAGCGCACGCACGCCGCTCGCCTTCATCATGGCATCGAGCAGGCGAACCTCGCTCGCGGTGAGCTTGTAGAGCTTTGCCAGGGCCTCGAGCGGTGGCAGCGACGCCGGCGAGCTGCTGCGGACGAACACGGCGGCGATCGCGGAGTGAACCGCTGCGCTACGTTGGCGGTCGCCCGACGTCAGTGGCAGCACATGCGCAAACCATCGGCCAGGCGGATCCGGCAGCAGCGGGATTGCCTGTGCCCGATCGCCTTGCAAGTTGTCGCCGACCTCGGCCGCCCCGAACAGATATCGAAGCCGCCTGTCGGCATCCGCGTCCGTCGCAGCCAGCCCGCCGTTGCGCTCGCGGAGCAGCGTCTTCTCCGCCAACGCCGATCGGCCGGCGTCGTTGGCAAAAACGATCCTTCCACCGGCGCCGACAAGGAACACAGCGGAGTCGATCGTGTCGAGCGTTTCCGTGAGGACGGCGCTGGACGCCTTCGCCGTGTCGAACAACCTGGCGATCGAAACCGCCCGCTGGAAGTGTGGCACCACCAATGCGAACTTGCGCTGTACTGCGGCATCGGCGAAGCCGTCCTGATCATGCAGACGGACCGAGACGATCGAAGAATTGGTCGCTCCCTTTTCGAGGTTCGCCCCGAGGGCGTCGATCATCCCCTGCGGCTTCATCCATTCGTCATAGAAGCGGGTCTCAACCATCTCGTCGAACGGGACCATATCGTTGGATCGGTACACCTCGCCCACATCGAAGAATGCCGCCGCTGGAAAACAGGGATTGAGCGACAAATACGTCTCTAGATACAGCTTGGTGTAGTGCGCCTCTTCGTTGAACAGATGGAGCACCGCCGTGCGCTCCGTGGCGGTATCATGCCAGAACAGGGCTCCCGAGGAACCGCCAACGAACAGGCAGGCCCTCTCAAGGGCACGCGGCCAGAGGCCGGGATCCAATGCGGCGTCGTAAATGATGCCGATCACCTCTGAAAGAACTGCTGCTTCAGACGTCACGGCGTGGCTCTTATGACTTTCAAAACAAGCATGCGGGCATTCGCGCCTTCAAGGGGCTTATAGCGCGACGACGAAGACGGTTGCGAGTCCATTTGCGCAGCAGCCCTTGCATTGTTCGGCGCAGCACAGCCCGCAACCATTGCGTGTAGACGATGAGTGCAATCAGGCAACACCTGGCAGGCGACTCCGTAGATGCGATCCGATTTCAATCGAACGGTTGATGCGTCATCTGCAGTCCGTCTCCACCATAATGCTCACAAGCTTGGTCGGAATGGGACAATGGCATTCAAAAGACAGAACAATATTGCCCGCGGAATGGCGAACAGGGAATCATCAAAGACGATGACGGCGATAGCCGCCACGACAGTGCTATGTGCGGCCAGTGCGATGGTGGCGTCGCGTCCCGCCCATGCGATCCACGCAGTCTGCTCTTTCGTGGACGGAGGCGAGCAAGACGTCGTCGTCGTCCAGGGCGACGACTGTTCCAGTCCATTCGATCCGTTCTCTGGCGGACCGCTGGCTCTCATAAATCCCGTTCACGCGGTGAAAGACGTGACGGTCGACGGCACCACCACACTGGGCGGCGCGAGCAACATCAACGGCAACAGCACGTTCGCAGCCGGCACGACAGCCACCTTCAACGGTGCCGCAGTGTTTAACGGCGGAGTGAAGCTGGCCAGCACACTGAGCACGTCGGGAATCAACAACACAGGCAACATCTCCACCGATACCCTGAGCACGAGCGGGCTCGCCACGCTCAACTCGCTCAGCGTAACCAACAACGCCAGCATCGGCGGCACTCTCAACGTAGCCGGACTTGCGACCTTCAATGGTGTCGTCAATCACGGCAACGTCGCAACCGATACGCTGACGGCCACCACGCTGATTGCGGCACCGATCGTCAATGCGACGACCGTGAACGCGACGACGTTGAACGCGACGACGGTTAACGCGGCCACGATAGCCGCGACCACCGTCAATGCGACCGACGTCAACGCAACCAACGTGAAGGCGACGACGGTCGCCGCTACGACGGTGAATGCATCGACCGTCAACGCGACCACATCAAACATCGGCACGGCCAACGTGGCCAGCGCACTGCAGGTCGCCAGTGGCGCCGCCGTCAACATGGGCGGCAACAGGGTCCAGAATGTCGCGACGCCGATCAGCGGAAGCGATGCAGCGAACAAGAGCTATGTCGATGCCAGCGTCGCCTCGCTCGGCGGCCAGGTCGAGCAGGCGCTGAGCGGCGTCAATACGCGGCTCGATGATATTGCGAGCCGCACCACCAAGGCTACTGCCGGCGTCGCGATGGCGTTTGCGATGGCCGGCGTCCCGACCGTGCTGCCGACCGAGCGTGTTGCCTTCACGATGAACTACGGCAACTTCCAGGGCCAGAACGGCCTCGCCATCAACGGGGCGGTACGGCTCAACGACAACTTCCAGCTCACCGGCGGCGTCGGCTATTCGACCGAGCAAAGCCTTGTGGGTGCGCGTGCCGGCCTGCGCGTCGGATGGTGAGGCTCGGTACGGTCTGGCCGGTCGCGGGCGTCGCCGCGCTCGGCACCGGGCTGGTGCTGGCTGCGATGATGCCAACCGGTACCATCGCCCAAGGAGATCCGCCTGCCCCGGCTCCCACGCAACAGGCGGCGCCGATCAAGCCAGTGCCGGACAAGGCTTCCGCTGAGCGCACGCCGGCCAAGGTCCGGGTGCCGCTCGATCAGGCGCTGCTGCTGGTGCGCGCGACACTGCTGACGCTGAATGATGCCAACCGCTCCGGCAACTACGGCGTCCTGCGTGACCTCGCGTCACAGGATTTCCAGGCCCGTAACAGCTCCGCCGATCTGGCGCTGGTCTTCGCCGAAATGCGGCGGAGCAATTTGAGCCTGTTCAGCGTGATGCTGCTGTCTCCGCAGCTCGCCGCTGCGCCGGAGATCGACGCCGAGGGGCGCCTGCGCATCTCCGGCTACGTGCCGACCAGTCCACAGCAGGTCAAATTCGATCTCGCCTACGAGTCCTCGTCGCGGCAGTGGAAGCTGCTCAACATCAATATCTCGACCACCCCCGCGCAGACGGCAAAGGCCGTCGACCAGGAACAGAAGCCGCAGGCACCAAACCCTAAAGCTGTCTCACGACAGGTGGTGACGCCGAAAGTTGCGCCCGCGAAGCCCTAATCGATAGACCGGGCCTGGAACCGTTCCTCAGGGGTTGCCCGTAAAAACCCCGGTTCCCGCCGGTTCCGCTCGTCACATTCCAGATTTCGCCGCGTTTTCCCTGTTGAGTTGCGGCAGCATTAACACTCGAGAATCGAGGGTAATGATAATCTGCGGCGGTTGTGCCGCCGTATGACGCGTTCTGTTTGTGCCTCATGGTTTCTCAGGGGGGACCAGGGAATGAACCGTTGCCTACGTCCGCTGGCGTGTTTCGCCACAGCCGCCGCGCTCGCGCTGCTTCCGGTCCAGGCGACCGCCAAGCCGCATCACCAGCATCAGGCCAAGAGCGGCGCCAAGAGCGGCCACGGCGACAAGAAGGCGCATAGCACCAAGGCCGCGCGCGAGGGCGGCTCCGGCAAGCGCCGGCACGCCAGGCACGGCACCGACAAACGAAAATCCGCAAAGGCCAAATCAGCTCCGTCCAAATCGGCCGAGACCACCAAGGCAACGGAGCCGGAGAAGCCTGCCGGACCGCAATTGTCGGGCGATCTCGCCAATGTCAGGGATGCCATCCTCGCGGCGCGCCGGGGCAAGACCGGCGACGCGACCGATATCCAGGCCAAGATCACCGACCCGGTCGGGCGCAAGCTCGTCGAGTGGTACCTGCTGCGCCATTCGGAGTCGAATGCGCCGTTCAGCCGCTATGCGGCATTCGTCTCGGCCAACCCGGATTGGCCGAGCGTCACACTGCTGCGCAAACGGGCCGAAGCGCGGATGTGGCAGGAGCGCAGCGATCCGGCGACGGTGCACGGTTTCACGCTCGATCAGCCGATCAGCGCCAAAGGCAAGTTCGCCCTCGCCCGTACGCTGCTCACTGAGGGCGACCGCGACGGCGCCACGCGGCTGGTGCGCGAGGCCTGGCGCTCGGAGGAACTGCTCGACCGTACCGAGAGCGACGCCTACGACGCATTCAAGGACCTGCTGACATCAGACGATCATCGCGCACGCATGGACAAGCGGATCGGCGCCAAGGATCTCGCCGGCGCCAGGCGTGCGGCCCAGCACCTCGGCAGCGATGAGCTCGCGATCGTGAAGGCTTGCGGCGCGGTCCGTGGGCAATCCAGCAAGGCAGAGGACACGCTCAACGACGTGCCGGCCGATGCCCGCAGCGACCTCGGCTACACGCTTTGCCGCATCCAGTGGCTGCTCGCGAAGAACAGGATCGATGATGCGGCGCGCGTGACGATCGCGGCGGCGCCCGAGACGATGGCGCAGCAGGACACCGACCAATGGTGGCGCGAGCGCCGCATCCTCTCGCGCAAGCTGCTGGACCAGGGCGAGTACCAGGCGGCCTATGACGTGATCCGGGGAGCGGCGACGCCGGACAATCCCTACTACCGCTCCGACATGCACTTCATGCGCGGCTGGATCGCGCTGCGCTATCTCGATGATGCCAAGACCGCGGCGGCGCATTTCGCCCACATCGACGAAGGCCAGACCAACCCGACCGTGCTGGCGCGCGCCGCCTATTGGCGCGGCCGCGCCGCCGAAGCGCTCGGCAATTCCGCGGCGATGCGCGCCGACTACCAGGCCGCCGCGCGCTATCCAACCGCCTATTACGGTCAGCTGGCACTGGCCAGGCTCGGCCGCGATGGCGGCGTCGAGCTACGCGCGCCCTCGCCTGCTGCGAGCGCCGGCAGCATGGCGGCCGACGAACGCGTTCGTGCCGCCGACATGCTCTATGCGATCGGCGAGCCCGACATCGTGCTCTATTTCGCAGCCGACCTTGCCGAGGAAAGCACTGACGTCGGCATGCTCGAGGCGCTCGGCGAGCTCACCGGCCGCCACAACGATGCCCGCGCCATGCTGCAGATCGGCAAGATCGCGCTCGCGCGGGGCTTTGCCTTCGACCATTACGCCTTCCCGGTCATCGGCATCCCCAAGCACACCCCGATCGCGCCCGACATCGGACGCAGCATGACCTACTCGATCGCGCGCACCGAGAGCGCATTCGATCAGCGCGACAAGTCGGCGGCCAACGCCGTCGGCCTGATGCAGGTGACGCCCGAAGCCGGCCGCGATACCGCCAAGCGCTTCAAGGTGAGCTATGACTGGGACAAGATGGTTTCCGACCCAGTCTACAACACCCAGATGGGCGCGGCCGAGCTCAGCGCGCTGCTGGCGGAATATCACGGCTGCCACATCATGACGTTTGCCGGCTACAACGCCGGCCGCGGCCGCGTCCGCGACTGGATCAAGGCCTATGGCGACCCGCGCGATCCCAAGGTCGATCCGGTCGACTGGGTGGAGCGGATTCCGATCTCGGAGACGCGCAACTACGTGCAGCGCGTGATGGAGAATTTCGCCGTCTATCAGGCGCGGTTCGAGGACGCCGGCACGGCGGTAGCGGCAGAGAGCGGCGAGCGCGTCGTGAGGCAGGAGACGAACGCGGCGCCGGCACAGTGAGATTGCGGCGCGTGAGGTCTATTCCGCTGCCCGTCTAAGGCATATCCGCCGATACGCGAACCTCCTTGCGTGCAAAAAGCCACGATACACCTGCGACAAGGCAGGCGAATGCGATCCAGGCAATGATCGCGCGCGCCACTCCCGGAATGTCGATTCCGTAATGGTCGATGATAAGGACCGGAATCAGATACGCGGCCATGACGGTCCAAATGCTCCAGAGCCCAGTTCGGGTCAGAACGAAATAGACCAGGCCGCCGTAAACGAATTGGCACGTCAGCGCGGCGGCCAGGACGATCAGGAACATGCGAAGATGATCGGCCCAGTGCAAAACATGCACACCATCCGGCGTAGACCAAGGCAGCATCCATCCGCCAAAGGCGATCGCGAAGGCGGCGCTGGACACAAGCCACGCAAGCGCAAGATTCTTCATGCGCAATCCTCCTGCTCCGGAAGATCGACCGCCCTCACTCGACCTTCACATTGGCGGCCTTGATCATCGGCCACCACTTCGCGATTTCCGCCTTCTGCCAGGCGCCGAGTGCTTCCGGCTTCAGCTGGTCCTGCGGCGGCATCTGCAAGCCGAGATTTTCGAGCTGCTTCTTCACGGCGGGATCACGCAGCGCCTGGATCGCAGCCGTGTTGAGCTTGGCCACGATCTCCTGTGGCGTGCCCTTCGGCACCCAGAGGCCGGACCACAGCGTCATGTGGAAGCCGGGCAGGCCGGCCTCATCGACCGTCGGGACTTCGGGCGCATTCGCGACCCGCTTGGAATCGGTGACGGCATAGGCGCGGATGTTGCCGGCACGGACCTGGTTGATCGAGTTCGAGGTCTGGTCGACGATGATGTCGATCTGGCCGGCTACGAGGTCGTTCAGTGCCGGCCCGGTGCCACGATACGGCACGTATTGCAGCTTGATGCCGGAGACATTCTCGAAATAGAGCCCTGCGATATGGCTGCCGCTGCCGGCGCCGGCGGTGCCTGCGGTCGGCGGCGCCGGCCGCGACTTCAGCCACTCCAGCAGCTCCTTCAGCGATTTCGCCGGCACCGCGTTCTTGCTGACGATGATCATCGGATTGCTCGGCAGCAGCACCACCGGCTCGAGATCCTCGACGAGGTCGTAGCCGAGCTTGTAGATCGCGCCGTTTGCGACGTGGGTGCCGAGATGGCCGAACGAGACGGTGTAGCCGTCCGGCGCCGCGCGCACCGCACGGCCGACGCCGATCGAACCGCCCGCTCCGGTCACGTTCTCGATCAGGATCACCTCACCGAGCGACTGCTTCATCCGCTCGGCGAGGATGCGCGCCATGGCATCCGACGGACCGCCGGCGGCGAACGGCACGACGATGGTGATCGGGTGCGCGGGCCAGGTTTCCGCGTGTGCAGGGCCGACGAGCGTCACAAACGCGGCCAAAACAGCCCACAGGATTCTACGCATCATTCACTCCATCAAATGACACCGTCATTGCGAGGAGCGAAGCGACGAAGCAATCCATGGTTCAGCAAGCGGTGAGATGGATTGCTTCGCTGCGCTCGCAATGACGACTGCAACAGCAGGTCAGAACTGTGAGAAGTCGATCGGCTTGTGCCGGTCGAGCGCGCAGGTCACCGGCGGCAGCGGGTATTTCAGGCCGCTGGCGCAATTGAACAGCATCACGCGGTCGGTCTTGCTGACGCGGCCGTCGGCAAGGCTCTGCTTGTAGGCAGCGTAGGTCGCAGCGCCCTCGGGGCACAGCAAGAGCCCCTCCTCACGTGCGACCTCGTTGAGCGCGGCGCTGATCTTGTCGTCGTCGACCGCGATCGCAAACCCCTTGCTCTCGCGCACCGCGCGCAGGATGAGGAAGTCGCCGATCGCCTGCGGCACGCGGATGCCGGAGGCGATGGTGTGGGCGTCCTCCCAGCGCGCCGCGTGCTCGGTGCCAGCCTCGTAGGCGCGCACCATCGGCGCGCAGCCGGCGGCCTGCACCGCGACCATCCGCGGACGCTTCGAGCCGATGAAACCGATCTTCTCGAGCTCGTCGAACGCCTTCCACATCCCGATCAGGCCGGTGCCGCCGCCGGTCGGATAGAAGATCACGTCGGGCACGTCCCAGCCGAGCTGCTCGGCGAGCTCGAGGCCCATCGTCTTCTTGCCCTCGATCCGGTACGGCTCCTTCAGGGTCGAGGTATCGAACCAGCCAACTTTTGCCTTGCCCTCGCCGACAATCTTGCCGCAGTCGTCGATATAGCCGTTGACGCGATAGACGGTGGCGCCCTGCAGCCCGATCTCGCTGACATTCACCTCCGGCGTATCCGCCGGGCAGAAGATCGTGGTCTTGATGCCGCAGGAGGTTGCGTAGGCGGCGAGCGCCGCGCCGGCATTGCCGTTGGTCGGCATCGCCATGTGCTTGATGCCGAGCGCCTTGCCCATCGACACCGCCATCACGAGGCCGCGTGCCTTGAACGAGCCGGTCGGCAGCCGCCCCTCGTCCTTGACGATGATCTCGCCGCCGCCGAGCCTGGCGCCGAGCCGCGGCAACCGGATCAGCGGCGTCGCGACTTCGCCGAGGCTGACGATGTCCTTGCACTTGCGCACCGGCAGCAGCTCGCGGTAGCGCCACAGGTCGGCCGGACGTTCGGCCAGCGCATCCTTTGTGAGCGCCTTCTTCACCCCGGCGAGATCGTAGCGCACCAAGAGCGGCTTGCCGGCCTTGGAGAGGTTGTGCACCTGGTCGGCTGCATAATGATCGCCCTCCATCGCGCATTCGAGATGGGTCACGAAGGTCGGGCGTTCGATGGTGAGGTTGTCGTTGTCTTTCACTGGCTTCATCGCCTTTCTTGTTCTGCTCTATTGCTGTTAGACCCGTCACCCTGAGGAGGCCGCGAAGCGGCCGTCTCGAAGGGCGAACGGCCCGCTGATCGATCCGGGCCGTACATCCTTCGAGACGCGCTCCTCAGGATGACGGGACCGTGGCCGCCGTCCTGCGGCTCAAATATTCAGCACGCGCCCGTAGGCGTCGAGCACCGCTTCCTTCATCATTTCCGACAGGGTCGGATGCGGGAACACGGTGTGCATCAACTCCTCTTCGGTGGTCTCCAGATTCATCGCCACGACATAGCCCTGGATCAGTTCGGTCACCTCGGCGCCGATCATGTGCGCACCGAGCAGCTGTCCGGTCTTCTTGTCGAACACCACCTTGACGAGGCCCTGGTCCTCGCCGAGCGCGATCGCCTTGCCGTTGCCGACGAACGGGAAGCGGCCGACGCGGATCTCGCGGCCGCCTTCCTTGGCCTTGGCCTCGGTGAGCCCGACGGAAGCGACCTGCGGGTTGCAGTAGGTGCAGCCCGGGATCATCAGCTTGTCCATCGGATGCGGATGCAGGCCCTTGATCGCCTCGATGCAGATCACGCCCTCATGCTCGGCCTTGTGCGCGAGCATCGGGGGACCCGCGACATCGCCGATCGCGTAGATCCCGGGGACGTTGGTCTTGCCGAGGCCGTCGATCACGATACAGCCGCGGTCGGTTTTGACGCCGAGCTTTTCCAGCCCGAGGCCCTCGATGTTGCCGACAACGCCGACCGCCGAGATCACCCGCTCGAATTCCTTGGTCTGCGGCTGACCCTTGCCGTCGTCGATGGTCGCGACCACGCTGTCGGCCTTCTTCTCGAGCTTGGTCACCTTGGTCGAGGACATAATCTTGATGCCCATCTTCTCGAACCGTTTTCGCGCGAGGCCGGCGATCTCCGCGTCTTCCACGGGTAGGATCTGCGGCAGCACCTCGACGACGGTGACGTCGGCGCCCATGGTGTGGAAGAACGAAGCGAACTCGATGCCGATCGCGCCGGAGCCGACCACCAGCAGCGATTTCGGCATGCGCTCCGGCACCATCGCCTCGAAATAGGTCCAGATCAGCTTCTTGTCGGGCTCGAGCCCGGGCAGCACGCGCGGCCGCGCGCCGGTCGCGACGATGATGTGCTTGGCCTGATAGCTGCCCTCGCCGCTCGCGCCCTTCGGCGCCTCGACCGCGGATTTCTTCACCGTGATCTTGCCGGGCGCGTCGATCGTGGCGTCGCCCCAGATCACCGTGACCTTGTTCTTCTTCATCAGGAAGCCGACGCCGTCGTTGAGGCGCTTCGAGACGCCGCGCGAGCGCTGCACCACCGCCTTCGGATCGAAGCTGACATTGTCCGCCAACAGCCCGTAATCCTTGGCGTGCTGCATGTAGTGGTAGATCTCGGCCGAGCGCAGCAGCGCCTTGGTCGGAATGCAGCCCCAGTTCAGGCAGATGCCGCCGAGATAGGACTTCTCGACGATCGCGGTCTTGAAGCCGAGCTGCGCGGCGCGGATCGCGGTCACGTAGCCGCCGGGGCCGGAGCCGATTATGATGACGTCAAAGGATGTGTCGGCCATGGCGGCTCCCGTTCAACTCAACGTGTGACGCCGCGGGCGCGGCTTCTTGCGATCAACGACCTGACCAGCCATTCGAGCCCGATCAGCACGACCATGATGGCCAGGGCCGTCAGCACGATCGGCTGGGCGATGTTCCGTGCCAGCTGTTCGCCGGCGAAGAACGCGGAGTGCAGAAAATCCAACCCGACCGGGTTGAGCACCAGCACGGCCGACAGCAGCAGCGAGATCCAGGGCCAGCGCGTGCGGGCCAAGCCGGCCATTCATCGGTACTCCTGCCATACCGAACCGAGAAATATGGTCCACACCAGCGCCAGCACGCCCGTGCTGATCATCATCAACCGGAACTGGAACGTCGATATCAGGTCGCGGTTGACCGCGACGAGCAGCGCAACGGCGATGGCGGCGAGCAGAACGTACGGACCTGACATCGCGTACATGGCGGATGCCCGTCACACCATCATCATCACGGGATTTTCGATCAGCTGCTTGAAGGCGCCGATCAGCTCGGCGCCGAGCGCGCCGTCGATCGCGCGGTGATCGCACGACAAGGTCACGCTCATGATGTTCGCGATCTCGATCTTGCCGCCGCGCACGACGGGGCGCTCCTCCGAGGTGCCGACCGCGAGAATCGAGGCGTGCGGCGGGTTGATCACGGCGGTGAAGTGGTTGATGCCGTACATGCCGAGGTTGGAGACCGCGGTGGTGCCGCCCTGGTATTCTTCCGGCTTCAGCTTGCGGGCGCGGGCGCGCGCGGCAAAATCCTTCATCTCGTTCGAGATGGTCGACAGCGTCTTGGTCTCGGCCTTGCGGATGATCGGCGTGATCAGGCCGCCCGGCATCGCCACCGCGACGCCGACGTCGGAATGCTTGTGCTTGAGCATGCCGCCCTCGGTCCAGCTGACGTTGCAGTTCGGAATCTTCTGCAGCGCGACCGCCATCGCCTTGATGACGAAGTCGTTGACCGAGATCTTGTAGAGCGGCTTCTTCTCCTTGTCCTTCGGCGCGGCGGCGTTGATCTCCTCGCGCGCGGCGAGCAGCTTGCCGATGTCGCAGTCGATGGTGAGATAGAAGTGCGGGACGTTCTGCACCGAGGCGGTGAGACGCTGCGCGATGGTGCGGCGCATGCCGTCATGCGGCACGACCTCGTAGGAGCCCGGCTCGAACAGCGCCAGGATCTGCTTGTCCGACATCGACGGCGCGATGCTCGGCCCCGCCGCGGCGGGCGCAGCCGCCGGCGCCTTCAGGCCCTTGCCGGACTTGGCGTCGTCGACGTCGCGCGCGATGACGCGGCCGTGCGGCCCGGTGCCGGTGATGCGGGAAAGATCGATGCCGGCTTCCTTAGCGAGCCGGCGCGCCAGGGGCGAAGAGAAGACGCGGGCGTGGCCGTTGGCTTGCGCGGCGGGTGCCGCAGCAGGCTGCGGCGCCGGCGCTGCGGCCGGCGTCGGTGCAGGTGCCGCCGCTGGCGCGGGTGCAGCGGCAGGCGCGGCCTGGGCGGCGGGCTTCGGGGCTTCGGCGGGTTTGGCAGCCGGAGCAGCACCGGCGCCGGCGCTGGCTGCCGCCTTCACATCCTCGCCGTCGCCGGCCATGACAGCGATGACGTCGTTGACCGGCACATCCTGCGTGCCCTCGGGCACCAGGATCTTGGCGATCGTGCCCTCGTCGACCGCCTCGACTTCCATCGTCGCCTTGTCGGTCTCGATCTCCGCGATCACGTCGCCGGACTTGACCTTGTCGCCCTCTTTCTTGAGCCACTTGGCGAGATTGCCCTTTTCCATCGTCGGCGACAGCGCGGGCATGAGAATATTGATCGGCATTGTCAGTGACCTTGTTGCGACCGCGGTTTGGTTTGGCCCATGTCGGTCGGCCGGGCGATTTCGGCTTCGAACATCTCGACGATGCGCGCGAGCGCCTCGTCCTCGGTGTATTCGCTCTCGCGGGAATAGGCGCGCGCGGCGTGGCGGGCGATGTCGACGAGCATCAGCCCCCACATGTCCGGCTCCTCGAAGGCGCGCTGGAACGCGATCGACAGGCCGCCGTCGACCACAAAGGCGCGCAACACCTCGACGGCGTCGTCGCGGCCCATCACGTCAGGCGGCAGCGGCTGCTCCTTGGGACCGGCCATCGGCGTTACCGGTAGGACACGGCCTTGGCGGCCGCGACCACCTCGGCGACGGAAGGCAGAGCAAGCTTTTCAAGATTGGCGGCATAGGGCATCGGCACATCCTTGCCGGAGACGCGCGTGACCGGTGCATCGAGATAGTCGAACGCATGCTCCATGATGCGCGCGACGACTTCGGAGCCGACGCCGCTCTGCTGCCAGCCCTCCTCCACCGTGACCGCACGGCCGGTCTTCTTCACCGAGTTGATGATGGTCTCGGTGTCCATCGGGCGGATGGTGCGCAGATCGATCACTTCGGCGTCGATGCCTTCCTTGGCGAGCTCGTCCGCGGCCTTCAGCGCATACGACATCCCCATCGCCCAGGAGACGAGGGTGACGTCCTTGCCGGCGCGCGCAATCCGCGCCTTGCCGATCGGCACGATGAAATCGGGCAGCTTCGGCACCTCGCCGGTGTGGCCGTACAGCACCTCGTTCTCGAGGAAGATCACCGGATTGGGATCGCGGATCGCGGCCTTCAGAAGGCCCTTGTAATCGGCGGCCGAGTACGGCGCGATCACCTTGAGGCCCGGTATCTGCGAGTACCAGGCGGCGTAGTCCTGGCTGTGCTGGGCCGCGACGCGCGCGGCGGCACCGTTCGGGCCGCGGAACACGATCGAGCAGCCCATCTGGCCGCCGGACATATAGAGCGTCTTGGCGGCCGAATTGATGATCTGGTCGATCGCCTGCATGGCGAAATTCCAGGTCATGAACTCGACGATCGGCTTCAGCCCGGCCATCGCCGCGCCGACGCCGACGCCGGCAAAACCGTGCTCGGTGATCGGCGTGTCGATCACGCGCCGCGCGCCGAATTCCTGCAACAGGCCCTGCGTCACCTTGTAGGCGCCCTGATACTCGGCGACCTCCTCGCCCATGATGAAGACGTCGCCGTCGCGGCGCATCTCCTCGGCCATCGCATCGCGCAGCGCCTCGCGGATTGTCTGCGTGACCATCTCGGTGCCCGCGGGGATTTCCGGATCGGGCCGCGCCTCGCTGACCGGCGCGGCCGGCGCCTTCGCCGCCGGCTGCGGCGCTTCCGCCTTGGCTTCGGCAGCAGGCGCTTCCGCGGCCTTCGGCGGAGGAGCCGCGGGCACCTTGGCGAGGTCGGCGGCGCTTTCGCCGTCGGCCAGGATGGTGGCGATCGGCGTGTTCACCGCGACATCGGCGGTGCCTTCCGGAATCAGGATCTTGCCAAGCGTGCCCTCGTCGGTTGCCTCGACCTCCATCGTCGCCTTGTCGGTCTCGATCTCGGCGATCACGTCACCGGACTTAATGGTCTCGCCTTCCTTTTTCAGCCATTTGGCGAGGTTGCCCTTCTCCATGGTGGGCGACAGCGCAGGCATCAGCACTTGAATGGGCATATCGGCTCCCGAAATCGGTCTTGAAATTCTTCTGCGCGGGTGGGGTCAGCGGTAGATGTCGGTGTAGAGCTCGGATGCATCCGGCTCCGGATCGTGCTGCGCGAAGTCGGCGGCTTCGTTGACGATCTCGCGCACCTCGGCGTCGATCGCCTTCAGGTCCTGCTCGCTCACGCCCGACGCCAG
This sequence comes from Bradyrhizobium macuxiense, assembly GCF_007993935.1. GTDB lineage: Bacteria > Pseudomonadota > Alphaproteobacteria > Rhizobiales > Xanthobacteraceae > Bradyrhizobium > Bradyrhizobium macuxiense_A. The sequence continues at coordinate 515,260 of NZ_VITY01000003.1, read as the reverse complement.
CAAGCGGTTGCGCACTTGCTCGATCGGGTCCTGGTCGTGACGAACCTTCTCGACTTCCTCGCGGGTACGGTACTTCGCGGGATCGGACATCGAGTGGCCGCGATACCGGTAGGTCTGCATCTCGAGGATCATCGGACCATTGCCGCCGCGGCACCAGGCTGTGGCCTCGTCGGCGGCGGCCTTGACCGCGCGCACGTCCATGCCGTCGACCTGCCTGCCGGGAATGTTGAAGGAGGCGCCGCGCTTGGAGAAATCCTGCTGCGCCGAAGCGCGCGACACCGAGGTGCCCATCGCGTAGCGATTGTTCTCGATGACGTAGATCACCGGCAGCTTCCACAGCTCGGCCATGTTGAAGCTTTCGTAGACCTGGCCCTGGTTGGCCGCGCCGTCACCGAAATAAGTCACGCTGACGTTATCGTTGCCGCGATAGTGGTTGGCGAAGGCAAGGCCGGTGCCGAGCGACACCTGCGCGCCCACGATTCCGTGACCGCCGTAGAAATGCTTCTCCTTGCTGAACATGTGCATGGAGCCGCCCTTGCCGCGGGAATAGCCGCCGCGGCGTCCGGTCAGTTCGGCCATCACGCCCTTGGCTTCCATGTCGCAGGCCAGCATGTGGCCGTGGTCGCGGTAGCCCGTTATGACCTCGTCGCCCTGCTTCAGCGCCATCTGCATGCCGACGACGACCGCTTCCTGGCCGATATAGAGATGGCAGAATCCGCCGATCGCACCCATGCCGTAGAGCTGACCGGCCTTCTCCTCGAAGCGCCGGATCAGGAGCATGTCCCGCAGTGCCTTGAACTCCTGCTCCTTGGAGAATTCGGGGGGAGAACCAGCCTTCTCCTGACCTGATTCCTTCGCGACGCTTTTCTTGGGTGCGGCCATGGCAATTCCGGGTGAGAGAAGTCGAAGAACCCTCTCTAACCCAACTCAAATCACCTTGGAAGGATTGCGTTCGCCCGATGGAATTTTGCTATGCCGCACTGCAGCGCGGCGCGACACTTTTGTGATAGCGCGGGATTGTTTTTGAAATTTGAGAACGCGTCAGTTCGACTTGTTGATCCGAACCAGATCACGCGGGTTGGCGTAGTCGAGCTGGAAGCGCGCGCGCTCGTCCAGCATGTCGGGATCGACCCGATCCGACCGCAGCAGCGACACCCGCTGCTCGCCCTCGGCCCGCTCCTTCTTCAACCGCGCAAGCTCCGAGGTCAACGCGATGATTTCCTGGTCGAGCTCCTGCCGCGCGTTCAGCCCGTATTTGCCGGTATAGGCGTTGACGCCGAAATAGCCGACCATCAGCGCCGCCAGCGTGTAGAGCGCGAGCCCGGTCAGAATCGATTTGAGGCGTGTGCGGGAGACCATGGCCGCGAAGATGCGGCCATGGGGTTAACGGAATGCTAAGCCAAAGCGTTTTCGAGCGAAGTGGATGCCGGTTCGCGTGAAGAAAACGCGTCAAACAAGGTCAGCCGTTCTGCTTTTCGATGAAGGCCGCGAAGGCGCCGAGGTACTGCTGCAGCACGCCCTTGAGCGACTCCTTGGTCAGCTCGCCGTTGTCGTCGAAGGCATCGCCGACACCGTTGAGATAGGCTTCCGGCTGCCCGAGGATCGGACCGGAAATGCCCGGCAGGATGTTCTGCAGATGCTTCACCGCGCTGACGCCGCCGAGCGGTCCCGGCGAATTGCCGATGATGCCGATCGGCTTGCCGATAAACGAGCTCTTGCCGTAAGGCCGCGAGGCGACGTCGATCGCGTTCTTCAGCACGCCCGGGATCGAGCGGTTGTACTCCGGGGTCACGAACAGCACGCCGTTCGACTTCTGCAGCTTCTCGCGGAAGGCCAGCCAGTCCGCCGGCGGGGCGGCCTCGAGGTCCTGGTTGAAGAAGGAGATGCCCTCAAGCGTCGTCACGTCGAGCTTCAGCGACGCCGGTGCGAGCTTGGCCAGCGCATTGGCGATCTTGAGCGAAAAGCTCTGTTTGCGGATGCTGCCGACGATGGTGACGATGTTATAGGCCATAGCAAATTCCTTCGGGTTGTGCGTGAAGCTCGCGCATCTCACCTACCGGCGCGCCGAGAAAGATGCAAGTGCATGGATCGTGCAATTTTGGAAACGCAACGTTTATGAAACCGCCCCGCTGACGTCATGCAGCACGGCTGTCAAACATCAGCTTCAAGGCGCTATTTCGGCGCGGGGGCATCGGCCGGTTTATCCGCAGGCCCGTGCTTGCTTCCAGGCAGCGGCTTTGCGGCCGGTTTGGCGCCGTTTGCGGGCGCCGCGGCCGGCGGCTCGGGCGCGGCGGGCCCGCTCTGTCCAATCGATACCGAGATCCCGAACAGCCGCCACTGCCCGTTCACCGGCACGAACGCCAGGTCGAAATTCACCTGGTTCGGAACCGACGGAAAGAAGCCGGCCATATGCATCAATCCGTTGGCCTCGATCTGCGGCAGCAGATTGAGTTGGGGATCGATCACCGCGACGCCGGAAAGATCCAGATTGTCGTTGCGCAGCTTGGCAAAGATCTCCCCCAGGCGGGCCGCCGAGTTGACTTGAAAGCCCGGCGCGCCGATGTCGCGCAGCACCGTGTAGTTACCCGTCTTGTTGGCGTGATCGAGCGCGAGCAGCGCGGAGCGCACCAGCATGAGCACGCCGTTGCGATCGATCTGGGCCGGCTTGGCAGCCGGCGGCGGCGTCTCCGCACGACAGGCGGCGGCCGCCAGCAACGCGCCCGCAGCGACCAGAGCCCGCAGCCAGGATGCTTTCCGGGTCACCACGCAACGGTCACCCCGGCGCGTCCACCGACGCCACCTTGCGCAAAGCCGGCGGCGACGCCGCCATTGAGCACGACATATTGGTTGAGCCGCATCTGGGCCCCGAGGCTCATCGCATTCTGCCCGCGGAAGGTGCCCCAATTGGTCGAGATCGCAAATCTCTTGTCCGATGGCAGCGCCGCGCCGCCCATGGCAATGGCGATCGCGGTTCCCTCGAACGCCTGTCGCATCTGCGTCTGCAATGTCGCGACGTTGCCCTGCAGCGTCGAGACGTTGGTTTGGAGCGCGGATATGTCCTGCGGACTGAAGTTGGCCGACGCGAGATGGCCGGCGGCATCCGTCGTCACCACCTGGGTCGGGCCGGATTGCGCGGCGAGGCTTGCCGCCGAGGTGATGCCGGACATGCGGTAGGTGTTCGTGCTGGTGCCGATCGAGACCTCGTTCGGCGCCGATGTCGTCGCGCCAGTGCCGATCGCGGTAGAGTTTGCAAAAGTCGCCGTGGCATTGGTGCCGAAGGCCGCCGAATTGCTCCCCGTCGCCACCGCGCCGTCGCCATAGGCCGCACCGCCATTGGACGCCGATGCGCCGGCACCGACAGCGATCGAGCCGGTCGCGACCGCGCCATTGCCGATCGCGATCGCATTGACGCCGGTTGCGGCGGAGTTTTGCCCGACCGCGACCGCGCCTGCCGCGGTGGCCTGCGAGTTGGCGCCGACCGCCGTCGCGCCGGTGGCGCTGGCGGTGCTGGCCTGGCCGATCGCGGTCGTCGCCTCGCCGGTGGCGTTGCTGTTTTGGCCATAGGCGCTGGCGGTTGCGCCATTGGCGATGCTTTGCTGACCGGTCGCCGTCGCGGCGGCTCCGGTGGCACTGCTGAATTCGCCGGTCGCCGTCGCCGTCAAGCCGTTTGCCAGACTGAATTGGCCGGTCGCGGTCGCAAAGTCGCCGATGGCCCTGCTGGCGACCCCGGTCGCGGTCGCTCCCATGCCGTTGGCGCTGCTCCTTGCGCCGGTCGCGGTCGCATTGATACCGGTCGCATTGCTGAGCATGCCGGTCGCTGTCGCCAAGGTGCCGTTAGCGACACTGCTCTGTCCTGTCGCGGTTGCGAAAGTGCCAGTTGCATTGCTGCCTTGTCCCGTCGCCGTCGCGTTGGCTCCGTTCGCCAAACTGTCCTTGCCGGTCGCGGTCGCCTGCGTGCCGTTCGCGAAGCTGCCAGCTCCGATCGCCGTCGCGGCATCACCGACGGCGGTGCTGAGAGTGCCGAAGGCGCTTGCATTGGTGCCGACGGCCAGGGTGTTGTTGCCGGTCGCGGTTGCCTGCGTGCCGTTCGCGAAGCTGCCCCCGCCGATCGCCGTCGCGGCGGCTCCGGTGGCGGTGCTAAAAGTGCCGAAGGCGCTTGCAGCGTCGCCGGTGGCAAAGCTCTCGTGGCCGATCGCGGTCGCATCGGCGCCGGTCGCTGCACTGTTTGAGCCGTAGGCCGTTGCAGCTATGCCGGTCGTGCTCGCGCCGGAGCCAACCGCCGTCGCAAACCCCGACGGTGCATTGTTGACGCCGCCGCCGGCCGCATAGTCCGCCGAGCGCGCGGCCGACGGGCAGAGCATCGCAGTGGCGCCGAGCACACAGACGGCTCCGCGGGCAAGCATGCCGCTCGCTGACAAGCCCGCCCTGCTCCCGACTGCCGGGATGATGGTTCTGTGACGCCGATCACCGTACATGCGAGCCCCCTCAAACGGACGGACCGAGTCAGCCGATTGACCTGCCGTTCCGGCACCTTCCCCAAGTCGCCCGGTGCTCGCATCTGACGTTCGTCGGAGGCCCGGATGGAAAGCGGCGGTTTCAACCCGAACGGCAGCGAGTGAGACTTTGCAGCAACATCGAAACAGTTGCACACAATCCAGCCTTGCGGTGCGAATGGCATCCGGGCCAGATTGCAACCAGGCAGGGGCTGATCGATGCTTGGCGGCACATTGACCGGCGAAGACGGCGTGCACGATCTCGTCGCCGCCATCTACGACGCGGCCCTCGACGCCGCGCGCTGGCCTGATGTCCTGAACCGGATCGGCGATGCCGTCGGCGGACCGGAAGTGATCTTCGGCGTCTACGATCCGGCGACCGGGCTCTCGAACCTGCTCGCGCCGCGGATCGATCCCGTGCTGGTCAACCGGCTGCTGGACTGGGCGCCACGCAATCCGCTGCTGCCGCTCGGCATCGGTCAGGCCCCGGGCAAGGTTTTCACCGTCGGCAACTTCATCACGCAGGACCAGTTCACGAGCACGGATTTTTATCAGGAGTGGTGGCGCCCGGCCGGCTACGACACCGAGCCGCTGACCACCAATCTATTGGTCGACGATAGCGCGACGGGAATCTTCACCATCCACGGATCGCTGAACCGGTCGCCATTCGGCACCGATCAGAAGCGGCTGTTTGCTATCCTCGCGCAGCATCTGGTCCGCGCAGTCGCGTTGCAACGCCGCGTGTATCATCTGACCTTCGCCAGCGAGAGCGCGCTCGCGGGTTTTGATCGATTGCAGCAAGGCTTTCTCCTCGTCGATGCCGAGGCAAGGCCGCTGTTCACCAACCGCATCGCGCAAGCCTTGCTCGACGCCGATGATGGGCTACGGCTCGAAGGCGGCATGCTGTCCGCGTCCGACGCCGACTGCGGACGCCTGTTACGGAAACTGGTGTCGTCCTGCCTCGCACTGGCCGGCATCGGAGCCGGCGGCGAACTTTCGCTGCGGCGGAAAACCGGCCGATCGCCGCTTGGTGTTCTCGTGGCGCCGGTGTCGCTGGAAACAGCGATGGCCGCGCTGCCCTGGACCGTTTCGCGGCGCCCGGTCGCGATCGTATTGGTTATCGATCCCGAGACGGAAATGCAGGCCAGCCTCGACAGCCTGCAACAGCGTTTTGGCCTGACGCCCGCGGAAGCCGCGTTCGCGCTGGAAATCACCAAGGGCGATGGCCGTCAGGCCGCCGCCGACAGGCTCGGCATCACCGTCGGAACGGCACGAACGCATCTATCGAACATCTTCGACAAGACCGGGTCGAAACGACAGGCCGAACTGGTGCGCCTGCTTTTGCAGAAGTGAACCGGGCCGTATTCCTGGGCCAAATATCGACACGTTCTTCCAACCATACTGTGGCTGGATTCCATGCACATTCAAGCCGACCGAAGAGCGGACAATGGCAGAGCGCAAGATACGGATTGCAATCCTGTTCGGCGGACGATCGGCCGAACATGACGTGTCGCGGGCGTCGGCGGCGAACGTGCTTCGCTCGCTCGACCCGGATCGCTATGAGGCCACGGCGATCGGCATCACCCGGGATGGCCGCTGGATCGTTGCCGATGCCGGAAACGGCGCCGGCGCGGGTGGCGGCGCGCTGACCATTCCGGACCATGGGCCACAACTCGCGCTGCTGCCGGGCGGACAGGGTCGCGTCGTGGTGCTTGCGGGACCTGGGGCAGTGCCGGCGGAATTGCCGGCATTCGATGTCGTCTTCCCGGTCCTGCATGGCCCCAATGGTGAGGATGGCACCGTGCAGGGCGCGCTGGAGCTATCTGACGTAGCCTATGTCGGCTCGCGCGTGATGGGCTCGGCGGCCGGAATGGACAAGGACATCGCCAAGCGCCTGCTGCGCGAGGCGGGATTGCCGATCGTCCCCTTTGTCGCGATGTCGGCTCTAGCTCCCGTCAGCTATCACGACGCGGTCAGCGCCCTCGGCTCGCAGGAGCTGTTCGTCAAGCCGGCCAACATGGGATCATCGGTCGGCGTGTCGAAGGCGCGCAACGCGGAGGAGTTCGAGACCGGCTGCAAGTTGGCGTTCCGCTTCGACACCAAGATCCTGATCGAGCGCTGCATCGCGCCGATCCGCGAGGTCGAGTGCTCCGTGCTCGAGGATGCCGAGGGCCGCGTGCGTGCCTCGCAGCTCGGCGAGATCGTGCCGTCCGACAAGCACGGCTTCTACTCCTACGACGCGAAGTATCTCGATGCGGACGGCGCCCTGCTGCAGGTGCCCGCCGACGTCCCGCCTGCCGTGGCCGATCGCATCAGGGAGCTCGCGATCAAAACGTTCGGAGTGCTGGGTTGCGAAGGCATGGCGCGCATCGACTTCTTCCTGCACGGCGAGCAGGCGTTCGTGAACGAGGCGAATACCCTGCCCGGCTTCACCAACATCAGCATGTATCCGCGGCTGTGGGAAGCCAGCGGCCTGCCGCAATCCGAGCTGATGGACGTCCTGATCGACCATGCCCTGGAGCGTCACAAGCGCTCCAGGGCGCTGGCATTCGAGCGCGAGTAACCTTTCGCGCGGTTACGCGCCCTTGTTCGGATTGATCAGGAATTTCTCGCCGGTCGCGCGCTTGCCGTAGACGGCGATGTTGTCGAGCTGCAGGGTTTCCTGCAACGACACCACCTTGGTGTAGTGGCTGGCGAAGGTGGTCTTCAACTCCGCGACCACGCGCTGACGCAGCTTGTTGCCCGCCTCCGGACCGATCTTCATCAGGAACGGGAACAAGAGCCAGCCGCCGACGCCCCAGGCCATGCCGAAGCCGCGCGGCAGCTCGATCGAACGGTTGTCGAGGCTGCCGTAGACGTAGACCTGCTTGTGCACATTCGAGCCGTAGCGGCTGTAGGCCTTGGCGGTCTTGTTGATCGCGGTCTCCATCGCGACCAGGATCTGGCCTGCGAGCTTGCCGCCGCCGATCGCATCGAAGGCGATGGTCGCGCCGGTCTCGACCAGCGCGCCGGTGAGTTTGTCCATGAAATCGGGCGCGCTGGAATCGACGATATGCTTGGCGCCGATCTTGTGCAGGATGTCGGCCTGCTCCTTGTTGCGCACGATGTTGACGAGGCCGATGCCGTCCTTGAGACAGATCCTGTTCAGCATCTGGCCGAGGTTCGACGCCGCCGCCGTGTGTACCAGCGCCTTGTGGCCCTCGCGCCGCATCGTCTCGGTCATGCCGAGCGCGGTCAGCGGATTGACGAAACAGGACGCGCCTTCCGCCGGCGTAGTGCCCTCGGGAAGCGGCAGGCATTCGGTGACGCGCAGCGTGCGGTATTGCGCATACATCGCACCGCCGATCATCGCGACCGTCCGGCCCATCAGCGCTTTTGCCGCGTCCGACGAGCCGGTCCTGATCACAACGCCGGCGCCTTCATTGCCGACCGGCATCGACTCGTCGAGCCGGGCGGCGAGGCCGGCCAATGCCCCTTCCGGCACGCGCGCGGTCACCACTGGCAATTCCTTGCTGCCGGAGACCTTGGCGGCGGCCATGTCGGCCGGGCCGATCAAGAGCCCGAGGTCGGACGGATTGATCGGGGTCGCCTCGACCCGGACCACGACCTCGTCGGGACCGGGCTCGGGGGTCGGGATATTGACCAACGACAATTCCAGTTCGCCATCCTTCTTGAGCAGCGAACGCAGTTGCAGACCGCTCTTGCCGTCACTCATCCCGACCTCCCTTTTTGCGTTTTATTCAGTCCCGATCAATTGGGGCGCTAGGCCAGCGCCTTCAAGGCCGCCCTGCCGGCGTATTTCGCCTGGGTGCCGAGCTGCTGCTCGATCCGCAGCAGCTGGTTGTACTTGGCGGTACGGTCGGAGCGCGCCAGCGAGCCGGTCTTGATCTGCCCGCAATTGGTGGCGACCGCGAGGTCGGCGATCGTGGAGTCCTCGGTCTCGCCGGAACGGTGCGACATCACGGCGGTGTAGCCGGCCTTGTAGGCCATCTCGATCGCCGCCAGCGTCTCGGTCAGCGTGCCGATCTGGTTGACCTTGACCAGGATCGAGTTGGCGCGGCCGTGCTTGATGCCGTCGGCAAGCCGGGTGACGTTGGTGACGAACAAATCGTCACCGACCAGCTGGCACTTGTTGCCGATCGCATCCGTCAGCTCCTTCCAGCCGTCCATGTCGTCCTCCGACATGCCGTCCTCGATCGTCACGATCGGATAGCGGCCGACGAGGTCGGCGAGATACTTCACCTGCTCCGAGCGCGAGCGGGTCTTGTTCTCGCCGCCATAGACGTAGGCGCCGTCCTTGAAGAATTCGGTGGAGGCGCAGTCGAGGCCGAGCACGACGTCGTCGCCCGCCTTGTAGCCGGCCTTGCCGATCGCGTTCATGACGAATTCGAGCGCGGCGTCGGCCGACGGCAGGTTCGGCGCGAAGCCGCCCTCGTCGCCGACATTGGTGTTGTGGCCGGCCTTCTTCAGTTCGCCGCGCAGCGTGTGGAAGATTTCCGAACCGCAACGCAGCGCTTCGGCGAACGAGGTGGCACCGACCGGCAGGATCATGAACTCCTGGAAGTCGATCGGGTTGTCGGCATGCACGCCGCCATTGATGATGTTCATCATCGGCACCGGCAGCGTCCGCGCCGAGGTGCCGCCGACATAGCGATACAGCGGCATGTCGAAGGATTCGGCAGCGGCCTTGGCGCAGGCCAGCGACACGCCGAGGATTGCGTTGGCGCCAAGCCGGCTCTTGTTCGGCGTGCCGTCGAGCTCGATCATGATCTGGTCGATCGCAACCTGCTCCTCGACGGCCTGGTCGCTGAGCGCCTCGAAGATCTCGCCGTTGATGGCAGCAACCGCCTTCTCGACGCCCTTGCCGAGATAACGCGACTTGTCGCCGTCGCGCAGTTCCACCGCCTCATGGGCGCCGGTGGAGGCGCCCGACGGCACCGCCGCGCGACCGATCGACCCATCCTCCAGCACCACATCGACCTCGACCGTGGGGTTGCCGCGGCTGTCCAGGATTTCGCGGCCGATGATGTCGACGATGTCAGTCATGAAGTACCTCTTGTGGCAGTGAGGGGGTCGGATGGCGGTGCTTCTACCGCAATGCATCGAGGGGGAAAAGGCCGGGTGACGGGCGCCCGATCATTGGCTAAGAGGACCCCACGGAGACCCGAATGGCAAAGAAATCCAGCAAATCAACGATCTCCCCCGGCCTGCAACTCGGCCGCGCGGTGGAATGGCCCGACGCGCCGGAAAAGGCGCAGCTCGACCGCGTGCCCAACCCGCAGGCTGGTACCGATTATCTGGTACGCTTCACGGTGCCGGAATTCACCTCGATCTGCCCGGTAACGGGCCAACCGGATTTCGCGCATCTGGTGATCGACTACGTGCCCAGCCGCTGGCTGCTGGAATCCAAATCGCTAAAGCTGTTCGCCGCGAGCTTCCGCAACCATGGCGCATTCCACGAGGACTGCACCGTCATGATCGGCAAGCGGATCTCAGACGAGATCAAGCCGAAATGGCTGCGCATCGGCGGCTACTGGTATCCGCGCGGCGGCATCCCGATCGACGTGTTCTTCCAGACCGGCCGTCTGCCGAAGGGCATCTGGGTCCCCGACCAGGGCGTCGCGACGTATCGCGGGCGGGGTTAGAGTAGCGGCCTACGCCTCCACATCCGATCGCGCCGCGGCATCCGCCGGCCGCGTCTGCTTCAAAAATCTCGCGCAAATAAAACCGAGCACGACCATCACGGCGGCGGCCGAGACCAGCGTCGTCGTCTTGCCGGCATGTTGCAGGCCGAAGCCGTAGGCGATCGGGCCGACGGTCTGGCCCATGAAGAAGAAGAACGAGTGCAGCGACAGCGCGGTGGCGCGCGCTTCGACCGATAGCTCGCTGGCGAACACCTGCAGGCAGCCGTGGATCATGTAGAAGCCGAGGCCCATCACCAGGAGGCCCGCCATCTGCAATTTCCAGTGCGGCCCGAAGGCGACGCCGACCAGTTGAATCGCGACCAGCGTCGCGCCGACGATCATCATCCCCCTCACCCCGATCAACGGCAGCAGGCGCGCCACCGTTAGCGTGTAGAGCAGCCCGCCGATCGCAAAGCCTGCGATCACGATGCCGGCGATCGACAGCGAAGTCTCGCCGAGCTCGAACAGGAACGAGGCAATGAAGGGAAACAGCCCAAGCACGCAGCAGCCTTCGATGAAAACCGCCGAATAGCAGATCCGCGCGTTCGGGTTGGTGAAGATGGTGCGATAGCCGTGGCGCAACGCCTTCAGGCTGGTTCGCGGCGGACGGTTCAGCGCAGCGCCGCGGAAGCCGGCCGCAACCGCCAGCGCGACGATGATCACGAGACCGCCGAGCACCGCGAGCACGCCGCGCCAGCCGAGCAGATCGCCGATCAAGCCGGAGGCCGTCGCGCCGAGCAGATTGCCGGTCATCGAGCCCGCGAGCGTACGGCCGATCGCGAGCTGGCGCTTGTCCGGCCCGACCAGATCGCTGGTCAGCGACAGCGCCACCGGAAACACCCCGCCCGAGCCGACGCCGGCCAGGATGCGGGTCACGAACAGCATCGGGAACGAGGTCGAGAGCGCGCCGAGGATATTGGCGACGCCGAGCAGCCCGAGGCAGATCGTCATCAGCCGCGCCTTGCCGAACAAATCGGCGGCAGCACCGATCGCCGGCTGCACCGCGGCAAAGGTGAAGGCAAACACCGCGGCAAAGCTCGCCGCGGTCGCGATGCTGACGCCGAAATCCTCCGCAACATGCGGCAGCACCGGATCGAGCGCACGCACCGACAGGCTCGCCGCGAAGGTCGCCAGCGTGATGACGTTGAGGGCCGGCGGCATGCCGCTGGTTGCGGTCATGTCGTCGTCACCCCGTCAGGCTGCGGTCTTGGCCAGCGCGTCGAACTGCATCAGCCGCTTGACGAGAGATTCGAAGTCGCGCAGCGGCACCATGTTGGGGCCGTCGGACGGCGCGTGATCCGGATCGGGATGGGTCTCGATGAAGACACCAGCGACGCCGACCGCGACCGCCGCGCGCGCCAGCACCGGCACGAATTCGCGTTCGCCGCCCGAGGACGTGCCCTTGCCGCCGGGCTGCTGCACCGAATGGGTGGCGTCGAAGATCACGGGCGCACCGGTGGTGCGCGCAAGGATCGGCAGCGCGCGCATGTCGGACACCAGCGTGTTGTAGCCGAACGACGCGCCGCGCTCGGTGACCAGCACATTGGCATTGCCGGCGCCTGTGATCTTGTTGACCACATTGGCCATGTCCCACGGCGCCAGGAACTGGCCCTTCTTGACGTTGACGACCTTGCCGGTCGCAGCCGCGGCCAGCAAAAGATCCGTCTGCCGGCACAGGAAGGCCGGAATCTGCAGTACGTCCACCGCCTGCGCCGCCTCGGCGCACTGGTCGGGCTCATGCACGTCCGTCAGCACCGGCAGCTCGAGCGAGGAACGGATCTCGGCGAAGATCGGCAGCGCCTGCTTCAGCCCGATGCCGCGCGCGGCCGACGCGCTGGTGCGGTTCGCCTTGTCGAACGAGGTCTTGTACACCAGGCCGATCTTGAGCCGGGCCGAAATCTCCTTCAGCGCGGAGGCCACTTCAAGCGCATGCGCGCGGCTCTCGAGCTGGCAGGGACCGGCGATGATCTGTAAGGGCAAGGCGTTGCCGAATTTGGCCGATCCGACGGCAACGATCGGCGCGGCTTGCGCGGAAACCTGATTGGTCAAAATGCTGCATCCTTTTGGCCTACGACCATGCAATCCCGCGCCGGGGGGATCAAGCCATGCGGCACGATGAGGGGGTTGCGCTGACGCCGTGGGTGCGCCGTGCTATCACAATCCTGCCCCAACCGCCCCTATAGAGTGAGGCGGAACAGATTCCCATGAGGAACGACATGCGCCTTTTGCTTGTGATCGTAGCCGCGGCCGCCTCGGCGATGTCTGGTCTGGCCTACGGCCAGGCCAGCAGCCAGCCCGGGGTCGTCACCAGCGGCGCCAACGGCGTCACTGTCAATGGCAAGCCGGCGGCGCGTAGCGGCGACACCACCAGCAATGGCGGCCCGCTGGTCGAAGGCGTGCCCAATGTCCTGATCAACGGCAAGCCGGCAGTGGTCATGGGCGATCGCACCCATTGCGGCGGCAAGACGACCTCGAGCAGCCACGGCGTCTTCATCAACGGCAAGCCGATGGTGACCCAGGGCGATCAGACCTCAGGCTGCCCGCAATAGCAGCGCTGCGGCATTTCCCCCCCCCCAGCGGCCAAAAATATCGAAAACAACCCCATGCAAAGGAGCCGGCGGTAACGGCGTTCGACAAGGCAGCTTGACCCGTCGGGCAAATCAGGGATATATTTCCAATATTCCGAAATCGTGCAAGCCCCGCTCGCCCGCAATGCTGTCGCATATGGCGTACGCGATCACGTCTGCCTTGAAGCGACGAAGCAATCCAACGCGCGCATGCGGCGCCATGGATTGCTTCGCGGAGCCTGTCATCGGGCGCGTATTCGCGCGACCCGTTGGCTTGCAACGACGGCGGCCGGCACTACTTGACCGCTGAGAACGACGTCGGCACCAGAAGCTGGTTTTCGATGGTGAGAACGATCTGGCCGTCCTCCTCGGTCTTGGCGCGCGCGGCGATCCATTCCGGATCGGTCGTGAACGCGGTCCATTTCTTCTCGCGCTCGGCGAGCGATTCCCAGGCCAGCAGATAGGTCAGGTCCTGGTTGGATTCGCCGACCAGCGTCGTGAAGAAGCCGGCCTGCCTGATGCCGTGCTTGTCCCAGAGCTTCAGCGTGATGGTCTCGAAGCGCTTGAGCAACGCCGGCAGCCGGCCCGGCATGCAACGATAAACGCGGGTCTCGTAGATCATTGGCGATCCTCCCAGATTATGGTGCGGCGGTTATAGCCGGCACCTTCCAGACTGTCTTGAGGGGCGACAACATGGCAGCGTTGGGCATGCAGCAGGGCGTTACATCACAAGGAGACCCAAAAGCTCGTCCGGACGATAACATCGGCACCGGTCGCAGGACTTACTTTGTTGTTTCGACGGCGTGCCTCATGAGAGCCGCGTCGCTGAGATCCTGCTGCAGCACCTCGCTGAGAAGCACGAGGAGCCGATTGTTGTTCGGTATTCCCTTGGGCGCCTTCAGATTGGGATAAAGGCGGTCATGGTAGGAATCGTAGTGAACGCGGCCCAATTTGACGTCCCCGCTCGCCGCGCGTTCGACCAGCTCGGTGGCTTCACAATGAACGGCACCACCTGTGCTTCTGACAACAATGGCCGGTGTCTGCTCGCGCGACGGGTCCGGGATTTTGATTCGTCGCAAGCATGCGTCGACGGCTAGCGGCGCAATGCTCCTTTGCGAACCTCGCGGTGATATGCCGACTTTGGCACTGTCGCGCGCCCCGGCACAGGAGGAGGAACGCTCGGCCGTCGTTTCCCAGCCCTCATGGAAATGACGATCGGTGCCGACGCGACTGATCTGGATCACGCGCATCCCGGTCAGGACTGCAACCGCGTCGGCAACGTCGTAGTTCTGCTCGCCACGCGTATCGATTCCGTCCAGAACGAGCAACCCGTACTTGGCCGATGGCTTCTTCAGCGAGACATAGCCGGTTGCGCATTTCTCTTTCAGTTCGCGTTCGATGAAATCATCAACGTTGACTTGCTCACCGACAGACCCTGCAGGTCCCTTGCTCAGCGCCCCGGGCGGCAACAGAGGAGCGGCGATTGCCAGCATCGCAAACGCCGGCAACGCGACGCCGATCGCGGCGGGAATGCGGCCGAAGATCAAGAACCCCACGAAGAGCAGGCAAACAACGCCCACGCTCCAGATGGGCACAACAAACAGGAACATCCCGGCCGCAGGCATTGCCAGAAACGCAATTGGCGGCCCCACCGCCAGCACCACAGCCGCGATGAACCCAAAAAGCATTTCCAAAAAATATCGGCGCATCGAACAACCGCGCGGACCTGTGGACCGGGCCCTGTTCCTATCATGGCAAAATTAAGAAACGGTCATGTCGCGTCGGGCGCCCGGAGCGGTAGCGGTCCGAAATCTGTCTGTTTGATACGCCCCCATCCAAATCCTTCGTTTTTCAGCTATTTTCTTATGTCGGCTGTCAACATCGTACCCCTGGCCGTGGCAGGCGGCCATTTCCGCAATGCTGTTGCAATGTTAGTGGCCCTAGAACCGGTCGTTCGGGTGCAGGACCTGGAGAACATGCGGATACTGCTGGTGGAAGATGAGGCCGAAATGGCGGCGGCGCTGGCGCAGGCGCTGAAGGGCTACGACATGGTGGTCGACCATGTGCCGAGCCTCGCCGAGGCCGAGGAAGCGATTTCCGCCGACGTGCATGGCGCCGTCCTGCTCGACCGCCAGCTTCCCGACGGCGACGGCCTCACGCTGATCCCGAAGCTGCGCGCCAAGGCCGACGGCGTTCCGATCATCGTGCTGACTGCGCGCGGCGACCTCGCCGACCGCATCACCGGGCTCGACAGCGGCGCCGACGACTATCTGGCCAAGCCGTTCGCGGTCGAGGAGCTGCTGGCGCGGTTGCGCGCCGTGCTGCGCCGTCCCGCCGGCCTGCAGCTCGAGATCATCAAGGCCGGCCGCATGGCGTTCGATTGCAGTCATCGCGAGGCCAGCGTCAATGGCCGCCCGCTCGACCTGCCGCGGCGCGAGCTCCTGGTGCTGGAGACGCTGCTGCGCCGCCTCGGCCGCACCGTGCTACGCGCGACGCTCGAGGAAGCCGTGTACAATTTCGAGGACGAGATTCAGTCGAACGCGCTCGACGCCCATGTGTCGCGGCTGCGGCGCAAGCTCGCCGATACCGATGCCGGCGTCGAGATCCATAGCATCCGCGGCGTCGGCTACCTGCTCAAGCAGGTGTCATGAGCGAATCCGCCGATCACTATTGCCTGCGCTCGCAACTGAGCTGGCGGCTGGTCGCGCTCCAGGCGCTGCTGCTTGCCATGCTGATCGTTTGCCTGATCAGCGCATTGTGTGCGACCGGCTTCCTGATCGTCCCGCGCGATGAGGATCACGTCATTTCCATCGTGCAGAGCGCGATCGCGCGCGATGGACAGGGCAATCTGGTGTTGCGCCCGACGGCTGAACTCAAGCAGCTTCGCGAGAACACGCCCGACCTCTGGTTCCAGGTGCGCGACCGGCAAGGCCATTCGTTATCGGAAGGTGCAGTGCCGCCCGAATTTGCCGGGATCGGCGATGCGCTCGACCAGATCAGCCAGGCCAGGCTCGGCTGGCAGATGTTCGAGGACGATCCGCGCAAGCCGCCGGCGCGCCTGAAGCGCGTCAATTCCGACGCCGGCCCGGTACAGGTGCTCACAGCCACGCAAGGGCCGACGTCGAGCGTCAAGACCGCACTCGCCACGACGCTGGCGTTCCTGGCCGTTGCCCTGCCCGGCCTGCTCCTGATGGCGTGCGCCACGTTCATCGCAACGCCGATGGTGGTGAAGCGCGCTTTCGCCGGCCTCGACACCGCGGCCGACCAGGCGCGCCGGATCGATTTCCGCCAGCGCGGCAGCCGGCTGTCGGCCGACCACCTGCCGCTCGAGGTCGCGCCGCTGGTGACCGCCGTCAACGATGCGCTGACGCGGCTCGACGACGGCTATTCGCGCCACCAACGCTTCGTCGCGGACGCCGCCCACGAATTGCGCACCCCGATCGCGATCCTCAACACGCGGCTGGAGTCGCTGCCCGCAGGCCCTGAGAAAACCCGCCTGCTCGAGGATTCCGCGCGGCTTGCAACGCTCGCCGAGCAGCTGCTCGACATCCAGCGCTTCGACCAGTGCCGCAACCCGTTCGGGCGCGTCGATCTCGTCGCGGTCGCGCGCACTGTCGCCGCCGATCTCGCGCCGCTCGCGATCGCGGGCGGTTACGAATTGTCGCTCGATAGCGCCGCCGACCACGCCGAAACGCTGGGCGACCGCGCCGCGCTGGAGCGCGCGCTGACCAATCTGGTGCAGAACGCGATCCAGCATGGCGGCCGCCGCGGCACCATCACCATCCATGTCGGCAGCGGTGCGACGGTCGACGTGACCGACGAAGGCGACGGCATTCCGCAGCATGAGCGCACGCGGATCTTCGATCCGTTCTACCGGCTCGCGCCGCTCGACCGCGGCGCCGGCCTTGGTCTGAACATGGTGCGCGAGATTGCAAGGCTGCATGGCGGTCACGTCTCCGTGCTCGACGGGCCGAAGGGCGGCGCATGCTTCCGTCTCACATTACCGCCGGCGCCCTTCGCATCGTAACTCGCGCAACATCGCGCAATGTTCTCGCAATGCAGCTCCCGCAAACAAGGCGTCACGCTTCGCCGATGAGTCGAAGCGCTACGACACTTTGCTGGGAATCCCAATGGCACATGATCTCCTCTCTTTCTTCACGGCGTGGATGGCCGCCCCCGGCCGCGTCGGCGCCATCGCGCCCTCGGGTGCTGCGCTCGCCGAACTGATCACGCGCGACATCAGCGCCAACACCGGCCCGGTGCTGGAGCTCGGCCCTGGAACGGGCGCCTTCACCTATCAGCTGTTGAAGCGCGGCGTGCGCCAGCAAGATCTTACGCTGATCGAATACGGCTCGGATTTCATGCGGCTGCTGCAGCTCCGCTTTCCCGGCGCGCGCGTGCTGTGGATGGATGCCGCGCGGCTGGCCTCGGAACGGCTGTATGACGGTGCCCCCGTCGGCGCAGTGGTCAGCGGACTGCCGCTGCTCAACATGTCGCCGCGCAAAGTCATCTCGATCGTCGGCGGCGCATTCAGCTACATGCGTCCCGGCGGCGCGTTCTACCAATTCACCTATGGGATGCGCTGCCCGATACGGCGGCCGATCCTCGATCGGCTCGGCCTGCGCGCCACGCTGGTCGATCGCGCCATCCTCAACGTGCCGCCGGCCGCGGTCTACCGGCTGACGCGGCGACCGCAGTACAAGCTGCTGACGCGTGATGCCACACCGGCGCCCGGCACCAACGTTTCACCGCTCAAGAAGGAACGCCAGGCGAGCGAGGACTGCGCCGTCGTGTGATGGCGCAGCTGACCGCTGTTACATCAGCCGGCTCTGCTTCGCCGCGGCCTCAATGAAGGACGCGAACAGCGGATGCGGTTCAAACGGCCGCGACTTCAGCTCGGGATGGAACTGGACCCCGATGAACCAGGGATGGTCCTCGTACTCGACGATCTCGGGCAGCACGCCGTCGGGCGACATGCCGGAGAAGCGCAGGCCGTGCTGCTCGAGGCGATCCTTGTAGGCGGTGTTGACCTCGTAGCGGTGACGGTGCCGCTCGGAGATCTCGGTCGCGCCGCCATAGACCTGCGAGACGCGGCTGCCGCGGTTGAGCGCCGCGGGATAGGCGCCGAGCCGCATCGTGCCGCCGAGGTCGCCGGTCTGCGAGCGCTTCTCAAGCTCGTTGCCGCGCAGCCATTCGGTCATCAGGCCGACCAGCGGCTCCTCGGTCGGGCCGAACTCGGTCGAATTGGCGTTCTCGATGCCGACCAGATTGCGCGCGGCCTCGATCACGGCCATCTGCATGCCGAAGCAGATGCCGAAATACGGCACGTCGCGCTCACGCGCGAACTGCGCCGCGCGGATCTTGCCCTCGGCGCCGCGCTGGCCGAAGCCGCCGGGCACCAGGATGCCGTTGACGTGCTCGAGGAACGGCGCCGGGTCCTCGTTCTCGAACACCTCGCTCTCGATCCAGTCGAGGTTGACCTTCACCTTGTTGGCGATGCCGCCATGCGAGAGCGCCTCGATCAGCGATTTGTAGGCGTCCTTCATGCCGGTGTACTTACCGACGATCGCGATCGTCACCGCGCCTTCCGGATTGCGGACGCGCTCGTTGATCACGTGCCAGCTCTGCAGCGCCGGCGGAATCTTCGCGGTGATGCCGAACGCGGCCAGCACCTCGTCGTCGAGACCGGCGGCATGATAGGCCTCCGGCACGGCGTAGATGTTGTCGACGTCGCGCGCCTCGATCACGGCGCTCTCGCGCACGTTACAGAACAGGCCGAGCTTGCGCCGCTCCTCCTTGGGGATTTCGCGGTCGGTGCGGCACAGCAGGATGTCCGGCTGGATGCCGATCGAGCGCAGCTCCTTGACCGAGTGCTGCGTCGGCTTTGTCTTGAGTTCGCCGGCACTTGGAATATACGGCAAAAGCGTCAGGTGAATGTAGACGGCGTGATCGCGCGGCAGCTCGTTCTTGAGCTGGCGGATCGCCTCGAAGAACGGCAGGCCTTCGATGTCGCCGACCGTGCCGCCGATCTCGACCAGCACGAAATCGTACTCATCGTTGCCCGACAGCACGAATTCCTTGATCGCGTTGGTGACGTGCGGGACCACCTGGATGGTGGCGCCGAGATAGTCGCCGCGGCGCTCCTTGGTGATGATGTCCTGGTAGATGCGACCGGTCGTGATGTTGTCGGCCTTGGTGGCCGGACGACCGGTGAAACGCTCGTAATGGCCGAGATCGAGATCGGTCTCGGCGCCGTCGTCGGTCACGAACACTTCGCCGTGCTGATACGGCGACATCGTTCCGGGATCGAGGTTGAGATAGGGATCGAGTTTGCGAAGGCGGACTTTGTAGCCCCTAGCCTGCAGCAAAGCGCCGAGCGCCGCTGAAGCCAGACCCTTGCCGAGCGAGGAGACCACGCCGCCGGTGATGAATATGTACCGCGCCATGGGACTTTACCTTTAAGCCGACTCCACCGATTCGCAAAACGAATCGGCTGTTCCCGGCAAACAAACCACCGGGCTGTGGGTTACGTTAAATTGCGAGCGATTTCAGACTATTGATGGGTATTCCTGATGCAGGATGCCAGCGGTGCATCCTGCATGGCCACCCTGCTTTATTGCGACCGAGGCGCCTGCGGGCCGCTCGGGGCCTGCTGCTCGTCGGTCTTCTTCAGCGAATCGAGGATGCCGCCGGAGGTCGGGGGCGTCAGCGGCGTACCGCCGGCCGGCTGGGTCTGCGCCGGTGCGCCGGTGCCGATGATCGAGCTCGGCTTGCGGTCGTAGCCCGCATACCAGGACAGGAACAGACTGGTCAGGAAGAAGCCGACCGCGAGGATCGCCGTGGTCCGCGTCAGCAAATTCGCGGTGCCGCGGCTCGACATGAAGCCGGCACCGCCGCCCATCCCGAGGCCGCCGCCTTCGGATTTCTGCAGCAACACGGCGCCGATCATGACGGCGACGATCATGAGATGAATAATGATAACGACAGTCTGCATCGCAAGCCTTCCGTCACAAGCCGCCAAGCGGCCAGACAAACGGCGCTATCGGCTTTGCGGGTTTTCGTGAAGTCGCGCCCTGTTACACGATTGCACCGGGCATTGTCACCCCCGAGATAGTCGCATCGGCTGACATCTCAAGCGATGCCGATCGCGCTCGCTCGCGGCTTGATCGGAACCAGCGAATTCCATTATAATCAACGTATGGATACTTTAGTAGACGATCTGAGCCAACGCCTGGCGCAGCGGATCAGGCTCGAACGCGATGGCCGGGGCTGGTCGCTGGCCGAGCTTGCCGAACGCGCCGGCGTCTCGAAGGCGACCATCAGCAAGATCGAGCGCGCCGAGGTCAGTCCCACCGCGGTCGTGCTGGTGCGCCTCGCCTCGGCCTTCGATCTCACGCTGGCCGGCTTGATGCTGCGCGCCGAGGGCCAGGGCGAACGGCTGTCGCGCGCCGCCACGCAGCCGCTCTGGCGCGATCCCGAATCCGGTTACCTGCGCCGCCAGGTGTTCAGCCGTCCCGATCATCCGGTCGAGCTGGTGCGGGTCGAGCTGCCGCCGAAGCAATCCGTGACCCTGCCCGCCTCGTCCTATGCGCATATCCGCCAACTGGTCTGGGTGCTGAGCGGCAGCCTCGTCATCACCGAGGGCGGCGCGCGCCATGTGCTGGCGGCCGGCGATTGCCTCGGCTTCGGGCCGCCGGCGGAAACCACCTTCGCCAATGAGAGCAACGCCGGGTGCACCTATGTGGTCGCCCTGGCCCGGAGTTGATGCATGTCGCAGTTTGCCATCAAGCCGCTCGCCGACGAGCCCGGGATTCGCAACGCGCTCAGCGAATTGTTGATTGAGACCGTCGCCGGCGGCGGCTCGGTGAGCTTCATGCATCCGCTGGCGCCGGAGGATGCTGATGCATTCTGGCAGGATTCGCTTGGCGCTGCGGCGCGCAGCGAGCGAGTCGTGCTCGGCGCGTTCGACGGCAATGAACTGATCGGCACCGTGACGCTGCAATTGAAACTGCCGCCGAACCAACCGCATCGGGCGGAGATCGCAAAGATGATGACGCGCGTCGCCCATCGCCACCGCGGCGTGGCGACCGCCTTGCTGCGTGCCGCCGAGCAGATTGCGATCACGCAGGGACGCACGCTGTTGGTGCTCGACACCGCCGAAGACGACGGCGCCGGGCCGCTTTACGAGCGGCTGGGGTTTCAGCTCACCGGCCTCATCCCGGATTACGCGCTGAAGCCGCATGGCGGCCTCACCGGGACGTTGATCTATTGGAAGCCGATCGGGGCGGCGGCCTAGTCGCGAACCGTCATTGCGAGGAGCGAAGCGACGAAGCAATCCATCGATCCGCATACGCGGTGAAATGGATTGCTTCGCTTCGCTCGCAATAATGACGTGGATGGAGCGTCGGCCGCCTAGCAGCCCGCGGCGATCGCCAGAAAGTCCGACGCCTTCAGGCTGGCGCCGCCGACCAGCGCGCCGTTGACGTTGGCGACGGCCATCAGCTCGGCCGCATTCGACGGCTTCACCGAGCCGCCATAGAGGATCCTGATCTTGTTTCCCTCGCCCTTGAAGCGATCTGTGAGCTGTCCCCGGATAAACCTGTGAACTTCCTTGACATCCCCGGCTGTCGGGGTCAGGCCGGTGCCGATTGCCCAGACCGGTTCATAGGCCACCACCAGATTGGCTGCGGTCGAGCCGTCGGGCAGCGAACCCGCAAGCTGGGTGCCGCAGACGTCGAGCGTCTTGCGGGCGTCGCGCTGCTCGCGGGTCTCGCCGATGCAGACGATCGCGGTCAGTCCGGCGCGCCAGACCGCCTCCGCCTTCTGCCGAATCAGGGCATCGGTCTCGCCGTGGTCGGCGCGCCGCTCGGAGTGGCCGACGATGATGGCGATCGCGCCGAGGTCCTTGAACATCTCCGCGGAGAGATCGCCGGTATGGGCGCCCGATGCCTTCGGATGGCAGTCCTGGGCGCCGACGGCGACCTTCGAGCCGCGCGCCTTGTCGGCAAAGGCGCCGACCAAGGTCGCAGGCGGACAGACCAAGAGATCGGCCTTCCCGGCGACTTCGCCGGCGCCGGCCAGCATCGCGTCGAACTCGGCAAAGGAGGATTTCAGGCCGTTCATTTTCCAGTTGCCGGCGATCAGCGGCCGGATGGCGTCGGTCATGTCGGATTTCCCATCATTCAAGCGTCCCCTGCGCTATCAGAGCCAGGCGGCGACTTCCAGAGCGCGGCATCGTGCCTGCTGACCGCTTCAATCCGCCCCCTTACCCATGGTTGCGGGGGGGCTTCGGCCACTTTATAAGCGTTTTCAATTCGGTGACGCCCTGCTGCCGGACAAAAAGTCCTGACTTTTGGTCCCATTTGGGCACGACCCGGTTCCCCTCCTGTAAAACAAGTTGGACCCATGCTTCGAGGAATGCGGAAAGCCTCATCAAACTGGCTCGGCAAGACGATTATGGCCGTGGTGATGGGCGTTTTGATCGTCAGTTTCGGAATTTGGGGCATTGCCGACATTTTCAAGGGGTTTGGCCAGTCGACCTTCGCCAAGGTCGGCGGGACCGAGATTTCGGCCGAGCAGTTCCGGCAGATCTATACCGACCGCTTGCAGCAGCTTGGCCGCCAGTTCGGCCGTCCGCTGACGCCGGACCAGGCGCGCGCCTTCGGGATTGATCGCCAGGTGCTGCAGCAGACGCTCGCCGAGGCCGCGCTCGATGAAGAAGCGCGCCGCATGGGCCTCAACCAGTCCGACGCCGAGGTGCTGCGCACGATCTACAACGATCCGAACTTCAAGGGCCTCAATGGCCAGTTCGATCCGCAGCGCTTCCAGTCCGTGATCCGCAACTTCGGCTATACCGAGGGCCGCTACATCGCCGAGCAGCGCCGCGTCGGTCTCAGGCGGCAGATCGCCGGCACCATCTCGTCCGGGATCGCGCCGACCAAATCGATGGTCGAGGCGCTGACCCGTTTCCAGAACGAGCAGCGCTCGATCGATTACGTTACGCTCGGCGCCGCGCAGGCCGGCACCATCGATCCGCCCTCGCCCGAGGCGCTCGCCGCCTATTTCGAGGACCACAAGGTTCAGTTCCGCGCGCCCGAATACCGCAAGATCGCCTTCGTCGCGATCACGCCGGAGGAAATCGGCAAATGGGAAACCGTGTCCGACGAGGATGCCAAGAAGCTGTTCGAGGAGCGCAAGGACCGGCTCAGCACGCCCGAGAAGCGTGAGGTCTCGCAGATCGTGTTTCCGGACGCCGGCGAGGCGCAGGCCGCGCGCGCCCGCATCGCCTCCGGCACCTCGTTTGACGACATCGCCAAGGAACGCAAGCTCAGCGCGGCCGACGTCAATCTCGGCCTGGTCGCGAAGTCGGCGATCCTCGATCCGGCCGTCGGCGATGCCGCGTTCTCCCTCCCCTCGGGCGAAGTCAGCCAGCCGGTCCAGGGCCGCTTCGGCATCGCGCTGGTCAAGGTCGGCAAGATCGAGCCCGGCGTGACCCCGACCTACGAGAGCCTCGCGCAGCAGGTGAAGAACGAGATCGCCTCCGAGCGCGCCCGCACCAAGGTCGCCGAACTGCGCGACAAGATGGAAGACGAGCGTGGCGGCGGCTCCAGCGTGATCGACGCGGCACAGAAGCTGAAACTGAACGCCGTCACGATCGATGCGGTCGATCGCTCGGGCCGCCTGCCGAACGGCCAGGTCGCGTCAAACATCCCGCGCGGCCTCGACGTGGTGTCGCAGGCCTTCAACAGCGACGTCGGCGTCGACAATGACCCGATCCAGTTCAACAACGGCTATGTCTGGTACGACGTGCTCGGCATCACGCCGTCGCGCGAGCGCCCCCTCGACGAGGTCCGCGACCAGGTCGAGGCGAAGTGGCGCGAGGACCAGATCTCCGCCAAGCTGCGCGCCAAGGCGACCGAGATGGTCCAGAAGCTCGACAGCGGCGCCAAGCTCGCCGACGAGGCGGCCGCGGCCGGCGTCAAGGTCGAGAACGCCGCGAATTTCAACCGCGAGGCCTCGCCGCCCGGCGTGCCGGCCGGTGTGATCGCCGCCGCATTCCGCACCGCCAAGGATGGCGACGGACAGACATCGGCCGCCGGCGGCAGCCAGTGGGTCGTGTTCCGCGTCACCAATGTGACGGTGCCGCCGGTCGACTTCGCCTCCGACGCAGCCAAGCAGCTCACCGAGGCGCTGCGGCGCTCGATGAGCGACGAGCAGGTCGCGCAGTATGTCAGCAAGATCGAGTCCGACATCGGCGTAACCGTCAACCAGGCAGCCTTCGCACAGGTGACAGGCGCAAATAATTGAGCATGATCGGGACAGCGCGGCGACGCGCTGTCCGCGGATCAAGCTCCAACAACAGACCCTGGGCCAGCGAATGGACGACCTGAAATCGATTATCGGAAAAGTCGCTACCGGCGCCACGCTGACGCGTGAAGAAGCGGCGTCTGCCTTCGACAGCATGATGTCGGGCGAAGCCACGCCCTCGCAGATGGGTGGGCTGTTGATGGCACTGCGGGTGCGCGGCGAGACCGTCGAAGAAATCACCGGCGCCGTCACCGCGATGCGCGGCAAGATGCTGCCGGTCAAGGCGCCGGCCGAGGCCGTCGATATCGTCGGCACCGGCGGCGACGGCTCCGGCTCGGTCAATGTCTCGACCTGCGCGGCTTTCATCGTGGCCGGCGCCGGCGTGCCCGTCGCCAAGCACGGCAATCGCGCGCTGTCGTCGCGCTCGGGCGCCGCGGACGTGCTGGCCTCGCTGGGCGTCAAGCTCGATCTGACGCCGGCGCAGGTCGGACGCTGCGTCGCGGAAGCCGGCATCGGCTTCATGTTCGCGCCCGCGCATCATCCGGCGATGAAGAATGTCGGCCCGACCCGGGTC
Source organism: Bradyrhizobium macuxiense (assembly GCF_007993935.1). Classification (GTDB taxonomy): domain Bacteria; phylum Pseudomonadota; class Alphaproteobacteria; order Rhizobiales; family Xanthobacteraceae; genus Bradyrhizobium; species Bradyrhizobium macuxiense_A. The sequence continues at coordinate 490,635 of NZ_VITY01000003.1, read as the reverse complement.
GAGCTCGCCACCCGCACCATCTTCAACCTGCTCGGGCCGCTGTCGAACCCGGCCGGCGTCAAGCGGCAGATGGTCGGCGTGTTCTCGCGGCAGTGGGTGCAGCCGCTGGCGCAGGTGCTGAAGAATCTTGGTTCGGACAAGGTCTGGGTGGTGCACGGCTCCGATGGCCTCGACGAGATCACCCTCACCGGTCCGACCTTCGTCGCGACGCTCGAGAACGGCGAGATCAGGACGTCGGAGGTGACGCCCGAGGAGGCCGGCCTTGGCCGCGTCGACGGCGAGGCGCTGAAGGGCGGCGATGCCGACGCCAATGCGGTCGCGCTCACCAGCGTGCTGCAGGGCAAGCCGGGCGCCTATCGCGACGTCGCCCTGCTCAACGCCGCCGCGGCGCTGATCGTGGCCGGCCGCGCCAAGGATCTCAAGGAAGGGGTTGCGATCGGCGCCCAGTCGCTCGACAGCGGCGCGGCCGCCGCGCGGCTGAAGCATCTGGTTGCGGTTTCGAACGGTTGAGAGTGCAGAGATGTCCGACATCCTGACCAAGATCGAGGCCTACAAGCGCGAGGAGATCGCCGCCGCCAAGCGCGCGCGTCCGCTCGCCGATATCGAAGCGCAGGCGAAATCGGCCTCGGCGCCGCGCGGCTTCCTCCGCGCTCTCAAAGACAAGCATGCACGCGGCGACTTTGGGCTGATCGCGGAAGTGAAGAAGGCCTCACCCTCGAAGGGCCTGATCCGAGCCGACTTCGATCCGCCCGTGCTCGCAAAGGCCTATGAGGCCGGCGGGGCGGCCTGCCTATCGGTGCTGACCGACGCGCCCTCGTTCCAGGGCCATCTCGACTTCATGGTCGCGGCCCGCGCCGCGACCAACCTGCCGGTGCTGCGCAAGGACTTCATGTTCGACACCTACCAGGTGGCGGAAGCGCGCGCCCATGGCGCCGACTGCATCCTGATCATCATGGCCGCGCTCGACGACGCGGCGGCCAAGGAGATCGAGGACGCCGCGTTGTCGTATGGGATGGACGTGCTGATCGAGATCCACGACCGCGCCGAGCTCGACCGGGCGCTGAAACTTCGCTCGCCGATGATCGGCGTCAACAACCGCAATCTGCGCACCTTCGAGACCACGCTTGCGACCAGCGAGACGCTGGCGCCGCTGATCCCGCGCGACCGCCTGATGGTCGGCGAGAGCGGCATCTTCACGCCGGAAGATCTCGCCCGCCTCGAGCGCGTCGGGATGTCGACCTTCCTGGTCGGCGAGAGCCTGATGCGCCAGCAGGACGTCACTGCGGCCACCCGCGCCTTGCTGACGCGGCAGGGCGCAGCGCGCGCTACCGCAACGCGCTGACGCGATGGCGCGGAAGTCCAAAGCCAATAAGACCGAGCCAGCCGGCTCCGGCACCGCCCTCACCCATATCGACGCCAAGGGCGACGCGCGCATGGTCGACGTCTCGGCGAAGCCCGCGACCGAACGGACCGCGGTCGCCGAAGGCCGCGTCCTGATGAGCAAGGGCACGCTCGCGCTGATCGAGTCGGGGCAAGCCAAGAAGGGCGATGTGCTCGCAACCGCGCGGATCGCCGGGATCATGGCGGCGAAGCGGACCTCGGAATTGATCCCGCTCTGCCATCCACTGGCGCTGACTAAGGTCACGATCGATATCGCAACCGACCGCAAGCTGCCCGGCTGCATCGTCCGCGCCAGCGTCAAGGTGACCGGGCCGACCGGCGTCGAGATGGAGGCGCTGACCGCAGTTTCGGTCGCCTGCCTGACGATCTACGACATGATCAAGGCGGTCGAGCGCGGCGTGCGCATCGAGGGAATTCATCTGATCGAGAAGATCGGCGGCAAGTCCGGGCACTATCGCGCCGGCGATTGATCGCAACGGGCGCGCATCGCGGGACCGACAGCTGATCTACCTGTAGGCCGGACGAGTCTCTATCCCCGTCATCCTGAGGAGCGCGAAGCGCGTCTCGAAGGATGCACGGCCCGGCTGCTGGCCGTCGATCCTTCGAGGCTCGCTCCGCTCGCTCCTCCAGCGACAACGGCAAAGCCGTTGCGCGGGGATGACGGTGACAGAGCCGAGCGCAGTCCAACCGCCAATGTCCGCAACCATTCGTTAACCAATCTCGCTAACCCGCGCTCCATTTCGTTTGGATACGACTTTCGCGGGCCGGAGGTGCGCAAAACCTACTTCCGGGTGAAACGCCTGGAAGCGATAGCGACACATGAATCCACACGGCAGCGCCTCGTTCAACATCACCTCGGTGATCGGCACTGGTCCGATCCGCTGGCTGATCCTCGGCGGCGCCGTGCTGATGGCTGCGATCGCGATCGGCGCCACCCTGATGGCCGAGAATTTCCGCGAGCGCGCCCTGCACAACAGCGAGCGCGAGCTCGAGAATACGGTGCTGCTGCTGGCGCGGCATTTCGACCAGCAGCTCGACGATCTCGAAGTGGTCCAGCGCGACCTCATCGCGTTCATGCGCGACAACGGGATCGCGACGGTTGAGAACTACAAGCGCCGGATGTCGTCCGCCGACATCCATGCGATGCTGAAGTCGAAGATGGACGCGCTGTCCAACGTCGGCAGCCTCAACGTGTTCGACGCCGATGGCCTGCTGATCAATAGCTCGGGCGCCTGGCCTCTGCCGCAAGCCTCGATCGCCGACCGCGACTACTTCAACATCTTCAGATCCAGCCCCTACTCGCCCGACATGATGGTCGCGCCGGTGGTCAGCCGCGTCAGCGGAAACTGGACCACCGCCATCGTCCGCAAGGTCAGTGGCCCGCACGGCGAATTCCTCGGCGTGGTCGGCCGCGGCATCGAGCCGGCCACTTTCGAGAAGTTCTTCTCCACCGTCGCGCTCGGCGAAGGCGCCGCGATCGCGATGCACCATCGCGACGGCACGCTGCTGGCGCGCTATCCCCATGTCGAGGAGATGATCGGGAAGAATTTCCGCTCCGGCCCGGCCAGCCAGCAGCAGGTGTTCGAGCTGCCGGCAAGCACCGCCCGGCTGACCAGCCCGGTCGACGGCAAGGACCGCCTGGTGTCGTCGCGGGCGCTGACCAAATTCCCGATCGTGGTGGTCGCCACCACCACCACGGAAGCGGCGCTCGCCAACTGGCGCGAGCAGATCGGCATCCTGATCGCCGTGACCGCCGCATCCGTGCTGGCGATCGCGATCCTGCTGACCCTGGTGGTGCGCAAGCTGATCCAGCAGCATCGCGCTCAGCAGCAGCGCCTGACGCTGGAGAAGCTCCGGCTCGACACCGCCGTCAACAACATGACGCAGGGGCTGTTGCTGTTCGATGCCGCGCAGCGGCTGGTGATCTGCAACAAGCGCTATATCGAGATGTACGGATTGTCCGCCGACGTCATCCGGCCCGGCTGCAGCTTCCGCGACGTCATCGTGCATCGCCACCTGACAGGTTCGTTCCAGGGCGACGTCGAGCGCTATGTCAACCTCGTGCTGCGCGACGTCGGCGTCCGCAACACCATGGTGATCACGACGCCCGACGGGCGCTCGATCCAGGTCGTCAACGAGCCGCTGGCCGATGGCGGCTGGCTTGCGACCCATGAGGACGTCACCGAGCGCCGCCGCGCCGAGGAGCGCATCACGCATCTTGCCCACTACGATGCGCTGACCGACCTGCCGAACCGCGCGCTGTTCCACGAGGAGATCAAGCGCGAGCTGCTGCACGTCACGCCCGACAGCCAGCTCGCGGTGCTCTATATCGACATCGACGAGTTCAAGGGCGTCAACGACTCGCTCGGCCACATGGTCGGCGATGAACTGCTCAAATCCGTCGCGCGGACGCTGAGCGGCGTGATCGACGACGGCGATTTCGTGGCGCGGCTCGGCGGCGACGAATTCGCGATCGTGCAGACCGACGTAAAGAGCGAACTCGAGGTCAGCGACCTCGTCGCGCGCATCTACGAGGTGATCCGCTCGCCCTATCAATGCCTTGGCCACCAGGTCACGACGGACGCCAGCATCGGCATTGCGCTGGCGCCAAAGGACGGCACCGATCTCGACCAGATCATGAAGAACGCCGACCTAGCGATGTATGCGGCGAAGTCGGCCGGTCGGCGCGTCGCGCGCTTCTTCGAGCCGGCGATGGATGCCGACGCCCGCGCCCGCCGCGAGCTCGAGATGGAGCTGCGGCGGACCATCGCCGCGGGCAGCGGGCTCGAAGTGTATTACCAGCCCTGCGTCGACCTCCGCAGCAACGAGATCACCGGCTGCGAGGCGCTGGTGCGCTGGCGCCATCCGGTGCGCGGCATGATCTCGCCGGCCGAGTTCGTGCCGATCGCCGAGGAGACCGGCCTGATCAACCAGCTCGGCGAATGGGTGCTGATGACGGCCTGCAAGGAGGCCGTGAACTGGCCCGATCACATCAGGCTCGCGGTCAACGTCTCGCCGGTCCAGTTCCGCAGCGGCACGCTGGCGCTCAAGGTGATCGCGGCGCTCGCAGCATCCGGCCTGTCAGCCGGGCGGCTCGAGCTCGAGATCACCGAGGCTGTGCTGATCCGCGACGACGAGACCGCGCTGGCCGCGCTGCACCAGCTCCGCGCCATCGGCATCCGGATCGCGCTCGACGATTTCGGGACCGGCTATTCGTCGCTGAGCTATCTGAAGCGCTTCCCGTTCGACAAGATCAAGATCGACCGCTGCTTCGTCACCGACATCGCCGACCCGCAAGGCTCGGCCGGCATCGTCGAGGCCGTCGTCAACATCGCGGCCGAGCGCAGCATGACCACGACGGCGGAAGGCGTCGAGACCGCCCAGCAGCAGCAATTGCTGCGCGAGCTCGGCTGTTCGGAAATGCAGGGCTATCTGTTCAGCGCGCCGAAGCCGGCCGCCCAGATCCGCGAGCTGCTGGCCGGACATCGCCGCGGCCCCGCCGCGGGGTCCAGCCAACCTGGCAGGCGCAGGCCGGTCGCACGCACCGCCTGAGGGATTGTCGGGAGGGGCCAAGGCCGCCCCCCAAACTCCTGCGGCAGTAAACGCCGTTGCCGGCCCACAACACACTCCACAAATCGTCAGGCCGCCCTCCTTCCTGTGCCTCGAAATTGCCCCTTGGCTCGACGGTGGCCCAGCCTTGCGCTAGCCTGTCGCCGAGAGTGGACCGATGCGCCAACGGCTGAAGAGTTTTCTACCTGTAGTCCTGGTTGCCCTGTTGGTGCAGATCTTTGCGCCGATCGGTGCATGCTGGGCGGCGAGCCTTGCGACCTCCGATCCACTGGCGGGCGCGATCATCTGCCATGGCGGTATGGCACAAGGGGCCGCGCAGGACGATCAGACCGGGCATCGCACGGACAGTGACTGCTGCGGCGTTTGCAGCGTGCTGCAGACCGGCGCCCCGATCAGCACTCCGCAGGCATCAGTGGCGATCGTGGTCGATCGCGTGACCAGCCAGGCCGCCTGGCAGGACTTCGCACCCGGTCTGTCCGGTTCGAGAACCGCTTCCGAGGCACAAGCGCGCGCGCCGCCGTTTCTGTCGTAAAGCCGCGCGGCCACCGGCCGCCGAGACCTTTACACATCAACGCCCGCGGAGATTCCCATGCTTGTCCGTCATGCGCGCGCAGTCTTACCGGGGCTTGCCCTCGCGCTCGTTCCACTTTCTGCAAGTACCGCCCACGAAATCGTCGGCAACCGCTTTTTTCCGGCGACGCTCGGCATCGACGATCCCGGCGTGAATGACGAGCTTTCACTGCCAACCGTGTCAAGTTTCAACACCGGCGACGATCCGTCATTTCGACAGCGCGACTTCTCCGGTGAATTTTCCAAGCGGATTACCGAGGCCTTCGCGATCTCGATCGGCTCGACCTACAGCGTCTTCAGTCCGCCGGGCGGCCCCACCGGGATCGGCGCCCACGGATTTCAGAATCTCGAGACGACTTTCAAGTATCGGGTCTTCAAGAACCCGGAGCATGAATTCGTGATGTCGCTCGGGCTGAACGTCGAATGGGGCGGCACCGGCGCCGATAGCGTCGGAGCCGATCCCTTCAACACCTACACGCCGACCGTCTATTTCGGCAAAGGTTTTGGCGACCTGCCCGACACCCTGTCCTGGCTGCGTCCCGTCGCGGTCACCGGACAGGTCGGCTACGCCATCCCTGGCCGGCGTTCCACCACGACCTTCGGGGTCGATCCCGACACTGGCGAGATGACCGCCGATACCGAGTTTCATCCACGGGTGCTGAACTGGGGTGGGACGATCCAGTACAGCATGCCTTATCTAAAGTCTGCGGTCGTCGATCTCGGGCTGCCGGATGTCGTCAATCATCTGATCCCGCTGGTCGAGGCCACGATGCAGACGCCGGTCGCCAACACGCTGACATCGGGCACGATGACGATCGGGACGATCAACCCCGGCGTTCTCTGGGTCGGAAACTCCTATCAGCTCGGGGTCGAGGCGCTCATCCCCATCAATCGGCAAAGCGGGACTCGTGTCGGCGTGATCGCCCAGCTCCATTTGTATCTCGACGATATCGATCCCCACGGCATCGGCAGACCGATCTTTGGCAGGCCCGTGCAGCCCGCGCGTCCTTTTGCGGGGAATTGATCATGCAGCGCTCATCTCTCATCTGGATCACCGCACTGCTGCTGTCGCTTGCGACCGGCAAGGCAGACGCCCATGCCCTTCTGGATCGTGCCGAGCCGCGGGTCGGCAACAAGGTGCCTAGCCCGCCGCGCGAGGTCACGCTCTACTTCACCCAGAAACTGGAGCCGGCGTTCAGTTCGGTCACGGTCACCGGTCCTTCCGGCCAGCGTGTCGATGCCGGAAAGGCGCGGGTCAACGGCAACCAGATGTCGATCCCGTTGAAGGGCGGCGGTGTCGGAACCTACCACGTCAATTGGCACGTGCTGTCCGTAGACACCCATACGACCGATGGGAACTTCACCTTCCAGGTCGGTCCATAGAGCGCTGTTGCGATGGATTGGTCGGCAGCAGGAGCCCCGATGATCGCTACGCGCGCCGTACACTTCATGGCGACGGCGGTAACGACCGGAAGCGTTATCTTCGGCGTGCTCATCGCGACGCCTGTCTTACAGCACCACGCCGCGGCGGCGACTTCGTTCCGAAGTCGAGCGCGGTGGGAAATATGGGCCAGCCTTGTCGTCGCGATGATCTCCGGAGCGATCTGGCTGTTGCTGCAGGCAGCATCGATGAGCGGAATGCCGCTGAGCGAAGCGCTGACTGGGGAGGTGCTATCGACGGTCGTCGGCGAAACCCAGTTCGGTGAGGTGACCACCATTCGCGCAGGTTTTGCGATCTGCCTCGCAGCCAGCCTCGCCTATGACCGTGCGGCGGCCTCACGATGGCTGGGGCTCGCGGTTGCGGTCGGGCTTGCCGGCAGTCTTGCCTGGACCGGCCATGCCGGCTCGACCATTGGTGCGTCCGGCTATCTGCATCTGACCGCGGATGCGCTGCATGCAACGGCCGCAGCAGCCTGGATCGGCGGCCTCGTGTCGCTGATCATTTTCCTGGCGACCGCCCAGATACGCGAAAACATGTCGCTCGTCCGCGATGCCGTCGAACGGTTTTCGACGATGGGCATCGTCGCCGTGGCAACTATCCTGCTCAGCGGCGGCGTCAATGCCGCCATTCTGGTCGGCTCGCTGCGGGGGCTCGTCGGCACCGAATACGGGCGCGTGCTAATACTCAAATTGGCGATCTTCGCAGTGATGCTCGCCTTCGCTGCGATCAACCGCCTTCGCTTGACACCGCAGCTCGCGACCATTGGAAGCGAACAATCGTCCATCGCGCTTCGTCAACTGATCCGCAACAGTGCGATTGAGGCGACACTCGGACTAGGTATCCTTGTCATTGTCGGGGTGCTCGGAACCTTGCATCCGGCCGTCCACCTCATCAGCCCTGCGTCTCCTTGATAACCAGCCTATCGAAGCTGCCCTTCTCGCCGCAAACTCAGTCCGTCTTCGGTGCCGGAAGCGGTCATCGGAAGGACTTCCGGCACACTGCATCATTGCGAGGATTGGTCGCTATCGGGGATCAGCGGACTCTGACAAGCCATCCGCTCGGGAGACTTGTCGATTCACGGCCCAGCTAGTTCGGCACCGGCCGCTTCTGCGCGGCCTTGGTGTCGGCGTTCTTGGCATCGGCGTTGACCGTGACGCCGCGCAGCTGGTTGAAGGCCGCGGCCAGCGCCTTGTCGTTCTTCTCGTCCGGCGGCACATAGGACTGCGAGCCGGTCTGCTCGGCGCCCTCGGCGGAGAGATGCCCACGCATCGACGCCTCGCCCTTGATCTCGGAGCGGGTCTTGAACTCGTCCGGCACGTCCTGCAGCACCTCGATGTCGGGCTTGATGCCAAGCGCCTGGATCGAATGGCCGGACGGCGTGAAATAGCGCGCCGTGGTCAGCGCCAGCGCGCCATTGCCGGCGCCGAGCGGAATGATGGTCTGCACCGAGCCCTTGCCGAACGAGCGGGTGCCGATCAGGGTCGCGCGCTTGTGGTCGTGCAACGCGCCGGCCACGATCTCCGAGGCCGAGGCCGAACCGCCATTGATCAGCACGACGAGCGGCTTGCCCTTGGTCATGTCGCCGCCATGGGCGGTGAAGCGCTGGGTCTCTTCCGGGTTGCGGCCACGGGTCGAGACCACCTCGCCGCGCTGCATCAGCGTCGAGGTCACCGAGACCGCCTGGTCGAGCAGGCCGCCCGGATTGTTGCGGAGGTCGACGACGTAGCCGGCGAGCTTGTCCTGCGGGACTTCCTTCTGGATCTCGCCGATCGCCTTGCGCAGGCCCTCGGTGGTCTGCTCGTTGAACGAGGTGATGCGGACATAGCCGATGTCGCCGCCCTCGACGTGATACTTCACCGGGCGGACGCGGATGATTTCGCGGGTAATCGAGACCTCGATCGGCTTGTCGGCGTCCTTGCGGACGATCTTCAGCCGGATCGAGCTGTTGGGCGCGCCCTTCATCTTGTTGACGGCCTGGTCGAGCGTCAGGCCCTGGATCGAATCATCGTCGATCGAGGTGATCACGTCGCCCGACATGATGCCGGCGCGCGAGGCCGGCGTGTCGTCGATCGGCGCCACCACCTTGACGAAGCCGTCCTCCATCGTGACCTCGATGCCGAGCCCGCCGAACTCGCCAAGCGTGGTCTCCTGCATCTCCGCCCAGCCCTTCTCGTTCATGTAGCGGGAGTGCGGATCGAGCGAGGAGATCATGCCGTTGATCGCGCCCTCGACGAGCTTGGAGTCCTCGGGCTTCTCGACGTAGTCGGTCTTGATCTTCTCGAACACCTCGCCGAACAGGTTGAGCTGCGAATAGGTGTTGTCGGAATGCGCGGCGGCATTGGCGACGGCGAACAGATGCGCCCCCTGCGGCGAGGCCACGAGCAGGGTGAGACACGCCCCCGCAACCGTCCCGAGGAAGAAGCCAACATGTTTGCGCATTATCCGTGATCCCTTCGCTAGCGGCCGGCAATGTTTCGCAACATACGGCCCACCTCACCCCGACGCGGGGCACCACACAACGGCTTTTTGGTCGGATCAAGGCCGCCCCGTCCCCGGACCATTACGGTCCCGTCACGATGCCTCGGTCAGCGCCAAATCAACAACTTAGTCAGCACCCAGTCAGCCTCAAGTCAGCTCCCGGTCGGCCTCTGGCCCAGCCTCCCGCAACCCGTTCTGCCAGGTCGACGGCCGGGTCCCGAATCCGCGCTTGGCCCGGGTGCCCAGCCAATAGCCAAACTGCGGTGGAACATTACGAAATGGCCCTTCAACCCCGAGTTTCAACGCGGCGTCCATCGGCCAGTTTGGGTTATTGAGGATTTCCCGGCCGACCGCGATCAAATCTGCTTGTTTATCACGCAGGATCTGCTCGGCCTGGTCACCGTGAATGATCAGGCCGACCGCCATGGTCATGATATCGGCATGGGCGCGGACATATTCCGCCAGCGGCACCTGATAGTTGTATTTGATCTCCTTGCCCAGGATCGGCGCCATCTCGCTGATTCCGCCCGACGAGCAGTCGATCACATCGACGCCCCTGGGCTTCAGGATCGTGGCCAGCCGGGCGCTTTGCTCCGGACCCCAGCCGGCATTGTCCTCGACCGACAGCCGCACGAACAGCGGCTTGTGATCCGGCCAGTGCGCGCGCACGGCCTCGGTCACCTCGATCAGGAAGCGCATCCGGTTGGCTTCCGAGCCGCCGTATTCGTCGCTGCGCTGGTTGGAGCGCCCGGAAAGGAATTCGTGCACGAGATAGCCGTGGGCGCCGTGCAGTTCGAGCACGTCAAAGCCGGCCTCGTGCGCGCGCCGTGCCGCCTGCCCCCAGGCGGCGACGAGATCCTTCACGTCCTGCGTCTCGAGCGCCCGCGGCACCGGCCAGCGCTCGCTGTGGGCGATCGCGCTCGGCGCCACCGGCGTCCAGGCGTCCCAATCCTCGATCTCGGCGCTGCGTTCGAGCGGACGATCGCCCTCCCAGGGACGGCTCGCGCGGGCCTTGCGGCCGGAATGACCGAGCTGGATGCCGGCGACCGCGTTCTGCTGCTTGATGAAACCCGCGACACGGCTGAGCGGCGCGATGAACTTGTCGTCCCAGATGCCGAGATCGCCGATGGTGCCGCAGCCGCGGCGCTCGACCTTGGTCGATTCAACGATCACGAGACCGGCGCCGCCGGCGGCGAACTTGCCGGCGTTCATCAGATGCCAGTCGGTCGGAAAGCCCTTCTCGGCCGAATATTGATGCATCGGCGGCACCACGATGCGGTTCTTCAGCGTGACGCCACGGATGGTCATCGGCGAAAACAGCAGCATGTCGGACATCGTTTCCTCATATCGCGTCGTAACCCGCGCGCGGGCCGATCTTGTGTTTGGTGCCGACGATATACGCACCGTGCCCTGGCCGATAGAGGCACGGCGAAGCACGCGGAAGTAGCAATTCTCACACCGCTTCGCTACGTTGTGGAACCTTCCCTCCCGGCTATCCCATGGCCACGTACCGTCCCGGCTTCTTCGAAATCCCTCATGCAGCGGTCTATGCGCTGATGACGCTGACCGTTCTGGCATCGGGGTTCTGCTTCATCCAGGCCGGCGGCGCATCGGCGCCGGCGGCGCTGCTGTTCCGCTATGGCGGAATGTACACGGCCGCGCTGGCGCGGCACGAATACTGGCGGCTGCTCGCCTACGGCTTCCTGCACGTCAACTTCGTGCATCTCGCCACCAACATGCTGTGTCTTGTGCTGTGGGGCGGACATCTCGAGCGGCGGGTCGGACCGGCCTACTTCGTCATCATCTATTTCTGCGCGATGGTGTTCGGCGCCATCGTCGGCAATGCGACCCACGCTACGCCCTATTTGACGGTCGGCGCCTCCGGCGCCACCTCGGGCATTCTCGGCGCATTGCTCTGCCTGTGGATCCTCGGCAAGCTCGATGTCCGCTTCGACTTCTTCGCCATCAACATCGGGCTGAACATCGCGCTCGCGATCAGCAATTCGCGGATCGACTGGGGCGTGCATCTCGGCGGATTCGCGGCGGGCTTGATTGCCTGTGCGCTGCTCGACCTCGTCGAGAAGCTCAACGCCTATCTGCTTCGCTGCCGGTTTCCGGAGGCCGTGAAGCTCAATCTCGCGCTGCTCGCCGGCGTCGCCGCGCTCGGGCTGTGGGCCGCTCAGGCGCAGGCCCTGACCGCAAACCTGCCTGGATGGATCGTCGCCGCAGGCTTTGCCGTCGCGTGTTGCGCCGTGATCAAGCTGGTCGACCTTGTGCTGTCGATCAAGAAGGGCCTTGCCGCGGTCATCATCGCGCTCGCCTGCACCAACGCGGCCGGCGTGGCACTCGGCGGCTGGGCGCTGGTGGCAACCTCGGTCTGTGTTGCCCGTCGATCGAGCGGGCCGCTCGATAATTTGCTCACCGCATTCTGCGGCACCCCCCTGCTCGTAACCACGCTGGTCGCGGTCGGCGCCATCGCGCTGACGCTGCTGATCTGCTCAAAGGACATCCATCGCGGGATCGAGGACGTCGGCTTCGTCGGCAGCTCGCTGCGCGCCGAACGCAATCGCCGTCACGGACTGTGAGACGAGCAGCCGGCAAGACGAAGTGCGGGTTCGTCGGCAATTGTGTGTTCCATCGCGAGAAATTCTGGCGCGCATAGGAAATGATGACCGCGGAATGTGTTGTCTCGGGCAACCTAGGAGGAAGCTCATGAGAATCAGCACAATCGCGCTGCTGATCACAGCTATTACGGCAACTGCTCCTATCGCGGCCGCGCAGAACCTGCAAAACGAGGCCGACAAGGGCGCGAAGACGCGCAACTCCGGTGAGTCCGGTTATGTCGGTAACCAGGATAGACCCGGCGCGGCCGCCACGCCTCCGGGACGCCCGGATGCCACCACCGATTCCACGAATGCCGCGACATCTCCGAGCGCCCAGAATTCCGGAACCGGAATCAGCGGAGCTCCGGGTAACAAGAACGGGCCGCCGGCCAAGGGACAGAGCACGGTGGGCTCGAATTCGCAGAACCAGCATGTTCGGCAACAGGATCCTTCGAACGTCAAGGGATTGCCCGGCAACAAGAGCGGCGAGCCTGCGAAACGCTAACGCCTTACCCGTCTAGAACGGAAGCGACGGCGATCAATAGGCGTGATCCGCGTCGCTTGAATTACGCTGCTGATCGGAACAGTTCCGATCCTACTGGGCGGGTTTCCGGCTCGCCGACACGTCCGTCGGGCAGTTCGCGCCGCATGCAATCGCTTTCTTCTGGTCGCCGACACGCCAAACCAGCAGCGCGACCAGGACAATGATGGTGACGGTGAGCTTGGCCAATGTGTCGTGATTCAATTTCAGCTCCGAACAGCAATCGGCATAACCAGGAAAATCAGTCGCACGCAGAATATGGTCCGGAAGGCTTTGGAGGCCGGTGCCGGGATCGTCTACCAGACCCGAATTCTAATCGGGTTAATCGACGTCATCATGATACGAGCGCGGCGTGGCCTGCAACCTTCTCGGTCTGCATGGCAGCATGGCACGGCCGCGGACGGTTGGAACATTCGCCGCTGTGTGCCGTTCAGTGGGCGTGCTCTGAATCATTGCCCCAGAGGCACACAACACCTCCTGCGGCCCCAGTCGTCACGCTGGGGCCGTAAAATATTCGAGTTCCATACACCGCCGGAACATGGTGGTCGAGTGCGCAGCGATCTTGCAGGATCCGCGCGTCAATGACGCGGCGTCAGGGCGCCGATCCCTAGCCCAAATGGGCTACGCCCGCATGACCAACGTCAGATCCGCGCGAGGCTGGCCGCGCCCGCGGCGATCACCTCGTTGAAGCTCGTGTCCCAGAATTTGCCAACCTCGGCGCGCGCGTCGAGCACGCCGAGCTTGAGGAAGGTGTCGGCGACCTTCTGGTGGGTGTCCGGCACGTCCGGCGTCACGCCGGCGAGCGAGAAGTCGTCGCTGCGACGGGCGAACTGGTCGAGAATGTCCTGCAACGGCAGATGAGTTTCCGCCACCTGCGCGGCCGCATAGAGCGGGAAATTCTTGTTGGCGAACGCATAGGCGCGCTGGATCCGCAGCAACAGGTCGCTCACCGCCGAGTGGCGCAGCGGATCGTCGACCGCCCTGGGATTGGCGTAGATCGGGAAATTGCCCGAGAGATAGCCGACGCCGGTCTTGAGCAGGCGCGCGCCCTGCTTGGCGATCGCGAGCTGACCGTTGTAGCCGTAGATCGCCCAGGCATCGAGCTTGCCGGAGGCGAACGCCGTGTAACCGTCCGACGGCGTCAGATTGACGGCCTCGATATCGCCGAACCCAAGGCCTGCTTCCTCGAGTTGCTTGGCCAGGAAATAATGTGCCGTCGTCGCGCGCACATAGCCGACGCGCTTTCCCTTGAGGTCGGCGATCGAATGGATCGGCGCATCCTTCGCCGCCACCGTGACCTGGATGTTGAGATCCTCATGGGTGACGGCGATGAAGCGCACCTTGGCATTCTGGCGCGCGGCGAACATCGCCGGGATCTCGCTGCCCGATCCGATGTCGAGCGCATCGCCGTTCAGCGCCTCGATATGGAGCACGCCATTGTTGAGCTCCTTCCATTCGATCCGGTACGGCGTCTTGTCCTCGCCGGCCGCCTGCAGCAGCGGCCGCCAGCCGCCCTTGTAATACGCAACGCGCAGCGTGACGCCGCCGAGATCGGCGCCAGCGCCCGCCACGGTTTGGGCGCGCGCGCCGCCGGCGACCAGACTTCCGGCGAGCACACCAAGTGCAGAACGTCGAGAGAGAGAAAATGGCGCGGTCAACGGCCTGCTCCTGATCAGCAATCACAACGCTGCAAGCTTAGGAGAAAAACCGCCGATGTATATGAGACGCTATTTCGTTTTTGACGCCGCGCGCGAAATGCCGTTCCAAGGATTGCGGGCTTGGCACGATGATCCGTTTTCCGGTCGCGTCATTGGCCAGGCGTAGACCAGACTGCACCCGCGTCGCACAGTGCGTAGCATGGGTCGAGCGAAGCGAAACCCATCACTCATCCCGCGGCCCGAATGATGGGTAACGCTTCGCTCCACCCATCCTCTCCGCGCTACTTCGCAACCTCATACACATCAGGATCGTAGCTCGAGCTCGGATTCCTGAACGCGTTGCGCAGTGCCGGCGACATCGGGACGTTGTAGTTGATGCCTTTCGGCGGGGTCGGCGCTTCCAGCCACTTCCTGTACATCACCTCGATCTCCGGGCTCTTGTAGAGCTCCGCCGTGGCGCGGTCGGCGAGCGCCTTGAAGGGCGCGTCCTCCCGGCGCAGCATGACGCCGAACGGCTCCGCTTTCGAGAAGGCCTCCTCGCTGATCATGTAGAGTGCCGGCTCCTTCGATCGCGCGATCGCGACGGCGAGCTGGACGTCGTCGAGCGCGTAGGCCTGGGCGCGATCGGTGTCCAGCATCAGGAACGCCTCGGCCTGGTCCTTGGCCGGCAGAACGTTGATGCCGAGCTTGCGTTCGGCATTGACCTTGACGAGCTGTGCCAGGTTCACCGAGCCGGCAACGGCGGTGACCGATTTTCCCTTGAGGTCGTCGATCGTGTTGATGCCGAGGGATTTCTTGGCGGCGAAACGCGTCGCGCTGAGGAAGTGCGTGTTGGTGAAGGTCACCTGCTTCTGGCGCTCGGCGCTGTTGGTGGTCGCCGAGCAGTGCAGATCGATCGTGCCGTTGACCATCAGGGGGATGCGGTTCGACGAGGTGACGGGAAGGTAGTCGACCGCGATGTCCGGCATGCCGAGCTGCTTCTTCACGGCATCGACGATCCCAAGGCAAATATCGAGTGCAAAGCCGATCGGCCGCGCGTTGTCGTCGAGATAGCTGAAGGGAACGGACGCTTCCTGAAAGCCGAGCGTGACCTTCCCGGTCTCCTTGATCTTCTGCAGCGTGCCCGACAACTCCTCGGCCGCCACGGGGCTCGCTGCGAGCGTGAGAGCGAAGAGAACGGCGGGCAAGCGCATCGGCGGCTCCTGTGCGGTGATCAGGGGGCGTTGATAACCCACACTCAGGCCCGGCGATAGACGACGACGTGTCTAGCAGCTATCGCGCTTTGCTATGGTCCGCCTGCCGTTCGGGGCTAGCGCTGCGCCCCACCCTCGAGCAGGCGGTCGCCGACCAGATGGACCGCGCCGCGGGTCCAGGAATAATCGGCGCCCATCCGCAGGCCGCTGTCGCCGCGTGAGACGACCGCGCCGCTGCGGGCGTCGCGCAGCTGGAAGCCGACGGTGTATTCGGTCCGGCTAACCCGCCTGATCACGCCGATCAACGATTGATCGGCGCCGAGCTCTTTCGCAATCGCGGCCTCGCAGCCGTTGCAATCGCGCAGTGCGCGCGACTTGACGGGCGCCGCGGTCGCGCCGGCAGTATCGACCAGCCGGTAGCGGCCCGACTGCGCGAGCCGGTCACGCACGCCCTTCGTTACGTCGGCGAGATAGGCTGCATCGGAGCCGGCAAGGCCGGACGCGGTTGCCGCGGAGGTGTCCTCGAGCTCGAACTCGAACACCGCAAGCCCGATCGGCGCTGCGGCCGTGGCCTGCGCCGGCGGCAGCGCGGCCGCAAGGGCAGCGCGCACCTCGCGCGACACGAACATCCGCGCATGGTCCCACGCCTCGTCATTGTCGCCCCGAAACGTGTAGAGCTTTTCGTACAGGACACGGCTCGCGCCGACATCGATCACCGCGACCTTGGCCCATTGGATCAGCGTGCTCATCTTCTGCACGCCGCCGACCACCTTGATCTGCGCCTCGCCTGCGGACGCCGCTGGCGGGACCAGGCGATAGCGCGGCTCTGCCGCCACATCGGCGCGCAGCGCGGCCATGAATGCATCGAGCCGCTTCTGATGCACGGCGGTCTGATCGACCACCTCGCCCGAGGTGTCGAGATAGCTGAAATCGTCAATGCTGACGCCGAGCGGGGATGCCTGCGCGGCGGCGGCTTCGGCGCGAAGCGGACCAGGTCCGGCCAGGAGGCCGATCAACAGGAGGGCGTACAAGACGAGGCGGGACTGGCGCATGATCCGGGCCTTTCAGGTGCTGGTGCGGGCGGGTCGACCGCAGCTCTAGGGCGGCTACCTCCGCGCCGCAGCGGAGCGGCTCCCGGCCGGTGCCGGGAAAATTTCACGATTGCGGTCCGCACCCACCGCGGCGCTTCTCGACCGGTCCATTCTGCCGTTTAATGCGCATGACGGCCCTGCCCGCAACGGGCGTCGAAGGCCGCCTGCGACCCCGAGGATACGCCAATGCGGAATTGGTCCGGAAGCGATCTGAAGCTGCGGCTGACCTTGCGGGTGGCCGCCGCGGCCACACTCTGCTTTGCCGTGATCTCCGGCTACTTCCTGTTCGACTCCGACCGCGCGGTGCGCGCCAGGATCGCCGCCGTTGCCGATATCGCCGCCCGGACGCTGGAGCTGCAACAGAACAAGATCCAGTGGCTGAACAATCCGCACACCGAGTTCCCCGATCTCGACAGCGTGGCCGCCTCGGTCATGGCGCCGGGCTTGTGCCTCGCCTTTCGCAGCAATGGCGGCGAGATCAGCCAGCGCTTCTGCGGCGGCGCGCAGACCGATACGGCGGCGCCGCCGCTGGCCTTCGCGGCGCTCTATCGCCGCCTGTTCGATCCCGGCCGCGAGGCCGTCCGCCCGGTGATGGCGCGCGGCCATGCGATCGGCGAGGCCGTGGTCTGGGTCGATCCGGCCGTGCTGACGGCCGAGGCCTGGCACGATGCCGGCCGGCTGATGGCGGTGCTCATGATCGCGCTGCCGCTGCTTTGCGCGCTGGTCTATGCGGCGCTGGCGCGTGCGCTGCGCCCGACGCTTTTGATCCGCGACGGGCTCGAGCGGATCGCCGCAGGCGACCTCGCCGCGCGCCTGCCGCCGTTCGATCTCGCCGAATTGTCGGCGATCGGCGACGTCTTCAACCAACTCGCCGAGCGCCTCGCCGCCGCGCTGTCCGACCGCAACGCGCTGACGCAGAAACTGATTGTGGTGCAGGACGAGGAACGCCGGCATCTCGCGCGCGAGCTGCATGACGAGTTCGGGCAGTCGCTGGCGGCGATCCGCGCACTCGCCGCATCGGCGCGCCTGACCGCGATCCAGGATTGCCCGCCCCTGCTCGCTGAGTGCGACGGCATCGCGCGGACCGCAACCGACATGATGGAGACGTTGCGCGGCGCCCTGTTCAGGCTGCGCCCGCCCGATGTCGACGAGCTCGGTCTCGCCGCGAGCCTGGAGGGCCTGATCGCCGGCTGGAACGGCCGCAGCCGCGGGCAGCCACGGTTCGAGATCGTCCTATCGGGATCGTTCGCGCGCCTTCCCGCTTCCGTCAGCGCAAATCTCTACCGCATCGTGCAGGAGGCGCTCACCAATGCGGCCAAGCACGCCGGCGCCACGCGCGTGGTGCTGCGGCTCGAGATGCGCGAGGCGCCTTCCGGCGGCGACAGCGAAATCGCGCTCGCGATCGACGATGATGGCAGGCCCGGCAATCCGCAAAGCGATCTACAGGTCACGTCCGGCATGGGCCTGCTCGGCATGCGCGAGCGGGTCGCCGCACTCGGCGGACGGTTGAGCTTCGAGGCCGGGCAGCCCCATGGCGCATCGCTCCGCGTCGTCGTTCCCGTGGCCGCCGGCGCCGGGGCCGCGCCCGTGGAACGCGCGGCATGAGCAGTGCGGCGCGAACCATCATGCTGGTCGACGACCACGCCGTGGTTCGGGAGGGCTACCGGGCTATGCTGCAGAAGCAGCCGGGCCTCCGTGTCGTCGCCGAGGCTTCCGACGGCGTCGAGGCCTACCGCCTCTACAAGGAGACCGAACCCGATCTCGTGATCATGGACCTGTCGATGCCCGGCATCGGCGGCATCGAGGCCATCCGGCGCCTCAGGCAGTGGGACAAGCGTGCAAGGATCCTGGTGTTCACCATGCACCAGAACGCGGCCTTTGCCGTGCAGGCGATCCGCGCCGGCGCGAGCGGCTATGTCACCAAGACCAGCCCGCCGGAGACGCTGGTGCATGCCGTCATGGATGCGCTGTCGGGCAAGATCGCGATCAGCCCGGACATCGACCACGAGCTCGCGCTCAGCCACCTCGCCGGCGAGCGCGCCGCCGCCGACCTGCTGACCGCGCGGGAGTTCGAAGTGCTGCGCATGCTGCTCGCGGAAAAGACCACCGACGAGATCGCCGAGGCGCTGCATCTCAGCCCCAAGACGGTCGCGAACCTGCATTCCCTGATCAAGGACAAGCTCGGCGTCGGCACGGACATCGAACTGGTCCGCCTCGCGCTGCGGCAGGGCATCCTGACGCAGGTCGATCTGCGCGAACAGTGAGACCGCATCAGGCGCCACCTGGCGATGCAGTCCGGCCCCATCGAGATCGATGTTGCAAACAAAGGGCCCCAGCGAGGGGGGTCGCCGGGGCCAGAGCAACTCAGTCGCATCATCCTAGACCTTATCGCGACGCTTTGCTCCGCCCCTTCGGATGACCGGAATCGTACGGGCCCGACGCCGTGAACCCCGCTCCGCTCTCGTCCGTAATCCGTACAGGTCAGGATTTTGCCATCCCTCCTGGGGCTAGAACCAGCGCCGTCCGCCCGTATTCAATGCGGGCGGCGTTGCCTTTTCCGGGGTGGAACTGGACGAGACATCTCGGTCCGACATTTATGAAAGTTCATGCAAGTTCCGGCGCCGGAACCGGAACGAGCGGTGGCCGGTGTCAGTTGGACAAAATGATTTCAAGGAGACGGAGCGTCATCGCCGTGACCCGGAAAACTTTACAGGCACGTTCAGAGCAAGCGCTCGTCGTCATCATTCTCAGCACCGGCGCGCTGATCGCTTATCTCGGGCTCGCGCTGTCCCGGATGTGAGCGGGCGCCTCGATCCGGACAGCCCGACAATTTGTCTGCTTGAGCGACCCTATCCAATGAAATTCAACCGAGACTCTGCGACTGAACCGGCGACACGGTCATCAATCCGACATCGGCGGCGCGCAGCCAACCAAGGCTCCGAGTGCCGAACGATTTCATAGGAGTCGCCCATAGGCGGGCTTCCTATGAATCCATCTTTACGGAAAGACATTGGTTTGCCGGGCATCTATTCGCGCGCGAGGAACGACCGATCGTGACGAGCGTCAACTGCAAGTATCCAGCTGTCGCCGACATGTGTCCGTGACTGCGCAGTCGATGTTGGCCGGCGATGGAAATGCAATCTGTTCCGCGAGCAAGGCTCGTTTACGAAATCCTTGATCTTTTGCGCGGCGAGCCGGGCTGCGCCGGCGTCAAGGAAGTGATCATCAGCCCGGTTCATGTGCTCGGCAAGGAAACGTCGTGGCGCGCGACGATCGCGGATTACGGCGAGGCCGCTCAATCAACTGCCGATCACGCAGCGCTTCGTATTCAGGAACGCTTGAGCACAAAATACAATCTACTCGACTAGACCAGCGAAGAACGGCCAGTCATGTATCGCATCTACTACTTCACCGTCTTCCTCGCTGTGACCGGCTCGGTCTTCGGCTTGCTGGTCGCGCTTCAGAAGGCCGTCGGCGGGTGACAAACGGATTCTGAGCACAGCCAGGAACGGCAGGATTTGCAGGCCGTTTCTGCTGAACAGTGCAGCACGCACGACTGGTGGCAAAATACGCCGGGAGTTCGATGTACAAAGACGCGATCATGGACGAGCTGAGGCAGATTGAACTCGACGTGGTCGAAGGCGAAAAGCGGCTCGCTGAGCTTGAGGCGTCCCTGATTGAATTGAAGCGGCTGAATGAGGACACCACCAAGGTTCAGGCCGAACTTGAAGTCATGCGCAGAAATCAGCTTGACAGTGAACAGCACCGGCAACGGCTGCTTTGGCTTCTGCACCCCTGATGCATGCTCGGAGAGCCACAAAGGCTCGCGCCCAGTCTGACGGCGTCCATGATCGGAATGGAGCGAACGCCTCCATCGCTCGCGGGGTCCCGGCGAGGAACAGTCGTGGTCGCCGACCGTTCCCAAGGTAAAGGCCGAGCATCAAACGAGAGCGGTGGTGGCGGCAATGCCCCTACCCTCATCTTACGGGAGCCGCAATCAAGGTGAGCGAGACGCCAGTCAGGCCAACCATTGCCGCCTTGTGCGCCGCCGCTCTCGCGATCTTTGCTGCATGGCACTCGGGACATTTAGCCAATTCTGCATCTGCCACGACACCGCAAGGCGGCGACTGCCGTGACTTGCTGCGCGCGTGCGAACTGAAAGACGAACTTGGCGAAGGCGAGGAAAATTGCGTCAAGTTTCGCAATTCTTGCTCGCCATCGACACCGCATGTCAATTGCGAGTGGCTGCGTGACGGTTGCATGTACAGAGAGGAGCTTGGCATAGCAGGCCAAGACAACTGCCGCCGCTACCGCGAAAATTGTCATGAAGGGACCATCAAGCGAGAACCGTGAGCCTGGTCGGCCGCTTGCGGCAAGCCAGAACTACTGCAGCCTGCGACCGGCAAGGGAGCCGCCATGACCCCGAGAGAACGCCACGACATGCCCTGGATTATCGCGGTGGCTGTTTCTGCCTTTGCCTTGGCAATCGTGGCGGGAGGGTTGACCTATTTGCACTAGTCGATTGATGCGGAAGCTGGAAAGAAAAGGCCCCAGCGAGTGGGCAACACACCGAGGCCAAGTTCCGATCATCCACTGAATGCCCGCCTCATCCGATCAGAAGCCAGCCCACGCTGGCGACCAGCACGACAAATGACATTCCAGCAAAGCTGAGAAAGCCGATTTCCACGCTGTCCGTTCGATGAGGCGCTAACATCAGCGCAAGGCAATGGCCCCGGCGAGAGGGGCGAGCCGGGGCCACTGCATTTCCTATGTTGTCGCCGACCGTCGTCTGCAAAAAATCAACGGCCTACTGGGTCTGCAATATGCTTGAAATGAACATCATCCTGCCCAGTCGTGCAATGATCCGCGCAAATTCGGGTTTCGAAAATCACGCATGTGAATCGAAATGAAAGAATTTCAGCTTCTCTCCATCCTGACGGCCTGGCGTCGCAGTCTCGCCGGCGAGCACGGATAAGCCGTAGCCCATCGCGCAGGGAAAGCCGGATTGCTCCGGTTGCACCTGTGGTCCTACCCCCGAGTTCGCTACCCTTTGCACGGGTGCGATCGCACCCGGCGTTCCCTGCGCCCTCTGTTCTCCGAGCGGCGAAATGAAATGCATAGACTCGGGCTATTCATGTCGCGAGAATGCGAGCGTATGACCGACAAACTGCGCCACAAATTCAGTGTCGTCCTGGCGCAAGCCAGGACCCATTACCCCAAATGAGAATTGTTGCGCGACGCTGGGGCCGCTGTCCCGTTCATCACCAGATGCGGTGGTTATGGGTCCTGGCTTTCGCCAGCACGACGATTGGGGAAATCACAGGATCACGCCTATCACAGTCACCCTGAGGAGACCGCGAAGTGGCCGTCTCGAAGGGTTGGCGGAGCGACTGCAGCCGTGCATCCTTCGAGGCTCGCCCAGCGGCGCAATTGCGCCGCAAGGCGCGCACCTCAGGATGACGGAGCCGATACCTTTCGCAGGGAAGACTCGTCGCATGCCTGCCGCACAAATCGGGGACATTGCCGCCTGCCTGCAATTCTCGTACACGGTTTCACGCAATGACCTCGCAACTCTCCCCCGATTCCGTCGACGTGCTGCTGTTCGATATCGGCCGCGTCGTGCTCGACATCGACTTTGACAAGGTGATGGCGCACTGGGCGCAGCATGCCGGCTGCGCACCGGCCGAACTCGCCAGCCGCTTCGTCGTCGACGACAGCTTCAAGCATCACGAGATCGGCCGGATCGACGATGCGGCGTTCTTCGCGAGCCTGCGCCAGTCGCTCGGCATCGGCCTCAGCGACGCGCAATTCCTCGAGGGCTGGAATTCGATCTTCACCGGCGAGATGCCGGGCATCGCGCCGCTGCTCGCGGCCGCCGCGAAGCGGATGCCGCTCTACGCGTTCTCCAACACCAACCCGGCCCATGTCGCACATTTCTCGGTCGCCCATGCCGAGTTGCTCGGCCATTTCCGCACCATCTTCCTGTCCTCGACGATCGGCTTTCGCAAACCCGACGCCGCGGCTTACGATCATGTGGTAAAAGCCATCGGCGTGCCGGCGTCGCGGATCCTGTTCTTCGACGACCTGGCTGCCAATATCGAGGGTGCGCGGGCGCGCGGCCTTCATGCCATCCACGTGACATCGACGGATGACGTGGCAGGGGCACTGACTGCACTTGGGATTTGACCTTGGGATTTGACCTTGGGATTTGACCCTGGGATTTGAACCCTGGATTTGAGGAGCTCTGAGCGTGGCCCTGATGCCGGTTGCCGATGCCCTGTCCGCCGTTCTCGCCGGCGCCGAGCCGCTGCCGCAGGAGATGGTCGCGCTCGATGCCGCCTACCACCGTACGCTGGCGGGTGACCTCGCCGCGCTTCGCACCCAGCCGCCGCAGCCGATGTCGGCGATGGACGGCTATGCGGTGCGGGCAGCCGATGCGGGTGATCTGAAGGCCCGGCTCAAGGTGATCGGCGAAGTCGCCGCCGGCCGGCCGTTCGAGCGGACGGTCGGTGCCGGCGAGGCGGTGCGGATCTTTACCGGCGGCGTGATCCCCGACGGCGCCGACGCCGTCATCATCCAGGAGGACACCAGGGTCGACGGCGACCACATCGCGATATCAGAGCTAGCTGCCGCCGGACGGCACATCCGCGCCGCGGGCGTCGACTTCCGCGAAGGCGACGTGCTGCTCGCCGCCGGCAGCCGCCTCTCCGATCGCGCGCTGTCGCTGGCGGCCGCCATGAACTATCCGGAGCTCGCGGTGCGCCGCCGGCCGAAGGTCGCCGTGCTGGCAACCGGCGATGAGCTGGTGATGCCGGGATCGAAGCCCGGCCCCGGCCAGATCGTCTATTCCAACGGCTACGCGCTGCGGGCGCTGGCGCGCGCCGAAGGCGCCGAGACCGTCGACCTCGGGATCGCCGCCGACACCGTGGAGGCGACCACGGCCGGCATCCGCCGGGCGCGCGAGAGCGGTGCCGACATCCTGATCACCACCGGCGGCGCCTCGGTCGGCGACCACGATCTCGTCAAGCAGTCGCTGGAGGCCGAGGGCGTCCAGATGGCGTTCTGGCGGATCGCGATGCGGCCCGGCAAGCCGATGATGCACGGCCGATTGGGGTCGATGCGGGTGATCGGCCTGCCCGGCAATCCGGTGTCCTCCTATGTCTGCGCCTTCCTGTTCCTGGTGCCGTTGATTCGCGCATTGAGCGGCCGAAAAGTGATTCATCATCGCCGCGCGAGCGCCCTGCTCGGCCGCGACCTCGCCGCCAACGACCAGCGCGAGGACTATCTGCGTGCGCGCATCGAAGAGCGCGAAGACGGCACGCTGATCGCAACGCCTGTCATGCAGCAGGACTCGTCGCTGCTCGGGAATCTCGCTGCGGCACGGGCACTTCTCGTGCGTCCGCCGTTTGCGCCGGCGGCCGTCAAAGGCGCCGAATGCGAGATCCTGACGCTGCCGGAGTGAGGCTTTCGCGGCCCGCTCATTGTGCGTTGCCGTGCGCGTTCACCTGAAATTAAGTGGTTGCGGAACACATATCGAACATATAGTGTCCGTTCATGATTTGTTTCGAGTACTGGTGTCTACAAACGGGAGGCCGCCAGGGAGCGCTTGCAGCAAGCACAATGCTCCTGAGGTCAGGCCCGGCCTGCAGGCCCCACTGAAGAGTCTCGGAATCGAACGACGCTATCAACCGGGGGAATACTCGAGATGCTCACGCGCAAACAGTACGAACTTCTGCGTTTCATCAATGAACGTCTGAAAGAGGCCGGCGTGCCGCCCTCCTTCGACGAGATGAAGGATGCGCTCGACCTGCGCTCGAAATCCGGTATCCACCGCCTGATCACTGCGCTGGAGGAGCGCGGCTTCATCCGCCGCCTGCCCAACCGCGCCCGCGCCATCGAAGTCATCAAGCTGCCCGAGCTCTCCGCGGGCGGCGGCAACGGCCGCCGCGGCTTCACGCCAAGCGTCATCGAAGGCACCCTCGGCAAGCGCACCAGCACGCCCCCGGTCGCCGAGGACGACGGCAACCGTCCGGTCGCCGTCCCGGTGATGGGCCGGATCGCCGCCGGTACGCCGATCGAGGCGCTGCAGACCCGCAGCCACACCATCAGCGTGCCGCCCGACATGCTCGGCGCCGGCGAGCATTATGCGCTGGAAGTGCGCGGCGACTCGATGGTCGATGCCGGCATCCTCGATGGCGACATGGCGCTGATCCAGCGCAACGACGTCGCCAATACCGGCGACATCGTGGTGGCGCTGATCGACGAGGAGGAAGCCACCCTGAAGCGCTTCCGCCGCCGCGGCGCGTCGATCGCGCTGGAGCCGGCCAACACCGCCTATGAAGTGCGCATCCTGCCGCCGAACCGGGTCCGCATCCAGGGCAAGCTGATCGGCCTCTATCGCAAGTACTGAGCGCAAATACTTGCGGCGGCGAGGAACGAGCAACACATCGGATCGTTCCTTGAAGGATAGCGTAACGTGCGGCCTGCCCGATGCGCTCCGATACCTCCCACGCAGCGTCGCGTGTTTGTGATCGGAGCGTTCGCGGAGCAGTCGTACAATCGCCCAGAAACGAGCAGACACTCGTTCGCTATCGTCCACTCTGGTAGAGGCCCTATGCCTCAAGGAGAGGCACGGGTCGCTACCTCGAAATGAGGAGCCAACCGATGTGTGACTATAGTCTGCACGCCGTGGCATCGCGCCCCGCCATTGTCGGAGAGACGCTGATCACGACGACCTTCCGCGGCACGTCGACCCGCGGCTTTGCTTCGGAGAACGATCCCACTGTCGCGGTCTGCATGCTGCCAGGCACCGAGCTCGCTTTCGCCGAGAACGTTCGCTACGACAGCCGCTGGATCTGGACCAAGACGATGAACTTCCGCGTCGGCGTGTTCAACGAAGTCGAGCCCGACGTGCCCGATCGCCATCACGACGCGGTCGAATTCCCCGACGGCAGCCATGTGCTGGTGACCCAGCTCGTCGAGGGGCAGCGCGTCAGCGTGCTGCAACTGCCGGCGCTGCATCCGCCGGTCGAACAGAAGCCGAAGGTTGTGGAGCGGCGGCCCTCCGCATTCGCGTCGCTGTTTTTGGGTTGAACGCATCGTCGCCGCGGAATGAACCGTTCGGCGGCGGATGACCTAAGCGATTTCGAGCGACCCCGGACATCGGGTTCCGGGGCGCACTAGGAGATTTGCGTCGGCGGACGGCTTGTCGCATGATCGCGTGCGGAGGACGTGCACTCACGGAAACCGGCGCAGTGGTCGACAAGGTCACATGGCAAAAGGTTGGACGCGTCACGGAGCCGGGCCGCTACATGTTCCGGTTCGGCTGGCTGACGGTTACAGCCGACGACCTGAAAGTCTGGGAGCGGTTTCCCGAGGCTGTCTTCACCCTCGTCAAGAAGCCCGACGGCGGCCCCGACTCCGACGAATACCATCTCGGCCTGTTTGAGCTGCCCTCCGGCACCTCGCTCGATCCCGGCTGATCCTCGGCTTACTAATCCTCGCTTTGCAGATCGACCTCGGACGGCGTCGCGTCGGCGGCGGGCCGCGGCGCGGCGGCGGGCGCGCGCAGCGTGGTCTCGCTCTCGCCGTCGCCGGGAACCGCCGGCGACCATGGCCGGTCGATCCCGCCCGGCTTGACCGCATCGACGGCATAACCGTCCCGGATCCGCCGCAGCATCAGCGCGCCGTGGCGCCGCAGCCGCTCGGCGTCGATCACGGAGGCGGCGCAGTCCCGCGGCGGTGGCGGCCGCGCGGTCACGATCAGCGCCGCGCGCTCGCAATCGTCGGCCAGTGCCTCCGGCCGGGTCGCCAGCGCGACGAAGGCGCCGCCGGGCCCTTGCGTCACGCAACCGCTCGGATCGCAGGAGACCCCCTCGCCGAGCGACGCATCGGTAGCCGTCCGGGCATCGGCATCCGCCGCCAGCCATTCCTTCACGAGAAAGGCATCCTTGGCGCTGTGCAGCAGATGCAGCCGCCCGTCGCCGCCACGCACCGCGACGTTGCGGCCATCGGCCGAGACCAGAACGTCCGGCTGCGGCACCCGCACCGCCCAGAGCGAAGCCACCACGAGCAGCACGGCCCCCGACCAGCGCAGCGGCGAACGCAGCAATCCGAGCAGGATCAGACCGGCGCTCGCCAGGATCATCGGCCCGACGCCGAACGCCGCCATCCGGCCGACCGCGCCGGGCAGCGCCGCGACCCATTGCGTCACCAGGATCATCCAGTCGATGCCGAACCCCATGATCGCCCAGAACACGCCGTCGAAGCCGAACGGCATGGCGAGGAGCCC
The DNA here is from genome assembly GCF_007993935.1 of Bradyrhizobium macuxiense. Taxonomy (GTDB): domain Bacteria; phylum Pseudomonadota; class Alphaproteobacteria; order Rhizobiales; family Xanthobacteraceae; genus Bradyrhizobium; species Bradyrhizobium macuxiense_A. The sequence continues at coordinate 463,798 of NZ_VITY01000003.1, read as the reverse complement.
GAGCAGGCCCGCCGGCATCACCACGGCCGACACCACCGGCATGGCCGCGAGGTTCGCGAGCAACCCGTAGGGCGTCACGCGATGGAAGTGGAACGCGGCGTAGGGCGTGGTCGCGAGCCCGGCGACCAGCGAGGCCAGCATCAGCACCATGAGCTCACGCCCGCCCCACAGCGCGACCCGCGCGGTCACCGAATGATCGGGCGACGCCAGGAGGTTCGGCAGCCCGATCTGCACCAGCGCCACCAGCCCGAGCGTCGCGGCAAACGACATCTGGAAGCTCGGATGCACCAGCGCCTCCGGCGCGATCGCCAGCACGATCAGCGCCGCCACCGCCAGCGTACGGAAGGTGATCGCGCGGCGGTCGACGATCACGGCGATCAGCACCACCGCCGTCATGAAGAACGATCGCTGCGTTGCGACCTCGGCTCCCGACAGCAAAAGATAGAACGCCGCGGCGACGAGCGCGGCCGCCGCGGCCCATTTCTTGATCGGCTGTCCCGCAGTCAGCGCCGGAAACAGCGCAAGCAGCGCGCGGATCGTGAAGAACACGACGCCTGCGACGACAGCCATGTGGTAGCCGGAGATCGACAGCACATGGCCGAGCCCCGAGATGAACATGGCATCGTTGACCGGCGTCGTGATCGCATCGCGCCGGCCGGTGAGCAGCGCGGTTGCGATCGCGCGCTGATCGCCGTCGAGCGTGGTGCGGATGCGTGCGTCGATGGCGTCGCGCAGCCACTGCATGAAGGCTGCATAGCGCAGCGCAAGGCCACCGGCTGCCGGCGGCTCCCTGGTCTTGACCGCGCCCATCACGAAGCCGGACGCAGCGATGCCCTGGAAATACAGGTCGCGGCCGAAATCATAGGAGCCCGGACGCTGCGGCCCGAGCGGCGGCATCAGCCGCGCCTTCAATTCGACGAAGCTGCCGACTTCGGGCGCGGTGCCCTTCTTCACTGACAGCCTGACACGCTCTAACTTCGTATTGTCGCGCGGGCTCTCCATCGAGACCACCCGCAGCACGAAGCGATCAGTCTTCTCCCGGATGTCGCGCGTCTCGACAAAGCCGGTCAGCGCCACCGAGAACATCGGCCGCGCGAGCACGCCGTGGGCGATCCGCGCCGTCTTCCACGTCGCCATGGCAAAGCCGGCGGCAACGGCGGCCAGCATCACGATGGCGGGAAACACGCTGCGCCGCCGGAGCAGCAGCGCCAGCAGGCAGAGCGCGATGGCGACAGTGGCCGCGACCGGCAGCACCGGCTCATGCTCGGCCGCGAAATAGAATGCGATCCCGGTGCCGAACGCCACCGGCACCCACGGCAACAGCCGACCGGCGCCCGCCTCCGCGCGCGCCCACTGCCGCAATGTCTCGACGAAAGGCCGCCAGATGCTGGCAGGCGTCGGCAGATAGCCGCCGGCAGGAACGGCGGCACGCGGCGGCCACGTCCCCGCGTAGCCGCGTTTGCCGCCCGGCGTCGTGCCCTGCTCCGCCATTCCGCTTGCGATCCCTGCCGGACGGCAGGCTAGCGGATGCCGCAGCCACCCGACTAGCGGAACGGAACCGAAACACGCAACCGAAGGCTGTGACCTGCGGGGACAGCTGGGCGCTCGTCTGGGACGGGCGCACGCCCGGGACTCCCGGCGTCCGCGCCTAAATCAGCGGCGTCTGCGACGAGACGTGGTGGCAGACGATCTTCCAGTCGCCGTCCTCGCGCGCGATCACCCAGGTGATCTTGACGACGAGCGCGGGCGCATCGCCGTCAAGAAAGAAGGACGCAATGCCCGCCATGTTGACCAGATCGGCATTCACCTGCGCGGTCCTGATTTCGCTGAACTGAACGCGCGGCGCGTGCCAGCGCGGCAGGCCTTCAGCGTACGCTTTGACGCCGTCGCGACCGCGATACAGCGTCGGGTTCGAACCGAAGAAGAACGCGCTCTTCGAGTAGAGCGCGGAGAGCGCATCCGCATCGAGCTTGCTGAAACCTGCCGACCACTTTGCAATGATCGCGGAGACGATCTCGTCGGCTTCCTCAGGCATCGATCGCCTCCCTCCTGGCGTCCGTCTCGAGCAGCTTTAGCTTTTGCCGCCGACTTCCTTGGCGAAGGTGTCGCGCAGGCCGATGGTGCGGTTGAACACGAGCTTGTCCGGCCTCGAATCCGCGTCACGCACGAAATAGCCCTGCCGCTCGAACTGCATCGGATCGGGTGAATTGCCCTCGGCGATCGCAGGCTCGACCCGCGCATCGCTCAACACTTCCAGCGACTGCGGGTTGAGGTCGGCGGCAAAATCGGCGGCGTTCGGACTCGGATTGGCGAACAGCTGATTGTAGATCCGGATCTCCGCCGGCTTCGACTGCGCCGCCGGCAGCCAGTGCATCGTCGCCTTTACCTTGCGGCCGTCGGGCGCGTTGCCGCCCTTGGTCGCCGGATCATAGGTCGCGCGAAGCTCGACGACCTCGCCGGCGGCGTCCTTGATCACGCCCGTGCACTTGATGAAGTAAGCATAGCGCAGCCGCACTTCCGTTCCGGGCGAGAGGCGGAAGAACTTCTTCGGCGGGTTCTCCATGAAGTCGTCGCGCTCGATGTAGAGCTCGCGGCCGAACGCGATCTTGCGGGTGCCGGCTTCCGGATTGTCGGGGTGGTTGATCGCCTCGATCTCCTCGACCTGGCCTTCCGGATAATTCTCGATCACCACCTTGAGCGGCCGCAGCACCGCCATGCGGCGCAGCGCGGTGCGGTTCAGCTCCTCGCGGATGCAGAATTCGAGCATGCCGACATCGACCACGCTGTTGGCCTTGGCGACGCCGATGCGCTTGATGAACTCGCGCACCGCAGCCGGCGGCACGCCGCGCCGCTTCAGGCCAGCAATGGTCGGCATCCGCGGATCGTCCCAGCCCGAGACATGCCCGTCACGGACGAGCTGGGTCAGCACGCGCTTCGACAGCAGCGTGTAGGTCAGGTTCAGCCGCGCCATTTCATACTGGCGCGGCTTCGACGGCACCGGCAGCTTGTCGAGCAGCCACTCATAGAGCGGACGGTGATCCTCGAACTCCAGCGTGCAGATCGAATGGGTGATGCCCTCGATCGCATCCGACTGGCCGTGCGCGTAGTCGTAGCTCGGATAGATCGACCATTTGTCGCCGGTGCGCGGATGATGGGCGTGCAGGATGCGGTAGAGCACGGGGTCGCGCAGATTGATGTTGCCGGCCGCCATGTCGATCCTGGCGCGCAGCACGCGGGCGCCGTTGGAGAACTCGCCGGCCTTCATGCGGCGGAACAGGTCGAGGTTCTCGTCGACCGAACGGTCGCGGAACGGCGAGTTCTTGCCTGGCTCGGTCAGCGTGCCGCGGGAGGTGCGGATCTCCTCCTGCGACTGGTCGTCGACATAGGCATAGCCCGCCTTGATCAGGCCCTCGGCCCAATCGTACAGGCGCTCGAAATAGTCGGACGCATAGAAGAGGTTGTTCCCCCAATCGTAGCCGAGCCAATGCACGTCGGCCTGGATCGAGTCGATGTACTCCTGCTCCTCCTTGGTCGGATTGGTGTCGTCGAAGCGCAGATTGCACTGACCGCCGAACTCCCGGGCGATGCCGAAATTCAAGGCGATCGACTTGGCGTGGCCGATATGCAGGTAGCCGTTCGGCTCCGGCGGGAAGCGGGTCACGATCCGGTTGTGCTTGTGGGAGGAGAGATCGGCCTGGACGATGTCGCGGATGAAGTCGCGCCCTGCCTCTGCCGTCGTGTCAGTCGTCATCAAAGGGTTCCCTGGAGGATTAGGCTCAACCTTCTGCCAAATTCGTGCCGTCCGGCCAAGTCCGGTTTCAAGTCCGGTTTCGAGCCGGGTCTCAAGTCCGGTTTGACGGGCAAAAGGTCAACCGAGGCTTTAGTTATGTCCGGTTCCTGCTATACACCACCGCCCGTTCCAGCATACGTCTCGCGCGATCATGACCAATCCCGTCGTTACCCGCTTCGCCCCCTCACCGACCGGCTTCCTCCATATCGGAGGTGCCCGCACCGCGCTGTTCAACTGGCTCTATGCCCGAAAGCTCGGCGGCAAGATGCTGCTCCGGATCGAGGACACCGACCGCGAACGCTCCACCAAGGAGGCGATCGACGCCATCCTCGACGGCCTGAAGTGGCTCGAGCTCGATTGGGACGGCGACGTCATCTACCAGTTCAGCCGCGCCGCCCGCCATCGCGAGGTCGCCGAGGGCCTGCTCGCCGCCGGGCGCGCCTATTACTGCTACGCCACGCCCGAGGAGCTGGCCGCGATGCGCGAGAAGGCGCGCGCCGAGGGCCGCACCCGCCTCTATGACGGCATGTGGCGTGACCGCGATCCGGCCACCGCGCCCTCGGACGTCAAGCCGACCATCCGCCTGAAGGCGCCGCAGACCGGCGAGACCGTGATCGAGGACCAGGTCCAGGGCCGCGTGGTCTGGCAGAACGAGAACCTCGACGACCTCGTCCTGCTGCGCGGCGACGGCACCCCGACCTACATGCTCGCGGTCGTGGTCGACGACCACGACATGGGCGTTACCCATATCATCCGCGGCGACGACCATCTGATCAACGCCGCGCGCCAGAAGCAGATCTACGACGCGCTGGAGTGGGAGCTGCCGAGCATGTCCCACATTCCGCTGATCCACGGCCCCGACGGCTCGAAACTGTCGAAGCGCCATGGCGCGCTCGGCGTCGATGCCTACCGCGCGCTCGGCTATCTGCCGGCCGCCCTGCGCAACTACCTCGTCCGGCTCGGCTGGAGCCATGGCGACCAGGAGATCTTCTCGACCCAGGAGATGATCGACGCGTTCGATCTGCCGGGCATCGGCCGCTCGGCGGCGCGGTTCGATTTCGCCAAGCTGGAGAACCTCAACGGCCACTATATCCGGCAGAGCGACGATCACTCCCTCGTGACCCAGTTCGAGAGCGTGCTGGACTATGTTCCTGAAGGCGCCGCGCTGAAGGCCAAGCTCAACGACACCACCCGCGCGCAGTTGCTGCGCGCGATGCCGAGCCTGAAGGAGCGCGCCAAGACGCTGATCGAGCTGATCGCGGGCGCCTACTTTATCTTCGCCGATCGGCCGCTCGAGCTCGATCCGAAAGCTGTGGCGCTACTCACGCCGGAAACGCGCGCATTGATCGGCCGGCTGCGTACCGCGCTGGAAGCCGTGAATGACTGGACGGCGGAAACCACCGAGACCGCCATGCGGAATTTCGCCGAGCAGAACAATCTGAAACTCGGCGCCGTCGCCCAGCCGCTGCGGGTGGCGCTGACCGGGCGAACAACGTCGCCGGGCATCTTCGACGTGCTGGCCGTCCTGGGACGCCAGGAGTGTCTGGCCCGCCTCGCCGATCAGGCGGCGTAATCCTGCATGGACCCCCTCCAGGGTCCATCTTGCAGCGCACATTGCAATGAGCTACCCATCCCCGGACGCTTTCTCAACAAGCCGTTCCGCCCGGCCATGGGCCGCAGTTTAGCGACTGGGCATGGTCGGTTTTCGCAACGAATTCATCGGGGATATCGCGATGGACGCAAAATCCAGCAAGACAGCCACACTCACCATCGGCAACAAGAACTACGATTTCCCGATCCTGAGCGGCACGGTTGGGCCTGATGTCATCGACATCGCCAAGCTCTACGGCCAAGCCGGGGTGTTCACCTACGACCCCGGCTTCACCTCGACCGGCAGCTGCCAGTCGAAGATCACCTATATCGACGGCGATGCCGGCGTTCTCGAATACCGCGGCTATCCGATCGAGCAGCTCGCCGAGCACGGCGACTTCCTCGAGACCTGCTACCTGCTGCTCTACGGGGAGCTTCCGACCCCGGCGCAGAAGAAGGACTTCGACCATCGCGTGATCCATCACACGATGGTGCATGAGCAGATGGCCCGCTTCTTCCAGGGCTTCCGCCGCGACGCGCATCCGATGGCGATCATGGTGGCGGCCGTCGGCGCGCTGGCCGCGTTCTACCACGACTCCACCGACATCAACGATCCGCGGCAGCGCATGATCGCCTCGATGCGGATGATCGCGAAGGTGCCGACGCTGGCGGCGATGGCCTACAAGTACACCGTGGGCCAGCCCTTCATCTATCCGAAGAACTCGCTCTCGTTTGCCGAGAACTTCCTCAACATGTGCTTCGCGGTGCCTTGCGAGGAGTACAAGATCAATCCGGTGCTCGCCGACGCACTCGACAAGATCTTCATCCTGCACGCCGACCACGAGCAGAACGCCTCGACCTCGACGGTGCGTATCGCCGGCTCCTCGGGCGCCAACCCGTTCGCCTGCATCGCGGCCGGCATCGCCTGCCTGTGGGGCCCGGCGCATGGCGGCGCCAACGAGGCCGCGCTCAACATGCTCTACGGCATCGGCAAGGTCGAAAACATTCCGGACTTCATCGCCAAGGTGAAGGACAAGAACAGCGAAGTCCGCCTGATGGGCTTCGGCCACCGCGTCTACAAGAACTACGACCCGCGCGCCAAGATCATGCAGAAGATGTGTCACGCGGTGCTCAAGGAGACCGGCCACGGCGACGACCCGATGCTCAAGGTCGCGATGGAGCTCGAGAAGATCGCGCTCAGCGATCCCTACTTCATCGATCGCAAGCTCTACCCGAACGTCGACTTCTATTCGGGCATCACGCTGAAGGCGATGGGCTTCCCGGTCTCGATGTTCACCGTGCTGTTCGCGGTCGCCCGCACCGTCGGCTGGATCAGCCAGTGGAGCGAGATGATCGAGGATCCGCAGCAGAAGATCGGCCGTCCGCGCCAGCTCTACACCGGCGTCGCGCGCCGCGACTATGTGCAGATCGACAAGCGCAAGTAAGCTGCATTTGTGAGTGAGTCCGAGACGGCGCCATCATTCCCGATGGCGCCGTTTTCGTTTGCCGCGCGCAACTTCGGTCGCGAGCGCATCGAGGCGCGGCAGCCAGAACGCCCTGAAGCGGTCGAGCCAGTCGTCGACCTCGCGCAGCCGCCGCGGCTCCACCGCATAGATGCGGCGGGTGCCGTCGGCGCGCACCGACGCGAAACCGGCCTCGCGCAGGATCCGCAGCTGCTGCGAGACCGCCGACTGGGTGATGCCGAATTCGCGCTGCACGACGGCGACGACATCGCCCGAGCTGTGCTCGCCGGTCGCCAGCAGCTCCAGGATGCGCCGGCGGACGGGATCACCGAGGATGTCGAAGGCGTGCACGGTTACGAGCCTCCGCCCGGCTCGGGCTCGCCGCAATAGAACGCCGTGGTGTTGGCCCCGGCCCGGCGCGCGGCGGCCTCGTCCGTGCCGGCCTTGATCGAAGCCGTGCACCAGTCGGCGCTGCTGCGGCGGATGAACTCCCTGCCATCCTCGGAGCCCGGCCACGCCTCTGCGGCCGCGCGATCGAACTGCGCGCCGGGGCCTGCGGCGATGTAGAGCGCGAGCCCGACCAAGGCGAGGTCCCAGCCGACGCCGACCGCGCCGGGTCCATAGCGATCCCAGAAGTCACCCTCGATCAGCGAGAGATGCTCGAGTTCCAGGCGCGTGCCGCCGGCGCCATCGTCAGCCAGGGTGACGGTGACCCAGCTGACAGTGCCCATGGCTTCCCAGGTCACGGCAAGCCGGCGTGGCGGCTCACAGGTCGTGATTTCGCCGCCCGCCTGGCCCTGGAACTGGTAGCGGCCGCCGAGCCTCAGCTCGCCGGAGATCGGCAAAAACCAGCGCGGAATGCGCTCGGGATTGGTCAGCGCGTCCCAGAGATCGGCGATGTCGGTGTCGTAGCTGCGCGTTGCAATCACCGCTCGCGCCGGTTTGCCATCGCGTTCCCGGACGGCGACCTCACGAACGACGGCTCCGACATAAGCAACAGGATCGATCTTCATGGAGGGCTCCATACCAATATTAGACCGCGCTAATATTAACGCAGTCTAAATATTCGAGGCAAGCGGAACCGTTGCGGTCGTATGTCGCCGCAGAGTGGAGGCATGATCGATTGCTAGATCGAACGCCGGCCCAGTTCCGCCAGCACGATGTCGGCGGCGCGGACGCTCGGCGGCTGGTCGCCGGTCGACATCTTGCCGTCCATCGTCGCGAACGCCACGAGCTGCCGCAGACGCTCGGGCGAATCCTTGATCACATCGACCAGCGCCTGCGCGAGCTTGTCCGGCGTGCAGTTCTCCTGCAGGAACTCGGGGATGATATCCGTGCCGATCACGAGATTGGCGAGGATCACCGACGACACCCGGATTGCACGGCGCAGGATGAACGCCTCGGCGGCACCGACGCGATAGGCCGTCACCATCGGAATCCCTGACAGCGCGAGCTCCAGCGTCACCGTGCCCGACTTCGCGAGCGCGGCGCGGGCCACGCGGAATGCGGCGCGCTTCTCGGTCTCGCCGATCGCGAGCCGCGGCGCCACCGGCCACGACGCGACGCCTTCGCGCACCATCGCCTCGAGATGCGGCATGGTTGGAAGCACGAGCTCGAACGGGATTTGCCGGCTGAGCTGGCCGAGCGCGGCGCCGAACAGCGCCAGATGATGCCTGATCTCGCTGCGCCGGCTTCCGGGCAGCACCAGCAGGACCGGCGGCTGCGCGTCGCGCCGCTTCTGCTCCTCCTCGTTCGGCCGCAGCGAGGCGAGTTGCTCGGTCAAGGGATGACCGACATAGCTGCACGGCGGTCCCTGCAGCTTGCGATACTCCTCCGGCTCGAACGGCAGCAGCGCCAGCACGTGATCGACATAGCCTCGCATCGCGCGCGCCCTGCCCGGCCGCCACGCCCAGACCGATGGCGACACGTAGTCGACGATCGGAATGTCCGGATTACGTGCACGCACCCGGCGCGCGACGCGGTGGGTGAAGTCCGGGCTGTCGATGATGACGAGCATGTCGGGCGCGTCGGCGAGCACGGCGTCGGCGGTGCGGCTGATCAACCGCAGGATTTTCGGCAATTGCTTCACGACCGCGGAAAGGCCGACGATCGAGAGTTCTTCGATCGGGAATAGCGGCTCGATGCCCTCACCTGTCATAGCTCGGCCACCGACGCCGGAAAACTGCACGGTATCGCCGAGGCGCTGGCGCAGCACCTGCATCAGCGCCGCGCCGAGGCGGTCACCGGATTCCTCGGTCGCGATGAGGAAGATCTTGCGGCCGGTGCTGGGACTGCGCGCCTGCATCAGCCGGCCAGCCCGATGACGAACAGCCCCTTGGCGTCGGCGGCCTCGATCAGGGCCTGCGGTTCGGCCGCGAGCGTGTTGCCGGCGATCACGGCGATCCCGGCGATTCCCGCCGCGGCCGCGCCCTCAACCGTCCGCGGGCCGATGGTCGGCAAATCGAAGCGCAGATCCTGCTTGCTCTTCGGCGCCTTCACCAGCACGCCGCGGCCGGCCTTGGCGCGGATCCGGCCCTCGGCGCGCAGCCGCGCCACGCGCGCGAGCAGCCCATCGGTGCCTTCGATGTCTTCGACCGCAACCACGTGACCGTCGATCACCACCGCCGCCTGGCCGATGTCGAACGGCCCGAGCGCGTCGAGCACGCCGCGGCCGCGCGCGATATCGGCGAGCGCTGCGCTGTCCGGCGTCGCGCGCGTCACGGCGCCCTCCGGCATCAGCAGATCGGGCGCGACATCCTTGATCCCCACCATGCGGAATCCCTGCTGCTCGAGGATGCGGCCGACGCTCGACAGCAGATGATCGTCGCCGCCGCGAAACGCGCGTACGACATGGCCGAGCAGGCGCAGCGTTCCCCAGTCGAGCCTGATCTCCGACAGCGCCGGACGCACCAGTGTGCCGATGAAGATCAGGTCGCGGCAGCCTTCATCGCGAAACAACCGGGTTGCCCGCCCGAGCTGGCCGACCGAGATCCAGCGATGACGAAACCGCTGCGCGCGCGCCGGATCACAGGCGCCGCGCAGCGCGAACAGCACCGGCGTGATGCCGCGCGCGGTGAGCTGATCGGCGACCGCAAACGGCATGGCGCCGCCGCCGGCGATCACGCCGACCGGCGAGGAAAGCGAGGGAGCCGCTGACGTCATGCTGGCGGCCATCCCCTGCTCAATTGGTATCGGCGGGAAGACAGAGCGGCCGCAGCTTGCCGCCCTCGATGAAGGTGAGGATTTCCGCGATCGCGGGATCCTCGCCCGCCAGCGGCTGCACCGAAGCCAGCCGCTCGGCGAAGATGCCAGGGCCATGGAACAGCTTCTGATAGAACGCACGCACGGTCGCGAGCCGCGCCTTGGTGAACTGGCGGCGGCGCATGCCGATGATGTTGAGGCCTTCGAGCACCGCGTACTGACCGTTGGCGAGCCCGAACGGGATGATGTCGCCGCGCACGCCGCAGACGCCGCCGATCATCACCTGCGAGCCGACGCGGGTGAACTGGTGTACCGCCGACAGGCCGCCGATATAGACGAAGTCGCCGATCTCGCAGTGGCCGCCGAGCGTCGCTGACGTCGCGAAGATCACGCCGTTGCCGACCATGCAGTCATGGCCGACATGGCTGTTGTTCATGAAGAAGCCGCGATCGCCGACGCGGGTCAGCCCGCCGCCCTTGATCGTGCCGACATTCATCGTCACGCCCTCGCGGATCGTGCAGGCTTCGCCGACTTCGAGACGGGTCGGCTCGCCGCGATAGCTGAGATCCTGCGGCGGCCCGCCGAGCGCGGCAAACGGCGAGATGACGCAGCCGGCGCCAATCTTGGTATGTCCGCTGACCGTGACATGCGCGATCAGCTTGCAGTTCTCACCGAGCACGACATTGGGGCCGATGATGCAGTACGGACCGATCTCGGTGCCGGCCCCGATCACAGCGCCATCCGCAATCCGCGCAGTCGGGTCGATCATGCTCATGAAGTTTTCGATCCGGAATTCGTTAATGGCGCCAAGGTGCTATCAAGGCGCAATGCTGTCGATTTGGGCGGTCGTTAGCGCGACTTTGACCGCCCTGTCCAGTGACGTATCATGACGGCCTGTTGCAAACGAGAAGGTCGCAACCGATCCATGGTCCGGGCCGCCGCGCTGATCCTCAGCCTGCTCTCCGCGCCGATCGGCCCGGAGACCGTCGACCTCGGCAACAGCACGACCGTCGATCTGTCGCGCTTCGACTGCCGCGACATCAATCGCAGCACGATCGTCCAGCGGGTCTGCTACAGCGCGGGCGAGCGGACGCTGCTGGTCGCGGTCAGGGGCAGCTATCAGCACTATTGCGGCGTGCCTACTGAAACCTACGACGCGCTGATGATCGCACCATCGATGGGCGTCTTCCTCAACCGCGTCCTGCGGATCGCCGGCGCGGATGGCCGATACGCCTGTCGAACGTCGTGACCGCTGGCTTACTCGACGCGTCTTCTTCACGCGAATCGGGAGGCCAGTTCGCTTGAATACGCTTTAGTCCGTCAGCATCGCGCCGACATCGGCCTCGGCGACCACCTGGCCGTTGACCTTGGCATCGCCGTGAAACCACCACATCGTCTTGCGGCGGCCGAGCGAGCGCATGTGGTACTCGATGGTGTCGCCCGGCATCACCGGCTTCCTGAACTTGCACTTGTCGATGGTGAGGAAATACACCGCGCGCGGCTTCTCGGTGCCCTCGACCGACTTGATGCCGATCACGCCGGCGGTCTGCGCCATCGCCTCGATCATCATGACGCCGGGATAAACCGGACGATCCGGGAAATGTCCCTGGAACGGCGGCTCGTTGAAGGTGACGTTCTTGATGCCGATGCCGCTGTAGTCGGTGCGGATCTTGATCACGCGGTCGATCAGCAACATCGGAAAGCGATGCGGGAGCGTCTTCAGGATATCGTTGATATCCACCAGCTCGAATTTGACCGGTGCCTCCTCCATCACTCCTGTTCCTTGCCCTTGGCTTCGTTGTCGCGCACCAGCCGCTCCACTGCGATAATTTCCCTGAACCACTGCTTGGTCGGCTTGGCGAAATGCCCGCCCCAGCGGCCATTGGCCGGGATGTCGTCCTTGACCGCACTCATCGCCGTCACTTGGGCGCCGTCGCCGATCTTGAGGTGGTTGTTGATGCCCACCTTGGCGCCGAGCGCGACATTGTCGCCGATCGTCAGACTGCCTGCGAGCCCGATCTGGGCCGCGAGCAGGCAGTGCCGGCCGATGGTCACATTGTGGCCGATCTGGACCTGATTGTCGATTTTGGTGCCCTCGCCGATCACGGTGTCGCGCAGGGAACCGCGGTCGATGGTCGAGGCCGCGCCGACCTCGACATTGTTCTGGATCACCACGCGGCCGGTCTGCGGCACCTTCACGTGGCCTGCGGGCCCGAAGAAGATGAAGCCGTAGCCGTCCTGCCCGATATTGCAGCCGGGATGGATCAGGACATTGTTGCCGATCAGCGCGAACTGAATGGTGGTCTTGGCGCCGACATTGCAGTCGCGGCCGATCTTGACGTCGGCGCCGATCACCGCGCCGGCGCCGATGATGGTGCCCGAGCCGATCTCGACCCGCGGGCCGATCACGACCAGCGGATCGACGACGACACCATCCTCGAGGCGCGCGGTCGGATCGATGATCGCCGATGGGGCGATCCCCTCGGTATCGAACCAGGATTGCGGCCGCAGCGCATCGGCGTGCCATTCGCGGGCGAGCTCGACGAACACCTGAAACGGCTTCGCGGCCCGCAGCACGGCGGTGCCCTTCGGCACCTGCGCCTCGAAGCGCGGGCTGACGAGGCAGGCACCGGCCTTGGTCGCGGCCAGCTGGTCGGCGTATTTGAGATTGTCGAAAAACGCAAGATGCATCGGACCGGCCTCGTCGAGCGAGGCCAGCCCCCTGATCTTGTGCGCGCCCCTTTCGGGGTCGACCAGTTGCGCCTTCGTCAACGCGGCAATTTCAGCCAGCGATGACGAAGGAGGACTTTTGAAGAAGATCGGCTGCGCCATTCCATCCGTCGCAGTCCGGTCGAGTGGCGGTGTTAGAAACTCGTACCGCCACCAAACCGGAATTCTTGCACGCGGTCATACGCACCCTTGGTCAGCGGGATCGCGTAGTCGAAGCGCAGCGGACCAAACGGCGACTGCCAGATCAGGCCGACACCGACCGACGTGCGGACCACCTTGCTGTCGTCATAGCTCAGACCAAGGCAGGTGCCCGGAGACGGCGGGTTGTTGGTCGGCCTGACACAGCCGGGCTGGTTGACTTCGCCCGTCGCCGCCCACGAGGTCGGGCCCTTGTAGTCGTACAGCCCGCCGGCGTCGGCATAGACCGCGCCCTTGAGCCCGACTTCCTTCGGCAGGAACCAGAACGGCATCTGCAGCTCCGCCGACACGCCCCAGTACTTGGTGCCGCCGATGGCGTCCATGGTGCCGTACGGGTTGATGTCACGCGGACCGATACCGTTCGGCGCGAAGCCGCGGACCAGGTTCGGACCCATCTGGAAGTGGTCCAGCATGCGCAGTTCGTCGCTGCCGAGCTTGTTCAGGATACCGCCCTGCGCGTGGATCACGCCGACGATGTCCGACACCAACGGGGTGTAGTACTTCGCGTCGATCGCGGACTTGATGTAGCTGACGTCGCCGCCGACGCCGGCGAAGTCCTGCTTGAAGTCGACGATCAGACCGTCGGTCGGGTTCTTGTTGTTGTCGAGGGTGTTGTAGTTGAGCGTGTAGCCCAGCGCCGAGGTCAGCGTCTTGCCACCCGCCAGCTCCTTGCGGACCGGCAGCGAGGCTTCGCCATCGGAGAAGCAGCCGAGACCATTGGTCGACACCAGGCTGATCCCGTTCAGGTTCGCGTAGGCCGGGCTCGGATTGAACGCCGGATTGGGAGTTACACCGTCAGCGAGAAATGGATTGTTGTTACAGTTGTTCAGCGTCGACGGCAGGGTGATTTCCTGCTGATAGACCGAGTAGCGCAGCTGCAGCGACAGATCTTCCCGCAGGCTGAAGCCGAGCCGCGGGCTGAAGCCCAGCGTCTTGGTGCCGTAGGCGATGTAGCTGTTGGACAACTGCTGGCGCTGGTAGAAATCGAGGCCGAGCGCGACGCGGTAGTCGAGCAGATAGGGCTCGACGAACGACAGCGAGTAGCCGCGGGCGTACTGGCCGTAGGTCACCGAGGCCTTGGCGAACAGGCCGCGGCCGAGCAGGTTGCGCTCGGAGACGCTGACTTCGGCCAGCGCGCCGTCGGTGGTCGAATAACCGCCCGACACCGAGAAGTCGCCGGTCGACTTCTCCTCGAGATCGACGATCAGGATGACGCGATCGCTGGAGGATCCGGGCTCGGTGGTGATCTTCACGGTCTTGAAGAAGTCGAGGTTCTTCAGCCGGCGCTCGGCACGGTCGACCAGCGCACGGTTGTAGGCATCGCCTTCCGAGATATCGAACTCGCGGCGGATCACGTAGTCGCGCGTGCGGCTGTTGCCGCGAATGTTGATGCGCTCGATATAGGTGCGCGGACCTTCATCGATCGCGAAGGTGATCGACACCGTGTGATTGTCGAAATTGCGATCGCCGCGCGGCCGGACCACCGCGAACGCGTAGCCGCGGCGGGACGCCTCGATCTGCATCTCCTCGACCGACTTCTCCAGCGCCTCGGCGTTGTAGAGCGAGCCGACATTGACGCGCGAATAGGAGCGCAGCGCGTTCGGATCGAGCGTATTGATCGACGACGTGAAGTTGACGGATGCGACGCGGTACTGCTGGCCCTCCTCGATCTTGAAGGTAACCAGGAAGCCCTTCTTGTCGGGATCGTATTCGGTCAGCGCAGCCACGACCTGGACGTCGGCATAGCCGTTCTTGAGGTAGAAGCGGCGCAACAGGTCGCGGTCGGCCTCGACCCGGTCGGGGTCATAGACGTCGTTGCCGCCGAGGAAGCTCAGCAGATTCGATTCGCGGGTCTTGATGACGTCGCGCAGGCGGGACGCCGAATAGGCATTGTTGCCGATGAACTCGATCGACCGCACACCCGTCTTCACGCCTTCATTGACCTCGAAGATCAGGTCGACGCGGTTGTTCGGCTGCTCGATGATCTGCGGATTGACCCGCACGTCGTAGCGGCCGGAGCGGCGGTAGATTTCCGCGATGCGCAGCGCATCCGACTGCACCATCGGACGCGAGAAGGTGCCGCGCGGCTTGGACTGGACTTCGGCGGTGAGCTGCTCGTCCTTGACCTTCTTGTTGCCCTCGAAGGCAACGCGGCCAATCACCGGGTTCTCGACCACGACCACGACGAGGCGTCCGCCCCGCTGGTCGATGTGGACGTCCTGGAACAGACCGGTCTCGATCAGCGCCTTCAGGCCGTCGTCGATCTGGGCCTGGCCCAGCCGACCGCCCGGTCCGGGATGGAAATAAGAGCGGATGGTTTCGAGCTCGACGCGGCGGTTCCCCTCCACCGTGATCGAATCAACCGTCTGCGCATACGCAGGCGCAGACACAGCTACGGCCGACAGAGTGGCCGCCACCGGCGCGGCGAACATGACCAAGGCGGCGAACAAGCCCCCCCTCACTCGCATTCCAAACATCATGCGCAACGCGCCCTTATCTTAACAATGCCAAGTCGTTCCCCAACGACCCGACAGATTCCCAACCTGCCGCTCAGCTTGTAGCCAAATTTGCCAAGGGGGCAAACTTACTAGAGCTGAACATTTCCATTTTCGTTCCAAGACGTTGCCCATCGGCAACGTCACAGAAAAGCCCGGTTTCAGGACCCGGCGATCCTGAGGATGTCGTTATACGTCGCAAACACCATCAACATCAGAACCAAACCCAGCCCGATTCGGAAACCCACCTCTTGCGTCCGCTCGGAAAGCGGACGTCCCCGGAGCGCCTCTGCGCTGTAGAAAAGCAGGTGTCCGCCATCCAGAAGCGGGATCGGGAACAGGTTCAACAGACCGATCGAGACCGACAGGATGGCGCAAAGATTGACCACGAACTGGAACCCGGCACTCGCGGCCTGGCCCGAAAGCTTCGCGATTCCAATGACACCGCTCACCTCGGCCGGATTGCCGGTGCCGACGAACAGCGACCCGAGGAACTTGAACGTGCTGGAAATGATGTACCAGACCTGCTCGACGCCGATCTTCATGGCCTCGAAGACGCCGACCGGCGCGCTGGATGCTTCGCCGACCTGAGCCTTGTGCTCGATTCCGAGCACGCCGATCTTGTGTGCGTTGCCGAAGGGATCCTTGACCTCCTTCAGCGCCGGCGTCGCCTTGAGCGAGACGACCGCGCCGTCCCGCTTCACCTTGAAGCCAAGCTCTGAACCGGCGTTCGACGCTACGATCCGCTGCATGTCAGCGAAGCTCTGGATGGCGCTGCCGTCGATATCCACGACAACGTCGCCGACCTTGAAGCCGGCATTCGCGGCGACGCTCTCGGCGACCAGGCCGTCGACCCGGGCGATCGTGCTGGGCTTGCCGTAATAGAGCGCCATGCCCGCGAAAATCAGGGCGCCGAGGATGAAGTTCGCGATCGGGCCTGCCGCAACGATGGCGGTGCGCTTGCCGACCGACTTGTGATGGAAGCTGCCTTCGCGCTCTTCCGCCGTCATGGCGGCAAGCGTCTCCGTCGACGGCGTCGATGCCTCGCTGTCGTCACCGAAGAACTTGACGTAGCCGCCGAGCGGAATCGCCGAGATCTTCCAGCGCGTGCCATGCCGGTCGTTGAAGCCGGCAAGCTCCGGCCCGAAGCCCAGGGAGAAGGTCAGCACCTTCACGCCAGCCCAGCGCGCAACCAGGAAATGGCCAAGCTCGTGGAAGAAAACGACGATCGTCAGGACGAAGAGAAACGGAACGATATAGCCGAGAAGCCCATGGCTCAACGCATTGATACTATGAAGAAAATACTCGGGCATCCGAATTCCCCTCGACAAGAGCGATTAAGCTCCGTCCCCAACCCTCTAGGTTGCCTTTAAGGCAATTTGAGGCAATAGGGCGGCAGCTCTATTTCGCGCGATATGGTCAACGGAAATCGCATCATCCGCCGAGTGCAGTGGTGGCTGATTCCCGGACCTGATCCAATCATTCATCGTCGCCTCGACCAGCCGGGCGATCGCGCCGAACTTGATCTTGCCTGCGATAAACGCGGCGACCGCGATCTCGTTCGCGGCGTTGTAGACCGTGGTCGCGCCGTGCCCGAGCCGCAGTGCCTCGTACGCCAGCCGCAAGCCGGGGAAGCGCTGGAAGTCCGGCGCCTCGAAGGTGAGCTGTCCGATCTTGGCGAGATCCAGCTTGGCGGACGGGCCGACGACGCGATCGGGCCAGCCGAGGCAATGCGCGATCGGGATCCGCATGTCGGGCGTGCCGAGCTGGGCCACCACCGAGCGATCCGAGAACTCGACCATGCCGTGGATGATCGACTGCGGGTGCACCAGCACGTCGATCTCGTCCGGCGCCAGGGCGAACAGGTAGGACGCCTCGATCACCTCGAGGCCCTTGTTCATCATCGAGGCGGAATCGATCGTGATCTTCTGCCCCATGCTCCAGTTGGGATGCTTCAGCGCCTGTTCCAGCGTCGCCTGCTCGATGTCGGCGGGAGCCCAGGTGCGGAACGGCCCCCCGGATGCGGTGATGATCACCCGCGTCAGTTCCTCGCGATTGCCGGAGGCCAGCGCCTGGAACAGCGCATTGTGCTCGGAGTCCGCCGGCAGGATGCAGGCGCCGGCCTTCTTGGCCCGCTCCATGAAGATGTCCCCGGCGCAGACCAGGCACTCTTTGTTGGCGAGCGCGACGGTTGCGCCGCGGTCGACCGCGGCAAGCGCCGGCTTCAGTCCGGCCGCACCGCTGACCGCCGCCATCACCCAATCCGCCGGCCGTGCGGCGGCCTCGATGATGGCGCTCTCCCCGGCCCCGCATTCGATCCGGGTTCCAGCCAGCGCGTCCTTCAGCTCGGAAAGCTTCGCCGGATCGGCAATGGCGGCGAACCGCGCACCGAACTCCTTGGCGAGCTTGGCAAGACCCTCGACATTGCTGTTCGCGGTCAGCGCCTCAACCTGGTAGCGGTCGCGCGCACCACGCAGCAGATCCATCGTGCTGTCGCCGATCGAGCCGGTGGCACCGAGGACAGTCACGGTCCGCACGGCGGATGCCGCCGCGGCCTTGTTGTTACGCAACGGAACTGCGCTCATCTCATCACCAAACCATAAGACCGCGTCCGACGCCATCGGCGCCACCACGGAGAAAGCCGAAAATCGCCGCCACAATGACGGCCGCGACAAATCCGTCCAGGCGGTCCAGCAGGCCGCCATGGCCGGGAATGATGTGGCTCGAATCCTTCACCCCGAACCGCCGCTTCACCGCGGATTCGAAGAGATCGCCGAGTTGCGAGACCACCGACAACACGGCTCCGAGCATCAGCAACGGTCCTGTCGTCCCGATCTCGAAGGCGGCAAAGCCGGCCGCAACAAGCAGGCTCGCCACGAAACCGCCGATCGCGCCAGCCCACGTCTTCTTCGGACTGACCCGTACCCAGAGCTTCGGCCCGCCGATGCTGCGGCCTGCGAAATAGCCGCCGATATCGGTGACCCACACGACCAGCAGCACGAACATCAGCGCAGCGAAGCCCTTCGCCGGATCGAGACGCAGCACGACCGATGCGATCTCGGCGCCCGCGGCATAGAGTAATCCCGCAATTGCCCAGCCGCGCCGCTCGCCCGACGTCAACGCCACAGCAACCACACCGACCGCGAGCACGTCCAGGGCCGCATCGATGCGGCCAGCCATCAAACAAAGTCCGATCAGCAGCAGCGCGGCGGCACCGGGCACCACGACGTAGAGTTCGCGTCCGAACCCGGTGACGGCAAGCCACTCCACAAACAAGCCGACCGCCGCCAGCGTCACCAACAGCGACCAGGCGACGCCGCCCAGATAGGCCAGTGCGATCGCAACCGGCGCCAGCACCAGCGCCGCAACCACGCGCATCGCGAGGTTGCGCGACCCCTGATCGCTTGCTGCCTCAGGCGGCTGCTCACTTGCTGCCGCAGGCGCGGCTTCGCCCTCGCTCACGAGCCGGTTTTCGCGGCGAGGCCGCCGAACCGGCGCTCGCGTTTGCCGTATTCCGCAATCGCGCCCTCGAGCGCCGCCTTGTCGAAATCCGGCCAGTGAATCGGCACGAACACCAGCTCGCTATAGGCGGCCTGCCACATCAGGAAGTTCGACAGCCGCTGCTCGCCGCTGGTGCGGATGATCAGATCCGGATCCGGAATGTCGGGCGCATCGAGATAGTGCCCGAGCGTGTCGGCATCGATCGAGTTGGCGTCGCGCTTGCCTTCGGCGACCTCGCGCGCAAGGCGCCGCGCGGCCGCGGCGATCTCCGCCCGCGAACCGTAGTTGAAGGCGACAACAAGGTTGAGCTTGCTATTGTTCCTCGTGAGCTCTTCGGCCTCGTTGAGCAGCGCGCAGATGTCGCCGTCGAGCCCGTCGCGCTCGCCGATCACGCGCACCCGCACCCCGTCGCGGTGCAGCGTCGCCAGATCGTTGCGGATGAAGCGGCGCAGCAGGCCGAACAGATCGCCGATCTCGCTGGCGGGCCGCGACCAGTTTTCCGAGCTGAACGAAAAGATCGTGAGATAGACGATGCCGAGCTCATTGGCCGCGCGCACCACGCGGCGCAGCGCCTCGACGCCGCGGCGATGGCCCTCGACGCGCGGCAGCCCGCGCGACGCGGCCCAGCGCCCGTTGCCGTCCATGATGATCGCCACATGCAACGGGCCGCCGGAGCGATCCGGTCCGTCAGTTGCTGGGGCGGCGGCGTTCGACATCGGCTGTTCCCGTACCGTCTCAGACCGTCAGGATTTCCTTTTCCTTCGCGGCAAGCAGCTGATCGATTTCGACGATCATGCCGTCGGTCGCCTTCTGCACCTCGTTCGACAGGCGCTCCTGGTCGTCCTCGGAGATCTCGTGATTCTTCTCGAGCTTCTTGATCACGTCGAGGCCGTCGCGGCGGACATGGCGCACCGCGACCTTGGCCGCTTCGGCGTATTTGTGCGCGACCTTGACGAGCTCCTTGCGGCGCTCCTCGTTGAGCTCGGGAATGCGCAGCCGCAGCACCTGACCTTCGGTCGCCGGCGACAGGCCGAGATTGGAATCGACGATCGCCTTTTCGACCGCCTTCACCATCGTCTTGTCCCAGACCTGCACCGAGAGCAGGCGCGGCTCGGGCACGCTGATGGTCGCAACCTGGTTGAGCGGCATATGCGAGCCGTAAGCCTCGACCTGGACCGGCTCCAACATGGAGGCCGCGGCGCGGCCGGTACGCAGACCGCCGAGTTCGTGCTTGAGCGATTGTGTGGCGCCCTGCATGCGGCGCTTCACGTCGTTGATGTCAAAACCAGGTGCGGCCATGACGTTCTCCCTTTCACTAGAAACCGGCTGTCGACGTCCTCGGGTCCAAAATCCGGACCCGGAGGCGCGGCAATCAGCCGGCGACGACCGTGCCGTGTCCGGACCCGCGCAGAATCGCACCGATCGAACCGGGCTCCGCGATCGAGAACACGATGATAGGCAGCGACGTCTCGCGGGCAAGCGCGAAAGCGGTCGCGTCCATGACCTTGTAGCCGCCCTCGATCGCCTGCGAATGGGTCAGGCGGTCGAAGCGCTTGGCTTTGGGGTCCTTCTTCGGATCGGCGTTGTAGACGCCGTCGACATTGGTGGCTTTCAGCACCGCCTGCGCGCCGATCTCGGCCGCGCGTAGCACGGCGGTGGTATCGGTGGTGAAGAACGGGTTGCCGGTTCCACCGCCGAGCAGGACGATGCGTCCCTCGGCGAGATATTTGTGCGTCGCACTACGGGTGAACAGCTCGGAAATCTCCGGCATCACGAATGCCGACAAGGTCCGCGCCGGGGTCCCCTTGCGCTCGATCGCCGCCTCGAGCGCGAGGCAGTTCATCATGGTCGCAAGCATGCCCATGGTATCGCCGGTCGGCCGCGACACGCCGCGCGAGGACACCTCGACGCCGCGGACGATGTTGCCGCCGCCGATCACGACGGCGACCTCGATGCCGAGCTTGCGGGCGGCGATCAGGTCGTCGGCGACGCGGTCGACCGTCGGTTGATCGATACCGAACCCGTGGGAGCCGGCCAGATATTCGCCGGACAGCTTGATCACCACGCGACGATAGATCGGCTCAGCCATGATGCGATCGCTTTCTTATCCCGCGCAGGCAGGCCTCCGGCGCAAAGCGCCGGACGCCTGGTGTCAGCGGTTACTTCTTGCCGCTGGCGGCCGCGACTTCGGCGGCGAAGTCGCTTTCCTGCTTCTCGATTCCCTCACCGAGAGCATAGTTCACAAAGCCAGCGATTTTGATCGGCCCGCCGACCTTACCCTCAGCTTCCTTCACCGCCTGGGCAACCGACTTGCCGCTGTCGTGGATGAAGGCCTGATCGAGGAGGCAGACCTCCTTGTAGTAGGTCTTCAGGCCGGAATCGACGATCTTCTCGATGACGTTCTCGGGCTTGCCCTGCTGGCGGTACTTGTCGGCCAGCACGTCCTTCTCGCGCTTGACGGTCTCCGGATCGAGCCCGGCCGGGTCGAGCGCCAGCGGCTTCGCCGCCGCGACATGCATCGCGAGCTGGCGGCCGAGGACCGCGAGCTCGTCGGTCTTGCCGGCGGACTCCAGCGCCACGATCACGCCGATCTTGCCGGCGCCCTCGACGACGGCGTTGTGGACGTAGCTCGACACCACGCCCTTGCTCACCTCGAGCGAAGCGGCGCGGCGCAGCGACATGTTCTCGCCGATGGTCGCGATCGCGTCCGAGATCGCCCGCTCGACCGTGAAGTCGCCGACCTTGGCGGCCTTGATGGCCTCGACGTCGGAGCCGTGTTTCAGCGCGACCTGCGCGATCATCTTGACCAGGCCCTGGAACTGCTCGTTGCGCGCAACGAAGTCGGTCTCCGAATTGACCTCGACCAGCACGCCCTTGGTGCCCGAGGTCAGCGCGCCGATCAGGCCCTCGGCCGCCACGCGGCCGGCCTTCTTGGCGGCCTTGGAGAGGCCCTTCTTGCGCAGCCAATCCTGCGCCGCCGTCATGTCGCCGTCGGTCTCGGTCAGCGCCGCCTTGCAATCCATCATGCCCGCGCCGGTCGACTCGCGGAGTTCCTTGACCATCGCTGCAGAGATCGTTGCCATCGTTCAATGTCCTTCTTGCCTGTACAGAAACCGCGGCGCCCGATGGCGCCGCTGTCTGCAACAGGGAAATCGTTGTTCGTGGAAGCAAAGCGGCGGCCGGGCAGACCCCGGCCACGCCGCGTAACTGTTATTCCGCTTCGGCGAGCGTCTTGGCCTGGGCGACCCAGGCGTCGGCACGGCTCGGCAGACCGACTTCTTCGCCGATCTTGTGCGCGGTGTCGTGGTCGAGCTCGGCGAGCTGCCAGTAGTGGAAGATGCCGAGGTCGTTGAGCTTCTTCTCGATCGCACCGGACACGCCGGTGAGCTTCTTCAGGTTGTCGGCGGTGCCGCGCGGACCAGCGAGGCCCTGGAACCCGGACGGCGCAGCCGCCGGGAGGTCTTCCTGCACCGGCGCAGCCGAGGCGCCGATATCGATTCCGGAATCGCCCTGAGCGCGCGAGATGCCGTCGATGGCGGCGCGCGCCACGAGGTCGCAATACAGCGAGATCGCGCGGCCGGCGTCGTCATTGCCCGGCACCACATAGGTGATGCCCTTCGGGTCCGAATTGGTGTCGACGATCGCCGCGACCGGGATGTTGAGCCGCTGGGCTTCCTGGATCGCGATGTCTTCCTTGTTGGTGTCGATCACGAAGATCATGTCGGGAAGACCGCCCATGTCCTTGATGCCGCCGAGCGAACGGTCGAGCTTGTCGCGCTCGCGCTGCAGCGTCAGGCGCTCCTTCTTGGTGTAGGAGTTGGCTTCGCCCGACGACAGCACGTCGTCGAGATGGCGCAGGCGCTTGATCGAGGCCGAGATCGTCTTCCAGTTGGTCAGCGTGCCGCCGAGCCAGCGCGAATTGACGAAATACTGGGCCGAACGCTTGGCCGCATCGGCAACGCCGTCCTGGGCCGAGCGCTTGGTGCCGACGAACAGGATGCGGCCGCCCTTGGCGACGGTATCGCTGACCGCCTGCAGGGCACGGTGCAGCATCGGCACGGTCTGCGCGAGGTCGATGATGTGGATGTTGTTGCGGGCGCCGAAGATGTAATCCTGCATCTTCGGATTCCAGCGGTGGGCCTGGTGGCCAAAGTGAACGCCGGCTTCCAAAAGCTGACGCATGTTGAATTCGGGCAGCGACATAGATCTAATTCTCCGGTTGGTTCCTCCGGAAACGTGTGAGCAAACGCGCCTGAATGGCCCGGTTGCCACCGGACGGCCTTTGAGAGCCATGTTTCCGTGTGAGATGGCGCGGTATATAGCGCGATTTGCGCCAGAAGCAAGGAAATATGGCCGGTTACACCGGCCGGATGGGCTCAAATCGTGCCGAAACGGCCCTGTTTGCCGGCCCAAGGGCTATCGCAGGTGCGCGCGGCCAAAATATCGAAAAACAACCCCATGCAAAGGAGCAGGCCGGCGACCGACGCGGTCACGCACGATTCAAATTTTGTCTTTTGACCTTGGGTCTCCGCCGGCGTGGTCGTTGCCACGGTGCGCGGCGATGAACATGGCGACGGCCGACCGGCAATAGGATTCGATTTCGTTGTGGTCCTCTGCTTTCGCCTGATCGAAGCGTGCGATCATCAGGAGATCGGATCCTTTGAAAAGCGCGGCAAACAAGCGGGCGGACCCGAGAGGATCGGGCACGTTCAGAACCGCCTTCGCGTGCAACTGACGCAAGAGGGCCTCGATTTGGGCGATGACATAAGCGGGGCCGGCTTCAAAATGGAGCTTGCTTAACGCGTTTTGACTCGTCTTGTCGGCCATGACCATGGCTTCGACACTGCGGACGTCTGATCTCAGCAACGTGCGAAGCAGTAATGATCCCACCGCCATCAGCTGATCTTCGACCGAACCGTCGACGCCTTCAAGAAGGGCTTGTGGTGCAAACAACTGATGGCAGCCGGCCGCCATGGCCGCGCTGAACAGCGCCTCCTTGTTCTCGAAGTGCCTGTAGATGCTGAGCTTGGATATCTTCGCCCGCTGGGCGACCTTGTCCAATGTCGTCGCTTGAAAACCCAACTCCACAAAGAGTTCGCGCGCGGCGTCGACGATCGTTGGGCCAAGCGCCTCGTTAGCGGGCCGGCCGCGCCGGCCCTGGCTGTTTTCGGTCACGACAATTCCAGTACTTGACAGTATCCTAATTCTTGCATTACGATACCATACAGTATCTGAAATGTGCAAGCCACTTCGCAGGAGCCCATCACCATGGATGACGTCATCATCATTGGCGGCAGCTTTGCCGGTCTCGCCGGCGCCCTGCAGCTCGGCCGTGCCCGCCGCAAGGTCACCGTTCTCGATACCGGCCTGCCACGCAACCGGTTCGCCGGCCACTCGCATGGACTGCTCGGCCACGATCACAAGCCGCCGCTGGACATCCTGGCCGAGGCGCGACGGCAGTTGGCGCGTTATCCCACGATCAAGCTGGTCAGTGCCCGGGCCGAAAGCGTCTCCGGCGCCATCGACGATTTCAACGTCCTCACTTCCGATGGCGAAAGCTTTGGGGCGCGTCGCCTGATCCTGAGCTATGGCGTCGCCGACCAGATGCCTGATATTCCGGGCTTTGCCGAAGGCTGGGGCACCTCCATCGTGCCTTGTCCGTATTGCGACGGCTTTGAAGTCGCCGGTCAGCATTGGGGCCTCGTCTGGTCCGGCCCGCAGTCGCACAATCAGGTCAGGTTGTTCCACGATTGGACCGACAGGTTGACGCTCTTCGCCAATGGTCACGACATTCCGCCCGATATCCGGGCCGATCTGGCGCGCCGCAAGACACCTGTCGTCGATGGCCGGATCATCGAGATCGCCCATCACGGGGGCCATAACGCCACCGTCAAGCTCGATACGGGCCCCAATGTCGCGGTCGACATCCTGTTCGCACATCCGCGCAACAAGCCGTCCGCAAGCCTGCATGAATCACTGGGCCTTGCCACCGTGGCTACGCCCCTCGGCATCATCCTCAAAGTCGACGAGCGCCGCGAAACCAGCATGCCCGGTATCTACGCTGCCGGCGACCTCGCCAACCCCATCACGCCGCCATCGGTCACCCTGGCATCATCGCACGGCGCGATGGCGGGAATCTTCGCCCAGCAGTCGATGGTAGTTTGAGAGCACAGATGCAGGATGAGCAAGGCCGTCGAACCGGACAGCGCGGGTGTGCGCTTCCCTCCGCCCTTCGTCTATCTGGGAGCGCTGCTGTTGGGGCTGGCGGCGGAGCGCTTCATCACCCCGCGCTCTTTCAGCATCGACTGGCGGTTGCTGGTCGCGACCGGCGCGCTGCTGTTCGTTGCCGGCGCGACGATGATGCTTGCGGCGGCGGGGCTGTTCCGGCGGCTGGGCACCAACGTTCCGCCGTCGCAGCCAACGACCCTCATCGCAACGACCGGCCCTTATCGTTGGACCCGCAATCCCATGTATCTCGGCATGGCGCTTATTTATGCCGGCCTTGCGATCGGCTTCGACGGGCCGATCGCCTTCGCCTTGCTCCCGTTGGTGCTGATCGCGATCCAGACGCAGGTGATCAGCCGCGAGGAGCGCTATCTCGAAGCGAAGTTCGGCGACGACTACCGCCGCTACAAGGCCGAGGTTCGCCGCTGGCTTTGACTATTGCGCCGCTGTCGTCTGCGTGGCCGCCCGTCAGCCAGCTTTCCCAACAGATCGCCGTCGTTACCCGGAGCAGCTCAGTATCTGGAAAGTATCCATCCGTCTTGCAGAGCCGGCGGCTATCCAAAACAGGGGGCATCAATGGTTTACAGTCTAATTGTCAAAAAAGAGATCCGCAGGAGCTTCGATCATGTCAACAACCAGCGTTGGGATGATGCTGCAAAAGGCCTAACACCAAACGCGTATCACTGGGTTGCCGGAAATCATGCGTTGGGGGGTGAGCGACATGGAAAGCAATCGGTGAAGCAGTGGTTCGAGCGCATGGGCCGTGTTTTCCCGAAGCTTCACATAGATATTGAGCAGGTCGAGGTGACGGGTTGGCCATGGAATACCACAGTGTTCGTCAAGTGGCGGGCCAACGCGAGGCTCCTTGACGGCCAAAGCTTGTATGTGAACAGGGGCGTCCACGTCTTCAAGTTGCGATGGGGCAAGGTTTATTCGATTGAGGAATACTTCGACTCGCAGGCTGCAGAACGAAGCCTCGCTATCCAAGCTCGTGCTGGTTTGGATGAAGCTGCGGCTGGCCCAATCGTGAGCTAACGCGAACCATTCGTGTGATGCCGCCATCAGCGCAAGGCGCCTTATCACTGGTGGAGGCGGGCTCGCTGGAGACGAAGCGCGCTTTGGCATCGGACAGCTTAGTTAAGAACGAATCAGAACAAGGAGATGTCATGGCGCAGCACAATGGCGATCGTCCCGACTGGAATGGCCAAAGCGGCGAGCGGTGGATCGCCCACCAGGCCCGGCTCGACGCCAGGCTGGCGGTGTTCGGCGAGGCTGCGATCGAAGCCGCCGCGCCCGCGGCGGGCGAGCGCGTGCTCGACGTCGGCTGCGGCGCGGGCGCGTCTACTCTGGCTCTGGCCGACCGCGTCGGCGCGGGGGGCCAAGTGCTGGGCGTGGACATATCCGAACCGCTAATCGCCCGAGCGCGCGCGCTTGCGCCACAGCATACGCCGGCCCTGTTCCGGGTGGCCGACGCCAGCAGCGCCGAGCTGCCCGAGGGGGCGTTCGACATCTTGTTCTCGCGTTTCGGGGTGATGTTCTTCGACGATCCGACAGCGGCGTTCGCCCATATGCGCCGCGCGCTCAAGCCGGGCGGGCGGATCGCTTTCGTCTGCTGGCGTGGCGCGGCCGAGAACGATTGGGTGCGCCTGCCGATGGGCGCGATCAAAGGCATCGTCCCACCGACGGCGCTGCCCGATCCCGAAGCGCCCGGTCCATTCTCGTTCGGCGACCGGGGGCGGGTGGCTCGCATCCTGACGGCGGCCGGCCTCACCGATATTGCTATCGAGCCATTCGATGTTTCCGTCCCGTTTGGCGAGGGCGCGACGCGGGACGCGGCGATCGACAACGCGGTGAAGATGACGTTCGAGGTCGGCCCGCTGTCCCGCCTGCTCGCCGATCAGCCCGACGACATCCGCGACCGCGCCTCGGCCGCCGTTCGTGCCGCCTTCGCGGATCGCCCCGGCGAGCGGTCGGTGATGATCGACGGCGCGACGTGGATCGTCACGGCGCGCAATCCGGCAAGCTGAGGGATCAACAGGTTTCGGTAGCCGCGAGCGGTATCGCTCTCAAAAGGAAGGGCGATGGTGGTCGCGGGCCTGGCGAGCAAGATGGCCGCCTTCTCGAACCGCCTGACGCCTCGATCGATGCAAAATTGAAATGTCTTCATTTTGCGCCTGGGTAAGCGCAGCGAAGCATCGCTCCTTTGGAAGCCGAATGCGATCGCCCTGCCCCTACAGCGTCTGGACGTCGACCACGCCGGCGACGGCCTTGAGCGCGCCGGCAATCTGCGGCGACACCTTGTAGCGACCGGGCAGCTTCATCTCCACCTCGGTCTCGAGGTCGAGCATCATCACCAGCGAGACGTCGCCGTCGGCTGCACCTGCCGGCGGCGCAGCTGCCGGCGCGGGCTTGACCGCTGGCGGCTTTGCAGCGCCACCCGGCGCGGGCGCGGCCTCCGGCATGTTGAGCCGACGGGCGATCGATTCCAACGGCTTGGTGTCGCGCACGAAGATCCGCAGGCCCTTCTGCGTCTTGGCCGCGGCATGATCCAGCGGCTCGGCGTGCAGCACCCGCGCCCGCACGTCCTCGCCCTGCAGCTCGGCGCCGAGTTGCAGCAGCACGGCCGCGCCGGGCTCGAGCACATCGCGGTACTGCGCAAGTCCCTCGGAGAACAGCACCGCCTCGAAATGGCCGGTCGGATCCGACAGGCCCATGATGCCCATCTTGTTGCCGGTCTTGGTGCGCCGCTCCATGCGCGACACGACGGTTGCCGCGACCTTGCCCGCGGTCGCGCCGGTCTTCACCGCGCGCGAGAATTCCGCCCAGGATTGCACGCGCAGCCGTTTCAGCGCGGTCGCATAGTCGTCGAGCGGATGGCCCGACAGGAAGAAGCCGATCGCATCATATTCGCGCCGCAGCCGGTCCGCGGGCAGCCACGGCTCGACCTGCGGCAGCGTGATGCTGGGCGCATCCGGCGCGCTGCCGAACATGTCGTTCTGGCCCGAGGTCGCCGCCTCGTGGCTGCGCTGGCACGCCGCGAGGATCGCATCGGCGCCGGCAAATACGCGGGCCCGGTTCGGGTCCAGCGTGTCGAAGGCGCCGGCCGCCGCAAGGCTCTCGATGATCCGCTTGTTGACGGCGCGCGGGCTGACCCGCGCGGCGAAATCGGCGAGCGAGGTGAAGGCGCCCTTCTTGTTGCGCTCGGCGATGATCTGCTCCACCGCCTGGATGCCGACGCCCTTCAGCGCGGCGAGCGCGTAATAGATCGTGTTGCCGCTGACCTCGAAGGTCGGGCCGGAGCGGTTGATGTTGGGCGCCTCGACCTTGATGCCGAGCCGCTGCGCCTCGGAGCGGAATTCGGACAGCTTGTCGGTGTTGTTGAGTTCCAGCGTCATCGACGCCGCCAGGAACTCGACCGGGTAATGCGCCTTCATGTAGGCGGTGTGGTACGACACCAGCGCATAGGCCGCCGCGTGGCTCTTGTTGAAGCCGTAGTCGGCGAACTTGGCGAGCAGCTCGAAGATCGTCTCCGCCTGCCCTTTCCCCACGCCGTTCTTCATCGCGCCGGCGACGAAGATGTCGCGCTGCTTGTCCATCTCGGCGCGAATCTTCTTGCCCATCGCGCGCCGCAGCAGGTCGGCCTGGCCGAGCGAGTAGCCCGCCATCTGCTGCGCGATCTGCATCACCTGTTCCTGATAGATGATGACGCCGAAGGTCTCCTTCAGGATCGGCTCCAGGATCGGGTGCAGATATTCCGATTCCTCGTCGCCGTGCTTGCGCGCGCAATAGGTCGGGATGTTCGCCATCGGGCCCGGGCGATACAGCGCCACCAGCGCGATGATGTCCTCGAAGCGGTCCGGCCGCATGTCGATCAGCGCGCGCCGCATGCCCTGGCTTTCCACCTGGAACACGCCGACCACATCGCCCCGCGCCAGCATCTGGTAGCTCGGCGCATCGTCGATCGGCAGCGTCGCGAGGTCGACATGGACGTCACGCTGCTTGAGCAGCTTGACCGCGACGTCGAGCACCGTCAGCGTCTTGAGGCCGAGGAAGTCGAACTTCACGAGCCCCGCCGGCTCGACCCATTTCATGTTGAACTGGGTGACCGGCATGTCGGATTTCGGATCGCGGTACATCGGCACCAGCTCGCTCAGCGGCCGGTCACCGATCACGATACCTGCGGCGTGGGTCGAGGCGTGGCGCGTCAGGCCCTCGAGGCGCTGCGCGATGTCGAAGGCACGCGCCACCACCGGATCCTCGTCGCGGAACGCCTGTAACTTGGGCTCGCCCTCGATCGCCTGCGCCAGCGTCACGGGAGCTGCGGGATTCTGCGGCACCAGCTTGGTCAGCTTGTCGACCTGCCCGTACGGCATCTGCAGCACGCGCCCGACGTCGCGCAGCACGCCGCGCGCCTGCAACGTACCGAAGGTGATGATCTGCGCCACCTGGTCGCGGCCGTAGCGCTCCTGCACGTACTGGATCACCTCGCCGCGGCGGTCCTGGCAGAAGTCGATGTCGAAGTCCGGCATCGAGACGCGTTCCGGATTGAGGAAGCGCTCGAACAGCAGCGCGAACCGCATCGGATCGAGGTCGGTGATGGTGAGCACCCATGCGACCAGCGAGCCCGCGCCGGAGCCGCGGCCCGGTCCGACCGGAATGCCCTGCGCCTTCGCCCATTTGATGAAGTCCGACACGATCAGGAAGTAGCCCGCGTACTTCATGCGGGTGATGACGTCGAGCTCGAAGGCAAGCCGCTTGCTGTAGTCTTCCTCCGTCATGCCCGGCGAGAGACCGTGCACCCGCAGGCGGTTGACGAGCCCCTCCTCGGCCTGGCGCTTCAGTTCGGCGGCCTCGTCGGCGGCGGCGTCGGAACTCTGCGCGGCGCCGACCGTGAAGAACGGCAGGATCGGCTTGCGGGTCTTCGGACGGAACGAGCAACGCTCGGCGATCTCCACCGTCGAGGCCAGCGCCTCCGGGATGTCGGCGAACAGCACCGCCATCTCCGCGCGGGTCTTGAAGCGGTGATCCGGGGTCAACTGCTCGCGGTTGGTCTCGGCGATCAGGTGGCCGCCGGCGATGCACAGCAGCGCGTCGTGCGATTCGTAGTCGTCGCTGCTGGCGAAATACGGCTCGTTGGTCGCAACCAGCGGCAGGCCCTTGCTATAGGCGAGATCGATCAGGCCGCCTTCGGTGCGGCGCTCCTTGTCGATGCCGTGGCGTTGCAATTCGATGTAGAGACGATCGCCGAACAGGCCGGCCAGGCGTTCGCAGCGCGTGGCCGCCAGCGCCGCCTGCTCGGCGCGCAGCGCCAGCGCGATCGGCCCGTCGGGACCGCCGGTCAGCGCGATCAGATCCTCGGCGTAGTCGGTGAGCCAGTCGAACTTGATGTGCGGGGTCTGGTTGACCGGCGTCTCCAGGAACGCCCGCGAGTTCAACCGCATCAGGTTCTGGTAGCCGCGCTCGCGTGCCGCCAGCAGCACGATTCGCGTAGGTCCCGTCGTCGCCAGGATGCTCCGCGTATTGGGGTCGACATCGCCGAAATCCACCGCAACCTCGCAGCCGACGATCGGCTGGATGCCGTAGCCGGCCATCTTGTCGGAGAACTCCAGCGCCCCGAACATGTTGTCGGTATCGGTGAGCGCCAGCGCCGGTTGGCGGTCGGCCTTCGCGAGCTCGCCGAGCTTGGCGATCTTGATCGAGCCCTTCAGCAGCGAATAGGCGGAATGTACGTGAAGATGAACGAATCCGGCATTCGGCATGGCTGCTTACGGGATCTCTTGCGTCAGGGATGGAGCGAGTGCCGAAGCCGGAGCTCGGAAGCGCCAGACCCGACTCGCATCCCCATCGTGGGGCCTTCACCCTGCCAAGTCCACGCCGAACGCGGCGTGGTGTCAGGTCCTCCCGCTTTTCCCCAAGGGGACATTGAAGGGGACATTGGAGGGGTCACCAAAGGCAAGCTATGCCCCTGCCCCCGCAAGTACAATTTCAGAACTGGGTGATCAGCTGTGCCCAAACCGCGATCATCCCGACGAACAGCGTGATCGATGCCAGCGCTGCAGCTTCCTGCACGAAAATCTTCAACATGGCCGCTCTCCCTGAACTGGAACGTATGCAGAACATTGTTCTTTTTTTGTTCTAGGAGTCAAGCAGAGGAGCGGGTCTGTTTTGAAAACTGACCTCGAAACAATTCGCTTGGTTAATTCGGCTGATTGAGCGGACAGACCATGCTGAACGGTAACGGGTCCGCACTCCAATCCCAAGGCATCACGATGCAGGACCAGCCGTAAGGCTGGTGTCAGCCGGGAATGTTTAGATGCACCCACTGCAACATGGAGAGAACAGTTACCGCCCGGCAGCCTCGCGGTCGCCGGGCGTTGTTGATTTGTCTCAGACAAATTCAGAAACAAAGTCCCCTCGTCAGGCTCGCGTAAGCCGGCGCAGCTAAGCGTTGAGCCGCGCTGAGTTCTCAGCTCAGCGAAAAGCATGCCCTTGCTTGGGAGCCTCATCCGTTGGAAACAGCGGGTGAGGCTTTTTCCATTTGTCCGAATTTGCCGCGTCGGGTGTCCCAGCTTGGGATAGCCCCCGAACAGTTGCCGCCCGTGCCGGGCGTTCTTCCAACCGTGATCCTGATGGTTAGACGCGGGGTGGCCGCTGCAGTCGGGTGAGAACGCGCATCCGCATCAGACGATCCCAAGCTCATGACATTCGAGCCCCGTACGATTCCGGTACTCCCTGTGAGCAGCGGAAGGCGCCCGCGCCAGTCGCCTAGGATCGCGCCGCTGAGTGCTCCGGCCTCAGCGTAAGGTCTCAATCAACAATCTCGGGGAGCGTCGTGATGCCTGTTATCTCCACCATTCCTGCAGCAAGACTTCCTGTCAGTGTCCTCGCGATAATGCTGCTGACCTTGGCGCCCGCCTGCGCGGAAAAGATGTCCAAGCGGCAGCAGGCCGTCGTCAAGCACATCAAGGCCGAATGCAAGGCGAAGGCGGCGGAGCAAGCCAAGGGCTACGGCTTCGTCGAAAGGTGGCGCGCGTACTCGGATTGCGTCCACGATGCAGCCAAGAACAATGCCGGGCTCGACTTCGCCGATTTCGATTGATGGTCCAGGCTCGGTCATCGCGCAGGTAGGAGGATCCGCCAAGCCAATAAAAAACCCCGGGCCGAAGCCCGGGGTTTTCGATGCCGCTTGGATCAAGCGAGCAATCGGTATCAGTACTTGTTATCAGTACTTGGCGATGATCGGGCCACCGAACTTGTAGTTCAGACGGCCGAGGACCATGTCGGTGTCGCCACCGGTGTGGAAGCCAGCAACGGCAACACCAGCCGGGGTGACGAAGGTCGCGCCGTGGGTGTCTTCGAAGATGTGGTTGTATTCCACGCCGAGCGACCAGCCCTGCGAGAAGGCGAATTCGAGGCCAACACCGACCGTCGGGCTCCAACGGGTGTCGAAGCCGGTCGAGGACGCCAGGGCGCCGCCCGGTGCCAGGAACTGGTAGTTGCGATCGGTGACCGCAGCACCGCCCTTGGCGTACAGCAGGACGTTGTTCCAGGCGTAGCCGATCTGACCGGTGAACAGGCCGAACGCGTCCGTCTTCGAGCGAACGGTGCCGCCCGGGACGAGCACGTTGCCGGTGCTGCCGGAGAAGTCAGCCCAGTTGCCCTGAGCTTCCAGACCCCAGACCCAGCCGCCGGTCTGCCAGCGGTAGCCGACCTGGCCACCGACGGTGCCGCCGTTGGCGTCGTAGCTGCCGGCCTGGCCGATGCCGTCGACAGTACGGTTGTCGTGGCTCTGGCCCCAACCACCGTTGATACCGATGTAGAAGCCGGTCCAATCATACACAGCGGCAACCATGGGCGGCGGAGCCTTCGTGTAAGGGCGAGCCGCGAGGTCAGCCGCAGAGGCAGCGGTCGCGCTGAGCGCGATCATGCTGGCGGTGACAAGCAAAATCTTTTTCATTTTCCCGTTCCAACTTTTTCTACAGGCCCCCAAGGCCGCGAGACACCGTCATAGCAGCCCCCGACGGAATTGCTGTAACTTCGCTGCAACAGGCAGGCCCAAACGACTTCGCTCAAATTTGAAGTTAATACCGTATTACAGGGACTTCTTGGAGCTTTTGCCACATAGCTGCCGCATAATTTTCACAATTCAAAACTGCCTGTGCAACTGCGCGCAAGATCGTGTTGACCGGAACCGGCTTGTCCGATTTGGATCGCAGCCGAGATCGAATCTTCGCAGCGATAAGGAATGCACATGCGGACGATGATTCTTGCTGCTGCCGCGTCTGTGGTCGCGCTCGCTACGCTGGGCACGGCGCCCTCGCATGCGGTCGGCGTGCGCTACCCGTTCTGCATCCAGGGCGACCGCTATCCGGGCCTCAGCAACTGCTCCTATCCGTCCTATGAGGCGTGCCTGGCCACGGCCTCGGGCATCGGACAGAACTGCATCGCCAACCCCTATTATGCCGGCGACAACGACCCGCGCTCCTACCTGCACGTCCCGCCGCGGGACCGTCGCGAGGGCAATTTCTTCGACCTGTTCTTCACGGACCGCTGATCCGGCGGCGGGACCGGCATTCGACGCACTCTCGCGCGGGCGCCCATGGCGCCGCTTCCCGCGGATGCTCACATCAGCATCGCCGGCACCTGGTCGGTGGGAGATTCCGATGCGCCGCCTGATTCTGGTTCTGTTGGCCCTTGGTACCGTCGCCGGCGCACCGGCCAACGCGCAGCGATACGATGCGACCTCGCCGGTCTGCAAAGCCAACTACCAACGCGGCGGTCCGCAGATTGAGTGCGGCTACACGTCGCTGGCGCAGTGCCAGGCCTCGGCGGCCGGCCTGCCGGCGTCGTGCATCAACAACCCCTATTATGTTGGGCCGTCGAACGGCGGTCGCTCGCGAGCGCCCGGCCGAGCGCACCGCTCCGGCCATTGAGGATGAGCGCGCTGCCGCTTCGATTGAAGCAGAGCGGAAAAGCCTTCCAGCGCTTGATCTTGGCGCCCAATCTTCACGCGAACCGTCAGCCACTTCGCGTGTGAAAGCCGCGGCTTACTCGAGCTCGACGACCTGGCCGTTCGACAGCGACACCCGGCGATCCATCCGCGCCGCGAGCTCCATGTTGTGGGTCGCGATCAGCATCGCGACCCGGGTCGCCTTCACCAATTGCATCAGCGCGTTGAAGACGTGATCGGCGGTCGCCGGATCGAGATTCCCGGTCGGCTCATCCGCAAACAGCACCCGCGGCGCGTTGGCAACCGCCCGCGCGATCGCCACGCGTTGCTGCTCGCCGCCCGACAGCTCGGCCGGACGATGGGTGATGCGGTCGCCGAGCCCGAGATAAGCAAGGATCTCGGTCGCCCGCTTCACGGTTTCGGAGCGCTTCAGGCCACGAATCATCTGCGGCAGCATGACGTTCTCGAGCGCCGAGAACTCCGGCAGAAGCCGGTGCGATTGATAGACGAAGCCGATATCGGAGCGGCGAATCTGCGTGCGGTCGACGTCCGACATCTGCGAGGTCGGCGTACCCGCGACATAGACCTCGCCGTCGTCAGGGCTTTCGAGCAGGCCCGCGATGTGCAGCAGCGTCGACTTGCCGGAACCTGAGGGCGCCACCAGCGCCACCGATTGCCCCGGCCACAGCGCCAGCTTGGCGCCGTTCAGGACCGTCAGCGTTGCCTCGCCCTGCCTGTATTCCCGCTTGATATCATGAAGATAGACGACCGGTACGTCTTCCGCCCCCTCCGCCATGTGGGCTCCTTATTCGTACCGGAGCGCTTCGACCGGGTCGAGGCGCGCGGCGCGCCACGACGGGTAGAGCGTCGCAAGGAAGGACAGCGTCAGAGCCATGATCACGACCGCGAGCGTCTCGCCGAAATCGACCTCGGCCGGAAGCTTGGAGAGGAAATACAGTTCGGGCGAGAACAGCTCGGTGTTGGTGAGCCATGACAGGAACTGCCTGATCGATTCGATGTTCAGGCAGATCAGCATGCCGACCGCAAAGCCGGTCAGCGTTCCGACCACGCCGATCGAGGCGCCGGTGATCAGGAAGATCCGCATGATCGAGCCTTGCGAGGCGCCCATGGTGCGCAGGATCGCGATGTCCTGGCCCTTGTCCTTCACCAGCATGATCAATCCGGAGACGATGTTGAGCGCCGCGACCAGCACGATCATGGTCAGGATCAGGAACATCACGTTGCGTTCGACCTGCAACGCGTTGAAGAACGTCGAATTGCGCTGCCGCCAGTCGACCAGGAAGACCGGCCGCCCGGCCGCCTCCGTCACCAGCTTGCGGTAGGTATCGATCTTGTCCGGATTGGTGGTGAACACCTCGATCGAGGACACGTCGTTGTTGCGGTTGAAATAGGCCTGCGCTTCGGCGAGCGGCATGAACACGAAGGTCGAGTCATATTCCGACATGCCGATCTCGAACACCGCGGTGATCTTGTACGGCTTGATGCGCGGCGTGGTGCCCATCGGCGTCACCGCGCCCTTCGGCGAGACCAGCGTGATCATGTCGCCGGCATGCAGCGAGAGCTGATCGGCAAGCCGGCGGCCGATCGCGACCCCCTGCCCCTCGTCAAAGCCCTCGAGCGTGCCCTGCTTGATGTTCTTGGCGATCGAGGTGAGGTTGTTGAGATCGTCGGCGCGGATGCCGCGGATGAAGACGCCGGCCGCGTTGAACGGCGACGATCCGAGCCCCTGCCCGTCGACCACAGGCGCGGCGAGGCGAATGCCCTGCACTTGGCTGATGCGGTCGGCGACGTCCTTCCAGTCGGTCAGCGGCGATTCCAGCGGCTGCACCAGAAGGTGGCCGTTGAGGCCAAGGATCTTGTCGAGCAATTCCTTGCGGAAGCCGTTCATGACGGCCATCACCACGATCAGCGTCGCAACGCCGAGCATGATGCCGAGGAACGAAAAGCCGGCGATGA
The DNA here is from genome assembly GCF_007993935.1 of Bradyrhizobium macuxiense. Lineage (GTDB taxonomy): Bacteria > Pseudomonadota > Alphaproteobacteria > Rhizobiales > Xanthobacteraceae > Bradyrhizobium > Bradyrhizobium macuxiense_A. The sequence continues at coordinate 427,678 of NZ_VITY01000003.1, read as the reverse complement.
CCGAAATGAAGCCTTCCTTGCGGCGCGCGCGCAGATAGCGTCCGGACAGCAGCCATTCGAATGGCGCAAAAGGCGGGGTACGGACTGGCTCGCTCATGGTCTCATCCATCTCTCGATAATCCCATGATTCGGGCCAAATGTGGCCGGATTACCCCGCCGAACACGCGGCGTGAATAAACTTTAACCCGCGAGCTTCGCGACCACGTCGGCCGGGCTCATATTGTCGCGTGAACCGTCGCTGCGGCGCTTCACCTCGACCTTGCCCTCCGCAAGCCCCTTCGGCCCGACCAGAATCTGCCAGGGAATGCCGATCAGATCGGCCGCGGCGAACTTGGCGCCCGCACGCTGATCGGTGTCGTCGTAGAGCACATCGACGCCCTTCGCCGAGAGCTCACGGTAGAGCTGCTCGCACGCACCATCGACCGCGGCATCACCCTGCTTGAGGTTGAGGATCGCGGCGCGGAACGGCGCAACCGCCTCGGGCCACTTGATGCCGGCGTCGTCGTGACAGGCCTCGATGATCGCGCCGACCAGGCGCGACACGCCGACACCGTAGGAGCCGCCATGGATCGGCACATCGACGCCATCGGGCCCGGCCACCATCGCCTTCATGGTGTCGGAATATTTGGTGCCGAAATAGAAGATCTGGCCGACCTCGATGCCGCGGGTATTCAGCCGCTTCGCTTCGGGCACTTCCTGCTCGAAGCGCGCAGCCTCGTGAACGTCCTCGGTCGCAGCATAGACCGAGGTCCACTGCTTGATGATCGGCGTGAGATCGCCGTCGTAATCGACGTCCTCGCCCGGCACCGGCAGATCCAGCACATCGCGATTGATGAAGACGCCGGACTCGCCGGTGTCAGCCAGCACGATGAATTCGTGGCTGAGGTCGCCGCCGATCGGGCCGGTCTCGGCGCGCATCGGGATCGCCTTCAGTCCCATCCGCGCGAAGGTGCGCAGATACGCAACGAACATCTTGTTGTAGGAGCGGCGCGCGCCGGCCTCGTCGAGGTCGAACGAATAGGCGTCCTTCATCAGGAATTCGCGGCCACGCATCACGCCGAAGCGCGGACGCTGCTCGTCGCGGAACTTCCACTGGATGTGGTAGAGGTTGAGCGGCAGGTTCTTGTAGGACTTGACGTAGGAGCGGAAGATCTCCGTGATCATTTCCTCGTTGGTCGGCCCGTACAGAAGTTCACGCTTGTGACGATCGAGGATGCGCAGCATCTCCGGGCCATAGGCGTCGTAGCGGCCGCTTTCACGCCAGAGATCGGCGAGCTGCAACGTCGGCATCAAGAGTTCGAGCGCACCGGCGCGATCCTGCTCCTCGCGAACGATCTGCTCGATCTTCTTCAGCACCCGGAAGCCGAGCGGCAACCAGGCATAGATGCCGGCCGCCTCCTGCCGCATCATGCCCGCGCGCAGCATCAGCCGATGCGAGACGATCTCCGCCTCTTTCGGGTTTTCTTTCAGGATGGGCAGGAAAAACCGCGACAATCGCATGGCGTTACTCGGGAATCAGGAAAGCGTGGGAAGAGCTGCAGTGAAACCGGATCGGGTGCGAAAACACAAGGCCGCCCAATGACAAAAACCCTTCAAATCAGGCGATTTTCGGCCATTTGAACGAATTGCGTCCCGCCGAGCTGCCCGGCGCGCTGATCGTGCGTTTATCTGACCTCGAAATCGTCTTCCAGTGTCACTTTCTTGAAATCGGACACCAGGGCGTCGATCTGCATGTGCCAGCGGCCCGGGACCGGCAACGGGACCTTCTTCACGTGCCAATAGCCGTCGGATCCGAGCGCGGCGCTGCGTTCCAACGGCTCGATGCCGCGATCCGGCAAGCTCAGCGTCAGCGTCGCCTCCTTGGCCGCAAACGGGCTGGCATCGCCGTTCATCAGCTGCAGCACGAAATCGTTCTGCCCGACCTTGCCCGGCGCGATCAGCACCTGGAACATCGCGGCATCGGTGTGGATGTGGACCGCGAGCGGAACGTCGTCCGACATTGCCAGCACGCGTGGCGGCGGCGTGAAGCGCCATAGCGCGACGAGACCGAGGATGGCGATCATCAGCACGAATTCGAGCGCGATCGAGCGTTGCAGCGGTCGCGTCCGATGAAACTCACGCGCGATGGCCGGCGTGAACACCAGCCGGTTCAGCGCAGCGAGCCCGAGCAGGACCGCGACAAGCACAAGCTTCGCGACCAGGACGTTGCCGTATGCGGTGTCGATCAGCGCGCCGAAACTCTCGAGCTGGACGACAGCGAGCGCGAGGCCCGATAGCGCGATCAATGCGACGACCGGCACCGCGAGCGTCGAAAAACGCCGGAGCACCCGCAGCAGCGAGTCCTTGCGCTGCCAGGCAAGCACGGCCAGCGGCGCGAGTGCCCCCATCCAGAACGCGAGGCCGACGCCATGGATGAACAGCGCGGTCCGGGTCAGCCATTGCGGTGAGGCGGTGGCGGCGTGGCCGCTGACCGCAAACGACAGTCCGACACAGATCATGGCGACCGCAGTGCGGATCAAGGCTGCGCTGAATGACGGGCTGCGCCAGGCAATCGCTGCGATCAGCATCGCAGCGATCGCGAGCAGGAGGGCAGGAAACAGGCTGGTGCCGGCGGCGCTGGCCCACGCCGCCCATGTCAGGACGCCCGTGAACGGCAGGTTCAGCAGGTCGACGCCCTGCAAGCCGAGCGAAGCGACGGCGCCGACGAGGCCGATCTTGAGCGACCACATGATCAGCCGTTCGCCCGCCGGGCCCTGCCCGATCCAGGCGGCAAAGAACACGCCGCCGACGCCGGCAAACAGCCCCAGATAGAGCCCGAGCCGCGCCAGCCAGATCAGCGCATGGAGCACGCCGTCGCCTGATGGCGCCGCCGAGCCGGTGACGACACCGATCGAGAACAGCAACGAGCCCGCGACCGGATGGCCATCTTGCGACACCACGCGATAGCTCACCACCTGCGTGCCCTGCGGCAAGCCCGCCGGCAGCGTCACCATCACCGATTGATCGACGGCGCGGAACGCGACGTCGCGCGGCTTGCCCGCAGCATCGAGCAGGCTGACCGCGGTCGGCGCCACCGCTTCGTTGAAGCGAAGCACCATCGTCTTCGGCGCTTCCGCGACCACGCTGCCGTCCGCCGGCTCGGCGCCGATCAGAACGGCATGCGCGTAGACCGCCGTGGTCGCAAGACACAGCGCCACCAGCAGCGCTGCCAGGCTCGCTGCAACATGACGTGCGACCAGCCGCATGGCTTCAAGACTTCGGCAGCAGCTTGACGCCGGGCGCCGGTGTCTTGCTGCCACGGTCGTGCCCGCCGCCCTGCCCCTCGGCCGGGACATCGATCCAGCGGCTGACGCCCTGCTCGCATTCCTGCACCACCGGGAAATAGAGCACGGTGTTCGGCTTCAGCGCATCGGTGAGGAACGTCTGCATCACGAACTCGTCGTAGTTCTTGTCCGCGAGCTTGCCACCGCTCCAGGCGACTTCCTTGACGCCCTCGGAAAGCTTGGCGCCGTGATAGTCGTATTCGGCCGCGTATTTTCCGGTGACCGTATCGAGAGCCCAGCCGGGCTTCGGCATCGGCTTCACCCCGATCACGCCTTCCGGAATCTGCACGCGGATCTTGATCGTCGCCGATCCTGCGCAGCCGTGCGGCACGGCGAACACCGCCTTGTAGTACGAACCGACCGGCGCCTGCTTTCCTTCAAGCATGATATGGGCGATCACAGGCTGCGCTGCGAGCAGCGCAGCTGTGGCAATGAGGAGCGTGGGTGATCGCATGGCGCCCTCACATCTTCTTCATGTCCATGTGACCGGAATGGTCGCCATGGCCGGAGTGATCGCCGCCACCCGGCGCCTGCGCGCCGACGGCCTGCACATCGAGCGAGACCGCGACCTTGCCGGCCTTCTCGAATTCGAGCGTGACCGGAACCTTGTCGCCCTGCTTGAGCGGGCTCTTCAGGTCGAACATCATCAGATGGAAGCCGCCGGGCGCAAGCTTCACGGTCTTGCCGGGCTCGATGGCCAGTCCCTTGTCGAGCGCGCGCATCTTCATCACGCCGTTGTCCATCGACATCTCGTGGACTTCGACCTTGCCGGCGACATCGGCCGAGCCGGACACCAACCGATCCGGTGTCGTCCCCTTGTTCTCGATCGTCAGGTAGCCGCCGCCGATCTTGGCACCGTTCGGCGTCGCGCGCGTCCACGCCTGCGTGATCACGAGGTCGCCGGCCTTGACGTCCTCGGCACGCGCGGACGTCGACACAACAGCAGCAGTCAGCGCCGCGAGAGCGAGGATACGAGAGAGCGTCTTCATGGCGACGGATTCCTTTCAGGTTGAAGTCGTCGTGTTATCGGGTTGCTGCGGCCTGAGTGTCAGACCATTTGTTCAAATCGGCGATCTCGGCCGATCCTTCGATCGTCGTGATGATCCCGTCCCGGGCGATCAGCATGGTTCGCGGGATATCGCCCTGCCAGGCCGGATCGATCTCAAATCTCAATCGTTCGGCGAAACCATCGCCGAAAATCCAGTTCTCGGCCGATGCGAGCCCCGCGCTATCCAGCATCGATCGCGTTGCCTCCGGCAGGTTTGGAACCAGATCCGCGCTGATCGTCACGACGTCGATACCGGGATGATCCTTCATGAACCGGCCGAGTTGCGGCAGCTCGACCTTGCATGGTCCGCAGGTCACGCCCCAGAAATGCACCAGGGTCGGATGGCCGGCATGCGCATGCAGCAGCTTCTGCCAGCTGCCGCGCTCGAACGGCTTCGGTGCGCCCGCTGCCGCCAGTGCGGACGGCAGCGTTGCGAGCAGGATGAGGGTTGCGAGGAAACGGCGCTTCATGGTTCGCCCTCGATCGCCTGAAAGTGATAGCCGTCGGCCTTCGTCATCCACGACAGATAGGTCTGCCGGTGATCCGAGACGAGCAGCGGATGGTCGGAGCTGTCGGCGGTGTCGGCGATCACAGTCGGCTTCGACCAGGTTGCTCCGTCGTCGTGCGAGGTCATCAGATTGATCGACGTCTTTTGCCCATCGAATTCCTTCCAGGCCATCGCAAGCGCCTGCGGGCCCGCGATCACCTGCGGCCGTGACGGGCTGTGGTTGAGCTGACCGACCGGAAGCGGATCGGAGAAGGTTTTGCCGCCATCGCGCGACCGCGCGTAGAACAGCCCCTTGCGTGCCTTGCCGTTGGTGTACCACGTCACGTGATAGGTTCCGGCGGACGAAATGGTCAGGCTGGGACCATGATGCGGACATGCTGCGATCTGCCAGTCGTCGCGACTCACCCGATGCAACTCGCCTGATGTGGCCAGGTCGGTGAATGTCACGATCGCATGGTCGCGCACGCCGCCTTCGAAGATGTTGCGAAACACCACCACCGGATGGCCTGCGCCGTCGAACGCCAAAGCGAGACGGCAGCACTCGCAAGTGTTGTCGGCGGCCATCCGCGCATCGGAATAGGTCGCGCCATTGTCTTTCGATGACGCGAAGAACAATCCGGCGCCATCATATTTCTCGCCGCGCCGCTGCGCCGGGACACGGTTGCGCTTGTCGAGCCAGACCGCGAACACGGCGCCGGCAGGATCGAAGCCGATCGCTTCGAACCGTTGGCTCTCGTTGTTTGCGGTGATCGGCCTCGGGGGATCAAAGCTGTGCCCGCCATCAGTCGAGCGCGTGGTCAGCACCTGGCCGTTGAAGGCCTGATCGCGAAAGATCGAGAACGCCAGCGCGATGTCCCCCTTGGCATCGATCGCAAGCTTCGGCCGCGCGTCCGGCCCCCAATCCAGGTTCAGCCGCTCCCGGGTCACCTGGACCGGCGCGGAAAAGCTTTTGCCCTGATCCTTCGAGCTCGCGACGGAAATCTGACCTCCGGCCATCCAGGCCAGCCACAGCGTTCCGTCCGGGGCAAAGGCGGGAGTGACCTTGCTCGCGCAACGCAAGACGGTTTCCTCGCACGCCGCTTCCGAGGCGTGCTGATGGCTCATCTGCGCCCTGGCGAGCTTCGGAAAGGCCGCCAGCATGGCTGCCGCGAGCAGCATCCGAGCCGCAGGTTTGTGAGAGATCATCGATGCGCTCCTCATTTGAACGCGATCTTCATGCCCGCCACGAACGCCCGCGGCGATCCGGCATAGATCGAGCCGGTCGTATTCGCCAGTATGCTCGCGGGATTTTGAACGCCCGCCGCCGTTACCGAGTTCGCGATATTGTTCGCCGAGGCGATGTAGGTTCGATCGAACACGTTCCGCACCTCGAGATACAAATTCAGCGACTTGAAATAGTCGGAGATCAGATCCGTCGTGTAGTGAACGTTGAGATTGACCAGCTCGTAACCCGGAGCCCGCAGTAGATTGGCGTTGTCCATGTAGAAGCCATCCTTCCACTGGACTTCGACGAAGCCGCCAAGCCCCTGCAGCGGCCCCGACGGCTGGTCATAGCCCAGCCGTGTCGTCAGCTCATTCGGCGAGATGCCGGGAATCTTGTTCCCGACCCGATTGAATGTGAAGTTGCTGATGCTTTCGGTGTAGTCGGTATATACCTCGTCCAGATAGGTGTAGGCCGCCGTGAGCCGCCACCCCTGATAAAAGGCCCATTGAGCGGCGAGCTCTACGCCGCGATGTTCCGAGCGCGGCGCGTTGAAGGTGTATGTAAATCCCGCCACAGGCGTCGCCTGAGAGACAAGTTCATTGTTGAAGAATTCGTAGAAGGCGGTGGCGCTAACCTTCACGCTCTTGTTGGGCGACCAATCCGCACCGAGGTCGTAGCCGAGATTGGTCTGGGTTTTGAGCGACGTGTTGTTGCCCGGTGTCCCGCTCGGCAGAACGAACAGATTGCTGACCTGCGGCGTACCGTAGCCGGTCGCCACGCGAGCACGTAGCTGCCATTCGTTGTCCGGCTTGTAGATGAGCGCGAACTCCGGCGCAGTGTTGGTGAACACAGGCGCCGCCTGCGTCACGGTCGCTCCCACGATCGCTGGATTGTTGGGGACCGGATAGGACAGCGTCGTGTTGACACCGTTCAGCGTGGTCGTTTCCCAGCCGATTCCAGCGATCGCCGTCACCGACGGAATCAGCTTGATTTCTTCCCGCGCCCGGACGCCGTAATTGGTTGTCGATTGATACAGGGTGCTCTGTGGCAGTCCAAGCGTCGCATTGCCCGCGGGCGAAACGTTCCAGGTCGTACCGGTCGTCGTGAGGGTGTTGTACCAACCCCCGACCATCGTGGTCGAATCCATTCCGAACAATTCGCCGCGCTTGGTCAAATCGCTCATGAAGTTGTACGAGGGATAGTCGCCCAGCGCGCTAGTCGAGCCCGTCGGCTGATTGATGTTCCTGTCGTCGAAGACGAATTGGTTGCGCCACGTAGTCGTATTGTCGAAATCGTGCTCCCAGCGGCCCCCGACGATCGTGCGGCGGTCATCTCGGCCGAGGCCCGCTTGAACCGCGGTCTCGGTGGATTTGGTTCCGTTGAAGCCGTTGTTGAACAGAGAGACGGTTCCGCATCCCGGCGCGGCGGTGGCCCCGGTCGCGCAGCCCTGTTGGAACGGGTTCTGGTTGAACTGATTGAGCGAGGAGCGGATCGGCAGCCGCGCCGTCAGGTCGTTGTTGATCAGCTTGAACGTGAAACGGTCATCCGGCGTCGCCTGCAGGGTGCCGAGGAAATTGACGGTCTGGGTGTTGAACCAGCTGTTGCCGAGATAGCCATCGCCGCGGGTGTCGCTCGCGAACAGCGAGCCCTCGAAATTGCCGACCTTCTTGCCGGCGGCCAGATAGTTATTGAGATAGCCGAAGCTGCCGCCATCGACGCCATATTCGACGCCGTCGATCGTGCCGCCCGGCCGGGTCCGGAAATTCAACGCACCACCGGTCGCGTAATTGCCGTAGAGCGCCGATGACGGGCCGCGGACGACGTCGATCGCGCCATAGGCATGCGGATCGATCAGATCGCTGCGCGACAGACCGTCCGGCTGGGTGACCGGGAACCCGTCATCGAAGATAACGAGGTTGCGGATGCCGAAGCCGTTGCGGGCATTCGAGCCGCGGATCGAGATCCCGAAGTCACGCGGGCCGTTGCCCTGCTTGATCGAGATGCCCGGACTGTCCCGCAGCACATCGGCGACGGAGAACGACGGCCGGTTGTCGAACTGGCTGCGGTCGATGGTGGTCTGCGTCTGGCCGGCCGGCGCCTGGTTCAGACCGTTCCGGGCTGCTGCAGCGGTCTCTCCCGGCCTCGCGGCGCGTGTTGTATCCGCGGCCAGCGTCGGCGCCGCGCGCGGCTTGGGCGGTCGCCGGACGGATGCCGCGCGAACGCGGGGCTTCTGCGCAACGGGCTTGGTTCGCGCCGCCGTCTGGGGCGCCTCGACCGTGACGGAGGGTAGTGTCGTCTGGGCCTTCGCCCAACAATTGATCGTCGAAAGGGCCGCACCGAGCATCAGCGCACTTGCCCTGCCCCGCGGTTGAAACCGAAACATGGATGAATCCTGACACCGGCTCTCTGGCCGGCTTGCTCAAGAGCACTCGCCGGCGCGGCACGCGCACCGGCAGCGACAATCTCGTCAGGAAAACAGCGGCGGCGCGCGGGCCTGCGCCGCAAGATGCGCCCGCGAACGATCGAATTCGCTGGCGAAATCCAGCCAGGCGATCCGGCTTGGCACGCGCGGGGCGGCCAGCGCTGCGACTTGCGGGTTATCAACGGGCGCACCGGTCTGCAACACGCTGCACGCCGAGCAGCAGCCGTCATGGGCGTCATGACCGGTCTGGTCACCCTGCCCGCCGCGCGAGCCGGCATCGCCGTGGCAGATGGTCGCCGCCGCGAGCGGATCCGACGCCGCAAGGCTCGCCGCCCAGCAGGCCCCGATCGGTGCAAAAATCTGCACCAGCAGGGCAACCAGGACTATAGGCAGAAAGTTCTTCAACCGCCGGCGCATCGCAAAACCCATCCGGGACGGAACTAACCACCAAGGGCGTCGAAAGTCGAGATCGCGGACACGCCCCGCTTCTTCCAGCCGACGGAATTTGCCGAACGTGACGTCGGCGCCGCTGCTGCCTCGCAAGCGGTCGTATCTCCTTACCCCGTCACGGGTTTTCACACGAATGTCATAACCGGCAGTGGCTCCATCCCAATCATTTCGCAAACTGCTCGAAATTTGAACAATCGTTGCCGAAAATGATGACAAGGCTGGAAAGATAGTCTACCAATTCGGGCGCAGGTCAGCCGCGAGGTGTGTCCTGGTGGTCCAAGTCTCGGGAGGAGCCCGACGCGCACAAGCAGCGTCACCCCATCAATCAAGATCAAATCGAATTTTTGGGGCAAATAGGGTCGACACAATTTTTGGAGCAGGGCTTGGAGCCCTGCTCTTTTTTTATGTGATGATCGCATCAAGCAATGACCTCATCATCGAATCCAATCGAACGTAGTTTCGAACTCGCGGCGGCGGCTTGCGATGATCTGACGCCGCACGTGTACCAACGCTTGTTTCGCGAGCATCCCGAGGCGCAGGCGATGTTTCGCACCGAAGGCAGCGAGCCGGTGAAGGGCTCGATGCTGGCGTTGACCATCGAGGCCATTCTCGATTTCGCGGGCGAACGCCGCGGGCATTTTCGCCTGATCGAATCGGAGGTGTTCTCGCACGACGCCTACGGGACGCCACGCGAACTGTTCGTCGCATTCTTTGCGGTGATTGCGAACTGCTTGCGCGACATTCTCGGCGAGCAATGGTCGCAAGAGATCGATGCTGCGTGGCACAAGCTGCTCCGCGACATCGAGGCCGTCGTGCTGCAGCAGACACATCTCGTGGACGAGAGGGCGTAGCGTCGCCGTTCCGATTGTGACACACTCCCTTTATCCGCGGCGCGTGCAACTGACGCCGACGGTCAGAAAAACGAAGAGGGAGCAAGCAATGACCGACAAGGGGATGGACAAGGCGTCGACGACGCGGCGCGACCTTCTGCAAATGGCGGCGGCAGGCGGCGCCGGCCTGCTCGGCGGAATGGGCGTGACGACGTCCGCGCTCGCAGCCGAAATGGGACGTTCGGAAAAGCCGCTGAAGGCCGCATTCTCCAACGCCGGACTGCAGGCGACGTGGTGCGCACAGGGCAAGCAGGCCGCCGAGTTCTGGGGCAAGCTGTTCAACGTCGAGGTCACCTGGTTCGACGGCCAGCTCGACGCCGTCAAGCAACGCGCCGCCATCGACAACATGGCCTCGCAAAAATGGGACTTCGTCGCGATCCAGGCGTTCGGCATCGGCACGCTGACCCAGCCGGTGCAGAAGATGATCGACGCCGGCACCCCCGTGATCGACATGGACACGCTGATCGCTCCGCTCGATCAAATTAACGTCCATTCGTTCCTCGCCCCCGACAACGAATTCATGGGCGCCTCGGTGACGCAGGCGCTGTGCAACGCGATCGGCGGCAAGGGCAAGGTCATCATGACCCAGGGCGCGCTCGGCCACACCGGCGCGCAGGGCCGCGCCAAGGGCTTCAACTCGGTCGTGAAGCAGTTCCCGAACATCGAGGTGCTGGACACCCAGCCCGCCGACTGGGACGTCTCCAAGACCGCCCGGCTTTGGGAAACCTATCTGACGAAATATCCGCAGATCGATGCGGCTTTCTTCCACAATGACGACATGGCGCTCGCGGCCGCCAACATCATGAAGGCGCACAACCGCACCAACATCCTGATCGGCGGCGTCGACGCCATGCCGCCGGCGATCCAGGCGGTCAGCGAAGGCCGCATGTTCGCGACCGTCCGCAATCCGTCCTGCCGCATCCATGGCGGCGCGATCGTCGCGGGCGTCGCCGCCGTGGTCGGCGGCGAGAAGAGCGGCCAGGGCATTCCGAAGAACGTCGTGACCGACGGTCCGGTCGTGACCAAGGCCAATGCCGCCGGCATGCAATGGATGGAGGATCACTTCCTGATCTGAGCGGGCCGCATGTCGCAGGGACGCTCCCCGATCCTCGAGTTGAACCAGATCACGAAGGCCTTCGGCGGTGTCGAAGCCCTTCGTGGGGTCGACTTCGCGCTGCACGCCGGCGAGATCCACGGTCTCGTCGGCGAGAACGGTGCCGGGAAAAGCACGCTGATGAAGATCATCGCCGGCGTGCATCCGGAATTCTCCGGCCGCTTCATGCTGGATGGCAAGGAGACCCGGTTCCGCTCCACCCGCGACGCCCACGCCGCCGGCATCGGCATGGTGCATCAGGAGCTCAGCGTCGCGCCTGATCTCACCGTCGCCGAGAACGTCTTCCTCGGCAACCAGCCGACCAACCGCCTCGGCTTCGTGCAATGGCGGCGGATGGCGCGCGAGGCCGGCGAGCAGCTGTCCCGCTTCGGCATCGACGTCGATCCGATGACGCGGCTCGGCGACCTGCCGATCGGCCTGCAGCAGCTGATCGAGATCGCCCGCGTGCTGTTCTCGGGCGCGCGCATCATCATCCTGGACGAGCCGACCTCCGCGCTCTCCCCGCCCGAGGTCGAACGCCTGTTCGCGACCTTGCAAAAGCTTCGCGACGAAGGCACCAGCATCGTCTTCATCTCGCATTTCATCGAGGACATCCTGCGCGTCTCCGACCTCGTGACCGTGTTCCGCAACGGCCGCAAGATCGCCGAGACCGCTTCCGCCGACACCACCAAGGGCGCGCTGATCGAGGCCATGATCGGCCGCGGCGGCGAGGCGCTGGAGCACAGCTACACCGACGACCTGATGCTCCCGCAAGCGAGCGCCGGCTCGGCCGTCCTCAGGGTGGACCAGCTTTCGCTCGGCCGCACCCTGCAGGACGTCTCGTTCGAGGCCCGCTCCGGCGAAGTGCTCGGCATCTACGGCTTCATGGGCTGCGGCCAGTTGGAGCTGTCGCGCATCCTGTTCGGCAAGCTGCGGCCGGACGGAGGCACGCTCGCGGTCGACGGCGCCGCGAAAACCTTCCGCAGCACCGCAGCCGCGCGGCGGGCCGGCGTCGCGCTGGTGCCGGAAAGCCGGCGCGCGATGCTGTTCCACCAGGAGCCGGTCTACAAGAACATCTCGATCTCGATCCTCGAACGGATTTCGGCGCTGCTGCTCAAGCCGGTGCGCGAGCGCGCCATCGCCCAGCGCCAGGTCGAGCAGTTGCAGATCAGGCCGCCGGTGGTCGGCCTCGATCTCGGCATGCTCTCCGGCGGCAACCAGCAGAAGGTGGCGCTGGCGAAATGGCTGACCTACCCGCCGCGCCTGCTGGTGCTGTGCGAGCCGACCCGCGGCATGGATGTCGGTGCCAAGAACGACGTGATCAACATCGTGCGGGATCTCCGCGCCAAGGGACTGGCGATCATCGTGCTGTCGACCGAGCCGGAGACGGTGCTGTCGCTGGCCGACCGTATTTTGGTGCTGAAGCGCGGCGCGGTGGTGCGTGAATTCGCAGGCGAGGCAGTCAGCAAGGATCGGCTGCTGGAGGCCGCGTGATGGAGAGACATGATGGCAAGCAGTGACAGCGCGACGGCACCTGCGGATCACAAGCGGCCGCGCGGGCTGGCGCCGTTCCTGCGCTCGCAGATGCGCAACATCGCGCCGTTCCTGACGCTGATCTTCCTCAGCGCCTTCTTTGCGATCGCGAGCCCGTCGTTTGCGACCATCGACAATGTCGGCAACATCCTGACCCAGGTGTCGGTCACCGGCATCATCGCGGTCGGCCTCACTTTTGTGATCCTGTGCGCCGAGATCGATCTGTCGATCGCCAGCATCGCCAACGTCACCGGCATTGCGGTGGCATACTTCACGCTGCAGGAATCCTACGTCAACATCGCCAACGTCCCGATGCCGGGCATCGTCGCGATCCTGCTGGCGCTGGCGCTGTGCGCGCTGCTCGGCCTCGTCAACGCGTTGGGGCTGACCATGATCGGCATCCCCTCCTTCATCATGACGCTCGCCATGATGCAGATCGCGGCCGGCGTCTCGGCGCTTTTGGTGCGCGGCCAGATCGCTTACAAGGTGCCGGACCTGATCACGACGCTCGGCTCGGGCTCGATCGGCGGCATCCCCTGGATCGTGATCGTCGCGGCGGTGATGCTGCTGGGCGGCCACCTGGTGCTGACCTACACGCGCTTCGGCCGTTACGTCTACATGGTGGGCGGCAACCGCGAGGCCGCCGAGTTCGCCGGCCTCAACGTCAAGCTCATCCTCGGCAGCGTGATGGTGATCTCGGCGGTCTGCTCGGGGATCGGCGGCATGCTCGGCGTCGCCCATTTCGGCAGCGCGCAGCAGAACGAGTTCGACACCTATTTGCTGGATTCGATCGCGGCCGTGGTGGTCGGCGGCACCAGCCTGTTCGGCGGCCGCGGCGGCATCGGCAACACCATCGTCGGCCTGTTCGTGCTCGGCGTGCTCAACAACGGCCTCGACCACGTCAACATCGACAGCTTCCTGAAGATCCTGATCCGCGGCCTGATCCTGCTCGCCGCGCTGATCATCAACGTCTACGCGCAGCGGCTGCGGGAGCAAGCGGCGGATTAGTATGACGAAGGGTGAGCACACGTTCGTCGTCCCGGCGAAGGCCGGGACCCATAACCACAGGGTCCAGTTGTTGAAGTGAGCTGCGGCTCCAGCGTTGCGCGACAATTCGCATTCGTGGCAATGGGTCCCGGCCTTCGCCGGGACGACGATGAGGATGGTTCTCGATTCAAGATGCCAGACCGCGGTGTCATCACTCGCGCAGGCGGGTGATCCAGTATTCCAGAGACGGCAGTGCTTGAGCCGAGAGGCCGCGGCGTACTGGATCGCCCGGTCGAGCCGGGCGATGACAGCTGAGAGATGCCCTGCAGCAACGCGTCAAAAAATATCCGAACAAGCCCGGCCGGGCCGGCGCTAATCTCTGGCGGCAGCGGAGGGTTACGCCTTTGTCAGTGTCGACAGCACATCGGGAGATAAGTGGGAGGTTCGGCAGGAGGACGATCGCCGTTGCAGCCGGTGTTGCTCTCAGCCAGGCCGCGATGGCAGCTCCGCCCGATAATCCCAATCCGGCACTTGCCCCATGGTTTGAGAGCCTGAAGCAACCGGGCACCGGCGCGTCGTGCTGCTCGATTGCGGATTGCCGAACGGTCGAGTTCCGGCAGGACCGGGACGGCTACGAGGTGTTGATCGATAGTCGCTGGAAGCTGTCGTCGCCATTCTGGCTGCGGGTCCCACCGAACAGGATCATCAACAGAACCGACAACCCGACGAACCGCGCAGTGGTCTGTTTCACGCCTGAGGCCGGCATTCTCTGTTTCGTGCGTCCGGCCGAAAGCTAGTCCGTGCCGCCGCGGCTGACGCGACTATCGGCACTTCCCGTTCATCTGGCAAAATCCGGTTGCCAGTGGCGCAACTCGCGCGCGGCGTAGGTGACCGCGCCGATCGTTGTGTAGGACGGCGTCTCCAGCATCAAGTTGCGCGCGAGCTTGAGGCTGCGTGCCTCGCCGATCGCGCGCTGCTTCTCGTCCGTGATCCATTCGAAATCGATGTTGTGCGCGAGGCCGAGAATGCGCCGGATGGTCTTGGCCGCGGCGAAGCCGACCGTGTCCTGGAACAGCCGCGCCATGTAGGCCTGCCGTTCCGCCTCCAGCCGCGCCGCGCCCGCCTCACCTGCAAACAACGACACTGGATAGCCGTCGCCCTTTGCCTCGCCACGCCACAGCGCGAGAAACTTGCGGGAAAATTCCGTCCAGACGCCCTCGATGGTATCCAGGAGCCAGGCCTCGAATGAGGCCCGCTCGCCTTGTGTGCGCTCGTGGCCGGCGGAAGCCAGATAGGCCATCAGCAGATTGCCGATGACGGCACCGATATCGAAGCCCATCGGGCCGTAGAAGGCGAATTCGGGGTCGATCACCTTGGTCTCGGTTTCGGTGACCATGATCGAGCCGGTGTGCAGGTCGCCGTGCAGCAGCGCCTCCGGGCTCGCCATGAACTTCAGCTTCAGCCTGGAGATCGCGACGTGGAGGTCGAGGTCCTCGCGGAACGCCGCCGCGGTCGCGTCGAGATACGGCGCGGTCCAGCGGTTCTGCTCGGCGATCCGGTACGGATCGGTGAAGATCAGGTCCTCGGTGATCTTGCAGAGCGCGTGATTGCCGGCAAACGCCGCGATCCCCTCTTTCTTCTCCGCCGCCGACAGCGCGAGATCGGACGAGAAGAACAGCGTCTGCGCCAGGAAGGTCGAGATATCCTCGACAAAGCGCGGATAGCGCGTGGCTCCGATCAGCCCCTTGCGCATGATGATGTGCGGCTCGAGCAGCTCCATCGCGGTGAGCGCAAGCGGCGCGTCGTGATGCAGCACCGCCGGCACCAGCTTTGGCGCCAGCCGCGCGTGATGCACCAGCGCTAGGTGCTCGTAGTGCGCCCGCGACAGCGGGAGCGGCCAGCTCTCGCCGACCAGCCGGACATAGGGCAGTGCCTGCTTGACGGCGATACCGCCGCTCCTGCCCTTGACGATGAAGACGAGGTTGAGATTGCCGTCGCCGACCTCGCTGATCGACCAGTCGGCCGGCGCGCCGCCGAGTTGGGTCACGATGGCCGGAAGCTCCGCGAGATAGTCCCGTAGATCGGCCTCGCGCAGGATTCGATACTGACCGGCCCCGGACGAGCCTGGTTGCGCCTGCAGGTTCATGGTGGCCCCTCCTTCGATTGCCTCCGGGCGAGGTTGATCCTCGCTCCCGTTCCAGGATGTTCGCGCCGATGGCGGCCGTTCACCTAGCTGGATCATAGTTGCAGCAAATGCGGGCGGCGACCAGCGCATAGCTCGCGATGACTGTGTCCCCGTCGGGTCTGAGCGGGATCAAGCCGATCGTCGCGGATCGCTTGCCGTCGTCGATTTCATCCCAAACAGCCGCCATATTTCTGAAACTTGATGGCAATGTTTCCTGCAACCCGCAGGGGATGTGGGATTTGCGTCCCGTCAAGCTGGATGTAACCTGCTTGTGTCGAAACCTGTCGATCCGCGGCACAGGCGTCGACCGCTAGCAGCTCGTACGATGACCGACGACACCGAGACCATTTCACTGCGCCACACCATGGTCGATGGCGTCCAACAGGACGACGACTATGAGGTGATCTGGCGTGGCCTCCCGGTGGGGAGGATCATGCGGCAGCATGACAGCCGGCAATGGTGGTGGGGCTGCAACGTCTATGGCCGACCGCCGACAAACGGCGACAGAGGTCCTGCGATCGATTTCAAGGACGGTCAGGTCCGCTTCAAGCTTGCCTGGGGGCGGCTTAGGCCGACCCTGACCGACGAGGAGATCGCCGTCGCGACACGCCACGCGGAAGGACTGCAGAAGCAAGCGGCCGGGCAAGCCGTGGCGGCCAAGGCGGACGTGGTTCAGGTCATGCAAAACAGCCGCGGGGCGCTCCGCCATCGCGTGCTCAAGCCCGGCACCATCGAATTCAACGGCGGCGCCATCGACTGCGTGATCCGAAACATCTCGGAGACCGGCGCCGCGCTCGAAGTCACGAGCCCGGTCGGCATCCCCGAGACCTTCAACCTGGTGATCCCCAGCGATCACACCAACCGTCCATGCCGGGTCGCCTGGCGTAGGGAGCGCCGGATCGGTGTCAGGTTCACCTAGTCCTCAGGCCGGGGAAACTGTTCCCGCATGCCGCTTCGCTCATGTAGGCTACCTGGCAACCCGGCCTGCAGGTTCACCCATGTTCGTCGCCGTGTTCTCGATCTTCGCTGCCGGTCGCAAGGATCCGCTTGTCGACATGGTCGAGCGCGTGCACGCCGGCTTCCTTGCCGCCGGTTTGGGTGAGCCGACGGTGCGGTTCAGACTGTCCGATCCCCCGCTCAGCGCCGAGATCGCGGCCGTGCAAGCCATTGCGGGGACGAAGCGCGTCTCAAGCATCGCCAGGGTGCTCAAGCGCTGGCCCGAATTGGAGCGCTTCGCGCGCACGACCGGCTCGGTTGGTCCCGGCCGGGCGGAGGTTCGCGCGATGTCGAACGTGACCGAAACCGGCACCGTCGAGGCGGTCGACTTCGCCATCCTCAGGGAGATCGCAGCAGGCGTCCCGAAGTCATTTCCATGCCACGCCATCGACCTGCATTTCTCGGTGCCCGCCTTTTCGGATGGCCCGCCGCTGCCCGCTACGCCCGATCTGCAGACTCTTCGCGGCCTGATGCGTGCCGGCGTCGACATCGGCGCCGGACATCCGACGTCGCCCGGCATCAGCGTGCACGACAAGTGGTGGGTGAATGGGCGGCAGCGGTCGCTCGCCGCGCTGCGCATCGTCGAAGCCGATCCGCAGGCGAAGAAATTGCCGGAGCCGCCGGCCGATGTCGCAGCCCTGCTTGCGGCCTGCGGCAAGGTGCGAAAGACGGTGCAGGTCCCGATGGTCGCGACGCCCACCGCTGCGGAGCCGGCTGCGGCCCCGCATCCCGGCGGCTTGCGTCAGCCGGTGGACGACGCCATCCGCACGGTCGTGCGTGAGCATCGGGCGGGGATGGGCGAGTTGCTCGAGACCCTTCCGCACGATCTGCCCCATCAGGTCGAGAACGTGGCTGCGACGGCCCTCGGCGAGAGCCCGGGCGCCGGCCCCAAGAAGCCCGATCTGGTTCGCGCCTTTGCGCCGCTCGGCTACGATTGCCGCGGCGAGAGCGGATCGTTCCGGCTGCAGCGGCGCACGCCGGGCAATCTCACCGTCAGGCTGCAGGTCGATGTCGGCAGCTGGGGCAGTTCGGTCACCGCCTTCATGCAGGTGATAGGCATGGTGAACGGGCACGCCTTCAAGGCGACGCTGCCGCTCCATGCCTCGCGCCGCGCGGTCCGCGGCGACGTGAGAGGGGTGGAGTTGCCGAGCCAATTCCCGATCGGCGACGCCGAGCGATGGCGGCAAATAACCGACAACCTGGCAACGCTCGTCGCAACGCTTGATCGCAGTTTCGTGCCCGAGATCGAGGCGATCTCCGGCCCCTCGCCCGAGTGGTTTCGGCCGGAGCAAACCTGAATTCGGCGCTCACCTGTCAGCACGACCCGCCGGCTCATGCGGGCGACTTGGCTGCCTCAGTACTTGGCTGCCTCAGTTATGAAACTCCGGCATCCCCATCAGCTTCGACAGCCGCTCGATCGAGAGATAGCCGGAATAATACGCCCACATCGCGATCGCGAAGATCACCGCCGAGATCAGCGTGGTCCACATCAGCTTGCGGCCCATCCGTGCCAGGATCGGCGCGCCGGGGTCGGTGCCGGGCGCGCCGACGCCGTCCTCGTGCTGGCTGCGCACGCCGAACGGCAGCGTCAGGAACAGCACGAGCCACCAAAGGACGAAGTAGATCGCGAGCCCGGTGGAGATTTGGTACGCCATATGGCCTCAGGCCTGTTCGATCTCGACCAAGGCGCCGGAAAAGTCCTTGGGGTGGAAGAACAGCACCGGCTTGCCGTGCGCGCCGATCTTCGGCTGGCCATCGCCCAGCACCCGGGCGCCCTCGGCGATCATGCGGTCACGCGCCGCGATGATGTCGGGCACGTCGTAGCAGACATGGTGGATGCCGCCGTCGGCATTGCGCTCGACGAATTTTGCGATCGGCGAGGCCTCGCCGAGCGGCTCGATGAACTCGATCTTGGTGTTCGGCAGCGTCACGAACACCGTGATGACGCCATGCTCCGGCAGCGGCACGGCATCGGAAATCTCGGCATTGAAGGCGGTGCCGTAGATCTTGGCGGCCTGCTTGGCGTCCTTGACCGCGATGGCGACGTGATTGAGCCGGCCCAGCATCTCTTTCTCCCTTGTGTCGTTGCGCGCGTTTCGAAACCGCGCGTCAAACCGTCAGTACGTGCACGACGCAGATCGGCTTCTTGCCCCATTGCTCGTTCAACGCGGCCCGCACCGCCCGGCGCACCGATTCCCCGAGCGCGTCCGGATCGCGCCGCCGCGGCTTCGGCAAGCCCTCGATCGTCGAGACCACCACGTCGAACACGATGTCGTCGAGCAGCTCGCCCGCGGCATTGTTCTCCGGCATGCCGACGAGATCAACCTCGGGATCGTCGACGAGCTCGCCCTGCTGGGTCATGGCGATGGCGACGAACGCGCAGCCGGCAAAGCCCATCCGCCGCCGCTCGACCACGGCGCGCGACTTGGAATCCTCCAGGATGGTGCCGTCCTTGTAGAGCCGGCCCGCCGGCACTTCGCCGATGATGCCGGACTCGCCGGGCCCGAGCTTGACGAGGTCGCCATTGCGGCAGGTCAGGACCTTGGGGACGCCCGCGGCGCGCGCCAGCTTGGCGTGTTCGGCAAGATGCAGCGCCTCGCCATGCACCGGGATGAGGAGCTGCGGCCGCACCCAGGAGATCATGTCGCGCAGTTCGTCGCGCCGCGGATGGCCGGAGACGTGCACCAGATGCTCGCGGTCGGTGATGATCTCGACGCCCTGCGTCACCAGCCCGTTGATGATGCCGCCGACCGCCTTCTCGTTGCCGGGAATGGTGCGGGAGGAGAAGATCACGGTGTCGCCCTTGTTCAGCGTCACCTGCGGATGATCGTTGTTGGCGATCCGGGCCAGCGCCGCGCGGGGTTCGCCCTGGCTGCCAGTGCACAGCGCCAGCACCTTGTCAGGCGGAAAATGTCCATAATAGTCGGTGCTGCGGAATTTGTGCGAGCCGTCGAGATAGCCGCATTCGCGTGCGACCTGCACCACGCGCTCCATGGCGCGGCCGACCACCACGACCTCGCGATCGGCGGCGTTGGCAGCATCCGCCACCGCCCTCACCCGGGCGACGTTGGAGGCGAAGGTCGTGACCGCGACCCGGCCCTTGGCCGCCTTGACCAGCTTCTTGATCGTGGCGGCAACCTCGGTCTCGGAGGGCGAGCGCCCGTCGCGCACCGCGTTGGTGGAATCGCCGACCAGCGCCAGCACGCCTTCGTCGCCGAGCTCGCGCAGCCGCCGCTCGTCGGTCGGCTGGCCAATGATCGGGGTCGGGTCGATCTTCCAGTCGCCGGTGTGCAGCACGGTGCCGATATCGGTCTTGATCGCCAGCGCGTGCGATTCCGGAATCGAATGCGCGACCGGAATGAACTCGACATTGAACGGGCCGATATCGACCCGGCCGCCCGACGGGATCACGGTGACCGGGATTTTCGGCGGATTGCGCTCGGCGGCGCATTTGGCCTCGAACAGCGCCGCGGAGAACTGCGTCGCGTAGATCTTGCAGCCGAGCTTCGGCCAGAGGTCGATGATCGCGCCGAAATGGTCCTCATGGGCGTGCGTCAGCACGAGGCCCATCAGGTTGTTGCGCTCCTTCTCCAGGAAGCGGACATCAGGCATGATCAGGTCGATGCCCGGCAGATGCTCCTCGTCGCCGAAGGAGACGCCGAGATCGACCGCGAGGAACGAGCGCTGGTGGCGGTTGCCGAGGCCGTAGATCGACAAATTCATGCCGATCTCGCCGACGCCGCCGAGCGGTGCAAAGGTGAGCTCGTCGGGTCGCGCCATCAGTTCGCCCTCACCGAGGCCGCGGTGCCGAAATAGACCTCGCCGGCCGTCACGGGCATGCGCTGTCCATCGGCAGTGCGGACGATCAGGCAGCCGGTATCGTCGATCGTATCAAAGATGCCTTCGAGGGTCGCCGAGCCGGTCTGGACCGCGACCTTCTCGCCGAGCCCGGCAGCACGCTCCAGCCACAGCCTGCGGATCTCAGGAAAGCCGCGGCCGTCGTCCCAGATGCCGCGAAACTCGACCCAGGCGTCGGACAGCGCGGTGAACAGCTCCTCCGCGCCGATCTGGATACCGAGCGCGGCGAGCGAGACAGCCGGCGTCGGCGTTCCCTCGGGCGCGGCGATGACATTGGTGCCGATGCCGACGACGACCGCCAGCCCGTTTCCAATGGCCTCGGCCTCGAGCAGGATGCCCGACAGCTTCTTGCCGTCGGCGAGCACGTCGTTCGGCCATTTCAGGGTGAACTTCGGGCTATCAGGACCAAGCCGCAGCGCCGCCTCGATGCTGACTTTCTGCAGCGCGGCCTCAAGCGACAGCCCGGCGGCGAAGCCGAGCGTTGCTGCGATCGCCGGCTGAACGCCCGTCACTTCGAGGATTGTGCTGGCGAGATTGCCGCGCGGCGCGACCCAGACCCGCTGGCGCCGGCCGCGGCCTGCGGTCTGCTCCGGCGTCACGAACCACATCGGCCCTTGCTCGCCGTCGCGGGCGCGCAGCATCGCCTCGGCATTGGTCGAGCCGATCTGGTCGAAGGCGGCGAGCCTATGGCCCGCCGCGATGGCCCGGGGTCCGAGCGTGAAGGTCATATCGAATCTATGCGCATGATCCGTTCCGAAAGCCAGCGTCCTGTTTTCGGAACCTCGCGCGTCAAAATAGCGATTTCGCCGCCGCCGTCGCCACGCTCACCAGCGGGCCCGGATAGGCGAAGAAGAAGATGTTGAAGATGCCTGCGACCGCCAGCACGGTGCGCAGCTCGACGCGGACCGGGTCGAGCTTGCCGAGCGGCTGGTCGAAATACATCACCTTGACGATCGACAGATAGTAGAACGCGCCCACCACGCTGGTCAGCACGCCGATCACCGCGAGCGTGAACAGGTTGGCCTTGATCGCGGCGACGAACACGTACCACTTGCCGAAGAAGCCGGCGAGCGGCGGGACGCCGGCCAGCGAGAACAGCAGCATCGCGAAGATGAAGGCGATCAGCGGGTTGGTGCGGGACAGGCCGGCGAAATCGCTGATCTGCTCCAGCGGCTGGCCATTGCGCTTCATCGCCAGGATGATGCTGAAGGAGCCGAGCGTCATCGCGACATAGATCGCGATGTAGATCAAGACGCCCTGCGCGCCCTCGACCGTGCCGGAGGCGAGGCCGACCAGGGCGAAGCCCATATGGCCGATCGAGGAATAGGCCATCAGGCGCTTGATGTTGGTCTGGCCGATCGCGGCGAACGAGCCCAGCGCCATCGAGGCGATCGCCACGAAGACCAGGATCTGCTGCCACTGGGTGACGATGCCCGGGAACGCGGTCAGCGTCGCACGGGTGAACACGGCGAGCGCCGCGACCTTTGGGGCGGACGCGAAGAACGCCGTCACCGGCGTCGGCGCGCCCTCATAGACGTCGGGCGTCCACATGTGGAACGGCACCGCCGAGACCTTGAAGCAGAGGCCGGCGAGCAGGAACACCAGGCCGAACACGATGCCGATGCTGCCGGTGGTGGCCGCCGCCGCGATGCCGGCGAAGCTCACCGTGCCGGTGAAGCCGTAGATCAGCGAGGCGCCGTAGAGCAGCATGCCCGACGACAGCGCGCCGAGCACGAAGTACTTCAGGCCGGCTTCGCTCGACTTGGCATTGTCGCGCTGGCTGGCAGCGACGACATAGAGCGCAAGGCTCATCAGCTCGAGGCCAAGATAGAGCGAAATCAGGTCGCCGGCCGAGATCAGCACCATCATGCCGAGCGTCGACAACAGCACCAGGATCGAGAACTCGAAGGTGCGGCTCGACGGCTGGGACAGATATTCGGTCGACAGGATCAGCGTCACCGCCGACGCGATCAGGGCAAGGACCTTCAGGAAGCGGGCGAAGTCGTCGACGATGAAGCTGCCGCCGAAGGTCACGAGCTTACCGGCCGGCAGCCAGAGCTCCAGCACGCCGGTTACGACCAGCAGCAGCACCGCGAGCGTGGTGACGAAGCGCGTCGTCCCCTGCCCGCGATAGGCTCCGATCATCAACAGCACCATTGCGCCGACCGCGAGCACCAGCTCCGGCAGCACCGGCTGCAACTGATAACCTGCACTGGAAAAGCTCATGGGCTAAGGCCTTACTGCGTAACCAGCGCGGCTGCCTTCACGGCAGTCACGGCGGTTTGGTAATTATTGACGAGTTGCTGCACCGAGGCCGCCGACATGTCGAGCACCGGCTTCGGATAGACGCCGAACAGGATGGTCAGCGCGATCAGCGGGAACAGCGTCACGCATTCGCGGAAGGTGAGATCCTTGATCGACATCAAGGACGGCTTGACCAGCGCGCCGAACACCACCTTGCGGTAGAGCCAGAGCGCGTAACAGGCCGACAGGATCACGCCCGTGGTGGCGAAAAACGCCGTCGGCAGCGAGATCTTGAAGGTGCCGAGCAGCGTCATGAACTCGCCGACGAATCCGCTTGTGCCCGGCAGACCGACATTGGCCATGGTGAAGACCATGAAGGTCATCGCGTAGAGCGGCATCCGGTTGACGAGGCCGCCATAGGCCGCGATCTCGCGGGTGTGCATGCGGTCGTAGACGATGCCGACGCAGAGGAACAGCGCGCCGGAGACGATGCCGTGCGAGACCATCTGGAACATGCCGCCGGCGACTCCCTGGGTGGTCACCGCGAAGATGCCCATGGTGACGAAGCCCATATGCGCGACCGAGGAGTACGCGATCAGCTTCTTCATGTCCTCCTGCATCATCGCCACCAGCGAGGTGTAGATGATGGCGATGACGGACAGCGTGAACACGAACGGCGCGAAGTCGTGGCTGGCCAGCGGGAACATGGGCAGCGAGAAGCGCAGGAAGCCGTAGCCGCCCATCTTCAAGAGGATCGCGGCCAGGATCACCGAGCCCGCCGTCGGCGCCTCGACATGCGCGTCAGGCAACCAAGTGTGTACCGGCCACATCGGCATCTTCACCGCGAACGAGGCGAAGAAGGCGATCCACGCCCAGGTCTGCATGCCGCGCGGCACCGCAGTGTGCATCAGGGTCGGGATGTCGGTGGTGCCGGCGTTCCAGTACAGCGCCATGATGGCGAGCAGCATCAGCACCGAGCCGAGGAACGTATAGAGGAAGAACTTGAACGACGCGTAGACCCGGCGCGGACCGCCCCAGACGCCGATGATCAGGAACATCGGGATCAGGCCGCCCTCGAAGAACAGGTAGAACAGCACGAGGTCGAGCGCCGAGAAGGTGCCGATCATGAGCGTTTCCAGGATCAGGAACGCCATCATGTATTCGCCGACGCGCTGCGTCACCGACCGCCAGCTCGCGATGATGCAGAGCGGCATGATCGCGGTGGTCAAGATGAGCAGCGGCAGCGAGATGCCGTCGACGCCCATGTGGTAGGTGATGCCGGTGGCGAGCCAGGACGCCTTCTCGACGAACTGGAAGTCGGTCGAGGCCGGGTCGAAGCGCGCCACCAGGATCAGCGACACCGCGAAGGTGATCAGCGTGGTCCACAGCGCGATCCAGCGCGCCGTGCGGTTGGCGCTCTCGTCGCCGCCTCGGGCCAGGAGATAGACCAGGATCGCGCCGACCGCCGGCAGGAAGGTCGTGACCGAAAGGATGGGCCAGGTTGTCATTTACTGGCCTCCCAAGCCGAACATGAACCAGGTGATCAATCCGGCCGCCCCGATCAGCATCGCGAATGCGTAGTGATAGAGGTAGCCGGTCTGCAATTTCACGACATTGCGGGTGACGTCGAGCACGCGGGCTGAGACGCCATCGGGACCAAAGCCGTCGATGATGAAGCCGTCGCCCTTCTTCCAGAGCGTGTAGCCAAGCCACTTCGCCGGCCGCACGAAGATCCAGTCGTACAGCTCGTCGAAGTACCATTTGTTGAGTAGGAACTGGTAGAGCATCGGCTGCTGGTTCGCGAGCTCGACCGGCAGATACGGCCTGCGGATGTAGAACAAATACGAGACGAACAGGCCGAGCGCCATCATCACGGTGGGCAGCGGCGCGAGCCAGCTCGGCATGTGCTCCATGTCCTCGAGGATGTGCGGGTTCATCTTCACGGATTCGCGGAAGAACTCCTCGACGCCATGCGGGCTGGCGAACACTTCCTTGAACGGCAGCCCGGCCAGGATCGAGCCGGCGGCAAGCACGCCGATCGGCACCAGCATCCAGACCGGGCTCTCATGCGCGGCCTCGTAGTGCTTCTGGTCGTGCGGCTCGCCGAAGAACGTCTTGAAGATCAGACGCCAGGAGTAGAACGAGGTCAGGCCGGCGGCCACGATCGTCAGCAGATAGGCATAGGTCGCGAACGGATTGTGCGCGGCGTAGGCCGACTCGATGATCGCGTCCTTGGAGAAGTAGCCGGCGAACAGCGGGAAGCCGGTCAGCGCCAGGGTGCCGATACACATCACCGCGAAGGTGTACGGGATCTTGCGCCACAGGCCGCCCATGTTGCGGATGTCCTGCTCGTGGTGCATCGCGTAGATCACCGAGCCTGACCCTAAGAACAGCAACGCCTTGAAGAAGGCGTGCGTGAACAGATGGAACATGCCGACCGAATAGGCCCCTGCTCCCATCGCGACGAACATGTAGCCGAGCTGCGAACAGGTCGAGTACGCGACGATGCGCTTGATGTCGTTCTGCACCAAGCCGATCGTGGCGGCGAAGAACGCCGTGGTCGCGCCGAAGAACATCACCACCGCCTGCGCGGTCGGCGACAGCTCGAACAGCGGCGACAGCCGGGCCACCATGAAGACACCGGCGGTGACCATGGTCGCGGCGTGGATCAGCGCCGACACCGGGGTCGGGCCTTCCATGGCGTCCGGCAACCAGGTGTGCAGCAGGAACTGGGCCGACTTGCCCATCGCGCCCATGAACAGCAGCAGGCAGGTCAGTGTCAGCGCATTCACCTGCCAGCCGAAGAAGTCGGTGGTCTTGCCGGTCAGCCCCGGCGCGGCGTGGAAGATGGTCTCGAAATCGGTCGAGCCGACCAGCGCGAAGATCGCGAAGATGCCGAGCGCGAAGCCGAAGTCGCCGACGCGGTTGACCACGAAGGCCTTGATCGCCGCCGCATTGGCCGACGGCTTCTGGTACCAGAACCCGATCAGGAGGTAGCTGGCGAGACCGACGCCCTCCCAGCCGAAGAACAGCTGCACGAGGTTGTCCGAGGTCACCAGCATCAGCATCGCGAAGGTGAACAGCGAGAGATAGCCGAAGAAGCGCGGCCGGTTCGGATCCTCGTCCATGTAGCCGATGGAATAGAGGTGGACGAGCGCGGACACCGTGTTGACCACGACCAGCATCACGGCGGTCAGGGTGTCGACTCGCAGCGTCCAGGCCACCTGCAGATCGCCCGAGGTGATCCAGGGCAGCAGCACGACGCGGGCGTCATGGTGCATGAAGCCGACATCGACCAGCGTGAACCAGGACAGCGCCGCCGAAACGAACAAGAGGCCCGTGGTGATCAGTTCGGCCAGCCGGGAGCCTGCGGCCGCCGGCT
This sequence comes from Bradyrhizobium macuxiense, assembly GCF_007993935.1. GTDB lineage: Bacteria > Pseudomonadota > Alphaproteobacteria > Rhizobiales > Xanthobacteraceae > Bradyrhizobium > Bradyrhizobium macuxiense_A. The sequence continues at coordinate 401,555 of NZ_VITY01000003.1, read as the reverse complement.
CGGAGACGTGGTGGTCGTCATGGCCATGATCGTCATGGCCGTGGTCGTCGTGGGCCGCGGAGGCATGGGCGTCGCCATGCGCATCGTCGTGATGGTCGACGGTATCGCCGCTCGGGCAGCGCGCATGCGCGCCAACCAGCGAGATAATTCCCGCAAGGATGGCGCCGAGCAGCGGCAGGAAAACGATTGCCTGAACCATGACTGCTCTAGCCCTTCATCAGATTGACGTCTTCAACCGCGATCGAACCGCGGTTGCGGAAATACACCACCAGCACGGCAAGGCCGATCGCGGCCTCAGCGGCGGCCACCGTCAGCACCAGCAGCGCGAACACCTGGCCGACGATGTCGCCGAGGAAGGTCGAGAACGCCACCAGGTTGATGTTGACCGACAGCAGGATCAGCTCGATCGACATCAGGATGACGATGATGTTCTTGCGGTTGAGGAAGATGCCGAGGATCCCGAGCGTGAACAGGATCGCGGCGATCGCGAGATAGTGCCCCAGCCCAATCGTCATTTCACCCACTCCGCCGCATCGGCGTCCTGCAGGCCCTGCCCCGACGCCACCTTGCGCATCGCCATCGCCATCTCGGGCGTGCGCGCGTTCTGCACGTTGATGTTCTGCCGCTTGACGTTGGCCTTGTGGCGCAGCGTCAGCACGATGGCGCCGATCATCGCGACCAGCAACACCATGCCGGCGAGCTGGAAGTAATGGATGTACTTCGTATAGAGCACGAGGCCGAGCGCCTCGGTGTTGGTGACATTGGTCGGAATAGCCGCGGTGATCGTCTTGGTCACCTGCGGGTTGATCACCCAGGCGCCGACCACCAGCAGCAGCTCGAACAGGAAGATGCCGCCGATCACGATGCCGATCGGCAGATACTGGATGAAGCCTTCGCGGAGCTCGACGAAGTCGACGTCGAGCATCATGATCACGAACAGGAACAGCACCGCGACCGCGCCGACATAGACCACGATCAGCATCATCCCGAGGAACTCGGCGCCCATCAGGATGAACAGCCCGGCCGCGTTGACGAAGGCCAGGATCAGGAACAGCACGGAGTGCACGGGATTGCGCGAGACAATCACCATGACCGCCGAGGCCACGCAGACCGCGGCAAACAGATAGAAGAACAGCGCCGGAAGGATCATGCCCTCACCTCACCGGTACGGCGCGTCGAGCGCGATCGATTTCGCAATCTCGCGCTCCCAGCGGTCGCCATTGGCGAGCAGCTTCGCCTTGTCATAGTAGAGTTCCTCGCGGGTCTCGGTCGCGAATTCGAAATTCGGTCCCTCGACGATGGCGTCGACCGGGCATGCCTCCTGGCACAGGCCGCAATAGATGCACTTCACCATGTCGATGTCGTAACGCACCGTGCGGCGGGTGCCGTCGTTGCGGCGCGGACCGGCCTCGATGGTGATCGCCTGCGCCGGGCAGATCGCCTCGCACAGCTTGCAGGCGATGCAGCGCTCTTCGCCGTTCGGATAGCGGCGCAGCGCATGCTCGCCACGGAAGCGCGGCGAGATCGGTCCCTTCTCGAACGGATAGTTCAGCGTCGGCTTCGGCTGGAAGAAATACCGCATCGCCAGGAAGAACGCCGAGACGAATTCCGAGAGCAGAAGCGAGCGGGCTGTTGCGTTGACATTGACACTCATGACGGCCTCACTTCGGCGCGATGCCGGCGAACTGCAGCACGCCGGCCACGATCACCACCATCGCCAGCGACAGCGGCAGGAACACCTTCCAGCCGAGCCGCATCAGTTGATCGTAGCGGTAGCGCGGCACGATCGCCTTCGCCATCGCGAACATGAAGAACATGAAGAACACCTTCAGGGCGAACCAGACGATGCCCGGGATCCAGGTGAACGGCGGCAGATTGACCGGCGGCAGCCAGCCGCCCAGGAACAGGATCGACGCCAGCGCGCACATCGTGGTGATCGCGACATACTCGCCGAGCATGAACAGCAGATACGGGGTCGAGCCGTATTCGGTCATGAAGCCCGCGACCAGCTCGGATTCGGCTTCGACCAGGTCGAACGGCGGACGGTTGGTTTCCGCCAGCGACGAGACGTAGAACACCACGAACATCGGGAACAGCGGCCACACATACCAGTTCAGGATGGTGAGCTGCGGCAGACCGATCAGGTGCGCGAGCCCGCGGGTGTTCTGCGCTTCGACCACCGCCGAGAGGTTCAGCGATCCGACGCAGAGCAGCACGGTGATGATGACGAAGCCGATCGAGACCTCGTAGGACACCATCTGCGCCGCCGAGCGCAGCGCCGCCAGGAACGGGTACTTCGAGTTCGACGACCAGCCGGCCATGATGATGCCGTAGATCGACAGCGACGAAATCGCGAAGATGTAGAGAATGCCGACATTGATGTCGGAGATCACCCAGCCGAGATCGAACGGGATCACGGCCCAGGCGGCCAGCGCCAGGATGCACGACACCAGCGGCGCCAGCAGGAACACGCCCTTGTTGGAGCCGGACGGAATCACCGGCTCCTTCAGCACGAACTTCAACAGGTCGGCGAAGGATTGCAGCAAGCCGAACGGGCCGACCACGTTGGGACCGCGGCGGATCTGCACCGCCGCCCAGATCTTGCGGTCGGCGAGCAGGATGTAGGCGATCGCGATCAGCAGCACGACGAGCAGCAACAGGCTCTCCGCGACCATGATGATCAGCGGCCAGAGGAAGCCGGTCCAGAACGAGCTTGCGAAGAATTCAGCCATCAGGTCACGCTCACTCCGCTGCCGTCAGCATTCGGCCCGACGCCAGCCGCGAGCATTCCGCCATCACGGCAGAGGCCCGCGCGATCGGGTTGGTCAGATAGAAATCCTCGACGGTCGGCCTGAAGGCCGCCTTGTCGACGGCACCGCCCTTGCCCGCCAGCGCCTTGACGTCCTCGGCCTTGCCGGCCTCGATCTGGTCGAGCCGCATCAGATGCGGCGAGGTGTTGAACATCGCCTGGCGCAGCGCCTGCAGCGAATCGAACGGCAGCTTCTTGCCGAGCACGTCGGACAGCGCGCGGATGATCGCCCAGTCCTCGCGGGCTTCGCCCGGCGGGAACGCGGCGCGGTTGGCGATCTGCGCCCGGCCCTCGGTGTTGACGTAGATGCCGGACTTCTCGGTATAGGCCGCGCCCGGCAGGATCACGTCGGCGCGGTGCGCGCCGTGGTCGCCATGGGTGCCGATATAGACCACGAAGGTGCCGTCCGGCGCCTTGATCTCGTCGGCACCGAGCAGGAACAGCACATCGAGCGTGCCGAAGGTGGTCATCTGCGCGGTGGTCAGGCCGCCGGCCGAAGGCGAGAAACCGATATCGAGCGCGCCGGCGCGCGAGGCGGTATCCTGCAACACGGCAAAGCCGTTCCAGCCGTCCTTCAGCGCGCCGACATCGACGGCGAGCTTGGCGGCCTGCGCCAGCACCGCGGCGCCGTCATGCCTGGTGTAGGCGCCGGCGCCGACCAGGATGATCGGGTGCTGTGCGTTCTTGAGCACGTCGGCAAACGAGTGCTTGCCGGCGGCGAGATCGGCGAGCGTGTCGGTGCCCGCGCCGAGATATTCGTGGTCGTAGGTGAAATCGGACTTGGCGCCGATCATGCCGACCTTGAGGCCGCCGGTGCGCCAGCGCTTGCGGATCCGCGCATTCAGCACGGCGGCCTCCTTGCGCGGATGCGAGCCGATGATCAGGATCGCGTCGGCCTGGTCGATACCGGCAATGGTCGGGTTGAAGATGTAGGACCCGCGGCCGGCCTTGGCGTCGAACGCGTCGCCGCCCTGCACGGCCAGATTGACCGAGCCGAACTTCGCGAGCAGCTCCTTCAGCGCATACATTTCATCGACCGCGGCGAGATCGCCGGCGATGGCACCGATCCGCTTGCCGTCGGTGCGGCCGGCCTTGGCGGCGATGGCGGCAAAGGCTTCCTGCCAGGTCGCAGGCTTGAGCTGGCCGTTCTCGCGCACATAGGGACGGTCGAGGCGCTGGGTGCGCAGGCCGTCGACGACGTGGCGGGTCTTGTCGGAGATCCACTCCTCGTTCACGGCCTCGTTGATGCGCGGCAGGATGCGCATCACCTCGCGGCCGCGGGTGTCGACGCGGATCGCCGATCCGACGCCGTCCATGACGTCGACCGACTGCGTCTTGCCGAGCTCCCAGGGCCGCGCCGCAAACGCATAAGGCTTCGAGGTCAGCGCACCGACCGGGCAGATATCGACGAGATTGCCCTGCAGCTCCGAGCTCAGCGCATGCTCGAGATAGGTGGTGATCTCCATGTCCTCGCCGCGGCCGGTCGCACCCATTTCGGGGGCGCCGCAGACTTCAGCGGAGAAGCGGACGCAGCGCGTGCACTGGATGCAGCGGTTCATCGAGGTCTTGACCAGCGCGCCGAGATACTTGTCCTCGACCGCGCGCTTGTTCTCGGCGAAACGGCTGGTGTCGACGCCGTAACCCATCGCCTGGTCCTGCAGGTCGCACTCACCGCCCTGATCGCAGATCGGGCAGTCCAGCGGATGGTTGATCAGCAGGAACTCCATCACGCCTTCGCGCGCCTTCTTCACCATCGGCGAACGGGTCGAGATCTCCGGCGGCTCGCCCTTCGGGCCCGGACGGCAATCGCGCACGGCCCAGGCGCAGCTCGCGACCGGCTTCGGGCCGCCCTTCACCTCGACCAGGCACATCCGGCAATTGCCGGCGATCGACAGCCGCTCGTGATAGCAGAAGCGCGGAATCTCGGCGCCCGCCGCCTCGCACGCCTGCAGCAGCGTGTACTCCGGCGGCACATCGATCTCTTTGCCATCGACGATGATCTTGCTCATGTCTCTTCTCTACTCCGCCGCGACCATGTGGACGGGATCACGAACGCCCTGATCGTCGAGATCGGCCTTGTGCGAATACTGATCGATGCGCTCTTCGATCTCGTGACGGAAGTGCGCAATCAGACCCTGGATCGGCCACGCCGCGGCGTCGCCGAGCGCACAGATCGTGTGACCCTCGACCTGCTTGGTGACCTCGAGCAGCATGTCGATCTCGCGCTTGTGGGCGCGGCCGTCGGCCATGCGGGTCAGCACGCGCCACATCCACCCGGTGCCCTCGCGGCACGGCGTGCACTGGCCGCAGCTCTCATGCTTGTAGAAATAGGAGATGCGCGCGATCGCCCGGATCAGGTCGGTCGACTTGTCCATCACGATCACGGCGGCAGTGCCGAGGCCGGAGCGCAGCTTGCTCAAGCTGTCGAAATCCATCGGCGTGTCGATGATCTGCTCGGCGGGCACCATGCGCACCGACGAGCCGCCGGGGATCACGGCCTTCAGATTGTCCCAGCCGCCGCGGATGCCGCCGCAGTGCTTCTCGATCAGCTCGCGGAACGGAATCCCCATCGCCTCTTCGACGTTGCAGGGCCGCTCGACGTGACCGGAGATGCAGAACAGCTTGGTGCCGACATTGTTCGGACGGCCGATGCCGGCGAACCAGGCGGCGCCGCGGCGCAGGATATCGGGCGCGACCGCGATCGACTCGACGTTGTTGACGGTGGTCGGGCAGCCATAGAGGCCGACATTGGCCGGGAACGGCGGCTTCAGCCGCGGCTGGCCCTTCTTGCCTTCGAGGCTCTCGAGCAGCGCGGTTTCCTCGCCACAGATATAGGCGCCGGCGCCGTGCGCGACGTAGATGTCGAACGGCCAGCCATTGACGTTGTCCTTGCCGACCAGCTTGGCCTCATAGGCCTGGTCGATCGCGGCCTGCAGCCGCTCGCGCTCGCGGATGAACTCTCCGCGGATATAGACGTAGCAGGCATGCGCGCCCATCGCGAAGCTCGCGAGCAGGCAGCCCTCGACCAAAAGATGCGGATCGTGCCGCATGATCTCGCGGTCCTTGCAGGTGCCGGGCTCGGATTCGTCCGCATTGACGACGAGGTAGCTCGGACGGCCGTCCTTAGATTCCTTCGGCATGAAGGACCACTTCATGCCGGTCGGAAAACCGGCGCCGCCGCGGCCGCGCAGGCCGGAGGCCTTCATCTCGTTGATGATCCAGTCGCGGCCCTTGTCGATGATCCCCTTGGTGCCATCCCAGGCGCCTCGGCGGCGCGCGCCCTCGAGGCCCCAATCATGGAGGCCGTAGAGGTTCTTGAAGATGCGGTCCTTGTCGTCGAGCATGCTCAAAACTTTCCGAACATCACCGATTGGCTTGCGAATAAGCGAGCCCGGCGGCGCAGCCGCCGAACACGATGGCCCACAACAGGCTGGATTCCAGCGTGGCGCTCAGGCCGTAACGTTGCAGCAGGAACATGAAACCGGCCGCGACGACGGTATGCAGCGCAATCGTGCGCCAAGCCTTCATCGCAACGCCCCTTCCCATCCCGTTTGCCTGCACCTGAAAGCCCCGCATCAGGTGGTTTCCTTCAGCGTCGTCGGCCCGCCTGCGGGCGCCGAGAACTGGCGGTCGATCTGCGGGCCCGGCTTCGGCGGATTGCCGGCGGCAAAGCCGTCAAGCACCTTGCCGAAGCTTTCCTTGGTCAGGTCCTCATAGGTGTCCTTCCAGATCAAGACCATCGGCGCGTTCACGCAGGCACCTAAGCACTCGACCTCTTCCCAGGAGAAGTTGCCGTCCTTCGACAGCTGGAAGGGATCGTGATGGATGCGATGCTGGCAGACCTCGATCAGGTCGGCCGCGCCGCGCAGCCGGCACGGCGTGGTGCCGCAGACCTGGACATGCGCTTTCTTGCCGACCGGCGAGAGCTGGAACATGGTGTAGAAGGTCGCGATCTCCAGCATGCGGATATGCGGCATCTCGAGCAGGTCGGCGACGGCGCGGATCGCCGCTTCCGACACCCACCCGTCATGCTGCTCCTGCACGCGCCACAGGATCGCGATCGCGGCCGAAGCCTGGCGGCCCGGCGGGTACTTCTCGATCTGCTTCTTGGCCCAAGCCAGATTCTCGTCCGTGAACGTGAAGCTCGCGGGCTGCAATTCCTTCGGGGCAAGGCGGCGGACGGACATCGATCAAACTCTCAATTAGCGCGCGGTGCAGATGCGGACATCATCACCGGTCGACCTCGCCGAACACGATGTCCAGCGAGCCAAGGATGGCGGAAACGTCGGCCAGCAGATGGCCCTTGCAGATGTGATCCATCGCCTGCAAATGGGCGAAGCCCGGTGCGCGGATCTTGCACTTGTAAGGCTTGTTGGTGCCGTCGGCGACCAGATAGACGCCGAACTCGCCCTTCGGCGCCTCGACCGCGGCGTAGACTTCGCCGGCCGGCACGTGGACGCCTTCGGTGTAGAGCTTGAAGTGATGGATCAGCGCTTCCATCGAGCGCTTCATCTCTCCACGGCGCGGCGGCGCGATCTTGTTGTCCTCGACCACGACCGGGCCCTGCCCGTCGGCTGCTTTGAGCTTCTGCACGCACTGCTTCATGATGCGCACCGACTGGCGCATCTCTTCCATGCGGATCAGGTAGCGGTCGTAGCAGTCGCCGTTCTTGCCGATCGGAATGTCGAAATCCATCTCGGCGTAGCACTCATAGGGCTGCGACTTGCGCAGGTCCCAGGCCGCGCCGGAGCCGCGCACCATCACGCCGGAGAAGCCCCACTCCCAGGCCTCCTTCAGAGGCACCACGCCGATGTCGACGTTGCGCTGCTTGAAGATGCGGTTGCCCGTGAGCAGCCGATCGAGGTCGTCGACGACCTTGAGGAACGGATCGCACCACGCCTCGATATCATCGATCAGCTTCGGCGGGAGGTCCTGGTGTACGCCGCCGACGCGGAAGAACGCCGCGTGCATGCGCGAGCCCGAGGCGCGCTCGTAGAACACCATCAGCTTCTCGCGCTCTTCGAAGCCCCACAGCGGCGGGGTCAGCGCGCCGACGTCCATCGCCTGCGTGGTGACGTTGAGCAGATGCGACAGGATGCGGCCGATCTCGCAATAGAGCACGCGGATCAACTGGCCGCGGCGCGGCACGGTGATGCCGAGCAGCTTTTCCGCGGCGAGGCAGAACGCGTGTTCCTGGTTCATCGGCGCGACGTAGTCGAGCCGATCGAAATACGGAATGGCCTGCAGGTAGGTCTTGTGCTCGATCAGCTTCTCGGTGCCGCGGTGAAGCAGGCCGATATGCGGATCGACGCGCTCGACGACTTCGCCGTCGAGCTCCAGCACGAGGCGTAGCACACCGTGCGCCGCCGGATGCTGCGGACCGAAATTGATGGTGAAGTTACGAAGATTTTGCGGTTGCTCGTTCATGGCTTCGGCTCCGCCTTGGCCTTCTCGTCACCGGGAAGCGGATAGTCCGCGCCTTCCCAGGGCGAAAGGAAATCGAACTTGCGGAATTCCTGGTTGAGCCGGACCGGCTCGTACAGCACCCGCTTCTCCTGGTCGTCGTAGCGAACCTCGACGAAGCCGGTGAGCGGGAAATCCTTGCGCAGCGGATGGCCGTCGAAGCCGTAATCCGTCAGCAGGCGGCGCATGTCGGGGTGGCCGGTGAAAATCACGCCATAGAGGTCGTAGGTCTCGCGCTCGAACCAGTCGGCGCCCGGGAAGATGCCGATGATCGACGGCACCTGCGTGGTCTCGTCGGCCTGCCCGCGCACACGAATGCGCTCGTTCAGCGTCGGCGACAGCAGATGGTAGACGACATCGAAGCGCTTCTCGCGGCTCGGATAGTCGACCGCAGTCACGTCGGTGATGTTGACGAAACGGCAGTTCGGATCGTCACGCAGAAAAGTGACGACGTCCACGATTCTGCCAATCTCGACGTCGATAGTGAGTTGATCGAACGCGACCGAGTGCGCCGTGGCGGCGCCCGGAAGCGCGCTCACGATCGTCTGCCCAAGGGCGTCGAGCTTGCCGTCGTCCATGCCTGAAACCTTAGCGTTCGATGGTGCCGATACGGCGAATCTTCTTCTGCAGCAGCAGCACGCCGTAAAGCAGCGCCTCCGCCGTGGGCGGACAGCCCGGCACGTAGATGTCGATCGGCACGATGCGGTCGCAGCCACGCACCACCGAGTAGGAGTAGTGGTAGTAGCCGCCACCATTGGCGCAGGAGCCCATCGAGATGACGTAGCGCGGCTCCGGCATCTGGTCGTAGACCTTGCGCAGCGCGGGCGCCATCTTGTTGGTCAGGGTGCCTGCAACGATCATCACGTCGGACTGCCGCGGCGAGGCACGCGGCGCAAAGCCGAAGCGCTCGACGTCGTAGCGCGGCATCGAGACCTGCATCATCTCGACCGCGCAACAGGCGAGACCGAAAGTCATCCACATCAGCGAGCCGGTGCGCGCCCAGGTGATGAGGTCATCGGCCGCGGCGACGAAGAAGCCCTTGTCGGACAGCTCGTGATTGACCTCGAGGAAAAACGGATCATTGGCGCCGACCGGCTTGCCGGTCGACGGATCGAGAATGCCCTTCGGAGCCTGCGCTATCGCCGGCTGCGAGGTTGCGGCGGTGGGGCTCAATCCCATTCGAGCGCGCCTTTCTTCCATTCATACGCGAACCCGACCGTCAGCACGGCCAGGAACACCATCATCGACCAGAACCCGGTTGCACCGAGCTTTCCGAACGCCACCGCCCAGGGGAACAGAAACGCCACTTCGAGATCGAAGATGATGAAGAGGATCGCCACCAGGTAGAAGCGGACGTCGAACTTCATACGGGCGTCGTCAAAAGCGTTGAATCCGCATTCATAGGCGGACAGCTTTTCCGGGTCCGGCGACTGGAACGCGACCAGGAACGGCGCGATCAGGAGCGCAAGACCGATCAGGCCCGCAACTCCGATAAAGACCACAAGTGGGAGATAATTCTGCAGGATGCCGGTCATCGGCGAGGCCTTCTTGCTGCGGTTTCGGACGTGCCGCAGATTCGTTGATTGGAATTGTTCTTGAGGCTTTAGCGCAGCGCAACAGGGGGCGCAAGACAAGCTATTTTGACGCTTTTACCGTCGATCCCGTGGGCTCTTTGGCGCATCGGGCGGATGCGCTTGCCTCAATTGGCGACGCCACGGCGGCCATTCGGTGCCCTGCGCGCATCCCATATCAGCCCAGCTCCCGCTCGGCGGCGAGCATCTCGGCGGCGGTCATGGTCAGCCGGTCAATATGTCCAAGCAGCAGCTCAAGATCCTGTGGACCGAGCTGTTCCAGCAGGCGCCGGTTTCGCTCCTGTGCGCCGGCCACAATGGCGTCATGGGCGGCGAGCCCGGCCCTGGTGAGGGAGACCAGTGTTTCCCGGTTGTCACGCGGGTTGGCGGCCTTGGCCACCAGCTTGCGCGCGACGAGCTCGGCGAGCGCCCGGCTGATCTGCCCCTTGTCCATGCCGACGGCTTCGGCCAGCCGCACCACGCTCATCGGCGGCCGCCGGCCGAGCGAGGCGACCAGGCCGAACTCGACCGAGGACAGGCCGGTCAGGCGCTTGTAACGCAGCAGCGCCCCGCGCCTGAGCAGGTTGGCCAGCACCATCAGCCGCGACGACATCATCGCGGTGATCGGCGCGAGTTCCGCATCGACAACCGCCTCCGACGGCAAGGTCCTCTCTGTCCTGAGCTTCTCGGTCATCGCCAACCTCTGCCAACAAAGCCGGTCGCTGCCAAGCTAGACGAGATCGTTGACATTGTCATCGATCTATCGTTGACTTCATCAACGATGATGCAGCCGCGGGCGTCAGACCGGCGGCGGGAGGAGACATCGATGACGATCACCCAGCGGGACCGCGATCTCGGCACGGCCTATGCGATGAAGCCGTCCACCACCCGGACCGAGCTCACCTCGGTGGTCCGCGGCTCGCCGATGGGCGAGCTGTTGCGCCGCTACTGGCACCCGATCGGCCTCGCCGGCGACGCCACCGATATCCCCAGGAAAGTCCGTGCGCTCGGTGAGGACCTGATCCTCTTCCGCGACAGGCATGGCCGGGTCGGGTTGCTGCATGCCCGCTGCTGCCATCGCGGCACCACACTCTATTACGGCAAGGTCGAGGATGACGGCATCCGCTGCTGCTATCACGGCTGGAAGTTCGACACCGAGGGCCGCTGCCTCGAACAGCCCTGCGAGCCCGAAGGCGGCCTGTTCAAGGACAAGGTGCGCCAGCCCTGGTATCCGGTGCAGGAGCGTTACGGCCTGATCTTCGCCTATATGGGCCCGGCCGAGAAGAAGCCGGTGCTGCCGCGCTACGAGTGCCTCGAGACCATGGACGACGGCGAGTTCGTCGAGGCCGACGATTCCTCGATCGGCGGCGGCGGCCCGGCCGTGATCCCCTGCAACTGGTTGCAGCATTTCGAGAACGTCGCCGACCCCTACCATGTGCCGGTGCTGCACGGCTCGTTTTCGGGGCCGCAATTCACCACCATGATGGCCTCGATGCCCGAGGTGAAGTTCGAGATGTCGCCGCGCGGCGTCGCGGTGCGCTCGATCCGCCGGCAGGACGACGGCAGGGTGTTCTATCGCGTCACCGAGGCCGCCCTGCCCACGCTCCGCGTCGTGCCCAATCCACGCGTTGCGCAATTCGCCCGTGTGGAATCGATCGGCTGGACCTTGCCGATCGACGACACCTCGTTCCGGATCTATGTCGCCGGCCGGGTCAAGAACGCAGGCGACATCGGCCGCATGCGCTCGAAGTTCAACGGCAAGTTCTGGTGGGACATGACGGAGCAAGAGCACCAGCAATTCCCCGGTGACTACGAGGCCCAGGTCGGCCAGGGTCCGGTGACCGTCCATTCCGAAGAGCATTTCGGCCAGAGCGACCGCGGCATCCTGATGATCCGCCGGATGCTCTCTGACCAGCTTGAGGCGGTGGCCGCCGGCCGCGACCCGATCGGCGTGTCGTTCGACCCAGATGCCGGGCCGGTCGAATTCGAAGCGGGGAACTATATCCGCGAGGCCTGAGGCCCGCGCCGAAAAACAAAAAGACGATCGGGGGAGGAAGTCATGGTCGATGTCGCACCGCAGGCGGCCGCGCCAACCCAGGCCGCGGCCGCGCGCTCCGCGCGCCGCTACTACGTGCTCGCATTGCTCACCATCATCTACGCCCTCAACTTCCTCGACCGTACCATCTTCAACGTGCTGATTGAGCCCATCAAGAAGGAGTTCGCACTCAGCGACACCACGATGGGCCTGCTCGCCGGGTTCGGCTTCGTGCTGTTCTATTCGCTGCTTGGCATTCCCATCGCGCGGATGGCCGATCGTCTCAGCCGCCGCAACATCGTCGCCGTCGCCTTCGCGTTCTGGAGCGCGATGACCTATCTCTGCGGCCTCGCCTCCAGCGTCACGACGCTGGCACTGGCGCGGGTCGGCGTCGGCATCGGGGAGTCCGCGGGCACGCCGGCCTCGCAATCGATGATCGCCGATCTCTTTGACAAGAACGAGCGTCCGCGCGCGCTCGGCATCTACGCGATCGGCACCTATCTCGGCGTCTTCCTCGGCTATTTCATCGGCGGCTACGTCAACCAGCACTATGGCTGGCGGATGGCCTTCTTCACCGCGGGCCTTCCCGGCATCGCGCTCGCCGCCATCCTGTGGCTGACGATATCAGAGCCGAAGCGCGGCGCGATGGCCGAGACCTTCAAGGCCGAGCCGATCGGGCCGACGCTCGGCTTCCTGATATCGCAGCCGAGCTTCGTCATCGTGTTGATCGGGTTTTGCCTGACGACCTACACCAACTACGCCACAGCGGTGTGGATCCCGCCTTTCCTGGCGCGCATCCATCATCTCAGCAGCGCCGAGATCGGCACCTATGCCGGCACCTTCAAGGGTCTCGCCGGCATGGCGGGCACGCTGATCGGCGGCCTCGTGGTGGCGCAGATCGGCCGCCGCGACGACCGCTGGAAACTGTGGGCGCCCGCGATCATGTCCGGCCTCGCCGGCCCCGTCTTCGCGCTGTGCATGCTGACGCAAAGCTTCACGCTGATGGTCGCGACGCTGGCGTTGACCTCGTTCATGGTCGGCTTCCATCTCGGCCCGATCTTCGCGATCGCGCAGACGGTCGCAAAGCCCAGCATGCGCGCGCTGGCCTCCGCGATCGTGCTGCTCACCGCCACCTGCTTCGGCCAGGGCGTCGGTCCCCTCGCCGTCGGCATGATCAACGACGCGCTGAAGGGCGCCTACGGCGTCGATGCGGTTCGCTACTCGCTGCTGTCGGCGGCGGTGACGACGACGCTCGGCGCCGTGCTGTTCGTCTGGGCGGCGCGCTGGATACGATCGGATATTGCCCGCGCCAGTTAAGCGTCCATGAAGGCGAACAGATCGGACATCAGGCGCGCGCTGTGCGTCAGCGGCAACGCGTGCGGCGCGCCCTCATAGACCGCGAGCTTGCTTCCTTTGATCAGCCCCGCCGTCTTCGCGCCGGTCAGCTGAAGCGGCGCGCTGACGTCCTTGTCGCCGTGCACGATCAGCGTCGGGCGATCGATCCCCTTGGCCGCGGCGCGCAGATCGGCAAAGGAGATGGTCTTGCGGCAGGCCAGCGCCACCGGCAGCGGCACGCTCAGCATCATCTCCCTGATCCAGGCCCGCGTGATCTCTGATGTGTCGGGCATGAAGAACGGCGCCTCGTTCTCGCCCATCCATTTCGGGAAGTCCTGCGCGATCGCCGCATTCTGCGCATCGACCATCGTCCGCGGCACCGCGTCCGGATTGTCCTCGGTCTGGACCAGATACGGCGTGGTCGGCGCCACCAGAACCAGCCGCGCGATACGCTCCGCGCCGTGACGTGCCAGATAGTTCACCGCCTCGATCGATCCCATCGAATGCGCGACGATCGTGACGTCACGGAGATCGTGCTGCTCGATGACGGCAGCGACGTCATCGGTCAGCGTGTCGAGATCGTATCCCGTCATCGGCATATCTGAGCGGCCATGGCCGCGCCGGTCCGGCGCGACGCAGCGGTAGCCCTTCGCATTCAAGGCGACGATCTGGCTGCCCCAGACGCTGGAATTGAACGTCCAGGCCGCCAGCAGCAGCACCGGCTTGCCCGTGCCCCAATCCTGCGCGAACAGTGACGTGCCGTCCTTCGCCGTCACGTAAAGCGGTCGGCTTGCCATTACATGTCTCCCTTTGCGGATCGATCGGCAACAACGCCGTCGACGAAACCGATCATCGCAATGAGAGACCACACGCGCGATTACGCGTCAGGTAATCGCGCGTGTGTTGTCAGGCTGCCCTCAAGTGAGCTTGCCGGTATATTTCTCCAGCGCCGCCCAGGCGTCCGCGCCATAGGTCTTCTGCCACTGCGTGTAGAAGCCGGCTTTGACCAGCGCGGCCCTGAACTGCACCGGATCGGGCTTGTTGAACGTCATGCCCTTCCCGGTCAGCTCGGCCTGCAACGAACGATCCATCTCGAGCAGATCGGCGCGCTCCTTCACCGCCGCCGCGTCGAACGCGGCATTGATGATCTCGAGCAGATCGGGCGGCAGGCCCGCCATCGCACGGCGGTTGCCGAGGATCCAGTAGCCGCTCCAGCAATGGTTCGACAGCGCGCAGTATTTCTGCACCTCGTACAGCTTTCCCGTCGAGACCTGCGCCAGCGGATTCTCCTGCCCTTCGACGATGTGGGTCTGCAGCGCCGAATAGAGCTCGCTGTAGGAGATGCTCGACGGCAGCGCGCCGAGCCCCGAAAACAGCGAGGTCAGCAATGCCGTGACCGGCACGCGGATCTTGAAGCCCTTGAGATCGTCGACGCTGTTGAGCTGCCGGCTCGACGACGAGGTGATCTGGCGGAAGCCGTTGTCCCAGACCTTGTTCAGCGGCACGACGCCGGCCTTGGCGATTGCCTCGCGGACGAGGTCGCCGACGCTGCCGTCCATCGCCGCCCAGACCTGGTCGTAGGACTGGAAGGCGAAACCGATGCTGGGCAGACCGGACAGCGGCACCAGCGTCGAGAGCGTCATGCTGGGTGCAGCCAATAGCTCGATACCGCCGGCCCGGACCTGCGACAGCATCTCCGGATCGCCGCCGAGCTGGCTGTTGGCGAACACCGTGATGTTGAGCCGGCCGGACGATTGCGTGCCGACCAGCTTGGCCGCCTCGATCAGACGGATTGTTAGCGGATGGGTTTCCGGAGTGTTGACGCCGAGCTTGAAGTCGAACTCGGCGGCGGCAAGGACCGGCTTACCAAACATCGTGGCGGCCACTGCCGCCGTGCCGATGCTCAGCACCCGGCGGCGGGTTACATTCGTTGTTTTCATTATTGTTTTTCTCCCGAGCGCATCCCGCGCCTGGGGTCAGTTTCGGCCCTCCGCCTGTGTGACGCAAGGCACGGTGAAACCAATCCGCCCGTGGCACGAAACCATTTCAAGGAACTCACGAAACGATCCGGAAACAGATCGGGCTTACCAGTAGCGGCCATAGACGGCGCATAGACGCCCGGAGGCGACCATGAACCACTCGATCCATTCAGCTGATCGCGCGACCCACCTCAAGATCGTGGTGGTTGCCCTCGTTGCGGCCATCGGGGTTGCGGCGTTCGGCATTTCGGCGCGGAACAATGCGGATTTCACCCAGACCGCCCAGACCAACCAGGTCATCAAGGCCGGCAAGCCGGTGGCGATCACCTCTTCGGGCACCTCGACGGTCCGCTAGGATTTTTCAGACTTCGGCAGACAAAACGGCCGCCCTCGGGCGGCCTTTTTGTTGGGCCCGATCGTCTCGAGTTCCAATCAGGACGCTGTGGCCTTTGCCGCCCAGTTCGGCTACGGCGATTGCAGGACCACCGAGACCGGGGCGCGCGCGATCGACGTGTGCAGGGTCGCAAGCCGGCTGAGCGTCGCGAATGACTGAGCCTCGCCTCGCGGGCGACATACTTGCAGACCCGCACGCTCACCGCACCGGCGGAACGTCCACCCTGCTCGGGCTGCCGACGTCGCTGCCATTGGTGCTCGACCTCGACGGCACCCTGATCAGGGGCGACCTGCTCTATCTCAGCTTCTTCTCGATCCTGCGCCGCAATCCGCTGATCGTCGTCGCATGCGCTGCCTGGCTGACGCGCGGACGCGCGGCGTTGAAGCGTCAGCTTGCACGGCGCCAGCGCATCGACTGGAGCCGGATCGAACTGCACCAGGACGTCGTCGCACTGGCCGAGCGCGAGAAGGCCGCCGGCCGCCGCGTCGTGCTGGCAACCGCGGCCGACGCGCTGCTCGCAGACCGGCTTGCGTCGCGGCTGCCTTGGCTCGACGACGTGCTCGCCTCCGACGGCGCGCACAATCTCAAGGGCGCCAACAAAGCCGGCTTGCTGCTGAAGCGCTTTCCCGGCGGCTTCATCTATGCCGGCGACAGCGCATCCGACCTCGCGGTCTGGGCCCACGCCGCCGGAATCATCACCGTCAATGCGCGCGAGGCGCTGCGCGCCGCGGTATCCGCGCTCCGCAGGCCGACGTTGCATCTTTCAGATCGCGGCCGCGGCGAAATCTTAACCGCGTCCTAACGCGGTCGTTCGATTGCGATCCGCTCCGCGACCCCGGTCTTAAAAATTGTTCCGTATGGTGGGCGTCAACAGAGGCGCGGGCCCACAATGAATTTGCAGCAGCAAGTAATTTCCACCGGCTTCAAGATCACCTGCACGGATTGCGGCAGCATGGCGATCAAAGTCGTCGATCCGGCGCACGCTTCGGGCGACACCATCATCGAATGCCGCCGCTGCAACGCCGTGCGCGGCACGGTGGCGGACCTGCACACCCTGGCGCGGCGCGGCCGCGACCTGTTCGAATTCTAACCCCGTCCCCGCCGATGCTGTCAGATCCGAGCGCGACCATGCAGAGCGACATTCCCCTGGATACGGTCTGGTCGATCCTCGAGGCCGCCAACGAATTGGGCGATACCCACACGGTTGACGCCTGCCGCCGCATCATCGACGCGAATTTGCGCGGCGACGCGCCTGGACAATCCGACCTGAACGCGGTCGCCGCATTCTTTGCCTGATCAGGGCAGCCGGTTGCCGATTGTGCGTTCAATGCGGCGCCGCGGTGACCGATCGCACAACGGAAACATTACAATACAGACCGCAACGCCGCTCAACGTTGCTTGACTTGATTCGACCGAGGCCGGTTGGCTAGTTGTCGCGCAGCTCTCGAATCGGACGGGCCGATGCAATGACGCGCGATGACCTGGTTGTCGGGGGCACGATCCTCGGGTTCTTCGCCGTCAGCACCGCATCGCTGATCGCCTGCGGACACGCGTTCCCGGCGATGCATGTCTGGCGATCCGGCATCACCGTCGAGGCCGTCCTCGGCACCGCCATCATGGTCATCTTCATCCCGGCATTCGCCGCAGGACGATTCAGCTTCGGCTATCTGGTGAGCTTCTCGCTGCTGTCGGCCGTGTTCGGCTTCGTCTGGCTCAGCTTCTTCAGCGCGTTCGACTACCCGCACGCGATCGCCCGCTGGGCCATGATCGCCGCGCTGGCCGCCGCGATGATCCCCCTGATGTTCCAGAACATGCCGGTCTGGCGGCCCGACCTGTCGGAAGCGGCCATCAAACGCGTTGCGCTGCTGCTGCTGGCGTCGTCCTTCGCCGTGTTGATCTCCGACATCTGCTACGGGGTCAACCTTGGCAATCCCTATGGCACAGCCCGCAACGCCATCGGGCGGCCGGCTCTGTTGAATTATCTCACCGGGATCATGATCGGAGCGGTGCTGCCCTATCTGTTTGCGCATTTCGCATCGCGCAGGCAATGGTTGCAGGCCGCCTGCGTGTTGCTGTTCGCGCTGTGCTTCTATCCGGTCGTCAACAACAAGACCGTTCTGCTGTTGCCGATCTGGCTGCCGTTCCTGTTCTGGCTCTACGGCCAGTTCAACCCGCGACTGGCCACGGTGCTCGCATTCTTGCTCCCGGCGACCGTTGGGCTCTCGGCATTCGCCGTTCTCGGCGCCGACAAGGACTACGTCGTGTTCAGCGCCATCAACCTGCGCTTCCTCGCGATCCCGTCACTGGCGCTCGATCAATATGCCGACTTCTTTGCCCACCGCGAGTTGACCCGGTTCTGCCAGATATCGATCCTGCGACAGGTGACCGCCTGCCCGTATGGCGAACTCGGCCCGACGCTCGGCGCGATCTATCGCGACGGCAATTTCAACGCGTCCTTCCTCGCCACCGAGGGCATCGCGTCGGTCGGCCTCCCGCTCGCCCCGGTTTCGGCGCTGGTGTGCGGCGTGATCCTGTCGGCGGGGTCGACGGTCTCGCGGCATCTGTCGCCACGCTTCATCGCGGCGTCATCAGGCATCGCCGTCCAGGCGATCATGAACGTGCCGCTGACCACGGGCCTCGTCTCGAACGGGATCGCGCTGTTGTTCCTGCTGTGGTGGCTGACGCCGGAGCAGCGCGCGGAATTATCCCGCAGTCCCGCGCACGCCGCCCGGCAGGTCGGCGTCGTCGGCCTCGCGGCGTCCTGATCTTGCGCGCCCAGCCGCGACGTGGCGGGCGCGCAAAGACGGTGCCGGCGTGCGGGCGGCCTGACTAATGTGGCCGCGACTTCTTTCGAAGAACGATAATGCTCTGATAGGGCGAGATCCCATTCATGCCGACATCGACGATATCGAACCGATCGGTCCAGTGCTGCTCGATGTACTGCTTGGTGATGATTGTCTCGCCGTATGTCATTTCGCCATCGACCGGATAGCTTTGGGGATAGAAGTAGAAGCCGTCTCGCCGCACGGTTTCGGTGATCTTTTGCTGATCCCAACCGGGCAATTTCGAGATCGGCTCATAGAATGCATATGCCGGCGGTCGCACCGTCAGAAGGAAGAGACCACGATCCTCCAGCGCAGCATGGACCGCGTCGAGGCATACGTCGCTCGCGACCGGGGAGAGGTGCGTCCAGATCGACAACGCGTAGGCGACATCGAATTTCTGGTTGAATGGAAGACGTTTCGGCAGGCTGTCCGACAGCACGATATCGGCGCGAGGGTTGGAGCGTTGCGCGACCTGGATGATGCCCTTGTGAGGATCACACCCATGCAAATTGCGCAGCGGCACATCCTTCATGAAGTATCTGAGCACGCTGCCCCAGCCGCAACCATAGTCCAGCACCGAACACTCTTCGAATGGCTTGTCCAGATGCAGCCTGAGTTTGTCGTGTATCAGCCGATACGTTTCGATCACCGCGGCGCCAAGCTCCATCCCGGAACGACCGCTCCAGTTCTTCTGCGTGCCGGCGTCGGGCGGATCGGGAATCGTCGCCTTGATGGCGTCGAAGCCATCATACTCCTTCCAGAGCAGCACGTTCCAAAGATAGGGATCGTCGATCCACTTGAACGCTTCGTACGCAGGCTCTCCCCTTCCGCATGCGGCCTCCGTCCTCGCCAGCTCGTCTTTGTAGTATTCGTTCAGCCACAGGCTCCAATCCATCCGCACGTCTCCTACTCTGTTTGTCGGTCCTTGCCGCGCCAGCGTCATCTGAATGTTTCCGAAACTGTCGATGATTTCTCCGGCAACTTTAAGACGCATCATACGCGTGAGTTCCGGAACACGATGGAACCGCGCACGCGGCTCTTGCTGCAAGCCTTGCGACCTGCAAGCCTTCCGACCGCCTTCGTCAAGTGTAGTTCTGAAAAATGACAACCTGACGTAGTTGATTGGTTCCGTCGATAAGCAGCGACGGCATCCGCTGGACTTCGGCCGAGCAAGTAAGGTTGACGTCAGGATGGCGCGTTACGCTGCCCAGGTGAACCGGGTGGCGATAGTCACTACCGCGTTCGCCAATCTGATGCTCGCGTGAGGCGCTCCAGCCGTGCGGCCTCCAGGAATCGTATCGATGAAAGTCCGCGAGCTCATCCAAGCACTCCAGGCACTCCCGGATCAGGACGCAACAGTCGTCATCGGAGAAGGCGCACAGCCAGAAACCTGGCTGATCGTGTCAGGCGTGGCGGAATGCCGGATTGCGCGCGTGAATGATGATCATGCGGTCGCCGGGAGCCAACCGGCGATTGAGATAGTCTGAAAGAGGCAAGCTTGGCGGTTGTTTTTGGGGGTCTCGAAGATGCGTGCCGGCAAGCCCGGACAGAGGCGTCCAGAGCGTCATGACAGCGCGCCGCACGGCACGTCTCAAAATCTGGAACTTGGGCTAAGTGTTTGATAAGACTGGCGCGAGAGACGGGACTCGAACCCGCGGCCTCCGCCGTGACAGGGCGGCGCTCTAACCAACTGAGCTACTCCCGCGGATGCCGATCTTCGGATTGATCCGCGCAGGACCGAGGGCATAAAGGGCCGCATCCCGATAGTCAAGCGCGTTGCGGATCCCTGCACAGCGCAGGCGCTTTTGCGCCGTGGGTGCGAGTTGTAGCCTGTTTTCAGGCGAAACGGCGTAGTCAGCAAAGCCCCGAATCAAATAAGGCCTGATACGTCTGGGTTTCCTGTGGCCGGCCCGGCGCTGCCCGTTCCCAGAACCGGCGGTTTCAGGACTTTTCCGGGCGCATTTTTCCGACGCGAGCGGCACGCCATTCGCGCGAAAGCAAGCAATCCAGCCATTCAGCAACGAGGAGGGCCACACATGGCGAAGAAAGCAGCGACCCCGGCGACGATCACGCTGAAGCACCTGGCGGCGGCCATCGCCGAAGAGCAGGAGCTGTCCAAGAAGCAGGCCGAGGCGATCCTGACCGACATGGTCACCCGGATCACCAAGCACCTCAAGAAGGGCGAGCGGATCAGGATCGTCGGCCTCGGCATCCTCCAGGTCCGCAAGCGCGCCGCCCGCATGGGCCGCAACCCGGCGACCGGCGAGCAGATCCATATCAAGGCGAGCAAGAAGGTCGCCTTCCGCGCCGCCAAGGAGCTGAAGGAAGCCGTTTAAAGGCTTTACTCTCCGTTGATATCAAAGCGCCATTCCGGCTCGTGACGCGGCCCCGGAGTGGCGCTTTTCTGTTATAGAATTATCTCCTGCTCGCCTTGATCCGGTTTGCTTGCGCGAACCAAATTCGCCAAGGCGCATTGTCCCCATTCCTACCCTTGTGCGGTCCTCATGCTGGCCCCGGTTCTCGACTTCAAGCACACCGTCACTGAGCGCTTCCTGCGCTATGTCGTGATCGACACCCAGTCCGACCCGGATTCGCCGACCTGCCCCTCCACCGAGAAGCAGAAGAATCTCGGCCGCCTGCTGGTCACCGAGCTGCAGGCGATGGGCATAGCCGACGCGCATCTCGATCCGCATGGCTACGTCTATGCGACGATCCCGGCCAATACCGACAAGACGGTGCCGGTGATCTGCTTCTGCTCGCACATGGACACCTCGCCCGACTGCACCGGCAAGAACGTCAAGCCGCAGGTCGTGAAGAACTATCGCGGCGGCGACATCGTGCTGCCCGCCGACGCCTCGCAGGTGATCCGCGCCGCCGAGCATGAAGCGCTGGCCGACCAGATCGGCAACGATATCATCACGACCGACGGCACCACCCTGCTCGGCGCCGACAACAAGGCCGGCCTCGCCGAGATCATGGATGCCGCGCATTTCCTGATGACCAATCCGCAGGTGAAGCACGGCACCATCAAGATCCTGTTCACGCCGGACGAGGAGATCGGCCGAGGCGTCGACAAGGTCGACATCAAGAAGCTCGGCGCCGATTTCGGCTACACCATGGACGGCGAGACCGCGGGCCATATCGAGGACGAGACCTTCTCCGCCGACGGCGCCAGCATCATCATCGAGGGTGTCGCGACCCATCCGGGCTTCGCCAAAGGCAAGATGGAACACGCGATCAAGATCGCGGCCGCGATCGTCGATCGCCTGCCGAAGGACACCTGCTCGCCCGAGACCACCGAAGGCAAGGAAGGCTTCCTGCATCCGGTCGCGATCTCGGGCGCGCTGGAGCACGCGCGGATCGACTTCATCGTGCGCGATTTCACCGAAGCCGGCCTGAAGCAGAAGGAAGCGCTGCTCGAAGCGATCGCCAAGGATGTCATGAAGGGATATCCGCGCTCGACCTACCGCATGGAGGTCAAGCAGCAGTACCGCAACATGAAAGAGGTGATCGACCGCCACCCGCAGATCGTCGCTTACGCGATCGAGGCGATCGAGCGCGCGGGACTGACGCCGGTGAAGACCTCGATCCGCGGCGGCACCGACGGTTCGCGGCTATCCTTCATGGGATTGCCCTGCCCGAACATCTTCGCCGGCGAGCACGCGTTCCATTCTCGGCTCGAATGGGTCAGCCGCCAGGACATGGAAAAGGCGGTGCAGACTATCGTGCATCTGGCGATGATCTGGGAAGAGCGAGCGTAGGCTCGTCGCAACTCTCTCCCCGTCATTGCGAGCGAAGCGAAGCAATCCATATCTCAACGCGCTGATAGATGGATTGCTTCGTCGCTACGCTCCTCGCAATGACGGCACAACCAACTCGTTCTCCTACGCCCGCGCCGTCACGATCCAGATCGCACCTGGCAGCAGCACGGAATCGCCTTTGACGAAGGGCGCCAGCGCCTCGCGCATCGACGCGATCGCGGCGGCGCGCACGTCATCCGGATGGCCTTCCAGCGCGCGGCTGGCCGGCCCGATCTCGAGCGCGCCCTGGATCGCCGCATCGATGCCGCGGCCGGTCGCGACATCGAGCTCGACCTTGCACGGCTCCATGGCGATGCCGGAGAAGCCGGCCTCGCCCAGGATCCGCTTCACCCGGGCTTCGGAGGCAAATGAAAACGGGCCGGGATCCTCGGGGCCGAGCTGCGGCAGTTTCGGCACGTGCTTGTAGACGGCTTGCAACGGCGCCATGAAGAACGGATTCTCGCGCGGCTCCTGCCAGCACGCGAAGGCAAGACGGCCGGTCGGCTTCATCGCCTTGCGCAGATTGGCAAAGGATACCGCCGGATCGGCAAAGAACATCACGCCGAAGCGCGAGGCCAACAGATCGAAGCTCTCGCGGGCGAACGGATACACCGTCGCATCGGCGAGCGTGAATTCGACCGGCAGGCCCTGCGGCGCGCTCTGCCGCGCCCGCGTCAGCATCGGCTCCGAGACGTCGACGCCAAGCACGTGGCCCGCGGGCGCGACCTTTGCCGCCAGCGCAAAACTCGAGGCGCCGCTGCCGCAGCCGACATCGACGATGCGTTCGCCGGCCTTCGGCGCGGCACGATCGATCAGCAGGTCGAGCACCGGCTGCAGCACGATGTCCTGCGCGGCCTGTCTTGAGGCCCAACGCTGACCGCCCGGCCCGTTCCAATATGCAATCTGATCGGCGTTCTGCGGGTGACCAGCGTTCATGCGCTCAAAACCTTGTTGAGAAATCCTGGCCGATGCTAGCAGCTCTCGCGCGTCGCAGCGCGCAACATCGGCGTGACCTGATAGGTGAATCCGGCATTGGCCTTGGTGACGGGATCGTTGGCGACGATCTCCTGCGGATCGGCATCATCGGACAGTTGCAGCACGCCCAATCCCCAGACGCCGGCGGGATCGGCAACCGGCCCGAAGATCAGCGCCTTGCCGGCCTGCAGCAATTCGCCGCAATAGGCGACGTGCGCCTGCATGATGGCGGCTTCCTGCGGCGTCATGTCTTGAGGGAAGGTCGGGCGCGGTCCGGTCAATTTGCAGACGTAGTATTTCATCGACCTGGTCCGCGTTCGCTGATGACTTCGCTGTTTATTTGGCGGCTGCGTTCGTGGGCTTGGCCGGCTTCGTCTTGGCGGCGCTCCCCTTCGGGGCGGCCTGCCCCTCGTTGGGGCGCGCAATGCCCCACGGGTCGGTCGGCTTCTGGTCCGGCACGCCGCTGAGCGCACGCTGGTACGCGCGCTGCTGCCGCGCCTCGTTGGCCACATCTGACGGCGACTTCTCGACCTCTTCGCGATAGCGCTGAACATGGTCCGACTGTGCCAGTGCAGGTCCGCTAATCATGGTGAGGAGTAAAATCGCGGCGATTTTGCGCATGCATCAAGTTCCCGGGTTAGGCGGAGAGAATAGCATCGCAGCAAGGCCGGCATCAAACCTGAGCACGTGACTTTCGGCACCTTTCGCGCCATCGGCCGACGATTGACATTTGACCGGCCAGCGCGGAGCAAGCGCGGTCCCGGCCACCCCACACACTACCCCACGGTCGGGATCGCGCCCTCTCCACGCGCTCACAGAGGGCCGCGCAATGGCGTTGCTACGCAGGGCTCTTCAACCAGAGGCCGCTTTGCAGCTCGTGAAACACCGCGCCACCGTCATCCTGCGCGAACATGTGCAAGCGGAAGCAGAACTGGTCGGAAGAGCCGCAGTTCTCACCGACGGGACCGCCGGGACCGTCGAGGGTGTGTTTCTCGACGAGTCACATGGGTTGCGCATCTCGATCACGGGGCACATCGGGAAGTGGCCGATCTCGACAATCAGGATGCTGCAACCATAGGGCCGGATCCGGTCGATCGGTGTGGAGCGCCGGCGGAATTCCCTAGTCCATCGGAAAGGCCCGAACAGGCTTCGTCTGCGAGTTGCGGATGGAGTCCGCCTTCGCTCTTCGCGCTTCGGCGAAGGCTGGCTTGCCAAGCCGTAGCCCGCAGGGCGAAGGCTGGTGGGCGGTGAGAGGATCGAACTCCCGACCAATGGTGTGTAAAACCAGCGCTCTACCGCTGAGCTAACCGCCCCTACCTGCGCGCCTCTTTAGCCTCGCCCGCCCCCGAGGTGCAAGGCCGCAAAGCTTCAATCCATTAGCCGTGCCGGCAATCCCCCGAGATCGTTGACCCAGTGTGCGGCGGAGCGGCGCCAGACCTGGCGTCGCGGGGTCAATTCGCCGCGCTGGCGGATGCTGCCCCAGCGAATGCCCCAATCGTCGGGACCTCCATCCTCGCCGCTGGTGAACAAGGGGGAACCGCAATCGCCGCAGAAATGCTGGAAGCGGATCCGGCCGTTATCGCCGCGTTTGCCGTACACTTTCGGCACGCCATGGGTCAGCCGGACCTGCTCGGCGGCGCAAATCACCGTGACGCGATAGGGTGAGCCGGTCAGCGCCTGGCAATCCGTGCAATGGCAGATCGACACCCGTCCGGGATCGATCTCGGCCTGATAGGTCACGGCCCCGCAATGGCATTGCCCGTCGATCTGCATCTGCGTTCTCCCAATTCGGCGTCGTGCAACAAGGCGGTCGCCAAGCGGTCGTTCCCCTCGATTGCGGCCTGCAAGGCGTCGGCGACACGGGTCCCGTGCCCCCTTTTGGGACAACGCTGGTATCCCAAATCTGGATTGTTTGGGATACCAACTCGGGATACGCATATCGACGGAACAAGCCCGAGGGACAGCGCCATGTCGCAGATGCTCCAGATCCACGACCAGCTCCGGGAAATGATCCTCTCCCTCGACCTCGGCCCCGGCGAGCGGCTGACCGAGCGCTGGCTCGAAAGCCGTTTCGAGGGATCGCGCACGCCGATCCGCGCTGCGCTGGTGCGGCTCGAAGGCGAAGAGCTGGTCCGCCGCGACGGCCGCAACTGGATCGTCGCACCAATCGACATCGGCGAGCTGGAAGCGCTGGCGGAGTTCAGGATCCCGCTGGAGACGACCGCCGTCCGCCTCGCCTGCGCGCGTGCGAGCGCGGCGGACATCGCCGGCGTCGAAGAGATGCTGGATGCCTGCCAGTCCGGCGCGCCGCGCGAGGAATGGCATCGCGTCGGCACCGATTTCCATGTCGAGATCGCGCGGCTCTCCGGCAATCCCTTCATCGTCAAAGCGATCGCCGGCGCCATGACCCGGCTGTCTCGGGCGCGCTGGCTCGAAGTGTGGACAGAACCATCGCGCGAGCAGGCCTGGCGCGAGCACCGGCGCATTCTCGGCTTCATCGAGGCCAACGATCCGGAAGCTGCCGCGCGCGAGGCCGCCGATCACATCAAGGACACCCGCGATCGCCTGCTGCGTTCGCTGAACGAGGACCGCCGCGGTCTGCGGGCGCGCGGCTTCGCCGTGATCGGATTGCGCTGACATGAACATCGAAATCGATCGCGAAGCGGCCCTCGATGCGGGGCCCTGGAGACGCAACCTGATCGTCTGCGTGTTCGGCTCCTTCACGACCATCGTGGGAATGACGCTGCTGCTGCCGTTCCTGCCGCTCTATGTCGAGCAGCTCGGCGTGACCGATCATGCCGCCATCGTGCAATGGTCGGGCATCGCTTACGGCGCAGCCTTCTTCAGCGCGGCGCTGACGGCGCCGCTGTGGGGACGACTGGCGGATCGCTATGGCCGCAAGCTGATGCTGATCCGCGCGAGCCTCGGCATGGCGATCGCGATGTCGTTGATCGGCATGGCGCACAATGTGTACGAGCTGGTCGGCCTGCGGCTGTTGACCGGCCTGCTCGGCGGCTACGCTTCGGGCTCGACGGTGCTTGTCGCAGCACAGACGCCGAAGGCGCGCTCCGGCTGGGCGATCGGCGTCCTGTCGGCCGGCATCATGGCCGGCAGCCTGGTCGGTCCGTTGATCGGCGGCGTCCTGCCCGGCCTGATCGGCATCCGCGCGACCTTCTTCCTGATCGGCGGCGTCATCTTCATCACTTTCCTCGGCACGACCTTCCTGATCCGCGAGGAGGCGCGTCCGAAGGCGGTGGAAGGCAGCAAGGCGCGTGGCGGCTGGTCGCTCGTTCGAGACAAGCGTCCTGTGATCGCGATGTGGGGCACCGGCCTGCTGCTGATGGTCGCCAACATGTCGATCGAGCCGATCATCACGGTCTACGTCGCGCAATTGGTCGAGGCGCCGCAGGTGACGTTCGTGGCCGGCCTCGTGATGTCGGCTGCTGCCTTCGGCAGCCTGCTGTCGTCGTCGCACCTCGGCAAGCTGGCCGACCGTATCGGCCATTGGCGGATCATCAACGTTTGTCTTGCGGTCTCGGCGCTGCTGCTGATCCCACAGGCCTTCGTGGTCAGCGGCTGGGAACTCATCCTGCTCCGCTTCCTGATGGGGCTCGCGCTCGGCGGCCTGCTGCCCTGCATCGCCAGCGTGATCCGGCACAACGTGCCCGACGCGGTCACCGGCAGCATGCTCGGCTACTCGATTTCGGCGCAATATGCCGGCCAGGTGATCGGTCCGCTCGCCGGCGGATTCATCGGCGGCCATATCGGCATGCGCGCGGTGTTCCTCGGCACCAGCGTGCTGATGGCGTGTGGGGCGATCGGCAATTTCGTCGTCGAGAGAAAGAACCAGGATGCGGACTCATTGAGGCGCAGCCCGCTGGCTTCATCGAAGACGGCCTGAGACGGACATCAAAAACTGACCAGCCTCGATGGCAAACCGCACATGCGGAGTGGAAGCCTTCGGAACTGACCGGTCATGCGAGAAAATAGCATCGTGTGGGCGCCGGAGATCGGCAGTTCGGCGCCCGTATGACGGTTGGTTTGGTCGGACTACTTGTAGTAACCGACGCCGCATCCGAGGCCAGCGACCGCGGTCACGAAGCTCGCCTTCGGCACCCACGTCTTGTCAGCGCCGGCCTTGGGAGACATGTAGCTGACCTCATTGACCTGGCCCTCTTTTGCCGCGTCAAAGAGCCGTGGGCCATACACGTCGCCCGTGGGGTCCTTGAATGTCCTCGCATCCTTGCCGAGCAACGCCTTAACGTTGGGATTGCCGACCGCGACGAGGAGCGCGTCGCTCAGATTGAAGCAAAACGGATAGAGGTCGCCGGCAAGGAAGCCGTTTTCGCCCTTGTTGATCTGGTCGAGCGTCTTGGCCTTGTCGGCTTTGATGGCCGCAACCGTCTTCTCAAGCATGGCCTTGGCATCGGCCGCAGTGCCTTGCGCGAATGCGGTCGTCGAGAACAAGACAGCGATCGCGCCCAGCGCACCAATCACGAGCTTACGAAACATGGAGATTCCTCCCTGCTCTTCGAACAATTCGCAATTGTCCCGCACCGGGCGCAGGCCCGCAAGGATGATATCCAAACATTGCCCCAACTGGCCTGGTCTGCTCGTGCCCGCCGACGAGCCGACAAGCAAAGGCGGGGTTGCCATTTCCGGATTTGGCCCATCGCGACATATTGCGCTGCCGCACGAACTCGGTCGCTACAGCGACAAAGCGGACATTGCGTTCGTCGCATCGCCCCGCTCGGTTTATGGGGACACGGCCTCGTCCGACGGCCATCGCGAGAACCGGAAATTGCAGTGGCTCGCACCGCTAGCCGCGGGGCGTCCGGACCTCGCTTGCGAACCACCAAAACAAAACGGCGCCCGAAGGCGCCGTTTCATGATTTCGGTCGGAGCTGGCTTCAGTGCGCCGTCAGGCCGCCGGACGCCTCATCCGAAGCGTCGGGCTTGACGTCGACCTTGCTGGTCTCCTCTTCCCAGACGATCGGCGCAGGCACGCGGGTCAGCGCCTTGGCGACGACTTCATCCAGCCGCGAGACCGGAATGATCTCCATGCCGCCCTTGATCGCATCGGAAATCTCCGTGAGATCCTTGGCGTTGTCCTCCGGGATCAGCACCGTCTTGATGCCGCCGCGCGCGGCAGCCAAGAGCTTCTCCTTCAGACCGCCGATCGGCAGCACGCGACCACGCAGCGTGATCTCGCCGGTCATCGCGACATCGTGGCGGACCGGAATGCCGGTCATGACCGAGATGATCGCGGTGGCCATCGCAACACCTGCGGACGGACCGTCCTTCGGGGTTGCGCCCTCCGGCACGTGAACGTGGATGTCGCGCCGGTCGAACATCGGCGGCTCGATGCCGTAGGTGATCGCACGGGAGCGGACGTAGGACGCCGCCGCCGAGATCGACTCCTTCATCACGTCGCGCAGGTTGCCCGTGACGGTCATCTTGCCCTTGCCGGGCATCATGACGCCTTCAATGGTCAACAGCTCGCCGCCGACATCGGTCCACGCCAGACCGGTGACGATACCGACCTGATCCTCGTCGTCGATCTCGCCGAAGCGATACTTCGGAACGCCGAGGAACTCTTCGATGTTCGCCTCGGTGACCTTCACCGACTTCTTCTTGGAGATCATCAGCTCCTTCACCGCCTTGCGGGCGAGTGTTGAGAGCTCACGCTCCAGGTTACGCACGCCCGCTTCGCGGGTGTAGCGGCGGATCATCAAGAGCAAGGCCGGGTCGTCGATCGACCATTCCTTGGAGTCCAGACCGTGCTTGGAGAGCGCGCTCGGGATCAGGTGCTTGCGCGCAATCTCGACCTTCTCGTTCTCCGTGTAACCGGCGATCCGGATGATCTCCATGCGGTCCATCAGCGGGCCCGGAATATTCAGCGTATTCGCGGTCGTGATGAACATCACGTTGGACAGGTCGTAGTCGACCTCCAAATAGTGGTCGTTGAAGGTTGAGTTCTGCTCGGGGTCCAGAACCTCAAGCAGCGCCGACGACGGATCGCCGCGGAAATCGGCGCCCATCTTGTCGATCTCGTCCAGCAGGAACAGCGGGTTCGAGGTCTTCGCCTTCCGCATCGACTGGATGATCTTGCCGGGCATCGAGCCGATATAGGTGCGGCGGTGACCGCGGATCTCGGCCTCGTCACGCACGCCGCCGAGCGACACGCGCACGAACTCGCGCCCCGTGGCCTTGGCGATCGACTTGCCGAGCGAGGTCTTGCCGACGCCGGGAGGTCCGACCAGGCACAGGATCGGTCCGGTCAGCTTGTTGGCGCGCGACTGCACCGCGAGATACTCGACGATACGGTCCTTGACCTTCTCGAGCCCGTAGTGATCGGAGTCCAAGACCGCCTGCGCGGCCTCGAGGTCCTTCTTGACCTTGGACTTCTTGCCCCACGGGATCGACAGCAGCCAATCCAGGTAGTTGCGCACGACGGTCGCTTCCGCGGACATCGGCGACATCTGGCGCAGCTTCTTCAGCTCATGCTGTGCCTTCTCGCGCGCTTCCTTGGAGAGCTTGGTCTTGGAGATCTTCTCCTCCAGATCGGCCAGCTCGTCGCGACCTTCATCGTCGCCGAGCTCCTTCTGGATCGCCTTCATCTGCTCGTTCAGGTAATACTCGCGCTGGGTCTTCTCCATCTGGCGCTTGACGCGCGAGCGGATGCGCTTCTCGACCTGCAGCACCGAGATCTCGCTCTCCATCAGGCCCAGCACCTTCTCCAGGCGCTGCGTGACGGACAACGTCTCCAGGATCGCCTGCCGATCGGCAATCTTGACCGCAAGATGCGAGGCAACGGTGTCGCCGAGCTTGGCGAAATCGGTGATCGCCTGGACCACGCCGACGACTTCGGCGGAGATCTTCTTGTTCAGCTTCACGTAGCTTTCGAAGTCGGACACGACCGACCGTGCCAGCGCCTCGGCCTCGACCGAGTTGGCGTCCGTGTCGGCGAGCGCGACCGCGGTCGCCTCGTAATACTCGCTGCGGTCGGAATACTTCTCGACGCGCGCGCGCTCGAGACCCTCGACCAGCACCTTGACGGTGCCGTCGGGCAGCTTCAGGAGCTGCAGCACGCTGGCGAGCGTGCCGGTTTCGTAAATTGAATCGGGTGCCGGATCATCATCGGACGCGTTCTTCTGCGTCGCGAGCATGATCAGCGCGTCGTTCTTCATCACCTCTTCGAGGGCGCGGATCGATTTCTCGCGGCCGACGAAGAGAGGCACGATCATGTGCGGGAAGACGACGATGTCGCGGAGCGGCAGCACTGGATAGGAGTGGCTTTCGCCGTGGACGATCGTTGGCCGGGGTTTTGAGGTCGTCATGGCCTTATCCTTTTGTTTTGCCCCCTTGCTCGCAGTCCGCCTGCTTGCGCAACCGCCACAAGGTGCCTTGGTGATCCGGAAAAAGATTGCCGTCAGCAGCCGCTTATTCCGCATCGAAAAGCGACGAATCTCAGCGCATGAGATCCCTCGCCGATAGCATTAGGTGGCTATCAGGCCGGGGGGTGTCAAGTCTGAGAAGTGCCCGGAAATTCAGGCTAAACAGGCATTTACTGCAATGCCACAACGGCGCTGCTGTTGCGCCGCAACGGCCGCCGGATCGCCCGGCAGCCGTGCAATTTTTAGCGGTTCGAGACGCGTGCCGTTAGGCGCTCGCGCTGCTCTCGACGGCACGGTCGGAACGATCCGCATAGATGTAGAGCGGACGCGCCGTGCCCTCGACGACCTCGCGCGAGATCACGACTTCCTCGACGCCTTCCAGGCCCGGGAGGTCGAACATGGTCTCGAGCAGGATGCTCTCCAGGATCGACCGCAGGCCGCGGGCGCCGGTCTTGCGCTCAATCGCCTTGCGGGCGACCGCGCCAAGCGCCTCGTCGGCGAAGGTCAGCTCGATGTTCTCCATCTCGAACAGCCGCTGGTACTGCTTCACCAGCGCGTTCTTCGGATCGGTCAGAATCTTCTTCAGCGAAGTCTCGTCGAGGTCCTCCAGCGTCGCAACGACGGGCAGACGGCCGACGAATTCCGGGATCAGGCCGTACTTCAGCAGATCTTCCGGCTCGACGTGGCGGAAGATCTCGCCGGTACGGCGATCCTCCGGCGCGAGCACCTGCGCCGCGAAACCGATCGAGGTCGAACGGCCGCGCGCGGAGATGATCTTCTCGAGGCCCGAGAACGCACCGCCGCAGATGAACAGGATGTTGGTGGTATCCACCTGCAGGAACTCCTGCTGCGGATGCTTGCGGCCGCCCTGCGGCGGGACCGAGGCGACCGTGCCTTCCATGATCTTCAGCAGCGCCTGCTGGACGCCCTCGCCCGACACATCGCGGGTGATCGAGGGATTGTCCGACTTGCGGCTGATCTTGTCGATTTCGTCGATGTAGACGATGCCGCGCTGTGCGCGCTCGACGTTGTAGTCGGCGGCCTGCAGCAGCTTCAGGATGATGTTCTCGACGTCCTCGCCGACATAGCCGGCCTCGGTCAGCGTCGTCGCGTCAGCCATGGTGAAGGGCACGTCGAGGATGCGGGCCAGCGTCTGCGCGAGCAGCGTCTTGCCCGAACCGGTCGGACCGATCAGCAGGATGTTCGACTTCGCCAGTTCGACGTCGTTGTGCTTGGTCTGATGGTTGAGCCGCTTGTAGTGATTGTGGACGGCGACCGACAGCACCTTCTTGGCATGGCTCTGACCGATCACGTAGTCGTCCAGGACCTTGCAGATTTCCTTCGGCGTCGGAATGCCGTCGCGCGACTTCACCAGCGAGGATTTGTTCTCCTCGCGAATGATGTCCATGCAGAGTTCGACACACTCGTCGCAAATGAAGACAGTCGGTCCGGCAATCAGCTTGCGAACTTCATGCTGGCTCTTGCCGCAGAACGAGCAGTATAGCGTGTTCTTGGCGTCGCTCGTGCCGACCTTACTCATTCCTTATCTCCGTCCGCCGTTCGATCTTGTTTGCCAGATCGACCCAATCCGGCACAAAACCGGGGTCTTGGGTAGATAGAGCAAATTCCGTACCAAAAAAGACCCTACGCAATACTGACCGTGCCAATCACGGTTTATTCGAATCTCCGCGATCATAGCCGATGCATTACAGCCAACCATGCTGGCACCCGACTATCAAGAATTCGCTAATCGGATGCCCGGCTCAAGACCGTGACAATACCGTGATTTTCCACGATCGCACGTGGAATACGCGTCGAAATCCACGGAACGTTGCGGGATTACCACGCCGGCCAATGAGCACGAAAG
Organism: Bradyrhizobium macuxiense; assembly: GCF_007993935.1. Classification (GTDB taxonomy): domain Bacteria; phylum Pseudomonadota; class Alphaproteobacteria; order Rhizobiales; family Xanthobacteraceae; genus Bradyrhizobium; species Bradyrhizobium macuxiense_A. Next base: position 369,105 of record NZ_VITY01000003.1, on the reverse strand, counting down.
TGGAACCTTCCGCCCGCGCATAGGCACTTGCGGGGTACTCCGCCCGTCCTGCTTTTGCCGGTTATGTGAGGCGCCAATGTGGAGATCACGCCGGCGCCCCGGGAGGCCTGTCCAGATCGGGCGGCCTTGTCAGGCAGCCTTGTCAGGCAGCCTTGGCGGCCGACGGATCTTCCGGACGCTTGTCGATGACCTTGTCGACGAGGCCGAACGCCTTGGCGTCCTCGGCGGTGAGGAACTTGTCGCGCTCGAGCGCGTCCTCGATCGCCTTGTAGGTCTGGCCGGTGTGCTTCACGTAGATCTCGTTGAGCCGCTTCTTGAGATTCAGGATCTCCTGCGCGTGCAGCATGATGTCGGTGGCCTGGCCCTGGAAGCCGCCGGAGGGCTGGTGCACCATGATGCGGGAGTTCGGCAGCGTGAAGCGCATGTCCTTCTCGCCGGCCGCAAGCAGCAGCGAGCCCATCGAGGCCGCCTGCCCAGTGCACAGCGTCGACACCGGCGGACGGATGAACTGCATCGTGTCGTAGATCGCAAGGCCCGACGTCACCACGCCACCCGGCGAGTTGATGTACATCGAGATTTCCTTCTTCGGATTCTCGGCCTCGAGGAACAGGAGCTGCGCGACGATCAAGGTCGACATGCCGTCTTCCACCGGACCGGTGACGAAGATGATGCGCTCTTTCAAGAGGCGCGAGAAGATGTCGTAGGCGCGTTCGCCGCGATTGGTCTGCTCGACGACCATCGGCACGAGGTTCATGTAGGTTTCAACGGGATCGCGCATGAAAGAACCCAGGGGTTAGGGGTGATGCAGAACTTTGCCCAGAACGAGCTTCGTCCAAGACTACCGGCTCGAGGCTGGCTGGCTCAAGGCTTAAACCAGATATGGGCCAATTTCCGGCCTACAAGGCCGACACTAGCCAACTGGGCAGGTCGCAGACGTTCAAGCCGATTCGCGGCGGCGCGCCTAGCGAGGGGATCCTCACGAGGCGCGCTTTCGCGGTTCATCATTAACGCCAGGTGCCGGAATTAGGCGGCAGTTTTCTCGGCGTCTTCATCCTTGAACAGCTCATCCTTGGTGACCTTCTTCTCGGTCACGTTGGCGAGCTCCAGGACGAAGTCGACGACCTTGTCCTCGTAGATCGGGGCGCGGAGTTGGGCCAGCGCCTGGGCGTTGCTGCGGTAGTAATCCCAGACTTCCTTCTCGCGGCCGGGCATCTGGCGCGCGCGCTCGATCACGGCGCGCGAGACCTCGTCGTCGGTCACGGTGATCTTGTTCTTCTCGCCGATCTCCGACAGCACGAGGCCGAGGCGGACGCGGCGGTCGGCGATCTTCTGGTACTCTTCCTTGGCCGCATCCTCGGTGGTGTTCTCGTCGGCGAAGGTCTTGCCGGTCGAGTCCATCTCGGCCTTGATCGAGTTCCACATCAGGTTGAACTCTTCGGCGACAAGCGACGGCGGCGCCTCGAATTTATGGCTCTCGTCGAGCCGGTCGAGCAGCGCGCGCTTGACCTTCTGGCGGGTCGCGCCGGCGAATTCGGCGGTCAGGCGCTCGCGCGCGGCTTCCTTCAGCTTGTCGAGCGACTCGAGGCCGAGCGTCTTGGCGAACTCGTCGTCGATCGTGGCCTCACCGGGCGCCTCGATCAGCGTCGCGGTGGTCTCGAACTCGGCCGGCTGGCCGGCAAGCTTGTCGTTGAGGTAGTTCTTCGGGAACGAGACCTTAAGCGTGCGGGTCTCGCCCGAGCCGATCCCGATCAGCTGCTCCTCGAAGCCCGGGATGAACTGGCCGGCGCCGATCACGACCTGGATGCCTTCGCCGGTGCCGCCCTCGAAGGCTTCACCGTTGATGGTGCCCTTGAAGCTGATGGTAACGCGGTCGCCCTTCTCCGCCTTGGTGCCCTCGGCCTTGGCGTTGTACGGGCGGCTGCCTTCGGCGATCCGCTTGATGGCATCGTCGACGTCGGCGTCGGAGACTTCGACCACCGGCTTCTCGACCGAGAACGACTTGAAATCGGCGAGCTGGATCGGCGGCACGACCTCGATCGCGACGGTGTAGGTCAGGTCGGTCTTGCCCGACAGCAATTCATCGACCTGGTCCTTCTCGGTCGGCATCGTGATCTTCGGCTCGCCGGCAAGGCGGAAGCCGCGATCTTCGAACAGCTGCCGGTTGGTGTCGCTGATGGTCTGGTCGATGGTCTCGGCCATGACCGAGCGGCCGTAGATCTTCTTCAGGTGCGCCACCGGCACCTTGCCGGGACGGAAGCCGTTGAGACGGACCTTGTCCTTGAGGTCGACCAGCTTGGCGTCCGCCTTGGCATCGAGATCGGATGCCGGAACGCTGATCTTGAATTCGTGCTTCAGTCCCTCGTTGAGGGTCTCGGTGACCTGCATGGTATCAATCTTCTTCCGCTTTTGCCGCGGCCCGAGCGGCCGTGGCAGTGTTCAATCTGTTCGACGCTTGAGCCTTGCGGCCTGACGTCTGTGGGTTCGGCGAACCCTCGTCCCCTGCGGGCCCAAGGTTCTCCAAGAATTCGTCATGCAAACGCTGTAAGCGCTTGGTGCGGGCGGAGGGACTCGAACCCCCACAACTTTCGTCACTGGAACCTAAATCCAGCGCGTCTACCAGTTCCGCCACGCCCGCGCGAAAAGCATCCAGTCCGGCCGCGATGCCGCGGGCGGCCGGGCTTATAACATGCGCCCACCGGTTCGCAGCAAAAAAATGGCCGCGGGAAGAGCCCGCCCTGCGACCGATCGCGACTGGACAGGTACACTTGAAGATGGTCCGCATCGGCCGGATGGCAAGCCCCGCAGCAAGTCCCGAATTTCGGCTCAGCCGGCGCGACCTGATGGCCGCCCTCGGCGCCGCGGCGCTTTGCCCCGCTTGGCCGGCCACGGTCTCGGCGCAGGGACGGACGGCGGTCGCGCTCCAGGCCAGAATCGATCGCATCGCGCTTCGCCCTGACGGGCCGGACACGCCCGTCTGGTCGCTGGGAAGCGGCGACCTCCGCTTCAGGCGCGGCGAGGTTCTTGACGTAACGTTTGGCAACGAGCTGCCGGTCGCCGCCGCGCTCGATTGCCGCGGCCTTGATGGCAACCCAGCCGCGGAGCCGCTGGCGTCTCGGGCGCCGCTTGTGGCCGGAGCCAAGGATACCTTCCAGCTCCCGCTCCGGCATGCCGGTACCTTCCTGTGCGAGCCGCTGCTCGGTGACGGCGGCACGGCGCCCGCACGCCCACGCCCGCTGATCGTCACCGGCAATTCGCCGGTCGCGGTCGATCGAGACGAGGTATTGCTGATCGAGGAGTGGCGGCTGCGGCCGGACGGAACCGCGATTCCGCCAGGGAACGACCCCAAGGAATCGACGCCATTTCATACAATTAACGGCAAGACTTCATTCGACGTCTCGGCACCGGCCAATGCCCGGCTCAGACTCCGCTTCATCAATGGCAGCCAACGCAGTGTGCTGGCGGTCAAGCTGGAGAACCTCGACGTCAGGGTGATGGCGATCGACGGCCAGCCGGCCGAACCGTTCCCGGCGCGCAACGGTGCGCTGGTGCTGGCGCCCGGAAGCCGAACCGATGTCTTTGTCGATGCGGCCGGTCCGGCCGGAACCAGCTTCCCGATCCTGCTGCATGACGGCAAGCAGGCTCGCCCGGTCGGCAAGCTCATCGTCTCGAACGAACCGCCGATCCGCCCCGCGCCGTTCCCTCCCGCTCCGCCGCTCCCGGGCAACGACATGCCCGCCCAGCTCGATCTCAGGAGCGCCGCCAGATTCGAGCTGCCGCTCGGCACGCCGACCGAGTGGTTCCGCCCGGCGGATTTCAAGCCGTCGGCTGCGCCCGCCTTTCAGGCCAAGGCCGGCCGGCCGGTCGTGCTGACCCTGACCAATCGCGGCGCGATCGCCAGCGTCTTTCATCTGCACGGCCATCACTTCCGTCTGCTCGACCGGCTCGACGACGGCTGGAAGCCGTTCTGGCTCGACACGCTTGCGGTCGAACCAGACCAGACCCAGCGCATCGCCTTCCTCGCCGAATATCCGGGCCGCTATTTGATCGAGCAGGTCGCGGCCGATTGGGCCGCGCCGCGGCTGGTCCGATGGTACAGTGTCCAATGACAAGAAGAGGGAAGCCGCCGGGGAAACGCGCAGGGACACATCCATGAGCCAGACAGTTGCAGCGATCCGCGGAGTCAAGGCGCGCGGGGTCGTGGTGCCGCTCAAGCGCCCGGTGAGGACCGCCTTCGGCGTGATCGATTCCGGTCCGCTGGTGCTGATCGATGTCGAGACCGATCAAGGCGTTACCGGCCGTACCTACATCTTCGCTTACAGCAAGCTCACACTTCACCCGCTTTGTTATCTGATCGAGGAGATCGGTCGCGAACTGTCAGGCCGGCCGGTCGCGCCGTTCGATCTGATGAAGGCGATGGATGCCAGGTTTCGGCTGCTCGGCTGGCAGGGCCTGGTCGGCATGGCCGTGTCCGGTCTCGACATGGCCTATTGGGATGTGCTCGGCCAGCTCGCCGGCCGGCCGCTGGTCGAGCTGCTCGGCGGCTCGGCGAAGCCGATCAAGGCCTATGACAGCTACGGCGCGGTCGATCCTGTCGCCGACGAGCGCGCACTGCGCCGCTCGCTCGACCAGGGTTTTCGCGGCATCAAGATCAAGGGCGGCGACGGCGACGCCGCCAACGACGAACGCGTCGTGAAGGGCGTGCGCGCCCTGCTCGGCCCAGACATCGCGCTGATGCTCGATTTCAACCAGTCGCTCGATCCGGCGGAAGCCACCCGCCGCATCGCCCGGCTGGCGCCCTACGACTTGCACTGGATCGAGGAGCCGGTGCCGCAGGAGAGCCTGTCCGGCCACGCCAGGGTCCGCGAGACCTCGCCGACGCCGATCCAGGCCGGCGAGAACTGGTGGTTTCCGCGCGGCTTCGCCGAGGCGATCGCGGCCGGCGCATCCGACTTCATCATGCCCGACGTGATGAAGGTCGGCGGCATCACCGGCTGGATGCAGGTCGCGGGGCAAGCTGATGCTGCGTCGATCCCGATGTCGAGCCATCTGTTCGCGGAGGTCAGCGCGCACCTGCTCGCGGTGACGCCGACTGCGCACTGGCTCGAGTTCCTCGACTTCGCCGGCGCGATCCTGGCAAGGCCCGCCGAGATCGTCGACGGCGCGGTGACCGCGCGCGGTCCCGGGCTCGGCATCGAATGGAACGAGCCGGCGGTGGCAAAGTATCTGGTCAGCTAGCGCCTGGCTGCAGTCGAGGAGGAGAGGTCGTGCCAGTTTCCCCTCACGTCTCGTCCGCTCCATCAAGCGCCTCTCGCTTGTTTCCGGCGCTTGTCCTCGCCTGCCTGATTGGCGCGCGGTTCACCGGACCGGCATTCGGCAAGGACCGCGAGGACGACAGCAACGCCTCCAGCGCGACGCCCAATATCTATCTCGATTTGCGAACCAGCTACGCCACCGTGCCGGCCGGTGCCTTGCCGGTCGGTTTCGGCAGCTCGGCGCTGTTTACCGCGCTACAGTCGCTTGCGCTTGCCAGCGGCGGCACCTTTCCGACAAACGTATCCCTGCCGTCTCGGCAATCCCTCGCCGTCGATCTTCCGTTGACGGTGGACGTCACCGATACCGTCTCGCTCTATGCCGGCATTTCCGGCACGACCACCTACGGACCCGCGCAGGGCTGGTCGCAGTTCGATGTCACCAGCTGGAACGTTGGGTTTCAGGCCGATCTCTACAGCCAGAATGGCGGTTCGATCCCGACCATCACCTGGCAATCGACAATCACCCAGGCAATCCCCAACGGGCCAACCGGCACCACGACCTTCAACAATATTCTCGAGTTCGACTACGCTTTCGACGCGGACGCCACGCGGGGATTGCTAGCGGGCATCCAGGACACCCGCGTCGAGGTGGCGACCGCGCTCGCCCGGATCCATCCAAATATCATCGGCTATGTCGGCGGCTATTATCAGTGGCCGAGCAACTGGAAATTCACCGGCCGCGTCGGCGTGCAGCATTTTGGCGGCGCACAGCTGCTGAACTTCGCGCAAGTTCAGTCCTTCACCCAGCCCATTCTCCGGCTCGATCTCGACCGGATGGATGACAACGACAACCGCCTGTTCGGAGTCACGGCTCAGATCATCTGGGTGCCGAAGCCGTCCTATCAGCTGACACTGAGAACGCCGCTCTATTTCGTGCGCAATTGATCGAGCAGTTCCAGCCGGCAGGCCGGGTGTGATCAGCGCGGCGTTCCTCGTTTGCTGCAGAATGTGTCTGAGCTTGCTTCAGGCCAAGAGCGCAATGGATCGCCGCTTGTCGGACGCATAGCTGCGGCGGTCCTCAATCGATCGTGTGAAGCGAGACGTGAGGACCGGACGCGAACCTTCGTGCCATCCGCCCCGCCTCCAGGTCCTAGTGCGGAAGGTAGTGCTTCAAGATTGACCAGCTTTCACGGGCGACACCCCTTGTCAGCAAGCCGTCGACCTCCGCGTCAGACAAACCGAATTCAGCCAAAACGCTGCGCGTGTGTGAGCCCGGAGCGTGCGCCGCGGAGAGTGGCTCGACCGCCTTTGATTGCAGTCGGTACCAGGTCGGTAGCGGCAGGCTGACTTGGTAGCCGCTGGGATGCGCGGTTCGCAGCATCGCCAGATGCTGCTCGCCGCTTTGGAACTGCTCGGACTTTTCGAGCGTAGCGCATGCACGCAGCTCGTCCAGCCGTCTGACCGGCACAATAGAAGCCGTCTTGATCGACCGCAGGCAGTCAGCTGCCTGCATGCAAGTCATCCCCGCGATAACCTCGGAAAGAGCTCCCTCGGTCGGCTCCGTCGCCCCCAGCAGACCCGCCACTTGTCCAAGCTCTCGAGCTCGGCAGGCCAGAAACGCCCAGCCGTCACGTGTGCGATAGGTTTGATAGTGAACGCCGTAGCCGGCGGCCTGTTGTCCCGATGGTTCGGCGATCCGGGCCGCACGTTCGCTTGCGACCGTGAAGGGAAACTGCACGAGCTGCGCGCCCATCGAAAGCGACGTCCGGACGTGAGCGCCGCCCCGTCCGAGCTGTCGCGAGACGAGAGTTTGCGCAATACCGAGCGCCGCACTGAAACCAGTGATGTAGTCGACGCAGGACGCGATGCCGTGAAGCACGGGTGCGTCCTTGGTTCCGTAGCGTTGGGTGATACCGGTGGCGGCCTGTAGTACGGGGTCAAACGCCGGATCATCCTTGAATGGTCCTCCGTGCGGACCACCCCACGCACTAACCTGACAGGAGATGATGTCCGGATTGATCTGCCTGAGCTGCTGATCCGAAATCCCGATCTTCTCCGCCGAACGGTCGAGGAAATTATGGATCACGACGTCCGACTGCCGGACCAGCTTCTCCAGGACCGATCTTCCCTCGGCAGATTTCAGGTCGAGGACGATCGCGCGCTTGCCCTGATTGACGTCGATGCCGAACCACATCGTCATGCGCGGCCCGGCTTGCGGTGCCGGCGGATCGATTCGAATGACGTCGGCACCAAATTCAGCCAGAATGCGCGCTGCAGCCGGTCCTGCGATGACGTTCGAAAGATCGAGTACGCGCAGCCCCGAAAGCATCTTTCCAGGCGGCTCAGCTGTCGGAGCGACCTGAAGCCGTGGTGTGCTCCATTCGAAGCGATCCGTCATGCGACGTGACCGCAACGCAGGTGAAGTAATTGCCGATCCTTCGATTGAAACATAGCGGCCGGCCATTCGGACTGGACCGTACTCCTGATCCTCAAGATCGGCGACATTTCCGCCTGCGAGGGCTTCTGGAACGTCGAGCCATTCATCCGTGGACCTGACCACGGTCGCAGGCACGCCTGCCTTTCGCAGCAACCCTTCCCATTCTTGGGCCGGCTTGGTCAGGAAGCGCGCCGACATCGCCGATTTCAAGCGCGCGACCCAGGCCGGGCGCAGTCCCGCTGAATAGCTGATGTTGTTGCCTTCGCCGCCTTCTTCGTAAGGGCTGCCGACGGTCATACCTTCCGCGATCAAATCATTGAGCAAACCGAGCACCTCAAGGCATGCCTTGGCATGGTGAACGTGATCGACCGCATTGATGAAGATATATCTGCCGTCGCTGCAGCGATGGTTTCCGAATTGCGGGCGCCCAAAGGTCGCGAGATAGCCGCGGATGCGGCCGTGCTGCTCCTCGCTCATTTCGTCGTGGAATTGGCGCAGGATCGGAAACGCGACCTCGGTCATTGCCTTGTCGATCGGCGGTAGATCGAAGCGCCGGGGCTGGCCGTCGACTTTCATGATGAGAAGCGCCATCGCCGACAGCACCGCGTCCGCCAGCGGAACTTCGATCCGCTCTCCCCGACCGGTCTTGAGGCGTTGCGCAAAACCCACAACCGCCGCGATGGCCGCGTGGACACCGCCATAGGCCGACGCCATCGGCACGGCCGTGAAGATCGGAGGACCGCCGAGCAGCGGCCCGAGTGCATGAATGTCGGTGTACACCCCCACGGATGCAGCGACCGTGCCCTCCCAGGCGGCCGTGTGCGCGAGAGGGCTTCCCTCCGCAAAGCCGGGGATGGACACATAGACCAGCGCCGGGTTGCGCGCGCGGATGCTGCGATCGTCCAGACCGAATCCGGCCGCGCGTCCCGGGCCGAGATTGTCGATGACGATATCTGCGCCGCGCGCCAAGGATTGTGCGCGCTCGCGACCGTGAGTATCCCTGAAATCGAGGGTGACGACGGCCTTGCCGCGCTCCAACAGCGCGTCCTCGAGCCGGCATTCGCGATCGGGCCGCTTGATCTCCAGGACCTCGGCGCCTTGATCGGCGAGCAGCATCGCTGCGACGCGCCCTGCCCAGCCGCCTCCGAGATTCAAGACGCGAACGCCCTCCAAAGGAGCAACTTTGCTTTTCATGTGCATTCCCTCGCGAGATTCAACAGACAGATCGTGAATGGACAGAACTTGCGGGCCAGAGGATCAGTCGAAACCGGCTACCAGACCTCGCCGAACGGACGCAGCTCGACGAGGAAGGACCAGGTTGAGCGATCCTGATGGGCAACCCGGAACATCTCTTCGGCGATCGCGGCGGGCTTGGCGAAGAAGTCGTCCGGCTTGTCGGGCGCCAGCAGCGGACGCGTGCGTGGCGTGTCGATCGAGGCGTCGATCAGGATGTAGGCAACGTGAATACCCCGAGGCCCGAACTCACGCGCCATTGATTCCGCTAGGATGCGTTGCGCCGCCTTGGTCGAGGAAAAGAAGCCCCAATTGGTCCTGCCTCGGATGGCTGAGGTGTTACCGGTCACCAGGATCGCGCCCTCACCCGCTTCCAGCATCGCCGGAATCGTCTCGCGAGCGAGATGAAGCAGCGCTGTGGTGTTGACCCGGAAATTCCTTTCGAGATCGTTCGGGTCCATCGCAAGGATACTGCCCCGGGTCGCGCGCAGGGCGTTGTGAACCACGATCTTGGGAGCACCCATCTCCGCCTTGATGCGCGCGACGGTCTCGATCAGGGCGTCGAGATCGCCGACGTCGCACCGATAGGCGCGAGCATCCCTGTACTTGCGAGCCAGCGCGTCGAGGTTATCGGCATTACGGGCCAGCATAGCGACCTGGTAGCCACCCTCGCTGAAACGTTTGGCGATCTCGGCGCCCGTGCCATGCTCGGGCCCAACGCCGGTGACGAGGCAAACCGGTTTGCTCATGCTCATCTCCTTAGAGCTGGAAGGTCGGACGTGCCGACACCTTGGCGAACCAGGCGGCGACGGCGGGATAGCGCGCGGCGATGTCCATCTCCAACACCCGGGTCAAGCGTACGGCGAAGAAGCCGGTGATATCGGCGATAGTGAACTCTGGCCCGGCGACGAATTCGTTTCTGGCAATGTGCGGCTCGACGCGACCCAGGAAGATTTCCATCATCTCCTTGCCACGGGTCACCATTGCCGGCAGCTGTGGCAGGTCTGTGCGCGTGCCTGGCACGACCTTGCCCGCGAACATCGGCACATGGTTGCGCACCGCGTGAACCATCGGGACCAGGCCATCCAGTTCGAACCGGCGCAGCCACATGTCGATGATGGCGCGCTCCACCGCCGTACGGCCGAACAACGCCGGCTCCGGATGCAGTTCCTCCAAATACCGGCAGATCGAGACGGACTCCGCAATCACGGTGCCGTCGTCCAGTTCGAGAAACGGTACGCAATGGAACGGATTCATCGCGGTGAAGGCTGCGGCGAACTGATCGTCGTCGCGTACGTTCAGTTGTTCAGTCGGGACGTCGAGCCCCTTTTCGGCGAGGAAGATGCGGACACGCTGGGCGCTGGCCGCCGGCCCGAAGCCGTAAAGCTTCATCGTCGTTCCCCCTAGTAGCCAATCGTGAAGCGCGAGCGCTCGTGCGCGGGCTTTTCGAGTTCGTCGACCAGCGCGACGGCATAGTCCTCGAACGAGACCCAGCTCTTGCCCTGCTCATCCCTGATCAGACTGTCGCCGCCGAGCCGAAACTTGCCGGTGCGTACGCCAGGTTCGATCAACATCGGCGGGCTGAAATACGTCCAATTCACATCGGCCCCCCGCAGAGCGGCGAAAGCCTTCATATGGGAGGTCGCAATCGGAACCAGCTTCTCAGGCCAATGACCGGATTTAAGCACCGTTACACCGGGCGAAAACTCCAGCGAGCCGCATCCCCCCGCTACGATCAGGCGGCGAACGCCGACCTTTCGAACGGCCGCAATCAATCGATCCGTCATGCTGGCCAGTTGATCGGTATAGCTCACGTCGGAGAAGAAGCGAGGATCATCCTTCGGCGGACCGAAAGCGCTGACGACGGCATCCGCGCCAGCAACGATCTCCGCAATTCGGTCAGCGTTGCTGAGGTCATCGCGAACACGCTTGATGCTTCCCGGGAGCTTGTCGGGATTGCGAGCAACCGCCGTGACGTCGTGCCCGCGGCTGATGAGTTCGCTGAGAACGGTGCGACCGACCTGACCGGTCGCGGCGAGGAGAACGACTTTCATTGCAGATGCTCCTTGAAGGATTGGAATTCGCTTGTTCGGCGCCAACGGCTCGACTGGATCCAATGGGCGCGCTGGCATGATTGGGGCATTTGGGCCGTGTCAGCCCTTTCCAAAGATCGCGATCTGCTGCCGTGCCGCGAGGATCGGCCGGCCATCGGGACTCCAGATCAGCGTGCTCTGTGCCGAGTAGCCGCGTCGCGCCGTTTGGGCAGCGCATTGCACGAGCCACCAGCCGTTCGGGCTTGTCGGCGCCGCATCGAGCATATCGACGGACCACGTCATCGTGCTGATCGGCGCCGGTTCGGAGAAGAGGATGGTCGCCGCGGGAGGTAGCGCATCGGCCAGCGCCAGAAGGTTCACGAGACTGCCGTCGGCTCCTTGGTCGCGGTGGCGTAACCAGACAAGCATTTCCGGATCGGCACCGCGTGTCCCAGGCCTGGCGCCCGACGCGAGCCGCCCTTCGAAATGATCCATGAAGTTCGGCTTGCCCGGCCAATTGAAGTAGACGGGGCTGGCCTCCAAGGTTGCCACATTCGGCATTGGCAATTCGGCGCGCGCGAGCGTCGAATTGCGGCTCACGCCGAAGCAGAAGGTGGCCCGCGCGGCGAGTCCGTCCTCGCCTTCCAGGTCCGCGCTCGTGAAGACGGTCGACTTGCCTCGTCGCAGCATCGCGGTCCGGATCCGCAAGACGCCGGTCGCCGGCCCGACATAGGCAAACTGCGCCGACCTGAGCGGAGGCAAGTCGGCGAACGTCCGCAGCGACGCCTCGAGGCAGAGCGCGGCGGAGAGGCCACCGTAAGCCGTGCGGCCCTGCAACCAGTCTGACGGCACGGCAATTGCGAAATGATCGCCCTGTTGCTCCAGCGCGGCAATCATTTGCGCGAAACTGCTCCGGATCACAGCGTCCATTGCTGTCATGCCTTTCCCGGCTCAAGCGCTGAACACGCCGACCTCATCGAGGCTCGGATAGTCGGTGTAGCCGCGCTCGGCGCCGCCGTAGAATGTCGATCGATCCGGCTCGTTGAGCCGGGCGCCAAGCGCGAGGCGCCTCGGCAGATCGGGATTGGCGATGAAGGCACGCCCAAACGCGACGAGGTCTGCCGTGCCGGCGGCGAGTGCCTGCTCTGCGGTCTCGGCAGTGAAGCCTCCCGACACAATGAACGCGCCGGGAAACAGCGGGCGCAACAGCGTGGCGACGGATTGCGGTGCCGCGTCGTCGGTCTGATCCACCAGACCGGCGCGCACGCGGGCCTCGATCAAGTGCAAGAAGCCGACGTCACGCGCGGCCAACTCCTTGATGACGTACGTGTACAGACCCATCGGATCACTGTCAGCGACGTCGCCGACGCTGCTGAACGGAGACAGCCGAACGCCGACGCGATCTGCCGGCCATACGTCCGAGACGGCATCGAGGACTTCAAACAGCAAACGGGCGCGGTTCGCGATCGAGCCGCCATAGCGGTCGGTGCGGTGGTTGGTCTTGTCCTCCAGAAATTGCTGAAGCAGATAGCCGTTGGCGGCATGAATCTCGATGCCGTCGAACCCGGCCTGCTTGGCGTTCTCCGCGGCCTTGCGGTAGTCGGCGACGATCTCCGCGATTTCGTTCAATTCGAGCGCGCGCGGCGTTTCATAGGGCGCGCGTTGAAAATCGCTCTTGAACGCGTTACCTGCCGGCCGGATCGCAGACGGCGCGACAGGAACGGCTCCGTCCTTTTGAAACGAGGAGTGCGAAATCCTTCCCACGTGCCACAGCTGCAGGAAGATCACTCCGCCTCGCTCCTTGACTGCGTCGACGACGGTGCGCCATCCCGCGACCTGTTCCGGCGTGTAGATTCCCGGCGTCTGCGGATAGCCCTGCCCCTGCTGGGAAATCTGGGTTGCTTCGGCGATGATCAGCCCGCCGTCGGTCGCGCGCTGACCGTAATAGGTCGCGGCGAGCGGCGACGGCACGCCGTTGGCTGATCGCATCCTGGTCAACGGCGGCATCACGACGCGGTGCGCGAGCCGAAAGGCCCCAAGCTGGAACGCGGTTGAAAGCTTCATTTTCTCCCTCCAATATGACCGGTCATCTTAATCGTAAGACAAGTTGATGCCAGTGACTCCTTGGTACCTTTGGCTCTCGACGGCTCAGGCGAAGATGCTTGCGAACACCACGCGCTCGAACTGATCGAACGGCGACTTGTCCTGCTCGACCTTGGACCGGAGCACGGCCCCCTCCCAGGCATTGACCAGGAATGTCGCAATGGTGGCGGCAGGCAGACGCGGCTGGACGCGGCCGGCCTTCTCGGCCTCGCGCACGCAGGATTCGATCGCGCGGCTCCAGGCGGCGTAGATCTCGGCGAGACGATCGCGGACCTCCTTGCTCTGCACAGAGAGTTCTGCGCTGAAGTTCCCGATCATGCATCCGGTTTGGAAGTTCTGACGGATGGCAAGGTCCGACAAGCCACGAAAGAAGCGACGAAGCCGCTCCACAGGGTCGACACTTGTGTCGCTCAGCTGTGCGCGCCGAGCGGCGCCGTTCTGCCAGTACCGCTCCAACGCCTCCAGCGCCAAAGCTTCCTTGCTCTCGAAGTGATTGTAGAACGATCCCTTCGGGACCCCGGCGGCATCCGTGATGTCCTGAACTCCGGTGCCGTTGAAGCCATGCCGATGCAGGGTCTGCAAACCCGCCTCGATCAATTGTTCCCGGACGCTTGGTCTTGCCATGCTCAGATCTCCTGAGCGTGCAATATGACCGGTCGTCTTAAATGTCAAGAGCTGCTCACCGGGCGCACTCGGCGTAGACCGGGACAAGCGCGGGCTGCATGCTGTATTGTTCGACCAGATCGGCGTGCCGCCGAACGAACCTGACACCGCGTAGACTCAGATCGGAGAACCGAGATGGCACAGTGCATCGTCATCGTTCAATTCGACCTTCCGAAGCGAACTGAAGAACAGGCCATCAAGGGCGGCATGGGCACCGCCCCCATCTATCGAAAGCTCGCGACAAAGGGGCTGATCCGCAAAGACTACCTCAACGGCGATGCCGGCACCGGCGGCGTCTATTTGTGGGAGAGCCGGGAGGCGGCCGAAGCATGGTTCACCGAGGCCAAGATCGCCGAGCTCACCGAACGGTTCGGAGCCCGGCCGCGGCTGACCTGGTACGACACATACGTCACCGTCGACAATCTGAAGGGCGAGACGCGAGTGAACCAAACCAAGCTGATTTCCGCAGCGGAATGAAATCGACCTGAGGTCAGCGCGGAACGCCCGCATCTGAGCAAAGTGCGGGCGCTGTTTCCGACCGGGCCTCTGGCCCGACGCCTACTCGCCGCCTCCGGCGATCCCACCGGTGCTCGGTTGCAGCTTGCCGCGCGCCTGCGCGAGCGACGCCTCGCCGTCCATCACCTCCGGCCGCAACGCCTCCAGCGGCCGCTTGCGGGTCTCTATGCCGAGCACGGCAACCGCGATCGCCTGCACCACCAGCAGCCCGGCCACGACAGAAACGACGCCGGTGACGCCGAACCGGGTGAACAGCTCGACCACGATGAACGGCGTCACGATCGACATCAGGCGACCGGCGGTGTTGCAGATGCCTGACCCGCGCATCCGGAGCTCGGTCGGGAACAGCTCGGGGATATAGAGCCCCCAGGCCAGGGCCAACATCACCGCCACCGTGAAGACCAGCAGGAAGCCGATCACGACGAAGGCAACGGGATTGATGAACATCGGATAGATCAACCCGAGCCCAGCGGCTGCAAGCGACAGCACGATCAGCGACGGCTTGCGGTCGATCTTCTCGCCGATCCACATGCCCGACAGCGTGCCGAGCGGGCTGCCGAGCGTCATCAGCATGGTGTAGCCGAGCGATGACGACAGGTTGATGCCCTGCTTGACGAAGAAGGTCGGGATCCAGGCGATGAAGCCGTAGACCGCGGTGTTGAGCCCGATCAGGATCACGCAGCCGACGATGGTGCGCGCAATCAACGCGCGCGAGAACAGCCGCATGAAGCTGACGTCCGGCTGCACCGGCGCGGGCTGATAGGCCGGAGCCGGCAGCGTCCTGCCCTTGCCGACCTCCTGCTCGATCGCCGTCAGCACGGCCTCCGCTTCCGCGCTCTTGCCCTGGGTCTCGAGCCAGCGCGGCGATTCCGGCAGCGAGCGCCGCAGGAACCAGACGATCATCGCGCCGATGCCGCACAGCGCGAACATCCAGCGCCAGCCGAGATGCGGGATGACGACCCAGCCGACCAGCGTGGCGACGAACAGCGCGCCATTGGTGCAGGTCGCAAGCGCCGCGCCCCAGCGGCCGCGCTGCTGCGGCGGGATGAACTCACTGAGCACGACATAGCCGACGACGATCTCGGCGCCGAGCCCGAGCCCCATCACGAAGCGCGCCGCGATCAGCCAGTTCATCGACGGCGCAAGCGTCGCCGCTAGCGCGCTGATGCCGAAGATCAGGAGGTTGGCCTGGTAGGCGAACTTGCGGCCGAAGCGGTCGCCGGCAACGCCTGCCAGCCAGGCGCCGATCAGCATTCCGACAAAGGTCGCGGAGATGAAGCGCGCATTCTGGGCGAGGTCGGAATATCCGGACTGCACCAGCGCACCAAGAATGCTGCCGGCGAGGAAGATCTCGAAGCCGTCGACGAACAGTCCGGCGCCGATCAGCGCGAAGATCCGGTAGTGAAACCCGGCGATCGGCAATCTGTCGAGCCGCCCACCCGCGTTGACACCTGTCGTGGTCAATTCAGCCTCCCTGATTTTGATTTTGTTTTGATCGTTGTCTGCGTCGAATTTTGTGCCCGTTCTATCCGGTCGCGACGCGCGCCTCCTCGTCGGCGCTTGCATGCACGGCCTGCGGCCGCGGCAGACCGAGGTTCTCGCGCAAGGTGTCGCCCTGGTATTCGCGCTGGAACAGGCCGCGGCGTTGCAGCTCGGGCACCACGAGGCGCACGAAGTCCTGATAGGTGCCGGGCACATGGGTGGCGGCGACGACGAAGCCGTCGCAGCCGCCCTCGGTGAACCAGCGCTCCATCTGGTCGGCGACCGCCTTGGGCGAACCGACGAAGGTCGGCAGCTCGGCGAGCGTTCCCCGCCCGCTGAACTTGACGAAATCGTGCGGGGTCGGATTGGGCTTACCGCAGAGATTCATGACGCGGTCGCGGATCGCCTGTAGCCCGCTGATCGACGCAAGTTCGTCCGACGTGAAAGGCTCGTCCATCGGCTTGGCAGCGAAATCGTAGTTCAGCACCTCGGACAACAGCGTCAGCGCGTCGATCGGCTTGGCGAGGGCGTTGATCGCCGCGAACTTGTCCTCGGCCTCGGCCTGGGTCTCGGCGACGACCGGATAGACCGCCGGCGCGATGCTGATGTCCCTGCCCGTCTTGGCGAGTGTTCCCTTCAGGTCGGCGTATTGCTTCCTGGCGATGTCGAGATTGGGATAGATCACGAAGATCAGCTCGCCCCAGCGGGCCGCGAAGGTCTTGCCGCGGCCGCTCTGCCCGGCCTGGATGATGACCGGATGCCCCTGCGGCGAGCGAGGCACGGTGAACGGACCACGTGAAAGGAAGAACTGCCCGTGATGGTCGAGCCGGTGCACCTTGGCCGGGTCGGCGAACAGGCCGCTCTCGCGGTCGAAACTGACCGCGCCGTCCTCCCAGCTGTTCCAGTGCCCGAGCACGACCTCCATGAACTCATCGGCGCGGTCGTAGCGCAGATCATGGCTGAGATGCTGCGAGGCGCCGAAATTCGCGGCCTCGGAGTCATTCAGCGAGGTGACCACGTTCCAGGCGGCGCGGCCGTTCAGCAGCAAATCCATGGTCGCGAACACCCGCGCGACGTGAAACGGCTCGTAATAGGTGGTCGAATAGGTCACACCGATGCCGAGCCGCTCGGTCGCCAATCCCATCGTCAGCGCAACCGAGACCGGATCGAGCTTCGCAGCGCGCACGCCATGGCGGATGGTCTCGCGGAAATCATCGCCGAAGCGATCGGGGATCGCGAGCCGGTCGTCGAAAAAGGCGAGATGGAATTTGCCGTGCTCCAGCGTGCGTCCGATCTCCTGATAATAGTCGCGGGAGAACCAGTTCGGCTTGGAGTCCGGATGGCGCCAGGAGGCGGGATAGTTCGAGCAATTCTGGGCCTGCAGGAAGCCGATCAGTTTCATCTGCCTGGTCATGGCGTCGTTCTTTCGTGGCCGTGGGAGAATGGGTTCATGTCAGATCACCCCGTCGCTGCGCAGCGCGGCGAGCGCCGCCGCCGTCGCGCCGGCAAGCGAGGTCAGGATCTCGTCGGTGTGAGCACCGAGCGCCACGCCGGCATGTTTGAACTGCGGCGGCGTCCGGGACATTTTTGGCATCGCGCTCGGTACCGCGATCGGCCCGGCGCGCGAGGACACCTCGGCGATGTTGCCCCGGGCGCGGTATTGGGGGTCGGCGAAGATGTCCGCGATGCTGTAGATCGGCCCGCAGGGCACGTCGTAGCGCTCGCATTCCGCGAGCGCCGTTTCGAGCGGCATGGAGCCGATCCAGTCGGCGACCATGCCGTTGACCTCCTCGCGCCGTTCGAGCCGGCCGGCCATGGCCGCATAGCGCGGATCGGTCGCAAGTTCCGGCCGCTGCATCGCCTGCGCCAGGCGCTCGAACATCTTGTCGCTCGAACAGGCCAGCGCCACCCATTTGCCGTCGGCGGTCTGGTAGTGGCTGTGCGGCACGACGTTGACCGTGTCGGCGCCGAGCCGCTCGCGGACGAAGCCGGTCTTCGCAAACACAGTCGCCATCTCGTCGAGCAGGCGGAACACCGATTCATAGAGCCCGATGTCCACCACCTGGCCATGTCCGGTGGCATCGGCATGGCGCAGCGCCAGCAGCACGCCGAGCGCGCCCCACAGGCCGGAGATATAATCGGCAAGCGAAGTCGAGCCGGGCATCACGGGCTGGCGTCCGGCCTCGCCGGCGAGATAGGCGAGCCCGCTGAAGCCGTGCGCGATCCGGGCAAAGCCGGGCTTGTCACGCAGCGGGCCATCCTGCCCATAGGCGCTGATGCGCAGCATCACGAGTTTGGGGTTGATCTCGCGGAGTGCCTCGAAGCCAAGGCCCCATTTTTCCAGCGTGCCGGGCCGGAAATTCTCCAGCACGACGTCGGACTGGCGAACCAGCTCGCGGAACAGCGCAGCACCCTGCGCACTGCGCAGGTCGAGCGTGACCGACTTCTTGTTGCGGGCCTCGCTGAGCCAGACATAGGTGTCGCCGCATTCGCTCGGCGTGCCGAAGCGGCGCAGCGGATCGCCTGAGCCCGGCCGCTCGATCTTGATCACCTCGGCGCCAAAATCCGACAGCACCGTGCCACAGAACGGCGCCGCCACGAAGGTCGCGATGTCGAGCACGCGAATGCCCGCCAGCGGTGGCTCATGCAACATCGCGTGCTCCTTCTCTCCCCGCGACGGCCAAGATCGCCTCTTGGCGGTCGATGATCGCCTGCGCACGCTTCAGCACCGCAAGATCGATCAGCACGCCGTCCTGTCCGAAAGCGCCATCACCGCCAACGCTGGCGGATTGAATCCTGGCCGTGATCTCGCGTGCCCAGGCGATCTCCCGCGCCGTCGGTGAGAACACCTCGTTCGCGGTCTCGAGCTGCGACGGATGGATCGCCCATTTGCCCTCGAAGCCGAGTGCCGCGGCCCGCGCGGCGCTGGCGCGAAAGCCCGCGGCGTCGCCGAAATTGGCGTAGGGGCCGTCGATCGCCCGCAGGCCGTGGGCGCGGCAGGCATTGGCGATGCGGGCGAGCGCAAAATGCCACTGGTCGTTCCAGTGCAGGTGGCGCGCACCGCCCTCGCCGGCATCGGTGAGAACAGCGTAGCGCGGATCTGAGGCGCCGATGATCTCGCCGCAGGTGCGCAGGTCGATCGAGTAATCGCCGATGCCGAAGATGACAGCCTCCAGCCGCTCCGACGCCTGCACGATGTCCTCGACATTGGCGAGGCCGAGCGTGGTCTCGATCAGGATCTCGATGCCGAGCGGCCTAGCGCGCGGGAACTCGCGTTCGAGGCCGGTCAGCAGTGCGTCGACGAAGCGGACGTCGAAAGGCGTGCCGACCTTCGGCACCATGACGAGGTCGAGGCGCGGCGCGCGGCTGACGATCTCGATGACGTCGCGATGCGCCCATTCGGTGTCGAGGCCGTTGATCCGCACAGCTAGCGTCTTGCTGCCCCAGTCGATCCGGTTCAGCGCCTCGATCGCGAGCTCGCGCGCTTCAGGCTTGCGCGGCGGCGCAACCGCGTCCTCGAGATCGAGAAAGATGAAATCGGCCGCGCCACTGGCCGCGCGTTCGAAGAAATGGGTCGAGGTCGCGGGAACCGCGAGCTCGGAACGCTGGACGCGGCGCGTGCGCGGCTTGGTGACGGTGAAGGACATTGGAGCATCTTTTCTGCATCGCGCCGCAGGATCGTCTCCCGCGGCCAACGCAAACATGCTAGATGTCCGACACTGATCTTTCTAACGAGATTATCTTAAGAACTGTTCAGCTATTCTGATTAATCGGCGGATCACCGCAAGAGGCCAATCGATGTCGCAGATCAATTTCAAGCTGCTGCACATGTTCATCGCGGTTGCCGAAAACAAAAGCTTTCGTCAGGCCTCCGAGCAGCTCAATCGCTCGCAATCCGCGGTCAGCATGCAGATCAAGCTCCTGGAAGACCAGGTCGGCGCCGCCCTGTTCCACCGCACCACGCGGCGCGTCGAGCTGACCGCCGAGGGGCTGCAACTGTTGACCCATGCGCGGCGCGCGCTCGGTGAATGGGAGAACGGCTTGCGCGAGATCCGAGAGGTGATCGACATCCAGCGCGGCACGCTGTCGCTCGCCTGTGTGCCGACCATTGCCGCGACCATCCTGCCGCAGGCGCTGCATGCCTTCCAGGCGAGCTATCCCGGCATCAACATCAATCTGCGCGAACTTGCGGCCGAAGATATGCTGGACTGCCTGCGCCGCCGCGAGGCCGATTTCGGCATCGGCCCGGAGATGGAGGGTTCGACCGAGTTTCAGTTTGCGCCGCTGTTCAACGATCCGATCTATGCGCTGGCAACGAGAGCGTTTCCGTTTCGCAAGCGCAGCGCGGTCGACCTCACCGAATTGTCCGCCTACCCGATCCTGCTCAATTCCAAATCCGCGGCGTTGCGCTCGATGCTGGAGCGCGCGCTCGCGGTGCGCAACCTGCAAATGAAAATCAAGTTCGAGGTCGAGCACAGCTATACGCTGGCCGCGCTGGCCGGCGCCGGCCTCGGCGTCGGAATCCTGCCCAAGGTCGCCCTGCCGCGACCGGTCAGGAAAACGATGCAGGCGCTGCCGATCGTCAATCCGACGCTGGAGCGCACCGTCTGCATCGTCTCGCTGCGCGGACAATCATTCTCGCCGGCCGCGAGCGCGCTGACGTCAGTGGTTCACAAGTTCCTCAAGCCGCGCCCCTAAGCGCTGCATTCATCCCACCGGAGCGAGCGCGCGGAATGCGCCGCCGAAATAGATCAGCGGCGCCTCGCCCTCACGCAGATGCATCGCGCGGACCGCGCCAACGAAGATCGAATGCGTGTCATGCGCATGCTCGTCGATCAGTTCGCAATCGAGACCGATCAGCGCGGCCTTCAGGATCGGCGCGCCCGTTGCAAGCGACAGCCAGCCATCGCCGTCGCTGAAACGATCGTCCCGCTCGATGCCGCGGCGGCCCGCGAACACGTTTGCCAGTTCCGCATGGTCGACGCTCAGCATGTTGACGCCGAACGCGGCCGTGCGCCGGATCAACCCATGCGCGCTCGCCGAGCGGTTGACGCAGGCGATCAGCCGCGGCGGCGTGTCCGACAGCGAGCAGACCGATGTCGCGGTCATCCCGGTCCGGTCGCCCGGCCCGCCCGCGGTCAGGATCGTCACGGCGCCGGCATGATGGCGCATGGCCGCGCGATAGGACGCAGGGTCGACGCCCGCGCAAGGCGGCGCGGCGGCTCGCGAGGCTGAAGAAAGCAGGTTGCTCGGTGCGTTCATCTGACGGTTCCACGCTCGGTGACGACGAAGCCGATCCTATAGGCCAGCCGGACCGATCGCAGAAACGCAAATATCTAACCAGTTGTTCAGCTCACCCGATCAATGCCCGCCGGCCGCGCGCGTCCAGAGATAGCGGACATCCGGCTCCTTCTCCTCGTTGCGGCTCCCGTCGGTTTCCTCGACGGGCACAAAGCCGCGCGCCTCGTAGAAGCGGCGGGCCCGCGCATTGCGCTGGAAGGTCCACAGTTGCAGCTGGTCCGCGCCCTGCTGCGCGATCGCGAGCAGCGCGCCGCCGATTCCGCGCCCCTGCGCGGCCGGCTGCGCGTAGAGCTGCTCGATCCAGTCGTCCTGGAACGCAATGACGCCGCTCATTGCCTCGCCGTCGAACGCGCCCACAGCGTGCAGGCCGGAAACATCCGCTCGCGGTAGAACCAGCGGTCTTCGTCCGGCGTGTGCAGGCCGGCGAGCCAGGGCAGCGCGTGATCGAACGCCGCACGATGCACGTGCGCCGCGGCGTCCGTGTCGGCGAGCGCGAGCCGCCTAATATTCAATGCCGAACTCGTCGTAGAGACGGCGGAACACGGCCGGCAGCACCTCGGTCAGATCCTCGGCGATCAGGCCGGGCCCCGCCTCGCTGGCGCCTTCGCCGTGCAGCCACACGCCGATGCTGGCCGCCTCGAAGGCCGCGACGCCCTGCGCCAGGAAGCCCGCGATGATGCCTGACAGCACGTCGCCGGCGCCGGCGGTGGCTAGCCACGGCGGCGCGTTGGCGGCGACGGTGGCGCGGCCATCCGGAGATGCGATCACCGTATCGGCGCCCTTCAGCAGCACCACCGCGCCGGAGCGCTCGGCCGCCGCGCGCACGCGTTCGAGCTTGGAGCGGCCGGGATGCTTGTTGGAGATGTCGCTGAACAGCCGCGGAAACTCGCCCTCATGCGGGGTCAGCACCACCCCGAGCCCGTCGCTCGCCTTGATCGCCTCGAACAGCCGGTCCGGCGTGCCCGCAAAGCTGGTCAGCGCATCGGCATCGAGCACGAGGTGTCGCTGCGCAGTGAGCGCGGTGTGAACGAAGTCGCGGGTGCGTGCGCTGACGCCCGCGCCGGGGCCGATCACGCATGCATTGAGGCGCTTGTCGTCGAGCAGTTCGGCGAACTGGATCGGGTTATCGACCGCGTGCACCATCACCGCGGTCAGCGCCGCTGCGTTGACGGCAAGCGCATCGCGCGGCGAGGCCAGCGTCACGAGGCCGGCGCCGGCGCGCAGCGCTGCCCGCGCGGCGAGCCGCGCCGCCCCGGTCGAGGCGAGATCGCCCGAGACCACGACGGCATGCCCCCTCGCATATTTGTGGCCATCGATCCGCGGCACCGGAAACGACCAGCGCCAGGCCTGCGGCACGTTCTCCGCGGTCAGCGGCTTGATCTCGTCGAGCACCTGCGCATCGATGCCGATATCGGCGACGCGGACCCGGCCGCAATACATCCGGCCCGGCAGCAGCAGATGCGCGGGCTTCTTGCGAAAGAACGTGACGGTCTCGGTCGCCTGCACGGCCGCGCCCATGACAGCACTCGTGGTGCCGTTGATGCCGCTCGGCAGGTCGACCGCCAGCACCGGCGTACCGTTGGCATTAACAGCCGCGATCATATCCAGCGGATCGCCCTTCACCGGGCGGTTGAGCCCGGCACCGAACAGCGCGTCTATGATCAGCGCCGGCTTGCCGAGCGCCTGCGGATTGAACGGCAGCACGGGATATTTCCAGCCCTTCGCCGCCAGCGCGGCGTCGCCCTGCAGGCTGTCGCGCTCGCAGAGCAGGATCACCGAGACCTCACGGCCGCGCGCGGCGAGCTCGGCGGCGGCGACAAAGCCATCGCCGCCATTGTTGCCGCGGCCGGCGACCACGACGATCGGCCCCTCCTCGACCAGGTCCATCGCCGCTTCCGCGACGGCCTGGCCCGCGCTCATCATCAGCGCGAAGCCCGGCGTGCCGGCTGCGATGGTCAGCCGGTCGGCGCGCTCCATCTCGGTGGTGGTCAGAACGTCCATGCCGAATCCTCAATCGCTTCGCCTTTTCGAGAGGCAATTCCTGTGACGTTCGCGGGGTTTCTACTGGCCGACTGCATATGGATTGATCTATTTGCCTATTTGTTAGGCTTGGATATCATAGCCCATGTGGATCGATATCAGCCGACTGCCTGTTAAAAGGCTGATAACATTCCGAAATCGGGGACCTTAACAACTTGGCATAGACCCTGCTTTTGAGGAAGCCGCGTACAAGGCCGCTCGATGCGACCATTGCGCGTGTTTCCGGCCACTGGCCGGAAGGTTTAAGACCAACCAGACTGCGCCCCACGCGCATCGAACTCGACCCTGCAATCTGCAATGCCCGGGAGGCGCTCAGTGAAGAAGATTGAAGCCATCATCAAGCCCTTCAAGCTCGACGAGGTGAAAGAAGCGCTCCAGGAAGTCGGACTGCAAGGCATCACCGTGACCGAGGCCAAGGGATTTGGCCGCCAGAAGGGCCATGCCGAGCTTTATCGCGGTGCGGAATACATCGTCGACTTCCTGCCCAAGGTGAAGATCGAGATCGTGATCGGCGACGACCTGGTCGAGAAGGCGATCGACGCGATCCGCCGCGCCGCCCAGACCGGCCGGATCGGCGACGGCAAGATCTTCGTCTCCAACATCGAGGAAGCCATCCGCATCCGGACCGGCGAATCCGGGCTGGACGCTATTTAAGGGCGGTGCTATCCGGAATTTCTGACGCAAAAGAGAAAAAAGGCTGCTTCGGCAGCCTGATTTCGTTTGAGTAGTCACACGAACCCGCCAAAAGCGGGAATAACGTCGCCCACCGCCGGAAACACACCCGCACATCCATAAGGGGTATTCATGAAGACCGCCAAAGACGTCCTGAAATCGATCAAGGACAACGACGTCAAATACGTCGACCTGCGCTTCACCGATCCGCGCGGCAAGTGGCAGCACGTTACCTTCGACGTCAGCATGATCGACGACGACATCTTCGCCGAGGGCACGATGTTCGACGGCTCGTCGATCGCCGGCTGGAAGGCGATCAATGAATCCGACATGTGCCTGATGCCCGACCCGGTCACCGCGACGATCGACCCGTTCTTCGCCGAGACCACCATGGTCATCACCTGCGACGTGCTCGAGCCGACCACCGGCGAGCCCTACAACCGCGACCCACGCGGCATCGCCAAGAAGGCCGAGGCGATGGTGAAGTCGATGGGCGTGGGCGACACCGTGTTCGTCGGCCCCGAGGCCGAGTTCTTCGTGTTCGACGACGTGCGCTATTCGGCCGACCCCTACAACACCGGCTTCCGCCTCGACTCCTCCGAGCTGCCGATCAACTCGTCGACCGAATATGAAGGCGGCAACCTCGGCCACCGCATCCGCACCAAGGCCGGCTACTTCCCGGTGCCGCCGCAGGACTCGGTGCAGGACATGCGCTCCGAGATGCTCGGCGCAATGGCCAAGATGGGCGTCAAGGTCGAGAAGCACCACCATGAAGTCGCTTCGGCGCAGCACGAGCTCGGCATGAAGTTCGACACGCTGACGCTGATGGCCGACCATATGCAGATCTACAAATACTGCATCCACCAGGTCGCGCACATCTACGGCAAGACCGCCACCTTCATGCCGAAGCCGGTCTACGGCGACAACGGCTCGGGCATGCACGTCCACCAGTCGATCTGGAAGGAAGGCAAGCCGACCTTCGCCGGCAACAAGTATGCCGACCTGTCGGAGACCTGCCTGCACTACATCGGCGGTGTCATCAAGCACGCCAAGGCGATCAACGCCTTCACCAACCCGTCGACCAACTCCTACAAGCGTCTGGTCCCGGGCTATGAGGCCCCGGTGCTGCTCGCCTACTCCGCGCGCAACCGTTCGGCGGCCTGCCGCATCCCCTACACCGCGAACCCGAAGGCCAAGCGCGTCGAGGTGCGTTTCCCCGACCCGATGGCCAATCCCTATCTCGGCTTCGCCGCAATGCTGATGGCCGGCCTCGACGGCATCAAGAACAAGATCGATCCGGGCCCGGCGATGGACAAGGACCTCTACGACCTGCCGAAGGAAGAGCTGAAGCAGATCCCGACCGTCTGCGGCAGCTTGCGCGAAGCGCTCGAGAGCCTCGACAAGGATCGCGCGTTCCTCAAGAACGGCGGCGTGTTCGACGACGACTTCATCGACGCCTATATCGAGCTGAAGATGACCGAGGTCGCCCGTTTCGAAATGACCCCGCACCCGGTCGAGTTCGAGATGTACTACTCGCTGTAAGTTTGCAGCACTGAACGCATGCGAAAGGCGCTTCCGATGGAAGCGCCTTTTGTTTTTTGAGGTATCCGTCATTGCGAGGAGCGAAGCGACGAAGCGATCCATGCGTCCGCGCATGCGGAGAGATGGATTGCTTCGCTTCGCTCGCAATGACGATGTAGTGAAAGCGCCTCTTCGTCGCTTACACCTTCGCCTTGGCAACCCGCCGGCCGCCGGAATCGAGCGCGCCGAACTTGCCCGCGATCATGTCAGGCGTCGGCATCATGCCGCCGAGCGACCAGCTCGCCGGCTCGCCCTCCTCGATCTTGACCCAGACGTTGCGGCGGAAGTCCGGGTCGCCCTGCCCCTCGACCTCGACCATGAGATCGGTGACGCGCTCCAGCAGCGCCTTCTTCTGGGCGACATCGAAGATGCCGCGGACGGTGGAAATGGTGACGTAAGGCATGGTCTCTCTCCATTGCTGAGGTTGTGACAGCGCAACGAAGATGGACCTGCATGGCCCAATCAGGCAGTGGCCGATCAGACAGAGATCGGGCAATATCCGCCATGGCCTGATCGCGCCGATCGGGTAAGATGACGGCAACGCCTGGAGGTCCCATGAAGCTCGCGATCCTCGCGCTGGAAGGCTGCATGCAATCGGCGGTCGCCGGCATCGCCGACATCCTCACGCTCGGCAACCATGTGATGCAGTTGCGGGGCGGCAAGGCGCGCTTCAGCTGGCAGACGCTCTCGCTCGACGGCAAGGCGGTGCGCGCCGGCGGCGGCAAGCTGCTTGCCGTCGATGGTGCCGTCAGCAAGCGGACCGCCTTCGACGCGATCATCGTGCCGGGCAGCCTGGTCGATCATCTCACCGCCGAACGCCTGCAGCCGCAATATGACCGTGCCGGCGCCTGGCTGCGCCAGCAACATGCCAGCGGCCGCCTGATCGGCGCCTTCTGCAGCGGCGTGCTGCTGCTCGCCAATGCCGGCCTGCTCGATGGTCGCCGCGCCACCATCACCTGGTGGCTGCAGAGCGAGTTGCGCCGTCGCCATCCCAGGATCGACCTCGCCAGCGACGCCGTCATCACGCAGGCCGACCGGCTGGTCTGCGCCGCCGGGCCGATGTCATGGGTCGACCTGCTGCTGCGGCTGATCGAGCTGGTCGAGGGTCCGGAGGTCGCAAAGGTCTGCGCCGACTATGCCGTGATCGACACCGCGCAGCGCACGCAGGCGATCTTCATGCCGCTCGGCTACATGCTCGCCCAGGACCCGCTGCTGATCAAGGCGGACATGCTGGTGCGCCGCACCGGCAAGGCGCCGATCACGGTGCGCGGCCTCGCGCAGGCGCTGGGCCTGAGCGAACGCACGCTGAACCGCCGTTTCCGCGAATTGACCCACGAGCCGCCGCAGGCCTTCATCACGCGACGCCGCGTCGAGTACGCCCGCACGCTGCTGGAGACCACGGCGCAACCGATCAAGGCCATCGCCCGCGCCACCGGCTACGAGGACGAGAGCAGCTTTCGCAAAGCCTTCCGCAAGCTCACGCTGACATCGCCGCAGGCCTACCGCGCGCAGCGATCAATGCGTGCGGCGTAATCGCGGCAATCCCGCAAGACTACGGTCAGCAGTACTGACGAACCCAATGAAGTGGTGCGAACCGGCGCGTGAGCCTGTGCTTCGGAATCGACAATATCCGGAGCCGGGTGTTCACTGCCAACAAGGACCCGGAAGCGGCCTTCGACAAAACAGACACATTCAGTTTTGCATTTTGGGAGAAACGAGATGTCTTTCGTCGCACGACGAATGGCGGCGCTTTCGACCGCCATCATCATCCTCGCCGCCGGCGCAGGCGGCGCATCTGCCCAGAAGACATACGACACCGGTGCAAGCGATACTGAAATCAAGATCGGCAACATCATGCCCTACAGCGGGCCGGCATCGGCCTACGGCACCAGCGGCCGGGCCCAGGCGGCCTACTTCCGCAAGGTCAATGCCGAGGGAGGAATCAACGGCCGCAGGATCAACTTCATCTCCTACGACGACAGCTACAGTCCGCCGAAAACGGTCGAGCAGGCGCGTAGGCTCGTCGAAAGCGACGAGGTCCTGCTGATCTTCGCCGCCCTCGGCACCGCATCCAACGGCGCCATTCAGAAATACATGAACACGAAGAAGGTGCCGCAGCTGTTCATCCAGACCGGCGCGACCAAGTGGAATGATCCGCAGAACTTTCCGTGGACCATGGGCTGGCAGCCCAGCTATCAGGCCGAGGGCCGGATCTACGCCAAGCACATCCTGAAGGAAAAGCCGAACGGCAGGATCGCCGTGCTCTACCAGAACGACGATTATGGAAAGGACTACCTCAAGGGCCTGAAGGACGGCCTCGGTGACAAGGCGGCGTCGATGATCGTGACCGAGGATGCGTACGAGGTCGCCGAGCCGACCATCGACACGCATATCGTCAAGATGAAATCGATGAATGCCGATGTATTCGTCGACATTGCCACGCCGAAATTCGCGGCACAGGCCATCAAGAAGACGGCCGAGATCGGCTGGAAGCCGTTGCACATTCTCAATTCGGTCGGCTCCTCGATCGGCGCCGTGATCCAGCCGGCCGGCTTCGAGAACGCCCAAGGCATCATTTCGGTGGCCTACCTGATGGATCCGCTCGATCCGCAATGGAAGGACGACCCCGGCATGAAGGCGTTCGACGAATATCTCGCCAAATATTTCCCCGAAGGCAACCGGGCCGACAGCCTGGTGATGACAGGCTACAATTCGGCCCAGACGCTGGTTCAGGTGCTGAAGCAGTGCGGCGACGATCTCACGCGCGCGAATGTGATGAAACAGGCCGCCAACCTGAAGGCCTTCCGGACCAACAACCTGCTGCCGGGAATCACGATGAACACCAGCCCGATCGATTTCGCGCCGATCAAGCAGATGCAGCTCAGACGGCTCAAGGGCGAGAGATGGGAACTGTTCGGACCCATGCTCAGCGCGGAAGTGGGAGGGTAGCCGGCTGCGGCCACTCGCTGCGCTGCGTGGGTGGTCCGAGCACTATCGCCGTCATTGCGAGGAGCCAACGGGTCCGGCCTTTGGCCGGCCCGATGATAAACTCCGCGACGAAGCAATCCATGCATCCGCGTACGCAAAGAGATGGATTGCCTCGCTTCGCTCGCAATGACGTGGAAAGGGCTGCGTCAAAGCGAAAATTCCCCGCGGCAAGGACAGGCCACTCACACCCGGAACAGCTTCGCGTAGCGCGCCTTGATCTCCTCGCTCTGTGCCTGCACCTGGGCCGGATCGGCCTTGAGCATCTTCACCTTGTCGAGCGGCACGTGCCCGGCCTTCTCCTTCACTCCGGCGTGAAACGAGCGGTGCGCGAACTCGTCGGCCAGCATCTGCTGGGTTGCCGCGTTGAAGAAGTAGCTCTGGAACAGCCGCGCCGCGTTCGGGTTCGGCGCGCTCTTGAAGATGCCGCTCGGCACGATGATCAGCGGCGCGCCCTCGGCCGGATAGACCACCTCGACCGGCTTGCCCTGATCCTTGGCCAGCACCAGGTTGTAGTCGTTGCCGTCGGCCATGACGGCGCGCTCGCCGAGCAGGATCTTTTTCGGCGGATCGGCGGCCGACTGCACCTGCATCACCCGCTGCTGCGACAGCTTTTCCAGATAGGGCCAGCCGAGGTCGCGCGCCAGCACGAAGGTCGCGGTCAGGATCGCGCCGGAGTAGCTCGGGTGCGCCTTGACGATCTTGCCGCGCCACCGGGGATCGAGCAGATCGGCGTAGCTCTTCGGCGCCTCCTCACGCTTCACCTGCTCGGTGTTGTAACCGATCACCTCGAACCAGGCGCAGGATGTCGCCGAGGTGCCGTCGGGATCGATCTGGTCGGCCGGAAAATGTTTTGCGACGTCTTCCGGCATGTAGGCCGCGAGCCAGTCGTTCTTCTTCCAGTCGAGATAATGCGCGGGATCGGTGGAGTTGGCGACGTCGACGGCGTGGATGCCGCTGCCCTGCTCCTGGGCGATGCGCTGGAAGATCCGCTCGGCGCCGGAGCGCTCGACGCGGACGCTGATCCCGGGATATTTCTGCTCGAAGTCGCGCGCGAGGCGCTCGGCCGTGTTCAGCTCCAGCGCGCTGTAGAACGAGATCTTGCCTTCCTTCTTGGCCGCCGCGATCAGCTCCGGCGTCACGGCCTCGGCCGGCGGCGGCGCCGCCCGCAACGGTTCGGCGAACACCATGCCGGCAGCGGTGGCCGCAGTCACCTTGAGCCAGTCGCGTCTCGACCATTTGCGGTCCTGCATTCCACGCTCCCTGAATCGGGCCGTTGACCGGCCGCGCTTTGTTGCGGGAGCATAGCGCGTAGGATGGGTAGAGCGAAGCGAAACCCATCATCTCACCGCGCGGATGGCTGGTTGATGGGTTTCGCTTCGCTCTACCCATCCTAAAGACTTGATCATCGCCAACTTTGACGGAATACGCGCATCCAATTGTCAAAGGCTATTTTTCGCAACTTGGCCTCATCGAACCCGCGCCCGCGCAACGCCTGGATCAGGCTCTGGAGTTGGCTTGCATCCCTGAGCGGACGCGGCATCACCGCACCGTCGAAGTCGGATCCCAGCGCCACGTGATCCTCCCCCATCCGCTCGACCAGGTAGCCGAGATGGTTGGCGACCGCCTCGATCGGCGCGTCGGGATCGCTGTGCCCATCCGGCCGCACCTCGGACACACTGAAATTGAAGCCCACGACGCCGCCGGATGCTTTGACGGCGTCGAGCTGCCGGTCGGTCAGGTTGCGGGTCGCGGGGCAGATCGCATGCGCGCAGGCGTGGGTGACCACGATCGGAGCCGTGCTGAGTGCCACGAGATCCCAGAAGCCGCGCTCGTTGAGGTGGGCTGCATCGACCATGATTCCGAGTTCATTGCAGGCCCGCACCAGCGCCTTCCCGGCGTCCGTCAGACCGGGCCCGGTGTCCGGGGAGCGCGGATAGGCGAACGGCACGCCATGGCCGAAGATGTTGGGCCGGCTCCAGACCGGGCCGAGCGAACGCAGGCCGCGGGCATAGAGCCTCGCCAGCCCGTCCAGATCGGCGTCGATCGCTTCGGCGCCCTCGAGGTCCAGCACGATCGAAAACACCGCGTCCCGGCGCGCCGCCTCGATCTCATCCACGGTCGTTGCCCGTCGGATCTTTCCGTCGGCGCGGGCCACCATGGCCTCCAGCGCGCTCAGCTGGGCATCGATGGTGCGGCGCGCATAGGCCGCATCGAGCGGCTCGGCAAGGCGCACCTCGTAGCCGTCGGCGGTTCGCGTGAAATCGCCCTGTCGCGGATGCTCCGCCTTGGCGTACATCGCGAACAGGCCGCCAACCATGCCGCCTTCCCGGGCGCGCGGCAGATCGAGGTGGCCCTCCTCGGAACGCACGAGAAAGTCCCGACCGCCTTCCCGATATTCGGTGAGGTGCTGAGCCGCGTCATTGTGGCCATCGAAGATCGCGATCTTGGTGTGGTCCTGCACGGTGCATTCCTCTCGCCCGACTTGCGCCAAGTAGGATGGGTGGAGCGAAGCGATACCCATCATCTCGCCTCGCGGATGGCTGGTTGATGGGTTTCGCTGCGCTCTACCCATCCTACGGACCGGTTCAGTCAGCCAGCGACTGGCGGACTATTGACCGCCAGCTGAGCCGCGAAAGCCCGCTTGTAAGCGGGCCGCGCTTCGCCGCGAGCGACGTAGGCCGCAAGCTTCGGATGTCCGTCGAGCATGCCTGACGGCTTCAAGCGCAGCAGCACCGACACCATCATCAGATCGCCCGCGCTGAACGCACCGTCGAGCCAATCTGCATCGCCCAGTCGATCCGACAGCTGGTCCAGCCGCTGCCGGACCCGGTCATCGACCAGCGGCAGGCGCGCCTCGTGCCACGGCTTGTCGCGCTCGAACAGCCTCGCGGTCGCGAACTCGAGGATCGGCGGTTCCACCGTGTTGAGCGCAGCAAACATCCATGCGATCGCGCGCGCCCGGGCATTGGCGTCGTCGGGCAGCAAGCCAACATGGCGCTCGGCGAGGTGGAGCACGATCGCCCCCGTCTCGAACAGAGCGAGATCACCCTCTTGATAGGTCGGTATCTGGCCAAACGGGTGAAGCGCCAGATGCGCCGGCTCCTTCATCGCAGCAAACGAAACCAGGCGAACGTTGTA
The DNA here is from genome assembly GCF_007993935.1 of Bradyrhizobium macuxiense. Lineage (GTDB taxonomy): Bacteria > Pseudomonadota > Alphaproteobacteria > Rhizobiales > Xanthobacteraceae > Bradyrhizobium > Bradyrhizobium macuxiense_A. Next base: position 337,666 of record NZ_VITY01000003.1, on the reverse strand, counting down.
GGGTTGCCCCACCTCTTCAAGCGCCCACCGAACCCGCGTATCCCGCGCCAGTCCCTTGCCGCCGTCGGGCGACCGCTCAAAGGCGGTGATCGTGATGGTCATGCAGGCTTCTCCCCGGCGAACTCGCAGCTGGTTGTGGATCCCGGTGCGCGATGTTCACCGCGCCCGCTCGCGCTTGTCAGCGCGTCGCCATCCTAGCTCTTTTCCGGCGGGTTCTCGCGCAGGAAGCGTTCGAGATCGGGCTGCACGGAGTACGGCTGCGGAACCGGATCGCCCTGGAAGTCGACCTGAAGATCAAGGCAGCGCCGCAGCGTCCGCGCCAGTTCGCTGCGCCGATAGGGCTTGGTCAGCAGCGGAATGCCGTGGCCGCCCCGCCCCTGTTGTGCCGGCAACGCGCCGTCGCTGTAGCCTGAGGTGAACAGCACCCGCAGCGCCGGCCGCCCGGCCATCAGCGTATCGGCCAATTGCCGGCCGTTCATGCTGCCGGGCATCACGATGTCGGTGAACAGGAGATCGAATGCGGTGCCGCGGTTGACGATCTCGAGCGCAGCGTCTGCGTTTGCCGCGACCAGCACCTTGTAGCCGAGGCTTTCGAGCTGGCCTGTGACGTAGTCGCGGATCGTGGGGTCGTCCTCGACGCACAGGACGGTTTCGTCGCCGCCCCTGACCGGCTGATCGTCCTCCTCGGCCGCGCGCTGCGCGGTGCCATCTGCCTTGGGCAGATAGATCCTGAAGACGGTGCCGCTGCCCTGCTCGCTCCTGACCTCGATCCCGCCGCCGCTCTGCTTGACGAAGCCGAACACCATGCTGAGCCCGAGCCCGGTGCCTTGCCCGACCTCCTTGGTGGAGAAGAACGGATCGAAGATCTTCTCCAGATGCGACGGCGAAATTCCGGTGCCGGTGTCGGCGACCTCGATCACGAGATGGTCGCCGGCGCGCTCGACGCCGTGCGCCACGGCGTCGGGAATGCCGAGCTGGACGTTGCGGGTCGCAAACGTCAGCGTACCGCCTTCAGGCATCGCATCGCGCGCATTGATGGCGAGATTGACCAGCGCAGCGCCGAGCTGGCCGCGGTCGACAAAGGCGAGCCAGGCGCTGCGGTTAAGTTCCGTCCTGATCTCGGTCTGCGACCCCAGCGTCTGCGACAACAGGCGGACCACTTCGCCGATCAGGTCGTTGACGTCGGTCTCGGCGGGCTGCAGCGGCTGCTTGCGCGCGAAGGCCAGGAGGCTCGAGGTGAGCTGCGCGCCGCGATCGGCGGCGTCGCTGATCAGCTTGGCGATGGCGGCGAGCTGCGGGTTGTCCTTGACCCCGTCGGCAAGGATCTCGACCGTGCCGGTGATCACCGTCAGCATGTTGTTGAAGTCGTGCGCGATGCCGCCGGTCAACCGCCCGAGCGATTCCGTCTTCTGCGCCTGGATCAATTGCTCCTCGGCGATGCGGCGCTGGGTGACGTCCCGGACAAAGGAATTGATGATCCAGCCATCGCCGCGGCGCAGCGCATTGAGCGACACCTCGACCTGGAAGCGGTGGCCGTCGCGATGCACGGACGCGGTCTCGTAGCGCATGCCCATGCCGCCGCCCGCGGCCTCCTGCAGGAAGCGGGTGATGCGCTGCCGGTGCGCGACGCGAAGCTCCTCCGGAAACACCAGTTCGACGACGCGACAACCGACCGCCTCGGACCGCGTCCAGCCGGTCAACGTCTCGGCCTGCGGGCTCCAGTCGAGGACGATGCCGTCCTGGTCGGTCTGCACGAAGGCGTCGAGCGCGGTCCTGACGATGGCCTGCGCCATCTGCTCGCTTTCCACCAGCGCCTGATGCGCCTGACGCTGCGCGGTGACATCGTGCAGCACGATAACAGCGCCGCGCAAATTGCCGGCATCGTCGCGCAGCGGCCGCGCATTGACGACGAGGTAGACAGCCGGCTGCGGCGGCAGAGGTTTCACGATCAGTTCGAAATCGTCGATGTTCTCGCCGCGCAGCGCACGCGCCATCGGCGTGTCCGCGATCGGCATCTCGGTCGTACCGTCGGCATAATAGTTCTGGAAGGTGCGAACGCCTGTCAGCGTGTCGAAACCGGGCTCGACACCGTACAGCCGCCGCGCCGCTGCGTTGACGATCACGATCATCGCGTGCTCGTCGGCAACCACCACCGGATCGCGGATGCTCTCGACGGTCTTCTCCAGCAGGTGTTGCCTGCTGCCCAATTGCGCCGACAGCTCGGCAAGCGTCGCGGCGAGCTGCGCGGTCTCGTCGTTGCCGCCTGGCGTGGGAACCTGCTGGCCGCGCGACAGCGCTTCCGCCGCCCGCACCAACTGGGCCGGCGTCCTGGACAGCGATCTCGCAATCAGCTCAGCAGTCATCAACACCACCGCAACCGCGCCGCCGGCGAGCGCCATGCCCGGCCAGGTGACGCCATGGATGAAGCCCAGTGTGACCAGGAGTGTGACGACGGGAAGCATCATCCCGACCGCCAAACGGCCCGACAAATTCATCCCGACCAACTCATCGTGAGCAGCTGCACCGGAAAATGGAAAAGGAAAACAGGAGCAGGAAAGGTATTGTCAGCGCCGGGGCAATATCGGGTGGCTTGCACCCAGTTGCTTAGCCGAGTCCGGCGCCGCAATCCGCCACTTTCGTATCCGTATAAGTACGGAGGACAGCTGACTCGAGGGCGCGGGCCCATGGGTGTGATCGGGACCCGGCTTTCCCAGCCCCTCTGTTCGCAGAGCGGCGGAACGGAAGACAACAAGTCGGGAGTTCATGTTGCGGATGCTTGACCAGCGACGGCGAAACAAACTCAGTGTCGTCCCTGCGAAAGCAGGGACCCATAACCACCGACGCTGCTAGTCGCAAGATGGTGGAACAACGAGTCCCGTTCGCAAGAGGCGCCGCGGCGTATGGGTCCCTGCTTTCGCAGGGACGACAGGGCCGCGTGGAGCCCCCTACGCCGCCCGGCGCCGCTCGCGCAGCGCGTCGCCGAAGGCCTCGAACAGGGCGCGATTGATCGGGTTGCGCTGCGGGTCGTATTCGGCATGCCATTGCACGCCGAGCGCAAAGCCGGTGGCATCAGCGATGCGGATCGCCTCGATGGTGCCGTCCTCGGCGATGCCTTCGATCACGACGCGCTTGCCGGGCTCAAGGATGCCCTGGCCGTGCAGCGAATTGACGCGAATGGTCTCGCGGCCGAGGATTTTCGCGAACGCGCCGCCCGGCGTCAGGGCAACGTCGTGACGGTCGGCGAACACCACGGTCGGATCAGGATGGATCTCGCCGTTCTCCAGCCGCGGCATCCGGTGATTCATGCGGCCCGGAATCTCGCGGATCTCCGGATGCAGCGAGCCGCCGAACGCGACATTCATCTCCTGCAGGCCGCGGCAGATGCCGAAGATCGGCACGCCGCGCGCGACGCAGGCCTCCGACAGCGCCAGCGCGACATCGTCGCGGTGGATGTCATAGGGCTCGTGCGCGGCACAGGGTTCGGTGTTGAAGCGGGTCGGATGAACGTTGGCGCGGGCCCCGGTCAGTACGACGCCGTCGACCACGTCGAGCAATGCGCCGACCTCGGTGATCTCGGGGCTGCCTGCGAACATCAGGGGCACGGCGCCCGACACCTCGGCAACCGCGCGAAGGTTGCGCTCTCCGACCATCTGGACCGTGAAACGATTTTCGATGCGATGGGCGTTTCCGATCACGCCGACCACGGGCCGTCTCATTATTGAAGTCTCGCGCAATGATTCTTCTAAGTTTGCGACGTTGCGGAGACGATCATGCCTTCGAGTTCCCCGGGGATCAACTGCCTAGTTCTGCACAGGGGGGCTTGCAGTCCTGCACAGATTAGCTCCCCCGGAGCCTCCCAATCCGGCCGGGCGCCCTCCGGCGCGTCAGCGGCAAACCGGCACGGTCCCGCCAGCTTGATCCCGGCGGGATTTTCGCCAAAGACTGCTCGGAGACCGTCGCGAAGGGGGAATCACCCGTGACAGACCCGGCTGACAATCGCCTGGAGGCCCGCAACGACATGGCGTGGGCGATCGCCGTCGGCGGCATCGGCATCGTGCTGTTCGCCGCCCTGCTGCTGTTCGCCTGGCAATTCGCGGCGACCTTGTTCCTGCTGTTCTCGGGCATGCTGCTCGGCGTCGGCCTCAACGCAATGACCACCCTGCTCGGCCGGCTGACCGGGCTGCCGCATGCGTTGCGGCTTGCCATCGTCTGCCTGGCGCTGGCGGGACTATTGTCCGGCATCGTGTTCCTCGGCGGCACCACCATCGCACAGCAGGCCACGGTGCTGAGCAACACGATCAAATCGCAGCTCGGCAGCGTCAAGGAGTTCCTCGAGCAGCACGGTGTCGATACCAGCTATCTCGATTTCACCAATGCCGCCGGCGAAGCCAAGCCGGAAGGCACAGCGGTGCCGACCACCACGACGACAACGACGACGCCCGCAACATCACAATCCCATGGCATCCCCGGCGCCGGCGCGCTGGCCTCCAGCGGCGGCGCCATCATCAGTCAGACCCTGAAGGTGCTGCTCGGCACCGTCAGCGTTGTCGGCAATTTCTTCATCGTGCTGTTCCTCGGGCTCGCTTTCGCAGCCCAGCCGAGCATCTACCGCGCCGGACTGCTGTTCATCGCGCCGGCCAAATACCGCGCGCAGGCGACTGTCATCGTCGACCGCATCGGCGAGACGCTGGAGCGCTGGCTGATCGCGCAGATCATCACGATGGCCGCGGTATTCCTCGTCACCTGGATCGGGCTTGCCATCATCGGCATTCCGAGCTCGTTCATCCTCGGCATCCAGGCCGGCCTGCTCGCCTTCATCCCGACGGTCGGCGCGATCCTCGGCGGACTGATCGTGGTGCTGGCGAGCCTCGCGACCGGGTGGATCGCGGCGCTGTCGGCCTTCATCCTGTTCCTCGGCGTCCACGCCCTGGAAAGCTACGTGCTGACCCCGATCATCCAGCGCCAGGCGCTCGACATCCCGCCGGCAACGCTGTTCGCATTCCAGATCCTGCTCGGCGTCGTGTTCGGCATCTGGGGGCTGGCGCTGGCGCTGCCGCTGATGGCGATCGCCAAGGTGATGATCGATCACTTCAAGGCGGAGGACCAGGCGGCCGCGAAAGCAGCCTGATCTCGCCCCGGGATGACGATGATGGACTGCGTATCCATGCTCCATCCCCGTCATTGCGAGCGACGCGAAGCATCGCGCGGCATACGCGGGAGCATGGAGTGCTTCGTCGCAATGACGACGGTGGCTCAGGAGAACAGCAGCGCCGTCCCCAGGACAATCAGCATCACGCCGAGCAGCAGCGCGATCGGCCAGTGGCGCTTCGGCTGCTCGTATCGCCCTTGCGCGCGCCGTTCGGCGATCAACGCGGTCTCGTACTCATCGGAGTCCGAGAACAGGCAGGCGAAGCCGCTGCGCGCCGAAACCGCGTCGGCTTCGAGCGACATCAGGGCTGACTGCGGATTGCGGCTGCGGATCGACTCCATGCCCGAAAGCATGGGATCGAATGGTTAACCAGTCGTTACCGCACTCATGCGCCGGCGTTGACAGGCTTTTGCCGCGCCGATGCCGGCAGGCCCGCGGTCTTGCGCCGCCAATTCTCCAGCGAGAGCGGCAATTCCTCGGCCGCCTCGACGCGGTTGCGACCGCCGCGCTTTGCCTGGTACAGCGCGGTGTCGGCCGCGGCCAGCAGCACCTCGAGCTCGGTCCCGGCGGGTCCGCCGGCGACGCCGATGCTGACCGTGGTGTCGACCGCGCCTTCCTCGCAGGTGATGTTGCTGTTCTCGAACGCCTCGCGCACGCGCTCGGCCACCAGCACGCCCTCCTCCAGCGAGCACGGCAGCAGCGCCGCGAATTCCTCGCCGCCGATCCGGCCGGACAGATCGCTGATCCTGAGATTGTTGACCACCACGGCGGAGAACAGTTTCAGGATCTCGTCGCCTGCGGGATGACCGAAGCGGTCGTTGATCGACTTGAAGTGATCGATGTCGAAGATCATCACCGTGACCGGCCGGCCGCCATCAGCTTCGCGCTCGATCACGCGCGCGCAGGCTTCGGAGAAGCCGCGGCGGTTGAGCATGCCGCTCAGGGGATCGATCGAGGCAGCGGTCTTGTGCACCGCCACCGCACGGTCCGACACCATCATGAAAATCACGAACACCGTGCCGATCGCATACAGTACGAGCTCGATCGAGAACAGCGTCACCCAGAAGTTGCTGACGAAGTTCTGGCCGTTTAGCCGCATCAGGTCGCCGACCAGGATCGGGAGCATCAGGACGCAGCCATGGGCGACCGGGATGACCATTGCGATCCAGCGCCGTTGCATCGCGCGACGGCGCTCGCTCCAGAGTTCGGAGGCGGTCAGCGCGGCGTAGACCGCAACGATCCCCGCGCCGATCGTCAGGCGCATCGCAGGATCCTCGACCGTCGTCACCGCGCCGATCCATGCGACCGGGCCGAGCACGAGGCCCGGCAGATTGGCCTTGCGGCCGTGGAAGATGCGCGAAGCATTCCAGACCATGCCGCAGGCAGCGAAGCCGATGGCGTTGAGACCCAGCAAGACGAGCGGATCGAGCGTCGAGCCGCCGACCGTCCAGAGCGCGACGGAGGCGGCGCCGAGCAGATAGGCGGTGCCCCACCATTTCAGCGCGGGAATTTTCTCCTGCCTGCCAAATAACCAGAGCATGGCGCCGAGCATGCCCGCGACCATGGTGGCGAACAGATAAAGCGTCGATGGATCGAACGACATAAGTCACCCCAGCCCGGTGTGATGCAACGTTCGCAGGCGCAATTAATACGGTGATGCAGCGCCAGTGCGAGACCGCACGCTAGAAGCCCCGAGTTCCAATTTCGTTTGCACGCACACGCAAGTTTTCATGAAAAACTGCGCTAATTCGCGTCGAAGCACGCAACCGTAAGGCGCAGCAAAAAGGCGCCTCGCGGCGCCCTCTGCAACTCGATGCACGCGGCAATTGCCGCAAATTGTAAGTCTCGAATTAGCGCTTCGAGAACTGGAAGGACTTGCGGGCCTTCGCCTTGCCGTACTTCTTACGCTCGACCGAGCGGCTGTCGCGGGTCAGGAAGCCGCCCTTCTTGAGGACGCCGCGCAGCTCGGGCTCGAAGTTGGTCAGCGCCTTCGAGATGCCGTGCCTGACAGCACCGGCCTGGCCGGAGAGACCGCCGCCGGCGACGGTGCAGATCACGTCATACTGGCCGTTACGAGCGGCCGCGACCAGCGGCTGCTGGATCATCATGCGCAGCACCGGGCGGGCGAAGTAGACTTCGAACTCGCGGGTGTTGACCGAGATCTTGCCCGAGCCGGGCTTGACCCAGACGCGAGCGACCGCGTCCTTGCGCTTGCCGGTGGCGTAGGCGCGATTGTACTTGTCGACCTTCTTGACGTACTTCGGCGCGTCGGGGGCCGCCGGCTTGACCTGCGAGAGCTGGTCGAGGGACTGCAACGTATCGGACATTATGCGGCCCTCGTGTTCTTGCGGTTCAGGGAAGCGATATCGACCTTCTCGGGGCTCTGGGCCTCATGCGGATGCTCGGCACCCGGATAGACGCGCAGATTGCCCATCTGCATGCGGCCGAGCGGACCGCGCGGGATCATACGCTCGATCGCCTTCTCGACGACGCGCTCGGGGAAGCGGCCCTCGAGGATCTGCTTCGCGGTGCGCTCCTTGATGCCACCGATGAAGCCGGTGTGCTTGTAGTAGGTCTTCTGGTCGCGCTTGCGGCCGGTCAGCACCACATGCGCGGCGTTGACGATGATGACGTTGTCGCCGCAATCGACATGCGGGGTGTAGGTAGGCAGGTGTTTGCCGCGCAGGCGCATCGCGACGAGGGTGGCGAGACGACCGACCACCAGACCCTTGGCGTCGATCACGACCCACTTCTTCGTCACTTCGGCGGGCTTGGCCGAGAACGTGCTCATGTGTGAAATCCGTGAAAAAGAAATCGGCGCCGTATGCGCCGAACTGGCGGCTTTCTAGAGAAGCCGCGGCCTTGCGTCAACGTCGATGCACCGGAATTATATCAGCAAAAACAGCGGCTTATAAATATGGTGCAATAATACCGTGAAAAAGTCTATTGATTTGGAATGGAATAGGTCGCCGTCACATGGGCGATCGGGTCCGGAGAGGTGCCGGACAGCAGGTTGACCTCGCCGACCGCAAGCCGCTTGCCGAGCTTGAGCAGCTTGGCCACCGCGAGCACGTCCTGCCCCGGCTGGCCCTTGCGTAGGAAGTTGATGTTGAGGTTGGTGGTGACGGCCAGGCCGATCGGCCCGATCGCCGACAGCAGCACCACGTACATGGCGAAATCCGCCAAACCCATCAGGGTCGGTCCCGACACCGTGCCGCCCGGCCGCAGCATGCGCTCGCTGAAGCGCTGCCGCAGCAGGGCCGTTTCACCGTCGGCGCTTTCGATCCTGATGTCGTCGTGGGTGAACGCCTGCGGAAATTCCTTGCGCAGGAACTCTTCCAGCTCAGCCACGCTCATTTTCGCAATCGCCATGCGGTCCCTGCCCCTCGCTTCAGCCTGCCTGTTACATTAAATTGTCACAGACACGATAGAGGAATTTCGTCATGTCCGCCCAGGCCGCCCGCGCGGAAGCGCCGCAACATCAGCCGATCCTGCTGCGGGAGAGCGTTGGCAGTATCGCGCTACTGACGCTCAATCGCCCCGCGGCGCGCAACAGCCTTTCCGAAGGGCTGATCGGCGAGCTGCACGCTGCGCTGAACGAGATCAGCGGTGACAAGAGCATCCGTGCCGTCGTGCTCGCTGCCAACGGCCCGGCGTTCTGCGCCGGCCACGACCTCAAGGAGCTCACCGCGCGCCGCACCGACGCCGACCGAGGTCGCGCCTATTTTGCGCAGATCATGAACGCCTGCAGCGCGATGATGCAGGCGATCGTGCAGTTGCCGAAGCCCGTGGTCGCATCCGTCCAGGGCGTCGCGACCGCAGCCGGCTGCCAGCTCGTCGCAAGCTGCGACCTCGCGGTCGCCTCTGATGCGGCATCGTTTGCGACGCCAGGCGTCGACATCGGGTTGTTCTGCTCGACGCCAATGGTGGCGTTGTCGCGCAACGTTCCGCGCAAGCAGGCGATGGAGATGCTGCTGACCGGCGAGCCGGTCGCCGCGACAACGGCGCAGAGCATCGGCCTCGTCAACCGCGTGGTACCCGCCGGCACCGAGCGCGACGCCGCGATCGCGCTGGCCGAGAAAGTCGCGCTGAAATCGGCCTACACCGTCAAGCTTGGCAAGGAGGCATTCTATCGCCAGGCCGAGATGAACCTCGCGGACGCCTATCGCTTCGCCGCCGAGGTGATGACCGAGAACATGATGGCGCGCGACGCCGAGGAAGGCATCGGCGCCTTCATCGAGAAGCGCGATCCGAAGTGGCAGGATAGATGACTTCCGTCATTGCGAGCGAAGCGAAGCAATCCATCGCGCCACCAGGAAGTATGGATTGCTTCGTCGCTTCGCTCCTCGCAATGACGCAACTGAAATAGATGAGCAATGAACCACGACGCCTACGACGACAACTACATCCGCAGCATCCTGAACAACGTCAAATCGATCGCGATGGTCGGCGCCTCGCCGGTCAATGTGCGGCCGAGCTATTTCGCCTTCAAATATCTGGCGCAGCGCGGCTACGACATGATCCCGGTCAATCCCGGCCATGTCGGCAAGGAGCTGATGGGCAAGCCGTTCGTCGCCTCGCTTGCGGACATCGGCCGGCCGATCGACATGATCGACATCTTCCGCAATTCGAGCCACATCATGCCCGTCGTCGAGGAGGCGCTGAAATTGTCACCGCCGCCGAAGGTGATCTGGATGCAGCTTGGCGCGCGCGACGATGCCGCGGCCGAGAAGGCGGAAGCGGCGGGCCTCAAGGTGGTGATGAACCGCTGCCCCAAGATCGAGTATGGCCGGCTGTCGTCCGAGATATCCTGGATGGGCGTCAACTCGCGCACGCTGAGCTCCAAGCGCGCGCCGATCCCGACCCAGGGCATGCGGCTGTCGCTCAACCGCACGAGCTTCGGCGGCGGCCAGACTGCGGCATCCGACCGCGCGGCAAAAAACAAGACCGAGACGACCTGACAGCTCGGCGGAATAATCGCTCCGATCGTCCGGTATAGCCGGGATGCCCCTCCCAAAACCGACGGCGCGCCAACTCGCTTGACGCCGGACGCTGCCGCCATCAGCATGCCGCGCGTTTCGACCAGGCCACAACAGGACACAAAGAATGACCGATCGCCTTCCGGGATTTTCCACCCTCGCCGTGCACGCCGGCGCACAGCCTGATCCCACAACCGGCGCGCGGGCGACGCCGATCTACCAGACCACGTCATTCGTCTTCAACGATGCCGACCATGCGGCTTCGTTGTTCGGCCTGCAGGCATTCGGCAACATCTATACCCGCATCGGCAACCCGACCAACGCCGTGCTCGAGGAACGCGTCGCAGCCCTCGAAGGCGGCACCGCGGCGCTCGCCGTCGCCTCCGGTCACGCGGCACAGCTCGTCGTGCTGCAGCAACTCCTGAAGCCCGGCGACGAGATCATTGCGGCGCGGAAGCTGTATGGCGGCTCGATCAACCAGTTCACCCACGCCTTCAAGGCGTTCGGCTGGAATGTGGCCTGGGCCGATCCTGACGAGATCGAAAGTTTTGAGCGCGCGGTGACGCCGCACACCAAGGCGATCTTCATCGAGTCGATCGCCAATCCCGCCGGCAGCATCACCGACATCGAGGCGATCGCCGCCGTTGCGCGCAAGGCCGGCGTGCCGCTGATCGTCGACAACACGCTGGCCTCGCCCTATCTGATCAAGCCGATCGACCATGGCGCCGACATCGTCGTGCACTCCCTGACCAAATTCCTCGGCGGTCACGGCAACTCGCTCGGCGGCATCATCGTCGACGCGGGCACCTTCGACTGGTCGAAGGACAACAAATATCCGATGCTGAGCGAGCCGCGCCCCGAATATCACGGCATCCGGATCCAGGAGACGTTCGGCAATTTCGCCTTCGCGATCGCCTGCCGCGTGCTCGGCCTGCGCGACCTCGGTCCCGCGCTGTCGCCGTTCAACGCCTTCATGATCCTGACCGGCATCGAAACGCTGCCGCTGCGCATGCAGAAGCATTGCGACAACGCCAAGGCGGTGGCGGAATTCCTCTCCACCCACCCGGCCGTCTCGGCGGTCAACTATGCCGGCCTGCCCGGCGATCGGTACAACGCCCTGCAGCGCAAATACGCGCCGAAGGGCGCCGGCGCGGTGTTCACCTTCAGCCTCAAGGGCGGCTACGACGCGGGCGTCAACCTGGTGTCGAACCTGAAGCTGTTCTCGCATCTCGCCAATGTCGGCGACACCCGCTCGCTGGTGATCCACCCGGCCTCCACCACCCACAGCCAGCTCGACGACGCCGCCAAGGTGAAGTCGGGCGCGGCGCCCGAGGTGGTGCGGCTCTCGATCGGCATCGAGGACAAGGAAGACCTGATCGCCGACCTCGACCAGGCGCTGCGCGCCTGATCGCGCGGCTGGTTCCGGAGCGGCGCGACCGCACCGCTCCGGCAACTTGCCCAAAGCGAGTGCCCCGTTAACGCTTAATACCGACGGGCCTCTCGTTAACGTTCAATCCGGCTTAAAGTGGCAGTGATAGGCTCCGGATGATTCGGGAGACCATTGATGCTGCGCTGGATATTGCCGCTCGCGATCGCACTGTTTGCGATGTCGCCTGCTGATGCTGCCGACGGCCCCGTCCCTCCGAAGAGCGCCACCGTGAAGGCTGCGCGCCAGCTGCCGGCGGGCCTGCCGCGCCGGCACTACGCCTACCGCACGTCAATCACAGGGCCGACCTATGTGCGACGCGGCCGCCAGCTCGTGGTCGTCGAGCCCGTGGTGATCCCGCTGAATTCAGAGCCGTACATCGTGTTCCCGCCCGGCGAACCACTGCTGCCGGGATCGGCGGCGCTGCCGGGCTATTACGGCGACCACCGCTCCTACAGCTATCTCGGCCCATACTACGGCGGCGCCTATGTGACCTATTGGGACCGCCTGCCCTACGCCTGCGGCGTCTACGGCTACTGCTAGCCCGGGACGATCGCGTGGCCAGATCGCCGCAGAAATCCAGCACACCGGCTTCGGGAAATGCCGTCACCGCCGACCTCGTCGCGGTGCTGGTCGCCGTCACCGACGGCACGCCTGATATCATGACCATCGCCGGCGGCTCCGCGCTGCCGAGCGGCCCGTTCGAGTTCACCCATCGCTCGCTGCAGACCGCGCTGCGGGCCTGGGTCGAGGCGCAGACCGGCCACCCGCTCGGCTATGTCGAGCAGCTCTACACCTTCGCCGACCGCGGCCGGTCCGGCGACGCCAGGTCGCCGCACAGCGTCTCGATCAGCTATCTCGGCCTGACCCGCGAGGACGAGGTCGGTGAAGGTTTCGAGGCGCATTGGTCCGGCTGGTATGACTACTTCCCCTGGGAAGATCATCGCGCCGGTGCGCCGGGCTTCATTGCCAAGTCGATCGCACCGAAACTGAAGGCATGGGCGAAGGCGGCGCCGTCACCGGCGCTGCAGCGCGAGCGCTGGCAGCGCTGCGCGATCACCTTCGGTCTCGACGATCGCGACTGGAACGAAGAACTGGTGTTGCAGCGCTATGAGCTGCTCTGGGAGGCGTCGCTGATACCGGAAGCCAACCATTCGCGTGGCCGCGAAGCGTCGGTCGTGCCAGGCAAGCCGATGACGGCGGATCACCGCCGCATCCTCGCGACCGGAATCGCGCGGTTGCGCGCCAAGATCAAATACCGTCCGGTGGTATTCGAGCTGATGCCGGCCGAGTTCACCCTGCTGCAACTGCAACGCAGTGTTGAGGCGCTCGCAGGCCGGCTGGTCCACAAGCAGAACTTCCGCCGGCTCATCGAGCAGCAGGAACTCGTTGAAGAGACTGGTGCAATGGCCGCCGATACCGTCGGACGGCCGGCCAAGCTGTTCCGCTTCCGCCATGCCGTATTGGCCGAACGGGCTGTCGCCGGCACCAAGCTTCCGCTTTCGCGCACTTGACACGCCTTATGCTCAGGATAAGTATAAGCCATCTTATGCTCACGGAGAGTATAAATGGCCCTGCTCGATACCGATCTGCTTACCCGCACCGCGCCGCTCTATGAGCGCGTCAAACGCGTCATCCCGCCATTCGAATGGGCGACCTTCGCCGAGGACGTCGACGCGATCCTGGAGCTGAAACGCCGCCGCAATGCGGTGGTGCTCGCGCACAATTATCAGACGCCGGAGATCTTCCACGGGGTCGCCGATATCGTCGGCGACAGTCTCCTGCTTGCGCGCGAAGCGACCAAGGTCGACGCCGACGTCATCGTGCTCGCGGGCGTCCACTTCATGGCCGAGACGGCGAAGCTGCTGAACCCAGCCAAGACCGTGCTGATCCCCGATCTCAAGGCAGGCTGCTCGCTGGCGGATTCCATCACGGCGGAAGACGTGCGGCTGATGCGCGCGCGCTATCCGGATGCGCCTGTGGTCGCCTACGTCAACACCTCGACCGCGGTGAAGGCTGAGTCCGACATCTGCTGCACGTCGGGCAATGCGCTCAAGGTGGTGGAATCACTCGACGCCGAGCGCGTCATCATGCTGCCGGATGAATATCTGGCGCAGAACATCGCCAAGCAGAGCAGCAAGAAGATCATCGCCTGGAAGGGCCATTGCGAGGTGCACGAGCTGTTCACCGCCGATGACGTGCGCCAGCTGCGCGAGAATTATCCCGACGTCACCGTCCTGGCGCATCCGGAATGCCCGCCCGAGGTCGTCGCCGAAGCCGACTTCGCAGGTTCGACCGCAGCGATGCAGTCGTTCGTCGAGACCAAGCGTCCGCCGCGCGTCGTGCTGCTGACGGAATGCTCGATGAGCGACAACATCGCGGCGCGCAATCCCGATGTCGACTTCGTCCGTCCCTGCAATCTCTGCCCGCACATGAAGCGGATCACGCTGAAGAACATCCGCCACGCGCTGGAGACCAACCAGCACGAGGTCACGATCAACCCCGCGATCGCCGCGCGCGCGCGCCGGAGCGTTGAAAGGATGCTGGCGATATGAGCATCGATCTCTCCGATCTCCACGGCCGCCCTGTTATCATCGGCGGCGGCGCCGCGGGGCTGATGACCGCACTTCAACTCGCGCCCGAGCCGGTCGTACTGCTGTCGAAGTCGCCGCTCGGCGCCGAAGCCTCCAGCATGTGGGCGCAGGGTGGCCTCGCCGCGCCGGTCGGCGCGGATGACAGCCCTGCCCTGCATCTCGCCGATACGCTCGCGGCCGGCGCCGGCCTTTGCGACGCGGCGGCAGCATCCCGGATCGTCCACGCGGCGCCTGCCGCCGTGGAGCATCTCGCCGAACTCGGCGTCGCCTTCGACCGCCGCGCCGACGGCAGTTGGCGCCTCGGGCTCGAGGCCGCGCATGGCCGCAACCGCATCGTGCACGCCACCGGCGACGGCACCGGCCGCGAGATCATGCGCGCGCTGATCGCCGCGGTCCGTCAGACGCCGTCGATCACCTTGCTGGAAGGCGTCGAGGCGCGCCGCCTGCTGGTCGAGGACAATGCAGTCAGGGGCGTGCTCGCGGCGAGCGACCGCGGCGCGCTGACGATCGCGACCAACCGCGTCGTGATCGCGACCGGCGGCATCGGCGGACTGTTCGCCGACAGCACCAATCCGGGCGGCTGCTTCGGCCAGGGGCTCGCACTCGCGGCCCATGCCGGCGCAAGATTGTCGGACATCGAATTCGTCCAGTTTCATCCGACCGCCTTTGACGGGCCGTCGCGGCCGATGCCGCTGCTGACCGAGGCGATCCGCGGCGACGGTGCGATCCTGATCGACGAGACCGGCCTACGCTTCATGGCCGATCAGCGAGGGGCCGAGCTCGCGCCGCGCGACATCGTCGCGCGCGCGGTGTGGCGTCACCGCGCCGCGGGGCATCGCACCTTCCTCGATGCCCGCCAGCATCCGGGGGCAGACTTTGCGCAGCGCTATCCCGTGATCAGCGCATTCTGCAAGATGGCCGGCATCGATCCCGCTCGTGATCCGATCCCGATCCGGCCGGCGGTTCACTACCACATGGGCGGCATCGCGGTTGATGGCTTTGGCCGCAGCACGGTGCAGGGCCTGTGGGCCTGCGGCGAGGCCGCGCGCACCGGGTTGCACGGCGCCAACCGACTCGCCAGCAACTCGCTGATGGAAGCAATCGTCTGCGCACGCTGGGTCGCCGAGAGCATCGAGGGCGTGAGCGCAGGTCCACGCGCCATGCTGCGCGCCGACACGATGCCGCCGGCCTCCGATCCATCCGCCGTGCGACCGATCCTCACGCAGGGGCTCGGCGTGCTGCGCGACCGCGACGGCATCGCACGCGCAATCCGGAGCCTCTACCCACTCGTGCGCAGCCATGGCGCGGCTTCCGATGCAGCGCTGGTCGGCTTGATGATCGCGGTCGCGGCAATCCAGCGCGAGGAAAGTCGCGGCGGTCATTTCCGCACCGATTTCCCGCACACCGCTTTGTCGGCGGCGCCGTCCTCCCTCACCCGTGCCGAGGCGCTCGCCGCCGCACGCGACATCGTTGAAGCCAACACATTCGCCAGGAGTGCCCTGTCATGACCCTCAATCCCCTGTTGCCGCTGCTGTATGAGCCGATCGTGCAGACCGCCCTGCGCGAGGACCTCGGCCGCGCCGGCGATATCACGGCAGATGCCATCGTCCCGGCCGGCCAGCAGGCGCGGCTGGTGATGCGGGCGCGACAGCCTGGCGTGATCGCCGGGCTCGACGTCGCGCGGTCAGCCTTCCAGACGGTGTCGCCTTCCGTCGCGCTGCGCGCCGAGCGGCCCGACGGCAGCCCGGTCGAGCCCGACCAGGTGATCGCGATCATCGACGGCCCGGCCCGCAGCCTGCTCACCGCGGAGCGCACCGCGCTCAACTTCCTCTGCCATCTGAGCGGCGTCGCCACCGCGACCGCCACGCTGGTCAAGGCCGTCGCGGGCACGAGTGCGCAGATCGTCTGCACCCGCAAGACCACGCCGGGATTGCGGGCGCTGGAGAAATATGCGGTGCGCGCCGGCGGCGGCGGCAACCACCGCTTCGGGCTCGACGATGCCGTGCTGATCAAGGACAACCACATCGCGCTCGCCGGCGGCATCCGCACCGCGATCGAGCGCGCCAAGGCCAACGCCGGTCATCTGGTCAAGATCGAGGTCGAAGTCGACACGCTGTCGCAGCTCGAGGAAGCGCTGGCGCTCGGGGTCGACGCGGTGCTGCTCGACAACATGACGACCGAGCAGCTCGGCCAGGCGGTCCAGATGGCGCGCGGCAAGGCGATCACCGAAGCCTCTGGCCGCATCACGGCGGCGACCGCCGCGGCGATTGCCGCGACCGGCGTCGACCTGATCTCGGTCGGCTGGGTCACCCACAGCTCCGCCGCGCTCGATATCGGGCTCGACTATCTGTCCTGATCGATCAAACGGACTGGCCGGCCGGAATGAGGGTCGGCTGGTCCCGCTCGGTGCGGCGCGCCGCGAAGCGCTCGGCCTGCAACACCGCGAGCGTCAGCACGACAATCGCGACCGCCTGGTGCGTCAGCGCCAGATCGATCGGCACCTGATGCAGCAGTGTCAGGATGCCGAGCGTCGCCTGCAGCGTGATGGCCGCGACCAGCCACCAGGCGCCCGCGATGACGGCACCGCCTGCGCGCGAGCGCACGGCATCGATCGCATGCGCGATCGCCAGCGCGAACAACAGATAGGCGGTCATGCGATGCTCGAGCTGCACCGTCAGCGTGTTGTCGAACAGATTGCGCCACCACGGCGTTTCGAACCAGAGCCGGTCAGCCGACGGGATAAATCCGCCGTCGATGTCAGGCCAGGTGTTGTAAACCCTGCCCGCGCGCAGGCCCGCGACCAGCGCGCCGAAATAGAGCTGCACGAAGGTGAGCACGAGCAGCACCGCGCTCGTGATCTTCAGCCTGAGCGGCGCGATCACGGATGGACGATCGGTCAGGCGCCGCAACGTCCAGACGATCGCCGCGAAGATCAGGAGCGCCAGCACCAGATGCGTCGCCAGCCGATACTGCGACACCTCGACACGCTCCGAGAGGCCGGACGCCACCATCCACCAGCCGACGCCGCCCTGCAGCGCGCCGAGGCCGAAGATCACCCAGAGCCGGCGGCCGAGCTCACCGCTCACCGCGCCGCGCCACAGGAAATACAGGAACGGCAGCAGATAGGCGGCGCCGATCACCCGGCCGAGCAGCCGGTGGCTCCACTCCCACCAGAAGATCGTCTTGAACTCGGCGAGCGTCATCCCGGCGTTGAGCTCACGATATTGCGGAATCTTCTGGTAGCCCTCGAAGGCCTGGCTCCACTGCGTCTCGGTCAGCGGCGGCAGCGCGCCGGTCACCGGCTTCCATTCGACGATCGACAGGCCGGACTCGGTGAGCCGCGTGGCCCCGCCGACCAGCACCATCAGCGCGATCAGACCGGCGACCGCGATCAGCCAGACCCTGACGGCGCGGAGCTGCGATGTCTTTGCGGAAATACCGGCCATTTCGCCCTGACTTGATTGGATTTTCGGGCCCCTTATAGTCCGCCGCGCCCGCGGCGCAAGCACCGCTGAGATCACGAGTTACACATACAAGCCATGGCGATACGCACCCGCAAACTGCTCGGAACCATCTTCCTGCTCATCCTGGTCGTGGTGTGGTCTCTGCTCGGCATGACGATCGCCCAAACGCCGTGGCTTGCCAATTCCGGCCTGCTCCAGGCGATCTTCTACGTCGTCGCGGGGCTCGGCTGGGTGCTGCCCGCGATGCCGATCGTGTCCTGGATGTCGCGCCCCGATCGCGCTTAGAGCGCGCCCTGCTCCCGTGCGCTCCGCGTCGGCCGAACCGGCGCGAACATCACGCCCGACAGCAGCACCCGCAAGATCCGCAGCGAGCGCACGCGGCCGTCCCACGCGATCCGCGGCAGCGCATAGAGGTTGGTGCGTCCCTGTGCCTCGACAATGCCGGAGATGGTCGTCACCGCGCTGGCAAAACCAGCCTCCTCCGCCATCACGACATGCGGACGGGCGAACGCGTCGCGGTCGCCGAGGGGATAGGCGAAATGCCTGACCGGCCGCCGCAGCGCGCTCTCGGCCACGGCCTTTCCCATCGCCATCTCACGCTGCGCGTCCGCATCCCTGAGGCTCGACAGAACAGAGTAGTTCACCGTGGCGCTGCCGAACGTCACGTTCGGATCCGCGGCAAGCGTCGCCATATCCTGCCAGTCGAGCGACGCGCTGCGTGACAATCGCGCAGCATCGGCCGAATAGCGCCGCGCGAGATCGTTCACCGCATAGGACAGATCAGGCGGCGACAGCTTGCGCAGCCAGCCGGACAGGAAATCGAACAGCTCGTATTTGTCCGACAGGGCCGAGACCACGAAATGCCGTTCCCTGCCATCGATGACAAGGCTGATGCGGCCCTCGCGGGCGATGATGTCCTCCAGCACCAGCCACCACGCCGCTCCCACGCCGTCCGGAAAAGCGGTCGGCAAATAGAGCGTGAACGGGACGCCATGCCTGGCGAGCACGGGATAGGCATGTGTGACGATGTCCTTGCTGGCACCGTCGAAGCTCAGGCAGGCAAAGCGGCGGCGCTCCGGCATGGTCACCGCGCGGCGGCAGGCCTCGTCGATCCCGACGATGTCGTACTTCCAGCGTTTCAGCCCGCGGATCGTGCGATCCAGGAAAGCCGGCGTGATCTCCTGGGATTGCAGCGGTTGGAACCGGCCACGTTGAGCGGGACGGACGCGCGCGAAGCGCAGGATCACTCCGGCGCCGCCGGCCTCGCGTTCCCGCAACCTGAAGGCACCACTGAAATAGGCGAGCTCGGCCCGAGCCCGCCGCAAAATCCGATTGTCCGGCGCCAAGATCCCCTTACCCGTCCCTGTCCCGTCCAGGCGGTTCCCACCACCGCCAAGCACGCCCCCAAGCCAATACTTATTACTCTTTGTTGACATTTCCCTGCGAAGGTCGGCCCCAGCCGAGACCTGTAAATTAATACCTTAAAAAATTTAGGTTCCGAGATGACCATGGCGGCGGCAATTGAAGGCCAGACGGCGGGCACGCGAACATGGCCGAACGCAATTCGCGTCGCCGGCGTCGACATCTTTCACGACCTCACTGCAGCCGAGGCGACCTGGCGCAGCCTCGAGACCCCGCAACACAGCTACACGCCCTATCAGCGCTTCGACTTCCTTGCCTCCTGGCAACGCCAGGTCGGCGAGCGCGAAGGCCTGCGGCCCTTCATCGTCGTGGCCCATGACGGCGAACGCCGTCCGTTGCTGCTGTTGCCGCTCGCCGTCGAGCAGCGCCTGGGCGCCAATTGCGCAAGTTTCATGGGCGGCAAGCATGCGACCTTCAACATGGCGCTGTACGACCGCGACTTCGCCGCCAACGCGACCGAAGCCGACATCACGGCCCTGATCGGCTCGATCGCCGAGCGGTCCCGCGTCGACGCACTGATGCTGTGTCAGCAGCCGCTGCGCTGGCAGGACCAGCCCAATCCGATGGTGTTGCTGCCGCATCAGGCTTCGGTGAACGATTGCCCGCTGCTGGTCATCGAGCCCGGCGCGGCACCCGCGTCGCTGGTCAGCAATTCGTTCCGCCGCCGCCTCAAGGGCAAGGAGCGCAAGCTGCAGGCGCTGCCGGGCTACCGCTATCATGTCGCTGATAACAGCGCCGACGTCTGCCGCCTGCTCGACTGGTTCTTCCGCGTCAAGCCGCAGCGCATGGCCGAGCAGAAGCTGCCCAACGTGTTCGCCGAGCCGGGCATCGAGCAGTTCATCCGCACCGCCTGCCTCGCACCGCGCGCCGACGGCAAGGGGTATGCGATCGACATCCACGCGCTGGAGTGCGACGAGGAAGTGATCGCGATCTTCGCCGGCGTGTCCGACGGTCACCGCTTCTCGATGATGTTCAACACCTACACGATGTCGGCCAATTCCAAGTTCAGCCCCGGCCTGATCCTGATGCGCGACATCATCGATCGTCACGCCGGCCTGAACTACCGCGCCTTGGACCTCGGCATCGGCTCGGACGAGTATAAGCGGCTGTTCTGCAAGGACGACGAAGCGATCGTCGACAGCTTCATTCCGCTCAGCCTGCGCGGCAAGCCGGCGGCCACCGCGCTTTCGGCCATCAGCCGCGCCAAACGCGCCGTGAAGCAAAATCCGGCGCTGTTCGAGATCGCGCAGAACCTGCGCAGCATGTTCCGCTGAGCACGACCGCGGGCGACGCTACGCGGACGAGCCATCCGGCACCGCGCGGCCGCTCGCGACGCCAAGCCGCATCATCGCATCGAACACCAGCGTCGCGGCAGGCGACAGCGCTCGCTTGCGCAGCTTGATCAGCCCGTAGCTCTCGAGCATCAGCTGGTCGCGGATGCGAAGCATCTTGAAGCGCTGCGGATCGAGCAGATCGAAGATCAAGAGCGGCACCGGCACGATCGCATCGATGCCCGCCGCAATTCCGATCGACGCGAAGAACGACTCGGTGTTGATGATGCGCTGGGGCGGCGCAATGCCCCGGCTGTAGAACAGCCGCTCCAGCCCCTGGCGCATGAAGGATTCCCGCGGCTGGATGATCCATTGCAGGTCGACCGTGTCTTCGAGATTGACGCTGTCGTGGCCGGCCAGCGGATGCTCGGCGCGAACCAGCAAGCCGGCCTGCTCGGCACCGATCTCGTGATAGTCGAACTGTCCGGGATCGACGCCGGCCGGAATTCGCGCCACGACGAAGTCGAGCTCAAGCGCCAGAAGACGCGCAACGAGCGGCGGACTGGTGCTGACGTCGAGCGAAATGTTCACCCGGTGCAGTTTCTCGCCAAGGTACTGCATGACGTCGACGACGAGGTCGATGCTGGGCTTGGCGACCGTCCCGACCGACACTGTGCCGAGCTCGCCCGACCTGTAGCCTGCGAACTCATTGGTCACCCGGTCAAGGTCCGCGAGCACGCTCCGGCCGCCACGGATCAAGATCGAACCATAAGCAGTCGGCTCGACGCCCCGCGCCGTTCGCTCGAACAGCGGAACCCGCGCCACGGCCTCGATCTCGGCCAGCATCTTCGATGCCGCCGACTGGGTAATATTCAGCCGCTCGGCAGCGAGCTGCAGCTTGCGCTCGCTGTCGAGCGCCACCAGCAGGCGCAACTGGCGCAATTTCAGGTTATTGATCACGGCCCGTCACCATCCTGCCCGGCTAACGCCGTCCGATCCGACTGAATCGGAACGAACAGAACTCCAGCTTCTCGTCTCGACGCGCTTTCTACACGCGACCCGGGATCCACCTCGCTGAAAACACTTGGGTTCCCGCGGTTATACCGCGGTGCATCATGACAGTTTCGCCGTGGCTCCATTCCCAAATGCCATTAGTCACGCGGCCGTCAATTACACAACAATGAACGCGAGGCTTGCAAGAAGACTTGCAAGGGCAGAGCGACGGACCGCTGCGGGTGGACATGGTATCACTCCGGACAGCGAGGTGGCCGCGCGGCAAATCGAAAAGCCAGAAGGGATGGGAACGATGAGCGACGATGTCGAGAAGCGCGCGGTCGGAAAGATGATGCGACGGCTGATTCCGTTCCTCATCCTGTGTTACTTCGTGGCCTATCTCGATCGCGTCAATGTCGGCTTCGCCAAGCTGCACATGAACACGGCGCTCGGCCTCAGCGAGGCCGCCTACGGGCTCGGCGCCGGCCTGTTCTTCGTCGGCTACTTCTTCTTCGAAGTCCCCTCCAACATCCTGCTGGAACGGTTCGGCGCGCGGCGCTGGATCGCCCGCATCATGATCAGCTGGGGCATCGTCTCGGCGGCATTCGCGTTCATCCCGCAGATGTCGGCGGCGAGCGGCCTCTCGAGCGAGTGGATCTTCTACTTCCTGCGCCTGCTGCTCGGCGCCTGCGAGGCGGGATTCTTCCCGGGCATCATCTTCTATCTGACGCTCTGGTTCCCGACGATCTATCGGGCCCGCGTCATCAGCCTGTTCATGCTGGCGATCCCGATCTCCAGCATAATCGGAGCGCCGATCTCGGGCCTGCTGCTCAACCTGTCGGGCGCCGGCCTGACCGGGTGGCAATGGCTGTTCATCTGCGAGGCGCTGCCGTCGGTCCTGGTCGGCTTCGCCGTGCTGGCCATGCTGCCCGACTTCCCGCGTCAGGCGAGCTGGTTGCAGCCCGACGAGATCAAGTGGGTGCAGAATACCCTCGAGATCGAGCGGCAGAAGAAGGAAGCCGTGGAGCACATCTCGGTGCTGCAGTCGCTCACCGATTCGCGCGTCCTCGCCTGCGCCTTCATCTATTTCTGCCTGAACGCCGCCAGCTACGGCGTCGCGTTCTTCCTGCCCACCATCATCAAGGCGTTTGGCGTCACCGACACCCAGACCGGCCTGATCGCCATGCTGCCCTTCGTGTTCGGCGCGGTTGGCATGGTGCTGCTCGGCCGCCATTCCGACAAGACCGGCGAGCGGCGCTACCACGTCGCCGGAGCACTGGTGCTCGCAGCCGTCGGCATTGGCCTCGCCGGCCTCGTCTCCAGTCCGGTGCTGATCGTCGGCCTGCTCTGCCTCGCGCAGATCGGCGTTTCGGCGGTGCCGCCGATGTTCTGGCCGATGCCGGCCAGCATCCTGAACGGCGCTTCGGCCGCGGCAGGCATCGCCGCGATCAACTCGCTCGGCAATCTCTCGGGTTTCGCCGGCCCGTTTGCCATGGGCTACCTGAAGGACCTGACCGGCAGCTTCACCGCGGGCCTGCTGCTGCTCGCGGTGGTCGGCTTGATCGGCGCCCTGGTCACGATCCGGCTGCGGATCGATCCGGTGCTGGAGCGGGCCGCACGCGAGCCGATGCTGGCGCACTAGCGCGTCATCTGGAAAGGCGTATAGCGGCTTTCCGAACAGAAGCGCGATGGCGATCAATCTGATCTCATCGCGCTTTCGAGGTCTGGTTCAGGCCGCGACGACCCGCGGACCCGTCACGGACGCTTCCGACGGCGCGCAGGGTTTGCTCAGCATCGTCACTTCGGAGAAGCCGACGGCCCTCAGCTGATCGACCATTGAGCGGCGGGCATCCTGCGGCATTCCGGCGTCCGGCACGACGACCGCCTGCGCCTTGGTGGTCAGCAGCTCGGCCGGCAGGTCGACGGCCGAGCCGGCGTCGAGCAGCACGTGATCGTAGACCCGGAGCAGCGCATCGATCGCAAGCGCCAGCCGCGGCGATTGCAGATGGCTGCGATCGAAGCCCGGGCGTCCGGCGCTGACGATCTGCACGCGCGATTGCCGATCCTTGGTGATGATCTGCGCGAACGTCGCCTCCCCCTGCATCAGCTCGGCCAGGCCGGGCGCCGTGGGATCGACGCTCGCCGCCGTCAGCACCGGCGAGGATGCGACGAGATCGACCACCACGACCTTGGCCTGGCGCGCCATCAGGCGGGCCAGCGTCAGCGCGGTCCACGTGACGCTCTCGCCGGTGGCCGGGCCGAGCACCGTGACCTTGTGGGCGGCGGGACCGGCCGCGACGAGACGCGCGGCCAGCGCGTCGATCTCGTCGACCGCTTGGGCTGGCGCAGGCTGCGGCTCGCTGATGACGGGCTCGTAGGCCATTGCGGGCTCCGGCGACAATTCAGGCTCCGGCGACAGGCTGGGAGCGAGCGGCGATGCGAGCTCGGGTTCAGGCGGCAGCATCAGTGCCGGCTCGTCCATAGCTGCGGTCTCCATGACCGGTTCGCGGCGCCTGATCACTGCGGCGGCCGGCGCGAAGGCGCGGCCCACCGCGCCGGGCGCGGAGATGCGCAGCAATTCGCCGGTGATGATGATGCCGGACGACAGCAACAGCGTCGCCAGCGTTGCGATCAGCACGATCGGCAGCTTCTTCGGATAGGCCGGCGTGTTGGAGACAGTGGCGCGCGAGATGATGCGTCCGTCGGTCGGCGCCGCCTCGATGTTCTCGCGGGCGGTCGCCTCGCGATACTTGGCGAGATAGGCTTCCAGCAGATCGCGCTGCGCCTTGGCTTCACGCTCCAGCCCGCGCAGCTGCACATCCTGACCATTGCTCGATGCCGCCTGCTTCTTCGACTGGTCCAGGCTCGCTTGCAACGCCTGAACACGGCCGTCGGCGACGCGCGCATCATTGTCGAGCGAGCGCGAGATCTTGCCGGCTTCCTCGCGCAACTGCCGGTCGAGATCGGCGATCTGCGCCTTCAATTCCTTGATGCGCGGGTGGTTGTCGAGCAGCGTCGACGACTGCTCGGCGAGCTGGGCGCGCAGCGTGCCGCGCTGCTCGGCGAGCCTGCGGATCAGCTCGGAATTGAGCACTTCCGATGCCTCGATCGGCTTGCCGCTCTGAAGCATTTCGCGGATCAGCCGCGCCTTGGTCTCGGCATCCGCCTTCAGCGCGCGGGCATTGTTGAGCTGCGTGTTCAGCTCGCCCATCTGCTGGTTGGACAGCGGGATGTTGTTGGTGCCGACGAACAGGCTCGACTTGGAGCGGAATTCCTCGACACGCGAATCCGCGTCGGCGACCTTGGTGCGCAGCTTGTCGATCTCGCCCAGCAGCCACGTGCTGGCGGACTTGGCCTGGTCCTGCCGCGCCGCCTGCTGCAGCACGAGATAGCCGTCCGCGATCGAGTTGGCGACGCGGGCGGCGAGATCGGGATCCTCCGATTGGAATTCGATCACGATGACGCGCGACTTGTCGACCGCATAGGCCTGGAAGCGCTCGTAGAAGGCGTCGAGCACCCGCTCTTCCGGCGTCAGGCTGAACGGATCGCGGCCGATGCCGAACAGCGCCAGCAGCGACTTCATTGGGGAGAAGCCGCGCAGCACCGGATCAAACTCCGGACGCTCGGCGAGCTTGTTCTTCTTGATAATGTCGCGCGCGAGATCGCGCGACATCACGAGCTGCACCTGGCTCGTCACGGCCTCGGCATCGAGCGAGGTGCGTTCGAGGTCGCGCTCGCCGTTCGGGCGCAGGAAGGCGTTCTCGCGATTGTCGATCAGGATTCGCGCTTCCGACTTGTAGCGCGGCGTCACGACGTTGACGGCAGCGAGCGACAGCGCGAACACCAGCACGGTCGGCACGACGATCCAGCTCCGCTTGCGCGCCAGCGCGCGCCCGAGCACATGCAGATCGAGATCGGTTGCCGGCGCCGCACGCGCCGGCTCGTCAGGAGCTGACATCGGCAAAGCTGTCTTCGCAACGGCCTCGTCGGCGACGGGCGCAGACTTCGGCAGCGCCCGCTGCACGACGGCCTTTTCGTTGCCTCTACGCCAGAATGCAAAACGCATAACGAACTCCCGCGGACGCCGCGATTCCACCTCAATGCGGGCGATTACAGTCCATTAAGGTTGCTGCGGGGTTAATCGGCGCGGTTGACGGATGCGGCTTCCACCACCGCTCCGTCATGCTTTGTTAACCATGGGTGCCGTTAATCGGGGCCGGTAATTTCGTGGGATTCCTCACATGCGCGATTTGCGCGCTCCCCTTGTTTGTCTGATTGCTGCGCTCGCGCTGTCGGGCTGCATGGGACGGACCTCGCCGTTCGCCGGCGACCCGGCCCTCGATTCGATGGCGTACGGGCAGCCCTCCTTTGCCGGGCCGGTCGCCTATGCCGAGCCTGCGCCGACGCGCGAGGCCTATAATCTCGGCCCCGGCGACAAGCTCCGCGTCGTGGTCTATGGCCAGGAAGGCCTGACCAACTCCTATGCGATCGATGCAGCCGGCGCCATCACGATGCCGCTGATCGGCTCGGTGCCGGCGCGCGGCCGCACGCCCGCCGGGCTTGCCGGCGAGATCACCGCACGGCTGCGCAACGGCTTCATCCGCGAGCCGTCGGTGGCGGTCGAAATCGAATCCTACCGGCCGTTCTTCATCCTCGGTGAAGTCCAGGCTCCGGGCCAATATCCCTATGTGCCCAACATGACGGTCGAAAGCGCGGTGGCGATCGCCGGCGGCTTCTCGCCGCGCGCCCGGCGCGACGAGGTCACCCTCACCCACACCGATGCATCGGGCGCCGGCCGCTTCGTCGCCCCCCTGGGCACGCCGATCGGCCCCGGTGACACCGTGTTCGTCGGCGAACGCTGGTTCTGATCGATGGCGCAGGATCACAATCAGGACCAGCCGCTCCGCATCCTGCATGTCGTCCGTGCCCCGGTCGGCGGCATCATCCGTCACATCCTCGACGTCGCCAACGGCCAGATCGAGCGCGGCCACCATGTCGGAATCGTCGCCGACAGCCTGACCGGCGGCACGCGTGCCGACGCGGTGCTCGCCGAGATCGAGCCGCGTCTCAAGCTCGGCGTCCACCGGGTCGCGATCCGCCGCGAACCGCGCTTCGCCGACTTCATGGTCTGGGCACATATCGTCGGCTTGATCCGCAAGCTGAAACCCGATGTCGTGCACGGCCATGGCGCCAAGGCCGGCGCCTATGTCCGCCTGCGCCGGCGCTCCAACAAGGTGATCCGGGTCTACACGCCGCATGGCGGCTCGCTGCACTACCCGCTCGACACCTGGAAGGGCCGCTTCTACAGCCAGCTCGAGCGCACGCTGATGAACAGCACCGACCTGTTCCTGTTCGAGAGCGCATTCGCGCGCGACACCTATCAGCGCACCGTCGGCACGCCCTCAGGCCTCGTCCGCTGCGTCTTCAACGGCGTCACCTCCGAGGAATTCGAACCGGTTGCCAAGGCCGATGACGCCACTGACGTCGCCTATGTCGGCGAATTCCGCCGCATCAAGGGTGCCGACCTCCTGATCGACGCGGTCGCCAAGTTGCGCGCCGACGGCAAGCCGGTGACGCTGACGCTCGGCGGCGATGGCGAGGAGTTCGAGCGGCTCAAGGAGCAGGTGAAGCGGCTGTCGCTCGCCGATGCCGTTCGCTTCATCGGCCACGTCAAGGCGCGCTTCGGTTTCTCCAAGGGCAGCCTGCTGGTGGTTCCCTCGCGCGGCGATTCGATGCCCTATGTGGTGATCGAGGCGGGTGCAGCGGGAATTCCGATGATCGCCGCCAATGTCGGCGGCATCCCGGAGATCTTCGATACCCACACCGACGCCCTGTTCGCGCCCAGCAATGCCGCTGCGATGGCTGATGCAATCAAGGCGGCGCTCGACAATCCCGCCGCGACCGCGACGCGCGCGCAAAAACTGCGCGAGCGGATTTCCGAACATTTCTCGCAGAGCGCGATGGTCGAGGGCGTGCTGGCCGGCTATCGCGATGCATTTGCCAAACGTTAACCATTTCTTGCACACGTAACCGTTTCTTCCGATTTGTCCCCTTAAGTCACGTCCGGGGGAATTTCGCTGCTGCGCGCGGATGCCCATCTGCAGGCGCAGGAATGGACGTGGACTCGTGGAACCGTTTAACGCACGCTCGATGCTGGATGCGGCTACGTCTGCGACGGCCGCTCAGCCGCAGGTCGAACGCCGCCGCCGCCTGTCGCCGGCCGCGCTCGCCGTCACCAATCAGAAGGTTCGCGGCGCCTACTCGCCGGTCGTGATCGCCGGCGTGGTTCGCCTCGCCGATTTCGTGCTGCTCAGCCTGGTCGGCGTCGGGCTCTATTTGGCTTATGTCAGGCCGCTCGCCGGCGGCGGCATCCATTGGGGATACATCGCATCGATCCTCGGCATGTCTGCAGCAGCCGTGGTCTGCTTTCAGTCCGCCGACATCTACCAGGTGCAGATCTTCCGCGGCCAGCTTCGCCAGATGACGCGGATGATCTCGTCATGGGCCTTCGTGTTCCTGCTGTTCATCGGCATCTCCTTCCTGGTCAAGCTCGGCGGCGAGGTGTCGCGGGTCTGGCTGTCGTCGTTCTTCTGCGTCGGCCTTGCGGTCCTGATCGCCGAACGGCTGGCGCTGCGCTCGATGGTGCGGGCCTGGGCACATGACGGCCGGCTCGACCGCCGTACCATCATCGTCGGCGCCGACCAGAACGGCGAGAAGCTGATCGAGGCGCTGAACGCCGACGACGACACCGACATCCACGTGCTCGGCGTGTTCGACGACCGCAATGACGCTCGCGCGATGGAGACCTGCGCCGGCTCGCCGAAACTCGGCAAGGTCGACGACATCGTCGAGTTCGCCCGCCGCACCCGCGTCGACCTCGTGCTGTTCGCGCTGCCGATCTCGGCCGAGACCCGCATCCTGGAAATGCTGAAGAAGCTCTGGGTGCTGCCGGTCGACATCCGCCTGTCGGCCCATACCAACAAGCTGCGTTTCCGGCCCCGCTCCTATTCCTATGTCGGCAAGGTGCCGACGCTTGACGTGTTCGAGGCGCCGATCACCGACTGGGATCTGGTGCTGAAATGGCTGTTCGACCGCGTGGTCGGCGGCCTCGCGCTGCTTGCGGCGCTCCCGGTGCTGGGACTGGTGGCAGTCGCGGTGAAGCTCGACAGCCCCGGCCCGGTGCTGTTCCGCCAGAAGCGCTTCGGCTTCAACAATGAGCGGATCGACGTCTACAAGTTCCGCTCGCTCTACCACCATCAGGCCGATCCGACCGCCTCCAAGGTCGTGACCAAGAACGATCCGCGCGTCACCCGCGTCGGCCGCTTCATCCGCAAGACCTCGCTCGACGAATTGCCGCAGCTGTTCAATGTCGTACTGAAGGGCAATCTCTCGCTGGTCGGCCCGCGCCCGCACGCCGTGCAGAGCAAGCTGGAGAACCGCCTGTTCGACGAAGCCGTCGACGGCTACTTCGCGCGCCACCGCGTCAAGCCCGGCATCACCGGCTGGGCGCAGATCAACGGCTGGCGCGGCGAGGTCGACACCGACGAGAAGATCCAGAAGCGCGTCGAATACGACCTCTATTACATCGAGAACTGGTCGGTGCTGTTCGACCTCTACATCCTGCTCAAGACCCCGTTCTCGCTGATTACAAAGAACGAGAACGCGTACTGAGATTGGCGAGAATCGGACCGCGCGTCATTGCGAGCGCAGCGAAGCAATCCACGCTGCAGCTCGGGGATAGATGGATTGCTTCGTCGCTTCGCTTCTCGCAATGACGGAGAAGGACGGAGCCAGTGTTTGTACCGAGTTGCGTGAGTATCCGATGGCCTATGCGGCGACAGCCGGGACGTCCCAATCGCTGACATCGGCGCCGCCGGGCGTGCTGGCGCTGCAGCGGGCGCTGGTATGGCTGGCCGGTGCGTCGATCGCCATCGTGTTCATCGAGCCGAGCCCGTATGAGCTCGTCACCTTGACCGCCTGCGTGTTGTTCTTCGCCACGGGCCTGCGCATGCAGCTTGTGTTCATGCCGCTGCTGTTCGCGCTGATCGTGCTCAATGTCGGCTACAGCGTCGGCGCGGTGCCGTTCCTCGACAAGCCGGAGGTGGTGAACTGGGTCCTCACCTCCTGGTACATGGCCGTCACCGTCGTCTTCTTCGCGATGGTGATGTCGGAGGACACCGAGGCGCGGCTCAACATGCTGCGCCGCGGGCTTATCGTCGGTGCGATGATCGCCTCGCTCGCCGGCATCGCCGGCTACTTCCATCTGGTGCCCGGCGGCTACGACCTGCTGACGCTGTATGATCGGGCCCGCGGCACCTTCAAGGATCCGAACGTGCTCGGCGCGTTCCTGATCCTGCCCGCGCTGTTCACGCTGCAAAGCGTGGTCTCCGACCGCTTCGGCAAGGCGTTCCGCAACGCCATCGCCTTCGGCATCATCTCGCTGGCGATCCTGCTGTCGTTCTCCCGCGCCGCCTGGGGCGGCTTCGTGATCACCGCGGCGTTCATGCTGGCGCTGATGGTGTTCACCAGCCGCTCGCAGGCGCAGCGTTCGCGCATCATCGTGATGACCTTGATCGCCGCGATCCTGGCCGTTGCGCTGATCGCGGTGCTGCTGTCGATCGGCACGGTCGCCGACATGTTCAAGCAGCGCGCGAGCTTCGACCAGAGCTACGATGAAGGCCGCTTCGGCCGGTTCGGCCGCCACATCCTCGGCGCCCAGATGGCACTGGAATTGCCGTTCGGCATCGGCCCGCTCCAGTTCCATACCTATTTCCCCGAGGACACCCACAACTCCTTCCTCAACGCCTTTATGTCGGGCGGCTGGATCTCGGGCATCTGCTATCCGGCGCTGGTGTTCGTCAGCGCGATCATCGGATTCCGCTACATCTACATGCGGGTGCCGTGGCAGCGCGACTATCTGGCGATCTTCTCGGCCTTCCTCGGCATCGCCGGCGAGAGCTTCATCATCGATACCGACCATTGGCGGCATTTCTGGATGATGCTGGGCACGATGTGGGGCATGTACGCGGCGGCCGAGCGCCACCGCGCGACATCGCTCGGGGTCAGCGACGAGGCTTCGGCGGCATCTTGAGCTGGGCGCGCTGCTCGGGCGGCGTGTCGATCACGCTCTTCAGCGCGGCGGTCGCCTCCAGCACCCCCTTGTAGCCGTCATTGGCGAAGCGCAGCAGCAGCCGCAACTCGTCTTCGGTGTAGCCGCTCCAGACCTTGAGCATCGCCTCCTGCATCGGCACGTAGAATTTGCCGATCTCGGCGGCCTTTTCCTCGATCACCGAGATGAAGACCTTGCGGCGGTCGCTCTCGTCCCGCTCGCGGCGCACATATCCCGCCTTCTCCATCCGATCCACCACGCCCGTGATGGCGCCCGTGGTCAGCCCGGTCACCTCGGCAAGGCGGCCGGCGGTCACCCGCCCCTCGAGCAGCAGGATGTCCATGCATTCCATGTCGGAATTGGCGATTCCGGCAACTTCCGCAACTGCTTGGCCGTACATCACACCCTGCGCGGATGACCGGCGCATCGCCTCCTCGAGTTCCTGCATCAGCGCTTCGCGCGACTTCGCACTTGACAAAGCTACTCCTATATCTTACTCGCCTAATATCTTATATGCTAAGATAATTAGCAACTAACCTTTCGTAGCCCACACGGATGCATGGAGCAAGGCATGACGAAACGTCCCCGTAAAGCTCTGATCATTGGCGCCGGCATCGCAGGTCCGGTGACCGCGATGTTCCTGACCCGCGCCGGCATCGAGGCCGAACTCTATGAAGCCTGGCCCTATTCCATCGGGATCGGCGGCGGCCTGCAGATCGCGCCCAACGGCATGCATGTGCTGGCGGAGCTCGGCCTCGCCGACGAACTGATCCGCAACGGCTCGATCGCGGAATCGTTCGACTTCTATTCGCAGAGCGGCAAGAAGCTCGGCTCGCTCAACCAGAACATGCAGCAGCGCTTCGGCCAGCCCGCGGTGAACATGTGCCGCGCGACGTTGAACGAGACGCTGATCGACAAGGCGTGGGGCTCCAACGTCTCGGTGTTCTTCGAGAAGAAGCTGGTGAAGATCGAAGATCGCGGCGACCAGCCGGTCATCGCCTATTTCAACGACGGCACCACCGCCGAGGGCGATTTCGTGATCGGCGCCGACGGCGTGCACTCGGCGGTGCGGCGTCACGTCATCCCTGACGGCCCGACGCCGTTCGACACCGGGCTGATCGGTTTCGGCGGATTCGTGCCACGCGCCATGTTCGAGCGCCTCTCGATCGGCCAGAAGGTGGAGACCACGTTCGGGCAAAGCGGGTTCTTCGGCTACGGCCTGTGCAGCCCCGATCCGAACACCGGCGGGATGTGGTGGAGCACGCAGCCGTCGCACGGCATGACCGCGGCGGCGTATCGCCTGCAAAGCCAGGACGCCATCAGACAGCATCTGCGCGAATTCCACGCCGGCTGGCACGCGCCGATCCCCGACATCATCGAGGCCGCCGACAACATCGTGGTCACCGACACGCTCGACGTCGCGACGCTGCCGACCTGGTCGCGCAAGCGGACGCTGCTGATCGGCGATGCCGCGCACGCGACCAGCCCACATGCCGGCCAGGGCGCATCGCTCGCGCTGGAAGACGCGCTGCGGCTCGGCATCCTGATGCGCGACGGCCAGGAGCTCGGCCTGACATTCCAGGCCTTCGAGCACGAGCGGCGCCCGCGCGCCGAGAAGATCGTCGCGATCGCCCGCCGCAACGGCAACAGCAAGCGCGAGTTCAGCGCGACCGGCGCCTGGCTGCGCGATCACATGCTGAAGCTGCTGCTGCCGGTGTCGTCCAAGGGCATGGACTTCATGTACGCGTATAATCCGCGGGCGGCATAGGGCCTTCTCCCTCTCCCCGCTCTTGCGGGGAGAGGGTTGGGGTGAGGGGCTCTTTCCACGAGCAATGCAATTGGACGGACCTGTACCCCCTCACCCGGATCGCATCTGCGATGCGATCCGACCTCTCCCCGCAAGCGGGGCGAGGTAAGAAAGCTACTTCTCGACTTCAAACGTCAGCCCGGCGTGATCGACCAGGCGCTTGATCAGCTTACCCTGCATCGCGGCTCCCGGCGTCCAGAAGCCGGGGGCGACGTCGGGCGTGTCGCGCAACAGGCAGATCGCGCATTCCGAAATCATCTTCGAGGTCGAGCCGTAGCCGGGATCGCGATCGCCCTTGATGCCGGCGCGGACCATGCGGCCGTCGGGCGCGACCGCGAGATAGAGCAGATCGTAGCGGCCGTTCTCGCGCTCTTCCTTTGACGGCCCCTCGCCCGGCTTCGGTGCGCTGGGACCAGTCTTCTCGGAATTCAGCGCCATCACCTTCTTTGCATTGGCCTCGCCCTTCTCGCCCGGGCCGGTCAGGACCATCTCGTCGTAGATGAAGTCCTTCCCGTACGGAAAGCCCATCAGCATGTTGGAGCGGTGGACGTTGCGCGTGTTGATCAGCGCCATCATGAACGGCGCAGTCCAGGATTGCAGATCCTCCTCGTAGGCCGGCTTGCTGCCGCGCGGCTGCTTCGCACCCTCGAAGCCCGGCGTCAGCGCGAAGGGATTGTTGAGGATTGCGACCAGGCTCAAGTCCTTGGCGACCGCATCGAAGGTTGCCTTGGCGCTCGCGGCCGTGCCGCCGGACAGCGTGCCGCGCATGTCGCGCACGCGGCCCTTGACGCGCGCGGCGGGCGCACCGAACACGCGCTTGGCTTCCTCCTGCACGAAGAACGCGCCGAGCTCGAACGGCACCGAGTCGAAGCCGCAGGAGAACACGATGCGCGCGCCGCTGGCCTTTGCCGCGGCTTCATGCTTGTCGATCATCTGGCGCATCCAGACCGGCTCGCCGCAAAGATCGAAATAGTCAGTGCCGCTTTCCACGCAGGCGGCGATCAGCTCGTTGCCATAGAGCTGATACGGGCCAACCGTCGAAATGACAGATTTGGTCTGCGCCAGCATCGCCTTCAGCGATGCGGCGTCGCTGGCATCGGCGAGGATCAAGGGCGTGTCGGCGGGCGCGCCGATCGCATCGCGAACCGAGGCAAGCTTGTCCTTGCTGCGCCCGGCCATCGCCCATTTCAGGCTGCCGTCGCGATAATGCGCCGCGAGATATTCGGCGACGAGCTGGCCGGTGAAGCCGGTCGCACCGTAGACGACGATGTCGAGTTTCGACGAGGACATGGATCAGGCTCCCACACAACGAAATTGCCCCGTTTTGTCATTGCGAGCGCGGCGAAGCAATCCATTTCACCGCGTGTGCGGAGCGATGGATTGCGTCGTCGCTCCGCTCCTCGCAATGACGGAAGATGCCCCTACTTCTTGTAAGACACCCCCATGCCGGCGCGTACGTCGGCCTGGATCCCATAGGGTGCGATCGGATAGCGCAGGCCGTTCTTGGCGAGCTGCTTCATGCCTGCGATCGCCTTCACCAGATAGGCCGGCGGCAGCGCCATCAGCATCTCCTCGTCGGGCACGCCGCCATAGCGGCGCTCGGCGAAGCACGGCAGCGACAGGCTCGGCTCGCCGGTCTTCAGCGCCCGCCCCCACGAGTCAGCGCAAGCGGTCTCGCCGACCACGCCCCATTCGAACTTCTTGTAGCCGGTATACTGCAGCCCGTTGATCAGGATGATCATCTGCCCCGGCGTTGCATAGACGAGGCAGATGTCCGGCGGGTTGAGACGGCCGCTGGTCAGCGGACTCACCGCCATCGCCTGATACTGACCGTAAGGCACCACGTCGAGCGCCTCCTGGCGCTTGCGCGCGTCTTCGGCCGTGCCGTGCCAGACGCCGACATAGTTCTCGCCGGCCAGCCACTTCTCGTCCTGCGGCGCGAGCCCGATCACCGCGCGGCATTGCGCGCCGACCAGGTCGTCGCCGGTGATGCCGACGGTCCAGCCGAGCCGCGAGGCCATGCTGACGATCTGGTCCGTGGTGTGAACCGCCGACGGACGGCGGATCTTCGGGATCGCCTCCATCTCCTCGACGCGGGCAAACATCTTGATGCCGATGACCGTGGTCTTCAGCCGCAGCAGATTGTTCAGATCGGCGACGATTGCGCCGAGGTCGAACTGTTCCGGCGGTGTCTGCTGTTGCATGGCGTGAACTCCCGTGATCGGCAGCTTGGCGCCGCCTGTTGTGTCGATGTTAGCCGGATTGTCGGGGCGAAGCGACAAGCACGTGACGGCTCAGCGTGCGACCGGTCCCGGCAGCAAATCGTCGGTTTTTCCGGCCAGATGATACGCCAGCAGCCCGATCCACTCCCGTGTGCCGAGATCGGTGCGCGACAGGCCCTCGATCGCAAGCGTCGCGAAGCTCATGACATTGCCGACGCGCCAATCGACCGGATAGGCCTCGACGTTGAATCCCGCCTTGCGGAACAGCCCGATCGAGCGCGGCATGTGATAGGCCGAGGTGACGAGCAGCCAGCGCTCGCCCGACTTGGGATCGACCAACGCCTTGGAGAACTCGGCGTTCTCCACCGTGTTGCGCGAGCGGCGTTCGATGATCAGCCGCGATTTGGCAATCCCGAGACTCTCGAACATCTCGGCGGCATAGTCGGCCTCGCGCGCATCATTCGAGATCAGGTTGGCACTGCCGCCGGTGAACACGAGGCGCGCATTCGGATATCTGCGCGCAAGCGCGGCGGCTGCGATGACGCGATCGGCCGCGCTGCGCACGACAGGTGTGCCATGCGCCACCGACAGATCGGCATCGATCGAACCGCCGAGCACGATGATGCCGTCGGGCGCGCCGCGCGAGGCATCCCATGGCGGGAAGCGCTGCTCCAGCGTTGATATCAGGACATTGCCGAGCGGCGAGAAGCCGCAGATCGCGAGCAGCAGCAGCGAGACAACCATCAACCTGCGGCCGAGACGCGCAAACCGCGTCAGCAGCAGCACGGCGCCGATCACGCCGATCCCGATCAGGAAATTGATCGGCAGCAGCATGATGCCGAGCGTCTTGGAGAGCACAAAAAACAAGGGAAGCCTCTGCGAAGTTCTGCTACAGGGTCATACGCTGCTGGGAAACTAATCAAAAGACGTCACATGACCCATCATCACCTGAAGTCCAGTCCCGAAACCTGCCATTGGGGCTTCTTTGAAGCAAAGCTGAAGCCGGTCCTCACGATCGCGAGCGGCGACGAGGTCACGATCGAGACCGTCAGCGGTGGCGCCGACGTGGTGCCGGACCGAAGCAAATTCCATATCCCGCCGGAGCTCGACGACATCCATGCGAAGAGCGAGCGGATGGTGCCCGGGCACATCCTGACCGGCCCGATCGCAGTGAGCGGCGCCGAGCCCGGCGACGTGCTCGAGGTCGATATTCTCGACGTCCAGCTTCGCCAGGACTGGGGCTACAATCTGATCAAGCCGCTGTCAGGCACCCTGCCCGACGATTTCCACGAGACCCGCATCCTCAATATCCCGCTCGATCGCACGCGCATGGTCGGCCGCATGCCCTGGGGGCTCGATCTGCCGCTGAAGCCGTTCTTCGGCGTGATGGGCGTGTCGCCGCCGCCGGCCTGGGGCCGCATCTCCTCGCTGATCCCGCGCGCGATGGGCGGCAACCTCGACAACAAGGAGCTCGGCGCCGGAGCCAAGCTGTATCTGCCGGTGTTCGTGCCGGGCGCGCTGTTCTCCTGTGGCGACGGCCATGGCGTGCAGGGCGACGGCGAGGTCTGCGTCACCGCGATCGAGACCGCGCTCACCGGCCGCTTCCGCCTGACCTTGCGCAAGGACCTCAAGCTCGCCTACCCGCGCGCAGAGACCGCAGATCACTACATGACCATGGCGATGGATCCCGATCTCGACCAATGCGTGGTGCGGGCGCTGCGCGACATGATCGTGCTGCTCGGCGAGAAGCGGAATCTCTCCCGCGAGGACGCTTACACGCTGTGCAGCCTGGCCGCCGACCTGCGGGTCACCCAGACGGTCAACGGCTCCAAGGGTATTCACTGCATGATCGCCAAATCGGTGGTTCACGGCTGACAGCCGGTCGATAAGCCGCACTTGTGTTCGGCAAGCGCGGCTCGATACAATCTCCGTCCCAACGAAACAAAAATGGACGGGGACGGATATGCTGAAGGACAGGCTTTCGCCGGCCGACGAGGCTGCGCGCGACAAGGAGATGCAGGAGACGCTCGCCGCCTGCCCGCGGATCCTCGATCTCATCGCCCGCGGCCCGCAGGGGGCGCCGGACGCCGAAGCCGCGATCTATTTGCGATCGCCGCTCGATCCCAACCCGGTCGTGATTTCGAACGATCAGCTGATGGGCTCGATCAAGGCGGCCGAAACCTATTTCCGCGGCCAAGGCATCGACAAGGATGATGCGGTGGCGATCCTGCTGCCCGCCTGTCCGGCCAGCATCGTCGCGATCTTCGGCGCCGCCGCCTGCGGCGTCGCCGAGCCGCTTAACCTGCTGTTCACGCGGGAAGCGATCACAGCCCAGCTCAATGCCATCAATGCGAAGCTGCTGATCGCGCCGCCGCCGGGAATGCCGGGCGGGCTCTATGAGCGGGTCGAGGGACTGCAGCGCGAGGTGCCGTCGCTCAAGTGCATCGTGATCGCGCCGCTCGACGGCAGCATTTCCTTCGACGGCGAGGTGCTGCGGCCTGACCCGGCCTGGCGCGACGACTACGGCAAGTCGAGCGACATGAGCGAGGCCGACCGTGTCGCGGTGATGCTGCCGACCGGGGGCACCACCGGTCATCCCAAGGTGGCGCGGCTCACCAACCGCGCGATGGTTGCCTCCACTCTATCCTCGCGGATAGCGCTCGACTTCCACCGTGGCGAACGCGCGATGATCACGATGCCGCTGTTCCATGTCGGCGGCCTGTTCTGCACGACGGCCAATTGCCTGGCGGCCGGCACGACGATCTTCATCCCCGGCCCCGCCGGCGCGCGCGATCCGGCGCTGATCACGCATTTCTGGAAGATCATCGAGAAATACCGCGTCAATATCTCGGGCAACGTGCCGACCACGCTCGGCGCACTGGCCGACATCCCGGTCGCGGACAGCGACATCTCGACCCTGCGCGTCACCGCCACCGGCGCCTCGATCTGCCCGCCGGAAATCGAACGGCGCTATCTCGCGACCTGGGGCGGCGACTGCATCCAGCAGCTCTACGGCATGACCGAGCTTGCCGGCGCCATCACCCATGACGTGCACGGCGTGAAACCACGCGCCGAGAGCGTCGGCACCCGCAATCCGCTGGTCGAGCTCGCCATCCTCGAGGGCGGCAAGCTGCACACCGGGCCGTGGCCCTCGCCGGTCGGCGAGCTCCTGACCAGAGGCCCGCAGGTGTTCGCCGGTTACGTCGACAAGAAGCAGACCGAAGAGGCGTTCCGCGACGGCTGGCTGCGCACCGGCGACATCTGCCGGATCGATGCCGACGGCTTCGTTTACATCATGGGCCGCGCCAAGGACGTCATCATCCGCGGCGGCCACAACATCGACCCGCGCGCGATCGAGGACGCCGCGCTGGCGTTTCCGGGCGTCGCGCTGGCCGCGGCGGTCGGACGTCCCGACAGCTATGCCGGCGAAGTGCCGATGCTGTTCGTCTCGGCGCAGCCCGGCGCGCAGATCGATCCGCAGGCGCTCGCCGCCTTCGTGCAGGACAACATACTGGAGCCGCCGGCGCGGCCACGCGTGGTGTCGGTGATCCCGGAGATGCCGGTCACGCCGGTCGGCAAGATCTTCAAGCCAAAGCTGCGCGAGATCGCCGCCGGCGAGGCCGCGCGCGAGCTGCTGGCGCGGGAAGGACTGTCCGGCGAGGTCAGTGTCGAGGCCATCACCGACCCGTCCCGGGGCCTGTACCTGAGCGTGACCGCGCCTGTGGACAAGGCCGAAACGGCTGAGCGGCTTCTCAAGAAGTTCCCGGTCAAGGTCGAGTTACGCGCCTAACCTATTAATATACTTAAATATTCCAGTCCAAACGCCGCGCCGGAATCGATCTCCGGCGCGGCTGTTCGCATTTTTCGGCCGATGGCTTGACGAACTGCCACATCCCTAAATAGACTCTAAATAGATACTTTTCAGTACGAGCGTTCAGGGTTAAGCGTTTCTTCATGGCTACGGAAAAGGCCGAAACCGACCGCGTCCCGGTCACACTGGCGCTCTCGACCATTGGTTACCTCGAGAAGCTGGTGAGACAGGGCACCCACGGTACGAGCGTCCCGGGCGTCGCACGGACACTGATCGAGGAAGGCATTCGACTCGCCATCAAGGACGGGTTGCTTGCAATCCGCGACAACGGTCGCGCGCCCTGACGGCGCACGCGTCGACGCGGCGGTTCAACACAGAACGTGGAACCGTCAGATGATTGCGATCGAACCAACCTGGACGCCGGAGCGCGTCGACCAACTCAAGATCTACTTTGAAGCCGGCCTCTCCTGCCGCGACATCGCCGTCAATATCGGCGTCAGCCGTAATGCGGTGATCGGCAAGCTGTCGCGGCTGAACCTCGTGCGCACGACGCCAGACGAACGCCGCGCGCGGCGGAAGAAAGCCACCGCGCACACCGCGCAACGGGCGACCGCGAAGCAGCAGCTCCAGCTGCTACGGGCGGTCTACGAGCGGGAGCCCGACGATGCGCCTGTTGTCAGCGTCAACAGCTGCTCGCTGTTCGAATTGAGCGAGCAGCGCTGCCGCTGGCCGATCAGCAGCCCGGGCGCCGATGATTTCTGCTTCTGCGGCAACACCCCGCTCGGCGGCATGCCCTATTGCTCAGGGCATTACCGCCTCGCCTATCAGACAGGGTCCCGCCAGCGCGCGATGCGCGGGTAGCTTGGTAGCAACACTGGAAGCGCCGATCCCGTCATCCCGAGGCGGCCGCAACGCGGCCGTCTCGAAGGATCGACGGCCGCTAGCCGGGCCGTGCATGCTTCGAGACGCGCGTTCCGCGCTCCTCCAGCGACAACGGCGCCGTTGCGCGGGCATGACGGGTCCTGCGTGATCAGCCGAC
This sequence comes from Bradyrhizobium macuxiense, assembly GCF_007993935.1. GTDB lineage: Bacteria > Pseudomonadota > Alphaproteobacteria > Rhizobiales > Xanthobacteraceae > Bradyrhizobium > Bradyrhizobium macuxiense_A. The sequence goes on along the minus strand of NZ_VITY01000003.1, from coordinate 298,380 downwards.
CTTCCAGCCGGTCGCCGCCACGAGGTCCTGATAGAACTCAGGCGTGTAGGCCTGCTCCGGCGTGTTGCGCACACGCTCGTCGAGCATATGCGCATCGTCGCCGACCAGGATGCGCCAGCGATCCGCCTTGACGCCGTCGAGGATGATCTTGGCGGCGGCGGCGGCCGAGGTCGGCGCCTCGTCGTGGAAGATGCGGGCACGATCGAGCGCGAGCTGCTGGATATCGGCATCCGACATCTTGGCGACGTCGATGCCCTGCCCTTGCAGACGCTGGCGAGCCTGCTTGAGCTCGTCGGGATTGAGCTGCTCGGAGCCGTTCTGCACCTTACGCGAGTTCGACACGATCGAAGTGCCGATGTGACCAGGCATCACCACCGAGCATTTGACATGCGGCGCGTTGAGGCGGAGATCGTTGATCATCGCCTCGGTGAATCCCTTCACCGCGAATTTCGCCGCGCTGTAGGCGGTGTGCGACACGCCGAGGCCGACCGAGGCCCAGAAGCCGTTGACGCTCGACGTGTTGACGATGTGCGCCTCATCGGCCTTCACCAGCAGCGGGAGGAAGGTGCGGACCCCGAGATAGACGCCGCCCCAGCAGATGTTGAAGGTGCGCTCCCACTGCTCGCGGGTGTTGGTGAACAGGCTGCCGCCACCGCCGATGCCGGCGTTGTTGAACAGCAAGTGGATCTTGTCGGTCGCCTGCTGCTCGATCAGCTCGTCGCGGAAGCGCTTGTAGTGATCCTCGATCGAGACGTCGGCAATGTGGGTGGTGATGCGCAGGCCCTGCGGCAGCTTCTCGACCTCGCAGAGCCGCTTGGTCTCGGCCATCGCCTCGGCCGAGACGTCGCACATCGCGACATTGCATCCCTCGGCAACGAGCTGCCGTGCGAGCTCACGCCCCATGCCCGTGCCGCCACCCGTGATGACGGCAATCTTTCCGGCGAAATCCTTCATGAGAGATCCGTTCCTTCCCTGCTTTTTCTTGCTTTCGGCTGGAGCGCGGATCGCAGTCCCGGCCGTTTGACTGCGGCACTGTACATCACCGAATTATCGCCCAGCAACGGCGCCCGCTGCTCACGCGCAGTTGAGCCGCGTGTGGCAGATCGAGGCAGAGGATGACGTAACGAAATCATTCCGCGTTGCGAACAATCTGACATCGACAACCGGAGACGATCATGCACATCGTGAACAGATTGGTCGCGACGACGCTGATGGCGATCGCGGCCGGAATTTCCAATGCAGCCGCGGCCGCCGAGCTCACGCCGCCGAAGCCGCGCAACGGCATCTGCGCCGACCGCTCGCGCTGATCAGATCAGACCAGCGCTGCAGCGGTCTGGCGCAACACGCCCTCGCCGTGGGCAGGCTTTGACCTGATCGAGATCACGCCGCCTGAAGACCTGGTCGCGCAGCGCGTGGCGCCACGAATGATCGGCTCAACTCCCGGGATTGATCTGCGCTATTCGGCGGTTTCGATCCGCACCGGCGCGCGCCGGCGCAGGACGGCGGTGCCGGCGCTCACGACGAGCTTGAGCAGACCGCGCCACGAGAAGTCGATGACCACCTCATGGTGCCGCAATCCCTTGCCGCCCTTCACCAGCCCGAGATCCCGGATCAGGCAGTAATGGCCGCTGCTCATCCGAGCCAGACGGCTGTTCTTGAAGCGTCCCATGAATGACGAGAATGCACTGCGGACCGATTCCGTCAAATCTTGACGGCGTCGAATCGACGCGGCGGGCGGCACCACGCGCATCGCGATCTCCAGCGCCGGTTTCGTGGCCATGAATCAAAAACCTCCGGCAGGGCATTGCCGGAGGTTTGGGAGGCTTAGCATAAGCTAAGAGCCATCATTCAATGTGTTGGCCTCGGTGTATATAGTTTAGTAGATCAGCTAAGTAAATAAGTTTGCCGCCGATGAATCGCATGGCTCGTCTTCGTTCTTCGCGTAGACCGAAATGTCGCAGCCAATCGTCCACGACCACCTATTCCGGTCCAAGAAAAAACCCCGGCAGTTGCCTGCCGGGGTTCTGTTCGATCGTGATCAGATCAACCGGTATTACCAGTTGCGCTGAGCGCGGAAGAGCATCTGGACAGTGTTCTGATCCTTCAGCTCGTAGACCGCCGAGGGCTTGCCGACCGAGGCAGCCGACGTGGTGATCGTGCCGGCATACTTCTGATCGAGATTGATGTAGGTCACGTCGGCCGAGAAGGTCAGGTTCTTGACCGGGGTCCAACGCGTGATCACGCCGATCTGCGCGATGTTGTAGTCGGGGTTGCAGCTGGTCACGCCAGCGCCGCCGGCGAAGGCAGCGCGGAAGGTACCGCCGACACCACCAACGCCGCAGATGAGGGCCTTGGACGTGTCGTTGTACATGATCGCAGCGTAAGCACCGTACAAGCTGGTGTTCCAGTAGGGATCCCAGTTGTGGGTGTACGCACCGCGCATACCCCAGGTCTTGACGGTCTGCTGCTGGCCGCCGGGGCCGAACACCGTGTCAGGCGCAGTGCCGAAGCCGACGCTGCCATAAACGCCCGGGAGGCCCGAACCGCCGTAGATGGCGACCGAGCTGAACTGGCTGGCCAGTTCCTGGATATTGTAACGGGTCGCACCGTCGGTGTAGACGCCCTGGATGTTGATGGTGTCGCCGGGTCCGGTCGGGATGTTCTTGATCGACAGGGCCAGTGCACCAGCCCAACCCCACTTGTCGTCCGGATGACCGGTGTTCTCAGTGGCGCCGTAGTAGGCTGCGTGGTTGTCATGCGCCGCGATCGACGCCTGGAAGATACCCCAAGCCTGGTCGACCTTGAGCGAAGCGACGAAGTCCGGCGCGATGGTGCCGGCATAGTCGCTGGAGCCGTAAGCGCCGGCAACCGACAGGTTGTTCACGCCAGCCTGCATGTAGGCAACCTGGTCCTGCGCCGACAGGGCGAGCGACACGCCGTTGCCGAACTGCGCGGTGTAGGTGAACTGGTTGATGCCGTTGGTGGTGCTCACGCCACCGACGAGACCGTCGTAGTTGTTGCCCGGATAGCCGTTCCACGGAGCGGCGAACTGCGAGACCGCCTTACCCATGGTGAAGCCAGCGAACTGGATGAAGGCGTAGTAGACGCCGACCGAACCGGCAGCGACGTTGCCCGAACCAGCGTTGTTCGGCGCAGACGACGTGCCGATCGGCGAGTAGATCGTCGAACCGGCAGCCGAGCCCGGACCGTAGCTGTCCGAGGTCCAGGTGAACACCGCGTCGAAGTAGGTGCGGACCACGCCGTACTCGGTCGCGGTGCGGGTGTCGATGTTGAGGTCTTCACGCGAACGCCAGGTGTAGCCGTTGGTGAAGCGGTTGTTCGCACCGCTGGCGCCGTTGACGTTCGGGCCGTAGACGCTGTTGCCGTTCACAACGACGTCGGCACGAACGAAGCCGCCCAGCTTGATGCAGGTATCGGTGCCGGGGATGTAGTAGAAGCCCGGACCATAAAGGGAGCAAACCTTCACGTATTCGACCGCTTTGGCCTTAACGGGAAGATCGGCCGCCTGTGCCCCGCCGACCGCGACCAGCGCGGCGGCCGAGCCCAGAATAAGGCTCTTCGCCAATGTCATATTAAACCTCCAAGTTGCTCATATGCGTAGAGTCCGGGTCGCGAGCGCCCCGTGATCCTCCCGCATTGTCCAAGACCGTTTTCCCCAAACCCCGCACCCGCAGATCAATCTCTGGAGTGCGGCGGACTTGAACGATCACCGCAACGGGACGATCGAGATTCCCCTACCGCCGGGTTCAATATGCATTGGCACGTTCGCCAAACAAAATAGTTTATAAAGTCAGGAATGCGAATGCGGCCACACTGTGTCCCGCCAGCAACGCTCGATGTAACCACCTCACGCACATGGGCAAATTTGTCGCACCCCAAATAGCCCAATCGTCACATACGCATCATAATTGCTTTACGTTCACTTGCCTTCCTGAGCGACTTACTAGAAAAAACGTCCCGTCGACGCGGGAAACAAGAAATAAATCAGCACAAAGCTGAGTCGGCACCTAGGGAAGGGGAAGCTGTGTCAGTGACCAGGAAGGATCAGGCGCGTTTGCGCGCCATCGAGCATCTCGACATCATCAAGCGCTTTACGCTCGAGATCTCGTCCATCAATTCGCATCTCGAACGGGTCCGCCAGCTCTGGGGCAAGGCGCTCGGCGTCAGCGGTCCGCAATGGATGATCCTCATCGCGATCTCGGATCTCGACAAGGACGATGGCGTGCCGATCAACGTGGTGTCGAAGCTGCTGCATGTCGATCCGTCGTTCGTGACCACGCAGTCGAAGCTGCTCGAGCAGAAGGAGTTGCTGCGTCGCTCGCCCTCCCCGGCCGACGCGCGTGTGGTCCGCCTGTCGCTGACCGACAAGACCCGAAAGCATCTGGCGGGCCTCGCCGAGCAGCACAAGGCGTTCAAGAAAACCGTGTTCGAGGAATTCAGCGAGCACGAGCTGGCCGAATTCACCGGCAAGCTCGCGATGCTCAACAACCGCCTGGAAAAGGCGTGCCTGATCGCCGCGATGGATTTCGAGACCTAGGCGGCGGGCCGCATCGGGCCGAAATCAACGCCGCTGCGTGTTTTGAAAAGCCGAATGCTTTGAAAAATGGTCGGAGCGAGAGGATTTGAACCTCCGACCCCTAGTCTCCCAGACTAGTGCGCTAACCGGGCTGCGCCACGCTCCGATGCCGTTCCATTAGCTGCGATCCTGCGTTCGCGCAAGGCGCAGCAGGCCTTTAAGGGCTGCAATCCGGGCACCGGTTCCCGGGATCAGCCGTCCTTCATCGCCGTATCGATCATCTGCCGGCAGGCGACCAGTTCCTGCAGCACGCGTTCGAGGCGCTCCCGGTCCACTGCCGGGACGGAGGGACGCACCGGCGGCGCAACGGAGGCCTTGCCCGGCTGGGCATGCGCCTTGTAGGTCGACAGGATCGGATCCTCGTCGGGATCGACGAATCGGTAGTCGATGCCCTTCTCGTCGCCGTCGCCCTCCTCGCCGTCGAAATCGAGGCCGTCATTGCTCTCGAGGTCGTCGGGCTCGGCCATGCTGTTGCCGACCGCTTCCTCGACCGCGCCGAACGAGACCGCCGCGGTCTGGTCGGCGATGCCCTGCACCGACTTGATGCCGTGCTCCTTCAGGATCCGCTGCACGCCGCGGATGGTGTAGCCCTCGCCGTAGAGCAGCCGGCGGATGCCCTTCAGCAGGTCGACGTCGTCGGGACGATAATAGCGGCGTCCGCCGCTGCGCTTCATCGGCTTGATCTGCGCGAAGCGCGTTTCCCAGAATCTCAGCACATGCTGGGGAATATCGAGCTCGTCCGCGACTTCGCTGATGGTACGGAACGCATCCGGCGCCTTGTCCAAATGCAAGCTCCTCTGGCTTCAATGCCTGGAGCCTCGTCCGTTCCAGTTGAATCGGAACGGGACTCCAGACTCTGGTGCTGGCGCGTCTTCTTCACGCGAACCGGGTATCCACTTCGCTTGAAAACGCCCTACTCGGCCTTGCTGCCGTCGCCATTGGTGACGACGTGGCCGTTGATCCGCTGCTTCAGGATCGCCGACGGCTTGAACACCATCACACGCCGCGGCGAGATCGGCACCTCGGTGCCGGTCTTTGGATTGCGGCCGATACGCTGGCCCTTCTTGCGCACCATGAAGGAGCCGAACGAGGACAGCTTCACCGTCTCGCCCTTTTCCAGGCAATCGGTGATCTCCTTCAGCACCAACTCGACAAACGCCGACGATTCCGTGCGCGACAGACCTACCTTTTGGTAGACCGCCTCGCACAAATCGACGCGCGTCACTGTTTTTCCGGTTCCCGTCGTCATCGCCTGCCCCGCACTCTCGGCGAACAATTTCTTGACTGAAATTAAAAGCTTAGCGCGCAATGGTCAACAGCGACCAGCATGCACGCTGGAAAAGAACCTGACGAAATATCCGTATTTTTAAGCGAAGCGCTCACCAGCGCACGAGCGCCGAGCCCCAGGTGAAGCCGCCACCCATCGCCTCGAACAGCACCAGATCGCCCTTCTTGACGCGTCCGTCCTTCACCGCGACCGACAGCGCGAGCGGGATCGAGGCCGCCGAGGTGTTGCCGTGCTTGTCGACCGTCAAGACCACTTTCTGCGGCGCAATATGCAGCTTGTGGGCCGACGCATCGATGATTCGCTTGTTGGCCTGGTGCGGAATGAACCAGTTGATGTCGTCCGCCGTGAAGCCGGTGGCGTTGAACGCATCGACAATCACATCGGTGATCATGCCGACGGCGTGCTTGAACACCTCACGGCCCTCCATCCGGAGGTAGCCGACCGTCTTGGTCGAGCCGGGGCCGCCATCGACGAACAGCTTCGACTTGTGGCGCCCGTCGGAGCGCAGATGCGTCGTCAGCACGCCGCGATCGTCGGTCGTGCCGGACTGCTGCTGCGCCTCCAGCACGACGGCGCCGGCGCCATCGCCGAACAGCACGCAGGTGCCGCGGTCGTTCCAGTCGAGGATGCGCGAGAAGGTTTCGGCGCCGATCACCAGCGCCCGCTTGTGATGGCCGGCGCGCAGGAAATTGTCGGCGGTGGTCAGCGCAAAGACGAAGCCGGAGCACACCGCCTGCAGATCGAAGGCGACGCCGTGGTTGATGCCGAGCGCGTGCTGGACCGCGACCGCGGTCGCCGGGAACGTGTTGTCGGGCGTCGAGGTCGCCAGCACGATCAGGTCGATCGACTGGGCGTCGATCTTGGCATCGGCGAGCGCTGCGCGCGCCGCGTTGATCGCAAGATGCGAGGTGAACTCGTCATCGGCGGCGATGTGCCGCTCGCTGATGCCGGTGCGCTGCACGATCCAGTCATCCGACGTGTCGATTCGCTGAGCCAGTTCGGCATTGGTCAAAACCCGCTCCGGCAAATATGAGCCGCAGCCGAGCACTACCGAACGTATCGCAGTCACGAGACAGCCTCCTGCGCGGTCTGCGCCTGCACCAGGGCGCTGCCGTCGCGGTTGAGCATCTGATTGATCTTGGTGAGGAGATCGTAGTGGGCCATCTCATAGCCAACATCCACCGCATAGGCAAAGCCTTCCGCGTTGATGCCGCCATGGCTCTTGACCACCACGCCGTTCAGGCCGAGCAGCAGGCCGCCATTCGACTTGTTGGGATCGAGCTTGTCGCGCAGCTTCTGGAACGCGCTGCGGGCAAACAGGTAGCCGATCCGCGCCAGCCAGCTCGACGACATCGCTTCGCGCAGCAGCGTGAACATCTGGCGCGCGGTTCCCTCGGCGGCCTTGAGCGCGATATTGCCGCTGAACCCTTCCGACACGATGACGTCGGCGAGCCCCTTGCCGATCGCGTCGCCCTCGACGAAACCGATATAGTTGAACTGGTTCGAGTTCATCGCGCGCAGCATCTCGGCCGCCTCGCGAATTTCGCCGTGGCCCTTGATCTCCTCGGAGCCGATATTGAGCAGGCCGACGGTCGGCCGTTCGAGGTTGAACAGCACGCTCGCCATGGCGCTGCCCATCACCGCCAGCGTCGCCAGATGGCGGGCGTCGCCGCCGATCGAGGCGCCGAGATCGAGCACCACCGAATCGCCGCGCAGCGTCGGCCACACCGCGGCGAGCGCCGGGCGGTCGACGCCGGGCAGTGTCCGCAGATTGAGCCCACCCATCGCCATCAGCGCGCCGGTATTGCCGGCGGAGACGGCGACATCGGCCTCGCCATGCTTCACCGCGTCGATCGCCAGCCACATCGAGGACGCACGGCGGGTCCGCCGCAGCGCCTGGCTCGGCTTCTCGTCATTCTTCACGGCGACGTCGGTATGGATCACCTTCGATACCGCCCTCAGCGCGGGATGTTTCGCGAGCTCCGGCTCGATCTGGGCCTGGTCCCCGACCAGCAGGAATTCGCTGTCGGGATGACGGCTCAACGAGATCGCGGCGCCGGGAATGACGACGGATGCGCCGACGTCGCCCCCCATGGCGTCAAGCGCGATTCGAACCTTATGAGGCATGAACGTCCCGGAAGCCTGCTCTCCCGCAGCCCTTCAGACGAAGACCGCGAGCTTGAAGTCACCGCCGTCAACGGCGCCCGGCGAAACACCAACTGGGGTCCCGGCCGGGCCGCGACAATAGCGTGTCCGCGGTCCGACACAACCTCTTGACCACAAACGAGGCAGTGGCCGAACCGTCACGCAACGCATTAAGATATATCAGAAATACATTGTATTTCAATGTATTGTGACACTTATTTGAAGTGATCGCGAATGCCATTCGCGCAGCGCCGCAGGCAAGCCATCCCCGCAAATGTGACGCCGGCTGCCCCTCGGCTGCCTTCAGCTGCCCTTTGGCTTCTTGCCGTCCGCCTTGTCCTTCAGCGCCTTCAAGGCGGCGAAGGGATGATTTTCCGGGTCAGGCGCTTCAACCTCTTGTTCAAAGACCGCATCCACCTTGCGCGGATACGGATCGATGCCAAGGAAAAGCGCATCGGTGGCGAGCCGGCCGATGTCGATGAAGCCGCCGACGATCGGCTCTGGCGGATCCGGGGTCTCCTCGTCACTCTCCTCGGCGTCGTCGACCAGGTCGGCCATTTGCGGGATCTGCTCGGGCGGCGCGAACACCACATCGATCGGCTCATCGATCTCGTTCTCGATCGGATCGAGCGTCACCACGCAGGTCTGCCCGACCCTCGCCTGAACCCGGCCGGTGACATGATAGCTGCCATCACGCTTGGGCTGCAGATCGAACTCCGCCTGCGCGGAGATGACTTCCCGCAGCTCCGCGACGTCGGCCATCGCCTTGCGCGTCGCCTCGTCGGCTACGATCGCACGATGCAGGCCGGTCTCGGGAATCTGCGCGACGTTGACGAGCACCCGCCACGGATCGCGCTCGCGCTCGGGCCGCCCTGTGCTGCCGCCGCTCATGCCGCGCTCCCCGCTTGCTGTGGCGCCGGAAAGCGCCATTCACCCTGGGTCAGCGCCGCGCGGTCGGCGCGCGCCAATTCGGCCAGTGCCTCCCGGGCATAGGCGGCCAGTCCGCGGGCCTTGTCGATGTTCTGACCATTGAGGATGTTCTTGCAGAACGACTCGGCCAGGGCCTCGTCGCTGTCGGTCAGCGCCAGATCATAGGCCGCGGTGCGGCCGTAAAAGGCCTCGCCGAATGCCTGCATGCGCTTCGGCACCGTGAGGTCACCGACGCCCATTTCCCTGAGATTGTCGTCCATATCGATGCAGAAATGATCGAACAGGGCCTGCGCCAGCGCCGCGCCACCATCGACGGATTTTAGTAGCCGCAACACCAGCCATAGATGCATCAGAAGCAGGTCAAAACGGCCGTTAACCGTGTCCGGGACGCCCAAGTCACGGTAAAACAACGGTTCTCGCGCCTGCGTCACGATCATGCCATAGATGGTCTCAATGGTGCTGCGCGCGGGCACCCGGGGTCTTTTGAAGTGATTGAACGGCCAAAGCATAGCGGGTTCCGGCTGCCGGCCCCCCAAAGGACGCCTGTTGAGGGCTCACCCATTGGAGCTCGGCATGATTGCAATCCATTGAGCTGCCCGGTACGTCAATGCTCCGGCCGATGCAAGGGGACGGATCAGTTCCGCCGATGAACCACACTCTTCCCAAACCGTCTCGCGTGGCTTCCGCGCGCGGGTTCTTCATGCGCTTCCGCGCCATCGCGGTCGTTGGCCTCGTCTGCGGCACCGCGCTCGGCGGGTGCGCCGGTGAGCAATTCCAGAAGGGCTACATCCTGCCCGACGGAGCGCTCGAGCAGATTCCGATCGGCGCGAGCCAGGATCAGGTGCTGATCGTGCTTGGCACGCCCTCGACGGTCGCAACGCTGGACGGCGAGGTGTTCTATTACATTTCGCAGCGGACCTCACGCCCGGTCGCCTTCATGAATCAGCGGGTGGTCGACCAGCGCGTCATCGCGGTCTATTTCGACAAGAACCGGCAGGTGCGCCGCCTCGCCAATTACGGCCTCAAGGACGGCAAGATCTTCGACTTCGTCAGCCGGTCCACGCCGACGTCGGGCCAGGAAATGTCCTACCTGACACCGCTGTTCAAGCTGCTGAGCTTCAATTAGCGCGCGCAACGCATCGCGCTTTAGCGCGAAAAAACTGCGCCAAGTTGTCGCGCTTGCCCGATGGGCAAGCGGTCCCCTAGGCTTGCTCACAAACAAGAGCCTGAGCAGGGGGTAAGCGCGTGAGAGCCAAGAGTTTTTCCCGTCGTACGGTAATGTCCGGCACGGCCGCGTTGGCGGCCGCATCGATCCTGCCGCGCGCGAGCCTGGGGGCCGGCGACTGGCGGCCGACCGAGACGGTCCGGATCATCGTGCCGGCGGCAGCCGGCGGCTCGACCGACGTGATGGGGCGGCTGCTGACCGCCCATTTGCAGCCGCTCTGGGGCCAGTCGGTGGTGGTGGAGAATCGCTCCGGCGCCGGCGGCACCATCGGCATATCAGAGGTCGCGCGCAGCAAGGGCGACGGCCACACCATCCTGATCGGCAATCCCGGCCCGAACGCGATCGCCTTCAGCATCTTTCGCAATCTGACCTACAAGGCCGACCAGTTGCAGGCGGTCTCCAACATGATCCGGATCCCGAACATCGTCTCGGCGCATCCATCGACCGGGATCAAGTCGATCCCCGAACTGATCGCCTTTCTGAAGAAGAACCCCGACAAGCTCACCTACGGCTCGTCCGGCACCGGACAGAGCCCTCACCTCACCGGCGCCTGGTTCCTGCAACTGACCGGGCTGAAGATGACGCACGTCCCGTTCCGTGGCGCCGGCCCGGCATTGCAGGCCGGGCTCGCCGGCGACATCCAGATCCTGTTCGACAATCTCTATCCGTCGCTGCCGCAGGTGCTGGACGGCAAGCTGAACGGGCTCTGCGTCACCACGACGGATCGCAGCGAGTCCGCGCCCAATCTGCCTGTGATGCGCGAGGGCGCGCCGGAACTCGCAAAATTCGACGTCGCGTCCTGGTTCGGCGTGTTCCTGCCGAAGACCGCGCCCGCGCCCGTGGTCGACGAGCTGAACCGCCAGATCAAGACGATGCTGGAACGCGACGACGTCAGGAAGAACATCGCCGGCATGGGCGCGCGCGCCGACTACGGCACGCCGCAGCAGTTTTCCGATTTCGTCGACGCCGAGACGAAGAAGTTCGCCGCCATCATCGAGAAGGAAGGCTTGCAGATGGAGGTCAAGTAGCAGCCGCCTTCAATGCTACGACGACTTGTTGATCTTCTTGACCTTGGCGTCGGTGGCTTCGATCGACATCGCCAGCTCCATGATCGCCTGCGACAGCAGCTCGATGGCTTCCTTCTGATCCTGCGACTTGGCGGCGCGCAGCGCATAGTTCCGGGCGGATGAGAGCGACATCGATTGATCTCCGTTTGGTTGGCGTCTGGTTCTTGGCGGATATCGTTGGCGGCATACACTGTCATTGCGAGGAGCGACAGCGACGAAGCAATCCATGTCCCCGCTTGTGAAGCGATGGATTGCTTCGCTCCGCTCGCAATGACGGTGCGATATTTCCTGCCCCCCTTGAAACAAAAACCCCGCGGCTCGCACCGCGGGGTTTTGCATTCGTCTATGTCGCGCGCTCAGTGCGCGAGGATCGCCAGCAGCAGCAGCGCCACGATGTTGGTGATCTTGATCATCGGGTTGACCGCCGGGCCAGCCGTGTCCTTGTAGGGATCGCCGACGGTGTCGCCGGTCACCGCGGACTTGTGGGCATCACTGCCCTTGCCGCCGTAGTGGCCGTCCTCGATGTACTTCTTGGCGTTGTCCCATGCGCCGCCACCCGAGGTCATCGAGATCGCGACGAAGAGACCGGTGACGATGACGCCGAGCAGCATGGCGCCGACCGCCGAGAACGCCGCCGACTTGCCGTCCGCACCGCCGCCCGCAATGAAGTAGATCAGGAAGTAGACGACGATCGGCGACAGCACCGGCAGCAGCGAGGGGATGATCATTTCCTTGATCGCCGCCCGGGTCAGCAGGTCGACCGCCTTGCCGTAGTCCGGCTTGTCGGTGCCCTGCATGATGCCGGGCTTCTCGCGGAACTGACGGCGCACTTCCTCGACGATCGCACCGGCGGCGCGGCCGACAGCGGTCATGCCCATCGCACCGAACAGATACGGCAGCAGGCCGCCGAACAGCAGGCCAACCACGACGTACGGGTTGTTCAGAGAGAAGTCCGGCTTGACGCCCTGGAAGTAGGCATGGGCGCTGGGGTCGCTGATGAAGAATTTGAGGTCCTCGTTGTAGGCAGCAAACAGCACCAGCGCGCCGAGACCGGCGGAGCCGATCGCGTAGCCCTTGGTCACCGCCTTGGTGGTGTTGCCGACCGCGTCGAGCGCGTCGGTCGACTTGCGCACCTCCTTGGGCAGGCCCGCCATCTCGGCGATGCCGCCGGCGTTGTCGGTGACCGGGCCAAAGGCGTCGAGCGCGACGATCATGCCGGCCAGCGCCAGCATGGTGGCGGTCGCGATCGCGATGCCGAACAGGCCGGCCAGGCTGTAGGTGACCAGGATGCCGGCGATGATGACGATCGCGGGCATCGCGGTCGCTTCCATCGAGACCGCGAGGCCCTGGATCACGTTGGTGCCGTGACCGGTAACCGAGGCCGCCGCAATCGACTTCACCGGGCGATAGTCGGTGCCGGTGTAGTATTCGGTGATCCAGATGATCAGGCCGGTGACGACGAGACCGACCACGCCGCACTCGAACAGCGCCATGCCGGTAAACTTGGCGCCTTCGAGCGGGCCGAAGCCGATCAACCAGTTGATGACAGCCGCTACGCCAACCAGCGACAGGATGCCGGTGGCGATCAGGCCCTTGTACAGGGCGCCCATGATCGACTGGCTGGCGCCGAGCTTGACGAAGAAGGTGCCGATGATCGAGGTGATGATGCAGACGCCGCCGATCGCGAGCGGCAGCGTCATCATGTTCACCAGGATCGAGGTCTTGGCGAAGAAGATCGCCGCGAGCACCATGGTGGCGACCGCGGTCACCGCATAGGTCTCGAACAGGTCGGCCGCCATGCCGGCGCAGTCGCCGACATTGTCGCCGACGTTGTCGGCAATCGTGGCCGGGTTGCGCGGATCGTCCTCGGGGATGCCGGCCTCGACCTTGCCGACGAGGTCGCCGCCGACATCAGCACCCTTGGTGAAGATGCCGCCGCCGAGACGGGCGAAGATCGAGATCAGCGAGGCGCCGAAGCCGAGCGCCACCATGGCGTCGACCACGGTGCGGCTGCCCGCTTCCAGACCCATGAACTTGACCAGCACCATGAAGTAGATGGTGACGCCGAGCAGCGCGAGACCGGCGACCAGCAGGCCGGTGATCGCGCCCGCCTTGAAGGCGAGCTCGAGGCCGCCGGCGAGCGAAGTGGTCGCCGCCTGCGCGGTGCGGACGTTGGCGCGCACCGAGACGTTCATGCCGATGAAGCCGGCCGCGCCCGACAGGATCGCGCCGATCGCAAATCCGAGGGCCACCAGCAGGCCGAGGAAGTAGGCCAGCAGCACGAAGATCACGATACCGACCATGCCGATCGTGGTGTACTGCCGTCGCAGATAGGCTTGTGCACCCTCGCGCACCGCGCCTGCGATTTCCTGCATGCGCGGATTACCCGCATCCGCGTTCAGGACCGACTGGGTCGCCCAGATCGCGTAGACGATGGAAAGCGCCCCGCAGAGCACAATCAACCATAAAGCTGTCATTGAATGTTGCCTCAGATCCTTGATGTAACCCCCGCGCCTTCTTGTGCCGCTAGGGGGCGGCAGGCGCTTATTTTGCGAGGACAACCCTCCCCAAAAACGGATTGCCTCAAATCGGGCGCGACCTTGCCAAAATCGTTACCGCTGTGCAACGCCACCTGCGGCCGAAAACGCCGATATCGGCAGCTATTTAGAAGGAAAATCGGCGCCGTCCGCCGGGAATTCTAGAAATGGCTGTAGGACAGCTGCTGCAATTTCAGTTCCCTGCCCTGCCCGTCGAGGAAGCTTGGTGGCGACGAACCGGCAATCAGGCCGCCGATGGCAGTCACGGTGACCTTGGCCTGGCGTGCCTCGCGCAGGAAGGCGTCTGCGCGATCGCCAGGCACCGCGCACAGCAATTCGTAGTCGTCGCCGCCGGCGACCAGGGTCTCGATCCCGATCGCCTTGCGTGCGACGAGCCCCGCGGCCGCTGATGACAACGGGACGCTCGGCACGTTGATCACGGCCGTCACACCGCTGGCTGCGCAAAGCTTGGCCAGATCGCCGGCGAGACCGTCGGACACATCCATCGCCGCGCTGGCATGGGCGCGGACGGCATGGGCAAGTGCGTTGCGCGGCTGCGGAACACGGTAGCGGGCGGCGAGAAAATCCCGCCCGGAGGCATCGTCTGCCAGCGCCGCCGCGACCGGACCTCCTTGGAGCACGTCGAGACCGAGCGCGGCATCGCCGATCGTGCCGGTGACGAACATGCGGTCGCCCGCCTGCGCGCCGGCGCGATGCACCATCTTGCCCTGCGGCAGCCGGCCGAACGCGGTGATCGAGATCATCAGCGGCCCTGGCGTGGAGACGGTATCGCCGCCGAGCAGCGGACAGCCGAAATCGGCAGCGTCCTCACCAAGCGCGCGGGCGAACGGCTTCAGCCAGCTCTCATCGGCCTTGCGCACGGCCAGCGTCAGCACGAAGCCGGCCGGCACAGCCCCCTTGGCCGCGATGTCGGACAGGTTCACCCGCAGCGCCTTGCGCGCCAGCGTGTCGGGCGGATCATCGGGGAGGAAATGCACGCCCTCGACGATGGCATCGGTGGTGACGACGATGTCCTCGCCGGCCGCCCGCAGCGCGGCGGCATCATCGTCGAGGCCAAACGCGCCCGGATCGGTCGCCAGCGGCTTGAAATAGCGCGCGATCAGGGAGTCTTCGCCGGAGGTGTGTTTATCGCTCTGCGACACGATACCCGTCATCCTGAGGTGCGAGCGGAGCGAGCCTCGAAGGATGCACGGCCCCAGCCGGGCCGTCGCCCTTCGAGACGGCCGCTACGCGGCCTCCTCAGGGTGACGGTCAAGCAATCATATGTCTCCACTCAGTTCCGCACAAACTCGTCGCCGCGGAACTGACGCGCGATCTGGTCGAGCACGGCGTTGACCATGCCGGTCTCGTCCTTCTCGACAAAGGCATGCGCGACGTCGACATATTCGGAAACCACCACGCGGCCAGGCACGTCCTTGCGATGCTCGAGCTCATAGGAGCCCGCCCGCAATACCGCGCGCAGGATCGCGTCGATCCGCTTCAGCGGCCAGCCCTTCGACAGCGCCTCGTCGATCAAGGGATCGAGCTTGGCCTGGTCGCGCACCACGCCGGAGACGACGTCGCGGAAGAACGCAGCTTCCGCCGGCAGATATTTGTCGCCCTCGACCTCGTTGCCGAGCCAATGGCTCTCGAACTCGGCGAAGATGTCGTTGATGCCGGCGCCGCCGATGTCCATCTGGTAGAGCGCCTGCACGGCGGCGAGCCGCGCCGCGCCGCGCCGGTTGGCCTTTCTTTCAGGGGCTTTGCCGGATTTGTTGGAGTCAGCCATGGTCAGGCCTTTGCCAGACGGCGTTTGATCCGCAGCATCGCGATCGCCGCCCGCGCGGCGTCGCCGCCCTTGTTCAGCTCGCTGGCGCGCGCCCGCGCCCAAGCCTGCGCCTCGGTGTTGACGGTGAGGATGCCGTTGCCGAGCGGGAATTTCCGGCTCAGGGCCAGATCCATCAAGCCGCGTGAGGATTCCTGCGAGACGATCTCGAAATGGATGGTGTCGCCGCGCACCACGCAGCCGAGCGCGATCGCCGCGTCATAGGGCTTGCCGTTCGTTTCGGCCGCATCGATCGCAATCGCGATCGCGGCGGGAATCTCCAGCGCGCCGGGCACCGTGATCACGTCGTGGCTGGCGCCGGCGCTCTTCAGCTCCGCCAGCGCGCCTTCCAGCAGCGCATCCTGGATGTCGTCGTAAAACCGGGCCTCGACGATCAGAACGCGAGCGCCTGTGATGTCGGTCTGGTCCTTCAGGGGTGCGCGCCGCGCGTCAGCCATTGCAATAACCAATCGGAACTTGGGGAGGATTTGTGCAGCGTTTTAGGCGCAGCAGGCGGTAAAGCCAAGGGCAATACTGGCCCGGATGTCACCGCGATCGGCCTGATTTTTCAGGTCGGCTTCGTCCGCAATGCATGGGATATCCGGCCGGAAGTCGCCCGGACCGAATTGGCACATAAGGACGTCGGTCTTGGGCGCAATGCCCGGATCGAGGCTATTTCATCTCCGACAGCCGCGCGGCGTAGCGGGCCATCAGATCGACCTCGATATTGACCTCGCTGCCGGCCTTCCAGCCGCTCAGGGTCGTGACGCTGAGCGTATGCGGGATGATCAGCACCGAAAACGTGACGTCGTCGACCGTGTTCACGGTCAGCGACACGCCGTCCAGCGTGATCGACCCCTTCGCCGCGATAAAACGCGCCAGTTCGCGGGTGGTTCTGAGCTCAAAGCGCGCCATATCCGGCAGATCGTCGCGCTTGACGATGGTGGCGATGCCGTCGGCATGCCCGGCCACGATGTGACCGCCGAGCTCATCGCCGATCTTGAGCGCGCGCTCGAGGTTGAGCTTGCCGCCCTGCCCCCAATGCTTGGCGGTGGTCATGCCGAGCGTCTCGGCCGCGGCGTCGACGTCGAACCAGGTCTTGCCGTCGGCGGTGCCGGAGGCGACCACGGTGAGGCAGACGCCGTTGCAGGCGATCGAGGCGCCGTCGGCAATCGTGGTCTGGTCGTAGTCGCAGGCAATCCGCAACCGATGCAGCTGCCCCTGCGCCACCGGCTTCAGGCTTACGATCTCACCGATATCGGTGACAATTCCGGTAAACATTACGCACGCTCATAGATATTGAGACTGTCTTTGCCGAGGGATTCGCTAGCACGAAGGCCGAAGGCGGGCGACTGCGTGATTGCGTCGAGCGGCATTGCGTCCAGCGCGGGAACGCCGTCGGCGCCGATCGCGTCAGGCCCCCGCAACAGCCAGATTTCGTCGACAAGGTCCGCCGCCACGAAAGAATTTGCCACGCGAGACCCGCCCTCGACCAAGAGCCGCGTGATCCCCTTCTCCGCCAGCGCATGCAAGACGGCGGGCAGATCGAGCCCCGCAGACGTGCCGGCGGCGACGCGGATCACCTGCGCACCGGCTGCGCCAAGCTTCACCGCGGCAGGCGCCTCCGCCAAGTCAGACGTCATCACCCAGAGCGGCGTCTCGCGCGCGGAATGCACCATTCGGCTGTCGCCCGAGATCCGCAGCGCACGATCCAGCACCACGCGCACCGGCGAGCGCGCCGCCATGCCCGGCAACCGGCAGGTCAGAAGCGGATCGTCGGCCTTGACGGTACCGATGCCGACCAGGATCGCATCGCACTGCGCGCGCAGCAGATGCACGCGGGTCCGCGCCGCCTCGCCTGATATCGCGACGGGTTTGTGCCCGTGAGCTGCGATCTTGTCGTCGGCGGACACCGCGAGCTTGAGGATCACATGCGGGCGCTTGTCCGTGATGCGACGGAAATGTCCGGCATGGTCGTGCGCGGCCTCCGCCTGGCACAGCCCGACATCGACCGCGATGCCGGCGGCGCGCAGCTTCGCGTGCCCCTTCCCGCCGACGTCAGGATTGGGGTCCTCGATCGCCGACACCACGCGGGCGAGCCCGGCTGCGACCACGGCGTCCGCACAGGGCGGCGAGCGGCCGAAATGCGAGCACGGCTCGAGCGTGACATAGAGCGTGGCGCCGCGCGCGGCAGCACCGGCGCGCCTTAGCGCCTCGACTTCGGCATGCGGTCGGCCGCCTGGCTGGGTCCAGCCGCGGCCGACGATCACGCCATCCTTGACGATCACGGCGCCGACCGCCGGATTGGGCCAGGTGCGCCCGAGCCCGCGGCGGCCGAGCGCCAGCGCAAGCTGCATGAAGCGCAGATCGGCGGCCTTGGCCTCTTTGGATTTCTGCGCGAACTGGTCTTCGAGAATGCGAAAGATCATTTTCGCAACGTTGCGAGCCGCGGATCCTCTTCGCCGGTCAACTCGTCGAGCACTGCCTCGAAATCCTTGGCCTCGCGGAAATTGCGATAGACCGAGGCGAAGCGCACATAGGCGACGTCGTCGAGCTGGCGCAGATGCTCCATCACGATCTCGCCGATCGCCTCCGAGGAGACCTCCGCCTCGCCGCCGCTTTCGAGCTCGCGAACGATGGTGGAGACCATCTTCTCCACCCGCTCGGACTCCACCGGGCGCTTGCGCAAGGAGATCTGCAGCGAGCGCACCAGCTTGTCGCGGTCGAAGGGCACGCGGCGGCCGTTGCGCTTGATCACGGTGAGCTCGCGCAGTTGCACCCGCTCGAAGGTCGTGAAGCGGAAGTTGCAGGCCATGCACACACGCCGCCTGCGAATGACGGCGGAGTCCTCGGTCGGACGCGAGTCCTTGACCTGCGTATCGAGAGAATTGCAGCTCGGGCAGCGCATCCGACGGGACCTTTACCTCTTAGTAGATCGGGAAGCGATCGGTCAGCGCCTTGACGCGCTCCTTGATCGCGGCCTCGACCAGCGGCGCCTTGCCGTCCGGCGACTGCGCCAGCGCGTTCAGCACTTCGGCGATCATGCCCCCGACCTGCTTGAACTCGGCGACGCCGAAGCCGCGCGTGGTCGCCGCCGGGGTGCCCAAGCGAAGACCCGAGGTCACGAACGGCTTCTCGGGATCGAACGGGATGCCGTTCTTGTTACAGGTGATCGCGGCGCGCACCAGCGCCTTCTCGGAGATGTTGCCCTTCAGGCCCTTCGGCCTGAGGTCGACCAGCATCAGATGGTTGTCCGTGCCGCCGGAGACGATGTCGAGGCCGTGGCCGCGCAGCGTCTCCGCCAGCGCCTTGGCGTTCTCGACCACGTTCTTGGCGTAGACCTTGAAGTCCGGCCGCAGTGCTTCGGCGAACGCCACCGCCTTGGCGGCGATGACGTGCATCAGCGGGCCGCCCTGCAAGCCCGGGAAGATCGCCGAGTTCAGCTTCTTGGCGAGCGTCTCGTCATTGGTCAGGATCAGGCCGCCGCGCGGACCGCGCAGCGACTTGTGCGTCGTGGTGGTGGTGACGTGGGCGTGCGGCACCGGCGAGGCATGCACGCCGCCGGCGACGAGGCCTGCGAAATGCGCCATGTCGACCAGGAGATACGCGCCAACGGAGTCGGCGATCTCGCGGAAGCGCTTGAAGTCCCAGGCGCGCGAATAGGCCGAGCCGCCGGCGATGATCAGCTTCGGCTTGACCTGCTCGGCCTGCTTCTGGACTTCGTCCATGTCGATGATCTGGTCCTCGCGGCGCACGGTGTAGTGCGCGGCCTTGAACCACTTGCCGGACATGTTGACCGGCGAGCCGTGGGTGAGATGACCGCCGGCGGCGAGGTCGAGACCCATGAAGGTGTCGCCGGGCTGCAGCAGCGCCAGAAACGCCGCCTGGTTCATCTGGCTGCCGGAGTTCGGCTGGACGTTGGCGAAGCCGGCGCCGAACAGCTTCTTGGCGCGCTCGATCGCCAGCGTCTCGGCGACATCGACCCATTCGCAACCACCGTAGTAGCGCGCGCCCGGATAACCTTCCGCGTATTTGTTGGTCATCACCGAGCCCTGCGCCTCCAGCACGGCGCGGCTGACGATGTTTTCCGAGGCGATCAGCTCGATCTCATGGCGCTGCCGGCCGAGTTCGCCCTTGATCGCGGCGGCGATCTCGGGATCGGCCTCGGCGAGGGTTGCCGTGAAGAAGGAATCGGGCACGGAAGTGGTCTTGGGGGATGAGGTCATCGGCGAAATATCTCCACCGCCGCAAGCCTTTAGGCAGGATGCGGACGGTCACGAGTGGCGGTCGAAGCTGGTTTCAGAGCGTTATCACATCGCCCCAAAATGGCCAAGCGGTTGCGGTCCCCGGCGGTCAATTATGCCAGATATGGTGGGGATGGCGGGGATTGCCAGCGGGCCGGCACCCGGCCCTGCGGTCCCGATCCCGGGGCGCCGTAGGCCCCGGTTCCAGCCGGCCGGTGCGGCTGGCGGCGGCCGTCGAATGGAACGTGACGGGCCCCTTCCGGGTCGCGCCCCGCGGGGTCGATGGTCTCCTTCCGCACTTCGCAAGAACAGAACCACGCAACTTGCGATGCGCCCGATCGTCACACGTTCGATCGCGATGTATCGCGTCACGATATGATCTCTCGCGTCCGAATTTTGAATCGTTCGATTTTTGAATCGTTCAACACTGGATCGATTCAAACGTCTCACGCGAGGCGTGCAATTGCGCAACGTACTCCGTTGTCTGTCGGTCACACACGCGAGCTTAGCGTACGGCTTAAATAGCTTCTAAGCGCGCGCAGGCTGTTTACGAAAATCACCGTGATAACGACGCCGGAGAAAATTCTCTTCGGGGGCGTTGGATGACGGACGGATGGATTCGGCCGCGGCGGTTTGCTGCTTCGGCGTTGGTGGTGCTTTCGGTTGCTGCTGCGGACGAGGCGTTCGCGCAGACGCAATTGCCGTCGGTGACGGTCGATGCGCCGTCGCACCGGCAAGCGGCGCGATCGCTGCAGTCCTCGCAACGGACCACGCGCGCGCGGAGCGCCTCGCGCCGCGCAACGGTCGCCCCAGCGGGAGCACAGCCGCAAGCCGCGCAGCCGCAGGCCGCAGGCTCTGGCAGCGGGCACGAACGCGCCAACGGTCCGGTCACCGGCTATCTTGCGCGGCAGAGTTCGAGCGGCACCAAGACCAGCACGCCGATCATCCAGACGCCGCAATCGGTGACGGTGATCAGCGCCGAGCAGATCCGCGACCAGAAGATCGTCAGCAAGTTCGACGAGGTGCTGCGCTACACGCCGGGTGTGATCGGCGGCACTTACGGCGCCGATTTCCGCAACGACTGGTTCATGATCCGCGGCTTCCCCGCGCAGAACGAGTCGCTGTTCCTCGACGGCCTGCAACTGTTCTACACTTCCTATGCAAGCTGGAAGCTGCAGCCATTCAATCTCGAGCGCGTCGAGGTGCTGCGCGGCCCGTCCGGCATCCTGTACGGCGGCTCGGCGCCGGGCGGCCTCGTCAACGCGGTGAGCAAGCTGCCGCAGGCCGAGCCCATTCGCTATATCGAGACCGGCGTCAACAATTTCGGCAACGCCTACACCCAGTTCGATATCGGCGGCGCGACGGCACAGCCGGCAGGCGGCCAGGTGCAGTATCGCCTGGTCGGCCAGGCCCAGGGCGGCGGCACCCAGACCGACTATGTCTACGACAACAATTTCTTCTTCGCCCCGTCGGTGACCTGGCGGCCCGATGCCGACACCAGCCTCACCGTGTTCGGCATGGCCTCGCACAGCAACACGCGCGCGCTGAACTTCCTGCCCTATGTCGGCACCGTGACCAACGCGCCGTTCGGCCGGATTCCGACCAGCCTGTTCGCCGGCGATCCCGGCGTCGACCAGTTCCGCCGCGACCAGGAGATGGTCGGCTACCAGTTCCAGAAGAGCGTGACCGACAGCGTCGACTTCCGCCAGAACGCGCGCATGGCGCATGTCGACGTCTACTACGCCGGCCTCTACGGGCTCGGCTACGCGACGACGCCGGCCGCCGCGGACATTTCGCGCGGCAATTTCTACACCCGCGGCATCGCCACGCAGCTCAACCTCGACAATCAGCTCGAATACCGTTTCGCCACCGGCGCGTTGCAGCACACGGCGCTGGTCGGCGTCGATCTGAAGTATTACGGCATCGACGATCGCCAGGGTTTTGGCGCGGGCACGAACCTGAACGTGCTCAATCCGGTCTACGGCAACAATCTGCCGTTCAGCGGCGCGCTGTATCAGAACGGCTATCTGACCCAGGGCATGGCCGGGCTCTATCTGCAGGACCAGGTCAAGCTCGACCGCCTGACGGTCGTGTTGTCGGGACGCCAGGACTGGGTCGATCTCACCAACAACAACCGGATCGGCGCCGATCAGAGCCGCGACGACAGCAAGTTCTCCGGCCGCGTCGGCGCGATCTACAATTTCGACAGCGGCGTTGCGCCCTACGTCTCCTACATGACCGGCTACAATCCAGTGATCGGCACCAATGCCGCCGGCCAGTTGCTGCTGCCGGAGACCTCCGAGCAGACCGAGGTCGGCGTCAAGTACGAGCCGGCCGGGCTCAACGCGCGGTTCGGCGTCGCGTATTTCGATCTCAAGCGCAAGAACGCGCTGACGACAGATCCGAACAACACCCTGTTCCAGACCCAGAATGGCGAAGTCACCTCGCGCGGCGTCGAGCTCGAGGCGGTCGCGAACATCACGCGGGATTTCAAGCTGGTGGCGAGCTACACCAATTACGAGCTGTTCGTCAGCAAGGACCTCAATCCCGCGCTGATCGACACCGTGCCGACCAACACGCCCCGAGAGCTCGCCTCGGTCTGGACCGACTACACCTTCCGCGAGGGTCCGCTCTCGGGCTTCGGCTTCGGCGGCGGCGTGCGCTATGTCGGCTCGTCCTTTGCCGACACCGCGAACACCGCGCGCGTTCCGGGCGTCGTGCTCGGCGACCTCGCCCTGCACTATGAATGGGACAACAATTGGCGCGCGGCGCTCAATGTCGTGAACGTGACGGACAAGATTTACGTCGCGAGCTGCGCCACCATCAGCTCCTGCTACTACGGCGACCGCCGGCGCATCACGGCAAGCCTCGCCTACAAATGGTGAGCCGCCACGAAATATTTCGTTCACAAAACTATCATCAAGAGGCGGCGTTCGGCCGCCTCTCCTTTTTCCACTGCCGTCAGCGTGGTGTCAGCATGTCGCGCTAGGTTCGCGCCGCGGCAACGCTTTGCCGCGCCCAGACTGGCCCGCTCCGAAATGCGAGCCCCGGAGCGGGCCTTTTACATGCCTGGGTTTCCGCCCGGCGCGGGTCGGCGTCAGAATGCACTCCTGAACTGCTCGACATAGTCGGGGCTTCCATAGACCCACATCGGCTCGTCGCATCGTTGCGATCCCAGATCGTTCGTGCAGGCCGCACTCCACGGCGGAGCCGCGATCTGGCGGCCGACGATCCCGGATTCCTGCCATCGACTGCCGATGCTCGGTTGCGCGCCGGCGCGCGCGAGATGGCTGCTCTTGTCGGTTCGCACATGACCCACGGCTTGGGGCATCAAAACCAGGGTCGTGAGCGATGGCGCCAGCAGCAGCGCTGCCAGAAGGTATGTGGTCTTCATTGTTCAGCCGCCTTGATTGAGCCTCGCGGGGCGAGGCATCTACGTTGCTGAACGGAAGACCGGGACTGCGGTCCGGATATTTCCGGATCACGCGAATGTTTGGCAGTGTCGGGCCTAATCCTCGTTGGCCTTGAACCGCCCGAGTCCCCTCAGCACGAACGGCGCCAGCAGCGCGATCAGCGCGACGCCGAGCAGCGTCGCCGACATCGGGCTTTGCAGCAGCACCATGGGATCGCCGAGGCTGATCGCGAGCGCGCGGCGCAGCTGGCTTTCCGCGATCGGCCCGAGGATCAATCCGATCACGACCGGCGCGATCGGGAAATCGAACCGTCGCATCAGGAAACCCATCACACCGAACGCAGCCAGCATCGACAGTTCGACGACCGACGGCTTGGCCGCGATCGTGCCCATGGTCGCGAACACCAGGATGCCGGCATAGAGCCACGGCTGCGGGATCGCGAGCAGCCGCACCCACAAGCCCACCAGCGGCAGGTTGAGCACCAGCAGCATGCCGTTGGCGATGAACAGGCTGGCGATCAGGCCCCACACCAGATCGGGCCGCTCGGCGAACAGCAGCGGCCCCGGATTGAGACCGTATTGCTGGAAGCCCGCCAGCATCATCGCCGCGGTGGCCGAGGTCGGCAGCCCCAGCGTCAACAGCGGCACCAGCGTGCCGGCGGCGGACGCATTGTTGGCGGCTTCCGGTCCCGCGACGCCTTCGATCGCGCCCTTGCCGAATTCTTCCGGATGTTTGGTCAGTCGCCGCTCGGTCGAATAGGACAGGAAGGTCGGGATCTCGGCGCCGCCGGCCGGCAGCGCGCCGATCGGAAAGCCGAACAGCGTGCCGCGCAGCCACGGCTTCCACGAGCGCCGCCAATCCTCGCGCGTCATCCACAGCGAGCCGCGCACCGGCTCGAGCTTCTCCTCGGCGTGATGGCGGCGCGAGGCGACATAGAGCGCCTCCCCCACCGCGAACAGGCCGACCGCGAGCGTCGTCACCTCGACGCCGTCGAGCAGCTCCGGAATGCCGAAGGCGAGCCGCGCCTGACCGGTCAGCTTGTCGATGCCGACGAGGCCGAGCGTCAGCCCGATGAACAGGCTGGTGAGGCCGCGAACCGGCGAGTCGCCGAAGGTCGCCGACACCGTGACGAAGGCGACGCACATCAGCGCGAAATAATCCTCCGGCCCGAACCGAACCGCGAAGTCGACCAGCCAGGGCGCAAGGAATGCGAGCCCGATGGTGGCCATGGTGCCGGCCACGAACGAGCCGATCGCCGAGGTCGCGAGCGCCGGGCCGCCGCGGCCGGCCTTGGCCATCTTGTTGCCCTCGAGCGCGGTCGCCATCGAGGCGCTCTCGCCCGGCGTGTTGATCAGGATCGCGGTGGTCGATCCGCCATACATGCCGCCGTAATAGATGCCGGCGAACATGATCAGCGAGCCGCCGGGATCGAGCTTGTAGGTCACCGGCAGCAGCAGCGCGACCGTCAGCGCCGGACCGATGCCCGGCAACACGCCGACCGCGGTGCCGAGGAAAACGCCGATCAGGGCGTAGAGCAGGTTCATCGGCTGCATGGCGACCGCCATGCCATGCGCCAGCGCGGCGAAGGTATCCATCACAGCAGTCGCTCCAGCGGGCCGGCAGGAAGGCTCAGCGTCAACAGTTTGTCGAACGCGAGATAGATGAGGGTCGTGATCACGAGCGCGATCACCGTGTCGGCAAGGACGGCGCGCCGGCCGAACGCGGCCGATGTGGTGATGAACAGCGCCGAGGTGGCAAGGATGAAGCCGCCGCCGAAGCCGATGATGGCGATCAGGAGCGCAAGGCCACCGATGATCAACCACACCGGTTTCGGATCCATGCTCTCGCGCGGCGGCAGGTTGCCGCGCAGCGCATCGATCAGATTGCCGACGGCGAGGATGACGAGGCCGATCGCGATGACGACCGGCATCGCCTCCGGCCCCATGCCGTACATCGTGGTCGACGGCAGCTTGCTCGCGTCCCACACCAGCACGGCGGCGAGCACGGCCAACGCGGCCGCGATGACGACGCCGGCGCGATCGACCCGCCGAGCCGGGGCGCGCGGCAGGTTTTCGGAAGCCGTGTCCGGTGTCATGACTTCACGAGGCCGACGGACTTGAGCACCTCGGTGACACGCGCGATTTCCTTCTTCAGGAAATCCGCGAAGGCATCGCCGCCGAGATAGGCATCATCCCAGCCCTTCTGCTTCAGGATCTCCTTCCAGGCATCCGACTTCACCATCTTCTCGACGGCATCGCTCAGCACCTTGCGCTGCTCCGGCGTGATGCCGGGCGGCGCCACCACCGAGCGCCAATTGGCGAGCACGAGGTCGATGCCCTGCTCCTTGAAGGTCGGGATGTCGACGCCAGGCAGACGCTGCGGCGAGGTCACGCCGAGCGCGCGCAGCTTGCCGGCCTTGATCTGGCCCTCGTACTCGCTGAGGCCGGAAATGCCGGCCGTGACCTTGCCGCCGAGAATGGCGGCGAGCGACTCGCCGCCGCCCGAGAACGGAATGTAGTTGATCTTCCTGGCATCGGCGCCGACCGTGCCCGCGAACAGCGCGGCCATCACATGGTCGACGCCGCCGGCCGAGCCGCCGGCAAAGGTGACCTTGGCGATGTCGGCCTTCACGGCAGCGGCGAGATCCTGCGCCGTCTTCAGCGGCGAATTCGCCGGCACGACGATGACCTGGATTTCCTCGGTGAGGCGCGCGATCGGCGTCACCTGGTCCAGCGTCACCGGCGATTTGTTCATGGCAAGCGCACCGACCATGACGAAGCCGTTGACCATCATCTGGTTGCCGTCGCCCTTGGCGCCGTTGACGAACTGCGCGATGCCGACGCTGCCGCCGGCGCCGGGAACGTTGGTGACCTGGACACTGCGCGCAACACCGGCGGCGACCAGCGCCTGCTGCATCGAGCGCGCGGTCTGATCCCAGCCGCCGCCGGGCGCCGCGGGCGCCATCAGCTTGAGCTCGAGCTGCTGTGCAAGCGCCGAACTGCTCGCCCCGACAAGCAGCGCGACGACCGCGCCGAACAGGCGCATGCGGGACGAGATCATGGGGCTTCCTCCTGGATTTGATAGAGGCAGCCTTTTGATCGCGAGCTGCATCCGGTCATGTGGCCGCATCGCTGATCGAAACGCGCGAATCCCACCGGTTGTGGAATCGCTCGCCGATCTCGCGTCTGCGTGTCCTTAGCGACCATTCGCCACAGCCTTCGGCAAGCCCGACGGCGCGACTGGCCCGTGCAGCAAATCGCCGCACCCACGTGACGTGTCTTGGATTGACGCTAACCGTGACCGCAGGGATGACGCGCCTTCGCGGGTGATGACACCGAGCTAGCTGTTTGACATTTAAATCGAACGATCCATTCGTCATTGCGAGCGAAGCGAAGCAATCCGCGGCTCCGCGCATGCGGGACCATGGATTGCTTCGTCGCTTCGCTCCTCGCAATGACGCGGAGACAGCCCGCGAAACAGGCAGCCCCTACAGCCCGGTATACCCGGCCTTCACATGGTCGGTGCTGCCGTCGAGCTGGCGCAGATAGGTCAGCCCGCACACGGTGAGCCGATGCGTGTCGCGCTCGCCCGCATCGAACAGCGTTTGCACGTACTCCGTCACCTTCGCGCGCGCCTCGTCGCTTGCAGCGGACGTGCGGTTGAGCAGCAGATCATACGTCTGCATGATCCGATCGATAGCGGCTTGCATTGAAGTCTCCGGGTTGACGCTCAGACGACCACCAGCGTCTCGGCCTCAAACTTCGCGATCGCCTTGTTGGCGAGGCGGAGCCGGTTCAGCTCACCGCGCTGGAACAGCTTCACGATGATGCCGAGCAGGCGCTCATTGGTGGCGAAAGTGTCGGGAATGGCGCCGGATTTGCGCAGATAGTTCGAGGCGATCGCGTAGGCGTCACCGACGACCTCGACATTCAGCACCTCGATCTCGCGCTCAACCAGCATGTCCTGCTTCTCCGTAGGGAGACGAGATAAAGCGCAGGGAATGCCATGGTTCCTCGCCGGGCCCCATTTATTTTCGCAGGTGCAACATGAAAAACGCATCGGCCGCATAATTTCCCGCGCGACTTTGCCACGATACTTCTCGCGATCCTGCATCGAAATGGTCGGGCCTGTTCCAATAATTCCAGGGTGTTCACGCATGACCACCTTGTCGATACACCAAAGGTCGTTATCTTCCCCGCGTTTCAACCCCAGGGGATATCCATGCGATTTGCTTTGATTACTGCTGTATTGGCTCTCTCGACCGGTTCGGCCTTTGCCGAGTCCAAGAACAACACTCCGCATGCGCTGGCCTGCATGAAGAAGTACGGCTTCACCTACGCCGAATGGCGTGCCTACGCCGTACCTGCTGAGAAGGCCGTGCCTTACCGGAAGTGCCGGGATGGCCGCTAAGACTGTGCTCATTGCAGCCCTGCTGGCCGCGAGCAGCATCCCCGCTTCCGCGGCGTGGACCTGCTCCGCCCCAGGGCTGATCACCGGGTAGTACGATGGAGGCGACAGCGCCTACATCCATCTCACCGGTTTCCGCACCGGCAACAGCTACCCCGTTGCAAAGAAGGGCAATCGAGCCACCGGCACGACAAAGAACGGCACCCGCTTCGTCTGCACCCAGAACTGACACAGACCGGTCCGATACGTCGGGCCGGTCAATACTGCGGGCGCCGCAACAGCTCCGGCAGCCTCGATATGGCTTTCAGGATACGCCTGGCCTCTTCCCGTGACAGGAAGTTGTTGGCGTACTGGCAATTGCCGCAGTGCAGATCTTCACGATGAGCGATGCCGCAGATGAAGAAGCCGTTCGCGTCCTTCACCATACACTGGGCGATGGAGAGAGCGGTGTCTGGATGGGTGCATGGCCATCCAAAAAGGAAAAGGCGCCCAAGGGCGCCTAATCGCTTTCTATGTGCCTTCTAGCGTGCACTTTACGTCTTCACTGGAGGATACGGGCGGGCATGCCCGGTGTGGCGCGAACTGGCGCGAACCGTGTGCCTCTTCGTGCGCTTTGGTTCACTATCCGTCCCTCTCGCGCCACTTAGTATCAGGCTAAGTGTCAGAAGTTGTTATCACAGACGATACAGGATCTGGTCGGTCCAGAAGCGCTCGAGGCGATGCAGCGACTTGTTGAGGCTCGCGAACTCCTCGTTCGAGATGCCGCCGACCTGCTCCACCGTCTTGACGTGCTTCTGATAGAGCGCATCGACGATACGGCGCACTTCCTGGCCCTGCGGGGTCAGGCGGATGCGGACCGAGCGGCGATCGACGCGCGAGCGCTGATGATCGAGGAAGCCGAGCTCGACGAGCTTCTTCAGATTGTAGGAAACGTTGGAGCCGAGATAGTAGCCGCGGGTGCGCAGCTCGCCGGCGGTCAGTTCCTTGTCGCCGATATTGTACAGGAGCAGTGCCTGCACCGAGTTGATGTCGGCGCGGCCGCGACGATCGAATTCGTCCTTGATGACATCGAGGAGCCGGCGATGCAGCCGCTCCACCAAAGTCAGGGCTTCGAGATAGAGCGGCTGCACCGGAGCTTGACCGGCAGCGCGATCAGCGGCATCCGCCGCCGTTGTCGCAACGGCTTTCATCATGACACTTCCCCTGTTTGTCGTTTTTATCGACTTTATTCGACGAAACTTGTGTCCCGCCTGATAGGTCCAACGTAAGGGGGCCGTTTGAATATCCGCTTAAATAAGAGAATAAAGAGATCATGAATTTAAGACAGTGAATCGTGGATTAAGCCCATGGATCAAGGGCTTTTCGCAACTTTTCATTGACGGTGGCAGACCCTTTGTTCACGCTTCGTCTGCCCCTCCTGTCACATTCGGAAACAGCATCGTCTGAATTCGAAACGACGGCGTAACGAGTGTGAGGGAACCCTTTACGGTGACCGATCGGTTACCGGAAGATTCTTTGAAAATTTTATCGGAGTGCATCGCGGCGGGACACGCGCGATACGCGCAAGCCGCCGACATCAAGTGCGGGGTGAGACCGGTTCCGCCGTCGGCCCGCGCAAAGCCGGCCGGCACACGCACCAAGATCCGGTGAAATGGATCCCGACGGCAGGTCCCGTGGAGATGCCCCGGAGATGGGGCGCCTCGAACGGGATGCGATCTGTCGGCATCCACCTAGCAGAACCAGCGAAGCTGTCTTCTCGTTGCGCGCACGGCTGCCAGATATCGACAGCCGCCGCCAGCTATTCATCGCGCTGTCGCGGCCGGGCAACAGTGCATCATCAGGCCGTCCCTGCACGCGGGCCTATGGCGGGCGTTCGCGCGCCGACATCCAGGCCAGCGCGAGATAGGCCGCGAGCATCACGGCCTCGAGCCCGACCACGGTGAGGCTGCCGCCATAGATGCCCGGAAACATCAGCTCGATGACCGCCATCGACACCACGGTGGTCAGCCACACCACGGCGCCCCAGGGCGTCGCGAGCCAGAGCCCGACGGCGGCGACGAGCTCGATGACGGCGAAATAGATCGTGGCGGTCTGCCAGGCCATCGACTGGTTCTCGAAGGCCTCCTCCTCGCCGCCGACGAAGCCGGTTACCTGGGCCCAGTGATAGAGCCCCTTGGCAACCGAGACGACGGCCATGATGCGCAGGAAGATGACGAGGCGCCGCGTCCACGCATTGTCGTCCGGCTCGATCCGGTCGGACGAGATCGCGCTGACCGAGATGGCGTTGTCCCGCGCCTGATCGCGTGCAGAGGTGTCAGACATCCGAATCGCCGCTTGGCGGCTGCAAAATGGGGTTCATGGCGCAGTCTTGGCCCGCCGGGGACGCAAAATCAATTGCCGTTGCGGCAAATCAAGGGCGCTCGGGATGCAATGGCGGCGCAATGACGGCGCCTCTGTGAGGTGCTAGAACTGGACTTATATCAGGTCCAGACCTGCTATTAGGTCCAGACCAGCCGTCCTCGAGGAGAAGAAGACAATGGCGATCAAATTCGGGCGCCCGATCGAATTGCGCGACACACCGCGGCGCCAGACCGATGCCCTCGCCTCCCCCTCGCTGGACCTTGCGATCCGGATGCGCCGCAACCGCAAGTCCGAATGGGCTCGCCGCCTGGTGCGCGAGAACGTGCTGACGACCGACGACCTGATCTGGCCGATGTTCGTGGTCGACGGCCACAACACCCGCACCCCGGTGGCCTCGATGCCCGGCGTCGACCGGCTCACCGTCGACCAGATTGTCCGCGACGCCGAGCGTGCCGCAAAACTCAACATCCCCTGCATCGCGCTGTTTCCCTTCACCGAGCCGGCGCTGCGCGACGAGCAAGGCTCGGAGGCGCTCAATCCCGACAACCTGGTCTGCCAGGCGGTGCGCGCCATCAAGAAGGAGTTTCCGGACATCGGCGTGCTCTGCGACGTCGCGCTCGATCCCTTCACCAGCCACGGTCATGACGGGCTGATCGAGGACGGCAAGATCCTCAACGACGAGACCGTCGCGGTGCTGGTGAAGCAGGCGCTGACCCAGGCCGAGGCCGGCTGCGACGTGATCGCCCCGTCGGACATGATGGACGGCCGCATCGGCGCGATCCGCGAGGCGCTCGACGACAACGGCTTCGGCGACGTGCAGATCATGTCCTATGCGGCGAAATACGCTTCCGCGTTCTACGGCCCGTTCCGCGACGCGATCGGCTCGGCTAAGACGCTGACCGGCGACAAGCGCACTTATCAGATGGACAGCGCCAATTCCGACGAGGCGCTGCGCGAGGTCGAGCTCGACATCGCCGAGGGCGCCGACATGGTGATGGTCAAGCCCGGCATGCCCTATCTCGACATCGTGCGCCGCGTGAAGGACCATTTCGCAATGCCGACCTTCGTGTACCAGGTGTCCGGCGAATACGCGATGATCGCGGGCGCCGCCGCCAATGGCTGGATCGACGGCGAGCGCGCGATGATGGAAAGCCTGGTCGGCTTCAAGCGCGCCGGCGCCGACGGCATCCTGACCTATTTCGCGCCGAAGGCCGCCGAGAAGATCAGGGCGGAGACCTGAGCTAGGTCCGCCCCGCGGCCGACGCCGCAGGATGCGGGCCGCATAGCGGACGCAGTGCGTCTCGCTGCTGCTGCGACAGCACGGTGAGCGGATAGATCGGCTCGCCGGTCTCGCGCGTGAAGAACGGATGCGGCCACGTCTTTCCACGCAGGCGCCAGCCCAGCACCTTGCCGACGGCGCGCGCGATCAGTCCCAGGTTCAATCCGGTCGACCCCTTCGGCGCCTCGCCGACTGCGTATTTGCCGAGGATCGCGCCGACCGGTTTGCCGAACGCTGCATCGGCACGCGGCGCGCCGCCGTCGAACGCCTGCACCGCGATCCCGACGAACGGGACCTGTGGCGTCAGCGTATTGCCGATCGGCGTGTTGCAGCACGTCGTGTGCCAGCGGAACAGCCCCTTCGGCGTCAGCCGCACGCCCGCGATCTTGTCCTGGCCCTGCACGAAACTGAGCGAGGACGGCGCGACCTGGACGATGTCGGTGCCACCATGTGCGTCGAGCAGATCGGCGCGGCCGAGCTGGTGCATGAACGCCTGGCAGTCGTCGCAATAGCAGACCACGCGGTTGGCGGACTGCGGCGCGGCATTGCTGACCGTGCCGCGCACGGCCCCGCAGCGGCAGCGCAGCTCCAGCTGTGCGCTCATGCGTCCTCCCGTTGCAGCTCGGCGACGCAAACATGCCGCAGCGCCTCGCCTGACGCCCGACAGTAGCGGGCGGGCGGTGCGAAAGCCATCTGGGGGCGACCGCGTCGGCCGCCGAATCGCCGGAATATTTCGGCTAGTTAATGTTCGTGCAGACTTGGCAGGCGTCCCTCCTGTTCCCATGTCCTGCGCGGGAGTTTCATCGGAGGTTGGTCATGTCTTACGGCAGTGACGGTGGTGCTTGGCGCAACGACGGCGGCGTTCCCCCGCATGCGTTCGATCCGCTGATGCAGCCGGAACTGTTCCGCGGCGTGCTGACGCGGCGGGTGTTTGCGTTCCTGATCGACCTCTTCGTGCTGTCGGTGCCGGTGATCCTCGCCGTGATCTTCATTGCCGTATTCGGCCTGGTCACGCTCGGCCTCGGCTGGGCGCTGTTCTGGCTGGTGTCGCCGGCGTCGATCGTCTGGGCCATCGTCTATTACGGCGCCTCGATCGGCGGCCAGCACTCGGCCACCATCGGCATGCGCATGATGGATCTGGAACTGCGGACCTGGTACGGCGCGCGCGGCTATTTCGTGCTCGGCGCCACCCACGCGGTGCTGTTCTGGGTGACGATCTCGTTCCTGTCGCCGCTGGTGCTGCTGGTCGGCCTCGTCAACGGCCGCCGCCGGCTGCTGCATGACATCATCCTCGGAACCGTCGTTATCAACAGCTCGGTCCGGACCCAGGTATCTCCGGCCGCGCGGGCCTCCTATTAGGCCCGCCTAAACCAATTGACCGTTAGCCTCCGGGGGGCGATGCTAACTCGGCTGCCTGTATTGTTTGTGGAGCCCGACGATCAGACGTGACCCAGCACTCGCGTGACACCCCCCAGTTCTACCTGACGGCGCCCTCACCCTGCCCCTATCTGCCGGGCCGGCACGAGCGGAAGGTTTTCACGCACCTGGTCGGCGACAAAGCGGGCGATCTCAACGACTTGCTGACCCATGGCGGCTTCCGGCGCAGCCAGTCGATCGCCTACCGCCCGGCCTGCGACCAGTGCCGGGCCTGCGTCTCGGTCCGGGTCATCGCCAACGAATTCCGCCCCTCCCGCAACTTCCGCAAGGTCCTGGCCCGCAACGCCGACATCATCGGCGAGCAGCGCACCGCGGTGCCGACCTCGGAGCAATATTCGGTGTTCCGGGCCTATCTCGACCGCCGCCACCGCAACGGCGGCATGGCCGACATGACCGTGCTGGACTACGCGATGATGGTCGAGGACAGCCATGTCGAGACCCGGATCATCGAGTATCGCAAGCGCAATGCCGACAGCGCCATCACCGGCCGCGGCGACGAGCTGATGGCAGTGGCGCTGACCGACGTGCTCAGCGACGGGCTGTCGATGGTCTATTCGTTCTTCGAGCCCGGGCTGGAGGCGCGCTCGCTCGGCACCTTCATGATCCTCGACCACATCGCCCGCGCCCGCCGGCAGGGCCTGCCTTACGTCTATCTCGGCTACTGGATCGAGGGCTCCAAGAAGATGGACTACAAGGGCCGCTTCCTGCCGCAGCAGCGGCTCGCGCCGTCGGGCTGGCTGCGCGTCGATGCTACCGGCGAGGGATTGGCCGAGCCACAAGATTAGCGTTCGCGCTAGGTCCCGAACAGCGTATCGAACAGCAGCTTCACGTTCAGGATCACGATCAGGCCGGCGACGATCCACGCCGCCACCGCAACCGGCATTGAAATCGCGAACGCGCCCATCTTGCGCTTGTCGGACACGAAGCGCACCAGCGGGATCACCGCGAACGGCAACTGCATCGACAGCACGACCTGGCTGAACACCAACAGCTGCGCGGTGCCGCTCTCGCCATAGAGCGCCGCGACCACGATGACCGGGACGATCGCGATACCGCGGGTCACCAACCGCTGCAGCCAGTCGGGCAGCTTGAGGTCGAGAAAGCCCTGCATCACGATCTGGCCGGCCAGCGTCGCCGTCACCGTCGAGTTGAGGCCGGAGGCGAGCAGCGCCACGGCAAACAGCGTCGAGGCAATGCCGAGGCCGAGCAGCGGCGACAGCAGCTCGAACGCCTGGTCGATCTCGGCGACGTCGGCATGGCCGCTCTTGTGGAAGGTCGCGGCCGCCAGCACCAGGATCGCGGCGTTGACGAACAGCGCCAGCATCAGCGCGATGGTGGAATCCGTCGTCGCCCATTTGATCGCGTCCCG
Organism: Bradyrhizobium macuxiense; assembly: GCF_007993935.1. Taxonomy (GTDB): domain Bacteria; phylum Pseudomonadota; class Alphaproteobacteria; order Rhizobiales; family Xanthobacteraceae; genus Bradyrhizobium; species Bradyrhizobium macuxiense_A. Next base: position 264,256 of record NZ_VITY01000003.1, on the reverse strand, counting down.
CCGCCCCTCCTCGGTGCGCGGATAGGCGCGGGTCTGCACGATCGACGAGTGCAGATAGAGGTTATGCGGCATCACCGTGGCGCCGATGATGCCGATCGCGATGTACAGCATCTCCGGATTGCTGACGATCTCGCGCGACGGCATGAAGCCGCCGATCACGGCCGCAACCGGCGGCGCGGCGGCCGCGATCTGGACCACGAAGCAGACCGCGATGACGATCAAGAGCGCGATTACGAAGGCTTCGAGGAAGCGAAAGCCGCGGTTCATCAGGAGCAGCAGCAGGAACGCATCGAGCGCGGCCAGCAGCGCGCCGCCAATCAGCGGAATGCCGAACAGCAGCTTCAGCGCGATCGCGGTGCCGATCACCTCGGCGAGGTCGCAGGCGATGATCGCGGCCTCGCAGGCGAGCCACAGCAGCAGATTCACCGGCCGCGAATAGGTCGCGCGGCAGGCCTGCGCCAGATCGCGGTCGGTTGCGATGCCGAGCCGTGCGGCGAGCGCCTGCAGCAGGATCGCCATCAGGTTCGAGAGCAGGATGACCGACAGCAGCGTGTAGCCGAACTTCGATCCGCCCGCGAGATCGGTGGCCCAGTTGCCGGGGTCCATGTAGCCGACCGAGACCAGATAGCCCGGGCCGGCGAAGGCCAGCAGCCGGCGCCACCACACGCCCGTGCTCGGCACCGCGACGGTCGCATTCACCTCGGGCAGGCTGCGCGCGTGTCCGGCATCGCCGCGCCAGCCGCCCGGCACGGCGTCGGGCACGGAAACGGAAGACATTTCAGGAGTCCGAGCATCCATCGGTCAAGGATGGCCGATCTCTCCCGTTATTGCAACTCATTTGCAACTGCATCTGGGATCACGGAAATGATACCGACCGCCGATCTTGTAAAGCACTGAGGAAGTACTTTACGTTAGATGCATGATCAAGCTGCCCGTCGAGACGCCGACCGCAACGCTGCGCTACGCCCTCGCCCCTGACCCCTCGGGCATCGAGGCGATCGAGGCGACCTTTGCGGCCTATGACCGGATGATGGCGATCCTTGCCGAGGTCGCGCCGGTCGGCGCCAACCTCGTCTCGCTGCACGCCCAGGCCTACGAGCGAATCCGCAAGGAGACCGGCCTGCCCGCGCGCCTGGTCACGCTCGGCCTGCGCGATCGCGCCAACTATGTCGCAGGCGTCGCCGTCCGCCGGATACCGCTCGACGACAAGTTGTTTGCGATCAAGGGTCCAACTTCACTGACCATTAGCACTGTCAGCGGACGCGTCTTGGTGCCGTTCGATGTGCCGGGATATGTCTCGGGCTGGGAAAGCCCCTTCCCGGCGCATTTGATCTCGGATGGACGCGGTTACGAAATCCACATCGCCGTCAAATCGAAATCAGCACAACCGGAGGAGAAGACCATGCTTCACGAAGGCATCCTTGCGCGCATGGGCCGGCTTCTTGCCGCCATCGCGAGCCAGACCATCGACAATGTCGAGAACAACAACAAGGTGGCGCTGGTCAAACAGGCGATCCGCGAGATCGACGCCGGCGCCGACGAAGCGCGCTATGCGCTCGGCAAGTCGCGCGCCGAAGAATTCCGTTTGAAGCGGCGCCGCGAAGAACTGGATACCGAGACGGCTGGTCTCAACGAGAAGATCCGTCTCGCACTTGCGGAAAGTCGCGAGGATCTCGCGCGCGCCGGCGTCGCGCGGCAAATCGATCTGGAGTCGCAGGTGATCGCGCTGGAACGCGCGATGGATTTCATCGAGCTCGAAATCGATGAGCAGACCAAGGCGCTGCAAGCCATGCTCGGTGCGCGCCGCGAGGCGGAAGCGCGATTGGCCGATCTCGAACAAAGTCTGATCCGCGAGGCCAAGGACGAAACCAGCCGGGCCCCATCGACGACCAATACATTGAGTGCTGAACGCGCCATGGCGGCGATCGCCCGGGTCACCGGTGTTCCCGCTTCCAGCGTGCTCGGCGACAAGGAGCTTGACGAACTCGATCGCCTGCACCGCGAAAGGGAAATCGCGGCGCGGCTTGAAAGGATCAAGTCAGAAAAATGAGTGCAGTTGGCGACATCCTGCTCGCCCCCGACGTACGGCCCTTCGCGGTCGCGGCTGCGATCATGGTGGCACTTGGCGGTATCGAGCTGCTGACCACCATGGTCGGACTTTCGATCAGCGAACTCATCGGCAAGGAGTTCGCGGTCGAGGCCGAGAGCCACAATGCTCTCAGTGGCCTGTTTCTCTGGATCAACGCCGGGCGGCTTCCCCTCCTGATCCTGATCATCCTGATACTCGGCATCTTCTCGATCGGAGGCTTTCTGCTTCAGGGACTGGCGCATGCCGCAGGCACCGCCATCCCGGTTTCCATTGCCGCGGTGGTTGCCGCCGCGGGCAGCATTCCCGTGATCAGAAACAGCAGCCGCGGCCTCGCCCGCATCATTCCGCGCGACGAGAGCTATGCGGTCAACGAGAGCGACTTTGTCGGCAAGGTCGCAACCGTGTCGGTCGGCCCGCTCGATCAGGGCCTGCCCGGCCGGGTTCGTCTCAAGGATGTCTTCGGAAACTGGCACACCGTGTCGGCGCGTGCCAGCGCGGAGTCGGAGGCATTGCCGGTCGGCGCCAGCGTGCTGCTGGTCGATCGCGACGCCAAAGGCTTCATCGCGATTGCCGCTCCAGCCGACCTCGTCGAACAACAACAATCTTCCAACAGGGCATAACACATGTGGGAACTTGCTATACCCGTCGTCATTGGCGTCCTTGCCATTCTCGTTATCGGTCTGCTGTTCGCAAAGCTCTACAAGCGCTCGACGCGCGATGAGGCCTATGTCCGCACCGGCCTCGGCGGCCAGAAGGTGGTGCTCGACGGCGGCTCGCTGGTGCTGCCGATCTTCCATTCCACTGCCGCGGTGAACCTGAAGACGCTGCGGCTCGAGGTGGCCCGCGGCGGCCCGGACTCGCTGATCACCAAGGACCGCATGCGCGTCGACATCGGCGCCGAGTTCTACCTCCGCGTCAAACCGGACAGCTCGTCGATCGCCCTCGCCGCGCAGACGCTCGGCAACCGCACCAATGACGCGGCCGAGCTGCGCGAGCTGGTGGAAGCAAAATTCGTCGACGGCCTGCGCTCGGTCGCCGCGACCATGAACCTCGAGGAATTGCAGGAGCAGCGCGCGACCTTCGTCAAGGCGGTGCAGGACGCGGTCGGCGCCGACATCCAGAACAACGGCCTCGAGCTGGAATCGGTGTCGCTGACCAAGCTCGACCAGAGCGACATCAAGCACTTCAACCCGAGCAATTTCTTCGACGCGCACGGTCTCACCACGCTGACCAAGATCACCAAGGAGCGCGAGCAGGAGCGCAACCAGATCGTCCGCACCACCGAGGTCAATATCGCCCAGCAGGACCTGGTGGCGCGGCAGACCACGCTGACGATCGAGAGCACCAAGCGCGAGGCCGAGCTGGCCCAGCAGCGCGACATCGCCAACAAGACCGCGGCGATGCGCGCGCAGACCGCGCAGGTCGAGCAGACCGCGTTGCAGAACGAGGCCGAATACCGCATCCAGCAGGAGCTTGCGGTCGCCAACAAGCAGACCGAGGCCAACCAGGCCCGCGACACCCGCAAGATCGAGGCCGATCTCGCGGTCAAGCGCCGCAACACCGAGATGGAGCGCGACCTTCAGATCGTGGCCCAGGAAAGCGCGATCGCGGTCGCGGCCAAGAGCAAGGAGCAGTCGGAGGCCCAGACCATCGCCGAGACCGCGCGTGCGGTTGCGATCGCGGCCGAGGAAAAGGTCACCACCGCCCGCGCCACCGAAATCGCCGAGCGCGACAAGATCATCAACGTGATCGCGGCGCGCAAGGCGGCCGAGACCGACGCGATGCCGATCACGGTCATGGCCGAGGCGGAACGCCAGGCCGCCGCCAACAAGGCGGAAGCCACCAACGTGCTCGCCAAGGCCGACGCGGCCGCCGCCACCACCCGCGCCGCCGGTGTCAAGGCGCTCGGCCAGGCCGAGGCCGAGGTCGCGACGATGAAGGCGGAGGCGCGCAACAAGCTGAGCGCCGAGATGATCGACTACGATCTCAACCTCGCGCGGATCAACGTGATCCCGAGCGCGCTTGCCGAGGCGGTGAAGCCGATCGAGAAGATCTCCGACATCCGGATCTTCGACACCGGCAGCATGCTTGGCCGCGGCGGTGCCAACGGCCACGCCAATGGCAATGGCGGCCTCGGGCTCGGCGACGGCCTCGCCGCGCAGTTGCTGTCGGTCTCGGCATTCAAGCCGATGATCGACAAGATCCTCTCGGAGGCCGGTTTCCCGGCAGGATCCGACGCGCTGACCAGCCTGACCAGCGCGCTGGCGCAACGCAAGGCCGAGGCCGCCCCGGCGTCAGCAAACGGCGAGGACACCCGGCCCGCCACATTGGTCGGCACCATCACCGGCCAGCTCGCGCCCACGCCGCAATGATGTGAGCGCGCACTGACGGCAGATGCACTCCACCTTCCCCGCTTGCGGGGAAGGTCTCGTGGCGTGATGTTCCCACGGATGGCGCCTGAGCATGGGCGCACTCATGCGCGTGCAAGTCCGCCGCAAGTTGAGCTAGTCGTTCTAGGCGAATGGCATGTCTATGAGCCGAAGCTGGATCGCCTTCGCGATCGCATGCGGCCGGTTCGACGCGTTGAGGTGCGCGATTGCACGCTTCATGTGAGATCGTACGGTCTCGCAGGACAAACCGAGGATCAGGGCAATGTCATCCGAGGTCTTCCCTTGCGCCGCGAGAGACAGGCACTCCTTCTCACGCGTGCTGAGCCAGGCCTTGGTGTCGGCGGCCTGGTTCCACAACCATCTCCGGAGCGAGGTGTTCTGGAATTGATGACACAATGCGAACAGCCCATTGACGACCGTCGGTGAAGAACCGGTCTCGTACTTGGTCGCGCTTTCCGAAATCGCGCTGACGAACGCAAATGACCCGTTCGGCATGTGCATCGGAATCGTGATTCCGTAGTGCAGGTTCTTGTCGTTGAGGTGGTCCACGCACGCCCGCTCGCCGGTGCTCAGGCGTTCGTGTTCTTGCACGTCGATCCACTTGAGGGGCAAGGTCGTCGTGAAGCAGAACCGGTAGTAGGGATCGCAAAGGTGGCTCCAGTGCCGATCCCATCGATTTGGAAAGGCTCGCGTCTTCACGACGGGTGACGTGAAGCTGCCGTCTTGCGCTCTCGGCGTGCCGGCCATGCCGTAGGCGAAGGAGGAAAAACCCAGGCCCGACAGGGCTTGATGCAACGCATCCAGCGCGGACTCGAGGTCATCAGCCTGTTCGAGGTCGGCCGCGAAGCGTCCCATCAGAGCTTCGCGGTCGGCGCTGGGAAGTGCATGAGCTGCTGGGAGAGACATCAAGGTCCATCTCTCATCATGGGCCGTAATGGTCCTCCTGCGGCCCGCGGGTGTCAAGCCACGCTAAAGCGCGATCAGGATGAATCAACGTCGCGCTTTAGGTTATTGTTTGCGCATGATCTTTTCGGAAAACCGCTTCGCACTTTTCCGGATCATGCTTCAGGCGGCCGGTTTCGGTCGCCGACGCTGCCAGGGATGCGTCGCGCCTTCGAACGCGGACGCGATGCGGAACACCCTCAGGTCGTCATAGGCTGGACCGACAATCTGCATCCCGGTGGGCACGCTGGTTTCGGCATCGAAACCGGTCGGCACGGACATCACCGGGAGGGTGCCGACCAGGTTGAAGGGATACGTCATGAACCAGCCGATAAAGGGATTCACCGACTTCCCGTTGATGGTGAGCGGCTGTTCGCTGCTGCGCCCTGCGACGATCTTCGTCGTCGCGGTCGTCGGACAGATCAGCGCGTCGTGGGTCTCGAACAGCTTGGTCATGGATGCGTACATCTTCTGCCGCACGGTATTCAGGTTGTAGAACTTCGTGACGTCGAGCTTCTTGCCCTCTTCGAGAATCTTGATGACGTACGGATCCACGTCGTTGCGGGACTTGGTCAGAAGGCTGCCCGCGAGCGCGTAGAACACGCCTTGCCACCTTGTGTTCCAGGTCTCTTCGATTTCCTTGGTCCAGCCGATGTCGACTTCATCGACCACGGCGCCGAGCGAACGCAGCACCGACACGGCATTGCGTGTGTTCTTCTCGACTTCCGGATCGACCGCGAAATAGCCCAGGTCCATCGAGAGCGCGATCCTCATGCCGGCGATGCCGTCGAAGGTCGGCGGAATGACCACCTTGTCCCGCAGGGACGACATGTCGGCCGGATGCTGGCCGGAAGTGACATTCTGCATCAGCCCGCAATCGCCGACGCTGCGGGCCAGTTCGCCGTAGTGGATCAGCCATTCATTCGGGTGCTCGCGGTCGTTGGGGTTGCGTCCCCATGGCGGCTTGTAGCCGAACACGCCGTTCATCGCAGCCGGGATGCGAATAGACCCGCCACCATCCGTGCCGTCCGACAAGGTCGTGTAGCCGGCGGCCAGCGCCGCGCCGCCTCCGCCGGTCGAGCCGCCGGGGGTATAGGCAGGATTCCACGGGTTGTGCGTGACGCCCCAAAGCAAGGACGCCGTCACACCTGAATGCGCGAATTCCGGCGTCGTCGTGCGGCAATGCATGATCGCTCCGGCGGCAAGCAGGCGCTCCACAGTCGGCGCGGATTGGTCTGGAACGAAATCCTTGTAAAGCCGCGAGCCGTAGGTGGTGATCTTGCCCTTGACAGAGTGATAGTCCTTGACGGCACAGGTGATGCCTTCCAGCGGGCGGACCGGTTCACCGCGCACGTACTTGCGCTCCGCAATCCGCGCCTGTTCCAGCGCCTCGTCGAAATAGGTGTACGTCGTTGCCTTGAGCGTCGGCTCCCATGCTTCGACCTGCTTGATCTGCGCCCGCAACAGTTCGACCGGCGACAGCTTCTTGGCTTTGAATCTCGCGAGCGCCTCGCCGGCCGTCAGGTAGGCAATGTCGTCGACATCGACCTTTTCGGACGGCCCCGCGGCGGCCGCGCTCGATACTGCCGGCAGGACCGCCCCGGCGACGCCTGCAAGGGCGATGCTCAGGAGCCGGCGGCGCTCCGGATTCGGCTGGCCTTCAAAACTCTCGTGGGGGGCATGGCTCATGATGTCTCGTCTCCCGTGGGTGCAGTCTGGTGAGCGACCGGGCTGCTTGCGCCAATTCGACGCCGCGCGATTTCAAGTCGCAATTCCCCGAAAGGGTGAATCGGGATGAGAACGAGACGGTGAGCGTGCTGCGTCGTCACAGCCCGCCTTTCCCGGCGAGCCTTTGTTTTTGGCGAACCTTTGTTTTTGGGTTGTCGGGAAACGGGTGGGATCGGACGTCTTCCAACCACACACTCAAGGCAGTCGAGTTTTCCAGGGATTCTGCCATGTCCGCCGATACGCCTCGTCTGCCAAGCACCTTCAATCGCCTGGCCTGGTCCAACCTCGCCGCGCAATCGGCCGAACAGATCGCGCTTGCGGCCGCGCCCATCGTCGCCGTGCTGGTGCTCGGCGTCGGCGAAGGCCAGACCGGCCTGCTGCAGACCGCGCTGACGCTGCCCTTCATCCTGTTTGCGATTCCGGCCGGCCTGCTCGCCGACCGCGTGTCGCGGCGCTGGGTGATGGCCGGCTCCGAGGCGCTGCGCGCGGCGGCCCTTGCTGCGATCCTGCTGTTGCTCTGGCTCGGCGCGATGACCTTGCCGTTGCTCGCCTTGCTCGGCTTCATCGCGGTCTGCGGCACGGTTGCCTATAGCGTCGCCGCGCCTGCCCTGGTGCCGTCGCTGGTGACGTCACAGCAATTGCCTGCCGCGAATGCCCGCATCGAACTCGCCCGCACCGTCGCTTTCGCCAGCGGCCCCGCGCTCGGCGGCGTGCTGGTCGGCTGGGTCGGTGCCGCGCCCGCATTCGGCTTCGCCGCGGCGCTGTCGGCGATTGCGGTGGTGCTGCTCGCCGGCCTCTACGAGCCGGCGCGCCAGCCCGCCCCGCGGCGTCATCCGTTGCAGGACATCAAGGAAGGCGCGGCGTTCGTGATGCACCACGCCTTGCTGCGGCCCGTGTTCATCACCCAGTTCATCTTCAACACCGCGTCCTTCCTGCTGCTCGCCGTGTTCGTGCCGTATGCGGTGCGCCATCTCGGGCTCAGCGCCACCGGTGTCGGCACGACGCTTGCGATGTATGGGGTCGGCATGGTGGTCGGCGCGCTGTTCGCGACCCGCGTGATGAAGCGGCTGGCGTTCGGCACCGTGATCGGGCTCGGCCCGGTCACCGGCCTCGTCGCCTCGCTGGTGATGGCGCTGACGACCTGGATCGCGACGCCGCTGCTCGCCGGCCTCGGCTTCTTCCTGCTCGGCGTCGGCCCGATCCTCTGGGTGATCTCGACCACCACGCTCAGGCAGTCGGTGACGCCGCCCTCGCTGCTCGGCCGCGTCTCGGCGATCAACATCATGAGCTACGGCGCCCGCCCGCTCGGCTCCGCGCTCGGCGCCATCGTCGGTGGCTTCTACGGCGCCGAAGCATGCCTGTATCTCGCGGCCGCGATCTTCGCCGCCCAGGCGCTGGTGATCCTGCTGTCGCCTGCGGTGTCGTTGACGCGGCAGCCCGACATGGTCGGCGAGCCCGCGCGCTGCTGAACCCGGGTATTCTCAGCCGTCATTGCGAGCGGAGCGAAGCAATCCATTCTTCCGCATATGCGGGACGATGGATTGCTTCGTCGCTTCGCTCCTCGCAATGACGGTGAAAGATCTCAACTCGCCAGGTACCGCTCGTATTTCCCGCCAACCACTTCGTCGGCAGCAACCGCCGGATCCAGCGTGTAGAGATCCTGCGCATGGCCGATGCCGCGCAACACGAAGCGGCCGGTGGAAACCAGATAGTTGCGGCCGGCGGCATCGAGCCCGGCGCGGAAGGCGGTCGAGGTCAGCAATTCGCGGTCGACCGAGGCGCACATCGAGGCGATCCGGCTGACCTCGTTGACGGCGGGCCCGACCACCGTGAAGTCCAGCCGGTCCTCGCTGCCGATATTGCCGTAAAACACTTCACCGACATGAAGGCCGACATAGGCCGTCGTCGTCGGCTGTCCATCGGCAGCGCGGCGCTCGTTCAACGCATCCATGTTGCCGCGGAATTTGTGCTCGGCCCGCAGCGCCGCGCGCTTGGCCCCCGCCAGATTCTCGCCGGTGAACATCGCCAGCACGCCGTCGCCGATCAGCTTCAAGACTTCGCCGCCGGCGTCATGGATCGCGTCGATCGAGGCTTGCGCGTAATCGTTGAGGAACGGAATGATCTCGTCCGGACCGATCCGCTCGCTGATCGCCGTCGAGCCGCGCACGTCGGAGTACCACAGCACGGCCTTGATCTTCTCGGTGATGCCGCGCTGCATGCGCCCGCGCAGCACCTGCTCCGCGGTCTCGCGGCCGAGATAGACCCGCCCGAGCGTGCGGGCGATCTCGACCTGGGCGGCCGATTTGATTGCGAGCCCGAGCACCGGCACCAGGTCGCGCAGCGCCGCCATGTGGTTCTCACCGAATCCGTCCGAATGCCGGGTGGTGTAGTAGGAATAGAAGCAGTCCATCTCGCCGATCGTGCCGGCCTCGCCGAAGCGATGCACGAACGCCGCGAAATGCTTGTGGCCCTTCTCGGCAAGATCGCCGATCATCGAGAAATCGTGCGTCCCGGCGAGATCGATCACCATCTCGTCATGGCCGTTTTCGAGCATGTGATGGAACGCCGACCGCCGCCAGGTCTGGTTGGCCTCGCCGGTGCTGGTCGAGCCGTATTCGAAGATGTCGGCCTCGTTGCTCTCGCCGTCGTTCCAGCGGAAGCCGCGCCCCTCGAAGATCGGATGCAGGGTGTCGATGAAGACGATCGCCCGCGACAGCGGCATGCCGGCAGCCCGGCAGCGCTCGCAGAAGCCGCGCAGCAGGTCGTTTTCCGGAAGGCCCGTCAGACCCTGACGGACCAGCCAATTCATGAGGCGCAAACGGGGCGTCAGTTCCATCAGCTGAGTATGCCGGGCAATTGGTGCGGGAGGAAGGGCTGGTCGTCGCGTGACAGATGCGGACGCCCATGCGGCATTGCAAGGCCGCCCGGCCGCATCATTTCACCGGGAACAGCGCCGCTGGAGCCGGCGTTTCCACTTCCCTTTGCCCCTGGCTTCGCGCACAACGAACGCATGGACAACACTACCGGCCCGCACAATCCGATCCGACGCCTTATGAAATGGGCGATCACCCCGCCGCAATCCTATGGGGTCTATCTTGGCGGCATCATCCTGGTTTACGCCCTGTCGTTCTACGCCGGCACGCTGAAACCGAAACACGTTCCCGCCGCCCCGTCGGTGACCGCGCCGTCCGCCCCGCACAGCTGATCAGGCCGGCTTGGGCTCCGACGTCGCGATCCAGATTCCGGCGCAGACCGCGATCAGGCCAGCGACCAGACTGACCGTGATCGGCTCGCCGACCAGCTGCTTCGCCAAAAGCCCGGCCGCGATCGGATTGACCGTCATGGTGTTGGCGACTCGGGTCGGCGAGGCCCGCTCGAGCGCCAGCACCCACAAAATAAAGGCCAGCGCACCGCCGGCAATTCCGAGATAGAGCCCGGCGATCCATTGCGATGCGCCGAAATCGCGCAGCGTCGCCATGCTGCCGGTGAACGCCCCGACTGCCACCAGCACAGCCGCCCCCGCTCCCATGCCGACGGCAAGGAAACCGAGCGCGCTGGAGCGGCGGATGAACGGCCGCGACAGCACGTTGTAGAATGCCATGCAGAGCACGGCGGCGGCCATGATCAGCTCGCCGCGCCATGCGCCCGGTGGCGCCGCCGACAGCCCGGACGCCAGTGCGCCGGCAACGCCGAGCACCGCGATCGAGACCCCGGCCGATTTGCGCAGCGTCAGCGGCTCGATGCCGAGCACGGCGCCGACCACCATGGTGGAGAGCGGCAGCGTCGCCAGCGCGAGGCTGGCGCGCGCCGCCGTCGTGTAGGACATCGCGAGATTATAGAGCACGAAGAATACGCCGAAGAAGGCGATGCCGAGCGCCGCGACCGCCGGCCAATCCTCGCGCCGCGGCCACTTCGCCCCGAGCAGGACCGCAACGGGAAGCACGCAGAGGAAGCCGATTGCCCAGCGCAGGATCGCAAGCGTGATCGGGTCGGCGTTACCAGCCAGATAACGCGTGATCGCCGCCGCCGTGCCGCCGAGGCAGCTCGAGACCAGTGCAATCGCAACGCCGATCCACTCGCCCATCCTGCTCCCCATGCGTTTCGCGCCCGCTTGTGGCATCTTGCCCGGCGAGATCGTTTCGGCAACTACCTGACAGGTACTCATGTCACAGCGCGATTTTGCAGCCAGCCTGCGCTGGTGGCGGCAGCGCAAGGGCCATTCGCAGCTCGAGCTCGCCGGGCGCGCGGATATCTCGCAGCGCCATCTGAGCTTCCTCGAGCTCGGCCGCGCCGCACCGAGCCGCGACATGGTGATCCGGCTCGCCGCGGCGCTCGACGTGCCGCTGCGCCAGCAGAACGCGCTATTGGTCGCGGCCGGCTTCGCGCCGGTGTGGCGGCAAACCGACCTCGCCGCGCCCGAGCTCGCGCAGGTCCGTCACGCCCTGGATTTCATCCTGGCGCAGCAGGAGCCGTTCCCTGCGGTCGTGGTCGACCGGCACTGGAATCTGCTGCTCGCCAATGCCGGCGCGGTGAGGCTGGTGGAATTCCTGGTTGGGCCGCTGGCGCCAGACACAGCGGTCAATCTCGCCGACGCGCTGGTGGCGCCCGGCGTGCTGCGGCCCTATCTCACCAACTGGACCGAGGTCGCCGGCTACTTCGTCCGCAGCGTCGAGGCGGATGCCGCGAGCGACGGCACCAACGCGACGGCGGAATTGCTCAAGCGCCTGCTGGCCTATGACGGCGTCGAGGCGGCATTGACCGCGCCGCCTCCAACTTCGGGACCTGTGCTGCCGATGCTGTTCCGCAAGGGCGACGTCCGCCTGCAGCTGTTCACGACCATCGCAACGCTGGGGACGCCGCAGGACGTCACGCTGCAGGAGCTGCGGATCGAGAGCTTCTTTCCGATGGACGAAGCGACCGCGCAGATTTTTCGAGGCTGGTCGAAGGCGGGTGCTGCCAAGGCGGCTCAGTCATAGAACTCCGGCGACATTTTCAGCCCTTCGCGCTGCGCCTTGTCGTGGTTGATCCAGAGCTGCGCCTTCTCTTTCGTCAGCGTGTCGGCGATCTTCTGCATCGAGGCCAGCGTCTGCTCCTTGCTGGCATTCAAGCTCGGCACGCGTCGATTGTCCCAGTTGTCCTTGAAATGAACGGCATCGCCGGTCAGCACGAGCGCGCCGGTGTTCGGCAGCTTCACCAGCAGCGACTGGTGGCCGGGCGTGTGGCCCGGCGTCGACAGGATGGTGATGCTGCCGTCACCGAACACGTCGCGATCACCTTCCAGTTTCGTGACCGGATGCTCGGGCTTGAAGCGCGGCGCGTTGTTGACGCCCGGCCATTCATACTCGGCCTTCTGCACATAGAGCATCGCGGCCGGGAACAGCTCCACATTGCCGATGTGATCGGGATGGGTATGCGAGACGGCCATCGCCTTGATGTCCGACGGCTTCACCCCGAGCTGGTCGAGCTGCGCGGCGAGCGTCTTCGGCCGTCGCCACGTGATCGCCTTGGGATCAGCCGGTGCAAGGCCGTTGGGCATTGTTGCCACTGCATCCGGAATGCCGGTGTCCCACAGGAACCAGCCCTGCGCGTGCTTGATCAGGTAGCAATTGTCGACGAAGTCCATCGACTTGCCCTCATTGACGCCGGGCGACCAGCGCGAAATGTCGCCGGCAACGCCCTCACCGCAATTGAGGATATAAAGCCGCTCGACGCCTGATTTCGCCGGCTGGGCGTCTGCCTGCGGGATCGCGCCGACGATCCAGAGCAACATTGCAAGACCGATTGCCTTTTTCACGTTGCCCTCCATTGATCGAGCCCGCTGTTTTCAACGCGCGCAGTCGCAATGTGCCGTCTTGTCGCCGATCGTGGAAGACGTCGAGATGGGGCTGACCGATCAATTGAATGCGAGTGCGTGGCGCGTCCCGGGCTAGACCATCTCCGCCGGGGCCAGCCGGCAGGTCTCGCTGCTGATCTCGACCTGCAGCGTTGCGTGATGGATGCTGAACCGCTCCGAAAGCTCGCCGCAGACGCGATGCAGGAAGACATCGTCATGTCCGCCGGGCCGCACCAGATGCGCGGTCAACGCGGTCTCGCTGGTGCTCATCGCCCAGATGTGCAGGTCGTGCACCTCGGTGACGCCCTCGAGCGCGGCGAGATAGTCCCTCACCTGCTTGAGATCGATCCCCTTCGGCACCGCGTCGAGCGCGAGGTTGACGCTGTCGCGGGCAAGCTCCCAGCCGCTCAGCAGCACGACCACCGCGATGACAAGGCTGATCGCCGGATCGAGCCACTGCCAGCCGGTCGCCATGATCAACAGCGCGGCGATCACGACGCCGAACGAGACGCCGGCATCCGCCGCCATGTGCAGATAGGCGCCGCGGACATTGAGGTCGCTGTCGCGACCGCGCATGAACAGCAGCGCGGTGCCGCCATTGATCAGGATGCCGAGCGCGGCGACCCAGACCACGGTCCAGCTTGCAACCTCCGCAGGCTCGCGGAAACGGTTGATCGCCTCGACCGCGATGCCGCCGACCGCAATCAACAGCAGCCCGGCGTTGAACAACGCCGCCAGGATCGAGGCACGGCGGTAGCCATAGGTGTGGGTGTCGGTCGGCCGCCGGCCGGCGAGCCATGCCCCGGCCCAGGCCAACAGCAGCGCGATGACGTCAGAGAGATTGTGGACGGCATCGGAGACCAGCGCCAGCGAGTTGGCGGAGTAGCCGAAGATCAGCTCCGCGATGACGAAGGCGGTGTTGAGCGACGCGCCGACCGCAAAGGCCGTGCCGAAGCTTTCGGGCGCGTGGCTGTGTCCGGCATGGGAATGCCCGGCGTGGGAGTGTCCGCCGTGGGAGTGGCCGTGAGAATGACCGCCGTGGTCATGGTCGTGGTCGTGATCGTGCGCCATGGCAACCGTCGCCCGTGATCGTTGGCGACGGTTATAGCGCGGTGAAATGTGGATACTATCACACCGCGCTGTTCGTAAGCGTAGCCCGGATGGAGCGAAGCGCAATCCGGGGGCTATTGCCAAATGCGATAGCGGCCCCGGATTTCGCTGCGCTCCATCCGGGCTACAATTCCGTTACTCCACGCCGCGGTTGAACTTATTCGACTTCGGCAGGCCGTGGGCGAGCCGGCCGGCGTCGGCGCGGTTGCCGCGCCAGTCGGCCAGTTCCTTCATGGTCATGCTGTGCTCGCGGCCGGCGGAGTCCTTCCAGGTCAGACCGGTCTTGGAATCGAACACCGCAACATCCGACAGCTCGGAGCTTGTGTATTTCTGCAGCCGCACGCCGCGGCCGCGCGCCATCTCCGGCACCTGGTCGAGACCGAACAGCACCATCTTGTGGTTGGTGCCGATCACGGCGACGGTGTCGCCGTTCACGGTGGTGATCGCGCGGGCCTCGTTCGGCATCTCGACATTGAGCACCTGCTTGCCCTTGCGGGTGTTGCCGACGCAGTCCTCTTCCTTGACGACGAAGCCCTGGCCCTCGCTGCTCGCGATCAGGAACTTGCGCTCGCCCTTGTTGACGAACAGCGAGATGATCGCGGCGTCCTGCTCGAGGTCGATGAACATGCGGATCGGCTCGCCATGGCCGCGGCCGCCCGGCAGTTTTGCCACATCGAGCGAGTAGAATTTGCCGTTGGTGGCGAACAGCAACAGCTTCGAGGTGGTCTCGGCAAAGAACGAGTGCTCGAGCTTGTCGTCGGTCTTGAAGGCGAGCCCCGAGAGGTCCTCGACATGGCCCTTCAGCGTCCGCACCCAGCCCTTCTCGGAGATCACGACGGTGCACGGCTCGCGCTCGACCAGCGCTTCCTCGATTGCGGCGAGGTCATGCTCGGGCGCATCGGCGAAGCTGGTGCGGCGCTTGCCGAGCGGCGTCTTGGGTCCGAAGATGTCGCGGACCTTGCGGACCTGCTCGCCGACCTTGGCCCATTGCTCGGTCTCGGAGCCGAGCAGCCCCTCGATGCCCTTCAACTCCTTGCGAAGATCCTTGTCCTCGGTGCGGATCTCCATCTCCTCCAGGCGGCGCAAATTGCGCAGCCGCATGTTGAGGATGGCTTCGGCCTGGATCTCGGTGAGCTTGAAGGTCTTGATCAGGACCGGCTTCGGCTCCTCCTCGGTGCGGATGATCTTGATCACCTTGTCGAGGTTCAGATAGGCGACGAGGTGGCCGCCCAGCACTTCCAGCCGGTGCTCGATCTGCGTCTTGCGGAAGTTGGAGCGGCGCACCAGCACGTCGCGCAGATGGTCGAGCCATTCGCGCAGGCACTCGGCAAGGCCGACCACCTTCGGGATCCGGCCCTTGATCAGCACGTTGAGGTTCAGCGAGATCTTGCTTTCCAGCTCGGTGAGCCGGAACAACGATTCCATCATCAGCGCCGGATCGACGGTGCGCGATTTCGGCTCGATCACGAGCCGCACATCCTCGGCCGACTCGTCGCGGACGTCGGCCACCAGCGGCAGCTTCTTCTCGTTGATCAGTTCGGCGATCTTCTCGACGATCCGCGACTTCTGCACCAGCCACGGGATCTCGGTGACCACAACCACCCAGGTGCCGCGCGCGCCCTCCTCCTGGGTCCAGCGCGAACGGGTGCGGAACGAGCCGCGGCCCGTGGTGTAGGCCTCGATGATCGCTTCCTTGGAATCGACGACGATGCCGCCGGTCGGGAAGTCCGGACCCTTGACCCACTTCAGCAGCGCCTTCGACTTGGCGTCGGGCTTCTCGATCAGATGCAGCGCGGCGTCGCAGAGCTCGGCGGCGTTGTGCGGCGGGATCGAGGTCGCCATGCCGACCGCGATGCCCTGCGCGCCGTTGGCGAGCAGGTTCGGGAAGCCGCCCGGCAGCACCACCGGCTCTTTCGACTGGCCATCGTAGTTGAGGCGAAACTCGACGCCGTCCTCGTCGATGCCGTCGAGCAAGAGCCGCGCGACCTCGGTCATGCGGGCTTCGGTGTAGCGGTAGGCGGCCGGGTTATCGCCGTCGATATTGCCGAAATTGCCCTGGCCGTCGACCAGGGGGTAGCGCGAGGAGAAATCCTGCGCCAGGCGCACCATGGCGTCGTAGATCGCCTGGTCGCCATGCGGATGGAACGAGCCCATCACGTCGCCGACGATCTTCGCCGATTTCTTGAATGCGGCGCGCGGGTCGAGCCCGAGCAGGTCCATGCCGTAAAGGATACGCCGGTGCACCGGCTTCAGCCCGTCGCGGGCGTCCGGCAGCGCACGATGCATGATGGTCGAGAGCGCATAGGCGAGATAGCGCTCCTCGAGCGCATCACGCAGCGGCACCTCGTGAATTTCGGCCGGCTTTTCCGGCGGGGTCTGTCGCTTTCCCATGGGGAGGCGTTAGACTTTTGCGCTGAATCGGGCAAGCCGCGAATCGTGTCAAACGCGGGCGGATTCACCTGATTCGTGCACCTACTGCGCGGACCGGTTGGCCGCCTGCAGGGTTTTGACCGGCGTCTCCTTGAGGCAATGGCGGGCGATTTCGATCTCGGCGTCGGTTGCGCCGTGGGCGCGCGCCCAGCTTTCGGCCGCGGCGGCCGAATATCGGGCGACGTAGTAGCGAACCACGGTGCAGGAGACGCGACGGATGACGCTCCCCTGCTCGCCGGCATTGGCGTCCGGCGCCAGCGTCAGCAACGCCGCCGAAATGACAATTCCCCGCAGAAACATCGGTCGCCCTTCGATGGAACCACGGTCCCAAACGCACCAGGGGACGATTTGGTTCCCCGCTGCATGACAGGGGGCGCGGCAACGTCAGCGCTCACGTCCCGGCCAGCCGGCTCCGCCGCCTGGTCACGGCGTTGATGAAGCCGTCGCGGGCGTCGGAATGGCCCTGGCCGCGGGGCTCCAGCACGTGGCGGAGCAGGAACAGGCCGGTGACCGCAAAACCGTCGCGCAGGTCCTGCTCCGACCAGCTGTTGGCGCCACCCTCGCCTTCGCGCAGGAACGCCGGCAACGGCAACAGCCGGTCGCGCCACGGCTCGCCCGCGGCCCGGGACACGGCGCCGCCGGACTTCGGCGACACATAGATCAGGTCGGCGGTCTCCCCGGTGGCCGCACAGTTCTCCAGGTCGAGCCCGAAGCCGAGCTCGGTCAGCATCGCGAGTTCGAACCGGATCAGGTGCACGGCGGCAACGCCGGCGTCGTCGAAATCGTCGAGCGTCCCCTGCAGCATCTCGTAGATGTCTTCATGCGGATCGCGCTCCGGCAGCAGCCGTGCCAGCGCAGCCAGATGGGTCACGCCGTAGACGGCATGCGACGAGGCAAGCAGTGTCGCCGCGCGCAGCCGGGTGCCCTCCAGCGTGTACATGCCGAGATGCTCGTCGAGCCGCGCCCGCCACACCGCGGTGACGCTGTTGCCGGGTTGCAGCAGCGGCCGCATCCGCGAGCTGGCGCCGCCGCGCACGAGGCCGAGATGGCGGCCATGCTCGCGCGTCAACAGCTCGACGATGGCGGAGGATTCGCCATGCCGCCGCACGCCCAGCACGATGCCTTCGTCGGTCCATTCCATGATTGCAAAAGTATCATGTAGGGCGGATTAGCGCAGCGTAATCCGCCGATATCGCCAGGAAGTTACACGGCGGGTTACGCTTTCAGCTAACCCGCCCTACGCAGCGCTTACGCGTTGAACCAGCCCTGTGCGTCGCCGGTGAAGGAATAATACAGCCCGGCCGTGGTCAGGATGCACGACACCACCTCGATGGCGCTGTCGAGCTCCAGGCCCCTGTCGCCGATCACCTGGACCAGCGACAGCACCGATATCACCAGCATCGCGGCCAGCACCCAGCGCGGCCAGTTCTTGCGGTGCTGCGCGGCGAGCCGGACGAAATACACCAGCAGCAGGATCATGCAGCCGGCGGTCAGGGTCTCGCCCGTGATGATCTGCTCGGTTCTCTCGATGGTCGGCGTGCGGTCCTGGAACGCCACCGACAACGCGTCGAGCGTCAGCGACAGATAGAGCAGCACCTCAAACCACAACACATTTCTGGGCACGTTCATTGCGACGCCGGCTGTTATTCCTTGGGGAAGTCCAGTCCCATTTCCTTGTAGCGGTCGGGATCGTCGCCCCAGTTCTCGCGCACCTTGACGAACAGGAACAGATGCACCGGTACGCCCATGATCTCGGCGATCTCGGCGCGCGCCTGCGCGCCGATCGACTTGATGGTGGCGCCGCCCTTGCCGAGCACGATCTTGCGCTGGCTCTCGCGCTCGACAAAGATCGTCTGCTCGATGCGGATCGACTTGTCCTTGCGATCGGTCCAGCTGTCGGTCTCGACCGTCGACTGGTACGGCAGTTCCTGGTGCAGGTGGCTGTAGATCTTCTCGCGGGTGATCTCGGCCGCCAGATGCCGCATCGGTGCATCCGACATCTGGTCCTCGGGATAGAGGAACGGTCCCGCGGGCACCATCTTCGCCAGCGCCTGGCGCAAATCGTCGACGCCGTCACCCGACAGCGCCGAAATCATAAAGGTGTGCTCGAAGCGCATCCGCTCGTTGGCGGCCTGCGCCAGCGCCAGCAGCTTCTCGCGCTGCACCAGGTCGACCTTGTTGAGCACCAGGATCTTCGGATGCGCGACGGTTTCGAGCTTGGCCAGGATCGCGTTGGCCTCCTCGTCGAGACCCGACTTGGCGTCGAGCAGCACGCAGACGAGATCGGCATCGTGGGCGCCGCTCCAGGCGGTCGACACCATGGCGCGGTCGAGCCGGCGCCGCGGCGCGAAAATGCCGGGCGTATCGACCAGGATGATCTGCGCGTTGCCTTCGATCACGATGCCGCGGATCAGCGCGCGGGTGGTCTGCACCTTGCGCGACACGATGGTGACCTTGGAGCCCACCAGCGCGTTGACCAGCGTCGACTTGCCGACATTGGGCGCACCGATCAGCGCGACGAAGCCACAGCGCGTCGCGTCTCCCTGCCCTTTGGCTTCGTCAGTCATTGGTACCGACGCCTTCACGCTCGATCATCGCGGATGCTGCTGCCTTCTCTGCCGCGCGCTTGTTGCCGCCGAGGCCCTCGGCGGAGGCGAGGCCCGGCAGGTCAACCGCAACGCGGAATTGCGGATCATGGTGCGGGCCGGTGCGTTCGACCTCGCGATAGACCGGCGTCGGCAATCCCTTGCCCTGCGCCCATTCCTGCAACACGGTCTTGGGATCGCGCAGCGGCCGGCGCAGCTTGTGCATGCGCTCGGTCCAGTTGCGCTCGACGAACTGGCGCGCGGCCTCGTAGCCGCCGTCGAGGAAGATCGCCCCGATCACCGCCTCGCAGATATCGCCGAGCACGGACTTGCGCAGCCGCGCGCCCTCGACCGCCTTCACCATGCCGAGCTTGATGTCCTCGAGCAGCCCGAGCGCCTTGGCGACATCGGCGCAGCTCTCCTTGCGCACGAGGTCGGCGAGCCGCTTCGACAATTCGCCCTCGTCGGCCTTCGGGAACGCCCGGAACAGCATGTCTGATACGATCAGCCCGAGCACGTGGTCGCCGAGGAATTCCAGCCGCTGGTAGCTGTCGGCGCGGTTGCGGGTGGCGGGCTTCAGCGCGGAGACGTGGGTGAACGCAGTGGTCAGCAGCGCGGCATCCGAGAACGTATAGCCGATGCGCGCCTCGGTGCCGGCGATCGCCGCCTTCTCTTCAGCCGCCTTGGCAGCCTTGCTGCGCCGCTTCTTCGGCGCGGCTGTGCTTTCGGCGGCAGGCGTCTGGCTCGGCTCGCCGGTCGGCGCTTGATCGTTGATGGCTGCGGTATCGTCGTTCATCGCACGATGGAGAATAGGCGGTTCCACCGCACCGCGAACGGCCAGCGCCAGACCATCCAGGCCTGCTCACCCTCGGCGATCGAGAAGAAGATCATCTGGGCGCGCCCGATGATGTTCTCGAACGGCACGTAGCCGACCTGCGACAGGAATCGGCTGTCGGTGGAGTTGTCGCGGTTGTCGCCCATCATGAAGAAATGCCCGGGCGGAACGGTGTAGACGATGGTGTTGTCCATGTAGCTGTTGTCGGTGCAGTCCAGCGTCTCGTAGCTGACGCCGTTCGGCAGCGTTTCCTTCCAGCGCTTGACCCGGGCGGTGGCATCCGCCGAGCCGCAGGGGTCCTCGCCGATGAAATCGCTCAGCCGCTCGCGCTTGATCGGCTCATCGTTGATGTAGAGCAGCCCGTTGCGGACCTCGATGCGGTCGCCCGGCAGGCCGATGACGCGCTTGATGTAGTCGGTGGAGTCATCGCGCGGCAGGCGAAACACCACGATGTCGCCGCGGTTCGGTTCCGAGCCGAAGATGCGGCCCGAGAAAATGTTCGGCGAGAACGGGATCGAATAGTGGCTGTAGCCATACGAATATTTCGAGACGAACAGATAGTCGCCGACCAGCAGCGTCGCCTTCATCGACCCCGAGGGGATGTTGAACGGCTGGAACAGGAAGGTGCGGATGACGAGCGCGATCAGAAGGGCATGGATGACGACGCGGATGGTCTCGCCCAAGCCGCTCTCAGATTTGGTCCCGGTGGTCGCGCTCATTGCTTTCCCAATTCCCGCGGGCCCTGATGCCCACGCGGTGGCAGAACGTTCTCTCCACGCGAGGTGTTCGACCCCGCCTGAGGAAAATGGCCTTGATTCTGATCTTGAGGGCAAATTCCGGCGTAAACCCGAAATCCGCGTCTCGCTCGATATACCCTGCGGCGTTTTAGACGGTTGTTCGCAGGGGCGCAATCAATCGCCGCCTCAAAACTTCGCAATTCATTGAAATGTCAATGATTTTTTAGTTTGCTGAAGTTTTCCGGCAGATTCCGGCGCCGCGCGCTCATCTGGCCGGGCCAACCGCCGAAATTATGACGAAGGCCTGCGCCAGCGGCCAGTCGTCCGTGATCGACAGGTCGATCTGCGCCTGCATGCCCTCGGGCGTCAGTTCCTGCAGCCGGGCCAGCGCGCCGCCGGTCAGCTGCATCGACGGCCGCCCTCCCGGCAGGTTCACGACCCCCATGTCCTTCCACCACACCCCGCGCCGGATACCGGTGCCGAGCGCCTTGGAGCAGGCCTCCTTGGCGGCGAAGCGCTTGGCGTAGGTTGCGACCACCATCTTCTCGCTGTTGGCGCGGCGCAGCGCCTTGGCGCGTTCGGCGTCGGTAAAGATGCGGTCGAGGAAGCGCTCGCCGTGCCGCTCGATCACCTTCGCGATCCGGGTGATGTCGATCAGGTCGGAGCCGATGCCGATGATCATGCGCCGACCTTGGCGCGGCCGCGGTCCATCGCCGCGCGCATCTCGCGCACCGTCTCGGCGATGCCGACGAACAGCGCCTCGCCCATCATGAAATAGCCGATGTTGAGCTCGCGGATTTCGGGCAGCGCGGAAATCGTCTCCGCGGTCTCATAGTCGAGCCCGTGGCCGGCATGGACCTCGAGCCCCGCTGCCTGCGCGAGCTTCGCGCCGGCGACGATGCGCTTCCATTCGGCCTCCGCCTTGTCCTTGTGACCGTCGACCACGGCATCGCACCAGCCGCCGGTGTGGATCTCGATCACCGGCGCTTTCAGCTTGGCGGCCATCTCGATCTGCCTGTGATCGGCGGCGATGAACAGCGACACCCGGATGCCGGCATCGTTGAGCCGCGCGATGAACGGCGCCAGCGCATTGTGCTGGCCGACCACGTCGAGGCCGCCCTCGGTGGTGAGTTCCTGGCGCCGTTCCGGCACCAGGCAGACCGCGTGCGGCTTGGTGGCGAGCGAGATCCGCAGCATGTCGTCGGTGGCCGCCATCTCGAAATTCAGCGGCTTGGAGATCTCGGCCTTGAGCCGCGCCATGTCCTCGTCGCGGATGTGACGCCGGTCCTCGCGCAGGTGCGCGGTGATCCCGTCGGCGCCGGCCGCGATCGCGGCAAGCGCCAGCCGCACCGGATCGGGCCGCGCCCCGCCCCGCGCATTGCGCAGGGTCGCGACGTGATCGACATTGATACCGAGACGGAGGGGAGCAGCCTTTGACATTTCACCAACCTGCAATTCTAGCCTGTCATGCGCGGGCGCAACCCTTCGAAGGACGGCGTTGCTTGCGCTAGCCGATGCCCTACGCATCCATCCTACCCATTGACGCGCTCGACCTTTGCGACAACGGCCTTGGCGCGCAACTGCGCGATGATAGCGAGGAGATGCTTGAGGTCATAGACCTCAAGATCGATGGTCAGCTCCGTGAAATCCGGTGACTGGCGCGACATGTGGATGTTGTCGATATTGCCGTCGTGCTCGGCGATCACGGTTGCGATCTGCGCGAGGCTGCCGGGCTCGTTGACATTGTGGATCAGGATACGCGCCGGGAAGCGCTGCGGCATGGTCTCGTCGATATCCCAGCGCACGTCGAGCCAGCGCTCCGGCTCCTCCTCGAAATCCTTCAGCGCCGGCGACTGGATCGGGTAGATCGTGATCCCCTCGCCCGGCGTGACGATGCCGACGATCCGGTCGCCCGGCACGGCGCCGCCGTTCGGCGCGAACTTCACCGGCAGGTCGGAATTGATGCCGCGCACCGGGATCACCGAGGTGGCGCGCGCCGGATGCGGCGGGGTCTGCGTCTTCAGCTTGGCGGCGAGCCCCTTCTTGGCGCCGTAGCGCACCAGCCGCTCTTCCTTGTAGTCGGGATACATCGCGCGCGCGACGTCGGAGGCCTTGATCTCGCCGCGTCCGACCGAGGCCATCACCTCCTCGATCGAGGTGCGCGCGAGCCGCGGCAACGCGCCCTTCAGCTTGTCGTCGGCATATTCGATCTTGGCGCGGGCAAACAGGCGGTCGACGATGCGGCGGCCGAGGCCGGCATACTGGTCGCGCACGGCATCGCGGGTGGCACGCCGGATCGCGGCGCGCGCCTTGCCGGTGCGGGCGAGCGCCTCCCAGGCCGACGGCGGCGCCGACTGCGCCTTCGAGGTCAGCACCTCGACCTCGTCGCCATTCTGCAGCTCCGACGACAGCGGCGCGAACTTGCCGTTGATCTTGCAGCCGACCGCGCTGTTGCCGACGCCGGTGTGCACGGCATAGGCGAAATCGATCACGTTGGCGTTGCGCGGCAGCGCGATCAATTTGCCCTTCGGCGTGAAGCAGAACACCTGGTCGTGGAACAGCTCGAGCTTGGTATGCTCGAGGAATTCTTCCGGATTGGAGCTTTCCGAGAGGATGCCGATGGTGTGGCGCAGCCAGGCGAAAGCGTTGGACTCGTGCTTCAGCCGCTCATGCGGCGAGCCGGCCCCTTCCTTGTAGAAGGCATGCGCGGCGATGCCGAACTCGGCGATCTGGTTCATCTCCTCGGTGCGGATCTGCAGCTCGACGCGCTGCTTGCCCGGGCCGATCACGGTGGTGTGGATCGACCGGTAGTCGTTCTGCTTCGGGGTCGAGATGTAGTCCTTGAAGCGGCCCGGCACGACCGGCCAGGTGGTGTGGACGATGCCGAGCGCGCGGTAGCAGGCGCCGACATCGTCGAGGATGACGCGGAAGCCGTAGATGTCGGACAGCTGCTCGAAACCGACCGACTTGCGCTCCATCTTGGTCCAGATCGAAAACGGCTGCTTGCGGCGGCCGAACACCCGCGCGGTGATGCCGTTCTTCTGCAGGTTCTTGGAGAGCTGGGTTTCGATCTCGCCGATCAAATTGCGGTTGCGCTCGGCCAGTGAATCGAGCCGTTGCTTGACCACCGCATAGGCCTCGGGATCGAGCACGAAGAACGACAGATCCTCGAGTTCCTCGCGCATCTCCTGCATGCCCATGCGGCCGGCCAGCGGCGCATAGATATCCAGCGTCTCCTCGGCGATGCGGCGGCGCGAGGCCGGCGGCATGAACTCCATGGTCCGCATGTTGTGCAGGCGATCGGCGAGCTTGATCAGCAGCACGCGGACATCGTCGGCGATCGCGAGCAGCAGCTTGCGCAGATTCTCGGCCTGCTTGGCCTCGCGCGACACCAGTTCCAGCCGCTTCAACTTGGTCAGTCCCTCGACCAGTGCGCCGATCTCATGGCCGAACACATGATCGATCTCGGCCCGCGTCGCCTCGGTGTCCTCGATCGTGTCGTGCAGCAGCGCCGCCACGATCGTGGCGTCGTCGAGCTTGAGGTTGGTGAGGATCGCGGCGACCTCGAGCGGGTGCGAGAAATAGGGATCGCCGGAGGCTCGCATCTGCGTGCCGTGCGCCTTCATGGCGTAGACATAGGCGCGGTTGAGCAGGTCCTCGTTGGTATCGGGGTTATAGGAACGGACGCGTTCGACGAGGTCATATTGTCGCATCATGCGCGTCCGCGGCTTGACCGGCCTCTCCGCCGTGGACGACGCCGGCGCCACCGCGACCGTTTCGGTCGCAGCCTGCATCTGGATGGAACTGCGGCGTCGATACGCCATGAACTCGCTGCCTCTCGCGCGGGACCCGAACGTCCCTTCTTCCTCAATCTAGTGCGCTTTCGAATGAAGCTGCACCCCGCACGGGCCCTGGAACCATTCAATTTCCCGCGCCCGCATAGGACGCACCGTAACAGCAAAATTGTCAACAAAAGCAAAGGCCCGGAGCAATGTCCGGGCCTTTTTCAAATCCGTTCGAAACCGGGGGCTGAAGGGACGAGCTTACTCGTCTTCCTCGGGCTGCTCTTCCGGGGGCGCGAGGCCCTCGAGGCCCTTGAGCAGCTCTTCCTCGGTCATGCGCTCGACCGCGACCTCGGTGTCGTCGGCGTCGACGCTGGCACCAGCGGAACCGATCAGCGGCACAGTGTCCGGCTCGGGCTCGTCCACCTCGACGAACTTCTGCAGGGAGTGTACCAATTCCTCCTTCAGGTCTTCCGGCGAGATCGTCGAATCGGCAATCTCGCGCAGCGACACGACCGGGTTCTTGTCGTTGTCGCGATCAACCGTGAGTTGCGATCCCGACGAGATCATCCGGGCGCGGTGCGCAGCCAACAGGACGAGGTCGAAACGATTGTCGACCTTATCAATGCAATCTTCGACGGTGACGCGAGCCATCTCGAGGCGCTCCGTGGTAAAAGGGACCGAACATGTAGGTTATGAGGGTTAGTTATAGCGCTAGCCCCGGTTTCGCAAGGCAAAATTTGTGATTTGCCTTCCCAACAGGCTCTGATAACCCGGTCTGCCGGGGCCAGAAGGGCCGGAGCGTCTGACGACATGGCTAGGTTGCTGTCCCAGACAAGTAAATCTCTTCATTGCAATGTCAAAGGTCTAGGCTTTTTGCCCTCGCCTCACCATAATTGCGGTGGTGACTGTCGTGGGGAAAGATTCACTGAACTTTAGGCAGCAACGCCGGAAATTGCGCGCGGTTGATCACCGCCGCGCTAAGAACACTAACAACCACGCGAGAACACTTTGATGTCGTCACCTGTTTCCAACAAGATCGCGCTCTTCATCGACGGAGCCAATCTTTACGCCACCGCAAAAACGCTGGGCTTCGACATCGACTACAAGCGCCTCCTGAAGGAATTCCAGAGTCGCGGCACGCTGCTTCGCGCGTTCTACTACACGGCGATCATCGAGGATCAGGAGTATTCGTCGATCCGTCCGTTGATCGACTGGCTCGACTACAACGGCTACACCGTCGTCACCAAGGCGACCAAGGAATTCATCGACGCCAGCGGCCGCCGCAAGGTCAAGGGCAACATGGACATCGAGCTCGCGGTCGATGCCATGGAACTCGCCGAGCATATCGACCAGATGATTCTGTTTTCCGGCGACGGCGACTTCCGCTCGCTGGTCGAGGCCGTGCAGCGCCGCGGCGTTCGCGTCACCGTGATCTCGACCATTGCCAGCCAGCCGCCGATGATCGCCGACGAGCTGCGCCGCCAGGCCGACGTCTTCACCGACCTCGTCGAACTGCAATCCAAGCTTGGCCGCGATCCGTCCGAACGTCCGGCCCCGCGCGAACCCCGCGAGCCGCGTCATCACTCCCCGCAATTCCTGCAGCGCGCGACCACCATGGCCCCACGGGGAGCCGATGACGATTTCGACGAGTAACCTCGTCGCCGCACCCACGCGTCCCGACAGCAACTGTCAGCTCTGCGTCAGGCTGGCCGACTTTCGCGCACAGGCGCGCAAACTCCACCCGGACTGGTTCAACTCGCCGGTGGAATCCTTCGGGGATCCGAACGCACGGTTACTGATCGTCGGGCTCGCGCCGGGCATGCAGGGCGCCAACCGCACCGGCCGCCCGTTCACCGGCGACTACGCCGGCGACCTGCTCTACGCCACCCTGCTCGAATATGGCTTTGCCAGCGGCGTCTACCAGGCGCGGCCGGACGACGGCATGACGCTGGTCGACAGCCGGATCAGCAACGCGGTGCGCTGCGTGCCGCCGCAGAACAAGCCGCTGCCGGCCGAGATCAACACCTGCCGGCAGTTCCTCAGCGCCACCATTGCTGCGATGCCGAAGGTGCGGGCCATCGTGCTGCTCGGGCGTATCGCCCACGAATCGACCCTGAAGGCATTGGGGGTTCGTCTTGCCGCAGCGCCGTTTGTGCATGGCGCCGTGCATAGCATCGGCAAGTACAAGCTCTACGACAGCTACCACTGCTCGCGCTACAACACGAACACCGGTGTGCTGACGACCGACATGTTCCGCAAGGTCTTCGCGACGGTGCGGAAGGATCTCGGCTAGCGCCCTTCCGGTATCCGCTTTGCGAACCGCTTATCCGAAGCCCGCAAACCCCGCGGGACATCATTTCTGAATAATAGAAAAATATCCCTGATTTGCCCGACGTGTCAAGTTGCCTGGTCGGACACCGGCCGCCGCCGGCTGCTTTGCATGGGGTTGTTTTCGATATTTTGTCAGCGCCCCGGCTGCGCTAGCTAGTCCTTCCGCGGATTGTCCTTCAGCCATTCCAGCACATCGCCCGCGTTCCGGTCAGGCGGAAACACCGGATAGAACACCTGCGTGATGCGCGCATCGTCGATGATCAGGGCAAGCCGCTTGATCAGCGTCAGGCCCGCCACCGACATCGTCGGCAATCTCAGCGTGTGCGTCAGTTCCAGCGCGTCGTCCGACAGCACCGGGAACGGCAAATGCAGGCGCGAGGCCATCTCGGTCTGGTAGGCATTGCTTTGCGTCGACAGCCCGAACACCTGGGCAGCACCGGCTGCCTTGAGCTCGGCGAACAGGTCGCGGAACGCGCAGGTCTGCGGCGTACAGCCGCGGGCGCCGGGGATCATGTCCCAATCGTCGACCAGCCCGATCTTGCCGGGCTCGCCGGTTCGTGGATAGGCGAACACCACGGTGCGGCCCTTGAGCGCCGACAGCGTCACGGACGCGTCGTTGGTGGCCCGCAAGGTCACCGGCGGGATCGTCATGCCGGCGAGGTGCGCCGCGCCACCGTCATCGGTGGGCGCCGGGATCTTGCTCCAGTCGACGTCGGTGAGGCTGCTCTGGGTCATGGCCTGCATCTCCGTAGCGTCATTGCGAGCGAAGCGAAGCAATCCATGGCGACGCGCACTGGATGGGTGGATTGCTTCGTCGCTTCGCTCCTCGCAATGACGGCTTGAACGCTATCCTCGCGCCCGCATCAGGCGGCCCTTTTCGCGGGACCAGTCGCGCTTCTTCTCGCTCTCGCGCTTGTCGTGCAGTTTCTTGCCCTTGGCGACCGCGAGCAGCAGTTTGGCACGGCCGCGCTCGTTGAAGTACAGCTTCAGCGGAATAAGCGTCATGCCCTCGCGGTCGACGGCGCCGAGCAGCTTATTGATCTGCTTGCGGTGCAGCAGCAGCTTTCGCGGCCGCTTCGGCTCGTGGTTGAAGCGGTTGGCCTGCAGATACTCGGGAATATTGGCGTTGATCAGCCACAGCTCGCCGTTCTTGGAATCCGCATAGGATTCCGCGATCGTGCTCTTGCCGCTGCGGATTGACTTCACCTCGGTGCCGGTCAGCGAAATGCCGGCCTCGATGGTGTCCTCGATTGCGTAGTTGAAGCGGGCCTTTCGGTTTTCGGCGACAACCTTGATCGGGCGTTCGTTCTTCTCGGCCACGTTAGCCCTTCTTGAGGAGATCGCGGATTTCCGTCAGCAGCACGACCTCGTCGGACGGCTTCGGCGGCTCGGCGGGCTTGGCCTCATCCTTGCGCTTGAACTGGTTCATGAAGCGGACGACCAGGAACAGGACGAAAGCGATGATCAGGAAGTTCAGCGTCAGCGTCAGGAAGTTGCCCCAGGCCAGCACCGCGCCCTGCTTCTTGGCGTCGGCCAGGTTGGTTGCGTTGACCGCCTTGGAAAGCCCGGTGAAATAATTGGAGAAGTCGAGACCGCCCGTGATCGCGCCGATGATCGGCATGATGATGTCGCCGACCAGCGAGGTGACGATGGCGCCGAAGGCTGCACCGATGATGACGGCGACGGCGAGGTCGACGACATTGCCCTTCATGGCAAATTCGCGGAACTCCTTCAGCATGCCCATCCCCTTCTCTTCGACATTGCGCACGGCATTGTTCACTGCGGTACGGTCCCGGCTCAGTTGATCAGGCCGGCATGCACCATGGCGCTGCGGACGGCCTGGCGGGTGGATTCGGCGACCGGCACCATCGGCAGGCGCAGCTTCTCGTCGAGCTTGCCGAGCAGCGACATCGCGTACTTCACCGGTGCCGGATTGCTCTCGATGAACAGGTTGGTGTGCAGCGGCATCAGCTTGTCGTGGATCTTGAGCGCGGTGGTGACGTCGCCCTTCTGCCAGGCGGTCTGGAACTCGGAGCACAGCCGCGGCGCGACGTTCGAGGTCACCGAGATGCAGCCATGGCCGCCATGCGCCATGTAGCCGATGATGGTCGCGTCCTCGCCGGACAGCTGGTTGAAGTCCTCGCCCATCGCAGCGCGCTGCTGCGAAACCCGCACCATGCTGGCGGTCGCGTCCTTGACGCCGGCGATGTTCTTCAGCTCGAACAGCCGCTTCATGGTGTCGACCGACATGTCGATCACCGAGCGCGGCGGGATGTTGTAGATGATGATCGGAATGCCGATCGCATCGTTGATCGCCTTGAAGTGCTGATACATGCCTTCCTGGGTCGGCTTGTTGTAGTACGGCGTCACGATCAGCACCGCATTGGCGCCGGCCTTCTCGGCGTGCTCGGCGAGCTCGATCGCCTCCTTGGTCGAATTCGAGCCGGCGCCGGCGATCACGGGCACCCGGCCCTTGGCCTCCTCGATGCACCACTCGACCACCCGCTTGTGCTCGTCGTGGCTCAGCGTCGGGCTTTCGCCGGTCGTGCCGACCGGCACCAGGCCGTGCGTGCCCTCGGCGATCTGCCAGTTCACGAGGCCGCGGAACGCCGCCTCATCGACCGAGCCGTTTTTGAAGGGCGTAACCAAGGCAGTGAATGATCCCCGGAATTTTGTCTTGGCTGCCATGGACTTCCTCCAAACGCTTCAGGCTAAAGGCTAGGTCGACGGACCCTTGTTGTTGTCGTGCTTTACGTCCGTGCAACCGGCACCCGGTTGATGCGAAACGCCATGAAGGGCAATTCATATCGGGTCTGGCCGACAGGCGAAAGGGCCGTACCGTACCTATTCCCAACGGTAATCTGCGGCGCGCGAAACCGCTTCCAGCCGCGATTTTGCCGTTGTGCTGGCGCAAACAGCCGCACCGGCACGCTTCTTAGTATTTTGTCTACGTTTTCAATCAAATAAGAACCCATGGCCCAAACGACCAGATGATTCGGGGCCGCAGAGGACTTCTGTGATCCGTTCCGTTCGCGCAGGCACATTGCGGTCGACGGCGCTGGCGACGAGCCTGGCGCTCGTTGTCGGCCTTGCCGCCATCACGCCCGACGCCCGGGCCGCCGAAGATGTTCCAACCGCAAAGCCGGCTGCCCAAGAGTCGGCGTCCAAATCCAGTGCTGCGAAGCCTGCCGCGCCGAAGACTGCGGCTTCCAAGAGCGCCACTCCCAAGACCTCGACTTCGAAGCCGGCGGCTTCCAAGCCAGCCGCGACCAAGAGCAGCGAAACCAAGAGCGGTGAAACCAAGAGCGGCGACACCAAGCACAGCACAGCCAAGACCGACGCTGCCAAGCCGGCCGCTTCCAAACCGGTCGCTTCCAAGTCCGGTACGGCCATGACAGACGGAGCCAAGGCCGCCCCTCCCAAGACCGAGGCGCACAAGACAACAGCTCCGAAGTCCGCCGAACCGAGGACCACCACGGCCACGACTTCAAAGCACATCTCGCCGGCGGCGACGGGTACTGTCTCGAGCAGGTCGGTGCCCGCCCCCGCGCTGGTTCCGGCGACCCGCCAGCATGCCGCGCCGCTCGCGCGCAAGCCGGTGCTTCCTGCGGCCGTGGCCGCGACATCGTCGACCTCGCAGTCGGACAAGGAAGCGCTCGCCAGCGTCGTCGAGCTGTTGCGCAAGCGCAGGCCCTCTGACGCAACCGAGGCCGAGGCCTCGATCTCCGATCCGGTCGCGCGCAAGCTTGCGGAATGGCTGATCCTGCGCAGCGAGGACAACGGCGCCTCGGTCGAGCGCTACCGCGCCTTCCTCGACGCCAATCCGAGCTGGCCCTCGCAGACCTTCCTGCGCCGCCGCATCGAGGCCTCGCTATGGGACGACCATCGCGACGACTCCGCGGTCTGGGGCTGGTTCCAGAATGAATCGCCGGTCTCCGCCAAGGGCCGGCTCGCGCTCGCCAAGGTGATGGTCGGACGCGGCGACCGCGGCAACGCCGAGCGCCTGGTCCGCGAGGCCTGGCGCAATGACGGGATGAGCGAGGAGACCGAAACCACCGCGCTCGAAATGTTCGGCTCGTTCCTGACCGCCGCCGACCACAAGGCGCGCATGGACACGATGCTCTATGGCACCGACAACGAGGCTGCCGGCATCCGCGAGGCCAAGCGGCTCGGCTCCGGCTATCTGGCGCTCGCCAAGGCGCGCATCGCCGCCAATCGCAAGGGCTCGAACCTGCGCGCGCTGCTCGAAGCGGTGCCGAGCGAACTGTCCGGCGACACCGGCTATCTGTTCGCCAAGATCCAGCTGCTGCGCCGCGAGGAGAAGTTCAGTGAGGCCGCGCGGCTGATGCTGAGCGCGCCGAAGGACGCCGCGCGGCTCTACAATGCCGACGAATGGTGGGTCGAGCGCCGCCTGCTGGCGCGCAAGATGATCGACGTCAACGAGTTTCGCACCGCCTATCTGATCGCGCGCGACGCGGCGCTGCCGGCCCGTGACATCTACAAGACCGAGCAGGAATTCACCTCGGGCTGGATCGCGCTGCGCTTCCTCAACGATCCCGCCCTCGCCTCCCAGCACTTCGCGCGGATCGGCGTCGGCAGCGCCAACCCGACGGCGCTCGCGCGTGCCGGTTATTGGCAGGGCCGCGCCGCGGAAGCCGCCGGCCGCGGCCAGGAAGCACGCGCGGCCTATGCACGCGCGGCCGAGCAATCCACCAGCTATTACGGCCAGCTCGCGCGCGCCAAACTCGGCCTGCCGCAGATCGAGCTGAACAGCGCGCCGCGCGGCCGTGGCGCCGATCGGCTGGAGATCGTGCGGGCGGTCGGGCTGCTCTACGAAATCGACGCGCGCGAGCTCGCGATCCCGATCTTCGGCGACATGGGCGACAACGGCGATCCGGAAGCGCTGGCCGGCCTCGGCGAGCTCACCGCACGCCATGGCGATGCCCGCGGCATGCTGCTGATGGGCAAATCCGCCCTCAACCGCGGACTGCCGTTCGACCACTACGCTTATCCGGTGAACGGCATCCCGTCGTTCCGCCAGGTCGGGCCGGAGGTCGAACAGAGCGTGGTCTACGCGATCGCGCGCCAGGAGAGCGCGTTCAATCCGGCGGTGGTGTCGCCGGCGCAGGCCTACGGCCTGATGCAGGTGACGCCGGACGCCGGACGCTACGTCTGCAAGCGGGCCGGCATCGGCTTCGATCTCAACCGGATGAAGACCGACCCGGTCTACAACGCGACGCTCGGCGCGGCCGAGCTCGGCGGCCTGCTCGAGGACTATCGCGGCTCTTACATCCTCACCTTCGCCGCCTACAATGCCGGCCGCGGCAGCGTGAAGAAGTGGATCGAGCGCTACGGCGACCCGCGCGATCCCAAGGTCGACGCGGTCGACTGGGTCGAGCTGATTCCGTTCTCGGAGACACGGAACTACGTCCAGCGCATCATGGAGAACCTGCAGGTCTACCGCGCCCGCTTCGGCGGCGGCACCAGATTGCAGATCGAGGCCGATCTGCACCGCGGCACCAGCGCGGAGTGAGCCCGCGCCAGGCGGTTTTCAACAGCCTTGCGACCGGCAGCGTTCAGGCCTGGCTAAAAAACAATCTAACTCATTGTTATATATGATATTTAATTCATTCGACCGGACCCACACCGCCAAATCGCTGCGCAATATAGAGGCTCTGCGCCCGCTCCGGGGCGGCCGGCGGGTGAGCTGCCACTAAATCACCTTGTCGCAATCTGAATCTGCCGCTTGCGGCTCAGCGCCCACTCGGGCATATCGGCGCCATTGGAGAGGTGGCCGAGTGGCTGAAGGCAACGCTTTGCTAAAGCGTCATACGGTCTCAAGCTGTATCGAGGGTTCGAATCCCTCCCTCTCCGCCAGCCCCACAACCGGCTGCCCAACGATGGTCTCCAGGTATCTGCGTGGAGAAATTCGGGCTTCGGCCCGCCCGGTGTGAACCGGCAGTCACCTCCACGTGAACGAAACATCATTCCCGGCACCTCGAAGCGAGCGCGAAACAAATCGCGCCCAACCTCGCCGCATTGTTTTCTTCACCTGAACATTTCCGGGGTAAAGCCATGCAGCACGACGATGGCATTCAATTCCAGGATCTCGACCAGGTTTTGCGTAACGCCCAGCTTCGTCGCTCCGCCGACTTGAGTCCCTGGCTAGCGCAGCGCTTCGCATCCAAAGCAGGCAGGCTCGTCATCGCCACTTCGCTGGCCGGCATGGTTGCGGTCCTGGCGATCGTTGCTGCGCCGCGGCCGGTCTCAAGCGCTGCGCTTGGCAGCGAGTGGCAATGCAGCAAGGCGGCGTTTGTCTTGACGACCTGTCGTCAAGCCGACCCTGCGCGCTCATAGCAAGCGGCCTCATTCGTTCAGGCAACGTCGTTTGTTGCGCAGGCACTGCGTATGCTCGCAACGTCAATTGGCCAGTGAAACCATGTGCCCGGCAGCTCCGTAGCTGGAGTGCCGACCCATTTCTTCCATTTTTGGTCCTACGGGCCGGCTGAGGCCGTTCGGTCTTTTCCCAGTCTCGAACGGCCTCACCTTTGAGTCCGTCTGGTGTACCCGCGGCGACCTCAACGGGCGCGCGCGAGGGCCGACATGGAAGCGGCAGGCTTCCCCTCGGGATGATTATTTGGCATCAAATGATCAGGAAGCCCGCACGAAGAAACCGCCAGCTAGTTTAGCGAGATCGGGCTGAAGGCGAAGAACCAAGATGGATGGCTCAAGCCGCGGTCTCAGGTCAGCGATTTGCTTCGCACTGGTTCTCGTTCTGCCGGCTGCACAGACGCCGCCGACGGTGCATTCGCGGGACGAGTGGCGTGTGGTTGGCAAGGAATGTCGTGATGTGTTGCCTGCGCAGGCAAAGATCCGGGCATGCCTCAACCTGCTGAGCGATCGACGACTCTCGACCGCCTATCTTGCGCCGATCAACGGCGAGATATCGAGCACGTTCCAGAGCTTGCGGGACTACGACAACGCCATAAAATATAAAAAGATCGAAATCGAACGCGCGAACACCGCGGCGGAGCAACCTTCTTCGTCGAGCGACGCACTTCCTGCAAGTCTTGGCGCGATGTCTCTGCGTTATTTGGAGCTCGGCTCACTCCAGTCGCTCAATCGCCTCACCAACTTCAACAGCCAATCGGATGAAGCGCGCCTAGTCGCCACCGAGGAGCAAAGCAACTACAATCTGGCGCTTTCGTACAACCCGATGAACTACAGGGCCTATCGATACCGGGCTGAAATTCATAGCCTGTTCTGCGACAGCGCGTCCGCCGCTCAAGATATGGAGGCCGCGGTCAGGTTTGCCGAACAAGCCGGCGATCAGGATGCCGCCCGCGACTACAAGCGCGTCACGCTCAGCGCCTGCATTCCGGCGTGGCGGCGAGACTAGTCTCGCGAGACCCAGCAGGCTGTCGCCACCGGGTGGCACCTCCGCGTCAGACCGCCCCGACCGTATTGTTACGGACCCACGACTGGCAGGCTATTTGCGATGCATCCGTGAATAGTTCGGCGCCGGCGGTTCTCGGTGTGCCGAACTCAGACATTCGGAGCACGCACATGAACATGCACCATCGTTTTGAGACAGCTCGCGGACACGACGGACGAGAGTCGACGATCAGCAAGATGCTGTCCGATCTTGTCCTGGTCTGCCAGCAGATCGAAGCCGACATCGCCACCGAAGAAGCGCGCGCGGGGATTCGTGACCGGTCGGACGCCAGGTACCCGATCCTGGCAAGGTCGCTCAATGAGCGGTACGCCAATCTCAAGGGTACCATCGCCACGCTCGAGAAGCGTGTCACCGAGAGATCTCAGCTGGTCACCGACGCAGCCTAGCCGATCCCTGAGAAGCAAAGGGGCCCGCCAGTAGCGAGCCCCTGGCTGCTTACTGCACCGGGAAGCACTGCCGCTTGCCGTCGTTCGGGCAGTAGAAGCAGGCCTTCGAGGAGCAGCCCGACAGGTCTCCGGCCTTGTTCAGGTTGTAATTGCACCCTGCGGTTCTGTCGCACGCCTTCACGACTGCCCCGATCGGGGCGGCAGAGGCCGACTGACCGAACGTGAACAGAGCAATCGCAGTTGCAACGGCGAAGCTCAGTGTAATCGAACGCATGATTTACCCTCCTCCACAATTGGGCCGACGCACCATTGCATCACCCTGGCAGGACCCTCGCAGGACTGTTGCGCAATTGATGTGAGGCGGGTCACTCAGGCATATCGCTGCGTGCGTCGGTGCAGCGCTGAGCGATGTCAGCCGCTGCCGCGGGTCGATGGATCGAGATTCCTGTTCTCGCCCGGCGGGATCGGCCCAAAGCCTGGATACACGTAACGGTCCGGAGGGACGATCTGTTCAGTTGGACGGACAATGAGATGCTGTCGCACGCGCCGATGATGCGCAGTTGCGGCGTCGGCGGCAGCACTGCACAGGATCACGAGGGGTAGCGTCAAGGCCAGGGAGATACGTAGCGACATTCGTAAGGCAGCGCGCATGGCGATCACTCCGTTTCAGCGAACAAGTGATCGCGGGCTGCGGCGCCCTATTCTGGCCCGGCCTTTCACATGTGATCAAAACCACGAGATCGGAAGGGTATCGCTTGCGAGTGATCGCGCGGAGCTCCTGCGAGCAGGCAGCGTCTAGTGACTTGC
Organism: Bradyrhizobium macuxiense; assembly: GCF_007993935.1. Classification (GTDB taxonomy): domain Bacteria; phylum Pseudomonadota; class Alphaproteobacteria; order Rhizobiales; family Xanthobacteraceae; genus Bradyrhizobium; species Bradyrhizobium macuxiense_A. The sequence continues at coordinate 228,812 of NZ_VITY01000003.1, read as the reverse complement.
CTCAGCCGGTCGAGCCGGTGACCATTCCGCCCAGTACTTCAGGAGCGGAATCGCACTTCCAATCCAACCTCCCGCCATCTTGGCCTCTTCCTCCCGATCCAGCATGCCACCGGCTGCAGCGAGTTCGCCGATGGTATAGCGCCGCGATGGACACAGGATTTCACTCGCTTGCGCCCAGCAATCCCACTCGCCAATCGTGACGCCTCCGAGCGCACCCGTCTTGCGGTTATAGAGAATTGCACTGGGTGATGAATTGGAGACGATGACAAGCCAGTTTGGATCGCTGGCTATGCCGGTCGCGTAGAACGGCCACTCGCCGCCGAACAGGTCTCCGCGGCCGGGCATCATCAACAGCGTGCCATCGCTCGCCGCCAGCGCGCCATAGGCAGCACGCACCGTCTTGTCGAACATCTGGTAGCTCGGCGCATCGAATCGGACGGATCCGCGCGAGGCAACGAAGGGATATCGAAATCTCGATTGGTCAGCGATGTATTTCCAGCGCGGCGAACCGAACTCGAAAGACGTCGTCGCCCTTTTGCTGATGGCGACGATCCTGTCCTGGTAGGTGGACAAGACATAGGCTGCGTCCTTGTCCCGATAGGCGCAGAACGGCGCCGACAGATTGGCAAACGTCGGGCCATTCGCGCCGTATATGTCCTTCAACTGAAGGCTCTTCGTCATGGTGAAAACGACGCCGGCCATGGGATCCGAACCGATCAGATCGCCCGTGCTCTCGTCTTCGTTGATGCAGGTGGCGAACTGAATCGCTTCAGAGCCAATATTTGCGGTCCTGGCGAGCTCTTGCCCGGTTTCAATTGCGAGCTTGACGATGCTCCCCTGACCCGACGCGAACACCTCATCTCCGATGATCGTGATGCCGTGAGAGGCCAGCAAATCCCGCTTCCAGCGCAGAATCCATTTATCATCCACTCGCTCGAACATGGAGACCACGTTGCCGTCGTAGTCCGCCACGCCCATAAATCGACCGCCTCGCGAGATCGCCACCCCCTCGGCGCCCTTGATCCCGATATCCGCGATGCGCTCGGTGAGCCGAAGCTTCGCACCGGTTGCGGTATGCTCAAGCTGAGCGACGATGATGTCGCCTCCAACGTAGTTCGCGATGAAGATCCGGTCATAGAAAGCCGAGTAGAACACGGCCGTCGGATTCCAGACGGGGAGTTCGACGTCGATCTCAAGCGGCACCGCGGTGCGCTGATCCTGGTCGAACAGATAAACATCCCGGTAGTTGGCGATAAGAAACTCTTGCGCTGAGATTTTCGTCATGGAGACCGGCGTCATCGGGCCATCCTCGCTCTTGAGCAGCGAAACGGAAATTGCGTTGCCCTGCAGATCGGGCGCGCGCCGGCCGCGCTTCTGCTGGTCGATTGCGGCACCAAGATCCGCCCGCAACCGCTTTGCGGTCTCCTCGAGCTGACTTGCAGTCTGCTCCAGCCTGTTTGCAGCCGCCTCCTGCTTGCCTGATGTCTGCTCCTGCTTGCTCGCAACCTGCTCCTGCCGGCTTGCAGTCTGTTCCTGCCTACCCGCAGCCTGCTCCTGCTTACCCGCAGCCTGCTCCTGCCTGCCTGCCGCCTGCTCCTGTCTGCCCGCAGCCTGCTCCTGCCTGCCTGCCGCCTGCTCCTGCCTGCCCGCGGCTTGCTCCTGTCTGCCCGCGGCCTGCTCCTGCTTGCTTGCAATCTGCTCTTGCGTGTTCGCGGTCTGCCCCTGCGCGTCCAGGCGGTTGATGATGACAGCCGTGCGTTGACCGCTGAACAGCAGCGTCTCCGTCAGGAGATTCGTGGCAGTCCTGATCTTGTGCGCGAACAAGACCAGGACGATTGCGCCAATCAGAAGCGCGCCATATGCGATCTTCTTGTTCATGCCCCGCTCGAGATGACCACCGATGAAACCAGGAAACCCTCACGACTCGAAGTGAGAAGCTAGATATCCTTTAGTTTGATCGCGCTCGATGCGGAGCTCATGATCCAGCCGAGCTACAGGCACGCCGATTCGCTAGTGATCGAACATCAATCAGCAACGATTGGAAACAATCCCTCGTTTTTGGAACTCGGGAATTGGGCCGGTACGATCAGGCGTCGCTGTGACGATCGGTCACAGCGACGGCATGACCGTCCCATCATGCTCAAGCACGCTGCGCTCGCAACAGCGGTCGCGGAAACGCCTGTGCGCAGGCGACACCGAGCAGCGCAAGGCCGCCGCCGATGACGTGGAATGACCTGACCGGCTCGCCCAGCATCACGATCGCGGCCGCGGCGGTCAGCACCGGCAGCAGGTTCATGAAGATCGCGCAGCGGCTCGGGCCGAGTTGTGCGACACCGCGGATCCAGAAAAACGGCAGCACCACCGAGGCCAGCGCGCCGGCATAGACGATCAGCGGCCACGTTTCGGCATTGACCTGCCGGAGCGGCGCCGGCGTCGCGAGGAAGGCAGGAAACATCACCGCCAGCGCGCACAACGCCTGCATGTAGGTGGACTGCCATCCGGTGATCGGCAGATTCCAGCGCTTCAGCAGCACGCCGTACAGCGCGTAGACGATCGCGGCCAGCAGCATCAAGGCGTCGCCCGCATACACGCCGTTGTGCAGCAGCGACGACAAGTCACCGCCGCTGACGAGATAGACGAGGCCCGCAAACGACAGCGGCGCGCCGCAGATCATGCCAAGCGTCGGCTGCTCGCCGAGCAGCGCGGCGCTTAGCGCGACGGTCAATAGCGGGGTCAGCGCGGTGAAGACAGCCATGTTGGTCGCGGTCGTGGTCTCGGCCGCAAGATACGACAGGCTCTGGAACAGGCACATCGCAAGGAAACCGAGGATCGCGAGCGGCCCGAGATGCGGCCAGATCGCGCGGCGATTGCGCCAGGCGGCGCGCGCCACGAACGGCGACATCAGGAGCACTGCGACCAGCAGGCGATAGAAGGTGATCGCCTGCGGACCGATCGTGTGCGCCGAGAGACGCGAGACAATGACGTTGCCGGCCCATAGCACGATGGCAACGAAGGGATAGAGAAGTGCGGCATTCTTCCTGAGCATGACGTGGCAGCGCGTTGGTGAAGGAGCACCAGCAACTACCTGTCGCATCAGCGTCCGTCTCACGCTAAAATGACCTCACCTAGCGAGATTGGGACATGCAGATTAAGACGTGTTGGACGAACTGATCACACGGCACCTCGACTATCACGCCACGGCGCGGCCGATGGCAGCGATGGAGATCGACTATCCGAGCGGCGCGTCGACCGGCCTGCATGCGCACCCGCGCGGCCAACTGCTCTACGCGATCGAAGGCGTGATGATCGTGCGCTGCGCCGAGGGCACCTGGGTGGTGCCGCCCAATCGCGCGGTGTGGCTGGTCGCAAATCTCGCGCACGAGGTCCGCATGTGCGGCGCGGTCAAGATCTGCACCGTGTTCGTCGATGCCGCCGCGGCGCCCGATCTGCCGCCGACCAGCTGCGTGTTCACGGTCTCGCCGCTGCTGCGCGAGTTGTTCGTCGCCGCGATGCGCGTGCCGCTGGACTATGCGCCCGGGACCTCAGACGAGCGTCTGATGCGCGTGCTGCTCGACCAGCTGCGCGAAATCGATGTGCTGCCGCTGCACCTGCCGATGCCGCGCGACATCAGGCTCGCACGGATCTGCACGGCGCTGCTGGCCCGCCCCGATGACACCTCGACCGCCGAGCAGTGGGCGCGCCGGCTGAAGCTGACGTCGAAGACGATTCACCGTCTGTTCACCAGGGAAACCGGCATGACGTTCGGCGAATGGCGTCAGCAGGCACGCCTGCTGTTCGCGCTCGAACGGCTTGCGCGCGGCGCGCGGGTGGTCGATGTCGCGCTCGATGCCGGCTACGCCAGCCAGAGCGCTTTCACCGCGATGTTCCGCAAGCATTTTGGGGCGACGCCCAGCGCGTTCTACCGATAGACGGCCACGGCGGAGAACTAACGCTCCGCAGGCGGAGACTGCGCCACCGGCCCCAGGATCCATTCCCTGAACGCTGCAATCTTCGGAAGCCCCTGCCGGTTGTCGGGGCAGACGAGATAATACGCGAACTCCTCCAGATGCGCGGTCTCGAGCAGCTGGATCAGCTCGCCGTTCTCGATCTCATGCGCGACCATCGCCGCCGGCAGCAGGCCCGCGCCCTGCCCGGTCAGCACGGCCTTCAGCAGCAGGCCGCTGTCGTCGAACGAGGGTCCGCGCGGCGCGCGAACCTCCGCGATGCCGTTGGCCTGAAACCACAGGCTCCAGCCCTTGCGATCGGCGTCATGCACCTGCGGCCAGCCCGCGAGTTCGCCGGGAGATGCCGGCCGACCGAGACGCGCGATCAGCGAAGGCGATGCGACCGCCACCATCTCGACCGTGACGACGCGGTCGCTGCGCAGCCCCGGATAACGGCCAAGGCCATGGCGCACCGCGACGTCGATGCCGCTGCGCGAGAAATCGACCAGCGTGTTGCTGGTCACGATCTGCAGGTCGATCTCCGGATGCGCGTTCTGAAACGACGCCATGCGCGGCACCAGCCAGGCCGACGCAAAGAACGGCGTGACGCTGACCGTCAGCGTGCCGACATCAACCGACGCAGCGACGCGGCGCGACGCCTCCGCGATCTGGCGGAATGCATTGCGGATCGACGGCAGATAGTCGCGTCCGGCGTCGGTGAGATAGATGCCGCGCGGCACCCGCTCGAACAGCTTGACGCCGAGATGGGCCTCCAGCGTCTTGAGCATCTGGCTGACCGCGCCCGGCGTCACGTACAGCTCCTCGGCCGCGAGCTTCACCGAGAGATGGCGGGCAGCGGATTCGAACGCCTTGAGTGCGTTCAGGGGCGGAAGCCTGTTTTCCATGATTTAGATTTTCTAATCGTTAGCACGCAGCAAATCTGGTTTGCCAATCCGGTTATCCGAGCGCTCTATAAGCCTAACTTAATGCTGGAAGCCGCGTCAACGCAGAGAAAGCCGAACCAATAAGATTAGATTATCTAATCTTAGTTTCCGGCGTCCGCGGACGGCTTTCGGTTCCCTGATGAAGCCAGGATTGATGGAACCAAGACATGATTGAGGCCACACAAAGACTCGCGCTGCACGAGGTCGGTGCGGACGGCCATCCCAACCAACTCGTCGATCGCATCAACGCATCGCAAGCCGGCAGCCTGCCCGGCCTGCTGGACTTTCAATGGCTCGAAGCCCAACGCGGCCACATCAGCGGCCGCTTCGAGATCGCAGCGAAGCACTTCTCGCCGCACGGGCTGTTGCACGGCGCAAGCATCGTCGCCCTGGCGGACACCGCATGCGGGTTCGGCTGTCTCGCCTCCTTGCCGGACGGCGCCATCGGCTTCGCCACCGGCGAGTTGAAGACAAATTTCATCGGCGCCGCGCGCGAAGGCGGCGTGAGCTGCGAGGCGCGCCTCATTCACGCCGGCCGCACCACCCAGGTGTGGGACGCGGAGATCAAGAGCGAGGTGACCGGCAAGACCATCGCGCTGTTTCGCTGCACGCAGATGCTGCTCTATCCGCCTACCAAGGCAGGCGACCGTGCGACGCAGGGAGAACGAACATGAGGAACGCCGTCATGCACGCCGGATATCAGAGAGCAAAGCCGTTCTACGGCTGGATTGTCGTCGCGGCCGCCTTCATGGTGACCTTCATCGGCTTCGGCAGCGCCTACACCTTCTCGTCCTTTGTCGAGTCCTTGCAGCGCGAGTTCGGCGCCTCGCGCGGTTCGGTGTCGCTGGTGTTCTCCTTCGCCGGCTTCCTGTATTTCGGTCTCGGCATCGTCTCCGGCCCGCTTGCCGATCGCTGGGGCGCGCGCAGGCTTGCTGGCGTTGGAATGGCGCTGGTCGGTCTCGGCATGGTGCTGGCGGGACAGGCGCAGACCATCCTTCAGGTCTATGCCGCCTACAGCATCGGGATCGGCGCCGGCGTCGGTTGCGCCTATGTCCCGACGCTCGGCGCCGTGCAGCGCTGGTTCGTCAAGCGGCGTGGTTTTGCATCGGGCCTCGCGGTCAGCGGAATTGGCGTCGGGACGCTGGTGATGCCGCCGCTCGCGACCTGGCTGATCACGAGCCTCGGCTGGCGCGATGCCTACGTGGTGCTCGGCGTCGTTGCCGTCGTCGCCGGGATCGGCGCATCACTGCTGATCGCCGACGACCCGCGCCGCTATGGCACCGGACCGGACGGCGATCCGCTGGAGACAGTCTCCAGCGCGCCACTCCGCCAGGGCGTCTCGATCCGCGGCGCGGTCAGGACCGCCCGCTTCGCCGGGCTCTATGCGGCCTGCCTGATCAGCGCATTCGGGGTGTTCGTGCCCTTCGTGCATCTGGTGCCCTTTGCGGTCGATCATCAGGTAGCGCCGACGCTCGCGGTGTTGCTGCTCGGGATGATCGGCGTCGGCAGCACCGCCGGCCGGTTCTTCCTCGGCGGCATCGCCGACCGCGTCGGCCGCGACGCATTCCTGATCGCGATGTATCTCGGCATGGCGGTCTCGCTGGCGATCTGGGCGATTGCGAGCAGCTTCTGGTCGCTCGCGGTGTTCGCGCTGCTGTTCGGCGTGTTCTATGGCGGCTGGGTCGCGATCCTGCCCGCCGTGGTCACCGACCATTTCGGCGGCCGCAATGTCGGCGGCATCATCGGCATCCTCTACACCAGCGTCGCGTTCGGGACGCTGCTCGGTCCGAGCGCCGCCGGCTTCGCGTTCGACATCAGCCACAGCTATTTCATCCCGGTGGCGATCAGCGCAGCCGCCAACCTCGTCGCCGCCCTGATCGCTGTCGCGACGATGCGAACCGCCTCGCCGATCGCCTCGGTCGCGCGGCCATGACGCCTCATGACGGTCGGTGACGTCAGTGCTACGCTTCGCCATGACCAATGCCTGGACTTATCGGCGAGCCGACCGTGACGACATCGTCGAGCTGGCATCGTGGCGCGGTGCCGGCTCGCTCGGCCTCAGGCCGCACTTCCATGACGAACACCAGCTCGTGCTGGTGCTGTCCGGGTCGCGCAGCTTTCGCATCGAAGGTGAGACCATCACCGTGCCTGCCGGCCATGCCGCGCTGATCCCGGCGGGGATGCTGCATGCGCCGATGCCGACGTCGGACGAGGAGACGGCTTGCCTGAACGCCTATGTTCCGGCGAGCCGCGCCTGTTCGTCGCTCCAGGTCGTCAGCATCGGGGCTCGCTGGCAGCGCGTCGACGAGATCTCGCCCGAGCACATCCTCGAGATCGCGGGCGACATCCTGTCGCGCGCGCCGTCTGCTTCGACCGGACGCACCGACCGGTCCGAGCTCGGCGCCGCCCTGACGGAGAGCCTCGCGCCGATCGGCGCCGTTGCCGCAGGCTTGGGGCGAAGCCGCGAAGGGTTCAGCCGCATGGTGAGGCGCGAGCTCGGCGTCGCGCCGCATGCGCCGCAGATCCAGAGCATGACCATCGGGCAGCAGAAGACCGCAGCCTTGCCGTCGACCGCTGCGAGCGGTGCCGTCCTCGGACTGGCGTGTGTCTATGGAGGGTTCTTCGGCGCCGGGCTCGGTGTCATCCTGACCGCGGTGCTGTCGGTCACCGAGCCCAACGACATCAGGGCGATCAAGGCGCTGAAGAACCTGCTCGCGACCTGCGTGTCGCTCGCCGCCACACTGATCTTCATCGTGCAGGGAGCGGTGCGCTGGCCGGAGACGTTGGCGATGCTGCTCGGCGCCGTGGCCGGCGGCTATGCAGGAGGTCACCTGATCCGGGTTCTTCCCGCGCCCGTGGTCCGCCAATTCGTCATTGTGGCCGGAGCGGTGATGACCGTGATCTACGCCGCGCGATACTGGTTCTAGATGGAGCGAGGGAGCCGAGGCTCCCGGCTCGATAGCTGTTGAGCTGGAGCGTTTTCGAGCGAAGCGATTACCGGTTCGCGCGAAGAAACCGCGCCAAACGAAACCTAATGCGTCGTCATCCAGGCGCGGGCTTCGCGCTGGGCAGCCGCGATCTCGACGTCGGACATCTGCTCGGCGACTTCGCGGCGGTGCGCGATTGCGTCGGTACGTCCCTTGAGCGCCGCCAGGTTGAACCATTTGTGCGCCGCGACGAGGTTGACCACGCCGGAGCGGCCGCTCGCCCAATACATGCCGCGCTCGAACAGCACGTCCTGGATTGCGGTCGCAGCAACCGGGACGGCGCTTTCCTGATCGATGACCCCCTGAAACATTGTCGTCATTCCCCTTTTTGTTGTTGGCCGCCCTCCCCCGAGCGCGGCCCCCGTCCACTGTTCAAACGTCCTGTTATTCGCTCGCCGTTTGCCGGCTTGTTGGGATGATCATGGCCCATCAAATTTGAAGAGCGGTTTAAGTATCGCGATGAACGGGATGTAAACCGGCGCCGCCCGGGGCGCCTCGCTGAATCGCAGAAGTGCCTGTGCCGCAGGCACTTCCTTTCATTCGTGAACGCCGGTTTACCCTGGTGCTTCGGACAACGATAACCATCGCGGACAACGGCCGCGCCTGCCGGCCGGCCCTCGCCGGCGATCAGTCTCGAAATTCACGGAGGGGTGCCGGGCCCTGCGGACGATCCACGGACGGCGCGCATACAAAAGCAACGCGAGGCCGTCAGGCCCAACGTCGATCCAGAACTGGGATGTGGGAAAGTGGCTGCCGGGCGCGGACTGCGCGGGCCGCCGGAACGAGGGGGTCGGCGAACACGTCAGGACCAGATTTCAGCTCGGCATTCTCGCCGGTGAAATTGCGGAACCAAGCGGGCTCCGCACCGAACGAAGAAATCTCTGTTTCTTCTGCCGGACCGGTTTTGGGAAGGTTGCCCTCTCCGAAATTCGATCCAGCCGTTTGACCTGATGTCTCGCCGACACCCTCTTTCGTCAGCCAGAGCCTTGGGGTGGGATGTGCCTCTCAGCAGTCCGTCCGCTGGCTCTCGCGACGTGCCGGCGTCAAGCCGCCGGCAATCCTCTCAAGGCGAGAGGCTTACTTCTTCTTGGCGACCTTGCGGGTCTTCTTCGCAGTCTTCTTCACTGCGCTCTTCGCCTTCTTCGCCTTCTTCGCCTTCTTTGCCTTCTTAGCCATGTTGCCCTCCAGTATGTGAGATGGCTCTACTTCGCTGCGTGCACTCGGGAATCGATATGCACTACTTCCCGAATACACCAACAGACCGAAAAAAACAGTGTCCCGCTTAAGGAAGTGTTGACGCAGCGATGGCAGTGCGCACAGCGCGCGCCGCCGTTCAAATCGACGATGCATTCGCGCGACGATGCAAGAAGTGCAACAGCGGCCGACATCGGCATTTGTCAACGTTGCGGGAAACGCCTTGTATTGTAGGCTTTCCATGAATTCGCATTGACGCGATCGACGCACGATCGCCGTTGCGCTGAGTCGCGAGCGACGGCGAAAAGCGGCGCGTCGCAGACGCCGAGTCGTAATTTTTGGCAACGAAAAAATTTTCGTGGGAAAGACGACTTTTGCCTCGTTTGAGGTCGTCCGAGCCGAATTCGCGAACGAATCGCAGGTTCGCCGATTCGGCGCCGACGGCGTCAGTGCCACCGTCGAGAGAGGGTGTGAGGCTGGATCACGCCGCGTTCACGCGCGCGCGACGACACCAAAGGTGATCGCGCGGGAGCATGATCCGGTCGGATCATGCGCCAAGGACAACATCATTGTCCTGTTCGTCAGATGCCGAGCTTCGACTTCAGGAGGTCGTTGACCGCTTGCGGGTTCGCCTTGCCGCCCGACGACTTCATCACCTGACCGACGAACCAGCCGACCAGTTGCGGCTTCGCCTTGGCCTGCTCGACCTTGTCGGGATTGGCTGCGATGATGTCGTCGACCACCTTCTCGATCGCGCCGAGGTCGGTGACCTGCTTCATGCCGCGCGTCTCGACGAGTGCGCGCGGATCGCCGCCTTCCTGCCAGACGATCTCGAACAAGTCCTTGGCGATCTTGCCGGAAATCGTTCCCTCGCCGATCAGGTCGACGATCGCGGCGAGTTGCTGTGCCGACACCGGCGAGGCAGCGATCGCAACGCTCTCCTTGTTCAGCCGGCCGAACAGCTCGTTGATCACCCAGTTGGCGGCGAGCTTGCCGTCGCGCGCCTTGTCGGCAAGACCCGACAGCACCGTCTCGTAGAACTCCGCGCTCTCGCGCTCGGCGACCAGCACGCTCGCATCATAGGGCGACAGGCCAAAGCCCGTAATAAAACGGGACCGCTTCTGATCTGGCAGTTCCGGCAGCTGCGCCTTGAGGCCGTCGACGAAGGCCTGGCTGAACTCGAGCGGCAGAAGATCGGGATCGGGGAAGTAACGGTAGTCGTGCGCCTCTTCCTTGGAGCGCATCGAACGGGTCTCGCCCTTGTTCGGATCGAACAGCCGGGTTTCCTGGTCGATGGTGCCGCCGTCCTCGATGATCTCGATCTGACGCCGCGCCTCGTACTCGATCGCCTGGCCGATGAAGTTGACCGAGTTCATGTTCTTGATTTCACAGCGGGTACCGAACGCGGTCTCGCCGTAGCGACGCACCGAGACGTTGACGTCGGCGCGCAGATTGCCCTTCTCCATGTCGCCATCGCAGGTGCCGAGATAACGCAGGATCGAGCGCAGCTTGGTGACGTAGGCCTTGGCCTGCTCGGCATCGCGGATGTCCGGCTTGGAGACGATCTCCATCAGCGCGACGCCGCACCGGTTGAGGTCGACATAGGACATCGTCGGCGACTGATCGTGCAGCAGCTTGCCGGCGTCCTGTTCCAGATGCAGCCGCTCGATCCCGATCGTGACGCTGCGGCCGCCGTCGAGCTCGAGCGACACCTCGCCCTCGCCCACGATCGGCGACTTGTACTGGCTGATCTGGTAGCCCTGCGGCGAGTCCGGATAGAAATAGTTCTTGCGGTCGAACACCGAGCGCAGGTTGATCTTCGCATTCAGCCCGAGGCCGGTTAGCACCGCCTGGCGGACGCACTCCTCGTTGATGACCGGCAGCATGCCCGGCATCGCGGCATCGACCAGCGAGACATGCGAGTTGGGCTCGCCGCCGAACGCGGTCGACGCGCCGGAGAACAGCTTCGAGTTCGAGGTGACCTGGGCATGGATCTCCATGCCGATCACGACCTCCCAATCGCCGGTGGCGCGCTTGATCAGTCTATGCGGGGCGGCAGATGCGGTCATGGATCTCGGTTTCCGGATAAAGTGAATATCTGGGATGGATTGGGCTTCGCGCAACCAACCGCGCCAGTCAAGCCGCCTTGCTGTCCCCTTGCCGCCCTTGCGGCCCGTAGCCGCGCATTGAGGCGCGGATCAGAGCCCGCGCCGGAACTGCTGGTAGGCCTTGCTCGAGCGCAACGCGTCCGCGCCGCCCACGATCAGCTGGTCGACCTGCTCCGGTGGCAGCGACAGCCGCGTCGGGATGGCGTTCAGGATACCGGCGCGTTCCGGTCCCAGCCGGTCGAAGCCGAGCCGCTCGACATAGATTGCGACGTCGCCGCACTTCCAGCCGGCGCCGACGGCAAGCCGGCTCCGATCCGCCGCCGACAGGCCGCAGCGCCAGCGCTTCAGCTTGCCCGACCAGTCACCGGCGAGCGCGGTGAAGGCCGCGTAGCTCGAACGCACGCTGGCATCGATCGCGGTATCGGCCGCCGCCGACACCAGCTCGACGCCGTTCGGTCCTTCGAGCGTCTGCACGAAATCGCCTGAGATGCCGCGGCCGGCATCGACCACCAGGAACAGGATGCGCTTCAGCTTCGCGGCCTGTCGCTCGTCGAGCGGCTCGTAAGGACGCTGGGCGGCGAGCAGACCGATGCTGAGCGCCGACAGCCCGTAATTGTCGACCAGCCCGCCATCGAGCAGCTTGACGTAGCGCATCGAGCCGTCGCGGTAGCGCGCCTGGGCCTCGGCGTAGGAGCGCAGCAACGGCTGCGCGTTGGGATCGTTGCGCACCCGATCGTACCAGGGCGGCAGCGGCGCGGCGCAGCCGCCGGGATAGGTTTGCAGCACGATCGGGGCAAATGCCAGCGGCACCGCGGCCGACGCCGCCACCGCTTCGGCGACACGATAGGAGCGGATGTCGCTGCACAGCGCATCGAACGAGGTCTTGCCGAACACGAACGGCGTGCGGTTGTAGATGTCGGAGGCGTTGATCCACACCCGCGGCCGGCGGTCGTCCGGCAATGCCTCGAACCGCGCGCCGTCGAACAGGTTCTGGTCGAGCCAGTCGGTGAACTGGCTGTCGTTGACGCCGCCGCCCAGCGCGCGCCCGATATTGCCGAGCGAGATCCGGGTCTTCAGTCCCTCCTCGGCATTGCGCAGCAGGAAACGTTCGCGGAAATCGGCAAGCGCCGCGCGCCGCTTCAATCCGAAATAAGCTGCGGTGACCGATCCGCCGGAGACGCCGGAGACGAAATCGACGCGATCGAGCAGCGTCTTGCTGCCGGCCGCATTGGAGTGCACCCGGTCGAGCTCTTCGAGCACGCCGAACGAAAACGCCGCCGCACGCGTGCCGCCGCCGGAGAACGACAGCGCGAGCAACAGGTCATCTTCATAGGCCGGATAGTCGCGGGCGCTGCTGTTATCGGCGAGCGCGGCACCGAGCGGCACATTGCCGGGAAGATTGTAGACGGAGGCGCAGCCGGCAAGGCCCGCTCCCACCACGGCCACCAGCAGCGCTGACAGCCATCCCCCTATGCCCGACCCACGCACGAATACTCTCTTTGCCACTGGCCCCCGCCCGGGTTCCACCAGCCTATCACGGTCAATCTGGGCGGCGGCATGGCGGCCGAAACACGGTTAATGCTCGCGGTGTCACGACACCAGCATGTTCGCGGTAGTTCAGGCTGAAAGCGTGGACACAATCCGCTCCCACTCGGCCTCGAGCGTGTCCTTGGCGACCGGCTGGCCGGCTCGGCGATACCAGTAGCCGGCATTGCCGAGGTCACCCTCGACGCGATGCAGATAGGCATGCACCCAGGCCGAGTTGGCGTCGCTCTCGTCTTGCACGATGCGGTGCGCCTGATCCCAATCGCCCTTCTTCGCCCACCACAATGCGGCGAGCGGCGGCGACAGCGCCGCATCGGGCGCAGCATCAGCGAGAGTGGTGCGGAAATCCGCCATCGCTCACCACCACTTGGGCGCCGTGAAACGTCCCGCCGCCTGCTCGATCACCTCGCCGAGCGAGAACAGCGTCTCCTCGTCGAACGGACGGCCGATCAGTTGCAGGCCGAGCGGCAGGCCCTGCGCGTCCTTGCCCGCGGGAACGGCGATGCCGGGCAAGCCCGCCATGTTCACGGTCACCGTGAAGATGTCGTTGAGATACATCTCGACCGGATCGGCGCCGCCCTTCTCGCCGATGCCGAACGCCGCCGACGGCGTCGCCGGCGTCAGGATCGCATGCACGCCCTTGGCGAAGCAGTCCTCGAAATCCTTCTTGATCAGCGTCCGCACCTTTTGCGCACGCAGATAATAGGCATCGTAATAGCCGGCCGAGAGCACATAGGTGCCGATCAGCACCCGGCGGCGCACCTCGTCGCCAAACCCATCGGCGCGGGTGTTTTCATACATCTCGATGATGCTCTTGCCCGGCTCGCGCAGCCCGTAGCGCACGCCGTCATAGCGCGCGAGGTTCGACGAAGCCTCCGCCGGGGCCACGATGTAATAGGCCGGCAGCGCGTATTTGGTGTGCGGCAGCGACACCTCGACGAGCTCGGCGCCGGCGGCCTTCAGCCATTGCGCACCCTCGCTCCAGAGCTTTTCGATCTCGGCCGGCATACCGTCGAGCCGATATTCTTTGGGGATGCCGATCTTCATGCCCTTCACGGACTTGCCGATCGCGGCCTCGTAGTCCGGCACCGCGATGTCGACCGACGTGGTGTCCTTCGGATCGTGACCGGCCATCGAGCGCATCAGGATCGCGGCGTCGCGCGTGGTGCGCGCGATCGGGCCGGCCTGGTCGAGCGAGGACGCGAACGCCACGATGCCCCAGCGCGAGCAGCGGCCATAGGTCGGCTTGATGCCGACGGTCGCGGTGAACGCGGCCGGCTGGCGGATCGAGCCGCCGGTGTCGGTCGCGGTCGCGCCCATGCAGAGCAGCGCCGCCACCGCCGAGGCGGAGCCGCCGGACGAGCCGCCCGGCACCAGCGTGGTGTTGGAGCCCTCGCGGCGCCACGGATTGGTGACCGGGCCGAAGCACGAGGTCTCGTTCGACGAGCCCATCGCGAACTCGTCATTGTTGAGCTTGCCGAGCAGCACCGCGCCGTCGCGCCAGAGCTGCGAGGTCACCGTCGATTCATAGGGCGGGATGAAATTGCCGAGGATCTTCGAGCACGCCGTGGTTCTGATATCGCGGGTCGCGAACAGATCCTTGATGCCGAGCGGAATGCCGGCCAGCGGTCCGCCCTCACCCTTTGCAATTTTCTCGTCGGCGGCCTTGGCCATCTCGCGCGCCCGGTCGGGCGTCTCGAGCACATAGGCATTGAGCACGCGCGCGGCTTCGATGGCGGCGAGATGCGCGTCAGTCAGTTCGCGGGCGGTGAAAGACTTGCTCGCCAGGCCCTCGCGGGCCTCGGCGATCGTCAGCGATGTCAAATCGGTCATTTATTGATCGGGCTGCAGAAGAACGGAGACAGGGTTTTGTCGTTGGCGGGGTCGTCTTGGCGCGCCCGGTTATTGGCATTTTCCTTGGCGCGGGCGGCATCGAGCGCCTCGAGATGGTCGAGCACGGCGTCCATCGCCGCATTGGGGTCGGCGACCTTCCCCTTGCGCTCCATCGCATCGAGGAAATCCATATAGGCCTTGTAGGCCTTCTCATCGTCGCAGAGCAGACACATTGGACTTATCCGATCGGGCTCTTTACTCGACCACCTTCGGCACCAGGAAGAAGTCGTTCACGGTGTCGGGCGCATTGCGGACGATGATTTCGGCGATCTCGCCGTCATTGACCGCATCGGTGCGCTTCTTCATCTCCATCGGCGTCACCGAGGTCATCGGCTCGACGCCCTCGATATTCACCTCCGACAGCTGTTCGACAAAGGCCAGCATCGCGTTCAGCTCGCCCTGGAGATGGGGAACTTCCGCGTCGCTGACCGCGATCCGCGCCAGATGCGCGATGCGGCGGACAGTCGTGGCATCTACGGACATTATATAGGGCCTCGGGTGGTCAGGCTGAAAGGTCAGCCTGCCGTATAGCAGAGGCCGGTTTTGCGCCGCAACCGCGGTCCCCGGGGCCTACGCACCCCGCCGGCCCCTCGGCGAGGCATTCCGGGCACGCATTGAGGCTGCAAAACCCCACGACGAAACCACTTCGTGCTCGCCACGAAATGGTCCGGAAACATTGCCGGCGCCTACTGCCTCCAAACAGAAAAGTTCGGAGTGCGTCATGTCAATGCTCGAAAGCCGCCCCCGGTCGGAGGGCTGGGATCCCGCTCTGTGGTCGATCGGCACAGTGCTGGGGATCGCGATCCTTTACGTGGCCTGCCTGGTCTGAGCGAGGCAAGCCATGGGCATATCCCAGGCAAAGGCTCTGCAGGAAAAGGCCGAGATGTTCGAGCGCCGCGCCGAAAGCGCCGCGGATTCGATTTCCCGCCAGCATTACAAGGAAATGGCGGCGCATTATCGCAGGCTCGCGACCGAGCATCTGGAGATCAGCCGGGACGAGCCGGCGCGTCAGGCCTGAGACAGCGCTCCCATCCGCACCAGCGCCGCGCCGGCCAGTGCGCGGGTCAGCTCCGCGGCCGGCATCTCCTTGCCCATCCGTACCGCCTGCCCGGCCCAAAGATTGGTGAAATCGACCTTGCCCTGCTTTTCGGCAGCCGCCTTCAGGGGTCCGAGGGCGGTCGCCGCATGCGGGAACGCCGGCGCGTCAGGCGAGATCGGGCCGACCTCGCGCATCACGCGGTTGGCAACGCCGCGCGCCGGGCGGCCGGTCATCACATTGGTGATGACGGTCGATTCATCGCTGGCCTGCGCCAGCGCGACACGCCCCTGCGCCGTCACCTTGGACTCCGGGCAGCGCAGATAGGCCGTACCGATTTGCACGGCCGAGGCACCGAGCGCGAAGGCCGCCGCGATGCCGCGTCCATCGGCGATGCCGCCGGCCGCGACCACCGGCACCTTCACCGCATCCACCACCTGCGGCAGCAGCGAGAATGTGCCAGGCTGCTCGGCGATATCATCGGTCAGGAACATGGCGCGATGGCCGCCGGCGTCGGCGCCCTGCGCGATGATGACGTCGGCGCCGTTCTCCTCGAGCCAGATCGCCTCCTTCACGGTCGTCGCCGACGACATCACGATGGCGCCCATCCCCTTCACCCGTTGCAACAGTTTCGGCTCCGGCAGGCCGAAATGGAAGCTGACGACCTCGGGCTTCAGCTCCTCGACCACCGCGCAGAACGCCGCATCGAACGGCGCGCGGTTCGCCGCGTTGATCGGTGCGTTGGGATCGAGGCCGTGCTCGCGATAGTATGGCGCCAGCCGCTGCCGCCATGTCGCCTCGCGCGCCGGATCGGCGTCGACCGCCTTGTGGCAAAAGAAGTTGAGGTTGACCGGCGCGGAGACGCGCTGGCGGATGATGTTGACCTGCTCGCGCGCCTTCTCGGCCGACAGCATCGCGCATGGCAGCGAGCCGAGCCCGCCGCCCTGCGCCACCGCGATCACAAGCTCCGCATCCATCACGCCGGCCATCGGCGCCAGCACGATCGGGAATTCGGTCTTGAAACGATCGATCAATCGACGGTCCGGCCACATGGTGTGTCTCACACTTGTTCAGGTCAAAGAGGAGAGAAAGTTGCGCCGGCCCTGCAGCGACTGCTCGGCTTCGGCAATGATACGGCCGACGATCTCGGCCGCGGGAACGATATCATGGATCAGGCCGACGGACTCGCCGGCAAACACCGCGGCAATGTCGAAATTGCCCGCTTCCCTCGCCGCGGCATACTCGACAGCGATCTCGTCGGCGCGCTGCATCAGCTCGATCTCGCGGCCAGACCACCGCCGCAAATGATCGTTGGCGAGCGAGCGCGCGGTGAACGGCGCCGGCCACATCAGCTTGCGCGACCAGTCCATCACCACGCCGCGCACCGTGTCGCCGCTCTTCGCCGCGCGGATCAACTGCTTCGCCTGCTCGGGCGCGTCGGCCTCGACGCTGGCATAGAAGCGCGTGCCCATCAGCAGGCCGGAGGCACCGAGCATCATCATCGCAGCCAGGCCGCGGCCATCAGCGATGCCGCCGGCCGCGACGACAGGCACACGCCCTGCCGCGAAATCGATGATCGCCGGCACGATATCGAGCGTGGTGCGCGACGCACCGTGACCGCCCGCCTCCGTTCCCTGCGCGATCAGGATGTCGGCGCCGCAATCGAGCGCTTGCTGTGCGAGCTCTTCGTTCTGGACCTGGCAGATCAGCAGCGCGCCGGCGGCTTTGATATCAGGCGCGAACGGCGCGGGATCGCCGAATGACAGCATCACCGCGCGCGGCCGCGCCTGTAGCGCGATGTCCATCAGCTCGGGTTGCTTGGCGAGGCTCCAGGTGATGAAGCCGATGCCGAACGGACGGCCGAATTCCTTGAGCGCCGCAGTCTCCACCTCGAGCCACGCTCTGTCGCCGTAACCGCCGCCCAGAATGCCGAAGCCGCCCGCGCCGCTCACCGCCTTCACCAGCCGGCTCCCCGTGATCATGGCCATCGGCGCCGCCAGGACCGGATGTTCAATGCCCAGACGCGCCGTCAATTCGGTGCTGATCGGCATGCGTTTGCTCCCTGTTCTGGACTCGCTGTTCTGGACTCCAAGCCTAAGCGGGCCTAACATTCTCGGATAATGAATACTAGAGAACGCAGCCATCTCTAAATTGAAACGGTGGTCCCAGATGGAATTGACCGACCTGCTCACCTTTTCCACGGTCGCCCGGCTTGGCGGCATCACGCGGGCCGCCGACGAGCTGAATACCGTGCAGTCCAACGTCACCCAGCGCATCAAGGCGCTGGAGGCCGAGATCGGCACCGCGCTGTTCGAGCGTCACAGCCGTGGCATGTCGCTGACCGGCGCCGGACGCCGCCTGCTGCCGTATGCGCAGCGCATGGCGGCGCTGTCGCGCGAAGCCGTGCTCGCGGCGCGCGACGACGGCGAGCCGAGAGGACCGCTGTCGATCGGCTCGATGGAAACGACCGCGGCCGTGCGGCTGCCGGCGCTGCTTGCCGAGTTTCACCGCCGTTACCCGGCGGTGCGCCTGACGCTGCGCACCGCGCCGACCGCCGATCTCGTCGCCGCCGTGCTTGACGGCTCGCTCGATGGCGCCTTCGTCGCCGGTCCGATCGAGCACGCCGAACTATCAGCGACATCGGCCTTCGCCGAAGAACTGGTGCTCGTCACCGCGCAGCGCTGGAAATCGCTCGCCGCCTTGCGCGCCGGCACATCGGAGTCGGGCCCCACCGCGCTGGTGTTCCGCACCGGATGCACCTACCGGCAGCGCCTCGAACAGGTGTTCACCGAGTTCGGCTGGCCGTCGGCCGCGCGCTTCGAACTCGGCACGCTCGACGGCATGGTCGGCTGCGTCGCCGCCGACATGGGCGTGACGCTGTTGCCGCGCGCGGTCGTCGAGCGCGACCACGTCCAGCGCGACATCAATATCCACAAGCTCAATCCGCAGCATGCGCAGGTCGAGACGCTGTTCATCCAGCGCCGCACCGCGCACCAGTACAGTCCGTTGCAGGGGCTTGTCGCGTGCCTCGGCGGCGACGATCGGGTGATCGCGGCATAAGTGCATCGACGCCGACGCAGTTCGTAGCCCGGATGGAGCGCAGCGCAATCCGGGACGATTTCGCGGCGGCAAGATTCCCGGATTTCGCGGAGCCTGTCATCGGGCGCGCGTTCGCGCGACCCGTTGGCTCCATCCGGGCTACCTTTCCTTGCCTCACCCGTGCTAAGCGCAAGGCCATGCCCGCCCTCATCCTTCCCCTGATCGAAGCCGCGCCGCACTGGCCCGACCGCGGCGCGCTCGTTGGCCTCGACCTCGGCACCAAGACCATCGGCGTTGCCGTCTCCGATCCGGACCGGCGGCTCGCCACCGGCGTCGAGACCATCCAGCGCAAGCAGTTCAAGGTCGACGCGGCGCGACTGCTCGCGATCGCGGCCGAGCGCAATGCCGCAGGCTTCGTGCTGGGCCTGCCGATCAACATGGACGGCAGCGAAGGCCCGCGCGCGCAATCGACCCGGGCCTTTGCCCGCAACCTCTCAAACCTCACCGCGCTGGCGATCGGGCTGTGGGACGAACGGCTGTCGACCGCGGCGGTCGAACGCGAGTTGATCGGCATGGATGTCAGCCGCGCCCGCCGCGCCGAGGTGATCGACGAGCACGCCGCGATCTTCATCCTGCAGGGCGCGCTCGACCGGCTCGCGAAGCTGCGCGGAGACCGCTGACCATGGCCGTGGTGATCGCGGCGCTGTTGCCGGTGTTCCTGCTGATCGTGCTCGGTTTCGTCCTGAAGCGCACGCTGATGCGGCTCGACACGCAATGGCACGGGCTGGAGCAGCTCACCTACTACGTGCTGTTCCCGGTGCTGCTGGTGCAGACGCTGGTCAAGGCCGACCTGACCAAGGTACCGGTCGCCGGTGTCGGCGGCGCGCTGCTGGTCGCGGCGCTCATCATGTGCCTGCTCTGTCTTGCGCTGCGGACCGCGCTTGCCCGGACCGGTGTCGACGGCCCCGCCTTCACCTCGATCTTCCAGGGCGCGACGCGCTGGCAGACCTATGTCGCGCTGTCGGTGTCGCGCAATCTCTACGGCAGCACAGGTCTTGCGCTCGCCTCGGTCGCGATGGTCGCCATCATCCCGCTGGTCAACGTCTTCAGCGTCGCCGTGCTGGCAAAATATGCCTCCTCGGAGAAGCGCTCCGCCGGCGCCGTCGTGATGACGATCGTCAAGAACCCGCTGATCTGGGCCTGCGTGATCGGGCTCGTCATCAACGTCGCGCACATCCCGCTGCCGCAGATCTGGCACGATGTCGCCGACGCGCTCGGCGGCTCGTCGCTGGCGATCGGTCTGCTCGTGACCGGCGCCGGGCTGCATCTGGAAGGCATCTTCCGCCCCAGCCTCGCCGCCAGCATCGCGCTGGTGCTGAAGCTGGTCCTGATGCCCGTGCTCACGGTCGCGCTCGCGGTGCGGTTCGGCGTCACCGGTGCCAATCTCGCCATCGTCGCCGCCTGCGCCGCGGTGCCGACCTCGCCGTCAGCCTATGTGCTGGCGCGCCAGATGGGCGGCGACGCCCCGCTGCTCGCCCAGATCATCACGCTACAGACGATCCTCGCCGCGATCACGATGCCGATCGTGATCGCGGCGGTCGGGCGCTAGGGGTGCACGCGGGCATCACCACTCCGGCTGCGGACTCCCTGCCCGCCACGGCGCGATCGGCTGGAACACCAGGCGCCCGACGAGCTTCAGGCCCGGAATGACCGAGTAGAAGGCAAGCGCGCCGATCACGAACCCGATCAGCACGGAGAATGTCTGCGTCCGGATGGTCGGATAGAACACGACCAGGAGAAGCACGACTTCGGCGAAGTAGAGCGGCACCGACGACAGCCCTGGATTGGGCAGAAAGCCCGCATTGTTGAGTGCGATGTGCGAGAACCAGCCGTCCGACAGCCGGCACCCGATGATCGCGCCGAGGCAACCGAACGCGAGCGGCGTTTGCCAGAGCACCGTGCCGGCAATTCCGAGCACGCCTACGATCCACAGCGCGAAGGTCAGGCCGCCGAAGAACGAGATCTGACCGAAAGCATCGGGTATCTTCACCCCGGCGATCGCGCCGAAATAGCGCCACAGTTGGCCTTTGCGCTCCTGCAGGGAGTGCAACAGCGTCAACGCCAGGTCGATGATCTGCAAGACCGCTAAGGCAACGACCGTAGCGCTTGAACCAAGTATCCAGATGTTCTGCAAATTCTCGTCCATCTGCATCACCCTGCGAAAGAGCCAAGTGAAGGATAGCAATCGCGGCGCATCGCCTGACCTTCCGCCGCGCGGTATTTGGACAGGTTAGCGCGGAGCCTCGCGTGGAGTTTGGATTTTGTGAAGGTCCGAAATGGTCATCAACCGGTTCGATCGGGCCACCATTGCACGGCGGGAGCGCCGTCCTGATCAGGACGTGCAGCTACAAATTAGGACGCGCGCGGGTTGCAGGAATCAGCAATGATCGTTCCGCTAGGGAGCGTGACCATGCGTGCCAACAGATTCAAGAGCTGGACCGAGAACGAAGAGCGGCTGCTGGTTGCGCTGCACGAATCCGGGATGAACCACCGGCTGATCGCACTCAAGCTGCGCCGGACCGAGGCCGGGGTGGATAACCGGCTCGCGCAGATCATCCACCGGCCGCGACCAGCCGAGGACGCGTCTCGCGCGTGACCACCGTCGCGCTGATGACAGTTACTTCCTGCGCGCGTCGGTGAACGCCGTATCGAGCACGTCGCCGATCGGCTGCCAGCTGCGGCCATCGAATTGAAGCAAGCGCAATTGCTCGACCGGTCGAAATTGACCGGTGTTGATCCTGATGCCCGGGAGCAACGCGGACGCCTGATAATCCCTGATCGCCGCGGCCTGCTTCATGACGTTTTCGCGCGACAGATCGTTGCCGCATTGCTTGAGCACCTGGACCATCGTTTCGGCGGCCGCATAGCCGTAGACGGCGGCAGCGTCGTCCTTGCCGCCGGCTTTGGTATATTTGTCCAGGAAGCTGTGCCAGGCGCCCTGATCTTCCCTCCAAGCCGGATCGCTCGCATCCTTCAGGAAGGCGGCGGTGATGACGCCGGTCGCATTCTCCGTGCCGGCCGGCTTGAGCACCGTCTCGATCGACGACGCCATCTGGTTCACGACAAACACCGGCCGCCAGCCGTGGTCGGCCGCCGCCCGGATCACCTTGGCGGCATTTTCCGGTACGCCGGCAAACACGAAGACCTCTGCGCCCGACTGCTTCAGGATCGATATGTGGCCGTCCAGATGCTGATCGTCGACATCATAGGCGATGTCGACCCTGATGTTGTGGGCGACGTCGCCCAGCCCCTGCACCAGCCCCTTGAACAATTCACGGCCGAACTGGTCATTCTCCCAAAGCGCCACGATCTTCTTTCCGGGATAGAAAGCCTGGATGTAGTTGGCGTAGATCCGCCCCTCCTCGCGGTATGAAGGCTGCCAGCCCATGGTCCACGGATAGAGCGACGGCTCACCGAAGTCCTGATCGCCGGAGGCAACGAAGAGCTGGGGGACCTGCCGCTCGTTGAGATACTTCCGCACGGCGAGATTGTCCGGCGTCCCGAACGAACCGAACATCAGGAGCACATTGTCGGTCTCGACGAGAATGCGCGTGAGGTCCATGGCATTGGAAGCGTCCGACAGATCGTCATAGGACATGAAGCGGATCTTGCGGCCGTTGATCCCGCCGCGTTCGTTGATCATGTCGAAATAGGCGGCTTCCGCCTTGCCGATCTGGCCGAAGATTTCCAACGTGCCGCTATACGGCATCAGATTGCCGATCCGGATTTCGGTATCGGTCACGCCCTGGTCGCGCACCTGCTGCGTGATGGCGCCGAGCGACACCAGCGCGACAACGCTGGCCAAAAGGGTTCGGAACAACGTAGCCATGGGAAGAGCTCGCACGACGGCAGCCGCCGCTGCCTAGTTTCGATCCGGCCCGCGCTCGTTCATTGATCTAGATCATAGCACTTTGGCGGGGGCGCCGGCATCCCCTTCGTCAGGTTCCAATAGGTGACAATGCGCCGCCGCTCGTGTGCCGGCGTTGGGTCAACTGTACCTGGCATGCTAGAGAGCAGAACGGAGAGGAAGCCGGTCCCTATCGCCGTCATTGCGAGGAGCGGAGCAACGAAGCAATCCATGGTGCCGCGTATGCGGAGCGGTGGATTGCTTCGCTCCGCTCGCAATCACGGACGGACAAAGAACCCGCTACTGCCCCGCCAGCCACCAGGTCTGGATCGTCGCCGCAAGGTTGTTCAGCCCGTGCAGCAGGATGGTGAGCCAGGTCGAGCCGGTGCGGAAGCGCAGATAGCCGAACAGAAGTCCGATCGTCAGCACCTGACAGAGGAAGAACCAGTCGTATTGGAGGTGCATGATGGTCCAGACCAGCGATGACAGCAGGATCGCGCCGTACGGGCCGAGCCGCGATTCAGACCAGCCGCGATAGAGCCAGCCGCGCGCGAACAGCTCCTCCCAGAGCGGCGCAGCTACGGCGAACGCGATCACCAGGAGCCACAGCGCGCTGTGCTCCTGCGCCGATTTCAGCACGTCGCCCATGAAGCCCGGCGTCACCTCGCGGCCCGCGGCGCGGGACACCATGTCCCAGGCGCCGACCAGCACGATGAGCGAGACGATGCCGATGATCACGTTCTTCCACGACGTCCCGCGCAGCCCGAGATAATCGGCGAACGAGATCCGGGTCCGGCGGATCGCGAACCACAGCACCAGCAGCACCATCGGCAGGCCCGCGAGGACCGAGAGCGAGATCGTCAGACCGTCGGCGACCACATGGGTGATGCCGGCGGCCGACAATTCGCCGCCCTGCGCGATGATGCGGTAGACGATGACGGCGACCTGGCCGAGGAACATCGCGGCGAAGATCAAAAAGCCCCACAGCGCGGTGCCCCAGAACTTCCAGACCCGCGGGGGACGTGGCGGTGGCTCGAGGGAGGCCGGCGGGTTATCGGGATTGAGAGCGTCCATCAGTAAACCTTCATGGCAACGCCCGCGCCAGCAGCGCGCGCTGATCGGCATCGGATAGGTCCACCGCGCCGTACATGCCGGCGTGGCGTTCGGCAAGCCGTGTCGCTGCGAACAGTTTGGCATTGTCAGGCGAGACCTGGTTGAGCGCCGCTGCCGCCGCCAGCAGCGCCAGCTTCTCGACCGCAAGCCGCGCGATGCGCTCGCTGTCCGGACGGCGGAACGCTTGTCCGATCGACGCAACCGCCTCAACGGCGCCCGGCAAGCCCCTGGTCTCGTCGGCGAGCGCACGCAACACCGCGAGCGCGGCATCGGCTTCGCGGCCGAGCGCGCGCAACACGTCGAGGCACATCACGTTCCCCGAGCCCTCCCAGATGGCGTTGACCGGCGACTCCCGGTAATGGCGCGCCAGAATGCCCTCCTCGACATAGCCATTGCCGCCGAGGCACTCCATCGCCTCATAGAGGAAGCCAGGCGCGCTCTTGCAGGTCCAGTATTTGATCGCCGGCGTCAGCAGCCGCATGTAAGCGGCCTCGCCTGCATCGCTGGGCGCGCGGTCGAAAGCGCGGCAGAGCCGCATCACCAGCGCGATGGACGCCTCGACATGCAGCGCCATGTCCGAGAGCACCGCCTGCATCAGCGGCTGGTCGGCGAGATGCTTCTGGAATACGCTGCGATGCCGCGCGTGATTGAGCGCATGCGCGAGCCCCGAGCGCATCAGGCCGACGGATGCGATCGCGCAATCCTGCCGCGTCAGCTGCACCATCTGGATGATGGTGCGGATGCCCTTGCCCTCCTCGCCGATCAATTCGGCATAAGCGCCGTGGAATTCGACCTCGGACGAGGCGTTGGAGCGGTTGCCGAGCTTGTCCTTCAGCCGCTGGAAGTGGATCGCGTTGACGGTGCCGTCGGGCGCAAAGCGCGGCATGAAGAAGCAGCCCAGGCCGCCATTGGTCTGCCCCAGCACCAGGAATGCGTCGCACATCGGCGCCGACATGAACCATTTGTGCCCGGTGATGCGATAGCCATCACCGTCACGCTCGGCGCGCGTCATGTTGGCGCGCACATCGGTGCCGCCCTGCTTCTCCGTCATGCCCATGCCGAGCGTCATGCCGCGCTTGGTCCACCACGGCGCAAAGCTCGGGTCGTAGGCGCGCGTACCGATCACCGGCATCGTCTTCGCCAGAATGTCCGGCTGCGAGGCCAGCGCCGCGACCGAGGCGCGCGTCATCGTGATCGGGCAGAGATGGCCGGTCTCGACCTGCGAGGCGATATAGAATTTCGCCGCGCGCACCACCTCGGCCGCCCCGCCGGCCGGCTTGCCGTCCGTGGTCCAGGTCGAATTGTGCACGCCGGCATGCGCGGAGTGCGCCATCAGCTCGTGATAGGCCGGATGAAACTCGACCTCGTCGCGGCGATTGCCCCTGGCATCGAAGGTGCGCAGCTTCGGCGTGTTCTCGTTGGCGACGCGGCCGCGCTCCGCCATGACGGCGGAGCCCCAATGCTTGCCGAAATCGGACAGCTCAGCTGACGCCGACGCCCCGCCATTGGCGGCGACGGCCGCGGCCAGCGGCGCGTCCGTCGTGAAGAGATCGACGTTCTCGAACGGCGGCGACTGGTTGAGCACGTCGTGGGTGGCAAACGGAGCCTGTGTCATGGTCTCCTCGGGAATGAGCTCGCTGCGCGCATGCGGCCCGGACGACCAGTCTACTCGGGCCGGGGTCACGAGCCAGTCGTGTCGCAGTGGAATCGGAGGATCATAAGCCCGCGCGCCGGCGCCGGGCAGCGGAAAATTCGCCCCCGGCTAGATGCTGCCATGCTTCGGCGCATGGCGGCCGAGCCGCCGATCCAGCCAGTCGTTGGCGCGGGTCTTGTTGGCGTCGCTCCGGGACGCCTGGACAGGAAATATGTCGCCGGCGTGCAGCGGCCGGTCGTCCGGATATGCCGCCATCTGCAGGTTCGACTCGTGCGCTGCCCCGTCCACCGGCGAGATATAAGCAAATCGGATCTCGATCTTGTGCTTGATGTCGTAGCCTTGCCACTTCGGATGGTTGCGCGCCAGAAGCTCGGCAATCTCGCAAGGCAGCAGATCGGAGCTCGAACTCCGATTCCCCTCGGTCTTGTCCAGATAGCACTGCTCCTTGACGCTGCTGACGCGGGCGTCGATCGGGCGGAAGTTCACTCGCTTGTCGAACTCGCGATAGGCATAGAAGCCGGCAAGGCCGATGGCGATCATCCCGTAGACGCCGACACGCATGATAAGCTCCCGAACCGCCGCGACGATCAGATCATGCGCGTCTTGTCCGCCTTGGTCTTGGAGGCAAGCACCGGAAAAATATCCCCGGCGCGCAGCGGCTTGCCGTTGGGGAAGTAGGACATCTGCAGGCTCGACTGGTG
Organism: Bradyrhizobium macuxiense; assembly: GCF_007993935.1. Classification (GTDB taxonomy): domain Bacteria; phylum Pseudomonadota; class Alphaproteobacteria; order Rhizobiales; family Xanthobacteraceae; genus Bradyrhizobium; species Bradyrhizobium macuxiense_A. The sequence goes on along the minus strand of NZ_VITY01000003.1, from coordinate 202,747 downwards.
CGAGACGCCATCGACCGGCGAGACATAGACCACGCGCACCTCGATCTTGTGCTTGAGGTCATAGCCCTGCCACTTCGGATGCTCCTTGCGCAACAGCTCGGCAACTTCGCAGCGCGTCAGGTCGGACGTCCACGTCGTCTTGGTGATGACGTTGCGCTCGACCTTTTCCAGATAGCATTGGTCGCTGACGCCGCTGATGCGTGCCTCGACGCGCTGATAATTCGCGCCCTTGTCGTATTGATCGTAGATCGCGATGCCGGCAGCGCCGACAACAACAATCGCAATGGCTGCTAGACGCATGTTTCGTGCTCCCGCAATGCCGCCACTTCATACGGCCACAATTAAGGAGTGTTGAATACGCGTTTCGCCACTTTTGCGATGGCAAGTTATGTCTTGCCAGGGTGTCTCGAATTTGAAGGAAAATCCTCCGCTAGCGCGCCCGCGAAATCGGGAAATCGTAGGCGGTCCCGCCCGCTTCAGGCCGCGAGAAGTGCCACCATTCCTTGGAATAGTTCACGAAGCCCTGCCGGGCCATGGCCGCGACCAGCATGCTCCGCCAGCGCCTCTGCGCCGGCGTGATCGAGCCCGCAGTAGTGTGGGCCTTGACGTCGGAACAGTCATAGCCGGTGCCCATGTCGACGCTGCCTTCCGGGGCGCGCGCGGCGACCGGCGCAGTGCAGTCGGCATAGTCCTTGGCCGGATCGAACTTGCGCGAATTGTCGGCGCCAAGATCGACCAGCGTGAGATCGACCGCGGCGCCGGTCGAATGGCCGGAATGGGTGGCGATATAGCCGAGGCGGAACAAATCCGCCTTCGCGAACGCCGGGTTGTAGCGCCGCTCGGCGGCGGTCTCCTTGCCGTTCCGCGACCACGCCACCATGTCGGCGACCGCGCGGGCCGGCCGGTAGCAATCGAACATCTTCAGCGACAGTCTTTGTCGCGCCAGTTCCCGCTGCACGGCCTTGAGGCGAAGCCCGACGTCCCGCTTCACCACGCATTCCGCCGCGTCATAGCCGGCGATCGGCCGGCCCATGAAGTTGTTCGCGCCGGCGTAGCGAATGTCCTGGATGATGGTCGGATCGATGTCGCGCAGGAACGCGAAGTCGCCAGGAAGGCCCTGAAGGCCCTGGGCGAGGACCGGTGAGACCAAGCCCGCAACAGCGGCGAGGATCACGACAATTTTCAAGCTCTCGCTCCGGCGCAGCCGCCGGGCTGGTCCCGGCCGTCCACGTCTTGTTCCGGAAGGACCAGCAAAAGCAAGCCATCGCCGGCCCGCCGCAAGCCCGGGAATGGCGGCCGGGGGGCGGCCACATCTTACTCGGGGAAAACTCATCTGGCCCCTCTTCGCGCTTGCCCCACCGGCCATCCGCGCCTATAGCTCTGGCTTTAATGACCCCATCATTGAAATCGACTTTTGTCCTCGGTCACCGGCATCTGCTGGGCATTGAGGGCCTTTCCGCTGACGACATCACGGGCCTGCTCGACCTCTCCGAGGAGTATGTCGAGCTCAACCGCCAGGTCGACAAGAAACGCGCCAGTCTGCGCGGCCGCACCCAGGTCAATCTGTTCTTCGAGGCCTCGACCCGGACCCAGTCCTCGTTCGAGATCGCCGGAAAACGCCTGGGCGCCGACGTCATGAACATGTCGGTGTCATCGATGTCGACCCGCAAGGGCGAGACCTTGATGGACACCGCGGTGACGCTGAACGCGATGCACCCCGACATCCTGGTGGTGCGCCACCACGCCTCCGGCGCGGTCGAGCTCTTGGCGCGCAAGGTTGACGGTTCCGTGATCAATGCCGGCGACGGCAGCCACGAGCACCCGACCCAGGCGCTGCTCGACGCGCTGACGATCCGCCGCAACAAGGGCCGGCTCGAGGGGCTGACGATCGCGATCTGCGGCGACGTGCTGCATTCGCGCGTGGCGCGCTCCAACATCTTCCTGCTCAACACGATGGGCGCCCGCGTCCGCGTCGTGGCGCCCTCCACGCTGCTGCCGCCCGGGATCGAGCGGATGGGCGTCGAGGTCGCGCGCGACATGCGCGAGGGGCTGAACGGCGCCGACATCGTGATGATGCTGCGGCTGCAGCGCGAGCGCATGAACGGCTCCTTCGTGCCGTCGTCGGGCGAATATTTCCATTATTTCGGCCTCGACCAGAAGAAGCTCGGCTATGCCAAGCCGGATGCGCTGGTGATGCATCCGGGCCCGATGAACCGCGGTGTCGAGATCGACACCTTCGTCGCCGACGGCGCGCAATCGCTGATCCGTGAACAAGTTGAAATGGGTGTGGCAGTGCGCATGGCGGTGCTGGAAGCGCTCGCCCGCAACCTGCCGAACGCGTGAGACCGATGCTGACCGACCGCCGCCCCATCCTGCTCGCCAACGCCCGCGTCATCGATCCGTCGCGCGACTTCGACGGTCCGGGCGATGTCCTGATCGCCGACGGCGTGATCCGTGACGCCAAGCGCGGCATCGGCGCCGCCGGCGTCCCCGAAGGCACCGACATCGTCAATTGCGCCGGCAAGATCGTGGCCCCCGGCCTGATCGACATGCGCGCCTTCGTCGGTGAACCCGGCGCCAGCCATCGCGAGACCTTCGCCTCCGCTAGCCAGGCCGCGGCCGCCGGCGGCATCACCACCATCATCTGCCAGCCCGACACCTCGCCGGTGATCGACAATTCGGCGACCGTCGACTTCGTGCTGCGCCGCGCCCGCGACACCGCGATCGTCAACATCCACCCGATGGCGGCGCTGACCAAGGGCATGCAGGGCCAGGAGATGACCGAGATCGGCCTGCTCAAGGCCGCCGGCGCGGTCGCCTTCACCGACGGCGACCGCAGCGTCACCAACGCCCAGGTGATGCGGCGCGCGCTGACCTACGCCCGCGATTTCGACGCGCTGATCGTGCATCACACCGAGGACCCGCATCTGGTCGGCGAAGGCGTGATGAACGAAGGCGAGTTCGCCACTAGGCTCGGCCTCGCCGGCATTCCGACCGCCGCCGAGTCGATCATGCTCGAGCGCGACATGCGGCTCGCCGGGCTGACCGGCGGACGCTATCACGCAGCGTCGCTGACCTCGACCGAGTCGCTGGAGATCCTCAAGCGCGCCCGCGACGCCGGCCACAACGTCTCGGCCTCGGTCTCGATCAACCACGTGACCTTGAACGAGAACGACATCGGCCCCTACCGCACCTTCCTGAAGCTGGCACCGCCGCTGCGCACCGAGGAGGACCGCAAGGCGCTGGTCGCCGCCCTCGCCTCCGGGCTGATCGACGTCGTGATGAGCGATCACAATCCGCAGGACGTCGAGGTCAAGCGGCTGCCGTTCGCGGAAGCGGCGAGCGGCGCAGTCGGCCTGCAGACCATGCTGCCGGCGGCGCTACGGCTGATCCACAACGGCGAGATGGACTTCAAGACGCTGATCCGGGCGATGTCGACGCGGCCGGCCGAACTGCTCGGCCTGCCGGGCGGCACGCTGCGCGCCGGAGCGCCGGCCGACGTGATCGTGATCGACGCCGACACCCCCTGGGTGCTCGATCGCGACGATCTCAAATCGCTGTGCAAGAATACGCCGTTCGACGACGCCCGCTTCTCCGGCCGCGTGACGCGGACCATCGTCGGCGGACGCACCGTGTACGAACACGTCTGATCTTGGAGTGGAACCTAACGCGCCGCGAGTTGCGACATCGCCTCCATCGTCGTTCCAACGACAATGGCCGCGACGTAAACGACAAAGAAAACCTGCTCCAGCCGCCTGCGAACAGAAGCCATGATAAGCTCCCTCATTTCCACGGGAATGGTGCGGATTGATGGTTAATATTTCATTGACGGATTCGTCCAAATTTGACCGGACCGACCGTGCAGGGAGCCGCCGCGATGTCTGCTGATGCGATGCTGCCGGTCGCCTTGCTGATCGGCTATCTCCTGGGCTCGATCCCGTTCGGCATGATCCTCACCAGGCTCGCCGGCACGCAGGATCTGCGCACAATCGGCTCCGGCAATATCGGCGCCACCAACGTGCTGCGCACCGGCCGCAAGGGCCTCGCCGCGGCGACACTGATCGGCGACATGCTGAAGGGCACGGTTGCCGTCATCATCGCGGGGACGATCGACGGCCCGAACGCGGCAATGCTGGCGGCGCTGGGTGCCTTCCTCGGCCACCTCTTCCCGGTCTGGCTCAACTTTCGCGGCGGCAAGGGTGTCGCGACCTATCTCGGCGTGCTGCTCGGCCTGTTCTGGCCGGCGGCGCTGATCTTTGCCGTGATCTGGCTCGGCACCGCCTACACCACACGCTACTCGTCACTGTCGGCGCTGATCGCCGCATTCGTGACGCCGCTGTTCCTGTGGTGGTTCGGCCATAACGCACTGGCCTCGCTGTTCGTCGTGCTGACGCTGCTGTTGTTCTACAAGCACCGCGAGAACATCCAGCGCCTGCAGGCCGGCACCGAAGGCAAGATCGGCGAGAAGAGATAGCTGGTCATTCCGGGGCGATGCGCAGCATCGAACCCGGAATCTCGAGGTTCCGGGTTCGCTTCGCGCCCCGGAACGACGGTGATCATTCCCTCAGCGCATCCTCGACAAAGCTCGCCGCCGCCAGCGCCTTCGCGTCATCGCCGAAGCCCGCGATCACCGTGACGCCGACAGGCAATCCGCCCTCGGCGGTCAGGGTCGGCACGTTGACGCAGGGCACGCCCATCAAGGTCCAGAGCCGGTTGTAACGAGGATCGCCGGTTGACGTCAGGCCCTTCGGCGCGGCGCCCGGCGCCGACAGCGTCAGCAGCACGTCGACCTCGGCGAGAACGGTGGCCAGCGCCTGGCGCGCGCGCAGCGTGACATCGATCGCCGCGTCGTATTCGGCCGGTGTGCCGCCCTTGCTCTCGTCGAGCCGGCCGCGCAGCAGCGGCGGCATCGCATCGTAGTTCTGCCGGTATTCCCAGGCGAGCGACTGGTGCGCCTCGAACTCCTGCACGTCAGGATGGATCCGCCACGCCTCGGCGATGACGTCAGGCACCGCAATCTCGCGCACCGTCGCGCCCGCCTGCTCCGCGGCGCGCGCGGCCCTCTGCAACGCCTCCGCGCCGGATGGTTCAGGCGCGCCGGCGAAGGCCTGCGTCACCACGCCGATGCGCGGCGCCGCGAGTTGCGATGGCACCACGAGGTCAGACCGCCTCGTCATCGCAGCCAGCCCCAGCGCGACGTCGCGCACGCCGGCGCCGAACAGCCCCACCGTATCGAGCGTCCACGAAAAACACTTCACGCCGACGGTCGGCAGCAGCCGGTAGCTCGGCTTGATCGCGGCGACGCCGCAGAACGAGGCCGGCCGGATTACCGAGCCGCCGGTCTGCGTGCCGAGCGCCAGCGGGATCATCCCGGCGGCGACCGCGGCCGCCGAGCCCGACGACGAGCCGCCCGGCGTGTGCGCATGATTGTGCGGATTGAGCGTCGCGGTCGGATCGTTCGCCGCGAACGCGGTCGTCGTGGTCTTGCCGATGATGGTGGCGCCGGCCTGCTTCAGCGCCATCACGACCGGCGCATCGGCGCGCGGCTGATGGCCGCGATAGATCGCAGCGCCCATCTCGGTCGGGAAATCGGCGGTATCGATGATGTCCTTGATACCGACTGCAATACCGCGCAACGGCCCGGCAGCTTGCGCGCGCGCCGACGCGTCATGGCGGACAAAGGCGCCGATCGCCCTGTCTTGCGCACCGATCGCCTGCAGCGATTGGCCGATGGCCGCTTCAGGCGACAACGCGCCCTGCTCGATACGCGCTTGGAGGTCGGCAAGTGAGATCATGGGCGGCTTCCCTGGCATTGGCGGCTGCTTTTAGCGCGTTGCGCCGCGCTGCGCCAATGTCGCAGTTGATCACAATCTCAGGTTGGGCGAAGCTGCACCCCGCATGCATGACCGATCCCCCAACGCCACAAAACTCACCGACGCCGAACGGCTCAACCGCCTGCGGTTGATCCGCTCCGACAATGTCGGCCCACGCACCTTTGCATCGCTGCTCCGCCATTTTGGCGATGCGGCGCAGGCGCTGGAGCGCCTGCCGGATCTCGCGCGGCGCGGCGGCGCTTCGGGCTCCTCGCGCATCTGCAGCGAGGCCGACGCCGCTGCGGAGCTCGCGGCCTGTCGCAGGTTCGGCATCGATCTCGTCGCGCCGGAAGAAGCGCATTATCCGGCGCGGCTCGCCACCATCGACGACGCGCCGCCGCTGCTCGGCGTGCGCGGTGAACGCGACAGTCTGATGCGCCCGATGATCGCGATCGTCGGCTCGCGCAATGCCTCCGGCGCCGGGCTGAAATTTGCAGGCCAGCTCGCGCGCGATCTCGGCGATGCCGGCTTTGTCGTGATCTCGGGGCTTGCCCGCGGCATCGACCAGGCGGCGCATCGCGCCACCGTCGCCAGCGGCACGGTCGCCGTGCTCGCCGGCGGCCACGACCGCATCTACCCGCCGGAGCACGAGGATCTGCTGGCCGCCCTGCTCGCGCGCGGCGCGGCGATCTCGGAAATGCCGCTCGGCCACGTGCCGCGAGCGCACGACTTTCCCCGCCGCAACCGGCTGATCTCGGGCGCCTCGCTCGGCGTCGTGATCGTGGAGGCTGCGCATCGCTCCGGCTCGCTGATCACGGCGCGGATGGCGGCCGAACAGGGCCGCGAGGTGTTCGCGGTGCCGGGCTCGCCGATCGATCCGCGCGCCGCCGGCGCCAACGATTTGATCAAGCAAGGTGCCACACTGGTCACCGAAGCTGCCGACGTCATCAGCGCGGTGACGCCGATCATGGAGCGGCCGATCATGCTCGCCGCGCGCGAAGACGACGAGCCGCTGGACTTTGCCACAGATGGCGGCGACCGCGCCCGCATCATCAATCTGCTCGGGCCGAGCCCGATCAGCCTCGACGACCTGATCCGGATGGCGGACGTCTCACCCGCCGTCGTCCGCGCCGTGCTGCTGGAGCTTGAATTGGCGGGCAAGCTGGAGCGTCACGGCGGCGGGCTGGTGTCGATGATTTAGCCGGCGATGGTGGCTCGCGAAATCTCGCGCCGTCATCCTGAGGAGCGCGCAGCGCGTCTCGAAGGATGCACGGCCCGACTGTGGCCGTCGACCCTTCGAGACGCCGCTTCGCGGCTCCTCAGGGTGACGGGTCCGTTGTCTCAATGCGCTGATGCTGCAAATCACTCCGCATTGCGCGTATCGAAGTCGTTCCGCGCGCCTTCGATCTCCGGCAGATGCGTGAACGCCCACTGGCCGAGCGCCTTCACCGGCTCTGCCAGCCCGCGGCCAAGATCGGTCAGCTCATAGTCGACCCGCGGCGGGATGGTCGGGAACACCGTACGGGTCACCAGCCCGTCGCGCTCCAGGCCGCGCAGCGTGAGCGTCAGCATCCGCTGCGAGATGCCATTGATCATGCGCTTCAATTCGTTGAACCGCTTCGGCCCGTCGATCAGCATCATGATCACGAACACGCTCCATTTGTCGCCGACCCGCGCCAGCACGGAGGCCACCGCGCGGCAATCGCTGTGGTCGGGACTGGGCCGCGGCGGCAGACCAGTTACATCAATGTTCTCAGGTCTCATCGGTGTGCTCGGGTTTCAAAAATGTGCGTTCTTGCGGAGATTTAGGGCGGTCACTCATATAGCGCCAGTTACAAACCTATACCAAAGGTGACCTCAGCCATGAAACTTCTGCACATCGATTCCTCGGTCCTCGGCCCCCACTCCGTCAGCCGCCAGGTCTCCGCCGCCGCCGTCGAGCGGCTGCGTCAGGCCAATCCCGGCCTCGTCGTCAGCTACCGCGACCTGACCCAGACCCCGCTCGCCCACCTCTCCGGCCTGCACCTCGCCGCCAGCCAGGGCGCAGCCCCCGATCCGTCGGTGCGCGACGACATCGCGACCGGCCAGGCGGTCCTGGACGAGTTCCTCGCCGCCGACATCGTCGTGATCGGCGCTCCGATGTACAATTTCACCATTCCGAGCCAGCTGAAGGCCTGGATCGATCGCGTCGTGGTCGCGGGCAAGACCTTCAAATACGGCGCCGGCGGCGTCGAGGGTCTGGCCGGCAACAAGCGCGTCATCATCGCGATCTCGCGCGGCGGCTACTACGGCGCCGACACGCCGATGGCCGCACTCGAGCACCTCGAGACCTATCTGCGCGGCGTGTTCGGCTTCATCGGGGTCAGGAATCTCGAATTCATCCCTGCCGATGGCATCCAGGTCGGCCCCGAGCATCGCGAAAAGGCGGTCGCAGGCGCGCTGCAAGCCGCTGGCAGGCTGAACGCCGCCTGATGTGATGGAGCACCTGCCGTCGCCCGGCGGCGGCAGGCCATTCAGTTGATGGAACTCAGAACCAGACGCCCTGAATGCCGAGGATGACGGCGACGAGCGAAATCAACAGGCCGATGCCGGAAAACAACGCAACCGTCACAAATTGTGTCGTGTCCGAACTTTCGGAGTCGGACGAGACAGGGATCGACGTCGAAATGCGGGCAGCTGCTTTCGGCATGACGGCACTCCAAAATGATTCCGTGGTGAAAATAATCCCCGCCCATTCAGGAGTCCGGGGAACACGTCAAAGGTTCAAGCATGGTCCGGAAAAGTGCGAAGCGGTTTTCCGAAGAGATCATGGTTGGACAGCGAAGCGATGATAGTCGCGAACGAAATCGGCCGGTGTGAAGCGCTTCACACCGGCCGATCGCTACAATGAGAAACAAATTAGCCGCGATAGATCGGCGCGCCGGCGGGCGACGCCGTTGAGCCGCCATCGATGAACAGTTCCTGCCCCTGCACATGGGCCGCGTCGTCGGAAGCCAGGAACAGCACGGTTTTCGAGATGTGATCGGGTTCGCCGATCCGCCCGAGCGGGGTGGTCATGCCGATCCGCTTCTCGAAGGCCTTCTCGGCCTCGGGCGTCGCGATCGCAGCGCCCCAGATCGGCGTACGCACGGCGCCCGGCGCCACCACGTTGACGCGGATGTTGCGCGGCGACAGTTCTGACGCCATCACCCGCGCCATCGCGCGCACACCGGCCTTGCTCGCGGCATAGGCCGAGTAGCCGGGATTGCCGAGCACCGAAATCACCGAGCCGTTGAGAATGATCGACGCGCCGTCGTTGAGATGCGGCGCGACCGCCTGCACGGTGAAGAACACGCCGGTGAGATTGGTGCGGATCACATTTTCGAATGCGGCGAGCGTGGTGCCGCCGACCGGCGTCTGGCCGGGAATGCCGGCATTGGCGAACAGCACATCGTATTTGCCGAACTTCTCGGCGCCCTGCTTCACGGCGGCTTCCAGCGCCGCGACGTCGGTGGCATCGGCCACCACTGCGAGCGCGTTCGGTCCGAGCTCCTTCGCCGCCGCCGCCAGCGTCTCCTTGTTGCGCCCGGTGATGACGACCTTGGCGCCTTCCGCCACGAACAGCTTTGCCGTCGCGAGCCCGATGCCGCTGTTGCCGCCGGTGATCAACGCCGTCTTGTTTGCCAGTCTCATGTCCGCCTCCAATGTGGTTGCATTATTAAACTTCGTTGCCTACGTAGAGCATCAGGTTTAATATTGCAACCACACAAGGTCGTGATGGCTCATCAGCGTTTTCGAGCGAAGTGGATACCGGTTCGCGTGAAGAAAACGCGCCAAAACAAGATTCCGGAGATGCGTGGTGAAGAGAACCAGCCTTGCAGGCGACAGTTGCCCCGTGGCACGCGCGCTCGACGTGTTCGGCGATTGGTGGTCGCTTTTGATCATCCGCGATGCCAGCCTTGGCCGGCGCCGCTTCGGCGAATTCCAGGCGAGCCTCGGCCTCGCCAAGAACATCCTCGCCACGCGGCTGCGCACGCTGGTCGAGCGCGGCATTCTGAAGACGGTCCCCGCCTCCGACGGCAGCGCCTATCAGGAATATGTGCTGACGCCGAAGGGCCACGGCATCTTTCCAATCCTGGTCGCGCTCCGGCAATGGACCGAGGAATTCGACGAGCATCCGGACGAGATCGCGACCGTCATGGTCGACCGCGACAAGGGCAAGCCGGTGAAGAAGCTTGCGCTGTTGTCGCAGGACGGCCGCGTGCTCGGCGCGGCCGACACGACGCTGAAGCCGCGGCCTGCCGCGAAGCGCGCGCGGCGTCTTGTAACTGCGTAAGTTGGGTGGAGCGCAGGCACTCCACTGCCGTCGTCCTGGCAGGACCCATTACCCCAGGCGGTCATTGTTGCGCGACGCTGGGGCCGCGATCCACCTCGTCACCAAATGCGGTGGTTATGGGTCATGGCTTTCGCCAGGACGACGAATTGAGAGAGCCCTGCGCGCAAGGCGGGCCAATCATCCGGAACAAGCCTTCGCCTCACGACAGCTTCCGCCGGCTGCGCGCGCGCAGTTGCTGGTCGGCCTCCAGGCGGGTCATCGCGAGCAGATGGTCCAGGACTTCGAATTTGTGGTGCTGGGCGAGTTTGGCGAGTTCGGACGCCGCGACTGCGATCAGGACCAGGGCGTCATCCGGGCCGCCCTCCCCACCTGTCTCGTCGCTTGCCGGTCGCCGCCGGCCGGGCGGTTTGCGCTTCCGGCCGCCCCCTATGCTGCTCAAAAGGCCCAATCCGATTCCCACGCCATATATATAAAGAGATACGCCCTTTCCGGCTGCAACTCTAGGACGCATTTTTCAACCTTTGGGATAGGAACTCCACAGTTTGAGCCCTGCCTTCAATATCTGGCGATTTGACACCGACCGCCCCAGCACCCATGTTCGCCCCGACACGGCAGACCGCGAGTCTAGCGGAACCCGCCTTCAAGTTTTCCCGTAAGCTATTGGAATGACATGAATATCGTCATTGTGGAGTCGCCGGCCAAGGCCAAGACGATCAACAAATATCTGGGGTCCTCCTACGAGGTCCTGGCGTCGTTCGGCCATGTTCGCGACCTCCCGGCCAAGAACGGTTCCGTCGATCCGGACGCCAATTTCCAGATGATTTGGGAGGTCGATGCCAAGGCCGCGAGCCGGCTCAACGACATCGCCAAGGCGCTCAAGGGCGCCGACCGCCTGATCCTCGCAACCGACCCTGATCGCGAGGGCGAGGCAATCTCCTGGCACGTGCTGGAGGTGATGAAGGAGAAGCGCGCGCTGAAGGACCAGAAGGTCGAGCGCGTGGTGTTCAACGCCATCACCAAGCAGGCCGTCTCCGAGGCCATGAAGGCGCCGCGCCAGATCGACGGCGCGCTGGTCGACGCCTATATGGCGCGCCGCGCGCTGGACTATCTGGTCGGCTTCACCCTCTCGCCGGTGCTGTGGCGCAAGCTGCCCGGCGCCCGCTCGGCCGGCCGCGTGCAGTCGGTCGCGCTGCGGCTGGTCTGCGACCGCGAGCTCGAGATCGAGAAGTTCGTGCCGCGGGAGTACTGGTCGCTGGTCGCGACGCTGCTGACGCCGCGCGGCGAAGCCTTCGAGGCGCGGCTGGTCGGCGCCGACGGCAAGAAGATCGCGCGGCTCGACATCGGGTCCGGCGCGGAAGCGGAGGACTTCAAGAAGGCGATCGAAGCCGCGCTGTTCAAGGTCGCGACCGTCGAGGCCAAGCCGGCGCGACGCAATCCGCAGGCGCCCTTCACCACCTCGACCCTGCAGCAGGAAGCCAGCCGCAAGCTCGGCTTCGCCCCTGCGCACACCATGCGCATCGCGCAGCGGCTCTATGAGGGCATCGACATCGGCGGTGAGACCACCGGCCTCATCACCTATATGCGAACCGACGGCGTGCAGATCGCGCCCGAGGCGGTCACCCAGGCGCGCAAGGTGATCGGCGAAGACTACGGCAATGCCTATGTGCCGGACGCGCCGCGCCAGTACCAGGCCAAGGCCAAGAACGCGCAGGAAGCGCACGAAGCGATCCGCCCGACCGATCTCTCCCGGCGTCCCGCAACGATCGGCCGCAGGCTCGATGCCGATCAGGCGCGGCTCTATGAACTGATCTGGAAGCGCACCATTGCGAGCCAGATGGAGTCGGCCGAGCTCGAACGCACCACGGTCGACATCGAAGCCAAGGCCGGCGCCCGCGTGCTGGAACTGCGCGCCTCCGGCCAGGTCATCAAGTTCGACGGCTTCCTCGCTCTGTACCAGGAAAGCCGCGACGACGAGGAGGACGAGGATTCGCGCCGCCTGCCTGCGATGAGCGAGGGCGAGGCCGTGAAGCGCCAGAGCCTCGCCGTCACCCAGCATTTCACCGAGCCGCCGCCGCGCTTCTCGGAAGCGTCATTGGTGAAGCGGATGGAAGAGCTCGGCATCGGCCGGCCCTCGACCTACGCCTCGATCCTGCAGGTGCTGAAGGATCGCGGCTACGTCAAGCTCGAGAAGAAACGGCTGCACGGCGAGGACAAGGGCCGCGTCGTGGTCGCATTCCTCGAGAATTTCTTCTCGCGCTATGTCGAGTACGACTTCACCGCCGATCTCGAGGAGCAGCTCGACCGCATCTCCAACAACGAGATCGCCTGGCAGCAGGTGCTGCAGGACTTCTGGCGCGGCTTCATCGGCGCGGTCAACGACATCAAGGACCTGCGCGTTGCCGAAGTGCTGGATGCGCTCGACGAGATGCTCGGCCCGCATATCTATCCGCCGCGCGCGGATGGCGGCGACGTCAGGCAATGCCCGACCTGCGGCACCGGCCGGCTCAACCTCAAGGCCGGCAAGTTCGGCGCCTTCGTCGGCTGCTCGAACTATCCGGAATGCCGCTATACCCGTCCGCTCGCGGCCGACAGCGCCGAGAGCGCCGACCGCGTGCTCGGCACCGATCCCGACACCGGGTTCGACGTCACGGTGAAGGCCGGCCGCTTCGGCCCCTACATTCAGCTCGGCGAGCAGAAGGATTACGCCGAGGGCGAGAAGCCGAAGCGCGCGGGCATTCCGAAGGGCACCTCGCCCGCCGATGTCGACCTCGAGCTGGCGCTGAAGCTGTTGTCGCTGCCGCGCGAGATCGGCAAACATCCGGAAACCGGGCAGCCGATCACCGCCGGCCTCGGCCGGTTCGGGCCGTTCGTCAAGCACGAGAAGACCTACGCCAGCCTCGAGGCCGGCGACGAGGTGTTCGACATCGGCTTGAACCGCGCTGTGACGCTGATCGCGGAGAAGATCGCCAAGGGCCCGAGCGGCCGCCGCTTCGGCGCCGATCCCGGCAAGCCGCTCGGCGATCACCCGACGCTCGGCGCGGTCGCGCTGAAGAACGGCCGCTACGGCGCCTATGTCGCGGCCGGCGGCGTCAACGCGACGATCCCGAGCGACCGCACGCCCGACGAGGTCACGCTCGCGGAAGCGATTGCGCTGATCGACGAGCGCGCGGCCAAGGGCGGCGGCAAGAAGGTCAAGAAGGCGGCAAAGCCTGCCAAGGCGGCCAAGGCCAAATCGGACAAGACCGAGTCCGACAAGGCTGACGGCGACGCTGAGGCCAAGCCCGCGAAGAAGGCTGCGTCGAAGAAGGCCGCGGCGAAACCGAAAGCGGATGCGACCAGCAAGGCGCGCGCGCCGGTCGCTTCCGGTGCCAAGACGTCGCCTTCAAAATCATCGGCACCAGCGAAAGCGCCCGCAAAGAAGAGCGCCGGCAAGGCACGAGGATAAGTGAAACGAAAACCCGACCATGGCTTTCCGGGCCGGGACGCCATCGTCGCCTTCATCCGCGCCAATCCAGGCAAGGTCGGCACCCGCGAGATCGCGCGCGAGTTCGGCCTGAAGAACGCCGACCGCATCGAGCTGAAGCGACTCCTGCGCGAACTCGCCGACGACGGCACGGTCGCCAAGCGCGGCCGCAAGATCCACGAGCCGGCGGCGCTGCCGCCGACCGTGCTCGCCGACATCACCGGCCGCGACAGCGACGGTGAATTGATCGCAACGCCCGCCGAGTGGGATAGCGAAGAGAACGGCACCGCGCCGAAGATCCGCATCGAGACGCCGCGGCGGCCGAAACCCGGCACCACCGCCGGCGTCGGCGACCGCGCGCTGCTGCGCGTCGAAGTGACCGACGAGCAAGACGGCACGCCCTATCGCGGCCGTGTCATCAAGGTGATCGATCACGGTCGCACGCGCATCCTCGGCATCTTCCGCCGCAACCCCGACGGCGGCGGACGGCTGATCCCGGTCGACAAGAAGCAGGCCGGTCGCGAGCTCAACATCGCCAAGCCAGATACCGGCGGCGCCGAGGACGGCGACCTCATCAGCGTTGACCTGATCCGCACCCGCGGCTTTGGGCTCGCCTCCGCCCGCGTCAAGGAGCGGCTCGGCTCGATTGCGAGCGAAAAGGCGATCAGCCTGATCGCGATCAACACCCACGACATCCCGCAGGTGTTTTCGTCTTCTGCGCTACGCGAGGCCGAAGAGGCAAAACCCGCAACGTTGCAGGGCCGCGAGGACTGGCGCGACGTCCCGCTCGTCACCATCGATCCGCCCGACGCCAAGGACCACGACGACGCCGTGCATGCGGAGGTCGACACCGATCCAAACAACAAGGGTGGCTTCATCGTCCATGTCGCGATCGCGGACGTTGCCTATTATGTGCGGCCCGGCTCGGCGCTCGACCGCGACGCGCTCCAGCGCGGCAACTCGGTGTATTTCCCCGACCGCGTGGTGCCGATGCTGCCCGAGCGGATCTCCAACAATCTCTGCTCGCTGGTGCCGGGCGAGCCGCGTGGTGCGCTCGCGGTGCGCATGGTGATCGGCGCCGACGGCCGCAAGCGCTCGCATACGTTTCACCGCGTGCTGATGCGCTCGGCTGCGAAACTCGCTTACGCGCAGGCGCAGGCCGCGATCGACGGCAGGCCCGACGACACCACGGGCCCCCTGCTCGATCCGATCCTGAAGCCGCTGTGGTCGGCCTATGAACTCGTCAAGCTCGCACGCAACGAGCGCGACCCGCTCGATCTCGATCTGCCCGAGCGCAAGATCCTGCTGAAACCCGACGGCACGGTCGATCGGGTGATCGTGCCGCAGCGGCTCGATGCGCACCGGCTGATCGAGGAGTTCATGATCCTCGCCAACGTCGCCGCGGCGGAGATGCTGGAGAAGAAGGCGCTGCCGCTGATCTATCGCGTGCATGACGAGCCGAGCCAGGAGAAGGTGCAAAACCTCCAGGAATTCCTCAAGACGCTGGACCTGCCCTTCACCAAACAGGGCGCGCTGCGTCCAGCGCAATTCAATCGCGTGCTGGCGCAGGTTGCGGGTGAGGATTACGAGCCGCTGGTCAACGAGGTGGTGCTGCGTTCGCAGGCGCAGGCCGAATACTCCGCCGAGAACTACGGCCATTTCGGCTTGAACCTGCGCCGCTACGCGCACTTCACCTCGCCGATCCGCCGCTACGCCGATCTGATCGTGCACCGCGCGCTGATCCGCGCGCTCGGCCTTGGCGAAGGCGCCCTGCCGACCGACGAGAGCGTGGAGACACTGGCCGAGATTGCCGCGCAGATCTCCGTCACCGAGCGCCGCGCGATGAAGGCGGAGCGCGAGACCACCGACCGGCTGATCGCGCATTTCCTTGCCGACAAGGTCGGCGCCTCGTTCCAGGGCCGCATCTCCGGCGTGACGCGCGCCGGCTTGTTCGTCAAGCTGGACGACACCGGCGCCGACGGCCTGATCCCGATCCGCACCATCGGCAGCGAGTATTTCAACTATGATGAGACGCGACATGCGCTGATCGGCACGCGCAGCGGCACCATGTATCGGCTCGGCGACGTCGTCGACGTGCGGCTGGTCGAGGCAGCACCGGTGGCGGGCGCGCTGCGCTTTGAGCTATTATCCGACGGCCAGGCAATTCCGCGTGACAGAAAACGTGACGGCAAAAGAGCCGAGCGCCGCGCCGCGGGATTTGGCAAGGGGCCGGGTAAAGGATCCGGCAAGAAGGCGCACAAGGAACGGAAGAAGCGCAGCAAGAAGGACCGCAAGCCGGCAAAATCGAAGCCCGGCAAATCGAAGCGAGGCAAGTCATGGACGTGAAATCATGGACGTGACACCGCCGACGGTGGTCTGGACCCGCGATGCGGCCGAGTCCGAGAAGCGCGACGTGTGGAGCGCAATGAAGCGCGGGTTCCGCAGCCGTTGTCCACGCTGCGGAAAAGGCAGGCTGTTCCGCAAGTTTCTGAAATGCGATGGCCATTGCCCGGTCTGCGATCTCGATTTCTCACCGCATCGCGCCGACGATCTCCCCGCCTATCTCGTCATCGTCATTGTCGGCCATATCGTGGTACCGACCGCGCTGTGGATCGAGACCAACTATTCGCCGCCGGTGTGGCTGCAACTTGCGATCTATCTGCCGCTCACGCTGTTCGCATCGCTGGCATTGTTGCAGCCGGTGAAGGGAGCCGTGATCGGCTTGCAATGGGCCCTGCGCATGCATGGCTTTGACGAGAATCCCCCTAGCGACATCCCGCCGGTCTAGCTAAACCGGACGATAAGAAGAAATGAAAGGGATGAAATGACTGAAGCCGCAGCCCCTGCCGCCGTCGTCCACCAGGGCGAAAAGGAAGCCGATCATCACGCGTATTTCCGGCCGAAGGATGCCGCGACGCTGATCCTGATCGATCGCTCCGGTGCCAAGCCGAAGGTGCTGGTCGGCAAGCGCCACGACAAGGTCGTGTTCATGCCGGGCAAATTCGTATTCCCCGGCGGCCGCGTCGACAAGGCCGACAACCGCGTGCCGGTCGCCGCCCCGATCACGCCGGAGCTCGAAGCCAATCTGTTGAAGGGCAGCCCGAAGATCACGCCCGGCCGTGCGCGCGCGCTCGCCAATGCCGCGATCCGCGAAGCCTGCGAGGAAACGGGATTGTGCCTCGGCCGCAAGGTCGAGAAGACAGCGAAGCTCGACGGCCCGTGGGCGCCGTTCGCCGACGCGAGGCTGCTGCCTGATCCGTCCGGCCTGTTCCTGATCGCGCGCGCGATCACCCCGCCCGGCCGCGTCCGCCGCTTCGACACCCGCTTCTTCACTGCGGACGCCTCGACCATCGCGCATCGCGTCGAAGGCGTGGTGCATGCCGATGCCGAGCTGGTCGAGCTCGTCTGGGTCGAGATCGGCTCCGAGCCGCTGGCCGACGCGCACGCCATGACCAAGAACGTGCTCGCCGAGCTCGACCGCCGCCTCGCCACCGGCCCGCTTCGTCACGACGCGCCGGTGCCGTTCTTCCATTTCTACGGCGGCAAGATGCACAAGGACGTGTTGGGGGCGTGAAGCTCCGAGCGTGCGACAGAGTGTCAGGTCAGCGCACCGCGCCCATCACTGCGGGCAGCATGTGGGCGGCGACCACTCTGTGGCCTTCCGGCGTGAAGTGAATGTGGTCCGACTGCAGGTAACTGCGCAGGACTGGATTCCACCACATCGGGATCACGCGGATGTGCCGGCTGCGCAGCTTCGATTCGATCGCAGCCAGTTCGGCGTTCTGATCTCCTCGGCCCAATCGCCTTGCGTTCCAGCCGCCACCATAGCGGTCGAGCAGCACGATCCTGGTCCCTTCGGGGACCGCGGAATCGAGCCGGGCGAGCATGCCGGCATTGGTATCGCCGTTGATTCCGGCGTTGGTCACTTGGACATTGCGGCCCTTGGCGGCGAGCATGCCCTCCAGTTGCGCCGGCCAGGCGTCCGAACTGCTGACACCCCTGCCCGCGACATTGCTCGCGCCGATCGCAACGATCTGGGCCCGCGCTGGGCTGCCAAGACAGAGCACCAGCGCGACCAGGAAGCCATAGATCCGCAAAGACCTTGCCGGATAAATCATGTCCCCCTCCGCAATGACAATGGCATCGGGTTGAAAATATCCTCTGCTCGTCGCCCAGATTGCAAGATTCTTCTTGAGGACCCTCATGGCGTTACCCGCCAGCCTCCCTATCTGTTCCGCTAACGACATCAAGAACGGAACGGGGCAATGGCGAAGCGTCAACTCAAGCTCGGCGCGTTCATGCGGCCGATCAGCATCCACACCGGCGCCTGGCGCTATCCCGGAGCCTGGCCCGACGCCAATTTCAACTTCGACCACATCAAGACGCTGATCCGGAAGCTCGAGGCCGGCAGGTTCGACGCCTTCTTCATGGCCGACCATCTGGCCGTGCTGAACATGCCGATCAACGCGCTGAAGCGCAGCCACACCGTGACCTCGTTCGAGCCGTTCACGCTGCTGTCTGCGCTCGCCGCCGTCACCGAGAACATCGGGCTGATCGCGACCGGCTCGACCACCTTCGATGAGCCCTACCACGTTGCCCGCCGCTTCGCTTCGCTTGATCACATCTCCGGCGGCCGGGCGGGGTGGAATATCGTCACCACGTCCAATCCGGACGCGGCACTGAATTTCGGCCTCGACGATCACATGGAGCACGCCGAGCGCTACAGGCGCGCCCGCGAGTTCTACGATGTCGTCACAGGTCTCTGGGATTCCTTCGCCGACGATGCGTTCGTGCGCGATGTCGAGTCCGGGCTGTTCGTCGATCCCGACAAGATGCATGTGCTCAACCACAAGGGCAAATACCTGTCGGTCCGCGGCCCGCTGAACATCGCCCGTCCCGTGCAGGGCTGGCCTGTGATCGTGCAGGCCGGCGCGTCAGACGACGGCAGGCAGCTTGCCGCCGAGACCGCGGAAGCCGTGTTCACCGGCGGCGGCAGCCTGGCCGACGGGCAGAAGCTCTATGCCGACATCAAGGGCCGCATGGAGAAGATCGGGCGCGATCCCGAGCATCTGAAGATACTGCCCGGCGCCTTCGTCGTGGTCGGCGACAGCGTCGAGGAAGCTAAGGAGAAGCGCGCGCTGCTCGACAGCCGCGTCCATTACGACAGCGCGATCGCCTCGCTGTCGGTGATCCTCGGCACCGACGCGTCCGGCTTCGATCCCGACGGGCAATTGCCGCCGATCCCGGAAACCAACGCCAGCAAGAGCGGCCGGCAGCGCCTCGTCGAGGTCGCCGCGCGCGACAAGCTCACCGTGCGCCAGCTCGCCCAGCGCGTCGGCGGCTATGGCGGGCTCGCTTTCGTCGGCACGCCGCAGACCATCGCCGACCAGATGGAGGAATGGCTGGAGGGGCGCGGCAGCGACGGCTTCAACATCATGTTCCCCTATCTGCCGCAGGGCCTGTTCGAGTTCGTCGATAAGGTCGTCCCGGAATTGCAGAAGCGCGGAATCTTCCGCAAGGAGTACGAGGGACGGACATTGCGCGAAAATCTGGGCCTGCCGCGGCCGAAAAACCAGTTCTTCGAGGGCTAATTGGCCGGAATCGGGACGATTTCGGCCCGGAAATCCTTGACTTTGAGCTGTTTGTGGCTAGTTTCCGGGCCAAACGCGGGCCGATTTGGCCGGCTCCCGATACCCCTTCATTTTCGAGGATTTGCATATGGCCAAAGCGGTCACCATCAAGGTCAAGCTCGTGTCGACGGCCGATACCGGATTCTATTACGTCGCCAAGAAGAATTCGCGCACCATGACCGACAAGCTGGTCAAGAAGAAGTATGACCCGGTCGCGCGCAAGCACGTCGAGTTCAAGGAAGCCAAGATCAAGTAAGATCGCCTGCTTCTGACGTTACAAACGGGGCCCTCGCGGCCCCGTTTTTGCTTTGTGGTCTGGCGTCGTCCCTCATGTCTTTCGGGCAAGTCCCGGACGCAGGGCTCACATGATCGCAAGCTTGGACGAGGGCAACGTCGGCGGCTACTCGGTCGCCTACGGCCGCGAGGACATCTACTTTCCGGTCTATGTCACCGCCGCCCTCGCCGCGGTCTTCCTGACTGCGACCCTGATCACGGGCGCGATCTACTGGCTGGCACTGGCGGCGGCGGCCGCCGGCTTCACCTACTACAACATCCCCCTGCTGGAGGCCGGTCGTCCGACCATCGGGGCCAATCAGTATGGCATCTTCATCCAGGCGTTCGGGCTGATCCGCTGGCGCGCGATAACGCAGATCGACCTCGTCGAGATCGCAGAGCGCGCGATGACCGTCCACGAATTGCAGATCGCGCTCAATGTGCCACTCGGCAGCGCGCTGGTGGCCGATTGGCGCAGGCGGCCCGCCTATCGGCTGCTGATGCGCTTGCCATGGCGCATGGACCATCGTGGCGTGGTCCGCGTCAATCTCGAGCCGTTCGACCGGACGCCCGACGAGATCCACCGGACGTTCGTCAGGATGTGGCGCTACTACCGGAGCTAGCCTTTGAACGCCTCATCCGGCAGATGTGCATCCGCGATTTCTGCATCCGGATTGTGTGTGATGGTCATGAACCAAACGAGGCTGAAGAACAGCGACCACGCTGTGTTCCAATAGAACCAGTTCATCGGATCACCTCGAACAGCTTTGATCCGTGCCAGCCGGCAACGATCGCCGGCCGGCGCGGAATGCCGCCAAGTCTACTGCACGACCTCGCCATGCAGCGCCAGATCCAACCCTTCGCGCTCGATGTCGCGCGTCACGCGAAGCCCGACGAAGAGATTGATCACGAACAGGATGATCAGGCTCACGACGGCATCATACACGAAAACCGTCGCGACGCCGATGCATTGATTGAGGAACTGCCCGGCATTTCCCTCCAGAACGCCAGCCGTTCCACCATACTGCTCGACCGCAAATACGCCGGTCAGCAGCGCCCCGACGATGCCGCCCAGCGCATGAACGCCGAAGCAGTCCAGCGCGTCATCGTAGCTGAACATGCGCTTCAAGCCGGTGCATCCCCAGTAGCAACAGACGCCGGCCGCGATGCCGATGGCGAAGGCGCCGACCGGCCCGACGAAACCGGAGGCCGGCGTGATCGCGACGAGACCTGCGACAGCGCCCGAGCAGATGCCGACGACCGTCGGCTTGCCCTTGAGCGCCCATTCCACCAGCATCCAGGTGAAGCCTGCCACCGCGGTGGCGATCTGGGTCACCAGCATGGCCATGCCCGCTTGCATTCCGGCGGTGACGGCGGAGCCCGCGTTGAAACCGAACCAGCCGACCCACAGCAGCGAGGCACCGATGAAGGTCAGCACCATGTTGTGCGCCGGCCCCGTCTCGACGCGCTTGCCGAGCATGATCGCGCACATCAGGCCGGCCACGCCGGCATTGATATGCACGACGGTACCGCCGGCGAAATCGAGAACCTTGACATACGCAGCGTCGTTGCCCGCCGAGAAGATCCCGTCGGGTCCCCAGACCCAATGCGCGATCGGCGCATAGACGAAGATCGCCCACAACCCGATGAACCAGAGCATCGCCGAGAACTTCATCCGCTCGGCAAACGCACCGGCGATCAGCGCCGGCGTGATGATGGCGAACGTCATCTGGAAGCAGATGTAGACGGACTCGGGAATGGTCGCGGCGAGCGGATTGGGGTTGCCGATGCCACCCTTGCCGATGTCGCTCAGGATGTCCTTGAGGAACATGCGATCCAGACCGCCGATAAACGGCGTGCCGGCTCGAAACGCCAGGCTGTAGGTCAAGACGGCGAACAGGATCGTGACCAGGCAGGTCACGGCGAAGCTGGTCATCACGGTGTCGCCGACATTCTTCTTGCGCACCATGCCGCCGTAGAACAGGCCAAGCCCCGGCACCGTCATCATCAGGACAAGCGCGACTGATGTGAGCATCCAGGCGGTGTCGCCGGAATTCGGCGTGCACTTCTCGAGGATCTTGCCGCCGCAGGCCGGCGGCGCCGCCGCATCCTCAGCCAGCGCAAGGTCACTGAACAGCAGGCAAAGAAGCGCCACTCCCAGCAGAGCAACCACGATTCTCACGAGCCTCTCGCGCGTGTATGTCGCAGACTCCATCATCGTCCTCCCATCACAAGAAATGCTGGTGTTCGGAATCGGCGCGGCGCGTTCGGAGCGCGAACGCCGAAGCACAGCGCGCACTCGGCTATCGGGATGTCTCGAACTGCCGTGCGGCGGGTGGCGGGATGCAGCGAAGGCGCGGCGGCATCAGGCCGGGCGCGAGGCACAAGGGCGTCCTGCTCGGCGGCGCGGCGGTGGCCGTGGTGCGCGGATGGCTGGAGAATGACGGCGACTAGCCTCATCGCGGCCAGCCCTTCCCATGGGTCCCCAGGCCGGAAACCTCTGCAACGGCTTCCGGCACGATTTCTAGCCAGATTCAATCAAGATTCGTGCCACCGGCGCGCACCGAGCAACGCGTTGAAGACACTGCGAATTCAATCCATGCGCGGAACGGCTTCGCGCCCCACTGCACGTTCTCGCAGCAAACGATCGATGGAAAAATAGGCAGCAATCGACGACTGCCCTCGTATGGGGCAGTCGTCGGTTTGCGGGATCGGAAGCTCAGGCGGCCTTGAGCAGCGGCGGCTGCGCCGGCCGGATCAGCGCGAAGGCAAGCTGGATGATGCCGCCGGCAAGCCCGAGCGCGACACCGATACGCCAGGCCATGGTGTAGGAGCCGAGCGAGTCGTAGATCACCCCTCCTCCGTAAGCACCGAGGAAGCTGCCGACCTGGTGGCTCATGAAGGCAAGGCCCTGGATCATCGCCTGCCAGCGCAGCCCGAACATCTCGGCCACCGCGCCCGCAACCAGCGGACCGACGCCCATCCAGAGGAAGCCCATGATGGCGCCGAACAGCAGCGTCGAGCCGGGCGTTGCCGGCAGCATGAAGTACCAGGCGAGCGCCAGCGAGCGCAGGATGTAGATGCCGCCGAGCAGTGCGAGCTTGTTCCAGCGCTGGCCGGCCCAGCCGAAGAACAGCGAGCCCAGCACGTTGAAGCCGCCGATCATGCCGAGCGTCTGCGCGCTCAGCATCGGATCGAGCCCGCAGATCGCCAGATACGACGGCAGATGCGTGGTGAGGAAGACGAGCTGCATGCCGCAGACCATGTAGGCGCAGGTCATCACGACGAACGACGCGTTGCCGAACGCGGTCTTCGCCGCGGTCGCCGCCGTGGCGTTGCCGATGTCGTCGCCCGCCGGCTTCGGCAGCGGGATCTTGTCGACGCCGCCGGCGTACAAGGCTGCTGGAATCATCAAGACCGAGAGGACGACGAAGCCGGCAAGCCCGACGCGCCAGCCGAACCCTTCATTGAGCATCTGGCCGATCGGCGCCGACAGCAGCGCGCCGAGCGAGCCCGCGGCGGAGACCATGCCGAGCACGGTCGAGCGCACCGTCTCAGGCACCGCGCGCGCCGCGACCGACATGGCGATCGCATTCGCGGTGCAGGCGAGCGAAAGGCCGATCAGCACACCCGCGCCGATCATGATGCTGACGAGGCCATGCGCCGTCGTCATCAGCACGAGGCCCACGATATAGGCCAGCGCTCCGACCACCATGATCGGGCGGAAGCCGTAACGCACGGTCATCGCGCCCGCGAGCGGCTGCAGGAAGCCCCAGGCGAGGTTCTGCACCGCCAGCGCCAGCGTGAAATGAGACACCGAGATGCCGATGTCGTGCGTCAGCGGCTGCATGAAGATGCCGAGGCTCTGCCGCAGCCCCATGCTCAGCGTGAGCATGATGGAGGCGCCGATCAGAATGGGAAGCGTGGGACGCAGGACCTGCAACAGGGGCATTGTTCTTGTTCTCCCAAAGGGGCACGGCACAATAGCCGCAGCCTGCGAATCCCGCTTATTTTAGGTACACAGACCTGTGTAATTAGGCTATACGGAGGCGGTGCTGTCAAGCGAAGAGGATCACGGCCGGCGCATGGCTTCCCCGCCTCCCAAACAGACCATGAAAGAGCGGATCCTCGAGACCGCCGACAGACTGTTTTACATGCGGGGCATTCGCGCGATCGGCGTCGACACCATCGCGGCCGAGATCGGCATCAGCAAGCGCACGCTCTACAATCACTTCCCCTCGAAGGACGCGCTGATCGAGGCCTATCTGCAGCACCGCTTCGTGCAGCCCCGCGCCTCCGACAAGCCGCCGGCCGAGCAGATCCTCGCAACCTTCGATTCGCTGGAGCGGCGCTTCGCGGCGAAG
This sequence comes from Bradyrhizobium macuxiense, assembly GCF_007993935.1. Lineage (GTDB taxonomy): Bacteria > Pseudomonadota > Alphaproteobacteria > Rhizobiales > Xanthobacteraceae > Bradyrhizobium > Bradyrhizobium macuxiense_A. The sequence goes on along the minus strand of NZ_VITY01000003.1, from coordinate 178,889 downwards.
GATTTTCGCGGCTGTCCGTTCGTGAACGCGGTGGCCGAGCTCGGACCGGAGGACGAGGACCATACCTTCAGAAATATCGCGGTCGCCTTCAAGGAAAGCCGCCGGATCTGGTTTCGCGATCTGCTCCGCCAGCTCGGCGTCGCCGATGCCGAGGGACTTGCGACCCAGCTCACGCTGCTGGTCGACGGCTCGATCGCACAGGACCTGGTGCGCGACGATCCGGCGATGGCGCGCGCGGCGAGGGAAGCGGCGCGCGTGCTGCTGGCCAACGCAGGCGTCAAGGTCGCAAGCTCCACAGACAAAAAGCGCGGCGGATAAATCCGGTTGCGCAAACAGGCTCCGTTTGGTTGGTAGCGCGGACGCGCGCGACGGCCCGAGCGGATATTCCGTCACGCGAGATGGCCGACGACCGCGCGAACGGCGCGGCGCAACAGGGGAGCGACCATGGAAGATCTGAAGGTGACGGCCACCGGCTACGATTTCGCGCCGGCGCGCGCCGCCATGCAGCGCTACATCGACAACAATCTCCTGTCCGGCATTTCGTCCGCGGTGATGGTCGGCCGCGACCTCGTCGATGTCTCGTGCGTCGGCTGGGCCGACAAGGAAGCGCAGATCCCGCTGCGCACCGACCATATCTTCCGCGTGTTCTCCAACACCAAGCTCATCACTTCCTGCGCCGTGCTGCTGCTGTTCGAGGAAGGACGTTTGCGGCTCGACGATCCGATCGAGAGCTACATCCCGCAGCTTGGAAACCGGAAGGTACTGCGGCCCGGTGCGACGTCGATCGATGACACCGAGCCGGCGCGCAGCTCGATCACCATCCGCCAATTGCTGAGCCACAGCGCCGGTTTGAGCTACGGCTTCTTCGATCCCGGCACCGTCATCTTCAAGGCGCTCAACGAGCGCGGCGTGCACAATCCCAATACGACCCTAGCCGAGATGGTCGATGTGCTGGCCGGCCTGCCGCTGATCTATCAGCCGGGCACGTCGTGGGAATACTCGCTCGCGATCGACGTGGTGGCGCGCCTCGTCGAGGTGGTCAGCGGCCAGAGCTTCGACAAGTTCATCAAGGTGCGCATCCTCGATCCGCTCGGCATGGTCGATACCGGCTTCGTCGTTCCCGAGCAGGATCAGGGGCGCCTGGTCGCGTATTACGCGGGCGCCGATCTCATGGAGCCGATGAAGCCGGGCCTCACCCGCACCGACAATGCGCCCTTCCCCGGCGCCTATCTGCGCCCGGTCGCGCGGCTCAATGGCGGCGGCGGCCTAGTGTCGACGCTGCCCGACATGGTCGCACTGATCCGCAGCCTGCTGCCCGGCGGACCAACGCTGCTGAAGCCGGACACCATTGCAGCGATGATGTCCAACCAGTTGCCGGACGGACAATGGATCCGCTTTGCGATGATGGGCGAGCAGCCCGGCAAGGCGCATGGGCTTGCCGGCGGCCTGATCCTCAACCCCTCGCCGATCGATCATCCCGATGCCGCCGGCGAATTCTACTGGGGCGGCGTCGCGGGCACGCAGTGGTGGATTTCGCCCCGAAAGGGCATCGCCGGCGTGATGATGGCGCAGCGCCAGATGGCGTTCGTCCATCCGTTCTCGTTCGAGTTCAAGCGGATGGCCTATGACGCGGTGAAGCGCGGACGGTAAGGCACTAAGTAGCCCGGATGGAGCGCAGCGAAATCCGGGACAGTTGTGCAAATGGCGAAAAATCCCGGATTGCGCTTCGCTCCATCCGGGCTACGAGATGCGACTACGCCGCCGCCGAGACCACGCGGTTGCGGCCATCGTGCTTGGCGCGATAGAGCGCGGTGTCGGCGCGCTTGAGCACATCGCCGACCGGCTCGCCCTTGCGCTCCAGCGTGGTGAGACCGATCGAGATCGTCACCGTGATCCGCTTGCCGCCCTTGTCGACGGCAAAGGGCTCGCCCGCGATCGAGCGGCGCAGCCGCTCGGCAACCATGCCGGCGACATGCAGATCGGTCTCCGGCATCACGATCACGAACTCCTCGCCGCCATAACGGCAGGCCAGATCGATGCCGCGGATCGACTTGCGGATGCGAACGGCGAATTCGCGCAGCACGTCGTCGCCGGCATCGTGGCCGTAGGTGTCGTTGATCGCCTTGAAGTAGTCGATGTCGAGGATCATCAGCGCCAGCGGCTTGCCGCGGATCGAGGCCTGCTCCGCCAGCGTCGCAAGGTGGCTCTCCATGTAGCGCCGGTTGTTGAGGCCGGTCAGCGCGTCCGTGATCGCCATCTCGATCGAGTTCTGCACGTTGTCGCGCAGATGATCGGTGTAGCGGCGGCGGCGGATCTGGGTGCGCGCCCGCGCCAGCAATTCGTTCTTATCGACCGGACGCAGCAGATAGTCGTTGACGCCGATCTCGAGCCCGCGCATCAGCCGCGTGTTGTTGTCGGCATCCGAGATCGCAAGGATCGGCACCTGACGCGTTCGCTCCAGCGAGCGGGCCTGGCTGCACAGCCGCAGGCCGTCGAAATTATCGAGGCTGAGCGACACGATCAGCAGGTCGTAATTGCCCTCGGCGGCATGGAACAGCGCTTCAGACGGATTGGTCTCGACGTCGACGGTATGTTCGGCGGAGAGGATCGGCGCCAGCTTCTCGTAGGACGACGGCCGGTCGTCGACCAAGAGGATGCGGCCGCCGGTACCACGATCCGCGATCGCGCTGCGCTCGGGCGCCTGCATGCCGATCTCGAGCGAGGTGATGGCGCGCATGCGCAGCTCATCGGTCATCATCTTCAGCCGCGTCAGCGAGCGCACACGCGCGATCAGTACGACGTCGGACACCGGCTTGGTCAGGAAGTCGTCGGCGCCGGCTTCAAGCCCGCGCACGCGATCGGCCGGGCTGTCGAGCGCGGTTACGATGACGACCGGGATGAAATGGGTCGCCGGATTCGACTTCAAGCGGCGGCAGACCTCGAAGCCGTCCATATCAGGCATCATGACGTCGAGCAGGATGATGTCGCATTCCGCGCGCGCGCAGATTTCCAGCGCCTCGGCCCCGTTGGAAGCGGTCAGCACATCGAAATATTCGGCCGAAAGGCGGGCTTCCAACAGCTTGACGTTCGCCGGAACGTCATCGACGACGAGGATACGCGCGGACATGGCACCACAACTCCCCTATCCGATAAAGCGTCGGACAGTCTCAATAAATTTGCCGACCGAGATCGGCTTGGACAAATAGGCTTCGCAGCCGCCCTCGCGGATGCGCTCTTCGTCGCCCTTCATGGCGAAGGCGGTAACCGCGACCACCGGTATCGTGCGCAGATCGGGATCGTCCTTGATCCAGCGCGTGACCTCGAGGCCGGAAACCTGGGGCAGTTGAATATCCATCAAAATGAGGTCGGGGCGCAGCTTGCGGACGAGATCGAGCGCTTCGAAACCATTGCTGGTGCCCGAAGTCTGATAGCCATGCGCTTCCAACAGATCGCGAAAGAGCTTCATGTTGAGCTCATTGTCCTCCACGATCAGGACGGTTTTGGCCATCCCGTCCCTCCCAAACCCAGGAGACGGGCCCGGCTGCGGCACCTCACGCACCGCGCTCGGGACGCGTCGAAAATGTGAATTCAAACTAGCGCCAGAATCGCTCTAACCCGTTAACCCGTTAGTCCAACTTCCGCAGCGTGGTTTCCGTTGCTTGAACACACGCGGAAGACTCGGGCATGATGGGCCTCTCAATAGAGACCATAAGTTAACGGAAAGGCAAACCGGCGCGTTGAAAAAGCCTGTTCACAACCCCCGGGAAGTTGCTGAAATCGTTGCGATTCAGGCGCTCGGCTTCATTGCCGGCGATCCCGAACGACTGGGCTTGTTCCTGGCCGAAACCGGAATCGGTCCAGAGACGTTGCGGAACGCTGCGTCCAATCCTCAATTTCTTGCGAGCGTGCTCGATTTCGTGATGCGCGACGACGCCACCGTGAAGGCGTTCGCCGAAGCCTCCGAACTGCACCCGACCAACATCGCCGCCGCCCACCAGGTGCTGGGCGACCCGAAATGGGAGCGCGACGTGCCGTGACGACGGCAGCGGCAGCTCCCGACGGCCCCCTCAGTTTCTGCCGGGACTGCCTCGGCGATCTCGATATCAAGGTCAAACGATGCGGCCGTTGCGGGTCGCCGCGGCTGGTGCGTCATCGCACCCTGCCTGCGCTGGCGCTGGCCCATATCGACTGCGACGCGTTCTACGCCACGGTCGAGAAGCGCGACAATCCTGACATCGCCGACCGCCCCGTCATCATCGGCGGCGGCAAGCGCGGCGTGGTGTCGGCCGCCTGCTACATCGCCCGCACCTACGGCGTCCGCTCGGCGATGCCGATGTTCAAGGCGCTGGAACTCTGCCCGGACGCGACCGTGATCCCGCCCGACATGGCGAAATATGTCCGGGTCGGGCGCGAGGTGCGCCAGGCGATGCAGGCGCTGACGCCGCTGGTCGAGCCGCTGTCGATCGATGAAGCGTTCCTCGATCTCTCCGGCACGCAACGCGTCCACGGCATGATCCCGGCCAAGGTGCTCGCCAGATTCGCCCGCGAGGTCGAGCACGACATCGGCATCACGGTGTCGGTCGGGCTGTCCTGCAACAAGTTCCTCGCCAAGATCGCCTCCGATCTCGACAAGCCGAGGGGCTTCGCCACGCTCGACCAGGACGAGGCGCGCGAGATGCTGGCCAGCAAGCCGGTCGGCTTCATCTACGGCGTCGGGCCGGCGACGCAGGAGAAGCTGGTGCAACGCGGGTTCCGCGTCATCGCCGATTTGCAGCGCGCCGACGAGAACGAGCTGATGAAGCAGTTCGCGAGCGAAGGCCGCAGGCTGTGGCGGCTGGCGCGCGGCATCGACGACCGCAGCGTGGTGCCCGATCGCGGCGCCAAGACGATCTCGAGCGAAACCACCTTCGAGACCGACATCCGCGATTTTGCAACCCTGGAAAAGCTGCTCTGGAAACTGTCGGAGAAGACCTCGGCGCGGCTGAAGAGCAGCGACCTCTCAGGCTGCACCATCACGTTGAAGCTGAAGACCGCTGATTTCCGCCAGCGCACCCGTTCGCAATCGATCCAGACCCCGACCCAATTGGCCGCCAAGATCTTCGCGGTGACACGCGAGATGCTCGTCAAGGAGATCGACGGTACCGCCTTCCGCCTGATGGGCGCCGGCGTCAGCGCGTTGCGCCCGGGGTCGCAGGCCAACGATTCCGACATGCTCGACCGCCGCTCGGCGCACGCCGAACGCGCGATGGACAATCTGCGCAAGAAGTTCGGCAATGCCGCCGTGATCCGCGGCATTGCCTATGAGGGGCCAGGAAAGCCGGAGTAGTCCGGGCTCGACCGCGACCAGAACTCCGTCATTGCGAGGAGCGCAGCGACGAAGCAATCCATCGCTCCGCACGCGCGGAAGTACGGATTGCTTCGCTGCGCTCGCAATGACGGGGAGGCACTACCCTCAATCCGCGACCGCAACCGCCTCGATCTCGATCAGCCATTCCGGGGCCGCGAGCGCGGTGACGCCGACGAGCGTAGAGGCCGGCGGCTCCATGCCCTCGAAGAACGCCGAGCGTGCCTTGCCGATGATCGGGCGCAGCTCCGGCTTGTAGCCGACCACGAAGGTCGTGATCTTGACGATGTTGGAATAGCTGGCGCCGGCGGCCTTCAGCGCCATGCCGAGGTTCTGCATCACCTGCGTCGTCTGCGCGGCGAGATCGCCGGCGCCGACCACCCGGCCCTCCTCGTCAGTGGACACCTGTCCCGAAATGTAGATCGTGCGCGCGCCCGAGGCGACGACGACGTGGGAGTAAGCCGGATTGTGATGCAGGCCGCTGGGGCGAAGATGATCGAGCTTGCTCATGATGTGCCTCCCTGACACGCGTGTTTCAGGAAGCGTACTCGCGTCTGCTGGTTCCGGCCAGAGCGGTCTCGCGGGGGCCTTAATCTTGCTCCGCTGTCGTCCCTGCGAAAGCAGGGACCCATAACCACAGGGAGCAGCTGTTGAAGCCCGCTGTGGCTCCAGCGCTCTGCGACAATTGACGGTCGTGGTTATGGATCCCGGTCGCGCTTCGCTTGCACGGGACGACACCGAGTGAGTGGCGATAGCGAGCCCATTACTTACAGGGCTTGGAATCCCTCACGTCGAACTTGTCCAGCGCGCCGGAGATCACGAAATCGTTGTAGTCCAGCACCAGCGCGCGGGAGACGCCGTTCTCGTAAAGCTCGAACGACATCGCGTAGACCGGCGTCTGCTCGCCGTCCTTCGCCCGCGCGTCGCTGTCATAATAGCTCACCGTCACCGGCCAGCGCGTCATGGTCTTCATCGCATCGCTCGCGGTCGACGGATCGGGCGACGACGGCGCGCGGTCGCCCGCGATCGGGCGGCCGATCACGGTCAGGGTGTTGTAGACCTTCTCGCCATTGTCGGAGCCGTCATAGACGGTCTGCTCGAGCACCGACTTGCCGTCACGGGCGGCGGCGATGATGTGCTGGATCTGCTCGGTCGGGAACACGATCTTGCCGTCGATATTGAACGTCTTCTTCACCGGCTGGGTCAGCTTCACGGTGATATGATCGCCGACCCGCTCGGCGATGCCGTCGACCGGCGACGAGTTACTGTCGTTCATCCGCGTGTCGATCTTGAAGCGGTAGCTCTTGCCCGACGCGTCCTCCCAGGACGTGGAACGCAGGTCTGACAGCGTCACCTTGCCCTCGCCGCTGTCGAGTTCGGACACCTGGCGGAATTCGGAGGTGTAGCCTTCGCAGGAACTGCCGGAGAAATTGTAGAGGATGCGCCCGCGCGCATCGCTGACCGAATTGGAGCCGCGTGATTTCACCAGGCTCAGATCGTAGAGCGCCTGATGCGCGAGAAACGGCCCGCTTGCCGCAGCAGCGGAGCCTTGAACCATACCGGATCCTGCGGCGACGGCGATCGTGAGCACCAGGGCACGCGACGGATTCCGAAACGGAAGGTTCATGTGTTTTCCTCGAGGCTGGGATTCGCCACAATAGTGACGGTGGTATTGCGCCGCAACTGGGGCAAGTCTGACAAAATCGCAATGTACGCGGCGAAACTGCCGGCGTTTTGACAGTTTTCCATGCTATTTCGCACGCAGCGGCCGCCAGGCCCTCACGTGACCGTCCCTTGCAACCTGCGGCACGATGCGCGAAACAATCGAAACAAACTTGGCCCTGACCGCGTTTCAGGCTTCGTGCAAACCTATTGGGGGACAAAAGATGGCGGGTACCGTCGAACAAAAACTGGCGTCACAGGGCATCACACTTCCCGAGCCGACCTCCCCGGTCGCAAATTATGTCCCCTTCGTCCGCAGCGGAAACCTGCTTTTCGTCTCCGGCCAGGTTTGTTTCAACGCCGAAGGCAAGCTGATCGCCAAGGGCAAGCTCGGGGCCGGCGTCACGCTGGAGCAAGGCGTGGCCGCGGCGCAGGGCTGCGCGATCAACCTCTTGGCGCAGATCAAGGCCGCGCTCGGCGATCTCGACAAGGTCGTGCGCGTGGTGCGGCTCGGTGGCTTCATCAACTCCGCACCTGATTTCTTCGACGGCCCGAAGGTGCTGAACGGCGCTTCCGACCTGATGGTCGCAGCGTTCGGCGACAAGGGCCGTCATGCCCGCACCACGGTCGGTGTCGCCTCGCTGCCGGCAGACGCCGCGGTCGAAGTCGAAGGCGTGTTCGAAGTCGCCTGATCGATGCGCGCCCCCGATTGGCTGACGAGACGGCCGGTCGCCCATCGCGGCCTGCATGATGCCGCACGCGGCATCATCGAGAACATGCCGGCCGCGGCTACCGCCGCGATCGCCGGCAACTTCGCCATCGAGTGCGACATCCAGCTCACCGCCGATGGCGAGGCGATGGTGCATCATGACGATGCGCTCGGCCGCCTCACCGAGGGGTCGGGCCTGCTGGCGGCCAAGACGGCGGCCGAGCTGAAGGCGGTCAAGTTCAAGGGCACGTCCGAGCAGATGATGACGCTCGGCGACCTCTGTGCGCTGGTCGCCGGCCGCGTCCCGCTGGTGGTCGAGGTGAAGAGCCATTTCGACGGCGACCGCAGACTGGTCGCCCGGATGGCCGAGGTGCTGTCGTCCTATTCCGGTCCTGTCGTCGGCATGTCCTTCGATCCCGACCAGGTGCTGGCACTGCGCGAGACCATGCCCAATTTGCCGCGCGGCATCACCGCCCAGCGCACCTATGACGACGGCTATTGGGACAAGCTGAGCGCGGCCCAGCGCGACGGCATGCTGTATCTGCGCCACGGCTTCAGGACCGAGCCGCATTTCGTCGCCTTTTGGGTCAACCAGCTGCCGGCGCCGGCGCCCTGGATCGCCCGCAATGTGTTCGGCTGCCCGCTGCTGGCCTGGACGGTGCGAACCGCGGAACAGCGCGAGCGCGCCGCCCGCTACGCCGACCAGATGATCTTCGAGGGCTTTGTGCCGGGAACCTGACATGCCCCAGAGAGGCCCTTTGCAGTCTTGAACTCGTCGCTGCGACGCACGATGTTGTCGGGAGTTGGTCGTCATCTGCGATGGCGGAATGCGGGAGCATGATCCGGAAGTGGAGCCAGCTGTTCCGGAAAGATCATGCTCAAAAGAGGCACCGGTCTTCACTCTCGATGGCGTCGTCTGAAATCACCCTAGAGGCTGTGGCTGACATCGGCGGCATTCCGGCCGCCGAATGGGACGCCTGTGCCAATCCGAAGGCGGACGCGGACGGCATCCATAACCTCGACACGCTGGCCTCGCCCGCCGCCGCAGGCGATTGCCAGACCGTCGCAAGTTCGAGCTATAACCCATTCGTTTCCCACGCCTTTTTCGCCGCCGCGGAAGCTTCCAATTCGGCCTGCCCGCGGACCGGCTGGGGGCCGCGGCATCTGGTGGCGAAACTCGATGGCCGGATCGTCGGCGTCGTGCCCTGCTATCTGAAATCGCACTCGCAGGGCGAATACGTGTTCGATCGCGGCTGGGCGGAGGCCTATCACCGCGCCGGCGGCAGCTATTATCCGAAGCTGCAGGTCTCCGTCCCCTTCACGCCCGCGACCGGGCCGCGGCTCTTGATCCGCGACGGGGTCGACCGCGAGGTGATCGGCTCCGCGCTGGCGCGGGGCCTGCGGGCGCTCTGCAACGCCACCGAGGCCTCCTCGGTGCATGTGACGTTTGCCCGCGAGGATGAGGCAAGGTTCCTCGGTGCGCACGGCTTCCTGCAGCGGACTGACCAGCAGTTCCACTGGCACAATGAAGGTTACAAGACCTTCGACGACTTTCTCGGCTCGCTGAACTCGCGCCACCGCAAGGGCATCAAGCGCGAGCGCCGCGAGGCTCTTGCCGCCGGGATCACCATCCACTGGCTAACGGGGTCAGACATCACCGAGGACGCCTGGGATGCGTTCTTCGAGTTCTACATGGAGACCGGCTCGCGCAAATGGGGCCGGCCGTATCTCACCCGCGAATTCTTCTCGCTGATCGGCGAGAGCATGGCGCGCGACGTGCTGCTGGTGATGGCCAAGCGCAACGGCCGCTGGATCGCGGGCGCCATCAACTTCATCGGCTCGGACACCCTGTTCGGCCGCAACTGGGGCGCAATCGAGCATCACCCGTTCCTGCATTTCGAGGTCTGCTACTACCAGGCGATCGATTTCGCGGTTCAGCGCGGGCTCAAGGTAGTCGAGGCCGGCGCACAGGGCGAGCACAAGCTGGCACGCGGCTACCTGCCGCAGACCACCTACTCGGCGCACTTCATCGCCGACCCCGGCCTGCGCCGCGCGATTGCCGATTACCTCAAGCGCGAGCGCGACTATGTCGCCGAGGTCGGCCGCGAGCTCGCCGAGGCCGGCCCGTTCCGGAAGACCGTCGACGACGACGCTTGACGTTTCAGCCGCGACCGAGACATTAGCGCTACAAGACCCGAGGAGCCGCCGCCATGCCCGCCTATGACAACAACAATCCCTTCGCGAAAATCCTGCGCGGCGAGTTTCCGTCCTACGAGGTCTACGAGAACGAGCACGTGCTCGCCTTCCTCGACATCATGCCGCGCTCGCCCGGGCACACGCTTGTCATCCCGAAAGCCCCTGCCCGCAACATCCTCGACATCTCGCCGGACGATTACGCGCACGTCGCGCGCGCCTCGCACAAGATCGCGGCCGCTGCGATGAAGGCATTCGAAGCCGACGGCATCACCGTGCAGCAATTCAACGAGCCCGCCGGCGGCCAGGTCGTGTTCCATCTCCACATGCACGTGATGCCGCGCAAGAACGGCATCGCGCTGCTGCCGCCTGCGAGCCACAAGGAAGACGGCAAGGTGCTGGAGGCGCATGCCGCGAAGTTGGTTGCAGCGTTGAAATAGCCCGCATGACGCGCCATTTCGTAGCCCGGATGAAGCGTAGCGCAATCCGGGAATTGTGCCGCTTGCCGGACCGCTCCCGGATTTCGCTTCGCTCCATCCGGGCTACGCGTCTGAAGTCTCGGCCGCTCAGAGTGGCTCGAAGCGGTTGAGCATCAGGATCGCCCTGTTCCGCGATCGGTCGGCATTCACCTCGAACGCCAGAAAATCAACGTAGGCTTCGATGGACCGGCCGACCTTGGCGTCAGCATTCAAGCCATCGACGAGGACATCCTGAACGTAAGCTGGCATCGCGCGCCCGCCGTCGGATACGAGTCCGATACATTGGCTGACCTTGACCTGTTCCAATACCTTCTCGAAACCCATCGTTCTCAGAACCAGGCGAAGCGGATCGGTCTCGCACGGTTTCGGCGCCTGGCCGAGCTTCACAATGAGCTTGAGCTTTTCAGGCCGCGAAAAGGAATAGCCCGGCCCCTCTTTGCTGGTCTTGCGATTCCATTCGTCGACCAACGCGTCGAGCGTCGTGGTCCGGTATTGCTTGAAGTCCTGCGCCGCCGCCGAAGCCGTGAACGACGCAAGCACGATCAATGCGCCGAGAATACTACGTTTCATGGTCACTCCGTCTCGAAATCCCCGGCCTGCGGCGGAGCCAGCGGGGTGAACTCGCAGCGATCGGGCTTGACGTCGATCAGCGGCGTCTCGTCGAGGCAGTCGAGGCCGCGCACCAGGATGACGTTGCCCTCGACGCCGACCAGCTTGACGATCGAGGTGCCGATCGGGTTCGGGCGCACCGGCGAGCGCAGCGAAAACGTGCCGCGGGTGTTGCCGTTGTTCTTCGGGCTTTGCAGCACGATGTCGCGACGCGACTGGTGCAGCCAGTACAGCACTTCGAGATTCGAGTAGAAATCGACGCCCTTGATCGCGGCGACCCAGGGCTCGAAGATCTCGAGCCGGCACACCGGGCCGTCATGCCGCCCCTGCCGCGGCGTCGCCAGCCGCGAGGTCCAGGGCGTGCGGATGCGGCCGATGAAGACCAGGGCAGCATCGCGCGGCGCCGGCATGTCGACAGCGACCTCGCCCTGGCGCAATTCCATTTCTCGTACCATGTGTCAGTCCAACGATATGTTCAGCGCTTTGACCACATCAGCCCACCGCGCGCGGTCGGTGTCCACGAACTTGTCGATCTCGGCTTGGCTCTTCGCGCGCAACGGCGGAAAGCCGATCTTGACCAGCGAAGCGCGGAACGCCTCGTCATTCAAGGCCCGGTCGAGGCTCGCCTTGATCTTGCTGGCGATCTCGTCAGGCACCTTCGACGGCGCTGCAATACCATACCAGACGCTGACCGCATAATCAGGGTATCCGCTCTCCGCAATCGTCGGCAGGTCGGGCAAATCGGGGATGCGCTCGGTCGAGCTGACGCCGAGTGCACGCAGCATGCCTGATCTGACCGGCGGCAGCGCGGTGCCGAGCGTGTCGAACATCAGCTGGATATTGCCGGACAGCAAATCCTGTAGCGCGGGTCCGGCGCCCTTGTACGGCACGTGGGTCATCTCGACGCCGGCCATCTGCTTGAACATCTCGCCGGCGAGATGAACCGTGCCGCCGGTGCCGGCCGATCCGAAATTGAGTTTGCCGGGATTCTTCTTGGCGTAGGCGACGAACTCCGCGATCGTCTTTGCCGGTACCGAGGGATTCACCTCCATGATCATCGGCGCGTCCGTGATGACCGACAGCAGGCGAAAGTCCCTGACCGGATCGTAAGGCAGCTTCTTGTAGAGCAGCGGATTGAGCACGAAGATCGAGGCCGCCGTCACGAACAGCGTATAGCCGTCGGGATCGGAACGCGCCACGGCCTCGGCGCCGATCGCACCCTGCGCACCGGCCTTGTTCTCGACCACGACCACCTGCTTGAGATCGCGCCCGAGATATTCGCCGACGAGGCGGCCGAGCACATCGGTCGGCCCGCCCGCGGCATAGGGCACCACGAGCTTGATCGGACGCATCGGATAATCCGCGCCCTGCGCCGGCAACGCCGCCACCAGCAGCGCCGTCAGAGCAACAATGAACTGCGATAATGCGCGCCGCTGCATGCCGTTTCCCCGTTGTTTTCTTCTTGGGGAACGAGAGTAGCGGATAATGCGCTCGCCGCAATCAGCCGAGCCAGTATTTGCCCGCGATCATCACGACTTCGCCCACGATCACGCCGGCGAAGATCGATTTCCGCGCCAGCATGAACGCGGCAAAGCCCGCAGCGACAGCGCCGTAACGCAGCCAGTCCGGCACGCTGGCGAGCGCCCCCGGCGGCTGCACCACGATCTGCGCGATGATCCCGGCGAGGATCGCGGTGGCGACCGCCCTCACCCAGACGAGCAGCTCAGAATTCTCGTCGATGCCGCCGCCGAACCACAGGCCGAGCATGCGCCAGATCTGATTGGGGATGACGCCTGCGACGAACAGGATCGCGAGCGCGTGCCAGTCGCCGATGAAACTGCTCATGCGCGCACCCTCACGACGCCCGCCCGCGCCCGGTGCACGCCATAGGCGATCGTTCCGGCCACAACGCCGCTGATCAGGATATCGATGCCGCTGTTGAGCAGTGCCGCCAGCGGGAACAGCAAGAGCCCGAGCAGCAGCGCGATGACGTCGGCGAGCTCGCGGCAGTTGCGCGCGGTGGAGAACAGGAAGGCGAGCGGCGTCAGCATCAGCATGCCGGCGGCGAGCAGCGGCGTCAGGTTGGCCGCGAGCGTGTAGCCGATCGTGTTGGCGACCAGGCAGACCGAGACCAGCCCCAAGCCGAGCCCGTGGATGAAGGCGATCCGCCTGATACGCGGCACCTGCGGCAGGAAGCGGTAGCATTCGACCCACAGCGTCACGGCGGTGAGATGCGCCACCAGGATCAGATGCCGCCGCTTGGTCTGTTCGGTGCGCATCAACGGCAACACCGAGACCACCATCGGAAACAGCCTGATCGCGCTCACGGTGACCGCGATCGCCGATTGCAGCACGGTGGCGCCGGAGCCGAGCGTCGTGATCACGATGATCTGCGCGGGCCCGGCCCAGACGAATGCCGTGCTCGCCAGGGTCCAGCCCAGCGAGAAGCCGCTATCATGCGCCAGCGCGCCGATCCCGAGATAGGTCGCAAACAGCACCAGGGTGAGCACGGTCGCGCCGATCGACCGCGCGCCCCACATGAAGGCGCGGAACGAGGTCTGCCATTGCGGAGAATCGAGCGGAGGAAGCGCCACGGGAAGCCGGATGGTTTTGCAATATCGGCGGCTTAGGGCGCGGTGCTCAGCGGGTCAAGCAAGGGAGCGCACAGGGCCGGTATGCGACGGCGATAAATCCCCGCTCGTCATTGCGAGGAGCGAAGCGACGAAGCAATCCATCTATCCGCGCATGGAGCGATGGATTGCTTCGCTTCGCTCGCAATGACGCGGAGAGATCACGCTCTATTCTTCAGCACGAAGCATGCCCCGCCCGCCTTGCGGATGCGGTTGCAGAGGCCGTCGGCTTCGGGGCGCGTGTCGGCGCCGATGCGCACCTGGTAGAACGTCGCGCTGCCCCGGCTGCGCAGCCGCGAGCCGAGCAGGCTCGGATCCTGATCGCCGATCACGTTCGACAGCCGCTTCATCGCGCGGGCATACATCGCGAGCGCCTTGTCGCGGCTGAAGCCGGCGGCGAGCTGTACGCCCCACACCTTCGCGGCCGACAGCGTGATGTGCTGCTCGAGACCCGCGACGAACGGGTTGGGCGCGCGCTTCAACAGCGCCATCAGCTCGCGGCAGCTCTTTGCCGGCGGACGCTCCGGCATCTTGCCATTGTTGCGAGCAGCAGCGGCCCAGTCGTCGACGCTGGAGCCGGTGATCGCGGAGACGTAGTTGCGGGTCTCCTGCGGCATCGATCCGGTGCCGGCGAGCCAGTCCTGCACCCGGCGCGGGCCGGCATTGTAGGCGGCGGCCGCGAGGCCGAGATTGCCGAACTGGTTGCGCAGCTCGCTGAGGAATTCGGCCGACTTCGGCAGCGCCTGCACCGGATTGAAGGGATCAAGCAGCCCGCGCTCGTTTGCCGTGCCCGGCATGAACTGCGCGATGCCCTGCGCGCGCTGGCCGCTGCGGGTGATCGGGCCGATCGCATCGGCCTGGAAGCGGCTCTCCTGCCAGATCACGCGCGCGAAGAATTCGAGCGGCAGATCGTTGGCCCGCGCCGCCGACTCGATCATCAGGCACATCGCCTCGCGGGTGTCGCTCTCGCGCGCGTCATCCGCCGGCTTGTCGGCTGTGGCCGCAGGTTTCTCGGCCGATGGAGCGACCTGCCCTGTCGGCGGAGGCGCAGGCGGCTCGGCCGGCACCTCCGCGGGTTTTTCGGCGGGCGCCGCCGGCTTGTCCGCGGGCGGCGTTGCGGGCTGCTCGGCGCTTGGCGGCGACGGCGCCGGGGCTGCGGCAGGCGCGTCCTCCGCGCCGGCGCCGAGCGTCGGCACCAGCAACACAAGCAGGACCAATGCGGTGCAAAGACCTGTTCGCATGGCAAATCTGTTCCCGCGCTGGCGCGGCTTGACACCGCAAGCTCGTGGTCTAGCTATGGACTGAAATGATGGCGCGCAAAAGGGAGCGCAAAATGGCCGCAGCTACGGACGATCAACTCGGCTTTGCCCCCGACGACGACGCCCCGATCGGCTACATGAAGCGGACCCGCGATTATTACGCGGCGATCGGCTACACCACCCCCTACCGCTGGGCGCATTACACCTCCGCCCCGTTCCAGCCCCTGAAGAAGCCGCTGAACCAGTCCCGCATTACCATCATCACGACGGCGGCGCCGTTCGATCCCGCCAGAGGCGACCAGGGTCCCGGCGCGAAATACAATGGCGGGGCCAAATTCTACTCGGTCTATGACGGCGACACCTCGCAGCAGCACGATTTGCGGATTTCGCACATCGCCTATGACCGCACCCACACTGCGGCGACCGACAGCGGCACCTGGTTCCCGCTGGCGCAACTCAAGCGCCTCGCCGCTTCTGGCGCAATCGGTGAAGTCGCGCCGCGCTTTTTCGGCGCCCCGACCAATCGCAGCCACCGCGTCACCATCGAGACCGACGCGCCCGAAATCCTCAAGCGCTGCCGCGACGACAAGGTCGACGCCGTGGTGCTGGTGCCGAACTGCCCGGTCTGCCACCAGACCGTCAGCCTGGTGGCGCGGCATCTCGAGGCCAACAGCATCCCGACCGTCGTGATGGGCTGCGCCAAGGATATCGTCGAGCACGCCGCGGTGCCGCGCTTCCTGTTCTCCGATTTCCCGCTGGGCAATTCCGCCGGCAAACCACATGATGTCGCCTCGCAGGCCCTCACGCTGGAGCTCGCGCTGCGCGTGCTGGAGTCCGCGCCCGGACCGCAGACCACCGTGCAGTCGCCGCTGCGCTGGAGCGAGGATGCGTCCTGGAAGCGCGATTACAGCAACGCCGACGCCCTGAGTGCCGAGGAGCTGGCAAGACTGCGCCGTGAGTTCGACGCGCAGAAGGAAATCGCAAAGGGGCTGCGCGTCGCGTAGCGTCGGGCCGAAAGCTAAGCACGATCGCCCGCCCAACTCACGGTGTCATCGCCTGGCTCGACCGGGCGATCCAGTATTCCAGAGACGGTTGTGAAGACGGAGACGCCGCGGCGTACTGGGTCCCCCGGTCGAGCCGGGGGACGACAGCGGAGGTGAAAATGCCTCTACTCAGTGCGCTTCGACAAGCGCAGGGACGGCGTCGCCAGAATTCGCTTCGCTGGCCCCCGCATAACGGCGCGCCAACGCGGCGCAGGTCATCAGCTGGATCTGGTGGAACAGCATCAGCGGCAGCACGATCAGCCCGACGGATTGGCCGGCAAGCAGCACGCTCGCCATCGGCAACCCGCTCGCCAGGCTCTTCTTCGATCCGCAGAACATGATCGCGATGCGGTCGGCGCGCGAAAAGCCGAGCAGCTGGCTGCCGAAATTGGTGATCAGCAGCACGATCGCCAGCAGCAGCGCGTCGAGGCCGAGCACGATCGCCATCTGCGTCGCGTTGACCTGGTGCCAGATGCCGTGACTGACACCGTCGCTGAACGCGGTGTAGACGATCAGGAGGATCGAGCCGCGATCGACCAGGCCGAGCATCGCATGGTGCCGCGCGACCCAGCTTCCGATCAGCGGCCGCGACAATTGCCCCGCCACGAACGGCAGCAGGAGCTGCACGACGATGTCGAGCGCGGCATTGCCGGAGAACCCGCCATGGCTGGAGAGCAGCACGCCCGCCAGCAGCGGCGTCGCGACGATGCCGAGCAGGTTGGAGGCGGTCGCCGAGCACAGCGCCGCCGACACGTTGCCGTGCGCGATCGAGGTGAAGGCGACCGAGGACTGCACCGTCGACGGCAGGATGCAGATCAGGATCACGCCCGCCCACAGTGCCGGCGTCAAGAGATGCGGCGCCAACGCATGCGCCGCGAGCCCGAGCAGCGGGAACAGGGCAAAGGTCGACAGGAAGATCACGAGGTGCAGCTTCCAGTGCCGGGCGCCGACCAGCGCCTCCGTCGTCGACAGCCGGGCGCCGTGCAGGAAGAACAGCAGCGCGATCGCGGCATCGGTGGCGTAACCGCCGATCACGGTGCCCTGCCCGTGCAGCGGCAGCAGCGTGGCGAGGCCGACCATCCCGACGATGGCGGCGACGTAGGGGTCGACAGGCACGAATGATCGGAGACGGCTGATGGTCATGGCAGGTTCCTTTCCTTGGCCGAAAGGTGCCCCCTGCGAGGCTGATTGTGAACTGCGCTTACCGATGTTATCATCATTACGTTATGTAATGATGGATCGCCGCGATGCTCGACCCGGCCCAGTTAGAGACCTTCCTCACGGTGGTGCAGACGCAGAACTTCACCGAGGCCGGCCGCCGGCTCGGCCTGAAGCAGTCGACGGTGAGCCAGCACATCCGCAAGCTCGAGGCCGCCGCCGGCCGCCGCCTGTTCGTGCGCGACACCCATTCGGTGGTGCTCACCGCCGACGGCGAGGCGATGACCGGCTTCGCGCGCCCGATCCTCGAGGCCAACGCGCGCGCCCGCGATTACTTCGCGGGCTCGCAGGTGCGCGGCAAGGTCCGGTTCGGCGCCGCGGAGGATTTTGCGAGCTCCCGCCTGCCCGATCTGCTGCGCGACTTCGTCCGCCGCCATCCGCAGGTCGATCTCGAGCTGACCATCGGCCTCAGCGCCGTGCTGTACCAGCAGCTCGACGCCGGCGAGCTCGACCTCGTGCTCGGCAAACGCCGGCCCGGCGACGCGCCGGGACAGCTGGTGTGGCAGGACCGCCTGGTGTGGACCGGCGCACCAGGCATGCGGCTCGATCCCGAGCAGCCATTGCCCCTGATCCTCTACGCGCCGCCGAGCGTCAGCCGCAGCGTCGTGCTGGAGGCCATGGAGCGGTTCGGACGGCCGTGGCGCATCGTCTGCTCCAGCGGCAGCCTCAGCGGGCTGCGCGCCGCGGCGCTCGCCGGTCTCGGCATCACGCCGCAGGCACAGGGCCTGATCCCGGATGGATTGGAAGCGATGCCGGCGTCAGGTCTGCCGCCGCTCGGCAGCGTCGAGTTCGTGGTCCGCACCGCACGGCGGACCAAGCGCGGCCCGGCCGTGGAGCTGGCGCAGGCCATCACGACGCATGGCGGCCGGCTGCGCCCTTAGCTCGATGGCGCCGCCGCGAGCTGCACCGCATTCAGCATGCCGGTCCGTTCGTGGCAGCCGAGATACTCGAAGAACTGCTCGTCGGCGGCGGCGACCGTGACCTCGTGATACAGCCTGAGTTTCGCTGACGGCCCCAAGGTCGACAGATACTTCATCGCCGCGCCGAAGATCCGGACATGGGTCGGATGCGATTCCGCCCAGCGCTCCAATGCCGCGAGGCTCTTCCACCAGCTCTGGCCGTAGGATT
Source organism: Bradyrhizobium macuxiense (assembly GCF_007993935.1). Classification (GTDB taxonomy): domain Bacteria; phylum Pseudomonadota; class Alphaproteobacteria; order Rhizobiales; family Xanthobacteraceae; genus Bradyrhizobium; species Bradyrhizobium macuxiense_A. The sequence goes on along the minus strand of NZ_VITY01000003.1, from coordinate 160,615 downwards.
TTTCCGTCAGCCTTCCGTCCGCATCGACCACGCGCATGTAGCGGTTGGCGTAGCAGCCGATCGGCACGCCGTCGTCGCGCAGGAAATCCATGCCCTCGCGCAGCACCGGCTCGACATCGTCGAGATACATCTTGCGTTCCGACGTCTCGGTGTCGCTCCAGTCCTGACCGGAGCGGATCAGGCAGAGATTGTCATGCGCGACCACGCGGATGCGCGCGCCATCGCGGATGATGTGCGGCTCACCGCCCGGCGTCATCGCGTCGGTCTGCGACAGCGGGATGCGGTCGCGCATGCCGCCCCAATAGGCGTGCTCCTGCACCTCGCCGCTCATACCGTCGGCAAGCACCGCGACGCCTTCCGGGCGGCCGAGCGAGGAGAACAGCGTCTCGTAGCGCGCAACATGCGGCCGCAGCACCTCGATGAAACGGCCGACGCCATCGCTGGCGGTGCTGCAGGTCCAGGCTTCGCGCGCATCGCCGAACCAAGCGTCGAAACGCCCGGCATCGTCCCAATAGGCGACCGAGACGACATTGGTGAAGCCGGCCTGGTCGACATATTGCGCGCGGTCCCAATGGGTCGGACCGTTCTCGCCGGCGAAGCGCTTTGCGATCTGCGCCAGAGCCCCAGTCGCGGCGGCGGTCGGCTCGCCACGAAACTGCACGCCGAAATAGGCCATGATCACGCTCGCGACCGCGGGCTTGTGGCGCGCGACGAAGGACGGATATGGCGGCGCGTAGTCGTCAGGCACACGACGATGACGGGAGCGCGCTGTCTGCAAATGAGGAGGAATCGCGGATTCCATGGCAGTCACCTCCAGTTGATGCGTTCAGCTCGCGGCCGCGTCGATTTCCTCGAAACTGTCGAGCGGCAGCGCGAAATGCTCGACCCGCTTCGAGGGCTTCTTGTTCAGCAGCAGGCGGGTGACGTCGGGCCGAGAATAGTGCCCGGCCGGATCGGCGGCGTTCTTGGCGATCCCGATTGCGCCGAGATCGATATCGGCGAGCAGCAGCCCCTCCTGATCGGGCGGCAGCTTCTCGGCGATCGAGCTGCCGTCGGGCCCATAGATCGCGGCGTGTCCGCCACCGACATGCAGCAGTGCGTGCTTGTCCTCGCGATCGCACATTTCGTCGACCATCGCCTGCGAGACCGTGGCGCAGGGCGCCAGCACGAAGCACGAGCCCTCGACCGCATAGACGCGCGAGGCCGCGTTGTTGACCTCCCAGCCGAGCGCCGGCGCAAACGGATCGTACAGCGAGAAGCTCGGCCAGGCCGCGACATGCACCTGCTCGTTCTGGGCATACATCGCGTATTTCGACAGCGGCTGCAGATGCTCCCAGCAGCACAGCGCGCCGAGGCGGCCGATGCCGGGGCGGTCATGCACCGCAAGATCGCTGCCGTCGCCCTCGCCATAGACGGTGCGCTCGGCATGGGTCGGCCGCAGCTTGCGTCGCTTCGCGATGGTCTCGCCGTCGGGGCCGATCAGCCATTGCGCGAGATAGAGGCTGCCGCCATCACGTTCGGACAGGCCGAGCACCGCGGTCATGCCGGCCTTCTTCACCGCGAGCCGCAGCTGCTCGGCCTGCGGACTGTCGTAGCTCAGCGAGTTATCGAAATAGCGCTGCACGAAGCCGCGCCCGATCGCCCAGGCCGGCGAATCCAGCCAGATGTACCAAGGATAGCCGGGGATGAAGGCCTCGGGGAATGCGATCAGCTTTGCCCCCTTGGCGGCGGCCTCCTCGATCAGGGCAATACTCTTGGCAATGGAGGCGTCGAGATCCAGCCAGGCCGGCGCCGCCTGCACCACCGCAACGCGATATTTCGGATGTTCGATACCCATGATGTCCTCCTCGCAGCCGGCCGCTCCGGCCGGTTCGGTCTTGATCGGCCGCGGCCGCTTCTGACATCATGCTGCCCCGGGACCGGGACCGCCGTTCGACCAGGACGGAAGGAAAATTCGACTGCGGAGGAGATTCCCGCAGCCGTCGCCGGTACGGAGCTTGCTTGCTTGCGTGGCCAGCGTTTGCACTCGTGAAGGGAGGAAATCATGCCGGCCCTGTTCACCACGGACAATGCGCCCACGCATCGGCGCCTGGCGCTCTGGCAGGACATCGTCTGCGACGTATTCGTGCAGCTGGATTGCAAGTCCGACCTCGGCTCCGCTTTCCACGGCGCCATCACCAGCACGCAGCTCGGTCCGGCGAAGTGCTCCGTCGTATCGTCGAGCCGGCAGCGCGTGCTGCGCACGCCGTCGCGGATCGCGCGTGCCAGCGAGGATTTCGTTCTGTTCGCGCTCGGCCGGAGCGGCTCGGGCGGCGTGGTGCAGGACGGCCGCGAGACCGTGATCCAGCCCGGCGAGTTCGCATTCTACGACACCACGCGGCCCTATGAGCTGCGCTTCAACGACGACTTCACGCAGACCATCTTCCAGGTGCCGCGCGCAATGCTGCACCGGCGCTTTGCCGGCACCCAGGGTCTGACGGCGACGACGTTCACGTCCGATCGCCCGGTGCAGCGGCTCGCCTGGCAGTTCATCTCGGGACTCGCTGATATCGCCGACAGGCTCGATCCGGACAGCGCGATCCGCCTCGCCGATCAGGCCGCGGACTTGCTTGCGATGGCGATCAGCGAGCGCATCGGCGGCGTGGCGCTACAGGCCTCGACCCACCGCTCCGCCCTGCTCTACCGGCTGAAGGCGCACATCCTGGCACATCTGCCGAACCCTGAGCTTGGCCTCACCGAAACCGCCGCAGCGGTCGGCATCTCGCCGCGCTATGTCAACAGCCTGCTCGCCGACGAGGACACCTCGTTCCAGCGCTTCGTGCTTGCGCAACGGCTGGAGCGCTGCAAGCGCGACCTCGCCTCGCCGGCACACGCGCATCGCCACATCAGCGAGATCGCGTTCGCCTGGGGCTTTAACGATCTCTCGCATTTCGGCCGCGTGTTCCGCGACCATTACGGCCTGTCGCCGCGCGAGTGGCGGCACAGCCGACTGCCGAACTGAAGAGTACCGCTTCATCCGACAAGTTGATGGCGAGCACGATGAGCAAGCGCGGGTCTTTTACCGCAATATTCTTTCTTGCGTGTGTTGCAGCCCTAGAACTCGAACAGGTAGTATTGGAGGAGATTTAAGTCCAGCGCGAGGACTGGCAAATGTTCAAAATCGCGATGGTCCCGGATTGGCCGCGCAATTCAGATGGGGACGTGCTTCGCAGCATGGCGAAGCGCGGATTTGATTTTTCTCTGCCCCACGAAATCGATTTCAATATCGACTTTCAGGCATGGCCACCGCCCGCTGAAGCTATCCAGCTCCTTCGGTCAAAGTGTCGGGACGTCGAAATCTATGACGAACACCAGTACGTGCAGCTTAGAATCAATGCGCACGTCACCTATGAATTCGTTATCCGGACCCAAGCCGACTTATCGGAACAAATGAAAGCCTTCGGCGGCGTCTGTGAGTCATGGGGAGTGTTCTACATGCCATTTAAGCCAGAGGCGTAAGGGCTTGTGGCGTTTGCGCCATAATACCGCGTTTTCGAGCGAAGCGGGTACCGGTTCGCGTTAAGAAACCCCCGTCAGAACGAGGCTCCGGAGGCGCTTTGCGGCGCAAAATAGCGGGGAATCCGGGCCTTCACAGGTGCAAACAATTTACACTAACTGCAACGGGTTCCGCTCGTACCCTTCTTTTCGCAGGTCCGGACCGGTACAGTTGTGCCGTTCATTTGAGGAGGATTTCCCATGCAGGACCGGCGCCAGACCCCACGCGACAAGGTGTTTTACGGTGCGGTTGCGGAGATCAATGAACGTGGCTCGACGATGGATTGCGTCGTCCGCAACATCAGCGAAGGCGGTGCCTGCGTTGAATTCGGTAACGCCGCCCGTTTGCCTGAAGAGATGAATCTTAACATCGCGCGCAAGGGCCGCTCGTTCCTGGCGCGCCTGATCTGGCGCCAGGCCAACAGGGTCGGCCTCGCTTTCCGGATCATGACCTCGGACACGCCGGTGAGCGACCTCGATGAGCGGGTCCGCCGCAGCGAGATCAAGAAGCGGCAGCTTCAGCGGCGCATCAAGGAACTGCTCGGCCAGGGTTGAGCCGTCGCGTTCCCCGGCCTCGTTTCGGTGCACCCGGGGCGGACATTTCGGGGGTTGCAAAGGCGAGGTTAATCCAGCATCCGGTAAGCCCGCCAAGCTGGAACCGAGAGCAACCTCACGACATGTCGTCCGCGATTATTGAGCATCCCGACGGGCTGCCGCAGCCGCAGCGCAACTGGGCCATTCTCACGATCGCGCTCGGCCTGGTAATGGCCGTCGTCGACGGCTCTATCGCCAATGTCGCGCTGCCGACCATTGCCCGGGATCTCAACGCCAGCCCGGCATTCTCGATCTGGATCGTCAACGGCTATCAGCTGGCGATCACCATCTCGCTGCTGCCGCTCGCCTCGCTCGGCGAGATCATCGGCTATCGCCGCGTCTATCTCGCGGGATTGCTGCTGTTCACGCTGGCATCGCTGTTCTGCGCGCTGTCGCATACGCTGCCGCTGCTGACGATCGCTCGCATCCTGCAAGGGTTCGGCGCCGCCGGTATCCTCAGCGTGAATACCGCCCTCGTCCGCTTCATCTATCCGCATTCGCAGCTCGGCCGCGGCATCGGCGTCAACGCGCTGGTGGTCGCGATCTCGGCCGCGGTCGGCCCGACCATCGCTTCGTTCATCCTGGCGGTCGGAACCTGGCCCTATCTGTTCGCCATCAACGTCCCGCTCGGCATCGTGACGCTGGCGCTGGGCTGGCGGTTCCTGCCGCACACGAGACCCGCGGTTCACGCCTTCGACTGGCAGAGCGCTGCGATGAGCGCGATCGCATTCGGGTTCGGCATCAGCGCGATCGACAGTGCCGGCCATGGCGAGGCGCTGTATGTCTGCGCATTGGAATTCGCGGTCGCCGCGGTCGCCTCGCATTTGCTGTACCGGCGCCAGCAGCATCTGCCCTCGCCGCTGCTGCCGGTCGACCTGTTGCGGATTCCGATCTTCGCGCTGTCGATCGGCACCTCGATCGCCTCGTTCTGCGGCCAGATGCTGGCCTTCGTCGCGATGCCGTTCTATCTGGAGAACCATTTCGGATATTCCGCTGTGCAGATCGGCCTGTTGATCACGCCGTGGCCGATCGCGGTCGCCTTCGCCGCCCCACTCGCCGGATGGCTGGTCGAGCGCTACCCGGCCGGCCTGCTCGGCGGCATCGGCCTGCTGATCTTCGCGATAGGTCTGGGCTCGCTCGCGCTGATGCCGGCCAACGCGGCGCCGATCGACGTGATCTGGCGCATGGCGCTCGCCGGCGTCGGCTTCGGCCTGTTCCAGACCCCGAACAACCGCACCATGATCGCCGCCGCCCCGCGCGAGCGCTCGGGCGGCGCCAGCGGCATGCTGGGCACCGCGCGCCTGCTCGGACAGACCATCGGCGCCGCGCTGGTGGCGATGCTGCTGGCGCGCTATCCGGCCGACGGCACAAGGATCTCGCTGATGGTCGCCGTCGGCTTTGCCGTCGCAGGCGCCGCCCTCAGCACGCTGCGGCTGTCCTCCGCCGGCAGCCGCGGCGCCGAGCGGGTGCGGGTTCAAGAGGGGCAGCGCTTGAAGGGCGAGTGAGGCGCGATCCGTCGGGCAACAATCCGGAATGCGATGGGGCGCGACAGTCCCCCGATCTGCCCTTCCCCGCTAGTTCGAGCTTGGTAGCGAGCCACAAGGTAAGCAGCGATGCGGAACTTCAATCGAAGCGAGTATGCGCAGCTCAAGAATTTCTTTTCGTTCTATGTTGAACGATACATGCCGACGGAGAGTCTGCCATCGGAGGAGCAGCCTCTGGCTGTCTTGGAGGCCATGGAAAACAGAAGTCCTCGAATGGCTTTCCAGCGACTGCGTCAAGCGATCAATGACTGCGTGGAACGTTCGTCGTCTTTTGATCCAGCCGAAGTTGCGAATTTGGATGCCGAGCTGATCAGCCGCGGGATCATCACGCTCTCCGAATTGCGCAAACGATACTCGCGAGGTTACGCCAATATCCTCAAGCGAGGGCGGATCAAGAACGATACCGAGTTCTATTTGCTTCAGAACGTCATCAATGATCCGACCGAAAAATCTCCTGACGAACTTGAACTGCTTGCAAAGTTGCTGTCCGACTATGAGGGAGCTTAAGCCCCCGGCTCAACTAGCTGCCGTTATGCTCCGGCCGTACGATCGCAAACAAAAAGGCCGGCTGTGAGCCGGCCTTTTCATTTGATCACTTGCGCGCGCCTCAGGCCTTCACCATCGGGCCCTTCGAGACCGGTCCCTTGGTGCCGCCTCCGCCACCGTTGTTCGGGCCGCCCTTCGGCGGCTTGCGCTTGCGCGGCGGCAGGTTCTCGGGCTTCGGGGTGACCGGGCCCTCGACATATTCGAATCCGATCTTGTCCTTGGCAGCCACCTCGTCCTTGACCAGAACGACGCGGACATGTCCGCCGCCCTTGAGGTGGCCGAACAGAACTTCATCCGCGAGTGGCTTCTTGATGTGCTCCTGGATGATACGCGCCATCGGACGTGCGCCCATCTGCTCGTCATAGCCGTGCTCGATCAGCCAGGCCTTGGCGGGCTCGGACAGCTCGATCGTGACGTCGCGGTCGGCGAGTTGCGCCTCGAGCTGAAGCACGAACTTCTCGACCACCATGCCGATCACCTCGGCATTGAGGTGAGCGAACGAGACGATCGCATCCAGCCGGTTGCGGAACTCAGGCGCGAACTGCCGGTTGATCGCCTCGTGATCGTCGCCTTCCCGCTTCGAGCGGGTGAAGCCGAAGGCCTGCCGTGCAAGGTCGGCCGCGCCCGCATTCGTGGTCATGATCAGGATCACGTTGCGGAAATTGACCTGCTTGCCATTGTGGTCGGTGAGCCGGCCATGGTCCATGATCTGCAGCAGCACGTTGTACAGATCCGGATGCGCCTTCTCGATTTCGTCGAGCAGCACGACGCAATGCGGATGCTGGTCCACGCCATCGGTGAGCAGGCCGCCCTGATCGAAGCCGACATAACCGGGAGGCGCGCCGATCAGGCGCGACACGGTGTGCCGCTCCATGTATTCGGACATGTCGAAGCGCAGCAGCTCGACACCGAGCGACGCCGCGAGTTGCTTGGCCACCTCGGTCTTGCCGACGCCGGTCGGACCCGAGAACAAATAGCTGCCGATCGGCTTCTCCGGCTCGCGCAAGCCGGCACGCGCCAGCTTGATCGACGCCGCCAGCGACTCGATCGCCTTGTCCTGACCGAACACCGTGCGCTTCAGGGTCTGCTCGAGATGCTTCAGCACCTCGGCATCATCCTTCGACACGCTCTTGGGCGGGATCCGCGCCATGGTCGCGATCGTGGTCTCGATCTCCTTGATGCCGATCGTCTTCTTGCGCTTGCTCTCGGCGACCAGCATCTGCGCCGCGCCGGACTCGTCGATCACGTCGATCGCCTTGTCGGGCAGCTTGCGGTCGTGGATGTAGCGCGAGGAGAGCTGCACCGCCGCCTCGATCGCCTCATTGGTGTATTTCAGCCGATGGTAATCCTCGAAATAGGGCTTCAGGCCCTTGAGGATCGCGATGGCGTCTTCCACCGTCGGCTCGTTGACGTCGATCTTCTGGAAGCGCCGCACCAGCGCGCGGTCCTTCTCGAAGTGCTGACGATATTCCTTGTAGGTGGTCGAGCCCATGCAGCGGATCGTGCCCGAAGCCAGCGCGGGCTTGAGCAGATTGGAGGCGTCCATCGCGCCGCCGGAGGTGGCGCCGGCGCCGATCACGGTGTGGATCTCGTCGATGAACAGTATGGCGTTGGGATGCGCCTCCAGCTCCTTCAGGACCTGCTTCAGCCGCTCCTCGAAATCGCCGCGGTAGCGGGTGCCCGCGAGCAGCGTGCCCATGTCGAGCGAGAACACGGTCGCGGCTGCCAGCACGTCGGGCACATCGCTGTCGACGATGCGCTTGGCGAGGCCTTCGGCGATCGCGGTCTTGCCGACGCCGGCTTCGCCGACGAACAGCGGGTTGTTCTTCTGGCGGCGGCACAGCACCTGGATCGCACGGTTGATCTCGGCATTGCGGCCGATCACCGGGTCGATCTTGCCGTCGCGCGCCTTCTTGTTGAGGTTGACGCAATAGGTCTCGAGCGCCTCGCCCTTCTTCTTGGCGTCCTCGTTGCCCTTGGTCTCGGTCTCCTCGTCGACGCCGCGCACCGGCCGCGCCTCGGAGACGCCGGGCCGCTTGGCGATGCCGTGGCTGATGTAGTTGACGGCGTCGTAGCGCGTCATGTCCTGCTCCTGCAGGAAGTACGCAGCGTGGCTCTCGCGCTCGGCGAAGATCGCGATCAGGACATTGGCGCCGGTCACCTCCTCGCGACCGGACGACTGGACGTGAATCACCGCGCGCTGGATCACGCGCTGGAACCCGGCGGTCGGCTTCGCGTCATCCGCGCCGTCCGTCACCAGGTTTTCGAATTCGGTCTCGAGATAATTGACGAGGCTCGTCCTCAGCTTGTCGAGATCGACGCTGCAGGCCCGCATCACCGCCGCCGCATCCGAGTCATCGATCAGCGACAGCAGCAGATGTTCGAGCGTTGCGTACTGATGGTGACGCTCGTTCGCGATCGCCAATGCACGGTGCAGCGATTGTTCAAGGCTTTGAGAAAAAGTTGGCATTCGCGTCCTCTATGGCCCCCGGCCATCATGATCGCCATTACCGGGTCAGGCAATAACAACCTTCGTGATCGCCATTGATATAGTTACGACGGATCGTGGCGAAAGACCGGTCCCGCGGTGATGGTTTTCTTCTAAATTTCGGGCGCTCGAACGTCGCCCGGCCGCGCCCGTGGTCATACGGGAACGCGGTTCACCACCGTCACAAAACGCGATGCAAGACCCGTTCCGCTCCCCGCGGCAGGTCACTCGTTCCCGCCGATTACTTCTTTTCCATCACGCATTGCAGTGGATGCTGATGCTTGCGCGCGAAGTCCATGACTTGTGTCACTTTGGTCTCGGCGATCTCATAGGTAAACACGCCGCACTCACCGATCCCGTGATGGTGAACGTGCAGCATGATCGTGGTCGCGGCCTCGGCGTCCTTGTTGAAGAATCGTTCCAGCACGTGAACGACGAACTCCATCGGCGTGTAGTCGTCGTTCAGGATCAGGACGCGATACAGGTTCGGGCGCTTGGTCTTCGGCTTGACCTTGGTGATGACCGAGGTCGACGGACCGTTGCCCGCGCCATTGCGGTTGTCGTCATTGCTCATTTTCGGCACCGGCGCGGCGGGCACCGCCGGCATGGACGAAACCGGCTCGGAGATCGGGACTATCAACGTGGATCGCAACATGGTTCAGGCGTTCGAATTCCCCAAGGGAGACCGGCGGGAAACCGGATGGCGATTGGAAGCTGGTCGCGATTGCCGCAAGGCTGATCGCGGAACCCCCAGCAAGCTTTCCAGATTGCCGCTCCCGGTCCGATCCGGCGGCCGGATCGTCCTCCCGAATATGGGCCTCGCGACGCCCTGCCGCAAGCGCAGACCCGCCGTAGCCCACCGGTCCGATTCCCGGCGCGGCAACCCTCGGAAGGTTAATCATTTCTGCCTGATTTGACAAAGGATCGGGGCATCCAATTCAGACGGCATTGAGGATGGCGCGCGGTTTTGCCCTGCTTTTGGGCCCCACCGGTACCAGTTGCCAGGTTTCCCTGGCTCGATTCACCATCTGTTTAGCCGCGCGCGTAGAGATGATGGCGCCATCAATAATTTCGATGAGAGTGTCATGCTGGGCTCAGCCATTTTCAATCGCGGCCGCGCCGCTGTCCGCCGGTTTTCCAGGGCAAGGGACGGCAATGTCGCTATTATCTTCACGCTCGCGATTCTGCCGATTGTCGCCTTCGTGGGGGCCGCGATCGACTATACCCGCGCCAACAGCGCCCGGTCCTCGATGCAGGCGGCGCTCGATTCCACCGCGCTGATGCTGTCCAAGGACCTGACCATGGGCAACATCACGGCGGCGCAGATCCCGAGCAAGGCCACGGCCTATTTCAATGGCCTCTACACCAACAAGGACGGCCAGGGCATTGCGGTCACGGCCACCTATACGACCCCGACCTCGAGCGCGGCGGCGACCATCCTGCTGAGCGGGTCCGGCTTCGTCAAATCCGACTTCATGCAGCTTGCCGGTTTTCCGAAGCTGAATTTCAGCAGCTCGACCACCACCACCTGGGGCAACGTCAAGATGCGCGTCGCCCTCGCCCTCGACAACACGGGATCGATGCAGGATAACGGCAAGATTACCGCCCTGCGAAACGCGGTGGCCGGATCCGGCGGCCTGATCGACCAGCTCAGCGCGCTGAGCAAGAACAACGGCGACGTCTACGTCTCCGTCATTCCGTTCGCCAAGGTCGTCAACGTCGGCACCAACTATTCCGGCCAGAACTGGATCGACTGGACCGACTGGCTCAATCCGCCGACCACCCAGCCCAACAACGGCAGCACGCAGGCGTCCCTGCCGATGAACTGGCATGCGGTGGGACCCACCGCGCGCTGCCCGTGGACCAACAGCAATGGCGGCTTCACCTGCAACACCAGCCCGACCAGCACGTCCAACGCGAACTACATCCCGTCGAGCGGGACCTACTCGGGCTACATCTGCCCGAGCGTCGACTACAACTCTCACACCCGTTACAACGGCTGCTGGGTCAGCACACCGGCCGGCACCGGCGTGTTCTGCACGGGTTCGTCGTCCTGCTCCTGCCCGAAGAATTCGTCCGGCAGCAACGTCACCGGCTGCAGCTGCACCACCACGGGCGGCGTCACGTCCTGCTCCGGCAATCTGTACACCCACGACTGGACCCAGCCGGGCCCGTTGGACCTCGTTCACAATCTGGGGCAGCCGCGCGTCGGCGCCGTGGTGGGCTGGACCAACAACAAGTGGACCTCCACCAATCAGACCCCGACGGTGGCAAACAACTGGCTGCTTGCGTCCACCAATCCGATCAGCAACTGGACGGGCTGCGTCACCGACCGCAGCCAGCCGAACGATGCGACCGGCGTGCTGCCGAATACATCCGACGTCACCACGCTGTTCCCGGCCAACGAGTATTACGAGAACAGCTCGTATTACTGCAGCAGCAGCGCCTCGCCGCAGCTCGAGCCGCTGATTCCGCTGAGCTACGACTGGACCGCGCTGAAGAACGCCGTCAACGCCATGCAGCCGACCGGCGGCACAGACCAGTCGGTTGGCATCGCCTGGGCGTGGCAGTCGCTGCTGGTGGGCGGTCCGCTGAACGCGCCGGCGGAGGATTCCAACACCACCTACAACCGGGTCATCATCATCCTGTCTGACGGTTTGAACACCGAGGACCGCTGGCCCGACTACGGTGACGGCAGCTCGCAGGCCTCGGGCAATCCGATCGACGTAAGGCAGGCCTTGCAGTGCCAGAATCTGCAGAACGCGAGGGATTCCGGTGGAAACCCGGCGTACACGATCTACACCATCCAGGTGAACACCAGCACGCCCGCCGATCCGACCTCGACGGTGCTGAAGAACTGCGCCAGCAGCCCCGACAAGTTCTTCATGCTGACCAGCTCGACCCAGATCCTGACGACCTTCAACACGATCGGCACGGCCCTCAGCAAGCTGCGGCTGGCGAAATAACCGCCCGCCTCCCGCCCAACAAAAAAGCCCGGCCGCGACGGCCGGGCTTTTCGTTTGTTTTGGTCGGCGGCGCTTACTGAGCGGGCGCGAACTTGGAGACCAGGCCTTCATAGGGCTTGAAGGTCTGCTTGGCGCAGTCGCTGTACAGGCCGGCGATCTTCTGCGATTCCGCAACGAAGGTCTCGTAGGAGGAGCGCAGGTATTCGGTCTGCGCCTCGAGCGCCTTGTCCAGCGACTTCACGCCCGACAGCTTCTCGACGAACGACTTGGTGTCCTCGAACGACTTCTTGGCGTAGTCGCCGTAAGCGGTGGCGATCGCCTGGACGCCGCTCTGCAGGTTGTTCGCAGACGCAGTGACCGACTCGAAATGCTCTTTGCCGTAGTTCTGAATGTCTTCGATCTTGACCATGGATTGGAATTCCTTTTCCCAGACTTGAAGGCGCAAATTCCCATTGCCGGGAAGCTCCCGGCCCCCTGACTTGATTAGAATACCGCATCGCACAATAAAGTCAACGAATATTGTGCAACGCACAATCACACAGCGAATCCCCGGCATTTGCGCTAAACCCCGGGGGACTACGCAACGGTTGCTTAATCTTTTGGAAACTCGGTCCGCCTAACCTGATTCCCGGACTTTGTTCGCCTTCCGACGGGCAGCCTTGAAAGCTGTTTGTGAACAACACCTTAGCTAGAAGAGCGACCTGAGCCGCCACGAGGGCCGATGGTTCTGCCCGAGATGGTCTGTTGCGCAGGCAAGGATCGACGGCCGCCGGGCACAATTTCGCCTCACGAGCCAGTGATCTAGATAGAAATTGGGACGGGGAAGTAGATGCTTCGAACAACCTTGGCTTCCTCGCGGGCGCTGCGAGTTGGCGTTCTCGGGCTCGTGACCGTCACGACGGCGATCCTGATCACCAGCGATAGCGCCGAGGCGCGCCGCCACCGGCGCCACACCGCCCGCCACCACCACAGCGAGGAAGCGCGCGAAAGCTACAGCCCGCAATTCGCGACGATCATCGTCGACGGCAACACCGGCTCGGTACTGACGGCAAACAGTCCCGACGGCCTGCGGCACCCCGCCTCGCTGACCAAGATCATGACGCTTTATCTGCTGTTCGAGCGCCTCGATTCCGGAAAGATGAAGCTCGACACCGAGATGCCGGTTTCCGAGCATGCGTCCGAGCAGGACCCGACCAAGCTCGGCCTGCGGCCCGGCCAGACCATAAAGGTCGAAGACGCCATCAAGGGTCTGGTCACCCGCTCCGCCAATGACGCGGCAGTCGTGATCGCCGAGGCGATCGGCGGCAGCGAAGACGACTTCGCCCGCATGATGACCCGCAAGGCCCGCGCGCTCGGCATGAGCCGGACGGTCTATCGCAACGCCTCCGGCCTGCCCAACGACGAGCAGGTCACCACGGCGCGCGATCAGTCGACACTCGGCCGCGCCATCCAGGACCGCTTCCCGCGCTATTATCGCTACTTCTCGACGACGGCGTTCAATTTCCGCGGCCACACCATCACCGGCCACAATCATCTGCTCGGCAGCGTCGAGGGCGTCGACGGCATCAAGACCGGCTACACCCGCGCCTCCGGCTTCAACCTCGTGACCTCGATCCACCGGGGCAATCGCTTCCTGGTCGGCGTGGTGCTCGGCGGCCGCAGCGGCGGCTCCCGCGACGCCATCATGCGCAACCTGCTGGCCGAGAACATCGGCAAGGGCGCCACGAACCGCACCGTCGCTGCGATCACCGAGCGCAACCCGGCCGACGCCAATGTCCAGGTCGCCGAGGCCGACGATGCGCGCCAGGCGGATAGCTCGCCGGTTGCCGCGTCCGAGCCCGCCCCCGCTCCGCTGCCGGCGCCGCGCCCGGCCAGCAAGCCTTCGCTGATGGCCGCCGCCGCAGCCGCCCTGCCGCCGCCCCCGGCAAAGCCGGAGCCGCAGGCCAAGCCCGAACCGGCGCCGCTGACCTCAGGCGTGATCCAGACCCAGCAGCTCGCCGCGATCCCGGGCTCGGCTGAGCCGATGAAGCCGGTCAAGGTCAAGACCGTCCAGGTCAAGGCCGGCCAGATCAAGCTCGCCGCCGCCGGCCCGGCACAGTCCGCGCCGCCGATCACCAACACCATCCCATCGCGCGGCGATATCCCCGAGACCTCCAACGCGATGATGGCGCGGGCTGCCGAGACCTCGAGGCCCGAGATGCCGCCGCAGCCGGCCAATTTCGGCACCGGCAACGGCATCCTCGGCGTGCTGCCGGCTTCGTCGGTGCATGCACCCGCCGCCGCCCCGGCCCCGCAGGCCGTGGCTTCGATCGAACCGACCCGCAGCCTCCAAGCCGCCCCGCAGATCAGCACCGTCAAGCCGGGCGCCGCGCATTCCGGCTGGATCATCCAGGTCGGCGCGCTGGAATCCGAGGGCGAGGCCAACAAGCGCATCGACCTCGCGCGCAGCTCGGCCCGCGGCCTGCTCAGCAAGGCGGACCCGTTCACCGAAGTCGTCGCCAAGGACAACCGCAAGCTCTACCGCGCCCGCTTTGCCGGTCTCGAGCGCGACCAGGCCGAAGCGGCGTGCAAGACGCTGAAGCGTGCGGAAATCTCCTGCATCACCGTTCGCAACTGATCGACGCTGAAGCGCGCTTCAGCTTTCTTATCTGAGCATGGTCTAATCGGAAAACCGCTTCGCACTTTTCCGGACCATGCATCTGCTGATCGCAAAGGGCCGGCGCCGCAAGCGCCGGCCCTTTTGCTTTGTCGGCGATGTTGCATGGCCGACACGAACGCCGGCCCGATGCGCGCGGCGCCGTTATGAAAACTTCTCGTCAAGATTTTACGGTTAAGTTTTCCCGAAAGAACGATCGGCCACGCCGGACAGCGGCGGGCCAGGCGGGGCATCAATCAGAAGCGGAAGGCAGCTCTCGGCTGTGGCGTCAGTGGCGTAGCCGGAGTTAGAGATGCGTGCGAAGCAGAGTATCCTTGGCCTCGTTCACACGGGCAGCGAGATACGTCGAGCCCCCCTGGTCGGGATGCAGTTTCTTCATCAGGGTGCGGTGAGCCCGGCTGATGTCGTCGCGCGACGCCCCCGGCTGCAGGCCAAGGATCTGATAGGCCTCCTCGTTCGTCATTTTGCCGCCCGCCGCCGCACGGCCCTGCCGCCCTGCCCGGTCGCCCTGTGCGTCCTGACGCCAGGCGGGAAAGCGGCGGTCCAGATAGCTTTCAAGTAGCGCGACGCTCTCGGCATCGAAGCTCGGCACCATCGCCAGCAGTTGCGCCAGGTCGAACTCGTCGAGCATGCGGCCGGCCTGCGGTCCCGCCACGATCTGCCCGGTGAGCACGCCGCTGCCGTGATCGAGGCTCATGTCGAGATAGTGCGAGCGCACCCGCGAGCTTTGTCCGGGGCTGCGCGAACCGCCGAACATGCCGCCGAAATTGGGAAACCCGGTGTTCCCGAACGGCGACCAGCCGAGCAGTCCGGCGCCGAAGATGCCGAGCGGGATGGCCACCGCCAGTTCGCCCCGCACGCCGGTAAAGGCCGCGACCGCCAGCGCGAGCACTCCGCCGCCGATCTTGATCGCACGCGCAAGCACGGCGGGATTGGCCGCACGAAACATCTGCAGCGCTGAATAAAGGACGACAACGGCGACGACGCCGGCGATCAGGGTTGGCATGCGCGGAATATAAGCGGCCCGGCGGCAAAAAGCATGCGAAGCTTCGTCTCACCGGAGCGTGAAGCGCCTCCGCGTGGCGCCGCCCGCTGCGATTGAGTAGCTTGCGGCAACCGCGCTGGAGCAAACCTGATGGCGATTGACGGACTGATCAGCCTTCGCAGCAATGTCGGGCCAAACGAGACTGCCGACCGGCTCAAGGCCGAACTTCAGGCCAGCGGGCTGACCTTGTTTGCGCAGATCGATCATGCTGCGGGCGCCGCGAGCGCCGGCCTCACGCTCCGTCCGACCGAGCTCTTCGTCTTTGGCAATGCGAAGGGCGGCACGCCCTTGATGCAGGCCGCGCAGACGATCGGGATCGACCTGCCGCTCAAGGCGCTGGTCTGGCAGGACGACGCCGGCGACTGCTGGCTCTCCTACAACGATCCGGCCTGGCTCGCAGAACGGCACGGCGTCGCCGAAACGACCAAGCAGGTCACGGCCAACATGTCGACGCTGCTCGGCACGATTGCAAAAGCCGCAACGTCAGGCAAAACCTGACACGGCAGGGCCTATTTCATCTGGCCGATCAGCTTGGCGGCGCCGCTCGTGGTCTTCGCCAGCTGCAGCAGCGCCTCACGGCCGCCGGCAGCATAGGCCGCGGCGGCACGCAGCAGTTCGCGGAGCTGCGCAGCCGCGCCGGGATCGAACCTGCACCAGGCGCCGCCGGTCAGCCGCGCGATCTCGCGAAACGTCTGCTCGGCGGTGGCGTCCGCACCCTCCTGGAACATGAACACCGGCACCTTGAGCAGGCCGAGCTCACCGGCGCTTGCGCACAGCGCGTCGGCGCTCTCCTCCATCGCATCGCCCACGAACACCAGCGCGCGCACCCCTGCCGCAACCGCCTCGCGGCGGGTCTCCGACAGCACCTTGCCGATCTGGGTATTGCCGCCCTGGCAGTCGATCTTGCTCATCAGCCGCGCGAGCTGCGCGCTGTCGGAGATCCAGCCCGAGGCACGGCACTCGTTGAAGCCGCGATAATAGACGAGGCGAATGTCGAGGCTGCCGAGCGCGCCGGCCTCGCGGAACATGTCCGCCTGCAGCGTGCACGCCAGGTCCCATGTCGGCTGCCGGCTCATCGTGGCGTCGAGCGCGAACACCAGCCTGCCGCGCGCGCCGGCGCGATGCGGCGACATCGCCCGCGCCTTCGCCACGAACGCGGCGATATCGTTCGAGCTCGACGTCGGCACGTCAGGCGCATTGGCCGGGCGCACCTCGCTTCCGGATGTCGGTTTGATCGTCTTGCCAGCCATCAGCGCTTGCCTCGTACAGCAAACACTATGTGGGCCGCGGCATCGGATTGGTCAACGTGACGAGCCCGCCTGCCCGGATCGGATCCCGGGCAGCGTGTCAGTTCGTGACCGACGGATCCTTCTTGGTCTCGGTCTTGGTCAGCGAGAGCGACTTCTTGAGCTTCTCGCCGAAGGTCTGGGGCGGCTTCTCGACCGGCACGTAGAGCGAGACCGGGCCGGGCTCCAGGATCTTCGGCGGCGCGTTGCGCGTGTCGACCGGCCCGACAGCGCTATCGGTGTCGGCCAGGAATTTATCGAGCATGGCCTGGATCGAGTCCTTGGCCTTCTCGGGTCCGGTGTCGCGCATGTCGTTGTGCTGGAAGTTGGTGTTCACGACGGTGATGCCGGCCTTCTCGCACTCCTCCTCGTCCGGCACCACGCCGGGATCGGGCTTGAAGTGCTGATCATGCGAACGGAACGACAGAATCTTGAATTTGCCGTCGGTCATGAACGGCACCCGCAGATTGTCCAGCGTCACGACCTTCTTGATCTCGTCCGGATACTGCTTGGCGAAATACATCGCGATGTCGCCGCCATTGGAATGGCCGACCATCGTCAGCTTGCTGTAGTCCGCGTTCGGCTGACGCTTCTTCATCTCCTCGATGGCGAATTTGATGTTGGTGATGCCGCGCTGATACTGCGGCAGACGGCCGACATAGAGCTCGCCGACCTTGGTCACCATCGGTCCATCCGACGGCAGGTCGTTCTGAATGCTGATGGTCAGATAGCCGCGCGCCGCGAACACGTTCGCGAGGAAGGAATATTCGGTGAATTTGACGGTATTGCCATGATTGAGGATCGCAACCGGAAGCTTGATCATGCCTGCGTCGGCCTGCATCTCCTTGTCGAAGCGCACCGCAACATCGACCGCGACCGGCCGCTCATCGCGCGTCGGATCCTTGAACATGAGAGTTTCGTGACGGATCGCCCACTTGCTCGCGGTGAAATACGCACCCGTGATCACCACGGAGAGCGAAAGCAGAACGAGAATTCCACGCTTCATGACGTCCTCGAGGTGCCCGCCTTGACAGGGCGATTTTGGCCGGAGGCTCTTCGGCCTCCTTTTGAGAATATATGTCACAGCGCCGTGACAGGAAGTCCAAATATTGTGGCTTCCGTGGCATAACGTTGTGCGTTGCACCTATAGTTTGTGCAGGTGCACACTACCAACGCGACGGCTCGCACTCTCCTCTTACCCCTTTGACGTGAGTTCCCAAGGTCGCGTTCGAGCCGCGCTCGTACCTTGGATTGACGTTGAGGGGAAACCGGATTCCGGCACCTTTGTTCCGGCTTTTTGGCCGCTCTGTGACAAAAATTACCGGAAAACCACGGATTTCAACCGATTTCGGTATAGATGATCAGTTTTAGGCCCGGATCGTCATTGGCCTGGAAGGTGGCGTATTCAAAGGTCAGCCGGCCGCGCTTGGGGTGTTTGAGCACCTTTGTTCCGGCGACGCTGAGGCTGACGTCGTGGGTCCCCCACCAGCCGTCGAACTCCGGACAGCCTGCGCGGAGCCGCGCCTGCAGATCGAGGAAGGCCGGATCGCCGGCCCAGAGGTCGTGCGTCCGGCGGAACTGGGTCACGATGCGCCGCGCCTCCTCGGTCCAGCTTGCGCCGAACAGCTGCCGGCTCTTGGGGTTGGTCAGCACGAAGAGCAGCGTATTGCGCTCGTCCTCAAGCATGCGGCCGAACGCGAAGACCTCTTCCGCGGCAGCGTTCCAAGCCAGCACGTCCCACCGCCGCCCCGTGACATAGGCCGGCTGGTTGAGGCTTTCGACGACGCGCCGGATCGCAGGCGGCACGGTCTCGGCCGCAAATGGTCGACGGTCGCCATCCTTTGCAAGCGCCCGCAGATGGGCGTGCTCGGCCTTGCTGAGACGCAGCGCCCGCGCCAGCGCGTCGATCGTGGTGGCGGACGGGCTGACGGAGCGACCCTGCTCGAGGCGGACGTACCAGTCGACCCCAATGCCGGCGAGCTCGGCCACCTCCTCGCGGCGCAGACCGGGCGTTCGGCGCCGCCGTCCGGCCTGAGCGCCGGTGAGCTTGGGCGTCAGCTTCTGCCGCCGCGATCGCAGGAAATCGCCAAGTTCGCTTTGCCGCGCAGTGGCCATCACCGGGCTCCTGAGTAGGACTGACAATCCTAGGATAATACCAGGTCTTCCTGGCCGCAACGGAGCGCGGGATGATGCCGATCTCAGCAAGGGATGAGATCAGATGAAAGCAGCAGTTCTAAAGTCGTTCGGCTCTCCGCTCGTGATCGAGGAGGTCCCCGCACCGGTGATGGGAACGGGTGAAGTCCTCGTCGACGTCGCCGCGACACGCGTGCTGTCCTATACCAATGAGGTGTTCAGCGGCGAGCGTCGCTACCTGCTCGAGTTGCCGGCCGTTCCGGGTCTCGGCGCGATCGGACGGGTTCGCGCGGTCGGACCCGACGCAACCCACCTCGCCGCCGGCGATTGGGTGTACTGCGATCCGACCTTCCGCTCGCGCGACGACAGCATCTCGCCGGACATTACGTTGCAGGGCTGGAGCGCGCGCGGCGAAGGCGGGCTGCGCCTGCAGCGACACTTCCGTCACGGCACGTTTGCGGAGCAGACGCTGGTGCCGACCGAGAACGCCAAGCGGATCGGCGCGATCGATCCGGCCGACGCGCCGTCATGGTGCGCGCTAGGCACCTGCCTCGTGCCCTATGGTGGATTCCTGGCTGCGCGCCTGCAACCGGGCGAGACCGTGCTGGTGAACGGCGCCACCGGCAATTTCGGCAGTGCCGCCGTTGCCGTCGCACTCGCGATGGGCGCCGCCTGCGTGGTCGCCCCCGGCCGCAACGAAAAGGTGCTGTCCGATCTGGTCCGATGCTTTGGCCCGCGCGTGCGCACCGTAACGCTTGGCGGCAACGAGGACGACGATCGCGAGCGCATGCGGCGTGCCGCGCCCGGTCCGATCGACCTCGTGCTCGACCTGATGCCGCCGTCGGTGACGACGCCAACCGTCCGCGCCGCGATCATGACGGTGCGTTCCTATGGCCGCGTCGTGCTGATGGGCGGCGTCGGCATGCAGGGCGGACCGGGGCTCGACCTGCCCTACCCCTGGATCATGCGCCAATGCATCAGCATTCACGGCGTCTGGATGTATCCGCCGGAGGCCGCATTCGGCCTCGTCAACCTGGCCCGCGCCGGGCTGTTGCGGCTCGATCAGTTCGAGGTCACGACCTTCGATCTCGATCACGCCAATGACGCGGTCGCGCACGCCGCCGCCAATAGCGGGCCGTTCAAGATGACCGTGCTGGAGCCGAACCGATAGCGGCGCTGCCGATTCAGCCCGGCGACCTGAAGCATCAGTGGCGCCGGATCCTGAGGCGAATACGCTATTTCGGCCCCGCCGCGATCATCGCGGCTTTCAACTCCCAAGGCCCGGGGTCGAGGACGAGCCCGGAGACCTTGCCAACCGGGTCCCTGACGAATGCGATCCGGGTGTGACCGTCGTCGGCCACACTGAATTCGCTGTTCGATGCCGCCACCAGCGGCACGGCCTTGCTCTTCTCGAATGCGAGGATGGGCCACATGCCCACAGCTTCCGCGACAAGCCTGTCTTGGACGACGCGGACCTGAAGCTGGACGGTATTTGCACGCCGGGCGGCTCGCACCAATGTGAGATCGCTTGCGCCGTCTTGTCCTCTGTGGACGATCTTGATCTTGAGCGTGGTGTTGGCCGGCCCGCGCAGCCGCGACAGCACATCGGCGAGCGCCAGGCCCTTGAGGGACGCACCGTCAAGTTCGGTGACGAGGTCACCGGTAGCGACGCCGGCCTTGGTCGCGGGACTGCCCGGGTCCGGCCTGTTGATCCTCAGGCCGTCCTGCTCCATGGCGACGAACGCCTCGATCCCCAGCCATCCGTTCTTGCCGTCGGCAACGCCCTGCCTGTCACGCGAACTCACCGTGCCGGCGAAGTCGTAGGTGCCGACATAGTCAGCGAGCGCTTCGGCGCTCGTCATCGCGGGCACCGCCGGCGGCGCCTCTGCAGACGGCGCGGCTGCCGCCAGCGCGCCATAGGTCAGATGATTGATCCCCGAGGACGCCAGCGCGGCCCGCGCCTTGCTGCCGGGCGTCGCCTGGATCATTTCGACGCCGATCAACTGCTCCGCCGGATCGACCCAGAAATACGTGCCCCAGCTCCCCGCCCAGCCGAAGCTTCCGGGCGCTCCCGGAATCCAGCTCGCGATCGGACTGGTGCGGATGCCGAAGCCGAGGCCGAAGGTTGTGCCTGCACGGGCGCCAACCTCGTTGCCCCCAAAGATGCGAACATCCGCTGGCAGCGCATTGGTCGTCATCTGCTTCACGGCCTGCGCAGTGAGCACGCGCACGCCATCGAGCTCGCCGCCGTTCAGAACCATCTGGCAAAAGCGGAGATAGTCGGGTGCGGTCGACACCAGGCCACCGGCACCGGAAAACAGCCTTGCGGGCGTCGTGACGTCCCAGATCGGCGGTCGCTCCGGCATCGGGGAGTCGACGAGACGGTCGAGCTTTTCTTTCGGGACGAAGAAGCCGGTGTCGACCATATGCAACGGCGCAAAGATACGGGTCTGCATGAACTGGTCGAGTGGCTGACCGGACGCCACCTCGACAACCCGGGCCAGCACGTCGGAGCTCCAGCCATATTCATGGACCTCGCCGGGCTGATGGACGAGCGGCAGGTCGGCCAGGCTCGATACGAAATCCGCCAACGTCTTCTCACGCCGGTACACGACTTTCCAGTCGTAGATCATGTGGATCGCGCGCAATGCGGACTCGGTGGTTGCGTCCGCGAGGCCCCGTTCAGGAAACGCAAAATCCAGTTCCGGAGCGATCACGCCGGAGGTATGGCGCAGCAAGTCCCGGACCGTCATCGGGCGTTTTTGCAAAGTGAGCCCAGCCTGCCCAGTCGCCGGGTCGAATGTCCCAACCGGCATCTTGCCGATTTCGGGAAGGTACCGCGCGACCGGCGCGTCGAGCTCGAGCTTGCCATCGTCAACCAGGATCATCGCCGCGACGCTGGTCACCGGCTTGGTCATCGAGGCGATCCAGAAGATCGAGTTCATCTTCATCGGGACCGTCTTGGCGCGGTCCTGGAAGCCGATGGCTTGCAGATATGCGAGCTGGCCGCCCTTGGCGATGGCGACTACGGCGCCAGGGACCAGGCCTTCGGACGGCGGGAAGGCATCGAAGCGCGCCTGATACCACGGTGCGATCCGTGCCAGACCAGCCGCCGAAAATCCGAGACTTTTTGCGTCGGCTGATGTCGGGAGTTGATCGGCACGTGCCGGCCCCCACAGGCAAAGTACGACGAGAGCCGTTCCGATCGATGCGAGGCGTTTCATCCCGAGAACTCCGTGATCACAACCCGCACTCTGGCCGATATTCTCAAAGCGCTCTTGCCGGGTTCAGAATTCGACTGGCCGATTCCTCAGTCCGGCTGGCCGATGTCTGGGCCGTGGTCCGTTTTGCCCGGATCGGAAGCCACCTTGGCCAGCGCCAGCCGCCTGAATTCGGTCGGCGTCAGGTCGGTGGCAGCCTTGAAGGCGCGGTTGAATGGGCCGATCGACTGGAAGCCGGCGTCCATCGCGATGGTCAGCACCGGCACCTGCTTTTGCGCGGGATCGGCCAGCGCAGCGCTGGCATCCTCGATCCGGTAGTGATTGAGGAAGGCATTGAAATTGCGATAGCCCAAGCCTTCATTGATCAACTGCCGCAGCCGGTACTCCTGAACGCCGAGCTCGGCGGACAGCGAGCCAATGGTCAATCCCTCGCGCCGATAGGCGCGCTCCACGGTCATCAGTTGCTGCAACCGACGCAGCAGTTCCGGGTCGACCGCGAGCGGCTTGTCCTCCCGTGCAGGCGGCGCGTCATTGCCCGGAATGTGACCCGCGGCTGGCAGCGCGCCGGAGGCTTGCTGCATTTCGACCGCCTGAAACCGGCTCCATGCGGTAACCCCCAGCAGCACCCAAATCACAACTGGGCTGACGATACTCCAGGTGGAGAAACCGGCAACCGAGGCCGGCCAAGCCTTGTGGAAGAAAACCGCGCCGCTCCAGGCTACCGCGCCGAGCAGAACGAGGACCCGCAATCGCCGCCGTCCCGCCATCAGGTCCGCCCGCCATGTCGCGAGCGTCTGCGCCGCAGCCAGGACAGCGAGGCCGACATAGATAATTGCCAGGGTTTGATCGAGATCGCCTCTGCGCTCTCCGCGTGTCGGCCAGACGTCGAACAATTGCGTGCCGACGACGGCGGCCACCACGGCGCCGTGCCAGGGCCGCAGCGCGAAATCATCATCGAAGGTCGCGCGCGCCCAGAGCCAGAACAGGACCGCCCCGCTGCTGGACAACGCCAGCAGGATCAGGGCCCAATACGGCCACGGCCGAGGAAATCCCGGCGCATCCGAGATCGCGGAGGCCGCCACCGCGACCACCAGCGCGGCGCCGAGGCGCGCCGCCGTGTCCCGGCGGTCGCGCAGCAGCACGGCCGCGATCAGCAGCGACAAGCCGACGACGGCGCCCCGACACCCCAGCTCGATCGCCGTCAAGGCACTGCTGCTCACGATCGGGATCGCTCCATCCGGCATTGCTGAGCGAAGGCTTACAGGGGAAGCGTTCCGTGCATCAAGGGCCGGCCCGCCTGCCGGCGCCGGCATTCACGGCCTTGGCTCCGGCTGCGTATCCCGTGTCGTCGCGACCTACGCTGATCAGCGCGGGTCCTGTCCACTATGGCTACCGGCATGACGACGTGGAAACGTCGGTCACGGAAGCATGCAAATGCCCCATGCCCATGCCATACCCCCTGGGGCGAGCCCACGCGCACAATTTCGGAATATTGGAAAAATACCGGTGAGTTGCCCGACGTGTCAAGTCGCCTGGTCGAACGCTGGCCACCACCGGCTGCTTTGCATGGGGTTGTTTTCGATATTTTGGCCACCCGCCTCCCGCGCGAGCGAGCGACCTGGAAGCGGACCCTATCAATTCACGATCGCTAGCTGCCGATGATGTCGTCGACTTCGAGCGGCTTGTCGACCTGGCTGAACCATTCGGCCCGGTTGGCGGCGCGGCGGCGGCCGCGTTCGTCGAGCGGCAGCTTGAGCTGGCGCAGCAGGCTCATCACCTCCTCGCGGGCGGTGACGTGGCCGAGGTTCGGGCGAGTGCCGAGCGTCGCCTCGTCGATCTCGTCGAGCGCCGTCAGCCCGCGCGGGAAGAATTCGCGATAGACCACCCGCTCGGCAAAGCCGTCGACCGCCCGGAACCCGAGCCGGAGCGACAGCTGCTTCAAGCCGTCGGCGACCAGCTGCTTGTTGCGCGAGCCGAGCATCGACAGCCGGTTGCGCACCACGATCCAGTCGGTCGATGCGCCGTCGAGCTGGCGGCGCTTGCGTCTGACGTCGCGCACCATCTCCGCGTAATGGCTCTCGCCGATCACCGAATAGGTCGCGGGATCGACGGTGCCCAGCACGTCGAAATCGAGGAAGCTGTCGTTGATCGGCGTCACCAGCGTGTCGGCCATCGAATGCGCGAGCCGCATCAGGTAGCTGTCCGAGCCGGGGGTATCGATGACGATGAAATCATAGGCACGTTCCACCGCGCTCACGGCGGCCATGAACTGCTGGAACTCGGCGTTCTCGTTTTCCTCGATCTGCATCGTCTCGCCGTACTTGATGCAATGATGTGCGGGCAGTTCGAGATCGAGCCCGGAGCGCCGCGCCCAGCCCTGGCGATTGCTGATGTAGCGGGTGAAGCTTTGCTGGCGGCAGTCGAGATCGATGGTGGCGACGCGCTGTCCGGCCTTCAGGAGCGCAACGGCGATATGCAGGGCGGTGGTCGACTTGCCCGAACCACCCTTCTCGTTGCCGAGCACCACGACATGTGCGGAGCCGGATTGACCCTGACTAGCCTGCACCAACATGATTCAATCCCCGCAATGATCTTCAAATCGAGCACGGCTGCGGTCAAGTGAAATGCATCACTGCGAGAGGAAATCAATTGCAGCCGACCTTAATGATGAATCGAACGAGCAAGCCGGCTGCGTCGATCGGCGGCACGAGGCCTGCGATCCATGCGCATTCGAGATCGGGTAATGCTTGTACGGCGGTTTGCCGACAGCGGTTCGGACTTGGTAAGCTGCGCTACCTGCCGAACACCAAACATCCCACCCGGATTGCCCCACGAGTCGAGACCAGATGCCGAGAAATCCCACCGTTGTCCGTACCGTCCCTGCCCTGCGTCGCGCCGTCGACACCCTGCGCGCCAAGAAGGCGACCGTCGCGCTGGTCCCGACCATGGGTGCGCTCCATGACGGCCATGTGTCGCTGGTGCGGCTCGCCAAGCGCCGCGCCAAGCGGGTCGTTGTTTCGATCTTCGTCAACCCGACCCAGTTTGCGCCGACGGAAGATTTCGGTTCGTATCCGCGCACCTGGAAGGAAGACGTCGCCAAGCTTGCCGCCGAGGGCGTCGACCTGATCTGGCACCCCGAGGTGAAGGCGATGTACCCGGACGGCTTCGCCACCCGAATCGTGCCGGAGGGACCGGCGACCGCCGGGCTCGAGGATCGCTTCCGGCCGCATTTCTTTGGCGGCGTCGCCACGGTGGTCGGCAAGCTGTTCACCCAGGTCCGGCCCGACGTTGCGATCTTCGGCGAGAAGGACTTTCAGCAGCTCCGGGTCGTGACCCAGATGGCCGCGGACCTCGACCTCGGCGTCAAGGTGATCGGGTCCAAGACGGTGCGCGAACGCGACGGCCTCGCGATGTCCTCGCGCAACGTCTACCTTTCGCCGGAAGAACGACGCGCGGCCCCCGAGCTCAACCGCGTGATGAAGCAAGCGGCAGGCCGCCTGCGCGCCGGCGAGGACAGCGCAACCGCAATGGCGGCCGGCGCCGCTGAGATCACCAAGGCCGGCTTCGTGCTCGACTATCTCGAGGTCCGCCACGCCGCCACCCTGGCGCCGATCGGATCGCTGAAGGACGGCCCGATGCGGATGCTGGTCGCGGCCAGGCTCGGCAGCACGCGCCTGATCGACAACATCGCCGTGTAAGGCTTCGGAAAGTGTGATGCCGTTCGCTTGCGCGGCGGCCGCGGCGCAGGGATGATCGCGACTTTTAGAGGCGATCGGAATGGTCAGTTACTTCAGGCAAGGCATTGTTCTCGGCATCGCGCTATTGGCCGCTGGGCTGGCGCAGGCGCAGACCAGGCCGCCGGTCGGCGGCGTCAATTCGGCGCCCGGTGCGATGATCTTCTATGTTGCGCATGGCGCGCCGGATTCCTGTGGTCCGGGCTGCTCGGACTGGATCGCGGCCGAAGGCTCCGTGCAGTGGGACACCTACAAGCGCCTGCTCGCGATCCTCGACCGGCAGAACGGCCGCAAGCTCCCGGTGGTGATCAACATCAAGGGGAACTCCAACCTCAATGTCGCCGCCAGCCTCGGCCGCATCCTGCGCGATCGCAGCATCGATGCCGTGGTCGCGGCGACCGAGGTCGAGGCGTGCAGCGGAAAATCCGAGGAGGAATGCTTTGCGCTCAAGCGGCCCGGCGGCCCGCTGGACGCGAAGGAGAAGCCGTCGGGCACGGCCTGCGATCTCGCCTGCGTGCTGGTACTGGCGGGCGGAGTGCATCGCAGCCTGCCGACGGGCAGCCACGTGGTGCTGAGCGGCATGGCGATCCACAACCGGCTCGCGCCCAACGTCTCGGCCGAGCATCGTGAGAGCCTGACCTCGATCTTCACAGACCAGTTCCGCCGCTACCTCGGCGAGATGGGGATCGATCACGAACTGCTCGACGTCGCCGTCAGCAATGCCGGGGGCGGCCGTTATGTCGAGATCCCGGCGTCCGAATGGAGCCGGCTGCATCTCGTCACTCAGTAATTGCTCAGAGCAATCCGAGGTCGCGCAGCTCGCGGCGCATCGGCTCCGGCATCGACGCCACGCTGGCCGCGCTCGACTTGGTGAGATCGGCGGGCGCGGAGTCCGCGGTCAGGTAGCGCCAACCCTGGAACGGCCGCATCGGCCGCGGCGAGACGGCGATCACCTTGGGCTGCATCACGATGCGGCAGCGCCCGATGCCGTCCTTGTCGCGGAACGGCTCGATCGCGACGATCTTCTCGCGCGCCGCGATCTCGCCGCGGATCACCCAGTACAGCGATCCGCCGGCGAGGATCTCCTCCTCGCGCTTCGGCGTCATCCGCGTGATGTGGACGTGACGGAGCGGCAGGCCCTTTTTCTTGGCGGTCGCCATCCGTTCGGCGACCCAGCCCTTGAGTTCCTTGACCGAGTCGCAACCGACGGCGAGCTTGATGAGATGAAGCGGCATACGGCGGATGTAGCGGCCGGCGCGCGCTTTGGAAAGGGAGCGATCAAAGCGGCAGTGGATATCGGGATTACCGCGAGGAACAATGCGATGACGGCGGCTCAGGCCGCCGTCATCACGCGCGGGCCCACGCCTAGTCCTGGCTCGCGGCCGCCGGCGCACTCGCCGCGGCGGGCGGCGGCGCCGCCGGCGCAGCAGCAGCCGGCGCGATCTGGACCGGACGCTTCGCGGCAGGCGGCCGCTTCGGGGCAGCGGGCGACGCGGCGGCAGCGCGCGCGGCCGGCGGCGGTGCCGCTGCGGGCTTCGCCGGCACGGGCGTCATGATGCTAATCGGTGGAGTGTCCGCCGAGCTCGGAAACTCCGCATTGGTCGGCTTGCCGGTGGGCATCGACGGCGGCAGCGCCGCGACCAGCCCGGCGGCAGACGGCGCGGCGCCAGCCGGCGCGTTCCAGGACGCGGCGTAGCGCGTGATGAGGTTCTCGTAGGTCCGGTCGTTCATGTTGGCGACGATCTGATGGTTGTCGCCGAGCGAACGGAATGCGGGGCACGCCGTCGGCGTGCAGTGGTCGCGCGCCATCAGCGCATAAGCCACCAAGCCATACCGGTCGTGCTCGATGGCGCGGCGCAGCGCCTGCAACTCGGTGGTCGAATTGCGCTCCGCGGTTGCGAGGTCGCCGAGCGCGGTCAGGCGCGAGATCTGCGCCGCCGCGTAGCTGACCGCCGCCGCGGCCGTATCGGACGACCCGAACAGCACCTTTTCGCAGGCATTGAGAACGGCGTCTCCGGCGAGGTCGTCGACGCAGGCCAGCGCCGGCACCGTCTGGCTGGTCAATTGCGCGGTGCGTGTCTCGCTTGACGCCGCCGCCTGCCCGCCAGGCCCGAAGCCGCGGATCGTCGCGGCGACCGCGACCGCGATCGACAGCAGCGTGATGACGGTCAGTGCGCCGTTGGCGACGGATTTTTCCGCGCGCAGCAGCGTGACCAGAACAACGATCCCAAAGAACCCCGCGGCGGCCAGCGTCAGCCACATCGGGAAGGTCGGTAAGCGCCAGATCTGGTCCAGCGAGGAAGCCCAATTCATGCGCGATGTCCCTCAACGCAGCGTAAGCACAATCGGCGACGGCCAACGTCGCCACCTCGACGTCCAACCTTCAGCACAATGGATCCGCGAACAGGGCCTTTTGACGGCGGCGGCGGGAAACCCGCTCCAGCCGCCGGCTTGCGCACAACTCGTTCAGGACAGCGCGAGCTGGCTCTCCTTGGCCACCCGTTCGAAAGCTTCAGTCGAGCTCTTGATGCGGTACTGGCAGTCGTCCCCCTCGGTCGGCAGCAGGCGGATCACCTCATAGGTGCCGCTCGCAGCGGGGCGCGCCACGTTGCTGGCCGTGAAATAGACGATCTCGCCAATCGAGTACTTATGCTTCAACGCCCTCTCCATTTTTTTAGAGATTGCTGGCCGAGCTGACAGTCCCGATAGCTCTGGCCGGCATTTTGAGAACCCTGCGGCAAGCTAGCACATCGCCCTGCCCCAAATCCAGCAAGATTGGGGCATGGCGAACGCGCTATTTTTGCAGGTTTTTCAGGGTGATAGACAGCAATTTACGTGCCAGCCGGAAATTCCCCGCCGGGCCTCGGCGGGAACCCGGTTCCACCGGCTCAGGCGGTATGCGGCAGCTTGCCGTTCGGGCTCGCGCTATCGACCGCGCCCGGAAGCTGCTGGGCCAGCACCTGGGACAGCTGGTCGACGGGGATGTTGAACCTGGCGGCGAGCTGCTTGACCGTGTCGCTGCCCAGCACCTGCTGGAGCTGCTCGGCCGTGATCGGCAGGTTCTGGCCGGTGCCGATCCAGGATTTGACCTGCTCGCCGAGGCCGGCCTGCTCGAGCTTGGCCACGATCGCGGACAAGCCGCCCTGCCCGCCATTGCCCATCACCTCGCCGAGCACGACGGGGATCACGGCCGCGCCGAGCTGGCCAAGCATGCCCTTCAGCTCCGGCGAATTCTCCAGGGAATCGAGAATGCCCATGGTCTAAGTCCTTTCACGACTTGCGAAACCAGCCTGTCGGATTCGACGCCCTCGGCCGCGCGGCGTCAAGCCGCGATCTTTGCGGCGGCTGTCACAATTCGGCAGTGCTGCGACCGTCAGACGTCCTCGAATCGCGCGATCCGCAGCGTCTCGGCCAGGCCGTCCCGGGTCCATTCCTGGAATGCCGGCAACTGCATCATGGCGTCGACATAGTGCTTCGCCTCGGGCTTCACCGGGATCGCGTAGGTGCGGAAGCGATGCACCACGGGCGCGTACATCGCATCCGCCGCCGAGAATGCCCCGAACAGGAACGGCCCCTGCTTGCCATAGCGCGCGTGGCAATCGGCCCAGATCTCCTCGATCCGCGTCACATTGGCCCTCGCATCGTCCGACAGCGCGACGGCGCGGATCGGCCGGTGCAGGTTCATGCCGCATTCGCTGCGCAGCGGCACGAAGCCGGAATGCATCTCGGCCGAGATCGCGCGGGCATGGGCGCGCACGGCGCGATCCGCAGGCCACAGCTTCGCGTCGGGGAATTTCTCGGCGAGATATTCGATGATCGCCAGCGAATCCCACACCGTGACGTCACCATCGATCAGTGTCGGCACCTTGCCGGCCTTGCTGAACGAGAGGATGCGGTCCTTGTCGGCCTGGTCCGTGTAGAGCGGAATGAAGACCTCTTCGAACGGGATGTTGTTGGCGCGCAGCGCCAGCCAGGGCCGCATCGACCATGACGAATAGTTCTTGTTGCCGATGACGAGCTTGAGCATGTCCGAGGAATCCTGTTGCCCGCGCAGTTTGCCATAGTGCATTGCACGCGTTCAACCTGTACATGACGCGGGATGCAAGGCGGCGCGGATTGGCAGCCGCGCGTTCACGAAGGAAGGCACCATGACCGGCTATTGGGTCGACATCCTAGCGGTCAGCTTCTTTGCGCTGGAATGGCTGGTCTATGCCATCACGCTGGAGCACACCGCCTATGGGCGCGACAGCCTGTCGGCGCGGATGCATGTCTATCGCGAGATCTGGGTGCGGAACCTGCTCCACCGCGACGCGCGGATGGTCGACATGCAGATCATGGCCAGCCTGCAGAACGGCACCGCGTTCTTCGCCTCCACCAGCCTGATCGCGATCGGCGGCGCGCTGGCGCTGTTGCGCGCCACCAACGACGCGCTCGCGGTGCTCGGCGCGCTGCCGGTCAACCTGACGCCCTCGCCGGCTCTGTGGGAGGTCAAGTGCATCGGGCTGATCCTGATCTTCATCTACACCTTCTTCAAATTCGCGTGGGCCTATCGCCTATTCAACTATGTCGCGATCCTGTTCGGCGCGATGCCGCCGGCCGGCGAGCGCGATACGCCCGAGGCGGAGGCGCACGTCATCCGCACCACGCGACTGTTCGAGACCGCAGGCCGGCACTTCAACCGCGGTCAGCGCGCGTTCTTCTTCGCGCTCGGCTATCTCGGCTGGTTCGTCAGTCCGTGGGTGCTGTTCATCACCACCGCCGCGGTCGTGATCGTGATCTGGCGCCGGCAGTTCGCCTCCAACGCCTGGCAGGCGATGGGAAGCTGAACAAGCCGCCCGTCATTGCGAGGAGCGAAGCGACGAAGCAATCCATCTATCCGTTTCGCGGAAGCATGGATTGCTTCGCTTCGCTCGCAAGGACGCCCGCCCTACGACGCAAAATCGCGCGGCGTGAAGTCGAGGTCGAGCACCTTCCATTCGCCGTAGCGATCCCGCGGCAGCATCGCATAGGGCTGGCAGGTTTGCAGCGCATCGGTCGCGCTCTTGAGCAGCAGCGGCCCCTTTTCCGATGCGGTGGCTTCGATCAGCAAAGGCGATGCGGCGAGCTTGCCGTCGGGCTTCATGAACACCCGAAGCTTGATCTTGACGTCATCGCTCGTGCTCAGTGTCGCCGGAAGCTTCATGCAGGTCTTCAGATGGCGGCGGAATTCGGCGACGACGCTGGAGCCGACGTCGGCCTGCTCGGTGGCCGCGGCGTCGAAATTATCCTTGCCGGGACCTGGGCCGGACGGCGCCTCGGCCGGCGGCTTCACGGAGATGTCCGGCGGCAGTCCAAGCATGACATTGTATTTGACGGACAGGTCCGGCTCCGGCTGCGTATAGGCAGGCGGTGACGCCGCCGCCTGTTGCTGCGGCATCGGCTGGGGCATCGGCGGCGTCTGGGGTGCAGGCGGCGCGGGCTGCTGCTCGGCCGCGGCATGTTGCGGCGCCGGGCTGGGCTTGGGCGCCGGTGTCGCCTGCTTCTGCGCCGGCTGCGGCGCGGACTGCTGCTTCTGCGGCGCTTGTGCTTGAGCAGTTGGTTCGGGCTTGGCTGAGTCCACCGGCTTGTCGAGTGACGGCAACTGCAACTCGGGCGTCGGCGACGGGCTCGGCACCGGATCAGGCTCGATCTCCGCCTTGGCGACCTCCTGCGGCGTCACGATCTCGACCGGCACCGTATCAGCGGCGACGGGATCGAACTGATGAACCTCCGAATAAAGGAAAATCAGCGCGAGCAGCATCAGGTGCACGAACACCGACGCCATCATATCCGCGTTTGGCCGAAACTTCATCCCGCTCGATCACATCGGTGTCGTCTCCCCGCCGGCTACAATACCGGCTGGAACCCACCTGCCTCAATCCCCCATTCGCGATCCAAAACCGCGATCAGCCAGCGGGCAATAGCACGATCCGGACCGCTGCCCAGCCATTTTCCGCGACGCCATGCTCAGGCCAGGATCCGATGGGCCATCAGCGCGCGGCCGCGCTCCCCATCGCCGTAATCTCGCGCATATCCTCATCCGACAGCTCGAAATCGAAGATGTCGATATTTTCCTGGAGCCGCTCGAGCTTTGAGGTGCGCGGGATCGCCGAGACATTCTGTTGCACCAGCCAGCGCAGGCAGATCTGGGCAGCCGTCTTGCGATAGCGGTCGCCGATCCGCGCCAGCGCGCGGTCGCCCTTGACGCGCCCCTTCGCGATCGGGCTGTAGGCGACGAACGCCATGCCATGGCGTGCACAGGCCTCGATCACATCGGCCTGGCCGAGATAGGGATGGTACTCGACCTGATCGCAGGCGAGCGGTTCGGAACACGCCGCAACCGCCTCCTCGATCTGCGCCACGTCGAAGTTCGAGAGCCCGATATGCCGCGCCAGTCCGGCCTGCTTGACCCGCGCCAGCGCGCCGAGCGTCTCAGCAAGCGGCACGTGCGGATTGGGCCAGTGCAGCAGCAACAGATCGACCTCGGTCAAACGCAGCCGCGCCAGGCTCTCCTTGGCGGAACGTTCGAGATCCTTCGCCATGAAATGCGTGGTCCAGACCTTGGTGGTCACGAACACATCGTTGCGCTTGATGCCGGAGGCGCGCAGCCCCTCGCCGACCTCGCGCTCATTGTCATAGATCTGCGCGGTGTCGATGTGCCGGTAACCCAGGCGCAGTGCCTGCTCGACGATGCGGGCGCAGGTTCGCCCGCGCAGCTCCCATGTGCCGAGCCCGATGACGGGGATTCTTGCGCCGTTGCCTTCGACGACATGCATCCGCCCATTATGCGCGCCTGACGAAGAGCTGCCAACTCACGTATCGGTTCCACGAGGGACGGTGGCGACCGCTCACCGCTCCGGCTGGTAGCCGTCGGTCAACGTCTTCAGGAAGGCGATGATGTCGGCTTCATCCTGCGCCGTCATCGCAGGCGTATCGCCCAAATGGCGCTCGAACGGCGGATCGCTGAAGTCGACATTGCCGTGATATTTTTCCGGCAGGTCGTCGTACTTCCTTAACCTTCCGTCGGCTGCGCGGGGATACACCTTGTCCGGATTGGTATCGCGGAAATTATAGAAATCGAGCACCTGCTCGAGGCTGGTGAAGACGCCGTTGTGGAAGAATACCCGGCGCTTTGCCGTGTTGCGCAAGGTCGGCGTCAGAAACATTCCGCAATATTGCGTCTGCTCGGCAATGTCGGTGCGATACGGGCCGCAGACCCCGAGATCGAAATAGTTGGGATCGCGATTGCTGCCGAGCGCGGCGTTGCGTGGCGCGCCGAGCGCCTCATACTGATGGTCGGTGAACAGCGGCGGCAGGCCGTCGCGGGTCGGCGCCGAGGTGTGGCAGCCGGCGCAATTGGCCTTGTCCGGATCGTTGAACAATTGCAGGCCGCGCATCTCGCTCTCGCTGAGCCGCGTCTTGCCTTCCAGCCAGTAGTCGAACTTGCTGGTGTAGGGATGGAAGCTCGGCTCCTCGACCTGATAGCGCGCGACCGCGAACATCGCCTCCGCGACCAGCAGCCGCGTATTGTCGAAGACACCGGCGCCGAATAATTCGGCGAAACGCGGCGCGTAGCTCGCCTGGCGCAGCTTCTGCGCCACCACCTCGATGCTGCCGCCGTCCATCTCGTTGGGATCGAGCAGCGGGAAGATCGCCTGGTCCTGCAGCGTATCGGCGCGGCCGTCCCAGAACAGTCCGCCCTGCGGCACGATGTTGACCGCCGACGCGGCGGTCCCGGTCGCAACCTTCTTGGCGCGTGCGGCCCGTTGGCCCGCCGCCGCCAGTTGCGCGAAGTCGACGACGTTGTCGTCCTCGTCCTTCTCGGGCCCGATGCTGAAATTCGGTTGCCGCTCCAGATAGGTCAGGCCCGGCACGGCGCGTGTCCCTTGCCGGGACTGCGCGGGCCCGCCGAGCATGACCGCCGCATCATTGGGCGGACCGTAGGCGTGGTCCGGACTGTGACAGGATGCGCACGACAACGCGCCCGAGGACGACAGCGACGCGTCGAAGAAGATCTTCTGGCCGAGCTGCGCCATTCCGGACAGCGGAGCCACAGGCGGACGCCTGAGCTGCACCGGATTCGGATTTGTGCCCGGAAGCCCTTGCGTCTCGACTGCCGCAACGGCGCCGGCCATGCAGAGCAGGCCGGCGCCGAGAAGCCACAACATGCGGCCGTTCATATGACGTCCAGTTATCCCAGCGCGTTAGTGATGGTGATGATCGTCAGCGCTGACGACCACCGTGCCCGCCGTCGGATCGAGGAACAGCTTGTTCTGCCGGTCGTCATCGTCACGATCGTGACCGTGATCGAAATCGAACAGGTCCGTGATCGGTTCGACGCCGTCGTCGAACGAGCCGCCGCCGAGACGCTGGCCGTGCAGCCAGTTGTCTTCGATGAAGCGCACGACCGACGCCTGCGAGATGCGGGTGTGGCTGACGAAGTTCTTCTTGGCGAAGGGCGAGATCACGATGAACGGCGTGCGCGTGCCGGGACCGCAGCGGCCGTTCACCGGCTGGCCGTTGAGGCCGTTCGGCTGGGTCTGCTTGCCGACACCGCGGCCGCACTGGCCGGGACCGTTGACCTGGTCGGCGGTCGGATCATACGAGGCGCTGGTCGGCGCGATGTACTGGTGGTCGTACCAGCCGTCGGAGTCGTCATAGGTGATGATGACCGCGGTCTCGCGCCACTCCTTCTGCGTCTCCAGGAAGTTGATCAGCTCGACATTGCCCGCCTGCTCGTCGAGCGGATCGGAGTTGCCGGGATGACCGTCCTGATAGGCCGGCATCTTGATGTAGGAGACGGCCGGGAAGTTGCCGGCCTTCACCGAGGCGTAGAAATCCTCGAGATCGTAGGCATGATTGGCCGGATCGACCGTCTTGCTGCCGGGAACGTAGGTGTGGCCGATCGCGTTGACCGAGCTCGGCCGCGCATGGGTCGGGTTGGCCGTCGACTTGTAGTACTGGAACCAGGCGTGGTGCGGGATGTAGTCCACGATGGTGCCGTTGACGTTGCTCGAGAAGGTGCTGCGGCCACAATTGGTGGTGCCGTTGCTGTTCTTGAGCGTCAGATCGAACCCGCCCATGAAGCTGCCCCAGCTGATCTGCTCGGCGTTGAGCAGGTCGCCGATGTTCTTGCTGGTCATCAGGACCTGGCTGGTCGTGCTCGAGCAGGAGTCATATGCAGGATCGGTGTCACCGATCAGCGTCAGGCCGCCCTGGCCGTCGGCGATCGACGACGACGTGCCGACGATGTTCTGCGCACCGTTGGTCTGGCCGGAGACCACCTCGAGCGCGCCGGGCGTCGACGGACCGAAAGTGTCGGTCCAGTTGTTGTCGCTCATCGCGAAGTTCTGGGCGTAATTCCAGAACGCGGTGACGGTGTTACCGTCGAAATAGCCCATCACCTGGCCGTTGGTGCCGAAGGCGCCGACGCCGCCGGCGGTGCCGCGACCCGTGAACTTCGGAAACAGGTCTTCGTTGCCGTTGTCGACCGCCTGCTGCTCGGGCGTGTAGGCGTGGTTCTGCGAGCGCGTGTTCGCCTGGGTGCGATCGAGGCGGAACGGATTCGTCGCGCCGGTACCGTTGGCCGGATTGAGGTTCGGGTTGTTGGTCAGCAGATTGGCGTTAGCGAGGTTGTTGACCTTCGGCGTATGCGGCTTCGCAGTGAACGGAATCGAGCCGGTCGGGTTGGCTGCATTCGGATAGGTCGCGAAATAATGATCGAACGAGCGGTTCTCGTTGAAGATGACGACGAGATGCTTGATCGGCGTTGCGGTGTGGATGTCGTGCGGATGACGATGATCGTGATCCCTGTCGTCCTGAGCGGCGGCGCTGCATGCAATTGCAGCGGCAGCAACCAGACAGACTCCGACCGTCGAAAGAAATTTGGCTTTCACCGTAGTGCCCCTTGATTTTACAGATTTGTGACGTCGACCTGCGACAAGTTATCCATCGCCGATGACAGCGCCGTGTAAGTTTTGTGCGAGCAACACATCGTCACAACGATTCATCATCGCGCGTTGATTCATCATCGCGCGCTTCGATTCACGCGTCGGTTGCAGCGCTTGCCTGCGATATTGGATTGATCGCTATGACGCACGCGCGTCACGAATCGATCCGCTCTCGCGCGTATTGCGTGGCGACGATCCGACATGGCGGAGTGCGCGAAGAAATTGGCGGAAATGGATGAAGCACCAGAGTGCCGCAA
The DNA here is from genome assembly GCF_007993935.1 of Bradyrhizobium macuxiense. Taxonomy (GTDB): domain Bacteria; phylum Pseudomonadota; class Alphaproteobacteria; order Rhizobiales; family Xanthobacteraceae; genus Bradyrhizobium; species Bradyrhizobium macuxiense_A. Next base: position 124,643 of record NZ_VITY01000003.1, on the reverse strand, counting down.
GCAACAATCCGGTTGGCCGATCGCGCACGAGCATTTGGGCAAGGGGCAATGGAGCCCCTCGCCTTCTCACGCAAGCCGCTGACGATGAGTACGCGCGCTAGTCCTTCATCCCGGTGATCGAGGCACTCACCGCGCGAGGATCACGCTGCGGCCAGCGGCCGCTTTCGACCTGGGACAGGAAATCGCCGACGATGCGGTTGTATTCGTCAGGCTCCTCGATGTTGATGGCGTGGCCGCAGTTCGGCATCACCGCGAGTGCAGCCGACGGGATGCTCTGCTTCATCAGGATGCCCGGCAGAAGGCACGGCCAATCCTCGTCGCCGGTGATGATCAGCGTCGGCACATTGATCCGCTTCATCTCGTCGACCAGCGTGTAGAGCGACGGACGCTCCTTCTGCACGCCCTGCTGGGTGTTGGCCGATCCCACCGCCGAATGCTCGGCCAGCATGCGCTTGAATTCGGCATGGCCGCGCGGGTCCTTGTTCTCGTACTGCACGCGCGTCGGCCCATAGGCATAGCGCTCGGCGAAGGCCGGCATGCCCTCCTTACGGATCATGCCCGCGATCACATCGGCCTCGGCGCGAAACGTCTCGCGCTTGTCGAGCTCGGCGCCATAGCCGCAGCCGCCGATGCACAGCGACAGCGCCCGCGCCGGGTGGCGCAACCCGAAATGCAAGGTCGCAAACCCGCCCATCGAGAGGCCGATGATATGCGCCTTCGGCGCGCCGATGTGATCGAGCACGGCCAGGATGTCGTCGGCAGCGCGCGCCTGCGAATAGGACGAGACTTGCTCCGGCACATCAGATGGCGGAAAGCCACGGGCATTGTAGGCGATGGTGCGGAAGCGCTTGCCGAAATGCCGCATCTGCGGCTCGTAGCTGCGCAGGTCGCCGGCGAATTCATGGACCAGGATCACCGGATGACCGGATCCGGTCTCTTCGAAATAGAGCCGCACGCCGTCGTCTGATGTCGCGTAGGGCATGGTGGTCTCCTGCCTTCTTGCTTTGGGTGTTACGGGATGGTCGCGGCTCCCGGCGGTTTCGAGCGCGGCAAATATGTGCCGTGCTCCTTGCTGCCGACAAGGGTGCCGTCGTCGACGACCACCTTGCCGCGCACCATGGTCAGCACCGGCCAGCCGGTCACTTCAAGCCCTTCATAGGGCGTGTAGTCGGAGCCGTCGTGGATCAGCTCGTGGCGGATCGTCACCTTGCGCTTGGGGTCCCACAGCGCGATGTCGGCATCCGAGCCGACCGCGATCGTGCCCTTGCGCGGATAGAGGCCGTAGATCTTGGCGTGGTTGGTGGCGCTGAAGGCGACGAAGCTGTTGAGGTCGATACGCCCCTTCACCACGCCCTCGGAGAACAGGATCGGCAGCCGGGTCGCGACGCCGGGAATCCCGTTCGGCACCCAGCGGAAGCTGGTGCGCCCCTTCGGCGCGAGCTTGCCTTGTGGGTCGTCGTAGCGGAATGGGCAATGGTCCGACGAGAACACCGAAAATACTTTCTGCTGCAGGCCCTCCCAGCAGGCCTGCTGGCTGGCGAGGTCGCGCGGCGGCGGCGAGCAGACATACTTTGCGCCCTCCATATTGAGCTGGTCGAGATCCTTCTCGGTCAGCATCAGATACTGCGGACAGGTCTCGCCCATCACCCGCAGGCCGCGCTGCTGCGCGCGCCGGATTTCGTCCATCGCCTCGCGGTTCGAGACGTGCACGATCATGATCGGCACATCGACGAGCTCCGACAGCGAGATCGCGCGATGCGTAGCCTCGCGCTCGACCGGGATCGGCCGCGAGGTGGCGTGGAAGCGCGGCGCGGTGTTGCCGGCACGTTCCAGCCGATCGGTCAGGAAGCGGATGGCGTCGAAGTTTTCCGCATGCACCATCAACATCGCGCCGGTCTCGCGCGCGACCGACATGGTCTCGAGCAGCTCGCGATCCGACAGCGCCAGCCCCTCATAGGTCATGAAGACCTTGAGCGAGGTGTAGCCGTCCTCGACCAGCGCCGGCAGCTCCTGGCCCAGCACATGCTCGGTCGGATCGGTGACGATGAGATGGAAGGCGACGTCGACATGGCATTCGCCTTCGGCCAGCGAATGGTAATGCTTGAGCGCCTCGCGCAGCGTCTGGCCCTTCTCCTGCAGACAGAACGGCAGCACGGTGGTGTTGCCGCCGAACGCCGCCGAACGGGTGCCTGAGGCAAAGCCATCGGCCATCACGATGCCGTCGCCCGACGGCTGGGCGAAATGGACATGGCTGTCGATGCCGCCGGGCAGCACCAGCCGGTCGGTGGCGTCGATGATGGTGGTTGCCGTGCCGAGATCGCGACCGAGCGCCGCGATCTTGCCGTCGCGGATTCCGACGTCACAGGCAAAGGTGTCGGCAGCCGTGACCACGGTGCCGCCGCGGATGATGGTGTCGAAGGACATCAGTTTGTCCCCTCTTTCGGTGAGCGATGTTCGATGATGGCGGCAAGCGGCTCGGCCAGCCCGATCGTCGGCTTCGGATCGGGACGGCGGAAGGTACCGGCGATCGCCTTGCGCGGCTTGAGCACGGCAAGCGTCTCCGCCTGGCGCATGGCCGCGGCGACCGGATCGACCACGGGCACCGGAATACGGTCGCGCACCTTTGCCGCGAGCCCGGCGAGCGGCGCGCCGGACAGAATAACGACGTCGGCAGCGTCCTGCGCGACCGCCTGGTTGGCGAGCGCGACCAGGAGGTCCTCCTTCTCAGCCTGGACGTCGGAGATCGACTGGAAGCTGCCGTCGAGCGTGCGGATGCCGGCGCAGCGTCCGCTCAGCCCATGCATGGCGACACATTCCTCGTACCAGGGCGCCAGCGCGCCGGCGAAGGTCACAATCGCAAACCGCCGGCCGAGCATGCAGGCGGTGAGCATGGCGGCCTCGGCCAATCCGACGACCGGAAACGCGAACAGCTCGCGCGCGCCGAACAGGCCGGGATCGCCGAACGCGGCGATGATGGCGGCATCGATGGGACCGGCCTCGGCCAGCATCTCCAGCGCAATCGCGCCGCCGATCTGCGCCTCGGCGCGGGTCGCGATATACGGCACGCCGCGCGTGGCAGTGACCGGCACGAGTTCGGTACCGGCCGAGGCGACCTTGCTGCCGGCGGCGTGGAGCAGATCCGTCACATCCGCCGTCGTGTTGGGATTGAGCAGCAGGATCTTCATGACGCAATCGTCCTCGCCTTGCGGCCGCGCGGCTTGGCGGGCGCGTCCGGCACTCCAGCCTCATCTGCCTTGCCATCCAGCGTCTCGGCGACGATCTCGCCGGTGCGGCGCACGTGGTGGGCCAGGATCTGCCCGGCGAGCGCCGCATCGCGGCGTCTGAGTGCGGCCAGGATATCCTGATGCTCGCGCACCGATTCATCCCAGCGCCCGAGCACCGAGAGTGCGAAGAAGCGCGCGCGCTCGGCCCGCGCCAACAGCGCCTCATGGGTCGCCTTCAGCACCGCGTTGCGGGCGAAGCCGACGATCGCCGAATGGATCTGCTGATTGGCCTGGAAATAGTCGCGCAGCTCGCCGCGGCCGTGATGCCATTCGATCTTGTCCTGCAGCGCCTCGAGCCGTTCGAAATCGGCGTCCTCCATGCGGAGCGCGGCGAGCTCGGCAGCGCAGCGCTCGATGCCGCTGACGGCCTCGAACAATTCGGCGAGCTCGGCGCGGCGGAACGGCGTGATCACGGCGCTGTGGTTGAGCCTGAGCTCGACCAGGCCCTCGTTCGCCAATTGCTTCAGCGCCTCGCGCAACGGGGTGCGCGAAATGCCGAGCGCATCGGACAAATCAGCCTCGCCCAGCGATTGCCCCGGCGCCAGCTCGCCGCGCACGATCATGGTGCGCAGCCGCGTAGCCGCCTGCTCGTGCAGCCCGACCCGCGGCACGCGCAGACGGCGCCGCTGCAGCGCCGTCATCGCTCGCTTGGGCTCCTTGCGACGTCTGGTCGGCTTGGTTTCGCTCTTGGACTCAGTCACTGCACGCCTTTATTGTCTTGATCGGAGATCGCGCTCGCTGCGCGCAGATCGGGATTCGTGAACAGGCCGCCCCAGCCATGCACGCGCGACGGATCACAGCCGACCGCTGTAAGGCACGCCCACAGCGTCACCGCGATCGAATCGAGCACCGGCACGCCAAATCCGCGCTCCAGCCGTTCGGCCGCGCCCGCGCCGCGCATGTTGGTGCAGAGCACGACGGTGGCATCGCAGCCCTCGCGCGCCACTTCCTCAATCATCCCTGCAATCTCGGCCTCGCTAACCCCGGCAAAGGAGAAATTATCCTGCAACGACAGATGCCGCTCGGCGAAGCAGTGCAGCCCTTCCGAATTCCAGTTGGCGATGATCTTGTCCTGCACATCCCGGCGATACGGCGTCACCAGCCCGATGCGCCTGGCGCCGATCCGCCGCAGCAGGTCGCGATAGGCCAGCACCGTAGTGCAGGCCTTGATCCCTGTCGCCGCCGTGATCTGCTCGCACAGGCTCTCGTCGCGATCGAAGCCGAGCCAGCTTGCCGAGGTGCCGTTCCAGGCGATCACGTCGACCTTGGCATGGGCCAGCAACTCCGCCGCACGAAGAATCTCGCTGGCGTCGAACTGGCGCAGCGCCTGCTCGGACAGCGCGATCTCCGTCACCTTGAAGCGCGAGAAATGCGCCGTGACCCCGTCGACCCCTGCCAGCATCGCGCAGGTGATCGGCTCGAGTGCGGTATTCGACGACGGCGTCAGCATGCCGAGCCGGACGGAACGTGTCATTCGCGAGGCCTCATCAACCGGCCGAACCCTTCACGGGCTCGGCCGCACTTCGATTCTAGACCGGAAGCTTGCGGCTGTAGTCGATCAGAGTCGAGCAGATCAACAGCGCAATGCCCGCGGCGGCGAAATACATCAGGGCCAGGAAGTAGGAGCCGGTGGCCTGCACGATGAAGCCGACGATCAACGGCGTCGTGATGCCGGCGATGTTGCCGCCGAGATTCATGCAGCCGCCGAGGAAGCCGGACTTGCCGCGACCCGCCAGCGCCGAGGGGATCGCCCAGTACATGCCGCACCAGCGCAGGAAGAACAGCGTCGTCGACAGCAGCACCACGACCGCAACCGCATTGGTGACGTAGGCGACGAGGAAGATCGACACGGTCGCCATGATCGCGGCGATGCCGAACAGCGTGCGGAACACGGTGTTGGGCGCCCCACCCCGCGCGCGCCAGCCATCGCCGATCCAGCCGCCGACCAGTTCGCCGACGAAGCCCGCGAAGAAGATGATGAACGAGGCGCCGCCAAGCGCCTTGATGTCGAAGCCGTGCACCTTGAACAGATAGGTCGGCATCCAGGTCAAGAGCCCGTAGAACGTGGTGTTGAAGAACATCCAGCCGAGGCACATGCACCACACCGAGCGGAAGCGGAAATAGGCGATCCCGCTTGCGCCTGACGAGGGCGGCGTCGCCGCATCCTCGATCGCATGCGCCTCCTCGAGATAGCGCGCCTCGGCTTCATTCACCGACGGATGCTCGCGCGGCACGTTGCGGATGTAGTACCAGGCCCACAGCCCGCACAGCATGGTGCCGATGCCGGCGACGACGAAGGCGACGCGCCAGGAGCTGAACGCCGCCATCAGCCAGGCGATCACGATCGAGCCGAGCGCAGCGCCAAGCGGCGCACCGCCGTCGAGCAGCGTCGCGCCGCGGCCGCGCTCGGTCTGCGTCATCCAGATCGCGTTGAGCTTGCCGCCGGCCGGATAGATCGGCGCTTCCGACGCGCCGAGCCCGAGCCGGGTCATCAGCAGCAGCATCCAGCTGGTGGACAGCGCCGCGAGCGCCTGGAAGAAGCCCCAGAACAATGTCGCAAGCGCGATCACGATGCGCGGCTTGAAGCGGTCGGCGAGCATGCCGCCCGGCACCTGCATCAGCGCGTAGGTCCAGAAGAACGAGCTCAGGATCAGGCCCTGCATCGCCGGATCGATGTCGAACTCCTTGGCGATGACGGGCATCGCGACCGACAGCGACGCACGATCGATATAGTTGATCGAGATCAGGAACAGCATCAGCAGGAAGATCTTCCAGCGCACGCCGCTGGGCTTTGCCGCATCTGCCATTGCGATGGTGGACACCTGCTCGCTCATTGCACGCTCCTCTGCCGGCAGATTGTTCTTGCCCCTCGCGCGCCCTCGTCATCGAAGGTCGTTGGCCTCCTGCCCCGCGCAAAGTCTGCTTCAAGGAGGCCGGCGCGACAAGCACATTTTGCATTCTGCATACAATTTATTACATCATATTGATATCTCTATATATTATATATTATTCTGCTTCGATATTGATCAGGTCATGGCAAGGAATTGGGCGCCAGCTCGCCTGCCCGCGCCGGGATTTTTTCAGTGACTAGGCCCGGCGCTGCGGCTCCAGCGACCGCGCTCAACGGTGGCCTTCATCGATACGGTTCGACGGATGAAGGTCGGCGACCGCAGCAGGTGACGGCGTCCCCGTCGTGGGCTAAGCGTCCTCGTCGAAGCGAGCCAATGCCGCCTCGATGAGTTCGATCTCCTCGCGGAGCGTGTCATTCACGACCGTCGGCCTGAAGCCCGGGACGCTGTGTGCTCGAACACCGTCCAACAGCCGTTGGCGATGGTCCCTGAGCTCTTCCAGCGCTTGACGATTCTTCAATGACACGTAGCCGGCAATGATCTGCTCGATGGCGTTCATTGGAAATCCACGGTTCAAAAAATAACGTGCTGCAATCCCTCGATTAAAGCGGCCAAACGGCTTTCCTGGCAAGCCCCGTGATGCTGTGCCGGGAGCGCTAGCTCACCCGGAAATCGCTTTCGCGGGTGATGACACCGCCCGCTTGACGCCAACAATCCCCATTGTCGTCCTGGCGAAAGCCAGGACCCATTACCCCAACTGCGGATTGTTGCGCGACGCTGGGGCCGCTGTCCCCTGCATCGCCGTGCGGTGGTTATGGATCCTGGCTTTCGCCAGGACGACGGCGGTGAATGTGGCGCGTTGGCGCGATCTATTGGCTAACAATGATGGCGAAGAACGCCCGACCCGCTCAAGCCGCGGTCGGCTCGCTCGACAGCGCGGCGAACACCGTTTCCGGTGAATGCGCGATCACGGCGAGCAGCGCGCGGGCAGGTCCGCGCGGGGCACGCTTGCCCTGCTCCCAGTTGCGAATGGTCTCGACCGGCACGCCGAGCTTGGCGGCGAATTCGAGCTGGGTCAGCTGGGCGCGGCGGCGCAGATCGCGCACCGCGGGTCGCGCGGCTACAGGGTGCATCGCCGCCTCGGCCGGGTGTGCCGGCACGAGCGGGATTTCCTGCCCGTCGCGCAATTCGACGATCCGTCCGTCCGCCTTGAGCCGCAACCGCTGCATGATGGCCCCCGTGATGGCCCCTTGGAGATAGGAGCATCATCCGCCAACCCCGTTAAGGCGCGATTAACGATAAACGGTCCCGCCGACGCGCCTCGCAGCATGATCTTTTTCGAAAAACCGCTTCGCACTTTTTCGGATCATGCTCTATTTCAGCCCGAACCACAGCGTGGCGATGCCGAGGAACGAGAAGAAGCCGACCACGTCGGTCACGGTCGTGACGAAGGTGCCGGAGGCGACCGCGGGGTCGGCGCGCACCCGTTCCAGCACCATCGGAATCAGAATGCCGCCGAGCGCGCCGGCGACCAGGTTGCAGATGATTGCAAGCCCGATCACGATGCCAAGGCCCGGGATCTTGAACCAGGCCACCGCGGCGATGCCGGTGATGACGGCAAAGGCGATGCCGTTGACGAGCCCGACCATGGTCTCGCGCAGCACCACGCGCATCGCGTTGAAAGCACCAAGCTCGCGGGTGGCGAGCGCGCGCACCGCGACCGTCATGGTCTGCGTCGCGGCGTTGCCGCCCTGGCTCGCCACGATAGGCGCCAGCACCGCGAGCGCCACCATCTTCTCGAGCTGTCCCTCGAACAGGCCGAGCACCGATGAGGCCAGGAACGCGGTCGCGAGATTGACCAAGAGCCAGTTGAAGCGGCCGCGGGCAATGGTCCAGACCGTGTCGGACAGCTCTTCGGGATGGGTCACGCCGCCGAGCGCCTTCAAGTCCTCGTCGGCCTCCTCCTCGATCATGTCGACGACGTCGTCGATGGTGATGACGCCGACCAGCCGGTCGATGGTATCGACCACGGGAGCGGCGACAAGATTGTACTTGCCGAACATCCGCGCGACCTCTTCCTGGTCCTCCAGAGCGGAGACCCGGCGGCGGTCCTCGTCGATCAGGTCCTTGATTGGAACCGGGCGGCGCGCGCGCAGCAGCACGTCCAGCGAAACTGCGCCCAGCCAGTGCCTTTCGGCGTCGACCACATAGATCTCGTAGAATCGATCCGGCAGATCGGGCGTGTCGCGCATGTAATCGATCACCTGCCCGACGTTCCAATCCAGCGGCACCGCAATGAACGCGGTCTGCATCCGCCGGCCGGCGGAATTCTCCGGATACAGCAGGCTGCGCTCGATCTCGGCACGCTCGGCCGCCGGCAGTTTCTCCAGGATCTGTTCCTGGTCCTCCTCGTCGAGGCTTTGCAGCAGCTCGACGGCGTCGTCGGATTCGAGCTCGCGGACGCCCTCGGCCACCGTCTCCGGCGCGAGTTCCTCGAGGATCTCTTCGCGGACCGTCTCATCGACCTCATTGAGCGCCGAGAAGTCGAAGTCCGTGCCGGTGATCTCGACCAGGGTCACGCGGTCGTCCGGCTCCAGCGCCGCGATCAGGTCGCCGAGATCGGCCTCGTGCAGTTCCGCCACCACCTCGCACAGCAGCGGCCGGTCGGCGGCATGGATCGCCCGGGTGATGCCAGCGACGAATTCGGGGCGCAGCTGGCCCTCCTCGTCCCGCATCGGCATCTGGGCCAGCGGGTCGGCCTCGGCGGGTTCGGCAACGTCGAAATTCTCGGCCATGCCGTGTTTCGCCGGTTTGACAGGAGGGGAAAAACTGATTGGATGAGTGCGGAACGGATTACCTAATCGGTGGGGCCCTGTGCAATGAGAAAGATGTCGAGCGCACCGCGACCGATCCTGAACGTTGTCGCGGCGCTGATCGCGCTCGCACCTTGCGCGCTGACCAACGCGGCGAAGGCCGCCGAGTGCACACGCAAGGATGCGCTCGGCACCTCACGTGTGCTCGAGGTCGATCCTGCGACCTATCCGCGCGTCGGGCTGAAGAGCTTTCCGCAGACCCTGCCGCTCAGGGATGGCGAGGTCGTGCTGACCTTCGACGACGGGCCGACACCCGGGGTCACCGACAAGGTGCTGACGGCGCTGGCCGCCGAATGCGTGCAGGCCACCTTCTTCATAGTCGGCCGCAATGCGGCCGATCACCCCGACATGGTGCGCAAGATCGCGCGCCTCGGCCACACCGTCGGCTACCACAGCTGGGACCATCCGCATCTCAACAAGATGCCGCTGGATCAGGCCGAAGCGAACATCAACCGAGGGATCGAAGCGGTCCAGATGGCCTTGCGCGGAACCGCGAGCACGGTCCCGAGTACACCGTTCTTCCGGTTCCCCTATTTCGAGTCGACGCCAGCTCTACTCGAGCGACTGGAAAAGCGCGGTATCGCGGTGTTCGGAGCCGATTTCTGGGCCAGCGATTGGAACAAGATGACCCCCGATGAGGAACTCAAGCTGCTCACCGGGCGGCTCGAAGGCCATCGCAAGGGAATTATCCTGCTACATGACCCGCAAATGCGTACAGCCGAGATGCTGCCCGCCTTTCTAAGGTACCTGCAGGAGCACAATTATCGCATCGTCCACATCGTCCCGGCGGCGATGAAGACCGTGTCTGACCGGACACATTGAACCCGGCACCCAAGGTGGATTACAGACCGTTAAGGCGGCATTCATGGGGCCGCCCTTAAGGATTCGTCAGTGCGTTTGGAATGCGGCCGAGATTCGATGATTGCAAACGTCCTGGTGATGATCCGGAAGCGGTCGCGGACCGTGATCGGCGCGGCACTTCTGGGCTGTTGCTTCATGACGCCGCAGGCCGCCCTTGCCGCGGATTGCCCGGGTAATCCCAACGCGCTCGGCACCTCGCGGACCCTCGTCGTCGATCCCAGGGAGCACCCGCGGATCGGCACCATGCAATATCCGGAAACGCTGCCGCTCGCCGACCACGAGGTGGTGCTGACCTTCGACGACGGACCGCTGCCGAAATACAGCAACCAGGTGCTGGCCATTCTCGCCAGCCAGTGCGTCAAGGCGACCTTCTTTACCATCGGCTCCCAGGCCCGGTTCAATCCGGAGGGCGTGCGCAAGCTGATCGCCGCCGGGCATACCGTCGGCACGCACAGCCAGAACCATCCGCTCACGATGAACAAGATGCCGCTCGAGAAGGTGCGGCAGGAGGTCGACGACGGCATCGCCTCGACGCTCGCGGCGCTCAATGGCGACAAGAGCAAGCTCGCGCCGTTCTTCCGGATTCCCGGCCTGATGCGTGCCGAGATCCCCGAAGCCTATCTGGCGTCGCAGGGCATCCAGGTCTGGAGCGCCGACTTCCCGGCCGACGACTGGCGCCACATCTCGCCGCAGCGGGTCTACGACCTCGCGATCCAGCGCATCGAGGCCAAGCACAAGGGCATCCTGCTGCTGCACGACATCCAGCCGCGCACAGTCGCGGCGCTGCCGCGCATCCTCAACACGCTCAGGGAGCGCGGCTACCGCATCGTCCACGTCGTGCCCGCGACCGCCGACCGTCCGGCCACACCGACCCAGCCGCAGCAATGGTTCATGCATCCGCCGACCGAGACCGTGGCGACCACGCGCTGGCCGAGAATTCCGAACTTCGTCTTCACCGCGACGCGGACCTTGCCGGCACCCGTGTTTGCCGATCTGGATTGGCGTGATGCGGACGTTCTCGACCACGCGCAGCGCGCACGCGTCGGTGTGCCCGTCCGCACGCTGTGGCCGCAGCCGCAGGTCGCGCAGCTCGCGCCGGTCTCGACCTTGCCGATACCGGCAGCCGACGTCTTTCGCGTTCCCGAAGCGCTGGACCTGACCCTGCTCGCGGCGAGTCGCCGCCTCGCACAGCGCGCGGCTGGTCCGGCCGCCGGCGCACCGCGCGCGCAGGCGATATCGGCGCGCCAGGCCAGGCATCCGAAGCAGGCCGCACATCAGATCCCCGCTGCGGCGCATGGCAGAGGCCGCGGCGCACCCCTGCATGTCGCGCCGCCGGCTGCAAGCAACGCCGCAGTCCACGTCGCCAAGCGAACCCCGCGCGCCGAGGCCTCGGCCGCCGGCAAGCGCGTGCCGGACTAGCGCGCGCTCTAGCTGGCCACGATCTTGGCGACGCAGAGCAGGATCACCAGCGCCAGGAAGAAGATGTCGATATAGGATTTGATCTCGCCGGCATGCCTGAGCTCGGTGACATCGGCGACGATCTGCTTACGCGAGGCGCTCGCATTCGGCCCCTCGCCGGCCGCTGCGGCGAGCCGCCGTGTTTCACCTTCGAGACGCTCGATGCGCTGGAAGAAATAGAACGAGCGCAGGCCGGACAGTGCATGCATCACCGCATAGACCAGGACCAGGATCGCGACCGTCGCGCGCTGCTCGTATTTCTCCAGCAGGTTCAGCGTGAAATAGACCAGCCCCAGGAACACGAAGTTGGAGACGGCACGGTAGACGTAGCTAGCAAGGATCATCGGATGCTCCGGGTGGGCAGGCTCGCGGCGGCGCGATCGGAGACGTGGCCGCCTCCGGTCGGCAGCGCCATACCAGCAAGGCCATGCATCCGCTACTCTACCCGACAGGTGTTACAGGACCGCATTGACCGTGAGCCCACGTCACAAACCGGCGCGAGCCGGTACGGCCGGCGCATCGTTATATTCCGCCGCACCAGTCGCCCCATTGACGCGGCGCGCACGGCTTGCGATGTAATCCACCCCGGACATCCCAGGGTGGTCAATGCACGTCGTTCGCTCCGTTCGCCTCTGGATGAAGGAAGGCAGATCCGACAAGCTCTATGAAGTCGATCTGGTCGATCTGGAACGCGCCGACAACGACGCACGCTACCTGGTCAATTTCAGATATGGCCGTCGCGGCACGTCGCTCAGGGATGGAACCAAGACCCCATCGCCGGTCACCCACGCGAATGCCGAAAAGCTGTTCGATAGCGTCGTGGTGTCCAAGATCAACGACGGGTATCGCCGCATCGACGGCGATGCACCGCCGCTGACCGCTTCGGATGCCGGAGTCGATGCCAACGGACGCGACACGGAATTGCTCAGGAAGCTCGCGGTCTGCGCGCGCAGCGCGTGGCCCGAGAAGGAGCGCGACCGCCTGTTCTGGCGCCTCGGTGTGATCCGGCTCACAGCCGCCTATCCCCAACTCGCCGCCTTCGCCGAGAAGACCGGCGCGACGGATGCGAGTTACAGCCTCGTCTATGCGCTGGCGCGCTGCGGCGGCGCCGACGCCGCCGATCTGCTACGCCGCTGCGCCGACATCAATGTCAGCCTGGTGACGCGGGACTACGCGGCTTATGCCCTCGCAAGTGAACTGATGGGCGCGCGGCGATCGGCGCCGCGGCTGTCGCTGCCGCGAACGACGGATGCCGCGGCGACCCGCGACATCGAGATGGCGCTGGCGAACGGCAACGGCGCGGGCCTGATCCAGGCCCTGCTGGCGGCGAACTCGGCTCAGCCGGGTTTCGCCAATCAGTTCCTCATTGCGCTCGCCCACCATGCGCTCGCAGACAGCGCCGCGCGCCAGACGCTGCTCGCGGCCGTGCACGCGATGAACCCGCGCCCGCCCTACGTGCAGGTGCTGCGGCGGCTGTTCAAATATGCCGATCTCACCGACGACGGCCCGCTGTTCGCTGCAACCGCGCGGCAGTTCGAGCTGGCGGCGCCGATGTATTATCGCAGCCGGGTCTACAACGACCGCGTCTGGCTGGCCGGTTCGCGCCAGGCGCTGAAGCTCAGCGAGGAACTGCAGAGCACCGCTCCGCGCATCGCGCTGTCCGACCAGACCCTGCTCTACTTCAAGCGGCGCGCCTGGCGCATGCTGCGCAAGCGCGCCGAGCTCGGACAGGACGCGTTCACGGCGATGGCGAGCGAGCTGCTCCTCGCCTTCACCGACGCCGACGGCATCAAGCCGGCGACGTGGACCGAGCATATCCGGATCGAACGCAGCTATCGTCCTGTCCTCCATGCCGCCGAGGCGCTCAGCCGGGTTTGGAGCGTCAGCCACCTGCTGCATGCGGCGGCCCCGACCAGCCACTTCAATGCCAGGGCTCTCACGCACCGCCATGTCGGCGCGCGTGCGCCGGCACAGCGCGAGGAAGCCTTCCCCGCGCTATGGGATGCACAGCCCGAGCGGCTGCTGCGGATCGCGACACTGGCGCGCAATCATGCGGCCGCGCGCTTCGCGGCCGAGGCGCTGCGGCAAGGTCCGCCGCGGCCTGAAGCGATGGACGTGGCCGCGATCGGCGGCCTCTTGGCCTCGCCCTATCCCGAGGTCACCACGCTCGCGGCCACGATCGCGCGGCGTTTGATCGATGCCGGCAAGGCCGATGCGGCATTGATCGCCGCGCTGCTCGAGGCGGCTGCGCCTGAGATGCGCGATCTGGCGATCCGCGCCATCGACGACCGCGCCGATTGGCCGTGGGCCGACCCCGCCCTTGCACGCGCCGCGCTGACCAGCCCGCACGATCACGTGCAGGGCCGCACACGCGGCTGGCTGCGCGACCGCGCGCCCTCGCGGGAGCAACGCGCCCGCGCGACGGAAGCGTTCGCGGCATGGCTCGCGCAGTTGCCGCCGGTCCTCGACGATCTGCCGCGCGCCGGCCTCACGTCGGCTCTCGCGCTGCTGCCGCAGCTATGGCCGGATCGCGACTGCCCGCTGCAGCCGGAGGTGATCGAAAGCCTGACCGGCCACGCCAGCCCCGACGTCCAGGCGGCCAGCATCCAGCTCATCGCGGTGACCCCGACGCGGCCCGGCGACCTGCCGGAAGCGTTCTGGCAGGCGATCCTGCGGGCCGATGCGCCGGAAATCCGCATGGCCTCGATGAGCCTCTTGGCGCGGCTTGACGACGCCGCGCTCGCGCAACATCGCGATGGCATCGTGCTGGCCGCCACCGGCGACCATGCCGGGCTGCGCGCGGCTGCGCGGCCGCTCGTCGCACGCCTTGCGGCGAGCGACGAGGCCTTCGCCATCCGGCTGCGCGACATGCTGATGGCCGGCTTCTTCCGCACCGAACCTAGCGAGGGCCATGCGGCCGACATGGTCACACTGTTCGTCGAAGCGTTGCCGCAGGCAGCGGCCGCCATCGACGACGGCACACTGTGGCGCCTGCTGCAGGCGCGCGCGGCCGGCGCCAGGATGCTCGGCGCCAAGCTGCTGGAGAGCCGCGCACCGGCGCGCTTCTCGGTCCGCCAGCTCGCCCGCCTCGGCAACCATCCGTTCGCCGCCGTCCGCCGCTTCGCACTTGATGCGTTCACGGCCGACGAGCCCCGCTTCCGCGCCGACCCACAAAATGCCGTGCTGCTGGTCGAGAGCGAGTGGGACGATGTCCGGACCACCGCGGTGAATCGCCTCACGGCATGGCCCAGCGATGCGCTGCCGGCCGCGGCGCTGGCTGTGATGGCGGACTCGACCGTGCCGGCGGTGCAGGACGGCGCTCGCCTGCTGCTGCGGCGCAGCCTCGCCGACGGCGATATCGCCGAGGTGCTCGGGCGCATGCTGGAGCACCCCTCCGGCAGCTTCCATCTCTTCGTCACCGAGCTGATATCAGGCGAGTCGCTGGCGGATGCGGCAATCTTCGCCAAGTTCCTCTCCCAGGCCCGCATCATCCTGATGCAGATCAACCGCGGGCGTATCGCCAAGGACCGGATCTTCACGGCGCTGCGCAACGAGGCGCTGGCGCACCGGGACCGCGCAGCGGCGATCGCGCAGCTGCTGCACGACTTCACGCTCAGCGTGACCCTGCGTGACAAGGCGCCCGCGCTGATCATCCTGCGTGACATCGCGCACGCCTGGCCGGATCTGCCGCTGCCCGTCACCGTGGCCCGCGCCGGCCGCACGCCGCCGGGCGGCGGCTCGCAAACCAGCGGGACCGCCGCATGAATTTCGCATATCGATTTCTCGGCAGCACCAGCGCCTCGTCCGACGCCGCCTCGTCGTCGTTCGCCTTCGCGCCGGACACGCTGCGCCAGCCGACCTTCTTCACCGGCAAGGTGGCGCGCCATCTCGCCTTCCGCGAGGCGATCTCCGCGCTGCATCATGTCGTGGTGTCGGACCTGCGCTTCAAGCCGCGTGACCGCACCGCCTATTTCGAGTGGCTGAAGCAGAACGAGGCCAATTTCCTCGCCGAGGCAACGGCGCAGTCGACGGCGCTCAAGCCGCGCATCGCGGACTTGCAGGACCGCATCCGTGGCTTCGACCGCGAGCGCGATCGGCAGATGAAGCCGTTCTGGGCGGCGCGGCAGGCCTATTTCAACTACCTCTACAAGCAGAACCGCGATGCCTGGATCGTGCTCGATCCGGTGATCACGGTGCACCCGGACGAGATCTTCTTCGAGTGCTTCAGTCTCGACGAATCGAGCTACGGACGGCTGTCCTGCGACCACGACGTGTTCGAGGGCCTCGGCGAGATGGCGTTCGGCACCACCAATATCGACTACAGCCACGCCCTCTACGACGAATTCCAGAAGATCCGCTCCTATCGCGACACCACCCTCACCATCG
Organism: Bradyrhizobium macuxiense; assembly: GCF_007993935.1. GTDB lineage: Bacteria > Pseudomonadota > Alphaproteobacteria > Rhizobiales > Xanthobacteraceae > Bradyrhizobium > Bradyrhizobium macuxiense_A. The sequence continues at coordinate 108,932 of NZ_VITY01000003.1, read as the reverse complement.
ATCCCTCCGGGTTCGAGGTGCAGACCGGCGACGATCTCGACTTCCGCGAGGAGAAGATCGACCTGCCGGACAGCTGGGTGCGCGGCTTCCTGCAGGTGTCGAGCGCCATGACCCTGCCGGCGCATGTGTTCGACCTGCATCCCGTGGACATGGCCAACATCCTCACCCGCCTCGCGCAGAAGAAGGAAAAGGCCGGCCCGCGCTCGCTGCGGTTCGTGTTGAAGCCGGACGCGCCGGTGGAGGTGGTGATCGAGCCGTGGCACGAACGGCTGACCTTCCGCCGCTCGATCTATCGCGGCACGGCCCCCGCCGAGATCCGCATCTGGGGCCGGCGGAGGCTTGCGATCCTCGGGCGGGCGCTGCCGCTGGCGCGGTCGGTGCGGGTGCATTTGACCGGGACCGGCCTGCCGTCGTTCTTCGTCGTCGATTTCGGCGGTCTGCGCTTCACGCTCGGCCTTTCGGGCTGGACCGCGAACGACTGGTCGTCCGCCGGACAATTCGACCTGCTCGCGCCGCGCCACAAGGTCGACAACGACAGCGCGCAGCGCATTTTCGCAGCACTCGGCAAGTCCCATGCGGCGAGCGCCGCCGAGCTGGCGCGGCAGACCGGCGTCGACCAGGCGCTGGTGCATGCGGCGCTCACATCCTACACCCAGGCCGGACGCGTGATGTTCGACCTCGACAAGTCGCTCTACCGACTGCGCGAGCTGACGCGCGAGCCGCTGTCGGCAGCCCAGCTGCGCTTCGCCAGCCCGCAGGAGGAAAAGGCCGATCGCCTGATCGGCGCCAATCTCGTGACGATCGGCAACATTGATCGCAACCAGGGCGTTCGCGCGATCAGCGGCAGCGTGCTCGACAACGCCCGCACCGAGCAGGTGAACCTCGTCATCGACGATGACGACCGTCTCGTCGAGGCGCGGTGCAGCTGTCATTTCTACGGCCACAACAAGATGATGCGCGGCCCCTGCGAGCACATGCTGGCGCTGCGCCGGATTTTCCATTCGCAAGTCGAGGGCGTCGCTCAGGACGGACCCACCATCGCATGAGTGACATGAAACCCTTGATCCGCAGAGCCGGCTTGAACCGGCGACGGCAATTCGCGTATCACTGCATTCGGAAGGGCGCAGGCCGGTCAGGACCTTGCAACCCGGGCGGCGTATCGCCGTCCTTGCACCATGACCGCGCATGCGTCACTGGCCCGATCTTCACTGGGCCGGGGCAGTCCACCCCTACGCAATCGCAGAATGGGTTCCTTGAACCCAATTGCGTAGGGGTGGACGCCCCGGCGTCGAGTGGATCGATCCAGTTCTTAGAAGAGACGAAGGCAATCCGGCCTGCGCCCTTTCCGAATTCCCTGCATAAGGCCGCTGCCGTACTCCTGACCGGAGGGCTGGCCGCGTGAACGAGACCGTTGCTCCCGGCACGCTGACGCGCCAGGAACTCTACGACCGCATCCGCCAGTCGTCGAAGGACGAGGTCATCCTCGAGGAGATGATCCGCCTCGGTTTCTGGCCCGATGGCGAAGACGCGCCGACGCCGGCCGCGGACGCGATCCGCGGCCGCGCAGAGGCAATGCGCGAGCTCACCGAGCTGCAGCGCCAGAACGCCACGCTCGCCGATCCCGAACGCGCGTTGAAGGAAATGCACAAGCGCCGCAAGGCCGAGGCGATGGCGCGGCGGCAGGAGACCAAGCGCCGCAACGCGGAGGCGCGCCAAAGCCGGGCCTTCGCCTGGTACGACCGACGAAAGCGCGACGTGCTCTATCTCGGCGAGGACGTCTCGCGGGGCCTTCATACCCGCACGACCACGACGCCCTTGCGCGACGGCCTGCCCCCGCTCGCCGATGCCAAGGCGCTGGCTGACGCGATGGGCGTGCCGCTCGGCGAGCTGCGCTTCCTCGCCTTCAACAGGAAGGTATCATCGGTCAATCACTATCAGCGCTTCACGATCCCCAAGAAAAGCGGCGGCGAGCGGTTGATCTCGGCGCCGATGCCGCGCCTCAAGCGCGCGCAATATTGGGTGCTGGACAACATTCTGGGGCGGGTGCCGCTGCATGATGCCGCGCACGGCTTTGCGCCTCAGCGCTCCATCCTGACCAATGCGCGCAACCATGTCGGCCGCGACGTGGTGATCAATCTCGACCTCAAGGATTTCTTCCCGACCCTGACCTACACCCGCGTCAAGGGGCTGTTCGAGGCGCTCGGTTATGCCGAAGCGGTCGCGATCCCGCTCGCGCTGCTGTGCACCGAGCCGATGGTCGACGAAGTGGCACTCGACGGTGAGCGCCACTTCGTCGCCGACGGCCCGCGGCTGCTGCCGCAGGGCGCGCCGACCAGCCCCGCAATCACCAACCTGATTTGCCGCAGGCTCGACCGACGCCTTGTGGGGCTCGCGCGCACACTTGGTTTCGTCTACAGCCGCTACGCCGACGATCTGACCTTCTCCGCCTCGGGCGAAGCGGTGAGAAAGATCGGCACCTTGCTCAAGGCCGTGCACGGCATCGTCGCCGCCGAAGGGTTCACGGTCCATCCTGACAAGACGCGCGTCATGCGCCGCTCGACGCGGCAGGAGGTCACCGGCCTCACCGTCAACGAGGCGGTGGCCGTGCCGCGCGACCTGCTGCGCCGCTACCGCGCCGTGCTGCAGCAGGTCGAGCGGCACGGACCGGCAGGCAAGCACTTCGGCCCCGGCAAGGATGTGATCCGGTCGCTGCTCGGCTTCGGCCATTTCGCGGTCATGGTCGATCCGGAAAGCGGCACGCCCCTGCTGCAGCGAGCACTGCGCCTCGCCGCGCAGTACGCGCCCACCCGCTCGGCGCGGCGTCGGACCCGCGCTGCATTCCGCCAGGCCGCGGCCGCCGGCCAGACGCCGCCCGGCCGGCAATGGACTCCCGCGGAGCGGCCGCCGCCAGCGCCGGACCCGGTGTTGGTTGCACTGGCGCGACAAGACGAAAAGAAGCGGGCTGCGCAAGCGCGCGCAGCAGCACCAAGCCCGTCGCGCCCGCCCAATGTTCCGCCACCGCCGGCAGGCGTCACGCGCCCGGATGGCCCGCAGCCCGCACCCGCGGCGCGACCGGCGACGGCACCGAGCAGGAAACGGCCGTGGTTCGTCACGGCACTGGTGATCCTGCTGGCCCTTGCCCTGCTGCCGCTCCCCGGCGGCCCCGCGATGGCAGGCGCATTGCTGTTTCTTTACTTCAGCCGATGGTGGAAGCGGTGAAGCACCGGAGCTCTCGCGTGAGAGCCAGCTAACGCACTAGCTCTGAGGTTTGGTCAGGAACGAGTCCTGTGTCGAGGCAGCGCCACCCATCGCTACCGCGATCGAACCGCCACCGGCTCGACCAGAGCTACTTGCCAGATACTGGTTCAGAAGCGCAAAGCTGCTGCCAGCTTGAGATGCGGCGGTCGTGCCTTGATCTCCCCACCCAAAAGTTCCCTGCGGCGCCGCGGTTGCCAACGAGCTCGGCTGCGCAAAATCCTGGTTTGCCCAGCTTCCAGTGCTTGCGCCGGTCGTGCTCGCCGACCAGCCGTACGATGATGTCGGCGCCAGTCCCATGGCGCCTAGCATCGCTCCCATGGCGCTAGAGACGCTGGGGTCGGTCGTCGTTGCAACGGTCGACAGTGAGTCGACTGCCGCGGCCACCGGCGAAGTGGTGTCCGGGATGACAGCCGGCGCGACAATGCTGGTTGTGGAACTGGTCGCGGTCGGGGTGGTCGCAACTGGGGTCGTCGTCGTGTCCGGCTGGGTCGGCGGTGTGGTCGGGTTCGTCGAGGCAGTGACGTTCGCGCCGGTGACCGTGTCGCCGCCGCCGGCGGCTTGATAGAGCTGGACTTCGGCGATCTGCATCGGCATCGACGAGGGCGTCGAACTATCGAGCGCAGTATGCCAGCCGGCCGCGTTAGAGTTCGCGACCTGATTGCTCATGATCAGCTGCATCGGCTCGTTCGGAATCTGGACCTGCGCGCTGGTCACGGTCGCAATCTGCTTGCCGTCGAGATACCAGGTCATCGATTGGCCGGGCACCCAATTGATGCCGTAGGTATGGAAGCCGGCCGTGAGGTCGACGCCGGTGTCGACCGTGCCGCCGACCGTCCCTGAGGGCGTGTGAAGATGCCAGGTGAAGGCCTGGTTTGCCGGCCCGTTGCCGGTATATCCCCCCTCCTGGATATCGATCTCGAAATTGTCGCCGCTGTTCGAGCCGGCGCCGGGCATCAGCCACAGCGACGGCCAAGCACCGTCGCCGCTCGGCGCCTTCATGCTGATCTGAAGGTAACCGCCGTCGAATTCGAAATTGCCATAGCTGCTGACGGCACCGGACGTGACCGGAAATGTTTGTGCGCTACCCTGATTGATGCCGCTGACGGGCTGCGTGACCGCAGTGAGATCGAGGATGCCGTTGCTTACGGCCACCTGGCTCGGCATCTCGTAGTCGGCATCGTATGCGCCGCCCGGCCCGCTACCACCCGATCCATTGCTATTCCACGCCCAGCCATTGGCGGCGCGGCTGGTGATGTAGTTGTGCCAATTATTGTCCAGCGTCGTCCCGGAGAAGTTCTCCTCGTAGACGAGATCGCTCGACGTGAAACCTGCTGGCGCGGCAAGTGCCATTCCATGTCCCTTCCGATGATTGAACGAAGAATTCCACCCGTCGCGAACTGCGCGACCATTCCACTGCCGCGAATCGCGCGACATACCGCATGCCCGACGCACGCGTGGCGCGGGCACATTCCAACGCAGTGGAGATTTCGAGGTACGCTCCCTCGACTGCTCATCGGTTGGCTAAAGATCAAGTACGGCGAAAAATGGCTTCAAAATGATCTTCACATGGGCGGTTGCGCGGCGGCCCGCCTTAATCATTCGAGACTTTTCGCACGTGGGCTTCCGATCGGCTGAGATTCAATTCGCGACGGCGCTCGCGACGATGTCTTTGAAGCGGCGACCGCGCTTACGCGCTACGGCCTGATCAGGGGCCGCGTGTGCAAGCTCAGTCGCGACGCCGCCGCCAATCCGACCGCGCCTGCCGGCAGTGCCGCTACGCTGATCGCGCAAGGCGAAAATCCAAGTCCGAGTGTTCGCCGGCAAAGGCGTGCGCGGGCGAGTCGAGCCGACAAGCAAGAAGACATGGGCGGCCAAGTTCAAGAAGTACGCGGTCCTGACCGGCGTCAACGAGCCAACGAAGAGTTGCCATGACGTGCGCATGGCTTGTGCCGAAGTGGCTGCCTGCGCCGACTGCACCGAGAGCCGGATGATGGCGATGTTCGGCTGGACCGATCCGAAAATGCCCTCCCGCTATATCGCGCAGGCGAATCGAGAGTGGCTTGGCATCAGTCGAATGGAGAAAGCGTCGCGTTCGATCACCGCCAGTCACTGGCTGGCGGTGCGGCACGCGAACATTGCGCCGGAACGGAGTGGTACCATTCCCGGGAAAAAACTCAATTATTTCAATAGGAAATGTGAGTCTATGGTGCGCTCGGAGGGACTCGAACCCCCACGGTGTTACCCACTGCCACCTCAAGGCAGCGCGTCTACCAATTCCGCCACGAGCGCTAAGGATGTCGGATGGAACCCTAAGGCGCCGCCGCATCGACGGGGCCATGTAACAAATCACGGATGCAGGGACAAGGCGATTAATGCGCGAATTAACTGCGAACCCCGGGAGATTTCGGCAGCATCTGCTTGACCTCGACAGCAATTCGGTTGCGGTCGACCAGGACGACGCCGCTGGCGACCGGCAGGTTGTTGGCGAGGATCTTGACCTCGTCGGCCTCGGTGGCATCCAGTTCGATGATGGCGCCGCGGGAGAGCCGCATGACCTGGTGAATCGGCATGGTGGTGGTACCGAGAACCACCATGAGATCGACGCTGACTTTATCGAGCGTGGGCACTTCTGAACCGCCGAACGGGAACTAAATTGTGGGTTCACCTGACCACGTTAGGGTTAGCCAATGGTTAACGACCGCCAAAGCCTCGATTTGACGACCTTTGCGCGCCCTTCGGGCGACAAAGCGGTCGAATGGCGGATTGCGGACCGTCCGGTCCCCTACCCCGATTCTCTCGCCGCCATGGACGCCCGGGTGGCGGCGATCGCCGATGGCGCGGCGCCCGAACTGGTGTGGCTGCTGGAGCACCCGCCGCTCTATACCTCCGGCACCAGCGGCAAGGCCGGCGACCTGCTCGATCCGCGCTTTCCGACCTTCCAGAGCGGCCGCGGCGGCCAGGTCACCTATCACGGCCCCGGCCAGCGGGTGGCCTATGTGATGCTGGACCTCAAGCGGCGCCGGCCGGATGTGCGCGCCTATGTCGCCTCGCTGGAAGAATGGATCATCCGCACGCTGGCCGCCTTCAACGTCCGCGGCGAGCGCCGCGAGGACCGCGTCGGGGTCTGGGTGAAACGCCCCGACAAGGGCCCGGGCTTTGAGGACAAGATCGCCGCGATCGGCGTGCGGCTGCGCCGCTGGGTCTCGTTCCACGGCATCGCGATCAATGTCGAGCCCGACCTCTCGCACTTCCAGGCGATCGTGCCCTGCGGCGTGATCGATCCGCGCTACGGCGTGACCTCGCTGGTCGATCTCGGACTGCCGGTCACGATGGCCGATGTCGACATCGCGCTCCGGCAGGCCTTTTCCGAGGTGTTCGGCGACACCGCAGCGCGCCTGCCGGAAGCGACGCTGTGACGGTCACGCCGCCTTCTGCGGCGCGACCTCGAGCTTGCCGGCGATGTAGCGGCGCTCCTGGGTCAGGCCGCCGAAGCCGTAGGCATCGCCCTTCACCTCGTCGACATGGGCGTAGCTCTCGGTGTGGAGCGGCCCAAGCAATTCGCCCATCCGGTTGAACAGCTCGGCGAGATAGGCCGCCTTCTCGTCCTTGGTGTTGGTGCCTTCGCTGACATGGACGTCCAGCCAATAGCTTGCGAGCCCCTGCTCGGCGAGCGACTTGCCGCCGGCGAACCAATCGGCGGCGTCGGCGGACTTCACGATAACGGCAGTGACCTTGGGATCCTTGTGCAGAATCCCGGCGGTCAGCTCCGACACCGCGGCGGCGATCTCGGACTTCAGCGACGGCCTCTCGCGCGAGGTTGCATAGGTGACGGTGATGAGCGGCATGATCGGTCTCCTTGAATTCGGTTGGCGCGGGTCAATCGCGCCTCCTCTAGCTAGACCTTCGCGCATCATCTTGCTATCTTATCTATATGGATATCAATGATAACGATCGTTGATCATGACGCTCGACATCGACACTGTGCAGGCCTTCCTCCTCGTCGCCGAGCTGCAGGGCTTCACCCGCGCCGCCGAGGCGCTCGGCACCACGCAGGCGGCGATCAGCATGAAATTGCAGCGGCTCGAAACCGTGCTCGGCAAGCGGCTGGTCGAGCGCTCGCCGCGCGCGGTGCGGCTGACCGCCGATGGCGCCGCTTTCCTGCACCACGCCCGCGCGCTGATCGAGGTGCATGACCGTGCGCTGTCGGGCGAGAAGCCGGCGCGGCAGCAGCTCACGCTCGGGATCAGCGATCACGCCGCCGGCCCCGAGCTGGTGCCGCTGCTGGAGCGGCTGCACGCGATGGCCTCGCAGCTTGCGCTCTCCGTGACCATCGGCTTCTCACGCGAGATGCTCGATGCCTACGATGCCGGCGAACTCGACGCGGTCATCGTGCGCCAGGAAGGCAGCCGGCGCGGCGGCGAGAAACTGACCGAAGACGAATTCGGCTGGTTCGCCGCCAAGCGTTTCGTCTGGCCGCGCGGCGATGCCTTGCCGCTGGCAACGCTCGCGCCGCCGTGCGGGGTGCGCGCATTGGCCGTCCGCGCACTCGACAAGGCCGGCATCGATTGGACCGAAAGCTTCGTCGGCGGTGGCGTCACCGCGGTGGTCGCCGCTGCGCTCGCAGGGCTCGCGGTTGCTCCCCTCGTCCGCCGCATCGCGCCACCTAGCCTGATCGATATCGGACCGGCGCACAAGCTGCCGCGGCTCGGCGCGTCGAAGGTGATGCTGCATTCCAAGGTCAGCGATCCTGCAAAGCTGGCGGCGTTGCGGACGCTGGCGGCGACGTTTCGGAGCGTGGCCGCGGCGGCTTAGCGTCCGTGTGAGTAACCGAGATCCTCTCTCGTAACAGCCCAGTAGGTCGCGCCCGCGACGAACCCGGCGACGACGAACAGCTCCCCCAAGCCGGCCATCCAGATCGCGCCAGACGGCGCCAGCAGGCTGATGCACAACGCGCCGACCGCGGCGCCAGCGCAGCCGAAGAACACGACGGATTGTGCATGAAGCTGTTCGGCGAGCCAAATGACTATCAGGGCCGGAATTGCCGTCAGGAAACACATGGTGATGAAAGTCAGGAACGAGAGCGGCACAAGGGCAATGGTCGTTCCTGCGAGCCGTGCGATATCGCCGCCGGACCCAATCATCAGGACGGTCTGGACAACGCTCGCAAGAACCGCAGTCGCGGCGCCGCAGCCCGCGAGCCAGCCACCGAATGCACGACAACAAGAGCTGGACATATACGCCTCCTCTACAGGATCGCCTCGAACGCGCTGCGCAGGGTTTCGTGCCGAAAGACAAAACCGTTGCTCAGCGCCTTGTTCGGCAATACGCGCTGGCCGCCAAGCAGCAGCTCCTCGGCGAAATCGCCGCCGACGGCACGGAGCAGCGGGGCCGGCACGCGGAAGATCGCGGGCCGGTGTAAGCGGCGCCCCAGTTCCTCGGTGAATTTCGTATTGGTGACCGGAATCGGCGCGGTCGCGTTGACAGGACCGGACAGTTCGGGCTTTGCGATCACATGCGCGATCAGCCGCACCAGGTCGTCGCGCTCGATCCACGACATCCACTGCTTGCCGGAGCCGAGCGGCCCGCCGAGACCGAACTCGAACGGCGTCAGCATCCGCGTGATGAAGCCACCATCGGTGCCGACCACGAGACCGATCCGCAAATACGCGACGCGCACGCCGTGCTCGGCAGCGGGCTTGGCCGCATTCTCCCAGGTCTCGCACAGTTGGTGACTGAAGCAGGCATGGGACTTCGCCGACTCCGTCAGCACCTGGTCCTGCCAGAGCCCATACCAGCCGATCGCGGAGCCGCTCACCAAGACCTGCGGCTTGCGCTCGAGGCGCGCGATCAGCTTGACGACCTCGGCCGTCATGTCGATCCGCGAGGCGATGATCCTGCGGCGCTTGGCCTCGGTCCACAGACCGTTGCCGATCGGCTCGCCGGCGAGATTGACGATAGCGTCGATCCTGGTCTCGGCGGGCAACTGGTCGAGGCTCGTGATCAGCGTCACCGGCGGCGACAGCATCTCCGCTTTCGCTGGATTGCGGATCAGCGCAATCACCTGGTGGCCTGATGCTGTGAGGCTTGCGACCAAACGGCTGCCGATGAAGCCGGTCGCGCCGGTGACCAGCACGGTCTGCCGCGGCGGCAATTTCTCGACCAGCGTTGCGGCCGGCCGGCTTGCCATCCGTCCGAGGCGTCTGGCGGCGGCAAAGTCTCGCGCGCCGAACAGTGCGGCGCCGAACGCCGCAGCCGTTGCGAACAGGCTGAGAAGGCCCGCATAAGCCGGCACGATAGCGGTCGGCAGCATCGCCCAGCCGATCAGGACCGGCACTAGCAGCACAAGAATGGCGCCGTAATTGATCGCCAGCAGCGTATGGTTGATCCGCTCGCTCGGCGGCAGCTTGCGGCTCAGATCCTCCTCGACGAAATCCATCAGCGTGATGACGACCTCGACCACCAGCACGGCCAAGATGGCGATCGCAAGAATGCCGTGCACCTCCAACCAGCCGAGCACGAGGAACAGCAGCGCATAGAGCATGTTCCGCACGCTGTGCAGCTGAAGTTCATGGCGTTGCGACGGACGCCAGGCCAGCCGCTCGGTGAATTCGTGGTGATAAAACGTGTCGAACGCGCCCATCGCGATCTGGATGGCGACCAGGGTCCACAGCAGCGGCGTCATGACGAGGCCTCCCTGAACAAGGCGGACTGACGGATCAGCCGGCCTAAACGCGGGTGGATGATCTCCAGCGTGAAGCGGAAGTCGCCGCAGCCGAGATCGGAATGGGTCACGGTGAGATCGCCCGGCGTGAGCCAGTCGGGCAGCGGAAGGCGAAACCGGCCGAGCCGCAGCGAATAGCCAACGCTGCGAAACACCAGCGTCTCGTGCTCGACCGCGATCTTGAGCGCCATGCTGACGCCGAAGCCGACATACTCCTCAAGTCCGGTCGGCCCGGCAAAGCGCTTGGCGGAGTGGATCACCTGCGGAAAGCCGTCGCGCCGCGCGCAGATCCGAGTCCAGACCTGGCCGCCGCTGGCGGCGTCCTCGGTGACCGTGACGATCATCGGCACGCGGGTCTCGGTGCCGGTCGGAAGCGGCCCGCCGATCAGCCGTGCGGCCTGTGCCAGCCACCAGCCGGCGCGGCTGCTCGTGGCCTCCTCGACCTCCCCGACATAGACGACGGTGTTGCCGTCCTCGAACCGCTTCGAGAAGCGCCGCCAGATCGCGACCGGCAGGCGGCCCCAATCCTCGTCGGACAGCAATGCGCGGAAGCGATGATCGTCGAGCAGTTTGGTATCGGAAGCCGGCGCTGTCTTTAAGGTGGATATCCTTGCTGACGCCATCGCACACTCCCGTTACGCCGTAGCCCCTATTTGGCTCTGCCCGTGGGCAGGAAACTCACGATCTTCTCGCCGAGCTTGATCAGCGCGACCAGGCGCGGCCGCGGCACGTTCAGCATCTGCGTGTACCAACGGTCGACCAGCTCGGTGAAAGTCAGCATCTCCTTCAGCCGCTTGCTGGCGAGCGGAGAGATGGCGGGATCGTCAGCCGCGTCGGAGACGCAGGCGCGCAGCGCCGCGAGCGCAGGATCGATCTCGCGCTCCTTGCGCCCGGCCGCGATCTTGGCGGCGACCTCCCAGATGTCGGCCTCCGCTTCAAAGTGGTCGCGGCGGTCGCCGAGGATCGGCACCCGCCGGATCAATCCCCAGGACAACAGTTCCTTGATCGAGTTGGAGACGTTGGAGCGCGCCATGCCGAGCGTGTCGGCGATGTCTTCCGCGGTCATCGGCGCCTCGGCGAGGTAGAGCAGCCCGTGGATCTGGCTGACCGAGCGGTTGACGCCCCACTCGTCGCCCATGTCGCCCCAATGCAGGATAAAGCGCTCGACGACGGCGGGAAGTTTTCTCTTGGCGGTTATTTCTGTCATAACAGAAATATCAGACTGTTCCGAGCAGAAGTCAAGGGCCGCGACCGGGACCGCGGAATTGGCGCCAGGCCCAATTCGCGGCGTTGGCCGGAGCGGATCACTGGTCCATACTTCGGACGCGGCTTCTGCCCGTGATGGCCCACGACGGCCATCCGCTTTTTGCAAAGGAACGCGTGATGACGGCTCCCCTTTCCGACAAGGTCTTCGCGGGATCGGTCCCGCAGCTCTACGACCGGCTGATGGTGCCAATGATCTTTGCGCCGTACGCCCGTCACCTCGCGCAGCGCATCAAGGGCCATCGGCCGCGTGACCTGCTGGAAATCGCAGCCGGCACCGGGGCCGTCACCACCGTCCTCGCTGCGGAATTGCCCGATACAAACATCACCGCGACCGATCTCAACGAGCCGATGCTGGCGCAAGCGAAGACGCGCCTCGCAGGCAAGCCAAACATCCGCTGGCAGCAGGCCGACGCGCTGTCACTGCCGTTTGCCGACGCGAGCTTCGACATCGTCGCCTGCCAGTTCGGCGCCATGTTCTTCCCCGACCGCGTCAAGGGTTACGCCGAAGCGCGGCGCGTGATCAGGTCCGGCGGACGGTACTTCTTCAACGTCTGGGACAAGATCGAGGAGAACGACTTCGCCGACGTGATGCAGCAGACGATGTTCCAGGTATATCCGAGCAACACGCCGCAATTCATGGCGCGGACGCCGCACGGTTACCATGATCCGGCGCGCATTCGCGCCGACCTGACCGCTGCAGGCTTTCGCGACATTGCCGTCGAGTTGATCACCCTCCGCAGTCCTGCCGCTTCGCCAGAGGATGTCGCCATCGCCTACTGCCAGGGCACGCCGATGCGCGGCGAAATCGAGGCGCAGGGTCACCCGACGCTCGAGGCTGCAACAGAGCGCGTGGCTGAGGCGCTGGCGCAGCGCTTCGGCACCGGTCCTCTCGACGGCAAGATTCAGGCGCTGGTGGTCTCGGCCGCCTAGACCGTCGGCAGGAACGCGAACCGCTCGCCTGCCCCGCGCAGGTTCAAAAGGTCTGATGTGCCGGCATCGGCCTGCACATTGTCGACGCGCGCCGAGCTCGGTCCGCGGCCGCACGCCTTGATCATGTCGGCAACGATATTTTCGGGGCCGGCGAACACGGCTTCAACGCTGCCATCACGGCGGTTGCGGACCCAGCCTTCGAGGCCGCGCGCATTGGCGTTTTCGTGAACCCAAGCGCGATAGCCGACGCCCTGGACGCGTCCGGTGATCGTGACATGGCGGATTACGCCGCTCACTTCTTCAAGCCGAGGAATTCGCCGCTGCGCGCCCTGGTCTCCGCCTCGCGCATCACGCGGCTGGTCAGTTCGGATGTCGCAATACCCTTGAGGTTCTTTGGCGAGGTTCCTTCGCGCAGCGCCTTCAGCGTCTCATAGACTGCGTGGGTCGCGGCCGCGAACGGCGCGTGGCCCTGCAACGCGATCCTGACGCGTTGGCTTGCCAGATAGTCCAGCGCAGTCATCTCCTCCGGCGCGCCGCCGAGCACGATAGGCAGCGTCGTCGCCGCCGAAATCGCCTCGAGCTCGTCACGCGATTTGATGCCGGTGAAGAACAGGCCATCGACACCGACCGCCTGATAGGCCCTGGCGCGTGCGATCGCATCGTCGAGATCAGTGATCGAGACGGCGCCGGTCCGGCCCAGAATGACGAGCGACGGATCGCTGCGGCCGTCGAGCGCGGCCTTCATCTTGCCGACGCCTTCTTCCAGCGAGATCAGCTGCGTCTTGGCCTGGCCGAACGCCTGTGGCAGCAGCGTATCCTCGATGGTGAGGCCGGCGGCACCTGCGGCTTCCACTTCCTGGACGGTGCGGCGGACATTGAGCGCGTTGCCGTAGCCGTGGTCGGCATCGACGAGTATCGGCAGAGGCGAAGCCCGCGACATGCGGCGGATCTGCTCGGCGAATTCAGTCAGCGTGATCAGCGCAACGTCGGGATCGCCGAGCACGGCGAGCGAGGCCACCGAGCCGCCGAACATGCCGAGCTCGAAGCCGAGGTCCTCCGCAATCCGGATCGAGGTCGCGTCATAGACCGAGCCCGGACGAATGCAGGTCGATCCGTTGAGGATGGATCGCAGTGCTTCGCGGCGTTTGCGGAAGGCCATGGTGTTATCTCCATCCACGTCATTGCGAGGAGCGAAGCGACGAAGCAATCCACGTCTTGAGGAGCGATGGATTGCTTCGCTGACGCTCGCAATGACGAGTCTATGCGAACTCCAGGATCAGCGCATCGACCGCAAGCGTGGCGCCGGCGGCGGCGTGGATCTTCTTCACCGTGCCGTCACGCTCGGCGCGCAGCACGTTCTGCATCTTCATGGCTTCCACCACCGCGAGCGTCTCGCCGGCCTTGACCTCCTGGCCCTCGGTCACCGCGATCGACACCACAAGCCCAGGCATCGGGCACAGCAACTTCTTGCCGGTATCGGCGGCCGAGACCACCGGCATCAGCTGCGCCGAAGTCGCCTCGGTCTCGGTGAAGACATAGACCGGCACCTCAAAGCCCTGATGCGCGAGGCGGAAGCCGTTGTTGATCGCCCGCACCTGCACGGCGACAAAATTGCCGTCGATGGTGCCCTGCCAGACCGGCTCGCCCGGCACCCAGCCCGACACCAGATTGTGCGGATTGCCGGGCAATCCGTCGTCGCCGATGAAGCGCACCGCGATGGCGTCGGCCTCGCGGGCGACATCGAGCGCGATCTCGGCACGGTCGAGCCACACCGCGCGGCGGCGCTCGCGCATCACGACGCGGCCGCCCATCTGGCCCGAGATCTGCCGCTTGCGCTCGCCCAGCACGTGGTCGATGGTGGCACCGACCGCGGCCAGCCGCCGCGCGATCTCGCCCTCGGGCGCACGCGCGGAAAACCCTTTCGGGAATTCTTCCGCGATGAAGCCGGTCGAGAGTCGGCCCTCGCGCCAGCGCGGATGGTTCATCAACGCCGACAGGAACGGAATATTGTGCCTGATGCCGTCGACATAGAAGGCGTCGAGCGCGGTCGCCTGCGCCTCGATCGCCGCGGCGCGCGAGGGGGCGTGGGTGACGAGCTTGGCGATCATCGGATCGTAATGGATCGAGATCTCGCCGCCTTCCTGCACGCCGGTGTCGTTGCGGATGGTGATGCCGTCATGGCTGGCCTCGGCCGGCGGACGGTATTTCACCAGGCGGCCGATCGAGGGCAGGAAGTTGCGGAACGGATCCTCGGCGTAAACGCGGGATTCCACCGCCCAGCCGGTCAGCGTGACGTCCTTCTGCGCGATCGCGAGCTTCTCGCCGGCGGCGACGCGGATCATCTGCTCGACGAGGTCGACGCCGGTGATCAGCTCGGTGACGGGATGCTCGACCTGCAGGCGGGTGTTCATCTCCAGGAAGTAGAAGCTCTTGTCCTGGCCGGCGACGAATTCCACGGTGCCCGCCGAATCGTAGTTCACCGCCTTGGCCAGCGCGACCGCCTGCTCGCCCATCTTGCGGCGGGTTTGCTCGTCGAGCAGCGGCGACGGCGCCTCCTCGATGACCTTCTGGTTGCGGCGCTGGATCGAGCATTCGCGCTCGCCGAGATAGATCACGTTGCCATGCTTGTCGCCGAGCACCTGGATCTCGATGTGCCGGGGATCGACGATGAATTTCTCGATGAAGACGCGGTCGTCGCCGAACGACGACTTCGCCTCGGCCTTGGCGAGGTTGAAGCCTTCGGCGACCTCCGCCTTCGAATGCGCGATGCGCATGCCCTTGCCGCCGCCGCCGGCGGAGGCCTTGATCATCACCGGATAGCCGATCTCGTCGGCGATCTGGACGGCGTGCTTGTCATCCTCGATGACACCGAGATGGCCCGGCACGGTCGAGACCTTGGCCTTCGCGGCCGCCTTCTTGGATTCGATCTTGTCGCCCATCGCGGCGATGGCGCCGGGGTTCGGGCCGATGAAGACGATGCCGGCGGCTTCCAGCGCGCGCGGAAATGCCTCGCGCTCGGACAGGAAGCCGTAGCCGGGATGCACCGCCTGCGCGCCGGTCTTGCGGCAGGCCTCGACGATCTTGTCGATCAACAGATAGCTCTCGGCCGCGGCGGGCGGGCCGATCAGCACGGCTTCGTCTGCCATCTCGACATGCAGCGCGTCGCGGTCGGCCTCGGAGTAGACGGCAACCGTCTCAATCCCCATACGGCGCGCAGTCTTGATGACCCGGCAGGCGATCTCGCCGCGGTTGGCGATCAGGATTCGTTTGAACATGCTCTTCTTGCTTGGGCTTCTTAGGAATTGGGCTTTGGCAGGATTTCCTCCCCGCGCAATCCGGCACGGGCGTAACCACTCCGTTGGTACAGCAAATTGCCCCGGAGGCAACGGTCTAATGCGATCCCTGCCGGCGCTGGGCCGGTCCTTCGCGGTAGCCCGAGGGGGACTTCAGCCCGAATAGGTCTTGAAGCGGCCGCGGGAATGGGCCTTGGCGACGGCTTTCATCAGCTCGCTGACCTCATTCTCCAGGAATTCATTGGCCACGATCAGCGCCCGGATCGTCGCGCGCAGATTCCCGCCGCAGGCGGAAATCGCCTGATCGACAGCCGCTTCCAGCCCGTCATCGTCGTCAGATTCGGGCCGCGCAGACATCATGAGGTATCCGGGATTGAGGTGACGCATCATGTTCCTATTTTGTTCTCATCAAGTCAATCGGATCTTTGATCGGATGCCGCCACTTCGGCGGCCTGCTTCTTCCGCCGCCAGCGCGCGAGACATTGCAGGATCCAGATGTCGGTCACGACGTCGACGATGGCGTTGATGATGAACTCGGCCATGTCAGCATCCCTTCAATGACAACGGACCTCCGTTCTACGTCGCGGAAAGCCGGTCGGGATGTGACGGCGCGCACGCACCGTTCGCGAACAGTCCTTGGTTGGATCGTACCGGCCTGTGCTAGAAGTCCGGTTGCCCGCCAAAGATCTGAAGTGAGAAAATGCGGTTTCGAAATCCGGTCATCACGACGCTTCTCCTGACATGCCTGTCCGCAAGCCCCGTCCCGTCTGCGACGGCCGGCCCCGCGGTCACTGCGGTCATCAAGGACGCCGGCACCGTTCAGCTCGGCAACACGACCTATCGGCTCGACGGCATCGACGCGCCGGCGGTCGACCAGCTCTGCATCGACGAGCATGCCGACGTCTGGTCCTGCGGAATGGAAGCGCGCGACCAGCTGACCAAGCTGATCGACGGCAAGCCTGTTCATTGCGACGATATCGGCGTCGATCCGAGCTTCAAGAAGCGCCGCCTCGGCGTCTGCAAGATCGAGGGCGATCCGACCAGCCTCAGCCAGGTGCTGGTACAGAAGGGCTACGCTCTCAATCTCGAGGGGTCGGCCACTGGCCGATTCAAGCCGGATGAAGCCACGGCCAAGGACAACCGCGCGGGGCTGTGGAAAGGCTGCTTCGTGGCGCCACGCGATTTTCGTACCGCCAGGAAGGACGGCGCCCTGTTCGGCAATGCCTGCCCGGCCGATCGCGACACCCAGATCCGCGACGCGCTCTTCCCCGCCGACCTGCCGATGCCGGCGAGCTGCAACATCAAGGGCAAGTACGCGGTGCGCGCCCGCGTCACCGGCAATATCGGCATCTATCATCTGCAGGCGTGCCGCAGTTACCCGGGCCTCGGCAATCCGGATCGCTGGTTCTGCACCGAAGAGGATGCGCAGGCCGCCGGGTTCCGCAGGGCCTATAATTGCCGTCCACCCAAGAACAAGTAATGCGCAAGTGAAGTGCGAGTGAGGGGTAAGTGAGCGCCGTAAATCACGCTGGCAAAGCTGCCTCGTCCTGTGTGAGACTGCGCCTAGAGGTTGCCGGCGCGAATGACCCCACCCGATCCCTCTGATGTGCTTCCCGAAGCTGCGGCAGCCGAACGGCTGCGGCAGCACCTCGAGGAAATCGCGCGCGAACGCGATCGCGCGCATCGCGAGCTGCAGGAGCGCGAGGCCGAGCTGGCGCGGATCCAGCGCATTGCGCGGGTCGGCGGGCTCGAGATCGATTTCCGCGACGGCGTGCGCAACCGCCGCTCCCCCGAATATCTGCTGGTGCACGGCCTGCCGCCCGAGGAGGTCAACGAGACCTATGAGAACTGGGTCGCGCGCATTCACCCCGACGATCGCGAACGCACGATCAAGCACCTGTTCGAAGTGCTCAAGGCCGGCGGCGAGGATTACACCGCCGAATACCGCATCATCCGCCCGAACGACGGTGAGAGTCGCTGGATCCGCGTCGTCGCCAAGATCGAGCGCGACCGTAGCGGCCGCGCGTTGCGGCTGGTCGGCGCCGATCTCGACGTCACCGATCAGATGCTGGCGCAGGAAACCCTGCGCGAGAGCGAGGAACGCTTCCGCCTGATCGCCGACAGCGCGCCGGTCCCGATCTGGGTGACCAAGCTCGACCGTACCCGCTCCTTCGCCAACCAGGCCTATCTCGACTTCCTCGGACTGCCGTTCGAGGAAGCGATCGTGTTCGACTGGCGCAAGGCGCTGCATCCTGACGACCTGCCGAAAATTCTGCAGGAGCAGATCACCGGCGAGCTCTCGCTCAAGCCGTTCGTGCTCGAGGCGCGCTACCGGAACGCCAAGGGCGACTGGCGCTGGCTGCGCTCGGAATCGCAGCCGCGCTGGGACCCGAACGGCAAGCATATCGGCTTCATCGGCGTCGCCCATGACATCACCGCGGCCAAGGAAGCCGAGATCGAGCTGCGCAAGCTCAACGAATCGCTGGAGCGGCGCATCCTGGAGCGCACCGCCCAGCTCGAGTCCCGCGAGGCGCAGACGCGCGCGATCCTGGAAACCAGCCATCAATATCAGATGCTGCTCAACCGCGACGGCGGCCTGCTCTACACCAACCAGACTGCGCTCGCCGGCATCCGCGCCGAGGCCACTGACGTCGTCGGCAAGCCGTTCTGGGACACGCCGTGGTTCACTGCGACCGACGGCGTGCCGCGCGTGATCCAGAATGCTTTCGCGACCGCGATGCGCGGCGAAGAGGTCAAGATCGAGCTGCAATTGCAACTGCCGATCGGCGAGCGCTATTTCGATTTCGCGATGCGGCCGCTGCAGGACCAGCACGGCACGATCGTCGGCGCCGTGCCCGAGGCGGTCGACATCACCGAGCGGCGCCGCGGCGAGGAAGCCCTGCGGCAATCGCAGAAGATGGAAGCGGTCGGCCAGCTCACCGGCGGCGTCGCGCACGACTTCAACAATCTGCTCACCATCATCCGCTCCGCGACCGACTTCCTGCGCCGCCGCGACCTGCCGGACGAGCGGCGCCGCCGCTACATCGACGCGATCGCCGAGACCGTCGAGCGCGCCTCCAAGCTCACCGCGCAGCTGTTGGCGTTCGCGCGCAGGCAACCGCTCAATCCCGAAGTGTTCAATGTCGGGACCCAGGTCGATAGCGTGACGCAGCTGATCCGCCCACTGGTCGGCGCACGGATCCACATCGAAGTCAGGATCGAGGATCCCGACTGTTTTGCGATCGCCGATATCGGCCAGTTCGAGACCGCGATGATCAATCTCGCGGTCAACGGCCGCGATGCGATGAACGGCGAAGGCCAGCTGACGATCGGCGTCAGGAAGGTCAAGCACATCCCTGCCCTGCGCGCGCAGGCCTCGCGCAGCGGCGATTTCGTCACGGTCTCGATCCAGGATACGGGCACCGGCATCTCGCCGGAAAATCTCGATGCGATCTTCGAACCGTTCTTCACGACCAAGGAGGTCGGCAAGGGAACGGGCCTCGGGCTGAGCCAGGCCTTCGGCTTCGTCAAGCAATCCGATGGCGACATCGAGGTCACCTCTACGCCGGGGCAAGGCGCGACCTTCACGATCTATCTGCCGCAGGCGATGCGCCCGGTCGACGCCAAGATCGCGACCAGCGCGGGCGCCGAGCAGGCCTCGATCGGCCGCGGCTATCGCGTCCTCGTGGTCGAGGACAACGACGATGTCGGCCAGTTTTCCACCGAGCTGCTCGAGGATCTCGGCTATTCGGTCAAGCGCGCGGCGAATGCCAATGCAGCGCTGTCGATCCTCACCGAGAACGAGTTCGCGGCCGACCTCGTGTTCTCCGACGTGATCATGCCCGGCATGAACGGCGTCGAGCTCGCCGGCGTCATCCGCGATCGCTTTCCCGGCCTGCCGGTGGTGTTGACCAGCGGCTACAGCAACGTGCTCGCCGAGAACGCGCATAGCGGCTTCGAACTGATCCAGAAGCCCTATTCGGTCGAGGCGCTGTCGCGCACGCTCCGCAAGGCGATCGCCGAGCAGCGTGCGACCGCCTCCAAGCCCTGACCTAACGCCGGGCGCGCGCTACTCGATCACCACATGCGCGACGCCAAGCTGCATGATGCCGAGCGCCCGGGCCGCGGTGGTCGAGACATCGATGATCCGCCCGCGAATGAACGGGCCGCGGTCGTTGACGCGGCAGCGGATCGATTTCCCCTGATAGGACACAGTGATCATGCTGCCGAACGGCCGCCTGCGATGCGCGCAGGTCATCTCGCCGCTTCTGCCGATGCCATGATAATAGGACGCAAGGCCGCTTTCCGCGTTCGCCACGCACGAGGTAAACAGCAGCATGGCCGCGGACGTTATTGCGGTTCTCATTGATCGCCTGCCGGTCGAGCCCCGCAAGGGAACGCGGTTCCATCGTTTCGGTTCCGGGTCGGCCGCGTCGGCAGGTCGATTTCAGGGAATTTTTCTGCGGAAACCCGCGCCGGGCAGCGCGCTCAGGCGGCGTCCTCGACGCTATCGGCCGCGAGCAGCGTCCGGACGTCCTGCGCGGGAACCGGTTTGCTGAACAAATAGCCCTGCATCTGCGTGCAGCCGAGCATCTGCACGGTGTCGCGCTGCTGATCGGTCTCGACGCCCTCGGCTGTCGTGATCATGTTGCGGTCGGCGGCGATCGAGACCACCGCCCGGATGATCGAGGCCGAGCCTGAGTTGCGGGTGACTTCCTTGACGAAGCTGCGGTCGATCTTGATCTTGTCGAACGGGAAGCGCTGCAGATATTGCAGCGACGAGTAGCCGGTGCCGAAATCGTCGAGCGCGATGTGGACGCCGAGCGCGCGGAGCTGGCCGAGCGTAACCAGCGCCGCATCGTCATCGGCGATCAGCACCGCCTCGGTAATCTCGAGCTCGAGCCGGCGCGGATCGAGCCCGCTCTCGGCAAGCGCGCTTGCAACCTTGAGCGCCAGCGTCTCCGACTTGAACTGGATCGGCGACACGTTGACCGCGAGGCGCACATGCGCCGGCCAGGCTGCCGCCTCGATGCAGGCGGTGCGCAACACCCACTGCCCGATCTCCTCGATCAACCCGGTCTCCTCGGCAAGCGGAATGAACTCCGCCGGCGAGACCATGCCGCGCACCGGATGACGCCAGCGCAGCAGCGCCTCGCAGCCGGTCACCTCGTCGCTGCGCAGGTCGACCAGCGGCTGGTAGTGCAGTTCGAAGCCGCCCTCGGCCAGCGCGGTGCGCAGATCGCCCTCCAGCGCGCGGCGCAGATTGGCCTGCTTCTCCATCGCCGGGTCGAAGAAGCGATAGGTCCTGCGGCCGGCGGCCTTGGCCGCGTACATGGCAAGGTCAGCGCATTTCAGCAGGCCGAACAGGTCGGAGCCGTGGCGCGGGGCGATCGCAATCCCGATGCTGGCATCGCTCGACAGCCAATGGCCGAGGCAGTCGAACGGCGCGCGCAGCGATTGATAGACGCGCGCGACCAGATCGCTGACGTCGTCGTCCGAGGCGATATCATGCTGGACGATCGCGAACTCATCGCCGCCGAGGCGTGCGATGAAGTCGTTCAATCCGACCGACTGGCGCAGCTTCTCGGCCACGCGCCTGAGGAATTCATCGCCGATCAGATGGCCCAACGTGTCGTTGATCCGCTTGAACTCGTCGATGTCGATGTAGTGGATCGCGAATTCGTGCACGGTGGTCTCGCGCAACAACTCTTCGGCGTGGCGCTGGAGCAGCGTCCGGTTCGGCAGATTGGTCAGGGCATCGTAATGCGCGAGATACTCGATCCGCGCCTGAGCGCGGCGCCCGTCGGTGACATCCTCGAGCGTGGTGGCCCAGCCGCCGTCCGGCGCCCGCTTGTAGATCAGGCGGATGCTGCGGCCGTCAGGCGTCATGATCACGGAGTCCCGGATCTCGTCACCCCTGGGATTGGTGAAGCGGGCGCAGTATTCATCGACGTCGCCCACGAATGAACCGATCGCCTGGCGATGCACGATCAGGTCGCGCAGATGGCAGCCGGGCCTCACGATATCGGGCGATAGGTCGAACATGTCGATGTATTGCTGGTTGCAGATCACGAGCCGCGCCGAGGCATCGAACAGCAGCAGCCCCTGCGTCATGGTGTTGATCGCGGTGTCGAGGTGCTGGCTCTTCTCGGACAGCCGCCGCTGCGCCGCGTCGTGCTGCCGCTGCAACTGACGGACGATCAGGAAGATCGTCATGACGACAATCAGCACCGCAAGCACCGCGGCGCAGAACTGCAGCTTGGTCTGGGCGCGCCAGTCCTCCAGTGCGCTGGAGGTCCTGGTGGTGGCAAGGATCATGATCGGAAAGTGCGACAGCGATCTCACCGCGCCGACATTCTCCTCTCCTGAAGTGCCGACGAACCGGCCCGACGTATTGCCGCCAAGACCGATGACCTTCCGGAACAGCGATTGGTCGCTGATGTTGCGGCCGACCACGCCGGCATCCTGCGGATAGCGCGCGATGATCGTGCCGTCGCGGTGGATCATCGAGATCACGGTGTCGCCGTTCAGTGCCAGCGAGGCCACGAAATCCTCGAAATGGCTTGGCTCGACGCCGCGGCTCGCAAAGCCGATGATCTCACCGTTGCGCCCGGTGATCTTGCGCGCAAAGATCGTGGTCCAGTTGCCGGTCACCTTGCTCATCGCGGGTTCGACGATCACGGGCGACGTCGGCCGCCCCGAGGTGAACTCCTGGAAATAACGCCGGTCCGCAATGCTGATATCGGGCACCGGCCACATCTCGGACGAGTTGATCAGCCAGCCCTTGGCGTTGAACAGATTGAGCCCGCCGACATGCGGCAGCGCCGCCAGCCGCGTGCGCAGCATCTCGTGCGCGCTCAAGAGCGACATGTTCTTTTCGAACTGGTCGGCGGTATCGACCTGCTCCGACCGCAGATAATTCACGATGTCGTCGTGGACATGCTGGAGATCGCTAAGCTGCTGGTCGAAATGCCGCGACAGCAGCAGCGCGGTGTTGTTGAGCTCGCGTTCGGACGTCTCCAGCGTGCGCTCGCGAAACTGCAGCGCGAGATAGCCGGTGCCAAGCGCGATCGCGAGCACCAGCAGCGCGGCACTCAGGACGAGCCACTGAATGGCGCCGAACCTGGCGGCACGCAACACATCCTTGATCGACAGCCGCCGGTGTTCCGGCATCATGCTGCTCGTTGAGACAACCGACATTTTCCTGCCCCTGCGCGTGCCCTTCTACGGGAACACAACCCAAGGGGTCGTTAGGAAAATCAGTTATCGGAACGTTAAGGTGGATGCGGAGCTGAACGCGGTGCGCACCAGGATCCTCAGGAGGCGGCCGCCGCGGGCGACTATGCCGCCTCCTTCATGCTGCACTCGATCAACGCGCCTTCGATGGTGAATTTCGAGAATGGCGAGAACGGCGTCACGGCCTTGAGCGCCGCGAAGAATTGCGAGTCACCCGGGCTCTTCAGGAGAAACCGGATGTGGTTCGCCGACAGCGCATCGCGCGAGAGCCAGACGACGCCGGAGAACAGCGCCACCAGCATCTGTGCATAATCGCCGAGATCGGCGACGCCGAGATCGTAGATCGGAGACACATTGACGAAACGCGCGCTGAGCGCCGGCGCCGAGTATCGGCTCATCAGAAGACGCCGGACCTGGCAGACCGAATGAACCCGCTCGCCGTCGGTCAGATGATACAGCCCTTGACTGTCGCCCTCCCTCGCCGTCAGCGCCTCAAAGGCGCTGATGCCGCCGAAAGTGGCAAAGTCCTCTCCGACGCCTTCAGCGTCCTTCTTCCATTGTGCCTTGATCTGACGCCAGGACCGCTCAGGGTCCTTGAGTGGCAAAAGCCGCATGGTTAAGGGGCTGTTAGCACGGAGGGGAGTCGTCGTGGGATAATATGTCGCAGGCATTAAGCCTTTGCTTACAGCGGTAGCCCGTTGCGCCGACGTCGCGACTGCGTGGCCGCCCCTTAGCGTTGCGTAGCCCGGATGAAGCGCAGCGTAATCCGGGGAGCTGTATCAGCGGTTGGCGCGCTCCCGGATTTCGCTGCGCTTCATCCGGGCTACGAGGACTTCGACCCCTGGTCCGCGCGACCGCCGCGAACTCACGATTTGCAGCAAGCCGAAGCGGCGGGCGGCGCGGCCTGCGGTTGCGGGGCGCAACACGCGCTCTGCTTGCCGTCCTGCTTCTCGTGCGCGACACGCGCGGTCCGCTCGCCGGTGCCGTCGCCATAGACGATGCTCTCGCCCGTCGTGTGGAAGGTCTCCCACGCGATCCCCGCGGGATCGTCGATCCACGACTTCTCGGACTTGGCATAGCAGCACACCGTCTGGCCCTGCTCGATGACCTCGCCGCCCGCCTTGCGCAGCCGTCCATAGACCTCGCCGAGCTCTTCGGCGCTCTCGACCTGAATGCCGAGATGATCGAGACCCGACTCGCGGCCGCGGGTCGAGATCGCGAAGTTGACGCGGGGATCGTCGAGCATCCATTTGGCATAATCGGATTTCACGACCGAAGGCTCGGCCCCGAACAGCGCCGAGTAGAAGCCGACCGATTGCGGTATGTCCTTGACGGCGACGTGAACATGCATGCGCTTCATGGGGCAGTCCTTTCGGGCGGCGACGCTGGATGGACATTCCATCCCAAGCGCGCTCAGATATCAACATTGTTGCAACAGGAGTTCTACTTGCGGAATGGATGCGCTGACGCTGTTCGGATTGTTCGCCGTGACCATGATGCTCGTCTGCTACGCGAGGATCGCAGTCCCTGGTTCATCCTGGCCTTCGCCGTCTCCTGCGCGCTCGGCTCAGCCTACGGCTTCCTGCAGGGCGCGTGGCCGTTCGGCCTCGTTGAGGCGATCTGGGCCGTCGTCGCAGCGCGCCGCTGGCTGCTGCGCCGAACCGCTGAGCGCGTGTAACGTTATAGTATCCACGGCCAATGTGTCGCGGCGCCGAACTTGAATGCGCACGCTTGCGGCGCTAAGTAGGCCGCATGGCGGCATCGCGCACCATGATTCAGTCTTCCGCTCACGCAACGAGGCCGCGCCGCTGGCGCAGCCTGCTTGCGGGACTGATTTCGCTTGCGCTGGTGCTGTCGTTCTTCCACGGCTGGGCCTTCGACGGCGATGACGATGCGGCCCCCGCCTTCTCGATCGCGCAGTCGATCAACGACACCGGCGGCAAGGCTCCCGCGCATCCGGCCTCACTGCATGGCGATCACTGCCTGACGCACGTCGCCTCGGTGGCTCCGCAGGAGACGGCGTTCCCGATCGCCTATGCGCCGCATAGCTATGGCGACAGCCGCATCGAGCTGCCGGCATCGGCCGAGCGCCTCTCTCCATTCAAACCACCCCGCGCCTGATCCGGTCGGCATGACCGGCCATGCGCCGCTGCCATCAGGCCGCGCGCAGGCTTCCGCACAGATCGATGTCGCGACAGCGCAGGGCCATCGGCATGCGCTGCGGAGAGGCGCATATGAAACGGATTGTTCTATTTTTCGCCGGCGTGGCCGCCGGCATCACGCTGGTCTTTCTGGTGGCCGGGTGGATCGGCTGGCCGGTCAAGTTCCCGGGCACGACGCAGGAAACTGCAACCGCGAGTCCAGAGAAAGTCGAGGCCAAGCATGAGGCCCCCGGACATGTCGAGCTGAGCGAAGATCAGATTCGCGAGGCCGGCATCACGATCGCACAGGCCGGCGGCGGCATGCTGAAGCGGCACTTCCTCGCGCCGGGATCGCTGATCCCCGATGCCGACCATATCGGCCGCGTCTCGGTGCGCGTGCTCGCAACCGTCACGGAACTGCGCAAGCGCCTCGGCGACGTCGTCGAGAAGGGCGAGATCGTCGCGGCGATCGAAAGCCGCGAGGTCGCCGACGCCAAGAGCGAATACCTCGCCGCTCGGCTCACCAACGATCTACAACAGACCCTCTACGCGCGGCAAAAGACGCTGGTCGAGACCCGCATCGTGTCGGAAAACGAGTTCCTGCGCACGCGGCTGACCGCGAACGACGCGCAGATCAAGCTCGACGGCGCACGGCAGAAACTGTTCGCGCTCGGCCTGTCGGAAAGCGAGATCGCCGATCTGCCCAACCAGCCCCCCGAGAGCCTGCGGACCCAGTTCCTGCGTGCGCCGATCAGCGGCCGGGTCTCCGAACGCCGTGTCGATCTCGGCGGATTGATCGGGCGCGAGGGCCAGGAAAGCGAGCTCTACGTCATCGTCAATCTCGACGACATCTGGGTTGATCTCGCGGTTTCACCGGAGGACATCAACGCGGTCCGCGAAGGCGTTTCGGTGAAGATCCGCGCCATCGGCACCGAGGACGAAGCCAGCGCCGGCGTGATCTTCGTCAGCCCCCTGCTCGACCGCGAGACCCGCAACGCCCGCGTGATCGCGACCATGCCCAACAGGGATCACCGCTGGAAGCCGGGCACCTTCGTCACCGCGGAGGTGCCGCTGTCCGGCGCGCCGTCGACCGTGATCGTGTCGAAGAAGGCGCTTCAAACCATCAAGGGGACGCCGACCGTGTTCGTGCGCGATGCCGACGGCTTCGAGGCGAGGTCGGTGCGGACCGGCCGCGAGGACGACGACGATATCGAGATCGTTTCGGGTCTCGCTGCCGGCGAGACCATCGCGGTACAGAACACCTTCACGCTGAAGGCGGAGGTCGAAAAGGACGAGGCGGAGCACGGCCATGATTGAGCGCATCATCGGTCTTGCGATCCAGCGGCGCTGGGTCGTCGTCACCCTGGCGGCGATCCTGATGTTCCTCGGCGGCCTCGCATTGACGAAGCTCCCGATCGACGCAGTGCCCGACATCACCAACAAGCAGGTGCAGATCAACACCGTGGCGCCTGCGCTGTCGCCGGCTGAGATCGAGAAGCAGATCACCTTCCCGATCGAAACAGCACTCGCCGGCGCGCCGGGACTGGAGAGCACACGCTCGCTCTCCCGCAACGGCTTCTCGCAGATCACGGCGGTGTTCAGCGAAGCCACTGACATCTATTTCGCCCGCCAGCAGGTCGGCGAGCGCTTGACCGAAGTGCGCGCGCGCCTGCCGCAGGGTATCGAGCCGCGGATCGGCCCGACCTCGACCGGTCTTGGCGAAATCTACATGTGGACCGTGCATTACTCCGGCGAAAAGGTACAGACTGACGGATCGCCGGGCCTGCAAAGCGACGGCCGCTTCGTCACGGCGGACGGCCAAATGCTGCAAAGCGAGGTCGAGAAGGACGCCTATCTGCGCACGGTGCAGGACTGGATCATCAAGCCTCAGATCAAGATGGTGCCGGGTGTCGCCGGCGTCGATTCGATCGGCGGCTACCTCAAGCAGTACCAGGTGCATCCCGATGCAGCGAAGCTGATCGCGCTCGGCCTCACCTTTGCCGACGTCGCCAAGGCGATCGAAACCAACAATGTCAGCCGCGGTGCGCGCTACATCGAGCGCAACGGCGAAGGCTTCGTGGTCCGCTCCGGCGGTCGCCTGGAGAACATCGAGGAATTGGGCGCCGTCGTCGTCACCACCCGCGGCGGCGTCCCGGTCCGGATCCGCGATCTCGCGACGCTTTCGATCGGCGGCGAGACACGCACCGGCAGCGCCAGCGAGAACGGCCGCGAGGTCGTGGTCGGCACCGCGCTGATGCTGATCGGCGCCAACAGCCGCACCGTGTCGGCGGCGGTCGATGCCAAGCTACGCGCGATCACGCCGTCGCTGCCGGCCGGCGTCAAGGTCGAGACGGTGCTGGATCGCACCCAGCTGGTCGATGCGACGATCGGCACCGTAGCGCGCAACCTCGGCGAAGGCGCGCTGCTCGTGATCGCGGTGCTGTTCGTGCTGCTCGGCAATTTCCGGGCAGCATTGATCACGGCGCTGGTCATCCCGATCGCGATGCTGATGACCGCTATCGGCATGTGGCAGGGCCGTATCGGCGCCAACCTGATGAGCCTCGGCGCGCTGGATTTCGGCCTGATCGTCGACGGCGCGGTCATCATCACCGAGAACAGCCTGCGTCACCTCGCCGAGAAGCAACACGCGCTCGGCCGCGCGCTGACGCGCGACGAACGGCTGGCGACGGTGCGGGCCTCCGCTGTCGAGATGGTGCAGCCGAGCCTTTACGGTCAGGCCATCATCCTGCTGGTCTATGTCCCGCTGCTCACCTTCACCGGCGTCGAAGGCAAGATGTTCGAGCCGATGGCGCTCACCGTGATCCTCGCGCTCGCCGCCGCCTTCGTGCTGTCGCTGACGCTGGTGCCCGCGCTGATCGCGATCGGCATCACCGGTCGGGTCCGGGAAAAGGAGAACTGGCTCGTCGCCGCGTTGAAGCGCTGGTACAGCCCGCTGCTGCGGCGCGCGGTTGCAACGCCCATTCCCGTCATCGCGGCGGCGGTCGTGCTGTTCGCAACCGCCCTGTTTGGGTTCTTCCGCCTCGGCCAGGAGTTCATCCCCTCGCTCGACGAGAAGAACATCGCCATGCACGCGCTCAGAATTCCGAGCACGGCACTGTCGCAGTCGCAGGCGATGCAACTCTCCGTCGAGAAGGCCGTCAGCCGCTTTCCGCAGGTGTCGTTCGTGTTCTCCAAGACCGGCACCGCGGAGGTCGCGAGCGACCCGATGCCGCCGAACGCGTCCGACACCTTCATCATCCTCAAGCCCCGCGCGCAGTGGCCGGATCCGTCACTGACCAAGGAGCAGCTGATCGAGGAGATCTCAAAGGCGGTCGGCCGGCTGCCCGGCAATGTCTACGAATTCACCCAGCCGATCCAGATGCGCTTCAACGAACTGCTTGCTGGCGTTCGCGGCGACATCGCGGTCAAGGTGTTCGGCGACGAGTTCGAACCGATGCAGAAAGCTGCCAATCAGATCGCTGCGGCGCTGCGCGGCGTGCGCGGTGCGACCGACGTCAAGGTCGAGCAGGCGGGCGGCCTGCCCGTGCTCGAGATCAAGGTCGACAAGGCGGCCATTGCCCGGCGAGGCCTCAGCGTCGCCGAGGTCCAGGACGTGATCGGTGCCGCGGTCGGCGGCCAGGACGCCGGGGTCGTGTACGAGGGCGATCGCAGCTTCGATATCGTGGTGCGGCTGCCGGAGAGCGTGCGTTCCGATCTCGAGGCGTTGAGCAATCTGCCGGTCGCCTTGCCCAAGGCAACGCCGAGTTCGCCGGTGCAGAGCCTGCCGCTCAACCGCGTCGCGCAGTTCTCCTTCACCGAAGGGCCGAACCAGATCAGCCGCGAGAACGGCAAGCGCCGTATCGTGGTGACCGCCAATGTCCGCGGCCGCGATCTCGGCTCGGTGGTCGAGGAAGCGCAGGCCAAGGTCGCGCAATCCGTGGCGCTGCCGCCCGGCTACTGGATGAGCTGGGGCGGCCAGTCCGAGAATCTCGCCGCGGCGCGTCAGCGACTTGGCGTCGTGGTGCCGGCCTGTTTTGCCATGATCTTCCTGTTGCTGCTGGCGGCGATGGGCTCAGTGCGCGATGCGCTGCTCGTGTTCAGCGCGGTGCCGCTGGCGCTGACCGGCGGCATCGCGGCGCTGTGGCTGCGCGGCATGCCGTTCTCGATCTCGGCGGCAGTCGGCTTCATCGCGCTGTCGGGCGTTGCGGTGCTGAACGGGCTCGTGATGCTGAGCTTCGTCAGACAGCTTCGTGAGCAAGGGGTACCGATGCGGGAGGCCATCGAGCAAGGCGCCCTCACCCGCTTCCGGCCCGTTGTGATGACGGCACTGGTGGCCTCGCTCGGCTTCGTGCCGATGGCATTCGCCACCGGCACCGGCGCCGAGGTGCAGAAGCCGCTCGCCACCGTCGTGATCGGCGGCCTGATCAGCGCGACCCTGCTGACGCTTGCCGTGCTGCCCGCGCTCTATGCACGGTACGGGCATGCCGGCAGCGCTGCGCGCAATGAGACGACCGCGATTCAGCCTGCGGAATGACCGCGCGCTGACCGGCAGCCCGCAGAAAAAAACGGCAGTTACAGCGCCGAACCGGCGCTGTAACATTTCTGTCATATGGCAAAACTAAACGAAGTCATGCGGCGGGCTGCCGCAGGGCTTCATCAGGGGGAATAACAAAATGCGCCGTGCCATTACATTGTTGTCCGCGAGCATGATCGCGCTTTCAGCCGGTGCCGCTTCCGCGCAAAACGCAAAACCCCGCAACCTGATCCTGTTCGTCCCCGACGGCTTGCGCGGCGGCATCGTGACGCCGCAGACGGCGCCTGCGATGGCCGAGATCCGCGACAAGGGCGTTCATTTCAAGAATTCGCACTCTCTGTTCCCGACTTTCACGATGGCGAACAGCTCGGCGCTGTCGACCGGCCACTATCTCGGCGACACCGGCACGTTCTCGAACACGATCTTTACCGGTTACACCTCGGTGCCCGCCGGCGACACCGTGGTGCCGTTCATCGAGAACGACGCCGTGCTCGCCGACATCGACGATCACTTCAACGGCGACTACCTCAACGAGGAGACGCTCTTGAAGATGGCCCGCGGCCAGGGTTTCAGCACCGCCGCCATCGGCAAGGTCGGCCCCACCCTGCTGTTCGACCACACCGATCGCGGCAAGAACACGATCGTGGTCGACGATTCCACCGGCGGCAAGACCGGCGTGCCGCTCTCCGACGAGATGAAGGACGCACTGACCAAGGCCGGCCTGCCGCTCGCGACCCCGAGCCGCGGCGACAACGCCAAGGCAGGCGACGCCAAGACGCCGGGCACCACCGTCGCCAACGTCGCGCAGCAGGCCTACATGGCCGACGTCGCGACCAAGGTCGTGCTGCCGATGTTCAAGGCGCGCAACAAGCCGTTCGTGCTGGTGTTCTGGTCGCGCGATCCCGACGGCAGCCAGCACAACACCGGCGACAGCCTCAACACCATCACCCCCGGCATCAACGGCCCGACCTCGATGGCCGGCATCAAGAACGCCGACAACAACCTCGCCCAGCTCCGCAAGGCGCTGGACGAGCTCGGGCTGTCCGCCACCACCAACATTATGGTCTCCTCCGATCACGGCTTCTCGACGATCTCGAAGGAGAGCAAGACCAGCCCCTCGGCCAAGATCGCCTATGACGACACGCCGAAGGATTTCCTGCCGATGGGCTTCCTGGCGATCGATCTCGCCAAGGCGCTGAACCTGCCGCTGTTCGACCCCAACGACAAGAACGCCAAGGTCGCCGACAACGCTCATCCGAAGGCCGGCAACGGCGTGCTCGGCCAGGATCCGGCCAAGCCTGACGTCGTGGTCGCGACCAATGGCGGCTCGGACCTGATCTATCTGCCGAACCGCGACAAGAAGCTTGCCGACCGCGTCATCAAGGCATTGCTCGAGCAGGACTATGTCAGCGGCCTTTTCGTCGACGACAAGCTCGGAAATTTCCCCGGCACGCTGCCGATGTCGAATCTCAACCTGAAGGGCAAGGCGGTGACGCCGAACCCGTCGATCGTGGTCAACTTCCGCTCCTGGTCGAGCGGCTGCGAGATCCCGACCAACTGCTCGGTGCAGATTGCCGACACCGTGCTGCGTCAGGGCCAGGGCATGCATGGCAGCTTCAGCCGCGGCGACACCTACAACTTCACCGCGGCGATCGGCCCCGACTTCAAGGCCGGCTATGTCGATCCGCTGCCGGTCAGCAACGCCGATGTCGGGATGACCGCGGCGCAGCTGCTCGGCCTGCGCACCCCGAACAATGGCGGCTTGATCGGCCGGGTGATGTCGGAAGCGCTGCCGAACGGCATCGTGCCGAAGATGGCCGAGGGCACCCTCGTGTCGAAGAAGCCGTCGGCCAACGGCCTCCGCACCGTGCTGAAATTCCAGCGCGTGCTCTCGACCCGCTATTTCGACGTCGCCGGGTTCCCGGGCCGCACGCTCGGGCTCGAGGAGACCGACGGCAAACAGAAAACGGCGGGGAAGTGATCCCCGCCGCTCTCGCCTGAAGTCTTTTCGTCCGGGATGATGGACGCATCATCCCCGGTGATCACATCACCTGGGATGAAGGTCACATCATCCCGATGTCGAACACATTGGGCAGCTGGGTCGCGAGCGGCAGCGCGGCCGCGCCGACCAGCGTCGCCACCATTGCCGCCAGCGCACGCCCGGTGCGGCGCTGACCGCGCATCCGGCCGGCGATCCACTCCAGAACCTTGGTGTCGATCTTCGTTCCCTGGGTCGGTGCCCAGCGATCGATTTCGGTGTCCGCCGACAACGCCACCGTGCGCGGCGGCACCGGCAGGCCGGACTCGGACGCGGCGTGATGGGCGATCGCCTTGGCGAGCAGATCGTCGAACCGGCCGCCATCGCTGCGCTCGGCAGCGGCCTCGTTGATCGAAAACAGCGCCTCGATCTCGGCCCGGCTGACCGGCTGATGCTCGACCGCAGCCGCCGTCAGGATGCGCGCGCACCAGGCAGCGTCATCGGCATCGAGTGACCGGGAGAAATGGATACGACCCTTGGTGGTCGGGCCTTCGCCGGTGATGACGCCGTCGCGCACGATGGTCAGCGCATGGGCGGCGGTCTTGCGGCAGGATGGGGACAACGCACCGCTGAGAGCCTCAGCGGTCTTGGTACTTGGGGTAGACATTGTGGGAGCTTTCAATTCCTATCTCAGGCCAGCTTTTCCATGCGGGCGTAAACGAGTGGTTAATGATTCGGAACTTGGGTTCCGAGATTTTTAGATGGTTGCTATTTGGTCGCTTTAAACGCTGTCACGGTTCAGTCCTATAGCAGTCAGGGCCGGCGTGATGACCGCGATAAGCGGCATTATCTGGGCATTTCCAAGCTTTTGTGCCGCATCTGATATTTCGTCGCAGAGCTTTGGATCAAAACAAGTTGCTTGGAATTCCACGCTCAAGGAGAAATGTTTCACCTTTTTTCAGAACCCGTTCACTTAAGCCTTTTCCAGTCCTATACTGGAACAGACCGCCTCAAATACAAATTCTTCTGCAACTTCAAAGAGATGAGGTAAAATCATGGCACTTCAGATTGGCGCCGTCGCTCCCGACTTCGAAGCCGAGACCACCGAAGGAAAGATCAAGTTCCACGACTGGATCGGCAGCAGCTGGGTGCTTTTGTTCTCCCACCCCAAGGACTTCACCCCGGTCTGCACCACCGAGCTCGGCGCACTCGCGCGCCTGAAGCCCGAATTCGACAAGCGCGGCGTCAAGCTGATGGGCCTGTCGGTCGATCCGGTCGACCGCCATGCCAAATGGTCGGAAGACATCAAGGAAACCCAGGGCGCCGCGCCGAACTATCCGATGATCGGTGACACCGACTTCAACGTGTCGAAGCTGTACGACATGCTGCCGGCCTCGACCTCGGGCGATCCCCTCACCCGCACCGCTGCCGACAACCAGACCGTCCGCAACGTGTTCGTGATCGGACCGGACAAGAAGATCAAGCTCGTGATGGTCTATCCGATGACCACTGGCCGGAACTTCCAGGAGATCCTGCGCTCGATCGACTCGCTGCAGATGACCGCCAAGCATCGCGTCGCCACCCCCGCCGACTGGAAGCAGGGCGAAGACGTGATCATCGCGGGCTCGGTCAGCGACGACGAGGCCAAGACGATCTACCCGCAGGGCTGGAAGGCACCGAAGCCCTATATCCGCATCGTGCCGCAGCCGAAGTAACGGCAGGTACGCAGCTGCCGGGTGGCAAGCGCACGGCCTGTCATCGTCTGGTTCCGCGACGATCTGCGGCTGTCGGATCACCCGGCCCTGCACGGAGCGGCCAGCCGCGGCGTGCCCGTGGTTGGCCTCTACGTCCGCGACGAACAAGGCCTTGGCCGTAAACTCCAGCCGCGCGCCCCCTCGGGGGCGCGACGCGCTGGTGGCGGGCGCAATCCCTGCGCGCGCTCGGCAAGAGTCCGAGGAGCCGCGAACGCGCACTTGCGGCTTACGCCAGAAATCCGCCGCAGCAATTAAGCGCGGCGGTTGACCAGCAGCACCGCCGCCGCGCAGGCGGCCATGCCGGCAATCGCGACAATGTCTAGCTTCTCGCCGAACAGGACATAGGCCATCAGCGCGGTCGTTGCCGGCACCAGATAGAACAGGCTCGCGACCGAGGTCGCGGCATGGTGACGGATCAACCAGTACAACAGCCCGATCGAGCCGATCGACAGTGCGAACACCAGCCAGGCGATCGCCAGCACGAACTCGGTGGTCCAGTGCACGACATTGGTCTCGAACAGATATGCGCCGATGCCGAAGAAGATCGTCACCGCGACGTACTGCACCAAATTGCCGGCGCGCCAGTCGATCCGGTTACAGTAGCGGCGCTGATAGAGCGTACCGAGCGTGATGCTGATCAGCGAGACGCCGGAGGCAAGCCAGCCCCACCCGGCGTCGCCGGTCATCGGCCGCTCGTGCAGGATCAAGACGACGCCGGCTAGACCGAGCACCAGCCCGCCCCATTGCAGCGGCGTGACGCGCTCCCCTAACCAGCGGTTGGCGATGGTCGATGTCAGGATCGGTTGCAGCCCCGGGATCAACGCCGACAGGCCTGCGGGAATCGAATGTGCGATCGCAATCGCGGTGCCGCCGAGATAGAAACCGTGCACCAGGATGCCGGCCACCGCGCTGTGCAAGACGCCGGTCCGGTCTGGCCATTTCGGCCGTGCCAGCGCGGCGATCACCGCCATCACCACCACCACGAACGCCATCCGGATCGCCAGATAGGTCAGCGGCTCCGCGTTGTTGATGACGTATTTGGTGCCGATGAATCCCGTGCTCCACAGCACGACAAAGATTGCCGGCGCCAGACGAGCGGCAGTTTCCTCGAAGCCCTTGTTCATTGCAGGCCGTCATTGCCTGAAGATGCGGCAGCCGGCAATCGCGAATTTTGGCGGGTTGCTGCGCCGGTGCTGCATCCACTGCCAAACAACCGATGGCCGCGCTGCGGCCGGACTTGGCCCACGTCAACTCGCGGGTTCGGGAAGCAAGCGGCCGTGATCCGTCAACCGGTGAGACCCGCCTTGCGCAATCCGTCGAGGAAATGTTCGCGATCGGAGGGATTGCGATATCGGTCGGCCCTGGCCTGCGCGAGGTCGAGGGTTCTCGCCGGCACGGCGCGGCCATTCGCATTCAATTCGCGACGTCGCTGGCTGACGAACGCGTCGGCCTCGGCCTGCGCCTCGTCGATCCGTCCGATCTGCGCATAGCAGGCGGCAAGGAGCCCGTGCGACCACCTGTCGAACGACCGCGCCTCCATCACCGCCTTGACCGCCTGCTCGTACTCGCGCCCCGAATAGAGGGCGAGCGCGTGATACCAATGGTACAAATTGGGCGGAAAGGGATTGAGCCGCTTGGCTGTCCCGATCCACGTCAGCGCCTCGCGCCAGCGTCCCCAGTAGACCAGGATGTTGGCGAAGACCGCAGCGACATCGGCATCGTTCGGGTTGAGCGCGAGCGCGCGGCCAAAATGGATTTCGGCCTTGGCATCATCCCTGCTCAGGAACAGCAGCTGAGCGAACACGCCATGCGACCAGGCGTCGCCATCCTCGATATCGAGCGCGGTCTCGATCTCGCTCCGCGCCTCTTCCAGCGACGCAGTGGTGGGCGATTCGAGAAACACGTCACAGACGATGGTCCAGGCGATGTTGACGTGGGCGCGGGCATATTGCGGGTCGAGCGCGACGGCGCTTCGAAAATAGTCCCTGGCCTGCGCCATCGCCGTCACGGTCAGCTGACGCCAGCGCTCGTTGCCGAGCAGGACCAGATCGTAGGCGGTAATGCTGGAGGTCGGCTTGCGCCTTGCGATCTCGCGACCGGCGTCCTCCATCCGGCCCGGCAGGGCCGCGACGATCGCCCGGACGATCTCGTCCTGCAGGGCGAAGATGTCCTCGAGATCGCGGTCGTAGCGTTCGGTCCAGAGACTGTAGCCACTCGCGGCATCGAGCAGCTGGATGATCACCCGCATACGGCTGCCGATCGTGCGCACGCTCCCTTCGGCGACGTAGCGGACGCCGAGCTCGCGGCCGACCCGTTTGATCTCGGGTGTCTGCCCCTTGTAGGCGAAGCTGGAGTGACGGGCGACGACGAGCAGTGACCTGAACCGCGACAGTTCGGCGATGATGTCTCCCGTGATCCCGTCGGAAAAGTAGTCCTGCGCGGGATCGCCGCTCAGATTCGACAGCGGCAGCACCGCGAGCGACGGCTTGTCGGACGGCGCCGGCGCCGACGATACGGGCGAGCTCGGTTCGGACACGCTCGCAACCGCCGGCCCGACATAACGATAGCCGCGGCGCGGCAGCGTCTCGATCCAGCTCGCGCCGCCGTCAATGTCGGCAAAGGCCCGCCGCAGCGCGGCGATCTGCACCGTCAGATTGCTTTCCTCAACGGCAAGCCCCGGCCACGCCGCCTGCATCAACGCGTCCTTGGAAACCGGCGATCCGGCCCGCTCGACAAGCAGCCGAAGCAGCACCACCGCGCGCCGTCCGAGCGCGACCGGTTCGGACTCCCGGAACAGCGTCTCGGCCCCTGCGTCGAGGCGGAAGGGACCGAACTGGTGGATCGTCGCCATGGCTCTGGAGACTACATTTTTTGCAACTTTTTCGGAACGGATTCAGGACCTCCGGAAAGCGGACGATCATGCTGCGGGCCGAGCAACATCGAGGACTGCACGATGCGCGATTCATCCCATGCGGTGGAGACGGACGAGCTGACGTCTCGTCCCGGTTCGAACGTGATGGCCGGTGCCCCGGACCGGGGGCGCCGCGAGCTCGAAGCCGTCCAGGCGCTGGCCCCGCTGATCGCTGCGCACCGCAAGGCGTTCGACCGCGAACGGCGGCTGCCCGACGCGGTTTTCGCTGCGCTGGCCGATGCCGGCCTGTTCCGGCTGTGGCTGCCGCAAGCGCTCGGTGGACCCGAGCTGTGTCCCTTCGCATTCGCGCGCGTCGTCGAAGCCGCCTCGGCGGTCGATGGCTCGGTCGGCTGGCTGGTCGGCAATGGCGCCGGCATGAGCCGGATCGGAGGTTACCTCGATCAGTCCGTCGTCCGCGAGTGGTATGCCGACCCGCGTGCATTTGTCGCAAGCGCGACCGGAGCTGTGGGCACGGCGACCGCGGTTGCAGGCGGCTATCGCCTGTCCGGGCGCTGGCCGTTCGGCAGCGGCGCGCATCACGCGACGCGCTTCATGGCGCTGGCAAGCGTCAAGCCCGACGATCCGGCTTCGCCGCTTCTCTGCTGCTATCCCGGGCGGGAGGATGTGACCATCCTCGACAATTGGCACGTGTCCGGACTGCGCGGCACCGGCAGTTGCGATTTCGAGGTACGGGATATTTTCGTGCTGGCCGCGCACGTCCATCCCTTTCTCGGGTTGCAACCGACCCAGCCCGGCCTGCTCTATCGGATGCCGCCATCATCGGTGTTCGCATGGAGCATCTGCGGGGTGCCGCTCGGCATCGCGTCCGGTGCCATCACTTCGTTCGCGGAGCTCGCCAAAGGCCGCGCCGGAAGCCGAGCCGCGCTCCGCGAGCGCGAAATCGTTCAGGCGACGGTCGGGCGGACGCGCGCGATGCTTCGCGCCGCCCGCACCTTTCTGATCGATGCCATGACCGAATTGATGGCCGCGACCTCCATCGGCGGCCAACGGCTGGTGCAGGCGCGCGCGGACATTCGGCTTGCCAACGCACACGCCGCGGAGACTGCGACGTCCGTCACCGATGCTGGCTGCCAGCGCCGGCGCCGTCGCCATCTTCGAGACCTGCGCCCTCGAGCGCGCGGTCAGCGATGTACGCGCAGCGGCGAAGCATATCGCGATGAGTCCGAACAATTACATCACCGCCGGCCGGCTGGCGCTCGGGCTCGATCCCGGCACCGCGAGGTTTTGAAGATGAGCCGACCAGCCACGGAGCTGCCGATGTCAGTGATTTGCCGGCCGGCCCGCCCAGCGGATCTGGAATTTGCCGACGCCCTCGTCGTCGCCAGCATCAACGATCTCACGGAACGGCACGGCTTCGGACCGATGGCGGCTTCCTCTCCGCCCAAATTCCAGCTGTTCTCCATGAAGGACGATCCCGACGGTCTCTGGGTGGCGGAGGAGAACGGGCGGATCCTCGGCTTTGCATGGAGCTGGGTGTGCGGCGACATGTGGTTTCTGGCGCAGCTGTTCGTGTCGCCCGATCAGCAGGGGCGAAACATCGGCAACGAACTGATCAAGCGAACCATCGCGCACGCCGAAAAATCGGGTGCGTCCAACCGCGTGCTCATCACCTTCAGCTTCAACACGGTATCGCAAGGGCTCTACATCCGTCACGGACTGCTTCCGCGATTTCCGATCTACAGTGTCGGTGCATCGCGCGAACAGTTGCTCGCGCACTTGCACGGTCCGCGATATGCCATCGCACCGCTCGCGCTGGAGGCCGCGACGCTGCGCCGCCTCGCGCAAGCGGACGAGCGGATCCTCGGCGTCTCGCGCGAAAAGCATCATCGCTACCTGATCAGCGGCGGCGCGGCGACCGGATTCAGCCTCCACGATGGAAACGATTGGATCGGCTACGCCTACGTGGATGCCGGTGGTCATATCGGACCGCTCGCAGTCACGGAGCCACACACCATGGCTCCCGCCCTGAGAACAGCGCTGTACCTGGCGGCCGAGAGCGGCGCGTCACGGATATCGGCATTCCTGCCCGGCACAGGCAAGGCGGCGCTCGATACCGCGATGACGCTGGGAATGCGGATCAAGTGTCCGATGCTGCTGATGTCGTCACGGGAGTTCGGCGATTGGGCCCAGTATCTGCCGCGTAACCCGGGCTTCATGTAACCGGCGCGGGCCTCTGTCCGACCGCCACGTAGCGCCGATCGTCATCTGAGGTGATACTTCCTGCCGTTCGTGTTCGGGTCGGTATTGTCGCTTGTCGAGAGCAGCAGGACGGGACCGAAAAAGCTCTTGTTGTCCCGGAAGAGCTGGAATCGGCCGCCGCCCTTGGCGGCGATCTCCTCCAGGTCGCTGTTTGCCGGGCCGAGCAGCTTGTCATTTTCATAAAGCCGGGCGGCACCGAGCTCGCCGTCCAGAAATTTGACGGGAATTTGGTACGCGTGCCCCTTCAAGAAATAGAAGGTGCCGCGGAGCAGGTTCCTGTCGATCGGACTTGGAGGAAGCAGATAAAGGAACGCACTCGACGCCAAGGCAAAAAGCGTCGATCCGATCACAATGCCGGTATTGGCGGATATCCTCAACGACGTTTGTCCCAGGTTCTTGCTCGCGAGGCGTCTCTGTAGCGCGCGTCTTCGTCGCATACAACCGACGCGCATCCGCCAAGCGGCTTTCACGGCGTGATGCATGCCGGCGAGCCTCCCATGAAAGGAACGCCTGCCCGGCACAGGCGTTTCCAAATGATCGGAGGCGCACCGCATGCGAGCCCAATGCGGGGTCATCGCGACGTCACACAGCGAGCTGGCACGTCACCGAACCAGACCAACAATTCAGGATGAGCGCATGGTCGAAACCGGCAAGATCTTTCGTGTTCGCTGCGTCGACAATACCTTGCAGCGGGACACGCTCTCGCTCGGCCATGTCTATGACGTAACGCAGGATAACGAACGTGACGGCTATTACGAGCTCAGTGGACTGGGGCGCTTCAGCCGGTCCAGATTCGAGGTCGTGGAGGCGCCGAACGCTGCCGATGTCCGCGGGAAGTCCGGGTCGAGATAGCCTGGGGGGTCGGTGCCGGGCATCGTCACATCAGCCGGAAGGCACGACCGGGCGTCTGAGGCGGCGCCTCGCGAACGCGTGATCGGGCGCCACCCCCGGTTGCCTTCATTTGGGCACCGATCGGGAACAGGCTTGCCGGGCGAGAAGCAAAGGCGGCCGCCGCAGGGGGTGCCTGCAATTGACCTATCGATCCCACAGCAGCTGGCAGGACGTGGATCTGCGTAACCTCGTCCGCGTCATATCGGCCTGCACCCTCGGTCTTTGGGCATTCGCGGCCGGCCTCCTGATCGGGACCTTCCTGCTTTGATAGTTGGTCCGGCGGACACGCCGCCAGCCCTACCC
Source organism: Bradyrhizobium macuxiense (assembly GCF_007993935.1). Classification (GTDB taxonomy): domain Bacteria; phylum Pseudomonadota; class Alphaproteobacteria; order Rhizobiales; family Xanthobacteraceae; genus Bradyrhizobium; species Bradyrhizobium macuxiense_A. Next base: position 69,496 of record NZ_VITY01000003.1, on the reverse strand, counting down.
GCCGCTCAGATGATGGGCGGCGACGAACAAAGCGAGCGCGCTCAGCACCAGCGCTGACGTAGCGCCGGCGACGCTGCGCGCAAGTTCAGCCTTCGAAAGATTGGATCTGGTTGCCATCAGAACCTCCTGTGCGTGCGAGCCGAGGCCCGACCGCCTCGGCGGTGAGACTCGCGCTCGGGCTCACTCTTGGGACCACAATCGCATCACGAGGATGAACGCATCATGAGTGAAACGAACGGACGTCGCCCGGGTTCCAGAATCTGACCCGTGTGGATCGCTTTCGGAACCAGGGCGTTGACCGCTTGCGGCAAACGGGCCGAGCCGCGCTGGAATTTGGCAATCGGAGACGCAATGCTGATCCGCTGGGGGCGGCTTCAACCGACGATCTGGGCGGTCATCACGCTGCTTGCGACCGTCACCGCGGCCGACGCCGCCGGCGACGCGGCAGCGAAACCTTCCGAGTTCATCCTGCTCGCCCAGATCGCGCTGCTGATCGCGGTCGGACGCGGCCTCGGCGAGCTGATGCAGCGGATCGGCCAGCCCTCCGTGATCGGCGAACTGCTCGCTGGCCTGCTGCTCGGCCCGTCGCTGTTCGGCTGGCTGTGGCCGTCGGCGCACAGCGTCGTCTTTCCGCCGTCCGGCGAGCAGAAGGCACTGATCGACGGCATCGCGCAGTTCGGCATCCTGCTGCTGTTGTTGTTGACCGGCATGGACACCGACCTCAAGCTGGTGCGCAAGGTCGGCCGCGCCGCGGCGACGATCTCGGTCGCGGGCATCGCGGTGCCGTTCGTCTGCGGCTTTACGCTCGGCGAATTCTTGCCCGACAGCCTGTTACCGCATCCCGAAGCGCGGCTGATCGCATCGCTGTTCCTCGGCACCGCGCTGTCGATCTCCTCGGTGAAGATCGTCGCGGTCGTGGTGCGCGAAATGAACTTCATGCGCCGCAATGTCGGCCAGATCATCGTCGCCTCCGCGATCATCGACGACACCATCGGCTGGATCATCATCGCCGTCATCTTCAGCCTCGCCTCACGCGGCACCCTGGATGTCGTCTCGGTCGCCCAGGCGCTGTTCGGCACGCTGGTCTTCCTCGCCGTCAGCTTCACGATCGGCCGCCGGCTGGTGTTCCGGCTGATCCGCTGGGCCAACGACAATCTGGTCTCGTCGGCTGCTGTGATCACCGTGATTCTGCTGCTGATGAGCGTGATGGCGATGATCACACACCTGATCGGCGTGCACACCGTGCTCGGCGCCTTCATCGCCGGCGTGCTGGTCGGGGAATCCCCGATCCTGACCCGACAGATCGACGAGCGGCTGCGCGGGCTGATCTCCAGCCTGTTCATGCCGGTGTTCTTCGGGCTCGCTGGCCTCGCCGCCGACCTCACCGTGCTCAGGGATCCGCAGCTCCTGCTGCTGACCGCGGCGCTGATCCTGATCGCGAGCATCGGCAAGTTCGGCGGCGCCTTCGTCGGCGGCGCGCTCGGCGGGCTGACGCGGCCGGAATCCTATGCGCTGGCGAGCGGCATGAACGCGCGCGGCTCGACCGAGGTGATCATCGCCACCATCGGCCTGTCGATGGGCGTGCTGAGCCAGACCATGTTCTCGATGATCGTGACCATGGCGATCCTGACCACGATGGCGATGCCGCCGATGCTGCGCAGCGCGCTGGCGCGGCTGCCGCTCGGCAAGGACGAAAAGGAACGGCTGGAGCGCGAGGAAGTCGAGCAGCGCGGCTTCGTCGCCAATCTCGAGCGATTGCTGCTCGCGGTCGACGAGAGCAACAACGCGAAATTCGCCGCCCATGTCGTTGGCCTGCTCGCCGGCGGGCGCGGCCTGCCCATCACTGTGCTGCATGTCGGCGCCAATGCCAAGCTGCAGGAGAAGAACCGCGCCGACGAGGAGAGCCCCGAGGCCGCGGTCATCAACGCCGCCGAGGCGAGTGCAAGGGCCAGCGCCGAGGCCGACGGCGGCCGCGACGACAATGTCGACGTCATCAGCCGCGCCCGCGAGGAGACGGCGGCGGAGGCGATCGCGGAGGAAGCCAGAAAGGGCTTCGACCTGCTCGTGGTCGGCATCGACGCGGTCGCAGGCCCCGACGGCGGCTTCGACCGGCGGATCGACGAGCTGACCTCCGGCTTCGACGGCCCGCTGGCGATCGCGGCCGCCAAGGGTGTGCACGAGAGGGAGCCGACGGCGAATGCGCGGAAGATCCTGGTGCCGGTCTCGGGCAGCAACGTCTCGCGGCGCGGCGCCGAGGTCGCGATCGCCCTGGCCCGCCTCAGTGCCGAGCCGCTGCAGGTGGTCTACGTCTCGACCACGCGCGACAAGGGCGCCCGCCGCTCCAGCCCGAGCATGTCGCTGGCCCCGGAGGAAGCGATCCTGAAGGACATCGCGGCAACCGCTGCGCGCTACGACATCAATGTCGCGACGCGGCTGCGCGCCAGCACCGCACCGGAGGTCGCGATCCTGCAGGAGATCACGGCAAGCCGGGCCGATCTCGTCGTCGTCGGCGTCGACCGCATCCAGGGCGACAGCCTGAATTTCGGCAGCGTCGCGGCCGCCGTGCTCGGCAAGTCGAAAGCGTCGGTATTGCTGGTGTCGGATGGCGACGTCAGGCCGAAAACCTGACGGCAGGACCTCAGGCGGGAACGGCCCGCGCCTACCACTCTTCCGGACAGGGATCGACGATCTTCCAGAGGTCGACCCCGTTCTTGATCTTCTTCATCTCGGTGGTGAGCCCGCCGTTGCGGCGGATCCAGTCCTTCACCGTATCGGGGTAATAGGACATCAGGTCGGAGGTACCCTCGAGACTGGTGACCTTGATGCCGAAGGTGAAGGCCTTGTCGTAGTACGCCTGGTGGAAGCCGATGCTGGCCTTCGGCGTCACGCAGATCTTGTTCAGCGGCACGATGCCGAACACCAGCGTGCAGGCCGAGTTGCAGATGCCGTCGATCACGACGCGCTCGCGGCGCTCGCGGATCAGCTTGTACTTGGCCTTGTACTCCTCGACATAGCCGCCATGGTCGCGCGTGATGTGCAGCACGGCCCGTGCTGGCGTGACCGCCAGGACCGAGAGCAGCAAGGCGACAAGGGGCGTGATGCGCATGAAATGTTCTAAACCGAGGGAAAGGCGGCCCGGGCGGACCTGACCGCAAGACTCTGGCCGGACTGTGTTGGCAATCCGTTAAGCATCCGCAAAAAGGCAAAATTTGGCGCGCTGTGACTGATTTCCCGCAGCTTTTGGCCGGATTCCGGGTTAAATGAGTCGTTAGAGGACCGTGGAGCGGCCGGTGAAGCCGATTCCAGCGTGAATGCCCGGAGGCCGCCAATGACCAAGACCAAGCTTTTCGCCGCCCTCGCCCTGACGATTTCGTTGGCTGTCCCGGCCGCTGCGGCCGATCTGACGGCCACCCCGCACCACCGGCATCACCATCACCGGCATGCCTATTGGGGCCTGCCCTACCACATCAGCTATCTGCACAATTACGGCCCGGGCCCGGCGGCCGGCAGCTTCGCCTATTACGACGGCCCGGCGACCAACAAGTGCTACCAGAGCTCGGCGGCCTATGTCGGCCAGGATCACCGCCGGCATCCCTGCTTCTGAAGGCCGGGCGGGCAAACGGCCAGCGCTCGGCGCGGACACCGCGCGAGGCTGCTGGCCCTGTCAGCCCAAGTCTGATAATCGACCTCCGCGGCGCTCGTAGCTCAGCTGGATAGAGCATCGGATTTCGATTCCGAGGGTCGGGAGTTCGAATCTCTCCGAGCGCGCCATCTCCAAGTTCGCGATCATTCTTCAGCGTTCGCGATCATTCAGCTAATGAGCCAAAAACAGTATTATTCACAATTATTTAATGTCCGAAAGCCACCGCATTCGTCCGTTTGCATTCGCAGCCATTCGCGATCCGGATTATCCCTCAAGCCACCACTCGCGCCGAGTTAGAAGCTCCTTTATAAGAAATCGAGGGCTCGGAGAACGCCGCAATAGGCGCCGACCGGCCGCTGAGGACCACCAGAATGGGCGCTTCTCGACACGCGATTTCGGCCAAGAACTACCTCGCCATCCCGAGCGGCGATTATCCCTGCGGCAACAATCTGTATCTCGTCGTGGCGCCGTCCGGCGCGCGTCGTTGGCTGTTTCGCTTCCAACGGAACGGCCTCAAGGACAGCATGGGCTTCGGGTCCGCGCGGGATGTCTCCTTTACGGAAGCCCAGGACAAGGCGATTGACGCCCGGCGTCTCCTCGCCAAAGGCATCAATCCCAAGGAGCACCGAGACGAGGAGCGCCGGGCGCAGGCGTGCCCGCTGTTTGGCAGTTTCGCCTCGGCCTGGCGCCACACCTATGAGCAGAGCCTGAAGCATCTCGCGTCGCGCAACAAACTCAAGCGCAATGTCGATGTGCATTGCGTTGCGCTGCACAAGATGCGGATGGATGAAATCGTCACCGATCACTTGATCAAGCTCGTCCTCGACCCGATCCGGCATCAGGTCGAGAACGCGCGCGACGTTCGACAGCGCCTCAAGCTGATCTTTGATGCGGCCATCGCAGACGGTCTCCGGAAGGATAATCCAGCGGACTACGACACCAGGCTGCGCCCCAAGATGGGCAAGGCGCCCAAGCGTGGCCGTATACGAGGTCATCATAAAGGCATCTCGCACCAGAGCTTGCCGGGCTTCATGGCAAAGCTCGCCGAAAGCCCAGATCAGAGCGCCCGCGCCATTGAAGTCCTCACCCTGACCGTCGCGCGGACGGCTGAGATCATGCATATGCGTTGGTCGCAACTCGATCTCGATACCGGGCGATGGGGGATCAAGGCGGGCGACATTCCCGAGGATACCGACGGCGGCGAAGGTACGAAGAACGACATTGACAAGCTTACGCCGCTCCCACGCCAGGCCGTCGCAATCCTGCGTGAAATGCACGATAGCAGGGTCGGCGATTACGTGTTCCCTGGCCGCGACCTCGCTGGTCCCATGTCCAATAACACCATGCTCAAGCGGCTCAAGGAGCTTTCCGGTGACCAGGCACTGACGGTTCATGGTCTGCGCGGCACGTTCCGGACCTGGGCGCAGGAGGAAACCAATTTTGAAGTCGAGATCGTGGAGCACTGCATGCATCACATTACGGGTGACGCCGCAGAGAAGGCATACAAGCACGGCGCCGCATTACGGAAGCGGCGTGAAGTCTTGCAGGCGTGGGCAGACTACGCTCTGAAGTCGGCTGGGAAGGTGATCACGTTGGGTCGGGCGGCCTAGGCGATAAGTTCAGGCAGTTTCTGCCAGTGCAAACTCGGCACGCAAAAGAGCTGTTACCAATTCTGGCGTATTGAAACCGTTGTTGACAAGAATGTCGGCTATGTCCCCTCCGCTGAAGAAGATGATCGGATGGCGGTCTTCGCGAACCTCTTCATAAGCTTGCCGCGCGACCACTGAGGTGGTCACCAGAACTCCGAACTGCCGATGGCGAATTCGAGAGATCAAACGCGACACTTCACGAACTCCGACAGTATTCGCCGAAGTCTCGTCGAAGCCCGGCTGATAGCATTTCGCTTCGAGAGAGAATTCCGCGTACACCGGATCGCCGGAAAGGCCGAGGAGATAGCGACCAATGGCGTCGCGGCCACCATCGACGCTACCCCGCGTGATGATGTCGATAATCACACGCGGATCATGCATCTGAAAAATACGCGCGGCGAACGCCTCAAATGCAATCGGTGCTTGCTCGAAATATTCAAAGACGACGCGCAAGATGTCGGACTTAGTCGCAGTATCGGGTCGCTGCTCTTCGACACTCCTAATGATCGTAGTGCTTTCCGAAGCCAGCGCCTTTGCTCGGCCAGACCGTACCCAATCCAGCCAAGCCGCGGGGGCTGAAACGGCAGTACTTGCACCAGGTCCGGCGGCTAGTTCTTGCAGCCACGCGCGCGTGATTACAGGAGCGTCCAAGACTGTAAAGATCGAGCGATAATTCTGAAAGCGCTGCCCTTCGGTCGTCTTCCAAACCGCGACGAGGTCGGCGGTCGACGGCAACCCAGGAAACCCAGGGACCGCCAACCCTTTGAACTGCACAGACCGGCCGCTGGCGGGAGTTGGATATCTCTTGAAAATGAAGAACGGCGGCACCTTTGTCCGCATCGGCGGCGACGCGTGCAGGAATTCGAATGCACGCCGCAAGAGTTCATTGCCACCACGTGTCGTCTCGTGCAGTTCGTGTCCAGGTGTCTTGTTGTCACCAAAGTAGATGAATTGTCCTGTGCTCAAGTCCAATGTATCGGGCCAGTCTTTGTCTTCCCCGCTGGTGTAGAGCACGACGTACTTCTTATCCGGCCCGCGCCCGGCGGCGCGAAATCCGCCTTGGTTTCCAACCCCCTCAAGGATTTTAGAGATTGGATCGTCGGCTGCGTTTCCCTGTCTTCCGCCCTCATAGATGGCATCGACGACCAGGTCCGATGATGACAACACGTTTGAAGGAATGATCCGCACGAGAATTCCGCTTCTGACAACACAACATTGATTTGCTCAACAGCGTCACGAGCAATGGATGCTTCGGTCAGTCAAAAATATGCGACACAGCTCATTTGCATGCACACAACTAAGGTCTAGTACAGCGCCACCACCACGTATGTTGTCAACTGCTAGTTGTTTGCATAGCATGCGCCATTTTTAGCGGTGCACGAAGGCGTATCGTTGTGGCAAAGCTTTTTAGGCCAAGACTATTCAGTCAGCAATTCCGCATTGATCCTTCTGCACTTCAAAAAGCGGGCCTGCTCGACCCATTTCTCAACGCAGACACCAAGCTCTTCATCGATCCGCTCCTGCTCCGGCATAGCAGCAATCCGTTGATCAGTGGCAAGGGGCTCGCGACATTCCGCAAGCGAATGAAGGACATTATCGATCTGTTGCTCGCAACTCCGACCAACAGCGGACCGGCATGGACTGCGGCGCTTAGGCTCCTCGATCTTCACGAGCGACGGGAGACCTGTCTGGGCTATGGCGGACAAGGAACTTCTGGCAGCAGCAGACCGGTGAGCCTCAAGACGAAAATCCTCACAACAGCCAGAGATATTGTAAACCTCGGCATGAAGAACCCCGAGATTATTGGATTGATGGGCATTCTTGAGGAAAAAGTTGGCCCCGACACGATAAGCGACCTCACGACGAACTCTATCATGCCGATCTTGGAAGAGATTACGCAGGGGTTCTGCAAAACCCACGGCGTTCCCACCAAAAACTTTGTCATCGAGCGAGCAACATACAACCTCCCCCAAAATCCGCTCGATCCTGAGCACGCTTTTGCATTGGTGCCTAAAGACATTCTACGTGAACTGCCTGTAGCTGCTGATTGGTCCGATATCGATCGGGTCGTTTCGCACAACGCAGTATTGCGCGACGCAGTCAACAAGATGCTCGGCGACATCACGAAGGCTACCGTCACGGACAAAAAGCGAGCACTGAAACAGGCCGCGTTATCGTCCGCAAAGGGCTTCAAACGCTTCTTCGACGATATGCTCGGCGAGCATTTCAAGAGTTACGACTTTTCGAAGGACAAGCGCGCAATCGAAGCATTGCGGCAAGCAATTACTGAGACTTCGAGCAAATTCCCGCTGAAGATTGAGGCGCCGACTACAAAAAATGCCGCCGAGTTGAAGCGCGTGGTCGATATGATCGTTGCCCAGTTCAAGCACTTGGTGGAGCATAATGATCTCTCGCGGCTGCTCTGGGACGGTAGCAAACCTCGAAGCGAAAAGTCGTCACAGCTCGTGTTCTTTGGCGTGGCGGATAGCTACTGCAAGGCGAATAACATAGATATCTCGCCGGAGGTAAATGCGGGCGGCGGACCCGTCGACTTCAAATTCTCCTCTGGTTACGCAGGCCGCCTCCTGGTCGAGATAAAGCTTTCCACTGGCACCGTAGAACATGGTTACAGGACCCAGCTCGGCGTCTATAAGACAGCAGCGGTAACCAATGAGGGGCTATTTCTTGTTATAAATGTCGGAAAGCTCGGCAAGAAAGGGCTCAAGATTTTGGCTACCCAGAAGGCCCAGCGCAAGGCTGGGCACCGCGCTGCCGACATCGTGATCGTCGACGCAACCAAAAGGCCGTCAGCCAGCAAGCGCTAAAAGATATTCCATCCGACACTCAAAAGATCATTGAGCGCAGGCATGCGATCCTACTCTAGCGGGTCCGAAGTACAGCGATCTGCCCCCGTACTGTATCCAGCATTTCACCATATCTCCGCTGCACCTGTTCATGAACATAATCACGGTACCCAGGATGGTCTGCGATCAATGGTCGCTCAATTACGCCGGGGAAATCGCAATTTGCCAAAACGGCGCGAGCAGCAGTGTCCAAGTCAACTGGCTTCGCAGCGGCGACAACGGTTTCCCGCGCCATACATTCGGAAGTCGCCGAACGCGCTGTTTCGCGTCGGTCCTTTTCAGCTTGTGATGTGCAGGCGCCAAGCGCGAAGGCAATCAGGCATGCCAATGTCAAACGCACAACCGCCCCCTCAGCTCCAAAACCCCCGACGCAACGCGCGCTAACGATAATGGAAACGCGTTGAACCGCCAACCGGCAACTTGCTAAAGGTTGAATTCCAACAAGTCGTCTGAACGATGATGTTTGAGGTGCGGGTTAAAAACAGGATGCACATCCCGACATCGCTGATAGATGCCGGGACCTGGGATGACCTACCTGTGCGTGCCGTACCGATTTCCGGTGCTCGGGTTCGAATAGGTGCCGCCTCTGTGAGACGATCCCACCCCGCCAGTGTATGATCCACCGTGACTGGACGTGTGATGACCTCCCCCGTAGGAAACTCGGCCGCCGCCATGTCCGCCGCCGCGCGCTTCGGCAAATGTGGTTGAGCAAAGCAGCGCCACCGCAAGTATCGTCATCTTCTTCAAAGCGAACCTCCCTAAATACGGACCGTCTTGGCGACGGTCACTCTTGATCAAGCAGCTCGTGCAATTACCGGATGCGGCTTATTCGCGTACACACAACTAAGGTCTATGCTGTGGGTTGAAGCTGAATATTGATATCCCGCTCCGGTTGCGGTTCTATCTCGCTTTCGGGTCTGGGGAAATCATAATGCGTGAGCTGGGCGTTGTGGTGCTTTGCGCCACGTTGGGCGGTTGTGTAACGAACAGTGAGACGGTTCAGTTCAAGGCGTCCAACCCGCAGCAGCAGTCGCTCATGCGGGATGGGCAGCCAGCCCTTGTCTCCCGGCAGAAGAACTCACTTGTCCTGGTGCGGCCCGCTTCTCGGCAGTTTCAAGCCAATGGCCGCCCGGTGTTTGTCGTGGGCATCAACAATCTTGGCAAAGCCCCCGTAGATTTCCGGGTAGCGCAAGTCGAAGCAATCCAACACGTCGGCGGAACTGATCATTCGATGCAGGTCGTGACGTATGAAATGCTGGTGCAGGAAGAAAAGAACCGCCAGGTTGCAAGGGCGATTTTTACGGGTCTCGCCGCAGCAGGCAATGCCTACAGCGCGTCGCAAGCAGGGTATGGCAGCTACACGACCCCAAGCGGACGCACGGGCACGTTCTACAGCCCGACCGCCGCCGCGATTGCGCAAGGCAATGCTACGGCACAGAACGAAGCGATGATCGCTGCTACGGTCGAAACCGGACAGCGCAACATGGCAGCGCTTGAGCAATCCGTGATCAAGGACAATACGCTCATGTCAGGTGAATGGTACGGCGGGCAACTGCACCTTGCGCCACCGACCGATCAGGCTGGCGGTGCAAAGACGTACACGATTGTAATCACAGTTGGCGCTGACCGGCACGTGATTGATATTGCGCAAGGACCGGCAGGCGTCTGATGCGCGAGGTCCTCATGGTTAGGGAACATCTCCCTTCCTAGCCGGTCCAATACTGTAAGGCCGGTTCAGAAAGAACTCGCGATTGCCGAGCGCGGCCTCCGCGTATTGATCGATAGCAACCTGGATCGCTTGAACATGGTGATAGCACCAGCCTTCACGAGCAGACAGTTGCCGTACTTCGTTTAGCGCTCTGATGAATGCTGGCGGATTTTCGCAATCATCGAACCACTGCGGACGCTCCCTCACCATTTCCGGCCTCCAAGAACCTTGCCCTTCGGCTTCGGCAGCGCGGCCTTCATCCGATCTCGGTCAGCACAGAGCCCGTCGATTTTGTCGAGCATCCGCTGCAACAGCGCGTCGGCCGAGTTGGTCGAGATACCGGCTCTCCGGAGCTGAAGGATTTCCTTGCGTTGGCGGCTGACTTGCACGCGCATGCGCTCGATCTCCGAACGGACGAATTCGAGTGTGGGCATAACTTGCTCTGAACTGGCGATGAGCCGCCATAAGAACAAAGCGCGAACTGCAAGTCAAGTGGATCATGGGGGACCGTAGATTGGCTCAGTTGATCAGCCACGCTCGTTTTCAGAAATGCGGTGCTTGCCGATGAGAATGGGCGTCACGGTCTTGGCGATGAGAGGCCCCTCGTACCGCGCGGCAAGCGCAAAAAGGCGCTGCTTGATGAAAGGATCATCCGCGCGGCCAGCAATGTCGCGGATCAAAATAGCCCGCTGCTTGTTGAATTCATCGTCCAACATGGATCACCAGTAAAGCGGCATTATACTGGTGCGTCATTGTCCCAAGTTAATTTTGAGTTTACGTATGGTTAAGCGTCCCCGAGGCATCGAGATGCCAGGCTTCATCAAGCCACAGCTCGCCACGCTCAGAAGCAAAGCTCCCGAGACCGGCTATCTCCACGAGATCAAGTACGATGGCTATCGGGTTCAGATCCACCTGAACCAGGGCCGAGCCAAGGCGTATACACGCAACGGGCTCGATTGGACGAAGCGGTTTTCGGCAATCGCCAAGGCCTTCGGCATTCCCGGTCAGGCTATCATCGACGGTGAAATCGTCGTCGTCCATGAAGGCCGAACCAACTTCAGCGAACTGCAAGCCGAACTGGCGAGGGGCCGTCAGGATCGACTGCTGTACTACGCGTTCGATCTGCTTTGGCTCGACGGGCAGGACCTGCGAAAACTGCCGCAGATCGAACGCAAGTCGATGTTGCGGGGTTTGTTCGACGCGTACGAACTTTCGCCGCCGCTTTTATACAGCGAGCATCTTGAAGGCGACGGACACGAGTTGTTCGTACACGCGAGCAAGCTGAAGTACGAAGGCATCGTATCGAAGAAAGCCGACGCGCCTTACCGCTCGGATCGCAATGACGGCTGGCTAAAGATCAAGACAGTTCAGCGAGAGCAATTCCCGGTGGTTGGGTTCGTGAAGGACCCCACGGGGGTCGCCGCGCTTTATCTCGGCAAGCGAGAAGGCCGGGAACTGATCTATATGGGTAAAGTCGGCACCGGCTGGTCCCGCACCGCTTCCAGCCAAATTCGCAAGCAACTCGATACGGTCGTTAGTCCGAAGTCAAAGTTGACCAAGCCGATCAGGAAGCCGAAGGCAACCTGGGTTGAGCCGAAGTTCTACGCAGATGTCGAGTACCGGGACATCTCGTCGGAAGGACTTCTACGAGCTAGTTCGTTTAAGGGTCTGTCAAAGCGATAGGAGAAGAATGACAAAGCCCAACTGTCCAATCTGCTTCGGCCTTGGCTGGGTCTGTGAGAACCATCCCCACTTGCCTTGGACGGCTGAAGCACGTGGCTGTCAATGCGGCGCGGGTATGCCTTGCGAATGCAATCAGGCGGACGGGATCGATGAACCTGATGTGAGGAAGGTCATCGATCATCCGGAATGAGGTAAGGCGTTCCGGCGAGATGCATTTGCAAAACTACGCTGGCGTTGGGCATAACTGGCGAGCCAAGGGCACCCAAGCAAGAATGGGGCGGCAAGCGATTGAAGCGAGGCCGCCCGCCGCTTCCCTCAAATGGTGCGGCCATCGGCCATCTCAGCTTCCGTACTTCTACGGTCCGTTTACTCTTCGGCTATCCCTTGACCCACGCGCAGAGGTTGCGAAACAATGCAATCATTCAGCGGCGCCAAGCTCATCCGGGGGCTGAGGTCGAAGGATATTTTTAGATAGCTTGCTCTGACCCAACATACATTTTTGCTTGATCTATTTATTGGTGGCACATGGGATTTCGGTTTCGCCAGAGCTTCAAGATCATCCCTGGTGTTCGCTTAAACTTGAGCGGCAGCGGAGCCAGCGTCTCACTTGGGCCTAGAGGTGCCCATTTCACCATTGGCCCACATGGCACGAGAACAACGGTCGGCTTGCCCGGATCAGGAATTTCGTGGACGGCCTATCAAGCCTACTCATCCGGCAAGCGCTCTTCACTTCCAAATCGTGGATTGCCTAACGCGAGTGACCCGGTAACAAACGAAGACACCAGCCTGGTCCCAAGCGCGACAGTGATTACTAGCTCGCCAATTGAGCAATTGGTAGCCAGCTCCACTCTCGACATTGCGGAAGCATTGAACGCAAGCAGATCGAGGTGGCAATTATATAAGACATTCCTCGGCGCGCTGGTGGCGCTATTCGCAATCGGCGCATTCTCGATCGTCAGCTCAACGCCAGCAGCCTCGCCAGTAGCCGTGTTCCTCGTCGCCGCAGGGGCCGTCATCATTCTGGGCGCAATAGCTGTCCACGGCCTGCTCTCAAACACCATTTCGCTCGATTACGATCTTTCTGGTGATGCAGCGGAGCGCTTCGAGGCTTTAGGACAAGCATTCGGCGCCTTGTCTGCGTGCAGCCGCATTTGGAGAATTCCGCTGGAAAGGCATGAAGCGGATTGGAAGAGAAATGCCGGCACCTCGAAGGCTGTGCAGCGAACATTGATTTCACTAGGGAGAGCCAACCCGTCCCTCGTCAAATGTAACGTCGAGTTTCTGCAACTACCCCTCGGGAATAAGACGCTATATTTCACCCCAGACGCCATCCTTGTCGTTGCTGGGGTAAGAGTGGCTGCATTCCGTTACAATGACGTTGAATTGGTCTCGAGGGCGGTCCGCTTCGTCGAGGATGATGCCGCGCCGAGTGACGCTCTTGTGGTTGCCGAAACCTGGCGTTTCGTAAATCGAAATGGCGGACCAGATCGCAGGTTTAACAACAACCGCAAGCTCCCAGTCTGCCTATTTGGCGAATTCGATCTCAAGTCGGCCAGCGGATTGAACGAGCGCATACTTTGCTCGCGCGCCGATGTGTCAGAAGGATTTGCATCGGCCATCGTCGCGATGCGCGCTGACAACCCCGCCGCTTCGGTGACGCCAGATAATTCTTACACGCCCCCTCTAACGTTCGCACCGATGCAAGATCGCAGCGCCACCACCGCAGAGGTTGGGGAAGCATATTCACACGAGACGGAGGCCGCTCGTGCTCTTGCGATGAACCAGGAAAAGCTGTGGGAATTCTTGCTCGTGGACGAGTTGCTTAGATCGAAACTACAGCCCTTAGAGATCGAGTGCGACAAGTTGGCGGACATTGTTCCGAGGAAACTCTTCACAGGCCGCGAGTTCTTCCGCTGGGTTGGCAGCGAGTGCAGTGAACTCTCTTCTGCGATGGTCGGTATCAAAGCATGTATCGACAAGGACTTGATGAATGCGCTCGGTGAGCCTGGAATGCCGGGGAATGCAATGGCGATACTTAGCGTAGTGAACTTGCTGTTCCACAATTGTCGTCGATTTTTGGAATTCGAAACAAATCTATGCGCGGCCGAAGTGCCTTTGGCCTTCTACGAACTGAAGAGTTCGTTTCGCGGCATTACCGCGAGCGTGGTTCGCGTGATCGACGATCTGCACCTTCAATGGAGCCGAAATACAGAAGCGCTCAAGAATGGCGCTCAAAAGTTCGAGCTTAAGATCACTTTCGACACTCTCCCCCAACTCTCGCCAGCCCTAGCGGAATTTGAACGAATTAAGAGGAGGCCCGAACTGTATTAAGGTTCGCGCCCATTGATTTCGCCAGGCAGTACATTTGCATTCGAAGGAGAGTTGCTTGCCAACAAAAGAGCAGTTTCGCGTCGAAATTCAGAGGCACTTGCGCGAGGCTGAACTGCGCGGTGCTCGATCATTGGATTTGAATTCGGGCGCACTCCATCGACGGCTAGGTGGTTATCCGGGACCCACCCATCAGATGCCTTCCTGCTGCCAAGCTATGTACGACGAGCAAAATCCCTCTGAGGACAAAATCGTTGCTACGCCCAAAAAGGGTTTCGGGGCGTCGTTGACGATCCGATACTCTCTACCCCGGACGCGGGCGAACAGCCGCTAACCTTTCAGCATCATTGCCAGCATTCATGCTCAAATCAACCCGAGATGATCCAAATCAAGTGGAGCGGCTAATCGCGGAGTTTCCCGGACCTCTCTGTCTGTGCGCTTCACCATTTAAGTGGTGGACGGTTATTGCTACCGGCCCCGCCATAGCCGCTCTGCTCGCGTTTGTGGTGATATCGAGCGATCTTCGGCCCGGCAGTGCCGCAAAGGGAGACGGCGTATTCCTAGCTTTCATCGGTGTTTTTATTGGGTTGCTTGTCGTGGTCTTCGGAAGAAGAGGGCTGAAGGGTTCTCTTCGGCTCGATGCTGATGGGTTTCGAGCAACCAGCGCGATGCAGAAGCAGTATCGTTGGAGCGACGTGAAGGACTTCACTCGATATGGTTCTAGAAGCGGCGGGCAAGTCGTGTTTGACGCGAAGACAGAGCGTCATCATGCTGGCGCTGTGTATTGGCCGGGCGCGGACACGTCGTCTCAAGGTGAAGCCCTGATTACATCAGAGATTAAGTCGTTCTCGGGCGTCAAATATAAATCTATGCCCGACAATTATGGCCTTTCTGCCGATGATCTGGCGCGCTTGATGAATAGCTGGCAGCAATTGGCAACTCAGACGAACGTAACGACCTAGAGGTCGGTATTGGTCTGCTAAAAAGTACCTCAAAAGCAATGGCCCCGACGACGACGCCGTCGGGGCCATTCGAGATCGTCAGGCACAAGTACATCCGTCGCGACTTCCGATCAAACTCATCGCTGATTACACCACCTATTTTGAACGATATTTGACAGCGGCGCGGCGTTGAGATGATCAAATTCAGCGCGAAATCGGCCCGCCACCAGTTCGCGTTTGCGCCAGTCAACCCGACGTTGGCGCTCAACCGTCATTACCTTCCGCGCCTCCATATCCTGGATGATCTGATCGATCTCCGCTCCATCCAGCGTTCGTTTGATGCGCAAAATGATGGACAGCGCCATCACGACATCGCCATGTGGCATCAGCAAATCGAGCGCAGCCACATCGCAGTGCGCGATAAAGGTAGCAATCGCCTCTTCGCTAGAACCGATGAGCATGGCAAGTTCACGTGTCTGCCGAAGATCATCGGTAGGCTCAGGCGGCTCTCCTTCGAGCAGCATACGCTCCGCCGCTCGACCGGCAACAAACTCAATGCATTTGGCGTAAACATTGGCGAAGACATCTGCCACAGGCTGACGATCCTCGCCCGCCTTCGGCATAACCGAGCGAAGCGCGTCCCGAACGTCGGACGCATCACCACGGCCTTCCACGAACGCCTCAGCGTGACCAACACCCCAACACAGTCCTTCGGAGCCATGGGACACGTCGGGGTTCACCGTCACGCCGCCCACGTCATGACCCAACAGACGCGCGCAGACAGCGTGCCCAGCTTCGTGAACCGCGATCCGCTCGTCATCCTCAAACGTACGGCCGAGCGACGCGAGCAAGCGATCGTAGTCGTCATTCTCCACATCGAGGCCGCCGCCGAGATCGCCAACCAACCCGACCTCGACAGCGGCCTCCCTCTTGGCGAGAAGGCTTGCTGGTCCCTCCTCAGCCGGAGCTTTTTCAGACATGGCCGAGCACCTCCTTGTGCCGCGCGATCATGCGCGCGCGGATAGCAGCGACGGCGCCATCGCCCGGCTGCCGCGCAGCGTGGGCGATCATCTTCGCCACGGCGACGGGGATACGGCCGCCGCGCGTCGCGATATAGCCGTCGATACGCGTTTCGATGCGATGGGGTTCCCAGCCGGGAGGCGCGGCTTTGACGGTCACAGGCGCGGCACCTCAATCTGGATCGTGCGCGCATCTGCGCTGCGGTCGATCACGGTGAAAGCTGCATCGCGCAGCACCCGATCGGGCTCGACGGGTGCCGCGTTCTTCGGCTCCTCGACGGTGTCAAGATCGATGACATCAGCCGCCTGAGGACTGAAGTCCCCGCCGCGCACGCCACGGAGCTGCGCGCGGCGCGGATCGGTCACATCGACCGCGATGCGTTGGTCCAGGGCACGGCACGCCGTGCCGATCGGCATGATCGCATCTTCGTATTGGCCCGCGAACTTCCGTTGCTCGTGCGCGTCACGAAACCACGCAGAGCGCAGCATGAAGACAGTTTGCATTTCCGGCGTCGGTTCTGCCGCCGCCGAGACCAGCGCGGTCGAAGGCATCAGCGGCGGCATTGCTTGCCGACCGTGCCTGATCGCGTCGGGCATCGTCCGAAGCTCGGCCAAAGCAAAGTTGGCCGCGATTTCGACCTGCCCCCTGGTGTTCTGGACGAAACCCGCGATCTGGCTGGCCTCGAAATGCCAATGACTGATCGCCGACAAAGCGTCGGCGAGAACGCTCGACTGCTCAAGGAAGTTCGGCAACGCTGCCTCGATAGCAGCAACCTGCATTGCCAGCTTGTCAGCCGCCATCGCGCGATCGATGCGATCGTGTTCGGCAGCGAGCTGGCGTTCCGCCTCGACCTTTTCCTGGGCCAGGACGGCGAGCGCGTCGTCCAACGCCGTAACGGAGGACGTTGTCATGTCCACGGCGCCGCGCAAGTTATCGAGCGCGCGCTGATCGTTGAGATCGCCCGACAACAGCGCTGCTTGGCGGGCCTTGGTAGCTTCGTCCAAAGCGTCCTGGGCTGCCGCGCGCATGGCGACGAGCTGTTCGCCACGCTTCGTCAGCGAGGTGATGGTGGTTTCAAGCTTCTGCATCTGTGTTTTTCTGAATGGATTTCGCATTCAGGTAGCTTAGGCCGCACGACTTTGCTTACTAGATCGGCGGTGTGGCGGGGGCCACGTTCGATGCAGGTTGTCGTGGCATCGGCCGCATTTCGGGCGTTTGTCGAGCGTGCGTTACTCGGTACCTCGTCCGCTTTGCGCCTAGAAGCGGGTCATTGCGAGCTGGGGCGAGGACTTCGACAAAGGGCCAAAACCGGAAGTCGCCGTCAATCCCCTCCGACGCGAAGCGCATGCAGTTGATCGGGGAAATTTGCATCAAGTTCACGCCAAAGGATGTCCTCTATGAAGGGGTCGCTCTGACAACCGTATTCTTTGTTGCCATCCCGCCATGGCGTGTCCCGCCAGATTAGAGGTTCGCCGGGCGCTCGCTCTCGAAGCTCCCACTTGTCGAGGCCGGGCAACGGCATAAAAAGTTCGGTGCCGTCGTCTCGCGTGTAGATTTTATATGAGGGAGTGCTCCGCCATTGCATCCGCTGCGCACGACCGAGCACGTTGATAAAGTAATAGGCGTGCGCAAAGTCGAGTGTGGCGGCAACCTTGGGCTTTGCGTGATAGGCGACTGGAATAAATTCGAGCTGGCCAGGTGCCCAGTGCTCTACCACCACCCGCGCTCGTTCCGAGAAAACAAAGAAGCCTCTGGACATGTGAAACATGTCAGGCAGCTTCGCGGAAGCAGCGGTGAACACAAGAGATTTTGGGAAGTAGGACGCTGGGATACGGTCACTGCTCAATTGCGCCCAGCCTTTGGCCATCACGCACGTATCATCAAGATCAAAGATGGTGCCATTAAAGTACATCGGATCGAACTTGTAGACCATGCCGCATCCCAATAGCCGTCAGGCTAATCCTAGCAAATCGGTCCGGCGATGTCCGCCTTTGGTCACACTCGGAAGTCGCCGGACCTTCCGCCAAAGTCCGCTAGACCCCAGTAAGCAGACACCGGACGTCACGCCCCCTCGACCTCGCGTCTCGTCACCACATCCAGGCACAGTCCCTGCGACCGCCGCGCCTGCGCCCGCTCAGCCCAATATGCCTTCAATTCTGTTTCCACCCTACGGCGTGCATGAAGATCGCGCCGCTTCTCGATCTGATGCAGTAACTCGAATGCATCGACGAGCCACAGATCGGCAACCCGGTATCCCAGGGGCCGATCCGTATCGGCAGTCGCGGCGCACCATCGTCGGATCGTCTCGGGGTCGACCCCCGCCACCAGTGCAGCCGCTGAGGCGACCAGCACCTCATCGTTCCGGAATTGATCGATCCAAGTGCGCCGCTTCGACCGATGGCGAACCATGGCAGCAGCCGCCTCCAACATTTCCGCAAGATGCTCGGGGTCGTCATCTCTTAAATCAGTCATGCCCCTCCTCGTTCATTGCTCGGCACCTTCGGTCAACAAGGCCCAGCACTGCTCTTGCGTCCAACCGCAGGGCCGCTCGAAGTTGCGCATCGCAATCCGGAAGTGTTCGTCGCACCGTAGCGCGGCCCGCAGTTCATCCTCACGGCATGCGCGGGCACCGGAGCGCATAGCGGCATCCAGGTCGACCAGCGCCGCCATCAGCCGACGCGCCTCGCGGCGCCGAGCTTCGAGGTCCGGCAAGCCGTCGAGGCGCTTACAACCGGTATCGAACGCCTCAAAGAGAGCGTCCAGGGCAGCGGTCGCAGTGGGCGCCACGGCGGCGCTATTCCGCCCGAAGTGTCGATCGACGGCGTCGATAATCGTCTTCAGGCGCCAACGGGGCTGCTTATTCTCGTGCCCGTCCGGCCGAACGTGGCGCAACGCGCGGCGGACCGTTTGCCGGTCGAGTTCCAGCATGTCGGCGGCGCCGAATGCGGAGATCAGTTTCACATCTAAACTCCCTGTCGTTGTTGTCGGTCTTAGAAAATGCTGGGACTGGTCATACCGGGGGCGCAAGCGCGACCCGCATTGCCCCGGTGCCAGGAAGGACCCGCGACGCCGTGCCTCGACGACCTGATTTCGGTGACGCGTGACGCGGTTGACGCCGTAAACGCCCTACTCCGACACACCTAGCCGTTCCGCAACATTGTTTCTCCAACTTCTTCCTTTCATCCTCCTTTTCTATCCAATGCCAGATATTGGCGTCACCCGTGTCATCAACTAGAGAAAACCGCACCAGAACAGACAATTAACTCGGTGACGCGCTCGGTGACGCGCGGCGCTCGACCGCGCTGGACGCGTCACCCGTCACTCATCATCGTCGTCCTCGCCAACGATCTCTGCCAGGTCACGCCGTTCATTACGCTGATCGGTGACGCCAGAGGTGGCATCGGTGACGCGCTGGTGATACGCCCGCATCGCGATGATGCTCTCCCTTTCGTCCCAGGCTGCCGGGATCAGGGAGTTCACATCGCTACCTGGCGCCTTCGTCAGGGCAGTCTTCCCCTCGAAAATGTGGCTCTCGTAAGCCGACTGATGGTAGCGCAGCCCCAGCTTGTTCAGCGCGACGCCGCAGTAGTATCGGCTCGTCTTGGTGCGCTCGGTCACGATGCGGCCGTCGCCGACCGCCTTCAGCGCCTTCCTTATGCTGTCATTGGATGGCGGCCGTCGGTCCTCACCCTTCTGCTCGACGAACCACGCCGAGAATGCCAGGCAGAAGTCTGCGACCTTGATCCGCGCTTTCGGATCAAATTCGACGCAGTCCGGCAGAAACCCCGCCACGAGGTTGCTGTCGCGGTGGATCGCCTCCGCCGTTTCGCGGATGCTATCCGTCGCCGCAATCGACCCCCGCCCCAGCGCCCGCCGCAGGCCCGCCAGCGCCCAATTCAGGACGCCCGGCAGTTCGGTCGCGACGACAAATTCGCCGGGCTTGCTGAAGCCGCGCTTGACCGCCTCAGCGGCGGCGCCGATTGGCCTCGCCTCGTCGAATTCTCGCGTAACCTCGATGACGATCATGCGGTTCACGATCGCGCGCGTTGCTTCCTTGAACTGCGGCTGAAAATTGGTCGCCCAGAAGATCGGCGAGCGGATCACTTGCGTGAGCATCGGGCCGTTCTTGACGTTGATCATCACGGGGTCGGCCGTGACGATGGACTTGACCGACGCCGAGAGATGCCACTGCCCGCCGAACGCCTCATGCAAAATCCAAGGCGCGCGGCGCACGAATGGCATCAGCCCGTGCGGGCTTTCAACCGCAGTGAGGGAGGCGCCAATCGGATTGCCGCCGAACAACCCGGCGACGACATCGAGCACGGTCGACTTGGCGCGGTTCTCGTTGCCCCAAAACACGCACGCCTTCGATAGTGCGCGCGGCTTCTTGTCGATGAGCGCGGTGCCCATCAATTCCTGAACGGTCGAGATCAGCGCAGCCCGCTCGTCGGGCTCACGATCGCCGAACATATCGTTGATTGCCATGCACCACCACGGGCACGGCTCGTCGGGCTTATAGTCCACCTCAACGCGCCAAGTCGCATAGTGTTCGGGCTTGCACGGCTCAAGCGTGCCGGTGCGCGGGTCGATCAGCCCGGAGCGCGTCGGCACCTTACCATGCTGGTCCCAGGGAATTTCGCCGTCGCGCCACAGGTCGGGATCACGCTCAATCCAATTGCGCGTATCGTTGATCAGCTTGGTGGTATTCTTAAAGCTGAGACGGCGACATGCCTGTTCGATGCGGACATTGAGCCACTGTTTATCTGTGCGCAATTCCCAGATGCCGGCCGAGTAAAACCAGGCGCCGTTCTTGGTGTTGATCAGGCGCTCGTTGTCACCGATGAGCCCAGCAAGCACCGCTCGGCCAAGCAGTTCATGCTGCTGCTGTTTCGTGACGGTGACAGGCATCGCAACGACCTTGCCGTTCTGCTGCGACGCCGTGCTCACGCGCTCGACTTGCCTGCCCTCGCCGCGACCCGCACCACCCTCGATGGTCTTAAATTCGATCTTCCGCTCGCTGATATACTTTTCAACCGCCACGCGCTGAGCATACTCTTCCTTTTTGTCCTCCTTCTGCGGATGCTTTTCGATCCAAGTTTCACACATGCGGCGAACCTTACGCTCTTCCCGACGCCAGTTCCAACGGCTCGCATACTCGCCAGCCGCCCGCCGCGTCGCTTCAAGCACATAGGGCACGACATCATCGACAAGCATGCCGCGATTGAGCAGCGACGCCGTCACCGAGAGCTGTGTCTGATGCACGCTGCTGTCGTCCCCGCCCATGAACATCATGTCAGCGAGCCTCTTCTCGACATCGATCGGCGCTTTGAAGCCGTGCTTCTCGGCATACTCGGCCAACAAGTCGATTTCACCAGCGGGCTTCGCCGCCTCACGTGACTTGCGCAGCATCACCGGCGACTGCTCGGCAAACCACTCTTCGAGGTCGTCGAGTTCATAGCGCCGATCGCCGTGCAGTTCGAGCACTTCAACCGGCATGCGCTCATCACGCTTGGTATTGTGCGACCCCGGCAAGCGCAGCACGCGCGAGACCTCACACACGGCGAGATCACCGGCGACGATGTCGGCCAACTGGCGAAGCGCGGCCTCGATGCGGTCGATGTTGCTCACGTCACCGGCGACGCCTTGCGTGTCGATCGCTTCCTTGAACAGATAGTACAGATGCACGCCGCCGCCACTCTTGACGATGGCGGACGGCGGATAGCGAAGCCGGGAAATTTGCCGCAACACTTTGGCAAGGTCCGGCGTCCCGTCGACCTTGTCGAAGTCGATGTCGGCATGAAGCCCGATCGTTTCTGCGATCGTCGGCTTGTGGCGCTTGTTGCCTTTGACGGTGCCGACCGCGAAGAACATCCCGCGCCCTGCGATGTCCCATTGGGATTTGAACGCTTCGATCTCGATCGGCTTGCGCGTCATCACGTGACGCTCGGCGCCCTCGATGCGCTCATTCGTGAAACTGCAAACGTAGACGGGCTGGGTCGTATGAGCGAACAATGTCTTGAGAAAATCGATCGTGAGGCACTTGGTATCAGGCGTACAAGCGATAGGCGACGCAGAGCCGCCAGGCGGCGCATTGGCATGCATTGGACTTGACCTTGGTCAACAGGCTCGCCTTCGCTGGCGAACACTGTTCGTTGATCCCTTTGCGAAACGGTTTCATTTTTTGCTCTCTGTTCTCTGGTTCTCTGGTCGCCGCACGGTGCTGTTACAGCCCGTGCGGCGGGCGCGGGCGCTCAGCCGCCCGACACTGGTCTTGAATATTGAATTGGGGCACGGCTTGTCTGCGGTTACGCCGCGTCGTTGATCGCCCGTATCGTGGCGTCGCCCTCGTGATGCCACGCGGGGACCGCCCTAAGCGGGATCAAAAACGTGGGCGCTGATGTTGAAGGTCGCGGGCATCGGGAACCACCTACTTAGACATGACCTTCGGCTTCGGAGCGATACGCGGCAGCGAAGCGTGGTATGCCTCGATGCTATCAAGATCGATCATCGTTCGGCGACCGTTCTTGTATGCGACGATCCGACCTTCGTTGATCAAGCCGTACAATTTCGTGTTGCCGCACGGTATGCGCGAACGGGCCTCACGCGGAAGCACCAGACGCTTGCTCGCAGTCTTCTCCTGCATTTGAACCATCTCCTTTTTTCTCAAATCATATTCACTACGATCGTGAACCGCCGCCTCTGTGGCCGTCCCGTGGATCACTGATCAGATGCTGGTTCGCAGGTTGCAACAAGGCACGACATAATCGCATTCTGGACGATAACGAACGCGCAGGTTGCAAAGCGAACGCAGCGCTTCCAATTCCGGAGCCCGTCCCCGATCAATGATTTCTGCAAACGGTGGTTGAACGTCAGAAATGCGATGCTAGATCGCCCCCGGCACCAATACAGCGGCAGTGCAAAATGTCCGCTGCTCATAGCATTTCCGATAATCGTCAGTTTTCCTTACGGTCGCCGATTACGAGAGTGCTAATCCTGAGTTTCAAGTTAGCTTGTTGCTACCTCAAGCAGCGCGTGAGGGGACTTCGGTGGCTTTGGGCTTGCCAAATCAGGCTGTGGATAACTGACTGCGGAACCGATAGCGCAGCGCCCAACCACTCAAATCAACACTCGTCCTGGGATCGAACTGAAAAACGGCGGATTTACAATTGTTTACATCTGAAGTTGCGATCTCTCCGAGCGCGCCACTACCCCTGCCGCACACGGGTGCCGCAGGTGCAACGACTATCGCACCCGTTCAGTTGAGCTGGTTGCAGCGCCCGAGGTCGATGTCGAGCTCGGCTTCGTTCTGCCGCAGCTCGATCGCATCGCCGCGGCGAGGCGCACAGATGCCGGCGGCTGTCCGCGCGGTGACCGCGACGATCGCGCCACGCTCGATCCGCCCGAAGACATAATAGCCGCTCGCGTCCGTCGCCGTGGTGCGCACCGTCCCGTCTTCCATCCGCGCGGTCATCTCGACACCCTGTTGCGGCTGTCCCGATGATGCCAGAACACGGCCAGCAAGAAGAAGTCGATGTTCGGAATCAACCGCATTTCCGCTCGGACGCAGGCCCTGCATCGCACCGATCTCAAGAATGTCGCCCGGTGCGGCATCGACCAGCTTGATTTCGACCGACCGGATCTCGCCAAGAACCAAGGGTTGCGCGCGCCACTTCTCGTAGCCGGGCGCCCAGAGAAAATCATGCTGCGCAAAGGTGGCCGTGTGCCACTGCCCGTCCCTGGCAACCGATGGCACCCATCGCCCGGTGTCCGCGCCCTGCGGCAGGGAAGACCCGGCTCCCTCCGCAACAGCCACGGTCGCGCCCTCTCCCATATGCCAGATCACCGCAAGACGCCCGCGCGGCGCCGTCCCATCATCCCTGCGGATGCGGTACGACCAGGACAGATGGGTGACGTTGAAGAACTGCAGATCGCTCGGCGAGAACTTGAGCGTCGCCTCGCGTGATGTCGCAACCAGCCTGGCGTAGGCCGGAGGCGCCTCCGCCGTCCGATCCGACAATGTCTGCCAGCTGTAGTCGGCGTTCGCGACCTCGAGCTTGCCCGCCCGGTCCGGCGGCAATCGATTGAAGACCGTCGCCGGCGTGTCGTCGTCCACGATCGTGATCGACTCTCGTCCGGTTGAGTCTGCCGGATTGCGCGTGAAGGTCGTCAGCTGCTTACCGTCGAGCTTGACGGTCGCATGCTCCGCGTGGGGCACGTAAATCGTGATGCCATGGAGGTCCCGCGTGCCGGCTCTCGCATCCGGCAAATTCTGCCCCAAGACGGGGTCCGCGAACGGGGTAATGTTGATCTCGGAGGTTGCGGCATCAACCGCAACGTGTTCGGGGATCTTGTCGCGCATGATCCGGTAGTTCGCCCAGACCGCACCAGCCGGGACCCAGACACGACGACTTTCCGGCAAGTCGCCCGCCGGGTTGTAATAGTCGCGCGACAGGTCGCGAAACGTATCCATCGTTACGGCCGGAAACGGCGCTTCAGGCGTCGCCGTGAATGTCGGATCGTACCGCACCGTGCCGAAATGAATGTACCACTGGTGCTCGACGTGAACCCCCTTCTCGATGAGGTGGTGGTCGAGAGCGATTTCCGCGCCAGCCACCGACCCCTGGGAAGAAGCGCGGCAATAGATGCTGACCGTGCAGACATAGGGCTCCAGCTTGAAACCCGCCGCAGTGGATTGGAGAGCGGCGAGCCGCGCTTCGGTATCCGCGAGGGAATCTTGGGCGTCTCCGAATAGAGCGTGGGTTTTCGAAAGTGCGTAAAAGCCGGGGTAGATGGACGTCACGGCAGGAACTGGCAGGTGCCAGGACCACGCCTCGTTCCGATCCCCGTTCATGATCGATGTCACGCTCCTGAAGCCCAGCTCCCTGAGAATGTCGGCGTAATAGCCGTGCGTCCCCGCTTGTCCTGCAAGACCGATCGACTCGAGCCGCACGTCGCCGAAATTGAAGTCGCGACGATAATGCTCCCCGGGACCTTCAAAGTCCGGATGGTAGGTGTGACCTCCATGGGAGGTAAGCACCGTGGGACGGATGTTCAGGGCCTCAAGAGCCGGCTTCTGCGCCAGCACCGACCAGCGGCTGAAGTTGTCGCGCTCGATGGCGATGAGCTTGACGGCGCAGGACGGCGCGCACGAACTCGCCTTGATTTGCAGCGCCGACAACGCCGGAAACGGCGGATCCCTCGCCGGCATGGGCCCCGTCGGCCAGGGCTCGTTCAACACGATGGTGACCGAAGCATTGTCGAACGACGGCGTCGTACCGACGCTCCGGAATCGGCTTGTCATCTCCTTGGAGAATACGTAGGCCTTGCCATCGGCGAACCGCGCCTCGACGACGAGGTCTTTCGGCGGCTCCCGATCGAATATCATCCGCAATTGCTGATATCCGCGCGAGCCCCGACCGCCCAACGCCTCGAACGCAGCCATCCAGTCTCCGGTCGCGGTCAGATCCAGCGCAATCCCAGTTGCGGAAAGCGGCTGCGGCTCCGGCAAGACGTGACGGTACTGCGGAACCATGTCGTCGCTCCACGAATGGATCGTATCGATGTTTCCGCGGTGCCACTGGCGGAGCAAGAGCCCGTAGACCGAATGCCCATCGACGCGCGACGGCTGCGTGCTCAGGCCCTGATAGGACCGAAAAAGCGCGCTGACATCGTCGGCGCCGGTCGTGCTGCTGATCCAGAAGCTGTCCGTGATCGGCAGCCCGAGTTCTTCATTGAGATAGCGATGAATCGAATTGCCGTGCCATGGCGCCTGGTAGTCGACATCGCTCGAGAACGTGATCATGTGCCCAAACGGATACGGCAGCGGCCGGATATCCGCTGGGCGCGCCGACGATGCGGACAGGCTGGCTGTGACCAGGGCCAGGCCAAATGCCAGCGCCCTCGACATCATTTGCGCGGCTCCGGACGCGGCTTGGAAAGAATTGCGAACAACTGGTCGGCAAGATTCCTGGCAAGCCACTGATGTCCCCGAATGGAATAATGAGCATCATACGCATAAGTAATAGTCTCGTCCGCGGCTGACGGAATCTCCGGTACCGGCGGCTGCACGCAATCGATCCCTGCCTGCACGCAAAGCTTGGCAAAGTTTTCCATCGCTTGCGCGACGCCCTTCCTCACGATGCGACCGTCCGGCATCTCGAACGTGCCATCGCAATCGTTGCGGCGACGGCACCCTGCCTGATCGTGTCCGGTTGCCATGACGAAACGAGTCTTCGGATAATCGCTGCGCAATTTCTGTGCGATGGCCGCGAACAGATCGAACGACGCCTTGGCCTCTGGCGGAAAATCGGCATAGGGGATCGTGAAACTATCAGCGGTCCCGAGGTTGCGAATGAGCTGCTCGTTGGTCGGCGCAACGGCGTCGAGAGCCCAACTTGGATCCCAGGATCGAAAAGTGAGCGCACCGGAAGCGTCAAAGTAGAAATTGTCGACGACGTTGTGCTCGTAGCTCCAGCCCAGCGTGCTTTTGAGGATCCGGGGATCCATTTGCGTCGCAAGTCCAACCATATGCTCGATCACGACGACATCCGGCTGGAATTTCATGATGTAGTCGCGGATGACGCGGTAGTTGGCGGCGAGATCGCCATTGTCGCGCCCGGCTGAGATCACCTCGACGCAGCGGCCAAGCCGCCTGCCCAATTCTGCCTCGAGAACGGTGGTGAACTTCTCGAAAGGCTTCACCTGCAGGGCAACGTACGTGCTGCCGCCCACAGCGCCTATTCTGAGGCAGCGATCGCGATTGTCGTAGGCGCGATCGCGGTCGAGAAATCCGAAATTGTTGGCAAAGGACCGACCCACGAACTCGCGCGGATAGCCGGCGCTCCCCGGCCATGTCGTTCGCCGATGGGCCGCATACCGAAAGATGGTGAGCCCGCCGTGGCCGTCGGAGTCGAACTCCGACTTGATGTCGGTCTCTGCCGGGTTCGGCTCCTTGCCACCAGGATTGTCATACTCGGGCTTCACGAAGACATTCATGACCATCGTGCCGGCAAGCGGACGAAACCACCGGCCCAGGGACGCGTAATGGGTTTCGCCCTTGAAGCGGTAGCGCAGGGACGCCGCAAGCCGTGTCGGCACGTCGGCAAACCCGAAGCTTCCATCGAGTGCGAGTTCGTTCGACCGCACCTCATTGTTTTCCAGAACGAGTTCGATGCGATCGCCGGGCGTGATCGGGACACCCTGAACCTGACCGGCGAGAGCAGACGTCGCAGGCGCGACAGCACTCTGCTTCGGACCACTCAGGGCAAGCCGGCGCACGGCGATCGCGCCCGGCGCGCCGCCTTCGACAGCCAGCACCCAGGCCTTCACGGCGCGTCTCGCCGGCGCCGCTCCGCCAAGAGCAGCCTTCAGCGTTGCCGGCACATCGCCCACATAGCGTCCGTCGCCGACGGCTAGCAGTGCCTCGACCGAGGCGGCGGCGCGTCCGACGGGCTCCGCGATATCGTTCGGAACGGCGACCGGCTTGAGCGACGGATCCGCCGGCATGTCCGGCCCCAGCCGCGCCGTCCAGCCCACAAAGCTGTTGTCGGCAAGGATGACACCGACAGTGAGTTTTCCCGCCTGGATCGTCTCGGCGTCGAGATCGAGCTCGATCCGCTGGGCGTCGATCAGCGGTGAATAGTCAGGTGACCAGACAAGCCACGTCTTCGGCGCAGTCGTCGTCAAGATCGCCGATCGCACGGCGACCGGGCCGGTACGCCGCTGGGTCAGGACGCCGCCATAAATCTCGATCAACCCGGCCTTCTGATAGACATCGACGTCGTCAAGGAAGGCCCATTCCCGCAGCCGCGGACCGGCGTTAACGAGAGGATCGGCGGCGGGTGAAGGCTGCTCTTGAGCTACCGGCGACGGGCGTCCTTCGGTCTCCAATTTGGCGACACTCGTCTGGAGTTTCGTCACCTCGCTCTTGATGCTGGCCAGATCGGCGCTCTGCTTCGATTGCTCGGCCGAGATCGCCATCACGGTGCGCGCGATGATCTGGACCTTGGGATATGCGTAGAGGCCGATGGCAGCCGCGCCGCCGACCGCCACGATCGCCAAAAGAGCGACGACGACAATCTTTCCGATCGGGTTCTTGAGGCGCAATGGAGATTTGGAATGCAATTTCGTCAACCGTCTGAACTTGGGCGAGCAT
This sequence comes from Bradyrhizobium macuxiense, assembly GCF_007993935.1. GTDB lineage: Bacteria > Pseudomonadota > Alphaproteobacteria > Rhizobiales > Xanthobacteraceae > Bradyrhizobium > Bradyrhizobium macuxiense_A. The sequence continues at coordinate 41,506 of NZ_VITY01000003.1, read as the reverse complement.
CAATTCGGCTCATCCACACCACTGATGCGTTATCGGATAACGCCGGTGTCGAGTTGCGTCGAAACGACCTTTAGACCGGCCTCCTCGCGCTGATAGGAGACTGTTCCGACCCTCACCATGCCGCCGTAGTTCGGACGGCTGTATTCATCCATGTCCACGACGAAGGCGAATATCACTTCCGCCGTCTTGTACTGGCCGCGGTATCGATCGCTGTTCAAAATATCCGCAGCGTAACGCTTGCCGGTCTCGATCAAAGTCCCGCTCGCGTCCTCCGCAGACATCGCACGCAGCTTGTCCCGATCAGGCTGCAAGTTCAGCAGCACCAGCAGTCGCTCGCCACGCGGAGCGGCGACGATGTTTTTCTCGGGCACATCGAGCGCCTTTGTCTGCGCCGACGCGACGGAAGTCGAAAGACCGATCACGAGTGCAACAAGGTACACAACGAGAACGTGCAACGGACGCGCTCGCAGCGCAATACGGTCTGCAAGAGGCGGACTATTCACAACGGAAAAACCTTCCACATTTCAACGCGTCCCTGCCCAAAACCCGCGTTCGCGTCGGTATCAGACCTCGAACGTGAAGTCCATATCGGTCGCCCGTGCGGTTCGATGAAACGAAGCCAAGCGGACATGACGGGTGACACCAATTCTCGAGTGTTGCGGCACTCCGGCGCCTGCCGGGGATCGATGTCGCCAAGCTCTCATCCGCATCGAGCAGCGCGGCGATTTGTCCGCAGCATCTCTGCGCGGCAGCAAGATCGATTGGATTTGTCTGGTTTCCCGCCGCGACCGGCGAGTTGGAACCAGACCGATTGGCGCTCCAGCTCGACGTGCGTTCTTAACGATCCCTCGGTTTGGGCTTTCCTTCCTATTGACGCCGTCGGGAGCCGAGGTGATAGGCTACCGGCATTTCAGGGCGGCCATTTTGAATGCGCGATCTATTGGGATTCAACCAGCTTTTGCTGGCGGTTTTGATCTTCGTGCCCTTCGAGCGACTGTTCGCTGCGAGGCCTCAGAAGATCTTCAGGCGTGGCCTGCTGACTGACATGGCCTTCCTGTTCATCAACGGGTGGCTGGTGCTGGCCGGCGTGATCGCCATCACGACGGTGGCCATTCTGGTCAATCGATCGGTCCTGCCTGCGGCGGTGACGCAGGCGATCGGCAATCTTCCGTATCTGGTCCAAGTGCCCATCGTGATCCTGATCGCGGACCTCGGCATCTACTGGACGCACCGCATCCTGCATATCGTACCCGCCATGTGGCAGATCCATTCCGTTCATCATGCGGTCGAGGAGCTGGACTGGCTCGCTGCGATTCACCAGCACCCGCTCGACGTAATCTTCATGAAGGCCGGCGCGCTGTTTCCGCTTTACGCGCTCGGCTTCTCCACCGAAGCGATCGGCACTTACCTCCTCGTCTACTTCTGGCAGACCTGGCTGGTCCACGCCAACGTGCGCCTGAACTACGGGCCGCTGCGCTACATCCTGGTGTCGCCGGAGTTTCACCACTGGCACCACAGCAGCGAGGCCGAAGCCAGGGACAAGAACTTCGCTGGCTTCATTTCGTTCTACGATGTGCTGTTCGGGAGCGCCTACCTGCCGAAGGCGAGGAAGGCGACGACGTTCGGCATCGATCATCCAATGCCCACCAGATATCTGGCGCTCCTCGCCTACCCGTTCATCGCGTGGGCCTCGAAGCAAAAGCGCAACGATCCCCCAGTCATCCAACCTCAATTGTCGAACGGCGGCGAGCCCGCGCAGCCGCGTCACAGCGCGCCGCTGAGCTAGGCCCGCACGCCCTTCGCGCCGAACCAGCGCCGGCAGGCGCGGCTGAAGCTCGTCGCATCGGTGTAGCCGAGCGCAGCCGCCATCTCGTCGCGCGACTGCGTGCCTTCCGCGAGCATGGTCCGCGCGCGCTCGCGCAGCACGCCATCGAGCAGCGGGCGGAAGGCGCAGCCTGCCTCCGCCAGCCGCCGCACCAGCGTCCGCCGCGAGGTGCCGACGAGGCGCGCGGCCTCCTCCTCGGCCAGACGATGCGGCAGCCGCGCCGCGATCAGGCTCTCGACCATCCGCGCCAGCGCCGCAGTGTCCGAGCGCGGCTTCTCGACTGCCTCCAGCGCTTCGATCGCCTTGGCGTGCAATTCCGGATCGGCAAACGGCGAAGGCCGCGCGCACAGCGCGTTCGGCACGTCGAAGATGAAGGCGGCCGCGTTGAATTCCACGGCGCATGAATAATGCTGCATGAGCCGCTCGGCGCCCGCTGGCGGCCGCCAGGGAAATTTCAGGGTCGCCTGTCCGATCGCATCCTCGAGCAGCTGCAGATAGGCGGCGTGGATGTTGAGACTGACGGCCAGCGCCACGGCGCGCCACAATGCGCCTTCCATGGGCACCGCCGGAGCGATTTCGATCTGGATCGAGCGCGCGGTCTTACGCAGCCGGTTGCGGATGAAGGGCGCGCGGGTCGACCCGAAGCGCGCGCCGATGTTCAACGCAGCGGCGATGGTCGGCGCCGTCCTGGTCGCGACATCGAGCGCCCCTTGCAGCGACGTCGACCACACCGCCGCGGCCGACAACGGCCACAGCTCGCCATGCGCCCGGGTGATGTTGGCGGCGAGGATCACCAGCGACGACACCGGCATGTGGGCGCCCGGCTGGTCGAGCAGGTCCTGTTCGACGCCGGTGCCCTTGAGCAGTTCGTCGCGCTCGCCCCGCGTCTTGCCGAACGCCCGCACGAGCGCCCGCGCGTAGCTCGCGGACACCGGCACCCGAAGGGCATCCGCCTCCGATCCCTGCATTGCGTCGGCGCCCTCCCTCGCGAGCGTCCAGCCGAATGGTTTGGCGCAAAATGCCACAAAATTGGCCTATTGGGAACTGGCGGCGCAGGCCCGCCTCGCGGCATGCTTGCCGAAACAACGGCGAATGCCGCCTCGAAAGAGCAGCTGGAGGGAATGCGATGATCTTCACGGGCACCAACGCCGCTGGCGAAACCATCACCTACAAGGACGGCAAGCGCTATCTTTGGATGCTCTCGTTCATCCCGCCGCTGATCCCGCTATTGTCCTATTGGCTCTTCGTGCGGACGCACAATCCGCTGGTGACGCTGATCCCCTTCGTCTTCATCTTCATCCTGATCCCGCTGCTCGATGTCCTCTTCGGTGAAGACACCCACAATCCGCCGGCGGAGGTGGTCGCCGCGATGGAGGCCGATCCGTATTACCTCCGGCTTGCGCGCATCACCGTGGCGTTTCCCTGGATCAACTACGTCGCGCTGATCGCCTTCTTCGGGACGCAAGAGCTGCCGTGGTGGTCCTATGTCGCGCTGCTGCTCGGCGTCGGCACCATCAATGGCGGCGCGCTGTTGATCGGGCACGAGCTCGGCCACAAGTCTGACCGGCTCAACATCTTGTTCGGCATGCTCGCCAATTGCGCGGTCGGCTACGCCCATTTCCGCGTCGAGCACAATCGTGGCCATCACACCTGGGTCGCAACTCCGGAAGACCCCGCCAGCGCGCGGTTCGGTGAATCGATCTATACGTTCGCAACGCGCGAACTGCCGGGCGCCTTCAGGCGCGGCTGGCGCAACGAGGCCGAGCGGCTGACCCGGCGCGGCGAGCCGGTCTGGTCGGTCAACAACGAGATCCTGCAGGGCTTTGCGCTGACGCTGGTCGTCGCGGCCATCCTGATTGCGCTGTTCGGCTGGAAGGTCGCGCCGTTCATCGTCGCGCATCACTTCCTCGGCTGGTACGCGCTGACCCAGGCCAATTATGTCGAGCACTACGGCCTGTTGCGCGAGAAGCTGCCGAACGGCCGCTACCAGGCGGTCGAACCGCGCCACTCCTGGAACACCAACCACATCGTCTCGAACCTGATGACGTTCCACCTGCAACGTCACTCGGACCACCACGCCAACCCGATGCGCCCCTACCAGTCGCTGCGCGATTTCGACGACATCCCGCGGCTGCCGAACGGCTACACCGGCATGTTCGGGCTCGCCGCGATCCCGCCGCTCTGGTTCCGCGTGATGGACCCGAAGACATTGGCCTGGGCCGGCGGCGACAAGAGCAAGCTGAACCTCGGCGAGCGACCGGCGAATTCGTGATCGCGACGAGCGCCGGCAGCTGTCCCTACGCCTGCGCGGACCGCCGCTTCATGGCGCCGATGCCGAGGAACGCGCCGTTGACGGACGGATACTGGCTGGTGAATTCGAACGCATCGAAGCTCGGCGCTTCGAATTCCCTGAGCGCCTTCCACAGCCATGTCGTATCCGGACAGGCCTGGGAGTGGATGTCGTGATGCACGATGATGCTGGCGTGGGCGCGCACCAGCAGGTGATCTTGCATCGCACCGCGCAGGCTGTGATCGCCGTCGATGAAGACGAAGTCGGGCTTCAGCCGGTCGACATGCGCGGCGACCAGCGGCGAGGTTGAAAACGCCTGCATGTAGATCGGCTCGATGCGCGCCTGCTCCTGCAGCAGATCGAAATAGGTCGCGATGAACGGCGTCGGCGCGATCGGATCGAGTGCAATCACCCTCTTGAGGTCGGCGCCGCTGGTCCTGAGCCACTCCGCGACCAGGATGAACATGCCGCCCCAGCGGCAGCCGATTTCCATGTACGAGGTGATGCCGGCCGCGTTGCGCGCAAGCCAGGCCAGATAGGGCGCGAGCTGGTTCGGATACTGCCAAAGGTGCAAGCCCTTGCCAAAGCTCGGCGCGAGCTCCGGCGGCTGCTCATGCAGCAGTTCGTCATTGAGTCCCAGCGCCGGGATGAACTCCTGTTCGAGGAAGTCCACATCGACCCGCTGGGCCGGGGTCAACGCGGCAATGGTGTCGATCGCTTCACGGACGAACGGCGCAAGATCGGCAAAACGCTGGTATCGGTCGTCTGGAGCCTGCTGGGCGTTGAGCATCGGTGCGATCGGGCCGGACGGTTGGACACGCCGGAGACCTGCCGGCTGTCAGCGTCCCCGATGCTTCAACGACGCAAGCGGCCGTCTCGGGCGCTAAATCTTGCCTTCCGTGGCAGATGCTGTGTCCGTCCGCCGGATTGCTGCCTGCCTTCAGCCGCTCGGGATCTTCCGGCGCACCGCCTCCACGCCGGCATCGGTGACGCGATATCGCCGCCCCAGCTCCGGGACGATCCAGCCCTTATCGATCATTCCGGCAATGGTGCTCGGGCCGACGCCCGCGGGAAACGAGCGGCGGGTTCGGATCGCGTCGATCGCTACTCTTTCGAGATGGGTGGCGACATGCGAGGGGCGCGCGCGAAGCGCCTTCGCCATGATGAGCACCGACAGGACCTCGGCGCGCCGCCGCACCGCCGAAGCGCTGCGGGTCAATTCGTTGCTGATCTCGAGAGCGTTCTTGCCGGCCCTGGCGAGTTCTCTGAGCTTCTCGTCCTCGTCAGAGCTCCAGCGCCGCACGATCCCCATCTGCTCCTCACCGCCTGGATACCCATCTCTAACGATGCATACGCAGGCGGCGCTGATTTGCCATGTGACTTTCGGCACCTCTTGACGTGACGTTGGAGACTGTCGCCGGCAGGAAGGCCGATTGCGGTGCCGTCCGATGCGGCACTCAGAGCATGGTCCGATTGAATCGGATCATGCTCTCAATCCCCTGGTCTGGTCGCATTCTCCTTGCGCGAGCCGGTACCGGCTTCGCTCGGAAACGCACTTCAGTGCTTGCTGGGTTCAAGCATGATGAGCACGCCGGTCGGCTCGGGCTCGTGCGGCCGCAGCGAGGTCAGCTCCGGATCGCTCCATTCGGCAAGGCTCACCACCTCGCCGGTCTGTCCCGGCATGTCGGAGCTCTGCGCGGGTTCGAGGACCTTGAGTCCGCTGGTATCGACGAAGAACGTGTGCTCGCCAAACACGCTGTTCAGTTGCGCCACCGCCGGATGATCGTCCGGAAGCACCTGGGCGTTCATTTGCGACATGGTCTGCTTGACTTGCGTGGAATTAAGCTTCATCCGCTGCTCCTTCTCGTTGGTTCCGGCCGTGACTGCTTCCCTGGCTGGTTCCTCCCCGCCCGCACCCCTCGCCGGGGGCTTCAAAGTCTCGAACCGATCAGGCAACGAAACGTTCCGCGCGCGCGACGCATTGACCGCCCGCGCGCGGGTTCCACATCCACATCTCTGTGAAGGAGCAGCGCGGCGTCACGCGCCCGCTCATGACGCGGCGGAGGGCTTCTTCTTCCGGGCGAGCCCTTCCAGATGCACGCGGCGCGCGGCGGATTTACGCACGCGCTCCCTGGTGCGGCAGGCGCGACAACGCACGGCCTTGGTGAACACGTCGCCCTTCGCGGTCTCGTACCACCATTTCTGCTGAAGCGGCGTCCAGACCTCGGCAACGCCGCAATCCTTGCAGACGAAAGGCTCGGGCCGATAGGTTCCGCGTTCGACGAAATCAGGAATCGAATAGCTGTTCGAGGGTGCGAGCTGGCACGTCACCACCGGAACTTCGTCGCGCGCCAGCGCGATCTTGTAGTCACGAAGGCGCCGGCGTTCGGCGGCGCGTTGTGCCAGCGTGTGGTGCCATGCCGCGGCCTTGCGCTGCTTGGCCTCGATCTCTCCACGCGTCTGCTTGCTCCGCTTCACGTCTGAACCATCCGCCCTGCACCACATCGGCGAACTTGCTGCCCGGCCGGGTCAAGGACGACGTCATTGATACGCTGCAGTTCGGCCGCAGGCTCGCCATACTAGCCCCGGCATTGCGCGACCACCAGATCGACGATCGGTGCGGCGCCTATGTCCGCGCCTGCTCAACGGGGCGCATGTGGATCAGCGCATCGAGCACGAGGACGAGCACGGGGCGCTGCTCGTCGTTGACGAGCTCGGTCTTGAAGATCACGACGGCGTCGCGCCGCTCCGGCCTGATGGTGATCTTCTGGATCTGGGATTGGCCGGTGAGCGTCGTTCCCGGGCGGACCGGGCTCGGCAAACGGATCTCGAAGCTTCGCCCGACGATGCCCGCCACCTTGCTCCAGATCGCCTCCACGACGAGCCGCTGATAGATCGCAATGGTGTTGAAGCCGCTTGCGATCAGCCCGCCGAACGGGCCCGCCGCAGCGGCGACGGGATCGGTATGGATCGGCACCGGATCATACTTCCCGGCGAACTCCAGGATCTCGGCCTCGCCGATCGTGTAAGTCCCGAGCCGGAATGTCTGGCCCTCGGAGAGATCTTCCGCATACAGCATCGCGCGCCTCCGTCTGTCGCATGACGATAGCCGAACGCTGCGGGCTTTCCATTACCTCTGAGGTCATGAACTTCGCGCACGGCACGCGAGCGGCACCCGGCCGCTCGCGTCTTGCCGCGGGCGTACTGCGCTATTGCAGCCGGGCCGACCTCGCCTTGGCGGCCTTCACGGTGTTCTCCATCAGGCAGGCGATCGTCATCGGTCCGACGCCGCGCGGCACCGGAGTGATCGCGCCGGCAACCTGCACCGCCTCGTCGAAGGAGACATCGCCGCATACCGCGTAGCCGCCGTCCGGCTTCTCGACGCGCGTGGTGCCGACATCGATCACGATCGCCTGCGGCTTGATCCAGTCGCCGCGCACGAGCCCAGCCTTGCCCACCGCGCTGACCAGGATATCGGCCTGACGGCAGATGTTGCTGATGCCGCGGGTGTGGATGTGGGTCTGCGTCACGGTCGCCTGCTCCTGCAGCAGCAGCGCGGCCATCGGCTTGCCGACGATGTTGGAGCTGCCGATCACCACGGCATGCGCGCCGGTGAGATCTGGCCGGATCGACTTGATCAGCCTGAGACAGCCGAGCGGCGTGCACGGCACCAAAGCATCGTCGCCGTGAAACAGCCGGCCGGCGTTGAGGGCGTGGAGGCCGTCGACATCCTTGGCGGGATCGACCGCCGCCATCACGCGCAGGGCGTCGATATGCGCCGGCAGCGGCAGCTGGATCAGGATGCCGTCGATATCGTCGCGCGCGTTGAGCGCCGCGATCCTGGCAAGCAGGTCGGCCTCGCTGGCGTCATCCGGCAGGCGCTCGACCTCGCCGCGCAGGCCTAGCCGCTCGGCCATCCTGACCTTGCTCTGCACATAGATCTGGCTGGCCGGATCGTCGCCAACCAGCACGACCGTAAGCCCGGGCGCGCGGGGCAGCCGGTCCAGTTCACTTGCAACCTTGTCGATGACAATTTGGGCATGTGCATGCCCATCAAGAATGTTCGCCGTCATGGCACCTCCGTTTCGAAGCGGTGCCCAGGCGCGCGGCGTTCAGTCTCTGCGCTCCCCGATGGTGGTCCATCCAAGCGCCAGTCGCGCAGATGGCGTCGTGATAGCCGCCCGGCCCCGCAAAGGCAAATCACGCTCGGTTGCGGTCGGACCGGCGACGAATTGCCCCTGTTTTTGCCAGTGGATCGGTGCCGGGTGGGTTATCTCTGGGGGTAGGATTCGGGCAGAACTTGCGATAAGCCTCGGCGCTTGCCGGGCTTTTCCGATCCCCGGCGCCATCCTTCCGGTCATCACGCCATTTCGGACATTTTCAACATGAGACATATCATCCTCGCGTTGGCGCTTCTCTGCCCGGCTGCCGCGCTTGCCCAAGGCACCTCTCCAGCCACCACGCCACCGCCCGCGGCCGACAAGCCCGCGGCGGCCTCGCAGCCGATGGTCGGCGACAAGCCGCTGGTCCAGGTCGGCAAGAAGTCGGCGGCCAAGAAGGGCGAGAAGGCTGCTGCGCCCGGCAAGCCGCAATCGGTCGCGCAGAAGCTCCAGGCCTGTCAGGACATCGACGACGCCACCAAGGAACGGCTGATGTGCTACGACGAGATCTTCAAGCCGCAGCCCAAGCCGAAGGCCGCCCCTGCCAAGGGCGTCAACGAATGCCGGTTCGTGAAGGAAGAGGACGAGCGGCTGACCTGCTACAACGGCTTCGCCGACAAGATTCCGCGCCTGCCGCGCTAACCGGCCTGAACGGCCCGGACGGCTAGTTGCGTCCGGTTGCCGCCTGATCTCGCGGACATGAAAATGCCGCCGCAAGCATTTGCGGCGGCGCATCGATTGCCGGCTGCCGAGCGACCCTGCCTACCAGGTGCCGAAACCGCCGAAAAAGCCCATACGCGGCTGCTGCTGCTGCGCGACGCGGTAAGGCTGGTACATGCCGGGCTGCGCCAGCCGCATCGGCTGCTGGGGATGGGCATGGTAACGCGCAACCTTGTGCTTCTTCGGTGCCTGCGGCTGGGCCTGGGCCGGCTGGTCGGCCGGTTTCGCCTCGGCCACGGCCTTCTGCGCGTCAGCCTTCTCGGGAATGAACTGGGCAAACGTGTTGCGGACGCGGGTCTGCGCCGATGCGTCGCCCGTTGCCGGCGGGACGGCCGCGGCAACCGCGTTCACCTGCGCCGGAACGATGATCGGCTGGCTGGTATCGTATACCACCCGCTCCGGCAATTTCTGCGTCGACCTGATGCGGACCATCGTCTTGTCGGCGGCCGGCGATGAGATGGTCTGGCTTTGGCCGGGAACCACGGCCTCCTGCGGCACGATGGCATTGACGACGAAGAGCAGCGCGAGCAGCACTCCACCAACGTACAGAAAATAACGCGCCACAGGCATTTTGGTAGCTCCCCCCGCGCCACGGGCGCGGTTCATCTCGGCGCGACGACATCAGTCATCGCGCAGCGAATTCATCGTCTGCGCATGATCACCCGGACAGTCGCCATCCCGCGCTTCCGGGTCGTCCTCTAACGGTCGGCTTATTAGTTAGTTCCTGCCTGGCCGTTACGGTTCACCCGGCCAGTCAATTCCCGCTCACTTTTTCGAGATGCAGGGCTTAGGCGCGGCTGGCGGTCACGACAGAGCATTTGGCCTTGTTTGCGTTCATATTTACGAAGCCGATCAACATCTGCGAGTAGGTCTTGCGGCTCTTCATGGCGATGGTGTCAGGGATCAGCCGCTTGCGCTCGGTCATCGGGCTGCCGTCGCGGCGGATGAAGGCGCAAGCGATCTCGATATCCTTGACCGGGAAATCATTGGCGTTGCGCAGCGTCAGGGTGACCAGCATCTTGGATCCGAGGCCGCCGCGACGCCAGGATTGCGAGGCGATCCGCACCCGGTCCAGCGGCGATCGTTCGGCGCCCGGCTGGGACGACCTGGCCTCCTCGGCCGGCTGCGGGGCGATGGCCACGCCGACCGTGGCCGGCTCGTCCGCAGGTGCGGCCAGCGCCTCCCTTGCCGCCTGGGCAGACTGCACCCCGGTCGGCACATCCTGCGCGGTACGGATGACGGTCGAAGACACCGGCCAGATATCCCGGTCTCCGGCGTCGCTCGGCTCGGGGAGCAAGAACCAGGCGGCGATCCCGGCGATTGCGATCAACGACAGCAGCAAGCTGGCGTAGAAGCCGCCGTCACCGAGACGTCCGGCGGCAACATTTCGAAACGACGCCAAGCCGATCCGCATCGTCGTGCCCTCACCCTCGACGCCCGACCAGACCCCCGCCAGCACAGAGGCCGCAGCGATCGCAACATGCGGCATCCGGGACGGCCGCAGGCCGAGCGGCCACGCGAGAACAATCGCCGTCGGCCGGAATGGTTTCATTCCGGGACGACAATCTTGCGACGTGCAGCACGGGATGGCATCACAGCCGGCCGATCGCTAGATTTGCACCGCCCGAGAGCGAGTGCCGCGCGCCGACGCGGCGCGAGAACAACAAGGAGAGCGCAATGCTTGTCGTCACCTGGGACCACGTCCATCTGCGCAGTCCCGATCCCGAGGCCACCGCGACCTGGCTGCGCGACATCCTCGGCGGCGAGATCATCCGTGGCCCAGGCCGTATCGACGTCCGGCTCGGCGGCGCCAAGGTTTTCATCGCGGAGGTGACGCAAGGCGACGGCGTCAACGCCCCGCCGGTGACGCCCTATCAGGGGCTCGATCATTTCGGGCTGACGGTGAAGGACATCGACGCGGTCGCGGCCGAGATCAAGGCCAAGGGCGTCGAGTTCACCAAGGAGCCGACCACGATCCGCCCGGGCGTGCGGATCTGCTTCATCCGCGGCCCGCAGGGTATCTCGATCGAACTGCTCGAGCGCGACAAGAAGTACGTGTGAGCGACTGCCGCGCTAGGTCATGCTGCCGGGCATGAAGCAGCGGATCGTGACGCCCATGTAGCTCTTGATCGGCCAGACCATCGCGCGGCCGGCCCGGTTGGGCTCGGTGACCACGGCCTCGTCGGGCACGTCGATCCAGGTCCCCTCGAGGCGCACACGATAGTGTCCGTCTTTCGATTCCCAATCGACATCGCTGACTGCACTGCCGTCGGCATCCGAGCAGCACGGCCCCTTACCGCTGCGCAGACCGTCGAACCATTCCTTTAGCGGCGAATTGGCGTAGCGGCCGTCGGGATCGCGGGCGTGCGCTAGCTGCGCGGCTGCGACCGATACAAGCGCGACCAGACCAAGCGGCAGAAACACTTTGGTTCGGCCGCGGCGACGGCCAACCAAAGTTCCGGGATCGTCATTCCGGCCCGCAAAGCGGCCGCCAGCTTCCAACCTGTCTGTCATGTATGTTGCTCCAGCACTCACCGGCCAGTGCAACCAGAGCTATGCATTTCGCGGGCCAGTTCGATTCGCGCGCACGGTCCGCTGTCATCGCGCCGTCACACCGCCTGGCAGGAACCGAGGGTTCACGGCCACTCCGGACACCCCGGAATCAACCTGCCGCATTGCACGAGGTTGCTCGCTTTGGCATAAAAAACCAATCCGGATTGCTGCGGGCGTGGCAGCCGGTCAATGGGACGTTATGAAGAACGGGCTGTACTCAATCCACGTCACCCTGCTGGACGGACGCGTCGGCAAGGGCAGCGGAGTGATTCTCTTCCGCGACGGACAAATTCTCGGCGGCGATGCCTATCTCTATTACACCGGCAGCTACACGGTGAAGGGCGACGCGTTCAAGGGCGAGGTCCTTGTGCAACGCCACACCACCCCGCGCGATACCGACAACCCGCTGTTTGGCGGGCCCGCGCCGGTCGGCATCGGCGTCTCCGGCACCTTCACCGACACCCGCGGCACCATGAGTGGAACCGCGCTGGTCGGCAAGGCGAGCCTGATCTTCGGCGCCACGCTGCACAAGCTCGCGGATATCAATTAGCTGCTCGGGAATCGCTGCTGGACCCGTCACCCCCGCGCAAAGGCTTCGCCTTTGTCGCTGGAGGAGCGCGCCCTTGCGCGCGTCTCGAAGGGTCGACGGCCACTAGCCGGGCCGTACATCCTTCGAGACGCCGCTTCGCGGCTCCTCAGAGTCTGACTCAAAAAGAGCTCAAGATTTTGAGGGCATGGCGAGGCGTCGGGTCAAGAGCCTGATATGGGCGACGAGAAGCCAGGCGACTTCAGTTGAGGCCGAAGCTTCGAAGTCCTTGGCGAGGCGTCGGCACCTGCCGAACCAGGCGAAGGTGCGCTCGACGACCCAGCGCCGTGGCAGAAGCTGGAAGCCTTTGACCCCCGGCGGGCGCTGGACGATCTCGATGGTCCACGGCCCGCAATGGGAGAGTGCATCAACGAGCTGTTTTCCGCGATAAACGCGATCAGCAAAGACATGTCGCAACTTGGGAAGGCGATCTCGCAGGCGTTCGAGCAAGGGGACTGCACCATGGACATCCTGAACGTTGGCGGGATGGACGTGAACGGCCAGCAGGAGCCCGTTGGTATCGGTAACGATGTGCCGCTTGCGCCCATGCACCCGTTTGCCCGGATCGAAGCCGCGTGGGCCGCCGGCTTGTGTTGTCGGGGCACTCTGGCTGTCGATGACGGCCGCCGTCGGTGTCGGCTTGCGACCGAGCTTGCGCCGCGCCTGTCGGACAAGAGACCTGACGATCCTGTGCCATCGGCGAGTGTCGCGCCAAGCATAAAAATAGCCCTGCACGGTCGAATATGGCGGGAACTCGCGCGGCAAAGCCCGCCATTGGCAGCCGGTGGACAGAATGAACAAGACTGCCTCGACCACCTTGCGCAGATCAACTTTGCGCGGCCGGCCCAATCGACGCCGAGGCGGCAGCTTCCGAGCGATCAGCCGCCACTCCGCATCGGTCATGTCGCTTGCGTAGCGTAGTCCATTCCGCAGATACTGAGCACGAGTGATTTTGGTCCATGGCATGGTGCACTCCCTCGAATCTTCGCAAATCCGAAGGAATCACAGCCCACCGAAATCACTCACTCCTTTTTCGGTCAGGCTCTCAGGATGACGGTGACAGAGGCCCGCGCTCGTAGCTGCTCTTCCTAGCCAGACCTCACGTCGCGCCGTGCGCGTCGACGTAGAGCGCGTAGATCGAATGGCAGGACGCCATGTAGAGGCGGTTGTTCTTGGGTCCGCCGAAGGTCAGGTTCTCGCAGCGCTCCGGCAGGCGGATGAAGCCGAGCGGCTTGCCCTGCGGGTTGAACACCATCACGCCGTCGAGATCCTCAGGCCGGCCCTTGAGCTGATAGACCTCGCGGCCGTTGACATCTGTCGGCTCCGATTGCAGCGCGCCGTTGCTGCCCCAGCCGCACCACAGATTGCCGTCGCGATCGACGCGGAAGCCGTCGAGCGATCCCTGGTCGGCGGCGTCGATCAGCTTGGACTTGTTGGAGACGCTGCCGTCCGCATTGACGTCGTAGCTCCAGATGCTGCGGTTCGGCGTGCCCTTCCATTCGACCACGTAAAGCTTCTTCTCGTCCGGCGAGAACGCCAGCCCGTTCGGATTGACCAGATCGGTGATGACGGCCGTCAGCTTGCCGTCGGTGCCGATGCGGAACACGTTGGTGTTGTCCTGCTCGCGCTTGGCCTTGAAGCCCTCCCATTCGCCGGCGATGCCGAACACCGGATCGGTGAACCAGATCGTGTCGTCGGACTTCACGACGATGTCGTTCGGCGCATTGAACCGTTTGCCCTCAAAACTGTCGGCAAGCACCGTGATCTTGCCGTTCTTCTCGGTGCGCGTGATCCGCCGCGTCACCGAATGCTCGCAGGTCACGAGCCGGCCCTGGCGATCGCGGGTGTTGCCGTTGGCGAAATTGGCGGGGCTGCGGAAGACGTTGAGGCTGCCGTCCTTCTCGCTGTATTTCATGATGCGGTTGTTGGGGATGTCGCTGAACAAGAGATAACCGCCTTCGGGGAAATAGGCCGGCCCTTCCGCCCAGCGCATGCCGGTCGCGACTTGCTCCAGCGTAGAGCTGTAGAGCCGGTACTTCGCAAAGCTCGGGTCGAGGATCTCGATGGCCGGATCCGGATAGCGCTGATTGGGCTTGAACGGGAACGACTGCGCCATGGCGCGGCTGGCCAATGCGCTCGCCATGCCCGCGCCGATACCGGCCACCAGATTGCGCCGTGAAATCATGTCTTCCTCCCCTGCTCGTACCGCCCGCTGATCGCTGGGTCGGTTGAGCGAGCCGTAGGAGTGTTGTCGCGGACGGTCCAATGCCGTTCGCGTATCGATCGATACTGATCGAATATCGATCGTCCGGCCCGTGATCCCGAGGGCGCAACACGACCGTCTCGAAGAATCGACGGCCGCCATCGGGCGCCATTGATCCTCAAGGCTCGCTCCGCAAGCGCCGCAGCAGACGCCGATGCAGCCCGGCTATCCGGGCTGCTGATTTCGTCTCATGATCTTGAGCACGAGCAAGACGGCACCCAGCACCAGAAGCAGGATGCCGATAACGGTCGTGTCGGTGGACTCGAACGTCACACCCACGGCTGTCAGCAGGCATCCGGCTATGATCGCGAACAGGCCGCCAAGCTTCTTGAACAGGAACAGATGTCCGTCACTTGTTTGCGCCACCATGGTAGATCTCATTTCTACGGTTGATGCCCCGCGCCTCCCACACTCGCTTCGGCACGCACGCACGCGCCGCAATCGTACTCCCTCAAACGAAAACGTTGCAATCGGTCGTTGATTGCGCGCCGCAGCGACGTCCGCCGTTAGATTCAAACTGAAGCGACTGCGGGTTGCGTCGGCGACTGGAAGGCGATCGCGTCAGCCTCGCTGACTGAACATCCCCCAGGTGGATTGTTCGCAAATGTTGATGGCTGGGTTGCAGCACCAGGCGCCGGTTGTAGGTTGACTCAAATAAAACTTTGGCGCTGACTGCCCCCACGCATCGTGTTCTAGAATGGAACCGGCCACCGTTGGGTCCGTTCGGACGGAGTGATGCGATGGCGTCGCTTTCGGTCGATCAGCGAGCGCAGGCCTACATCTCGACCGGTCATCTACCCGGTCCGGAGATGGTGCAGGCGCTTGTGGAAGACGCGCACCGGCGATTCAAGTCGAACACCGATGGAACGACGTCGCAGGTTTACCCGGCGCTCGCACGGGTTCCGGCGGAGCTGTTTGGTGTTTGTGTCGTCGGAACTGGTGGCCGTGTCTATGGCGCTGGAGACGTCGACCACGAATTCTCCATCATGAGCGTCTCGAAGCCGTTCCTGTTTGCGCTGATCTGCGAGACGATCGGCCCGGAGGCGGCACGCGAAAAGCTTGGCGCCAACGCCACCGGTCTTCCCTTCAACTCGCTCGGTGCGATCGAGCAGGGAAACGGGCGCACCAATCCGATGGTCAACGCCGGCGCCATTGCTGCGACCAGCCTCGCGCCGGGACGGTCCGTCGAGGACCGCTGGCAATTCATCCACGACGGGTTATCACGTTTCGCCGGCCGGCCTCTCTCGCTCAACGAGGAGGTCTACGCATCCGCCTCCGAGACCAATTTCCGCAATCGAAGCATCGCGCGTTTGCTGGAGAGCTACGAGCGGATCTACAGCGACGCCAGGCAGGCGACTGATCTTTACACGCGGCAATGTTCGCTGAATGTCAGCGCCAGGGATCTGGCCGTGATGGGCGCGACCTTGGCCGACGGCGGCGTGAACCCGGTGACCAGGCAACGCGTGGTCGACGCAGCCGTATGCCACTACGCCCTGGCAGTGATGGTCACCGCCGGATTGTACGAGACGTCGGGCGATTGGCTCTACGATATCGGCCTACCGGGAAAGAGCGGCATAGGCGGCGGCATCGTCGCGGTATCCCCTGGCAAAGGGGGCTTCGGCACGTTCGCCCCGCCGCTGGATGCCGCCGGCAACAGCGTGAGAGGCCAGCTCGCCGCAAAATTCCTGTCACAGCGGCTCGGGATGGATCTGCTCGTGTCGCAGCCGGACGGCTGAGCGGTCGTCACACGATCGGCATTCCCACGGTCGGGCCGATCGCAGAAGCCGAGAAGATCGGAGGACGCCATGGCGCAGACAATGTCGATCGGCGGCATCCACCAGGAAGAGCGCGCATCATGGGTCCCGATGATCGCGATTGCGCTCGGCCAGATGATCATGTCGTACAATGTCGCATCGCTCCCGGTTGCCATGGGCGGCATGGTGATAAGCTTCGGCGTGCCCCCCACCACGGTGGCGACCGGTATCGTGGCCTATTCCATGCTTGTGGCCGGCTTCGTCATGCTTGGCGCGAAACTCGCGCAAAGATTTGGCGCGCTGCAGGTGTTCCGCCTTGCGGTCGTCCTGTTCTTCGCATCGCAACTCCTGATGACATTCAGCCCCACGGCCACCACCATGATCTCGGCGCAGGCGCTTTGCGGTGCCGCCGGAGCGGTGATCGTGCCTTCGCTCGTCGCCCTGATCGCCGAGAATTATGCCGGGCGCCAGCAGGCCACGGCCCTCGGCGCGCTGGGCTCGGCGCGCGCGGCTGCCGGCGTGCTCGCATTCGTGATCGGCGGAGTGTTCGGAACCTATATCGGCTGGCGGCCGGCGTTCGGAATCCTGATCGCGGTGTCGGCGATCGTCTTCCTGCTGAGCTTTCGCTTGAAGCCCGACCGCGGCCGCCCCGACATCGAGATCGATCTGGTTGGCGTCGCCCTCGCCGCCAGCGCAATCATTCTGATCAGCTTCGGATTCAACAATCTCAACGGCTGGGGGCTGGCGCTCGCCCGTCCCAACGCGCCGTTCGATCTGTTGGGCGTTTCGCCGGCGCCGATCATGATCGTGATCGGCATCGTGCTCGGACAGGCATTTCTGAGCTGGACACACCGGCAGCAGGCCGCGGGAAAAACCCCGCTGCTGGCACTGGAGGTGATCGACTCGCCCGAGGAGCGCTGCGCGGTCTATGCGCTGTTCGCGGTGGTCGCGCTGGAGGCTGCACTGAACTTCACGGTGCCGCTCTACATCCAGATCGTGCAGGGACGCTCGCCGATCGCCACCGCGATCGCGATGATGCCGTTCAACCTCACGGTCTTCTTCTCGGCGATGCTTATCGTCAATCTCTACGGCAGATTGACACCGCGCCAGATCGGACGTTTCGGCTTTGCGCTCTGCACCATCGCGCTGCTGTGGCTCGCCTTCGTCGTGCGCAACGACTGGAGCGAGATTCCCGTTCTACTTGGTCTCGTCCTGTTCGGCATCGGCCAGGGCTCCCTGGTGACGCTGCTCTTTAACGTCCTGGTGACGGCCTCGCCCAAGGCTCTGGCGGGAGACGTCGGATCCTTGCGCGGGACCACGCAAAACCTCGCGGCGGCGGTAGGTACGGCGGTCGCCGGCGCACTTCTCGTTGGTCTGCTAAGCACGATCGCCCTCGGCAGGATCACGGCCAGCCCGGTGCTGACGAAGGAGCTGCAAAGCCAGGTTGACCTCAACAACATCACCTTCGTCAGCAACGACCGGCTGCGCAGCGTGCTCGAAGCCACGAGCGGCACGCCACAGCAGGTCGAGGAAGCGGTCCGGGTCAACACCGAAGCACGGCTGCGGGCGCTGAAGATCGGGCTGTTGATCATGGCGGGCCTCGCCCTCCTCGCGGTCATTCCGGCAGGGCAGCTGCCGAACTACCGGCCGGGAGAGATTCCGGATGACAACGCGGCGGACAACCGCGAACGAACCAGCTGATCCGCGCCGACGGATCGCCGCACCGCCGATCCGCGACGCGTTTCCTGGTCCGGGAATTGAGGAGGATAACATGGCGACCACCGACAACAGCTCCGCGTTAGGTCTCACTGGCATCGCACAGCCGCCGCTATGGATGTGCGTCCTGCTCGGGATCGCCATGATCGTCGCTGGCGTCTTCGTCCTCGGCGATGTCGTGCTCTTCACCGTGGTCAGCGCGATCTTCATCGGCTGGACGGCGATTTTCGCAGGCGGCTTCGAGATCGTGCACGCCTTCTGGACCAAGGGGTGGGGAGGTTTCCTATGGCAGCTGCTGCTCGGAGCCCTCTACATTGCATCCGGAATCGTGCTGTTGAGCCAGCCGGTGACCGGCGCGCTGATCCTGACCTACGTCCTCGGCCTGATACTGCTGGTCTCCGGGCTCGTCCGCGTGACGATCGGCATCGGCCATTGGCGGCAGTCCGGCTGGGTCCTGGCGGCCTCCGGGGTGTTCGGCGTCATCGCGGGCCTCATCATTTTGAGCGGATTTCCGGCAACCGGGCTCTGGGTGCTTGGACTATTACTGGGCATCGATCTGATGTCCCACGGCATCGGCTGGTTGACCTATGCCTTGCGGCCCGCCGACCGGCCGGCGTAGCAGCATTTTGGGGGGAGACCGAACATGTCAGGTGTGAGAACACAGAGCGGGATCGTCCGGATTTCCGTGCTGCTTGCGGCGATCGGCATGAGCCTCGGCGTTTTGCCGGCGGCGCAGGCGCAGGATTCCGCGGTCCTGTTCCAGAACGTCCGCATCTTCGACGGCAACAACAGCACGCTGTCCGCGCCATCGAATGTGCTGGTCCGCAACAACAAGATCGAGACGATCTCGACCTCAGCGATCATGGCCGATGCGCAGGTGATCAATGGCGGCGAGCGCGTCCTGATGCCCGGACTGATCGACGCGCATTGGCATGCGATGCTGGTGCGCCCGACGCCGGCGGCTGCGATCGCGGGTGACGTCGGCTACAACAATCTGCTCGCTGCGGCGGAAGCGACCGACACATTGATGCGGGGCTTCACCACCGTTCGCGACATGGGCGGGCCCACCTTCGGGCTCAAGCGGGCCATCGACGACGGACTCGTGGCCGGGCCCCGCATCTACCCGTCAGGCGCGATAATCACCATCACGGGCGGCCATGGCGATTTCCGGCAGCTGTCCGATCTGCCACGAACGATCGGCGGCATGCTCAGCCGCATGGAGAAAATCGGCGGCAGCATGATCGCGGACAGCCCAGACGAGGTTCGCGTGCGCGCGCGCGAGCAGCTCATGCAGGGCGCCTCGCAGGTCAAGCTCACCGCGGGCGGTGGCGTCGCATCGCCGTTTAGTCCGCTCGACGTATCGACATTCACGGAACCGGAGCTGCGTGCCGCCGTCGACGCCGCCGCGAATTGGGGCACCTACGTTGCCGTGCACGCCTATACGCCGGTTGCGATCCAGCGGTCGGTCGCGGCGGGCGTCAAGTGTATCGAGCACGGTCATCTCATGGACGACGCGACGGCCCGCCTGATGGCCGAGAAGGGAATTTGGCTGAGCACGCAGCCCTTCCTCGATCTGGCGGGCGCCAGCGCATTGGGGCCGGCGGAACAGGACAAGATGCGGCAAGTGGTTGCCGGGACCGAACGGGTCTATGCGCTGGCGAGGAAATACCGGATCAAGACGGCATTCGGCACCGATGTCCTGTTCTCGAAGGCGCTGGCCGACCGGCAAGGCACCATGCTGGCCGACCTCACCCGCTGGTACACGGCGGCCGAGGCGCTGACGATGGCGACATCGACCAACGCTGAACTGCTCAGTCTGTCCGGGCCGCGAAATCCATATCCCGGCAAGCTTGGCGTGGTCCAGGAAGGCGCGCTGGCCGACCTGCTGCTGGTCGACGGCAATCCGATCGACAACATCAGGCTGGTCGAAGATCCCGCAAAGAACTTCCTGGTCATCATGAAGAACGGCAAGATCTACAAGAACCTGCTTGCCGGCGAGATGAAGAAATAGCGGCAGTCCTCGAGGTGACGGAGCCGGCGCCGGCGCCCGCCTACTCCGCGGCCTGCTCCAGCGGGGCGACCCGCGGCAGGATCATCTGGATACGCGTGCCGTTGCCCGGCGCGGAATCGAGCGAGAGCCGGCCGCCGAGGCGCGTGGTGACGATGCTGTAGACGATGTGCAGCCCGAGCCCGGTGCCGCCCTGGTCGCGCCGCGTCGTGAAGAACGGATCGAAGGCGCGGCGGCGAACGTCGAGGCTCATGCCGCATCCATTGTCGGCGAAGATCACCTCGACATAGTCGTTGTCTTTGGCATGGACCTGGATCTCGACCTCGCCGGCCTTGCCGTCCGGGAAGGCATGCGCGACCGCGTTGAGGAACAGATTGGTCAGCACCTGGCCATACGGTCCGGGATAGGAATTCATCATCAGATTCGGCTCGCAATCGACGTTGAGCGTCAGATTGTGCTTGCGCAGGCCGGGCCGCAAACTCATCACCACCTGCTCGGTGAGATCGCCGAGATCGAAGGTGCGCTGGTCGGAATAGTTGCGGTCGGCGGCGACCTGCTTGAACGACTGGATCAGCTCCGCGGCGCGATTCAGATTGGCGACGAGCTGCGAGGAGGCATCCCGCGCCGTGTTCAGGAAATCGTTGAGGCTGGAGCGGCGCAGGTCGCCGCGCTCGACCTGAGCCTCGAAGTTCGCGGTCTTGCGCTCCAGCGCGGAGGCGACCGTGAGGCTGATGCCGACGGGATTGTTGACCTCATGGGCGACGCCGGCCACCAGACGGCCGAGCGCGGCGAGCTTCTCGGCCTCGATCAGCGAGTTCTGGGTTTCCCGCAGGTTGCGCAGCGCGGCCTCGGCGGAATCCCTCGCCTTGCGCATCTCCTGCTCGGACCGCTTGCGCTCGCCGATGTCGAGCGCCACCGTGACGATGTTCTCGATGTCGCCCTGCGCATCGAGGATCGGCAGCTTGTTGACCAGCCATTGCCGCATGTTGCCCGCCGCGTCCTTGTACTCTTCCTCATAGAAGCCGAGCTCGCGCCGCACCGACAGCACGCGCTTGTCGTTCTCGTCGGTCTTGGCGGCGCCATAGCGCTGCATCAGCTCGGCGGTGGTCCGGCCGATCGCGTCCTGCGGCTCGACGCCGAAGATGCCCGCCATGTAGCGGTTCATCAGCACATAGCGCAGATTGCGCTCCTTGACGTTGATGACGGCGGGCACCGTGTCGATCACCATCTGCAACATGCGGCGGCCTTCGGCAATCGCGTCCTCGGCGCGCTTCTGGTCGGTGATGTCGCGCACCGTTCCCTCGTAGCGGATCACCTCGCCCTGATCGTTGCGCACCACGGTCGCGGAATCCGAGAGCCACAGCACGGTGCCGTCGCGCGAGCGCACCTGATACTCGTAGTCACGCACCGTGCCGTCGCGCGCCATCAATTGCTGGTACTGCTCCCGCGCCGCGGGATCGACATAGACGGTGGAGGCGATGTCGCCGATGCCGTTGATGAGGTCCTGCGGCGTGGCATAGCCCATCATCCGCGCCAGCGCCGGATTGGCGTTGAGCAGCGTGCCGCCCGGCGTCGTGACGTAGATGCCGTCGACCGATGCCTCGAACAGCTTGTGGTAGCTCTCCTCGGCGAGCCGCTGCTCGGCGAGCGCGCGCAGTGCGGCCTCGCGCGCGCTGTCGGCGTCGACCAGGGTCTGGCGGAACACCTCGGCGGCGCGCGCGATGTCGCCGATCTCGTTATCGAGGTCGGCGCCGGGGATGAACGCGCTCTTCTCGCCGCCCGCGACCTTGCGAATCGACCCGGCGATCCTGGCGAGCGGGCGGACGGTGCGGCGCACCACCAGCACCGACGCGAACAGGCCGATCAGCACGCCCGCGGTGCCGAGCACGATGCTCTGCCATTTCGCTTCAGCCAATGTCCGCGCAAAATCGCGCGACAGCACATGGCCGCGGCGCGAGCTGAGCTCGCGCAACAGTTCGGTGACCTTCTGAATCAGGCGGCCCTCGGCGCCGAGCACCTCCCGATCGATGTCGGCGATCTGGCCCTCGCGCAGCGAGATCGCGCTGATCGCCTCGGCATAATTGTCGACCGCGCTGCGCAGGTTGGGATCGGCGATCGTCATCGCCCGCATGCTTTGCGCGGCCTGCTCGGCGGCCGACGTGTTGTGCGCCAAGAGCGCGGTGGCGATGCGGCTCTGGGTCTGCGACAGCGTGTTTGCAAGCGCCGTGTCGTTGCTCTCGGCAACCGCCTTGTCGAACGCGTCGCGCAGCGGCGGCAGTCCGGCGACGATCTCGGCGCGGCCGCTAAGCAGCGCCGAGATGCGCTCGATCCCGCTGCGATAGGTCGCCAGCCGCTGGGTGACACCGTCGATCATGTCCTGCTGCTCGGGCGCCAGCTCGATCCGGGTCTTCTTCAGGATCTCGCTCAGCGACTGGGCCGCCTGCGCGACCTGGGCCGACTGGTTGCCGGGCTCGGTAACGAAGTCCCGCGCCGCCAAACGCAGCTCGTTGGTGCGGCGGTCTATATCCTCGGCGATGTCGCCGACACTTTGCAGCCGCTGCAGCTCGGCAAAGGTCGTATCGATGTGCCGGATCGCGATCACGCTGGCCGTGGATGTGATGATGATCACAGCGAGGACCAGCAGGAAGCTGCCGAACGTGAGCTGGCCAATCGAGAGGGAGAACGCACGCGGCGCTTGCGAATTCGGCGGCAATTCAGCGGTCATGTCATCAAGGCCGGGGTCCAATGCACCCCAATATACGGGAAATTACGGGCCTTGGGGAAACATGCTGCAGGCTCGGGTTCGCCGGCGGTGTGACCTCTGTCACCCGGCCGGGCGCAGGTGGCCGATTCCGGCACAGGGCAGCCAAGCCGGGTCCGACAGGATGCCGGCCTCCTGATGTTGTTCGGCGGGTCAAACGTCAGGCCGCGGCGCCCCCATCACGAGGCATCGTCGTCGCGGCGATGGCCTCAGGCCGTGGCGATCTTTCGCGCCGGAATCGTCATCGCGGCGACGCCGATCACGACGCAGCCGAGCCCGATCCACGCCGTCGGGCTCAGCCGTTCGCCGAGGAATGCGACGCTGAGCGCGACCCCGATCGGCACCCGCAAGTAAGCCTGTGCGGTGGTGCCGACCGAACCGAGGGTCTGGATCAGGCGGAAGTAGATCACGAAGGCGATCGCGGTCGAGAACACCGCAAGCGCCAGCAATGCGAGCAGCGAACTGGTGGACGGCGTCAAGGTCCAGGGCCGTTCGACGGCGAGGCTAAGCGGGATCAGGATCGCAGCGCCCGCGAGCAGCGAGCCCGCGGCCGGCGCCATCGGGTCGAGCCCCTTGAAGCCGCGGCTGAAGATCGCGGCGCAGGCGTAGCAGATCGTGGCGGCGACGATCGCGACCTCAGCCAGGATGCCCTGCCCGAGATCGCGGAAGGCATCGACGCCAACGATCAGGCAGATGCCGGCCATCCCTGATATCACCCCGACCAGCTTGCGCGGACTCGCGGCCTCGTGGCGGGTGATCGCGGCGGTGAACAGGAAGGTGAAGATCGGCGAAGCCGAATTGAGGATGGTGGCGAGCCCGGCGTCGACGAAGCGCTCGCCCCATGCGATCAGGGTCCACGGGATCACGCTGTTGAGGCAGGCCTGGAAGATGAAGCGGCGCCAGGTCGCGCCGTCGGTCGGCATCGTCACCCCGCGCATCCGCATGATGACGAGCAGCAGCAGGCCTGCGATCGCGGTGCGCGCCGCGATCAGCGTGATCGGCGGGATGGTCGCAACCCCGAGCTTGATGAAGGTGTAGGAGCCGCCCCACAGGGTGGCGAGCGCGAGCAGCAAAGCGAGCTCGAGGCCCATGCTGGGCTGGCGGGGCGTGGTGGTCATGGGTTGAGGATTCCGTCTCGATGGTTGAGACGGAATCTACAATGCAGCGAGGTGATAATCCTTCGGTTCAGGCCGAAGTGTGAATCCCATCGTCGTCCCGGCGAAAGCCGGGACCCATAACCACAGGGTTGAGTTGTTGAAAAAAAGCTGTGGCCCCAGCGTCGCGATACAATGAATATCGGTGGTTATGGGTCCCGGCCTGCGCCGGGACGACACCGAACGTGTTGCGCCGCCTATGGAAACTTCATCCCAGCGCGCCAACGTCGAACACCTCGCCGTCGTAGCCCGCTTCCTTGGGAATGCGGAGCTGGCGGCCGGTGGCGGTCTTGGTCATGACGGGCGTCACCGTCACGATCGACATTTTCTTGGCGTCGTGAAGCGCGGCGCCGACATTCGGCTGCTTACCGAGCCGGATCAGGTTGCGCGTGGTCGGGAACGGCAGCTTGAAGCGGCCGGTCTCGCCGCCCTCGAGCGCCTCGCGCGTCGACACCCAAATCGAATCGGTCGATTCCTTGCCATCATGGGCGCCGAGCTGTTCGGGCGGCGCGGCGGCCAGGAAGAACCAGGTGTCGAAGCGCTTCGGCATGCCCTCCGGCGTGATCCAGTGCGCATAGGGCACGAGCTCGTCGAGCGCGAGCACCATGCCGTTGTCTGTGAGCACCTTCAGGAACGTGATCTTGCCTTCGTTCAACGCCGCACGATGCGCGGTCGCGATCTCGTTCGCACGCTTGGCATCGACCAGATCCTTCGAGCCCTGCGGCCGCGCCAGCAGGATGCCGCTCTCTTCAAAAGTCTCGCGGATCGCCGCAATGCGGAAACCGAGCGCATCGCCGTCGAGCCCTTCCCCGCCCGAATAGAGCGCGGGATTGGCGGCGATCTCCTTGTCGTTCTTGTCGACGCTGCCGCCGGGAAACACCAGCGCGCCCGAGTTGAACTCGATCTGGTGATGGCGGACCATCATAAAGACTTCGATCTCGCTGCTGCTGCCGTCACGGAGCAGCAGCACGGTCGAGGCAAGGCGCGGGGCAACGATCTCGGTCATCACTTAGCCTGCTGCACTGGATTGCGGTTGCAGATTGGCGCGGCGGTCGACGCGCGCCACGCGGGAGAGCAGATAGTCGACCTCGGCCTTCGCCTGCGGGGTGATCACAGCACCGGGCTTGCGCTGGGCGCTGGACGAGATGATGCCGCGCTTCTGCAGCACGTATTTGCGCACGGTGAGACCGACGCCGGGCTGCTGCTCGTAGCGGATCAGCGGCAGATGCGCGTCGAACAGATCGTGCGCGGCATCGCGCTTGCCCGCCTTGGACATGTTGACGACGTCGATCAGCAACTCGGGGAAGGCATAGCCGGTCATCGCGCCGTCGGCGCCGCGCTCCGTCTCGAAATCGAGGAACAGGCCGCCATTGCCGACCAGGATCGAGAGCGGCCGCAGCGAGCCGTCCTTCTGGAAGTTGCGCAAGGTGGAGATCTTCTCGAGGCCCGGCCAGTCCTCATGCTTGAGCATCACGCAGGACGGCGAGTCCATCACGATCTTGCGGATCACCGCGGGCGTGAACACGACGGTCAGCGTCAGCGGATAGTCCTGCAGCACCCAGGGAATGTCGTCGCCGATCGCTTCCTGCGCCTGCTTGAAATAGCCAGTGATCTGGTCGTCGGTGCGCAGATGCGGCGGCGGCGCGATCATCACGCCGGCGGCGCCCGCATCCATCGACTTCTTCGCCAGCGAGCGCATCGTGGCAAAGCCCGGCGCCGAAACGCCGACGATCACCTGCAGCTTCTTGGCGCGCTTGACGAAGCGCAGCGCGACCTGCTCGGCCTCGGCGGCATCGAGCTTCGGCGCCTCGCCCAGAATACCCAGCACCGTGACGCCATCGCAGCCGACCTCAGTATAGAAATCGGTCAGCCGGTCGATCGATGCCTCGTCGATGCGGCCGTCGTCATGGAACGGGGTCGGCGCGATCGCAAAGGTTCCTGCGGCCTGGGCGGTGAGTTTGGTCATTTGTGCCTCATCTGTTTCCGCCCTCTATACAGCGTCATTCCCCGGTGCGCCATTGCGCATCGGGAAGCCCCTACCCCCGCGCGCGTGTCATCGAATCCGGTCCGATGCCGCGCATCGGACCGGAACGGCATTTGCCCGGACTTACTTGAACCGCCGCGCCGACTTCTTGATCTCCTCCTCGGAAAAGAAGATCTCCTTGGCGTGGGTGACGATATCCTCCGCCTTCCATCCCGTGAATGGCGGCGTCCAGCCTTCCATTTCCATCATCCGCATCTCGCGGACCCCGCGCGGGCCGGAGACACCGAGCACCTTGCCGGTCTGGTCGCCGGAGAGATCGCTGACCATGTACAGCACAGCCGGCGCGATGCCGTCGGGGCCAAGCGCCGCACCCGGGTTCTCCTTGTAGCGCGGCAGGTCTGCGGTCATTCGGGTCAGCGCACCCGGCGCCAGGGTCCAGATCCGGATGTTGTACTTGCGGCCCTCGATCGCCAGCACATTGGAGAGGCCCCAGATGCCGCCCTTGGCCGCGCCGTAGTTGGTCTGGCCGAAATTGCCGATCAGGCCCGAGGTCGAGGACGTGTTGACGATGACGCCGCCGCCATTGTCGCGCATCCATTTGAACACCGGCTGGGTGCAGCAGAAGGTGCCCTTGAGATGCACCTTCAGCACCTTGTCCCAGTTTGCTTCTTTGGCCTTGTGGAAGGTCTCGTCAAGCAGGATGCCGGCGTTGTTGACCAGGATGTCGGCGCGGCCGAAATGCTTGATGGCGTCGTCGAACACCGACTGACCGCCCGCCAGGGTCGAGATGTCGGCGCCGTTTGCGACCGCGCGGCCGCCCTCGGCCTTGATCGCGTCCACCACCTTGTCGGCCATCGATTTGTCGGAGCCCGAGCCGTCGCGCGGACCGCCGAGATCGTTGACCACCACAGCCGCGCCCTCGCGCGCAAACAACTTTGCGTAGGCTTCACCCAGTCCGCCGCCGGCGCCCGTGATCAGCGCCACCTTGCCGTCGAGTAATCCCATGGTTGTTTCTCCGTTGTTGTTTCTTCTTCACCTCTCCCCGCAAGAGCGGGGCGAGGGAGTCGACGGCCGCGACGTGTTGCTACGCCAGCACCGTCCTGCCGCTCTTGATCACCGTGACGCCGCGCGATTTCACCTTGGCCTCGAACGACACCACGTTGCCGTCCTTCCACAGCTCCATGGTCACCGTCTCGCCCGGGAATACCGGCGAGGAGAACCGCGCCGCGTGCTGCTTGAATGCCGTGGGGTCATAGTCGGCATAGGTCTGCAGCACGCCGCGGCAGGTGATGCCGTAGGTGCACATGCCGTGCAGGATCGGCCGCGGGAAGCCGGCCTTCTTGGCGAACTCCGGATCGGAGTGCAGCGGGTTGCGATCGCCGCAGAGCCGGTAGATCAGCGCCTGGTCGGGCCGCGTGGTGATGTCGACCACCTTGTCCGGCGCGCGCTCCGGCACCTTGTGCGGCTCGGGCTGGCCGTCCGACGGGCCGCCGAAGCCGCCATCGCCGCGAGCGAAGCGCGAGGCGACGAGCGTGGCGAGCTTGTCGCCCTTCTCATCCTTGAGCACGGTCTGGTGGCGGATCACCGCGCCCTTGTCCTTGCCCTTGTCGAACACGTCGAGCACGGTCGAGTCGGCCGTGATGTGGGCTGCGGTCGCGAACGGCTTGTGGAAGGTGATGTCGCGCTCGCCGTCGACCACCATCACGCGGTTGAGGTTCATCTCACCGGGACCGGCGCCCCAGGCCGCGACCGACGCGAAGGTCGGCACCACCTTGAGCGGACGCGGCGTCAGCACGCCCTCATTGACAAAGGCGAGCTCCTTCTCGTCCATCGGATCGGCGCCGAGACCGATGCCATAGGCGTAGAGCATCACTTCGCGATCGCTGTAGCTGTATTTCTGGCCGAGGTTCTTCAGGGCCATCAGCTGTTCGTACACGATTGGCATTGTTGTTTTCTCCCCGAATCCCTTTTTGCAACTGCGCTGCGGGTTGATGCGCCCTCTCCCCTTGCGGGAGAGGGCTACACAGTTGGCGCAACAGACTCTCTTGGGAGAGGGGTTGCCTCCACAGAGAGACCCGTCCGTGGAGAGACACCCCTCTTCCGGCAGCCTTCGGCTGCCACCTTCCCCCGCAAGGGGGGAAGGTACTTTTTAGGCCGGCGTGAAGAACGGCAGCGGGGCGCCGTCGGTCGGCTTCCACACCACCTTGACTTTCTGGCCGATCTTCACCGTCTCCAGATCGCAATCGACAATGTTGGTCTGCAGCGATGGACCTTCCTTCAGCGTCACATAGGCGATTGCATAGGGACCGGTCGGCGACTTGCGCATCAGGCTGTAGGTGTAGACCGTGGCTTCACCGCTCGACTCTTCCCACACCGTCTTGTCGGAGAAGCAGAACGGGCAGATCGCGCGCGGGAAGTAATGCGCCTCGCCGCAGGTGGTGCAGCGCTTGATCATGAACTTGCCCGCCTTCGCCGCTTCCCAGAACGGCGCGGTCTCCGGGTTGGTCACCGGGGCATTGTACTTCTTGGCTTCAGACATCACGCACGCTCCAGAATGCAGGTAGAGGCGGCGTGGCGAACGCCGAGCAGACCGCCGGTGCCGTGGGCGATCGCGAGGTCGCAGTTCTTCACCTGCACCTTCGGATGCGCCTCGCCGCGCAACTGGCGCACAGCTTCGAGGATTTTCGTCATGCCGCCGCGATTGACGGGATGGTTGCTGCAGAGGCCGCCGCCATCGGTGTTGAACGGCAGCTTGCCGACGCCCGAGATCAGATTGCCGTCGGCGACGAACTTGCCGCCCTCGCCCTTCTTGCAGAAGCCGAGGTCCTCGAGCTGCATCAGCACCGTGATGGTGAAGCTGTCATAGATCGAGGCGTATTTGATGTCCTTCGGCGTCACGCCCGCCTCTTCGAAGGCGCGCGGGCCGGACCAGACGCCGGCGGAGTAAGTCAGGTCGAGATCCTTGCCGCCGCGCGGACCCTTCGCAGCCTCGCCGTGACCGATCAGGCGCACCAGCGGCTTCTTCAGGCTCT
This sequence comes from Bradyrhizobium macuxiense, assembly GCF_007993935.1. Lineage (GTDB taxonomy): Bacteria > Pseudomonadota > Alphaproteobacteria > Rhizobiales > Xanthobacteraceae > Bradyrhizobium > Bradyrhizobium macuxiense_A. The sequence goes on along the minus strand of NZ_VITY01000003.1, from coordinate 12,700 downwards.
TGGCGATCTCCGGCGTGGTGACGATCATCGCGCCGCCGCCGTCGGTGACGACGCAGCAATCCATCCGATGCAACGGATCCGAGATCATCGGCGAGTTCAGCACGTCCTCGACGGTGACGACCTCCTTCAGCATCGCATGCGGATTGTATTGCGCGTGATGCGAGGCAGCGACCTTGATCCAGGCAAGCTGCTCGGAGGTGGTGCCATAGTCGTGCATATGGCGCATGGCACACATGCCATAGGCATTGTGCGTGGTAGCCCCGTAGGCCAACTCGAAATCCGCCTCGGCGCCGGAGGCGCGCGGCGGCATCGGGCCGGTGCGCGGCTTGCCCGCCAGCGTGACCAGCGCGACCGAGCACTTGCCCGCGGCGATCGCCTCGGCGGCGTGACCGAGATGGATCAGATAGGAACAGCCGCCGGTCTCGGTGGAGTCGACGTGACGCAGCTTCTTGGTGTTGAGACCGAGGTAATCGACCATCGGCCACAGCCCGCCCGGCGCATCGCCGGCGCAGAAATAGCCGTCGATGTCGTCCTTGGTGAGCCCGGCATCCTCGATCGCGCCCTTGGCGACCTCGGCATGTAACTGCGCTGTTGATTTATCGGGTGCATGCCGGGTGGGATGCTCGTAGATCCCGGCAATGTAGGCCTTGCCCTTGATGGTCAAATCGCTCTCCGCTGGCGTTTTTCGCTCCAGCGTTTTTCTGAACCGGCGACGCGACCTTGGCAAGCGCGGAAATATTCCGTCAGGCGAGACTACGGTGAGGGACGCGAACCGATACGATTATGGACGGCAATCATATCGGCTCGCGCGCATCGACCAACGCAGGCGCGCCACCATCGCTCAGCGAGGGAGCGAGAAGCGCACCTTATTTGCCTGCGCTCATGTTCCGGCGGAAGGCACTGAAGCCGCATTCGCGTTCGCGCGAAACCGCCACATCGTCAGCCCCGCCAGGACCAAGCCAAGGGCAAGGAACACAGCCCCGCCCGTCACGCCGGCGCGGTCTTGAAAGAGCCGCTCGGCCGCATCGCCGACAATGAGCGGACGAACAGTCGGCCTGCCTTCGAGGTAGCGGATCTTCGTTTGCGTGACGGTCTGCACGTCATTGCGCGTGATCTGCCGCCAGAACCCGGCGCTGATATGAGTTGGCCCAAACGTCTGCCTTTGTCCGCTCTTGTCGGTCCACGCCAGCGTGACGAGATAGCTGGGGGCAGCGCCGGGTTTCTGCACTTCGGCAACCGCGCGGGTGATATCGGCGCTGGCTTCATCGCCGTGGTCGAGCATCTCTGCCGCCGCCCCCTGCTCCAAATACGAGCTGACAAGCATGAAGGCTCCGACCGGAAACGTAATGGCCGTCATCATCGCGAGAGCGACGGGAATTGCGCGCCGCTGGTTTTGCCCGGTTTCCGCCGAGCCCGGACCGCGGCTTTGCGACCATTTTTGCCAGCCGATCAACGCGGCCAGCAGGACGGCGAAAAGCACCGCCAACTTCGCCATGAAGCCGGACTGTGAGCGGATATCCTGCAGGCGGTCATTCGCATCCTCGATCACGACCGGGAGCGACTCGTCGTCGTCGATCGCACGAATGGCGACAGGAACGAGCTTGACACGATTGCCCACCAGAATGCGCGCGGCAAAGGCGCCGCTCACGCCGACGCCGGTCCGCGTTCGCTCAACGCCGTCCTTTCCGGTCCAGCGCAATCCAATGGACAGATGCTCGTCGACGTAGCGGAGCGATCCATCGTCGAATGAGATGGGAAATCTTGACGACGTCTGTGCCGCCGACGTGATCGTTCCCGTCGTGACATAGCCATCGCGCATCACTCGCTCGATGCCGTGCTGATTCCAGTAGAGACCCAACACCGCCAGTGCGGGCACAATGAAGCCCAAGATCAGAAGACCGCGTAGCGTCATGCCTCACCTGCATTAGAGAAGCGCCCTCACACGCTTCTCTACCCGGCGGGCATCGTTACCGCAAGTTGTATCGATCGATGAACTAGCGCAACTGCGCGCCAGCCTACTCCGCCGCCATCTGCCGTGGTGCCGGCGGCGGGTTGGCGAGGTCGGCGGCGAGTTGCGCGTAGCGAACCTTCGCCTCCTTGACCGCCTGCTCCTTCACCGGGCCGTAGCCGCGGATGCGCTCGGGCAGCGACAGCAGTTCGACCGCGATGTCGTGATTGAGCGGCGACAACAGGCCGAGCACCGTCGCGACGTCCTTCTCGTAGCCCGCGATCAGATCGCGCTCGAGCTTGCGGTCGGCGTTGTAGCCGAAAATGTCGAGCGGCGTGCCGCGCAAAAAGCGGAATCGCGCCATCACCTTGAAGGCCGACATCATCCACGACCCAAAGACGCGCTTCTTCGGACGGCCCTGCGCATCGAGCCCGCCGCCGAGGATCGGCGGCGCGAGATTGAAGTTGAACTTGAACTCGCCCTCGAACTGGTCGCGCAGCTGCTTCTCGAAGCGGCCGTCGGTGAACAGCCGCGCCACCTCGTACTCGTCCTTGTAGGCGAGCAGCTTGGCGTAGCTGATCGCGACCGCTCGCGGCAGCGCCTCGCCATAGCCGCCCTTGGCGGCGGCGTCGCGCACCTGGTCGACCAGCTTGCGATAGCGCTTGGCGAGCCGCCCGTTCTGATAGTCGGTCAGGAGCGCCATGCGGTGGGTGATGGTCTCGTCGAGCGACATCGCATCCAGCGACTTGACCGGGGCTGCGTCCTCATCCTGCCCCTTCATCATCGCGGCGAGCCGCGCCGGATCGGCCGCGGCCAGACGCCCGAGCTGGAACGCCTGCGTGTTCATCTTGATCGAGACGCCGTTGACCTCGATCGCCTGCTGGATCGCCTCCGCCGACAGCGGCAGCAGCCCGCGCTGATAGGCAAAGCCCATCATCATGATGTTGGTGGCGATGGAGTCACCGAGCAGCGCTTCGGCCGGCTTGGTGAAGTCGAAGAAGGAAGAGTCCTTGCGCAGCTCGGTCTCCAGCACGCCGGTGACCTTGCGGCTCTGGAAGTTGAAGTCGCGGTTGAGGATGAAATCCGCGGTCGGGATGATGTGGCTGTTGATGATGCCGACGGTGCGGCTCGCCTCGCACAGCGTCATGGTGTCCTTCGACACCGCCACGACCTCATCGGCTGCGAGGACGAGATCCGCCGTGCCGGTGACGATGCGCGAGCAGGTTACGTCGGCGGTGTGCTCGGAGAGCCGCACATGGCTGAGCACCGCGCCGCCCTTCTGCGCGAGGCCGGACATGTCGAGGATCATCGAGGCCTTGCCCTCGATATGCGCGGCCATGCCGAGCAGCGCGCCGATCGTCAGCACGCCGGTGCCGCCGACGCCGCCGACCGCGATGTTGTAGGGCCGGTCAAGCGCAGGCTTCGAGGCCGGCTCCGGCAAGGCGCCGATATCGCCGAGCTCGGTGGGCGCGCGACGCTTGAGGGTGCCGCCATCGACCGTGACGAAGGACGGGCAGAAGCCCTTCACGCAGGAATAATCCTTGTTGCAGGTCGACTGGTTGATGGTGCGCTTGCGCCCCAATTCGGTCTCCAGCGGCTCGACCGAGATGCAGTTCGACTGCACCGAGCAGTCGCCGCAGCCTTCGCAGACGGCAGGATTGATCAGCACGCGGCGCGCCGGATCCTCCATCTGGCCGCGCTTGCGGCGACGGCGCTTTTCAGCGGCGCACGTCTGCACGAACACGATCGCCGAGGTGCCCTTGGTGTCGCGGCACATCTTCTGGACGTTCTCGAGCTCGTCGCGATGGAACAGCTTGACGCCGGGCGCGATGGTATCGGCCGGATAGGCGCCGGGATTTTCCGAGACCAGATAGATCTCGCGAATGCCTTCGGCGTGGAGCTGGAAGGTGATCTGCTGCGGCGACAAATCGCCATCATGGCGCTGGCCGCCGGTCATCGCGACCGCGTCGTTGTAGAGGATCTTGTAGGTGATGTTGGCCTTGGAGGCGATCGACTGGCGGATCGCGAGAATGCCGGAGTGGAAGTAGGTGCCGTCGCCGAGATTGGCGAAGATGTGGTTCTCGTTGGTGAACGGCGCGATGCCGACCCACGGCACGCCCTCGCCGCCCATATGGGTGAAGGTCTCGGTCGAGCGGTTCATCCACAGCGCCATGAAGTGGCAGCCGATGCCGCCGAGCGCGCGGCTGCCTTCCGGCACCTTGGTCGAGGTGTTGTGCGGACAGCCCGAGCAGAAATACGGCGTGCGGCTGACCGGCGCCGTCGCCTGCATCTGGCTCGACTGGCGCCCGTTGAACCAGTCGGCCTTGGCGCGCAGCATCTCGGCGATTTCAGGATTGAGATTAAGTCGAAGCAGCCGTTCGGTCAGCGAGCTCGCAAGCGAGGCCACGCTGAGCTCGGCGGCGAAGGTCAGGAAGCGCTTGTCGTGATCGTCCATCTTGCCGACGATGCGCGGGCGCACGTCGTCGCGCCAGTTGAACAGCTCCTGCTTGACCTGGTTCTCGACGATCTCGCGGCGTTCCTCGACGATGAAGATCTCTTCGAGGCCGACGGCGAAGTTGCGGACGCCTTCCGGCTCCAGCGGCCACGGCATGCCGATCTTGTAGAGGCGAAGGCCGATCTTGGCGGCGATCTCAGGCGTGATGCCGAGCTCGCGCAGCGCCTGGCGGATGTCCTCATAGCTCTTGCCCGAGGCCATGATGCCGTAGCGCGCGCTCGGCGAATCCATGGTGATGCGGTTGACCTTGTTGGCGCGGGCAAAGGCGATCGCGGCAAAGCCCTTGTAGTCCTGCAACCGGCGGTCCTGCTCGAAGCGGTCGTCGGGCCAGCGGATGTTCAGCCCGCCCGGCGGCAGCTCGAAATCGGCCGGGATGATGAAGGGCGTCATCTCGTCGGTGAGGTCGATCTCGGCCGTGGTCTCGACCGTCTCGGTGATCACCTTCATGCCGACCCAGCAGCCCGAGTAGCGCGACATCGCGATACCCAAAAGGCCCATCTCGATCATTTCATGGATGCTGGAGGGATAGAGGTAGGGCATCAGCGCGGAGATGAAGGCGTGGTCGGACTGATGCGGGACGGTGGAGGACTTCGCGCCGTGGTCGTCGCCGGCAAGGCAGAGTACGCCGCCATGCTTGGCGGAGCCCGCCGCATTGCCGTGGCGGAACACGTCGCCGCAGCGGTCGACGCCGGGGCCCTTGCCGTACCAGATGCCGACCGCGCCATCATATTTGGCGCCGGCCGACAGCCCGAGCTGCTGCGAGCCCCAGATCGCGGTGGCAGCTAAGTCCTCGTTCACGCCGGGCTGGAATTTGATGTTGTACTGCTCGAGATGCTTGCGGGCGGCGAACAGCTGCTGGTCGTAGCCGCCGAGGGGGGAACCGCGATAGCCGGAGATGAAGCCTGCCGTGTTGAGGCCTGCGGCGCGGTCGCGTCTGATCTGCGCCATGGGCAGGCGGACCAGCGCCTGGATGCCGGTCATGAAGACGTGGCCGGTGCCTTGGGTGTATTTCTGGTCGAGGCTGATAGGCCCTTGGTTGATTCCCATTTAGCCCTCTTTTCGCTGGTCGCGACGGCTGCTTTTTAGCTAGTCATCCGAGCTTGTTAGAACCAGTCTATGTCGGATTTTCCGGCCCGCGCAGCACAATTCTGGGCGACCAGGCCCGTCGCTCAAAAATCGCAATATCGTGCCGGGAATATCAGAGGGCCGTTTCGGTTTCTGTCGCAGGACAGGCCTGCGGCGAAATGGCGTAACGCGTCTTGTGGACCGGAAGGTGCGGAAGGTGAACGGATGCGGCGACGATTTCGAACGGCGGGCGCGATTCTGGTCGGTGTGTTGTTGTGCAGTGCGTTCGCGGCCCGCGAAGGCGCCGCTGCGCCAACCGACGACATCATCGCCCGCGGCAAGGCGCTCACGATCGCCGGCGACTGCGCGAGCTGCCACACCGCCGATCCGGCAAAGCCCTTCGCCGGAGGCAAGCGGGTCGACACGCCGTTCGGTGCGGTGTTCTCGGCGAACCTCACGCCCGATCGCGATACCGGCATCGGCAGCTGGAGCGACGACGATTTCCTCCGCGCGCTGCGCAGCGGCGTCTCGCCGAACGGGAAGCACTATTATCCTGCCTTCCCCTACCCCTCATTCACGAAACTGATCCGCGACGACATCCTGGCGATCCGCGCCTATCTCGCGACGCTGGCGCCGGTCAGCAACAGGGCGCCGCCGCCGCAGCTGCGCTGGCCGTATTGCTACCGTGTGCTGATGCGGGCCTGGAACGCGCTGCTCTTCACGCCGGGCATCATCCAGCCGGACCAGAGCAAGGGTGCAGAATGGAATCGCGGCCGCTATCTGGTCGAGGCGCTCGCCCATTGCGGCGCCTGCCACACGCCGAAGAATGCGCTCGGCGCCGACAGGCGCGACCAGGCGCTCAGTGGCAGCATGGTCCAGAGCATGTTCGCGCCGCGGCTCGACGCAGCCGAGCGCGGCGGACTGAAATCGTGGAGCGTCGCAGACATCGTCGAATACCTGCAGAGCGGCCGCAACGGGCACAGCCATGCCGGTCCGCTGATGTCCGAGGTGGTGGTTAACTCGACCTCGAAGATGAGCGACGCCGATGTGCGCGCGATCGCCGCCTATCTGAAGAGCCTGCCCGCCGGCGCGCCGGAGCCAGAGGTCACCGCGCCCGCGCCGGCGCAGATGAGCAACGGCGAGCGGATCTATCGCAGCGCCTGCGTCGCCTGCCATGAGCTCGACGGCTCCGGTAGCCCACGGATCTATCCGCCGCTGCCCGGCAACGCCAATCTGCAATCGGCCAATCCGGCGAGCACGCTGCGCATCATCCTCGACGGCGCGCAGACAGTTACAACGCCGCGCGCGCCCAACGCAGGCTCGATGCCGGCCTATCCGAAACTGACCGACCAGGAGGTGGCGGACGTGGCGACCTATATCCGCAATTCCTGGGGCAATTCGGCGCCGGCCGTGACGGCGGACGAGGTCGCCAAGGCGCGGACGGCGAAATAATGAAGACGCGGACGGCGAAACAGCGGCTCACCGCTGCTCGCCGGAGAACACGAATTTCGGCATCTCCCATCGGTAGCGGATCGCGAGCATCCGGAAGCTGAGGCCGAGCGCAAAGGTCAGCAGGGTCCAGACCTGCGGATTGAGGTTCAGTCCGAACGCGGTCGCATAGAACAACCCCGTCACCACGGAGACGCTGGCGTAGAGCTCGCTGCGAAACAGCAGCGGCACCTCGTTGCAGAGGATGTCGCGCAGCACGCCGCCGGCGCAGCCCGTGATCATGCCGGAGACGATCACGATCGGCAGCGAGGCGTCGACCTGCCAGGCCACGTCGCAGCCGGCCATCGTGAACACCACGAGCCCGATCGCATCGAGCACCAGGAATGCGAGATTGAGCCTGACCACCAGCCGCGCCAGCAGGATGGTCGCGAAGGCGCCGGCCGCCGCGACCGCAAGGTAGATCGGGTTCGCGACCCAGAGCAGCGGATAATGCCCGAGCAGCACGTCGCGGATGGTGCCGCCGCCGAGCGCGGTGATTGCGCCTAGCATACAGACGCCGGCCCAATCCATGCTGCGTCGGCCGGCCGCCAGCGCCGCCGTCATCGATTGCGCCGCAACGGCAATGAACGAGAGCACGTGCAGCACCGAATCGGTGGGCGGCATGGTCCACATTGAAAAGGCCTCATGGAACAGGTTTGGAACCGCTGGGAATCGCCGGTTCCTGCATGAACTGGTTGCAACATTGGCGCGGAACATCCCGACGCGCCAGCCATTGTCCCCTGCGTTTAGCTTTGAGGTGCTAACGGAGGAACTTTGCAATGGCTTACAACCCTGACGATCCGTATCGCGCCAACCTGACCGATGACGAAATCCGCCGTCAGGCGCGCTTCAACAGCCTGGACAACGAGTTGCAGCCGGACCCGGAACTGCGGGAGGGCTCGGCAAGCAGCACCAAGATCGCGATGTTCGCAGTTGCGGTGGCCGTGGTGCTCGGCGCGCTGTTCTATGGGTTGAACAATACGTCGGTCCACGAGGCGGGCACGACGCCGTCGACGCAGACCGCGCAGCAACAGCCGACCAATCCGGCCGGGGCGCCTCCGGGCATGCGCGACCTGACGCCGAAGCCCAACAGCCAGCCCGGCGTGACCACGGGCGCGGCGCCGGCGCAGCCGGCCAGCCCGCCGTCGGACATGAACAAATCTGACATGAACAAGCCCGCCGCCCCGCCGGACGGGACGTCGAAGCAATAACTGACGACACTGACCAGGCGCGAGCAGCGGGCCCAACGGCCCGCTGCTTTTTTGCACGCAAGGTCTACTTGAACATCTTGTTGAGCTCGCCACCGGGATAGCCGTTGGCGAATTCGGTGAAGGTGCCCTGTTCGGCCATTTCCTTCGCCGCCTTCATGACGCCGGTCCAGGCCATCCGCGCCAGCGCCCCGCCGACGCTGATCCGCCGTACGCCGAGATCGGCCACCGCTTGCAGCGTCAGCTCGGACGCGCCGCCGATCAGGAGGTTGACCGGTTTCGGCGCCACCGCCTTCACGACCGCGGTAATTTCCTCTTTCGTCGAAATGCCCGGCGAATAGAGGACATCTGCCCCGGCTTCCGAATAGGCCTGCAGCCGTTCGATCACCAAATTGAGGTCCTTCTTCCCCCACAGGAATGCTTCGCAGCGGCCGGTGAGCAACACGCCGCTGTTGTCGGCGTCGATCGCCTTTCGCGCCGCCCTGATGCGCTCGACCGCGAGCTTGTGCTCGAACAGCGGATTGGCCGCGTCACCGGTGGAGTCCTCGATCGAGAGCCCGGCGACGCCGGTCTTGACGCCGCGCGCGACATTGATCGCAACCTTCTCGGGCTCGACCGCGAAGCCGCCCTCGAAATCCGCATTGACGGGAATATCGACCGCCGCGCACACCGCTGTCAGATGATCGCAGACGTCGTCGATGGTGACACGGTTGTCGGCCTTGGCGATGGTCCAGGCAAAGCCCGCGCTGGTCGAGGCCAGCGCCTTGAAGCCGAGATGCTGCAATGCGCGGGCACTGCCGGCATCGAACGGATTTGGAATGATAAAGCACCCGCTCTCGTGCAGCTTCTTGAAGGCTGAGCGTTTGTCAGCAGTTGGCAGTGGCATTGGTCGCTCCCTAGAGTCATTGGCCGCGCACACATAGGCACGCGCAGTTCGCGCTGCTAGTGCTGCTCATGTACCGCGCGACTGTCTTTAGGCGCTTGCTCGCGTTCGTTCAGGCCGTAGTCGCGCATCACACTCGCAACGCGCAGGCGATAATTGTCAAAAATCCGCGCGCGGCCCTTGGCCTGGGTGCGGCGGTGCTCGATGGTGTTGCGCCAGGCTTCTACCGCGGCCTCGTCGCGGAAGAATGACAGTGACACGAACTTGCCCTTCTCGGTGAGGCTCTCGAACCGCTCGACCGAGATGAAGCCGTCGATCTCCTGCAGGATCGGCTTCAGTTCGGCGGCGAGGTCGAAATACAGATTCCGGTGCTCCGGCTTCGGCCAGACTTCGAAGATCACGGCGATCATGGGCGCCTCCGCTCATTGTTGTTATGGAGCGACTATAGCTCGACCTTGCGCAGAAAGGTCCGCTCTTCGGCGAGGATGAAGCGGTTTTCTTCCGCGAAGTTGAAATTCGCCACGCCCTCTTTGTCCTGGCGCAGCCGCGCGCGATAGGCCTCGTAGGCGGCAAGGCTCTCGAACGAGATCAGCGCGAAGCCGATGTTGTTGGTGCCCTCGTGGGGCATCCAGTAGCCGAGCAGATCGCCGCCGCAGCGCGGGATGATCGAGAGCCAGTTCCGCGAATACTCCTCGAACATTGCGCGTTTGAACGGATCGAGCTGGTAGCGGATAAAGACGGTGATGGTCATTGGGTGTGCCTCCTGGTGGTTTCCGTCATTGCGAGCGCCAGCGAAGCAATCCATCGCTCCGCATATGCGGGAAGATGGATTGCTTCGTCGCTTGCGCTCCTCGCAATGACGAGGTGGTGAGACACTACCGCCTTGCCCGACCTCGATGCTTCGGCTATCATCGAACTATGAAAGCAGGACCCGACATCTCCCGGATCGCCGCTTTGGTCGGCGATCCCGCACGCTGCAACATGCTGACCGCGCTGATGACCGGCCGCGCGCTGACCGCGAGCGAGCTGGCGCAGGAGGCCGGCATCACGCCGCAGACGGCGAGTTCGCATCTCGCCAAGCTCGAGGCCGGCGGGCTGATCGAGCCCGAGAAGCAGGGCCGCCACCGCTATTATCGCCTCAGCGACCCCGACGTCGCCGACGTGCTCGAAGGCCTGCAGGGCATCGCGGCCCGCGCCGGCCACATGCGCGTGCGCACCGGGCCGAAGGATCCGGCACTGCGCCGCGCCCGCATCTGCTACGACCATCTCGCCGGCGATCTCGGCGTGCAGATGCTCGACAGCATGAAGCGGCAGAAGCTGGTGCGCCAGAGCAAGCAGGCGATCGAGCTGACCGGCGAAGGCAAGCGCTTCATGGCCGAGGAGCTGCAGATCGACGCCGATGCGCTGACGCATCCGCGCCGTCCGGTGTGCAAGGCCTGCCTCGACTGGAGCGAGCGGCGGCACCACCTCGCCGGCACGCTGGGCGCGGCGATGATGGACCGCTTCACCGAATTGAAATGGGCCGCGCGTGACGCGACGCCCGGCAGCCGCGTGGTCAATTTCTCGCGCAATGGCGAGAAGCGGTTCGCGGCGCTGTTCGGCGCCGGCGAGTAACATCGCGCATTCAAATCAGCGTCGGCAATTTTGTGCGCGCCCTCTCGGTCACGCTTGTCTCGCGCTCCGATACATTTGCATCCGCGTCGTGACGTGCGCTGCGTACGCGGCTACGAAATATTTCGAAACGATGCTGAGCTTGCTTGCGGCGCACTGACGCAGCGGTGAGCTGCAACATTCATGTCGCATTCAGCCCGCAACATTATGGTCGGCGACATCGGGCACGGCTTCTGCAATGATCCGGCCGGGCGAATCGGTAATCTAAAAGTTTGTTGCGGTGCCGCAGCGCGGCCCAAATAACAGGAGAAGTCATGAAGTATCTTTTTGCAGCGGCAGTTTTGGTGACGACCGCATTCGCCGGTATCAGCGCCGCGGATGCGGCTGGTGGCTGCGGCCCCGGCTGGCATCGTGGTCCCTATGGCGGCTGCGTCAGGAATCGTGGTCCCGTCGTCGTTGCCCCCGGCCCGGTCGTGGTTGAGCGCCCCGTCGTCGTCGCGCCCGGCGCGGTCGTGGTGGCGCCGCGCGTCCGCGCCTGCCCCTATGGCTTCGGCTGGCGTTACGGCCGTTGCCGCCCGATCTGATCGCGGCACATCTCGAGCAAACAAAACCCCGCCTCGCGCGGGGTTTTTCTCTTGTGATGAGCGCGGCAGGCGCCTACGGTCGACGGCTCAATCACCAGTGGCGCCAGTGATGACGACGCCAATGGTGGTGCCGCCAGCCCCAATGGCGGTGGCGCCAGCCCCAATGCCGGTGGTGCCAGTGCCGATGATGCCAACGCCCATGGCCATGATGCCAGCGCACTTGCTCGGGCTTCATGTGATCAACCTCGTCACCCGTGGTGACGGCCGGATGCGCGTCGCTGCCCGCCGGCGCACGTGCATCCTGGTTGAGCGGAAGCGGCGCGAGCGGTGCCGCCTGGGCTGTCGCTACGAACGTGGCTGCTCCGGCGGCGACACCGAAGGCGATCTTCAGAAAATCGCGGCGTTCCATGAGAGTTTCCCTTTGTTGCTGAGTTGGACCAACTGCACTCCCTGAGTTTTTTCGCCCCGACCTGAACGTTCGCTGAACCGCACGATCACGTTTCGCGGAACTCGACGTCTCGCAGCGAGCATCCACAACGCCGTGACGTCACGCAACCATCACGATCCGACGGCTCGTCCGCGCGCATCGGTCATGCTCATTCCGAGCGTTTCATGGACAGCCGAACAGGACTAGCATCGCGCATCACAAGAAGATCTCTGGGAGGCCACCGTGAAGTCAGGACAACCGCTCAAGGATGCCAGCCACCTCTACGAAGTCGAACGCCGCGCCCTGCACGCCGCCCGCCCCGGCTTTCGCATCATGGAACTGCAGCTCTCGCCGACCCAGAAAGTGCCGTGGCACACCCACAGCAACATCTCCGACACGTTCTACGTGCTGGAGGGCCAGATGCGGCTGTTCCTGCAGGAGCCGAAAGAGGAAGTGAACCTGAAGGTCGGCGAAGTCTACGCCGTCCGCCCGACCCGCCCGCACCTCGTCACCAACGCCGGCACGACGTCGCTGACCTTCCTGATCCTGCAAGGCGTCGGAGAGTACGACTACGTGCCGCTGGCGTCGAAGTAGGATCGCTCTCTCCATCCGTCGTCCCTGCGAAAGCAGGGACCCATAACCACAGGGTTACGTTGTTGAAGCAAGCTGTGGCCCCAACGGTGCGCAACAACATTGGTCTGTGGTTATGGATCCCAGGTCGCGCTTCGCTTGCCCGGGACGACGCGAGGGTAGATACCGATTCACATTTCAAGCGGCGTCCGCAGCGTCATCACCCGCGAAAGCGGGTGATCCAGTATTCCAGAGGCCGTCGTTATTGAGCCGAAAAGCCGCGGTGTACTGGATCGCCCGGTCGAGTGTTTAGACCGGAGACATTGCTGACACCTGTTCCGACACATCACTGACAGGTCCGCCATTGGTCAAGTCGATTGATGCGACCTGCCAGCTGGCGA
>NZ_VITY01000002.1 GCF_007993935.1 Bradyrhizobium macuxiense | reverse complement strand
GCGGGAGACCGAGCCGGCTCACGGCGTCAAGCGCCAAGGACCCAACGGCTTCCCGCCCACCCCATCATGACAGACAATCCAGACACAGGGACCCATAACCACGAATGCAGATTGTCATGCGATGCGGGAACGACGAGTCGCGCCTACAACGTCTGCTGCGGCGTATGGGTCCCGGCCTTCGCCGGGACGACGATTGTGGATGCGGGCCGGGCCACACATGCGGTGTCGTCCTGGCGGAAGCCAGGACCCATTACCCCAGCTGCGCATTGTTGCGCGACGCTGGGGCCACGGTCCCGTTCACAATCAAACGCGGTGGTTATGGGTCCTGGCTTTCGCCAGGACGACAGCCGTGATGAAATCGAGCGGTTCGTGTGTATCCTGCATCGCGAAATGACGTCGGCGTGACGACCGCATCCATACAAGAGGCACCATGACCAGCACCATCGAGGCTCCCGACGGCGGCTACCGCTTCATGCCCGGCGTCAGTCAATATTCCTGCGGCGTCAGTGCGCTGCCCGGTTATGCCATCGAGCGCGTCAGGTTCGCCGAGCCGGTGCCGCTGAGCGCGGGTTTCGAGCGGATTGCCGATATTGTCAGCGCCGCCGGCCGTCCGCTGACCGCGTTCGGCGCCTGTGAACTGCGCTCGCCGGCGCCGTTCACCGAGGATGGGTTCAAGGCCTTCAACGAGATCTACATCGAGACGCTGGTCGCCTGGGGCGTGATGCGCGACGGCGTCAATCCGGTGGCGCGCAGCAATGTCTGTCCAAAACTCGATCCGCCCGCCGAGCCGAGCTTCCACGCCTTCTGCTACACGGTGCCGGCTGCGAAGGATGCGCCGTCGAGCTTCGTCGTTGCCGGTAGCGGCGAGTCCGTCGAGGGCAAGGCGAACTATCGCGATCACACGGTCGCGCCCGGCGATACCAGTCCGGCCGGCATCCTGGCGAAGGCCAAATTTGTCCTGGGCGAGATGGAACGCCGCATGAGCGCGTTCGGCAGCACCTGGAAGGACACCACCGCGGTGCAGCTCTACACCGTCCACGACGCCTATCCGGCGCTCGTAAGCGAGCTCGGCCGCCGCGGCGTGCTGCGCAACGGCCTGACCTGGCATTTCGATCGGCCGCCGGTGGTCGGGCTCGACTTTGAAATGGATTGCCGGCGTGTGCATCGCGAGCGTGTGGTGTGATGTATCGGTGCGTGACGCATCAAAAGCGCGTGTGGCTGCATGTGGAAGTGCGTGCCCTTTCTTGACACGGGTCGCGTCAACCGTTTCCCTTCGACATCGACGTCAGTGGCTGGGTGAACGCGGGTGCAGAACCAATCTGTGATCAGGCGGCGGGATTTGCTGGCGCTGATCGGGACTATCGCCGGCAGTTCGGCGATGTATCACACGATGACGAGCCTCGGCTTCGCATCCGAGTCCGCCTATAAGGGACCGCTCAAGCTCACGGGCGACGTGAAGGGCGCTTCGGTGCTGATCCTCGGCGCCGGACTTGCCGGCATGACGGCGGCGCTGGAGCTGCGCAAGGCCGGCTACAAGATCCAGATCCTCGAATTCAACAATCGCGCGGGCGGCCGCAACTGGTCGATCCGCGGCGGCGACAGCTTCACCGAGCTCGGCGGCTTCAAGCAGACCTGCCAGTTCGAGCAGGGGCTTTATCTCAATCCCGGCCCGTGGCGGATTCCCTATCATCATCGCGCGCTGCTCGATTACTGCCGGCGGCTCAACGTGACGCTGGAGCCCTTCATCCAGCTCAACCACAACGCCTATCTGCACGCGACGCGTGCATTCGACGGCAAGCCGCAACGCTTTCGCAGCATCAAGGCGGATTTCCAGGGCGGGGTGGCGGAGCTGCTGGCGAAGGTCAGCCGGCAGGGCAGGCTCGACGAGTTCGTCAGCAAGGAAGATCAGGAGATCCTGCTGCAGGCACTGCGCGACTGGGGCGCGCTGGATCGCGATTACAAGTATAATGCCAACCTGCGCTCCGCCGACGTCCGCGGATATGCGCGCGATCCCGGCGGCGGCTTGATGGGCGATCCGCTGCCCAGCGATCCGATCTCGCTCCAGGAGCTGCTGCGCTCGCGGATGTGGCGCTACGTCCAAAGCTTTGCGCGCTACGATTTCCAGCCCTCCATGTTTCAGCCGGTCGGCGGCATGGACATGATCGGCAAGGCGTTCGCGCGCGAGGTCGGTGATCTCATCCGCTATAACGCCAAGGTCACGCAGATCCAGCAGAACGGCTCGGGCGTCACCGTGAGCTATGTCGACACCGCCAGTCCATCCGCGGTGCAGCAGGCGACCGCCGACTGGTGCATCTGCACCATCCCGCTGCCGATCCTGAGCCAGCTGCCTCTGGACGTCAGCGGGCCGATGAAGAATGCGATCGATTCCTTGCCCTACGCCGCCTCGGTGAAGGTCGGGCTGCAGTTCAAGCGGCGGTTCTGGGAGGAGGATGAGGCGATCTACGGCGGCATCAGCTATACGGACCTGCCGATCCGAAATATCGGCTATCCGAACTATGGCTTCAACCGCGGCGGCCGCGGCGTGCTGCTCGGCGCCTATCTGTATGAGGGCGCCAATTCCTTCGAGTTCACGGCGATGACGCCGGCCGAGCGGGTCGCCAGCGCGGTCGAATTCGGCGCCAAGATCCATCCGCAGTACAAGAGCGAGTTCGAGAACGGCGTCGCGGTGGCGTGGCATCGGGTGCCGTTCACGCTCGGCTGTGCCGGCGAATGGACCGAAGCCGGGCGGGCGCAGCATTATCGCAATCTCTGCCAGATCGACGGCCGCATCGCGCTGGCGGGCGAGCACGCTTCGCAGCTGCCGGCCTGGCAGGAGGGTGCGATCCTGTCCGCGCTCGACGCCATTACCCGAATGCACGAACGCGTGGTGAAGACGTGATGAAGCAGACAGGAACATCCGTTGTCGCGGCGCTGCTGCTGCTGTCGGCGACCGCGGCGCCTGGTCAGGACAGCGGGGCGGGCAAGCGCACCTTCTCTTCGGGCTACCGTTTCGTGGAGATGACCGGCGAAGAGCTGTTCGGCAATGTCTGCCAGGGCTGCCACATGCCGGATGCGACAGGCGCGAGCGGCGCCGGCACCTATCCCTCGCTCGCCGGCAACAAGAATCTCGAATCCGGCAGCTATCCGATCTATCTCGTCATCAACGGCCGCCGCGGCATGCCGGCGTTCGGCGACATGATGACCGATGGTCAAGTGGCCGCCGTTGTGAATTATCTGCGGACGCACTTCGGCAACAACTATCAGGACGCGGTGACGACCAAGGACGTTCAAGACGCCCGCCGCTGACCACGCAACTCACGGGGAGAGTTTGATGAAATTGATCGGTATTGTGTTGGGCGCCGCGCTGTCGGCGATGGCGACCACGGCCTCCGCTGACGTGGTCAGGCATCCGATACCCAACTCGACATTCCCGATCGCGCAGGCCGTGACCGTCACCGGCAACACCACGACGGTCTATGTCAGCGGCCAGGTGCCGCCGGTCGTCAACAAGGATGCCGATCAGTCGAGCCCGCAGGCCTATGGCGACACCAAGACCCAGACCGTCGGTGTGCTCAACCGCATCAAGGCCATCCTGGAAGGCCAGGGGCTTGGCATGGGCGACGTCGTCAAAATGCAGGTGTTCCTGGTCCACAACGCGTCCGCGCCGATGGACTTCAAGGCCTTCATGGAGGGCTACACCCAGTTCTTCGGCGGCAGCCAGCCGAACCTGCCGGCGCGCTCGGTGGTCGGCGTCGCGGCACTCGCCAATCCCGGCTTCCTGGTCGAGATCGAGGTGATCGCGGCCAAGGATAAGGACTCCAAATAGCGTGCGCGAAAGCGCGGAGCATGCGCGCGGAAATTGAAGGGCTCGCAGTCTTGCCAAAGCGCGTGTCGCCTGTCTGAATTCATCTCCAATCAGGTGGTGGAATTCTGGGAGAGCACGATGTCGCACAAGGCCCGAAACATGGTTCGATCACTGCAGCTCGCGGCGGCGCTCGCTCCGGTGCTGCTTGCGTCCGGCGCCGGCGCGCAGGGACTGACCGAGCAGCAGCAATTCGCCCGCGGCATCTACCAGGAACTGGTCGAGATCAACACGACCACCGCGACCGGCGACACCCAGAAGGCGGCCGAGGCGATGGGCGCGCGGCTCCGCGCCGCCGGCTTCCCCGAAGGCGACGTGCACGTGTTCTCGCCGGCGCCGCACAAGGGCAATCTGGTGGCGCGGCTGCACGGCTCCGGCGCGCGCAAGCCGATCCTCCTGGTCGCCCATATCGACGTCGTCCCTGCGCTTCGCGAGGACTGGTCGGTCGATCCGTTCAAGCTTACCGAGCAGGACGGCTATTTCTACGGCCGCGGCTCGAGCGACGACAAATACATGGCCTCCGCCTTCATCACCAATTTGATCCGCTACAAGAAGGAGGGCTACAAGCCCGACCGCGACATCATCGTCGCCCTCGAGACCGACGAGGAGATCCTCGATGCCAACGCTCTCGGCATGCAGTGGCTGATCAAGAACCACCGCGACCTGATCGACGCCGAGTTCGCGCTCAACGAAGGAGGCGGCGTCGGCCTGAAGAACGGCAAGGCGATCCGCAACAGCGTTCAGACCAGCGAGAAGGTCTCGATCGGCTATCAGCTTACCGTCAAGGATAGCGGCGGGCACTCGTCGCTGCCGCGCAAGAACAATGCGATCTACCGCCTCGCGGACGGCCTCGTCCGGCTTTCCAAATACGACTTCCCGATGAATCTCAACGAGACGACGCGGATCTATTTCACCAAGACCGCCGAGGTCGACAAGCCGCATGCCGACGACATCAAGGCCATCCTGGCGCCGCAACCCGACCCGGCAGCGCTGGCGCGGCTGTCGGAGAATCCCGGCTACAATGCGCAGCTCCGCACCACCTGCGTCGCGACCATGCTGGAGGGCGGCCACGCCATCAACGCACTGCCGCAACTGGCAACCGCCAAGGTGAACTGCCGGATCCTGCCCGGCGAGCCGGTCGAAGGTGTTCAGGCGACGATCGAGCGCGTGCTCGACGACAAGCAGATTGCGGTGACCCCGACCGGCAAGGCCGTGCTGAGTCCGCCGTCGCCCCTGAACGAAGAGATCATGGGCTCGATCGAGAAGCTGTCGAAGGAGTTCTGGCCGGATGCCGCGATCGTGCCGGTCATGAGCACCGGTGCCACCGACGGCAGCTACCTGCGCAACGCGGGAATTCCGACCTATGGTCATTCCGGGCTCGGCGCCGATGTCGATGACAACCGGAACCATGGCAAAGACGAGCGCGTGCTCGTCAAATCGTTCTATGAGGGGCAGGAGTATCTTTATCGCCTGGTCAAGATGCTCGCTGGCGGGAAATGATGGCTGACAACAAGACAAAGCTGCGGGTAGCGGTCGCCGGCCTCGGCGCGATCGGCACTGACGTCGTCAAGGCGCTCGATCAGGGCATCGAGGGCCTGACGCTGGTTGCGGTGTCTGCGAACAGCCCGGACAAGCACCGCGGCTGGGTCGCGGAGCTCCAGTCCGCGCCGGAACTGGTGACGATCGAGCAGCTGGCCGATGTCGCCGACATCGTGGTCGAGTGCGCCCCGAGCAAGGTGGTCCGCTCGATCGTGGCGCCGGTGGTCGAGCGCGGCAAGACCGCTGTTGTGCTCAGCGTCGGCGCACTGTTGCAGAATGAGGATCTCGTCGATCTCGCCAGGGCGCATGGCGGCCAGATCATCGTGCCGACCGGTGCGCTGATCGGGCTCGACGCCGTGACCGCAGCGGCGATCGGGACCATTCATTCGGCCAAGCTGGTGACGCGGAAGCCGGTCGCGGGTCTGCTCGGCGCGCCGCATCTGGTCGAGAACAACATCAAGATCGAAGGGATCACCGAGCCGCTGCGCATCTTCGAAGGCAGCGCGCGCGATGCCGTCAAGGGCTTTCCCGCCAATCTCAACGTCGCGGTGGCGCTGTCGCTCGCCGGCATCGGCCCCGATCGTACCAGGGTCGAGATCTGGGCCGATCCGACGGTGACGCGCAACACCCATCGCATCGAGGTGGATTCCGATTCCGCGCGGTTCTCGATGATGATCGAGAACATCCCCTCGGAAAACCCCAAGACCGGCCGCATCACCGCGTTGTCGGTGATTGCCTGCCTGCGCAAGCTGCGCGCGTCGTTACGGATCGGGACGTGATGAAGATTCTGCCCGGCGATCTGCTCCTGATCATCGACGTGCAGAACGATTTCTGCCCCGGCGGCGCGCTGGCGGTTGCCGACGGCGATGCCGTCGTGCCCGTGGTCAACCAGCTCGCCGGCCGCTTCGACCATGTCGTGCTGACTCAGGATTGGCATCCGGCGGGCCACAGCTCGTTTGCGACCTCGCATCCGGGTGCTGCACCATTCTCCTCGGTCACCATGCCCTATGGGCCGCAGACGCTTTGGCCGGATCATTGCGTCCAGGGTACGGCGGGAGCGGCGTTTCATCCCGGTCTCGCCACCGACCGGGCCGAGCTCGTGATCCGCAAAGGCTTCCGGGCCGCGATCGATTCCTATTCGGCGTTCTTCGAGAACGACCGGACGACGCCGACGGGGCTCGCCGGCTATCTGCGCGAGCGTGGCCTCAAGCGCGTGGTGATGGCCGGGCTCGCGACGGATTTCTGCGTGCAATATTCGGCGCTCGACGCGCGGCGGCTAGGATTCGAGACCACGGTCGTGCTGCCGGGCTGCCGCGCCATCGACCTCGATGGTTCGCTTGCTTCCGCCACGGCGGCGATGCGCGAGGCCGGCGTGGCGCTGGTCGAGGAGGTCGCCTGAGCCTGGCCCGGCGAGGGCAAAAACCATTGTTTTGACTGGCCTTTTGTTCTAATCCCCAGCCGTTGATGATCACGCAGCGGAGCTTTCGTGTCGGGACAGGTTTTGCGGATAGGGACGCGCAAGAGCGCGATGGCGCTCGCGCAGACGGACGAGGTCGCGCGGCTGCTGCGCGCCTCGGCGGGTGACCTTGCCGTCGAGATCGTCAAGTTCGAGACCCGGGGCGATCAGGACCAGACCAGCAAGCTGCTGCGCCACGGCGGCAAGGGCGGCGCCTTCGTCGCCGAGATCCGCGAGGCCATGCGTGCCGGCACGTTGCAGGCCGCGATGCATTCGCTGAAGGACGTGCCGGGCAATGAGGAGACGCCGGGTCTCGTCCTTGCGGCGATGCTGGCGCGCGACGCCGCCAATGACAGCCTCGTGCTGCGTCCCGGCTTGTCGCTGGACACGCTGCGCGCCGCACGCGGCAAGGGCTTCATGATCGGCACCAACGCGGTGCGCCGCGCCGCCTATCTGCGGCGGCTGTTTCCGGAGGCGACCGTGATTCACTATCGCGGCGCCGCCGACACGCGCGTTGCAAAACTCGATCGTGGCGACAAGCAGCGGCTGCCCGATGGCGGCGAGGTGGGGCCGGCGGATGCGCTTGTCATGGCGCGCTCCGGCCTCGAGCGCATCGGCATGACCGCGCGCATCGCGCATGATTTCTCCGTCAACGAAATGCTGCCGGCGGTGGGCCAGGGCATCGTCGCGGTCGAATGCGTCGAGACCGATTGGGCGACGCGGGCGCGGCTAGCCGCGATCGACAACGCGCAGTCGCGGCTGGCCGCCGAGGCCGAGCGCGAGGTGCTCTGGGTGCTTAACGGCCATTGCAACTCGCCGATTGCCGGCCACGCCACGCTCGCGGGAGCCGAGATGACGCTGCGCGCCTCGGTGCTCGACGAGGCCGGCGCCGGCTTCATCGAGGTGACGCGGAGCGGGCCCGCCGATCGGCCGCGTGAGCTCGGCCGCGCCGTCGGGATGGAGTTGCTCGCGAAGGGCGCCGCCGAGATCATCGCCCGCACTCGGGTCGACGAATAGCGTCCGTTATTGCGCGCGCAACGGCCAGCTGTCGATGATCCGGAAGCGTGATGCGCTATCGGCCTGCTTGAACAACGCAATGCGGTCGATCGCGAGCCGCGTGAGGTCGATCGTCGCAAACCGCTCGCGCAGCTGCGCCACGATCGGGCCGCGCCGCTCGTCGCTCAGTCGCCCGGTCAGCGTCATGTGGAAGCGGAATTCTTCCATGACGTAAGGATAGCCCCAGCGGTCGAGATAATCGCGCTGCCGCTCCGTGAGACGTTCGGGTTTGCGCCGTGCGCGATCTTCAGGCGTCAGCGGTGCGCGGAAGGTGTCGAATTCGGTGACGCAATCGGCGGCAAGCTGCTGGAGTTCGTCGGAGCGCTTAGCCGGAATCACGGCGATGAAGCCGCTGATCGCATCGACAACAGGCTCGATCACGGGAATGCGCCGGGCCTTGCCGGCGAAGGCAGCGCAGGCAGCGAGAAGCTCGGCCTCGTTCCTGCCGTCGGCGAGCGCGGTTGGGGCCTTCAGCGTGGCGTGGAAGCCATACTTGCGGGGGTCTTCCGTCACTTCGCGCCAGTCGGGCGTGACGCCATCAGGAAACGGCAGGTCGTCACCATCAACCGCATCGTAGCCGAGCAGCGCCGAACCGAAGCGGTGCAGCGCGCTGTCGGGTGACGGTGCGTAGTAGATCGCGTAACGCGGCGTGTTGGCCATGGCAGGATACATCGAGCCGCGCTACGCCGCCGCAACCGTCTTGCGCGGTGCCAGCGAATGGACGAGGCAGCTCGCATCCGCCAGATGCACCAGACGTCCGGCCGCGATCACCGCAACGATGCGCGGCCGCAAGGGTGCCTTGTCGTCGACGACGATGATGTCGGCACGGCGGCCTGCGGCGAGCACGCCGCGATCGGCGAGCCCGGCCGCGCGCGCCGGCGCCGAGGAGATCAGGTCCCAGGCTTTGGCAAGCGGCAGGATGCCGTCGGCGGCGAGGCGGAACGCCGCGAGCAGCTGCGCCGGATAATAGTAGTCCGATGCCAGCACCGAGCAGAGGCCCTGTGCGATCATGTCGGATGCCTTGGTCCAGCCGGTGTGGCTGCCGCCGCGCACCACGTTGGGCGCGCCGAACACGATGAAGTCACCCGCGGCCGCGGCATCCCGCGCGGTCTCCACATTGACCGGGAATTCGGCGATCGTGGCGCCCAACGCGCGGAACTCCTGGCGCATTGCCGGGCTGTTGTCGTCATGCGAGAGCATGCGGATATCAGCCGCGCGTGCGGCCGCGGCCAGCCGCGCGATCGAGGCTGGCACCTCAGGACGACGCGACACGATCCGGTCGAGCATCTCGTTGACGGCCTCGAGCGAAAGCCCCGTGCGCTCAGCCAGCTGGTTGCGCTTCGTCGGCTTGATGTTGCTGTGGTCGTTGAAGGCGAACAGGTCGATGCGGCCTTCGGTGAGCCATTGGATGATCTCGGCCTCGGCTTCGAGATTGTGGGTCTCGTGGCGCAGATGGAAGCGCGTATCGGCGGCGAGCTGCGGCCGCAGCGCCTCGATCGCATCGAGCAGCTTGCGCGCATTTTCCGCACTGCGCAGACCGGGCTCCCACGACCAGGTCGTGCCGTGGAACACGGTGGTGATGCCGTTGGCGATCGCCTGCCGGTCGCTGTCGATCAGCGCCACGTCGGTCGGAAAGTCGACGCCCGGGCGCGGCATCATCTGCCGCTCGAACGCATCGCCGTGCA
This sequence comes from Bradyrhizobium macuxiense, assembly GCF_007993935.1. Taxonomy (GTDB): domain Bacteria; phylum Pseudomonadota; class Alphaproteobacteria; order Rhizobiales; family Xanthobacteraceae; genus Bradyrhizobium; species Bradyrhizobium macuxiense_A. The sequence continues at coordinate 816,199 of NZ_VITY01000002.1, read as the reverse complement.
GATCGATGATGCCGGGCAGCACCAGGAGGCCCGTCGCATCGATATGAAGCGCGGCGCGGCCCTGCTCGGCGTCCAGCGCGCCGATGTCGCGGCCTGAGGTCCGCAGCGAGGTCTCGACCAAGGCACCATCAACCAGCGTGCGTTCGCCCTCGATGAAAATGTCCGTCACGATGCGGCGCTCCGTTGTTTGGTTTGTGATTGGGATACGGCCTCGGCCTCGTACTTGTCGAGGAATTCCTCAACCGCAAGCTTGCGAAAGTCGGGCAAGACACGGCGAAGTGTTTCGTGATCCCAGTCCCACCACGCGAGTGCTGTGAGTCGATCAGCTGTTGTCTCGGAGAAGCGCCGCTTCACCGGGCGCGCCGGATTACCGGCAACGATGGTGTAGGCGGGGACATCCTTGGTCACGATCGCGCCGGCGGCGACGACTGCGCCGGTTCCGATATTCCGTCCAGCGAGCACGATCGCGCCGTGACCGATCCAGACGTCATGGCCGATATGCGCGTGATGCGCACGTCGCCAGTTGAAGAACTCGGTGTCGTCGCTCTCTCCGGGAAAATAAGCGCTGGCGCGGTAGGTGAAATGCGCCTGGGTCGCGCGATGCATCGGGTGGTTGCCGGGATTGATCCGCGTCATCGCCGCGATCGAGCAGAACTTGCCGATCGAGCTGTAGGTGATCTGGCTGTCGTTCACGACGTAGGAATAGTCGTCCATGCTGACTTCAAGCAGGATCGTGCGCGCGCCGACCTCGGTATATTTGCCGAGCTTGCTCTCGCGCACCGACGCAGTCGGGTCGACGGTCGGCACAACCGAGAGTGTTTTTCCGGCCATCAGGGCCTCCGCAAATCTTTAGCTTCCGGGGATGCGCGCTCGTCTTCGGGATGCTTGATGACAACATCATGACGTTGCGATGACGGCAAGAGACGACGAGGACGGGGTGTGGACGATCGCCGCACCGCAGCGCGGTCGTCACATAACTGTAAAACGCCGGGGATAGCGATGGCCCAACGCGGCGCGGTTGGAGCATTACATGCTGGTGGTGGAAGGTTTGACGTGCCGGTTCGGCACAAAAGCCGCAGTCGACAACGCATCCTTTTCGATCGCGCCGGGCAGCTTCGTCGGCGTGATCGGCCGCTCCGGTGCCGGCAAGTCGACCTTGCTGCGGATGATCAACCGCCTCGCCGATCCGACCTCCGGCCGTATCCTGTTCGAAGGCACCGACGTGACCGCGCTGCGCGGCAAGGCGCTGCGGCAGTGGCGGGCGCGCTCGGCGATGATTTTTCAGCAGTTCAATCTGGTCGGCCGGCTCGACGTCTTGACCAACGTGTTGATGGGCCGGCTCGCCCAGATTCCGTCCTGGCGCTCGCTGGCGCAGGTCTGGCCGGAGCAGGACAGGGCGCTCGCGCTGTCCGCGCTCGAGCAATTCGACATCGCCCAGCTCGCGGCCCAGCGCGCCGACCAGCTCTCCGGCGGTCAGCAGCAGCGTGTCGCGATCGCCCGCGCGCTGGTGCAGGAGCCCGACATCATTCTCGCCGACGAGCCGATCGCCTCGCTCGATCCGCGCAACACCAAGATCGTGATGGATGCGCTGCTGCGCATCAACAAGCATTTCGGCATCACCGTGCTCTGCAATTTGCACTCGCTCGACCTCGCACGCACCTATTGCGACCGTTTGGTCGGTATGGCGGCAGGTCGCGTGGTGTTCGACGGCGCGCCTGCGGCGCTGACCGACCATATCGCCCGCGAGCTCTACGACCTCGAGGCCAATGACGTCATCGGCGCGGCGCCGCTGCCTGCGCCCGACGGCGCAACTGCTCCGGCGCTCGGCACCGCTGCCGCGGCCTGAGCGTCGCATTACCGAAAATCTGGGCAACCGGGCATTTCGCCCGGCCAACAGGCGCAACTACCAAAGAGGGGTAACATGATCACTCGTCGTATCATTCTGGCCGGCGCAGCCGCGCTGGCATTCGCTGGGTCGGCTTCGGCCGAGGACTGGAAGGCCAAGTATCCGGAGATCACCTTCGCCGTGATCCCCGCCGAAAACGGCTCCGGCGTCACCGAGCGCTACGGCCCGCTCACCGAGTATCTGTCGAAGGAGCTCGGCATCAAGGTGAACCTGCGCGTCGCCAACGACTACGCGGCCGTCATCGAGGGCCAGCGCGCCGGCAACATCCACATCGGCTATTACGGTCCGGCATCGTTCGCCCGCGCCCGTCTCACCGGCGTCAAGACCGATGCATTCGTGATCGACGTCAATGCCGATGGTTCGAAGGGCTATTATTCGGTGTTCTACGTGCTCGCCAAGAGCCCGTACCAGAAGGTCGAAGATCTCAAGGGCAAGAACCTCGGCCTGGTCGATCCGAACTCGACCTCGGGCAACAACATGCCGCGTTTCAAGTTGAACGCGATGGGCATCGATCCGGACGCCTATTTCTCCAAGGTCGTGTTCACCGGCAGCCACGAGAACGCCGTGCTGGCGCTGGCGCAGGGCACCGTCGACGTCGCCGCCAACTGGTGGAATGCCGACGACGATTCCAACCTGACCCGCATGCTCGCCAAGAACATGGTGAAGTCGAGCGACGGCACGCCGCTGAAGAAGGAAGACTTCCGCATCATCGTGAAGTCCGACCTGATCATCAACTCGCCCTACGCCTATCTCGAGAGCCTTCCCGACGACATGAAGGCGAAGATCAAGCAGGCCTTCCTCGACATGCCGAAGAAGGATCCGGAAGCCTTCAAGAAGCTCTCCGATGGCAAGAACCAGCCGTGGCAGCCGGTTACCAACGCCGACTACGACAAGACCATCGAGCTGATCAAGTTCGTCGACGCCCTGCGCAAGAAGGCGTCCTGATCGGGCGTCGCCGCTGAATTGGGCCGGGTTGAAGAAACCCGGCCCTTTTCGTTCATTCCTCGAGCAGACTGGCCCGCATCGATGGCGACCGCCATTTCCATCCTTCCAGCGCAGCAACTGGCGACGCTGAACGATGCCTATCGCAAGGCGGTCGCGCGCAAGCGGCTGAAGGCGACGGTCGCGGCGGCGGTGTTCTGTGCGGCGCTGTTCGTCGCGGCGCTCGGCGCCGATGTGAACCTGCACACGTTCTTCACCTATTTCGGCAACTTCCTCAGCTATTTCGACCGCATCCTGACGCTGGATTCCGGTGCGCGGGTCTGGACCGATCCGCTGGAATGGTTCTGGGGCCTGAAGAAGTGGCTGCGCCTGCTGGGCGAGACCCTGCTGATCAGCTATGTCGGCACCCTGACCGGCGCGGTGTTCGCGTTTGCGCTGAATTTCTTCGCCGCCCAGAACACCTCGCCGGGTCCGTGGGTGCGCTTCATCGTCCGCCGCCTGCTGGAATTCGCCCGCACCGTGCCCGGCATCGTGTTCGCGCTGATCTTCGTGATCGCGTTCGGCCTCGGCCCGATGGCCGGCGTGCTGGCAATCGCGATCCACACCACCGGGGCGCTCGGCAAGCTGTTCGCCGAGATCGTCGAGAATGCCGACATGAAGCCGGTTGAAGGCATCCGTTCCACCGGCGCAAGTTGGCTGTCCTGCATGCGCTTTGCCATCCTGCCGCAGGTCTCGGCGGGCTACGCCAGCTACGCGTTGCTGCGCTTCGAGATCAACGTCCGCGAGGCGTCGGTGATGGGCTTCGTCGGCGCCGGCGGCATCGGGCAGGAGCTCGTGGTCGCGATCCGCAAGTTCTACTATTCCGACGTCAGCGCGATCCTCGTCACCATCATCGTCACCGTCTTCATCATCGACATCTCGACCGGCTGGCTGCGCGGCCGGCTGTTCGGCAAGGAGACCCGTCGATGAGCCAGATGCCGCGACCGGACACTGCGGAGCTGCGGGCCAAGTACCCGGGCGTGTTCGAACGTCCCGCGTCGGCACGGCTGGCGATGCCGGCCATGATCGTGGGGGCGCTCGCGATCTTCGTCTACGGCCTGGTCGATCTCGACTTCTCGCCGACCAAGCTGATCACGGGGATGAGCCAGCTCGGCTGGATCACCATGATGATGATCCCGCCGAACCCCGGCTCGTCGTTCCCGCTCTATATGCAGGCGCTCGGCGAGACGCTGTCGATCGCGCTGCTCGGCACCACGCTTGCGGCGCTGCTGGCGCTGCCGGTCAGCCTGCTGGCGGCGCGCAACGTCATCCCGTCGAACCTGATCCGCTTTCCGGTGCGCCGCTTCCTGGATTCGATCCGCGGCGTCGACACGCTGATCTGGGCGCTGGTCTGGATCAACGTCGTCGGCCTCGGCCCGTTCGCCGGCGTGCTGGCGATCATGGTGTCCGACTTCGGCGCGTTCGGAAAGCTGTTCTCCGAGGCGATCGAGGCGGCGGACCGCAAGCAGGTCGAGGGCATCCGCGCCTCCGGCGGCAACGCGCTGCATGAAATCCGCTTCGGCCTGCTGCCACAGGTGCTGCCCGTGATCGCCGGGCAGGTGCTCTATTTCATCGAGTCGAACACGCGCTCGGCCACCATCATCGGCATCGTCGGCGCCGGCGGCATCGGCCTGCAACTCGCCGAGCAGATCCGCGTGCTGGAATGGCAGAAGGTGTCGTTCCTGATCCTGATGATCCTGATCGCAGTCGCCGCGATTGACTTCATCTCCAGCAAGCTGCGCTTTGCCATCATCGGCCAGCGCGCCGTGGTCTAGCCTACGCGACTTGCGGGCCCCCGCGATTCTTGTTCCGCACTATGCGCCGTGGCCGAGAAGATGCGCGGCGGAGCGCCAGGCGTGATGCGCGAGCGCGTCAAGGCGCCGTACTGCATCGACGCGGGCGATTGCGTCGTCCGCGACCGCCGTGCCACTCGCCACTGAGGCGAGCGTAGCCTTACGGTGCTCTCTCCGCACTTCGCCGAGCGCTTTCGCGCAGTGTTCCAGATGCGCAAGGGCCTGCTCGGTCAATGTCCCGGCTGAGGCGAGTTCCTTCTCTGGGGTGAGCGACCGCGTCGGCGCAGTTCTCAGCTTGATTTCCGCGGCGTTATCGGAAGCGTCGGGCACGACGGCGACTTCGGCAGCGAGCGATGCCGCGCTACGCATGGCCTCCACGCAGATTTCCACCGCGTGCATGTCCTGGGAGCCGCGGGGCGGCATACCGAGTTCGATTTCCTCGCCGAAGATTTCGGCGAGGCGAGACGCGTGGTCGAGGGCATGCAGTGTGCTGGTGAGCCGCCGTCGCTCATCCTGCGATTCAGGCGGTCCACTTACCTCTGACATGAACTCCCGTGCCTGGCGCAGGGCAGAGGCAGCTTCCGCCGCTGGCACTGTGTTCTGTCCCGCCGGGACGGAGGCGTCTTGATTCGCTGCTGACAGTGCTGTCGCCAATGATCCGCACATCGCTTCAAGCGCGCGCGCGACTGTGCGTCGCCCTGCCTCAATGGTTGCGACCGGGGTCGCGAGCGCTGCTGGATCCAGGCACCTGGTCAGCGGTGAGCCTCGTTCGGGCAGGATGCGCTCGACGAACCGGGTAAAGCCATTGATCACAGGCAGCAGCACCAGGACGCCGATGACGTTGTAGGCGGTGTGATAGGCTGCAAGGAGCGTGACGCCACCAATGCTGTCCGAGGCGCCGACCAGAAGGGGAATAGTCACGGGGAAGAGCACCAGCGCAATAGCCGCCGCAATCAGCTTGAACAAGATGTACGCCAAGGCCAATCGCTTGGCGGTGCTGCTCGCACCGATTGCCGCCATGGCAGAACTGGTCGCCGTTCCTATGTTCTGCCCAATGATCAGTGCGCATGCCTGGTCCAGGCCGATGGCTCCCGCATAGTGTGCCGAGAGTGTCACCGCGATAGCCGCGGTCGATGATTGCATCACGGCGGTCATCACCAGTCCGACGACCGCCAGCGCCAGCACCCCGTACAAGCTCGCCCACCAGGTGGTGCCGAGAACGGCCGGCAAGTCCGCCGGGTGCAACTGTTCGGCTAGTCCTCCCATGCCCTGCTGCAAGGTCGTGAGCGCGAACAACACCAGCGCGAACCCCGCAAGGGCTGCTCCCGCGGCGGATACACGGCCACCGCCCAATAGTTTGATCAGCGCGCCGACGAAAATCATCGGGAGCGCCGCAGCCGTGAGGGAGACGCGAACGCCGATCAGCGCAACGAGCCAGCCGGTTCCCGTGGTTCCGACATTGGCGCCGAACACGAGGGCCAGCCCTTGCGGAAAGGTCAGCACGCCCGCGCTTACCAGACCGATGGTGGTCATGGTCGTCGCGCTGGACGATTGCACGATCAAGGTCACGATGGCGCCCCACAGCGCACCGGACAGCGGGGTCGCCGCTGCCTTGCTTAGGACCGTCCGCAACTTTGATCCGGCGAGTCCCTTGAGGCCGGCGGTCATGACGCTCATGCCAAGCAGGAACAGACCAACTCCACCGAGGATCGAAATCACCGTCGACATCGTGCTCTCTTCGCGGTGCACCGACAATTGGACCAATCAAGCTAAAGCAGCGGCGCCTTGAAGTCAGCACGGGATGAGGGTTTGTCATCCGGCGGATCAAGCGACGGCTTTTGGTCGCGCGGCTCGAACTCAGAACGGCGCGGCAGACAGGCTTCCCGCGACTCCTTGTTCGAGACACATGCGACAATGTCGCTTACTCAATTGCACCGAGCGCTAAAAACATCTCGGGATTGTGAAGCTGCGTGCATGATTGGGCGGCAAGAGGCTTTCGGGTCTGTGCTAAGTTTCGGCGGTGCATCACGCGCGGAATTGGGGCAGCACTTCGAGCCATCAGGGAGTGTTCAATGTCAGATCTCGTTGCGATCGTGTACCCATCCGAAGTCAAAGCAGAGGAAGTTCGGCAAAAAATACTTAAGCTTCAAGGCGAGTATCTGATCACGATCAGCGATGCCGTGATCGCAGTCAAAACCGGGGACTCCGTAAAGCTCAATCAACTTGTGAACACCACCATGACCGGCGCCGCCAGTGGCAGCTTCTGGGGGCTGCTCTTGGGGATGGTCTTCCTGAATCCTCTTCTCGGCGTGGCTCTCGGAGCCGGCGCAGGCGCTTTGAGCGGTGCGCTGACCGATTTCGGGATCAGAGACCAGTTCATGAAGGATCTCGCGTCGAAGGTGAAATCGGGAGATGCCGTTCTGTTCCTGCTGATCAAGTCTATGACCTCGGACAAGGTTCTCAATGCGATCAAGGATGCGGGAGGGATCGTCCTGACGACCTCGCTCGATGAAAAGAAGGAGCAGCACCTTCGCGACACGCTCGCAGCCGCAACTCAAGCTAAGGCTGCCTAGCGAGTGAGGCAAAGCCTGGCGCCAGCGTCAAAGCATCGCCGGGAACGGTAGTCGCTGCGCTGTCACGGCAGTCGCTGTGGCAGCCGAATACGCTACAGCTTTGCGTAGGGATCAGCCCAACGGCATCGATCCCTGGGCGGGATCGCCCGTGAAGGAGGCCGGCTGCAGCCATGCGGCTCCGCGGCCGCTCAGCCGGTTGCCTTCCGCGCCGTGAAAAGCCGGGAGAAAATCATGCGAAGATTGCTTCTATGGGGGCTCGCACTTGGAATTGCTTCGGTGGCGATTACGGCGACCAGCGGTCGTACGCAAGCCGGCTTTATTGCGCCGCTGGGCCTGCGTCAGGCCGCCGACGAGCTTCGTCTCGCGGAAACCGTCCAATTCACCTGGAGGGGCCAGCGCTACTGTTGGTACAGCAGGGGATGGCGCGGTGGCGGCTGGTATCGGTGTGGTTTTGGTTCAAGGCGCGGCATGGGCTGGGGTGGTCCGGCCGGATGGCACGGATGGCGACGGCCGGGCCACGGCCCGATCACTCGGCCTCCGAGACCTGGTCGGCCAGGAATCGAGCGTCCGCGGCCACTCCCGCAACCGCTCCCTGGCAGGAGCTGACGGCTTCCTTGTCTGTCGTTCGCCGACGGCGACGTGGCCGCACGCCAGTCGGAGCCCGCGATGTCCTTGAAGGAGCCGCAAACACGCGCGGGCCAAGCGCGCGATGTCGTTCTGGTCGATCTCGCGCTGCAGGGTGGTGGATCGCACGGCGCTTTTACCTGGGGAGTGCTCGATCGGCTCATGGATGAGCCGTGGCTGCGTATCGAGGCGATATCAGGCACGTCGGCCGGCGCGATGAACGCCGTCGTGCTGGCGGGCGGTTTTATGACCAATGGCCCGGCCGGTGCCAAGTCTGCATTGGAGGCCTTCTGGCGGCGGGTCGCTGACTCAGCGCGGTTCAGTCCCATTCGGCGAAGCCCGCTGGACGTCATCCTCGGTCGCTGGACCCTTGATACGTCGCCCTTCTATCTCGCCTTCGATCTGGCGAGCCGCGTGTTTTCGCCCTACGACCTGAATCTTGCCGGTACAAACCCTTTGCACCAGGTCCTCGCCGAGTCGGTCGATTTTCGACAGATCGCGAACTCCCCGATCCGGTTGTTCGTGACGGCGACCAACGTTCATACCGGCCGCGGGCGCGTGTTTCGCAACGCCGAGCTTACACCCGACGTTCTGCTCGCTTCCGCCTGCTTGCCGACTCTGTTCCGCGCAATAGAGATTGATGGCGAGCCCTATTGGGATGGCGGCTACTCCGGGAACCCGACGATCACGCCGCTCGTACGCGAGTGCAACTCGCATGACACGCTTCTCGTCGCGGTCAATCCGGTCGAGCGACCCGGGACACCGCGCTCTGCGCGCGAGATCCTCGATCGGTTGAACGAGGTTGCATTCAACGCCACGCTGCTCAAGGAGTTGCGCATGATCGCGCTGCTGCGGCAGGTCGCGGACGCCGGCAGCTCCGAGGGACGCAAATGGGCTGAGATGCGCATTCATCTGATCGCGAGCAAGGTGCTGGCCGAGCTCGGCGTGTCGTCAAAGCTGAATGCCGAGTGGGATTTTCTCTGCATGCTGCGCGACGAGGGCCGCCGTGCCGCGGAGGCATTCCTCGCCGCGAACGACCGGAACATCGGCCGGCGCTCCTCGATGGATTTGGATTTGCTCTTGCAGCAGGTTTGACGCCATGGGCCTCGTCGGAATCCTGGTTGCCCTTGGCCTGCTCATCTGGCTCTCGTTCCGCGGATGGAGCGTGCTCCTCCTGGCGCCGGCTGCCGCGATCGTCGCTGCGGCTTTCGCCGAAGAGCCCTTGCTTGCCCATTGGACGCAGACGTTCATGGGCGGCGCTGCGCAGTTCATCGCGCAATTCTTCCCAATATTTCTGCTCGGTGCGCTGTTCGGCAAGCTCATGGACGACAGCGGATCGGTCCACGCCATCGCCCATTTCATGAGCACCAAGCTAGGGGCGCGTCGTGCAATCCTCGCTGTGGTGCTTGCCGGCGCGATCGTCACCTACGGCGGGGTAAGCCTTTTCGTCGCCTTTTTCGTTTTGGCGCCGATGGCACGGGAAATGTTTCGCGTCGCGAACATCGCGCATCGTCTCATGCCGGCCACCATCGCTTTGGGCACCTCCACATTCACGATGTCGGCACTGCCCGGAACGCCCGCGATTCAAAATACGATTCCGATGCCGTTCTTCGGAACCACGCCGTTTGCGGCGCCCGGATTGGGAATCGTCGCTGCTGCGATCATGCTCGCATTCGGGCTCTGGTGGCTCAGCCGCGCCGAGGAATCGGCGCGCAAGACCGGTGAAGGCTATGGCGGAGACGAAGGGCTCGTCAGCGGAGCGGTCGCTGACGATCAATTCATCCGCGAGCGCGCTACATCGTCCCACGAGTTCGATCCGGCCGAAATAGCGCGTGGCAAGCGCGGCGATGTGCCGCCACCGATCGGCACGGCGGTCGTCCCGCTCCTCGTGGTCGTGGGCGTGAACCTGCTGATGTCGCTCCTGATCCTGCCGCGCCTCGATTTTTCGTTCCTCGCGCAGGAGCGCTGGGGCGAGACATCCCTTGCCGGCGTTGCCGGGGTGTGGTCGGTCGCAGTTGCTCTCGCCGCCGCCACGGCAACGCTCATCGCGCTCAATCGACCCCGTCTGACGGATTTGAGGGCGAGCATGGATGCCGGCGCCAACGCCTCGGTGCTCCCCATCTTCAGCGTCGCAAGCCTGGTCGGCTTTGGAGCCGTCGTCGCCGCACTGCCGGGCTTTGCGTTGGTGCGCGACTGGATGCTGTCGATCTCCGGCGGTCCACTCGTTTCTCTCGCCATCGCGACAAATATCCTTGCCGCATTGACCGGCTCCGCTTCCGGCGGATTGACCATTGCGCTCGATGCCCTTGGCGACACATACCTGCAAATTGCGCAGACTGCCCATATCGACCCGGGGCTCATGCACCGGGTTGCCGTGATCGGCTCCGGCACCCTGGATAGTCTGCCGCACAACGGCGCCGTCGTGACACTGCTCGCGGTCTGCGGCTCGACCCATCGCAAGAGCTACTTCGACATGGTGATGGCCAATATCGTTGGGCCGATCATTGCCTTGGCCATCGTTATCGCGTTGGGTTCGGTGCTCGGATCTTTTTAGTCGGCGCGCGCGGGTGATGCCGCGGGCGTGCGACGACTGCTTAATCTTCCAGTTCGGATTGCAGAGGGGACCGTCAGCCGTTCTCGACCAGGAATTCCACGCGCTCGGCGGCGAAGCGCGAGCGCTTGGTTACCAGCGGCTGGTCCAGCATGTCGACGTCGGTGGCGTCGACCACCAGCACCGGCCGTCCCAGCGGCAGATCGAGCCGTGCGGCGTCGGTGGCATCGACAATCGCCGCGGTGATCCGGGTCGAGGCGCGGTGGTAATCCTTCACCCCGTAATGCCCGAGCAGCTTCGTCATCGAGCGAACGTCGGCGAACACGCTACCGGCATCGGGAAACCGCTCGGCCGACAGCCAGGTGGTGGAGACGCAGATCGGCGTCCGGTCGGCGAGCCGCACCGCTTCGATCCGGATCAGCGGCGCGCCAATCTTCAGGCCGAGCTCGCGCGCGATCTCGCGGTTGGCGACATCGCTGCCGGCATCGATCAGCTGGCCGCGCGGCTCGTGGCCGCCGGCACCGACGATCTCCGAAAATCGCGTGCGTGAGCGCAGGGGATAAGCGAGGCGCTGGGCTTCGACATAGGTGCCGCTGCCGCGCTCGGCGCGCACCAGGCCGCGCTCCGCCAGTGCGGCGAGCGCGCGCCGCACGGTGTGGCGGTTGACCCGGTAAGTCTCGGCGATCTCCATCTCGCCCGGCAGCTTTTCGCCGGCAGCAAAGCGCCCGTCAGCGATGCCGCGCTCGATGCCGTCAGCGACTTGCCGCCACAAGGCGACGCCGGAACTTTCCTGCATGCTCATCGCGCGGTGATACCAGAAATCTTCGGTTTGTCACGAAACAGTCATGGCGCTCGGCTATCAAGTTGTCTATTATCATAGACAACTTGATGCAAGCAAGGTTGCACATGAGTTCGACCAGTTCGACCGGACCAGACAGCAAGCAGGCCCAGCGCAAGGCCGCGATGACGGTGCTGGCGCATTCCGCCGCGGCCGACATCGCGGGCAGGCTGGCTGCGATCGCGATCCCGAAGCATGAGAATCTGCGCGAGCCGGAGAACGGCCTCGTGATGATGCGCGGGCGGGTCGGCGGCGACGGCGCGCCGTTCAATCTCGGCGAGGCGACGGTGTCGCGCGCGGCGGTGCGGCTCGCGAGCGGCGAGGTCGGCTTCGGCTACACGCTCGGCCGCGACGCGCAGAAGGCGCAGATGATCGCGTTGTGCGACGCCATGGTGCAGTCCGCGGAATTGTGCGGCGAGGTCGAGGCAAAGGTGATCGCACCGCTGCGTGCCGCTGTGAACGCCGAGCGCGCCCGCAAGGCCGCCGAGGCCGCGGCGACGCGGGTTGATTTCTACACGATGGTGCGCGGTGAGGGGTGACGCAATGACGACGATTGCCGAAATGCCCGCAGGCTTTGCCGACAAGGTGCTGTCGGCGCAATCCACGTTCCGTTCCGTGATGGATGCGATGGCACGTCCGGGCAGCGTGCAGCGCGTCGCCGCTGATGTCGGAACACCCGCCGGCATGATGCGCGGCTCGGCCGCGATCGCGCTGACGCTGTTCGATCACGACACGCCGATCTGGCTCGACGCCGCGATGTCGGCGACGCCGGATGTCGCCCGCTGGCTCAAGTTTCACGCCAGTGCGCCGGTGGTTGGGGATTCCTCGATCGCAAGCTTCGCGCTGATCGGCGATGCGGCGAACCTGCCGGCGCTGGAACGCTTCGCGTTCGGCAGCAGCGAATATCCTGATCGCTCGACCACGCTGATCCTGCAGGTCGACAGCCTGACCCAGGGCCCGGCTTTCGAGCTGAAAGGCCCCGGCATCGACGGCAGCGCGGTGCTGCAGGCGATGCTCAAGCCGCGCGATTTGTTCCAGCGGCTTTCGGTCAACGAAGTCCTGTTCCCGCGCGGCATCGATGTCGTGCTGGTCCATGACGACAATATTGTCGCGATCCCGCGCACCACGCGGCTGATCGCAAGCGGAGTGTGAGCGATGTATGTAGCCGTCAAGGGAGGCGAGCGCGCCATCGAGAACGCTCATCGGCTGCTGGCGCATGAGCGGCGTGGCGATCGCGCTGTGCCCGAGGTGACGCTGGCGCAGATCTCCGAACAGCTCGCGCTCGGGGTCGACCGCGTGATGACCGAGGGTTCGCTGTATGACCGCGAGCTCGCGGCGCTGGCGATCAAGCAAGCCCGCGGCGACATGATCGAGGCGATCTTCCTGGTTCGCGCCTTCCGCGCCACGCTGCCGCGGTTCGGCGCGACCGATCCGGTCAACACCGGCGAGATGCAGGTGCGGCGGCGCATCTCCTCGACCTTCAAGGACGTTCCTGGCGGCCAGATCCTGGGGCCGACCTTCGACTACACCCATCGCCTGCTCGACCCGCAGCTCGCGGAAGGCTTTGTGCCGGAGCAGCCGGCGACCGCGGAGGCCTCACAGGCGGCAACGCCGCGGGTGACAGACATTCTCGGCCGCGATGGCCTGATCGAGACGTCGCCGCAGGCAGATAGCGACGCGCCGGTCGGCGACCTCACGCGCGAGCCGCTGAGCTTCCCGGCCGATCGCGACCTGCGGCTACAGAATCTGGCGCGCGGCGACGAGGGATTCCTGCTCGCGCTCGGCTATTCGACGCAGCGCGGTTATGGCCGCAACCATCCGTTCGCCGGCGAGATCCGCTTCGGCGAAGTCGAAGTCGAATTCTTTGCCGAGGATGTCGGCTTCGCGGTGCCGCTCGGCTCGGTCGAACTGACCGAATGCCAGATGGTCAACCAGTTCAAGGGCTCGACCACCGAGGCGCCGTGCTTCACCCGCGGCTATGGCCTTGCCTTCGGCCAGAGCGAGCGCAAGACCATGTCGATGGCGCTGGTCGACCGTGCGCTCCGCGCGCGCGAGCTCGGCGAAGAGGCGGGGGCGCCGGCGCAGGACGAGGAGTTCGTGATGTCGCACTCCGACAACGTCCAGTCGACCGGCTTCGTCGAGCATCTCAAGCTGCCGCACTACGTCGACTTCCAGTCCGAGCTCGGCCTGCTGCGCAAGCTGCGGCAGGAATTCGCCGAGGCCAACCAGGCGGTCGAACTGCAGGAGGCCGCGGAATGAACGCGCCGACGTACAACTTCGCCTATCTCGACGAGCAGACCAAGCGGATGATCCGCCGCGCGATCCTGAAGGCGATCGCGATCCCCGGCTATCAGGTGCCGTTCGCGAGCCGCGAGATGCCGATGCCCTATGGCTGGGGCACCGGCGGCGTGCAGGTGACGGCGGCGATCCTCGGTCCCGACGACGTGCTGAAGGTGATCGATCAGGGTTCGGACGACACCACCAATGCGATCTCGATCCGCAAATTCTTCGGCAAGACCGCGGGAGTCGCGACCACGACCTCGACCACGGATGCGACCGTGATCCAGACAAGGCACCGGATTCCCGAGGCGTCGCTGCACGCGGGGCAGGTGCTGGTCTATCAGGTGCCGATCCCCGAGCCGCTGCGCTTCCTGGAACCGCGCGAGACCGAGACGCGGCGGATGCATGCGCTCGCCGAATATGGGCTGATGCATGTCAAGCTCTACGAGGACATCGCGCGCTTCGGCCACATCGCGACCGCCTACGCCTATCCGGTGAAGGTGAATGCGCGCTACGTGATGGACCCGTCGCCGACCCCGAAATTCGACAATCCGAAGATGGACAATTGCGCGGCGCTGCAGCTGTTCGGCGCCGGCCGCGAAAAGCGCATCTACGCGATTCCGCCCTACACCACGGTGGTGTCGCTGGATTTCGAGGATCATCCGTTCACGCGCTACCGCTTCAATGCGCCCTGCGCGCTGTGCGGCGCCGACAATTCCTATCTCGACGAGATCGTCACCGACGACAAGGGCGGGCGGATGTTCGTCTGCTCCGACACCGACTTCTGCGAGCAGCGCCAGGCCGCCGGCCATCGCGGCACCGAGAGCGCAGCACCGCATAAGGAGAAGGCGCATGTCTGAGCTTTCGAGCCTCGACAACGACGAGCCGTTGCTGGTGGCCGAGGGGCTTGCCAAGAATTACGGCCGGCTGCCGGCCTGCCGCGATGTCTCGTTCGCGCTCTATCCCGGCGAGGTGCTGGCGATCGTCGGCGAATCCGGATCGGGCAAGTCGACCTTGCTGCAACTGCTGTCGGCGCAGCTCGCGCCGAGCGCGGGACGGGTGTCCTACCGGATGCGCGACGGCGTGCTGCGCGATCTCGCCGAACTCGGCGAAGCGGAGCGGCGCTTCCTGTTCCGCACAGACTGGGGCTTTGTGCATCAGGATCCGGCGCAGGGACTGCGCATGGGTGTCTCGGCCGGCGCCAATGTCGGCGAGCGGCTGATGGCGGTCGGCTGGAATCACTACGGTCGTATCAGAGACACCGCATCGACCTGGCTCGATCGGGTCGAGATCGATGTCGGCCGCATCGACGATGCGCCGAAGACCTATTCCGGCGGCATGCGGCAGCGGCTGCAGATCGCGCGCAATCTCGTCACCGAGCCGCGGCTGGTGTTCATGGACGAGCCGACCGGCGGCCTCGACGTCTCGGTGCAGGCGCGCCTGCTCGACCTGATGCGCAACCTGGTCAGCGAGCTTGGCCTCGCCGCCATCGTCGTGACCCACGATCTCGCGGTGGCGCGCCTGCTGTCGCATCGCGTGATGGTGATGAAGGGCGGCCGCGTCATCGAGACCGGCCTCACCGACCAGGTGCTCGACGATCCCCGCGAGCCCTATACCCAGCTGCTCGTTTCCTCGATTCTGCCGCCATGAGCTTGCCAATGACCGCGATGATCGAACTTGCCAACGCCGAGAAGACCTTCACCATGCATCTGCAGGGCGGCGTCGAGTTGCCCGTGGTGCGCGGCGTCTCGTTCCATGTCGATCCCGGCGAATGCGTGGTGCTGTCGGGCCCGTCGGGCGCCGGAAAATCCTCGATCCTGAAGATGATCTTCGGCAATTACCGCTGCGACAGCGGCCGGATCGGCATCCGCCACCACGGCAAGGTGGTTGACCTTGCGACCGCCGAGCCGCGCCAGGTGCTGAGCATCCGCCGCTCGACGATCGGCTATGTCAGCCAGTTCCTGCGCGCGGTGCCGCGGGTGGCGACCATCGACGTCGTCGCCGAGCCGTTGATCGTCAACGGCGTGGCGCGCGAGGAGGCCCGCGAACGTGCCGGCAAACTGCTGCGCCGGCTCAACATTCCGGATCGGCTGTGGACCCTGCCGCCCTCGACCTTCTCCGGCGGCGAGCAGCAGCGCGTCAACATCGCGCGTGGCTTCATCTCGGACCTGCCGATCCTGCTGCTGGACGAACCGACCGCTTCGCTCGATGCGGCGAATCGCGCAGTGGTGGTCGAGCTGATTGCGGAGAAAAAGACCAAGGGCGTCGCGATGGTCGCGATTGTCCATGACGACGAAATCCGCCATCTGATAGCCGATCGCATCGTCGATGTGACCTCGTTCGCCGCTGCTGCCTGAAGGACCGTTTGAAATGACCGCCAAGCAAGACACCATCGTCGGCAACGCCCGGCTGGTCCTCGCCGATCGCGTGATTGAGCAGGGCTGGGTCGCGATTTCTGACGGCAAGATCGCGGAGTTCGGCGAGGGCAGGGCGCCCGAGGCGGCCGAGGATGCCGGCGGCGATCTCCTGATGCCCGGGCTGATCGAGCTGCACACGGACCATCTCGAGATGCACTACGTGCCGCGGCCGAAGGTGTTCTGGAACCCGGTCGCCGCTGTGATCTCCTATGACGGGCAGCTCGCGACCTCAGGCATCACCACCGTGCTGGACTCGCTGCGGGTCTGGCGCGAGGACGGCGCCGAGGACGTCGATGGCCGCGCCGGCGTGCTGGCGGCGGCGATCTCGGCGGCGCGTGAGGAGGACCTGCTGCGCGCCGATCACTTCCTGCATCTGCGCTGCGAGGTGCCGATGCCTGACGTCGTCGCTGAGGCCAAGGAGCTGATCGACCGGCCGGACGTGCGGCTGATGTCGCTGATGGACCATACGCCGGGCCAGCGCCAGTTCCGCGACGAGGTCAAGCTGCGCGACTACTACCGCGGCAAGGGTGGGGGCATGACCGACGCCCAGCTCGACGTGCTGTTCGCCCGGCGCTTCGCCTATCAGAAGGAATATGCGGTCGCAAACACCCGCGCGATCGTCGCGCTGGCGCATGAGTACAAGATCCCGCTGGCGAGCCACGACGACACCACGGACGAGAACGTGGTCGACGCCGTCAACGACAAGGTCGCGGTCGCGGAATTCCCGACCACGATGGAAGCCGCGCGGGGCCTGCACGCCGCCGGCATCGACATCCTGATGGGCGCGCCGAACGTGGTGCGCGGCGGCTCGCATTCCGGCAACATCGCGGCGGTCGATCTCGCCAATGAGGGCATGCTCGATATCCTGTCATCGGACTACATCCCGTCGAGCTTGTTGATGGCGGCGCTGCAACTGCCGCGGCATGTGCCGGCGATCGATCTTGCCTCCGCCATCCGCACCGTGACCAAGACGCCGGCCGAAGCGGTTGGCCTCTCCGATCGCGGTGAGATCGCTGTCGGCCGGCGCGCCGACCTGATCCGCGTGCACGTCGCGCGTGACCTGCCTGTCGTGCGCAGCGTCTGGCGCGAAGGGGGGAGGGTCGCGTGACCGATGCGTCCGTGATCGCCGAGCAGCGCGCTGCGATCGGGCCGGGCCGGTTGATCCTGGTGGTCGGCCCGAGCGGCGCCGGCAAGGATACGCTGCTTGGGCTCGCGAAAGCGGCCTGCGCCGATGATCGCGGGATCGTGTTTCCCCGCCGCCTGATCACGCGCCAGGCCTCGGCGTCGGAAGACAATGAGGAGATCAGCGCGGAGGCCTTCCAGCACGCGGCAGCTAGCGGCGACTATGCCATGCATTGGGAAGCGCACGGCCACCGCTATGCGTTGTCGCGGGCCATCAACGACGATATCCGTGCCGGACGCACCGTGATCGCGAACGTCTCGCGCACGGTGATCGCGGTGGCGCGCCGCAACTATGCCAGTGCCATCGTCGTGCTGGTCACGGCGCCGCCGGACGTGCTGGCGGCACGGCTGGCCGCGCGGGCCCGCAGCAGCGACGGCCTGCTCGCGCAGCGGCTGGCCCGCACCGTCGACGAAAGCACCTCGACACCCGATTTCACCATCGTCAATTCCGGCACCGCCGAATATCACGCGCGACAGCTTGTCCGCATCATCAAGGGCGAACGCTGGGACGAATAACCACGACTAGCCACAAAGGAGAACAGCACTGATGTCGGTGATCTCTACGATCGAGCAGCTTGAGGCGATCTACGGCTTCCCGAACGACGCGTCGACCGTGAAGGTCTCCGATCACGTGACGCCGCTCTATCGTGTGCTCATCGAGAAATCGCCGTTCGTGTCGCTCGCGACCTCGGGGCCCGAGGGGCTCGATTGCTCGCCGCGCGGTGACCTGCCGGGCTTCGTGCGCATCCATGATGCGAAGACGCTGATGATGCCGGATCGCCGCGGCAACAATCGCTGCGATTCGCTGCGCAACATCGTGCGCGATCCCCGCGTTGGGCTGCTGTTCCTGATCCCGGGCTCGGGCAGCACGCTGCGCGTCAATGGCCGCGCCTATGTCACGGCCGAGCCGGAGCTGCTGGCTTCCTTCAAGATGGAAGGCAAGGCGCCGCGCACGGTCATCGTGATGAACGTGGAGGAGATCTACTTCCAGTGCGCCCGCGCGATCGTGCGCTCCGACCTGTGGAATCCGGACAAGCGAATCGATCCGGCAATCCTGCCGACGCCGGGCCAGATCCTTGCCGAGATGAGCGAGCACACGGTCGGCGGCGAGAAGTACGATCGTGAATGGCCGGAGCGCGCGCGGCAGACGATGTGGTGATGTCTAGGGTGGCTCAGGGCTTCGTCTGCTCCTCGAACGCCTTCAGCGACACCGCCGCGATCTCACGCAGCGTCTCGCGGTTCGCGCCCGAGGAGGCCATCACGCACATGCCCGATGTCACCGCGGAGAGATAACGCGCAAGCGTGGCCGGATCGACGCTCTCGCCGAGGTCATGTTCGGCCTTGGCGCGGACAAAGCGTTCGCGCAACTGGTCCTCGGTGCGGGTGCGGCGCGCCGCCAGTTCGAACGGAACATTCGCCGAGCCGGTGCCGCAGGCAAGGCCGCCCTGGACCAGCAGACAGCCGGGCGGGTTGGCGGGGTCGGTCTGGGCGTCCGCATGCTCCATCAGAAATCGTTCTGCGACCTCGTGCGCGGTCGCAGCGCTGACCACCCTGTCCATCCAGGCGTCGCGCTTTTCGGTGTAGCGGTCGAGCGCAGCCTTCAGCAGGCCTTCCTTACTGCCGAAGGCGGCGTAGAGGCTCGGGGGATTGATGCTCATCGCCTCGGTGAGCTGCGCGATGGTCGCGCCCTCATATCCGTGGCGCCAGAACACGTCCATGGCGCGGTCCAAGGCGGCGTCCGCGTCGAAGGCGCGGGGGCGTCCCATTCCCATTTCTCGTTACTCCGTAAGCCGGGTGCCGTTTCTGTGACGGATCGTCCCTGGCTTATCCTCTTGTTGCACGTGATGTTTTTCCCGTGACTTCCCATTTCCCCATGAATGAGATAATAATTCGTAGCGCTTGATACATAAGTATCTTGCGAACCGGCGTCCAGCTCCACATTTGTAGCGAACACTACAGATATCTGGAGCGCGTGAATGCCCTCGTCAACCCAAAATCCCCGTTCCGGCCGGTTCCGACGCGTCGTCGGCGGTGTCGCGATCCTTGGCGCCCTGGCCGTCGCCGGTTCGATCGCGACCGGCCATCATTTCCATGCCGCGCAGGCAACCGCGACCGCCGCCGCGCCCGAACCCGCGGTGCCGGTGACGGTCGCCGTGATCCAGCCGCGGCCGACCACCCTGTTCGATGACTTCTCGGGCCGGCTCGAGGCCGTCGACCGCGTCCAGCTGCGGCCCCGCGTGGCCGGCGCGATCCTTTCGGCCAACTTCACCGAGGGCGCGCTGGTGAAGTCCGGCGACATCCTGTTCAAGATCGACCCCGCGCCTTACGCGGCCGAGGTCGACCGCGCCCAGGCGCAGCTCGAGGCGGCCAAGGCCCGCGTCGTGTTCACCACGAGCGAAGTCGAGCGCGGCGCACAGCTGGTCGGCAACAATATTGTGACCAAGCGCGACTTCGACCAGCGCGACAATGCCAATCGCGAGGCGATCGCCAACGTCAAGGCCGCTGAAGCCGCGCTGCAAACCGCAAAGCTCAATCTCGATTACACCGAGGTCCGCGCACCGGTCGACGGCCGGGTCGGCCGGATCGAGGTCACCGTCGGTAATCTCGTCGCGGCGGGTACGTCGTCGCCGGTCCTGACCTCGCTGGTCTCGGTCAATCCGATCTATGCGAGCTTCGATGCGGACGAGGAAGTCGTGCTGCGCGCGCTGAACTCGATCGCGGATGCCTCCGGCAAGCGCGGCAATCTCGATCAGATCCCGGTCGACATGGTGACCTCGGGCGGCCTCAGCGCCAAGGGACACATCCAGCTGATCGACAACCAGGTCAACGGGCAGAGCGGCACGATCCGCGTCCGCGCCGTGTTCAAGAACGACGACGGCCGCCTGATCCCCGGACAGTTCGCCCGCGTGCGCATGGGCCAGCCCAAGCAGCAGACCTTGGTGCTGATCGACGAGCGCGCCGTCGGCACCGACCAGGACAAGAAGTTCGTCATGCTGGTCGGCGACGACAGCCGCGCCGTCTATCGCTCCGTCACGCTCGGCGGCGCGGTCGATGGCCTGCGGATCGTCACCGCCGGCCTGAAATCCGGCGACCGCATCGTCGTCAACGGCCTGCAGCGCGTGCGCCCCGGCGCACTTCTGAAGATGGAAGTCGCCGAGATGGGCGCGCGCGGCATGCAGCAGGCATCCACTGAAACCAACCAGCACGTCGTGCAGCGCTAGGCGCTGCACGCGGGGGCGGAGCCATGAATCTCTCAAAATTCTTCATCGACCGGCCGATCTTCGCCGGCGTGCTATCGATCCTGATCTTCCTGGCCGGCCTGATCTCGCTGGTGGCGATGCCGATCTCGGAATATCCCGACGTGGTGCCGCCGTCGGTCGTGGTGCGCGCGACCTATCCCGGCGCCAATCCGAAGGTGATCGCCGAGACGGTGGCAACGCCGATCGAGGAGCAGATCAACGGCGTCGAAGGCATGCTCTATATGTCGAGCCAGGCGACCACCGACGGCGCGATGACGCTGACGGTGACGTTCCGGCTCGGCACCGATCCCGACAAGGCGACCCAGCTGGTGCAGAACCGCGTACAGCAGGCCGAGCCGCGCCTGCCGGCCGTGGTGCGCCAGCTCGGCATCATCACCAAGAAGAGCTCGCCCGACCTCACCATGGTCGTGCATCTGCTGTCGCCCAACAACCGCTACGACATGACGTATCTGCGCAATTACGCAGTGCTCAACGTCAAGGACCGGCTGGCGCGGATCGACGGCGTCGGCGACGTCCAGCTCTATGGCGCCGGCGACTATTCGATGCGGGTCTGGGTCGATCCGCAGAAGGCCGCCGAGCATGCGCTGACCGCGAGCGACGTGGTGCGCGCGATCCAGGCGCAGAATGTCGAGGCCGCCGCCGGCGTGGTCGGCTCCTCGCCCAGCGTCAAGGGCCTCGACCTGCAGCTCTCGGTCAACGCCGAGGGACGGCTGTCGACCGAGGAGCAGTTCGGCGACATCGTGGTCAAGACCGGTTCGGCCGGCGAGGTGGTGCGGCTGCGTGACGTCGCCCGGATCGAGCTCGGCGCCTCCGAATACGGCCTGCGCTCGCTACTCGACAACAAGCAGGCGGTCGCGATCCCGATCTTCCAGGCGCCCGGTTCGAACGCGCTGGAGATCTCCGACCATGTCCGCGCGACGATGGCCGAGATCAAGAAGAACATGCCCGAGGGCGTATCGTACCAGATCGTCTACGATCCCACCCAATTCGTGCGCTCCTCGATCGAGGCCGTCATTCACACCCTGCTCGAGGCGATCGCGCTGGTCGTGCTGGTCGTGATCCTGTTCCTGCAGACCTGGCGCGCCTCGATCATTCCGCTGATCGCGGTCCCGGTGTCGATCGTCGGCACCTTCGCGGTGATGCACGTGTTCGGCTTCTCGATCAACGCGCTCAGCCTGTTCGGACTGGTGCTGGCGATCGGCATCGTGGTCGACGACGCCATCGTCGTGGTCGAGAACGTCGAGCGCAACATCGAATCCGGCCTGTCGCCGCGCGATGCCACCAACCAGGCGATGCGCGAAGTGTCCGGCCCGATCATCGCGATCGCGCTGGTCCTGATCGCGGTGTTCGTGCCGCTCGCCTTCATCTCCGGCCTCACCGGACAGTTCTACAAGCAGTTCGCGCTGACGATCGCGATCTCGACCGTGATCTCGGCGATCAACTCTCTGACGCTGTCGCCGGCACTGTCGGCGCTGCTGCTGAAGGGGCATCACGAGCCGAAGGACTGGCTGACCCGGGTCATGGAAAGGTCGCTGGGCTGGTTCTTCCGCGGCTTCAACAAGGTCTTCACCAAGTCGTCCGCGAACTACGGCCGCACCGTCACCAAGGTGATCTACGGCAAGGCCGTGGTGATCGGTCTCTATGTGCTGCTGATCGGCTTGACCGGCGTGCTGTTCAAGCAGGTGCCGTCGGGCTTCGTGCCGGGCCAGGACAAGCAGTATCTGGTCGGCTTTGCCCGGCTGCCTGATGGCGCGACGCTCGATCGCACCGAGGAAGTGATCCGCAAGATGAGCGACATCGCGCTGACCCAGCCCGGTGTCGAAAGCTCGGTGGCGTTCCCCGGTCTGTCGATCTCCGGCTTCACCAACTCCTCCAACGCCGGCATCGTGTTCTCGACCCTGAAGCCGTTCGACGAGCGCAAGGATCCCTCGCTGAGCGGCCCGGCGATCGCGGCGGCGCTGAACAAGAAATATGCCGGCATCCAGGATGCCTTCATCGCCATGTTCCCGCCGCCGCCGGTCAACGGCCTCGGCACCATCGGCGGCTTCAAGCTGCAGATCGAGGACCGCGCCGGCCTCGGCTACGAGGCGCTGAACGACGCCACCAAGGCGTTCATGGCGGCGATGCAGAAGGCGCCGGAGATCGCCGGCGTGTTCTCGAGCTTCCAGGTCAACGTGCCGCAGCTGTTCGCCGACATCGACCGCACCAAGGCGTTGCAGCTCGGCGTGCCGGTGACGGAGGTCTTCAACACGCTGCAGATCTATCTCGGCTCCTACTACGTCAACGACTTCAACAAATTCGGCCGCACCTATTCGGTCTATGTGCAGGCGGACGCGCCGTTCCGCGCGCGGGCCGACGACATCAGGCAGCTGAAGGTGCGCTCGTCGTCCGGTGACATGGTGCCGCTGTCGGCGTTGTTGAAGGTCCGCCAGAGTGCCGGGCCGGAGCGCGCGATCCGCTACAACGGCTTCCTGTCGTCTGATATCAACGCCGCTGCCGCACCGGGGTATTCCTCCGGCCAGGCACAGGAGGCAGCGACGCGGATCGCGGCCGAAGTGCTGCCGCCTGGCTTTGCCTTCGAATGGACCGACCTGACCTATCAGGAGTTCATCGCCGGCAATTCCGGGATCTGGGTGTTTCCGCTCGCGATCCTCCTGGTGTTCCTGGTGCTCGCCGCGCTCTATGAGAGCCTGGCGCTGCCGCTCTCGATCATCATGATCGTGCCGATGGGGCTGTTGGCCGCGATGTTCGGGGTCTGGCTGTCGAAGGGCGACAACAACGTCTTCACCCAGATCGGCCTGATCGTGCTGGTGGGCTTGTCGGCCAAGAACGCCATCCTGATCGTCGAATTCGCGCGCGAGCTCGAATTCGCCGGCCGCTCACCGATCAGAGCCGCGATCGAGGCGAGCCGGCTGCGGCTGCGGCCGATCCTGATGACGTCGATGGCGTTCATCATGGGCGTGCTGCCGCTGGTGCTGTCGACCGGTGCGGGCTCGGAGATGCGGCGCGCGATGGGCGTCGCGGTGTTCTCCGGCATGATCGGCGTCACGGTGTTCGGCCTGTTCCTGACGCCGGTGTTCTATGTGCTGCTGCGCACGGTCACCGGCATGAAGCCGTTGACGCAGCACGGCGAGGCGACCATCCCCGGAAAAGCACACGCGGCATGATGCCGCGTGTGGCAGAGCGTTTTCGAGCGAAGTGGATACCGGTTCGCGTGAAGAAAACGCGTCAAAACAAGAAACGAGAGCTACGGTTTTGATCGAATCAAAACTGGAGTTCTCGTTCGTTTCAGTTTGAAGGGAATCAGGCTGCGATATCGAGCAGCAGAAGTGACGAACCGCGGACCAGCACCTTGCGGCCCGCGGGCGTCAGCTCAAACGCGTCGCCTCGTACTGCGACATAACCGAGCGTGATCAGGCTTTCGACGGCGAACCGGTTCAGCCGTGACGGGTTTGCTGCGGGAGCCCGCAGCGCTTTCAGCGCATCCCACTGATCGGGTCTGAGTTCGAATTCTTCGCTCATTGGTCCAGGCACTCCAGAAGTTCTTGGCGTGCGAGATACAGAGCGCAGATGAATTTCGTGCGACCACAACGAGTCAGGATTTCGATTTATGTGGACACGCCGTCACAACGCCGTGTCATTGGAATACTTCAATTTTTTCGAATCATTGCGGCGCAACAGCGCGTGATTTCGTCACAGTGATTAATCCCGAATTGTCACACAGGTTAATCGCCTCGATTAACCGCGCCGCACACTTGCGCCGCCATCGACCGGCAACGTGACCCCGGTCACGAAATTCGCTTCATCGGACGCGAGAAATAGCGCGGCATTGGCGACATCCCAGCCGGTGCCCATCTTGTGACGCAGCGGCACCTTGCTGTCGCGCTCGGCCTCGACCTCGGCGCGGCTCTTCTTGAATTCGCGGGCGCGGGTGTCCACTGCCATCGGCGTGTTCATCAACCCCGGCAGGATCACGTTTGCGCGAATGCCATATTGCGCATTCTGGTAGGCGAGCTGTTCGGTGAAGGCGATCATCGCCGACTTGGTCGCCTTGTAGGCGACGTAAGGGTAGGTCGTGATCGCGGCCATCGACGAGATGTTGATGATCGAGCCGCGCTGCTGCCGGCGCATGATCGGGATCACGTGCTTGGCGGCGAGGATGCAGCTCTTCAGGTTGATCGCCACGCAGCGGTCGAACGCCTCCTCGGTGATGTCGAGCAGTTCGGCATCGCCGCCGGAGAGGCTGACGCCGACATTGTTGTGCAGGATATCGACGCTGCCCCAGCGGCCATGCGCATCCGCCACCATCGCCTTGATGTCGGCGTTCCTGGTGACGTCGGCCTTGAAGGCGACTGAAATGCCGCCCTTGGCCGCGATCAGGTCGACGGTTTCCTGCGCCGACGCCAGATTGTGATCGACACACAGCACCTTGGCGCCTTCGCGGGCGAAGGTCAGCGCGGTGGCGCGGCCGTTGCCGATGCCTTCGCCGGGGCTCTGGCCGGCGCCGACGACGATGGCGACGCGATCTTGCAGGCGCATGTCACTTCACTCCCGGGATCGGGTACTGCTGCAGTACCTCTTTGTAGGTGGGTTCGTTGTCGATCTGCATGGTGGCGAGCACCCGCACCACCGCGCAGTAGAACGCGATGGTCAGCACGAGATCCGTCATGTGCTCGTCGGAGAGATGTTGCTTGATCTCGGCGAAGGTCGCCTCCGACATCGCGAGCTCGCGCACCATCTCGCGGGCGCCCCTGAGGATCGCTTTCGCCAGGGGTTCGAGCTGCGACGGCTTGTCGTCGGTCTCTGCCATCAGACCCTTGATGTCCTCATCGGTGACGCCGAACTCCTTGCCGATCTTCACATGGTGGGTGAACTCGTACTCGGATTTCTCCAGCCAGCCGACCTGCAGGATCGCCAGCTCGCGCAGCCGCGGGTCAAGCTTGCTCTTGAAGCGGATATAGCCGCCGATGCCGTTGAAGGCACGCGCCATGTCCGGCGAGTTCACCAGCAGCTTGTGCAGATTGGTATTGCGCTTGAGCATGTCGCGATACTCGGGGGCGACCTGATCGGCTTCGAGATAGGGCAGGCGGGCCATTGTTGTTGTCCTTGGTTTGGCGGCTTGCGGAACGAGGCGGCTGTCGCTTCAGCCGTAGAGCGCTTTGTGCTCGCGCTCATAGTTGGCGTAGGAGTCCTTCATGCTGGCGCCGTTCAGCAGCATGGTCGCGACCACGGCGTCGTCGGCATCGAACACGGTCGAGCGGACCCACATGCTCTCGGTGCGCTTGCTGCCGGAGAGCGCCACGACCTCGCGCTCGACCCAATAGGTCTCGCCGGGGAATAGCGGCCCGCGCAGCAGGCGGATCTCCTGATCGGCGAACAGTCCGACGGCGGGGCCGCGGACCGGCAACCGGTCTTCGCGGGCGCGGTACTGGAACAGCACGCTCAGCATCTCCATCGGGATGATGGCGCGGCCCCACGGATTGTACTCCTGCGCGTAGTAGCCATCCGAAGGCTCGGTGATCACCTTCAGCTTGTCGGCGAGCGAGAACGGATAGAGGTCGCCCATGTTCTGGTCGAAATCCATCTTGATCGCCTGCCGGGGCGTCTTCATGCCGACCTTGATGTCGGCGAGGATCACGGGATCGGTCAGCGGCTTCAATTCGCCGAGCCGGCGGCTCAGCGCCGTCTCGCTGCCGTCACCGTCGATCGAGGCGGTGCCGCGCAGGATCTCGGTGCCGTCGCGCTTGATCATCCCGATCTCGCACACGGTTTGACCCGGCTTCGGCTTCTCGATCTGGGCCTGTACTTCTTCGCCTTCGAACACCGGATTGCGGTAATGCGCGGACAGGCAGCCGGTCTCGAACCAGGCGCGGCCCCAGATCCGCTCGCCGAGCGGCGCGAACTGGCTGAAATGGGTCGGTCCCTCGATGGTGCCGCCGCGGAAGCCGAGCTTCTGGGCGGTTGCATCGTCGTGAATGGAAGCGTGGGAGTCGTAGGTCTGGGCCTGCAGCATCTGCTTCGGGCTGCGCCAGGGACCCACCAGCAGATTGTCCTTTTCCACGATTTCCGTCGTGAACGCGGATTCGACTTTAATCATCCTTGGTCTCCCTTTGCGCGCCACCGTTTCAAAGATGCCAGGGTTCGGCAAGGCCTCGCAGAGCAACAAGGCCTCGCAGAGCAACTAGACCTCGCACACGCAACAACGAGATATGTGCTGCGGCCATGGAAACGGGGCTGTTGATGCATAACAAAATCAGTGCATGCTGATGCATGATCATGCGCACGACAATGAGACCGGTTCGGGCCGGCGCGACGGATCTACGGGGAGCGTGAGACTGATGGCGTTGATGGACGTTGGACTGGACGACAAGTACCGGTTGGACACAAAGCGAATCTTCCTCTCCGGTACCCAGGCTCTGGTCCGATTGCCCATGTTGCAGCGCGAACGCGACCGCGCGCACGGGCTGAACACCGCGGGTTTCATCTCCGGATACCGCGGCTCGCCGCTCGGCATGTACGACCACGCGCTGTGGCGGGCGAAATCTTTCCTTAAAGAGCATGACATCGCCTTCGTTCCCGGCCTCAACGAGGACCTGGCGGCGACCGCGGTGTGGGGCAGCCAGCAGGTCGGCATGTTCCCCGGCGCCAAGGTCGATGGCGTGTTCGGCATCTGGTACGGCAAGGGCCCCGGCGTCGACCGTTCGCTCGATGCACTCAAGCACGCCAATTCGGCCGGCACCTCGCCGAATGGCGGCGTAATTGCGCTGGCAGGTGACGATCATGGCTGCCAGTCCTCGACCCTGGCGCATCAAAGCGAGCAGGTGTTCGCCTCGGCGCTGATGCCGGTCGTCAATCCGGCGACGCTGCAGGACTATCTTGACCTCGGCATCCTCGGCTTCGCGTTGTCGCGCTATTCCGGCTGCTGGGTCGGCTTCAAGGCGATCTCGGAGACGGTGGAGAGCTCGGCCTCGATCGTCAGTGATCCCGATCGCATCAAGATCATCATGCCCGACGATTTCGAGATGCCGCCGGGCGGGCTCTCGATCCGCTGGCCGGATCCGCCTCTGGAGGCCGAGCGCAGGTTGCACGGGCCCAAGATGGAGGCGGTCGCCGCCTTCGCCCGCGCCAACCGGTTCGACCGCATCGTGCTGGATTCCAAGCCGGCGCGGCTCGGTATCATGGCGACGGGTAAAGCCTATCTCGATCTAAGCCAGGCGCTCGCCGATCTCGGCATCACCGATGCCGAGGCGCAGGACCTGGGTTTGCGCATCTACAAGGTGGCCCTGACCTGGCCGCTTGAAGCAAATGGCGCGCGCGCCTTCGCCGAGGGCCTGCAGGACGTGCTGGTGGTCGAGGAGAAGCGCGGCTTCATCGAGGACCAGCTGGTCCGCATCCTCTACAATATGGACGCGTCGAAGCGTCCGTCGGTGGTCGGCAAGCGCGACGAGAGCGGCGCGCCGCTGCTGCCGAGCGAGGGCGAGCTGACGCCGACCATGGTGGCGGCAGCCGTGGTGGCGAGGCTGCGCAAGCTCGGCCACCGCAGCCCGCTGCTGGAGCAGCGGCTGGCCAAGCTCGAGGCGTTCGATCGCCCGGCCGAGGGCACCGGCGCCGCGAAGCTGTCGCGCACGCCGTATTTCTGCTCGGGCTGCCCGCACAATTCATCGACCAAGATCCCCGAGGGCAGCCGCGCGATGGCCGGCATCGGCTGTCACGGCATGGCGCTGTCGGTGCCGAACCGCAACACCCAGACCATCTCGCATATGGGCGCGGAGGGCGTGAGCTGGATCGGGCAGGCGCCGTTCACCAGCGAACAGCACGTGTTCCAGAACCTCGGCGACGGCACCTACACGCATTCGGGTCTGCTGGCGCTGCGCGCGGCGGCTGCGGCCGGCGTCAACATCACCTACAAGATCCTCTACAACGACGCGGTCGCGATGACCGGCGGTCAGCCCGCCGAAGGCGGCTTCACCGTGTCGCAGATCGCGCATCAGGTCTGGGCGGAGGGCACCAAGAAGCTGGCGATCGTCTCCGACGATCCCGACAAATATCCCGCCAATTATTTCCCGTCCGGCGCCACCATCCACCATCGCCGCGAGCTCGACGCCGTGCAGCGCACCTTGCGCGAGATCGAGGGCCTCACCGTCCTGATCTACGACCAGACCTGCGCCGCCGAGAAACGCCGCCGCCGCAAGCGCGGGCTGTTTCCCGATCCGGCCAAGCGCGTCTTCATCAACGAGCGGGTCTGCGAAGGCTGCGGCGACTGCTCGGTGGCGTCGAACTGCGTCTCGGTGCAGCCGCTGGAGACCGAGCTCGGCCGCAAGCGCCGCATCGACCAGTCGAACTGCAACAAGGATTTCTCCTGCATCGAGGGCTTCTGCCCGAGCTTCGTGATGGTGCAGGATCCCAAGCTGCGCAAGGCCGACCGTACCGCCGCCGATCCCAAGGCATTGTTCGCCGACCTCCCGGCGCCGCCCGCGGCCGCGCTGAGCGCGCCCTACAACATCCTGATCACCGGTATCGGCGGCACGGGTGTGATCACCATCGGCGCGCTGCTCGGCATGGCCGCGCATGTCGAAGGGCTCGCCTGCTCGACGCTCGACTTCACCGGCCTGTCGCAGAAGAACGGCGCGGTCATGAGCCATGTCCGGCTCGCGCCCGCGTCCGACATGCTGACCACGGTCCGCATCGCGCCCGGCAATGCAAATCTGATCCTGGGCTGCGACCTCGTCGTCGCCACCAGCGTGCCGGCGCTGAGCCGCGCCGAGCGCGGCGTCACCCGCGCCGTCGTCAACGCCGATTTGCTGCCGACCGCGAGCTTCGTGATCGATCCCGATATCGACTTCGAGGCGAGCTCGATGCGCGACGCGCTGAACGGCGCGGTAACGCCGGGTGATCTCGACATCCTCGATGCCACCGGGCTTGCGACCGCGCTGATGGGTGACAGCATCGCGACCAACGCCTTCATGCTCGGCTTCGCGTTCCAGCGCGGCGCGATCCCGCTCTCGCTGGAAGCGATCCTGAAGGCGATCGAGCTCAACGGCGCCGCGATCGAGATGAACAAGACCGCGTTCTCGTGGGGCCGGCTTGCCGCGCACGATCTGCAGCGCGTGGTCAGCGCTGCGCGCTTCAAGAGCGCAGGTGCTGCTCCAGCCAAGAAGACGCTCGACGAGGCGATCGCGTTCCGCGCCAAATTCCTCACCGACTATCAGGATGCGGCCTACGCCAAGCGCTATCTCGACGACGTCGCGCGCGTTCGCACAGCTGAAGCGGCGGCAGCGCCGGGTTCGCAGGACCTGACCGAGGCTTTTGCAAAAGGCCTGTTCAAGCTGATGGCCTACAAGGACGAATACGAGGTCGCGCGGCTCTATTCCGACGGCGAGTTCAGCAAGGCGCTGCGGGAACAGTTCGAGGGCAATTCCGGTCTGAAGGTCCTGCTGGCGCCGCCGCTGCTGGCGCAGCGCGATCCCGTCACCGGGCGCTTGCAGAAGCGCGAATTCGGACCGTGGATCTTCAAGGCGTTCGGCCTGCTGGCGGGGCTGAAGGGCCTGCGCGGCACCGCGTTCGACATCTTCGGCTATACCGCCGAGCGCAAGATGGAGCGCGCATTGCCGGTCGAGTATTCGGCGATGATCCTGCGTCATCTCGACGGCAAGAAGCCGCTCGATTTGCCGCGCCTCGTGGCGCTGGCAAAGGCCGCGGACCTCGTGCGCGGCTATGGCCACGTCAAGGAAGGCAACGTCGCTCGCTACCGCACCGAATGCGCGCGGCTGGAGCGCGCGATCGGCCAGCCGCTGGCGCAGGCGGCGGAATAGGCCAAAGCGTTTTCGAGCGAAGTGGCTACCGGATCGCGTGAAGAAAACGCGTCAGAGCAAGAATCCGGAGCCCAGTTCCGATTGCATCGGAACGGGGCATGGTGGAACTTTCCACGGCTGCCTTGGTTGACCGATGACCCTGGCCGCAACCTGCGGCTGGATTCGCGCGGCCGGGTCCCTACATCATGGCTGTTCTGTTCGAGTGATTTCAGGAGGCCCTTTTGACGGTCCTGAAGAGCGTTTTCGTTGCAACCGTTTGGACCGCGTCCCTGGCTCTGGGCGGCGTGGCGTTGGGCGACGAATACCGCCCGAGCGAGTTCTTCAGCCTCGATCTCTCCCGCGCCGTGCTGTCGCCGAAGCCGCTTGGGCCGCCGGCGCAGTTCGAGCCGGTTCCGGTCGAGGCAAAGGCCGATCACGGTCCGGATCAGCACGCAGCCGTCGAGCCGAAGGTCGAGGAGCCGAAGGTCGAGCAGCAAAAGCCCGTACGGACGACCCGGGCGAGGGAGCCTCGTCAGACCGCGCCGCATGAGCGGAAGCGCGCGGTCGCGCACGTTCCCGCCCGCGCCAAGCTCGCGCGCCGGCATTCCAACCCGCTCAATGCGGAAGCCCGCGACACCAGGATCCAGACCTGGCCGTGCCGCACCGGCGGGATCTGCAACTGGCAGCGGTGAGGGGACCCGGCAGAGTGTCACGCCGGCTTACGCACGCGTTCGCATCAATACCAACCCGTCATCCTGAGGAGCGCGCTCTTGCGCGCGTCTCGAAGGATGGACGGCCTCGCCTGTGGCCGATTCATCCTTCGAGGCTCGCTCCGCTCGCGCCTCAGGATGACGGGTTTGGCTTTGGATGCGCACTGACCTGAGAACAATCAATCCTCTCGCCCGAGTCATCCCGCCGTCGCAAAACCGTCGGCGGAGAGTCAAGAAACTGTAAGTCCGGAGTCAAACGGCGCAGGCAAAACCCTCGTCAGGATATGGCGAAGGTTACCGAATGCCGACTGCGATCTCCGCGAGGCGGCGAGGCCTCACAAGGCGTCAGCTTCTGGTGCGCTCGGCGTCCACGGCCGCGCTGGCGGGATTGGGCGCGCTGGCAAGACCCTATCTGAGCCGCGCGGCAGATCGTCCTGGGATCGCGGGCATCCAGTCCGGTGACGTCGCAAGTGAGTCCGCTGTGATCTGGGCTCGCACCGATCGCGCCGCGCGCATGCGCATCGAATGCGCTGCGGTCGAGAGCTTCGCCACCATCCTGCGCAGCGCGACCGCCGATGCGCTGCCCGAGCGCGACTTCACCGCCAAACTGCTGCTCGACGGCCTGCCGCCAGGCCAGGACCTGTTCTATCGGATCAGCTTCGAGGACCGCGACGGCCTATCAGGCGAAGGCCGGGTCGGGCATTTCCGCACCGCGCCGGTCGATCGCCGCTCGGTCTCCTTCGTCTGGTCCGGCGATGTCGTCGGGCAGGGCTGGGGCATCGACCCCGCGCGCGGCGGCTTGCGCAGCTACCGCACCATGCTGAACGAGCGCCCGGACTTCTTCATCCATTCCGGCGACCACATCTATGCCGACTGCACGGTGCCGTCGGAGCAGAAGCTCCCCAACGGGGAAGTCTGGCGCAACATCGTCACCGAGGAGAAATCGGTCGTTGCGCACAGCCTCGATGAGTTCCGCGGCAACTACAAATACAACTGGCTCGACGAGAATTTTCGTGACTTCCACGCCGAAGTGCCTGTCTTTGCGCAATGGGACGATCATGAGGTGGCCGACGACTGGGCGCCGATCGGCACCGCCGATTCGACCGGCTACGACGCGGACGGCAGCTCGCGCCTGGTGGCGCGGGCGCGCCGCGCCTTCCATGAATTCATGCCGATGCGGCTGATGCCGGAGCGCGACGGCCGGGTCTATCGCAAGGTCGCCTATGGGCCGCTGCTCGACGTCTTCATCATCGACATGCGCTCCTACCGCGATTCCAGCTGGAACAAGCAGGGCGATCCGGACCAGGCCTTCATCCTCGGCGACAGCCAACTCGCGTGGCTGAAGCGGGAGCTGACGGCCTCGGATGCTGTCTGGAAGGTGATCGCCGCGGATCTGCCGATCGGCCTCGTCAGCCTGGATGCAGTCGCGCTCGGCGACGGCCCGCCCGAGCGGCGCGAGCACGAGATAGCCGATCTCTTGTCCTTCATGAAGCGCGCCGGCATCCGGAACACGGTGTGGCTCACCGCCGACATGCACTACACCGCCGCGCATCACTATGATCCGAACCGCGCGGTGTTTCAGGAGTTCGAGCCGTTCTGGGAGTTCGTCTCCGGCCCGCTGCATGCCGGCACTTGGTCGCCGGGCGAACTCGACAACACCTTCGGCCCCAAGGCGATGTACCAGAAGGGCTGTTCGGCCGAGCAGGGCGACAACCTCGCGCCGTGCTTCGGGCTGCAATTCTTCGGCCGCGTCGATATCGACGGCAGGACCGGGGTGATGACGGTGACGCTGAAGGACGTCGACAACCACGATCTCTGGTCGGTCGACATCGAGCCGCGGCCTGACGCGCGGCCCGGCCAGATCATGGCGCAGCACATCTAGATCCGTCCCCGGTCCCGTCGCGACATCTTGATTGCGGGCATCTTGCCCGCAGTGCCGGTTTGCGGGCAGACTGTCGTTTGGCAGTTCTGCCAATTTCATTCCTTTCAGCTGATTTGCTGGCGTGACGTCGTCGATTTCATCGGCGTCCCACGCGTCAGGAGCTATCCATGGAAAATCTGCAGACACAGGGCATCAGCCTGCCGCAGCTCGGGCTCGGCACCTTCCGCATGCAGGGCGATGCCTGCCGTGCGGCGGTCGAGAGCGCGCTCGGGCTCGGTTACCGGCACATCGACACCGCCGAGATGTACGGCAACGAAGAGGCGATCGGAGAGGCGATTGCGGCGGCGAAGGTCGCGCGCAAGGACCTGCATGTGACCACCAAGGTCTGGCACGAGAACCTGGCGCCGGATGCGATCCGAAGGGCGTTCGATACCAGCCTGAACAAGCTGCGGCTCGATCACGTCGATCTCTATCTGGTGCACTGGCCGTCGCCGAACATGAAGCTGCCGGCCGTGTTCGAAACGCTGATGCGGCTGAAGGAGGAGGGCCGCGTCCGCGCGATCGGGGTCGCCAATTTCACCACCGCGCTGCTCAAGACCGTGGTCGAGGACATCAAGGCGCCGATCGCCTGCAACCAGATCGAATATCACGCCATGCTCGACCAGACGCCGGTGCGGAAATATCTCGCCGCGAAATCGATCCCGCTGGTGGCCTATTGTCCGCTCGCGCAGGGACGTTTCGCCACCGACGAAACGCTGGCGAGGATCGGCCGCAAGCATGATGCGACCGCGGCGCAGGTCGCGCTGAAATGGCTGCTCGATCAGAACGGCGTTGCGGCGATCCCGAAAGCCTCGCGTGCCGAAAGCCAACAGGCCAATCTCGACGCGTTGAAGGTCAGGCTCGACGACGACGACCGCAAGGCGATCGCCGCGCTGCGCAAGGACATGCGCTGCGTCAATCCGGGCTTTGCCCCGGCGTGGGATTAATATTGCAGGACAAGGAAGCAGCTGGATATTTGCACAACCAGCGGGAAACCCGTCATCCCGAGGAGGCCGCGGAGCGGCCGTCTCGAAGGATGCACGGCCCCGCATATGGCCGATTCATCCTTCGAGACGCGCGTAAGAACGCGCTCCTCCGGACGACGGGTCTGGCTTTGTTGTTGTCTTCGACATGTCGCAAGAAAATGGCTCCGCGAGGAGCCATTTTCCGTTGTGTCGGTCTCTTGGATGTGTCGGCGATTAGTAGCGATCCCGCCTGATCACGACCGTGCGGTCATGGTCGTGATGCCAGCCGCGATGCCAACCACGGTCATGGCGCATCTCGGCGCGCGCGCCCCAACCACGATCCCAGTGGTGGTGATGGCCGCGCTTGATCACGACGGTCTCGGCGCTCGCGATCGACGGAATGGCCACTGCAAGCGTACCGATCGCCGCAAGAACAAAACCAATCTTTTTCATCTCATCCTCCTCAAATGATGCGAGGGAAAAACCGTGCAGGCATCGAAACGTTCCTGAGGAACCGGCGGAGTTTTCTGAACGGTTGTTCAGGTGGCCTTGCGTAACCACCGCGTCCGACGCATCATCACGCCATAAAAATCAATGTTCGGGGGGACGTTGCCGTGAGCGGATTTTCACGCCGGGATTTTTTGAAGGGGACTGGATCGGCCGCTGCCGCTGTTATCGCAGGGCCGGCCGCTGCGGCGACGGGGCCGGACGACAAGTTCGACCTCGTGATCAAGAGCGGCGACGTGATCGATCCCAGCCAGTCGCTGCGCGGCAAGCGCGACATCGGCATCCGCTGGGGCTTCATCGAGGCGATCGAGGACGAGATTCCGGCTGCGCGCGCCAGCAAGACCATCGACGCGTCGGGCAAGCTGGTGATGCCGGGCCTCGTCGATTTGCACTGCCATGTCTACCCCTATGGATCTGCGATCGGCATACCCGCCGACGAGCTGGTGCAATTCCAGGGCACCACGACGGTGGTCTCGGCCGGCGATGCCGGCGTCAATAATCTCGCGGCGCTGCGGCGCTTCATCGTGGCGCAGTCGCGGGCGCGGATCTACGCCTTCGTCCACATCGCCAACAACGGCCTGTCGGCTTTCCCGGTGGCCGAGCTCTACAACATCGACAACGCCCAGGTCGAAGCCTGTGCGATGGCGCTCGCCGAGAACCCGGACTTCCTGATCGGGGTCAAGGTGCGGATGTCGGAGAACGTCATCTTCAAGCATGGCATCGAGCCGCTGAAGCGTGGCATCCAGGCCTGCGAGATGTGCGGCTGGCCGGCGCGGATGATGGTGCATATCGGCGGCGTCGAGACCAAGGAGTTGATGTCCGACATCCTCGATCTGCTGCGCCCGGGCGATATCTTAACTCACGCCTATTCCGGCGCGCCGAACATGTCCGGCGCCTTCACCAACATCGTGCAGGACGGCAAGCTGTTGCCGGCGGCGCTCGCGGCAAAGCAGCGCGGCGTGCTGTTCGATGTCGGCCATGGCGGCGGCAGCTTCGATTTCACGGTGGCCGAGATCGCGATCCCCGCGGGCTGCACGCCCGACACGATCTCCTCCGACATCCACGTGTTCTCGGGCAACTCGCCCGGCATCCCGTTCCTGCCCAACGTGATGAGCAAGTTCCTGGCGATGGGCTCCTCGCTGGATCAGGTCGTGGCGATGGCGACCTCGGTGCCGGCGCGGATCATCAACCGCACCCCGAAGATCGGCACGCTGCAGCGCGGCGCGCCCGGCGACGTCGCGATCATGGATCTCGTCGAGGGCCCGGTCACCTTCGTCGACACCCGCAACAACAAGCGCGACGGCAATCTGCAGCTGAAGCCGGTGCAGACCGTGGTCAACGGCGTGCCGTTCGGCCGGCCCTATCAGGCGCCATTCTCGGTGCGGTGAAACTCTGAGCAAGCGGAGACATGGATTGCTTCGTCGCTGGCGCTCCTCGCAATGACGTGGAGAGACCAGTCTTCCGTCATTGCGAGCGAAGCGAAGCAATCCATCTTGCCGCGCGGTGATCGCTAGCCGCTCTTCTCCACATTGCTGCTGCGCGCGGGCACGCCGAACTCCTTGCGGCACACTTCCGCGAGCACGGCGACGCCTTCGCGGATCTGGTCGTGCGAGGGGCTGGCGAAGCAGAGCCGCAGCCGGCTGCCGGAATGGGCCTTGCTGGTCGACCATTCAGGTCCGGGATTGATCGAGACGCCGGCGGCGAGCGCCGCCTGGTAGAGCTTCAGCGTGTCGACATTGTCGGGCAGCTTGACCCAGAGGAAGATGCCGCCCTTCGGCGCCTCGAACTCGGCAGAGGTGCCGAACTGTTCGTTCAGCGCCTCCATCAGCGTGTCGAGCTTGGCGCGCAGGCCTTTGGTCAGCCGCGGCACGTGGGTCGCAAAATGCGGCGCGCAATATTCGGCCAGCACCATCTGCTCCAGCGCGCCGGAGCCGGCGTCGGTCTTCAGCGGCAGCATCCGCGACATGATCGCCCACGGTGCAACGATGAAGCCGACCCGCAGCGCCGGCGCGATCGATTTCGAGAACGAGCCGATATGGATCACGCCGCCATGCATGCTCATCGCATAGATCGCGGGCGGCCGTTCGCCGTTCCAGATCAGGTCGGCATAGCAATCATCCTCGAAGATCGGCACGCCGTATTCCTTGGACAGCTTCAGCATCTCGGCGCGGCGGCTCTCCGGGAGGATCGAGCCGGTCGGGTTCTGCACGGTCGGGATGGTGTAGATGTATTTTGGCGTGATGCCGCGTCGCTTGTAATCGGCGAGCGCTGCAGCCAGCGCATCGATCCTGATGCCCTCACCGTCGAGGGGAATGCCGACCGCATTGACGCCGAGCCGGGTCAGCCGGTTCAGCGAGCCCTGATAGGTTTCCTGCTCGATCAGCACGGTATCGCCCTTGGCAAGCAGCGTCTGATTGACCAGGTCGAGCGCTTGCAGCGAGCCGGAGACGATCATGATCTCGTCCGGCGTGCAGGCGATCCCGGCATCGCGCTTCAGCTTCTCGGTGAGAAACTGGCGCAACGGCAGATAGCCCTGCGGTCCGTGCGCGAGATTGTAGGTCGCGAGGTTCCTGCCCTCGCGCTTCAGCACGGCGTTGACCGCTTCCAGCAGCCCGTCGACCGGGACCTGGTCGGGATCGTTGTTGCCGCCGACGAAGCTGTATTTGGCGAGCCCGGTCCAGCGCGCGGCCGGCGCGGGCAGACCGGCCGGAAGCAGTGGTGCAAAGTCGAACTGGGCTGAGGTGGACATGGACGTTTCGCTCCGTGTTGTTGTCGTTGAGAGGGCCGCCGGAAGCGGCCCTCTATGAAGTCAGTTCTTGCCGGTCAGCCTGATTGGGCGGCCTTGGCTGATGAAGGCATAGTGCCCGGCGCCGACGCTGCCGACCATCAAGGCCTCGACCGCCGGCTCCGCGATTTCGCCTGCGGCCGCCCAATCGACCACGAAATTCGCGCCGGTGCCGCCGCGGGTATCGGTCGTGGCGATCGCGACCTCGATGGTCGCAAACGGTTTTAGCGCGATCGGCGATTTGAGGTAGCTCTCCACCATCTTGCCTGATGTGTCGAAATAGGCGATCCGCTTCAGCACCAGCGGCCTCGTTTCGGAGGCATTGTGCACGCTGAGCGTCACCGAGAAATCGGCCCTGAGCTTGCCCTGGCTCATCGACACGCTGGAATACACCGGCACGTAGAATGCACCTGTTGCGGTGAGACCTTCCGATGGCACCGCGGTCAGCGAGTTCGCGAAATTTTGTTCAATACTTGCCGGGGATTGTGCTAGCGCCTCGGTCACTCTCCCGGTGAGCAGGCAGAGCAGAACTGCAAGAAAAACGCCGCCTGCGCGGATGTGACACATTGCTCGGTTGATCCTCACGCCCGGCCCTCTAGGTTGCGGCAACAGGAAGTCTTTGACGCATGCATGAACTGATTCCCGATATCACGCTCTGTATCCTGTTTGCCTGGGGGATTGGGCTGCTCGCCCATTTCTCCCGGCAACCGCTGATACTGGCCTACCTTATCGCCGGCTTTTTCATTGGTCCATTCGGCATGGGCTGGGTCAAATCCCAGGAGTCGATCAGCGTCATCTCCGAGCTCGGCCTGATCTTCATGCTGTTCATGATCGGGCTGGAAATCGACCTCAAGAAGATCATCCGCGCCGGCAAGGTCATCCTGTTCGCCGGCGCCGGCGAACTGATCGGCGGCTGCCTGATCGGCGTCGCGTTCTTTGCCGGAATCGGCCTTGCGATCGGCGGCGGCAAATTCGATGCGATTTATCTCTGCGTCGCCTGCGCGCTGTCCTCGACCGTCATCATCGTCAAGGTGCTGTACGAGAAGCGCGAGCTCGACACGCTGCCGGGCCGCATCACGCTCGGCGTGCTGGTGCTGCAGGACATCTTCGCGATCCTGTTCCTGGCGGTGCAGCCGAGTCTCGACAATCTGCAGATCAGCGTCGTGCTGCTGTCGATCGCCCGCGTCGCGGTGCTGGTCGCGACCGCCCTGGTGCTGAGCCGCTACGTGCTGCCGCGGTTGTTCCACCAGATCGCGCGGCGGCCCGAGCTCGTGCTGCTCGGCGCGCTCGCCTGGTGCTTCCTGATCGGCGAGATCGCCGAACGGCTGCATCTGTCGCGCGAGATGGGCTCGCTGGTCGCCGGCGTGTCGATCTCGACCTTTCCCTATGCGCTCGACGTCACCGCCAAGGTCACGACGCTCCGCGATTTCTTCATCACGCTGTTCTTCGTCGCGCTCGGCATGACGATCCCGATCCCGGGGCTCTCGGTGATCGGGCTTGCGCTCGTGATCGCGGCGTTCACGGTGGCGAGCCGCCTGATCACGACGTTCACGCCGCTTTATCTGATGAAGCAGGGCCTGCGCGCCAGCCTGCTGCCGGCGATCAATCTGGCGCAGATCTCCGAGTTCTCGCTGGTGGTGATCCAGACTGGCGTCGCCGCCAACCATATCGGGACCGAGACCGCGAGCGCGGCCTCGTTCGCCTTCGTGGTGCTGGCGGTGCTCTCGACCTTCGCGATGGGCCGCAGCGACCAGATCGTGCGTGGCCTGATTAGTCCCTTGAAGCGCATCGGGCTGCGCGATCTCGACCACGTCGGCGAGGGCCGCGGCGAGGCCGGCCAGGAGGGTGGACACGGCGAGATCCGGCGCATTGTCATTCTCGGCTTTTTCCGCGCCGCGAGCGCGCTGGTCAGCCAGATCGAGCGGCAGAACCAGTCGCTGCTCGAGCAGATCAGCGTCATCGACTTCAACCCGCTGGTGTTCCGCACGCTGTCCGACCGCGGCATGCACGTGATCTATGGCGACATCAGCAATGTCGATACGCTGGTGCACGCCGGCATCGGCAAGGCCGAGATCATCATCCTGAGCGTGCCGGATTTCCTCCTGGTCGGCGCCGACAATGAGAAGCTGGTGCGCCACGTCCGCGCCCTGAATCCGACCGCGCGGATCGTCGCCACCGCGGACCTGTTGACCGGCGTCGACGATCTCTACGCGGCCGGCGCCGACTATGTAACGGTGACCCGGCTCAGCGACGCCGGCGAGCTCTATTCGGTGATCGAGGCTGCCGACGCCGGCCTGCTCGACGACAAGCGGGCCGAGCTGGACGCCCAGCTCAGCGACCGGCGCGAGGTGCTGCCTTAAGAGGGGGACATCCACTTGAGCAATTGCGCCGTCAGGCGCGCCTTCGCTTGCGCGATTGCGTAGCCCGGATTGCGCTTCGCTCCATACGGGCTACGGGCTACTGAGCATGACCCGGAAAAGCGGGCATCGGTTGTCCGGCGGGTTCAAGTTCAAACAAGAAATCAAACAGAAAACGGGGCCGTCCCCGGTCCTGGTATGCCTGCCGGACGCATGGCGGGTTGCATAATGATACTGGCGCTGACATCGGAACCCGGCTAATCCACTGCATGCATAAAGCGAGATGTCAGGACAATGGCCGATACGATCCAGGAAGTGCTGCAAGCCTTTGCGAAGGGTGAACTCGTCGTCGTCACCGACGATGACGATCGGGAAGGCGAGGGCGATTTGATCGTCGCGGCGTCGTTCTGCACGGCGGAGAAGATGGCCTTCATCATCCGCCACACTTCCGGCATCGTCTGCGCGCCGATCACCACCGAGGACGCCCGCCGGCTGCGGCTCGACCCGATGGTGGCGCACAACGAATCCAACCACACCACGGCCTTCACCGTCTCGATCGACTACAAGCCCGATGGCGGCACCGGCATCTCGGCCGAGGAACGCGCCTCCTGCTGCCGCGCGCTCGCCAATCCGAACGCCGGCTCCAATGATTTTGCGCGCCCAGGCCACATCTTCCCGCTGATCGCGCGCGACGGCGGCGTGCTGCTGCGCTCCGGCCACACCGAAGCCGCGGTCGATCTGTGCCGGCTCTCGGGCCTGCCGCCGGTCGGCGTCATCAGCGAGCTGATGAACGACGATGGAACCGTGATGAAGGGCGAGCAGGTCGCGAAATTCGCCGCCGCCCACAAGCTCAAGCATGTCACGATCGCTGATATGATCGCCTATCGCCAGGCGCGCGAGAAGCTGATCGAGCGGGTCGCGACTTTCACCACCGAAAGCCCGATCGGTCCGCTGCAGGGCTACGCCTATCGCTCGCCGTTCGACGAGATCATGCACGCCGCCTTCGTCTATAACGGCATCGGCGATGGCCGGGACGTGCTGACCCGGCTGCACAAGCCCAACATCGTGAAGGACCTGTTCACCGGGTCGGCGCGGATGGAAGCCGTGCTGCGGCACTTCAAGGATGCCGGTCGCGGCGTGCTGGTATATCTGCGCGACGGTGCTGCCGGCGTTCCGGTCCAGCCGGTGAGCGAGCAGAAGTCGGCGGAGGCCGATCGCAACAAGCAATGGCGCGAAGTCGGCGTCGGCGCCCAGATACTGCGCGATCTCGGCATCACCTCGATCCGGCACCTGACGTCGTCGGTGCACGACTACAAGGGGTTGTCCGGTTTCGGCATCGAGATCGTGTCGAACGAGAAGTTCGACGGTTAGTACCGTCATTCCGGGCTCGATGCTGCGCATCGCCCCGGAATGACAATGATCCCAATTCAATTGCGCTTCGCAGCATAGCGCTTTAATTTATCCGCCAATTTCCGAGTGACGATGCGAAAGGATGTTTCATGAGCGTGCGCCCCCAGGCCAAGGACAAGCCGGCTGCCGCCAGCTTCCAGTGGGATGATCCCTTCCTGCTCGATGACCAGCTCACCGAAGACGAACGCCTGATCCGCGACACTGCGCGGGCCTATGCGCAGGACAAGCTGCTGCCGCGGGTCACCAAGGCCTATCTGGAAGAGAAGACCGATCGCGAGATCTTCAACGAAATGGGCGAGCTCGGCCTGATCGGCGTGACGCTGCCCGAGGAATATGGCTGCGCCAATGCGAGCTACGTGGCTTATGGTCTCGTCGCCCGCGAGATCGAGCGCGTCGACAGCGGCTATCGCTCGATGAACTCGGTGCAGTCGTCGCTGGTGATGTATCCGATCTACGCCTATGGCGACGAAGACCAGCGCAAGAAGTATCTGCCCAAGCTCGCGACCGGAGAATGGGTCGGCTGCTTCGGCCTGACCGAGCCGGACGCCGGTTCCGATCCCGGCGGCATGAAGACCCGCGCCGAGAAGGTGGCCGACGGCTACAAGCTCAACGGCGCCAAGATGTGGATCTCGAACGCGCCGATCGCCGACGTGTTCGTGGTGTGGGCGAAGTCCGCTGCGCATGACAACCAGATCCGCGGCTTCATCCTCGAGAAGGGCATGAAGGGCCTGTCGGCGCCGAAGGTCGGCGGCAAGCTCAGCTTGCGCGCCTCGATCACCGGCGAGATCGTGCTCGACAATGTGGTGGTGCCGGAAAGCGCGCTGCTGCCCAACGTCTCCGGCCTCAAGGGCCCGTTCGGCTGCCTCAACCGCGCCCGCTACGGCATCTCCTGGGGCGCGCTCGGCGCCGCCGAGGACTGCATGCACCGCGCGCGTCAGTACACGCTCGACCGCAAGCAGTTCAACCGGCCGCTCGCCGCCACCCAGCTGGTGCAGAAGAAGCTCGCCGACATGGAGACCGAAATCGCGCTTGGCCTGCAGGCGAGCCTGCGCGTCGGCCGCCTGATGGACGAGGGCAAGATGGCGCCGGAGATGATCTCGATCGTCAAGCGCAACAATTGCGGCAAGTCGCTCGACATCGCCCGCATGGCGCGCGACATGCACGGCGGCAACGGCATCCAGATCGAGTACCACGTGATGCGCCACGCCGCGAACCTCGAGACGGTGAACACCTATGAGGGCACGCACGACGTCCACGCGCTGATCCTCGGCCGCGCCATCACCGGCATCCAGGCGTTCTCGTAAGGACGCGCCGCACACAGCGTAGGATGGGTAGAGCGCAGCGAAACCCATCTTGCCGCCCAGCGCGCGGTTGCGTGATGGGTTTCGCTTCGCTCTACCCATCCTACGAGAGCCAATAGGGGCGTTCCCATGGCCGACAACGACGACATCCCGTTCAACCGCGACTTTCCGCTGCAGCCCGGCGTGGTCGAACAGGTCCGCCCCGGCGTGCGCCGCGTCCTCTGCAACAATCCGAGCCCGTTCACTTTCACTGGCACGGTCAGCTACATCGTGGGCGAGGGCAAGGTCGCGATCATCGATCCCGGTCCCGACGACGAGGCGCATGCGAAAGCGCTGCTCGATGCGGTCAAGGGCGAGACCGTGACCCATATCCTGGTCACCCATACCCATCGCGACCATTCGCCGAACACGCCCCGGATCAAGGCTGCGACCGGCGCGCCTGTTTATGCCGAGGGGCCGCACCGCGCCTCGCGGCCGCGCTTCGAGAGCGAGAAGCACAATCCGGAATCCGGCGCCGACCGCGATTTCCGGCCCGACATCGAGGTCAAGCACGGCGACGTCATCGAGGGCGCAGGCTTTGCGCTCGAGGCGGTCGCGACCCCCGGCCACACCGCCAATCACCTGGCGTTCGCGTGGGCCGAACGCAGCATCAATTTCGTCGGCGACCATGTGATGGGCTGGTCGACCTCGATCGTGGCGCCGCCCGACGGTTCGATGATCGACTACATGGCCTCGCTGGAACGGCTGGAGCAGCGCCCCGAGCAGCTCTATTTCTCCGGCCATGGCCCGGAGATTCCGGAAGGCCCGCGCTTCGTCCGCTTCCTGGCGCGGCATCGCCGGGCGCGCGA
The DNA here is from genome assembly GCF_007993935.1 of Bradyrhizobium macuxiense. Taxonomy (GTDB): domain Bacteria; phylum Pseudomonadota; class Alphaproteobacteria; order Rhizobiales; family Xanthobacteraceae; genus Bradyrhizobium; species Bradyrhizobium macuxiense_A. Next base: position 773,199 of record NZ_VITY01000002.1, on the reverse strand, counting down.
GGCGTCGATCCTGCATCGCCTCGGCAAGGGGGAGGCCGACATCCCGACCATGGTGCGGGCGATCTATATCGGGCTCGATCCGCGCCTCGCCAACGCCGCCGGTTATTCCGTGCTGGCGCATCTGGAGGATCTGGTCGCGCGCGGCGTCGTGGCGACGGATGGCGATCCGGTGATCGGCGGCACGTACCGGATGGTGTAAGGGGACGAGGCCTATCCGCACGTCATTCCGGGATGGTGCGTAAGCACCAGACCCGTAATCTCGAGATTCCGGGTTCGTGCTGCGCACGCCCCGGAATGACGCTAGCGCGTTACTTCTTCACCGTCTTCGCCGGCGGCGCCTTCGGCGCGACCGGGGCCGCCTTCTTCGCCGGCTTGGAATTTTCGTTTTCGGCCGCCGTGTTGAGGTCCTCGATCAGCTTCTTGACCCGTGCGGCGTTGCTACCGAGATCGGTGTCGAAATAGCGCGAGGCCGAGCGGATATCGACGCGCGAATCCTCGTCATCGGGCGTAACCCGGATCGAGACGTCCTCGCGGAATCCCATGATCGGCGTGCGCGCCACCGCCTCGATGCGGCCGATGCGGCGCGGCGGCTGCGGCGCGCGTGCGTCGATGACCAGCCATTTGCGCCGGTTCACCAGCCGCAGCGTCATCTCATAGGCACGGTCGACCGGGGCTTCCAGTTCGACGGTTTCGATGTCGGGATAGGCCGCGCGCTGCTTCTCGGCCGAATAGAGGCCGGCATAGGCGGCCGGATTGGTGCCCTCGCCGGTGCGCAGCCGCGCCAGCGCCTCGAATTTCGGCGGGTCGATCGCGTCGGTGGTGACGTCGTAGATCCGCGGCAGCTTGCGGTACTGATAGGTGAGGTAGGCCGGGTAGGCGAGGATCGCGGCGTCGATCAGGAACGCGAGCAGGATCCGGCCCATGCCGCGGGTGCCGTTCTGCCAGATCGCGGCGAAGGCGGCCAGCCCGAGCAGGATCGACAGGCCGGCGAGACCCAGCGCGCCGAAGAAGGTCGCGAGCGCCGGTTTGACCTCCAGGAACCCGAACCGGACGATGAGGATCGAGACCACCACCGCGACGACGGAAAAGATGGCGAGGTTGCGCGACCAGGTGGCGAGACCGGACACGGGCTCCTGCTGGTAGGGAGCGGAAAACCTGCGCGCCATCGTCGAAAAATCTGCCGGTTGATGTCCCCGGCGACCTCAGCCGCCGCCAATGACCGTGTGAGACCACGGTCCTGCGGCGAATTCAAGGGATTTGGGCGGTGCTATTTACCCTCCCCTGGAGGGGGAGGGTCGACGCAAATGAAATGAGCGGCGGGGTGGGGTGATCCCTCAGCACGGGCACCTGTCTCAATGGAGGGACTGTCACCCCACCTCGGTTCGCATTCCGCTGCGCTTCATGCGAACCGATCCTCCCCCTCCAGGAGAGGATGGCAACTCGCCTACGCCGCGGCGGTGGGGAAGGTGTAGTCCTTGAACTGGTCGCGCAGCGCTGTCTTCAGGATCTTGCCGGTCGCGGTGTGGGGAATGCCGTCGACGAAGGCGACGTCGTCGGGCATCCACCATTTGGCGATCTTGCCGTCCATGAACTTCAGGATGTCCTCGCGCGTGGCGCTCTGGCCCTGCTTGAGCTGCACGATCAGCAGCGGCCGCTCGTCCCATTTCGGATGATGAACGCCGATCACGGCGGCTTCCGCGACCGCGGGGTGGCCGACCGCGAGGTTCTCGAGATCGATCGAGGAGATCCATTCGCCGCCGGACTTGATCACGTCCTTGGAGCGGTCGGTGATCCGCATGTAGCCGTGCTCGTCCATCGTCGAGACGTCGCCGGTGTCGAAGAAGCCGGCATCGTCGAGGATGTTGGCATCGACCCGGAAGTAGGCCTTGGCGATCGCGGGACCCGAGACCTTGAGGCGGCCGAAGGTCTTGCCGTCCCACGGCAGCTCCTTGCCGGCATCGTCGGTGATCTTCATCTCGACGCCGAACGGCGGATAACCCTGGGTCTGCAGGATGTCGAGCCGCTCCTCGCCGGTGCGCTCGGTGAACGGCGGCTTCAGCGTCGCCAGCGTGCCGAGCGGGCTCATCTCGGTCATGCCCCAGGCGTGCCGCACCTGGCTGCCCATGTCGAGGAACGCCTGGATCATCGAACGCGGCATCGCCGAACCGCCGCAGATCACCATCTGCAGATCGGGCAGCTTGACATTGTTGGCGGCCATGTATTGCAGCAGCATCAGCCACACCGTCGGGACACCGGCGGTATGGGTGACCTTCTCGGTCGACAGCAATTCGTACACCGAGGCGCCGTCGAGCTTCGGGCCCGGCATCACCAGCTTGGTGCCCATCGACGGCGCGGAGAACGCGATGCCCCAGCTGTTGGCATGGAACAAGGGCACCACCGGAAGCATTGTGTCCGAGGCGGAGGTGCCGAGCGCGTCCTTCGAGTTGGCCATCAGCGCGTGCAACACGTTGGACCGGTGCGAATAAAGTACACCCTTGGGATCGCCCGTCGTGCCGGAGGTGTAGCACATCGCCGCGGCGGTGTTTTCGTCGAAGGTCTTCCACTCGAACTTGCCGTCGGATGCCGCGATCCAGTCCTCATAGGCGACCGCGTTCTTCAGCGTGGTCTGCGGCATGTGCGCCTTGTCGGTCAGCACCACGTAGCGCTCGACGCTCGGCAGCTGGCTCGCGATCTTCTCCAGCACCGGAACGAAGGTGAGGTCGGTGATGACGATGCGGTCCTGGGCGTGGTTGACGATCCAGGCGATCTGCTCCGGAAACAGCCGCGGATTGACCGTATGGCAGATCGCGCCGATCCCCATGATGCCGTACCAGACCTCGAGGTGGCGCCAGGTGTTCCAGGCGATGGTGGCGATGCGGTCGCCGAGCTTGATGCCGTCACGCTCGAGGCTCTGCGAGACCTTCAGCGAGCGGGCATGGATTTCGGCGTAATTGGTGCGATGAATCGGGCCTTCGACCGACCGTGTCACGACTTCCTGCGTGCCGTGATATTTGGCGGCGTGCTCAATAATCTTGTGGCACAGCAACGGCCAATCTTGCATCAAACCAAGCATACGCAAATCCCTCCTCGATCCTCACGCATGATCTGCCGGCATCTTGGACGGCCGACAGTAAAATCATGGAACTGACATGAACTGTAGCGCGGAGAAAGCAAGCCGAAAATGGCCTGATGGCGCGTTTCGCCGCGGGGGCGCGGCAATGGTTACCGCCGCCGCCGCGCTGCTTTGCCTTTTGCTTTCCCTTGGCATGCAAGCGGGGCCCGCGCAGGCTGCCCGCGGCGCGCCCACCTTTCCGTGGGACGATCTGTTCGGCACCCGGCCGCACAGGGCGCACAAGGCGGTCCGCCGTTCAGCGGTGCCGTTGCCGAAGCCGCGCCCCGCTGACGCGCCCGCGGCCGCCGATGCGCCTGCCGCAGCCGAGCCCGAGCTGCCGGCGGCCGAGACGCAGCATCCAGCCGCACCTGCCGAGGCTGCCAGGCCCAGCGAGGCGGCCAAGCCTGCCGAAGCAGCCAAGCCGGCTGAGCCTCCCAAGCCGCAGCTTTCGGCCTGCCGGCAGGCACTCACCGAGGAGATCGCAATCGCGCCGAGCATTCCCGATATCCACGGCGCCGGAGGTTGCGGCGGCGAGGATCTGGTGCGGCTCGAGGCCATCGTGCTGCCGGACAAGCGCAGGGTCGCAGTCAAGCCCGCGGCGATCCTCCGCTGCAAGATGGCAAGCGCGGTCGCCGACTGGGTCCGCACCGATATCGCGCCGCTGGCGCAGCGCCTCGGGGGCGGGATCAGCAATCTCGACAATTTCGACTCGTTCGAATGCCGTGGCCGCAACCGCGTTGTCGGCGCGCAGCTGTCCGAGCATGGCCGCGCCAATGCGCTCGACGTGCGCGCGTTCGGTCTCGCCAACGGCAAGTCGATCTCGCTGACCGACCCCAGCGTGCCGCGCGATCTGCGCGAGACCGTGCTGCATTCGGTCTGCGCCCGCTTCTCCACGGTGCTCGGTCCGGGCTCGGACTGGTACCACGAGGACCACATCCATCTCGACCTCGCGGAGCGCCGCAGCAACTACCGGATCTGCCAGTGGAACGTGTACGATCCGCTGCCGCAGGTCGCGCCGCTGCTGCCGGCCGAGCGCCCGGAAGAGGCGCCGCCGCGCGAGGTTGCCGCGAAATCGGATGCATCCAGGCCGGACGCCACCAAGGCCGACCACGGCAAGGCCGATGCGCCGGATGCGGCGCAATCGGATGATGCGGCCGCCGCACCCAGCGGCGCGCCCGAGACCAAGCCGCAGCCAACAAAAAAGCGCCGGCAAAGCCGGCGCCTTTGATCGCGATTGCGATGTGATTGGGATCAGTAGGTGGTGCCGCCGGCACCCTGCAGCGCCATCTGCGGCTTGTAGGGCGAGTCGCCGTGCTTCGGCTCCAGCACCACGACAATGGTGCCGAGCTTGACGCGGTTGTAGAGGTCGATGACGTCCTCGTTGGTCATGCGGATGCAGCCCGAGGAGATCGACGAGCCGATGTATTCCGGCTGGTTGGTGCCGTGGATGCGGAACAGCGTATCCTTGCCGCCCGAGTAGAGATACATCGCGCGCGAGCCCATCGGATTGTCCGGACCGGGCGCCACGAAGGTCGGAACGCCGAGGCGCGAGATCTCGCCGGGGGTCGGATGCCATGCCGGCCATTCGGTCATGCTGCCGACCTTGGCAATGCCGGACCAGGCCATCGCTTCTTCGCCAACGGTGATGCCGTAGCGGATCGCCTTGCCGTCGTTCAGCACGTAGTAGAGGTAATGGTTGTCGGAATCGACCACGATCGAGCCGGGGGCTTCCTTGCGGTGATACTCGACGATGGCGCGGCGGAACGGTTCGGCCACCGGCGTCTTGACGTAGGTGGTCTTGGCCAGGAGTTCCTTGTCACGCGGCTTGAAGGCAGCGGTATTGGTTGCCTCGTAGGTCGTGGCCTGCATGCAGCCCGACAACATCAGGCCCGCGGTCAGGATCCCGAAGGTAACTTTGAGCGACGACATGATTACATTCCAATCGAAAATCCGCGCACGAAAGCGCCAACATTACGCCCCAAACGCCACGATTCCATGAGAGGCATTATTGCCTGAAAGCCGCCATTCTTCCCAGACTTTAGATGGCTTTCCCGCATCGCGGGACGTGATCTGTGGCTTTTTTGCCGCAACTGTTCTGGCGCGGGTCGGTTTTTTGTGCAAACAGGCAACGGTCGTCGAGTCGGACCTCCATCACTGCCACCCGGCTGCCACAAATATGGACGCCCGGTTAATGCCCCGGTCATGAAGCGCCAGCCAGAATCGCGCTAAGTCGGCGGGTCCTGCCAGCCCCTGTTTTGTGGAGTTCCTGATGCTGTCGGTGTTCGTTCCCTCCGATTTTTCGCTGAAGAAGGCCGCCGCCACCGACCTCGGCGCGCTGCCGGAGGGCGCGGTCTGGGTCGATCTGGTGAACCCGACCGTCGAGGAGGACCGGGCCGTCGAGAAGCTCGCGGGGATCGCGGTTCCGACCCGGGAGGACATGCAGGAGATCGAAATCTCCAGCCGGCTCTACATCGAGAACAGCGCCCGCTACATGACCGCGACGCTGATGTGCCAGTCTGACACCGACATGCCGCGCACCACGGCGGTCACCTTCATCCTGACCAGCCATCGGCTGGTGACGGTGCGCTACGACCTGCCGAAGCCGTTTGCGCTGGTCGAGAACAAGCTGGCCCGCGCCTGCTCCCCCAGCATCACCGGCGAGCAGGTGCTGATGGAACTGCTGGATGCCGTGATCGACCGTTGCGCCGACCTCCTGGAGCGCTGCGGGGCCGACATCGACCAGGTCTCCCACGACATCTTCGAGCCGGAGAGCGAGCGTCACGGCCACGCCAAGCAATATTCGCAGATCCTGATCGCGATCGGCCGCAAGGGCGACCTGACCTCGAAGGTGCGGGAAAGCCTGGTCTCGATCGGCCGCCTCGTCACCTTCCTCTCGGCGATCGTGGAAGGTGTGAAATGGTCCAAGGACATGCGCGAGCAGCTCAAGACCATGCAGCGTGACGTCGCCTCGCTGACCGACCACGCCTCCTATCTCTCCAACAAGATCACCTTCGTGCTCGACGCCATGCTCGGTGTGGTCAATCTGGAACAGAACAACATCATCAAGCTGTTCTCGGTGATGGCGGTGGTCTTGATGCCGCCGACGCTGATTGCGTCGATCTACGGCATGAATTTCAAGATCATGCCGGAACTCGAATGGACGCACGGCTATCCATACGCACTGGTACTGATGCTGGTCGCGGCGATCGTTCCCTACTGGATTTTCAAGTGGAAGAAGTGGCTGTAGCGCTGTTCCAGCGTCGCGTTTTGGGACGCGCTTTTCTGCCTTATTTCCTCTCCTAAAATTTGAGTGTTGCGCTGAACGTTTGGGCGAAACTTGTCTGCGATAACGCCTGCCTCGAAGCCGGAGGACAGCAATGGTTGAGAAGATCATAACGCCACGGCGTAACGTCATCGACTTTGCGCGCTATCAACAGGACCGCGCAGCAGGCAAGGTGCAGGCGATCTCGCCGAGACTTTGCCGTTACTGTGACGCTGCGCTGCTTGATGGCGAGGACGAAGACGACTGCTCCAGCGCGCTGAATGACGTCGCGCTGCGGCGGACTGAGAAGAAGTCGCGTCGGTTCTATGCGGACTAAAGGCTGAGGCCTTCTGGAGGCAGAAGCCTCGTCTGCGTCGTTACGCCTGCCATCGAAGCAATCCCTGCACTACGGCCGCGGCGGCGGCCGGGATCGCCTCGAACCTCTCCCTTCCTTCCCCCCACGAAATGACGATCGTGTTTGTCCTCCAAGGATGGCGGGTGAGCGCCGCTCTATCCACGTCATTGCGAGCGAAGCGAAGCAATCCATCGCGCGGCAAGCACAGACATGGATTGCTTCGTCGCTGTCGCTCCTCGCAATGACGGCGTGGCACGAATTGACGGCAGCTCAGACGTGCTGGCCACCATTGATGTGGATCTCGGCGCCGTTCACGTACGAGCTGGTTTCCGTGCACAGCACGTAGATGATCTTGGCGACCTCGTCCGGGGTGCCGAGGCGATGCATCGGGATCTGCTGGTCGACGATCTTCTCGGTGCCGGGCGACAGGATCGAGGTATCGATCTCACCCGGGGCGATCGCGTTGACGCGAACGCCGACGCGGCCGAAGTCCGACGCCATCTCGCGCGTCAGCGCCGCAAGCGCTGCCTTCGACGTCGCGTAGGCCGCGCCGGCAAACGGATGCACGCGCGAGCCGGCGATCGAGGTGACGTTCACCACCGCGCCCTTGGCATGCTTCAATTCCTCGATCAGCCCGCGCGCGATCATGATCGGCGCGAAGAAGTTGACGTGGAAAACATGGGTCCAGGTCTCGATGTCGGTGTCCATGGTGCCGAGCCGGCCGCCGCCCACAGCCTTCGGCGAGATCGCGGCATTGTTGACCAGCGCGTGCAGCTCATCATTGTCCAGCCGCTGCCGGATCTCCGAGATCGCGCGCACGGTGTCGTCATGGCTGCCGAGGTCGACCTCGATGTGGTCTTCCGGCCCGGCGCCCCAGGGGCAGACCTCCGGAAACGCGTGCCGCGAGAGGGTGATGACGCGCCAGCCGGCGGATGAGAACCGGATCGCGGTGGCATGGCCGATGCCGCGGCTCGCGCCGGTCAGGAGCAGCGTGCGCCGCGGTGCATTGGATGGGCGGGTCATCGACGGTTTCTTTCGTTTTCGCCATGCGCGGCACCGTGCCGGCATCGACGTCTTCGAACGAAGAGGAGATCAGGACGTCGATGGCCGGGTCATCTTACACGAAGACGCGCTTCGCGCTTTCGCCCTTCCATGACAGTCGCGGGTTTTCAGGGATAGAGCCGCACCTTCGACCATGCGTGACCGGCGTCATCGCGGCGGAATTCGATGCGGTCGTGCAGGCGGAACGGGCGGTCGTGCCAGAACTCGAAGCGCTGCGGCGTGATCCGCCAGCCGCTCCAGCCCGGCGGCCGCGGCACCTCGCCGATGACATACTTCGCGCCGACCTTGGCGATCGCCTGCTCGAAGGCGAAGCGGCTCTCGAGCGGCTGCGATTGCTTGCTGGCCCAGGCGCCGATCTGCGCCTGCTTCGGCCTTGTGGCGAAATAGGCGTCGGCCTCGGCATCGGCGACTGGCGTCACCGGCCCGCGGATGCGCACCTGGCGGCGCAGCGATTTCCAGTGAAACAGTAAAGCGGCCTTAGGATTTGCGGCCAATTCGCGGCCCTTGGCGCTCGCAATATGGCTGTAGAACACGAAGCCGTCGGCATCGAAGCCCTTCATCAACACCATCCGCACGTCGGGCAGCCCGTCGGCATCGACGGTCGCGAGCGCCATCGCGTTCGGATCGTTCTGCTCGGACTTGACCGCTTCCGCAAACCATTCAGCGAACAGGGCGAACGGCTCCTCCGCCGCGGTGAAATCACCCGATGTTAACGGTGTCGGGTGTTTGATGGAGGTCGTGTCGGTCATGTCAGGAGTCCCGATTTGCATTCGCCCGCGTCCGAGAGCGCGTTACTAGCCCTATATAGGGCATGGGGGCGCGTTGGCCTATCGGCGATCCATCCCGCGGGCGCGGTGGTGACATTGATCCTGATCGGCGTCGGCGCCAGCGGCTGCAGCCTGTCGCGCAGCGATGCCTTCGCCAAGATGGACGACAAGGATGTGACGGGCTCGATCGGCCCGACCCAAGTCAATTCGACCCAGGTCAATTCGGCCCAAGTCAGTGCTGTGATGCCGACCGACAGCGATCTCGCCTTTGCCCGCAACGCGGCCTCCGACGTGCTGACCAAGGGCGACAAGGATTCCAGCCAGCCCTGGGAAAATCCCGAGACCGGCGCGCGCGGCTCGGTGACGCCGCTGGCGCAGGCCTATTCGGGCGAGGACGGCAAGACGTGCCGGGATTTCCTCGCCAGCTATGTTAATGGAGCCACCGAGAGCTGGCTGCAGGGAGCCGCCTGCAAGGCTGGACAGGGGCGGTGGGAAATCCATAGTTTGAAGCCTTGGAGAAAGTCCTGAGAGTTCCGGCAGAAGCCGGTACCGGCCTAGTTGCAAAAATGCCACTGAGCCCCCACATGGAGGTAAGGTGGGCCCGGATGGGTTCCCGGCCAGGACTGATTTTCCCGTGAAGGAGACGTGACGGATGCGCGACCCCTATGAGGTCTTGGGGGTGCAGCGGAGCGCCAGCGCTGCGACGATCAAGAGCGCCTATCGCAAGCTCGCCAAGAAGCATCACCCCGATAACAACAAGAACGACCCGAAGGCGGCCGCCCGCTTTGCGGAGATCAACACGGCCAACGAGATCGTCGGCGACGAGGACAAGCGCAAGCAGTTCGACCGCGGCGAGATCGATGCCGAGGGCAAGCCGCGCTTCCAGGGTTTCCCTGGCGGTGGCGCCGGCGGCCGTGCCGGTCCGGGCGGCGGCTTCGAGTACAGCTTCCGCGGCGGTCCCGGCGGCGGCGGGATGGGCGGCGGCAGCTTCGAGGACATCCTCAACAGCATGTTCGGCAACGCCGCGCGTGGCAGCGCTGGCGGCCGCACGGGGCGAGCCGGCCCGTTTGAATTTGACGGCGGCGGGGTCGGCGTCGACCTCGATCTTTCGGTCGCCATGACGGTGTCGCTGGAGGAATCGGTCAGGGGCGGCGACAAGCGCGTCCGCCTGCCGACCGGCCGTGAGCTCAACGTCAAGATTCCGCCCGGCGTCACCGCCGGCCAGCAGATCCGGCTGAAGGGGCAGGGCGACACCGCGCAAGGCCACCCGCCCGGCGATCTCCTGATCACGATCTCGATCGCGCCGCACCCGTTCTTCAAGGTCGACGGCAATGATCTGCGGATCGACCTGCCGGTGACCCTCTACGAGGCGGTGCTGGGCGGCAAGGTCCGCGTGCCGACGCTCGGCAGCGCGGTCGAGCTGTCGATCCCGAAGAACACCTCCAGCGGCCGCACCTTCCGCCTCAAGGGCAAGGGGCTGTCGAAGGCGGGCGCTGTCGGCGACCTCTACGTCACGACCCGCATCATCCTTCCCGACGGGAACGATGCCGAGCTTGAGGCATTGATGCAGACGTGGCGGGAGCGAAATCCCTATAATCCGCGCAGCGATCTCGGCTGACCGCCGGGAGCGCGCCCCAGAGACGCGAAGACGCGAAACTGCAACTACCCCGGACTCCACCGGGGTAGACGCCGCGCCGTGAGCGCGTCAAAGGATGACCGGCCGTCCGAACTCCTGGTCTGCGGCGTGCAGACCGGATGGCGGAAAAAGGAGTGCGGCCTCGAGAGGGGGACCAGCGCGGTACACAAAACCCCAATCGAGGCCGCGTGCGCCGATCGGCGGATCGGGCGCAGATCATCTTCGCGTGAACATCCGGTGCGATAATGAGACGCGTCGATGACACGAATCGAAGTTTTCAATGTCGGAATTGGGACGCCGAGTGAGGCTGGATTCACTTGCTCGAAACGGCACATTTTCACGCCGTGATCTCCCGTAAAATTACGGGAGATCAGCCGCCGTTCTTCTCCATCTGATCGTAGACCGCCCGCGCGACCTGGGTCAGGCGGGTGCGGTCGGTGCCACCGCTGACGACATAGGCGACGCCGCGATCGGCCCAGAACAGCGCGCCGTCGCTGCCCTGCGCGGCGTAGCGCATCTGGGTCGCCTCGGTCTTTGCCTTGGCGGTGTAGACCGTGAAGCGCTCACCGGACGTGCTCTCATACATCAGGAACGACGCCGGCCCGCTCGGCCCCGGCAGCAGGCGGCCGCCGACCAGCTTCAGCCCGCTGAGGTCGGGGGCGCGGACGTCCCAGCCGCAGCGCTTGGTCAGCCATTGCTGCAGATGGTCGCGCTCGCTGCCGGGCACCTCGACCGGATGGCGGACCTCGACCACGTAGAGCCGATGCGCGTCGAGCGCATCGAGCGTGAAGCTCTGGAAGGTCGAGGGCGCAGCGGTAGCGCCCCGTGCGACCCAGCCGACGCCGCCGCCGGCGATGAAGGCGGCAAGCGTCGCCGCTACCGCGCCATAGACCCAGCGGCGCGGCTGGCGCACCAGCCGCTCGAGCTCGAGCCGCTTCGGCACCGCCTCGTCCAGCACGCCGTCGTAGCGCGCATGCAGCGTCTCGGCCATCGCGCGCCATGATTGCACCCGTGCCGCGTCGTCGGGATGGGTGGCGAGCCACGCCTCGACGTCGCCGCGGCGTTCGGCCGGCAGCTCGTTGTCGACGTAGGCGTGCAGCTCGTCTTCGGTGACGGGAATGTTCGGGTCGGTCATATCAGTCGTCTCTGCCAAATCCTGTTCGAAAATCGCTCATCGTAACGTCTGCCATCGCGCACATTATCATTTCACCCGCCTCAGCGCCGGACGCTGGCCCTCGATCGAGGCCCGCACATGGGCGCGCGCGCGGGCGAGGCGGGACATCACCGTGCCGATCGGCACGCCCTGGATGTCGGCGACCTCGCGGTAGCTCATGCCCTCCAGCATCACGAGCAGCAGCACCGAGCGTTGCTCCTCGACCAGCGTCGACAGCGCGCGCTCGATGTCGCGGCCTTCGGCCTCGGTGCCGCTGGCGTCGGCGTTGTTGTCGAGCAGCGGCATGAAGGCCGGCCGCCGCGCCAGCGAACGCCGCCGGTTCTTGTTCAGATTGGTCAGGATCGTGTAGAGCCAGCTCCTGACGTCGCCGCCGAGAAACAGCCGCTCCGAGCGCAGCGCGCGCACCAGCGTGTCCTGCACCAGGTCGTCGGCGATATCCGTGTCACGCACTAGCGCGCGCGCATAGCGGCGGAGCGCTGGAATCATGGCTTCGACACTTTGACGAAACGCGGTCATGCATCCAGTCTTCGATGGTCGCGGCGATGGCCGCCTTGTCAAACATAACACCCAAACGACGTGCCTATTCCGGTTGCGCCGACCTGCGCGCAGTGCGGCTCTGCTGCGGCCGATTTGGGCTTGTCGCCAGCCAAAGTGCTGGTGTACCTCCGAGCCGAAAAAATCCGAAGCGTGGAAGCCGAAGCGTGGAAGTCTTGGGTCAGGCGCCCGACAGCTCGCTCACAGGGACCAGCGGTTACGGGAATGCCGGTGCCAACGATCTACTACATCCGTCACGGCGAAACCTCGTGGAACGCCGAGGGCCGGCTTCAGGGCGTGCAGGACATCGCCCTCAACGAGCGCGGCCGTGCCCAGGCGGTGCATGCCGGCCGCATCCTTGCCGATCTCCTGGCGCGCGCCGGCCGTGACAAGACGACGCTGCCATTCGTCGCAAGCCCGCTGATCCGGGCGCGCGCGACCATGGAGCTGGTGCGCACCGAGCTTGGCCTGCCGCCGGGCGATTACGCGCTCGACGCGCGGCTGCGCGAGATCGCCTACGGGACCTGGGAGGGCTCGACCTTGGCGCAGGCGCAGGCCGCGGACCCTGTCGTCTATGCGCGCCGCCTGGCCGAGAAGTGGCAGGTCGCGCCGGAGGGCGGCGAGAGCTACGTCGACGTGCAGGTGCGGATGACCGAATGGTACGGTTCGGTGACGTCAGACACGGTCGCCGTCGCCCATGGCGGCACGGCGCGGGCGCTGATGGTCGCGCTCGGCTTCGAGACGGCGGCCTCGGCCGCCGACCTCACGATCGAGCAGGGTGCGGTCTACGTGTTCGGCGCGGCGGGGCTGCAGAAATATAGTTAAAGGCACCCGGTCGGCCGCGTCTTTGGGGGCATGAAACCCGTTTGACGCTGCCCACCCCGCGCGTTACGACACGCCATGTCCTTCAATACTTTCGGCCATATGTTCCGCGTCACGACCTTCGGCGAGAGCCATGGGGTTGCGATCGGCTGCGTGGTGGACGGTTGCCCGCCGATGATCCCTCTGACGGTGGAGGAGATCCAGCACGACCTCGACCGCCGCAGGCCCGGCCAGTCGCGCTTCACCACCCAACGCCAGGAGCCGGATGCGGTGAAGATCCTGTCCGGCGTGATGGCGCATCCGGAAAGTGGCGTGCAGGTGACGACCGGCACGCCGATCGCGTTGCTGATCGAGAACACCGACCAGCGCTCGAAGGACTATTCCGAGATCAAGGACAAGTTCCGTCCCGGCCATGCCGACTTCACCTATGAAGCGAAATACGGCCTGCGCGACTATCGCGGCGGCGGACGCTCCTCCGCACGAGAGACCGCGACCCGCGTCGCGGCCGGCGCGATCGCACGAAAAGTCCTGCCCGAGGTCAAGGTGCGCGGCGCGCTGGTGCAGATTGGCCCGCACAAGATCGACCGCGAGAAATGGGACTGGGACGAGATCGCAAGGAATCCGTTCTTCTGTCCGGACAAGGACAAGGCGGCGTTCTTCGAGAGCTATCTCGACGGCATCAGGAAGAGCGGCTCCTCGATCGGCGCCGTCATCGAGGTCGTTGCCGAAGGCGTGCCGGCCGGTCTCGGCGCGCCGATCTACGCCAAGCTCGATAGCGATCTGGCCTCGGCGATGATGAGCATCAACGCGGTCAAGGGTGTCGAGATCGGCGCGGGCTTCGGCGCCGCCGAACTGTCAGGCGAAGCGAACGCCGACGAGATGCGGACCGGCAACAACGGCACGCGTTTCCTGTCCAACCATGCCGGCGGCGTCCTCGGGGGCATCTCGACCGGCCAGCCGGTGGTGGTGCGCTTTGCGGTCAAGCCGACCTCGTCGATCCTGACCACGCGCCGGACCGTGGACCGCAAGGGCGCCGATACCGACATCCTGACCAAGGGCCGCCACGACCCCTGCGTCGGCATCCGGGCGGTGCCGGTGGGCGAGGCGATGATGGCCTGCGTGCTGGCCGATCATTTTCTGCGCGACCGAGGGCAGACCGGGCGCTGATCCCCTATATACTGGCGATCACCGGATCGGGTGCTCGCCTGGGGAATGCCATGAACGCGTCGGAGCTTCGGGACATCATCAAATGGATGATCGGCGGCGCGCGGTCGGCGCCGACCCCACCGCAGATGATGGCGGAATGCTGCGAGCGCCTGGTGCGAGCCGGCCTGCCGCTGTGGCGCGTCGGCGTCTTCGTGCGCACGCTGCATCCCGAGATCTACGGCCGGCATTTCTTCTGGAAGCCCGGCTCCGAGGTCGAAACCGGCACGGTCGATCACAACATCCTGGACTCCCCCGAATTTGCCGTCAGCCCGCTGCCGATCGTCTTCAAGCAGGGAATTGAAGTGCGCGCGCGGCTCGACGACCCCGCCAGCAAACGCTTTCCCGTTGTCGTGGACCTGCAGGCCGAGGGCGTCACCGACTATTTCGCGGTACCGCTGGTTTACACCGACGGCTTCGTCAATGCCTCCAGTTGGACCACCAAGCAGCCGGGCGGCTTCACCGAGGAGCAGCTCGATGCAATCCGCTCGATCACCGTGCCGCTGGCGCGCTACATCGAGATCGTGACGCTGCGCCGCACCGCCTCACTACTGCTCGACACCTACGTTGGCAACCGCGCCGGCGAGCGCATCATGGGCGGCCAGATCCGGCGCGGTCACGCCGATACGATGGATGCCGCGATCTGGCTGTCCGACCTGCGCGGCTTCACCGCACTGTCGGACCGTTTGCCGCCCGAGACCGTGGTGGAGATCCTCAACCTCTATTTCGATTGCCAGGTCACCGCGATCCGCGAGCATGGCGGTGAGGTGCTCAAATTCATGGGCGACGGCCTGCTCGCGGTGTTTCCGGTCGACGAATATCTCGGCGACGAGGTGCAGGTCTGCTCACGGGTGCTGGAGGCGGCGCGCGCATCCCGTGCCGGGGTCGAGGCGCTGCAATTTCCCAATGGCGATGCGGTCGAGCGCTTCCGCTTCGGCGTCGCGCTGCATCTCGGGCGCGTGCTCTATGGCAATATCGGCGGCGGCAACCGGCTCGACTTCACCTGCATCGGCCCGGCGGTCAATCTCGCGGCGCGGCTGGAGAAGATCGCCGGCCGTCTCGGCCGCACCGTCGTCGCGTCCGAGCGCTTCGCCGGCCTCCATGACGGCGGCTGGAGCGATCTCGGCGAGTTTCCGATCGCGGGGTTCTCGAAGGCGGAACGGGTCTATGGCCTGTTCGACGAAGCGCCGATTGCTGCGGCCAGCTAGCGTCGGTGCGACGTGACTGAGACGGACGCGCAGCATCGCACCGGGATTGCGCTGGTCGTGGCGGCCGCGGCCGCCTGGAGCACCGCGCCGTTCTTTACCCGGCTGCTGCACTTCGATTCCTGGACCATCCTGTTCTGGCGCGGGCTGTTCGGCGGCGGCGCGATTGTGCTGTTTCTGGTCGCGACGCAAGGCCGGCGCGGCGTGCACGATCTCGTCGCGATGCCGTTGAGCGGATGGCTGGTGGCCGGTCTCTCGACCCTGGGCATGGTGACGTTCATTCCGGCGCTGCAACTGACCAGCGTCGCCAATGTCGCAATCCTGATCGCGATGCAGCCGTTTGCGGCCGCTGCGATCGCCTGGCTTTGGCTGCGCGAGCGGGCGCGACCCGGCACATTGCTGGCGAGTCTCGTCGCGCTCGCGGGCGTCGCCATCACCGTCAGCGGCGCCGGGGGCGTCACGGATTACAGGGGCATCGGGCTTGCCTGCGTGATGGTGCTCGCGATCTCGCTGATGACGGTGGTGATCCGGCGGCACAGGGGCACGCCGATGATAGCAGCCGCGGCGCTCTCCAACTTCCTCGGCAGCGCCGTTAGCCTGCCGTTGGGGCTCGGCATCGGCGCGGTCGGCGGCGCCGATCTCGGCGTGCTCGCGATGTTCGGCGCATGCCAGGTGGGTCTCGGCCTCACTTTGTTTACGGTCGGCTCGCGATTCCTGCCGTCCGGTCAGGCATCGCTGATCGCAACCCTCGAAACGCCGCTGATGCCGTTCTGGGTGTGGCTGGCGTTTGCCGAAGTGCCGTCGCTGCGTGCCCTGATCGGCGGCGCGCTGGTGATGGGCGCCGTCGTGGCCGACATCGTGCTGAGCCAGCGGACGCAACCCGCGCAGCCGGCGGAGCGGTGAGGAGTCGCTATCCGCCGCGCGCGTAAGACTGCTTCAGGCCGAAGGTCAGGATCGACAGCGTGATCCATAGCCGCAGCATGGCGAAGCTGAAGATGAAAACGACGTAGACCAGGTTCTTGATCGGCTGGCCCGTCATCGAAGTCTGCCAGAATTGCCAGATCGCGGTGCGCACAAGCTGCTGCCCGTAGCCGAGCGCAACGTTGATCGCGCCAAGCACGAGCACCGCGGCGCCAAGCCAGAGCGCGTGCCGGCCAAGGTCCCTGACGGCGGCAAACAGCGCGACGCGGCCGCCATTACCTTCCGCGTTGACGATCATCATCAGCACCAGGGCTGCGATCGCAGCACTCCAGAACCGGCCGAGATCGGCGCCCTGATCGAAGGCCATGCCGTCGAGGCCCCACAGCAGGTGCGGTGCAAAACAGGCGAAGCCGATCGCCGCAGTGGCGAGTGTCGCGATGATGATCACAAGCACGATCCGCCACAGGATCGACCGCGACAGCCTGATCTGCTCGGCCAGCGTCAGTTCGCCGAGCGATGATTGACCCCCGGCAGCCTGGATCGAATCCCGTGCCGTCGCGAAGAAGGCGAGCAGCACGCAGATGTCGGCCAGCACCAGCGCGGGCAATATCAGGCCCGGCTTGCCGAAGCCGACGATCCTTATCGCCGTCGCCATGACAAGCCATGGCAAAGCGGGCAGGGGGCGGAACGGACCGAACGAGGTCTCGGGGCGACTCTTCCGCAGGGACAATTGTTGGCGCAGTGCGACGGACATGCCGCGTTCGTGCCATGCGATCCCTAAAGCAGCGGTGGCTGCGATCGATAAAATGCGCGGCAAGGCCTGCGGCAAACTGGCGCTGGCGCGCTATTCCTCGGGCTCGGTGGTGAACAGCAGCGGATAGCCCTTGGCGCGGCCGGCGTCGGTGGCGCGCGTCGCCTTGGTCTCGGCGACGTCCCGGGTGAAGACCGCGACCACGCAGACGCCGCGCTGATGCGCGGTCAGCATCACCTTGTAGGCCTGGTCGTCGGTCATGCGGAATTCGCCCTTCAGCACGGTGACGACGAATTCGCGCGGCGTGTAGTCGTCGTTGACCAGGATCACCTTGTGCAGGCGCGGCCGCTCGACCTTGGTCTTCGTCCTGGTTTTCGGCTTGACGACGGTATCGGGCATCGCACTCCCTCGCGATTGCTCCGTAAGAATACCGTCTTCCGGCACATCTTGGAACCGTTCGATTTGCACGGCGTCATTGCGGCAACGGCACGGCGCGTGTTGCCTCATGCGTGACGTCTAAACCTGCGGGCGTCTAACTTGCAGGCCTCTAACTTGAATGTGAAGGACAGATGATATCTGCGCTTTTCGCCGCCTGATTTGCATGTCACCATAACGGCACACGACGGGAGGGCCGCAATGCGCTGGTATGTCTCGATCGGAGCGGTGCTTGTCGCGGGCATGTTGGCCAGCGGCGATGTGGCCGGTGTTGCCGCGCCCAGCCCGGGAACCCAGGTGGGCCATCGCGTCGCTGAAAAGGAATCCACGCCGAGCGTCGACATCGAGTTGATCATCGCGGTCGACGTCTCCTATTCGATGGACATGGACGAGCTCGCGATCCAGCGCGAGGGCTATGCCCAGGCGATCGTTTCCAAGGATTTCCTGCAGGCGCTGAAGGCCGGCCCGAACGGCAAGATCTCGATCACCTATTTCGAGTGGGCCGCATCCAACGACCAGAAGGTGATCATTCCCTGGCGGGTGATCGACGGCCCTGAATCGGCGGACGCGGTCTCCGCCGAGATCATGAAGACGCCGGTGCGCCGCGCCTCGCGCACCTCGATCTCGGGCGCGATCTACTTCGCGATTCCGATGTTCGACGAGAACCCGCATCGCGGCATTCGCCGCGTGATCGATATTTCCGGCGATGGGCCCAACAACAACGGCACGCCGATCACGCCGGCGCGCGATGCCGCGCTCGACAAGGGCATCGTCATCAACGGCCTGCCGATCATGGTGAAGGAGCCGTCCTATTCGACGATGGATATCGAAAATCTCGACTACTACTACGAGGATTGCGTGATCGGCGGGCCCGGCTCCTTCGTGGTGACGATCAAGGACCGCGAGAAGTTCAAGGAGGCGATCCGCACCAAGCTGCTGCTCGAAGTCGCCGGCCGCACCCCCGAGCGCCCGGTGGTGCGGACCGCCGAGAAGGAGCCGCGGGTGAGCTGCACGATCGGCGAGAAGATCTGGCAGGACCGCTGGGGACGATGATCTTGTAGGGTGGGTAGAGCGCAGCGAAACCCATCATCGCGCAGCGGGTTCGAAGTGATGGGTTTCGGTGCGCTCTACCCATCCTACGGGACTACGATGTCTCCCGGAGCTCACTCTCCAGCACGTGCAGCGTCCGCAACGCAGCCGCGTAGTCCGCAACTCCGATCTGCCGCCAGACTTCGGCGACGCGCGCGGCGAGGTCACGAACCGTCACCGGAAAATCCGCAGCCTGCGCCAGCGCGCCCTTCTCGTTGATCAGATACTGCCCGTTCAGCGCAAACAGCACCTGCGCGACGCAGGCCAGCGCGCGATAGGCGCAGCCGGCGATGTGCGTAGTGTCGCCGCGCGGCACGGCAAGCGCGGCATTCTCGATCGCGAACAGGATTTCCCATTGAAAGCGCCGGAGCAGCGCGTCGCGCAGGGCGGGCGGGTAGGGCGCCGTTCTCGCCTTCAATGCCGCGATGATGCCATCGGGATCATGCAGCTGGCGGCACAGCGCGACCTCGCCCATCCAGATCGCCGAGCAGAAGCCGTGCGGATGGCCCGGCTGGTAATGCATGCCGATCTCGCCGTTGCGGCAGGCGTCGATAACGGCCGTGACCTGTTCGACGCTGCGGTAGAGCAGGTCGACCTTGTGGCCGTCGATCGCGAGCCAGGCGCCGCCGACGATCCACGGCCCCCATTCGCCGATTGCTGTCACATTCACGGCAGCGGGATCGTCGACCAGGCCCATGACTGCCGCGCGCAGCCGATCGATATCGAGGCCGGCGCCATCCCGATAGTAGAGACCGAGATCGTAATCAGAGGCGTCATGCGCCGTGCCGCGCGCCCGCGAGCCGCCGAGCATGATGGCGGCGACACCAGGCACGGCGGCGAGGACGGGAATGATGCGCGCAAGCAGCGGATCGTGGGACATGCGATGCGGATTATAGCGAGACCGCCGCACGCTGCGATAGGCGCAACGATGTCTCAGCGCGCGAAGCGCGCCACCAGCTCGACATGCGGCGTATGGCGGAACTGATCGACCGGCGTGACACCGGCGATCCTGTAGCCGCCATCGATCAGGATCCTTGCGTCGCGGGCAAAGGTCGCGGCGTTGCAGGACACCGCGACGATCACCGGCACCTTGCTCGCCGCCAGCTGCGTGACCTGCGCCTGCGCGCCCTGCCGCGGCGGATCGAACACGACGGCGTCATAGTCGCGCAGCTCTTGCGGCATCAACGGGCGGCGGAACAGGTCGCGCGCCTCGGCCTTGAGCGGCTTCAACCCGGGCGTTGATTGCGCGGCCTTCTGAAGTGCCGCGATCGCACCCGCGTCGCTGTCGAAGGCCGAGATCCGCGCCTTCTCGGCGAGGCGCAGCGCGAACGGGCCGACGCCGCAGAACAGATCGGCGATGTGCTTGGCGCGGCCGCAATGCTCGCGAACCAGCGCAGCCAGCGTCTCCTCGCCCTTGACCGTCGCCTGCAGGAACGAGCCCGGCGGCAGCACGACTTTCGCCTTGCCGATCGCAATCTCGGGCGAGCCGCGCTGCAGCACCAGCTCGCCGTGCCGCGTCAGCCGCGCCAGCCGGTGTTTCTCCGCAACCCGCGACAAGGTGGTGATCAGGCTGGTCGGCAGCGCGCCGGACCCGCGCACGTCGATGTCGAGGCCGTTCGCGGTCGCCGTCACCTGGATGTCGAGCGGCTTGCCGATCGAGATCAGCGGCTCGGCTGTGGCCCAGGCTGCCTCGAGCGCACCGTCGAGCACGGGGTCGAGGATCGGACAGCGATCGACCGGGATGATGTCATGCGAGCCAGCGGCGGCGAAGCCGACCTTGAGGACTTCGTGGGTACCCATGCGTCCGTGCAGCGTGATGCGGCGTCGGCCGGCGCCATGGGCGTCGCGCAGCGGCGCGACCTCAGTCGCGATCTTCGCCTGGGCCAGCGTCTCGACCACGATGTTGCGCTTCCAGGCGTGGTAGGGCGCCTCGCTCCAGTGCTGGATCGCACAGCCGCCGCAGACTCCGAAATGGGGGCAGAACGGCGCAATGCGCTCGGGGCTTTCGTGCACGACGCGCAGCAGCCGCCGCCGGTCGGGATGATTGCCGGGGACATCCTCGACCTCGACCGTTTCGCCGGCCAGCGTATAGGGCACGAAGATCGACTGTGCACCATCGATCGCGACGCCGTCGCCGCGGTGGCCGACATGGCCGATCGTGAGCAGCTCAGCCACGGCGCGCGCCGAGGAAGAATTCGATATTGCCGTCGCCGCCCGATATCGATGACGGAAACACCTCGATGTCGGTGCAGCCGAGCGAGGCGGCAAAGGCTGCGATATCGTCGCAGATCTCCTGATGCACCATCGCATTGCGGATGACGCCGCGCTTGGAGTGCTTGCGGGCCGCCTCGAACTGCGGCTTGATCAACGCCAGCAGATGCATCGGGGCCGCCGCCAGCGACAGCGCCACCGGCAGCACCAGCTTCAGCGAGATGAAGCTGACATCGATCACGACGATATCGGGCCGCGCCGGCAGTCGCTTGCCCTCATAGTTCCTGATGTCGGTCTCCTCCATCGAGACGATCTTCGGATGGCCCTGCAGCGAGGGATGCAGCTGGCCGTGACCGACATCGATGGCGAACACCAGACTCGCGCCGTTGGCGAGCAGCACCTCGGTGAAGCCGCCGGTCGAGGCGCCGACGTCGAGGCAGACATGGCCCTCGACGTTGATCGGATAATGCTCGAGCGCGCCGGCGAGCTTGACGCCGCCGCGCGAGACATAGGGATGCGCCGGCTCGGCCGTGAGCTCGGCGCCGGGCGCGACGATCTCGGACGCCTTTGCAATCGGCTTGCCGTCGGCGGTGACGAGGCCGGCGTCGATCGCGGCGCGCGCCCGCGCCCGGCTTTCGAACAGGCCGCGCTCGACCAGCAGCACGTCGATGCGCTTGCCGGAGGATGCGCTATTGTCGTTGTCGCCCGCCTTACTCACTTGCTTGCTCACTTACTTGCTCACTCACTTGCTCACTTGGCGCTCTGCCGGCGCTGCGTGGCGGCGAGCCGCACGCAGGCCTCGAAGGAGGTGAGGTCGTGCCAGAGGTCGGTCGCCGGCTCCCGCGGTGTCACCAGCGGGCTGCCGTGCAAATCGAGCGCGTGCATCATCATCAGATTGTCGGGCAATCCAAACTCTTCCACCGTCAGCCCCTCCGCGTCGATCAGGCGTCCGTCGGATGCCGGCACGACCTGGCTCAGCCGCGCCACGCGATTGGCGTAGGACGTGGGATCGTTCGAATAGGCGAGGCACAGTTTGCTGCGTCCCGCCATGTAGCCGAGTTCGTAGACGGTGCCTGCGTCGGCACTGGGGCCGCGAAACGGCGTCAAATTGGCGATGATGGCGTCGGCGGACTCCATCATCGCCTCGTTGCTCTTGAAGATGGTGAGCGAAGCGCCGGCGACGGTGGGATTGATGCTGTTGTCGAGCGGATACAGCCCGGTCAGCCCGTGATAGGCGCAAACCTCCGCCTTGCGGCGGCCGATCTCCACGGCATCCGGCAGGAACACGTCAGGACCTGCCAGATAGATTCTCATGGACTTGCCCAGGACAAGATCGACTTGAAACCTCTCCCATCGGGAGAGGTCGCGCCGGAGGCGCGGGTGAGGGGTTACGCACTTTCATGGGACCTCACCCCCTCACCTGGATCGCTCGCCCGATCCGACCTCTCCCCGGTGGGAGAGGTGGAACGCGATTACGCGAGCTTGACGGTCTCGGTCTTGTAGTCCTTGCCGAGGGTCTCGAACACCTTGGCAACGATGCTCTTGGCGTCGAGACCGGCGCGGCCATACATCGCCGCGGGCGTGTCGTGGTCGAGGAACACGTCGGGCAGGATCATCGAGCGGAACTTGAGCATGCCGCTGTCCAGCATCGCGTTGTCGGACAGGAACTGCATGACATGCGAGCCGAAGCCACCGATCGAGCCTTCCTCGATCGTGATCAGGATCTCGTGGTCGCGGGCGAGCTTCATGATCATCTCTTCGTCGAGCGGCTTCATGAAGCGCGCGTCGGCGATGGTGGCGGAGAGGCCGTGGGCCGCGAGCTCGTCGGCCGCCTTCTCGCACTCGGCGAGACGGGTGCCAAAGGAGAGCAGCGCAACCTTCTTGCCTTCGCGGATGATGCGGCCCTTGCCGATCGGCAGGGCAACGCCGACTTCCGGCATCTCGACGCCGCGGCCTTCGCCGCGCGGATAGCGCAGCGCGCTCGGGCGATCGTTGATCGCGACCTGGGTCGCGACCATGTGCACCATCTCGGCCTCATCGGAGGCCGCCATGATCACGAAGTTCGGCAGACAGCCGAGATAGGCGTTGTCGAACGAACCGGCATGGGTCGCACCGTCGGCGCCGACCAGGCCGGCGCGGTCGATCGCGAAGCGAACCGGCAGGCTCTGGATCGCGACGTCATGGACCACCTGGTCGTAACCGCGCTGCAGGAAGGTCGAGTAGATCGCGCAGAACGGCTTGTAGCCTTCGGTGGCAAGGCCCGCGGCGAAGGTCACCGCATGCTGCTCGGCGATGCCGACGTCGAAGGTGCGGTCCGGGAACGCCTTGTTGAAGATGTCGACGCCGGTGCCCGACGGCATCGCCGCGGTGATGGCGACGATCTTGTCGTCCTTCTGCGCTTCCTTGACGAGGCTCTGGCCGAACACGTTCTGGTAGGCCGGCGCATTCGGCTTGGCCTTGGCCTGGGTGCCGGTGGCGACGTCGAACTTGACGACGGCGTGGTACTTGTCGGCGGAAGCTTCCGCCGGACCGTAGCCCTTGCCCTTCTGGGTCACGACGTGAACCAGGATCGGCCCGGTCTCCATGTCGCGGACGTTCTTCAGCACCGGCAGCAGATGGTCGAGATTGTGACCGTCGATCGGGCCGACATAGTAGAAGCCGAGCTCCTCGAACAGCGTGCCGCCGTCCATCATGAAGCCGCGGGAATATTCCTCGACGCGGTTGGCGCGGTTGGCCAGGATCTTCGGCAGGCGCTTGTTGATCTGCTTGGCGGCCTCGCGCAGCGAGCGGTAGGTCTTGCCGGAGTAGAGCCGCGACAGATAGGCGCTCATCGCGCCGACCGGCGGCGCGATCGACATGTCGTTGTCGTTGAGGATCACGATCAGGCGCGAATTCATCGCGCCGGCGTTGTTCATGGCCTCATAGGCCATGCCCGCCGACATCGCGCCGTCACCGATCACGGCGATAACGTTGTTCTTGCCGCCGGAGAGATCGCGCGCCACGGCCATGCCGAGGCCGGCCGAAATCGAGGTCGAGGAGTGCGCCGCGCCGAACGGATCGTAGTCGCTCTCGGTGCGCTTGGTGAAGCCGGAGAGGCCGCCGCCGGTGCGCAGGGTGCGGATGCGGTCGCGGCGACCGGTCAGGATCTTGTGCGGATAGGCCTGGTGGCCGACGTCCCAGATCAGGCGGTCGCGCGGGGTGTCGAAGATGTAGTGGATGGCGGTGGTCAGTTCGACCACGCCGAGGCCTGCGCCGAAATGGCCGCCGGTCACCGACACGGCGTCGATGGTTTCCTGGCGGAGCTCGTCGGCAACTTGCCGCACCTGCTCGACCTTCAGCTTGCGCAGGTCATCGGGCGTGTGAATAGTGTCAAGAAGCGGCGTTTTACTAAATGTGGTCACAGCGAATTTCCAATTTTTGCCTGTCGGAACGAACCGCCCGACGCGAGATGGGTTGGCGCGCACATCGCGCAGCGAAAGCCAGACACTGGGTGCCGCCCCGGCAGACCGTGCCTGGTTGTAAGCCTAGATTCACTCCGGATTGGACCACGTGATACGCATCACCTTGGTCGCTCTTCACCCGTCCCGGTTCAGTTTTGTCGAACCATTTGAGATGCATGCCGCCCGAAAAATCGGGCCGCCGGCCACCCTCAAATGCCCATAGAACTGGAAGCATTACACCAAAGCCGTAACCAAAGCCAACCCGATAGGCGGCGCAGGGTTCCTATGCGCCGTCTTGAAAAACCTAGACTTTTCAATGGTTGGCACCCGGAGCGGGTTCCAATTTGGCCATTTTAGCGGCAACCGGCCGGTCCGGAACGGCCCGATTCGCGGCCGCGCCGGTCGCCGCGGTCACCCCGCGGCGTGATCGATCAATGGAAATACGCAGCAACAATTGCCCGCGGTGGCGGACATCCTGTCGCAGGGTCGCGGCGGTCGGCGGCGTTACTGCACGTCGAGCGGTTCGGTCCCGGATGCCTGGCCCGAGGCGTCGGTGGTGATCTTGTCGACGCGGGCTTCGGCCTGGCGCAGCAATTCCTCACAGCGCCGCTTCAGTGCCTCGCCGCGCTCGTAGATCGCGACCGATTCCTCAAGCGGGACCTTGCCGTCCTCGAGCCGCTTGACGATCGATTCGAGTTCCTCGATCGCGCCTTCAAAGGAGAGCTTCTTGACGTCGGCTTGAGTATTTTCGGCCATCATGTGTTCCCAGTGCGCCGATCAGACCGTGATCGGATCTTGTCGTCCAAGCATGACCCGTCGCAGGCCATGCTTGCCCCGGCGCAGAATCAATCGAATTTTTGCGGGCGTATTGTGGCGGGTATTTAGGCGCCCATCAATGCGGTGACATGAGATGCCACCGACTCTTTCAGGCCCTCGAGGTCGTAGCCGCCTTCCAGCACGGAGACGACGCGGCCGCCGGCGCTCTTGTCGGCGAGGTCCATCAACTTGCGCGTGACCCAGCCGAAATCCTCGCCCGTCAGGTTGATCGAGGCCAGGGGATCGCGGTGATGGGCGTCGAAGCCCGCCGAGATGACGACGAGTTCGGGAGAAAACTTCTCGAGCTGCGGCAGGATCAGGTTCTCGAAGGCGGAGCGGAATTTGACGCCGCCGTCGCCGGGCGCGAGCGGCGCGTTGACGACGGTGTCGTGCTCGCCGCGTTCGCCGGCAGCTCCGGTGCCGGGGAACAGTGGCATCTGGTGCGTCGAGCAGTACATCACGGTCGGGTCGGCCCAGAAGATGTCCTGCGTGCCGTTGCCGTGATGGACGTCGAAATCGACGATCGCGGCGCGCTTGATGCCGTATTTGCGTTGTGCGTGGCGCGCGGCGATCGCGACATTGTCGAAGAAGCAAAAGCCCATCGGCGTCGATTTCTCGGCGTGATGCCCGGGCGGGCGCACCGCGACGAAGGCGTTGTGGTGTTTGCCTTCCATGACAGCATCGGTGGCGGCCACCGCGCCGCCGACACCGCGCATCACGGCTTCCCAGGTGCCCGGCGACATCGAGGTATCGCCGTCGATATAGATCATGCCCGAGGTCGGCGCGATGTGGCGCAATTCGCCGACATAGTGCTCGCCATGGCAGAGCAGCACGGTGTCGAGGTCGCCTTCCGGCGCGAGGTCGCGCACCAGCGCCTTGAAGCGATCCTGACCCAGCACCTCGGCGACCGCACGCAGCCGGTCGGGGCGTTCGGGATGTCCGGGTGGGGTCAGATGATCGAGGCAGGCGGTGTGCGTCAGAAGCAGTGTCATGCAAATTCCCGGCGCAATGGAGGCGCGTGCGAGGAAGCTCTAATGTAGGCGGTTACCGGCCCTGCGGAAAGGCCCCACTTATCTTCGTTTCCGTCGCCGCAAAGGCTCTAGGAGCTCCTTTCCACGTCATTGCGAGGAGCGCAGCGACGAAGCAATCCATGCTTCCGTTCGCTTGGTGACAATGGATTGCTTCGCGGAGCCTGTCATCGGGCGGCGCTTTGCGCCGACCCGTTGGCTCGCAATGACGGTGGACGCACGGGCGTTCCATGCCCGCACGTCACTCAATTGATCCGCTCGATCCGCTTGCCGGCCGCCGGGCCGACCGGGCTGTTGGCCTTGAAGTAGGCATAGAGCGCGTCGACGTCGTAGATGCCGAACTGCTGCGCTGTCCCTTCCTTGAACACCGTGAAGCCGTCGCCGCCTTCGGCGAGATAGTTGTTGACGGTGACGCGGTAGCTCGCGACCGGGTCGATCGGCTTGCCGTCGAGCGACATCCGCGCGGCGATGATGCGCGCGCCGTCACCCTTGCTCGCATCCCACGCATAGGCAAAGCCCTTCGAGACCTGCAGGGCGCGCGGCCGCTTCGGATCGGCCCATTGCTGCTCCAGCACGTCCTTGAGCCGCTTGCCGGTCAGCGTCATCGTCACCAGCTGGTTGCGGAACGGCTGGCTTGCGAAGATGTCGGCATAGGTGACCGCGCCGTCCTCGCGCTTGACGATGTCGGTGCGCACGCCGCCGGGATTGGTGAAGGCGATCACCGCGCCGCCGTTCGGCTCCGAAGCGGTCGCAGCGAGCTGCGCGTCGGCGACGATATCGCCGAGCACGCTTTCGCCGGTCTCGCCGGGCGTGCGCGACAGCGTTTCCGTGACCGAGCCCGCCGCGCGGTTGGCGATCGGCGCGGCCAGCCGGTCATAGGATTCCAGGAGCGCGCTCTGCTCGGGATCCTTGGCGGTGCCGCCGATTTTCACGATGGTGTTGTTGGCCTTGGCGCTGATCACGTCACGGGTCTTCGGATCGAGCTGCAGATCGATCGCAGTGACCAGCGTGCCGTATTTGTCGCCTGACGTGACGAGCCGTCCGTCGATCTCGCAGACATAGGCCTGGTGGGTGTGGCCGGAGATCACGACGTCGACCGCGCGATCGAGCTTCTTGACGATGTCGACGATCGGCCCGGAGATCCCGGGGCATTCATTATAGTCGCCGGTCGGAAAACCGCCCTCGTGGATCAAGACCACGATCGCCTCGACGCCCTTCGCCTTCAACTCGGGAACCAACGCATTGACGGTTTCGGCCTCGTCGCGGAATTCGAGGCTGGCGACGCCGGCCGGCGACACCAGGTTCGGCGTGTTCTTCAGCGTCAGCCCGATGAAGGCGACCGGAATGCCGTCGAATTCCTTGATCTCGTAGGGCGGAAACACCGTCTTGCCGGTGGCCCTGTCGATCGTGGAGGCGGCGAGATAGCGGAATTTGGCGCCCGTGAAGGGATGCCGCCCCTGGCACTTGTCGACCGGATGGCAACCGCCATTCTGCATCCGCAGCAGCTCGTCCTTGCCCTCGTCGAACTCGTGATTGCCGACCGAGGAGATCGCAAGCCCCATCATCGAGAGCGACTCGATGGTCGGCTCGTCATGAAACATCGCCGACAGGAACGGGCTCGCGCCGATCAGGTCGCCGGCCGCGACGAAGATGTTGTTCTTGTGGCCTTCGCGCAGTTGCTTGATGACGGTGGCGACCCGCTCGGAACCACCGGCGGGCACCATGATCTTCTTGGTCGCATCGGCGGGATCGGTGATGCGGATGCCGCCCGGCGGCGGCCGCAGATAGCCGTGGAAGTCGTTGATCGCGAGAATGCGCAAGTCGACCGGCGCGGCGCCCTGCGCCAGGCTAGGGCCAGTTGCGGCGAGGCCAAGCGCGAAGAGCGCGGCTAGGGGCGTGAGGCGGGGCTGTCTCATGACCTGTCCAAGGCTTACACAATCATGGAACACGCGATCATGGCGCGACGCCACTACAATTTTGCGACGCTTCGTTTCAATCCCGACGCTTCGTTCAATCTTTGGGGCGCGCCATGAACGCCTTGAAGGCGGCGATCGCTTCCTTGGAGCGCATCCGTTCGCTGAACAAATGGTTCTCCTGCTCGATGCGGCGGGTGACGTCCTCGGGCGGCAGCCGGATCAGCCGCCGCGAGGTCGCAACCGCCTCCGCCGGCAGCGCGCAGATCTCGCGCGCCACCTTGTGTGCTTCGACCTCGGCATGTCCCGGCGCCACCACGGTGTTGACGAAACCGGCGACGCGGGCGTCGTCGGCTGACATGGTGCGGCCCATCACCAGCATCGCGAAGGCGCGCTGGTGGCCCATCATGCGCGGCATCAACAGGCTGGAGGCGCCTTCCGGCACCAGGCCGAAATTGGAGAACGGCGTCGAGAACAGCGCGGTCTTGCTGGCCAGCACATAGTCGCAGTGGAACAGCATCGTGGTGCCGATGCCCATCGCGACGCCGTCGACCGCGGCGATGATCGGCTTCACATTGTGGGCCAGCGAATACAGGAACTTGACCAGGTCGGAGGCGGGCGGCGTCTCGCCGGTCGAGGTGCCCTGCACGAGCAAATCCTCGATGTCGTTGCCAGCGGTGAACACGCCGGAGCCGCCGGTGATGATCAGGCAGCGGATCTTCGGATTGTTCTGCGCCTTGTCGATCGCCTCGCTGATCGCGCGAAACATCTCCTGGGTGATCGCGTTCTTCTTCTCGGGCCTGCGCAGCCGGATCACGCGTGTGGCAGCTTCGTCGGTGACTATGACATGCGCGGTCATCAGGCGGTCCCAGGGTCGGCCGGCACCGTCGCCGGCAGAGGTCGTGACCGCTATCCTACATCATCCCGTGCAAGCCCCAAGGGTTCAGGGATGTTCTGGATCGCTTTTCCCCCTGCGCGAGCATGACGACAGCGCAATGCAGTTAACCGGATTTTGCCATTTCGCGACCGGCACCGCGCAAGTCCGACCGACGCCACGATGGGCGGTGCTCGCGAGGAGTTCAGGCGACCGCGAGAAACATTCCGCAGGCCAGGGCATTCCCTCGATGGATCGGCAGGTGCGCGCGGGGGGCGCCGGTTCCGTCCGCCAAGACGCGGCTCGGCGTGACACGTGAAAGGAGAACGGCATGCAGATCTCCGGACGTTTGGAACTATCCCGGCGCCATCTGTTGATTGTGGGAGCCGCCTCGCTCGCGGCGTCGTCGATCGCGACGCCGCTGCCGGCGGCCGCCCAACCTGCCCGGACCGGAGCGCCCGTGATGACGCGAGTATCCTTTGACGTGAATGGCGAAACCCATCAGCTCGAGCTCGATACCAGGACCACGCTGCTCGATGCGTTGCGCGAGCACCTGCATCTGACCGGCACCAAGAAGGGCTGCGACCACGGCCAATGCGGCGCCTGCACGGTGATCGTCGATGGGCGGCGGATCAATTCCTGCCTGACGCTCGCCGTGATGCATCAGGGCGACGAGATCACGACGATCGAGGGTCTCGGCACGCCGGACGGGCTGCATCCGCTGCAGGCGGCGTTCGTCGAGCACGATGGCTATCAATGCGGCTATTGCACGCCGGGGCAGATCTGCTCGGCGGTCGCCGTGCTTGCCGAGGTCAAGGCCGGTATCCCGAGCCACGTCACGGCCGATTTAAATGCGCCGGTGCGATTGACCAATGCCGAGCTGCGCGAGCGCATGAGCGGCAACATCTGCCGCTGCGGCGCCTATTCCAACATCGCCGAGGCGATCAGTGAGGTTGCCGGGAGGAGCGCATGAGATCATTCAGCTATGAACGTGCTGCCTCGCCGGGCGCGGCGGCCGCTGCCGCCGCCAGCACCGCGAACGCCAAGTTCATTGCGGGTGGCACCAACCTGCTCGACCTGATGAAGCTCGAGATCGAGACGCCGGCGCATCTGATCGACGTCAACGATCTTGCGCTCGACCGGATCGAGGAAACCGCGGACGGCGGTTTGCGGATCGGCGCGCTCGTGCGCAACACCGAATTGGCTGCTGATGCGCGCGTGCGGCGCGACTATGGCGTGCTGTCGCGCGCGCTGCTCGCCGGCGCCTCCGGCCAGTTGCGCAACAAGGCGACGACGGCCGGCAATCTGCTGCAGCGGACGCGCTGTCCTTATTTCTACGACACCAATCTGCCCTGCAACAAGCGCAAGCCCGGCAGCGGTTGCGCCGCGATCGGCGGCTTCGGCCGCCAGCATGCGGTGGTGGGTGCGAGCGAGGCCTGCATCGCGACCCATCCGAGCGACATGGCGGTGGCGATGCGCGTGCTCGACGCTGTGGTCGAGACCGTGCGGCCTGACGGCACCACGCGCAGCATCCCGATCGCCGAGTTGCATCGGCTGCCCGGCGATAGTCCCGAGATCGAAACCGTCCTGCAGCCAGGCGAATTGATCACCGCGGTCGTGCTGCCGAGACCGGTCGGCGGCACGCAGGCCTATCGCAAGGTCCGCGACCGCGCCTCTTATGCCTTCGCACTGGTCTCGGTTGCCGCGATCGTGCAGCCGGACGGCACCGGCCGTGTCGCGCTCGGCGGCGTCGCGCACAAGCCGTGGCGGGTCGAGGCGGCGGACGCGGAACTGCCCCGTGGCGCCAAAGCCGTCACAGCGCGGCTGCTCGGTGATGCAAAGCCGACCAAGGACAATGCGTACAAGCTGCCGCTCGCCGAACGAACGCTGGCTGCGGTGCTGCGCGATCCGAGGGCCTAGATCATGCGTTTTGAACATCCCGCGACCTTCAATCCGATCGACCAGCTCAAGGTGATCGGTCATCCGACCAGCCGGATCGAAGGACCGTTGAAGACCACTGGCACCGCGCCTTACGCCTACGAGCGGCACGACGTGGTGGCCAATCAGGCTTATGGTTGTGTGGTCGGCTCGGCAATCGGAAAAGGCCGGATCGCTGCGATCGATCTTGAAGCCGCGAAGGCTGCGCCCGGCGTGCTAGCCATCGTCACTGCCGAGAATGCCGGTAAGCTCGGCAAGGGCGAGCGCAACGCAGCGCCGCTGCTCGGTGGGCCCGAGATCGCGCACTACCACCAGGCCGTTGCTATCGCCGTCGCCAGTACTTTCGAGCAGGCGCGCGCCGCGGTGCAGCTGATCCGGATCGATTACGCCAAGGGGGACAGCAAATTCGATCTCGCTGCGGTCCTGGATACGGCCGGCACACCGAATCCGTCGTTCGGTGGCCCCGCCGATACGGACATCGGCGATTTCGCCACTGCCTTCGCCGTCGCGCCCGTGCAGCTCGACGCCACCTACACCACGCCCGATCAGGGCCACGCGATGATGGAGCCGCATGCCTCGATCGCGGCCTGGGACGGCGACAAGCTCACGGTCTGGACCTCCAACCAGATGATTGCCTGGGGCGTGGAGGATCTGGCGAAGACGCTTGGTATCCCCAAGGAGAATGTCCGCCTGATCTCGCCCTATATCGGCGGCGGCTTTGGCGGCAAGCTGTTCCTGCGCGCCGACGTACTGCTCGCCGCGCTCGGCGCGCGCGCCGCCGGCCGTCCGGTCAAGGTCGCGCTGCAACGGCCGCTGATGTTCAACAACACCACGCACCGTCCGGCGACGATCCAGCGCATCCGCATCGGCGCTGAGCGCGACGGCAAGATCACTGCGATCGGCCACGAAAGCTGGTCCGGCAATGTCATCGGCGGTGAGCCCGAGATGGCGGTGAGTCAGACGCGGCTGCTCTATGCCGGCGCCAACCGGATGACGGCGACGCGGCTCGCGGCGCTCGATCTGCCCGAGGGCAACGCGATGCGCGCGCCCGGAGAGGCGTCGGGCATGATGGCGCTGGAGATCGCGGTCGACGAGCTTGCCGACAAGCTCGGCATCGATCCGGTCGCGCTGCGCATCACCAACGACACCCAGGTCGATCCCGAGCATCCAGAGCGGCACTTCTCGCAGCGTCAGCTCGTGCAATGCCTGAACGAGGGCGCGGCGCGGTTCGGCTGGAACAAGCGCAACCCGAAACCGGGCCAGGTCCGCGATGGCCGCTGGCTGATCGGCATGGGCGTTGCCGCCGCCTTCCGCAACAATCTCGTGACCAAATCGGCGGCGCGCGTTCGTCTCGACCAGCAAGGGAGGGTGACGGTCGAGACCGACATGACCGACATCGGCACCGGCTCCTACACCATCATCGCGCAGACCGCCGCCGAGATGATGGGCGTGCCGCTGGAGAAGGTCGTGGTGCGGCTCGGCGATTCCGACTTCCCGGTGTCCTGCGGCTCGGGCGGGCAGTGGGGCGGCAACAATTCCACCGCCGGTGTTTATGCGGCCTGCGTCAAGCTGCGCGAGGCCATCGCACAGAAGCTCGGCATCAACTCCGAAGAGGCGGTGTTTGCCGACGGCGTGGTCCGGACAGGCAATCGCAACGTGCCGCTGGCGCAGGCCGCCGGCGGCGGCGATCTCGTGGCGGAGGACGCCATCGAGTATGGCGATCTCGCCAAGACCTACCAGCAATCAACCTTCGGCGCACATTTCGTTGAGGTCGGGGTTGATGCCGACACTGCGGAGATCCGCGTGCGGCGGATGCTGGCGGTCTGCGCGGCGGGCCGCATCCTCAATCCGAAGGCGGCACGCAGCCAGGTGATCGGCGCCATGACCATGGGCGTCGGCGCGGCCTTGATGGAAGACCTTGTCGTCGACAAGCGTCACGGCTTGTTCATCACGCACGACCTCGCCGCCTATGAGGTGCCGGTCCATGCCGACATTCCACATCAAGACATGGTCTTCCTCGACGAGACCGATCCGATGTCCTCGCCGATGAAGGCCAAGGGCGTCGCCGAGCTCGGCATCTGCGGCGTCGCTGCCGCGGTCGCCAACGCGGTTTATAATGCAACCGGCGTACGTGTACGCGAATACCCAATCACGCTCGACAAGCTGCTCGCACAGATGCCGGAGCCCGTTTAGCCGCGCCCGACGAACGAGCCGATGCCGCGGCCGATCGCGGCGCCGTGCTGCAACAGCGCGCCGAGATGATCGCCGGGGACCGACATCGCGTACAGGCCGTTCTCCGCGGCAAAACGCTGCATCGGCGCATGCGGTCCGTCGTCCTGTCCGTTCCACAGCAGCACCGGCACGCGCGAGGACAGCACCGCGTCCTTGGCGCCGTCGACCTGGCCGAGCGCGTCGAAGCAGGCGCGCACGCCGCCTTCGAGATCGGGCGTCACCCATTCGGCGAGCTCCGGCACGGTGCGGCGGGCGAAGGTGATGAAGGCGCCATAGGTCAGCGGGCCGGCATTGCCGCGCGGCAGCCCGGTGAGAAAGTCCCAGCCGCCGATCGCAAGCGATGCCAGCCGCGTCGGGAAAAACCGGGCGACGCCGACCGCGACCCAGCCGCCCATCGAATGTCCGACCACGTGGGCGCGCTCGTCGCCGAGGTCGTCGATCACGGCCACGATGTCGCCGGCGCGCTGCGCCTGATCGTAGAATTCGGGATCGGCGGGCTTGTCGCTCAAGCCGTGTCCGAGCGAATCGACGCAGACCACGCGAAAGCGATCGGCAAGCGCGTCGACCACGCCGCATTGTTTCCAGCTCGCGGCGTCGAGCAGCAGGCCGTGCTGCAGCACGATCAGCGGCCCGGATCCTTCGACGGTGTAATGGATGCGCTGGCCCCGGTGATTGGCAAAAGGCATGTACTGAGTTCCCCACGTTACACCGTCAGGTGAGCGTGGAGACGGGCCGTTTCAAGACCTCGTTCCGAATTGGGAACCATTCCGCACGGCGCTATCGTGAGCGGAACCTCGTCCTCAGTCGCCCCACACGGCGGCCTCGCTCCAGCCGAGCTCCTTGAACTCGGTTTCCCGGAGCGGGGCCTCGCCGGCGGCGAAGAATTCGTCGAGCTGCGGCGGCTTGACCGTGGTTTCGGACAGCATCGCGTGAGCCTGGCCGCGATGGTGGATCTGGTGCTGGAACAGATGCATCAGCAGGCGGTCGCGCCGCTCGGTCTGTACCGATGTGTCGCGATTGACCTTGACGACGTCATCGAGCCGCTCCGCCGTCAGCGCCTCGCAGTGCGCGATCAGGCGCCGGTCGACCGCAGCCTGCGCGGCTTGCAGCGCCGCGACCGACGGGTAGGGCACCTCATTGGCCCATGCTGTCGGCCCGAGCCAGCCACCCTCGAGCGCGTCGACATAGAAGAGATCGATGACATGGATGTGGTTCAGTGTCGCCTGCAGGCTCGGGAAGAACCCGGTCCGCGCCGCCGCGAACTCCGCCTGGCTGAGACCGGCGCATGCCGTGAGCAGGCGATGATTGGCCCAGGCATTATTGTACGCAAAAGCTCGAAATGTCTGAACGAGGCTCGCTGGCATGTCCGTCCTCACTGCATTGCGTGATCTTAGAGCGCTTTCGAGCGAAGTGGACACCCGTTCGCGTGAAGAAAACGCGTCAAATGCGCCAATAGTCAAATGCGCCAATACAAGAATCTCCAGGCGGGCCGCGGCCAGCCGGCCGACCAGCGACAGCTTCAGGATCGGGGATCGTTGGTGCTTGCGCAGTGACCTGATCCTCGCATAGCTAGTCGGGTCCGTTGCGGAGAATATGTGTGAGGGCGGCAGGCAAATGCAACTCGCGAAGAATGTGATCGACATCGGCCTCTCGACGAACAATCTCGAGCCGATGCTGCATTTCTGGCAGCAGGATGCCGGGCTCCGCTTCGATCATGTGCTGCCGATCCGGCGCGGGCAGAAGCAGTATCGGCACGACGCGTATGGCTCAGTGATCAAGCTCAACCATCATGTCGAGCCGCTGCCGGATGCGGCACCGAGCGGCTATCGCGAGCTGATCATTGCCCGAGAGGGCGTTACGGCGCCGCAGCGCATGGCCGATCCCGACGGCAACAGCGTTTGCCTGGTCGCACCCGGACATGACGGCATCACCCAGATCGCGGTCGCGATGGCGGTGCGCGACCTCGCCGCGCACCGCAGATTCTACGGCGACATCCTCGGCTTCGCCGAGCAATCATGGTCGGGCGGCCCGGCCTTTCGCCTCGGCGACAGCCTGATCCTGCTCAGGGAAGATCGCGCCGCGAGCGTCGATCAAACTCGGCAGGCGCGGGGCTGGCGCTACATCACGTTGCAGGTCGCCGACATCGACGCCGTGCATCAGGAACTGCGCGCCAAGGGCGTGCGCGAGGGCCTCGCGCCGGTGACGCTCGGCGAGGTCGCGCGGATTTCCATGATCCTCGATCCCGACGGCAACTGGATCGAGCTGTCCCGCCGCGCATCGATCGTCGGCAGCCTGTCCGACCACTAGGCGGCCGCATCCGCGCGACGGAGGCGCGGATCCCATCCAGATTCTCTGCCCGTCGAGCGGCGCCGATGGTATGATCCGGGCGGACACAGTCTCTGTTTTGATGATCGCTTCATGCAGTCGAGTTCCGGGCCGCGGCGGATTCATCGATTTCCACGAACGGCCATCGCCTCGGCCTGTGTTCTGCTGCTCTTTCGCGTCGCAGGTGCCGAACCGGCCGGCAATCCGGCGGTGACGCCGGCCGCGCAACACGCCGAGCCGGCGCGAGCGGAAGCAGCTCACCCGAAGCCGAACATCGGAGAGAACAACGCGGAGCCCGATCGATCGGCATCGGAGCGTCAATCCGCATCCTCTCCATCTCCGCCGCCAACGCAACCGGACCCGAAGCTCGACGGGCCGCAGCAATACTGCAAG
Source organism: Bradyrhizobium macuxiense (assembly GCF_007993935.1). GTDB lineage: Bacteria > Pseudomonadota > Alphaproteobacteria > Rhizobiales > Xanthobacteraceae > Bradyrhizobium > Bradyrhizobium macuxiense_A. The sequence continues at coordinate 737,701 of NZ_VITY01000002.1, read as the reverse complement.
GCGCTGGAGCAGGCCGCACTGGAGAACGGTTTGCCGCCGGATTTCTTCGTCCGGCTGATCTGGCAGGAGAGCAATTTCGATCCCGGCTCAGTCAGCCCGGCTGGTGCCCAGGGCATCGCCCAATTCATGCCCGGCACCGCACGCTGGCGCGGTCTGGCTGACCCGTTCGAGCCGTTACCCGCGTTGCAGGAATCCGCACGCTGGCTCCGCGAGCTGCGCGCGCAGTTCGGCAATCTTGGCCTCGCGGCGGCCGCCTACAATGGCGGTCCACAGCGTGTTCAGGATTGGCTGGCGGGACGCGGCAACCTGCCGGGCGAAACGCGCGCCTATGTCAGGATCATCACCGGCAAGTCGGCCGAGGAATGGGCGCAGGGTTCGCTCGAGGATCGCGTCCACACGGATGCCGCCATGGCCTGCGGCGACATCGTGCGCGGCATGCTCGTCAGGGCATTGCCTGCGAGTCCGAAGGAATCCGCGACAGTTGCACAGCAAGTTGCGTGGGGACCTTGGGGACTTCAATTGGCCGGCGGCCCATCGCAATCAAGGGTGCTCGCGGACTACCAGCAATTGCAGAAGCGGTTTGCATCCGTGCTCGGCGATCGCGCGCCGCTTGTTCTGAGATCGCATATGGCCGGGCCTGGCTCGGCCACCTGGTATCTGCTTCGGGTTGCCGAGACCTCCCGCGAGCGAGCCAACCAGCTCTGCGCGCGACTGGAGGCAATCGGCGGGCGCTGCCTCGTGTTTCGAAACTAGGTGATGCGCGTTGCTCGATCATTGAATCGGTGGGATGGTCATGTCGCGAGAATGGGATGCTGTCCCCACCAGCACTGTCATCGCCCGGCTCGACCGGGCGATCCAGTACGCCGCGGCCCATCGGCTCAATAACGACTGTCTCTGGAATACTGGATCACCCGCTTTCGCGGGTGATGACTCCGCGTGTTTATCATCTTGAATCGAGAACCATCCTCACCGTCGTCCCTGCGAAAGCAGGGACCCATAACCACAAATGCAGCTTGTTGTACGACGGCGGAACGACGAGCGCCGTTCACAATCTCCGCTGCGGAGTATGGGTCCCTGCTTTCGCAGGGACGACAGGTGTGAATGTCGCGCGACGTGCGCGCCACGCAGGCGCGCTACCGATATCGCAATGACTGCGGAGCTCTCACCCCGCCAGCACCGCATCCGCGCCGGTCACCGCCTCGGCGCTTTCGGTCACGGTCTTCTCGAGCGACGGCGCCTGCACGGAGATATTCTCGGCGAAGAAGCGCGCCAGTGCGACGTAGCGCTGCGGCTCGGCTTCACCGTTCGCCTTGGCGGCGAGCGCCTCGCCGGCGAGCATGCAGCCGCCGAGCGTGGCGCCGAACAGCCGCAGATAGGGCGTTGCGCCGGCCAGCGCATCGTTCGGTGCGGAGGCCAGCCGCTCGAGCAGCCATTTGCTGCTGCGCTCGAGCGCGGCGTGGGCATCGCGCAGCTTGGCGCCGGTGGTCCCGAACGCCGGATCGTTCGAGGTCTCGACCTGCTTGATGGTCGAGGCGAGCTCGTCGAGCAGCGCCCACACCGAAGCGCCGCCATTGGCGCCGAGCTTGCGGGTGACGAGGTCGATCGACTGGATGCCGTTGGTGCCCTCATAGATCGAGGTGATGCGGGCGTCGCGATAATGCTGCGCGGCGCCGGTCTCCTCGATGAAGCCCATGCCGCCATGGACCTGGACGCCGAGATAGGCGACCTCGTTGCCGACATCGGTTGAGAACGCTTTCGCGATCGGGGTCAGCAGCGCACCGCGCGCCGCCGCCTCAGTGCGGACCTTGGGATCCTTGGCGCGCACCGAGACGTCGAGCGCGACCGCGGTGGCGTAGCAGATCGTGCGCGCCGCCGCCGTCATGCTGCGCATCTGCATCAGCATACGCTTGACGTCGGGATGCACGATGATCGGATCCATCCCGTCGCCCTTGTGGCCGACCGCCTTGCCCTGCTTGCGCTCCTGCGCATAGGCCAGCGCCTGCTGATAGGCGCGGTCGGCAATGCCGACGCCTTCGAGTCCGACGCCGAGCCGGGCCTGGTTCATCATCGTGAACATGCAGCGCATGCCCGCGTTTTCTTCGCCGATCAAAAAGCCGATCGCGCCGCCCTTGTCGCCCATGGTCATGGTGCAGGTCGGCGAGGCGTGCATGCCGAGCTTGTGCTCGACGCCGCTCGCATGGATGTCGTTGCGCGCGCCGAGCGAGCCGTCGGCATTGACCATGAACTTGGGAACAAGAAACAGCGAAATTCCCTTGGTGCCGGCAGGGGCATCGGGCAATCGCGCGAGCACGAAATGCACGATGTTGTCGGTCATGTCGTGCTCGCCATAGGTGATGAAGATCTTGGTGCCCTTGATCCGATAGGTGCCGTCGGGAGCGCGTTCGGCGCGGGTGCGCAGCGCGCCGACGTCGGAGCCGGCATTGGGCTCGGTGAGCTGCATCGTGCCGGTCCATTCGCCGGTGACGAGCTTCTCGAGATAGACCTTCTTCAGCTCGGCGCTGCCATGGGCATCGAGCGCCTCGATCGCGGACAGCGTCAGCAGCGGGCAGAGGCCGAAGGCGACATTCGATGCGCTCCAAATCTCGGTGCAGGCGGCATTGATCGCGAGCGGCAGGCCCTGGCCGCCGAACGCTTCCGGTCCGGACACCGCGTTCCATCCCGCGGCGGTCCAGCGCTGATAGGCGTCGGGCCAGCCGGGCGCGGTGGTCACCTTGCCATTGTCGAGCTTGATGCCGTGCTCGTCGCCGACCTTGTTCAGCGGCGCCAGCACGTCGGAGGCGAACTTGCCGGCTTCTTCCAGCACCGCGGCGGTGATGTCGCCGTCGAAATCGCCGTAGTGGCCGGCCTCGACGGCGGCAGCAAGCCCCGCACCATGATTGAGGGACAAGAGAATATCGTTGATCGGCGCGCGATAGGTCATGGCGTTACTCCCGAGGCGTTTGGAAATTGTCATCCCATGAAACCGGCGGGCTCTCAACTGTCCGAACGGACATCGCGCAGTCTGTTTCGGCCACCGCGGCGGCGCTCTATAATGGGAGTGCCCGTCGTCATCCCTCGGCTTTCGTGTCTTTTCGATCGCCGCCCTGTTGAAATGGCGGGACTCACCCTATAGACCGGCGTGGCCTTCAATCGGCGCGTTGGGGCGTAGCCAAGCGGTAAGGCAGCGGATTTTGATTCCGCCATTCGGAGGTTCGATCCCTCCCGCCCCAGCCAGCACGCAAGCCATTGATTTTGATAGAAGAATCGACTGTTCCCGATTGCCCGCGCGGGCATTTCGGGGCGGAATCGGCCTTCGATCTAGAAATCCGTGCCGCTTTGGTTTCCATGCCGGTGGCCGCTAAGCCCTGAGTCGCCCCGAGACCCACCTCAACGGGTGATCGCTCTCACGAAATAACGATGGATTTGACGTGGCGAAGACTAAGAAGACTCGCGCTGCTGCTGGCGCGAAGAAGAGCAGCAAGGGATTGGCGCGTTCCGGGATCTCATCTTCCTCGCCCCTCGGCATGTTGGCGCTGCATCTCCTCGAGCAATGGAAGCAGTCCGGCCGCGACGGCATCGTCTTCCTTGCGGAGAGCGAGAACAGGGCCGAGCGCCTCGGCAGCGTGCTGCATTCGCTCGATCCTTCGCTCGAGGTGCTGGTGTTCCCGCGGCTGAATACCTTGCCGTTTGACGGGCTGGAGCCGTCGCGCGAGATCGCCGGCAGGCGCAGTTCGGTGTTGCGGCGTCTGGCGAAGAGCAAGAAGCCCGTCTTCCTGGTGTCGACGGCCGAGGCGGTCATGGAGCGGTTGCCGCTGCCCGCGAGTTGGAGCCGCCTCAGCATCAGCTTGAAGGTCGGGGCGCGCTATTCCGAGCAGGATCTCAAGGATCGCCTGGAGGCTCTCGGATACGATCTCGACGAAGAGGCGGATTATCCGGGAAGCGTTCTGTTCCACGGCATGACGTTCGAAGTGTTTCCGGCCGGCGCCCTTGGGCCGTTCAGAATCGAGCATTCCGGCGGCGTGATCCGCAGGATCGCAGGCGTCGATCCCGACGAACACGATGTCGTCTTCGACACGCAGGAACTGCTGATCGATCCGATGTCCGAGCGGATCGCGCTGGGAGGCAAAAGGGCGCAGCGCGCGGCGCTGCCGGACTATTGCGACCGCGCGCGCTGGATCGCGGACGCCGGCGTGTCTGCTCACGCCGACAGCTGGCTGAGCACGATCAAGGAGGCGGCCGGCCGCCGCGAGACCGAGCGCGAGTATTTTGCGCCCGCTGACTGGAAGCGGCTGACCAAGCGCATGAGCGTGCTGCCGCGCAAGGCGGCGTTCACCCCGACGCCTGATTTCTCGAAGGTCGCCTCGTCGCGCAAAGCGCTCCGCGCGTTCATCGCCGACACCGAGCGCGCCGGATCGCGGCTGCTGCTCGTTGCAGCAGTGGAAGACGACCTGCGCGCGATGGAGCGAATGGGCGGGATCAAGGCGGAGCGCTTCACCGACTGGAGCGAGGCGGCGAAGGGGCGGGGTGGCGAAGCCGCGCTGTTGGCAGACTTCGACACCGGCTTCATCGATTCAGGCCGCAAGCCGCTTGTCGTGGTGACGGCGACCGATGTGCTCGGCAGCCGGGCCCATCATCCGCAGCCGATGGCCAGAGCCTGGAGTGCGGCGTTCGATCATCCCGACGTGCCGGAGCGCGGCGCGGTCGTCGTTCATCTGCAGCGCGGCCTCGCCGTGCTCGATGGCCTGCAGACCTTCGACATGGGGAAGGGATCGTCCCGCGAGATGATCAGGCTGGCATTCGCCGGCGACGATGCCGTCCTGGTTCCACCCGCCGACCTTGCGCTGATCTGGCCCTATGCGGCCGAGCTCGGCAGGCTGACATTGGACCGGGCCGATGGCAGCACATGGTGGGCGCGACGGACCAAGGCGGAGCAGGAAATCCAGACCGCCGCCAAGGCGCTTGCCAAACATATCGCGCAGCGGCGGCGCCGGCGCGCGCCCAGGCTGGTCGCTCCGGGTCCCGCATATGAGCGGTTCGTCGCGCGCTTTCCGTATTTCACGACGGTCGACCAGGCCAAGGCGATCCGGGACGTGCTCGACGATCTCGCGTCGGGTCATCCGATGGACCGCGTCGTCTGCGGCGATGTCGGATTTGGCAAGACCGAGGTCGCCTTGCGCGCGGCGGCGGCCGTTGCGCTGTCGGGCAAACAGGTTGCCATCGTTGTGCCGACCACCGTTCTGGCAAGGCAGCACGTCGCGACGTTTCGCAAGCGGTTTGCGCCGCTTGGCATCGAGGTGGGAAGCCTGTCGCGCGCGACATCGGCGCAGGAAATGCGGGAGACGAAGGAGAGCCTGCGAAGCGGCAAGATGAAGGTCGTGGTCGGCACGCAGGCGATCGCATCGAAGGACGTCAAATTCGCCAGGCTGAGCCTGGTCATCGTCGACGAGGAGCAGCACTTCGGGGCAGCGGAGAAGGCCAAGCTCTCGGGTCTGGCGAAGGGTGTCCATACGCTCTGGATGAGCGCCACGCCGATCCCGCGCACGCTTGCGGCAGGTCTTGCGGGATTCAGGGATCTCAGCGTGATCGCATCCCCGCCGGTGCATCGGCTCCCGGTCGTGACCAAGATCGCTCCGCTTTCGGACGCTGCGATTGCCGCGGCATTGCTGCGCGAGCAGCGACGCCATGGGCAGAGCTTCCTGATCTGTCCGCGCATCCAGGATCTCGATCCGCTGCTGGCGCGGGTGCAGGCGGTCGCCCCGGAGCTCCGCATCGTTTGCCTGCATGGCAAGCTGCCCGCCGATGAACTTGACGATCGCATGATGAGCTTCGTCGAAGGCGAGGCCGACGTCCTGTTGGCGACCAACATCGTGGAAAGCGGTCTCGATATTCCGCGGGCGAACACCATCGTGGTCTGCTGGCCGGAAAAGTTTGGTCTGGCACAGCTTCACCAGTTGAGGGGACGGGTTGGACGCGGTGGAACGCGCGCCTTCGCGTACATGCTGACCGAAACGAGCTCGGAGCAATCCGGCAAGCGATTGGCCGTTCTGGAGGAGTTCAGCAGACCGGGCGCCGGCTTTGCGATCAGCGAGCGTGATCTGGACCTCAGAGGTGCCGGAGACCTGTTGTCCGAGCGGCAATCCGGCCACGTGCAGGTGTTCGGACCGGTGCTCTATAGCCACCTTCTGAAGCAGGCTTCGGAAAAAACCAACGATCGGTCCGCCGATCTGTGGGTGCCCGACCTCAACCTTCCGCTCGCGGATCTCCTGCCACGGAGTTACGTGCAGTCGGAATCGATGCGCCTAGAAATTTACGGCCGCGTCGCCAGGTGCCGGAATGAAGACGATCTGGAAGATCTGGAGGAAGAGACCTCGCGCCGTTTCGGCAGGCTGCCGCCGGCGGGGCGGGATTTCTTCGCGGCGGCAAGGCTCAGGATCGATTGCAAGCGGCGCGGCATCGTGAGGCTCGATGTCGGGCCGGAGGCCGTCGCAGCGACGTTCCTCCCGGGCAGGCTGCCGAAATCCAGAGCACGATCGCTCCAACGCGACGGCGATCGCGTCTTTTACTCAGACAGAACACAGGAGCCGCCTTTCGAGCGGATCAACGACCTGCTGGATATTCTGGACGAGTGAGTGCGGCGTCACTCTCGGCAACGCCTTCGTGGGCCGCGTCACACGCCCCGTTGCTTCACGGCGCTTACCAGCTCTCGTCAGACGCCAGTCTTGCGACTGCATCGCGCCGTGTGACTGCGTCACGCGCGCAGTGGAGATATTCCATCGCGCAGCTGCTGCGGAGAACAAATCGACTGATCCGGTGCGCTGACATCGCCGTGACATGTAGTGTCGGTACTGCAGACATGAAGCGCTCTATCCGCCGTCCTTCGGCCCGCTCCGAGCCATCGGAAAGCCCCCTTCCAGGCTCGACTCGACGGTATCTGGGGCGGGCTATGTCGTTCAGATACCGGTATTTTTGGGCCGAAATATCGTGCCCGGAGCCGGAATCAGTGCCGCCAAAGCGGGCTCCGATTTTCGCTTTCTCCGTAGGACTACGCGTTTTGCACACCGTTCCGCCCGGTGTTGCCCAAACTTGTGCCCGCTAGCGGTATCTCAAATATTCTATTTATATTTCAATGACTTGTCGATTTGCCGCAGTTCAAATGCCCGTGATATTTGTGCAACATTTGCCCGAAAACAGCCGCAACTCCCGCCAAGGCGAGCGGTCTTTTGTTGCGTGATCGGGGGCCTTCTGTCTCATATGGAACTGCGACGGAGGGGGGCATCCCGAGGTCGTCCCGTTCTAGGTGGTTCGCTTAAGTCCCTCGCGTTCATGCGGGTGTGTCCGAAGGCGCGAAGCGACTAAGCGGGGATTTAAGGGACAAAGGGAACCAACCTGAGGGTGTTTACCCGGCGGATCCGGAACCTTCCCTGAGATAGAGCAACTTGGAGGTTTAACATGAAGATGGTTAAGAGCCTTATCCTCGGCTCGGCGGCGGCTCTCGTCGCGGTCGGCGGAGCTCAGGCGGCCGATCTTCCCGTCAAGGCCAAAGCGGTCGAGTACGTGAAGATCTGCTCCCTGTATGGTCCCGGCTTCTACTACATCCCGGGCACCGACACCTGTATCAAGCTGGGCGGCTATCTGCGCGCTGACGTCGTTGTGAACTCGAACTCGGATCACACCGGCAACACCTCGGGCGCGGGCGGTGCGAACAACCGTTTCACCAACGGCTACACCTGGCGTTCTCGTGAAGACCTGAACATCGATACGCGCACCGCGACCGAATACGGCGTGGTCCGCACCTTCTTCGATGCGACGTTCTCCTGGACGTCGGACACCTACGCTGGCCAGGGCAACGGCGCGACCGTTTACTCCCCGATCGGCGCGGTTCAGGCTCCGAACAACGCGAACTCCGGTGCGGTTGCGGGCGGTACGGTTGGTGTCTACTACGCCTTCATCCAGTTCGCCGGCTTCACCATGGGTAAGGCGGTCTCGCAGTTCTCGGCTCCGTGGGCCAACTATCCGGGCAACAACTTCGACGGTCTCGTCGGCGGCGGCGGTACCATCACTGGCGTGAACCAGTTCACCTACACTGCTCAGTTCGGCAACGGCGTGTCGCTGTCTCTGTCGGCTCAGGACCAGACTGCCTACTACCAGGCTGGCGTGAACAACATCCTCGCGGGTGGCGCTTACGGCACCAGCGATTACGCTGGCACGATTGCTCCGGACCTCGTCGCGATGCTGCGCGTCGACCAGGCTTGGGGTCTGTTCCAGGCGTCGTTCGCGGCGCATGACAACCACGCGGCCTACTACGGCGGCACCGAGTTGACCGGTCATCCGGACGACAAGTGGGGCTGGGCCGGTCAGCTGGCTCTGTCGATCAAGAACATTCCGACCGGACCTGGCGACACCATCAACGTGCAGGGCGTCTACACCAATGGTGCGACGCGCTACAACATCCAGGACCTCGCTGGTTCGGCTGGTGCGAACACCGTTTATGGTGGAACCGGTCTGCCGGGCGCGTACCAGAGCGTTGGTATCGGCGTTGCGCCTGACAGCGTGTTCGGTGCTATCGGTGGCGTGAACACTGGGCAGCAGCTGGTCACGACCTGGGGCTTCCGCGGTGCATACGTGCACAACTGGAATCCCTACTGGAACACCTCGATCTACGGTGCTTATGCCGGTATCACCTACAACGATACGGCTAAGACCCTGCTCTGCGGCGTCGGCGGCGTCGGCGGCTCGGTTCGTACCACCCTCAATGCTCTGGGCGGCGCGATCACCACCTGCAACCCCGACTACAATATCGCGCAGATTGGTACCCAGACCCAGTGGACTCCGGTCAAGAACCTGACCTTCACGGCAGACCTGACCTACACCCATCTGGATCAGAAGTACGCTGGTACGGTGTCGGCGCCCAGCGCTGCGATCGGCAAGCCTGCCGCTCTCTACGAGCTCAAGGACCAGAATACTGTGACCCTGCTGCTCCGCGCTCAGCGCAACTGGTAATACCGGTTGATCTGATAGCCATCTAACAGAGCCCCCGGTGGAAATGCCGGGGGTTTTGCTTTGCCCGGCGGTGACTCGCTCGCTGGCCATTTTCTTTCGCGCGACGTCATAATTGGGTCATTGACGCAGACCAGTCCACGGCGGACGTTTGGCGAGTCATGACGGTAGCCCAACAAATAGTTCGTATAATCCGCGAGCAGCCAGGTCTCACAGAGCGCCAACTTGCTGAGCACATCTTCGGGGAGGGAGCCTCCATACAGCGCGTCAATCCGACGTGCCGAAAGTTGGTGGCGATGGGATGGCTGGAGCGACATGGCCGAGGATGGGCGGCAGACCCGTTCACCTATCATCCTGCGAAACCTGACCTCTAAGCCGAGAGAGTTCAGCTGATCCGTCTATCTCGACGAAGGGTTATGCAAAAGGGAATCGCAGGGTTCGAAAATGCCGTCAGGAAATCGGAGCGCCCAATGTCCACCACCAACAAGCTGACGCTCAATTTCCGCTGCCCGGCGGAGCTTGAGAGGCTGATACCGCGGCCCATTCCGGCGGCCCAGGGCGTGCCCGGCTGGCTCAAGGCGATGCCGGCGACGGCGTTCTCTTCGATCGACCTGCGCGAAGAGGACACCATCAAGCGCTGCCCGCCATTCGTGGACGCGATGACCTGCGGGTTCCTGCTGCCACTGATCTGCGACATCAAGGTCGAGGACGGCGAAATCACCTGGGACCACGAGCTGCCGCCGGGAGGCTCGCCCGAATTCCCGCGTTCGCCGATCGGATTTCACGACCCGGGTCAGGTCGTCGGCACGCCGCTGTTTGAAGAGGGCCGCTTCTTTCTCAAATTCCACAATCTGTGGACCGTCGAAGCGCCCGAAGGCTACGCGGTTTACTTCACGCATCCGGTCAATCGCTTCGACCTGCCGTTCACCACCCTCAGCGGCCTAGTCAATTCCGACCTCTATACCGACAATTGGGTGCACTTCCCGGCATACTGGCACGACAGGAGTTTCAGAGGTGTCCTCCCCAAGGGAACTCCCGTCGCGCAATGCATTCCGGTCAAACGAGACGACTGGACTGCGCACACATCCTCCTTCACCGCGGAAGAAGCCAAGCGCGTCGGCCAATTCCGGAGTGAGCTGAGACGGCAGCCCAACCTCTACCGGAGAAACTTCAGGGCGTGAGACTCGACGAGATTTCGTCCAATGCGCCCGGCCTCACTTCCCACCGAGGAATTTTGCAACGTCCCGTTGGGAGAAAAAGAAGCGACCATGAGATGCCGCGGCCATGACGAATGCCGCACGCCCCAATAGCTGGGGCTGACCACGAATGATGGAGCGTAGCGCCGCCTCGGCAGCGTCGCGCTCTCCTTGTTCGAACAAGGATGTGGCGAGGTAGGCGCGGGTCGAGCGATCATCGGGGTACTGGGCGAGCACGCGGCGGAACGCATCCGCGGCCGCGGCGTAGTCGCCATGAAGGACCAGGACCCGCCCGAGTTGATTGAGAACGTCGAGGCGTCCCGGCGCAGCATCGCGCGCGGCTGTCAGGACGCTCGCAGCCCGCGCGAAGTCACTGGTGTCATGCAACAGCCGCCCGAGATCGAGCTTCAGATCGATGCTGCCCGGGGCAAGCGCGAGGCCGGCTTCGACCGTGCTGATCGCCTCGTCGTATTGACCGGCCTTGGCAAGCTGCCCGGCGAGTTCCTGAAATGAAGGGAGATATGGCGGGCGGCGTGCAACCGTGCGCCGAAGCTGTGCCAAGCCGTCCGTGGCCCGCCCCGCACCGCACAACAATGCGCCAAGCAAGGTCTCGACCTCGCCATCGTCGCCGCGGCGCGCAACCCGCTCGAGCGGTGCAATCGCCTCGACTTCCCGCTTCTGCCCCATCAGGGCGTGCGCCAGGAGGAGCGCCGCGTGTCTGTCCTTGCGGTTTGATTTCAGGATGCTTGTCGCGATCTGCTCTGCCTGAGCAAACTGCCGCGCCCGCAACGCGGATGCGCCTTGTTGCAGCGCCCGAGCGAGGAAATTGTTCTGATTGCCACTCACGGGAAAGCTTCTGGAGGATACGAGAGATTATCATGGGCGCTAGCGCGGCCGTTTCCGGCCGTCCAGCAACAATCTCGTGCAAACGCAATATGAGGTCAACCGGAGCAATCCGCTTGCGACGTGCTGCAACATGCAGGACCTCAGTGGTTCGGCTGGCGCCAACACCATCTACGGCGGCACCGTCTTCCCAACAGCGGCGCAGCAGTCGGCAAGCCGCTTGCCCTGTACGAGCTCAAGGATCAGAACACGGTGACCATGATGCTCAAAGTCCAGCGCAACTGGTGATCCGGTTGATCTGACTGAGATCTAACAGAGCCCCCGGCGCCAAAACGCCGGGGGTTTTGCTTTGTACGGACCGCTCGCGTGCGTCAGGCGGCGAGCATGTCGCGCACCATCGGCACCACCTTGGTGCCGTAGAGCTCGATGCTCTTCATCAGCTTCTCATGCGGCAGCGGGCCGGCCGAATATTTCAGCTGGAAGCGCGCGGTGCCGAGCGCCTTCACGGTCGCCGCGATCTTGCGGGCGACGGTTTCCGGCGCGCCGACATAGAGCGAGCCGTGCTCGGCCTCGGCGACGAACTCGTCGCGGCTCATCGGCGGCCAGCCGCGCTCCTTGCCGATCCGGTCGCGCATGACCTTGTAGTCCGGCCACAGCTCTTCGCGGGCTTGCGCGTCGGTCTCAGCGACGTAGCCCGGCGAATGCACGCCGATCGGCTGCGGCGTCCGGCCGAACTGCTGGTAGGCGCGTTGGTGCAAATCGACATAGGGCGCAAAGCGCTTGGGATCGCCGCCGATGATGGCGAGCATCAGCGGCAGGTCGTAATGCGCTGCCCGCACCACCGATTCGGGGCTGCCGCCGACGCCGATCCAGGTCTTCAGCCGGCCGTGCTCGACCGGCGGATAGACCGACTGGCCCTTGAGCGGCGGCCGCAGCTTGCCCTCCCAGGTCACCGGCTCTTGCTTCAGGAGCTCGGCGAACAGGTCGAGCTTCTCCTCGAACAGCTCGTTGTATTGCCTGAGGTCGAAGCCGAACAGCGGGAACGACTCGGTGAACGAGCCGCGGCCGAGGATCACCTCGGCGCGGCCGTTCGAGACCGCGTCCACCGTCGCGAAGCGCTGGAACACCCGGATCGGATCGTCCGAGCTCAGCACGGTCACCGCGGAGCCGAGGCGGATGTTCTGGGTGCGTGCAGCGATTGCCGCCAGCACGGTCTCGGGGCTGGAGATCGCAAAGTCGGCCCGGTGATGCTCGCCGAGCCCGATGAAATCGATCCCGAGCTGATCGGCCAGCACCGCCTCGTCGACGACGTTGCGGATCACCTGGGCGTGGGGCAGCGGCGCGCCGGCGGCGTCCTTGGTGACGTCGCCGAACGTATCGAGCCCGAATTCGAGAGAGGTCGTCATCACATAGTCCAGTTGTCGGCGTGGCGGAGCATCCGCCACGGGCCACCCATCGCACGCAGGCCGAGAGGTCTTGGTGCTTGCTGAGATGTCCGCAAGCCTGCGCTGTGGAGCCTTCGGTTGGAGATGCGATGGAGGTATTACCTGTTCGCGGCCCGACAAGGTCAGGCCGCGAAACGCAGCGTTTCCGAGTTGCGGGAGCGGAGCCGGCCGCCGGGCCGGGCGCGATCAGCCCGGGACGACCAGGAAGCCGGCGCGCGGGAAATGCACCACCACCTCGCCGACGCGTTCGTCGGACCGGCGGATCGCGATGTGCTGTGCCGACAGCGAGACGATCTCGCCGCGGACCGGGATCTTGCCGTAGTCATCCGGCATCACACTGACGATGTCGCCGGGCTTGCGACCGTTCGGATCCGTGGGGTCGCCGAACACCGGCGACTCCGGCTGCGCCTTCGCCGCGATCTCGAGCGCGTCGGCTGACGACATCTCGGTGCGCGTGCCGTGGCCGATGGCGCGGATGCGCTCCTCCCACGCCGCGGTGCGTGGAAAAGGCTTCATCATTTCGTCCATCGCCGCGAGGCTTTGCCGTGCGTACCACACGTTCATGTAGGCGCTGACATCGGCGAGGCCGAACTCGCCGAACAGCCACGGCCTGTTGTCGCCGAGTTGCGCCTCGATCCAGTCGACGTTGGCGCGGAACTGGTCGCGCATCTGCGGCAGCGCCGCGGTCATGGCGGCGATGTCGAACTTGCCGCCGCGCAGCTTCTCGCGATCCGCGATGAAATCCTGCGGGACCTTGTCGCCGATAAAGCCGAACACCAGGTTGACCGTGCTTTGGAAGAACGGCCGGTCGGTCCACATGCCGAGCGCCCAGGGCATCCCGGCATTGCCTGCAGGAAACAGCGTCGGCGTCGGATAGCGCCGCTCCAGCTCGCGGATGATGATCTGGGTGTCACAATAGATGTCCGCGCCGATCTGCATCGTCGGGGTACGGCGATAACCCCCGGTCATCGGCATCAGGTCCGGCCGCGGCATGATCCGGGAAATCCGCACCGAGTCCCAGGCCAGCTTCTTGAATCCGAAGATGATGCGGATCTTCTCGGAGAACGGCGACTGATCGAAATGATGCAGGATCGGCGTGGGCTGCGGCATGGCCTTCTCCCGGGACAGGTTGCGATCTCGACGGACCTTGTCGCATAGCCTGACAAGATTTGCGCCGATCGCAATCGATTTTCCCGGGTGAAGGCGTGCCGCCCTGGGTGCTCAGAACTGCTCCGCCCACGGCCGCAGGTCGAGCTCCAGCGTCCAGGCGCTGCGATGCTGGTGATGCAGCACCCAATAGGCCTCGGCGATTGCCGCGATGTTGAGCAGGCCATCCGGCCCGCGCTCATCCTTCAATTGCGGGCGCATGCTCAGCAGGCGATCGCCGCCGATGCCGCCGTCGACCACGACATGGCCGACATGGATGCCCTGCGGCCCGAACTCCCGCGCCACGCTCTGGGCCAGCGCGCGCAGCGCCGCCTTGGCGGCGGCGAAGGGCGAGTAGTTGGCCTTGCCACGCAGCGAGCCGCTGGCGCCGGTGAACACCAGCGTGCCGCCGCCGCGCGCAAGCAGAGCGGGGATCGCGGCCTGTGCCAGCTGGAAGCCGCCGAGCGCGTGTTCGCGCCAGTGCTCCTCGAAACGCTGTTCGCTGACCTTGAGAAACGGCGCCGGCCGGTTGGAGCCGGCATTGTGTACGGCCATCGCCAGCGGCGCGAGCTTTTGCGCAGCCTCGACGAAGCGGGCAACGTCCGCGGCGATGGACACATCACCAACGACATGGCTGACAATGGCGCCATCGGCGGCGAGTTCGGCTGCGGTTGCTGCGAGCTTCTCGGCGTTGCGCCCGGCGATCGCGACGGGATAGCCGCCGGCCGCAAAGCGGCGCGCGATCGCGGCGCCGAGCCCGTTGGATGCGCCGACGCCTGATATCAGCACGCTGCCCTGCACAGCCGTCGGCTCAAGGGTGGATCGGTCGTTCATGGCTCGCTCCATCAAGAGCATGATCCGGAAAAGTGGAAACCGGTTTTCCGAAAAGATCATGCTCAAACAAACAAGGTACCCGGGGTGCGGGCGCAATCATTCGTCCGACGCCATCGCGATGATGCGCTCGCGCACCGTGCGCAGAATGGCGTCGGATCGCTTCGGATCGGTGATGACGCGCGAGATCGCGAGCGCGCCGACCATTGCGCTGACAGCGACGATTGCGCTGCTGTCATCATCATCGCCGAACGTCTCGGCGACCTTGGCGATGAAGGATTCGATGTGCGGCTCCATCACCGCGCGGCATTGTTCGTCGGCGCGGCCGACATCGGAGATCAGCGCGCCGATCGCGCAGCCCGACTTGGGCTGGTCGCGATGGGTGCGGCTGAGATAGCTTCGTACCAGTGCGTTGATGCTGACCGGCTTGTCGGGATCGCGCGCTGCGTGCGCCGACGCTTCGCCTGCGGTTAGCGCCTGCTCCAGCGCCGCGGCGATCAGGTCGGAACGCGAGGCGAAGTGCCCGTAGAAGCCGCCATGGGTCAGCTTCACCTGCTGCATCAGGCCGCCGATGCTGAGGGCGTCCAGCCCCTTGTCGCGGATCTGCATCGCGGCCTCGTTCAGGATCCGCTCGCGGCTCCTGGCCTTGTCGGCCTGGGAATGGCCCATCTCAGAGTGCCCCTGTTTGACTCTCGCTCTGGATTATGACCATCATGCATCTGGATGACAACTATCATTCAGAAAATATTCAGTCACAAAGCAGGGAGGAGCAGATGTCCGGCAGCGCGAGCGAAGGGCGGGTCCGCCACGAGCGGCATGACCGCATCCTGAAGATCATCATCGACAATCCCGCGAAGAAGAACGCCTTCAGCCCGGAGATGATGGCCGAGCTGTCCGACGCGCTGACGCTGCTCGACAATGATGACGGCCTCTGGGTCGGCGTGCTCTGTGCCGCCGGCGGCAGCTTCACCGCGGGTCTCGACATGCCCAAATTCTTCGGCCCAACGGCGAGCCGCAAGCCGCTGCCGGAAGGCAACGTCGATCCCTTTGGATTGTCGAAGCGGTGCCGGAAGCCGATCATCACGGCGGTGCAGGGCATCGTGTTCACGGTCGGCATCGAGATGATGCTGGCCGGCGATATCGTGGTTGCCGCGGACGACAGCCGTTTCTGCCAGATGGAAGCCAAGCGCGGCATCGCGCCGCTCGCCGGCGCGCATTTCCGCTACATCAGCCGTGCCGGGTGGGGTGATGCGATGTATCACCTGCTTCTGTGCGACGAGTTCTCCGCGGCGGAAGCGCATCGGATCGGTCTCGTGCAGGAAGTCGTGCCGGCCGGTCAGCAGATCGAGCGTGCGATGGCGCTTGCCGAGATCATTGCGCGCAACGCGCCGCTCGGAATCCAGGTGACGAAAGAGGCGGGCCGCAAGTTCATCGAAGCCGGCGAGCAAGCAGCAATCGCGATCATCCCGCAAATCCGCGAACGCGTGCTCAACACGTCAGACGCGGCCGAGGGCATCAAGTCGTTCGTGGAGCGTCGCGCCGCCGTGTTTCAGGGGCGCTAGCACAGGGGATGGGAGTCCCAGGACGCAAGCTGCGTTCGCGATACGTACTGCAGGAAGCTGTGACAATGATGTCGCAGCTTCTTGATCTTGATCACGACAATGTTGCAGCGACTCTTGTCGAGATTCGTCGAATCAGGGAGACTTCAATCATTCATTAAATTTCGTTTCGTCCTGGCTCTCACTCAAGCGTCCGGTATGGCATCCCATGACAAACGCACGAGTAATTGTTGTCGGAAACAATAAGGGTGGCTCTGGCAAGTCGACGATTGCCATGCACGTCGCCGTCGCACTGATCAAGGCGGGTCAGCGTGTCGCCACCATTGATCTCGACAACAAGCAGAAGTCGCTGACGCATTACGTCGAGAACCGGCGTGACTGGGCGCGGGAAACCTCGCTGGAACTCGGCGTACCGGCGCATATGTGCTTCGAGACGGTGAACGGCAGGAGCAGCGAGGTCGAGACGCTCGGCCGTAGCGCACTCGCCGAGATCGTCGAACGGCTCGGCCGATCGCATGACTTCGTCGTCATCGACTGTCCCGGCCATGACACCTACCTGACGACGTTCACGCATTCGCTGGCGAACACGCTGATCACGCCGCTGAACGACAGCTTCATCGATTTCGACGTGCTCGGCACCGTCGATCCGAACGATTTCAAGGTGACCGGCATCAGCCACTATTCCAAGATGGTGGAGGAGGCGCGGCGCCAGCGCAGCGCAAACGATCAGCCGGCGTTCGAGTGGGTGGTGCTGCGCAATCGTCTCTCCACGCTCGGTTCACGCAACAAGCGCCTGGTCGGCGAAGCCCTCAGCGAACTGTCGAAGACGCTGAACTTCCGCCTGGTCGATGGCCTCGCCGAACGGGTGATCTTCCGCGAATTCTATCCGCGCGGATTGACGGCGGTCGACGACGTCAATCAGTTCGCGCTCGGCGGCCGGCCGACCATGTCGCATGTCACCGCATGGCTTGAGATGGAGCGGTTGATGACCGCGATCATGCTCGGCCATCTGGTGCGGCCGGCAGTCTCGTCCGAGGACAGCCGCGACGCGGCGTAAGGCGACGTCGCTTCGCTAGCGGCAATTGGCGTTGCCGGCGTTGGCAATGGTCAGGAACGTGATCGTTGCGGGAGCAAAGACGATCGCTCCTGCCGCGACTGCGTCTCCCGTCAGAGCGGGAATCTGATCGGAAGCCCCGAGCGCGAGCGTGCTGCCATTGAGCTGAACGGTGCCGTCGGCGGGCTTTGCGCTCGCCAGGGTGTAGCGTTGCGCGGCGGCTGCCAGCGTCAGCTTGCGTTGCGTCCGCCGATCATTGTTGATGACGAGCAGGGTGATTGCATCGGACTTGTCGCGCGCGCAATGCGCATAGACATGGAAACCGGGGTGCCCTGAGATGCCGGCATCGAGCACGGTGGTTCCCATCAACCGTCGCCACAGTAGCGCGGCCCAGTAGTTCGGCCGCGGCAGATGGGTCCGCTCGTCGAGCAGCCCGTAGTCGCTGGCGGCAAGCGTATTGTGCATGACAACCTGAACGCCGGCCTTCGCCAGCCGCCCGAGCTGGTCGAGGTAGCGGAACGTATCGGCGAGGGTTGCGGCCCAGCGGTTGCCGCCGCATGCGGTCTCCGCGGTCTCGGTCAGCCAGATCGGCTTGCCCGGTGCAAGCCGGTCGCGCAGCGCCTTGTAGACGGCGAATGTCCTGCCGGTTCGCGCCAGCCATTCGTCCGACAAAGCCTGCCTCGCCGTACGATCGCCGCCGCATCGCGCCGAGAGCGCGCCGTAGTGATGGTAGGAGACAACGTCGACGCCTGCTGCCGATACGGCGAACCGCGCTCTTGCATCGGCGCCGGTGCCGATCGTGCCTGGGCCGAGGATCGTCACGTCGGATGCCGTGTCCTTCATGAATGCACGGAACGCGGCAAAGTCCCGGCCGTAGGCCGCGGCATCGTAATGGTCAGGCGCGCCGCCGATGGCTGGCAGGTCGGGCTCGTTCATGAACTCGGCTGCCGCGATGTGGCCGTCGGCCGATCGCGTGAACGAAAGAAGCTGCCGGGCCTGTTCGGAGCTCCATTGCCCCGCTGCATCACGCGCGCCGGCGCTGATCGCAAAGGACGTGACGATGGGGGCATCGACGGCGTGCGAGAAGTCGATCACATCTAGCCATTGTTGCCGTGTCAGGACGCCGCTGAAGCCGGCCGGCGGTGCGCTTGGCGGCGCGTCGGAATCCGCAAAGAAGGTGCTGTTGGCCCAGGTTCCGCTGACGCGAAGGAAGGCCGGAGCGAGTGCTGCGGCGAGTTTTCGCAGCCGGCCATCGCGCAGATCGATTGGTGCGCGCGCTGCGAACCGTTCCGAGCTTGCGCCCGTGCCTGCGCCGGCCGCATAAGGCTTCCAGAACCGCCCGCCGGTCACCTCGACCATCTCGATGTTGTAGGACTCGAAACGCAGATCGATCGTCGCGACGCGCCGCATGGCGGCGACATCAAGCGTCAGTTCCGCCGTGATCGCCTTCGTGCAGACCAAGGCGGCAATTGCCGGGATGGCGATGCGTGTGAGGCGTCGAAGTGAGCCGGCTGGTTGGTGGTTGCGCACGGGTGCTCGCGTCGATCTGAACTGCTTCTCAATTCAGAATGCCGCTGCCACCTGTTTGAATCAACGCGGGAGCGTGCCTTGCGGCTCGTTCGCGATGCGGTCCCACAGCGCGCGGATCATGTCCTTCATGACCAGCGCGTCGTCCCAGCGGTCGGACAATTCCCTGCCGTCGGGCCCGGTGATGGCATACGGCGGGGGCCCAAGCTCGCACAGGAAGGTCAAGGTCGCATCGGGCCCCGCGCGCTTGCGCCATGAACGGATGCCGTATTCCCACCAGTCTGTGAACAGCGACACCCAACCCTGGTGCTGCGGGAAGCCCAGCGAGATCTGCACCTGCTCGCGGCTCGCGATGCGGCCGTGGATGCCCCAGGCATGGTCGAGGATGCGGTGGATCATCGCGTGGTTGACGTCGTCGACCGGCCAGGCGAATTCGCGGCCGACCAAATAATGTGAGAGATCGGCGGTCAGCTGCAGATCGGGAAAGCAATCGAGCAAATCGAGCATGAAGATCAGGTCGGTCGTCATGCGGTCGCGATGGGTCTCGACATGCACGGCAACGCCGGCGTCAGTGGCAAGCCGCCGCCAACCTTCGAGCAGGGGAATGCACTCGGCGAGCCGGCGCGGCCGGACGTCAGGTTGCAGGTTGATATGATCGGCGCCGAGCTGCGCCACGAGCTCGAGCACCGGCTTCAGATCGTCGACGCGCTTCGGATAGCATTGCGCCTGCCAGATCATGCCGTGCGCGCCAAGGAAGCTCGTCACCTCGCGCGCGAAGGCAGGATCGATGAAGCGCACGCCTGCGCCGTCAAACCCGGCATCGCGGATCATCGCGAGCTGGGTTTGCAGCGGCCATTCGTCCTCATCGGCGAGCCGCCGCTCCATCGCCCAGAGCGACTGCAGGACCCGCAGTTGCTGCGCCACCGTTCAGGCCCGCGCCGGAATCGCCGTGGGCAGCTCGGCCTGTTCGCTCGCGTCGGCGGCGATGTTCTCCTGGTAGGTCTCCGGCCCGATCCAGATCGCAATCACCGTGCAGGCCGACAGGAACATCGCGTAGCAGGCGACCGGCCACCAGGTGCCGTAAGCTGCCACCAGCGCGGTGGCGACGAATGGGGCCGGGCCGCCCGACAGCAGCGAGCCGAGTTCACGGGCGAAGGCGAAACCGGCGAAGCGGCGCTGCGGTGGGAACAGCTCGGCGAAGTACGCCGCCTGCGGCCCGAACATCGCCGCCGTCACCACCGCGCGTGCCAGGATGAACGCGAGCGCGATCATGACCCATTGCTTGGTGCCGACCATCCAGAAGAACGGGAAGGCGAGCGCGACGCCGGCCAGCGCGCCGAACATGTAGACCGGCCGGCGTCCGATCCGGTCCGACAGGGCGGCAAAGCCGAGGATCGCGAACAGCTCGACCGTGAATGCCAGCATCAATGCGCTGAGCGCCTCCGCCTTGGGCACGCCGAGCGTGGTGATGACGTAGCTCAGGCCAAACACCGGAAAGAAATAGCCGAGGCCGTTCTCGGCCATCCGGGCGCCGAGCACCACGAAGAAGTTGCGCGGGTGCTGGCGCAACGCCTCCATCGCCGGATTGCTCTCGACCTTGCCGCGCGCGACTACCGCATCGGTGTAAACCGGCGTCTCGGTGATGCGCATGCGAACGAAGATGCCGACCACGATCAAGAGGAAGCTTGCCAGGAAGGGCAGGCGCCAGCCCCAGCTCATCAGCTGATCGCGCGGCAGCATCGTCACCAGCGCGAAAGCGGCGGCGGCGAGCAGATTGCCGACGGAGACGCCGAGCGGTGCGAAGCCGCCCCAGAAGCCGCGATGCTTCGGCGGCGCGTTCTCGACCAGATAGATCACCGCGCCGCCATATTCCGCGCCGGCGCCAAGGCCCTGGATGACGCGCATCGCGACCAGCAGCACCGGCGCCCAGATGCCGATCTGCGCATAGGTCGGCAGCAAGCCGATCGCGGTGGTGCCGATGCCGATCATCAAAAGCGTTGCGACCAGCACCGGCTTGCGGCCATAGCGATCGCCGAGGATGCCGAACAACAGGCCGCCGAACGGCCGCACCACGAAGCCGACGCCGAAGGTCAGGAACGACAATAGCGTGCCGACCACCGGATCGCTCTTTGGAAAGAACAGCTCGCCGAACACCAGCGCGGCCGCGGTGCCGTAGAGGAAGAAGTCGTACCATTCGAGCGCGGAGCCGATGCTGGCCGCAAGAATCACACGCAGGCGCGATTTGCTGGCGCCATCTGCCATCTTGGTCATTCGTTTCCCCATTGTGTCTGTTTTTATGTGTTGAAAGCAGCAATGCCCGCGGCTTGGCCGCGGGCATTTTCGTAGTCTTCAGGCCGCGCGCGTAAAGTAGGATTTCTTCGACGCCGACTGGGTCTCGTAGATCGATCCCTGCCGTTTGGCCGGCGGCAGCGGCATCCGCACCGGCACGTCGGTCAGCCGCGGTGCGACCACCGGCGGACCCGCCAGCAGGCGGCTGTTGAACTCGTCGAAGTCCTTGACGCCCATCAGCGGCCAGGCATCGCTGGCGGCGACCTCATAGAGCAGCAGGTTGCGCGGCCGGTTCGATGTGTTGGTCGCCGAGCCGTGCAGCGCGCGGACGTGATGGAACGACATGCTGCCGGCTTTACCCATGCAGGGCACCGCGCGCTTGATGTCGTCCTGGATCTGGTCCGGATCGATCAAGCCCGCGAAGCAGCCATCCTCGCCATGATGATCCCACATCGTGGCGCCGGTGTGCGTGCCCGGCGTCACCAGCATCGGGCCGTTCTCGATATCGCAGTCGTCGAGCAGCACGCCGATCGCGAGGATGTCGTCATTGGTGTGCGGATAGAACGCCCAGTCCTGATGCCACTCGACCGGCGAGCCGTATTGCGCCGACTTCATGTTCAGCTTGGAGCCGTGCAGGCGAAGACCGGGGCCGATCAGTCTGGTCAGGATCGAGATCACGGCGGGGCTGCGGACGATCTCGTCGAAGATCGGGTGCACCTTGTGCGGCGCCTTGATGCGGCGGACGCGCGGGGTCTCCGGCGTATGGCCCGGTTCGAGGTCGTAGACATCGGTGTGCTCGGTCACACTGGCGGCGCCAGCCACCAGCTCTGCGAGCACTGTGCGCACCTTCCCCAGGGTCTCCTGGTTGAGCACCTCGGGGACCACGATCACCCCGTCGCGCTTGTAAGCCTGGGCATGTTCGTCCGAAATCATACCGTTTCTCCCTTTTGGTTTAATGTTAGCGCTAACATGAGGCGATGCTAGCGCTAACATCATGGCTTGGCAATCCGGAATCGTGCAGGGTCGGGCCATGAGCTCCGAAGTGACCGACCCCGGGACTGGCCCGACCGGTGCCGCGCCCACCCTTTCAGAGGTGGCCAAGCGCGCCGGCGTCTCCTCGATCACGGTGAGCCGGGTGGTGCGGATGCCCGACCTGGTCGCCCCGGAGACCCGGGCGCGGGTCGAGCAGGCGATGCGCGACCTCGGCTATATCCCGAACCTCGTGGCAGGCGCGCTGGCGAGCGCGCGGACCAATTCGGTCGGCGTGCTGGTGCCGACCATCGCCAACTCGATCTTTGCCGATACCGTGCAGGGCCTGTCCGACAAGCTCGAGCCGCTCGGCTTCTCCGTGATCCTGGCGCAGTCGCGCTACGACGCGGCGCGCGAGGACCGCATGCTGGCAGCGCTGCTGTCGCGGCGGCCGGAGGCGATCATCATGGTCGGTTCGCCGGCAACGGAGGAGGGCAGCCGCCTGCTGCGCAACGCGCGGATCCCGATCGTCGAGACCTGGGATCTGCCGGCAAACCCGATCGACGCGGTCGCGGGCTTCGACAATTACAAGGCCGGCGTTGCCGTCGCGAAGCATCTGGTTGCGCAGGGGCGCAAGCAGCTCGCCTTCATCGGCGGCGACGATCCGCGCGGCACGCGCCGCTGGTTCGGCTTCAGGGACGAGGCGCTGGCAAACGGTCTCGCCGAGCCGCGCCGGTTGATCCTGGACCGCAAGGACTCAGGCAGCGTGGCGGCGCACGCACGCCTGCCTGATGTCGACGCCGTGTTCGCCGCCAATGACGCGCATGCGATCGGCTTCATGTCCGGGCTACGCAAGGCCGGGCTATTGCGCGACGGGCCCGCATCGGCGCAGCCGGTCGCGGTGATCGGCCTCGGCGATCTCGAAATGGCCCGGCTGATCTCGCCGACATTGAGCACGATCAGCGTGCATGGTGACGCGATCGGCCGCACCGCGGCGACACTGACGCTGGAGCGCGACGGCGAGCGCCGCATCGATCTCGGCTTCGAGCTGGTGTTGCGCGACAGCGGCTAGCGATCATCGCCCAATGGCGCGAGCGCAAGCGGCTTACTCATCCCTCACCGAGCCGCGCCGCCGGAGTCCACCTCGTCGAGCAAGCTGAGAAGACCACGCAGGATCGTCATCGGAGGTGGAGGACATCCCGGAATGTGGAGATCGACCGGGACGATTGCGGAAACCCCGCCTACCACCGCGTAGCCGCCGGCAAAGCATCCGCCGTCCCTGGCGCAATCGCCCGCCGCGACAACCCATTTCGGATCGGGAGTTGCATTGTAGGTCCGTTCAAGGGCCTCGCGCATGTTCTTCGTCACCGGACCCGTGACGAGCAGGACGTCGGCGTGACGGGGTGACGCGACAAACCGGATTCCAAATCGCTCGACGTCATAATACGGATTGCTCAGCGCGTGAATTTCCAGCTCGCATCCGTTGCACGAGCCGGCATCGACCTCGCGGATCGACAGGCTGCGGCCGAGGCGACGCCTTGCCGTGCGGCCGACCGTGGCCGCGAGCTCCGCGATCGCGGCGTCGTCCGGACGCGGCGCCTGCTCGGTCAATGGCTGGCGAAACAGACTCTGAAGCAGAAGTTTGCGCATCGCGTCCGGTCCTCAGAGGTCGTGCCCTGAATAGGAGCAGTTGAACGACTTGTTGCACAGCGGGAAGTCCGCCACGATGTTGGCTTCGATGGCCGCCTCGAGCAGCGGCCATTGAAACCATGACGGGTCGCGCAGATGACATCGCTCGATCCGGCCATCGCTCAGGCGCAGCCATGCCAGGATGTCGCCCCGGAAACCCTCGACGAGCGCGATACCTTCGCAGGGCTCCGGCGCAATCTGCAGCGGCACCTTGATTGGGCCGGCCTCGAGTGCATCGAGGATCTGACCTGCCAGCGACAGGCTCTGCTCAACCTCGCGGATCCGGATCCAGACGCGGGCGTTCACGTCGCCGTCGCTGAGAACAGGCACATCGAAGCGCAGGCCGTCATAAGGGTGATAGCCGGGGCTGCGGCGGGCGTCATAGCTGCGGCCGCTGGCACGTCCGACATAGCCGCCGGCGGCGAATTGACGCGCGAGTGCCGCGGTGACGATGCCGGTGCCGACGGTTCGGTCCTGCAACGATGCCGTGTTGTCATAGAGCTCGACCAGCGACGGAAAATGCCGGCGGATCTGCTCGAGCGCGGCCCGGATTGCCGCAGGTCCTTCGCTGGCGATGTCGCGCGCCAGGCCGCCGGGAACGACGATGTCGCGCATCAGGCGGTGGCCGAAGGCCGCGTCGGCCGCGCGCAGCACGCGCTCGCGCAGCACGCCGCAATGCGCGTGCATCAGCGCGAAGGACGCGTCGTTGCAGATCGCGCCGATGTCGCCGAGATGATTGGCCAGCCGCTCGAGCTCGGCCATCAGCGCGCGCAGCAGGAGCGCGCGGGGCGGCACGGCAATCTGCATCGCGGCCTCGACGGCTTGCGCGAACGCCAGTCCATAGCCAACCGTGCTGTCGCCGGACACCCGGCCGGCGAGCCGCGCGGCCTGCTCGACGGTGCTTCCCGCCATCAACCCTTCGACGCCCTTATGGGTGTAGCCGAGCCGCTGCTCGAGGCGAACCACGGTCTCGCCGCTTGCGGTGAAGCGGAAATGTCCGGGTTCGATGATGCCGGCGTGCACGGGGCCGACCGCAATCTGGTGCAAGCTGTCACCTTCGGCCGGAAGGAACGGATAAGGCGCTGGATCGGGTGCTGCATCGAGACGTTCGCCCAGCGGTGCTTGCATTTGCCAGCGACCATGATCGAGCCAGGGGCGGCTGTCCGGCGTCTCGATGGCCACGAGTCCGAACAGGTCGTGGATGGTGCGCTCCAGTCGAAGCGCCGGGCGATGGCGGGCGGCGACGGAAGGATAGCGGCGATCGGGGCAGTCCAGACTGATCACACCAATATTGGATGCGCTGTTGTCAAAGAGCGCCATATGCACGCGCGACGGCTCGCCCCACAGTCCGAGCAAGCTCAGGCTGCCATCCGCAAGGGCGCCGGTGGCGGAGCGCCAGGTGCCGCTCTCCACGCTGATGCGCGGCCATGGGTTATGCCGTTCAACCCTGCGGCCTGCCCGGATCAGATCGATCAATGCCGGCATGTCTTGTTCTCCCTCGCGCTAGCCCAGGAGGTTGGCGACGTGCTGGAACCAGACGACGAGCGGTCCCGGAAGATAGATGCCCGCTGTCAGCACCAGCGCGAAATGCGCGAACATCGGCAAATAGGACGCTTCCGCCGGCGCCGCACTGCCGCGCGGCTCGCCGAACGCAAGGCTCGTCAGGCGCAGCACGAGCGCGCCGAAGGCGAGCAGCAGGCCGAACACCAGCGGGATCGCGAGCAGCGGCTGGCGCGCGAAGGTCGAGCTGACGATGAGGAACTCGCTCATGAAGATACCGAGCGGCGGCAGACCGGCGATTGCGACAACCCCGGTCACAAGGCCCCAACCGAGCGCGGGATGGGTTTCGGTCAGGCCGCGAATATTGGCGATCCGCTGCGTGCCCTTCACCTGCGCAATGTGGCCGACCGCATAGAAGATTCCCGACTTGGTCAGGCTGTGCATCACCATGTGCAGCAGGCCGGCGAAATTGGCGAGCGGGCCGCCCATCCCGAACGCAAACACGATGATGCCCATGTGCTCGATCGAGGAATAGGCGAACAGCCGTTTGATATCGCGGCGGCGGTAAAGCATGAAGGCCGCGAACAGCAACGAGGTCAACCCCATCGTCACCATCAGCGGACCCGGCGATATTGCGTCCGGATTGGCGGCAAGCAGGATCTTGAAGCGGAGCACCGCGTAGAGCGCAACATTGAGCAGCAGGCCGGAGAGCACGGCGGAGATCGGGGTCGGGCCCTCGGCATGCGCATCCGGCAGCCAGGCGTGCAGCGGCGCGAGGCCGACCTTCGTCCCGTATCCGAGCAGCAGGAAGATGAAGGCCACGTTGAGCAATGCCGGATCGAACGCCGCAGCGCGGCTGACCAGCACCGTCCAGACCATCGCGTCCTGACCCTCGCCGGTGACCGGCAGCGCGGCCATGTAGACCAGAATGGTACCAAACAGCGCGAGCGCGATGCCGACGCTGCCGAGGATGAAATACTTCCAGGCAGCCTCCAGCGCCGCGTGGGTCCGGTAGATGCCGACCATCAAGACGGTGGTGAGCGTGGCGATCTCGATCGCGACCCACATCAGGCCGATATTGTTCGACACGAATGCGAGGTTCATGCCGAACATCATGACTTGATACATGGCGTGGTAGAATCGCAGGTAGCGCGGCGTCAGTCGCCCGGTCTCGAGTTCATGGGCAATGTAGCTCGCGCTGAACACGCTCGTGGTTAGACCGACGAAGGTGTTGAGCACGATGAAGACGATGTTGAGATCGTCGACCAGCAGATACTGGCCGGGTTGCGGGCGGGCGATGACGAGCAGCGAAAGCGCAGCCAGGAAGGTGCTGAAGCTGGCCAGGATATTGAGCCCCGCGGTCAGCCGATAGCCGGGCAGCGCCGCCAGCACCGCTGCGGCGCAGATCGGTATCAAGAGAATCCAGGCAACGGCATCCGACGCCGCGTTCATCGCCGCTCCCCCCTGAACTCATCGAGCGCGCCGACATCGACGGTGTCGAAGCGCTCCCGGATCCGGAACAGGAACACGCCGATGACGATGAACGCGATCAGGATCGAGAAGGCCACGCTGATCTCCACGACCAGCGGCATGCCCTTGGCGCCGGTCGCGGCCAGCACCAATCCGTTTTCGAGCGACATGAAGCCGACGACCTGGCTGACGGCGTTGCGCCGCGTCACCATGACGAGCAGTCCCAGCAGCACCACCGACAGCGCGAAGGCGAGGTCTTCCCTCGCCAGCGGATCGGCGGCGCCGGTCACCCGCAGCATCAGTACCATCGAGAGGGCGACGAGCCCCATGCCCGCCAGCATGGTCGGGCCGATACCCACTGCGGTCTCGATATCGCGATGAATGCCGAGCTGCTTGACGATCCGGTGCAGCGCCACCGGAATGATGATCGCCTTGAACACCAGCGCGATGACCGCGGTCACGTAGAGATGCGGTGCGTTCTGGATGAATGCCTGCCAGGCGACGGAGAGCGCGAGCACCACGGCATGGACCGCGAAGATGTTCAGCAACGCATACAGGCGGTCCTGATACAGCATCATGAAGCTGATCAGCACGAGCCCGCCGGCGAGCAGATGAGCAATGTCGAAGGCAAGGTTGTGCATCAGAAGCCCCGCGACACGAACCGGAGAAGCGTACCGAGCAGGCCGAGCATGAGGGCGGCGCCGAGGAACTCGGGAACACGGAAAACCCGCACCTTCGCCGTCGCGGTCTCGAACACCGCAAGCAGGAAGCTTGCGATCACGAGCTTGAGGATGTAGGCGGCGGCGCTCACGAGGTACGACAGCGGGCCTGCGCCTTCGGTGGTGATCTGCCAGGGAAAGAACACGCAGATGATCAGGGAGACGTAGAGCTGGAGCTTGAGAAAGGCGCCGAACTCGATCATGGCGAGATGGCGTCCGGAATATTCCAGGATCATCGCCTCGTGCACCATGGTCAGCTCGAGATGCGTCGCCGGGTTGTCGATCGGAATGCGGGCGTTTTCGGCGAGCGCCACCATGATGAGGGCAATCATCGCCATGCCGAGCGAGACGCGCAGCCCCACCTCGGATGACGCCATGAAGGTCGCGACCGTCGACAGCTGGGTCGAGCCGGCAATCAGCGCGACGCAGAACACCATCAACAGCATGGCCGGTTCGGCCAGAGCGGCGATCATCACCTCGCGGCTGGAGCCGATGCCGCCGAAGCTGGTGCCGACATCCATGCCGGCAAGCGCGAGGAAGAAGCGCGCGCTGCCGAGCAGGGCGACGATCGCGATCAGGTCGGCGCTCCAGCTGAACTCAAGGCCGGTGGCAAATGTCGGGACCAGCGCCGCGGCGACCCAGATCGCGGCGAACGTGATGTAGGGCGTGACGCGGAACAGCCAGGACGCGTTGTCGGCGAGCACGACCTCCTTGCGCAGCAGCCGCAGCAGATCGCGGTACGGCTGGAGGATCGACGGTCCTTTGCGGCGTAGCAGGCGAGCCTTCATCTTGCGCACGACGCCGGTCAGGAGCGGCGCGAGCAGCAGAACAAGCGTCATCTGGCCCAGTTGAACGAGGATGTCCGAGATCACGACCATATCGCGAGCGCCAGCAGCAATGTGACGAGGGTTGCGAAGACCAGGCTGAGATAGCGGCGGATGGTGAGGAACTGGAGCTGGTTCAGCCGATCGGCAAAGAACCACACCGTTTCAGTCACCGGCGAATAGAGCTGCTCCCAAACCGGATCGTGCATGTCGATCCTGAGGCGGGCCGGCCGCAGGTCGCCCGGCGGCGGCATGTCGACGTGTTCGCGGGCCTGGAAGATCAGCGTGCCGAACACGCGGCGGATCGGCTGGACGAAGCTTACTCCGGAATATTGCGCCGCCGGAGCTGGATCGGCAAAGCCGCAACCCCAGGCGGGCCCGCGCCGGATCGCGCGCGATGCAAAGCGATGGATGAAATACACGGCAAGCGACGCCGCGGCCGTGATGAAGATGAAGACGAGCAATCCGTTGTAGGAGCTGCGGCTCTCCTCGATCGGAACGATCGAAAGCCAGGCGTCGCTCGCCTGAACCGGCATGCGGTGGCCGATCACCGCCATTGCGACGGGCGAAAGCGCGTCGATCACCAGGCCCGGCAGAATTCCGGCGAGAAAGCACAGCGCGGCGAGGCCAAACATCGCGGCGAGGCAATAGCGATCGACCTCGCCGGCGGCCTCAGCGGCCGGGCTTCGCGCGCGGCCGAGGAAGGTGATTCCGAAGGCCTTGACGAAACATGCGGCTGCGAGCGCTGCCGCCAGCGCCAGCAACGCGCCGACCGCGGGCACCATGATCTTCAGCATCCATTGTGGCAGATCGGGGCTTTGCAGGACCGCCTGAAACATCAGCCATTCCGATACGAACCCGTTGAACGGCGGAAGCGCCGAGATCGCAACGCAGCCGACGAGAAAGACGAAGCTCGTAAGCGGCATGCGGTGGATCAGGCCGCCCAGCTTCTCCATGTCGCCTTCGCCTGTCGACGTCAGCACCGCACCGGCGCCGAAGAACAGCAGGCTCTTGAAGAACGAATGGTTGAGGACGTGGAACAGCGCGGCTGTGAAGGCGAGGGCCGCCGCCAGGCCGTAACCGTTCGCCTGAAACGCCAATGCGAGGCCGAGGCTCGCGAAGATAACGCCGATATTCTCGATCGTGCTGTAGGCGAGCAGGCGCTTGAGATCCTTCTCCATCAGCGCATAGAGGATCCCCATCACGGCGGTCACTCCGCCGAGGATGAGAACGACGACACCCGCCGACCAGCTTGGCGGTCCGAGCAGATCGAACACGACCCGGATGAATCCGTAGACCGCAACCTTCGTCATCACACCGCTCATCAGCGCCGAGACATGGCTCGGGGCCGCGGGGTGGGCGAGCGGCAGCCACACATGCAGCGGGACCAGGCCGGCCTTCGACCCGGCGCCGAGCAGCATCAGCGCAAGCACCAGCGCGGCTTCGGACGGCGTGTGCCGGATGCCGCGCATGGCCGCAAAACTGTAGCTGCCGCCGGCTCCCGACAGCAGGCCAAACGCAAGCAGCAGGGCCAGGGTCCCGAAACTTGCCATCACGAGATAGACGTAGCCCGCCCGCGCATTGTCTGCCTCACGATGGTGCGCCATCACGAGCGCCCACGACGCGAGCGACATGAATTCCCAGCACAGCAGATAGGTGAACGCGTCGTCGGCAAGCACAACGAGGTTCATCCCGGCGAGGAACGCCGGAAAGAACGGCAGGACGCGATGCGGCGTCGTTTCGTGGCTGCCGTAGCCGAGCCCATACAGGCTTGCGGCCGCACCGCCGAGATTGACCACCGCGAGAAAGAATGCGGCGAGCGCATCGAGACGGAAATGCGAGCCCAGCCAAGGCAGTCCGACCGGCAACATCAGTTCGGTCGCGTTGGTGTGGGCGATCAGCGCGTGCAGCGCCGCGGCCAGCGCGATTCCCGAAATCGCAAAGGTCGCGCCGTAGACGACGGCCGTCGATCGGCGTGATCGGCTGGTGGCAATCGCGAGAACGGTCGTCGCCAGCAGCGCGGCTACACACCAGAGCTGCTGGGCGACCGTTGAGATCACGTCTGCACCTTCGGCGAGCCTGATCCGGCCTTCAATCGCACGCCGCGGCCGCCGCCGCTGCTGACGGCGCCCTCGTTGATGACCTCGACGCCGGCCGCACCGAGCGCGTCGATCAGTTTCACCAGCGAGTCGACATTGCCTCGAATGGTGCCCTCGCTCGCTTCCATGCGCTGGATGGTCGGCACGGAGAGTCCGGACAGCTCGGCGAGCTGCCGCTGGTCGATGCCAAGCAAGGCTCTTGCAGCCCGAAGCTGCGCTGCAGTGATCATCGATCGGGCCGTCGGTTGGGATTCGAGTCTAGTTGAATGTCATTTATGCATATTAAGTAGTGATGTTACAAGGCCAATAAGTGATGTTTCATACATCATTGCGGGCAAGGCTATCGGCACGATCGATCCCGTGTGCCGGCGAAGATGCGCTGCTGGGTGCTCAGTCGGAGATTTTTCGATAGACGGCGGCGGCGCGGCGCAGCAGCTGGCTCTTGCGCTTCCGCTCGTGCACGCGCTGGTGCTTGGCCTTGCGCTCCTGGGCGCGCCGCGCGAGGGCATCGGCACTTTCGAGCAGCGCGCGACGCACCTCGTCATCGTTCAATTCGCCGAGCAGCTGCTGTCCCTTGCGCAGATGCTTCAGCACGTTCCGCCATGATGCGTAGACATCGGCAGGCAAGCCGCCCTCCGAGAACTCGATGGCGTAGCGCAGCCGCTTGCTGGCGAGCCGGACGCGGTGGCGCTTGTTCTTGCCCATGCCTTGCAGCCCGCGGCTCCGCTGGCACAGTTTGCCATGCCACCGCGCGAGCCGGCGAGCGTGAAACACCGCGACCGGTACCGCCCGCCGCTGCGCGGCGCGGCGGTTCTGCCGCGTGGTCCAGGGGCCGCTGCCGACCCAGTCCCACATGCCGTCGAACCATTGCCAGTATCGGTCGGTTTGCAGCGCTTCCTTGAGGGCGTCGAACGCGTCGGTTCGCGCCGTCTGGAG
This sequence comes from Bradyrhizobium macuxiense, assembly GCF_007993935.1. Taxonomy (GTDB): domain Bacteria; phylum Pseudomonadota; class Alphaproteobacteria; order Rhizobiales; family Xanthobacteraceae; genus Bradyrhizobium; species Bradyrhizobium macuxiense_A. The sequence goes on along the minus strand of NZ_VITY01000002.1, from coordinate 706,608 downwards.
CATGCGCTCTTCAGGCAAGTCTTTGCTGTTCGCGATCGCGACGTCGAGATCGCGCGTCGCGCCGAGATGGGCGCTCAGCCATTTCAGCTCGGATTTCAGTCGCGTCCATTCGCTATCGGCCACCATCGGGCCGTAGAAGGCGACCGCCGCCTTGAGCCGCGTCAGTGCGATCCGGGTCTGGTGCAGCGCGGCGGAATTGCCGGAGCTCAGGGCCTCGTGATTGGTCGCGACTTCCTCGAGGCATTCCGACAGGATCAGGCGAAACGCGGTCTCACAACGCATGGCTTGGCTGAGGTGGCGCGGCCGCTTCGGGCGGGCAACGCGTTCCCGGTCCGGACTAGCCGCTGACGTCATGACACTCCCGTGGCGCTGCCGGAGCCGCGACGCAAAGCGCCGCTCCTGGATAGAAGATTTCCCGTTTGGTCGATGCCGATCAAGGGTTTTCTGCCAGTGGCGGCGCTGCGGTGATCCGGCACTGCAATCAAAATGTCGCAATCAACCTGGCCGGGCGGTCTCATTCCAATCGACATGTTGGGTCGCTCCGGTGGGGGCGTCGGTGCATTGAACGCCGCCGCGCGACAAGACAACGGATTTCGACCAATCGCCGGATATTTCGTTCGCGAAACATCTTGATATTTCGCACGCGAAATATATAACGGCGGGATGAGAGCGGAACACCTGCTGATCTTTCTCCTGACCGTGGCCTATCGGCGGCTGCAACGCGCCATCGACCAGGAGACGGCTGCGCACGATCTGACGTCGGCCCAGACGGGCGTGCTGTTCTTCCTCGGCCGCAATGACGGCGCGCTGATCGGCGACGTCTCGCAGGCGCTCGACATCGTGCCGTCGGCGATGACCGGGCTCGCCGACCGGATGGAGCGTGCGGGCCTCGTGAAGCGCCGGCGCGATGGTGAGGACGGGCGCAGCCAGCGGCTTCATCTGACCGCGGCGGGGCAGGAGCTCGGCAAGCGCGCCGCGACGCGGACTAGGGTGATCAACAACCGTCTGATGGACGGCTTCTCGGAAGCCGAGATCGACGTGGTGTCGCGCTGGCTGACCAGCCTGCAGGAGAAGTTTCCGAAGGACAAAGATGGTTAGAGCATGACCCGGAAAGGTACGAAGCGGTTTTCCGGAAAGACCATGCTCAAATCAAAGAACCAATTAGAGCGTTTTCAAGCGAAGTGGATACCGGTTCGCGTGAAGAAAGCGCGCCAAACGAGTAGCAATCAAAGGAGTGAGACATGAGTGACGTGGTCGTAGCGCTGGACGGTGGCGTTCTCACCGTGACGATGGCGCGTCCGGACAAGAAGAATGCGATTACCAACGCGATGTATGGCGCGATGGCCGAGGCGCTCGAACGCGCGGAAGGCGATTCCGCGATCCGCGCCGTGCTGCTCCAGGGCGACGGCGACAGCTTTACTGCAGGCAACGATCTCGCAGATTTCGCGGCGGTGTCGCGCGGCGTGCAGGGCGAGCGCCACGTGACGCGTTTCCTCAGCTGTCTTGCCAAGGCGACGCGGCCGCTGGTTGCCGCCGTGCAGGGCAATGCGGTCGGCATCGGCACCACCATGCTGCTGCATTGCGACCTCGTCTACCTCGCGCCGACCGCGCGGCTGATCACGCCGTTCGTTAATCTGGCGCTGGTGCCGGAGGCGGCCTCGACCTACCTACTGCCGCAGCGGATCGGCTATGCGCGAGCCTATGCGATGTTCGCGCTCGGTGAGCCCGTCGAGGCGGAGACTGCCGTCTCGATCGGCCTTGCCAATGCAGTAGTGCCGCTCGCGGATCTCCGCGCCAAGGCACGCGCTGCTGCCGACGCATTGGCGAAGCGGCCGTTCGGCTCGCTCCAGCACACCAAGGCGCTGATGCGCGATCCCGCCGGGATCAGCGCGCAAATGGCGCGCGAGGGCAAGATCTTCCAGGAGCGGCTGATGAGCGCCGAGGCGCGCGAGGCGTTTGCGGCGTTTGCCGAGCGGCGCCAGCCGGATTTCTCCAAGATCACCGGGTAGGCTTGAGGCTAGGGGCCGCCACGCGGCGGCGACCCCATCCCTTTGGGGTTGACGGCTTCGCCCGCATCGAACATCTCGTGTCAGGGCATAGCGCAACCCGGCGAGGCGAAGCATGAGCGACAGTCACACGCTGCGCGGCGATGGAATCGCCGCGACCATCCTGGCGCAAGGCGCCGAATTGTCGTCGCTCAGGAATGCCGAAGGGACCGAATTGCTGTGGCAGGCCGGTCCGCAATGGCCACGCCATGCGCCGATCCTGTTCCCGATCGTCGGCCGGTTGAAGAACGACACCCTTCGCCACAACGGCGAGACCTATCCGATGACGCAGCACGGCTTCGCGCGCGACCACCGCTTTGCCTAGTTTGAGCAGGGAACGCGGTCATGCAAGCTCGCGCTGTCAGACGATGCGGAAACCCGTGCACGCTACCCCTTCGCGTTCAGGCTCGAGGTCACCTACAGCATTGATGGCGCCGGCCTCGACGTCAGCTTCGACATCGTCAACAGCGGCGACGAGATGCTGCCGGCCTCGCTCGGCGGTCATCCCGCGTTCAATTGGCCGCTGGTGCCGGGGCTGCCGAAAGAGGCTTACACGCTGACCTTCGGCAAGACTGAACCCGCGCCAATCCGGCGGTTGAAGGATGGATTGATGCGGCGGCAGCCTGAACCCAATCCGGTCAAGGGCAGAACGCTTGCGCTGTTGGAGGAGCTGTTCGATGACGACGCGATGGTCTTCGATCAGATCGCAAGTACATCGGTCCTCTTCACGGCGACACTGGGCCCGGCAGCAGCCACGCAAGGCCCGGCGATCGAAATTTCCTGGCGCGGCTTCCGCGAGCTTGGCGTCTGGTCGAAGGTTGGCGGAGCGCCGTTCCTCTGCATCGAACCATGGCACGGTTTTGCCAGCCCTGCGGAGTTCGACGGAGAGTTCGCCGACAAGCCCGGCCTGATGTACATCGCTTCGGGTAGCCGGAAATCCCTGAGTTATCGGATTCGCGTGAGCTGATCAGTGCGCGCGCGAGCCGAGCGCATCTGTGAGCGCGCCCACCGACGGCGGGTTTTCGTGCGCCCACGCCTCATGCGCGGCGAGATCGCGGTAGTGCTCGGCCATGCGCAGCAGCCGCTCGCGGATGCCGGCATCTTCCTCGCCCTTGGCCTGATCGGCCAGCTGCGCGGCGCGTTCGAGAAGCGTTTTCGGATCGATCACGACAGGCTCCAAAATCCGGTTTCGCCACAGCATGATCCGGAAAAGTGCGAAGCGGTTTTCCCTCGCGACAAACGCCAAAGGCGGTTGCGCGGAGATCATGCTCAAAACGGATAACTGCCTTAGCCAAGCACAGTTCCTGCCATGGTTTGATGACAGGGTTCAGAGCTGGAACAGGCCCAGCCCGGCCATCACGTCGCGCTTGGTGCGCTCGGTGATCTCCCGCGCTTTCAGGGTTCCGCGCCTGATCACGTCGACGACGTGATCGCGATTGGTTGAGAGCTCAGCGCGCCGCGTCCGGATCGGTGCGATCAGGGCTTGCAGGACGTCTTCCAGCCGCCGCTTCACGGTCGCGTCGCCGAGACCGCCGCGCCGATAGCGCGCCTTCAATTCCTCGACGGCGTCGTGATCGTCGTCGAACGCGTCGAGATAAATGAAGACGACATTGCCCTCGACCTTGCCGGGATCGGCGACGCGCAGATGGTCGGGATCGGTGAACATCGCGCGCACCGCGGCCGAGATGTCATCGGGCGAAGCCGAAAGCGCAATCGCGTTGCCCGCGGATTTGCTCATCTTGGCGCGTCCATCGACGCCGGGCAGCCGTCCCGCGCGCGGAATGATGGCCACGGCCTCCGGCAGCAGCGGTCGGCCCGCGAGCGCGTTGACGCGACGGACGATCTCGTTGGTCTGCTCGATCAGCGGCGCCTGGTCCTCGCCGACGGGGACGACGGTCGCCCGAAACGCGGTGATATCGGCAGCCTGCGCCACCGGATAGCACAGGAAGCCCGCCGGGATGTCGCGTCCGAATCCGCGCGCACGGATCTCGTCCTTGATGGTCGGGTTGCGCTCGAGCCGCGCGACGGTGACGAGGTTGAGATAGAGCATCGATAGCTCCGCCAGCGCCGGAAGCCGCGATTGCAGGCAGATCGAGGTTTGCTCGGGATCGATGCCGACGGCGAGATAATCCAGCGCGACCTCGATGACGTTGCTGCGGACCTTGCCGACATCGTGCGCATTGTCGGTCAGCGCCTGCATGTCGGCGAGCAGCAGGAATTGTTTATGGGTGTCCTGAAACTGAAGACGGCTGCGCAGCGAGCCGGCGTAATGGCCGAGATGCAGCGGCCCGGTGGGGCGGTCGCCGGTCAGGATGATCGGTTTGGTCACGGTTGATCTCCATTCGGTTGAATGGGGACACCGCATGCGGGCCGGATGGGATGAAACAATAAAGGCCGCCCGATGCGGCGGCCCCGAAAATGCATGAACGCGTTCGGCCCGCCTGTCAGTCGGCGAGCCACCAGAAATTGGCGATGAGGATCGATCGGTTCATGGCGTGACCGGTAGGGCAATCGAGCTGTCGGGTCAAGATGCGCCAGCCGGAGCATGGTGACTTTGCTTCGAGTCGAGAGACGAACTCCGCTTCACCTCGCCCCGCGTGCGGGGAGAGGTCGGAACGCATCGTTAGATGCGTTCCGGGTGAGGGGGAGTCTCCACAAACGCAGCCATCACCGAATGCGCGGAGACGGCCCCTCACCCCAACCCTCTCCCCGCGAAGAGCGGGGCGAGGGAGCCCGGCTGTCGCATCGTAATTCGACTTAATCTCATCATGCTCTAATTGAACGCCATGCCGCCGCTCATCGCGATGGTCTGTCCGGTCATGTAGGGATTGTTGACCAAGAGCATCACGGCCTGCGCCACCTCCTCGGCAGTGCCGAACCGGCCGACCGGGATCCGGCTGACGAGGCCGCTCTGGCCCTTCATCATGTCGGTCTCGATCAGCGAGGGCGCGACCGCATTCACGGTGATGCCTTCCTTGACGAGGCGCGCCGCATAGCCACGAGTCATGCCCTCCATCGCCGCCTTGGATGCATTGTAGTGCGGGCCGATCGAGCCGCCGCCACGCGCGGCACCGGAGGAGATGTTGACGATGCGGCCCCATTTCCGGGTGCGCATCATCGGCAGCACCGCCTGTGTGCAGAGAAACGCCGATTTGAGATTGACCGTGATGGTGCGGTCGAAATCCTCTTCGGTGAGGTCGTCGACACCCCTGACGATCGCGATCCCGGCATTGTTGACGAGGATGTCGACCGGGCCGAGCTCGGACCTGGCGCGCTCGACCAGGCCGGCGACCGCTGCCGCTTCCGAAACGTCGGCGGCGATCGCGACGGCCCGGCCGCCGGCGGCAATGATGCCCTTCGCCAATGTCTCGGCCTCGGCCGAGCGTTCGCGATAGTTGATGGCGACGGCGGCACCGGCGTCCGCCAGCATCTTGACGATCGCAGCACCAATGCCGCGCGATCCGCCGGTCACCAGCGCCACATGTCCGTGCAAGCTGTTTGTTGTCATCAACCGTCCTCCTGTGAGTGCAGTCAGGTTCGCAAAGGGGAAGGCGGGGTGCAACGCAACCCTGCTCAAATCTGCGTTGCGGTAGCCGCCCTTGCGGCAAAAAACCGGCATTTTGGGCCGGAATCGGCCTTGCGTCCGGCGCGGGCCGGCGGCAATGGTTGGGGCATCACTTCTTCCAGCTACCCACGAGAGTCCGATGAGCAAACTGATTGTCCGCGCCGGCGATTTCACCTTTGACGCCCGTTTCGAGGAACAGCTCGCGCCGAAGACGGTGGCCGCGTTCCGCAAGGCGATGCCGTTCGAGAGCCAGGCGATCCATGTGCGCTGGAGCGGCGAGGGCGTCTGGATGCCGCTCGGCGATCTCGATTTCGGCGTCTCCTACGAGAACCACACCAGCTATCCGGCGCCGGGCCAGATCATCCTCTATCCCGGCGGCATCAGCGAGACCGAGATCCTGCTCGCCTATGGCGGCGTGCATTTCGCCAGCAAGATGGGCCAGCTCGCCGGCAATCACTTCATCACGCTGACCTCGGGGCTGGAAAACCTCACCGCCTTCGGCAAGACCGTGCTGTGGAAGGGCGCGCAGAACATCCGCTTCGAGGAAATCTGATGTGACCGAGGCCCGCTATCCGCGCGATCTCCGCGGCTACGGCCGCAACCCGCCGGATCCGAAGTGGCCTGACGCTGCGCGCGTCGCCGTGCAGTTCGTGGTCAATTTCGAGGAGGGCGGCGAGAACAACATCCTGCACGGCGATCGCGCCTCGGAAGCGTTTCTGTCCGACGTGCTCGGCGCGCAGCCCTGGGTCGGCCAGCGCCACGCCAATATCGAAACCATGTTCGAATATGGCTCGCGCGCCGGCTTCTGGCGGCTGTGGCGGATGTTCACCGAGCGGAGGTTGCCGGCGACCGTGTTCGGCGTCGCGATGGCGTTGAAGCGCAATCCCGAAGTCGTCGCCGCGATGCAGGAGGCGGGGTGGGACATCGCGAGCCACAGCCTGCGCTGGGTCGAGCACAAGGAGATGTCGGAGGACGAGGAGCGCGCGGAGATCGCCCGCGCCATCGCCGTGCATACCGAGGCCACCGGCGCGCGGCCGCTCGGCTGGTACACCGGCCGCTCCTCGATCAACACGCTGCGGCTGCTGATGGAGGCCGGCGGCCTGCGCTATCTCTGCGATTCCTATGCCGACGATCTACCGTATTGGATCAAGTCACCGGGCACCGAGCCGCATCTCGTGATCCCCTACACGCTCGATGCCAACGACATGCGCTTCATCAATGCGCAGGGCTTTGGCGGCGGCGACGAGTTCTACGCTTATTTGAAGGACAGCTTCGACGTGCTTTATGCCGAGGGCGCGACGCGACCCAAGATGATGTCGGTCGGCCTGCATTGCCGTGTCGTCGGCCGTCCCGGCCGCGCCGCCGCGCTGATGCGCTTTCTCGATTACATCGGGAAGCACGAGCACGTCTGGGTGCCGACGCGGCTTGCGATCGCCGAGCATTGGCACGCCAATCTGAAGCATCTCGCCGCCGACGCGTTCGAGATCGGCTAGCGCGGTTCCACGTCCACCGGTTTGACGCAGCTGTCCCGGGCATCCGAGCGGGTTGCATCGGGTGAATTGCTGCATTGCACGGGCGTCAGAAGCGATCCCGGATGCTGTGCGTTAGCGGCCTGCAATGCGGGAGCAGGCGGGTTTCATGCGCGATGTCATGGTCGAACTGGAACACACATTTTGTTGGGTTCCGGATTGGGTGTTCGGTCTTGTCCTGATCACGGCTGCGATCGCCGCGGCGCTGGTCGTTCACGCGATCGCGCAGCGTCTCGTCCACCGTATGGTCGGATCGAAGAATGCGGTCGCACCGCAGCTGCTTGACCGGACCTCGGGGCCGTCACGGCTGGCGCTGTGTCTCGCCGCCGTCGCGCTGGTGTTGCCGCTGGCACCGCTCGACGATCTGCTGCGGCAGACGCTCAGCCATTTCTTCGGCGTCGCCGTGATCGCGCTGGTCGGCTGGATCTCGATCCGCGCCGTCGACATGGCCTCGGGCAGATATCTCGACAGATTCCGTCTCGACGTTGCCGAGAATTTCCTGGCGCGCAAGCACGTCACCCAGGTGCGCGTCTTCAAGCGGGTCACCGATACGCTGATCGTCATCATCGCGGTCTCCACCGCGCTGATGACATTCGATTCGGTCAGGCAGTATGGCGTCAGCCTGTTCGCGTCCGCGGGCGCCGCCGGCCTGATCGTCGGTCTCGCGGCGCGACCCTTGTTGAGCAATCTGATCGCCGGCGTGCAGATCGCCGTCACCCAGCCGATCCGGATCGAGGATGCCGTCATCATCGAGAACGAATGGGGCTGGGTCGAGGACATCGCCTCGACCTATGTCGTGATCCGGCTGTGGGACTGGCGCCGCATGGTGGTGCCGCTGTCCTATTTCATCGAGCGCCCGTTCCAGAACTGGACGCGCGACGCGCAGTCGCTGATCGGCGCAATCGCGCTCCACGTGGATTACAGCGCCGACGTGCCGGCGATCCGCAACAGGCTTGAGCAGGTCGCCAAGGAGTCGAGACTGTGGGATGGCGCAGTCGTCAATCTGCAGGTGATTGATACCCACCCGCGCACGATCGAGCTGCGTGCGCTGGTCAGCGCGCGGAATGCGCCGCAGTCCTGGGACCTGCGCTGCGAGATACGCGAGAAGCTGCTGGCGTTCATCCGCGACGAGATGCCGCAGGCGCTGCCGCGGGATCGGGCGATCCTGGCGCCTGCCGTCGATGATTTCGGCAGGGCGTTCCTGCGCGGTGCGCCACACCACGAACGCGCGGCGGCATCGTCGCGGAATCAGTGACGTGCGTCAGTGTCCTGCCATGTGCCGGCCGATCTCGGTGAGGTCGGCCTCGCTGGCGCGGGCCTCGTGCACGAACGCGCCGTGGAACATCACGACCAGCCGATCCGACAGCTCCAGGAGCTCGTCGAGGTCTTCGCTGACCAAGAGCACCGCCGCGCCGCGGTTGCGGGCCGCCATGATCTCGGCATGGATCTGCGCGACCGCCGCGAAGTCGAGCCCGAAGCAGGGGTTGGCGGCGATCAGCACCTCGACGTCGCCCGAGAGCTCACGCGCCAGCACCGCGCGCTGCACATTGCCGCCCGAGAGTGCCGCGATCGGCGTCTCCGGCGTGCGGGTCTTGATCTTGTAGCGGTTGATCTTGCGCTCCGCATCGCTTCTGAATGCTTTGCCGTTCAGCCACCAGCCGCCCCGCGCGAACGGCGCGCGATCGAACTCACGGAACGCGATGTTGTCGGCGACGCTCATGCCGCCGACACAGGCGTTCTTCAGCGGCTCCTCCGGCAGCAGCGACATCCTGTGGCGGCGCATCTCCTCGCGGCTCGCAGCATAAGCCTCGCCCTGGACGCGGATCAGGCCACTTTCGGCTTCGCGCTGGCCGGCCAGCACTTCGACCAGCTGGCGCTGGCCGTTGCCGGACACGCCGGCGATGCCGACGATCTCGCCGCTCTTCACGGTCAGCGACACGCCGTGCACGGCAATTGCGCCCGCGTCATCGCGCGCAGTGAGCTTGTCGAGTTCGAGCCGGGGCGCGCCGGTCTCGCCGGTGCGCGGCGGCTGCACGGTGAGCTGCTCGGCGCCGATCATGGTGCGCGCCATCTCGTCGGGCGTGAGGTCGGCGACGCGGCCGGTGCCGGCGAGCTTGCCGCGGCGCAGGATCGTCACCTCATCGGCAAACGCCATCACCTCGCGGAACTTGTGCGTGATCATCAGGATGGTGAGTTCGCCTGCGACCACCATGGCGCGCAGCATGCCGAGCACCTCGTCGGCCTCACCCGGCGTCAGCACTGAAGTCGGCTCGTCCAGGATCAGGAAGCGGCGCTTCAGATAGAGCTGCTTGAGGATCTCGCACTTCTGCCGTTCGCCGGCGGAGATGTCGGAGACCTTGGCGTCGAGCGGCACCTTGAACGGCATCCGCGAAAGGAAGGCCTCGAGCTCCTTCTTCTCCTTGCGCCAGTCGACCACCGAAGGCACGTCGTCGCGCGCCAACACCAGATTCTCGGCGACCGTCATCGCCGGCACCAGCGTGAAGTGCTGGTAGACCATGCCGAGGCCGAGCGCATGCGCATTCTTGGGATTGGCGATGGTCTGCTGGCGGCCGCCGACAATGATGTCGCCTTCGGTAGCGTGGTAATAGCCCATGATGCATTTCACGAGCGTGCTCTTGCCGGCGCCGTTCTCGCCGAGCAGCGCGTGGAACGAGCCGGGGCGCACTTTCAATTCGACATTGTCGAGCGCGGTGAAATCGCCGAACCGCATCGTCATGGCGATGGCGTCGATGCCGAATGCGCCTGACGGGGCGGGCGGTTCGCCGATGATCACGACAATGCCCCGATCAGGTCTGTCGATTTGGTCACCGCGCCGAACACGCCGCCCTGCATCTTGATCATCTTCAGCGCGTGGTCGTGATTGCTCTTGTCGGTCGCGCCGCAGCAATCCTCGACCAGCACGCATTCGAAGCCGCGGTCGTTGGCCTCGCGCATCGTGGTGTGGACGCAGACATCGGTGGTGATGCCGGTCAGCACGATGTTCTCGATGCCGCGCAGCCGCAGCATCAGCTCCAGATCAGTGGCACAGAACGAGCCCTTGCCGGGCTTGTCGATGACGGGTTCGCCCGGCAGCGGCGCGAGGTCGGGAATGATCTCCCAGCCCGGCTCGCCGCGCACCAGGATGCGGCCGCAGGGGCCGGGATCGCCGATGCCGGCGCCGATCTGGCGCGAGCGCCAGCGCTTGTTGGCGGGCAGGTCGGCCAAATCAGGGCGGTGGCCTTCGCGGGTGTGGATGATGTGAAAACCCTGCGCGCGCATCACCGCGAGCAGCTTCTTGATCGGCTCGATCGGCGCCCGCGTCAGCGACAGGTCGTAGCCCATCTTGTCGACATAACCGCCGACGCCGCAGAAATCGGTCTGCATGTCGATGATGATGAGCGCGGTATTCCCTGGCCGCAGATCGCCATTGTAGGGCCAGGCATAGGGCTCGGACTTGATGAAGCGCTCAGGCATGGAATGATCTCGCGGTCTATCGGGTGATGGACAATTCGGCCGGCGCGCCGGTCAGCGTGCGCTTCGGCGAGCAGGTGATGATCATGATCGCCAGGGTCAGGATGTAGGGCGCGGCGTTGAACAGATGATAGCCGGAGGTGATGCCGACCGATTGCAGCGCGGGCCCGAGCGCGGCGGCGCCGCCGAAGGCGAGCGAGGCCCACAGGCACAGCATCGGGTCCCAGCGCGCGAAGATGACCAGCGCGACCGCGGTGATGCCCTGTCCCGAGGAGAGACCCTCGTTCCAGCTGCCGGGATAGAACAGCGACAGGAACGAGCCGCCGATGCCGGCGAGGAAGCCGCCGATCATGGTGGCGCGCAGCCGGATCAGCAGCACGGAATGACCCATCGCGCGCGCAGCGTCGGCGCTCTCGCCGGCGGTGCGGATCAACAGGCCCCATCGCGTGGTCCTGAACGCCCAATAGAGCAGCGGCGCGATCGCGACGCCGATCAGGAACAGCACGTTGATGCGCAGCGCCGCGCGCAGCTGCGGGATGTCGCTCCACCAGCCGAAATCGATCGCCGGCAGCCTTGCGGCCGTCGGCTCGATCAGCGGCTTGCCGAGGAAGAAGGCCAAACCAGTGCCGAGCAGCATCAGCGCGATGCCGACCGCGATGTCGTTGACGCGCGGCAGCGAGCAGATGCCGGCATGCAGCGCGCCGAACAGGGCGCCGGTCATCCCGGCCGCGAGCACGCCAAGCCATGGCGAGCCCGAGAGATAGGAGATGCCATAGGCGCTCATCGCGCCCATCACCAGCGTGCCTTCGAGGCCGAGATTGATGCGGCCACTTCGCTCGGTGATGCATTCGCCGAGGCTGACGAATAAAAACGGCGTCGAGACGCGGATGGCGCCGCCGAACACGGCGAGCGGGACGGTCCAGAGTCCGAGCGATGCATCCGCCATGTCAGGACTTTCCCTTCAGGAAGCCGATCCGCCCATAGAGCGCATCACTCGCCAGCACGAACACGAAGATGATGCCTTGCAGCACCAGCACGGAGGCATCGGGCAGCCCGAGCCGCCGCTGCAACAGGCCGCCGGAGGCCGAGATGCCGCCGAGCAGGATCGCCACTGGAATGATCGCCAGCGGATTCTGCCGCGCCAGGAACGCAACCAGGATGCCGGTGAAGCCGTAGCCCGCGGCGAGATTGGCATTGGTGCGGCCCTGCACGGCCGCGACCTCGATCATGCCGGCAAGGCCTGCGCTGCTGCCTGCGAGGAAGCAGACGGTCATGATCAGCTTGCCGACGCTAAGCCCCACGATCTTGGCGGCGCGGATGTTGCCGCCGGCGACGCGCGCGGCGAAGCCGAAGGTGGTGTGATAGATCAAGATGTAGGCCGCGATGGCCGCGACCAGGCCGAACACCAGGCCCCAATGCACGTCGGTGCCGGGAATGGTGCCGATCATGTTGGCGGCTCCGATCTCGCGCGTCGACGGCTTGTTGAGGCTGGCCGGATCGCGCATCGGCCCCTCGACCAAATGGTTCAGGATCGCGAGCGCGATGTAGACCAGCAGCAGGCTCGAGATCGTCTCGTTGACCCCGCGATACTGCCGCAGGCCGCCCGAGAGCGTGATCCAGAGGCCGCCGCCGATCATGCCCGCGATCACCATCGCGATCTGCACCACGATCGGCGCGGCACCCTGCAATGCCAGCGCCGCCGATGTCGCCGACAATGCGCCGATCAGGAGCGCGCCTTCGCCGCCGATGATCACCATGCCGAGCTGCGCCGGCAGCGCCGTGCACAGCGCGGTCAGGATCAAGGGCGCGGCGCGGGTCAGCGTGTTCTGCCAGGAGAACCAGGTGCCGAACGCGCCGTAATACATGTAGAAATAGAGATCGAGCGGGTTCTTGCCGTAGAGCGCGATGAAGCCGCCGAACACCGCGAGCGCACCGACCAGCGCCGCACCCGGGATCAGGATGTACTCGATGCTCGCGCCGTAGCGCTGGAGGAAGCCGGGATCGGCGGCCGGAGCAACGCCGGCCGCCTCCACCGATTCCGCCGCCTCGGTCGTCACGCGGTGGCTCCGATCACGCCCTCGACCAGATAGTCCATCTTCTCGAGTTCGGGATCCTGCTGGCCGCGGTCGGTGCCGCCGGCGATCACCGTCTTGCCCTTGTTGTCGGCGATCGGGCCCTTGAAGATCGTGTATTCGCCGGACATGAACTTGGCCTTGACGTCATCGGCGTGCTTGCGCGCTTCCGCCGAGACCATCTCGCCATAGGGCGAGACCTTGACGATCTCTTCCTTCAGGCCGCCGCGATAGAAGTTCGGGATCGGTTCGCCCGCGACGATCATCTTGACGAATTTCGGATACAGCGCTTCCCAATTCCATTCGGCGCCGGTGAGATAGGCTTTCGGCGCCAGCGGCGACTGGTTGACGTGATAGCCGCAAACCATCGCGCCGCGGCGCGCGGCGTTCTCGACCATCGTCTTCGGTCCGTCGACATGGCAGGTCAGCACGTCGACGCCCTGATCGATCAGGCTGTTGGTCGCCTCGGCTTCCTTGACCGGCATCGACCAGTCGCCGGTGAAGATCACCTGCGTCGTCGCCTTCGGATTGGCGAGCCGGGCACCGAGCGTGAACGCGTTGATGTTGCGCAGCACCTGCGGGATCGGCTTGGCCGCGACGAAGCCGAGCTTGCCGCTCTTGGTCGAATAGCCGGCGACGATGCCGGAGATGTATTGCGCCTCGTCGATATAGCCGAAATAGCTGCCGGCGTTCTTCGGGTCCTTGTCGCTCCACAGGCCGCCGCAATGCTCAAAGTGCAGCTTGGGAAACTTGCCGGCCATCTTGACGACGTGCGGGTTGTAGTAGCCGAACGAGGTCGGAAACAGCAGCGTGGCGCCGTCGAGATTGACCATGGACTCGATGGTCTTCTCGACCGCATCGGTCTCCGGCACCTTCTCTTCCTCGACCACCTTGATGCCGGGAAGCTTCTTCACCGCCGCGGCTCCTTGCGCGTGCGCCTGGTTGTAGCCGTAGTCGTCGCGCGAGCCGACATAGATGAAGCCGACCGTGGTTTCCGCCGCTGCCGCGCCGCGAGTGCCGAGCGTGCTGCCGAGCGCCAGCGCCGCGCTTCCCTGCAATAAATGCCTTCTTGAAATCCTGCCAAAATCCATCGCCTGCTCCCTCCGGCGGGGCTGGCCCGCCTGTCCTAGTCGCAGCCGCCGTAACGGCGGCGCTTGACGGAGTGTCGCAAGCTTCGTGCCAGAGCACGTTTGGCAATCATGGTTCCGTAAGCAGCTGATTATTAATGGGAATAATGGTCGATGTGGTTCGTCTTTGGAATCGGAAACACTGGCGATGCCTAATTTGTGGGCGATCATTCTTCGTTGTATGCAATGCCGTTAAGCAACCGCTAACCGCCGGCCGGCCGAGGCGCGCCCGGCCGGGACGTCGCAGACGACGCCATTTGTCGGCTGGTGAATCGGACCGGGCCTGCTACGAGTGAAGCGGGCTCCGGCGCCGGTTCGACTGATGGGAAACAGCATGAGCGAGACAAAACCGTCCTCAAACCCGTCTTCAAACCCGTCTTCCCTTGGCGATGAGATCGTGGCGCGGATCGATCAGCTCGCGGCGATCTCGGAGACGCCGGAGCATCTGGCGCGCATCTTCCTCACCGAGGAGCACCGCAAGGCGGCCGATCTGATCCTGTCCTGGATGCGCGAGGCCGGCATGAGCGCGCATCTCGATGCGATCGGCAATGTCTGCGGCCGCTACGAGGGCGAGCGGCCGGGCCTGCCGGCGTTGATGCTCGGCTCGCATTACGACACCGTGCGCGATGCCGGAAGGTGGGACGGCCCGCTCGGCGTCATCACCGCGATCGCCTGCGTTGCCGACCTGAACCGCCGCGGCAAGCGGCTGCCATTCGCGATCGAGATCGTTGGCTTTGCCGACGAGGAGGGCGTGCGCTTCGCCTCGACCTTGCTCGGCAGCCGCGCGGTGGCCGGCACGTTCGACGCGAGCGTGCTCAACACGCGCGATCGCGCCGGCACCTCGATGCGCGATGCGCTGATCCAATTCGGGCTCGATCCCGATCATATCGGCAAGGCGGCGCGCGCCCGCCGCGAATTGCTCGGCTATGTCGAGCTGCACATCGAGCAGGGGCCGGTGCTGGAACAGAAGGCGCTGCCGGTCGGCGTCGTCACCGCGATTTCCGGTGCGACACGGCTCGCCGCCAATCTCACCGGCTTCGCCGGCCATGCCGGCACCGTGCCGATGCCGCTGCGGCGCGATGCGTTGACCGGCGCCGCGGAATGCATCGTTGCGATCGAGCAATTCTGCCGGAGCGATGAAGCCGGCCTCGTCGGCACCGTCGGCTACATCAGCGCGATGCCCGGCGCCACCAACGTGATCCCGGGCAAGGTATCCTTCACGATGGACATCCGCTCGCAGAGCGACATGCATCGCAAGCGCGCCGTCGCCGACATCGTGCGGCAGATCGAGGCGATCGCAAAACGCCGCGAGCTCGCACTGCAGATCGACGTCACCCACGAGAACCGCAGCGTGCCCTGCGCGCCGTGGCTCAAGACGCAGATCGCTGCGGCTGTCGCAGCCGAAGGCCATGCCGTGTTCGAGCTGCCGAGCGGGGCAGGGCATGACGGCATGGCGATGGTCGACATCGCCGATATCGGGATGATCTTCGTGCGCTGCCGCGGCGGGATCAGCCACAATCCGGCCGAGCATGTCGAGCTCGCCGACGCCGACACCGGCGCGCGGGTGCTGCTGCGCTTCATCGAGAATTTCCGAGCGCACGGTGCAGTGAATAGCTGAGGCTGCCACAAGGCGGCAGGCGCCGATCCTGGCTCCGCCAACCTCAACCCGTGCCGAATCTGGACAGAGCTGACCGCTACTGCCGGCTTGGCTGCGCCTATTGCGGGACCATCGTGAACCGCTAGACTTGGCGCCAACGGGGGGAAGGACATGCGGTCGTCCGTCGTCCACGACGTTCAGTTCCCAAAACAACCGGCGCTGCAGCTGATCTATGACACTGCACCGATCGGTCTTGCCTACCTCTCTCCCGACTGCCGTTATCTTCAGATCAATCAGCGCCTCACCGAGATCTGCGGCATCTCGGTCGAAGGCCATCTCGGACGCACCGTGCATGATTGCGTGCCCGCGCTGGCCACCGCGGTCGAAGGTATCGTCCGCTCGATCATGGAGACCGGCGAGCCGGTGACCGGCGTGGAGGTGTACGGCCAGCGCCCCGGCCATAATGACGAGCGCTGCTGGATCACGCATTGGCATCCGCAGCGGGGGCCGAACGGCAGCATCGTCGGCGTCAACGTGGCGGCGGAGGAGATCACCGATCGCAAGCGCGGCGAACGCGAGATCCGCGCCGCGCGCGACGCGGCCGAGAAGGCCCTGCACCATCTGCAGGAGACCCAGGCGTCGCTGATCGAGGCGGAGAAGCTCGCAGCGCTGGGCCGGCTGGTGGCCGGTGTCGCGCACGAGATCAATAGCCCGGTCGGCACCAGCCTTACAGTCGCCTCGGTGCTGGAGCAGAAATGCGCGGACTTCGCCGCCGAGGCGGCGCGCGGCAAGCTGAAGCGCTCGAGCCTCAGCGATTTCATCGAGGTCGTTGAAAGCGCGTCGTCGCTGCTGGTCGGCAACCTCAAGCGTGCCGCGGACCTGGTGCAGTCGTTCAAGCAGGTGGCCGTCGACCGCAGCTATTTCGACCGCAGCCAGTTCGATCTCGGCGAGGTGACCGAACAGGTGCTTTCGAAGCTGCGTCCGGCGTTGCCGAAGAACAATCTGGCGCTCGAGGTCGATTGTCCGGCGGGTCTCGTGATGAACAGCTATCCCGGCCCGTATGGCCAGGCGCTGACGAACCTGTTCGTCAATTCGGTCGTGCACGCGTTTCCGGACGGCAAGGGCGGCACCGTCTCGATCCGGCTGCGGGCATCAGGTACCGACCAGGTGGAGATCCTGTTCGCCGACGATGGCTGCGGGATGGACCGCGACGTGCTTCGGCAGGCTTTCGATCCATTCTTCACCACGCGCCGCGACATTGGCCGGATCGGGCTTGGCCTGCACATCGTGCACAACATCGTCACGAACCGGCTGGGCGGAGAACTGCATCTCGACAGCGCCCCGGGCATGGGGACGCGCGTGCGGATCACGCTGCCGCGCATGGCCACGCAGCGCGGGACGGACAGCTGACGCCCGGGCAGCATGATCCGGAAAAGTGCGAAGCGGTTTTCCGAAAAGATTATGCTCAAACAAAGAGCTAAAGCGCATCGCGCTTTAGGCGCCGAGAAGGAAATCCTCCCCGCCTTTCGGGCCGGAAAACGTCCTTCTAATTAACCGGCGTAAAAGGCATTCTGCTACCCTTGCTTCCGCCCCCGCCGTCGCGACATTCTGCGGGTAGTCCAGATGGTTACGACGATGAGTCAATCAGCATTCGATCCCTTCGGTGAGCCGGTCCCCGCAGTCGATACCTCGGCCGCGAGCGAGGGCGTGTCGAAATGGCTGAAGACCGCGGGCACCAGCGTGTTCTGGGTGCTGGTGGTCGGCATCGTGCTGGCACGCGCGGTCTATTTCGAGCCCGGCGTGTTCAGCTTCGAACATGCCGTTGCGTGGGCGCAGGGTCTGTTCGCCGCGCTTTAGCTGACGGCGTGCGCGGCGCCGTCTTCGCGGCCCGCGTCTCTCGAATGATCCCCTCGAACGCGACCGCCGCCGGCACGTCGAGCCGGCCGGGCGATTTCAATTGCCAAAGCGTGCGTTCGATATGGACGCCCTTGATCGGGATCACCTTGAGTTTGCCCAGCTTCACCTGATCGTCGATCGTCGCGATCGACACGATGGCGACGCCGACACCTGATGCCACCGCCTGCTTGATCGCCTCGGTGCTGCCGATCTCCAGCGTCCGTTGCGGCTCGACGCGGTGGGCGGCCAGCGCCTGCGCGACCACCTCGCGGGTGCCGGAACCGGGCTCGCGCACGATCAGGATCTCGTCGTTGAGCAGGCGGACGTCGACCGGGCCTGCGGCAGCCGCAAAGCGGTGATCCGGGGCCGCGATCAGCACCATCACGTCGGTGCGCCAGGCGTCGCTGGTCAGGTTCTCGTCCTCGACCGGCCCCTCGACCAGCGCGATTTCGATCTCATGTCCCAGCATCAGTGCGGCGATATCGCTGGTGTTGGCGCTCACCACATGCAGGTCGATGCCGGGAAAGGCGCGGTGGAACACGCCGAGAAATTCCGGGATCATGTAGGTCGCGATCGTGGTGCTGGCGCCGATGCGCAGCGAGCCGCTGTCGAGGTTGCGCAGCGCCTGCAATTCGTCCTCGGCGGCCCGCTCGGCCGCGAACAGGGTTTCGGCATGCCGTGCCAGCGCCGCGCCCTCCCGGGTCGGCCGCACCCCCTTCGGGGTGCGGTCGAGCAGCCGGCAGCCGACCTGCAGCTCGAAATCCCGCACGCCCTTGGAGATCGCCGGCTGGCTGATGTGCAGGAGGTCGGCGGCGCGGGAGAAACTTCCGGTCCTCGCCACGGCCGCGAACAGGCGGAGCAGATGCAGGTTAAGGGACATAACTTCTCTCTATCGGGGCAGTCCGAAAAGATATTAGCCAAGAGGTCCGCCCTGGCGCATAAAATCTTCTCCGAAAAGAGGATTTCGTGCCGGAACAGGAACAAGATCAGGGGCAGAAGCAGGGGGTGCTGAAGGGCATCATCCTGCTCATTCCGGGCATTCTGCTGTGCGGCGTGGTCACGGTCATCTCGCTCGGCATCCAGGCCGCCGAGGAGCGGGTTTTCGATCATCCCTATATCGAGGCGCTGGTGGTCGCGATCCTGCTCGGGATGGCGGTGCGTACCGCCTGGGAACCGTCGGAGCGCTGGCGCTCGGGCATTGCCTTCAGCGCCAAGCAGCTGCTCGAGGTCGCGGTGATGCTGCTCGGCGCGTCCATCAGCTTCGCCGCGATCCTGGCGTCGGGCTGGCTCCTGATCGGCGCCATCGCAGCGACCGTCGTGATCATGCTGGCGGTGAGCTATGGCCTCGCCCGCCTGCTCGGGCTCAAGACCAAACTCGCGATCCTGATCGCCTGCGGCAATTCGATCTGCGGCAATTCCGCGATCGCGGCGGTGGCGCCGGTGATCGAGGCCGATGGCGACGACATCGTCTCGTCGATCTCGTTCACCGCCATTCTCGGCGTGCTGATGGTGCTCGGCCTGCCGCTCTTGATTCCGCTGCTGAAGCTGACGGCGACGCAGTACGGCATTCTCGCCGGGCTCACGGTCTATGCCGTGCCGCAGGTGCTAGCGGCGACCGTGCCGGCCGGCATCGTCTCGACCCAGATCGGCACGCTGGTGAAGCTGGTGCGCGTCCTGATGCTGGGCCCGATCGTGGTCGCCCTCTCGCTGCTCGTCGCGCGGCGGCGCAAGGCAAACACCGAGGCCAGCACGGCCGAGAAAGGACCCGCAAAGGAGGGCGCTGCAAAGACCGCCTCGATCAGCCCGTTCAAGCTGGTGCCCTGGTTCATCATCGGCTTCCTGGTGCTGGCAGCGCTGCGCTCGTTCCAGCTCGTGCCCGACATCGCGATCGCGCCGGTGACCAAGACGGCAGCGATCCTCACCGTGGTGTCGATGGCCGCGCTCGGGCTCGGCGTCGACGTGCGCGTGCTCTCGACCGTCGGCGGCCGGGTGACGGCGGCGGTCACGCTGTCGTTGATGCTGCTCTTGGGCTTGAGCATCGGCCTCGTGCATTTCTTCAAGTAGCCGCCGCCAACACCAGCCGTTGTCCGCTGGCACATCGCTTGCTTTACTGGCTCCAAAGTGCCTTGGCGCAGGGGAACGGGATGGCAGACACAGGGACAATCGCGGCGGAGCCGGCGCCGATCACGCTCGACTGGAGCAAGACCGCGCTCGTCATCATCGACATGCAGCGCGATTTCATGGAGCCTGGCGGCTTCGGCGAGACGCTCGGCAATGACGTCAGTCAGCTCGCCCGTGCGGTGCAGCCGATCGCTGCTGTCCTCGCGGCGGTGCGCGAGGCCGGGTTGCTCGTGGTCCATACCCGCGAGGGCCATCTGCCCGATCTCTCCGACGCGCCGCCGGCGAAAGTCGAGCGCGGTGCGCCGTCGCTCCGCATCGGCGATCCCGGGCCGATGGGGCGGATACTGATCCGCGGCGAGGCGGGGCATGACATCATCCCCGAGCTCTATCCGCTCGAGAGCGAGATCGTGATCGACAAGCCCGGCAAGGGCGCGTTCTACGCCACCGAGCTCAGTGACATCCTCAGCAAATACGGTATCGAGAATCTCCTGGTCTGCGGCGTCACCACCGAGGTCTGCGTCAACACCACGGTGCGCGAGGCCAACGACCGCGGCTACCGCTGCGTCGTGATCTCGGACGGCTGCGCGTCTTACTTCCCGGAATTCCACGAGATGGGCCTGAAGATGATCAAGGCCCAGGGCGGCATTTTTGGCTGGGTCGCCGAGTCAGCCGCGGTGCTGAAGGCACTCGCTGCGTAGTTAGTGCTCCTTGATTCCGAAGTTCGTACAAGAGTGAGCCGCATGTGCTTACGAACTTCGGAATCAGAGCGCCATCCACTGCGCAACGAAAACGAGGAGCCAAGGCGCGATAGCGATTCGATCCGCATCCGTCGCGGCCTAACGCGCTCAACGCCGCATCGTGGCGCGGACGTCGGAGGGCGTCGCGCCGTAGCGGCGGCGGAACGTGCGGTTGAAATAGGTCAGATCGCCGAAGCCGGCTTCGAACGCGATACTGCTGATGTTGCGATCGCCCTGGCGCGGATCGGTCAGCAGCCGATGGCTCTGCGTCAGGCGGGCGTCGAGGACGAATTCGGTGAAGCTCGTTCCCTCGTCGGCGAAGAGGCGCTGAAGACTGCGCGGCGAGAGATTCCGACGCGCCGCGACGGTGACCAGCGTGAGGTCGGGATCGGAGCAATGCGCATGGATGTCGGCTTTGGCGGCGGCAAGCCGCGCGGCGCGTAGGCCCCGGTCCTTCGCCACAGCCGCCCCGTCGCGGGTGGCGCCTATCACCAACGCCGCGAGGTCGTAGATGTGGGTGACGACGACTTTCCGTAGTTCGGGTGTCGACATCGGACCCATGCGGATCAGTTTTTGGAGATAGAAGGTCAACAGTTTCACGGCTTCGGTATCGCGCGGCACCGGGCGCATCAGCGCATCTTCGGGATACGACACGAGCTGCGTAAGCGCCTTGCGCCGCAGCCGCAGGCTGAGGAAGCGCACGAATGACGGACAGATGCTCACCCACGGCTCCGCGGTCGACATCAGGATGGCATCGCCGGCAGCGCTGGTGACCTCGCGGCCCCGGTGCGATAGGACGGGCGCGCCGCTCAGCGAGATGCGGAGCATGAGGTGGTCGGTGCCGTCGAGCAGTTCGTGCGTCACGGCAGTGCGTAGATTGCCGAGGGTCCAGGATCCAAAGCACAGCTCGGGCAGGGCCTGCGCCGTCGCCTCGGCGTGGAACGGCCCGTCATGCAACGGCATCGTGTCGAATTGAAAGACACGGCGTCCGATCGCTTCGCGCCATATCGCGAGCCGGTTCTGCGCCGGCCATTCGGCGGTCGAAAATCGGAGCGTCGTGGGCTCTGGGGGCTCTGACATCATGGGCTCGCAGGCGTATGCGTTCTGATCTGTGTTGCCGCGTTGTGGCACCGGTGTCCCGCTCCCGACGCTTGTATCACCTTGCAGCGGGTACCGCTTTCGATTTGAAGTCCGCCTCATCGATTCGTGAAAGCCCGGGGTAGTGGACTTCAGGTCGGCGGCAACAGTGCGGCTTTGAGTTTTGAAGCTCCTATGGAGAGGTCGCGGCGAAAGCTCGCAGGAACTTCAAATTCACCGCACTAACGAGAGCAACATGAGATCAGGCTGCGGCTGCGAACAAGGCGCGTTGCCTCTCGTGTCGCACTCAAAACGTTGAGACGCCCGCTTTCAGGGACGAAGCAGACACACGACCCGACGTTGGAGATATCTCTCCTTGTGACCCAGATCAGACGTTCACAGATCGTCCTGGCTAAGCGGCGCGATGGGTTGCGCCGCCCGCAGATAAGCCTTCAGGGCCTGGCGTAGTGTTGGGAGTATCCATGTTTCATGTTCAGGCCGGTAGAGACCAGCTTCCCGAAACCACGTGAGGAACTCGGCCTTGCGTCCAGCTAGCATCAGGGACGTTCCGCGTGCTTCGAGCCGTTCCCGCAAATCGCGAAGTGCATAAAGCCCGGTTGTGTCGATCTGGCTGACTGGAATTGCGTCAATGACAAACCATCGAAGTTCCGGGCCTGCGGCGTCAGCTGCCGCAAGCGCCCTCGTCTTGAAGTAATCAGAATTGAAGAACGTAAGCGGGCCATCGAAGCGATAGAGCACCAGACCCGGAAACGTCTTGGCGTTTGGATGTCGCGCGATCGAATGCAGACCGGGAATTCCGTCGACCGTTCCCAGGATTTCGTCCCTGGGCCGCGCGGTCAACTTGACGAAGCGGATCAGTGCCAGCCCCACCGCGATGAGGATCCCGTTGATGGCGCCCAGCGCGACGACTCCCAGCGTGGTGATCACGGCCAGGATGACCTCGCTACGATCGATGCTCCAAATTTCACGCAGCGTTCGCGTGTCAAACAGCGAAATCGAAGCGAACACGAGTAATGCGCCCAACACAGCAATCGGCACATATCGCATTGGGCCGGTCAGAAACAGCAACACTGCGGTGATCGTCGCAGCCGCCACTAGGCCAGTCACCTGGGTGCGACCGCCAGCAGCAACAGCCATTGCCGTACGCGAGTCAGCGCCGGTCACGGTGAACCCCTGAGACAAGGCGGAAGCGAGATTAGCTGCTCCAAATGCCGCCAACTCGCGGTCGGCGTCGATCTCGTAGCCCCCCTTCGACGCAAAGCTGCGCGCTGTCAGCATGCCACTCGAAAACAGCACGAGAGCCAGGCCGGCTGCGCTGCCGAGCAGGGATGGTATGTCATCCGTTGGAAATCTAGGCACTCGCAGCGGCGGCAGGCCTCCAGGAACGGGTCCCAGAATCGCCACTCCATGCCGGTCCAACCCAAACAGTGCGACCGCGGTGCCGCCGGCGATCAATATGATCGGCGCAGTCGGAAGTCGCGGCACCCAGCGCGCCAGCCCAAACAATATCGCCAGGCTCGCCGCTCCTACGATCAACGTCGGAATCTGCGTCTGAGGAAGCTTGGCGACGATTTCGAGCAGCTGCGGAATTATCCTTTTGGATTCAATGGAAAAACCAAACAGCTTACCGACTTGCCCCAAGCAGATGGAAATTGCGACCCCGTTCAAAAGTCCAACAAGGATTGGCTTGGAAAGAAATTCCGCCAGCGCACCGAGCCGCAGGAAACTCGCTGCAATGCAAAACATGCCTGCCAGAAACGTAACTGCGACCGAGAGGGACCAGTACAGTTCGACATTGCCGCCCGCCAGCGGAGCGACTGCGGCAGCGACCATGGCGCATACGGCTGCATCGGGATTAACGATCATTTGCCGCGACGTGCCGAAGATGGCGTACGCGACCATCGGCAGAATGCTCGAATACAGCCCTACCACCGGATCGAAGCCCGCGAGCTGTGCGTAGGCGATCGCGACCGGCAACGCCACTGCGGCAACGGAGATTCCCGCCAACAGATCGTGCCGAAAGTCATCGGCAAAACTGTAGGACAAGAGCTTCATCAGCCCGGGTGCAACACGCGTTAGACTGTCAATCATGCCGGATCACGGGTAGAGTTGCGCCGGGGCGCGAAGCGCAAGCCTCGCTGCGCGGGCGAATGTCCGCCAGTGGCTCGCATCCGAAATCGGAGCGGTCTCCGAGGCAGCGTGGCGGCTTCGGAAACAGCAAGCGGCCCGCCCAAACGATGCTTCTGACCCGCATCGGACTAATGCAAGCCTGGTAGATTTGCACCAGGAGTCGTTGATCTGGGTCAATGCCGCCCATTCCAGCCTGCCCACGTTCTGATCACTCCCACTGACCGCGATACACCACGGCTACGGATCAACCGAATGAGAACACCGGCAATCTTCCTAACGCTGTTGCTCCTGGCAATGTCCGACGTGCGAGCACAACCTGATCAGCTTCCAGCTTTTCTAGCGAAGTTTGCGGACTCTATTGCTGATTTGCCGCGCGATCCTTTGATCGTTCGAGGAAGAGTTTACGTCCCGGCACATTCAAGCCTATTGGTCCGCGCCGGAAACACCAGACTAGAGTTGTCAGTGACCCTTTCGATTCAC
Source organism: Bradyrhizobium macuxiense (assembly GCF_007993935.1). Classification (GTDB taxonomy): domain Bacteria; phylum Pseudomonadota; class Alphaproteobacteria; order Rhizobiales; family Xanthobacteraceae; genus Bradyrhizobium; species Bradyrhizobium macuxiense_A. The sequence continues at coordinate 682,740 of NZ_VITY01000002.1, read as the reverse complement.
AATACGTCGGAAACGGCAGCGCTTGTCATCGAGCGGATTGACTACTTCAATGTTGCCGGTCAGCTAATCGAAAAATATCTGCCACGCGCGATCGCGCTAAAGCCCTATGGCGCAATCCAGATTGTCATTCCACAAGAGGATACCCGCGGTGGCCTAGGCGCAAACTTTATAGTCGATTGGTCGTCGGCTGGGGCAATCGATGAGCCTTATTTGGAGGCCATTATGATCGGAGGCCCCGGCACTCAGGGCTATAGTCTGGTTTCACTCGGTCGAAAGGTGAGCCGGCCTTGAGGACTTAGATCGCCGCCGGCCATGTCGCTTGTTGGCCCAAAGCCGATATGACCAATTGTCGGCCTCTGACGATAATGCGGACGACGTTCGGCGGGCGGATTTTTGGGTACGACCTAGCTGACGAGGAGAACTCATTGGCGCGCAGCCATAGCCGGATCGAAGTGCCTAGCCCTTCGCGGCGGGGACGGGCGGCACCGGCAGAATGACTTCGGAAGCGACCTTCCAGTCCTTTCCGATCCGAAGCCAATTGATGATCATCAGAAACGGCCTGGGCGTTCCCTCCTGCCCGGCATAAGAGACCGTGATGTTCAGCGGCACGTAGGACTCGGCGACGTCGCGCGTCAGGCCGACAACCCTTAGCTTCGAATAATCCGGCTCGAGCACGACCGGGCCGGAGGTGCCGATATCATGAAGCTTTTGATCAATCGCCTCGTTGCCCCAAAAGCCGGCCCAGTTCCCCTCGGACTGGATCGCGCTCTTGGCCACCAACAGGGTCGAGGGCGATTGCCAGAACATTCGATGCAGAGCCTTGAAATCGTGAGCGTTGGCCAATTCCATCAGCTTGCCGAACTTGGATTTTATCGCGCTGAGGGTCGCAGCATCCAGCGGCTCTTGCCTGACGGCGGGAGCGGACGCGACAGCCCCGATGCTAAGAGCTGAGGCAACGATAGTGACAAGAAATGTCTTGTACATGCAGGAAATTCCCTTCGGACGTTCGGCGACGTTGGCTGGCTTGTGCCATCGCGGTCCAATACGTTCTGCATTCCTACGCGCGAGCAGGCGCGCTCCCGGCGCGAAAGCGCCGGGAGCGGTACCCTCACTTCGCGAGCGCTGCCTTTTCGATGACCTCAGCGACTTGCTTCGCATGAACGACGAGCGAAGCATGGCTGCCGGCGACTTCCGTCGTTTGAGCCTTCATCCTGGCTGCGAACGACTTCTGGGCCTCCGGCGCGATGACTTTGTCCTTCGTGCTGATGACGTAGAACGTCGGCTTGTCATGCCAGGCCGCGATGTCGACGGGGGCTTCGAACGCAACGTGGTTCAACGGAAGCTGCGAGTTGGCCAGGTGCGCAGCGATTTCCGGCGGAAGGTCTGCCGCGACCGCCGACGGAAACACCTTGGGATCGATGTACAAATTGCCCTTCGCGTCGGGATGGATCGCATTGCCGCCTTCCGTCGGCGGGCCGGCCTTTGCCAGTGACGCCACGGATTCGCCGACCTCCGGCGCGAAGGCGGAAACATAGACCAGCGCCGAGACCTTGGGATCGTTACCGGCTTGCGTGATCACCACGCCGCCCCATGAGTGGCCGACGAGGACGGTCTTGCCGTCCTGCTTCGCGAGCGCCTGCTTGGTGGCATCGACGTCGGCGGCAAGCGAAGTGAGCGGATTTTCCACGAGCGTGACGCTGTAGCCTTTCTTCGTGAGAATATCGGCAACGGGTTGCCAACTGGTCTGGTCCACGAAAGCGCCGTGCACCAGCACGATGTTGTGGGCTGCGCCCTTGGGCAGTTCGGCGGAATTGGCCGAGCCGACCAATGTCGATCCGGCCAGGAGTATGGTGGCGGCTGAGAGCAGGAGATTTCGCATCGATTGTTCCTGTTGACGTATCGGACGAACGCGGTCCGGGGGAATGGGCAGGCGTTTCCAGCAAGGTCGCGGTTCTTCCATCTGCCATCGGCGAAATGGTTGCCGTACGTGACGTCGGCCCGCCGCGGCATGACTAGTTCGCGGACTTTTCGGACGATAGAGATCAATCGTCCGGATGTTGTGTCCAATCGTCCGCAGGTCTAGTCTCGGCGGCATGGACATACTCGCCCAGGTGCTCGATCGCGTTCGTCTCAGCGGGACGCTGCTCTTTCACTTCGAGCTGGGCCATCCCTGGCGTCTTGAGTTGCCGGCGCGCCCCTACGCTCTGTTTCATTATCTCAGCCAGGGCTCAGCGACCCTTGCGGTCGGACGGGGGCAGAAAATCCAGATGACTGGGGGCGACTTTGTCGTCATCACGCGCGGAGAGCCCCATGTGTTTTATTCGGATCGCCGGGCCGAGCCTCTGCGGATTATGGACATCGATCGATCGTCGCCGCGTCTTGGCTTCATCCGTCACGGCGGCCGTGCAAAGCCGCTCTCGGCCATGCTCTGCGGCAATTTCACGGTGTCGCGGCCGCTGTTTGGCAACGTGCTGGAGTTACTTCCACCCGTGCTCTTGCTGAAGCCAACGGCGGACAGTGGTTGGCTTGAAGCAATCCTGCGCCGCTTGATGAGCGAGTCGGCGACCGAGCGTCCCGGTCAACGCGTCGCGCTTTCACGATTGACGGAAGTACTCTTTGTCGAGGTGCTCCGAAGCTGGATCAAGTCTCTCGGTCCCGGAGAAGGCGGGTGGCTCGGGGCGATATCGGATCCGCATATCGGACCAGCGCTCAAGCTGATTCACGAAAACCCGGAGCGGCCGTGGGCCCTGAGCGACCTCGGCCGCCGCGTGGGGCTCGGCCGTTCGGCATTTTCGGCCCGTTTCACCAGGCTCGTCGGCCAGTCCATGCATCGTTACGTTATCGAACGTCGGATGGCAGAAGCGGCGTTCCTGCTCGAAACCAGCGACGAGCCGATCGCACGAATTGCGAGCCGGGTCGGCTACGAGACAGCCGCGGCGTTTTCGAAGCTGTTCAATCGGCATCACGGCCTATCGCCCGGCCGGTATCGAGCGGCGCGACGATCTGACGGCGGAGGAAGGCAAGGGGACGCTCAGGAAGCAGAAGTTGCCGAATGACCTTGGCCCAGGTGTCCGCTCATGGCGCACGCCCTAACCGCCCTTCACCGCGCCGGCCGTCAGCCCGGCGACGATCTGCCGCTGCGCCATCACGGTGAGCAGCAGCACCGGCGCGGTCACGATCAGTGCGGCGGCGGCGAGCGGGCCCCAGCTCAGCTGGTCGAACGAGATCATGTTGTAGACCGCGACCGGCAGCGTGCGGGTCTCGCGTCCAGCCAGCACGATGCCGAACACGAAGTTGTTCCAGGAGAAGATCACCGCGAGGATGAAGGCGACCGCAAGCCCGGGCCTCGCGATCGGCAGCGCGACATGGCGGAATACCTGCCAGCGCGTGGCGCCGTCGATCAGCGCGGCTTCCTCCAGCTCCAGCGGCGTGGTCTCGAAATAGCCGATCATGATCCAGATCACGATCGGCACCGTCACCACGAGATGGATGATGATCTGCGGCACCAGCGTGCCGAGCAGGCCGAGCCACTGGAACAGCAGAAACAGCGGGATCAGATAGGACAGGCCCGGCGTGATGCGCGCGATCAGGATCACGATCGCGGATTTATGCGCGGCCATCCGCGCAATGCCGTAGCCGGCGGGTACGCCGACCAGCATCGCTAGCGCCGTGGCGCAACCGGTGACGACGAGGCTGTTGGTGAAATAGGTCAGGAAGCGGTTGGAGGCGAACACGTCGGCATAGTTCTTCCAGGCAATATGCTCGGGGAAGAACACCGGCGGATAGGAGGCGTTGTCGATCTCGAATTTGAGCGACAGCGAGGCCATCCAGAGGAAGAACAGGATCGCCGGCGAGACGATGACGAACACCGACAGCCACAGCCCGATCCGGCCGAGGATATAGCGCGGGTTCATGCCTCGCTCCCGAGCTGCGACGTCCACAGCAGGCGCTTGCGCAAGTAGAGCAGCAGCGCCGCCAGCGCGACGATCAGCAGGAAGAACACCACCGCGATCGCCGAGCCGTAGCCGAGGTCGTAATAGACGAAGGCGACGCTGTAGAGATAGACGTTGATGGTCTCCGACGCCGAGCCCGGTCCGCCCTGGGTGATTGCGAAGATGATGTCGAAACTCTTCACCGCGTCGATCATGCGGATCATGCCGGCGATGAACAGGAATGGCATGATCAACGGAAGCGTGATGAAGCGGAACACCTGCCAGAAATTGGCGCCGTCGATCTGCGCGCTCTCATAGGGCTCGGTCGGGATCGCGGCGAGGCCGCCGAGCACGATCAGCATCACCAGCGGCGTCCATTGCCAGGTCTCGACCAGCACCAGCGACGGGATCACGGTCGTCGGGTTGAACACCCAGAGCTGCGGCGGCAGGCCGACCAGCGAGAGCAGATAATTCAGCACGCCAAGCTGCGGGTGGAACATCATGGTCCACACCAGCGCGATCGCCACTGGCGTCGCCATCATCGGCATGATGAAGATGCCGCGGAGGAAACCGCGCGCGGCGAACTTCTGGTGAAACACGACAGCCGCCAAGGTGCCGAATACCAGCGGCAGCAGCACCGACAGCGCGGTGTAGGACAGCGTGTGCCCGACCGCCTCGACGAAACGCGGATCGGTCGGCAGCCGCAAATAGTTGGCGAGCCCGACGAAGACGGTGGGCGAGCCGACCTTCCATTCCTGCAGGCTCATCCAGATCGTGAACACCCACGGGAAGATGATCACCGCCAGCACCACGACGAGTGCCGGGATCACGAACGGCCAGTAGGACGGCGGACGCCATTCACGCGCCGGCGCAGCCTGATCGGCTGCCGCCGGCGAAGCTTGTGTCACCACGCTCACGCTTTTTCGCTACGCTCCAGGATCGGGCGGAATTGCTCGTGCGCCTTCTTGAGCTCGGTGGCGGGATCGGCGCCCGACAGCGTCGCGGTGAGCGCCGCACCGACGATGTCGCGGAATTCGGCGACCGGGATGATGACGGGCAGGCCGAGCTTGGAGATCTTGGCGGAGTCGACCACCGACTGCAGCCACTCCTTGGTCTTGACGCCCTTGGCGACCTCGGCATCGTCGACGATCGAGTTGCGGAACGGCACGCCGCCGCCGGCCTGCAGCAGGCGAGCGCCTTGTCCGCGCGAGACCACCCATTGGCAGAGCAGATAGGCGGCTTCCTTGTTCTTGCTCGCGGCGGCGATGCCGACGCCGTCGCCATAGGTCGACGAGAACTTGCCCTTGGGTCCGGCGGGCACCAGCGTGTAGCCGACCTTGCCGACGACGCGCGAGGCGGCCGGATCTTCCAGCGGCGGCGCCCAGCCGTCGGCGTCGATCCACATCGCGGACCTACCTTGCGTGAAGGAGGCCATCGACTCCATCCAGTTGAAGCCGGCGACGCCGGGCGGCGCGCATTTGGTCAGCAGCCGCTGATAGAGCTTGGTGGCTTCAACCGCCTCGGGGCCATCGGTCAGGATGTTGCCCTTCGCATCGAGGAATTCGCCGCCATAGTTCAGATAGAAGTTGGTCCACATCGCCATGTTGGCGTTGCGCAGGCCGCGGCCGACGAAGCCGTAGATGCCTTCCTTCGGATCGGTGAGTTTCTCGGCGGCGACCGCCATCTCGTCCAGCGTCTTCGGGACCTCGACGCCCTTCTTCTGGAACAGCTCCTTGTTGTAGTAGAGGATGAAATAGTCGACCGACCACGGCAGCGACAGCATCTGGCCCTTGTCGTTGCGTGCATATTGCAGCCCGGCTGCGGAGAAATCGCTCTCGACCAGGTCCGGCAGCGTCATGCTCGGATCCCTGAGATAGCCCGACATGTCGGCGAGCCAGCCGGCCTTCTCGAATTGCCGCTTCTGCACGTGATAGCTCAGGTGCACGACGTCGAAGCTCGGCTTGCCCGAAGACAGCTCGATCACGCATTTCTGACGCTGCTGCTGCTCGGGGACCTGCTCCGATTCGACCTTGATGCCGGTGAGCTCGGTGAATTCCTTGATGTATTTTTGCAGATTGTCGCCGCGCGGTCCCTTGGCGAGGCTGACTTCCAGCGTGGTGCCGGAGTATTTCTTCCAGTTCACCTCGGCGCGGGCCGGAAATCCGGTCAATCCAACCGCGCCGGCGGCGGCGGTGCCGGCCAGCATCTGCCGGCGCGAGATCAGGTGATGCGACATGTTTCTCTCCCCTGGGACGGTTCTTATTTGGGAGAGATACTAGAGCATGATCCGGAAAAGTGAACACCGGTTTTCCGGACGGATCGTGCATCGACCGATGCAGGTACAGCATCGATGCGATCAAGGTTCGCATCGATGCTCGAGTGGCGGCGCCGCATGATGCCGCGCCGCGCAAGCTTGGGCCGCTATGCCTTCACGAAGGCGAGCAGGGTGCCGTTCGCGGCAGCTGGCGGCACGGTGATGCCGCCACCGCTGTTCACGCCGGTCGCGCCGAGCGCTTTCTCGGTCGCGGCAAGGTCGGCGGCGATCACGAGGCCGGCGCCGCCGCGGTCGGACAGGCCAGCCAGCGACACGCCGGGATAACGCTTGCCGAGCTGGTCGGTGGTCAGGAACACGAAGTCGGCGCGATCGCCGCCGGACGGCACTGCAACGGCACCGTCGGGATCGTTCCTCACGGCGACATCGATCATCTTGGAGAGATGCGCGGCATCGGTCGCGGGATCGGGCGAGACGATCAGCACCTGCTTGAGGCGTTTTGCCCCATTGGCGTGCGTCATCAAGTCGGGAATCCACACCGTCTCGCGGGTCTTGTGCTGACAGGCGAAGATACGGACGCCGCCGGGCGCCTCATTGGTCGGCCACTGGAAGGTGCGGAATTTCGCCGCGGAGACGGTGCCATTGGGCAAGGTCACCGGGCGTTCGAAATCGGTCGGCCCGATCGGCGCATAGCCGCGCGCGCGGATCTCCTCGGCACCGGCGGCGGAATCCACCGCGGTGAACGCGATGCGTTCGATGCCTTCGCCGCGCTTCTCGAGGAAGGCGCGCGCCGGCGCATTGTGTTCGGTCGGCGTCAGCACGCCGAGCAATTCCATGTAGTCGGGGTCGAACATGATGGTGTAGTTGCCCGATCCCATATGCGCGCTGTGGGTGCCGCGCGGCGACACGGTGAAGCCGAGCCGCTTGTAATTCTCGGCGGCCTTGTCGAGGTCCTTGACCATGACCACGGCGTGATCGATTCCGATGACGTTCTTGAGTGCCACGTGTTGTCTTCCCGGCTGGAATAAGAGAGTAGAGTAAAGCTAACCAGAATGACCGGGCACCCGCAAGAAAGGATCATGATGAGCAGCAATGCCGTGCGCTGGCCCAACTCGCTCTGGGCAGCAATGACGCCGTCGGGCCCCGATTGCCCCGAACTGACCGGCGCGCAGCAGGCCGATGTCGTCATCATCGGCGGCGGCTTCACGGGGCTGTCGACTGCGCTGCACCTGCGCGAGGCCAATGTCGACGTCGCGATCGTCGAGGCCGCAGAGCCGGGCTGGGGCGCCTCGGGCCGCAACAACGGCCAGGTGATCCCGACGCTGTCGCGCCCCGATCCGGATGACATCATCAAGCGGCACGGCGCGGCCGGCGAGCGCTTCGTCGCGATCCTGCGCGATAGCGCGGCCATGCTGTTCGACGTCGTCAAGCGCTACAACATCGATGCCGAGCAGGAGCAGGCCGGCTGGGTGCAGCCGGTGCATTCGCCGGGCCGGATCAAGATCGCCGAGCGGCGGGTGCAGCAATGGTCCAAGTTCGGCGCGCCGGTCGAATTGCTGTCGCGCGAGCAGACCAGCGACATGCTCGGCTCTGACGCCTGGTACGGCGGCTTCTGGAACAGGACCGGCGGCCACGTCAATCCGCTGGCGCTGGCGCGCGGCCTTGCGCGCACCGTGCTCGGCCTCGGTGGACGAATCTACGCCCGTTCGCCCGCGACGAGCTTCGAGCGCCGCGGCGATCGCTGGGTGGTGAAGACCGAGAAGGGTGAGATTTCCGGCCGCGCGCTGGTGGTCGCCACCAATGCCTATAGCGGCGAGTTCGTGAAATCGCTGGTGCCCGAGATCGCGACCGAGGTAATGCCGGTGCTGTCGTGGCAGATGGCGACGCAGCCGCTGTCGGACAATGTCCGCAAGACCATCATCCCCGGCCGGCAGGCGATGTCGGATACCCATGGCGAGCTGTATTTTGCGCGCTACGACGCGCGCAATCGCCTCGTCACCGGCGGCGCCGTGCTCGGCCCGGGCGACAAGACCGGGCGGCTGAAGGCGCGGGTGACCGAGCGGTTGCAGCGCCTGTGGCCGCAGATCGGCGAGGTCTCCTTCGACTATGTCTGGAACGGCTATGTCGGGATGACCGCGGATTTCCTGCCTCGCATGCATAAGCTTGGACCGAATGCCTATGGCTGGACCGGCTGCAACGGCCGCGCGGTCGCGCTGACCATCCCGCTCGGCCGCGAATTGGCGAAGGCTGTCCAGGGCGTGCCGGAGAGCGAACTGGCGCTGCCGTTCACCGAGCCGGTGCAGTATGTGGCGCACGGCTTGTTGCGCAAGCTCGCGCCCTGGATGCTGGTGCTGTACCGGCAGCGCGATGCCCAGGAGCTGGTCAAGGGCGATCGCTTCGAGTTGCTGCGCTGGGCCGAGTATTTCCTCGCCTCGCGCCGGTCAAGGTGAGCGCGGACCAGCGTTGCGCTTCGAAGAATCGGAGCCCAAACTGGTCCGGTGGAGCGCCGCGATCACGAGGATTCCGCCGTTGGCGGATAGCGTTGTGGAAACCCCGACGCGACGCAGGCGTTATTGCCACATACCGAGTCCTGGGAGGTGGGCATGGCGAGGAAGCGCATTGGTATTCTCACGGGCGGCGGTGACGTCCCCGGCCTCAACGCGGTGATCAAGAGCGTGACTTACCGCGGTAGCGAGGACGACATCGAGGTTGTCGGTCTGCGCCGAGGTTGGGAAGCTCTCACCCACCTGAACCTCGACGACCCGGCGAGCAAGTCCCATTACATCATCCCGTTGAACCGCGAAAATACGCGCGTCATCGACCGGCGCGGCGGCACCGTGCTGCACTCGAGCCGCACCAATCCCTCCAAAATGAAGAAATTGCCCGATCATCTCGCGGGCCAGGACCTGCCATTCTCGGCAAGTAGCAAGGACGGTACCGCAACCGGGACATGGGACCTCACCAAGCAGGTGCTGGAGAACCTCTCGGGGCTCGGCATCGAGCACCTGATCGCGATCGGCGGCGACGATACGCTGAGCTATGCGGACAGGCTGAACGGACTCGGCGTCAAGATCATCGCGATTCCGAAGACGATGGACAACGACGTCCGCAACACCGAGTACTGCATCGGATTTTCGACCGCGATCACCCGCGCCAGCGATGCCATCCAGCGACAGCGCACCACGGTCGGTTCGCACGAACGGATCGGCATTTTCCGGATCTTCGGCCGTGATGCCGGATTTACCGCGCTCTACACCGCGTACGCGACCTCGATCCGATGCGCCATACCCGAATTCAAGGTCAATCTCGATAGACTGATCCAGTTGCTGATTGAGGACAAGCGCGGCAACCCGAGCAATTATGCGCTGATCGTCCTCAGCGAGGGTGCCGAGTGGGAAGGTTACAAGGTGCAGGAATACGGCGAGCCTGACGCCTACGGTCACCGCAAGAAGGCCAGCGTGGCGGAAGCGCTTGCCGACGAAATCAAGCGTCGCGCGGGCGAGGAGACCATCGTTTCCGATCTCACCTACGATCTGCGATCGGGTGACCCCGACTTCATCGACAAGCTTGTCGCTCTGACGTTCGGCAACATGGCCTGCGATGCCATCCTGGAAGGCAAGTCCGGCCTCATGTCGGCGCTGGTCGATGGCCGCTACGACCTCGTGCCCATCCCCGACGCCAGGCTTGGGCCGCGCAAACTGGACGTCGCCAGCACATACAACACGACGCGCTACCGGCCCAGCTATGGCAACAAGCGGGGATTGCCGATTTTTCTCACCCGCGCGTCCTAGCACGGGACCCGGGAAGCGGACCGTGGCACGACCCGCTGCCGGGCCCGCGCGTGGCCGGCTACTCGGCGGCTGTGGAGTGCTCGCGCGCGAACTTGCCGCCGGGAATCGCCGACAGCAGCGCCTGCGTGTAGGGATGCTGCGGCTTGCCGAACACCTCGGCGGTCAGCCCTTGCTCGACCACGGCGCCGTCCTTCATCACGGCGACGAGATCGCAGATCTGCGCGGCGACCCGCAGATCGTGGGTGATGAAGATGATGGAGAGGCCAAGCTGCTGGCGCAGCCCCGCGAGCAACTTCAGCACCTGCGCCTGCACCGAGACGTCGAGCGCCGAGACCGGCTCGTCGGCGACCAGCACGTCCGGCTTCAGCGCCAGCGCCCGCGCCAGCCCGATGCGCTGGCGCTGGCCGCCGGAGAATTCGTGCGGGTAGCGGTCGCCGGCGGACGGGTCGAGCCCGACCAGCTCGAACAGCTTTCGCGCTTCGGCGATCGCGGTGGCGCGGTCGGTGCCATGCACGATCGGTCCCTGCGCCACCAGCTCGGCCGCCTTGCGGCGCGGATTGAGCGAGGCGAACGGATCCTGGAACACCATCTGGATATGGCGGGTCTCGCGCCTGATCTCGTCGCGGCCGAGTTTCGCCCAGTCCTTGCCGTCGAGCCCGATCGAGCCGGTGTCGGGATCGATCAGCCGCACGATGCAGCGCGCCAGCGTCGATTTACCCGAACCGGATTCGCCGACGATGCCGAGCGTCGCGCCGCGCGGCAGGCACAGCGAGACGTTCCTGACAGCCTCGGTGATCCGCGCGCCGCGGCCGAGGAAGCCGCCGGTACGGTAGGTCTTGGAGACCCCGTCGATGGTCAGGATGTCCTTGCCGGACAGGATGCGCGGCGGCGGCGCGGTCAGCGGCGGCACGGCTGCGATCAGCTGCCTGGTGTAGGCGTGCTGCGGCTCGTTCAGCACCTTGTCGGCGATGCCTTGCTCGACGATCGCGCCATGCTGCATCACCACGACGCGGTCGGCGATCTCGGCGACCACGCCGAAATCATGGGTGATGAACAGCACCGCGGTCTTCTTGCGCTGCTGCAAATCGCGGATCAGCTTCAGGATCTGCGCCTGCGTCGTGACGTCGAGCGCGGTGGTCGGCTCGTCCGCGATCAGGAGCTTCGGGTCGAGCGCGAGCGCCATCGCGATCATGGCGCGCTGGCGCTGGCCGCCGGAGAGCTCATGCGGATAGGCCTTTGCTGCAGCCTTGGGATCGGGGATGCGGACGTCCTCGAGCAGTGCCAGCACCCGCGTGTTGATCTCGGACTTCGACAGGCCGGTGTGGATCGCGAACATCTCGCCGATCTGGTCGCCGATGGTGCGCAGCGGATTGAGCGCCGTCATCGGCTCCTGGAAGATCATCGCAATCCCGGCGCCGCGCACGTCGCGCATCTCGGCCGGGTCGGCCGCGCAGAGGTCGCGGCCATCGAACATCATCCGGCCGCGTTCGATCGTCACCTCGTTCGGCAGCAGCCGCATGATGGCGTTCGCCATCATCGACTTGCCCGAGCCGGATTCGCCGACCACACAGAGGATTTCGTTCGACGCGACGGACAGCGAAACGTCGGACAGCGCATGCGGCCGGTCGGCGCCCTTGGGCAGGCGCACGGTCAGACCGTCGAGCGAAAGGACCGTTTCGCTCATCGGCTCTTCAGCCTCGGATTGAGCGCATCGTTGAGGCCCTGGCCGACCAGCGACACCGCCAGCACGGTGACGAGGATTGCGATGCCGGGGATCGCCGAGACGTACCACTGCACCCGCAGCACATCGCGGCCGAGCCCGATCAGATTGCCCCAGGAGGCGACGTTCGGATCGGACAGCCGCAGGAAGGCGAGCGCGCTTTCCAAGAGGATCGCGACCGCCATCACCACGCTGGCATAGACAATCACCGGCGGCAGCGCGTTGGGCAGGATCTCGCCGAGGATGAGCTGGACATCCTTCATGCCGAGCGTCTTGCCGGCCTGCACGAATTCGCGGTTGCGCAGCGACAGGAATTCGGCGCGGGTCAGCCGCGCCGGGGCCGGCCACGACACCACGCCGACCGCAATGGTCACCGTGGTCAGGGTCGAGCCGAACACCGCGACCAAGACCAGCAGCAGTACGAAGTTCGGCAGCGTCTGGAACGCCTCGGTGATCCGCATCAGGACATTGTCGACCCAGCCGCCGTAATAGCCGGCGAAGGCACCGACCAGGATGCCGATCAGGATCGCGATCACAGTGGCGACGCCACCGATCAGGAGCGAAATCCGCGCGCCGTAGAAGATCTGGGCGGCGATGTCGCGGCCGGAATTATCAGTCCCGAGCAGGAAGCGCGGATTGGAGAACGGCCAGATCAGCGGCCGGCCCGCCAGCGCGAGCGGATCGCGCGGATAGAGCAAGCCGGCACTGATCGCCATCGCGATCACGAGCAGCAGCAGGATCAGGCCGATCACCGCGGCCGGGCTGCGGAAATAGCGTTTCACCGCGTCCATCGTCAGCCCTCCGCCGCGATGCGCGGATCGAGCCGCGCGTAGAGCAGGTCGACGACGAAGTTCACCGATATGACCAGCAGCGCCGATACGAACACGATACCGAGCAGGGTGTTGAGGTCGCGCTGCACCACAGACTCATAGGCAAGGCGGCCGAGCCCGGGCAGCGAGAACACGCTCTCGACCACGACCGAGCCGCCGAGCATGGTGCCGGCCTGCAGCCCAATGAGCGTCACCATCGGCAGCAGCGCGTTGCGCAGCACATGGCGGGTGATGACATGGGTCTCGTCGAGCCCCTTGGCGCGGGCGGTGCGGACGAAATCGAGGTTCAAGACCTCGAGCATCGAAGCGCGCATAATGCGCAGATAGATCGCAAGGAAGATCAGCCCGAGCGTCAGCGTCGGCAGCACCAGGTGCGCGGCGATATCGAGCACGCGCCAGATCCCGGTCTGCACGGTGCCGATGTCCTCAAAACCGCCCGGCGGCAGCCATTGCAGATAGACCGAGAACACCACGATCGCCATCAGCCCGAACCAGAACGAGGGGGTGGCGTAGAAGATCAAACCAAGGGTGGAGATCAGCGTGTCCGGCCAGCGGTTGACGCCACGCGAGGCGATCACGCCGAACACGAGGCCGAAGAAGAACGCGAACGACAATGACGCCGTCATCAGCAGGATGGTCGGCGGCAGCCGTTCCAGGATCACGGTCGCCACCGGCTTGCCGTAGATCGAGGAGAAGCCGAGATCGAGCCGCACCAGGTGCCACAGATAGTTGCCGAGCTGCGCCGGAACCGAGAGGTCGAGGCCGTAGAACTTGCGCAGCGCCTCGGCGGTCGCGGCGTCGCCGCCGCCCATCTGCGCCATCAGCGCATCGACGGTGTCGCCCGGCGCGAGCTGCAACAGCAGGAACACGCCGATCAGGATCAGGAACAAGGTCGGAATCGAGGCGGCAAGCCGCCGCCCCGCAAGGCTCAGGATACGCATGACTTTTACTCTGTCATTGCGAGCGAAGCGAAGCAATCCATCGCGCAGCGCGCGCGGAAGGATGGATTGCTTCGTCGCCTTCGCTCCTCGCAATGACGGTGTGGATGGATCCACGCACTATTAAGAGTGAAATTGCGACCAACTCACGCCGAAAGCCAAAGATCGTGCCAGCTCGCCGAGCCCCAGCGCGGCGTGTTGGAGTGGTTGCGCGCCTTGGCCGTGATCACGGTGACGAAGATCTGCTCGATCGGCATCCACACCGGCAGCTCGGTGTTCACCTCCTTGACGAAATCGGCATAGAGCGCCTTGCGCTTGGCCGGATCGACTTCGGTGGCGGCATTGTCGATGGTGGCATCGACGGTCTTGTCCTCCCAGCCCCACTGGTTGGTCCACGGCGCGCCCTTGGGCTGCCCCGAGCGGTACCACACCGTGGTCGAGACCGCCGGGTCGTTGCGATACTGGTGCCAGCCGGTGGCGAGGTCGAAGGCGTGGTCGTCATAGACCTGCTTCAGGAAGCCGCCGCCATCGTTGCGCACGATGTCGACCTGGATGCCGACTTCGCCCAGCGACTGCTGGATGAAGGTCGACCACAGCGAGATGTCCTCGCCCCACGGCGCCGGCAAGAGCTTCAGCGCGAAGCGGTTGCCGCCGGAGGCCTTGAAGCCGGCCTCGTCGAGCAGCGCGATCGCCTTGGCCTTGTCGTAAGGGTATTGCGGGGTGTTCGGGCCGGGATAGAAGTCGGTCGAGGTCGAGGGGATCGGGCCGGTGCCGAGCTTGGCGAAATCGCCCAAAAAGTTGTCGATGAAGAACGGCACGTTGATCGCATGCGCGATGGCGCGGCGGACGCGGATGTCGGACAGTTCCTTGCGGCGGAAGTTGAACTCGATGGTGTTGGTGCGGGCGTTGCCCTCATTGCCCTTGGTCGAGACGATGAAGCGCTTGTCCTTGCCGAGCCGCGCCATGTCCGAGATCGTCAGGCCCGAGAACGGGCTGTAGTGCAGCTCGCCCGCCTCCATCTGCGCGGCCGCGGCGGCGCGGTCGGTGATCACCTTCCAGACGATGCGGTCGAGATAGGGCGCGTTCGGCCGCCAGTAATCCGGGTTGCGGTCGGCGATGATGTATTGCCCGCGCTCATATTTGACGAACTTGAACGGGCCGGTGCCGACCGGCGCCAGATTGGTCGGGTTCTGCCTGATGTCGCCGCTCTCATAGAGGTGCTTGGCGGAGACATAGCCGAGGTCGGGCAGGGCGCGGAGCAACAGGTTGAGCGGCATCGGCCGCTCATAGCGGAAGATCGCGGTCTGCGGATCGGGCGTATCGACCGCTGTCAGGAACAGCTGCAGCGTCGATCCGTAGTTGAGAATCTTCTTCCACATGTTCATCGCGGTGAAGGCGACGTCCTCCGATGTGAACGGCTTGCCGTCGTGCCAGGTGATGCCCTTGCGCAGCTTGAAGGTGACGGTCTTGCCGTCCGGCGTCGCCTCCCAGCTCTCGGCGAGCACGCCGACCGGCTGGCCGTTGGCATCGAGGTCGACCAGGTTCTCCTGGATCTTGCCGCCGATGATATAGACGCCGGTCGAGGCCTGGATGCTGGGGTTGAGCTGGCGCTGCTCGGCGCCGTAATGGACGTTGAACACGCCGCCCTTGCGCGGGGTCTCCTGCGCGAAGGCCCGCATCGGATTGATGACATTGGCTGCAATCGCGGCCGAGGTCAGAAGGGCCGTGCGGCGGTTGATCTCGAGGCGGCTCAAATCCATACGCGGGTCTCCAGCACTGACATAAAGGCTTGCATCGGGCGCCAGCCGATCGGCGTGGCGCCCCTTCGCCGATGTTACCTTGGAAAGGGAACCCAAGTCATTTTCTAATGCCTCGGCCTTTTGGAGGATCGTTTCCGAAACCTGAAGTGGCGCGCCGCAGCGCTTCGCAACCCGGATTGAGCGCCATATTGTCGCGCGCCGGCGGCGCAAAAGCGGCAAGTGATTCTCTCGATGGGGCCGTTTCGGGAGCCCCGAAGCCGCGCAAACCCTGTAATTTTAGGGGTCGGAAGTGCCTTGACCGGAAAAAACACTGGAAAAATCCCTGATTCGGCGGCTGTCCACAGCGATATTGCTGTGGGGAGTGCAGAAAACACTGTTTTTCTCGGCGTTTTCCGCCATATCGTGCCCACTCCAGAATCAATGGAGCAACCATGGCTACCCAACTGTCGAAGTCGCAAGTGATCGAGAAGATCGCGACCACCACCGAACTCTCCAAGCGCGACGTCAAGAACGTTTTGGACTCGCTCGTCGATGTCGGCCACAAGGAGCTGAAGAAGAACGGGGTGTTCCTCGTCCCCGGCTTCGCGAAGTTCGTTGTGGTCAAGAAGCCTGCGACCAAGGCGCGCAAGGGCACCAACCCATTCACCGGCGAAGAGATGATGTTCAAGGCCAAGCCGGCCCGCAAGATCGTCCGCGCACGGCCGGTCAAGGCCGCCAAGGACGCGGTTTAAGATGAAAGGCCTCCGGTGACGGAGGCCTTTTGCTTTTGGGCCGTTAGCCAGCCGCAGTAGGTTGCCTGCCCGCGAGAGTGTTCGAGCGAAATGGACACCGGCTCGCATGTGGAAACGCGCCGAAGCAAGCATCCGGAACTCCGGTCCTGGTTGCACCAGGGCCGGAGTTCTGGATCGCCGGAGTGCTAGACCACCGGCGATCGGCCACCATCGACATTGATGGCGGTGCCGGTGATGTAGGAGCCTTGCTCCGAGGCCAGGAAGCAGGCGAGGTTGGCGAATTCCTCCGCCGTGCCGATGCGGCCGAGCGGCGTGCCCTTGGCAAGGCCCTTGGCGAATTCCTCGAAATCCGCGTTCGGCGCCTGGGCAGCATGCCGCTTGACACATTGATCGCTCATGATCAGGCCGACCAAGAGCGCATTCACCAGGATGTTGTGCTCGCCGCCTTCATTGGCCATCACCTTGGTCAGCGCCATGCCGGCCGCGCGCGACACCGAGGTCGGCGCCGAATTGCCGGCCGGTGCCTTCGCAAAGGTGTTGAGCACGTTGATGATGCGGCCCCATTTGCGCTGCTTCATCCCCGGCCAGACCAGCCGGCTGAAGCGGATCGCGGCGAACAGTTTGAGGTCGAGATCTTCCTGCCAGGCCTCGTCGCTGATGCTTTCGAAAGCCAGCGTGCGCGCCGTGCCGGCGTTGTTGACCAGCACGTCGATCCCGCCGAGATCGGCGACGATCTTGTCATGGGCCTTGGCGATGTCGGCGGCCTTCGCGACGTCGCAGACGTAATCCCGCACCGCGAGGCCGTCCTTGGCCAGCGCCTCGCGCGCCGCTGCGAGGTCGGCCGCGCCGCGGGCCAGGATCGCGACCTTGGCGCCGGATTCCGCAAACCGCCGCGCCACCGCGATCCCGATGCCCTTGCTGCCGCCGGTGACCACCGCGATGCGGTCTTTCATCGATAGGTTCATTGTTGTTCTCTCCGATGGATCAAGGTCCCGGAGAGACGCTATCAAACCGACAGCGCGACCAACAAGGTCATGCAGAGCAGGTGTGCCGTGACGATTAATGCGAGATGGAGCGGGCCGGACATCGGATGTCTCCATTAGGGTGCGCGGTCGAATGCCAGGTGAGGCGAGCACTGCCGCCTGACGCCCTCCGCCCTAAAAGGGGAGGGCGGGGTGGGTCCGCTAGTTCAAGCTCGCGCTTGCCGTAAAACTGCGGTCGACGGCCTTGCCGACATCCAGCGTCTTGCCGAGGATGCCGTAGCGCGTCGCGCGGTCGGAGGCGGCCTGCACCTCCTTCACCACGGCCTCGTCGATCGCGATCGGCGAGGTCTTCTGCGCGGTGTAGGCCGCGAGCAGCACGTCCTCCGGCAGCTTGGTGAGCTCGGCCGTGCTCTTGGCGTATTCCGCAAGATGGTCGAGCGACCACAGCCGGGCCTTGTTGAGCCGCTGCACCAGGTCCTGCACCGCGGCGCGCTTGGTCGCGATCGCGTTGTCGGAGGCGACGATGAAGGTGATGGTCGGCGTCAGGCCCTCGCCGTCGGCGACGATTCGCGCATTGTCCTTGAGCTTGGCATAGGAGATATAGGGCTCCCACACCGCCCAGCCGTCGATCGAGCCGGCGAGCAGCGCGATCTTGGCATCGACCGGGCCGAGCGGGGCGAAGGTCGCGTCCTCGATCGTGCTGCCGGCCTTCTCCAGCGTCGCATTGATCAGGAATTGGCCCCAGCCGCCCCGCGTGCCGGCAAGGCGTTTGCCCTTCAGATCGGCCGCCGTCTTGATCGGCGAATCCCCGCGCACCAGGATCGCCTGCGTCCGGGCATCGGAGCGCGTGCCGCCAATCGCCATGATCGGTGCGCCCGCCGCATAGACCGTGAGGAACGACAGGTCGCCGGTGTAGCCGACGTCGAGCGCGCCGGCATTGATCGCCTCCAGGATCGGGGCCGCGGCCGGAAACTCCGACCACTCGATCTTGTAGGGCAGGTCCTTGGCGAGGCCGGAGATCTCCAGCAGCGAGCGGTTGCCGCCCTTCTGATCGCCGACCCGCAGCACAATGGCGTCGGCCGCGAAGGCTGCGGCGGATGTCGACAGCGTGATCACCGCCGTGATCAGCGCGGCCGCGGTACGGCGGGTGAGTGTGTAGGGAGAACCCGAGCGGGTCAGTTTGCGCATATGCATTTTCTTTCTGATTCATTCGCTGCTCGTCGAAAATCGCGGCAGCGTTCGACCAAGTCTATGAGCAAGCCGTTCGCCGTCAACGAAACGGAAAACTGAAATCAGTCTGCGTGCAGCAAGGATGATCTCGCCGAGCCGTCATGCGTAGAAGACATCATGCGAGCGGCCGGCATTCGTTCAAATTTGGTTCAATCGATGCCGCGACGGTGCGCGTCTGCGTCGCAATATCGGCAAAAATCCTTTCATCGTCGCGTGCTGCGATCGTGGAGAGATCAGCTGTCGCGCCGACCACATTCGAAATTCCATTTCATTGACGCTGAACCTGCCGCGCCGCATCATTTACGCGTTGCTTTGGGTGCAATCGCGCCGGAGAAATCCGCTTTTTCTGAACCATGAGCTTCGAACGACGGGGCGTGCAGACGGAGACGTTCTGCGCGCGGGGCGGAGCCTTGCCGAAATGCAGGAGTGATGATGTCGACGAACAACAAGAAGACGGTGATGGATCGCCGCGCCTTGCTGCGTGCCGGTGCCGCCGCAGCCTTTGCCGCACCTCTCGGCGCCTATGGCGCGCAGGCTTTCGCACCGCGGGCGATCACGCCGGCGATAGATTTCTCGGAATTCCCGATCTGCAAGACCGCATCCGATGCGCCGCCTCTGACGGGCGCGCCACGCAAGCTGAAGCTGTCCTGGAACGCCGGTGCGGTCTGCCTCGCGCCGCTGCCGGTCGCGATCGACCATGGCTTCTTCCAGAAGCAGAACCTCGACGTAGAGCTCGTCAATTATTCCGGCTCCACCGACCAGCTGCTGGAGGCGATCGCCACCGGAAAGAGTGACGCCGGGCTCGGCATGGCGCTGCGCTGGCTGAAGCCGCTCGAGCAGGGCTTTGACGTCAAGATCGCCGCCGGCACCCATGGCGGCTGCATGCGGGTCCTGACCCGCGCCAATTCCGGCGTCGACAAGCTCGCCGATCTCAAGGGCAAGATCGTCGCGGTCGGCGATCTCGCAGGTCCGGACAAGAACTTCTTCTCGATCCAGCTCTCCAAGCTCGGCATCGACCCGGTCAGGGATGTCGACTGGCGCGCCTATCCGGGCAACCTTCTCAACGTTGCGGTCGAGAAGGGCGAGGTGCAGGCCTTCCTGTCGTCGGATCCTCTGGCCTATCTCTGGCTGAAGGATGCGCAGTACAAGGAGGTCGCCTCCAATCTCGACGGCGAATACCGCGACAAGAGCTGCTGCATCGTCGGCCTGCGCGGCAGTCTGGTCCGCGAGGAGCCGCATGTCGCGCGCGCCATCACCCAGGCGCTGCTCGATGCCGCGATGTTCACCTCGCAGAACCCGGACAAGGCGGCGAAGTCGTTCCAGCCTTACGCGCCGAAGGCGGCGAGCCTCGCCGATCTCGAGGCGATGGCGCGCTACCACACCCATCACCATCATCCGACCGGCGACGTGCTGAAGCGCGAGCTCAAGGGCTACGCCGACGACCTGAAATCGGTGCAGGTGTTCAAGCAGAGCACGGACACGGCCAAATTCGCGGAGCGGATCTATGTCGACGTATTCAGTGTCTGACGCGACGGCCGCGGCCGCGCCGCGCCCCGCGGTCACGTTCGCGGACCTTTCCGGCAGCTATGGTGTCGGACTTGCGGCGAGCCTCGTCTGGCTCGCTTTCGGGCTGTCGTGCCTCTATTGGCCCGATGTCGGCGACTGGTCGCGGACCGGATCGCTCGGCATCGGCGCCATCGTCATCGCGGCCTTCATTCTGTTCGGCACATTCAGCGCGGACTACCTCGGTAGCGCAGGGCAGGCATTGCGCAAGCGGGCGCCGTGGCTGGTGGCATTCGGCGCCTTCGTCACGCTGTGGGAGGTCGCCACCGCGAAATTCGCCTGGCTGCCGCTGCCGTTCTTCCCGCCGCCGCAGTCGATCCTTGAAGTCTACACCGACGATCTGCCGAAGTTGCTCGACAGCGTGTTCGCCTCGATCAAGCTGCAACTCGGCGGCTATATCATCGGCGCGACCGTCGGCTTCATCACCGGCGTCTCGATCGGCTGGTCGCAGAAGATCGGCTACTGGGTGCACCCGGTGCTGCGCTTCATCGGTCCGCTGCCGGCCACCGCCTGGCTGCCGATCGCGTTCTTCACCTTCCCGTCGAGCTGGAGCGCCTCGACCTTCCTGATCGCGCTCGCCACCGGCTTCCCGGTCACTGTCTTGACCTGGTCCGGCGTGGCCAGCGTCAGCAGCGCCTATTACGACGTCGCGCGCACGCTCGGCGCCAGGCCGTCGTTCCTGGTGCTGAAGGTCGCGATCCCCGCGGCGCTGCCGCATGTGTTCGTCGGCCTGTTCATGGGGCTCGGCTCGTCCTTTGCGGTGCTGGTCGTTGCCGAGATGATCGGCGTCAAGGCCGGGCTCGGCTGGTACCTGCAATGGGCGCAGGGCTGGGCCGCCTATGCCAACATGTATGCAGCGCTGATCGTGATGTCGCTGCTCTGCTCCGGCGCGATCACGCTGCTGTTCCGCACCCGGGACCGCCTGCTGGTTTGGCAGAAGGGTGTCGTCAAATGGTAGCGCAATCCACAGCCGAGGCGATCACCTATCCCGCCGTCGGCGCCGAGCTCGACATCGAAGGCGTCAGCCATGCCTTCGACATCGACGGCGCTGTCCTTCCTGTGCTCGACAATGTGAACCTTTCGATCGCGCCGGGCGAGTTCGTCGCGCTGCTCGGTCCGTCCGGCTGTGGCAAGTCGACTTTGCTGCGGCTGGTGGCGGGGCTGGAGAAGCCGCGCACCGGTTCGCTGCGCGAAGATGAAGCTCGCATCACGGGCCCGCATCCATCGCGCGTCGTCGTGTTCCAGGATCCGACGCTGTTTCCCTGGCGCTCGGTGTGGGACAATGTGGCGCTTGGGCTGGAGGCGCAGGGTATCTTGAAGACGCAACGGCATCGGGTCGATGCCGTGATCGAGCTGGTCGGCCTGTCCTCGTTCCGCAATGCCTATCCGCACCAGCTCTCCGGCGGCATGGCGCAGCGCGTGGCGCTGGCACGGGCGCTGGTCAATGATCCCAAAATCCTCGTGCTGGACGAGCCGCTCGGCAAGCTCGATTCGCTGACGCGGATCGCGATGCAGTCCGAGCTCGTGGCGCTGTGGCAGCGCAAGGGCTTTACCACGCTGCTCGTCACCCACGACGTCGAGGAGGCGCTGGTGCTCGCCAATCGCGTCATCGTGCTCTCGGATCGGCCGGCGCGGATCAAGGCCGACATCGCGGTCGGGCGGCCATACCCGCGGCATCGCGGCGATCCCTATCTCGCGGAGCTGCGCAGGCAGATCCTCGGTCTGCTCGGGCTGGAGGCGACGTGGTGACATCTGCGGCCAAGGAACTGTCGCTGGCGAACGAGCCGGAGCACATCGCGCGCGCCTTGCGGCTCGCCGAGGTGTTTGCGGCGCGCGCGCCTGCACATGATCGCGACGCCAGCTTTCCCTTTGAGAATTTCGCCGATCTCTCGCGCGAGAGCCTGCTGGCGCTGACCGTCCCAGCAGCGCTCGGCGGCGGCGGGGCGGGTGCCCGCGAGGCGACGCGCGTGCTCGGCATCCTCGGCAAGGCTGATCCATCGACCGCGCTGGTGCTGTCGATGCATTACATCCAGCATCTGGTGATGGCGCGCAGCACCCGCTGGCCCGCCCGGCTGTCGCGCAAGCTCGCCAAGGAGGCTGTCGAGAGCATTGCGCTGATCAACGCGTTACGTGTCGAGCCCGAACTCGGCTCGCCCGCGCGCGGCGGCCTGCCGGCTACAATTGCGCGCCGCACCGAGACCGGCTGGCGGCTGACCGGCCGCAAGGTCTATTCGACCGGCGCGCCGATCCTGAAATGGTACGCGGTCTGGGCGAAGACCGACGAGCAGGACGTCCGTGTCGGACAATTTCTGGTTCCGGCCGGATTGCCGGGCACGCGGATCGAGCAGACTTGGGATCATCTCGGCCTGCGTGCCAGCGGTAGCCACACCGTGGTCTTCGACGACGTCGTGTTTCCGCTGGATTACGAGATCGACGTGCGCAGGCCGGACGACTGGAAGGTTCCTGACGTCACCCAGGCGACCGTGCACGCGATCTTCGTCGCCGCGATCTATGACGGCATCGCCCGCGCCGCCCGCGACTGGCTCGTCACCTTCCTGAAGGAGCGGGTGCCCGCCAATCTCGGCGCGCCGCTCGCGACGCTGCCGCGGATGCAGGAGGTCGTCGGCGGTATCGAGGCGCGCCTCGCCGTCAATGCCCGCCTGATCGACAGCTTCGCCGCTGATTTCGATATTGGCTTTCCGCTTTCCGCGATCGAGTCTAACATCATCAAGCTGACGGTGACCAATAACGCCGCGGCAGTGGTGGAGGATGCCTTGTCGTTGACCAGCAATCACGGCCTGTCGCGAACCAATCCCCTGGAACGGCATTACCGCGACGTGCTGTGCGGCCGCGTCCATACCCCGCAAGACGATGCCACCCGTGTCTCCGCCGGACGCTTCGCGCTGGGCGTCTGAAAACAACAGCCAACAACAACGGAGTTCCCAATCATGCCGGTCGAGTTCATCGGCTTCATCACCAACAACAATGCCTCCGAGACCATCGTCCGGTCAGGCCCGGTGCTCGATCCGCCCTATATCGAGACCGTCGCCAAGGCCCATGAGCTCGCCGGTTTCGATCGCGCGCTGCTGGCGTTTCACTCGACGACACCGGATGCGTTGCAGGTCGCGCAGCATGTGCTCACGATCACCAAGCAGCTGAAAGTGATGATCGCACAGCGGCCGGGCTTCACCGCGCCGACGCTGCTGGCGCGCCAGCTGGCGACGCTGGATCAGTTCTATGGCGGCCGCGTCTCGCTGCACGTCATCACCGGCGGCAACGCCATCGAGCTGCGCCAGGACGGCAATACGCTCGACGACAAGGACGAGCGCTACGCACGCACCAGCGAGTTCCTCGACGTGGTCCGGCTGGAATGGACCAGCGAGAAGCCGTTCAACTACACCGGCAAGTATTACAACGTCGAGAACGGCTTCTCGCAGGTGAAGCCGTTGCAGAAGGGCGGCATCTACACCTTCGTCGGCGGCGGTTCGGACGCTGCGGTCGAGGTCGCCGGCAAGCACGCCGACACGTTCGCGCTGTGGGGTGAATCCTACGCCCAGGTGCGCGACGTCACTGCGCGGGTGCGCGCGGCCGCGGCCAAGCACGGCCGGCCGACGCCGCGCTTCAGCCTGTCGGTGCGGCCGATCCTGGCCGACACCGAGGAGAAGGCATGGAAGAAGGCGGAGCATATCCTCGAGCGCGCCACCGCCTTGCAGGACCAGACCGGCTACCGCCGGCCCAACCACGCGACCGACGGCGCCAAGCGGCTCCTCGCGCTGGCGGATCAAGGCACCCGGATCGACAAGCGGCTGTGGACCGAAATTGCAAAACTCACCGGCGCCAACAGCAACACGACGGCGCTGGTCGGCACGCCCGAGCAGGTCGCCGAGGTGTTTGCCGACTATTACGACCTCGGCGTCAGCCACTTCCTGATCCGCGGCTTCGATCCGCTGGTCGACGCCATCGACTATGGCCGCGAGCTGATCCCGCTGACCCGCAAGCTGATCGCCGCGCGCGATCAGCAGCGGGGGATCGCCGCCGAATGATCCGTCTCATTGTTGCGGCGGCGCTTGCGCTCGCCGCCATCGACACCGCCTTCGCGCAGACCACGCTGCGCGTCGGCGACCAGAAGGGCAATTCGCAGGCCGTGATGGAAGCGGCCGGCGTGCTCAAGGACGTCCCCTACAAGATCGAGTGGAAGGAGTTCGCCGCGGCGGCGCCACTGCTGGAAGCCTTGGGCGCCGGCGCGATCGACACCGGCCTGGTCGGCGACGCGCCGTTCACGTTCGCGGCCGCCGCCAAAATTCCGGTCAAGGCGATCGCGGCCGTGCGGCAGTCGCGCGACGGGCTCGCGGTCCTGGTGCCGGAGAATTCCGCCATCAAGAGTTTTGACGATCTGCGCGGCAAGAAGATCGCAACCGGCCGCGGCTCGATCGGCCATCAGCTGATCCTGGCGGCGCTGGAATCCAGGGGGTGGCAGGCCAGCGACGTGCAGATCGTGTTCCTCGCGCCATCGGATGCCAAGGTCGCCTATACGCAAGGCGCGGTCGATGCCTGGTCGACCTGGGAGCCCTATGTGAGCCAGGAAGAGGTGCTGTTCAAGTCGCGCCGTGTCATCACCGCCGACGGCATCACGCCGGGCCTCGGCTTCCAGGTCGCGACGCCGGATGCGATCAAGAACAAGCGCGCTGAGCTCGAGGATTTCGTGCGCCGGCTCGCCGCCGCGCGCGCCTGGTCGCAGAACAATGTCGAGGGCTACGCTGCGACCTGGGGCAGGCTGATGAATATCCCGCCCGCGGTGCCGCTGAACTGGCTGAGGCGGGCCAGGATCCGCATCGCACCGATCGACGACAGCGTGGTGGCCGACGAGCAGAAGACCATCGACCTCTACGACCGCTGGGGCCTGATCCGGCAGAAGATCAGCGCCGCCGATATCGTCGACCGGTCGTTTGGCGCGGCTGTGGAGAAGGGCGCGGGGCTGTAAAGCGAATGCGTGATCTCTGGTGCTTGCGCCGCGCATGTGAGAGAGCGTGCCGTGTGGCACCCCTCTCCCTATCCCTCCCCCGCAAGGGGGGAGGGAACCCGTCCGTTCGTGCCTCCCTCACATCGGTGCAGCTCGCGTAGGATCTTTGCCTTCGTGAGGTGAGCACGTTGGTCGGGCTCCCTCCCCCCTTGCGGGGGAGGGTGGGGAGAGGGGTAGCCGCGAGCGCGCCCGTTCGAATGACCGTGCGAAATAACCATCCACTTCGCGATGGTGACACCGGAAGGAATTTTCCCTTTCCGCGCATTCCAAAACGACAACGTTGCTATTTTCGCCGCGACCTTGTCACCCCGGGTCGCGCCGCCAAGATCAAAAGCACGAACAATCGAGTCCGGGAGATCACCATGGGCCTTCAACAAACTCGTATCGAGTCGCTGCCGTTTGTGACTGCTGAGCTGAACTACCTCGCGCCGACGCCGGGCAAGCCCCGGACTTACGCTTTCGACCCGCCGCCCGGCGAACCCAAATCCACCGCGCTGCCCGAACCGCACAACGTTCCGATCTTTGATGGGCGCCTGATCGCCGACAGCTTCTCGCTCGACCGCGAGGGCTTTGCACTGGTCAAGCATCCGACCATCGTGAAGGACTATTACGACGACAACGAAGTCCGCAACGTCTACTACCCCGCCGTCGAAGCTTTCCTGAAGGCGACGCTGAAGGTGGACCGCGTCTTCATCTTCGACCACACCGTGCGCAAGCGCGTCGAGGGTGCGGCTGATATCCGCGGCGGCGGACCGCGCCAGCCCGCGACCCGTGTCCATGTCGACCAGACCGCCGTCTCGGGCCATAACCGCGTGTTCGAGCATCTGCCCGACGAGGCCGAGCAGCTCGTCAAGGGCCGCGTTCAGGTGATCAACCTGTGGCGCCCGATCCGCGGTCCCCTGCGCGACTCCCCGCTGGCGATGGCCGACGGCACCACGATCGCGCCGGAGGATCTGATTGCCTCCGATCTGATCTATCCGAACCGCAGCGGCGAGACCTATTCGGTGAAGTACAACCCGAACCATCGCTGGTTCTACATTCCCGAGATGACGCCGGACGAGGCGATCCTGCTGAAATGCTATGACTCGGCGACCGATGGCCGCACGCGGTTTGGCCCGCACACGGCGTTTGTCGATCCGACCACGCCGGCCGACGCCGCGCCGCGCGAGAGCATCGAGCTCCGCACCCTGGTGTTCCACAAGCAGTAGCGGCGGCGAAGTCTCCGCGAACGCGTCATGCCCGGGCTTGTCCCGGGCATCGGCGTTTAGGCTTCGTTCGAAGAAAGGTCAGATGGCCGGCACAAGCCCGGCGATGACGGCATGTGGGGCAACGAAAATCGCAATGCCTCCAAAGTTGGCAGCATCAGCCCAATAATGTTACGCCCGTCCCGAAAATGCTCGGGGAATAGGCGATTCATGGACGGCGTGGTGACGAAGGAAGAGGCGGGGATCGGGTTCCGCGCCCTGGTTCTTGCACTTCTGGCATTGGCCTCGGGCCACATGTTGTCGACGCTGCTGCGGACGATCCCGGCGATCAGCCTCGATCTGATGGCACGGGATTTCGGCACCTCGCCGCAGGCGCTGGCGAGCCTCACCTCAATCTATCATTTCTCCTTTGCTGCCTCGCAAATCCCGGTCGGCGCCGCGATGGACCGCTTTGGCGTGCGGCCGGTGTCGCTGAGCCTGCTCGCCGGTACCGTGGTCGGGACGCTGGTCTCGGCGCTTGCGACGGGGCCTGCGAGCTTCGTGCTCGGACAACTGATGCTCGGCGTCGCCACCTCGGGCATGCTGATGTGCCCGATGACGCTCGCCGCCAAGCAGATGTCGGCGGCGAAGTTCGGCCTGTGGTCCGGCCTGATCCTCTCGATCGGCAATATCGGCATGCTGTTGTCCGCAAGTCCGCTGGCCTTTGTGGTCGATCAGTTCGGCTGGCGCGCCGGCTTCTGGGTCTCGGCCGGCTTCGGCATTGCGGTGCTGATCGCGGTGTTCGCGCTGGTGCCGCGCCAGCCGGCGGCGCATGCGGATGATTCCTCGCCGCTGCATCAGATGGCCGAGGTGCTGCGGCTCGGGCTGTCGCGCGGCCTGCGCGGGCTGATCGCGCTGTCGCTGGTGTCGCTCGGCGCGTCGCTCACCTTGCGCGGCCTGTGGGCCGGACCGTGGCTGATGGATGTGAAGGGGTTGAGCCGCATCGAGGCCGGCAATGTGCTCGGCCTGTTCACGCTGGCGATGATCATTGGCCCGGCCTGCATCGGCGCCTTCGATCGCAAGTTCGGGCATCGCCGCACCATGGTGGCGGCAACCCATGCCATCGCCGCATTGCTGCTGGTAGCGATGGCGGCCGGCGCGCCGCATTTCCCGATCTCGAACCTGTTCGGCGTTGCCGTGATGCCGACGCAATATGACCTGGTGCTGCTGGTCCTGATCGGGCTCGCGACGTCGGCGCAGCCGCTGATCTACGGCATGACGCGGCAGCTCGTCGACGCCCAAAATACCGGCAAGGCGCTGTCGTCGGTCAATCTCGCGTTTTTCCTCGGCGCGGCGTTGCTGCAGTCGAGCACCGCCGGCGTCGCGGCGCTGTTCGGGCTGCCCGCAGTGCTGCTGTTCATCGCCGCCGCGCTGGCGATCGGGATCGTGCTGTTTTGGGCCTATACCTCGACGGCGGTGGCGATAAGATAGCACCGTGTTCCACCGCTCCCGGAAGTCACGTGCCCGCGCCCGCCAAGATTGATCCGATCACCCGTTCCGTCGTCCAGCACCGCCTGTCGTCGATCGTGAAGGAGATGGGCGAAGCCATGCTTCGCACCTCCTATTCGCAGATCCTCAATTCCAGCCGCGATTTTTCGCTGGCGATCTGCGACATCAGCGGGCGGCTGATCGCGCAGGCCGATCACATCCCGGTGCATGTCGGCGCCTTGCCGTGGGCGACGCTCGCGGTCGAAGCACGCTTCAAGGATGTTGCGCCCGGCGACGTCATCCTGCTCAACGACCCCTATCAGGGCGGCAGCCATCTGCCTGATCTCACCGCCTTCGTGCCGGTGTTTGACGGGGGAAAAAGGCTGCTCTGGACCATCGTGCGCGCGCATCAGAGCGACATCGGCGGCGCCACCCACGGCGCCTACAATCCCGGCGCCACCGAGATCTACCAGGAAGGCATCCGGATTCCGCCGATCAAGCTTTATGAGGCCGGCAAGCCGCGCGAAGATCTGCTCGACCTGCTGGCTTTGAACATCCGCAACCCCCGCGAATTCCGCGGCGACCTCGCGGCGATGCTCGGCGCCGCGCATCTCGGCGAGCGGCGGGTGGCAAAACTGTTCAGCGAGTTCGGCGCGGAAACTGTCGAGGCCGCGATCGAAGCGATCCTTGACGCGACCGAGCAGCAGACCCGCGCCGTGGTGTCCTCGTGGAAGGACGGCGTGTTCTATGGCGAAGCGCTGCTCGACGATGACGGCCATGGCCGCACCGACGTCAAGATCGCGGCCAAGGTAACCAAGAATGGCAGTGACATCGAGGTCGATCTCACCGGCTCCGATCCGCAGTCGACCAGCTTCGTCAACTCGTCGCACGCCAACATGCAGGCCGCGGTGGCGATGGCGTTTGCCTATCTGATCGACGCCGATATCCCGAAGAATACCGGCGCGCTGCGGCCGCTGAAGGTGGTGGCAAGGCAGGGTACCATTGTGTGGGCCGATCCCGGCCGCCCCGTGACCTTGTGCACGAGCCATCCCTCCAATGAGATCGTCGAAGCCATCATCAAGGCGATGTCGGCGTCGTGTCCGGATCGTGTGATGGGCGGATGGGGACGCAGATTCCGCATCGCGATCCAGGGCGAGGATCCGCGCAACGGGCGCAATTTCATCTGGCATATGTTCCAGGCGCGGCCGGGTGGCGGCGCCTCGATCGGTGGCGACGGCTATTGCTCGATCGGCGAATGGCACACCGTCGGCGGTCTCAAATTCGGCAGCATCGAGGTCGCCGAGGTGCGATTCCCCCTGCATTTCCGCCAGCACGAGTTCCGGCCGGATTCCGGCGGCGACGGCCAGCATCGCGGCGGCCTCGGTGTCGCGCTCGACATGGTGCTGGAGACGCAGAAGCCGGCCAAGGGCAACACCGCCGGCGACGGCGCGCGTCACGGCCCCTGCGGCATGCTCGGCGGTAGGGATGGTGAGCCGCATCACTATCGCTTGCTCTCCGAAGGTCGCGCGCCGCGTGTGCTGAAGACCAAGGAGGTCGGCATCGAGCTGCGCCCCGGCGATTGCCTCGAGATCCGCTCATCAGGCGGCGGCGGCTGGGGTCCGCCCGAGAAGCGCTCGGCGGAAGCGCGGGCGCGCGATGTCGCGCAGGGTCTGGTTTCGAAGGCGGTATAGGGCAGCGATGTATACGATTGGAGTTGACGTCGGCGGCACCTACACCGACCTGGTTGCGACCGATCAAACCGGGCGCACCGTCTTCGCGAAATCTCCGTCCACGCCGGCCGATCAGTCGGTCGGGGTGATGGCCGGACTGGAAGAGCTGGCGCGCCGCCTCGGCGTCACCCGCGCGGCGATGCTCGCTGCGACCGATCGCCTGGTGCACGGCACGACGGTTGCGACCAACGCGCTGCTGGAGCGCAAGGGCGCCAAGGTCGCGCTGCTCACCACCGAAGGCCATCGCGACGTCGTCGAGATGCGCGAAGGCTTGAAGCCGGATCGCTACGACCTGCGCACGCCGCCGCCCGAGCCGCTGGTGCCGCGCGAGCGCCGCTTCGGCGTGCGCGAGCGGCTGAAGGCCGACGGCAGCGCGGCGATTGCACTCGATGCCACAGCGCTCGGCAAGGTCATCGCCGAGGTGAAACGGTCCGGCGCGAACTCCGTCGCGGTTTGCTTCCTGCACGCCTATCTCAACCCGGCGCATGAACTCGCTGCGGTCGAGCGGCTGGCGAAGGAGCTGCCCGAGGTCAGCGTGTCGCGCTCCAGCGATGTGCTGCCGCAGATCAAGGAATATGAGCGCGTCTCGACCACCATCGTGAACGCCTATGTCGAGCCGACGGTGCGGCACTATCTGACCAATCTGGAGCGCAGCCTGCATGAAGCCGGCTTCAAGGGATCGCTGTTCGTCGTGCTGTCGCATGGCGGCATGGCGCCGGTCGAGGAAGCCTCGCGGCTCGCCGCGGGCACCGTGCTGTCGGGCCCGGCCGGTGGCATCTCCGGCAGCCGCCGTTGCGCTGAAATGCTCGGGATTCCCGATCTCGTGCCGTTCGACATGGGCGGCACCTCGACCGATATTTCCTTGATCGCTGACGGCCAGGCTTCGCTGTCGGCCGACGGCATGCTGGCCGGCCAGCGCATTGCGCTGCGCAGCCTCGACATCGCCAGCATCGCGGCCGGCGGCGGTTCGATTGCCAGCGTCGACGGCAGCCGCACCTTGCGGGTCGGGCCGGAGAGCGCCGGCTCGGTGCCGGGCCCGGCCTGCTACGGCAATGGCGGCACCGCGGCTGCTGTCACCGACGCCAATGTCGTGCTCGGCTATCTCGATGCCGCCGCCTTCATGGGCGGCGCGCGGCCGCTCGACCGCGCGGCGTCGGAAGCGGCCGTCGACCGCATCGCCAAAGCGCTCGAGCTGTCGCGGATCGAGGCGGCCGCCGGCATCTACAAGATGATCAATCTGAAGATGGCCGACGGCATCCGCCTGATGACCTTGCGCCGCGGCGTCGACCCGCGCAAATTCGCGCTGCTCAGCTTCGGCGGCGCGGCCGGCATGCACGCGGCCGAAGTCGCGCGCGAACTCGAGATCAAGCGCATCATCGTGCCGACGGTCGCCTCCGTGCTCTCCGCATGGGGCATGCTGACCAGCGATCTGCGCTACGAGGTCAGCCGGACGCATTACGGCACGGGGCGGATTTCCGCCGACGAGGTGCGGGCGCTGTTCGCCGCACTGGAAGAGCAGGCCGCAGGGCGGCTGCGCGACTGGTTCAAGGGCGACATCGCGATCGAGCGCTCCGCCGAGATGCGCTATGGCGAGCAGGTATTCGAGATCGACGTGCCGCTCGGCGATCTCGATCTCAACGCCGCAGACCTCGTCGCGCAGATCGAGGAGCGCTTCCATTGCCGCCACGAAGAGCTCTACACCTATGCCTCGCGCGGGCAGGAGGTCGTGTTCGTCAATGCGCGCGTCGCCGCGGTCGGCAAGATCGCGCGCGGCAGCGATGATGCCGGCGAGGCGACGTCAGCCGCGCCCTGCGCGCCGCGCGGCAAGCGGCAGGCGTGGCTCGGGGCCTGGCGCGAGGTGCCGGTCTATGCGCTCGATGATCTCAAGCCGGGCCATTCATTGGCCGGTCCCGCGATCATTGAGGCTGAAACCACCACGGTTCTGGTCGATGACGGTGACCGCGTCACGGTCAATCCGCTGGGCTGGCTCGACATAACATTGCGCTGAGGTCCGTCTCCGCCATCAACATTTCATTTTTCCGGCATTGGGTTGGGCGATAAAGTCCGCTCGCTCGGAGGGAGCGCCGGCCTGGTGTCGGCGTTGTGGCGATGTTGATGCAAACAAAAAGACAAACTGCGCTTTCGATATCGCTGGTCTTCGCAGCTATGCTCGCGGCGGCGCCGCTGCGCGCGCAGCAGGCGCAGGCAGCGCCCGACGCGGCCGGCAGCGAGATCCGCGTCGGCAATGTCATGCCCTACACCGGGCCGCTCGCCGCGTTCGCGACCATCGGGCGGGCGGAAGCCGCCTATTTCGATATGATCAACGAGCATGGCGGCATCAACGGCCGCAAGGTCAAGTTCGTCTCTGTCGATGACAGCTCCAATCCGAAGACCGCGATGGAGCAGACCCGCGATCTCGTCGAGAAGCAGGACGTGCTGCTGATGTTCGGCTCGTTCGGCACGCCGAGCAACCTAGCCGTGCGAAAGTACCTCAACGAGAGGAAGATCCCGCAGCTGTTCGTTGCCTCCGGCGACGAGGAGTGGGCGCATCCGCGGGCCTTCCCCTGGACCATGGGCTGGCAGCCGACCTTCCGCGCCGAGGGCCAGATCTACGCCAACTACATCCAGGCCGCCTATCCCTCGTGCAAGATCGCGGTGCTCTGGCAGAACGACCAGTTCGGCCGCGACCTGTTCAGGGGATTGCAGGAGGGGCTCGGCGACACCGCAGGGATGATCGTCGCCGATCTCGCCTTCGACGCATCGGAGACCGCGATCCAGAACCAGATCGGAATTTTGAAGAACTCCGGCGCCGACATCCTGGTGTTCGACGGCGCGCCCGCGATCGCGGCGCGAGCAATTCGTGTTGCCGCCGACCTCGACTGGCACCCGGTGTTCATCCTCGACAATGCGTCGGCCTCGATCGCCAGCGCGCTGCGGCCCGCGGGCCTGCAAAACTCGCTCGGCGTGATCTCGACCTCGTTCCTGAAGGATGCCGGCGATGCCGCCTGGAAGAACGACCCGCAGATCAAGGCTTGGGACGCCTTCATGGACAAATACTACCCCGACGGCGACAAGGACGACATCTACGCCGTATTCGGCTATGCCGCGGCCGACACGCTGATGCAGGTGCTGCGCCAGTGCGGCGACGACCTGTCGCGCGACAACATCATGCGGCAGGCGGCCTCGCTGAAGGACTATCAGAGCCCGATCGCGCTGCCCGGGATCGTCATCAACACCGGGCCGAAGGATTTCCGCCCGATCAAGCAGATGCGCTTGGTGCAGTTCGACGGCAACGCCTGGCAGCCGATCGGCGACGTGATCGAGAGCGCGTTTACGGCGGTGCGGGAGGATAATTGAGGGGCGCGGTAGTTGAGGAAGCGTCGTCCCGGCGAAGGCCGGGACCCATTACCCCAACTCGCGATTGGTTTACTCCGCTGGGGCAATAATCGTTTTCACGCCACGCAGCGGTGGTTATGGGTCCCGGCTTTCGCCGGGACGACGGTGGAGAGACCTACTTCTTCAACCCGTAGTTCAGCAGCCCGCCGTTGTTCTTCGGCGGATGCGCGCGCAGGCCTTCTTCGTTCGGCTCGGTGCCCCAGCCCGGGCGATCCGGGATCACGAGATGGCCGTCGACGAACTCCGGCACATAGGTGAACAACTCGTGGTCCCAGGCCAGCCGATCGATGTCGGTCTCCATGATCCGCAGGTTCGGCACGGCGGCGCAGAAATGCGCGTTCATCATGGTGCAGAGGTGGCCGTAGAAATTATGCGGCGCGACGTTGACCTCGAAATGCTCGGCGGCGGCGGCGATCTTCATCGACTGCCAGACCCCGTTCCACGGCGTGTCGATGATCGCGACGTCCATCGCCTGCTCGGTGAAGTAGGGCAGGAATTCGCGCAAGCCCAGCAGCGTCTCGCAGGACGAGATCGGGTGCGGGCTCTGGCGGCGGATGTAGCCGAGCGCCTGCGGGTTGAAGGTGTCGATTTCGACCCAGAACATGTCCATCTTCTCGATGGCGCGCAGGATCTTCAGATAGCCTTCGGTCTTGGCGTTGAAATTGAGGTCGAGCAAGAGATCGACATCCGGCCCGGCGCCGTCGCGGATCGCCTCCAGATGCATGCAGAGATTGCGCAGCACGGTGCGGTCGATATTGATCTCGGGCTGGAACGGCGAGCCGAAGCCGGGACGCCAGCCCATCGGCTTGCCGTCGGTGTAGACGAAGATGTTGGTCTTCATCGCCGTGAATTTCTTCTCGCGCACCTCGGCGCCGATCGCCTTGACGCCGTCGAGATCAGTGATCGCCGGCTTGTACCAGTCGGGATGGTTGATGCGCCAGGTCGCGCAATGCGACCAGTAGACCCGCACGCGGTCGCGGATCTTGCCGCCGAGCAGATCATAGCAGGGCACGCCGAGCGCCTTGGCCTTGATGTCGAGCAGCGCGTTCTCGATTGCGCCCAATGCCAGCGCCACCACGCCGCCGGCGGCCGGGCGCGTCGCGGCGAACAGCTCGACATAGATCCGCTCATGCTCGAACGCGTTCTTGCCGATCACCCGCGCCGACAGCCGCTCGATCGCCGCCGTGACGCCGGGCGCGCCGAAGCCTTCGTCATATTCGCTCCAGCCGACCAATCCGTCCGCGGTGGTCACCTTGACGAAATGATAATTCCGCCAGCCGGCATCGCAGGCGAGCGTCTCGACGCTTTTGATCGTGGTTGATCTGCTCATGGTTTCCTGCCCGGCGTTTGTTGGTGTTGGAGAGCGCACAATAGCGGATCGAGCAATGCGTCAATCGCACGGAGCCAGACCGCCAGCGCACGCTTGCTGCAAAGTGCTGCGGCAATCCAGCGAATTCCGTCAAGCGGAAGAAAATTCCACTTGCATCACACAGTCGGCGCGGCTTCAAGTTCACCCAACAAGAAAACTGAATCAGCTGCTGTCGCCGGCTGGTCATGTTGGTGAGGAAGCCTGATGGGCGCGTTGTCGCATCTGCGGATTGTCGAGATCGGAAGTGCTGCGGCGACGGGCTATTGCGCGCGGCTGTTTGCCGATTTCGGCGCCGATGTGCAGAAGATCGAGCCGCCCGAGGGCGATCCGCTTCGCCGCACCGCGCCGCTGACGCCGCAAGGGCACAGCGCATGGTTTGCGTTTCTCAATTTCAACAAATCGAGTGTCGTGCTCGATAAGAGCGACGCGGCGCGCCTGCGCGAAATGATCGCAGACTGCGATATCCTGCTTGACGGCCGCGGCATCGCTGCGGCCAATTGTCCCGATATCGATCTCGCTGCGATCAAGCGCGACAATCCGGGCCTGATCCATCTCGACCTCGCCTGGTTCGGCGATCGCGGTCCCTACGCCGATTTCGCGGCAACGGACTCCACGATCCGAGCGCTGACCGGCCTCGTGAAGCTGGTCGGACCCGAGCAGGGGCCGCCGATGCACGCGCCGGATTTCCAGACCGGGATCCTGGGCGGGCTATGGGGCTTCATCGCCGCCGCATCGTCGGTGCTGGGGCGCATGCAGGACGGCCGCGGACGGCAAAGCCATCTCAGCCTGTTCGAGGCCAGTATCGCCGTCACCGAATACATCATGTTCGAGGCGTTCCAGCGCGGCGACATCATGCGGCGGATCGGCGTCAACCGGTTCTGGCCGACCTTTCCGGTCGGCATCTATGAAACCAAACAAGGCTGGCTCGGCGTCACCACGGTGACCCCGGCGCAATGGCGCGCGTTCTGCGAGATGCTCGGGCTGAACGAATTGCGCGACGATCCGACGCTGGTGATGGGCGTCGACCGGCTGCAGCGCGTCGCCGAGATCGAGGGCAAGATCCTGCCGAAGCTGAAGCAGCGCACCGCGCAGGAATGGTTCACTGAGGGTCTCAAGCGCAAGATCCCGATTGTTCCGGTGCCGGAGATCTCGGACCTCATCGCCGATGAAGAGAAGCGCGCCCGCGGCGCCATCGTACCGATCACGGTCGGCGACGAGACCGGCTTTTCCGCCGGCACGATGCAGCGGCTGACGGCAACGCCGCCGCTGCGCGGTGGCCGCGTGCCTGATATCGGCGAGCAGCAGGTCGCGCGAGCCGCCGTGCCGCGTGCGCCGTTGCCGAAGTTGGCGGCGACCAATCGCCTCCCGCTCGAAGGTATCCGCGTCGTCGACTTCTCGATGGGCTGGGCCGGGCCGATCTGCACCCGCACGCTCGCCGACCTCGGCGCCGACGTCATCAAGATCGAGGCGACGCAGTATCCGGACTGGTGGCGCGGCGTCGATCGGCGTCCGGCCTATGTGCTCGAGCAGATGTACGAGAAGTCGGTGCGCTACTGCATCATGAACCGCAACAAGCGCGGTATCACGCTCGATCTGACCCGGCCGAAGGGACTTGCGCTGGCGAAGCGCCTGCTCGCCGATGCCGACCTCGTGGTCGACAATTATTCGGTCGAGGTGCTGCCGAAACTCGGGCTCGGCTATGACGTGCTGAGCAAGATCAATCCGAAGCTGGTGATGATGTCGATGTCGGCGTTCGGCGCCGGCAGCGTGGATCGCGACTGCCGCGCCTATGGCTCGACCCTGGAGCAGGGCTCCGGCCTGCCGAGCGTGGTCGGCGATCCCGGCGGCCCGCCGGTCATGAGCCACACCGCATTTGGCGACGCCGTCGGCGGCCTCAACGGTGCTGCCGCGGTGCTGACCGCGCTGATTCACGCTGGGCTCACGGGGCAGGGCCAGTTCATCGATCTCGCGCAGATCGAATGCATGATGCCGTTCGCCGCACCCTGGATCGTCGCGCATTCGACCAGTGGCAAGCCGCCGGCGAAATATGGCAACCGCCATCCGGATTTCGTGCCGCATGGCTGCTTTCGCTGCGATGGCGACGACAACTGGATCGTGGTCGCGGTGTCCGACGATGCGATGTGGCCGAAACTCGCGCGGCTGCTCGGCCGCGACGATTGGGCGTCGAGCGAGGCGCTCAAGACGGCCGCGGGCCGTCGCGCCATCGAGGCCGAGATCGAGGCTGCGATCACGGCCTGGACCTCGGAACGTGATCCCGATGCGGCGATGACCGCGCTGCAGTCCGCCGGTGTCGCGTCCGGCGTCGCGCGGCTGCCGATCGATCTGTTGAAGGACCCGCAGCTCCACGCCCGGGGCTTTATCCAAGAGGTCGACCGCGCCTTCATTGGCAAACATCCGCAGCCGTCGATGCCGTTCCGCGAAGGCGATGCGCCGTTTGCGATCCGCTCGGTGCCGCCGACGCTCGGCGAGCACAATCGCGAGATCCTGTCCGGCATGCTCGGCCTGTCCGATGCCGAGCTCGAGGAGCTCACGCGTGACGGCATCATCGGCACCGAGATGCTGATGGAGGAGCAGCTGGTGAAAGAGAAGAAGCGGGCGGCGGGCTGATGGGAGCAGGGCCACCGGCACAGCGCAGGGCGGAGGGTGCGCGCGACGGTGCGCGGCCGCTGCTCTCCGTGCGCGGGCTCGGCATCCGCTTCAAGACCACGCAGGGCATCTGGCAGGCGACGCGCCGGATCGAATTCGACATCGCGCCCGGCGAGCGCGTCGGCATCGTCGGCGAGAGCGGCTGCGGCAAGACCATCACCGGCCTGTCGATCCTGCGGCTGTTGCCGGGCAATTTTGCCGGCCTCGACGGCAAAATCCTGTTCGACGGCGTCGATCTCGCTTCCTGCAGCGCGCGGCAGATGCGCGCGATCCGGGGCAAGCGGATCGCGATGATCTTCCAGGAGCCGATGAGCGCGCTCGATCCGGTCTTCACCGTCGGCCACCAGATCGCCGAGACGCTGCGCGTCCACAGCAACATCGGTCAGGGGGAAGCGCGCGCCAAGACGCTGGAGATGCTCCGCCGCGTCGGCATCGCCTCGCCGGAACGTCGGATCGACGATTATCCGCACCAGCTCTCCGGCGGCATGCGCCAGCGCGTGATGATCGCGGCGAGCCTGATCTGCGGGCCGCAGCTGCTGATCGCCGACGAGCCGACCACCGCGCTCGACGTCACCGTGCAGGCGCAGATCCTCGAGCTGCTCCGCGACATCAGCGAGACCTCGAAGACCGCGCTGATGCTGATCACCCACGATCTCGGCGTCGTCGCCGAGACCTGCACGCGGATGATCACGATGTATGCCGGCGAGGTGATCGAGGACGCCAGCGTCGACGAGGCGCTGGTGCGGCCGCTGCATCCCTATACGTCGGGACTGTTACGCTCGCTGCCGCATTTGAGCCCACGCCACGGCCGGCTGCCGTCGATCCCGGGCCGGGTGCCGTCGATCGCCGAGATGCCGGCCGGCTGCCGCTTCCGCGCCCGCTGCGCGCATGCTGCAATGGGCTGCGAGGGCGAGCAGAAGCTGCAGGATGCCGGCGGAGGCCGCAGGGTGCGCTGTCATCGCTTTGCCGAGCTCAATCTGCCGGGCGCGCTGCATCCGCCCGGCGCGCCGGCTGCTGCGAAGGTCGCGACGCAATGACCGCAGCATCCGCCGAACAGCGCCGCGAGCCCATCGTCTCGGTGCGCGATCTCCAGGTCCGATTCCAGACCTCGGACCGCCGCGCCACCGTCAAGGCGGTCGACGGCGTCAATTTCGACGTCCGCCGCGGCGAGACTTTCGGCATCATCGGCGAGTCCGGTTCGGGCAAGACCACGATCGGACGTGCGCTGGTGTTCCTGCTCAATCCCAGCGCCGGCGCCATCCTGCACGACGGCATCGACCCGACGGCACTGTCGCGCAGGGAATTCCAAAACCATCGCCGTGACTACCAGATCATCTTCCAGGATCCGAATGCCGCGCTGAACCCGCGCATGACCATCCTGGCCTCGGTGCTGGAGCCGCTGGAGCTCGCCCGTATCGGCGACCGCGCCGCGCGCGAGCGGCAGGCGCGGGAGGCGCTGGAGCGGGTCGGCCTGCCGCAGGAATTCGGCGAGCGCTATCCGCACCAGCTCTCCGGCGGGCAGAAGCAGCGCGTCGTGATCGCCCGCGCGCTGACGCTCAAGCCAAAGCTGATCGTCTGCGACGAGGTGGTGGCCGCGCTCGATATGTCGATCCGCGGCGACGTGCTCAATTTGTTTGCCGATCTGCAGCGCGACCTCGGGCTGACCTACGTCTTCATCACCCACGATCTCGCGGTGGTCGCGCATATCAGCGAGCGCGTCGCGGTGATGTATCTCGGTCAGTTCGTCGAGCTCGGGCCCACTGAGGAGGTCGCCGAGCGGCCGCTGCATCCCTACACCATCGCGCTGCTGTCGGCCGAGCCGCGGCCGCTGCCGTCGACGATGCGGCAGGAAAGCCGCATCGTGCTGCAGGGCGAGGTGCCGAGCCCGATCGATCCGCCGTCGGGCTGCCGCTTCCGCACCCGCTGCCCGCACGCGCAGCCGCTCTGCACCGAGCGTGTGCCGGAGTGGCGCGAGCTGAAGCCCGATCACTGGGTGGCCTGCCATTTCGCCGACCGCCCGAATTTTTCGCCGAGATAGAGCATGATCCGGAAAAGTGTGAAGCGGTTTTCCGGCAAGATCATGCTCCAAACAAAATTGGAGATTCATGCCATGAAAATGACAACCAGACGCGAGGCCATGGCGCTGATCTCCGGCGCATTGGCCAGCACCACGCTCGGCGGCCGATCATTCGCGCAAGGCGCGCCGAAGAAGGGTGGCACCTTGCGGATCTCGGCGCCGGCCAACCCGTCGAGCCTCGATCCCGCGACCGGCGGCGCCGGCTCCGACCACGCCTTCCTGTTCACGATGTACGACACGTTGACCGAATGGGAATTCGACACGCTGAAGCCGAAGCCGGGGCTTGCCGAGAGCTGGAAGTTCACCGATCCCACCACGCTGGTGCTCAATATCCGCTCAGGCGTCACCTTCCATGACGGCACGCCGCTCGATGCGGAGGCAGTGAAGTTCAACCTCGATCGCAACCGGAGCGATGCGAAATCGAACATCAAGGCCGATCTGCTGTCGGTCGCATCGGTCGAGGTCACCGATCCGCAGCAGGTGACCTTGAAGCTGAAGACGCCGGACACCGCTCTGCCGGGCATCCTGTCCGACCGCGCCGGCATGATGGTGTCGCCGACGGCGTTGAAGGCGGCCGAGGGCGGCGTCGTGACGCGCAAGCCGGTCGGCGCCGGCGCCTATGCGTTCGTGAGCTGGGCCGACGGCGAGAAGATCGTGGTCAAGCGCAACGAGAAATACTGGAAGCCGGACCGGCCTTATCCGGACGGCATCGAGTTCTCGATCATTCCCGAACTCACCACCGGCGCGCGTTCGGTTTCGGCAGGGCAGAACGATCTGATCTATCAGCTGCCGCCGCGGCAGAAGGCGATCATCGAGCGCGCCTCTGGTGTCAAGGTGGTGCACGGCCCGACGCTCTACGTGTTCCAGATCTTCCTGAACTGGGCCAAGCCGCCGTTCGACAATGTCAAGGTCCGCCAGGCGCTGAACTTCGCGATCGATCGCGAGTCCTTCGTCAAGGCCGCGCTCGCCGGCCTCGCCGAACCCGCCTACATGAACCTGCCGAAGTCGCACTGGGCCTATGATGCCGAGGTCGCCAAACTCTATCCCTACGATCCCGGCAAGGCGCGCAAGCTGCTCGCCGAGGCCGGCTTCAAGGAGGGCACCCCGATCGAGATCGGCGGCTATTCCGACCAGGATTCGGTGCAGCGCGAGGAGATCCTGATTGAGCAGTTCCGCAAGGCGGGCATGAATGTGCGCTTCGTCAACGCGCCGATCGCGGAAGCCTCCGCCGCATTCTTCGGTCCGGAGAAGAAGGGCTCCGGCCTGCTGGCGGCCTGGACCGGCCGGCCCGATCCGAGCCTGACCTATTCGCTGATGTTCACCAAGGACGCCTATTACAATGGCGGCCGCGCGCCGGTCCCGCCGGAGCTCGAGGCCGCGATCAAGGACTCGCGTGCGTCTGAAGATATCGAGGTGAGGCGCAAGGCGTTCTCCACCGTGCAGCGGCTGGTGATGGAGAATGCCTTCGTGGTGCCGCTGGCGTTCCAGTTCGAGCTGGTCGCCATGAACAAGAAGGTGCAGGGCTATCGGCCCAACCTGCTGGGCAAGCCGAAATACGACGACGTCTGGCTGGAGGGTTAGCATGATCCGGAAAAGTGCGAAGCGGCTTTCCGAAAATGATCATGCTCAAAAAAGGAGCTAATGCGCGATGATGTTTTATCATAATCTCATCGTGCTTTAGCAATGGCGCGACGGTCACCGGTCAAGGTCATCGGCAGCCGCCTGGTGCAGGCGCTGCCCGTGATCCTGCTTGCGACCTTCATGGTGTTCGCGCTGCTCAAGCTGGTGCCCGGCGACATTGCGGTGACCTTGGCGGGCGACAATGCCACCGACGCGCGGATCGCCGAGATCAGGCAGATCTACGGCCTCGACCGGCCGTTCCTGGTGCAATATGGCGCCTGGCTCGGCCATGTCGTGCAGGGCGATCTGTCGCAATCGCTGCTGACCGGCGAGAAGGTCGCTGATTCCATCGGCCGCGCCTTCCCGAACACGCTGCTGATCGTCGTGATCGCGCTGGCGCTGGCGCTGATCACCGGCATTCCGATGGGCGTGATGGCCGCGATCAAGCCGAACGGCTGGGTCGACAGGCTGATCAGCATGATCGCCTCGCTCGGCGTCGCGGTGCCCGGCTTCTGGCTGGCGA
The DNA here is from genome assembly GCF_007993935.1 of Bradyrhizobium macuxiense. GTDB lineage: Bacteria > Pseudomonadota > Alphaproteobacteria > Rhizobiales > Xanthobacteraceae > Bradyrhizobium > Bradyrhizobium macuxiense_A. The sequence goes on along the minus strand of NZ_VITY01000002.1, from coordinate 641,916 downwards.
TGATCCTGGTGGCGGAGTTCTCGCTGAAGCTGAACTGGCTGCCGGCGACCGGCGCAAAATCCTTCAGCGTCTCGCCGATTGACGCGGTCCGGCACGCGCTGCTGCCTGGCATTGCGATCGCGGCCTATGGCATGGCCGAGGTGGCGCGCCAGCTGCGCGGCGCGTTGCTGGAGGTGCTGTCGTCGCAATATGTCCGCACGCTGCATGCCAAGGGCCTGTCGATGTCGCGGATCCTCTGGCAGCACGGGCTGAAGAATGTCAGCGTCAATCTGCTCACGATCATCAGCCTGCTGGTGAACCGCATGCTGGCGGCGACCGTGGTGATCGAGGCGGTGTTCGCCATTCCCGGTCTCGGCAGCCTGATCGTGCGCGGCGCGATCCAGCGCGATTTCCCGATCGTGCAGGGCGTGGTCTTCACCATGGTGGTGGTTGTGATCGCGGTGAATCTGATCACCGACCTGCTGTGTGCCGCGGTCGATCCGAGGATCGAGCAATGACCGACACCGCGCTCGCATCCCTGAAAACACCGGCCAGGCCGACCCGGCTGAGGCGGTTTGCCCGCTGGCTCGTTGGCGATGTCCGTGCAGCGCTGTCAATCCTGGTGCTCGTGGTGCTGGTTGTCGTCGCGATCGGCGCGCCTTGGATCGCGCCCTATGCGCCGACCGCACAGGACGTCAACAACATGCTTGCGCCGCCGGGGCCCTCGCATCTGCTCGGCACCGACGATCTCGGCCGCGATGTCTTCTCCCGCCTGATCTACGGCGCGCCGGCTACCGTCTATGCCAGCCTGCTTGCGGTCGGCGTCGCGGTCCTGATCGGGCTGCCGGTCGGCCTCATCGCCGGCTATTTCGGCGGCTGGATCGACGACGTCATCAGCCGCATCATCGACACCTTCCTGTCGTTCCCCGCCATCGTGCTGGCGATCGCGGTCACCGGCGCACTCGGCATCGGGCTGACCAACGGCATGATCGCGATCGGCATCACGATGTTTCCGGCGCTGGCGCGCATCGTCCGTGCTCGGACGTTGATCGTGCGGCTGGAGCTCTATGTGGACGCGTCGAGAGGCTTTGGCGCGCCGACCTGGCACATCCTGTGGCGCCACGTGCTGCCGAACACGCTGCAGCCGGTCATCGTGCAGGTGACGCTGCTGCTCGCGGCGGCGCTTTTGGCCGAAGCAAGCCTGTCGTTCCTCGGCCTCGGCATCCAGCCGCCGGACCCGAGCTGGGGCGCCATGCTGGCGCGCGCCTATCAATATATGGAGATTGCCCCGGAGCAGATGTATGCGCCGGGCCTTGCCATTCTCGTCGTCTCCCTGGCGTTCAACGCGCTCGGAGAATCCTTGCGTGTCGTGCTCGATCCGACCATGAAGGATCGTTAGAAGCCACCACCTCTCCCCGCAAGCGGGGCGAGGTGAAGAAGAACATCAGTCGCCCGAGAGTTCAACGGAACCATCATGTCTTTCAAGAAATTGCTGATTGCCAACCGCGGTGAGATCGCGATCCGGATTGCCCGCGCTGCCGCCGAGAGCGGCCTTGCCACGGCCGCGATCTATCCGGCCGATGATGCGGCCTCGCTGCATGTCCGCTCCGCCGACGAGGCGCACGAGATCCCCGGCCACGGCGCGCGGGCATATCTCGACATCGAGGCGGTGATTGCGGCGGCCAAGGAAGCGGGCTGCGATGGACTGCATCCGGGCTACGGCTTCCTCAGCGAGAACACCCAGCTGGCGCGGCGCTGCGCCGAGGAGAAGATCACCTTCGTCGGCCCGTCGTCCGAGGCGCTCGACCTGTTCGGCGACAAGGCCAAGGCCAAGGCGCTGGCGAAGAAATGCGGCGTGCCGATCATTGCCGGCACCTCAGGCGCGACGTCGCTTGAGGAGACAAAAGCCTTCTTCACCTCGCTCGGCGCCAATGCCGCCGTGATGATCAAGGCGATCGCCGGCGGCGGCGGGCGCGGCATGCGCGTGGTCGAGGACTTAGCCAAGCTCGACGAGGCCTATGCGCGCTGCCAGTCGGAGGCCAAGGCGGCGTTCGGCAGCGATGCCGTCTATGTCGAGCGGCTGATCCGCAAGGCCCGCCATATCGAGGTGCAGATCATCGGCGATCGTCACGGCGCGATCAGCCATCTCTGGGAGCGCGAATGTACCATCCAGCGTCGCAACCAGAAGCTCATCGAGGTGGCGCCGAGCCCGTCGCTGAGCGAGGCCCTGCGCGCACGCATCATCGAAGCGGCGAAGCAGCTCGCGACCGCCGCGCGCTACGACAATCTCGGCACCTTCGAATTCCTGGTCGATGACGAAGCCGGCGAAGGCGAGGGCGCCTTCGCCTTCATCGAGGCCAATCCGCGGCTCCAGGTCGAGCACACCGTCACCGAGGCGGTGCTCGGCATCGATCTCGTGCGGTCGCAGCTCGCGGTCGCCGCCGGCGCCACGCTGGCCTCGCTCGGGCTGGCGCAGGCCTCCGTGCCGCTGCCACGCGGCTACGCGATGCAGCTGCGCGTCAACATGGAGGTGATGGACGAGAAGGGGCTGACGAAACCGACCGGCGGCACGCTCAGCGTGTTCGACCTGCCGTCCGGTCCCGGCGTCCGCGTCGATACGTTCGGCTATTCCGGCTACCGGACCAGTGCCGCCTTCGACTCGCTGCTGGCCAAGGTCATCGTGCATTCGCCCAGCCAGAAATGGACCGACGTGGTGCACAAGGCGTCGCGCACCTTGCGCGAATTCCGCATCGGCGGCGTCGCCACCAACATTCCGCTGCTCGGCGCAATCCTGGCGCACCAGAGCTTTGGCCGGAACAAGATCAGCACCAATTTCATCGATACCCATGTCGCGGCGCTGGTCGGCGCCGCGAATGAGCATGCTGCGCCGCTGCTCGAGGTGAGTGAGGCGACGACGGCCAAACCTGTCACCGCCGAGGCGGCGCCCGAGGGATCGCTCCCGGTGCCTGCGCCGTTGCAGGGCACCATCGTGGCGATCGAGGTCGCGGAGGGCGACCTGGTCCGTCCCGGCCAGCAGATTGCGGTGCTGGAATCGATGAAGATGGAGCATCTCGTCACCGCGCCGCATGGCGGCCGGGTGACGAGGATCGCTGGCGGCATCGGCGTCACCCTGATGCATGGCGAGCCGATCCTGTATCTCGAGCCTGCCGAGGTCGACGGCCACCACGCGGCGGAGGAGGCCGCGATCGATCTCGATCGCATCCGCCCGGACCTCGCCGAGCTGATCGCGCGCAAGGCAATCACGCTGGACGAGAACCGCCCGGCCTCGGTGGAGCGCCGCCGCAAGACCAACCAGCGCACCGCGCGCGAGAACATCGCGCAGTTGGTCGATGAAGGCTCGTTCGTCGAATACGGCTCGCTCGCGATCGCGGCCCAGCGCCGCCGCCGCAAGGTCGAGGATCTGATCAAGAACACGCCGGCCGACGGCCTGATCGCCGGTGTCGCGACCGTCAACGCCAGGCATTTCGGCGCCGACGGGGCGCGCTGCATGGTGATCTCCTACGACTACACCGTGCTCGCGGGCACCCAGGGCCATATGAACCACAAGAAGATCGACCGCATGCTCGGCCTTGCCGAGCAATGGCGCATGCCGCTGGTGTTCTATGCCGAAGGCGGCGGCGGCCGTCCCGGCGATACCGACCGGCTCGGCATGACCGGCCTCGACGGGCCGTCCTTCGTGCAGTTCGCAAAGCTCTCGGGCCTTGTGCCGGTGGTCGGCGTGGTCTCCGGCTATTGCTTCGCCGGCAACGCCGCGATGCTCGGCGTCTGCGACGTCATCATCGCGACCAAGAATGCTTCGATCGGCATGGGCGGTCCGGCGATGATCGAGGGCGGCGGGCTCGGCGTCTATCATCCGGCCGAGGTCGGCCCTGTTACGTTCCAGTCGCCGAACGGCGTGATCGACATCCTGGTCGAGGACGAGGAAGAGGCGACGACGGTGGCGCAGAAATACCTGTCCTACTTCCAGGGCGCGGTCGCCGACTGGAAGGCGCCGGACCAGCGGCTGCTGCGCCGCGCGATCCCGGAAAATCGCCTCAGGGTCTACGACATCCGCAACGTGATCGAACTGATCGCCGACGAGGGCTCGGTGCTGGAAATCCGGCGCGATTTCGGCGTCGGCATGATCACGGCTTTCATCCGCATCGAAGGCAAGCCGTTCGGCCTGATCGCCAACAATCCAAAACATCTCGGCGGCGCAATCGATGCGCCCGCCGGTGACAAGGCCGCGCGCTTCATGCAGCTCTGCGACGCCTTCGACATCCCGATCGTCTCGCTGTGCGACACGCCGGGCTTCATGGTCGGCCCCGAGGCCGAGAAGACCGCGATCGTGCGCCATGTCGCGCGGATGTTCGTCACCGGCGCCAGCATCACGGTGCCGCTGTTCGGCATCGTGCTGCGCAAGGGCTACGGCCTCGGCGCGCAGTCGATGATCGGCGGCGGCTTCCACGCCTCGTTCTTCACGGTGGCCTGGCCGACCGGCGAGTTCGGCGGCATGGGCCTCGAGGGCTATGTTCGCCTCGGCTTCCGCAAGGAGATGGAAGCGATCGCCGATCCGGTCGAGCGCGAGAAGTATTTCCAGACCAAGGTCGCCGAGCTCTACGCCAACGGCAAGGCGGTCTCGATCGCCTCGGTGCTGGAGATCGACGAGGTGATCGACCCCGCCGACACCAGGCACTGGATCATGGCGGGACTGCGCTCGGTGCCGAAGGTGGAGCCGCGAACGACGCGGAAGCGGCCGTGTATTGATGCGTGGTGACGTGAGCAGGATCCGCAAATTCGGTGTCGTCCTGGCGAAAGCCAGGACCCATTACCCAAATCTCAATTGGGGCGCGACGCTGGGGCCGTTGTCCCGTCCATCAGCAAATGCGGTGGTTATGGGTCCTGGCTTTCGCCAGGACGACGGCACTGAGTGGGGCGAGCCCTCTTGCAACAAGCTCCGTGTCGTCTCGGCGAAGGCCGGGACCCATAACCATCAATGCTGCTTGTTGCGCGGTGTTGGAACGACGAGTCCCATCCATAACATCCGCTGCGGCGTATGGGTCCCGGCTTTCGCCGGGACGACGGCGGTGAGTGGAGCGAGCGCCTCGCGTCACTGAGACAGTCAGCCCAACCTCAACTCCGCATACCCCTGCGCCGCCACCGCGTCGCACCGCGCGCGATAGGCCGGCGCGCTGCCGCTGTAGCGGGCGACGATGCGCCTTTGCTTGCCTTCGACGTTGCGGTTGATGCCGGTCATCCAGGAATCGACCTCGTTGGAGAGCAGGCCGACGCCGAGCGCCTTGACATGATCGGTCCAGCCGGCGGTGCCCTCGGGCGTGGCGTCGAGGAAAGTCAGGCCCTTCGCTTGCGCGAAGCGGAGCAGGTCGGTGACCCAATCCACGCTGTATTCGATGCTGCGCGGGATGTTGCCGAGCGCGGTGTGCGGGCCCATCAGCATCATCATGTTGGGGAAGCCGTCGACCATCAGCCCGAGATAGGTTTCCGGCCCATGCGTCCATTTCTCCTTCAGCCGCGCGCCGTGCGCGCCGCGAAAATCGATCTTGTCAAAACTGCCGGTGATGGCATCGAAGCCGGTGGCGTAGATGATGATGTCGAAGGCGTAGTCCTTCTCGGCCGTCCGGATGCCTTCGGGTGTGATCTTTTCGATCGGCGTTTCCTTGATATCGACGAGCTCGACATTGTCGCGGTTATAGACCTCGTAATAGAAAGTCTCGAGCGGCAGCCGCCGCGTGCCAAAACCGTGGTTTGTCGGGATCAGCTTCTCGGCCACCGCCTGGTCCTTGACGCGCGCGCGAATCTTGCGCGCGACGAAATCGCTGATCGTGGCATTCGCCGCACGATCGATCAGGATATCCTTGAAATTGCCCTGCCAGATGCCGAAGCCGCGCTCGCCATAGAGCTTCTCGTAGAACGCTTCGCGCTCTTGCTCGCTGACCTCGAACGCGCCGCGCGGATCGGGCGTATGCACGAAGCAGGCGAAGGTCTCCTTGCAGCGCGCAAAGATCTCGGGATAGCCGGCCTTGATCCTGCCTTGCGTCTCCGCATCGATCTTGCCGTTGTGCAGCGGGGCCGCCCAGTTGGCGGTGCGCTGGAATACGGTGAGGTGGCCGACTTCGCTCGCGATGGTCTGGATGGTCTGGATGCCGGTGGCGCCGGTGCCGATCACGGCGACGCGCTTGCCGGTGAAATCCACCTTCTCCTTCGGCCAGCGCGCGGTGTGAAACGACTGCCCCCTGAAATCGTCGAGGCCCTCGACGCGCGGCAGGGTCGGCGTCGACAAGGGACCGATCGCGGTGATCAGGAAGCGGCAGCTATGCTGCGCGCCGCTTTCCAGCGTGATCCGCCAGCTCCGCGTCTCGTCCTGATAGATCGCCGACGTGACGCGGCTCTCGAACTGGATGTCGCGGCGCAGGTCGAACTTGTCGGCGACGTAATTGCAGTAGCGCAGGGTTTCGGGCTGGCCGGCGAAATGCTCCGACCATTCCCATTCCGCGAGCAGCTCCTTCGAGAACGAGTAGCCGTAGGAATAGCTTTCGGAATCGAAGCGCGCGCCGGGATAGCGATTCCAGTACCAGGTGCCGCCGACGCCGGTGCCTGCCTCGAACACGCGCGCGCTCAGGCCAAGCTCGCGCAGCCGGTAGAGCTGGTACATGCCGGACAGGCCGGCGCCGATGATGATGACGTCGTAGTCCAGCGCAGCCGCCTCGGGGCTGTTGTCCTGGCGCGGTGCGGCCACCTGTCGTCGCTCCCTGGGTTGATCGGCGGTAAAGCTAGCCGGTCTCGCTGCGACCGACAAACATCGAAGCGCGGGGCTGCTATCGCGATTTGCCGGGGTCGCCCGCCTGCGCGCATTCCGCGCGGCGGACTGTCCGTTCCGCGGCTTTACTCGGCCGCGGGATACCCGCTATCGTCGGCCCTACAAGGCGATCGCCCGGCAAGCGGCGACGGAACCAGCGGGAGTGAGGCGATGGGAGAGGCGCTGCGCAGGCCGACGTCGACCGATGTCAGCAATCCCCGGCTCTATCAGGATGACACCTGGCGGCCGCTGTTCGCGCAGCTCCGCTGCGACGATCCCGTGCATTATTGCGAGGCGTCGGCCTACGGCCCGTACTGGTCGGTGACGCGCTACGACGACATCTTCGCGGTCGAGCTCGACCACCAGAACTATTCCTCGGCTTCCGAGCTCGGCGGTATCCAGGTCGCGGACCAGCCGAAGGGGCAGGAGCGGCCGAGCTTCATCCGCATGGATCCGCCCGGCCACACCGCGCAGCGCCGCACGGTGGCGCCGATCGTGGCGCCGTCGAACCTCGCCAATTTCGACGCCTTGATCCGTAAGCGCACTTCAGCCGTGCTCGACGCGCTGCCGCGCAACGAGACCTTCGACTGGGCCGAGCGGGTCTCGGTCGATCTGACCAACATGATGCTGGCGACGCTGTTCGATTTTCCCTCGGAGGATCGCGCCAAGCTGACCTGGTGGTCGGATGTCGCGATCGCCAACATCGATTCGCCTGACGCGGTGGTGCATTCGGAGGCCGAACGCACCGCCGAGCTGATCAAGATGGGAGAGGCGTTTCGAAAGTTGTGGGACGCCCGGGTCGATGCGCCGCCGACCTTCGACCTGATCTCGATGCTGGCGCATTCGCCAGCGACGCGGAATCTGGATGCGCGCGAGTTCATCGGCACGATCGGGCTCCTGATCGTCGGCGGCAACGACACCACGCGCAACTCGATGTCTGCCGGGCTGATGGCGCTGTGCGAAAACCCCGAGCAATTCGAGCTGCTCCGCGGAAGGCCGGAGCTGATCCCGAACCTGGTGTCCGAGACCATCCGCTACCACACGCCGGTGCTGCACATGCGGCGCACTGCGCGCAACGATGTCGAGCTCGCCGGCCGGCAGATCAAAAAGGGCGACAAGGTGGTGATGTGGTACATCTCCGGCAACCGCGACGAGGACAAGATCGATCGCGCCGACGAATTCATCATTGACCGCGCCAAGCCGCGTCAGCATCTCGCCTTCGGCGCCGGCATCCATCGCTGCGTCGGCGACCGCCTCGCCGAGCAGCAATTGCGCATCCTCTGGGAGGAGGTTCTGGCACGTGATCTGCGTTTTCAGCTGATGGGCCCGCCGCAAAGGCTCTATTCCAATTTCATCCGCGGTATACGAAGCTTGCCGGTGAGAATCGTGAATTGAGCCATTATCTCCATCTCCGTCATTGCGAGCGAAGCGAAGCAATCCGTCGTGCGTCATGCGCGGAAGCGTGGATTGCTTCGTCGCTCCGCTCCTCGCAATGACGAAGGAGAGTTAGCAGGAAACAAGAATGAAGAGCGATCCCGTTGACGTCCTGATCATCGGCGCCGGCGCCTCCGGCGCCGCGGTGGCCTGGAGCCTGGCCGATACCAAGATGCATATCCTCTGCCTCGACCAGGGTGGCTGGATGAATCCGGCCGAATACCCGAGCACCGGGCGCGACTGGGAGGCGAAGTTCTACGGCGAGTGGGCGACCAGTCCCAATGTTCGCCGCCGGCCCGAAGATTATCCGATCAATGACGACAACTCGCCGATCAAGGTCGTCAACTTCAACGCCGTCGGCGGCTCGACCGTGATGTACACCGCGCACTGGCCGCGCCTGCATCCGTCCGATTTCAAGGTGAAGACGCTCGACGGCGTCGCCGATGACTGGCCGATCGATTACGACGCGCTGACGCCGTTCTTCGAGGAGAACGATCGCATGATGGGTGTCTCGGGCCTGTCGGGCGATCCGCTGTCGCCGCTGAGCCACCCGCCGATGCCGCCGCAGCCGCTCGGGCTATCAGGCCCGCTGCTCGGCAAGGCCCTGAACAAGCTCGGCTGGCACTGGTGGCCGTCGGACACCACGGTCGCGACGATGGATTACGAGGGCAGGGCACGCTGCATCAATCTCGGCCACTGCACGCCGGCCTGCGCACAGGGCGCCAAGGCCTCGACCGATATCACCTACTGGCCGCACGCGATCCGCGCCGGCGTCGAGTTGAAAACCCATTGCCGGGTGCGCGAGATCCTGACCAACGAGCAGGGCATGGCCTCCGGCGTCGTCTACTACGACAAGGATGGCGTCGAGCAACTCCAGCCGGCCGAGGTCGTCATCATCGCCTGCAACGGCGTCGGCACGCCGCGGCTGCTGCTCAATTCGGTGTCCGGAAAATTCCCCAATGGCCTCGCCAATTCATCCGGCCTGGTCGGCAAGAACCTGATGTTCCACCCCTATGCGCAGATCTACGGCTTCGTGAAGGAGCCGACCGACAGCAACCGCGCGCCGCCGACCTGCCTGTGGAGCAAGGAATTCTACGACACCGATCTGTCGCGTGGCTTCGTCCGCGGCTACGGCATCCAGTTCGGCCGCGGTGCCGGGCCGGTGTTCGAGGCGGTCGCGAGCGAGCAGAAGGGCATTCTGCCCTGGGGCAAAGATCATCACCGCGTGTTCCGCAGGCTCAACGGTCATCGCCTTGCGGTGTCGGCGATCTGCGAAGATCTGCCGGAGGAGCACAACCGCGTCACGCTCGATCCGGTGCTGAAGGACAGCCACGGCATTCCTGCGCCGAAGATCGACTACACGATCTCAGCCAACAGCCGGAAGATGATGGACCACGCGCTGGCGCGCGGCCGGGAGGTTCTCGATGCCGCCGGCGCCACCGACATCTGCATCAACGATCCGATTCCCTGGGGCGGCTGGCATCTGCTCGGCACCGCGCGGATGGGCATCGATCCGGCGCGCTCCGTGGTCAACGAATGGGGCCGCTCGCATGACGTCAAGAACCTCTTCATCGTCGACGGCAGCATCTTCGTCACCTCGGGCGGCGTGAACCCGACCTCCACCATCCAGGCCCTTGCGCTCTACATCGCCGACCAGATGAAGCAGCGTCTCGCCAATTTGTTCGATTGAGATTGCTATGTCCGACGTAAAAGAACTGACGGCAGCCCAACGCGCCGATCTCCGCACCGTCGCCGCGATGATCGTTCCCGCCAGTGACGAGTACAAGGTGCCCGGTGCCGACGATGCTGCGATCCAGGCCGACATGCTGGCAACACTCGGCCGCGACACCGCGCTGGTGGCGCAGGCGCTGGATCATCTCGCGGATCTCGCCGGCCAACCGCTCGCCGAGCTCGACGATGCCAGGCGCGATGCGGTGGCGCAGGAGTTTCGCAAGCTCGGCGGCGCGGCCGCGGCGACGCTCGTCCGCGTGGTGCTGCAATGCTACTACCGCGACGACCGCGTGCTGCGCTCGCTCGGGCTCGAGTTGCGCGCGCCGTTCCCCAAGGGCCATGTGCTGCCGGACGGCGACTGGTCGCTGCTCGATCCGGTCCGGGCACGCGGCGGCACGCTGCGGCGGGCGACCTAGCCAGCCGGGCAGGGCTGCGCCGGGGCGTAACCACTTGCGGTGCGCGGAGCCGGTCACCATCTGAGCGAACCAAAGGACTCTCGCCATGCTGGATTTTACCTCAGATACCGCCGCTGACGCGCCGTCAGCGGCGACGGCCGATGCTGCCCGGCAAGATGATCGGGCTTTGCTGGATGCCTATTCCAACGCCGTGATCGACGTCACCGACCGCGTCGGTCCGGCCGTGGTCCGCGTCGAAACCGGGCCGAAGGTGCGCAATGCGCGCGAGCGCGGCGGGCTCGGCTCGGGCATTGTGATCTCGCCCGACGGCTTCGTGCTGACCAACAGCCATGTGGTCGGATCGTCGAAGGAGATCCGGCTGCGCGACACCGAGGGCTTCGTCACCGACGCCCATGTGCTCGGCGTCGATCCCGACACCGACCTCGCATTGCTGCGCGCCGATGGCGCGCGCGATCTGCCCTACGCGTCGCTCGGCAACTCCAAGACGTTGCGGCGCGGCCAGCTCGTGGTCGCGATCGGCAATCCGCTCGGCTTCGAATCGACGGTCACCGCCGGCGTGGTGTCGGCGCTCGGCCGCTCGATCCGTTCGGTCAGCGGGCGGACCATCGAGGACGTGATCCAGACCGACGCCGCGCTCAATCCCGGCAATTCCGGCGGGCCGCTGGTGTCGTCGAAGGGCGAGGTGATCGGGATCAACACCGCGATCATCAACGGCGCGCAGGGCATCTGCTTTGCGGTCGCCAGCAACACCGCGCAGTTCGTGCTGTCGGAGATCATCCGCCACGGCTATGTCCGCCGCGCCTATATCGGCGTCGCCGGCCAGACCGCGCCGGTGCCGCGGCGGCACGCAGTGCTCGCCGGCGTCGAGAACAAGATGGGTGCGCTGTTGATGCAGATCGAGCCGGACAGCCCGGCTGCGCGCGCAAGCCTGCTGCCGGGCGACGTCGTGATCCGGCTCGACGGCATCGAGATCAACGGCGTCGACGACCTGATCCGCGCACTCGATCACAGCCGGATCGACCGCTCGCTATCGATGGACGTGCTCCGCCTCGGCCGCCTGCGCGCGATCGAGATCCATCCGATCGGAAGGAAGCCGGCGAAGCAGTAAGCACGGTGCGCGCAGATATCAGACCCTCATGGTGAGGAGCCGCGCAGCGGCATCTCGAACCACGAGGCCCTGACTGTGGCCTCATCCTTCGAGACGCGCGTTCCGCGCTCCTCAGGATGAGGGGTGAGCGTTGAGCGCGAGGCTATTACCGTAGCACCCAAAACGCGGCTGGCCCTCTAGCTTGCGGCCAGCGGTGTCTTGCCGCGTCCGAGTGCAAATTGACCGACCGGGCTCTCGACATGAAATTCGAGCCCGGTGATTTTCGCAAACAGATCGATGTTGGTCGTGCCGATGGCGCAGCCGCCAAGGCCCATATCGGTCGCCGCCAGATAGAATGTCTGGATCACCGTGCCGACATCCTTCAGGATCAGCGAATATGCGATGGAGCTGTATTTCCAGGACACCCGCCCGAAACGCGCAGCGATCGTGATCAGGACCTGCGGCGGGCCGGGCGCGTCCATGGCAAACTCGGCCGCCGTCGAGAGCGCCTGGAGCTGCTGGGCGGAAGCGTCGATCGCTACCAGTGCGTGAGCACCCGCATCGTAGTGGTAAAATCCGCGCGCAAGCCCCTCGCAGTTCGAGACTGCCAGATACAATTCCAGCTCGTAAGCGCTGCCCGCCGATGGATAGGGCCTCGCGCTGTAGGTGACTTCAGGACCGCCGTCAAAATTCGCGCCGTTCTTCCATTCCGATAGCACGCGGGCAGTGGTGTCGAGAAACTGTGCGAGTTCGGCGAGCGTGACCGGGTGCTGGTCGTCGAAATCTCGTATCGAATGGCGTTCACGCAACAGCTTCGCGACGGGCGAGATCGGCTCCGGCGTGGAGAGCTTGCGGAGGGCGATCTTCTCGCCTGGCCAACGCGGACGTATCGCAGGCAGCGGTGGAACGGCGCCCGCATAGGTGAATGCACCGCCAACCGGATCGGCATGCCGGCCCTCCGTGCTCCGCGTGTGAAACACGAGATCGTGGAAATCCCAGAGAACGAGATTGCCGTCGCCTTCATTCACCCGAAGGCCGTCGCCATCTTTCGCATTGAGCTTGATCAGCATCTGGCTGTCGAGCAGCAATCCGAGCAGATCGAGGTTCAGGGAGGTCGCGTGGCGGCGAAGCTTGCTGATCTTCTGGGGCTGCGACAGGGCCGCGAGGGTGGCAGCGATGGCGGGATCGCAAATCCGGAACAGTGCCCCGGCACGCGGCGATTCCAGCACCATCTCGTTGCCGCGCCGGCGCAGATAGGCGAAGCGCGACAACACGATGGTATCACCGTTCCCCAGCTTTGCAGGTTGCGGCCAGTATTCGGCGACCTGCGGCTCGATGACCACGAGGTCCCGCGCTTCGCGCGGCGAGGATAGGCGGTATTCGAGAAGCCCGTGCCGCGCCAGTCGCTGCACCAGGGCATGAAGCTGCCTCGCGAGGGCGCTTTTGCCGGCAAAGGAGGCGAGCGGCAGGCCGGAGGCGAGATGTCCCGCACGCTCGATCGCCGCTGCGCTGAATTGTCCCAGATTGACCGTATAGTGGCCGAGGGCAGCGGCGATGCTTCCGTCCGCCTGCATGTGAAGGGAAAAACTCCGGTTCAACCGGGCGGCGATGACTGGTGCAATCTTCCTGGTCGGCTTCTTCCGGAGCACGCGCACGGAGGTCAACCTTCAGGTGTGTGGAAGGAACGGAGTGAGTTCGCTTTCCTGTCGCGGGCGATCCAATAATCCAAGCTTCACCGGAACGTCGTAAAGCCGGCCGGGCGCGAAGCGGCGATAGAAATGCCGCAAGCCCGGAACGAGCACCCTGACGACGGGGACTTCGACGTCGGGCCGCGTCTGGTCGAGCACGAGGAAATCGTGTCCCGCACCGGTGGCAATCTCGATGCAGGCATTGACCTGGTCGCTCGTATTGTCGTGGACCTTGAGGCCCGGTGCCGGCGGAACGATCGGATTGTCGCTGGGGATCAGGAAAGGATAATCGTCAAGTCGCAGCGGCGTAACACCGTCAAGCGTCGGCTTCTCGCCACTTCCGCCGCCCATCATGCCAATCGACATGAACTGGGTCAGCTCCGTGAGGGAGCGCAGCAGGGCTATGCGGCGATCGAAATGCGAGCCGGAGCCGAACTCGATATTTTCGTGCCCGTTCTGCATCCAGTGCGTGATCGCCACGTAAGAGGGAATGCCGAGATCGCTGGTGATGTCGAGCACCCAGAGCCTGCGCCCCGCATCGGCAAGCTGGGCTTGCAGATCCCGCACATAGGAATCGTCGAATTGCGTGAGGTCGACTTCGGCACGCTGTAGCCGATTGTACCACCAGATGGCGTAGGCATCGCGTTCGACCAGTTCGAGGAATCCTTGAACGATGGCTTCCTCACGGGTGTTGCCGGCCGCGCATCCGTTGGAATCCGTGTGGAAGCCGCCATAGAAAAAGTACAGCAGTCCGGTCGGAAGATATTTGAAGCGCTTGTCGCGTAACGACCAGACCGGCGACCACTCGGTTTTTGTCGAGGGATCGAACGGCTCGGGAACCGGGTGTGAATCGTCCGGCTGCGGGGCATGCCTGTTCTGAAACTGCGTGTCGCTGAAAAGCTGGACGTCGTTGGGAACGAGAGCGTCACCGGGAGCGAAATCGGCAAAGCGCCGGTTGGTCCTGATCTCGTCACCCTGGAAAATGCCCGAATAGCGCTCGATCGCCTCCATCAGCGCGCTGGCCTCGCCCTGCTCGGCTGTGGAACCCTTGCCGAAGCTGCCGCCGCTCAGTCCGGATCTGAGCTGATCGACGTTCCAGGCCGGCGCGGAGAAGTTGTGGTAGGCGAAAAAATTCGTATTCATCGGCAGATCCGCCTCGATCCGCTCGAGCCGCGAAACGACGCCGGTCAGCGGACTGACGTGTTTGCGGAACCGCGCGACGGTGGTCCGCGACGTTACGGTGCGGTATCCGCCGCTGGTGGCTATGAGCTTTCTGCCCTCGGCAATCTCGATCGGGGTTGCCGCCCGGCGCGCGCTCTGCAGCTTCTTGCTGCCGCAAGTGGGACATTGCGGGCGTTTCGCGACATAGTGCTTGGCAATGACGGCACCAGTCAGGTCGAAGCTTGCAATGTGATCGCGCAGGTCGGTGCGAAAACCCGAAGCAATCGCCTTCGTGATCTCCACGGCAGCGAAGTGAACTGCGGTCTGTCCAACGGTGTCGTGGACCAGGGGCGATACGGCGACCGCTTGCGCCGGTCCGCGGTCGAGAAATCCCTTGATCTCCCGATTGCGTATCATGCGATCGAACAGACAGGTCCAGCAGGCGCTCTCGCCCGGCTTGAACACAGGTCCCACCAGCGGAATCACGCCTGACGGCTGCACCAGGAGCCACGGCATCCCATCGGCGACGCGCTCTCCGTTCAGCTCGGCGAGCCCTCGATCAAGATAGTCGTTCACCAGCGTGATGATGAGCCTGGGCGATCGCTTGGCGATCTGAACGCCAAGCTTGCTCAAGGCCGTGCTCAGTTCCCTGGCGCCTTTGACATCGATCGATTCCACCCGCACGGGGCAATCGCGGAGATTCTGTTCCGCCACCTCGGGCGGCAGGCCGAGGCTCGCCCAATATCCGTCAACGGCGCCTGCGAATGCGTGCGATGCTCCACCAACGACGTATTGGCGCTCCAACAGCCGCCTGATCGCTTCCTCGATCTTGTCGGCGGGAAAGCTCCTTGAAAGCTGGCGAACGATCTCTGGCGCAGCCTTTCCATTTTTTCCGATCGCCGTGGCTACCGCACAATACAGTTCGCCGTGCAGGAAGAACTTGCGATTCTCGGAATAGAGACAGACCACATTGGGAGGAATGACATAGGCGGTGAAGTTCGGCGCGAAGCGCAAGACGCCCTTTCGGGTCTGCCTCGCGGCGCGGCTCTTGCGATTGACTGTCATCGGGTCAGCACGCCGATCCTGTTCCCGTCACTGCCGGTTGCCGGCGCCCGGCAAACCACTGCCCCGCTCAACTTTTGCGCCGAGCTCGACTATTCGTCGAATAAGTTGGATCACACTCGCCCGCCATCGGCAAGCTGACCAGCCAGGCGCGGCGAAGGTTGTGACGAAAGCAAAGAAATGGCCGGGTCGTTCGCGGACCCGGCCAATGAAATCGCGACGTGTCGATGCATAGTCAGGGAGCGCTGCTTCCTAGCACCAGCGGCAGCGGCCCCACGATGCACAGCACCCTGCGCAGGTCACCCATGGCACGCCTACCCCGATCCAGCCAACGCCGCAGCCGCCACATCCACCGCAACCGACGCCGCAGCGGCAGCCTCTGCACGCTCTACATCCGCCGCAGCCTCTGCAGCCTCCGCAACCTCTGGCGCCTCCGCAGCCATGACAACCACCGCATCCCCGCGCGAGCAGCACACCGCCCGCGACGCTTCCATGGTCGATGAGATTGAGATGGAAGGTGGCGAGGTTGACGTCGGCGAGTTCTTCCTCGCTGAGCGCGGTCACCTGGCCGGGCGCGAAGCTCGGCCTGTGTTGAACGTCGCCGGTCGGTACGGCCGAAGCCGATGCACTTCCCGCCAGCGAAAAGGTTAGACCGGCTACTCCCAGCGCCGGCATCGCGGCTTTGGTCATTCGCCTCTTTTTCGAAGCTTGCTTCACCCGCTGCATGGCCGCATCCTCCAATGTTGGAAGAAGGATCTCCGAAGGCCGTGATCCTACGCCGAGCGAACAGGGCAGGCAAGATTTAGGGATACACGATTTAGGGATACACGAAATGTAATGAGGCTAGCTTGCATTCATCTTCATGAACAATATCGCCGCAATTTCATCAATGGCGCCGAATATCCGCGCCCGCGGGCGGATTGCGACGGGTGCGGTTTGATGCAGTGCGCAATTGCCGGCCCGCTTGAACAGGGAAATTAACTTGGTCGATCAGCCCGGACGCTTCGCCTGGTATGAACTCCTGACGACGGACATGCGGGCAGCAGCTGCCTTCTATGGCAAGGTCGTTGGCTGGGCGACGGAAGATGCGTCGACGCCGGAGCTGGCCTATACGGTGCTTACTGCAGGCGACACGCCGGTGGTTGGGCTCATGGAGCTTCCCGAAGAAGGGCTGCGATTGGGCGCAACGCCGAGATGGATCGGCTACGTCGCCGTCGATGACATGGATGCGAAGGCCGCGCAGATCCGCCGTCTTGGCGGCGCCATCCTGGTATCGCCGACCGACAGCAATATCGGCCGAATCTCAGTGGTCGCCGATCCGCAAGGCGCGACGTTTGCGCTGGTCACTGGACCGACATATGGCCAACGGCAACCCGGCGGATTGGACGAGCCCGGGTGCGTGGGCTGGCACGAGTTGCTGGCTGAAGACCGGAGCAAGATCTTTGCGTTTTACGGCGAGCTGCTTGGCTGGCAGAAGGCCCATGCTGGAGCCGATCCGGCAGACGTGTATGAAGTGTTTTCGGCGGCCGGGCAGACGATCGGCGGCATGCTCACCAAGCTTCCGAGCGTATCGCAGCCCTGTTGGCTCTACTACTTCAATGTCGACGACGTCGGCACGGCCGCCAAGCGCGTTCATGCTGGCGGAGGCCGGGTCCTCCAGGGTCCGATCGAGTTGCCCGATGGTTGCTGGATCGTTCGATGTGCCGATCCCCAGGGCGCCCTGTTTGCGTTGCAGGGCAGTTGGGATCAGACCCGCACCGAACGCCCCTCCACCTCGGAAGTCGGTTGGTCTGCCAGCTGGGGTGGCATTGCTTCAAAGGGCAGGATGGTGCTTCACAAGACCAAGCGCTAAAGCATGATCCGGAAAAGTGCGAAGCGGTTTTCCGAAAAGATCATGCTCAACAAGAAGCTAAAGCGTGATGACGATTCGACCTAATCTCATCGCGCTTTCGCTGCTCACCACCAGTATGGCCACCGCCAACCCTCATAGAGTTCCCACGACGACACCAGGGGCGGGCCGTAGGGATCGACCCGGTCGTCTTCAGGGCGATAGCGATATCGTGGAACAATGTAATAATCCCACGGCGTAGGCCTTATCACGGGCGTCGGGATAACAATCCTCGTCCGTTCATGTACGATTTGTGCCTTCCGCGTCCGGGCTTCAGCACCGGACGTCCCAAGGTTGTACAGCACCAGGGCCGCTCCGAGAGCGCAGGCGACGGTCACCATCTTCATCATGCACCGGCCTCCTAGCCTGAGAGTGCAAAAGGACTCAAAGCAAGGCAAGCTAATTCACTCCTGGCGGGCTCGAATCTCGCTTCTGCCCGCTCTCGGACTTATCGCATTTGCAGGAATTCGGAATAATAGAAGATATCGCTGATTTGCCCGACGCGTCAAGTTACTTGTCCAAGCGCCGGCGGGGCGCTCTGCTGCTTTGCATGGGGTTGTTTTCGATATTTTGGGGGCGCTCGTTGCGCGCCACCTTCTCCCACATCCGCCTTCGCCAAGGCTACGGCGGACATGAGGGGAGAAGGGAAGGGCGGCGCTACTGCAGCGCAGCCAGCAGCTCGTCGGGCTGCTCGACCATCATCATGTGGCCGGCGCCCGGCAGCACGACGGTGCGCGCATTCGGCGTTGCGGCGGCGAGCGCTTTGCCGGCCTTGGCTGGCGTCATCATGTCGCGTTCGCCGAGGATGAAGGTCGCGGGCACCTTGACTGCGGCAGCAGCCGTCAGTGCGTTCTGATAGGCATTGCAGGCGTTGAGGTCGGTGTAGAGCACGCCGGGCTTGGCCTCCTGCAGCACCCGCTGCGCGCCCTGGTGCATCCACAGGCCCGGCGCAAGGCTGCCGCCGAGCTCGGCCTTGAAGCCGAGGCCCCAGATCGAGACCATGTCGATCGCGGCTGTGTCATTTGCTTCGGCGGCCTTCAGCAGATCGGGGCCGACCGTCATGGTAGCCGCGGTGCCGATCAGCGCGAGGCCCGAGACCTTGTCGGGATGCCGCGCCGAGGTCTCGATCGCGATCAGCGAGCCCATCGAGTGGCCGATCAGCCGCGCCTTCGCCGCGCCGGCGGCGATGATCAGCGCGGCGATCCAGTCGGCCATCTCGGCGATGGTCGCGAGCGGCTTGCCGGCCGAGCGGCCGTGGCCGGGCAGATCGGGCGCCAGCACGGAATAGCCGTGATGGGCGAACCAGCGGCTGTGCAGCGCCCAGGTCGAAGAGTCGAAGCCGGCGCCGTGGATCATCACCACGGCCGGCAGCGATCTATCGAATGGCTTACCGCCGGTGGCGATGAAGGTGTCTGCCCCGTTCACTGAAAGCTGCATGGCGCTCAAGTCCTTTGCGAGGCGCGCAGCGCCTGGCCGAGATCGTCGATGATATCGTCAGCGGTTTCGATGCCGACCGAGAGCCGCACCAGCTCCTCGCCGATTCCGGCGGCCTTGAGCTGTTCGGCGTCCATCTGCTGATGCGTGGTGCTGGCAGGATGGATCACCAGCGTCTTGGCGTCGCCGACATTGGCGAGATGGCTGATCAGCTTCAGGCTTTCGATGAACTTCTTGCCGGCGGCGCGGCCGCCCTTGATGCCGAAGCTGATGATCGAGCCGGCGCCGCGCGGCAGCAGCTTCTTCGCCAGCGCGTAGTCGGGATGCGTCTCCAGCGACGGATGCAGCACCCAGTCGACCGCCTTGTTGGCGGCAAGGGCGCCCAGCACCGCATGGGTGTTGCTGACGTGGCGGTCCATGCGGACGCCGAGCGTCTCGATGCCCTGCAGCAGCTGGAAGGCGTTGGTCGGCGACAGGCAGGCGCCGAAATCGCGCAGCCCCTCGGTGCGGGCGCGCATGATGAAGGCGGCCTTGCCGAACTGCTCGTCGAAGACGATGCCGTGATAGCCGGCATAGGGCTCGGTCAGCTGCGGGAATTTGCCGGAGGCGCGCCAGTCGAACCGGCCGCCGTCGACGATGACGCCGCCGATCGCGATGCCGTGGCCGCCCATCCACTTGGTCGCCGAGTTCATCGTGATGTCGGCGCCGAGCTCGATCGGCTGGCTGAGGTAAGGCGTCGCGAACGTGTTGTCGATCAGGAGCGGAATCTTCGCATCATGCGCGATTTGCGCGACCGCTGGGATATCGAGCACTTCGAGGCCGGGATTGCCGATGGTCTCGCCGATCACGAGCCGCGTGTTCGGCCTGATCGCGGCGCGGAATTCATCCAGCGCGCGCGGCTTCACGAAGGTCGTGGTGATGCCGAAGCGCGGCAGCGTGTGCGCGAGCAAATTGATGGTGCCGCCATAGAGCGAGGCGGACGCGACGATGTGGTCGCCGGCATTGAGCAGCGTTGCGATCGCAAGATGCATCGCGGCCATGCCGCTGGCGGTGCAGATTGCGCCGACGCCGCATTCGAGCGCGGCGATGCGTTCTTCCAAAACGGCAGTCGTCGGGTTGGAGATGCGCGTGTAGATGTGGCCGGCGCGTTCGAGGTTGAACAGCGCTGCGGCATGGTCGGCGTCCTGGAACACGTACGACGTGGTCTGATAGATCGGAACCGCGCGTGCGCCGGTTGCGGGATCGGGGCGCTGGCCGGCATGCAGGCTCAGGGTTTCGAAGGCAGGCGGCTTGGGTGCGGGCATGCGAAGCTCGTCAGGTCAGTCGATGAGGATATTTGGTCTGAAGGTCTATACGTGAACTGCGGTGCGAACGCGGCCGACATTGCCGAACACGCGCAAATAGCGCTCGACCTCTGTGGGGATGCCGGTCGCCTTCTCCGGATTGTCGGAGAGTTTCACGGCCGGGCGACCGTCGACCGACGTCACCTTGCAGACGATCGAGATCGGATCGAGCTCGGCGGAGCCGTCGGGCGCGCAGCCGATGAAATCATTGGTGAGATTGGTGCCCCAGCCGAAGCTGACGCGGACGCGCCCCTTGAAGTGATGGAACGTCTCCTCGATCGAGCCGACATCCATCGCGTCGGAGAACACCAGGAGCTTCTCCTTGGGATCGCGGCCCTTCTGCTTCCACCACTTGATGATCTCTTCGCCGGCGGTGATCGGCGGCGCGCTGTCGGGCCGGAAGCCGGTCCAGTCGGCGACCCATTCCGGCGCGTCGCGCAGGAACGGCTTGGTGCCGAAGGCGTCGGGCAGCGCGATCAGGAGGTTGCCGCCATAGGCATGACGCCACTGGTCGAGGATCTGATAGGGCGCCCAGCGCAATTCCTCGTCGGAATTGGCGAGTGCAGCAGCCACCATCGGCAGCTCATGCGCGTTGGTGCCGATCGCCTCGAGGTCGTTGTCCATCGCGAGCAGCACGTTCGAGGTTCCGGTGAAGGAGGAACCGAGGCCTTCCTTCACCGCCTCGACGCACCAGCGCTGCCAAAGGAAGCCATGACGGCGGCGCGTGCCGAAATCGGACAGCCGCAGGCCGTCCAGCTTGCGCAGCCGCTCGACCTTGGTCCACAGCTTGGCCTTGGCGCGGGCGTAGAGCACGTCGAGCGCGAAGCGGCCATAGGTCTTGGTCGCCGCGCGCGAGCGCAGCTCGTTGAGGATCGCGAGCGCCGGGATCTCCCACATCGTGGTATGGGTCCACGGCCCGTGGAAATGCAGCTCATACTGGCCGTCGACCTTGTTCAGCTCGTATTCGGGCAGGCGGAAGGTCGAGAGCCAGTTGATGAAATCGGGCGAGAACATCTGGGTCTTGCCGTAGAACGTGTTACCGGCGAGCCAGATCAGTTCTTTCTTGGAGAAGCGGATGGTGCGGGCGTGGTCGAGCTGGGCGCGCAGCTCACCCTCGTCGATGACCTCGGCGAGCCGGATATGGGTCGAGCGGTTGATCACCGAAAAGGTCGTGCGGGTGTCCGGATAGGATTCCCGGATCATCTGCTGCATCAACAGCTTGTAGAAATCGGTGTCCAGCAGGCTGCGCACGATCGGGTCGAGCCGCCAGCCGTGGTTGTAGGTCCGGGTCGCGATATCTGTCACGGTCATGCGGGAACCTTAGCCTGCCCCGCGGCGCCCGCCCAGTGGGTATCGGGCGGAACATGGCAGGTCAGCGCGCTATGGTCTGCCGTATACGGCCGACCGTGGCGGCGACATCGGTCCAGGCCGGCTTGCCGGGGGCGAACTGGCTGCGGAGGAAGGAGGCGAGCTCGGCGATTTGGCCGTCGGACATGCTGTCCCGGAACGCCGGCATATAGCCGAGATCGGTCACGGCCGGCTTGGCAATCCCGTGCAGGATCACCTGGATCAGGTTGTCGGGGGCGTCGCTATGGAGGTTGCTGTTGAGCGCCAGCGACGGCCGGCTGCCGAACAAAGGCGGACCGCCGACCTCGTGGCAGACCGCGCAGGCGCCTTGATAGATCCGCGCGCCCGCCGAGGCGGCCGTGGTCACTACGGTGCTAGCCTCCAGTTTCGCAGCAATGGCATCGTGGGTCGGCTGGTCGGCGGTCGCGTTGAACGAGGCGAGGTAGACCGCCATCGCGCGGATGTCCTGATCGGGCAGCGCGCCGAGCTCCTGCACGACCGGTGCCATTGGGCCCGCCGCGACGCCGTGCAGGCGGGACTCGCCGGTGCGCAGATAGGCGTAGAGCTCGTCCTCGCTCCAGGGCACCGGCGCCTTCGATAGCGACGTCAGCGCCGGCGCCTCCCAGCCTTCCGCGAAGCCGCCGGCGAGATAGGCCGCTTGCCGTTCGGCGCCGAGCGCATTGCGCGGCGAGTGGCAGGCGCTGCAATGGCCGAGCCCTTCGATCAGATAGGCGCCGCGATTCCAGATTTCCGATTTCGATGGATCGGGCCGGAACGTATCAGGCTGATGGAACAGTGCATTCCATCCGGCGAGCAGCGGCCGCAGGTTGAACGGGAAGGCGAGCGCGTTCGCCGGCGTCTCGGCGCGCACCGGTGCCTGCGCCATCAGATAGGCATAGAGCGCCTGCAGGTCGGCATCGGAAGTCTTGGCGAAATGCGTGTACGGAAACGCTGGATAGAGATGACGCCCGTCGCGATGAATGCCCTCGCGCATCGCGCGCTCGAAGGCGGGATAGGACCAGGCGCCGATGCCGGTGTCGACATCGGGCGTGATGTTGGTGGTGGTGATGGTGCCGAACGGCGTTTCGAGCGGCCGGCCGCCGGCGTTCAAGATGCCGTGCTCCGAGGTGTGGCAGACGGCGCAGGCGCCGAGCGCCGCGAGCTCCTTGCCGCGCGCGATCGTTGCGGCGGAATAGACCGACGCATCAGGCCGGGCGATCGGTGCGATCGCGCGCCAGGGTAGCGCGGCCGCGCCGATCCCGATCGCAGCGGCGCAGAGCGCGGCAATGCCGGCGAGGATGCCGCCGCGCTTTGCGAATGGGTTTTGCCATTTGTCGATCGGCGTTGTCGGCGTGGGTGGAGCAAGCGGTGCGGGTGCGGCAGGCTGCTCGCCGCGCAAGCCCTTCAAAATGCGCTCCGGCGTGAATGGCAATTCGCGGAAGCGCACGCCGGTCGCGTCGTAGATCGCATTGGCGATCGCAGCCGCGCTCGGCACCGAGGCGGATTCGCCGACGCCGAGCGGCGGCTGGTCCTGCCGCGGCAGCATCAGCACGTCGATCTTGGGCAGCTCGGAGAATTTGATGATGGGGTAGGCGCCCCATTCCCGCGCCGTCACCGCGCCGCGCTCGAAGGAGACCTCCTCCATCAGTGCGCGGCTAGTCGACTGGATGACGTTGCCTTCGATCTGGTGCCGCACGCCCGCGGGATTGATCATCAATCCCGAGTCCTGGCCGGCGACGACGCGCGTCACGCTGACATCGCCGGTCGCCTTGTTGACGGCGACGTCGGCGATCCATGCCGACCATGCCGCGCCGTAGCCGGGAAACTTGCTGTGCACGTAGAGCGCATAGGCGAAGCCGCGGCCGCGGACGATGTCGCCGTCCGCCTCGGGCTCTTTCCACACCGGGCGGGGCGTCCAGCCTGCGCGCTCGGCGACTGCGTTGACGAGATCGATCGCGCGCTTGTCTTTCAAATAGCGCAGCCGGTATTCGATCGGATCGATCTCGGCCTCGGCCGCAAGCTCGTCGATATAGGACTCGTGTGCAAAGGTGTTCGGCAGCGCCGAGACGCCACGAAACCATGACGCGCGGACGATCGGCGGCATGTCGTTGGCGACCACGCGCATGTTTTCATAATCGTAGGGCGGGATCGCGGTGCGGTCGCCCATCTCGAACACGGCCGCTTCAGGCGCGATCCGCCCGGTGAGCAAGAGCGCCAGCGTCGGCGCGCCGTTCGACGGATAGCGTGTGGCAAAGTCGTAGCCGGCGACGCTGCCGTCGGCATTGAGCCCGCCGTTGACGTCCATCAGCTGCGCGGTGCCCTTCGGCTCCCAGGCATGTTCCTGCTCGCGTGTGAGCTGGACCCGCACCGGTTGGCCGACGGCACGCGACAGCAATAGCGCATCGGCGGAGACGTCGTCGGCGCAGTTGCGGCCGTAGCAGCCGGCGGCCTCCATCCGGATCACGTCGATCTCGGATTCCGGCCGCTGGATCAAGAGCGCGAGGTCGCCGCGCAGGATGTGCGGGTTCTGCGTGCCGGACCAAACCCGGATCGCGCCCTCACTGTAATCGGCGACCGCACAGGACGGACCGATCGAGCCGTGCATCTGGTAGGGCCAGACATATGTCCGCTGCATCGGCTTGGCGGCGGCCTTGATCGCGGCATCGACGTCGCCCTTGTCGATCAGTTGGCGCGGCGTTGAGGGATTGGCGCGCAGCGCCTGCTCGATGTCGGAGAGGTCGGTCAGCGCCGGCCCCGGCTTCCAGCTCACCTTGAGCTGCGCGGCCGCCTTGATCGCATTCTCCTCGCGCTCGGCGACGACGCCGACGAAATCGCCGATCCGCACCACGGCGACAAGCCCGGGAATATCGCGCACTGATCCTTCATCCACCGCGATCAGGCTGGTGCCAACGAACGGCCCGGCATCGACGCCGGCATAGGGTGGACGCACGACGCGGCCGTGCAGCATGCCGGGTACGCGCACATCGTGGACATAGACCAGCTCGCCGGTGGCCTTCGCCGGCAGGTCGACGCGCGGCACGGATTTGCCGACCACGGAATAAGCACTCACTTCCTTGACCGCAACGTCGTCGGCGAGCACGAGCCGGATGGTCTCATCCGCGATCAACTCGCCATAGCTGACGCTGCGATTGTCGTGACCGCGGATCAGGCCGTCCTCGATCATGAGATCACTGGCCGGCAGTTCAAGCCGCTCGGCCGCGCGCGCGAGCAAATAATGCCGCGCTTGCGCGGCGGCCTTGCGCAGGGGAACGGCGGTGATCTGGATGGTTTCGCTCGCGATCGTCGCGCCCTGGTTCGGCACCACGGCGGTGTCGCCGAGCACCACGACAACGCGGGCAAAGGAGACGTCGAGCTCTTCGGCAACGATCTGCCCGAGTGCGGTGCGAATGCCGGTGCCGAGGTCGACATGGCCGTTATAGGCGTTAACCGAACCGTCTGATGTGATGGTGATGAAGGTCTCGAACGCGCCTTCCGCACCCAGCACTGCCGGGCGAACGACCGACAGCGAGCCGCGCTTGCGTTGCTCGGGAGACCGTGCGTCCGCCATCAGTCGCGCGCCTCGAGCGCGTGGCCGGCGGCACGCATCGCGGCGCGGATGATTTCGATATGCGCGCCGCAACGGCAGAGATTGTAGCGCAGCGCTTCCAGCACCTCATGCTCGGACGGATTAGGATTGCGCGTCAGCAGCGCCTTGGTGGAGATGATCATGCCGTTGAGGCAATAGCCGCATTGCGCGGCCTGCTCGCGGATGAAGGCGTCCTGCACCGGATCGGGATGCTCGCGCGTGCCGAGACCTTCGAGCGTGACGATGCTGCGCCCCGCGCAGCCTTCGATCGGAATCACGCAGGAACGCGCGGCGACGCCGTCGATCAGCACCGCGCAGGCGCCGCACTCGCCGAGCCCGCAGCCATATTTCGGTCCGTTCAATGCAAGGTCGTTGCGCAGCACGTAAAGCAATGCGGTGTCGGGCGCGGCGTCGACATCATGATTCCTGCCGTTGACGGTCAGGCGCATTGCCCCGGTTCTCCCTTTGAAGTTTGCGCTGCAATGTCAGCGTCCGATAGCGGGGCGAGGATAACGTTTGTATACAAACGTGCAAGCGGCGGCATGCCGCGCTGCAGCGAGTGCACGTTTTATGAACAGGGTGCGCAAGCGAATGGCAGGGTTTGATTGCAAAGGCCGCTTGACAGTCTTGAGACCTGCGCGCAGGATCATTCGTATACGAATGATATAGGCAGGGAGGCGGAAGCGCAGTATGATCGACCGCCACCACAAGTCCAGGCTTGGTCACGATGGCTGACACAATGACCGTCGCCGCCGGCGACAAGATCCGCTGCGATGCCTGTCCGGTGATGTGCTACATCAAGCCGGGTGCGGCCGGCGCCTGTGATCGCTATGCCAATCACGACGGCACGCTGGTGCGGGTCGATCCGCATGTCGTGCTGGAGCGCACCGTCTCGCATGGCGGCAAGCTGGTTCCGTTCCAGGTCAGCGGCGACTGGGACGGCAAGATCGTCCGGCAGCCTGACCTCTTCGTCACCGCGATCGGCGCCGGGACCACCTATCCGGACTACAAGCCGGCGCCCTTCATCGTGTCGTCGGAAGTCGACGGCGTCGACATGGTCACCGTGGTGACCGAAGGCATTTTCTCCTATTGCGGCGTCAAGGTGAAGATCGACACCGACCGCTATCTCGGTCCGGAGACCGCGCTCGTGCGTGCCGAGGGCGAGGCGGTCGGCCATGTCACGACCAGCGAATATGGCTCGCAGATGCTCTCGCTCGGTGGCGTGCATCATCTGACGGGCGGCTCCAAGAAGGAAGGCCGCGTCACCTGCGACACGCTGATGGACCTTTCCAACTGCAAGGCGGTGGAGCTCACCATCGATGGCGGCGCCACCGTCGTGGTGCAGGCCGGCAAGCCGCCGATCGTCAATGGTGTGGCGGAAGAGCGGATGCGGGTCGGCTGCGGCTCGGCGACGATCGGCATGTTCGCCAAGCAGTGGCACGGCAAGGTCGATGAGGTCGTGGTGGTCGACGACCACATCACCGGCGTGCTCAGCGAGCACCAGGCCGGCAAGCTGCTCGACATCGCCGACACCGGCATCAAGATGAAGGGCCGGCGCTCGACGCCCGGCCGCTACTTCCAGGTCGCCGATCCCGGCACCGGGTGGGGCGGCACCAACATCTCCGATCCGCTGTCGATCCTCGGGCCCTTCAATGCCAAGGAAGCGCGGCCCGGGCTCACTATGCTGATGGTGTCGACGACGGGCGAGCATGCCTCTTACTACGTGCTCGACGAGGCGCTGAAGCCTGTCGAGACCGAGATGCCGGCGGACCTCAGATTTTCGGTCGAGCGCATTCAGGAGAATTGCGAGCCGGCGCTGTGCACCGTGCTGTTCATGGGCGGCGCGGGCGGATCGCTGCGCGCCGGCGTGACCGACAATCCGGTCCGGCTGACCCGCTCGGTCAAGGACGCGCTGACGCGCGTGACCAGCGGCGGTGCGCCGGTCTATGTCTGGCCCGGCGGCGGCATCACCTTCATGGTCGATGTCACGCAGATGCCGGCCGGCGCCTTCGGCTATGTGCCGACGCCAGCGCTGGTGGCGCCGATCGAGTTCACGATGCGGCTGTCGGATTACGCGGCGCTCGGCGGCCATATGGATTATGTCCGGCCGCTGTCGTCGCTGCGGGACAGCGCCGAGGTCCGGCCGATGCCGTATCTTCCAGGGCGGCGCGCATGAAGCGGCTCCCGCAAATCGCGCTTCTTCCTGACGGCAAGCGGCTGCATTTGCAGGATGGTCCCATTGATCTGGTGATCGAAGCCAAGGGCAGGGATGCGGATGTTCGATCAGCCTATCGGGCTGCTGCGGAATGCTTCACCGGTTTGCTCGACGAACTCTGTGTCGAACTCGCCGGGCTGCGCAGCGCAGCCGATCCGCGGCGCTGTGCGCTGAACGGCGTGGTCGCGCGGCGCATGCATGCGGCGGTCGCGCCGTTCGCCGCCGATGGCTTCATCACGCCGATGGCGGCGGTTGCGGGCTCGGTCGCCGAGGAAATCCTCGGCGCAATGTTGCAGGCGGCAACGCTCGACCGCGCCTATGTCAACAATGGCGGTGATATCGCCTTGCATCTCGGCGATGGCGAACAATTCACGGTTGGCCTGATGGACCGGCCGGACCGCCATGGCGTGATGCGTGCCATGACTGTGGATAGCGACATGCCTGTCCGCGGCATCGCGACCAGCGGCCGCCATGGCCGCAGCTTCTCGCTCGGGATTGCCGATGCCGTCACCGTATTGGCGCGGACCGCGTCGCAGGCCGATGCGGCGGCGACCGTGATCGCGAATGCGGTCGATCTGGCTGATCACCCCGCGATCCTGCGCGTTCCAGCGAGCGACTTGCAGCCGGACAGCGACCTCGGCGCACGGCTGGTGACGCGCGATGTCGGGGTTTTGGCGGAACACGAGATCGAGCGGGCGCTCGAGGCGGGGTCGGCGAGGGCACGCATGCTCCTGACGTCGGGATTGATCGAGGGCGCGGCATTGCGTCTACTGGGCGAAACGCGGCTTGTCGGTGCAACTGGGAGCGGGACGCCGGCGTCGCACGCGTTTCAGGGACCAACGATAAACAACATACTGCAGGCATGACCGGGAGCGAGGCAAGATGAGCGCCGTCATTCGCAAGATCGTCACCGTGGTCGAGGAGACCCATCTGGAGATGGGCAAGACCATCGCGCCGCCGACCCGGCGGGCCGCCGCGATCGCCGTGATCGAGAACCCCTTTGCCGGCCGCTATGTTGAGGACCTCTCGCCGCTGATTGCGATCGGCGAGGAACTCGGCGAATTGCTCTCGAAGCGGGCGGTCGCCGCGCTCGGCATCGATGGCGCCAAGGCGCACAGCTACGGCAAGGCCGCCGCGGTCGGCGAGAATGGCGAGCTCGAGCACGCGGCCGCGATCCTGCATCCGAAGATGGGCGCGCCGGTGCGCAAGGTGCTGTCCAAAGGGGCGGCGCTGATCCCGTCGTCGAAGAAGCGCTCGGGCCCCGGCACCACGCTGGACATTCCGCTCGGGCACAAGGACGCAGCCTTCGTGCGCAGCCATTTCGACGGCATGGAAGTACAGATCAACGACGCGCCGCGCGCCAACGAGATCATGGTCGCGGTTGCGGTGACCGACAGCGGACGGCCGCTGCCGCGCGTCGGCGGGCTGACGGTCGACGAGGTCAAGGGCGAAGACGGATTGCGATAATCTGTCTGAAGAAAAACTGGAGGACGGGATGCGTGGTTATTTCGTAGGGGCGGGATTGGCGATCGCGGTCGCGGCCATGGCAACGGGCGCCATGTCAACGCAGGCCACGGCGCAGAGCGAAATCAAGATCGGCGAGATCAACTCTTATTCCTTGCTGCCGGCGTTCACCGAGCCCTATCGCAAGGGCTGGCAGCTCGCGGTCGAAGAGATCAATGCGGCCGGCGGCATCAACGGCAAGAAGCTGGTCGTCATTTCCAAGGATGACGGCGGCAAGCCGGCCGATGCGCAGACCGCCGCGAACGAGTTGGTGTCGAGCGAGAACGTCGCGATGCTCACCGGCACGTTCCTGTCCAATATCGGTCTCGCAGTCTCTGACTTCGCCAACCAGAAGAAGGTGTTCTTCCTCGCCGCGGAACCGCTGACCGACGCAATCACCTGGTCGAAGGGTAATCGGTATACATTCCGCCTGCGGCCGTCGAACTACATGCAGGCGGCAATGCTTGTGGAAGAAGCCGCGAAACTCCCCGCAAAGCGCTGGGCGACGATCGCGCCGAACTATGAATACGGCCAGTCCGCGGTCGCGGTGTTCAAGAAGCTGATGTCGGAAAAGCGGCCCGATATCCAGTGGGTCGACGAGCAGTGGCCACCGCAGGGCAAGATCGACGCCGGCCCGGTGGTGCAGGCGACTGCCGCGGCGAACCCCGAGGCGATCCTCAACGTCACCTTCGGTGCCGACTTGGTCAAGCTCGTGCGCGAGGGCAACACCCGCGGCCTGTTCAAGGGCCGCACCGTGGTGAGCTTCCTGACCGGCGAGCCGGAATATCTCGATCCGCTCAAGGACGAGACACCGGAGGGCTGGATCGTCACCGGCTATCCCTGGTACTCGATCAAGACGCCCGAGCATGACGCGTTCCTGAAGGCCTACCAGTCCAAGTACAACGACTATCCGCGGCTCGGCTCGATCGTCGGCTACCAGACCATCAAGGCGGCCGCGGCGATCCTTGCCAAGGCTGGCTCGAGCGATCCGGAGAAGCTGATCGCGGCGGCGGAAGGCATCTCGATGCCGTCGCCGTTCGGCGAGATCACCTTCCGCAAGATCGATCACCAGTCGACGCTCGGCGCCTTCACCGGCAAGACCGCGCTGAAGGACGGCAAGGGCATCATGGTCGATACCGCTTATCGCAAGGGTTCGGACTACCTCCCGAGCGATGCCGAGATCGAGAAGCTGCGGCCGAAGGATTGAGGTCTCTCTGCCTGCGTAGGGTGGGTTAGCCGAAGGCGTAACCCACCGCCTTGCTTACGCGGACCGACGGCGGGTTACGCTTGCGCTAACCCGCCCTACAAGTGACGTTCGTTTTCTCCAACGCGGACCGCCCATGGCTTTCTACGTCGTCCAGTTCCTGACCGGTCTTGCCAGCGCGGCGTCGCTGTTCCTGGTCGCTTCGGGTCTGTCGATCATCTTCGGCGTGACGCGGATCGTGAACTTCGCGCATGGCGCGTTCTACATGCTCGGCGCCTATGTCGCCTTCACGCTGACCGAGCGCTTCTCGGGCGCGTTCGGCTTCTGGGGCGGCATCGTCGTCGCGGCACTCGTCGTCGCCGCGATCGGCGTGCTGGTCGAGATGGTGCTGCTGCGCCGGATCTATCATTCGCCCGAGCTGTTCCAGCTGCTCGCCACCTTCGGCCTCACGCTGATGGTCGAGGACCTCGTGGTGCTGATCTGGGGGCCGGACGATCTGGTCGGCCGCCGTGCGCCGGGCTTCAAGGGCGCGATCGATTTCTTCGGCCAGAACATTCCGAGCTACGATCTGTTCCTGATCGTGCTCGGGCCGGTCGTGCTCGGCGTGCTCTGGCTGCTATTCCAGCGCACCCGCTGGGGCGTGCTGGTGCGTGCCGCGACGCAGGACCGCGACATGGTCGCCGCGCTCGGCGTCAATCAGAAATGGCTGTTCACCAGCGTGTTCGCGCTTGGCGTCTTCCTCGCCGCGCTCGGTGGCGCGCTGCAGATTCCGCGTGATGCGGTCAATCACGCGATGGATTTGCGCGTCATCGTCGAGGTTTTCGTCGTGGTCGTGATCGGCGGCCTCGGCAGCATCATCGGCGCCTTCGTCGCGGCGGTCCTGGTGTCCGAACTCAACGCCTTCGGCATCCTGATCTTCCCGAAGATCTCCATCATCCTGGTGTTCCTGGTGATGGCGGTGGTGCTGATCGTCCGGCCGTGGGGGCTGTTCGGCAAGCCGGAGGCGCCGGCGCGGCGCACGCCGGGCCTCACTGTCAATCCGTGGCGGCCGCTGACGGCGAACGAGCGGCTTGCCGCGATCGCCGTGCTCATCGTCGCCGCCGCGCTGCCGTTCGTCGCGGGAAATTACCTGCTCACTGTCGGCTCCGAGATCGCGATCTTCGTCATCTTCGCGGTCAGCCTGCACTTCCTGATGTCGGTCGGCGGGCTCGCCTCGTTCGGCCACGCCGCCTATTTCGGCCTTGGCGCCTATGGTGTCGCACTGCTCGCCAAGATGGCGGGCTTGCCGATGATCGTCTGCCTGCTGCTTGGCCCGTTGCTCGGGCTCGTCGGCGCTGCCGTGTTCGGCTTCTTCGCGGTGCAGCTCTCCGGCGTCTATTTCGCGATGCTGACGCTGGCCTTTGCCCAGATCGTCTGGTCGATCGCGTTCCAGTGGGTCTCGGTCACCGGCGGTGACAACGGCATTCTCGGGGTCTGGCCGGAAAAATGGGCGGCGAGCCCGTCGCATTTCTACTGGCTGTCGCTCGGCATCGCCGCGCTTGCGGTCGTGATCCTGCGCATCATCGTGTTCTCGCCGTTCGGCTTTGCGCTACGCGCGACGCGCGACTCGCCGCTGCGCAGCGAAGCCGTCGGCATCAACGGCAAGCGCATCCAGTGGACTGCCTTCGTGATCGCGGGCACGGTCGCAGGCCTTGCCGGCGCGCTGTTCGCCTATCTCAAGGGCAGTGTATTCCCCGACAACATGGGCATCTCGCTGTCGGTCGATGCGCTGGTCATGGTGCTGCTCGGCGGCGTCGAGACGGTGTCGGGCGCGGTGGTCGGCGCCATCGTCTACAAGGCGCTCAGCATCTGGCTGGTCAGCCAGACCGATCTCTCCAAGCTGGTGCTTGGCGGCTTCGTCGTGCTGATCGTGGTCGCCTTCCCGAAGGGCATCGTCGGCACGCTGGAAGCTTTCATGCACCGCCGCCGCAAATCCTCGTCGTCGGCGTCGTCGCCATTGCTGACCTCCCGCATCGAGAGCGCCGAATGAGCATGGTCCCCACATTGTTGTCGGTCGAGGGGCTGACCAAATCCTATGGCGGCGTGCATGCGGTGCGCGGCGTCTCCTTCGAGTTGCGCGCCGGCGAGATCCTGGCGCTGATCGGGCCGAACGGCGCGGGCAAGAGCACCTGCTTCGACATGCTCAACGGCCAGAACATCCCCGATAGCGGCCGCATCCGCGTGCTGGGCGCAGAGACCACCGGCAAGAAGCCGCGCGTGATCTGGCGCATGGGCGTCGGCCGCACCTTTCAGATCGCGGCGACGTTCCCGACCATGACGGTGCGCGAGAACGTCCAGGTCGCGCTGGTCTCGCACGGCCAGCAATTGTTCAATCTGTGGGCTTCGACCGCGCGTCACGCGCGCGACGAGGCCGGGCGGCTGCTCGACCTGGTCGGCATGGGCGCCTATGCGGAGCGGCCGTGCGGCGAGCTCGCCTATGGCGACGTCAAGCGGCTCGAACTCGCGATCGCGCTCGCCAACCAGCCGAAGCTGCTCTTGATGGACGAGCCGACCGCCGGCATGGCTCCGCGCGAGCGCGTCGAGCTGATGCGGCTGACCGCCCGGATCGCGCGCGAGCAGTCGATCGGCGTGCTGTTCACCGAGCACGACATGGACGTGGTGTTCGAGCATGCCGACCGCATCCTTGTGCTCAACCGCGGCACGTTGATTGCCGAAGGCTCGCCCGAAGAGGTCCGCGGCAATGCCCAGGTGCGTGCGATCTATCTCGGCGAAGGCCTCCTCTACGACGCGCGGCACCGCGAGGGAGCATCGGCATGAAGCTCACGGTGAACGACCTCAACAGCTTCTACGGTCCGGCGCATATCCTGTTCGACATCGCGCTTGAGGTCGGCGAGGGCGAGGTGGTCGCGCTGCTCGGTCGCAACGGCGCCGGCAAGTCGACCACGTTCCGCTCCATCGTCGGCCTGGTCGAGAACCGCTCCGGCCGCGTCATGTTCGAGGGCAGGGACGTCTCCGAGCTGCCGACGCATGCGATCGTGCGCGGCGGGCTCGGCTACGTGCCGGAGGAGCGGCGCATCTTCACGGATTTGACGGTGGAGGAGAATCTCGAGGTCGGCCGCCAGCCGAAGCGGCCGGGCGCGCCGCAATGGGACCGCGAAAAACTGTTCAAGCTGTTTCCCAATCTCGGCGAAATGCGCGGCCGGCCCGGCGGGCGGATGAGCGGCGGCGAGCAGCAGATGCTGACGATCGCACGCACGCTGATGGGCAATCCGTCGCTGGTGCTGCTCGACGAGCCGTCGGAAGGCTTGTCGCCCAAGATCGTGGAGCAGATGGTCGATGCGATCCTGGCGATGAAGAAAGAGGGCGTCAGCATCGTCGTGTCAGAGCAGAATCTGCATTTCGCCCGGCTGATCTCCGATCGCGCCTACATCATCGAGCGCGGCCGGATCTGCTTCGGCGGCACCATGGCGGAACTCGATGCGCGTCCGGATGTCCGCGACGCGCATCTGTCGCTGTAAAGGGCGGGGTGGACAATGGCGAGGAGTGCTGCACAGAAGCGAAGCGTCAAGGCGGCCAAGCCCGGCTACGTGCTGGACGAGCAGATCGGCTTCATCCTGCGCCAGGTGTCGCAGCGTCACGCCGTGATCTTCGCTCGCGAGATCGGCATCAATCTGACGCCGACGCAGTGGGCGGCGCTGTCGAAGCTGTCGGAGGTCGGCGCCTGTTCGCAGAACCAATTGGGGCGGCTGACCTCGATGGACGTTGCGACCATCAAGGGCGTGATCGACCGCCTGACCGCGCGTGGCCTGACCGAAACCGCGCCCGATCCCAATGACGGCCGCCGGCTGCTGGTGAGCCTGACGCGCGCCGGCCAGCAGATGGCCGATAAGGCCGCGCCGAATGCGCTGGTCATTTCAAGGGAGACGCTCGCGCCACTCGACGCCAAGGAGCGCGAGACGCTGATCGCGCTGCTCGGGAAATTGCGGTGATACTAATCTGAGACCGTCACCCTGAGGAGGTCGCGAAGCGACCGTCTCGAAGGGCGACGGCCCGGCTCTCGATTGCGGGCCGTGCATCCTTCGAGGCTCGCAAGAGCTCGCACCTCAGGATGACGGGTCTATAAACGTCCCTTACTTCGCCACGATCTCCGGCACTTTGCCAGCGGGCGGGGTGTTGCGGCTGCGTTGGGTGCGGACGATGCCGTCGATGATGGTCATGCCGATGCCCGGGAGATCGCCGAGCTGAACGCTCTCCAGGATGTTCTTGCCCGGTGAATGCTGCGCCTTGTCCATCAGCACGAAGTCGGCGGAGCGGCCGACCTCGATCAGGCCGCAATCGAGCTCGCGCATCCGCGCGGTGTTGCCGGTGGCGAGACAGAACGCGAGCTCGGCGGGCAGCTCGCCGAGCGAGGACAATAGCGAGACCATGCGCAAAATGCCGAGCGGCTGCACGCCGGAGCCGGCCGGCGCGTCGGTGCCGAGGATGACGCGATGCAGATCGCCCATCTCGCGCGCGGTGCGCAGCGTGAACAGCGCCGAGCGCTCATTGCCGTTATGCACCAGCTCGAGCCCACGCTTGCAGCCCTCGCAGATGCAGCGGATCTGGTCGTCGGGCAGCGCGGTGTGGCCGCCATTGATGTGACCGACCACGTCGGTGTCGGCTTCGAGCACCACGTCCTTGTCGATCAGGCCGGAGCCGGGGATGGAAGGACCGCCGGTGTGGATCGTGCTTTGAATGCCGTATTTGCGCGCCCAGCCGACCATCTTCCGTGCGGTCGGCCCGTCCTTCACGCCGCCGAGCCCAACCTCGCCGAGCAGCTTGACGCCGGCGGCGGCCATTTCCTTGAAATCGTCCTCGACCATCTCGCATTCGATCACGGGCGCGCCGGCATGCACCTTCACGCCGCCCGGCCGCAGCGTCCAGAACGCGCGCTGCGCGAAGATCGCCATCGCCTTCACGCCGACGACATCGCGCGGCCGTCCGGGCATGTGCACCTCGCCGGCCGAAATCATGGTGGTGACCCCGCCGTGCAGGTAGCTGTCGATCCAGTTGATCTGGTTCTGCCGCGGCGTCCAGTCGCCGGCGACGGGATGGACGTGGCTGTCGATCAGGCCGGGCGCGACCGTCGTTCCCATGGCATCGACGATCGTGGTGGCGCCGTCGGTGTCGACGTCCTTGAGGCGGCCGATCGCAGTGATCTTGCCGTTCTCGGCGACGATGGTATCGGCGTCCAGGATCGGCTTCTCCAAAGCTCCCGACAGCAGTAGCCCGATATTGCGGATCACCAGCTTGCTGGGGCCGGTGGCCTGGGGCGCGTCGTGAGCCATGGGTGTTTCCTTCTGTTTTCGTTCCGGAATTGCCCGGGAATTTGAGCCCGGCTTGACTTTTCGATCAAGCCGGATTATTCGTTTGTATACGAATGATCGTATACAAACGATCCGGCCGGTCAACAGGGTTCAAGTCCTTCCCCGCCGCAGCACAAATCAGGGATTGGTGCGATGAGCAATTTCAACCAGGAAAGCGTCCTCAGCGTTCATCACTGGACCGACACGCTGTTCTCCTTCAAGACCACGCGCAATCCGTCGTTCCGCTTCCGCAACGGCGAGTTCACCATGATCGGGCTCAAGGTCGGCGAGAAGCCGCTGCTGCGCGCCTACAGCGTCGCCAGCGCGAACTACGAGGACACGCTCGAGTTCTTCTCGATCAAGGTTCCGGACGGCCCGCTGACCTCGCGTCTGCAGCATCTGAAAGAGGGCGACGAGATCATCGTCAGCCGCAAGGCCACCGGCACGCTGGTCATCGACAACCTCGAGGACGGCCGCAACCTCTATTTGATCGGGACCGGCACCGGCCTCGCGCCGTTCCTCAGCGTGATCAAGGATCCCCAGACCTATGACCGGTTCGAAAAGGTCGTGCTGCTGCACGGCTGCCGCCGCGTCAAGGAGCTCGCTTATGGCGAGATGATCACCGAGAAGCTGCCGCAGGACGAACTGATCGGCGAATTGGTGCGCGACCAGCTGATCTATTACCCGACCGTGACGCGCGATCCGTTCCGCAACCGCGGCCGCATCACCGACCTCATCACCTCGGGCAAGTTGTTCGCCGATATCGGCCTGCCGGCGCTCGATGCCGCGCATGACCGAGTCATGATCTGCGGCTCGCCGGCGCTGGTCGCCGACACCCGCACGCTGCTGAATGGCCGCGGCTTCGTCGAGGGCAATCACGGCGAGCCCGCCCAGTTCGTGGTCGAGAAGGCGTTCGCCGAGCGTTGAATTTTCGCACCGTCATTGCGAGCGAAGCGAAGCAATCCATTGTCACCGAGCGCGCGGAGGGATGGATTGCTTCGTCGCTCCGCTCCTCGCAATGACGTGGACAGAGCGGAGCATGATCAAGGCCTCACCGCCGGCGTCTCCACCGGCATGCCCCGCGCCCGCGACATCAGATAGAGCTCGAGCTCGACCAGCTCGGGCGAGCCGTAATCATAGGCCTGCGCACGGATGCCGGTGATGCAGGCGCGCAGCCGCCGCTGCAGCGATCCGAGCGCCTGCCACTCCAGCCGGTACAGCGGATAGCCCGTCGGCTGTCCCTGCGTGATCGCGCTGCCCGCGAGCTTCTTGTCCCAATTATCGTCGTGGCAATTGGCGCAGGCCAGATTGAGCTGGCCCTGCCGCTGCATGAACAGCGCGTGGCCCTTCTCGACGAACGGCGCGAGCTCCGGATCGTCGCCGGGCGCAATCGGCACGCCGCGCGATTGCTGCGCGACATAAGCGGTCAGCGCCAGCAGCTCACGGCTTTCATAGGCAAACGGCGAGGCCTGCTGGTGGTTGGTGCGGCAGAGGTTGATCCGCGCTTCGAGATCGACCGGCTTGCCAAAGGCCTTCTCGAACGCCGGGTAGTGCGCCGCGACGCCTTTCATGCTGACGTGTGCGTCATTATGGCAGTCGGCGCAGGCCTTGTCCGCGGTGCCGGCCTTGCGCTTCCACAGCGTCTCGCCGTCGAGCACCGAGAGCATGCCGGGATTGTCGGTGTCCTCGTCCTGCATCGCCTTGGTGTCCGCGCTCATGAAGCTGTAGCCGGAGCGGCGCTGATCCAGCGGAATCTCGGCGGCGAGCGCCGCGCCCGCCATCGCCGTCAGCAGCGCGATGCAGGCCGCAACCCTCATTCGACCGTGATCGAAGCCGATGCGGTCTCCGAAAACCCCTTGTCGCCGATCCATTCGAACTCGAACTTGCCGCTCTCGGTCACGGTGGTGAAGAAGGTGATGAACGGATTGGCCGCGATCGCCGGATAAAGATCGGCGCGGAACACTTCGGTGCCGTTGAAGCGGCAGGTGAAGCTCGTGATGATGTCGCGCGGCACCACGTCGCCGGATGCAGTGTGGCGATAGCCGGTCTCCATGATGTGCGACATCAGGGTCTTGATCTCGATGATGTCGCCGCGCTTGGCCTTCTTCGGCACGTTGATCAGGGCCGACGGCATCAGATCGCCTCCTCGGTGCAGGCGGCGAGCGTCACCACGACGTCTGCGGTCGCCGACCAGAACGTGTCGTCGGACAGCCGCGCGATGGCGGTGACTTTCTGGCTGTCCGCGAGGCGGATGCGGGTCGACACCTGGGCGCGTCCGGCGCGCGGCCCGAGATAGAAATTGCCGATGTTCGGCTGCGGGTTCTTCTCGTTGAAGACGTGGATGCTCTTCACATATTCGTCGGCCGTCATCGGGCTGGTGACGCTGACCGTCATCGGCACCGTGTTGCCGTTCTCGACCAGCGGCGGGATCTCAAGCTTGACCTTGCCGGTGCGCACATTGGCTTCGCCGACGACGTTGCGGATCGCGGCGGACAGCATCGCCGGTGTTGCGTCGGCAGGGCGCACGATCACCATTGCCGCGGCGCCGCCGGTGAGGCCGAAAAACGTTCGCCGGGTGTGCTCAGAATTCGCCATGCTTGATCCTAGTTCCGCAACGTCACCAGATAGGCCACGATATCCTCGATCTGCTCCGCCGACAGGATCGGCTTGCCGCGCCATGAATTGCCGACGCGCGTGAGCCCGTCGACGCGATAATAGGACGGCATGATCGTCGTCGCATTGAGATGCGCCGCGTCGACCAGGCGGAGCCGCAACTGTCCTTCCGACCAGCGGCTGCCGCTTCCGGAAAGGTTCGGCGCGAGGTCGCCCTGGAACGCCTGTTCGGGAAATGGGCCGCTGTGGCAGAGGATGCAAGTGGAGGAACGCTCGACCACGAGTGCACGGCCGCGAGTGGCGTCGCCTCTGGTTCCCGTCAGCGAGGCTGGAATCGCATCGCCGACCACAGTGTAGGGCCGCAGCTCCTCGGCGCCGGCGGGCGCGCAGGCCGCGAATGCGGCCGCTGCGAGCAGTACGATGAGGGAGCGCCTAGCCAAAGGCATCTCCCGTGATGGTCCTGAACCACTCGACCGCCTCATCGGCCTCGCGCTGGCGCACTTCGCGCGGCGCATCGACCGGGCTCGTGGTCACCTCCGCCTCGGCGTACTGATCCTCCTTCGGCTGATAGATGCCTTTCAGCGAGAAGGCGTAGCCCGGCGCGACCGTGTTGTAGCAGGCGCCGTCGAGTCGCGGCGTCTCCGGCGCCTTGTCCGCCAGCGCGTTGACGATCGCGGCCGCACAGGCCCGGCCTTGCGCCGCCGCCGCGGAGGCGGATTTCGGAATGCCGCCGGCGATCGCGGCATCGCCGATGACGTGAATGTTGGGCACGAGCTTCGAGGCGAAGGTCACCGGATCGATCGGGCACCAGCCGGTGTGGTCGGCGGCGCCGGCGATCTCCGCGATACGGCCGGCGCGTTGCGGCGGGATCACGTTGGCGACCGCCGCGGTGTAATTGCCGAAGTCGGTGACGATCTCGTTCGTCGTCGGATTGACCGACGTCACGCGGCCGCCCTGCGACAGTGCGATCCGCTCGATCATGCCGGGATAGAGCTCCGCCCAGGCCTTCTCGAACAGCTTCTGCTGCGAGTAATTGTCCTTGGCGTCGAGCACCAGGATCTTCGACTTCGGTTTGTTCGCCTTCAGGTAATGCGCGATCAGGCTGGCGCGCTCGTAAGGCGCCGGCGGACAGCGCAGCGGCGCGGCCGGCACCGCGATGACGACCAGGCCGCCATCGTCCATCGCTT
The DNA here is from genome assembly GCF_007993935.1 of Bradyrhizobium macuxiense. Lineage (GTDB taxonomy): Bacteria > Pseudomonadota > Alphaproteobacteria > Rhizobiales > Xanthobacteraceae > Bradyrhizobium > Bradyrhizobium macuxiense_A. The sequence continues at coordinate 602,876 of NZ_VITY01000002.1, read as the reverse complement.
CGAGCTGCCTGCGCAGCAGCAGCGTTTGCTCGCCGGCCTTCCAGGCGTGCGGCATCTTTTCGGTGGCGGCCTCGTCATAGCCGGGGAGGGCATCGAAGTGCATGTCGATGCCGGGGGCCAGCACAAGCCGGTCGTAGGAGAGCGTCGTGCCATCAGCGAGCGTGATGCTGCGTGCCTGGGCGTCGACCTTGATGGCCGCCTGTGCGGCGACCGTGATGCCGTCGGCTGCGACCCTGTCATAGCTGAATTGCTGCGCGGAGATCTCACGCAGGCCTGCGATCACCTCGTTGCTGAACGGGCAGGCGGTAAACGTCTTGTTCGGCTCGATCAGCGTGACCTGGAGGTTTGCATTGAGCCGCCGCAGCGCCCGCGCGCAGGCCGCGCCGCCGAAGCCGCCGCCGATCACCGCGACGCGTGGCGCGGCTTGCGCCAGCGATGGACGTGCCAGTCCGGCCGCCGCTGCGACGGCAGCGGCGCCACGGACCACATCCCTGCGCGTCGGATGACGCGTGACGGCCATGCACGACAATCCGGAAAAAGGAAGCGGCGGCCGCTCAGACCGCCGCTTCTGGTTTGATCAGGCGAAGGAGATATTCTGGTTGCGCAGCGGGAACGAGCGGATGCGTTTTCCCGTGGCCGCGAAATAGGCGTTGAGCACCGCCGGTGCGGCAACGCCGATGGTCGGCTCGCCGACGCCGCCCCAGAACCCACCGCTCGGCACCATCACCGCCTCCACCTTGGGCATTTCGTTGATGCGCATCGAGTTGTAGGTGTCGAAATTGGTCTGCTCGATGCGGCCGTCCTTCACGGTGCAGCCGCCGTAGAACAGCGCGCTGAGGCCGTAAACGAAGGAGCCCGCGATCTGCCGCTCCACCTGCGCCGGATTGACGACATAGCCGGGATCGGTGGAGGCGACGATGCGATGCACCTTGATCTTGCTGCCGTCGGTCACCGAGATCTCGGCCGCGCCGGCAACATAGCTGCCATAGCCCATCACCTGCGCGATGCCCCGATAGACGCCCTGCGGCGCCGGCGTGCCCCAGCCGATCTTCTCGGCCACGGCGTTGAGCACGGCAAGATGCTTGGGGTGCTTGCCCATCAGCTTGCGACGGAATTCGAGCGGGTCCTGGCCGGCGGCCAAGGCGAGCTCGTCCATGAAGCATTCCATGTAGATCGCGTTGTGATTGACGTTGACGCCGCGCCAGAAGCCGGGCGGGACGTGCGGATTGCGCATCGAATGCTCGACCAGCAGATTCGGCACCGAATAGCCGATCGCGGCCTCGCCGGATTGCGCGACGCCCTGGAACGCGGCGGGGTCCATGCCGTTCTGCAGCGCTTCCGGGCGCACCGAGAACAGGATGGATTGGCCCGACAGCCGGTAGTGCAGCGCGACCAGGTTGTTGTCGGCATCGAACGCGCCGGTCAGCTTGCACTGCGTGACCGGGTGATATTTGCCGTGCTGCATATCCTCTTCGCGCGACCACAGCAGCTTGACCGGCGTGCCCGGCATCTGCTTGGCGATCGCCACCGCCTGCCGGACATAGTCGGTCATGCCGCGCCGGCCGAAGCCGCCGCCGAGCATCAGCTTGTGCACGTCGACCTTCTCGGCCGGCAGGCCGGAAGCCTCGAGCGCCGCCGCGAACGCCGCTTCGCCATTCTGCGTGCCGCACCACACCTCGCATTTATCAGGCGTGTAGAGCACGGTGGCGTTCATCGGCTCCATCGTGGCGTGGTTCTGGTAGGGATAGCTGTAGACCGCTTCCACCTTCTTCGCCCCGCTCGCGATCGCGGCCTTGGCGTCGCCGTTCTGGTTGCCGACATAGGCCGGCTGCGCATTGTCGAGACCTTCGGCAAGCCATTTCGCGATCGTCTCGCTGGAGACCTTTGCGTTGTCGCCTTCGTCCCAGACGATCGGCAGCGCATCCAGCGCAGTCTTGGCGTGCCACCAGGTGTCGGCGACGACGGCAACCGCGCTGTCGCCGACCGGCACCACCTTCTTGACGCCCTTCATGTTGGCGATCTTGGCCTCGTCAAAGCTCTTCACCTTGCCGCCGAACACCGGGCAGTCCTTGATCGCGGCGTTCAACATGCCCGGCAGCTTGACGTCGATGCCGTAGATCATCTTGCCGGTGGTCTTGTCGACGGTGTCGAGCCGTTTCAGGCCCTTGCCGGCGATGGTCCAGTCCTTCGGGTCCTTCAGCTTGACGTCGGCCGGCGGCTCGAGCTTGGCGGCGGCTTCGGCGACCTTGCCGTAGGTCGTGGTCTTGCCCGACGCCGTGTGGGTGATGACCCCGTTGGAGACCTTGCACTCGGCGGCCGGCACCTTCCACTCGTTGGCCGCGGCCTGGATCAACATCACGCGCGCGGTGGCGCCGCCCTTGCGGACATAGTCCTGCGAGGTGCGGATGCCGCGGCTGCCGCCGGTGGAGAAATCGCCCCAGGCCCGCTTGCGGGCGACGCTCTGGCCGGGCGTCGGATATTCTGTGGTGACCTTCGACCAGTCGCACTCCAGTTCTTCGGCGACGAGCTGGGCGAGGCCGGTCAGCGTGCCCTGGCCCATCTCGGAGCGGGCGATGCGGATCACCACGGTATCGTCGGGCCGGATCACGACCCAAGCGTTTACTTCAGGCGCGCCGTCGGCCGCGCGCACCACGGCAGGGCCGCCGAACGGCAGATCGAGGCCGAGCGCGAGGCCGGCGCCGGCGGTGGCCGTACCGATCACGAAGGCGCGGCGGTTGAGCTTCGGCATGACGTGCTGGTTGATTTGCAGATTCATGGCTGCCTCCTCACGCGTTCGCGGCAGCATGGATCGCCTCGCGGACCTGCTGGAAGGTGCCGCAACGGCAGATATTGGTGATGGCGTCGTTGATGTCGTCGTCGCTCGGCTTCGGATTCTCCTTCAGCAGCGCCGCGACGGCCATGATCATGCCGCTCTGGCAATAGCCGCATTGCGGCACGTCGCTGGCGATCCAGGCGAGCTGCACCTTGTGCATCACGCCGCCCGCCGCGAGGCCCTCGATGGTGGTGATGTCCTTGCCGGCCACCTCACCGACCGTGACGCCGCAGGAGCGCATCGCGACTCCGTCGACATGCACGGTGCAGGCGCCGCATTGTGCAATGCCGCAGCCGTATTTGGTCCCCGTCAGTCCGACATTCTCTCTGATCGCCCACAGCAGTGGCGTGTCGTCCTCGACGTCTACATTGATTGTCTTGCCGTTGATTTTGAGGCTTGCCATCGCTTTCCCCTGAATGGTCCGATCCTCCGATCGGACTCCAGCGCGATGTTGGCCTCGAAACTGGAACGGTTCAAATCAAGAAAATGCGTTTGCAGCGCGGAAGAAAGTTGATGCTGTGGTGTTTGGTCGCGCACTGCACGCGCAACATGCCTGTCATGTCTTTTGCGGTGAGGCGACGGCCAGGCGCAGGAAGCTCATGACGCTGCCGAGCGCGGCAAATCCGGCACCAAGCGCCAGCGCGACCGTCGCGCCCTCGCGATCGGCCAATGCGAAGCAAAGCGCCGCGAGTGCGGCGCCGGTGGTCTGCCCGATCAGCCGCGCGGTCGCAACGATGCCGCTGGCGCTGCCGCTGCGATGCGACGGCGCGCTCGACATGATCGCCTTCATGTTGGGGGTCTGGAAGAAGCCGAAACCGATGCCGCAGATCATGGTGCGCCAGACGATGTTGGCGACGCTGGGCTCCGGCGGCAGAGTCGCCAGCAGCACCATGCCAAGCCCGAGCAGCAGCATGCCGATGCCGCCGAGGATGCCGGCGGGATAGCGGTCCGACAGCCGGCCGCCGATCGGCGCCATGAAGGCGACCACCAGCGGCCAGGGCGTCATGAAGAAGCCGGTCTCGACCTGCGAGCGATGCAGGATGTCCTCGAAGTAGAACGGCAGGGAGACGAAGGCGAGGCCCTGCACAGCGAATGAGCAGACCGCGGTCGCGGCCGACAGCGCGAAGATCGGCCGGCGGAACAGGTCGATCGGCAGCATCGGCGCCGGATGATCGGCATGCCGCCGGGTCAGGATCCAGCCGAATACGAGCGCGCCGACCAGCTCGGCGATGACCAGCGCCGGCGCTGCCTTGTGCGCCGCGCTGCCGATGCCGATGATGAAGAGGCCGAGGCAGGCACAGGCCAGCGCCGCGCCGAGAAAGTCGAAGGCGTGCTTGGCGCGCGGCGTCTTCGGCAGCGTCTTCAGGCCGATCAGCAATGCGACGACGCCGAAGGGAAGGTTGACGGCGAACAGCCAGGGCCAGGTCCCGAGCGCGAGGATGCCGGAGGCAATGGTTGGTCCCAATGTAAACGCGGTCGCAACCACAAGCGCATTGTGGCCGAAGCCGCGGCCGTGCATCCGGCTCGGGTAGACGAAGCGCACCAGCGCGGTGTTGACGCTCATCAGTCCGCTGGCGCCGAGCCCCTGTAGGGTTCGCGCGACCAGGAGGCTCGGCAGCGACCACGCCAACGCACAGCCGAGTGACGCCAATGTGAACAGCAGGAGGCCGCCGAGATAGATCCGCTGGTGGCCGACGATTTCGCCGAGCGCGCCGAGCGGCAGCAGCGTCGCGACCAGCGCGATCTGGTAGACGTTGACGACCCAGACCACCTCCGCAGGGCTGACATGCAGATCGTTGGCGATCGCCGGCAGCGCGATGTTGGCGATCGCGGTGTCGAGCGAGGCCATCGCCAGCGCCGTGAAGATCGCGGCCACCGCCCAGCGGCGGGTCTCCCACGGCAATCCATCGGTGATCGGCGCCGCTGCCGCGCCGGTGATCGGGGTCTTCTCGAGCATGCCTGAAAATGTCTCCGGGATCGCCATGTACTACGCCGGCATCCCGTTCCCCAGCCGCGCCATTGCATGATGCGTATGCGAAGCGGCCTTGCCGGGGAGGGCGCACCGGCAGGGTGCGGGCGAGAATGGAGATGCGTGGCTCGCCGACAGCGCAACAAACTCCGGTGTCGTCCCGGCCTTCGCCGGGACGACAAGTGGAAAGAGTCTCGTTGCCACCCGATCTGTCATCGCCCGGCGTTGATGCGCGAGTGATGACACCGTGAACTTGGCCCTTTGATAGCTAAATCACACTCTACTGCAACGCCATTCCAGATGTCTTGATCACCGTCGTCAGCTTCTGCCGATCGGTCTTCATCAGCGCGGCGAGCTCATCGAGTGACATCGGCTTGCCCGGAATGTTGGCGATCGCGAGTTGCCGCTGCACGTCGGGGTTCTGCAACGCCTTGTTGATCGCCGCATTGATCTTCGCAAGCAGCGGCGCCGGCGTCGCGGCCGGCAGGTAGATCCCGTACCAGGGAACGTAGGCGGCCTCGGCAAAGCCGGCTTCCGCGATCGTCGGAACGTCCGGCAGGTCGGGGACGCGCTTGTCGGTGAACACCGCGAGCGGCTTGACGCTACCGGCCTTGATGTGCGGCAGCGCGAGTTCGAGCGAGACGATCTCGAAATGCATCAGGTTGGTCATCAGGTCGATCAAGGCCTGGGGTTGGCCCTTGTAGCCGACATTGGTCAGCTTGATACCGGCGACCTGAAACAGCTTCTGCGCGCTGAGGTCGATCGACGATCCGGTGCCCGGATTGCCGAAGTTGAATTCTCCGGGCTGCTTGCGCGCCAGCTCGACGAATTCGCCGATCGTCTTCACCGGCATCGACGGATGCACCAGCGCCACGCTCTGATTCCAGACCGCAAGGCCGACGCATGTGAAGTCCCTGGCCGCGTTCCAACCGGCGTGCTTGTAGAGGTCGGGGTTGACCAGCAGAGCGGGGCCGGTGACGAGCCAGGTGTAGCCGTCCGGCTCGCTGCGCGCGACCGCAGCGGTGCCGATATTGCTGTTGCCGCCGGGGCGCGCCTCCACCACGACGGTCTGCTTCCAGTCGCGGCCGACCTGCTCGGTCACGGCGCGCGCAACGATATCGACGATGCCGCCGGCAGGGTAGGGCACGATGATGTGGATCGGCCGGCTCGGATAATTGTCTTGCGCCCGTGCATCGATGCTGCCGCTCAGCGCCGTGATGACGCCCACGAGCAAGGCGATCGCGGTCGTGATGCCACGCATGTATCCCTCCCCAGATGTGCCGCATCGTTCGTTGCGATGCGTGTTCTAGTAATTCGTCACCAGCGAGCGGATGCTGCGGGCGAGGCCGAGGATGCGCGGCCCGCATTCCCGCTCGATCTGCTCGGCGCTGAAGCGGAACGAGGGGATGCCGCAATTGACCGACAGGCATTCGCCGGCGGGGGTGCGGTAGAGCGGCGCGGCGACGCCAAAAATCTCGCGCCGCCATTCGCCGAGCGAGACGGCGAAGCCGCGCTCGTTGCAGAGCTCGATGTCCGGCAGCGTGCGCCGCTCGACATAGTCGAGCTCCTCGGGACGCTCGGCCTTGACGCGCGCGACATAGGCGTCGCGTTCCTCCTTGGTGAACAGCGACAACAGCGCGCGGCCGACCGCGGTCGGCGCCAGCGAGGAGACGAAGCCGACGTCAGGCACGTGCGGCACCGCGTCCGTGGTGCGCAGCGTCTCGACATAGATGAAGTCGAGCCCGAACGGCATCGCGATCGATACCGTGCCGCCGGTGTAGGCGGCGAAGTCGCGCATCAGCGGCCGCGCGAGCTGGCGGACCTTGAGCGACGACAGCACCGGATAGGCGGCGGCGAGCACGCCGAGCCCAAGCACGAAGCGGCCCTTGGGATCGCGCCTGAGATAGCCGAGCTGCTCCAGCGTGTAGGTCAGGCGCGAGACGGTCGGCCGCGACAGGCCGGTGTGCTCGGCAAGCTCGGCATTCGAGAGCGGACCGGCGTGGTTGCGGAACGCGGCCAGCACATCGAGCCCGTGCGCCAGGGTGGTCGCAAAGGACGGATCGGTCTGAGGTTCGAGCGAGGACAATGCCGCCATACGAAATAATGGTCCACAAGCGACAGAAATGTCAATATATCGAAATGAATTTGCAAATCGTTTTGATATAGGCTTATCTCCGGACCGGGAGGCGGTATGGATTTCGATCTGTCCGAACGATCGGAGCGTTGGCGGCGGGATCTGTCGGCATTCTTCGCGAAGGAGGTGCTGCCGCGTCATCGCGCCTGGCTCGACCACGTCCGCGCGCACAGCGACACGCCGCCTTTCATGGCCGAGCTGCAGCAGAAGGCGCGTGCGGCGGGCCTGTGGAATCTCGGTCTGCCTGAACTCGCCGACGATGAGCCGGGCACGCGGCTTTCCAATCTCGACTACGCGCCGCTGGCGGAGATCATGGGGCGGCTGTTCTGGGCGCCGGAGGTGTTCAACTGCCAGGCGCCCGATGTGCCGAACATGATCGCGTTGCAGAATTGCGCGACGCCGGAACAGAAGAGGCGCTGGCTGGCGCCGCTGCTCAACGCCGAGACGCGCTCCGCCTTCGGCATGACCGAGCCCGACGTCGCCTCGTCCGATGCGACGAACATCGCGACACGGATGGTGCGCGATGGCGATCACTACATCATCAACGGGCGGAAGTGGTTCATCACCGGCGCCGCGCATCCCCGCTGCAGCTTCCTGATCGTAATGGGGGTGACGGATGCCGGCGCCGAGCGCACCAGCCGGCATTCCTGCATCATCGTGCCGATGGATGCGCCCGGCGTGCGGCTGGTGCGGCGGCTGCGCTGGATGGGCTGCGAAGATCATGTCGCGCCGATCGGCGAGCTTGAATTCGTCAATGTGCGCGTGCCGGCGGAGAATCTGCTCGGCGCCGAGGGCGAGGGCTTCAAGGTCGCGCAGGTCCGGCTCGGGCCGGCGCGTATCCACCACTGCATGCGCTCGATCGGGCTCTGCGAGCTGCTGATCGAATTGATGATGGTGCGCGCCGCGGAGCGCAGCGCGTTCGGCCGCACCGTGATCCAGTACGACACCGTGCAGCGCTGGATCGCCGAAGCCCGCGTCGAGCTGGAGCAGGCGCGGCTGCTCGCCTATCGCTGCGCCTGGCGGCTCGATCAGGCCGGCCATCACGGCGCCTGGCGCGACGTCTCGCTGATCAAGGTCGCGGTGCCCGCGATGCTGCAGAAGATCGCCGACCGCGCCATGCAGGTGTTCGGCGCGATGGGCGGCTCCGACGACACGCCGATCCATCAGGCGCTGGCGTGGGGACGGCTGCTCCGGATCGGCGACGGGCCCGACGAGGTGCATCTCCGGCAGATCTTCCGGATGGAGCCGATGCCGGACTGGTCGATCGCCAACTCGCCCTATCTTGCTGCACATCCCGCCTGAGCGGCGCTACAGTATCCACCGAATTTCCCTGAACGAGGCGCCTTCCGATGACGATGACCGAGCAAGCCCGAGACGCAAAGCCCGCTGCGATCGACAAGGAGCGGCTGCGCCTGAAATATCGCGAGGAGCGCAACAAGCGGCTGCGTCCCGACGGCAACGACCAGTATCTCCAGATCAAGGGCCAGCTCGCGCACTATCTCGAGGATCCCTACACGCCGGTCGTGGAGCGTGCGCCGAAGACCGACCACGTTACCTTCGCCTTTATCGGCGGCGGCTTCGCCGGGCTCGCCACCGCGGCGCGGCTGACCGAGGCCGGTATCAAGGATGTCCGCATTGTCGAGAAGGGTGGCGATTTCGGCGGCACCTGGTACTGGAACAGGTATCCCGGCGCGCAATGCGACACGGCGTCGATGGTCTACATGCCGCTGCTCGAAGAGACCGGCCACATGCCGTCGGAGAAATACGCGCATGCGCCGGAGATCCTGGCGCACTGCCAGCGGATCGGCCGGCAGTTCGGGCTCTACGACAATGCACTGTTTCACACCGAGGTGACGAGCCTCGACTGGGACGCGGCGCAGTCGCGCTGGATCATCCGCACGACGCGGGGCGATGCCTTCACCGCGCAATATGTCGGCATCGGCACCGGCCCGCTGCATGTGCCGAAGCTGCCCGGCATTCCCGGTATCGAGCGCTTCAAGGGCCACTCGTTCCACACCAGCCGCTGGGATTACGACTACACCGGCGGCGATCCCCGGGGCGCGCCGATGGAGAAGCTTGCCGACAAGCGCGTCGGCATCATCGGCACCGGCGCGACGTCGGTGCAGTGCATTCCGCATCTCGCGCGCGCCTGCAAGGAGCTCTATGTGTTCCAGCGCACGCCGTCGTCGGTCGACGTGCGCGGCAACGGACCGATCGATCCCGACTGGTTTGCCGATATCGCGACACCGGGCTGGCAACAGCGCTGGCTAGAGAATTTCACCGCCAACCAGGCCGGTGGATCGGCCGAGGAAGATCTGGTGCAGGACGGCTGGACCGACCTCTCCAAGCGCATCCGCGCCAAGATCATGCTGCTGCCGCGCGAGCAGCGTAGCTTGGAAAACATGCGTGCGGCGTTCGAGGATTCCGACTTCGAGAAGATGGAGGAGATCCGCAACCGGGTCGACACCATTGTGCGCGATTCCGGCACGGCAAAGAACTTGAAGGCCTGGTATGGCCAGCTCTGCAAGCGGCCATGTTTCCACGACGCCTATCTGCAGGCGTTCAACACGCCCGGCACCCATCTGGTCGATACCGACGGCAAGGGCGTCGAGGAGATCACCGAGAACGGGATCGTCGTCGCGGGCAAGGAATACAAGCTCGATTGCATCATCTACGCGTCCGGCTTCGAGGTCGGCACCGAGTACAAGCGGCGGGCGGGTTTCGACGCGACAGGCCAGGATGGCATCAAGCTGTCGGAGTATTGGGGCGAGGGCATGCGCACCAAGCACGGCATCCATGTGCATGGCTTTCCGAACCTGTTCTTCGTGCAGCCAACGCAGGGCGCCAATTTGATCTCCAACGTGCCGCATAATCTGACCGAAGCGGCGCGCACCATCGCCCTGATGGTCGGACATGCGCAGGCCAATGGCTTCAAGGAAATCGAAGTCAGCAAGGAAGCCGAGAACCGCTGGGTCGAGCTGCTGCTGACCGCGGTCGGCCGGATGATCGGCGGCCCCGATTGCACGCCCGGCTATTACAACAATGAGGGACGCGAGCCCGGGCCCGCAGCCAAGCTCAATGTCGGCTATCCGGCGGGCGCGCTCGCCTATTTCAAGTATATCGACGAGTGGCGCCGGAGCGGCCGGTTCGAAGGCGTGCAATTCCGCTGAGCGGTGCGTGATCGGGACTGATTTCTGCCCAACGAGGGAGTGCCTGAGTATGACCCAGACAACCGCAGGTGAGACATCGCACGAAGCTCCGAAGGCGGCATCCGCGCCGGTCATCGCGCAGCACGAGGCGACGCTGAAGGCGCTGCCGTTCGCCGACACGCGTGACTTCGACGATGCTGCGCGCGGCTTTCTCGGCACCATCGAGAACGCGCGCATCGCCTCTGCGCAGGGCAGGGTGGTCTGGAGTCTGGAGCCCTACGGCTTCCTCTCCGAGGAGAAGGCGCCCGCGACCGTCGATCCGAGCCTGTGGCGGCAGTCGCGGCTCAACATGCATCACGGCCTGTTCGAAGTCGTGCCGGGTGTCTACCAGGTGCGCGGCCTCGACATCGCCAACATGACGCTGATCGAGGGCGACAAGGGCGTCATCGTGGTCGACACCTTGACCTCGATCGAGGGCGCTCGCGCCGCGATCGAGCTGTACTTCCAGCACCGCGGCAAGCGGCCGGTCGCCGCCGTGATCTTCACCCACACCCACACCGACCATTGGGGCGGCGCGCGCGGCGTGCTCGACGACGCCATGCTGGCGGCGGGCGTGCCGATCATCGCGCCGAACTTCTTCATGGAGCATGCGGTCTCCGAGAACATCATCGCGGGGCCGGCGATGCTGCGCCGCGCGCAATACCAGTTCGGGCCGTTCCTCGCCAAGGGCGCGCGCGGCCATGTCGATTGCGGCCTCGGCAAGACCATGGCGGCGGGCGGCGTCGCGCTGCTGCGGCCGACCGATCTGATCATCGCGACCGGCGACAAGCGCGTGATCGACGGCGTCGAGTTCGAATTCCAGATGGCGCCGAACAGCGAAGCGCCGGCGGAGATGCATTTCTTCATTCCGCGCTACAAGCTGTTGAACCTCGCGGAAAACTGCACGCACAATTTCCACAATCTGTTGCCGTTCCGCGGCGCCGATGTGCGCGACGCGCTGGCCTGGTCGAAATATCTCGGCGAAGCCTTGCAGATGTGGGGCGGCAAGGCCGAGGCGATGTGCGGCCAGCATCACTGGCCGGTGTGGGGCAGGGAGCGGATCGACACCATGATCCGCGAGCAGCGCGACCTCTACAAATACGCGCATGACCAGACCATCCGGCTGATGAACCACGGCCTCAACGCGGTCGAGATCGCCGAGACGATCCGGCTGCCGCAGAGCCTCGAAGGTGCATGGCACGGCCGCGGCTACTACGGCCATATCAGGCACAATGTGAAGGCGATCTACCAGAAGTATCTCGGCTGGTACGACGCCAATCCGGTCAATCTGGATCCGCTGCCGCCGGTCGACGCCGGCAAGAAATATGTCGAGTATATGGGCGGCGCCGATGCGATCCTGAAACGCGCAGCGGCGGACTTCGCCAAGGGTGAATTCCGCTTCGTCGCGCAGGCCGTCAGCCATCTCGTGTTCGCCGAGCCCGACAACCAGGCGGCGCGCGCATTGCTGGCCGACACGTTCGAGCAGCTCGGCTATGCCGCCGAGAGCTCGACCTGGCGCAACGCCTATCTGTTCGGCGCCCAGGAGCTGCGGCAGGGCATGCCGAAGACGCCGCCGCGCTCGCCGATGCCACGCGAGACGCTGGCTGCGCTGCGCACCGGGCAGCTCTGGGATGTGCTCGGCATCCGCCTCAACGGCCCGAAGGCCGAAGGCAAGCACATCGTGCTGAACTGGAGCTTCACCGACACAGGCGAGACCTTCGTCCTCAACCTCGAGAACTCGGCGCTGACTTACATCGAGGGCGCGCAGGCCGCCGATGCGCACGCCAGCTTCACGCTGGCGCGCAGCGTGCTGGATGAGGTCATCGCCAAGCTGACCACATTCCCGGAAGCCGTCGCCGCCGGCAAGGTCAAGGTCTCCGGCGAGCCGCTGCGGCTCGGCGAGTTGATGATGCTGATGGACGAATTTCCGCGGATGTGGGAGATCGTCGAGCCGAAGCGGACGGTGGTGACGTAGGGTCGCATATGCAAAGCGATGACCGTCGCCCTGAGGAGCGCGCTCTTGCGCGCGTCTCGAAGGGTCGACGGCCACCGGCCGGGCCGTGCATCCTTCGAGGCTCGCTCCGCTCGCACCTCAGGATGACGGTTCGATAAGTGCTATCTCAAATCCCGAGATACGCCGCCTGCACCTGCTTATTGTTGGCGAGCTCGGCGCTGGTGCCCTGCATGATCACATTGCCGCTTTCAAGCACGTAGGCGCGCTGCACCAGTGACAGCGCGCGGCTGACATTCTGCTCCACCAACAAGATCGCGGTGCCCATCTTGTGGATCTCGCCGATCTTCTCGAAGGTCACGTCGGTCATCACGGGCGCGAGCCCGAGCGAGGGTTCGTCCAGCATCAAGAGGCGCGGCTTCAGCATCAGCCCGCGGCCGACCGCGACCATCTGCTGCTCGCCGCCGCTCATGGTGCCGGCGAGCTGCTTCCTGCGGTCGGCGAGCCGCGGGAAGATGCTGTAGACGAGCTCCATCGTGCGCGCGCGGTCCGCCTTGGCTTTCGGCGTATAGGCGCCGATCTCGAGATTTTCCTGCACCGTCATGTCGGGGAATACCTGGCGGCCTTCGGGGACATGCGCGATGCCGAGCTCGGGGATCCGGTACGGTGGCAGCGTCGCGAGGTCGACGCCGTCGAAGCTGACCTTGCCTCCGAACAGTTTGACGAGGCCGGAGACCGCACGCAGCGTCGTGCTCTTGCCGGCGCCGTTGGCGCCTAACAGGCCGACGGCTTCGCCCGCGCCAACGGAGATGCTGACATCGGTGATCGCTGGCACCGAGCCGTAGCTGGCGCTGACGCCGGAGAGCTCAAGCATGGGCGTCTCCCGGCGGATGCACGTAGGAGCCGAGATAGGCGCGGATCACTTCCGGATCCTCCACGATCTCCTTGGGCGCGCCCTCGGCGATCTTCTGGCCGTGGTCCAGCACTACGATGTGGCGGGCCACCGCCATGATCGCGCGCATCACGTGCTCGACGATCACGATGGTCAGGCCGCTGGCCGAGAGCTTCTTGACCAGCGCCACCGCCTGGTCGATCTCGGCCGGATTGAGCCCGGCCATCACCTCATCGAGCAGCAGGATTTTTGGCTGCGTTGCCAGCGCGCGGGCCATCTCGAGGCGGCGCTGGTCGATGGTGGTGAGGTCGCGGGCACGCGTCTGCTCCTTGGCGCCGAGGCCGACGAACTCGATCGCCTCGAGGGCCTTGGTACGCGCGGCGGCGATATGGCGGTCGCGCAGGAAGGCGCCGGTCATCACATTGGCGAGCACCGTCATCGCGCCGAACGGTTTTGCAACTTGAAAGGTGCGAGCCATGCCGAGCGCGCAGACATCGTGCGGCCGCAAGCCCACGACCTCGTGACCGAAGGCGAGCACCGAGCCGGAGTCCGGCCGGTGAAATCCGGTGATCAAATGAAAGCTCGTGGTCTTGCCAGCGCCGTTCGGCCCGATCAGCGCGACTGTCTCGTTCTCCTGCACGGTGAAGCTGACATCCTGCACGGCGCGCAGGCCGCCGAAGCGCTTGCTGAGACCCTTGATGACCAGTGCTTCTGCCATCGGGGTGACCTCAGGCGCGCGCCGGCTTGCGCCGGAGGGTGCGGTGATAGACGTCGGTCGCGAACCCGATCAGCCCGGTCGGCCGCCACAGGATGACCGCCATCAGGATCAGGCTGTAGACCGTGAGCTGGATGCCGCCCACCGAGCTGCCGAGCCAGCTTTGCAGCAGCGCCGAGGTGGTCTCCAGCAGCACGGTGCCGATCACGGGACCCCACAGTGTGCCGATGCCGCCGACGATCGACACCAGCGCCGCCTCGATCGAGACGTTGAAGCTGAACGCGGTCGCCGGATCGATGAAGTAGATGTACTGGGTGTAGAAGGTGCCGGCGAGCGCGGTCAGGAACGCGCTGATCATGTAGATGTCGCGCTTGATCTTGGGGGCGTTGACGCCGACCGCTTCGGCGGCATCTTCATCCTCGCCGATGGCGACGAGGTAGTAGCCCATCCAGGATTTTTCGATCCTGTGGGTGATCCATAGCCCGACCGCGAGCAGTCCGAGCACGACATAGTAATAGGACGACTTCTCCTCGAACTGCATCATCAGCGGCGCGCTGCCGAGGTTCGGGATCGTGGTGCCTTCCGCGCCCCAGGCGAAATCGCGGAATTTGAGGAAGATCAGCATCAGCACCTGCGCGGTCGCGATCGTCGCGATGGTGAAATAGGGGCCGCGCAGGCGGAAGCAGAGCCAGCCGATCGGCAGGCTTGCCAGCATCGCGACCACGCCGCCCGCAACCATCCCGATCCAGGGCGAGATGCCGTAGTTCACCTGCATGATGGTCGAGGTGTAGGCACCGAGCCCGAAATAGGCGGCGTGCCCGAGCGACAGCTGCTTGGCATAGCCGCCCATCAGGTTCCAGGCGACGCCGATGAAGGAGAACAAGAGGATGCGGATGAAGATGTCGATCGCGAACGATGAGGTGACGAGCTGCGGCAGAGCGAGCATGACGACCGCCCCGATCACGAGCCACAGCCATTTCATTTTGCCTGGGGTCTGCATCAGCGGCCTCTTCTGGCGCCGAGGCCGCTCGGCCTGAAGGCGAGCGTCAGCAGCAGCAGCCCGAACACCACGATCAGGCCGGAATCGGCGCCGACGAACTGGATGCCGAGCGATTCCGCGATGCCCATCATCAGGCTCGCGACCAGCGCGCCCATCACATTGCCGAGCGTGCCCATCACGACGGCGACGAACGCCATCAGCACGAACACCTGGCCGACGAACGGGTAGGCCGAATAGAACGGCATCAAGAGCGAGCCGGCGGCGCCCGCGAGCGCCAGCGCGGTGCCGAACGCCACCGCGAACACGCGGTTCGGATTGATCCCCATCAGCATCGCGACGTCGCGGTTCTGCGACGCCGCGCGCATGGCGCGGCCGAGATCGGTTGTGTGCAGGAATACCCAGAGCAGGCCGCTCAGCGCCATCGCGACCGCGAAGGCGATCAGCTTCGCCAACGGGATGTAGAGGCCGCCGATGTGCCAGGCTTCATCCGAATAAGAGGTATGGACGGTGCGGTAGTTGGCGCTGAACAGCATCAGCGAGAGATTGAGCAGCAGCAGCGACAACGCGAAGGTTAAGAAGATCTGCGGCATGTCGTTCGGCCCGAGCACCCTGCGGATCAGGAAATGCTGGATCAGGACGCCCGCAAGGAACAGCACCGGCATCGAGACAACAAGCGAGACCAGCGGATCGATGCCGAACTGGGTGGCGAGGAAGAACGAGATATACATCCCGATCATCACGAACTCGCCCTGGGCGAAATTGACGATCTTGACCACGCCGAAGATCAGCGTGACGCCGATGCTGACAAGCGCGTAGATGCCGCCGATGAGCAGGCCGTTGATCACAGCCTGGGCCAGTGTCTCCCACATGCGATGCGACCGCGGTTCAGGTCTTTATCAGCGGGGCGCGGGCGTCTTCCTTGGGGAAGATGCTGGCGAGATCGGCGTTCTGCCACTGCACGCCGACCGGACGGCCATAGACGTTCTTGCCGTCAGGCCCGAACTTCACCTTGCCGCCCGGCGCCATCGCCGCATAGCCGGAGGAGACGTCGAGCGTCGAGAGCGCTTCGCGCACTTTCTTCGGATCGGCTGAGGCGGCGCGCTCCAGCGCGTCGGCCAGCATGAAGGTCTGCGCGACCAGGCCACCGGCATATTCGAATGCGAACTCGCCGGTGCGCTTCTTGAATTCGGCGTTGACCTTCTGGGCATCCTCGTTGACGTCGTGGTTCCAGTGCGCCACGCCCTGCAGGCCTTCGGCAGCCTTGCCGACGTTCTTGTAGAAATCCGGCATCACGAAGCCGCCCGAGCCGCCATTGATCGCGATGTCGAGCCCGACCTGCTTTACGGTGCGCACGATCAGGATGAGGTCGTTGAGGTAGGACAGCGAGAACAGCGTGTTGGCGCCGGACGCCTTGACCTTGTTGATCAGCGGGCTGGCATCGGTGAAGCCGGCCGAGTAGGGCTCGAACATCACGATCTCGACGCCTTCGCCCGGCGCCAGCTCCTTCAGCCCGTTCGAGGTCGAGGTGCCGAACGCGGTGTTCTCGAAGATGACGGCGACCTTCGCCTGATCGCTGACGAGCTTGGCCATCTGCAGCTGCGCCTTGGCGAATTGCGAGGCACGTGCGAACGGCGTGAAGGTGTAGCTGCGTCCCTTGTTGAGCTGGTCGGAGCTCGATCCGGTGATGATCGGAACGTGAGCGCGCTCGCAGACCTCGCTCGCGATCAGGGTCAGCGCGCTGGCATAGCAGCCATGGATCGCCGACAGCTTGTTGCCGGTGATGAGACGATCGGTCTCGGTGCGCGTCACCGTGGTGTCGCTCTGCACGTCGGAGACGATGAGGTTTAGCCTGGCGCCGCCGAGCGACTTGATGCCGCCGGCCTCGTTGACCATGTCGACCGCAAGCTTTGCCGCGGCAACGCAGCCGGTGCCGATCTGCGCCATGCTGCCGGTGGTCGGATAGAGCGCGCCGATATTGATCGGGTCGGCGGCCCAGCCGCGCAGCGGGACCGCGCCGAATGCACCGGCTGCAAGGGCGCCGCCGGTCCTGGCCAGGAACTTGCGGCGGTTCAGCTTCGTGCGTGAGGCTTGGGTCGGCGCGGCATTATTAATGGCCGGCGGCTTGCGGTCCCCTGTCATGGCGTTCCCCCTGTGCGACCACGGCCCGGTTGCTCCGTCCGCTCGCTTATTATTTTTTGCTCAAGCGGGGCGCATAAGAGCACGTAATTCGGCAATCGCAAAGGCGATATCGGCCGGACCCGTGGGGAAACGAATTGCGACCGGTGCGTCGCAACAATCGTGCGACGCGCGCATGTGAGCAGCTTCGTTGCGTGAGAGCTGCCGCCAGACATGACGGTATTATTGACAATCGAATGACCCGACGAACCGGCACGGACAGTGCCGGCCGGCCCGCCGGATCATTCGATCGGCCGCTGCAACTTCTATTCGGCGCTCGCCACCAGCTTGAAGCGCGGCTTGGCTTCCATCAGGCTGCGATAGGCGGCGAGATAGTCGAGCGCCATCCGGCGTGCGGTGAAGCGGGTCTCGAATTGCTTGCGGATCGCGTCGCGGTTGAGCGTCGACAGGCGGCCGACGGAGGAGATCGCGCTGATCTCGTCCTCGACGATGAAGCCGGTCAGGCCATCCTCGATGATCTCGGGCACCGAGCCGCGGTTATACGCAATGACGGGCGTGCCGCAGGCCATCGCTTCGATCATCACGAGGCCGAACGGCTCCGGCCAGTCGATTGGAACCAGGAGCCCGATCGCGCCGCTGAGAAAATCCGGCTTCTCGCGGTCGCTGATCTCGCCGATGAACTCGACCAGCGGATTGTTCGTGATCAGCGGCTTGATCAACTCATCGTAATATTCCTGGTCGGCGCGATCGACCTTGGCCGCGATCTTCAGCGGAATACCGCAACGGGTTGCGATCTTGATCGCACGATCGACGCCCTTCTCCGGCGCGATGCGGCCGAGCACGGCGAGGTAGGACTGCCTGGCCGGTTGCGGCGTCAGCAGATTCTCCGGCAGGCCGTGATGGATGGTGCGCACCCAGTTCGCCTGCGGCACCGGCCGCCGTTGGGCGTTGGAGATCGAGATTACCGGGATCTTGGAGAAGGTGTTGAAGACGGGCTGGTGCTCCGGCAGGTCGAGCCGCCCGTGCAACGTGGTCACGAAAGGCGTCGGCTGCCGCGCGAACAGCGACCATGGGTAATAGTCGAGATGGCAGTGCAGGAAATCGAATTCCTCGTCGTCGGCTTTCTGCCGGACGCGCTCCAGCATCACCATGTGCAGCGCATTGGGATCGCGGACGGAGCCGTCGAGGCGCAGTGCCTTCGGCCAGGTCGCATCGAGCTTCGCGGAGGTCTGTGAATCGCCACTGGCGAACAACGTCACGTCATGTCCAAGTGTTACAAGTTCTTCGGTCAGCCAGTGCACGACCCGTTCGGTGCCGCCGTAGAGCTTGGGGGGAACAGCCTCCGTCAGCGGGGCAACCTGCGCGATGCGCATTTCTCCGTCTCCTGTTTGTGATGTGAGTGAACCCTCAGCCCTCTGATGGCACCGGACATGCCGAAGACGGGAACGTTCTCGCACGTGCGAGGTTCCTTAGATGTGGGAGATCTATCGCTTCTTTCTTCGATCACACTCTGGTCTTGCTGATGCCATCACGCTCCAACACGTTTTTGCCGACGCCAGCGTTGCAAAATTGTTGCGCACTGATGGCTGCATCAAGGAATCCCACCGCCGCCCTTCACGTCATCGTGCACGAGAGCTTCGACTAGAATTTTCTCGTTCACCTTCAACAGGTTTTGCAGGACGTCATGGACCATCTGTCAGGATACGCGCATCGCCCGTTCCCCTTTGTGCTGCGCTATCTGCGCCGGCGGCTTCCGTCGCATGTTGTGATCTTGTCGGCCGTCGTCGCAGCGGTTGCCTGCTCGGTAGGCACGCAATACGGGGTGAAGAATCTGGTCGATGCGTTGTCGGCGGGGCCGTCGGCCGCGAATGGCGTATGGCTGGCATTCGCTCTGCTCATGTCGCTGATCGCAGCCGACAACTTCATGTGGCGGATCGCGAGCTGGACCGCGAGCTACACCTTCGTCAGCGTCACCGGCGACCTGCGCCGCGACATGTTCCGCCATCTCACCGGCCACGCGCCGAGCTATTTCACGGACCGGCTGCCGGGCATGCTGACCAGTCGGATCACCGCGACGTCGAACGCGGTGTTCACGGTGGAGAACATGTTCGTATGGAACGTGTTGCCGCCCTGCATCGCGACCTTCGCGGCGATCACCCTGGTTGGAACCGTCAGCGTGACAATGTCAGCAGTGCTGATCCTGATCGCGGGAACCATGGTGGTGGCGATGTTCCGCATGGCCGCTGCCGGAAGGCCGCTGCATGACGATTTCGCCAACCGGGCGGCCGCGGTCGACGGCGAAATGGTCGACGTCATCAACAACCTGCCGCTGGTGCGTGCATTCTGCGGTCTCGGCTACGAGCACGACCGCTTCGACGCGACGGTGAATCGGGAACTCGTCGCGCGCGGCCGTTCCCTGCGTTATCTCGAAAAGCTCCGCCTTGTTCACGCTGCCGTGACCGTGATCCTGACGATCGCGATGCTGGCCTGGGCGCTCTCGCTCTGGCAGCAGGGCCAGGCCACCACCGGCGATGTCGTGCTGGTCTGCACGCTCGGCATCTCGATCCTGAGCGCGACGCGTGACCTTGCCGTTGCGCTGGTCGACGTCACCCAGCATGTCGCGCGCCTCACCGAGGCGCTGGCGACACTGCTGCAGCCGCATGAGCTGAAGGACCATCCCGAAGCCGAGGTGCTGGTGAAGAGCGGCGCGGCGATCGCCTTCAACAACGTCTCGTTCCGCTATCCCGGCGGCTTGCAGGTGTTCGAGCGCTTTAGCCTGCGCATCCAGCCCGGCCAGCGGGTCGGCCTGGTCGGCCAGTCCGGCGGCGGCAAGTCAACATTGTTTACCCTTCTGCAGCGCTTCTACGACGTCGAGCAGGGCAACATCACGGTCGATGGCCAGGACATCTCGCGCGTCACCCAGCAGAGCCTGCGCGCCGCGATCTCGGTGGTTCCGCAGGACATCTCGCTGTTCCACCGCTCGATCCTGGAGAACATCCGCTACGGCCGGCCGGACGCCACCGACGACGAGGTGCTGCGGGCGGCGATCGCGGCGCGCTGCGATTTCATCGAAAGCCTGCCCGAGGGCATGAACACCATCGTCGGCGACCGCGGCGTCAAGGTCTCCGGCGGCCAGCGCCAGCGCATTGCGATCGCGCGCGCCTTCCTGAAGGATGCGCCGATCCTGCTGCTCGACGAGGCCACCGCGGCGCTCGATGCCGATTCCGAGGAGGCGATCCGCGAGGCGTTGTCGCGCCTGATGCGCGGGCGTACCGTGGTCGCGATCGCGCACCGCCTCGCGACGCTGCGCAGCTTCGATCGCGTGGTCGTGCTGCAGGGCGGCCGGATCGTCGAGGACGGTCCGCCCGACACCCTGGTGAAGGGAAGGGGCCCCTACCGCGACCTCGTGGCACGCGAGATGGGCCGCCTCTCCACCAGCGCGGCCTGACCCCGCGCCATCAAGCGTGTTCTTGGACCGCGTGTTCTTGCGTTCCGGTGCGTTCGTTCGAACCGAGAGTCGAGCCAAAAATCGGTCTAAGCAAAGTCGCCAGAGGTTCAGATGGCAGCCGACGTCGTTACGCAGATCATCACTGCTCGCATCACAGAGCGTGTCGCCGAATCGCCGTTCTACATTCCGATGACCGGGCCCGCGGCGCGGCCGCGGCGCTCGCTCAAGCATGACGACACCTTCATCGTGCTCGACAGCCACGGCGACATCGGCGCCTCGGCCGGCGGGCCCGACGGCCTGTTCAACGCCGACACGCGCTACCTCGCGCGGCTGGAAATGGTGCTGGAGGACGTGCAGCCGCTGCTGCTCGGCTCCAACATGCGCGACGACAATTCGGCGCTGACGGTTGATCTCACCAATTCCGACGTCTATCGCGACGGCCGCCTGACTCTGCCGAAGGATACGCTGCACATCGTACGCTCGATCTTCCTGTGGCGCGGCACCGCCTATCAGCGGATCGGCCTGCAGAACCACGGCGATCATGCCGCAAGCTTCGATCTGACGCTGCTGTTCGACAATGATTTCGCCGACCTGTTCGAGGTGCGCGGCGAGCGGCGGCCGCGGCGCGGCATCGGTTCGAGCAAGCTGCTCGGTCCGACCGACGTCGTGCTGGAATATTGCGGCCTCGACGAGCAGACGCGGATCACCGCGCTGCATTTCGATCCGCGGCCGACCCGGCTGTCGGTCAACGCCGCGACCTATCATTTCGATCTCGAGCCCGCGCAGGTCACCTCGCTGTTCGTCGCGGTGTCGTGCAACAAGCCGATCATGCAGAAGCCGGTGCCGTTCTTCCGCGGGCTGTTGGCGCATCGCCGCGAGATGCGGAATTCGTCGGCTGGTGCGGCCTCGATCGAGACCTCGAACAACATCTTCAACGAGGTGCTGTGCCAGGCGATGGCCGACCTCAACATGCTGATGACGGAGACGCCGCAGGGCCGTTACCCCTATGCCGGCATTCCCTGGTATTCGACGACGTTCGGCCGCGACGGGCTGATCACGGCGCTGCAGATGCTGTGGGTCGATCCGCGGATCGCCAAGGGCGTGCTGAAGCGGCTGGCGCTATTCCAGGCCAAGGCGGTCGATCCGCTGGCCGATGCCGCGCCGGGCAAGATCCTGCACGAGATGCGCGGCGGCGAGATGGCCGCGCTGCGCGAGGTGCCGTTCGCGCATTACTACGGCAGCGTCGATTCGACGCCGCTGTTCGTGCTGCTCGCCGGGCTCTATCTGGAGCGCACTGGCGACGTTGAGACGTTGCGCGAGCTGTGGCCCGCGGTCGAGGCCGGATTGCAATGGATCGACGGTCCTGGCGATCCCGATCGCGATGGCTTCGTCGAGTATCAGCGTGCGACCGAAGAGGGGCTGCGCAATCAAGGCTGGAAGGATTCCTTCGACGCCATCTTCCATGCCGACGGAACGCTCGCCGAGGGAAATATCGCGCTGGCGGAAGTGCAGGGCTATGTGTTTGCCGGCAAGCGGCTTGCCGCACGCGCGGCGCGCCAGCTCGGCTTTATGGACAAGGCTGTGAAGCTCGAAGCCGAGGCCGAACGGCTGCGCGCGCGGTTCGAGGAGGCATTCTGGTGCGAGGAACTCGGCACCTATGCCGTCGCGCTCGACGGCGCCAAGCAGCCGTGCAGGGTGCGCACCTCGAATGCCGGACAAACCCTGTTTTCCGGCATGGTGCGCCAAGACCGCGCGCGGCGAGTTGCCGCCGATCTGATGAGCCAGAAGTTCTTCTCTGGTTGGGGCATCCGCACCGTTGCCGTGGGCGAAGCGCGCTACAACCCGATGTCCTATCACGACGGCTCGATCTGGCCGCATGACAATGCGCTGATTGCACTCGGGCTCGCGCGCTACGGCCTCAAGCATTCGGTCGCGCATCTGTTCAAGGGCCTGTTCGACGCCGCGAGCTACATGGAGCTGCGGCGGCTGCCGGAGCTGTTCTGCGGCTTCCGCCGTGAGCGCCGGCGCGGCCCGGTGCTCTATCCGGTGGCCTGCGCACCGCAGGCCTGGGCGAGCGCGACGCCGTTCACGCTGCTGGAGGCCGCGCTCGGGCTGGAGTTCGACACTGCCCGTGGCGAGATCAGGCTGCGCGATCCGTGCCTGCCGGAATTCCTTAACGACGTGGTGCTGCGCGATCTCAGGCTCGGCGCATCCAGTGTCGATCTGCGGCTGCGCCGCCACGGCGACGAGGTGTCACTCGAAGTGTTGCGCACGCGCGGCCAGATCCAGGTGTCGATCGTGCTGACGCATTAAGCGTCGTCGCGCGGCGTGGATCGTCGTCGTGCGGCATGCGCACGCCAGGGAAATCGTGGGGAGAGAGTAACATGCGTCCGAGGGTCATGGTTATACTGGTCGCAGCGGCGCTGCTGACATGCGCTGGTGTCCGTGCGGCCGACGACGAAGTGCCGTCGCCGCCGCCGGCTGCGCAGGCGACGCCGGCAACTCCCGCGCCGCCGGCCGCTGGAGCACCGAAGGAGCAGGCCAAGGAGCCGTCGCCGCCGCCGTCGGTGACCGTGATCGGGGCGCGCGATGCCCACGGCATTCTCGGGCGCGACGTTCGCAGTTCCGCCAATGAGGACATGGGCCGCATCGTTGACGTCATCGTCGACCGCGACGGCAAGGTGCGCGCCGCGGTGATCGATTTCGGCGGCTTTCTCGGCGTCGGCAGCCGCAAGATCGTGGTCGACTGGAACGCGCTGCGCTTCGCTGGCGTTTCCAGCAAGAGCGACAGCATTACGCTGGACCTCAACAAGCAGCAGGTGAGCGCTGCGCCGGAATACAAGGAAGATACGCCGCTGATCGTGCTGGGCGCGGCCGGCAATCTCCATCCATGGGACTACGAGCATTAGGGGGCAAAAGCTGGTCGCGCGTCCGAACCCTTCCTTCGAGACGGTTGGCGACGATCGTGGCGAACGATCTGCCGGCGGCACCAATATTGTGTCGATGACCCCCGATCAGCCCAGCCCGGAGGGGCCGCGCGCGCCGTCGCGCGAAAGCCAGCGCGGGCTCGACTGGTTCATTTTCTTCCTGGCCGACGTGCAAACCGGGTTCGGCCCGTTCATTGCGGTCTATCTGACGACCCAGAAATGGACCCAGGTCGAGATCGGCTTCGTGCTCTCGATCGGCGGCATCATCGGCCTGCTGGGACAGATGCCCGGCGGGGCGATCGTGGATGCGGCGCGCTCGGAGCGCATTGTCGCGGGCTGCGCGGTCGCCGCGATCGGGTCAGCCGCGCTGGCCTACGCGCTGTGGCCGATCTTTCCCGTGGTGACGCTCGCCGCGACGCTGCACGCGCTTGCAAGCTGCGTGCTGGGACCCGCGATCGCCGCGATCAGCCTCGGCCTGGTCGGGCCGCGGGCAATCGGCGAGCGGCTCGGCCGCAATGCGCGGTTTGCCTCGCTCGGCAGCGGCTCGGCGGCGGCGCTGATGGGGGCTTGCGGTTATTTTTTGTCGAGCCGCTCCGTGTTCCTCGTGACCTTCATCCTGGCGATCCCGACCTTGTTGTCGCTGGCACGGATCCGCGAGCGCGAGATCGACATCGCGCAGGCTCATGGCGAGGTGAAGCGTGAGGTTCCCGACAAGCGCGCCACCAGCGTCATCACTCTGGTGCGGCACCGGACACTGCTGATCTTTGCCGGCGCGATGATGCTGTTCCAGTTGGCCAATGCCGCGATGCTGCCGCTGATGGCGGGCGTGGTCACCGCGCGGTCGAGCCAATGGGCGCCGGTCCTGATCGCGGCCTGCATCATCGTGCCGCAGGCGATCGTCGCGTTGTGCTCGCCGTCGGTCGGCCGCAAGGCCCAGGCTTTGGGCCGGCGGCCATTGCTCCTGCTGGCCTTCGCCTCGCTGGCGATCCGCGGTGTGTTGTTCGCAACGGTGCGCGATCCCTATCTGCTGGTCGCGGTGCAGATCTTCGACGGCATCACGGCGGCGATCTTCAGCGTGATGGTGCCGCTGATCGTGGCCGACGTGGCGTTCGGCAGCGGCCATTTCAACCTGGCGCAGGGCATTGTCGGAACCGCCGTCGGCATCGGCGCGTCGCTCAGCACCGTGCTGGCCGGCTATGTCAGCGACAAGCTCGGCAGCAGCACCGCCTTCATGGGCCTCGCCGGCGTCGCCGCGCTCGGGCTGTTCGTGATCTGGCTGGTGATGCCGGAGACGCGGCGGACGGCATGACGAAGGCAGGTTTGGCTCCCGGCGCCCTTCCTCATGGATGCGCCGTCATATATGAGTGATTTGCTGCTGGAACGAGCTGGTAGTCCCCTGGATTAATCAATCCAAAATCGTGATCTGGTACCGATCGGCGCAGCGCGGGCAGGCTTTTCGACCGAGGAATGGCATGGAAAATCGTACGACGACGGCGCAAATCACCGGAGCGATGCGGCGTTGGGGGCCTCCCGCCTTTGTGACTTTCGCGGCCATGGTCACACTTGCGTCATTGACCGGCGGCGCCGCTGCAAAGCAGCAGCGCCCTGCGGCAACGGTCGAGGCGACCGCGCCGCGCGCCGCGGGCGAGCCGATCATGGCGATCGTGTCGATCAGCGCCCAGAAGGTGACCTTCTACGACGCCGACGGCTGGATTTACCGCGCGCCGGTATCGAGCGGCGTCAAGGGCCGCGAAACGCCGGCCGGCGTCTTTGCGCTGGTCGAGAAGGACAAGGACCATCACTCAACCATGTACGACGATGCCTGGATGCCGAACATGCAGCGCATCACCTGGAACGGCGTCGCGCTACACGGCGGGCCGCTGCCGGGATATGCCGCCTCCCATGGCTGCGTGCGCATGCCCTATGACTTTGCCGAGAAGCTGTTCGACAAGACGCGCATCGGGATGCGGGTGATCATCGCGCCGAACGATGCGGCCCCGGTCGACTTCACCCATCCAGCCCTGTTCGTGCCGAACGCCCAGGCCATGGCAGATGCTCCGGCGCGCGCTGAAAAGCTCTCGCGCGAGGCGGCGGATGCCGCCAAGGTGGCCGACGAGGCCAAGAAGGCCTCCGCGGCCGCGACCAAGGAAGCGGCACTGTTCACGCCGGCGTCGCTGCGCAAACTGCAACAGACCAAGACCCGTGCCGACGCTGCGGTTGCGTTGGCCGACAAGACGCTCGTCAATGCCAAGACTGACCAGGCCAAGGCGCGCGCCGAGGATCTGAAGCAGAAGGCGGTCGCCAAGGCCGCGGAAGCGACCACGCAATACGAGGCAGCCCAGGGCGACGCCAAGCCGAAGCTCGATGCCGCGGCGGCCGCAAAGGACGCGGCCAAGGCGGCCGAGGCCAAGAAGACCGATACCCAGCAGGCGGCGACCGAGGCGAAGCTCGCGCTCGAGCCGGTCTCGGTCTACATCAGCCGCGCGACGCAGAAGCTTTACGTGCGGCGCAACACTCACAAGCCGTGGGCCGATGGCGGCGAGGTGTTCGATTCCAGCATCGAGGTTCCCGTCACCATTCGCGATCCGGACAAGCCGATCGGCACGCACATCTACACGGCAATGGCGCGCAACGGCGCCGGCCTGCGCTGGACCGAGGTGACGATCGACGACGGCGACAACGCCAAGGACGCGCTCGACCGCGTCACCATCCCGCAGGACGTGCTGGATCGGATTGCGCCGACCGCCGTGCCGCGCTCGTCGATCATCATCTCGGATGAGCCGTTGAGCGCCGAGACCAACTACCGCACCGAGTTCGTCGCTGTGCTGAGCAACCAGCCCCAGGGCGGCTTCATCACGCGCAAGCCGACCCGGCCCATGATGGACGACGGCATGGTTGCGAGCGGGGACGACGACGGTTTCGGCTTCTTCTCCCAGCGCAGCTGGAATCCCCAGTCGGGCACCCAATACGGCTATCCCCAATACGGCAATCCCCAGGCGCCGACCCAGTACGGCACGCCGTATTATGGCAATCCTCAGGCCGCCAATCCGCGCCGTCGCGGCGGCCAGTTCTACTGGCAATCGCAGGACTGGTAGGCCGACGGCGGCAAAGCCCGAACGAGCACCGGACGGCGGTGTGACACCGCCGTCCAGTCGCGTGGCGACTTTACGGCCGAGCTTCCAGGATCAGGTTGAACGGCGTTTCCGCCGCGCGGCGGAAGCGTGAGAAGCCGCCCTGGCGCGCCACCTCGCGCAACCTGGTCTCGCCGGCCTGCGCGCCGAGCGCTAGCCCGACCTCCTGGTCCAGCGAGGCCGGCGTGCAGATCATCGTCGACGCGGCGTAGTAGACCCGCCCGATCGGATTGAGGTTGTCCTCCAACCGGTCGTTGGCGAACGGCTCGATCAACATGCAGGTGCCGTCGTCGGCGAGGGTCGAGCGCGTGTGCTTGAGGGCGCCGACCGGGTCGCCCATGTCGTGAAGACAGTCGAAGAAGCACACAAGGTCATAATTGTTGGCGGGGAAGTCCTTGGCCGAGTGCGTCTGGAAATGGACGCGGTCCGACAATCCCGCCTCCTTGGCGGACATTCGCGCCGTCTGGATCGAGCCGTCGTGATAGTCGAAGCCGTAGAAGGTCGATTTCGGAAACGCTTCCGCCATCAACCGCGTCGAGACGCCGTGCCCGCAGCCGACGTCGGCGACGACGGCGCCCTTCTTCAGCTTGTCGACGACACCCTCGAGCGCCGGCAGCCATTCCTGCACCAGATAGTGCTTGTAGCTGGTGCGGAAGAACCGGGCGGTGCCGCAGAACAGGCACTCGCTGCGCCTATTCCAGCCGACGCCCTTGCCGGTCTTGAACGCGTCGGTAATTTTCGGCTCGTCGAGAAAGGTCGCGCCGACCAGGTTTCCGACCGCGCCGAGGAAGACCGGACTGTCCTCGTCGGCGAGCGCGAGCGCCTGCTCGGGCAGCATCGAGAATTTTCCGGTCTTGCTATCGTATTCAATGTAGCCGGAGGCGGCTTGCGCCGACAGCCATTCTTGAACGTAACGCCCGGCTGTTCCTGTTGCCTTGGCAAGGGCCGCGGCGTCCATCGGTCCTTGCTGCGCGAGAGCCTTGTACAGCCCAAGCTTGTCGCCCAGCAGCATCAGCGAGGCGTTCATCGCCGCGCCGACATCGCCAATCATCTTTCCCATGAATGAATTGAGACGCTCTTCGTTGACGTCCATGATGTTCCTCCATCGCAATCGCGTTTGGCCAAAAGTCCATCATTCGCAATTTCACGCATGCGTCGTCGTCCAGTGGTGGGGCGACGTGACTGCCTGAAAGGTTCGTTGCAATGACCCGATTGTTACTGGTGCGCTGGGATCCCAGAGCAACCAGGCTTCGCAAGCCTGCGAGGCGGGCCGCCTACGCGGCCGCCCGCGGCATCACCAGCCTTTTGTACAGCGCGCTGTAGCAGGCGGCCGACAGGTCCCAGCTGTAGGACTTGGCCATCGCGCTGGCGCGCATGGCGTTGAGGCGATCCTTGGCGCGGTAGGCGTCGAATGCGCGCCTGACGCCGCCGAGGAAGGATTCCGCCGACGGCTGCGGGAACAGGAAGCCGGTCTCGCCGTCGGCGATAGTTTCGGCAAGCCCGCCGGTCTGGTGACCGATCGGCAGCGAGCCGAAGCGCTGCGCGTACATCTGGCTGAGGCCGCAGGGCTCGAAGCGCGACGGCATCAGGGTGAAATCGCTGCCGGCGAAGATGCGGCGGGCCTGGGCGTCGTTGAAGCCGATGATGACGCCGATCGCGTCCGGCCGGCGCCGGTGCGCGGCCACCAGGGCGTCCTCGATCGCGGGCTCGCCGCTGCCGGTGACGACGATCTGTCCGCCATCCCTGATGATTTCGTCGGCGGCCGACAGCACGAGGTCGACGCCCTTCTGATGCACCAGCCGCGCGACCAGGCCGAAGATCGGCCCGCGCGAGACCGCAAGCCCGAACTGCCGGCGGACGTAGTCGGCGTTGGCCTGCTTGCCCTTCCAGTCGCCGGTGCCGAATGGTTGCGCGAGCTGCGCGCAGTGGCGTGGGTCCCAGCTCTCGTCGATGCCGTTCAGGATGCCGGTCAGCTGGTCGGCGTCGGAGCGGACGCGCAGCAGCCCTTCCAGCCCGCAGCCGAGCTCGGCGGTCGTGATCTCCTTCGCATAGGTCGCGCTGACCGTGGTCAGATGCGAGGCGTAGACGAGGCCGCCCTTGAGGAAGGAGAGCTTGTCGTAGAACTCCAGCCCGTCGATGTGGAATGAGCTTTCCGGTGCGCCGATCCGCCGCAGCGAGTCCCGCGGAAACAGGCCCTGATAAGCGAGATTGTGGATGGTCAGGATTGACGGAATCCGCAGCTGACGCCAGGCGAGATAGGCGGGCGTGAGCGCGGCCTGCCAGTCATTGGCGTGAACGAGGTCGGCTGCCCAATTCTTGTCCAGCGTTCCGGCTGCAAGTTCGGCAGCGGCGGAGGCAAAACGGCCGAACCGGATGTCGTTGTCGGCCCAGTCGCGGCCGGACTCATCGCCGTAGGGATTGCCCGGCCGGTCGTAGAGCTCTGGACACAGCAGCACATAGACCGGTAGCCCGTCCCTGGTCGATGCGCGCCCGAGCGTGCAAGCCGGCATCTCCGCAAGGCTTGCGCATTGTCCAACGATTTCAACATGAGTGAACTGCTCGACCACATCCCGGTAACCGGGAAGCATGATCCTGACGTCGCTCCAGGGGCGCAGCGCCCGGGGAAGTGCTGCGGAAACGGCACCGAGCCCGCCCACGCGGACGAAATCGTCCATCTCCGTCGTGACGAATAAGACCTTCAACAAGCGCCCTCGTTCCAGCCCATGACAGGGCCATGCAAGATCGGGTCCAATCTGCCTTTGATTAAAATGCAAGACGGCCCGCGCTCCCGGTCTGGACGAGACGCTTTCCTGTCAGGACGGCTCACTTTAGGGTCACGCGACGCCGAACAACCAATGACGAAGGTGGAGGAAGCCTTGCCGACGACAATAGCCGCTGACGATGAGGGGAATTTGACACGGAGCTTCGACGGCCTTCGCGTGCTGGATTTTTCGACCACGATCGCCGGACCTCATTGCACGCGGATGCTCGCCGACATGGGCGCGGAGGTGATCAAGATCGAGCCGGCTGAAGGCGAGACGATGCGGACGCGGCCGCCGCTGCGCAACAACTGCTCGACGGCGTTCGGCCAGCTCAATATCGGCAAGAACAGTCTGGTGCTCGACCTGAAGTCGCCGGCCGGCATTGAGGCCGTGCGCCGGCTGATCGCGACCGCCGACGTGCTGGTGGAGAATTTCCGCCCCGGCGTGATGCGGCGGCTGAAGCTCGATTATGCGTCAGTCCGCGACATCAATCCGAAGCTGATCTTCTGCTCGATCTCCGGCTACGGCCAGACCGGGCCGTCGGCGGAATTGCCCGCCTATGCGCCGGTGATCCATGCCGCCTCGGGTTACGAGATGGCGCATCTCGCCTACCAGCCGGGCCGCAGCCGGCCGGACTATTGCGGCATCTATCACGCCGATGTGCTGACCGGCGTCTACGCCTTCGGCGCGATCTCGGCCGCGCTCTATCAGCGCAGTGCCGGCGGCAAGGGCCAGCATATCGACGTCTCGATGCTGGAATCCATGCTGAGCCTGACCCTGAACGAGTTGCAGTGGTCGCAATTCGAGGTGAAGCAAACCCAGCGCCCGATGTTCGGGCCGATCGAAACCACCGATGGCTACGTGATGGTGGCGATCGCCAGCGAGAAGACGTTCCAGAACCTGATGCAGGTGATCGGCCGTCCCGAATGGGTGTCCGATCCGCGCTTCGCCAAATATTCTGATCGGCGGGACAACTGGGCAGGCCTGATGGAGGGCGTCGAGGCGTGGTCGCGCGCCGTCAGCACGCAGGCCTGCCTTGCCGCGCTCAATGAATATGGCGTGCCGTCGTCGGCCTATCGCACCGTGCGCGAGGCGCTCGCCGATCCGCAAATCGCCCATCGCGGTGCACTGGCCGAGGTCGCGGACGGCGGCGGCAGCTTCAAGGTGCTCAACCTGCCGTTCCGGATGTCCGGTGCAACGGTCGGTGCCCGGAAGCGGATGTCGACGCTCGGCGAACACACGCTGTCCTATCTGAAGGAGATCGGCCTCTCCGACGATCAGATCGCGGGCTTCGCAGCGCAACCGGCAAAGACGGCGCGCAATTAGCGCATGATCCGGACCTGGAAGACCGCGTTCGCGCAAAGTCGAAACCGGTCTTCCGAAGGATCGTGCTCAAACGAGAAGATGTGATCACGACGCGATCTCATGAGATCGTATCGTGATCCCCCTGCGGCTTTTCATCCGTTTTACGGTCTTGTCGCGCGCGGCGATTCCGGACAAGCTGCCCAACACACGACGATCCGGAACACCGGACGTCGCCCACCTGGGAGGGAGCATTGATGAAGCTGGCCGGGCGCGCGCACGCGGTTGCGCGCATATTTCTTGTGGCGGGATTTGGTGTGGCGGCATTTGCTGCACCGGCCCATGCGCAGAAGCAGGGCGGTACGCTCACCGTCGGCCAGGAGCTGGACATTCCGGGCTTCGACCCGCTCAAGGTCGGTGTCTACGACACCTCGGCCAACACCGCAGCCGCTGCGATCTTCGACACGTTGATGACGCTCGACGACAAGGGCGAGCCGAAGCCGAAGCTCGCGCTGTCCTGGGAGCATTCCGAAGACTTCAAGACCTGGACCATCAAGCTGCGGCCCGGCGTCAAATTCCACGACGGCACGCCGTTCAATGCCCAGGCGGTGAAGGAGAACTTCGACCGCCAGAAGGATCCGGCCAACAAGTGCCGCTGCGCGTTCTACATTACCAGCATCAAGAGCGTGGACGTCATCGATGATCTCACCGTGCGCTACAATTTCAGCGACCCGTCGGTGAACTTTCCGGCGACCCAGTCGATCCAGAGCTCCAACAACGTGATGCAGTCGCCGACGGCCTGGAAGACCAAGGGCGACGATTACAACCGCAACCCGGTCGGCACCGGTCCCTATATCCTGAAATCCTGGACCGCCGGCGACCGCATGGTGCTGGAGAAGAACCCGGATTACTGGGACAAGGGCAAGCCCTATCTCGATCGCATCATCCTGAAGCCGCTGCCGGATGCGCAGTCGCGCTTCGCCTCGCTGCAATCCGGCGAGGCCGACGTCATCTGGGACGACGAGGCTGACGCCGACAACATTATCAAGGCGCGCAAGGACCCGAGTCTGATCGTGCATACCTATCAGGGCTCGGGGGCCTCAGTCGCCGCCTTCAACACCAAGGTCCCACCTTTCGACGACGTGCGCGTGCGCCAGGCGCTGGTGATGGCGCTCGACCGCCAGAAGATGTCGCAAGCGATCACCAATGGTCTGGCGCGGCCGGCCAGCAATCCCTACGGCGACGGCTCCTGGGTGAAGTGCAAGGATGACGGCGCGTTGCCCTACGATGTCGAGAAGGCCAAGGCGTTGATCAAGGACTACGGCAAGCCGGTCGAGTTCAAGATGCTGGTCACGGCGACGCCTCGCGGTCGCACCGGCGGTCAGGTGTTGCAGCAGTTCTGGAAGCGCATCGGCGCCAATATGGAGATCGAGCAGGTCGATCAGGCGACCATTCCACCGCGCGCCTTCATGCGCCAGTTCCAGATCACGCCGTGGCGCATCGTCGACCTCGCCGATCCCGATCCGCAGATGTACGCCAATTTCCACACCGGCAGCCCGGTGGCGCTGGCGAATTATTCCAATCCGGAGCTCGATCGGCTGCTGGAGCATGCACGGACCACCGCCGACGTCGCCCAGCGTACCGAGGATTATTGCGCGATCAGCCGCCTGATCAACAAGGAGGCGATCTGGTTCTGGACCTTCCAGAACACCTACTATGCGATGTCGAGCACGAAGGTGAAGGGCGTGCCGAAGATGTTCAACGGGGTGCTCGACGTCTCCTACGCCTGGAAGGAATAGCCTTTCATGCTGTTCTTCGTCGCGCGCCGGCTCCTATACCTGGTGCCGGTGCTGATCGCGGTTTCGGTCCTGACCTTCGTGATCGCCTCGCTGCTGCCCGGCGATCTCGCTTACGTGATCCTCGGCGACCAGGCGACGCCGGAGAATGTCGCGGCGCTGCGTCACGATCTGGGGCTCGATCAGCCGATCTGGCTGCGCTATCTCGGCTGGCTCTGGCACATCCTGCAGGGTGACTTCGGACGATCCTTCCGCACCGGGCAGACCGTGCTGCAGGCTGTCAGCGAACGCGTCCCGATCTCGTTCGAGCTGATGATCCTGGCCGAGTTGATCGGGCTTGCGATCGGCGTGCCGCTCGCGATCGCCTGCGCGGCCAAGGCCGGCAGTGCATTCGACCGCCTCATGACCGGATCGGCGTTCGGCATGCTCTCGGTGCCGACCTTCCTGTCCGCGATCCTCCTGATCTACCTGTTCGCAGTCGAGCTGCGCTGGCTGCCGGCGACCGGCTATGTGCCGTTCACCGAGGATCCGGTTGCCAATCTGCGCTTCATGGTGCTGCCGGCGTTGACGCTCGGGCTTGCGGAATGGCCGGGCATCATGCGCGTGCTGCGCTCCGACATGATCGCTGCACTCCAGGAGGATTATATCGCGCTCGCCAAGGCAAAGGGCCTGAAGCCGTCGCGCATCCTGTTCGTGCATGCGCTGAAGCCGTCGTCGCTGACGCTCGTCACCATCACCGGCATCAATATCGGCCGCCTGATCGGTGGCGCCGTGATCGTCGAGACGATCTTCGCGCTGCCCGGCATCGGCCGTCTGCTGGTCGGCGCGATCCTGACCCGCGACCTCATCATCCTGCAGGGCGTGGTGCTGCTGGTCGGTGCAGGCTTCGTCATCATGAACTTCATCGTCGATCTGCTCTACGCCTTACTCGATCCGAGGATCCGTCATGGCCACGCTTGAGCTCAGCCTCGACGAGAGCAGTGCCGCACCGGTGCGACGCAAGCGCCGGATTGGCACGCTGTTCTGGTTCGCGGTCGGATGGACAGTCGTGGTATTTGCGGTCGCGATCCTTGCCGACCTGTTGCCGCTGCCGAGCCCGACCGACATGGACATGCTGGAGCGGCGCGGGCCGTTCTCCGCCGAGCATTGGCTCGGCACCGACGGTCTCGGCCGTGACGAGCTGTCGCGGCTCATCTATGGCGCGCGGATCTCGCTGATCGTCGGCCTCTGCGCGCCGATGATCGGGGTCACGATCGGCGGCGCGCTCGGCATGCTCGCCGGCTATTTCCGCGGCCGCTTCGAATCCATCGTGGTCGGCAGCATGGACGTGCTGCTGGCATTCCCGCCGCTGATCCTGGCGCTGGCGGTCACCGCCTATCTCGGCCAGTCGATCTTCAACCTGACCTGCATCCTCGGCGTGCTCGGCATTCCCGCCTTCATGCGGGTGGCGCGGGCGGCGACGCTGACGCTGGCGCGGCGCGAATTCGTCATCGCGGCACAGGCGCTCGGCGCTACGCATACCCGGATCCTGCTACGTGAGCTGCTGCCCAATGTGCTGCTGCCGCTGCTTGCCTTCTTCCTGCTCGGCGTCGCCGTCACGATCGTGGTCGAAGGATCGCTGTCCTTCCTCGGCCTCGGCGTGCCGCCGCCGATCTCGAGCTGGGGCAGCATGATCGGGGAGGGGCGGGAGAGCCTCGACGTAGCGCCGCGCCTCGCCTTCATTCCGGCGGCCGCGATGTTCCTCACCGTGCTCGCGTTCAACCTGATCGGCGATACGATGCGCGCGCTGACCGATCCCAGGCAGGGTGCGCTATGACCAGTGCGCTGCTGTCGGTCGAGAATGCGGTGGTCGACCTGCCGACGCCGCGCGGCAACCTGCGTGCGGTGGATCATGTCGATCTCGCCGTCGGCGCCGGCAGGACACTCGGCATTGTCGGCGAATCCGGCTGCGGCAAGACCATGCTGTCGCGCGCCGTCCTGCAACTGCTGCCCAAGAAGGCGAAGCTATCGGGCCGGGTGATGTTCGACGGGCAGGATCTGACCAAACTGTCCGCCGAGAAATTGCGCAAGCTGCGCGGCCGCTCGCTCGCCGTCGTGTTCCAGGATCCCATGACCTCGCTCAATCCGGTGCTGACCATCGGCACCCAGCTGATCGAGACCATTCAAGAGCATCTCGAGCTCGATCTCGCCCAGGCCAGGCAGCGCAGCATCGAGCTGCTGGCGGCGGTCGGCATTCCCGCGCCGGAGCAGCGGCTGGCGCAATATCCGCACCAGCTTTCCGGCGGCATGCGCCAGCGCGTCGCGATCGCGGTGGCGCTGTCCTGCGAGCCGCAGCTGCTGATCGCGGACGAGCCGACCACCGCGCTCGACGTCACGATCCAGGCGCAGATCCTCGATCTGCTGGCGCGCGAGCAGCAGCGCCGCCACATGGCGATGATCATCATCACCCATGACCTGGGCGTGGTTGCCGGCCGCACCGACGAGGTCGCGGTGATGTATGCGGGGCGCGTGGTCGAGCGCGCGCCGACGCCGGCCTTGTTCAAGCAGATGCGGATGCCCTACACCGAGGCGCTGCTGGCCGCGCTGCCGAAGCTCGACGTCGCGCCGCATACGCCGCTGCCGGCGATTTCGGGACGGCCGCCGGATCCGACCCGGCCGCTCAAGGGCTGCTCGTTCTCGCCGCGCTGCCGCTATTCGGCCGAGCGCTGCGCCTCCGAGAAGCCGCAGCTCTGCTCGGCCGAGACGCCTGAGCATCTCTACGCCTGCTTCCATCCAATTGCCGCGAGGGTCGGCGCATGATGCTGCAGGCCGCACCCAATCCACTGATGAAGGTGGAAAACCTCGTCGTCGAATATTCAGTGGGAGGCAAGACCATCCATGCCGTCTCGGACGTCAGCCTCGAGATCGCGCGTGGCGAGACGCTGGGGCTGGTCGGCGAATCCGGCTGCGGCAAGTCGACGCTCGGCCGTGCCGTGCTGCAATTGCGCCAGGCCGTCTCCGGTAAGGTGCTGTTCGACGGCCACGATCTCACCACCTTGAAGGGCGAGGCGCTGCGCCAGATGCGCCGGCGCGTGCAGCTGATCTTCCAGGACCCGATTGCCTCGCTCAATCCGCGGCGGCGGATCGGCGACATCGTCGCCGAGCCGCTGGTGATCGCGGGCGTCAAGGATCCCGACGAGCGCCGGCGGCGGGTCGCCGAGGTGCTGTCAGCGGTCGGCCTCGATCCCACGCTGGTGAGCGGGCGATTGCCGCACGAATTCTCCGGCGGACAATGCCAGCGCATCTGCATCGCTCGCTCGCTGGTGCTCAATCCGGAATTCGTGATCTGCGACGAGCCGGTGTCCGCGCTCGACGTTTCGATCCGTGCCCAGATCCTCAACCTGCTGGAGGAGATGAAGGCGCGCTACGGCCTGACCCTGCTGTTCATCGCCCACGACCTCGCGGTGGTGAAGGCGGTCTCAGATCGCGTCGCGGTGATGTATCTCGGGCGGCTCTGCGAGGTCGGTCCGTCGGAGCAATTGTTCGCGCGGCCGGCGCATCCCTATACCGCGCTGCTGATCGAGGCGATCCCGGTGCCCGATCCGGATGTCCGTCCGACCCAGAGCGTGCCGGTCGGCGAGCCGCCGTCGCCGATCGCGCCGCCGTCCGGCTGTCGCTTCCGCACCCGCTGCCCGCGGGCCGATGCGCGCTGTGCCAGCGAGGTGCCGGAACTGCGCCTGGTCGCGACCGGCCAGTTTGCGGCTTGCCATCATCCACTGATCTGAATAGTGACGCCTTGACCGTCGAGCGGGCTGCATGGCCGCTCGCTCGAAAATGGGGTCATGAGCGTTTGTCCCGGCCGGGCAGGCGTGGCAAGGTCCGCCGCAACAACAAGCTTTCGGGAGAACAGCGATGAAGAGTTTCCAGGTCGTCGATTTCAACGCCCCCTTGAAAGAGGTCGATCAGCCGACGCCGCAGCCGTCGGGCACGCAGGTGCTGATCAAGGTCAAGGCCGCCGGCGTCTGCCACAGCGACCTGCACATCTGGGAGGGCGGCTACGATCTCGGCCATGGCCGCAAGCCGCTGTCGCTGAAGGATCGCGGCGTGTCGCTGCCGCGCACGATGGGCCATGAGACGGTCGGCGAGATCGTGGCCTTCGGGCCCGACGTCAAGGACGCCGACAAGGGCGGTCTCAAGGCCGGCGACGTCGCGCTGGCCTATCCTTGGCTCGGCTGCGGCAAATGCCCGACCTGCCTCGGCGGCGACGAGAACATGTGCGCGATCAAGCCGAATGCGCTCGGCGTCTATTGCGACGGCGGCTACGCCGATCACATGACGGTGCCGCATCCGAAATATCTGCTCAACCTCAAGGGGCTAGATCCGGTCACGGCCGCGCCCTACGCCTGCTCTGGCGTCACGACCTACAGCGCGCTGAAGAAGGTCGAGAAGGATCTCGACACGCCGATCGTGATCTTCGGCGCCGGCGGCCTCGGCCTGATGGCGCTCTCGCTGTTGAAGGCGATGGGCGGCAAGGGTGCGATCGTGGTCGACATCGACGCCAGGAAGCGCGAGGCGGCCGAGGCCGCCGGTGCGCTCGCAACCGTCGACGGCAAGGCGCCCGATGCGCTGGAGCAGCTGATCAAGAAGGCCGGCCAGCCGATCCGCGCCGCGATCGACCTGGTCGGCAACGCCCAGACCTCGCAGCTCGGCTTCGACTGCCTGACCAAGGGCGGCAAGCTCGTGATCGTCGGCCTGTTCGGCGGTGGCGCGACCTGGGCGCTGCCGCTGATCCCGATCAAGGCGGTCACCATCCAGGGCAGCTATGTCGGCAATCTGCGCGAGACCCAGGAGCTGCTCGATCTGGTGCGCGAGAAGAAGATCCCGGCGATCCCGGTGACGCCGATGCCGCTGGCGAAGGCCAACGAGGCGCTGACCAATCTGCAGAAGGGCCAGCTCGTCGGCCGCGCCGTGCTGACGCCGTAATTCCTAGCCGTCATTGCGAGGAGCGAAGCGACGAAGCAATCCATATCTCCGCGAGTGGCGGCATGGATTGCTTCGCTTCGCTCGCAATGACGACCAGACTTACCATCTCGCTCCGATTCCCTGAGGAAATTCCCATGTCCGCCAACGACGCACTCCACATCGCAGTCCTCGGGGGCGACGGCATCGGCCCCGAGGTGATGGCGCCGGCGCTTGAAGTGTTGCGCAAGATCGAGGCGTCGGCCGGCCTCAAATTCCACTTCACCGAGGCGCCGGCCGGCGCCGGCCATTACAGGGAAACCGGCAAGTCGATGCCGGAGAGCACGATCAAACTATGCGAGGAGGCCGATGCGATCCTGCTCGGCGCCTGCGGCCTGCCATCGGTGCGCTACCCCGACAACACCGAGATCGCGCCGCAGATCGAATTGCGCGTGATCTTCGATCTCTATGCCGGGGTGCGGCCGGCGCGATTGATCCCGGGCGTTTCGAGCACGATCGTCGGCGCGGACCAGAAGGGCATCGACCTCGTCGTGATCAGGGAATCGACCGAAGGCCTGTTCGCCTCGATGGGCAAGGGCGTCGTCACCGAGAGCGAGGCGCGCGAGACCATGGTGATCACGCGCCGGACCTCCGAACGGCTGTTCGAGTTCTCATTCCGGCTTGCCGAACGCCGCAAGGCGCGCGGCAAGGTTGGTGGCGGGCTGACCTGTGTCGACAAGGCGAACGTGTTCAAGGCATTCGCGTTCTTCCGCAGCATCTTCGACGAGACCGCGAAGCGTCATCCCGATGTCAGGGCCGATCACCTCTATATTGACGCGACCGCCGCTGCGCTGGTGAAGCGTCCCTGGGACTTCGACGTCATGGTGACCGAGAACATGTTCGGCGACATCCTGTCGGATCTCACCGCCGGCCTGATCGGCGGCATGGGCATGGCGCCGTCGGCCGACATTGGCGATCGCTACGCGGTGTTTCAACCGTGCCACGGCACCGCGCCCGACATCATGGGGCAGGGCAAGGCCAACCCGACCGCGATGATCCTGTCGGCCGCGATGATGCTCGACTGGCTCGCCGACAAGCACGGCCTCGAAGGTGCGGCCGAGGCCGGTGAGCGGATCGAGCGCGCGGTCGACAAGGTCTATGCTGGCGGCATCAAGCCGTTCGAGTTCGGCGGCAGCAACGGCACCGCCGATGTCGCGAAGGCCGTGCTGGCAGCGCTTTGAGCGAGGTGCGATCTCCTACCCGTCATGCCGAGGTGCTCTCCGTCGCGCCGGCTGACCGGAGCCGTCACGGCAGCAGCGTTGCGTCGCCGTCGAACGGGCCGGCGTACCAGGCGTTCTCGTCCGCGAGGGTCCGGGCAAGGGCCTCGTCCGTCGTCTTGTAGACGAGCGGATCGGTCGGGTACGTCCTGACGTAAGGATGCCATCTCATCAGGATCTGCCTGACGTGTTCAGGCAGACCGATCACCTCGAAGAGATGACCGCCCGAAGCGACCGCGTTCGAATAGGCCGCATCGAGCAGCGCCTCGGTCACGTCAGGGTCGTCCTGCTCCACCAGGATGTCGGCGAGCATCGACCGTCGCAAGCCGGTTTCGCGATCGACCGCATGCAGCACGACGGCATACCCTGCCAGGCGCTGGAATCGATGGCAGCAGATCACCGCAACCGTCGAAGAGCTCCCCGGGAGCGTGAAGTGCCATCTGAGAGAGGCGGGACTTCGGTCCGCCAGCAACCGAGGCGCCTCGCCCAACTTGCGGCGCCACAGCGCGTCAAATTCGTCCCCGATGTCGTTCACGTCGATCTGCGTTAGTTTGCCCGGCGGATGGCTCTGTGGTCCGCGACGGAGCGAGTCCAGCCGCAGGGCCGACGAAGCGAGGAAGGCTCCGGCCGCCTCCATTCCACTCCCGAGGCCGAACTTCGCCGCGAGCACTCGCGCGAACTCATGGGCATTCAGGATCCAGAACAGCACCTTGTCGTAGTCGGGGCGAGGCAGCGACCTCGCATGAAGGGCTTTTGACTGATTGACCACGGACGCGGTCGAGTGCGTGATCACGAACAGGGCAACATCTCGCTGTCGGTAGAACGACGCCAGCAGGCCGATACAGCGCGTGCGGTACGCCGGCTCGATCACCAGGCCAGCGGCTGTCGCGGCGATTATCGTTCGGTTCTCGAACTGATAGAGTACAGGGACGCTTCCCTGGTATCCGACAATCCCTTCGGCGGTCTCCAGCACCCACCCCATGCTGGGTTGCGATTTGACGGAGACCATCGCAGGATTTTGCCGCCATAGCCGATGCCAGTTTTCGAGAGTGTCTTTCGCGAGCCCGCCACGTTCCTTCAGCCGTGCGACGCTAGCGAAATCCGCGAACTGGACCTCGCGCTGCTTCGCCGGCGCCAACGCGCTTCCGAACAGCGGCGCCGTTTCGGTTTGACTGGACGAGGGACGCCGCCGGCTCTCGATGAGCCGGAGCAGGATGTCGGCGGCATGATGCTTTGGGTGCGTCAGAGTCCGCGCGGGCGCAGTGGTCCCTGCCATCAATCCCTCCCTGGGCGCGGTGCGTTTCTCATCACGGTACCGTCCGGTATGCGAGCCCCGGGGCAGTTCCAGGTGCGTTATGACGGATGCGGCCTCAATTGCTCCGACACGAACAGGCACAAGGGTCCGATCAGCGTCATC
This sequence comes from Bradyrhizobium macuxiense, assembly GCF_007993935.1. Taxonomy (GTDB): domain Bacteria; phylum Pseudomonadota; class Alphaproteobacteria; order Rhizobiales; family Xanthobacteraceae; genus Bradyrhizobium; species Bradyrhizobium macuxiense_A. The sequence continues at coordinate 563,060 of NZ_VITY01000002.1, read as the reverse complement.
TGTTCGGGGTCGAGGTTCTCGAAATCGATCTCCCGGTCGAAGTGCTCGCCCGCTGCCATCATCATCTCGACAAAGGCCAGCGAATCGAGCGCCCCCGACAACAGCAGGTCGTAGTCGTCGGGGAGGTCGCGCAGCGGACGCCGTCCGCGATCGTCCAGCTTCCGGTTGAGGAAGGCTCCGAAGAACGCGCGGACGTCGTCGGTGGTCGGACCGTTCATTGACTGTCTCCCAAGACCGCCGGCATGGCCTTGCGGTCGTATTTACCGTTGGCGTTGCGGGGCAACCGGCCGCGGACGTGCCATCGTCTCGGGACCATGTAGTCCGGCAATCTGGCGGCGACCGCCGCGCGAAGCTCGTCGAGCTCCACCGGCCCGCCTTCGATGAGCACCTCGATGCCGCCATAGCCGCTCGACGTGATGGGCCAGCCGATCGCGACGACGCCGTCGATGCCTGAGGCCTCGCGCACCACCGCCTCGACCTCGCCGAGCTCCACCCTGTGCCCGAGGATCTTCACCTGGGAATCCAAGCGGCCGAGATGGGTGAGGGGACCATCGCCGGCGGGCCGGCGCACGCGATCGCCGGTGCGGTAGAACACGTCGTTTCGTCCAGGCGGGACGACGAACGACGCGGCCGTCTTTCCCTGATCCTGCCAGTAGCCGAGCGACATCTGCGGGCCGCGCATCAAGAGCTCGCCGTCCGCGCCCGGTCCGACCTCGTCCAGACGCTCGTCGACGACGAGCACGTCCATGCCCGGGAATGGCGCGCCGATCGGCACGATTCCCATCTCGGACTCAGCCGGCGTCCGCTTCGGATCCCACCGGTAGCCGGTGCACGCGATGGTCAATTCGGTGGGGCCGTAGACGTTTTCCACGATGCTGTTCGGCGCGGCCACCGCCCAGGCCTCGACGGAAGTTAGCGGCAGCGGCTCGCCGCAGAACAGGCTCAGCCTGAGCGAGGGAAAGCCTCCCGGCTTCAAGAGGCCGGCCTGCTTCATCAGCGCAACCATCGAGGGCACCGAAAACCAGACCGTCAGCGCATGCTCGCGGATGAACCGGCCCGGATTGAGCAGCGTCTTCTGCGACGGGCAGCACACGCTTGCGCCGCGTTCCCACGCCACGAACATGTCGGAAGCCGACAGGTCGAACGTCATGTCGAAGGTCTGCGAGACGACGTCCAGCTCGGTGATGGCGAAGCGCTCCGCGGCATGATCGACATAGGCGATGACGTTGCGGTGCGCGACCATCACGCCTTTCGGGACCCCGGTGCTGCCTGACGTGAACAGCAGATAGGCGATCGCGTCCTCGCGCGCGTCCGGCTCGCGCCAGTCGGCATATCCTTCGAGATCGGCGGCGCCGACGACGACGTGCCGCGGCCATCGTTCGCGGTAGGCGCGTGGATCCGCGAGATCGGGCGCGATCACCAGCAGCGGTTCGTCCGCGCCCGCCATAAGCGCGTCCATTTGTGGCAGGGATGCCGCGTCGACGATGATCGAGCGGCACTCCGCGCGCACGAGCATCGACCTGTTGCGCTCGACCGGGAAGGTACGGTTCAGCGGCATGTAGCCGTTTCCGGCCAGAAGCGAGCCGAGCACGCCGGCGAACGCCGTTGTGCTGCGATGCGCGAACACGGCGGTGAGAGGCGTCCACGACCCTTCACAATGCGCCTGGATGCAGGCCGCGATACGGACGGCGCTCTCGCGAAGCTGCCGATACGACAGCGATATGCCTTGCGCGACGACGGCGGGACGGTCGGGAAACAGTTGCGCCGAACGCAGGAAGCCCGTCCACAATCCCCGCCCTGATCCGTCCGCGCGCAACTCCATTGACGATCGCCTAGCCTATGAGGCCCTGACGTGCCGGATCGCGAAGCGCGAACGACTTCAGACGCCGGGCCTTCGTCAGCGCCTGTCCGAAAACTTCGCCCGTATGGACCAGTTCCTCGCGGGTGGGTGGAATGTCCAGGATGAACGTTCCGTAGCCGGCGGCGGCGTAGCGCGCGAGCTCGTCGGAGACGACGCCGTAGTCGCCGACCAGATACGGGCAGAACGTCTTGTAGTTCTCGAACGGCACCAGCCAATAGGGCGTGTCCTGGGCGGCGGTCTCGGCCGCGAGATCGGACATCTGCTTGTGCCACGCCGAGTCCGAGACCTTCATGGCCAGCTTGTGCGCGAGTTGTCCCTTCTTGTCGGTCGGGAAGCGCGTGTGTGCGACCTGCCAGGCCTCCTCGGCGCTCGCACGGGCGATGATGCCGACGCGGATGCCCGAGCCGGTGCAGTCGGCGGCGTCCGCCTGCACATACTCTGCGGCCGGCTTGGGATACTTCACAGGCGTCGCGCCCAGCGCCTTGGCGGCCGCGAGCCCCGCTTCCGAGGAGCCCGACACGAACACACCCGGCAGCAGCTCCTGCGGCAGCGGTGGCGTCATCCGCAGATTGCGGACGGAATCGTATTCCCCTTCGAAGGTCACCGGCTCGGCGTTCTCCAGCAGCAGCTTGATGATGCCGGTGTACTCGACGAGCCTTTCGTAGCGCTTGTCATGCGCCGTCGCGTCGCCGAGCGCCGCCAGCTCGGTCGTGTAGCCGCCTGCGACCATGTTCAGATAGAGCCGGCGCCCGTACATCTGCGCGAGCGAACTCACCATCTTGGCGACGCTGTACGGATGCATGTAGACCGGCTGCACCGCCACCAGCGGACAGAGCTCCCTGGTGCTCTGCAGGATGACCTGCGAGACGAGCCAGGGATCGACCAGGGAATTCTCCGTATAGACCAGGATCCCCTTGCAGCCCGCCTCTTCGCTCCAGCGAGCGACCGACTGAACCCGTTCGACATAATCCGCCGCCGGGACCGCGCTGGATTGCGGGCACGTGCTGAAGACTTCGAAGCGAATATCGGACAGCGCATCCATCGTCCACCTCCATGAGAATGGGGTACGGACGCCGTGATTTGGCGGAAAGCCCCGTGACGGTAGCATATGCGGTCGGGAGCTCCCCGACGCAAAGGTGGTACTCCGTCAAGCGATGGGAACTGATGCCCGACTATTCCGGAGCGACGGCGCGGCACTTTTGCGGACTTTGATTTCCCCGGCCTCTCTGCAACGATGCCGCGGAACCTGCTCGAATGTCCCTTGAGCGCGATCCGTCCAGGGGTTGTTGAATATGGCGACAGTAATCGGCATCAGTGGATTCGAGAACTCGATCCCCTTCAAGAAGCAGCACTGGCCGGGCCTGGAGGAACGCGAATATCGGATCTCCCAGGGCCACGATTCGGCCGCGGTGCTGGTGGTCGACGGCAGGATCGTCGCCGGTGCCGCCGAGGAGCGCTTCAGCCGCAAGAAGCACACTGGTGATTTCCCGATCGGTGCGATCAGATACTGCCTGGAGACCGCCGGCCTGAAGCCGGCCGACATCGACGTGATCTCCCACGGCTTCGACTATTCGCCTTACAAAGCCGCCTTCATGCTGGATCCGACGTCCGCCCGGCAATACAGGGAGGTGTTCTCGCGCGAAAAACTGCTCGCGCAAGTCGACGAGCATCTGCCCGGATTCCCCGCCGGCAAGGTTCACCACGTCAACCATCACCTGTCGCACGCCGCCAGCGCCTACTACACCTCCGGATGGGAAGAGTGCCTGGTGGTGGTGCTCGACGGCATGGGCGAGGTCCACGCCGTCACCGTCTATCACGCGCACGACAACGCGATCGACAAGCTCGCGGAAATCACCGCCCAGGATTCCATCGGCATCCTCTATTCCACCCTGACGCTGCATCTCGGCTTCGATTTCAACTCCGACGAGTACAAGATCATGGGTCTTGCTCCCTACGGCGCGCCCGCCCGCCACCGTGCCTTCTTCGAGCGGACCGTGGAGCTGCGCGACGACGGCCTGATCCGGATTCCGCTGCTCCGCCTCAATATCGAGCGACACGATCGCGAAACCTACGGCGCGACGCGACGCCATCTCGGCGAGCACCTGATCCCGGCCCGCTCACCCGATAGCGACGTCACCGACGACCATCGCGACGTCGCCGCGGCGCTGCAGGAATGTCTTGACCGGGTGATGCTCCACATCTGCGGTCATTTCGGCCGCAGCACCGGCCTGCGCAGGCTCGCGATGGCGGGTGGCGTCGCGCTCAACTGCACCGCCAACGGCCGCCTGCTGCAGTCCGGCCTGTTCGACGAGATCTACGTCCAGCCGGCCGCCGGCGACGACGGCTCCGCGCTCGGCGCCGCGCTCTGGTCGGCATCGCGCGATCGCGGCGTGAAGAATGTCCGGATGCCGGTGCCCTTCCTCGGGCCCGCACATGCGCAGACCGAGATCGACAGGGCGCTTGCCGAGACCACCGGCCGCATCGAGATCACGCGCTTTCCGGATCTCGACGAGACTTGCGCGGTGGCGGCGAGGCTGATTGCGGCCGGACGCGTGCTCGGCTGGTACCGCGGACGCATGGAGTTCGGCCCGCGCGCGCTGGGGCACCGCAGCATCCTGGCCGATCCCGGTCATCCGGAGATGCGCGACCGCATCAACGCGATGGTCAAGATGCGCGAAGCCTTCCGCCCGTTCGCGCCGGCGGTCAGCCTCGAAGAGGTGCATCGCTGGTTCGAGGTGCCGAAGGGGCTCGAGCTTCCCTACATGATCATGACCGCCGACGTGCGTCCCGAGCATCGCGCCGCGCTGCCGGCGATCACGCATGTCAACGGCTCGGCGCGGGTGCAGACGGTCGACGTCAGGGACAATCCGGAATTCCACGCGCTGCTGCGGGCCGTCGGCCGGGCGACCGGCCGCGAGATGGTGCTGAACACGAGCTTCAACGTGAAGGGACAGCCGATCGTCAACACCCCGCGCGAGGCCATCGATACCTTCCTCGGCACCGGCATCGAGTATCTCTTCCTCGAGAACGCGCTCGTCCGCCGCGCGGGACAGAGGTAGCCGGCATGCTCCGGCGCTAAAAGATGAGGGGGCCGAAGCCCCCTCGCAGATTCAGCGGCGGTGGCCACCGTGATGCCCGCCGCCGTGATGCCCGCCGCCATGGTGTCCGCCGTGATGGCGGTGTCCGTGATGATGATGGCGCGGATAGAAGTGCGGACGATGATGCCATCCGTGATGACGCGGTCCGTAGCCGTAGCCCGGTTGCCAATAGCAGCGGCCCCAGCGATCGCAGACCTGGCGCACCTTGTCGACATTGGACGTTTCGCCTGCGATGTGGCTGGCCTGCGGAAGCCCGTTCGGCAGCGCCGACGCCGCGCCGGACATCAACGCTGCGCTTCCGAGCGCGGCCAATCCAATAACGGCAAGCTTGATATTCATCGAAATCTCCTTGGTTGAAGCCAGAAAACGTTCATGCGGCCGCCTGGTTGCTGCGACAAAAAAGACAGGCACGTGCACTTGGTTCTGGCGCCGCCGGTTCAACGCAGGAAATGCGGGTGTTGTGAGGTCGCCCGATGTGCGGGCGACAATTGGCCGCGCGACACAATGGCGAGGCGCAAGCAAGCGGCTAGAGCGTAATTGCGTTCGGATCCAGTCGCATCGCTTTCCCGCGAAGGCGCTCTACTGCGTGGTCAGCGGATGTTCGGCGGTCTTGTTGAAGAAGGCCGCTTCCTCGGCGGTGGCTTCGAGGAGCTGCTGGTCCTGGTCGTAGACGTCGTTGCGGAACTGGATGACCCGGTCCTTCGTCATCCACGCCGTGAGGTAGATCCAGGCCACCGGCACCTTCTTCAGCATGCGGATGTCCTGACGCTGTCCGGTGCCGATCGCGGCGTCGATGGCGGCGCGGGTCCACTGCGGCTGGTCTTTCAGCAGCCATGCCGCGAGATCGCGGACATTGTCGACGCGCGAGCAGCCGTGCGAATCGAAGCGATAGTCGTCGCTGAACAGGCTGCGCTGATTGGTGTCGTGCATGTAGACCGAATAGGAGTTCGGCATGTCGATCTTGACCGCGCCGAGCGCATTCCATGCACCGCTCTGCTGCCGCACCGTGACGTTCGGCGCGTGATCGGCGGACCAGTCGACCGAATGCGGATCGATCGGGTTGTCGTGGGCGTCGATCACATCCATGTGCATGCGCGACAGATAGGTCGGGTCCTTGCGCATATGCGCCGCGATCTCCGTCTTCGTGATCGATGACGGCACCGTCCAGGTCGGATTCAGAATGACGTCGGTGATCTCGGACGTCAGCGTCGGCGAGGGCTTCTCGGTCTTGCCGACGATCACGCGATAGCGCCGCACGACCTTGTCGTCCTCGACGGCCTCGGCGAAGGTCGCGGGAATGTTGACGACCACATAGCGCTGCCCGAACTGGAAATCCATCTGGTCGAGCCGCTCCAGCGAGGCCTCGAGCTGCTTGATCCGCTTCTGTACGGGGACGTTGAGCGCAGCCAGTGTGCGCGGCGTCACCGTGCCGGTTGCCGCGAGCCCATGGCGTGTCTGGAAGTGCTTCACCGCCTCGGCGACGACCTCATCATAGGCGCCGGTGGTCTTGTCGGCGGCAAGGTCGCCGGTGATGATCAGGCGCTTGCGCAGCAGATCGTCACTGGCGCCTTGGACGCCCAACGCAAATTTCGCGTCCGCGGCGATCGTGGGCCAACCGCCGCGGGCGGCGAGATCGGAATAGCTCTTGACCACGTCGCGAATGCGTTGGGCGCTGCCCTGGTCGTAGGTCGGCTCGTGCGACAACGCGAGCGCGGCAGCCGACCGCGTCTCCGCGACCGAGGCCGACGCAGCCGGCTTGGCCTGGCCGGGCTGGGTGGCCGCCGGTGCCGCAGCCGGCACGGCATGATGGGGTGGGACCGCCGCAGCCGGGCCGAGCGCGCCGGCGGTTTGGGCGAATGCCGGCTGAGCCGCGAGCATGGTGGCCACGACGACGAGTGTCACTCTCTGCATATCGCGTTTCTCCGGACTGCGCCGCTTGCGCGAAAATCTGAAGGCAGGCCGCGGCCGTACCAATGGAGCGGGCGGCGCGTTCGTTCGGAGGTGATGATCTATCCCGAGAGCGTTGCGTCTTGATTAAGTTTTGGTTTGCGGCCGGTACATTGCCGCAACCGTCTTGCCGCGCCAGGGCTGGAGGCGTCGAACGGACAAGGAAAAAGCGCTGCCATCGCCGATGGCAGCGCTTTGACATCTTCCTGGCCACCCCGATCGACACGTGCTGATCCCGATGACCAGCCGCCGGCCAATCCGCTCGCCCTGGTCGGTCGCGTTCGCGGCGTCGCGACCGTACCTGTGCTCCCGCTCAGTCTTCGTTGGCGGCGATCGATTCCATCAGCGACACCAGCTGGCGCTGCACGGTCTGGTCCTTGATCTTGCTGTAGGCGCGGAGCAACCGGAGGCTGAACGCGCTGTCGAGGAACAGCAGGCTCTCGACTTCGCGGGCCTTGTTGTCGCCGTCGTAGAAGAAGGTGACAGGCACATCCAGCGCGCTCGCGATCTGCTGAAGGCGCGCGGCGCCGACGCGGTTCACACCCTTCTCGTACTTCTGAACCTGCTGGAAGCTGACGCCCAGCTTGTCGCCGAGCTCGGCCTGCGAGATCTTCTGCTCGACACGGCGCAGGCGAATCCGCTTGCCCAACTCAATGTCCGGCTTGCCGGCACTGCGCTGCTTCATCTTCTTTGCTGCTGATCTGTTCATTCTGGTGACCCGTCCTTCAAATCGAGAATCCCTGGCCCGGTCGGGTCAGGGACACGTTCATGATGTACCGCGTTAAGCTCGAGTGGATCGTCAGTTCGTCCGAACTACGAAGTCCAAGAAGATCGCGGGATGGTATCCAAACGCATTTGCGCGTTGGAAGCACCCAAGTACCGACTCGGTCGACTACCTGAAGTCGACCGCGCCAAGGTGTCTACCGACACCCCGCCCTCTACATTTGGCAAAATATTGACCAAACCACAACTAGCGCGAGTTTGATCGACACAGATTTTGCGCGCATGCTTACTGGGCGGCAATGCACTGCGCCCGTAGTTCTACGGGCAGCCAATATTGTACGAGCGTCCTAGTATGGATGCAACCCCAGCTAGTGCATCCTGAGGTCGCGGTGACGGTCAGCGGTTGCTTGACTGAATCGCCGCCAATGCGAAAAGTTTGACGTAAGTCCAAGTCAGGCTTTCGGAATGTTGCTGGACAATTGCCCAAAAGTTCTGAATCATCGGGAACAATTGTGCGCCTACGGAAAGCCGGCGAACTCTGGCAGGAGAGGCCAAATGAAGCGGAAGAGGGGAACACCTCGACTCTACCTCGCGGCTTCGGGAGTGGAAGACATGCCGGTCGCAAATACGGAAGAACGGTTGCTGGCGCTGCTGGCAACCCTGGAAGAGTGTCAGGCATTTCTGACTGACCGGGCGAACACGGAGACGGCGCGGCTGCTGTCCCTTGCGATCCTCGAGCTTCGGATGGAGCTCCACAAGGTGACGGATTCCGAGTTGAGGGCGCTGTGCGACATGATTGCGTCGGACGAGCCGGTGCAGGAACCGGCGACCAGGCAGTTGCCGCCGTATCTGCGGCTGATCAAGTAAGCCCGCGCCCCGCGCCCCGCGCCATGCGCGGGACGCTTTTGGCCCTGTGCCGCGTGGTTCAGCCCGCGGTGACGTCAACTGCCTCGGCGCCTTCGAGCACGCGGCGCGCCTTGTCCCGATCCAGGTCACCTTCCCAGGCCGCAACCACGACGGTGGCGACGCAGTTGCCGATCAGATTGCCGACTGCGCGTGCCATGCCGATGAACCAGTCGACCGAGAGCACCAGCACGAGGCCGATCGCCGGGATGCTTGGCACGGCGTTGAGCGTCGCCGCCAGGATGACGATCGCGGAACCCGGCACGCCATGCGCGCCCTTCGAGGTGATCAGCGACACGCCGAGCACGAGCATCAGATCGCCGAACGACAGCGGCGTGTTGGTGGCCTGCGCGATGAAGACGACCGCCAGCGTCAGGTAGATCGAGAACGCATCGAGGTTGAACGAATAGCCGGTCGGAATCACGAGACCGACCACCGAGTCCTTGACGCCGAAGCGCTCCAGCTTGCGCATCACCTGCGGCAGCACCGCGTCCGAGGATGCGGTCGCGACCACGATCATCAATTCCTCGCGCAGGTAGCCGAGGAACTTGAGGATGTTGATGCCGGCGAGCGCCATCACGGCGCCGAGCACGCCGAGCACGAAGACGGCGACCGAGACGTAGAACAACGCCACCAGCGACAGCAGCTGCTTCAGCGAGCCGACGCCGTATTTGCCGACCGTGTAGGCGACGGCGCCGAGCACGCCGATCGGGGCGAAGCGCACGATCAGGCCCATGGCGCGGAACAGCACGGTCGAGACCGCGTCGATGAACGAGGAGATCCGCTCGCCCTTCTCGCCGCCGACCAGCGCCAGGCTGACGCCGAAGATGATGGCGAAGAAAAGCACCTGCAACACGTCGTTGCGCGACAGCGCGTCGAACGAGGTGGTCGGGATGATGTTGAGCAGGAAGCTGCCGATGCCTTCGCCCTTCAGCTTCTGCGCGTTGCTGGCGTAGTTGCCGAGCGCCTTGGCATCAAGCGTCGTGGTATCGATGTTCATGCCGTGACCGGGCCCGAACAGATAGGCCAGGATCAAGCCGACCACGAGCGCCACCGTCGTCATCGCCTCGAAATACACCAGCGCCTTGACGCCGACGCGCCCGACCTTTTTGAGGTCGCCGGCGCCCGCGATGCCGTGCACCACCACGCAGAACACGATCGGCGCCACGATCATCGAGATCAGCTTCAGGAAGGCGTCGCTGAAGATCTTCAGCCCGACCGCGAAATCCGGCGCCGCCATGCCAATGATGATGCCGAGCAGCAGCGCGACGAGCACCTGCACGAACAGTGATGTGTAGAGCGGCTTGCGTGCCGTGCTGGCTTCCGCTGCGATGGTCGACATGAATTCCCCCTGTTTCCGATCGTCCGAACCCGCCCCATCTTAGCAACTTGCGTGCCAAGATGTCGCGGGATTGGGCGCCGTTGGCCCGGTCAATCGCCGGTTTCGAGGGTGCTGGTCACCGTGTAGACGACGCCGTGGGGCAGGAAATCGACCGTGGCCTCGCCGCCGAGCTGGTCGCGGGCGCTGCGCTCGATCAGGCGGGAGCCGAAGCCGCGCTGCACCGGCGCGGTGACGTGCGGGCCGCCGGCCTCCGTCCAGATCATCCGGAGCTTCGGTGTTGGGCCTTCCTCAAGGATTTCCCAATCCAGCGTCACCGTACCGCTGTCGTTGGACAGCGCGCCATATTTGGCGGCGTTGGTCGCCATCTCGTGCAGCAGCATCGACAGCACCAGGGCAAGCCGGGGCGACAGCGGCACCCGCGGCCCGAACATCCTGACCCGCTCGGAGGTGCTGCTCAGCAGATACGGCCGCAGCACGCGGCTGATCACGTCCTGCAGGTCGGAGCCCTGCCATTTGTCGGTCGAGAGCAAATTGTGCGCCTCGGCCAGCGCGCCGAGCCGTCCCTCGAATTTCTCGCGCTCGGTGCGGCTCGCGCTGCGGAAGGTCTGCGTGGCGATCGATTGCAGGATCGCCAGCGTGTTCTTGACGCGGTGATTGAGCTCCTCGATCAGGAGGTCGTGCAGCTTCTCGCCGCGCGCGATCGTGGTCGCCATCCGCACCGCAAAGGCGAGGCCGACCATGAGCAGGACGCCGCCGATCACGGCGGTGATCGCAAGCGAGCGCCACAGCGGCGCCACCAGCGAGCTCTCGGCGATTCCGGCCGCGACGGTCCAGCCGGTGAGGCGAGACCGCGTGAAGCCCGTAATCAGCGCCACGCCTTCGAGCGAGACGGTCGGCAGTGTCGCCTCGCTGCGGCGGAACATCTCGGCAAACAACGTTGGCGAGGCACGCTGCCCGACGGTCGCCTGCGGATTTGGTACCCGCGCCAGGTTGACGCCGTCGCCATCGAAGATCGAGATGGTCCAGTCCTGGTTCAGGCGCTGCTTCTCGATCATCGCCTGGAAGACCTCGATCGGCGGGCTGAAGGAGATGTCGTAGAGCACCTCGTCGTCGCGGATCACCGGCACCTCGACGGTGATGATCAGTTGCTGCTTCACCTCACCGAAAAACAGGTTGGAATATTGCGGCTGCCGCGTCGCAAACACCTTCTCGACGATCCCGAGATTGTTGCGCGGCGGCAGGCTCGCGGTGTCCGGCGTCAGCGAGGAGAACGCCTGGCGTCCCGCACGGTCCGCCACCAGCACCACGCCATCCTTGCCGTACTGGTCGAGGAAGCCGGCTGCGACGCGGCGGAAATTGCCGAACTCGCCGTTGCGCAGCGAGTTGGTCAGCGCCAGCACCTGCAGCCCGCCGGTCATGCGCTGCATTTCTGCATCGAGCAGCAGGCGGATGCTGCGCGCCGTTTCCAGCACGCGCTGGGTGGCGGCCTGACGATCGCGCTGGTAATTGTGAAACACGATTCCGACCGCGAAAACGATCAGCGGCAACATCGTCCCCGCGACCAGAAGCGCGAGACGCACTGGCAATGTCAGTTTCGGCACGATGTCCCCGGGTGGGTGCCCGTTTGCGGTGAGCTTAGGGGAAGCGGGAAAAGTCCGCCAAAGGAAATGACTGTGGTCGGAAAAATTCCGCGGCGCACACCCTGCGCCGCGGAAGAGTCATCGGTCAGAGATTGCTCTCGGTGATCGCGGCGTAGACCATGGTGCGCAGCTCGCGCCGCAGCGGATAGGCGCTCGACGGCAGCACCTGGGTCATGAAGATGGTGATCAGCTCTTCGGCCGGATCGATGAAGAACGACGTCGTCGCGGCGCCGCCCCAGTTGAATTCGCCCGGGCTGCCGGCGATCAGCGTCTGCGCCGGGTGCATGGTGACGGCGAAGCCGAGGCCGAACCCGATGCCGTTATAGGCGGCCTCGGCGAACATCGAGCGCGACATCGCCGGCAGGTCGACGCCGCCGGGCAGGTGGTTGGAGGCCATCAGCTTCAGCGTCTTCGGGCCGAGCAGCCGGACGCCGCCGAGCTCGCCGCCGTTGAGCAGCGCGCGGCAGAAGGTCAGGTAGTCTGCCGCGGTCGAGCACAGCCCGCCGCCGCCCGAGACCAGCGAGGGCGGCGACAGGAACGAGCTGGTCGTCGGATCGTCCTGCAGGGTCAGTGTGCCCTTGCGCTCGGCGGCGAGCGGGTTGAAGCCGCCCTGCGGGTCGGCGGAATAGCAGGCGGCAAAGCGATGCGCCTTGTCGGCCGGCACGAAGAAATCGGTGTCGTTCATGCCGAGCGGCTTGAAGATCCGCTCCTTCAGGAACTGCTCGAACGGCATGCCCGAGATCTTGCCGACCAGATAGCCGAGCACGTCGGTGGAGACCGAGTAATTCCAGGCTTCGCCCGGCGAGAACTCCAGCGGGATCTTCGCCAGGTCCTCGATCATGCTGTCGAGCGTGCCGGCCTTGATGACCTCGCCGATCTTCTTCTCGCGATAGGCGGCGTCGACATTGGAGCGCTGCTGGAAGCCGTAGGTGAGGCCCGAGGTGTGGCGCAGCAGGTCGACGATCTGCATCGGCCGCGTTGGCGGGCGGGTCAGGAAGGCGGGCGCAGTGCCGGCGACGAACACGCCGAGGTTCTTCCATTCCGGAATGTACTTTGCGACCGGCTCGTCGAGCGCGACCTTGCCTTCCTCGACCAGCATCATGAAGGCGACCGAGGTGATCGGCTTGGTCATCGAATAGATGCGGAAAATCGTGTCGTCCTTCATCGGCGCCTTGCGCTCGAGATCGGCAAAGCCCTGGACGGTGGAATGCACGATCTTGCCGCGGCGATAGATCAGGACCTGCGTGCCCGGAAAGCGGCCGGAATCGAGGTAGCGGCTCTTCAGATGCGCTTCGAGGCGGTTGAGCGCGGTGGTCGACATTCCCGCGGATTCGGGCGAGGCAGGCGTGGGAGCTAACATCGGGCAATTTCTCCGGCTGGCGAGGCAGCCTTGATAGCCGAAAAGTGTCCGCTGCACCAATCGGCCGCTGCTTACCGGCCCCGTGCCGGTGGTGTACGCTCGCCCCTGCAATCGCGCCCCAAAGGGCCCTCAAGGGAAACGCCGAGATGACCCAGTTCAACGAAACCGAGCTCACCGCCGCCGTCATCCGCAGCTTCGACCAGACGCCCGATCCCAGGGTCAAGTTCCTGCTGCAGGAACTGGTGAAGTCGCTGCACGATTATGTACGCAAGACCGATCTCACCTTCGAGGAGTGGGACCACGCGATCGGCTTCCTGACCCGCACCGGGCAGAAGTGCACCGACATCCGCCAGGAGTTCATCCTGCTGTCCGACGTGCTCGGCGTGTCGATGCTGGTCGACGCGGTCAACCACAGGCATCGCGACGGCGCGACCGAGACCACCGTGCTCGGCCCGTTCTATGTCGGCGAGCACAAGGTGACGCCGCACGGCACCGACATCTCGGCGAGCCTGCCCGGCGAGCGCATGTTCGTGCAGAGCCGCGTCACCGACCTCAACAGCAAGCCGCTCGCCAATGTGCCGGTCGATGTCTGGCACGCCGATGACGACGGGTTCTACGACTCGCAGAAGCCGAGCTATGCCAGCGAAGGTCCGTCGTCGCGCGCGCGCTTCATCACCGATGCCGATGGCCGCTTCTTCTTCCGCACCATCGTGCCGTGCAGCTACCCGATCCCGACCGACGGCCCGGTCGGGCAGATGATCACGCAGACCAACCGGCACCCGATGCGGCCGGCGCATGTGCACTTCCTGGTCAACGCCAAGGGCCATGAGCCGCTGATCACGCATGTGTTCGTCGAAGGCGATGAGTATATCGATTCCGATGTGGTGTTCGGCGTGAAGGACGAACTGATCGCCAAGGTCGAGAAGCGCGCCGATCCTGTGATGCCCGACGGTCAGCGCTCGGATGGGCCGTGGAGCCTGATGACTTACGAATTCCACGTGAAGCCGGGTGGCGGAATGGCGCCCGCGCCGCTCGGCACCAAGGTCACCGAAGACGCCTGATCGCGTCGTCCAAAACCTGCTGCTCAAATCATGTGCGGCGCACAAGAATTGAGCGAATCGCATTCTTTGGCAGCGCGCAGAGACCTCTGCGCGCTGCGACAAGTTGCGCAAAATATTGCGATAAAATCGATTTTTGCACTGCGGTAGCTTGGCACGGGGCTTGAATAGTCTAACGCCGACGCCATTGAAGCCGTCCCTCGAGGCCACCCCATCGGATTTCTGACGCCGCCAGACCGGGGCTCCCCGGTGCACGCCCTTTTGCGCCCTGTGCGCGTCGCCACCCGACGGACGGTGCTCGACGCACAGACGCAACACCTAACGCAACGACGCAAAGGACGACCGATGACCAAGCCCAGCAACACGCCCCCGAGCCGTGCGATCAGCCGTCGCCGGCTCCTGAAGGCAACCAGCGGCGCCGCCGCGCTGCTCGCGGCAGCCAAGTTCAACTTTCCCGCTGGTGCATTCGCTGAAGGAGCCGGTCCGGAAGTGAAGGGCGCCAAGCTCGGCTTCATCGCGCTCACCGATGCCTCGCCGCTGTTCGTCGCCAAGGAGAAGGGCATCTTCGCCAAATACGGCATGCCCGACGTCGAGGTGCAGAAGCAGGCCTCGTGGGGCACCACGCGCGACAATCTCGTGCTCGGCTCCGAGGGCAACGGCATCGATGGCGCGCATATCCTGACCCCGATGCCGTATTTGATCTCGGCCGGCAAGGTGACGCAGAACAATCAGCCGACGCCGATGTACGTCATGGCGCGGCTCAATCTGAACGGTCAGTGCATCTCGGTCGCCAAGGAATATGCCGATCTCAAGGTCGGCATCGACACCGCGCCGTTCAAGGCGGCGCTGGAGAAGAAGAAGGCGTCCGGCAAGGCGGTGAAGGCCGCGATGACCTTCCCCGGCGGCACGCATGATCTGTGGATTCGCTATTGGCTCGCCGCCGGCGGCATCGATCCCGACAAGGACATCGAGACCATCGTGGTGCCGCCGCCGCAGATGGTGGCCAACATGAAGGTCGGCACGATGGATTGCTTCTGCGTCTGCGAACCGTGGAATCTGCAGCTGATTCATCAGGAGATCGGCTACACCGCGATCACGACCGGCGAACTCTGGGACAAGCATCCGGAGAAATCGTTCGGCCTGCGCGCCGCCTGGGTCGACAAGAACCCGAAGGCCGCGAAGGCGCTGCTGATGGCTGTGATGGAAGCCCAGCAGTGGTGCGAGAAGGCGGAGAACCGCGAGGAGACCGCGGCGATCTGCGCCAAGCGGCAGTGGATCAACTGTCCGGTGGAAGACATCACCGACCGCATGAAGGGCAAGTTCGACTACGGCACCGGCCGGGTGGTCGAGAACTCGCCGCAGCAGATGCGGTTCTGGAAGGACAACGCGTCCTATCCCTATCAGAGCCACGACCTCTGGTTCCTGACCGAGGACATCCGCTGGGGCAAGTACGAGGCGGGCTTCGACACCAAGGCGCTGATCGCCAAGGTCAACCGCGAGGATCTCTGGAAGGAGGCCGCCAAGGAGCTCGGCGTCACCGACATCCCCACCTCGACCTCGCGCGGCAAGGAGACCTTCTTCGACGGCAAGGTATTCGATCCCGCCGATCCCGCCGCGTATCTGAAGTCGCTGTCCATCAAGCGCGTCGATGTCTGAGCCCGACAGGGCCGCGCTCTCTGGCGCGGCCCGTCGCCTGACCACGGAGATTTTCGTTCAATGTCGATGCCTGCCATCAAGACTGAACTGTCAGCGGCGACGATCCCGCAGGCCGCCGCGGCGCCGGTCGTGACCATGACGCCGAAGCGCGCGCCGCGCGCCGAGACCTACGCCAGGATGGCGAAGGAGACCGCGGCGCGCGTGGTGCCGCCGCTGATCGTGGTCGCGCTGCTGCTGGTGGTGTGGGAGCTGATCTGCCGGCGCGCCGGCTCCAGCCTGCCGCCGCCGTCGAAAGTGTTCAAGGACACCAGGGAGTTGATCCTCGATCCGTTCTTCGACAATGGCGGCATCGACAAGGGCCTGTTCTGGCATCTCTCCGCCAGCCTGCAGCGCGTCGCCTACGGCTATTCGCTGGCGGCGGTCGCGGGCATCGCGCTCGGCACGCTGGTCGGGCAATCGGTCTGGGCGATGCGCGGGCTCGATCCGCTGTTCCAGGTGCTGCGGACTATCCCGCCGCTCGCCTGGCTGCCGCTGTCGCTCGCCGCGTTCCGCGACGGCCAGCCCTCGGCGATCTTCGTCATCTTCATCACCTCGGTGTGGCCGATCATCATCAACACCGCGGTCGGCATCCGTAACATTCCGCAGGATTACCGCAACGTCGCCGCCGTCGTGCAGCTCAATCCGCTGGAGTTCTTCACCAAGATCATGATCCCGGCGGCCGCGCCCTACATGTTCACCGGCCTGCGCATCGGCATCGGCCTGTCCTGGCTCGCGATCGTTGCCGCCGAGATGCTGATCGGGGGCGTCGGCATCGGCTTCTTCATCTGGGATGCGTGGAATTCCTCGCACATCAGCGAAATCATCCTGGCGCTGTTCTATGTCGGCATCATCGGCTTCGTGCTCGACCGCCTTATTGCGGGCCTCGGCAAAATTGTGACCCGCGGCACGGCGGCGAACTGAGGGACAAATCATGCAGGCCTATCTGAAGCTCGATCACATCGACAAGACCTTTGCCCGCGGCAACGCCACCACGGAGGTGCTGAAGGACATCAACCTGACGATCGAGAAGGGCGAATATGTCTCGATCATCGGCCATTCCGGCTGCGGCAAGTCGACCTTGCTCAACATCGTCGCCGGCCTCACCGGCGCCACCAATGGCGGCGTGCTCTTGGAGAACCGCGAGGTCAATTCGCCGGGACCGGATCGCGCCGTCGTGTTCCAGAACCACAGCCTGCTGCCGTGGCTCACCGTCTACGAGAACGTCAAGCTCGGCGTCGACAAGGTGTTTGCCAAAACCAAGAGCCGTGCCGAGCGCGACGCCTGGGTGATGCACAATCTCAGCCTGGTGCAGATGGCGCATGCCAGGGACAAGCGGCCGAGCGAGATCTCCGGCGGCATGAAGCAACGCGTCGGCATCGCGCGGGCGCTCGCGATGGAGCCGAAAGTGTTGCTGCTCGACGAGCCGTTCGGCGCGCTCGACGCGCTGACCCGGGCGCACTTGCAGGATTCGGTGATGGCGCTGCACCAGAAGCTCGGCAACACCATCCTGATGATCACCCACGACGTCGACGAGGCCGTGCTGCTGTCGGACCGCATTGTGATGATGACCAACGGCCCGAGCGCGCGGATCGGCGAGGTGCTCGAGGTGCCGCTGGCGCGCCCGCGCAAGCGGCTCGAACTCGCGACCAACCCCAGCTACCTGAAGTGCCGGCAGCGCGTGCTCGAATTCCTCTATGAGCGCCACAGCTTCGTCGAGGCGGCATGATGATCAACGCGATGGCAAGCGTTTCCGCTTTGAACCGAAACGCCGGATGCGGCTACCAATGCTCGCATTTTGAGAAGTCATTTCAGAACTCATTTCATGACCAGGGAGAATTGCGATGAATCCGGCCCAAATCAAGCTGGTTCAGGATAGCTTTGGCAAGGTCGCACCGATGTCGGAGCAAGCTGCTGTCATCTTCTACGATCGCTTGTTCGAAGTCGCGCCCGCCGTGAAGGCGATGTTTCCAGCCGATATGAAAGAGCAGCGCAAGAAGTTGATGACGACGCTCGCCGTCGTCGTCAATGGGCTCAGCAATCTCGACACGATCCTGCCCGCCGCGAGTGCACTCGCCAAACGTCACGTCAACTATGGGGCCAAGCCCGAGCATTATCCGGTCGTCGGCGGCGCGTTGCTGTGGACCTTGGAGAAGGGGCTCGGCGAGGCCTGGACGCCTGATGTTGCAGCCGCATGGACCGCGGCCTACGGCACGCTGTCCGGCTACATGATTTCGGAAGCCTATGGCGCGGCATAAGCGGCGTTGCGGGGCGCGGCCAATCCGGCTATCGCGCAGGCGGATAGGTGGATTGCTTCGCTGCGCTCGCAATGACAGAGGCAAGCAACTAAGGTTCGCCCGATCCGCCAACGGGTGAACCAATAATGATGTATCTGGAAACGCCACCGAAGCTGATTCCGACCGAAGTCTTCTCCGCCGTGCCCGCCGAATTCCGCCGCAAGGTGGCGAGCGAATGGGCCGATGCCAACCGGCCGGGCGCGGTGACCGACTGCTTCATCGAAGGGCCGTCGTTCGATGCCGATGGCAATCTCTACATCGTCGACATTCCGTTCGGCCGCATCTTCAGGATTGCGCCGGACAAATCATGGTCGCAGGTCGCCGAGTATGACGGCTGGCCCAACGGGCTGAAGATCGATCCGATGGGCCGCATCCTGATCGCCGACTACCGGCACGGGCTGATGGAGCTCGACCCCGGGTCCGGCGAAGTCACGCCGCTGCTGCGTTCGCGCAATTCGGAATCGTTCCGCGGCTGCAACGATCTGCACATTGCTTCGAACGGCGACATCTATTTCACCGATCAGGGCCAGACCGGGCTGCACGATCCGACCGGCCGGGTTTATCGGCTGCGGGTGAATGGCGCGCTCGACTGCCTGATCGACACCGGTATCAGTCCGAACGGCCTGGTGCTCGATCCGCATGAGGCGGTGCTGTTCGTCGCCATGACGCGCGACAATGCGGTCTGGCGCGCGCCGTTCATGAAGGATGGCAGTGTCTCCAAGGTCGGGCGTTTCTGCTCGCTGTTCGGCCCGAGCGGACCCGACGGCATGACGATGGACAGCGCCGGTCGGCTGTTCGTCGCGCACGCTTCGCTCGGCCACGTCTTCGTGTTCGCGCCGAACGGCGAGTGCATCGCGCGGATCAAGTCCTGCGCCGGGCAGAGCTGCACCAATGTCGCGATCGGCGGCGCCAAGCGCGACCGCCTCTACATCACGGAGTCGGTGACCGGCTCGGTGCTGGTCGCCGATATCAGCGGGCTCGGTTAGGCGGCGGCGCGCGGCCGTTCGGTGAAGGGAGAATCGTACAGCCAGGCCAGTTTGTCGCAGAATTGCTCGAGGCTGGTCTCCCGGATCAGCTGATTACGCAGCAGCGCGTGCACGCCGGCGGGATGATAGACGTGGGTGCCGAGTTCGCGTGCCTGAAGCTGGACTCGCGCCGTGCGCATCAGCCGAACCTGCCGGTACTTTTCCAACGCATGCTCGAAGCGATCCGGCATCTCGCCCAGTAGCTCAGCGAGCCAGACCGCATCCTCCAGTGCCATGCAGGCGCCCTGCGCAAAATATTGCAGCATCGGATGCGCGGCATCGCCGAGCAGCACTGCGCGCCCGTCAACCCAGCGCTCGATAGGATCGCGGTCGCAGGTCACCCACGCTCTCCAGTCCTTGCCATGGTGAATAATCGCCTTGGCGCGCGGATGGACGTCGCGAAAGCCCGCCAGCACCTCCTCATGGGTCACCGGCTTCGCGGCAAAGGCTTCCGCCGGGTCGTTGTGGCAGGTGATGGCGAGGTTGAAGACCTTCCAGCCCGAGAGTGGATAGTGCACCAGATGGCACTTGGCGCCGGCCCATAGCGTTGCGGCGTTCCAGCGCAAATCTTCCGGCATCTGCTCGGTCGGGATGACGGATCGATAGGTGGTGTGGCCCGCGATTCGTGGCGGGCCGTCATCGACCATCTGCTGGCGGATGCGCGACCTCAGCCCGTCGGCGCCGATCAAAAGGCAGCCTTTGACGCGCTCGCCGCCCTTCAGCCGTGCGGCGGCGGCCTCGCCGTCCTGCTCATATCCGACGACATCGCAATCGCTGCGCAGCGTGATGGAAGGATGCGCCTCGCAGGCGCGCAGGAAGATGCCGTGCAAATCGCCGCGATGAACCACCGCATAGGGATTGCCGAAGCGCCGGCGGAAATAGCTGGTGAGATCGATGCTGGTGATCTCCTCGGCCGAGATCGCGTCCATCAGCCGCAACTGGTCGATGAACACCGCAGTCGAGCGCGCGGCATCGCCGAGATCGAGATGGTCGAAGGCATGGAAGGCGTTCGGGCCGAGCTGGATGCCGGCGCCGATCTCCTGATAGCGCGGCGCGCGCTCCAGCACGGTGACCTGAAATCCCTTGCGGGCCAGCGCGACCGCCGCGGCCAGTCCGCCGATGCCGCCGCCTGCAATGATGATTGGATCCCTGCGCATGTCCTCTCCCTGTTGGTTCTATTTCCTCGGTATCTTGCGCCGACGGCCGGCGCTGCCCTTGGCGTCGGACTTCGCATCGACTTCCGGCTCGCGCATCGCTTTCGGCGCCTTCGCCGCGGGTACCTCGATCAGGCCGGCCTCGACCTCGTGCTCGAGCCGGTCGAGATTCTTGTAGAGTTCGACCAGCACCCGCTTCAGCTCGGCCGCTTCCTTCGCCGACATCGCGCCGGTTGCAACTTCCTCGTAGTATTGGGCGATCGGCATCAGCCGGGCTGCCAGCTCGGCGCCATCAGGCGTCAGTGCGACCTGAAGGCTGCGCTGGTCGTTCTCCGGCCGGTCGCGCGTCAAGAGGCCGGCGCGGCTCATCTCGGCAACAATGCGCGACAGCGTCGAGACGTCGGCCGAGGTCAGTTCGGCGATTTCACCGAGCCGCAACGGGTGTCCCTGTTCCGACAGAGCGGCGAGCACTCGGTACATCGGCAGCGTCAACTTCTCGTGACGGATGACGCGGACGAACAGATCGCCCATCCGCACGCCGAGCCGGGCAAGCAGATAGGGTAGCGAATTCGAAAATCGGTACATGGGGTTAGGTCCGGGCCTGGTTCCTGGCGGGAGATTTCCGCCCGGAATAGCCGCCGGTCCTCGCACCGACAACAGTTGCATCTCAATTATTTGCATTTGCAACTTTCCCATTGACAAATATCTGGACCGGATGTCTTGCTCTGTCAACACGGAAACGAGCACGCGAGCCGGAAAGGACGACGCCATGCAGGGAAAGATCGCACTCGAGGAGCACTTCGCCATCGAGGAGACGGTTGGCGACAGCGCAGGCTTCTCGCCGGCCGACGACTGGGTCGAGCTCAAGGCCCGGCTGCTCGACATTCAGGACCGCCGGCTTGCCGAGATGGATGCGCACGGCATCGAGCTGATGCTGCTGTCGCTCAACGCGCCGGCGATCCAGGCGATCCCGGATCGCGCCCACGCGCTGGAGCTGTCGCGCCGCGCCAATGATTTTCTGGCCGAGCAGGTCGCGCGGCGGCCGGAGCGCTTCCAGGGCCTGGCCGCGCTACCAATGCAGGATCCCGAGGCGGCGGCGCGCGAGCTCGATCGCTGCGTGAGCGCGCTGAAATTCCGCGGCGCACTCGTCAACGGCTTCAGCGAGGTCGAAGGCCATGACGGCGCCGTCTACTACGACCGCAAGGAGTTCTGGCCGTTCTGGTCCGAGGTCGAGCGCCTCGACGTCCCGTTCTATCTGCATCCGCGCAACCCGCTGGCGAAGGATGCTGCGATCTACGAGGGCCATCGCTGGCTGATGGGGCCGACCTGGGCGTTCGGGCAGGAGACCGCGGTGCACGCGCTGCGCCTGATGGGCTCGGGACTGTTCGATGCCTATCCGCGGCTGCAGATCATCCTCGGCCACATGGGCGAGGGTCTGCCGTATTCGATGTGGCGCGTCGACAACCACAACAAATGGATGCGCGCGCAGAACGTCTATCCCGCCAAGCGCAAGATCGCCGACTACTTCCGGGAGAATTTCTACATCACGACATCGGGCAATTTCCGCACCCAGGCCCTGATCGATGCGATGCTCGAGATCGGCGCCGACCGCATCCTGTTCTCGGCCGATTGGCCGTTCGAGAATATCGACCACGCCGCCGAATGGTTCGATAGCGCAACGATCGCCGAAGGCGACCGCATCAAGATCGGCCGCGACAACGCCCGCAGCCTGTTCAGGCTCTAGAGCGTTTTCGAGCGAAATGGGTGCCGGTTCGCGGTGACGAAAGCGCGTCAAAACGAAAATCTAGAGCCCCGTTCCGATGCAATCGGAACGGAAGGCTCTAAGCGCCATTCCAACCTGCCGCAGAGCAGGGCGCATCATCTGTTGCAATGGAGGAAACCGTGAGCACTTCGCCTCAAATCGACGTGCAAGAGGAGTTGTCCAGTGCGTCCGTCGGACGGCTGCACATACTCCTCGGCATCCTGATCACGCTCATCACGCTGTTCGACGGTTATGACACGTTCAATCCGGCTTATGTCATCCACTATGTGGCAAAACCCTGGGGGCTGTCGCCGAGCCAGGCGGGGCTGCTGGTGAGCTCGGGTCTGGTCGGATTCCTGTTCGGCGCGGTCGGGCACGGCACGGTCGCCGACCGGGTCGGCCGGCGCGGCACGCTGCTCGCCGGCCTGTGGATCGTCAACGTCTTCACCCTGCTGACCGCGACGATCGCAAACGATTTCTGGAGCTTCTGCGCGCTGCGCTTCGCGACCGGTCTCGGTCTCGGCGTGTTGTTGCCGCTCGGCACGACCTTCGTCAACGAGCTGGCGCCGCGCCGCGTCAGCAACGCATTCTCGCTCTGGGGCGTGACACTCGGCTGGTCGCTCGGCGGCGTCTGCGCCGGACTCGTCGGCGTCTATCTGACGCCGCATTACGGCTGGCAGATCCTCTATTACCTCGGCGCGCTGTCGATCCCGATGACCTTCGTGGCGCATGCAGTGCTGCCCGAAAGCCCGCAATTCCTGGCGGCGCGGCGGCGGATCGAAGCGTTACGTACGCTGCTCGCGCGACTGCGGCCGGAGCGCGCCGCGGTCTATCGCAACGCGAGCTTTACCTCGGCCGACGCGGGGAGCGTGCCCAATCCGATCGCGGCGCTGCTGAGCCCGCGCTATCGCCGCGTCTCGCTGACGATCTGGATCACCGCGTTCCTGAGCCTGTTCGCGATCTTCGGCCTGACCGGCTGGATCCCGACCGTCATGCAGAAGCGTGGCGAGACCTTTGCGGCATCGTTCGGCTTCGGCGCGCTGATGCAGGCGATGTCGTTCGTCGGCGGGCTCACGCTGGCGATGCTGGCCGACCGCAAGATGTCACTGACGCCGCGCTACCTCGCCGCATGGTGGCTCGCCGGCGGCATCGCGGTGCTGGCCCTGGTGTTCGTCAGCGGTCACGGCGTCAATCTCGCGATCGTTGCCATCGCCGGGTTCTGCATCATCGGCGCGCAGCACGTGCTCAACAATTTCACCGCGGGCTCGTACGAGACCCTGCTGCGCGCCAGCGGCGTCGGCATGGAATTGGGCGTCGGCCGGGTCGGTGCCATCCTCGGCCCCTATCTGATCGGACTGCTGCAGCAGGTGACCGGCGGGCCGGACATCGTGTTCTGGGTGATCGGCGGTGCCGCGATCGTCGGCGCGCTCGCGATCGGTTCGCTCGGACTTGCCACCGCGCCCCAGCCCGCGGCCATCGATCCGGCCCCCGCGGAGTGACGATGCAGCCATTCACCTATAACGCGCCGGCAACCCGGGTGATCTTCGGATCGGGTACGCGCGCAAGCCTTGCCGATGAAGTCCGGCGGCTTTCGTGCCGCCGGGCGCTGCTGCTCTCGACCGCGCCGCAGCTCGGCGAGGCCGATACGCTCGCCGCCGATGTCGGCCCGCTGGCGGCCGGTGTGTTCGCGGAAGCCGCGATGCATACGCCGGTTGACGTCACGGCAAGGGCCGTGGCGCAGGCGCGCGCGCTCGATGCGGATTGCGTGGTGGCGCTCGGCGGCGGCTCGGCGACCGGGCTCGGCAAGGCGATCGCGCTTCATACCGATCTTCCGCAGATCGTGCTGCCGACTACCTATGCCGGCTCCGAGGCGACCGCGATCCTCGGCCAGACCGAGGGCGGCCGGAAGACCACGCTGCGCAGCGCCAGGGTGCAGCCGGAGGTGATCGTCTACGATGTCGATCTGACGCTCACGCTGCCGCCGCAGCAGAGCGCCGTCTCCGGCCTCAACGCGATCGCCCACGCGGTCGAGGCGCTGTACGCGCATGATCGTAATCCGGTCACCTCGCTGATCGCCGGCGAAGCCATCCGCCGCTTCGCTCACTCGCTGCCGCAACTGGTGGCGGCGCCCGGCGATCGCGACGCGCGCTCCGATGCGCTCTATGCGGCGTGGCTGTGCGGCTGCTGCCTCAATGCGGTGAGCATGGGCCTGCATCACAAGCTCTGCCATACGCTCGGCGGCATGTTCGACCTGCCGCATGCGGAGACCCACGCGGTGATCCTGCCACACGCGGTCGCCTACAACGCACCGGCGGCCGCCGATGCGATGCAGCGCATCGCGCTGGCGCTGGGCGCCACCGATGCGAGCGCCGGGCTGTTCGATCTGGCGAACGGGCTCGGCGCGCCGACCTCGCTTGCCGCGCTGGGATTGCAGCCGCCAGATATCGATCGCGCGGCGGCGGCGGCTGCGGAAACGCCGTATACAAATCCGCGCCCGCTGTCCGTGCTGGCGCTTCGCGCGCTGCTCGACGACGCGCTTCAGGGCGTGCGGCCAATTTCGTCATCGAGCGGCCGGGAGGCCTCGCATGCGTGATTTCGACGAGCACAACATCACCGAAGCTGTGGTCGACAGCCTGGCGCAGACCAGGGATGCGCGCCTCAAGACGGTGGTGACGAGCCTCGTGCGCCACCTGCATGATTTCGTGCGCGACATCGAGCTCAGCTTCGACGAATGGAATGCGGCGATCGATTTCCTCACCCGGACGGGACAGATGTGCAGCGACAAGCGGCAGGAGTTCATTCTGCTGTCCGACACGCTCGGCGTCTCGATGCTGGTCGACGCGATCAACCACCGGATGCCCGAAGGCGCAACCGAGACGACGGTGCTGGGGCCGTTCTTCGTTGCCGCCGCGCCCGAACTGCCGCTCGGTGCCGATATCTCCGCCGGCATCGACGGCGAGAAGCTCAGCGTGAACGGCGTCGTCTGCGCGTCAGATGGCCGGCCGCTGGCCGGGGCGACGGTCGATGTGTGGCATGCCGACGACGACGGCTATTACGACGTCCAGCAGGCGGACCTGCAATCGCTCGCGATGCGGGCGCGGTTCAGGACCGATGGCGACGGACGGTTCGCCTTTACATCGATCATGCCGGCGTTCTATCCGATCCCGCATGACGGCCCTGTCGGCCGGATGCTCGAGGCGCTCGGGCGCCACCCGTATCGCCCGGCGCATGTCCATTTCATGATCGCCGCCGAAGGCTATGAGACGCTGATCACTCACATCTTCGATGCGGAAAGTCCGTATCTGGATTCCGATGCGGTGTTCGGCGTCAAGAATTCGCTGATTGCGCCGTTCTCCTGCGAGGACCAATCCGGAAAAGTTCAGCGCGGCCTCACATACCGGTTTGGTTTGAAACCGCTTCCCAACATCAAAGGAGACAGCTGATGTCAAGTTCCACTCACATTGCGGCGGCCGACAAGACCGGGCGGCTTTCCGATTCCTGGGTCCTGCTGTTTGCCCGGCTGGCGATCGCACCGCTGTTTCTCTACAGCGGCATCGGCAAGCTGATGGCCTTCTCCGTGACCGCCGGACGCCTCGGCGGCGCCGACGGCATCGGTGCGGTGCTTGCGGCGGGTGCGACCGCGGTCGAGCTTGGCTGCGGCATGGCGCTGGTGCTCGGCCTGTTCGCGCGGCAGGCGGCTGGCGTCCTGTTCCTGTTCACGATCGCCGCGACGCTGATGTTTCACAATTTCTGGGCCGCGCCCGAGGCGCAGGTCGTCGCCCAGACCATCAACTTTCTGAAGAACCTTGGCCTGCTTGGCGCGCTCGCGCTCATCGCGGCCTATGGGCCGGGAAGCTACGCCGTGCGTGCAGGCTCCTGATTGCTGCGGCCACAGCGGCGGCGGCTTACGCGCCGGCGCTGGAGCGACGGACGCCGTCGGCCGGTGCGATGGAAAGAAGCCAGTCGCTGAACACCTGCTCGGCCTGCGCGGCGACCGGCCTCGCCAGCGCCTGCGTCGTTGCGCGCAGTTCTGATATCGAGACCTTCGCCGCCGACAGTTCGACGGCGTGGCCGACATACCATTCCTCAAGCTGCCGCGGATCGGCCTCGAGGTGGAATTGCAGCGCCAGCGCGTTGCGGCCCCAGGCGAAGGCCTGGTTCTCGTAGTTGGCGTTCGAGGCCAGCCGTACCGCATCGCTCGGCAGGTCAAACGTATCGCCGTGCCAGTGCAGCACGTTGGCGTGCAGATTGCGCAGGCAGGATGATTTGCCTTCAGGCGTCAGGTCGACCGGCCCCCAGCCGATTTCCTTCACCTTGCCGGGGAACACGCGGCCGCCGAGCGCCTGCGCCATCAGTTGCGCGCCGAGGCAGATGCCGAGCGTCGGCAGGTCGCGGCGCAGACGGTGTTCCAGCAGCGCGATCTCGGTCGCAAGGAACGGATAGGTCTCGGTCTCATAGACCCCGATCGGCCCGCCCAGCACGATCAGGAGATCGGCATCGCGGATTGCGCGATCGGAGAGGTCGTCGACCGGGGCGTCGCAGAACGCCACGCTCCAGCCCGCGCGTTCCATGATCGGAGCAAGCAGCCCGAGATCCTCGAACGCCACATGGCGGATGGCAATGGCGGAGCGGGTTGGTCGCATCTTCAACGTCCAGACTTTCGCTATATAATCTCAAATATAGCGCAACGGATCGGAACGAGTCCAGTCGCAAGGGATCGTACAAGCTGATCGTACAAGGGATCGTATCGGATCAGCGGTTCGAATGCATCTTCTCGAGAAAATCCTTCACGCCGCTGACGGCGCCGGTATTGGAGGCGACATAGCCGGGAAGGGCGCCCACTGCCTTGTGAAACTCGCTGCTCTTGATGATGTCGAGCACCCGCTCCATCGGCTCGGTCTCGAGGAACGCACGCTTGCAGACGAAGAAGTAATC
The DNA here is from genome assembly GCF_007993935.1 of Bradyrhizobium macuxiense. Lineage (GTDB taxonomy): Bacteria > Pseudomonadota > Alphaproteobacteria > Rhizobiales > Xanthobacteraceae > Bradyrhizobium > Bradyrhizobium macuxiense_A. The sequence goes on along the minus strand of NZ_VITY01000002.1, from coordinate 536,263 downwards.
TTCCGTCAGCAGGCGGATGAAGTCGAGCCCGAACTGCCGTGCGGCGGCCTCGACGCCGAAGCTCGCATCCGCCATGCCGCTTGCGACGTAGGCGGCGACCGCGGCGTGGGTGAACTCCATGTGCTGGGCGCCGTTGATCCGGCTTGCCGGGATCTTGTGCAGCGCCAGCAATTGATCGAACAGCAGCCGCGTGCCGGAATCATGATCGCGGTTGACGAAGCGGGCCTTGCTTGCGACCAGGTCCTTCAGGGAAGTGATCTTCAGCGGGTTGCCGCGCTTGACCATCAGGCCCATTTCGCGCGTCACGAAATTGATCGCGCGGTCCTCGCGCGGATCCAACCATTCGCGGCAGGCCTTGATGCCCTGTGCCCGCAACTCGCCGTGCGGCAGATGCACGCCGGAGAGATCGCATGCACCCTGCGCCAGCGAGACCAGCGAGTTCTGGTTGCTGACATAGCGCAGGTCGACGCCCACGCCGCCTGCGCGATCGAGGAACTCGCGCAGCTTGGACACCGCAAAGCCGTGGCTGGCATGGACCCGGATCACCTGCGGCCGCTGCTCGAGGAACGGCTTGATCTCGGTGACCAGTTCCTGCGCGAGGTTCTCGAGTTGCAACCCGAGCCGCGCCTGCATGCGTTCGCCGGCCCACACCAGCTTCTCGCCGAACGGCGTCAGTTTCGAGCCCTTGCCGCGCTGGGTTTCCACCAGCGGAACGCCGAAGAAGTCGGACCATTGCTCGATCAGGTTCCAGACGTGGCGATACGACAGCTGCGCGTCGGTGGCGGCGCTGGTGATCTTACCGGTCTTCCTGATCTCATTGAGGATGCCGAGCATCACGACCGCGGTCTGCGGTGAGTTCTCCTTGCGGAAGCGCCAGACGGTCTCGATCTCGATTTGCAGCATTGTGCTCACCATTTATGAAGTTGACTTCATATCCTGGCATGCCAATAGGCACAAGATATCATATTTACTGCGCTTCAAAGCCTCCTAGGTTGAAGGCAACACCAGGAGGAAATATGATGTCAGTTGCATATGACTATGAACGTGACACCCGCCGCGCCCCGACCGTCCGGGACGAATTGCTGCTGATCGACGGCGCCCGCGTCCGCTCGCTGTCCGGAAAGACCTTCAAGTCCCTCAATCCCGCCACCGAGCAGGTGATCGCAACCGTTGCCGAAGGCAATGAGCTCGACGTCGACCGCGCGGTCGCCGCCGCTCGCCGCGCCTTCGAGAGCCCCTGGCGCAGCATGCGCGCGGCCGAGCGCGGCCACATCCTGCTGAAATGGGCCGAGCTGTTGAAGCAGCATGCCGACGAGATTGTCGCGCTCGAGAGCCTCGACGCCGGCAAGCCGATCGCAGGCGTGCTGCGCCAGGATTTTCCCGCCGCCATCGACACGCTGACCTATTACGCCGGCTGGGCCGACAAGATCAGCGGCGACGTGGTCTCGACGCGCGACGACGCGCTCACCTACACGATGCGCGAGCCGGTCGGCGTGGTTGCCGCGATCGTACCGTGGAATTTCCCGCTGATGATCGGCATGTGGAAGCTCGCGCCGGCGCTGGCCTGCGGCTGCACAGTGGTCATGAAGCCGGCCGAGTTGACGTCGCTGTCGGCGTTGCGGATCGGCGAGCTCGCGCTCGAGGCCGGCCTGCCGAAGGGCGTGCTCAACATCGTGACCGGGCCCGGCCGCATCGTCGGCGACGCGCTGGTCAATCATCCTGATGTCGACAAGGTGACGTTCACCGGCTCGCCCGGCGTCGGCCGCGGCATCATGAAGGGCGCCGCCGGCAACTTCAAACGCGTCTCGCTCGAACTCGGCGGCAAGTCCGCAAATGTGATCTTCGACGACGCCAATCTCGAAGCCGCCGCCAAGGCTGCCGCCGCCGGCATCTTCTTCAATGCCGGGCAGGTCTGCTCTGCCGGCTCGCGCGTGCTGGTGCAGGAGAGCGCCTATGACGAGGTGGTCGAGCGGCTGGTTGCGCGCGCCGAAAGCCTGCGCATCGGCGATCCCGCGGATCGTGCCACCGCGCTCGGACCGGTCATCTCCGAAAAGCAGATGCGCTCGATCCTCGACTATGTCGAGATCGGCAAGAACGAAGGCGCGCAGCTCGCCACGGGTGGCGCACGTGTCGGCGACCGCGGCTATTTCATCAGCCCCGCGGTGTTCGCCAATGTCGCGCATGAGATGCGCATCTCGCAGGAGGAGATCTTCGGTCCCGTCGTCAGCGTGATCAAGTTCAAGGATGAGGCCGATGCGCTGCGCATCGCCAACGGCACCGCTTACAGCCTCGCCGCCGGCGTCTGGAGCGCCGATATGGGCCGCGTGCAGCGCTTTGCCAAGAAGACCCGCGCCGGCACGGTGTGGATCAACACCTATGGCTACACCGATGTGCGGCTGCCATGGGGCGGCGAACGCGACTCCGGCCTCGGCCGCGAGCACGGCACTGCCGCGCTCGACAACTTTACCGAGCCGAAGGCGGTGTGGATGAATCTCAACGTTTAAGGACTGTTGAGAGGCGCGAGCGCGCGCCACAAAAACAGCTGTCGTCCCGGCGAAAGCCGGGACCCATAACCCCGAATCCCCGTTGTTAGACACGCTGGGGCCGCAGCAACCTTCGCAACTTGCTTCTGTGGTTATGGGTCCCGGCCTTCGCCGGGACGACGATGTGGAGACATGATTGCTTGTTTCCTCTATCTTCGTGGGGCGAGATACCAACCACGCAGAACGAGGCGATCGTGCAGACAAAAAAAATCGGCAACAACGGCCCGCAGGTCTCGGTGATCGGGCAGGGCACCTGGTATCTCGATCGCGGTGACCGCAAGGCGGCCGTCGCTGCGCTGAAGCGCGGCATCGATGCCGGCATGACGCATATCGATACCGCCGAGATGTATGGCGACGCCGAGCTCGTGATCGCCGATGCGATCGTTGGCCGCCGCGACGAGCTGTTCCTGGTCTCGAAAGTCCTGCCGAGCAACGCCTCGCGGCGCGGCACCGTCACCGCCTGCGAGCGCTCGCTGAAGCGATTGAAGACCGATCGCCTCGATTGTTACCTGCTGCATTGGCGCGGAACCTATCCGCTGGCTGAGACGGTCGCGGCGTTCGACGATCTGATCGCCGCCGGCAAGATCCGCTCCTGGGGCGTCAGCAATTTCGACACCGAGGATCTCGACGAACTGCTCGACGTCGCAGGCGAGGGCAAGATCGCCTGCAATCAGGTGCTCTACCATCTGCAGGAGCGCGCCATCGAGCACGCCGTGATTCCATGGTGCGAGCAGCACGGCGTGGCCGTGGTTGCCTACTCGCCGTTCGGGCACAATGATTTTCCCTCGCCGTCGAGCAAGGCCGGCACGGTGCTGCAATCGATCGCGGAGAAGCACAAGGCGACGCCGCGCCAGGTCGCGCTGAGCTTCCTCACGCGGCTGCCGTCGGTGCTGACAATTCCGAAGGCATCGAATGCGGACCACGCGACGGAGAATGCAGCGGCGGGAATGCTCAGGCTCAGCGGCGACGAACTCGCCGCACTCGACGCAGCGTTCGCGCGCGGGCCGAAGCCGCGCTCGCTGCCGATGCTCTGAACAACCACATCACACAACACAGTCCCGCGAAATTCGCGGGAGTCAGACGCTCCGCCCCACACAAATGTTAACAAACTGTTGCAGCTGCGGCCGCATTGTGGCTGCGGCGGGCCGCCGCGCGCGCTGACGCATATCGGAGTCCCGTTTTCGGGCATTGTTCTCGCGGCGGAATTGGCGTTCTGTACGAACAGCAGATTCCCCTTATTTTGCTCATCGAGATTGCCGTGACACCGCCCCCCGCCGCCGTAGCCGCCAGGCTGGACAGCGTTCCCCTTTCTTTGCCCGTTAAGACGACGCCCGCAACGACGAGCCTGGCGAGCAAAGCGCCGGCCCGCACCGACCGGCCGTTCAAGGGCATCGCGCTGATCCTGCTGTCGACCGTGTTTCTGGGAACATCGGACGTCACCGCAAAATATCTCTCGTCCTCGCTGCCTTCGATCGAGATCGCCTGGATCCGCTTCCTGGTGTTCGCGCTGATCATGACGCCGGCGATGCTGCCCGGCTCGCCGCTGTTCGCGCTGCGCAGCAGCCGTCCCGGCCTGCATGTGCTGCGCGGCGCCGCGCTGCTCGGCTCGTCGCTGATCTTCATCACGGGGCTCGGCTTTTTGCCGATCGCCGAGGCCTCGGCCACCAGCTTCGTCTCGCCGCTGTTCGTCACCGCGCTGTCGATCGCGTTCCTCGGCGAGAGGGTCGGCATGCGGCGCTGGATCGCGACCGCGGTTGGCCTCGCCGGCGTGTTCATCATCCTGCGACCGGGCACCAGCGCCTTCCATCCCGCCGCGGTCTTCCCGATCGTCTCCGCGCTGGCCTGGGCCGGCACGTTGATCCTGACGCGCATGATGAGCGGCAGCGAACGACCAATCACGGTGATGACCTATTCGTCCATTGTCGGCGTCGCCATCGTCAGCGCGCTGGTGCCGTTCGTCTGGGTCACGCCGAGCTGGCACGACATCATGTTCGGCATCCTGATTGGTGTTGCGTCCACCGTCGGACAATGGATCGTGGTGCTCGCGTTCCGCTACGGCGATGCGTCGGTGCTCGCGCCGTTCTCCTACACGCAGCTGCTCTGGGTCAGCATCCTCGGCTTCCTGATCTTCGGTGAAGTGCCCGACCATTGGACCATCCTCGGCGCCGGCTTCATCGTCGCCTCCGGCCTCTACACCGCGCATCGCGAGCGCGTCAGACGGTCGCAGTTGCTGACCGCGGCCGGCGAGCCCTCGCCGAACGCCTGACGGCGGCGGGGCGAGGATCGTGCGCTGGTTGCGAAGGCGCACACTCTAATCGTTGCGCGGGTACAACAGATCGCCCGAAAACTTTGAGCCGCTGATGCTGAAACGACGGATTTCGGAGACAATCAGCAACCGCGCGTTCGCCGCATGCTAACCTGAACCCAAGAACGCCGCAGAGCGTTTTGGGGGCAGTGCAAGTGCATTTTGGTTCGTCGTTTTTTTCATTTGGATGTTGGCCGCGGGGAGGCGTGATAGCGCTCTTGCTCTGCGCCTTGAGCAGTGCAATCGCATTGCCGTTCGGTTCGGCACAGGCTCAAAGCTTCACGTGGGGCGGCACCGGCAGCTCGACCGCCACGGCCGACTATCAACTCTCGACCAATTGGTCGACCACGTCGCCCGGCGCGCCGCCGATCTTCCCCACGCAGTCGGCGATCTTCGGCTCGACGGGATCTGCGACGGTCACTGTCGGCGCCGGGCCGATGCTTCCGGACTCCTGGACCTTCACGGCCAATTCGCAGTCATACACGGTCGGCGGCAATCCGGTCGGCTTCGCCCTGGCCGGGCCAACCGGCGGCCTGATCAATCGGGCCAACAGCGACCAGACCATCACCATCAACGCCAACATCAACGACGCCTTTGCGCCGGGAGTGATGGTGCAGCAGCTCGGCAACAGCACGCTGGTGCTCGCGGGCACCAACGGCTACACCGGCGGCACCTTGATCTCGGCGGGCACAGTGCAGGTGACGAATGCGAATTCGGTCGGCACCGGCACCATCATGCTCAACGGCGGCACCTTTCAGATGCAGTCGCCGACGGTTTCGAGCGTCGCCTTCTCCAACACCATCGCGGTCAACGCGGCCGGCGGCACTGTCGATGCGAACGGTGCTCAGGTCAATCTTCAGGGCGTGATCGCCGACGGCGCCGGCGCTGGTGTCCTGCGCCTGATCGACTCGTCCGCGTCGGGGACCTCGAACGTCCAACTGTCCGGCGTCAACACCTATAGCGGCGGAACGCTGGTGGTCGATACGACCGTTGTCGCCGGCAACAACAAGTCTGTCGGATCGGGCACGGTCACGCTCGACAATGCCTCGTTCCAGGCCGACGGCCTGAGCAACCTGACCTTTGGCAACAATTTCAAGGTCAACGCCTCGGCGATCGGCAGCTCGATCGACGCCAACGGCACGACGCTCACGATCGCCGGCAACATCACCGACGGCAACGGCCCCGGCAAGCTGACGGTGCTGGATAATTCTGGTGGCCTCGGCCGCGTGGTGCTGACAGGCGCCAACACCTATACCGGCGGCACCACGATCTGCGATTGCGCGACGTTGCAGCTTGGTGATGCGACGCACACCGCCTCGATCGTCGGCCAGGTCAATGTCGACGGCAAGTTCGACATCGTCAATGCCAACACGGCGGGCATCACGAAGATCGTCAACGATGGCTTCAGCGGGATCGCCACCACGACGTTCTACAATTCCACGACGGCGTCGACGGCGACGATCGTCAACGTGAATTCCGGCGTCACGGAGTTTCGCGACAGCAGCACCGCGGGCAACGCGACCGTGAGCAATACCAACGGTGCCCTGACCATCTTCCGCGACACCAGTTCTGCCGGCAATGCCACCTTCACCAACACCAACGGCGGCACCGTGGTGTTCGGCGACGCGCTTGGTCCTCCCGGTGGCTTGGACACCAGCACGGCCGGCAAGGCCGTGTTCGACAACCATGATGGCGGCGGCGTTGTGTTCCTGGGCCACACCAATGCGGGTCAGGCCACCATCACCAATGGCAACAATGGTGGCTCGACACAGTTTTTCGAATTCTCGTCGGCCGGGTCGGCGACGATCACCACGACCGCGACCGGCTATATCGCTTTCTTCCAGAACAGCACCGCGGCGAGCGCGACGATCGACAATAGCGGGCTTACCTATTTCGGCACGTCGGGCTTCAGCTTGACGGAAGCTCCGACCGCGGGCAACGCCACGATCATCAACCGTTCAGGCGGCGCGCTGACGTTTGACGCCTACGCAACGGCCGGCAACGCCGCGATCACCACCGAGAGCGGCGCCAACGTCAGATTCGCAGGCAATTCGACCGGCGGCGCCGCGCAGTTCATCACCAACGGCACGGGCTTCGTGGATTTCGGCGGCAGCCTTGGACCGGGCGGTGACGGTCGCATCACGGCGGGCTCGATCGCGGGCTCGGGCACCTACTATATCGGCGGCGGCAATACGCTCGCCGTCGGCGGCAATAACCTCTCGACCAATGTCAGCGGCGTCATCGCCGATTCCAATCCCTGCGGCTGCGGCCCGGCTGGGCCCGGCAATCTGGAAAAGACCGGCAGCGGCACGCTGATCCTGTCGGGCGCCAACACCTATACCGGCAGCACCGTCGTCAATGGCGGCGTCTTGCAGGTCGACGGCTCGATTGTGTCGTCGAGCTCGGTGACGGTGAATTCGGGCGGTGCGCTCTCCGGGAGCGGCACTGTCGGTAATACGACAATTGCAAGCGGCGGCATCCTGCTGCCGGGCAATGCTGCACCGGGCTCGTTCCTGAACGTGGCAGGCAATCTCGCCTTCCAGTCCGGTGCGCTGTATCTCGTCGGGCTCAATTCGACCGCGTCGACATCGGCCAAGGTGGCCGGTGGCGCGACGCTGGCCGGCTCGGTCGGCGTCAGCGTCGCTGCCGGCAGCACGGTGATGAAGCAATACACCATCCTGTCGACGGCCGGCGGCCGCAGCGGCGCGTTTGCCGGCGTCGATTCGACCGGGCTGCCGTCGGGATTGGTCGCGACGCTCGGCTACGACGCCAACCATGCCTACCTCAACTTCGCGCTCGACTACGCCGCGAAATCGAAGCTCAACGTCAATCAGAGCAACGTCGCCACCACCTTGCAGAATTTCTTCAATGCCAATGGCGGCATCAACGCGGCCTACGCGGGGCTCTCGCCCAATGGCCTGACGCAGGTGTCGGGCGAGGGCGCGACCGGATCGCAGCAGGCGACGTTCAACGCGATGATTCAGTTCATCGGGCTGTTGACCGATCCGTTCGTGGCCGGACGCGATGGCGGTGTCAGTGATGGCGCGGGCGCTGTGCCGTTCGCCGAGGAGAGCGCCTCGCTCGCCTATGCGGCGCGCAAGTCCGAGCCGCACGACGCGCTCGCTGCGATCTATACCAAGGTGCCGCCGCAGCAACTCGATTTCGCGCAGCGATGGAGCGTCTGGGCGGCAGGCTATGGCGGCTCGCAGACCACCGGCGGCAATGCGGCGCTGGGCTCGAACAACAGCAGCAGCAGCGTCTATGGCACGGCGGTCGGCGCCGACTACCGCTTCTCACCGAACACCATTGCCGGCGTTGCGCTGGCCGGCGGCGGCACCAGCTTCAGCGTCAACGGGCTCGGCTGGGGCCGCTCCGACCTGTTCCAGGCTGGCGCCTTCGTGCGCCACACTATTGGCGCGGCGTATCTGAGCGCAGCGCTCGCTTATGGCTCGCAGGACATCACCACCGACCGCATCGTCACCGCCGCGGGCGTCGATCGTCTCCGCGCCAACTTCAATGCCAATGCGTGGTCGGGCCGGCTCGAGGGCGGCTATCGCTACGCCACGCCGTGGATCGGGCTGACGCCTTACGCTGCCGCGCAGTTCGCCAGCTTCGAGCTGCCGGCCTATGCCGAAAGCGTGGTCGCCGGCGGCGGAGCCTTCGCACTGAACTATGCGGCGAAGAGCGTCACCGACGTCAGGAGCGAGCTCGGGCTGCGCACCGACAAGTCGTTCGCGGTCGATGGCGGCATCCTGACGCTGCGTGGCCGCGTCGCCTGGGCACATGACTTCAACCCGAACCGCAATGTTGGTGCTGTGTTCCAGGCATTGCCCGGCGCGGCCTTCGTGGTCAACGGCGCGGCACAGGCCAGCGACTCCGCGCTGACCACGGCCTCGCTCGAGATGAAGTGGCGGAACGGCTGGTCGGCGGCCGCGACCTTCGAGGGCGAATTCTCCGGCGTGACGCAGTCCTACGCCGGCAAGGGCGTTATGCGCTATACGTGGTGACCCTCCGTGCTATAGCGTCCTACAAGTGAAAGTCTGACGCGGACTTGATCCGCGACAGCGTATTTCGCGGTACGAAATACCCATCAGAATGAGTGGGACAAAACCCACGCGGGAGGGACCATGCGCGCAGCGATCTTCAGAAACGGCGAGATTGTCGTCGACCAGATGCCGGAACCGAAGCCTGGCGCCGGCCAGGTGCTGGTCAAGTCGCTCGCCTGCGGCATCTGCGGTTCCGATCTGCACGCGCGCAAGCACGCCCACCGAATGGTGGAGCTGAGCAAGTTTCTGCCCGGCCGCACGCCGATGGATCTGTCGCGCGACGTCGTGTTCGGCCACGAGTTTTGCTGCGAAGTCCTCGATTACGGCCCGAACACCACGCGCAAGCTGAAGCCCGGCACGCGTGTGTGCTCGCTGCCGGCGCTGCTGACGCCGGAGGGCCCCAAGGGCATCGGCTATTCCAACGATTATGCTGGCGCCTATGCCGAGCAGATGCTGCTCAGCGAGCCGCTGCTGCTCGAAGTGCCGAACGGCCTTGCCGCCGAGCACGCCGCGCTCACCGAGCCGCTTGCGGTCGGCGTGCATGCAGTGGCGATGGCCAACATCCAGGGCGGTGAGGTGCCGCTGGTGATCGGCTGCGGGCCGGTGGGTCTTGCGGTGATCGCGGCGCTCAAGATCAGGGGGCTCGGCCCGATCGTTGCCGCGGATTATTCGCCGGCGCGGCGGCTGCTTGCCGAGAAGATGGGCGCCGATGTCGTGGTCGATCCCGCGAAGACGCAGCCCTATGCGAGCTGGGCCGAGCATGCCCAGATGTCCGAAGCGGAGAAGGCGGCGCGGCCGCCGATGCAGGCGCTGCTGCCGCCGCTGAAGCCCGCGCTGATCTTCGAATGCGTCGGCGTGCCCGGCGTGTTGCAGCAGGTGTTCGAGGGCGCGCCGCGCAGCGCGCGTGTCGTCGTGGTCGGCGTCTGCATGGAGACCGACAAGTCAGAGCCGATGCTCGGCATCATCAAGGAGCTCAACGTCCAGTACGTGCTCGGCTACACGCCGGAGGAGTTCGCCTATTCGCTGCGCCTGATCGCCGAAGGCCAGGTCGATGCCGCCTCGCTGGTCACCGGCCGCGTCGGCATCGACGGCGTCGCGCAGGCGTTTGCCGATCTCGCCAATCCGGAGGCGCACACCAAGATCCTGGTCGAGCCGTGGCGCTGAGTTCGGTCTTGTAGGGTGGGTTAGCGAAGCGTAACCCACCGACTATCGCGCGGTGCGAGAAGAGGTGGGTTACGCCTCCGGCTAACCCACCCTACGGATCGGTGCTCGCGGCGCGCAATTTGCATTTCGTGGCACCGAACCTATAGTTCGCTGTCCTCGAGAGTACTGACAGCACCCACCCGATGCGCGTTTCAATCATCACGGGAGGCGGCTCCGGCATTGGCGCCGCGGTCGCGCGCCGGCTCGCTGGCCCCGATCAATCCCTGATGCTGCATGGCCAGGGCACCGACGCCGCCGGCCTCGAGCGGCTGAATGCGGTTGCCGAGGAATGCCGCAACAAGGGCGCCAAGGTCGCGGTTTCTACCGGCGATCTCGCCGCTGCCGGCGCGGGTTCGTCGCTGGTCGCAGCAACGCGTGCCGCGTTCGGGCCGATCGATACCATCGTGCACGCGGCGGGCTTTGCCGACCGGCGCGAATTCGCCAGCCTGCCGCGCGCGGCGCTGGAGCGCGCTTTTGCGGTGATGGCGGCGGCATTCCATGAAATCACGGCGGCCGCGCTGCCTGATCTCACGCGCGGCGCGCAAGGTCGCGTCGTTGCGGTCTCCAGCTTCGGGCCGCATCGCTTCGTGCCGGGTGCGACCTATCCGGGATCGGCCGCCGCGAAGGCCGCGCTCGAAGTGCTGGTGAAGTCGCTGGCGATCGAGCTCGCCGCATCAGGTGCCACCTCAAATGTCGTGATGCCCGGCTATACCCGCAAGGATCCCGGCCTGTTCGGCGCGCTCGATATCGCGACCTGGGAGCGGGTGGCGAAAGCCAATCCGATGCAGCGGCTGGCCGAGCCCGACGAGGTCGCCGCCGTCGTCGCGTTCCTGCTGTCGCCGGACGCGGGCCACGTCACTGGTGCGACGCTGCCGGTCGATGGCGGCCTGACCTTGATGTGACGGCATGAGCGAGGGCGCGCCAGCACAGCAGGTCGATGTCGCCGTGCTCGGCGCCGGCATGGTCGGCGTCTCGGCAGGCCTTGCCGCACGGCGGCTCGGGCTCTCGGTCGTCATCGTCGACCGCCGCGAGCCCGGCAGCGAAACCTCCTACGGCAATGCCGGCATCATCTCGTCCGGCTCGATCCTGCCGCTCAACACGCCGTCGCTGCTGAAGAACCTGCCGAAATATCTCACCAACAGGCATCCGGCGCTGCGCTGGAATCTTCCCTGGGCGCTCGGCAATGCCGGCTGGGTGATCCGCTTCCTCGCCGCCGCAATACCGTCTCAGACCAAGCCGCGCGCCGCCGCGCTGCACGACCTGATCGGAACGTCGCTGACGCTGCATCGCGACTGGATCGTGCAGGCCGGCGCCGGCCATCGCATCCGCGAGACCGGCTGGCTGAAGGCCTGGCGCGGCGACGGGCTCGCGGCCGTCGAGGCCGAGCAGGCCGCGCTTGCCGAGTTCGGCATCAAAAGTGAGGTGCTCGATCGCCAGGCAATCTCGGCGCTCGAGCCCAACATCATCCCTGCCTATAGTGTCGGCCTGCTGCACACCCAGACGGCATCGGTCGATTCACCGGGCGAGGTGGTGAAGGCCTATGCGCAGTTGCTTGCCTCTGGCGGCGGCACGGTGCGGCAATCCGAGATCCGGCGGATCGCGCCGCAGGGCGACGGTTGGCGGGTGCAGCTTGCTAGCGGCGAGATCGCCGCGCGCCATGTCGTGGTCGCGCTCGGACCTTGGTCAGCCGAGCTGCTGCGACCGCTCGGCTATCGGGTGCCGCTGGCATTCGAGCGCGGCTATCACCAGCATTTCGTGCCGAACCCGGCACGCAAATTGCTGCGGCCGATCCATGATGCGGAGGGCAGCTTCCTGATGACGCCGATGGAGCAGGGGATTCGCGTCACCAGCGGCGTCGAGCTCACCGCGCGCGACGCGCCGTCGGATTTTTCGCAGCTCGAGGCCGTGGTGCCGATGGCGCGCAGCGTGGTCGAATTCGGCGATGCGATCGGCGAGCGCTGGCGCGGCGCGCGGCCGACGCTGCCCGACAGCCTGCCGATGATCGGTGGAGCGCCGCGGCATCGCGGTCTCTGGCTCGCCTTCGGCAACCAGCATATCGGTTTCACCACCGGCCCCGGAACCGGTGCCGCGATCGCGGCGATGATCGCGGGCGACGCGCCGCCGTTCGACGTGACGGCATTTTCACCCGGCCGGTATATCGCGTGACTCGCGCGAGGCCGCCTGCGATGCTGGGGCCGCAAGCCAGGCGGAGGGGAACGCGCGGCAACCGAGGGGCAGGATGAACTACGTCTGGGATTTCGGGATCCTCGCCAAGTACAGCCACCTGTTCTGGCTCGGGCTCGGCTGGACCATCGCCTACACCATCGGAACCATCATCCTGGGCATGCTGATCGGCCTGATCGTCGGCATGCTGCGCCTGCGGCGCATTCCGGTGATCGACTGGCTCCTGATCGCCTATATCGAAACCTTCCGCTGCACGCCGCTGCTGGTGCAGATCATCTGGTTCTACTACGCCTTTCCGGTGGTGATCGGCGTCAACATCCCGGCGCATGTCGCAGCGGTCAGCGTGCTGTCGCTCTATGGCGGCGCGTTCTATGCGGAGATCGTGCGCGGCTCGATCGAGAGCGTGCCGGTCGGGCAGTGGGATGCGGCGAAGGCGCTCGGCTTCCGCGGCTGGCGCCTGATGCGGCTCGTGATCCTGCCGCAGGCGCTGAAGCCGATGATGGCGCCCTATGTCAACCAGTCGGTGACCCAGCTGAAGAACACCTCGCTGGTTTCGATCATCGCGGTGCCCGACCTCGTCTACAACGCGACCTTGATCAACGCCGACACCTATCGGCCGCTCGAGGTCTACACCATCGTCGCGCTGATCTATTTTGCGATCCTGTTCCCGTCGACGCTGGTGGCCCGCCGGCTGGAGCGCGGACTGACTTACGACAAGGTGTGATCTGTCTTCTCCCTCTCCCCGCAAAGGGCGGGGAGAGGTTAGAGACGACTTTGTCCCCTCAGATATTCAGCTCCACCGGCACGTCCTCGGGCTTGACGCCGGCAAGCCCGAGGCCCTTGACGAACCATTCGCGCATCTGGCCGATGCCGCGGTTGTAGTCGATCCACACCGAGAGGAAATCGCGCCAGCGCTTGTCCTGTTCGCGCCGCACCGCGGTGCCGCTCGCGATCGTCACCGAGGGCGAGGCCAAGATCTTGTAGGTGCCGAGATTCGGGTTCTTGGCGATCGCGGTCAGCCCGAGCACCAGTGCGTTGACCACGCAATCGACGCGGCCCGACGACATTTCCAGCATCACCTCGTCGCGCGACTTCAGCGACTTGATGGTGGCATTCGGCGCGAAGCGCCGCGCCACGGCCTCGTTGGCCGAGCCGACGTCGACCGCGATCTTGACCTCGGGCTTGTTGATGTCGGCCCAGGTCTTGGCCTCGAGCCCCTTCTTCAGCATCGCGCCGAACGGATGCGGGAACACGAGGTTGGTGAAATCCACCACCAGCGCGCGCTGCGGGGTCGGGTTGAGCGCGAAGCCGAGGTCGATCTTGTTGGCCTGCAGATCCAGAATCGAATTGCCGTAGGTCGATTCGACATATTCCAGCTTGACGTCGAGCAGTTTCGCCAGATCGTTGGCCATCTCGATCGAGAAGCCGGACCAGGTGCCGGTGGCGAGGTCCTTGTTGAAATAGGGCAGCTCGCCCGGCAGCACCGCGATCCGCAGCACCTTGTTGGCGCGGATGCGATCCAGCGTGTTGTCGGCCTGCGTCTGGGCCGCGGCCGGTGTGGCCATCGCGGCCGCGAGCGCCGCGCCGCTGCCGATCGCCAGCGCATAGCGCAGCGCGTCGCGGCGATCTTCGGAAATTTTGATGTCGTCGGATTGAGTCAAGCGGGCCTCCCTGCACCAGATCGCCGAAGCCTAGCGTCGGGTTCCTGTGCCAGCAAGGGCGCGCGCCTGCGCCATTGGTAGGCGTGGCGAAGCGGAGATGTCCATCTCTTCACCTCGCCCCGCTTGCGGCCTGGCTATCGCACATCGCCTGCCTTCGCCGGGGCGCACCGTCAAAAAACTCGAAAACAACCCCATGCAAAGCAGCCGGCCGCGTGCCGGCAGTCGACACGGCAACTTGACATGTCGGGCAAATCAGAGGCATTATTCTATTATTCCGAAAATGTGCGGCGAGCCTCCCCCCGCAAGAACGGGGAGAGGGGAAACGACCGGATCAATACCGTCCCGGCACGTACATCTCCGGCGGGATCGGGCCGCGGTGATAGTCGGGGTTGCGCGCCCGCGGCGGCAGCACCACCGGTTGGTGCGTGACGTGCTGATAGGGGATCTGGCTCAAGAGATGCGAGATGCAGTTGAGCCGGGCACGCTTCTTGTCGACGGCATCGACGATCCACCACGGTGAGTCCGCCAGATGGGTGCGCTCCAGCATCGTTTCCTTGGCCTTGGTGTAGAGCTCCCAGCGGGTCCGCGCCTCGACGTCCATCGGGCTCAGCTTCCACTGCTTCAGCGGATCCTGGATCCGCATCGAGAAGCGGAACGCCTGTTCCTCGTCGGTGATCGAGAACCAGTATTTCAGCAGGATGGTGCCGGAGCGGATCAGCATGCGCTCGAATTCCGGCACCGAGTTGAAGAACTCCTCATACTGCTCGTCGGTGCAGAACCCCATCACCTTCTCGACGCCGGCACGGTTGTACCAGCTGCGGTCGAACAGCACGATCTCGCCGCCGGCCGGCAGATGCGAGACGTAGCGCTGGAAGTACCATTGCGTGCGCTCGCGCTCGTTCGGCGCCGGCAGCGCCGCGATGCGGCAGACCCGCGGGTTGAGCCGCTGGGTGATGCGCTTGATGACGCCGCCCTTGCCGGCGGAATCGCGGCCCTCGAACAGCACCACGACCTTCTTCTTCTCGTGCTGCACCCAGTCCTGCAGCTTGACCAGCTCGCCCTGCAGCCGCAGCAATTCGCGGAAGTAGAACTTGCGGTCGATCGACGGCTTTCCGACCCCATCGTGCTCGAGTTCGTCGAGCCTGATGTCGTCGAGCTCGAGCTCGAGTTCCTCGTCGAGGCTGTCGGCCATCTCCTGGTGGATGCGGGCGCGCAAAGCTTCCTCACGGGCGGCTTCGTCGCGCAAAGCTTCCTCGTGGGAGGCTTCGTCGGTGAGGTGGGGAGCGGTCATGAAGGTCCGTCTTTCAGTGTGTTAGATGGATCGACGGGAGCATTGACGGGCGATGTTACCCCTCTATGACAATGCCATGACCGCTGTTTCACGCCGGCGCCACGGCTGTGCTAACAAGCGCCAACAACACGAAAATGGGAGATGCCGATGATTTCGCTCACGCCAAAAGACGTCCTGCCGGAGGACGGCACCGCCGGCACGCTGGTCGGACGGGTCTGGCTGCCGCAGGCGGGTGGACCGGCCGTGGTCGCGGTGCGGGCTGACGGCGTGTTCGACGTCACGGCGCGTTTCCCCACCGTGAGCGCGCTATGCGAGGAAGCCGATCCTGCCGGCGCATTGCGCGCCACGCGCGGCGAGCGGATCGGCGATTTCGAGACGATCCTCGCCAACACGCCGCCTGACGGCCGCGACAAGGCGAGGCCACATCTGCTCGCGCCGGTCGACCTGCAGGTGCTGAAGGCCGCCGGCGTCACCTTCGCGATCTCGATGCTGGAGCGGGTGATCGAGGAGCGGGCGCGCGGCAACCCGTCCTCGGCGGAGGCAATCCGCAAGGAGGTGGTACGGCTGGTCGGCGACGATCTCTCCAAGCTGAAGCCGGGCTCCGAGCAGGCGATGCGATTGAAGCAGGTGCTGATCGATCAGAACGCCTGGAGCCAGTATCTGGAGGTCGGCATCGGTCCGGACGCCGAAGTGTTCACCAAGGCGCCGACGCTGTCGTCGGTCGGGTCGGGCATGGATGCCGGGCTGCATCCGAAGTCGACCTGGAATAATCCGGAGCCGGAGGTCGTGCTCGTCGTCTCAGGCGCCGGCAAAATCGTCGGCGCCGCGCTCGGCAACGACGTCAATCTGCGCGACTTCGAGGGCCGCTCGGCGCTGCTGCTGTCGAAGGCCAAGGACAACAACGCCTCCTGCGCGATCGGCCCGCTGCTCCGGCTGTTCGATCAGACCTTCTCGCTTGACGACGTCAGGAAGATGGATGTCGGCCTGACCGTGACGGGCAAAGATGGCTTCGTGCTCGAGGGCCACTCCTCGATCTCCAAGATCAGCCGCGACCCGACCGATCTCGTCGCGCAAACCATCGGCCCCGTGCATCAATATCCCGACGGCTTTGCGCTGTTCCTCGGCACGATGTTCGCACCGGTGAAGGACCGCGACGCCAAGGGCGAGGGCTTCACCCACAAGCGCGACGACATCGTCACCATCGCAGCCCCCCAGCTCGGCAAGCTGGTCAACCGGATGCGGGGCAGCGACGAATGCGAGCCCTGGACGTTCGGCGTCGGTGCGTTGATGAAGAATCTCGCGCAGCGCAAGGTGCTGTGACGCGGAGGATAGGGACGACGATCCACCGTGAGGTGAGCACACCGGTCAGGCTCCCTCCCCCCTTGCGGGGGAGGGCGGGGAGAGGGGTAAGCCCCGGGCGAGATGGTGAATGAGATTGCGCGATATCGATCGCGCGTTGCCAACGCGGCTTGAGAGAGCGCGTCGTGTGGCACCCCTCTCCCTAACCCTGAGGGAACCCTTTCGCCAGTGGTTACCTCACGTCAGCGCGGCAGATCATTCAATCGCGCGACAAGAGATTGGTGGGGCATGCTTCGCTAATCCACCCCACGATCTATCGGCTCGCGGACAGGTTTTCTTGTGCGCGGGCCTGCCTTAGGAACCCATAGCCACGTTTTCCTGTTATCGTCCGCGGGCAGACCTGAACACGGTGGCCCATGCTGCGCCGCGCAATGGAGTATTGTCCGCCCGTACCGCATCCTCCGCCTAGCCGGCTGGGATTTCTCGAACTGCTGATCAGGCTCAGGCGGAATCCGCTTGAGTGCTGGAGCGCGGATTTCTTTCAGCAGCCTACCGTCAAGCTCCGCCTGCCATTCACCGACGTATTCGTGGTTCATGACCCGCACGCCATCAAGCGTGTGCTGATGGACAATTGGAGGAATTATCCCAAGGACACGATCCAGCGCCGCATCCTCTCGTCCGGACTGGCCGATGGTCTGCTGAGCGTCGACGGCGAGCGTTGGGACGTGCAGCGGCGAACACTCGCTCCGATCTTCGCGCGCCGTACCGTCACCTCCTTCACGATGCCGATGCTGGTTGCCGCCAACGAGCTGTCGGCGAAATGGGCCACGATGGGATCCAGTGCCACGCTCGATGTTGCCGCCGAGATGACGCTGGTCACGCTGAACGTGCTCGCGCTGACGATTTTCTCTGACGGCATCGGCGGCGATCTCGACGAATTCCGGATGGCGATGAATGCCTATTTCAGCGTGATCGGCCGCATCGGTGCGCTCGACCTGCTCGGCGTGCCCAAATTCGTGCCACGCCCGGGTCATCGCCGCCTGCGTGCGACGATGGCCTACTTCGAGACCGTGATCGACCGGATTGTCGGCACCAGATGTCGAGGACGCGCGGTCCCGGTCGACGGCCCGGCCGATCTGCTGACCTTGTTGTTGCGTTCACCGGATCCCTCGACCGGACGACAACTCAGCTTGAGCGAGATTCGCTCCAACATCCTCACCTTCCTTTCCGCGGGACACGAGACGACGGCAAACACGCTCGCCTGGTCGATCTTCCTTCTGTCGCAGTCGCCTGAATGGCGCTCGCGCGTCGTGGCGGAGGCCGAGCGGGAACTGAGCAATCCGGACGATGATCTCGCCGAGCGGCTGATCGTGACGAAGGCGGTGATCGAGGAGGCGCTGCGTCTTTATCCTCCAATCGCCGCACTCAGCCGGACCGCGCTCAAGGCCGACAGGCTGGGCGATCTGGCCGTCGGCGCGGGCTCCCTGATCGTGATCGCGCCCTACGTCCTGCATCGGCATCGCGGGCTATGGAGCCGCCCCGATGCGTTCGACCCCTCGCGCTTCCTGCCCGAGGTGCGCGGCGCAATTCCGCGGTTCGCCTATCTGCCATTCGGGGTCGGGCCGCGGACCTGCATCGGTGCGTCGTTTGCCTTGCAGGAAGCCACCATCGTGCTTGCTGTTCTGATGCGCGATTTCGAGATGAGGTTGCTGCCGCATGCAGACGTGCAACCGCTCCAGCGCATCACGCTGCGTCCGGCGCACGGGCTGCCGATGGCGATCAGCCGGAGATCCGCGCAGTAGCGGGCACTGCGCCATTCGAGTCCGCACCCGCGCGCGGATGTGCTGGTGTCCGGAGCGGGTGGCGTTGTCGAACATGTTCAGAAACCTGAGCGGAAGATAGATCGTACGTCGCAACTTGCGCGCGCTACGCGCGGAAGAATTTTGGCAATCATTTTTTCCTGCCTGGTGTGATCTGCTTCACGCACGTTGGTGCGTTATCCGCTTCAGCATGGTGGCTCGGCGCGAACAGAGGGAGTCGCGGACATGAGCAAGCAGCCAGCAAATGGAATGCCGGAGTGGCTCACGACCGACGTGCTCGTGATTGCCGTCTCATTGGCGATCATCGCGATTGGCATCTGGATCGCGCCGTAGCGCGCAGGCGGCATCGCGGAAGGTGGTGCCGCCAAAGCGAGAGGCGACGGCGAGCCTTACAGGCCCATCATCCGGAAGATCATGCCGCCGATGTTCGGACCGTGACGGTGGTGGCGGCGATGATGACCTCGCGGCGGTTCGTCGCCGCCAGCGGCGGCCATCGCGCTCCTGCCGCTGTCGCGCTCGGGGCCGACCGCGTCGAACGCGGCCTTCTGCTCGTCGCTGAGCGAACTATAGAAGGTGTCGAGGGCCGGGCGGACCGTTCCGATCGCCTGAAGCATGGAGTCGAGTCTTGCTCCGACCGCCGCAAGGCGTGCCGGAGGCGTGCGCGCGTCGGCGGGCGGACAGGACGATTTCAACGTGTCCTCGGCCTTTGTCGCCGCATCGCGCAAGGCGTCGAGGCTCGCGCGTTGTGCGTCGGTCGGCCTGACGTCGCGTTCGATGACGTCGCCGGGCCATGCGATGGCGGCCGGTTGCGCCGCGTTGCAATTGCCGTTGCCGGACGTCGCTTCGCGCGTCCCGCGTTGCTGATTTGCCGCCAGCGCGGTCACCTTGGCTTTCTGGTCGTCGCTGAGCAGCCCGTAGAACTTCTCCAGCGCCGGTTGCAGGATGCCGACCGCATCGCGCATCGCCTGGAGGCGCTGCTGCATCGCGGCGAGGCGGCTCGGCGCGGTCACCGGCACGTCCTTGGGACATGAATTGAGAATGGTCTCGGACGCCTTCTGCGATGCGCTGGCGAGTTCGTCGAGTGCTGCGCTCTGCTCGGCGTTGGGCTGAATGGCGCTGCGGAACTGCTCGATCGGGAAGCCCGCGATGTCGCTTCGGTCGCTGCCGCACATGTCGGCCAGGGTCGCGGTCTGAGTGGGCGCACTGGATCGGCCTGTCACCTGTGGCCGCGGACCGGCGTAGCCGGGCAGATAATAGGCATAGCCGCTCAGGGCATCGTAGTCATACGGACCGAACAGGCCGGTATAGATGTCGTTGTAGCCATAGTCCCAGAAGTACGGGTCGTAGTCGTCGCCCCACCAGGCATAGTCGTAGAGATCGTAATAGGCGTAGGGCCAGAACACCGGGCCGATCCAGCCGAACCCGCCATGCGGATGGCGCCACCACCAGCCGCCATTGTTGTTGTGAATCCCCCAGGCTGCGCCGGCGGCGGCCGTCATGACCGCGGCGCGCGCCGCCGGGTTACGCAAGCCGCCCGGGCTGCGCAGGGCGGCCGTGACCGGACGCGAAGACAAAGTGCGGCCGACGGCGCTGGCGTTGCGACGCATCGCGGCGGCCGAGGGCGCCTGGCGGCCCGCAGCTACGCCGTGCGAGATCGCCGGATTGCGGCTGACGGCCGGGCCGTGGGTCATGGCCGGGTTGTGGACGGCATGGAATTGCCGCCCGCCGCCGCTGCGCCCCATCCTTGTCGCGGCATGGGGAGCCGCATGGATGGTATGGAAACCGCCCGCGCGGGCGGCGCCGCCGTGGAAGCCACCACCACCGCCGTGGAAGCCGCCCATCGCACCGCCGCGGAAACCACCGCCACCACCGTGAAATCCACCGCCGCTGTGGAAACCGCCACCTCCACCGTGGAAGCCGCCGCCTCCGCCGTGGAAGCCGCCGCCTCCGCCGCCATGAAATCCGCCACCGCCGCCGCCATGACCTCCACCTCCGCCGCGGGCCGCCTGAGCGGGATCCGCAGGCAGCGTCAGCGATGCTGCGGCCGCGAGAACTGCGACAAGTGCCAACCACGGATGTTTACGGCGAGCCATGTTCGTTCTCACTTGTGGCAAAACACTCAATAATGCCTGACACCAACACACCACATTGCCGCTCGGTTCCCGCCGCGACGTGAATTGCACGCAACTCTTTGCGGGCGGGTTGTTCCGCAGCGGCGGCCCTGACTTCGCCGCCGGCCACTTCTTTGCGCCAATCACTGAGTTGCGCGACGGAGACCCTGTGGGTGCGATCGGCACCCGGCTTTCCCTGCGTCCTCTGTTCGAGAGAGGGTGGAACGAAGAGCAAAGCTCGGACAAATCATGTGGCGAGAACGCTTATCCATGGCCACCGACCGCGCAACGTACTCGGTGTCGTCCCTGCGAAAGCAGGGACCATAACCACGAATGGTGATTTGTGAGCGATGCCGGAACGACGAGTCCCGCTTATCGCGTAAGCCGCGGAGTATGGGTCCCTGCTTTCGCAGGGACGACATCGAGGGTTTGGCGCGAGTGGAATCCAACACAGCGAGACCTCACACCGGTAGCGCCGTCGAATACTTCACCTGGCTCAGCGCAAAGCTCGACTCGATCGAGGCGATGCCGTCGAGACGGGTCAGCTTGTTCTTCAGGAACGCTTCATAGGAGGAGAGGTCGGCGGCGACGACGCGCAACAGATAGTCGCGGTTGCCGGTCATCAAATAGCATTCGAGCACCTCGTCCCATTTCGAGATCGCGCGCGCGAAGCGGTTGAGGTCTTCCTCCTTCTGCCGCGCCAGCTTGATCGAGATGAAGACCGAGACATGCAGCCCGATCGATTTCTGGTCGACGGTTGCGATGTAGCGAGAGATCACGCCGCGTTCCTCGAGCAGCTTGACCCGGCGATGGCAGGGCGACACCGACAGCCCGACCTTGTCGGCGAGCTCCTGCATGGTCATGCGGCTGTCGGTCTGGAGCAGACTCAGGATCTTGCGGTCGATGGCATCGAGGGCAGGCATTGGTATGAACTCGTCAGTTGCGGCGGGATCGTGGGAATTTATCCCAATTTTTCCTGTGCTGTCGCGTGGAATTGAGATTTTCGGCGGTCCCGGCGGCAGTAACATCGGCGGATATCGCTGGGAGCATTGCCATGGGAATTGCGCCTGAACGCCTCGAGATGTTGTCCGCTCTGTCCCGCAAGGTGCTGTGGCTGTCGTCGTGGACCATCCATCATGCCAACCATGTGCGGCCCTCGAGCGATGGGCTGAAGGTCGGCGGCCACCAGGCCTCGTCGGCCTCGCTCGCCAATATCATGTCGGCGCTGTATTTCTCGGTGCTGCGTCCGCAGGACCGCGTCGCGGTGAAGCCGCATGCGAGCCCGGTGTTCCATGCGATCCAGTATCTGTTCGGCCACCAGACCCGCGACAAGCTGGAAAATTTCCGCGGCTACAAGGGCGCGCAGTCCTATCCGTCGCGCACCAAGGATGTCGATGATGTCGACTTCTCGACCGGCTCGGTCGGCCTCGGCGTGGCGCAGACCTTGTTCGCCTCGCTGGTCCAGGACTACGTCAAGGCACATGGCTGGCTGCAGGATCGGCCCGAGGGCCGCATGATCGCGCTGGTCGGCGACGCCGAGATGGACGAGGGCAACATCTTCGAGGCGCTGCTGGAGGGCTGGAAGCACGGCCTGCGCAACACCTGGTGGGTGGTCGATTACAACAGGCAGTCGCTCGACGCCGTGGTGCGCGAGGGGCTGTGGGCCAAGTTCGAGACCATGTTCCGCAATTTCGGCTGGGACGTGGTGATCGTGAAGTATGGCAAGCTGATGCTGGAAGCGTTCGCCGAGCCCGGCGGCGACGCGCTCAAGCGCTGGATCGACAATTGCCCGAACCAGATGTACGCGGCGCTGTGCTTCCAGGGCGGTGCCGCGTTCCGCAAGCACCTGCGCGACGATATCGGCGACCAGGGCGAGGTGTCGGCCCTGATCGAGCGCCGCAGCGACGACGAATTGTTGGCGCTGATGTCGAACCTCGGCGGTCACGACATGGCAAGCATGATCGAGGCGTTCGAGGCGGTCGATCATGATCGGCCGGTCTGCTTCATCGCCTACACCATCAAGGGTGTCGGCCTGCCGATGCAGGGCCACAAGGACAATCACGCGGGCCTGATGACGGTGGCGCAGATGGAGAAGTGGCGCGCCGCGCAGAACATCCGCACCGGACACGAGTGGGACAAGTTCGAGGGCCTGACGCAGCAGCCTGCGAAGCTCGAGGCGTTCCTGGCCGAGGCGCCGTTCAACCGCGAGGGCCGCCGCCGGCTGTCGGCGCCCGTCATCGATGTGCCGGAGCGGCTGGCGTTCAAGGCGTCGCCGCAGATGTCGACCCAGCAGGGTTTTGGCCTCGTGCTGCATGAACTGGCGCGCGGCGACAGCGAGCTCGCATCGCGCATCGTCACCGCATCGCCCGACGTCACCGTCTCGACCAATCTCGGCGCCTGGGTCAATCGCCGCGGGCTGTTCGCCAAGGCGGAGAACCATGACCTGTTCCGGCAGGAGAAGATCCCGTCCGCCTACACCTGGGAGTACTCCCCGAAGGGCCAGCATCTCGAACTCGGCATCGCCGAGATGAACCTGTTCATCATGCTCTCGGCGCTCGGCCTGTCGCACCAGATCAACGGCGCGCGGTTGTTGCCGGTCGGCACGCTGTACGATCCCTTCATCGAGCGCGGCCTCGATGCGTTGAACTACGCCTGCTACCAGGACGCCCGCTTCATGGTGGCGGCGACGCCGTCCGGCATCTCGCTGGCGCCGGAAGGCGGCGCGCATCAGTCGATCAAGACGCCGCTGATCGGGATCGGGCAGGACGGGCTCGCCTCGTTCGATCCGGCCTTCGTCGATGAACTTGCCGTGATCATGGGCTGGGGCTTTGGCCACATGCAGCGCGAGGGCGCCGAGGGTGGTTCGGTTTACTTGCGACTCTCGACGCGAATGCTGGAGCAGCCGCAACGGATCATGACGCCGGACCTCCAGCGCGACATCACCGACGGCGCCTACTGGATGCGCAGGCCGGGCCCGAACTGCGACATCGTCATCGCCTATACCGGCACCGTCGCCCCTGAGGCGATCGAGGCAGTCGGCCTGATCGGCGAGAGCCACCGCGATGTCGGTCTCCTGGCGGTAACCTCGGCCGACCGGCTCTATGCGGGTTGGTCCGCCGCGCGGAATTTACGGCGCGACCGCCGCGGCGCGCAGCATTTGAGTCATATCGAGCGCATGCTGGCGCCGCTCGGCCGCGACTGCGGCATCGTGACCGTGATCGACGGCCATCCGGCAACGCTCGGCTGGCTCGGCAGCGTGCGCGGCCACCGCCTCGAGGCGCTCGGCGTCGAGCATTTCGGCCAGACCGGCACGATCGGCGACCTCTACCGGCACTACGGCATCGACGCCAACGCCATCATCGATGCGGCAGAAAGCGTCTCAGTCGGCGCCCCGGTGCGGCATCGCAAGATGGCGGTGTAGCCCCGGCTCTCACCATGTCGTCGTCCCGGCGAAAGCCGGGACCCATTACCACAGAATGGTGTTTTGAACGCGACTCGTCGTCCCAGCCTTCCGCAACACCAGCATCGGTGGCAATGGGTCGCGGCGTTCGCCGGGACGACACTTCGTGGCCTTGCCAGCCGCGCGCAACCGACCTTATATCCCGTTCGCGTGCACGAGCCGCGCCCCGCATATGGCGGGTTCAATTCGCCCTGCTTTCGTGCAAGGATGCCTGCCGAACGCTTTCCGTTCCCCTTATCCATACGCCCCCTACAAGAGGTTTCCGATGGTCAATCGTATGCAATTCTACATCGATGGCGCCTGGGTCGATCCCGTCGTCAAAGGCAAGTCCACCCCCGTCGTCAATCCGGCGACCGAAGAAGCGATGTACGAGATTGCGCTCGGCTCCAAGGCCGATGTCGACAAGGCAGTCGCCGCCGCCAAGCGCGCGTTCGAGACCTATTCCAAGACCAGCCGCGAAGAGCGTATCGCGCTGCTCACCAAGGTCGTCGAGGTCTACAAGGGCCGCATGAAGGAGATCGGCGCCGCCGTCTCCGACGAGATGGGCGCGCCGCTGCCGATGGCCGAGAAGCTGCAGGCAGGCGCCGGCCTCGGCCACCTCATGAACACCCTCGAAGTGCTGAAGAAGTACGAGTTCGAGGAGACCATGGGCACCGCCGTGATCGTGCGCGAGCCGGTCGGCGTGGTCGGCATGATCACGCCCTGGAACTGGCCGCTCAACCAGATCGCCTGCAAGGTCGCGCCCGCGCTCGCCGCCGGCTGCACCATGATCCTGAAGCCGTCGGAGTTCACCCCGACCTCGGCGCTGATCTTCGCGGAGATCCTCCATGAAGCCGGCGTGCCGAAGGGCGTGTTCAATCTGCTCAACGGCCTCGGCCCGGAGGTGGGTGCCGCGATGAGCGAGCATCCGGACATCGACATGATCTCGTTCACCGGCTCGACCCGCGCCGGCGTCGATGTCGCCAAGCGTGCGGCGCCGACCGTCAAGCGCGTCAGCCAGGAGCTCGGCGGCAAGTCGCCGAACGTGATCCTCGAGGGTGCTGACCTCGCCAAGGCAGTGACCGGCGGCGTGATGCACATGTTCAACAACTCGGGCCAGTCCTGCAACGCGCCGTCGCGCATGATCGTGCCGCTCTCCAAGATGAAGGAAGTGGCCGCGATCGCGAAGGGCGTCGCCGACAAGACCAAGGCCGGTGATCCGCGTGCTGATGGCACCACGATCGGCCCGGTCGTCAACCGCGGCCAGTGGGACAAGATCCAGGCGCTGATCCAGAAGGGCATCGACGAGGGCGCAACGCTCGTCGCCGGTGGTCCGGGCCTGCCCGAGGGCGTCAACAAGGGCTTCTATGTCCGTCCGACCATCTTCGCCGACGTCACCAACGACATGACGATCGCCCGCGAGGAGATCTTCGGACCGGTGCTGACCATCCTCGGCGCCAAGGACGAAGCTGAAGCCGTGAAGATCGCCAACGACACGCCGTATGGTCTGGCCGGTTACGTCTCGGCCGACACCGTGGAAACCGCGCGCCGCGTCGGCCGCCAGATCCGCGCCGGCAACGTCAACCTGCAGGGCGTGCCGAACGAGCGTTCCGCGCCGTTCGGCGGCTACAAGCAGTCGGGCAACGGCCGCGAGTGGGGCCGCTACGGTCTGGAAGAATATCTCGAGGCCAAGGCGGTCGCCGGCTACAACGCCGCGTAAGCTAAGCCACGAGAGACGACGTTCTGGCGCCGGGGCGGATCACCGCTCCGGCGTCAGACGTTTTGAACGTGCCATTTTAGCCGTCGTCCCGGCGAAAGCCGGGACCCATAACCACAGGGAGGAGTTTGGCGAAGACTGGCCGTGCCGTGGTACTGCGACTTCCTTGCTCGATAGATTACGCGGTATGGGTCCCGGCCTTCGCCGGGACGACGGAGCAACTCAACCACCCAACGCGCCTTGGGTGTTGACGTAGAGCGCATAGATCGACTGGCTCGCCGCCATGAACAGGCGGTTGCGCTTGACGCCGCCGAAGCAGAGATTGGCGCAGCGCTCCGGCAGCGCGATGCGGCCGATCATGACGCCGTCGGGTGCGAACACCACGACGCCGTCGAGCTCGGGATCGCCCATGCCCCAGCCGCACCACAGGTTGCCGTCGATGTCGCAACGCATGCCGTCCGGCGTGCCGGGACCGGCATCGATGAACACGCGCTTGTTGGAGATCGTCGTGCCGTCGGCGGACACGTCATAGGCCAGGATCTTGCGGTTCGGCACGCCGCGGGATTCCACGACGTAGAGGATCTTCTCGTCCGGCGAGAAGCACAGCCCGTTCGGGCCGAGCACGCCCTCGGCGACGATGGTCGCCTTGCCGGTTTCGGGATCGAGCCGGTAGACATTGGGCTCGATCTCCGGATCGGCCTTGTAGCCCTCGTAATTACCGAGCAGGCCGAAGATCGGATCGGTGAACCAGATCGCGCCGTCGGATTTCACCACGACGTCGTTCGGCGAGTTCAGCCGCTTGCCGCCTAAGGAATCGATCAGCACCGTAATCGATCCGTCATACTCGGTGCGCACGACGCGGCGGCCGCCGTGCTCGCAGGTGATCAGCCGGCCCTGGCGATCGCGGGTGTTGCCGTTGGCGAAGTTCGACGGCTTGCGGAAGATGCTGACCGCGCCGGTCTCTTCCTCCCATTTGAGGATACGCTGGTTCGGGATGTCGCTGCACAACAGATAGCGGCCGTCGCCGAACCACACCGGACCTTCGGCCCAGCGCAGGCCGGTGGCGATGCGTTCAACGGCGGAGAGCTTTAGCCAGTATTTCTCGAAGCGCGGATCGAGCGCGTGGATCGCGGGATCGGGATAGCAGGTCGCGGGATGCCAGCCGGCGGAATGAACATCGGACATTTGCTGTTCTCGTTGTTGTGTTTCGATGGTGTTTCCTTGAGCGCATGGTTTGCTATCATTGTCGGCCTGCGATCGCAATTCGGTCCAAGGATTGCACTGAGCAAACGGGAAGGACGAGGGACGGCATGCCACGCATATTGATGACCGGCGCATCGGGTGGAATCGGAACGAGCCTGCGCAAGCTGCTGCCGCCGATCTATCCGGACCTCTTGCTGAGCGATATCAAGCAGCCCTCCGATCTCGGCAGCAACGAAAAATTCAAGGCGGCCGATCTCGCCGACCTCGCGCAAGTCGAGGCGATCTGCGAGGGCGTCGACGGCATCCTGCATTTCGGTGGCTATTCGGTCGAAGGTTCCTGGGATGCGATCCTGCAGGCCAACATCATCGGTGGCTACAATCTGTTCGAGGCGGCGCGCAAGCAGGGCGTCAAGCGCGTGATCTTCGCCTCATCCAATCACGCGGTCGGCTTCTACCCGCGCCACCATCGGATCGGCACCGACGTCACCGCGCGGCCGGATAGTCGCTACGGGGTGAGCAAGGTGTTCGGCGAGGGCTTAGGCGCGCTCTATGCCGACAAGCACGGGATGAAAGTCACCTGCATCCGGATCGGCAATTTCGGCGAGGCGCCGCTCGATCACCGCAGGCTGTCGATCTGGCTCAAGCCGGAAGATCTGGTGCAGCTCTGCCGCATCGGGCTCGAACATCCCGACATTCATTTCGAGGTGCTGTACGGCGCGTCCTACAATGAGCGCTCGTGGTGGGACAATCACCGCGCCTACGATCTCGGCTATCGTCCGACCGGCCGCGGCGAAGATTTTCGCGAACACGCGATGGCCGAGCAGGCCAAGCTGCCGCCCGATCCGGTCGGCGATTACTACCAGGGCGGCGCGTTCTGCAGCATGGAGTTCGACGGCGACAGGACAGGGGTGATCGACTGGAAGAAGTGATCAGTCGTCGCACTGCGGCAGCTGCTTCACCGCCTCGGTGTGCTGGCGCTGCGGCTCGCTCGCGCTCTTCCCGGATGTCGCCTTGGGGGCGCTTCCGGGTCCGTCATAGGTCTGGGAGAAGTGGGCGAGCGGGAAGGAGAGGCTGATCTTCTGCCCGGTCAGGTTCTTGGCTTCCACCACGATCGTCTGCGCGTGCTTGAGCCGTTCGATCAGCTCGCCATTGGCCTCCAGCGTGCCGCCGCAGCCGAGCGTGTAGCAGTGCGTCCGGGCGATCTGCATCGGCTCGTCCTGATCGATCCGCAGACTGATCGTGCCTTCCAGCATGGTCCGCGTTCCGACATTGGCGGTCAGCAGCGCGCGCGTGCTGCTCTGCGGCGAGATGCTGATGGTGCCGCCCGACGGCGCGCACTGGCCGCGCGCGGCGGCAGCGACGAAGCAACTCGCCTCGGTCAGGCAGGTCTTGGTCCAGGGCTCGTAGGTGAGTTCTGTCGCGCGCGGATCGGCCGCTTGAGCAATGCCGCCAAGCGCGAGCTGCGCAGCGCACGATCCGATCAACAAAGCCACATAACGCATCGCCGTCTCCTTCACGAGCAGGCCGCGTATCGCGCTATTGCGGCTTTTTGTCGTTGGAGATGCGGACGAGATAGTCCGCCTTGCTGTACTGCATGTGATCGACGCAGAGCTGCGCCAGCGCCCAGCTGTCGCGGCCCTTCAGGAGCTCGATCATCAGTTCGTGCTGACGGCGCGACAGCGCGAGCCCCTCGCTGTCGGCGAGGTTCTTGGCGCGCATCGGCAGCGTCAGGTTCATGTAGTCCTGCAGCGAGCGGACCAGATAGGGATTGCCGCAGGCCGAGAACAGCGCGAGGTGGAATGCATCGTTGGTCTCGTGGATGCCGCGCATGTCCTGCGCGTCGGCCTTGAGGCAGTAGTGCCGCTGCAGCTCGCTCAACTGGTCGATCAGGCCGTCGGGCGCGGGCAGGGCGATCATCAACGCGGCCTGGCGCGTCAGCATCTCGCGCACCTCGTAGATCTGCCGCACTTCCTCGGCCGAATAGAACCGCACCGTGGCGCCGACATTCTTCTCGCGCAGCACGATGCCCTGGCGCTCGAGCTGGAACAGCGCCTGGCGGACGAAATGCCGGCTCGCGCCGTAGCGCTGCATCAGGGTATCCTCGACCAGCCGCAAACCCGGCGCAAAGCGGCCGAAGATGATGTCCTCCTCCAGCCGGCGGATCACTTCCGCCTGTTCCTCCTCGCGTGAGGGGGCCTGGAGTTCGGGCGGGATGGGCTCGGCTTTCATGGGCTCTGGGCTTCGGGGGCGATGCCGGAGGTCAGCACGGCGCCGCGGTTATTGTCAATAATGAGGGCGATTTTGCCGCAGACCAGCCACGCACTGCCTCTGGATTATCTCATATTGACAATAATTCCGGCCGCTCCTTAAGTGCGCCCGAACAACCACGGGACGAGAAGAAAATGGCCGACGGACTTCGCAAGGGACTGACCAGCTATGGTGACGCCGGCTTCTCGCTGTTCCTGCGCAAGGCGTTCATCAAGGCGATGGGCTATTCGGACGATGCGCTCAATCGCCCGATCGTCGGCATCACCAACACCTACAGCGACTACAACCCCTGCCACGGCAACGTTCCGCAGATCATCGAGGCCGTGAAGCGCGGCGTGATGCTGTCGGGCGCGATGCCGTTCGTATTCCCGACCATCTCGATCGCCGAGAGCTTTGCCCATCCGACCTCGATGTATCTGCGCAACCTGATGGCGATGGACACCGAGGAGATGATCCGCGCCCAGCCGATGGATGCGGTAATCGTGATCGGCGGCTGCGACAAGACCCTGCCGGCACAGATCATGGCCGCGATCAGCGCCGACCTGCCGACGGTGGTGATTCCGGTCGGGCCGATGGTGGTCGGTCATCACAAGGGCGAGGTGCTCGGCGCCTGCACCGACTGCCGCCGGCTGTGGGGCAAGTATCGCGCCGGCGAGATCGACGACAATGAGATCGAGGCGGTCAACGGGCGCCTTGCGCCTTCCGTGGGCACCTGCATGGTGATGGGCACGGCCTCCACCATGGCCTGCATCACCGAGGCGCTTGGTCTGTCGCTGCCGATGAGCGCGACCATCCCGGCGCCGCATGCCGAACGCTTCCGCTCCGCCGAAGCCAGCGGCCGCGTCGCCGCCGAAATGGCGAAGACCAAGGGACCGAAGCCGAGCGAGATCCTGACGCCGTCCTCGTTCCGTAATGCGCAGGTCGTGATGCAGGCGATCGGCGGCTCGACCAACGGGCTCATTCATCTCACCGCAATCGCCAACCGTTCTCCGCACAAGATCGACCTCGAGGCATTCGACAGGCTGGGCCGTGAGGTACCCGTGCTGGTCGACCTCAAGCCGTCGGGCGAGCACTACATGGAGCACTTCCATCATGCCGGCGGCGTGCCGAAACTGATGGTGCAGCTCGGCGACCTCATCGACCTCGATGCCAAGACGATCACCGGTCAGACCCTGCGCGAGGTCGTCGCCAACGCGGAGGACGTGCCGGGACAGGATGCGATCCGCTCCAAGGCCAACCCGATCAAGTCCGAAGGCGCGATGGCGATCCTGCACGGCAATCTCGCGCCGCGCGGTGCCGTCATCAAGCAGTCGGCGGCGAGCCCGAAGCTGCTGCAGCACACCGGCCGCGCCGTGGTGTTCGAGTCGGTCGAGGACATGACGCTGCGGGTCGACGATCCCGCGCTCGATGTCACTGCCGACGACGTGCTGGTGCTGCGCAATGCCGGCCCGAAGGGCGCACCCGGCATGCCGGAGGCGGGCTACCTGCCGATCCCGAAGAAGCTCGCGCGCGCCGGCGTCAAGGACATGGTCCGCATCTCCGATGCGCGGATGAGCGGCACCGCGTTCGGCACCATCGTGCTGCACATCACGCCGGAATCCGCCGTCGGCGGTCCGCTCGGCCTGGTGCGGAACGGCGACATGATCCGCCTCGATGTCGCCAAGCGCAGCATCGATCTGCTGGTCGATAAGGCTGAGCTCGAGAAGCGTCGCGCTGCGCTCGCGCCGGTCGGCACGCCTGACTGGGCCAGGCGCGGCTATGCGCATCTGTTCAATGAGACGATCCTGCAAGCCGACGAGGGCTGCGATTTCGACTTCATGCGCGCCAAGGGGAAGTGACGCGCAAAGTTCGGCCACTTGCTGAATTGTCGATAATTTCTGCAATGCGGCGCTCGTTCGCGCCTACGACGAGCTGATTACCTCTGTTTTATTGACAATCCCGCGGGACTGATGGGATGATCGCGTCAATCAAAAACAGGGGGAACGTCGCGATGGGCACTTCAGCCAGGATCGTCGGGATCGCCATGGCCGCGGCAGCGCTGCTGCTGCCCGCGCGCGCCGGTGCGCAGGAGGTCAAGCACTTCCGCTTCGCCTACGACCAGCCGCGCAACACCGGATATTCGGTGGCCGGTGATCTGTTCGCCGAGAAGCTCAAGGAATTGAGCAAGGGGACGATGATCGTCGATCAATATCCCGGCGCGCAGCTCGGCCAGGAGCCGCAGCTGCTGCAGCTCGTGAAGTCGGGCGATATCGAGTTCGCGATCATCTCCTCGGCCAATACCGCGACGATCTCGCCGCAGGCCGGCGTGATGTCGCTGCACTTTCTGTTCCGCAATGACGCCCATGTGATCAAAGCGCTTGCCGATCCAAAGGTGTTCGACGCCATCAAGACGATGATCGACGACACCGCCCAGGGCCTGCATGTGATCGGCACCGGCTCGCAGGGCGTGCGTCACATCTATAGCAAGAAGGAAATCCACAACGTCGGCGATCTCAAGGGCCTGAAGGTCCGGGTGCAGGCGACCGCGACCGAGGACACCATGTTCCCGGCCTACGGCGCGCAGACGGTGCATATGCCGTTCGGCAGCGTCTACACCTCGCTGCAGACCGGCGTGGTCGACGCCGCCGAGAACAGCATCAACGTCTATCTCGTCAACAAGCACTATGAGGTCGCGCCGGTGCTTTCTATCACCGAGCACGAGGCCAACAATGCGCTGCTGTTCGTCTCCGACAAGCTGTGGCAGAGCCTCTCCGCCGAACAGAAGCAGTGGGTGCAGGCCGCCGCCAACGAGGTCAGCGCCAAGGAGCCGCAGAAGGCGTTCGAACTGGAGCGGAACGCGCTGACCAAGCTGAAATCGTTCGGCGTCAAGGTGGTCGAGGACGTGGACAAGAAGAGCTTCACCGCCATCGCCGATCCCTATCTCGACAAGCTCGCCAAGGAGCTCGGTCCGCACGCGGAGAAGATCAAGAACCTGATCCGCGCGATCAACTAGCCGCTTCATACGTCGTCCCGGCGAAGGCCGGGACCCATACGCCGCGGCCGATCGGTTGAAGCACGGCCACCGTTCTTTCTCAAAACAACAGGCGCCGGTGGTTATGGGTCCCGGCCTTCGCCGGGACGACCTACGAGGACGGAGCATTCGATGGCCATCGCCGACAGACTGGTGCTGCAACGGCAACGGCACCTGAAATGGCGGGCGCTCGACCGGCTCGAGCTGATCCTGATGATGCTGTGCGGCGTGCTGTGCTTCGGCTTCTCGCTCTCCGTCACCGCCGACATCGTCACCCGCACTATCGGTCATCCCTGGCTGTGGCTGCAGGAGGTGACCTCGACGCTGTTCATCTACGCGATCTTCATCGGGGCCGCGGTCGCGACACGGCGCAATGATCATCTCTATCTCACCGCGCTCTCGGAAGCGATGCACGGCCGGTCGCGGACATTCGTCGAGATCGTCATTCGGCTGGTCGTGCTGGGTGTCGCCTTCTGCCTGGTCTGGTATGGCTATCAGAACTACCTGCGCGGCTTCGGCAGTTTCCGCCTGCCGTCCGGCACGCCGATCGCATCGCTCTATGCGGTGATCCCGCTGTCAGGAATCCTGATCGGCCTGTTCACTATCGAGCAGCTCGTCAACGGCATCCGCAACGGCTTCGATCATCCGGAGCCGCCGGACGACGATCTTGCGATACCAGCCGTCAGCGCTGGCGCGGCCACGGGAGCGCAGCCGTGAGCGCACCGGTCGTGCTTGTGCTGATGTCGTTCTGCTTCCTGTTCTTCGGCTATCTCGGCGTGCCCGTGCCGTTCTCGCTGATGGCCGGCGTGTTCGTCGGCGCGGTGCTGTCGGATGTCTCGCTGGCGGCGATCATCCAGAAGATCTTTGACGGCGTCGATTCCGAGGCGCTGCTTGCGATCCCGTTCTTCCTCTTGGTCGGCGAGCTCATGAGCTCGGCGAACGTCGTGGTCCGCATCGCCAATCTGTCGGTGTCGCTGGTCGGGCATATCAGGGGCGGGCTGTCGCAGGTCGTCGTTGTGTTCAGCATGTTCTTCTCGGAAATGTCGGGCTCGACCACCGCCGATGTGGCTGTGATGAGCCGGGCGCTCGGCGGGCCGATGCGGCGGGAGGGCTATGAGCCGGCGTTCATTGCCGCGATCATCGCCTCGGCCTCGACCATCGCGGCGCTGGTGCCGCCGAGCATCACGGCGGTGGTCTACGGCGCGGTCGGCAATGTCTCGATCGCCGGCCTGTTCATGGCCGGCGTGGTCCCCGGGCTGATGATCGGCTTCGGGCTGATGATCTATTGCTACTTCTTCGGCCCCTCGGGCCTGCGCAAGCCGCGCGCGCCGCTGCGCCAGGTCGCGTTCGCCGCCGGTGACGCCGCACTGCCACTGATGATCCCGGTGATCCTGCTCGGCGGCATCCTGACCGGCTGGTTCACGCCGACCGAGGCCGGTGTGGTTGCAGTCGCCTACATCATCATCGTGGTGATCCCGGCGCTGAACCGCGGGCACCTGAAGAAGATCCCGTACGACTTCTGCCTCGCCGGCCTGATCTTCTCGCTGCCGCTGATCACGATCGGCGCCGCGAACGCGTTCGGCTGGATGCTGGCCTATCTGCGCGGCGCGATCTACATCGCCGACTGGATCACCTCGATCGCCGGCAACGATCCGCATCTCATCATGCTGCTGATGGTGCTGCTGTTCACCGTGGTCGGCGACTTCATCGAGCCGGTGCCGACCATCATCATCTTCATGCCGCTGGTCAACGCGCTGACCCAGGCTGGCGACATCAACGGCGTGCACATGGGCGTGGTGCTGATCGCGACGCTCGCGTTCGGCCTGATCACGCCGCCCTACGGGCTTGTGCTGCTGATGGCCTCGAAATTCGTCGGGATCAGCTTTGCAAAAGCGCTACGGGCGGCGTTGCCGATCTATGTCGTGTTCCTGGTCACGATCTGCTTCACGATCTATTTCCCGAAGGTCGTGCTGTGGCTGCCCAAGCAGGTGATCCCGGAATCCGTCGGCTGCTTCAAGGCACCAGGCGGTACGGGATACATCTGTCCGAACTAGTTTGACTGGGGCAGAACCCTGGCGAGGAGTACACACTCCTCCATCCACGTCATTGCGAGCCAACGGGTCGCGCGAACGCGCGCCCGATGACAGGCTCCGCGAAGCAATCCATCGCACCGCTCGCTGAGATATGGATTGCTTCGTCGCTTCGCTCCTCGCAATGACGGTGGTGTCGCACAGTCTCTTAAGAAAAGGGGCCGTCGTACTTGCTGCTCCTACTTCGACTTGCTGGTGAACTTCTTCACCGCGACACGGAAATCGTCGGTGTGCATGGTCGTGATGATCTTGTGCTCCTCGGCATCGAGCTGCTGCTTGGTCGGCGTGGTGGCTGCCTGATAGACCAGTGATTTGGTTGCCGCGATCGCGGCAGGCGGATTTTTCGCCAGGCGTTCGGCGAACTGCCGGGTGGCGGCCTTCAGCTCCGTCGCGGGGACGGTTTTGACCACCAGCCCCCATTCATAGGCCTGCTGCGCGGTGAAGCCATCCTCAGCAAGGAAAATCTGCAACGCGCGACGTGTCCCAACCGTGCCGACGATGCCGACCGTGCTGCCGCCATCCGGCGACACGCCGATCTTGGCATAGGCGGGCGTGAAACGGGCATCCTCTGCGGCGATGCACAGGTCGGTCACGAAGGCGAGGCCCATGCCGGCGCCGGCCGCCGAACCGTGCACACTGGACAGCACCATCTTTGGCATCCGCCGTACGGTCTCGATGAAGGCGTGGTAGTGATGAAGCATCTCGCTGACCACGGGGGTGACAGTGTTGGCTTCGGCGGCGGCGCCGATGGTCTGCAGATCGCCGCCGGCGCAGAAGGCGCGGCCTTCGCCCTCGATGATCAGCACGCGGACATTGTTGTTGGCTTCAACCTCGGCGCTGAGCTGTTCGAGCTTCCTGGCGATCGTCAGGTCGATCGCATTGAACGCGGCCGGCCGGTTCAGCGTGATGGTCGCGATGGCGCCGTCGATGCGGAGCAGAGCGGGATCGTTGGGGGAGGCGGGAGCGGACATTTTGAGGACCTTGGGCTTGTTGGTTCCGGACATTTAAGGCCTTGGCGGGAGCCGTGGCAATGCGGCCCGGCGTCCAGAGGCGGCGTTCGGGCGCCCAGATTTGCCCGAGACCCCCTTGCATCAGCGCGAGCCATGAGGCCAAATGGCCGTCAGCCTTCGGTACGCAGACACGAGCGCTGTGGGGACGGGGCAAGCAAGCTAACATCGACAAGAGGAAACGGCATGGGTCGCTCCTGCTCGCGCGTATTTGGGTTGTTCCGATGACGGGCTCGGTCATCATCGTCGGTGCCGGACATGCCGGCTTCCAGCTCGCGGCGTCGCTGCGCCAGGCGGGCTTCGCCGAGCGCATCACCCTGCTCAATGACGAAGGCCATTTGCCGTACCAACGGCCGCCATTGTCGAAGGCCTATCTGAAGGGGACGGGCGGGCCCGAGACCCTGATGTTCCGGCCCGAGAAATTCTACCAGGACAACAAGGTCGAGCTGATCACTGATCGCGCCCACGCGGTCGACCGCAATGCGCGGAAAGTGGCGCTCGCCTCCGGCACCTCGCTCGACTATGGCCATCTGGTGCTCGCGACCGGCGCGCGGAACCGGCTGCTCGATATTCCCAACGCCAAGCTCGACGGGGTCCGCTACCTGCGCATCCTCGACGAGAGCCAGGCGCTGCGCGATCTGATCGCGCCCGGCATGCGCGTCGTCGTGATCGGCGCGGGCTTCATCGGGCTCGAATTCGCGGCCACCGCACGGGCGAAGGGCCTCGAGGTCGACGTGGTCGAGCTCGCCTCCCGCGTGATGGCGCGCGCGGTGACCGCGGAGATTTCCGAGTTCTCGCAGTCGCGCCACGCGGCTGCCGGCATCCGGATTCACCTCGGCGTGCAGGTCACGGCGATCGAGGCCGATGGTGCGAAGGTCACCGGCGTCAGCCTGAGCAACGGCACGCACATCCCGGCCGATCTCGTCGTGGTCGGCGTCGGCGTGCTGCCGAATGTCGAGCTTGCCGCGGAGGCCGGCCTGCCGGTCGCATCCGGTATCATCGTCGACGAGCATCTTCTGACCGCCGATCCGAATGTCTCCGCGATCGGCGATTGTACGCTCTACACCAGCAAGCGCTTCGGCGGATCGCTGCGGCTGGAGTCGGTGCAGAACGCGACCGACCATGCGCGCTGTGTGGCATCGCGGCTGACCGGCAAGACCGAGGTCTATGACGGCCTGCCGTGGTTCTGGAGCGACCAGGGCCCTGACAAGCTGCAGATGGCCGGTCTCACCACCGGCTACGACCGCGTCGTGGTGCGCGGCGATCGCGCGCAGGGCGCGTTCTCGGCGTTCTGCTATCGCGGCGACAGGCTGCTCGGCATCGAGTCGGTCAATCGCGCCGGCGACCACATGTTCGGCCGCCGGCTGCTCGGCGCAGGCGGTTCGATCACGCCGGAGCAGGCGGCGGATGCGAGTTTTGATTTGAAGAGTGCGCTTTCCTAACGACTCGTCGTCCCGGCGAAAGCCGGGACCCATACTCCGCGGCCTGAGTTGTTTACGGGGATGGTCGTTCCTGCGCTGCGCAGCATTTGACAGCGGTGGTTATGGGTCCCGGCTTTCGCCGGGACGACGTGGGGAGAGAGTATCCTCCACCTCCTGCGCCGTGGGCATCGACGGCGCAGCTCCCATCCGTTGCACGCAAATCGAGGCGGCAATGTTGGCATAGGCCAGCGCGTCGCCGAGCGGCTTGCCGATAGCAAGCTGCGCGGCGAGGGCGCCGACGAAACAGTCGCCGGCGCCTGTGGTGTCGACGGCCTTGACCTCGCGCCCGGGCACGAGCAGCGGCTGGTCCGCGACCAGCGCCAGCACGCCGCGTTTGCCGAGCGTGACGCAAACGGTCTTGCCTCGCCCCAAGGTTCGCGCCGCCTCGGCGAAGCGCAACGGGTCATCGCTGTCGCGCAGCTCTGTTCCCGTAAGGAGGCTGAGCTCGGTCTCGTTGAGGATCAGGACATCGACGAGATCGAGCAGCGCCTTGTCGGCCGGTTTGGCCGGTGCCGGATTGAGGATCGTGGTGGCGCCGGCGGCGCGGGCGCGGCGGAAGAACGCGGCGATCGTCGGCAGCGGGATCTCGAACTGGCTGACTGCGACGTCACCTTTCGCGAGCACGGGTGCTGCGACATCATCGGCATCGACCAACCCGTTGGCCCCGGGCACGACGACGATCGTGTTGTCGGCATTGGCGAGCGTGATGATCGCGGTGCCCGAATGCGTGCCGTCGGTATCCTTGACGAAGCTGAGATCGACGCCTTGCGCGGCTAGAAAGCTTCTCAGCTCCCTGCCGAACGCATCGGTGCCGAGCCGGCCGATCAGCGTGGTCGGTACGCCCTGCTTGGCCGATGCCACCGCCTGGTTGGCGCCCTTGCCGCCGGGGAAATACAGCACGGCCTCGCCGGCGACGGTTTCGCCGACCTTCGGGTGGCGGTCGGCGGTCGCCACCACGTCCATATTGATGCTGCCGGCGACGAAGACGCGCCCCATGCCCAACCCCATTCAGCCCTGTCAAACCGCGGCGCCGAACTCCTGCTTCACCGCGGCGATGTCGGCGAGCGTCGGCAGGCCGGCTTCGTTGCCGAGCTTCTGGATCTTGTAGGTCGACGCCGCGCGCGCGAACTCGAAATGCTCATGCCAGGCTTTGCCGGGATCGGCGAGATAGGAATAGATGTAGGCGCCGTGGAAGACGTCGCCGGCGCCGTTGGTGTCGATCACGCGCTTGCGCTGGATCGGGTACGCCGGCAGCGTCTGCACCGCGCCCGTTTCGTCGTACCAGAGCAGGCCGCGCTCGCCCATGGTGACCCCACCGATCTTGCAGCCGCGGCTCTTGAGATAGTCGAGCATCTGCTCCGGCGTCTTGTCCATCTGTTCGCACAGCCGTTCGGCGACGATCGCAACGTCGATGAAGGCGAGCAGCTCATGGGTGTTGGTACGCAGGCCGCCGCCGTCGAGCGAGGTCAGGATGCCGTCCTCACGGCAGAGCTTCGCATAATGGATCGCGGCGTCCGGCTGGTGACCGTCGATATGCAGCGCGCGGCAGCCCTTGATGTTCAGCAGCGGAAAGGGGTGGATGTGCTGGTCGTCGCGACAGCGGACGATGGCGCGCTTGCCGTCGTTGGGCATGATGAAGGACAGCGAGGAGGAGCTGACCTTGCGGGGATGGAACGAGATGCCGTACCGGTCGGCCATGTCCCAGAACATCCGCCCCAGCCAGTCATTGGCCATGGTGGCGATCAGGTCCGGCTCGACGCCGAGCTTGGCGCAGCAGAACGCCGCGGTCACCGCGTTGCCGCCGAAGGAGACGGCATAGGCGTCGGCGACGTGTTTCTCGTCGCCGACAGGCATGTGATCTGTGATGAAGGTGACGTCGATATAGGTCTGTCCAATGAAGAGAGCCTGCATTCGCTTCCCGTCGTCGCTTGGTGTGGTCCCGGCCACGGACTAGACTAGCACCGCTGATCGGCCGATTTCGCTGAAATTATTCGCAACCCTGCTTGGTTTGCAGGTAGAGATGATGGATGCGGGGGCCATTCTGGCATTCGGCATAACGGCGGCCCGCGGCCCGTGGTTCCGGGTTGCGTCAAGGGAGAACACAATGACGGCAGATTCGCGGAGGCCGCACCCATGATTACCGGCCTCGATCATGTCGTCGTCCTGACCGGCGACATTGCCGCCGCCAGCGCCGCCTATGAGACGCTGTTCGCGCGGGCACCGGCCTGGCGCAACAGCGGCGACGGCGCCGACCGCGTGCTGTTCACGCTCGATAACACCACGCTGGAATTGATGGCGCCGCGCGGCGATCACGATGCCGCCCAGCGCGTCCGTAGTGCGCTCGTCACGCAGGGCGAGGGGCTCGCGAGCCTCTGCTTCCGCACCAGCGACATCGCCAGGACGCACCGCAGGCTTGACCGGCTGACGCTGAAGCCCGAGCCGGTCGCCGAGGTCGAGAGCCGCGACGAGACCAGCGGCGCCACGCTGGCGTGGAAGCGCACGCGTGCAGCAACCGATGCGACGCGCGGCATTCGCATGTTCTTCCTCGAGCGGGAGCAGGAGCGGCCGCTGTCGGTGCGCACCACGCCGGCCTCGATCACCGCGATGGATCACGTGGTGGTCTCGACCGCAGACCCGGAGCGCGCCGCGGCGCTTTACGGCGCGCGGCTCGGGCTCGACATGGCGCTCGACCGGTCGCATCCGGAGTGGGGCCGGCTGATGTTCTTCCGTTGCGGCGATCTCGTCGTCGAGGTCACCCACCGGCCGGCCAAGGGGAACGACAAGGCGGAGACCGACGCGCCGGACCGGTTGCGCGGGATCTGCTGGCGCGTTGCCGATATCGATGCCACGCGCGCGCGGCTGGTTGCCGCCGGCGTCGACGTCTCGGAGATTCGCACCGGCCGCAAGCCCGGCACGCGCGTGATGACGGTGCGTAACGGCACGTGCGGCGTGCCGACGCTTCTGGTGCAGCCTTCACAGGGAAAGGGCGAGTGAGAGGGATGAGCACGTGATGCGGGGTGAGTTTGTCGACGTGTATCCCCGCCGTCGTCCTGGCCAAAGCCAGGACCCATAACCACCGTATTTGATGATGAAAGGGATCGTGGCCCCAGCGCCGCGCAACGATAAGCGTTTGGGGTAATGGGTCCTGGCTTTCGCCAGGACGACGCCGAATATGTTGCCCGAGCTTGGCCTGTACATCCGCATGATGCCTTCCGCGCTCGCGCCAACAGGCACGCCCCGGAATGACGAAGGGCACTGTGAGAAATATTCCCGCGCCGCCATCACGACAACATTCGTTCTCAAAGGGCGCGCGTCATGTTACATTGATCTATTCAGCATCACCGGGCGATCGAATTGGCGAAGGCAAAGCGGATACAGAGATGGCAGCGCGACCCCCAGGGGATGCGACTGCGGATTCTCGAGGCGGCCAAGCAGGAATTCGCCGCCCATGGCCTCGCAGGCGCACGGGTCGACCGCATCGCGGCCAATGCCGGCGCCAACAAGCGCATGCTGTACTACCATGTCGGCAACAAGGAGGATCTCTATCTCGAGGTGCTGGAAGGCGCCTATGAGAAGATCCGCGCCGAGGAGCGCACGCTCGATCTCGAGCATCTCGATCCGCCCGATGCGATCGGGCGCCTGATCGACTTCACATGGAACTATTTCCTGCGCAACCCCGAGTTCCTGGCGCTGCTGAACACGGAAAACCTCGCCAAGGCAAAGCATCTGAAGCGCTCCACCAAGGTCAAGTCGATGCACTCGCCCTTCGTCGAGATGATCCGCACCGTGGTGACGCGCGGGGTCGAGAGCGGCGACTTCCGTGTCACGGTCGATCCGGTGCAGCTCTATATCTCGATCGCGGGGCTCGCGTTCTTCTATCTCTCCAACAGCGCCACCTTGAGCGTGATCTTCGGCCGCGACCTGCTCAAGAAGGATGCGCGTGATGAGCGCCTCGAGCACATGACCGCGCTGGTGCTGGCGGCGCTGACCGGCAAGTCCACGGCCGAAGTCGGCAGCGCGATGCCGCTGCTGCGCACCAGCGAACACCGGGTGGTGTGAGGCTTCGCGGTTCACCTGCAGTCATTGCCAAGCCCGTAGCCCGGATGGAGCGAAGCGCAATCCGGGACAGCTCGGTCCGCGGATAGTCCGGTCCCGGATTTCGCTGCGCTTCATCCGGGCTACGAAGTCTCATCCGACAAAAATTCTCGCCTGACGAAAGTTGCATATTTCGGCGCGATTTTGCCGCGTGCGAGGGGCTGGACAGTATTTATCCAACGAGTTAATTTCTAGCCGAGCAGAGAAACTGCAAGGGAGCGCGACGTGGCGGAGGCAAAGAGCCCTTCGGGCCTATCGAAGGTGCTGAATGCGGCGTGGGTCCGCCCGTTCCTGTTCCTGGTCGTCATCGTGGTGGCGTGGGACCTCTCGATCCGCCTGTTCCACATCCCGGCCTATCAGATTCCGTCGCCCGGCGACGTCGTGTCGGTGCTGATCAGCGACTGGCCGGAACTGCTGCGGCAGTCCTGGCCGACAACCTACGCAACGATCTGCGGCTTCCTGCTCTCGGCGCTATTCGGCATTCCCGTCGCGATGCTGATCGCGGGCTCGAAGACCGTCGAAAGCTACGTCTATCCGCTGCTGGTGTTCTCCCAATCGGTGCCGAAGATCGCGATCGCGCCGTTGTTCGTGGTGTGGTTCGGCTTCGGCATCATCCCCAAGGTGATCTCCGCGTTCCTGCTCGGCTTCTTCCCGGTTGTGGTCTCGGCGGTGCAGGGCTTCAAGTCGGTCGATCCCGACATGGTCGACCTTGCGCGCGCGATGCAGGGCAGCCGCTTCAAGGTGTTCTGCGCGGTCAACCTGCCGCATGCGATGCCCGCGATCTTCTCCGGCCTGAAGGTCTCGGTGACGCTCGCCGTGGTCGGAGCGGTGGTCGGCGAGTTCGTCGGCTCCAATTCCGGCATCGGCTATGTGATGCAGCGCTCGATCGGAACCTTCGACCTGCCGACGATGTTCGCCGCGCTGGTGATCCTGGCGCTGCTCGGCGTCATCCTGTTCTGGATCGTCGACCGCATCGAGCGGCTGGTGATCCCCTGGCACGTCAGCCAGCGCGACGACATCAGCTTCGCCTCGTAGGGATATCGCAAGGAAAAGACAAAAGAACAGCCGTCATTGCGAGCGAAGCGAAGCAATCCATGGCGCCGCAAGTGGAGGAATGGATTGCTTCGTCGCTGTCGCTCCTCGCAATGACGAGAAACAGGGAGAGAATGTGATGCGATTGGTCACTGCTGTTATTGCCGCACTGGCCTGGACCGCGCTTACGATGGCTCCGGCCGCCGCGGCCGACAAGGTCGTGCTGATGCTGAACTGGTACGTCTATGGCGAGCACGCGCCGTTCTATTACGGCAAGGCCAAGGGCATCTATGCGGCCGAAGGCATCGACCTCGAAATCCAGGAAGGCCGCGGCTCGGCCGCGACCACGCAGGCGGTGGCCGCCAAGACCGCGGATTTCGGCTATGTCGACGTGCCCACGATGATGCGCGCGGCGGTGAAGGGCGCGCCCGTGATCGCCACCGGCGTGCTGCTGCAGACCAGCCCGATGTCGGCGATGGGTTTCGTCGACAAGAACATCAGGAAGCCCGAAGACATCAAGGGCAAGACGGTCGCGATCACGCCCGCGGATTCCATGACGCAGATCTGGCCGCTGTTCCTGAAGAAGACCGGCCTGAAGGAAAGCGATTTCCAGACCGTTGCCGGCGACGGCCAGACCAAGCTCAACGCCGTCATCAACGGCCAGGCCGATCTCTTGCTCGGCTACGTCATGGACCAGTCGATGAAGATCAAGGACGCCACCGGCAAGGACGTCTATCCGATCAAGTTCGCCGACTACGGCATCAACATGGTGTCGTCGGGCATCATCGCGAACTCCGACTATGTGAAGGCCAATGCCGACCTGGTGCGCCGCTTCATGTCGGCGACGACCAAGGCGGTCGAGGCCGCGGAGAAGGACCCGAAGGCGGCGGCGCAGTCGATCCTCGATGCCAATCCGAAAGGCGGCAAGATCGACACGCTGACCCAGGGTTTTGAGTTGACGATCCCGCTCTACCGCACGGCGGAGACCAAGGACAAGCGGCCGTTCCAGGTCACCGACCAGAACATGACCGAGTCGGTCAATCTGATGGTCGAGTATGGCGGCCTCGATGCCAAGGCGAAGGCCAATCCGAAGGCGTTCTACACCAACGACTATCTGCCGAAGGGTAACTCGTGAGCGGCCTGTATCAGCTGTCGTCCCTGCGAAAGCAGGGACCCATAACCCCTGGCGTCAATTGTTGCGGAAGGTCTCTCCCCATGTGCCCGAACGAGAAGCCGCGGCGTATGGGACCCTGCTTTCGCAGGGACGACGGGGGGAGAAAGCTGCGATGAACCCCGCGACCAAACCAACCCATGCCGAGCAGCCCGCCGCGCATCTGCGGCTGGTGTCGGACCGCGCGGGCGGCGCCACACCGGGCATCAAGCTGTCAGGCGTATCGAAGACTTACCGATCGCGCGACGGCGATGTGCCGTCGCTGCGGCCGCTCGACTTCACCATCAATGACGGCGAGTTCTTTGTCGTGGTCGGGCCGTCCGGCTGCGGCAAGTCCACGCTGCTGAAAATGATCTCCGGGCTGCTGCCGCCGACGACCGGCGAGGTGCTGGTCGACGGCGAGGTGGTGACCAGGCCGCACGGCAATGTCGGCATCGTGTTCCAGAATGCGCTGCTGCTGCCGTGGCGCAACATCCTCTCCAACGCGATGCTGCCGATCGACATGAAGCGACTCGCCCGCGACAAATATCTCGCCCGTGCCAAGGCGCTGCTGAAGCTGGTCGGCCTCGAAGGCTTCGAGAAGAAGCTGCCCTGGCAATTGTCCGGCGGCATGCAGCAGCGCGCCTCGATCTGCCGCGCGCTGGTGCATGATCCCAAGATCATGTTGATGGACGAGCCGTTCGGCGCGCTCGACGCCATGACGCGGGAGCGAATGAATGTCGAGCTGATGCGAATCCAGCGCGAAACCGGCAAGACGGTGCTCCTGATCACGCACTCGATCCCGGAAGCCGTGTTCCTCGCCGACCGTGTGCTCGTGATGACGGAGCGTCCGGGCGCGATCGCCGCGATCTACGACGTGCCGATGCCGCGGCCGCGCTCGCTGGAGACGATGTCCGATCCCGTCTTCACCGAATTGGTGCAGCGGATCCGCAAACATTTCTTCACGCAGGGATCGCTGGATTAACGCCCGAGTCTTCGATGCCGCTTCGCCTCAAAGTCAACGATATCGCTTTTTTCGAACGGCCGCTGGTGTTCGCCCGGCCGTTCCGCTTCGGCGCGGTGACGATCACCGCGTCGACGCAACTGTTCGTGCGGGTCGAGATCGAGGTGGAAGGCAAGGGCCGCGCCACCGGCGCCAGCGCCGAGATGCTGGCGCCGAAGTGGTTCGACAAGCGGCCGCATCTGACGGAGGCACAGTCGCTCGACGGCCTGCGCCGCTCGCTTGCGATCGCGCGTGAACTCTATCTGGCGAACCGCGATTTTGAGACCGCGTTCGGTCTGCACGCCTTGTGTATCGGCCCGCAGGTTGCGGCCTGCGCTGCGGAGGACATCCCGCCGCTCGCGGCCGGCTTCGGCCCGGCCGAGATCGACAAGGCGATCCTTGATGCATTGCTGCGCGCGGCCGGCGCGAGTTTCTTTGACGGCATGGCGGGCAACATCGCCGGCATCGACGCGCGTCTGACGCCCGATCTCGATGACGCCGCGATCGCCCGATTTCTCGCGACGCGCCAGCGGCTCGATCGTGTCGCCGTCAGGCACACGGTCGGGATGGACGACACGGTCGAAGGCGAGGGCGGTGTCGCTGACCGCAACGAGAACGCGGGGGCGCGCTATTTCAAACTCAAGCTGAATGGCGATCCTGCTCATGACGCGGCGCGGCTGGCGCGGATCGGTGGCGAGCTGGCAAAGCTGCCCTACGCCATCAAGGTGACGCTCGATGCCAACGAGCAGTATGCCGACCTCGCCGCGCTGAATGCGCTGGCCGAGCGGCTCGATCATGAACCTGCATTGCGGCCGATCACGGCGAACCTGCTCTATATCGAGCAGCCGATGCCGCGCGATATCACAAGGGCATCGCCGCTCGGGCCGCTGGCCGCGCGCAGCTTCATCATCGATGAGGCCGACGATTCCTACGATGCATTCCCGCAGGCGCGGGCGCTCGGCTACCGCGGCATCTCGTCGAAAT
The DNA here is from genome assembly GCF_007993935.1 of Bradyrhizobium macuxiense. GTDB lineage: Bacteria > Pseudomonadota > Alphaproteobacteria > Rhizobiales > Xanthobacteraceae > Bradyrhizobium > Bradyrhizobium macuxiense_A. The sequence goes on along the minus strand of NZ_VITY01000002.1, from coordinate 491,321 downwards.
CGTGCAAGGGCATCTACAAGTCGATCATCAATGCGACGCGCGCGGCGGCATGGAGCGCGGATGGCGATCGGTACTTCATCAGCGGCGAGGATCTGACCTGCCAGGCCGGGCTTGGGGTGCAGCAGGATCTGGCGCTCGGTGCGCTGATCGGCGTCCCCCACGCCGAGCGCAACGGTCATCATTACGTCGACGGCTTTGCCGACACCCCGGTCGACGAGGCCGACGCCTTCCTCACCGCGCATTCCGATCTCTACGCGCGCGCCGGCGGCAAGGTCCGCCTCGCGATCCATGACGGCGATCTCCTGACCGGATCGATCGCTGCCGCAGCAGGATTCGCCAGTTCGATCCATCCGGACTGGTCCACCATGCAGCCGCTCAAGCGGCCCACACCACGCGTTTCGCAGGAGCAGACAGTATGACGACCAAACGCCTCGGCCTGATTATGAACGGCGTCACCGGCCGGATGGGACTCAACCAGCATCTGATCCGCTCGATCGTTGCGATCCGCGAGCAGGGCGGTGTGCAGCTTGCGAACGGCGACCGGATCATGCCCGATCCGATCCTGGTCGGCCGCGACGCCGAGAAGGTCGCTGGCCTCGCCAAGCGCTACAACATCGAGCGTCACACCACCGATCTCGATCGCGCGCTGGCCGACAAGGGCGACACGGTGTTCTTCGATGCCGCCACCACGCAGGCGCGGCCCTCGCTGCTGACCAAGGCGATCAACGCCGGCAAGCACGTCTATTGCGAGAAGCCGATCGCGACCAATCTGGAGGAAGCCGTTGCGGTGGTGAAGCTCGCCAACGCCAAGGGGTTGAAGCACGGCACGGTGCAGGACAAGCTGTTCCTGCCGGGCCTGAAGAAGCTCGCCTTCCTGCGCGACTCCGGCTTCTTCGGCCGCATGCTCTCGGTGCGCGGCGAGTTCGGCTACTGGGTGTTCGAGGGCGGCTGGCAGGAGGCGCAGCGGCCGTCATGGAACTACCGCGCCGAGGACGGCGGCGGCATCATTCTGGATATGGTCTGCCACTGGCGCTACGTGCTCGACAACCTGTTCGGCGAGGTCGAGAGCGTGGTCTGCATCGGCACGACAGATATCCCCGAGCGCTATGACGAGAAGGGCAAGAAGTACCAGGCGACCGCCGACGATTCCGCCTACGCCACCTTCCGCCTGAAGGGCGGCGTGATCGCGCATATCAACATGAGTTGGGTGACGCGGGTCTACCGCGACGATCTCGTCACCTTCCAGGTCGACGGCACCCATGGCTCGGCGGTCGCGGGCCTCACCGACTGCGTGATTCAGGCACGCCAGGCGACACCGCGGCCGGTGTGGAACCCGGACGAGAAGCGCATGCACGACTTCTATGCCGACTGGCAGAAGCTGCCCGAGAACGTCGTCTACGACAACGGCTTCAAGGAGCAGTGGGAGATGTTCATCCGCCATGTCTGCGAGGATGCGCCTTACAAATACACCTTGCTCGAAGGCGCCAAGGGCGTTCAGCTCGCCGAATGCGCGCTGCAGAGCTGGAAGGAGCGGCGCTGGGTCGACGTCGCCCCGATCGTGGTCTGAGAGAGGACTTGTCATGAACAAGCCAGTCTCGCCGACGTCGTCGCTGTCGCTGAAGCTGCCGACCGCAAATGGAGGCCTGGAGACCTACCGCCTGGCGGCGTCGCGGACCTTTCCGGCGAAGCTTGAGGGCGCGCTCAACCGTGTGGCGTTCTCTGCTGCCCATGTGGTCGCCGATCCCCGCGCCGACGTCGATCCCTGGCTGACGGCTGCGATCGATTGGGACAAGACGATCGCATTCCGCGAGCATGTCTGGGACCTCGGCCTCGGCGTCGCCGAGGCGATGGACACCGCGCAACGCGGCATGGGGCTGGACTGGGCGACCTCGCTCGAATTGACCCAGCGCTCGGTGAAGGCGGCGACGGCCAGGGGCAACGCGCTGGTGTTCTCCGGTGCCGGTACCGATCACCTCGCGGTGGAAGACGCCAAGTCGATTGACGACGTCATCCGCGCCTATGAGGAGCAGGTCGCGGCCGTGGAGAAGGCCGGCGGGCGGATCATCCTGATGGCCTCGCGCGCGCTGGCGAAGTTAGGAAAGGGCGCGGAGGACTACGCCAGGGTTTACGACCGTGTGCTGTCGCAGGTCCGCGAGCCCGTGATCATCCACTGGCTCGGCGACATGTTCGATCCGGCGCTGTCAGGCTACTGGGGTACGGCCGATCTCGACAGAGCGATGGACACGGCGGTTGCCATCGTCAACGCCAATGCGGCCAAGGTCGATGGCGTCAAGGTTTCGCTGCTCGACAAGCAGCGCGAGATCGACATGCGGCGGCGGCTCGATCCGCGGGTGAAAATGTACACCGGCGACGACTTCAACTACGCGGAACTGATCGCCGGCGACGACAAGGGCTTCTCCCACGCACTGCTCGGCATCTTCGACGCGATCGCGCCGGCGGCGTCCTATGCGCTGTCACGGCTGGCGGCGGGAGATGCGGCTGGCTTCCATGACGTGCTCGGGCCGACGGTGCCGCTGTCGCGCCACATCTTCAAGGCGCCGACCCGCTTCTACAAGACTGGTATCGTGTTCATGGCCTATCTGAACGGTCACCAGGATCACTTCACGATGGTCGGCGGACAGGAGAGCGCGCGCTCGACCCTGCATCTCGCTGAGTTGTTCCGGCTCGCCGACCAGGCGGGGCTGCTCGCCGATCCGGAACTCGCGACACAACGGATGCAGGCCATCCTGACAACACGCGGTATCGACGCCTGATGCGTGATTTTTCCAACGACCACCGCTGGCTGTCGCTGAACACGGCGACCGTCCGCAAGCAGGGCGATCTCCTCGCCATCATCGACGCCTGCGCGCGCCACGGCATCCGCGCCATCGACCCCTGGCGTGACCAGGTGGCTGCCGTCGGCCTCGACCGTGCCGTGCGCGCGGTGAAGGATGCCGAGCTCGATCTCTCGGGCTATTGCCGCGGCGGCATGTTCACCGCCGATAGCGCGCATCGTAGCGAGGCGCGCGATGACAACCGCCGGGCGGTCGACGAGGCCGCCGCGCTCGGCGCCTCCTGCATCGTGCTCGTGGTCGGCGGCCTGCCGCAATATTCGCGGCCGGGCAGCGCAGCCTCGAAGGACCTCGCCGCGGCGCGCAATCAGGTGCATGACGGCATCGCCGAGATGCTGGACTATGCAAAGCAGGCAAAACTGCCGCTCGCGATCGAGCCGCTGCATCCAGCCTATGCCGCCGACCGCGCCTGCGTGAACACCACAAAGCAGGCGCTCGACATCTGCGACGCGCTCGATCCCGGCCGCAGCGGCGCGATCGGCGTCGCGCTCGACGTCTATCACATCTGGTGGGATCCCGAACTGAAGAGCCAGATCGCGCGCGCCGGCAAGGACCGGCTGCTCGCGTTCCATGTCTGCGACTGGCTGGTGCCGACCAAGGACATCCTCAACGACCGCGGCATGATGGGTGACGGCGTCATCGATATCAAATCGGTGCGCGCGATGGTCGAAGCGCAGGGCTTTGCCGGCTATTCGGAGATCGAGATCTTCTCCTATGACTGGTGGAGCCGGCCGCTGGACGAGGTGCTGCGGACCTGTATCGAGCGCCACCGGACGGTGGTTTGACCCGCCAGCCTCGTTCGGTGGACAAGGCGAAGCGTGCCCGGTATTCCGGAGGCTGTGGGTTCGAACGGCAGTGGGGGCCGTTGAACGCTGCGGTCCGGACCTTCGGAGCACGACATGCGCTTGAGCGATTGCCACAATTTTCATGACTTCCGCGAACTGGCGCGGCGGCGGCTTCCGGGGCCGATCTTCGACTATATCGACGGCGGGGCGGACGACGAGGCGACGCTTCGGCAGAACACCGTGAGCTTTGAGCGTTGCGATCTGGTGCCGAATATCTTGCGCGGCGTCGAGACCGTCGATCTCTCGGTCACCGTGATGGGCCAGAAGCTGGCGACGCCGTTCTATTGCTCGCCGACCGCGCTGCAACGTCTGTTTCATCATCAGGGTGAACGGGCCGTCGCTGCGGCGGCGGCGAAATACGGCACGATGTTCGGCGTGTCCTCGCTCGGCACCGTGAGCCTGGAGGAATTGCGCAAGGCCTACGCGACGCCGCAGGTCTATCAGTTCTATTTCCATCGGGACCGCGGCCTGAACACGGCGATGATGCAGCGCGCCAAGCAGGCCGGCGTCGACGTGATGATGTTGACGGTCGACAGCATCACCGGCGGCAACCGCGAGCGCGACCTGAGGACCGGGTTTTCGATCCCGTTCAAGCTGACGCTCGGTGGCATGCTGCAATTCGCCATCAAGCCGGCATGGGCCATCAACTATGTCACCCATGAGAGCTTCAAGCTGCCGCAACTCGATGAGCATGTCGACATGAGCGGCGGCGCCATGTCGATCGGGCGCTATTTCACCGAGATGCTCGATCCCGCCATGACATGGGACGACGTCGCGCAAATGGTCCGGCAGTGGAACGGCCAGTTCTGCCTGAAGGGCGTCATGTCGGTTGATGATGCCAAACGCGCGGTCGAGATCGGCTGCACCGGCATCATTCTGTCCAATCACGGCGGACGGCAGCTCGATGGCTCGCGGGCGGCGTTCGATCAACTGGCCGAGATCGTCGATGCCGTGGGCGACCGGATCGATGTGATGATGGACGGCGGCATCAAGCGCGGGACCCACGTGCTGAAGGCGCTGTCGCTGGGCGCCAAGGCCGTCGGTCTCGGGCGCTTCTATCTCTATCCGCTGGCGGCGGCCGGCCAGGCCGGAGTCGAGCGGGCGCTTGGTCTGCTGCAGACCGAGCTGGTGCGGGACATGCGGCTGATGGGGTATTCCTCGATCGGCCAGCTCTCTCGTGCAAACCTGCGGTTCAGGTAGCCGTCCGACCAATCTCGCATCGCGCTCACGAATCCTGATCGCTGTGCGTGATCTCGAGCGTCACGAGCCGCGCCAGCAGCGTTGCGGGATAGAGCTGGCCGAAGATCGCCTCGAGATTGCACAGGCTGCGCGCTATCGGATGCAGCGGGGCGACGTCGCCATAGCCGGTGGTCGTCAGCGTCATGAAGCTGAAATAGATCAGCTGGTTCGCCAGCGCCGGACTGTCCTCCATCTTCATCCCGGAAAAGGCGTTCGGCAGCAGCGTGCCGATGAAGGTGTAGAGTGCCGCGAAGATCACGGCAACGGACAGATAGAGCAGGACGGCGCCGATCACGCGGTGATAGGTGACACGGCCCGGCGCAAACGTTGCCCGAGCCACCGTCACGGCCAGGGTGATGCCGACGATCAGCCACGAGCCGGCGAACAGATTGAGGTCGATGATCGAGGGCGAACGCAGCCTCAAGACTCCGCCCGTGACGATCATGGCAAGCGCAACCAGCATCGCGACGACCGCGATTGCGCTCCCCGACATCAGGAACACGCCGCCGACCAGGAACAGCGCGAGCAGCAGTTCGAAGATCTGGAATTCGAACAGGCCGAGGGCCTGGAGCGGCGCTATCACGAACATCATGATCATGATCAGGGCCGTGAGCACGGTCAGCAGGGAATCGCCCCAGCGCTCGCGCAGCTCACCGATACTCGTCCAACTGCGTTTCATTCCAGCCCCGCCATTCGACACGGCATCAGGATGCCGGTGCCGAACATTGCTGTGCGGCGGCCGCAAAGGCAAGACGGGGGACCGGCATCGCGCGCGCCGGGCGGTGAAGATCGCAGGCCCGAGACCTTAGGGGCTCGCGACCTGCTGCAGCGTGTTGAAGCGCGCCTTCTGCTCGCTGCTCAGCAAGGCATAGAACTTGTCCAGCGCAGGCTCGATCAGCTTCGCGGCCTTCTGCATGGCCTCGAGCCGGTGCTGCATCGCCTCCAGCCGGCCGACCGGTGTCAGCGGCACATCGTTCGGGCAGGCCGCCTGCAGGTCCGCGATGGCTCTTGTGGTTGCGTCGCTCAGGCGGTCGAGCGCTTCCTTCTGCTTGCCCGCCGGATGCAGCGAGGCATCGATCCGGTTGATCGGCAGTTGCGCCAGGCCGGATTTCGAATCGCCGCAATTGCCGGATTGCGCGGTCGTGTCCTGCTGTTGCGGCGAACGCTCGCCGACATGCGGACCGAGCGCATTGAAGCGGGCCTGCTGCTCGTCGCTGAGCGAGCTGTAGAAATTCTCCAGCGCCGGCCGCACGATCTTGATCGCCTCGAGCGTCGCGCTGATGCGGCTCAACATCGACCGCAAGCGGCCGGTCGGCGTCATGGCATAGCTGTCGCTGCAAGTGTCCTTGAAGACATTGGCGGCCTCCGTTGCGGCAGTCTTCAGATCGTCCAGCAGGACACGCTGCTGCTGGCTCGGCCGCACCACCCGCGCGATGTCGGCGAGCGGCCAGGCCGTGACGCCCTTGTCCGGTTCACCGCATAATTGCTTGATGGCCTGCGGGCTCGTATCGGCGCGTTGACGCGACCGCGTGCGGCCTGCGGTCGGCGCATAATCGCCAGGCTCGACGCTGGCATAGGCGGAGTACGGACTGTTGGTGTCCCAGAACACGGTGTCGACGAAGTCGTCATAAGCGTAGGCCCAATAGCCGGGCTCGTAGGCATAGGACCAGAACGTGTAATCAAAGATGTCCGAATAGGCATAAGGCAGGAACACCGGACCCAGCCACGCCACGAACGCCGCGCGATGGCCGCGCCGCCAGGCATTGCGAGGCGCCCAGCCACCTTGACGCATCGCAAGCGCCGCCTGGCTTTGCGAACCTGCCTGCTCGCGGAAGCGCGCGGCAAATCGCTCGCGCTGAGCCGCCTGCGCCGCGGCCGTGCTTGCGGCGGCGGCGGCCCCGACCGTCGTGGCCGGCGGCAATCGCTGCTGGCGCGCAAGGTCGGCTTGCTGTGAGCGCTGCTCGCGCTGCAGCAGGCGGTTCTGCGCCTGCAGGGCGCGGTCATGGACGCGTTGCGCGCGTGCGCCCTGAACCTTCTGCGACTGCAATTGCTGCACGCGTTGCTGCAGGCGATCGATCCGGCCTTGCCGCTCCGCGGTCTGGCGCGAAAGCGTGTCGCGTTGCCGCTGCTGCGCGGTCTGCTGACGTTGCTGGATGAGCTGCTGATGTTGTTGCGCTCGCTGTTGAACTCGCTCGGTCGGCGACGGCCGCTCGCTCAAGCGCGACGGTGGGCTCGGGCGTGATGGCGCTGCCACATGAGGAGCCGGGCGCTGCGGTGCCCCGCGACGGAATTCGGGTCGATGCGTTGCAACGCGTGGTGCGGAAATATGGGGAGCCTGGCGCACTGACGGAGCCGCGAAATGCGGCGCTGCGCGCGGCGCCATCGCCGGTCGCTGCGGGGCATGGAACGCAGGTGCGGCCGGCCGAGCCATCGCGGGTGGCCGGGCCATGGCAGGCGGTCGCGCCATTGCGGGCGGGGCGGCGTGGACCATCGGCGCGGCAGGACGCGCCATCGCTGGTGGTGCGGCTGGGCGTGCCGCCGCACCACCCTTGACGTGCGGCTGGGCGGACGCGCCGCCGCTCGCCACGAGCATTGAGGCGCTAATCAAAGAGACAATAAGTCCAGCGCGACAGGAAGGCATGAGCGTAGCTCTCCGTCCATACCTGCCCGCAGAGCTTCAACGCGCGGATGTCGAAATCGTTCTTGTTCGCTGTAGCCGGCCGTGCGGTCTTCCGACGCAGGGAACCGTCAGGAGACATCCTGGGTCAGGGCAGCCGCGATCCGCTCCAGCGCCCAGTCGACCTGGTCGGCCGTGATCACCAGCGGCGGAGCGATGCGGATGGTGTGCTCGTGGGTGTCCTTGGCGAGGATGCCACGCGCTTGCAGCGCCAGGCAGTAGCGGCGGGCGCCGCCGGCCTCCGGGTGTAGTTCAATCGCCAGCATCAGACCGCGCCCGCGCACCTCGCGGATGACGTTGGCGCGGATGTCCTGCAACCCGGCGAGAAAGCGCGCACCCTGTTGCGCCGCGTTCTCGATCATCCCTTCCTCGACCAGCACCCGCAGTGCCGCACGCGCCACCGCGCAGGCCAGCGGGTTGCCGCCGAAGGTCGAGCCGTGCTGGCCCGGCCGCAGCGTGCCGAGCACAGCGTTGTTGGAGAGCACCGCCGACACCGGATAGAAGCCGCCCGATAGCGCCTTGCCGAGCAGCGTCACGTCGGCCTCGATGCCCTCGTGCTGCTCGGCGAGCAGCTTGCCGGTGCGGCCGAGCCCGGTCTGGATCTCGTCGAGCACAAGCATCACATTGCGCGCGGTGCACAGCTCGCGCACGCGCGCGAAATAACCCGACGGGGGAATGATGACGCCGGCTTCACCCTGCACCGGCTCGACCAGGAAAGCGGCCGTGTTCGGCGTAATCGCCTGCTCGAGTGCCGCGGCATCGCCGAACGGGATGATCTTGAAGCCAGGCGCGAACGGGCCGAAATGGTCGCGCGAGGCCAGGTCGGTCGAGAAGCCGACGATGCCGAGCGTGCGTCCGTGGAAATTATTGGCGCAGACGATGATCTCGGCCTGCCCGTCCGGCACGCCCTTGACCTCATAGGCCCATTTGCGCACCGACTTGATCGCGCTCTCCACCGCCTCGGCGCCGCTGTTCATCGGCAGCACCTTGTGCGAACCGGTCAGCTCCGCGAGCTCGCGGTAGAACGGAGCGAGCTGGTCGTTGTGGAAGGCACGCGAGGTCAGCGTCAGCCGATGCGCCTGCTCGATCATTGCTGCCAGGATCTTCGGATGGCAGTGGCCCTGGCTCACCGCCGAATAGGCGGAGAGACAGTCGAGATACCGGTTGCCATCGGTGTCCCAGACCCAGACGCCTTCGCCGCGGGACAGCACGACCCCGATCGGCTCGTAATTGTAGGTGCCGAACTGCGCTTCGGTTGCGAGGAGATCAGTGACCAATGCATTCATCATGCGTCACTCCCGCTGTAGCACACGAGAGATTACATCAATCCGTGCCTGCATTTGATTTGGGTATCAGTTCCTCCACAGGGAAGTGGAGCAGCCGGCCAAATTCGCGGGGGATAATGCCCGTCCTATGCGTTGATGCTGCAGGGCACGCTGAGGAAGCCGCGGAAGCGGACCCGGCCGCCGCGCACCGGCTCGCCGTCGAGCACATAATTCGGGAAGCGGGCTAGGAAGCGCGAGATCGCGATTGCGCCTTCAAGGCGCGCCAGCGCCATCCCGGCGCATTGGTGCGCGCCGGTCCCGAAGGCGAGGTGGCGGTTCGGCGTGCGTGCGACGTCGAAGCTCTCCGGGTTGGGGAATTGCGCGCCGTCGCGGTTGGCGGCGCCGATGCACAGCGTGACCAGCGTGCCGGCCGGCAGCTTGATGCCGCCGAGCTCGGTCTCCTCCACGATCATGCGGTTGCCGAGCTGGTTCGAGCTTTCGTAGCGCAGCATCTCCTCGACCGCGGTCTTGATCAGCTCAGGCTGTGCGAGCATCCGCTGCTTCTGATCGGGATATTGGGTGAGCGTCACCAGCCCGTTGCCGATCAAATTGGTCGTGGTCTCGTGGCCGGCGTTGAGCAGGAAGATGCAGTTGTGCAGCAATTCCTTCGCGGTCAGCCGCTCACCATTGTCCTCACCCTGGATCAGACGCGTCAGCACATCGCGCTCGGGATTGCCCGGCTTGGCGCGGCGGCGTTCGACGAGGGTTTCGAGATAGGCGAGGAAATCCTTCACCGCGTTGTTGCCGCGGTCGAACGCATCCTTGCCGATCACGGGCTCCAGCGCGCCGAGAATCGCCAGCGACCAGTCGCGCAGCGGCTCGCGTTCGTCGTGCGGCACGTCGAGCAGATTGCCGATCACCTCGACCGGGATCGCAGAAGCGAAGTCGCCGATCAGCTCGAAGCGATCCTTGGTCTCGATGCGGTCGAGCAGGCTGTCGACCAGCGCGATCAGGTCCGGCTCCATGCCGGCGATCGCGCGCGGCGACAGGGCGCCCATGATCAATCGCCGCACGCGGGTGTGCGCCGGCGGATCGTTGAAGACGAGGCTGGTGGTGTGGTGCTCGTAGAGCAGCGAGTTGCCGTATTTCGGCAGGAACTCCTTCTTCTTGTCGGAGGAGAACGCCTTGGTGTTCTTGTAGGCGGCGACCAGGTCGTCGTAGCGGGTGAGAAAATAGCAGCCGTTCGGCAGCCGCTTGACCGGCGCATGCTCGCGCAGCGCGCGATAGGTCGGGTAGGGGTTCGCGTAGAAATCCGCCGTCAGCTTCTCCAGGTCGAACCCGTCAGCCAGCTCTCGCGCGTGCCCGTCCATGGCGATTCCAACCCAATTAGTTTCATTTGCAACTATCGTAAGCCGCGGGCGGCGGTCGCGCAACACAATTTGCGGGGACTTGGGACCGGCGCGGCGGCCGCCGCGCGGTGCGAGTAAATCGCAGAGCCATATGCGGTATTGCGCTTTGATGAAGCGCGCGCGCCCCTCTACAGTCGCGGCCAAACAAGAGAGAGCCGGAAACGCCAATGCATGCCCGTGCCGACACCGCGGCCTCCTGGCCCGAGGAGATCTTTTCGATATTGCAGCGCTTCGAAGTGCGCCAGGTGCCCTACGTGCCGGACGCCGGGCATTCCGAGCTGATCGAGCGGGTGCTGGGATCATCCTCGATGCGCGGCATTGCGCTGACGACCGAGGAGGAGGGCGTGGCGCTGCTCGCGGGCGCCTGGGCCGGCGGCCAGCGCGGCGTGCTGCTGATGCAGTCGAGCGGGGTCGGCAATTGCATCAACATGCTGTCGCTGGTGCAGATCTTCCGTTTGCCGTTCCTGACGCTGGTGACGATGCGCGGCGAATGGGGCGAGTTCAATCCCTGGCAGGTGCCGATGGGCTCGAACACGCAAGGGATTCTCGAATTGTCGGGGATCAAGGTGCTGCGTGCTTCGCGTCCGGACGAGGTGCGCGAAGTCGTCGAAGCCGGCGCGGCGCAAGCCTACAACGCCTGCACGCCAACCGCCGTCCTGCTGTCGCAGCGCCTTATCGGGGCAAAGGTCTTCACCAAATGAGCAAAGCCAATCTCCTCGACCGCCGCGCCGTGGTTTCCGAGTTGCTGCGGGATCGCAAGGGCGCCTTCGCCGTCGGTGGTCTCGGTGCCTCGACCTATGACATCGCCGCGGCCGGCGACCACGACCGTAACTTCTATCTGTGGGGCGGCATGGGCGGCGCCGTCATGATCGGGCTCGGCCTGGCGCTGGCCCAGCCGAAGCTGCCGGTCGTCGTGATCACCGGTGACGGCGAGATGCTGATGGGAATGGGAAGCCTCGCGACCGTCGCGCTGCAGCAACCGAAAAACCTCTCGATCATAGTGCTGGACAACGAGGCCTATGGCGAGACCGGCGGCCAGGCCAGCCATACCGGTGGAACCACCGACCTCGTCGGTGTTGCCAAGGCCTGCGGAATCGGGGATAGCCGCTCGATCAGCACGATGGCCGAGGTCGAAGCTTTTGCCTTGTCTTTGCAAGATGTTATGTCAGGGCCGCGGTTCGCCAGCGCGAAGATCGACGGGGCCAATCTGGAACGCGTGCTGTCCAGCCGCGACGGCACCTACATCGTCAACCGCATCCGCGGGTCGATCGGACACACTCCGATATAAAGTGACTTTCGCGGTGCAATAGAACCTTGACTTTTGGTAAAGTGAGTGATTACTCACGACCCAAATGTCTACCTTACGCATGACGAGTGACTTGCGGCGTCAGTTGATCCTGAGCGCCGCAAAGCGGTGTTTCGCCCGCAACGGCTTTGCCGGCACCACGACAAAGAGCGTGGCGGCCGCGGCTGCCATTTCGGAAGGGCTGCTGTTCAAGCACTTCCCGTCGAAGGCCGCGCTCTACGCTGAGATCCTTGCCGAGGAGTGCGAGGCGGATCCCGATCTCGCCCATCTGCTCGGCCAGGAACCGTCGACTGCGACGCTGGTCGAGCTGGTGCAGGGCATGGTCGGCCATTTCATGCAGCTGCGCGACGCGCCGGATCAGGAAGAGACGCAGCGGATGCGGCTGATGGTGACGAGCCATCTCGACGACGGCGAGTTTGCGCGCCTGCTCTACGACAAGGTCGGCAAGCTGATCGGCCCGACCTTCGCCGCCTCGCTCGAGCGGGCGATCGCCGCCGGCGAAGCGACGCGGATCGGCGATGCGCCGCTCAACCTGTTCTGGTTTGCGCATCATACCGTGCTTATGGGTGCGCTGACGCAGTTGCCTGCGACACCATGTCTCCCCTACGGCGATGCCGCCGCGGCAGAGCAGCAGCTTTGCCAGTTCATTCTTCGCGGCATCGGACTTACCGAAGCCGCAATTTCAACTCATTTGGGCCGCCAGCCGTCGCCGAGCGCAGGAACGTCGGTAACTGCAGAAAGTGCATGACATGAATATTCAGACCGAAAGCCACATCTCGGGGCAACCGATCAAGGAGAAGCAAGCCAAGCGTCCCGTCCGATTGGTGCGCTGGTTCATCATCGTAGGCCTGTTGCTGGCGCTGCTGGTCGGCGCGCTGGTCGGCTTCAACGCCTTCCGCAGCCACATGATCGCGCAGTTCTTCGCCAACAATAAGCCGCCGCCGTCGAACGTCTCGGTCGCCGAGGCGAAGACCGAAGTGATTCCGAACCTGTTGACCGCCGTCGGCGATCTCGTCGCCGTGCACCAGGTCAACGTCACGACCGACGTGCCGGGCCGCATCACCGAGATTCAGTTCACCGCCGGCAGCCACGTGAAGGCGGGCACGCCGCTGGTGCAGCTGTTCGACGCACCGGAGCAGGGCGACCTCGCCAGCTTCAAGGCGCAGGCGACCGTGGGCGAGCAGCAGCTCGACCGCGCCAAGCAGCTCGCCTCGCGCCAGTTCGGGCCGCAGTCGACCGTCGATACGGCGCAGGCGACCTACGATCAGGCCAAGGCGGGCATCGCCAAGACCGAGGCGCTGATCTCGCAGAAGCTGGTGCGCGCGCCGTTCGAAGGCGATCTCGGCGTTCGCCAGGTCGAAGTCGGCCAGTATCTGACGGCCGGCACGCAGATCGTGTCGCTGACCGATCTGTCGGTGCTGTATGCCAACATGACCGTGACCGAGAAGCAGAGCTCGCAGATCAAGGTCGGCCAGACCGTGCGGATCAAGGTCGACGCCTATCCGGGCCGTACCTTCGAGGGCAAGATCACGACCATCGAGCCGCAGATCGCGACCGACACCCGCAACATCAAGGTGCAGGCCACGATCCAGAATCCGGACAGCATCCTCAAGCCCGGCATGTTCGCGACCACCACGATCGTGCTGCCGGACAAGCCGCCGGTCGTCACGGTTCCGGAAACCGCGGTCGACTACACGCTGTACGGCGACTCCGTGTTCCTGATCACCGAGAAGAAGGGCGAGGACGGCAAGACCACCCTGACCGCCGAGCGCACCTTCGTGAAGACGGGCAACCGCGTCGAAGGCCGCGTCGAGATCCTCAAGGGCCTGAAGGCCGGGGACAAGGTCGTGGCCGTCGGCCAGATCAAGCTGCAGTCGGGCGTGGCGGTTGCGATCTCGACCGACCCGGCGCCGCCGATTCCGGCCGAGCCGCCGCGTTACTGATCTCCATCATCTAAACCCGGAGGGCCTGATGGCCCTCCGCCACATGTTGCCGCAACCGGCAGACAACACGAATCGAGTTGGCGATGGCCTTCACTGATATTTTCATCAAGCGCCCGGTGCTGTCGGTCGTCGTCAGCCTGCTGATCCTGCTGATCGGCTTGCGCGCTGCGATGGTGCTGCCGATCCGGCAATATCCGAATCTTTCGAACACCGTCGTGACCATCACGACGTCGTATCCCGGCGCGTCGCCGGAGCTGATCAACGGCTTCATCACCACGCCGATCGAGCAGGCCGTCGCGTCGGCTGAAGGCGTCGACTACATGACGTCGAACTCGGTGCTCGGCACCTCGACGATCCAGGTTTACGTCAAGCTCAATCACGATCCGAACCAGGCGCTGACCGAGGTGCTCGCCAAGGTCAACTCGGTCAAATATCTGATCCCGAAGGAAGCCTTCGACCCGGTCGTGACCAAGGCGACCGGTGACACCATCGCCGTGATGTATCTCGGCTTCTCCAGCGAGGAGCTGACCGGATCGGCGATCTCCGACTATCTGACCCGCGTCGTGCAGCCGGTGCTCTCGACGGTCGACGGCGTCGCATCGGCCGACATCCTCGGCGGCCAGACCTTTGCGATGCGCGTCTGGCTCGATCCGACCCGGATGGCCGGACGCGGCGTGTCACCCAACGACGTCGCGGCCGCGATCGCCGCCAACAACTTCCAGGCGGCCGCCGGCCAGACCAAGGGCTTCTTCATCGTCTCCAACGTCTCGGCCAATACCGACCTTCAGAACATCGATCAGTTCAAGCGAATGATCGTGAAGGCGAAGGACGGCGGCTTCGTGCGCATCGAGGACATCGCGACGGTGGAGCTCGCGGCGCAGTCGACCGACGCCAGTGTCGCCTTCAACGGCGAGCATGCGATCTTCATCGGCATCAAGGCGACCCCGCAGGGCAACCCGCTGAGCCTGGTGAAGGGTGTGCGCGCGCTGTTCCCCGATCTCGAGCGTAACCTGCCGCCGTCGATGAAGATGAAGGTGGCCTACGACTCCACCAAGTTCATCCAATCGTCGATCGACGAGGTCGAGAAGACGCTGAGCGAAGCGGTGTTGATCGTCGTCGTCGTGATCTTCCTGTTCCTGGCGTCGTTCCGCTCCGTGATCATTCCCGTCGTCACCATTCCGTTGTCGCTGGTCGGCGTCTGCATCCTGATGCTGGCCGCCGGCTTCAGCTTCAACCTGCTGACGCTGCTGGCGATGGTGCTCGCGATCGGCCTCGTGGTCGACGACGCCATCGTGGTGGTGGAGAACATCCATCGACATCTCGAGGAGGGCCTGCCGCCGGTGCAGGCATCGCTGAAAGGCGCGCGCGAGATCGTCGGCCCCGTCGTCTCCATGACGATCACGCTGGCTGCGGTGTACGCGCCGATCGGTTTCCTCGGCGGCGTGACCGGCACGCTGTTCCGCGAATTCGCCTTCACGCTGGCCGGCTCGGTGATCGTGTCGGGCGTGATCGCGCTGACGCTGTCGCCGATGATGTGCTCGGTGTTCCTCAAGAGCGCGGAAGAGGGACGCTTCTCCAGGCTGGTCAATCGCGTGTTCGGCGCGCTGACGCGCGCCTATGGCCGTCAGCTCGATCGTTCGCTCGACTACCGTCCGATCACGGCGCTGTTCGCCGTGACCATCCTCGGCCTGGTCGGCTTCCTCTACATGCACATCCAGAAGGAGCTGGCGCCGCAGGAAGACCAGGGCATCGTGTTCGCGGTGACCAAGGCGCCGAAATACGCCAACATCGACTACATCGATTTCTACGGCGACAAGATGGACAAGGAGTTCCAGAAGTTTCCCGAGACCGACCTGCGGTTCATCCTGAACGGCATCACCGGTCCGCAGGGCGGCTTCGCCGGCATGCTGCTCAAGCCGTGGGATGAGCGCAAGCGCTCGGCCCAGACGCTGCAGCCGCTGGTGCAGGCCGAGCTATCGAAGATCGAAGGCGTCAGTGCGTTCGCGTTCAGCCTGCCGCCGCTGCCCGGCGGCCCGGGTGGTCTGCCGGTGCAGATGGTGATCTCTTCGACCGCCGGCTTCCAGCAGGTGTTCGACCAGATGAGCAAGCTGAAGGACGCCGCGCGCAAGAGCGGCCTGTTCATCGTCACCGACAGCGACCTTGACTTCAACCAGCCGGTGGTCCGGGTGAAGGTCGATCGCTCCAAGGCGAGCGACCTCGGCATCACCATGCAGCAGATCGGTGGCGCGCTGGCGACGCTGCTCGGCGGCAACTATGTCAACCGCTTCAACCTCGAAGGGCGCTCCTATCAGGTGATCCCGCAGGTGCCACGCGCCAGCCGGCTCGCGCCTGAGTCGTTCGACAACTACTACGTCCCGACCGCGACCGGGCAGCTCGTGCGGCTGTCGACGGTGGTGTCGGTCGAGACCGGCGTCGATCCGAACGCGCTGACCCACTACAACCAGCTCAACTCGTCGACCTTCCAGGCCGTGCCGATGCCCGGCGTCTCGATGGGCCAGGCGGTGGAGTTCCTGCAGGGTGAAGCCAAGAAGCTGCCGTCCGGCTTCAGCTACGACTTCCTGGCCGACTCCCGGCAATACGTCCACGAGGGCAACCAGCTCCTGGTCACCTTCGCGTTCGCCATCATCATCATCTTCCTGGTGCTGGCGGCGCAGTTCGAGAGCCTGCGCGATCCGTTCGTGATCATGATCTCGGTGCCGATGGCGATCGTCGGTGCCTTGATCCCGCTGTTCTTCGGCGTCGCCACCATGAACATCTACACCCAGGTGGGCCTGCTGACGCTGGTCGGACTGATCACCAAGCACGGCATCCTGATGGTGGAGTTCGCCAACGAGCTGCAGCTCAACGAGGGGCTGGACCGCCGCTCGGCGATCGAGATGTCGGCCCGGATTCGTCTGCGTCCGATCTTGATGACGACGGCGGCCATGGTCACCGGCCTGCTGCCGCTGCTCACTGCCTCGGGCGCCGGCGCTGCCAGCCGCTTCTCGATCGGACTCGTCGTCGTCACCGGCATGACGATCGGCACGCTGTTCACCCTGTTCGTGCTGCCGATGGTCTACACGGTGATCGCGACCGACCACCAGGCTGCGGCCCGTTCCGACCGCGCCAAGCAGATCGCCGACTACGAACTCGAAGGCCGCGGCGGCGCATTGAAACCGACCTGAGCCCTCCAAGCTCATGCTCGCAGGAAAAGGGCGGCACTGGCGAAAGCCACTGCCGCCTTTTCTTTGTCTCGTGCTAGCCTTTGCCGACGGCGGGCAGAAAGTATTCGCCTGAAGAAATCCGGAGGAAACAAGCATGGCGAGCGAATTTGCGGCGGGCAATTACCGGTTCATTCCGGCCGTGTTCCAATATTCCAGCGGCGCGCAGGCGAACGCCGGCTATGAGATCGAGCGGGTCCGCTTCGATCGCCTGGTGCCGCTCGCGGAAGGCTTTGCGCGGATTGCGGCCTACATCAAGGACGCCGGCCGGCCGTTGACCGCGTTCTGCGCCTGCGAATTGCGCTCGCCGGCCGCCTTCACCGAGGACGGGTTCCGCGCCTTCAACCAGCACTACGTCAAGACGCTCGCCGAATGGGGGCTGTTCGACGGCACCGTCAATCCGGTCGCGCGGAGCAACGTCTGTCCCGAGATCGATCCGCCGGCAGAGCCGTCGTTCTACGCGTTCTCGTTCACGCGGCCGAGCGCGACCACGTCACCGTCGTTCGTGATCGCGGGCGGCGCCGAGGCGCGCAGCGGCACTGCCAGCTATCCCGACCGCATCGTTTGCTATCGCGATCTCAGCCCCGGCGCATGGCGCGAGAAGGTCCACTTCACCGCCGGCGAGATGGAGCGCCGTCTGGCGGAGTTCAGCTTTGGCTGGCAGGAGACGACGGCGGTGCAGGCCTACACCGTGCACGACATCCATCCCGTGGTCGTCGACGAACTGGTCCGCCGCGGCGCCACGCGCTCCGGACTGACCTGGCACTTCTGCCGCCCGCCGGTGGTCGATCTCGAATACGAGATGGATTGCCGGCGCGTGTTGCGAGAGGTGGTGGTCTAGCTTTCGGAGAAACCAACCGTCGTCATTGCGAGGAGCCAACGGGTCGCGCGAACGCGCGCCCGATGACAGGCTCCGCGACGAAGCAATCGATAGTTCCGCATACGTGGACCGATGGATTGCTTCGCTTCGCTCGCAATGACGCGGATAGCACTTCATAGCTCTGTCCTCCGTCATCCTGAGGTGCGAGCGGAGCGAGCCTCGAAGGATGCACGGCCCCGCTGGTGGCCGATTCATCCTTCGAGGGCCGCTGAAGAAGCGGCCACCTCAGGATGACGGCAAGGATTCTGCGCTCGCTGCGGCCGCGACGGTGGCTTGTCACCGCGCCTTCGGATCGAGCGCGTCGCGCAGGCCGTCGCCGACCAGATTGAACGACAGCACGACCAGGAAGATTGCAAGCCCCGGCCAGATCGTCATCCACGGCGCGCTGGTCAGGAAGCGTTGCGCGGCGTTGAGCATGCTGCCCCAGGATGGCGCCGGCGGCTGCTGGCCGAGGCCGAGGAAGGACAGCGCGGCCTCGGCGATGATCGCGGCCGCGATCGACAGCGTCGCCTGCACCAGGAGCGCCGGCAGGATGTTGGGCAGGATGTGGACCAGCGCGATGCGCCAGCGCGGATTGCCCATCGCGCGCGCCGCCTCGACATAATCCTCGACCTTGACGCTCATGACCTGGCCGCGGGTCAGGCGGATGAAGATCGGGGTCGCCGAGACGCCGATCGCGATCATT
This sequence comes from Bradyrhizobium macuxiense, assembly GCF_007993935.1. Classification (GTDB taxonomy): domain Bacteria; phylum Pseudomonadota; class Alphaproteobacteria; order Rhizobiales; family Xanthobacteraceae; genus Bradyrhizobium; species Bradyrhizobium macuxiense_A. The sequence continues at coordinate 472,999 of NZ_VITY01000002.1, read as the reverse complement.
GCATTGCCGAGGCTCGGGCCAAGGAACGCGGCGAGCGCGATCGCCAGGATCAGGAACGGGCAGGCCAGCATCGCGTCGGTGATGCGGCTGATCAGCGCGTCGATGAAGCCGCCGCGATAGCCGGCGACGAGGCCGAGCGGCACGCCGATCGCAAGCGCGATGCCGATCGAGATGACGCCAGCAAGCAGCGAGGCACGGGCGCCGAACACGACGCGGGCGAGCACGTCGCGGCCGAGCTCGTCGGTGCCGAACCAGTGCTGCAGCGACGGCGCCTTGCGCACCAGCGACCAGCTCGTTGCGATCGGATCATAGGGCACGATCAGCGGCGCGAACACCGCGAGCAGGATGAAGAGCGCGATCACGACGAGGCCGAGCATTGCGCCCTTGCGCCGGACCAGCCGCCGCCAGGCGCGCCGCGCCGGGCTCTCCAGCGTCTCGGCCCCGGCAAGCGAAGCTGATGTCCCGAGCGTTGTGTCGGTCATCCGGTCAGCCCCTCAGCCGCGGGTTGACCAGGATATAGGCGATGTCGGCGATCAGGTTGAGCGTGATGTAGATTGTCGCTGTCGTCAGCACCACGCCCTGCACGACTGCATAGTCGCGGTTGAACACGGCATCGACGATCAGCTTGCCGAAGCCCGGGATCGAGAAGTTCTGCTCGGTGAGGACCGCGCCCGACAGCAGCGTGCCGAGCTCGAGCGCGCCGAGCGTGATGATCGGCGTCAGTGCGTTGCGCATCGCATGCTTGAGGATGACCGTGCGCTCGGACAGGCCCTTGGCGCGCGCGGTGCGGACATAGTCGCTCTCCAGCACCTGCAGCATGGCGCTTCGTGTGTGCCGCATCAGGATCGCCGCGATCGCATTGCCGAGTACGAAGGCAGGCATGATGGTGGCCGCGATGCTGGCCCGCCAGTTCTCGGTCAGCGGCACATAGCCGGAGGCCGGCAGCCAGCCCAGTTCGATCGAGAACAGGAAGATCAGCATGATGCCGAGCCAGAAGTTCGGCGTCGAGATGCCCCACAGCGCGAACAGATTGGCGCCGTAGTCCCAGGCGGTGCCCTTCTTCACCGCCGAGACGATGCCGGCGGGAATGCCGATCAGGAACGCGATCGTGATCGCCATCGCCGCAAGCTGCAGCGTCACCGGCAGCTTCTGCGCGATCAGCTCCAGCACCGGCATCTTGTTGCGCAACGACTCGCCGAAATCACCCGACAGCACGCCCTTGATCCAGTAGGCGTACTGCACCGGGATCGGCTGATCGAGATGATACTGCGCGCGGATCTGCGCGATGACAGCCGGATCGCGCTCCTCGCCGGCCATCACCAGCGCCGGATCGCCCGGCAGCAAATGCTGCAGCGAGAAGATCAGCACCGAGACGAAGAACAGCGTCGGCACGATCTGAACCAGCCGCTTGGCGAGGAAGTTCAGCATGACGACGCTCGTGTCCCGGACATCGGCGCGATCACTTCAGCTTCAATCCGACCACGCGCACGAGGCCGTCCGGCATCTGCTTGTAGCCGTCGAGCTTTGTGGTGTGCGCGATGATGATGCGCCGATGGTAGATATAGAGCAGCGGCTCGTCCTCCTGTTCCAGCTTCGTCAGCCTGGCGTAGATTGCCTTGCGCTGTGCCATGTCGGTGGTGAGGCGGGCATCGTCGAGCGCCTTGTCCGCGTCGGGATTGGCCCAGGCGCTATAGTTTTGCGGCGCGTCCTTGTGCAGGAAGACATAGGAGTTGCCGTCCGGATCGATGCGGCCGCTCCAGGCCAGCAAAAAGGCCTGATACTCACCGGCTTCCGCCTGCTTCAGCGAGGTCGCAAATTCGGTGACCCGGATCTTCATGTCGAAGCCGGCTTCGGCGGCCATCGACTGAACGACTTGCGCGGTGCCCTCGGCCTCGGGTCCCTTCGGCACCATGAAGTCGACGCTGACGGGCGGCGTGATGCCGGCCTCCTTGAGCAGCGCCTTGGCTTTCGCGACGTCGCGCGGGCGGATCGGAAACTCCTTCTGGTAATAGGGATGGTCCGGGCTGATCCACTGGTTTCCGGGCTTGAACTCGCCGTTGAACACGACCTGGTTGATCGCCTCACGGTCGATCGAGAGGTCGAGCGCCTGACGGACCTTGGCGGATTGGCTCAGGGGACCCTTGGCCTTGTCCTTGCCGATGTTGAGCGTGATGCCCTGATAGCCGAGCTCGATCGCGGTCGAGACCTTCAGGCGCGAGTCGGCGCGCACGTCCTTCAGGTCGGTCGCGAGCACGCGTTCGATCAGGTCGAGCCCGCCCGACTTCAAATTGGCGAGTCGCACCGTGGCATCCACGATCGGCAGATAGACGACGCGGTCGATGAAGACGTTGTCCTTGTTCCAGTAGTCGGTAAATTTCTCCAGCACGATGCGGTCCTGCTGCACGCGCTCGACGAATTTGTAGGGACCGGCGCAGACCGGATGCAGGCCGAACTTGTCGCCGGCCGCCTTCGCCGCCTTGGGCGACACCATCATGCCGGCACGGTCGGTGAGCTGGGCGATCAGCGGCGAGAACGGTGCCTTGAGCACCAGCTTGATGGTCAGGGGATCGACGACGTCGACATGATCGACGCTGGCAAGCTCAGGCTTGCGGAACGAGCCGGGGAAGGTCAGATGCCGCTCCAGCGAGAATTTCGCCGCTTCCGCATCGAGCGGCTCGCCGTCTTGGAATTTGACGCCAGGCCTGAGCTTGATCGTGACCTCCTTGCCGTCGGCGGAGGTCTCGTGCGACAGCGCGAGCTGCGGCACGATGTTGAGCTTCTCGTCGATGTCGAACAGCTTGTCGCAGAGCGCGGCGAACACGATGCGGCCGACATAGGTGCGCGCCATGGTCGGATCGAGCACGTCGGGGTCCTCGGCAAGGCCGATCCGCAGTGTGGTCTGGGCCTGCGCGCTGACCGCCAGCGACAGCAGCAGGGCGGCGGCAGTCGCCGCCAAACGAAACATCCTCATCGCGCAACTCCCCATCATCATGCTTGCGGCCCCGTCCCGACCTTACCAACCCCGCCGTAGCCGGCGCCTTCCGCGGCTCCGCTGAACGCTGCGACCAATTTCTCCAGCGACGGCGAGAAGCCGCCGTCGGCGGGAACGATGTTCTCCCCGGGCGGTAGCTCCGCGGTGCGGTGACAGGCCGTGGCGTGGCCTGAGCCGTCTGCCAGCAATTGTGGACTCTCGCTGCGGCAGCGCGCGATCACATAGGGGCAGCGGGTGTGGAAGCGGCAGCCGGAGGGCGGATTGAGCGCGCTCGGCAGCTCGCCCTCCAGCACGATGCGGCTCCGCTTCGCGCGCGGCTTCGGCACCGGGATCGCCGACAGCAATGCGCGGCTGTAGGGATGGCGAGGGGCAGCGAACAGCGCGTGCGCCTCCGCCGTCTCGACGATGGTGCCGAGATTCATCACGGCGACGCGGTCGGCGATGTGCTTCACCACGGCCAGATCGTGCGAGACGAAGATGTAGGCGAGCTTCAGGCGATCCTGCAGGTCGCGTAGCAAATTCAGGATCTGCGAGCGGATCGAGACATCGAGCGCCGACACCGGCTCGTCGCAGATGATCAGCTTCGGCTCGACCGCAAGCGCCCGGGCAATCGCGATGCGCTGGCGCTGGCCGCCGGAGAATTCATGCGGATAGCGGCGGGCGAAGCGCGGCTCAAGGCCGACCAGACGCAACAGCTCCTCGACCCGCGCGCGGCGGCCCGCCGCCGGGACGAGATTGTGCAGCGCCAGCGGCTCGGTCAGGATCTGGCTCACCGTCATGCGCGGGTTGAGCGAGGCGTAGGGGTCCTGGAAGATCAGCTGCGCGTCGCGGCGGAAGGCGCGCAGCTGCTCGGCAGTGAGCGCGCCGAGATCGCGCCCCTCGAAGCGGATGCGTCCGGCGTCCGGCTCGATCAGCCGCAGCACCAGCCGGCTGACGGTGGATTTGCCGCAGCCGGATTCGCCGACCAGCGCCAGCGTCTTGCCGGCCTCGACGGTGAAGCTGACGCCGTCGACCGCCTTCACGTGCGCGGTCGGCCGTCCGAACACCGAACGTTCGGCGACGAAATGCTTCACCAGCCCGTCGACCTCCAGCAGCGCGGTCATGACACCAGCCGCTCCAGCGGCGCGCGGATGCAGCGCGAGGCGTGGGTCGCGCTCAGCATCGCAAGCGGCGGTGGGGATTTGGTGCAGGCATCCTCCACGAACGGGCAGCGTGCGGCGAAGCGACAGCCGGCAGGCGGGTTCGCCATGTTCGGCACCATGCCCTCGATGGTGGCGAGATGGCTGGTGCGGCGGTCGAGCCGCGGGATCGAGCCGAGCAGGCCGACCGTGTAGGGGTGCTGCGGATTGGCAAACAGCTCGTCCACCGGCGCACGCTCGACGATCTCGCCGGCATACATCACCGCGACCTCGTCGCAGACTTCGGCGACGACGCCGAGATCATGGGTGATCAGGATGATCGCCGCCCCGCTTGCGGCCTTCAGCTCGCGCATCAGATCGAGGATCTGCGCCTGCAACGTCACGTCGAGCGCGGTGGTCGGCTCGTCGGCGATCAGAAGCTGCGGGTCGCAGGCCAGCGCCATCGCGATCATCACGCGCTGGCGCATGCCGCCGGACAGCTTGTGCGGAAACTCGTCGATGCGCTTCTCGGGCGAGGGGATATGCACGCGGCGCAGCAGCTCGATGGTGCGTTCGCGCGCCGCGCGCCGGGAGCCGCCACGGTGGCGCAAGATGGTCTCGGTGATCTGGTCGCCGATGGTGAAGCTCGGGTTGAGCGAGGTCATCGGCTCCTGGAAGATCATGGCGAGGCGATTGCCGCGCAGGTCGCGCAGCGTCGCATCCGGCACGTCGAGCAGGTCGAAGCCGTCGAAGCGGATCGCGCCGGAGACCGCGGCGGACTGCTTCGGCAGCAGCCCCATGATCGCGAGCGACGTCACGCTCTTGCCGCAGCCGGACTCGCCGACCAGGCCGAGCGTGGCGCCGTTGGCGACGGAAAGATCGACGCTGTCGACGGCATGCGTGATGCGGCCATCGTCACCCTGGAAGGTGACGCGCAGGCCCTCGATCTCGATTAGCGGGCCGGCGGTCATTCGCGGCTCTTGGATGCCGCTGCGATGCTGGCGTCGATCGTGGCGCGGTCGCTGGTTCCGGCCGGGTTGGCGCGGGTCGGCATGAAGCTGCGGAACGGCACCCAGTGCTCGCGGCTGACCGCTTCCAGCCGTTCCAGCTCGCGCAGGGGATCGGCGTGGTCGTCGACCCGCAGGTCGAGCAATGGCCATTGTTCGGTGCCGTGGATCAGAAGCGCCGCCGACTGCTTGCCGCGCTTGTCGCCGCCGGCCGCCTCGCCGGCGAACATCGCCTTGATCAGCCGCTCTGCAAACGGGAGCGCTTCGTTCGCAGCATAGACGCGCGCGGTCTCATCGAGCACCGCGGGTCCCGTCAGCATGTTGCCGGCGACCGAGAAGCCGTCACCCGCGATATGGCCGAACCAGTCGATGCAATCCTTGCCGGAATGCGCGGCGATGCGGCCGTTGGCGTCGATGATATGCACCTGCCGGCTCTCGCGGCCGCCGTCGGGTGCGATGAGCGCCGCGATCACCTCATGCGGGCTCTTGCCGCCGCGTAGCAGTGCGAGGCCGTCGATGCCGTAATACGGATTGACCAGCGCCTGCGTCGCGACGGCGCCGATCCCGGGTGTGATGTGCGGTACCAGCGCGCCGACCGCGAAGAACCGCGTCGCGACGGCGATGCCGAGCTGGCCGGTGTCGCTGTCACGGGCGATGATCGACCAGGTCATCTCATCTCTCTTCTCCCTCTCCCCGCTCTTTGCGGGGAGAGGGTTGGGGTGAGGGGCTTGTTCCGCGAAGGCGGTGCCAATCGGGTACGCGGAGATTCCCCCTCACCCGGAATTCAAGCTGCGCTTGAATTCCGACCTCCCCCCGCAGGCGGGGCGAGGTGGAGTGTGGAGCTCGCTCTGCGATCCGACGCGACGTCATCATGCTGCGGCGATCACCTTCTTTACCGGCCTGCGGCGTAACCCTGCATGCCGCGCGGGTTGGCGGCGGCGCGGCGGCGGGGACCGACCTTCGAGGCCGCGGTGAGGCGGCCTTCCGACCAATCGGGACCAATCTCCACCACGTGGCCGCGGCGTTTCAATTCGTCGATGGTCGATTTCGGCACGCGGTTTTCCAGCACCAGCACGCCGGGGCGCGAGGTGCGCGGCCAGAACGAGATCGGGAAATGCTCGGAGTGCCAGGCCGGCGCGTCGATCGCCTCCTGCAAATTGAGTTTCGCATGGACATGGCGCAGGAAGAATTGCGTGATCCACTGGTCCTGCTGGTCGCCACCCGGCGAGCCCCAGGCGAGATAAGGCTCGCCGTCGCGCAGCGCCATGGTCGGCGACAGCGTGGTGCGCGGCCGCTTGCCCGGCGCCAGCGAGGCCGGGTGATTTTCCTCCAGCCAGAACATCTGGGCGCGGCTGCCGAGGCAGAAGCCGATCTCGGGAATGACCGGCGAGGATTGCAGCCAGCCGCCGGACGGCGTCGCCGAGATCATATTGCCGGCCTTGTCGATGATGTCGAAATGCACGGTGTCGCCGCGCACCTCGCCGAACCGCCCGACCGTCGGCTCGCCGGCGCCCATGGCGCCGACCGCTTCGCGATGCCCCTCGGCGTGTCGCAGCTTCACGACACCGCCGAATCCTTCGACCGAGCCGGGGCGGAAGTCGAGCGAGGCCTTGTCCTTCGAGATCAGCTTGCGCCGCTCGTTGTTGTAGGCATCAGACAGCAGCGTTTCGATCGGGATATCGGTGAACTTGGGGTCGCCATAGAACGTCTCGCGATCGGCATAAGCGAGCTTGGCGGCTTCGATCTGCAGATGGATGAAGTCGGGGCCGGCGGGATCGAGCCCGTCGAGTTCGAAACCCTTGAGCAGCGCGAGCTGCTGCAGCATCACTGGACCCTGGCTCCAGACGCCGGCCTTCTGCACGGTGTAGCGGCCGTAATCGTAAGTCAGCGGCGCCTCGATGGTCGGCTGCCAGCGCGCCATATCGTCGGCCGACAGTACGCCGCGATGCGGCGAGCCGGAGACGTCCATCACCTCCTGGGTGCGGCAGAACTTGTCGATCACCTCGGCGACGAAGCCCTTCGACCAGGCCTGCCGGGCGCGCTCGATCTGCGCCACGCGGTCGCCGCCGGCGCTCTCCGCCTCGGCCAGGATGCGCGCGTAGGTCTCCGCGAGCTTCTTGTTGGTGAACAGCGTGCCGGGCTTCGGCACCTCGCCGTTCGGCAGATAGACGTCGCCCGATGTGGTCCAGTATTTCCGGAACAGCTGCTCGACGGTCTTGATGGTGGCGGAGGCGCGCTCGACCAGCGGATGGCCGTCACGGGCATAGCCGATCGCCGGCTCCAGCACGTCGCGCAGCCGCAATGTGCCGTAGTCGCGCAGCAGCAGCATCCAGGTTTCGAACGTGCCGGGCACACAGGCGGCGAGCAGGCCGGTGCCGGGCACCATTTCGAGGCCTTCGCTGCGATAATGCGCGATCGTCGCCTTGGCCGGCGCCGGCCCCTGGCCGCAGATCACTTCGGTTTTGCCGCGCTTGACGTCGTGCACGATGATCGGGACGTCGCCGCCGGGGCCGTTCAGATGCGGCTCGACCACTTGCAGGGTGAAGGCGGCTGCCACGCCCGCATCAAAGGCGTTGCCGCCTTTTTCCAGCGTCGCCATGCCGACCGCGGTGGCGATCCAGTGCGTCGAAGTGACGACGCCGAAGGTGCCTTCGATCTCCGGCCTTGTGGTGAATGGATCGGGGTTGACGTTGCTCATGGCTATTCACCGTTCGGCGGCTTGTTGGGCTTTTTGCGCGCGCACTTGATCACAGCCGGGCTGGTATGCCAACCGCTTGGTGGACATGGCCGCTCCCATCCGCGTGATCATGCCGGAACGGCGGCGGCAGGGCTGTTGACGGCGTGGCAGGCGACGCCGTCGATCAGTTCCGGCGACTTCTCGCGGCAGAGATCGAAGGCGAGGGGACAACGCGGATTGAACGAGCAGCCCCGCGGCGGATCGATCGGGTTGGGAATCTCACCCTTGACCGGGATGCGCTGGCGGCCGGACATCGCAAGATCCGGAACCGCGCCGAGCAGCATCTTCGTATAGGGCATCCGCGGGTTCTCGAACAATCTTCGGCCCTCGGCGATCTCGACGATGCGGCCGAGATACATCACGCCGATCCGGCTCGCCATGTGGCGGACGACTGCCAGATTGTGGCTGATGAACAGATAGGTCAGGCCGAACTTGTCCTGAAGGTCGCGCATCAGGTTGAGGATCTGCGCCTGCACGGAGACGTCGAGCGCCGAGGTCGGCTCGTCGCAGACGATGAACTCGGCTTCGGAGGCCAGCGCGCGGGCAATCGCGATGCGCTGGCGCTGGCCGCCGGAAAATTCGTGCGGGAATTTCTGGCCGTCGTCGGGGTGCAGGCCGACCAGCGAGAGCAATTCGCCGACCCGGGCCTTGATGTCGCGCTCGCCCTGGATCAGGTCGAAGGCGCGGATCGGCTCGGCGACGATGGCGGCGACCCGATAGCGCGGGTTGAGGCTCGCATAAGGATCCTGGAAAACCATCTGGATGCGCCGGCGCAGCCGGCGGCGCGCCTGGCCCTGCCGCGGATCGGTCATCGAGACGCCGTCGATGACGACTTCGCCCGAACTCGGCGGCAACAGGCCGACGACCATGCGCGCAACGGTGGTCTTGCCCGAGCCGGATTCGCCGACCAGCGCAAAGGTCTCGCCGCGCTTGATGTCGAAAGAGACGCCGTCGACGGCTTTGAGGAATTCGGGATGGCCGCCCTCGATCACGCGGTTGAGCCACGGTTTCGAGACGTCGAAGACGCGGCGCAAATTCCTGACCTCGATCAAAGTCCCGCTCATGCCGCGGTCTCCTTCGCGGGCTCGAACAGGTGGCAGGCGACGGATTGCGTGCCTTGCCGGATCGGCTCGGGGCGTTCGACGCGGCAGCGATCGAACGCAAACGCACAGCGCGGGTTGAATGGGCAGCCCGGCGGGATCGCCGACAGCCGCGGCATCGAGCCCGGGATCTGCACCAGCCGCTTGTCCTCGCCCGCCAGCGTCGGGATCGCGCCCATCAGGCCCTTGGCGTAGGGATGCAGCGGGTTGCGCACCACCTCCTGCACCGGGCCGATCTCGGCGATGCGGCCCGAATACATCACCGCGACGCGGTCGCAGGTCTCGGCGATCACGCCCATGTCGTGGGTCACCAGCATCACCGCCGTGCCGTGGTCGCGGCCGAGCCGCTTGATCAGCGCGATGATCTGCGCCTGCACCGAGACGTCGAGCGCGGTGGTCGGCTCGTCGGCGATGATCAGCTCGGGCTCGGCACAGATCGCGAGCGCAATGACGACGCGCTGGCGCATGCCGCCGGAGAATTCGTGCGGGTAGCCGTCGATGCGCTTTTCCGGCGCGGGGATGCCGACTTCGGCCAACAGATCGATGGCGCGCCGGCGCGCGGCGCTTTCGCTTAAGCTGGTGTGGGTGCGGATGGTCTCGATGATCTGGTCGCCGATCCGGTAGAGCGGATTGAGGCTGGTCAGCGGATCCTGGAAGATCATGCCGATCCGCTTGCCCCTGACGCGGCGGATCTCTTCCAGCGGGAGGTGGTCGATCCGCGTGCCCGACAATTCGATCTCGCCGGCGGAGATGCGGCCCGGCGGATCGATCAGCCCGATCACGGCAAGGCCGGTGACCGACTTGCCGGCGCCGGACTCGCCGACCACGCCGAGCACCTCGCCCTTGGCGATGTCGAACGACACGCCGTTGATGGCGCGCAAGGTGGCGCGGCGGGTGACGAATTCGACCTCGAGATTGCGCACGGAAAGGACGGGCTGGGTCATCGGAGCTTTGGGTTGAGTGCGTCGCGCAGCCAGTCGCCGAGCAGGTTGATGGAAAGGATCAGGCCGGCCAGCGCAATGCCCGGGAAGGCGACGATCCACCATTCGCCGGCAAACAGATAGTTGTTGCCGATCCGGATCAGGGTGCCGAGCGAGGGCATGGTGTCGGGCATGCCGGCGCCGAGGAACGACAGCGTCGCCTCGGTGATGATCGCGAGCGCGAGGTTGATGGTGGCAATCACGAGGATTGGGCCCATCGTGTTCGGCAGCACGTGCCGCAGCAGGATCTTCGGCGCGGGCAGGCCGATCAGCTGTGCCGCCGCGACATAATCCTTGTTCTTCTCGACCATGACCGAGCCGCGCACGGTGCGGGCATATTGCACCCAGAAACTGAGGCCGATCGCGATGATCAGCACGCCGAGCGTGCTCATCTCGTCGAGCCGGTTGCCGAGCAGCGATTTGGCGACGCCGTTGACCAGAAGCGCGATCAGGATCGCGGGGAAGGTGAGCTGCACGTCGGCGATCCGCATGATCACGCTGTCCACCACGCCGCCGAAATAGCCGGCGACCAGCCCGAGGGCGATGCCGAGCGCGCCGGCGAAGACGACGCCCGCGAGGCCGACCGCAAGCGAGATGCGCAGACCGAAAAGGATCGCCGAGAGCACGTCGCGGCCCTGCTCGTCGGTGCCGAGCAGGAACGGGCTCTGGCCGTCGGCGGTCCACAGCGGCGCGATTCGCGAGTTGATCAGCTGCAGCTGCGCCGGATCGAACGGGTTCTGCACCGCAAGCCATGAGGCGAAGATTGCCAGCAGAAAGAACAACAGCGTGATCACGGCCGCGACCATCGTCAGGCGGGATCGGCGGAAAGAATAGAAGATGTCGCTGTCGAGAGCGCGCTTGAACCAGCCGGCAGGTGCCTGCGGGTGATTCTCGGAGCGATGGGGGACGACGGCGTCGGACATCGGTTGGTCCCTCACGTCGCGCGGCTGACGGTCGAGCGCAAGCGCGGATCGACCACGGTGTAGAGGATGTCGACGACCAGATTGATGGTGACGAAGATCAGCGAGACCATCAGGAGGTACGCGGCCATGATCGGGATATCGACGTTTTGCACGGCCTGCACGAACAGAAGCCCCATGCCCGGCCACTGGAACACGGTTTCAGTGATGATCGAGAAAGCAATAACCGAGCCAAACTGCAGGCCGGCCACCGTGATCACCGGAACCAGCGTGTTCTTCAGTGCATGGCCGAAATGGATCGCGCGCGTGGTCAGGCCGCGGGCGCGGGCGAAGCGGATATAGTCGGTCCGCAGCACTTCCAGCATTTCGGCGCGCACCAGCCGCATGATCAGGGTCATCTGGAACAGTCCGAGCGTGATCGCCGGCATGATGATCGCCTTCCAGCCGGAGACGGTGAGGAGCCCGGTCGACCACCAGCCGAGCTTGACCACCTCGCCGCGGCCGAAGGAGGGCAGCCAGCCCAAGGTCACCGCGAACAGATAGATCAGGAGGATGCCGATCAGGAAGGTCGGCAGCGAAATGCCGATCAGCGATATCGCCTGGAATAATCTGGCGAGGATGGTGTCGCGGCGGAGCGCCGAATAGACCCCCATCAGGATGCCGGCGACCATCGCGAGCAGCGTCGCGCAGATCGCAAGCTCCAGCGTCGCCGGCAGGCGCTCCGCCAGCAGCGACGAGACCGGCAGCCGGAACTGGTAGGACACGCCGAACTTGAACTGCAGCGCATTGATGAAGTAGCGGCCGAACTGCACCAGCACGGGATCGTCGAGGCCGAGCGAGTGCCGGATCTCAGCGCGCTGCGCCGCCGAGGTGTCGATCGAGACCATCTGGTTCACCGGATCGCCGGCGAAGCGGAACATCGCGAACGCAATGACGCCTACGGCGAGCATCACGCCGATCGCCTGCAGGAGGCGGCGAAGAGTGAAAGCGAGCATCTCTACCTTTCACTGCTTTTGACATTTGGCGCGCGGCTTTGCGCGGCCTGAAAACGCGAGGTCCCGGAAGCCTGCGCTTCCGGGACCCAATTCGCCGAAACCACTATTCACCCTGCTTGGTCGCCCAGTAGAGCAGCACCTGGTTGTCCGCGCGCTGGGTCAATTTGACCTTTTTCGACACGCCCCACACCAGCGGCTGCTGATGCAGCGGAATGTAGCCGTAATCCTTGATGACGATCTCATAGGCCTGCTTGATCAACTGGTCGCGCTTGGCCGTGTCGCTCTCGACCAGGACCTTGTCGGTGAGCGCGTCGACTTCCTTGTTGCAATAGCCGCCGAGATTGGCCTCGCCACGCGTCGCATCCTTCGGATCGTCGCGGCAGCCGAGGATGTCGTGCAGCACGTTGTGCGAGTCTGACGTCGCGGGCGTCCAGCCCAGCATGAAGAACGAGGTCTGGTAGCCGCCGGGCTTCAGCACCTTGGCGAAATACTGCGCCTTCGGCTGCGCCAGCAGGTTCACCTTGACGCCGATGCGGGCCAGCATGCCGACCACGGCCTGGCAGATCGCGGCGTCGTTGACGTAGCGGTCGTTCGGGCAATCCATCGTGACTTCGAAGCCGTTCGGATAGCCGGCATCGGCCAGCAGCTTCTTGGCACCATCAGGATCGAGTTTCGGCCGGGTGAATTCCTTCGACAGCGGATAGAGTTCGGGCGCGATCATCAACGTCGAGGGCGTCGACATGCCGCGCATCACGCGGGTCTTGATCAGATCGACGTCGATCGTCTTGTAGAAGGCTTCGCGGACGCGGATGTCCTTGAAGGGATTCTTGCCCTTGACGTTGGAGTACAAGAGCTCGTCGCGCGCCATATCCATGCCGATGAAGATGGTGCGGATCTCCGGCGCGGTCATGACGGTGGCGATGCCGCTGGAATTGACGCGCTGGATGTCCTGGAGCGGAACCGGTTCGATGACATCGACCTCGCCCGAGAGCAGCGCGGCAACGCGGGTGGCGTCGGAGCCGATCGGGGTGAAGATAATCTCCTTGAGATTATGCTCGGGCTTTCGCCAATAGCCTGGAAACGCCTTGAACACGGTCTTCACGCCGGGCTGATGGCTCTCGATCGTGAAGGGACCGGTGCCGTTCTCGTGCAGCGCCGCGTAGCTCGGCGTGGTCGCGGAGGCCGGCGTCGGTGCGACCGAGTTGTTCTCCTCGCACCACTTCTTGTCCATGATGTACCAGCTATCCCATTGCGAGGTCAGGATGGGATTGGGCGAATCCAGCGTCACGTCGACGGTGTAGTCGTCGACCTTGGTGAACTTGGCGTCGGCCGGGACGTTGCTGAGGAAGTTGGAGCCCTTGGCGCGGACGCGGTCGGCGGAGAACAGCACGTCGTCGGCGGTGAAGGGATCGCCATTGTGGAATTTCACGCCCTTGCGCAGATGGAAGCGCCATTTGGTCGGGGTCAGCGTCTCCCAGCTTTCCGCCAGTGCCGGAATGATCTTGAGGTCCTTGTCGCGCGCGGTGAGGCCTTCGTAGACATGGGCGTGATGCGCGATCGTCGTGGTTTCCTTCAGCGTGTAGGGGTCCAGCGACTTCAGCTCGCCCTGATTGGCATATTTCAGCGTCTGGGCCGATGCCGGCAAGGCAAAGGCGATGAGCGCGACGGCCGTCGCCGCAAACAAACTCCAACGTACCGACATGTGATCCCGCGTCCCCGTTTTTGTCCGCCGGCTGCTTTGTCCGGCTGGTATTATTGATGCATGTTGCCAGAGTTTACCGGCCGCGCAAGCGCGATTTCCCAAAGGGTTAATCGCCTCGCGCGGGTGCAGCGCAATGAATGCGAGGTGAGAGTAGGCGGTTGGTGCGGGCGTGTGACATTCGACTTTCGGAGCGCTGCTTGCCGGTCCCGGGAATGCCGCCGGCGAGCCCCGTTTGCGCCGGCCGCTCGAAACGGTTCGATTGACCATAACGGATGATTGAGGCCGACTATCCATTGGGGCGGGTATGGCTCGCTTGCGCGACGGACCCCGTCCCGGCGATACTGAGCTGGGCCAAGCAGAGCTGGGCTAAGGCGCATTTGAGGAGGCGGATATGAAAGTCAACGTCGAGATAGATTGCACGCCCCTCGAAGCGCGGCAGTTCTTCGGCCTGCCCGACGTGGCGCCGATGCAGACCGCTGTGATGGACAAGCTGCAGCAGCAGATGCTGTCCAACATCGAGAAGATCTCGCCGGAATCGCTGATGCAGAGCTGGTTCACCTTCGATCCCAAGCTCGCCGAGCGCTTCCAGGACATGTTCGTGGCGATGGCCGGCTTCGGCGGCACGAGCAAGAAGAAATAGTGGCCGGTATGGACAGGAGCATTGACGGGACCGAACGCCGGTTGCGCCCACCCAGCCTGTTCCTGATGCTGGCGGAAGCGCGCGGCGTGCTCGAGCTGAATTCGAGCCTGTTGCTGTCGCCTTTGCTGATGCAGGCGCCGAAGGGCGACGGCCATCCGGTGCTGGCACTGCCGGGCTTCCTCGCCAGCGACCTTTCGATGGCGCCGATGCGGCGTTATCTGAAGGAGCTCGGTTATGATGCCTATGCCTGGAACATGGGCCGCAATTTCGGCGGGATCTCCAGCAGGCGGGCCGCGCTGCGCGACCTGCTGAAGCGGGTCCATGAGGCATCGGGGCGCAAGGTCTCGATCATCGGCTGGAGCCTCGGCGGCGTCTATGCGCGCGACCTGGCGTCGCAGATGCCGGAGCTGGTGCGCTCCATCATCACGCTGGGCAGTCCGTTCGCCGACGACATCCGCGCCACCAATGCGACGCGGCTCTATGAGCTGCTGTCCGGCGAGGCGGTAGACGACATTCCCGACATCCGCGCCGCGATTGCCGGCGACATGCCGGTGCCGACCACCTCGATCTATTCCCGCACCGACGGCATCGTGAACTGGCGGACCTCGCGGGTTCGGCCGTCGGAGAGCGCCGAGAACATCGAGGTGCATTTCGCGAGCCACATCGGCCTCGGCGTCAACCCCGCAGCTTTGTGGGCGATCGCGGACCGGCTGGCACAGCCGGAAGGCGAGTTCCGGCATTTTGACCGGTCGGGCCCCTTTGCCATTGCCTACGGGCCGGCAGAACAGGCACTATCCTAAACGACGAGAAGCGCCGCCAAGGCGCCCGCGTGAATTGGCTCTCGGGAGGAGATCATGAGCGACGCCAAGAAGCTGTCCTCGCTGGACGCATCGTTTCTGTATCTGGAAACGCCGGAAATGCCGATGCATGTCGGCAGCATGGCGATCTTCCGGCTGCCCGACGGCTACAAGGGCGACTTCTTCGAGGAGTTCAAGGCGATGATCGCCTCGCGGCTGCATATCGCGCCGATCCTCAAGGCGCGGCTGCAGAAGGCGCCGCTCGACATCGATCATCCGTCCTGGGTCGAGGACGACCAGTTCGACATCGACCGTCATATCTTCCGCGCCAGCCTGCCCGCGCCGCGCGATCGCGCCACGCTGGAGCGTATCGTCGGCTGGATGCACGCCAAGCTCTTGAACCGCGCCCGGCCGCTCTGGGAGTTCTACGTCTTCGAGGGCATGAAGGACAACGAGATCGGGCTCTATTCCAAGATGCACCACGCCTGCATCGACGGTGGCGCCGGCGCTGCGCTGACCAGCATGATCTACGACCTGACGCCGGTGCCGCGCGAGATCGAGCCGCCGGGCGCCAAGAAGGTCGCGCAGGAGCCGCGCGACATCGCGGCCAATCTGATCGACGCCTATCAGCAGCTCTGGACCCAGCCGTTCGAGGCGGCCGCCGCCGCGCAGAAGAACCTGGAGCTGCCGCGCTCCGGCAAGAGCGACCTCGGCTCGATCCTGTTCGACAACGCCATGTTCCAGATCGAGAGCGCGGTGAAGTTCGCGGGCTCGATGCCGACCGTCATGAAGAGCCTGTCCGACGTCGTCGCCAAGGTCGCCGATCCCCGGTCGCGCGAGAACCTGCAGGCGATGGCCTCGCCGCCGACCATCCTCAACAAGGCGATCTCGTCGGAGCGCAGCTTTGCCGGCACCTCGATCTCGCTGTCGCGCGCCAAGGCGCTGGCGAAAGCTTCGGGCGGCAAGCTCAACGACGTCGTGCTGGCGCTCGCCTCCGGCGTGGTGCGGCGCTATCTGATCGGCCAGGGGGCGCTGCCGAACAAGTCGCTGACGGCCGGCGTGCCGATCTCGCTGCGCGAGGAGGGCAATGCCGAATCCAACAACCAGGTGTTCGGCATGATCTGCTCGATTGCGACCGACATCGAGGATCCCAAGAAGCGGCTGGAAACCATCATCGCGCAGTCCACCAAATCCAAGGAGATGTCGCATCCGCTGCGCGCCCTGGTGCCGCAGGTCACCAACATATCGCTGCTGGGCGCGCCGATCCTGGTGCAGATCATGGCGCTGCTCTACAGCCGCTCCGATCTCTCCAACGTGCTCCCGCCGGCGACCAACATCACGGTCTCGAACGTGCCGGGGCCGCGGCAGACGCTGTACGCGGCGGGCGCCGAGCTGCTGCACATCTTCCCGGTTTCGATCTCGACCCACGGCGTTGCGCTCAACATCACCGTGCAGAGCTACCGGGATCAGCTCGATTTCGGCTTCATCGTGGGTGCCAACATCATTCCCCACGTGCAGGTGATGTGTGACATGCTGCCGCTCGAGTTCGATGTACTCGAGGCGGCGTTCGCTCCCCCGCCTGCCGACATCAAGGGCGCGGCCGAATAGGAATTGCCTCAATGATCGACATGCCACCGCTGCAGTTCGCCGAGACGAACGGCATCCGCATGGGGTTTTACGAAGCTGGCCCCAAGACCGACACGCCGCCCGTGGTGCTGTGCCACGGCTGGCCCGAACTGGCGTTCTCCTGGCGCCATCAAATCAAGGCGCTGGGCGAGGCCGGCATCCGGGTGATTGCACCGGATCAGCGCGGCTATGGCGCGACCGACCGGCCCGAGCCGGTCGAGGCCTACGACATGGAGCACCTGACCGGCGATCTGGTCGGCCTGCTCGATCACCTCAAGATCGACAAGGCGATCTTCGTCGGTCACGACTGGGGCGGTTTTGTCGTCTGGCAGATGCCGCTCCGGCACCATCAGCGGGTCGCCGGCGTCGTCGGCGTCAACACGCCGCATTGGGACCGTGCACCAATGGATCCGATCGCGCTGTTCCGCCAGCGCTTCGGCGACCACATGTATATCGTCCAGTTCCAGGATCCGGCGCGCGAGCCGGACCGGATTTTCGGCAGCCGGGTCGAGCAGACCTTCGATGCCTTCATGCGCAAGCCGGCACCGCGTCCCGCAGATGCGCCGCCCGAACAGCCGATCGCGGGCGTCGGGGCGTCGGCCCGGCTCAATCTGGCGTTTCCGCAGATGATTGCGAACTACGACGCCAAGCACGATCCGCGGACGCCGATCCTGTCGGCGGACGAGAAGAAGGTGTTTGTCGACACCTTCACCAGGACCGGCTTCACCGGCGGCATCAACTGGTATCGCAACTTCACCCGCAACTGGGAACGTTCCGCTGGCTTGGACCACAATGTGCGGGTGCCGTCGCTGATGATCATGGCCGAGAACGACGCGGTGTTGCCGCCTTCGGCCGCCGACGGCATGGAGAGACTGGTGCCGGACCTCGAAAAATATCTGGTCAAGGACAGCGGCCATTGGACGCAGCAGGAAAAGCCTGACGAGGTCAGCGCAAAGCTGATCGAATGGCGTAAGCGAAGGTTTGGGTGACGACGCGACAGTAAAGCCGTCATTGCGAGCGAAGCGAAGCAATTCATCTGCCCGCATATGAGGAGAGATGGATTGCTTCGTCGCTTCGCTCCTCGCAATGACGGGTGGAAAGACAAGGGGGCACTTCCAACATGGCGTCCGGCAACAGACTGAGTCCGATCCCGCATCCGCCGACGAAGCCGGTGGTCGGCAACATGCTGTCGCTGGATTCGACCGCGCCGGTGCAGCATCTGGTCAAGCTCTCCAAGGAGCTTGGCCCGATCTTCTGGCTCGACATGATGGGCGCGCCGCTCGTGATCGTGTCCGGCCATGACCTGGTCGACGAGCTCTCCGACGAGAAGCGCTTCGACAAGGCGGTGCGCGGCTCGCTGCGCCGGGTGCGCGCGGTCGGCGGCGACGGGCTGTTCACCGCCGACACCAGGGAGCCGAACTGGAGCAAGGCGCACAACATCCTGATGCAGCCGTTCGGCAACCGCGCCATGCAGTCGTACCACCCGAGCATGGTCGATATCGCCGAGCAGCTGGTCAAGAAATGGGAGCGACTCAACGCCGACGAGGAGATCGAGGTCGTTCACGACATGACGGCGCTGACCCTCGACACCATCGGGCTGTGCGGCTTCGACTATCGCTTCAATTCGTTCTACCGCCGCGACTACCACCCCTTCGTGGAATCGCTGGTGCGCTCGCTCGAGACCATCATGATGACCCGCGGCCTGCCGCTCGAGGGTCTGTGGATGCAGAAGCGGCGCAAGACGCTCGCCGACGACGTCGCCTTCATGAACAAGATGGTCGACGAGATCATCGCCGAGCGGCGCGGCAACACCGACGTGACCGACGACAAGAAGGACATGCTGGCCGCGATGATGACCGGCGTCGACCGCGCCACCGGCGAGCAGCTCGACGACGTCAACATCCGCTACCAGATCAACACTTTCCTGATCGCCGGCCACGAGACCACCTCTGGCCTGTTGTCGTGCACGATCTATGCGCTGCTCAAGCATCCCGAGGTGCTGAAGAAGGCTTATGAAGAGGTCGACCGCGTCCTCGGCCCCGACGTCGATGTCAGGCCGACCTATCAGCAGGTGACGCAGCTCACCTACATCACCCAATGTCTGAAGGAGGCGCTGCGGCTGTGGCCGCCGGCGCCGGCTTACGGCATCGCGCCGCTCAACGACGAGATGATCGGCGGCAAGTACAAGCTCAAGAAGAACACCTTCATCACCATCCTGGTGATGGCATTGCACCGCGATCCCTCTGTCTGGGGCCCGAACCCCGATGTGTTCGATCCCGAGAATTTCAGCCGCGAGGCCGAGGCCAAGCGCCCGATCAATGCCTGGAAGCCGTTCGGCAACGGCCAGCGCGCCTGCATCGGCCGCGGCTTTGCCATGCACGAGGCGGCGCTCGCGATCGGGATGATCCTGCAACGCTTCAAGTTGCTCGACGTGCATCGTTATCAGATGCATCTGAAGGAGACGCTGACCGTCAAGCCCGACGGCTTCAGGATCAAGGTGCGGCCGCGCGACGACAGGGATCGCGGCGCGTTCGCCGGCAGCACGGGCGCAGTTGCGGCCGCGCCGAAGGCACCTCGCGCGCCGACCACGCGTCCCGGCCACAACACGCCGATGCTGGTGCTCTACGGCTCCAACCTCGGTTCGGCCGAGGAACTGGCGACCCGCATGGCCGATCTGTCGGAGATCAACGGCTTCGCCACCCGGCTCGGCCCGCTTGACGATTATGTCGGCAAGCTGCCGGAGGAGGGTGGCGTTCTGATCATCTGCGCCTCCTACAATGGCGCGGCGCCCGACAATGCGACGCAATTCGTCAAATGGCTCGAGAGCGACATGCCGAGGGATGCTTTCGCCAAGGTGCGTTACGCCGTGTTCGGCTGCGGCAACAGCGATTGGGCGGCGACCTACCAGTCGGTGCCGCGCTTCATCGACGAGCAATTGACCAAGCATGGCGCGCGCGCGGTCTATCCGCGCGGCGAGGGCGATGCCCGCAGCGATCTCGACGGCCAGTTCCAGAAATGGTTCCCGGAGGCCGCGAAGGTCGCGACCAAGGAATTCGGCATCGACTGGAATTTCACCCGCACCGCCGAGGACGAGCCGCTCTATGCGATCGAGCCGGTGGCGCAGGGCGCGGTCAACACCATCGTGACGCAGGGCGGCGCGGTGCCGATGAAGGTGCTCGCCAACATCGAGCTGCAGACCAAGGAGGGCGCCCATCCTTCGGAGCGCTCGACCCGGCACATCGAGGTCGAGCTGCCGCCCAGCCTGAAGTATCGCGTCGGCGATCATCTCAGCGTGGTGCCGCGCAACGATCCGACCCTGGTCGATTCCGTCGCGCGCCGGTTCGGCTTCCTGCCCGCCGACCAGATCCGTTTGCAGGTCTCGGAAGGCCGCCGCGCGCAATTGCCGGTCGGCAACGCAGTGTCGGTCGGGCGGCTGCTTACCGAGTTCGTCGAGTTGCAGCAGGTCGCGACCCGCAAGCAGATCCAGATCATGGCCGAGCACACCCGCTGCCCGGTGACCAAGCCGAAACTGATGGCCTATGTCGGCGACGACGACGCCTCGGCCGGGCGCTATCGCACCGAGGTGCTGGCCAAGCGCAAGTCGGTGTTCGATCTGCTCGAGGAATATCCGGCCTGCGAGCTGCCATTCCACCTTTACCTCGAAATGCTGTCGCTGCTGGCGCCGCGCTATTACTCGATCTCGTCGTCTCCGGCCGGCGAGGCGCAGCGCTGCAGCGTCACCGTCGGCGTCGTCGAGGCGCCGGCAAGCTCCGGTCGCGGCATCTACAAGGGTATCTGCTCAAACTATCTGGCGCGCCGCAGAGCCGGCGACACCGTCCACGCCACCATCAAGGAGACCAAGGCCGGCTTCCGCCTGCCGGACGACAATGCCGTGCCGATCATCATGATCGGGCCGGGCACCGGGCTCGCGCCGTTCCGAGGCTTCCTGCAGGAGCGTGCCGCGCGCAAGGCGCAGGGCGCGACCTTGGGGCCCGCGATGCTGTTCTTCGGTTGCCGCCATCCGGAGCAGGACTTCATCTATGCGGACGAGCTGAAGGCGTTCGCCGCCGACGGCGTCAGTGAGCTCTTCACCGCGTTCTCGCGCGCCGACGGCCCGAAGACCTATGTGCAGCATCTCGTCGCCGCGCAGAAGGACCGGGTCTGGGAGCTGATCCAGAAGGGCGCGATCGTCTATGTCTGCGGCGACGGCGGCAAGATGGAGCCCGACGTCAAGGCGACGTTGATGTCGATCTATCGCGAGCGCACCGGCACTGATGCCGATGCTGCCGCGCGCTGGATCGAGGAGATGGGCACAGGGAACCGCTACGTGCTCGACGTCTGGGCCGGTGGCTAATTTCCCGCCTTCGTAGCCCGGATGGAGCGAAGCGAAATCCGGGGCCAGTCGTCCCCTATTTGACACTGTCCCGGATTGCGCTGCGCTCCATCCGGGCTACGGCCATGGTCCCGGCCATGTTACAAGCCGCCGCATGATTCCCTGGGAAAAGATCGATACCGCGCGCATTCCCGGCACTGAGGGTGAATTGCGCCTGATGCGGCGTGGCCGCGAATTCTCGATCATGCTCGGCACCAACGAGCTGATGAACAGCCGCCTGTCCGGCTCCGAAGAGGCGCTGGCGACGCTCGCCGCGAAAAGGATCGAGAAGGTCGCAAAGCCGCATTTTCTGATCGGTGGTCTCGGCATGGGCTTCACGCTGCGGGCGGCGCTCGCCGTGCTCGGAGCGGATGCGCGGATCGTGGTGGCCGAACTGGTGCCGGCTGTCGTTGCCTGGGCGAGAGGCCCGATGGCCGAGATCTTCGGCGACAGCCTGAACGATCCGCGCGTGAGCATCGAGGAGGCGGATGTCGCTGACGTGATCGCGCGCCATCCACGCACCTTCGATGCCATCCTCCTTGATGTCGATAACGGCCCGGAGGGGCTGACCCGCAAGGCCAACGACGCGCTGTACGACGTCTGCGGCCTTCAGGTCGCAAACGCCGCGTTGCGGCGCGGCGGCGTGCTTGCCGTCTGGTCGTCAGGTCCGAATGCCAAGTTCCCGAAATCGCTGTCGAGGGCCGGGTTCGTGGTCAACGAGATTGCGGTCCGTGCCACGGGGCGTGGCCGCGGCGTCCGCCACATGATCTGGCTTGCGGTCAAGGAATAGAAGCCCCGCTATTGCGACGCAACAAGGTCGCCGCGGGGAGCCGTCGGTTCGATTGTGTTGAAAATCCATGGCCGTTGGGTTTCACTCGACCGGCACGTGAAGCCTCGAGCCCTTGGACTGCCGGATGCAGGCGACGTCGAATTTTGGGGTGCAGGAGACGCACGGGATCCTGGACCGCTTCCAGGCCGAATTCCGTGGCTCGAGCGAGGGGCTCGGCTGGTCGTCGGCGTATGCCTCGGTCCAGCGCGAACGGCCGTTTGACGGGCATTTCCACGCGCTGTCGGACAATCTGATGGTGCTGCACCGGGGCGGCCCGGTCGAGATCACCTATGTGATGGACGGCAAGTCGGTGGCCCGCCACATCCCGCGCGGCGGCGTGTTCTTCCTGCCGGCCGGGCACAGCTGCAACGTGGTTTTGCGTGAGGCGCTGGAATCCACCCACATCTATCTGAGGTCCGACCTGTTCGCGGGCCGCGACGGGGCGTCCAGCCTGATCGGTGGGCTCGCGCCGATGCTCGGCGATCAGGATGCCGTGCTGGAGCATCTTGCCGCGGCGATCGGCGAGACCATCACCGGCGGCCTGCCGGCCTCGTCGCTGTTCGTCGATCCGATCGCGCAGGCGATCGCCAACCGCTTCGTCGCGATCAATTTCCACAAGCCGAGTGTTGAGGCCGGCAAGCATCCGAACCTGCTCAGCAACAGGCAGATGGCGCGCATCCGCGAATTCGTCGACGCCAATCTCGACACCGATATCCGGCTCGACCAGCTGGCGGAGCTATGCGGACGCAGCACCGAATATTTCGTGCGCCTGTTCAAGGCCACCAGCGGCGTCTCGCCCTACCAATACGTGCTCAATCTGCGCATCGAGCGCGCCAGGGCGCTGCTCGCCGACGAGACGCAGAGCCTCGCCGACGTCGCGCTGGCTTGCGGCTTCTCGCATCAGGAGCATTTTACGCGGATGTTCCGCCGCTTTACCGGCGTGACGCCGGGGCGCTACCGGCGCAGCCATTAGCGCGTAGCGGGCGGGGGCGGGCGACGGGCGCTGCCCCGCCGCATCCCGCCTGACGATTTTTCCGGTTTTGTGCAGATTCTCTCCGGTTTCGTGCAGGCCCGCGACCGCCGTCCGCCGCTAGCTTTCTCCCAACAAAGTGAAATTTGCCGGTCTGCCGGCTGGGAGAAATGCCATGAGCATCGCAGCGTCCGATGCCGTACGCCCGCCGATCGTGGCGGCTGGAGATGCCGGCAGCGGTATTTTCGCCTATTGCTCGCAGCAATATCGCGTGGTTTTCGGCGCCGGCACCGCGGCGCGGCTTGGCGAAGAGACCGAGCGCCTTGGTATCAAGCGGGCGCTGGTGCTGACCACCCCCGAGCAGCAGGATCTCGGACGCCGGCTTGGCGCAGGCCTCGGTGACAGGCTCGCAGGGTTGTTTGCCGGCGCGCGCATGCACACCCCGGTCGAGGTCACCAACGCAGCGCTTCGCATCGTTGAATCGCACGACATCGACGGGCTGGTCGCGATCGGCGGCGGCTCGACGGTCGGGCTCGGCAAGGCGCTGTCGCTGCGCACCGGGCTGCCGCACATCGCAATGCCGACCACCTATGCCGGCTCGGAGATGACGCCAATCCTTGGCGAAACCACGAACGGCATCAAGACTACGCAGCAGTCCCAGGATCTGGTGCCCGACACCGTCATCTACGACGTCGATCTCACCGTCAGCCTGCCGCCGCATGTCTCCGCCGCCAGCGGCCTGAACGCGATCGCTCACGCGGTCGAGGCGCTGTATGCGCCCGACGCCAATCCGCTGACCTCGCTGATGGCCGAGGACGGCATCGCCGCGCTTGCCCGTGCACTGCCGCGCATCATGGATGCGCCGGCCGATGCCGGGGCGCGGCGCGATGCACTCTACGGCGCCTGGCTGTGCGGCGTCTGCCTCGGCGCGGTCGGGATGTCGCTGCACCACAAGCTTTGCCACGTGCTGGGCGGCATGTTCAACCTTCCGCATGCCGAAACCCACGCGATCGTGCTGCCGCATGCGGCCGCTTACAATGCCGCCGCCGCGCCTGACGCGATGACGCGAGTTGCGCGCGCATTGCGCACGAGTGATACGCCGCAAGGGCTGTTCGATCTCGCGCGCCGGCTCGGACTACCGCGCCGGCTGGCCGACATCGGCATGCCCGAGGACGGCATCGCGCGCGCCGCCGAGATGGCGGTGCGCAGCCCCTATGCCAATCCAAGACCTGTGGAGCGCGTCGCGATCCAGGACCTGATCGCGGCGGCCTGGCGCGGTGACGCGCCCGCGCAGCACTGACATCTCACGATCAAAGGACAACACGATGGCCAATTTCAACGAGCATGATCTCACCGACGAGGTGATCCGCAGCTTCGCCAACACGCCGAACAAGCGGCTGAAATTTCTCATCGAGGAGACGGTGAAGTCGCTGCACGATCTGGTGCGCCGCACCGGGCTCACCTTCGAGGAATGGAATCAGGCGATCGAATTCCTGACCCGCACCGGCCAGACCTGCACGCCGCTGCGCCAGGAGTTCATCCTGCTGTCCGACGTGCTCGGCGTCTCGATGCTGGTCGACGCGGTCAATCACCGCGAGCGCGAGGGCGCCACCGAGACCACGGTGCTGGGCCCGTTCTATGTCGGCGAGCACCGCGTCACGCCGCACGGCGCCAACATCTCCGAGGGGATCGACGGCGAAGTGATGTTCGTGCAGAGCCGCGTCACGGATCTGGCCGGCAAATCGCTCGCTGGCGCCGAGATCGATGTCTGGCATGCCGACGATGACGGCTTCTACGATTCGCAAAAGGCCGATTACGCCACTCATGGTCCGTCGCTGCGGGCGCGCTTCGTCACCGATGCCGACGGCCGCTTCTCGTTCCGCACCATCCTGCCGTGCAGCTATCCGATCCCGACCGATGGCCCGGTCGGCGATCTCATCACCGCGACGAAACGCCATCCGATGCGGCCGGCGCATGTGCATTTCCTGGTCAAGGCCGAGGGCTACGAGCCGCTGATCACCCACGTCTTCCTCGATGGCGACGACTATCTGCGCAGCGACGTGGTGTTCGGCGTCAAGGACGAGCTGATCGCCCGCGTCGAGCCGAAAAGCGAACCCGTGCTGCCGAACGGCGAGCGCGTCGCCAGCCCGTGGCACCTGATGACCTACGACTTCCAGATGAAGCCGGGAGCCGGCCTGGTGCCGCAGCCGATGATGGCCGCGGAATAACGATCACAACCAACAACACGACCAAGGAGAGGACCATGACCAGCAAACCTGTTGAGACCGACGTGCTCGTCGTCGGCAGTGGCCCGGCCGGCGCGACCGCGGCGGCACTGCTCGGCATGTACGGGGTCAAGCACATCCTGGTGACGAAATACGGCTGGCTCGCCGACACGCCGCGCGCCCACATCACCAACCAGCGCGCGATGGAGGTGCTGCGCGATCTCGGCCTCGAAGACAAGGCGGTCGCGCAGGCGGTGCCGCAGCATCTGATGGCCAACAACGTGTTCTGCGAGAGCCTCGCCGGCGAGGAGTTCGGCCGGCTGTACTCCTGGGGCAACCATCCCTCGCGCAAGGCGGATTACGACCTCGCCAGTCCCGCGCGCATCTGCGACCTGCCGCAGAATTTCCTCGAACCGATCCTGATCGAGGCCGCCGGCCAGCGCGGCACCTCGCTGTGCTTCAACACCGAATTCGTCGACCTGGTGCAGGATGCCGACGGCGTCACCGCGACGGTCAAGGACCGCCTGTCCGGCGAGACCTACCAGATCCGCGCCAAATATCTGATCGGCGCCGATGGCGGCCGCAGCCGGGTCGCCGAAGTGATCGGGCTGCCGATGGAGGGCCAGATGGGCCGCGCCGGCAGCATGAACATCATCGTGCAGGCCGATCTGAGCAAGTACGTCGCGCACCGGCCGAGCGTGCTGTACTGGGTGCTGCAGCCGGGCGCCGAGATCGGCGGCATCGGGGCCGGCCTGATCCGCATGGTGCGGCCGTGGAACGAATGGCTGATCATCTGGGGCTACGACATCGAGCAGGGCGAGCGCAAGCTCAGCAACGACGAGGCGATCTCGATCGTGCGCAACCTCGTCGGCGACGAGACGCTCGAGGTCAAGGTCCGCTCGACCTCGACCTGGACCGTGAACGAGATGTATGCCGGCCATTATTCGTCGGGCCGCGTGTTCTGCGTCGGCGACGCGGTGCATCGCCATCCGCCGACCAACGGCCTCGGCTCCAACACCTCGATCCAGGATGCCTATAATCTCTGCTGGAAGCTGAAGCTGGTGCTCGAGGGCCACGCGGCGCCGTCGCTGCTCGAGACCTATTCGGCCGAACGCCAGCCGGTCGGCAAGCAGATCGTGACCCGCGCCAACAAGAGCATCGGCGACTTCCCGCCGATCTTCGAGGCGGTGGGCCTCGTCGCCTCGACCGATCCGGCGGAAGCGCGCAAGGCGATCGCGGCGCGCAAGGCGCCGACCGCCGAGGGCAAGGCGCGCCGCAAGAAGCTCTATGAGGCGATCGCCAACAAGAGCTACGAGTTCAACTGCCACGGCGTCGAGCTGAACCAGCGCTACGGCTCGGCCGCCGTGGTCTCCGACGGCACGCCGATGCCGGCCTTCACCAGGGATCACGAGTTGTACTATCAGGCCACTACCTGGCCCGGCGCGCATCTGCCGCATGTCTGGGTCGAGCATCAAGGCGAGCGCAAGTCGACGCTCGATCTCACCGGCAAGGGCCGCTTCACGCTGCTCACCGGAATCGGAGGCGAGGGCTGGAAGACGGCCGCGGCCGCGGTCGAGAAGGCCTACGGCCTGCCGGTCGACGTGGTGACGATCGGCCCGCAGGGCTGCGACGCGCTCGACATCTATGCCGACTGGTATCGCCAGAGCGAGGTGGACGAGGACGGCTGCGTGCTGGTGCGTCCCGACATGTATGTCGCCTGGCGCGCCAGGGAGGCCGCGGCCAATGCCAGCGATGTGCTGCTGGATGTGTTCGGCCAGATCCTGGGCCGCAGCGCGCAGGCGAAGGCCGTCGCCGCCGCGTGATGCGGCGCGACGCCGGCAATTCTTTTCAGAACCAAATGAACGGCAGCCGGCATGCGACCGGCTTGCCTCAAGGAGGGGAAAATGAGCAAGGATCTATTGAACGCAATGTCTTTCGATCGCCGCCGCGTGCTGCAGGGCATCGCCGGAGGCTTCGCCGCCGCAGGTAGCACGACATTGTTCGCGCCGGCCGTACGCGCCGCCAACAAGCCGATCAAGATCGGTTACGTCTCGCCGAAGAGCGGTCCGCTTGCGGCATTCGCCGAAGCCGACGATTTCGTGCTCGGCGAGTTCCGAAAATTCATCAAGGATGGCGTCAAGGTCGGATCGCAGACCTATCCGGTCGAGGTAGTGACAAAAGACAGCCAGTCGAATCCGAACCGCGCCGCCGAAGTCGCCAAGGAGCTGATCACCCGCGACAATGTCAGCCTGATCGTGGTCGGCGCGACGCCCGAGACCAACAATCCGGTGGCGACGCAGTGCGAGCTCGAACAGGTGCCGTGCATCTCCTCCGTCGCACCATGGCAGACCAACTTCATCGGTCGGCAGGCCAATCCAGGCGATCCCAAGAGCTGGAAGCCGTTCGACTACACGTTCCACTATTTCTGGGGTCTGGAGGACGTGATCGGCGTCTTCACCAGCATGTGGAGCCAGGTCGCGACCAACAAATCGGTCGGCGCGCTATTTCCGAACGATGCCGACGGCAATGCCTGGGGCGATACCACGATCGGCTTCCCGCCCGTGATGGCCAAGCAGGGCTTCAAGCTGACAGATCCGGGCCGCTTCCAGAACCTCACCGACGATTTCTCTTCGCAGATCGCGGCGTTTCGTGGCGCCGATGCCGAGATCATCACCGGCGTGATCATCCCGCCCGACTTCACCACATTCTGGAACCAGTCGCGGCAGAAGGGGCTGAAGCCGAAAGTCGTCTCGGTCGCCAAGGCGCTGCTGTTTCCGGCGTCGGTGCAGGCGCTCGGCAAGGGCGGCAACAACATCTCGACCGAGGTGTGGTGGACGCCGACGCATCCCTACAAGTCGAGCCTCAGCGGCGTCAGCGCCGCTGATCTCGCCAAGGGATATGAGCAGGCCTCCGGCAAGCAATGGACCCAGCCGATCGGCTTTGTGCATTCGCTGTTCGAGGTCGCGATCGACGCCATCAAGCGCTCCAGCGATCCGAGCGACGGCGCGGCGCTGGCGAAAGCGATCGGCGCCACCAAGCTCGACACCATCGTCGGCCAGGTCGCGTTCGGCTCCAGCGCGGTGCCGCCGTTCGCGGCGAAGAACATCGCCAAGACGCCGCTGGTCGGCGGCCAATGGCGGCTCAACGGCGACAGATACGACATGGTGATCACGGACAACAAGTTGGCGCCGCAGATCCCGCTCGGCGGCGACATGCAGGCGTTGAGCTAGCGAGCACGTCGCAGGCAAACCGTCGATCGAAGATGCGCGGCTCGTCCGCGCATCCCTCCAGACCAATCCATTTTTGTGAGCTGATATGCTCGAACTCCATTCCGTCTCGAAAAGGTTCGGTGCCATCGTCGTCGCCGATGCCATCGACCTGACGCTTTCGTCGGGCGAGGCGCTCGGCGTGATCGGTCCGAACGGCGCCGGCAAATCGACGCTGTTCAACCTGATCACCGGGCTGCTGCGGCCGGATGCCGGCCGCGTCGTCCTCGATGGCGTCGACATCACGGGTCTCCCGCCCGAGGCGCGCTGCCGCGCCGGGATCGGCCGTTCATTCCAGATTCCGCAGCCGTTCGATCATCTCTCGGTGTTCGAGAACCTGGCCGTCGCCGCCCAGTTCGGCGGCGGCCTGTCGGAGGCGGACGCGGTCCAGCATTGCGGCCGCATGCTTGATCTGACCGGCCTTGAAGCCAAGGCCAATCGGCTCGCCGGCAGCCTGCCGCTGCTCGATCGCAAGCGGCTCGAGCTGGCGCGGGCGCTTGCCACCAGGCCGCGCACGCTGCTGCTCGACGAGATCGCAGGCGGCCTCACCGATGCCGAATGCCATGAGCTGGTCGAGACCATCAGGACCATCCATGCCGAAGGCGTCGCCATCATCTGGATCGAGCATGTGGTGCACGCGCTGCTTGCGGTGGTGCAGCGGCTGGTCGTGCTCAATTTCGGCAAGGTGGTTGCGCAAGGCGTGCCCACCGAGGTGATGCGCTCGCGCGAGGTCGAAACCATCTACATGGGCGTGCCGGCATGACCGCGCTGCTCAACGTCTCCGCGCTCGATGCGTTCTATGGCGACTTCCAGGCGCTGTTCGGCATCGATTTCGAACTGAAAGAGGGCGAGGCGGTCGCGGTGATCGGCGCCAATGGTGCCGGCAAGTCGACGATGCTGAAGTCACTCGCCGGTCTCGTGAAGAACCGCTCAGACGCGATCCGTCTCAACGGGCGCGCGATCGGCGATGCGTCAGCCGCCAGCATCGTGCGGCTCGGCCTCGCGCTGGTTCCGGAGGGTCGCCAGCTGTTCCCCTCGCTCAGCGTCGAGGAGAACCTCCTGATCGGCGCCTATGGCGGCGAGCGCAGCGCTCCCTGGGATCTCGCCGCGGTCTACCGCATGTTTCCGGTACTGAAGGAACGGCGGCGCGGTACCGTGACGGCATTGTCCGGCGGCCAGCAGCAGATGGTGGCGATCGGCCGCGCGCTGATGTCGAATCCCTCGGTGCTGCTGTGCGACGAGATCAGCCTCGGCCTCGCGCCGATCGTGGTCGAGGACATCTACCGGATGCTGCCGCAGATCCGCGCCGGCGGCACCGCGGTCGTGCTGGTCGAGCAGGACATCGCCCGCGCGCTGCGGGCTGCCGACCGCTTCTACTGTTTGCAGGAAGGTCGCGTGACGCTGAGTGGGCGGCCAAAGGACGTGGATCAGGACGCGATCCGCGCGGCCTATTTCGGAGCATGAGGGAGCGATGAGCGGATTCGACACCATCATCGAAGGCGTGCTGCTCGGCGGCGTCTATGCGCTGTTCGCGCTCGGCCTGTCGCTGATCTTCGGCATCATGCGCCTGGTCAACCTGGCGCATGGCGACCTGATCCTGCTCGCCGCCTATCTGGTGCTCAGCGCCACCACCGCACTCGGCCTGCCGCTTGCGGCCGCATCCTTGCTGGTCGTTGCGACAATGTTCGTGCTCGGCTTCGTGCTGCAGCGGCTGGTGCTGGAGCGGGTGCTCGGCGACGACATCCTGCCGCCGTTGCTCGTCACCTTCGGCCTGTCGATCGTGATCCAGAATGGGCTGCTGCTCGGCTACGGCGCGGACAGCCGACGGCTGCAGGCCGGCGCCTTCGAATCCTCGTCGGTGACGCTGGCGCCGGGCCTCAGCGTTGGCCTCGCGCCGCTGACCGCGCTGGTGACGGCGATCGCCGCCGTCGCGCTGCTTCAGCTGATCTTCTATCGTACCTCGCTCGGCCGCGCCTTCCGCGCCACCGCCGACAATCCCGCGATCGCGCAATTGATGGGCGTCAATGAGCGCAATGTCTATGCGATCGCGGTCGGGCTCTCGCTCGCGGTCTCGGTGATCGCCGCAATCGTGTTCGGCATCCGCGCCAGCTTCGATCCGTCGATCGGGCCGGCGCGGCTGCTCTATGCGTTCGAGGCCGTGATCATCGGCGGCCTCGGCAGCCTGTGGGGCACGCTGGCGGGCGGCATCGTGCTCGGGCTCGCGCAGGCGATCGGCGGCCGGATCAATCCGGAGTGGCAGATCCTCGCCGGTCATCTCACCTTTCTTGCCGTGCTGATGGTGCGGCCGCGCGGTCTCTTTCCGGCGAGGCGGACATGAGCGTCGAGAGCATCGCGGTCCCGGCAAGCCGGGAGGAGTGCCCGGCAGGTGTGCCGGTGTGGCAAATCCGGGTCGGCACGCGCCTGTCGCGCATCGCGGCTGTGGCCGGCATCGTGCTGGTGGTGGCGCTTGCCGCGTTGCCGGCGATCGCATCGCGCAACCTGATCCAGGACCTGATCTTCGTCCTCACCATGCTGACGTTGGCGCAGCTCTGGAACGTGCTGGCCGGGTGGGGCGGGCTGGTGTCGGTCGGGCAGCAGGCGTTTGTCGGGCTCGGTGCCTATGCACTGTTCGCCGGCATCGTGATGGCCGGGCTCGATCCCGTTGCGGCGATCCCGCTGGCCGGTCTGTTCGCGGCACTGATCGCGGCGCTGCTCGGGCCGCTGCTGTTCCGGCTGGAGGGGCCGTATTTTGCGATCGGCAGCTGGGTCGCCGCCGAAGCGTTGCGGCTGATCTGCGCCCAGTTCAAGTCGCTCGGCGGCGGCACCGGGATGTCGATTTCGCCCGCCGAGCTGTCGCAGATGTTCGGGCTGAAGACGGTGCAGGCGCTGCTCGGCTTGCGCCCGGCGGCGGCGCGCGACGTGCTGGTCTACTGGCTGGCGCTGCTGCTCGCCGTGCTGGTCACGCTCGGCATCTACGCTTTCATCCGCTCGCGCCACGGCCTGGCGCTGGCGGCCAGCCGTGACAATGCGGCGGCGGCGCGCAGCGTCGGCGTCCGCACCGCGCGGATTCGCCACCTGCTGTGGATCGCGGTTGCCTTCGCCACCGGCATGGTCGGCGCGGTGGTCTATCTGCAGAAGGCGCGCATCTCGCCCGACGCCGCCTTCAGCGTCACCGACTGGACTGCCTATGTGATCTTCATCGTCGTGATCGGCGGCGTGCGCACCATCGAAGGCCCGATGGTCGGCGTGCTCCTGCTCTGGGGGCTCGTCACATATCTTGCCCAGTATGGCAGCCTCTATCTCGTCGTGCTCGGCACGCTCGCCATCCTGATCATGCTGTTCATGCCGCGAGGCGTGTGGGGCGCGGCGGCCCGCCGCTGGCAATGGCAGCTGTTCCCGACCCAGCGCTGGCTCGGCCGAACTTCCGGCACGAGCTAAAGCCTGATGAGATTGGCTGAGCCGGAACGGCGTCGAAAGTTGACCTCTCCCTTTGGGAGAGGTCGATTTGCGCAGCAAATTGGGTGAGGGGTCCCGGTGGATCGAGAGAGCAAGAGCCCTCACCCGGATTGGTTCGCAATCCGACCTCTCCCCGACGGGGAGAGGTGAACCGAGACCGCGCGAGGCCGATTCATATCCGGCAGCAACAGATTAGAACATCGTGTTGTTGTTCGCCGGATTTTCCGGGATCGGTTGCACCACGTCCCAATGCTCGACGATCTTGCCGTCCTCGAGCTTGAAGATGTCGACGATCGCATTGCCGCGGGTGCCGGGCTCGCGCACGGCGTGGACGTGCAGGATCACGTAGTCGCCGTCGACGAACGAACGCTTGATCTCGCTGTGCGAGTTCGGAAACTTCTCGCGCAGGAAGCCGATGAATTTGCGGAAACCTTCGGGGCCGTCGGCCGCACCGGGATTGTGCTGCACATAGCGGTTGCCGACATAGGCGAGCGCAGCATCAGCATCCTTCTGATTCAGCCCCTTGTCGTAGAAGGTGAGCACCGCCTTGCGGTTGGCTTCCTGCTGCGCCTCGCTGGGTGCGGCCATCGCCGACGAAGACGCAAGCGCGAGGAGGAGAGCGGCGACGGCTGTCCGTGGCCGGAGAAGGGTCTTCATCTGGTGGCTCCCGAGGCTGAGCGATGGATAGCGCTCTCTACAGTGTCCATGCCGCGCCCGGAAGAACGCACTCCTGGCTCACATGGTTACCCGCAGATACCGGCTTTATGCCGCCTTCGCCGCCGCCCCGTGCGCGTGCTTGTCGATGGCGTCGATGATCTCGGGCCACATCGGGATCGGCAGCGCATGGCCCATGCCCTCGATCATCAGAAGCTTCGCGCCGGGGATCGAGGCTGCGGTGTCCCTGCCGCCCTCGGGATGCACCAGCGGATCGATGGTGCCGTGGATCACCAGCGTCGGCGCCTTGACGCTGCGCAGCCGCTCCTTGCGGCTGCCGGAGGCGAGGATGGCGCGCAGCTGGCGGCCGACGCCCTCCGGATTGAGGCCACGCTCAAAGGTGCGCCGCGCGCGTTCGGGATCGAGCGCCTCATCCTCAGGGAACGAGCCGTTGCGCAACACCTTCCAGGTCTGCCCGTAGCGGACAAAATACTCTTCCTTGCTCTTCGGCGGCGGCGCCATCAGCACCGCGGTCGCCTCGCGGGTCGGTCCCGGGATCTTCGGATTGCCGGTGGTCGACATGATCGAGGTCAACGAGTGGACGCGCTCGGGAAAGGTGATCGCCACCTCCTGTGCGATCATGCCGCCCATCGAGGCGCCGACCAGATGCGCCGTGCGGATGCCAAGCGCGTCCATCAATCCGATCGTGTCCCGCGCCATGTCGGCCAGCCGGTAGGGCGCTGCCACAGGAATCTTCAGGAAGCGCAGCTTGATGAGCTCGAGGGCAGTCAGCCGCTTGCCGCCGCTCATGCGGGAAGACTTGCCGATATCCCTGTTGTCGAACCGGATCACGCGAAAACTGCGCGCGGCGAGCCGGCGGCAGAACTCGTCGTCCCAATGGATCATCTGGGCGCCGAGGCCCATGATCAGCAGCAGCGGCTCCGCATTCGCATCGCCAAATATCTCGTAGCAGATGTCTATGCCGTTCGCGCGGGTTATTTGCGGCAACTGATGGGCGGGCGTGGTCACGGGCGTCCTCTCCTGGATTCGTAGTCAGGAACCTGCATGCTGCCATGGATTGACGCAGCGCAGAAGAGCTTCGACGTCGCTGGGCGCGTCGCGCAGTTGACCGATCAATGGCAACAGTGTCGTATGGCACGAACAAACCGAAGCGCGACAAGCGCTCGAGATTGCTGTGGAGGAGGGCCACATGGCCGACAAGGGCAACGACCCTGCCGCGATCTGGCAGGCGATGATTGGCGAGATGGAGAAGGGGTTCAACTCCTTCGGCAACCAGCTGATGAGCTCGCCGGAATTTTCCAAGGTGATGAACCAGGCGGGCGGCGCCGCGGCCGGCGCGCAGAAGCAGCTCGGCGAGATGATGGAGAAATATCTGCTGGCGATGAACCTGCCGAGCCGTGCCCAGCTGGTCGGCATGGCTGAACGCCTGCAGTCGATGGAGAACCAGCTCAACGAGATCAAGACGCTGCTGCAGCAGGTGCATCACAATTCGCTGGCGCCGGACGACGGCCACGGCGCAACGCCACGGCCGCCGCGCACCAGGCGCCCGCCATCGGAGGGAGACAGCAAATGAATGCTCCCACCCCGTTTGATTTCGCCTCGATCTCCGAGCGGGTCCAGTCCGAGGTGCAGCGCGCGATCCAGCGCAGCATCAAGGGCGTCGAGTATTTCTCGAGCTCCGGTCCCTCGCTCGGCGGGACACCGAAGGACGTGCTGTATTCACGCGGCACCATGAACCTCTATCACTACCGGCCGCTGTCCGACGAAGTCTATCGCGTGCCGGTGCTGATCGTGATGGCGACCACCAACCGCGGCTACATCCTCGACCTGGTGCCGGGGCAGAGCTTCATCGAATTCCTGCTCAAGCGCGGCTTCGACGTCTACATGCTGGACTGGACCGCGCCGAAGCCCGAGGAGAAGTCGCTGCGCATGGAGGACTACGTCCTCGACTTCATCCCGGAATCGGTTCGCCGCGTGCAGCAGGATTCCGGCGAGAAGGACGTCTCGGTGATCGGCTATTGCTTCGGCGGCGTATTGTCGCTGCTCTATGGCTCGATCTTCAACGACGGGCCGATGAAGAATTTGATTTGCTTCACCACGCCGATCGATTTCCGCGAGATGAAGCTGTTCTCGAATTTCGCCGACCGCCGTTATTTCGATGTCGACCGCCTGATCGACAGCACCGGCAACATGCCGCCCGAGCTGATCCTGCAATCGTTCGACATGCTGCGGCCGGCTGCGCGCGTCGTCGGCCAGATCCAGCTCTGGGACAACATCTGGAACGACGAGTTCGTCAAATCGTACCGGATGTTCGACCGCTGGGCGACCGACACGCTGCCGCTGGCGGGCGAGTATTTCCGCGCCATCACCAAAGACCTGATGTGGGACAACAAGCTCTACAACGACACCATGACGGTCGGCGGCCGCGAGGCCAAGCTTGCCGACATCAAGGTGCCGATCCTGCATGCGGTCGCCGAGCACGACCACATCGTGCCGTATGACGCGGCAAAGCACCTCATCACCAAGATCGGCTCCGAGGACAAGGAAGAGGTGATGCTGAAAGGCGGTCACGTCTCGCTGGTCGCCGGCGCCAATGCAATCAAGCGGCTGTGGCCGAAACTGGACTCCTGGTTGGGCAAGAGATCGACATGACCGAACAACGTTCCTATCCGCGCCACGTCAAGACCGAGGCCGGCGACATCGAGTTCAGGCTGATGAAGCGGGCCGACGAGGCCGCGGTGCTGGCCTTCGCACAGAAACTGCCGACGCATGATCTGCTGTTCCTGCCGCGCAACATCAGCCAGCCGAAGGTGCTGTCGGCCTGGATCAACGAGATCGAGCGCGGCGACATCACGAGCCTGCTCGCGGTCAAGGACGGCACGGTGGTCGGCTGCGGCACCCTGGTGCGCGATCCGCACTCCTGGTCGCCGCATGTCGGCGAGATCCGGATGGTGGTCTCGCTCGACGTGCGCGGGCAGGGCGTCGGCCGGGCCTTGTCGCAGGAGACCTTCGCTATTGCCCTTGGCGCCGGGCTGGAGAAGTTCTCGGTCCAGATGACCGTCGACCAGCGGGCGGCGATCGCGCTGTTCGAAAGCCTCGGCTTCAAGGCGGAGGCCCTGTTGCGCGACCATGTCCGGGACGTCGAGGGCAAGACCCACGACATCGTCGTGCTTGGGCACAATGTGGCGCAGGTTCGGGCGCAGATGGAGGCCTATGGGCTACCCGGGGCGGTCGGTGGTGGCTGAATACCTCTAACTGCCGGTTCCGCAGGCAATCTGCCGGTTATTCATGCTGTTCACGAGTTCGTGATGTCGCGCTGCAACATCGATGTTGCGGCGCACCATGGGGTGTGTCATAACACCGTTGCCCCGGGCCAATCCGGACGGGGTGAGCCCATAGCTCAAACCTGAGGATGGAGAGACCCCAATGACCACCGAAACCAATTCCGTGCTGAACAGCGTCAAGGAAGCCTTCGCGCCCGTCACCGAGGCGTTCACCAAGCTCCAGAACCTGGAAGTTCCGGAAGCCGCCCGTGAGTTCGTGAAGAAGCAGGCCGAGGCCGCCAAGACCCGCGCCGCCGACGCGTATGCCGGCTCCGAGAAGGTGACCAACGTGATCGAGACCGCCGTTGCCGGTTCGGTGACCGAAGCCGCCAAGATCAGCCGCAACATCCAGCAGGCGATCTACCAGGACGCCGAGGCGTTCTTCGCCGGCATCGACAAGCTCGCTTCCGCCAAGTCGCTGAGCGAAGCTGCCCAGATCCAGTCGGACATGGTCCGTGCGCGCGGCGAACTGTTCGTCTCGCGGGCGAAGGCGACCACCGAGTATCTCGGCAAGCTCGTCACCGACGGTGCGAAGACCGCGCAGGACAACTTCGCCAAGGTCTACGGCAAGACCGCCTGATCGCGCTTGCACTGACCGACTGCCCTTTTCGAAGGCCCGCCATTTCGCGGGCCTTCTTTTTTGGTTGTGCTTCTCATACATCGTCGATGTCGCAGCTGCCGTCATTGCGAGGAGCGATAGCGACGAAGCAATCCATTTCTCCGCAAGCGACGAAATGGATTGCTTCGCTTCGCTCGCAATGACGGCTAGTGTGCGGCCAGTGCGAGAGCCTCCTCGATCCCATGACCCTTCCCGCAGCCCTCATCGCAACGCCCGTCGATGCCGAACGTGCCGCCGAGCTGCGGCGCGTGAAATGGCTGGCCACCAGTGTGCTGGCGGCAACCCTCATCATCTTCATCGCAGCGAAGGCGCTGCTGCCGGTGCATCCCGTGTTCGGCTTCATCGCGGCATTCGCCGAGGCCGCGACCATCGGCGGGCTGGCCGACTGGTATGCCGTCGTCGCGCTGTTCAAGCGGCCGCTGGGCTTGCCGATCCCGCACACCGCGATCATCCAGAGCAACCAGGAACGCATCGCCGAGAAGCTCGGCGAGTTCATCGAGAACAATTTTCTGGAATCCGGGCCGGTCGAGGCCAAGCTGCGCGAGATCGATTTCGGTTCGTTCATCGCCGACTGGCTGCGCGACCGCAAGCGGTCCGAGGATCTCGCCCGCTTCGTGCTGCGGATGCTGCCCGAAGCGTTCGCGGCGACCGAGAGCTCGGGGTTGATGCAGTTCATCAGCCGCCGCATCACGACGCAGGTGCTCGCGATCGATCTCGCGCCGCTCGCGGCCGGCGCGTTGCGCGGCTTCGTGCAGGAGGGCAAGCATGGCGGCCTGCTCGACGACATTCTGCGCGTGCTGCACCAGACGCTGACGCAGCAGGAGACCATGACCGTGATCCGCGACAAGGTCCGCGCGGAGATGCCGACGCTGCTGAGACTCTACCGCGCCGACAAATTCGTGGTGAACAGGATCATCGCCTCGGCCACGAAATTCTTCGAGGAAGTGCGCAACGATCCGCAGCATCCGTTCCGCGGCGAGTTCGACCGCATGCTGCTGTCGTTCGTCGACCGGCTCGGCAGCGACAAGGCATTCGCCGATCGCATCGACGGTCTCAAGCGCGATCTGATGGCGCGGCCGGAGCTTGCCAATCTCGGCCGCACGATCTGGGCCAACGTCAAGGACTTCATCGAGCGCAGCGCCTCGGGCGAGTCGCAGGTGCTGCAGCATCAGCTGGCCCGAATGTTCGTCGAGGCCGGCGACGCGCTGCACGGCGATGCCGAGTTGCGCGGCGAGATCAACCAGGGCCTGGTCGCGATCCTGCGCACCGTCGTCGCCGAGCAGAAGAGCGGCGTCTCGAGCTTCATCGCCGACCAGATGAAAAGCTGGGACATGGAGCAACTGCTACAGCTGATCGAGGTCAATGTCG
Source organism: Bradyrhizobium macuxiense (assembly GCF_007993935.1). Lineage (GTDB taxonomy): Bacteria > Pseudomonadota > Alphaproteobacteria > Rhizobiales > Xanthobacteraceae > Bradyrhizobium > Bradyrhizobium macuxiense_A. The sequence goes on along the minus strand of NZ_VITY01000002.1, from coordinate 435,282 downwards.
GCAAGGACCTGCAATACATCCGCTTCAACGGCTCGCTGATCGGCGGGCTTGCCGGCCTCGCGCTTTACACGCTGGAATATGTGCTGCGGCTGCTGTGACCGATTGGGCACGGACGTCACAATAGTTGTGGCAAGTGTGATCTGGCCCGCTTGCACCAAAGTATCCGGTTCCCTAGCTTTTCAAGACTGATTGTTGCGTTGCGGAACGATTCCGCCGGGTTTGCGTCAACTCCGTTGACCTATTCCCGTTGATTCCATTGCCGGCCGCCGAGACGTCAGGGGCCGTCCGAAGAGGAGTTGAAATGTCCGTTGCTGTGCAGACGCTACGCCCGCCGTCCAGGACGCTGATGTTCCTGGAAGGCCGCGCCATTCACGAGCTCGGTGCCTTCCTTGGTGCATTGCCGCTGCTGAGCCTCGCGCCGCGCGGCGACGGGCATCCGGTGCTGGTGCTGCCGGGCTTGATTGCCTCCGACATGTCCACGCGTCCGCTGCGCGACTTCCTCAAGAGCAAGGGCTACGCCGTCAGCGGCTGGCGCCAGGGCCGGAACCTCGGGCTTCGCTCCGGCGTGCAGGACGGCATGGTCGATCTGCTGCAGGAGATGAACGAGACCAGCGGCCGCAAGGTCTCGCTGATCGGCTGGAGCCTCGGCGGCCTCTATGCGCGCCAGCTCGCCAAGATGATGCCGGAGCGCGTACGCCAGGTGATCACGCTCGGCAGCCCGTTCGCCGCCGGTCCGAAGTCGACCAACGCCTGGCGCGTCTACGAGATGGCCAGCGGCCGCCGCGCCGACAAAGAGGACCAGCGTTTCGGCGGCTCGCTCGCCAGCGCGCCGCCGGTGCCGACCACCGCGATCTTCAGCCGCACCGACGGCGTCTGCGCCTGGCAGGGCTGCCGCGAAGAGAGCTCGTCGATGACCGACAGCATCGAGGTCGAGAGCAGCCATTGCGGCATGGGCCATCACCCGGCCGTGGTGTATGCGGTCGCGGATCGCCTCGCGCAGAAGGACGGCGAGTGGGCGCCGTTCGATCGCAGCGGCTGGCGCAGCCTCGTCTATCCGAATCCGAATCGCTGAGTCTTGTGAGCTCTCTCTTCACCTCGCCCCGCTTGCGGGGAGAGGTCGGATTGCGAAGCAATCCGGGTGAGGGGGAGTCACCGCCAGGGCAACTCTCACCGTGTATGCGGAGAGTCCCCCTCATCCCGACCTTCTCCCCGCACGCGGGGAGAAGGGGTAGACCCCGCATTGTCGTGAATCGACAAAACGCGCTATGCGTTGAGGCATGCCACAGCCGCTTGCCCGCATCGTCGATCAGCTGAAGCGCGAGCCGTCACGCACCGGCTCGATCATCATCACCGTGTTCGGCGACTCCATCGTGCCGCGCGGCGGTTCGGTGTGGCTCGGCACGCTGCTCGAATTCTTCAAGTCGCTCGACATCGACGGCAACGTGGTGCGCACCGCGATGTCGCGGCTCGCCGCCGACGGCTGGCTTGAGCGCAGCAAGGTCGGCCGCAACAGTTTTTATCGGCTGAACGCCAAGGGCCGGCAGACCTTCGATACCGCGACCAGGCACATCTACGATCCGCCGCCGTCGGACTGGACCGGCCGCTTCGAGCTGCTGTTGATCGGCAATGCCGAGGACCGCGACGCCGCGCGCGAGGCGTTGAAGAATGCCGGCTTCGGCAGCCCGCTGCCCGGCGTGTGGGTTGCGCCGTCGGGCGTGCCGATCCCGGATGAAGCGTCGCGCGCGATCCGTCTCGAAGTCTCCGCGGAAGACGATAGCGGGCGCCGGCTGCTCAGCGAGAGCTGGCCGCTCGATCGCACCGCGGACGCCTATCTGAAATTCATGAAGACGTTCGAGCCGCTGCACGGCTGGATCGTGCGCGGCGAGAAGCTCAGCGACGCCGACGCCTTCACCGCGCGCATCCTCTTGATCCACCATTACCGCCGGGTCGTGCTGCGCGATCCGCTGCTGCCGTATCAGCTGTTGCCGGAGGATTGGCCGGGCAGGGCCGCGCGGAAACTCTGCGGCGAGATCTATCGCGGCCTGCTTTCGCCGTCGGAACAATGGCTTGACGACCACGCAACCAACGAGGACGGGCCGCTGCCGAAGCCCAACGGGGCGGTGGCGCGGCGTTTCGAGGGCGTCTGAATATATTACAAAAATATCTTGCATTCTGAAAATTGTGTTATATATTCCTGCCTAACAACACACCGGGAGGTCGGCCATGTATACGCAGGCGCTCAATTCATCCGACGGCGACGATCGCGGCGTCGAGGATGTTGCCCGTGCCAGTCAGTTCCAGGCCCGCATCGATGCCGATGAGCGCATCGAGCCCAACGATTGGATGCCTGCGGCCTACCGCAAGACGCTGACCCGGCAGATTTCCCAGCACGCCCATTCCGAAATCGTCGGCATGCTCCCCGAGGGCAACTGGATCACCCGCGCGCCGTCGCTGCGCCGCAAGGCCGCGCTGCTCGCCAAGGTGCAGGATGAATGCGGCCACGGCCTCTATCTCTATGCCGCCGCCGAGACGCTCGGCACCTCGCGCGAGGAGTTGGTCGACGCGATGCTCTCGGGCAAGGCGAAATATTCCTCAATCTTCAATTACCCGACGCTGACCTGGGCCGACATCGGCACCATCGGCTGGCTGGTCGATGGCGCGGCGATCATGAACCAGATCCCGCTGTGCCGCTGCTCCTACGGTCCCTATGCGCGCGCGATGATCCGCGTCTGCAAGGAAGAGTCGTTCCATCAACGCCAGGGCTTCGAGATCATGGTGACGCTGTGCCGCGGCACCGCGGAGCAGAAGGCGATGGCGCAGAACGCGCTCGATCGCTGGTGGTGGCCGGTGCTGATGATGTTCGGCCCGCCGGACCAGGTCAGCCAGCACAGCGACACCTCGACCAAGTGGAAGATCAAGCGCTTCTCCAACGACGAGCTGCGGCAGAAATTCATCGACGCCACCGTGCCGCAGGCCGAGTTCCTCGGGCTGACGATTCCCGATCCCGGCATGAAGCAGAACGAGAACGGCAATTGGGTGCACAGCCCGATCGACTGGGACGAGTTCAAGCAGGTGCTGGCCGGCAACGGCCCCTGCAACCGCGATCGCCTCGCCGCGCGCCGCAAGGCGCATGAGGAAGGCGCCTGGGTGCGCGAGGCGGCCGCGGCCTATGCCGAGAAGCGCAAGAGCCGCCAGCTCGCGCAAGCCGCAGAATAAGGGAGCGCTCAAGATGGCCACGCCGAACGTTCCGCTCTGGGAAGTCTTCATCCGCAGCCGCAACGGCCTCGCGCACAAGCATGTCGGCTCGCTGCATGCGGCCGACGCGACGCTCGCGCTGCAGGCCGCGCGCGACATCTACACCCGTCGCGGCGAGGGGCTGTCGATCTGGGTGGTGCCGTCGAACGCGATCACCGCGTCCGATCCGTCCGAGAAGGGCATGATGTTCGAGCCGGCGGAATCCAAGATCTACCGCCACCCGACCTTCTACGATGTCCCCGACGAAGTCGGGCATATGTGACTGCGCCTCCGCTCGTCATTGCGAGCGGAGCGAAGCAATCCATCGGACCGCAAAGCAAGTGTGGATTGCTTCGTCGCTCCGCTCCTCGCAATGACGAAAAAATATGAGCGAGTTGATCAAATGACCGTCGCCAATATCGAAGTCTCCGAAACGCCGCTGATGCTCTATGCACTGCGCCGCGCCGACGATGCGCTGATCCTCGGCCATCGGCTGTCCGAATGGTGCGGCCATGCGCCGGCGATGGAAGAGGACATGGCGCTCGCTAATATGGGTCTCGACCTGCTCGGTCAGGCCCGCGAGCTCTATACCTATGCCGCCAAGGTCGAAGGCCGCGGCAACGACGAGGACAAGTTCGCCTATCTGCGCGACGTCCGGCAGTACCGCAACCTGCTGCTGGTCGAGCAGCCGAACGGCGATTTCGCCCGCACCATGGTGCGGCAGTTCTTCTATGCGGCCTTCGCCGATCTCTATTGGCGCGCGATGATGGCTTCCTCCGATCCGACATTTGCCGCGATCGCGGCGAAGTCGGAGAAGGAAAGCGCCTATCATGTCAGGCATTCGTCGGAATGGGTCGTCCGTCTCGGCGACGGCACCGAGGAGAGCCATCGCCGCGCGCAGACTGCGATCGACGATCTCTGGGCCTATACCGGCGAGATGTTCGCGGTCGACGACGGCGAGCGAGGCCTGATCGACGCCGGCATCGCAATTGATCCGGCGACGCTCAAGGCGCGCTGGCTGAAGACCGTCACCGGTATCGTCAACGAGGCAACGCTGGCGCTGCCGAAGAGCGACTGGATGCAGCAGGGCGGTCGCGTCGGCAGCCATAGCGAGCATCTCGGCCATCTGCTCAGCGAGTTGCAATCCCTGCAGCGGACCTTCCCGGGGGCAACATGGTGACGGTTGCGCTCAGCGATGCCGATCTGCGCCGGCGCGCCTGGAGCGCGGCTGCGCAGGTGGTCGATCCGGAAATTCCGGTGCTGACCATCGCCGATCTTGGCGTGCTGCGCGATGTCGCGGTGCACGACGGTCATGTCGAGGTCGCGATCACGCCGACCTATTCCGGCTGTCCCGCGATGAACATGATCGCGCTCGAGATCGAGCTCGCGCTGGAGCGCGAAGGCATTCATGCGCCGAAGGTTCGCACCGTGCTGTCGCCGGCCTGGACCACCGACTGGATGAGCGAGGACGGCCGCCGCAAGTTGAAAGAATACGGCATCGCGCCGCCGCAGCCGGGCTCCTCGCGCCGCGCGCTGTTCGGTGAGCAGCAGGTGACCTGCCCGCAATGCGGATCGGGCGACACCGAACTACTTTCCGAATTCGGCTCGACGTCCTGCAAGGCGCTGTGGCGTTGCAAGAGCTGCCGTGAACCCTTCGATTACTTCAAGTGTCATTGACCATGTCGACCCCGCGCTTTCACCGTCTGTCCGTCAGCGATCTGCGCCGCGAGGCGTCGGACGCCATCTCGATGACCTTTGCGATCCCCGACGATCTGCAAGGCGACTACCGCTTCACGCCCGGCCAGTATCTGACACTGCGCACCACGATGGACGGCGAGGAGGTTCGCCGCTCCTATTCGATCTGCTCCGGCCCCGACGACGGCGAGCTGCGCATCGCGGTGAAGAAGGTCGACGGCGGCGCGTTCTCGAATTGGGCCGCCGACGAGCTGAAGGCCGGCGACGAGCTCGACGTGATGACGCCGACCGGCCGCTTCGGCGTTGCCCACGCGCCTGACGAGGCGCGGACCTTTGTCGGCTTCGCTGCCGGCAGCGGCATCACGCCGATTCTCTCGATCATCAAGGGCGTGCTGGCGCGCGAGCCGGACAGCCGCTTCTTCCTGTTCTACGGCAACCGCTCCACCGAAGGCGTCATGTTCCGCGAGGCGCTGGAGGAGCTGAAGGACCGCTTCATGCAGCGGCTCTCGGTGTTCCACGTCATTTCCGGCGAGGAGCAGGACATCCCGATCCTGCACGGCCGGCTCGATGGTGAGAAGGTGCGGGTGCTGCTGCGCTCGCTGGTGCCGGCCTCAACCGTCGATCACGTCTTCGTCTGCGGCCCGGCCGCGATGAGCGAGACCATCGAGGCGACCTGCCGCGAGATCGGCATCGCCGACGAGCGCATCCATGTCGAACGCTTCGTCTCGGAATTCGGCGGCAAGCCGCGCCCGAAAGTCGTCGTTCCCGCCGGCGCGCCGCCGAAGGCGATCGCCGGACTGATCATCGACGGCAAGCGCCGCGAGGTGCCGGTGGCCGACGGCGAGTCGATCCTCGACGCCGCGCTGCGCGCCGGCATGGATCTGCCGTTCGCCTGCAAGGGTGGCATGTGCTCGACCTGCCGCGCCAAGCTGGTCGAGGGCGAGGCGCCGATGGATCTGAATTATTCGCTGGAGCCGTGGGAGCTGAAGGCGGGGTTCATCCTCACCTGCCAGGCCAAGCCGTGCTCCGAGAAGGTCGTGGTCGACTACGACCACGTTTGATTTTGATGTCATTCCGGGATGGTCCGAAGGACCAGACCCGGAATCTCGAGATTCCGGGTTCGATGCTGCGCATCGCCCCGGAATGACGGAAGTAGCGTTGACGTGCCAAGCGTCGCGCCCAACACTGACACCAAGAGGCCCGTTGCAACGGGCCCGCGCACAGGGAGTTCGATGTGAACGTGAAGGCCACGCTATCGCCCCAAGATGTCGCCCGCGCCTGCGCGGATGCGATGTGGAAGGAAGACGACGCCAGCAAGGGCCTCGGCATGGAGCTCGTCGAGATCAAGCCGGGGCATGCGACGATGACGATGACCGTGCAGCCGCACATGGTCAACGGCCAGCGCATCTGCCACGGCGGCTATATCTTCACCCTCGCGGATTCCGCGTTCGCGTTTGCCTGCAACAGCCATAACGATCGCGCGGTGGCGGCGCAGGGCAGCGTCACGTTCATCCGGCCCGGCAAGCTCGGCGACCGGCTGGTGGCGATCGCGCGCGAGATCTCGCGCAGCGGCCGCTCGGGAATCTACGACGTGCGCGTCACCGCCGGTGACAGCGTGATCGCCGAATTCCGCGGACATTCGCGCGTGATACAAGGCAGCTGGCTGCCTGACACGGACATCAAGGCATAGGGCTTCAGAGGAAACGTCGATGGCAACGGCAAAGCTCAGAGTTAATGACAGCGGCTATCGCGCCGAGCTCGATGCGGCCGAGCGCGCCTCGCGCGACGAGATCATGGCGCTGCAGACCAAGCGGCTCGCCTGGTCGCTCAAGCATGCCTATGACAATGTCGCGCACTACAAGAAAAGCTTCGACGCCGCGGGCGTGCATCCGACAGACTTCAAGCAGCTTTCCGATCTCGCCAGGTTTCCCTTCACGGTGAAGACCGACCTGCGCGACAACTATCCCTTCAACATGTTCGCGGTGCCGCGCGAGCAGCTGGTGCGGGTCCATGCATCCTCGGGCACAACCGGCAAACCGATCGTGGTCGGCTACACCAGGGCCGACATCGACACCTGGGCTGACGTGATGGCGCGCTCGATCCGCGCCGCCGGCGGCCGCAAGGGCATGCTGATGCACAATGCCTATGGCTATGGCCTGTTCACCGGCGGCCTCGGCGCGCATTACGGCGCCGAGCGGCTCGGCTGCACTGTCATCCCGATCTCCGGCGGCATGACCGAGCGGCAGGTGCAGCTCATCAACGACTTCCGGCCGGACATCATCACGGTGACGCCGAGCTACATGCTGGCGATCCTCGACGAGTTCAAGCGGCAGGGCCTCGACCCGCGCAAATCGTCGCTGAAGTTCGGCATCTTCGGCGCCGAGCCCTGGACCAACGCGATGCGCGTCGAGATCGAGCAGGCCTTCGACATGGACGCCACAGATATCTACGGCCTGTCGGAAGTGATCGGCCCTGGCGTCGCGCAGGAATGCGTGGAGACCAAGGACGGCCTGCACATCTGGGAGGATCACTTCTACCCCGAGGTGATCGATCCCCTGACCGGCAAGGTGCTCGGTGATGGCGAGAAGGGCGAACTGGTGTTCACCTCACTGACAAAAGAAGGTTTTCCGATCATCCGATACCGCACCCGCGACCTGACGCGGCTGTTGCCGGGCACGGCACGGCCCGGCATGCGGCGGATGGAGAAGGTGACCGGCCGCTCCGACGACATGATCATCCTGCGCGGCGTCAACGTGTTCCCGACCCAGATCGAGGAGGCCTTGCTGGCGACCGACTGGTGCGGCGGTCACTTCGTGATCGAGCTCACGCGGGAGGGCCGCATGGACGAGATGACGGTGCTCGCCGAGGCCCGGCCCGAGAGTTGGGACGGTGCAGGGTTGACCGCGCATGCCGAGAAGGTCGCAGCCTTCATCAAGAACACGATCGGCATCTCCACCCGCGTCCGCGTCGTCGCGCCCGAGACGCTGGAGCGTTCGCTCGGCAAGGCGAAACGGGTTTACGACAAGCGGCCGAAAGAATAGCCTCTCGCCCGCAATGCAAGAGGGCGCGGGGTCTCCATGGCCGATACCAACGAAGCAACCGCTGCGGAGATCGTTGCCGGTATCCGCGGCAAGAAGGTAACGGCGGTCAGAGTCGTCGAGGCGGCGCTCGATCGTGCCGAGCGGCTCAAGCACCTCAATGCCTTCATCGTGCTCAACCGCGACGGCGCGCTTGCCGCGGCGCGCGAGGTCGATGCCGGGAAGCGGACCGGCGCGCTGGCCGGGCTTCCGATCGTCGTCAAGGACAACATCAACACGTCAGATCTGCCGACGTCGGGCGGCACGCCGGCACTGCAACACGCGCGGCCTGCGCGCAATGCGCCGTCGCTGCAAAAGCTGCTCGACGCCGGCGCTATCGTCATCGGCAAGACCAACCTGCACGAGCTCGCCTTCGGCATCACCAGCACCAATCTCGCGCCGTTCGCGGGGCCGGTGCGCAATCCCTACGACACCAGCCGGATTCCCGGCGGATCGTCGGGCGGAACGTCGGCTGCGATCGCTGCGCGCATCACCACCTGCGGCCTCGGTTCGGACACCGGCGGCTCGACCCGCGTGCCCGCGGCGCTGACCGGGACCGTGGGGCTCCGGCCTTCGGTCGGCAATGGCGGCGCCGAGCGGCGCTATCATGACGACAACCAGGTGGTTCCGATCAGCCACACCCGCGACACCGTCGGCCCGATGGGACGTACCGTCGCCGATGTCGCGCTGCTCGATGCCGTGATCACAGACACGCCGCAGGCCACAGCCATTCCGCTGCGCGGCGTGCGTCTCGGCATTCCCGCCTGTTTCTGGAGCGGCCTCGATCGCGATGTCGAGGCCGTCGCCCGTGCAGCCTGCGCACGGCTCACCGCTGATGGTGCGGTGCTGGTCGATGTCGACATGCCCGACCTGTTCGAGCAGAACGGCAAGGTGTCCTTCGTCGTCGCGCTGCATGAACCGATCGCCGATATCCCGGCCTGGCTTGTCGCCTCCGGGATCGAGGGGATCACGCTGTCCGACATCGCGGCCGGTGTCGCCAGTCCGGACGTCGTCGGCGCCTTCGGTGCCATCACGGCGGACGCCTTCGGCGCCGCCTATGACGATGCGATCAAGGTGCAGCGGCCGGCGCTGCAGGCGATCTATGCCGCGTATCTCAGCGACAACAAACTGGACGCGATCCTGTTTCCGACCACGGTCGCGCCGGCGCCGGTCATCGACGAGAAGACCGGGTCCGGCGAGATGTCGGTCAATGGCGGCGAGCCGGTGCCGACCTTCGGCACCATGATCCGCAACACCGATCCCGGCAGCAATGCCGGCTTGCCGGGGCTGTCGCTTTATGCCGGCATGACGCCTGATGGCCTGCCAGTCGGGCTCGAGCTCGATGGTCCGGTCGGCAGCGATGCCAGGCTGCTTGGGCTTGGTCTAACGATCGAGGCGATCCTGGGCGTGGCCCCGCCACCGAAGCTCTAACTTTGCCGGCCTCAACAAGCCCCTTGAATTGATCGGTCAGTCGATTAGTCATGGCCTGAGGCCATCAGGTCGCACTTCATGATCAAGACTGGAATACTCATGCCGGCCCTGCAAGCCAACCGTCATCCCGTCGACGCCCGCTGCGTCCGCCTGCTGGCCAAGGCGGAGAACGCGGCGGCGGTGGCGCCGGTGTTGGAGACCCATGCACTGTCGCGCGGCGACAACGATGTCCTGATCGAGGTGAAGGCGGCGGCGGTCAATCCGTCTGACGTGAAAGCCGCGACCGGGCTGATGCCTTATGCCGTATTCCCGCGCACCTCCGGCCGCGACTACGCCGGCGTCGTGATCGACGGTCCGTCCGGCCTGATCGGGCGCGAGGTGCTCGGCTCATCCGGCGACCTCGGCATCCGTCGCGACGGCACCCACGCCACGCATCTGGTGGTCGAGGCCGATGCCGTGGTGGAAAAACCCGCCGGCATTTCCTGGGACGAAGCCGCCGGGATCGGCGTGCCCTTTGTCACCGCGATGGAAGGCCTGCGCCGCGCAGGCATTCCGAAGGCGGGCGAGACCGTGCTTGTGATGGGCGTCAACGGCAAGGTCGGGCAAGCCGCAGTGCAAATCGCGAGCTGGCACGGCGCACGCGTGATCGGCGTGGTGCGCAAGAGCGAGCCTTATGAGGGGCACAGCAATGCGCCGGTCGAGGTGATCGATGCTTCCGCCACAGATGTTGCGGCGCGTGTACGTGAGCTGACCGGCGGCAAGGGCGCTGACATCGTCTACAACACGGTCGGCGATCCCTATTTCCAGGCCGCGCACAAGTCGCTGGCGTTGCGCGGCCGGCAGATCCTGATCGCGGCGGTCGACCGCATCGTGCAGTTCAACATCCTCGAATTCTACCGCGGCCAGCACACCTATGTCGGCATCGACACGCTCGCGCTGTCGTCGGTTGCGACCGGAGAGGTGCTGCGCGAACTCGCTCCGGGCTTTGCCGGCGGGCATCTCAAGCCGTTTCCGATCAAGCCAAGCGCGATCTATCCGCTGGAACAGGCCAAGGCGGCATTCGTTGCCGTCGCGGGCTCGTCGCGCGACCGCGTGATCCTACGGCCGTAATTCACCGTCATTGCGAGGAGCGAAGCGACGAAGCAATCCACTCTCTCTTGTTGCGGTGATATGGATTGCTTCGCTTCGCTCGCAATGACGAACCCTGAGGGACTTCCATGGACCCCGCCACCATCGTCATCTTCGCTGCCCTGATCATCGGCCTGATCTATGGCTCGGTCGGCTTGCTCAGCGGCTTCTGCATGATGAGCGGCCTGCGCGGCTGGTGGGCGGAGGGCGACGGCCGGCTGGCGCGCACCTACGCGCTGGCAATGGGGATTGCGATCGCGGCCTCGCAGCTCTTGGCGGCGGCTGGTCTCGTCGATCTCGGCAAGTCGATCTATCTGCAACCGTCCTTCTCGGCGCCGGTGATGTTCCTCGGCGGGTTGTTGTTCGGTTACGGCATGGTGCTGTCGAACGGCTGCGGCTCGCGGGCGCTGGTGCTGCTCGGGCGCGGCAATTTGCGTTCCTTCGTTGTTGTGATCGTGCTTGGCATTGTCGCCGAGATGACGCTGAAGGGCCTGATCGCCCCGGCCCGGATCGCGATGGTGCAGGCCTCGCAGGCGACGCTATCAGCCAATTCGGTGCCGGCGCTGCTCGCGAACATCGGCATCGGTGCGGTGCCGGCGCGGATGGTCGCGGCCTCGGTGATCGCGGCCATCCTGATCATCTTCGCCTTTGCCCATGCCCCGTTCCGCAAGTCGCCGGGTCAGATCGCAGCCGGCCTGATCGTCGGCCTGCTGGTCGCAGGCGGCTGGTACGCGACCGGCTATCTCGGCGCCGATGATTTCAATCCGGTGCCGGTGACGTCGCTCACCTTCATCGCGCCGATCGCCGACGCGCTGCAATACGTCATGCTGTCGACCGGCTCGACGCTCAATTTCGGCATCGTCACCGTGTTCGGCGTGTTTGCCGGCAGCCTGATCACGGCGATTGCCACCGGACGCTTCCAACTCGAAGGCTATCGGTCGCCGCAGCACATGCTGCGCTCGGCCAGCGGCGCCGCGCTGATGGGGGCGGGCGGTGTGATGGCGTTCGGCTGCTCGGTCGGGCAGGGGCTGACCGGCCTGTCGACGCTGTCGCTGTCATCCTTCATCGCGATCGCCGGCATCATGCTCGGCACCGGCGCCGGCCTGCGCGGCGCGCTCCGGGTCCGGCCGCTCGCGACGGCCTGAAGCTAAGAGAGCAATGATCTCCGCGCAAACGCGTTCGCGTTTGTCGCGAGGGAAAACCGCTTCGACTTTTCCGGATCATGCTTTGGAGCATGATGAGATGAGGGCGTGTACGCATAAATCTGAATCGGGTACCCGCGTGCGGGGATTGCGAGCTTCCGGATTGCCGTCAAAAGCTGACATTGAAGATCCCTAGGTGAATGTCCGCTAAGGGCCAGAAGCGGTCACTCCGGCACCCCTGCTATTGCCCAGGCTTGGCTCAATTTCTTCACATCTTCGGCTCGACGAAATGGTGCCTTGTTGATGCTCGAAATCCGCAAGGTCGGGTCGATTTGCAGGGCTGCCTCGCAAGCGAGCCGCGCCTCACTGATGCGTCCCGTCATCGCCAGGCTCGACATTCGAATTCGCTGAGCACCAGGAAAATTCGGTTGGCGCTGGATGGCGGTCGTGGCTTGAGCCAGAGCTTGGTCATAGCGTCCGGAAAAGAAATGAGCGAAAGCCATTCCCGTTTGGGGCACGAACAAATGCGGATCGATCGGGCTCAAGCGGATGGCCGCCGAGAACTGTTCGATCGCTGCGTCATGCGCGCCGAGATAGACCTTTGCCCAACCCGCCCAAAGGCGAGCCAACGCCAGGTTGGGATCAAGCGCAATAGCCCTTGCGGCAAGAGCTGATCCGGTCTCCGGCTCTTCGAGCACATACGAATAAACCTCCGCGACATGCGCAAGCACGACGGGATCGTCCGGATCGAGTTGGATCGCCCGTTCGGCCAGCTGGCGGCTCTCGGCTCGTTCCTTTTCCGCGTCCTCGATCCATCCGAACCCTTTTCTCTGCCCGAAAATATTGGCTGCCGACGCGTGAGCGACGGCAAATGCAGGATCGAGCGAGATGGCAAGCTTACTCATCCTGAGAGCCTCAACGCTGCCTTCCCGGGTCCACTGGTAGATGCTGAACTTGGACCGCATGTAATAGTCATAGGCCTGGAGGCTCTCAGTCGGCTTCCGCCGAGCCCGCTCAATCTCGGCCCGCTCAAGCTTGGGAAACATCGCCCCTATCACGCTGCCGGCAAGGCGATCCTGCAAATCGAAGATGTCCTCAAGGTCGCCATCGAATTTGTCCGCCCAGACATGCATGTCAGTGCTGGCATCAATCAGTTGCCCGGTTACGCGTATCCGTTTTTCGACTTTACGTACGCTGCCTTCCAGCAAATAGCGAACGCCGAGTTCACGGCCGACCCGCTTGATATCAATTGCCTTTGCCTTGTAGCTGAAGCTTGAATTTCGGGAGATCACGAACAGCGATTTTGAGCGCGACAATGCCGTGATGATATCCTCGACCACTCCGTCGGCGAAATACTCCTGCTCGGGATCATCACTCAGATTCTGGAACGGCAGGACTGCGATGGACGGCTTGTCGGGAAACGCGGGTACCGGTCTTGCGTGCTCGATCTGACCATCGCCGGCGACCGGCGCCTGCCTCGCTTCCGCGACGACACCAACGAAACGGAAGCCTTTCCGCGGAAGCGTCTTGATCAAGCGCTGCTCCTGGCCAGAATCGCCGATCGCAGCTCGGGCACCGTTCAACCGAGTCGTCAACGCCGTATCGGACACGCTGCGTCCACCCCAAATGGCGTCGATGAGATCGTCCTTGCCGACAACTCGCTCACGGTTGCGGATCAGGAAATCGAGCAGATCGAATACCTTTGGCGCGATAGCGACGACATCCGAGCCACGACGCAACTCGCGCCGATCCGTGTCGAATTCGAAATCGTCGAACAAATAACGCAAGCCGCCGCCCCCTTTTCAGGTGATCTCCGAACAAGGAGATCAGCACTCGATACGAGCCGAAGAGTAAGCCGCCGGTGACGAAAAAGTAAGCCGGAAGTCAAGCGTGCCTGCTCGAGCCCGGTACCTTGTTCTGAGAGGCAATGCTGACCGGGAAGCGGCATTCCGACTTGGAGCAACTCATGGCCGAATTGAACGAGGAAGCCCTGCCGTCTCTTCCACCGCATGTTCAGCTGATCCAGATGGGGACAGGCGGCGCGGTTGCCAATGTCTTGCACCTCGCGGCTAGGCTTGGCTTGGCCGATCAGCTTGGTGACGGACCCAGGAGTGCCGTTGAATTGGCTGGTCCGTTGGCGCTGCATGCGCCATCCCTGCACAGATTTATGCGGACGATGGCCAGTATCGGACTTCTCACCGAAGGCGACACTCAGCGTTTTGCACTGACAAGACTTGGTGAGGCACTCAAGACGGGCGCACCGGGTGCGGCTCGATCTACCCTGCTCATGACCGGTAGCCATTGGGTTGGCAGCGGCTTCGCCAATTTTGATCATTCTCTGCAGACCGGCGGTACGGGCTTTAAAAAAGCACAGGGAATGCCTTTCTTCGACTACCTCGCTCAACATCCAGAAGCCGCATCGGTGTTTACTCAGGCGATGGTTGGTCTTCATGGCGAAGAACCTCCCGCGGTCGCGGGGGCCTATGATTTTTCGAGGTTCAAGACGGTCGTCGATGTTGGCGGAGCGTCCGGCAATATGCTCGTAGCCATACTTGCACGGTACCCGGAACCCCGCGGTCTGTTGTTCGACCTGCCGCATGTCGTGTTGGAGGCGGAGCAATCGCTCAAGGTGAGCGGCGTATCCGAACGCGTGACCGTCGAGGGAGGAGACTTTTTCCGATCGGTGCCCACAGGCGGCGATGCCTACCTCCTGTCGCACATCCTGCACGATTGGAATGATGACCAATGCCTGACGATTCTTCGCCATTGTCGCAAAGCCATGAAGGCGGATGCGAAGCTGCTGATCGTCGAAATGGTCCTGCCAGCCGGCGACGAACCGCATCCGGGCAAAATATTGGACATGGTGATGCTGGTCTTGGTCGGCGGTCAGGAACGCACGGAAACCGAGTACGCCGGGCTGCTGAACAAGGCCGGCTTCCGCCTCAATCGTGTATTGGCAACAAAGTCACCGGTAAGCGTCCTGGAAGCCGTCTTGGCCTAGTCGGAGCGACGTCTGCCTTGGGTCAAAGAGCGACATCCCGGTCTCGGGGCCTCGCGTCCGCTTTAGTCCCGGCCTCGGACGTCTCGGCGATGGCTCCAGAAGGAGAGCAGCGGGCCAATGCCGGAAGTGAGGGGCGTACTCAATGACCTCGTCTGCGGACGAGACGCCGGGTGCCCGAGGCTCTATTTCGGTCCGATGAGGGTCACTCCAGAAGGCCCGTTACCGCCGACAACTTGGATCACGACCTCGCCGTCCTTAGCCCAGACAAAATGCGGCTGCTTGGCCGGCTCGGTCCAAATGCTTCCTGCCGGCAATGCCTTCATGGCGCTCTCATCGAATTGTTCTCCGTAGCCCATATACAAAGTGCCGGACATCACGGTGACAACCCGCTCATCGGGATGGAAGTGAGGCTGAACCTTGAAGTTAACCGGAAAGCGGGCGCGAATCACGTACATGCCCGACTTTTTCTCGTCTCCCACAAGGACAGCGCGTTGACCTCCGGCCGGTGTTGGGTCCCATTTAAACTCATCGGGCGTTAATTGCGCGGTAGCAAGCGGCTCTGTTTGGCCAGGTGCGCCCGAGACGAACAGCACGAACGCGATGTATCCTGTTACTCGGAAGATGTTAGCCATCATATTTTCACCCCCGCGCAGCTGCCAAAGCCTAACACTCAGCGACCGAGCGGCAAGTTAGAAATAGGCAAACAATTAGCCTCCGCGACTGCGGTGATGTCCGGTTCGGGTCACAAGCCGGCGTTCCTAAGGGCGGAGACGCGTGTCGGCTTTTCCCTCGAAAGCGGCATCCCGGATTTATGAGTACCGGAAATTCACCTCTCCCTTGGGAGAGGTCGCGCCGAAGGCGCGGGTGAGGGGTTACGCTCCCTCGTTGGAGCTGCGGCCCCTCACCCGATTTGCTGCGCAAATCGACCTCTCCTCGTCGCGGAGAGGTGAACCGAATCCGCGGTCAAACCTTTTCAACTTAACTTCATCGTGCCCTATGCCCGCGCCGGCGCGTCCGTGAGCGAGCTCAGCGCGATGCCGCCGACGATCAGGGCGGCGGCAATCGCAAGCGAGAGGTCGATCGGCTCGCCGAGCAGCAGCGCCGCGGTGACGATGCCGACGATCGGCGTTGCGGTGGTGCCGAGCGAGGTCGTCAGCGCCGGCAGGCTCTTGTTGACAACAGACATCGCCCAATAGGCCAGCGCCGTGCCGATGAAGCCGGAATAGAGGAACAGCAGCACCAGGTGCGGCGACCATGTCACGGTGGGCAGGCCTTCCGTGACCAGCGCCGTCATGGTCAGCACCAGCGTTGCGACCAGCACCTGCCACAGCAACAATTGGAGTGGCGTCGCGATCCAGCGGTGCGAGCGGATGTAGATGATGTTCGCGGCCCAGCAGATCGCTGCGACGATGATCATGGCGGCGCCGGCGATGACATGCAAATTGCTCCAGTCCAGCGATGTCGGGTTGAGGATCACGCAGAGGCCGGCGAGTCCCGACGCGACGCCGACGAGCTTGAGCGCGCCGAGCCGTTCAGTCCGCGCGGCGCCCGCGGCGAGCGCGACCCAGAGCGGCGTGGTGTAGCCCAGCACGACACCCTTGCTCGCCGGCAGATAGCGCAGGCCGGCGGCGACCAGCGTCGAGAAGAACGTCATGTGGAGTAGCGCGACGCTGAGCACGACAGGCACATCGGCGATCCGCGGGATGATCAGATTGCCGCTGGCGCGCAGGATTACCAGCAGCGCGATCAGGGCGACCCAGCTGCGGATCGATGCGGTCCATAGCGGCGGTACCGCCTCGACCAGCGTTTTCGTCACCGACCAGTTGATGCCCCAGGCCAGCACCACGATGATGAACAGGGCGGCGGCTTTTGCGGGCGAGAGTGACTGGTTCACGACAGAATCCTTGCAGGCGATACCCCCTGTGAATAGGATCACTCTGGCTCTCTCGAAAGAGCCAGATTTGATAGAACAAAGGAGCCAGATTGATCCTCGCCGAATTGCTGGCGCTGCAGCGGGCTGATGATGCCGGGCTGGCTGCGCAACTGACCCAGCAGCTGCGCGCGCTGGTGGCGAGCGGCCGGATCAGGAGCGGAGCTGTGCTGCCGTCGAGCCGCACGCTGTCGGCCGAGCTCGACGTGTCGCGCAACACGGTGACGCATGCCTATGAGCAGCTCGAAGCCGAGGGCTATCTACGCGTCGCCGCTCGGCGGCGGCCGGTGGTGTCAGACGATATCGAGGCGCGCTTCGCCAAACCTGGTGCTGCGCCGAAGCGCGAGACGGTCCGCAAGCCGCTGTTGTCGTCCTGGGCCTTGCAGCTCTCCGACACCGATTGGCCGCTGTCCTACCAGGCAAAGTTCCGGCCGTTGCGTTCCGGGCTGGCGGATGCGCGCGAGTTTCCGCATGAGATCTGGGCGCGCTGCTTGCGCCGTAGCGCGCTGCGCCGCCGCTTCAACGACCAGACCGTGGTCAATCGGCCGAGCCTGCGCGAAGCCTTGCGCGATTATCTCGAAATCAGCCGCGGCGTGCACGCCGAGGCAGATCAGATCCTGATCCTGCCGGCCGCGCAGGCGGCGCTGACGCTGATCGCCGCGACCGTCATCGCGCCCGGCGATGCGGTGTGGACCGAGGATCCCGGCTATCCCGGCGCCGCGGCGGCGTTTCGCGCGGCCGGCGCCGACGTCGTCGGCGTCAGGCTCGATCAATGGGGCATGATGCGGATGCGCGAGGCGCGCGCGCCCAAGCTCATCTTCACGACACCCTCGCATCAGCATCCGACGGGACGGGTGATGCCGGTCGCGCGCCGCACCGAGCTGCTTGCGGCGGCCGCGCCCGGCAAGACCTGGATCGTCGAGGACGATTACGACGGCGAGTTTCACTATGACAGCCGTCCGATGCCGGCGCTGCAGGGGCTCGATCGCGAGGGGCGCGTGCTCTATCTCGGCACGTTTGCAAAAGCGATGACCGCCGACATCCGCATCGGCTATCTGGTGGTGCCGCCGTCATTGGCGCAGACGATGGAGATCGCGCAGCGTCACCTCGGACTGATTGCGTCGGTCCACGTCCAGGAGGCATTGACCGACTTCATGGCCGACGGACATTTCCTGGCGCATGTCAGGCGAATGCGGCGCATCTACCGCGTGCGCCGCGACCATCTTGCCGCGGCGCTGGCGCGTCACCTTGCGCCGATGCTCACCGCCGAGGTCCCACCGGGCGGCATGCAGCTGATCGCCCGCTTCAAGGACGGCGCCGCGGACCAGAACGCGGTCGCGCGGCTGGTGGCGGCCGGCGTCGAGGTGCGCGCGCTGTCGAGCCTCGCGCTGCAGCGGCCACGCGACCACGGCCTGCTTCTCGGTTTCGCCGCCTGGCGCGAAAACGAAATCGGCGCCGCGGTCCGGACCATGGCGAACTGCCTGACCGGCAAGCGCGCGGCGCGCGGGTAGACGGCGAGGGCGCTCGCATAATTTCGGAATATTAGAATTGTATTGCTGAGTTGCCCGACGTGTCAAGCGGCCTTGTCGAACGCCGGCGGCCGCCGGCTCCTTTGCATGGGGTTGTTTTCGATATTTTGTCCGCGCAGGCTCACTCCGCCGTCTTGGTGACGATCCGCACCTCCGACGTCAGCGTCTTGTGCACCGGACATTTGTCGGCGATCTCCATCAGCCGCTTGCGCTGGTCGGCATCGAGATTGCCCTCGATCCTGATGACGCGCTCGATCTGGTCGAGCATGCCCTCGCGCGTCTCGCACTCCTCGCAATCCCTGGCATAGATCTTGTTGTGCTGAAGCGTCACGGTGATGCGATCGACCGGCAGCGACTTGCGGTCGGCATACATCCGCATCGTCATCGAGGTGCAGGCGCCGAGCCCGGTGAGCAGGAAATCGTACGGTCCGGGGCCGGTGTCGTCGCCGCCGACGCTGACCGGTTCGTCGGCGATCAACCGGTGCGGACCGGTGGTGACGATCTGCTGGAACTTGCCATTACGGGTCTCCTGCACCACGACGTTGCGCGGCGCGCTGCCGGTGTCCGCCGCCGGCTGCGCCGCAAGATCGACGTAGCGCTCGGCCCAGGCGCCGATCACGTCGGCGACATAGGCGGCATCCTGCTTGCCGCTCAAAAGATGATCGGCGCCCGCAAGCGAGACGAAGCTTTTGGGGTGCTTGGCCGCGATGAAGATGTTGGTGGCGTTGTCGATGCCGACGGTATCGTCGGTCGGCGAATGCATGATCAGCAGCGCCTTGTGCAGCTGCTTGACCTGCGCCATCAAATTCTGCTCGGCGACGTCGTCGAGGAATTCGCGCTTGATGCGGAACGGGCGGCCGGCGAGCGACACTTCGCCTTCACCCTGCGCGCGGATGTCCTCGATCCGGTCCTTGAAGAAATGCGTGACATGAACAGGATCGGACGGCGCGGCAATGGTAACGACCGCCTTCGCCTCGGGGATTTGGCCTGCGGCGGCGAGGATCGCGGCGCCGCCGAGGCTATGGCCGATCAGGATCGCCGGCGCCTTGCGCGTCTCGCGCAGATGGTCGGCGGCACGCACCAGATCGGCAACGTTGGACGAGAAGGTCGAGTTGGCGAAATCGCCCTCGCTGGAGCCGAGGCCGGTGAAGTCGAAGCGCAGCGTGGCGATACCCTTGGCGGCGAGCGCGACCGCGATACGCTTTGCCGCCAGCACATCCTTGCCGCAGGTGAAGCAGTGCGCGAACAGCGCATAGGCCTTGATCGGACCATCAGGCGTATCAAGGGCGGCAGCAAGCTGATCGCCGCCCACACCGGTGAATTGAAAACGTTCGTGCGGCACGGGCAGGCTCCATCATTGTGTTGGTTTGTCAGTCGCCAGAATAGCGCTGTTCGGCCCAGGGATCACCGCGATTGTGATAGCCGCGCACCTCCCAGAAGCCCGGCGCATCCGCTGTCAGGAATTCGATGCGCTGCAGCCATTTTGCGCTCTTCCAGAAATACAGATGCGGCACCACCAGCCGCACCGGGCCGCCATGCTCCTGCTCCAGCGGCTTGCCCGACCAGCTATGGGCGAGCAGCGCGTCCTCGGCGGCAAAGTCCTCGAGCGACAGGTTCGTCGTATAGCCGTCATACGAATGCAGCACGACGAAGCGTGCGTCCTCGCGCGGCTGGCAGGCGGCGAGCAGGTCGCGGGTGGCGAGCCCCTCCCACTGATTGTCGTAGCGTGACCATGTGGTGACGCAATGAATGTCGGAGACGAACTGCGTCTGCGGCTGCGCGATGAATTGCGCCCAGTCCCAGTAGATCGTCTGCTCGACCGCGCCGTAGACGTCGAGCCGCCAGCGTTCCCGCGTCACGTTCGGCAGCAGCCCGAGATCGAGCACCGGCCAGTCCTTGGTCAGATGCTGTCCCGGCGGCAGGCGCTGCTCCTCCGGCCGGGTGATCTTGCCGGTCAGGAACTTGCCTTCGCGTGCCCAGCGCTGCTTGCTGCGCGTCAGCTTGCTCTCGGGCGGTTCGGTGTCGTCGGTCATCGGCGTTGCGCCATCATTCGTGGCGATGCATCGCGGAGTCGTGCTTGGTGTCGCGCATGGTCGAGTAGATCAAAAGCGACAGGAAGATCATGCCGCTGAGATAATAGTAGAACCAGTCCTCGTGCCCGATGCTCTTGAAATAGAGCGCAACCGCGGGCGCGGTGCCGCCGAAGATCGACACCGTGATGGCGTAGGGCAGGCCGACGCCGAGCGCACGGACGTTGGTCGGGAACAGCTCCGCCTTCACGATCGCGTTGATCGAGGTATAGCCGGCGACGAAGATCCAGGCGCCGCAGATCAGCAGGAAGGCGATGAAGGGCGACTTGGTCTCCTTCAGTGCGGTCAGGATCGGGATCGTCGCCAGCGTGCCGGCGATGCCGAAGAAGATCAACAGCGGCTTGCGGCCGATGCGATCGGACAGCGCGCCATAGATCGGCTGCAGGAAGGTTGCGAAGATCAGCGAGCCGAAGATCACGAAGGTGGTCTGGTCCTCGGTGAGGCCGACCGACAGCTTCACGAAGGTCTGCATGTAAGTGGTGAAGGTGTAGAACGCCGCGGTGCCGCCGGCGGTGAGGCCGACCACCAGCAGCAATTCGCGGGGATAGTTCAACAGGCCGACGATCGATCCGGTCGGCTTGGAGACTTTCTTGGCCTCCTCGAACGCCTCGGTCTCGTGCAGGCCGCGCCGCATCACCGCGGCGAAGATCGCGAGCATGGCGCCGATCACGAAGGGAATCCGCCAGCCCCAGGCCTTCAGCTCGTCCGGGGTCAGGAACACCTTCTGCAGCAATAGCAGCACGATGATCGCGGTGAGCTGGCCGCCGATCAGGGTGACGTACTGGAAGCTGGAATAGAAGCCGCGACGCTTGGGATCGGCGACCTCGCTGAGATAGGTGGCGCTCGCGCCGTATTCGCCGCCGAGGCTGAGACCTTCGACGACGCGGGCGAGCGCCAGGATCGCCGGGGCCGCGATGCCGATCGTGGCGTAGGTCGGCGTCACCGCGATGATCAGCGAGCCGAAGCACATGCAGACCACCGACAGCGTCAACGACAGCCGCCGGCCGTAGCGGTCGGCGATGAAGCCGAACAACCAGCCGCCGAGCGGGCGCATCAGGAAGGTCGCGGCGAACAGCACCGCCGCATTGAGCTGCTGCACCACCGGATCGCTGTGCGGGAAGAATGCCGGCGCGAAATACAGCGCGAATGCGGTGTAGGCGTAGAAATCGTACCACTCGACGAGATTGCCGACCGAGCCGATGAAGATCGCCTTCACCCGCCGCTCGACGTCATGGATGTCGAGATGATCGCTCGCGGGTTGAGCGGTTTGTTCGGACATTGGCAGGCCTCCCCGGATTCTCTGGCTCGATTCCGGGGCAACCTAACTCATTTGCGTGGTGCGATGTAACTGCTGTGCTGTTCTTCAGGCGTTCTTGCCGAACAGGACGGGCAGTTGACGCGGGCCGCGCACCGTGCCTTCCGACCAGGTGACCTTGCCGGCCGGGTCGAGGCGGAAGTCCGGGATCCGCTTCAGCCATTCCTCGATCGCCACCTGCATCTCCATCCGCGCCAAATTGGAACCGACGCAGCGGTGGATGCCGAGGCCGAAGGCGGCGTGGCGGTTCTCCTTGCGGTCGATCACCACCTTGTCCGCATCGGGGAACATGGCGGGGTCGCGGTTGGCCGCCGGGAAGGACAGCAGCACCATGTTGCCTGCCTTCACCGGACAGCCGGAGATCGAGGTCTCCTTCATCACCTCGCGCGCCATCGTCACCGGCGAATAGGCGCGGAGGAATTCCTCGATCGCGGTCGGGATCAGCGCCGGCTCCGCAATCAGGCGCTCGCGATCGGCCGGTGTCCTGGCGAGATGCCAGAGCGAGGAGCCGATCGCGCTCCAGGTGGTGTCGATGCCGGCGATCAAGAGCAGCCGCAGCGAACCGAGCACGTGCTCATCGGTGAGCGGCTGGCCGCCGGGGCCCTTGGCCCGCAGCAGTTGCGAGATCAGATCATCGCCCGGCTCAAGCTTGCGCTGTTCGAGATGGGCCATGAAATAGCCGGTCATCTCGCGCACGCCGTTCATCATCTCGTCTTCGCTCTTGATGCCGAGCTCGAGGATCTGGTGGATCCATTTGATGAAGAGGTCGCCGTCCTTTTCCGGAATGCCCAGCATATGCGCGATCGCACGCACCGGGATGTGCTTGGTGTAGCGCGCCGCGGCGTCGCAATGGCCGTCGGCGATGAACTCGTCGATCAGCTCGTTGCAGATCGCGCGGACCCGCGGCTCCAGCCGCGTCATCGCATCCGGCGTGAACGGCGGCAGCAGCACCTGCTTGGCGGGCTTGTGTTCCGGCGGATCGGAGGTGATCGGCGGCGCGCGGGCGGAGATCTCGGGGCGGACGTCGCGCACAATGACGCGGCGCGAGGAGAAGTGCTCGGTGTCGTAGGCGATCTCCTTCACCGCCTGATAGGTGGTCGGCATGTAGCAGCCGAGGAAGCGCTCGGTATGCACGACCGGCGAGGCCGCGCGCAGCGTCTCCCAGATCGGGAACGGATCGTCGGTCCAGACCGGATCGGTATGGTCGAAATCATGGACCCAGTCGGTCACCGGGGGATGTTCGGGCAGATAGCTTGCGGACGGGGAATCGGACATCAGCTCGTTTCCTTCTCGTTCGATCAGACGCTGGTCAGCTCAACGGGAGGCGCGCGGCCATCCCTGCCGGCCGCTATTCCTCGGTGACTTCGATCGCGATTTCCGGGCAGTTGGTCTGCGCGAGCCAGGCCTTGTCCTCGAGCCCGGCCGGGACAGTCCCGTCGCCGACCTCATGGGCGTTGCCGTATTCGTCGAGCTCGAACAGTTCGGGGGCGAGCGATTTGCAGCGGGCGTGACCCTGGCATTTGTCCTGGTCGACGCGGATCTTGAGCTTGGACATGCAAGCACTCTCCCTCGGCTCAGGCGCGCCGAAACGCGCCGGGTTCCTCGTTTTACTCGATGCAAGTTCTAGCTTGCTTGGGCGGTCGGCCCGAATGACCGGCTCACCAAGTTATAGCATATTACATTATCGTCCCGCTTTCCCGTCAAGCGAAAATTCGGGGTAGGTCACGGGGTATCCGGCGACGGCCGACCGACAAGATGGCCCGTCCCAAGGGGGAGGCGATTCCTCTAATGCGCCGTCGGCGTTGGCGCTGTGAGCGGGGCCCAGGCGGCGAGGGCGGCGGCCGCGATCTGCTCGAGCTGCTTCCTTGTGGCGCCGTCTCGCGCCTGGATCGACATGCCCTGCTGCACGGTGATGTAGTATTTGGCGATCGCGTCGAGATCGGCCGCGGGCGAGATCTCGCCGCGTGCAATGCCCTGGCGCAGCCGTTCGCGCAACTCCGTCACCGCCTGCGCGCGCCGCTGCACGAGTTCGCGCCGCACGGTTTCGGAATGTTCGTTCGGATGCAGCGCCGACAATACCACGAGGCAGCCCGGCGGGCGTGAGCGGCGGGTGAAGACCCGCGCGGTCTGCATCAGCAAGGTTTCCACGGCCTCGCGGGCCGTGTGCGCCTCAGTCACGGCACCCCAGATCAGGCCACCTTCGCTCGCCGCGTAATAGTCGAGCGCCTTGCGGAACAGGTCCTCCTTGCTGCCGAAAGCGGCATACAGGCTGGGTGAGGCAATACCCATCGCCGACGTGAGGTCGGCCATCGAGGCGCCCTCATAGCCCTTCAGCCAGAACACCTCCATCGCGCGCGCCAGCGCGGCATCCTTGTCGAAATTCCGGGGGCGGCCACGCTCAGCCATCGGTTCGTCCATTTCTGTGTCGATCACTAAATAATTGACTTGACGCTCCGGAGCAAGCTTCCTAATTCTGTGTCGATCGTTACAGATATCGCCACAACGAACGAGTTGAACATGACCCAGTCCCTGCAAGGAAAACGCGCCCTCGTCACCGGCGGCAGCCGCGGCATCGGTGCAGCCATCGCCCGGCGTCTCGCCGCCGAAGGCGCCGACGTCGCCATCACCTATGAACGCTCGGCCGATCGCGCCGAAGCCGTCGGCGCGGAGATCAGGAAACAGGGCCGCCGCGCGCTGGCGCTGCAGGCGGATAGCGCGGACGCGAGCGCCGTGCGCGGCGCGGTGAACGCGGCCGCCAAGGAATTCGGCGGTCTCGACATCCTCGTCAACAATGCCGGCATCTTCCGTGGCGGCGGCCCGATCGACGCCGTCACGCTGGAGGATATCGACGCCACGCTGGCCGTGAACGTGCGGGCAGTGGTGGTCGCATCGCAGGCCGCGGTCGCCCATATGGGCGAGGGCGGCCGCATCATCAACATCGGCAGCAACCTTGCCAGCCGGGTGCCCGATGCCGGCATGAGCCTTTATTCGATGAGCAAGTCGGCGTTGATTGCCTGGACCCAGGGCCTGGCGCGTGACCTCGGCGGCCGCGGCATCACGGTCAATATCGTCCATCCCGGCTCCACCAACACCGACATGAACCCGGCCGATGGCGAGCAGGCCGAGGCGCAACGCGCGCGCATGGCCATCAAGCGCTACGGCAAGGCCGATGACGTCGCTGCCCTGGTCGCATTTGTTGCCGGTCCCGAAGCCGGCTCGATCAACGGCGCCGGTCTCACTGTCGACGGCGGCGCCAACGCCTGACAACGTTGCCCGCCACGGCATGGCGCGGCATTCCCTGCCTTTGGCCACCCGGCCAAGGCAGGGAACCCGTTAAGCAAATCAGAATCCACGGCTGATTTGATAGACTTTCCAATAGACGTGCCTGCCGGTTTCGCGGTTAATAGCCCAGCGGATGTCGTGTTCGCGAAAGTGACCGAAGCGGCCGATGTCGCTATTGTGGCGGTCTCCGCCATGGCCTGACCGACCGGTGATCAGCATCTCGATGGGACAAATCGTTCGTAAGCCATTCAAGACCTACCACCATGGCGACCTCCGCGAAGCGCTGATTCAGGCCGCGTTGCGCGAGGTCGAGCTCGGCGGTCCCGAGGCGATCAGCATCAAGGCCCTGGCCAAGCAGCTCGGCGTTTCGCAGCCGGCGCCGTATCGGCATTTCGCCGACCGTGAGGCGCTGCTGGAGGCGGTGACCGCGGAAGCATTCCGGCAGTTCAACGTGATCATGCGCGAGGCGATCGAGCTGCCCGGCAAGGGCTCGAAACTGTCGCGCTTTGCCCAGGCTGCGCTCGCCTTCGGGCTCGAGCGCCACGGCATCTACCGGCTGATGTTCGCATCCCGCACGATGGCCTGCGCGCCGGTCGGCAGCGAGCTGCACGTTGCAGCGATGGAAACGCTGGCGCTGTTGATCGAGTCGTTCGAGGCTCCGGCCGTCGGGCTGCTGCGCGAACGGCAGGCGCTGAAGATCTGGGCCGGGCTGCACGGCATCGTGATGCTCGCCGAGCAGGGCCTGCTCACCGGCGAGGTCGCCCAGATCAGCCGCGAGGAGCTGATGGACGAGATCGTCGAGCAGACCAAGCTCGCACTCACCGTTGCACTCAAGGCGACGGAAGACAGGGCGTAGGGCGGATCGCGAGTTGCTTACCCCGTCATTGCGAGGAGCGATAGCGACGAAGCAATCCATTCTTCCGCACGCCCGGTGACAATGGATTGCTTCGCTTCGCTCGCAATGACGAAGTGGAGGGTGTCGCCCACGCTCTCCGCGATGAGGGTTAGGATCGCGGCGGCCGCGGATCGATCGGGGTGGTGCCGCGCACGCCCAGAATATCCTCCAGCACTTTCGCGCCGGCCAAAAGCTGCGCCTCGGCGCGGGGCTTCGCCACCATCTGCAGGCCGATCGGCAGGCCTGACGCAGTGAAGCCGCAGGGCAGCGACAGCGCCGGGCAGCAGGCCAGCGTGATCGCATAGACGATGCCGAGCCATTCGACGTAATTGTCGAACTTCTTGCCGTCGCACTCGGCGACGTAGCGGTGCTCGACCGGGAACGGCGGCACGATGGTCGCGGGCGCGAGCAGCAGATCATATTTGTCGAAGAATTCGAGCGCGCGCTGCGTTATCGCGACGCGCTGCGCCTCGGCGCGCTCGAGCTTCTCGACCGTGAGCTTCAGCCCTTCCTCGATGTTCCAGATCACCTCGGGCTTCAGCAGGTCGCGCTTGGTGCGCAGCAATTCGGCCTTGGTGATCGCGAAATCGAATGCGCGCAGCACGTGGAAGCACTCATGGGCTTCGCTGAAATCGGGACATGCCTCCTTGACGATCGCGCCGGCTTCCGCGAAACGCTCGGCCGCCTTGCGGGTCACCGCCTTGACCTCGGGATCGACGGGCGTGATGCCGAAATCGGGCGAATAGGCGATGCGCTTCGGCTTCTGGTTGGAGCGCGCCGCCGACAGGAACGATGTCGGCAGCGAGGGGAGCGAGAGCGGATCGGCGGCGTGCTCGCCGCTCATCGCGTCGAGCAGCAGCGCGAGGTCCTCGACATTGCGCGCCATCGGCCCCTGCTGGCCGAGCGTGCGGTCGACGCCGAACTTCGGCGTCTGTGCGACGCGGCCGATCGACGGCCGCAGCCCGACGATGCCGCAGAAGCTCGCCGGGTTGCGCAGGCTGCCGCCCATGTCGGAGCCGTGGGCGAGCCACGCGGTGCCGCTGGCCAATGCTGCGGCTGCGCCGCCTGAGGAGCCGGCCGCCGAGCGCGATGTGTCCCAGGGATTGCGGGTCGGGCCGAACACCTCGTTGAAGGTGTTGGCGCCGGCGCCGAATTCCGGCGTGTTCGATTTGGCATAGATCACGCCGCCGTTCTGCTCGATGCGCTCGACCAGGATGTCGGATTTCGCCGGGACGTTGTCCTTGAAGATCGGCGAGCCCAGCGTGGTCAGCACGCCGGAGACGGCGGTGAGGTCCTTGATCGGAACGGGAAGGCCCGCGAGCAGGCCGCGCTCGCCGGCCGGTTTCTGCATCAGTGCCTTGGCGTGGGCGCGGGCGCGGTCGAAGCAGAGGATTGGCAGCGCGTTGACCTTGCCGTCGACCTCCGTGATGCGCTGTTCCAGCACATCGAGCAGATCGAGCGGCGTGACCTCGCCGGCTTTCAGTTTCTCGACGACGGCACACGCCGTTTCCTTCACCAAGCCCTGATCAGCCATGCGCCGTTGCTCCTATGTGTTCTATTTGCTTGTGCTGTAGAACATTTCCTGCCGTCGTGGCAATGCGACGAGAACCGAAGGGGCAGGGATGGCAGCGTTGTTTTCCGCGCTGGACTGGCGCGCGATGAGCCAGCAGGAGCGCGACCTTGGCCTAAACAACGGCGTCGCCGTCAAGGGCAGCGTCGAGATCGCCGCCGGCTGGGAGCAGCGCTCCGCCGCGTTGCGGCAGAAGCACGCCGGCCATCTCGACCTCCGCTATGGCCCGCGCGAGCGCAACCGGATCGATTTCCTCAAAGTCCGTGACGGTGCGCCGACGCTGTTGTTCATCCATGGCGGCTATTGGCAGACCCGCGCCAGGGAGGTGTTCACGATCTTTGCCGAAGGACCGATGACGCACGGCATCAATGTCGCGCTGATCGGCTACACGCTGGCGCCGGATGCGACGCTCGACGAGATCGTCGCGGAGATTCACGCCGGCATCGATTTTCTTGCCGGGCAGTTGCCCACGCTCGGTGCCGCGGCCGAAGGCATCGTCGTGTCGGGCTGGTCGGCGGGCGGCCATCTGACATCGATGGCGTTGTCGAACGCCCACGTTCGGGCCGGCATGGCGATCTCGGGCATCTATGACCTCGAGCCGATCAGGCACTCCTACCTCAACGAGAAGCTCAGACTCGATGAAGCCGCCTCGCGGCGCAATTCGCCCATGATGCAGGAGGGCGGCACGGCAAAGCCGCTATCGCTGGTGGTCGGCAGCGCCGAACTGCCGCTGCTGCGCAAGCAGACCGCCGATTTCGCCGGCCATCGCGCCCGCTACGGTTTGCCGGTGACCTATGAGGAGGTCCCCGGCGCCGATCATTTCTCGATCATGCACGAGATGCTGGCGCCGCAGGGCCGTATCACGGCGCTGATCCGGCAGTTGTTCGAGCGGACGACCACCTAGGCCGTCATTGCGAGGAGCGAAGCGACGAAGCAATCCATCTCTCCACAAGCGGCCAGATGGATTGCTTCGCTTCGCTCGCAATGACGAGGAGAGGGTCTAGCCCCACCCCGACGTCAGCCCGCCATCCACCGTGTAGATCACGCCCGACGTATACCCCGCGCGATCGGACGCCAGGAATGCCATCAGGTCGCCGATCTCGCGCGCATGCGCGGGGCGGCCGAGCGGCAGGCCTTTCTGGAATTCCTTGTAGCGGTTCTCGTCGCCGAACTGGTTCTTGGCGCGGGTCTTGAGCAAGGTGACGTGGCGGTCGGTGCCAACCGGGCCGGGGTTGATGCCGACGACGCGGATGTTGTCGGCGAGGCTTTTTCCCCCGAGCGCGCGGGTGAACGACATCAGCGCCGCATTGCCGGCGCTGCCGCAGATGTAATTGGCGTCGAACTTCTCGCCGGCCGCGCCGATGTCGTTGACGATCACGCCGCCGCCGCGCGCCTTCATCTGGGCGTAGATCACGCGCGTCAAATTGACATAGCCGAACACCTTGAGCTCCCAGGCGTGCCGCCAGGTCGCCTCGTCGATCTTGTCGATCGAGCCGCCCGGGATGTCACCGGCATTGTTGACGAGGATGTCGATATCGGCAGCCTCTTTTGCCAATCGCGCCAGATCTTCTGATTTGCGCAGGTCGACGACGCTGATCGCCGCATCGATCTGGTGCGCGGAGCGGAGCCGTTCGGCCAGCGCCTTCAATTGCTCGCCGTTGCGGGCGGCGAGCAGCAGATTGGCGCCTTCCTCGGCAAAGGCTTCGGCGGCGGCCGCGCCAATGCCCTTGGAGGCGCCGGTGATCAGGACACGCTTGCCGCGCAGATGTAGATCCATGGGATGTCTCACTGGTTGGAAGGAACGAATGTCGGCGAATTTGGTGGGGCAGGGTCGCGCGGCGGTCAACACTGCACTGCAGCGTTGCGCTCGCGCGAAGTTTGGTCCATTGCAGGGCGATCAGGATAGGCGGCATTGCCGGCCGGGCAAATCACAAGGGTGTTCTCGATGAGCAAGAAGCAATATCGGATTGCGGTCATTCCCGGCGACGGCATCGGCAAGGAAGTGATGCCGGAGGGCCTGCGCGTCATCGAGGCGGCGGCGAAGAAGCACGGCGTCGACGTGAAGTTCGACCATTTCGACTTCGCCTCCTACGACTATTACGAGAAGCACGGCGAGATGATGCCGGCCGACTGGAAGGACAAGATCGGCAAGCATGACGCGATCTATTTCGGCGCGGTCGGCTGGCCGGCCAAGATTCCCGACCACGTCTCGCTGTGGGGCTCGCTGATCAAGTTCCGCCGCGAGTTCGATCAGTACGTCAATCTGCGCCCGGTGCGGCTGATGCCCGGCGTGCCGTCGCCGCTGGCGAACCGCAAGCCCGGCGACATCGATTTCTGGGTGGTGCGCGAGAACACCGAGGGTGAATATTCCTCGGTCGGCGGCCGCATGTTCCCGGACACCGACCGCGAATTCGTCACGCAGCAGACCGTGATGACGCGCACCGGCGTCGACCGCATCCTGAAATTCGCGTTCGACCTGGCGCAGTCGCGGCCGAAGAAGCATCTGACCTCGGCGACCAAGTCGAACGGCATCTCCATCACCATGCCCTATTGGGACGAGCGCGTGGAGACGATGGCCAAGAACTATCCCGGCGTGAAGTGGGACAAGTACCACATCGACATCCTGACCGCGAACTTCGTGCTGCATCCGGACTGGTTCGACGTCGTGGTCGGCTCCAACCTGTTCGGGGATATCCTCTCCGACCTCGGCCCGGCCTGCACCGGCACCATCGGCATCGCGCCGTCGGGCAACATCAATCCGGAAGGCGATTTCCCCTCGGTGTTCGAGCCGGTGCACGGCTCGGCGCCCGATATCGCTGGCCAAGGCATCGCCAACCCGATCGGCATGATCTGGTCGGGCGCGATGATGCTGGAGCATCTCGGCGAGAAGCAGGCCGCGGATGCCATCGTCGGCGCGATCGAGCGCACGCTCGGCGAACGCACGCTGCGCACGCGGGATCTCGGCGGCAATGCCGACACCACGGCGTGCGGCAAGGCGGTCGCGGAGATGGTGGATTAATGAGCTGCTACCCTCTCCCCTTGTGGGAGAGGGTCGCTTCGCGCAGCGAAGCGGGGTGAGGGGTCTGTATCCGCGGAGAGAACCCCTCATCCGTCGCGGACTGCGCATAGCCGATGCACAGCATCGGCGTCGTCAAAGAACGGCGGCCGGTAGGCCGCCTATGGCCACCTTCTCCCACAAGGGGAGAAGGGAAAAGCTCTGCGTGGGTGGGTTACGCTTCGCTAACCCACAGCTGCTGTCGTCCCTGCGAAAGCAGGGACCCACAACCACAGGGTCTTGTCGTTATAGCTCGCTGTGGCCCCAGCTATCGCCACAATGTGAAGCGGTGGTTATGGGTCCCGGCTCGCGCTTCGCTTGGCCGGGACGACGGTGGAGATTATTGCTTCATGATGCGTCGGCAATGCTCCCACGCCGCATGGATCAAATTCTCGCTCGCCTCGGGCGTGCGGAACGCGGAGTGCGCGGACAGTGTCACGTTCGGGATTTTCGTCAGCGGATGATCCTTCGGCAGCGGCTCGATGTTGTAGACATCGAGGCCGGCGTGGCGGATGTGGCCGGAGTTGAGCGCATCGATCATCGCCTGCTCGTCGACGATGGCGCCGCGGGCGGTGTTGATCAGCACCACGCCCTTTTTCATCTTCGCGATCTTGTCGCGCGTGATCATCCCGCGGGTCTCGTCGTTGAGCAGCAGGTGGAGCGAGACCACGTCGCTGTTCGTCAGCACCGTGTCGAGCTCGGTGAATTCGACGCCCGGATGGCTCTTCGGCGACCGGTTCCAGGCGATCACCTTCATGCCGCTGCCGAGCGCGATGCGGGCGACCTCGGCGGCGATGCCGCCGAAGCCGACCAGGCCAAGCGTCTTGCCGGTGAGCTGCATGCCGTCCTCGCGCAGCCAGTTGCCGGCGCGCATCTCGCGGTCCATCTGCGCGATCACCCGCGCCGACGACCACATCAGCGCGATCGCGGACTCCGCGACCGCGGTGTCGCCATAGCCCTTGATCAGGTGCACGGAGATGCCGAGTTCGGCGAGCTCTTCCGGGTTCATGTAGCTGCGCGCACCGGTGCCGAGAAACACGACATGTTTCAGGCCGGCGCATTTCTTCGCAACGTCGGTCGGCAGCGCGGTGTGATCGACCACTGCGATCTCGGCGCCATCGAGCACCGCCGGATAATCCTCGGGCTTGATGTCCGGGTTGCGGTTGATCCGCATCGCGGGATCGCCGGGCTTCTCCAGCCGCTCGGTGATGACAGCGAGCGATTCATTGGCGTCGACAAACACTGCGCGCACGAAAGCCTCCATCGAAGGGGAGATATGAAGATCAGGATGCGACGCCGGCGAGCGCCAACACCGTATGCATCAGGACGTTGGCGCCGGCGGCGCAGTCGGTCTGCGTGGCGTCTTCCAGCTCGTTGTGGCTGATGCCGTCCTTGCAGGGTACGAACACCATCGCTGCCGGCATCACCGTGTTGAGGTTGCAGGCGTCGTGACCGGCGCCGGAGGTGATGCGGCGATGCGAATAGCCGAGCTGGTTGGCCGCATTCTCCACGGCGTCGACCAGCTTCGGGTCGAAATGCGTCGGCGCCTTGCGCCAGACGAGGTCAAGCTGCACCTCGACCTTGCGCTTTGCTGCGATCTCGACGATCGCTGCGCGCAGGTCGCGATCCAGCGCGTCCATGATCCCAGCATCGGCGCTGCGGCAATCCACCGTGAAGGCGATCTCGCCGGGAATGACGTTGCGCGAGGGCGCAGCGATGACAGCCTCGCCAATGGTGCCGACTGCCTTCGGCCCGTGCTTTTTCGCGATGCTCTCCATCGCCAGCACGATCTCCGACAGCGTCGCCAGCGCATCGCGGCGCAGCGGCATCGGGGTCGAGCCGGCATGGCTCTCGAAGCCCACGATCTTGCCGTCGTACCACAGCACGCCCTGGCCGGAATCGACCACGCCGATGGTCTTGCCCTCGGCCTCCAGGATCGGGCCCTGCTCGATATGCAGCTCGACGAAGCCCGAGAATTTCTGGCGGCCAACCGGGGCATCGCCGCGATAGCCGATCGAGTCCAGCGCCTGCGCCACCGTGACGCCTTCGGCGTCCTTGCGCGACAGGATGTCGTCGGTGGTGAAATCGCCGACATAGGCGGCCGAGGCCATCATCGCCGGCGCGAAGCGCGAGCCTTCCTCATTGGTCCAGTTGCAGATGCAGATCGGCAGCTCGGTCTCGATCCCGGCATCGTTCAGCGTGCGCACCATTTCGAGTGCGGCCAGCGTGCCGAGGATGCCGTCATATTTGCCGCCGGTCGGCTGGGTGTCGAGATGCGAGCCGACGCCGATTGGCGGCTTCGACATGTCCCGGCCCTTGCGCAGGCCGAACATCGAGCCGAGCGCATCGACCTGCACGTCGAGGCCGGCGTCCTCGCAGGCCTTGCGGAACCAGTCGCGCACCTGCTTGTCCTCGGCGCCGAGGGTCAGCCGGCGCACGCCGCCCTTTGGCGTTGCACCGAACTGCGCGGTTTCGTGGATGGTGCCCCAGAGGCGGGCGGAATCGATCTGCAGGTTGGTGGCGGCTCGGCTCATTGCGGCTCTTCCCTTTACGCGACCGTTTTTTCATGACGCGCCCCTCTCGCGCCGTCAACCGCCACGCTGGTCTGCGCGATCTGCCTGGCGAGATTGGCGACGCGCTCGATGGCGACCGCATCGGGGGAGGCGAGCCAGCTCGCGGTGAAGGTGAGGGGCGGCAGCTTGAGGTCGGTGTCGAGCAGCTGCAAGCGCCCGTCGGCAAGCTCGTTCTCGACGATCGCCGACGGAATGACCGCAATGCCAAGCCCTTCATTGGCCATGTGGATCACGGTCGCGAGCGAGGTCGAGGCGTGCAGCCGGATCGGCGGCAGATCGGGTGCATTGAACAATGCGCGCACGGTCTCGTAGGGCTGGGTCTTGCGCGGAAAGGTGATGATCGGAAACCGCGCCAGGTCCTGCCGCGCAACCGGACCTTCGCCGAGGCCGAGCGACGGGCTTGCCAGGAAACCGATCGGGTAATCGCACAGCACATGGTTGTGCGCGCCGGACGCCGAGACCGGTCCGAGCACGAAGGCGAGTTCGATTTCCTGCGCCAGCAGCCGCGGCGTCAGGTTGGGTGTGATGTCGACCTCGATCTCCAGCGACAGGTTCGGGTAGATCTCGTTGACGCTCTTGACCAGCCGCGGCAGCCAGGTGTGCACGATGGTCTCCGCGACACCGAGCCGCAGCGCGCCGCGCATCGCCGAACGGTCGCCGACCTCGGCCATCATCTCCGAACGCAGGCCGATCAGCTTCTCGGCATAGATCAGCATCAGCCGCCCGCTCGGCGTCGGCGAGGCTACCCGGTGGTCGCGGTTGAGCAGCTTGACGCCCATCTCGCGCTCGAGCTGGGCAATGCGCTGGGAGATCGCCGGCTGGGTGGTGTTGAGTCGCTGGGCGGCGCCGCGGAAGCTGCCGAGCTTGACGACCCAGAGAAATGTTTCGATCGAGCGGAAGTCCGTCATGGAAGCATTTTCCCGATCGATAAATTTGCTTTATCGATTTTGATTAGAAAGGACGATTAGACATTATATCACGCTTGGTGTTGGTTTGTCCTTGTCGAGATTATGGGCAGGAGAACCCCATGACTGTTTTTGCGGCAGTGCAGCGATCTCAGGGGGAGCCAGGGCTGGCGAGCGTCGAAGCGCGGCGCGCCTGCCGTGACGGCGAGGCGTCGGCCACCACCGCCGGTCTCGCCAACGGCTTCGTCCAGGGCAATCTGGCGATCCTGCCGGAAAAACTCGCCGGCGCCTTCCACCGGTTCTGCCAGCTCAATCCGAAGCCGTGCCCGATCATCGGCATGTCCGACGTCGGCGATCCCCGCATCCCGGCGCTCGGCCTCGACCTCGACATCCGCACCGACGTGCCGCGCTACCGGGTCTGGCGCGACGGCGAGGTGGCGGACGAGCCGACCGACATCATCAAATACTGGCGCGACGATCTCGTCACCTTCGTGCTCGGCTGCTCCTATTCGTTCGAGGAGGCGCTGCTGGAAGAGGGGCTGCCGATCCGTCACATTGAGCGCAATCTGCGTGTGCCAATGTACCGGACCAATATCGCCTGCCAGCCGTCCGGGCCGTTCGCGGGACCGATGGTGGTATCGATGCGCCCGTTCAAGCCGGCGGATGCGATCCGCGCGGTGCAGATCACCTCGCGCTTTCCGTCGGTGCATGGCGCGCCGGTGCATCTCGGCCATCCGCATGCGATCGGCATCAAGGATATCGCCAAGCCCGATTATGGCGACGCGGTACCGGTGGCCGATGACGAGATCCCGGTGTTCTGGGCCTGTGGCGTGACGCCGCAATCGGTGATCGCAGCTGCGAAGCTGCCGTTCGCGATCACGCATGCGCCGGGGCTGATGCTGGTGACCGATCTCAGGAACAAGCAGCTCGCTGTGCTCTGAATAGGCAATTCGTGCAATTCATTGAGGCTTTACTGCGCGCTACAAGCGTCACATCGATAAGAACAAAGCTGAAGGGGAAATTTCGATGACGATCTCTCGCCGTAACGTATTGCTGGGAGCCACTGCCGCCGCTGCGCTCGGTCCGATGGCCGCACGCGCGCAAACAAGCGAAGTGGCGATCGGCGTGATCTATCCGCTGTCCGGCTCCAGCGCCGCGATCGGCGTCGACGCGCAGCATGCCTTCAACACCGCGGCCGACATCATCAACAAGAACTATGATTTCGCGCTGCCGCTCGCCAAGGGTGAGGGCCTGTCCGGCCTCGGCGGCGCCAAGGTCAAGCTGGTGTTCGCCGACCACCAGGCCGATCCGCAGAAGGGCCGTGCCGAGACCGAGCGCCTGATCACCCAGGAGAAGGTCTGCGCCGTCGTCGGCACCTATCAGAGCGCGGTCGCCGTCACCGTCAGCCAGACCTGTGAGCGCTACGGCGTGCCGTTCATCTCGGCCGACAATTCCTCGCCGAGCCTGCATCGCCGCGGCCTGAAGTACTATTTCCGCGCCTCGCCGCATGACGAGATGTTCTCGGCCGCGATGTTCGACTTCTTCGATGCGATGAAGAAGAAGGGCCAGAAGATCGAGACGCTGGCGCTGTTCCACGAGGACACCATCTTCGGCACCGATTCGGCGAACGCCCAGACCAAGCTCGCCAATGAGCGCGGCTACAAGATCGTCAGCGACATCAAGTATCGCGCCAACTCGCCGTCGCTCACCGCCGAGGTGCAGCAGCTCAAGGCCGCCAACGCCGACGTCTTGATGCCGTCGAGCTACACCACCGACTCGATCCTCCTGGTCAAGACCATGGCCGAGCTCGGCTACAAGCCGAAGAACATCATGGCGCAGGACGCCGGCTTCTCGGAGAAGGCGACCTATGATGCGGTCGGCGACAAGCTCGAGGGCGTGATCTCGCGCGGCAGCTTCTCGCTCGACCTGGCGCAGAAGCGGCCGATGGTCGGTCTGATCAACGAGATGTTCCGCGCCAAGTCCGGCAAGGACTTCAACGACTATTCGTCGCGCCAGTTCATGGGTCTCATCATCATGGCCGATGCCATCAACCGCGCCAAGTCGACCGACGGCGAGAAGATCCGCGAGGCGCTGGTCGCCACCGACATGCCGGGCGACGTCACCATCATGCCGTGGCGGCGCGTCAAGTTCGACGAGATGGGGCAGAACAACTTCGCCGATCCGGTGCTGCTGCAATATTCCGCGAAGAACTTCGTGACGATCTTCCCGGAGCAGGCCGCCGTCTCCGAGGCGATCTGGCCGATGAACAGCTGACCGGTCGGACACTAGAGGGGGCAGAGGGCGGTGACAGCCGAAGACATCACACGGAGTCTCGCATGTTCCGTCATTGCGAGCGAAGCGAAGCAATCCATCTCTCCGCAAAAAGGAAGCATGGATTGCTTCGTCGCTTCGCTCCTCGCAATGACGGGGGCTAACGACAACGCCTGGAACGCGGAGCGTCAGCGGTGACAGCCGAGACCATTATCCAGAGTTTGGCGAGCGGCCTGCTGATGGGGCTGCTCTACGGGCTGATCGCCGCGGGCCTCGCATTGATCTTCGGATTGATGGACGTCGTGAATTTCGCGCACGGCGAGTTCCTGATGATCGCGATGTACGCGACCTTCTTCCTGTTCGCGTTCTTCGCGATCGATCCCTTGCTGGCGGCGCCGCTGGTCGCCGCGGCCTTGTTCGTGTTCGGCGCGGTGGTCTATCTGTTGGTGGTCCGCTTCGCGATGCGCGCCAAGGCCAATGCCGGCATGGTGCAGATCTTTTCCACCTTCGGCCTTGCGATCGTGATGCGAGGCCTCGCCCAGTTCTTCTTCACGCCCGACTACCGCAGCGTCACCAACTCCTGGCTCGGCGGCAAGACGGTGTCGATCGCCGGCATCTATCTGCCGGAGCCGCAGCTGATCGGCGCGATGCTGTCGATCGCGGCCTTCGTCGCGCTCTATTTCTTCATCAACCGCACCGATTTCGGCCGCGCGCTGGAAGCGACGCGCGAGGACGCCGGCGCGGTGGCCCTCGTCGGCATCGACAAGAACCGGGTGTTCGCGCTCGGCTGGGGCCTCGGCGCGGCTCTGGTCGGGCTTGCCGGCGCCATCATGGCGATCTTCTTCTACATCTATCCCGACGTCGGCGCTTCCTTTGCGCTGATCGCCTACGTCACCGTGGCGCTCGGCGGCTTCGGCAGCGTGTTCGGCGCCTTTGCCGGCGGCATCATCGTCGGCCTGGTGGAGGCGACCACCGCACTGATCCTGCCGCCGTCGCTGAAATCGGTCGGCATCTATGCCGTCTATCTCTTGGTCGTCTTCATCCGCCCGCGTGGCCTGTTCGGATCGATGTGATGGACACCCACTTCGCCCAACGTCGCAGGCGTGACCTGATCATGGCGGCCTGCCTCGCGGTGGTCGCCGCGCTGGTGCCGCTGTTCGTCAAGGACGTCTACGTCCAGAACATCATGGTCCTGACCCTGATGTATGCCGCGCTGTCGCAGAGCTGGAACATCCTGTCCGGCTATTGCGGGCAGATCTCGCTCGGCCATGCGCTGTATTTCGGACTCGGGGCCTACACCACCGCGCTGCTGTTCACCAAGTTCGGCGTGCTGCCGTGGTTCGGCATGCTGGCGGGCGGGGCGATCTCGGCCGTGATCGCGATGGCGCTCGGCTATCCCTGCTTCCGCCTGCGCGGGCATTACTTCGTGATCGCGACCATCGTGATCGCCGAGATCGCGCTGGTTTTGATCCAGAACTGGGATTGGGCGGGCGCAGCCCTCGGGATCGACATTCCGGTGCGCGGCGACAGCTGGCTGAAATTCCAGTTCGCCCGCTCGAAGCTGCCGTACTTCTATTTTGCGCTGGCGCTGGCCTGCATCGCCTGGTTCGTCACCTGGTGGCTGGAGGATTCCAAATGGGGCTATTGGTGGCGTGCGGTGAAGGACAATCCCGATGCCGCCGAGAGCCTCGGAGTGGTCGTGTTCAACTCCAAGATGGGGGCGGCTGCGGTCTCGGCGTTCCTGGTCGCGGTGGGCGGCAGCTTCTACGCCCAATTCGTGTCCTATATCGATCCTGAGAGCGTGATGGGCTTCCAGTTCTCGCTGTTGATGGCGCTGCCTGCCGTGCTCGGGGGCATCGGCACCTTGTGGGGCCCGGTCCTGGGTGCAGTGATCCTGATCCCGCTCACCGAGCTGACGCGCTCGTTCATCGGCGGGTCCGGCCGCGGCGTCGACCTGATCGTCTATGGCGCGCTGATTGTCGCGATCTCGCTGGCGCTGCCGCGCGGTCTGGTCAGTGTGTTCAGCATGCTCACCGGGCGCAAGGAGGCCGCACGATGACGGCGCTGCTTGAAACGCGTGGCGTCTGGCAGCGCTTCGGCGGCCTCGTCGCCAACAGCGACGTCTCGATCTCGGTCGGGCGCGGCGAGATCGTCGGCCTGATCGGCCCGAACGGCGCCGGCAAGTCGACGCTGTTCAACCTGATCGCGGGCGTGCTGCCGCCGACCCAGGGCTCGATCATCTTCGACGGCGAGGACGTCACCCGGCTGCCGGCGGCGGAACGCTGCCAGCGCGGCGTCGGGCGCACCTTCCAGGTGGTCAAGAGCTTCGAGACCATGACCGTAATCGACAACGTCATCGTCGGCGCGCTGATCCGCAACACCAAGATGCGGATCGCGCGGCAGAAGGCCTATGAGGTGCTGGAGTTCTGCGGCCTTGCGGCGCGCGCCGACAAGCTTGCCGCCGATCTCGTGCCGTCGGAGAAGCGCCGGCTAGAGGTCGCGCGTGCGCTGGCGACCGAGCCGAAATTGCTGCTGCTCGACGAAGTCCTCACCGGCCTCACGCCAGTCGAGGCGCAGACCGGCGTCGAACTGGTGCGCAAGGTGCGCGCCACCGGCGTCACCGTGCTGATGGTCGAGCACGTGATGGAAATCGTGATGCCGTTGGTCGACCGCGCCATCGTGCTCAATCTCGGCAAGGTGCTGGTCGAGGGCAAGCCCACTGAGGTCGTCCGCAATCCGGAAGTCATTTCTGCCTATCTCGGGGATCGTCATGCTGTCGGTGCGTGAAGTCACCACCGCCTATCAGGGCCTGGTCGCGATCTCCTCGGTGTCGATCGACGTCACCCAGGGCGAGATCGTCTGTGTCGCCGGCGCCAACGGCGCGGGGAAGTCGACGCTTTTGAAATCGATCGCCGGCGCCGAGCGCCCGCGCGCCGGCACCGTCACCTTCGACGGCAAGCGCATCGACGGCCAGCCGCAGCACGTCATCACGGCTGAAGGCATCGCCTTCGTGCCGGAGAACCGGCGGTTGTTTCCGCGGCTGTCGGTGAGCGACAATCTGCGGCTCGGCAGCTATCTCTATCGCAGCAAGGCTGACCGCGATGCGCCGCTCGATCTGGTGTTCAATCTGTTCCCGCGGCTCGGCGAACGGCTCGAGCAGCGTGCCGAGACCTTGTCCGGCGGCGAGCAGCAGATGCTCGCGATCGGCCGCGCGCTGATGACGCGGCCGCGGCTCCTGATGCTCGACGAGCCGTCGCAGGGCATCATGCCGAAGCTGGTGGATGAGATCTTCCAGGCCGTGAAGCGCATCCGCGACGCCGGCATGACGGTCCTGATCGTCGAGCAGCGTATGGCCGAGTGCCTCGAGATCGCCGATCGCGCCTACATCCTGCAAACCGGCCGCGTGCTGATGCAGGGCACCGCCGCCGAGATCAGCGGCAATCCAGACGTGCGCAAGGCGTATCTGGGGCTCTGATTTCACCGTCATTGCGAGCGCAGCGAAGCAATCCATCTCTCCACTCGGGGAAAGATGGATTGCTTCGTCGCTTCGCTCCTCGCAATGACGGGGAGGATAGTGCTCCGCAACCCACGCGGCCTACTTGCCCGCTTCCTTGCCGTCTTCGATCTTTTCGACCTTGGCGGCGAGGTCGGGGACGCGGGTGACGCGGTAGGTCGCGTTGCTGCAGGTCAGCGTCCAGGCCTCGTTGTCGGGCTTCGAGAGCTTGTCGTTTCTTTCGGCCTTGAGCGGCTTGTCGCAGGCATAGCCTTGCGCGCGCAACTGGATCGCCAGCAGGTCCGGCAAGTTCTCCTCGGTCCGTGCGGCCGATCCCGCCACGTCGCCGACGAACAGAACCGCGAATGCCAAGCCTGTGAACTTCATCATGACTGTCCTCCGCATATAGTCCTCCGCTTGATCTAGTGAGGGTGATCCGGCAGCACGAGCCCGAATGTCTTCGTCAAATCCGCCACCTGTTCGGGCGAGAGATAGCGCGGGTTCAGCCCGCGCAGCAGCAGATAGAGTTTGGCGGTTTCTTCCAGCTCCTCGGTCGCGAACACGGCCGCTTCCAGTGTGTCGCCTGACACGACCGGCCCGTGATTGGCGAGCAGCACCGATGAATATTTCCCGGCCAGCCCTCTGATCGCGTCGGCCACGGCGGGATCGCCGGGGCGATAATAGGGCACCAGCGCGGTCTGGCCGCACTTCATGACGTAGTAGGCCGTCATCGCCGGCAGTGCGGCGCGCGGGTCGATCTCGGGCAGCATCGAGAGCGCGACCGAATGGGTCGAGTGCAGATGCACCACTGCGCCGGCGCTCGTGCGCGTCTGGTAGAGCGCGGTGTGCAGCGGCACTTCCTTGGTCGGGGCATCGCCGGAGACCAGCCGGCCGTTGCCGTCGAGCCGCGACATTTTCGCCGGATCGAGGAAGCCGAGCGAGGCGTTGGTCGGCGTCACCAGCCAGCCGCCATCGTCGAGCCGGACGCTGATATTGCCCGAGGAGCCCGGCGTCAGCCCGCGCTCGAACAGCGAGCGGCCGAACCGGCAGATGTCTTCACGAAGCTTTGTTTCGCTCATCCGGTTCGCTCTTCCGGTCGCTCTTGGCGCCAACTTTGCCGCCATCCGTTTTCAGCTTTGTCTCATGCTTTGGCAGCGCGGCCAAGCCGTGATAGGCAAGCAGCAACGCGCATGATCGGGAAGGGTGAAAGCCGGTTTTCCGAAAATGCTCAAACAACCAAAAATGTTCAGGGATCGCCGCATGTCCAGTTCCGCAACACCACACGTCGCCGTCATCGGGCTGGGCTCGATGGGATACGGCATGGCGACCTCGCTCAGCCGCGCCGGCTTCGTCGTGACCGGCTGCGACGTTTCGGCCGATGCCGTCGCGCGCTTCG
Organism: Bradyrhizobium macuxiense; assembly: GCF_007993935.1. Lineage (GTDB taxonomy): Bacteria > Pseudomonadota > Alphaproteobacteria > Rhizobiales > Xanthobacteraceae > Bradyrhizobium > Bradyrhizobium macuxiense_A. The sequence continues at coordinate 394,270 of NZ_VITY01000002.1, read as the reverse complement.
TGGCCGACGGCGGCAAGGGCGCGAAAACGCCGGCCGAAGCGGCCCGGGATGCCGACATCGTCGTTAGCGTGGTGGTGAATGCGGCTCAGACCGAAGCGATCCTGTTCGGCAAGGACGGCGCGGCCGAGACGCTGGCCAAGGACGCGGTGTTCATTTCCTCGGCGACCATGGACCCCGATATCGCGCGGCGCCTCGCAAAACAGCTCGAGGCGACCGGCCGGCATTATCTCGATGCCCCGATCTCCGGCGGCGCGCAGCGCGCGGCGCAAGGCGAGCTGACCATTCTCGCCTCCGGCAGCGTGGCGGCATTTGCGAAGGCGCGGCCGGCGCTGGATGCGATGGCGGCAAAACTCTACGAGCTTGGCGATGCCGCAGGCCAAGGCGCCGCGTTCAAGATGATCAACCAGCTGCTGGCCGGCGTGCACATCGCGGCCGCCTCGGAGGCGATCGCCTTTGCCGCCAAGCAGGGCCTCGATATCCGCAAGGTCTACGAGGTGATCACGGCCTCCGCCGGCAATTCCTGGATGTTCGAGAACCGCATGCCGCATGTGCTCGACGGCGACTATGCGCCGCGCAGCGCGGTGGAGATTTTCGTCAAGGACCTCGGCATCATCCAGGACATGGCGCGCAATGCGCGCTTCCCGGTGCCGGTGTCGGCCGCGGCGCTGCAGATGTTCCTGATGACCGCGGCCGCCGGCATGGGCCGCGACGACGATGCGTCGGTGGCGCGGATGTATGCCCAGGTCACCGGCACCAAGCTTCCCGGCGCGAAATAAGAGGATCCTGCAATGCCCCGCTTTGCCGCCAACCTCACCATGATGTTCAACGAGGTCCCGTTCCTCGACCGTTTCGACGCCGCGGCGAAAGCGGGCTTCACCGCGGTCGAATTCCTGTTTCCGTACGACCATCCGGCCGAGGAGGTCGGCAAGCGGCTGAAGGCTGCCGGGCTGATCCAGGCGCTGTTCAACCTGCCGCCGGGCGACTGGAACGCCGGCGAGAAGGGCTTTGCCGCGCTGCCGGATCGGTTCGCCGATTTGCAAGCGAGCCTGAAGACCGCGCTACCCTATGCGCGCGCGACTGGCGTCAAGCGGGTGCACCTGATGGCTGGGATTGCCGACCGCAGCGATGCCAAAGCGGTTGCGGCGTTTCGCAAATCGGTCGCACATGCCGCCGAGTTCTTCGCGCCGCACGGCCTCGACGTCGTGATCGAGCCGATCAATCCGCGCAACGTGCCCGGCTACTTCCTCAACGACTTCATCTTCGCGCGCGACGTCATCAATGAGCTGGGCATCCCGAACCTCAAGCTGCAATTCGACATCTATCACTGCCAGATCATCCATGGCGACGTCACCATGCGGCTGCGCGAGATGATGCCGATCATCGGCCACATCCAGATCGCCTCGATCCCGTCGCGCAACGAGCCCGATGGTGAGGAGCTGAATTATCCGTTCCTGTTCGGCGAGCTGGATAGGCTCGGCTATGGCGGCTTTGTCGGCTGCGAATACAATCCGCGCGGCAAGACCACCGATGGCCTTGCCTGGTTCAAGCCCTATGCCGGAGTGAAGCCGTGACATCAGCTGCGAAACTGTCGCTCGGCTGCATCGCCGACGACTATACCGGCGCCTCCGACCTCGCCAACACGCTGACCCGCGCCGGCCTGCGCACCGTGCAGACCATCGGCGTCCCGGCGGACGATCTCACGCTGCCCGAGGTCGATGCCGTCGTGGTGTCGCTGAAGAGCCGCTCGATCGAGGCCGGCCTTGCCGTGACGCGCTCGCGCGCCGCGGAGACCTGGCTGCGCGGCCGCGGCGCCTCTCACATCCAGTTCAAGATCTGTTCGACTTTCGATTCCACCGACGCCGGCAATATCGGCCCGGTTATGGACGCGCTGCGCGCCGACTCCAAGGACAGCATCGTGCTGGTGACGCCGGCGTTCCCGGAAACCGGCCGCACCGTCTATCAGGGCAATCTGTTCGTAGGCTCCGTGCCGCTGAACGAGAGCCCGTTGAAGGATCATCCGCTCAACCCGATGCATGATTCCAATCTGGTTCGCGTGCTGGCGCGCCAGAGCAAGACCAAGGTCGGCCTGGTCGATCTGGCGACGCTCGCGCGCGGCGTGGAGGCCGTTCGAGCGAAGCTCGCCGACCTCGCGGGTAGCGGCGTCGGCGCCGCCATCATCGACGCGGTGTTCGACCGCGACCTCGAGACCATCGGGCAGGTGGCGCTGGATCACCGTCTCTCGGTCGGCGCCTCCGGCATCGGGCTTGGTTTGGCGCGGGCCCTGGTCGCCGCCGGCAAGGCCAGATCGGCTGCCGAAAATGCAATCTCCGCAGCCGCGATCGGCGGGCCGGCGGCGTGCCTCGCCGGCAGTTGCTCGCAGGCGACCCTGCGCCAGATCGCCAGCGCCGAGAAGGTGATGCCGGTCCTGCACCTCGACCCCGAGCGCGTGATCGCGGGCAAGGACGAGGCGCAGCGCGCGCTCGCCTGGACCAGGGAGCGGCTGGGGAAGGGGCCGGTCCTGATCGCGAGCAGCTCGACCCCGGACCAGGTTGCAGCTCTGCAATCGCGTCATGGCCGAGATGCGGCCGGACACGCCATCGAGCAGGCCATGGCCGACCTCGCGGAGGGGTTGGTGCAGTCGGGCGTGCGCAGACTGGTGGTTGCCGGTGGTGAAACGTCAGGCGCCGTGGTCGATCGCCTGGGCATCCCAGGCTTCCTGGTCGGTGCGGAAATCGCCGCAGGCGTGCCGGTTCTCCGCGCGGTCGGTGCCAGCAATGGCGAGATGGTGCTTGCCCTGAAATCGGGCAATTTCGGCGGGCCGGAGTTCTTCTCGGATGCGCTGGCATTGATGCCCTGATGCGCCCCTTGCGCATCCTGATGCGTCTCTTGCGCATCATGTCACGATGGTGACGGGTATCTCCGTAGTTCAGCGGAGGACCAAATTAACCCTACTTAAGGAGGGGGGCTGGCTTTGATGTCTGTGGCGCACCGCCGCGCCCCCAGCCATTCGATTGGGCTTCGCGAGCCCGATACCCAAGAGACCCCACGATGTTCGCAAAATACTCGATCCGCGCCAAGATCATTGCCGTGGTTGCATTCCTGCTCGTCGCGACGACAGGCATGGGCCTGCTCGCGGTCATGAACTTGCGGTCGATCAATGCCAACACAGTCGACATCACGACGAGCTGGTTGCCGAGCGTGCGCGTGCTGGGGGATTTGCGCGCCGGCGTCATCACCTACCGCAACGTGATCCGCGAGCACATGCTGGCCGAGACGCTGGAGGAAAAGCTGGCGCAGGAAAAGACCCTTGCGACGGTGGTCGAAGCCAACACCAAGTTCCGCGCGAACTACGAGCCGATGATCACGTCCCCCGAGGAGCGTGCGCTGTACAATCAATGGGTCGATACCTGGACCCGCTACAAGAAGGGCACCGAGGAAGTGATGGCGCTCTCGCGCAAGGAGGCCGGCAAGATCCCGCACGAGGCGCATGAGCTGAACGCCAAGACCGTGAACAAGATCGGCCTCGATGCGGACGAGATCCTGCGTAAGGACATCGACCTCAACAATGCAGGTGCCGACAAGGCGACGCAGGACGCGTCGAACAGCTACACATCGGCCGTCATGCTGCTTGCGATCATCCTTGGCGCCGCCATCGTCGTCGGCGTTGGCGTCAGCTTCCTGATGATCCGCGATGTCTCTTCCGGAATCGCCTCGATCGTCAACCCGATGCAGGCACTGGGCCGTGGCGATCTGACCGCCGTGGTGCCGCATCAGGGCGAGAAGACCGAGATCGGCGCGATGGCCGATACGTTGCAGGTGTTCAAGGAAGCCCTGGTCGCCAAGAAGACCGCCGACGAGGCCGCGGCCGCCGATGCCGAAGCCAAGATCGAGCGCGGCCGCCGGGTCGACGCCATCACCCGCAATTTCGAACAGATGATCGGCGAGATCGTGCAGACCGTGTCGTCGGCCTCGACCCAGCTCGAAGCTTCCGCCTCTACGCTGTCGTCGACGGCGCGTCGCTCGCAGGAACTGACCACGTCGGTTGCGGCTGCGTCCGAGGAAGCCTCGACCAACGTGCAGTCGGTGGCGTCGGCGACCGAAGAGCTGTCGTCGTCGGTCACCGAGATCAGCCGCCAGGTGCAGGAGTCGGCGCGGATGGCGGGCGACGCCGTCGGCCAGGCGCGCACCACCAACGATCGCGTCAGCGAGCTGTCGAAGGCCGCCGCGCGCATCGGCGACGTCGTCGAGCTGATCAACACCATCGCCGGGCAGACCAATCTCTTGGCGCTGAACGCGACCATCGAGGCGGCGCGCGCCGGTGAGGCCGGCCGCGGTTTCGCGGTCGTCGCGTCCGAGGTGAAGGCGCTCGCCGAGCAGACCGCCAAGGCGACCGGCGAGATCGGCCAGCAGATCGCCGGCATCCAGACCGCGACCCAGGAGTCGGTCGGTGCGATCAAGGAGATCTCGTCGACCATCGAACGGCTGTCGGAGATCTCCTCCACCATTGCCGCCGCGGTCGAAGAGCAGGGCGCCGCGACGCAGGAAATATCCCGCAACGTGCAGCAGGCGGCGCAGGGCACACAGCAGGTCTCGGCCAACATCACCGACGTGCAGCACGGCGCCAACGAAACTGGCTCGGCCTCAAGCCAGGTGCTGTCGGCAGCACAGTCGCTCTCGGGTGACAGCAACCGCCTCAAGCTCGAAGTCGGGAAGTTCCTCGAGGCCGTCCGCGCCGCCTGACCCGCAGTCGCCGGGGGACCTCCCGTCCGCACGGGGCTGACCGATCCAAGCGTGGTGGGCCGTCCGGCTCACCACGCTTTGCATTTTCGCAGGGCAGCGATGCGCTAGACTTCTGGCGGCCGAAACGGCGTGCTCGGCGGGCTCGGTTTCTGAGCAGGGCTGTCTCTTTTCGAGGACAACACGCGCGCGATCGGCGGCACTGCGTCGGACCCGGTTGATCGAAGCGCGCCGCTTCACCGCGCTATGCCAAGGAAGTGAAGGCCGCGGCGGCTCCGCGGGTTGGCGTTTTGCGCTGCATCAGGTAAATCGGCCGCTGCGGAACGGCTTTTGCAATGTCGATTCCTCTGCCTGGGCGGGCTTCATTTCGGGAATGCTGTTTTTATGATCGCACTGGTCCGTATCGCGCTGAGCCGGCCATATACTTTCGTCGTGCTCGCGATCTTGCTGCTGATTATCGGACCGCTGGCGGCGCTGCGCACGCCGACCGACATCTTTCCCGAAATCCGCATCCCTGTGATCGGCGTGGCCTGGTCGTACACCGGTCTGCCTCCCGACCAGATGTCGGGGCGCATCACAACTCCGTTCGAGCGTGTGTTGACCACGACGGTCAACGACATCGAGCACATCGTTGCGAACTCCTATAACGGCATCGGCATCGTCAAGATCTTCTTCCAGCCGAACGTCGACATCCGCACCGCCAACGCGCAGGTCACGGCGATCGCCCAGACCCTGCTCAAGCAGCTGCCGCCGGGCGCGACGCCGCCGCTGATCCTCAACTACAGCGCCTCGACGGTTCCGATTGTCCAGGTCGCGCTATCGGGTGACGGCCTCACCGAGCAGAACCTCGCCGACATCGGCATCAACCAGTTGCGCACGCCGCTGGTCACGGTGCCCGGCGCCGCGATCCCCTATCCGTATGGCGGCAAGCAGCGCCAGATCCAGATCGACCTCAATTCGACCGCGCTGCAGGCGCGCGGCCTGTCGGGCCAGGACGTCGCCAATGCGCTCGCGGCGCAGAACCTGATCACGCCGGTCGGTACCCAGAAGATCGGCAATTTCGAATACACCATCAACCTGAACAACTCGCCGCTCCGGATCGAGGAGCTCGGCGACCTGCCGATCAAGACCGTCAACGGTGCGATGGTCTATGTCCGCGACGTCGCCACCGTCCGCGACGGCAACCCGCCGCAGACCAACATCGTCCATGTCGACGGCAACCGCTCGGTGCTGATGATGGTGCTGAAGGCCGGCGCGGTTTCGACGCTCGATATCATCGCCGGCATCAAGCAGAAGGTGATCGACGTCAAGGACCAGATGCCGGACGCGCTGAAGATCGGCTTCGTCGGCGACCAGTCGGTGTTCGTCCGCGGCGCCATCACCGGCGTCGCCTTCGAAGGCGTGATCGCGGCGCTGCTGACCAGCGTGATGATCCTGCTGTTCCTCGGCAGCTGGCGTTCCACCGTGATCATCGCCGTGTCGATTCCGCTGTCGGTGCTGGGCGCCATCATCATGCTGTCCCTGATCGGCGAGACGCTCAACATCATGACGCTCGGCGGCCTCGCGCTCGCGGTCGGCATCCTGGTCGACGACGCCACGGTGACGATCGAGAACATCAATTACCATCTCGAGCAGGGCAAGCCGGTCGAGCAATCGATCCTCGACGGCGCCAACCAGATCGTGACGCCGGCCTTCGTCTCGCTGCTCTGTATCTGCATCGTGTTCGTGCCGATGTTCTTCCTCACCGGCGTCGCGCGCTTCCTGTTCGTGCCGATGGCCGAAGCCGTCATGTTCGCGATGATCTGGTCGTTCCTCCTGTCGCGCACCCTGGTGCCGACGATGGCGAACTATCTGTTGCAGGCGCATGTGCATCACGAAGGCCCGCCGCCGAAGTCGCGCAATCCTTTCGTCTGGTTCCAGCGCGGCTTCGAAGCGCGGTTCGAACGCATCCGTGGCGGCTATCATGGCCTGCTTGCGATGGCGCTCGGCCATCGCAAGGTGTTCGTTGGCGGCTTCCTCGCGGTGGTCGCCGCGTCGTTCCTGCTGGTGCCGTTCCTCGGCCGCAACTTCTTCCCGTCGGTCGATGCCGGCAACATCCTGATGCATGTCCGCACCCAGGTCGGCACCCGCGTCGAGGAAACCGCCAACCAGATGGCGGATGTCCAGAAGGCGATCCGCAAGCTGATCCCGGGCGAGATCGAGACCATGACCGACAACATCGGCATGCCGATCTCCAGCATCAACTTGACCTACAACAACACCGGCGTGATCGGCCCGCAGGATGCCGACATCCAGATCAAACTCAGGGAAGGTCACAAGCCGACCGAGGAGCATGTGCGCGCGCTGCGTGAGCAATTGCCGCGGCTGTTCCCGGGCACCAGCTTCTCCTTCCTGCCGGCCGACATCGTCAGCCAGATCCTCAACTTCGGCGCGCCGGCGCCGATCGATCTGCAGATCCGCGGCGCCAATCTCGAGGCCAACTACGCCTATGCCAACAGGCTACTGGCGAAGATCAAGCGCATTCCCGGCATCGCCGACGCGCGGATCCAGCAGTCGCCGAACAACCCGACCTTCAACATCGATGTCGACCGCACCCGCGCGCAATATGTCGGCCTGACCGAGCGCGACGTCACCAATTCGCTGGTGGTCAACCTCGCCGGCTCCTCGCAGGTCGCGCCGACCTATTTTCTCAATCCCGATAACGGCGTGTCGTATTCGATCGTGATGCAGACGCCGCAGTATCAGATCGACTCGCTGAGCGCGCTGCAGACCTTGCCGATCACCGCGACCGGCAACACCCAGGCACCGATCCTCGGCGGCATCGCCGACATCAAGCGCGCGACCTCGAGCGCGGTGGTCTCGCAATACGACATCCAGTCGCTGGTGCAGATCTACGCCACGACCCAGGGCCGCGATCTCGGCGGCGTCGCGACCGACGTGCGCCAGCTGATATCAGACACCGCCAAGGAGGTGCCGAAGGGCTCCTCCGTGGTGCTGCTCGGCCAGGTCCAGACCATGAATTCGGCCTTCACCGGCCTGTTGTTCGGCCTGCTCGGCGCGGTCGTCTTGATCTACTTCCTGATCGTGGTGAACTTCCAGTCCTGGTCGGACCCGTTCGTGATCATCACGGCGCTGCCCGCAGCGCTCGCCGGCATCATCTGGATGCTGTTCACGACCCAGACCACGCTGTCGGTTCCCGCGCTCACCGGCGCCATCATGTGCATGGGCGTCGCGACCGCCAACAGCGTGCTCGTGATCAGCTTCGCGCGCGAGCGCTATGAGGAGCTCGGCGATCCCGTCGCGGCGGCGCTGGAGGCCGGCTTCGTCCGGTTCCGCCCGGTGCTGATGACCGCGCTCGCCATGATCATCGGCATGGCGCCGATGGCGCTCGGGCTCGGCGAGGGCGGTGAGCAGAACGCACCGCTGGGCCGGGCCGTGATCGGCGGCCTGATCTTCGCGACCTTCGCGACCCTGATGTTTGTTCCCGTGGTATTCAGTATGGTACACAAGAAGCAAGGCGCCAAAGCCGCCGCCTCATCGGAGATTCCGCATGCAGCCCACTGAACAGCGCCCACCGGTGTCCGGCCGGCGATTGGGCATCTTCGGCGTGGTTGCATTGGTCGGCGCGGGGCTGATCGTCGGCACCGGGATCCGCGCCCGCGAGGAGCAGGACAACCGGCTGAAGGAATGGACCGACGACCAGGCCATTCCGACCGTCGCGGTGGCACTGCCCAACGCCAAGGCGCTGAGCCCCACGATCGACCTGCCGGGCCGGCTCGAGGCCTATTCCCGCGCGCCGATCTATGCCCGGGTGTCGGGTTATCTGAAGAACTGGGACGCCGACATCGGCGCCCGCGTCAAGGCCGGCCAGGTGATCGCCGAGATCGAGGCGCCCGACCTCGACCAGCAATTGCTGCAGGCGCGCGCCGATCTCGCCAGCGCCCAGGCCTCGGCCAAGCTCTCCGAGGCGACGCTCGCCCGGCGCAAGACGCTGGTGGCCTCGAACTTCGTCTCGGCGCAGGAGATCGACGAGCGCACCGCCGACCTCTCCAACAAGAACGGCGCGGTCAAGGCCGGCCAGGCCAATGTCGAGCGGCTGGAAGCGCTCGCCGGTTACAAGAAGATCGCGGCGCCGTTCGACGGTGTGGTGACCTCGCGCGACACCGACGTCGGCGCGCTGATCAATGCCGGCGGCAACTCGGGTCCGGCGATGTTCACGGTCTCCGACATCACCAAGCTGCGCGTCTATGTCAACGTGCCGCAGAACTACGTTCCGGCGATCAAGATCGGCGCCAAGGCCACGCTGTCGCTGCCGGACTACCCGAACCGCAGCTTCCAGGCGACGGTGGAAGCTTCCTCGCAGGCGGTCGATGTCGCCTCCGGCACGACGCGGATGCAGCTCGGGCTCGACAATTCCTCCGGCGAACTGATGCCGGGCAGCTATGCCAGCGTGAAGCTGAACCTGCAGCGCGACGCAACGCCGCTCAGCATTCCCGCCAGCGCGCTGATCTTCAACGGCAACGGCCTGCGGGTCGCGACCGTGACGCCGGACGACAAGGTGCTGTTCAAGACCGTGAAGATCGGCCGCGACCTCGGCAAGGAGATCGAGCTCGCCTCGGGCCTCGCGCCCGACGACCGCATCATCACCGCCCCGCCGGACGGTCTCGCCGACGGCGATCATGTCCGCGTCACCGGCGCAGGTGCCGCCAAGGGCAAGCCGACGACCGCGTCCGAAAAGCAGGACGTGAAGGGGTAGGTTCTTAAGTAGCCCGGATGGAGCGAAGCGAAATCTGGGGCAGGCAGTGGATAGAGTGCCCCCGGATTGCGCTGCGCTCCATCCGGGCTACGCACAAGAGCGAGCTACGCTCGTCTCGACCCCGCAATAGCGGGGTGAGGGAGTTTTAACCTACCCGCCATTCCAGCATGCCGTCACTGGCGGTGACGATGTTGCCGGTGGTGCCGACCGGCGTCCGGTCCAGGTCCTGCAAATAAGCCAGCGACGCCGTGTCGCTTGCCGGGATGCGGCCAAGCGTGCGGCGGCCGTCTTCGGTGCGCAGCATGGTGACGCCGTGCTCGACCTCACCATTGGCGCGGTAGATCACGGTGAAGGCCTCGACCTTGCCTTTGCCTGTCGCCTCCGCGGTGAAGTCGGGCACATCGCGCCTGTTGCGATCGGCCTCCGCCTGCACGGAGGTCTCCTGCTTGAGTGCGGCCGTCGGCGCCGCGCGCGACAGCACGAGGCCGTGGTGCTTGGTGACGAAGCCGCCCTGGCCGTAGAGCAGGCCGAGCGTGCCGCCGCTGCGCAGCTTGCGCACCATCGCGCAGGCCGAATGCGTCATGTAGGTGTTGAGCGGCGCGCCGAAGAACGTCAGGCCACCGGTCACGGTCGGCTGCACGTCGGCGCCCAGGCCCAGCGTGCGGCGTGCCATCTTCGGCACGCAGGGGAAGCAGCTATAGAGCTCGATCGCGTCGAACTTTTTGCCGTCGCCGCCGACGAGATCCATCACCGCCTTCAGCACCGCGGTCTGCGCGTGGCTCTCGACGAACTGGTCGCGGATCAGGTAGTCGCGCGGCTCTTCCGCCGAGGCGCCGCCGAGCGGATAGATCAGTCTGTCCTCCGGCACGCCGGCCGCGCGCGCCTTGGCGAGGCTGGTCAGGATCAGCGCGCCGCCCATGTTCACCGTCGGGTTCGCCACCATCAGCTTTGTATACGGCCAGGCGATCATCCGGTTATCAGGCGTCGCGGTGGTGATCTCGTCGCCGGTGAACTTCTTCTTCAGCCAGGAGTTCGGATTGTCGGCCGCAACCCGCGCGTAGGTCGACCATAGGTCACCGGATTCCTTCAGCGCCTCGCGCGGCGTCTGGCCCCAATGCGCAGAGGTTGCGGACTCATAGAGCGGATAGACCGTGATCGGCCTGAACACGCCGAGCGTCACCGCCATCGGCTTCTGGAACGCTGCGCCGCGCTTCGGCTCCTCGACGTCATGCGCGAACGGCGTCCACGGCAGCTCGACGCCGGCGCGCTGCGCCTTGGTCGCGGTCGACTGCGCCTCCGCGCCGCACACCGCGGCGACGCTGCATTCGCCGCGCGCGATGCGCTGCGCCGCCTCGTGCAGATAGCGGATCGGGCTCTCGCCGCCGACCGGGCCGTAATAGAGATGCGCGGGCGCAATGCCGAGCCGTGCGGCGAGCTGCTTCTCAGGATCGCGATAGCGCCAGCTCAAAAAGTTGACGACGTCGAGCGACTGCACGTCGGCGAGCAGCTTTGCGCCGCTGTCCGCCTCGGCGCGCTTCAGCGCCTCCTCCAGCAGCGTCAACGGCTCGAGGCCGGCGGCGATGTCCTTCGGACGATCGACGATCTCGCCGACGCCGACGATGACGGGAATGCGGTCTTCGGGGATGCTGTTCGACATTCTTGTTGCTTCACTCTGCGGTATTGGACTCGATGGCTATTTGGTCGTCATTGCGAGCGAAGCGAAGCAATCCATTTCACGACTCGGGGATAGATGGATTGCTTCGTCGCTCCGCTCCTCGCAATGACAGCGGTGGGTGTTCTACTCCGCCACCAGCGCGTTCATGTGCTCGACGGCCTCGACAAACTCTTCCTTGAACTCCTGCACCACGGCGCCGGCCGACTTCACGCTGTCGACCAGGCCGACACCCTGGCCCACAAAATAGCTGACGAGATCGCGCGCCTTCTCGTTACCACCAGCGGCGGCGCGGTCGATGGCGTTGAAGGCGTCACGGCTGATGATGCTCTGCAGCGGCATCGGCAGCGCGCCGGGGCTGTCTGGCGAGCGGTCCCAGGCGTCGGTCCAGACCGAGCGGAGCTGCCGCGCCGGCTTGCCGGTGCGGCCCTTGGAGCGGATCGCATCGCGCGACGAGGCGGCGATCATCTTCTCGCGGAAGATCTCCGAGGTCTCCGACTCCACGGTGGCAAGCCACACCGAGCCGGTCCATGCGCCGGCCGCGCCCATCGCCATGCAGGCCGCCATCTGGCTTCCGGTCATGATGCCGCCGGCGGCGAGCACCGGCACGTCACGGATTTTTTTGACCGCCTTGATCACCTCGGGCACCAGCACCATGGTCGAGACTTCGCCGCAATGGCCGCCGGCCTCGGTGCCCTGCGCGACGAGGATGTCGACGCCGGCCGCGACCTGGCGCAGAGCGTGTTCCTTGGAGCCGACCAGCGCCGCCACCGGCACGCCGTGCTGGCGGCCCATCTCGATCATCGCCTTCGGCGGCACGCCGAGCGCGTTGGCGATCAACCGGATCGGATGGCGGAACGAGACTTCGAGCAATTGCAGCGCGGTCTCGGCATCGAACGGCTGCGGCTGGTTGTCGGCGACGCTCTGCGCCGTGAGCTCGATGTTGTATTTCTTCAGCAGATTGCGGGTGAAATCGCGGTGCTCCTGGGAGACGCGTTGCTCGAGGCTTTTCCAGGTGACGTTCTTCTCACCAGCCGTCGAGATATTCTCGGGGATCAGCACGTCGATGCCGTAGGGCTTGCCGTCGACATGCGCGTCGATCCATTTCAGCTCCTGCTCCAGCGTCTCCGGCATGTACCGTGTGGCGCCGAACACCCCGAAGCCGCCGGCGCGGCTGACCGCCGCCACCACGTCGCGGCAATGGCTGAAAGCGAGCAGGGGGAATTCGATCCCCAGCATGTCGCAGATCGGTGATTTCATGGGTTGGTTTTCTCCCGGCGGCTGCTTCTTGTGCTTGTTGGCATCAGCCCCTGCAACGCTAGCGCATCACGGTCAACGAAGCCAAGCGGGTTTCGGCCGTGGCGATCTTGCGTGCAGGCGCTGCTTGGCAGCATCGCGCGCAGCGCATTCCGCTGGATAGAAAATGCGATCCAGCGGGGTGGGCAAAGCGTAGTGAGCCCACCATCTAGTGCGGATGTGCGGATCGGCACGGCGGTTGCCGCGCCATGGAAAACGTAACCCGGGAGCCAACGACGTGACTGACGACACCTCTGCCTACGAGCCGCCGAAGGTCTGGACCTGGAACAAGGAGAGCGGCGGGCGCTTCGCCAGCATCAACCGGCCGATCGCCGGCCCGACCCATGACAAGGAGCTGCCGGTCGGCCGCCATCCGCTGCAGCTCTACTCGCTGGCGACGCCGAACGGCGTCAAGGTCACCGTGATGCTGGAAGAGCTGCTCGCGGCGGGCCACAAGGGCGCCGAGTACGACGCGTGGCTGATCAAGATCGACGGCAACCAGTTCGGCAGCGGCTTCGTCGCGGTCAACCCGAACTCCAAGATCCCGGCGCTGATGGACCGTAGCGGGCCTGAGCCGATCCGGGTGTTCGAGTCAGGCTCGATCCTGGTTTACCTGGCGGAAAAATTCGGCGCCTTCCTGCCGACCGATGCCAAGACCCGCGCCGAAACCTTCTCCTGGCTGTTCTGGCAGATGGGCTCGGCGCCGTATCTCGGCGGCGGCTTCGGGCACTTCTATGCCTATGCGCCGACCAAGATCGAATACGCCATCGACCGCTTTGCGATGGAGGTGAAGCGCCAGCTCGACGTGCTCGACCGCCGGCTTGCCGACAACGAATACCTCGCGGGCGACGTCTACACGATCGCCGACATGGCGGTGTGGCCCTGGTACGGCAGCCTGGCCAAGGGCCTGCTCTACGGTGGCGGCGAATTCCTCGCGGTGCAGGACTACAAGAACGTGCAGCGCTGGACCGACGCGATCGCGGCGCGGCCCGCGGTGAAGCGCGGCCGCATGGTCAACCGCACCTGGGGCGAGCCGTCGAGCCAGCTGCACGAGCGGCATGACGCCGGCGATTTCGAAACGAAGACACAGGACAAGATCGGCGAGCCGGCGGCGTCGTAGTCTGCGCGATCAATCTGACCCGTCATCCTGGTTCTGAAGCTTTCACCGTCGTCATTGCGAGGAGCGAAGCGACGAAGCAATCCATGCTTCCGCGTATGCGGCGCGATGGATTGCTTCGCTTCGCTCGCAATGACGATGATAGATCCGTCATGAGGAGCGCGTTCCGCGCTCCTCACCATGCATCATGCCAGTAAATCATCATACTCCGGATGCTTCTTCATGAAGCCCTGGATGAATTCGCACGTCACGACGAGCTTGATCTTCTGTGCGCGTACGGCGTCGAGCGTGGCGCGGGCGAGCTTGGAGCCGATGCCGCGGCCGCCGAGCTCCGGCGGCACTTCGGTATGAACCAGCGTGATCGTGTCCGGCGTCTTGCGGTAGACCACGAAGGCGGTGTGGCCGTCGACGGCGAGCTCGAACCGGCTCTGCGCGGCGTCGTCGCGGAATGCTTCACTCATTGTCTGGTCCTCGTTATTTTTGCTTCGCGCCTTCAGCCGCGGGAAACACCACGCGGTCGTCGGTGCGGCAGTAGCGATCGGCGAACATGCGGCCGATCGGGTGGTAGCGCTCCATGTGGACGCGCATCGCATCACGATCCCACAATTCGTCGCGGATGTGGAAGTGGATGCCTTCACCCATGATCAGCTCGCGGTCGCCATTGACGTCGATCAGCTTCCAGGTCTTGCACTCCATCGCGAACGGCGCGTCCGCGAGCCTGGGTACCGCGATCTTGCGCGAGGGCGCAAGCTTCAGGCCGAGGTAATCGGGCTCGCCGATCTCGGGCGGGAAGTCGTCCGAGCTCTCGTGCATCGCGCGCGCCAGCGGCTCGTCGGTGAGATTGACCACGAATTCACCGAGGCGCTGGATGTTGGCCAGCGTGTCCTTCTCGCGGCCGTCAGGCCGCCGGTTGACCGCGAACATGCAGAGCGGCGGGTCCTCGCAGAACACGTTGAAGAACGAGAACGGCGCCGCATTGACCACGCCGTCCGCGCTCGTGCTCGTCACCCAGGCGATCGGCCGCGGCAGCACGAAGGAGGTCAGCACCTTGTAGCGTTCGCGCTGCGTGAGGTCTTCGGGAGCGTATTCCATGGGACGGATCCGAGAAACGTAGGGCGGGTTAGCGAAGCGTAACCCGCCGCCGCCGGTTCGGAAAGCAAAAGGCGGGTTACGCTTGCGCTAACCCGCCCTACGATCCTGCTTGTTCATCTCTCCCGACACGAGCGGGGAGAGGGAGAAGAACAGCCTACGGCATGCTCAGCTCGTGACGGCCGACCACCATCCAGTGCACCTCGTCCGGACCGTCGGCGAAGCGGAGATGGCGGACGTCCTGGTACATCTCGCCGAGCGGCGACCACTGCGAGATGCCGGTGGCGCCGTGCATCTGGATCGCCTGGTCGATCACCTTGCAGGCGCGCTCGGGGACCATGGCCTTGACCATCGAGACCCAGACGCGGGCTTCCTTGTTGCCGAGCACGTCCATCGCCTTGGCCGCCTTCAGCACCATCAGCCGCATCGCTTCGATTTCGCAGCGCGCCTGGGCGATGATCTGCATGTTGCCGCCGAGATGGGCGATCTTCTTGCCGAACGCCTCGCGGGTCAGGCCGCGCTGCACCATCATGTCGAGCGCCTTCTCGGCCTTGCCGATGGTGCGCATGCAGTGATGGATGCGGCCCGGGCCGAGGCGGACCTGCGAGATCTCGAAGCCGCGGCCTTCGCCGAGCAGCATGTTCTCCTTCGGCACCTTGCAATTGTTGAAGCGCAGATGCATGTGGCCGCGCGGCGCGTGGTCATGGCCGAACACGTGCATCGGGCCGAGGATCTCGACGCCGGGGGTGTCGATCGGCACCAGGATCTGCGACTGCTGCTTGCTCGGCGCCGCATCGGGATTGGTCTTCACCATCACGATCATGATCTTGCAGCGCGGATCGCCTGCGCCGGAGATGTAGTACTTCTCGCCGTTGATCACCCACTCGTCGCCGACCAGCTTGGCGGTGGTCGAGATGTTCTTGGCGTCGGAGGAGGCGACGTTCGGCTCGGTCATGGCATAGGCCGAGCGGATCTCGCCGTTGAGCAGCGGCTTCAGCCACTTCTCCTTCTGCGCCTTGGTGCCGACGCGCTCCAGCACCTCCATGTTGCCGGTGTCGGGGGCCGAGCAGTTCATGGTCTCGGAGGCCAGCGGGCTCTTGCCGAGCTCGGCGGCGATATAGGCGTAGTCGAGGTTGTTGAGGCCGTCGCCGGTCTCGGCGTCGGGCAGGAAGAAGTTCCAGAGGCCGACTTCCTTGGCCTTGTCCTTGGCCTTCTGCAGGATCGCGAGCTGCTCGTCCGTGAAGCTCCAGCGGTTGGTCTTCTTCTCGCCGGCGCGATAGAACTCGACCGACATCGGGTCGACGGTGTCGCGGATGAACTGCTTCACATGGTCGTAGAGCGGGCGGACCTTGTCCGACATGCGCAGGTCGTTGAGCTCGTCGCCCGGATTGAGCGTGTAGTTCGTGGTGCGCGGCACATAGGCATGCTTCATTGTCTTTTCTCCCTCGCGAAGGCGCGTTTCGCGGCGGACAATAGACGCGTGCGGCGCGAAGCGCGAGCACCGATTTTCGCAGGATCTCTACCGCATCGCGGAATTTAGCGGCGGCGTTTCAAACGTTGTTTGAACGCCGCCGCGCACGACGCGTGTCGGATCGTCAGACCATCCGGTGCATCGCGCAGATCTTGTTGCCGTCGAGGTCGCGCAAGTAAGCGAGGTAGAGCTTGATGCCGCCTCCTTCCCGCACGCCCGGCGGATCCTCGATCGGCTTGCCGCCATTGGCGATGCCGGCCGCGTGCCAGGCCTCGACCTGCTCCGGCGAGGAGCAGGCAAAGCCGATCGTGCCGCCATTGGCGTGCGTCGCCGGCTCGCCGTTGATCGGCTTGGACACCATGAAAATGCCGGCCTTGGTGAGGTACATAATGCGGTGACCGTCGACCCGGGCCGGCCGGACGTCGAGCGTGCCGAGCAGCGCATCGTAGAACGCCTTGGCCTTGTCCAGATCGTTGGTGCCAACCATCACGTGTGAAAACATCTGAAATATCCTCCCTCTTGGTTACGAAAGCCGCCTTGTTGCGCCCTTGCAGCCGGAACGCTTAGCAGCAGTTTTGCCGCGACGGAAGCGACGCTGCGATCGGCACCGGCTATTCCTGCGCCTCTACTCCGGAAGAGCGCAAGTAAACGCAAGACCCGGACGCATCAGGGCCGCGAGGATGCGGATGTATGACTCACAAGGCGTGCAACATATTCGGTGTCGTCCCTGCGAACGCAGGGACCCATAACCACGAATGGCCATTGTTACGCGGCGCCGGAACGACGAGTCCCTTCAACAACATCCGCCGCGGAGTATGGGTCCCTGCTTTCGCAGGGACGACAGCGGTGGATGCGGAAGCGCCGCGACGATCAGAACGCCGTGTACCCGCCGTCGATCACAAAACAATCCGCCGTATGATAGGACGATGCCTTGCTCATGAGGTAGACGGCGATGCCGCCGAAATCGCTCGGTTCGCCGAAGCGGCGCACCGGGATGCGGGGCATCACGTTGGCGACGAACTTGTCGTTGGCCATGATGCCGGCGGTCATGTCGCTCTTGATCCAGCCGGGCAGGATCGCGTTCGCGGTGACGCCGTGGCGGGCGAGCTCGACGCCGAGCGCGCGGCACAGCGCATTCAGCGCGGCCTTGGTGCCGGCATAGTGCTCGTTGCGCGCGGTGCCGAACAGCGAGGCGAGGCTCGAGGTCGCGACCAGCCGGCCGAACTTGTCGCCGGCCTCGGACCGCTCGGTCATGTGGCGTGCCGCAGCCTGGAATACGTGAAACACGCCGTCGAGATTGGTCGCGAACATCTTGCGCCATTCCTCCTCGGTGCGGTCGATGAAGGAGCGGCGTCCGCCGCCGCCGATGCCGGCATTGGCGAAGCAGCCGTCGACGCGGCCGAAGGTGTCGAGCGTTGCCTTCATCGCGGTCTTGACCGAGCCGGGATCGCTGACGTCGCAGAATTGCGTCGCGACCTTACCGGGCCCGGCCTTCATCGAGGCGGCGGCGTTGGCGTTTTTTTCCGCGTTGCGGCCCCAGATCGCGACGTTGCAGCCGGCGGCGTTCAACGCCTGCGCGATGCCGAGGCCGATGCCGCCATTGCCGCCGGTGATGACGGCGACGCGGCCGGTGAGATCGAAGATGCCACTCATTGGGGTTTCCATTTGGTTTGGTGCGCGCTAATCACGCGGTCACGGATGGGCTTGCCGCCGACCATGGACAAGCCCGGCACAAAAATCAAATATGGGTCGAAACATCGACCTACCGCGGTACCAACCTCGGAAGCAACGTAAAGAGGAAACCATGCAGTTCAAGCACGTCACGCTCGACTTCGACGGATCGGTCGCGATCCTCAAGCTCGACCACCAGGAAGTCATGAACGCGGTCTCGATCGACATGCTGGGCGGCCTTGCCGAGGCGCTCGATGCAATCGACGACAAGCGCGACGAGGTGCGCTGCCTGGTGATCACGGGCGCGGGCCGCGCCTTCTGCACCGGCGCCAATCTGCAGGGCCGCAACCAGCAGCAGAAGCCCGGCAGGAGCAACGCCGGCGCCGCGCTGGAAACCGCGTTCCATCCGTTCCTGCGCCGATTGCGTAAGCTGCACTGTCCGATCGTCACCGCGGTGAACGGTCCGGCCGCGGGTGCCGGGATGAGTTTTGCATTGATGGGCGACCTCATCCTGTGCGCGCGCTCGTCCTATTTCCTGCAGGCGTTCCGCCGCATCGGCCTGGTGCCGGATTGCGGCTCGACCTGGCTGCTGCCGCGGCTGATCGGCAAGGCGCGCTCGGTCGAGCTGTCGCTGCTCGGCGAGCGGCTGCCGGCCGAGAAGGCGTTGGAATGGGGCCTCGTCAACCGCGTCTATGACGACGCTGCGCTGATGGAAGAGACGATGAAGATGGCGCACGATCTCGCCAACGGACCGACGATCGCGCTGTCGCTGATCCGCAAGCTCTACTGGGACAGCCCGGAAAACACCCTCGAGGATCAGCTCAATCTGGAATGCGAGTCACAGCGGATCGCGGGCAGAGCCGAGGATTTCAAGGAAGGCGTCACGGCATTTCTCGAGAAGCGGCCGGCGAAGTTCAAGGGCAAATGATCGAGACCGAACTCAGCCGCTGCGTCGCCGCGTTTCGTCCCGGCGCGACCGGCGTCACCGGCGCCGCCAAGCTCTCCGGCGGCGCCAGCCAGGAGACCTGGACGTTCGACATCGTGCACCCGGACGGCAATGTCGGCGCCATCCTGCGCCGCGCGCCGCCGGGCTACGGTGCCGCGCCCGGCCGCGCCGCCGGCCTCGATGCCGAGGCCACGCTGATGCAGCTCGCGCATGACGCGGGCCTGCCGTCGCCGAAGGTGATGCATGTGCTGACGCCGGAGGACGGCCTCGGCCGCGGCTTCATCATGGTGCGGGTCGAAGGCGAGACCATCGCGCGGAAAATTTTGCGCGACGAGGAATTTGCCAAGGCGCGGCCGGTCCTCGCCCGCCAGCTCGGCCGCGTGATCGCCGGCATTCATGGCCTGCCGCAGGCCAAACTGCCGAAGCTGCGCAGCCTGACGGCGACCAGGGAGATCGAGGATCTCTCCCGCGAATATCACAGCTTCAACTGGCCGCGGCCGGTGTTCGAGCTGGCGTTGCGCTGGCTGCGCGATCACGATCCCGGGCCGTCGTCGGAGGTGACGCTGGTGCACGGCGATTTCCGCCATGGCAATCTGATCATCGGCCCCGACGGCGTGCGTGCGGTGCTCGACTGGGAGCTAGCGCACTTCGGTGACCCGATGGAGGATCTCGGCTGGATCTGCG
Source organism: Bradyrhizobium macuxiense (assembly GCF_007993935.1). GTDB lineage: Bacteria > Pseudomonadota > Alphaproteobacteria > Rhizobiales > Xanthobacteraceae > Bradyrhizobium > Bradyrhizobium macuxiense_A. The sequence continues at coordinate 374,831 of NZ_VITY01000002.1, read as the reverse complement.
TCAATTCGTGGCGCTTCGGCGAGATCGACAAGCCGGTCGGCGGCTTCGGCACCCGCGAGGATCTGTTCGCGGGCTATGCGGAAGCCGGCCGCAAGGCCGATCCGGACCGCGTGATGTTCTGGGAAGTGATGGGCACGCTGCGCTGGGGCGTGATGTGCTGCGGCATGATGCAGCGCTTCCGCGCGGGGCCGGATCACTCGATGGAGCGTGCGATGATCGGGCGCCGCGCGTCGGAGACCGAAATCGATCTGTTGCGGTTGCTAGCTCCGCGGGGGAGATAACCATGCAGGACGAACCGACACCCACCGAACTGATCAAGGCGGTCGCCGATTTCCTGCGCAACGAGATCACGCCTGTGATCAAGGGCCACAACGGCTTCAAGCTGCGCGTCGGCATCAACGCCCTCGACCTGGTGACGCGGCAGCTTGCGCTCGCCGAGGCCTGCGATGCGACCGAAGCCGCGCGGCTGAAGGCGCTGCTCGGCGCCGACGGCTCGCTGATGGAGCTGAACCGCGCGCTGTCGGAGAAGATCGCAAGCGGTGAGGTCGATCTGACAACACCGGGTCTGGCGGAGCATCTCTGGCAGACCACGATGGACAAACTCGCCGTCGACCAGCCGAACTACGCGTCCTACAAGCGGGAACAGGAAACGTAGGATGGGTGGAGCGCAGCGATACCCATCACGGCGCGGCGAAAGCGCGGATGGGTATCGCTGCGCTCCACCCATCCTACGAAGAAACCGTCATTGCGAGCGAAGCGAAGCGATCCATCTCACCGCTTGCCGAGACATGGATTGCTTCGTCGCTTCGCTCCTCGCAATGACGCGGAAGGAGGCGCTCACCGCCCCAGCCACTTCGGCGGCCGCTTCTCCGAAAACGCCTTCGGACCCTCGATGTAATCCTGCGAGGCGGCCATCGCCTTTACCGCCGGATATTCGCGCTGCTCGGCCATGGCCTGTTCTAGCGAGACCTCGAGGCCCTTCTGGATCGCCTGCTTGGAAGCGCGGATCGACATCGGCGAGTTCTTGGTGATGGTCTCGGCCCAGCGCTCGGCGGCGGCCAGCGCCTCGCCCTGCGGCACCACCTCGTTGACGAAGCCGAGCTCGAGACCTTCCTTGGCGCTGACGTGGCGCGCGGTCAGGATCATGCCCATGGCGCGCTTGAGCCCGATCTGCCGCGGCAGCCGCTGCAGGCCGCCGGCGAGCGCGGCGAGGCCGACGCGTGGTTCGGGCAGGGCGAAGGTCGCATTCTCGGCGGCAATGATCAGGTCGCAGGCCAGCGCGACCTCGAACCCGCCGCCCATCGCGACGCCGTTGACGGCGGCGATGATCGGCTTGTCGCAGTCGAAGCGGGTGGTGAGGCCGGCGAAGCCGCCCTTGTCCCAGCCGCGCTTGCCGCCGGCGGCCTGCCATTTCAGGTCGTTGCCGGCGCAGAACGCCTTGTCGCCGGCGCCGGTGACGATCGCGACCCACTGCTCGGGATCGGCGGAGAAGTCGTCGAACACCTTGTTGAGCTCGAAATGCGCGTCGATGTGCAGCGCGTTGTAAACCTCGGGCCGCGACAGCGTCACGATGGTGATGGGACCCTTGCGCGTCACCTTGGAGAATTTCAGATCCATGTTTGCTCCCGTCGATTTTCTGCGGCGAAGAATATTGCCGATATCCTAGCGCCTGCGCGCCGTTCCGTGCCATCCAATTACGCAACGCGACCGCGCGCGCAAGCCTCACCGGCCTGCTTGACTTGGCCGCGTGCTTCTCACCTTAATCGATCCGAACGCGGATACGCGATAGCGTCTAAACGCAAAACCAGAATCAACAAAATCTTCGGGAGAGACCGCCTTGGATTTCAATCTGCCGGCTGACCTGACAGCCTATCTCGCCGAGCTCGACCAATTCATCGAACGCGAGATCAAGCCGCTGGAAGCGGTTGATGACAACATCCGCTTCTTCGATCATCGCCGCGAATGGGCGCGCACCGATTTCGACAAGGGCGGCCTGCCGCGCCATGAATGGGAGCTCCTGCTGCGCAAGGCCAAGAACCTGGCCGATGCCGCCGGCCATCTGCGCTTCGCGATCCCCAAGCGCTACGGCGGCAGGGACGGCTCCAACCTCTGGATGGCGGTGATCCGCGAGCATTTCGCCTCGAAGGGGCTCGGCCTGCACAACGATCTGCAGAATGAGCATTCGATCGTCGGCAATCTCCCCATTGTGACCATGCTCGATCGCTATGGCACCGACGAGCAGAAGGCGATGATCGATGGCTCGATCACCGGCAAGTACCGCATCACGTTCGGCCTCACCGAGCCCGACCACGGCTCGGACGCGACGCATATGGAAACCAAGGCGGTGCAGGCAACCCGCGACAACGTCAAGGGCTGGATCATCAACGGCGAGAAGATGTGGACGACGGGCATGCATGTCGCGACGCACTGCGCGCTGTTTGCCCGCACGTCGGGCAATGACGGCGACGCCCGCGGTATCAGCTGCTTCCTGGTGCCGGCGAAATCGGAGGGCGTGAAGGTCGAGGAGTATATGTGGACCTTCAACATGCCGACCGATCATCCGCGCGTCAGCTTCACCGACGTGTTCGTGCCTGAGGATGCGCAGTTCGGCGAGGTCGGCCGCGGCCTGTCGCTGGCGCAATGCTTCGTCCACGAGAACCGGATCCGCCAGGCGGCAAGCTCGCTCGGCGCCGCGGTCTACTGCATCAACGAGAGCGTGAAGTATGCCCGCGAGCGCAAGCCGTTCGGCAAGGCGCTGGCCGAGAACCAGGCGATCCAGTGGCCGCTGGTCGAGCTCGCGACCCAGGCCGAGATGCTGCGGCTCTTGATCCGCAAGACGGCGTGGGAGATGGATCAGCTGACCCAGGCGCAGGTCGAGCACACGCTGTCGGACCGGGTCTCGATGTGCAATTACTGGGCAAACCGGCTGTGCTGCGAGGCCGCCGACCGCGCGATGCAGGTGCATGGCGGCATGGGCTATTCGCGTCACAAGCCGTTCGAGCACATCTACCGCCATCACCGCCGCTATCGCATCACCGAGGGCAGCGAGGAAATCCAGAAGCGCAAGGTGGCGGGCTTCCTGTTCGGTTACATGGGAGCCGGCAAGCACTAACACTTCGGCACGAGGAGGCCGAGCATGGAAGGCGGATGCACCTGCAGAAACGTCCGCTACCGCCTCACCGGCAGGCCGCTGATCGTGCACGCCTGCCATTGCACCTGGTGCCAGCGCGAGACCGGCACCGTGCACGCGCTCAACGCGATGTACGAGGCCGAGCGGGTCGCGCACATCGCAGCCGAGCCCGAGATCGTCGACACGCCGTCGGCCAGCGGCAAGGGCCAGAAGATCGCCCGCTGCGCGCGCTGCAAGGTCGCGGTGTGGAGCAATTATCCGGGATCCGGCCCCGCGGTGCGCTTCGTCCGCGTCGGCACGCTGGATGATCCGAGCCAGTGCCCGCCGGATGTCCACATCTTCACCTCGTCCAAACAGCCCTGGGTGACGTTCCCGCCTGGCGCCAAGGTGTTCGCGGAATATTACGATAGGCGGGAAGTCTGGCCGCAGGAGGCGCAGGAGCGCTGGCGGGTGTTGCGGGAGAAGATGAAGCAGAAATGATGCACGCCTCTCTCCACCGTCGTCCCTGCGAAAGCAGGGACCCATAACCACAGTCGGTTATTGGTTGAGCGGGCTGTGGCCCCAGCGTGCTACCACCTCGAACAGCGGTGGTTATGGGTCCCGGCTCGCGCTTCGCTTGGCCGGGACGACGGAGGGAGCTAATTCACCTGCCGGTCCTTGCCGACCCAATACGGTTCACGCAGGCTCCGTCGCAAAATCTTGCCCGACGGGTTCCGCGGCAGCGCCGGGATGAAGTCGACCGACTTCGGCGTCTTGTAGCCCGCGATGCGTTCGCGGGTGAAGTTGATGATGTCGGTCGCGCTAGCCGTCTTGCCGGGCTTCATCACCACCACCGCCTTCACCGCCTCGCCCCATTTGTCATCGGGGATGCCGATCACGGCGGCCTCCGCCACGTCAGGGTGATCGCACAGCGCGCTTTCGACCTCGGCCGGATAGATGTTCTCGCCGCCGGAGATGATCATGTCCTTGATGCGGTCGTGGATGTAGAGATAGCCATCCTTGTCCATGTAGCCGGCATCGCCGGTGCGCAGCCAGCCGTCGCCGTCGATCGTCTTTGCGGTGGCCTCGGGCAGATTCCAGTAGCCGGCCATGTTGGAGCCCGAGCGGGTGGCGATCTCGCCGACTTCGCCCGGCGGCAGCGGCTTGCCGTTCTCGTTGAGGATCGCGAGCTCGACGCCGGGCAGCGCCTTGCCGGCCGAGCGCATCCGCTCGAGCCCCTCGATGTGATCCTCGGGCGGCAGCGCGACGATGGTGCCGGTGGTCTCGGTCATGCCGTACATCTGCACGAAGCCGCATTTGAAGACCTCGATGCACTCCTTCAGCAGCGCCGCCGGGATCGGCGAGGCGCCATACAGCATGTACTTCAGGCGGGAGAAGTCGACCTGCCGCGCGCGCGGCTGCCGGACCACGAACTGCATCGCCGCCGGCACCATGAACAGCTTGGTGATGCCGGACTGCTCGAAGAAGTCGAGCACCTTGGTCGGATCGAACTCGCGGGCGATCACGCCGCGGGCGCCGTGATAGAGGCCCATCACGCCCCAGCCGGAGCCGCCGATATGGAAGATCGGCATCGCGACCAGCGAGACGTCGTCGGTGGTCCACCGGTTCCACTCCGGCTTCTCGGCCTCGTTGCCGCTCTGCACGAGATTGAGGAAGTTGGCGTGCGACAACATCGCGCCCTTCGGCTTGCCTGTCGTGCCCGAGGTGTAGAGCTGGATCGCGATATCCTTCGGCTCGATCGCAATTCGCGGGTCGTCGCCGCTCTGCGCATCGCGCCAGGCGAGAAAATCGGGCCACTCCGGCGCGCCGCCCTCGGTGGTGATGATGGTGCGGACGCTGGGCAGCTTGTCGGCGATGTTGCGCGCCTGGGCGATGAATTCGGGACCGACGAACAGCACCGGCGCCCTGCAGTCGTCGACGATGAAGGCGACCTCGGGGCCTGCGAGGCGCCAGTTCACCGGCGCCATCACCACGCCGGCCTTCATCGCGCCCATCAGGAGCTCGAAATAGAAATCGCTGTTCTTGCCGAGATAGGCGATGCGCTCGCCCTTCTTGATGCCCATCGCGATCAGCGCATTGGCGACGCGGTTGGTTTTGATGTCGAACTCCGCGAAACTGGTTTGCCGGCCCTCGAACTCATAGGCCAGCGCAGCGCCACGGCTGCTCGCGCGGTCGCGCACCATGTCGGCAAGGTTGTTCAGTTTCGGCGCGTCGGACATGTTTCCCCCGTGATGCTTTTTGTTTGCGCGGAGTGTGACGGCATCGCGCGGGAAAAACAATACGGGGTAAGTACACGCGCTGCTTCAACATCGTCGTCCCGGCGAAAGCCGGGACCCATAACCACGAATGTTAGTGTGGCGCGACGCTGGGGCCGCAGCGAGCTTAACGACGCGCAACGGTGGTTATGGGTCCCGGCTTTCGCCGGGACGACGGCGGTGATTGCGGCAGGTGCGCAGGCCTCACCCCCGCGCCGCGCGATCCTTCTCGTTCTGGGCCTTGATCGACTCGCGCGCCTTGGTCCAGTCGTCGTCGCTCCAGTCGCGCAGCTGGTAGAAATTGCCGCCCATCGCGAGCGCCTGTGCGCCGTCCATGGCGATGGTCTCGCCATTGATCCAGTCGCAGCCGCCGGAGATCAGGAACACCGCGACGTTCTGCAACTCTTCCATGGTGCCGACGCGGCCCATCGGGTTCATCGCCTTGGTGCGCGCACCGGCCTCGTCGCCGGGCTTGATGCGCTTGCTCATGCCCTCGGTCGGGATCTCGCCGGGTGCGATGGTGTTGAGGCGGATGCCGTGGCGGCCCCATTCGACCGCGAGCGACATGGTCATCGCATGGATCGCCGATTTGCTCATCGCCGACGGCACCACATAGGGCGAGCCGTTGCGCACCCAGGTCGTCGTGATCGAAATCACGTTGCCGCGATGGCCGCCGGCGATCCAGCGCCGGCCGACCGCATGCGTCACGTAGAAGGTGCCGTGCATCACGATGTTGGCCACCGCGTCAAACCCTCGCGCGGAGAGCTCTTCCGAGCGCGAGATGAAATTGCCGGCGGCGTTGTTGATCAGATCGGTGAGGGGACCGCTGGTGGTCCAGATCGCGTCGATCATCTCGTCGACCGCCATGGCATTGCGGATGTCGACGCCGTGGCTGACCACGCGTCCACCGTGCTCGGCCATCAGCTCGGTGGCGGTTTCGTCGCAAACGCTCTTGCGGCGGCCGCAGATATGCACCTCGGCGCCGAGCTGGAGGAACCGCTCGGCCATGGCCTTGCCAAGGCCGGTGCCACCACCGGTTACCAGGATGCGCCGCCCGGCAAGAAGCTGATCAGAGAACATCGTTTCCTCCACGGGGGTTGTCAGTTAATTGGTCGATTGACTAAAAGCGGACAACGGCCTTTCTGTAAAGCGCCAACTCAAGGAACAAAGCGGAGGGAATGATGGAAGATCGCGTTTCGATATCGATTTCAAACGGTATCGCCGATGTCCGCCTGGTGCGGGCCGACAAGATGAACGCGCTCGATGCCGCGATGTTCGAGGCATTGGTCGCTGCAACTGACCGACTTTCCAAGGAAAAAGCCGTCCGAGTGGTCGTGCTGTCCGGCGAGGGCCGGGCGTTTTGCGCTGGCCTCGATATGGGCCGGTTCGCCGCCATGAAGGATGGCGGTAACGGGGTGCCGGGTGGCGCAAACCGCGACCTCACGATCCGCACCCACGGCAAGGCCAATGCCCCGCAGCAGGCAGTCTGGGGCTGGCGCCAGCTTCCGGTGCCCGTGATCGCTGCGGTCCATGGCGTCGCGTTCGGCGGCGGCTTTCAGCTCGCGCTCGGCGCCGACATGCGCTTCCTTTCGCCGGACGCGCGGATGTCGATCATGGAAATCAAATGGGGTCTCGTGCCCGACATGGCGGGCACGCCGATCCTCGCGAGCCTGGTGCGCGACGACATCCTGCGCGAGCTCACCTACACCGGGCGCATCTTCTCGGCGCAGGAGGCGCAGAGCTACGGCCTTGCCACCCGCGTCTGTGACGACCCGCGCGCCGCCGCGCTCGAGGTCGCGCGCGAGATCGCCGGCAAGAGCCCGGATGCGATCCGTGCCGCCAAGCGCATGCTGAACAATCTGTCGGTCGATCCGGCGGCTGCGCTGCTCGCGGAATCCGTCGAGCAGCAGAAGTTGCTCGGCAGCCCGAACCAGACCGAATCCGTGCGCGCCAATCTGGAGAAGCGTGCGCCGAAGTTTGCGGATGTGTGAGAGTGGCCGCAGTGTCATTCCGGGGCGATGCACAGCATCGAACCCGGAATCTCGAGATTCCGGGTCTGGTCCTTCGGACCCGGAATGACCAACTAACCCGACGAAAGATCGGACAACGACAATGGAAACGTCCAAACCCTTCCTCGGCGTCATCAGCGGCGAGCGCCGGCGTGATCACGCTGCGGTGGCCGAGCGCACGGAGCGCATCGCCAGCGGCCTTGCCAAGCTCGGCGTCAAGCCGGGCGACAGCGTCTGCATGCTGATGCGCAACGACATCGCCTTCATCGAGGCCGCCTATGCCGCGATGCGGCTCGGCGCCTATGGCGTGCCGATCAACTGGCACTTCAAGCCGGAGGAGATCAACTACGTGCTGACGGATTCCGGCACGCGCGTCCTGATCGGCCATGCCGACATGCTGCATCCGCTGCGTGGCGCGATCCCGCCTGATGTCACCGTGCTCAGCGTGCCGACGCCGCCGGAAATCCTTAGCCATTACAAGATCAATCCCGATCATCTCGGAACCCCGGATTTCGCGATCGATTTCGAATCCTGGCTGGCGCAATTCTCGCGCTATGACGGCCCCGTGGTGCCGCAGCCGCAGAACATGATCTACACCTCGGGCACCACGGGCCATCCCAAGGGCGTGCGCCGCTTCGCGCCGACGCCGGAGCAGACCGCGAATGCGGAAGCGATGCGCGCGATGATCTATGGCCTGAAGCCGGGTGCGCGCGCGATCCTGCCCGGACCGCTCTACCATTCGGCGCCGAACTCTTTCGGGTTGCGCTCGGGCAAGCTCGGCGGCGCGCTGGTGCTGATGCCGCGGTTCGACGCGGAGGAATTTTTGGCGCTGATCGAGCGCGAGAGGATCGACACCATCTTCATGGTGCCGACGATGTTCATTCGCCTGATGAAGCTGCCCGAGGAGGTGCGCAGGAAGTACGACATGTCGTCGCTGCGCCACATCATCCACGCCGCCGCGCCGTGCCCGGCCGATGTCAAACGCGCCATGATCGATTGGTGGGGGCCGGTGATCTATGAATTCTACGGCTCGACCGAGTCGGGCGCGGTGACGTTCGCGACGTCGGAAGATGCGCTGAAGAAGCCGGGAACGGTTGGCAAGATCTCGCCCGGCGCCGAGCTTCGCTTCATCGGCGACGACGGCCGCGAGGTGGCGCAGGGCCAGATCGGCGAGATCTATTCGCGGATCGCGGGCAATCCCGATTTCACCTATCACAACAAGTCCGAGAAACGTGCCGAGATCGACCGTCAGGGATTCATCACCTCGGGCGACGTCGGCTACATCGACGCCGATGGCTACGTCTTCATCTGCGACCGCAAGCGCGACATGGTGATCTCGGGCGGCGTCAATATCTACCCGGCCGAGATCGAGGCCGTGCTGCACGCGGTGCCCGGCGTGCACGACTGCGCGGTGTTCGGCATTCCCGACGCCGAATTCGGCGAGGCACTGATGGCGGTGGTCGAGCCGCAGCCGGGCGTCGCGCTCGACATCGCCTCGGTCCGGGCCCAGCTGAAAGTCGCGCTGGCCGACTACAAAGTGCCCAAGCACATCGAGATCCAGACCAATTTGCCGCGCGAGGATTCCGGAAAGATCTTCAAGCGCCGGCTGCGCGACCCGTATTGGGAGCGCGCGGGGCGGAGGATCTAGGGCCGCAAACTCGGTGTCGTCCCGGCGAAGGCCGGGACCCATACCGCGTGATCTATCAATGAAAGGCGGTGGTAGACACCTTCCGTATAACCATAGCCGGTGTTTATGGGTCCCTGCTTTCGCAGGGACGACGGCGGTGGTGCACCGCGCAAGTTCATCTTGCGCTGCGGCAAAAAAAGCGCACACTCGGGAGGAGCCGGGCAGCCTCTGGAGTAGCCACGCCATGTCTCCCCAGATCTTGCCTTCCGAGACCGAAATCCGTGCCAAGAGCGCTGCGGAAGCCCAGGCGCAGGAGGAGGATACACGGCTCCGGAACGACATCCGGCTGTTGGGGCGCGTGCTGGGTGACACCGTGCGCGACCAGGAAGGGGCCGATGTGTTCGACCTGGTCGAGCGCATCCGCCAGACGTCAGTCCGGTTCCACCGCGACGAGGACAAGCTGGCCCGGCGGGAGCTGGAAGGCATCCTCGACGGCATGTCGATCGCCGAAACGCTGCGGATCGTCCGCGCCTTCAGCTATTTCTCCCACCTCGCCAACATCGCCGAGGACCAGAACAACATCCGCCAGATGCGCAGCCGCGGGCCGAGCGGGACGCCGCGGCCGAGCACGCTGGAGCAAACCCTCGTCCATGCCCGCCAGGCCGGCATCAGCCCGGCCGATTTGCGCAGCTTCTTCAAGAGCGCGCTGGTCAGCCCGGTCTTGACCGCGCATCCGACCGAGGTCCGCCGCAAGAGCACGATGGATCGCGAGATGGAGATCGCCGATCTGCTCGACCGCCGCGAGCGGTTGCAGATGACGCCGGACGAGAGCGAAGCCAGCGACGAGCAGCTGCGCCGCGCGGTCGTGACGCTGTGGCAGACCAATCTCTTGCGCCGGACCAAGCTGACGGTGCTCGACGAGGTCGCCAACGGCCTGTCGTTCTACGACTACACCTTCCTGCGGGAGGTGCCGCGGCTGCACTGCGCGCTGGAGGACCGGCTCAACAAGGAAGGCGGCGAGGCCGGCGATCTCGCCTCGTTCCTCAGGATGGGAAGCTGGATCGGCGGCGATCGCGACGGCAATCCGTTCGTCACCGCAGAGGTGATGCGCGGCACGCTGCGGCTGCAGTCGAGCAGGGTGCTCAGCTTCTATCTCGAGGAGCTGCATGCGCTCGGCGCCGAGCTGTCGCTGGCGGCGCACCTCGCCGACGTCTCCGAGGAACTGCGGATCCTTGCTGAGCGTTCGCCCGACACCTCGCCGCATCGCAGCGGCGAGCCGTACCGCCTGGCGGTCTCCGGCATCTATGCGCGGCTCGCAGCCACCGCGACGCGGCTCGAGGTCGAGACCACGCGGCCGCCGGTCGGCAAGGCCGAGCCCTATGCGACCGTCAGGGAATTCCAGGCCGACCTCGATGTGCTTAATCGTTCGCTGATCGCGAACAATTCCGGCGTGATCGCGCGCGGCCGGCTGCGGCAGTTGCGGCGAGCGGTGGATTGCTTCGGCTTCCATCTGGCGCGGCTCGACATTCGCCAGAACTCGGCGGTGCACGAGCGCACCGTCGCCGAGCTGCTCGATACCGCCAATCCCGGCATGTCCTATCTTGCGCTCGGCGAGGATGCGCGCGTCAGCCTGCTGCTCGGCGAATTGCGCAGCGCGCGGCCGTTGGCCTCGCCTTTCGTCAAATATTCCGAGGAGACCCAAAGCGAGCTTGCGGTGTTCCGCGCCGCGGCCGAAGCGCATGCCAAGTTCGGCCCCGAGGTGATCTCCCAATGCATCATCTCGATGTGCCAGGGCATGTCCGACATGCTCGAGGTCGCGGTGCTCTTGAAGGAGGTCGGGCTCGTCAATCCGTCCGGCCGCGGCGCCGTCAACATCGTGCCGCTGTTCGAGACCATCGAGGACCTGCAGGCCTCGAGCGGCATCATGGACCGCATGCTGGTGCTGCACGACTATCGCAAGCTGGTGGACAGTCTCGGCAGCGTGCAGGAGGTGATGCTCGGCTACTCCGACAGCAACAAGGATGGCGGCTTCGTCACCTCGGGCTGGGAGCTTTACAAAGCCGAGATCGGCCTCGTCGAAGTGTTCGAGCGCCACGGCGTGCGGCTGCGTCTGTTCCACGGCCGCGGCGGCTCGGTCGGCCGCGGCGGCGGCCCGAGCTATGATGCGATCATTGCGCAGCCCGGCGGCGCGGTGAACGGCCAGATCCGCATCACCGAGCAGGGCGAGATCATCTCGTCGAAATACTCCAATGCCGAGGTCGGGCGCAGCAATCTGGAGATCCTCGCCGCGGCGACGCTCGAAACCAGCCTGTTGCAGCCGCGGCAGAGCGCGCCGCGCCCCGAATATCTCAAGGCGATGGAGGAGATTTCCGCGCTCGCGTTCAAGGCCTATCGCGGCCTCGTCTACGAGACACCGGGGTTTGCCGACTACTTCTGGGGCTCGACGGTGATCAACGAGATCGCGACCTTGAACATCGGCAGCCGTCCGGCCTCGCGCAAGAAGACCCGCGAGATCGAGGATCTGCGCGCGATTCCCTGGGTGTTCTCCTGGGCGCAATGCCGGTTGATGTTGCCGGGCTGGTATGGCTTCGGCGCTGCGGTCGAGACCTGGATCGCTGAGCATCCGGAGCAGGGCATGCCGTTCCTGCAGGAGCTCTACCGGGAATGGCCGTTCTTCCGCACGCTGCTGTCCAACATGGACATGGTGCTGGCGAAGAGCTCGATCGCAATCGCCTCGCGCTATGCCGAGCTGGTGCCCGACGTCGCGCTGCGCGAGAAGATCTTCGGCGAGATCCGCCGCGAGTGGCATCTGTCGATCGAAACGCTGCTCGACATCATGGGCCATGACCGGCTGCTGCAGGGCAACCCGCTGCTGGAGCGCGGCATCCGCAACCGTTTCCCCTACATGGATCCGCTCAACCACGTGCAGGTCGAGCTGTTGAAGGAGCATCGCGCGCAGAACCCGGACGAGCAGGTGCTGCGCGGGATTCAGATCACGATCAACGGGATTTCGGCGGGGCTGAGGAATAGCGGTTAGTTACTGGGGAATAGCGGCCAGCCACATTGTCGTCCCGGCGAACGCCGGGACCCATAACCACGACCGGTTGTGTTGTGAGAAGCTGGAGCCCCAGCCTTTCAAAACAATCGGCACTGGTGGTTATGGGTCCCTGCTTTCGCAGGGACGACAGCGTGTTTGCCTCAACAGTTGTGCGCGCCTCTGGTCTCCACATACACCGCATAGAGCGACTGGCTCGCGGTCATGAACAGGCGGTTGCGCTTCTTGCCGCCGAAGGTGAGGTTGGCGCAGGTCTCCGGCAGCAGGATCTGGCCTATCCGCTGGCCGTCGGGTGCGAACACCTGCACGCCGTCATAGCCCGGTCCGACCCAGCCGGCGCCGACCCAGATGTTGCCGTCGATGTCGACACGCATGCCGTCCGGGAAGCCCGACTTGCCGTCCAGCGTCATGTCGATCAGCGTGCGCGGGTTGGAGAGCTTGTCGCCGTTGAGGTCGTACTGCCAGACGATGTTCTTGGCGCTCGGATAATGCGTGATGCCGGTGTCGCAGACATAGACCTTCTTGTAGTCATGGCTGAAGGCGATGCCGTTCGGCTTGAACGGTTCGTCGCAGACCTTGGTGATCTGTCCGGTCGATGCATCGATGCGATAGACGGCTTCCTTCTGATACGGCTGCTTCGATCCGGTGTTGGCCAGTTGGCCCTCATAGATCGAGACCGCGCCGTAGCCGGGATCGGTGAACCAGATCGACTTGTCGTTCGGGTGCACCACCATGTCGTTCGGCCCGTTGAGCTGCTTGCCGTTGACCTGCTCTGCCAAGGACGTGACGGTTCCGTCGTGCTCGTAGCGCACCAGCCGCGTGCGTTCGGCGGTGATCTGCCGGCCCTCGAAATCGAAGGTCGAGCCGTTGGCTTCGTTCGACGGCTTGTGGAACTGCTCGGAGATGTGGCCGTCATCGTCGAGGTAGCGCAACTGCCGGTTGGCCGGGATGTCGCTCCACACCAGATACTGGCCCTGCGCATTCCAGGCCGGGCCTTCCGCCCACAGGCAGCCGGTGTACAGCCGCTTGATCGCGGTGTTGCCGACCTTGGCCTTGAAGCGCTTGTCGTCGATCACGACGATGTCAGGATCGGGATAACGCTGCGGTTCCGCGTTGTGGCCGTAGTCGCGCGCGGATGCATCTGACGCCGCCATCGCGGTTGCAGCAAGCGCGGTTGCGCCGCGCAAAATGGTCCGACGGTCGAACGCCTTCGTTCCGTCGCTCTCGTGTTGCTCTGTGTTGCTTGGATTTGTCACGAAAGTCCTCCCAGGTTTCTTGTTATCGGGGAGGACGATCATGCGCCCGCAATTCTGGCACAATGCGGGCACGCCATGAAGAAACAACCGAAGAGTGTGTCGCCCCCGCTGCTTTGCGGAGGCGACTTTTTCACAAAACTGTCAGATCCGATCCGAGGATCAGAACAAGTTCAGATCGGATCCCAGCTGAAGACGTCGGCCGAGCGGTCGAGCTTGGCGAACGAGCCCTTCAGTGCCGGCATGCCGTGTTCCGCAATGGTCTCGGGCGTCCAGCCTTCGCCGCGATGCACCGAGCGCACCGGACGATGCTGGCCGAACAGGAAGATCTCGTTCATGCGCACGCCGAAGATCTGCCCGGTGACGTCCTTGGCGGCGTCCGAGAGCAGATAGGCGCAGACCGGCGCGATCTTCTCCGGGCCCATCTGCTTGATCTTCTCGACGCGCGCCTTCTCGGCATCGGTCTCGGTCGGGATGGTGCCGATCATGCGGGTCCAGGCGAACGGCGACACGCAGTTCGAACGCACGTTGAAGCGGCCCATGTCGAGCGCGATCGACTTCGACAGGCCGACGATGCCGAGCTTGGCGGCGGCGTAGTTGGCCTGGCCGTAATTGCCGATCAGGCCCGAGGTCGAGGTGAAGTGCACGAACGAGCCTGACTCCTGCTCGCGGTAGATGCGCGCGGCGGCGTGGCTGACATAGAACGAGCCCATCAGATGCACCTTGATGACGGCCTCGAAGGCTTCCACGCTCATCTTGTGGAAGATCATGTCGCGCAGGATGCCGGCATTGTTGACCACGCCGTCGAGCCGGCCGAAATGATCGGTCGCGGTCTTCACGATCTTGCTGGCCGGAATGGCTTCCGCCACCGATTCGAAATTGGCAACGGCCGTGCCGCCGCGCTTCTTGATCTCCTCGACCACCTCTTCGGCGGGCGCCGCGCTCGAGCCGCCGCCGTCGGCCGCGCCGCCGGGATCGTTGACCACGACCTTGGCGCCTTCCGCCGCGCAGAGCAGCGCGATCTCGCGGCCGATGCCGCGGCCCGCGCCGGTGACGATGATGACCTTGTCTTGCAGTGATTTTGCCATGTGGGTTCTCCTTGTTGGGGCCGTCATTCCGGGATGGTGCGAAGCACCCAGACCTCAGATGCGCAATTGCGCATCGGGGAATCTCGAGATTCCGGGTTCGCGCTTTGCGCGCCCCGGAATGACGGGTTGGGTTACTTCTCGTTCGTAAAGATGATCGTGCCACTCGCGGCGAACATGCCGCCGACGCCGTGGCAGACCGAGATCTTCGCGTTCGGCACCTGCGCCGGCGCGATGCCGCGCATCTGCCGCACGCTCTCCTGCAGCGCGTACATGCCGTACATGCCGGAGTGCATGTAGCTCAGGCCACCGCCATTGGTGTTGAGCGGCAGCTTGCCGCCGGGGCGGGTGTTGCCGTCGGCGATGAACTTGCCGGTTTCCTCATGCGGCATGAAGCCGAGGTCGCCGAGGCCGTACAGCGGCAGATGCGCGAAGGCGTCGTAGATCATCAGATGATCGACGTCCTTGTGGGAGATGCCAGCCTCCTTGAACGCGAGCGGACCTGCCACCTTGAAGGCGCGCGATGAGTCGAACGTCTTCATCTGGCTGACCATCGGCGTTTCCACGCTCTCGCCGGTGCCGAGGATGTAGACCGGCTTTTGCGGGAAATCCTTGGCGCGGTCGGCCGAAGTGAGGATCAGCGCGCCGCCGCCGTCGGTGACGAGGCAGCATTGCAGCAGGCGGAACGGATAAGCGATCATCCGCGAGTTCAGCACGTCGGCGACCGTGATCGGATCCTTCATGGTCGCGCGCGGATTCTTGGCCGCCCATTCGCGCTGCACGACGGCGACCATTGCAAGCTGCTCATGCGTGATGCCGTGGGTCTTCATGAAGCGCAGCACCGGAATCGGGAACATGCTCGGCGGCCCGTAGACGCCGAACGGCGCCTCGAACTGGCCGTTGAGGCTGTCGGGCGCGGTGAAGCGCGGCTGCTTGCCGATCATCGACTTGCCGCTCTCGGCGTGCGTGATCAGCACGGTCTTGCAGAGGCCGGCCTCGATCGCGGCGGCGGCGTGGCGGACGTGCAGCATGAAGGAGCAGCCGCCGACCGAGGTGCCGTCGACCCAGGTCGGCGTGATGCCGAGATAGTGCGCCATCTGCTGCGGGGTCTCGACCGCGGTGGCGAAGCCGTCGATGTCCGACAGCTTCAGGCTGGCATCCGCGATCGCATTCAGCGCCGCGTCCGCGTGCAGCTGGATCTGCGACATGTTCGGGATGACGCCGAGTTCGGTGGTTTCAGCCGCACCGACGACGGCAACCTGGTTCCTGCGCATCGCGTTACCCCTTCGCCGGACGGAACAAGGGAAGGGTGATCTTGTCGTCGAGCGCCTCGAAGGCGACCTCGAGCGGCATGTCGAGCTCGAGCGCTTCCGGCGTTTGCGGACAATCGATGATGTTGCTCATCATGCGCGGGCCCTCGTCGAGCTCGACGACGGCGATCGCATAGGGCGGCGTGAAGCCGGGTGCGGCGGGACGATGGTTGATGACGTAGCTGTAGAGCTTACCCTTGCCGCTGGCCTTGAATACCGAGACCTTGCGCGAGGCGCAGGAGGGGCAGAACGGCCGCGGCGGAAAGTAGACATTGGCGCAGGCGTCGCAGCGCTGCAGGCGCAGCTCGCCGGCCTTGGTGCCGTCCCAGAAATGCTGGGTCTCAGGCGTCGGTTTTGGTTTCGCGCGCGCGGGCTCGGCCATGTCTATAGTCTCCTCCCGAAATCATTACAGTCTTGATGCGCCATCGGACCAAGTCCCGTCAACGGTCCATCCATGCGGCGCGCAGCGGCCTGTGTCCGGCGCATGCCGCATATTCCGCCCCTCGCACAATTGCTAAGGCCGCGATGCTTGTGTCGCTCCGGTCCGGCGCGTAGAAGGGCCGCGTCCAAGCTACATCCAAGATACCCGGGAGGATAATATCATGCTGAGGATCATCGGCGCGGCACTCGCTGCCAGCCTCGCATTTGCCACGCAGGCCAGCGTTACGCAGGCTGTGGCCGCCGACGCGCCGTCGGAGATCAAGATCGGCACGCTCTATGCGTCCTCGGGGCGCTATGCCTCGATCTCGATGCCGGTCTACAGCTCGCTGAAATTGTGGGTCGAGCAGAAGAACGCCGAGGGCGGCGTCTTCGTGAAAGCGTTCGACAAGAAGATCCCGATCAAGCTCGTCTCCTATGACGACCAGAGCAACACCGCGACCGCCGCGACGCTTTATAATCAGCTCGTCACCCAGGATAAGGTCGACCTGCTGGTCGCCGATTCCGGATCGGTGCTGACGGCGCCTGCGGTTGCGATCGCGCGCGATCACAAAATGTTCCTGTTCGACCAGACCGGCACCGGCGCGAGCTTCTTCTCCAAGGACAATCCCTACATCGCGCTGATGGCCGACCCGGTGTCGACGATCTGGCCGAAGCCGGTCGCTGACTTCATCAGCCACGACGGTCCCGGCCTCGGCATCAAGAAGGTCGCGATCCTCTACGCGACCAACGAGTTCACCGGCACTCAGGCCAATGCGTTCCGCAAGTTCGTCAAGGAGTCCGGTGCGCCGATCGAGATCGTCTACGACCAGGGCGTTCCGACCGAGACCACCAACTACAACGTCATCATCAACAACATCAGCAACGCCAATCCCGACGCGGTGATCCACTTTGGCTATGCGCCGAACGACATCGCCTTCCTGCGCAACGTCCAGGACGTCGGCACCAAGTTCAAGATGCTGTTCGCGATCTATGCCGGCCTCGAGACCGAGCTGCTGGAGAAGAACGTCGGCGCCAAGGGCCTCGAGCACATCTGGACCTACGTGCCGCCGTCCGAGCTGGATTATCCCGTCAATTTCGGGATGAACATGAAGGATTTCCGCGCCGCGTGGACCAAGAAGTACAACGACGGCAAGATGGAGTTCGGCTTCAACGCGGTGGCCGGCTACACCACCGCGCTGGTGATCGAGAAGACGCTGTCGGTTGCGACCAGCCTCGACCAGATGGAGCTGCGCCGTGCGGTGTTCTCGCTCAGCGGCCAGCTCAAGACGCTGGACGGCACCTTCGCGCTGGATGAGACCGGCGGCCAGATCGGCGAGTTGACGCCGCTCGGCCAGCTCACGGTCGACGAGCACGATCACATCAAGTTCGTCTCGATCTATCCGCACGAGACCGCCACCGGCAAGCCGATCTATCCGGCGCCGTGATGCAGGTTAAGTGCGGCAGCGTAACCTTCGGCGGCGAGCGGTAGCATGACCTATGCGCTCGTTGCCGGCGTGCTGTTCGGGCTGTATTTCAGCCTGGTCGGCATCGGTCTCAATCTCGTGTTCGGCGTCATGCGCATCGTCAATCTTGCGCATGGCGACATCCTGATGCTGGGCGCCTTCATCGCGCTTGGCGTGGTCGGCGTCGCCGGCATCGACCCGCTGTTCGCGGTGCCGCTGGCCTTCGTGGTGTTCGTGCTGGCGGGCGTGCTGCTTTACTGGGTGCTGGTGCCGCGGCTGCAGGGCTCGGCCAACCCGGAGATGCTGTCGATCATCCTGTTCTTCGGCCTGTCGCAGGTGATCGAAGCCGTCACCACGATTTTCGCCGGCACCAGCGAGCGCTCGATCCAGAGCCGGCTGCTCGGCACCGTGTTCACGACCATCAAGGTCAAGTGGTTCGGCGGCAAGGCCGGCGGGGCAGGGCCGATCCAGATCTTCGGCCAGGGCTTTCCCGCGCCCTGGGTGATCGCGGCCATCACCAGCCTGATCGCGATCGGGCTCGTCTACCTCTATCTCTACCATACGCGGCTCGGCACCCTGACCCGCGCGGTGATGTCGCGCCGCGACGAAGCCTTGGCAACCGGCATCGATGTCGACCGCATCTCGGCGGCGGCGTTCGGCATCGGTCTGGGCATCGCGGCGGTCGCCGGCGTGTTCGCGCCCTTCATGTTCGGCTCGGTGACCCCGGCGTTCGGCGCCGATGCGACCGTGACGTCGTTTGCCATCGTCGTGCTGGGCTCGCTCGGCAATCCGCTCGGTACCGCGCTCGGCGGTGTCGTCTATGGTCTCTGCTACATGCTGGTGCAGACCTATCTCAGTTCCTGGGCCGACCTGCTGCCCTTTGTGTTGTTGATCGTGATCCTGTTGTTGCGCCCGAGCGGTCTGCTCGGAAGGCGGGTGCGCGTTGCATAACGCCCCGAAACACCTGCTGTTCATCCTGGCGCCGCTGGTGGTGGTGTTCGCACTGCTGCCCGGCGTCTATCAAAACCATCTGCTGCTGTTCAACTTCGTGATCTTCCTGATCCTCGCGCAAGGCGTGAACATCATCTATGGCTTCACCGGTTATCTGCCGTTCGGCTATGTCGGCTTCTTCGGCGCCGGCGCCTATGGCTTTGCCATCATGGTGATGCATCTGCAGACGCCGGCGCCGCTCGCCGTGCTGGTCGGCGGCGGTGTCGCGGTCCTGCTCGGGCTGTTGCTGACGCCGCTGCTGCGGCTGTCGGGTGCGTATTTCGCGATCGCGAACCTCGCAGCGTCGCTCGCGGTGCTGCACTTCGTCGCCAACCCGGCGCTGGAGGGGATCACCAAGGGTCCCTACGGCGTCTCGCTCACCGGCACGTTCAACCCGACCCATGCGTATTATGCCGCGGTCGTGGTGATGGCGCTGACGGTCGGCGCGGTGGTGTATCTGAAGAACTCGCCGTTTGGCCTTGCGCTGCAGGCCGTGCGCGAAGATGCGGTGTCGGCCTCGATGGCCGGCGTCAACATCATCAAGATGCGGGTGATCGCCTGGCTCGCCTCGGCGCTTGTCGCCGGCCTCGCGGGCGGCATCTACGCCTGGTACGTTTCGGTGTTCTATCCGGACAACGTGTTCTCCGGCGAGTTCTCGATCTTCGCGATCGTGTTCGCGCTGTTCGGCGGCGTCGCCACCATCAGCGGACCGATCGTCGGCGTCCTGATCCTCTATGGCATCTACAATCTGATCGGCTTCACCACGCCGCAATATTTCCAGCTGATCTATGGTCTCCTGATCATGGGCCTCGTGCTGTTCCTGCCCGCAGGCCTGGTGTCGCTGGCAACCCGCAGGGGGTGGCATGTCCCCTGAGAAATCCCCCATCCTCGAGGTCTCGAAGCTGGTCAAGCGTTTCGGCGGCTTCCACGCGCTCGACGGCCTGAGCTTTCACGTCGTGCCGGGCGAGATCCTCGGCCTGGTCGGTCCGAACGGCTCCGGCAAGACCACGGCGATCAACGTAATATCCGGTCTCTATGCCCCCGACGGCGGCGAGGTCGTGTTCGACAATGTGTCGTCCGGCGGCGTCGCCTCGCACAAACTGGTTCACCGCGGCATCAACCGCACCTTCCAGGTGCCGAAGCCGTTCCTGTCGCTCACGGTGCGCGAGAACATCCAGGTGGCGCTGGCCTATGGCGGCGCGACCGGTGCGCCGTCGATTGCCGAATTGCTTGAAGAGTACCGGCTGAAGGAGGTCGCCGACCGTCCCGCCGCCGATCTCAACAGCGCGCAGCAGAAGATGCTCGATCTCACCCGCGCGCTCGCGACGCGGCCGCGGCTGCTGCTGCTCGACGAACTCGCGGCCGGCCTCAACCCGGCGGAGCTCGACTGGATCGCCGGCCGCATCAAGGCGCTGGCCGCGACCGGCATGGCGATCATCGTAGTCGAGCATCTGATGGGCTTCATCGAGCAGATCACCGACCGCGTCATCGTGCTCAACGCGGGCAAGGAAATCTTCGAGGGCACGCTTGCGACCGCGGTGCGCGAGCCGCAAGTGATCGAAGTGTTTTTGGGAGGCGAGCATGCCCACTGATGCAGCTTCGCTTCTCGACGCCAGGGGCGTCGATGCCGGCTACGGCACCATGCAGGTGTTGTGGGGCGTCGATCTCGACGTTCGCCCCGGCGAGACCGTGCTGCTGCTCGGCGCCAATGGCGCGGGCAAGACCACCTTCCTGAAATCGCTGGTCGGCCTGATCGAGGCCCGCAGCGGCCACATCAGGCTCGGCGGCGAGGACATCACGAAAATGCGATCTTCGGATCGCATGAAGCGCGGCATGACCTACATGTCGGAGCTTGCGGTATTTCCCGATCTGTCGATCGAGGAGAACATCCGGGTCGGCGCGCAGGCGCTGGGCCATGCCAATCCGGGCGCGCGGGTCGACGAGCTCTACAGCCTGTTTCCGGTGCTGCGCGACAAGCGCCGCGACCCGGCATCCAGCCTCTCCGGCGGCCAGCGCAAGATGCTCGGCATCGCCAAGGCGCTGTCGGCCGAGCCGAAACTACTCGTGATGGACGAGCCCTCGGCCGGGCTGTCGCCGCTGTTCGTCAAGGAGGTGCTGCGCGCCCTCTCGAGCCTGCAGGGCCGCGGACTGGCGCTCCTGATCGCCGAGCAGAATATCGGCTTCCTTGAGATTGCCACCCGCGTGTTCGTGCTTGAAGGCGGGCGCATCCGCTTCTCCGGCACGGTTGCCGAGATGAGCGGCAATGAAGAGCTGCACCGCGCCTATTTCGGGCTGAAGTGATAGTGATGCGAGACTGGGGGCCGGCGCACTGGAAATCGGCCCCGGTTCGCGCGACAATCAGCTGAAGCCATGAAGTGCCAGCCGTGAAGTGAAAGCCATGCCGAACAATCCGACACTCGCCTCCCTTGCCGCCGATCTCGCCAGCGGCGCGACCTCCGCCCGCAAGCTCGTCGAGCAATGCATCGCCCGGATCGCCGATCCGGGCGGCGAGGGCCAGCGCACCTTCATCCATGTCGACCGCGACGCGGCGCTGGAGGCCGCCGACGCCATGGACCGGCTGCGCAAGGCCAACGCCGCGCCGTCGCCGTTTGCCGGCATTCCGGTCTCGATCAAGGATCTGTTCGACATCAAGGGGCAGGTGACGCGTGCCGGCTCGCGGGCGCTGGAGGATTCCGCGCCGGCGGATGCCGATGCGCCGGTGGTGGCGCGGCTCAAGCGCGCCGGCTTCATCGTGATCGGCCGTACCAACATGACCGAGTTCGCCTATTCAGGCATCGGCATCAATCCGCATTACGGCACGCCGAAGAGCGCCTGGAACCGGAGCGTCGGCCACGTGCCCGGCGGCTCGTCCTCGGGCGCGGCGGTCTCGATCGCCGACGGCATGGCGTTCGGCGCGCTCGGCACCGACACCGGCGGCTCCTGCCGGATTCCGGCGGCCTTCAACGGCATCGTCGGCTACAAGCCGACGCAGCGCCGGATTCCGCTCGATGGCGGCGTGCCGCTGTCGTTCACACTCGATAGCTACGGTCCGCTCGCGAATTCGGTGGCCTGCTGTGCGGTGCTCGACGCGGTGCTGGCCGATGAGGCGGTGACGCCGATCGCGCCGCGTCCGGTCAAGGGCATGCGGCTCGCGGTGCCGACCACGGTCGCGCTCGATGATCTCGACGATGCCGTCGCAAAGACCTTCGAGCGCGCGCTGGCGTCGCTGTCGCGCGCCGGCGCCCTGATCGAGCGCATCGAGGTGCCTGAGTTTCTTGATGTCGGCGTGATGAACACCAAGGGCGGGTTCTCCGCGGCCGAGAGCTATGCCTGGCACCGCTTCCTGCTCGCCAGCAAGGGCGATATCTACGACCCGCGCGTCGCCGTCCGCATCCAGCGCGGCGAGGGTTTTCTGGCGGCCGACTATATCGACCTCATCAACGCGCGCCGCTCGTTCATTGCCCGCACCGAGGCGCGGATCGCGCCCTACGACGCGCTGGTGCTGCCGACCACCGCGAACCTGCCGCCGACCATTGCGAGCCTCGCCGACGACAAGGCGTTCGCCACCGAGAATTTGCGCGCGCTGCGCAATCCTTCGCTGATCAACGTGCTCGATGGCTGCGCCATCTCGCTGCCCGCGCATCGCGAGGGCGAGGCGCCGGTCGGCCTGATGCTCGCCGCCGCGGGCGGTTCGGATCGCCGCATCTTCGAGCTCGCGGCCGGAATGGAGACCGTCATCCGTGTTTGATCTCACCTTCAACGTGGACGACAAGGGCGTCGCGACGCCGCTCACGCTCGAAATCCGGCAGGCCGTAATCGCCGGCTGGACCGGGCGCGATCCGGTGGCCCGCGACAAGCACATCGCCGAGCTCGAAGCGCTCGGCATCGCGCGGCCGGCGACGACGCCGATCTATTACCGATGCTCGGCGCGCCGGATCACCTTCGCCGATGCCATCGAGGTCTGCGGCGAGGACTCCAGCGGCGAGGTCGAGTTCGTGCTGATCGGCTGGCAGGGCCGGGTCTTTGTCGGCTGCGGCTCGGACCACACCGATCGCAAGGTGGAGGCCTACAGCGTCACCGTGTCGAAGCAGATGTGCGACAAGCCGATGGCTTCCGAGCTCTGGGAGCTCGAGGACGTCATCGGCCACTGGGACCAGCTTGTTCTGCGTTCCTGGGCCGTGATCGGCGGCGAGCGCGTGCTCTACCAGGAAGGCACGCTCGATCACATGCTGCCGGTCAAGGACCTGATCGCTCGCGGCTTCGACCAGGGTGGATTGCCCGACGGCTGCGCGATGTTCGGCGGCACTTTTGCGGCCAAGGGCGGCATCCGTCCCGCCAGCCGCTTCGAGTTCGAGCTGGAAGACCCGGTGCTGAAGCGCAAGATCAGCCACGGCTACGACGTGATCACGCTGCCGGTGAGGGGCTGATTTCCTTCTGCGCGCGATCCTGTCGAGGATCGGCTGACACTTTCTCCACCTGTCGTCCCTGCGAAAGCAGGGACCCATAACCACAGGATGCTGTCGTTAGCACGCTGTGGCCCCAGCCCTCGCGAACAACTGACGACGGTGGCTATGGGTCCCTGCTTTCGCAGGGACGACAGCGTGATTGTGGCGGCGCTCCCGGCATAAATTGCACCGGAAATCGGGTGGCGCGGGCCGCGGTTATCGGCCAGATTCCGCCCCATGACAGCAACAGCCAAGACCCTCACCCGCCCCACCTCCGACATCCCAGCCCGCGTCGACGCGCTCGGCTGGAACCAGATCACGACCGACCTCGACGGGCAGGGCTGCGCCGTCCTGGACGGCCTGCTGACTCCCGAGGAATGCGACGCCATCGCCGCGCTCTATCCCGACGACGGCCGGTTCCGCAGCAAGGTCGTGATGGGCCGCCACGGCTTCGGCCGCGGCGAGTACAAATACTTCTCCTATCCGCTGCCGGATTTGATCGCGGAGCTGCGGCCGGCGTTGTATGCGCGGCTGACCGCGACCGCCAATCGCTGGAACCAGACGATGGGGATCGAGATCAGCTATCCCTCGTCGCACGCCGCATTCCTGAAGCGCTGCCATGACGCCGGGCAGACCCGGCCGACGCCGCTGCTGCTGCAGTATGGCGAGGGCGACTACAATTGCCTGCATCAGGATCTCTATGGCGAGCACGTGTTCCCGATCCAGGTCGCGATCCTGCTGTCGCAGCCGGGCCGCGATTTCACCGGCGGCGAATTCGTGCTGACCGAGCAGCGGCCGCGGATGCAGTCGCGGCCCGAGGTGGTGCCGCTGACCAAGGGCGATGCAGTGGCGTTTGCCGTGCATCATCGTCCGGTGCAGGGGACACGCGGACCCTATCGTGTCAATCTGCGCCACGGCGTCAGCCGGATTCGCACCGGCCACCGCCACACCGTTGGTGTGATCTTCCACGACGCGAAGTGAGTGCGAGAGAGGCGTGGCCGCTGATCTGTTCGAGACACTTGGCGATGTGCGGCCGCAGCGCGAGACGATCGCGGATGGTGCGGTGCTGCTGCGCGGCTTCGTCCGGCCGTTCGAGGCCGAGCTCATTCCGGCATTGCGCGTCATAGTCAAGCAGGCACCGTTCCGGCATCTGATCACGCCGGGCGGCCACCGGATGTCGGTCGCGATGACCAATTGCGGCAGCGTCGGCTGGGTCTCCGACCCCAGCGGCTATCGCTACGATCCGATCGATCCTGACTCGGGACAGAACTGGCCGGCGATGCCGGAGGTGCTGCGCGGGCTCGCGGCGGATGCTGCGGCCGCGGCCGGCTTCCACGGCTTCGCACCGGAGGCGTGCCTGATTAATCGCTATGTCCCCGGCGCAAAATTGTCGCTGCATCAGGACAAGGACGAGCTGGATTACGGCGCGCCGATCGTCTCGATCTCGCTCGGGCTGCCGGCGATCTTCCTGTTCGGCGGCCTGAAGCGCAGCGACACGCCGCGCCGCTATCGGCTCGAACATGGCGATGTTGCGGTGTGGGGCGGGCCGTCACGGCTATTTTATCACGGCGTGGCGCCGCTTGCCGATGGCGAGCACAGCGTGCTCGGCCGGCAGCGCATCAATCTGACCTTCCGCAAGGTGCGCTAGCTATTGCGCGGCGGCGGGGTGGCTGTGCAATTTCGGAATAATGGAAATATGCCACTGAGTTGCCCGACAGGTCAAGCGCTTTTTCCGAGTGCCGGCGGAACGCCTGCTGCTTTGCATGGGGTTGTTTTCGATATTTTGGCAGCTCGTACCTTTGCTTCGTCGCTTCAGTCAGGCTAAAGGCCTCCCGCAAATGGGAGAGCTGGTCTAGACTTCGCGCATGAGCACCAAGGCCGACCGCGCCGTCAATCGCACCGGCGTCTATCTCGCCGTGCTGCAGCTTGTCTTCACGCTGGGCTGGACCACTTACCTGATCTATCTGCCCAAGCTGTGCGCCGATGTCGGCATCGCGCCATCAACCGTCATCCTGATCCTGATGATGGACCAGGCGATCTTCACCATCACGGATACGGCGATGGGCATGGCCGCCGACAGGATCTCGATCCTGGTCGGCCGTCTCGGCGTGTTCGTCGGCGTCCTTGCCGCGATCTCATGCGCGGCCTTCGTCGCGCTGCCTTACGTCGCCGGCACCGGGCCGGGCGCCAAGGTCTGGCTGATCGTGTTGATCGTGATCTGGGCTGTCACATCGTCGGCACTGCGTGCGCCGCCATTGACGCTGCTCGGCAGGTATCGCGCGCAGCCCTCGGTCCCGTTCCTCACCGCGCTGGCGATGCTGGGCTACGGCATCGCGGGCGCGGTCTCGCCCTATCTCGGCGTCGTGCTGCGCGACCATGATGCGCGGCTGCCATTCGTGCTGTCGGGCGCCGTGCTGCTGCTGACCGCCCTGGCTCTCTCAGGGATCGAGCGCCGCGTCGCCGAGGAGGTGCAGCCCGAGCGGCTTGCGGCGCCGGCAAGGCGGCTCGGGGCGGTGCCGATGTTCCTGATCGCGTCGATGGTGCTGCTCTCGCTCGGCTACCAGCTGCACTTCAACATCAACAGCGCCCCGTTCTATCTGCGCTTCGCCAAGCCGAACGAGCTGCAATGGCTGATGCCGGTGTTCTGGATCGGCTTCAACATCGCGATGTTTCCGGCGAGCATCGTCGTCAAGCATCGCGGGGGGCTGATCGTGATGGGCGGCGCGGGGCTGCTCGGTGCCTTCGCCATCGTCGCCGCCGAGATCGCCGGCAGCCTCAACGTCCTGATTGTGGCGCAGTTCATGGCGGGCGCCGCCTGGGGCTGCATGCTGATGAGCGCGGTGTCGGCCGCGCTCGCGATCGGCGAGACCGGCGCCGAGGGGAAGGTCACCGGCCTCGTGTTCTCGGCGCTCGCGCTTGCGACCTTTGCGCGGATGGCGGCGGTAGCCGGCGGCCTGCAGAAGCTGCCGGACTATGCACCGCTGGTGCACTGGGCGCCGGTCGCTTGCTGGTCGGTCACCGGCGCCGGCCTGCTCGTGATCGCCGCGTCGCGGCTGCAACGCGGCGTCAAGAGCGCTTAGCTGTTCCGAGCCGGATGAATGAACGCCCAGGGCGAGACTTCCGAATCCGTCGGCACTTCCACCGAGATCACATAGGGCCCGCCATCGGCCAGCGCCTTCTCCAGCACCGGGCGGAAGTGATCGGGCGAGGTGACGCGCGCGGCGCCGACGCCGAACGACTCTGCGAGCTTGACGAAATCAGGATTGACCAGGTCGGAGGCGACGACGCGGCCGTCGAAGCGCTCGCGCTGATCGCGGCGCACATTGCCATAGGCGTTGTTGTTGAACACCAGCGTCACGACGCCGATGTTGAACTGCACCGCGGTCGCGAGCTCCTGCACGCCGAACATGAAGCCGCCGTCGCCGGTGATCGCGACCACCGGCTTGTTCGGGTTGGCGACCTTGGCGCCGAGCGCGGTCGGGAAGCCCGAGCCGAGCGTGCCCTGATAGCCCGAGGTGACGAAGGTGCGCGGCTCATAGATCGGAAAGCCGTACCAGGAAGCGAAGCCGACCTGCGACAGCTCGTCGGTGACGATGGCGTTGGCCGGCAGCACCTCGCGCAGGATCTTCAGATAAGCCATCTGCGGTTGGATGCGCTGGATCTCCTGCTCGGTCGCCGCGGTCGCCTCGCGGATCGCGGCGCGGCGGCCTGAGGTCTTGCTGTAGCCGGCCTTGCGCACCGCTGCGACAAGGTCGGCGGTGCCGGCCTTGGCGTCGGCGATCACGCCGGTATCGGCCGGCCAGCGGCGCAGCTCGACCGGATCGATATCGATGCGCACGCATTTCAGCCCGGCCGGCTGATAGGGCCAGCGCGACATGGTCGGCAGCTCCATGCGGGTGCCGATGCCGATCATCAGATCGGTCTTCGGCCAGAGCTTGTAGGCGGATGCCATGGTGAGTCCGAGCTCGTGCGCGTTGGAGACGATGCCGCGGCCACTGCGGAATGCGACGACAGGCGCGTCGATCATCTCGGCCAGCTCGAGGATTTCCTCGCGCGCCTCGATGGCGCCGCTGCCGACGAAGATCATCGGCGCCTTGCTGCCGGCGATCAGATCGGCGGCCGCCTTGATACGGTCTGGATCAGGCCGCGGCGCCGGCAACGGGTCGAACGGCTTCACGGAAGCGACCTGGGTGCGCTGGGTGAATACGTCCCACGGCATCTCAAGCGAGGCGGGGCCGCGGCGGCCCGACAGCATCTCCTGGAACGCGCGCGACACCATCGCGGGCGCGTTGTCGGGGTATTCGATCCGCTCCGCCCATTTCACGAAGGTGCGCAGCGTCGCGAGCTGGTCCGGCATCTCGTGCAGATGACCACGGCCCTTGCCGAGAAATTGCGTCGGCACCTGGCCGGTCAGGCACAGCACCGGCTCGTTGCAGCCGAACGCGGTCAGCAGCGCGGCCGAGGCGTTGAGCACACCCGGGCCGGGCACCACGCTGAACACGCCGGGTCTGCCGCTGGAGCGGGCGTAGCCGAACGCCATGTAGCCGCAGGCCTGCTCGTGGCGAGCGCCGATCACCTTGAGCTGCGCCTGGTGGAACGCATCGAACAGGCCATAGATCTGCGCGCCGGGCAAGCCGAACACGGTGTCGACACCGTGCGCGACGAGGCCGTTGACGATCGCTTCGCCGCCGGATGTTGAAGTCATGGCACTGTCCACTTCGCTTGCGAGGTTAGATGGTTTCGTCGACGACGCCGTTGCGCAGAATGCCGACGCCTTCGGCTTCGACCTCGACGACATCGCCGGGCTTCAGGTAGCGCGGCGGATCGAACCGCGCACCTGCCCCGGTCGGCGTGCCCGTGACGATGATGTCGCCGGGAACCAGCGTCGTGAAGGTTGAGATGTAGTTGATGAGGTAGCGGAAGCCGAAGATCAAGCGCGAGGTGCGGTCGTCCTGTCTGACCTCGCCATTGACCCGCGTGGTCAGCCGGATATCGGCGATCTGCGCTTCGCTGGTGTAGGGCACGATCCACGGGCCGAGACTGCCGGTGGAATCGAAGTTCTTGCCCTGGGTGACGTTGAACTTGGCGTGGCGCACCCAGTCGCGGATGGTGCCTTCATTACAGAGCGTGATCGCGGCGATGTGATCGAGCGCGGCGCTCTCTGCGATGTGCCGGCCGGCCTTGCCGATCACCAGCACCAGCTCACCCTCATAGTCGAGCTGCGGCGAGATGCGCGGCCGCACCACCGGCGTGTTGTGGCCAACGAAGGAGCGCGGCACCCGCAGGAACATGCTCGGGTACTTCGGCGCGTCCGAGCCGTCCTTGTACTCGGCATTGCGGTCCGGATAGTTGACGCCGATGCAGATGATCTTGTCCGGCGCCGGGATCGGCGGTTGCCAGGTGACCGCGTCGAGCGCGTGGTCGGGCGATCGCTTGGCGGCATCCTCCACGAGCCTGCTCAGTGCGCCGGCGGCGATCGCCTCGCGCAAGGTTGGATAGTCCCTGGCAAAGCGCGACGAGAGGTCGACGATGCCGCCGTCGGTGACGGTGCCATATTGCGTGACGCCGTTGACGGAATAGGTGGCGAGGCGAGGGGCAGTCATCGGCAATCCAATCGTTGATGTCGTCCCGGCGAAGCGAAGCGCGAGCCGGGACCAATGACCAAAGGCTTCACATTATGGCACGCGGGGTGACGATCTTCGCAACAACGCGGGCCGGTGGTTATGAGTCCCTGCTTTCGCAGGGACGACAGGTGAACAGTGTCTCGTATCAGTCCGCGACCAGCACGTCGGCGACGAAGCGCGGCTCGCGCACCGCTTGCCCAGCGAAAGTCGAGCCCTCCTCGAACCAGGAGCGCGGCGCCGGGGCGCCCCACAGCGTCTGACGGCGCGGATCGCGCAGCGACCAGCGTAGCGGCTCGTGGTCGTGATCCCCGGTGAAATAATCGCTGGTGTAGAGCTCGATGCGATGGCCGTCAGGATCGCGGATGTAGAGGAAGAAGGCGTTGGAGATGCCGTGCCGGCCCGGGCCGCGCTCAATGTTCTTGAGATAGCCGGAGGAGGCCATCACGTCGCAGAGATGCACGATGTTCATCGCGGTCGGCACCCAATAGGCGATGTGGTGCAGGCGGGGACCCTTGCCGTTGGTAATGGCGAAGTCGTGGACGTTGCCCTTGCGATGCATCCAGGCGGCGGCGATGCGGCCGTTGTCGCCGTCCTCCTCGGCATATTCGGTGAGGCGGAAGCCGAGCCGGGCGTAGAAATCGACGGTGTCCTGCACTTCGGCGGCGAACACGTTGAAATGGTCGAGCCGCTGCGGATGGCAGCCCTTGTAGAGATCGTAGCGCCGCAAGAGATGCGGGCGTTTCTCCATCGTGGCGTAGAGCTCGATCTGGAAGCCGAACGGATCGGTGAATTGCAACGTGCGGCCCTGGAACGGCTGCTCGACGAAGGCGTAGGTGATGCCGTTCTCGGAGCAGAAGGCGGCGGCCTTGTCGAGGTCGCCGTCATTGCCGACCTTGAAGCCGAGCCGGTTGCAGGCGGCCTTCGCCGCCTTGCGCAGCACCACCGAGTGATGCTGGTGCTCCTCGCTGGCGCGCAGATACACCGACTTGTCGTCGCGGTCCTCGATGTGGAGGCCGACCGTCTTCTCGTAGAAGATCGCGCTCTTGTCGAGGTCCGTGACGTCGAGCACGGCATGGCTGCAGCGGATGATGTTGAACGGCGGATCGAAAACGTGCGTCGGAACGGGCATCGGTGTTTCCTCAATCTTTGTTCGTCATTCCGGGGTGGTCCGAAGGACCAGACTCCAGGTGCGCAATTGCGCACCGGGCAATCCCGAGGTTCCGGGGTCGATGCTGCGCATCGCCCCGGAACGACGGCTTCAAATTCCCAGTTTCTGAATCTTATGCGTCCCGCGCGCGAGCGAGACGTGCTTGGTTTCCATGTAGAAGTCGAACGAGTAGTCGCCGCCGTCGCGGCCGATGCCTGACGACTTCATGCCGCCGAACGGGGTCGGCAGATGGCGGACATTTTCCGAGTTGAGCCAGATCATGCCGGCTTCCAGTGCATCGGCGACGCGCAGCGCGCGGCCCATCTCGCCGGTCCAGACATACCCGGTCAGGCCGTATTGCACGCCGTTGGCGATCTCGATCGCGTCAGCCTCGTCCTTGAACGGGATCACGGTCAGGAACGGGCCGAACACCTCTTCCTGCGCGACGCGCATGTTCGCGTTGGCGCCGGTGACCAGCGTCGGCTGCACATAATGGCCGCCGCCGGGACCGTCATGCGGCTTGCCGCCGACCGCGATCGTCGCGCCGTCCTTTTTGGCGACGTCGAAATAGCTGCAGACCTTGGCGAGGTGCCGCTCATGGATCAGTGGCCCGATCTCGGTCGCGGGATCGAGCGGGTGCCCGACCTTCAACGCTTTCACGCGCGCGGTGAGCTTCTCGACGAATTGGTCGGCGACGCCCTGTTGAACCAGCAGCCGGCTCGACGAGGTACAGCGTTCGCCGTTGAGCGAGTAGATCATGAACACGACGGCATCGAGCGCGCGGTCGAGATCGGCGTCATCGAACACGATCACCGGGTTCTTGCCGCCGAGCTCGAAATGCACCCGCTTCAGGGTCGGTGCGCCCTGCGCCATGATCGCGGAGCCCGTCGAACTCTCGCCGACGAAGCCGATCGCCTTGATGGCGGGGTGTTCGGTCAGCGCCTTACCGGCCTCCTCACCGAAGCCATGCACGGTGTTCAGCACGCCGTCGGGAAGCCCGGCCTGCTTGGCGAGTTTGACCAGCATATCGGCCGTCACCGGCGACCATTCGGCGGGCTTGTGCACCACCGTGCAGCCGGCCGCGAGCGCCGGCGCGATCTTCCAGGTCGAGAGCATGAACGGCGTGTTCCACGGCGTGATCACGCCGACCGGGCCGATCGGCACGCGGGTCGAGATGTTCCAGTGTTCGTCCGAGGGCGTGTTGAGGCCGTCGCGCGCCTCGCCGCATTTGTCGGCGAAGAAGCGGAAGTTCTCCGCGGCGCGGATGGCGGCCTTGGCCATGAAGCGATGCGCCTGGCCGGTGTCGATGCATTCGAGCACGGCAATGTCGTCGGCGCGCTCCTCGATCGCATCGGCGACGCGATGCAGCAGCTTACGCCGCTGCCCCGCCGGCATGTCGCGCCAGGCCTTGAAGGCCTTGGCCGCGGCGGTTGCGGCGCGATCGATATCCTCGGCATTGCCGCGTGCGACCGTCGCCAGCACCGTGCCGTCAACAGGCGATTTGGTCTCGAAGGTCTGGCCGGATGCCGCCGGCACCACCTTGCCGTCGATCACATTGCCGATGCCTTCGGCCTTCAGCTTCGCCAGCAGAGGACCGGCACGATCGCGGTTGGCCTGGAACACGTCGGCTGACGATTTCGCTGTCGCTTTATCCATTGACCGTCTCCACCTTCAGTGCGTCGTGGATGTTGTTGCGTTTCCAGCTGGTTTCCTTGTCGTTGATCTGCATGTCGAACGACAGAGCGAACTTGCTGTTGGCGAATATCGGATCGAGATGAGCCGACAGCGCCTTGAAGATGTGCTCGCCAGCCTTCTTGCGGGTGGCGAGGTCGCGGCCCTCGCCGAGACGGAGCACCATGTCGAGGAAGCCGTAAGCCTTGCGGCCGTCGGCGATCGCGTAATGCTCGCATCTGACGGCGCGAACACGGATGCCGCCGAGCGGGAAGATGCCGGTCTCGACCGCGGCCTTGCGAACCAGTTCGACCGTCGCGCCCATGTCGACGAGACCGTCGAGATTGGCGGAGTATTCAATTGTGAAATGCGGCATGCAGCGCTCCTGCTGAGTGCGTCAGGCGAAGTAGCAGCTCACGGAACCATAAGGTCCGTAGTCAGCCTGGATGGTATCGCCCTTGCGGGTCTCGATCGGGCGGATGAAGGAGCCCGCCAGCACCACCTGGCCGACCTCCAGCGCCAGCCCGTTCGGGGCGATCTTGTTGGCGAGCCACGCCACCGCGGTCGCCGGATGATTCAACACGCCGGCGGCGAGACCGGTTTCCTCGAGCTGGCCGTTGCGGAAGCAGAGCGCGCCGATCCAGCGCAAATCAGCATCCAGCGGGCGGATCGGCCGGCCGCCGAGCACGATGCCGGCATTGGCGGCGTTGTCGGCGATGGTGTCGAAGATCTTGCGCGTCGCCTTGGTCTCGGGATCGACGCGCTCGACCCTGGTGTCCAGGATCTCCAGCGCCGGCACCACGAAGTCGGTGGCGTTGAGCACGTCGAACAGCGTGCAGTTCGGCCCCGCAAGGCGATGCTTCATCACGAAGGCGAGCTCGGCTTCGACGCGGGTTGCGATGAAGCGGTCGGTCGGCACGAGGCCGCCATCGGCGAAGAACATGTCGTCGAGCAGGATGCCGGAGTCAGGCTCGTCGATATTGAGCGCGCTCTGCATCGCCTTCGAGGTCAGGCCGATCTTGTGGCCCTTGACGACGCGCCCTTGCGCCACCTTCATCTCGACCCAGGCCTTCTGAATCGCGTAGGCGTCTTCGAGGGTGATGCGGGGGTATTCCAGCGACAGCTGGCGGATTTGCTTGCGGGTCTTTTCCGCATTGTCGAGCCGCTCGGCGGCAGCGCGGATATCGTCCTTGGAGAGGGCCATGCGTGCTACACAAAAATGGATGTCGGGAGATGATTAACATGTTAAGTTCTTTCCCGCAAACTGAATCAAGGCATGCTGCAACGCAAAAGTTTTTGGCGGTGGATTGAGCGATGGCGCGCAAGAAACTGGACGAGATCCGGCCGGAACAGGGCGACGACGCGGCGGCGCGGCGCACTCCGATGCGTGAATTCTCGCGCTCGTTGCCGATGTCGCTGCTCCGTGCGCGCGAAGCGGTGATGCGGCAATTCCGTCCGTCGCTGCGCAATCACGGGCTGACCGAGCAGCAGTGGCGGATCCTGCGTGCGCTCACCGCGGTCGACGAGATCGAGGTCACCGAGCTCGCCCGCGTGGCGTTTCTGCTTGGACCGAGCCTGTCGCGCATCCTGCGCGATCTCGAGGGGCGAGCGTTGATCGAGCGCAAGGCGGCGGAGAACGACGCGCGGCGGGCGGTGGTCTCGATCTCTGCCAAGGGATTGAAGCTGATCGAGGCGGTGGCGCCGACGTCGGAGGTGATCTACGCCGCGATCACGAGGCGCTATGGCGCGCGCAAGCTTGCGGAGCTGCAGGAGATGCTGGGCGCACTGGAGGCGAGTCTGGCCGGGATGGGGGCGGAGGATGCCGAAGTGGAGGCTGACGAGTAGCGTCAGGCCATATAAGGCACGCGCGAGATCACGTTGATGGCGCGGAATTCGGCGATCCAGCCCGCAACCTTCGAGTGGGACCACTCGATATGGCGGCGCAGGATCTCGGCCGCCGCGTCGCCGTCGCCCGCGCGCAAGGCTTCGATGATCACCAGATGCTCGTCCATGAAGGAATCGATCTGCGGCGCGGTCAGCGCCACCTGAATATGCTTGCCGATCACGAAGGCGCAGTGGGTGCGCTTGAGCGCTTCGACCATCTCGCGATTGGCGCCGTAGCCCAGGCAGCGGATATGGAGGTCGCCTTCGATCTCGTCGAGCTCGCCGACGCCGACGCGGTCGCGGAATTGAATCCCCTCGCGCAGCCGCTCCGCCATCCGGTCAAGCAGTGCGGTGGGAATCTTCGCCGTCGCGGATTTGAGCAGGAGTGGTTCGAGCGTTGCACGGACCTCGAAGATGTCGCGCAGGCGATCCTCATCCAGCGGCACCACGTACCAATGCGCCTTGGCGCCTTTCTCCAGGATTCCGATCGCCTGCGCGCGGAGCAGCAGATTGCGCGCAACCGTACGTCCGACCCGGAAATGCCGCGCCAACGCAAGTTCGCTGACGCGGACGCGTCCGAACAGCGACCGGTAGATGATCTCGCGTTCGAGCTTGTAATAAAGCGCGTCCCAGGCGTCGCTGCGCACCGCATCGACGGGCCCGTCGGTCAGCCCGAACATTTCCGGTGTGATCGGGACGCGCCGTGGTTCGACCTTGCGCTTGCCGGCGATAACGCCGCGGCCGTCGAACCGGCGCACCAGCCCGACGTGCTCCAGCTGTTCGAAGGCCTGCCGCACCGGGGAGCGGCTGGAGCCGAACAACGTCGCGATCGCCGATTCGGAGAGCACCGTGCCTGGAGGCACGTCACCGGCCCGGATGTGCTTTGCCAATGCGCTCTTGATCAGCGCATAGGCCGGTTGTTTCCGTCTGGTCTGCGATTTCGCTCTTGGAATCGACATCGATGGCTGCCCGCCGGTCACATTATCACGTGATCGCGTCATGGCTGCTCCTAGCAGGCATTTACGCACCGTTACCAGCGAACTTTTGGCTATTGCGTGCAATGTGCAATCATGTTTAGCTACGGCAAACGCCAGATTGATGGCCGCTGTTGCGCGTCTTGTGCCCTGCAGCGGCGCTCACGTTTGTTCGTCGCGCCGCTTGGTGGCTGCGGATAGGGCAACAGATCGACGCGTCAGCTCGTCGCAACGCAGCCGACATCAAGTTCGGCGGATGACAGGGAGGATTGAATGAAACTGACGAGGCGTGAGTTTTCCGCCGGCTTGGCGGCAGGTCTCGCTGCTCCTGCGCTGATGCGCAGCGCCTGGGCGCAAGGGGCGACCATCAAGATCGGCATGTGCGTGCCGGTGACCGGGCCGGCGGCCGAGCAGGGGCTGTGGGCCCAGAACGGCGCCAAGCTGGCGCTCGCCGCGGTCAACAAGGCCGGCGGCGTGCTCGGCAAGCAGGTCGAGCTCGTGATCGAGGACGATCAGACCACCAATCCGGGCATCGTGCTGGCGTTCTCCAAGCTTGCCGCGCAATCCGACATCGTTGCCTTCCTCGGCTCGATCCGCTCGACCCAGGTGCAGGCGATGGCGCCCGACGTGATCAAGGTCGGCAAGCCCGTGATGATCGGCGGCACCAACCCCGATCTGACCCATTCCGGCAATCCCTGGCTGTTCCGCTTCCGCCCGAACGACAATTATTCCGGCCGCGTGATCGCCGATTTCGGCGTCAACACGCTCGGCAAGAAGAAGTGGGCGATCGTGCATTCCACCGACGCCTTCGGCACCGCGGGCGGCAAGGCGCTCTCCGAGGCGCTGACCAAGCTCGGCGCGCCGCCGGTGCTTGACCAGGGCTACGCCAACCAGAGCCAGGACTTCACCCCGGTCGTGCTCGCCGTGAAGCAGTCGGGCGCCGACGTGCTCGGCACCTACTTCACCTTCGAGAATGATCTCGGCATCTTTGCCCGGCAGCTCCGCCAGCTCGGCGTCAACATCCCCTGGGTCGGTTCGCCCTCGGTGGTGGCGGTCTCCTCGACCAAGCTCGCCGGTCCCGCGCTGTTCGGCACCTACGGGGTCGCCGACTTCGCCGAAGATTCGAGCGACGCGGCGAAGACGTTCGGCAAGGCTTATCGCGATGCCTACAAGACCGCGCCCGACAACCAGAGCGCCTGGCCGTATGATGCGATCACCATTCTGTCGGCGGCGATCAACAAGGCGGGCTCGACCGACCCGAACAAGATCCGCGACGCCATTCTGGCGACGCAGAAATTCGCCGGCGCCGAAGGCGAGTACAATTTCGACAAGAACGGCGATGGTCTGCACGGCTACAATGTCGTGAAGAACGACAAGGGCAAGATCGTCTACGACAAGCACATCGACTTCAACGATTGATCGCGGCTCGGCCTCGCCGTTCGACGCGGCGAGGCTGGCCTTCTGCGCACACTGTTCTGATCGAGCGCTGTCATGGATCTGGTTCTACAATTGCTGTTCACCGGCATCGGCATCGGCGCGGTCTACGCGCTGGTCGCGCTCGGTTTCGTGCTGATCTTCCGCGCCACCAATGTGGTGAACTTCGCGCAAGGCGAATTCTCGATGGTGGCCGCCTATCTGATGGTGGTCTGCGTCGAGCTCGGCCTGCCTTATTGGCTGTCCTTCGTGATTGCGCTGGCCGGCATGGCGCTGCTCGGCGTCATCTTCAATCTCGGCGTCTACTATCCGCTGCGTCACCGCACCTATCTGCCCGTGATCATCGCCACCATCGGCGCCTCGATCCTGCTGTCGAACTCGGTGCTCGCGATCTACGGTCCGCAGCCGCAGGTGCTGCAGGGCTGGTTCGATACGCCCGGCATCCAGCTCGGCCCGGTCTATCTCGACAGCCAGTATCTGTTGATCATCGGCGTCACGATCCTCTTGGTGCTGTTCAATTTCTGGTTCTTCGAGAAGACGCTGCTCGGCAAGAAGCTGCAGGCGACCTCGCAGGACAAGGAGATGGCCTCGCTGCTCGGCATTTCCGTCTCGACCATGATCATGATCACCTTCATCTATTCGGCCGTGCTCGGCGGCCTCGCCGGCATCCTGGTGGCGCCCGTGCTGTTCGTCTCGATCCAGATGGGCTCGACCATCGCGCTGAAGGCGTTCGCCGCGACCATCATCGGCGGCTTCGGCGATGTCGCCGGCGCGATCGTCGGCGGCCTCGCGCTCGGCGTCATCGAAACCTTCGGCGCCGCCTATATCTCGGTGCCGTACAAGGACGGCTTTGCCTTCCTGGTGCTGATCGCCTTCCTGGTATTCCGGCCGCAGGGCATCTTCGGCGAACGTGTCGCGGAGAAAGCATGAGCGCCAGCGACAACATGATTCCGGCGCCGGCCGTGCGCTCGAAACCGCTGATCATCCGTCATCTGCCGTATTTCATCGGCGCTGCGGTGCTGGTGGCGCTCGCCGCCGGCATGCAGTTCGACGGCTACATCCTCAACATCCTGTTGCAGGCCACGACCTTCTCGATCGCGGTGTTCGGGCTCTCGGTCGTGCTCGGCCTGTGCGGCCAGATCAACCTGGCGCAGGCCGCGTTCTTCGGCTTCGGCGCCTATGCCGTCGGCCTCGGGACCGCCGACCTGCATCTGAACTTCTGGCTCTGCCTGGTTGGCGCCTGCGCGATCACGTTGGTTGCCGGCGCATTCCTCGGCATGTCGACGCTGCGGCTCGGCGGGCATTACCTTGCCATGGTGACGATCTCGTTCCAGCAGATCGTGACGCTGGTCATGATCAACGCGGTCGGCGTCACCCATGGACCGGACGGCGTCGCCAACATTCGCCGGCCCGAGCTGTTCCAGTCCTCGCAGAGCTATCTGGCGTTCTGCGTCGCGATGCTTGCGATCGTTGGCTATCTCGTCTGGCATCTGCCTGACACCAAGCTCGGTCGTGCCATGCGCGCGGTGCGCGACAATGAGCTCGCGGCCGGCGTTAACGGCATCGACGTGTTCCGCACCAAGGTCTACGCCTTTGCGGTGTGCGCGGTGCTCGGCGGCCTCGCGGGCGGCCTGTTCGCCGGCGGCTTCGCCTATGTCAGCCCGGACCAGTTCTCGTTTGCGGAATCGATCCAGTTCCTGACCATGTCGCTGCTCGGCGGCGTGGCCTCGCCGATCGGCTCGGTGATCGGCACCGGGCTGTTGATCCTGATCCCGGAATGGCTGCGCTTCCTCAAGAGCGTGCCCGGGCTTTACCTCGCGATCTACGGCTTGTCGGTGATCCTGATTATCCGCTTCATGCCTGACGGCATCTGGGGCTTCGTGTCCGACGCGTTCACGCGCTGGCGTGCGCACACCAAGGCGCCGCCTGTCGCCGGAGCGCTCCAGCTCAGGCCCGCGACCACGGGCGGCGACATCGTGCTCGAAGTCACCGGGCTTTCGAAGCATTTCGGCGGCCTCAAGGCGGTCGATGGCGTCGACATCGCGGTGAAGCGCGGCAGCGTGCACGCTCTGATCGGCCCCAACGGCTCCGGCAAGACCACGACGCTGAACGTGCTGTCCGGTCTCTACAAGGCCACATCAGGCAAGATCGTGCTCGACGGCACCGACATCACCAACATGGCGCCGCATCAGCGCACCGCCGCGGGCCTCGGACGCACCTTCCAGAACATCCGCCTGTTCCGCTCGATGACGGCGCTGGAGAACGTCGAGATCGGCGCCGAGCGTCCCGGCAATACCATGATCGGGAAGGGCGACGACGCGCTGACCGAGCGGGCGATGGAGGCGCTGACCTTCGTCGGCCTCGGCAGCCGCGCCAACGAATTGATCTCGAGCTTCTCCTACGGCCATCAGCGCCTGATCGAGATCGCGCGGGCGCTGGCGTCGAACCCGACCTTGCTGCTGCTCGACGAGCCGGCCGCCGGCCTCAATTCGACCGAGAAGCTCGAGCTGCATGAATTGCTAAAGCGCATTGCAGCGCAGGGCCTCACCATCCTGATCATCGATCACGACATGACGCTGGTCTCCGAAGCCGCCCAGCACATCACGGTGCTGAACTTCGGACGCCGCATTGCGGACGGCGAGTCCATGGCGGTGCTGCGCCATCCCGACGTCGTCTCCGCCTATCTCGGGAGCGAATGATGCCGCTGCTCGAAATCCGCAATCTCGTGGTCCGCTACGGCGAGATCGAAGCGCTGCGCGGCGTCACCATCGCCGTGGAGCAGGGGCAGGTGGTCACGCTGCTCGGTGCCAACGGCGCCGGCAAGTCGACCACGCTGCGCGCGATCTCAGGCCTCGCCAAACCCGCCTCCGGCGACATCCTGTTCGACGGTCAATCGATCGCCGGCCTCGGCCCGGAAGCGATCGTCCGGCTCGGCATCTCTCATGTACCCGAGGGGCGCCGCGTGTTCCCGGGCCTCACCGTGAAAGAGAACATCATGCTCGGTGCGTCGAACCGGAAGGTGTCGGCGTCGCAGATTTCGCGCGAGGCCGATGCGATGTTCGATCTGTTTCCGGATATTCGTGCGTTCTCCAATGCGCTCGGCTGGACGCTGTCCGGCGGGCAGCTGCAGATGGTCGCGGTCGCGCGCGGCCTGATGGCCAAGCCGCGGCTGCTGCTGCTCGACGAGCCGTCGCTCGGTCTCGCACCCGTGATCGTGCAGGCGGTGTTCCGCATCATTTCGCAGATCAGGAAGGACACCACGGTCTTGCTCGTCGAGCAAAATGCGCGCATGGGACTCTCGGTTGCCGATCACGGTTTTGTTCTGGAAACCGGGCGGATCGTGCTCGGCGGCAAGCCTGACGAATTGTGGGGCAATGAAGCCATCGCGGCGGCCTATCTCGGCGGCCACGCCAAGACCCACGGCTGACAACCTCCCGTGCTTTACTTAGCGAGCTAGTCTTTCATGGTCACCATCAAGGTCGATAATCTCATCAACTTCGTGTCCGAGGTGTTCTCGCATTCGGAGTCCTCTCCGGAAGAGGCGAAGCGCATCGCGACCTATCTGACGACGGCGAACCTCACCGGCCACGACAGCCATGGCGTGATCCGCGTGCCGGTTTATGTCAGGTGGAAGAAGATGGGTTCGATCGTGCCGAACCAGACCCCCGAGGTGGTGGTCGACACGCCGTCGCTCGCGGTGGTCGACGGCAAGTTCGGCTATGGCCAGACCGTCACGCCGGTCGCGGTCAAGCTCGGTATCGAGAAGTGCAAGAAGGCGGGGCTTGCCGCGGTTGCGCTGCGCAACTCCGGCCATCTCGGCCGCGTCGGCGACTGGGCCGAAATGGCCGCCGCCGAAGGCCTTGTTTCAATTCATTTCGTTACCGCGGCAGGCTCGCTGTTGGTCGCGCCTTATGGCGGCGTCGAGAAGCGGCTGTCCACCGCGCCGTATTGCGTCGGCATTCCGCGCCAGGGCCAGGACCCGATCGTGCTCGATTTCGCGACCTCGGTCGTTGCCGAGGGCAAGTGCCTGGTGGCTAGCCGTGGCGGCAAGAAGCTGCCGATCGGCGCACTGGTCGATGCCGACGGAACGCTGAGCGAGGATCCGCAGGTGCTGTATGGTCCGTACACGCCCGACGGGCCGCGCGACCATACCAAGGGAACCGGCGCGATCCGCGCCTTCGGCGATCACAAGGGCTCGGGCCTTGCCTTCATCTGCGAGCTGCTCGGTGGCGCGCTGACCGGCACCGGTGCGACATCGTCGGACCGTCGCTTCGCCAACGGCATGATGGCGTTCTACATCGATCCCAAGGTGATCGACACCAGCAATTTCTTCGACGGCGAGATCACCCGCTACACCGATTTTATCCGCGCCACCAAGCCGATCGCGGGCACGGATTCCGTGCTGGTTCCGGGCGATCCAGAGCGCAAGACCCGTGCCGATCGCACCAAGAACGGCATCCCCTTGCCTGACGACACCTGGGCGGCGATAGTGAATACCGCGCGCGAAGTCGGCGTCAGCGAAGTCTCGATCCAGCGGGCGACCAGCTGAGGTCAGCCCCCCAAAAGCACAAAAGGAAACGCGATCAATGGCAAACAAGGTCAAGCAAGTCTGGGCATCGGGCAAGGCGGTGGTGAACGCGTGGCTCGCGATCCCCTCCGGGTTTTCGGCCGAAGTGATCGCGCAATGCGGCTTCGACAGCGTCACCGTCGACATGCAGCATGGCGTGCAGGATTATCTTTCGATGGTGCAATGCTTCCAGTCGATGCATGCGCATCCGGTGACGCCGATGGTCCGCGTGCCCTGGAATGAGCCGGGCATCATCGGCAAGGTGCTGGACGGCGGCGCCTATGGCGTGATCTGCCCGATGGTCAACACGCCGCAGGAAGCCAAGAACCTCGTCTCCTATGCGAAGTATCCGCCGAAGGGCGTGCGCTCCAACGGCCCGATCCGCGCCGGCATGTACGGCTCGGCCGGCACCTATCAGCAGACCGCCAACGACGAGATCGTGCTGCTGCCGATGATGGAGACCAAGACCGCGGTCGAGAACATGGAAGCCATCCTCGATGTCGAAGGCATCGACGGCGTTTATATCGGCCCGTCCGATCTCGGCTTCTCCTATGGCCTGGTGCCGAAGCTCGATCGCGACGAGCCGGAGATCCTCAAGATCTACGAGAAGATCATCAAGGAGTGCGGCAAGCGCGGTCTCAACCCCGGCATCCACTGCTCCGGCGCCGAGGGCGCGGTGCGCGCGATCAACATGGGCTTCAAGCTCGTGACGCTGTCGAACGAGGTCGGCCTGATGCAGACCTACGCCAAGATGCAGGTCAATGCGACCCGCGAGAAGTCCGGCGGCAAGGCGTAACTGGATCCTCTCCCTCACCCCGTTCTTTGCGGGGAGAGGGTTGGGGTGGGGGGCCTCTATCCGGCGAGCACCTTTGTCGAAGTTGGCCCTGTGCCTCGCCCCTCACCCGAATTCTCGCTTGCGAGAATTCGACCTCTCCCCGTGAACGACGGGGAGAGGTGAAGAACACACCAAGGAGAACTCCCATGGCTTCGGCTCAAGTGATCCGCCTGCATGCCGACGACAGCGTCCTGATCGCGCGCGCGAGCCTGCCACCGGGGTTGGAGGTGACCGAGGGCGTCACCACGGTCGATCGCATTCCGGCCGGCCACAAGGTCGCGATCAAGCCGATCGCGCAAGGCGAACCGATCCGGCGCTACGGCCAGATCATCGGCTTTGCGACGCAGCCGATTGCACCCGGCCAGCACGTGCACACCCAAAACTGCGGCATGGGCGATTTCGCCAAGGACTATGCCTATGGCGTCGACGTCAAGCCGGTGCCGAACTTCGATCTGCCGGCGACCTTCGAGGGCATCCGCCGCGCCGACGGCCGCGTCGCGACGCGCAATTATATCGGCATCCTCACCTCGGTGAATTGCAGCGCCCATGTCGCGGGCATCGTCGCCGACATGTTCAAGAAGAACCCGTTCACCGGCGACAGTCCGCTGGCCGATTTCCCGAATGTCGACGGCGTCGTCGCGCTGACTCACAAGACCGGCTGCGGCATGACCCAGGACGAGCCCTTGGCGCTGCTTCGCCGTACGCTCGGCGGCTATGCGCGACACGTCAACTTCTCCAACGTCATCGTGCTCGGCCTCGGCTGCGAGGTGAACCAGATCGGCGGCCTGATGCAGGAGCAGAAGCTTGCCGGCCGCCTGCGCGCGATGGACATCCAGGAGGTCGGCGGCACGCGCAAGACCGTGGAAGCCGGCGTTGCCTTCGTCAAGGAAGCGCTCGCTGATGCCAACAAGGTGAAGCGCGAGGCGGTGCCGGCAAGCGAGCTCACCGTGGCGCTGCAATGCGGCGGCTCGGACGGTTACTCCGGCGTGTCCGCCAATCCGGCGCTCGGCGCGGCGAGCGACCTCTTGGTTCGTCACGGCGGCACGGTGATCCTGTCCGAGACGCCGGAGACCTACGGCGCCGAGCATCTGCTGACCCGCCGCGCCGTCAGCCGCGAGGTCGGCGAGAAGCTGGTCGGCCTGATGCGCTGGTGGGAGGAATACACCCAGCGCGAGGGCGCCGAGATGAATGCCAATCCGAGCCCCGGCAACAAGGCCGGCGGTCTCACGACGATCCTCGAGAAGTCGCTCGGCGCGATGGCCAAGGCCGGCAGCACCAACCTCGTCGACGTGCTGCGCTACGCCGAGCCGGTCACCAAGAAGGGCTTCGTGTTCATGGACACGCCCGGCTACGACCCGGTCGCCGCGACCGGGCAGGTCGCCGGCGGTGCCAATCTCGTCTGCTTCACCACCGGCCGCGGCAGCGTGTTCGGCTGCAAGCCGGCGCCATCGATCAAGCTCGCCACCAACACGCCGATGTACAAGCGGATGCAAGACGACATGGACGTCAATTGCGGCACCATCCTCGACGGCGAGGAGAGCGTGCAGGAATGCGGCCAGCGCATCTTCGACCTCATCCTCAAGACCGCCTCGGGCCAGCCGACCAAGAGCGAGAGTTTTGATTTCGGCGGCGCCGAGTTCGCGCCGTGGGTGCTGGGAGCTACGATGTAGGTTGGAAGCTACAATCCGGCCTCAACTCCGCCGTCGTCCCTGCGAAAGCAGGGACCCATAACCACCGGCCGTGGTGATGTGCAGGGCATCTGCCACCGAGCTTCATCGATAGATCATGCGGTATGGGTCCCTGCTTTCGCAGGGACGACGAATTCTATGGATACGGCTTCCCGCATTACGCTACGCTCCGTCCGGGCTACGGATTGGATGGAGGACGCATGCGTACGCTCCGTTTCGGCATTGTTGGATGCTTCGCATTCCTGGCCGCTTTGACCCTCGGTGTCGGTGTCGCCTCAGCCGACGCCGCAACCATCGTGGCGCTTGGCGCGAGCAACACCTACGGCAAAGGCGTGGCGCGCAACCAAGCCTATCCCGCGCAGCTCGAGGCGATCTTGCGGGCCAAGGGATTGAACGTCCGTATCGTCAACGCCGGCATCAATGGCGACACCACGGAAGGGATGCTGCAACGGCTGGACCGGGCCGTCCCGAACGGGACCCGCGCGGTCATCTTGCAGCCCGGCGGCAACGATCGGCGCAAGGGCAGCCCTGACCGGACGGCGGATATTCAAAGCCGTCTCAGCGCCCGTGGCATCACCGTGATCATGCTTGCCAACGGCATGTTGCACGGACTGCCCCATCAGCCCGATGGCGTGCATCTGACCCCTGAGGGCTATCATATGCTCGCCGAGCAGCTTGCGTCGCAGGTGTCAGGCGCGATCGGACGTTAGTCCCGTAGCCCGGATGGAGCGCAGCGAAATCCGGGACTCTTGCCGCGGAGAAGATCCCGGATTGCGCTTCGCTCCATCCGGGCTACGAGCTTCGCTCGTCGCTTGGGCACCCGTGCCCGTTGTTAGTGCTTGATCCATACCGGAACCAGTGTTCTGCTCAAAAAAGCTGCTGGAGTCCTTGGTCCGTGTCGATCTTCGTCGCACTGCATCACGTCACGCACTACAAATACGACCGGCCGATCGATCTCGGGCCCCAGACCATTCGGCTCCGGCCCGCGCCGCACACCCGCACGCCGATCCTGAGCTATTCGCTCAAGGTCACGCCATCAAATCATTTCGTGAACTGGCAGCAGGACCCGCAGGGCAACTGGCTGGCGCGCTACGTCTTTCCGGAGAAGGCGACCGAGCTCAGGGTCGAGGTCGACTTCACCGCTGAGATGACGGTGGTCAATCCGTTCGACTTCTTCGTCGAGCCCTACGCCAACAGCTTTCCATTCGCATATCCCGGCGATCTCAAGACCGAGCTCGCGCCCTATCTCGAGACCGAGGAGCCCGGGCCGTTGCTCGCGGCCTACCTGAAGGAGATCCCGCGCCAGGCCGACAGCACCGTCAATTTCCTGGTCGAACTGAACGCGCAGTTGCAAAAGA
This sequence comes from Bradyrhizobium macuxiense, assembly GCF_007993935.1. Classification (GTDB taxonomy): domain Bacteria; phylum Pseudomonadota; class Alphaproteobacteria; order Rhizobiales; family Xanthobacteraceae; genus Bradyrhizobium; species Bradyrhizobium macuxiense_A. Next base: position 330,607 of record NZ_VITY01000002.1, on the reverse strand, counting down.
AGATCAGCTACGTGATCCGCATGGAGGCCGGCATCCAGACGCCGGAGGAGACGCTCGCCGCTTGCTCCGGCTCGTGCCGCGACTCGGCATGGCTCCTGATCCAGACGCTGCGGCATCTCGGGCTCGCCGCGCGCTTCGTCTCCGGATACCTCATTCAGCTGCGGCCCGATATCGATCCGCTGGAGGGGCCGCGCGAGGTCGAGAGCGATTTCACCGATTTGCACGCCTGGGCCGAGGTCTATCTGCCCGGCGCGGGCTGGATCGGTTTCGACGTCACATCCGGTATGCTCACCGGCGAGGGACACATTCCGGTCTGCGCCACGCCGCACTACCGCTCGGCTGCGCCGGTGACCGGGACGGCAGGCGCGGCCAATGTCGAGTTCGGCTTCGAGATGAGCGTCAAGCGCATCCGCGAGGCGCCGCGGATCACGAGACCATTTTCGGATGCATCCTGGGCGCGGCTCGACCGGCTCGGCGAGCAGGTCGATGCCGACTTGGTGAAGGACGACGTGCGGCTCACCATGGGCGGCGAGCCGACCTTCGTTTCGGTCGACGATCTGGAATCGCCGGAGTGGAATGTCGCCGCGGTCGGCCCGACCAAGCGCACGCTCGCCGACGAATTGATCCGCAAGCTGCGCACGCGGTTCGCGCCCGGTGGCCTGCTGCATTACGGCCAGGGCAAATGGTATCCCGGCGAGAGCCTGCCGCGCTGGGCGTTCGGCCTCTACTGGCGCAAGGATGGCAAGCCGATCTGGAAGAACGCCGATCTGATCGCGTCGATCGAGAATCCGCGCAAGGCCGAGGTTGCCGATGCCGAGCGCTTTGTCGTCGGCACCGCGAAGAAGCTCGGACTCGGCGCCGACTATGTCATGCCGGCTTATGAAGACCCGGCGTTCTGGCTGCAGCGTGAAGCCGGGCTGCCGGCCAACGTCACGCCCGATAACTCCAAGCTGACGGATGCCGAAGAGCGCGCGCGCCTGGCTCGGGTGTTCGACGAGGGATTGACGACGCCGAAGGGTTTTGTGCTGCCGATCCAGCGTTGGACACCGCTTGCCGATAAAATCCCTGCGCGCTGGCGCAGCGAGCGCTGGAAGATCCGTCGCAGCCATCTGTTCGCATCACCCGGCGATTCGCCGCTCGGCCTGCGGCTGCCGATCGGCTCGCTCGAACATGTCCCGCCGGAGGACTATCCTTACATCGTCGAGCAGGATCCGATGGCGCCGCGCGAGGCACTTGCCGACACGGAGCTGAAGCAGGCGCTGAAGGACATCCCCGAGCCGCTGCCGGTGCGCACCGCAATGGCGATCGAAGTCCGCGACGGCGTGCTCTGCGTCTTCATGCCGCCGGTCGAAAAGGTCGATGACTATCTCGAACTGATCACGGCAATCGAGGCGACCGCCGAGGAAATGCAGCTCGCGGTGCATGTCGAAGGCTATTCGCCGCCGTTCGACCCGCGCGTCGAGGTGATCAAGGTGACGCCGGACCCCGGCGTGATCGAGATCAATGTGCAGCCGGCGCAGAGCTGGCGCGAGGCCGTCGACATCACCCTCGGCCTCTACGAGGACTCCGCGAAGACACGGTTAGGGGCCAACCGCTTCCTGATCGACGGCCGCCACACCGGCACCGGCGGCGGCAACCACATCGTTGTCGGCGGCAGCAAGCCGGAGGATTCACCGTTCCTGCGCCGGCCTGATCTGTTGAAGAGCCTCGTGCTGTATTGGCAGCGGCATCCGTCGCTGTCCTATCTGTTCTCCGGCATGTTCATCGGTCCGACCAGCCAGGCGCCGCGCATCGACGAAGCGCGGCATGACGGGCTCTATGAGCTCGAGATCGCGCTGTCGCACGTGCCGCCGCCGGGCATGGACGCGCCGCTATGGCTGGTCGACCGGCTGTTCCGGCACATCCTGGTCGACATCACCGGCAACACCCATCGCGCCGAGATCTGCATCGACAAGCTGTATTCGCCGGACGGGCCGACCGGCCGGCTCGGCCTGGTCGAATTCCGTGCGCTCGAAATGCCGCCTGACCCCAGGATGTCGCTGGCGCAGCAGCTCTTGATCCGTGCGCTGATCGCAAAGCTGTGGCGCGAACCGCAGCAGGGCAAGTTCGTGCGCTGGGGCACCGCGCTGCATGACCGCTTCATGCTGCCGCATTTCCTCTGGGAGGATTTTCTGGGCGTGCTCGCCGAGCTCAAGCAGTCCGGCTACGACGTCGAGCCGGAATGGTACCAGGCCCAGCTTGAATTTCGTTTCCCCGCCTTCGGCCGGGTCCACCATGGTGGCGTCGGCCTCGAGCTGCGGCAGGCGCTCGAGCCCTGGCATGTGCTGGGCGAGGAGGGCACCTCGGGCGGCACCGTGCGTTACGTCGATTCCTCGGTCGAGCGGTTGCAGGTGAAGGCCACCGGCTTCGTCGAGGGCCGCCATGTCGTCACCTGCAATGGCAGGCGGATGCCGATGACCGAAACCGGCCGCGCCGGTGAAGCGGTTGCCGGCGTCCGTTTCAAGGCCTGGCAGCCGGCCTCCGGCCTGCATCCGACCATTCCCGTGCACGCGCCGCTGACCTTTGACCTGATCGATACCTGGAACGGCCGCTCGCTCGGCGGCTGCGTCTATCATGTCGCCCATCCCGGCGGCCGCAACTACGAGACCAAGCCGGTCAATTCCTACGAGGCCGAGGCGCGGCGGCTGGCGCGCTTCCAGGAACACGGCCACACCCCCGGCAGGATCGAAACGCCACCGGAGGAACGCACAATTGAGTTTCCCTTGACCCTCGACTTGCGGACGCCGCTCCTGCACTAATTGGAGCGTTCTCCAGCGAACTGGGGTGCAGGGGAAGTGTAATGACCGTGTCGGGTGGCCGGGGCAGCAGCCAAGGCAGCAGTCAGGAGAGCCGGGCCCGTCCCGGTCAGCGCCGGATGGCGCAATGGACCCGCGACTATGTCCGGCTTCCGGGCATTCCCGACGAATATATCGCCGAGAACGGCGCGCCGCGGCCGGTCTGGGCCCGTTTCTTCGATGCCTTTGCCGGGCTGTCGCCGGCCGACATCGAGCGTCGCTTCGCCAACGCGGATCGTCACCTGCACGAGGCCGGCGTCACATATCGGGCGCCGGGCGATACCTCGGACCGGATTTGGCCGCTCAGTCATCTGCCGCTGATCATCGACGCGGCCGACTGGCGGCAGCTCGCCGCCGGCGTCGCGCAGCGCGCGCAGCTCCTGGAAATGGTGCTGGCTGATCTCTACGGCGAGGGCCGTCTCGTTGCCGACGGTGCCATCCCGGCCGCGGCGATCGCCGGCAGCAGCGAATATCTGCGCGCGGTCAGCGGCATCAAGCCACCGGGCGGCCGCTACCTGCATCTCTACGCCGCCGACATCGGCCGCGGGCCTGACGGCCGCTGGTGGGTGCTCGGCGATCGCACGCAGGCGCCGTCGGGCGCGGGCTATGCGCTGGAAAATCGCCTGGTACTGTCGCGCGCCTTTTCCAATCTCTACAAGTCGATGAATGTCGAGCGCGTCGCACCGTTCTTCGAAGCGTTCCGCGATTCGCTGCGCGCCAGCGCCGATCGCGACGAGCCGCGGATCGGCCTGCTCACGCCGGGCGCGTTCAGCGAGACCTATTTCGAGCATGCCACGCTGGCGCGCTATCTCGGCTTCCTCTTGGTCGAGGGCGACGATCTCGCGGTCTCCGGCGACCGTATCCACATCCGCACCGTCGCCGGATTGAAGCGGCTCGACGTGCTGCTGCGCCGGGTCGATTCCAACATGCTCGATCCGCTCGAGCTCGATGCGTCGTCCTATCTCGGCGTGCCCGGTCTCGTCGAAGTGCTGCGCAAGGGCGGCGTCGTGGTCGCCAACATGCCGGGCTCGGGCGTGATGGAGGCGAGGGCGCTGCTCGGCTTCCTGCCCAATCTGTGCCGGCGTCTGCTCTCTGAAGACCTGATGATGCCGCATATCGCGACCTGGTGGTGCGGCCAGAAGTCGGCCCGCGAGCAGGTGCTGTCACGGCTCGACGAATTCGCGATCGAAGGCGCCTATGGCCGCGGCGTTGCGGATTTTCCCGGCAACGGCCCGGTGCTGCCGGGCGAGCTCTCGGCCGCGGACCGCGACCGCCTGAAGGATGCGATCAGCCATCGCGGCATCGATTATGTCGGACAGGAACTCGTCCGCCTCTCGACCACGCCGGTGTGGGAGAACGGCCGCATCGCGCCGCGTCCGTTCGTGCTGCGGGTGTTCGCGGCGGCGACGCCGAGCGGCTGGACCGTGCTGCCCGGCGGCTTCTGCCGGATTGCCGACCGGGCCGATGCACGCGCGGTGTCGATGGGCGATGGCGCGGTGTCCGCCGACGTCTGGGTGGTGTCCGACAAGGCGGTCGCGACCTCGACCTTGCTGCCGGCGGTCGACACGGTGCGCATCCGCCGCATCGCCGGCGTGCTACCGAGCCGCGCCGCCGACAATCTGTTCTGGCTCGGCCGCTATCTCGAGCGCGCCGAGGCCACCATTCGCCTGATCCGCGCGCTGTGCACGCCGCTGCGCGATCCGGCGCGGGCGAATGTGAACGGCAACGCGCCGGCGATGCATTCGGCCGAGCGCATCCAGCGCCTGCTCGTCACCTGGGGCGCGGCCTCGCAGACCGCGCGCGCCAATCCCGCCAAGGTCGCGCTCGAAGCGCTGCAGAGCGAGGAGAAGTTCGGCTCGGCGCTGTCGCTGGTGCGGTCGGCGCAGCGTACCGCGACATCGCTCCGCGAGCGGCTGTCGCCGGACGCCTGGCAGGTCATCACCGAGATGGCCGACCGCCTCGCGATCGAGGTTCATGACGATGACGGCGTGGTCAGCGCCGCCGAGCTGACCTTGCAGGAGCTCGCAAGCTTCGCCGGCCTCGCGCAGGAGAACATGAACCGCGCCGCCGGCTGGCGCTTCCTCGAAATGGGCCGCCGCGCCGAGCGCGCCATCAACACCACGCGCTTTGCCCGCCAGTTCGCCTATGACGAAGCCGGCGACGAGGACCTCGACGTCCTGCTCACGCTGGTCGATTGCCAGATCACCTATCGCTCGCGCTATCTGGTGCAGCCGCTGCTGACCCCGGTGCGCGATCTCGCGGTGCTCGATCCCTACAATCCGCGCTCGGTCGCATTCCAGGTCGCAGCGCTGAACGAGCATATCGCCGCGCTGCCGAGCCTGAAGGAGCACGGCCTGATCGAGCGGCCGCAGCGGCTCGCGGTCGGCCTCGAGGCGATGTTGACGACGGCCGAAGCGTCGAGTCTCGACGTCAAGACGCTGTTCGCGCTGGAGCAGGACCTGCTCAACCTCGCCGACGCGGTCGGGCTGCATTATTTCCCACATGGACCGAATGCCAGCCGGCCGGAGAAGCTCACGGGGCTGGCGTGATCTACGACATTCGCCACGTCACGACCTACAGCTATGAGACCCAGGTCAGCTTCGCCCGCTGCGCGCTGCGGCTGGAGCCGATCAGCGGCGACGGGCAGCAGCTGATCTCCCATTCGGTCGAGATTCGCCCGAGGCCGGCGGAGTGCACCGCGCGGCGCGATTTCTTCGGCACGCTGACCGAGAGCGTCCTGATCGAGAGCGCGCATCGCAGCCTTCGCATCGATTCCCGCTCGCGGGTCTCGGTGGCGCGACAGCCGCCGGCGCGTGACGCCGTCAGCCCGCCCTGGGAGAGCGTGCGTGACAATGCGTTCGAGGCATTGAGCCTCGATGCGGCCTCGCCGGTCGGCTACGTTTTCGCCAGTGCGCTGGTGCCGGTGCTGCGGCCGGTGACGGCGTACGCTTCCGCGAGCTTCTCGCCTGACAGCGGTATCCTCGCCGGAGCGGCCGACCTGATGCACCGCATCCGCAGCGACTTCAAATACGATCCCAAGGCGACCGTGATCTCGACGCCGCTTCGCGACGTGTTCGAGAAGCGCCACGGCGTCTGCCAGGATTTTGCTCATGTGATGATCGCCGGGCTTCGCGGCCTCGGCCTGCCCGCGGCCTATGTCAGCGGTTATCTGCGCACCATTCCGCCGCCGGGCCAGCCGCGGCTGCAGGGCGCGGACGCAACCCACGCCTGGGTGTCGGTCTGGTGCGGCAGCGAGCTCGGCTGGGTCGGATTCGACCCGACCAACGATCTCATGGTCGCCAACGATCACATCATTCTCGCGATCGGCCGCGACTTCGCCGACGTCTCGCCGGTCGACGGCGTCATCGTCGGCGCGCGCAAGCAGAAGCTCACCGTCGCGGTCGACGTGCTGCCGGTGGAGTGAGTGGAGCGAGGCAAGACCTCGGGTCAGGCCGCGTGCCGCTTGCCCGATTTGTCCCACCCGATCGGGCTGACGATGACCCGGTCGCGGCCTTCGTGCTTGGCTTGATACAGCGCCAGGTCCGCGGCCTTGAGCAGATCGCGCGAGGTGCGCTCGTGATCCGGGACGAGGCAGGCCAATCCGATGCTGACGGTCGGCAACTCATTCTGGGACCCGCGCTCGGCCGTCAGCTTCTCGCGGATGCGTTCAGCAACCTCCAACGCGCCCGCCTTGCCGATGCCGGGCAGCAGCACCGAAAATTCCTCGCCGCCATAGCGCGCCCCGAGATCCGTTGCGCGCTTGGTGCAGGCTGCAATGCATCGTCCCACGGTGGCGAGCACGGCGTCGCCGGCCTGGTGGCCGTAGGTGTCGTTGAAAGCCTTGAAATGATCGACGTCGATCATCAGCAGCGACACCGGCGCCTTGGCGCGCATGCCGCGACGCCACTCGGCCTCAAGGGTATCGTCGAGACGGCGGCGGTTGGCGAGGCCGGTCAGCGCATCCGTGCTTGCGAGGTGTGCGAGCCGACCTTCGGCGGCGGCGCGCCGTTTGAGGGCGGCGAGCAAATAGAACATCAGGACGATCGAGAAGCCGCAGAGCGCTGCCACTACGCTGCCGATCAGCCAGACCTGCTGCCACCAGTCGGCATAGATGCCATCGAGCGCGAGACCTTCGGCGATGATCAGGGGATGGTGTCCGACCGCCTGGAAAACATAGAGCCGGCCGACATGATCGACGATCGATTTCGTCGTGTAGAAGCCGGATTGCCGTGCCGGATACTGCTTGAAGACCTGCGAGTCCCTGATGCTCTGCCCGATCTTGCCGATGTCGAACGGAGCCCGCATCAGCATGACGCCGTTGGTATTGAACAGCGCCATGCTGTCGCCGAAGCCGAAGTTCAGCTTGCGAAACAGATTGTGGAAATAGCTGAGCCGCATGCTGCCCGCGACCACACCGGCAAACGATCCGTCGTCATTGCTGATGCGGCGGCTCAAGCTGATCAGATATTCGCCGTCTGGCGTAACCCAGGGCGCGCTGATGAACAATCCGCTGTTCGCTCGCGTCCGATGCACCTGGAAGAAGTCGCGGTCGGCGTAGTTTGCGGTGCGGGGCGTCAATGTCCGGGAATCGAGCGTGACGTCTCCCGCCGTATTCAGCACGAGGATCGAGCCGAGATCCTTGGCGGTGGCGGCGCGGTCGAACAGCACGACCTGGCGAAGCTCCGGGCTGACCTTGCCGAGCTCCGGCAGCTTGACGCCGTCAGCGACGGCTTGCAGCGAGAGATCATAGAGTTCGATGTTGCGGTCGATCTCGCTTGCGATGGAGGCGACGAGGTTGGTCGCGCCCTCCTTTGCATGCTCATAATCCTTACCGGCCATCTCCCAGAGAATGGACGCGCAGATCGCCGAAAAGCACAAGACGAGCCCGATCCCGAGCGCAAGGAGCCGTTTGGTCGGCACCGCCTTCGGCTTTGACAACAGCCCGTTCATTGCTCGCTTCCACTACCCCGCGCCCCCGCGCTCTGACACTTTCTATGGAGGCATCAAATTGAGAAAGGCGACCTCAAGAGCGGGCAATTTGTGCGCGCGGGTTGGGGAAATCTTAACCATTCCGGATTGGCCGGAACCTGTCGCGGGCCCCCGACGGTGCGTCTGACCCCGTTCAGGTCCCGGTCCGCCGCAAGTCCTCGGCGGCATTGCTGCGCAGATTGCGGAAGAATTGTTCGACTTCGCGCGACAGCGTCTCGGCGGTTGCGGTCAGATCGTTCGATGCCGCGAGCACCGATTCCGCCGCCTTGCTGGTCTGGTCCATGTCGTCGCGGAGCGAACCGACATTCGTCACCAGGGTTTCGTTGCCCTGGGCGGCCATCTGCGCGTTGGCGGAGATTTCGCGCGTGGCCGCGTCCTGCTGGCCGATCGCGCTGGCGATGTTGGCGGTGACGTTGCTGATCTCGCGCACCGCCTGGCCGATCTCGCGCACGGCGGCCACCGAGTTGCGGGTCGAGGCCTGGATCAGGCCGACATTCTCGCTGATCTCGGCGGTTGCTTTCGCGGTCTGTCCGGCCAGCGCCTTGACCTCGTGCGCAACGACCGCGAAGCCGCGGCCGGCATCGCCGGCGCGGGCGGCTTCGATGGTGGCGTTGAGCGCGAGCAAATTGGTCTGCTCGGCGATCGCCTGGATCAGGCTCAACACGCCGTCGATGCGCTGCGTGGTGGCGGCAAGGCTCTCGATCTCGGTGATCGACCGGTCGGTGCGCGCACCGGCCTGATCGACGGCGCCGGAGGACTGCTTGACCTGGCGGCCGATCTCCTCGACCGAGGCGGAGAGCTCTTCGGCTGCACCCGCCACCGCGGAGACGTTGCTGGAGGCCTGTTCGGTCGCGCCTGCTGCCGCAACCGCCCTGCCGTTGGCGTCCGACGCGACGGTCGCGATGGTCTGCGCGGTTTGACGCATCGTCGTAGCGTTGTCGTGCACCGCGCGGAGTACGTCACCGATCGTGCCGCGGAACGTCTCGACGAAGCTCTCGATATGGCGGCCGCGGGCGTCGCGCGCCTCGGAGTCGCGCACGACTTGCGCGTTCAGGCTGCGATTGCGATCCATCGCCTCCTGGAACACCTTGATGGCGCGCGCCAGTGCGCCGATCTCGTCGCCGCGATCGACATGCGGCACGTCGACATGGTCGGCGCCTTCGGCGACGTGCTTGATGGTCGTGGTGATCTGCGACAGCGGCCGCGCCACCGAGCGCGCAATGATCAAGACGCCGAGCACCACCACGATCAGGGCGGCGGCGCCGAGCCCGGTCAGCAACAGCGCCAGCTCACGGTTGGTGTCGGTCTGTTGGGCCAGCTTCTTGCTGCGCTCGGCGTAAACCTTGGAAAGCGCTTCGAGGTCCTTGTTCAGCGCGGTGCGCACGTCGCGGTTGGCGTCGTTGTCGCCCCACTCACGGCCGGCTGCCGCGCCGATCTCGATGCCGCGCCGAACCAGCTCCTTGCGGAACTCGATGAACTGCTCGATGCGCTTCTTGAACACGGCGAATTCAGTGGCGTCGTCGGTCTGCACCAGGGTTTCCCAGTTCTTGACCACGCCGCGGATGCGCTCGTTGAACGCCAGCAGCCCGTCGCCGTATTTCTTCACTGCAGCCGGGTCGGTCGACATGTAGATGCCGCGGGATTCCATCACCACGGCATAGACCAGCGAGTTGACCCGCTCGACGTTGAGTGCGGCACGGCTGGCGAGGTCGACGGCCGCGGTCAGCTCGGCGTTACGCCTAGCGCTGTAGTCGGACAGGACGGTGATGGCCGCGGTCAGCGCCGCAATCAGCGCAAACGTCGAGTACAGCCTGGCAGCAAGCGAGAATCGGGACGCCATTGGAGGCCGGGACATGGAGATGGGGGATGTGGTGGGGGCGGGCATTGAGGGCACTCCAAGAGGCCGGGGAGCACCTTCGGCCGGATTAAAGCTTATGCAAAATCTTCATGGATAATTTCTTAACGCGCGCGCCTTGCGCGGCTGCAACCGTCAAAATCCCCAAATAATCCCAATGTCTTATGAGGGCCCCTGAGTCCGCCGGGTTCCAACTGTCGGCCGCCGTGTTGAATGAAGCGCCGCCATCATCATCACTCATCAACATCCCCGGGCGCGCAGCGCCAAGCTGATGGCACGACTTTCGCAAAGAGGTGCTAGGTTACGCTGCCCCAGCCCCACGCGACCTCCCCATGCTCTATCGTCACACCATCGACGCCACCAATTACGCATTCGACGATCTGCGCATCCTGCTTGCCAAGGCCTCGCCGACGCGCTCGGGCGACCGGCTGGCCGGCATCGCGGCCGACAGTGCCGCGGAGATGATCGCCGCGCGGCTTGCGCTCGCCAACGTTCCGCTCAAGCAATTCCTCGATGAGCCTGTCATCCCCTACGAGGACGACGAGGTCACCCGCCTGATCCTCGACAGCCACGACGTCGCCGGCTTCCTGCCGGTGTCGTCGCTCACCGTCGGCGGCTTCCGCGACTGGCTGCTGTCGGATGCCGCCACCACGGATGCGATCAGGAATATCTCGCGCGGCATCACACCGGAGATGGTGGCCGCGGTGTCGAAGCTGATGCGCAACCAGGATCTGATCCTGGTCGCGAAGAAGTGCGAGGTGATCACCCGCTTCCGCAACACCATCGGCTTGCGCGGGCGCATGGGCACGCGGCTGCAGCCGAACCATCCCTTCGACGATGCCAAGGGCATCATCGCCTCGATCCTCGACGGGCTGCTGCTCGGATCAGGCGATGCCTGCATCGGCATCAATCCGGCGAGCGACGATCCGAACGTCATCGGCACCCTGCTGCGGCTGCTGGACGATGTCATCACGCGGCTCGCGATTCCGACGCAGGGCTGTGTGCTCACCCATGTCACGACCACGCTCGGACTGATCGGGCAGGGGGTGCCGGTCGATCTCGTGTTCCAGTCGATTGCCGGCACCGAGGCGGCCAATCGCAGTTTCGGCGTCGACCTCTCGCTGTTGCGGGAGGCGCGCGAAGCCGGGCTGTCGCTGCGGCGCGGCACCGTCGGTGACAATGTGATGTATTTCGAGACCGGGCAGGGCTCGGCACTGTCGGCCAACGCCCATCACCAGGTCGACCAGCAGACCTGTGAGGCGCGGGCCTATGCGGTGGCGCGCGCGTTCGATCCGCTGCTCGTCAACAGCGTGGTCGGCTTCATCGGTCCCGAATACCTCTATGACGGCAAGGAAATCATCCGCGCCGGGCTCGAGGATCATTTCTGCGGCAAACTGCTCGGCCTGCCGCTCGGGATCGACGTCTGCTACACCAACCACGCCGAGGCCGATCAGGATGACATGGACAATCTCCTGACGCTGCTTGCCGCCGCCGGCGTGAACTTCATCATGGGCGTGCCGGGCGCCGACGACGTGATGCTGAACTATCAATCGACATCGTTTCACGATGCGCTCTACGTCCGCGACCTGTTCGGCCTGAAGCGGGCGCCGGAATTCGACGACTGGCTGTTGCGCGCAGGCCTCGCCGGGCAGGACTTCCGCCTCGTTGCCGATGCGGGACGTCTGCCCGACCTCGCTGCCAGGCTCCTGACCTGACGGGATAGCAGAATTCTGCAGAGCAACTATCTCGGCGTTGTGACGTTGGGTAGTGCCACAATGTTGAAGAATTTCTGGCCCAGCGTTCCGCGCCGTGGTTAGATTTACAGGTGCTTCGGGGTCTATTGATGAGAGCTGAGGGCATAAAGACAGCACGGCGTATCCTCTGCGTCTTTCCGCGCTATACGTCGTCGTTTGGGACCTTCGAGCACTCCTACCCCCTGACCGACGGCGTCAAGGCGTTCATGCCGCCGCAGGGCCTGCTGCTGATTGCCGCATACCTCCCCGAGAACTGGCCGGTCCGTTTCGTCGACGAGAACCTGCGTCCGGCCACGGTGGAGGACTTCGAGTGGGCGGACGCGGTGTTCGTCAGCGGTATGCACATCCAGCGCCAGCAGATGAATGACATCTGCCACCGCGCGCATGACCATGACCTGGTGGTCGCGATCGGCGGCCCGTCGGTCAGTGCGTGTCCGGACTATTACCCCTCATTCGACTACCTTCATGTCGGCGAGCTCGGCGATGCGACCAACGAGCTGATCAGGCGCCTGGCCGATGACACCAGCCGCCCCGACCAGCAGGTGGTGCTGAAGACCATCGACCGCCTGCCGATGACGGACTTCCCGCTGCCGGCCTATGAGCTCGCCGAAACCAAGAAGTACTTTCTCGGCAGCATCCAGTTCTCCTCGGGCTGCCCCTATCAGTGCGAATTCTGCGACATCCCCGGGCTCTATGGCCGCAATCCGCGGCTGAAGTCGCCGCAGCAGATCATCGCGGAGCTCGACAAGCTGCGCGCATGCGGCGCGACCGACACGGTCTATTTCGTCGACGACAATTTCATCGGCAACCGCAAGGCGGCGAGCGAGCTGCTGCCGCATCTGATCGAATGGCAGAAGCGGACCGGTTATGTCACGCGGCTCGCCTGCGAGGCGACGCTCAACATCGCCAAGCGGCCCGAGATCCTGGAGAAGATGCGCGAGGCCTTCTTCGTGACGATCTTCGTCGGCATCGAGACGCCGGATCCCGACGCGCTGAAGGCTATGCACAAGGATCAGAACATGATGGTTCCGATCCTGGAGGGTGTGCGCACCATCAATTCGTTCGGCATGGAGGTCGTCTCCGGCATCATCATGGGGCTCGACACCGACAAGCCCCAGACCGGGGACGCGCTCATCTCCTTCGTCGAGGAGTCCCGGATTCCGCTGCTCACGATCAATCTGCTGCAGGCGTTGCCGAAGACGCCGTTGTGGGACCGGCTCGAAAAGGCGGGGCGGCTGATCGATGATGAGGGACGCGACTCCAATGTAGAGTTCCTGCTGCCCTATGAGGACGTGGTGAGTTCCTGGCGCAAATGCATGGAGATCGCCTACGAGCCGAAGAAGCTGTTCGATCGCTATTTGCATCAATGCAACTACACCTATGCCAACCGCATCAAGGTGCCGGTCAGCCCGGAGATGAAGAGCTGGGCGAACATCCGGCGCGGCCTGATCATGCTGCGCAACATCTTCTGGAAGGTCGGCGTGCTCGGCGACTACAGGCGCGTATTCTGGAAGTTTGCGCTCGGCCGGCTCAAACGAGGCGATATCGAGGGGCTGATCTCGGCGACGCTGGTTGCGCACCATCTGATCACGTTTGCGCGCGCAGCCTCCAGCGGCCGGCAGAACGCTTCGAACTACTCGATCCGGCTGCGCGAGGCTTCCGTCCCCGCCGAATGACAGCATGACGACACCGCCGGCGCCAACGTCCCCATCGCTCCCCGATTTGCGTGACCTTACGCCGGCGCGCGTCGGGCTCGGCCGGTCCGGGGCCAGCCTGCCGACTGATGCGTTGCTCTCGTTTACGCTCGACCACGCCCGCGCGCGCGACGCCGTTCACGCGACGTTCGAAATCAGCAGCATTGCGGCCGGTCTTGCCGGCCTCGGCATCACGCCGCGCGAGGTGTCGAGCCAGGCGCACGACCGGCGCGACTATCTGCGCCGGCCGGATCTCGGTCGCATGCTGGATTCCCCATCGCGTCGCTCGCTGGAAAGCAGCGGCATCGCCGCGTGCTCCTGCGCCATCGTGATCGGAGACGGCCTGTCGCCGACGGCGGTCAATGTGCACGCCGTCGAATTGATTCGGCATCTCCTGCCGCGGCTTGCGGCCGACGGGATCGACACCGGTGCGGTGGTCGTCGCGTCCGGCGCGCGCGTTGCGCTCGGTGACGAGATCGGCGCCATCCTCGGCGCGCGCATGCTGGTGATGCTGATCGGTGAGCGGCCCGGCCTTTCCGCGCCCGACAGCCTTGGCGCCTATCTCACCTTTGCACCGCGGATCGGACTCACCGATGCCGACCGCAACTGCGTCTCCAACATCCACCGGGCCGGGCTGAGTTATCCGGAAGCCGCGTTCAGGATCTCCTGGCTTGTGCGCGAAGGCCTGGCACGCCAGATCACTGGGGTCGCGTTGAAAGATGAAAGCGGCGGTGGATCGTCACAGAATGCGCTCCCAGGGTGTGGCAAATCAGATACTTAATGGTGGGGATCGCCGGTTCCCCGCCAATTTGGTCGGAGCCTCGTGCTTGCGAGCACAGGGGCGGACGGGTAAAACCGGCGCCGGTCAATATTCGCGTGTTTTCAAGGACTAGCGCCGATCAGTTGCGCTCACCCGCCTCATTCGCGCCCCTAAAGCATGATCCGGAAAAGTGCGAAGCGGTTTTCCGGAAAGATCATGCGCAAACAAGGAGCTAAAGCGCGGTGACGATCCAAGCTGATCTCATCGCGCTTTAGACCCAAGCTAGACAGATTGAGCCGTTTTCAGAACTGGACAGGGCATGCTCGAAAAGAACTCCGAAAGTCAGGTCCACGTCGAGAAGGCCGAAGAGCCGCGGTCGGGACCCAGCATCGCGTTCGGGATCGAGCGTCTCGGCCTGATTCCGATGCGGGCGCCGATCCTGTCCTGCATCGTGCTCGTTCTGCTGTTGATCGGCGCCTTGTTCGGCGTGCATCGGATCAAGATCGACGATTCGCTGTCGCAGCTGTTCCGTTCCGAATCCAAGGACTACAAGCAATATGAGGCGGTGACCAAGCGCTTCCCGGCGACCGAGTTCGACGTTCTCGTCGTGGTCGAAGGCAAGACGCTGCTCGAGCGCGACAATCTCGGCAAGCTGCGCGACATGGTCACGGACCTGCAGCTCGTCGAGGGCGTGCGCGGCCTGGTGTCGCTGTTCTCCGCGCGCCAGGCGCCGGAGCCCGGCAAACTGCCGGCGGCGCTGTTCCCGAATGAACTGCCCGAGGGCGCGGCCTACGACAAGTTCGTCGAAACCGTCAAAAGCAACGAGATCATTCGCGGCAAGCTGTTGTCGGAGGACGGCACGCTCGCGCTGGTCGTGCTGTCGCTCGAGCCGGAGGTGGTCGGCAGCAACAAGCTCGGCAAGGTAGTCGGCGACATCAGGAAGATCATGGCCGACGATCTCGGCGGCAGCGGGCTCAATGCCCAGCTGTCCGGCGTGCCGGTCATGCAGCTCGAGATCCGCAACGCGGTCGAGCGCGACGGCCTGACCTACAACATCCTCGGCATCCTCGCGGGCTGCGTCATCGCCATCATCTTCTTCCGCAAGATATCCTTCATGGTGGCGGCGGCGTTCCCGCCGATGATCGCGATCCTGCTCGCGCTCGGTGGCCTCGGCTGGGCCAATTTCAATCTCAACATGTTCCTCAACGTGATGACGCCGCTCATCATGGTGATCAGCTTCTCCGACTCGATGCAGCTGACATTCGCGGCGCGCGACCGGCTGATCGCGGGGCAAGACAAGTTCACCGCGTTCAAGAACGCGGTGCTGGTGGTCGGCCCGGCCTGCGTCCTGACGCACGGTACGGCGGGCATTTCCTTCATAGCGCTGCAGTTCTCGGACTCCGACCTGATCCGCAAATTCGGCGAGGCCGGACTTGCGGCGACCATCATCGCGCTGGTCGCGGTGCTCTCGCTGGTGCCGGTGTTCGGCATCCTGCTGGTGCGCAACGAGAAGGTCTTTGCGGTCAAGTTCCAGAGCGCGGATGCCGGCGTGCAGGCGCTGCGCAATTTCTGCTACTGGATCGCGGTGCGCATGGTCGGCCGTCCCGGGCTGTTCAGCCTGCTCGCGCTGATCGTCGTCGGCGGCCTCGGCATCATCTACGCCAATCTCGAGCCGCGTTACCGGCTCGCCGACCAGGTGCCGGACAAGCGGCAGGCGGTGGCGGCGTCGAGCCGGCTCGACGCCAAGCTGACCGGCGCCAATCCGGTCGACGTGCTGATCGAATTCCCCAAGGGTCAATCGCTCTACTCGCCGGAGACGCTGAAGACGATCGCCGACGTTCACGCGATGGTCGAGGACAGTGCCGGCGTCGGCAACGTCTGGTCGCTGGAAACCTTGCGGCGCTGGCTCGCCGAAAAGGCCGGCAGCAACGATGTCGCGACGCTGAAGGAATATGTCGGCGTGATTCCCGAGCATCTCGTGCGCCGCTTCATCTCGAAGGATCAGGACGCGGTCGTGGTGTCAGGCCGGGTTCCGGATCTCGATTCGAGCCAGCTGCTCCCGGTGGTGAACAAGCTCGATCACTCGCTGGACAAGGTGCGCGCCGAGCATCCCGGCTACGAGATTGCCGTCACCGGCTTGTCGGTGATTGCCGCGCGCAACAGCGCCAACATGATCGAAAAGCTCAACCGCGGCCTCACCGTCGAGTTCGCGCTGGTTGCGATCTTCATCGGGCTGGCATTCCGCTCGATCGTGGTGATGTTCTCCTGCATCCTGCCCGGCATCTTCCCGGTGGTGCTGTCAGGCACGGTGCTGTGGCTGCTCGGGGAGGGGCTGCAATTCGCCAGCGTCGTGGCGTTGACCGTGTCGTTCGGCCTCGGGCTGAGCGCCACCATCCACTTCCTCAACCGCCTGCGGCTCGAGACCAAGCCCGGGGTCACGCCGGAACTTGCGGTCGAGCGCGCCACCGTTCTGGTCGGTCCCGCGCTGATCCTGACCACGGTGGTGCTGGCCTGCGGCCTCGTCGTCACCGTGTTCTCCGATCTGCCGTCACTGCGCCTGTTCGGCTGGCTCAGCGCGTTCTCGATGGTCGCAGCGCTGGTCGCGGACCTCTTCATCCTGCGGCCGACCTCGATGTTCCTGATCAACCTGTCGCAGAAGCTCCGCGGCAGGGGCGGGCAACCCGCGCCGATCGAAAAGGCCTGATCCCGACAATGAAAAGGCCCGGTTCCGAAGTGCAGGGAACCGGGCCCTTTTGTTTGTTAGCGAAATCGATCGGGAGTGTCAGGTCTTCGTCATCGTGATCGTGACGCCGCGAATCTCGCCCTTGGAGTCGATCTGCACCACCTGCTTGGAGCCGTTGGTCTGCAGGTTCAGGTTGGCGGCAAAGCCGGATGCCTCGACGAACACGTCGATCCGGCCGCCACCCGCGGTGCCCTGCAAATTGCCGAAGATGTTGCGGCTCGCCTCGCTCCAGTTGCCGGAGATCCGGTCGCCTTGGCTGGTGACGTCGCTGGAGAGGTCGAACTTGTAGCTGTCGCTGGCGCAGTGCAGGGTCTGCTTCAGGTTCAGACCCGATGGCGCGACCTTGTAGTCCGCCTTGCAACGAATGCGTTCGGTCGTGCCGTTGGACAACGCCACGGTGCCCGTGCCGGTCCAAGAGCCGGCAAAACCGGCAAACGGGCCGCTGGCCTGGGCATGGACCGCGGAGGCGGACAGCATCAGTGCGGCGCCGACGCCCACAGCTCGGAGGGCCTGACCATAAAGGCTGGAACCAAACAGTTTCATTGTGAATTTCCCATCAAAATCAACGCCTCTTTCGCAAGAAAGCGTCTCGCCGCATCGAAGGTTTAGTGTCACCCAAGAATGTTAGGTTCAAACGACAGAGGCGGCGTGCGCCACGCCTTTCGTCATCGAACAGAATCAGAAACCGTTGGCCTCATGATGGCATCTAGCTTTGCGCGAGTACCATCCGCAATAGCCAAGCGCGACAAAGTGATGGCGTGAATCAGTGTTGTGGATCAATGACTTAAGTGGGGGTTTACAGCGCCGCAAATTTAGCCGCATTTAGCAGTGCTTGTCGTCAATCCGTTGCCGCGTTACGTGGCGTCTGCAATCCCCAAAATCCGTCCCGGCCCTGCCGAAACGCTTTCGGGAACAGATTTTCTGCTGTCGGAAATGAAGGAATACGATGCGTAAATTTCTCTTGGCTCTTGCCCTGTTGTCGATCCCGCTCGCGTCCAGCGCCGTCGCCCAGCAGCAGCAGGGACGCGGTACACCCGATGAGCAGAAGGCCTGCACGCGCGACGTGCAGCGTCACTGCCGCTCCGTGATCGATCAGGGCGACTTCACCATTCTCGCTTGTCTGCAGCAGAACCGCAGCAAGATCAGCGCCGCCTGCGACCAGGTGCTGAAGACCCACGGCCAATAAGACCGAATTCAGGTCTCAAGGGACCGCTATCGACACCGCGGCTGGCTCCGTGCCGGCCGCGGCTGCATATGCTGGCGGTCACAGATAGCATTGGTTTTGGTGGCGTATTCCCCTATATGGGGCTCGCAAATCCCCCGCATGCGCCTGACGGTTCGCGCCTGCGTCGTGCCATGACCAGTGTAGCCCAAATTTCCCATGACCACCGCGAGCGACCTGCGATCCGGAAAGACCCACCGCGACGAGAATTTTCCGGTCGCGTCGTGGATCATTCATCCGCGGCATCGTGCCCTGATCCTGGCCTTCTATAATTTCGTCCGCACCGCCGACGATATCGCCGATCACGCCACGCTGCCGGCCGACGAGAAGCTGCGCTATCTCGACCTCATGGAGGCCGAATTGCTCGGCAACGGCGAGACCCAGCAGGAAGCGGTCAATCTGCGCCGGGCCTTCGCCGAGCGCAGTATGGCGCCGCGGCATGCGCTCGACGTGCTGGTCGCGTTCCGCCTCGACGTCACCAAGCTGCGCTACGAAACCTGGGACGACGTGATCGACTATTGCCGCTATTCGGCGATGCCGGTCGGGCGGTTCATGCTCGACGTCCATGGCGAGGATACCTCGACCTGGGCCGCGTCGGATGCGCTCTGCGCGGCCTTGCAGATCAACAATCACCTGCAGGACTGCGGCAAGGACTACCGCAACCTGAACCGCGTCTACCTGCCGCGCGATGCGCTCGCCGCCGCGGGCGCGACCGTCGAGATGCTCGGCGAGGCGAAGTCGCAGCCGGCCCTGCTCAAATGCCTGCAGGCGCTCGCGGTGCGCACCGCCGTGTTGCTCGACCAGAGCAAGTCGCTGGCCGCCGAAGTGAAGGACTTCCGGCTCGGGCTCGAAATCTCCGTGATCCAGGCCTTCGCCGACAAGATCGTCAACATGCTGAAGGTGCGCGATCCGCTCAGCGAGCGCGTGCATTTGAGCAAGGTTGAACTGCTGCTGCAGAGCCTCGGCGGCGTCGCCGGCGAGACCGCGCAGCGCGCGACCGGACGGCGTGCGATCTCCAAGACGGCGGCAGGCGCATGAGTGCTGAGGCGGCGGCCAACGCGAATTACGGAAGCACCGCGTCGGGCAGCTCGTTCTATGCCGCGATGCGCATCCTGCCGCACGCGCAGCGCGAGGCGATGTTCCAGATCTACAGCTTCTGCCGTCAGGTCGACGACATCGCCGATTCCGACGGTCCGCGGCCGGAGCGCCTGGCCGCGTTGCAGCAGTGGCGCGACGACATCGACGCGCTCTATGCCGGGCATCCGCCGGAGCGACTGAAGGACTATGTCGCGTCGGTGAAGACCTTCGGCCTGAAGCGCGAGGATTTCGTCGCGATCGTCGACGGCATGGAGATGGACGTGCCGCAGGACATCCGCGCGCCGGATCTTGCGACGCTCGATCTGTATTGCGATCGCGTGGCGAGTGCGGTCGGCCGGCTGTCGGTGCGCGTGTTCGGCCTGCCCGAGGACGATGGCATCCAGCTCGCGCATCACCTCGGCCGTGCACTGCAGCTCACCAACATCCTGCGCGACATCGACGAAGATGCCGGTCTCGGCCGACTCTATCTGCCGCGCGAATGGCTCTGGCACGCCGGCATCACCAACAACGACCCGGCCCGCGTCACCGCCGACCGCGCGCTGCCGAAGGTGTGTGCGCCGCTCGCCGAGCGCGCCAAGGTGCATTTCCAGAAGTCCGACGAGATCATGAAGCGCAATTCGCGCCGCGCCGTGCGCGCGCCGCGGATCATGTCGAAATACTACCGCGCGATCCTCGATCTCTTGATCGCGCGCGGCTTCACCGCCCCGCGTGCGCCGGTGCGTGTGTCCAAGGCGGCCAAGATCGGCATTCTTCTTCGTTACGCGATCATCTGATGCAAAAGACCGTTCATATCATCGGTGCCGGTATTTCCGGCCTCTCCGCCGCCGTGCGGCTCGCCAATGGCGGCTACAAGGTCGCCGTCCACGAGGCGACGCAGCAGGCCGGCGGCCGCTGCCGCTCCTATTTCGACGCCGCCACCAATCTCACCATCGACAATGGCAACCATCTCCTGCTGTCGGGCAATCGCCATGCGCTGAGCTACGCGCGTTCGATCGGTACCGAGGCCGGCCTGGTGGGGCCCGCGCGCGCGCAGTTTCCGTTTGTCGATCTGGCCTCTGGCCAGCGCTGGCAGCTCGACCTCGGCGATTCACGCCTGCCGCTGTGGGTGTTCGACGAGGCGCGCCGCGTCCCGGACACGACCTTGCGCGACTATCTCGCATTGGCGCCGCTGGCCTGGGCCGGCACCGAGGCGCTGGTCGGCAACACCATTCCCTGCAAGGGCACGCTGTACGACCGCCTGGTGCAGCCGCTGCTGCTCGCCGCACTGAACGTCGATCCGCCGGAAGGCTCGGCCGGGCTTGCCGGCGCCATCGTGCGCGAGACGCTGCTCGCGGGCGGGCAGGCCTGCCGCCCGCTGATCGCGCGCGACGGCCTGAGCTCGGTCCTGATCGAGCCGGCCGTGAAGCTGCTGCAGGAGCGGGGCCACAGCGTCCAGTTCAGTCACGAATTGCGTACGCTTGGCATGTCCGGTGATCGCGTCACGGAGCTCGATTTTGGCGGCGGTGACAAGATCACGCTGGCGGCCGGCGATGCTGTCGTGCTCGCGGTGCCGCCGCGCGCTGCGGCCGCTCTGCTGCCCGGCGTGAAAACCCCGACCAAATTCCGCGCCATCGTGAACGCGCATTTCCGCGTCGATCCGCCGCGCGATGCCGCGCCCATTCTCGGCGTGGTCGGCGGCCTCGTGGAGTGGTTGTTTGCGTTCCCGCAACGGCTGTCGATCACGATCAGCAACGGCGACCGCCTGGTCGACATGCCGCGCGAGGAGCTCGCGCAGGCGATCTGGCGGGATATCTGCAAGGCAGCCGGCGTGTCCGGCGAGTTGCCGCCCTGGCAGATCGTGCGCGAGCGCCGTGCCACATTTGAGGCGACGCCGGAGCAGAACGCGCTGCGACCTGGGGCCGCAACGGCGCAAAAAAACCTGTTCCTTGCCGGCGACTGGACTGCTACCGGGTTGCCGGCAACCATCGAGGGATCGGTGCGGTCGGGTGATCGCGCCGCCGATCTGGTTCTGGCCACGCGCTAGATTCGAGATTCGACCTGCTGGAGCATTTTCGAGCGAAGTGGTCACCGGTTCGCGTCAAGAAAATGCGACCGACAAATGAATGAGAACATGATCCGATTTGATCGGATCATGTTCGGGAGCGGCCACGGCTTTCGATCAGCCGGGTCGCGATGAAGAGGATATCGAGCGAAATGCTTTCGAGAGATCACGGCGTTGCAGTCGATCCGGTCGCGCTGGAGAAGAGCATCTCCAAGGCAACCGAAGCGCTGCTTGGCTATCGCCAGTCCGACGGACATTGGGTGTTCGAGCTCGAGGCCGACAGCACCATTCCGGCCGAGTACATCCTGCTGCGTCACTATCTGGCCGAGCCCATAGATGCTGCCCTCGAGGCCAAGCTCGGCAACTATCTGCGCCGCGTCCAGGGCGCGCATGGCGGCTGGCCGCTGGTCCATGATGGCCCGTTCGACATGAGCGCCAGCGTGAAGTCGTACTTCGCGCTGAAGATGATCGGCGATTCCGTCGACGCGCCGCACATGGTGCGGGCACGTGAGGCGATCCTCTCGCGCGGCGGCGCTTCGGGCAGCAACGTGTTCACGCGCTTCCTGCTCGCGCTCTATGGCGTCGTGACTTGGCGCGCAACGCCGGTGCTGCCGATCGAGATCATGCTGCTGCCGATATGGTCGCCGTTCCACATCAACAAGATTTCCTACTGGGCGCGCACCACGATGGTGCCGCTGATGGTGCTCGCCGCGCTGAAGCCGCGCGCGAAGAATCCGAAGGGCGTCGGCATCGACGAGCTGTTCCTGGAGGATCCGAAATCGGTCCGCATGGCACCGAAGGCGCCGCATCAGAGCGCGAGCTGGTTCTATTTGTTCCGCTCGCTCGATGCCGTGCTGCGCGTGATCGAGCCGATGTTTCCGAAGAGCCTGCGCCAGCGCGCGATCGATGCCGCGCTCGCCTTCACCGAAGAGCGGCTGAACGGCGAAGACGGCATGGGCGCGATCTATCCGCCGATGGCCAACATCGTCATGATGTACGAGGCGCTCGGCAAGGACGAGAATTTCCCGCCGCGCGCGACCACCCGCCGCGGCATCGACAAGCTGCTCGTGATCCGCGACGACGAGGCCTATTGCCAGCCCTGCGTCTCGCCGGTGTGGGACACCGCGCTGACCTGCCACGCGTTGCAGGAGGCGGGTGGCGACGACACCCTCGCCAAGGCCAAGCAGGGTCTCGACTGGCTGAAGCCGCGCCAGGTGCTGGAGCTGAAGGGCGACTGGGCGGTCAAGGCGCCGGACGTCCGTCCCGGCGGCTGGGCGTTCCAGTACAACAACGACCACTATCCCGATCTCGACGACACCGCCGTGGTCGTGATGGCGATGGATCGCGTGCGGCGTCATACCGGAACCCGGGAATATGATGAGGCGATCGCGCGGGGCCGCGAATGGATCGAGGGGCTGCAGAGCCGCGACGGCGGCTGGGCCGCGTTCGACGTCAACAACCTCGAATATTACCTCAACAACATCCCGTTCTCCGATCACGGCGCATTGCTCGATCCGCCGACCGAGGATGTCACCGCGCGCTGCATCTCGATGCTGGGCCAGCTCGGCGAGACCGCCGAGAGCAGCAAGGCGATGGCCGACGGCGTTGCCTATCTGCGCCGCACCCAGCTGGCCGAGGGCTCCTGGTACGGCCGCTGGGGCCTGAACTACGTCTACGGCACCTGGTCGGTGCTCTCGGCGCTAAATGTCGCAGGGGTCGATCGCAACGACCCGATGGTCCGGAAGGCGGTCGACTGGCTGTCGTCCGTCCAGAATCAGGACGGCGGCTGGGGCGAGGACGCCGTCAGCTACCGGCTGGATTACAAGGGTTATGAAGTTGCGCCATCGACCGCCTCGCAAACGGCATGGGCCTTGCTTGGATTGATGGCGGCCGGAGAGGTCGAAAATCCCGCCGTTGCGCGGGGTGTGGAGTACCTAAAGGCAACACAGACGGAAAAAGGGCTGTGGGACGAGCAGCGATACACCGCAACGGGGTTTCCGCGGGTATTTTACTTGCGATATCATGGTTACTCGAAGTTCTTTCCGCTCTGGGCGCTGGCGCGGTATCGGAATCTGAGAAGCACCAATAGCAGGGTGGTAGGGGTCGGGATGTGATTGTTGAGGCGGGGGCCGCCGAGACCGTGGGCAGTAGAATTGATCCTCGGCCGGTATTAATTGTGACTGGATTGGTGCAGGAGGCCCGTATCGCAGCGGGTCCCGGCATGATCGTGATTTGCAGTTCGAGCGATCCGCAGCAGCTGCGTGAATTGCTGGCGACGCTGGATCCGACGAGCTTCCGTGGCGTGATTTCGTTCGGCGTGGCCGGCGGGCTCGACCCGTCGCTCAAGTCGGGCGACGTCGTAGTCGCGACCGAGGTGATGTCCGGGGACACGCGTTTCCTGGCGGCATCCGCCCTGAATGAAGAGATGATCGCCAGCGCCGCGCTGAAGCGCCGCAGGATCGTCCGCGGCGGGCTCGCCGGCGTGGAACAGGTGATTGCGGCGAAGGCCTGCAAGGCTGCGCTGCGCTCGATGACCGGCGCGGCCGCAGTCGACATGGAGAGCCATATCGCGGCAGCCTATGCCGCCAAAGCAGGCGTTCCGTTCGCCGCGCTGCGCGTGATCAGCGATCCCGCGCATCGGGCGCTGCCGGAGCTGGCGAAATCCGCGGTGAAGCCGAATGGCGACATCGACCTGCGCAAGGTGCTGCGCGGTATCGCGCGCAATCCGCGGACGCTGCGGGCGCTGGTGTCGACCGGGATCGACTTCAACCGCGCGCTGCGCTCGCTGCGTAGCTGCCGCGGGTTCCTGCTTGGCAACGACGTGCTGATGCCGGCGGAAGACGTGCTGATCACGGCGAAGGCGGCCTGATCCGCTGTCTCGGGCGGGGACGGGCGCTCCTCGCACCAGGCTCAAAACATCAAGCTCAAAGCACTTGGCGCAAAAACAAAGGCCCGATCGCATCGCGATCGGGCCTTTTGCTTTGCTGTGCCTGGCGGCGCGGATTACGCGGCCGTGGAAGCCTTGGCTTGCTGCTTGGCAGCTGCGGCGGCCGCCTCGTCGCGGCGGATCTCCGAGAGCTTCTTCTGGACCTGCTCGGCGAAGATGTACTGCGCCGGGCGCTGCTTCGACATGTCGATTTCCGGCGCCATCGGGCCAGATGTCTTGATGCCGCGCAGCGCGACCCACATCGCCTTGAGCGGATTGTTGATCGCGGCGGTGGCTGCGGTCGGCTCGTAGCCGCAATGGGCCATACAGTCGGCGCACTTCTCGTACTTGCCGGTGCCGTAGGTCTCCCAATCGGTGGTGTCCATCAGCTCCTTGAAGGTCTTGGCGTAGCCCTCACCAAGCAGATAGCAGGGCTTCTGCCAGCCGAAGATGTTGCGCGCCGGCATGCCCCAGGGCGTGCACTCGTATTCCTGGTTGCCGGCGAGGAAGTCGAGGAACAGGCCGGAATGCATGAAATTCCACTTCTTGCCCTTGCCGAGCGCAAAGACGTCGCGGAACAGCTTCTTGGTCTTGGTGCGGTTGAGGAAGTGCTCCTGGTCGGGCGCACGCTCATAGGCGTAACCCGGCGACATCGAGACGCCGACGCCGAGCTCGGTCGTGAAGTCGAGGAACTTGGCAATTTCCTCGGCGGGATGGCCGTCGAAAATGGTGGCGTTGACGTTGACCGTGAAGCCGCGCGCCTTCGCCGCCTTGATCGCGGAGACGGCACGATCGAACACGCCCTTCTGCGACACTGCCTTGTCGTGATGGTCCTTCAGGCCGTCGAGATGCACCGAGAAGAACAGGTAGGGCGACGGCTCGAACAGATCGAGCTTCTTCTCGAGCAGCAGCGCATTGGTGCACAGCGAGACGAACTTCTTGCGCGCCACGAGGCCGCGCACGATCTCGCCGATCTCCTTGTGGATCAGCGGCTCGCCGCCGGGGATCGCCACCATCGGCGCGCCGCATTCATCGGCCGCGTCCCAGCATTCCTGCGCGGTCATGCGGCGGTTGAGGATCGCATCGGGATAGTCGATCTTGCCGCAGCCGACGCAGGCGAGGTTGCAGCGGAACAAGGGTTCGAGCATCAGCACGAGCGGATAGCGTTTGCGGCCAAGCAGCTTCTGCTTGATCAGATAACCGCCGATACGCATTTCCTTGAAGAACGGTATAGCCATTAGACGATTTTCTTTCTGCACTTATCAAAGGGAAGTGGGTTCAGATCAGCCCGCAGTCAGTTCGGCCGGCAGCCGGAATTCGATATTCTCTTCACGGCCCGGAACGACCGAGACCGAAACAGGTCCGATGCGCCGCAGGGCCTCGATCACATCGTCGACCAAAACTTCGGGTGCCGATGCACCCGCCGTGATGCCGACGGCCTTGGCATCCTTCAGCCAGTCCGGGTTGAGCTCGCTCCCATCGGCAATGAGATAACTCGCGACGCCGACCTCGGTGCCGATTTCGCGAAGCCTGTTCGAGTTGGAACTATTGGCGGCCCCCACCACCAGAATGACGTCCACCAGCTTACTTAGGTCCCTTACCGCAGATTGGCGGTTCTGTGTCGCATAGCAGATATCCCTGATGTCCGGGCCTTGAATATCTGTAAATTTTGCCTGAAGGGCCGCGATGATGTCCCTGGTGTCGTCCACGGACAGGGTGGTCTGGGTGATATAGGCGACCGGAGTGTCGGTCGGCAGCCGCAATTCCGCCACATCCTGGACGCTCTGGACCAGCAGGACCGGCCCCGGAACCTGGCCCATGGTTCCCTCGACCTCGGGGTGGCCGGCATGCCCGATCAAGATCAGGGCGCGGCCCTTCGAGATATAGCGTTTGCCCTGGTTGTGGACCTTGGTGACGAGCGGGCAGGTGGCATTGAGCACGGGCAGGTCGCGGGCTTCCGCCTCCTCCTCGACGCTCCTGGCGACGCCATGGGCACTGAAGACGGTCACCGCCTTGGCCGGCACTTCCGACAGGTCTTCGACGAAGATCGCGCCCTTCTTCTTCAGGCTTTCGACCACGTGCTTGTTGTGAACGATCTCGTGGCGGACGTAGACCGGCGGACCATACTTCGCGAGCGCACGTTCGACGATTTCGATCGCGCGCACGACGCCCGCGCAGAAGCCGCGCGGCTGAGCAAGAAACACTTCCATCGGTCGTCCGTTACGCAAATTGCACCAGCCTCATTCCAAGCGCTGCTTCCAAGCCTTGCTTCCAAGCCTTGCTTCCAAGCCTTGCTTCCAAGTCCTGCAGCCTTTTCGGCAACGCACTCCGCCAGGCCGGACCTCGCAACATCAGTTGCAATGTCCGCACCATCTCAGGTTCTGCACGTGATCCGCGCCCTCAAGGGCATGGAAATACAGGGATTTGTGGCAAAAAGGTAGCGCTTCGAGCGGGTGGGCAGCCGGCAAGGAGAAGGATTTGAGGTAATATAGTATGGATTTCAGGTCCTGCGACCGTCCGTCCCCCTCACTTGTTCGTCACTTTATCGCCCACTGATGCGGTTTATACCGGCCACTCGTGGCCGTTCCTGTGGTTTGGAACCTCCTCACCATCTCGTCGAGGAAGATAACCAAAACAACATTAGATCGGTCCCGGGAACTCCGCTACAGAGCGGGCGTTTTCGGCCATGCTTCCCCGAGATTAGAAAGAAACGAAGTGCTGACAAATATTGTCGTCTCCGTTGTTAGGACCTGTACGCGTTTTGCCCTTCCGGTTGTGATTATCTCTGTGCTGCTGTCGATCGGCGCCGGCTTCTACACGGCCCGCAATTTCTCGATCAACACCGACATCAACAAGCTGATCTCGCCGGATCTGGATTGGCGCAAGCGCGACAATCAGTTCGAGGAAGCCTTTGACCGCGAGCGGCTGATCCTGGCGGTCGTCGAGGGAGCGACGCCGGAGCTGACCAGCTCGGCCGCCAAGGCGCTCACCGCGAAGCTGCAAGCCGACAAGAAGAACTTCGAGGCCATCACCGCGCTCGGCTCCGGCGAATTCTTCGAGAGGAACGGGCTCTTGTTCCTGCCGACCGAAGAGGTCGGCAAGGTCACGGGCCAGCTCGAATCGGCCGCGCCGCTGATCGAGATCATGGCGGGCGACCCTTCGATTCGCGGCCTGACCGGTGCGCTCGAGACCGGCCTTGCCGGCGTCAAGCGCGGACAGGTCAAGCTCGACAATGCCGCGCCGCCCTTCAACTTGATCTCCGAGACCGTCGAGACCATCCTCGCCAAGGGCAGCGCGACCTTCTCCTGGCGCGAGCTCACCAGCGACAAGCCGCTGACCGATTCGGACAAGCGCGCCTTCATCGAGATCAAGCCGATCATCGACTATTCGGCACTGGAGCCCGGCAAGGCCGCGACCGACGCGATCCGGCAGGCGGCGGCCGATCTGAAATTCGCCACCGAGTATCACGCGCGCGTGCGCCTGACCGGACCGGTGCCGATCGCCAACGAGGAATACGCCACCGTGCAGGACGGCGCGATCACCAACGGCATCGGCACCGTGGTGATCGTGCTGATCATCCTCTGGCTGGCGCTGCACTCCGGCAAGATCATCTTCGCCGTGTTCGTCAACCTGTTCATCGGCCTTGCGCTCACCACCGCGGTCGGCCTGATGATGGTCGGGTCGTTGAACCTGCTTTCGATCGCCTTCGCGGTGCTGTTCGTCGGCCTCGGTGTCGACTTCGGCATCCAGTTCAGCGTGCGCTACCGCTCCGAGCGCTTCAAGAACGACAATCTGACACTCGCGCTCGAAAACGCAGCGCGCCGCTCGGCGGTGCCGCTGTCGCTCGCGGCGATGGCGACCGCAGCCGGCTTCCTGTGCTTCCTGCCGACCGACTACAAGGGCATCTCCGAGCTCGGCAAGATCGCCGGCGCCGGCATGCTGGTGGCCTTCATCACCAGCATCACGGTGCTGCCGGCGCTGCTCGACCTGCTCAATCCGCCTGGCGAGAGGGAGCCGGTCGGCTACGCCTTCCTGGCGCCGCTCGACCACTTCCTGGAGAAGCACCGTGTTCCGATCATCGTCGGCACGCTGCTGGTCACGGTCGCGGGCCTGCCGCTGCTGCACTACATGAAGTTCGACTTCAACCCGATCAATCTGCGCAACAAGCAGGCGGAATCGATCGCCACCTTCCTCGATCTGAGGAAGGACCCGAACACCGGCGCCAACGCCATCAATGTGATGACGCACTCGGAGGCCGACGCCAAGAAGATCGAGGCCAAGCTCGAGAAGCTGCCGGAAGTGTCGCGCGTGATGTCGCTCGACAGCTTCGTGCCGGAGGACCAGCCGGCCAAGCTGAAGCTGATCGCACAGGCGGCCAAGACGCTCGGTCCCGCGCTCAACCCTGACTCGGTCGATCCGGCGCCGTCGGATCAGGAGAATGTCGAGTCGCTGAAGAGCTCGGTCGACAGCCTGCGCAAGACCGCGGGCGACGGCAAGGGGCCGGGTGCGGTTGCCGCGCGCCGGCTCGCCGACGCCTTGCAGAAGCTCGCCGATTCGAACCAGACGACTCGCGACAAGGCGCAGGACGTCTTCGTCGCGCCGATGAAGATCGTGTTCGACCAGCTCCGCAATACGCTGCAGGCCCAGACCGTCACGCTGCAGAACCTGCCGCCGGAATTGGTCGAGAGCTGGAAGACCAAGGACGGCCTGATGCGGGTCGAGGTCGAGCCGAAGGGCGATCCGAACGACAACGACAATCTGCGCCGCTTTGCCGACGCCGTGCTCGCCGCCGAGCCGACCGCGATCGGCGGACCGGTGTCGATCCTGAAGTCGGGCGACGTCATCGTGAATGCGTTCATCCACGCCGGCATTCTGGCGCTGGTCACGATCAGCCTGCTGCTGTGGCTGACGCTGCGCCGGGTCGTCGACGTGCTGATGACGCTGGTGCCGCTGCTGGTCGCCGGCATCGTCACGCTGGAGATCTGCGTCCTGATCGGGCTGCCGCTCAATTTCGCCAATATCGTCGCGTTGCCGCTGCTGCTCGGCGTCGGCGTGGCGTTCAAGATCTACTATGTCACGGCATGGCGGCAAGGCAGGACGAATCTGCTGCAATCGAGCCTGACGCGCGCAATCTTTTTCAGCGCGCTGACCACGGCGACGGCGTTCGGCAGCCTGTGGCTATCCAGTCATCCCGGCACCGCGAGCATGGGCAAGCTGCTTGCGCTTTCGCTCGTCACGACGCTCGCGGCGGTGCTGCTGTTCCAGCCGGCGCTGATGGGCAAACCGCGCGAAACCCTCAAGGACGAGGATATCGCCAACGACGTCACCTGACGCGTTGGCGATCCGGCTTGGCGGCAGGCGCCGCCGAGCCGCGATTTGCCGCCGAGCCGGACTGGTGCGTCGGTATCAGTGCGTCGGTCGTGCGATGTCCGGGAGCAGGCAGATATCGCCCACGGTGTCCGCCGACGCATTGGCGGCGCCCGGAGCACCGGCTGCCTGCTTCTGACCGGGCTTGGTGGCAGGCGCCACGGCGCCGGTGGTCTTCTGCGGCGCAGCCGATTTGGGAGCGGCGCCCTTCGCAGCCGGGCTGCCGGCAGCAGCCGGGTTGCCGGCGGCGCTCACCGGGATCGGCGGACCGACGCGGGTCCAGGTCTCGCCGCCGCACAGGAAGCCGAGCACGCAGCCCTGGATCTCGAGCTGATCGGTGCCGACCGGCTTGATGGTCGAGCTGTAGAGCTGGCCGTCCTTCGCGTTGTAGACTTGGCCTTCCCACGCGTCGGCGCCGGCCTTCTTCTTCATGTCGATCAGGATCGGCATGCCGAGCGTAGGCCTGCTCTGCTTCGCAGGATCAGGATTGTTCTTATCCTTTCCGCCGGGGGTTTTTTCCCAGGACACCGCACCCCACATGTTGCCATTACACTGGGCGACGCGGATGGTGGCGACACCGTCTGCGACCTTCCAGTCGCCGGTCGGATCCGCTGCAAGTGCCGGTGATAATACGGTGGCCAAAAATAAACCTGAAAAGGCTATTGTACGCGCGAAAGTTCTTGGGCAGTGCAACATGGTCCAAACCTGTGCTTAACTAGACGATCCGAGCGGGGGTCAAAACGCCGCTAGCGAGCGTTTTAAGTTGACGAGATGGCCATCAACCGACGTATGTAACGAATGGTAAGTTCCAATTTAGACGTTTCCGAGATTTTTGTGGAGCGCGAGGGGCAGCGCGGTGCCATGCACACGCGTCACCTCAACGAGCAGCTCGTTCGCGTCCTCAAGACCATCGGCTATGACGTCGGCTTCCAGAAGGGGCAAGGCCAATACCTCTTCGATCGTCAGGGGGCTCGTTACCTCGATCTATTGAGCGGATTTGGCGTTTTTGCGATTGGCCGCAATCATCCGGACCTTCGCAAGGCGCTGAAGAGCGTGCTCGACGCCGATCTGCCCAATCTCGTGCAGCTCGACGTCTCGACCCTCGCCGGCGTGCTCGCGGAACGCCTTCTGGAACATGTTCCATATCTGGACAAGGTGTTTTTCGCCAATTCCGGCGCCGAAACCGTCGAAGCTGCGATCAAGTTCGCGCGCGGCGCGACCGGTCGGCCGGGCATCGTCTATTGCGGGCATTCGTTCCACGGCCTGTCCTACGGCGCGCTGTCGCTGACCGATGATACGAATTTCCGCAGCGGCTTCGAGCCGCTGCTGCCGGGTTGCACCCCGATCCCCTACAACGATCTCGAAGCGCTGGAGAAGGCGCTATCGTCGCGGCAGGTCGGTGCGTTCATCGTCGAGCCGATCCAGGGCAAGGGCGTCAACATGCCCACCGACGAGT
The DNA here is from genome assembly GCF_007993935.1 of Bradyrhizobium macuxiense. Classification (GTDB taxonomy): domain Bacteria; phylum Pseudomonadota; class Alphaproteobacteria; order Rhizobiales; family Xanthobacteraceae; genus Bradyrhizobium; species Bradyrhizobium macuxiense_A. Next base: position 299,868 of record NZ_VITY01000002.1, on the reverse strand, counting down.
TCCTGCCCGGCGCGCTGGCGCTATGCCGCAAATACGGCACGCTGTTCATCGCCGATGAGATCCAGACCGGCATCGGCCGCACCGGAAAATTCCTCGCGATCGAGCATTGGGGCATCGAGCCCGACATGGTGCTGCTGGCGAAGGCGCTGTCCGGCGGTCACGTGCCGATCGGCGCGCTGCTGACGCGCAAGCACATCTTCGACAAGATCTTCAACCAGATGGACCGCGCGGTCGTGCACGGCTCGACCTTCGCCAAGAACGATCTGGCGATGGCCGCCGGCATCGCGACGCTCGATGTCATCAAGGCCGAGAAGCTGGTCGAGAATGCTGCCAAGCGCGGCGCCGAGCTCCGCCTCGCGCTGACGCGCATGGTGCCGGGCTATGAACTGATGAAGGAAGTCCGCGGCAAGGGCCTGATGATCGGCGTCGAGTTCGGCCCGCCGAAATCGCTGCGGCTGAAGGCGTCGTGGAACCTGCTGGAGACCGCAAACAAGGGCCTGTTCTGCCAGCTCATCACGGTGCCGCTGTTCAAGGATCACAAGATCCTCACGCAGGTCGCCGGCCACGGTCTCCACACCATCAAGCTGCTGCCGCCGCTGATGATCACCGAGGAAGACTGCAGCTGGATCGAGAAGTCGTTCGACGAGGTGATCGCCGGCAGCCACAAGGTGCCCGGCGCGATCTGGTCGCTCGGCAAGACGCTGGTCGACAACGCGGTGCGCAAGTCGGCGTAAGCCTGAACCTATAGCCCGGATGCAGCGCAGCGAAATCCGGGGTTCTCGATACTTGCGAGACCTTTCCCGGATTGCGCTTCGCTCCATCCGGGCTACGAGATTGTTTCATCCGTCATTGCGAGCGAAGCGAAGCAATCCATGGCGCCGCAAGCGCAGGGATGGATTGCTTCGTCGCTGTCGCTCCTCGCAATGACAGATGTGGAGCAAGGGTTCGAAACTCACCCTTCCTTGTTCGCGCGCATCGCGCTCTCGAACTTGTCGCCGAACTCGCTGAGCTCGTCGGCGCCGAGATCGCTGACCGCCCAGTAATTCAGGCCGCGGTCGCTCCAGCGCCGGATGTTGAAGCCCTGCAACGTCGAGACCTTCGCCGTCTTGCGTTCGGTATTTGCCGTCTGCGCCACGAACAGATTGATCACGTGCTGGCGCCGCTTGTAGACCACGGCGCCGATCTCGCGGGCGTTGACGTAGTCGAGCCGGCCGCCGATCAGGGTGAAGCCCTGCGCGGTGAGGTCGATCACCGGTGGCGAGACATCGAGCTTGCCGTTGAACCAGGGCTTGACCGTATGCTGATCGGTCGAGACCACGTCGATCAGATGGCCGGCCTGCAGCGAGCGCAGATGCGCCGACACCACCTCGTTCTCGATGCGCTGCTCGTCGTCGTTGCGCAGCACGATCGCGACGAGGCCCGTTGCCGCCATCGCCGATACCGCCGAGCCCATCGCGAAGCCGCGCAGTACCGAGCGCCGGCTCGGCGCCGCCTGCGGCTGTGGCAGGGCCTTCTCGATCTTGCGGCGCAGCTCGAGCGGCGCCTTGTAGCGCAGGTCGCTCTCGGCGATCGCCTGGCGGATCTCCTGATATTCCTTCATCAGGGCGGCGCAATGCGCGCATCCCTCGATATGGGCTTCCACTTCGCGTGCATGGCCGGCGTCGAGTTCGCCGTCGATCAGCGCGTGGATCAGCACTTCGGCTTCCTCGCAGGTCATTTCGCTCGCTCCTGTTCCGCGAGCCAGGCTGATCGCAGCATGGCGCGGGCGCGCGCGAGACGGGACATCACGGTGCCGACCGGCACGGCGGCGACATCGGCGATCTCGCGGTATGAAAGATTCTGGATTTCCCTGAGCACAAAGGTCTCGCGGAACGGCTCGGCGAGCGCCGCGACCAGCTTGCGCACGGTGTCGCCGTCGAAGCGGCGCAGCATCTGCTTTTCCGGTGTCTCCGGGGCTTCGTTCCACATCGGGGTCTGCTCGCCGCCTTCGGGCAGCTCCTCGACCGCCGTCGGGGCGGTCTTGCGGCGGGCATATTCGGCGCGGCAGACATTGCGCAGGATCGCGAACAGCCACGGCTTCATCGCAGGTCCCCGGTAGCTGTCGAAATGCTTGTAGGCGCGCAGATAGCATTCCTGCACCGCGTCCTCGGCGTCGGCGGCATCGCGCAGCAAATAGCGCGCCAGGGTGTAGGCGTCGTCAAGGTAGGGCAGCGCGGCTTCGCGGAAGCGCCGTGCCTTTTCGGGATCGTCTTGCGACGCGTTGACAACCATCGTGTCCTGCCCGGCTTGTCGAGAGACGGCTTGTGCCCGGCTGGGGGCTGAGGGCCACCGGCCGGGCATGGCTGCGATTGTATGGCTGGTCACGTTACCCAACCTTGATACTGCCTGTCATGTGCGGATGCAGCGAGCAGAAATACTTGTATTCGCCGGGCTCCGTGAAGGTGAACGAGAAGGTGCCGTCGGTATCCATGGTCTTGGAGCGGAATTTTCCCGCGCACACCACGGTGTGCGGGATGTCGTCGCGGTTGGTCCAGGTCACTGTCGTGCCGACCTTCACGTCGAGCGGGTTCGGCGCGAACGAGAAGTTGTCGATGTGGACCGCGGTATCTTCGGCGCGGGCGGCCGTGACAGGCAGCAGCATGGCCGCGACCACGGCAATCCCGAAGTCGCGTCGATTGATCGTACTCATCGTCTCTTTCCTCAGCCTTGTCCGTCAGCCCTGCAGCGGCGTGTCGATGATCGCCAGCGGCTGGCTGTTCTGCTTGAAGTTGATGCTGGCGACGCCGAGCATGCTGCGCAGCTTGGCATCCTCGACCTTCATCGGGCCGGGCGAGGGGGCGGCACCCGGCGCCGGCTGCGGGAAGGCCGTCGAACGCGCGGTGTGGAAGGTGACGTTGCCCTCGACCTTCTGCATCACCTGGTGGATGTGGCCGTTCAGCACGGTGACCGAGCCGAAGCCCTTGACGTATTCCAGCGCGCGGGCGCCGTCCTCGGTGCCCCAGCCCCATTGCGGATAGACCGTCCACAGCGGGATGTGGGCGAACAGCACGATCGGGGTCGACTTGGAGCGGCCCTTGAGGTCGTTCTCGAGCCATTCGAGCTGCTCGTTGCCGAGATTGCCGAGACCGCCGCCCTTGAGGTCGACGACGTTGACGAGGCCGACGAAATGCACGCCGCCGGCGTCGAAGGAATAGTAGCCCGGGCCCTTGGTGCCCTTGCCGTAACGCTCCTTGTAGAGCTTGACCTCCTCGTCGATGAAGTCGTGCTCGCCCGGCACGTAATGCACGTCGAGCTTGGCCTGCGAGATGATGCGATCGGCGTCATCGAATTCGGACGCCTTCGACAGATGGGTGATGTCGCCGGTGTGGATCATGAAGGACGGCTTGACCTGCATCGCCTTGACCTTGTTGATGGCCTCTTCCAGCGTGCCGATGGCGTTCGGGTTGGCCGGCTTGTCGAAGCCGACATGGCTGTCGCTGATCTGCATGAAGGTCATGCCGGTGGTGGCTTCGGCAGCGGCGGCCGAGCCGACGATGCCGAGCGAATGCGGCACGCCGCCGGTGACGGTCCAGAGTACGCCGGTGCCGGCCCAGGTCATGCATTCCAGCACCTTGCGTCGGCTGACGCCTTTTTCCTCATCGTGGTGATTGTGATCGTGTCCGCTCATGACAAGTCTCCCGTGGGCCCAGGGATTGGGTTTCCGGGGAGATGATCGGAGCGGCCGGGGCTTTATTCCCGCGGCTTTGGAGGGGGTTGGGGGCAGGGATGACGATTTCGTGAGAACCGGGGAAGTCGACCGCATGATCGGCGACCGCGCGGACCACGCGACAGGTGGCCGCAAGGGCAAGATGCGCCATTGAAGGCGGCGGGCCTGCAACGCTATCGACCGGGCAAACCACTGATCGGTCGGAGGAAAACATGGGCAACGTCACCGGCGGCTGTCACTGCGGCGAGATTCGTTACGAGGTGAGCGGGGAACCGGTCGTCCACACGCTATGTCACTGCACCGATTGCCGGCGGCATGCCGGCGCGCCGATGGTCGGCTGGGTGATGGTCGCCGAGGACGCCCTCAAGGTGACCAAGGGCGAGGCCAAGATCTACCGATCCTCGGAGCATGGCCGGCGGTATTTCTGTGCGAATTGCGGCAGCGGGCTTTTCTACACCAACGGCAACATGTTGCCCGGGTTCATCGACATTCAGAGCGGCACCTATGACGATCCCGGCGCGGTGCCGGCCACGATGCATATCCAGGTTGCGGAGCGGCTGCACTGGATGGAAACGGCGCACGAGCTGCCGGCCTTCGATCGCTTTCCGCCGACGGAATGACCGGCGATGTTGCGGCGACGATGCGCGCCGCAGCACGACGATGCCGCGCAACGTAGATGAACGGCCGCAACACCGTTGTCTTGCGGCCGTCAGCATAATGTCAGCGCTCCTGCTTAAGGATGGCAGACTTCATTCGCCACACCGGGAGATCATCATGAGCGACCACGCAGGCGTTGAGCATCATCACAAGGCAGCCGAGCATCACGAGCACGCGGCGCGTCATCATCGCGAAGCCGCCAAGCACCACCAAGAGGGCAATCACGAGAAGGCGGCGCATCACGCCCACAGCGCCCATGGTCACGCCAGCCACGCCCAGCATCACCACACCGAAGCGAGCCGGCATCACGCCGAGCACCACGGCAAACACTAGCTTCCTGTTTGACGCGTTTTCCTCACGCGGACCGGTGTCCACCTTGCTGGAAAACGCTCTGATCGTTCCAGTACTGCGTGAGTGGCTTCCGCCGTCCCCGCAAGGGGACGGCGACTTTCTTTTGCGCGCGGGCGGCAGCCGTCCGTCCCTTATTCGTCCTCGTCCTCCGGACCGCCTTGCTGCTCGATCGCATTTCGCACGCCGCGCATGACGGCGTACGACACGAATGCCATGCGTCTCTTCTGATCATCGCTCAACGTCTTGTAGAGCGGTTCCCAGGCATCGGAAAGTTTCTTGAGATCGGTCCCGCGCTGAATGAGCCGGTCCGCTCTGCGCTGCATGAGTTCGACCGGATTGCCTTCATGAAGGCCGTCCATCGGGCCGTTCTCGTGCAACTCGGCGATCCGCTCCAACCGAGCTTGCCGATTCTTCGCCCGTGCGCGGATCGCATCTTCGATCGCCGGCCAGTATTTCTCCTGATCGGGCGTGAGTTGCAGGGCGGCCTTGACAACGCCGACACGCATGTCGGTCAGGCTCTTGAGATCGGCTGCGCTGGGTGGCGCCACGCCGACAGTCGAGGATGTCTCCGCCGCGAAGGCGAGAGACGAGGTCGTGACCAACAGTGCAACCGCTGCGACAGCTGCGTTCCTCGTCATGGCAAACTCCTGATCTCTTGTGGACGTCCCCGATCAGGAGGACATGGCCGGAGCCGCTGCGGGTTGATCTAGGTCAACAGCGAAAACAGCCGCAGATGGGGACGCACCCCCGACCGTTCGAAAGATCGGGGAATTCCGGGGGGGCGTGCCCGGCGAGATCGGGCGCCGGATTGAGCTAGATCAAGCTCGATCGCCCGATGGCGCTCAGAAAGCACTATCGAACTCCCTTCAATCGGGCGGTCCCATGCACCTCTTGCTCAAGGAAATTCGTCACAATCCAATACTTTGGATGCTGGTCTTCGTGCCGGTCGTACTGGTGGTCGAACACGTGGCTCCCACCGCACACACGGCGCTGTTTGTGCTTGCCGTCCTGAGCATCGTGCCGTTGGCTGCGCTTCTCAGCCACGCAACGGAGAGTGTCGCCGAGAAGACCGGCGATGCGATCGGAGGCTTGCTCAATGCAACGCTCGGAAATCTGACGGAACTGATCATCGCGATCGCCGCACTCCACGCCGGAGAATACATGCTGGTCAAGGCATCGATCGCCGGCGCCATTGTCACCAATTCGCTCTTCATGCTCGGCGCATCGTTCCTGCTCGGCGGGCTCCGTCATCACGTTCAGGAGTACAATCGGGCCGGCGGGAGGATGTACGCAGCGCTGCTGCTGATGGCCACGGTTGCGCTGCTTGCCCCCGCAGCTGTTGCCGACCTTGATCAGGCACGAGGCGAAGTCATGGCGCAGACGCTCAGCACCGGCCTCGCGGTGCTGCTGATATGTGCTTACGGGCTTGGCTTGCTGTTCTCGCTCAAGACCCACAAGGAGCTATTTGAGAGCGGGGACCATGGCGAGACGGATGGCGCTGGTTGGCCGATCGGACTGGCTTCGGCCACACTCATCGTGGTTACCGTGCTGGTTGCCTTGGTGAGCGAGATATTCGTGAGCTCGGTGCAGAAGGCGGGTGAGACGCTGGGCTTGAGCGCGGCGTTTGTCGGTTTCATCATCGTCGCGCTGGTCGGGGCTGCGGCGGAGATGGCGGTCGCGTTCTCTGCGGCGCGCAAGAACCGGCTGGACATGAGCGTCAGCATCGCGCTCGGAAGCGCGTCTCAAATCGCTCTGTTCGTCGCGCCGGCGCTTGTTCTTCTCAGCTACGTCATCGGTCCGAAGCCAATGGACCTGCAGTTCTGGCCAGGTGCCGTGACGATGGTCATGATCGCCTCCGTCACGTCCTGCTTCATCACCAACAGCGGAAAGTCGGCTTGGTTTATTGGCGTCTTGCTGGTGTTCATCTACGCGATTTTTGCCATGACGCTGTATATGGTGCCACCGGGATCGCACGGACCGATCTGATCGGCCGCGCCAGCCTGCTCGCGGATTATCTCTGGCTATTGGCAGAGATGCTGGCGGCCGTCTTCGCCGCGAAAATACGTGCCGGGCTGACAGACGAAGCCCTGACCGCTGGAAGGATAGTGATAATAGCCATACGCGCCTGCGGCCGCAGCTCCCACGGCAGCGGTGCCGTACACCGCACGTCGTGTCTGGCGGCGGGCAACACCGGCGACGCTTGCGGGCGTCAGGGGACGGCCGACGCGCGCTTGCGCGCGCTCAACGGAAACCGAGATGCCGCTGTGTTGCGACCAGCCGACGGACAGCAGCGTGGCACATGCGACGACGGTCGCAGCTAACGCGAATGTCTTTGGATTTGCCTTCATGGCTGTCCTCCAATCTTTCGGTCCTACCCAGCGTGGTTTGAACGCCATTCGCCCGTGGGAGCCGTTGATCTGGATCAAGCCGTTCCGGCTGCAATTTGCAGGGAAGAACGAAAAGCGCTTGCGGTGGACCTGTGCCGCGCGACCTCAAAGTGCAAGCTCTCCCTGCCTGCTCGTCCAGTCTATGACGTCAACCTGGAGTCCTCGTCTCGACATCTCGTCCTCGAGATTGGCGGCGTGACGCTTCCACTCGGCTGTCGTTCGCACCCGAAAAACCGGCTCGTCTCCACGACCCTCGAATTCATCATCGGCCTCGAGCGCGCCGCGAACCGCCTCGTGCATCATCTTCAGGCTCGCGTCGCTAAAAGCGCCGTACTCCATCGGTTTGTCTCCCTGGAACGCAAACGCAAGACGTCATCACAGGTCTGGTCAACGCGCCCGTCCGGCGCGACCGCACGAGCGGGCCAGTCATCACGGCTCAATCGCACTGCCATCAATACTAGTATTGCGGGCAGATCAGCTGGTTGTATTCGTTGTAGTAGCAGTTGTTCTGGTTCCCGTAGTAGCCGTAGCTGCCATAGTATGCGCCGGCTGCGGCCGCAGCGCCGGCTGCCGCTGCACCGTATCCCCAGCCAGGTCGATAGTAGCCTCCGCCATAACCGGGATATCCTGCGACCGGACGGCCGGGGCGACCTGCAATCGGTCGACCGGGATAGCCCGGACGGCCGGCGATCGGGTGTGAGGGACGCGGGCGGCCGGCAACGCGATATCCTCCGCCGTGGATCCGTCCAGCACCAGCATGCACTCTGCCGGCGCCGGCATGCATGCCGCCACGGTGAAATCCGCCGCCTCCGCCACCGCGGAAGCCGCCACCTCCGCCGCCACGACGGGCGTAGGCATCATCAGGAACCAGGCAGACAGCAACGAGCACCAGAGCTGCCAGTGCCGCGAGGATACAACGAAGCATGGCGTGTCCTCCTTAGCGGATGATATTGCGAACGGTGAAACTGCGACAATTTCGGTGCGCGGGCTTGACGTAGATCAACGAAACGCAATCGCCTTCAAAGAGCTCGCTCTGCAGGGGGCGCTCATTCGAACAAGGGCAGCCGTCTGTCGTTATCCTCCTCAGGCACAATCTGCACTTTGCTGCCGAAGCATCTTGCCTAGAATGCAAGCCTGGGAGGCTCCATGACATTTGGTCTCGCCTCAGTCAGGTGACAGCCCCCATTTCTTTGCCGAGTTTCACCAGTCTTTTTACAGAGCGTGACCAAGAGGATGAACGTGTGGAAAGCGGATGTAACGTGCGCGTGCTGTGGCGCAGGTTTCCGGCGGTTGGAGCTATGGTCTAAACCCGGCGCCAAGGGTGAGTATCACTGCCCTGTCTGCGACTACTTGCTTGAAGCATTCGATGGCACCAATCTGATCGTCTATCGGCTGACGATCCAGCCGGTGCGTGCATCGGTCTACTCGGCGAGGCCATTCGGCGATCGCCGATGATTTGATGATCGGCTGCTGTCCAGCGCGCAATTGGTCAGTATCGTCTATGGACCCGTGCCGTCTCGGCCTTGGCCAGGAGCGGACAGAACGCCTTTATGCGTGCACCGCCTAGCTGGTGCGCGCCGCGAACGTCCTGAGCGCGGCAACCATCAGCTCCGGCGCTTCCTGCGCGACGCAATGTCCGACGTTGTCGAACGTCCAGCGGCTGGCGTGCGGGATCAGCGCTGCGGCGCGGTCGGCCATCTCCTTGTAGATCGGCCATGACTGTTCGGCGGTTGCGATACGGACCGGGCAGGCGATCTCGGAGAACCACGGGAACGGATTGCCGCGGGCGTCGCCGGTGTAGGTCTGCTCCATGGCCTGGAAGATCGGCTCAAGCAGCCCCGACTCGATTTCCGGCGTGCAGTGCAGCTGCACGCGGCCGTCGTCGAGCCGCGCAAATCCGTGATGGACGTAGGCCCATAGTGACGGCTCGGTCCACGGCGCGAACGCCGGCGCGGCGCGCAATCGCCGGAACAGATCGTCGGCATTGTCGAATTCGGCCCGGCGGCGCAGCACGCCCTGCACCGATCCGCGTGCGATGTCGCTCAGGCCGCCGCTGCGCGGGGTGCGCGGATCCATCGCGGTCGGCTCCGTCACGAACAGCCGCGCGAAGCGGTCCGGCATCAGCTTCGTGGCGAGCATCAGGTCGGTCGCGCCGGCGCTGTGGCCGATGCCGTAGATGTCATAGAGGCCGAGGCGTTCGACCACCATGCAGACATCATCGGCGAAATCCTGGAAGTGATAGCGGTCGGCGGCCGGCTTGTGGCTCAGGCCATGACCGCGGCGATCGAGTGCATGGACGGTGTAGTCGGCGGCCAGCGCCTCCGCGACCTCGGTCCAGACTTCGGCGACAAAGCCGGTGCCGTGCAGCAGCAGCGCCGGGGGCTTGCCGGACGAGGGCTCGCCCCATCGTGCCAGCGCGATCTGCGATCCGGCATCGCCAACGAAAATCCGCTGCGGCTGCGTCATCTTGCATCCTGCAAGATCATCGTCGCACCTTTCTCGGCGATCATTGCGGTCGGCGTGTTGGTGTTGCCCGAGGTGATGGTCGGCATTACGGATGCATCCGCGATGCGCAGGCCGTGCAGGCCGTAGAAGCGCAGCCGCTCGTCGACCACGGCCATCGGATCGTTCGCCGCTCCCATCTTCGCGGTGCCGACCGGGTGGAAGATCGTGGTGCCGATGTCGCCGGCGGCCTTGGCGAGCGAGGCGTCGTCATCGCCGACCGAGGGACCGGGCAGGAACTCTTCGGGATGATATTTCTCCAGTGCCTTCTGCTTCATCAGTCTGCGCGTGGTGCGGATCGCGTCGGCCGCGACCTGGCGATCGTCCTCGGTCGAAAGGTAGTTCGGCGCGATTGACGGCTTGTCGTCGGGCGCGGTCGAGCGGATGCGCACCGTACCGCGCGAGGTCGGTTGCAGATTGCAGGCGCTCACCGTGATCGCGGGGAAGCGATGCAGGGGATCGCCGAACTTGTCGAGCGACAGCGGCTGCACATGGAACTGGATGTTGGCGCGTGAGCGCGTCGCATCCGAGCGCGTGAAGATGCCGAGCTGCGACGGCGCCATGGTCAGCGGTCCGCGGCGGCGGAATGCATAGTCGAGGCCCATCAGGCCGCGGCGCACGAGATTGTAATAGGTCTCGTTCAGCGTGCGCACGCCCGACACCTGGTAGATCGCACGCTGCTGCAGATGGTCCTGCAGATTGTGGCCGATGCCCTGCACGTCGGCCACGATGTCGACGCCGAGCGGCGACAGCCATTCGGCCGGGCCGATGCCGGAACGATGCAGCACCTGCGTGGTTCCGATCGAGCCGGCGCAGAGAATCACCTCGCCCTTGGCGCGTGCCTCGACGACCTCGTCGCCTTGGCGGAACAGCACGCCGGCGGCGCGGCCGCTCTCGATGATCATGCGGTCGACCAGCACCTCGGTCTCGAGCCTGAGATTGCTGCGATTCAGCACCGGCTTCAAAAACCCGCGCGCCGACGACCAGCGCCGGCCGCGCTTCTGGTTGACGTGGAAATAGCTGGTGCCTTCATTGTCGCCGGTGTTGAAATCCGGGATGCGCTTGATGCCCATCTCCTCGGCGGCATCGCCGACCGCATCGAGGATCTGCCACGACAGCCGCGGCGCCTCGATGCGCCAGCCGCCGCCGACGCCGTGCTGCTCGCTTGCACCGAGGAAATGATCCTCCAGCTTCTTGAACGCCGGCAGCACGTCCTCGTAGCTCCAGCCGGTGAGGCCGAGCTGGCGCCAGTGATCGTAATCCGCAGCCTGGCCGCGCATCGAGATCATGGCGTTGATCGCCGACGAGCCGCCGATCACCTTGCCGCGCGGATAGGCGAGCGCACGGCCGTTGAGGCCGGGCTCGGCCTCGGTCTTGAACATCCAGTCCGAGCGCGGATTGCCGATCGCGAAGAGATAGCCGACCGGGATGTGAAACCAGATCCAGTTGTCCTTGCCGCCGGCCTCCAGCAGCAGCACGCGCTTGTTTAGATCGGCCGACAGGCGGTTGGCCATGATGCAGCCCGCCGTGCCCGCGCCGACGATAATGTAGTCGAAATCACCCTCGAGCCTTCGCGGCATGTCCTCGTTCCCGGCAAGCGTCTTTTGTTGACTGCCTTCTAAAGCGTTTTCGAGCGAAGTGGAGCCCGGTTGGCGTGAAGAAAACGCGTCAATACAAGAAAATAGAACTCGATTCTGACAGAGTCAGAACCGAGTTCTATCCAGACGCAGCCGGTCGAGACAAGCCCGGCAGTGGATACCGGGCGTGCGCTGGATGATCAGGGACGGCTCGGTTCGGCCAATGTGACCTGATGTCTCGCTCGGGGAACACAGACAATCAGCGTCAGCATGCCGATTCCGAGTACGGCGCCGACGAGGGCGAGCGGTGCATAGATGCTCCCGGTCGCGACATTCATCCAGCCGATCAGGGCAGGGCAGACCGCGCCACCGAACGAGCCGATCGCGCTGATCAATGCGATCCCGCCCGCGGCGGCGCTGCCCTCGAGCATCGCGTTCGGAATGGTCCAGAACAGCGACAGGATCGCGAAAATGCCGACCGAGGCAATGGCAAGCAGCGTCACGGTCAGCAGGATGCTGCTTTGCGCGGTCTGCAAGGCGATGAAGCACGCCGCCGCGACGAGGCCGCAAGTGACCACATGCCAGCGCCGCTCGCGGGTGCGATCGGAGCTGTAGCCGATCGCGACCATGCCGATCGCAGATGCGACCGAGATCGCGCCGCTCAGCCAGCCGATCTCGGTGGTGGTCGCGACGCCAACGCGCTTCAGCAGTGTCGGCGTCCACAGCAGGATGGTGTTGAGCGAGCAGAAGAACGCGAAATAGATGAACGACAGCAGATAGACGCGCGGCTCGCGCAGCGCTGCCGCGAAGCTGCGGGTCGTGCCCGGGGCGGCGGCGCGGTCGCGGGCGAGATCATTTGCCACCTGCCGTCGCTCGTCGGCGCTGAGCCAGCGCGCAGCATGCGGTCCATCAGCGAGATAGAGATACGCGGCGATGCCGAGCAGCACCGCGGGAACGCCCTCGAGGACGAACAGCCACTGCCAGCCGTGCAGGCCGTGGACGCCCTGCATGTGGTCCATGATCAGGCCCGACAACGGGCCTGCGATGACGCCGCCGAGCGGCACCGCCATCACGAACAGGCTCGTCATGCGGCCGCGCACGCGGTCCGGAAACCACAGCGTCAGGTAATACAGGATGCCGGGGAAGAATCCGCCCTCGGCGGCGCCGAGCAGGAAGCGCAGCAGATAAAGGTGATACTGGTTCTGCACCAGCGCCAGCAGCACGGTGACGGTGCCCCACAGCACCATGATCCGCAGCAGCGTCTTGCGGACGCCGATCCTGACCAGCAGCAGATTGCTCGGCACTTCGAGCGCGACATACCCGACCGAGAAGATGCCGGCAGCCAGCCCGAACACCGCGTCATCGATGTTCAGATCGTGCAGGAATTGCAGCTTGGCAAAGCCGATATTGAAGCGATCGATGATCGCAACCGTGTAGCACGCCAGCAGGAACGGGATCAGGCGCCAGGCGATCCGTCCATAGAGCCGCGAATGGGCCGCGTCCTGCATCGAAACCTCCGAATGACTCTTTTTGATTGTTGCGCAAATGGCATCGCCGCGAGGGAACTGGGCTCCCTCGCCCCGCTCTTACGGGGTGAGGGGCTGCTTCCGCATAGACGGAGAGAGTTGAGCCTGCGGAGGCTCCCCCTCACCCGGAATGCATCTGGCGATGCATTCCGGCCTCTCCCCGCAGGCGGGGCGAGGCGAGGTGGAGCCTTTGCTCAGATCAAAATGCGCGCCGCTAGCTCGCCTTTGCGCTCGCCGGAAATTCCAGCATCGCTTCACCGGCGGCGACCGTCTCGCCGCGCTGGTTCTGCACGGCGACGTCGACCAGCACCCAGCGCGATTTCGACGTGGTCTGCTTGGCCTTGATGGTGCCTGCGGGACGGATGGTGTCGCCGGGCTTCACCGGCTTCAGCCAGCGCGTCTCGAGCCTGCGATGGATCGCGCCCGCAGGAAGCGCCCAGTCGGTCAGCATGCGCGAGATCAGGCCGAAATTGTTCATGCCGTGCAAGATGATGCCGCCGAAATTGGTCTTGCCGAAATCGCCCTTCATGTAGTCGTCGTCGAGATGCAGCGGGTTGTAGTCGAGCGAGGCATCGCAGAACAGGCGGATCGATTCGCGCGAGACCGCGAAAACGGGACCGTCGATGGTGTCGCCGGCCTTGAGAGCATCGAAATTCGCTGAGGTCATGGTGATCCTCCTTACATCGGACGGATGGTCTGGCCGCGACCCGAGCAGATCACATCGCCATGCTGGTTGAAGAAGACGTTGTCGTGCACCACGAACAGCCGCTCGCGCTTGATGAACTTGTCGAGCGCGCGGGCCTGCAGGGTGATGGTGTCGCCGGGGCGGGCGGGGATGTTGTAGCTCCAGGACTGCCCGGCATTGACAGTGCCCGGCGAGCGCATCCAGTCGTCGGCCGGCGTGCAGGCGAACATCAGCAGAATATGGATCGCGGGCGGCGCGACCAGCCCGCCATAGGGTCCGGCCTTGGCGGCCGCTTCGTCCAGATAGAGCGGATTGGTTTCGCCGACCGCGCGGCAGTACAGCGCGATCGCCTCCTGCGTCAGCTTGTAGGGCAGCGTCTTGCGCGGCTCTCCGGGGACGATGTCGTCCCACATCTTGCGCAGCTTCGCGTCCTTCCAGAAATCGGTCTCGAACGGGGTGGCCGCAGAACTTTCTGCTTGCGCCATCGTGTATCCTCCTGCTATGAGTTCGCCAGGCGAACAATTAATTCGCTGTATGAATTGACGCTAGCGCGGTCGAGTGCCCCTGACAAGCGGGCAGGGCCGCGTCATGTGCAGGCAGCCATGCGGCTTGCGATGTCATGAGCAGAACCAAAATCTCCCGCAGAGCCTTGAGCAAAACGCGATGAGCAAAGAGAGTGACGGCTTCGTGCGCGCGATCGCGCGTGGCTTCTCGATCATCGAGGCGCTCGGCAAGCCGCCGGGGCGTCACACGCTGGCGGAGGCCGCCGATACCGCCGGCCTCAACCGCGCCACCGCGCGCCGCATCCTCGCGACCCTGGTGGCGCTGAAATACTGCGCTTCCGACGGACGATATTTCAGCCTGCGGCCGCGCGCGCTCGGGCTCGGCCTGTCCTATCTCAACGCGCTGCCCTATTGGGGCCACGCGCAGCGTGCGCTGGAAAATCTGCGCAACGAGATCGGCGAGTCCTGCGCGATGGCGGTGCTCGACGAGGACGAGATCGTCTATGCGCTACGCCTGCCGGCGCGGCGGATTCTTTCCGCCAATCTCGGCGTCGGCAGTCGGCTGCCGGCGCATCTGGTGTCGCTCGGCCGCGTCATGCTCGCGGCGCTGCCGCCCGGCACCCGCGAAGCCTATCTTGCGACCGGCGGCTTCAAGCAGGTCACGCCGCGCACGGTGACCGATCCGGAGCGGCTCGGTGAACTGCTGCTGCGGGTCGAGAGCGACGGCTATGCCTGGGTCGACGGTGAGCTCGATCCCGCGATCTGCGGCATCGCGGTGCCGCTGCGCGATCCGGCAGGCTCCGTGGTCGCGGCGCTCAGCGTCAACACGATCTCGGGCACGGTCAGCGAGGCCGGCGCGCGCAAGAAATTCCTGCTGCCGCTGCGCCGCACCGCGCAGGAGATCCGCAGCCAGATGCTGACGTCGGGCTAGCTCGCCAGGCCGTTGTCTCCGATCGCGTTGCCTGCTTAGATCAGGCCGCCGAGCCCCGCCTGTGATGTAATGGGGCATTCGGAACGCCGTGTCCGGATTTCAGCTGGAGCGATTGCCATGACCAAAATGGTTCTCACGCTGCTCGCGTCCGCCGCGCTCTGCGCGTCACTGCCGCACCGGGCGAATGCCGAGCTTGATGTCGCAAGGCTGAAGAGCGCGATCGAGAAGTCGGTCGAGGCCGACTATCCGAAACTCGATGCGCTCTACAAGGATATTCACGCCCATCCTGAAATCGCATTTCAGGAGGAGAAGACCGCGGCCAAGCTGGCTGCCGAAATGCGGGCGCTTGGCTTCGAGGTGACGGAGCATATAGGCAAGACCGGGCTGGTCGCGATCTACAGGAATGGCGAGGGCCCCACCATCATGGTGCGGACCGAGCTCGATGCGCTGCCGATGGAGGAAAAGACCGGGCTTCCCTATGCCAGCCACGACAAGACGACCTGGCAGGGACGCGAAACCTTCGTGGCCCACAGCTGCGGCCACGACGTCCACATGGCAAGTTGGGTGGGGACGGCCAAGACGCTGGTCGGCCTGAAAGACCAGTGGCACGGCACGCTGATGTTCATCGCCCAGCCGGCAGAGGAAATCGTCTCGGGCGCCAAGGCCATGCTGGCGGATGGCCTGTTCACGCGATTTCCAAAGCCGAATGTCGGTTTCGCCTTGCATGATGGCCCGTTCGCCTATGGAACGGTGCGCTATCGCGTCGGCATCGGCTCATCCGCCGCCGATGGCCTCTATATCAAATTCCGTGGCCGCGGCGGACACGGTGCGGTGCCGCAGGCGACGATTGACCCCGTGATGATGGCTGCGCGCTTTGTCGTCGATGTCCAGAGCGTGATCAGCCGCGAAAAGGACCCGACCGAATTTGGCGTCGTCAGCATTGGCTCAATTCACGGTGGCACCGCGTCAAACATCATTCCTGACGACGTGGTGCTGTTCGGCACCATTCGCACCTTCAAGCCTGAGGTGCGCGCCAAGATGCTTGCCGGCATCGAGCGGACGGCAAAGGCGGTCGCGGCCATGTCGAATGCGCCGGAGCCGGAGATTTCGATCACCGAGGGGACCAAGGCCGTGATCAACGATCCCAACGTGGTCGGCACCGCGGAAAGGGTGCTGAAGGCGGCGTTTGGCGACAAGTTCGAGCCGTCACCGCCGGGCACGCCCAGCGAGGATTATTCGGAATTCGTCAGCGCCGGGGTGCCCTCGATGTTCTTCAATATCGGCATCTATGAGCCGGAGCGCGTCGCCGCCGCCCGCGAAGGCCGCGGCCCGCCGCTGCCGTCCAACCACTCGCCGTTGTTCGCGCCGGTGCCGGAGCCGACGATCAAGACCGGTGTTGCGGCCATGACGCTTGCGGTGCTGAGCGCGTTCGACCGGCAGGCTCCGGAGAAATAGCCGTCTGTGGTGGCCGGGCACGCACAAGACACCGCGCCAGAACTCGCAGATCAATTGCTTACCTTGCTGGAGGAGTCCCGTGGAAGACCCGATCCGCGCCCCTTTCTACCACGACGGAATGCGTGAGTTGCAGGACCGCTTGGACGGTCGTCGCGTCGCCGACGGTCTCGAGAAGCATCGTCTCCACTTCGAATTCTGGGAGCAGGATCGCAAGCTCATCGAAGAGACACGGTTCTTTTTCATCGCGACGAGCTATCAGGACAACGTCGATTGTTCGATGCGATCCGGCGATCCAGGCTTCGTGAGGATCACCGGGCCCGATACGCTCGAGTACCCCGAGTACGACGGCAACAACATGTACCGCACGCTCGGCAATATTCACCGCAACCCGAATGTCGGCTTGCTGTTCGTCCGCCTCGACGGCAAGACGTTTCGCACGCGGATCCGAGGCAAGGCGACGATCGACGACAGCGCGGACGCGCTTGCCCGGCATCATGGCGCGAAAGTCGTCGTCCGCGTCAAATGCGAAATCTTTCCGAATTGCCCGCGCTACATTCCTGACCTGATGGGCGCTTCAGCTGATGTGCCGGCGAATCCGTTCGTTCCCCGGCCCGGTTACGAGCCGCCCGCGCCGGAATGGAAGAGCCGGGATTACCTCAAGGACGTGCTTTCGAAATACGATCCGCATCGGAAAGGCGAGGCATAGCGATCAAGGTAGCGGTGCCATGTAGGGGATGCTGGCGACCAGCGCGAACACCTGGACCGCATTGCACAGCATGCCGCCCCAATGCAGCCCGCGCAGCCGCCGCACCGCGGTCGGATCGCCCGAGTCTCGCGCATCCGCCTCGGCATCGAGCCGGCGCAGAAACCAGCGGCGTGCCAGCACCGCGAATGCCGCGATCAGGGCGATACCGAGCGCAGTAGCCGGCCGGCCAGCGGCGGCTAAGGCGAGCGCTCCGATCACACCGGCTGTCGCCAGCACCAGGAAGTAGGCGTTGAACATGCCGCGCAGCAGGCGCGTGACCGACGGGATGTCGAGCTTCACAAGCAGGAACGCCGGCGCCGCCAGCAGGAAGTAGCCCATCGGCACCAGCAGGATGATGGTGGAAAACAGGACCGCCTGATCCGGCGTCATGCAGCCGCCCCTTCTTTGCAGGTGGGAGGATTTTGGTGCGGAAACTTCAGGTAGTATTCGCGCGAGAGTTTTCCGGCACTATTAGGCTTTGGTCGGGTGCGATCGTATCAGCCCCGGCCTCGGCCGGCTCGCGCAAAGTCACGCGATGCCGTGTCCGGGGACCATGTCGTATCCCGTTTGCGAATGCGGGCCCCAGCCGGCGGCATGTCACATCTGTTTGGGTGGACCGGCTCTTGCATGCTAGAGGTGACTTACGTTCAACCTCCGAGGCCAGAATTCTCATGCCCATCGTCAACCGCGTCGCCGATCTGCAACCCGATATCCAGGCCTGGCGCCGCAACATCCATGAAAACCCCGAGCTGCTCTATGATGTGCATCGCACTGCATCATTCGTGGCGGACCGGCTGCGGGAATTCGGCTGCGACGAGGTGGTGACCGGGCTCGGCCAGACCGGCGTGGTCGGGGTCATCAAGGGCAAGAAGGGCGCGGCCAGGGGCGACGTCAAGGTGATCGGCCTGCGCGCCGACATGGATGCGCTGCCGATCCATGAGGAAACCAACCTGCCTTATGCCTCGAAGACGCCGGGCAAGATGCACGCCTGCGGCCATGACGGCCACACCGCGATGCTGCTCGGCGCGGCGCGCTATCTCGCCGAGACGCGTAATTTCGCCGGCGATGCGGTCGTGATCTTCCAGCCGGCCGAGGAGGGTGGGGCTGGCGCTGCCGCCATGATCAAGGACGGCTTGATGGACCGCTTCGGCGTCCAGCAGGTCTACGGCATGCACAACGGTCCGGGGATTCCGATCGGCTCGTTCGCGATCCGCTCCGGCCCGATCATGGCGTCCACCGACGAGGTCAACATCAACATCGAGGGGCTCGGCGGCCACGCCGCGCGGCCGCACAAATGCATCGATTCGGTGATGGTCGGTGCGCAGCTGATCACCGCGCTGCAGTCGATCGTGTCGCGCAGCGTCGATCCGCTGGATTCCGCCGTGATCTCGATCTGCGAATTCCACGCCGGCAATGCCCGCAACGTGATTCCGCAGACCGCGGTATTGCGCGGCACTGTGCGCACGCTGACCCCGGAGGTCCGGCAATTGATCGAGAAGCGCATCGGCGAAGTGGTCAAGGGCGTCGCCCAGCTGACCGGCGCGCGGATCGAGCTCGACTACAAGCGCGGCTATCCCGTCACCGTCAACCATGCCTCGCAGACCGAATTCGCGACCCGCATCGCCAAGGAAGTGGCCGGCGACGGCAACGTGCATACGATGCCGCCGCTGATGGGCGGCGAGGATTTCTCGTACATGCTGGAAGCGCGGCCCGGCGCCTTCATCTTCTGCGGCAACGGCGACAGCGCCGGCCTGCACCACCCCGCCTACAATTTCAACGACGAGGCGATCGTCTACGGTACGTCGTATTTCGTGAAGATCGTGGAGGACGCGCTGGCGGCGTGATCCTCGTTGGCAGCGTTGTAAGTCCAACCGTGATTGCGAGCGAGGCGAAGCAATCCATCTATCCGCGTGCGCGGCACGATGGATTGCTTCGTCGCTTCGCTCCTCGCAATGACGAACTAGACTACCTCACGCATCCCATCTGACCGGCAGCGTCACCGGGCCGCGGAACACCCAGCCGCGGACGACGGGCGGCACCTCGGCGCGGAGGCGCAGATTGCGCAGGCGATCGAACAGCATCGGCGCCACGATCTTGCCGACGGTGAGCCGTGATACCCAGGTGCCTG
The DNA here is from genome assembly GCF_007993935.1 of Bradyrhizobium macuxiense. Lineage (GTDB taxonomy): Bacteria > Pseudomonadota > Alphaproteobacteria > Rhizobiales > Xanthobacteraceae > Bradyrhizobium > Bradyrhizobium macuxiense_A. Next base: position 280,715 of record NZ_VITY01000002.1, on the reverse strand, counting down.
CGCAGAAATGCGGCCCGGCGCCGAACGCCAGATGCGATTGCTTCGGCCGCATCACGTCAAAACGGTCGGGCTCAGCGAAGCGATTGCCATCGCGGTTCGCCGCGCCGATGCAGAGGCCGATCTGAAGGTCCTCGGGCAGCGTGGTGCCGGAAAGATCGACATCGCGGGTGACGCGGCGCGGATACATGCCGATCGGCGAGATCCAGCGCACCGCTTCCTCGAGCGCAGTCGGCCATAGCTCCGGCTTGGCCAGCACGCTGTGCTTCTGCGTCGGGTCTTGCAGGAGGCCGAGCACGAGGGTCAGGATCGCATCGCGCGGTTCGTTCAGTCCGCCGCCGATGATCACCTTGATGTTGGCGCGGATGCCCTCGATCGGCATCGGCGGATCGGCGTTGACCATCGAGGACAGGATCGAGGGGTTCGGTTTGCTGCGGTGATCGTCGAGTACCGCGTCGATCGCGGCATCGACATCGGCGCTCGCCTGCATCGCCTTGCGCTCGACCCCGGCATCGGCGGCGTAATTGCCGGCGCCGTCGATCAGTGCCTGCGACCAGTCGGCCAGGGTCTGCCACGGCATCTCGCGAAACCCGATCATCGCCATCAGGCTGAGCGAGGCCATCGGCGCGGCCAGCGCGGCGAACAGGTCGGCCTCATCGGCCGCGGACAAATCATCGATCAGCGCTTGCGCGATGGCGGTGAATTTCGGTGCCCAATGCTCTTTGATCGTGGCCGGGCGGAACGACGGCTCGATCGCCTTGCGGCCGATCGCGTGCTCGGCGCCGTCCTTGCGCATGAAGGTCGGCCCCATCACCTTGTTGACCAGCGAGGCCGGATTGTCGGCCGAATAGGTCGCGGGATCGCGCTCGATCCGTACGATGTCGTCGAAGCGCGTCACCAGCGTCAGCTTCGCGGGCTCGACATAGACCGCCGGGGCCAGCTCGCGCAGGCGGCGGAAGATCGGATAGGGGTCGTCGAGCAGATCCTGATACGCGATGTCGGTGACGACAGGCACGGCGCTGGTCATTGGTCCTCCCGGAGCGCTTTTTGCGAAAGCTAGCGCCAATGGGCGTGATCACTCAATTCGATGGGATCGATATAGGTCATCGAAATATTCCATGACCTTATGCTAGGCTGGGCGCCGACAAATGCGGGAGGCGCTGCGTGGCGGCCAATTCCACCATCGATCCGATCGACATCGGGACCTTGCGGACGCTGGTGCTGGTCTACGACCTGCAGTCGTTCTCCGCGGCCGCCAAGCGCCTCGACGTCAACCAGTCCACCATCAGCTATGCGATCGAGCGGCTGCGCGGCGCACTGCGTGATCCGCTGTTCGTCCGCAACGGCAATGGCGTGACGGCGACCGAGCGCTGCGCCGCGCTGGCCGGCTGGGCGCGGGACATGATCGGCGAGATCGACGGGCTCGCCTCGCCGGTCGAGTTCGACCCCGTGACGGCGCAGGGGACCGTGACGATCTCCTGCAACTATCACGAACGTCAGACCCTGATGCCGCAGTTCACCGCGCGGCTGCGGGCCGGCGCGCCACAGGTCCGTCTCGTCCTGCTCGATGCCGCGGGCCATGGCGACGTCCATCTCAAGCAGAACCAGTGCGACATCGTGCTGGGTCCGGTCGGGGTCGTCGGCGAAAGCGTCTTCAGGCGCCACATCCTCACCGATCACTATGTCTGCGTGATGGACCCGGCCAACCCGCTGGCGCGCGGCCGGATCGCGCTGTCGGCCTACGCCAAGGCCGAGCATGTCTTCATCACCCATAGCGGCGAGTGGCAGCCGCTCTATCTGGAGGCGCTGAAGGCAAAGCAGATCGAGATCGAGCCGGCGGTCAGCCTGCCGAACCACGACAGCCTGGAACGCATCGTCGCCGGCACAAGCCTGGTCGCGACCATCCCGCATCATCTGGCGCGGGCGATGCGCGGCGGCCTGCATGTCGCTGCGCTGCCGTTCCGCGTGCCGATCTCGATCGACATGTACTGGAGCGCAAGGACGGCCAAGTCGGGCCTGCACAAATGGGCGCGCGGCCTGTTGGCCGAGGTCGCCAGGGTCTATGCCGACTGAGTGCGCTTCCATCCTGTCCGTCATTGCGAGCGAAGCGAAGCAATCCATCTCACCGCTTGCGGAGGCGTGGATTGCTTCGTCGCTTCGTTCCTCGCAATGACGGCCGAAAGCAAAAGGCCCGCACCTGAGGTGCGGGCCCTTGTGTCCGGCGCGGTGTCGCGCCGAAGCCGTGGCGGCATCAGAACACGTGGTAGAACACGTAGTACAGAATGCCCGAGAGGATCATCGCGGCCGGCAGGGTCAGCACCCAGGCCATCGCGATGTTGCGGATCGTCGCCCATTGCAGGCCGGAGCCGTTGGCGGCCATGGTGCCCGCGATGCCTGACGACAGCACGTGCGTGGTCGAGACCGGCAGGCCGTAGCCGTCGGCCGCGGCGATCGTCGCGGCCGCGGTGATCTCGGCGCAGGCGCCCTGCGCATAGGTCAGGTGGGTCTTGCCGATCTTCTCGCCGACGGTGACGACGATGCGCTTCCAGCCGACCATGGTGCCGAGGCCGAGCGCGATCGCGACGGCGAACTTCACCCAGCTCGGGATGAACTTCGTCGCGGCATCGAGCGAGCCCTTGTACTCGTTCAGGGTGGCGACGTCGGCAGCGGTTAGTTCGGCTTCCTTGTCCTTCATCAGGAAACGGATCGCCTCGGACGCCAGGTACATGTCGTTACGGGTGTTGCCGACCGCATCGGCCGGGAACTTGGCCAGCGATCCATACTGGGCAACCTGCTTGCCGATGTCGTTCACCAGCACCGCGAGCGACGGGAAGGTGCCTTCGTTGATCTGGTGCTGCGCGACATAGTTGGTCACGGCCGGGCGCGGATTGCCGAGCACGTTGTAACCGGCGGCCTTGCCTTCGATGACCTTGCTGGCCGCGGTCGAGCGCGCGGCGAACTGCTCGATCTGGCTTGCGGGCAGCGCGCGGTTCAGCGCGTAGGCAGTCGGCACGGTGCCGATCAGGATCAGCATGATCAGGCCCATGCCCTTCTGGCCGTCATTCGAGCCGTGGAAGAAGCTGACCAGCGTACAGGTCAGGATCAGGATGCCGCGGATCCACCACGGCGGCGGCTGGTCGCCAACCGGTTCGCCGAACAGCGCGGGCGTCGCGCGCTGGAGGACGATCTTGAGGACGTAGAGCAGACCGGCGGCGAGCGCGAAGCCGAACAGCGGCGACAGCAGCAGCGCCTTGGCGATGTTGGTCGCCTGCGACCAGTCCACGCCCGAGGTGCCGTCACGGCCGCGCAGCAGCGCGTTGGTGATGCCGACGCCCATGATCGAACCGATCAGGGTGTGCGAGCTCGAGGCCGGCAGGCCGAGCCACCAGGTGCCGAGATTCCAGATGATGGCGGCGATCAGGAGCGCGAACACCATCGCAAAGCCGGCGCTGGAGCCGACCTGCAGGATCAGTTCGACCGGAAGCAGCGACACGATGCCGAACGCGACGGCGCCGCTCGAGAGCAGCACGCCGAACAGGTTGAACATGCCCGACCACACCACGGCGACATGCGCCGGCAGCGAACGGGTGTAGATCACGGTGGCGACCGCGTTGGCGGTGTCGTGGAAGCCGTTGACGAATTCGAAGCCGAGCGCGATCAGCAGCGCAACGAACAGCATGATGTAGGGCAGGAACGAGGTGACGCGCGTGCCGGTGGCGTCGACGTCGGAATAGATGCTGTAGGCAACGAACAGCAGCGCGGCCGCGACCACGCCCAAATAAATGATCCCCGTCATGGGGTGGAAGCCCTTGTCGAGGTCCGGACCCTTTTTCAAGGCGGGCTCGATCGAGCCGGGTAACGCCATATCGCTCATGGTAAACTCCTGTCCCAATGCCTCCGATTTTGATCGATGCATATGACAAGCAATTGAAATCCGCCCCGCGAAATGAGGCGGCCGGCCAAGACGGTGGACATCGCGCCGAATTGTTGTGCAACGCATTGAAGGGCAACGGGCCTTCGCGGCCTCGTGGCAATCTCCAGCAACAAAGGTCAGCAATGACGATGGAGATGCCTTGCGTTCATTTCGCAGGGCAAGACTTTGTGCAGTGAGATCACACTGTGTGCCGTGAGGTCACACCCACCGTGTGCGGCTAAGGTCACAGCGGCCGCGAGACCACGACGGCAGGTCTGAACAAGATTTCTGTCGACCGGAAATCCGGCGGCGTCGCGAGTGAGGGGCGTCGCAGGCGAAGAAGGTGCTGTGGGAGGGGCGCGGGTGCGGGGAGGAATGAGAGGCAGGATGGGAGATGAGGTGGCGCGCCGCACGATCGGGGCTAGCAAACCGCGCAGCGCGCCCGCCTCAGGGTACGTCATGGCGTGAACATGACGCCCGATACCTGCGGAACACGTCACAGTACCACGGATCAATTAAAGGTTGTAGGTATTTGTCTGCGTCCAGAACAATTTCACGTTGAAAGCGTGTGGCTCCGGTTCCACAGATTTTGTGGAACTCAGGCCGCGCGGGCTGAATTGCGCAACTGATCTGCGGCGATTTTCAGGTCGTCGATAAAGCGCTGATATTCCAGCGCCTTGGCTTTCTCGTCGGGCAGCCGCAGCAGATAGGACGGGTGCACGGTGACAAGCACCTTGGTTCCGTCGTGATCGATCAGGCGGCCACGGTTCTTGTTGATCGGGGTGATCTTGCCGAGCACGCTCTGCGCTGCGGTGGCGCCGAGCGCCACCACGAGTTCCGGCTTGATGGCGGCGAGCTCGCGTTCGTACCACTGCCGGCAGGCGCGGATCTCCGGCGTGTTCGGCTTCTGGTGCAGCCGGACCTTGCCGCGCGGTACGAATTTGAAGTGCTTCACCGCGTTGGTGATGTAGACGCTGGCGCGATCGATGCCGGCGTCCTCAAGCGCGCGATCGAGCATCTGCCCGGCCGGTCCGACGAAGGGATGGCCGGCGAGATCCTCCTTGTCGCCGGGCTGCTCGCCGACCAGCATCAGTGTCGCGTTCTGCGGTCCCTCGCCGAACACGGTCTGGGTTGCGTCCTTCCATAGCGGGCAGGCGCGGCAATCGGCGGCCTCGTCGCGCAGGGCAGCGATGGCGTCGCGCGCCTGCGCATCCTGAGTTTGCTTGCGGGCCATCGGCGGATCCTGTGGCTTCCGCGGCTCCGCCGCCTTGCGGGCGATGAAGGGGTCGCTGGTCATGCGCATGGCGTCTTCGATCAGCGGCTTAATGATCGAGTCTTCGGGCAGGTTCCTCCAATAGGCCTGCGGCATCTCCATCACCTTCAGCCGCGCGGGATTGAAGAGGCCGTTGTCATGACGCCGCCAGGCCTCCTCGAGCCGGTCCTCGGACGGCACCTCGGATTTGGCGACGCCCGGCGTGATCGAGATCGCGTGCCCGTCCCAATGTGCTGACACGTCGGGGGTCAGGATCGACCACGGCATGTCGGCGAAGCGGCCGGCGAAGAAAGGTGCGGCGAGCTCGACGATGCGATGCTCCGGCTCGAACCAGGCGACGTAATGTGCCGTCCGCTCGCGGCCGATTTCGCGAAAGCGGAGATGCGTGTGCATCCGGTCGATGTCGCAATAGACCGCGCGCGCCATGGCGTGGACCTCGGCGACATCGGGATCATCAGTCGCGCTAAGCAGGTCGTGATGGCTGCGCAGCCGCCACAGCAGGCGATAGAGCAGGGCGAAGCGCTCGTCATTGCGATGCAGGATTGCGGCCTTTGCGAGCTCGACGAATATGGCGGGGACGTTGAACTGCGCCTGCGGCGCGTCAGGCAGTTCATTCACGCAGGATGCTGACGACAATTCGTCATCGCGGCGAATGGTCCAGGCGACCTCCGCAGGCTTCACGTCATTCAACGCCAATCGCCGCGCTGCCCTGCGCCAGCCCTCGAAATCGGTGTCGTTGTCGAGCACGATGATACGCATGCGATTGCTCCGTTTCCGTCACGCCGCCTTTTTCGGGCCAGCGCGCCTGACTTGCGGAAGATCACGGCCCATCCGGTTCGTCTGGGTCTGAATCCCATTGATTCCATTCATGAATCACTGAGCTCACCAATCCGATTGACTCCGCGGGCCCTGTTAGCTTTATATTAGAACATACCATGAACAAATGGGCCAGTCCCTGGTTCTCTGTTCTGGTCAGTGACGGCCTCAAATTTTGATTGAGAAGGAGCGGCGCATCATGAACGGCGCACGCACGGGTACGCTTGCGTCTCTGCGCGGCAGCATCGCGCGCATCGAGGCGCCATCGGATGCGGCGATGCCGAACCGCATCGCGCTCGGTCATGCCGGCGCGGACGCGATGTTGCGCGGCGGGCTTGCGCCGGCCGTGCTGCACGAGGTGTTCGCGGCCAGCCATCAGGGCGGCGCTGCGACCGGGTTCATCGCGGGGCTCGCCGGACGGATATCAGCGCGCAAGCCGCTGGTCTGGGTGCGGCAGGATTTCTCCGATCGCGAGAACGGCGCGCTGTCGATGCGCGGGCTCGCCGAGCTCGGCCTCGATCCGCGCCTCCTGGTCACGGTGCGCGCCGCCGATGTCGACAGCGGCCTGCGCACCGCGGCCGACGCGCTCGCCTGCGATGCGCTCGGCGCCGTCGTGCTCGAGATCTGGGGCCAGGCGCGCCAGCTCGATCTCGTCGCCAGCCGCAAATTGACCCTGGCCGCGCAAGCCTCCGGCGTCACCGCGCTAGTGCTGCGGATCGCGGCAACGCCAATTCCCTCGACCGCGGAAACGCGCTGGATCGTGCGCGCAGCGCATTCGCCGCCCGGCAATGCCGCGAGCCCTTGGGGCGCGCCGCGCGTCGAGGCCGAACTCGTGCGCAATCGTCATGGCCCGGTCGGGCGATGGATCATGGAATGGAAATGTGATGAGTGCCAATTCAGTGAACCGTCGGCGTATCCTCAGCCTGTGGCTGCCACGCCTGCCCATCGACCGCATCAAGCGCAAGCTCGCGCAGGACACCGCCTCGCAAGCTGAGACGCGGGAAGTGGATGAACCTTCGTGTGAGGTGAGCACATCGGCAGGGCTCTCTCCCCCCTTGCGGGGGAGAGTTGGAGAGAGGGGTGGCCACGAGCACCGCCCGAGCGGCTTACCCCTCTCCCTAACCCTCCCCCGCAAGGGGGGAGGGAACCCATCCGTCCATGCATCCCTTACGAACGAGGCGAAGCAAGCGGAACTCCCCAGCGTCGTGGTCGCAAAAGACCACAACGCGATCCTGCTCCATGCCGTCGACGAGGCCGCGGTGCGGGCCGGGCTGTCGATCGGGCTGCCGCTCGCCAATGCGCGGGCGATCTGCCCGGAGCTTACGGTCTACGACGCCGATCCCGCCGCCGATCTGAAGACGCTGAACGATATCGCCGACTGGTGCGACCGCTTCACGCCGCTGGTCGCGCTCGACGCACCCTATGGATTGTTCCTCGACATCACCGGCTGCGCGCACCTGTTCGGCGGCGAGCGCGCGCTGCTGCAGATCGTGACCAATGCGCTGAGCCGGCGCGGCTTTGCGGTCAGCGCGGCGATTGCCGGCACCTCGATCGCGGCGCGCACGCTGACGCGCCACGTCTCGGGCAAGATCGTCGTCGATGGCACAGAGGCGCAGGCGGTCGGCCCGCTGCCGGTGTCGGCGCTCGGCGCAGATAGCGCTGTGACCACCGGCCTTCGCCGCGCCGGCTTGAAGACCATCGGCGATGTCGCCGCGCGCGCGCCGCATGAGATCTCGGCGCGGTTCGGCGCGGCCTTCACCGCCTTGCTCAGCCACGCGCTCGGGCAGGGCGATGCCCCGATCAGCCCGCGCAAGCCGCTGCCCGATTACATCGTCGAGAAGCGTTTCCCCGAACCGATCGCGACCGACACCGTGATCGCGCTGACGCTGTCGAGCCTCGCCAAAATGCTGGTTGCGGCGATGGACAAGCAGGGCAAGGGCGCGCGGCAATTGGAAGCTAGCTTCTTCCGCACCGACGGTGCGGTGCGCGCGATCATGGTCGAGACCGGGCGTCCGGTGACGCGGCCCGAGATGATCGACCGCCTGTTCCGCGAGCGGCTTGATGCGCTCAACGATCCGCTCGATCCCGGCTTCGGCTTCGATCTCATTCGCCTTGCCGCAGGGCGTACCGAGATCGTGGTGCAGCAGCAGCGCGACCTCGACACCACCGTGCACGACAATGACGAGATCTCGGCGCTGATCGACCGCATTGCCGCCCGCATCGGCGGCAAACGCGTCGTCGTGCATCTGCCGCTGGAGAGCCATATCCCCGAGCGCGCGGCGCTCGCGCTGCCGGCGCAGCATCATCTGGCCGCCGCCAGCGCCGCCGCCTGGCCGGAGCGCGTCACCGGCGAGCCGCCGCTGCGGCCGCTCAGGCTGTTCGAGCGGCCCGAGCCGATCAAGGTGCCGTTCGCGAGTGTGCCGGACGGTCCGCCGCATCAATTCACCTGGCGGCGTGCCTTGCATGCGGTGGTGCGGGTCGAGGGTCCCGAGCGCATCGCGATGGAATGGTGGAAGCAGGACGGCGCGGCGCTGACGCGCGACTATTTCCGCGTCGAGGATGCCGAGGGCCAGCGCTTCTGGATCTTTCGCGACGGGCTCTATGAGAACGAGCTGCGGGACGAAGAGGGGAAGTCCGTTCCGGCCAACTGGTATGTGCACGGGCTGTTCGCATGACGATGCCAGCGCTCGATTATGCCGAGATCGGCATCACCAGCAATTTCTCCTTCCTGCGCGGCGGCTCCGATCCGCGCGCCTATGTGCATCAGGCGAGCGAACTCGGAATCCCCGTGATCGGGATCGCCGATCACAACACGCTGGCCGGCGTGGTGCGCGCCTGGAAGGAGCTCGACAGCGAGAAGGTCGCCCATCCGTCCAAGTTCCTGGTCGGCGCCCGCATCGTCTTCATCGACGGCACGCCCGATATCCTGGTCTATCCGCGCGACCGCGCCGCCTACGGCCGGCTGTGCCAATTGCTGACCCGCGGCAAGCGCGGTGCTGGCATCGAGCGCGTCGAGAAGGGTGATTGCCGTCTCACTTTGCCTGATCTCGTCGATTTCGCCGAAGGTCAGCTTTTGGTGCTGACGCTGCCGCATCGTTTCGAGACTGATGACGCGCTCGGCGTGCTCGCGCAACTGAAGGCCAGCGCCGCCGACGGTGTCTGGCTTGCCGCAAGCCTGCTCTATCGCGGCGACGACAGGCGCCGTCTCGCACGGCTGCATGGCCTCGCCACCGATGCCGGTGTGCCGCTGCTCGCCACCAACGAGGTGCTCTATCACCATCCTGCGCGCCGCCCGCTGCAGGATGTGCTGACCTGCATCCGCGAAAAGACCACGATCGAGGCTGTCGGCCGCAGGCTCGAGGCCAATGCCGAGCGGCATCTCAAGCCGGCGCATGAAATGATCAGGCTGTTTCGCGATCTGCCGGACGCGATCACGGAGACCATGCGCTTCGCCAAACGCATCTCGTTCTCGCTCGACCAGCTCAAATACCAGTATCCCGATGAGCCGGTGCCGCCGGGCAAGACCGCGCAGCAGCATCTCGAGGACCTGACCTGGGCCGGCGTCGACAAATATTTCGGCGGCGAGATCGACGAAAAACTTCGCGCCACCTTGAACAAGGAGCTCGCGCTGATCGCCGAGCTGAAATACGCGCATTACTTCCTCACCGTGCACGACATCGTGCGCTATGCGCGCAGCCAGAACATCCTGTGCCAGGGGCGCGGCTCGGCGGCGAATTCGGCAGTGTGCTACGTGCTCGGCGTCACCTCGGTCGATCCGACCAAGGTCGATCTGTTGTTCGAGCGCTTCATTTCCAAGGAGCGGCTGGAGCCGCCGGACATCGACGTCGATTTCGAGCATTCGCGGCGCGAGGAGGTGATGCAATATGTCTATCGCCGCTACGGCCGCCACCGCGCTGCCATCATCGCCACCATCATCCATTATCGCCCGCGCAGCGCGATCCGCGACGTCGGCAAGGCGCTCGGGCTGACCGAGGACGTCACCGCGGCGCTCGCCGACACCGTGTGGGGCAGCTGGGGCAAGGGCCTCAACGACATGCAGGTGCGGCAGGCCGGGCTCGATCCAAAGAATGCGATGATCAACCTCGCGGTCGAGCTCGCCACCGAACTGATCGAATTTCCACGCCATCTCTCGCAACATGTCGGCGGCTATGTGCTGACCCAGGACCGGCTCGACACCTATGTGCCGATCGGCAACGCTGCGATGGACGACCGCACCTTCATCGAATGGGACAAGGACGACGTCGACGCGCTGCATATGATGAAGGTCGACGTGCTTGCGCTCGGCATGCTGACCTGCATCCGCAAATGTTTCGACCTGATCGATGACCACAAGGGCGAGCGCTGGGAGCTCGCCTCGGTCCCGCAGGACGACAAAAAAGTCTACGACATGCTGTGTCGCGGCGAGTCGCTCGGCGTGTTCCAGGTCGAGAGCCGGGCGCAAATGAATATGCTGCCGCGTTTGAAGCCGCGCACTTTCTACGATCTCGTCATCGAGGTTGCGATCGTACGCCCCGGGCCGATCCAGGGCGACATGGTGCATCCGTATTTGCGGCGGCGGAATGGTGTCGAGAAGGAAAGCTATCCATCGCCGGCGCCCGAGCACGGCCCGCCGGATGAACTCCACAATGTCCTGCACAAGACGCTCGGCGTGCCGCTATTCCAGGAGCAGGCGATGCGGATCGCGATCGAGGCGGCAAAGTTCACCTCCGAAGAGGCCAACGGCCTGCGCCGCTCGATGGCGACCTTCCGCAACGTCGGTACCATCGGCAGCTATGAAGAGAAGCTGGTCGGCAACATGGTGGCGCGCGGTTACGATCCGGACTTCGCCCGCAGCTGCTTCGACCAGATCAAGGGGTTTGGCAGTTACGGCTTCCCGGAAAGCCACGCCGCGAGCTTCGCGCAGCTTGTCTACATCTCCTCATGGCTGAAGCACTATCATCCCGATGCGTTCTGCTGCGGCTTGCTCAACTCGCAGCCGATGGGCTTTTATGCCCCGGCGCAGATCGTCGGCGACGCCCGCAAGAACGGCGTCACGGTGCGCGAGGTCGATGTCTCCTTCAGCTTTGCGCAGAACACGCTGGAGGAGCAGGTCGGCGATCACTGCGCGGTGCGGCTCGGCTTCCGCCAGATCGACGGGTTTCATTGGCTGGATGAGGACGAGGAGAGGTTGAAGTCCCTCCAGTCGTCATTCCGGGGCACGCGAAGCGTAGATGTTTATGAGTCAGGAAGGCACGAACGGATGGGCTCTCTCCCCCCTTGCGGGGGAGAGTTGGAGAGAGGGGTAAGCCACGACCACCGCCCGTGCGGCTTACCCCTCTCCCTAACCTCGAGAGCGAGCTTTGCTCGCCTCGGACCCCGCAAGGGGGGAGGGAACCCGCCCACCTCCCGCGCGGCCTTGGACGGAGATGAGCTCGACTGGGCCGACCGCATCGTCGCCGCGCGCAACCGCCGGCCGTTCGCCTCGCTGGAGGATTTCGCCCGCGATACCGCTCTGCCCAAGCGCGCGCTGATCCTGCTCGCCGATGCCGATGCGTTCCGCTCGCTCGGGCTCGACCGCCGCGAGGCGCTGTGGGCGGTGCGGCGGCTGCCCGACGACGTGCCGCTGCCGCTGTTCGAGGCCGCGACCGCGCGCGAGCAGCCGGATGAGGGCGCAGAACCGCTGCCGGAGATGCCGCGCCCCGAGCAGGTGGTCGCCGACTATCAGACCATCCGCCTGTCGCTGAAGGGCCACCCGATGGAATTCCTGCGCGAGATGTTCACCAAAGAGCGCGTCGTCGCCTGCAACAGCATCAATCAAGGCAACGACCGCCGCCGCGTCCGTTGCGCCGGCGTGGTGCTGGTGCGGCAGCGGCCGGGCAGCGCCAAGGGCGTCGTGTTCATGACGCTGGAGGACGAGACCGGCATCGCCAACATCGTGGTGTGGCCGAAGGTGATGGAGCAGTACCGCAAGGAGGTGATGGGCGCGCGCCTGATCCTGGTCGAGGGCTATATCCAGAGCAGCCCGGAGGGCGTGACGCATCTGGTGGCGCAGCGCATGACCGACCGCTCCCACGATCTGATCGGCCTCGCCAATGAGCCCCTCGCCAGCAAGCACCCGGTGCCGGCGGGCCCGGCCTTGATCGAGCCGCTCAACGACGACCGCCGCGATCACGGCGACAACTCGCCGCAAAGGATCCGCCACCCCCGCAACGTCCGCATCCTGCCGCCGTCACGCGATTTCCATTGAGGGGATCACCAGAATTGTAGGGCGGATTAGCCGAAGGCGTAATCCGCCGTTCAGTTCAACCGACGTGAAAGCTCATGCCGAATTATCGTCGCGCATTCATCCCCGGTGGTTGTTGGTTCTTTACGGTCAACCTGCTGGACCGGCGACAAACCTTGCTCGTAGATCACATTGCGGAATTGCGCAACGCCGTTGCGGCGACACGCCGGGATTATGCCTTCACGATCGACGCATTCGTCATCCTGCCCGATCATCTGCACGCGGTCTGGACTTTGCCGCCCGGCGACACCGATTTCTCGACGCGCTGGCGACTGGTCAAGAACCGCTTCGCAAGAGCCCTTCCAAGACATGAAAAGCTCAGCGACGTTCGCACCGCCCGCAACGAACGCGGAATTTGGCAACGTCGGTTCTGGGAGCACCTGATCCGTGACGAGACTGATTACGTGCGTCACATCGAGTATTGCTACATCAATCCGCTGAAGCATCGTCATGTCGCGCGGGTGTGTGACTGGCCGCACTCGTCGTTTCATCGCGACGTCCGCGCAGGAGTGTTCCCGGACGACTGGGGTGGTGACGTCGCGATGAGCGGTGACTTCGGCGAACGGCAATGATCCCCGAGGGAATGGCGGATTACGCCTTCGGCTAATCCGCCCTACGATCCTTCTACCCGGTTCGAGATGCGCGACCTCGATATCCGCCGTCCTCACGCGATTTTCATTGTCGCCGCGCGGATACTGCGCTGCACATCGATCGCTGCCGTCTTGTGCGCCGTCGGCCAGTTGCTATCGTCCCGGCCGCCCGGGCGATCGATCCGGGGCCTGCAACGACAAACATTCGGGAGCACTCCATGCGTTATCTCACTGCGCTCATCGGCGCGGCCTGCATCGCGTTCGTCTCGGCCACCGGCGCATTTGCCCAGGTGCCTTCCAATCCCGACAATCCCAACGACGTCGTCCCCGATGCGCTCGCGCCGCCGCCCTATGGCGAGCCGATCAACCTCGAAACCGCCAAGAAGGTCGCGGCTGCGGCGGTCGCCGAGACCCAGAAGCGAAACTGGAATGCGTTCTGCATCGCGATCGTCAATCCGGCCGGCGAGCTCGTCTATTTCGAGAAGCAGGACAATTGCCAATACGCCTCGATCGGCGTCTCGCAGCACAAGGCGCGCACCACGACGCGCTATCGCCGGCCGACGCTGACGTTCGAGAACCTGATCGGCAAGGGCGCATACTTCACTTATCTCACGACCCTCGACGACGTGATCGCCTCGCGCGGCGGCAACCTCCTGATCGTCGACGGCAAGATCGTCGGCGCCATCGGTGTCAGCGGCGGTTCGGGCTCACAGGACAATGTGATCTCGCTCGCCGGGCAAGCTGCGCTGAAGTAGGAGCAAACGGTGCGAGCTTCTGCCGGAGCCCTATTCCGGCAGAAGCTTTCCCTGCTTTCGCAGGGACGACAGCGGAGCGAGCTCGAACCAACTACTCCACCGCAGCCCCGACCGGCGGTCCGCCCGGCGGGCGGTGCAGGAAGGTGATCGATGCATAGGCGCCGACCCACGAGCCGGCTGCCGCGAAGGCGACATAGAGCCAGTTCTCGGTGTAGCTGATCACCGCATAGGAGGAGAGCACGTACCAGACGCTGCTCCAGGTCGCCGCCGGCACGCGCTTGCGCGCGACGACCGCCGAGGTGAACATGACGTAGACCGCGTCGGTCGCCGCGGTCGCGAGGAAGACGCCGCCGGCGGTGATGGGATCGATGGCAGCCATTGCAACTCCTGTTCGGGTCGGCCAGAAGGCATGATCCGGAAAATTGTGAAGCGGATTTCCGAGAAGATCATGCCCAAACAAGGCATGATCCGGAAAAGTGTGAAACGGTTTTCCGAAAAGATCATGCCCAAATAAGGGTTTGGATCGGGCATTGCCTTTTTGTCATCATGCTCGGGCATAGATTAATCGCAAAGAGGATGCGCATGCAGGACATCCGTGAAATCCTTGCCGATGTCTGGACCGGCGCCGGCGGAGCGCCGTCCGCGCTCGATGCGGTCAGGCTGACCGGCAGCGAGCCGCAATTGCCGTCGTCGTTTCGTGTCGCAGCCGCCGCGCAGGCGCCGATCGCCGCGGCCGGCCTTGCGGCGGCCGAGATCTGGAAAGCCCGCAGCGGTGAGGCGCAGGACGTCGCGGTCGACATCCGCCATGCCGTCGTGGAATGCCGCAGCGAGCGCTACCTGCGGGTCGACGACAAGCCGCCGCCGCCAGCCTGGGACAAGATCGCCGGCGTCTACCGCGTCCGCGACGGCCGCTTCGTCCGCCTCCATACCAACTTCCCGCATCACCGCGACGCCGCCTGCAAGGTGCTCGGCTGCAACGCTGAGCGTGACGAGGTGCAGGCCGCGCTGTTGCAGTGGGACGGCGAGGCATTCGAGACCGCGGCCTATGCGGCCGGCGGCGTCGTCGCCTTGATGCGCTCATATGACGAGTGGTCGGCGATGCCGCACGCCCGGGAACTGGCGAAGCTGCCGCTGATCTCGATCGAGAAGATCGGCGAGGCCGCGCCGAAGCCGTGGCCCGCCGGGAAGCGGCCGCTGGCCGGCATCCGTGTGCTCGATCTGTCGCGCGTGATCGCAGGTCCCGTCGCCGGCCGTACGCTCGCCGTGCACGGCGCCGATGTGCTGCTGATCTCGGGTCCCGACCTGCCTGATATCCCCTGGCTGACCATCGACACCGGCCGCGGCAAGCTGACGACGTTCCTCGAGCTGCGCAGCAAGGAGGGGCGGGGCGTGATGCGCGATCTCGTGGCGCAGGCCGATATTCTCTCCCAGGGCTATCGTCCGCAGGCGATTGCGCGGCTCGGCTTCTCGCCGGAGGAAGTGGCCCGCATCAATCCCGGGATCGTCTATGTGACGCTGTCGGCCTATGGCCATGCCGGTCCGTGGGCGGAGCGCCGCGGTTTCGATTCGCTGGTGCAGACCACGACCGGCTTCAATCACGCCGAGGGGCAGGCGGCCGGCGTTGATGGACCGAAGGAATTGCCGGCCCAGATGCTCGACCACGCCACCGGATATTTCATGGCGTTCGGTGCCATGATGGCCAAGGCCCGCCAGGCGCGGGAAGGCGGCAGCTGGCACGTCCGCCTGTCGCTGGCGCAAACCGGGCGCTGGCTGTGGAATCTCGGCCGCCTCGAGGCGGGCCTCGCGACCGAGGACCTCAAGGCGGAAGCGGTGCTGCCCTTCATCGAGCGGTTGCCGTCCGGTTTTGGCACGCTGAGCTCGGTCCGGCACGCCGCCGTGCTATCGAGGACCCCGGCCCAATGGTCCCGTCCGGCCATGCCGCTCGGCAGCAATCCCCCGGAGTTTCCCGGATGAGACATTCAGCCACCATTCAGGGTATCCGAACTTTAACGACCCGCACCGCCGAAGTGCGATTTTTAGGTTGTTTGCAACGCCAATTCGGCACTATTAGCGCACCGCTGGGGCCGTCCCGCCGGAAGCTGCAACGATCGACCCTGCGGACCGCATGCTGAAAGAGTTTACCAAGAGAATGCAGAGCTTTAGCCGCCCGCGCCTGCTCGTGGCCGCGGCGGTGCTGGTGGTTGCCTGCGCCGGCGCCTATGGCTACACCCGTTTCGGCTCGGAAAAGCAAGCGCCGTCAGAAGTCTCCAGCCAGTCCCGCAAGGGGGGCACGCAATATGCGCCGTCGGCCGCCGAGTGGGCCAGCCTGACCTTCCAGACCGTGGCCGAGCACACCTTCCGCTCCGAGCTGGTGACCGAGGGCAAGATCGGGATCGATGAGGACCGTTCCACCCCGGTCTACTCGCCCTATACCGGGCGGGTGACCCGTCTCCTGGTGCGGCCGGGCGATGCCGTGGTGAAGGGGCAGCCGCTGTTCGTGATCGAGGCGGCCGACACCGTGCAGGCGCAGAACGACTATGTCGCCGCGATGACCGGTCTCAACAAGGCCCAGTCGGCGCTCGACCTGGCGCAGATCCAGGAAAAGCGCGCCAAGGACCTGTCCGAGGGCAAGGCGATCCCGCTGAAGGATTACCAGACTGCGCAGGCCGCGCTGGTGCAGGCGCAGAACGATGCGCGCTCGGCGCAGACGCTGCTGGAAGCCGCGCAGAACAAGCTGCACATCCTCGGCTTCGGCGACGAAGCCATCACGACCTTGCAGCAGAAGGGCCGCCTCAATCCGGAGACGACGGTGTTCGCGCCGATCGGCGGCACCGTGGTCCAGCGCAAGGCCGGCCCCGGCCAATATGTCTCGACCGGCGCCAGCGACCCGGTCTACGTGATCGGCGATCTCTCGACGGTCTGGCTGATCGCCTTTGTCCGCGAATCCGACGCCGACAATGTCGCGATCGGGCAGGACCTCAGCTTCAGCGTGATGGCGCTGCCCGGCAAGGTGCTGAACGCCCGGGTGAACTATGTCGCCGCCGCGATCGACGCGACCTCGCGCCGGCTGCTGGTCCGCGCCACCATCGACAATGCCGACATGCGGCTGAAGCCCGAGATGTTCGCCAATGTGACGCTGTATTCGAAGGGCGATCACCCCGCGGTCGGCGTGCCGAAGCAGGCGCTGATCTACGAGGGCGATCAGGTTCGCGTCTGGGTCGCGAGGGCCGATGACAAGACCATCGAGCTGCGCCAGATCAAGCCCGGCCTCATCAATGGCGACCTCGTCGAGGTGGCCGGCAATCTCAAGCCGGGCGAGCAGATCGTGACGAAGGGAAGCCTCTTCATCGACCGCGCCGCATCTGGCACTTGAGACGCATGATCCGGAAAAAGGGGACCCGGCTTTCCGGATCGACCATGCTCAACACGACAAATTCTCACCGTTGAAAGTGCCGATCTGAATGGATCGCCTCGTCGCCCTTGCCGTCAATCGCCGCTACTTGATGGTGGCCATGTTCGTCGCCGTCTTCGTCGGCGGCCTGCTTGCGTTCAAGCAGCTCAACATCGAGGCCTATCCCGATCCGACCCCGCCGATGGTCGACATCGTGACGCAGAGCCCGGGCCTGTCGGCCGAGGAGATCGAGCGCTACATCACGATCCCGATCGAGACCCAGGTCGCCGGCATCAAGAACCTCAAGACCATCCGCACCATCTCGCTGTACGGCCTGTCCGACGTCAAGCTGCAGTTCTCCTTCGACTACACCTATGACGAGGCGCTGCAGCAGGTGCTCAACCGCCTGTCGCAGCTCGCCCCGCTGCCGGGCAACGTGCAGCCCGGCATCTCGCCGACAAGCCCGATCGGTGAAATCTTCCGCTATCGCCTCAAGGGGCCGCCGAACTACAGCGTGCTCGACCTCAAGACGCTGCAGGACTGGGTGCTGCAACGCCGCTTCCGCGCGGTGCCCGGCGTGATCGACGTCACCGGCTGGGGCGGCAAGACCAAGACCTATGAGATCCAGGTCGACTTCAACAAGCTGGTCGCCAACGGCCTGACCCTGCCGCAGGTGCTGCAGGCGGTCTCCAACGCCAACATCAATGTCGGCGGCAACACCGTGAACATCGGCTCGCAATCGGCCGTGGTGCGTGGCGTCGGCCTGATCCGCTCGATCGACGATCTCGCCAACACCATGATCTCGCAGTCCGGCGGCAATCCGGTGCTGGTCAGGGACGTCGGCGCCGTCACGATCGGCGAGAAGCCGCGGCTCGGCATCGCCGGCATCGACAGCGACGACGACATCGTGCAGGGCATCGTGCTGATGCGCCGCGGCGAGCAGAGCTCGCCCACGATTGCCCGCGTCGAGCAACTGGTCAACCAGATCAACGGTTCGTCGATCCTGCCGCCGGGCGTCAAGATCGAACGCATCTACGACCGCAAGGATCTGATCGAGCTCACCACCCACACCGTGCTGCACAACATGGTGGTCGGCATCCTCTTGATCGTGCTGTTGCAGTGGATATTCCTCGGCGATCTCCGCAGCGCGCTGATCGTCGGCGCGACGATCCCGTTCGCGCTGTTCTTCGCCGTGATCATCCTGGTGCTGCGCGGCGAATCCGCCAATCTGCTGTCGGTCGGCGCGATCGATTTCGGCCTGATCGTCGATGCCACCGTGATCATGGTGGAGGCGATCTTCCGCCGGCTGTCGCAGACCACCGCACTATCGGAAGCCGAGCGTGCGCACATCTCCGAGGACACGGTGATGGGGATGAAGAGCCATGCGATTCTGTCGGCGGCCGCCGACGTGTCGCGCTCGATCTTCTTCGCCGCCACCATCATCGTCGCCGCGTTCCTGCCGCTGTTCACGCTGGGAGGCGTCGAGGGCAACATTTTCGGCCCGATGGCGCGAACCTATGCCTATGCATTGGCGGGCGGATTGCTGGCGACGTTCACCATCACGCCGGCGCTGAGCGCGATCATCCTGCCGGCGCATATCCACGAGACCGAGACCTGGATCGTCAAGAAGCTCGACGCGATCTATCTGCCGGCGCTGAACTGGGCGATCGCCAACCGCAAGGTCGTGATGGCCGGCGCCGCCGGCCTCGTGGTCATGACCATCATCTTCGTCCGGTTCCTCGGCCTCGAATTCCTGCCCAAGCTGGAAGAGGGCAATTTGTGGATCCGCGCCACGCTGCCGCCGACGATCTCGCTGCAGGAGGGCAACGCCTATGTCAACGAGATGCGGAAGCTGATCCGCAGCCGTCCCGAGGT
The DNA here is from genome assembly GCF_007993935.1 of Bradyrhizobium macuxiense. Taxonomy (GTDB): domain Bacteria; phylum Pseudomonadota; class Alphaproteobacteria; order Rhizobiales; family Xanthobacteraceae; genus Bradyrhizobium; species Bradyrhizobium macuxiense_A. Next base: position 261,822 of record NZ_VITY01000002.1, on the reverse strand, counting down.
GGTGTCGGTGGTGTCGCAGCACGGCCGTCCCGACGACGGCACCGACGCCGCGGGATTCTTCAATGCCGAATTCTTCGCACCGCTGAAGCCGGCCGGCGAATGGCCTGACACCCACGACAAGGACGTGCTCACCGCGCAATTGCTGACGCAGTTGCAGGAGAAATTCCCGGGCGTCGAATTCAACTTCTCGCAATACCTGCAGGACAACGTCTCGGAGGCGGTGTCGGGCGTGAAGGGCGAAAACTCGATCAAGCTCTATGGCAATGATCTGCAGGCGCTGACCGACACCGCCAACAAGATCAAATCCGTGCTGTCGACCGTGCAGGGCGTCACCGACCTCGCGGTGTTCACCTCGCTCGGCCAGCCGACCGTCCAGATCGACGTCGACCGTGCGCGCGCGGCGCGCTACGGCCTGTCCCCGGGCGACATCAATGCCACGATCAAGGTCGCGGTCGGCGGCGACACCGCGGGCGACCTCTATGAACCCGGCAGCGACCGGCACTTCCCGATCATCGTTCGCCTCGCGCCCGAATACCGCAAGAGCGCGGAGGCGATCCAGAACCTGAGGATCGGGGCGTCGAACGCCAATGGCGGCATCACGCAGATCCCGCTCTCGGAAGTCGCCTCGATCAAGCTGATCTCCGGCGCGGCCTACATCTATCGCGAGCAGCAGGAGCGCTATCTGCCGATCAAGTTCTCGGTGCGCGACCGCGACCTCGGCAGCGCGATCCTGGAGGCGCAGCAAAAGGTCAACGAGCAGGTCCAGTTGCCGCCCGGCTCGCATCTCGAATGGGTCGGCGAGTTCGGCAATCTGCAGGATGCGATCAAGCGGCTGTCGATCGTGGTACCGATCAGCCTCGTGCTGATCGCGGTGCTGCTGTTCTTCAATTTCGGCTCGATGGTCGACACCATGCTCGCGATGAGCGTGATCCCGATGGCGATCTTCGGCGGCGTGCTCGGGCTCTTGATCTCCGGCATCCCGTTCAGCGTGTCGGCGGCGATCGGCTTCATCGCGCTGTTCGGCATCGCCGTGATGGACGGCATCATCATCCTGTCGCAGTTCAACCAGCTGATCGACGAAGGCTATGACCGGATGCGCGCGGTAATCCGCACCGGCGAATTGCAGCTTCGCCCGGTGCTGATGACCTGCGTCGTGGCGGGCGTCGGCCTGCTGCCGGCGGCGGTGTCGGAGGGCATCGGCTCGCAGGTGCAGAAGCCGCTCGCCATCGTCGTCGTCACTGGCATGATGCTGGCGCCGCTGGTGATCCTGATCACGTTGCCGGTGCTGATCTCCTACTTCTCGCGCCGGCCGAAAGATAACCTCAGGTGAAGCCGTAGAGCCGCGCGGGGTTGTCGACCAAAATGGTCTTGCGTACCGCGGCGTCCGGCGCCCAGACCGGAAGCTGGTTGAGGAGGCGGCCGTCGTCGATCTGGTACAGCGGCGTCACGTCGGTGACCTTCTTGCCCGCCGGCGTCACTGAATCCGGGTGCGGCCAGTCGGTGCCCCAGACGATGCGCTCGGCATTGGCCGCGATCAGCGCCTGCGCCAGCGGCGTGGCGTCGGCATAGTCGGGCGCAAGCTTGGAGGCGCGATAGGCGCCGGAGATCTTGACGTAGGCCTTGCCGGATTTGACCAGCGCGAGCAGGTCGTCAAAGCCCGGCTGACCCGTACCCAGGGCGGCCTCGGCGCCGCCGAAATGGTCGAACACGACCGGTACCGGCGCTGCTGCGACCAGATCCTTGATCGCGGAAATCATCGCGAGGCTGGTGAACAGCTGGACATGCCAGCCGCGCGCCTTCATCCGCTCGATCGCGCCCGAGAAGCGTTGCCGGCCGACATTGGGATCGTTGACGCCGCCGGTCGCAAGGTTGAGGCGGATGCCGCGGAAGCCGGCCTTCTGCATGGCGTCGAGATCGCTCTCGCTGGTCTTGTCGTCGATCACGGCGACGCCGCGCGCCGTCGGACCGCGCGCCGTCATGCCGAACAGCGTCGACGAATTATCAGGGCCGTAGACGCTCGGCGTCACGATCACCACGCGTTCGACATGCAGCGCCTTGTGCAGCGCGGTCATCTCCTCCGGCGAGGCCGGTTCTGGCGTATAGACGCGGCCCGCGAAGAACGGGAATTTCTCGGGGTCGCCATGGATGTGGGTGTGGCAGTCGCATGCACCGGCAGGCACGTCGAAATTCACCGGGGTCGATGGTTGTGCGGCCTTGGAAAATGCGTTGCTGCTGGTCATGGTCACTCCCGCTGCGATGGAAGCCAGCATCATACTGCGTCGCGTCAGCATTGGACGTCTCCCTGCGTGCTCGGCTGTTATGCGCGCACTCCGCGCACCGGCATTATCTGTTGCCGGCGGGGGCGGAGGTTATCGGCGGCGAGAGCGGGCGGAAAGGGCCGGTTCGCGCTGCGACCGGTTCCACGAGGCCTATTGTCCCGACGGCGTGCGCAGGCCGTGCCAGGCGTCGCGCACCTGATGGTAGTGCACCTCGGGCAGGTAGTCGGGCGTCTTGAGATTGAGCGTCTTGACGTCGAGGCGTCCGATCGCGCTGAGCAGCGTGTAGGAGGCGACCACGCGGTCGCGCTGCGCGCCGATCAACCGCGCCCGCGCCGTGATCAGATCCTGCTGGGCGTTGAGCACGTCGACCGTGGTGCGCTGGCCGCCGGCGGCTTCCTTCTGCACGCCGGCCAGTGCGACCTCGGCAGCCTTCACCTCGGACTCAGAGGCCGACACCGCGATCTTGGCGCCCTCATTGGCGACCCATGCGCTGACCACGGCGGTCTTGGCCTGGTTGCGGACCTGGTCCAGCACGAGGCGGCTCTGCGCGGCCACTTCCTTGGCCTGCCGGGTCTGCGAGGCCGCGGTGCCGCCGTCATAGATCGGCTGCGTGACCTGGCCGATCACCGAGGCCTGGTCGGTCCCGAACGTACCGAGCGTCTGGTCGCTGTCGCGGCTGCGGCTGACGCTGCCCTGCAGGGTGACGTTCGGCATCAGGCTGCTCTCGGCGACGCGGATCGAGGTCGAGGCGACGTCGACATCGAAGCCGGCCGCGGTCACGGCGGGATGTTCGTGCAGCGCAAGCGCGATCGCATCCTCGCGGCTGCGCGGCAGCAGCCGGTCGGTGGTTTCCGCCGGCCGCAATTGCGACGGCGAGTTGCCGACCACCTGCGCATAGGTGGCCTGGCTGACCGCGTAGTTGACCTCGGCGGCGTTGAGATCGGCGAGGCCGCGGTTGAGGCGCGCCTCGGCCTGGGCCGTATCGGTCGGCGTGACGTCGCCGGCATTGAGGCGGCGCTGCGTGATCGCCTGGGTCTCCTTCAGGAAGGCGACGTTGGAGCGCTGCGCCTCGACCAGGGTCTGGTTGGCCAGCACGTTGGTATAGGCGGTGACGGCGTCGAGCAGCACGCCCTGGCCGACATTGCGCAGCGCCTCGCGGCCGGATTGCACCTGCAGTTCGGCGACGCGGACGCTGTTGGCGGTCTTGAAGCCGTTGAACAGGGTCTGGGTCACCGTGACCCCTATCTGCCACGGCTTCAGCGTCGCGGTCTGGATGACGTTGCCGGGCAGCAGGTCGCGCACCGCCTGAAGGCCGACCGAGAGGCCGGCGCTGACCTGGGGACGATAGCCGGCCAGCGCCTGCGGCACGTTCTCGTCGGTGGCGCGCTGGCGCGCCCGCTCGGCATTGAGCTGCGGATTGGTCTGGTAGGCCTTGACCAGGGCCTCCGGCAGGCTCTCGGCGCGGGCCGCGGTGTCAGCCAGCAGCGCGCATACCAGCGCGCCAAGGCCGATGCCCGACAAAAGCACGCGCCTCGCCACCTCGCCAATACCAGCGGCACGCTCAACCATGTGATCCCGCACACCAAACCCCGGCAGTCCGCCTCCGCCGACGCCGTCGACACATCTACCTGTTTACGGGGCGGCGCCGCCACAGGCAAACCGCCCCGCGACATCTGCACATCATTTCGGTTGTTGTCTGTTGCCGGTTCGTCACAGGCGAACGCGACTGTCATATGAAGTATAAATTCGAACCGCCGGGTGCCGATTCCGCGGCGCCGGTTATCCACTGTCTCCGCCGGGTCCATTGCTGATGCCCATACTGTTCTCCGACCCCGAGGCGATCGCGGAGCACATCATTCGTGACGTCGGAACCGAACTGGTGGTCGGGCTGCCGCTCGGCCTCGGCAAGGCCAACCACATCGTCAACGCGCTGTATGCGCGGGCGGTGGCCGACCGCTCCATCAACCTGACGCTGTTCTCCGCGTTGACGCTGGAAAAGCCGAAGCCGAAGAGCCTGCTCGAACAGCGCTTCATCGGACCGGTGATAGATCGCCTGTTCGGCGGCTACCCGGATCTCGCCTATGCGGATGCGCTGCATCGCGGCGCGCTTCCGCCCAACATCAAGGTAATCGAGTTCTTCTTCCTCGCGGGGCAGTGGCTGTATCAGCCGTTCGCGCAGCAGCACTACATTTCCGCGAATTACACCCACGCGGCGTCGTACCTGTTGTCGCGCGGACTGAATGTCGTTCCCCAGCTGGTTGCCAAGCGCGTCATCGACGGCGTGCCGCGCTATAGCCTGAGCTGCAACACCGACACGACGCTCGACGTGCTGCGCGCCCGGGCACAGGGACGGGCGTCTTTCAAGCTGATCGGCCAGGTCAATTCCGAGCTGCCGTTCATGCCCGGACCCGGCGACCTGCCGGCCGATGAATTCGCCGCGGTGCTCGACAGTCCGGATACCGATTTCCCGCTGTTCGCGCCGCCGTCGGAGCCGATCAGCGACACCAAATATGCCATCGGATTGCATGCCGCCGGTCTGGTGCGCGATGGCGGCACGCTGCAGATCGGGATCGGGCAGGTCGGCGATGCGCTGGCGCAGGGCCTCGTGGTCCGGCATCGCGACAACGCACAATTCCACGGCATCATGCAGCGCCTTGCGCCCGGTACCGCACAGGCCGCAGCGGCCGAGACCGGGCCGTTCGAGAAGGGCCTCTATGGCGTCAGCGAGATGCTGTTCGAGGCGTTCCTCGGGCTGATCGACGCCGGCATTCTCAAGCGCGACATTGGCGGCGTGATGCTGCACGGCGCATTCTTCCTGGGGCCGCAATCCTTCTATCGCGCGCTGCGCGAGATGAAGCCCGAGCAGCTGGCACAAGTCCAGATGATGCCTGTGTCCTTCACCAACGAGATCTTCGGCGACGAGGAGGGCAAGCGCCGCGCCCGTGTCGATGCGCGCTTCGTCAACAACGCGATGATGGCGACGCTGCTCGGCGCTGCGATCTCCGACGGGCTCGACAACGGCCAGGTCGTGAGCGGCGTCGGTGGCCAGTACAATTTCGTGGCACAGGCATTCGCGCTCGAAGGCGCACGCTCGGTGCTGGCGCTGGAGGCAACCCATCAGTCCGGCAAGAAGGCGCAGTCGAACATCCGCTGGTCCTATGGCCACGAGACGATTCCGCGACACCTGCGCGATATCTTCGTCACCGAATATGGCGTTGCGGATACGCGTGGAAAATCCGACGCGGACGTGATCGCCGCGATGCTGGAGGTGTCTGACTCGCGTTTCCAAAGCGAGTTGATGCGGCAGGCCAAGGATGCCGGCAAGCTGCCACGTGATCACGAAATCCCCGCCGCGCACCGCGAGAACTGTCCGGAGCGAATCAGCGCTGCGCTGAAGCCCGCGCGCGATTCGGGCCTGCTGCCGTCATTCCCGTTCGGCAGCGACTTCACCGACGTCGAGCAGCGGCTGATTCCGGCGCTGCAGATCTTGCAGCAGGCCCAGCGCTCGTCGCTGCAACTCGCCGGCCTGCTGTGGCAGGGCATGCGGCATCCGCCCGATGCCGCCGACCGCGAATGCCTGGCTCGGCTCGGTCTCGACAAGCCGGCACACGTCGCCGAGCGCGCCTATCGCGCGCTCGTCACCGCGGCACTGCAACGGAGCCGCAACGCATGATCCGGAAAACTGCGAAGCGGTTTTCCGACGAGATCATGCGCAAACAAAAAGCTAAAGCGCGATCACGCTTCAACCTGATCGCATCGCGCTTTAGCGGTTCTTGTTGACCGGCTTGCGCTTCTCGATGAAGGCCGCCATGCCCTCGGAGCGATCCTCGAGCGCGAAGGTCGAGTGGAACAGGTTGCGCTCGACATTCATGCCTTCCGAAAGCGGCGTCTCGAACGCGCGGTTGATGGCCTCCTTGGCCATCGCGGCGGCCGGACGCGACATCGAGGCGATCTTCTCGGCCGCGGCGAGCGCCTCTTCCTGGAGCTTGTCGGCGGGAACGATCCGCGACACCAGGCCCGAGCGCTCGGCTTCCGCCGCATCCATCATCCGCCCGGTCAGGCAGAGATCCATTGCCTTCGACTTGCCGATCGCGCGGGTCAGGCGCTGCGTGCCGCCGATGCCGGGAATGGTGCCGAGGGTGATTTCCGGCTGGCCGAACTTGGCGGTGTCTGCGGCGATGATGATGTCGCACATCATCGCGAGCTCGCAGCCGCCGCCGAGCGCATAGCCCGCGACCGCCGCGATGGTCGGCTTGCGGCAACGCGCGACGCGATCGCCGCCGATGGCGGTGAAGTCGCTGTTGAACATGTCGATGAAGCCCTTCGGCTGCATCTCCTTGATGTCGGCGCCGGCGGCGAAGGCCTTCTCGCTGCCGGTGATCAGGATGCTGCCGATCTTGTCGTCAGCCTCGAGATCGTCGACCGCCGCGGCGATCTCGCGGAACACGCCGAACGACAGCGCATTCAGCATTTTCGGCCGGTTCAGCGTGATGACGCCGACCGGTCCCTTGCTCTCGACAATGATGAATTCGAACGTAGCCATGACGCAAACCCCGTGCCTGATTTGGCGGGCAATGTGCCCGCTGGCGGGATGCGCTTCAAGGGCCGAAGCGAGGCTTTGGGCCGCGGTGCGGCGCTACCCAGCGCCGCAAGCCGCAAGCGCCTCGGCTAGGCCATGAACATCCGTGCGGCGGAGGCCACCGTGAGCAGGGCGCCGAAGCCGATGAAGATCTTCCCGATCAGTGAGGTCTGGTCCCAGCTCGCGCTGTCGCTGCTCGCCAGAACCGGGGCCGGCTTGGGTGCCGCTGCGGCGGCGGGCGGCGGCTGCACAGCCGGCGCCTCCTGCTGGGCGGTCTGTGGCTGAACCGGTTGCGGTTGTTCCGCCGGCTGCTCCTGTTGCAGGGCCCGGTCGAGGTCGTTGAGCTGGTCGGATGCGACCACGCTGCCGTCGGGGTGCGCGTCGGCGGGCTTGTCGGAGGCGGCCATCACCGGATTGACGCTTGCCGGCGGGGTGCTCGCATTGCCGTCGCCGGAGGTCAGCTCCGCATTGGCATTGGCGACCGTGGCCGGCATGCCGGCCGACGTCACGCTGCCGGCGTCCTTGCTGGCCGTCTTCTTGCCCTCGGATTTGTCAGCCGACTTGTCGGCGGTCTTGGACGAGCTGTGACGCGCATGGCGCCGGACATGCCGCGAACTCTGTTGCGCGGACTTGTCGGTCGTTGCGTTGTCGGATTTCGATGCCGATGCGTCCGAACCGGCCGCATGTGCCGGCAACGGAACAGCGAGACACACGGCAAGCCCGGTCAGCCCTGTCGCAACCATCAAGGCCAAGCGCCCATTGGCTTTGATCTTCATTCTGATGATCTCCCCATTTCGCCCGTCCCAATGCCGAAATGAGACCCCGCTGCGTGTCCACACCGGGGCAAAAAAAGGGAATCTTCGGGCCTCAGGGGGCAAAAGCTGGGCAATTTCGTCCCAGCGGGTGATCGGCTACTGCACCCCGATGCTTGTCGGACCGATCGGTGTTATGAGCCGTGGCGTCTGGAAACCCGCCGGAGCGATTCTTTGCGCCCGATCTCCGGCGCGGCCTGACCGGAGGATCGCGATCACGAATTCGTGATATTCTTGGTTGACCGCGTAACGAACTGAAAGATCGGCCGAATTGCAATTCAGGAGCCTGCGTGCGCGAACGTGAGGATGAATGGACCGACCTGATGCGGTCGGCCATTTCTGGCGATGACGCGGCGTATCATCGCCTGCTCAAGGCCATCACGCCGGTACTCCGTGCCGCGGCGCGACGTGGCTTGGCGCGCGCGGGACAACCGGTCGATCAGTCCGAGGACATCGTGCAGGACATCTTGTTGGCGGTTCATTTGAAGCGACAGACCTGGGACAGCAACGCCCCGTTCGCGCCGTGGCTGTTCGCGATCGCGCGCAACAAGCTGATCGACGCGCTGCGCCGCCGCGGCAAGCGCATCTTCGTCAACATCGATGACTTCGCCGAGACGCTGCCGGGGGAAACACCGGAGCCGACGGCATCGCCCAGTGAGGTCACCGCCCAGTTGCAGGCGTTGCCGGCACGGCAGCGCGACGTGCTGCAATCGATCGCGGTCGACAGCGCCTCGATCAAGGATACCGCGGCGAAATTCTCGATGACCGAGGGCGCGGTGCGGGTCGCCCTGCATCGCGGGCTTGCGAGCCTTACCGCGAAATTACGGGACCAATGAGCATGGATACCGATCAACTCATTCGAACCCTTGCCGCCGACAACGCGTATCGTGCGCGCCCGATCGGTGTTGCGCTGATGCTGGCGCTGCTGGCGGCGGCGCCGGTCTCGCTCTTGATCTTCTTCGCTGAGCTCGGCGTGCGGCCCGACGTGATGACCGCGATGCATAATCCGTTCTTCGACCTGAAGTTTGCGGTGACCCTGGCGCTAGCCGCCTCGGCGATCGCGGTCAGCCTGCATCTGTCACGGCCGGAAGCCTCGCTGCGCAGCTTCGGCTGGTGGCTGCTGATTCCCGCCGGTATCCTCGTTGCCGCGATCAGCGGCGAGATGATGATGCCGCAGCGCACGCCGATGATGACGCGGCTGATCGGCAAGAACTCGATGGCATGCATGACCGCGATCCCCGCGATGTCGCTGCCGCTGCTGGTCGGCGCGCTGTACGGGCTGCGGCAGGGCGCGCCGGCGCGGCCTGCGGTCGCCGGCGCGGTGGCGGGCCTGCTCTGCGCAGGCCTCGCGGCCACCGTCTATGCGTCGCATTGTACCGATGACTCGCCGCTGTTCGTCGCCACCTGGTACACGCTGGCGACCGCGATCGTCGCGAGCGTCGGCGCGCTGATGGGGACGCGGGCGTTGCGGTACTGACTTTTGTAGCCCGGATGCAGCGTAGCGAAATCCGGGGGGCTCGGCGCGGCTTGAGGATCCCGGATTGCGCTTCGCTCCATCCGGGCTACGCCAGATCGGCGATTAAGCCGCGGGCGCGGATTGCTGCATGCGATGGAAGCGCAGCACCTGCTGCGCGGTCGATGGCCGCAGCCGCTCGTAGGTGTCCTTGCAGGCCTGCAGGTCGGTCGGCTCGCCGCCCGAGATGTCGTCGCGCAGATTGATGATCGATCGCACCGTCGACCATGACAAGCCCGAGACCTTGGCCAGGATCATCACGCCCTCGGCGCGGGTTTCGATCATCATGTTCTCGGCGATACTGACCGAGACATTGGCGAGCGCGGCAAGCGAGGCATTGGTCTCGTCGAACTTGCCGGCCTCGGCGAAGGCCGCGAGCTGGAATTCGTCGAGCCGGCCGTCCTGGTAGAGCGACTTGACCAGCGCATGCGCAATCGTGGTGTCCGGCGTCACGCCGGAGGGTGCCGAGCGCGCGCGCCGCGTCGCTTCCTTCACTGCGATCGGAATCTCCTTGGCTTGCTGCGGATTGGCAGCCTCGAGCCGCTGCCTGACCGTGTCCGAGGCCTTGGCGACCAGCTTGAGATAGAGATGCCGCGGGATGTTCGGGCGCAGGCCGACGCAGGTCGACAGATTGTCGTCGCCCTCGGCGCGGCTGACCAGCCGGGTGAAGCCGCGCTCGGTGAACTCCGCGCCGGGATTGTTGACCGCGCTCTGGATCACCTCGTCATTGCCGCGCAGCACCAGCACGTCGGTGACGGCGCCGCTCAGCGTCTTGCGGTTGGAGATCGCGAGCAGATGCGCCTGGCTCTTGCTGCGCGCCGTCTCGATCAGGGTGTCATCGTCGAGCCGCGGCGACAGCGTCAGCACGGGGCCTGCGACCTCGATCAGATCGTCGAATGCAAGGGTGCGGATGGTCTGCGGCGGCGCGGTGTCGATCGGGGCGAGGCGGTTGGCGAGCAGCGCCTTGGCCGAGTTCTCGATGTGCTCGAGCAGGCATTGGAAAACGTCGTCGAACAGCACGATCTGCTCGTTCGAATAGTTCACTGAGCCGTTGATGAAGAGGTCGGTCACGCGGCGCAGCGTCTCGACACGGCGGGCGACGGTGCCGTGCGCAAGCGTCGTCTGCAGCTCGTCGAGCAGACTTTCGGGGGCGGTCTCGGGCTTCAAACTCATGACTCTGTCCTGGAGCGATGGCGACGGATTCTCCGCCGCCGAATAGGAAATGAAAGATCAGGCGCTGGCGATGCGATTGCGTCCCCTGGCCTTGGCTGCGTAAAGCGCGCCGTCGGCGCGGGCGAGCAATGTGTCGGAGTTTTCGTTCGGCTTGAGCGTCGTGACGCCTGCGGAGATCGTCACCCGCATGCCGGGCGAGAATGCGCTCCAGTCGAGATCGGCGATGATGGCGCGCAGCCGCTCGAGCGCACGCATCGCCTGGTCCTGCGACAGGTCGGGCAGCACCAGCAGGAATTCCTCGCCGCCGTAGCGGCCGAAGCGGTCGATGCTCCGGAGATTGGCGAACATGCCGATGGCGAAGGTGCGCAGCGCCTCGTCGCCGATCGGATGGCCGTAGACGTCGTTGATGCGCTTGAAATGGTCGAGGTCGATCAGCGCCACCGCGCAGGTGCTGCCGTTGCGGGCACAGCGCGCGATCTCGTCCTCGAGCGTGCGCATGATGCTGCGGCGATTGGAGGTGCCGGTCAGCTCGTCGAGCTCGGCGAGCTCCTCGATGCGCCGGTAGGCCTCCTTCAGCTTCACGCCGCTCTGATACAGCGATTGCTGCATCGAGCTCGAGAAAATGCCGAGATACATGCAGCGCCCGATCGTCAGGGCGAACACCAGCATGGTGGCGAGGCGATCGATCCGGGTGCCGGTCGGCATCCCGATCGCCTTGTCAGTTCCGAGAAACAGCGCGGCAAGGCCCAGCACCATAATGGTCCAGACAACAGCGGTCTGCCGCGCCGAGGTCCGCAGCGCACCGAAGCCGAACACCACGAACAAGTTGCAGAGGAACAGCACGCCGACTTCCGGCGCGATGTAGGTGAACACCAGCAGGTTCACCATGTTGACGGCCGATTGCGGCGCGACCAGGTAGTGGTCGCGGAAGCGCTCGTGAAAGCCGCGCTCCGAGAGCAGCACATAGACCGCGACGAGAAAGAGGCCGGTCAGGGCATAGCTCGTCGCGACCAGCACCGACGTGGTGCCGGCATGTGCGTAGATCAGCAGCACGGCGGCATCGAGCACGAAGCAGGCGGCGATCATCGATTGGATCTGGCGGCGCTGCCTGGCCCGCCGCGCCAAGCGCTCGACCGTCAGCCTGGGACGGCCGCTTTCCGATGCGCCCGCGACCGGGCTGGGAAGTGACGACGCAGCGCTGCCCATGGTCTCGCCATTGGTGAAATCCGGCGAAAATCTAAGTGGGAAAGCCTTTAGGTTTGGTATCTTTTGGAACCGAATCTGCTCCGGTGGAACCCGGTCATCACCCTTGTTTCGTAAGGGGAATCCGTTCACCGCGAGGGACCGGGAGCGCGCCTGCCGCGAGCTTGCGCCGATGCGGCCTTCGCAACGGCGCTGGCTTGCCGGCCAAGGCTTGGTATGGTCCGGCCGGACGGTGGGCGTCCGCAAGAGTTTTTGGTGTTATGATACCGCTTGTCGAGTCTCCGGCGATTTTTCCTCATTGGGATCGTCGACTGTGTCATAGATCACACATGCGGTCTGGACATTGCCGTAATGTGAAGAATCTTGGCTCTCGCGTCGAACCACGCGCCACCCCCCTCAGACCAACTTTGCGAGACGGCCATTGAGCGCGACACAGGCGGCTTCAGACGAGGTTCTGATCGCTCGGATCGCTCAAGGCGACCGGCTCGCCATGCAGGTGCTGTACGGACGGCATCATGTCAGGGTGTACCGCTTCGGGCTTCGGCTCGTGCGGGACGAACAGGTGGCGGAGGACCTCATCAGCGAGGTCTTTCTGGACGTGTGGCGTCAGGCGGGCAAGTTTGAGGGACGATCCGCCGTTTCAACCTGGCTTCTGGCGATTACCCGGTTCAAGGCGTTGTCTTCGCTGCGGCGAAGGAAAGACGCCGAACTGGACGATGAGGCCGCGAACGCGATCGAGGATACGTCCGACGATCCGGAAACGGTGGTGCAGAAGAAGGACACCGGCGCGACGCTGCGTAAGTGCCTGACGGGACTATCAGCGGAACACCGGGAGATCGTCGATCTTGTCTACTATCACGAGAAATCCGTGGAAGACGTCGCTGAGATCGTCGGGATTCCGGAGAACACCGTCAAGACGCGCCTGTTCTATGCGCGCAAGAAACTTGCCGAGTTGCTGAAGGCAGCCGGTGTCGAGCGAGGTTGGCCATGACGGCTGCGAGCAACAAGAAGGTGCAGGGTCAAGAACCTGACGATGTCGAGATGCTGCTGCCCTGGCACGCGGCCGGCACGCTGAACGCGCGTGACGCGCGCCGCGTCGAGGACGCGCTCGCTTCCGATCCGAAGCTCGCCCGGCAGTATGCCGTCATCCGCGAGGAATATGCCGAGACCATCGGCCTCAACGAGAGCCTCGGTGCGCCCTCGGCGCGCGCCATGCAGAAGCTGTTTGCCGCGATCGATGCCGAGCCGGAGCGCAAGCCGTCGGCGGGTGCACGTATGTCGGCCGGGATCTCGGAGTTCTTTTCCAGATTGTCGCCGCGGACGCTGGCCTGGTCGTCGAGCCTCGGCGCGCTCGTGGTGCTGTTGCAGGCCGGCGTGATCGGCGCGGTGTTGATGCGCAGCCAGCCGGCTTCGTTCCAGACCGCCTCGCTCGATGTCGCCGAACAGCGCAGCGCGCCGAGCACAGCCGTTGCGCCGAGCGCAGCCCCGAGTGCGTCCAGTGCGCCGATCACCCGCGATCTCGGCGCCAGCGTGGCGGCAACGCCGACGCGGCTGTTGGTTCGCTTCACGCCGGAAGCCAGGATCGCCGACATCACGTCGCTGCTGGAGAATTACCAGGGCTCGATCGTCGACGGGAAGGGCGGCATGTTCCGGTTGCAGTTCCGCGCGATGGACAAGGACAGCGTCGCGTCGCTGATTGCCCGTTTGCAGAAAGAGAAGATCGTCAGCCTCGCGGTGGAGACGCCGTAGCCTGCGGCTGACGGTTCTGCGCCGACTTGAGGTCACCATGGCCGCCAACGGCCGGACCAGATCGACGAACAGAGCGGCCGTCGCGGCCGCGGCGTTGCTGCTGGTTTGCGTGTCCGGTTCCGCCCACGCCCAGAATTTCATGCGATCGCCTGGTGGCGGCGGGCCACAAATGTCGCTCGGTCCGCGGGTCAATCCTGGCATCGGTAGGGCAGGTAGCAATGCCGCGGGCGGGTTCGGCGGCATGGCTGGCCGCACTCGGCTATCGGCCGACCGCGGCCCGGCTGGGTCGTGGACCGGCGAGGGGCCGCGATCGGGAATGCGGCCGCTCAATGCACGCGACTCACCCCGTTTCTCCGCCGGCTGCGACCGCGGCCAATGCTCCGACCGGCCGGGTGCCGCTAGCGGTGGCGGCAAGGGCGTGGCGAGCAAGGGCAGGGCCGGCGGCGGTGGCACGCGCGCGCAGGACGCGGCGGGCACGCGAACCGTGCCGAACGAGCTCGTGGCGGAGATCGACGGCGCCTTGTCCGAGGCCCAGACCGACGCGCTCGCACGCCGGCATGGCCTGCGGCGGATTGCCTCGCAGAATATTCCGTTGCTGGGGGCGACCATCGGCCTGTTCCGCATCGCCGGCAATCGCTCGGCCGATACCGTGAGCCTCGAATTCGCAGGCGACAGCAGCGTCCGCTCCGTGCAGCCGAACTACCGTTACGCGCTGCAGGACCAGAAGACGCCATCGGCCGGCAATGATCCGGCGCAATATGCGCAGACGCAGTTGCACCTGCCCGAGGCGCACAGGCTGGCGCGCGGGATGAATGTCACTCTTGCCGTCATCGATTCCGGCATCGATGCTGCCCATCCGGAGCTGGCGAACACGGTCGCCGATACGTTCGATGCGCTCGGCAGCAAGGATGGCCCGCATGCCCATGGCACCGCCATCGCCGGCGCAATCGCCGCGCGCGTCAAGCTGACGGGGAGCGCGCCGGAAGTGCGGATCCTGGCGATCCGCGCCTTCGGTGCGGTTGCCGGCGGCGCTGAGAGCACCTCTTATGTGATCCTCAGAGGCCTCGACTACGCGGTGGCGCACGGCGCGCAGATCGTGAACATGAGCTTTGCCGGACCGAAGGACGCACTTGTTGAGCGCGCGCTGGCCGCCACTGCGGCGAGGGACGTCGTGCTGGTCGCCGCGGCCGGCAATGCCGGACCAAAATCGCCGCCGCTGTATCCGGCCGGCTATCCCGACGTGATCGCCGTGAGCGGCATCGACGCCGGCGACCGGCTGATGGCGGCATCGAACCGCGGCAGCTATGTCGCGCTGGCGGCGCCGGGCGCCGACCTCCTTGTGCCGGTGCCGGACGGCAAGTACCAGCTGATGTCGGGCACCTCGTTTTCAGCCGCGTTCGTCAGCGGCATCGCCGCGCTGGTGCTGGAGCGCGGTCCGGCTTTGAAGCCTGCCCAAGTGCGAAGCATCCTGACCGGCACGGCCCGTGATCTCGGGACACCCGGACGCGACGATCTGTTCGGGGCCGGGGAAGCGGACGCGCTCGCCGCGGTGATGGCGGCGGCCAGCGCGCCAGTCGCGTCGGCGGTGGACAAACCGCCGCAGCCCGCGCTGACACCGGACGGCAATAACACTTCCGTGAGCCGCGCGTTGAATGAAGGCGCGCCGTCGGTCGCATCGGAGGATTCCGCTGCAAATCACCGCGCGGCACAGTGATTTTCAGCACCGGACGCCTGCAACGGTGCGATGGAACCTGGCGGCGAAAGGTTAAAAAAATCGCCGACGATTTGAACGTCCGCCTTCCTCTCACGACTTATGTGTGTGGGAGCGGTTTATCCCTCCCCGGCTATATCAGGCGCGAGCGCCCATCCACCCCAAGCGCCCATATGGCTTTGACCCGTCCGGTTGTCCCCCCGGACGGGTCTTTCATTTTGGGGGCACTTTGCACGCGCGACTGGCCGAACGCGGCTACGGCATCCAGCGCTCCGCTGGGTGATCGCGGCGGCGTGGCGGGGCGCGATGGCCGTACCGGTTTGCTGTGGATCTCTTGGCTGCGCCGCGTTCGCAAGCGACGCGCATCGCCATCATGCAAGTCGATGACTCGACGAAGGTTCGCGCAAGAAACTCCGTAGTAGAGCGGACTTCTTTCATCGCCCGCCGCCGATTAAGAATTTAGTTAGACTTTATTTACCTTTTCCACAGAATATCAGTGTCACGTCCAGTTGATTCGGTTCGGTTGCGTCTGCGTCCGTTTCTTTCCCTGCGGGCAAATTCAATGACACATCGGACCGACGTGGCCAGAGGCCAGGAGATCGTTGCGCGCTGGTGCAACCTCGCCGAGCAAAGGCTGGAGCACCTCAACGAGCTGTTCGAGACCGGACGCTGGCGCCGCTATCACAGCGAGCAGGCCTTTCTGGAGAACATCAGGGAAGCCCGCGCGGCGGTCGACATCTGGCGGGAATTGCTGACCCGCGAAGCCTCGCTCGACAATTCACCGATCGACCTGTCCTGGCTCGGCCGTGGCAAGTCGAAACTGCCGCCGCCCGATCTCTCGCCGATGCCGGAGCGCCGCGCGGAGATTGCGACCCTGGCGGAGGCCGCGATGACTGCCGTTGCGGCCGCGTTTGAGACGGCGGCCGAGGTGCTCGAGCGGCCGCCCGTCGTCGCCGACGCGCCGCGGCTGGAGATGCCCCCTGCGGTGATGCCGCCGCCGGTGCTTGACCTCGACACCATCCAGCGACGCTATCCTCTGCTGCGCAACGCGCTGTAGAGCAAGCGCGGAGCGCTTGCGCGGAGATCATGCTCAAATAATAGGTCAGCGCCGCACTGCGTTAGCACCGACCACGAGCTGCGCAAATTGCTGCGCGCCGGCCGCCGACAGGTCCGACGTAACAGGGTGTGCGTGGTCGAGCCCGACCACCGCGCCGCGCGGGGTTTCCGAGATCATGTTGTTGTTGATCAGCGCGGAGCCTGCGCCTGGCACCACCGAGACCCCGATGCCGATGAGGGCGTTGCGGACGACATTGCCCGATATCGCGACATCGCGCAGGTACTTGCCCCAGCCGGCGACGATGCCGAAGGTCGGCGCGTTCTCGATCACATTGCCGGTGACGGTGCTGTCGGCCTCGACATAGATGCCGATGCCGGCACCGTCGTTCGGATCGGTGCCAACAGGGCGCTTCGGCAACAGATTGCGGATGATGTTGCCCTGGACCACCGCGATGCGGCCGCCTTCGTTGAAATTGCATACGGAGACGCCGATCGCGGCGCCATCGACGGTGTTGTTGGCGATCACCGCGGCCTCGAACGAGAACTCCGAATAGAGCGCGACCTCGCGGACATTGCTGACGCTGTTGTCCGTGATGTGGATGTTGGAGGCCGAATTGCCGCGCACCGCCGAGAAGTCGCAGTTGCTGATGCGGTTGCCGCGCACGATCACATTGCCGGCGCGGAAGGCGTTGATGGCGTTGCCGTACTGACCGGAGCCGCCGGGGCCGGCCTTGATGTCCTCGATGCGGTTGTCGGCGACGATCGAGCCGTCGTCGCCGATCGCGCTACGCAGGATCTCGATGCCGTTGTCGCTGGTGCCCTTGATGGTGTTGCGTGAGACGATCAGACCGAGCGCGTCGAACGACACCAGTGCGGTCGATGCGATGCCGGTGAAGATGTTGTTGCTGACGTCGCCTGACATCTGCTCGAACCAGATGCCGCTGCCGCCGCTGCCGGTGACTTGGCAATCGGTGATGCGGATGTCGCGGCCGGCCAGGCAATGCACCAGGCCGCGCCGCGCCGGCAGCGGGACGTTACCGCCGTCGAAGGTGAGGCCCATGAGGACAATGCCGCCGGCGCCTTCGGCCTCCAGCAGCGAGGCGCCGCCGTTGAACACCAGCCGGCTTGCGCCGCGCACGCCGATCAGCTGGCTGCCGGGCGCCAGCCGCAACAGTCCGCTGCGGTAGACGCCGGGCGGGAACGCCAGCGGCACCTGCGCGCGAGCGGCATCATCGATCGCGCGCTGCAGGTTGCGGGTTTGATCGTCGGGACTGCCGGGGCGGACGCCATATTGCGTGACGTCGCGGCCGAGCGAGCCGGCAGACTGCGCGGCGCGCACCGCATCCGGCGACATCGCCAGCGCGCCGGCTGCGCCGGCGGCGGATGCTCCGATGAGATGGCGGCGGTTGACGTCCATGGGCGTGGCCCTCGCAAACATTCGCGAGCGGTGACGTTCGCGCCCGATCAGTAGCCCGAAATCCGCCGCGGCTTGGTGAACACGCCGCCGCAGCCGGGCGATAGTTGGCGGTAGGGTTAATCGCGGGTGGAACTGATGGCTCCCCGCAGTCATTGCGAGGAGCGAAGCGACGAAGCAATCGATTTCTCCGCTTGTGGCAAAATGGATTGCTTCGCTTCGCTCGCAATGACGGGGTGAGAACCCAGATTCAGATGTCAAACAGCTTATTCGGTGTCATCACCCGTGCACGCGGTGATCCGGCGTGAGAGTCCACGGCTCCTTCCGAGCGTCGTCCTGGCGAAAGCCAGGACCCATACTCCGCGGCGGAAGTATGGATGGGTCTCGTCGTTCCAGCCTGTTCAACAATCAGCACTCGTGGTTATGGGTCCTGGCTTTCGCCAGGACGACGGCGAATGTGTTGCAGCGAGCTGCGGATCATCCGCCGCATTCTCGCGACACTTGCACCGTCCAATCCGTCTCGCTCACGCGCGTGCAGCCTGCCTCGTCAGTTTCACCAGCTCCAGCAGCATGGCTTCGCCGGCATCGACCAGCGCTTCCAGCGTGATGGATGATTTGCCCGCTGCAGCCGTTCCGTCGTGCGCGAGCGGCGGAACGTGGACGAATTGCGCGAGGTGCAAGCCGTTATCGCCGTTCACGACTTCGATCGCGCGCCAGCTCAGATAGTTGCAGAGATAGCTGCCGGCATCGCGCGACAGCCGCGCGTCGATGCCGGTCATCAGCGCGGCGCGCAGCAGCTTTTCGCTGTGCGGGCCGAACACCTGCGCATCGGCGCCGCCTGCAATCGATCCCTTGCGCGCATGCTGGCGGCCGGCGTCGGGAAACCGCGTCGTCACCGCGTTGCGGGCGCGGCTTTCGATCCGCAGATGCGCGCTGCGGCCGGCAAGGCCGAACATCAACAGCGCCTGCGGGCGATGGCTTGCGATCAGCTCCGGCAATTCGCGATCGACGGCCGCGTAGGTGACATCGAAGATGTGACTAGACAGTGTAACGTCGTCGAAGGCGGGGCGGCGCAGGGCGACCAGCCGCTTCACCAACGGCATGGTCGGGTTGAACGGCGCACCGGGGAACGGTCCGAAGCCGGTGAACAGGATGCGCAGTCGGCCGCTCAATGCAGCATCTCCGCGATCTGCTCGGCGGCAACCGCGGGCGAGATGCGGCCGCCAGCGACCTCGGCCTCCATCTTCTTCACCTTGGCGCGGATCGCTGCATCGCTGCGCAGCCGCGCCATCATCCGGCTTTCCAGCATCGACCACATCCACTTCACCTGCTGCTCCCTGCGGCGGGCGGCGAATTCGCCCGAGGCGTTCATCGCGGTGCGGTGGTCGAGGATCTTCTGCCAGAGCTTGTCGAGCCCGGCGCTGGTCAGCGCGGAATAGGTCTCGACCGGCGGATGCCAGTGCTCGGAGCGCGGCGCCAGGATGTGCAGCGCGCTGCGATAGTCGGCGGCGGCGAGATTGGCGCGCTTGAGATTGTCGCCGTCGGCCTTGTTGATCGCGATCATGTCGGCGAGTTCGACGAGGCCCTTCTTGATGCCCTGCAACTCGTCGCCGGCGCCCGGCAGCATCAGCGCCAGGAAGAAATCGGTCATGTCGCAGACTGCAGTCTCGGACTGGCCGATGCCGACGGTCTCGACCAGCACGACATCGAAGCCGGCGGCCTCGCAGAGCAGCATCGCCTCGCGGGTTTTCGCCGCGACGCCGCCGAGCGTGCCGGACGAGGGCGAGGGGCGGATAAAGGCGGCGTCGCTGACGGCAAGCCGCGCCATCCGTGTCTTGTCGCCGAGGATCGAACCGCCGGTGCGCGCCGAAGAGGGATCGACCGCGAGCACCGCGACCTTATGGCCGCGCTCGATCAGGAACATGCCGAGCGCATCGATGGTGGTCGATTTGCCGACGCCGGGCGAACCGGTGATGCCGACCCGCACCGCCTTGCCGGTGTCGGGCAAGAGCGCCTGCACCAGCTCGCGCGCGGAGGCCTGGTGGTCGCCCCGCCGGCTTTCGACCAGCGTGATCGCCCGCGCCAGCGCGGCGCGGTGGCCGGCGCGGAGCTGCTGGGCGAGGGCGGCTATATCGGGAGAGGCAGGCTTCGAGGCGATCATGGTATTGCTTTACAACGGCTGGCCATTGCAGGCGAGGGGAACGCGGATCGGCGCCGGCGCGGCCTGTTGATGAAGCTCTATTGCTGATCGTCGGCGTCGCCCTTCGGCCGCGCGCCGGCGAAGATTTTTGCGCCTTCCGGCGTCAGATATGGCTTCAGCGTCTCCCACGGCACGAAGATCACATACTGACCTTCGGCGTAGGGGCCGACCGCGTAAGGCGGGTAGTGGAAGGTGAGGCCGGAGCTCTTGCCTGACACGGTCGACGGCGCCAGCGTCACGGCGCCGATCTTGAGCAGGGTCGGCTTCAGCTCCTTGTACCATTCGGCGGTTGCCGTCTCGCCGGCATCGCGCCGCTTCTTCTCGGCATTCAGGGCGCTGACGACGGCCTTACGCATCGCCGTCAGGGTGGGTCCGTTGTCCGCTGTCTCGGTGAAGAAGGGGCGGATGCTGATACGCTTCTTCTCGGTCGTATCCCACAGGATCGTATTGACGTCGGAGTTCGGATGCGCGCCCAGAGTGTTCATGTAGTCGTCGCGCAGCACGCTGACATAGCGGCCGTCGACGACGGAGCGCACCGAATATTTGCGCTCGAAGGAATAGCCGCCGCGTTCCTTGAAGAGATCTGGCTCCTGCTTGCGGTCGTTCGCAGCCTCGGCGGCGTTCTTGTCGATCCACTTCTTGCCTTCGGCGAGGCAATCCACCGCCAGCGCGTGATCGGCCTTGATCTTGTCGTCGAGATAGACGCTGGCCTCGATGCTCGCATTCTTGATGGTGGCGTCGGGCTTTTGATCGGCGGCGCGCGCTGGAAGGCAGAGACAGGCCACGAGGCCGGCCAGGCCCATGATGCGGGCAGGCGTCATCAAGCGGGCGGCGCGCATGGAAAACTCCTGACGGGAGGGGGACGCGGCGACGCTACTCCGCCGCCGCGCTATGGCCGAGCCGTGCGTTGAGCTTGTGGATCAGCTCCTCGGCTGCATCGGAGATCACGGTGCCGGGCGGGTAGATCGCTTCGGCGCCGGCCTTGTACAGCGCGTCGTAATCCTGCGGCGGCACCACGCCGCCAATGATGATCATGATGTCCTCGCGGCCGTGCTTCTTCAGCGCGGCCTTCAGTTCCGGCACCGCGGTGAGATGGGCGGCGGCGAGCGAGGAGACGCCGAGAATGTGAACGTCGTTCTCGACCGCCTGGCGGGCGGCTTCGTCGGCGGTTGCGAACAGCGGCCCGATATCGACGTCGAAGCCGACATCGGCGAAGGCGGATGCGATCACCTTCTGGCCGCGGTCATGGCCGTCCTGGCCGATCTTGGCGACCAGGATGCGCGGGCGGCGGCCTTCGGCCTCCTCGAAGGCGTCTATCAGCGCCTGCACCTTTTCGACCTTGTTGGACATCGCCGCTGCCTCTCGCTTGTAGACGCCGGTGATGGACTTGATCTCGGCGCGGTGGCGGCCGAACACCTTTTCCATCGCGTCCGAAATCTCGCCGACGGTGGCTTTCGCGCGCGCAGCGTCGATCGCCAGCGCCAGCAGATTGCCGTTGCCTTCGCCGGCCGAGCGGGTGAGCGCGGCCAGCGCCGCATCGACGTCGGTCTGGTTGCGCTCCTTCTTGAGCCGCGCCAGCTTGTCGATCTGCAACCGCCGCACGGTGGAGTTCTCCACCTTCAAGACGTCGATCGGCCGCTCATTCTCGGGCTTGAACTTGTTGACGCCGATCACCGCCTGCCGGCCGGCATCGATCCGCGCCTGGGTCTTGGCGGAGGCCTCCTCGATCCTGAGCTTCGGCACGCCGGCCTCGATCGCCTTGGCCATGCCGCCGAGCGCCTCGACCTCCTGGATGTGACCCCAGGCCTTTTCCGCAAGATCCTGCGTCAGCCGCTCGACATAATAGGAGCCGCCCCAGGGATCGATGATGCGGTTGGTGCCGCTCTCCTGTTGCAGGAACAATTGCGTGTTGCGGGCGATGCGCGCCGAGAAATCGGTCGGCAGCGCGAGCGCTTCGTCGAGCGCGTTGGTGTGCAGCGACTGGGTGTGGCCCTGCGTCGCCGCCATCGCCTCGATGGTGGTGCGCATCACATTGTTGAACACGTCCTGCGCGGTCAGCGACCAGCCCGAGGTCTGGCAATGCGTGCGCAAGCTGAGCGAGCGCGGGTCCTTCGGATTGAACTGCTTCAGCAGCTTGGCCCATAGCAGCCGCGCCGCGCGCATCTTGGCGACTTCCATGAAGAAGTTCATGCCGATCGCCCAGAAGAAGGAGAGGCGGGGGGCAAAACGATCGACGTCGAGCCCGGCGGCCAAGCCCGCGCGCAGATATTCGACGCCGTCGGCGAGCGTATAGGCGAGCTCGAGGTCCTGCGTCGCGCCGGCCTCCTGCATGTGGTAGCCGGAGATCGAAATCGAATTGTATTTCGGCATCCGCTGCGAGGTGTAGGCGAAGATGTCGGAGATGATCCGCATCGAAGGCGCCGGCGGATAGATGTAGGTGTTGCGCACCATGAACTCTTTCAGAATGTCGTTCTGAATGGTGCCCGACAGCTTCTCCGGCGGCACGCCCTGTTCCTCGGCGGCCGCGACGAACAGTGCGAGGATCGGCAGCACCGCGCCGTTCATGGTCATCGACACGCTCATCTGGTCGAGCGGGATGCCGGCGAACAGCGTGCGCATGTCGTAGATGGAATCGATCGCGACACCGGCCATGCCGACGTCGCCGGAGACGCGAGGATGATCGGAGTCATAGCCGCGGTGGGTGGCGAGGTCGAACGCCACCGACAGGCCCTTCTGGCCTGCCGCGAGGTTGCGGCGATAGAACGCGTTTGAGTCCTCCGCCGTGGAGAAGCCGGCATATTGCCGGATGGTCCAGGGCTGGTTGACGTACATGGTCGGGTAAGGGCCGCGCAGATAGGGCGCGATCCCCGGCCAGGTCTCGAGGAAGTCGATGCCTTCGAGATCCGCCTCGCTGTAGACGGACTTCACCGGGATGCCCTCGGGCGTCAGCCACGGCTCGGCGCTCGCGGCCGGCGCGGCGGCGGCAACGGGCTGGAAGGCGACGTCGGCGAAATTGGGAATGCGGGTCATATTCTTGCCTGCGTGCGTCTTTCAATCTCGCGAAGGATGTCGCGGATTTCGCTCACTATGTGTGACGGATACCAGTAGTCGCGTGGGTCCCTGACAATCGTCCTTGGTGACCACCGCGGCAGCGCGAGTCGAAAGAACCAGCCATGACGCTTTCTTGCGTCCTCTAGTCCTTCCCAAGCCCGGTCCAGCCGATCGGCGAGCGCAGCATCGTCGAGTTGCACGAGATCGGAACGTGGACCCGGAGCCAGTTCGAGCATCCGCGAAACCTGTCATGTTTCCGAGAACGATATCATTCATTCAGGTCGCCCGGCATCTCAATCATGATCCGGATGCTGGTGGCTGACGATGGTCGCCATCTTGTCCGGTCCGTAATTCTGCATCGTGGTCTGGCTCGGCAGGTTGGCGATGCCGACAACCCAGCCGTGGCGGGACTCGGTTCCGAACTGCTGCGTCGGGATCACCCGGTCGGGCCGGTCGAAGGCGCCGGTCATGATCTCGATCCGGGGGCCGTCGATCCGGCGGAAGCTGAGCGGCGTGCCGCAGGCGGCGCAGAAGTCGCGCTCGGCGATCGACGAGGATTTGAACGCCGCCGGCTTGCCGCGGGTCCAGGCGAAATCCTCCTTGTTGATGTCGGCGAACGAGGCGAACGGCGCACCGGAGGCCTTCTGGCACATCCGGCAGTGGCAGATGCTGACCCGGTTCGGTGCCGCGGACACCGCAAAGCGCACGGCGCCGCACTGGCAGCCGCCAGTCAGAACGGGTTTTGCTGGTGCCTCTGCCGTCATGCCTGCTCCATCCGCCGATAGGCGTCGCGCAATGTCGCCAGCGCATCACCGCCGGCGAAGACGAACTCACCGATGCCGGCCGCCCGCAGCGCCGCTTCCTGGTCGCCGGGCCGCCCTGCCAGATAGATATGCCTTGCTCCGGCGCCGTGAAGGGCCTTGGCGGCCTCCGCGGCGCTGAGGGCATAGACCTTGTCGGAGGAACAAATGCACGCCATCGCGGCGCCCGAGGCCTTAAAGG
This sequence comes from Bradyrhizobium macuxiense, assembly GCF_007993935.1. GTDB lineage: Bacteria > Pseudomonadota > Alphaproteobacteria > Rhizobiales > Xanthobacteraceae > Bradyrhizobium > Bradyrhizobium macuxiense_A. The sequence continues at coordinate 238,080 of NZ_VITY01000002.1, read as the reverse complement.
CCGCGGCCAGCGCCGCCGCGTCGGCAAAGCCCTCGCTGTCGATGGCCTCTATCCCGCCGGTCTCGAAGAAACTCTTGGCGAAGGTCGCGCGGGCCGTGAAATCCGCCGGCGTGCCGAGATTGGCGAGGAAAATCTTCGGCCGTGAGCCGCGCACCTTCAGCGCGGCGTCGGACTTGTCGCGCAGCGCCTCGAACGGCGCGGCGAGCCGCATCGGCGCGAGGGCATCGAAGGTCACCTTGGCTCCGGCTGATGACACCGGGGCTGACGGGTTGACGTCCAGCACCGCGAGGACGTCTTCGTACAGGTTCGGGAATTCGCTGGCGCCGGTCAGCACGTCGCGGCGCTTCGCCACATTGGTTTCGCGCTGCGCCCGCGTCGCGGCGACCTTGTTTTGCAGCAGCCCCTGCTCGAGCGCGGGGAAAATGCCGCCGGCCTTCTCGATCTCCTGGAACAGCGCCCACGCCGCCTCGCAAAGCTGCGAGGTCAAGGTTTCGATGCCGCCGGCGCCTGCGGCCGGATCGGACACTTTGGCGAGGTTGGACTCGTCGAGCAGCACGAGCTGCGTGTTGCGCGCGACGCGCCGTGCGAAATCGTCGGGCAGACCGAGCGCCAGAGTGTGCGGCAGCACGGTGATCGCATTGGCGCCGCCGAGCCCGGCCGCAAACGTCGCGATCGTCGCACGCAGCATATTCACATTGGGGTCGCGCTGGGTCAGCATCCGCCAGGCGGTTTGGGCGTTGACGAAGATCGGTTTTGGCGTGAGGCCGCAGGCTTGCTCGACCCGCGCCCACAACAGCCGCAGCGCGCGGAATTTCGCCATGGTCAGGAACTGGTCGGCATCGGCGCTGAGGCGGGACGAGATTGCGGCGCGCGCCGCATCGAGGTCGATCCCGGCAGCTTCGAGCATGCGCAGATAGGCGAGGCCGAGTGCGAGCGTGAAGGCGAGCTCCTGTACCTCGGAGCCGCCGGCATCGTGAACCGGCCGCCCGTCGGCCAGCACGAACGGCCCCTTGAAGCCGCGCTTGATCAGGCCGTTGACGACCTGGCCGAACGATTTTTCGTAGTTGGGCCAGGCGATGGCCGCGGCACCGCGCACCGCCATGGTGCTGAGCGCCTGGTAATTGAAATGCAGGTCGAGCTTGGCCGGGTCGAGCTTGCGGGCCTCGACCATGTCGGCGAACGTCTCGCCGGCGTTCTCGCGTCCGATCACCGGGTTGAGCGCGATCATGATGCCGGCATCGAGATGGATGCCGCCGCAGGCGCGCGCCAGCGTCTTCTTGCTGGCATCGGCGAGGCCGAAGCCGCGGGTGCCGGGACCGCCGGCGAACTCGAATTCGAGGCCGGTCGCGCCGTTCTCGAGATCATGCAGCGCCTGCGCATTGGCCTGCGCGGCATCGGGATGGTCGACCCGCTGCAGGATATGCCAGGGCAACGCGGCGGCGCGGCCCGGAAGCGGACTGGCGTTGGTGGCGCGGCGGTAGATCGGATCGATCTTCACGCCATCATAGGTCTTGCCGACCAGCTTCTCGAACGGGGCGCCCTTCAGCACGCCGTCGACCAGCTTGCGCCAGTCGTCATAGGTCGCAGCCGGAAAATCCGAAGCCAGAGGCAAGTCGTCGGTCGAGGTCGTCATCCGCCCAAATTGTCCTTCACCGGCCCAGCATGAGGGCCCTTTGATTTGGCCGGAAATTGCCACGGGCGGGCGGCCAAGCCAAACTTTTGTTTGCGGCCGTTCGACTTTTAATCGAGGTCCGCAAGGCGGAAAATACCGTCGGTAGAGACGTTTGCCAGCGCATCCGCGACGCGGCGCCCGGCGATGACGTGGTCGGGAACGATCTCGGCCAGCGGCACCAGCACGAAGGCACGCTCGAACAAACGCGGGTGCGGCAGCGTCAGTTCCGGCTTGTCGAGTGTGACGTCGTCATAGGCGATCAAATCGAGGTCGAGGGTGCGCGGCCCCCAGCGCTGCTCGTTCCTGCGGTCGCGGCCGAATTTGGTTTCGATCTTGTGCAAGGTGAACAGCAGCGCGTGCGGATCGAGGCTGGTGTCGATCTCGATGCAGGCATTGATGAAGCTGTCCTGCTGCTGATCGCCCCAAGGCGGCGTCGAATAGTCCGACGAGCGTGCCACGAGTGCGGCCTGCGTCATGCCGCAGATATTGGCGATCGCCTTGCGAAACGTCGCGCGGACGTCGCCGACATTGCCGCCGAGTGCGATCAGGACGTCAGCCATGTGGCAGCGGATGCCGCGAGCGGGTCAGCACCACGCCGACATCGTCGAAGATCGCGGCGATCGGCGCATGCGGCTTGTGCACGGTGACCTTGACCGCCCTGACACGCGGGAAGGTCGCCAGGATGTCCTCGGCCACCGCACCGGCGGCGCGCTCCAGCAGCTTGTAATTGGTGTTCTTGAACGCCGAGGTCGCGGTCGCCACCACGTTGGAATAGGAGACCGTGTCGGAGAGACGGTCGGTGCGCGAGGATTCCGAGAGGTCGGTGTAGAGCTCGAGGTCGATGACGAAGCGCTGTCCGACCTCGGTCTCGTGTTCCATCACGCCATGACGGGCATGGATGACGATCCCGGTGATGAAGATCGTGTCGGTCATTGCTGTCCCTCGATTGCCGCGGCCACCCGTAGCGCCTGAACGGTTTCGGCGACGTCATGCGCGCGGATGATGCGGGCGCCGTTCCGCGCGGCGATCAGGTGCGCGGCGAGCGAGCCGCCGATCCGCTGCTGCGGCTCGGACGGCACGACCGTGCTGATGAAGCGCTTGCGCGAGGCGCCGACCAGCACCGGCAGGCGGAACGTGTCGAGCTCGGAGAGCCGCGCCAGCGCGGTCATGCTCTGCTCCTGGGTCTTGCCGAAGCCGATGCCGGGATCGAGTACGATCTTGTCGGGCGCAATGCCGGCACTCGCCGCAATCTCGAGCGAGCGTTCAAAGAACGCGGCGATATCCTGCATGATGTCGATTGCGGGATCGGCACTCTCGCGATTGTGCATGATGATCACCGGCACGCCGCGTGCGGCGACGACGGCCGCCATGCCGGCGTCGCGCTGCAGGCCCCAGACGTCGTTGGCGATCGCAGCACCCTGGTCGAGCGCCCAGGCCACCACCTCCGACTTCATGCTGTCGATCGAGACCGGCACGCCGAGCGCGATCACCTCGGCCAGCACCGGCTGCAGCCGCGCCATTTCGGCCTCGGCGGTGACGGGCTGCGAGCCATAGGGTCGGGTCGATTCCGCGCCGATGTCGATGATGTCGGCGCCGTCGGCGATCAGCTTGCGGGCCTGCGCCAGCGCCTGATCGGGCGCGATGAACTGGCCGCCGTCGGAGAACGAGTCCGGCGTCACGTTCAGGATGCCCATCACAGCCGGATAGGGCCGCGACAGCAGCGCCGGCAGCACCGTTGATACGGCCGGGCCGGTCACGACAGATGCTATGGGCTTGGTCGCCATCATGCGCAGGCTTTGCGCTGACGGCAGCGCCAAGTCAAGGTGTCGTGATGATGGCTGGCAAGCGCGGCGCCGAATGCCGTTAAGGCAGGCTAATAGGCGGTGCTAATAGGTGCCGCTAGTAGCTGATTTTGGGAGGCAGCTTGCGTGCCTCTTCAATCAGCAGCTCGACTGACTTCTCGGAAGGCATCACGCGGACGAGCTTACGCCGCACATTGGCGTCCTTCATGCTCTGCGCCAGCCGCGACGGGTTGCGGTGGGCGAGCTCGCGCACCGTGGTGACGCCGGCGGCGCGGACCAGGCCGACCTTCGCCTTGCCCATCCCGGGAATCCGCATGTAGTCGGAGATGTTGGCCCATTCGAGCAGTTGTTGTTCGCTGATCCCGGTCTTGGCGGCGAGCGCCTTGCGTCCCTTGACGGTGCGGGCGGCTTCAAGCAGCGCGTCGGTCGTGCGGATACCCTGTGATTTCAGTTTGGTGGCGCAATAGGCGGACAGGCCTTCGATCTCGGAGAGGGGGTATGTCATGATACTCGTATGCAGGTAGAAGGGAGCGCACGTGCAAAGGGCGTGGGGAGGTGCTTCAGGCAAACTGGCTGAGGCCCGGCGTCCCCGAGATGATCTCGCCCATTTGATCCGCTCCGATTTTGTCGCGGCCGAACTTGAAAAGTTCACGCGCGACGTTTTGAATTTCACCCATGCTCAAGCCAAGCGACATGAGCCGGGTGCCGACAGCCATCAGCCCGCCACCCATCAACCGCGACAGACCGCCGCTGTTGTTGGAGGCGGCAATAGCCGCTTCGGCGCCGGGGATTTGGTCGATCAGAGCCTGGACTTTGTCGGAAGGTCCCTCGTTACGGAGGAAACTAAGAACGATGCCGATGGTTTTTTCAGCGACAGCGCTATCGATGCCGGCCTTCGCGGCCAGCTGTCCAACCAGTTCGTCCATCTTGCCCCGCCTCAACCGGACTTTGCCGGATCGTTCTTGAGGATTTATCTTGAGCGCCTGTGTCACGAAATACAAGCGATCCGCGCATTTCAGTTCGTTTTCTTTTTCGATCGCGTTGTGACTGTTGCCTCGCTGCAAGAGTGAGCGGCGGATTCACACCATCTTGTCGCAATGCGCAATGCCTTTCGTCACTTGGCCGGGAATAAAGTATGAGGAACCACTGGGCGACAACATACGTCGGCATCCGTCAATAGTTTTAATCCACCTGCAAGATGCAATATGATGGCATCGGTTCGAACGATTGATGCCGGATTCGACGATCGAACGTATCTAATCTGCGCGAAGAGGCGAAGCGATGACGACCTCCGACAACAAGTCGGCCGATACCGACGAGAAGATTTTTATCGGCAAGGGTCAGGAGACAGCCTGGCTGACGCTGGCGCTGGCCAACCGGCATGGCCTTGTTACCGGCGCGACCGGAACCGGCAAGACTGTCTCGCTTCAGGTGATGGCCGAGGGATTTGCGCGCGCCGGCGTTCCGGTTTTCGCAGCCGACATCAAGGGCGATCTCTCCGGTATCTCCGAGGTCGGAGAGGCCAAGGACTTTATTGTGAAGCGCGCCCAGGAAATGGGCTTGACCTTCCAGCCCGATCAATTCTCGACCGTGTTCTGGGACGTGTTCGGCGAGCAGGGCCATCCGGTGCGCGCCACCGTCACCGAGATGGGGCCGCTGCTGCTGTCGCGGATGCTCGATCTGAACGACGTACAGGAGGGCGTGCTCAACGTTGCCTTTCGTGTCGCCGACGAGAATGGCCTCGCGCTGATCGACATGAAGGATCTGCGGGCCCTGCTGGATGCGATCGCACCCGACGGCAGCAAGAAGGGCGCGGACGACGCCGAAGATCCGCTGGCGTCGATCCGCAAGGCCGCGCAGAGCTATGGCAATGTGTCGAAGGCGACGGTCGGAACGATCCAGCGCCAGCTTCTGGTGCTCGAGAACCAGGGCGGCGCGAAGTTCTTCGGCGAGCCGGCGCTGACACTGAAGGATTTCATGCGAACCGACCGCGACGGCCGCGGCATGGTTAATATTCTCGTTGCCGACAAGCTGATGCAGAGCCCGCGGCTTTACGCCACGTTCCTGCTCTGGATGCTGTCGGAACTGTTCGAGGAATTGCCGGAGGCCGGCGACCTGCCGAAGCCGAAGCTGGTGTTCTTCTTCGACGAGGCGCATCTGTTGTTCACCGATGCGCCGAAGGCGCTGATGGACAAGATCGAGCAGGTGGTGCGGCTGATCCGCTCCAAGGGCGTCGGCGTCTATTTCGTCACGCAGAATCCGATCGACGTGCCGGACAAAGTGCTGGCGCAGCTCGGCAACCGCGTGCAGCACGCGCTGCGCGCCTTCACGCCGCGCGACCAGAAGGCGGTCGCCGCGGCCGCACAGACCTTCCGGCCCAATCCGAAGCTCGATACCGCACGCGTGATCATGGAGCTCGGCAAGGGCGAGGCACTGGTCTCGTTCCTCGAGGGCGGCGGCACGCCGTCGATGGTCGAGCGCGTCATGGTGCGGCCGCCGTCGGCGCGGATCGGGCCGATCACGCCGGAGGAACGCAAGGCGATCATGGATGCGAGCCCGGTGAAGGGCAAATACGACACCGCGATCGACGCCGAATCCGCCTACGAGATCATCCAGAAGCGGCTGTCGGGCGCGGCGGCGCCGGCCGATGGTGGCGCTGGTGGCGGCATCCTCGGCCAGATCGGCGCGATCGCCGCCACGATCTTCGGCACCAATGTCAAACGCGGCCGGCTCTCGACCGGGCAGGTGATCGCGCGCAACGTCACGCGCTCGGTCACCGACAAGGTGGTCGGCGGCGTGGTCGCGGATCTCGGCAAGTCCGTCGGTGGGTCGGTGGGCGGCTCGATCGGTCGCGCGCTGGTTCGCGGCGCGCTCGGCGGAATCCTGCGCAGGTAGCATCGCGACGATCCGACCGGAGCAGGCAACCAGCTTTGCCTCGGGCGGCCGGCGCGCTACAACTCGGCGCAATGTCCAAACAAAAAGGATATCCGCGATGTCCAACGCCAAGCTGCAGCCCGTTCTCGACCGCATCGATGCCGATTTCGACAACAGTCTCGAGCGGCTGTTCACGCTGCTGCGGATCAAATCGATCTCGGCCGATCCGGCCTTTGCCAATGACTGCAAGGCGGCTGCCGATCATCTTGCGAAGGATATCGCAACCCTCGGCTTCAAGACCGAGGTGCGTCCGACCGCCGGCCATCCGGCCGTGGTCGGCAAGCTGAACGGCTCAACCGACGGGCGCCCGCACGTGCTGTTCTACGGCCACTATGATGTGCAGCCGGTCGATCCCTTGAATCTCTGGCACCGTCCGCCGTTCGAGCCCGTGGTGACCGACCATGCCGACGGGCGCAAGATCATCGTCGCGCGTGGCGCCGAGGACGACAAAGGACAGTTGATGACCTTCGTCGAGGCCTGCCGCGCCTGGAAGAATGTCACGGGATCGCTGCCAGTCGACATCACCATCGTCATCGAGGGCGAGGAGGAAATCGGCTCGAAGAATTTCGTGCCGTTCCTCGAGGCGAACAAGGCCGAGCTCAAGGCCGACTTCGCGCTGGTCTGCGACACCGGCATGTGGGACCCCAACACGCCGGCGATCACGACCTCGCTGCGCGGCCTGGTCTATGACGAGGTCAAGATCAAGGCCGCCAATCGCGACCTGCATTCAGGTGTGTTCGGCGGCGGCGCGCAGAACCCGATCCGCGTGCTGACGCGGATTCTCGGCGGCCTGCATGACGACAACGGCCACATCACCATCCCCGGTTTCTATGACGGCGTGAAGGATCTGCCGCCGGACATCCTGGCGCAGTGGAAGCAACTCAATCTGACGCCGGAGACGTTCCTCAAGCCGATCGGCCTCTCGGTGCCAGCCGGCGAAAAGGATCGGCTGCTGATCGAGCAGGTCTCCTCGCGGCCGACCTGCGACATCAACGGCATCATCGGCGGCTATACCGGCGAGGGCTCAAAGACGGTGATCGCGGCCGAGGCGTCGGCGAAGGTCTCGTTCCGCCTGGTCGAGGGACAGGATCCCGAGAAGATCCGACAGGCGTTCCGCGATTATGTGAAGGCGCGCGTGCCGGCGGACTGCAAGGCCGAGTTCACCGATCATTCCTCAGCGCCGGCGATCGCGCTCGACTGGAACATGAAGCCGCTGGCGGCCGCCCGCCGCGCGCTGACCGACGAATGGGGCAAGGAGGCGCTGCTGATCGGCTCCGGCGCCTCGATCCCGATCGTCGCCGACTTCAAGCGCACGCTCGGCCTCGATAGCGTGCTGGTCGGCTTCGGGCTCGACGACGACAACATCCATTCGCCGAACGAGAAGTACGACCTGAAGAGCTACCACAAGGGCATCCGCTCCTGGGCGCGGATCCTGGCCGCCTTCGCCGACACCAAATAGGCGAGCGGCCCCGAACGCAAAAACGCCGCCCGGGATTGGGCGGCGTTTTGATTCCGATAGTGCAGAGGGTGTTGGCGGTTAGCCTACCCGAAGATTGTGAAATTTCAATCACGGTAACCTGGATTGACCCGGTCGAGCTTGCGCAGCAGCGGCGGCCAGACCAGCTGGGTCGAGCGCAACTCGGCGCGGTCGGGGTTGGAGAGCAGCTCGGTGTTCCTGTCGATTGCGAGCTGGTCGACCGGGTAGGCGATCGGGCCGAGCGCACGGGTCGCCACCTGCATCGAGCAGGCGCGCTCCAGGTGGTACATCCGCTCGAAGGCCGAGGCGACCGAGCGGCCGACCGTCAGCGTGCCGTGATTGCGCAGCAGCATGTGGTTCTTGCTGCCGAGATCGCGCTGCAGGCGCGGGCGCTCGTCATGATCGAGCGCGATGCCTTCATAGTCATGATAGGCGAGGTCGTGGGTGACGAGCTGTGCGGTCTGATTCAACGGCAGCAGGCCGTCGGGGCCGCTCGACACTGCGGTGCCGTCGATCGTGTGCAGATGGAGCACACAGCCGGCATCCTCGCGCACCTCGTGGATCGCCGAGTGAATGGTGAAGCCGGCCGGGTTGATGCTGTACTCGCTCTGCGAGAGCTGGTTGCCGTCGAGGTCGACCTTGACCAGGCTCGAGGCGGTGATCTCGTCGAACATCAGCCCGTAGGGGTTGATCAGGAAGTGATGCTCGGGCCCCGGCACGCGGGCGGAGATGTGGGTATCGACCAGATCGTCCCAGCCATAGAGCGCGACGAGCCGGTAGCAGGCGGCGAGATTGATCCGCTGTTCCCATTCCGCCGCACTCATGTTCGACGGCACTTCCTTCAGGCGCGCTTCCGCTGGCGACATGGCCGATTGCTCCGTTGATGGCTGTTTCCTGCCTCGAACCTAGCGTCGGCGCCGGATCGCGGCAAGGCAGCGTAACGGCGTGACAGTCATGTCAGCATGCGACGGCTGGCCCACGATCCGGGAGATCATGCTCCGGAAGTGGGCAGGAGCGTAACGGACGCGCTGCGCGCTACGGCGCCGGGATTGCCAGCAGGCTCGAGATGCTGCGGCCGCGGATGTCGTAGACGCGGGCGAACACGACATCGTCGCGCTTGATCTCGACCATCACGGGCGCGGCCAGACCCTTGCAGTAGAACTCGCCGAGCGTCATCGCGAAGTCGGCGGCATTGCTGTCCCAGCCGATCGTAAAGTCGGGCCCGAGCGCGACCTGCGCGGGGCGCTGCGGTCCGCACACGGCGACCTTCCACTTGCGGTTCTGCGGCGGCACTTCCTGCCGCTCGGCCAGCTGCTCGCGCAGCCCGTCGGAGGCCTGCTTCAGCGCCAGGCCCCAATAGTCCAGCATGAAGAAGTTGTCGGCGGTCCGCACCGTGCCGGCGATATGGTTGAAGTGCGTGTACTGGTACGGATGCAGACGGATCATTTCGCTGAGCGGCAGCAGCAGGCCGAACGCGAACACCGCGAGTGCAGCAGGCTGCCAGGCGCGGCGGTTCTCGCCGAGCCAGTCCATGCCGCGGGCGAATGCGACGCCGGCGAGCACCGCCATCGGCGGGATCACGAAAATGAAGTGACGGATGCCGTTGTAGAGCGCCGGCCGCTTCACCATGGCGATCACCAGCGGCAAGGTCGCCGCCAGCGTCAGCATCAGCATGATCGACTTGCGCTTCGCGGTCACATCGATGCGCGACAGCGACATGAAGCTGGCGACGACCCCCGCGGTCAGCAGCACCAGCATCACTTCGGGAAGCTGCAGCGCGAACAGCGTGGGCAGATAGGACCACGGCATGTCCGGAACCGACACCAGCGCGCCGTCGAACATCTCCTTCCACGGCTTTTCGAAGAAGTGCGAGAAGTAGGTCACCGCTTCCAGCGGATGCCCGGGCTCCATGATCGACCACGGCCAGATCAGGCCCATCACGAGATAGCCGAGAACAAGCCCCGGCAGCAGCACATAGACGACGTGGGCAAAGCGGTGGGTTGCCTCGCGCGCGCCCTGCTTGCGGAATTCCTCGATGAAGAGCGGGATGAAGCCGACCACGGCGTAGATCAGAGCGAGCCCGCCGAGGACGCGGCAGCCGATCGACAGGCCAGCTCCCAGGCCCACGATCAGGATCGTGCGCGGCGAGGGCGCCGGATATTCCTCGATCAGGCGAACGAGACCCAGGATCAGGACGATCATCGCCACGGCGAACGGCGCATCCTTCGGGTTCATGAACATGTGGCCGTAGAAGGTCGGGCACAGCGCCAGCAGCAGCAGCGCCGCCAGTCCCGCCAGCGGGCCGCCGACACGGCGCGCCAGGCGCCAGGTTACGGCAAGCCCGATGACGCCGACGACCGCGCCGAGCAGGCGGCGCGTCTCGAACAATTCGAGCGGAATGACCTTGTGCAGCAGGGCCGCGGCCATATCGAAGCCGCCGCCGTACATATAGAGGTTGGCGAACGACAGCGCGCCGGTGTCCTTGAACCCGGACCCGTACATGCGCAGCAGGAGGTCGGCATATTCAGCGTGGGTGTAATCGTCCCATCCCAGGCCGTAGTCGCGGAAAGTGAGGCCGGCGACCACGGCGACCACGCCGAGGACGAGGAATGCGAGATCGTCGCAGGTCTTCTCCACGGAGCGCCGCGCAGGCGCCTCGATGGCAGACGTCGTAATCGATGACATAGCTAGTGGTACCGGCGTGCCTGTGGCCCAGTTTGGCGCTTTAGGGCCTCATTCCCCGGCATCCATAGCGCAGTTCCGTTTCCGAGTAATTGGTAATTGTGGCGTAATTTCCCAGATGCGTTGCAATAAATTGGCAGCAATTCGTAGCCAGTAAATCTACGGGAGCGGGCGCCGACGCCGTCTGGTGTGACCGCGAGGAAGACGCACGTTTGCGCGGTTAAGCGGGATTTTAGGGAACTCCGCCTACAATTGGCGGTTGGCGGTGTGGGCAATATGACGGTATCGTGGCGTTGGTGGCCCACACCCATTTTTGGTCGGGTCTCCCGGGGGTTAGTTCGATGAAGGTTGGTCTGTTGGTCGTCGGCGCGGGCCTGGTCGTGGCGGGCTTGGCGGCGGTCGGCTTGGGAATCCCTTACAAGGAATTCAGCGTCGGCGGCACCTTGATCATGACAGGCGTGACCGGCGTGTGCACGGGCGCGATCGTGCTGGCGCTTGCCGCCGTGGTTGGGGAACTCCAAATCATCGCCGCGCGGCTCGAGCCCGGTGCCGCGGGCGCCAGGGCTGAGGCTCCGCCTGCAACTTCCCCGCGCAATGCCCCTGACGATGCGGTGTTCCCGCCGCCGCGCGAGCCGAAGGTCGCCGCACCCCCGCCGGTCCCGCCGGCCGCGCCCGGGGCCGCAAGCCCGCCGCCCTGGCACGACGAACTTGCCACGCGCGGCACGCCGGCCGAGGCACTGCCGCCCGCGCCGGGCGCAGCGCCCGCGGATGGCAGCGCGCCGCCGAAGCGGCGCAATCTGCTGTTCTCCTCCTCGCGCAAGGAGCGTGAGCGGACCGAGACACGGACCGCCGAGCCGCTGACGCCGGATCTGCTGTCGCCGGAACTGCGTCCGGGCCCGGCCGCGGCGGCCGACCCCGCGCCGGCAACGTTCGACGACGCATGGCCGAAGGCCGATCGGCCGAGGTCGGTCGATGTCGCCCCGCGGCGCGGTCCACGGACGCCGTCGACTTTCGGTGAGACGCAGTCGGCGGCAGCGTCGCCGTCATCAGGCCATCCGCCGTCGCCGCAGGAGCAGCCCCCGGTGACCGTGCTCAAATCGGGCGTTGTCGACGGCATGGCCTATTCGCTCTATTCGGACGGATCGATCGAGGCGCAAATGCCCGAGGGCATGATGCGGTTTGCCTCGATCGACGAGCTCCGTTCGCATCTGGAGCAAAGACCGTAGATCTACGGCAATACTTGCGAACGGCCGGCGCGAAGTCTAAAACACGGCAGTTCTTGTCAGATTTCCTGTAATCCGCTCATATTCGCGAAGTAGTACGCGATTCTGTTGATGTATTGTCGCGCGCGGATACTGCCGGAACGGCGTGCGGCGCCGCGCCGTCGAGAGCACGGGGAAGGTTGAGCCATGTCCGATACGTCAGGCAAAACGCCGGTCGAACTGACCGCCAACATCGTTTCGGCCTATCTCAGCAACAATCCGACGCCGGCCTCCGACATTCCGAACCTGATCGGTCAGGTCCATGCCGCGCTGCTGCGGGTGTCGAGTGGGCGCAGCGACATGCCGAGCGAGCCGGCCAAGCCTGCGGTGTCGATGAAGAAGTCGATCACGCCGGAATATCTCGTGTGTCTCGAGGACGGCAAGCGCTTCAAGTCGCTCAAGCGCCATCTGCGCACCCAGTACAACATGACCCCGGAGCAGTATCGCGACAAATGGGGGCTGCCGGCCGACTATCCGATGGTGGCGCCGAACTACGCGGTGGCGCGATCGCAGCTCGCCAAGAAGATGGGACTCGGCCAGCAGGCGCGGAAGCGGAAGTAACAGCTTACGCGGCGGACGCCAGCGCCTCGCGCGCATCGTTGCGGATACGATCGACCATCGAGCGCAGGCCGTTGGAGCGCTGCGGCGTCAGATGGTCGCGGAAGCCGAATTCGTCGAACAGCGCGAGCGCGTCGGTGTCGAGGATTTGCTGCGGCGAGTGCCCGGAGAACAGCGTCAGCACGATCGCGACCAGGCCGCGCACGATGTGGGCGTCACTGTCGCCGATATAGATCAGGCGCGGCTCGCCATTGGCATCGCGCTCGATCCGCTTCGACAGCCAGACCTGGCTGACGCAGCCCTGCACCTTGTTCTCGGCCGAGTGCTCCGCCTCCGACAACGGTTCGAGGGTGCGGCCGAGCTCGATGACGTAGCGGTAACGATCGTCCCACTCGTCCAGCAGCGCAAAATTGTCCCTGATTTCGTCGATCGTCGTCATCGTGGCCCACGTCCTGTCCTTGACGGCTTATATAGGAAGGCGGGCCGCGAAAGCGACGAAAATGGAACCGGTTCCCTGCGGTTTTGACGTGTTTTCTTCGCGCGAACCGGCGGCCAGTTCGCTTGAGAGGGCGCTGGTTTGCGCTCACGGCATCGGCGGCAGGCGGAATTCGATGGTCTGGTCGTCCGCGGTCAGCGTGTCGCGGGACGCGGAGGCAGAATCGGTATCGTCCTTGCCGATCGAGCCGGTGTGATCGGGCGGCTTCTTGTCGGTGATCATCTGGTAGAGCTTGCGCGCACCGTCGGTCGCGCGCTGGCCGATCGCGGTCGCGGCCTGGCCGCCGACCTCGCAAGCCGACGGCTGACGCTTGCAGAACTGACCCATGTCGTTGATCGTCGCGGTCGCGGCCGACACCGCGTCCGATGCGCTGATCTGCGGCGTCTTGTCCGCTTCAGGAGTTTTGTCTCTCGGCAGCAGCACGAGCACAAGCCCGAGCCAGAATGCCAAACGCAGCAGGAAGAACATGGCGCGATCCCGGTCGTCTATCTTGTCTTGCTTCTTGCGCGGTCGATGCCGCTATTGCCCTCACGGTTAGCATCGGTCGATAAATCGGAAGTATCTGCATTGAAGTAAATCCGCCGAAAAATCGCGGAAAATTCGCCTGAATTGATTCGCCGTAAATTTTCGATTGATGACGGCTTTTGGCCGCCGGAGAAGGCGGCTGCGCCGCGTCCACCATTTCGAAACCATAGATCGTCGCAGCCGGAAACCAGCCGTTCACCATCCCTGACAAATGAACGGTGAATGGCAGCCTCGAAGCCTCGCCAATGCACCGTGTTCGGCAGCGGGCCACCGCGCCTTAGCGTTCGCTTAAGTTCGCTCTGACACGTTGACCTGCAATCACGAAGGAGGCGTTCCGGCGCGTCTGTCTTGACGATTGAGCCGAAGCGCGAGTGCTGTGAGTAGTTTGAGTCTGATCCGCGATTGCCTGGATGCGCTGCTGCATCCGTCGGCGCAATATGATGCGCTGACGCGTGCGCGCCATCGTGCCTTCATGGCGCCGCGGCTGCTCGGCAGCCTGGCGGCGCTGGCTTCGTTCCCTGCCTTTCTGGCGATGCGCGGCGCGCCGACGGCGATCGAGGTCGCGGCGTTCGCCTGGCTGATCGCGCCGATCCTGCTGTCCTGGTTCCTGTCGCGCACCGGCCGCTACGAGGGCGCCCATGTGCTGTCGTCGCTGGCGCTGGCCGGTCTCGTGATGATGATCGCGGCGACCACCGGCGGCATCGCATCGTTCGCCGCGGTGTGGCTCGTCGTGATTCCGATCGAGGCCGCGCTGTCGGCCTCGCGGCGCGTGGTGGCGTTTGCGTTTGCGCTGGCGATGATCTGCGCGGCGCTGCTGAGCGTGCTGGCACATTACCACGTGCTGCCGGCCGTCGATCCCGCGGTGGCGTCGAACGGCACGCTGGTCGGTTTCGGCGTGGTATCGGCGATCTTCTATGCGGCCGGGCTCGCCTTCGGCGCGGAGTCGCTGGCGCGCACCAGCGTCGCGCTGCTCTATGTCGAGGAAGAGCGCTATCGGCTGCTCGCGCATAACATGAGCGACGTTCTGTCGCGGCACAGCCGCAACGGCGCGGTGCGCTTCATTTCGCCCGCGGCCGAGATCATGCTCGGCGTGCCGGCGTCGCGGCTGTCGGGCCACGGCCTGTTCGACCGTGTTCACGTCGCCGATCGGCCGGCCTATCTCACCGCGCTGTCGGACGCCGCGCGCGGCGAGTCCCGCAGTGTCGAGTTCCGGGTGCGCCGCGACGGTGCGCGCGGCGAGACCGCCGGCGAATTCATATGGGTCGAGATGCGCTGCCGCGCGCTCGACCAGACCCCGGCTGATGCGGAAGTCGTCGCCGTGATGCGCGACGTGACCGATCGCAAGGTGCAGGAGCAGGCGCTCGAACAGGCGCGCAACGCGGCCGAGCAGGCCGACGCGTCGAAGACGCGCTTCCTCGCCACCATGAGCCACGAACTGCGCACCCCGCTCAACGCCATCATCGGCTTCTCCGAGATGATCGCGCAGGAAGACGTGCTTGGGCTCGACGCGGCCCGCCGCAAGGAATACGCCCAGCTCATCAACGACTCCGGGCAGCATCTTCTGTCCGTCGTCAACGGCATCCTCGACATGTCGAAAATGGAGTCCGGCAATTTCGAGATTTCGCCGGAGCCGTTCGCGCCGCGGCCGGCGCTGCTCAATTGCTGCAACCTGGTGGCGTTGAAGGCGCGCGAGAGCGGCGTCGACCTCGTGACCCGCGTGGGCGACGACCTGCCGGTCGTGAACGGCGATCCGCGCGCGTTCAAGCAGATCGTGCTCAACCTGGTTTCCAACGCCATCAAGTTCACCGAGCGCGGCGGCAAGGTGACCGTGTCGGCCGGCGTCGAGGGATCGCGGCTCTTGCTGCGGGTCTCGGACACCGGCGTCGGCATCGCCGCCGACGATCTCAAGCGGATCGGCGATCCGTTCTTCCAGGCCGGCAAGACCTATCAGCGCCGCCACGAGGGCACGGGCCTTGGCCTGTCGATCGTCAAGGGGCTGGTCGGCCTGCATCACGGCGAGATGAATGTGGAGAGCAAGGTGGGTGAGGGCACCATCGTGTCGGTCGCGCTGCCGCTGGCGTTCACCCCGCCGGTCGCCGTCGAGCCGTCCAGCAATGTCTCGACGCTGAAGCCCGCACTGCGATCCGGTCTCCAAGAGCAAACCCATCAGGTGAAGAAGAGTGCCTAGACAGACTTTGGATGATGACGAAACGCCGCGCCGTCGCCGCGGCGCCAAGGCAGTGGCCATCGCGGCCGAGGAAGAGCGTGGCCTCGTGCTGCGCCTGCTGCTGCACAGTCCGAAGGATCTCGTCGCCGGCGTGCTGGCCCTGTCTGCCATCGTTGCGATCCTGATCAACGCGCTGTTTCTGCAGGCCGGCCGTCATCCGTCGCCGATGTTCGGCGGTTCGGTGGTGACGCTGCCGCCGCCGGCCCCAGCTGCCACGGTCACCAGCCCAATGCCGCGCCCGCGTCCCGCCGAGGCTGCGGCCAGATCGGTCGAGCCGGCCGCCATGGAGCCGTCGAGACCCGTCGACGTGAAGCCGGTGGAGACCAGGCCGGCCGAGACCAGGTCCGTTGAAGCCAAGCCGGAACCGAAGCCGCTTGAAGCCAAGCCGGTCGATCCGATGGCCAACCTCGTGTTGAAGTCGACCGCCGCGCCGCCGGCGGCCGCAGCGTCTCCGGCCGCCACGCCGTCCAGCGTCATGCGTCCGCCGGCGCCGATCCCGACACAGCATCTGAGCCCGGCCGGCAAACGCATCGCCGCGGTCCAGCGGACGCTGACCGAATATGGCTACGGCCAGCTCAAGCCGACCGGCACGATCGGCGCCGATACCCAGCACGCAATCGCGAAGTTCGAGCGCGCACGCAAGCTGCCGGTGACCGGCCAGATGTCCGATCGTCTGGTGCGCGAACTCGGTACGATGATCGGGCATCCGATCGACTAGGGCTTGGCCGGGCTTGAGCCCGGCCATTTCGCATCCGACACATTGACGTGCCGTCAGGCGGCTTCGCCCAGTAGAACGTCTCTGACCTCGTCCGAGAACAGCTTCTTGCGGCCGGCCAGCAGCACCCATTCCGGATCGTCGCGATCCGGTGTGGCGTGCGGCATGCCGTGATCGAGCAGCGCCTGTGCGCAGCCCACCCAATCGCCGCCGCTGATCGGTTCATTGCAGGAGGCCCACGACAGCGAGCCGGAGACGTTGTCGCCAAAGCCGTGCTGTTCGGTCCACTCTGCGCCGTGCTCGAGCAGGAAGCGCGTAAGCCCAGAATTGCCGCGGAATACCGCGTGATTGAGCGCCGACGCATCCCAATCGCCGCCGCGTACCGCGACGGGCCAGCCGAGCCTGACCATCAGCCGCACCGCATCATCGCCCCCTGCCCCGGCGAGCTCGGGAAGCAGCCGCAGCTGCTGTGGTGAAAGCGAAGCCGGAAGATCACTCCTTGCGGCCCGGAGCCGCCGTGCTTCGCTCTCGTTGCCGCTCGCGCACGCCGCAACGAACCGCTCGTCGTCGGCAAGCGTCTCGTCGCCGGTGCGCTCGCGCAGCAACCCGGCGACTTCGGTCAGGCCGAACTGCAATGCGTAGCGGTAGGCGCTCAGTCCGTCCGGTGTCGTGATATGCGGATCCGCGCCGGCGTCGAGCAGCGTCGCGATGCATCTTGGCGATCGCCGCCGCCGGATCGCCCACATCAACGGCGAACCGCAATCGGTCAACGGCGCGTTGCGTGCGGGTTCGTTCGGATCGCCGCCATGCCGCAGCAGCAATTCGAGCGCCGCCACGCTCTCGTCATCGAGCACCTTGTACATCGCGTTGGTACCGGCGATCCGCGCGCCATGTTCGAGCAGCACGCCTGTGGTCACGGAGCCTTCGAGCGAGTGGTACAGCGATTCATTGTCATTCGGATTGGCGCCGGCTTCGAGCAACAGCCTGGTCAACTCGAGATCGTGGTTTTGCCCGGCGGCGCCATAGAGCGCGGACAGCGGATTGCTGTCATCGGGCGCCTCGAGCGATCCTGGCGGCCAGCGGCTGCTGATGTGCTGGTCGGGATCGGCGCCGGCCTGCAACAGCAGGCGCGAGCAGCGATGCAGTCGCGCCTGAAATTCCGGGATCTGCAGCAGGCTGGAATGCGTGACCGCGACCAGTGGCGGCAGTTCTAGGGGACCGCCGGGACGGTTGACCCATGCGGGATCACCGGTCGCTGTGCGCTGGACCGTCGCCTCGTCGCCGATGGCGCAGGCGAGATAGGGATCATCGGCGACAAGTCCGGGATCCTCGGCAAGCATCCGCGCCGCGACGCGCGGATTGGCGCGATCGCTGGTGCCGGCGACATCAGCGGCATAGACCAGCTGCAGCCATCGCCGCACACGGTGGGCCTTGCTTTTTCCCGGCGGCAATTGTGCTTCGATATAGCGCCGCAGGTCCGGCCACGAGGCGAAGCCGAGATCGCGCGCGACGCAGGACTGCGCATCGTGGAGCCGCAGATCGAGTGCTGCGATTTGCGCGTCGCTGCGCCCGGCCGCAGCGGGGAGCGCATGCCGGAAACGGGCGTAAGCTTCGGGTGCCTGCCGCCGATAAAGGCGGATGAGCTCCTTAGCCTGCTTCTTCAGATGTTCGAGATTCAATCGCGCGGGCGATCGGTTCATGGCAACCTCCGTGCATCATCGCCGATGGTCCACAAAACCGGCTGCACAAAGGCTTCGTTGGCCGCGTATTCGGTGCAAGTGGGTTCAACCCTTCCCGTGGACCCGGGCGCGGCTTGCACCGCAACTGCAAGGATATGAGCGACGATTGTGTCGGTCAACCCGCGCAGCGTGACGACATCTGTGACAATTGGACGTGGCCGCGCCGCTGGCCTATAGGTCGGCGCATGCGATTGAAAACCAGTATTTGGGTTGCGGCCTATCTGCGCCGCTGCCAGACCGAAGGCGTGTTCGGCGCGGTCCGCAAGAAGGGCGCCGAAGAGGCCGGTGCCGTATTCGTCAAGGTGGCGCTGATGGATGGCAACGCGATGCTGTACGCGCCGGCGCCGCAGACGGTCTATGACGACAGCCGTCCGGTCGAGCGGCTGTTCGTGCCGACGGCGCCGCAGCCGGTGTCCGAGCCGTCAGTCGAGGAGCGATTGACCAAGGAGCTGCGCTTCGATCCCGACGCCTGGATCGTCGAGACCGAGGATCGCGCCGGACGGCATTTTCTCGATCTGGCGAAGGCCTAGGCGCAGCCTCGGCTGCCGGGGAAGCAGGCGCATTTGATGGCCGCTTGCTCCACAGCGGCGACGCAAATCCCGACATCCAACGACTTCGCGCTCGGACCAGATCCGGACACGACCGCCGAGCCCCTCGCGACCGCGCGGCGTAGCCAGGCGAAGCGCGGTCGGTCGGAGTGGTGCGCCGATGCACAGCCGTTGTCGAGCATTGCGCAGTCCCGTTCGGCAGTCCGCGGCCCTAGGTACGCCGTGATGCAAGCCGTCGTCAGGCGTTTCGCTGGTTTGGCTATCGGAGATGCGCCGGCACCATCGCGACGGTCGCTCTCTCTGCGCCCCGGAACATCCCATGTCCAGTCTTGGCGTCCTGTTCAGATCCTACCGCCTGAACGCACTGAACCTGCCGAACCGCGTCGTGATGGCTCCGATGACGCGGTCCAAGTCTCCGGGCGGTGTACCAACCGCCGAGGTCGCCGGCTATTATCGCCGCCGCGCAGAGAATGGCGTCGGTCTCATCATCACGGAGGCAACGGGGGTCGGTCGTCCGGCTGCACTCAACGAGCCCGATATGCCCCACTTCCACGGTGAGACAGCGCTCGCCGGCTGGAAGAAAGTGGTGGACGAGGTTCACGCGGCAGGTGGGCGCATCGCGCCGCAGTTGGTTCATGTGGGGCATAAGCTCTCGAACGCGGTACCGGACTGGACACCCCCTGCGCCCTATGAAAGTCCCTCGGGGCTTTCGGTGACAGGCGAGCGCGTCAATCAACCGATGAGCGAGGCCGACGTGGCCGACATCATCGACGCGTTCGCGAAGGCAGCAATGGATGCCGAGCGGCTCGGCTTCGACGGCATAGAGCTGATGGGGGCGCACGGCTATCTCATCAATCAGTTCTTCTACGACCATCTCAACTTGCGCGACGACGAATACGGTGGCTCGACGCTCATCGAGCGTTCTCGCTTCGTGGTCGAAATTCTGAACGCAATCCGGTCGGTGGTGACCTCGGGCTTCCCGGTGATTCTCCGCCTCTCGCAATGGAAGCCGAAAGACTTCAGTGCACGGTTGGCCGCGACGCCGAAGGCGCTGGAACAATGGCTTTCCGTCCTTGTCGACGCCGGAGCGGATGCCTTCCACCTCTCGCAGCCGAAGTTCTGGCTGCCCGCTTTCCCCGAGATCGATCGGGAGCTGAATCTTGCCGGCTGGGCGAAGAAGCTCACGGGGGTCACCGCGATAACCGTTGGCGCCGTCGGCCTGTCTGGCGACGTCTACGCATCCTTGGCGGGCGAGACCGCCCAATCCACGCCGCTGGATGGACTGCTCAGGCGGCTGGAACGCGGCGAGTTCGACCTGGTCGCGGTCGGACGCGCGTTGCTGCAGGATGCCGCCTGGCTTGAGAAAGTACGGCAAGGTCGCGAGGTCGCCGAGTTCACGCCGGCCGCGTTCGCCACCCTGAGTTAATCGGCGGGGCGGGTGGCAGGGCGCCGCGGCGAGCTTGCCGCGCCAGCGAGTCCACGCATGCCCCCAATAAAGCTGGAACGCAATGGTCGCGCGTTAGCTTCCGGATTTCTGATTGCGAATGGCGGGCGCGCTGCCCGGTTGCACCGTGGATCGCGTCTGCGGCGGCGCGGCGCGCACGCGATGACGCTCATCGTCATAGAGCGCGGAGCGATACTTGTTGCGGGCCACCGCCATGGTCGAGCCGCGCCAGGCCGCCAGCATCACCAGCGCCGAGCGCTCGCTGAGGCGATCGTAGAGCCGTGACAGACGGTAGACATAGTTGACCGACGAGCCGGCTTCCGGATTGAGGAACATCAGGATGCGCTGGAACGCGGCGCTCGACACGTCGAGCGCCCGCATGGCGCAGGCGAGCGGCTCGCCGCCGGGATCGTTGACGACGTCGGTGGCGATCCGCGACGGCAGGATCAGCGCTTCGCCGAGTTCGAGCGTGAAGTTGTCGAGGTCCTCGGCAAACGCCGCCATCTCCAGGATATGGATCGCGCGCGCGGCGCGGGCGGCCGGAATCCGTGCCGCGGCCTTCAGCGGCGTCTCCTGCAGATTGTGCAGGATCTGCGCGCGTTCCTTAGCGCTGGCGGTAAAGAACATGTCGGAGATTTCGGCGGCATCATTCGGCCGCATCGCGAGGCTCGCCGCCATCCGCTGCTCGGCCTCGGTTGGAATCCTCGCCGCCGGCGGTGACGCTGCGGGCGGGGCAATGGCTGCGGCAGCCGGCATCGGCTGGTCCGGTCCGGCGCGCCGCAGCCCGAGTTTGTCCATGATCCTGGCGGGCGTTGCCGGATAGATCGCAAGCCGCGCGCGGACCGCGGCGCGGGTCGCGTCGTCGACCTCGTCGATCAGGCGCGACGTCAGCTCGACGAACTGGCGCTCTTCATCGGCGGAGTGTGCGCTGGCCTGCACATAGAGGTCGGTCAGGACGCGCAGCAGAGTGGGGCGGATATCGACGCCCTCACGACGGGAGAGCGTCATCAGCCCATCGAAACCAGGAAATAGCGGAGCTGCGCTCATCTCGGCGTACGCGACTTGCCAGTAAGATTCAGTTTGAAAACCCTGTGGCAGCGAGCCTACGCAGGCTGTTTTAAGACGCAGTTAAGGAAAACAAGCCGTGAAGGCGAACGCTCGAATTTGCGCGTGTCTATTAAGGCACAGCGCCATATCCGTAACCGTCCGTATCGGCAGTTTAAGATGTCATTAACCATGCCCGTTCTTAACTCGGCGTGCGCGGGGCAAATCATGTCCGTGCGGGGCCAGAGAGAACGGAACATGGGCACCATCGTTGAGTTTCCGGCAGATGCGGCTGCACGGCGGCCGAGCATGGCCGGTGCTGCCGGCGAAGGCATGGGGACCGTGCTGATCCTTCCCGTCGTCCGGATCGAGCGAACGACGGAGGAGACCGGCGGTGGTCGCGGACCGGAGCAGGGCACTGCGCAGGGCCGCCGGCGCCGACGCCGCTCCTGATCGCGGACAGCGTGCAATGCCCAAGCCTGTGCAGCGGACCGTCGTTCGGCGGTCACTCCCGGCGCTGATCCTGCTGCTGGCGGGCGCGGCGCTCGCGGGCTGCAGCGGCGGCGATTTCGGGCGCACCCGCGCCGACTTCCGCAACGACGACATGCATCGCTGGATGGGCGCCGAGGCGACCGGCAGCGTCGGCAAGAATGCCTCGCAATTCCAGCTCACCGAGCACGAACGCCAGCTGCGCGATCTCGCCTATCAGTTCGTCGAGCCGCCGCTGTCGCGCCCGGCGTGGAAGAGCGTGTTTGGCGACTACCAGCCGCTTCCTTCGCCGTGGCGGCAGAAG
This sequence comes from Bradyrhizobium macuxiense, assembly GCF_007993935.1. Taxonomy (GTDB): domain Bacteria; phylum Pseudomonadota; class Alphaproteobacteria; order Rhizobiales; family Xanthobacteraceae; genus Bradyrhizobium; species Bradyrhizobium macuxiense_A. The sequence continues at coordinate 216,162 of NZ_VITY01000002.1, read as the reverse complement.
GCGGTGTTCGATCGCACCGCGTATGGTCGCAACCTGATCGACGAACCGCATCGCTCGTTCGCCTCGCGCTATTCGCTGCTGATTGACCAGGTACGCGACGACATCACCCGGTTCGAGCCTTTCTTCGCCACCGCGATCCAGGTGATCGAGCTCGACCGCAAGCGTAGTGCCAGCCTCAACATGATCGCCGACGTGTCGCCGCGCGAGCGGGCCGATGCGTTGGCGCGGATGGAAGAGAACACGCTGATCGTGCAGTGGGTCCAGCAGGCCCTCGAGCGGCGGATCTCGTCCTATCGCTGGGCGCTGGAGCGGCTGGTGATCCAGGCGCCCGACGGCATGGCCGCGGATGCCGAACGCCAGATCAACGAACTCGCCCGGCTCACCGCCAATGCGCCGCTGGTCTCCGGGCCGGTCACGGGGCAGGCCGTGGTGACGAAGGGCTAGGCCCGTTTCACCTTCTTGATCGCGGACCCGCCGCGGCGGCTGTCGGCCTGCCGCGGCAGGCTCGCAATGAACTCCTTCAGCGCATCGGAGGGCGGATGCGCTGAAGGGTAGGCGAGGCCGACCTGGCGCGTCACGTCGACATCGATCGCACGCACCGCCACATCCGGATTGCCGCGGGCCACGCCTTCGGGGACGATCGCCACGCCAACCCCGGCCGCGACCAGCGCCATCGCCCATTCCTCCGATTCCGCGATCGCCACCGGCTTGCGCGGCGGCGCGGTGCGCTTGAAAAACTCCTGCTGCTCGCAATGGCAGCGATCGATCCTCGGAACGCCGGCGAAGTCGGTGGTTCGCAGCGTCTCCTTGAGGGTGAGGGGATGCGACGGCGGCAGTGCCGCGACATAGCGCTCGCTCCACAGCGGGATGAAGTGCTCGCCGGGGCCGATCATGGTTCTTGCGACGATCCGCGCGTCGGACTTTTGGCTGGCGCCGACCAGCCGAAGCGCGAGATCGACGTTGCCGGTCAGCGGCTTCAGCAGGGCGATGGTCCGGGCCTGATCGAGTGTCCGCAACAGACCGAGCGTCAGCGCCTGCTTCGTCGCCGGTTTGCGAAACAGGTTTCGCGCCGCGTCCGCGTCGTCGATGATCTTGCGGGCGATGCCGTGAAACTGCGCGGCAGATTCCGTCGGCGCCATGCCCTTCTTGTGCCGGATGAACAGCGTGGTGCCGAGCTCGGCCTCGAGATTGGTGATCGCCGCGGAGATCGAGGGTTGCGAGATGAAGCAGCGCTTCGCCGCAGCGGTCAGATTGCGCTCGCGGTAGACCGCGGCAAAATAACGGAGTTCGCGGATATCCATAGGCCTATCCTATCGTATAGATAGAAAGACAATATTTTACCTATGGAAATGCGAGTGGCAAGCCTGCGCCGGCGTCAGCGGAGGATTTGTCATGCGCATCCATCATCTCAACACGGGCACGATGTGCCCGATCGGAAAACGGCTCGTCAACGGCAGCGGCAGCATCTTCCAGCGGGCGCGGATGGTCTGTCATTGCCTGCTCGTCGAGAGCAATGACGGCCTCGTGCTGGTCGACACCGGTATCGGGCTCGACGACATCGGCGACCCGCCGCGGCTCGGGCGCAAATGGGTGCGGCAGACCACGCCGCGACTCGATCCGGCCGAGACCGCCGTCCGTCAGGTGAAGGCGCTGGGCTTCTCGCCCGATGATGTGCGCCATCTGTTGCTCACGCATCTCGATCGCGATCACGCTGGCGGCGTGCCGGACTTTCCGAAAGCCAAGGTGCACGTCCATCGCAAGGAATACGATATGGCGGTGACGCATCAGGTTACACCGCCGCAAGGACGCTACATCACGGCGCAATGGAAGCATGGGCCGGACTGGACGTTCTACGGCGCTGATGGCGAGGACTGGTTCGGATTCAGGGGTGTGCGCGCGCTTGGTGACCGCGAGCCGGACATTCTGATGATCCCGCTGCCGGGCCACACGCTCGGCCATTGCGGCATCGCGGTGCGCGACAAGGGGAGATGGCTGCTGCACGCCGGTGATGCCTATTTCCATCACGCGCAGCTCGATGCCAGGCCGCGGATCCCGCTGGTACTCGGCCTGTTCCAGCGCCGAGCGGATATGGATCGCGCGACGCGGATCCAGAACCAGGAGCGTTTGCGCCAGCTGAAGTCGGCGCATGGCTCCGATGTCACGATCGTCAACAGCCACGATCCCGTCGACTACGAGACCTGCCGTTGCGGCCGACACGCGCTCGCTGTTTGATTTGACCGCGCGGCCCGTACTTGACCTGCGTCGCAGAACTTGCCAGCGATGCTGGTGCGATCGTTGCATCCACCTTGCTGATTGAAATTCGGGCAATGGAGATGCCAGTATTTGGGCGGAGTTGCGCCGGCTGTTTGTTTGACGTCGATTGTCTTGGGGCGGATGGGGGTGGCAATGACGGACATTGACTTCGAGCGCATCGTGGATCGGATCCATGAGGCTGCTGTCGTTCCAGACCTGTGGCCGGACGTTCTGGAAGACATTGCGCATGCCGGCGGCGCCCACGGCATGGTGATGATCAGCTCGGGCAGCGATCGGTGGAGCGGTGTCTGGAATGGCGTGGTGATGTCACCATCGATCGAAGAGGCATTCTCGGCCTTCATCAGCGAGGGGCTGTCCAGTCGTACCGAGACGACCCCGAGGCTGCTGGCACGGGATCACCCTGGTTTCGTCAGCGAACAAGACGTCTTCACGCTAGAGGAATGGGAACGCGATCCGTATCGGACGGAGTGGAACAAGAAGTGGGGTTTCGAGCACGCCTGCGCGACCGCCGTCCATAGTCCCTCCGGCGAGCTCGTCGTGTTTCATATGGAAAGACTCGCAGGCCAGCCGGCCTTTTCGCGGCAGGATCTCGATTTTCTTGACCGGTTTCGTCCCCATCTCGCGCGGGCTAGCCTGCTGGCGACGCGCTGGCGTCTGGCGCGGATGCAGGCGGCGACCGAGGCTCTGGCGCTCGTCGATCTGCCGGCGTTGGCGATTGAACGATCCGGACGTGTTCTGGTGGCGAACGCCTTGATCGAAGGGATGACGGACGTCTTGCGCTGGCTCCCCGGGGACCGTATCGCGATGAGAGACGCCGCGGCTGACGCCCTCCTGCGTGCCGGTTTGTCCCAGCTGGGGTCGCCGCTTGACAAGGGCGTGCGTTCCTTTGCGGCGTGCCGCGCAGACAATCAGGACCGCGTGGTTGTTCATCTGGTGTCGATGCCCGGCGAAGCCCGCGATCTTTTCGATGGGGCGGTGGGCATCCTGATCGTGACGCCGGTTACGGCACCCCAGGCGCCGAGCCTTGCGCTCATTCGCGGACTCTTCGATCTCTCTCCCAGCGAAGCGCGTGTTGCCCGCGGCATCGTGCAGGGACAGACGATCGGTGATATCGCGGCGCTTCACGGGCTAAGCCGCGCAACGATCCGCAACCAGGTCAAAGCGGTGTTTGCCAAGACGGGAACGCACAGCCAACGGGATGTCGTCGCGCTGCTCGGCGCCATCCCGAAACTGACGGTCGCCGGCTAGCGTTTGCGTGCCGCCGGCGGCGGGGCCGGAGCTGGCAGCGGCGCTTCCTGCTTGGCCGCAACCGGCTCGGTCTGCACCTTGCAGGATGAGGCCGCGAGCGAGGCCTGCGCCTGCGGCATCAGGCCGGGCTCAGGCGCCAGCGCCTTCAGGAGGATCAGGCCGGTCGAGGTCGGCGAGTCGATGATCAGCCGGTCGGCGGCGGTGACTTCCTCGTCCTCCGGCAGCTCGTTGTGCTGCGCTTCCGTCATCAGGTCGAGCTCGATCACCTTCTTGCCGGCGGAGCGATCGTTGATCGCGTAATAGGCGACCTCGTTGCGGGTGTAGAACGACACCGAAGTGTAGGCCTGGCTGACCGGCACGGTGAGCTTGAGCGGCCCGGTCGAGAGATCGTAGCGGCAGATCGCGACCGCGAAGGCCGGATCCATCAGCGGCATCGGCGAGTGGCTCGGGTCGGCCAGCGGCAGCTGCGTCACCTCGTTGAGCTTGGTCATCGGCGTGAGCCGCGAATAGGCGTCCTGCGAGGCGATGCGCGGCAGCGCCAGCACGCTGACGAGATGCACCACGCCGCCGAGCAGCACGCCTGCGAGGATCGTGAACAGCACCCGGATCATGGGCAGCCCGTCGTTGCGATCGAGGGCATCGGCGCGTCGCGCTGGGTGCGGGTCGCAACCCCGACCGGCGTGTCGTAGAGCCGCAGCATCAGCGCGTAGCGCTCGATGCCGCCGGTCGGCAACCAGTTGCCGGCGCGCGAGCGCGAGGCGATGTGGATCTCGAACGTGCCGTCGGAGGCGCGCATGATCTCCTGGCTGGTGAAGCCGTAGCGCTGCAGCGAGTTCGCGACGAGGTGGCCCTTGCGGTCGAACAGCGTCAGCGTCCAGAACCGCGCCGCCGGCGTCACGCCGCTGACGACGATGTCGCAGCGGCCGTCGAGCGGCTTGTTCTTGTCGTCAGTGGTTGCCGAGAACGCGATGCCGTCGCCGGTGCCGATCGGCAGCTCGCCGCTGCGCGCGATGGTGGCGCGCGAATAGGGGTCGACGTCGGAGGTGCCGTTCTTCGGCCGCGCGGTCCAGGCGCCGATCTTCAGCGTGCCGAGATCGGTGCCGCGCGTTGCCGTCGCGTAGGTCAGGCCGAGGCCGACGGCGGTGGCGATGACGAGTGCCAACAGGGTGGTGAGGAGCAGCCGCACGTCAGTTCTTGCGTGGCGCAGGTGCCGTCGCGCCATCCGGCCCGGCCGCGGCAACGTAGTTTTCGGGGAACGCCAGCGCGCTCGAGGATTCCGCCTTGCCGGTCTTCGCAGGCTCGTTCAGCGTGGTCTTGCCGGTGGTCTTCTCAGCCGTTCTGGCAGCGTCGTCGAGCAGCTTCTCGACCCGTACCAGGATATCCGCGCCGCGCTTGGTCAGCACCGGCGGCGGGCCCGGCTTGGTTTCCAGCACGCGCGGCGCGGCGTTGGCCTGGGCATTGGCCTGCGCCGGCTGCGGCGGCAGTTTCTGGCCCATGCCGACGCCGTTGAGCTCGCGCACTTCCACGCCCTGATGCGCGGCGACCATGATGTCGTGCCAGGTCTGCGCCGGCAGCGAGCCGCCGGTCATGCGGTTGGTCGGCGAATAGTCGTCATTGCCGTACCACACCGCGCAGGTGAAGTTGCCGGTGTAGCCGACGAACCAGGCGTCGCGATAGGCATTGGTGGTGCCGGTCTTGCCCGCGGTCGGAATGCCGTCGAGCGCGGCGCGGCGCGCGGTGCCTTCGCTGACCACGTGGCTCATCATGCCGGCCATGTCGGCGGCGATGTTCGGCGGAATGGCCTGCCGCGGCTTCGGCCCGTCGCGGTCCCAGCGCCACACCAGATCGCCGGCGCCGGTGCGTACCTCGAGCACCGAATGCGGCGTCACCGCCTTGCCGCGGTTCGGGAAGGTCGCATAGGCCACTGCGTGCTCCAGCACCGTGACCTCGTCGGAGCCGATCGGCAGCGACGGCGTATCCGGCAACGGCGCCTTGAGGCCGAAGCGGCGCGCCACCTCGACGATCTTTGCGCGGCCGGCCTTGGGGCCTTCCTTGCCGCCGAGCATGATCGAGAGCTTGACCGGCACCACGTTGATCGAGCGGGTGATCGCCTGGGTCAGCGTGACCTGACCCGAATAGGAATGGCCATAGTTCTGCGGGCACCAATTGCCGATGCAGACCGGGCCGTCGACAATCTTCGAGTTCGGCGTGAAGCCGTTCAGCAGCGCCGTGGTGTAGACGTAAGGCTTGAACGACGAACCCGGCTGCCGGTATGCGTCGGTGGCGCGGTTGAACTGGCTCGCACCGTAGTCGCGGCCGCCGACCATGGCGCGGATGCCGCCGTCGAGATCGGACACCACGGTCGCGGCCTGCGTCGCGTGATAGTCGCGGCCGAACTGGCGGAGCTGGTTCTCGATCGCTTCCTCGGCCGCCTTCTGGACGTTCATGTCGATCGCGGTGCGGACCACGAAGACGCGCTCGGTGTAGGATTTCGGGAAAGTGTCGACCAGCTTGCGCATCTCGTCGAAAGCGTAGTCGAGATAGTAGTTCGGGGAATTCTCGTCGCGCCGGTCGACCGCGACCGCCGGGTTGCGGCGGGCACCGAACACCTGGCCCTCGGTCATGAAGCCGGCATCCACCAGATTGTCGAGCACGACGTTGGCGCGGGCGCGCGCCGCCGGCAGGTTGATGTGCGGGGCGTATTTGGTCGGCGCCTTGAACAGGCCGGCGAGCATAGCGGCTTCCGCGAGATTCACGTCGCGCACCGACTTGTTGAAGTAGAAATGTGCGGCGCCGTCGACACCGAAGGTGCCGCCGCCCATATAGGCGCGGTCGAGATAGAGCTTCAGGATCTCGTTCTTGGTCAGCCGCGTCTCGAGCCAAATGGCGAGGAAGGCTTCCTTCACCTTACGCTCGATAGTGCGCTCGTTGTTCAGGAACAGGTTCTTGGCGAGCTGCTGGGTGATCGACGAACCGCCCTGGCGGACGCCGCCGGCCTGCGCATTGGTGACGAGCGCGCGGGCGAGGCCCGGTACGTCGATGCCGAAATGGTCGTAGAAGCGGCGGTCTTCGGTCGCGAGCGTCGCCTTGATCAGATTGTCCGGAAAGTCTTCCAGCGGGATCGAGTCGTTATGCTTGATGCCGCGGCTGCCGATCGGGTTGCCGTAGCGGTCGAGGAAGGTCACCGCGAGGTCGGACTTCTTCAGCCAGTCCTCGTCGGCGGTCTCGCGGAACGCCGGGATCGCCAGCGTCAGCATCAGGATCATGCCGCCGAGCCCGATGGTCGCGGCCTCCGACAGCGGCTCGATGAACACCCAGCGCTTCCAATGGCCGACATAGAAGCGGTCCATGAAGGTGGAATAGCGCTCGTAGAGCTCGCGCAGGCCCTTGCCCGACGAGAACAGCGTCGAGTCGATACGCGCATCGAGGTCCAGGAAGAAGTTCCGGACCTTCTGTTTCCAATGCGACGGCATGATCTGAAAGGACCGGACCCTTGATCAGTTTCGACAGCGCTGCGGGCGCCCGAAACGGGCACAGGCCAGCGTCTTGCTTCGATGTTGCGGCAATCCCAAGGCGCTTTTGCGTCGTTGGGGACTCGTTCCACGTTCTATCCGAGCGGCTGCCATAAACCAATGGCGCGGCTTGCGAATTTAATGAAAGCCCTAACGCTGCCCACCGGCTTTTTCGACCCCGCAATACCACCCCCTTGCGGAGGGGCCGCTGGCGTCCCAAGAAGAGCTTTATTGCCATTTCAGGGACAGCATGACCGCACCGCCCAAGCGCCCGTCGGGCCAGGAAGGATTCTTCTGGAAAACCAAGACGTTGGAGGAGATGTCCAACGCCGAATGGGAAAGCCTGTGTGACGGCTGCGCACGCTGCTGCCTGGAGAAGCTCGAGGACGAGGACACCGGGAAGATCTACTTCACCCATATCTCCTGCAAGCTGCTCGATGCCGGCCTGTGCGCCTGCAAGGACTATGCGAACCGCTCCGAGCAGGTTCCGGATTGCGTCCGCCTCACGCCCGAAAACGTCCGCACCCTGAACTGGCTGCCGCCGAGCTGCGGCTACCGCCTCGTGGCCGAGGGGCGCGACCTCTATTGGTGGCATCCCCTGATCTCCGGCGATCCCAACACCGTTCATGAGGCCGGGGTCTCGGTGCGCGGGCGGGTCGAGGGCACCGAGATCGATGTCAACGACGCCGATCTCGAGGATCACATCGTGCGCTGGCCGGCCTTGCTGCCGAAACGGGCACAATTGAAGAAGCGGCCGAAGCCCTCCAAGTAGATTTTCAGAACGTCATGATGACGTCGCCGGAGCTTCCGCGATCACGACGTCGCGAGAACATCGCTGCGGGATGCACCCATGCGCTGAGGTGCCTGCCTCAGCAGGCAATTGCTGCATAAGTTGCGGACCAGAGAATGATTCCATCGCGGGACGCGCCCGCGCAGCAGCATTACGCCCCAAATGAACAAGTATGAACGGCAGAGCCGTTTTCCTGCCGACCAATCCACATTGCCTGACGACATTGCCGAAGAGCTGTCCCATCTCCCGAGCGAGGTGATCGAACTCAGCGATGCGCCGCCACTGGCGCCGCCGGCACCGCTCAATCCGGATGAAGTCCGCACCATCGTGATCAGCCTGATGCTGACGATGTTCCTGGCCGCGCTCGACCAGACCATCGTCGCGACCGCGCTGCCGACGATCGGGCGCCAGTTTCACGACGTCACCAATCTGTCCTGGGTGATCACGGCCTATCTTCTCGCCTCCACCGCGGTGGCGCCTGTGTTCGGCACACTGAGCGACATCTACGGCCGCCGCGTCATGATCATCACCTCGCTCAGCCTGTTCGTGGTCGGCTCGGTGCTATGCGCGATCGCGCCCAGCATGACCATGCTGATCATTGCCCGCGGCCTGCAAGGGCTCGGTGGCGGCGGCATCATGCCGGTGGTCCAGACCGTCATCTCCGACGTCGTCACGCCGCGCGAACGTGGACGCTATCAGGCCTATTTCTCCAGCGTCTGGATGGCCGGCGGCATTCTCGGCCCGGTGGTCGGCGGTGTGTTCGCCGAGCATCTGCACTGGTCGATGATCTTCTGGATCAACTTGCCGCTCGCAGCCGCCGCGCTGGCGCTGCTGCTGCCGAAGATGAGCAAGATTCCGGTGTTCCACCGCAAGCGTAAGGTCGACTGGCTCGGCGGCGTGCTGCTGATGGCCTCGGCCGTGGTGCTGATGCTGGTGCTGACCTGGGGCGGCACCCGGCTGTCCTGGCTGTCGCCGACCATCACCGCGATGATCGGCGCCTCGATCGCGCTCGCCGGCGCCTTCGTCTGGCATGCGCGCCGTGCCGACGAGCCGTTCCTGCCGCTGTCGCTGCTCGGCGGCTCGGTGGTGCCGTTCGCGATGGGCGCGGGCGGCTGCGCGCTCGGCGCCATGGTTGGGCTCACGGTGCATCTGCCGCTCTATTACGAGGTGGTCTACCACCTCACCGCCAGCGAGGCCGGCCTTGCGCTGATCCCGCTCGCGGCGATCTCGACCTTTGGTGCGGCGATCGCCGGCCGCACCATGGCGAAGGCCAAGCACTACAAGCGTGTCGCTATCGTCGGCACCTCGGTGGCCGCGATCTGTGCCATCGGCATGGCGGTGACGACGCTGCCGCTGTGGGGCTTGCTGACGCTGATGAGCGTGTTCGCGCTCGGGCTCGGCACCACATTCCCGATCAGCGTGGTGTCGCTGCAGAACGCCGTGGCACGGCCGCAGGTCGGCACCGTGACCGGCGCGATGAACTTCTTCCGCGCCATGATGGCGTCCTTCACGGTCGCCGCCTTCACCACGATCCTGCTGATGACGCTCGGCACCGACATCTCGCTCGCCGGCGAGCATCACGCCGCGGCGGCTAGCACCGTGAGCGCGATCCCGATGGCCGACATGATCCATGCGTTCCGCTACGTGTTCGGCGCCGCAGCCGTGCTGCTGACCACCGCCTCGATCTGCATGATCACGATGGAAGAGCGCCCGCTCGCCGGTCCTGCCGCGCGCCCGCCGGCTGAGATGGCGGAGTAGGGGCGCCAGCAGCCGTTGTCCCGCGCGGTCGCTGGACGTTTCCGTGACGTCGCCAGCCTCACCTCTGTCGTCCCTGCCTAGTGCGCAATTGCGCACGGGAGCAGGGACCCATACGCCGCGGCCGGTGTTATGAACGGGACTCGTCGTTCCATCATCGCGCAACAAAAGCGATCTGTGGTTATGGGTCCCTGCTTTCGCAGGGACGACAACGAGTGGCAGGGGGCTGCCGCTATCTCCTCGTCATTCCGGGCTCTCGCTTTGCGCGCCCCGCAATGACGAGCGCCCCACGATTTTATTCCCCGCGCTGCCTCAAATTTATTCAGCCTGCCGGCGCCGACCCACTACTTTAGTTGCCGTCCGCGCATGGCGATCTGCGCGCAGTTTCACTTGCTGCGCATTTTGTCGCGGCTATAGTCCGCCCCCAAGAGCTCGAAGCAGCCGAAAAACAACAAGAGGAGAGAAACAGAGTGACAAGAACATCGCGACTGCCATTTCATGCGATGCAGCAATTCGCCGGAGCAGCCGCTTTGGGCCTTGTCGCGCTCGCGCCCGTCGGGGCGCAGGCCGCCGACACCCTCAAGATCGGCGTGATTGCCGAAGCGCAGGCGATTGCCGGTGCCTCGATCCCGCAGGCGGCGCAACTGGCCGCCGACGAGATCAACGCCAAGGGCGGCATCGACGGCCGCAAGATCGAAATCGTCTCCTACGACAATCACTCATCCTCGGCGGATTCGGTGCGCGCGTTCCAGCGCGCGGTCAACGAGGACAAGGTCAACGTCGTCATCTCGAGCTACATCAGCGAGGTGGTGCTGGCGCTCGAGCCCTGGGCTTCGCGTCTGAAGACGCCGTTCGTCACGCCCGGTGCCGCCTCCAACGAGATCAGCAAGAGCGTCCACGCCGATTACGAGAAGAACAAGTACACCTTCCACGGCTATCTGACCTCGGCGGCGCTGGCGCTGTCGGTCTGCGACGCCGCCAAGGAGCTCCTGGTCGATCAGAAGCACATGAAGACCGCGGTCATCATGAGCGAGGACGCGGCCTGGACCAAGCCGCTCGATGTCGGCTACGAGGAATGCCTGCCGAAGATCGGGCTCAAGGTCGTCGACCATATCCGCTTCTCGCCCGACACCACCGACTTCACGCCGATCTTCAACAAGGTCGAAGCCGCCAAGCCCGACGTGATCATCACCGGCATCTCGCATGTCGGCGTGCAGCCGACGGTGCAGTGGAAGAACCAGCAGGTGCCGATCCCGATGTTCGGCATTTCCTCGCAGGCGACCAACGAGACTTTCGGCAAGGACACCAACGATGCGGCGGAAGGCGTGCTGTATCAGGGCGTGTCGGGCCCGAACGTCGCGGTGACGCCGAAGTCGGTGCCGTTCGCAGAAGGCTTCAAGAAGCGCTACGGCAACTATCCGTCCTATGCGGGCTACACCGCCTACGACGAGGTCTACTACATCGCGGATGCGGTGAAGCGCGCCGGCTCGGTCGAGGCCGACAAGATGGTCGACGCGCTGGAGAAGACCGATTGGGAAGGCACCATCGGGCGCGTCCAGTTCTACGGCAAGGACGATCCGTTCACCCATTCGATCAAGTACGGCAAGGGCCTGATCACCGGACTGATGCTGCAGTGGCAGGGCGGCAAGCAGGTCGCGGTCTGGCCGAAGGAGGTCGCCAAGAGCGACCTCAAGTTCCCGAGCTTCATCAAGCTCACCACGAACTGACTGACGACAATGCTCCCGGGCCGTTCCCGGGAGCATCCCTATTCAGTTCCGCGTCCTCCACAACAGGCAGCCCTGCTGCCGCGGCCGATATGAGATGCTTGCCTTACAAATCCTGATCGATGGCTTTGCCATCAGCGCGCTCTATGCGCTCGGCGCTACCGGCTTCACCCTGATCTTCGGTGTCTCCGGCGTTCTCAACCTCTCCCACGGTGCCATCATGGTGGCCGCAGCGGTCGCGGCCTGGGCCGCGGCCAGCGTGCTGCATCTCGACATCTACACCGGTGCGCTGTTCGGTGTCGGCGTGGCGCTGATCGTGTCGTTCGCAACCTATTTCGCGGTCGTGAAGCCGATCCAGAATTCGACGCGGATCCCCAACGAGGAGAAGGAAATCTTCGTCCTCACCGGCACCTTGCTGTGGGGCATCATGATCCAGGAGCTGATCGCCTATTTCTTCACCAACAACGCCAAGACGGTGCTGCCGATCGTCGAGGGCGTCGTCGATATCTTCGGCAACCGCACCCCGCGCAACAACATCTTCACCGCGCTGGTGTGCTGCCTCGTGATCGGCCTGCTGTGGCTCTTGGTGAACCGCACCCGGACCGGCAAGGCGGTGCTGGCCGCCTCGATGAACCCGCGCGGCGTCACGCTGCTCGGGCTCGAGCTCACCCAGATCTACATCGTGGTGTGGGGCATCTACGGCATCCTGGCCGGCATCGCCGGCGTGCTGCTCGGCATGTTCCTCGGTGTCAGCTCCTACAGCGTCGGGCCGCTGACGGCGAGCGCGTTCTCGATCGTGGTGCTCGGCGGCCTCGGCAGCGTCTCGGGCTCGCTGATCGCGGCCTTCGTCGTCGGCTATCTCGAGACCATCACCGCCTACATGATTTCGCCGGCCTACCGCACCATTCCGGCGCTGCTGCTGCTTGTCTTCGTGATGTATATCCGGCCTCAAGGCCTGCTCGGGAGGCGCTGAGATGGCCAACTTCTTCTCCTCGCGCCTGTTCTTCATTTCGCTGGTTTGCGTGGTGGTTGCCGCGACGCTGCCGCTCTACGTCTCGGGCTACATCCTCGGGCTGCTCACGGTCGCGTTCTATTTCGGCGTGTTCGCGATGGCCTGGGACCTGCTGTTCGGTTTCGCCGGCGAGGTCAATTTCGGGCCGACCTTCCTGATCGGTACCGGCGCCTACACGGCCGGCATCCTCAACAACCAGTTCGGCTGGTCGGTCTATGTCTGCATCCTGCTCGGCGCGCTGGCGTCTGTCGTCGCGGGCTTCGTGCTGGCGCTGCCGGCGCTGCGGGTGAGGGGACCGTATTTCGGCCTGACCACGCTGGTCGCGGTCTTGATGTTGCAGAACTTCGTCGTCGTGTTCGCTGACCTCACCGGCGGCGAGATCGGGCTGACGATCCCCGACGTCATCACCATCAATGCCGGCGCCAATTACTGGATCGCGCTCGGCTTCATGACGATCAGCGCGGCCATCCTGTATGGCCTGTCGCAATCGCCGGTCGGCCTCGTGCTGCAGGCGAGCGGTCAGGACCCGGTGCAAGCCGGCGCGCTCGGCTTCAACATCGTCAAGCACAAGCTCGCGGCCTTCATCGTCAGCGCGTTCTTCTCCGGCCTGTCGGGGGCACTCTTGGTGTTCTACTTCGGCACCGCCTCGGTCGGTACCGTGGTCGACGTCGCGGTCGGCGTGAACGTGATCGTGTCAGCCGTGCTCGGGGGTCGGCGCACGGTGCTGGGTGCCGCGCTCGGCGCGATATTCCTGATCGTGGCCGGCGAGTTCCTGCGTCCGACCGGCGAGCTTGCGACCTTCATCGTCTCGGCGGTGGCGCTGCTCGTCGTCCTGTTCTTCCCCGGCGGTTTCCTCGGAGCGGCCCTGTCACGCGAGGCGCGCTCCTGATGGACCAGACTGTGACAAAAACTCCGACGCTCGCGGTTCGCGGCCTGACCAAGCGGTTCGGCGGCCTGACCGCGGTGAAGAATCTGAGCTTCGAGCTGCGACCCGGCGAGATCCTTGGCCTGATCGGGCCGAACGGCTCCGGCAAGTCGACCGCGATGAAGAGCGTCATGGGCATCGAGCGCCCGAGTGCGGGCGAGGTGCTGTTCGAGGGCGAGAATGTTGCGGGCCTGCCGGCGCACAAGATCGCGCGCAAGGGTTTCGGCATGGTGTTCCAGCACTCGCGGCCGCTGAACCGGCAGACGGTGCTCGAGAACATCATGGTCGCGCTGCTGCCCGACAGCCTGTTCATGCTGTTTCCCGACAAGGCGCTGACCGAGCGCGCCAAATGGATCGCCGAGCGCGTCGGCCTGGGGGCGGTGATGGACCGCCGCCCGCCGACCCTGCCATTCGCCGATCTGCGCCGGCTGGAGCTGGCGAAGGCGATCGCGCGCGATCCGAAAGTCGTGCTGGTCGACGAGCCCTTCGCCGGCCTGACCAGCGCCGAGGTCGGCGTGTTCTCGCAGCTGATCCGCAGCTTCCGCGACGAGGGACGCGCGGTGATGCTGGTCGACCACAACGTCAAGAGCGTCGCGGCGCTGGTCGACCGCGTGCTTGCGATGTATCTCGGCGAGGAGATCACGACCGGCCGCGCCGAGGACGTGATGAAGAACGAAACCGTTCGGCGGGTCTATCTCGGCGGCGCGATCGAGACCCATGCGCGGCCCGAGACCTCGTTCAAGGACAAGGTGCCGCTGCTCCAGGTCGAGAATGTCAGCGTGCATTACGGCAAGGCGCAGGCGCTGGAGAACGTCTCGATCCACGTCCATGAGGGCGAGTTCGTCTCCGTCGTCGGGCTGAACGGCGCCGGCAAGACCACGCTGTTCAACACCATCTCGGGCTTCCTGCCTTATAGCGGCGAGATCCTGCGCGGCGGGCAGCCACTGCGCGGCACCGGACCTGCGAAGATCGCCCGCTCGGGCCTCGTGCAGTGCCCGGAATCGCGCGAACTGTTCGGCGAGATGACGGTGCGGGAGAATCTCGATCTCGGCGGCCAGCATCTCGACGATGCGGCGCGAGCCAAGCAGCTCGCCTGGCTGTTCGAGCTGTTCCCGATCCTGAAGGAGCGGCAAGGCCAGATGGCGCAGACGCTGTCCGGCGGTGAGCAGCAGATGCTGGCGATCGGCCGCGCGCTGATGATGCAGCCGCAGATCCTGATCCTGGACGAGCCGACGCTTGGCCTTGCGCCAGTGATCCTCGAACTGCTGTCGAAGGCGTTGGAGAGACTGCGCCAGACCACCAAGATCACGGTGTTGCTCGGCGAGCAGAACGTGACCTTCGCGCTTCCGCATGCCGACCGCGTCTATGTGCTGGAGCACGCGCGGATCGTCTGGGAGGGCGATCCGGGCCGGTTCGCCACGGAGGCCGGCAAAGACTTCCTCTGACGTTCGACGATTGAAAAATAACAAAGCAAAGGGAGATGATCATGTCAGGATATTCAACCGCCATCCGCGGGAGCCTGCTGGCGACTGCGCTCGCGCTCTGCCTCGCGGCACCGGCCTATGCGCAGTCCAAGGATCCGATCAAGATCGGCGTCATCGCCGAGGTGCAGTCGATCGCCGGTGCGGCAACGCCGGGCGGCGCGCAGATCGCGGCCGACGAGATCAACGCCAAGGGCGGCGTGATGGGCCGCAAGATCGAGATCGTCACCTACGACAACAAGAGCTCGTCGGCCGATTCGGTGCGCGCCTTCCAGCGCGCGGTGAGCGAGGACAAGGTTTCGGCCGTGATCGCGAGCTACATCAGCGAGGTCGTGCTGGCGCTCGAGCCGTGGGCCGCGCGACTGAAGATGCCGCTGATCACGCCCGGCGCCGCCTCGAACGAGATCACCAAGGCGATCCACAACGACTATGAGAAGAACAAGTACACCTTCCACGGCTACCTGACCTCGGCCGCGCAGGCGCAGCTCGTCTGCGACGCGGCCAAGGAGCTCTTGGTCGACCAGCTCAAGTTCAAGTCGGTGGCGATCATGAGCGAGGACGCGGCCTGGACCAAGCCGCTCGACGTCGGCTACGAGGCCTGCCTGCCGAAGGCCGGCCTGAAGGTGGTCGAGCACATCCGCTTCTCGCCCGACACCACCGACTTCACGCCGATCTTCAACAAGATGGAAGCCGCCAAGCCCGACGTGATCGTCACCGGCATCTCCCATGTCGGCGTGCAGCCGACCGTGCAGTGGAAGAACCAGCAGGTGCCGATCCCGATGTTCGGCATCAGCGCGCAGGCGCTGAGCCCGACGTTCTGGGGCGACACCAACGGCGCTGCTGAAGGCGTGCCTTCGCTCGCGGTGGCGACGCCCGATGTTGCGGTGACGCCAAAGACAAAACCGTTCGCGGCCGCTTTCAAGGCCAAGTTCGGCACCCCGCCGGCCTATACCGGCTACACCGCCTATGACGAGGTCTACATCATCGCGGAAGCGATCCAGCGCGCCGGCTCGACCGATCCGGACAAAATGGTCGCCGAGCTCGAGAAGACCGACTTCGAGGGCACGATCGGCAAGATCCAGTTCTACGGCAAGAACGACGAGTTCACCCACGGCATCAAGTCCGGCCCGGGCGCCGTCACCGGCCTCGTGTTCCAGTGGCAGAACGGCAAGCAGATCACGGTCTGGCCGAAGGCGATCGCGGAAGGGAAGCTGAAGTTTCCGGACTTCGTGAAGCTGTCGCAGTAAGGCAGAATCGGAACAGCATCGTCATTGCGAGGAGCAAAGCGACGAAGCAATCCATCTATCCGCGTGGGCGGAGGGATGGATTGCTTCGCTTCGCTCGCAATGACGGTGGTGAGGAGAAGCTACTTCCGCGTCGGCGGCGCCGCCTGGATCGTCGGCGCGGCGGCCGCGAGCAGCGCGGTGCGATCGTCGTTGCGCGGCGGATAGATACGCTGCCGGTTGATGGTCTGCTTGGTGAGTTTTGCGGCGGCGCCTGTGGTGTGTACCTCGCGGTCCCAGCCGGTTGTGTAGAGCGCGCCCCAGGCGCCGAGATCGAGCACGGTCACGTACCAGTCGATATTGAGCGGCAGCAGCTTTTCGCCGAACAGGTCCGCCACCACGTTGTGCCCGGCAAAGCGGCCCATCGGCCGCGCGAACTGGCACGACATCACGGTCGGATGCTCGCCGTCGATCAGGCAGGCGGCGACATCGCCGGCGGCGAACACGCCGGGAAGACCTTCAACGCGCATGAAGTGATCCACCGCGAGGCGGCCGAGCTTGTCGCGCTCGGCCGGCAGCATCGCGGCGAGGGGGCTCGCATGCATGCCGGCGCACCACACCGCGGTCGCGGCCGGAATGATTTCGCCCGAGCTTAACGTGATGCTGTCGGCGCTGACCGCGTTGACCCTGACATTCAGCCGTGTCTCGACGCCGAGCGCGGCCAGCGCCTCGTTGATGACCGGGCGGCCATGCGCGCCAAACGTCGCGCCGACCACCGGATTTGGATCGATCAGGATGACGCGATGATCGCCGTTGATGCCGGCACCTGCGAGCTTGGCCGGCATCTCGGCCGCGACCTCGATCCCGGTGAAGCCGGCGCCGACGACCGCAACCGTCGAACGTGCCGGCGACGGCGGCTGCTTGCCGAGCGCCGCCAGATGCGCGTCGAGCCGCATCGCCGCTTGATAGGTGTCGACATCGAAGCCATGCGCGGCAAGGCCTGATATGGCGGGGCGCACCAGCTCGCTGCCGGTCGTCAGCACCAGCCGGTCATAAGTCAACGTCTCCGCGCCGGAGCCCGTCTTGACCACGACCTCGCGCTTTGCCGGATCGATCGCCACGACTTCAGCCACCCTATGCCTGACGTCGACCGGATCGAGCAGCTCGTCGAGCGGCAGAGCGACGTCGGCGAGATCGACCTCGTAATTGCGCACCCGGATGTTGTGATAGGCGTTGCGATCGACGACGAGAATCTCGGTATCTGCCGCCCGCGCGCCGATCTCGTCGCGCTTGCGGGCGGCGCCGAGCGCGGCCCACAGCCCGGCAAAGCCGGCTCCCAGCACCAGGATGCGCGCCATCTCTCCCTCCGATCGTTGCCCGGAGGGAGCTTGCCTGTGCCGGCGCGGTCAAATCAAGTGGGTGAGGGCGTGTGAGGTGCCGTCACGTCCCCGGCCGCGACACCTCGGTCTCCTTGCTGGTGATGAATTCCAGCAGCACCGGCACGCCTTCCTTGGTCTTCTGAATGCCGCGCTTGATCGCGGGGATGATGTCTTCGGGCTTGGTCACCCGCTCGCCATAGCCGCCGAAGGCGCGGGCCATCGCGGCGTAATCGCCGGAGATGTCGGTCGAGCGATACTTCTCGGTCGAGATCGGCATCACCTTCAATTCGATCGCCATCGAGAAATTGTTCAAGAGGATCGACATGATCGGAATCCGCTCGCGCACCGCGGTCTCGAAATCCATGCCCGTGAAGCCGATCGCGGCGTCACCCCAGACGTTGATGCAGAGCTTGTCCGGCTTTGCCAGTTTGGCGCCCATCGCAAGGCCGAGACCATAGCCGAGCTGCGTGGTCTTGCCCCAGCCGATATAGGACAGCGGCTCGACCGACTTCCAGAACGGCGACAGCTGGTCGCGCGGGCTGCCGGCGTCGTGGGTGATGATGGTGTTGTGGATGTCGACGGTGTGCTGCAGGTCCCACAGCACGCGGTAGGGATTGAGCGGCGCGTCGTTGTGCGTCAGCTTCGGCATCCATTTGGCGAGCCATTCCTTGTGGGAGGCCGCGATCTCCTCCGCGACCGCGCTGGCGTTGCGGTCGGACGTGACGGTCTTGCCGATTTCCTCCAGCAGCGCGTCGAGCACGAGGCCGGCGTCGCCGACCAGCCCGACCTTGGCCTCGACATCCTTGTTGATGTGGTTCGGATCGAGCGTCGAGTGGATGATGGTCTTGCCCTTCGGCATCGCGATGCCGAACGACGTTTCGGTGAATGAGCAGCCGATGCCGAAGATCACGTCGGCCTCAGTGAGGAATTTCGGCACCGCGCGCGGCACCGCAAGGCCGCCGGAGCCGAGCGACAGCGGATGCGTCTCGGGGAATGACGACTTGCCGCCGAGGCTCGTGGTGACCGGGATCGCGAGCCGCTCGGCAAGGCGCTTCAGCTGCGGCCAGGCTTTTGCGTAATGCACGCCCTGGCCGGCATAGATCACCGGACGCTTGGCGTTGACGAGCAAGGCGGCTGCTTCCTTGATGTGAACGGGATCGGCGCCGGAGCGGGTGCGCAGCACCGGCGTGTAGTTCAAAGGCTCCGGCACCTCCTCGTTCCACATGTCGGCGGGGATCTCGACGATCACGGGCCCGCCGCGTCCGTTCTTCAGTTTGGTAAACGCGCGGCGGAAAATGTTACAAACCTCCGGGGCGAGATTGATCGGCTCCGAGGATTTGGAAAACGCCTTCATCGCCTGGCTGGAATTGAAGTTCGGATCGATGTTGGCGAGACGGCGCGCATAGCCCATCGGCAGCACCAGCACGGGCACGGATTCGCCATAGCATTGCGCGACGCCGCCCATCGCGTTCTCGGCGCCGGGGCCGTGCTGCATGCAGAACGCGCCGATCTTCTCGCCCGAGGTGACGCGGGAGATAGCATCCGCCATGTGCACTCCGATGCGCTCCTGGCGCACCATCACGGGGCGGATATCGGCGGCGGCGGCGTATTCGATCAAATGGTTGACCGGGTAGCCCGTGAGGATCTCGATCCCCTCGCGCTTCATGATTTCCGCGATCGCGGTGCCGAGCTTCATGACGGTCACTCCCTTTGGATGCGGCCGGTTCGCTCCGGCCTCGTTGTCGTCCTGTCCGATAAAGGAACAGGATTCCGCTGGTCGGTAAAGCCGAGCTGCGAGCCGATCAGGTAGTCCTGATATGCGTTTACGCCCAATCGCGGCCGGCTGCCTCGCGGGGCGAGGTCAGGATGCAGGCAAAACTAGCGCGGAGTTTCTCTGCAACCCTTAAGCGATCGTTCATCCTGTCCCTCAATGGGCCGTCAACCAATGTGGCCTAGTTTTGCTGGAATATTACTACGGCGCGGGAGAAAAAGCCGCGAGCGTCGGACAGGAGCTTTTCATGCGCGCGTTGCTTGCAAGATTTCTGCGTGATGATGTCGGCGCTACGGCGATCGAATACGCCATCATTGCCGGCGGCATCAGCATCGTGATCGTCGCCGGCGTCAAAGGCATCGGCACCAGCGTGAGCGGCCAATTCAGCGCCGTCGGTGCGGCATTCAAGTAAGCGCTGCCGACACGCTTCACACTTTCCTGTCCAGCCGTCCCTCCGCGGTCTCTATTCAACGCGCAGCATCGCGATGCGCGCGAACATCAGCCAGCCGTCGCTTGTTCCACAGCGTTGATGAGATGCTCGACCGCGACCAGCCAGCGCGCGTTCTGCTGGGCGTCTTCGGATAGCTTCATGATGTAGCCGGCAGCTTGCTACAGCGTCACCAGCGTGTCGCCGCGATGCAGCACCGCCGCGTATGCGCCGGTCAACCCGCCTTCTTGCGTGCCGCAGTGCCTTGCGCACGCGTCGCCTTCTCGGCCTTCTTCGGCTCGGGCTTGACGGCTTCCTTGGGCTCGCGCTTGCCGCTGCCCGAGATCGGCAGCAACATCTCGCGCTGGCCTTCGATGCGCTTCTTCGGCTTCTTGCCTTTCGTGGCCTTTGCTTCTGCCTTGGCGGGAGCGGCTTGCTTCTCGTTGGCGAGGCTCTTCTTCAGCGCGTCCATCAGGTTGATGACATTGCCGCTGGCCTTGGCCGCGGGCTTGGCGATCTTGATGCCGTTGCGCTTCTGGTTGATCAGGTCGATCAGCGCCTGCTCGTAGCGGTCCTCGAACTCCTCCGGATCGAACTCGGCGGACTTCTGCTCGACGATGTGCTTGGCGAGATCGAGCATATCCTTGGTGATCTTCACATCCTGGATGTCGTCGAAATATTCCTTCTCGCTGCGCACCTCGTAGGGGTAGCGCAACAGCGTGCCCATCAGCCCGTTGTCGAGCGGCTCGAGCGCGATGATGTGCTCGCGATTGGTCAGCACGACGCGGCCGATCGCGACCTTGTCCATGCTGCGGATGGTCTCGCGGATCACCGCGAAGGCGTCGTGGCCGACCTTGCCGTCGGGGACCAGGTAATACGGGCGGATCAGATAGCGGCTGTCGATCTCGGTGCGCGGCACGAATTCGTCGATCTCGATGGTGCGGGTCGAATCCAGTGCGATGTCGTCGAGCTCTTCCTTGGTGACCTCGATATAGGTGTCGGTGTCGACCTTGTAGCCCTTCATGATGTCGTCGGTTGCGACTTCCTCGCCGGTCTCCGCATCGACCTTGGCGTATTTGATCCGATGGCCGGTCTTGCGGTTGATCTGGTTGAAGGAGACCTTCTCGGTATCCGACGTCGCCGGGTACAGGGCAACCGGGCAAGTCACGAGCGAAAGGCGCAAAAAGCCCTTCCAGTTGGCGCGGGGGGCCATGGGGAAAACTCCGATTACGCAACCGACGGAACGGTCAAGGATAACACCGGGAACCCCAGTTTGAAACAACACGACCCGGTGAATCTGGCAACGGCGTTAACCGTGGCTTCAGCCTGCGCCGGTTTGACGCGGGCCGCCGCCAAGCGGCTCGGAACATCACTCCGGATCCCGCGTTGGCCTTCGAAGGGGAGCGGCAATGACCGGAATTACAGGCACTTAGGCAAAGAGGTCGCCATGGCTAAGGAACGACACGGTCAGATCATCGAAACCCCGACCGAGGCGCGCCAGGCCGAGCCCGGACCTTCAGTTCTCGCGCTGCTCACGGCTTCGACCGGGCTCGCCGTGCTGATCCTCGGCATCATCTGGTTTGCCTTCTTCCGAGTGTAGGCGCTGACGATCGTCTCCCCGCGTGCGGGGTCTTCATTGTTAAATTGAGATGCAGTTGGAAGCGGGGTGCCATGCGCGTGTTGGGATGCGTGCGGCCGATCACGCTCGCTTCCGGCGTCGGCCGCTCGGGCATGCGGATGCATGGCACCGGTCAAGCTGCGCGACCGCCCTGGCGCGCGACGCGCATCCGCGCCGCAGATCGCAACATGCGAGTGGAAATTCCGGCGCACGGGCTGCTGCAGTCGCCGGAGTCAAATCATGCCTGACCATCTCGCGTAGAAAATTGAGCCAGGAAAATTTGAGCGAAAATTTGAGCCAGGAATTTTTTTTGAGCGAGGGCCCATGCCTTCACGAGATTTTGCACGAGAGATCTGTGATGCGCGCTGCGCCTGACGCGTCACGAGATCATCGAAATTGGCTGCTAGCTGATTTGAATCAGATGCGTCTTGAGCTTGAGATGTTCTATCCGCAAGAAGAAAAAAACTCGTTGCTGGCGCGCTTCAAGGAGAAAAGCGTTTCAGGCGTCTTCGTCGGGCTGACGATGCTGGCGATGGCGGGATGGATCTATCTCCTCAGCTCGATGTTCCTGAAATTCATGCTGTGGTGGTTCTCCTGAGACGTTGATCTCTCGAGAACAACCGGTGTTGGCGCCTGACCGTTGCTGCGCCGTTTGATTGCACAAAAATTCCAGCGGCTGAACATTCTTTCGGCGCGCCCAATCATGATGTCGTCACAACTTCGAATGTTAATAACATCGGGGCTAACGTGGACGATTGTTATGCTTTCTCTTCTCATTCTTGCCGCGGCGTTCGTCGCCGGCTTCCTCTCCGGCTTCGCCGCGCGCTCGTGGCGGTCGCACAAGCGCCGCGCGCAATATCGGATCTATGCGCCCTATGTGGCGCCGTCAGCCGCGCGATCGTCGAGGCGGGAACAGCCGGTCTCCGCGTTCGGCCACATGCGCCGCGCGTTCTAGCGGGGCTAGCTCCACAGAGGTAGCGCGACGGTGTGGCGAGTCGGGGTTGGCGGGCGATATGCAATCGGTCATCTTGTCTTCGTTGCGGCAGCCGGGCTGGGTTCGCGTGCCGGCCTGGTCTCGCCGTCGGCTTGCGCGGATCGCGAGGGAACTTGCACAGCATGAGTGATCTCAGGGGGCAGTCGCCGAGGCGGTATGTCGTCGACGTCAGTGGCCGGCGCGTGCTGGTCGGTCTCACGCTTGAAGAGACGTCGGAGTTCGAGGGATTGGACACCTCCCTGCCGGTGCTGGATGGGGAAGGCCAGGATCGGGATGCCTTGGGCCGGGAAGCCTTGGACCGGGAAGCTTTGGGCGCCGAGCCGGTGCCGTCGGCCGTCGAGGGGCGCTGGCTCGAGCTCTATCACAAGCACGACAAGGCCTGGATCAAATGGAAGGCCGACCTGAGGGCCGGGCAGGAGCGCGATTCACCCTTTTTTAACTAAGACCGGGCGATTTTCGAGCGATACTGCCTGAATGGCCCGAACCGGATACTGACAGATGTTTCAGCTGTTTTTGCGGGCTCGCGCGCATGACCTGATCCGGTCGCGGCGTAGCGAGGAAGGTTTCAAGGCACGCTCGGCCGAGCGCGATGCCGAGACCGATCGCGCCCGGATCGGATCGATCATGGCCGCGATCGAGGCCGCGTTGCAGGCGGCCGAAAGCGAGCAATCCGGCCTTGGCCGCCGCGTCGACGATGTTCTGGCCCGCGCCGCGGTAACGCTGGGCAACGGCACCGACGAATATCTGGAACGCGAGGCGCTTGACAATTATCATCAAGACCTGTTTGACGCCGAGATATCCAACGGCCAGCGTCGGCTAAAGGAATTGGCGACCGAGATTGCGCACTTCAAGTTCATGAAGGCCGCGGTACTGAGCCGCTTTCCGGACTACAAACCTGCGGCCGCCAGCATCTGACGCACCCCGCGGCCGGAACGCGAAGGCAGAAGCTGCGGCCCGCGCCTGATGGCGTGTGCGGCCTGGTCCGGCGCAAGGCGAAAGGCACAGGCGGAACGTGGTGATCGCAGGCAATCTACTCGTCACGGGCTGCGCCGGCTTCATCGGCTTTCATCTGGCGGAGCATTTGCTGCGGGCAGGGCAGCCGGTCATCGGCATCGACAATCTGAATCAATATTACGACCCGGCGCTCAAGCGCGCGCGGCTCGATCTGCTCAAGCAGCACCGGGGTTTCACCTTCCTCAAGCTCGATCTTGCCGACCGCGCCGGGATGAAGGCGATGTTCGAGCGCTATCGCTTCGAGGTCGTGGTGCATCTCGCGGCCCAGGCCGGCGTGCGCTACTCCCTGCAGAACCCGCATGCCTATGTGGATTCCAATCTGGAGGGCTTCCTCAACATCCTCGAAGGCTGCCGGCACACCGCGTGCAAGCATCTGCTGTTTGCGTCCTCATCGTCGGTCTACGGCGCCAACACCAAGCTGCCGTTCTCGATCCACGACAATGTCGATCATCCGGTCAGCCTGTATGCCGCGACGAAAAAAGCCAACGAACTGCTCGCCCATTCCTATAGCCACCTCTATCGCATCCCGACGACGGGGCTGCGTTTCTTCACCGTCTACGGGACCTGGTATCGGCCGGACATGGCGCTTTACGCGTTCGCGGACGCGATCACCAAGGGGAAGCCGATCCAGCTGTTCAACAACGGCAACATGCGGCGCGACTTCACCTATGTCGATGACGTGGTCGAGGCGATGGTGCGGCTGATCGGCCGCGCGCCCGAGGGCGACGTCAACTGGTCGGGAGCGCATCCCGATCCGGGATCGAGCAAGGCGCCGTGGCGCATCTACAATATCGGCAACAGCAGGCCCGAAGAACTGATGCACGTGGTGGCGCTGCTCGAGCAAGGCTTCGGTCGCCAGGCCGAAAAGCAGTTGCTGCCGATGCAACCAGGGGATGTCCTTGAGACATCGGCCGATGTCTCCGATCTGGAGCGCGACATCGGATTCCGGCCGCAGACGCGGATCGAGGACGGCATTGCCAGATTTGTCGACTGGTATCAGGCTTATCACGACGTCGATCGGAAATAGTGCGCTGCTCGTCAATCCAGGCTCGAGAAAAAACTTCCGCGGCGTGGAACGGAGTGTGGCAATGAGAGTTATCAGTGGTTTTGCCGTTGCTTCAGCCGTGATTATGTCAGGCGCAATCGCTCCGGCGCACGCGATCGACGTCCAGGTCGCGCGCGCCTGCGATGCTCTGGTCGCGCGGGCATTTCCGCCGCGACAACCCGGCAATCCCGCTTCCGGCAGCGCGAGGGGCGGCGCGAAGGATCAGCGCGACTATTTCAACAGGTGCGTCGCCAATGGTGGCAAAATGGACGACGACACGCCTCCCAAATCGAAATAGCGTGAGATCACGACGCGCGTTGCCAATTAGCGATGCTTATGGCGATTGATGGCACGACCGGCCGTTCGCTGCGATGATCGTGCCGAGCGCATGCGCGAGAAACGCGAAGCGGTTTTCTCCTTCTATTGAAGCCGAAACGCATCGGCGTCATCCGTTTTGAATTGGAATAGCATTGTCGTGTTTGGGCTGAGGTCGAGGCGAATCTCTTGCGCGATCGCGTGTGAAGCGTTGAATCTTTCCATCTCATCGTCAGGGCCGATCAGAGCGCCGATGTCCGCGGCGCTTCGATGCTAGTAACGGTTCGAAACATTTTGCGATTGGCGCAGATGGCGGCGTCAGTCGCGGCATCTATGCCGCACGGTTCAACCTGATATGCGCAGCACGAATCCGATTGGTCGAGAGCAGCAGATTTAGTGTGTGCATGGCGTCGTTGGTGGAATATCTGGTTCGAGGCTGGAACACCGCCTGAAGCCGCCGGCCTTTGACGCGGCGACATTGTGATAGCCCGCAGATGTTCCGCCGGTTTCACCCGCGATTGCTGCGATCAATGATCGTTAAATGATTTCATGCTCTTGGTCGCGCCCCGCGGTTGGTGCCAGCTGCGCTGTTTGGCCGCGTGTCGCATCGCCGCCGTCGACATCCCATCGCAGCGACACAATGCGGCCATCGATTAAACCTTTCGCGATCAGGTTGTGGAACCAGATCGGAAAAATTTCGGTCAGTGTAACGTTGGTCGCAAACCTGCCCCATTAACCGCTTTCCATGTGCGCGATCTAACCCTGTCATCGAAACTTCAATCACATCGCTCATACCCTTAACCGCAGAGCGAGGGCGCGCCATGAAGCAGCACAAGATCCAACATTTGCATCAGCCGATCGAAGAGGCGTTGCTCGCGACCAACCAATCGCTGCGCAACGAGGTCGTTGCGCTGATGTTGGACATCGCTGAGCTGCGTGAAATTCACGAGCGCCCGGTTGCGTCGCGTTCGTTCGGTGTATCGCGTGAGCAGGCCACCCCGCGCGCTGCGTTGCGCCGGGTTCATCGCTGACGTTCGTCCGCGAATTTCTCACCGCGCAATTGCCGCCACCACATCCGCGCCGGCCCGGCGAGGATGGTGGCTCGCGCATGCTCGCGGATAGCTCAATTTAAGATTGAGGTATGGATCGGCGGCCGATTGCGCTGCGGGCCGCCTGTCGGCTTCTGCGGCACGTCTGCCTTGAGGTTCGTGTCTGGGTCAGTGCTCTTGCCGCACCGGTTTGTGCGCCACCACATCGGACAGGCGCTCGCGCAGGATCCAGGTCTGCAGGACCAGCTCGACGGCGGTATGCCGGAGCTCGGAATTCTCGGCGACGAGCCGTTCCAGGGCGTCGGTTGCCTCGCTCGACGCGGATTGCTTCCCCTCGAAGACCTTGAGACGCGCCATAGTTTCGATCCTCGTAAAACGTGTTGATCAGAGGCTGGCTCTGACAAGTCGTCAGCACAGAATAGTTCGCAGGTGATCCGGCGGTCGTGGTTCCGCCTGATGGCCTCGGGTGGGAAAGCGCTTAATTGATAATTCGCGGATCGAGCTATGAGTGTTAGGCCTCGTGAAAATAATCCTCAAATATGTTGAAACTCTCATGACGCCTAACGTCTTAGTAACTACCGCTGCGCGAGCGCGCCCGCAAGCTGCCGGACGTGAAGGTCGCGGGATTAATCTGTTAGAATTTTGTGAAACTCTCGCTTGACCGGTGGCGTAACTATCGCGGAGAGGCATGGTGCACTCACAATCTGTCGACGGACCGATTGGATGTTCTCATTTGCTTCTCATTCGAGAATGCAAACGGTGCGCCAGTTATCCAGATCAAATTCTCATACACAGAAAGTCGTATAACTTTTCCTGTGAGGTCGGACCGGCACGGGAATATTGCTCATATTTTTCGGTAAATACCTTGCGGCTTCGGCATTTCTTCGCAAAATGCAGCGTTACCGACGGCAAGTTCGAGGCTCCCGAAAGACCCCCGGGAAATCCTCAATTTGAATTTCCTGTTGCATTTACATAGCTTATAGGCCATGCGATGATTGCTAATCTAGGGGGCAATGAGATGACCAATGAGGCGTCATTCAACTGACGAGATCAGTTCCAAGGTCAAACAGGCCGAGGAACTCATGGCGCGGGGGCAGTCACAAGCCCAAGCGTGCAAGGTGCTGGGCGTTAGCGTGATGACATTTCACCGCTGGCGCAAGCAGGAGGCCGCACGCGGCCACCCGGCGAATGGTACTGTGACCGAACTCGCCGCTCGCACCGATGATCGAGATGGGATCCCCCACGTCCACAACCGTATTGACGAATTGCGGCTGGAAAATGAACGGCTGCGCCGGATCGTGACCGATCTGCTGCTCGAGAAAATGAAGATCGAGGAGAAGCTTGCGCTCAGGTCCGGCGGCGGGAACGGTTTACCCCGCCGTGGTGAAGTTCAGAGTTGACGAAAGCTGATCCGTTAATGGATACGTGAAGGCCTGGGCGCCAGCAGCAGCTGGTCGCTCAGGTGCGCCTTCTCTGATCGTGCGCGCAGCTCCTCGAGGATTGGACGCAGCCTCGCCTCGGCGAGATCCAGACCTTTGACGATGTCCTGATTCGGCATTTCGGCCGGAAAACGGGCCGATCGCAGCTTTGTTTCGACCGCCTTGACCAGTACCTCGACGTCGTCGCGGTGCTGGCCTGCGACGAGCTCGGCGCCCATCAGGCGGATCAAGTGGAGGAGGGCCACCAGCGCGGCCTCGGTTTCACCAGCCGATGAACTCATGGATGCTCTCTGCCTGATATTGCCGGCAGGTCTTGCGAGCTCACGACCTGCCTGATATGAAACATATGAATTGTTAACACGAATGTTAATTCCCGATGACCGACCTTTCGGACGCTCGATTAGCGAAGGTGCCGGTTAACTTCGGCGCCTTCTCATTCGCGTTTGCCTCTCTCGAAGCGTTTGCCATCGCCTTTGAGATGATCATCGTCGTGCTCTCCAGCATCATCGGCGGCGCGGCCTATCATCTGTTCTACTACCACACGGTTTATAGCAACAGCTTCGAGGGTTTTCTAGGGATCGGGGTCCTCGCCGCCATCCTTCACATGTTCGTGGCGAAGTCGCAGGGCCTCTACAATGCGCAGGTGCTGGCCGGCCTCGACCGGCGCTGGAGCAGCCTGCTCGGCGGATGGCTGCTGGTCGTCCTGCTGATGACCCTGATCATCTTCCTCCTGAAGGTCGGCTCCGGCGTCTCGCGCGGATCGGTGATCTCATTTGGCATGATCGGTGGCCTCGGGCTGGTGGCGGGGCGGATGCTGCTGCAGGCGCCGCTGCAACGCGCGATCGATCGCGGCATGCTGGCGACCCGCCGCGCGGTCGTGGTCGGGATGGCGGACGAATTGTCCCGGGTGCGGCAATCGAGCCTGCTGCGCGATTTCGGCCTCAGCGAGGTGCGGCGGATCCAGGTGTCCGGCCAGTCCGACGACGAAGGCGATCGCGCCGCTGTCGCGTCGGCCATTCGTGCGGCACGGGAGTGCGGCGCCGACGAGATCATCCTGGCCATGCCCTGGCAGCAGGAGCCGCGCATTCAGTTCGTCTGTGATCAGTTGCGGGCGTCGCCGCTGCCGGTGCGGCTGCTGCCGGATCGGACCGCGGAGCGATTCCTCGCGCTGCGGATGGTGGCGAGCGGCCCGATACCGACGCTGGAAATGCAGCGCTCGCCGCTCACCTCGGTTGAGCGTGCGGGCAAGCGGCTGTTCGACATCGTGGCGTCGAGCGGCCTGCTGGTGCTGTTTGCGCCGCTTCTGCTCGGAACGGCGATTGCGATCAAGCTCGATTCCAAGGGGCCAGTCCTGTTCCGGCAGCGCCGCAACGGGTTCGACGGCAAGCCATTCACCATCCTCAAATTCCGCTCGATGCATGTGCTCGAGGATGGCGATGTCATCGTGCAGGCGCGTCCGAACGATTCACGGCTGACCGGGATCGGCGCGACGCTGCGCCGCCGCAGCATCGACGAGCTGCCCCAGCTGGTGAACGTGCTGCGCGGCGACATGTCGCTGGTCGGGCCGCGGCCGCATGCGCTGGCCCATGACGACAAATATTCGAAACTGATCGCGAGCTACGCGCAGCGTCAGCACGTCAAGCCGGGCATCACCGGTCTCGCCCAGGTGCAGGGATTGCGCGGTGCGACGCCCGCGATCGAGGACATGCGGCTGCGCGTCGCGCACGACCTGATCTACATCAAGAGCTGGAGCTTCGTGCTCGACTTGCGCATCCTGCTGCGCACAGTCGGCGCGGTGCTGCGGCACAAGGGTGTCTGACGGCCCGACGTCGTGACGGCTTGGCATCCGACGGCCGCCCGCGTGCCGGCTCGCCTTACTCCGGAAGGCTCTGGTTGGCGTCCTTGAATTCCGCCTCGATGATGCGCCGGTTGGCGTCGGTCGCCACACGGTAGGCCTGGCCGATCGCGCCCTTCAGCTCCGGCGCGCGGGTGAGGATCAGGCGGATCTGCCGCTGCAGCAGATCGACCAGCTCCACATCGCGCGTGGTATCGACCTGCGCCAGCAGGATCAGGCGCGGCGCGATCAGGTCGCTGCGGTTGAAGCCGGTGTAGTAGGACATCTTCAACGCCTTCGATGCGGTCGGGTTCAGCCAGTCGAACCGCCCGGTCGCCGAGGCGAGGCCGAACCAGGCGCCGGCGTCCATCGGCGAGAGCCGGAGCGCGCGCGTGAAGGCGGCTTCGGCCACTTCGGGCGAGGTCTGCAATTCGCTCCAGCCGTCACGCAGCCACAGCTCGCTTCTGACCACGCCGAGGCCGGCTGCGAGCGCAGGTTTGCCGCGCAGTGCGTCGGCCGCGAGCCACCAGGCCGACAACGCCAGCGTCGCGGCACCGATGGCGGCTGCGGCCGGCGCGAAGGCCGGCGACAGCTGCCGCGCGTATCGCCGGATCGCGTCAGCCATCGTGCTAGCCATGGCGTGCGGCCCGGTTACCAGTCATCAGCAGGGTTCGCCGCGCCCCCTCCAGCTTGACGCAGGTCAGGCGGCCGGTCGCGTAGGCGCCGGTGTCGACATTGATGCGATTGCGCAGCAGCTCGGCCTCTTGCACCGGCGTGTGGCCGTGGACGACGACCTTGCCGAAATCATCTTCCGACATCAGGAAGTCGTCGCGGATCCAGAGCAGGTCTTCCCTGCGCTGCTGGTTGAGCGCGACGCCGGGCCGGACGCCGGCATGCACGAAGAAGTAGCGGCTGTGCACGTAACAGATCGGCAGCGAGCGCAGGAAGGCAAGATGGGCCGGCGGCATCTGGCGGACCAGTTGCCGGGCGAGCGCCCTGCGTTCCTCCGCGTCGGGATTGGGCGAGGGCGTCAGTCCATAGGACATCAGCGTTTGCAGGCCGCCGAACTGCCGCCACTGCGCGAGCATGTCGGGATTGACGAGAAACTCCAACAGGCAGGCCTCGTGATTGCCGAGCAGGCAGACCATGCTTCGGGTGCGGCGGCGCTGATCGAGCATCGCGATCACGTCGCGCGAATCCGGACCGCGATCGATGTAGTCGCCGAGGAACACCTGGATCGGCCGCGCCGGCCGGAATTGACGGATATCGGCATCGATGCGTGCGCAGATCTCGTGCAGCAGGTCGGCGTGTCCGTGGATGTCGCCGACGGCATAGATGCAGGTCTCGTCGCCCTCGTCATGTTCGAGGTCGCCGGTCTGGCCGACAATACGCCGGAGGAGGCTGCGCATCTGCCGCTTAGCCCGCCTGCAACCGTGAACGGCTGATCCGCTGCGCCAGTCCTGTTCCGATCACGGCTCCCAACACGATCACTCCGGGCAGCGCCGGTAATTCCGGCAAGGTGAAGGCGGCGAGCAGCAGCGTCAGCAGTACGGCCGCTGCCGCCGCGGGATAGGACCAGTCACGGCCGCGATTGCGCGCACCGACCGTGAACGCCGCGATGCCCACGATGGTAACCGCGAGTAGAGTCCAGAACATGGCGGAACCGAACTGAGTGATCAAAGCGGCGGCACTGGTCGCCACCACAGGCCGCGTGGTTGCGCCTTGCCAGTCCATGTAGGTCGACGCCAGCATTGCGGTGGTGCCGGCGCCGCTGCCGAGCGCGGGCAGGTCGGCGAGCAGATTGGAGGTCGATTGCACGAGGTCGGCCGGCGCGTCGGCGAAGGCTGCGGCAAGCGCCACATCGGGATGACGATTGGCGATCGCAGTCGCCAGCGCGATCAGGGCGATCGTCGCGGCAGCGCCGGCGCTGCTCCAGCGGTGCAGATGAAGCTTTCGCGCGGCGAAGGTCATCAGGACTAGGGCGATGCCGGCAGCGATTGCGATCGCGGCGCCGCGCCGCCCGTACCAGCAGGCGCTGGCGGCGCAGAACAGCATGCCTGCGGCGAGCAGCCAGCGCAATCGTGCCAGTTGCGCCGCCGTGCGGCCATCGGCATGCCCGCCGCCATCGAGCGCGCGCGCCAGACTGAGCGGAACGCCAACGAGAACGACGACCAGGAAGCCGTTTGCGGTCTGATCGCGCGCAGCGTCGGCGGCACCAAGCCAGGCTTTGATCGGATCGCTGTACAGCAGCAGGATCAGGGCAGCGACGGCCGCCGTCGCTGCAATGCTGCGGGCCACCATGTCGGCGCGGCGCGGATCGATCGCGATCGCCGCGGCTGATATCATGACCGAGATGAACGCGAGCCAGAGCAGCAGCGCGCCGAGGCTTGCGCCGGTGTCGGTCGTGATGCTGCCGCTGAGCGGCGTCCCCAGCGTTTCGCCGGCGAATTTCCACACCGGATGTGCCAGGAACGGCAGTGGCAACATCTGCAGCATGATCCAGAGCATCGGCACCAGCGCCGCTGCAACCGCGGGGCCGGCGACCGACTTCAGGAATGACAGTTCACCGGGACGGATCACCATCAGGCCTGCCAGCAGCCCAAGCGACGTTGCGGCGCCGACGAGACCGATGGCGAGCGAGGCGTCGAACAGACCCAGCGGAATCGACGCACCGATCAGGATGCAGATGAAGGCCGTGACGTTCCACACGAGAGGGACAAGTCCTGAGGAAGGTTCCTGCGGAAGATGAGAACGCAAGCCAGCGGGATGCCCCGCGCTCGCGTCGAGGTCAATGGAAATCGGGCGCGCCGGATGCGGCTGCGTGGTGCCGCATCAATGCGGGCGGCGCAGGGCGAGTAACGGCGTCGAGGAGCGGGACCAGAACCGCGGCGCGAATGCGCTTGCGAGATATCCGCCTTGCAGCGATACGATCGCGGTGATCATGAGCAGCACGGTCTCCGACCACCCGAGGCGCGCGCCTCCGATGACGGCGAGCAGCGTGAGTTCCGCAAGCGTAACCGGTACCAGCACCAGACAGCGCTGGCGCAGCCCAAGCACGGCGCCGCCGATCAAATTGCCAAGGAAAACAAATAACATAACCAAACCCTGCGCCCGCATCCTAGCGGGCCGGGTCCTAAGCCGGGGTTAAGTCGATCGTCACAAACGCGCCGGCATGATGCCAGCCGGCATGCGGGACGTCGGCGGCTCTGTTAATCGATTAACATTCAGAACGGGCGCAGATCGCCGTAGCTATAGGCCGCCCAGTAGTCACGCCCGCCATAGGGGCCATAGGCTCCGTAGAGCGGCGCGCAGGAGTAGCGATCGGGGCAGCCGTGCCAGCAGACCCGTTTCCACTGGCAGACATCGCCATGACAATATTGCAGCCGCTGGCAGTTGCCGCCGACGCGCTGCACGGCGCGCGGGGCCGGGGAAGTGCTCAATTCCGCGGCAAAAACCCCGGAATTGCCAATGCCGAACAGCAAGGCGACGGTTCCCAACGCGATCGCCAGTGGCTTCATGCGAACCATCGAACCCTCAATCGATTAACTCAAACCATCTCATTCACCGATAACTGGATCATCACGCGAAATCAAAGCCGGAGTGATGTTGCGGGGCCGTTTGCCTCACGGCGCCGTGCCGGTGTCGCCGAATTGCCTCACCTTGCTAACATTCTTTATCAATTGTATCGCGCTATATCGCGGAACCCTGTGATTGTGATAGTCGGCGTGTTACGGCACGGCCGGAGTATTTCAATGTCGCGTGCGAATTTCATTCGGATAATGATATTGCTTGCGGCCGCCGTTTCGGTCAGCGGTTGCCATTACATGCCGACCAACGGTCCGACCAGTTCTGATGTCGTCGCCGGGCAGAGGGATCCGGAAAGCCTGCCCTATGCGATGGTCAAGATCACGCCGCAGGTCGAGAACGTGCTGGCGTCATTCGCGCCGCAACTCGCCGGCGGCATTCAGGGCCCGCCGCCCAAGGATATCCATTTCGGCATCGGCGACGTCGTCAGCGTCACGATCTTCGAGGCCGCCGCCGGCGGTCTGTTCATTCCGGTCGAGGCCGGCGTGCGCCCCGGCAACTACATTACGCTGCCGAACCAGAACGTCGATACCGACGGCAACATCTCGGTGCCCTATGCCGGCGCGATCCGTGCCAAGAACCGCACGCAGACCGAGGTGCAGCGCTCGATCGTCGATGCGCTGAAGAACCGCGCGATCGAGCCGCAGGCCGTGGTCGCCCTGATCGAGCAGCGCACCTCGCTGATCTCCGTGCTCGGCGAGGTCAATTCGCCGAACCGTTTTCCCGCCAACGCCGCGGGCGAGCGCGTGCTCGACTCGATCACGCGCGCCGGCGGCCCGAAGGGGCAGGGTTTCGATACCTGGGTAATGCTGGAGCGTGACGGCAAGCGCACCACGGTTCCGTTCGGCCAGCTGGTCTACGAGCCCAAGAGCAACATCTACGCGCATCCGGGCGACACCATCTATGTCTACCGCGAGCCGCAGACTTTCGTCGCCTTCGGCGCATCGGGCGCGCAGGGCCAGTTCAATTTCGAGGCCTGGCGGATCTCGCTCGCCGAGGCGGTCGCGAAGGCGGGCGGCCTGAACGATTCCTCGGCCGATCCGGCCTCGGTGTTCGTCTATCGCGGCGAGTTGCCGGAAGTGGCGGCCAAGCTCGGGATCGACGTCAGCAAATATGCCGGGCCGATCATCCCGGTCGTCTACAACATCAATTTCCGCGATCCGGCCGGCTATTTCCTGGCCACACGTTTCCAGTTGCGCAACAAGGACGTGCTTTATGCGTCGAACGCGGCATCCGTCGAGGACGCCAAGCTCATGCAGCAGATCCGCCTCGTGACTGCAACGGTGAACGATCCGATCGTGGCTGCCTACAACGCAACATTACTTCGTAATTCGATCAAGCTTGCGCCCTGATACTGGGGCGTGAGCCGGCGCGGCCGGCTTCATGACACGCTTACGATTACCTACCGGCTCAAGCGGGGCGACGGCATTGCCGTGGCCGGTGCGATGGTCGTCGTGGCTGTTCTGCGCCGTCGTCGCCGTGGCGCCGCTGCCGCTCGGCTCGGTCGGCGGCGTCGCGTCCGCGATCTGGTCGGTCCTGCTCGGCATCGCGCTGCTCGGCGTGCTGCCGATGCGCCTGCGCGGCAGCCAGCTCGCAATTCTCGCGGTGACGGCGCTGCTGACGGCGCTCGCCATGCTGGTGCTGCACGAGCAATCGGCACAGCGGCCGTGGCTCGGGGTGGCCCCGAACGCGCTGTGGGCCGAGGCCGGCAAATTGCTGCCCGCCGACCTTCCGCCGGCAGTCTCGATCGCAACCAATCTGCCGTTTTACTCCGCAAGTGTCGGGATCGTCTGCCTGCTGAGCTTTGCCATCGGCGTCGTGCTCGGCGCCAACCGCGCGATGGCGCGCGGATTGTTGCGCGCGGTGGCGGTGGCCGGTCTTGCCTATGCGATCACCGGCATCGTCACCTTCGCGATCGATCCGACGAGGATCTATTTGCTTCACGAGAAGCAAGCGCAGCTGGAGTGGCTGACGTCTCCCTTCGTCAACCGCAACACGGCGGGCATCTATTATGGCTGCTGCGCGCTGATCTGGCTGCTGTTTGGCTGCGAGCTGATCGAACGGCATTGGCCGTCGCGCCGGGCCAGCCTGCCACGCCTGCTCGCGCGCCTCGATCGGCCGGCACGGCGCCGGCTCGCCGGCCATGCGCTCGGCTGGCTCACTTGCCTCGTCGCGATGTTCCTGACCGGATCGCGCGGCGGCGTCGGGATCTCGCTGCTCGCCGCGGTCGCGGCGGCCGCGATCTTCTTTCGCAACCGGCTGCCGCGCCGCTACGGCCTGATCATGGCGCTCGGCGTCGGCAGCCTGATCGCGCTGGCGCTGTTGCAACTGCTCGGCGGCGGCGTCGGCGCGCGCTTCAGCACGATCGGCCTGTCGGATGAGGGGCGGTTCTCGACCTATCGCGCGACGTTGCGGATGATCTGGGATCATCCCTGGCTGGGCGACGGCTTCGGGTCCTTCGAATGGGTCTATCCGGCCTATCGCACCGACGACATCTCGCTGCGCGGGACCTGGAACCGGGCGCACAACAGCTGGCTCGAGCTGGCGTCCGACGGCGGAATGTTAATGGCCGGCGCGGTCATGATCGCGCTGCTCGCAGCCTTCGGCGTGCTCGCGCATGGCGTGCGGACCCGCCGCCGCGACGTGATCGTGCCGCTGGCGGCTCTCTGCGCGTCGGCTGCCGGCGCGCTGCATTCGATGATCGATTTCTCGCTCCAGATCACCGGCTACGCCGTTGTTATCGCGGCCCTGCTTGGGGCGGGTCTGTCACAATCGTTCCGCTCCGGCGGAGCCGCCGGCCGTGGTCGCGGCGACGACGACACCGATGTTGCATCGAGCCCGCCAGTTAACGTTGATTTCGCGGGCGAGCCCGGGCGCGCGGCCGGGCAGGGGTTTTAATTGGCGCGATAACTCCGACTATGCTAACGAACTGTTAGTATTCGTTAGGGAGATAGCAGTGTTCACATTTGAGCGATCCGGCGGTTTTTCCGCCCTGGCGGTGGTGGTCATGTTGGCGCTGGCGGCGCCCGGCGGCGCCGCGGTGGCGCAAACGCAGGGCGGGCTGATCCAGCTCTCGCAGGCGGTCACGAATTTCAAGGCCAATCCTGAGCAGTTGCTGACCCAGTTTCCGAACGCGGGCGTGGAATTGACCTCGCGGGCGCGCGACTTCGCCCTCAACGATCCGACATCGCTCGATCCGCTCATCGCGTTGCTCGCCAAGGCCAGCAAGGACCAGAAGACGGCGATCGCCGCGGGCCTCGCCCAGGCCGCGCGCATCGTGGTGCGCAGCAACCAGCCCTATGCGACGCGCATCCAGCAGGCGATTGCCGATACCAAGGATCTCGACACCGTGATGGCGTTTGCCGCGGCGTCAGGTGATAGCGGCACCGCCGCGACCGGTGCCGGCGGCGCGGGCAGCGCCGGCGCTTCCGGCGGCCAGACCAGCGCCATCGGCGCCACCGGCGCCGGCGGCGGTGCGCTCGAGGCGATCGGCGGCAACAGCGTGAACACCGGCATCTTCAGCTTCACCTCGTCGGTCAGCAGTTCGGGCAACACGACGACGGGGACGATCACGGGCGCCGGCACCACGCTGATTTCAACAGTGACTCCCTGAGCGGGCTTCCGGTCGCCAATGGAGAACTCTCTGCAGCAATGCACTTCGATGTCGGCGGCGGGGCGCTTCCCGATGCCATTGGAGGGCGCGAGGGCAGGCACCAGCCTGCCGGCGCGGCGATAGGACGAGATGCTTCAGCGCAACCAGATTCCGCCGTCTGTCGATCTGAGAAATCGTCCGGCCGAACTGCCGTCGCTGGCGGAAACCTTCGACGCCTTCGTCACCTATCTGCTCCGGCAGTACTGGGTGATCCTCGGGACAGCCGGGCTCTGTTTGTTCGGCGGCATCTGCTATTTGATGACGGCGGCGCCGAGCTATACCGCGCTTGCCACGATGATCATCGACACGCGCAAATTCCAGGCCTTCCAGCAGCAATCGCCGGCAAATGACGTCCCGGTGGATTCCTCCGCGGTCGAGAGCCAGGTCGAAATCCTCAAGTCTGAGAACGTGGCGCTCGCGGTGATCCGCGACCTCAAGCTCAACGAGGATCCGGAATTCATCGGCTCCAGGGCCGGCGCGGCGGGAGCGGTGCTGGATTTCGTGTCCGGCCTGTTCGCCGGCAGCGCGCCGCCCAACGAATTCGACCGGACACGGCGTGCGGTGCGCGCCTTCCAGAAGCAGCTCGACGTCCGCCGCCGCGGCATGACCTATGTGATCGAGGTCAGCTTCCGCTCGCTCGATCCGGAGCGCGCGGCGCAGATCGCCAACGCCGTCGCGGACGCCTATATCGTCGACCAGCTCGACTCCAAATATCAGGCAACGCGCCGTGCCAGCGCCTGGCTGCAGGACCGCATCAAGGAGCTACGGACGCAAGCATCCAATGCCGAACGCGCGGTGCTCGACTACAAGAAGACCAACAACATCGTCACGTCCAGCGGCAAGCTGCTCAACGAACAGCAGCTCGGCGAGCTCAATACGCAGCTGGTCCACGTGAAGTCGCAGGTCACCGACGCCAAGGCCAAGCTCGATCGCATCGAGGCTGTCGTGAAGGGCGGCGTCCCCGATGCCACGGTCGCCGATACCCTGAACAACCAGGTCATCACCAAGCTGCGGTCGCAATATCTTGAGCTCGCCAACCGCGAGGCCGACTGGTCGTCGCGCTATGGCTACAATCACCTGGCCGCCGTCAATCTGCGCAACCAGATGCGCGAGATCCAGTCGTCGATCATCGACGAATTGAAGCGGCTCGCCGAGAGCTACAAGAGCGACTATGCGATCGCCGTGCAGCGCCAGAACGAGATCGAGCGCGCCGTGAACGATTCGGTGTCGCAGTCGCAGTCCACCAACCAGGCGCAGGTCACGCTGCGCGAGCTCGAGAGCTCGGCCCAGACCTATCGCTCGCTCTACGACAATTTCCTGCAGCGCTATATGGAAAATGTGCAGCAGCAGTCGTTCCCGGTCAGCGAGGCACGGGTGATCACCCGTGCCTCGCGCCCCCTGAGCAAGAGCCACCCGCAGACCCTGGTCGTGCTCGCGCTCTCGACGCTCGGCGGCCTGATCGCAGGGCTCGGGCTTGGCGTGTTGCGCGACCTCTATGACCGGGTGTTCCGCACCGCTGAAATGGTCGAGACGATCCTCGACGCCGACTGTGTCGCGATCGTTCCCCGCGTCTCGCCAAGCCAGCTCAAGGCGCCGGCGGCCGGGCGTCCCAACCTTCCGGTCGGGCCGCGCACGATCCGGCGCGGCGACGAGCCGGTGCTGTGGGCGGCGATCGATGCGCCGTTCTCGCGCTTCTCGGAAGCGATCCGCTCGATCAAGGTCAATGCCGACCTCAATGTCACCAAGCCGTCGAAGATCCTTGGCCTGACCTCGGCGCTGCCCAACGAGGGCAAGTCGACGCTGGCCTTCGTGTTCGCGCAACTGGTGGCGCAGAGCGGGGCGCGCGTGCTGCTGGTCGATTGCGATCTGCGCAATCCCTCGCTCAGCCGCAAGGTCGCCGCCAATGCCGAGCGTGGGATTCTCGACGTGCTGTCGAACAATGCGACCTTGCAGGACACGCTGTGGCGTGATCCGGAGACCGGCCTTGCCTTCCTGCCGGGCGCCACGCGGTCGCGCATCGCGCATTCGCACGAGGTGCTGGCCTCCGACCAGATGAAGGATTTCATCGACGCGGTCCGCGGCCATTATGATTACGTGATCGTCGATTTCCCGCCGCTGACGCCGGTGGTCGATGTCCGCATCACCGCGCACTTCGTCGATTCCTTCGTCTTCATCGTGGAGTGGGGCAAGACCCAGGTGCAGGTGGTCGAGCGCGCGCTGCGCAGCGCGCGGGCGGTCAACGAGAACCTGCTCGGCGTCGTGCTCAACAAGGCCGATATCGCCGCGATGAGCCGCTACAGCGGCTACGGCGGCAAGAACTACTATTACAACTCGCACTATGGACGATATGGCTACACCGACTGAGACGCGAGGCGAGATGCCGCGGCGCGCCGCCGCCTGGCTGGCGCGCGGCTTCCTGGCCGCGGTCGCGTGCTCTTCGGTTGCCTGGGGCGCAACCACATTGCCGGTCTTTGTCGATCAGGCCCGGCTCGATGGCGCGAGGGATCTGATCCTGCGCAACGTGCCGGTCAGCGATGCCGAGCTTGGTGACCTCGGTCCGCTATTGTCGCGCGTGGCCGCGGCAAAGGATTGCATGCCGGCGATCGATCGCAGCGCGGCGGTGATCCGGCTGCGGCGCGCCGAGAACGCACTCGCATCCGGCGATCAGGTGGACGCAAGGATGGGGGAGCTCGACGCGGCGGTCCGCAAATCGCTCGGCTGCGCACCGGCCGATCCCTATCTCTGGGTCGTGCTGTTCTGGCTTCGCAACACGAGGCAGGGCTTGAGCGATGCCAATTTCGACCTGTTGCGGATGTCGTACCGGCTCGGATCCAATGAGGGCTGGATCGTCGTCAAGCGCAGCGCCATGGCGCTCGCCATGCTCGACGCGCTGCCGCCCGACCTGTCGGACGCGGTGGTTGCCGAGTTCGCGCGCCTCGTGAAGACCGAACTGTACACCGAGGCGATCGATCTGCTGAAGGGACCAGGCTGGACGCATCGGGACAGGCTGCTGGCCGGCCTTGCGGCGGTCCCGCAACGGAACGTCGACATCCTGACAAAGACCATGGCCGACATTGGATACGATCTCGACCGCCGCTCACCGGCTGAGCGACGCAATCTGGAGCGCAAATCGAACGACCGCCTCGACGAGCTTGCCCGAATGCCGCCGGAGGCGAGGGCCAGGCCATGACGATGGAATTCAGCGTCGGACAGCACAACGCGCATTATGAAGGCGTCTATTCGGCGCAGGAGCGCGACTGGCGCCGTGTCTGCGCCGTCGACAAGGCCGATCATATCGCCGGCCTGCTTGGGGCCGCCGCCGCCAATGTCGGCAATGTGCTCGAGGTCGGCTGCGGCACCGGCGCGGTGCTGGCGCGGCTGTCCGCGATCGGCATCGGCCGCGACTTCACTGGCATCGACGTCATCGATCCCGCGACGAACCTGGAGATCGACGGCGCCGCAACGGCACCGTTCCGCTGGTCGAGCTATGACGGCGCAACGATCCCGTTCGCTGACGGATCGTTCGACCTCGTCTATGCCAGCCATGTGCTGGAGCACGTGCCCGAACCGCGCGCATTGCTGTACGAGCTTGCCCGCGTTGCGCGGACCTTCATCTACATCGAAGTGCCGTGCGAACTGCACGCGCGGACCAACCGCCGGGCGTTGCAATCGACGCTCGACATCGGGCATATCAATTTCTACACGCCCGACACATTCCGCCTGGTGCTGGAGACCGCCGGGCTCCATGTCTCCGGCTTCGGCACCTATGACCACAGCCTGCCGGTGCACGCATTTCATTCTTCGCGGCTGAAGGGGCTCGCAAAGAGCATTGTGCGGAAGTCGCTGCTGTCGGTCAGCCCGGCGTTCGCCACCCGGCTTGCGACCTATCATTGCGGGGCGCTTTGCAGGCGCGGCGAGGCGCAGACGCCGCCACGGGGCGGTTAAGCCATGGCGCCGCGCGTGGTCGTCTTCAACAACATGATCACCCCCTACACCAACCGGCTCTACAACGAGTTGGTCGATCGTGGACTGGATCTCGCGGTGCTGTCCTGCACCGCGCAGGAAGCCGATCGCTCGTGGGCGGGATCGTTCACGCCGCGCTACGCGACGCGCACGGTGCCCGGCGTCTCGATCCCGCTCTCGCGGTCGCGTCACACCCATCTCAACATCGGGATCGGGCGCGCCTTGAATGCGCTTGCGCCCGACCTTTTGTTCGTCAACGGGCTTTATCCCTCGATGCTAACAGGCGCGGCGTGGGCGCGCGCCAACGGCAAGGCGCTCGCGCTGACGATCGATGGCTGGCGCGAGACGATGCCCAATACGGCCTATCATCGGCTGGCGCGGCCATGGCTGCTGCGCCAGTGCGAGGCGGTCGTGTGCTGCAGCGACAAGGGCAGGGCGTATTTCCGTGGCGAGGGTGTGCGCGACGACGATCTGTTCGTGGTGCCGCTGGTGCCGGCATGGGATCCGCCGGAGACCGTCCCGGGCTTCCAGGACCGTCCATTTCATCTGCTTTGGTGCGCTCGGATCAATGACGACGCCAAGAATGCGATCTTCTTCGAGACCATCGCCATCGCGCTGGGCCGGGTCTTGCCTGGGCTCCGGGTCCGCGTGGTCGGGAGCGGCGCTGCCGAGCAGCGCATGCTGGCGCGGCTCGATGGCGCCGGCATCGATGTCCGCCA
This sequence comes from Bradyrhizobium macuxiense, assembly GCF_007993935.1. Taxonomy (GTDB): domain Bacteria; phylum Pseudomonadota; class Alphaproteobacteria; order Rhizobiales; family Xanthobacteraceae; genus Bradyrhizobium; species Bradyrhizobium macuxiense_A. Next base: position 175,414 of record NZ_VITY01000002.1, on the reverse strand, counting down.
CGACAGCTATGTGCCGTGGCAGGCGATATCGGAAGTCTTTCTGCAATCCCGGCTGCTGCTACTGCCCTCGTTGCTGGAGCCGTGGGGGCTGGTGTGCAACGAAGCCTTGCAGTGCGGAGTCCCGTGCCTGGTGTCGCCGCATGTCGGAGCTGGCGGCGAGTTGGTGCGCGACCACGTCAACGGCCATGTTTGCGCGCTTGATGAGCAGGCGTGGGTCGACGCGGCGCGCGGCCTGCTCGAACATCCCGCGCGTTGGGAGGCGATGTCGCAGCAGGCTCGGGAGAGCGTGCGAAAGAATGCGCTTGCCGACGCCGCGGCGCGCTTCATGGCCGCGGTCGATCATCTCGCGAGGGCGCCGGCCCGGCAGGAGGCCGTTCAATGATCGGCCGATGGTGGTTTCGAACCGATGTCTTTCTGCACGCCTATCTGGTGATGGTGCTGGGGTGCATCTATTTCCTGTTCAATTTCATCGAGGGCATCTCGTTCGCGGAACGGGCCGGGGAGTCCACGCTGTTCCGCATTGCGTGGCTGCTGCTCTATATCCTGCTGATGCTGCATGTTGCGGTCGATCGGAAGCGCTTCAGCCTGCTGATGCTGCAATCGCATCTCTATCTCTCATTCATGGCCTTTGCGCTGGTGTCGCTGGCGTTGAGCGCCGACCCCGCCGGCTCGTCGGTCAAGTTTGCGATGTATCTGCTCACCACGATGTTCTCGGCATGGGTCGTGGTCAGCTGCCCGGTCGACCGTCTCGTCGACACTTTGTTCCGGATCGGGATCGTGGTGCTGATCGTACACGTCCTGCTGTTTCCGGTGATCGGCTCGCAATGGGATTACGATCCGCTGCATCGGCCGACGGTGCTCGGAACCCAGGCCTATGCCGGCGTGTTCGGCCACAAGAATCTCGCGGGCGCATTCTTTGGCCTGATGGTGCTGATCTGTTTCGTGCGCATGCTGGCGGGGCCGCGCAAGCAGTTCGGCTGGTCGCTGTTGCTGATGGGATGTCATCTCTTTGCGCTCGCCGCGGCCGGCGCCGCCGGACCGCTGATCAGCATGCTGACTGCACTCGCCATCACTTTTGGGCTGCTGCTGGTGGTGCTCGGGCACAGAGGCGCTGCTTCGATCTACTGGCTTTGCCTCGCTTTCGTTGCGCTCGTTGTGTTCGCCGTGCCGAGCGACGAGTTGTACGGGCTGGTCGGCCGCAGCGGAAACCTGACCGGCCGCTCGTTCCTCTGGTCGGTCTGGCCGTACTTCTTCTGGCAACACCCCTGGCTCGGCTACGGCTTCTCGGGGTTCTTCAACGAACTGCCGAACTCGCCGGCGAACGAGCTGACCAGCATGGCGCCCTGGAATACCGAGTTCGGCTCATTCGAGAATTCCTATCTCGACGCCTTCCTCCAGTTCGGCCTGCTCGGCGGTGCGCTCTATATGCTGCTGCTGGCGCGCGCGTTGTGGAACACCATCGTCTTCACGTTCGAGCGGAAAGGGATGTACTGGCTCGCACCGTTTGCGATGCTGCTGTTTGTCGTGATCGCGTCGGCCAACGATTCGAGCCAGCTGCTGCACAATTACTTCGGCTGCGTGCTGGTGTTCTGGTGCTATTTCGGCCCGGAGGCCCGGCTGCAAACAGCGCCGCGGCGTGCGTTCGCCAGATTGCGTGTGAGTGAGGCGTGAGTGCGTTGACCGAAAGGCTCGACCGAATGGCGACCCAGACCCGGGTGGCTGGCGCCGTGGGCGGAGCGCTTCGCCGGCTGCGCCGCGTCGGGGGCAATGTCGCGCTCGGGCTGATCGACCAGGCGCTGCTCAGCGGCTCCGCCTTCTTGCTGACGATCGTGCTCGCCAATGTGCTCGATATCAATTCGTTCGGCCAATTCAGTATCGCCTGGTCGTTCTCGATCCTGATCGAGGCGGTGTTCCTGCGCGGCCTGTTCGACGACGGCCTGCCGGCGGCGGCGCATCGCATTCCGAAATCGCTGTGGCCGCAACTCCGGCTCGGCCTCTATCTGTCGTCGCTCGTTGTCTCGGCTGCGCTTGGCCTGCTGCTGGTGATTGCCGGTTCGGTGATCGTCGCGATTGGCGGCGAAGCAGGCGGGCTCGTGATCGCAACTGGGCTTGCGATCCCCGCCGTTCGGCTGCAAAGCATGTTCCGCCGCATCTGCTATCTCGACGGGCGATTGCCGCGCGCGGTGGCGTCCTCGCTGACCTATTGCGTGGCGCTCGTCGCCTCGGCCGGGCTGATGATCGTGCTCAAGCTCACTGGCGCCGCGGCGGCGATGGCGTGCATCGCGATCTCGGCGGCGCTCGCCGCCAGTCTGTTGCTGGCGCACACCGGTGAGCTGGCCCGGCCGCGCGCCGGAATTTTCCGCGGCTCGCTGCGCCGGCTGTTCAGGAATGGCCGCTGGTTCGTCGCGACCTCGCTGACCTACTGGATCGGCAGCATCGGGCTGATCCCGGTGTGCGGCGTCCTGATCGGGCTCGACGCGAGCGCATCGCTGCGGATCCTGCTCCTGCTGTTCGCGCCGCTGAGCCAGTTCTGCGCGACGATGTTCTCGGTCCGCCTGCCGGAGATCGCAGCCGGGCTGCGCGCCGGCAGGCGCGGCGCGGTCACCGCGGCCGCGCGCGAAAACGCCCTGCTGCTCGGGTCGGTCGCCGCCGCCTATGGCGCGGTGGTCGTGCTGTTCGGCCAGCGCATTCTTGCGCTCGTCATCCACGGACAGACTTACGAGATCGGCGCCGGCAGCCTCGCCTTGATGGGCGCGGCGATGGCGCTTGACGCCGTGTGGCTCGGCCTCGCGCTGCCGCTGTTCGCGACCGGCAAGCCGCAGCGCTTCATGCTGAGCCGGATTGCCGGCCTCGTCGCACTGTGCTGCGTGTTGCCGTTCGCGGCGCAGGCCTGGCAGGTGATGGGCGCGGTTGCGGCGATGGTGGCCTCCAGTGCGGCGTCGGTGATCACAGTAGTGCTGACCAATTCGGCGCGGGGGCAGGCATGACCGACGACAGGCGCGCCGCACTCCCGAGGTTGCATATCGGCGCCTTCAATTGCGGCATCGAAGGCTGGATCAACACCGACATCACGATGCATCAGTGGATCGCACGCCTGCCGTTCGCGGCGAAGGCGCTGCATCTCGCCGGCCTGCTGAGCGATGCCCGCTATGCCGAGCATCGCCAGGGCAGGTTTGCCCGGCTCCGCTATATGGACCTGACCAAGCCGTTGCCGTTCGCCGACGGCAGCCTCTCGGCGGTGTTCAGTGCGCATGTCTTCGAGCATCTGTTCCCTGATGAGGTCGGGCGGCTGGCGCGCGAGATCGCGCGGGTGCTGGCGCCCGGCGGGGTGTGCCGCATCGTCGTGCCCGACATGGAGAGGATCGTCGCGCTCTATGATCCCTCTGCGCCGCAGGCCTTCCTCAAGGGCGTGTTCGAGATCGAGCGTCGCAACGAGGTGGCCTTCGCGCATCACTGGGGCTATACGCGTGCCTCGCTCGCGGCGCTGTTTCATGACGCGGGATGTTCAGAGACCCATACGCGGGCGTATCGCGAGGGGGTCTGTCCCGACATCGACCGGCTCGACAATCGGCCGGACGAGTCGATCTTCTTCGAGGCCATCAAGTAGCAGGAGACTGACAGTGCTGGGCGCCATTCAGGCCCGATTTTCCAGTGCAGCACGCCAGCGGCGCGGCGAGTTCCTCGTCCGCACCGTGAATGTGCCGCTCAGTGCCAGGATTCTCGATCTCGGCGGCGGCACCGGCCGGCACATCCGCGCGATCCTGCCGTTTCATACCGACATCACTGTCTGCGACATCTCGGCCGAGGATCTGAAGACCGCGCGCGAGCGCTTCGGCTTCAAGACCGTGCTGCTGCAGGAGACCGAGCGCCTGCCGTTCGACGATCGGGCGTTCGATTTCTGCTTCTGTTCGTCGGTGATCGAGCATGTCACCGGGCCGAAGCAGGACGTCGTGACGATCGCGAGCGACGCGGATTTTCTGAATGTCGCGCGCGAACACCAGAACCGCTTTGCCGGCGAGATTTCGCGGGTCGCAAAATCCTTCTACGTGCAGACGCCGTACCGGTACTTTCCGATCGAGAGCCACACCTGGCTGCCGGGCATCATCGTACTGCTGCCAAGGCGGCTGCAGATCTCGCTGATCGAATTGTTCAACCGCTTCTGGTTCAAGCGGACCGCGCCTGACTGGCATCTGTTCGACTGGCGGGAGATGACGGAAACGTTTCCCGACGCGAAGATCTATCGCGAACGATATCTCGGCATGACCAAGTCGCTGATGGCGATCAAGGTTTGAGGCCGGCGCCTGCGCGCCGCATCAGCCGTCGCGGCGGGCCAGAATATTGATCAGCGTGCCGACCGTCGGCCGGCGATCGAGCGCCGGCGGCAGCGGGGAGCCGGCGAACCCGGTCGCCAGCATCGTGAGACCATGCTGTCGCAGCAGGCCTTGCATCACGGCCGGCGAGGCCTCGAATTTGGAGAAGGCGAGGTAGCGGAACAGCGGCCGCGCCGACGCGCGCGAGGAGGCCGCATGCGCGAGCTTGTAGCTCTGGCGCAGCAGCGATCCGCGGTTTGGAACCGAGACCAGCAGCAGTCCGCCGGGCCTGAGCACGCGATGGATCTGGGCGAGGCACTGCGCCACGTTGGGGACATATTCCAGCACGCTCGCGCAAAGCACGCCGTCGAAGGATCGATCCGCAAACGGCAGGTTTGCGATGGTCGGAATCTGCCGGAATGTGAGCCGTTCGGCCGGCGTGCCGTCGGCCAGGCCGCGGCGCGCCGCCGTGATCATCTCCGGCGAGGCGTCGACGCCGATGACGTCGCAGCCGCGTGCGGCGAGCAGGCGGGAGAGCGTCCCGGTGCCGCAACCTGCATCCAGCCAGCGCTGCCCGTCGAGGTCCGCGTTTCCGAGCAGATCGAACATCGCGGCGGTGCGCGCCCTGAAGGTGCGGCTCTGATGCAGCGTCTCCCACCCCGACGAAATCTCGTCGTGAAAGCGGATTTCGGGACGGTCGCGGGCCATGGTGGCCATGATGTTTCCTACCAGTGGAAGCCGCTCACTCGGGCGCTGACTTCAGCGGGCAGTCCGATATCAGATAGTTCGAGCACGGTCTGGTCTGGGCGGCTTGCCTTCAGCGCCGCGACGAAGCGCGGATCGGCCGTCGTCAGCACGATGATGTCGGCCCATTCGATCGTCTCCGCCACGTCGTCATGCAGCAGGCCGACCAGGTCCGGGTTGCGCATCAGGAAGTCCCGGTTGGCGCCGATCAGCTGCGATAACTGCACATTGGGGTCGTAGATCCGGATCTCGCGCTGCTCGCCGCGCAGGCCTTTGACCAGTTCGACAAACGGGCTATCGCGCACATCGTCAGTGCCCGCCTTGAAGCTGATGCCGAGGAAGGCGATGCGGCGGCCCTCATGCGACAGGATCCAGTCGGCGCCGCGCGACATGATCATGTCGTTGCTCGGCAGGATGCTTTCGAGCACCGGGGTCGACAGCCCGCGGCTGTGCGCCAGATGCTTCAACGCCTTGACGTCCTTGGGCAGGCAGGAGCCGCCGAAGGCAAAACCCGGCCGCAGGTAAGCCGGCGAGATGTTGAGCCGCGTGTCCTGCAGGAAGATGTTCATGACGTCGCGGCCGTCGATGCCGAGGGTCTTCGCGATCGTGCCGATCTCGTTGGCGAAGCTGACCTTCAGCGCGTGCCAGCTGTTGTCGACATATTTGGCGAGTTCCGCAGTCTCGACCGGCGGGGTGATCTTGGCGCCGGGCAGGTCCTTGTAGAGCGCCATGACGCGGTCGGCAGTTTCCTGGTTGAAGGCGCCGACCACGGTCTTCGACGGCGCGTTGAAATCCGCAATGGCGCTGCCTTCGCGCAGGAACTCGGGATTGAAGGCGAGGTCGAAATCACGCCCGATCTTGTTGCCGGAGGCTTCCTCGATCAGCGGCCCGACGGTGCCGCGGGTGGTGCCGGGCAGCACGGTGGAGCGGATCGTCACGGTGTGCGGCGCGTTCTTTGCGCGTAAACCACGGCCGATCTCGATCGCGACCTGCCGGATCGCGGTCAGGTCGAGATTGCCATTGCCGGATGACGGCGTGCCGACACAGACCATCGATATGTCGCTGTTGACGATCGCCTCGGTGGCGTCGGTGGTCGCGGTCAATTGACCGGTTGCAACGGCGCGCGCCACCTTGTCCGAGATGCCCGGCTCGATCACCGGCGATCTGCCTTTGCGGATCAGATCGACTTTCGCGACGCTCTTGTCGACGCCGATGATCTGGTGGCCGAGTTCGGTGAAGCAGGCGGCGCAGACCGTCCCGACATAGCCAAGGCCGAAAATGCTGACGTTCATGCTTCGACCTTCAATAGCGCAGGGACTTGCAATAACGCAGGGACTTGTGCGCGGCCGTGGCCGCGTCGCGTTTGGCGTGAGTGAGGCGGCAGGGCATTCAACGCGAGGCCCGCCCGGCGGCCGCATTGGCGTTGACGCCGGAGTTTTGTGACGCGGGCCGCTCGCTGGCCGCGCTCGTGCGTGGCGCGCGGCTCTGCCAGGAAACCTTCCAAGGGATTTTCCTGGCGAACAGCGCCTCATAGGCGGCGAGCAGCTTCGGTTCCTCATGCGTCCAGGACAATGCGCGCTCGACGCGGCTGCGGCCAAAGGCCCCCATCGACTGCCGCAGCGAGGAATCATCGATCAGCGTGATGATCTTGCTGGCGAAATCCTGCGGGTCGTTCTTCGCCGCATAGAGCGAGGCATCGAGCGCGGAGCGGCGGCCTTCGCGGACGTCGAACTGAACGATCGGCCGTCCGAGCGCCATGTATTCCATGATCTTGTTCATGGTGGAGATGTCGTTCATCGGCGTGACGCGGTCCGGATTGACGCAGACGTCAGCGGTCGAGAGCATCGTGAACAGCGCATCGTCGGCGATCGCGCCGGTGAAGTTCACGTAGTCGGACAGCCGCATCTCTTCGCAGAGCTTGACCACCGCATTCCACTCCGGCCCGGTGCCGGCGATGTTGAACTGGATGTCGGTGCGTCCGAGATCGTGCACGATATGGCCGATCGACTGCAGCAGCAGATCGATGCCTTCGGACTGGCCGATCACGCCGACATAGCCGACGCTGTAGCGCCGGCCGCGGCGCCAGGCCGGATCGGCCGGGCGGGAGCGCACGCGGTCGAGATTGGGCCCGGAGCGCACCACGAAGACGCGATTGGCCGGCATCCGGCCGCGCGTGATCGCGATCTCGCGATAGGATTCGTTGGTCGCGATCGAGATGCTTGCGGTCTTGAAGGTGAGATATTCGACCAGCCGCAGCAGATGCCAGAACATGTCCCTGCGGCCGAATTTCGCCTCATAGAGCTCGGGATTGACGTCGTGATGATCGAACACGAAGCGCTTGCCGCCGAGCTTGAACAACAGGCCGATCACGAAGATCAGGTCGGGCGGATTGCAGCCCTGGATCACGTCGAAGCCGTGCTTCCACGCCACCTTGATCGCAAGCAGCGTCTCCCAGAACAGTGCGACCGGGTATTCGATGAGATAGGCGGCGATCCCGCGCGCCTCGACCGGCATCGGATGGCGGTAGATGTGAATGCCCTCGAGGCATTCGTAAGCTTCGTCATGACCGCGCCCTTTCGGGCAGATCACCGAAACTTCATAGCCTGCCTTGCGCAGCGACGTTGCCTCGCACCACACCCTGCGATCGAAAGGAACCGGAAGGTTCTCGACGATGATCAGGATCCGCCGCGGTGATGGTTCAGCTCTCGACATCTGCGATGATCTATACCATTGACCTAACAGCATCACAATCCGACTAACATCGGCATTAACATACGCGGCTTGCATGATGCAATCCCGGCACCGATGTGACGGCGACGAGACAGGGACATGGCAGGCAGAGTGAGGGATTGGGGTCAAAGGGCGTTGATTGCACTGGTTTTGAGCACGGCGCTGCCGCTTGCCCATAAATGGCCGCTGCAGTGGAGCGGCGCGGCCGCAAACGATGCGCTCAATGTGAGCCGTGTGAATGCCGTGATCCCGCCGTCGCTTTTCGGCATGACGATCAACGCGATCGGACAGTCGCAACCATGGCCCGAGCTGAAATTCGACGGCGTTCGGCTGTGGGGCGCGATTTACTGGGCGCAGATCAACCCGGCGCCCGGCATCTACAATTGGGCGCGCTTCGACGCCATCCTTGCGGCGGCCGAGCGCGAGCATGTCGAGATCGTGCTCAATCTCGCCTACACGCCACGCTGGGCCGCGTCGGTGAAAGATGCGCCGCCGGCGTTCACGCCCGGCGCAAGCTCGCCGCCCGCCGATCTCGCGTCATGGGATGAATGGGTGCGCGCCGCCGTCACCCGTGCCGCCGGCCGCATCAAATACTGGGAAATCTGGAACGAGCCCGAGGATCCCAAATATTACTCCGGCGACATCGCGACCATGGTCCAGATGCAGAAGCGGGCCTATCAGATCATCAAGGCCAGCGATCCCAGCCTGACCGTGCTGACGCCGCCGTCCAACGGCACGCCGGACGGCTATCGCTGGCAAAAGGCCTTCATGGCGCAAGGCGGCGGACAATATGCCGACGTGTTCGCGTTCCATGGTTATACGAGCGAACCCGAAGCCGTGCTCGGAATCATCGCGCGCTTCAAGCAGATCCTCGCCGCGCATGATCTATCCGCACGGCCGATCTGGGACACCGAGGCCGGCTGGTCGTCCTATGAAGACAATCCGGACGGGTGCCTGGCGCGCGCCTACATCCTGAAATGGATCGGCGGCGTCGACCGGTTCTATTGGTACGAGTTCGCCGGCGGCGGCAGCGATTTTGGAAAATTATGGGATCCGGCGCGCGGGCTGCTTCCGAGCGGAGTGGCCTACCGCACCGTCCAGTCATGGTTGGTCGGCGCCAGCGTCGTGAGCGCAGCCAGGACGTCGCCGTCGACCTGGCGCGTCGAGCTTCGCATGCCGGATGGCCGCAACGGTCTGATCCTCTGGAGCACCAAGGGGCGGTCCTCCTATCGGGTCGACCCGCGTTTCAGCCGTTACCAGGGCCTCGATGGTGGCGAAGGAGCCGTCGCCAATGGCGAGATTGAAATCTCGCCCAAACCGGTTCTGCTGCTGGAATGATAGGAATGTTAATCTGCAAGTCATGAAGTAACTTTGATGATATTCCCGGCTTCATTGCGGGTGGCGGGCGCGATACAAGAGCGCTGTTAACTTGAGGCGATTGACCGACTGTGAAGCAGATCGCGCAGAACTATAAGAGCGGCGAGCTCAAGCTGATCGACGTGCCGGCGCCGCGCTGCCGCCCCGGCGGGGTCCTGGTGCGCACGGCGTTCTCGGCGGTATCGACCGGCACCGAGATGATGAAGTTCACCGAAGGCCGCCTGTCGCTGCTCGGCAAGGCGCGTGCGCGCCCCGACCAGGTGGCCAAGGTGATGCGCTCGGTCCGCCAGCAGGGACTGGTTGCGACCTATCAGAAGGTGATGAACCGCCTCGATTCCTACACGCCGCTCGGTTATTCGCTGTCGGGCACCGTCGTGGAGGTCGGCGAGGGCGTCGGCGGCTTTTCGGTCGGGCAGCGGGTGTGCTGCGGCGGCAATCAATATGCAACCCATGCTGAATATAATTGGGTGCCGGTGAACCTCTGCGTGCCGCTGCCGGACAGTGCCGCGCTCGACCAGGCCGCATTCGCCACGATCGCCTCGATCGCGCTGCAGGCGATGCGCCAGTCCGAGATTCGTTTCGGCGAGACCGCCTGCGTGATCGGCCTCGGCCTGATCGGGCAAATCATGGTGCGCCTGCTGCGCAGCGCCGGTGTCGTGGTCACCGGGCTCGACCGGCTCGAGGCGCGCTGTCGTCAGGCCGAGGCTGCGGGCGCCGCGATCTGCGCGGTCGCATCTGACGATGCCGCGGCCTCCTTTCGCGCGCGGATCGATCAGCTGACGGCAGGAAACGGTATCGACTGCGTGTTCATCACGGCGGGCAGCGACGATCCCGATCTCGCCTCGCGTTCGGCAGCACTGCTGCGCGACCGCGGCCGCATCGTCGATATCGGCAAATGCACGCTGAACCTGCCGTGGAACGAGTTCTACGACAAGGAGCTCGACGTTCGCTTCTCGCGCTCCTACGGCCCTGGCCGCTACGATCCGCTCTACGAGGAGGGCGGCATCGACTATCCGATCGGCCATGTGCGCTGGACCGAGAAGCGCAACATGGAGGCGATCGTCGCGCTGCTTGCCGATGGACGGCTCGACTTTTCGTCGCTGATTTCCGAAGCCGTGCCGCTGGAGCAGGCGACGTCGGCGTTCGAGCGCATGAGCCGGGGCGAGGTCGGCCTCGGCATGGTGTTCGCCTATCCGGACGCGGCTCCGCGCGCGATCCAGATGATCTATCGTCCGGCCGTTGCCCTGCGCGGCGGCCGGGTGCGGCTCGGCGTCATCGGCGCGGGCAATTATGCCTCCAGCATGTTGTTGCCACAGCTTGCCAATCACGCGCGCGCCGATCTCGTCGAAGTCGCTACCAACACCGGCCTCAGCGGCGCCACCGCGGTGCGCAAGTTCGGCTTTGCGCGGGCCTCGACGGATGCGGGCTCGGTGCTCGAGGCCGACGACATTGATGCCGTGCTGATCGCGACGCGTCACGCCTCCCATGCCGGCCTCGCGATCCGAGCGTTGCGCGCCGGCAAGGCGGTGTTCGTCGAAAAGCCGCTGGCGATCGACACCGATGCACTCGATCAATTGGAGCAGGTGGTCCGCGAGACCGGCAACGACCGGCTGATGGTCGGCTTCAACCGCCGCTTCTCGCCGCTGCTGTTGGGCATGCGTGCGGCGTTCGCGCCGACAGGGCCGCAGACCCTGCAATATCGCGTCATCGCCGGCCCGCTGGAGAAATCATCCTGGTATCTGCAGGCCGAGAGCGAAGGCAGCCGCTTCGTCGGCGAAGGCGGGCATTTCATCGACGTGCTGTCGTGGTGGCTCGGCGCCGGGCCGGTGCGCGTCTCTGCAAGTACGGCGGGCAAGGATGTCGACAATCTCGTCGCCACCTTCGACTTTGCCGACGGGTCGGTCGCGAGCCTCAGCTATCTCACCGGCGGCGATGCGCGGGTGCCGAAGGAGGCGCTCGAAATCTCGGCAAGCACGGGCTTTGCCGTCTTCGACAATTTCTCGGGCTTCGAGGTTTGGCACGCCGGACAACGCACGGCGAAGACCGCGCGGCTCGACAAGGGGCAGCGGCCGATGCTGGATGCCTTCGTCACGGCGGTGGCATCGGGGGCCGCGATGCCGATCGCGCTGGATTCGCTGATTGCGACCACCCGCGCAACGCTCGTAGTGCAGGAGAGTGCGGCTGCGGGGATGCCGGTCGATCTGACGATCGGCGCGACAGGGAAGGGCGCAGCGCGCGCCTCGACCGCGTTGAGATGAATCCGGCCTGGTATTTGCGCCGGCTGCAGCGCATGGAGCCGTCCGAGCTTGCCGGACGGGTGAACGATCAGGTGCTGCGTCTGCTCTGGCGCATCACGCCGCCCGACATCGCGCGACATGCCGGCGCCAGGCTCGCGCCGGGCCCTCGGCGGCCGCGGCTGAAGCCGTTGCCGTCGCCGGTGGACGCGCCGCGGCAAGCTGCCCAGCGGCTGATCCAGAGCGCGGAGCGGATTCTCGCCGGCCATTGGCGGATCTTTGCCAGGGATCATGGTGCGCTCGGCGAAACGCCCGACTGGTTCGTCGATGTCCGCAGCGGCAAGCGGGCGCCCGCGGATATGTATGCGTTTGCGGTTCCCTATCGCGACGAGGCTGCGGTCGGAAACATCAAATACATCTGGGAGCCGTCGCGTCACCATCATCTTACGGTGCTGGCATCAGCGTATTACCTGACCTCGGACGAGCGCTATGCCGGGCGCGTGGCCGAGCATCTCACAAGCTGGTGGCGCGAAAATCCGTTCCCGCGCGGCCCGCACTGGATCAGCGGCATCGAGCTTGGCGTGCGGCTGATCTCGTGGGCCTGGGTGCGCCAGCTGCTGCAGAACTGGCCCGGCGCCCCCGCGTTGTTCGAGGACAACGACCTGTTCGTGACACAGCTCTACGCGCATCAATTCTGGTTGTCGCAGTTCCCGAGCCGTGGCTCCTCCGCCAACAATCACGTGATCGCGGAGGCGGCCGGACAGTTCGTGGCGGCCTGCGTGTTTCCGTTCTTCCGCGACAGCGCGCGATGGCGCGAGCAATCCGCCGGCACGCTGGCATACGAAGCCGTTGCGCAAACGCTTGGCTGCGGCAGCAATGGAGAGCTTGCGACCGACTATCACGGCTTTGTCCTCGAGCTGCTGTTTGCCGCGGCGGTGCAGGGCGAATCGTCGGGACATCCGCTCGACGATGCGGTCTGGACCACGATGTGCCGCATGAGCGACGTCATTGCCGCGATGCTGGACGATCGCGCGCACCCGCCGCGGCAGGGCGATGGCGACGACGGCATCGGCCTGTTGCTCGACGATCACGCCGGCAATCGCTGGCTCGGGCTGCTCGCCACCGGCGCGCGCCTGTTCGGCGCTCTGCCATGGTGGCCCGATCTGCCGGAGCCCGATCTGCGCACGTTCCTTCTGACCGACGGCGTCAACGCGCGTGCGATCGCAGCGCGGCCTGCGCGCCGCCCGCATTTGCTCGATGCGGCGGGGCAGACGTTTCTGGTCGATGCCGACAGGGCGGTGTGGTGCCGCTGCGATCACGGTCCGCATGGCTTCGGTCGCATTGCGGCGCATGCCCATGCGGATGCGCTGTCGCTTGAATGCAGGATCGGTGGGGTCGAGATCTTCGCCGACCCCGGCACCTATTGCTACCACGGCGATCCGCGCTGGCGCGCCTACTTCCGCTCCACGCTGGCGCACAACACACTCTGCCTGTTGGCGCGCGACCAGTCGGCGTCCGGCGGACCGTTCCTCTGGACGCGGCATGCGCAGAGCCGGCTGGTCGCCTCAAGCGGCCTGGATGATCGTGATGCGGACGCAAGCTGGGTCGCGGAGCATTCGGGATATCAGGACGAGGCCGGTCTCGTGCATCGGCGCTCGGTGCGATTGCAGCGTCAGGCGATGCGGCTCGTCGTCACGGATATTGTGCTTGCCGATGAAGGGCCTGCGGTGCCGGCGAGCCTCAGCTGGCATCTCGGTCCTGATGTGGAATGCAGGCTCGATGGGCACAGGGCGCTGCTCGCATGGCCCGGCGGACGCGGCGAGCTCGATCTGCCGGAGGGGCTCGGCTGGACATCGTATCGCGGTGACGAGGCCATGCCGGCCGGCTGGTATTCGCCGTCCTTCGATCTCAAGGTGCCGGCGACGACGCTGATCGGCTCCGGTACGCTCGCTACCGGCCAAGATCTGGTGACCGAGCTGCGCTGGGTTCCCGATCCGGCGCGCCGGTCATGAAGATTCTGGTCGCGCACAACAGGTATCAGGGACGCGGCGGCGAGGACGTCGTGTTCGAAGCGGAAGTCGACCTGCTGCGCGGCGCAGGACACAGCGTTGAAACCCTCACGGTCAGCAACGAAGCGATCAACTCGCTCGCCGCGCGGATTGCGACGACGCTGTCGATCGCCGACAATATGCGGGGAAAACAGGCCATGGCGGAGGCCATCGAGCGCTTCCGCCCCGACATCGTGCACGTTCACAATTTTTTCCCGCTGCTGTCGCCCGCCGTGTTCGACGTCTGCCGGCAAAGGCGCGTGCCTGCGGTGGTGACGCTGCACAATTATCGCACCATCTGCACCGGCGGCATGCTGCTGCGCGATGGCCGCATCTGCCACAAGTGCCTCGACCGCGGTCATCTCTGGGGCGTCGCCCATCGCTGCTACCGCGGATCGTTGCCGGGCTCGCTGGCCTCGGCCTACATGATCGCGCAGCATCAGCGCCGCGGCACCTGGACCCATCCCGGCCTGCGCCTGATCGCGCTGACGCAGTTTGCCCGCACCCTGTTCGCGCAAGCAGGCTTCGACGCAGGCCGGATCGATGTGAAGCCGAACTTCATGGCCGATCCGGGAGCGCCTGATCCGGCCACGCCGCGCGCCGGGCTGCTCTATGTCGGGCGGCTGAGCCGCGAGAAGGGCGTCGGCGTGCTGCTCGACGCCGTTGCGGGGACCGATGTGCCCTTGCGGATCGTGGGCGAGGGGCCGGAACGCGCCGCGCTCGAGGCCCGCGCGCCCGGTCATGTCAGTTTCCTCGGCGCGCGCTCGCGCGCGGAGGTGCTTCGGGAAATGGCCAACGCCCAGGCATTGGTCGTGCCGTCGCTATGGTACGAGGGATTTCCCATGGTGGTGGTCGAGGCCTTCGCACGGGGCACGCCGGTGATCGCATCCGAGATCGGCGGGCTTGCCGAGGTGGTGAGCGCCGGCAAGACCGGCGCGCTGGCGCCGGCGGGCGACGCGGCCGCGCTGAGAAACCGGATTACTGACCTTCTGGCCGTCCCTGATCGCGCCGCGGCATGGGGGCAGGCCGCGCGGGCCGTCTATCTCGCGCGCTACGCGCCGGATGAGAATCTCCGGCTGCTCGAGGCCATCTACGCGCGCGCCGCGGCTGAATGAGCGATGCAGGCGGTTGCTCCGCCGGGTCGGGCGCCGTCCTGCGCGGTTCCTGCGTCGTCGTCCCTAACGGGGCGCGGCAAATCTGATGTTAATTTGTTATGTCGGGCGCTTGCTCTGACGCCGGCGGCTTCGACAAGGTGGTCGGATTGCTCCCGATTCTGCGATCGATTCCCCGATTTTTGCTCGCCCGGAGCTCTGGTCTGCAACCGGAACCAGCCATAACACAGGTCAGACCGCCGGCCGGTTGTGAAGTTTGACGCTTTTTTGCAAAAGCTCTCATGCGGCGCAGAAATATTTTTTCAGAGCAGAAAATCGCTTCGAAGCACGCACAACATCAGTGAAATTCCGGGCTTTTGCGCGATCCCGAGGGCCGATGAAACCCCGTATAATCACTACCCTTTTTTGCGTCGCGGCTAACATTTGAGATTTGCCTGCGCTGAATGTTAGCGCAGGTGCGAAGTGGTGCTAAGTCTCACATAAATCAGATGGAACCAGTCGTTAATGGCGCATTGCTGATTGACACTCCGGCATTGCGGACTTAACAATGGACTTAACAAGTTCGTAACGTATGTCCACATTTGAGCTGCGTCGCAACAAACCAGTTGTGATTCAACAGCTTAGGTGCGGACGAGCGGCTTGAATCCTCGTATCCCAAAGCAGGGGCTACATCGATGGCGACTTACAATCTCGACCAGACTGACCTCAAACACGCGATCAACTCCACGATCGATCACGCGACCCAGCAACAGATCTTCAACTATCTGATCAACTCGGGCATCGGCTACACCAACCCGGATGACGGAACGGCCGTCCCGGTGCAGGTGGGTGCGGGCATCTCCAACCCGGATCCGTCGGCCAATGTTCTTATCGAAACCAACGCCAATAACACCGTCAACACAGACGCCAACCTGAAGGCCATCATCGAGGCCACCAACAGCGACGTGACGCTGTCGGTCAACGGCAGCACCCCGGTGCTCGTCGCGACCGGCTCCGGCAACGATCAGGTCTTCATCAACAACACCGGTGATACGACGGTTCTCGCCGGCGCCGGCAATGACACGATCTTCGGTGGTGCGGGTCACGACTCGCTCAGCGGCGGCGCCGGCAACGACGTGCTGATCGACAATGCTTCCGGTCACAGCACGCTGGATGGCGGCTCTGGCAACGATCTGCTGGTCGGCACCGGCTCCGACACGCTGCTCGGCGGCTCCGGCAACGACACGCTTTACGGCGGTACCTCGTCTGATCTGGCGGGCGGTCGCGGCAACGACGTGTTGGTTGGCGGTACGGGCAACAACCTGCTCAGTGGCGGTGCCGGCAACGACGCGCTCTACTCGAACTCGGATGCCTCGCACGGCTCGAGGCTCGACGGCGGCGCGGGCAACGACTCGCTGTATGGCGGTGCGGGTGCGGACACGCTGTATGGCGGCGCCGGCAACGACCTGCTGGTCGGCGGTACCGGCACTGTTGCCGAGTACGGCGGCGCCGGCAAGGACGTGCTCTACTCGGGTAGCGATGCGTCGCATGCGACCTCGCTCTATGGCGGTGACGGCAATGACTCGCTCTACGGCGGTGCCGGCAACGACACGCTCTATGGCGGCTCCGGCAACGATACGCTGGTCGCCGGTTCGGGCAACCAGACGCTGATCGGCGGCGACGGCAAGGACTCGTTCGTCGGCTCCGCCACCGGTACGGCCTCGATGGTGGGCGGCTCTGGCCAGGATTACTTCTACCTGTCCAACCTCCACAGCAGCGACACCATTGACGGTGGTGCCGGCAACAAGGACTCCCTGACCTTCCTGGATCACTCTTCGACCGACGTGACCGGCATCACCGCCGGCAAGGACGGTTCTCTGGACGTCAACTTCAGCAACGGCCAGACGACCCAGATCAGCAACATCGAATACCTGATCTTCAACGATGGTCACTCGACCAAGCTGTAAGATCCCAGGTCTGCACGACTAGCTCTTCACTGAGCGAAGGCGCCGCCTCAACCCTGGTTGAGGCGGCGCTTTTTTGGGGCGGCATGTGGCGCTCTGATATGATAACCTTGAGTAGTGCGACGGGCTGCTCTCACGTGAGTTTTCGAGAGAGCTAACGAATGGCTTGAATCCTTGTATTCCAACCAGGACTACGTCGATGGCGACTTCCCATCTGAACCAGACCGACCTCGAAGCGGCGATCAGCTCCACCATCGATCAAGCGACCCGGCAGCAGATTCTGGATTATCTGATTGGCGCGGGGATCGGTTACACCAGCCCGGATGACGGTGCGACGATCCCGGTCCAGCAGGGGGCTGCCATCAGCAACCCGGATCCGGACGCCAATGTTCTGATCGAAATCAATCCCGACAATACGGTTTATCTCGACGCCAATCTGAAGGCGATCATCGAAGCCACCAATAGCGACGTGACGCTGTCGGTGATCGGCAGCGGCCCGGTGCTGGTCGCGACCGGCGCCGGAAACGACTATGTCTCCTTTATGAGCAGCAGGGGTACGGATTTTATCGGCGATGCGACGGTTTTTGCCGGCGCCGGCAACGATACGGTGGTCGGTGGTGGCCCGTCGGAACTGTATGGCGATAGCGGCGACGACGTGCTGGTGTCGGGCAGCGTGGAGGGCGGCAAACCCAGCACGCTTTACGGCGGTACCGGAAACGACACGCTGGTTGGTGGTTGGGGCGAGGATAGCCTGTATGGCGGCGCCGGTGACGACTGGTTGAGCGCGGGTCCGGGTCTTAGCTACGAGGTTCTCGACGGCGGCCCGGGCAATGACACCCTCGTCGGAGGCCAATACTTGCTCGGCGTTGGGGGCTTCGGCGGCGAGCTCGACGGCGGCGCCGGCGACGACGTGCTCTACGCGGGTGAGTGGGTGCGTCCAGGCTCGATGATGATGCTGTCGGGCGGCGACGGCAACGACACGCTGTATGGCGCTGCGAGTGCCCTTGCCAACACGATGGATGGCGGCGACGGCAACGACCTGCTGGTTGGCAGCGCCGGCACTGTTGCGGAGTACGGTGGCAGCGGGAACGACATTCTCTATTCAAACGCGCGTGACTTGTTGGGGGTCGTGCTCGAAGGCGGTGCGGGCGACGACACGCTGGTTGGTGGTGTCTTTGCTGGTAGCGAAACGCTGCATGGCGACGCCGGCAACGACGTGCTGGTTGGCGCCGCCGAGACCGGTTCCGAATACGGCGGCAGCGACAACGACATGCTCTACTCGGGCAGCACTGCGGGGGGCGGCTCGTACCTCTCTGGCGATGACGGCAACGACTCGCTCTACGGCGGAGCGGGTACCGACATTCTGGATGGCGGTACCGGCAACGACATGCTGGTTGGCGGCGCTGGCA
Organism: Bradyrhizobium macuxiense; assembly: GCF_007993935.1. GTDB lineage: Bacteria > Pseudomonadota > Alphaproteobacteria > Rhizobiales > Xanthobacteraceae > Bradyrhizobium > Bradyrhizobium macuxiense_A. The sequence continues at coordinate 157,507 of NZ_VITY01000002.1, read as the reverse complement.
ACGACACGCTGTACGGCCGCGCCGGCGACGACGTGCTCTACTCGGGCAGCGATGCGGTCCACCGGACCATGCTTGATGGCGGTGACGGCAATGACGTGCTCCATGGCGGCGCCGGCAACGACACGCTGCAAGGCGGCGCCGGTAACGACACGCTGATCGGCGGCAAGGGGACCCGTGACGAGTACGGCGGCAGCGGCAACGACGTGCTCTACTCGGGCAGCGAGGCGTCGCGCGCGAGCTGGCTTGTTGGCGGTGACGGCAACGACGTGCTCTATGGCGGCGCCGGCAACGACTCGCTGTATGGCGGCGCCGGTAACGATACGCTGATCGCCGGTTCGGGCCACCAGTGGCTGATGAGCGAAGGCAATGACGGGTCGTCGTTCATCGGCTCCGCCACTGGTACGGCCACGATGGTTGGCGGCGGCGGTCAGGACTACTTCTACCTGTCCAATCCGCACAGCAGTGACACGATCGACGGCCGTGGCGGCAACAAGGATTCGCTGACCTTCCTGGATCACGCCTCGGCCGATCTGACCGGTATCAGCGCCGGCAACAATGGTTTTCTGGAGGTCAGCTTCAGCAACGGTCAGGTGACCCACGTCACCAACATCGAGTACCTGATCTTCAACGACGGTCAATCGATCAGGCTGTAGGATCCCGGATCTGCACGACCAGCTCTTCACTGAGCGAAGGCGCCGCCTCAACCCAGGTTGAGGCCGCGCTTTTTGCGATTGCAGGTGGTGATATCAAATGTTGTCTGATAGGCTTGCAGTATTGCAGCCTGCTCCAATTGTCAGTCATCGGGATAGTTTGAGTATTTGCTTAGCGATTATGTAGCGCGTTCAAGCAGAGGCTATATCGATGGTGACGCAGAACCTGAACCAGACGCAGCTCAAGGCCGCGATCAGCTCCGCGATCGATCACGCAAGCCGGCAACAGATTCTCGACTATCTGATCAGCGCGGGGATCGGTTACACCAGCCCGGATGACGGCGCGACGATCCCGGTGCAGGAGGGGGCCGGGATCAGCAACCCGGATCCCGACGCCAACGTTCTGATCGAAACCAACGCCAACAATACGATCAAGCTTGACGCCAAGCTGAAGGCAATCATCGAAGCCACCAAGAGCGACGTGACGCTGACGGTGAACGGCGCCGCTCCGGTGATCGTCGCGACCAGCGACGGCAACGACGAGATCACCATCAACAACAACCGCGGCACGACGGTTCTTGCCGGCGCAGGCAACGACACGGTGTACGGCGGCGGCGTGGGTCACAGCCAGATCTACGGCGGCGCCGGCAACGACTGGCTTTGGGGCAGCAGCTGGTCGGACCTGCATGGTGGTAGCGGCAACGATACTCTGCTGTCCGGCAGCTCGCCGGACTCACCGGACCGGATCAACACGCTGGACGGCGGCAGCGGCAACGACCTGCTGTTCGGTGGCTGGAACAATGATCGCCTGTATGGCGGCGCCGGCGACGACTGGTTGAGCGCGGGTTACGGCAACGAGATCCTCGACGGCGGCTCGGGCAATGACACGCTCGTTGCCGGCGTATACAGCTGTCAGCTCTACGGCGGCGCCGGCAACGACGTGCTTTACGCGGACCTGTTTGCGAATCAAGGCTCGATGCTGTCGGGCGGTGACGGCAACGACACGCTGTACGGCGGTGCGAGTGCCGCCGCCGACACGCTGTATGGCGGCGCCGGCGACGACTTCATGAATGGCGGCATCAGGACCGTTGCGGAGTACGGTGGCAGCGGTAACGACATTCTCTATTCCGGCTCCGGCGCGACGTTCGGGACCTTGCTCGATGGCGGCGAGGGCAACGACACGCTGGTTGCCGGTGCTGGCTTTAACCCCGCCGATATCGGCTCCGACACGCTGGACGGCGGGGCCGGCAATGATCTGCTGATCGGCGCAGCCGGGACCGTTGGGGAATATGGCGGCAGCGGCAACGATGCGATCTACTCGCACTCGGATGCGTCGCACGGCACGATCCTGGATGGCGGCGCCGGCAACGACTCGCTGTATGGCGGTGGGGGTACCGACACGATGTACGGCGGGGCCGGCAACGACCTGCTGGTCGGCGGCAAGGCCACCGTTGCCGAGTACGGCGGCAGCGGCAAGGACGTGCTCTATTCGGGCAGCGATGCGTCGCACGCGACCTCGCTCGACGGCGGTGACGGCAACGACTCGCTCTATGGCGGTGCGGGCGCCGACACGCTGTATGGCGGCGCCGGCAATGACCTGCTGGTCGGCGGTACCGGCACTGTTGCCGAGTACAGCGGCAGCGGCAAGGACGTGCTCTACTCGGGCAGCGATGCGTCGCACGCGACCTTGCTCGACGGCGGGGACGGCAACGATTCGCTCTATGGCGGTGCCGGCAACGACACGCTGCATGGCGGCGCCGGCCACGATACGATGGTCGCCGGTTCGGGCACGCAGACGCTGATCGGCGGCAATGATGGTTCGTCGTTCGTCGGTTCCGCCAGCGGTACGGCCTCGATGGTTGGCGGATCCGGTCAGGACTACTTCTACCTGTCCAATGCCACCAGCAGTGACACCGTCGACGGTGGCGCCGGCAGCAAGGACTCGCTGACCTTCCTGGATCACGCTTCGACCGACGTGACCGGCATCACCGCCGGCAAGGATGGTTCTCTGGACGTCAACTTCAGCAACGGCCAGGTGACCCAGATCAGCAACATCGAATATCTGATCTTCAACGATGGTCACTCGACCAGGCTATAGGATCTGAGGTCCGCGCCAGGCGAAGGTATCCTCCTCAACCCTCGTTGAGCCGTGTTGCGTGCGAACGTGACGACCGGAACTTGGTCGCCGGTCCGCGTCGCATGCGGCCGTCTCCATCACAAGTTCCACTTCAACCGGAAAATGTTACAAGTTAGTTCGTCACATTCGGACCACGTAGCTTTTGTAAAGGCGTTTAACTCGCTTGATACGAGGAGTTGTGATGGCTTCCTGCAGCCTCGCCACCCCTTTGGATCAGACGGACGATCGCTGCAGAAACCTGCCGCATCATGTGCGAACCGCGGAGCTCTCGAATTGGCCAAGAAAAAAATGCTGAATGCCGGCGCTGGAACGACGGTTGCCAAGCGGATCCAGCCGCTGTTGTCATCGCATGACTGGGAGGAGATTCGCCTCGACGTCGACGGAAGCGTGAAACCGGACATCGTCGGCTCGATTACCGATCTCGCCAAATTGTGCCGGCCGGCCTCGTTCGACGCGATCTGGTGTTCGCATCTGATGGAACATCTCTATGCCCATGAGATTCACCCCACATTCGTCCAGTTCCGCGAGGTTCTCAAGCCGGACGGCTTCGCGCTGATCATGTCCCCCGACCTGGAGGCGGTGGCCCAGCACATGCTGACCCAGGGCCTCGGCGCGGTCGCCTATGTCTCGCCGGCGGGTCCGATACGGCCGCTCGATATGATCTACGGGCACTCCGGCGCGATCGAGCAGGGACGCCATCATATGGCGCACAAGACCGGCTTTTCGTGCGACCGGATGGGAACCCTGCTGCTCAGCGCCGGGTTTTCGACCGTCTCCGTTCGCAGCGCGAATTTCGAGGTCTGCGCGCTGGCGCTCATGCCGGAGGCCGAGGACAGGCGGATTCAGCCGCAGCTCGAGGCCTGCGGCTTCGACTTCCGGGAGACGGTGACGGCCGCCCCGTGATTGTCGATGTTAAATAATGTTATAAGGTTCCGTGGTTAAACCAACGGCAGCAAGGGTCGGAACTGGCTTCCTTGCCTGTTCCGACACATATATCTTTTCGGAACCGCATGCCAAAAATGCTGCGTTAGCGAACTAACAGTGATAAGTTATATCTCGCTAACGACCCGATCTTGCGCAGTCGAAACTTCGAGGCATCCATGACCAAACACCTCTCGCTCGTCGGCGCACCTTCGGTGGAGGGACTGCCACCCTCGGGCCTCGCGTGTCTGGTCATCGTGGCAAGACAGCACGGTCTGCATCTGACCCCGACCCAGCTCATCCAGGACAATCTCCTCGGTGACCAGGAGGTCACACTCCCCGAGCTTCTGAAATGCGCGAATACCTCGGGCATGACGGCAAAGGCCGTCACGCTGGACTGGAAGGGGCTGAGCCACCTCAAGCGGGCGCTGCCGGTGATCGTCCGCCTGCGCGACGGCAGCCACATGGTGCTGCTGCGCCTCGAGGGCGATGAAGACAGCACCCGGGTGGTCCTGCAGGATCCGAACGCGAGCGAGGATGCGCTGCTCGTGATCGATCAGCCGCGCTTCGAGGACATCTGGTCGGGCGACGTCGTCATGGCCAAGCGCGACTACGAGATATCGGACGAAACCCAGCCGTTCAGCTTCGGCTTCGTTACCGCATTGTTGTTCCGCGAACGGCGTATCCTGCGTGACGTCGCGATCGCGGCGCTGATCCTGGGCTTCATGGGCCTCGGACCGATCATGTTCTGGCGGCTGCTCTCGGACAAGGTCATCTTCTACAAGGCCTACAACACGTTCTACGTGCTGTGTATTGCGATGTTCGTGCTCATCCTGTTCGAGGCGGCGTTCACGTTCCTGCGGCAGTACCTGGTCCAGCGCCTGACGGCACGGCTCGACGTCAAGCTGTCGACCTACGTGTTCGAGAAGGTGCTCAATCTGCCGATCGATTACTTCGAGCAGAATCCGGTCGGCTTGATTTCGCGGGATATTCGCGAAGTGTTCCGAATTCGCGGCTTTCTGACCGGACAGCTGTTCGGGACCATCCTCGATTCGACGACGCTGTTCTTCTTCCTGCCCGTCATGTTCTTCTTCAGCCCGATCATGACGCTGATGGTTCTTGCCTTTGCCGGAATAATCGTAACCTGGCTGATCCTGATGCTGCCCGCCTACCGGAAGAAATCCTCGGCGACTCTGGCCGCTGAAGGCGTGCAGGGAGCGTTTCTGATCCAGAGCCTGAACGGCATGCGGACCATCAAGTCGCTGGCGCTCGACACGCGGCAGCGCCACATGTGGGATGTGCTTGTGGCGCGCGTCGCCAAGGCTCGCCTTGCGGAAGGCCTGACCGGAACCGCCATTCAGACAGTGGTGAAGCCGTTGGAACGGCTGGCGGTGAGTGCTCCCTATGCGTTCGGTGTCTACCTCGCCGTGTCGAGCGGCGATCCAGTCTACGTTGGAGCGCTGTTCGCGTTTCTGATGCTGTCGCAACGCGTTGCCGGCCCGCTGATGCAGATGGCCCAGCTCATCAACCAGTATGACGAGGCGCGCACCGCGGTCACGATCGTTGGCAGGCTGGTCAATCAGCCGCCCGAGGAGGGACGTTCCGGCCATGGCGTTCGGGTCCCGCTGAAGGGGCATATCGAATTCTCCGGCGTCACGTTCAAGTACAAGGGCGCGGTGTCGCCGGCGCTGAACAATATCTCCTTCGAGATCCCGCTCGGCACGACGCTGGGCGTGATGGGCAAGAGCGGCTCCGGCAAGACCACGATCACGCGGCTGCTGCAGCGCCTGCACTCCGACTACGGTGGTCTGATCAAGGTCGACGGTGTCGATGTTCGCGAATACGATGTCGACCATCTCCGGCGCAATGTGGGTGTGGTGCTGCAGGAGAACTTTCTGTTCAGCGGCACGATCCGCGAGAATATTGCGGCCGCCAAGCCCGACGCGACCTTCGACGATGTCGTCAGGGCCGCGCGACTGGCCGGCGCCGAGGAGTTCATCGACAAGCTGCCGCGCGGCTACGAGACCTATATCTATGAGGGATCGACCAATCTCTCCGGCGGCCAGCGTCAGCGCCTCGCGATCGCGCGGGCACTGATCGTCAATCCGCCGATCCTGATCCTGGACGAGGCGACCAGCGCGCTCGATGCGGAGAGCGAGACGATCGTGAACGCGAACATTTCGCGGATCGCGCAGGGGCGCACGCTGATCATCATCTCGCATCGCCTGTCGTCGCTGACGAAGGCCGACGCGATCCTCGTGCTCAATCGTGGCGTGGTCAACGATATCGGCCGCCACGACGAGCTTCTGGAACGAAACGACATCTATAGCTCGCTCTGGTACCAGCAGAACACGCATCTGGTGCCGGCGGGCCGCACCGAAAAGAACTTCAGGAGCCCGACCCTTGTCTCCTAATCAAGCTTCGCTCGCGACCGTCCGCCAGTTTCAGTCCGAAACCGATGCGATCCGCGAGGCGCCCGAGCCCTTGCTGGCCCGCGCGACGCTGTTCGTCCTGTCGGCGTTCATGGTAGCCGTCGTGGCGATCATGTGCTTCACGCGCGTCGATCGGGTGATCACGAGCGTGGGCGGCAGGATCGTCCCGGTCGATCAGATCAACGTGCTGCAGGCGTTGGACGCATCGATCATCAAGACGATCGATGTTCGGGAAGGTCAGCAGGTTGACACCGGGCAGCTGCTTGCGACCCTGGACTCGACCTTCACCGCGGCCGACGTCACGCAATACAAGCTGCAGATCGCGAGCCTTGAGGCACAGGTGGCCCGGGACGAAGCCGAGCTCGCCGGAAAGCCGTTGTCGTTCGGCCAATCCTCGGATCAGGATGCCACCAGATACAACGCCCTGCAAAAGGCGCTCTACGATCAACGCGTCGCGCAGTACCACGCGCAGGTGAACAGCTACGATTCCAAGATCAGTCAGACCGAAGCGACGATCCAGAAGGCGAAGAAGGACGACGAGCGGTACAGCCAGCGTGCCGATATCGCCGGAAAGATCGAGGACATGCGCTCGACGCTGGCCGAAAGCGGCAGCGGATCCAAGCTGAACCTGTATCTGTCGCAGGACAATCGGCTGGAACTGCTGCGTCAGATCGACAACACGCACAACACCCTGCTGGAAGCGCAACACCAGCTGGAGTCGCTGAAGGCGGATCGCAACGCCTTTACCGAGCAGTGGAACGCGCAGCTGAGCCAGGATCTGGTGACGACGCGCAATAATTTGGATACGGCCCGTTCACAGTATGACAAGGCGATCAAGCACCAGGACCTCGTCCGCTGGACGGCAGCCGAACCCTCGGTCGTGCTGACCCTCGCCAAGCTCTCGGTCGGATCGGTGCTGAAGCCGGGCGACCCCTTCATCACGCTGATGCCGCTCAAGACGCGGCTCGAGGCTGAGATCCAGATCCTGTCCCGCGACGTCGGCTTCGTCCGGCCGAACGATCCCTGCACGATGAAGATCGATGCATTCAACGCGGCCGAGCACGGCACGGCGCAGGGCAAGATTCGCTGGATCAGCGAAGGCGCCTTCACCACCGATGATGACGGAAAGCCCGTCGATGCCTACTACAAGGCGCGATGTTCGGTCGACGAGACCAACTTCAAGGATGTTCCGAAGAACTTTCGCCTCATCCCCGGCATGACGCTGCAGGGCGATGTCAATGTCGGCACCCGTTCGGTGGCGATGTATCTGCTCGGCGGCATGCTGCGCAGCGCCAAAGAAGCAATGCGCGAGCCATGACGGTGTTGACGCGAACCCTTCTCGACCGGCTCAAGCCCGGGTCGTCCCGTTCGGAAGCGACGCAGTTCGAACGGGGACTGGAGGCTTACGAGAACCGGCAGTATCTGGAGGCGTTGCGCTTCTGGAGGCTGGCGTCGCGCGCCGGCAATCCGGAGGCGGATTACCGGATCGGGCTGCTCTATGCGAGGAACGAGGGTGTTATCGGCAACATTCCGGACGCGGTCGCGTGGTATGAACGCGCTGCCCTGAATGGACATACCGAAGCGCAATTCCAGCTCGGCTTGATCTACTTCCACGGGGTCAAGGCGTCCGTCGGACCGAACAAGCCCGAGATGTGGCGGCAATCCACCGCGGCGCGCCTCGGCGACAAGGCGACCAATCTCCACGATCTGGTATTCCCGAACGGAATCGGCGTGGCCAGGGACCTCGACGCCGCCTTCCTCTGGATGTCGGTGGCGGCGGAGGCCGGCAAGGCGGACGCGCAGGCAATCCTCGGCGACATGTACGCCAACGGACATGGCTGCACCAAGGATCATGCCGTTGCCCTGCGCTGGTACGAGGCCGCGGCCGAGCAGAAGGCGGCGGCCGGCGAATTCGCGCTCGGCGACGTGCATTATCAGGGGCGTGGCGTTCCCGTCGACTTCGCGCAGGCCGCGATCTGGTATCACAAGGCGGCGGAGCAGGGCCACGTCCGCGCGCAGGTCGCGCTTGCATTCATGTGCCTCAAGGGCACCGGGCTTCCCGCAAATGTCGAGGAGGCCGCGCGACTATTCCAGAGCGCGGCTGCGCATGACGATGCCATCGCGCTGTACAACATCGCGCTGTTGCGGCTGAGCGGCAAAGGGGTTGCCAAGGATCTCGACAAGGCCGAGACCGCCCTGCGCAAGGCGGCACGCAAGGATTACCTGCCGGCGATCCAGGCGCTGGCTGAGTTCTATGCGCTCGGCACGGCTGCCGAGCCGGATCTGCGCGAGGCGGCGTATTGGTACGAGAAGGCGGCCGAGCGCGGTGACGTGCAGGCGCAGTTCTTTACCGGACGCTTCTATGCCACCGGCACCGGCGTTCCGCCCAGCGTCCGCCAGGCGGCAAAGTGGTTCGAGCGCGCGGCCGAGAGCGGTCACGCGACTGCGGCCCACAACATCGCGGTGTTCTATCTCAACGGCAACGGCGTGACGCGCGATGTCGCGACCGCGATCAAGTGGTTCGAGCGCGCGTCCGAGGGCGGCATCAGCGCCGCCGGCGTGCAGTTGGGGCGGCTCTACTCGGCGGGCAACGGCGTGCCGCGCGATCAGGTGCGCGCAGCGGAATGGCTCAGCAAGGCGGCCAACGGCGGCGACGCTGATGCGAAGACCGCCTATGCCGTGTTTCTGATCCAGGAGGAGCCGTCCGAAGCGCGTCTTGCGCAGGCACGCACGTTGCTGACCGATGCCGCCGAGGCCGGTCATTCCGCGGCGGCGTTTCAACTCGGCGGGCTTCACATGGGAAGGTCCGGTGGCACGGTCGATCTTCCGGCGGCGGCGCAATGGATCAAGCGCGCGGCGAGCGCCGGCCATGTCGAGGCGCAGCACACCTTGGCGCTGCTGTATTCCGATCCGAAGAGCGGCCTCAAGGATCCGCAGGCTGCCGCCGGCTGGATCGTCAAGGCCGCCGATGGCGGCAATGCCGCAGCACAGTTCAAGCTTGCCGTTATGTATTGCACCGGGCAGGGCGTCGAGCAGAACCTTGCGCAGGGCGTGACGTGGTACGAGGCCGCGGCGCGCCAGGGCCACGCGACGGCGCAGTACAACCTTGCGGTGATGCTCGGGCGCGGCCAGGGCCGCGAGGCTGATCCGGCGAAGGCGGCCGAATGGTTCGCGGCAGCTGCGGAGCAGGGCATGGTCGAAGCCCAGCTCGCCATCGGCGACGCATTGCGTGCCGGCAACGGCGTCGCGCAGGACCGCGACCAGGCGCTGCGTTGGTATCGAAAGGCGGCGCAGCAGAACAACGAAGGCGCGCTACGTCGTCTGCAGGCGATGGGCGAGAGCGTCGGCTGAGATTGCTGGAGGCGGACATCTCGTCGCACGCGCGCAACGGCAGAGACGGTGAACGGCTTTGTTTTTGGGCGCGAAGGCACGGAAGCGTGCACCTCTGCGTGACAATCTAGGCAGAACTAACAATGGCTTTCATATCGACGATAGAGAGATTGCGTTAATGTGGGTTCGCGGAATAAATGCTCATTGCACCTCTGGTTGTGTGAAGATGATCGATAAGAACCGAAAGGTCATGATCAGGGGCGTGTCAGGCAGCGTGATCCCGGGATCGAACATCCGCGCGACCGGGAAAGAAACTGGAGCCGGCGTTAAGCGTTGGCAGGAGATCGAGTGGCAATGAACAAGATGGTCGAACGGAGCGTCAGGGATACGAAGGATATGTTGCCCGTTGCCAGTCCGGTTCAGCAGGACGACCATCCGCAGAGCCTGTTCCTGGATCCCGATATCAGCGATCTCCAGTCGGGATCGCGGTTGCGTGGCGCGATCCTCGAATATTCGGGGCGGGGAATCTCGGGCTGGATCGTCGATGCCCAGTCGCCCGCTGCAACGGTTTCGATAGCGCTGTTCATCGCGTCCCATTGTGTCGAAGAGGGGCGCACCGGCCGATCCATGCCGGCCCGCATCGGTCCGCGCAGCGTGATCGGGCGTCCCGGATTTCGGATCGATCTGTCGACGCCGGGCGTGCGCCGTCGTCTGGCACGTGCCCTGAGAAACACGCTTGTCGAGCCCAAGCATGTGCAGATCTATCTGCGCATCAGCCTGAACGACGGGGAATATTACGAGATCCCGCTGTTCGAGAACTTCACGCCGAGCGAAGTGGTCGTTGCGCTGGGCTTCTCGCTCGAAGACTACGACGATCTGCTGTTTCCCAGCGTCGACAACCGAAGCGTTGCGGGACCGGCGGACGCCTCCACCAAGGAGGTGCGCTATATTTGTTTCTACCTGCCGCAATTCCATTCATTTGAAGAAAACGACAGGTGGTGGGGACCGGGGTTCACCGAGTGGACCAATGTCGCGCGCATGCGCGCCCAGTTTCCGTCTCATGAATCGCCGTGGCTGCCGGCCGATCTTGGATTCTACGACGTCCGGCTGCCGGAGACGCGCCGCCAGCAGGGCGACCTCGCGCGCAAGTACGGCATCGATGGATTCTGCTACTACGTGTATTGGTTCCAGGGGCGCAGGTTGCTGGAAAAGCCGCTTCAGCTCTTGCTCGAGGACGGCGAGCCCAACCTGCCTTTCTGCATCTGCTGGGCCAACGAGAACTGGTCCCGCCGGTGGGACGGCTCAGATGCCGAGCTGCTGCTCGGACAAAATCACTCGCTGGACGACGATGTCCGCTTTATCGACGACATGGCCGACCTGCTGCTCGACGAGCGCTACATCACGGTCGATGGTCGAAAGGTCATCGTCATCTACCGGCCGTCATTGCTGCCGGACAAGCAGCGTCTGTTCGAGATCTGGCGCGAGCGAGCCCGGGAGCTCGGAATTGGCGAGATTCTGATTTGCAATGCGATGACCTTCGGCGAGTTCGATCCGCGCGACGTCAATTGTGATGCGGCCATCGAGTTTCCGCCGCACACGGTCTCGACGCGGGAAGTGCCGCCGACCGAAGTCGATGCTCCGGCGACCTTCGCCGGGAAGGTGTACGATTATGTCGACGCGATGCGATCGTCGATCGGCAAGACCTACGACTTCCCGTTCTTTCCTGCTGTCATGCCGCGTTGGGACAATACGCCGCGCAAGGGACCGCGCGGTCACGTCTTCACGAGGTCCAGCCCGGAGGCGTTCGAGGTCTGGCTTCGCGACGCCACCCTACGGGCCAAGGGCAACAGCTTCTCCGAGTCACTGGTGTTCATCAATTCCTGGAACGAATGGGCCGAGGGGGCTCACCTCGAGCCGGATTCGCGCCATGGACGCGCCTTTCTTGAGGTTGTGCGGAGGGTCGCGTCGGCTGAGCCTATATCGGCGCAGATCAGGAACAGCCCGGATCTGCTGGATTGCCTGAGCAGGCAGGAGCTTGAGTGGGCGGTGAAGGAAGCCTCGACGCATGTCGAAGTGCTCGCAAGCCTGCACCGGTCGGGTCTCACCCATTCGGGGGTGCAGCGCCTGCGAAGCGGCACTCCGGTTGAGGCGGACGGCGCGTCGGACAATCCGGCAGGTTCGCTGCTGGTCATCGAGAACATCAATTCCCAGACCGGCGAACGGGTGATCGTTGATCCGCGCTTTGAGATCCTGGTGCGGGGATGGATTTGTGCGGGCAACGCCTTCGAGGCAAGCAGGCAGCGAACGGGATTCCTGGTCCTGTCGGGGCTTGCGGCGGAAGGCGCAATCAACGGCGGCTATTGTCTGATCGTTGATTGGCACGAGCGCGTCGACGTCAAGGAATACATGAAGGCCGAAAGCAAGGATTGCTACTTCGGCTTCCAGCTGTCGTTCTCGATTCGAGACTTGCCGGATGGCGAATATCAGCTCGCGGTCCTGGAGGTCGGCGACGGCGCCAGCGCGCTGGTGAGGTCGCGCCATTCGATCATCGTGAGACGTTGAGGTCGCCGCCGATGCTCGCAAGTGTGGTCATCGCGTGCTACAAGCACGAGCAGTATCTCGAGGAATGCCTCGAGACCGTCTACCAGCAGACGTTTGCCGATATCGAGCTCGTCATCGTCGACGACAATTCGCCGGACCGGAGTTTTGAAGTCGCGCAGCGGGTCATCAAGAAGCGGTCGTTCGGAAAGCGCTTCGTGTCCTGCAAGCTGCTCAAGAACCCCCAGAATCTTGGCGCCCATTACACCTGGAACAGGGCATTGTCGCTGACGAAGGGCGACATGATCTTCCTCTTGAACTCGGACGATGCCTTTTCCAGGGACCGCGTGCAGCTGTTCGCGGACAAGCATGGCGACGAGCGGCTGTTTTTCGGCTTCTCGGCCGTCGAGCCGATCGACGAGCATGGAAAGTCGATCAGCAACTACCAGTTTCCGACGCGCCTGCGTTATGCCATCGACCGGGCGCAGATTGCCGGCGCGCCGCTGTCGTGGACATTCCTGGATTCCCAGATTGCCGCGTCGACCGGAAACTTCGTCTTCAGCCGCGAACTGCTGCGGCAGGTGGGCTGGCTTGCCGACCTGAAATACTGCCACGACTGGGACTTCGCCTTGCGCGCCGTCACCAAGGTCGAGCCGGCTTACCTCGAGGCCGACCGCTATCTGTACCGGCTGCACTCCACCAACAGCTTCCGAAGTCTGAGCAAGGTGGCGGAGAGCGAGACGAAGGCTTGCATGGTGTCGTATTGCCTGAATGCGATCTCGTCGCGGCCGCAAAACAAGACCTGCCTGAGCCCGTCCAATTTCGGCGATTCATTCTACGACTTCGTGAAGCTGCACCCGAACTTCAATTATTGGGTCAAGCAGATCTACGCGCCCTATCATCTCGAGCACCGGACAGTGGAATCGAACGACCGGACCAGGCCGCTTCGCTGGCGCTGATCGGAACGTGAAGCCGATCTTGTCCGTTCCGACGCAATCGGAACGGATCTTGGTTTGTGAGTCCGGCGCCGCTTTACGCAAGCGGCGCCGCACCTCGCTTGAACCGGCCTAGCAAAGGTTCTTCGCCGCCGCCCGTGTCGTCGTCTTGAGAACCTCGCGCAGCGCTTCAAGGCGCTCCGTTTGACACGGCAGCGTCGGGACCAGCCAGCCACCCTCGTCATTTTCATTCCAGGCGTAGATCAGCACCGCCGGAGCGCGGAGATCAGGTGTTTGGCTGTTCACCCAGCGGATCGATTGCGCGAGGTGGCTCGTCAGTTCCTGCTTCGTCGGAGCGGTATAGAAATTGGTGATGCCGTCGCCCGGACGCTGCGACGTTTCCCAGGGCACGGGATGCTCGATGCGAGGGCGCCTGTCCCATCCTGTCATCACCGTGGGCACGACAGGGACCTGGCTCGCGGCCAAGGCATTCCAGCCTTTCTCGGCATACTTCGCGAGGTCGGCAAAGCTCCCGCGGCCGTTGCCGGTCGTGATCGCATACGATCCGAGCGCATCGGCGCCCAGATTGGCGGCCTCCTGGCTCAGGAATTTCGTGTCGCCTGCCAGCACGATGTACGGTTCCGCGACGCCGGATGCGGTCGCATCGGATTTGAACTTGCTGAGTTGGGTGCGGAGACCTTGCACGCCTCCCCAGCTTCGCTGCACGTCGGCGCCCTTGATGAAGCCGAGGAAGTAGAGCGGCCGATCGCCCTCGACCCTCAGATAGTTCTTGTCCGCCATCAGGCCGATGTGCTCGTGGGGGAGTGGCGACAGCTTGGCTGCCGATCCCCATCGACCGAGCTCGGTAAACATGCAGTACTTCAGTTGGGCTGCCTTCGGACGGGTTCTGAACGCATACAGGGCTTTCGACATCGGGTGGTTGGCGCCGTAGCCGGCGAATGCCCAATAATCCAGTCCGGCAAAGATCGCTTGGTCGATTTCCTTGTCGATCTCGGCCTCGATCGAGCTCGAAAAATCCAGCGCGTTTGGATCGCGGTTGATCTGGGCGCCGAAGAAGGGGGCCCGCCAACGATATTTCTGCGGACCGAGCGATTGCTTCATGGCTTCCGTCGGCTGCGAGCCCGGCGAATACCATGCGTCCCATCGGATGGCTCCGACGAGTGGCCGTGAAGCTGCCGCAGCCGCAGTAGGGTGACTGGAACCCAGGACGCTGAGCGAGCCGGGCAGCAGGCTTGCGGATAACGATGTCAAAAACATCCGTCTCGTAAGCGCAAACGGCTTACGGATTGCTTCGTTCCCATTGTCCATTGGCGATCTCCGGTCGTTCCCGTCCCGTGCGACGGTTTCGTGCAAATGACACCGAGCCCTGTACTCTATTGTATTGATTTTCCTCGAAATAACCTTACAACAGTTAAATGTGAGCGCTACGTGTTATAGCCTTATTCTTGTAGGATAAGTGCGCTAATAGGGAATTCGTGGTGCGAACCAATGGTAATTGCTTGTTGATCTCGTGGGGAGCGGCTCAGGTTGGACATGGAAATTCCTGCATTGTCTAGTTTCAGCTCAGGCGTGAATCTCGATACGCTTCCAGCAAGTGAGATCGAGACAAAGCTTCGAGATTTCTTTTCCGGGCGGATCGCAAATCCGAAGCCCGACGAGCTCATCCAGTCGGTCGAGCAGTTGGAGCAGCAATTCGGCGATTACAAGGAATTCCAGTTTGCAAAGGCGGCAGCGCTTGTGCAGGCCTGTGATTTCGCCGGAGCGCGTGGAATCCTTCTCGACCTCGTCAAGCAGATGCCATCCGACTCGCGGGTGTTGCATCGTCTTGCGATCGCGGATCTCAACATGGGGGCAGCCCATGAAGCGCAGGACGTCTATCTGTCCGCGCTCGCTGCGGCCCCGAAAAGTGAAAACCTGCGGCGCGAGTTTGCCGGCCTCCTGCGCGTGATGGAGGCGAAGAAGCTCTATGTCGGGGTCGATCGGAAGAAGCACGGCCTCGCCGCGGTGTGCGCCATCAAGAATGAAGGCGACGATCTCCTGGAGTGGCTGCACTTCCACAGGCTGGTCGGCTTCGATCACTTCTACCTCTACGACAACGGCAGCACCGACAACACGCGCGCCGTGATCGAGTCCTTCCCGTGGCCCGAGATGATCACCTATCATTTCGTGGCGGGCGAATTTGGCCAGATGCGCGCCTTCTCGCATGCGATCGACACCTATCGCAATTGTGCGGAATGGTGCGCCTTCATTGATGCCGATGAGTATTTGTTTCCGACGCAAGCCGGCAACATCAAGGACGTCCTGGCCGAGCTCGGCCCGGCGCCGGCGGTGGCGGTGCATTGGCTGAACTTCGGATCGAACGGTCACGACGCGCGGCCGGCCGGCCTGTGCATCGAGTCCTTCACGCGTCGCGCTCCGGACGACTTCCCGGATCATTTCATCATGAAGTCGATCGTGCGGCCGGACACCATCGTGTCCTATCTGCATCCCCATCAATCGCTGGTTCTGGGCTGCTACGTCCAGGAAGACGGCACGCCGGTATTCCCGATCGGCGGCCGCTGCACGGCTCCCAAGCGGAGCAAGCTCGTGATCAATCACTACTACACGAAGTCACGCGAGCAATTGCTGAAGAAGCGCGAGCGCGGCCGGCCGCTCGCCGACGGAGATCCGGAGAAGATCCGCGCGATGGAGTTCTTCACGCTGCGCGATCGCAACGACGTCGAAGACGCCACGATCCAAAGGTTTCTTCCGGAGCTGAAGAAACTGGTCCAGGGCTGAATCCAAGGCTGAAGCCGGGACCCAGATCTTGCTGGAGGAGGGCGCGCCAGCGGCGCGCCCGATTGTTTTCTGACTGTGCTTAAAGTGAATTCTGCTCGCGAGCGCGCTACAGCGGCTCCAGCCGGTATTTCGCAAGCAGGGCTTGCGCGGCATCGACGTCGATCCTGGCAGGCCTCTGGAAGATCGACATGTTGTTGGCGCGCGCGATTTCCTGCGCGACCGTCCGCACGGAATGGTAGTGGGGGCGGTTCTCGAAGTCGTGAATTGCGATGAAAGCTCCGGGCGCGCCGTGCAGCACGCACTGCACGAAGCTCGCCACGCGAAACCGGCCGTCGATGAAATAGAGATCAGCGGTCTTGCTTTCCGGACGCTCCCAGACACGCTCGTGATATTCGGGCCAGGAGCTCTCCTTCTCCTTCTCGATCGGATAACCCCACTCGCGCAGCTTGCCGATATCGACGTGCAGCAGCAGCGGCTTGGTGCTCGCATCGCGCGTGGCGTCGCCGACATTGTTGAGCCATTCCAGGGAGGAATCGATCGAGATGACCCACTCCTTCCTGGTTTGACAGGCGAGCCAGGTGCTTCCGCCCGAGCCGAATTCCAGATAGCGCTTCGAGAGATCCACGAAGCTTTTGAACAGTGTCAGTTCCTGACCGTCCATTGCGATTTTCATGGCGGGACCCCGTGGTTTCTCGATTTGTTGTTTGGCGGGCGGTGCGGGTGGCTGCCAATCCACCGTCGGAAGGCGGTCACGACTCGCCAAGCTGCGATGGGATTCAGTGGAATCGTCATCGCGTTTGTCGGCTTCGTGCTGGCTATCCACGCCGCTGATTTGGAGAGATCGGCGGCTACTGGTTCAGGCCGACGCGCTCCACCTTGTAGCCGCGCTCCAGGATCGCGCGCCACCAGGGTTGCTCGTCGACATACCAGCGCACCGTCTTGGCGATGCCGGTCTCGAAATTCTCCTCGGCGCGCCAGCCGAGCTCGGTTTCGAGCTTGGTCGCGTCGATGGCATAACGGCGGTCGTGGCCGGGACGGTCGGCGACGAAGTTGATCAGCTGGCGCCGCGGGCCTGCCGCAGCCGGCGCGACGTCGTCGAGCAAGTCGCAGATGCTTTCCACGACGTGGAGGTTCGTGCGCTCGTTGCGGCCGCCGACATTATAGGTCTCGCCGACCTCGCCACGCTCCAGCACCAGGGTCAGCGCCTTGGCGTGATCCTCGACGAACAGCCAGTCGCGGACGTTCTGGCCGTCGCCATAGACTGGCAGCGGCTCGCCGGCGAGCCCCTTGATGATCATGTGCGGGATCAGCTTTTCCGGGAAATGATAGGGGCCGTAATTGTTGGAGCAGTTGGTCACCAGGGTCGGCAGGTCATAGGTCTCGCGCCAGGCGCGCACCAGATGATCGGATGACGCCTTGCTGGCCGAATAGGGCGAGTTCGGCGCATAGGCCGTGGTCTCGGTGAACAGCCCCTCGTCGCCGAGCGAGCCGAACACCTCGTCGGTCGAGATATGCAGGAAACGGAACGCGTCGCGCTTCTCGGGCGAGAGCGCGCGCCAGTGACGCAGCGTCTCCTGCAGGATCGTGAAGGTGCCGACGATGTTGGTCTGGATGAATTCGCCGGGACCGTCGATCGAGCGGTCGACATGGCTTTCCGCGGCAAGATTCATCACCGCGTCGGGCTGATATTTCTCGAACAGCCGGCGCAGCACCTGTCCTTCGCAGATGCAAGCCTTTTCGAAGGTGTAGTTCAGGCTCTCGCTCGAGCCGGGCAGGGAGGCCAGGTTCGCCGCATAGGTCAGCTTGTCGATGTTGACGACGCGGGCGTGGGTGTCGCGCAGCAGGTGACGGACCACGGCGGAGCCGATGAAGCCGGCGCCGCCGGTGACGAAAATCGTCGATCCCTTAAACCGCATGTTTGAATACCTCGGCTGTGCGGGGCTGACCCTGGAACGAACGGTAGACCGACAGCAGATACTCGCCGTAGCTGCTCTTTGCGGTCTTCTGCGCCACCCGCGCGAAGGCTTCGAGCGAGATGTAGCCCTGGCGCAGCGCGATCTCCTCGGGGCAGGCGATGCGCAGGCCCTGGCGCTGCTCCAGGATCTGGACGAAATGGCTGGCCTCGACCAGCGAGGAATGCGTGCCGGTGTCGAGCCAGGCGAAGCCGCGGCCGAGCACCTCGACATAGAGGTCGCCGCGCTCGAGATAGGCCTTGTTGACGTCGGTGATCTCGATCTCGCCGCGCGGCGACGGCTTGATGCCGGCTGCGATATCGACCACGTCATTGTCGTAGAAATAGAGGCCGGTGACGGCGACGTTGGACTTCGGCCGCTTCGGCTTCTCCTCGATCGACAGCGCCCGGCCGGTGCCGTCGAGCTCGATCACGCCGTATTGCTCCGGCGCGTTCACGACGTAGCCGAACACCGTGGCGCCCTTCTTACGGACCGAGGCGGCCGACAGCATGCTCGGCAGGCCGTGGCCGTAGAAAATGTTATCACCTAACACAAGCGCGACGGAGTCATCACCGATGAACTCGCGGCCGACGATGAAGGCGTCGGCAAGACCCCGCGGGGTCTCCTGCGTGGCGTAGGCGAAGCGGACACCCATCTCGCTGCCGTCGCCGAGCAGCCGCTGGAACAGCGGCTTGTCCTGCGGCGTCGAGATGATCAGAATATCGCGGATTCCACCGAGCATCAGCGTCGACAGCGGATAATAGATCATCGGCTTGTCGAAGACAGGCAGCAGCTGCTTGGAGACGACGGTAGTCACGGGGTAGAGGCGCGAGCCGGTTCCACCGGCGAGGATAATGCCCTTCATGGTCCCTCACAGTTTGACTATCAAAACATAACAGATAGCGTGCGCCGCACAAGTTTGTTATGAGTAGCAAATTAACATTTCGGGCCTGCCCAAAACTGGAACCCCTGTTAAATGAACGTCATCAAGACCGAACTTCCGGAAGTCCTGATCGTCGAGCCGAAGCTGTTTGGCGACCAGCGCGGCTTCTTTCTCGAGACCTACCAGGCGCCCCGTTATGTCGAGCACGGCATCACGCGCCCCTTCGTGCAGGACAACATGTCCCGCTCGGCCTATGGCGTGCTGCGGGGCTTGCATCTGCAGAACCCGATCACCCAGGGCAAGCTCGTGACCGTGCTGCGCGGCAAGGTGCTGGACGTCGCCGTCGACGTGCGTGTCGGCAGCCCGAATTTCGGCAAGCATGTCGCGGTCGAATTGAGCGAGGACAACCGCCGGCAGTTATGGGTGCCGCGCGGCTTTGCCCACGGCTTCGTGGTGCTCTCGGAGACCGCCGACTTCTTCTACAAATGCGACGACTTCTACAGCCCCAAGGACGAGCTTTCGATCCGCTGGAACGATCCCGCGATCGGGATCGATTGGGGCGTCGATAAGCCACAGCTGTCGGCCAAGGATGCGGATGCGCCGCTGCTCGCCGATGCCAGCAATCTTCCCACCTATGGACAGATCTGATGCGGATTCTTTTGACGGGAACGCGCGGCCAGGTTGGCAGTGCACTGAAGCCTCTGCTGGAAAGTCACGGCACCATCATCTCGCCGCCGACCGCGGAGTTCGATCTGTCGAAGCCGGAGATGGTGACGGCCCAGCTTGAGAGCCTGAAGCCCGATCTCATCATCAATCCGGCTGCGTACACGGCGGTTGATCGCGCCGAGGATGAGCGCGAGTTGGCCTTCCTGGTCAACGCCAGGGGACCCGAAGCGCTCGCGAAATGGGCGGCGGCGAACCGCGTGCCCCTGGTGCATTTCTCCACCGACTACGTCTTCAACGGGTCAGGCGACCGGTCATGGCGCGAGGACAGCCCGACCGAACCGTTGTCGGCCTACGGCGCCAGCAAGCTTGCCGGCGACGTCGCGATCCAGGCGGCGGGCGGGGCGCATCTGATCGCGCGCACCTCGTGGGTCTATGCCGCAAAGGGCACCAATTTCCTGCGCACCATCGCGCGGCTTGCCGGCGAGCGTAAGGAGCTGCGGATCGTGGCCGATCAGATCGGCGCGCCGACGACGGCACAAGCGATCGCCAGTGCGGTCGCCGGCATCGTCCTGCCGAACATCACGACGTTGCACGATCAGCTGGTGAGCAGGGGCGGCGTCGTCAATCTCGTGTGCGCCGGCGAAACCAGCTGGCATGGCTTTGCCACCGCCATCGTCGGCGGGCTGCGGTCGCGCGGCGTCACGCTTGCCGTCGACAATATCGTTCCGATCGCGACGGCCGATTTCCCGACCAAGGCGGTACGCCCTGGCAATTCGCGGCTGGATCTGACGCGGCTGAAGGCGCAGTTCGGGGTCGCGATGCCGACCTGGCAGGAAGCGCTTGCGCGCGAGCTGGATGCGTTCGTCCAACTCGGCGTGCCCGCCCACGCCTAGCGCGTTTTCCGGCGAAGCCGATCGCGGTTCGCGAGGAGAACGCCTCGGATAAAATTCAAAACCCCGCTCCGATTGACTCGGAACGGGGCTCCTGGATCGAACTGTGGCTATCGTCGCCGGCCGGTTGCGGCCGCTCAGCGCGGCCGGCCGATGCTCTCGTAAGTGAAGCCGTGCGCGGCCATCTCGTCCGGACGGTAGATGTTGCGCAGGTCGACGACGACCGGATGCTTCATCTCCTGCTTGATGCGCTTGAGATCGAGCGCGCGGAACTGGCGCCACTCGGTCACGATGACGAGCGCATCCGCCTGGCGCGCGCATTCATAGGCGTCCGTGCAGTACTCGATCTCCGGCAATTCCTTGCGTGCCTGCTCCATGCCGACCGGATCATAGGCGCGAACCTTGGCGCCGAAATCGATCAGGCCGTTGATCAGCGGGATCGAGGGCGCCTCGCGCATGTCGTCGGTATCGGGCTTGAAGGTCAGGCCAAGCACACCGATCGTCTTGCCGCGCAGCTCGCCGCCGAGCACGTTGGCGACCTTGCGCGCCATCGCGCGCTTGCGGTTGTCGTTCGCGGTCAGCGTGGCTTCGACGATTTTCAGCTGCACGTCGTGATCGAGCGCCGTCTTGAACAAGGCGCGGGTGTCCTTCGGGAAGCAGGAGCCGCCATAGCCGGCGCCGGCATGCAGGAACTTGGTTCCAATCCGGTTGTCGAGCCCGATGCCGCGCGCGACCTCCTGCACGTTCGCACCAACCCTCTCGGAGAGATCGGCGATCTCGTTGATGAAGGTGATCTTGGTGGCGAGGAAGGCATTTGCTGCGTATTTAATCAGTTCCGCCGTACGCCGCGCGGTATAGAGGATCGGCGCCTGGTTCAAATAGAGCGGACGATAAACTTCGCCCATCACCTTCTTGGCCCGCTCGTCCTCGGTGCCGACGACGATCCGGTCGGGATGGCGGAAATCCTGGATCGCAGCGCCTTCGCGCAGGAATTCGGGGTTCGAAGCCACCGCGAAATCGGCGTTGGGACTGGTCTCGCGGATCAGGCGTTCGACCTCGTCGCCGGTGCCCACGGGCACGGTCGACTTCGTCACCACCACGGTGAACTTCTTGAGCGCGGCGCCGATCTCCTTGGCGGCTGCATAGACGTAGCTCAGATCTGCATGGCCATCGCCGCGCCGCGAGGGTGTTCCGACCGCGATGAACACGGCATCGGCGTCGCCGACGGCTCCCGCGAGTTCTGTCGTGAAGGTCAGCCGTCCGGCGGCGGTGTTGGTCTCGACGAGCTTATCGAGGTCAGTTTCGTAGATCGGGATCTTGCCGCGCTTCAGGGCTTCGATCTTGCCAGCGTCCTTGTCGACGCAAACGACCTGATGGCCGAAGTCGGCAAAACACGCTCCGGATACGAGACCTACATATCCCGTTCCAACCATTGCAATCTTCATGAATCCGCTCGTCGATCAGTGTGGAGAGGAGGAGTTAGCACTAGCACAATTGGCGCCGATAACGCCAAGTTTTATAACGGATAGTTTGTGTTGGAGCTCGGCGGCTTTTTGTGCAAACGGTGATGGCCTCAGTGCAGTTGAGTGCGCGCTAGTCACGTTTGACGCGCCATGGACACATTCTCAACTTGAAATCGACTGACAATCGAACCGCCGTTTGAGGGTTGGACATGAGCACGAAGACGATTGGCAAGCAGAGGCCCTCAGGAGCTGAATACGCGTCATTGCAAACGCAATTCTCCAGATACGATCGCACGACGTTTTCTGGATTTGTTTACGACCGCGCCGATCTCGGCCGGCGCTACACCGTCGAGCTGCTCGTCGACGGCGAGCCATACATGTCATCATTGTGTGACGAGTTTGTAACAGAGCTGGCCGATGCCGGAATCGGCGACGGCCGATTTGGATTTACCTTCAACGTGCAGGATGAGGTCGGCGCGAACGCCGGCATCATCGAGGCGAGACTGGCAAATATCGGAAGTGCTGTCGGTGTTCCGATTCGCTGCGATGTCGCAGCGCCGGACGCGCAGTGGCACCGGATCGGCGAAATCAAATGGGCCGGAGGTCTGCGCTTCGAGGGCTGGCTTGCGCAGGACATCGACGAAGACATCGAAATCCTGATCGCGCAGCGGCCGGTGATGACCGTGAAGCCAACCGGGTGGACCAACGTTGCGCGGGGTGGCGAGTTCGGCGTCGGCCGCCGGATCGATTTTCATCTGCCCGAGCATTTTGCCGATGGCCGCGTGCGCGGACTGTCCGCACGGACGGTTTCGGGACGGAGCGTGATCTCGGAGCCGATCGCATTCGTCGCTTTCGAGCGCGGCCTGGAGCAGACCATCGCGGAGCTCGGACGCTGGGATAGCGAGCGGTTGCGCGGACAATTGTTCGATCAATTGTTGCCCGCTTCGGTGCCATTTCACACTTATCGCAGCTGGAAGGAACGCTTCTCGCCGGCAATCGAGTCTGACGTTCCATCCGAGGCCGCGGTCGTCCTGATCGGCGAAGCCAGGCTGGACGAAAGCATCGAGAGCCTCGAGGCCCAGCGGCATGCGGCCTGGTCGGCGGTGTGCCTGCCGGCGCGTGGGTTCAGCCGGTTCGATCCGACATCTGCGCACGAGTTTATCGACGGCGATGCCGCGAGCAGCGCGTTCTTCGTCTTCTGCCTGAGCGGGACGATCCTCGCCGAAGATGCCCTGCAGCGCTTCGCCGATGTGTTCGTTTCCGAACCCGGCTGCGATCTCGTCTATGGTGACGTCGAGGTCGCCGCGGGTGCCGGCGCCGTCTGGCCGCTTGCGTTTCCAGCATTCGATCTCGAACGTGCGCTCGAGCAGAGCTATGGCGCCTATTGCTTTGCAGTGCGCCGGGAGCGTGCCGTGGAGGCGCTGCGATCAGCGGCGTCGCTTTACGACATCTTCCTGTCCTGTGTTGAGCCTGAGCGAACCTACCATCTGCCGGGGGCGGTTGCGGCGTTGCCGGGAATTGATGCGCCCACTGCAACCACCGAGCTTGTCGCCGCAAGCGAGGCGTATTTCGCGCGGGCCGGCGTCGAGGCGCATGTCGAGCCGCGGCCAGCGGGTCTGCTTCCCGCCGTGCGGGTCAAGCGCGTCGTCGACTGGAATGAGCGCACCACCATCATCATCCCGACCCGGAATCGCGCCGAGCTTCTCAAGCGATGCATCGAAACCGTCCTGCCGGCCGCACATGAGACCAACGCCCGCATCCTTGTCGTCGACAACAACTCGAGCGAGCCTGACGCGCTGGATTATCTGGAGGGCCTGTCCGACGACGAGATCGACGTGATTTCGGTCGAGGGACCGTTCAACTTCGCAGCGATCAACAACGCTGCCGTCGATTGCGTCGATACGGATAACGTCTGCTTTCTCAACAACGACATCGAGGCGCTCGATGACGGCTGGCTCGCGGAGATGCTGTGGCGGCTCGCCGCTCCCGATGTCGGAGCCGTCGGCGCCAAGCTGCTCTGGCCGAGCAGCGTCGTGCAGCATGGCGGGGTGGTGCTTGGCGCCAATTTCTCGGCGGCGCACGCATTCAACGACCGGATGGACGGTGATCCCGGCTACGGCGACCTGCTCCAGGTCGCGCACGAATGCTCGGCGCTGACGGCCGCGTGCCTCTTGATGCGCAAGCGCGATTTCCTGGCCGTCGGCGGCATGGACGAGGTCCGCTTCCCGATCAGCTTCAACGATATCGATCTGTGCCTGAAGCTGCGCCAACTCGGAAAGCGGATCGTGTTCACGCCGGACGCAAAGCTCGTGCACCTGGAATCGGCCAGCCGGGGCCGCGATTCCGCGCCGGATCGCAAGGCACGCTTCGGGCACGAGCTTTCGATGCTGCGCGCGAAGTGGGGCGAAGTGCTGCTGGATGATCCCTATTACAGCCCGCTGCTGGGGCTGGACTCGACGCCGTTTTCGTCGCTCGCATGGCCGCCGCGGTCATGGAAGCCGCGCGCCAACCTCCCGCCTCAGCCGACCGCGCCTCCGATCGGGATGTAGCAGCACGTCCTCGGCTGCCCAGTCGCATATGGCAGCGACTGCTTCATCGGCATCAAGGCCCGGTCGCAGCTTCAGGTCGGCATTTCGGCTGCTTGCCGGTGGTGCCGGACTCCATTCGATTGCGGCAGTGGGCAATCCGGTTGCCAGCAGCGCGTCCACCAGCGGATGCCCGAAAGCCGGTTCGCCGATATCGAGAACCAGTTTCGTGATGCCGTGACCTTCGATCAGCGTCGTGACGTCGTCGGCGGCGATTTCGCCGGTGACCGTGACGTTCGAGCGCTGCATCAGTTTGAGATCGTCGAGGGTGGTACCCAGCACGATGATCGCGACGTCCTCGTCGGCTTCGGCCATTTGATCGCTCAGCGCTCTCACGAAACGAAATTCCGCTGCGCTGGCGTGCAGGGCGAGCAGCCCGAGACGCGCCGCGCCGCTCACGGCGCGCGGCGGCACCGGCTGGGTCGGCGGGGCGCTCAGCCTTGTCACCCGCAGGCCGAGCACCGCTTCGGAGAACTCGGCCCCATTTTCGCCGATCACCATCACGCGCCGGGCCCGTTCGACGAGGCCTGTCCAGTCCGGATGCACGCCCGATCCGATCGTGGCGTGGATCGCAAATGCAGTGTCGGTGACCAGGAGGTCGTAGGCGAAATGTTGCGTGAGCTGTGCCAGGCAGGCGCCGGGGATGCGGTTTGGCTCGGCGATCTCGAGCGAGCCGACTCGCAGATCGGCGAGACACTTCAGCAAGATCTCGCGGCCCTCGGGCGTCGCAACGTCGAGCGCGATCGACTGCGGAGCTTCGCCATCCGGGTCGATGATCGCGGCCATCCGGCGCTCGCCCTCGGCGCTGATGTGAACGACCAGACCGCGCTTGTCGTTCGCCGCCAGTTGCCTGCATCGTCTGACCGCGATCTCGCGGCCGATCAAGGAACCGCAGAGGATGACGTGCGGGTCGGCGGCGCGCCGTTCGGTGGAGAGCAGTTTGAGCTCGAGCGCCGCGCGGCAATCGCGCAGCGGATCGGCAATCAGGAACGCCGCACACTCCGTCGCATAGCGCTGGTATCGGTGCTCGAGGACGCGAAGATTGCGCAGCACCAGGGAACGCTTCTCGCCGAGAAACGAGCGCGAACCCTCGTGTCCGACAAAGACCGACGGGATGCACACGTTGCGGAAGCCGGCCTCCGCGGCGCGCAGACAGAAGTCGACGTCTTCGAGATAGCCGCGATAGAAGTCGTCGGAGAGCTCGTGCACGGCGTCGAGGCATTCGCGGGTGATGTAGAGGCAGAAGCCGATGCCGTTGGGGATGTCGATGGCCATCCCCGAATTGGCCATGCCGGCCAATTCGTCGAGCAATTCCAGCTCGACGGGCGAGGGCAGGGGATTGGAGCGGTTCGGGACCGGGAAGCTGGTATATTCGCCGTTGTTCGAGAGCGGGGTCGCCGTGCCCACGCGCGGCGTCGATCGCACCGCGCTTCGCAAGCGTTGCAGCGCATATTTCGGCACGATCGTGTCCGAGTTCAGTAGCACGACGTCGCCCGCGCCCGTCTCGCCGAGGGCCCGGTTGACCGCGCCGACAAACCCGAGATTGTGCGCGTTGGTCAGCAGCCGAATGCGCAACTCTGCAGCCAGTTCGCCGAGCAGATGCTTGATGGCGGGTTCGGGCGAGGCATCATCGACGACGACGATGGTCGAGCCGGGCGTGCAGGCGACGGCCGTCAATGCGCTCTCGATGCAGGCACGCGTTGCGGCCAGATCCCGGTAGACCGGGATGATGATGGTGAGCGGCGGCGTTTCGCCGTTGCGCGCGCGAGGCGGCCGCTGCGGCGCATCGCGGCGATCCGGTGCGCGGTTGGCCGGCAGTTGAATGCTTGCGATGACGTGGTCGGCCTGTGCGATCTCGAGGCGTTGCGAAGTCGCGGACGCCGGCCGCATCAGACGGAAGCTCGCGGCGCTTCGCCCGTTGAGGGCAAATCTGTGACGGGGGTCGGCGGGAAGCTGAATGGTGCTGGATTGATCGGCCTGCGCCAGCGAAAGCTGCGGGTCGTCCCCCCGCCACGTTACCCAGCCCTTCACCTCCTCATCGAGGAAGTCGACACGGGCGCAGCTGTCCTGGCCGTTCTGCTCGAGCAGCAGGAGCGCGCTCCTGATTGAATCCGGATCGTCATCGTGCCGCGCGATGCTTCGCGCGGCTTCGAGCTGCGGAAGGCCGTCGCCCCAGGCCATCATTCGCCGCGCGGCGACAAGATCGTCCGGTTCGAGCTCGAGCGCCCGGGCTACGCTCGCGACAGCCGCATCCCTGAGATCGAGGCGAAACAGCGCCTCCGCGCGCAGCAGATGAGCGCGGGCGCCGGGATGCGGCAGGATCCGGCAGCGGCGGTCGGCGAGCGCGAATGCGCGCCGGAAATCACGCGCCTCGAGCGCCGCGACAGCGGCCCGCTCGAGATCGACGTGATGCAGCGTTTTCGACGTAAAGGCGATGCTGCGCGCGTCGGCGGTCAAATGTCGCCCTTGTCTGCGCGCATGGTCAGCCCGCCGTCTTGACCGCGCTCTGCCGGCTCCGGAACACGCGCACCCGACCCTCGAGGCGCGGCGCCTCCTGGCGCGGCATCGGGGCGACGGGCTCAGCGCGCCTCGGCTGCCGCGGCGCCAGCGGCGCTGCCTGCACCCGGTGCTCTTCGACACTGAGCTTGAGGCCCACCAGCGGTTCCCGGCCTGAAGGCCCGGCCACCACGATCCGGTTCCCGGTCACGCGCAGGGCCGGTGCGCCCAGGAAGATGGTCTCGGCCGCGATGGTGTAGCGATCCGCGCCGGGGCCTGTGGCTTCCAGCGAGAACCCCGTGATGGCCAGCGCGCGTCCGCGGGTTCCGGCAAAGGTTCCAAGCGGAACGAACTGGTTGTCGCCCCGCTGCGGCCTGGCGAACTTGACCGCATATTGCAGGTTGAGATCGTAGGGCTTGTTCGGCCAATCGAGGGAAATTCCCTCGATCCGGGCCGGAGCGGCCGGTCCGGCAATCCAGCTATTTGGGCCGACCGTGACGTCGCCCAGACCCGCGACATGCGCGAGCAGCTTGAGGTCGTTCAGCTCGCCACGGTCAAGGCCAGGATCGGGCTCGTCCGTGTCGAACGGCTGGCTGGCGGGCTGCGCGGCCGGCTGTCCCTGGGTCAGCGGTTCGATCTTGATATTGGCGGCGGTCGACCCGCCGGTGCGTCCTGCGGTGACCTCGACGATCAGGCGGCTTGGCCGGGCGACCGACACGACCAGCGCGGTCTCGGGCGCGAACAGGGTTCCATTGGCCCCGTCGGGCCCGGTAATAATGTTACAATTGTTAGCGCTGGCGCGATCCGCATATACGCGCACCACCGGAGGTGATGTCTTGTCTTCCGCGCCATTGTAGCGAACAAGGAAAAGCCCTCGTGCCAGGTCAATGGTTTTCTGCTGAATCTGTTCGTTCATGGTCGCCTGCGAGCCTAACGGATGGGTCGATATGTTTCTCACACAGTGTGCCCCAAAAATCTGTGTGATAGAAGGGGGCTTAATGTTAATCCGGTGAGATAGTTTCGCACGTGCATATCGAAGACACCCTGCCGGTCATGGTATCGACCCTGACCCCAACCGAAGACCGCGCGGCCGGGGGGCGCGCTCGCCCGCCAATGAACGTCCTCTTCGTCCACAACAACTTTCCAGCTCAATACCGCCACATTGCGCGTGCGCTCGCAGAGCAGCCCGGAAACAAGGTCGTTGCGGTCGGCTCGTCGACTGCGAGCACGACGCCGGATATCCGGCTGCTCAAATATTCGACGACCAAGTCGGACTCCGCGATGGTCCATCCCTTTGCCCGCCGCTTCGACGTCGAAGCGCGGCGTGCCGAAGAGGTGCTGTATGCGCTGTCGTCGCTGTCGGGACAGGGCTTCGTACCCGACCTGATCTTCGCGCATCCCGGCTGGGGCGAGACGCTGCCGCTGCGCACGATGTTTCCGAAAGCGCGCATCATCCTCTATTGCGAGTTCTACTACGGCGCCGAGGGCAGGGACGTCGGCTTCGATCCCGAATTTCCGATGACGGGCCTCGATGGCAATGTCGCGCTCCATTTGAAGAACGCGACCACGCTGCTGGCGCTCACCGAATGCGAAACCGGTGTTTCGCCGACGCCGTGGCAGAGGTCGACCTTTCCCCGCGAGTTTCAAAGCAAGATCGAGGTCATCCACGAGGGCGTCGACACCGACGAGGTGAAGCCCAACCCCGTCGCGCGGTTTCGGCTTCCGAACGGCGCCACACTCTCCGCGGACGACGAAGTGATCACCTACGTCTCGCGCAACCTCGAGCCGGTGCGCGGATTCCATGTCTTCATGCGATCGCTGCCGAGGATCATGGCTGCGCGGCCCAATGCGCAGGTGGTCATCGTCGGCGGCAGCGGGACGTCGTACGGCGCGAATCCGCCGGAGGGTTCGAGCTGGAAATCGATGTTCCTGGGCGAAGTCAGGTCGGACATCGATCTTCGCCGCGTGCATTTCCTCGGCCGGATTCCCCGGGAACCGTATCTCGAGCTGCTGCAGATTTCCTCGGTGCACGTCTATCTGACCTATCCCTTCGTGCTGTCATGGTCGCTGCTGGAGGCGATGAGCGCGGGATGTGCGGTGGTGGCGTCCGACACGGCGCCGCTGCGCGACATCATCTCTGACGGCAACGGCCTGCTGACGCCGTTTTTTGATATTGATGCGCTGTCCGATCAGGTAGTCTCGGTGCTGTCACGGCCCAAAGCCTTCAAGAAGATGCGGATGAAGGCGCGGAGCTTCGTGAGGGACAATTACGACGCAAGGCGGGTCTGTCTGCCCCGGATGCTGACGCTCGTTGATGAAGGTGTCCTCCCGCGCACGCACGGGGGATAACGCCAGGAGCTAGCGATGCCGCTTGTCATCTCGGTTGCCCAGCGCAAGGGCGGGGTCGGAAAGACGACTCTTGCGGTCCTGCTCGCCGCAGAGCTGGACCGGCGCACCGGCGTGGTGGGCCTGGTCGACGCCGACTCCCAGGCGTCCGCCTGCCACTGGGCCGAGCCCGGCAATCTGACGTTCCCCGTCTACCAGCTTGATCCGGAAACCCGCCCCGTCGCCGAATGGGCCAAGCTGATGCGCCAGATTCCGCATCAGATCATCGTCGTGGACTCCGCGCCCAACGACCGGGTGTTGGGCGCCGTGCTCGCGGTCGCCAACATCGTGCTGATGCCGTGTACGCCGTCGGGCCTCGACATCGAGGCCACCGCGCGGACGATCGACATCGTGCGCGAGGTGCGCGCAGCGCGGCGAACGGCGCTCCGCGCCATGATCGTACCGAACCGGGTCGACCAGCGCACGCTCGAAGGCCAGCAGCTGATCGAGGAGCTGGATACGCTCGACGAAGAGATCGGACCGATGATCGGAAGCCGCTCGGCCTATGTTCGCGCCGTCGCGCTGGGACAATCGGTGGCCGATTTCGCCGGCGGCACGCCCGCGGATCTCGAGATCAAGATGCTCGCCGATCTCGTCATGAGCTGGTGCGGGATCGCGCCGAGGCAACGGGCGACAGTTTAGATCTAACAGAGCGCTCCGGCTGCTTCAGGTCAGGCTAACCATGCCTGCATGGGGAACCAGCGCTACCGCGCGCAACTGCCGCTTCATCTGACGGCCGCGAATCCTCAGAAAAAAGCGCCCGGAAGTGCGCTAAGGCGCGATCCGTTGGCCCTCGCTCGCGTTATCATTCGGCAGCCGAAAGGCTTGCCGGCGCGGGAACCGGCTTGGTTAATGGACTGCTCGCGCGCATCCGAGCATTTGAAACAAATGCCGCCGCGCGCCTGAGCCTTAACTCAAGACATTTCCCGTACTTGCTTCCCGTCACTTTGGGGAGTGAAGAATGTACAGCGTCAAGAGAGTGATGGCCTTGCTTCTGGCCATCGTCGCGCTCGGGACAAGCGCGCAGGACACCCAGGCCGGAATGATCGGATTTCCGCTGCCGCTCGGCGGCGTGGTCGAGAAGATCCGTTTCAGCGAGCCGACGCTGGCGCCGATGGCCTACACCATGTTCTGCATGCGCTATGCCGATGAATGCAAGCCGACGGCCCGCGCCCGCATGGTGTTCCGCGGCGGCGCCACCCGCCTGACCAAGCAGCGCATCGCCGATTTGATCGAGGTCAACGCGTCGGTCAACCGTCGCATCGTGCCACAGCGCAACGAACGCGGCCTCGCCGGCGAGGAATGGCTGATCAATCCGGCGCGCGGCGATTGCAACGACTACGCCGTCAGCAAGCGCCATGAGCTCCTGGCGCGCGGCTGGCCGATGCGCAATCTGCTGCTGAGCGAGGTGGTGACCTCCTGGGGCGAGCATCATCTCGTGCTGGTGGTCCGCGTTGGGGGCGGCGACGTCGTGCTCGACAATCTGAATGCGCAGATCCGCACCTGGTCGCAGGCGCGTTATCGCTGGGTCAGGATGCAGACCCCGGCGAACCCCGATCACTGGGCCGCCGTCGCGCAGGCCGGCGCCTGAATTTCGAAGATTAGCCCGATCGATTGAACGTGGCGCGGCGAGACATTTCGCCGCGCCGTTTCATGTGAGGAAGATCGCGATGGCTGCGACGGCGCGCGGAACGATCGGAGGCGTGACCGGTTGATCCCGATCCAACCCATCGAGGCATCGACATGAAGCTGGCCGGCCTTGTCACGATTGCGGCGCTGGTCGTCGCCACGGCTGCCCCGGCGCTCGCGCAAGGCACCGGACAGATCACGCAGGGCGCACAGCGCTATTCGATCGATGGCCCGGGCGGCGGTGTCCCGACATCGCGGCCGCAGGCGACCCGGCCGGTCCCGCCGGCGACACCGGTTTACCCTTACGGCAGGCCGTCACGCTACGGGCCGCCAATCGGGCAGCGGACCAACGTTCCGCTGGGCTCGCGTTAACCGTCACTGCTGGCGCAAATCCGTCCGGTCTTAACGCTATTCCCATCGGCATTTTGCCGCGCCCGACGGAATGTCGTACCCATCGACCATTGCATCTGTTGAGGCGCGGGATTGGCCCGCGCAGGGACGGCATTTTCGATGGCGAGCAGGGGTTCGATCCTCATCACGGGCGGCGCGGGATATATCGGATCCCATTGCGCCAAGGCCGTTGCCGAGGCCGGGTTTCTCCCGGTCGTCTATGACAATCTGTCGACCGGTCACCGCAACTTCGTGCAATGGGGACCGCTCGTGACCGGCGACGTTGCCGATCACGACAGGATCACGGCCACGATCCGCGAACACAATGCGCTCGCCGTGATGCATTTTGCCGCCTTCAGCGCGGTCGGCGAGTCCGTCGCGGATCCGCAGAAATATTACAGCAATAACGTTGCCGGCACGCTCGGCCTGCTGCGCGGCATGCGGGAGGCGGGCTGCGACCGCCTGGTGTTTTCCTCGACCGGCGCCGTCTATGGCAACGCCGGGCGCGATCCGATTCCCGAGAGCGCCGCGGGGCCGACCGTCAATCCCTACGGCCGCTCCAAATACATGATCGAGCAGATGCTGGCCGATTATCGCGCGGCCTATCAGTTCAAATCGGTCTGCCTGCGTTATTTCAACGCCTGCGGCGCCGATGCTTCCGGCACCATCGGCGAGCTTCGCGATCCCGAAACGCATTTGATTCCGCGCGCGCTGATGGCGCTGCTCGGGCACGTGCCGGACTTTGCGATCTTCGGCGAGGACTATGAGACGCCTGACGGCACCGCGGTGCGCGACTACATCCATGTCGACGATCTCGCGAGCGCCCATATCGCAGCCCTCGAGCTGCTGTTGAAAGGCGACGCCGGCGGCGTGTTCAACCTCGGCACCGGCACCGGCTATTCGGTGCGCGAGGTGCTCGACGCGATCCGCGCCGAGACCGGCGAGGCGGTGCCGAGCGTGGTGCGCGAACGCCGGGCCGGCGATCCGCCCATCCTGGTCGCCGATCCCTCGAAATCGGAGAGCGGGCTCGGCTTCAAGGCGAGCCGGTCCGATCTCGGCCACATCATTCGCTCGGCCTGGGCCTGGCACCAGAAGGCGCATCCGCGCCGCCGCTAACCAATCGCGGCTATTCCAGCGTGATGTAGTGCTGCTCCGCGAGGCGCGCGAGGAACGGCATGTCGACGAAGCTCGCCGCCAGGAACACGGCGACCAGCGCCAGCACAATCAGCATCAGGCCGCGCTCGCCATAGAGCTTCTCTGGCTTCTGCGCCGACGATCCCGGCGATGTCGACATCGAGAAGTAGGTGGTGAACAGCATCACCACCAGCGGCATCGCGAGGATGTACTCGATGCGGTACTTCACCAGGAACACCGAGAGGAAGAACACCGAGAACAGCGAGTAGCTGAGGCACGAGGCGGTCAGCGACACCTCGCTATAATCAGCAAAGCTCGCGCGGTAGCGCGCCAGCAGCTCCCTGCCATGGGACGCGGCGATCTCGCGATATTCGGACAGCCGTTTGGCGGCCATCAGGAACGCGCCGCCGAACCAGTAGCACAGGATCACCGAGCCCGGCGGCAGCGAGGTCGGGTCGACCATCGCCCAGCCGATCAACAGCCGCAGCGGATTGTTGATGGACTCCGAGATGACGTCGAAATAGGCCTTGTCCTTGCTGCGAAGCGGCGGGACGTTGTAGACGACGCCCTGGAGGGCAAAGATGCTGCTTGCCAGCAGCATCAGACGGCTGCTCGCTGCCGCGCAGACGAGACCGATTGCAAGCAGCACCAGCCACTCCAGCCCGATGATCTTGCCGTCCATGGCGCTCTGCACCGCCGCGCGTTGCGACTTGGTCGGATGATGCCGGTCGAAGTCGCGGTCGAACCATTCGTTGATGACATAGTTGGCCGACGCGACGCAGACCGCGGCCACGAGTCCAAGCGCGATGTCGGCGGCGAGATGCTCGCTCCTCGCGCCGCGCAACAGCCAGGCGAGAATGATCCCGGGCACGATGAAGATGTGCTTGGTGCTGTGATCGAGCCGCAGGATTGCGAGGTACTGCCGGACACCTGCGGCCGGCGGCTTGCGGGTTTCGATCTTGCTGTCCATCAGCGCCATCGCGCGGGTCCCTTCATGGTGTCCTCGATCGATCGCCTAGTTGAGGAGATAGACGTCGAAACTCTCGTCGGTTTTGGCGGGGCCGAAGCGGCGGAGCATCGTGGTCGCTGCGCGGAAATCGCTGATCTCAGCGGCCGAGGCGCGGAATGTTCGCCAGTCCTTGCCCTCGTCATAGATCCGGTCGGGCACGACCTCATCGAGCCGATAGGCCAGCAGGATGAGGACGGGCACACCTGATGTCTCGCGGAGCGCGCGTGCCAGGCGCAAGGTCTCGCCGAGATCGCTGTCCATCCTGCCCTTGCGCGAGAAGATCACGACGCTGCCGAATTTGCGGTCGCGCGCGAGATAAAGCGGGTTCTTGATGTAATACGGCAATGCCTCGACCAGATACTCCGGCTCGCTGAGGATGACCGCGTTGGCGAGATCGGGGCGCGAGGCGATCAGGCGGCCGAGATCGGCGCTGCGGCTCGCGACGGCGCCGGTCGCGGCATTGCGCAGATCGTTGATGCCGGCGGCACTCTGGATCGCGAGCACCAGCAGCACCGACACCCGCCCGGTCGCGGGCAACAGCCGATCGTGCCACGCTCGAGAGGCGGATGTAGCGGTGATCCGGCCCCAGCCGATCCAGTACAGCGTGATCAGGAAACACAGCCAGACCGCGGCGTGACGGTAGGCACCGTTGGCGGCGACGGCGAAAAACAGCGAGGTCAGCAGCAAGGCGGCGATGGCGGCGAGAAAGGCCGGACGCCGCGGCAGCAGCCCGAGCGTCGCGCCGAACAAGAGCACCGAGCCTGCGATCCCCGGCAGCAGATTGGCAAACAGCGCGCCCAGTGACGTCGCGCCGGGATTCACCAGGGAAAGCGCTGCAGCCGCCAGCGGCGAAGCATGCGACCAGTCGCGGGCCGCCGCATCATTGTAGGTCGGCAGCATCGTCACCGCGCAGATCGCGACGCCGATCGTCGCGATGATGGCGTTGATCGTGAAATTGGTCAGCTGCGGCGACCAGCGCCAGCCTGGTTGGTTCGCGAGTTGGGCCTCGAGCAGGTCGAGCAGCCAGAACAGCAGGAAAGCGCCAACCATGATCGCGCCGACGACATTGGTGTTGGCGAGCAGGAACGATAGCGCGCCGAGCAGGAGGCCGCGGTCGCGGTGCACCGGATAGCAGGCTGCGATCGCAAACAGGAACAGGGCCGAGATGCCGTAGTTCCGCGCCATCACCACATATTCGAACAGCAGCGCATGGCTCGTGATCAGCAGGATCAACGGCCGCGGGAATGGCGAGCGGAAGATCAGCAGGGCGACCGTAAGGAGCCCGACCACGAAGGCGACGCCGGGCAGCACCTCGACCCGGCCGAACACCGCATGCGCGCCGCGCAGCAGCAGATACCAAAGGGCAGGGTGGCCTTCGCCATGCAGGCCTTTCAGCATGGCGATCAGGTCGTCGCCGTTCAGGGCAATGGTGAGCGCGCGGACTTCGTCGCGCCACATCACGTGACGGGCGATCTGGAAGCCGGCCAGCGCGATCCATCCCGCGAGCAGCAGGAGATCCGGCCACGATCGGCGGTCCCGCTTCGGCGCGAAGAACCAGTCGTCCAGGATTTGCAAAGATCGGCGCAATGAACCCTGCAGCTGCTCGGATCGGTAACGTCAAACCGCGGCGTCATCCGCGGGTGTCGTCATTTGTGTTAACATTAAAAACCGCCTACAATGTTGTAACATTAAGAGCAAACCAGACTAACATTTATGACGTCGACGCCGGCTCACAGGACGGTCAGGGACGTGAGCCCTGCGCATCCCGAGGTGGAGTTCGCGCTGGTGCTGGCGCGGACCATCGACTCCGTGCGTTCCGACCCGCAGCAGCTGCGCAGCGCGGTCTACGAGCTGGCGCGGCAGAAGCTGCAGCAGCTCGCGCACGAGGATCCCGGCGAGAAACAGCGCCTGATGCAGGCGCTGGAGGCCGCGATCGAGGGCGTCGAGGCGCACACCAGGGATCATCTGGTCGAGACGTTTTCGGTGCCGCCGGCGCGGGCGCTGCCGGAATTCCTGGCGGCGGGCGCCGCGCGGCGGATCGAAGGACCTCCCCGGATCGATGCCGAGGAGGCATTCGTCGCGCCGCTCGAGTCCGCCGCGCCGGCCGGGGTGCCGCGCCGTCCGCGATGGTCGTCATCGGCGCCGCTGCGCTACTTTGTCATGCTGGCTCTCTTTGGACTGATCGCGTCCATTGTCCTGCTGCAGCAGCGTGGTGTGTCGCTGGCGCCGGCGCGCGCGATGATTGCGGGCACGCTCGCGCCGGCCCCGCCTCAAACGCAGAGGCCAGCGGTCGTCGCAGCCGTGCCTGCGCCGGCCGTGCCCGTTGAACCGTCTGCACCAAAACGGCCGTTGCCGACCGCCTATGGTGTCTACGCCGAGAGCGGCGGCAAGCTGTACGAGCTGCAATTGATCCAGGGCCGTGCGCCGGATCCACGCATTGCGATTTCAGCCGCGATCACCAAGCCGAGCGAGACCGCGCTGCCGGACGGGCATCTGCGTTTCATCGTGTTCCGGCGCGAAGGCGCCGGCGGCGCCTCCGACCCGATCGACGTGCGCCTGATCGCGCGCGTGACGCAGCAGACCACGTTCGATGCGACCGGCAAGCCGGTGGTCTCGCCGGGCGACGACACCTGGGTGATCCGCAACATCTCGATCCCGTTCCGCGCTGCGCCGCTCAGCGAGGATCCGCAGATGTTCGAGGTTCAGCCACGCGACGACGCGCCGCTGTCGCCGGGACGCTACGCGCTGATCCTGAAGGCGCAGGCCTACGATTTCACGGTCGAGGGCGCGGTGACCGACAAGCGGCATTGCCTGCAGCGGCTGGCGGCCGCGAATGGCGTGTTCTACTCGGAATGCGAGAGGCCGTGAGCGGCGCGCCCATTCGGTTCAGCGCCGTGCTGGCGCTGTTGCTGTCGTCGAATGCCGCCATCGCCGCACCCGATGCCGAGACGGCGAAGCGGTGCCTGCGCGCGGCCTACATGGTCTACCCGTACAAGCGACCGGGGGCCGTGCCAATGAACGGCGACCGGCTGCACTTTTTTCAGCAATGCATGACACAAGAGGGCAACAAGTCGGCGGAGGCGCCGAAGCGCGATTAACTCGGCGAATGCTCCGCGCGCGACCTCAAGCGGCCGAACTGGCTGCGCAGCACCAGCAGGATGAAGTGACCCGCGCCGATGCCGGCAAAACCTCCCGCGACCTTGACGATCGCGTCGAGCAGCCGGCCGTGACGGTCCGGTGTCAGCAACTGCATCGCTTCGAGCGTGAAGGCGCTGAACACCACAAACAGCACGATCAGCGCGGTACGCCGCGGGTAACCCAGCACAAAGGCCAGTCCCATCACGGCATAGGCGGCGAAGCGCTCGGCCTGCGGGTGCAAGAACGACGGACGGTCCTGGATTGGGGATAAGGTGACGAACGCGATGAAGACCAGCGCAAGCCAGCCGGCAACCACGGCAAACGTCTTGATCTTCGAAACAAGCAACAAACTATTCCCGGTCCCTGTACCCCGCCGCGCTGGATTAGCGCATTGCTCATGTCCGCGATAATTAAATGCCCGCCGAAGGTTAACCAGCGGCCGTCCGTGACACCGCTCACGGAGCCGACGGGCTGGTTGCGAGAAGATGAGAGAACACACCTCTAGGCTTAGGTTCTATATTACCGCAATCTGAAACCCCATCTCATTCCATCCGCATCTGATCGATGGAAGCTGCGGCGCTTGGTGCCGTCCTACGTTCCGACGAACGAATCAGGACATTCCGGCAATTTGATTCACACATGTGATTTCTGGAACCAGAGTCCTCGCGAATCATGCGGTCGCTGGGCGGCTATTTCATTAAGATCAACTTACAAGCCCAGAGGGGCCGTCTATTACCTGCAAGCGGCGGTTCGGCGTGAGAATGGAAATACGGAACGGCCTCGGCATTGCCTCCAAGGGTGCCGGGGCCGTTTCCATTAGGAACGAGCGCGACGCGCGCCGGGTTGTCTCACGTTCGGGTGCTGCACCCCTGCCGGGCAGCGCCTTGGACGATCAAAATGAGAAACTTGCGGCCCCAGCTTGTGCCCCTCTCTGGGGCCGCTTCTTGAGAGCAAGCAAAAAGGCCCGGCGCAGCACGCGCAAACGTGTCGTCAGCTTCGGTCCGCTGTCGCTGAGGCGGCTTCTACCGAGACATCATCCCAACA
The DNA here is from genome assembly GCF_007993935.1 of Bradyrhizobium macuxiense. GTDB lineage: Bacteria > Pseudomonadota > Alphaproteobacteria > Rhizobiales > Xanthobacteraceae > Bradyrhizobium > Bradyrhizobium macuxiense_A. Next base: position 120,101 of record NZ_VITY01000002.1, on the reverse strand, counting down.
GAAGCCATATCATGCTCGCGATGAGGGCCAAGAACGACACGGTCCCGAGACTGACGAAGGCGACCTCTACGCCATCGATATGATGGTGATTTGTCTGCATTGGGCGCCCTCCTAGATGGGCGCGTTGGGACTGGGGGACAGAAGCCACTCCGTCAAATGGGCAGTGGTTTCGTCGTGCCTGGCTCGTCTCAGCAGCGCCTCGCGCTCTCGACCTGGGGGGAGTGCCTTAGCCCGTCTGCGTAGCCGTTTGGCTTCTTCGGTAAGGCGTTCTTCAAGGGGATATATCTGCCTAATTCGCCGGCGCCGCTTCATGGCTCCTCTCTCCAAAGCTGACGTTGCTGCCCCAAAAAATGGAGAAAGACGAGAGAGCGGAAAAGTTCCCAAAGACGTGCAAGGCCTCCCGTCAACCCACGGTGAACGCCGGAAAACATTGCGTGCGTCGGACGAGAAATGGGGCATCATCGGAACTTATGTGTCCAGAACGTGGAATATGGCCGCTCAGCGGGGACTGAGAACATTCGGCCAAGGCTCGGGTTTTGTTCGCTTAATCCGAACTAGGACACCCTCAAACGCGAATTCGGACACTGGGGCTTAACTACGGAACAGCATCCGGCGCCTTGCGTGGGTTCCCGGGATGGTGCACCTGACGAAAAAATAAGCTTTGCGTTGCGGATCCATTCATAAGCCGTTCACGGCCGGAAGCCTCATTTGATGCCGGACTATCGCAAAGCTCACTCTCGGAGGCCAAAGTGCGTCTGCTCGTCGTTGAGGATGACCCGGATCTGAACCGCCAGCTCACCACCGCGCTGACGGACGCCGGCTATGTGGTCGATCGCGCGTTCGACGGCGAGGAGGGGCATTTCCTTGGCGACAGCGAGCCCTATGACGCCGTGGTGCTCGATATCGGCCTGCCGAAGATGGACGGTATTTCGGTGCTCGAGGCCTGGCGGCGGAACAAGCGGGTGATGCCGGTGCTGATTCTCACCGCGCGCGACCGCTGGAGCGACAAGGTTCAGGGCTTCGACGCCGGCGCCGACGACTATGTCGCCAAGCCGTTCCATCTGGAGGAGGTGCTGGCACGGATCCGCGCGCTGCTGCGCCGCGCCACTGGGCACGCCCAGGTCGAGCTGAACTGCGGGCCGGTGGCGCTCAATACCCGCACCAAGCGGGTCACCGTCAACGGCAACCCGATCAAGCTGACCTCGCACGAATACAATCTGCTCGATTATCTGATGCACCACACCGGCCGCGTGGTCTCCCGCACCGAGCTGGTCGAGCATCTCTATGATCAGGACTTCGACCGCGACTCCAACACCATCGAGGTGTTCGTCGGCCGCATCCGCAAGAAGCTGGAAGTCGATATCATCCAGACGGTTCGCGGCCTCGGCTACATGCTGTCGCCGCCGGCCTAGAGCATGATCCGGAAAAGTGTGAAGCGGTTTTCCGAAAAGATCATGCTCAAGAGAGGCTAAAGCGCGATGTCGAACCAGCCACATCGCATCGCGCTTTAAAGCGATTTCGAGCAAACTGGATGTTTTGGTTCGCGCGAAGAAGAAGGCGCGACCAAACAAAGGGATAAGAGCATCTCCTATACATTCGGATCATGCTCTTAAGGCGCTTGATCGCCATGCGGGCATCGGCATGATCCGCGCCAGGAGGACTGGATTCGCCATGTCTGCACTCGTCAGGTCGCGGCCCGCTGACACGACGCTCGAGCACGTGCCCTGATGGGCGGCAGTTCGCTTGCAACCCGCCTGTTCGTTTCGGCGACCGCCTGGGTGGTGGTGATCCTGGCGATCACCGGCGTCATCCTGTCGTCGGTCTATCGCGACGCGACCGAGCGCGCCTTCGACCGGCGGCTCAATCTCTATCTGCGCACCCTGATCGCTGAGGTGGCGACGCCGGACGAGCCGGCCGACCGCCAGTTCCAGTCGCTCGGCGAGCCGCTGTTCGACCTGCCGCTGTCGGGCTGGTACTGGCAGATCACCCGCACCGATACCGAAAAGGGCGAGACCCGCGCCTCGCGCTCGCTGTGGGACAAGAAGCTGCCGAAGCTCGAGGAGCACGGCGCCGAGCTGACCGCCGCCGGCGTCCGCCTCGGCTATGTCGACGGGCCCGAAGGCCAGAGCCTGCGTGTGGTGGAGCGGCCGGTCGATCTCGGCGTCGACGGCAAGTTCCTGGTCAGCGTCGCCGGCGACGCCACCGAGATCTTCGATGAGACGCGCAGCTTCGATTATTACCTCGGCGGCACCTTCGCCGCCCTCGGCATCGTGCTGCTGCTGACCACGATCTTCCAGGTGCGCTACGGCCTTGCGCCGCTCAAGCGCATTTCGGATGCGATTGCCGATATCCGTTCCGGCCGCGCCGAGCGGCTGGAGGGCCGCTTTCCGGTCGAGATCGCGCCGCTGGCGCGCGAGACCAACGCGCTGATCGATGCCAACCGGGAGATCGTCGAGCGCTCGCGCACCCATGTCGGCAACCTTGCGCATGCGATCAAGACACCGCTGTCGGTGATCGTGAACGAGGCGGCCGCGCATGCCGCCGATCCCTTTGCCAGCAAGGTGCTGGAGCAGGCCGATGTGATGCGGGACCAGGTCGCGCATCACCTCGAGCGGGCGCGGATCGCCGCCCGCGCCACCATCGTCTCTACCATCACCGACGTCGCGCCTGCGATCGAGGCGCTGCGCCGGACCATGGAGAAGATCCATCGTGACCGCGACCTCTCGATCGAGGCGAAGGCCGACCCGGCGGCGCGGTTTCGCGGTGAGCGGCAGGATCTGGAGGAGATGGTCGGCAATCTCGTCGACAACGCCTGCAAATGGGCGGCCTCGCAGGTGTTCATCGAGGTCAGCGTGGTCCCGCCCGAGGCGTCGGGCGTGGGCCCCAGGCTGCGCATCGTGGTTGACGACGACGGGCGCGGCCTGTCGGAGGCCGAGCGCGCCCAGGTGTCGCGCCGCGGCCAGCGGCTCGACGAGTCGAAGCCCGGCTCGGGGCTCGGCCTGTCGATCGTGACCGACCTCGCCGGCCTCTATGGCGGCAAGCTCGTGCTGAGCGACGCGCCGATCGGCGGCCTGCGGGCCGAGCTGGTGTTGCCGGCGGTCTAGGCAGGATGAGTTTGGATCGAATCGGTTCGGCCATGCACTTGCTTCACCTCTCCCCAACGGGGAGAGGTCGATTTGCAAAGCAAATCGGGTGAGGGGCCGCAGCTCGAAGGAGGGACCGTAACACCCGGCGCTACGCGCCGACCTCTCCCAAGGGAGGTGAACCTCCGCTGCCGATCCAGCTCAACTCCCATCAGGCTTAAGGCCCGTGCAAGTCCGGCCTCGGGACCGCATTATTCCTAAACGCGTTCTTAACGCGCCCACCTCTATCATCCCAAGCGGACGGGCTGCGGCGTTTGCCGGGCACCAAGCTTTCACGACCGGGCGCATGAGCCAGAAATCGACCGAGCGGCTGAGGGATTATCTCGCGCAGCTTCCGCCGCAATCGCAGGCGCTGCTGATGCGGGAGCTGGAGCGCGCGGTCGAACGTGGCGATGATGTCACTGTGGCCAATCTGGTGCTCGAGCAGCTGCGCAAGATCGTGCGCGGCGCCGAGGAGGACGAGCGGATCGAGCCGCGCAGCGACGATCCGGCGCGGCTGCTGTTCCGGCCGCTCGAGCCGTTCCTCGCCGAGACCAATTTCCCGACCCGGCCCGGCCAGCTCCGGCGCGCCTCGCTGCTGCCGATCTGGCAGTGGCTGGCTCGCGAGGGCGCGCCTGAGGCGGCCCGCGAGTTCGAGGCGGCGTTGGCGGCGGCGACCGAGAGCGGTCCGATGGAGGTTGCCGCGCGCAAGTTCCAGCTTGCAGCCGCAGAGGCCATCATCAAGGTCGCATCACCCACCCAGGACGACCGCCAGCGCGCGCTGTCGCGCGTCGGCCCGCCGAGCGTCGTCGAGGATCTGCTGCCGATCGGCCTTGTCCTGCAGGCCCGCGAGGCGCTGGAAACCTTGGGCAGCCGGCTGCCGAGCCAGATCCGCGTTTTTGCCGATTCCCAGATCGCCTCCGCGACCGACGCGCTGAAGCTGCCGTCGCTCCAGACACCGCAGCTGCTGCCCTTCGCGCTGTCGTTGATTGCGCAGCGGCTCGCCGCGCCCTGGCAAATCGTCCGCCTCGCCATCAAGATGGCGGCCTCCGACGACGAGCTGCGGGTTGCGGCAACGCCCTATGGTATTGCCGTCACCATCGCGCTGCATGACCTGTCATTCGTCGCCGCCTGCCTGCGCACCGACATCCGGCGCGGACATTTCGATTATGTCGGCGAGCAGCTCAAGACCCTGCATGACGGCGTCCGCGGCCTGCGCACCGAGCTCGATCTGCGCAACGATTCCACCTGGGGGCGCCAGCTGACGTCGGTCCGCGCCGATACCTCCAACGCGCTGCAATCGGAGATCGACAGCGTGCCGGGCCGGGTCCGCCGCATCCTGCGCCAGCGCGCCGACAAGGACATCACCGCCGGCGCCAAGATCGACCAGTCCGAGGTCGAGGACGCCGCCGCCCTGATCGATTTCGTCGCGGTGTGCCGCACCTATGCCAGCGAGCTCGCCATCAACGAGGTGACGCTGCGGACCTTCTCGGACCTGCAACATTATGTCGAGCAGTCGACCGAGGGGCTGGTGCAGTCGCTGCGCGGCGGCGATGCCCGGGTCCGGTCCTTCCGCCAGCAGCAGGTCAAGGCCGCAATCCGCTTCTGCGAAGTGCTGTTCGGCCACGACTACGCCTCGCTGATGAACCGGGCGGCGGAGAACGCCGTGACCGGCGAGCGGAAGTCGTCGCGCGCGGGGTAGTGATCCCTGGACATGGTGACGGTCACCGCCACGACAGCTATTTATGTGATTTCGGAATATTAGAAGTGTGGCGCTGATTTGCCCGACGTGTCAAGTCGTCATTCGGATGCCGGCGGCGGCGACCGGCTGCTTTGCATGGGGTTGTTTTCGATATTTTGGTAGCGCGCGCCTTGGGCCCGAAAACGCCGTTGCTGGACCGCCGGAACGGCATCGGAAAACAGCCTGATTTCGACCTTCGGTCGATCCAGCAATTGTCAATTGCCGGGCTCGCCGCCGGTGGTGTAAAGCGATTCTAAGGCGGCTTGCCGGAAGCCGCCGTTCCATCCGGGAACCGCTTGATGACGCTGTGGTTTGTGTTCGCGCTGATGACGGTCGCGGCGATCTTTGCCGTGTTGTGGCCGCTCAGCCGCCGCGGACGGGCGGACACCGGCGGCAGCGAGGTCGTGGTCTACCGCGATCAGCTCGCCGAAATCGACCGCGACATGGCCTCAGGGATCATCGGCGCCGCTGAGGCCGATGCCGCGCGGATCGAGATCAGCCGCCGGCTGCTGGCCGCCGCCGACCAGAGCGGGCGCGACACGCCGGGGCAGGGCAGTCTCACGCTGCGGCGTGGCGCCGCGGTCGTCGCGCTGGTCGGATTGCCGGTGATTGCTTCGAGCTTCTATCTCGCGCTCGGCTCGCCGCGGCTCGGCGACTTTCCGCTCGCCGAACGCAGCCGGGTGGCCGATGCCAACCAGCCACTCGCCAATCTGGTCGCGCAGGTCGAGGCCCATCTGGAGAAGAACCCGACCGACGGCCGCGGCTGGACGGTGCTGGCGCCGGTGCTGTCGCGGCTCGGCCGCTACGATGACGCCGTCCGTGCCTATCGCAATGCTATCACCTATGCCGGCGACAGCGCCGATCGCCGCGCCGATCTCGGCGAAGCGTTGATGGGGAGCGCCGGCGGCGTCGTCACCGCGGACGCCAAGGCTGAGTTCGAGCGCTCCGTCGCGCTGAATGGCGACGACGCCAAGGCGAACTACTTCCTCGGCCTTGCCGCCGAGCAGGACGGCCGCAAGACTGATGCCGCGGCGCTCTGGCAAAAGATGCTGGCGAAAGGGCCATCCGACGCGCCGTGGCGGCCGCTGGTGCAGGCTGCGCTGGTCCGGGTCGGCGGCAGTGCGCCCGGTGGCGTCAGCGCGCCGGCGCTGCCCGATGGCGCGGTGGCCGCGGCCCAGGATATGAGCGAGGCCGATCGCGGCAGCATGATCAAGGGCATGGTCGATCGGCTGGCGAGCCGGCTGAAGACCAATGGCGACGACGTCGAGGGCTGGCTGCGGCTGGTCCGCGCCTATCTCGTGATGGGCGAGCGCGACAAGGCGATGAGCGCGCGCGCCGATGCCCGTCAGGCGGTCGCCAACGATGCGGATCGGTTGCGTCAGCTCAATGAAGGGCTGAAGAATCTCGGGCTTGATGGATAGAGCATGACGCCGAAAAGTACACAGCGGTTTTCGGACAACGTCATGCGCAAGGATAGACCATGACCAGGAAGCAACGGCGTTTGACACTGATCGGCTGCGCGCTCGTCGTGCTCGCGGTCGCCGCGGGCCTGGTGCTGAATGCGCTGCGCGATTCCATCGTGTTCTTCTCGACGCCGTCGATGGTGGCCGAAAAGCATCTCGGCCCCGGCAAGCGCTTCCGCCTCGGCGGCCTCGTCGAGCAAGGCTCGCTGAAGCGCGGCGACAATCTCGCCGTGACCTTCACCGTCGGCGACGGCGGCGCGACGCTGCCGGTCGCGTACAAAGGCATACTGCCGGATCTGTTCCGCGAGGGGCAGGGCGTGGTTGCCGAAGGCGCGCTCGATGCGTCAGGTGTGTTCCGCGCCGACACCGTTCTCGCCAAGCATGACGAGACCTACATGCCGAAGGATGTCGCCGACGCCCTGAAGAAGCAGGGCCACTGGAAGGACGACTACGGCAAACCAGGCAACATGCCGAGCGCCTCCGCGGCGCCGACCCAGGGAGCGATGCGGTGATCGCCGAAAGCGGACATTATGCCCTGGTGCTCGCGCTCGCCCTCGCGCTGATCCAGTCGATCGTGCCGATCGTCGGCGCGCGCTGGCGCGATGCGGCGCTGATGAACGTCGCGCGCTCGACCGCGCTCGCCCAGTTGCTGTTCGTGGCGGCATCGTTCGCCGCGCTGGTGACCTTGCACGTCACCTCGGATTTCTCGGTCGCCAATGTCTACGAGAATTCGCATTCGCTGAAGCCGCTGCTCTACAAGATCACCGGCGTCTGGGGAAACCATGAAGGGTCGATGCTGCTGTGGGTGTCGATCCTGGCGCTGTTCGGCGGCCTCGTCGCGGCGTTCGGCAACAATCTGCCGCTGTCGCTGCGCGCGCATGTGCTGGCCGTGCAGGGCTGGGTCGCCAGCGCATTCTATCTGTTCATCCTGATCACCTCGAATCCGTTTCTGCGCATCGCCAATCCGCCGCTCGAGGGACGCGACCTCAATCCGGTGCTGCAGGACATCGGCCTCGCGGTGCATCCGCCGATGCTCTATCTCGGCTATGTCGGCTTTTCGATCTCGTTCTCATTCGCGGTGGCGGCGCTGCTTGAGGGGCGGATCGACGCCGCCTGGGCGCGCTGGGTGCGGCCGTGGACGCTGATGGCGTGGATCTTCCTGACGCTCGGCATCGCGATGGGCTCCTACTGGGCCTATTACGAGCTCGGCTGGGGCGGCTGGTGGTTCTGGGACCCGGTCGAGAACGCCTCGCTGATGCCGTGGCTTGCCGGCACCGCGCTGCTGCATTCGGCGCTGGTGATGGAGAAGCGCAATGCGCTCAAGGTTTGGACCGTCCTGCTGTCGATCCTGACCTTCTCGCTGTCGCTGCTCGGCACCTTCCTGGTGCGCTCCGGCGTGCTGACCTCGGTTCACGCCTTCGCGACCGATCCGACCCGCGGTGTGTTCATTCTGCTGATCCTGTTCGTGTTCATCGGCGGCAGCCTGTCGCTTTATGCCTGGCGCGCGCCGGCCCTGAAGCAGGGTGGGCTGTTCGCGCCGATCTCGCGCGAAGGCGCGCTGGTGCTCAACAATCTGCTGCTCACCACCGCCTGTGCGACGGTGTTCATCGGCACGCTGTATCCGCTGGCGCTCGAGGTCCTGACCGGCGAGAAGATCTCGGTCGGCGCGCCGTTCTTCAATTTCACCTTCGCGCCGCTGTTCGTGCCGCTGCTGCTCGCGGTGCCGTTCGGGCCGCTGCTGGCCTGGAAGCGCGGCGACCTGCTCGGCGCGGCGCAGCGGCTGATGGTCGCCGGCGTCGCCGCGCTGGTGGCAATGGCCCTGGTGTTTGCCTGGACCTATGGCGGCGCGACCTTGGCGCCGCTCGCCATCGGCCTTGCGGCCTTCGTCATCATGGGCGCGCTGTGCGACCTTGCCGAACGGATCGCCCTGTTCCGGATTCCGCTCTCGCTCTCGCTGCGCCGGGCGCGTGGTTTGCCGCGTGCGACCTGGGGCACGGCGTTTGCGCATGCCGGTCTCGGCGTGGCGCTGATCGGGATCGTCTGCGAAACCACCTGGAACAGCGAATATATCGGCTCCATGAAGCCCGACGACGTCGCCCGCGTCGCCGGCTACCAGTTGCGGCTCGACGGGCTGAACCCGCGCCAGGGGCCGAACTTCCGCGAGATGGTCGCGCAATTCACCGTGAGCCGTGACGGCGAGAAGGTCAGCGTGATGACGCCGTCGAAGCGCAACTTCACCACCCGCGGCGCCTCGACGACCGAGGCCGCGCTGCTGACGCGCGGCGCAAGCCAGCTCTACATCTCGCTCGGCGATACCTCCGCGGACGGCGCGATCGCGGTGCGCATCTATCACAAGCCGCTGGTGCTGATGATCTGGTGGGGACCGGTGCTGATGGCGTTCGGCGGCCTGCTGTCGTTGTCCGACCGCCGTTTGCGGGTCGGCGCGCCGAAGCCGGCCAAAGCAGCCGCGCGCGCATTGCAGGCGGCCGAGTGATGCGGTCGCGCGCGCTTGCAGCCGCTCTTCTTACGGCGAGCCTCATGCTCGGCGCGATGCCCGCCCGCGCAGTGTTGCCCGACGAGATCATGGCGGATCCGGCGAAGGAGGCGAGGGCGCGCGAGCTCTCCAAAGAGCTGCGCTGCATGGTCTGCCAGAACCAGTCGATCGACGATTCGGAGGCGCCGCTGGCCCGCGACCTCCGCCTCCTGGTGCGCGAACGCATCTCGGCCGGCGACAGCGACCGCCAGGTAATCGATTTCCTGGTGGCCCGCTACGGCGAATTCGTGCTGCTGAAGCCGCGTCTCAACGAGCATACGCTGGTGCTGTGGCTGACCCCGCCGCTGGCGCTGTTGCTGGGCGGGTTCGCGCTCTGGCGCCTCGGCCGGCGCAAGGGCAATCCGGTTGCCGCCGGGGGCGATTCCGGCCCCGGACTGACGTCCGACGAGCAGGCCCGCCTCGAACGGCTGCTGGCGGCCGAATCCGCGCCGGACAAGCCGCTTTAGTTCCTTTCTAAGCCCTTAATTCGGCTGCGCTATTCTGCCGCAGCGCTGATCTGCTCGATTACAAAAGTTTAATTCCGCAGCCAGCGCGCCGTAAGGCTGATGACCCCATGTTCAGCTGCATCAGGTGCCCGCCCCCGCACCGGTGATTCTGGCCTTGGAGATTTCAACACATGACCGATCGTCCCGACCTCTCGTCCCTTCCGTCCTACAAGGCGCCGAAGCGCTCGCTGTTCTCTGCCCGCAAACTTGCGCTGATGGCCTCGGTCGTGGCCGGCCTCGGTGCCGCGACCTATGGCTTCAGCCCCACCCACAACCCGGCCGACCTGTTCACCACGCCTGCGCATGCGCAGGTCAATAACGAGGTCAAGAAGGTCCAGCAGCCGGTCGGGTTTGCCGACATCGTCGAGCGCGTGAAGCCGTCGGTGATCTCGGTCAAGGTCAACATTCGCGAGAAGGTCGCGAAGGACGACGGCAACAATGACGATTCGCCGTTCCAGCCGGGTTCGCCGATGGAGCGCTTCTTCCGCCGCTTCGGCGGTCCGGATGGCTTGCCCCCGGGTCTGCGTGGTGGACCGCGTGGCGGTGGCGTGGTGACGGGCCAGGGCTCCGGCTTCTTCATCTCGGCTGACGGCTATGCCGTGACCAACAATCACGTCGTCGACGGCGCCGACAAGGTCGAAGTCACGACCGATGACGGCAAGACCTATTCCGCCAAGGTGATCGGCACCGATCCGCGCACCGACCTCGCGCTGATCAAGGTCGAGGGCGGCTCCAACTTCCAGTTTGCCAAGCTCTCCGATAGCAAGCCGCGCATCGGCGACTGGGTGCTGGCGGTCGGCAACCCCTTCGGTCTCGGCGGCACCGTGACCGCGGGCATCGTCTCCGCCTCCGGCCGCGACATCGGCAACGGTCCGTATGACGACTTCATCCAGATCGATGCGCCCGTGAACAAGGGCAATTCGGGTGGCCCGGCGTTCGACGTGTCGGGTGAGGTGATGGGCGTCAACACCGCGATCTACTCGCCGTCCGGCGGCAGCGTCGGCATCGCGTTCTCGATCCCGGCCCAGACCGTCAAGAGCGTCGTCGCCCAGCTGAAGGACAAGGGCTCGGTCAGCCGCGGCTGGATCGGCGTCCAGATTCAGCCGGTGACATCCGACATCGCCGACAGCCTCGGCATGAAGAAGGCCGAAGGCGCACTGGTTGCCGAACCGCAGGCCAACGGTCCCGCGGCCAAGGCCGGCATCGAGTCCGGTGACGTCATCACCGCCGTCAATGGCGAGCCGGTGAAGGACGCGCGCGAACTCGCCCGCACCATCGGCGGCCTCGCGCCCGGCAATGCCGTAAAGCTGAACGTGCTGCACAAGGGTCAGGACAAGACCGTCAACCTGACGCTCGGCCAGTTGCCGAACAGCCTCGAAGCCAAGGCTGACACCGACAACAACAGCGACAAGGGCAACTCTTCCCGCGGCACCGACGTGCCGAAGCTCGGCCTCACCGTGGCGCCCGCCAACAGCGTGGCCGGCGCCGGCAAGGAAGGCGTGGTCGTGACCGAAGTCGATCCCAAGAGTGCTGCCGCTGAGCGGGGCTTCAAGGAAGGCGACGTGATCCTCGAGGTCGCCGGCAAGTCCGTCGGCACCGCCGGTGAGGTGCGTGATGCGATCACCGCGGCGCGCAATGACAACAAGAACAGCGTTCTCATGCGCGTGAAGAGCGGCGGTTCGTCGCGCTTCGTGGCAGTGCCGCTGGCCAAGGGATAACTATCTATGAGTTGGAAAGCGTCGCCGGCATTAGTCGCCCCCGCCGACGGCGCTTTCCGGGGGGTGGGCCCCTTGCTCGCTCCCTATGTTGCCTTTCGATGGAATATGCCCCCCTCCGTCGGAAGGTCTCAGGGCGGTGGAGTCCCCCAGCTTCACCGCCCACTTTTTCCTGACAATTCCGGAATATGCGCGGTCGTCTTGCATGTGCAGGCCGGCCGCGCCATGCTGACAGAGGGCCCATTCCCGTGACCGCCACCGCTCCGCAAATGCGCATCCTGATCATCGAAGACGACCGCGAGTCAGCCGACTATCTGGTCAAGGCATTCCGTGAAGTCGGCTACATCGCCGATCTCGCCTCCGACGGCGAGGAAGGCCTGTCGATGGCCGAAACCGGCGACTACGACGTGCTGGTGGTGGATCGGATGCTGCCGAAGCGGGACGGCCTGTCGTTGATCGGCAGCCTGCGCGACAAGGGCAACCGGACGCCGGTCCTGATCCTGTCGGCGCTCGGCCAGGTCGATGACCGCATCAAGGGCCTGCGCGCCGGCGGCGACGACTATCTGCCAAAACCCTATTCCTTCGCCGAGCTGCTTGCGCGCGTCGAGGTGCTGTCGCGGCGCAATGTCGGGCCGGCCGAGGAGACCACCTACAAGGTCGGCGACCTCGAGCTCGATCGGCTGTCGCATCGCGTCGCGCGCGGCAAGGACGAGCTGACCTTGCAGCCGCGCGAGTTCCGCCTGCTCGAATATCTGATGAAGCATGCAGGGCAGGTGGTGACGCGCACCATGCTGCTCGAGAATGTCTGGGACTATCATTTCGATCCGCAGACCAACGTCATCGACGTGCACATCTCGCGGCTGCGCTCCAAGATCGACAAGGGTTTTGAGCGGCCGCTGCTGCATACCATCCGCGGCGCGGGGTATATGATCCGTGACGGCATTCGGTAAACTGATCCGGACCACGGCGTTTCGGCTGACGCTGGTCTATCTGTTCCTGTTCGCGCTGTTCGCCGCCTCGCTGCTGGCTTACTTCGCCTGGAACACGCGGCGGCTGATCACCGAGCAGATCACGACGACCGTCAACGTCGAGATCGGCGAGATCACGTCCATCTATAACCGCCGCGGCCTGCATGGGCTACTGACCACCATGGGCAATCGGGCGCTGCGGCCAGGCGCCAACCTCTATCTCCTGACCGCGCCGAACGGGCAGGCGCTGGCCGGCAATGTCGGCTCGCTGGCGCCGGGCGTGATGAGCGTCCAGGGCTGGAGCGAGACCGCCTATCGCCGGATCGACGACCAGGACAAGACCGATCATCGCGCGCTGGTGCGGGTCGCCGAGATGGACAATGGCTTCCGTCTCCTGGTCGGGCGCGACCTCGAGGAGCGGCGGCGGCTGTTCGGCATCGTCGCCAAGGCCGCGCAATGGTCGATCCTCGTCGTGGTCGTGCTCGGCATCGGCGGTGGTATCTTCGTCGCCCGCCGCGTGCTGCACCGGATCGACGCCATGACCGGCACCACCAGGCGCATCATGGCGGGCGATCTCACAGGCCGGCTGCCGGTCGGCCGCAGCGGCGACGAGCTCGACCGTCTCGCGGAAAATCTCAATGCCATGCTGGAGCGCATCGAGGCGCTGATGACGGGGCTGAAGGAGGTGTCCGACAACATCGCCCACGACCTCAAGACGCCGCTGACGCGGTTGCGCAACCGCGCCGAGGAGGCGCTGGCACGGTCGGATAGCGAGGCCGACTACCGCGCCGCGCTGGAGCGGACGATCGAGGAATCCGACGGGCTGATCCGCACCTTCAACGCGCTGTTGATGATCGCACGCGCCGAGTCCGGCCAGGCGCGCGGCAACATGGACGATTTCGACGGTGCCGACGTCGCCAACGGCATCCACGAATTGTACGAGCCGCTGGCCGAGGACGACGGCATGACGCTGCAGGTGAAGACCGCGCCGGCGCCGATTCACGGCAACCGCGAATTGATCAGCCAGGCGGTCGCCAACCTGGTCGAGAACGCCATCAAATATGGCAAGCCCGACGCCGGCGTCGAGCCGATGAAGGCGGATGCGCGGGAGATCCTGATCGAGGCGCGGCGCGAGGGCGATCAGGTCCTGCTCAGCGTCACCGACCACGGTCCTGGTATCCCCGAGGGCGATCGCAAGCACGCGGTGGAGCGCTTCGTCCGGCTCGAGGCGAGCCGCACCCTACCCGGTTCCGGTCTCGGCCTCAGCTTGGCCTCGGCGGTCGCCACGCTCCATGGCGGCGAGCTGCGGCTCGGCGATGCCCATCCCGGGCTGGTGGCCACCCTGGTGCTGCCCGCACGGGCGGGCGGCAGTGACAGGCTTGCGGCTCAAACGCAGGATGTGCCACAGAAGGCGGCATGAATGCCGCCGCGCCGGGAAACGCGGATCGACACTGTCTGGCCGCGCGGTTCGCGGATGGACCGCGTGTCGCCGCGCCCGAATCCGCCGATCAGCGCCTGACTGACTGGTTCGCCGAGCTCGAGCCGGCGCGATCGGCCGCGCTCGCAGCCTTGCTGGAGCATCCGTTCGCACGGGACATCCTGCGCGGCATCGCCGAGTTCTCGCCCTATCTGTTCGAGCTCGTGCGCGCCGATGCCGGGCGGCTGATCCGGATCCTGTCATGCGACCCCGAGTCGCATCTGGCCGGCCTGATCGAGACCACCTCGCGCGATGTGCTCGCCGCCGGCAGCGAGGCCGACGTGATGGTGCTGCTTCGCCGCATGAAGGCGGAGGCCGCGCTGATGATCGCACTGTGCGACATCGGCGGCGTCTGGCCGGTGATGCGGGTGACGGCGGCGCTGACCGACATCGCGGTGAATTCGGTGCAGTCGGCGCTGCGCTATCTGTTCCGGCAGGAAGTCGCCCGCGGCCGGATGACCGCCGTCGATCCCGAGCATCCGGAAGTCGGCTCCGGCCTGATCGTGCTTGCGATGGGCAAGATGGGCGCGGGCGAGCTGAACTATTCCAGCGACATCGACCTGATCGTGTTCTTCGATCGCACGGCGACCTCGCTTGCCGAGGATATCGAGCCGCAGCCGTTCTTCGTCCGCGTCACCCAGGCGATGGCGCGGATGCTGCAGCAGCGCTCGGGCGAGGGCTATGTGTTCCGGGTCGATCTCAGGCTGCGCCCGGACCCGGCCTCGACCCAGGTCGCGATCTCGACCGATGCGGCCTTGCACTACTACGAACGCGAAGGGCGCACCTGGGAGCGCGCCGCGATGATCAAGGCGCGGCCTTGCGCCGGCGATCCCAGGGCGGGCGAGGCGCTGATCGCCGAGCTCGCGCCGTTCGTCTGGCGCAAGCACCTGGATTTTGCCGCGCTCGCCGACGTCCACGACATGAAGCGGCAGATGCAGACCTATCGCGGCCAGAGCGAGATCTCGGTCGAGGGGCACAACGTCAAGGTCGGCCGCGGCGGCATCCGCGAGATCGAGTTCTTCGCCCAGACCCAGCAGCTGATCGCCGGCGGCCGCCATCCCGAGCTGCGGGTGCGGCCGACGCTGGAGGCGCTCAATGTGCTCGCCAACAGCAACTGGATCACTTACGAGGCACGCGACGAGCTGACGACGGCCTATGAATTCCTGCGCCGGGTCGAGCACCGGCTGCAGATGATCGCCGACGAGCAGACCCATTCGCTGCCCGAAGCGCCTGAGGACGTCGAGCGCTTCGCGCATTTCTTCGGCTACGAGAATCGCGAGGCCTTCGCCAGTGATCTGCTCGGTCAGCTCAAGATCGTGCAGAACCACTACGGCAAGCTGTTCGAGGGCGACGATCCGACCGGCACGGCGAAGCTGCCGGATATCGACTATGGCGCCGGGCCCGAAGACGGCCGCCTGATCGAGCATCTCGCCCAACTCGGCTTCAAAAAGCCCGTTGCGGTGGCCGGCACCGTGCAGCAATGGATCGAGGGCGATTATCGCGCGCTGCGCGTCGAGGCGACGCGGGCGGCATTCCTCGAATTCATTCCCGGCCTGATCGACGGCCTCGCGCATGCCGAGGAGCCCGACGACGCGGTTGTGGCATTCGACCGTTTCCTCGGCGCGCTGCAACGGGGCGGGCGGCTGATCTCGCTGCTCAGCCAGAACCGCGATTTCGTCGCGCTGGTGGCGCTGATCCTTGGCGCTGCGCCGCGGCTCGGCGACATGCTGGCGCGGCAGCCGCAGATCATGGATGGCCTGGTCGATCCGCGCTTCTTCGGCGCGATGCCGGACAAGAAAGAGCTGTCGGAGCGGCTTGCCACCACCTTGCAGGATGCCTCGTCCTACGAGGACTTCCTCGATCGTCTGAGGTTGTTCGGCCAGGAGAGCCTGTTCCTGATCGGCACGCGGATCCTGTCCGGCACGGTGTCGGCGCAGCACGCCAGCACGGCCTTTGCCGATGTCGCGGAGGGGATCGTGCACACCGTGCACGGCCTCGTCACCGACCAGTTCGCCGCGCAATACGGCCGGATCAAGGGGCAGGAGACCGCGATCGTCGCGATGGGCCGGCTCGGCAGCCGCGAGATGACGGCGTCCTCCGACCTCGATCTGATCACGCTCTACGATTTCGACAGCGAGGCGCCGGATTCCGACGGCGAACGCTCGCTGCACGGCGCGCAGTATTTTGCCCGCTTCACCCAGCGCCTGATCAGCGCCTTCACGACCCGGACCAATTACGGCGTGCTCTACGAGGTCGACATGCGGCTGCGCCCGTCCGGCCGTGCCGGCCCGGTCGCCTCGCGCATCGATGCGTTCGCAGACTATCAGGAGCGCGAGGCGTGGACCTGGGAGCACATGGCGCTGACCCGCGCCCGCGTGATCTCGTCGTCGCCGGAATTCCGCGAGAGGATCGAGGCGATCATCCGCAGCGTGCTGACGAGACCGCGCGATGCGGCATCGACCGCGGCTGACGTTGCCGACATGCGGCGCGCGATCGCGCTGGAGAAGGGCGAGGATGATGTCTGGGACCTCAAGCTCGCCGCCGGCGGGCTCGTCGACATCGATTTCATCGCGCAGCATCTCCAGCTCGCACATGCTTCGGTGAAGCCGGAGATCCTCAGCGTCTCGACGCTTCAAGTGCTCGACAATGCCGCCAAGCTCGGCCTGCTCGGCCAGTCCGAGGCCGAGATCCTGCGCTCGGCGGCGCGGCTCTATCATGACCTGACGCAGATCCTGCGGCTGTGCGTCACCGGCAAGTTCAATCCGGAGACCGCGGGCGAAGACCTGCTGCGCGTGATGGCGCGGGCCGGCGACACGCCGGATTTCTCCGCGCTGGAGGCGCGCCTGCGCGAGACGCAAAGCGAAGTGCGCCGCGTCTTCAACGCGATCGTGGGCGGGGGTTAACCGAACCGTGAGCTAAAGCTAATCCCGTCGTCCTGAGGAGCCGCGTAGCGGCGTCTCGAAGGATGCACGGCCACCAGCCGGGCCGTCGACCCTTCGAGACGCGCGCAAGAGCGCGCTCCTCAGGGTGACGGTGATAGAGCAGGGCGCGGCCGACTACGCCTGCAGCTTCAGCTTGAGCAGCGCATCGCGGACGTCGGGCTCGAGGCCGGCGCCGCCGGCGTCGAGATGGGCGAAGATCTGCTTGCGCATCCGCGGGTCCCAGAACTTCCAGATGTGCTCGGAGATGCCCTGCACGGCGCGGTCGTGCCCCTGGCTCTGGAAGAACTTCCCGATCTGGTTCGCCATATAGACCAGTTTGTCAGGCGACGACGACATAGGCGGACTCCTTGCCGGGCACCGCGCCTGTGACGCGTTCCGGATGGGTAAAGATCTCAAATCCATCGGCGCGGGCGATCGCGGCGAGCGTGATGCCGGCGGCATCCGCCATCCGTACCGCAAGCGCTGTCGGCGCCGACACGGCTGCAATCAGCGGCGCGCCGATCGCGGCGGTCTTCTGCACCATTTCGACCGAGACGCGGCTGGTCAGCAGCACAATGCCGTCGCTGGCGACGATCTTGTCGCGGGCCAGCGCGCCGGCGAGCTTGTCGAGCGCGTTGTGCCGGCCGACATCCTCGCGCAGCGCCACGATGCCGCGCGCGGCGGTCCAGAACGCGGCGGCGTGCACCGCGCGGGTCTGGTGGTTGATCTCCTGCAGCGGCGCCACCGCCGCCACCGCGGCCATGATCTCGCGCGGCGAGAACACGCGGCCCGCCGGCACCACCGCGGCCGGCCGCACCGCCTCGCTGATCGAATCGAGCCCGCACAGGCCGCAGCCGGTCGGGCCGGCGATGTTGCGGCGCCGCTCGGCGATCCGCGCCGCCTTGTGGGGCCCGAGCCACATCCGCAGCTCGATGCCGTCGTCGAGCTCGACGATGTCGAGGGTCTCGATATCGTCGACGGATTGCACGATGCCTTCGCTCAGGCTGAATCCGACAGCGAAGTCGCCGAGATCCTCGGGCGAGCCCATCATCACGGCATAGGTGCCGCCATTATAGGTCAGCGCCAGCGGCGTCTCCTCCGGGATCAGGCGCGCGCCCTCGCTGAAGACGCCGTCGCGCCAGACCTTCCGGATCGCCTTGTGGACGGGCTCGCGCATCGTTACTCCGCGGCTTCCACGACAGGCGCGATGCGGCGCGAGTTGCGTGCCTGTTCGTCATAGGCCTTCTGCCAATCGGACGGACCGTTCGACGGCGAGATCTGCACGGCGGTGACCTTATACTCCGGACAGTTGGTCGCCCAGTCCGAGAAGTCGGTCGTGATGACGTTGGCCTGGGTGTCCGGATGGTGGAACGTGGTGTAGACCACGCCTGGCGCCACGCGGTCGGTGATCTCGGCGCGCAGCGTGGTCTCGCCGGCGCGGCTCGTCAGCCGCACCCAGTCGCCGTCGCGCACGCCGCGCTGCTCGGCGTCGTGCGGATGGATCTCGAGCCGGTCCTCGGCGTGCCACACCACGTTCTCGGTGCGGCGGGTCTGCGCGCCGACATTGTACTGGCTGAGGATGCGCCCAGTGGTGAGCAGCAGCGGGTAGCGCGGGCCGGTGCGTTCGTCGGTCGCGATGTATTCGGTGAGGATGAACTTGCCCTTGCCGCGCACGAAGCCGCCGATATGCATCACCGGGGTGCCTTCCGGCGCCTTCTCGTTGCAGGGCCACTGCACCGAGCCGAGCTCGTCGAGCTTGGCGTAGGAGACGCCGGCGAAGGTCGGCGTCAACGCGGCGATCTCGTCCATGATCTCGGACGGATGAGAGTAGTTCATCGTGAAGCCCATCGCCTTGCCAAGCATGATCGTCACTTCCCAGTCGGCATAGCCGTTGAGCGGCGTCATCACCTTGCGGACGCGCTGGATGCGGCGTTCGGCATTGGTGAAGGTACCGTCTTTCTCGAGGAAGGTCGAGCCGGGCAGGAAGACGTGGGCGTAGTTCGCGGTCTCGTTCAGGAAGAGGTCATGGACGATGACGCATTCCATCGCCGACAGCGCCGCCACCACGTGCTTGGTGTTCGGGTCGGACTGCAGGATGTCCTCGCCCTGCACGTAGAGCCCCATGAAGCTGCCTTCGATCGCGGCATCGAACATGTTGGGGATGCGCAGGCCCGGCTCGTTGTTGAGCTTGACGTTCCACATCGCCTCGAACTGCTCGCGCACCGCATCGCCCGCGATGTGGCGGTAGCCCGGCAGCTCATGCGGGAACGAGCCCATGTCGCAGGAGCCCTGCACGTTGTTCTGGCCGCGCAGCGGGTTCACGCCGACGCCGGGCCGGCCGATATTGCCGGTCGCCATCGCGAGGTTGGCGATCGCGATCACCGTGGTCGAGCCCTGGCTGTGCTCGGTGACGCCGAGCCCGTAATAGATCGCGCCGTTGCCGCCGGTGGCATAGATCCGCGCCGCTTCGCGCAGATCATTCGGATCGACGCCGGTCATGATCGCGGTGGCTTCGGGGCTGTGCTTGTCCTGGGCGACGAAGGCGGCCCAGTCCTCGAACTCGCTCCAGTCGCAGCGCTCGCGCACGAACGCCTCGTCGGCGAGCCCTTCGGTGACGATGACATGGGCCAGCGCGGTGAGCACGGCGACGTTGGTGCCGGGCATCAGCGGCAGATGCAGCGCCTTCACATGCGGCGATTCCACCATCTCGGTGCGGCGCGGATCGATCACGATCAGCTTGGCGCCCTGGCGCAACCGCTTCTTCAGCCGCGAGGCGAACACCGGATGGGCCGAGGCCGGATTGGCGCCGATGATCAGCACGACGTCGGTGTCCTCCACCGAGTCGAAATCCTGGGTACCGGCCGAGGTGCCGTAGGTCTGCGACAGGCCGTAGCCGGTCGGCGAATGGCAGACCCGGGCGCAGGTGTCGACATTGTTGTTGCCGAAGCCGGCGCGGATCAGCTTCTGCACCAGATAGGTCTCTTCGTTGGTGCAGCGCGACGAGGTGATGCCGCCGACCGCGTCGCGGCCGTATTTCTGCTGGATGCCCTTGAATTTCGCGGCGGCGAAATTCAGCGCCTCGTCCCACGACACTTCCTGCCAGGGATCCTCGATCCGTTCGCGGATCATCGGCTTCAGGATGCGCTCCCTGTGGGTGGTGTAGCCCCAGGCGAAGCGGCCCTTGACGCAGGAATGGCCGCGATTGGCCTTGCCGTCCTTCCACGGCACCATGCGCACCACTTCCTCGCCGCGCATTTCGGCCTTGAAGGCGCAGCCGACGCCGCAATAGGCGCAGGTGGTGACGACCGAGTGCTCGGGCTGGCCGATCTCGATCACGGATTTCTCGGTCAGCGTCGCGGTCGGGCAGGCCTGCACGCAGGCGCCGCAGGAGACGCATTCGGAGCCGAGGAAGCTCTCGTTCATGCCGGGCGAGACGCGGCTGTCGAAGCCGCGGCCGGAAATCGTCAGCGCGAAGGTGCCTTGCACCTCCTCGCAGGCGCGGACGCAGCGCGAGCAGACGATGCACTTCGAGGGATCGTAGGTGAAGTACGGATTGGATTCATCCTTCGGCATCCAGTTGTCGTTTTCGCAGCCGTGCGATTTGGCGAAGACGTGGTTCTCGCCCTCATAGCCGTAGCGCACGTCGCGCAGGCCGACGGCGCCCGCCATGTCCTGCAATTCGCAGTCGCCATTCGCGGCGCAGGTCAGGCAGTCCAGCGGATGGTCGGAGATGTAGAGCTCCATCACGCCCTTGCGCAGTTTCTTCAGCCGCTCGCTCTGGGTGTGCACCACGAGGCCGGGCATGACCGGCGTGGTGCAGGAGGCCGGCGTGCCGGCGCGGCCCTCGATCTCGACCAGGCAGAGCCGGCAGGAACCGAAGGCGTCGACCATGTCGGTCGCGCAGAGCTTTGGAATCTGGGTGCCGGCTTCCATCGCCGCGCGCATGATCGAGGTGCCCTCGGGCACGGTGATCTGATTGCCGTCGATGGTCAGCGTGACCATCGTCTCGGACTTGGATTTGGGCGTGCCGAAATCGGTTTCCTGGATCAGCGACATCGTGATTTCCTTGCTATTCCGCGGCCTGCAGCCGGGCCGGTGCGGGACCGAAATCTTCCCGGAAGTGTTTCAGTGCGCTCATCACGGGGTAGGGCGTGAAGCCGCCGAGCGCGCACAGCGAGCCGAACTTCATGGTGTTGCAGAGGTCTTCGATCACGGCGAGGTTTTCCGCGACGCGCTCGCCGTTGATGACCTTGTTGATGGTCTCGACGCCGCGGGTCGAACCGATCCGGCACGGCGTGCACTTGCCGCAGGATTCGATGGCGCAGAACTCCATCGCGAAGCGCGCCTGCTTGACCATGTCGACGGTGTCGTCGAACACCACGATGCCGCCATGGCCGATCAGGCCGTCGCGCGCGGCAAACGCCTCGTAGTCGAACGGCGTGTCGAACAGCGCCCGGGGGAAGTAGGCGCCGAGCGGGCCGCCGACCTGCACCGCGCGCACCTCGCGTCCGGTGAAGGTGCCGCCGCCGATCTCGTCGACGAGCTCGCCGAGCGTGACGCCGAACGCGGTCTCGAACAGCCCGCCATATTTGATGTTGCCGGCGAGCTGGATCGGCATCGTGCCGCGCGAGCGGCCCATGCCGAAATCGGCATAGGCCTTGGCGCCGCTGTCGAGGATGAAGGGGATCGCCGCGAACGACAACACGTTGTTGATCACGCTCGGGCGGCCGAACAGGCCCTTATGCGCGGGCAGCGGCGGCTTGGCCCGCACGATGCCGCGGCGGCCCTCGAGGCTTTCCAAGAGCGAGGTCTCTTCGCCGCAGACATAGGCGCCGGCGCCGACCCGCACTTCGAGATCGAACTCATGCGCAGAGCCGCCGATCCGCTTGCCGAGCAGGCCGGCGCGGCGCGCGCCTGCGATCGCCGCGTTCATCGCCTCGACCGCGTGCGGATATTCCGAGCGGATGTAGATGTAGCCCTTGGTGGCGCCGACCGTGATACCCGCGATCGTCATGCCCTCGATGACGACGAAGGGGTCGCCTTCCATGATCATGCGGTCGGCGAAGGTACCGCTGTCGCCTTCGTCGGCGTTGCAGACGATGTATTTGCGGTCGGCGCTGGCCTGCGCCACGGTCTTCCACTTGATGCCGGTCGGGAAGCCGGCGCCGCCGCGGCCGCGCAGGCCGGACCTAGTGACGTCGTCAAGGATCTGATCGGAGCTCAGCGTCAGCGTCCGCTCCAGACCCTTGTAGCCGCCATGGGCGCGGTAGTCGTCGACCGAGCGCGGATCGACCACACCGCAGCGGGCGAAGGTCAGCCGGGTCTGGCGCTTCAGCCAGGGGATCTCGTCCGTGACACCAAGCCGCAGGGCATGCTGGCCATTGCCGGCCATCGCATCGAGCAGGGATGGCACGTCCGCCGCGGTCACCGGGCCGAATGCGATGCGGCCCTGCGCGGTCGAAAGCTCAACCATCGGCTCCAGCCAGCACAGCCCGCGCGAGCCGTTCCTGACGATCTCGATTGCTGCGCCACGCGCCGCTGCGGCCTGCGCGAAGGCGAGGGCGACCTCGTCGGCGCCGACGGCGACGGCCGCGGCATCGCGGGGAACGTAGATTCGTATCGTCATCGCTGTGCCTCCGCGACCAGCGCATCGATCCGCGCTTCATCGAGCCGGCCGACCACGCGGCCATCCAGCATCGCCGACGGCGCGGTGGCGCAGAGCCCGAGGCAGTAGATCGGCTCCAAGGTCACCCGCTCATCTGCCGTGGTGTGTCCGAGTGAGACACCCAGTTTGGCCTCCGCCCGCGCCGCCAGCGCATCGCCGCCGGCGGCCTGGCAGGCCTCGGCGCGGCACAGCTTGAGGACGTGGCGGCCGGCCGGTTGCTTGCGGAAATCATGATAGAAGGTGAACACGCCGTGCACCTCGGCGCGCGACAGGTTGAGCGCCTCCGCGACCATCGGGATCGCAGGCTCCGGCACGTAGCCGAAGGCTTCCTGCAGCGCGTGCAGGATCACCAGCGTGGCGCCTTCAAGCCCAGCATGCTCGGCGATGATCTCAGCGCCGCGCGTCGTGTCCCAAGGTTCGTATCCCACCGTCATCCGCGCTTCTCACGATCCATTTTTTGCTGCGCGCATCAGAGTTGGAATCGTTCGAAACATCAATAAAGCTGTCTCATGCGGCGATTGCGAAACGCGATTAATAGCGTTGCCGAATGGGGCGATCCGGGATCGCAATAATGTTCTGGAATCACGCACTTCCGGGGCGGCTTTGGATTTCGGAATCCCACCCGGATCGTGCTACCTATGGACACGTCGGGCAGCCATCTGGGGCGCCGTTTTCGGAAGGGGGTTTGAACCTTGATCGACAAGCTGGAACTTCTGCTGGCGCTGGCCAAGGAGCGGCATTTTGGCCGGGCTGCGGAGGCCTGCGGCGTCACCCAGCCGACCATGTCGACCAGCCTCAAGCAGCTCGAGGAGATCCTCGGCGTCATGCTGGTGCAGCGCGGATCGCGCTTCCAGGGCTTCACGCCGGAGGGCGAGCGGACGCTGGACTGGGCGCGGCGCATCGTCGGCGACGCGCGGGCGATGAAGCAGGAGATCAACAGCCTCAAGGACAAGCTGTCGGGCGAAATCCGGATCGCGGCGATCCCGACCGCGCTCGGCATGGTCGCCTCGCTCACCACGCCGTTCCGGGCGCGCCATCCCGATGTGCGTTTCCGCATCCAGTCCTGCACGTCCGCCGATGTGCTCGGGCTGCTTGAAAATCTCGAGGTCGATGCCGGGCTGACCTACATCGAGAACGAGCCGATCGGCAAGGTCCGCACCATCCCGCTCTACAATGAGAGCTATCGTCTGCTGACGGCGCCGGATGCGATGTTCGGCGACCGCAAGCAGGTGACATGGAAGGAAGTCGGCACCGTACCACTCTGCCTGCTCACGCCCGACATGCAGAACCGCCGCATCATCGATCGCGCGCTGACCTCGGTCGGTGCGGAGGCGACGCCGACGCTGACCTCGAACTCGCTGCTCGTGCTCTACACCCATGTGAAGACCGGCCGCTGGGCCAGCGTGATGCCGGCCAAGCTCGCCGAGACGCTGGGTCTTGCCGATGCCGTGCGCAGCATTCCGATCGTCGATCCGGTGGTGGACTACAGCATCGGCCTCGTGATCCCGCAACGCGATCCGATGACGCCGCTGATCGCAGCGCTGGTGCAGGTCGCGCGCGAGGTCGCGCCCAAGCTGGAGAGCGCATAGCGCCCGGCGATCAGCCGAGCTCTCTCACGACGGTTCCCGCTTCAGGCATTCGCCGGGCCCGGCCCGCCGCGAAGCAATCTTCTCGTACGCGCGGCAATCGGGGAACTCAGCGGCGGCTCGACGGTTTCATTGCGGCGTCCCGGTCAGCGAGAGGAGCCGCTTTGAATCGTCGCCAGTTACTCCACGGATCGGCCGTGTTGCCGACACTATTGCTGTTGCCGCAGCGAGGAGCCGCAGCCGCTGGGAACAATTCGGACGCACCTTTCGATCCATCGATGGTGAGGGACCTCGCCCGCAACCTTGCGAGCAAGGCGTTCGAGGCGCCCGACGAGAAGTTGCCGAGCGGCCTGAAGGATCTGACCTACGATCAATACCGCACCATCCGCTTCGTGCCCGAGCGCGCGCTGTGGCGCGGCCAGAAGCTGCCGTTCGAAGCGCAGTTCTTCCACCGCGGTTTCTTCTACAAGAACAAGGTCCAGATCTTCGAGGTCGCGGACGGCAAGGTCAGCGAAGTCAGCTACAGCAAGGACAGTTTTTCGTTCGGCAAGGATGTGCCCGCATTCACCGAGACCGACCTCGGCTTTGCCGGATTCCGCGTCCACGCGCCGATCAACAAGCCGGACTATTACGACGAGGTCTGCGTCTTCCTGGGCGCGAGCTATTTCCGCGCCGTCGCCAAGGATGAGACCTACGGCCTGTCGGCGCGCGGCCTGTCGATCGATACCGGCGAGGCGAAGGGCGAGGAGTTTCCGTTCTTCAAGGCGTTCTGGCTCGAGCGTCCCGTGCCCAACGCGACCTCGCTGGTCATTCACGCTTTGCTCGACAGCAAGAGCTGCGCGGCGAGCTACCGCTTCACGATCAGACCCGGGAAGACCACGGTGTTCGATGTCGAGGCATCGCTCTATCCGCGTGCCGATCTCGAGCATGCCGGCGTTGCGCCGATGACGAGCATGTTCTTCTTCGGGCCCAATGATCGCAACGAGGTCGACGACTTCAGGCCGTCGGTGCATGATTCCGACGGGCTTGCGATCTACAACGGCAAGGGCGAGAGCCTGTGGCGTCCGCTGAGCAATCCGCGCGATCTCCAGATCAGCACCTTCCAGGACATCAATCCGCACGGCTTCGGGCTGATGCAGCGGGAGAAGAATTTCTTCGCCTATCAGGACATTGAATCGCGCTTCGAGAAGCGTCCGAGCCTGTGGGTCGAGCCGATCGGCGACTGGGGCGAGGGCGCGGTCATCCTGATCGAGATTCCGACCAAGGAAGAGATTCACGACAATATCGCCGCGTTCTGGCGGCCTAAGGCACAGCTCAAGGCGAAGAGCGAGACCAATCTGACCTATCGCCTGCATTGGGGACCCGACGCACCGAAGCCGCATTCGCTCGCGCGCTTCACCCGCACCGGCATCGGTGCCCGCGGCGAGGACGGCAAGCTGTTCGTGCTCGATCTGATCGGAGACAATCTGAAGGGGGTCGATCCCGATAGTATCAGGGGCGTGGTGTCGGCCGAGAAGGCCGAGATCACCAACATCGTCACGCAGCCGAACCCGAACACGGGTGGCTGGCGGCTCAGCTTCCAGTGTGCCGTCAAGAAGGATCCGATCGAGCTGCGCGCGCATCTGGCGCAGGATGACAAGCCACTCTCGGAGATCTGGGTCTATCGATGGGCGCCATAGTCACGTCGCCGCATCCCGGCGCCGCCACGGCGGCCGACGGATTCCTGCCACGAGAGAGCCCGCTGGCGATGTCGGCGGCCGATCTCGCCGAGCCGCCGCTCGCGGTGAGCAAGCCGGTGCCGGTCGGTGCCGGCATGTTGATGCGTCGCGCGTTCATTCTGGTGCTGACGGCGGCGCTGACCGGTGCGGGCGCCTACGAGATGTACATGGTGGTCCAGGTCGGCGGCGTGACGATCATGGAATGGATGGTGCTGGTGCTGTTCGTGGCGCTGCTCGCCTGGATCGCGTTTTCGTTCGCTTCGGCGCTGGCCGGCTTCTTCGTGCTGCTTCGGCGCAAGGGCAATGCCTTGCCGATCCGCGTCGACGGTCCGTTGCCGCAGCTTGCGAGCCGGACCGCGGTGCTGCTCCCGACCTATAACGAGAATCCGCATCAATTGATGGCGCGCCTCCGCGCCATCTATGAGTCCATCGAGGCCACTGGACAGGCTGAGCGCTTCGACTGGTTCGTGCTGAGCGACACGCGCGATCCCGATATCTGGATCGCCGAGGAGCAGGCGTTCCTCGCGCTCAGCGAGGCCTGCGGCGGCGGACGGCTCTACTACCGGCATCGCGCCGACAACACCGCGCGGAAATCCGGCAATGTCGGCGAGTGGATCACGCGCTTTGGCGGCGCCTACCAGTTCATGCTCGTGCTCGACGCTGACAGCCTGATGTCGGGCGACACCATGGTGCGGATGGTTCACGCCATGGAGACCAATCCGCAGGCGGCGCTGCTGCAGACGCTTCCCGTCATCGTCAATGCGCGCAGCCTGTTCAGCCGCCTGCAACAGTTCGCCGGCCGCCTGTACGGACCGATGGTCGCCGCCGGTGTGGCGTGGTGGCACGGCTCCGAGGGCAATTACTGGGGTCACAATGCGATCATCAGGATCCAGGCCTTCGCGGAGCAGGCGGGCCTGCCTGAACTCTCCGGACGCAAGCCGTTCGGCGGCCATATCCTGAGCCACGATTTCGTCGAGGCTGCGCTGATGCGCCGCGCCGGCTGGGGCATCTACATGGCGCCGACGCTTGGCGGCAGTTTCGAGGAGGTGCCGCCGTCGCTCTTGGATTTCGCCGCGCGCGACCGGCGCTGGTGCCAGGGCAATCTGCAGCATCTCGCGGTGCTGACCACGCGCCGCCTGCACTGGATCTCCCGGCTGCATTTCATGACAGGGATCGGCTCCTACATCACCGCGCCGCTCTGGCTCTCGTTCCTGCTGCTCGGAATCCTGATCTCGTTGCAGGCGCGCTTCATTCGCCCGGAGTATTTTCCGAAGGGCTTTTCGCTGTTTCCCAACTGGCCGGCGCAGGACCCGGTGCTCGCCGCCTGGGTGTTCGGCCTCACCATGGCGCTGCTGATCGTGCCGAAGCTGCTCGGCTTCATCCTGTTGCTGACGCGCTCGGACATGCGCCGGCAATTCGGCGGCGGCTTCCGGACGTTTACCGGCGTCATCGCCGAGGTGCTGATATCCGCGATGATCGCGCCGGTCATGATGGTGTTCCAGTCGATCGCGGTGGTCGAGATCCTGCTCGGCCGCGACGCCGGCTGGCAGACGCAGCGGCGCGACGACGGCGAGGTCGAACGGCGGGAGCTATATCGGAAATACGGCGTCCCGACCGCCTGCGGCGTCGCGATGGCCGCCAGCGCCTATGCCGTGTCGTTGCCGCTGCTGCTGTGGATGTCGCCGGTGATCGTTGGCCTTCTGTTTGCGATCCCGATCGGAGCCTGGACGGCCAAGCCCGCGATGCGCGCGCTGTTCGTGACGCCGGAGGAGAGCGGACCACCGAGCGTGCTGGTCCGCGCCAACGAGCTGGCGGCGAAGCCTGCCCACGCATCGGCCCCGGCGCTCGCGGCGCTGCGGCAGGATACCGGCCTGCGGCATCGGCATCTGTCATCGCTTCCGCCGGCGCGGCGCGACGGTCCGGGCGAGATCGACCTTCACCGCGCGGTGGCGCGCGCGCGGATCGAAGCAAGCGACAGCTTCGAGGAGGCAGTCGATCATCTCACGCCGCGCGAGACGCTCGCCGTTCTCGGCGATCCGGCGCTGCTGGAAGAGGCACTCGCGAAGTAGTTGGGGCTCAGGCCGCTTCCGGCAGCCTGGTCTGGTAGGGCCGCGGATCGCGGGGCAGGGTGATGCGGACGACGGTGCCGACGCCGAGCTTGGAGCGCAGCTTCATCGAGCC
This sequence comes from Bradyrhizobium macuxiense, assembly GCF_007993935.1. Taxonomy (GTDB): domain Bacteria; phylum Pseudomonadota; class Alphaproteobacteria; order Rhizobiales; family Xanthobacteraceae; genus Bradyrhizobium; species Bradyrhizobium macuxiense_A. The sequence goes on along the minus strand of NZ_VITY01000002.1, from coordinate 92,505 downwards.
GCCGTGCAGGTTGGTGAGCGAGCGGGCGATCGCAAGCCCGAGGCCCGAGCCTTGGTAACTTTTGGTGAGCTGGCTCTCGACCTGCTCGAACGGCTTGCCGAGCCGCCGCAGCGATTCCGGCGCGATGCCGATGCCGCTGTCGGCGATCAGCAGCACGATCGAGTCGTCGAGCATCTGGCCGCGCACCAGCACGCGGCCGTTGTCGGGCGTGAACTTCACGGCGTTGGAGAGCAGGTTGACGATGATCTGCTTGACCGAGCGGCGGTCGGCGACGACCGAGATCGTGCTTTCGATATCCGATTCCAGCGACAGGCCCTTGTGCTCGGCGCGGCCCGAGACCACACGCAGCGACTCGGCGAGGATGCCGGAGAGGTCGAGCGGCTCCATGTCGAACTTCATGCGGCCGGCCTCGATCTTCGACATGTCGAGAATGTCGTTGATGACCTCGAGCAGGTATTTTCCCGAGGTCAGGATGTCGTGGCAGTACTCCTCGTACTTGTCCGAGCCGAGCGTGCCGAACAGGCCGCTGCCCATGATCTCGGAGAAGCCGATGATGGCGTTGAGCGGCGTGCGCAGCTCATGGCTCATATTGGCGAGGAATTTCGACTTCGCGGCGTTGGCGTCCTCGGCGCGGGTCTTTTCCTGCGAGTATTTCTCGGCGAGGTCGGCGAGTTCGACGGCCTGCCGCTCCAGCTCGGATTGCGAGCGCTGCAGATCAATCACGGTGGCGCGCAGGCGCAGATCGTTGTCGACCAGCTTCTGCTCGTGCGCCTTGATGCGGGTGATGTCGGTGCCGACGGAGACGTAGCCGCCGTCCTTGGTGCGGCGCTCGCTGATGTGCAGCCAGCTGCCGTCGTCGAGCTGGGCCTCGAAGGTGCGCGCGCCCGGCGCCGGCACGCCGCTCTCGTGCAGGCGGGTGCGCACCTCGGGCATGCTGCCGACCTCGATCACGGTCTCGTAGGAGGTGCCGGGGCTGACGGCGATATCGGGCAGCTTGTGCAGCCGCTGGAAATGCGAGTTGCAGAGCACGAGGCGATCATCGGCATCCCAGAGCACGAAGGCCTCCGGAATGGTCTCGATGGCGTCGCGCAGCCGCAGGTCGGCTTCCACCGACTTCTCGGCGAGGCTCTTCTGCTCGGTGATGTCGACCGCGATGCCGATCAGGTGCAGGCCGCCGTCGGCGGCGGCGTGGCTGAGCTCGCAGCGCACGCGCAGCCAGATCCAGTGGCCGCCGACATGGCGCATGCGGAAGCTCTGGTCGATGTGATCGATCTTGTTCGAGATCAGCTGGTCGGCGATGTCGAACAGGTTGATGTCGTCCGAATTCACCAGCGCGTTGACCTCGCCGAAGGTGAGGAGGTCGTTGCGGCTGTCGAGACCGAGCAGCGTGAACATCGACTGCGACCAGAAGATCCTGCCGCGCGACAGGTCCCAGTCCCACAATCCGCAGCGGCCGCGGTTGAGCGCGGTGTCGATGCGGCCGCGCACGGCGTCGTTGATCAGGTCGCCCTCGCGGGCGCGGGTCGATTGCCAGTGGAACGCGAAGCCGAGGATCAGCACCACGAAGCTCGTGGTCGCCGACAGCGTCACCGAGAGCGCGGCGTCCGATCCCCAGATCGGCTCGTTCATCTCCTGGATGACGACGACCTGGCCGGGCAGCGACTTGACGAGTTGCGAGATCGCCAGCGCGCCGGTGCCGTTCGGCAGCGTCATGTCACTGACCGCACCCTGCTGGCCCGGCGCGATCAGGAGCTGCGCGGTCGAGACGATGTCGAGGATGCGGTCGTTCTCGCCGGCGCCGTCGATTGGCACGCGCGCCAGCACGCGGTGATCGGCGCTGGTGATGATGACGTGGCGGCCATAGGCGATGCCCCATGACGGGATCAGGTCCGGCAGCAGCTCCTGCAGCTTCTCGATATTGGCGAGTCGCTCGCGGCGCACCGAGGTCAGGCGGTCGAGACGTTCGGCGAGGATGTCGGAGAGTGCGGCAAGGTCGCGCTTCATCGCGCCGCGCTTCTGCCGGTTCTGGTCGATCACCTGGACGAAGGCGCCGAGGCAGATCGTGATGAGGAAGGCGATGATGAGCGTCGGGACAGCGCGGCGCAGTGCAGGCTCGGCCGTCAAGAGCCTGTGATAGGCCGGTTTCGCGATCGACTGCGCCAATCCTTTGATCGAATCGGATTGGACGCACGCGTTCGCTGCATGCGCGCGCGCCATGCCTTAGACCCCCGCTCTAAGCTGATTTTTACCCGGCTCGGATGCTCCCCACGATGCATCCGAATCATGATCATTTGAATCCAGATTTCCGGGGCTGTCGAGAGTCAACGATTCGTTAATGCGAAATAATTCTTGTCAAAAACAGAATCGGGTTGCGCAAAGTGAGTCCGAAAGGAGAACGGCTCCGTAGAATTACGCGCGCGTCGGTTCTGCGTGACTGATCACACGCTTCACGGTCGGGAACGCGCGGCGCAGTCTGCGTTCGATCTCGTCGACGCTTTCGTGCACCTTGATCACACTCATCGAAGGCTCGGCGCGGCAATGGAAGTTGACGATCTCGCCGGCGTCGGTGTTGCGCACCCGCACATTGTGAATGTCATGAATCGCGCCGCCATCGGCAAATCCGGTCAACGCGGTCTTGATCGCTTCGACGCGGTCGGGCGCGGCGTCTGTTCCCCACGGCAGTTCCGGCTCCAGCGGCTCGATATGGGTGTCGACCTCGACGTCCTCGCCGAAATCCTCGCGGATCGCGCGTTCGAGCTCGTGGGCGATGTCGTGTGCGGCATCCAGCGCCATGTCGCTGTCGACCTCGAGGTCGATGCCGACGATCAGCTTGCCGTCGATGTCGTGCACGGTGACGTGGTGGATGGCGAGGCCGGAATTGCGCGCGATCACCATGATGCGTTCGCGCACGCTCTCATTATCGCGCGCCACCGGCACCGCGGTGAAGGTGAGGTCGGCATCGCCGAACGCCTTGCTCATCGCCTCCTGCGCCCGGCGCTTGATGTCCTCGACGCGGTCGATCGGGTAGGTGCGCGGCACCTTGGCGATGGCATCGATGAAATGCGTCGCGCCGACCATGCGGACCCGCAGCCGGTCGACGTCGACCACGCCCGGTACGGCCTTGATGGCCGCGGTGGCCTTTTCCAGCGCGCCTTCGGGCGCGCGGTCGAGCAGGGTCTCGACCGTCTCCCGCGCCATGCGCAGGCCGAGCAGGGCGATCATCACGGCGACCGCGATCGCCGCCGCCGCGTCGCCCCACCAGAAGCCGAAGCCCGCCAGCACCAGGCCGACGATGACGGCGGTCGAGCCCATCACGTCGGAGGCGAAGTGCAGCGCGTCGGCGGCCAGCGCCTGGCTCTTGGTGTCGCGCGCGGCGCGGTGCAGCGCGCGGGCGCGCCACAGATTGACGCCGATATCGAGGAGGAGAACGATGAAGGGGATGGCCGAGATCGACGGCGGCGGGGCTCCCTCGCGCAAATGGCTGTAGGCCTGCACCAGGATGCCGCCGGCCAGCACATAGAGCATGGCGATGATGCCGAGCGCCGAAACGCTCTCGAACTTGCCATGGCCGTAATGATGTTCGGCGTCGGCCGGCTGATCCGACACCCGCACCACCGCCCAGGTGATGATGGTGGCGACCAGGTCGATCGAGGAGTGCAGCGCCTCGGAGATCAAGGCCAGCGATCCGATGGCGATGCCGACGACGAATTTCGCGACGGCCATGCTGCCGCTGGCAAGGATCGAGATCGCGGCGACGGATGTCTTGGTCGAGGATGTGCTGGTGTTTGAAGAGGTCATGGGCGGCGGTGTAGCAGGGAGTCCGTGAACATCAAGTGTCAGTCGTCGTTCGCCATGCGCAATCGCAACTCACTTGCAAGAGCACCTTCGCGCCAAAATCACGCTGTCGTCCTGGCGAAAGCCAGGACCCACAACCACAGGGTCGTGTCGTTGAACTGAGCTGTAGCCACTGCATCGCGTCAGAACTGGCAATCGGGGTAATGGGTCCTGGCTTTCGCCAGGACGACACCGATGGTCCTCGCGCGATGGCAACAATTCTCATCGCCGCAAGAAGGCGATCCCGCTTATCACGAGACGTCAAGCACGCTATCATGCCATAGCTTGGACAAGACTGAACGGGAGGCTGGGCGCTGATCGACCCTGACGAATACCGAGACGGCAGTCTTGGATGACATTGGACGGAAGAGGGACACGCCAATGAACTCCACACCCACTCCGAATGCAGGTGAAGCTGGCGCGGGCCCAGCTGTGAGCGCCGATGAACGGCTTGCGGAAGCCCACAAGCAGATCGTCCGCGCGGATGAAGAGCTCACGCGCTTGAGCGAGCGGCTTGCAAAGATGGAGCGCGACGCTGCGCCCCCACCGTCGGCACTGTCGCCACCGTCGCCAGCGTCGGCTGAACCTGTCCCGCCCTCGGCCGGACCTGCCGCTTCATCCGGTCCTGGTGCTTCCACCGGACCTGCTTCGTCCGGACCTGGCGCGCAATCATCGTCCGGAAGGCCGGCTTTCCGGGCCCTTGCCGCCTTGTCGATAGCGGCGTGTATCGTCGTCGCTGTGCTGGCTTCGCAGTCGTCCTATGGTGCGAGAGCCAAGCTGGTTGTCGCCCGCTGGGTGCCGCAGCTCGCTTCGGCGCCATCATTGCCGCCGAATGATCCGCCGCTTCCGGCGCAGCGGGCTCCATCTGCCGTTCAAGTTGCCGCGGCGGAGCCTGCGCCGCCGCAACCGGCGCCCGCGCCGCCGGCCGCAACGCAGGACGCCGCGCCGAAAGCAACGCCGGACACCGCGCCGCCGGCTCCTGCAGCGGCTCCGGATGGGACCGAGCTGCTGCAAACCATCGCGCGCGATCTCGCGAACGTGCAGCGAAACATCGAGCAGCTCAAGGCGGAGCAGCAACAAACGGCGCGCGAGAGCTCCAAAGCCATCGAGCAGCTCAAGGCAAGCCAGGAGGAATTGAAGCGGGCGCTTGCGAAGGTTTCCGAGCAGAAGGCGTCGGCGCCTCCGACGCAGCCGCCTCCAACGCAGCCGGCTCCGAGCCCTCGCAAGCCCCAGCGAACATATGAGCCGCCCTACGCGAGAGGGCCGCCTCGGATGCCGCCAAGGGAGTGGCTCTACGACGACTGGTAGCCGTCGATGCGATGATCATCGAATCTCCCCGGCAACAGCGCCTCGATGCAGCACCGTAGGATGGATAGAGCGAAGCGAAACCCATCGCTTGCGAGCCGTGCGGTGAGATGATGGGTTTCGCTGCGCTCTACCCATCCTACGGCCCCCACGTCGCCACGATCATCGAGCGCCTTGCGATGTCGGCGAATCTGTCGACCTGCTTGATTGGCAGCTGCAGCTTGCGCGCTTCAGGCGCGGGCCAGATGTCCTTGCGCACTCGTCGAAGATCTCGCAGATCTCCGTAATCGAGCGGGTGCGGAATGTGACGTCGCCACACTGTTCACGCGCCCCGAAAACGTTCTGTTCAGTCATGCTGCTGACGCAATCTCTGTCTTAGTCGGCGGCAACTAAAATACTGTGTGGGACCGCTGCGGTTCCCACAATGGTTCCGTCGCCGGAATTGGCACGAATCCGCAAAGAACTGGCCTCGAGTTAACACCTCCACGGTCACTCGCCATGTTCTGCGGAATCGGGAACCGAACGCGAGAAAAATCAGTCAAGGAGTTATGATGCTGTTCGGCTCGAGCGCCGCAGTTTGCGGCGCCGTAGTTGCGCTCACCATTTTTGGCCGAGCTGCTGGAAGTGAAATCGGTGCGGTTCATTCAAGCGATGTCGTCAATGCTGCTTGTGGGGATACGATCGTTGGCGCGGCATCCATGTACAATCCGTTCAAGCCCGGCAAGGAGGAAGGCGGTCCGAGCACTGCTTCCGGCGAGCGCTATGATCGCTCGGCCTGGGCGGCCGCCATCAAGACAAGTCTGCGTCGAAAGTTTGGCGGGGTCGAATTCGGCGCAAGGCCGAAATATGCCCTGGTCGAGGCGGCAGGCAAGAAGGTCATCGTCAAGATCAACGATGTGGGGCCACTCAGGCCTGGCCGCATCATTGACCTCAATGAGCGGACGATGAGCTATTTCGATCCCAGCCTGCAGCTCGGGGTCATCAATGATGTAAAAGTCAGCCCGCTTGCCGGGGATTATTGGAGTCCCGGACCGGTGAGCTGAACATCGCGCGCGAAAAGACGGCACGGCATCGCTGGTCCCGGTGTTGGGCTTCACATGCGGCTCTTCTTCCGGCCGGCTCACAAGTACGCGCGCGCCGCGCGCTTCTCCGTGATGCAACCAAGTCGATCACGACCGTTGCGACGGCGATGCCTGGTCCGGTGTTTGGAAGGCGGCGTCGGGTGGCGTTCCCGGGGATGATCGATGGGCTGATGTTGCTGGAAGCACGATCACTTTGGCTCCGATTTTCACCCGCTCATAAAGATCCGTGACGTCGTCATTGGTCAGCCGGATGCAGCCGGATGAGACCCGCTTCCCGATCGTATCGGGTTTGTTGGTGCCGTGAATTCTATATTCGGTCTCGCCCAGATACATCGCCCGAGCGCCAAGCGGATTTCCGGGACCGCCCGCCATGAACCGCGGCAGATAAGGCTGACGCGAAATCATCTCCGAAGGCGGGCGCCAATCCGGCCATGCTGTTTTGCGGGCCACGGTCTGTTCACCGGACCATGTGAAGCCTTCGCGGCCGACACCGATGCCGTAGCGCATCGCTTGCCCGTCGTTCAGAACGAGATAGAGGAATGTGTTTTCGGTATCGATGACGACGGTGCCCGGCGTCTGGCGGCTGACGTAGTCAACCACCTGCCGATCAAGTCTTCCGGGGGCGACAGCGGCTTTTGGTGTTTCGATCCGAGGCGACGGGGGCGCGATAGGAGCCGAGACCGGAGCCGGAACTGGCACTGGTATGTGAACCGGAGTTGGTGTGCGGGCTGGAGCTGGAGTTGACAGCGCGAGGACTTGATGCGCGGTCGATTTTTTTGTCGGTTGAATGCTCGCCGGGCGAGACAGCAAACCGTACCCCAATGCGGCAGCGGCCATGGCGCCGATTGCAACTCTTCCGGCCACCGGTAGCGCGAGCGTCTCCGTCTTCGCACGCTTTGCCCGCTTTGCCATATCTTTCCCCAGACCGCTTCGTCTGGACGAGTTACCCAGCAAATTCTAACAAACTGCCAAGCGATTTCGCTCAGGCGGGAAGTCGTTAATCGTCGTTAACGCCGGCTCGGAGGGCGGATTGGCCCACCGGGTTCGCGCGAAGCGCGGCCCGATGACAGGCTCCGGCGTCATCCGCCGTGCATCCGGTAGAAGATGGCGGATACGCTCCGCGCTGCGCACCCCGCTACAGCGTCACCACGATCTTGCCGAGGTGCTTGTTGGCTTCCATGTGCTCGAAGGCCTTGCCGATGTCGGCGAATTTGTAGACCTGGTCGATCGGCAGCTGCAGCTTGCGCGCCTCGACGGCGGGCCAGATGTCCTTGCGCACCGCCTCGAAGATCTCGCGGATCTCCTCGATCGTGCGGGTGCGGAAGGTGACGCCGATATACTGGATGCGGCGCGCCGCGTGCAGGTCGAAGTTGAAGTCGCCGTGGGTGCCGCCGAGCCGGCCGACATTGACGATGCGGCCGTTGACCTTGGTCGCTTTGAGATTCTGGTTGGCGACCGATCCGGAGACCTGGTCGACGATCAGATCGACGCCTTCGCCATTGGTCGCTTGCAACACCTGATCGACCCAGGCGGGATCCTTGGAATCCACCGCAAGATCGGCGCCGAATTCCGTCAAGCGGCCGCGGCGCATCGCGTCGGTCGAGGAGCCCACGACGAGCTTGGCGCCTTTCAGCTTTGCGATCTGCATTGCCATCAGGCCGACGCCGGAGCTCGCGCCCTGGATCAGCACGGTCTGGCCGGGCTGCAACGCGCCTGACGTGACGACGGCGTTGTGCATGGTGGTGAGCGCGACGGGCAGGGTGGCGGCCTCGTCGAAATTCATGTTCGAGGAGCTGCGAAACAGCCTGCCATGATCGGCGAGCGTGTACTCGGCGAACGCCGCGCCGCCCGAGCCCATGATCTTGTCGCCGACCTTGACGCCTTTGGCGTCGGGACCGAGCTCGGCAACCTCGCCGGCCCATTCCATGCCGAGCACGGTGCCGATGCCGCCGGCTGCGCCGTGTGCGTGGCCCTTGGTCATGCCGAGATCGGCGCGGTTCAGCCCGCAGGCGTGAACCTTGACCAGCACCTGGGTGCCCTTCGGGATGGGCTTTGCGACGTCGGTGATTTCAGGGCCGTTGGCGCCGTATACGTAAGCTTTCATGGGCTTGTTCTCGTTTGAGTGGCTTAACTCGGCAGTATGTGTACCGTGATCCTGCGAGGCTGTGAATCCGTTCACCCCGTCATTGCGAGGAGCGATAGCGACCAAGCAATCCATGCTTCCGCGTATGCCGCCCGATGGATTGCTTCGCTTCGCTCGCAATGACGTGGATAAGGCGATGCGCATTATCCCCGTCATCCCCGCGCAAAGGCTCCGCCTTTTGTCGCCGGACGTGCGAGCGGAGCGAGCCTCGAAGGATGAACGGCCCGGCTGGTGGCCGTCGACCCTTCGAGACGCGCTTCGCGCTCCTCAGGGTGACGGATCACTTCTTGAGACTTACTCCGCAGCCTGGCGCTTGCCACCGGACATCATCGCCTCCAGCCGTTCGCGGATGATCGCTTCCGCCTCGTGCACGATGCGCGAGATCAGTTCAGCGCAGGACGGGATGTCGTGGATCAGGCCCTGCACCTGGCCGGCCGACCAGATGCCCTCGTCGGCATCGCCGGTCGCGTAGACCATCTTGCCGCGGGCGCCGGCGACCAGTTCGCGGACGTCCTCGAACTTGGCGCCTTCCTTCTCCATCGCAACGACCTTGGTCGAGATCGCATTCTTGGCGACGCGCGAGGTGTTGCGCATGGTGCGGAAGATCAGCTCGGTCTCGCGCTCGTCATTGGCGACGATGCGTTCCTTGACGAGCTGATGGATCGGGCTCTCCTTGGTGCACATGAAGCGCGTGCCCATGTTGATGCCTTCGGCACCGAGCGCCAGCGCTGCCACCAGGCCGCGGGCATCGCCGAAGCCGCCGGAGGCGATCATCGGGATCTTCACCTTGTCGGCCGCGGCCGGAATCAGGATCAGGCCGGGCGTGTCGTCCTCGCCGGGATGGCCGGCGCATTCAAAGCCGTCGATCGAGATCGCGTCGGCGCCCATCCGCTCGGCGGACAGCGCGTGGCGCACGCTGGTGCACTTGTGCAGCACCTTGACGCCGTGCTTCTTGAACTCGTCGACATGCTCCTGCGGCTTGTTGCCGGCGGTCTCGACGATCTTGATGCCGCTCTCGATGATGGCCTGGCGATACTCGGCGTAGGGCGGCGGCTTGATCGCGGGCAGGATGGTGAGGTTCACGCCGAACGGCTTGTCGGTCAGCTCGCGGCAGCGCGCGATCTCCTTGCGCAGATCGTCCGGCGTCGGCTGCGTCAGCGCGGTGATCATGCCGAGCGCGCCGGCATTGGCGACGGCGGCAACCAGCTCCGCGCGGCCGACCCATTGCATGCCGCCTTGCACGATCGGGTGGTCGACGCCGAACATTTCGGTGAACCGTGTCTTGATCATTCTGCCCTCGTTTCCATCGGAATTTTCCGCGACGCGGACGGCCGCGCACGGTGTTGTTTTTGGATGTCGAGGGAAGGATGCAGTCCTGTCCGGCAAATGTCTACCGGTGACCTGCGGCGTGCCCATGCGGAAATGCCGGGGCGCGGAGGTCAGGCGAGGGTAGAGCAAAGAGTTTTGGTCAACCGCTCAGGAGCGCGGACCCGGAGCGCACTGTTTCATCCGCGTCATTGCGAGCGAAGCGAAGCAATCCATTTCGCCACTTGCGGAGCGATGGATTGCTTCGTCGCTGCCGCTCCTCGCAATGACGGTGGTTGGCGTTACGCCGGCACAGCGTCCTTCTTCGACGCGGCGGTCTCCTCGTCGAACGCGGCCGCGATGTCGCGCATGCTGACGACGCCGATCAGGCTGTAATTGTCGATCACAGGCACGTGGCGAATGTGGTGCTTGGTCATCAGATGACGGATGTGCTCGAGCGTGTCGCTCGAGGTGCACGACACCAGCTGCTGCACCGAGACCAGTTGCGAGACCTTCATGCTGGCGCCGGCCGCGCCGTGCTCGGCGATCGCGCGCACCACGTCGCGCTCGGTGAACATGCCGACGGCGGTGTTGCCCTCGGTGCGAACGACATCCTTGACCACGAGCGCGCTGATATTGCTGGCGCGCATCAATTGCGCGGCGATCGCCACCGTCTCGTTCATGCGAACCGTGGCGACGCGAGGGGTCTTCTTGCGCAGGATATCTCCGACTTGCATGGCAACCTCCTTGGTTATTGTTGATAGGATTCTGGTATACAAAATACCAATTGTCAACGCCGCCGTCGCAGAAATCTATCACCAGGAAACAGCTGAAATAGGCAGAATAGCTGACGTTTCAGACGATTGTGACTGGAGGTGAGCAGGCGGGTCATCCGCCGCTCTGGGTATCTCTGGCATCTGGTATTCCTAAGCCCGCCAAACGAAAGAGGCGCACCGAAGTGCGCCTCCATCAGTTCAACGGGAAATCCCGAAATCCGCCAGTCAAATCAGGTCGGCATCTCAGGCTGTCTTCGCTAGGCCGGCATCTCAGGCCGTCTTGGCGTTGGTCGCGGTCTCGGCTGCGGCCGCAGCTGCCTCGTTGCCGTTGATGAACGCGCGGCGCATCGGCTTGATCACGAGCAGCGCCATCAGCGCCGCGGTGGCGTTGAGGGCGACCGCGATCACGAACACCGCCTGCCAGCCATAGCTGGCGGCAACGATGCTGGCGGCCGGCACCAGGAGCGCTGCGGTGCCTTTCGCGGTGTAGAGCATGCCGTTGTTGGTGGTCGCGAATTTCGAGCCGAAGGTGTCGCCGCAGGTCGCCGGGAACAGCGAGTAGATCTCGCCGAACACGCCGAAATAAACCGCGGTGGCCAGCACGAACACCAGCGGGTTATGACCCCAGGTCGACAGCGTCAGCAGCATCAGCGCGCCGGTGCCGAACGCGATGAACATGGTGTGCTCACGGCCGATATTGTCGGAGACCCAGCCGAAGAACGGCCGTCCGAAACCGTCGAAGATGCGGTCGAGCGAGATCGCGAAGGTCAGCGCGGCCATCTGGAAGCCGGCGAGCGAGACCGGCGTCGTGGCGATCTTGTAGTCGTGGGCGATCGGCGCGATCTGCGCCGCCGCCATCAGGCCGCCGGAGGCGACCATCACGAACACCAGATACATCACCCAGAAGATCGGGCTGCGCAGCACCTGCGGCGGCGTGAAGTCGATCTTGGTCTGCGGCAGGTTGAGCTGCTTCTTCTTCGGCGGGATCGAGACCGCGGGCTTCTGGATGAAGAAGGCGAGCAGGAACACGATCAGGCCTTGACCGATGCCGAAATCGAAGAACGCGGTCTGGTAACCGCTCGAGGCGATCATGTTGGCGATCGGCACCACGGTCAGCGCCGCGCCAGCGCCGAAGCCTGCCGCGGTGGCACCGGCGGCGAGGCCGCGGCGATCGGGAAACCATTTCAGCGCATTGCCGACACAGGTGCCGTAGACCGAGCCGGCGCCGATGCCGCCGATGACGGCCGCGGCATACAGCATGGTGAGTGAATCCGCGTAGGAGTTCAGCACCCAGGACAGCATGATCATCACGCCGCCGAACATGATGACGATCCGCGGGCCGTATTTGTCGACGAACCAGGCCTCGACCGGCACCAGCCAGGTCTCGGTCACCACGAAGATCGTGAAGGCGAACTGGATTGCCGCGCGGCCCCAGTGATGCGCGCCGTCGATCGGATCGACGAACAGCGTCCAGCCGTATTGCAGGTTGGCGATCATCGCCATGCAGACGATGCCCATGACGAGCTGCAGCCAGCGGAAGCCGCTGAACGAAGGTTGGGCTTGTGTTGCGGCAGTATTGCTGGAAACCATCAAATCCTCCCGAGCGCGCCTGGTCTTCTTGTGACCCAGTGTCGCAATTGTTGTGGCGTATCGTCGCAAGCACTTGGCGGGAGGTTGGTATACTATATTCCAGAAAGCAAGCCCATCTTTCTGCTGCGCCGCAGCAAAACTGGCATACTTTGGGCTGATTTGGACTCGCGATCGGTGCCGCAAAATGAAAAACGCCCGGCATTGGCCGGGCGTTTTCGTCAGCAGAAGTGGCGCGTTGCCTAAGCCATCGCCGTTGATTTCGCGACCACGGTTTTCCGCCATGGCTTGAGCACGGATATCGCGAGCAGCGAGGCCAGGATGTTGGCGCCGGCTGCGATGATGAACACGTTGTCCCAATTGCCCGACGATTGCTGCATGTAGTTGGCGATCGGCACTAGCAGCGCCGCGGTGCCTTTCGCGGTGTAGAGCAGGCCCGCATTCGTCGTCGCGAACTTGGCGCCGAACGTGTCGGTGCAGGTCGAGGGGAACAGCGAGTAGATCTCGCCCCAGGCGAAGAACACGAAGCCCGAGAGCAGCACGAACCAGATCGGATCGTGGCCCCAGAGGTAGAGCATCCAGATGCCCAAGCCTTCCATGCCGAAGGCGATGAACATCGTGTTCTCGCGGCCGATCATGTCGGAGATCCAGCCGAAGAACGGACGCGTCAGGCCGTTGAGGACGCGGTCGATGGTGGCTGCGAAGGTCACGGCCGTCATCGTCACCGCCATCAGCGTGACCGGCACGCTGTCGACCTTCCAGTCGACCGCGATCGGCTTCAGGTTCGCCGTCACCATCAGGCCGCCGGCGCCGACGATCACGAACATGAAGTACATCAGCCAGAAGATCGGCTGCCGCAGCACTTCGGTCGGCTGATAATTGCGTCGGGTCTGGATGATGTTGGCGTTCTGCACGACGGCCGGCACCTGTCCGGCCTTCGGCGCGAGCAGGAAGAAGGCGAGCAGCACGATGATGATGCCCTGGCCGAGACCGAAATACAGGAAGGTGGTCTGGAAGCCGGAGTCCTTGATCATCGCCTGGATCGGCGCGACCGTGAGCGCGGAGCCCGCGCCGAAGCCGGCTGCGGTGATGCCCGCCGCAAGCCCGCGCTTGTCGGGAAACCATTTCAGCGCGTTGCCGACGCAGGTGCCGTAGACGCCGCCGGCGCCGATGCCGGCGATGATCATGCCGAGATAGTAGCCGTTCAGCGAGGTCGCCTGCGCGTTGATCGCCCAGCCGATCGCGCAGAGGATGCCGCCGATCAGCACGACGAGGCGCGGACCGTATTTATCAACGAACCAGCCTTCGACCGGCACCAGCCAGGTCTCGAACAGCACGAAGAGCGTAAAGGCCCACTGGATCGATGCGCGATCCCATCCAAACTTCTTCTGGATGTCCGGCACGAAGAACGTCCACCCGTATTGATAGTTTGCGATCATCACCATTGCGGCGACGCCGATCGCAAGTTGCGTCCAGCGATAGGTGTCGCTGACACGCGCGGCCGCGGGGGCCGCAGTTGCCTGAACCATGTCCGACATTCATCCTCCCAGTGCGCGCTTTGTCGTTCTGCTTGTGGCGCGGCGCGATCATCTTGGTATCCGATATGCCAAGGTTCAAGCTGTCGCATGGGCAGCGTGCGCATATGCCGCAGAAGACTCAGGCGCGCGGGAACACTAGTTCAGCGCGCAAAAAAATGGCCCCGGAAATCGGGGCCATTGGTCGAAGGTTCAATGTCAGATCGCATCTTGCAGCGAAACACGCGCGGCGAAGGGCGCCGGGAAATTGCTGTGCCTCAGAGGCCGAAGCGCGGCAGGTCGCCGTTGCGGTTGGAGATCTCCGCGCTCTTCATCAGCAGGCGGTCGATCGAAGCCAGCAGGCGGCCGAACAGGGTGGAGGAGGGCGCGAGCGCGATGGCGGTAGCAGTCGTCTTGGACATTGGTGTCCCCTTTCACTGGAGGCCAGCAATGGGCCGGCATCATCTGCAGCCAAACTATGTATACCAGATGCCAGATGCAACGGACTTGTTTGCATAGCAGCATTCGCCACTGTGCATTGCAGCATAGTTGGGCCCCTGGCATCCCAGATCCGGGGGAAAGCGGCGTGAAACCAGAGCCTTGGATCAGGCGTTCCCGGCAGCCGGATTTCGGGCCGCGGCCCCCGTCGCGCCCGCGCGGCGCGGCCGTCATAAAGAAGGCCGCCCCGATGGGCGGCCTTGAGTGACTGGGTTTGCTTTTCTTCTTGGCCGAGTGAAGGGTCGGGGCCAGATCCCTTCACCGCGTCCAGTCTTCGCCCGCGCACAGCGTTCCCATGCAGCCGCGCACGTTCAACGTGCCCGACGACACCAGCGTCACCGAGCTCTCATAGGTCTTGCCGTCGTCGGCGTTGTAGATCCGGCCCGCCCATTTGTTCGGGCCGGCAGGCTGCATGTTGATGAACAGCGACATGCCCATTACCGGCCGGGTGCGCTGCGCGGGATCGGCATTCTTGTCGTCGAGCTGCGGCTTGCCGGTGGCCTTGTCGGTCGGCTCCTTCAGCCAGACGACACGGCCGCACAGCGCGGCGCCGCAGCGGTGGACCTTGATCCTGGCGTCGCCGGACTGGGTCAGCCAAACGCCGGCCGGATCGTTGGCCTTGTCGGTGGCTTTGGCGGCGTCGGCGGTGCCGCCGAGGAGCGGGATGTGCAACGCCGCCACGATCAGGCGGCGGGTAAGGTGAGCGTGGATCAGCTGCTTTAGGGCCTTGAGCTGGCCATTACTATCTGCGGGTAAAGTCATCATCCACCTTATTCATGAAAAATTTCATGATAAGCATGAAATAAATCACGTTTTAGGTTGAGTCAACAACATTACCAAGGCATGATGCATCCCAGCCGTAATGGCCTGTTTGGCAAAATTTTTTTCGGGTGGGTGCGATGGGGAAATCGGTTCGCGAGCAGCGCCAGCTTTGGTTTCGAAGGCTCGATCGGGCGTTCTGGGTAATCTGGGCCGCGCTGCCGGTGGTGCTGTGGCTCGCCTATTACCGCACCACCACCGCCTCGGTCACGATCGCCGAAAGCCTCACCGGCGAGCAGGCCAAATGCGCCGCCATCGTCGCCAACCCGCTCACCATGTCGGCCAAGGGCCAGGTGCTGTTCTGGTCGCTGTTCGCGCTTGGGGTATCGTTTTACGCGGTGTTGATCGGCATCCTTCATCGCATGGTCAATCGATTCGCCAACGGGCGGATCTTCGTGTCCGAAACGCTGCAAGGTGTCTGGTGGATGGGGATCTTCCTGGTGGTCTGGCCGTTTGTGGATACGATCACGACCGTTGCGGTGAGCTATGCCTTGTATCAACTCGGCGACATCAAATTCTTCCTGCCGAGCTACGGCGTCGACGTCAGCACCGTCGCCGGCGGCGTCTTCCTGATGGCGCTGAAGTTCGTGATCGAGCACGCCATCCTGCTGCAGTCCGAAAACGAGCTGACGATCTGAGGTGATGCCGGTGCCCATCGTGGTGAACCTCGATGTCATGCTCGCCAAGCGCAAGCGCCGCCTCGGAGACCTTGCGGACGCGATCGGCATTTCGATTCAGAACCTGTCGATCCTGAAGACCGGCAAGGCCAAGGCGATGCGCTTCTCGACACTGTCGGCGATCTGCCGCGAGTTGGACTGCCGGCCGGGGGACATATTGGAATATGTGCCGGGCGATGAGGGCGGTGATGCCGAGAGCGGCGAGGGTGGTTGATGCCGACAATCAGTCGCCAAGCATCACGGTGACACGGCGAGCCAAATTCGCTGCGCGAGGCCTCTGCGCCGCCCGTTGATCTGAATCAATGTTGGGTGACCGGCGCTCACTAGATTGACGCCCAAGGCAGCGGCCCGGATGCCGTCCCTCCAACGTCCTGAATGAGAGACACGGTCATGGCGGTCGCAGACAGCGACGCGAGCGCGCGGCTTCGCCGAACGCGGATGGAAATCTTCGCCTTCCTGTTCCTGACCGCCATCCTGATGCCGGGGCTCGCGGTCGCGACGGTGGGCTCATACGGGCTCGCGGTCTGGATTTACCAGATGGTCGCCGGCCCGCCCGGTGCGCCTCCGCCACATTGAGACAGGGAGCGACACCGTGCGCGACACCGCAATCAATCGCCGTACGCTGATCACCGGCCGCCAGCTGACGATGGAGCGCGTCGTGGCGCCACCCGGCGACGAGATCGCCAGCATCCTGGTCCAGGCCCGGCCCGAGCGCCTCGATGCGGTCGAAGCCGCCATCCTCGCGCTGTCCGGCTGCGAGATCTTCGGCCGCGATCCCAGGGGCAAGCTCGTTGTCGTGGTCGATGCCCCCGATGCCGGCGCGCTCGGGGCGACGCTGAACACGATCGCCCTGTTGCCGCACGTCCATTCCGCCTCGCTGGTGTTTCACGCCATCGACGTCTGCTGAAGCGCGCCGGAGAGACCAGCCATGACCGAAACCAAGCTCGACCGCCGCCAGATGCTGAAGCTCGAGGCCGCCGCCATCGCCGCGGCCGCCGGTGGAATGCCGGTCGCGTCGGTCGCCGCAAATCTCGTCACCGAGCGCGATGCCAGCGAACTCGACTGGAACAAGGCGCCTTGCCGCTTCTGCGGCACCGGCTGCAGCGTCATGGTGGCGACCAAGGACAATCGCGTCGTTGCCACCCATGGCGACATCAAGGCCGAGGTCAATCGCGGCCTCAACTGCGTCAAGGGCTACTTCCTCTCCAAGATCATGTACGGCCATGATCGCCTGACGCAGCCGATGTTGCGCAAGACCAACGGTAAGTATGACAAGAACGGGGACTTCACCCCGGTCTCGTGGGACGAAGCGTTCGACATCATGGCCGAGAAGTTCAAGGCGGCGCTGAAGCAGCGCGGGCCGAGCGGCATCGGCATGTTCGGCTCCGGCCAATGGACGATCTGGGAGGGCTATGCGGCTTCGAAGCTGTTCAAGGCCGGCTTCCGTTCCAACAACATCGATCCCAACGCACGCCACTGCATGGCCTCCGCAGTGGTCGGCATGATGCGCACCTTCGGCATGGATGAGCCGGCCGGTTGCTACGACGACATCGAGGCTACAGACGCCTTCGTGCTGTGGGGCTCCAACATGGCGGAGATGCATCCGATCCTGTGGACGCGGGTCACCGACCGCAGGCTCTCGGCCTCGCATGTGCGGGTCGCCGTGCTTTCGACTTTCGAACACCGCTCGTTCGATCTCGCCGACATCGGGATCGTGTTCACGCCGCACTCCGATCTCTACATGCTCAATGCGATCGCCAATCACATCATCAAGACCGGACGCGTGAACAAGGATTTCGTCACGGCGCATACCGTGTTCAAGCGCGGCCAGACCGACATCGGCTACGGCTTGAGGCCCGATCATCCGCTGCAGAAGAAGGCGACGGGCGCGGCCAAGGCCAACGATGCCACCGACATGAGCTACGACGACTATGTCAAATTCGTCGCCGACTACACGCTGGAGAAGGCGGCGAAGATGTCGGGCGTTCCGCTCAATCGCCTGGAGGCGCTGGCCGAGCTTTACGCCGACCCGAAGACCAAGGTCGTCAGCTTCTGGACCATGGGCTTCAACCAGCACACCCGCGGCGTCTGGTGCAACAACCTCGTCTACAATCTTCACCTCCTGACCGGGAAGATCTCGGAGCCGGGCAACAGTCCGTTCTCGCTGACCGGCCAGCCCTCGGCCTGCGGCACCGCGCGCGAGGTCGGTACCTTCTCGCACCGGTTACCGGCCGACATGGTCGTCACCAACAAGGCGCATCGCGACAAGGCGGAAGAGATCTGGAAACTGCCGGAAGGCACGATCCCGGACAAGCCGGGCTATCACGCGGTGTTGCAAAGCCGGATGCTGAAGGACGGTCTGCTCAACGCTTACTGGGTGCAGGTGAACAACAATCTGCAGGCCGGTCCCAATATCAACGAGGAGATCTATCCGGGCTTCCGCAATCCCGACAATTTCATCGTGGTGTCGGAAGTCTATCCGACCGTCACGGCGCTCGGCGCCGACCTGATCCTGCCGACCGCGATGTGGGTCGAGAAGGAGGGCGCCTACGGCAACGCTGAGCGGCGCACGCAGTTCTGGCACCAGCTCGTGACTGCGCCGGGCGAGTCGCGTTCCGATCTCTGGCAATTGATGGAGTTCTCGAAGCGCTTCAAGATCGAGGAAGTCTGGCCGGAGGAACTGCTGGCGAAGAAGCCGGAGTACCGCGGCAAGACGATGTTCGACGTGCTCTATCGCAACGGCCAGGTCGACAGATTTCCGCTCTCCGACATCGAGGCGGGCTACGCCAACGATGAATCGAAGGCGTTCGGATTCTACGTCCAGAAAGGGCTGTTCGAGGAATATGCCGGCTTCGGCCGCGGCCACGGTCACGACCTCGCGCCGTTCGACACCTATCACAGCGAGCGTGGGCTGCGCTGGCCCGTCGTCAACGGCAAGGAGACGAAGTGGCGCTTCCGCGAAGGCTCGGACCCGTTCGTCGGGCAGGGCAGGGGCGTGCAGTTCTACGGCTTTGCGGATGGCAAGGCGCGCATCTTTGCGCTTCCCTACGAACCGCCGGCGGAATCGCCCGATGGCGAATACCCCCTCTGGCTCTCTACCGGCCGCGTGCTGGAACACTGGCATTCCGGCACCATGACCCGGCGCGTGCCCGAGCTTTACCGGGCGTTTCCCGAGGCGGTCTGCTTCATGCATCCGGATGATGCGCAGGAGGCCAAGCTACGGCGCGGCGACGAGGTCAAGGTGATCTCGCGCCGCGGCTTCATCCGGGCGCGGCTGGAGACCCGCGGCCGCGACCGTCCGCCGCGCGGCCTCGTGTTCGTGCCCTGGTTCGACGAGTCGAAGCTGATCAACAAGGTGACGCTCGATGCCACCGATCCGCTCTCGCTGCAGACCGATTTCAAGAAATGTGCCGTGCGCATCGAGAAGGTGCAGCAGTCATGACCAGGAACCTGCACATCGTCCTGCTGGTGTTGGCGATCGGGGCCGGCACAGGCACGTTGGCAGCGCAGTCGCTCAATTCCGGGCTGCGCGGGCCGACACCGCTCAACGATGAAGGGCCTGCGCCGCCGATGGCGCCGACGCGCAACACGTCGGAGCGGGAGGTCAGGAACTATCCCGAGCAACCTCCCGTCATCCCGCATTCGATCGATGGCTACCAGGTCGACCTCAACAGCAACAAATGCCTGTCCTGCCACGCACGTGCCCGCACAGGCGAGTCGCAGGCGCCGATGGTCTCGATCACACATTTCATGGATCGCGACGGCCAGTTCCTGGCGTCGATTTCGCCGCGCCGGTTCTTCTGCACCGAATGTCACGTCCCGCAGAGCGTGACCAACCCACCTGTCAGCAACGACTTCGTCGACATCGACACGATGCTGAGCCGCGCGGCTCCGGGCGGCCGCCGATGAGCGCGGCCGATCCGAAGACCTCGAACGAGGGCCTGCTACGGCGTGCGTGGGCCTTTGCGCGCGAGCTGTGGGATGTGCTGGTGCGGCCGAGCACGGTGTTCGGGCTCGGCGTGCTGGTGATCGCCGGCTTCGCCGCCGGCGTGATCTTCTGGGGCGGCTTCAATACCGCGCTCGAACTGACCAATACCGAGAAGTTCTGCACCGGCTGCCACGAGATGCGCGAGAATGTATTTGCGGAGTTGAAATCGACCATCCATTTCAGCAATCGCTCCGGCGTTCGCGCCACCTGCCCGGACTGTCACGTTCCACACAACTGGACCGACAAGATCGCGCGCAAGATGCAGGCCTCGAAGGAGGTTTGGGGCCATGTGTTCGGCTTCATCGACACCCGCGACAAGTTCGTCGACAAGCGGCTCGAGCTCGCGCTGCATGAATGGGCGCGCTTCAAGGCCAACGATTCACTCGAATGCCGCAACTGTCACAGCGCTGAATCGATGGATATCACCAAGCAGTCCCCGCGCGCCTCGGTGGCTCACCAGCGCTTCCTGTTCACCGGCGAAAAGACCTGCATCGATTGCCACAAGGGCATTGCCCATCACCTGCCCGACATGCATGGAGTGCCGGGCTGGCAATGAGCCGCCGGCTTTTGCGCCACCAACTGGTCTGACGCAGGTCCCCGTTGTCGTTTGTTGGCCGAGTTGAGTGAGGTTTACGCCGCCGCCTGCCTCCTCGGCGGGGCGAGGGCGACCGCCGGCTCAACTCAACCAGCGCGGCAGCGGCAGGTTTTTCTTGCGCAGGAAATCCGGATTGAAAAGCTTAGACTGGTAGCGCTGGCCGCCGTCGGCGAGGATGGTGACGATGGTCTTGCCGGGGCCGAGGTCGCGTGCAAGCCGCATCGCTCCGACGATGTTGATCGCGCTCGAACCGCCCAGCACCAGCCCCTCATGTTCGATCAGGTCGAACAGGACGGGCAGCGCCTCCTCATCCGTGATCTGGTAGGCCATGTCGATCGGCGCGCCTTCGAGGTTCTTCGTCACGCGGACCTGGCCGATGCCCTCCGTGACCGAGTCGCCCTCCGTCGTCAGCTTGCCCTTGGTGAACCAGTTGTAAAGCGCGGCGCCCATCGGATCGCTGAGCGCAATCTTCACGTTCGGATTGCGCTCCTTGAGGGCGCGCGCAACGCCGCCCAGGGTGCCGCCACTGCCGACGGCACAGGTGAAGCCGTCGATCTTGCCGTCAGTCTGCTGCCAGATCTCGCGGCCGGTCGTGCGATAGTGGCCGTCGCTGTTGGCGACGTTGTCGAACTGGTTTGCCCAAAATGCGCCCACCTCCGCGGCAAGGCGCGCGGAATAGCGCGCATAGTGGCTCGGGTCGGAATAGGGCACGGCGGGTATCAGGCGCAGGTCGGCGCCGTAGAGCCGCAGCAGGTCCTGCTTCTCCTGACTTTGCGTGTCGGGCATCACGATCACGGAACGATAGCCGCGGGCATTGGCCACGAGCGCAATGCCGATGCCGACATTGCCGGCCGTGCCTTCGACGATGGTGCCGCCCGGCTTGAGCAGGCCGCGTTGCTCGGCGTCGTTGATGATCGCGAGGGCCGCCCGATCCTTGATCGAGCCGCCCGGATTGAGGAATTCGGCCTTGCCGTAGATGTCGCAACCGGTGGCATCCGATGGCCCGCGCAGCTTGATCAGGGGTGTATTGCCGATCGCATCCAGAACACCCGAGCGAACATTCATGCTGTCGCACCCTTCGTCTTGTTCCCCTATCTTACGCTGGGCCGGTCAGCGCGTTGGTGCTGTTCTCGCGGCGATTTGGGAAGCATCTCTATCGTCTGCGCGGCGATGCCGGTGATTTCGTTCTCTTTGAGGAGCGCGAGGCACGCGAGCCTTCACTTCGATTCCACGAGCCCGGGACGACGCGGAGATGCGGATCATGGTGTGATGATAGCCAACGCCCCAAGGAAGGAGGTGCCCGTCATGCGAAGGCTGACTATTCTCACCCTCGGGGCCACGATCGCTGTTCCGACACTTGTCGCGGCGCAACCCATGACTGCGCAGCAATATCATAAAGAGAGGGTCCCTGCGCGTGCCCCGAGGACAAGGACATGGCCGGAAACAAATGCGGAAGGCGGAGCGCCTTCTGTGAGAGCGACAGCATCGAAATTGAGAATTGCTATCTGAAGGACGCTGAGCACCAAAAGCAAACAGCGTGCTCGTTCGTTTACGATCCGATCCGGTCGCCGCCCGCGCCGAAGAGGTAATCGAACAGGGCGCTATTTGCTGCGCTGCATTGGTCCACACATGGGCTTTGGCGGACGTGCGCGCAGCGACTGGTCTTCATCATCGTCCACTGTTCGATGTGGGCGAAAATCTCGCAGGCACACCACCACCGAATGAGTGACTTTGTCCTGAGATTGAGGTAGCTTTTTTGCCCAAATAGCATTTTGGTTTGGTGGGGCAAAGACGGAGTCGCCTCTCAGGCGACCAATTTTTTAATCCAATTTCCTTCGGATCCGCTCTTTTTCGGGGTCCTTTTGCACTCAGGCGGGCGCGAGTCGCAAGAGGAGCAGGGGCAAAACGCGCTTAGAGGTCGTCGCTCCCTGAGGAGGACTACCGTGAAGAAGCAATTTCCTTCATATTCAATTCTGCGGACCACGGCTCGTCATGAGCGCGCCGGCGCCAGCCCCTCGGCCCTCAAATCGCTCATAAGGATGAACGCCGAGCTCGATTTTGGCCCGATACTTGGCTCCGTAAGGACGCCGTGCCTGCTCTTGCATCGGGCAGGTGATCGCGCTGCGGTTGTGGCAGCAGCGGCACCAAACCAGGTCCTCGTATCCAGCACATTGAAGAATCTCGTGGCTCGGTCGAACATTAAATTTCAGGATTATGGCAGCCGCACATTGAAGGGGCTCGACCATAAAACCCGGCTGTTTGAGATGGCCGCGCACTAACGCTGGAATTCTTTCCATTGCTTCGGGCAAAAGGTGACGACGCGCTGGGACGAGATCGATCGAAATGGAGATATCGATAGAAGTATGAGGAGACAGACCATGTCGACTACGCTGCACCAAAGGAGCCTGCTCATCTCGGCGATATTCGGATTGGCCGTCAATTGTGCTTTGATTTCGACGCCTCTCGCCGAGGTCCAGGGCCAAAAACCGATACAGGATCCCATCACAGGTAACGAAGATCTCGGTGACCTAAGCCAGCCTCAACAGGCCCTGGCCCAATTTTACCGCGGGTTCAACACTCGCGATCTGAAGATGATCGACGAGAACTTTGCTGATTCCAATGAGGTCGCAATTGACAATCCTCTCGGAGGGATTCGGCGGGGAGCAGATCAGCCGCACTTGATGTACCAGGGAGTCTTCAAAAGTTCGGCGGACGTTCACGTTGAATTTTGGGACTATACCATACATCGCGCGGGCGACGTCTTTTGGGCCGTGGGGCGGGAGCGCGGCACCTACCATGATGGTGATGTCGTAAAAAATCTGAACATCCGCACCAGCCGAATTTTTCAACTGATGAATGGTCGCTGGCGCCAGATGCACCATCACGGATCAATCGAAGACGCCAAACTCCTTGGTGATTATCAGAGCGCAGTACGATCCGCAGCGCCGATCACGAAGTAAATTCGGGCCGACGCGAACGGCGGCGAATATTCCGCTTCTGATCGCGCATCGCGTCGGTTTCGCGGCGACACGGCGCGATGGTCATTCTAGGCGCGAAGCGGACATGAACCGGCAGGCAAAACCGGCTTGATCGGTCGAAGATGATCCTTAGCGGATCAACACACTAGATCCGTGATTCCAAGCCAAACAAAAATGGCCGCGGTTGCCCGCGGCCATTTGGCGTGTTGCTTGAGCGTGCGGCTTACTCGGCGGCCTGCTTGCGCGGCGGGTCGAGCGCGCCGGAGTCGTGGATCTCGGCGACCTGGTGATCTGAGAAGCCGAGCACCTCGCGGAGGATCTCGTCGGTGTGCTCGCCGAGCAGCGGCGAGCGCTGCACATCGCTCGGTGAATCCGACAGCTTGATCGGGTTGCCGACCGAGACGTACTTGCCGCGGGTCGGGTGATCGACCTCGACCACGGTGCCGGTCGCGCGCAGCGACTGGTCTTCCGCGATCTCCTTCATCGACAGGATCGGGCCGCAGGGGATGTCGTCCTTGTTGAGGATCTCCATCGCCTCGAACTTGGTCTTGGTCATCGTCCACTGCTCGATGCGGGCGAAGATCTCGTTGAGGCGCGGCAGGCGGGCCGGCGGCTTGGCGTAGTTCGGATCGGTCTTCCAGGTCGGCTCGCCGATTACGTCGCAGATCTTCTCCCAGACCGGGGCCTGGGTAATGAAGTAGATGTAGGCGTTCGGGTCGGTCTCCCAGCCCTTGCACTTCAGGATGCGGCCGGGCTGGCCGCCGCCGGAATCGTTGCCGGCCCGCGGCACGGCATCGCCGAACGGGATGCCTTCGCCGAACTGGCTGTATTCCTTGAGCGGGCCGTGGGCGAGGCGCTGCTGGTCGCGCAGCTTGACGCGGGCGAGGTTGAGCACGCCGTCCTGCATCGCCGCGGTGACGCGCTGGCCCTGGCCGGAATGGGTGCGCTGATAGAGCGCGGTGACGATGCCGAGCGCGAGGTGGAGGCCGGTGCCCGAGTCGCCGATCTGCGCGCCGGTGACGAGCGGCAGGCCGTCGCGGAAGCCGGTGGTCGAGGCGGCGCCGCCGGTGCACTGCGCGACGTTCTCGTAGACCTTGCAATCCTCATACGGGCCGGGGCCGAAACCCTTGATCGAGGCGACGATCATCTTCGGGTTGATGGCGTGGATCTTCTCCCAGGGGAAGCCCATGCGATCCAGCACGCCGGGGCCGAAATTCTCGACCAGCACGTCGCACTGCTTGATCAGCGCGGTCAACACTTCCTTGCCCTTCGGGTTCTTGGTGTCGAGCGTGATCGAGCGCTTGTTGTGGTTCAGCATGGTGAAATACAGGCTGTCCACGTTCGGGATGTCCTGCAGCTGGCCACGCGTGATGTCGCCGACGCCGGGACGCTCGACCTTGATCACGTCGGCGCCGAACCAGGCCAGCAATTGCGTGCAGGTCGGACCCGACTGGACGTGGGTGAAATCGAGAATGCGAACGCCCTTGAGCGCCTTGGTCATATCTATTGCTCCGTACTCTGTCTGCCCCTGCACCCGCAGGGAGTGATGTGGGTTTGAGGGGTTACTTCTTCTTCAAAACGCTCTGCGGATTGAGATTGCCGATGCGGCCGCTCTCCGAGCCCGCCGCCGGATCGATCACCGCGTTGATCAGGGTCGGCTTGCCGGAATCCAGCGCCGCATTGACCGCGCGCTTCAGCTCGTCCGGCGAGGTGGCGTTGACGCCGACGCCGCCGAAGGCTTCCATCATCTTGTCGTAGCGCGAGCCCTTGACGAACACCGTGGTCGCCGGATCGTCGCCGGCGCTGTTGACGTCGGTGCCGCGATAGATGCCGTCATTGTTGAAGATCACGACGCAGATCGGCAGCTTGTAGCGGCAGATGGTCTCGACCTCCATACCCGAGAAACCAAACGCGCTGTCGCCTTCGACCGCGAGCACGGGCAGGCCGGTCTCGACCGCAGCCGCGATCGAATAGCCCATGCCGATGCCCATCACGCCCCAGGTGCCGACGTCGAGCCGCTTGCGCGGCTTGTGCATGTCGACGACGCCGCGGGCGAGGTCGAGCGTGTTGGCGCCCTCGTTCACGAAGATGGTGTCCGGACGTTCCGCGATGATCGCACGCAGCGCGCCGAGCGCACCGTGATAATCCATCGGCGAAGCGTTGCTCATCAGCTTCGGCGCCATCTTGGCGACGTTGTCGTCACGCTTCTTCGCGACGGTCGCGAGCCAATCGCTCGGCGCGGCCGACCAGTTCGCGCCCATCGCGTCGAGGAAGGCGGAGACGCAGGAGCCGATATCGCCGACCACGGGGGCGACGATCTCGACGTTGGAATCCATTTCCTTCGGCTCGATGTCCACCTGGATGAACTTCTTCGGGGCTTCGCCCCAGGTCTTGCCCTTGCCGTGCGAGAGCAGCCAGTTGAGGCGGGCGCCGATCAGCATCACGACGTCAGCTTCCTTCAGCACGGTCGAGCGTGCCGCGCCCGCGCATTGCGGATGCAGATCGGGCAACAGGCCCTTCGCCATGCTCATCGGCAGGAACGGCACGCCGCTCTTCTCGACGAAATTCTTGATCGCCTCGTCGGCCTGCGCATAGGCCGCGCCCTTGCCGAGGATGATGAGCGGACGCTTTGCGCTCTTCAGCACATCCAGCGCGCGCTTCACCGAGGACGGGGAGGGGATCTGCTCGGGTGCCGCGTCGATCACCTTGACCAGCGACTTCTCGCCGGCCGCCGCGTCCATCACCTGGCCGAACAGTTTTGCCGGCAGATCGAGATAAACACCGCCCGGACGGCCAGACACCGCGGCGCGGATCGCGCGCGCGAGGCCGATGCCGATGTCCTGGGCGTGCAGCACGCGGAACGCCGCCTTGCACAGCGGCTTGGCGATCGCGAGCTGGTCCATCTCCTCATAGTCGCCCTGTTGCAGGTCGACGATCTCGCGCTCGGACGAGCCGGAGATCAGGATCATCGGGAAGCAGTTGGTGGTGGCGTGGGCAAGGGCCGTGAGGCCATTGAGGAAGCCGGGCGCCGAGACCGTCAGGCAGACGCCGGGACGCTTGGTCAGGAAGCCGGCGATCGATGCCGCATAGCCGGCATTCTGCTCGTGGCGGAACGAGAGCACGCGAATGCCCTCCGCCTGGGCCATGCGGCCCAGGTCCGTGATCGGGATACCCGGCACACCATAAACGGTGTCGATGCCGTTGAGCTTGAGCGCATCGATGACGAGGTGGAAGCCATCGGTCAGTTCCTGCTCGGTGCCCGGTGCCTCGGACTTCGTAGCGGTATTCAGCATCGGCATCGTCTCCCTGATCGTTCTTTGTTCGGACGATCTGATTGTCGTCTGAAGCGGGTGTGGATTCTCAAACTTACGTGAACAGTTCTCTACGTGAACAACTCTTGGCCGTGGGCCTCGACATAGGCGGCAAGGCCGAGCGTGTGATCGCGTGCGCGCTTCTCGGCGAGCTCGGTGTCGCGCGCCTCCAGCGCCTCGATGATCCCGAGATGCTCGGGCAGCGAGGTCGCGGTGCGGTCCTTGCGGCCGATCGTGAGCTGGCGATAGCCACGCACATGCAGCAGCAGGTCGTTGGTGAGATCGACCAGCACGGGCGATTCCGACAGCGAGATCAGCGCCTGGTGGAAGGCGATGTTGGCCTTGGAATATTCCTCGATGTGATCCTGCGGCAGCCGGTCGTCGCTGAAGTCCTTGAAGAAGTCGCGCAGCGACGAGATGTCCTTCTTGCGCGCGGTGGTCGTGATCAGGCGCGCGGCCATGCTCTCCAGCGCCGCCCAGGCGCGGATCATGTCGACGATCTCCGCCTTGGTGCGGCGGACCACGACGATGCCGCGGCGCGGCACGGTCTTCACGAAGCCGTCCTGCTCGAGCATCGCGATCGCTTCGCGGATCGGCGTGCGGCTGACGCCGAGTCGCTCGGACAATGCGCGCTCGTCGAGCATCACGGGCTCCGGCGTCGCGTAGATGTCCATCTTCAGGATGGCTTCCTTCAAGGCCTCATAGGCCTTGTTCTTGAAGCTCGTCTCCGGCGCGATCCGGACGATGGCGATATCTGTGTCAGCCATGGTGGGCGACGCCTTGGTCTGTTTCGGTTCTGGCACGACTCGTCTCCTCCTCTTGGAGACGTCTTCTTAGCAGAAGAAATTACCCTAGATTTTTGGCATGCCAAATACCAGAATGTCAAGCTGCCCTTATTTTTCGGACTTTTTGATCGTCGGCCGACCTTGACAATTACGTTTTTGGCATACCAAATGCCACGAAATCTGTCCCAGGAGGAAGCCAATGTCAAATTCTAAGGATGCGGTCCGCAAAATTCTCGATGCGGTCAGGGCCGACAAGCGTACGAGCCTCACCGCGCCCGAGGGCAAGGTGGTTTGCGACGCCTACGGCATTCCGGTGCCGAAGGAGGGCGTTGCCAAGTCGGCGGCCGAGGCCGCCCGGATCGCCTCCGACATGGGCTTCCCGGTCGTGATGAAGATCGTCTCGCCCGATATCCTGCATAAGACCGAGGCCGGCGGCGTCGTGGTCGGCGTCAAGAGCGCCGCGGACGCCGAGAAGAGCTACGAGACGATTCTCGCCAACGCCAAGAAGTACAAGGCCGATGCCAAGATCGAGGGCATCCAGGTCCAGCAGATGCTGGGCGGTGGCACCGAAGTGATCGTCGGCTCGATCACCGACGGCTCGTTCGGCAAGCTGGTCGCCTTCGGCCTCGGCGGCGTGCTGGTCGAAATCCTCAAGGACATCACCTTCCGCCTCGCGCCCGCGACCAAGGAAGATGCGCTGTCGATGCTCGACGGCATCCAGGCCCATGAGATGCTGAAGGGCGTGCGCGGCGGCGACCCCGTCAATCGCGAGGCGCTCGCCGACGTCATCGTCAAGGTGTCGCAGCTGGTCAGCGACTTCCCGGAGATCGTCGAGCTCGACCTCAACCCGGTGTTCGCCACCAGCAAGAATGCGATCGCCGCCGACGTCCGCATCGTCGTCGACTTCAACTACAAGCCGCGCCCGGCGCCGCGTCCGACCGAAGAGATCGTCGCCGCGATGAGCCGCATCATGCAGCCGAAGGGTGTTGCCGTGATCGGCGCCTCCGCCGAGGACGGCAAGATCGGCAACTCGGTGATGAAGAACCTCATCAACGGCGGCTACAAGGGCGAGATCTATCCGATCCATCCGAAGGCGGAAGAGATTTTGGGCTACAAGGCCTACAAGAGCGTCAAGGACGTGCCCGGCGTGATCGACACGGCGGTGTTCGCGATCCCCGCAAAATTCGTTGCCGGTGCGCTCGCCGAATGCGGCGAGAAGAAAATCCCCGGCGCAGTGCTGATTCCCTCGGGCTTTGCCGAAGCCGGTGCGCCGGATTTGCAGGCCGAGATCGTCGAGGTCGGCAAGAAGTACAATATCCGCCTGATGGGGCCGAACATCTACGGCTTCTACTACACGCCGGCCAATCTCTGCGCCACGTTCTGCACCGCCTATGACGTCAAGGGCCACGCGGCGCTGTCGTCGCAGTCGGGCGGCATCGGCATGGCGATCATCGGCTTCTCGCGCTCGGCCAAGATGGGCGTGTCGGCGATCGTCGGTCTCGGCAACAAATCCGACATCGACGAGGACGATCTGCTCGCCTTCTTCGAGCAGGATCCCAACACCAATTTGATCGCGCAGCACTGCGAGGACTTGAAGGACGGCCGTGCCTTCGCGGAGGCCGCCAAGCGCGTCTCCAAGAAGAAGCCGGTGGTCGTGCTCAAGGCCGGCCGCACGTCTGCGGGTGCGAAGGCGGCGTCGTCGCATACCGGCGCGCTTGCCGGCAACGACAAGATCTACGAGGACGTGTTCAAGCAGTCCGGCGTGATCCGCGCGCGCTCGCTCCGGCAGCTGCTCGAGTTCGCCCGCGGCGTGCCGGTACTGCCGACGCCGAAGGGCGAGAACGTGCTGATCATCACCGGTGCCGGCGGCTCCGGCGTGCTGCTCTCCGACTCCGTCGTCGACAACGGCCTGTCGCTGATGCAGATGCCGCCGGACCTCGATGCGGCGTTCCGCAAGTTCATCCCGCCGTTCGGCGCAGCAGGAAATCCTGTGGATATCACCGGCGGCGAGCCGCCGATCACCTACGTCAACACCGTGAAGCTCGGCCTGTCGGACGAGCGCATCCACGCGCTGATCCTCGGTTACTGGCACACCATCGTGACGCCGCCGATGGTGTTCGCCCGCAACATGGTCGAGGTGAAGAAGGAGATGGAGGCCAAGGGCTTCGTCAAGCCGATCGTCGCCTCGCTCGCCGGCGACGTCGAGGTCGAGGAGGCTGCCGAGTACCTGTATCAGAACGGCATTCCGGCCTACGCCTATTCGACCGAATTGCCGGTCGAGGTGCTGGGCGCCAAGTACAAATGGGCACGCGGCGCGGGCCTGCTCTGATCGTCTGATCAGTCGAAGACCAGAGGCCGCCTCGGACATCGTCCGGGGCGGCTTTTTTATGAGATCGTCCTGGTCTGCGCCTGCCGGCGAGCTGGCCGGCAAGGGGCGCAATCAACCCGATCGTTCGAAACCAGCCGGAAATCGTCCCGAGCCTTCCTGCTCCGTCTTGCGCGGGTTCCGCCTGCCATCCCTCTTTTTCGGTCGCGTGCGGCCCACCAAGGCGGCTTGCCTTTGGCGTCTGATGTGCTACTGATATGTCAGATGAGGCGATGGGAGGAAGCTGCGATGGAGTTGGCTGCAACAGGGATGACCGACCGCCAGCGCAAGTATCGCGCGACCTACCGCGAGCGCGTGGTGGGCTGGTACAATGGCTGGCTCCACGTCGTGCTGATCTACACGATCGGCTTCACGGCGCTGTACGTCTACCTGGCCAACGTGCACGATGTGAAATGGTGGGAATACCTCACCATTCCCGTGGTCTTCCTGATCGCGAACTTCTTCGAATGGGCGGTGCATCGCTTCGTCATGCACCGGCCCTCGAACGTGCCCCTGCTGCGCGCGATCTACAGCCGCCACACGCTGATGCACCATCAGTTCTTCACCGAGGAGGAGATGCGCTTTGCCGATCATCACGATTGGCGCGTCACCTTCTTTCCGCCGTATGCGCTCGTGGTGTTCACGCTGATGTCGATCCCGCCGGCGATCGTCGCAGGCCTGGTGATCTCGGCCAATACCGGCTGGCTGCTGATCACCACGACCACGTCGATGTACCTGATCTACGAATTCATGCATTTCTGCTGTCACGTCGAGGAAAATGCCTTCGTGCGCAACATGCCGTTCGTCAACACCATCCGCCGGCATCATACCGCCCATCACAACCAGTCGATCATGATGGAGCGGAACATGAACCTGACCTTCCCGGTGATGGACTACGTGTTCGGCACCTCCGATCTCAATCGCGGCCTGCTTGGCCACATCTTCAACGGCTACAACACGCGCTATGTGAAGACCGATATGCGACGGACGGCGCGGACGCCGCGGGTCGTGGTGAAGGAGCAATCGGTGCCGCATGCCGCAGCTTGAACCCAATCTCGCCGGCCTGGCCTGGTTCGGCCTGCTGTGGAGCGTGTGCTGCATCGGCTTCCTCCAACTGGCCGGGATGTATCCGCTGCGCGGACGCGCCGTTCTGCCGGTAACGATGACCACCGCATTGTGGGTGATGTTGTTCGCCGGCACGCTGGCCTTCGCGTTGGTCGAACTGCGCTGGACCACCATCATTGTGGTGGGCGGTGTGCTGTTCCTGTTCCTGCCCGGGCTGTTTCAGGCGCTGCCGGAATGGTGGCGCGACGGACGCGCGGGACTGCGGTTGTCCTGTTGCGCCATGATCGCGGCGCTGGCGCTGCTGGTCGGCGTGGCCGCACCATCATTCCACATGTGGACCTGAAGGGGAGGTCTCGATGCCAAGCCACATCAAGCTCATGCTGTCGCTGGCGTGCCTTGCCACGGCGGCCTGCGGATACTTCTTCATGGTCTATCTCGGACAGCAGGGGCCGAGCTACGCAGTCGCCTTCCTCGGCGTATTCGCCACGGTCGCGATGTGGATCTTCCCCGAGGTCGTCAAGAAGGACCTCAAGATGCGTCCCCCAAGATCCTGACAGAGATCCTGATATGACGCTTCAGCACAGGGAGACTCCGATGGCGAGCTATGCCGGGGACCGCACCATCGACGGCATTTCCGTGCTGGTCGACGGCGAGCCGCTGTCACCACATTACGACCAGCTTCGTCTCACCGAGCACGGATTTGAATGGAGCTACGAGGGGCCCGAGCCGGCACAACTGGCCTTCGCGCTGCTCTATGATCATCTGCACGACGCGGCCGCCGCGAAGGCGCTGCACGAGAGCTTCATGCGGCGCATCGTCGCCAATTTCGGCAATGAATGGGAGCTTTCGTCGGCCGATCTCGACGAGGCGGTCGCGGCGCTGCGGTCCGGACCAACGGCCTAACCCACGCTGATTGCTCCGCGAGAGAATTTTGACATGACCCTCATTTGTCGTGCGGCGGTGCTGCATCAAAGCGGAACGCCGCTCTCCGTCGAGCGCGTTTCGCTGGCACCACCGATGCCGACCGACGTCGTGGTGAAGGTGCGGGCCGCGGGGCTCTGCCATACCGATCTGGAGGTGATCGACGGATCGCTACGTTATCCCTTGCCGATGATCCTCGGGCACGAGGCGGCCGGCGTGGTCGAGGAGGTCGGCAGCGCGGTGCGGGACGTCAGCGCCGGCGACCACGTGATCCTGTCATGGAATCCGCATTGCGGGCACTGCTTTCACTGCGACCGCGGGCAGCCGATCCTGTGCGAGACCTATCTCGCCAAAGGCGCGGAAGGCGTGCATTTCGACGGCGCGTCGAAGGCGCAGCTCGCGGGCGGCAAGAGTCTGGCGCATCTGATGTTCCTTGGAGCGTTCTCGGAATATGTCGTGCTGCCGGCGCAGCAGGCAATCGTCGTGCCCAAGGAGATTCCGTTCGATCGTGCCTGCCTGATCGGCTGCGGTGTCATGACCGGCGTCGGCGCGGCGCTGAACGTCGCCGCCATCGGCCACGGCGACACCGTGATGGTCACGGGCTGCGGCGCGGTCGGGCTGGCCGCGGTGCAGGGCGCCCGGCTCGCCGGGGCCGGAGCGATCATCGCGGTCGACCTCGACGATGCAAAGCTTGCGCTGGCGCGGAACCTCGGCGCGACGCTCACCGTCAATGCAGCGCACAGCGACCCGGTCCAGTTCGCCAGGGAGGTGACCAGCGGCCGGGGGGCCGACGTCATCCTCGAAGCGGCCGGCCATCCGCTGGCGTTCCGGCAGACCGCGGAGGCGGTGCGGCCGGGCGGTGAGGTGATCTGGCTCGGCAAGATCGACGTCACGCAAGACGTGAGCTTCCGCTGGGGCGCGTTGATGGGCGAGAAGCGATTTCGTCGCTCGAGCTATGGCGGCGCGCGCCCGCGGCGTGACTTTCCCTGGCTGGCGCAGGCCTATCTCGATGGCAGGCTCAAGCTCGACGAACTGATCACCGGTCGCTGCACGCTCGACGGCATCAATGACGGCTTCGAGGCGTTGCGGCGCGGAAGGTCGATCCGCACGGTCGTCGAGCTATGAAGGCCTACAGCGTCGAACGCGCGAAACTCTCGATGTAATCGATCAGGCTGTCGGAGGCAGCGCCCGCGGCGTCGGTGCGGCGTTCGGCGATGGCCTCGGCGACGTCGGCATGCAGCCGCGCCGCGAGCGGCAGATCGGCTGCTTCCTTGTAATGCTGGTACCAGAATCGGCGCGACAGACCGTGCATCAGGCCCATGGCGCGCGAGGCGAACTCGTTGCGTGACGCTGTGGAGATCAGCGTGTTGAACTGGTGATCGAGCCGCATGAACAGCAGATCGTCGGATTTTTCCGCCGCGCGCCGCATGCCTGCGGCGATTTCGGAGAACTGCGCACGCTGCTCGCTGGTGGCGCGCTCGGCGGCGCCGCGCGCCATCAGCCGTTCCAGCTCGCGCCGCACTTCGAGCAGGCGGAGCTGGGCGCGAAGGTCGATCTCGGACACCAGCACGCCGCGGCGAGCCAGGATGTTGACGAGGCCGTCGCGCGACAGCCGCTGCAGCGCCTCTCGGATCGGGGTCCGGCCGATGTCGAGCCGCTTGGCGAGCACGAGTTCGGAGAGCGCGGTGCCGGGCGGCAGTTGCAGCGTCACGATCAGCTCTTCCAGCTCGGCATAGGCGCGATCGGTGAGGGTGACGTCGCCTTGCGGGAGAAGGGCCTGCGCGGCAGAGCGCGGCTTGCCGCCGGCGGACGATTGCCGCGCCGGCCGACGGCTTCCTGCTGCGCGGGCGCGCACCGTGCTTGATCGTTTGCTCGAATCTGCCATCGGGATCTTGCGTGCTGCTGTACAGCAGATATCTCACACGCCCCGATGGCACTGACAAGGCCACTCGATCGGCGTTACACCGAATCCGGCCGCGTGCAGCGAACAGCAGCGCATCATCAGTGCGAAATGCTTTCCAGGGTCCGGCCGCGGGTTTCCTCGCCGAGCAACAGCACGGCCAGCGCCGCCACCACGAACGCGCCGGCGCCCAGTGCGAACACACCGCTCTGTCCCGCCGCGGGCAGGATCACGCCGATCACATATGGACCGATCAGCGAACCGATTCGGCCGACCGCGGAGGCAAATCCGGTTCCGGTCGCCCGGACATGGGTCGGGTACAATTCAGGCGTATAGGCGTAGAGCGCCGACCACATGCCGAACAGGAAGAATTGCATGCAGAGGCCGGCAATGATGAGCTGGGTCTGGTCCGCCGCCGAGCCGTAGAAATGGCAGGCGATTGCGCCGCAGAGCAGGTTCATCACCAGCGTCGCCTTGCGGCCCCAGGATTCGACGAGCCACGCCGAGACCAGGAAGCCGGGGATGCCCGCGAGCGAGATCATGATGGTGTAGAACACCGACTTGGTGATCGGGAATCCCTTTGCCTGCAGCAGCGCGCCGAGCCACGTGGTCAGACCGTAGAAGCCGAGCAGCGCGAAGAACCACAAGGTCCACAACATTGTGGTCCGCCTGGCGTAGATGCCTGAGAACAGCGTCCTCAGCCCGGTCGTTTCGGACGCGGGAGCGGCGGCTTGGCGC
Source organism: Bradyrhizobium macuxiense (assembly GCF_007993935.1). GTDB lineage: Bacteria > Pseudomonadota > Alphaproteobacteria > Rhizobiales > Xanthobacteraceae > Bradyrhizobium > Bradyrhizobium macuxiense_A. The sequence continues at coordinate 58,319 of NZ_VITY01000002.1, read as the reverse complement.
ACGACCGGCGGCAGGTCCTTGCTGCCCATGCGATCACGCACCCTGCTTTCGATGTCGCGCACGGTCGCTTCGGCCCGCTCGGAATAGCCGTGGGAGGCGAGCCAGCGCGGCGATTCCGGAACATAGCGCCGTACCACAAGTACGAAGACGGCCGGGATCGCCTGCAGGATGAAGACCCAGCGCCAGTCGGCGGCCTGCAGCACGAAGTAGGTCAACAGGCCCGACGCGATGAAGCCGAGCGGCCAAAACCCTTCAAGGAACGCGATGTAGCGGCCCCGGTTGCTGGCCGGCATGATTTCCGAGACCATCGATTGCGCGACGGGAAACTCCATGCCCATGCCGAAGCCGAGCAGCAGGCGGGACGCGCCGAGCGCGGTCGCCGTCGTCGAGAGACCGCAGCACAGGCTGCCCAATCCCCAGAAGATCATGCTGACCTGGAAGACGCGGGCGCGGCCGAAGCGGTCGGCCAGCAGGCCGGCGGACGCGGCGCCCGCGAACATGCCGAGGAAGCTCATGCTGGACAGCAGCCCGGCTTCCGCCGTCGACAGGCCGAAGGTCTGGCGGATCGAGCCGAGCACGAAAGTGAGCGCGGCCAGGTCCATGCTGTCGAAGAGCCATGCGGTTGCGATGATCCCGAAGATCCAGCGCTGATAGGAGGTCAGCGGCAGGCGTTCGAGGCGTGCCGCGATGTCGGCGACCTGCTGCGCCTGCGCGGTGCGCGCGACGGCGGCCGGAGCCCGGCTTCCGGCCGATGCGGTGACGTCGGAAATGGTCATTGCTGTCCTCCCCAAGTGGACTTGCCCAAGTGGACGTGGCCGGGCTCTTGTCGGCCCATTTCATAAAATGTCACACAAATAGCAGTGATATGTCAATTGGAGATCACGAGCGGATTGGCGGCGCGAACCCGCCGGCGGCGCCCGACGGGGCTGGGGACAAATCGGCGCGGAGCGGGGGTGCTCTGTGATCGGACCGCGGTTCGATGCCGCTTCGGACAGGTTCCGAAGCGACATCAAGACCCGGTTAACGGCGTCCGAGAAATCGGGGGCTAACGGATAATCCGGCTTTAATGGGGAGCCGACTAAACGTCTCTTGGTTGCAGCGTGCCGGATGCCTGGAAGCGTCCGATATTGCGTCCGGAGGAGGCGTATTCCCCATCATGTCAATTCAGGTCGATTCGGATTTTGCGAGCGACGATCGCGCCAGGGCGCAGATCGGCGCGGCGGTGAGCTATTTGCTCAGGGACGTGACCGGCGTCGCGCGTGAGCACGCCGTCGAGACGATTGTCGAGATGGTGCGCGAGATCGCGAGCCGGCCGGCCGGTGCCGAAATGGCAACGCTTCAGCCGCTGATGAGCGGCGTCGCCTACCGGGACTTTGTCATCGATGCCTACCGCCGCGATGTCGATCGCTGGCGCGCGACCATCCGCCGCTCGAACGGCAAGAAGATCCGGATCGCCTCGCCGCCGTCGGTGCGCGACGAGGCCACGACCACAGCGGATGCGATCACCGCCGAGAAGGCCATCGAGTTCGCCAGGCGCGCGATCGACCTCGGCGAGGTGATCTGAGCCGCACGACCGGCCACTGCCGTGACGGCGAACCGGCGGCCGCTTGGTCTATGCCTGGGACGCGCGATGTGCGAATCTTGATCCATCGCGTCCCAGCTGAGAAATGCCATGCCGTCCGAACTTCGCTCGCCCCGTCTCGCCGTCCTGATCGACGCCGACAATGCATCCGCAAAGATCGCCGACGGGCTGTTCGAGGAGATCGCCAAGATCGGCGAGGCCAGCGTGCGCCGCATCTATGGCGACTTCTCCAACCCGAGGTCCAAGGGCTGGGCCGACATCCTGTCCAAGCACGCCATCATCCCGCAGCAGCAATTCGCCTACACCACCGGCAAGAATGCATCCGACATCACCCTCGTGATCGACGCGATGGACCTGCTGCACAGCGGCCGGTTCGATGGCTTCTGCCTGGTGTCGTCGGACAGCGATTTCACCCGGCTTGCCGCGCGCATCCGCGAGCACGGCATCGATGTGTTTGGGTTCGGCGAGCAGAAGACGCCGGAAAGTTTCCGGCAGGCCTGCCGCAGGTTCGTCTATACCGAGAATTTGCGCGGCGGTGCGGCCAGCAACCAGGACTCGGCCGCGCGTGCTCAGCCATTGCAGCCGCCCGAGACCGCGACGCCGATCATCAAGAAGGTGCTCGGCCAGATCGCCAGTGAAGATGGCTGGGTGACGCTTGGCGAGGTCGGACGCCAGCTTGCCAATGTCGCATCGGATTTCGATCAACGGACTTACGGCTTCCGCACCCTCGGCGAACTGGTGCGCAGGACCAACGCCTTCGAGATCGATCATCCGAAGGGTGGCGCGATGCGGATCCGCATCAAGCCGGTGGCTACACCGGCGCCGAGACCGCGAACGTCAAGACGACGCACCGAACAGAAGCCGCCGCAGTGAAGGACGCGCACTGCGGACTGCACTGAACCGTCTCTGAACCTGAACCAATGATGAATGCCGATTGCGACATGCTCGAAGCAGCATTCTCATTTGCGCCGGAACCACAGGTGGTTGCTGCGGAACCAGAATTTACGCGCAAGTTGCCGCGCTGGAACTGGAACGTCTCATTCGCTCCGATGTTGAGATGCGTCGATCAACTCGGAGGAGGAGAATGATGAACAAGCGTTTTGCCGTTTCCCTTGTCGTTGCTGCGTCGCTGCTCGCGTCCGGTTCGGCCTTCGCGCAGTCCACGACTGCTGCGGGCGCCGCGAACGGTGCGCGGACCGGCGGCGAGATCGCGGGCCCGCTGGGCGAGATCGTCGGCGGTACGGTTGGTGCTGCGGTCGGCGCCGGCCTCGAGATTCCGAATGCGGTGATCTCCTCGATCCCGCGCAACGAGCCGTCGGTCGTGGTGCGCGAACGCGTCGTGGTCGGTGAGCCGCTGCCCGACACCGTCGTGCTCCGCCCGGTGCCGCGCTACACCGAGTATCGCTATGCGGTCGTCAATGATCGCCGTGTGATCGTTGACGCGCGCACCCACCGGATCGTCAAGATCATCGACTGATTGCGCCTGGCTTCATCTGACTGCGGACATCCTCGCGGGCAGCTCGCCCGCGGGGATTTTTTTCGGCCCCATGAATACTGGCATGGCACAGGCCCGTTTTTTCATGAAGCGACCGGTTGGCCTGACCGCCTGATCCCCTAGACTGGTCGGCAACGGACGCAGCAAGCGTCTGCTTCGGACAAGATCAGGGGATGGAAACATGGGTCGGAAGATCGCGATCGTCGGCGCGGGTGCGGTCGGCGGCTATGCCGGTGCGCATATGGCGCAGGCGGGTGAGGACGTCACCTTCATCGATCCCTGGCCCGAGCATGTCGAGCACATGCGCAAGCACGGACTGCGCGTCACCCACGCGATGGATGTTGCCGAGTTCTCGGTGCCGGTGCGTGCGCTTGATATCACCGACGCGCAGCAGCTCGCCAAGGAGAAGCCGGTCGACATCGCCTTCGTCTGCATGAAGTCCTACGACACGGCCTGGGCCACCATGCTGATCCGGCAATATCTGGCGGCGGACGGCTATGTCGTGTCGCTGCAGAACTGCATGAACGAGGAGACGATCGCCGGCGTCGTCGGCTGGGGCAAGACGCTCGGCTGCATCGCGAGCAGCATCACCGTCAATCTGCCCGGGCCCGGCCATATCCACCGCGGCGCCGGCAAGGGCGGCGCAGCGCATACCGTGTTTCGCGCCGGCGAGGTGCATGGCCGCATCACCGCGCGGGCGGAGGAGGTGTGCCGGCTGGTCGCTCATTCCGACAGCGCCAAGGTCACCTCAAATCTCTGGGGCGAGCGCTGGTCCAAGCTCGTCGCCAATGTGATGGGCAAAGGGCTCTCGGCCTGCACGGGTCTGGCGGGCGGCGAGGTGCTGCAGAGCGAACCGCTGCGCCGGTTCTCGACGCGGCTCGGCAGCGAGGCGATCCGCGTTGGCCAGGCGCATGGCTATCAGCTGGAAGAGATCCTGCATCTGCCGCCCGAGACCATCGCCCGCGCCGGCGAGGGCGACGAGGCCGCGACCCGTGCCTGCGACGAGCAGCGCTTCAAGGATGCCAAGCGCACCTCGTCCGCGCAGCGACCCTCGATGGGCCAGGACATGCAGAAGGGCCGCCGCACCGAGATCGAATTCCTCAACGGTTTTGTGGTGCGCGAGGGCGAGAAGCTCGGCATGTCATGCGCGGCCAACGCCGCGCTGACCGACATCGTCAAGCGCGTCGAACGCGGCGAGCTGAAGCCGGATCCGCGGCACATTACCGAATTGCGGATGAATTGAGCATCCATTGCCGTCATTGCGAGTGAAGCGAAGCAGTCCATCTCTCCGGATGCGTAGAAAGATGGATTGCTTGGTCGCTTCGCTCCTCGCAATGACGGGGCGTAGGCTGCGAGCTCTTCCTCGGCTACAAAGGCTGCCTCACTCCCATCCCATGCATGAACCGTTCGCGGATCTGCACGGGGTCGCGGCGGGTGGTTCCGGTGCCGGGCTTGTCGTCGATGCGGACGCCGATCAGCGTGGGCCCTGCAGCCTGCTTCGACTGCGCGATCAGTCGCTCGAAATCGTCCTCGTCGGCGGCCCATGAGCTGTTGGCGAGGCCGCTGGCGATCGCGACTGCGACGAGATCGGTATGGCCCGCGGCAGGCGTCGGCTGGCTTCCGGTGATCTGGTAGATGCCGTTGTCCATCACCACCATCGTCAGGTTTTTCGGCGCCAGCGTCGCGATGGTCGAGAGGCAGCCGAGTTGCATCAGCAGCGAGCCGTCGCCTTCGAGCGCGAACACGCGCCGTTTCGGCTGCGCGAGGGCAACGCCGAGTGCGATCGGAAACGCCAGCCCCATGCTGCCCAGCATGTAAAAATTCTCGGGGCGGTGGCCGGCGGCCCAGAGATCGAAATTGGTGTTGCCGATGCCGCCGATCACGGCCTCGTCCTTCAATCCGGCGACGAGGCGCTGGGTCAGATCGAAGCGGTTCATCACCTTGGTGTTGCGCGCGGGGGTGTTGGTCATGGCTGATCTCACTTGTCGAAGGTCTTGCCGCCGGTCAACAGCGGCGAGAGGATCAGCGCCACCGGCGCCTGGGTGGTGACGGCCTGCTTGATCGAGCGGTCGGCGATGAATTCGAGCTCGTCGAGTCTTGTGATGGTGTGGTGCTCCATCGCCAGCGAATCCAGCACCGGGCGCATGGTGCGGCAGACCAGCGCCTGGCCGTAGTTGAACTCGCCGAGCGTGCCGCGCTCCGAGACGAACATGATCAGCGGGATCTGATAGGGCACCGCGAGCGAGGCCAGCACGTTGGCGAGCGTGGCAAAGCCCGAGGTCTGCATCAGCACCGCGCCGCGCATGCCGGCCATCCAGGCGCCGGAGACGATGCCGACGGCCTCTTCCTCGCGCGCGGCCGGAAATGTCGTGAAATAGGGATCGGCGTGCAGGTCCTTGATCAGCGTGGTCAGCACCCGGTCGGGCACATAGGGCACCAGCTTGATCTCGTTCCGCTTCAGCGTCTGCAGCACGATGCCGTGCCAGGTGGTCGCCGTCTTCTGGGACGAGGCTTGTTCCGCGGCCGCCATCCTGTCCTCCCTGCTCGTGCGACGCTGATGTTCGCTTGCGGATCGAAACTTGACGCGGTGCCTGTGATTGTCAACATGCCGCGGCCGCAACGTGATCTGCGCAATTCGGCCATCGCTGAGTCGAACCGGCGTGCGATACAGACGGTAACGACAAAGGGACGGAACGATCAAGGGACGGGAGGCGTCGATGGCCGGATGGGTCTGGCGGACCGCCATTGTGGCAGCGGCCATGGTTGCGGCCGGCTTCGCGTCCGCGCAGCCATACCCGGCCAAGGCCGTTCACATCCTCGTTCCATATCCGTCCGGCGGAGGCGTCGACGTGCTGACGCGCACGCTGGCCGAAGCCGTATCGAAAACCTGGACGCAATCGATCGTCGTCGAGAACCGTCCCGGCGCCGGCGGGGTGATCGCCTCGCAGGCGATCGCAAGCTCCGCGCCTGATGGCTACAATCTGATCATGGTGGCGAGCGGGCACGCCACCAATCCGTTCCTTTATCCAAAGCTGCCCTACGACACCTTCAAGGATTTCTCGCCGATCTCGCTGTTGGCGTCGTCGCCGAACGTGCTGCTGGTGCGGGCGGACTCCCCGTTCAAGTCGGTCAGCGACGTCATCGCCGCGGCGAAGGCGAAGCCCGGCAGCCTGTCATTCGCCCATGCCGGCAACGGCACCTCGACCCATCTCGCCGGCGAGCTGCTGAACTATCTCGCAAAAATCGAGATCAATGCGATCCCCTACAAGGGCGGCGCGCCCGCGATCAACGATCTGATCGGTGGACAAATTCCGATGTCGTTCAACAACGGGCCGGAATCGGTCGGGCAGTTGCAGGCCGGCACCGTTCGCGCGCTGGCGGTGACGACGGCCTCGCGCGCGCCGTTCCTGCCTGACGTGCCCAGCATGTCGGAGACCGTGCCGGGCTACGACACCGAGGTGTGGTGGGGCCTGCTCGGTCCCGGTAACATGCCGCCCGATCTCGTTGCGAAGATCTCGCACGATTTCGTCGCGGCGGTGAACACCGATGCCGTGAAGGAGCGGCTCGGCAAGCTCGGTGCGATCTCGATCGGGAGCACGCCGGACAAGTTCGCTGCCAAGATCAAGGCCGACTACGACAAATGGGGGCCGATCATCAAGGCCGCCGGCATGAAGGCGGAATAGCGATGGCCGCATCAGAGATTCCCGCCTGCCTGCCGCCGCGACCCGTCACGCCGCCGCGCGAGAAGCTGCCGGCGAAGGCCTGCGATACGCATGCGCATGTGTTCGGCCCGGCCGACCGCTTCCCCTATGCCAATGATCGCAGCTACACGCCGCCCGACGCGCCGCTTAAGACCTATCTCGGCATGCTCGACGCGCTTGGATTTGCCCGCGGCGTGCTGGTGCAGGGCAGTGCGCATGGCCGCGACAATTCGGCGATGCTGGATGCCTTGCAGCGCGAGCCGGCGCGGCTGCGCGGCGTCGCGGTGGCCGATGCCGACGTGGCGGTGGGCACGCTGCGGCAATGGCATGTGCTCGGCGTGCGCGCGTTGCGCTTCAATCATTTCTTCCGCGGTGGCCAGTTGCACTACCGCGGCGGCATCCCGCTCGGCGTCGCCGAGACCCATGCGGCCGTGATGGCTGAGCTCGGCTGGCACCTGCAGCTCTGGATCGACGTGAAGGATCTGCCCGACACGATCCCGACGCTGAAGGCGCTGGGGCTGCCGGTGGTGGTCGATCACATGGGGCGCACCGATGCTGCCGCCGGCATCAACACCGCCGGCTTTCAGAGCCTGCTGCGTGCGGTCGGCGAGGGCTGGTGCTGGGCCAAGCTGTCAGGCGCCCATCGCCTCAGCCAGCGCGCGCCGGATTATCCGGATGCGCGGCCGTTCCACGAGGCGCTGGTATCCGCCAATCCGGAGCGGCTGGTGTGGGGCGGCGACTGGCCGCATCCGCGGGTCGAGGGCGAAATGCCCGATGCCGGCCATCTTCTGACGCTGTTCCAGGCGTGGACGCCGGACGCCGCGACCCGGCACCGCATCCTCGTCGACAATCCCGCAAAACTCTATGGCTTCCCAAACTGAAAGCTGCCCGAAGATATGACCGTCAACAACAAGCGCGTGTTCTACGTCAAATACCTCGCCCACGAGATCTATGTCGATATCCTGAAGAAGCGGCCGGATGTCCGGCTCGACCGTCTGGAGAACGAGACGCCGGAGGCGCAATTCGCCCCCGTGCTGGCGGATGCGCATGCCTACCAGATCGGCGCCGCCCGCGATGAGCTGGCGCCGCATTTCCATGCCCATGCCGAGCTGTTGAAGCGCGCGCCGAACCTTCTGATCGTGTCCTCGAACGGCGCCGGCTTCGATCCCGTCGACGTCGAGGCCTGCACCGCGGCGGGGGTGCTGGTCGTCAACCAGTCCGGCGGCAATGCCAATTCGGTCGCCGAGCACGCGCTCGGCATGATGCTGACGCTGTCGAAGCGGATCATCCAGTCCGACCGCCGGCTGCGGCGCGAGGCCAATGTCAACCGCAACGATCTGATCGGCAACGAGCTGAAGGAGAAGACCGTCGGCATCGTCGGTCTCGGCAATGTCGGCCGCCGCATCGCCGAGCTGTGCAAGGGCCTCTTGCACATGAAGGTGATTGCCTACGATCCGTATCTGGCGGCAGACGAGATGGCGAAGCGGGGCGGCGAGAAGGTCGAGCTCGACGATCTCCTGCGCCGGGCGGATTTCGTCTCGATCTCCTGTCCGCTGGACAGCAAGAGCCGGGGCATGATCGGCGCGCGCGAATTCGCGCTGATGCAGCCGCACGCTTACTTCGTCACGACCGCGCGCGGCTTCATCCATGATGAGAAGGCGCTCGAGGAGGCGCTGCGTGAAAAACGCATCGCCGGCGCCGGCCTCGACGTCTGGGCCAAGGAGCCGCCGCCGCCGGATCATCCGCTGCTGCAGTTCGACAACGTGCTGGCGAGCCCGCACACCGCCGGCGTCACCCGCGAAGCGCGCATCAACATGGGCCGGATCGCCGCTGAACAGATCCTCGATGCGCTCGACGGCAAGCGCCCGCCGCGCGTCATCAATCCCGAGGTCTGGCCGGTCTATGCGAAGCGGTTCGAGAAGGCGTTCGGGTTTATGCCCGGCTAGGTGGCGCTGATACTGGCACGCACTGCCTGATCTTGTCAGGGGAGCACGCTCGTGGGCACCCTCTCCCCTTGCGGGAGAGGGTGGGGAGAGGGGTGGCCCCGGGCGAGACAACCGACGAAGGCACGATCATCGCAATTCGGACCCTGCGTCGTCCGAACGCAGAGTGAGAGAGCACCCGTGTGGTACCCCTCTCCCTAACCCTCCCCCGCAAGGGGGGAGGGAACCCTGCCGTTGGTGCGTCCCTCACTCGCGAGGGGTGCCGCGGCTGCGCGCGCGGCCAAAATATCGAAAACAACCCCATGCAAAGGAGCCGGCGGCTGCCGGCGTTCGACCAGGCGACTTGACGCGTCGGGCAACTCAGGGGTACATTTCTAATATTCCGAAATCGTGCAAACGCCCCCCTTGTGGGACCCTTGCGGGGGGAGGGTTACCGCGAGGGGAAGGAAACCCTTGCGCCGGTGCGTCGCTTACGCAGATGGCGAGCCGTGCGCGGGTGTGTGGGCCCAAAAACGCCGGAGAATATCTCCTTCGCCGGAGCCTCGATCGAGGCAACAAACCCACTGCCAAAGCGCCGCCTCGCGAAGCGTCCGTTGTTATTTTCCCTGAGATATCGACGACTTAGCCCCAAATCGCCATTTTCCCGATGTGCCCGACCATACCGGGCATGGAAGGAAGATGTGTCATGCGACAGGTCCAGTCATTGCTCCGCAACGCGCCCGCCAAGATCGGCCGCCGCATTGCGCAGATCGTCGCGATCGCTGCCGCCAGCCTGCCCCAGGCCGGCGCCTAGCTTTCCCCGCTGCGAACGGTCGCACGCGTCCTTCCGAATTAACTCACCCCCATTTCGCGTTAGTGCTAACGTGGTACTCCCGGGCTCTGCCGGTCCTGCAGGGAGGGTTCCATGTCACGCTTCGTCGTTCATTTCATGAAGGACGTGCTCGGCGGCAATGGCCGCGAGCGCGAGGTCTGCCAGGGCGCGCTCGAGATCGACGCGATGAGCGAAGGCCAGGCCACCGAGATGGCCAAGGTCAAATTCTGTCAGGAACAATCGCTGTGCGACTGGTCACTGCACGCCGACCGCATCCGGATCGAAGCGGCCGACTTGCACGTGAACTGACGCATCGCGCGCGCAGCCGGACACGATTGGCATCGAAAATCACCTCTCCCTTGGGAGAGGTAGGGGACGCTGCGGACATCGTCGCGCGTATCACTCCGGCAGGATGCGCACGGCTCCCTTCGCCGCGCTGCTGGCGAACGCCGCATAGGCTTTCAGCGCGGTCGAGACCGCGCGCTTGCGCGGCGCTGCCGGCTTCCACGCCGCGTTGCCCTTGGCTTCCATCGCCGCACGCCGCCGTTTCAACTCGGCATCGTCGACCTTGAGGTTGACCTTGCGGTTCGGGATGTCGAACTCGATGATGTCGCCTTCCTCGACCAGGCCGATCAGGCCGCCTTCGGCGGCTTCCGGCGAGACGTGGCCGATCGACAGGCCCGACGATCCGCCGGAGAAGCGGCCGTCGGTGATCAGCGCGCAGGCCTTTCCGAGCCCCTTCGACTTCAGATAGCTGGTCGGATAGAGCATCTCCTGCATGCCCGGGCCGCCGCGCGGACCTTCATAGCGGATCAGCACGACATCGCCGGCCTTCACCTTGTTGGTGAGGATGGCGTCGACCGATGCGTCCTGGCTTTCGAAAATGCGGGCGGGACCCGAAAACTTCAGGATGCTCTGATCGACGCCGGCGGTCTTCACGATGCAGCCGTCTTCCGCAAGATTGCCGAACAGCACGGCGAGCCCGCCGTCCTTGGAATAGGCATGCGCGGCGCCGCGGATGACGCCCTTTTCGCGGTCGAGATCGACCTCGTCGAAGCGACGGTCCTGGCTGAAGGCTTCCTGGGTCGGCACGCCGCCGGGGGCTGCGCGATAGAAATTGCGCACCTTGTCGCTCGTGGTCCGCACCACGTCCCAGCGGTTCAGCGCGTCGTCGAGCGTCGAGGCGTGCACGGTCGGGCCGTCGGTCGTGAGCAGCTTGGCGCGGTCGAGCTCGCCGAGGATCGCCATGATGCCGCCGGCGTGATGCACGTCCTCCATGTGGACGTCCTGCACCGAAGGTGCGACCTTGCACAGCACCGGCACCTTGCGCGACAGACGGTCGATGTCGGCCATCGTGAACGGCACCTCGCCCTCGCGCGCGGCGGCGAGCAGATGCAGCACGGTGTTGGTCGAGCCGCCCATCGCGATGTCGAGCGTCATCGCGTTCTCGAACGACTTGAAGTTCGCGATGTTGCGCGGCAGCACCTTGGCGTCGTCCTGCTCGTAATAGCGGCGGGCGAGATCGACGATCAAATGGCCGGCCTCGACGAACAGGCTCTTGCGGTCGGCATGGGTCGCCAGCACCGAGCCGTTGCCGGGCAGCGCGAGGCCGAGCGCCTCGGTCAGGCAGTTCATCGAATTCGCGGTGAACATGCCCGAGCAGGAGCCGCAGGTCGGGCAGGCCGAGCGCTCGATCACCTCGACCTCGTCGTCTGACACATTGGAGTCGGCGGCGGCGACCATCGCGTCGATCAGGTCGACCGCGCGCTTCTTGCCCTTGAGCAGGATCTTGCCCGATTCCATCGGGCCGCCCGAGACGAACACGGTCGGGATGTTGAGGCGCAGCGTCGCCATCAGCATGCCGGGCGTGATCTTGTCGCAGTTGGAGATGCAGACCATCGCGTCGGCGCAATGCGCGTTGACCATGTATTCGACGCTGTCGGCGATCAGCTCGCGCGAGGGCAGGCTGTAGAGCATGCCGTCATGGCCCATCGCGATGCCGTCGTCGACCGCGATGGTGTTGAACTCTTTTGCCACCCCGCCGGCCTTCTCGATCTCGCGTGCGACCAGCTGGCCCAGGTTCTGGAGATGGACGTGGCCGGGCACGAACTGGGTGAAGGAATTGACCACCGCGATGATCGGCTTGCCGAAGTCCTCGTTCTTCATGCCGGTGGCGCGCCAGAGGCCGCGAGCACCCGCCATGTTGCGGCCGTGGGTGGTGGTGCGGGAGCGATAGGCGGGCATCATAAATCCTTGGGCTAAGGTCATTTTTTAAGGGAGATGGCAGCCCTTATGCCTGCCCGTCGATGCGGATTCAAGCGCGGAACCGCATGGCTGGATCGCGCTATTTGACTTCGATCCCGGCCGCGCTGGCGAGGGCGAACGGAAGACGGGGCGTCGCTGGTTTCGCGGAGCCCTCCTGGCCCGATCTTCTCAGACGCTCAATCCTCGAACCTGAACCTGAACGCGTCGCCATGCCGGACCACGCGGCCTGCCGTCGGGGCAGGGAAGTGCCCTGTCAGCAAATAGCTCGGTGTATCGGCCAACTGCGCCAGCAGCGTCACGCGGGTGGCGAGCGCTGCCGCGGGATCGACGTCGGCGGCATTGGATAGCCAAGGCTCCGCGCACTGGATCGGATGATGGATCACATCGCCCGACATCACGGCATGAGCGCCGCCGCCGTCGAGATGGATCTGCATGTTGCCGGCGGTGTGGCCCGGCGCCGGCGCAAAGCGCAAGCCCGCATCGCGATCGTCGAACAACAGATGATTGGTCTCGACGAATTCGGCCTGTCCGGCCGCGACGACCGGTAGCACGGAGTCCTCGAACGAGCCGTGATTGACCGGTGCCGACGGGCTCGCGCGGTGCGCGGCCTCCCAGTGCCGGAACTCGGCGCGTCCCATCAGATAGCGCGCCTTCGGAAAGGTCGGCACCCAGCGCCCGTTGAGCAGCCGCGTGTTCCAGCCGACGTGGTCAACATGGAGATGCGTGCACATCACGAAGTCGACCTGCTCGGGTTGCACGCCCAGCGCGGCCATGTTTTCCAGATAGGGCTGGTTGAGATTGTCCCACACCGGCACGCGCGGACGTGGCTTGTGATTGCCGCAGCAGGTATCGACGACAGCGGTCCAGCGCGGCGTACGCACCAGATAGGAGTGGTGGCTCAGGATGAAGCGGCCGGTCTCCGGCTCGATATAGCGGTGATCGAGCCAGCTTCGGTTCGCGGCGATGACCTCGTCGGTGACGTTGGCGAACAGCCATGTCTTTTCGAAGGCGAGCGCGGGGATTTCGACCAGCCGATCGATCCGCATGCTGCCGATGGTGATCTGGCGCATGCCGTGCTCAGTTCTTGATGAGGTCGCCGAACGGCACCCAGCGCGTGCCATCGTAGCGGATCAGTTGCAGGCTGGTCATCGGCGTATAGTGCTCCGGCGAATTGCTGACCGCCGTGCCGTTGATCAGCATCGGCAGATGCAGATCCCTCATGCTGGTCGCCTGCTTCATCACATTGGCGCGGGTCAGGTCGTTGCCGGAGGCCTTCAGCACCGCGACCAGCGTCTGTGCGATGGTGTAGCCGTAGACATTGAGCCAGTCGCTCTTGTTGGCGTCGGGCAAATACTTGTCCATGAAGGCGACCCATTGCTTGTAGCCGGAATCGTCCTTCAGCGTCGGGTCGGTCGAATCCTTCAGGTACTGGCTCGAGATCACGCCGGTGGAATTGTCGCGGCCGGCGGGTTCGAGCACGCCGCTGATCGAGGCCGAGACATTGGAGATGATGGTGGTGGGCTTCCACCCGATCTCGCCGATCTTGCGGATCGCCTGCGCCGCGAATTTCGGTGTCGCCGCGACCAGCACCACGTCGGCGCCGCTGCTCTTGAGCAGCAATATCTGCGTGTCGATGGTGGGCGCTGACGTCTCATACGGCGCGCGCGCCGCGATGGCCTCGGTGCTGCCGAGGCCTTCCTCCAGCGCCTTCAGATAGTCCTTGCCGAGGTCGTCATTCTGATAGAGCACGCCGACCTTGGCGTTCGGATGGCTCGCCTTGATGTATTTGGCGTAGGCGATCGCCTCGTCGCGATAGGTCGGCTGCCAACCGACGGTCCACGGAAAATTCTTCGGATCGTCCCACTTCGCCGCACCCGAGCCGAGGAAGAGCTGCGGCACCTTCCTGTCGTTGAGATATTTGTGCACGGCGCTGTTGGTCGGCGTGCCGACGCCGCCGAAGATCAACAGCACCTCGTCGCTCTCGACCAGGCGGCGTGTCTGCTCCACCGTCTTCGGCGGGCTGTAGGCGTCGTCGGCGATCATCATCTGGATGCGCCGGCCGTTGATGCCGCCGTCGTCGTTCACCTTGCGGAAATAGGCCTCCGCCGATTTCGCGATCTGCGCGAAAGCGGAGACAGGACCGGAGAGCGGCGCAGTGGTTCCGATCTTGATCGACTTGTCATCGGTGCCTGCGTCGTATTTCGCGCTCTCGGCTCGCGCGGCACCTGCGGCGATGAGCGGCAGCAGGACAAGGGCCGCGCGCAAATGAGAGCGGACGAGGTACGCCATGACGTGATCTCCCCAGATTGCCCTCCGCCTCTTCGGGGCGGAGTTGAAACGCGAGCACTTCGCCTCGCCGGGGATCTTGACCCGCCGTCGAGCAGACGAACGATCGTTCGTACGGTTGACTAGCGAACGATCGTTCGTTAGTCAAGGCGCCATGGCGGCTTCCATATCCAGCGCGGCCGAGGCGGTCGCAACATCCACCCGTGAGCGCATCCTCAGCGAGGCGCTCTGCCTGTTCGCGCAGAGCGGCTATGGCGGGGCCTCGATGCGCGAACTCGCGCGCCGCGTCGGCATCCGCGAGAGCAGCCTCTACAATCATTTTCCCGGCAAGGCCGCGATCCTCGAAGCGATCGTCAGCGAGCACGGCCCGGCGAGTTCGGCCGACCGGCTCGAGGAGTCGCGCTACCGGCAGCTGGCACGGCGGCCGACCGCGTTCTGCCGCCAGTTCGCGCTCGATCTCGTCGAACAATGGTCCGATCCGCGCGAGCATCAGTTCCAGAAGGTCATCACCGCCGAACGCAACCGCGTGCCCGGCATTCGGGCCAAGTTCGCCGACCATTTCTATGCGCGCGAACAAAGCCTGATGACGGACTACTTCCGCGGCTTCGCGCTGGCCGGATTGATCTCGACCTCGGATCCGCGCGAGGCGGCGCGGCTGTTCGCGGCCGGCCTGATCTATGTCAGGCTCGAACATTACGTGATGGGCGCGGAGGCCTCGCCGCGACCGAAGGTGATCGAGGCGATCGACCGCTATCTCGCGTTCTTCCTGTCGCTGATTGCGGCCAGGGACGCAGATATCTCGGACAACAAACAACGAAAAAAGGGAGAGACGCGTGGCAAGGCTGCCTTTGATTGATCCGGATACCACGAGCGGCGACATCCGCGCGGCGTTCGACCGCATGCCGGTCAAGCTCAACATCTTCTGCATGATGGCCCATGCCGAGACCAATGCGATGCCCCTGATGCGGCTCGCCAACTCGATCCTGCACAAGCAGAAACTCTCCGCGGTCAATCGCGAGCTGCTGATCCTGCAGGCGGCGCAGCTCGAGGGCGGCGCCTATGAATGGCGCCAGCATGTGCCGATCGCGCTCGGCGTCGGCGTGACGCAAGCGCAGATCGATGCCGTCGAGCGCGGCCATTACGACGATGCTTCGCTGAACGCTGCCGAGCGTGCGCTGCTCGGCTTCGGCCGCGAGGTGGTCGAGAAGGTGCGGGTCGGCGATGTGGCCTTCGCAGGGGTGCGCGAGCATTTCAGCGATCAGGAGATCGTCGAGGCGATCGTCACGCTCGGCTTCTACATGATGATGGCGCGACTGACGGAAGCGACCGAGACCGATCTCGATCCGGCCGCCGGCATGGTGGTCTACGAGAGCGGCAGGAAGCGTGGGTGATCGGATGTCGGAGATCTCGCAAGACTCCAAGCCGGAGCGCTATGTCCGTCCCCTAAGCGCGGAATCGTCCGGCACGGCGCCGGGCAGGGGACGCCTCACTGGCCGCCGCATCCTGGTGGTTGGCGGCGGCCAGCGCGTGTTCGATGCCGCGACCGATCCGATCGGCAATGGCCGCGCGATGAGCCTGCTGTTCGCCCGCGAGGGCGCGCATGTCGCGGTCGCCGACCTCAACCGCGCCTCCGCCGAGGACACAGTCGCGCGCATCGCCGCTGATGGCGGTCGCGCCTTCGCGATCGCCGCCGACGTGACCAGGGAAGCCGACGTCATCAGGATGATTGATGAAGCTCATCACGCGATGGGCGGGCTCGACGGCATGGTGCTGAACATCGGCACCTTCGGCAAGACCGGGCTCGATAATGTCAGCGCCGAGGAATGGAACAAAATCTACGACGTGAACGTCCGCGGTCCGATGCTGTGCTGCCGCGCCGCTCTGCCGAAATTCGCCGATGGCGGCTCGATCGTGTTCATCTCCTCGATCGCGGCGCTGAAGGCGGGATCGCAGATGGCGGTGTATGATTCCTCCAAGGCCGCGCTCGGCGGTCTGATGCGCAACATCGCCCATACCGGCGCGCGGCGCGGCATCCGCGCCAACCTGGTCTATCCCGGCCTGGTCGATACGCCGAACGGCCGCGAGGCCGGCGCAGGCCGGCCGTCACGCGGCAAGAGCCAGGTCCCGTTCGGCCGCCAGGCGACGGCGTGGGAGATCGCCTATGCCGTGCTGTTCTTCATGTCGGATGAGAGCGTCTATGTCACCGCGCAGACGCTGGCGGTGGATAGTGGGCTGAGCGGACTTTAGCGGCGCATCCCGATGTGCTCCCTCTCCCCGTTCTTACGGGGTCGAGACAAGCGAAGCTTGCTCTTGGAGGGGTGGGGTGAGGGGCTGTCTCCGCGAATATGGCGATAGGTGCGTGCGCGGAGACTCCCCCTCACCCGCATCGCATCTTTGATGCGATGCGACCTCTCCCCGCACGCGGGGCGAGGTGAAGCGGAGGCGCGAGGCCGCGCTTCTATTCTGCGGCGATGCTGGTCGGGATCGGGATTGCCACCTTCGGGCCGGTCTTCGCCGCGCGGCGGCTCTTCTTGCTGAAGCGGCTGCCGGCCAGCAGCGCGGCGGCGGCACGCAGCTGCTCGCGCAGCCATTGATTGGTGGTGTCGCCCTCGGCGGTGGCATGCCAGTAGAGATAGTTGACGTGCGGGCTGATCGGGAACGGGCAGGGGAAGCACTGCAACAACCCGGGATCCTCCAGCACCGAGGCGGCGCTTTCCGATGCCGTCAGCAGCATGTTGCTGCGGCTCACGACATGGCAGGCGGTCGCGAAATTCTGGCAGGTCAGGCGGACGGTGCGGGTCAAGCCGAGGCGCTGCAGCTGGAAATCCTCGAACGACACGCCGCTGCGCCGCGACGTCACGCAGACATGCTCCATGCGCAGATAGGCCTTCTTGTCGAGCCGCGCGCCGAGCTCGGGATGGCCGCGCCGGGCGAACACCGCGATATGCTCGGTCAGGACCTGCTCGCGCCGCACCTCGGTCGACAGCGGCAGCAGCGTATCGATCGCAACATCGAGCGTGCCGGCGGCGAGCTCCCGCTCCAGATTGTTGCGCTCGCTGCGCACCGTGGCGATCTCGACCAGCGGCGCGACGCTGCTGATGCGGTTGATCAGCGCGCTCAGCATCGGCGCCTCGAGATTGTTGCGCAGGCCGATCACGAAGCGCTTCGGCGTCTTCGCCGGATCGAAGCGGTTGGTGTGGGTCAGCGTCGTCTCGAGGCCGTTGAGCGCCTGGCGCACCGTGGTGATGATCTGGCGCGCCAGCGGCGTCGGCGTCATCACGTGATGGCGGCGCACGAACAAGGGATCGTTGAACATCGCGCGCAGCCGGCTCAGCGCGTGGCTCACCGCGGGCTGCGTCAGGTTGAGACGGAAGCAGGCACGGCTGACGCCGCCCTCGGAATAGATCGCGTCGAACACCACGAACAGGTTCAGATCGATATCGCGCACATGCATGTAAATAATCAATCCGTATCCGTCGAATGCATTTGACGAATATGAGTTGCCACTCTTAAAGTCTCAAGCAAAATAATACCTGGAGGAAACGATGAGCGTGCAATCGCCATCGCGCGGCGTTGCTGTCCCTGCGGCATCATCTCGCTCGGGCTCAATGTTCGCAAAGCCGAGCCAGGAGCAGATCGTGCTCCTGATCACGATCGCGCTTCTGGTGGTGTTCGGCCTGACGCTGAACGGTTTTGCCACCGTCTCCAACCTGCTCAATCTGTTGCGCAGTATTTCCATCCTCGGCGTGCTCGGCCTCGGCATGGGGCTGATCGTGATCAGCCGCGGCATCGACCTCTCCGAGGTCGCGATCATGGCGGGTTCCTGGGCGATCGCGCTGATCTATATGCAGAACGGCATGCCCGTTTTCACGGCAGTGCTGCTGGCGTTGGCAATTGCGGTGCTGATCGGCGTCGTCAACGGCGTGATGGTGGCCTTCGTCGAGGCGCCGGCGCTGTTCGTGACGCTGGCCGCCGGTTTCGTGATTTACGGCCTCGCGTTCTGGATCGCGCCGGCCTGGGTGGTCTACGCGCCGAAGGATGCGCCGGGCCTGATGTATCTCGGCGCCGGACGGCTGTTCGGCGTCCCGGTTCCGATCCTGGTGTTCGCGGCCTGTGCGATCGCGATGCATCTGTTCCTATCGCGCACCTCGATCGGCCGCTTCATCTATGCGCAGGGCGACAATCCGGACGCGGCGCGGCTGACCGGCATTCCGCTGCGGCCGCTGATCGTGCTCGAGCACGTGCTGGTTGCGCTGCTCGCCTGGATTGCAGGCCTGGTCTGGGTCGGCACCACGGGCAGCATGCAGATGGCGATCACGCAGGGCACCATGATCTTCGACGTCGTCCTCGTCGTCGTGATCGGCGGCATCAGCCTGATCGGCGGCCGCGGCAGCGTGTTCAGCGTCGTGGTCGGCTGCGTCCTGATCGGCACGCTGCTCAACGCCTTCACGATCATGGACGTCAACAGCGAGGTGCAGAACATCATCAAGGGCGTGGTGCTGCTGGCCGCGATCGTGCTCGACAACTGGCTGCATCCCCGCGACGAGGAGACCGCGCGGCAAGGGGACTGAAACAAGGCGACTGATGCGAGTGTCCCCAGCGCCAAGATCAATCATAACAAGTCCAAATCAATCAAAAGAATTTTGTGTGGAGGAGACGATGAAGACGACGAAGTTCTGGACGATCCTGCTCGCCGGCGCGGCGCTCGCCGCGATGCCGTTCGCGGCGTCGGCGCAGGAGGAAGGCACCAAGGCCGGGCGCGAATTGCGCGCCGCCTACGACAAATCGCTGCAAGGCAAGACCATCGCCTATCTGCCGATCGCGCTCGGCGTGCCGCTGTCGGACGAATGGGGCCGCGTGGTGCAGGAAGAGGCCGAGTGGCGCGGCATGAAATACGTCGTGCGCGATCCCAACAACAACCCATCCGCCATGCAGCAGGCGCTGACCGCGCTGGTCGACCAGAAGCCCGACGTCCTGATCGTGCAGAACCCGAGCGTGACGCTGCTGATGAAAGACCTCAAGCGCGCCGAGGCCCAGGGCACGCATGTCATTCAGGTCAACATGGCCTCGAACTACAAGTCCGGCGCCTTCGTCGGCGTCGACTGGCGCGAGATCGGCAGGATGCTCGCCAACGAAACCGTCAAAGCCTGCGGCACCGGGTCCGGCAAGTCGGGCAAGGTGCAGATCGTGCAGGGCGAACTGACCGCGGCCGCCAGCGTCGACCAGGTCGGCGCCATCATGGACGTCCTGAACAAGGATCCCAACATCAAGGTGGTGTCGAACCAGGCGGCGAACTGGGACGCCAACACCGCGCTCAACATCACCGCGACCGTGATCCAGCAGCATCCCGATCTCTGCGCCTCGATCGGCTTCTGGGGCATCATGGAGTCGGGCGCCGCGCAAGCGATCCGCAATGCGGGCAAGATCGACGACGTCAAGGTGTTCGCCTCCGGCGAGGGGTCGCAGCTGGATTGCGACCAGGTCAACTCGGGCAATTTCGACAAATTCCTGAGCTACAAGGCGACCGAGCAGGGCCACGATCTGATGTTCGCGGCCGAGACGCTGCTGATGTCCAGCGACAAGCCCGGCACGAAGAACCTGTCCTATTACACGCGGCCGATCTGGCTCGATAAGTCGAACGCCTCCGGCGCCAACTGTTTCGCGCTACCCAAGAAGAACTAACAAGGCGCGGGGCAGCCGGCGCGGGGGGCATTCCCGCGCCGGCTGTATCACGAGCATGATCCGGAAAAGTGGAAGCCGGATCGAGGGAGTGCTTTGACGATGTCGATGGCCGTTGATTCCTTTGCCGCATCGGTGCGGCGGTTCTCACCCCGGCTCCTGCTGTCGGAGCTGTTGCTGAAACAATGGTTCGAGCCGGTCGTTCCGTTCACCGTGATGATCGGGCTGTGGGCGTATTTCGCGCTGACCATTCCCGACTACGCCTCGGTGCAGAACTCGGTGTCGCTGCTGCGGCTGTTCGCCGAGTTCGGCTTCGTCGCGCTCGCGATGGGCTTCTGCCTCGTCACCGGCGGCATCGACCTTTCGGTCGGCGCGATCTTCGCGCTGTGCAATTTCGCGGCGCTGTATTTCCTCTTGGTGCGCGAATGGCCGGTCGGCCTCGCGGTACCGGCGACGCTCCTGGTCGGCGCGCTGCTCGGCAGCATCAACGGCTTCCTGATCGGGTTCTTGAAGACACGGCCGTTCCTGACCACGCTGGTGACGCTGATCATCCTGCGCGCCTCGGTCAATCTGCTCAACACCAGCTATGCGCAGGTGTTTGCGACCAACTCGATCGACAGCGACACCTGGGATTTCATCGGCGGCGGCAGCGTGCTCGGAATCCCGGTCAACGCCGCGACGCTGTTCGCGGTGCTGCTGATCTGCCACATCTTCCTGTCGCGCTCGCGCTACGGCTGGCATCTCACCGCGATCGGCGCCAGCCGCAAGGCGGCGCGCCATGCCGGCATCCGCGTCCGCCTGATGCTGTTCATGACCTATGTGCTGTCGGGCACGCTGTGCGCGGCGAGCGGCATCTTCTATGCCGCGCGTCAGGCCTCGACCGATTCCACCACCGGCGTCGGCTGGGAGTTCCAGGCGCTGACCGCCGTGGTGCTCGGCGGCGTGTCGCTGGCCGGCGGCAAGGGCACGGTGTGGCGGGCGATGATCGGCGCGCTGATCATCTTCCTCCTGATCAACGGCCTCGTGCGGATGGGCATCCCGGGCTACGTCACCTCGGCGGTGACCGGCATGATCCTGCTCGCCGCCGTCGGCATCGACGTCAAATGGTCGAAGAACCGCGGCAAGGCGATCCAGAAGATCTACGTCAATCCGGCCTTCGTGCCGCTGGCCTCGGCGCCGGCGGTGCAGCCGGGCGCGGCATCGCCCTACGCGCAGAACGACCGGCTGATCAAGGCGCAGGCGATCGGCGTCGACCAGGTCGAGGGCCCCGAGGACGTCATCCTCGACCGCCAGGGCCGGCTCTACGGCTCGACCCGCGACGGCAATGTGATCCGCTTCTCCGGGCCGAACTTCGAAACCCGCGAGGTGTTCGCCCATATCGGCGGCCGGCCGCTCGGCATGCAGTTCGATCGCGACGAGAACCTGATTGTCGCCGTGGCCGGCATGGGCGTCTACGGCGTCGCGCCGGACGGCCGCATCTTCAAGGTCACCGACGAGACCAACCGCACCTGGTACAAGCTGAACGACGACTCGCGCCTGCGCATGGCCGACGACCTCGACATCGCGCCCGACGGCAAGATCTATTTCAGCGACTGCACCACGCGCTACGAGATGACCACCAACACCCTCGACATCCTCGAGGGCCGGCCGAACGGCCGCGTGGTCTGCTACGACCCGGCGACCAAGACCACGCGCACGGTGATCAACCACTTCTACTTCCCGAACGGGATCTGCGTCTCCCATGACGGGAAGTCGATCCTGATTGCGTCGACCTCGCTGTGCAAGGTGTTCCGGCACTGGATCGCGGGGCCGAACAAGGGCAAGACCGAAGTGCTGATGGACGAGCTGCCGGGCAATCCCGACAACATCAACCGCGCCTCCGACGGCACCTACTGGCTGGCGCTGGTCGGCATCCGCACCCCGACCTTCGATCTTGCCGCGCGAAAGCCCGGCTTCCGCCTGCGCATGGTCAAGCAGGTGCCGACCGACGAATGGCTGGCGCCAGCGCTCAACCATGGCTGCGTGCTGAAGTTCAACGAGCAGGGCGAGGCGCTGGAATCGTGGTGGGACCCGACCGGCATTTCGCACTCGACCCTGACCTCGATGCGCGAGCACCAGGGCTATCTCTATCTCGGCGGGCTCGAGAACAACCGGATCGGCCGCGTCAAGCTCGACGGCGTCGACGACAGCTGGACCGGCTACGACGCGTACTGGGGCGCAAAAAGCAGGGTGACGACATAATGGGATTCTTCGATCATCTGCTGCGCGACATCCGCAGCGTCGTCGACCGCGACGGCGGCCAGAACGCGATCCCGCCGCTCGACGGTGCGCTGAGCCCGAACGACCGGCTCGACACCGCTGTCGCGATCGGCGAGCCGCTGCCCGGCGTCGACGACGTGATCGCTGCCGGCGACGGCGCGATCTATGTCTCCGCCGGCCGAAAGGTGCTGAAGCTCAGCGGCGACGACTTCTCGACCCGCACCGTCATCGCCGAGTTCGAGGACGACGCGGGCGGGCTTGCGCTGCATCCGGACGGCCGCCTGCTGGTCTGCGTCGCGGGCAGGGGGCTTGCCGCGATCGATCCCGCCAAGCCCGTGCCGCGCTGGCTGGATGCAGTCGGCGGCAGCGCGCTCACAGGATTGTTGTCGGTCACGGCGGCGCCCGATGGCCGTATCTATGCGGTCGAAGGCAGCATCGGCCGCCGACCCGGCGAGTGGCGGCACGATCTGATGGAGAAGCGCGCGGCTGGCCGCCTGATCAGCTGCGGGGCCGGCCTCGACAATCCGCAGGTGCTGCTGCGCGACCTGCCATATCCCTACGGTGTGATGGTCTCCGCCGACGGCAACAGCCTGTGGCTCACCGAGAGCTGGGCGCATCGCCTGAGCCGGTTCGCGCTCGGTAGCAACGGGCTTGGTCCGCGCGAGATTATCGCCGCCAACATGCCGGGCTATCCGGCGCGACTGCATCCGGACGGCGATGGCGGCTTGCTGCTCGGCATGTTCGCGCGCCGCACCCATCTGATCGAGTTCGTGCTCAAGGAAGACGATTTCCGCGAGGAGATGATGGCGACGATGCCGCCCGACTATTGGGTGGCGCCGGCGCTGGTCGGCGGCAGCGATTGCCTGGAGCCGATGCAGATCGGCAGCGTCAAGGCGCTCGGCATCCAGAAGCCATGGGCGCCGCCGCGCTCCTATGGCCTGCTGGTGCATCTCGACGCCGAGGGCGATGCGACCGACAGCCTGCACAGCCGCGCCGGCGGTCGCTTCCACGGCATCACGGCCGCCTGCGCGACGCCTTCGGGCATCGTGATCGCCGCGCGTGGCGCGGGACGGCTGCTGCGCACCACGGGAGAGCTGCGATGAATGACGGCGTGATGCAGGCGGCGACCGCGACCCAGTCGGCAGCCCGCGAGCCGGTGCTGCGGATCAGCAACGGCTCCAAGATCTATGGCGGCGTCCACGCCATCGAAGGCGTCAATTTCGACCTCTATCCCGGCGAGGTGCATGCGCTGGTCGGCGAGAACGGCGCCGGCAAGTCGACGCTGTGCAAGGCGATCGCGGGCGCGATCAACCTCACCTCCGGCGACTATCTGCTCGACGGCAAGCCGGCCAATTTCGAGCAGCCGCGCGACGCGCTCGATGCCGGTATCTGCATGGTCTATCAGGAGACCAGCCTGGTGCCGACCATGACCGCGGCGCAGAACATCGAGCTCGGCAACGAGAAGCTCTTGACGCGCTTCCGCACCCTGAACATCCAGGCCCAGCAGCTGTTGCAGTCGCTCAACTTCCATGTCGACCCGGCAACCCCGGTGGCGCTGCTCGGCACCGCCAAGAAGCAGATGGTGGAGATCGCGCGCGCGATCTACAACAAGGCGCGCATCATCATCTTCGACGAGCCGACCGCGTCGCTGACACCGGAGGAGATCGTCCATTTCTTCCACCTGGTGCGCGACCTGCGCGCCCGCGGCGTTTCGATCATCTACATCTCGCATGCGCTGGAAGAGTCGCTGCAGATCGCCGACCGCATCACCGTGCTGCGCGACGGCAAGCTGGTGATCACGGCGCCCGCCAAGCAGCTGACCCGCGATGCGCTGGTGCAGCACATGGTCGGGCGCGAGGTGGCGCAGGCGGTCTATGGCGGCAAGGCCAAGACCCATCAGCGCCGCGAGAAGGTGCTGACGGTCGAGAACGTCACCATGGGCATGGCGGTCAAGAACATGTCGTTCTCGGTCTATGCCGGCGAGGTGGTCGGCATCGCCGGCCTGATCGGCTCGGGCCGCACCGAAATCGCAAAAATCATCTACGGCGCGCTGAAGCGCAATCTGGTCAATGGCGGCACCATCCGCTTGCGCGGAAAGCCGATCCGCTACCGCGTGCCGCGGCAGGCGATCAATGACGGCATCGCCTACATCACCGAGGACCGCAAGGCCAACGGCTTCTTCGAAACCATGGTGGTCGACGACAACGTCTATATCGGCAGCCTTGCCACGAAGAAGGGCTGGAGCTTCCTGTTGTCGCGCGCAAAGCGCAGCAAGCTCGCCAACTACTGGGTCGACCGGCTCAAGATCAGCGCGTTGCAACGCAAGGCGCGGATCATCGAGCTGTCCGGCGGCAACCAGCAGAAGGTGGTGCTGGCCAAGACCCTGGTGCAGGAACCCTCGATCATCTTCTTCGACGAGCCGACCCGCGGCGTCGACGTCGGCACCATCCCGCACATCCACGGCGAAATCCGCCGGCTCGCCGACGAGGGCAAGGCGGTGGTAGTGATCTCGTCCTACCTGCCGGAGATTCTCGCCGTCTCCGACCGCATCCTGGTCGCCCGCACCGGCCGCATCGTCGCCGAGTTCGACGCGGCCGACGCGACCCAGGACAAGATCCTGTACGCCGCGGTGCATTGAGGGCCGTGACGCGGCCCGACCTCTCTCCACCGTCATTCCCCGGTGCGCGATTGCGCACCTGAGGGCTCGCGAAGCGAGAGCCCGGAATCCATTCGGCCGCGCATGATGCGGCCTGATGGATTCCGGGCTCAGCCCTTTGGGCTGCCCCGGAATGACGAGTAGATGGGCGCGCGCCAGGCACCTCAGATTCGATGTCGTCCCTGCGAAAGCAGGGACCCATAGCCACCAATCGCTGTTGTTTTGCAGCGCTGGGTCCGCAGCCTAATTCAACAACAAAGGCCTGGGGTTATGGGTCCCTGCTTTCGCAGGGACGACGGTTGTGGTGCGGCCAAACCCGCCCTTGACAATTATTTTAAGTATAAAATATTATCTCCCCATCGGCCCGCTGGAGAAGACGCCCCGGCCGCCGAAGCCAGAGCATGATCCGAAAAAGTGGCAACCGGTTTTTCGAGAAGATCATGCTCAAACCGAAAGGCGAGAACGCCATGCGCATCGTTTGCATTGGAGGCGGGCCGGCCGGGCTCTACCTCGGCATCCTGATGAAGATGCTGGATCCGACGCACGTGATCTCGGTGGTCGAGCGCAACCGGCCGTACGACACGTTCGGCTTCGGCGTGGTGTTCTCGGATGCGACCATGGACAACATGCGCAAATGGGACCCGGTCACCGCTGACACGATCGAGCAGGCCTTCAATCACTGGGACGACATCGAGGTCCTGATCAAGGGCCGACGCATGCGCACCACCGGGCACGGCTTCGTCGGCATCGGCCGCAAGCGGCTGCTCAACATCCTGCAGGCGCGGGCCGAGGAGCTCGGCGTCGAACTGATCTTCGAGCGCGAGGTGAATTCCGACCTGGAGTTCCCCGATGCCGATCTGATCGTGGCGTGCGACGGCGTGAACTCGAAGATCCGCGCCAAATACACCGAGGCGTTCCAGCCCGACATGCTGATGCGGCCGAACCGCTACATCTGGCTGGGTACCAACCGTCCCTTCGATGCCTTCACCTTCGATTTCCGCAAGACCGAGCACGGCTGGTTCCAGGCGCACATCTACAAGTTCGAGGACGGCGCGGCGACCTTCATCGTCGAGACCACCGAGGAGGCGTATCTCGCCCACGGCCTCGACAAGATGGAGCAGGGCGACTCCATCGCGTTCTGCGAGAACGTGTTCAGTGAGATTCTCGAAGGTCATCATCTGGTCTCCAACGCGCGGCATCTGCGCGGCTCGGCCTGGCTGTCGTTCCCGCGGCTGATCTGCGGCAAGTGGACTGCGTTCAACGGCAACAGCCACGTCGTGCTGATGGGCGATGCCGCGCACACCGCGCATTTCGCGATCGGCTCGGGCACCAAGCTCGCGCTGGAAGATGCGATCGAGCTCACCAACCAGTTCAAGATCCACGGTGCGAGCAAGGACAGCATTCCCGCCGTACTGAGGGCGTACGAGGAGCTGCGGCGGGTCGACGTGGCGCGGATCCAGAACGCCGCGCGCAACGCGATGGAATGGTTCGAGGTGGTTGGCTCGCGCTATGCCGATACGCTCGAGCCTGAGCAGTTCATGTATTCGCTGTTGACCCGCTCCCAGCGCATCAGCCATGAAAACCTGCGGCTGCGCGACAAGACCTGGCTCGAAGGCTATGAGCGCTGGTTCGCGGAGCGCAACGGCGTGCCCGCCACCAACGACCGCGTCACGCCGCCGATGCTGACGCCGTTCCACATCCGCGGCCTGTCGCTGCATAACCGGATCATCGTCTCGCCGATGGCGATGTATTCGGCCGAGGAGGGCGTGCCCAACGACTTCCATTTGGTGCATTTCGGCTCCCGCGCGCTCGGCGGCGCCGGCCTCTTGTTCACCGAGATGACCTGCGTCTCGCCGGAGGCGCGGATCACGCCCGGCTGCTGCGGCCTGTGGAATGACGCACAGGCGGCGGCCTACAAGCGCATCGTCGACTTCGTGCATCGCAATTCGGAAGCGAAGATCGGCATCCAGCTCGGCCATGCCGGCCGCAAGGGCTCGACCCGCGTTGCCTGGGAAGGAATGGACGAGCCGCTGCCCGATCACAACTGGCCGCTGGTGTCGGCCTCGCCCGTGCCTTATCTGCCCGACGGCCAGATCCCGGAGCCGATGAGCCGCGCCGAGATGGACGAGGTGCGCGACCAATTCGTCGCGGCGGCCCGGCGCGGCGCCGCCGCCGGCTTCGATATTCTGGAGCTGCACTGCGCGCACGGCTACCTGCTGTCGAGCTTCCTCTCGCCGCTGACCAACCGCCGCACCGATGACTACGGCGGATCGATCGAGAACCGCGCGCGTTATCCGCTGGAGGTGTTCCGCGCCGTCCGCGCGGTGTGGCCGGAGGACAAGCCGATGTCGGTCCGCCTGTCCTGTCACGACTGGGCCGAGGGCGGCAACACGCCCGAGGATGCGCTTGCCTTCGCAAAGCTGTTCAAGCAGGCCGGCGCCGATCTGATCGACTGCTCGTCGGGGCAGGTCTGGGCCGACGACCATCCGATCTACGGCCGGCTCTACCAGACGCCGTTCGCCGACAAGATCCGCAACGAGGTCGGCATCGCCACCATCGCGGTCGGTGCGATCTCGGAAGCTGACCACGCCAACTCGATCATCGCCGCCGGCCGCGCCGATCTCTGCGCCATCGCCCGGCCGCATCTCGCCGATCCGGCCTGGACACTGCACGAGGCCGCGAAGATCGGCGTCAAATCTGTCTCCTGGCCGAAACAGTATCTGTCCGGCAAGTCGCAATATGAGGCCAATCTCGAGCGCGCCGCGGCGGGAGGGAAGGCATGACACGCTTCTGGCCCAACGCACATGCGCTGGTGACCGGCGCCGGTTCCGGCATCGGCGCCGCGACGGCGATCGCATTCGCAGCGGCCGGCGTGCGCGTCAGCATCGCCGGGCGCCGGATCGATGCGCTGAAAGCGACGGCAGCGTCGCTCGGCCAACAGGCGGGCGCTGTCGTCTCGATCGACGTGACCGATGAGGCTGCGGTGACCAAGGGTGTCGCTGACATCGAGCGCGAGGCGGGCCCGATCGATATCCTCGTCAACAACGCCGGCAAGGCCGGCAGCGCGCCGTTCGACAAGACGAACGCTGAGCTGTGGGCCGACATGCTGGCGAGCAATCTCTCGAGCGTGTTCCTGGTGACGCAGGCCGTGCTGCCGGGGATGGCGCAGCGCGGCCGCGGGCGCGTGATCAATGTCGCCTCGACCGCGGGCCTCACGGGTTACGCTTACGTCTCGGCCTATGTCGCGGCCAAGCACGGCGTCGTCGGCCTGACGCGCTCGTTGGCGCTGGAATATGCACGGCGCGGCGTCACCGTGAATGCGGTCTGCCCCGGCTATACCGATACGCCGCTGGTGGCGGATGCCGCCGCGAACATCGTGGCCAAGACCGGGCGCAGCGAGCAGGAAGCGCGCGCCGCGCTGGCAAAGGTCAATCCGATGCAGCGGCTAGTGACGCCGGAGGAGGTCGCAGACAGCATCCTCTGGCTTGCCTCCGAGAGCGCATCGTCAATCAACGGACAAGCCGTCGCGGTTGCCGGCGGCGAAGTCTTTACCGGGTGAAGGAAAAAATCATGTCCGAGATGAAAGCAAAGCTCCGGCCGTTCAAGGATTATCCCGCCAAGCACTTCCGCTGGCAGGCCGATGCGAGCGGCCGCGTCGCAACCATCACGCTGAACCGGCCGGACAAGAAGAACCCGCTGACCTTCGAATCCTACGAGGAGCTGCGCGACCTCTTCACCAACCTCAAATATGCCTCCGACGTTCGCGCCATCGTGTTGACCGGCGCCGAGGGCAATTTCTGCTCCGGCGGCGACGTGTTCGAGATCATCGAGCCGTTGACGCGGATGGCGATGCCGGATCTGCTCGCCTTCACCCGCATGACCGGCGAGGTGGTGCGCGCGATGCGCAAATGCCCGCAGATTATTGTCGCCGCGATCGACGGCATCTGCGCCGGGGCCGGCGCGATGCTGGCGCTGGCGTCTGACCTCAGGCTGGCGACGCCGCAGGCCAAGACCGCGTTCCTGTTCACCCGCGTCGGCCTTGCCGGCGCCGACATGGGCGCGTGCGGATTGCTGCCGCGGGTGATCGGGCAGGGCCATGCCGCCGATCTGCTCTACACCGGCCGCGCGATGAGCGCTGACGAAGGTTTCGCGTGGGGCTTCCACAACCGCCTGGTGCCGCCGGCCGAGCTCGCCGCTGCCGCGCAGGAGCTGGCGCGCTCGCTCGCGGATGGACCGTGGTTCGCGCATGGCGTCACCAAGACGATGTTCAACCAGGAATGGGCGATGGGCGTCGACGAGATGATCGAGTCCGAAGCGCAGGCGCAGGCGATCTGCATGGTGACCGGCGATTTCCGCCGCGCCTTTGAAGCGTTCG
Organism: Bradyrhizobium macuxiense; assembly: GCF_007993935.1. Lineage (GTDB taxonomy): Bacteria > Pseudomonadota > Alphaproteobacteria > Rhizobiales > Xanthobacteraceae > Bradyrhizobium > Bradyrhizobium macuxiense_A. The sequence continues at coordinate 29,267 of NZ_VITY01000002.1, read as the reverse complement.
CCGCCAAGCAGAAACCCGCCTTCGAGGGCAATTGAGATGATCGAGATCCTGCAACCGGACGGATGGGCCAAGCCGATCGGCTACGCCAACGGCATGGCCGCGCGCGGCAAACAGATCTTCATCGCGGGCCAGATCGGCTGGAACGGGCAGTGCGTGTTCGAGACCGACGATCTCGTGGCGCAGATCGGCCAGACCCTGCGCAACATCGTCGCGGTCGCTGCCGCCGGCGGCGCGGGGCCGGAGCACATCGTGTCGATGACCTGGTTCTTGCTCGATCGCAAGGAATATTCCGCGCGGCTGAAGGAGATCGGCGCCGTCTATCGCGACGTGATCGGCCGGCGCTTTCCGGCAATGACCGCAATCCAGGTTGCCGGCCTGATCGAAGATCGCGCCAAGGTGGAAATCCAAGCCATCGCGGTGGTGCCGGATTGAAGGATCGCAGCTCCTGCTGCTCCCGTCATCCTGAGGAGCGCGGAACGCGCGTCTCGAAGGATGCACGGCCCAGCTGGTGGCCGTCGACCCTTCGAGACGCGCGTTCCGCGCTCCTCAGGGTGACGGGTATAGATTGGGGTACGCTGAGCGAATGTTAATCCTAAGGCGAACCAGCACAGGTGGGTCCGGGTCCCGGACGACAAACCCGCTTGCGGCCGAGCAACCGGCCATGCGACCCTAAGCCAAAGCGTAAAACGTCCTGTTGTGAGTGGAGTAAGGGACGATGAAGGCGATTATCGTCGGAGGCGGAATCGGAGGCCTCACCACTGCGTTGATGCTGCGCTCGCGTGGCATTGCTTGCGAGCTGTACGAACAGTCGGAGACGATCCGCGAGCTCGGCGTCGGCATCAACACATTGCCGCATGCGATCCGCGAGCTGGCGGGGCTTGGCCTGCTCGACAAGCTCGACGATGTCGCGATCCGCACCTATGAGCTGTTTTATCTGACGCGACATGGCCAGCAGGTCTGGCACGAGAAGCGCGGGCTCGATGCCGGCCACGAGGTGCCGCAATTCTCTGTTCATCGCGGCCGCCTGCAAGGTGTGATCCATCAGGCGGTGATCGACCGGCTCGGCGCGGATGCGATCCGCACCGGCTGCCGGCTCGGCTCGTTCACGCAGGACGAGGGCGGCGTCTCGGCCTATTTCTTCGATCGCAGCGGAGCCCATGTGCACACCGCGCGTGGCGACATCCTGATCGGCGCCGACGGCATCCACTCCAAGGTGCGCGAGACGCTGTTCCCGGGTGAGGGCGGACCCTGCTGGAACGGGCTGATGCTGTGGCGCGGCGCCACCGACTGGCCGGCCTTCCTGACCGGACGCTCGATGATCATTGCCGGCGGGCTGAACGCCAAGGCCGTGATCTATCCGATCGCGCCGGGCTCGAGCCCGGCAAGCCGGCTCACCAATTGGGCGGTGCTGGTGCGGATCGGGGATGGCACTTCGCCGCCGCCGCGCCGCGAGGGCTGGTCCAATCTCGGCCGGCGCGACGAGATGATGCCCTATGTCACTGGTTTCACGATCCCGCAGGTCGATTTCGCCGGCCTGATCAACGCGACGCCGGAGTTCTGGGAGTATCCGTGCTGCGACCGCGATCCGCTGCCCTATTGGTCGAGCGGCCGCGTCACGCTGCTCGGTGACGCCGCGCATCCGATGTATCCCGTGGGCTCGAACGGCGCCTCGCAGGCGATCCTCGATGCGCGCTGCCTTGCCGACCTGCTGGCGCGATCGGAGCATCCGCGCCAGGCGCTGGCGGCCTATGAGCGGCAGCGGCTGCCGATGACCGCCGACATCGTCGCCTCCAACCGCCGCGGCGGGCCGGAGGGCGTGATCGACGCCGTCGAGCAGCTCGCGCCGCAGGGCTTTACCGACGTCGACACCATCCTCAATTACGAGGCGCGCGAGGCGATCGTGCGCGGCTATGCCGCCAAGGCCGGCTTCGCCGCACGCGTGGTGGCGCGGCAGTAGGTCCTTGAAGGAGAGGCTCGGCTGGCCATCTCCACATCGTCATTGCGAGGAGCGAAGCGACGAAGCAATCCATCGCACCGCGATTGCGGAACCATGGATTGCTTCGCTTCGCTCGCAATGACGGAAGAGGCCTACGCCGGGGGCGGCGGCAGGAAGTGGATGTTGTGTTCGGCGGCGAGCCGCACCACGTCGTCCGGGTTCTGTTCCTTCATGTTGTGGATCGCCCAGAACAGGTCATAGAGCCGGCGCGTCGGCGACACCCAGAACAGCGTCTTCGCCGTCTGCTGCGACTTGTTGAAGATGCCGTGCGGCTTGCCCATCGGCAGGCGCACCAGGTCGCCCGGCGTTGCGGATTCGTCGGCGCCGTCGAGCATGAAGTCGAGCTTGCCCTCGAGGATATAGAGATACTCGTCCTGGTCGGGATGGATGTGCGGCGGCACGAAGGTGCCGGGCGGGAAGGTGGCGTGCCAGGAGAAGGAATGCTCGGTGCGGCTCTTCGGCACGTAGGTCTGGCCGAGGATGCCCCAGGAAATGCCCTGCATGCCTTCATTGGCGCGGGTGATGCCGGCGATCTCGTCTTTCATCGTCATGTTTCCTCCTGTGTCTCCATTTGACGCGTTTTCTTCAAGCGAGCGAAAGCGCTGAGCGATTTACTTGGCGGCGCAGTCCTTGGCGTAGCGGTCGCCGTAATTCGAGAACACCTTTTCGACGATCTCGGTCTGGAATTTGCCGTCTGGCCGCTTGGCGACCTTGGTGAGGTAGAAATCCTGGATCGGATAGCCGTTGTTGTTGAACTTGAAGTTACCGCGCAGCGAGGTGAAGTCGGCCTTCTTCAGCGCCGCCGCGACCGCGTCCTTGTTGGAGAGGTCGCCCTTCACCGCCTTCACCGCGCTGTCGATCAACAGCGCCGCGTCATAGGCCTGCATGGCATAGGTGCCCGGTACGCCGCTATAGGCCGCCTCATAGGCGGCGACGAATTTCTTGCTCTGGGGATTGTCGAGGTTCGGGGCCCAGTTCGCCCCGCCGAACATGCCGACCGCGGCGTCCTGTTGCGCGGGCAGGGTGGATTCGTCGACAGTGAAGGCCGAGAGCACCGGCACGGTGGCGCCGGCCTGCTTGTACTGCTTGACGAGGTTCACGCCCATGCCGCCCGGCATGAAGGTGAACAGCGCGTCCGGCTTCTGCGCGGCGATCTTGGACAGTTCCGGCTGGAAATCCAGCGTGTTCAGCGGCGTGTAGGATTCCTCTGTTATCTCGCCCTTGTAGTCGAGCTTGAAGCCGGCGACGGAATCGCGGCCGGCCTGATAGTTCGGCACCAGGAGATAGACGCGCTTGTAGCCGCGGTCCTGCGCCACCTTGCCGAGGATCTCGTGCACCTGGTCGTTCTGGTACGACGTCACATAGAAGAACGGGTTGCACTCCTTGCCGGCGTAGCTGGAGGGCCCGGCATTCGGGCTGATCAGGAAGGTCTTGCTGTCGGTGACCGGGCGGTGGATCGCCAGCAGGATGTTGGAGAAGATCGGGCCGACCACGAAATCGACCTTGTCGCGTTCGAGCAGGCCGCGCACCTTGACTACGGCGCCGTCGGGCTTCAGCTCGTCGTCAGCGTTGACGATCTCGACATCGCGGCCGGCCATCCTGCCGCCGAGATCCTTGACCGCGAGCGCAAAGCCGTCGCGGACCTGCTGACCCAGCGCTGCGGCAGGGCCGGAAGTCGTGACCAGCACGCCGATCTTGATCTTTTCCTGCGCGGCCGCCGGGGTCGCCGCGATCCCGAGCAGCGCCGCCAATCCCGCAAGCTTCGCCAATTGTTTCATGTCGCTCCCCCGATCACAGGCTTGATGTCTTTGTCTCAGCCGAATTGGCCTCTGCTTGTTTGCTCTCAGCTTAGTCTGACGCGCGCGACCGCTGCAAGCGATGTGGCATTGCGTCAGGCTGTCAGTTGCGCAAGTCGCAAGCGCTGTCGCGCGACCATGCAAGCGCCGCGCCAATTTGCTTGAAGTCTAAAGAAATTGCAGGATGGCGTCGGCGTTCCCCGCAAGATTCGCAATTGTCCTTGCGGGACGCCACGAATTGCTTGAAGCTCAAAGTAATCGGTCCGGCCGGACCCCGCCGCGGAGGCACGATCGCCGCATGATCCTCGATTCCGAAACCAAAGCCGTCGAACTGCCCGACGATCACGGCACCGAGCTGCGGCTGTGGCTGCGGCTGTTGACCTGCACCACGCTGATCGAAGGCGAGGTCCGCAGCCGGCTGCGCGAGAAATTCGACGTTACGCTGCCGCGCTTCGACCTGATGGCCCAGCTCGACAAGGTGTCGGACGGCATGACGCTGTCGGACCTGTCGAAGCGGATGATGGTGTCGAACGGCAACGTCACCGGGCTGGTCGAGCGCCTGGTTGAATCAGGCCATCTCGATCGCCGTACCTCGGAAACGGACCGCCGCGTGCAATTCATCCGGCTGACCAAGGCCGGCCGCGCCGAGTTCCGCAAGATGGCGGCCGAGCACGAGAAATGGATCGCCGATGTCTTCGGCGACCTGTCGCCGAAGGATATCCGCGAGCTGATGCGGCTGCTCGCCAAGACCAAGGGCTCGGCCCAGCGCTCCGCCAAGGCGCGGAGCGCTTAAGCCGTGAGCGGGATCGACTACGAGGTCGAGTACAACAACCGGGCGCGGGTGCCGGAGAACCCGACGATCATGGCAGGTTGGGCGCGGGACTCCGCGGCCTATCGCGAGCAGCACCCGCCGCGGCGTCTGAGCTATGGTCCGGGCGAGCGCAACGCCATCGACCTGTTCGAGGGCGATCGCGAGGGGCCGCTCGTAGTCTTCATCCACGGTGGTTACTGGCAGGCGCTGGACGGCTCGTCATCAAGCCACTGCGCGCGAGGCCTCAATGGCCACGGCATCAGCGTCGCGGTGCCGAGCTATGATCTGTGCCCCACGGTCTCGGTCGCTGACATCATCGGCGAGATGCGCGCGGCGTGCCGCGAGCTGGCGAAGCTCGGCCGGTCGCTGGTCGTGTCGGGACATTCTGCCGGCGGACACCTTGCCGCATGCATGCTCGCGACCGATTGGGCCGCCTATGATGCGGCGCTGCCGAACAATCTGGTCAGGGCTGCTTACGCGATATCAGGCCTGTTCGAGCTCGAGCCGCTGGTCGCCACCTCCATCAACAAGGCGCTCGGCCTCGACCGCGACGCAGCAAGGGCGGCAAGCCCGCGGCTCTGGAAAGCACCCGCCGGCGCGACGCTCGATGCCGTCGTCGGCGGCGCCGAGAGCGCGGAATATCACCGGCAGAGCCGGACCATCGCCGATGTCTGGGGCAAGGCGGGCGTGGCAACACGCTTCGGCACTGTGCCCGACGCCAATCATTTCACCGCGATCGCACCGCTCGCCGACCCGGGCTCGGCGATGGTCGCGCGGCTGAAGCAGCTCACGCAGATCTGAGTTCGGAGGGGCGCCGGCGATTTCGACGCGATATCTACGCTTGCGCCAAATTATTTTAAGTATAAAATGATTGGCGATTGGAACGCTGCCGGGCGTCCCCGATATCAGTCGTCTCGACGTTGGTCTTTGGCCTTTCTGGATGGAAAGCGAGGGGCAATCGAATGTCAGGTGAATTTCCCGGGCTCGGCCCATCCGGGCATGTCGACGATTTCGCACGGCGCAACTTGCCGCCATCAGCACAATGGCCGCAGCTGCTGCTCGACCGACCGGAATTCAGCTATCCCGATTATCTCAACGCTGCGGTCGAACTGACCGACCGGATCGTCGAGCAGGGCATGGGCGATCGCATCGCGCTGATCGGCAACGGCCGCCAGCGCACCTACAAGGAATTGACCGACTGGTCGAACCGCCTGGCGCATGCGCTGGTGGAGAATTACGGCGTCAAGCCCGGCAATCGGGTGCTGATCCGCTCGGGCAACAACCCGGCGCTGGTCGCGGCCTGGCTCGCGGCGACGAAAGCGGGCGCCGTCGTCGTCAACACCATGCCGATGCTGCGCGCGGGTGAACTGGCCAAGATCGTCGACAAGGCCGAGATCGCGCTGGCGCTGACCGACAGCCGCATCGCCGACGAACTGGTGGCCTGCGCCAAGACCAGCAAATTCCTCAAGCAGGTGGTCAATTTCGACGGCACCCAGAACCACGATGCCGAACTCGACCGGATAGCGCTGAACAAGCCGGTCAAGTTCGATGCGGTGAAGACCGGCCGCGACGATGTCGCGCTGCTCGGCTTCACGTCGGGCACGACAGGTGAACCCAAGGCGACGATGCATTTCCACCGCGATCTCCTGATCGTCGCGGACGGCTATGCGAAGGAAGTGCTCAAGGTGACGCCGGACGACGTGTTCGTCGGCTCGCCACCGCTTGCCTTCACCTTCGGTCTCGGCGGGCTCGCGATCTTCCCGCTGCGCTTCGGCGCCACCGCGACGCTGCTGGAGAATGCGGCGCCGAGCGAGATGATCCGGATCATCGAGACCTACAAGGCGACGATCTGCTTCACCGCGCCGACCGCCTATCGGGCGATGATGGCCGCGATGGACAAGGGCGCCGATCTGTCGTCACTGCGGCTCGCGGTCTCGGCGGGCGAGACGCTGCCGGCGCCGGTGTTCGAGAGCTGGACCAAGAAGACCGGCAAGCCGATCCTCGACGGCATCGGCAGCACCGAGCTGCTGCACATCTTCATCACCAACCGCACCGGCAGCGCCGTTGGCGGCACCACGGGCACGCCCGTCACCGGCTACCAGGCGAAGATCGTCGACGAGGACATGAACGAGCTGCCGCCGGGGCAGGTCGGCAAGCTGGCGGTTCGCGGCCCGACCGGCTGCCGCTATCTCGCGGACGCCAGACAGACGAAGTATGTCCGCGACGGCTGGAACATCACCGGCGATGCCTTCGTCAGCGACGAGAACGGCCGGCTGTCCTTCGTGGCGCGCGCCGACGACATGATCATCTCGGCGGGCTACAACATCGCAGGTCCCGAGGTCGAGGCGGCGCTGCTCGGCCATCCCGATGTCGCGGAATGTGCGGTGATCGGCGCGCCCGACGAGGAGCGGGGACAGATCGTCTCGGCCTTCATCGTGCTGAAGCAGGGCGCGCGCTGCGACGATGTCGAGGTCAAGCTGTTGCAGGATCACGTCAAGGCGACGATCGCGCCCTACAAATATCCCCGCGCGATCGCCTTCGTCGAGGCGCTGCCGAAGACCCAGACCGGGAAGATCCAGCGTTTCAAGCTGCGCGAGGCGAGCTGAGAGGCGGTGGGTCTATTCACCCCGTCATTGCGAGAAGCGAAGCAATCCATGCTTCCGTGTATGCTGCGCGATGGATTGCTTCGCGGGGCCTGTCATCGGGCGCGCGTTCGCGCGACCCGTTGGCTCGCAATGACGAGGATAGTACCGTCATTCTGAGTGGACGGCGGCCTACGACGGTCGCCCCCGGGATTAGTGCGCCGCGCCGCCGCCTGCGGTGTTCTTCGGCTTGCCGGTCAGCAGGATCGCGATCGCGGCGAGCACCAGCACGATGCCGATCACGGCAAAGGTGTCGCTGAAGCCGAGCACCAGTGCCTGACGCTTCACGATGTTGCCGAGCGCCACGATCGCCTGGTTGTGCGCGGTCGCCGGATCGGAGATGCCGTGGCTCAGGAAGTAATTGGTGACCTCGGCGATCCTTGTGCGCACTTCCTCGCGGCCGAGATCGACGGACTGGCCGATGATGTTGGAGTGGAACTGCTCGCGCTTGGTGACGATGGTCGACAGCAGCGCCGTGCCGATCGCGCCGCCGAGGTTGCGCATCATGTTAGAGATGCCGGAGGCCGCCGGTGCATCCTGCGGTGCGACGCTGCCGAGGCTGACGGCCGACAACGGCGCCAGCATGATCGCCTGGCCGATGGCGCGGACGATGTTCGGGACGAAGAACTGGTCGCCGGAATAGTCGAGCGACATCTGGATGTTCATGAAGGACGAGGCCGCGAACAGCATCATGCCGGTGAAGGCGATGTAGCGGGCATCGAAACGCTGCATCAGCTTCGGCACCAGCGGGATCAGGATCAGCTGCGGCAGGCCGGTCCAGGCCAAGACCTGGCCGATCTGCTCGGCGTTGTAGCGCTGCACCTGGCCGAGATAGGCCGGCAGCAGATAGACCGAGCCGAACAGCGCGAAGCCGACGAACACCGCCGAAATCGTGCCGAAGCCGAAGCTGCGCTGGGTCAGGAGGTGCAGCCGGATCAGCGGCTTCTCCACCACGAGCTCGATCCAGACGAACAAAGTGAGGCTGACCGCCGCGATGACAGCGAGCTTGACGATGAAGGGCGAGCCGAACCAGTCGTCCTTGTTGCCTTCCTCGAGCACGGCCTGCAGCGCCGACAGACCGATCGCCATCGTGATGATGCCGACCCAGTCGCCTTCGCGGAGCAGATGCAACTGCATCGGTTGCCGTTCCAGCGTGAGATAGAGGGTGCCGACCATGACGGCGGTCGGGACCACGTTGACGAAGAAGATGGTCTGCCAGCCGTAATTCTCGGTCAGGTAACCGCCGATGGTCGGTCCGATCGCCGGGGCAAACGTCACCGCGAGCGCGAACATCGCAAGCCCGATCGGCTGCTGCACCTTCGGCAGCTTGGTGAAGACCAGCGTAAAGGCCATCGGAATCAGCACGCCGCCGAAGAAGCCTTGCAGGCCGCGCATCGCGATCATCGACGGCAGGTCGTGGGTGAAGGCACAGGCGACCGAGAAGAGTGCGAACAGCGTGGCGAAGGAGATGATGATCTTGCGGAAGGAAAAGACGCGGCTGAGATAGTCGGTCAGCGGGATCACCACGATCTCGCCGATCAGATAGGACGTCGAGATCCAGGAGCCGTTGTCGACACCGGTTCCGATGCCGCCTTCGATGTTGAGCAGCGAGGCGTTGGTGATCTGGATGTTGAGGATCGCCATGAAGGCGCCGATCATCGCGGCGACGATGGAAATCCAGACGGCCATGCTGGCGCGGTTGGGATCGACTGCGGCTGCTGCGCGGGGCGCCGCAGCCGGGGAGGAGAGCGCGAGGTCGGACATGACATCACCTATTTGAAAGAGGCGACAGCGAGCTTGGGAGAAGCGCTGGAGCGCGGGGCTTCAGCGGTTTGCGTTGTGGTCGCGATGGTCGGGATGACCGACATGCCGGGCCGCAGTTCGACCGGCGTTGCATCGAGCGCGATCTTCACCGGGATGCGCTGCACCACCTTGGTGAAGTTGCCGGTCGCGTTATCCGGCGGCAGCAGCGCGAATTCCTGACCGCTGGCGGGCGCGAGGCTGTCGACATGGCCGCGCACCACGTGGCCCGGGAACATATCGACGGCGATCTCGACCGGCTGGCCCTTGCGGACATTGGTGAGCTGCGTCTCCTTGTAGTTCGCGATCACATAGGCGCCGGTGGCCGGCACCAGCGACATCAGTTGCGTGCCGGCCTGGACGAACTGGCCGGTGCGCAGCGTGCGGTTGCCGACCACGCCGTCGATCGGCGCGGTGATGGTGGTGTAGCCGAGGTTCAATTCGGCCTGGTGCTGGAGCGCGGTCGCCCGTGCCTGCGACGCGACGGCCTGGGCGATGTCGGCCTTGAGCAGCTCCACCTGATGCAGCGCGGAGGCGAGGTTCGCGTTATCGCGGGCGACGGCGGCCTGCGCGCTGGCGTAGCGCGACTGCGCCTGCTGTGCGTTCTGCACGCTGCCGAAACCGGTGCCGGCGAGATCGGTGTAGCGCTTGTTCTCCTGCTCGGCAAAGGTCTGGTTCGCGGTATCGACGGCGAGCGTTGCGCGGGCCGCTTCGATCACCGACTGCTGCACGTCGAGCTGCGCGCGCTTGCTTGTGATCGCGGCTTCAGCGGCGGCGACGTCGGCCTTGGCCTGATCGAGTGCGACCTTGAAATCGCGATCGTCGATCCGCGCCAGCATCTGGCCGGCACGTACATGCTCATTGTCGCCCACCAGCACCGCGCTGAGATAGCCGGAGACTTTCGGCGCAATGGTCGTGTTGTCGGCCTTCACATATGCGTCGTCGGTCGAGACCTGAAAGCGGCCGACCGTCCAGTAGTCCCAGCTGTACCAGGCGCCGCCCGCGAGGACGGCCAAGGCCGCTCCGGCGAGGAGGAGGCGGCGAAGCTTGCCCTTGGCGGCGGGGGGCTTGGCCGTTTCCGAGGTGGCGATCAATTGCTTGGCGGTTTCGGCCGGAACCTGGCTCTCGGCCTTGAAAGAGGTTTCATGCTGGCTCATGGCAGTCGCTCCTGAAATCTTTCTATCCATCTGGGAAACCTTGTGAATTCTGCTATCGGTTGCCCGGGATAATTAGGAAACTTGATGTTTTCCAAAATAGAGCCCATATTGGGACTGTCAATAGAATGACAGGCATCATCTAAAAGCATGGCTTGCCGATGAACCGGAATGACAAAGATCAGACTGAGCAAAGCCTGGCTGTGCCGGAACGGCGCGGCCGCGGGCGGCCGCAGCTTCGCTCCGACGACGAGACGCGGGCGCTGATCTATGACGCCGCGCGGCGCGAGTTCTCGGAGCGCGGGTTCGCGGCGGCGAACATCGCCGACGTGGCCTGCCGCGCCGGCGTCTCCACCAAGACGCTGTACCGGCTGGTCCCGACCAAGCTGGCGCTGTTCGAGGAAACGGTGACGGATCGGATGGATCGGTTCGTGTCGATCGTGAATTTCGGCGCCTGCGACGGCCGCGACGTGGCGGCGGCGCTGGAGGGCGTGCTTTTGACCTGCGCCGAGCTCGTGCTCGATGCCGAGGTCATCGCCCTGCAACGCATCATCCTGGCCGACAGCGACAAGTTTCCCGACATCGCCGAGACGTTCTACGAAAAGGCGATGCAGCGAACCATTGCCTCGCTCGCGAGCTGGCTGAATGTGCAGCAGCGGCGCGGACGGATCGTGCTCGATGATACTGAGGCCGCGGCGGGCATGCTGCTCGGTATGCTCGTCTTCAAGCCGCAGCGCGATGTCATGTACGGGCACAAGCCTGCGCCACTGCACAGCGAGATGGAAGCGCGCGCCAAGGCGTGTGCGGCGCTCTTCCTGTCCGGCTGTGCGGTGCCGGCTGACCAGATCAGAAAGCAGAGCGGAGAGGCATGATGGCTGAGCCAGCCGCGACCTACACCGTCGAAGCGCAGATCTCGCGCGACGATGAAGTGAGATGCGAGGATGTGCTGACGCGCTGGATGACCGCGCTCAATCACTACGATGCCGCTGCGATGGACGCTTTGATGCACTTCCCGCATGTGCGGATCGCGGGTGGGGCGGTCACCGTCTATCAGCAGAGCGGCAACAATCCGATGGACCTGTTCGAGCGGTTGCGGAAGCAGGACGGCTGGCATCACAGCGCCTGGAACGAGACCAGGCTGGTCCAGTCCTCGCCGGCGAAGGCGCATTACGCCGTCCGCTACACGCGCTACCGCGAGGATGGATCGGTCATCGGGATCTACGATTCGCTCTACGTGCTGAGCCTGCTCGGCGGCGCCTGGAAGATCCAGAGCCGCTCGAGCTTTGGTCCCTAGAGCCTGACGAGATTACGCTGAGCTGGAACGGCGTCGGTAGTTCACCTCTCCCTTGGGAGAGGTCGATTTGCGCAGCAAATCGGGTGAGGGGTTGCGGTCTATCGAGAGAGCAAGAACCCTCACCCGGATTGCTTCGCAATCCGACCTCTCCCCAATGGGGAGAGGTGAAGCGAGACCGCGCCAAGCTGATTCAACCAAAACTCATCGCGCTTTAGGCGTTACTTGGCAGCCACTGCCGATGCGGGGGGCTGCGTCAGCACCTGCCGGATCATCCGGGCGAGATCGGCCTTGCGATACGGCTTCGGCAACAGCGTTACGTCGGGATCGAGGCGGCCGTGGTGGATGATCGCGTCCTCGGTATAGCCGGAGGTGAAGAGCACACGCACCGAGGGCAGCCTGGCGGTCACGGCATCGGCCACCTGCCGGCCGTTCATGCCGCCGGACATGATGACGTCGGTGAACAGCACGTCGCAGACGAACCCGTTGTCGACGGCGGCCAATGCTTCCGGACCGTTGGCGGTGACCATCGTTCGGTAGCCGAGCTGCTCGAGCTGGGCGCTGACATAGTTGCGCACCAGCGGATCGTCTTCGACGACCAGGATGGATTCATGGCCGCCGCGCGTGTCGACCGGAGCAGGCGGCTCGACATCGACCATGTCGCCCATGCTGCGCGGCAGATAGAGCTTGATCGAGGTGCCGTGGCCTTCTTCGGAATAGATCTTGAGATGGCCGTCGGACTGCTTGATGAAGCCGTAGACCATGCTCAGCCCGAGGCCGGTGCCCTTGCCGGTATCCTTGGTGGTGAAGAACGGTTCGAACACCTTGTCGCGGATCGCCGCGGGGATTCCTTCGCCGGTGTCGCTGACCGCGACCATCACATATTCACCGGCCCGCACATCGGGGTTGGCGGCGGCATAGACCTCGTCGAGGATGACGTTGCTGGTCTCCAGCATCAGCTTGCCGCCGTCGGGCATCGCGTCGCGGGCGTTGACGGCGAGATTGAGCAGCGCCGTTGCCATATGGTTCGGATCGATGAATGCGGTCCAGGCGTCGGGTTCGAGTGCGGTGTCGATTTCGATCTGCTCGCCGAGCGAAGGCCGCAGCAGCCGCGCGGTGTCCTGTACCAGCGTGTTGAGATTGGCTTCACGCGGCTGCAGCGGCTGCAGCCGCGAGAAGGCCAGCAGGTGCTTGGTCACCTCGGCACCGCGGAATGCGGCGTCGGTGATCATCTTGGCCACGGACGACAGCGCGGCATCATGTGCAACGGCTTCCGCGAGGATGTCGATTAGGCCGGTGATGACGGTCAGGATGTTGTTGAAGTCGTGCGCGATGCCGCCGGAGAGGTGCCCGACGGCCTCCATCTTCTGCACCTGGCGCAGCTTCTGCTCGGTTTCGAGCTGCTCGCGGGCGGCCTCGACCTCGCGGGCGCGCATGAAGATCTCGGCTTCCATCTGCTCGGTGCGCTCGCGCAGCCGGTCGGTCAGCTTGTCCTGCTCGGCGCCGCGCTGCTTCAGCTGAATGAAGCCGGTGACGTCTTCGACCCGATGGATGATGTAGATGAACTGCCCGCTCGGCCCGAACACCGGTGTATTGCGCGGGCTCCAGTACTTTTCCTCGAATCCGCCGCCCTCCGACTCGGGTTTGCGGATATCGTATTTCTGCACCGACATGGTGTCGGGGCGGCGGAACTGGACCACGCGCTCGAGCGAGGCGCGCAGGTTCCGCACCCCGTCGGCGGCCGGATCGTCCGGATTATCGGGAAACACGTCGAACAGCCCGCGCCCAAGGATAGCGGCGCGCTCGGTCTTGGTGGCGCGCAGATAGGCGTCGCTTGCTGCCACGATACGGAAGTCGGGCTGGGTCAGCACCAGATAGAGGCCGGGCGCCGCCTCGAATAACGCCTTGAAGTCAGGCATCGGCGGGGACTGGTTTTGCAGTTCATCCTCCCTCGCAGGGATACGGTCCGCCAGGCGACCGCGCTCAAGATGTGCCATGCGCTTGCCGGAACTTCAATGGTTAACATACGGTAGCGGCTTGATTTTCTCGATCGCGCACGCGTTGCGGCTAGTGCGAATTCGGCAAGTAGCGCCAGCCCTCCTTGCCGAGGAAGTCCAGCATCGCCTGCGCGGGCGGCAGCAGGATCTTGTCGGACCGCCTGATTGCATGCCACTGCCGGACGATCGGCAGGCCCTTCACCTTGAGCACCACCAGCCGGCCGTCCTCCAGCTCGTGGAACACGGTGTGCTGGGAAATGAAGGCGATGCCGAGCCCGGCCATGACCGCCTGCTTGATGGTCTCGTTGCTGTCCATGGCCATGCCGAGCTTCGGCTCAAGCCCGACACGCTCGAAATATTGCTGCATCAGCATCCGCGTTCCGGATCCCTGCTCGCGGGTGATGAAGGTTTCATTGGCGAGCTCCGGCGGGGAGACGTGCCGTCGCCGCGCCAGCCGATGATCGGGGGCGGCGATGATGAAGTGCGGATGGCGGCCGAGCGGCTTCATCTCGACCTCGACATCGGCCGGCGGCCTGCCCATGACCGCGATGTCGAGGTCGTAGCCGCGCAGCGCGTCGCGGATTTCCTCGCGGTTGCCGATCCGCAGCGTCACCTCGATCTTGGGAAAGCGGCGCGAGAACGCCGCGATCGCGAACGGCACGAAATATTTCGCGGTCGAGACCGCGCCCATCGCGACGCGGCCGCCGCTGCGGCCCGCGATCATGTCGAGCGACTGCTCGCAATCCTTCAGCGCCGCCTCGATCCGCTCGACCAGCGTCAGCACATGCGCGCCGGCATCCGTCAGCGCCATGCCGTCGCCGGTGCGTTGGATCAACGGCAGTCCCGCGAGCGTTTGCAGGTTGCGGAGCTGCAGTGTCACCGCGGGTTGCGTCAGGTTCAACCGGTTGGCCGCCGACGTGATCGAGCCGGCCTCGTGCAGGGTGGAGAGTGCGCGCAACTGGCGAATGGTGAGATCCCGCGTGAAGTTGCCGGCCATGCCCAGCTCCATAAGAAATACTTTGCCCGGACCAAAGATAATAAAATTTCCCTAATTGGGCAATTCGCGCGTTGATACGGCGAAGGCGACTCCCCAGCGGTCGCCTCTCGACACCTCGGGACAGAGGGCGCGATCAAAGGGAGAGGCCGGTGGAGATTCGTCCTGCATTGCATGCCCATCTGGAGTGGCCGACGCAGCATAGCCCGTTGCGCGCCGCGACCGTTGCGGTGATCGAAGCGCTTGCCGGTGCCGCGATCGAGCTGTCGCGCATCATTGCCGCCGGGCCGCTCGCCGGCATGGTCGGCGAGAGCGGTGGTGTCAATCCCGACGGCGATCGCCAGAAGACCATCGACATCGTCGCCGACCGCCTGATGCGCGACGCGCTGCGCGCCGCGCCGGTCGCCGCCGTTGTCTCGGAGGAGGTCGAACTGCCCGAGACGCTCGATCCGGACGCGTCGCTCTGTGTCGCGATCGATCCGCTCGATGGATCCGCCAATCTCGAAAACAATATCTCGATCGGCACGATCTTCTCGATCCGGCCGAAGGGCAACGACATCATCTCGACCTTCTTCGAGCCCGGCACGGCGCAATGCGCCGCCGGTTGCTTCATCTACGGTCCACAGACCGTTCTGGTGCTGGCGCTCGACCAGCGCGTCGACTGCTTCACGCTGGATCCGCGAACCGGCGAGTTCGTGCTGACTGCGCGCGACCTGCGGGTGCCACAGGATACGCCGGAATTCGCCATCAATGCCTCCAACCGTCGGCACTGGAGCGGCCAGGTGCGCAACTATATCGACGAGTGCCTGGCCGGCGTGAACGGCGAGCGCGGGCAGGACTTCAACATGCGCTGGATCGGCTCGCTGGTGGCGGAAGCCTACCGCATCCTGATGCGCGGCGGCGTGTTCCTGTATCCGGCGGATGCGCGCCAGGGCTACCGCGAAGGCCGGCTGCGGCTGCTGTATGAAGCGCATCCCATCGCGCTGATCATGGAATGGGCCGGCGGCGCGGCATCCAGCGGCCGGTCGCGGATTCTCGAACTGTCGGCACGCACGCCGCATCAGCGCGTGCCGCTGATCATGGGATCGGCGCGCGCCGTGCGCGACGTCGATGCGATCCACCTGACCGTCGAGCCGTTGTTCGAGAGCAGCGATGCCCCGCTGTTCGCGCGGCGCGGCCTGTTCCGCTGAAGGGGGACCGTATGTCTCGTCGATATCCCATCATTTCGATCACCGGCTCGTCCGGCGCCGGCACCACCTCGGTGAAGAAGACGTTCGAGAACATCTTCCGCCGCGAGAACGTGGTTGCGGCCTATATCGAGGGCGACGCCTTCCACCGCTACGACCGCGCCGAGATGCGCAGCCTGATGGCGGAGCGGGCCGAGCGCGGCAACAAGAACTTCAGCCATTTCAGCCCCGAGACCAATCTGTTCGAGGAGCTGGAGAAGCTGTTCCGCGACTATGCCGAGACCGGCACCGGAACGACGCGGCACTATGTGCACGACGAGGAGGAGGCGCGGCTCTATGGCGCCAAGCCCGGCACATTTACCGCCTGGGAGGCGTTGCCGGAGAACTCCGACCTCTTGTTCTACGAGGGCCTGCACGGCGCCGTGGTCACCGACAAGGTGAACGTCGCGCAGCACGCCGACCTCAAGATCGGCGTCGTGCCGGTCATTAACCTCGAATGGATCCAGAAGCTGCACCGTGACCGCAGCCATCGCGGCTATTCCACCGAGGCGGTGACCGACACCATCCTGCGCCGCATGCCGGATTACGTGAACTACATCTGCCCGCAATTCACCGAGACCGACATCAACTTCCAGCGCGTGCCGACGGTCGATACCTCGAACCCGTTCATCGCGCGCTGGATCCCGACGCCGGATGAATCGATGGTCGTGATCCGGCTGAAGAACCCGCGCGGCATCGACTTTCCCTATCTGCTCTCGATGATCCCGAACAGCTTCATGTCGCGCGCCAATTCGATCGTGGTGCACGGCGCCAAGCTCGACCTCGCGATGCAGCTCATCCTGACCCCGCTGATCCTGCAATTGATCGAACGAAAGAGGCGAACGATATGACCGCACTTGCGTCCGTTGCCAGCCGCCCCGACATCAGCCACGACGAGATGGCGAACGCCATCCGCTTCCTCGCCGTCGACGCGGTGGAGCAGGCGAAGTCCGGCCATCCCGGCATGCCGATGGGCATGGCCGATGTCGCGACTGT
Source organism: Bradyrhizobium macuxiense (assembly GCF_007993935.1). Taxonomy (GTDB): domain Bacteria; phylum Pseudomonadota; class Alphaproteobacteria; order Rhizobiales; family Xanthobacteraceae; genus Bradyrhizobium; species Bradyrhizobium macuxiense_A. Next base: position 12,564 of record NZ_VITY01000002.1, on the reverse strand, counting down.
GCTGTTCACCGACTTCCTGAAGTTCGATCCCGCCGATCCGGCCTGGCCCGACCGCGACCGTTTCGTGCTGTCGGCGGGGCACGGCTCGATGCTGCTCTACGCGCTGCTCTACCTCACCGGCTACGAGAGCATGACGCTCGATCAGCTCAAGGCGTTCCGGCAGTGGGGATCGCAAACCCCCGGCCATCCCGAGTATGGCCATACGCCGGGTGTCGAGACCACGACCGGGCCGCTCGGGCAGGGGATCGCGACCGCGGTCGGAATGGCGCTCGCCGAGCGCTTGATGAACGCCCGCTTCGGCGACGATCTGGTCGACCACTACACCTATGTGATCGCCGGCGATGGCTGCCTGATGGAAGGCCTCAGCCATGAGGCGATCTCGCTCGCCGGCCATTTGCGGCTAAACCGGCTGATCGTGCTGTTCGACGACAACCAGATCTCGATCGATGGTGCGACCTCGCTGTCCTGCTCGGACGACCAGACGGCGCGGTTTGCGGCCAGCGGCTGGAACGTCCGCCGCATCGACGGTCACGATCCGCAGGCGATCTCCGCGGCGATCAGGCAGGCACGCGCGAGCGATCGGCCCTCGCTGATCGCCTGCCGCACCGTGATCGGGTTCGGTGCGCCGAACCGGCAGGGCAGCGAGAAGGTGCATGGCGCGCCGCTCGGCGCCGACGAGGTGGTGAAGACCCGCAGCGCGCTGCGCTGGCCGTATCCGGCCTTCGAAGTCCCCGCGGCGGTGCTGGCCGAATGGCGTGAGCTCGGCGGCCGCGGCCGCGACGCACGGCGCGCCTGGATCGAGCGCTCGCGCTGCGCCTGCAAGGCCGAGAAGCGTGAGCGATCGCCGTTCCACGACGCGCTGAACCGGAAATTGCCCTGCGCCTATACCAAGGCGATGGCGGCGCTCGTCGAGCGCTTTGCGACCGAGCGGCCGAAGCTCGCGACGCGGCAGGCCTCGCAGCAGGTCATCGACGTGATCGCGGAAGCCTTGCCCAATCTGCTCGGCGGCTCGGCCGACCTCACGCACTCCAACCTGACGCAGGCGAAGTCGCAGGTTTCGGTGCGGCCGGAAACGCTGGACGGCAGCTATATCCACTATGGCATTCGCGAGCATGGCATGGCGGCGGCGATGAACGGCATCGCTTTGCATGGCGGCTTCATTCCCTATGGCGGTACCTTCCTCAGCTTTGCGGATTACAGCCGCCCGGCGATCCGCATGGCGGCGCTGATGGGGATCCGCGTCATCCATGTGATGACGCACGATTCGATCGGGCTTGGCGAGGACGGGCCGACACATCAGCCGGTCGAGCATCTGGCGGCGCTGCGGGCGATCCCGAACGTGCTGGTGTTCCGTCCGGCCGACGCGGTCGAGACCGCGGAGGCCTGGGACTGCGCGCTGAAGGCAGAGACTTCGCCGTCGATCCTCTGCCTGTCGCGGCAGGCGCTGCCGACGGTGCGCGAGGGCAGCAGGGACAACCAGGTTGCGCTCGGCGCCTACGTTCTCGTCGAGCCGGCCTTCGCGCGTGACGTCACCCTGATTGCAACGGGTTCGGAGGTGGCGATCGCGCTCGAAGCCGCAAAGCTGCTGGCGGAAGCAGGAGTACAAGCCGCGGTCGTCTCGGCCCCGTGCTTCGACCTGTTCCGCCAGCAGCCGAGCGACTATCGCGCAAAAGTTCTGGGCAGCGCGCCGCGCGTCGGCGTCGAAGCCGCCGTCGAAGGCGACTGGGCCCGCTGGCTCGGTGACAACGGAGCCTTCGTGGGCATGACCGGATTCGGCGCGTCCGCGCCGGCCGACGTGCTGTACCGCGAATTCGGCATCACGCCTGCGGCAATCGCCGCGGCGGCAAAACAGCTCATGCAACGAGCGAATTGAAAGGAGGACGCCACGATGGCGCGGATCACACTGAGGCAATTGCTGGACCACGCCGCCGAACGCGGCTACGGCGTGCCGGCCTTCAACATCAACAATATGGAGCAGGGCCTCGCCATCATGGAGGCGGCGGCATCCTGCGACGCGCCGGTCATCATTCAGGCGTCGCGCGGCGCGCGGTCCTATGCCAACGACATCATGCTGGCGAAGATGATCGATGCGCTGGAGGAGATGCATCCGCAGATCCCGCTCTGCCTGCATCTCGACCACGGCAACGAGGAGGCGACCTGCGCCACCGCGATCCGCTACGGCTTCACCTCCGTGATGATGGACGGCTCGCTCAAGGCCGACGCCAAGACCGCGGCCGATTATGACTACAATGTCGATATCACCCGCCGGGTCGTCGAGATGGCGCACTGGGTCGGCGCGTCGGTCGAAGGCGAGCTCGGCGTGCTCGGCTCGCTCGAGCATGGCGGCGGCGAGCAGGAGGACGGTCACGGGGTTGAAGGCAAGATCAGCCACGACCAGCTGCTCACCGATCCCGACCAGGCGGTCGATTTCGTCCGCGCCACCAAGGTCGATGCGCTGGCGATCGCGATGGGTACCTCGCACGGCGCCTACAAGTTCACCCGCAAGCCCGACGGCGAGATCCTGGCGATGCGCGTGGTCGAGGAAATCCACACGCGCCTGCCCAACACGCATCTGGTGATGCACGGCTCGTCCTCGGTGCCGCAGGCGCTGCAGGACGTGTTCAACCAGTTCGGCGGCGAGATGCCGCAGACCTGGGGCGTGCCGGTCGAGGAGATCGTCCGCGGCATCAAGCATGGCGTGCGCAAGGTCAACATCGACACCGATTGCCGCCTGGCGATGGCCGCGGCCTTCCGCAAGGTCGCCACGCAGTCGAAGAGCGAATTCGATCCGCGCAAATTTCTGAAGCCTGCGATGGATGCACTGCGTGAGCTCTGCCGCGATCGCTTCGAGCAGTTCGGCACCGCCGGCAATGCCGCGAGGATCAAGGTGGTCGCGCTGCCGGAGATGGCCCGCCGCTATCGCGCCGGTGCGCTCGATCCGCAGATTGGAAAAATGACCCAGGCCGCCTGAGCAAATGGCCAGCGAAACACAGGAGATTGTGATGAACGTCCAGCAGTCGATCACCGTGCGTGGCAAGGATCGCTACAAGTCCGGCGTGATGGAATACAAGCGGATGGGCTATTGGGAGCCGGACTACGAGCCCAAGGACACCGACGTCATCGCCTTGTTCCGCGTCACGCCGCAGGACGGCGTCGATCCGACCGAGGCCTGCGCGGCGGTGGCGGGCGAATCCTCGACCGCGACCTGGACCGTTGTGTGGACCGATCGGCTGACGGCCGCGGAGAAGTATCGGGCGAAATGCTATCGCGTCGATCCGGTGCCGAACTCGCCGGGCAGCTACTTCGCTTATATCGCCTATGACCTCGATTTGTTCGAGGCGGGATCGATCTCGAACCTGACCGCCTCGATCATCGGCAACGTGTTCGGCTTCAAGCCGCTCAAGGCGTTGCGGCTCGAGGACATGCGGCTGCCGACCGCCTATGTGAAGACCTTCCAGGGCCCGGCTACCGGGATCGTGGTGGAGCGCGAGCGGCTCGACAAGTTCGGCCGTCCCTTGCTCGGCGCCACCGTGAAGCCGAAGCTCGGCCTGTCCGGCCGCAACTACGGCCGCGTCGTCTACGAGGCGCTGAAGGGCGGCCTCGACTTCACCAAGGACGATGAGAACATCAACTCGCAGCCCTTCATGCACTGGCGCGAGCGCTTCCTGTACTGCATGGAAGCGGTCAACCGCGCGCAGGCCGCGACCGGCGAGATCAAGGGCACCTACCTCAACGTCACCGCGGCGACCATGGAGGACATGTACGAGCGCGCCGAATTCGCCCATGAGCTCGGCTCCAACATCGTCATGATCGACCTCGTGATCGGCTACACCGCGATCCAGTCGATGGCGAAGTGGGCGCGCCGGAACAACATGATCCTGCATCTGCACCGCGCCGGTCATTCGACCTACACAAGGCAGCGCAGCCACGGTGTCTCGTTCCGTGTGATCGCGAAATGGATGCGGCTCGCCGGCGTCGATCACATCCATGCCGGCACCGTGGTCGGCAAGCTCGAGGGCGACCCGAACACCACGCGCGGCTACTACGACATCTGCCGCGAGGACTTCAACCCGATGCAGCTCGAGCACGGCGTGTTCTTCGACCAGAACTGGGCGAGCCTCAACAAGCTGATGCCGGTGGCCTCCGGCGGCATTCACGCCGGCCAGATGCACCAGCTGCTCGACCTGCTCGGCGAGGACGTCGTGCTGCAGTTCGGCGGCGGCACTATCGGTCACCCCCGCGGCATCCAGGCCGGCGCCACCGCCAACCGCGTCGCGCTGGAAGCCATGATCCTCGCCCGCAACGAGGGCCGCGACTACGTCCATGAAGGCCCGGAGATCCTGGCCAAGGCGGCGCAGACCTGCACGCCGCTGCGCGAGGCGCTCGATGTCTGGAAGGACGTCACCTTCAACTACGAATCGACGGACGCCCCCGATTTCATTCCCACGCCGAGCACGGCGGTCTGACAGGAGTTTCTCATGCGCGTGACCCAAGGCTGCTTCTCTTTCCTGCCTGATCTGACCGATGAGCAGATCGCCGCGCAGGTGCAATACTGCCTCGACAAGGGCTGGGCGGTGAACATCGAGTTCACCGACGATCCGCATCCCCGCAACACCTATTGGGACATGTGGGGCCTGCCGATGTTCGACCTGCGCGATGCGGCCGGCATCATGAAGGAGCTCGCCGATTGCCGGCGGGTCTATGGCGACCGTTATATCCGGATCTCCGGTTTTGATTCCAGCCCTGGCTGGGAGTCGGTTCGGATCTCCTTCATCGTCAACCGGCCGCGCGAGGAGCCCGGCTTCCGGCTCGACCGTCAGGAAGCTGCCGGCCGCAACGTCCGCTACGCGACGTATTCCTATGCGGCGGGGCGCCCCGAGGGCGAACGCTACGCCGATCAGTGACCGCGTCCGGTTGGCAAACCAGGCGGGTTGCTCCCTCGACCGCCTGGTCCGGATGCACTTCTCCGTCGTCGCCCGCCGCGGCGACGGAGCTTTTTTCGAAGCGAGAGGATGATGACGCAACCGCAAGAACAAGTCAGCCAACAGATCCGCGAGACGCCGATCGAGACCATCGACCTCCGGCATGAATTCGCCGACCTCGGCATCGGCGACGTGCTCGACCAGCTCGATTCCGAACTGATCGGCCTGAAGCCGGTGAAGACCCGCATCCGCGAGATCGCTTCGCTCCTGCTGGTCGAACGCATCAGGCAGAAGATGGCGCTGGCGACGACATTTCCGACCCTGCACATGTCGTTCACCGGCAACCCCGGCACCGGCAAGACCACGGTCGCGCTGCGGATGGCCGGCATCCTGCACAAGCTCGGCTTCGTTCGCCGCGGCCACGTCATCAGCGTCACGCGCGATGATCTGGTCGGGCAATATATCGGCCACACCGCGCCGAAGACGAAGGAGATACTGAAGAAGGCGATGGGCGGCGTCTTGTTCATCGACGAGGCCTATTACCTGTACCGTCCCGAGAACGAGCGCGACTACGGGCAAGAGGCGATCGAGATCCTGTTGCAGATCATGGAAGCGCAGCGCGAGGACCTCGTGGTGATCCTGGCCGGCTATGGCGACCGCATGGAGAAGTTCTTCCAGAGCAATCCGGGCTTCCGCTCCCGCATCGCGCATCACATCGACTTCCCGGATTATTCGGATCCGGAGTTGCTCTGGATCGCCGAGCTGATGCTGCAGCAGCAGAATTATCGTTTCTCCCCGGAAGCACGCGGGGCCTTCACCCGGTACATCGGCATTCGCAAGGAACAGCCGCTGTTCTCCAATGCCCGCTCGATCCGCAACGCGCTCGACCGCATCCGGCTGCGCCAGGCCAACCGGATCGTGGCGAAGCTCGACCGCACCCTCACGGCCGACGACGTGATGTCGATCGAGGCCGGCGATGTGCTGGCGAGCCGGGTGTTCGCGAAAGGGGCGGGCGAGGGACGATGAATCAGGCGCTCGCGATGATCCGGACTGCCGGGATGCGCGACATCATCGCGGGTGCGCGTGCCTTGATCTTCGATGTCGACGGCACGCTCGCCGAGACCGAGGAGGTGCATCGCCGCGCCTTCAACGAGGCGTTCGCCGAGGCCGGCCTCGACTGGTTCTGGGACCAGGTGACTTACGGGCGGCTGCTTCGGGTCGCCGGCGGCAAGGAGCGCATCCGCGCCTTCGATGAGCGCAACGCGGTGCCTACGCTGACATTCGCAGATATCGCCGACCTGCACGCGATCAAGACCGCGCGCTACGCGGCGCTGATCGCGGCAGGCGGCTGCCCGTTGCGGCCGGGTGTGCGCGCCTGGCTCGCCGGTGCGCGCCGCCGCGGCCAGCGGCTCGCGATCGCCACCACGACCTCGCATGGCAATATCGATGCGCTGCTGTCGGTTGCGCTGGGGCAGGACTGGGCGGGTCAGTTCGAGGCGATCGTCGCCGGCGACGACGTGCCACGGAAGAAGCCGGCGCCGGACGTCTATCTCGAGGTTCTGGCGCGGCTCGGGCTTGGACCGGCGGATTGCATCGCGGTGGAGGATTCCGGCAACGGCCTCGCCGCCGCCGCGCGGGCCGGCATCCCCGTGGTCATCACCCGCAGCACCTATTTCAGCGATGACGATTTCGCCGAGGCACTTCTGGTCGTCGATGATCTCTCCGAGATCGACGATTAGAGGGCCGCAGCCTCCGCCGCTGTCGCGCGCCGGTTCCGAATAATTTCTTCGGTAAATTAAATAAATCGCGCTTGCTTCCGTAGCGCAGTAGGGGCATCTTCGGCCAGAAGCAGTGCAAGATCGCCGGAAATTCTGGCGGGTGGTGACGACTGCCAACAATTTCGGGAGATAGCGCCTCGTGACCCTCCGTGTCTCCGATCAATTTATTCGGGTGATTGAATAAATGGTGCTTGCATCCGGAGAACGGCAAGGGCAGCATCCACCAAAGGTTGCCAGATGCCGTGCAAAGCCACCAGAGGTTATGGGGGATGCTGGCGCTCGCCAACAATTCCGGGAGACAGAGCCTTATGATCCTCCGCGTCACTGCTGCGGCTCGTTCGTCGCACGGCATGACTCGCACGTGACTTCGGCATCGCAGGATCGATATGGTTGATCGTGCGGAGCGAGCATGGCGCTGTTGACGAGTCTAATCGACATTTGCGCGATTTCGGTTCGTGACGGGCCCCGGCGCCAATCCGCGGTCGCCGTAGATTTGCGACCATCCAACGAATGATGGCGGTCGATTGACGCTGTCCAAGGCAACGACACACAACTCAAAAAGCCAAGGGAGTGATGCATGTTCAGATTGAAGGTCTCGTTGATTGCGCTGGCGTTGGCAGGTCTCACCGCGGCCGCACCGGACGCGCTCGCCCAGAGCAAGCCGACCATCGGCATCGCGATGCCGACCAAATCCTCGGCACGCTGGATCGACGACGGCAACAACATGGTCAAGGTGCTGAAGGAGCGCGGTTACGGCACCGACCTGCAATATGCCGATGACGACATTCCGAACCAGCTCTCCCAGGTCGAGAACATGGTGACCAAGGGCGCCAAGGTGCTGGTCATTGCGGCAATCGACGGCACCACGCTGTCCGACGCGCTGAAGCAGGCCAAGGCCCAGGGCATCACGGTCATCGCCTATGACCGTCTGATCCGTGACACGCCCAACGTCGACTATTACGCGACTTTCGACAATTTCCAGGTCGGCGTGCTGCAGGCGAGCTCGATCGTGAGCGCGCTCGGGCTGAAGGATGGCAAGGGGCCCTTCAACATCGAGCTGTTCGGCGGCTCGCCCGACGACAACAACGCCTACTTCTTCTACGACGGCGCGATGTCGGTGCTGAAGCCGTATATCGACAGCGGCAAGCTGGTGGTCGCAAGCGGCCAGATGGGCATGGACAAGGTCGCGACCCTGCGCTGGGACGGCGCGACCGCGCAGGCGCGGATGGACAATCTGCTCAGCGCCTTCTACGGCAAGAAGCGGGTCGATGCGGTGCTGTCGCCCTATGATGGTCTGTCGATCGGCATCATCTCCTCGCTGAAGGGTGTCGGCTACGGCAGCAAGGACCAGCCGATGCCGTATATCAGCGGCCAGGACGCCGAGGTGCCGTCGATCAAGGCGATGTTGCGCGGCGAGCAATACTCGACCATCTTCAAGGACACCCGCGATCTTGCCAAGGTCACGGCCGACATGGTCGATGCCGTGCTGAGCAAGAAGGAGGTCAGCGTCAACGACACCAAGACCTACAACAATGGGGTCAAGGTGGTTCCGTCCTATCTGCTCAAGCCGGTCGTGGTGGACAAGACCAATTGGGAGAAAGTCCTGATTGACAGCGGCTACTATAAGCGCTCGCAATTCGACTAAGGCGGGTGAGCTGGACGCACCCCGCCGAAACCGATCGACGCTGCGAGACATGATCCGATGACGGCAATGCTTGAGATGCGCGGCGTCAGCAAGAGCTTTGCTGGCGTGCAGGCGTTGCGTGACGTCAGCTTCACCGTGGAAGCCGGCCAGATTCACGCTCTGGTCGGCGAGAACGGCGCCGGCAAGTCGACCCTGATGAAGGTGCTGAGCGGGGTCTACCCCGCCGGCAGCTATGAAGGGTCGATCCTGTTCGACGGCGCGGAGCGCCGGTTCCGCGACATCAACGATTCCGAGGCGCTGGGGATCATCATCATCCACCAGGAACTGGCGCTGATCCCGCTGATGTCGATCGCCGAGAATATTTTTCTCTCGCGCGCGCCGTCGCGGTACGGAGTGATCGACCGCAACGCGGTGTACCGGCGGACCGCGGAGCTGCTGGCGCAAGTCGGCCTGCGGGAATCGCCGGACACCCTGGTCACCGATCTCGGCGTCGGCAAGCAGCAGCTGGTCGAGATCGCGAAGGCGCTGTCGAAGCAGGTGCGCCTCCTGATCCTCGACGAGCCGACCGCGAGCCTCAACGAGGCCGACAGCGCCGCGCTGCTCGACCGGCTGCTGGCCTTCCGCGAGCAGGGCATCGCCTCGATCCTGATCTCGCACAAGCTGAACGAAGTCGCACGCGTCGCCGACCGCATCACGGTGCTGCGCGACGGCCGCACCGTCGACAGCATCGATTGCCGGACCGAAGCGGTCGACGAGGACCGGATCATCCGCAGCATGGTCAACCGCGATCTCGCGCATCGCTTCCCGGAGCGCAATGTCGCGATCGGCGATCCCGTGATGAATGTGGAGAACTGGTCGGTGTATCACCCGCTGCACACCACCCGGCAGGTGATCAAGAACGTCGACTTCAAGGTGCGTCGCGGCGAGGTGGTCGGCATCGCCGGTCTGATGGGCGCCGGCCGCACCGAGTTCGCCATGAGCCTGTTCGGCAGGGCCTGGGGCTACAACATCACCGGCAAGATCAGCCTTGACGGACGCGAGGCGAGCTTCGCCAACGTGCCGGCCGCGATCCATGCCGGCCTCGCCTATGTCACCGAGGACCGCAAGCAGCTCGGGTTGATCCTCGCCGACGACGTCCGCAAGAACGTGACGCTGGCGAGCCTTCGCCAGGTCGCCGATCGCGGCGTGATCGACGATGTCGTCGAGCTGAAGGCTGCGAGCGATTACCGCAACCGGATGCGGATCCGCTGTTCCGACGTCTATCAGGAGGCCGGGCAGCTCTCGGGCGGCAACCAGCAGAAGGTGGTGCTGTCGAAATGGCTGATGACCGATCCGCAGGTGCTGTTGCTGGACGAGCCGACCCGCGGCATCGACGTCGGGGCAAAATACGAGATTTATTGTATCATCAATGAGCTCGCGGCGGCCGGCAAGGGCGTCGTGGTGATCTCGTCGGAGATGCCGGAATTGCTCGGCATCTGCGATCGGATCTGTGTGATGAATGACGGCGCCTTCGTCGGCGAGTTCGCCAGGGACGATGCGACGCAGGAGAAGATCATGCGCGCCATCATGCGCAATGTCAGGATGTCCGGAAGCGGCGCCCCTGCCAGCGAGGCGCGCGCGGGAGGCGGAGCACAATGACCGACAAGACGGTGTCACTTCCCGAGGCCCCCAAGCATTCCGGCTTCATCAAGAACAATCTGCGCAACTACGGCATGCTGCTGTCGCTGCTCGCGATCATGCTGTTCTTCGAGATCGTGACCGACGGCACGCTGCTGCAGCCGGTCAATCTCACCAATCTCGTGCTGCAGAACAGCTACATCGTGATCATGGCGCTCGGCATGCTGCTGGTGATCGTCACCGGGCATATCGACCTGTCGGTCGGCTCGGTCGCGGGGTTCGTCGGCGCGGTCGCGGCGGTGCTGATGGTGACCTACCATGTCGACTACCCGATCGCCTTCATTGCCTGTCTCTTGATCGGTGCCGCGATCGGCGCGGCGCAGGGCTACTGGGTCGCCTATTTCAAGATTCCGTCCTTCATCGTGACCTTGGCGGGCATGCTGGTGTTCAAGGGTCTTGCGCTCGCGGTGCTGCAGGGCCGGTCGGTCGGGCCGTTTCCGCCGACCTTCCAGAAGCTGTCGTCGGGCTTCATACCCGAACTGTTCCCGAGCGCCGGCACGTTGTATCCGACCTCGCTGCTGATCGGCGTCGTGCTGGCGTTCGCGCTGGTGCTGGCGAGCGCCAAGAGCCGGGCGCGCGAGCAGTCGCACGGCATCGAGGTCGAGCCCTACGCGTTCTTCATCGCCAAGAGCATCGCGCTGGCGGGCGCGGTGCTCTATTTCACCTATCTGATCGCCTCGCATCGCGGCCTGCCGAACGTGCTCGTCATCATGACGGTGCTGATCGCGGCCTATGGCTTTGTCACGCGGCGGACCGTGATCGGCCGGCAGATCTACGCCGTCGGCGGCAACGCCAAGGCCGCGAAGCTGTCGGGCGTCAAGACCGAGCGGCTGACCTTCTTCACCTTCGTCAACATGGGCGTGCTGGCCGCGCTCGCCGGACTGGTGTTCGCGGCGCGGCTCAACACCGCAACGCCCAAGGCAGGGCTCGGCTTCGAGCTCGACGTGATCGCCGCCTGCTTCATCGGCGGTGCCTCGGCCTATGGCGGCGTCGGCCGGGTCGGCGGCGCGGTGGTCGGCGCCATGATCATGGGCGTGATGAACAACGGCATGTCGATCCTCGGCATCGGCATCGATTATCAGCAGGTGATCAAGGGCCTCGTCCTGCTCGGCGCCGTCTGCATCGATGTCTACAACCAGCGCCGGTGATTGCCGCGCGGTCATGATTTCACGATATGATGCCTGCGCAACGCAGGAGAATGCCGCGTGAAACTGTCCCATGCCGATGCGCTGACCATCGGGAACATCCTCACTGAGGTCGGCCGTGCCGAGATCATGCCGCGGTTTCGCCGCGTCCGGGAGATCGAGGTCCGTACCAAGACATCGGCATTCGACGTCGTCACTGAAGCTGATGAGCTCGCCGAGCAGGCGATCTCGGCGGCGCTGCTCCGGGCGTTTCCGAATGCGGCCGTGATCGGCGAGGAAGCGACATCGCGCGATCCGGCCGCGCTCGATCAGGTCGGAACCGCGGAGCTCGCCTTCATCGTCGATCCGATCGACGGCACGCGGAACTTCACCTCGAGCCTGCCGCTGTTCGGCACCATGGTGGCCGCCACGATCCGCGGCGAGATCGTGTTCGGCGCGATCCATGATCCCGTCTGCAACGACACCGCGTTCGCGCTGCGCGGTGAGGGCGCATGGCTCGAATTGCCGGACGGCCGGCGGCATGACCTGAAGGTGGCCCCGGCGGTGCCGGTCCATCAGATGGACGCGGTGATCGGCGTCAATTTCCTGCCCGAGGCGCTGCGCCCGATCGTCGCCGGCAACCTGTCCAAGCTTGGCGTCAGCGCCTGGCTCCGATGCGCTGCCCATGAGTATCGCATGGCGGCGTCCGGCCATTGCCATCTGTTGTTCTACAACAAGCTGATGCCATGGGATCATGCCGCGGGCTGGCTGTTGCATCGCGAGGCCGGCGGCTATAGCGCGCATTTCGACGGATCACCCTACAAGCCGGTCAATCTGACCGGCGGCCTGCTCTGCGCGCCTGACGAGGAGAGCTGGCATGCGGCACAGCAGGCGATCCTGACGCGGACCGAGTAGTTCTCTCGCAACCGTCAAACAGCTTGCTCGGTGTCATCACCCGCGAAAGCGGGTGATTCGGTATTCCAGAGGTAGCAGTGCTTGAGCCGAGAGGCTGCGGCGTACTGGATCGCCCGGTCGATGACACCGGAGTACACAACTCTCTCCGTCGTCGTCCTGGCGAAAGCCAGGACCCATAACCACCGATGCAAGTTGTGAGAGGGATTGCCGCCCCAGCGTCGTGCAACAATTGGCAACTGGGGTAATGGGTCCTGGCTTTCGCCAGGACGACGATGAGGATTGTTCTCGATTCAAAACGTCAAACAGCCAAGCTCTCGGTGTCATCACCCGCGAAAGCGGGTGATCCAGTATCCAGAGGCAGTTGCTATTGAGCGGAGAGGCCGCGGCGTACTGGGCGGATTCAACCGTTCGTCGCAACACTCCAGCAAAGGAGGTTGCGATGGAGAAGCGTGTGGGGGCAGACCGTGCTCGAGAGGTCCTACGAGAGGATTATAGGCCGTTCT
>NZ_VITY01000001.1:911134-912349 GCF_007993935.1 Bradyrhizobium macuxiense | reverse complement strand
CCAGCTGCCGTCGGGTGCTGCCGTCGTCGTGCCGAGCTGGGTGGTCCCGTCATAGACGGTCACCGTGCTGCCGGCCTCCGCCGTGCCCGTCAGCTCTTGCGTCGCAGTGTCGTGCGCCGCGTTGACAAAGCCGTTAACCACCGCAGTATCGGTCGGCGCGGGTGCCAGCTCGGTGACGCTCACGGAAAGCCCGGTGTTCTGCAAACCACCTCCGGGCCCGACAGAAAACACCAGCTCATCCCCCGCTGACAAACTGAGGGTTTCGTTGAATGGAACAAGTTGACCCTCGTACGACACACGAGAGCTGAAGATCACGTTTCCATTCTCGATGACCCCTACGACAGTACCAATGCCGTATTGGTCGCCCCTAAATGTCGTCGCTAACGAATATTCGCCCGTAGCTGGAGCGGTGAAAACGAGATCGGAATATTGCCCACCAATCCCAGACACCAGCAAGAATTGGTCTGGCAAGAAGTTTACGTTTCCGTCATCCCGGGTGGGTCCGTCGTTGAATTTAGCGGCCGGTGACTCTCCAATGTTTACCGACGACGATAGCCAGTACTGCGCATTCGGTCCGTCAACGCCGGGCTGAGCCGTCTGATCATACAGCGTGACGGGCCCCGTGAAGCCAGACGAGTACCCGTAAGACCAGACGCCATTGGGGTTGCTGTGACTTGTGAACCCTTGCTCGAAATCACTGGCCACGTCGTAAACCGTAGAACCGGGTGCCGTGGTGTCGATCTGAAGGCCGTTGAAGGTAACATCCGCGCCGGATAGGTCGGCCGGAATAATTGCACCATCTAAATTCACGCCGGAGACCGCTAGGTTCGCGGCGTTCTGCCCAGCCCCAACCGTATAGCTAAAGATCAGCTGGTTGGTGCCGGAGCCACCAGCGTAGGTCGCGGTTCCTCCGTCATTGAGGTTGAGAGTGGGTATCCCGCCTGCCGTGTTCACGATGACGGCGTCGCTAAAGTCGACCGTCACAGTTAGAATGTGCCCAGCGTTGAGATCACCGACGCCGTTCGTTATGCCGCTTCCGGATGCAACAATCGAGTCGATCGTGGGTAGAACAGTTGGCGTAACAACCACATCAGTTCCACCTAAACCGTCGAGCTGCGGGTGAACGAAATCACCGTTCGGGATTGGTGTTGTGAGGGTAAATTGTGTGGTCTGGCCGCCGGCATAGGTGACTGTGAGGACGTTGCCGTTGATTTG
>NZ_VITY01000001.1:0-911034 GCF_007993935.1 Bradyrhizobium macuxiense | reverse complement strand
GACGGATTGATTGCTGGACACCGTCACCGTCTCGGTGCCCGTGCCAGCGATCGTCGCGTTCGTCGTGCCATCCGGCACCACCCCGCCGGACCAGTTCGCCGCCGTCCCCCAGTCTCCCGTCGTCCCGTCAATCCAGGTGTAGGTAGGAGGTGGCGGCAATGGCACATCAGTCACCACAACCTTGGTGCCACCTGATCCATCAAATGTTGTCTGAACGAAATCACCGTTCGGGATTGGTGTTGTGAGGGTAAATTGTGTGGTCTGGCCGCCGGCATAGGTGACTGTGAGGACGTTGCCGTTGATTTGCGCATCCGTGATGGCGGCGTGCGCGAAGTCGATCGCATCGCCGGTGGTGAGACCGGATATTGTGCCCGTGAAGGCGTTGGCTGCGTCGAGCTGCAGCGTGCCGATCCCGGCGAAGTTCACGGCGTCGGAGAGATTGCCGCCGGCCGCCTCCAACAAGCCACCATCATTGATGACCATGCTGCCAGAGCCGCCGAGCGTACCATTGAGGATCAGGTGACCACCTGAGCCCACCGAGATGATGTTGTTGTTGACGCCGCTGCTACCACCCTGGAGGGTCAAATAGAGGGTATCGTCGTTGCTGACCGCGATGGTGCCTTCATTGTCGAAGGATTGGCTATTAGAAAAGGTATAATGGGTGAGACTTCCACTTCCGCCGCTAACATCGGCGGCGATCGTCCCGGAGTTCACGAACGTATCGTAGTTTGTGTAGATGTTGAGGTTTTTGCCAGAGATCGTGCCGGTATTGGTAAAGCCAGCCGAAGCAACGGTTAGATTTACATTATCTGCTGTGATGCCCCCCTCGTTTGTGAACGCCCCAACACTGTCGGAGAGCACGACGCTGGTGCCCGATATGGTCCCGCGATTGTCGAACGCTCCAACGTATTGGTTGAAGCTCAGATAGCCGCCAGAGATCGTGCCATCGTTGGCGAAGCTCGCATTGTAGGCGCTGGAGAAATACAGAGAACTATAGCCAGAGATCGTCCCTTGGTTGACGAAAGCTCCGCCGTTGTTGAAGCTCAAATTGTCCGCAGAGATGATCCCTGTAGCGTCATTGGTGATGGAAGAGGACCCATTGATAGATAAAGTAGTTCCACTGCCGCCGCTGATCGCACCATCATTGGTGATCGCATAGCCGCTGAGACTCAGATTTGCCGTGTCGTTGATCGTGCCGTGATTGACGATCCCGTCACCTGACGCATTGCCGCTCACGATCTGACCATAGGCAGAATTGATCGTGAGGTTTGGACCGAAGGTCAGGACCGCAGGTAGCTGCGAAAGCGGATCGGTGGTCAGGATTCCTAGTTGGTAGGAAGGCGTCCAAACACCCAAATTGATCGTGGTGTTGTCGATGCCCTGCGACCCCCCGCCGAGCAGAAGCGTACCCTGGGTAACGTCGATCTCGTGGACTGCCGAAGCCGATAGCCCACCATAGGCCGACAAGTAGGCATTGCCCGTCACCGACAGGGTCGCGTTGGGATCGTCAAGCGTCAGGAGGTTGACGGATTGATTGCTGGACACCGTCACCGTCTCGGTGCCCGTGCCAGCGATCGTCGCGTTCGTCGTGCCATCCGGCACCACCCCGCCGGACCAGTTCGCCGCCGTCCCCCAGTCTCCCGTCGTCCCGTCAATCCAGGTGTAGGTCAGCGGCATAATCGACCCTCCAAATAAACTACTGAAATAAGGAGACAGGCTATTGCAACCGAGCGAAATCGGCGTGGCCAGGAGACGGTTCGTTCAGGTCAAACACCGGCGCACTATTGACCAGACGAATGTCACCGCATCGGCACGAACCGTACGTCCCAGATCAAAGACGATAGTCTGGCGCAACGGCGTATTATTATGGTCGCGCTGGAAACTGGGATTGCGTCCGCTCCATCGCCTTGTTCGTAAACTTGACCGCAATGTTCAATCCGCCAGGATTGCGGCCATAAGTGGCTGTAATGGTTCCGCCGATCCGTGTCGCTGCGCCATAATGGATACTCACACCGACGGCGAAGCCAGTGCGATCTTGAGGAGTTCGCGCTGAGATGATCAGCGATTGGCTTCTGCAGCTTTCGGAACAGAGCGAGCTTCATTGAAGATCCTCGCTCAGCATATGCGACGGGAGCGTTTAAGCCCTCTGAGGTCGCGTCGAGATGGAAGGTCGCAATCTTCGACATAACTCATCTCCGCCACGCTTCGCGGTTTGCGACACGTGTCGATAAAATCGTTGAGAGACTTCAGCCAAGCCGCGTCGCGGGTTCACGCATATGCTCCGGCGTTGGCGAATAACGTCTCCCTGCCGCATTAAAAAATGTTCGCCTAAAAATTCCCCGGTATAATACGGAGATGGCTCAAATATTTATGCAGCCTAAAGCTAAACCGTCTTGACCCATTTGGGTCAACGCCCCAAGATTTCGACTCTTGGACTGACGAAGCCAACCTTTTTTCGTGGTCAGTTTTTGGGAGGCGAACTGTGCCAAAGTGGAAGCTTGGCGCTGTCGAGCAAGCTTTTGCCGATGCTGCCCTCAACTACAGCCCGTGGGAGACGGTGCTGGACACTGCCGCGGCCCTCACTGACAGCTTTGGCGCTATTCTCCTTCCCATCAAAGGCGGCCTGATACCAAACGTGCCCTTTACGCAATCGATGAATGAATCGGCCGACGCCTATTTTCGCGATGGTTGGTATCTGCGGGACGAGCGGAATCTCGGGATAAACATCATGATGCAAAGAGGCGTCACTGACGATCTCGACATTTCGGGTCTCGATAAGATAGAGCGACATCCCTATTACCAAGAGTTCCTTGCTCCGCACGGTTTGCGCTGGTTTGCAGGCGTCAGGGTGGCCTGCGGCGAAGACATATGGTGTCTCTCCTTACAGCGCACGATCAAGCAAGGTCCGTTCTCTGAGGCAGAAAAAAAGCAACTCGCTAAATTGTCCAACCATCTCTCCGCAGGTGCAGCGCTTGCTCGCGCGATGGGCTCCGCGACCACGAAAGGAGCAGTGGACGCCTTCGAGATCAGCCGCACCGCGATCGTCTTGATCAATCGAATGGGAGAAATCTTCCAGGCGAATCCTTGCGCGGAACTTCTTCTGCGAGGAGAGGTTCGGATCGTGAAGAGAAGATTGGTCGGCAAGGACTTGAAGGCTAATCTGTCTTTAGAACGCGCCATTCACGATCTGTTATGGCGCCGCGATCGCGGTGGCTTCTTGCCGCCAGTGCCCCTGCCGCGACTTGGTCGAAGACCGCTGCTGGCTTATCCGGCAAAGCTTCCAAGCATGACAGCCAACGCGTTCGCAGATTGTCAGGCCATTGTTATTTTGATTGACCCGGACCACGTGTCACGGCCCGCGCACGCTACTCTACAGGTGGCTTTTGGATTGAGCGAAGCTGAGGCTCGCCTTGCGGCAAGACTGGCATCTGGTGAAGCGCTAGAAGAGGTAACTCAGCGTTTCGGCATCACAAAGGAAACGGGTCGAAACCAACTCAAGAGCGTCTTTGCGAAGGCCGGCGTGCACCGGCAGGCCGAGCTCGTGGCGTTGCTTGCACCGCTGCTGGATCGGATCACCTAGAGGATACGTACGCAAGCTCGCCGATCATGCGAAGTCGCAGGGCGCGGGTTCTGCGGGCGCGATTTCACCGGTCGATGCATCACCAGATGAAGCACCAGCCAGCGCGGTGCGAGTTCGGCGCCCCTACGCCCGCTTCCTCTGGCGGGGCTACCACGCAACATATCTGTCAATTGCGCAGCCGCTGTGGGTCTGGAGTCACCGGAGCCCACTCCTGCTTTCGGCTTTCACGCCGTCCGCTTTTCGGCCTTGTCCCCTTGATCTCAACTGCTTGACTAGCATGAGGGTGAAGCCCGTGTGGGGCTGGCTATGTCGTGTCCTGGAAGGCAAATGATGAGAGGCCATCCAGGAGCTCCGCACCAAGCGTTTGTCCCGATCTCGCGAGTTGAGCGGCCGATGCTCGGTCGACATCGGCACATTTGGGTGGTACAATCGGTCGATCGACGGTTGCGTTAAGTGTATGTTTTTGTTGATGTTTGACGGATTGTTATCCAGCCCCACCCTGGGCGGGTTTGCGTCGCTTGGCGTGACCGCCGCTGGCGTCACCGGCTTGGTCGCAGCCTTTTGACGGTGTTCGCCCAGGTCAACGGTCAATTGGCCGACCTTTCAAAAGAAAGCGCGATTTGCCGGCCTGACCGCCGAGCGGTTTCAACAGATCTGGTTTGGTGTCGGGCAGGGTGGCGTTTCAACCAAGGATTCGGTTGAAGACTTGCGCAAGGTCGCATCGCTGCTGGCTAACGCCAAGGAAAACGAGAATTTGCTGACACGGCTGCCTGGGAGCCCAGAATGCACCGTGGTCTTACGGGGCGCAGAGTGTGAACTTGTTCACAAATGCGCGGTGCGACTACTGGTAGTGCGTAGCGCGCTGGGGGATTTCAGGGGCCCAGTAGCAGGGCGCCGGCGGGACACGATATTTCGAGCCCGACGGCGTATTTTTTCTCACGATCGGATATCGATTGTTAGCCGGGGCTTAGGTGGTGTGGACTCTAAGGATTCCCTTTTGAGAGCAAATCAGATTTAAGGCTTCATTTTTGGGAGGCAGTCTTGGGTGTGATGGATCGTTTGGTGTTGAGCGACGCGGCCTTGGGGCGGATGGCGCCGCTGATCATCGGCCGGCCTGACCAGAAGGGCTCGACTGGACGCGACAACCGGATGTTCGTGGAAGGGATGCTTTGGATCGTGCGTACGGGCTCTCCCTGGCGTGATCTTCCGGAGGCGTTTGGAGATTGGAACAGTGTGTTCCGGCGCTTCAGTCGATGGAGCCGGAAGGGTGTCTGGTGCCGCATCTTCGAGGCGATGTCCGAGGATCCGGACTTCTAATATCTGATCGTGGATTCCACCATCGTCCGGGCGCATCAGCACGCCGCCGGGGCGAAAAAAGGGGGTCTGAAGATCAAGCTATCGGGCGCTCGCGCGGCGGCTTGAGCACCAAGATACATATGGCCGTACGGGGGTTGGGATGTCCCGTGCGGTTCACGCTCATCGCGGGCCAGAAGGGCGATGCACCGCAAGCCGCCACATTGATCGAAGGATTACCCGCCGAGGTCGTCATGGCCGATGCAGCCTATGACGCGGATCACTTGCGTCAGGCCATCACAGCCAAGGGCGCGCTTGCCGTCATCCCCAACAACCCGTCACGCGCACTCAAGCATCCGCTCGACAAGCATCTCTATGCCCAGCGGTATCTCGTCGAATGCTGCTTCAGTAAGCTTAAGCAGTTCCGCAGGGTCGCAACACGCTTCGAAAAGACAGCCAGAAATTACCGAGCCGTCGTCACTCTGGCTGCTATCGTCCTATCGATCCGGTAACTGTCCACACCACCTAGAGCGTCGATCTTTCCGTGGTCTGGAATCGAGAAGATCTGGCAGCGGTGCCATCCAGCGATGCGGCTCGGGATTCGGCTCGCCGACCTGATCTTTGATTTACCTTGGAGCAGGGAGTTGGTCCACTAGAATGGTCCGCCCTCTTTTGGAGGAGCGGGAGGTCCCGCTGGGTGTTCGCCAGTAGCGGCAAGCTATCGAGCTGCCTGTTGGGTAACGCTCCGGGTGACACAGGACTCACCCGGAACGCTGCAACTCAACTAGTCACATGGCGCTGAGAACGCCATGTGCGAGTTACTTGAGCGAGCCGGCGATCGTGCTGAAGGTCCCGCTCAGGTTCGTGCCGACGCCATTCACAGCAGCGATGATCGCAATCGCGATGCCTGTTGCGATCAGTCCGTATTCGATGGCGGTCGCGCCGGATTCATTCTTCAAAAATCTAACGAAAATGGCCTTCATTGGAGCCCTGCCCATGTTTTCGAGACCCATTGTCGCGTCCAGAAGCGAACTAGTGTGGCAAAGCCTAAGGTTGTTTAAATCTCCGGTGCGCGGATTGCGAGACAATCGAATGAAATTAAGACTCTAATTTTCCGGAAGTTCTGCCGCCCGGATTGGAGTGCTGCCAGCGTGCCTAAAGGTGTGGTCAGAGCGTTTGCCAAATCACGGCGATTGCAAGGCCTTATCGCTTGTATTTGAGGGTAGAGACTGTCTGTTGACGGACGTGAATTCGATTTGGTTCCACCCTGGATCGCGCGGCGACGATGGTTGTGTGACAACTCGACGCTGTGGGCTCCATATCTATTCGCCTAACGGGATACCGCAACCGCTAGGCGAGTGCCTGGGATCCTCCGCGCCGTTGAGGAGCGAGTCGGGGCGCTCGCACGTATGCCGCGCCACGTCTCTCAACCGCAGTGACCGGGTTACGCCCGGCGCATCACAGCTCGCTTTTCCCTGATAGAGACAACGTCATACAGCTCTAACGCTCTGACCCGGAGGGGCACTGCTCGACCGAAATGGCTGTGGATAGACCCGCTTGCCGCTGGCACATTGTGTTTTGAGTGATCTACGGATTCGGTGGCGGGCTTGTCTTCTCGCGCTCCATCCTCGCACTGAGTTATGTCGGTCCCGGAAAGTGAATCGCAGCGGACGCCCAATATACACAAGTAAACCGAGGACGCCCGGCGATGGTGCCCGAGAGGAAGAATAAGGCGAGCGTGCCGGCGAAGCGCTCACGCAAGCCGAACGCGCTCAAGCATGGGGCGTACTCTACCGTTGAGCTCTTGCCTTGGGAGGATCCCAGCGCTTTTGACGACCTTCGTCGCGCAATCTGGGAGGAGTGGCACCCCGAAGGGCCGTCCGAAATTGATTGCGTCGAAACTATCTTTCTCTGCCAGTGGCGCAAGCAGCGTCTCCGCGCAAAGCGAAAGCTGGACACGGCAGTTCTTCTCCGAAAGGTGGAGAATCGGGTATTCCAAGAAAGCCCGCCGGCTCTCTTTGATAATGAGCTTGAGGTTACAAAGCATTCTCTCATGCAGAAGCGCGCCCCTCCGCGCGACGACTATGAGCGCCTACTGCGCTTCAGCGCGGACCTACACCGCGACAAGGACGCAAAACTTTTGAGATTGGGCATTTCATTCCTGCCAAGCGAATTTAGTGATCATCTCAACGCAAAAGTGCGTGAAGGCAGTTATGGGACGACAGAGCATTGGATCGTCGCCTTAAAAAGGGAGATCGACAACGTTCTACTACCGTTGATCCGCGAGCGCCGCCCCGATCCCAACGGATACCTTCCGGCGGCAGCCGAGTTTCTCGCCGCTGAGAATACTATGGAGGACGTTGCGGTCGAGGAGCGCTTGGACGCTGCCATGGATCGTGCATTGCGTCGCTTGTTTTGGCTGAAGACGCACAAACAGCTCGATCGCGAAGCGAAGGCGAAGATCGTTAACGGCAAGGCCCGCCGAACAGTCTAACCTCAGATTAGACTCTATACTATCTTAGATTGAGAGATTAAGAAAATTGTATTCTGCTCGACTGCAACAAATGAGAGTATTTTGGCGAAAACAATCGTACTAAGATATTGAAATGATTTGTAATCTAAATCATGCAACGCGCCGCGTTTGAAGGCGTCGGCGGCCAGCTGATCATGTCATTCGTTTCGGCAAAGATACGCGTGGCGCTGGGCGCGTTCTGCTAGTTCGGCATCAGCACGGCATCGACCCGGCGGCTGTTTCGCGTGCTGATGATGATGGTGCCACTACGGGTCGCAAATCGCGCACCGACGAGCCGCGGAACTTTCTGCGTCAGCGCGGATGGCAGCGGGATCATTCCGCCGGTGATGGGATCGCCGACATTGACCGCCGGCGCCCCCGCGCCGGCCGAAGGCGCGGCCTTGATGTATTCCCTGATCAGCTGAATCTCTTCGCGCGAGAGGTTGAGCGCTGCCTGTTCGCTGGCGGCGTCAGCAGCCTTTTCCGCTTCGGCCTTGTCCTGCGCTGCGTTCTGCTCGGCGGCTTCGCGTTTCGCGGCGTCCTGTTCGAGCTTTGCGAGACGGTCCCTCAACGGGACCAGCTCCCGACGCAGCGCGGCATTGTCCGACTTCAACGTGGAGATCTGGCCGAGCGCGATCGCTGCAGCAACGCATGCAACGACCGAAATCAGGCTGAGGCACGCAACAGCCAGCCCCGTCATTCCGCCGCGGCTTTCGCTGCGTCGATCCCGTCCGTCGTCCGCGGATCGCCGTTTCCGCGCGCGCCGGAGCTTGGGCATTCTGGCGCCCAGCCATCCGGCAAGTTGCGACAGCCGAGCATCGTTTCGATCCGCCGGATGAATGGAGCCAAAGGCCGGCTCGGGGACGATCGGAGCGCGTGCGGGCAGGTCGGGTGCTGCCGTTGATCGGCTCGCGTTCGAGGTCGCGCGACCGGCGAGCTCTTCCATCAGGCGCGGCAATTGGCGAGCAATATCGTCGGGCTGCTCGACCACAGCATCGCCGATCGCATCGCGCGTGTCGGCCGCAGCAATCTCCGATCGCTCCACCCGCGGTTCGCCGAGCTCCTGCTCGCCGAGTTTCTGCTCGGCGATCTCCTGCTCGGCGAGCTCCTGTTCGACGCGGGACGCTTCGAGCGAGCGCCACAGCGCGAGACCGGGCTCCGTGATCTGCAGCCCCGTCTCATTGATCGATGCCCATCCGGATTGGAACACGTCGGCGTCGCCAAGTTCGGACGATCGCTTCAGCTTCGTGGCGGCATCGCCCGCGGCGATCATGCGCTTGACTTCGCGGCTGACCTCGTCGAGCGGGATCCGTTGCTCGGGTCTTGCGGCCAGCACGCTCAGGATCGCCAGGTTGAATCTCATGTGGCGCCCCTCGATGTCCCATCAAGCGGTCGTGCAGCCGTTGCTCTCCCGTGCGGGCGACGTGCGAACCTCAGCGGAGGTCGAAACCGATCAAACATGCCGTCGTGGATGCCCGTCAGTCGGAGAGCCAGGCGACTGTAGCGGTTGCCCCGCGGGCAAACAATCCGCCTTCAGGCGCATGACGGATGGATAAGTCCGCCTGCGAACGCGACTGCCGGGATCGAGTCCACCGGCGCAGCTCAGAGAAATTCCCGTAGCCTGGAGAGCTCGATCACGTGCTCGGGCGACAGCACATCGGGGACGAGGGGAGGCTGCGACTGGGTCCGGATCTCATAGAGATGTCGGGTCTTCTCGGGTTTGCCCATGAAGTCCCGAATGCATTGGTCGAGCGTTCCGTTGACGATCATATACGGCGCGCGATCCTCTCGCCTGGAATTGCCGAGCGAAGGCCATTTGTATAGGTAGGCCGCGGCCTGGAAGTCCACCTGATGAGAGTGGTCGGTCATTTGGGATGTCTACCCGAAAAAGCCCGCTCGTCAAAGCATGCCGGCCCGCGCGCACCAGTGCAGCAGGTGATGCGAGAGCCGTGCGTCGTCGCGCGCGTCTTCGGCCAAGCGTGCCATGGTGGATGCGGAGCGATCTGCCAACCGCCTGGCGGTGGCGCCATCACCAGCTTCTGCCGTCTCGCTTCGATATCGCGCGAGCCAAGATGCGCGTCGACGGGGAGTGCACGCCAACGCCCGCTGACAATCGGGCTTGAATATGTTCTTGATTTGTTCTGATGGCCGTCGTAGCGTCCAAGGACGGGCGGTCTTGCTCAGGTCAGGGATGAACGGGCCGAGATGGCAGCCGCAGCCACCATCCTTCACGCGGACCTGGATGCGTTTTACGCGTCGGTCGAGCAGCTGCTCGAGCCGTCGCTGCAAGGCAAGCCGGTCGCCGTCGGGGGCGGCGTTGTGCTTGCAGCGTCCTATGAGGCCAAGGCCTTCGGGGTGCACAGCGGCATGCCGGGACGGGAAGCTCGCCGGCTCTGCCCGCAGCTCATCTTCGTCGGCGGCCACTTCAGCGATTACCAACGGCTGGGCGACGCGGCCATCAAGGTGATCGGCGACTTCACGCCGCTGGTCGAGCGCATTTCGATCGACGAGGCGTTTGCCGACGTTGCCGGCTGTACGCATCTGTTCGGAGCGCCCGCCGAAATTGCCGCGGCGATGCGGCGGCGCGTGCGCACCGAGCTCGGCCTTGCGATCTCGGTCGGCGTCGCCCGCACCAAGCACCTCGCGAAGATCGCCTCGCAGGTTGCCAAGCCCGATGGACTTGTCGTCGTTGATCCCGACGCCGAGCTCGGCTTCCTTCATGAATTGCCGGTTGAATTGATGTGGGGCGTAGGACCGGTCACCCGGACGCGGCTGGACGCGATCGGCGTCTCGACGATCGGTCAGCTCGCTCGATTGTCGGAGCGGTCGCTGACGCGGTTGCTCGGTCCTGCGGCGGGCGAGAAGCTTGCCGCGCTGTCCTGGAATCGCGATCCGCGACAACTCAAGCCGCATCGGCGCGCGCGCTCGGCGGGCGCACAATCGGCGCTTGGCCGAAAGCCAGCGATCGAGCAAGTCATCCGGCCGACGCTGCTTCATCTCGCCGATCGCGTCGCCACGCGGCTGCGGGCGAAATCCCGGCCCGGACGAACCGTGACGGTGCGCGTTCGTTTCGCCGACCTGAAGTCGGTGACGCGCTCGATGACGCTCGATGCGCCGATCTGTACGACGGTGATCCTCGCCCGGCTCGCCGAGAACCTGGTGCGCGCCGCGCTTGCCGATCACCCCGGCGAGAAGTTCATTTCGCTGCTGGCGATCTCGGTGTCGCACCTCGAGGAGCATTGGGATCTTGCGCTCGAGCTTCCGCTTGGACTGGCCGATGAAGCGCTTCGCGCCGGGAGCCCGGCGGGGATCGCGCGCTGGGCGGCGGACCGCGCCATCGACAAGGTCCGCGATCGCTTTGGCTGGGATGCGATCGGATATGGTTCGGCGGCGCTGGAGCTCGTTCGCTCGGTGCCCGACGACTTCCGCAAGCTGGCCGAGAAGGATCTCTAGCTCCGCGCCGGTTCACCGGTCTGTCATCGCATTAAGAAAAGGCAATTTGGAATCGCGGGCTTGTGAGTGGTGGCCTGGCGCGCTCGGTCTATCCTGCGCATGCGGAGGATAGCCATGAAGTTCAGCGCCGAACTGATCCAGACGATGCGCGATGCGCTGGAGACGGTGATGGCAAGCGTCCCGGCCGATCAATCCGTGTTCGGTCTCAAGGCGGCCGTTGCCGAATGCATCTTGCGGGCGGCCGCCCACGGCCAGACGTCGTTCGACGGGCTCGTGACGTCGGCATCCGATCAGCTGCAGTCGATCATCTCGATGCTGACCTAGGAGATCGGATCGGGCGCGAGGATCGCGCGCGGTCCTGTTGCTGGCGCTCGTTACCGTACAGCCGCGCTGAACGCCTATGATGAACCGATGCCGTCCCGGGCGATCCTGGTCAGGGCTTCATATCCCGATGGCGTCAGGTGCAGGAGATCGCTCTTGTAATTGGCGCACGGCGTGGTCCGTCCGCATGCGATGTTGGAGGCGTCGATTGTCCTGATTCCGAGCTCCCGGCTTCTTCGGCTGAGTTCGGAATTGACCGATCCAATGTTCTCGGCCGCGCCCTTCATTTGCTCGCCTCGCGGAAGAATCTGGATCGAGTAGATCTTGCCGTTCGGCCAAAGCGCCCTGATCTCCTCAAACAGCTTTTGATAGGATTCCATCACGCCGCACGGCTTGTCGAGGTAGATGTTGTTGGTCCCGACCAGCACGATGACGGACCTCGGCTTGATCTTACGCAATCGCTCGCGCTCGTGTTCGATGAACCAGAGCGTGTTCTGAATCCTGTCGCGTCCGACGCCGAGGTTGGCCACCGGTCCGGCGCCGAGCGAGGCTGACAACTCCTTCGGCCACGCCTCGACCAGCGAGTCGCCGAGCATGACCGTCGAAACATCGCCGGTTAAGCCTGACACATTTCGCTCATATTTGCGTAGAGCATCGGCATTGTCCGGCATTGCCGGTGTCACGGCGAATTGCGCATCGGTCTTGTCGCATGCAGCTCGCGCACTCTGCGCTCGTCCCACCGACGGTAGACAGAGTGTCGCGACCATTGCTAACGTCGCCGCGGCATAGACGATTGATGTCGTTGACGCGGTGTGGCGGAGCGTTCCGTCAGGCGTTGTCGATGTCATTGCGCGGTTCCATCTGAAGGCAGTCAATCCGATGTCGCTGAGCATTTCGATCCTGGGACAGTCAAACAGCATCTTGAAGGCGGGCTTTTTCCAGAAGTTTCTGGACGCTGATGACACAATTGAAATGAAATCAGCGGGAAGGATCGGTGCATCTCCATCCTTGCTCGGCCCTTACTTTGCCCAGGGCGACTTCTTCAAAGGCTCGGAGTTCTGCATTGTCGACACGTGCGTCATCGATTTTTCGCTCCTTTCGGCCAATGCGATCGATTACTACGATGTTGTGAAGTGGGTTGAGTGGATTGGGCATTCTGCCAAACGCGCCAATTGCGAGCCGGTTTTCGTTTGCATACCGGTAAGCGACATCAACGCGTCCAGGACGATCATCTCCGCCTGCATTTCAGTCTGCCAGAAGCAGGACTGGTACTACCTTGACGTCAGGGACGTCATTGCCGCCGTCGTCAAGTCCAACAACGTGGACGCGAAGGAACTATATGCAGACGGCAGTCATCCGGCCGAGTTCCTGTCAGGGGTGATAGCTACGCACCTTGGCAATTTCTTGACTAAGATACGAAACGCGGCGACCGCAAAGTGCAAACGCACGTTTGCATTCACGGCTTACGAACGCGTCCCGCTCAGGGATCAGATACCGAGCACTCCGCTTGAATACTCGTCGAGGCTGATAACGTTTTCGGGTGTCAGGCTGGAACGTGGAGAGACGTATCCGATCCACATCGGGTCGGATTCATCGGTCCGCGGGCTCATGGTGAATTCAGCAGCCTGCAAGAGCGTGCTGTCGATCGAGGGAGACAGAACCTTCTACAAGAACTTGCGCCTCAAGCCATATCACCCGACCAATTTCGAGGCGAGGCTGATTCCGGTTTGCAGGCCAATCCGCGATCATCAGGGGATGGTCAGGCTGTCACTGACGAACCAGGATGTTCCCCTGAGCGATGTCACGCTTCATAGCTCGAAGGAAGAGAGTGGCGAAGGCTTCGTCGAAGTTGCCGATCTCGTCGTCGAGCGAGGATACGACCTCGTGACCTACACCACCACGCGGCCCGCCGATCCGGCTTCCATCAGATGGATGCCGGATTGAAGAGGGCGTGACGCGACAGGGGTGGCATAGGGCCGCATAGCCCGCCCTACGGGATTGGATCCTGCGCTGTCGTCTCACTGTCATATGCGAACGTTACCTAGCGGGCCGAATCCCGATCTTGGATCCCGCGAAGATGGCGATGGTTTTGCGTTTCCCGCACGCGGGGCGGGCGCTGCGTTCCTGGGTGCTGCGTCCCTGGGTCTTGCCGATCGTGATCGAGCTGGCGGCGGTCGCCGGCGCCGTTCAGCCGCCGGCATCGGCGGCGGAACAGGTCATCGCGTTCGATATTCCAGCCCAGCCGCTCGAGGCTGCGCTCAGCACATATGGCATGATCACCCGGGTTCAACTGCTGTTCGATCCCGGTCTCACGGACGGACGTCGTGCGAACCGGCTGAAAGGAAGCTTCACGTCCGAGGCGGCGCTCAGGCAATTGCTCGCAGGTACCGGACTTGCGGCGCGCATGATCGGGGAGCAGGGTTTTACGCTCGTGCCGGACGGAGCGCGGTCCGGGGCGAGCGAGATGTCGCCGTCGGTGCGCCGCTTCAATGAATATTCGGCCGCGCTACAGGGCGCACTCCGCAGAATGCTTTGCCATGACCGGGATACGGCACCCGGATCCTATCGTGTGCTGGCGCAGGTGTGGATCGGACCATCAGGCACGACGGATCGCGCCCAACTCTTGACGTCATCAGGCGATGGCCGCCGTGATGCCGCGCTGCTGGCGGGCTTTCGCGAGCTTTCGGTCGGAGTACCTCCGCCCGGCGATCTGCCGCAGCCGATCACCTTGCTGGTGACGCCCGAGGGCACCACGACGGGATACTGTCCGGAGCCACATCCGTCCGGCCGCGGACGCGAGGCCCGCAGATGAGCGAGCTGTTCCTGGCGCTGCGCCGGCTTCTGGTCGACGATTATCACGGCTTGAAGGAACGGCTTGGTCGGCGCTTCGGCTCGTTCGATTTCGCGACCGAGGTGCTCCATGAGGCGTGGCTGCGGCTTCAGCGTGCCGATGCCGGCACGTCCGCAGCCGCGGTCAAGAATCCAAGATCCTATCTCTACCGCGTCGCGCTCAATATCGCGGCCGACCGCCGGCGATCGGAGCGATCGCGGCTGGCTGCCGCCGATGTCGAGGCCATTCACCTGCGCGCGCAGGATGATCTCGACCCGGCGCGCATTGCCGAGGCGCGCCTCGAGCTGGCCGCCCTTGCCGGCGCCATCAATGCGATGCCGGAGCGCCGCCGCGCGATTTTCGTCGCCGCACGTCTGGAGGGCCTGCCATACAAGATGATTGCCGCCCGTCTGGGCGTCACGGTGCGGGTGGTCGATCGCGAGTTGGCCATCGCGCTCGAGCAACTCAGCAAGATCTGGGAAAATACCGATGCCGGGGGAGGAACCGGCGGCCGAGGACCGTCTAGGACATGAGGGTTTGTTTTGAGACGGATTGAACCATGACGACGCCTGACCGAGACCCGGCAGCGCTGCGCACGGAAGCGCTCGACTGGCTGCGCCGGTTGAACAGCGGCGAGGCCACGTCTGCCGACGCGGAAGCGCTTGATCGATGGCGCACCAGCAGCCCGGCCCATGCCGCAGAATTCGCCAAGGCCGCGCTGTTCTGGAACGTTCTCGGCGATGCGGCCCGCAGGGCAGAGAGCGACCGGGCCGGTTCGCCGTCGGCGCTCCGTTCGGGCCGGCAGCTTGTCCGGCGCGGCTTTCTGGTCGGTGGCGCGGCACTTGCCGCATCGGCGGCAGGTGCGCTGGTGCTCCGTCCGCCGCTTGAACTGTGGCCATCTGTCGCAGAGCTCGCCGCCGACTACCGGACCAGGACGGGGGAGCGGCGGCAGATCGAGATCGAGAAGCTTGCCGCGATCGAACTCAACACGCGCACCAGCCTTGACCAACAAGCACTCGCTGACGGCGACGTCCGGGTCGAGCTGATCACCGGAGAGGCGGCGGTGTCCACCCATGGCGGCGCGGATCGAGAGCTGGTCATGATCGCCGGCAACGGGCGCATCGCGTCACGCGAGGCATCGTTCAACATCCGCAAGGACGGCGCCTCGGTCGGCGTCAGTTGCGTTGCCGGGATGGTGACGGTGAGCTGCCAGGGCAGGGAGATTGCGATCCGCGCGGGACAGCATGTCGTCTACGGGCCGCAGGGCGCAGGCGACGTCACGTCGATCGATCCTGACGCGGTCGTCGCCTGGCAGCGTGGATTGCTGGTGTTTCGGCGCGCTCCGCTGGCGCAGGTGATTGACGAGGTCAATCGCTATCGGCCCGGCCGTGTGATCCTGCTCGACACGGTGCTCGGTCGTCGCCAGGTGGTCGCGAATTTTCGCATCGATCGGATCGAGGACGTCGTCGATTTCATCTCGAAGGCGATGGGCATTCGGACCCGATCGCTACCGGGTGGTGTCGTGCTGGTCGGCTGAAATCCCGGCGCGAATTTTCACGTGATTGTCGCACAAAAAATATTCGCAGCAGGCCGGTAGATTCAATGAACGGCATCCGTCTTCGCGGTGGATCGGAAAAATCGATATCGCCGAGAGGACCAGGAATGCCCCATCGTCAATCCGCCCAGAGCCATGCGCGCCGCAAGACCGTCACGGCGTCCTCGCGCTCGATTTTCGTCGGGCAGGGACGCAGGCGCGCATTGCTGGCTGGAACCAGCGCGCTCGCATTGACGCTGGCCGGCATCGGCGATGCGGCGGCACGGCCGTTCGGCAGCAACGCAGGAACGATGTCGGCGCCGACCATCGCCAGCGATGCGGCAACTGCGGCCGCCCAGCAGGCCACCGAGGCTGCGAGGCAGAGCCAGGGCGCGCTCACGCGAGCCTCTCAGGCGATCCAGGCCTTGCAGGCGGCACAGGCTGCGGCCCGTGGCGCCGCGGCTGCGCGGCAGAGCTCGACCACGCTGCCTCAGGTCGTGGTGCCGAACGGCCTTGCGCCGGGTGGGCTTCAGGTTGCGCCCGGCGCAGTCCCAGGCTCGAACCTGTGGAAGGGCGCTGATCTGCCGGTTCAATCGGCGGTTGGCGGCCAGACCACCGTCACCGTCAATCAGACCGCGCAGCAGGCCATCCTGAACTGGCAGACCTTCAACGTCGGCAGCCAGACCACGGTCAATTTCAACCAGCAAGCCGGCAGCTGGACCGCGCTCAACCGCGTCGTCGGCAACACCGGCCCAAGCCAGATTCTCGGACGCATCAATGCGCCGGGACAGGTGCTCGTCATCAACCAGAACGGCATCATCTTCGGCGGCGCCAGCCAGATCAATATCGGCTCGCTGATCGCATCCACGGCCGGCATCACCGATCAGCAATTCCTCACAAACGGAATCTATTCGCCCCAGAGCGGCGCGGCCTATCTGCCGAGCTTCAGCGGAGCTGGCGGCAAGATCGTGGTGGAAGCCGGCGCATTGATCACCACCAGCGCGCCGGCTTCGGTGAAGTCGGGCGGCGGCTTCGTGGCGCTGCTTGGCAGCGCCGTCGACAACGCCGGATCGATCACGACCCCGAAGGGGCAGGCGCTGCTGGCGGCGGGCGATGACTTCATCCTGCGGCGGGGTCTCGGAACCGACGCCAACCAGATCTCCACCACCCGCGGCAGCGAAGTGGTGCCGCTGATCCGCGCAGGAAGCGCAAGCGGTGCAGTTGGCAACACCGGGCTTGTCTTCGCCCAGCAGGGCGACATCACGCTCGCCGGGCATGCGATCACCCAGGACGGCGTGCTGTTCTCGACCACCTCGGTCGATCAGCGCGGCACCATCCATTTGCTGAACTCCGCTTCGGACGCCGGCGGCAAGGTAACGCTCACCGCAGGCAGCCTCACCACGGTTGGGCTGGAGCTTGAGTCCGACAAGACTGCGCTGAACTCGCAGCGCGATGCGCTGATCGCCGACTCCGCCACGCAAAATGCCGTACGCGCGACGCAAAATTTCGGCCAGTTCGACAACCTTTCGCGGGTTGCGGATCGCGAGGACCGATCCCGTGTGGAGATCGTGAGTGGCGGCCTCGTCGACTTCCAGAACGGGTCGCTGACGCTGGCGCCGGGCGGCCAGGTGGCGGTCTCGGCGGGCATGCGCGTGTTCGCCGAGACCGGTGCCGTCATCGATGTGTCGGGTGTCCGGGATGCGATGGTTCCGATGTCGGCCAACGCCATCAAGGTCAACATCCAGGGCAACGAGCTGCGCGACTCGCCGCAGAACCGCGACAGCGGGGTGCTCATCAGCAAGAACGTCTGGATCGATGCCCGCGATCTGACCCTGGTTCCTGCCGGCACCGGCGGCTACGCGTCGGATCGCTACTACACCGCAGGCGGTCTGCTCGAAGTCGGCGGCTATCTCAACAACACCGGCCACAAGATCGGCGAGTGGGCTGCCGCCGGCGGTGACATCACGCTGTCCGCACCGGAGGTGGTTGCGCAGCGCGGGTCGATCTTCAACGTGTCCGGCGGATCGGTGCAGTACCAGGGCGGATATCTGCCGCAAAACTATCTGCTCGGCCGTGACGGCCGCGTCTACAACGTCAACGACGCGCCCTCCGATCTAGCCTATGTGACGCTCGCAAACGGCTTCGTGGTCAATCACGCGCACTGGAATGTCGTCGAGGTCTATCTCAGTCCGTTCGGCAAATCGAACATGCGCTGGGAGAATGGCTACACGGTCGGCCGGGACGCCGGCCGCCTGACCTTGTCGACGCCGACCTCGGTGTTCGAGGGAGCCATCCTTGCCGACGTGATCAATGGGCAACGGCAAATCGCCGCGCGTCCCGCCAATGTCACCGACGGCTACAAGCTGACGCAGAACACGGTGCCGCTGGCCGGTGCGCTGCAGCTCGGGCTCTACGATGCGCGCGGGCTGGTCAATGCGTCCACGACCGACGTCAAATTCGGCAGCGTGGCGTCGATCTCGGCGGGGCTTGATCCGGCGGCGGCGATTCCGCGCGATCGGGTCAATACCGTCTGGTTCGACGCCGGGACGATCAACGGCTTCGGACTGGGCGGGCTCAACGTGGCCGCGAAGCAGTCGATCTCGACCGAGGCGCCGCTGAATTTCGCGCGCGGCGCGCAGGTCGAACTCATTGCGCCCGTCGTCGACATCAAGGCCGACATCACCGCCCGCTCGGGCAGCGTCAGCGTCACCAATATTCTCAGGCCGGATTCGGCTGCGCTGTCGCCGATCGTGCTGACGACGGCGGACGGGCTTGCGCAGCTCACCGTGCGCGCCGGCGCAACCATCGATGTACGCGGGCTGTGGACCAACGCGCTCAGTTCGCCGAACGACCTCTCCGGGCTCGCTTTCGTCAACGGCGGCAGCGTCAGCTTCAACTCCACGCAGGGCGTCACGCTGGCGAGCGGCAGCAGCATCGACGTGTCGTCGGGTGCGGCGGTTCTGCAGAACGGCAAGACCAGAGGCGGCAAGGGCGGCGATGTGACCCTGATCGCCGACGATCGTTCGGTCGGCGGCCCCTCGGTCGGCGGCCGCCTGGTGCTCGACGGGCAGATCGACGGCTACGGCGCGAACGGCGGCGGCAAGCTCGTGATCGGCAGCGGCCCTGCGATCGTGATCGGCGGCAAGGCGCTGGCAACCGACGGCGTGCTGGGGGCCGGCGAGAAGGCGCAAGTCAATCTGCGGCTCGCGGAGGAACTGTTCATTCCGGCCGGCGCGGCCGTGCCATTCAACTATGATGAGATCATCACCTATCTCGCGCCCGGCGACACGGCGCCGGCGTCCATCGGAATCGATGCTACATACAGCAAGCCGCTCCTGATCGGGCCGAAGGGCTTGACCGTTCCCAGCGGCCTTAAATTCTCGGATTTCGCCGGCACCACCTATTGGCCGGGCATGTACATCTCGCCCGGCACCCCGGTGACGACCGATCCGTCGACCAAGGTCCCCTTGGGCTTCAAGGTCGACGCCGGCGTGTTTCCGAACGGCATCGCGCTGGTCGGCACGCGGGTGATGTTCAGTGCGGGCGATGCCGCGCCGGTACCGCTGCATTTCACCGTCGGCACGATGATCCCGGTCGGCACGGTCGCATCGCGCAGCTATGCCGTCGCGCCGTTGACCGAAATCGACACGACGCTGTTCGGTACCGGGTTTGCGAGCTACGACGTGAACGGCCACCTCGGCCTGATGGTGGCTAATCACGCGGCGGTCAACGCGGTGATGCCTGTCTATCGTTTCAACGAGACGGCGTCGAACGTGGCAAGCGGTAGCGATCCGTCGTCGGCGCTGACGCTCTGGCTGCCGCCGCTCTACCAGGAGGATCCGGTTGGGGGGCGCATGATCCGCCGCGGCGGCGCCGACCTGACGTTGCAGTCGAACCTCGACCAGACCAGGGGATCGCTGACGATCGGCACGCAGGCGAGCGTGACCGTCGATCCGGGACATTCGATCACGCTGCGAAGCCCGGGCCAGATCAATATCGACGGCCGCCTCACGGCCGCCGGCGGCCGGATCGACGTCCTTCAGAATGGCAGTCCCGGTGATCCCTATATCGGCGCACGGTCGATCTGGCTCTCCGGCAATGCCGTCCTCGACGTCGCGGGGCAAAGCGCCGTGGCGATCGATCGCTCCGGTCGTCGCTATGGCTTCGCGGACGCCGGCGGCAGGATCACACTGGGTGACGACAGCGAGGCCCCCGGCGCGGTCGCACCGGCCGGTAGCGGTTTTGTCATTCTGCGGCCCGGCGCGCGTCTCGACGCCTCTGGCGCCAGTGCAGTCATCGATGTGGCGGATGCTGGGGCGGGTTCGAACTCCGTGCATCCGATCACGCTGGCGGGCGCGGGCGGCAGCATCGCCATCAGCGCGCTGAGCGGCTTCTATCTCGATGGCACCATGACGGCACGGGCCGGCGGCGAGGGTGCTGCCGGCGGCACGCTGTCGCTGGCACTGGTGACGCCGAGCTACAGCAACCCGCCCGATCGGCCGGCGCCGAACGAGGTGCGCAAGTTCCGCATTCTGGAGGTCGCGGCGCAGGCCGGCGCGAGCGGGCTTGCGCCGGATCTGGCGTGGGGGGCGCGTGACCCGGCTTTGCAGTTCGGGCACGGCCGCGTTGGAGCCGACCAGGTCGCAAGCGGCGGCTTCGGCAACCTTCGCCTCTACGCGGAGACCATCGCATTCGACGGCGACGTTCAGCTCAAATTGCCGCAGAGCCTCAGGATCTACGGCAACCTTGTCGCCAAGGGAGGCAACGAACGGATCGACCTTGCGGCGCCTTACGTCTCATTCGGCAATGTCTCCTTCTCGCCGAGCGAAGGGGCGATCGAGCCCCGTCCGGGTAGCGTGACCGGTGGCAGGCAACCCGGTTTCGGTACGACGCGGGGCACCCAGCCGGCCAAGACGGGCACTGCGCAGCTGACGGTGAATGCCGATCTCGTCGATCTCGCCGGCTCTTTCGAGCCGCTCAACACCGCAATCATCCAGGCGGATAATTCGACGTCGGT
Organism: Bradyrhizobium macuxiense; assembly: GCF_007993935.1. Lineage (GTDB taxonomy): Bacteria > Pseudomonadota > Alphaproteobacteria > Rhizobiales > Xanthobacteraceae > Bradyrhizobium > Bradyrhizobium macuxiense_A. The sequence goes on along the minus strand of NZ_VITY01000001.1, from coordinate 890,494 downwards.
GCTGACCAGCATTGCCGGCATCGATCAGGTCCGTGTGGTCAGCCGAGGCGACATCCGCGTCACCGGCGACACATATGGCTCACGCACGCTCGAGCTCGACGCGGCACAGATCTATCCGGTCAACAACGCCAAAGTGCTCGTCGCGGCGAGCGAACTTGTGCGGTTCGGCCGCACCACGACCGATGCGCCGGCGCTGCCGTTCTCGGTGTTTGGCCGGCTTGCCGTCTACGGCAAGACAATCGAGCAGGGCGGCATCGTGCGTGCGCCGCTTGGCACGCTCATTCTCGGCAGCCCGGCCATAGCAAGGGATCTGACGGGCGCGCAGCAAATCGATCTCCTGCCGGGCAGCATCACGTCGGTGAGCGCCGCGGGGCTTGCGATGCCTTACGGCGGCACCGTCGACGGCATCGTGTACAACTACAACGGGGCCGCGGTGACGCAGGCCATCAACGGCATTAGCGCGTACGGCGAGGTGGTGGGCGGCATCAGCCTGTCCGGTCCAGCGGTGACGGTCGCCAGCGGTGCGCTGCTCGATCTCTCCGGCGGTGGTCAGCTGCTCGGCGCCGGCTTCATCAGCGGCCGCGGCGGCTCGGTCGATGTGCTGCTCAATCCGCTGGCGGCCGCCAATCCGGGTAACAGCTACAGCAACCTCAAGAACCAGGTGTTCGCGATCGTCCCAAGCGCGAATCCAGAATATGCGCCGATCGTGCCGGCCAGCCAGGGTGCGGCGCCTTCGATCGGGCAGCGCATCACGATCGGCGGCGGCGTGCCCGGCCTTGCGGCGGGAACCTACACGCTGATGCCGGCCTCATATGCGCTGCTGCCTGGCGCGTTCCGTGTCGAACTCGGCGCGCAGACCCAGGCCGGAGGTCGCACGGTCGCGCTGCCGAACGGCTCCTACGTGACGACGGCCTACGGCAGTGTCGCCAACACCTCGATCTATGCCAGCCAGCCCAATCTGGCGGTGATCACGCCCGGCAGCACGGTGCGCAGCTATTCGCAGTACAATGAGCAGGACTATACGAGCTTCATGCTCGCGACCGCCGCGCGCACCGGACAGCCGCGCCCGAGCCTGCCTGCCGATGCTGCCGTCCTGCAGCTCATTCTGGCGGCGCAGCCGTCGGGCAAGCCGTCGTTCTCCTTTGCCGGGCAGGCGTTGTTCACGCCGGGCAGTGGCGGCTATGGCGGCACGGTCAGCGTCGACACGGATCAATTTTCGCGTCTGGAGATTCTCGGCGTCAACGCGACGCCGACGGCTGGCTTCGCCTCGGTGCGAGCGGCCGACCTCGATGCGATCGGCGCGGCCAGGATCTCGATCGGCGGCGGCCAGCAGCTCTACCTCAATCTTGGCTACGTGGGGACCACCGGCTTTGCCAACTCGGTCGTGGTGCGCGGCGGCGCGGTGCTGCGCGCGCCCGAAGTGTTCATCACGGCCGGCACCGGCGGCATTCGGATCGAGGACGGCGCGCGCATCGACACGACAGGGACTGGCCCTGCGACGGTGATGCCGTCGAGCGACGGTTTCGCCTACAGCATTGGCGGATCCGGGAACATGATCGTCGTCTCGAACGGCTGGATCGACCTGCCGCAATATCCGACTGGCAGTGTCGCCGGCGGCATCACGATCGGCGCCGCAACCATTGCGACGGAAGGCACGCTGGCTTTCAGCGTATGGAAGGGAGCGCTCGCGATCTCCGACGGAATGCGTTACGGCGCGCGCTATCTATCGCTTGCCGTGCCGAACGTAAATATCGGTGATGCGGCAGCGATCGCCGCGGCGCGGACCGCCGGTGTGCTGCCCGACGGTCTCGTGCTGAACCAGGACGTGTTCGGCCGCCTGCTGGCCGGCAACGCCGTGATCGGTGCCCCCAAGCTGGAGAGCCTGATCCTGACGGCGCAGTCGTCGATCAATTTCTACGGCTCGCTCAATCTGTCGACCATCGATCCTGCAACCGGCCGGTCCAGTCTGCGTTCGCTGGTGCTCAACACGCCGGCGATCTATGGCCTCGGCTCGTCCGGTGACATCGCCACGCTGACCACCGGCCAACTGGTCTGGAACGGTATCAGCGATGGCGTCCTCCGGACCGGCAAAAACGAACCGCGCAGCCTGCTGCCCGGTGCGGTGATCACGGGCGGCGCCGGCACCGGCCACGGCACGCTCAATATTATCGCCGATGAGGTGGTGTTCGGTTATTCAAGCGAGGCGAGGCCGGACACCCAGGTGACACTGGACCGGTTGGCACTCGGCTTCTCGACGGTCAACGTCACGGCGCGCGGCCGGATTACCGCGAACAACCGCAATACATTGTCGGTGTATGAGAGCCAGGGCGCGTACCGGACCGGCTTGGGATACAGCTACAGCGGCGGCAACCTCAATCTGATCACTCCGGTGCTCACCGGCGACTCCGGCTCGATCAATCGCATCACCGCCGGTGGTGCGCTCAACCTGACCGGCACCGGCGGGCTGGCCGCAGCGGGCCCGGCGGCGTTCGGCGCCGAGATCGGCCTGACCGGCAGCACAGTCGCGATCTCCAGCGCCGTCGTGCTGCCGAGCGGCAAGCTGACCGTCTCCGCGAACGGCGACATCGCGCTCAGCGATGCGGCACGCATCGACATGGCAGGGCGAACCGTCAGCCTGCTCGACGCCGTGCGTTACAGCTGGGGCGGCGATGTGACGTTCGAAAGCACGCATGGCAACATCACCCAGGCGGCCGGATCTGTCATCGACGTCTCGGCGGTGAACAATCGCGCCGGATCGTTGTCGGTGACGGCGCTCGATGCCGCGGCCGGACATGTGGTGTTGGCCGGCTCGCTCCGCGGCAGCGCCTCGGGGCACTACGACGCCGGTGGCACGATGGTGCCGTTCCTTGCCGGCAGCATCGACGTGCGCGCGCAGACGATCGACGATTTCGCCGGGCTGAACCAGCGGCTCACGCTCGCCGGCGTGACCGGCGCGCGCAGCTTCCAGCTCAAACAGGGTGACCTCACCATCGGCGACGAACTGATGGCAAACAGCATCAGCGTGTCGGTCGATGGCGGCCGCCTGACCGTCAATGGCCGCATCGATGCCAGCGGCGAACGCGTCGGCACGATTCGGCTCGCGGCGCGCGACGGCTTGTTGCTCGGCAGTGCCGCCGTGCTTGACGCCCATGGCACGGTGCTCCGCGTCGACAGCTATGGCCAGCCGATCGATGCGCCGAACCGGGCGGTGGTGGAACTGACCACGACGCAGGGCCGGCTGACCCTGGCTCCCGGCGCGCGGATCGACGTGCGTTCGGCGGACAATGTCGCGCGCGGCACGATCGAGTTGAGCGCGCCGCGGCTCGGCGGCGCGGGCGGCAGCGGCGACGGTGCCAACGACGTGGCGATCGACGCGGCAGGGCCGGTGACCATCGCCGGTGCACGCAGCATTGCGGTCAACGGCTTCCGCACCTACAAGCCCGCCGACGGCATCATCAACCAGGACTTGATGGATACCGTGGACATCTCCAGCACCGCGTTCATCACGGCGGCGTTGCAGAACGGTGATTTGCAGAATCGTCTTGGCGGCCTGCGTGCCTATGCCGACGCATTCCATCTGCGGCCCGGCGTCGAGATTTCGAGTGCGACGCCAGACGGCGACCTGACGATATCAGGCGATATCGACCTGTCGCGCTATCGCTATGACAGCCTCAACCCGAACACCGCGAAGACCGGCATCTACGGCTCCGGCGAGCCCGGCCGCCTGGTGATCCGCGCCGGCGGCAACCTGAATGTGTTCGGCAATGTCAGCGACGGCTTCGGCGCAGCGCCGCTGCCGCTCGCCGTCGACGGCCAGACGACGCCGGAGGTCGCGCGGCTTCTGGTCAAGGGCACCCAGCCGAACGCGAGTGACGTCGTGATACCGCGTGCCGGCGTGGTGATCGCCGACGGCACCCTGTTCCCGGCCGCGAGCGTTCTGAACTACGACCTGCCGGTGCAGGCATTCACGTTGGCGGCGAACAAAGTTCTTCCCGCCAGTGCTCCGCTGCAAAGCGTGCTGACGCTGCCGGCCGGCACGGTACTGCGCGCGGATGTGCTCGATGCCTCCGGCGCAATCATGTATGCGCGGGGTACGCTGCTGCGCCAGGACACCATGCTGCCCGTAGGCACGATCCTCGGCGCCGGCAGCCGGTTTGCCTCCGCCATCTCGGTCGGCCCGATGCTCTGGCCGAAGAATGTGCCGCTGCCGAGCAGCCTGACGCTGGACGGTGCGCTGACGCTGCCGATCGGCGCCATCATTCCGTCCGCAACGGTCGTCAAGCTACCGGACGACGCAAGCTTCGTGAAATTGCGCGACGACCCGACCCCGAGCGGGATCTGGGCCGCGGCGCCAATGCTGCCGCAGGGATCGCAATCGTGGTCGCTGCGCTTGGTGGCCGGCGCGGATGTGACCGCCGCCGACAGTCGCGCGTTGCGGCCGCGCAGTTCGCATGCGGGCAGCCTGGTGCTCGCCGATTCTTCGATCATGGCTGTGTTCACCAACCAGCCCGCCGGCTGGGTCTGGTCGGATACGGGCGATGGCACCAATCCATTTGGCACGCCAGGACAGGCGGGTGATCCCGACATTTGCGCTGCGCTTCCCGACTATTGTGTGTGGAATGCCGGTGGCCTCACCGCCCAGACGCAATTCCCGGTGCCGAGCGTGGTGCGCACGGGGACCGGCGATCTTGAGCTGCTGAGCAGTTCCGACCTGAAGGTCCGCACATCGTTCGGCATCTACACGGCCGGTACGCAGTCGTCGGCAATCCCGGCGGCGGATGGCTCGAATCCATACGACCTGCCGCGCGGTCGGCCGTTGGGCGCCCCTGTGCTCGGCAATAGCGGCGCCTCGTATGAGGGACTGGTCAACGGCCAGGCCAATAGCGTCTATCACGCCTGGTATCCCGAAGGCGGCGGCAATCTGCTGGTGGCGGCGCAGGGCAATTTGACCGGCATCTCGAGCAACCCGATGAGTGTCCAGGACGGCAATCCGGGCAACTGGCTCTGGCGTCAGGGCGGCAACATCACCGGCCAGCAGACCGCGTGGTGGATCAACTTCGGCACCGTCGCACTTCCGCAGCCGCGCGATCCGGATAATACCCCGCTGGCCCTTATCGGCTTCACCGGCTTCGGCACGCTCGGCGGCGGCAACGTCACCGTGCAGGCCGGCGGCGATGCCGGCGTCCTGGCGCCGCAAAGCGGCAGCAACAATGTCACGAGCTCAACTGCGTTGAACATCACGGTCGGCTCGACCGGGCGCATCACGCCCGATGGGCAGCTGATCCTGACCGGCGGCGGCGACATGCAGGTCAAGATCGGCGGGCAGCTCAACCCGCTGCAACCGACGCTGATGACCACGAAGGTCACGAGTGAAACCAGCGGCGTGCTGACCAACCTGCGCGGCCTGATCGACGTGCAGGCCGGAACGATCGGCGGGATCAATCTGACCTATGGCGCGAAGCTGGCCGCCGATCCGCGCTGGCCGGATCCGGCGACCGCCAACAAGGGCCTCGGCTTCGGCGGACTGCTGATCATCCCCGGCGATGCCGTGGTCGATTTGTCGGCGCGCGGCGATCTGGTGCTGGCGGGCGCGGCAGATGCGGGGCGGGTGCTGCTGCAGAACACCACGAGCTATACGGTTGGCGGCGTTCCGCACGTCGGCGGCGGCACCACCTGGTTCTCGCTGTGGCGCAACGAGACGGCGATCAATCTGGCCTCGGCCGGTGGCAACCTCGTTCCCACCACCCAGAACAATCTGTCGGTCAACAACACCATTGATGGCCCCACCGACGGCACATATCTCTACCCGCCGACGCTGACGGCGCTCGCAGCCAGCGGCAGCATCTACTATGGCGCTTACGACACGCAGCCCACCAACATTCCGCCGCCGCTCACGCTGGCGCCGTCGCCGGTTGGGCAACTCGAACTGCTGGCCGGCCGCTCGATCTATGCCAATGGCTATGGGATCAACATCTCCGGCGCCGATCTGAGTGGGCTGACGACGCCGTTCCAGCCGGCGTTTTCGGGATGGCAGCGCAATGACGTCACGACGACCAACGTCAATGGCACCGGAACGGTCTTCCCGCAATTTGGTTCTCTGTCTCCCCGTGGTGTCGAACTGTTCGCATTCGGCCCGAACACGGCGAGCAATCTGCATGCCGCCGATCCGAACCCCGCGCTGATCTATGCCGCGACCGGCGATATCGTCGGCTTCAAGAGCGGCGAGGTCTACACCGGCACAGGCACGACGCCGCAGCCGGCGGGCACCTGGTACGTCGCGGCCAAGCCGATGCAGCTGATGGCGGGGCGCGACATTGTCAGCCTCGGCACCCCGATCGGCTCGCCGGACTTGCCGTACAACGGGATGCGGACCAGCAACCTGATCTTCCACACCGGCGACAACGACGTCTCGCTGGTGTCGGCGGGCCGCGACATCATCTACGCCAACCAGCAGATCGCAGGTCCGGGCACCCTGATGATGACGGCGGGGCGCAACATCTACCAGGCCGACCAGGGTGCGGTGACGAGCCTCGGCGCGGTGGTCCCCGGCGACCACCGTCCAGGTGCCTCGGTGCTGATGATGGCCGGCGCGGATGCGGCGGACTACAGCGCGCTACTGCGCTACCTCGATCCCGCCAATCTGGCGAAGGCAGGCGTGCCGCTCGCCGATCAGCCCGGCAAGGTGGTGAAGACCTACGAGAAGGATCTGGTTGACTGGCTCTCGGAGCACTACGGCTTCAAGGGATCGGATGCGGAAGCGCGCGAGCGGTTCGCATCATTGCCGCCGGAGCAGCAGGCGGTGTTCCTGCGGCAGGTCTACTACGACGAGCTGCGCGACAGCGGCCGTGAATACAACGACGCCAACGGTCCGCGCGCGAAATCCTACCTGCGCGGCAGGCAGGCGATCGCGGCACTGTTCCCGGATCGTGATCCCACAGGCGCCCCCATCGCCTATCAGGGCGACATCACGATGTTCGGCGGCGCGGGCGTCCGGACGATCGAAGGCGGCAATATCCAGCTGCTCGCACCCGGCGGCCGGATCCTGCTCGGCGTCGAGGGGGTGGTGCCACCGTCCTCGTCGGGCCTGATCACCCAGGGCAAGGGCGATATCGAGGCCTATTCGAAGGGCAGCCTGTTGCTCGGCCTGTCGCGCATCATGACGACCTTCGGCGGCAACATCGTCGCCTGGTCGGCGGAAGGTGACATCAACGCCGGCCGCGGCTCCAAGACGACCCAGGTCTACACGCCGCCGAAGCGCGTCTATGACAATTATGGACAGGTGAGCTTGTCGCCCAGCGTGCCCACGACGGGCGCCGGCATCGCAACGCTCAATCCGATCCCGGAGGTGCCGCCCGGCAACGTCGACCTGATCGCGCCGCTCGGCACCATCGATGCGGGCGAGGCCGGCATTCGCGTCTCCGGCAACGTCAACCTCGCGGCGCTGCAGGTCGTCAATGCCGCCAACATCCAGGTTCAGGGCGCGTCGAGCGGGATTCCGACGGTGCAGGGGCCGCCCGTGGGCGCGCTGACCGCCGCGTCGAATACGGCGGCCGCGTCGCAGCAAACCGCCGCGCCGCCGCCGTCGAACAATAACCAGCCATCGGTGATCATCGTCGAGGTGCTCGGTTATGGCGGTGGCTCCGGCGAAGGCGACGCGTCGCCGAACGAAAATCGGCGGCAACCTCCGGCCGGCAGGCAGAGCTACAACCCGAACGATCCCGTCAGGGTGGTCGGCTACGGTCCGCTCACAGGAGCCGACACGCGCGCGCTGACCGACGAGGAAAGGCGCAAGCTCATCCCGGAGTAGCGCCACTCTCAGCCGCAGATAATCAGCGCGGCAGTGATCCCGCAACGAAGAGCAACTTCGGGGAAGCAAAGGTGCTTCCCCGGAGCGCAGTTGAGAGTGCGTCGTGGAGATTCGGGTCGTGACTGGTGCCAACCGAGCGCGTCTAAGCAGTGAGCTGGCGGAGAACTATGATTGCATCATCGGGAGTCTGACCCGGTCGCTCGGGTCGCCCGACGTCGCCCATGATGCCCTGCACGAGACGTTCTTGCGGCTCGACCGGATCGCGGATTCCGACCCGATCCGTAACCCCGTCGATTACATCCTTCGCATCGCGCTCAATGTCGCGAAAGATCGCTGGCGGGCGCGACGTCGCCGCGCCAGGACGTCCGATATCGCCGAGCTGTTGGATATCAGCGACGAAACCGCCGATACCATCCGAATTGTCGAAGCGCGATCTGAAATCGCCGCCTTCAAACGCGCGCTTGCCGAGTTGCCGGTGCGGCCTCGCGAGGTCCTGCATCATATCTCGCTCGAGGGACGAACGACGCAGCAAGTTGCAGCCCAGCTCGATGTCAGCGTACGAACGGTTGAGAGCGACCTGAAGCGGGCATTGCGCCACTGCGCTGATCGCCTCGACTATGCGCTGCCGCAACGCCTCGGCGGACCGCGCCCGCGCGCGTGAGCAATCCTGCGCGTTGTCCACTTTGACACTGCAGGTGCGACGGGATGTCGGCAACCCGCCGGGGCGTGCCGTTGGCGAAGCCGATATGGCGAGCGGAACCTGAACCTGAGATCCGGTCCGAATTGCCGTCTGCACAGGGTTTTCCGCCTTTCCCTCAAAAGGGGTGCCCACAATGGGATAGTTGTGCGTCCTCCTGCCAGGGGTCACCATAGCCAGGTCTTTGCCTGTCGTAGTGCTGCATTTGGCGCCACGGTCGCGTTCGGCGATGTGGCTGCCGGCATTGAACGCGAAAGCCGCGTGCATGGTTGTCGAACAAAAGTCCGAGCCCGCTCGGCCCACGCCACCCCGCTCTCGATGGGGAAGAAGAGCCCTCCTTGCTGTCGTCAGTCTGGCCGTGGTGGCCGTGGCCGCGGGTAAGAACTGGGGAGCCGTCGAGATATTCTCGCGCGCGATGGCGCAGAAGGCGTTTGCCGCGCTCGGTACGCGGTACGACAAGCCGTCTCCGGCCGCGGTGCAAGTGGCCGCGGTGACGGCGCAGGATTCGCCAAGCGCGCCGGCGATGACGACGGTCGCGCCAAGCGACGCTCCCGTTCTCACGATCGCTGAACGCTCCAAGATCGTCACCCCGGTGCGCGATACGCCGGCCGCAGATTTGTGCGGGGTCGGCGACAAATTGACGATCGCCTTCTACGAACGCGTCGACGTCGAGGAGGACAAGTGGGGACGCTCGTCGAACTCGGCCTTGCGCGGTCTCGTACAGCGTCCGGAGCTGAGCCTCCCGTATATCGTGCAGGAGGACGGCACGATTTCGGTGCCGTTGCTTGGCTCCATTCGGGTTGCCGGCCGGTCAACCCAACAGGTTCGTACCGATTTGGCGGACAGCTTCGATCGCTTGCTCGGCCGCAAGGGAGTGGTCAACATTCTATCGATCGAGCGCTCACCCATCTACGTGCTGGGGCCCGTCAAGAATCCCGGCTCGTACAAGTTCGTGTCCGGCATGACCGTGCTGCACGCATTGGCGCTGGCCGGTGGGCTCGATCGCGGCACCTCGGAGCCATGGCAGAAGATCGAGGCGGTGCGGGAAGTCCTGAAGCGGAGCGGGGCGGCCGATGCCATGCTGAAGCTGCTGGCGCGCGCAGCCGTGCTGAAGGCCGAACGCGACGGCGCCGAGCCCAAGATTCCGCTTCGCCTGATCGAACTGGTGGGAGCGAATGAGGCCTCCAACCTCGTCCGCGAACAGGGCGAGCGGCGCAAGGCGATCGCCACCGCCCGCGCGAACCGTGAGCGCGCGCTTCAGACTGCGCTGGAGGCGGCCAAGCAGGATGTTGTCGTGTATGGCCGCATGGAGTCGCTCGACGAACTCGTCAAGCTGCGCCAGGACCGCGTCAACAGCATGCGCTCGCTCGCGGACCGTAATGTGATCAGCGCAACGGTGCTGAATCAGGTTCAGAGCGAGCTGACCGACGCCGAGCAGCGTAAGCGAGAAGCCCTCAATCAGTACGCGACGGCGAAGCAGCGCCTCGCCACGCTTGAGGCCGAAGGATTCCGCATCCAGTCCGACGTCAGGAACGACCTGGAGCTCGAGATCGAGACGATCGAGCGCCAGATCAACGACAATGAGCGCGAGTACAATACCAGCGAGGGGATCCTCAGCGCGCTACCCGCGACCCGTGCGCAATTCGCGAAAGAAGCAGACCGGATCACTTACCAGGTGGTGCGGCAAATGCCGGCCGGGCCGGTTGCCATCGAATCCAGCGGGATGACCGTGCTGCAGCCAGGCGATCTCGTGAACGTCATCCTGGGTGACGGCGATGCGAAGAGCCAGGCAAATGCGACCGAGGTGAACTCGAACGAGGTCAATTCGAACCACGCCAATTCGCCAGCTCCGGCGACATCACCGGCCGATCGATCGTCGGTTGGACGGGCCGCCAACCGGCCGGAGGTTGGCCGGGCGGTTGCAGATCAGGCGTCCGGTCCAAAATGATCCCCGGCGGTACGGCGTGCCGTCTGGAATGCCCGCCGGATATCCCGGAGAGCTACCCCCATTGAGGGGCAACCCGCCGCCATGGGTAGCCAGGGATAACGCCTTCACATCCCGCACCTGGAAGATGAAAATTTCGCCGTGGGAACCATCCCGGCCGCGCTTCGGGATCGCCGCCATAGCCGCTGGAGTTTCAGGATCGACATATGGCAGCTGGTCACGTCGTCTCGGTCATCGAACCGGAACCCGATCGCGCGGCTTCGGTCGAGCAAGCCAGGCGCCATGATGCGCCCATCGACGTCCGCATCGAGCCCTTGCAGGACATTGCGAAACTCGAAGCCTGCTGGACGGAGCTCGAAGCGCGCGCGACGCATTCATTCTATCTGTCATGGCTCTGGGTCGGCACGTGGCTCGACCATCTCCCGCGCGGTGCGCATCCGCATGTCCTGATCGCGCAGACGTCCGGGCGGACCGTCGGATTGGCGATCGTCTGCCGGCGGACGGTGTGGAGCCTCGGAGCGCATGGCCGGGCGCGCTGGCTGCTCGGCGAAACCGGCGACGCGGGCTTCGACCGACTGTTCATCGAGTATAACGGCATCCTTGCCGAGCGGGGTCTGGCGGCGCCCGTCATGGCCGCATGTCTCGACGCCCTGGCGCACAGCTTGAGCGCTTCCGACGAGCTTGTGCTGTCAGGAATTGCTCCGGATCTCGAGGCCACAGCGACAGGCGTGGCGGATAGGAGCGGGCTCTTGACCGACGTGCGGGAGGCCGACGTTGCGCGGTGGGTCGACTTCACCAAGATCGGTGCCAAGAGCGGTGCCAAGAGCGACGCCAAGAGCGGGAGTTACCGGGCCTCGTTGGGCCGCAGCACCCGGCAAGCGATCAATCGTGCCATGAGGCTGTACGCCGAACGGGGCGCGCTCGAGTTTCAGGTCATGGAGACGACATCGGAGGCGCTTGCCGCGTTTGAGGTGCTGGCCGGCTTTCATCAATCGCGCTGGGGATCCAAGGGATCCTTCGTCAATCCGGGCTTCCGTCCGTTTCATGAGGATCTGATTGCACGCGGAATTCCCAGCGGCGCCATCCGCATGTCACGGACGCTGGTCGCAGGACAGACGATTGGCGTGTTGTACAATTTCGTGCACGAGGGCCATGTCCTGAATTATCAGAGCGGCTTTCTCTATGAGCCGGATGGCCGGCTGAAGCCCGGCCTGGTCAGCCATGTGCTGTCGATCGAGGACAGCATGTCGCGCGGCGAGCGCGGCTACGATTTCCTGGCGGGCTTTGCCCGGCACAAGTCCCAGCTTGCCAATGCCGAGCACGCGATGACGTGGATCGTGCTGGGCGCCGACACCCTGGAGCGCCGCATCGAGGAGCGGATTCGGCGCGCGAGGCAGGTCCTGGGACGGTTTCTGCGCAGGCAAACGAGCGGGCCGACAGCGCCCGTCGCGACCGCAAATGACGATGGCTGCCCGGCCGAGGCCGTTCAACGGCCATGAACGGCCTCGCCGGAAGCAGCGTGTCTCAAGAGCAGGATTTTCTCAGGTTTGGAACGGCGATGAGGTCGAGCCCTGGAGCACGGGATCGGCGCCGGCAACCAGCTTCGTAGCCGACATCAACCAGAGCGCCGCGCAGACGCCCTCGATACTGACGGCGAGCGTCCAGCCCAGGACCAGGCCCTGAAGTCCACCCAGATGCGCTCCGAGGGCGGCAAAGCAGAGCTCCAATAGCCCGCCGAGCGCAAACCAGGGAGCTGCGTTGCGCATCCTGTCCGTCAGCCGCGCGAGCGCGCAGGCATGGAATTTCAGGGTTGATCCAAGCAGGCTGAATCCGAGCAGGCGCAGGCCCGAGCCGGCGATCCCGGGATAGGCCGGATTGAAGACTGCCAGGATCTGCTGCGAATAGGTGAAGATGAAGACGCCGCACACCAGCGAGAACAGCAGGGATACCGTGAGCGACACGAGGATGTTGTGCCTCGATTGCTTCGGGCTCGCCCTGACGACGGGAAACAGCACCATCGCCATGGCCGATGGAATCAGGGCTGCGACGGAGACCAGCATCCAAACCGCCACAAATGCGGCATTGGTGGTCGGCGACAGCAGCACCAGCACGAGATAGGGCATGGCAATGGCCGGCGCCAGCAATGCGACGTCGAGTGCGTAATGCCCGAAGACGCGGCGACGATGCGCGTGGAGCAGTTTGAAATCGGGGGTACCGATGAGGCGGCGCGCGCCTCCTTTGGTCAGGAGATCGACCCCGATCCAGGACGCCAGCAATCCGGCCACCCAGGTCCAGAGAAGCGCGGTCGCGGAGGTGAAGCCGAGGGCGGTCACACCAGCAAGCAGCATCAGTTTGAAGATTGAGAACAGCACCAGGCGGATCATCTTGCTGCTGCTGCGGAGAATGCCGACGAATGCCTGATCGCCCAGCACGGTGAGATTGTTCAGGCCGCAGCCGACGATGAAGGCCAATCCCCCGAACCAATCATCGATCGACCCGGTCGACCCCATCAGGAACGTCTGCCCGACGACAAACAACAAGGCCAGACTGACCGACAGCGTCACGCCAAGCGAAGCTGCTGCCGCGACGAGCCCGGGCTCCTTGCCGGGATGCCGAACCAGTTCGCCGGTGAGCAGGGTCGCGAGCCCGCACTCGCCGAACAGGGTGACGAGGCTCATCATCGACAACAGACCGGAAGCGACCCCCATCACATCAGGCGGAAGCAGCCGGGCTGCGAGCCACCAATAGGCAAAGCCAAGGCCAGCCGTCGCCACCGTTCCGGTCGCCAGCGCGCCGGAATTCATGACCAGGGCGGCGCTCTTTTGCAGTGCCTGGCGCAGTCGCGTGATGGCCATCCGGACGAAGTCTATCGGCATGATGGCTCTCCCGAATCCCGGTATGCGGTCTTTGCGACATCAGCCGACGCCGCGAGCAGGACATCCCGGTAGACCTGTTCGATCCGCGAGACGACGGTTCCGGCCTTCAGGCGTCCCACCCTGGCGAGGCTGGCCGCCCCGAGGCGCGCCGGCAAGGCGCGATCGTCCAGCAGCGCCTGCATCGCGTCGGCCAGCGCCGGCGCGTCGCCGGGCGGTACGAGAAATCCTGTCTCGCCGTGATCGACCAGATCCGGCATGCCGCCGATATCGGTTGCGACGACGGCCTTGCCGCACGCCATCGCCTCCATGATGACGGTGGCGCACGCCTCGGGGCCGGTCGATGGCAGCACGCCGAACAGGGATCGCCGCCAGGCATGCATGATGGCGGAGTGCGGCCATGCGCTGAAGGTGCGGACGTTCTGCGGGAATTCGGCCGGCGTATCGGCGAGGCGGCGTCCGATCAGGACGAGCGGCGGCGGCCGGTTCAGTCCGGCATAGGCCTTCAGAAGGACGTCGATGCCCTTGAGACGCATCATGTCGCCGACGAACAGGATGAAGCCCTCCTCAGGCAGCTCGTGCAGGCAGGCGTCCTCCGGACCGGGCAGCTCGACATCGTCGGGCACGAAGTTGGGGATCACCTCATATGGCGCGGTGCCCTGGGTGAGCCCGGTGTGATCTGCGACGGCATGGCTCACGGCGATGAAGCGGTCCACGATGCGCCGGGCAGCGAAGCTCGACGCCCAGTTGCCGACGGTGGTCACGGTCGCCTTCGCTGCGCCATAGTGCCGGGCCGCGCACGGCAGGCACTTCGCCGGCGCCGGTCCGCTGCACAGCCGGGCTCCGAGATGCATGAGATTTTTCTTGGCGCACACCAGGCCGTAGTCGTGCAGGGTGACCACGAAGCGGGCTCCGGTCAGCGCCCTGAGCGGCAGCAAGGAGGCATAGATCCAGTTATGGGCGTGGACGACATCCGGTTTCTCGCGATCGATCAGCCGCTTCAGGCCGAGCGCCAGTTCGGGATCCGGGAAGGGCGGTGCGTGCCGACGCTCGGGATCGGCGTGGAGCCCCGTCAGGCGCTGCAGCGTGCCGCGCAATCGATGGACCCGGACCGCGCCGTCCAGTTCGGTCTCCGGTGATCCCTGCCGCATCAATGTCCCAACGCTGACGTCATGGCCGCGCTGCGCCAGCGCGGCGCCGAGATTGCGGACATGGCGTTCCTCACCCCCGATCACAGGGGGATAGAACTGGGACAGCAGCAAGATGCGCATCGCCCAGCCTCCGCCTCAGCTACCCGGCACCAGCGCCGAGACCCTGCGATAGAGCTTGTCGTCGGCCGGCAGGTAGAGCCGGGCCTCGGCCTTCTGCTGGACCGCCAGGATGGGCACAGGGACCTTCCGCACCCAGGTGTCGCCTGGCGCAATCGTCAACGAGCGGATGATCGCGATCGGCTTCCCCTCGAGGGTGACTTCCAGGTCGTATTGCTGAGCCTGGGCTTCTGCGCTGCGTACGCCAATGACGAGTTGGCCCGGACCGCCCTTGGCCGGCGGCAGCATCCAGAAGTCGGTGTAGTTGAACTGCCGCTCGACCGCCTGATCGTGGATCGCGAGCGCGTAAGCTCCCGTCGTCACGAGCATCGCCAACACGACCGCCGCGCCCTGCCAGCGCTGCATTCGCAGCGGACCCGGCCAGGCCCTGGGGATTGAGGCGTTGCCGTCGCCGGGAGCGAGCAGCATCGCGGCTGTGGTCGCCGCCAGGTACCAGAATGCCCAGCCAAGCGGCACGAGCAATCCCATGGCATCCAGCACAAAGCCTCCGGCGATGGTGACAGCGAAGCTCGCGCCAATCGAACAGACGAGATGTTCCGTCAGCGACGCGGTCCTTACGCCGATCGCGCGCAACACCACATGGCCGGAAATAAGGAGGGCCGTCGGCACGCCCAGGATGACCCGCAGGAGCATGCTGTCGCTGGCCGCAACCGCAGCCACGGTCGCTCCCGCCCACAGGCAGGCGCCAAGCAGGTCCCGCTTGCTAGGGCTCGCCATGCAGTCCTCTCAAGTCATAGATGATGAGATAGCCGTTGTCGAAAGTGCGGGAGACACCTTTGACGTCATTGAACTTCAGCAGCTCGTCGGCCGTGAGCTGCGTTCCTTGTTGCGGTTCCCATGGCTCGAAGTAGAAACCAAGGACTGGCGGCGCGGTGGTCAGACGGAGATCCACCACCAGGAAATCAAGATCGCTCCTGGCGAGAGCGTAGAAATCGTCTGCCCCGAGCTTGTCACGCCTGAACACGCGAGCAGCGTAGATGGCCGGGTTGATCTTGTTTCTCACGTCCTGCCGGCCGTAGCCGGCAAGCAGCAGACGATTGACCCGATCGCTGGTGAAGCGATTGCCTGGCCCAAGCCATTCCTTGGTCCAGAGCGACGTCTCGATTCCCATGCGCTCGATGGACTGCGCGTCCGACGACACCTTGTAAGGTCCACGGATCGGTTCGATCGAACCTGCCGTGACCCCGCCCATGACGATGACCGAGATCGCTGCGGGCGGTACGATCAGGCGCCATCCGCGTGCCCCGCGGCCCTGCCAGAAATGGACGATACCGACTGCAAAGACCAATCCGACGCCGATGAACACGAACGTTCCCATCCGGTTGCCGATTTGCCACCCGTTCACGGTCAAGCGGAATGCAACCGAAATGGGAAAGCCGCAGGCCAGCAAGGTGAGCAGCACGACGCGGCTGTCGCGCCAGCGTCGTTTGAGGATGCCCTGAATCGGACGCCAGCCTGACCGCAGGTTGACCGGTGCTGTCATGGCCAGCGATCGAAAGAAGCCCGTCGCCAGCCCGACAGAAGTGAGCAGGATCGCGAGCAAGGTGGTCAGGCGCAGCAAGATGGGCTGGGACGGCGGGCTGACGTGTTCTGATTGCGGGGTGCTGGTGCCCATGAGCTTCGCCAGCAGTGCCTTGAACCCGGTTTCGACCACGGGGCCGACGTAACCTGTGAAAGGATTGCCGTGCGCCAGCACCCATACCAGCGGGATGACGATGGCAAGTGCTGCGGTGGCGCCCATGGCGATCCTCGCCTGGACCCGGAGCGAGACGTCCCGCCGCGAGGCCTCCAGGGCCGCCAGCATGCCAAGGTAGAAGGCGACAAAGGCTGCCGTAAGGTGATGTGCGACCGCAAGGCTCGCCACGAGCAGCGCGATCAGAATGAGCGCGCTCGATCTTGATCGCCCGACCAGATCCTTCGATGCAGCCTCGACCGCGAGAATCAAGATGCACAGCACGAAGGCGATGCTCTCGTAGGAGAAGATCGACTCGAACACCACGAAGGTCGAGCAACCCATGTAGGTCAGGCAGGCGATCGCCGCGATGCGCGGAGACCCCGTGATCCTCTCGTAGAACAGAAACAGGGCGGTGATGAGGGTGCCTTTCAGGACTGCCAACAGGAGGGTCGCAGTCGCAAAAATGGGCAAGCCGGTGAGATTCGTGATTGCCGTCGTCACGATCTCGAGCGCGGGATACACCGAAGCGATCGGCAAGAGCGGATTGGACAGAAAGAGCCGGCGGGCGGTCGTAAGATCTTCAGCCGCGATCCAATGCAGGTATTCGTCATGGTGCGCGAAGCCCGTGGGCGAATACATGGTCTTGTGGAAGAACAGGGCGCCGACAAGGAGAACCAGGAGGAAGAGACGCTCGCCCCGGGCCACATTCGGCCAAGCGATGCGAAGGCTGGTCGGAACGACCACCAGCAGGGTACCGGACCAGAACAGCAGCGGCGCCACGTCATTGCCGCGACGACCGGCTCCCTGTCCGGCCGCAACCAGCAGCAGGGCCACGGCGACGACCAGGCACAGCGCCGCAATCCAATTCGAGTTCGCGGAATCCGGCGCGGTCTCGGTGTCGCCACCGCGCAGGTCAGGGCCGATAATGCCAAGGATGGAATGCATCCAGGCTCGCGCCGGCGCGATCGTGGTTTCGGTGTTGAAATAGGCCCGTATCATCCGCCGCGTGCCCTGATGGCGGATCGCAAGCCCAGTGCGCCGTCGTGCGGGAGACCGACCGTCGACGGATTGCCCGCCACATCACGATAAACGTCACTCAGCGCCTCTGCGCAGGCGTCCCAATCCGGCAAGGCCAGGTCGGGGATTTCTCGCTGCGCCTCGAGCTCTTCGGCCATGGCGGCGGCGGTCTCGTCCGGGCTGGCGTTGAGCGGAAGCGCGCGGCACAGGCCGTTGGTTGCGAGCTCCCGCAGTCCCGACGTGTCGCTGACGAGGACCGGCCGGCGCAGCGACAGCGCTTCCATCACGGCGACGGGATGGGCCTCGTAGTCGCTCAGCAGCACGAACAGGCCGGCGCTCGCCAGCAGGTCGGCCATTCTCTGCCGCTCGGATCCCGGGATGCCCGCAATGGTGACCCGATCGTCAAGACCAAGCGCGCTGACGAGACGGCGGAGTTCGCCCTCGTAAGGCCCCGTTCCGACGATGTGCAGGCGCGCATTCGGCATCCTGCGGATCAAGCCCGGCATCGCCGCTATCAGGCGGTGATGGCCCTTGTAGCGCTCCAGCCTGCCGCTCGAGACGATCAGGCACGGATCGACCTTGACGCCGGGGCTGGCGGCCGGCATCGCGGCGCCATTCGGGATGACCACAAACCGCTCCCGAGGGATGTCCATCTTCGTGCTGAAGAAGCTGGCCTCGAATTCGGAGACGCCGATCAGCCGCGCGGCCTTCGCCAGCAGCGGCCGGAGCAGTGCGCGTTGGGTGCCGCGCACGGCATTCCGCAACCGCGAGGAATGCCCGCCGCTATGGAAGGTCAGGACGAACGGGGCTTTGGCGCGGACGGCCGCGAGCAGTCCGATGGGCACCACAAAAGTGCTGTAGCCTTGGAAATGGATCAGATCCCATGTGCCGCGCCGGATCGCCGTATAGACCTGTGGTGCGACATAGAGATCCAATTCCCTCGGCCAGGCCGGCACGCGCCGCACGCACATGCCGCGGACGTTCTCCGCGACCGGCAATTTTCCCGATGGATCGGTCGTGAGCACGTCGACCGAGTGACCGCGCGCCACCAGGCGGGGACCGACCTCATGGATGTGGGTTTCGATACCGCCGACGAACGGGTAGCAGCGGGCGGCAACCATCAGGATACGCATGCGGCTCAACCACCGTCATCGTGGACTTGCGTCCCGCCCGTACCGGCTATGGATAACCATAGGCGACGAGCGAGACCGGAGAACGCACCTTCTCGCGCAGGATCGTCTTGAGGACGCGCCAGCCGTCGGGAATGGCGCGCAGATTGCTCAAGCCGCTGATGCGCGGAGCCTCGAAGCTCGCGACTTCGACGATGTTCAGCTCGTTCTTCAGCGCCCGCACGTTGATGAGGGTCTCGATCTCGAAGCCGTCGCAGTCGCAGTTGAGAGTGGGGACGTGCTTGGTCCAGAATGCCATGTATCCGTAGCACAGGTCGGAGAACGAGCCGCCATAGAGCATGCGCACCATCATGGTGAGGCCCCAATTGCCCAGCATCCGGAACGTCGACATGTCGTCGGTCCCTGCGCCCTGGAGGAAGCGCGAGCCCTTGACCAGATCCGCGCCGGCGATCAGCGCGCCGACGAAGACGATCGCTTCCTCCGGCACCATCGAGCCGTCGGCGTCGATCATGACGATGATGTCGCCGGTGGCGGCCCGGAATCCGGCCTGCAGCGCGGCGCCCTTGCCGCGGCGCGGCTCCATCACGACCTTCACGTCCTCGCGCAGGCCGCGCGCTACGGCGACCGTGTCGTCCGTCGAACGCCCGTCCACGATGATGACTTCATGCGCCCATGTCGGGATGCGCGGCAGCAGCCAGGGGAGGTTCTTCGCTTCATTGAGCGTCGGGACGACGAAGCTCACGCGCGGCATCATCAGCGGCCGTCCCAGCGCGAGATTGATCGCGTCGGGTGCCGGTACTTTGGTGATGTAGGACAGGCTATTGGCGACAGGAGCGTTCATGGCAACACCGTGCGATCAAAAGGCCGGACCTGGAGCGCAGGTCGCGCGCGTACAAGTATGCTTGACAAGTATTGTGCGAGAGTCCGAGCGGGGTGATGGGTCCCGTAGACGAACCGACACACCGGGCCGAAGCTGTTTGCCGCGGCGGGACCGATAAAATGCAAGCCCGGGACCGAGGTCTCGTAATGCGATGAAAGCTGCGGCGCCCCCTCGACCTGGCGGATGCGGCGCAGCAGTGTTTGGTCCAGAAAGCCCAGCCGGCTTAGGTCGGCCTTGTATCCGGTCGCGAAGATCACATGGTCGGTCTGCAGCGCCGGCCGGCCGGCATTGACTACGTTGAGCTGCACCTTGCCGTTGCGGATCTCGATGCCCTGGATCGAGGTGCCGAGCCACATCGGCACCTTTCCGACGACGCGGTCCTTCACGAAGGCGCCGCCCAGGGGGCCCAGCGCCTTGGGGTTGGCGAGCTGGATGCGACGCTGCTCCGGCAGCAGCTGGACGAGCCGAGGATACTTCGCGCAGGCCGACAGGCCCCAGCCCGGGCCGATACCGCTCAATGGCGCGACCACCCGCTCGATGGAAGAGCGGTTGCGGGGCCGGTTGGCGAAACGCAGCTGCTGTGCGCGTGCAACGAGTGAAACCGAGATTCCGCGTTCGTGGAGCAGCGCGGCCAGGTCCGTCGCCGACGATCCGGATCCGACCACGATAACGTCCTTGCCGTCCAATGGGTCGAGCGGGCCATAGTCGCCGCTGTGCGAGCACAGTTGGGCAGGGAAATGCGCGACGTCCTGCGGCAGGTGCTTGAACAGATGCAGGCCGACTGCAACCACGACGCGCCGCGCGTTGACCGTCTCGCCGTCGTCAAAGCTGGCACGAAGGCCGTCGCCTGCGGCCTCCAACGCGGTGAGAACCTTGCTCTCCACCGCCGGCACGTACCGCATCCGGAAGGCCTCGGCGTACTCGATGAACCGCTCGAGCGTCAGCGGTGTCAGCACGTCATGATAGGGCAGGGCGCGTTCGCTGCAGAACGACTTCACGGTGAATTCCGATGCGGGATCGGAGAGACACGTTGCCCAGGGATAGGACTTCAGCAGCATGCCGCGGGGCATGTTGTGCTTCCAGGGGCCCATCGGCTCACCGAAGATCCGGTGCTCCACACCGCGCGCGCGCAAATGTGCGGCAAGCGACAAGCCGTAGGGGCCGGCTCCTATCACGGCCACATCCACGGATGTGCTCGATCGGCCCATATGCGCACCTCCCGCACGTGACAAAATCAAGACGCAACTAAAAAGAGATCGGGAGATAAATACGCTGAACTCTCTCCGGGCGGCCCTCTTCCAGCTAGCCTGTGATGAGGAGGATTGCTGATGCCGCTGCCCAGTGGAAGCGCGATAGATGATTAGCTCTTTGTAGTTATTCGCTTTGTGCCTCCGCGGAATGGCTCTGCATCACCGACGCCGCCCTGCAATGAGTTCTGTCTAGCCGAAACCGGCCGATACCGAGGACCAGGCGGGTTGCCGTTCGACAGAGGCTGAAACCGCAGCCGAGAACGGCTCACAGGTGGCCGTGACCTCCCGCAATTGCCCCACGCGACCGAACACGTCGATCACCTCAAGGCCGGAGCTGCGGTTGTAGGTGTGGCAGCCGAAGCCCTTGGCTCGAATGACACCGACCGGGGCTTGGGCGAATTCCGATGGCCCGAGCGCATCGATCCGGCAGAGCGTTACCGCATCGCCGTAACCGCGCGAGCAATTCTGGACCGGGCGCAGGATCTGGCCACGGTGCTCGATGAAGGCGCCTGCAGGACGGCTGAGCGAGGCGTCGATCAGGATGGGATTTGCGGCATGGGGGACCCAGGCCCCGGTCAGGCTTTCCGCGCTGTAGATATCGAGCATGTCCCATGACGAGGATCGCCACCGTCTGGGGCTGACGAAGAACCACGGGTGGCCGTCGCGAAACAATGGCGTGCAGTCGTAGGCCTCGACGCGGTCGATCAGGCACGCTTCCCGGGCCCACCGGTAGGGGAATTCGATTGCACGATAGAGGCTGACATTTCTCGCCGCCCCGGATTCCGGGATCATCCAGATCTGTCCGTCACGTTCGAACACAAAGGGATAGGAGAGATGGTGCGCTTCCTCCAGGACGATCCGCGGCTCGCCCGCAGTGCCGTCGCGGTTTGCCGTGACGACGGCAATGCATCCGCGCTTTTTCCTGTGGGAGTACTGCTCGACAAAGATGAAGGTCTGCCCTCGATGGCTGAACGGAAACGGGTCGGCCAGATAGCTGTCGGCATCCGCAGCGAGCATCTTGAAGACGGCTTTGCCCCGGTCGAGCAGGCTTTTCCCCTCGTCGAGGCGCCAGCCGACGCCCCACATCCGGCCGCCCTTCGCAATGATATTCAGGAGACGCGCGGCCTTCGATGCGATCGTGCCACCTGCCCATCTGAGGGCCGCAGAGCCGCCGGGAAGCCCGCTTGTCCGTGGGCGGGCGGCCTCGGATGCAACTGACCGCTTGTCCTCGCGCACGGCCTTGAGGATCAAGAGGACGGCGCATGAGAGGGTGCCATCAAGGGTCACCGCGAGCACGTCGCGGTCTGCGCTGGCGGGGCGCGCAGCCCACGGGCTCCAGGGGCACGTTGTATCGTGCAGTTCGACAAGCAGGTCCTCGCCGTTCGCCAGCGCGGCCATCGCCCCGATTTCGCCGGCGATTCCGTTGAAATGCGGTGTGAGCACGCGCCGTGCATTGGTAACGGGTTTCTCGCCGCTGAGATTGATGACGACATCCGGTGTGCTGGACGAGGGCGCCAGTGCCCGAAGCGCGGCCGGCACGGAATCGGTGGCGCCATCTTCGCGAACGCCGTAGACCAGCCGTTCGAGTTCGAGCAGCAAGCGGCAAATCCGCGGCATCGGGTGGCGATCGGACCCGAACGTGCATGAGACTTCGTTGCCGGGCACTTCGGCAAGCGCCTCCGCCAGCCATAGATGCCAGCGCAGCAGCCGCGACGGATCAAGATGCAGGCAAACGCGCATTCACGCCCCGAGCCCGTTCAGTTCGTTGCCCGCCGTGACCGCGGGACTTTGCGGGAAGGCAGCGCCGATCGATCCGTCGGCACGCGGCCACGCCAGGGCGATCGGCCGCAAAACTATGCCCAAACAGCGCCCGGATGTGTGATGTCAGGCGGGGTAACCCCTCGGGGACGTTGCGCCTGGCCGGTCAGCAAGGTCATTTGGGCGCATGAATGTGGGCTGGCAGCCGTCAAGAAATGGATCGATTTCCGCGTATCGGTGCTCACCGAGTGCCGAACTCTGCGGGCCGTGGGACGAGTTGATTGCGCGCGTCGATGGCAATGCATTCATGCATCCTGCGGCGTTGCTTGCCGCCGCCGATACCGGTTTTGCCGACATCCACGTTCTGATCGCATGGGACGAGGGGATGAACCCCCGCTGTCCGGTTGGCTTTTGGGCCCTGTGCGAAAGGCGCAATTTGCCTGCGACGCCCGCATTCCTGGAAGCCATCCCCATTTACGCGTCCACCTCGAATGCTGTGATCGACCGTGCCCGTGCCGACGAAGTGATGGCCGCGTTTTTTGACGTGATCAGGCACGATATCCGCTTGCCCAAAATCATCCGGTTGCGGTCTTTCGAAGCCGACCCGGTCGTCTATCCGGCGATGCTCCGCCAGCTCGAGGGCGTGGGTCAGCACCGAGAGCTTGTTCGCGTCGAACGCCCGTTCGCCGATCGGTGCTCAGGGATCAAGAAGTCGGGTGCGACCCGCAAGAAGCTGCGCCAGGACTGGAATCGGCTGTCTGCGACAGGACAGGTGGAGATCGTGAACGGCCGGACGGCCCCCGAAGCGGAAGCGGCGTTCGAGGTCTTTCTCGCGCTCGAGGCGGCGAGCTGGAAGGGCAAGCAGGGTACAGCGCTGCTGTGCGACGCCGGCGATGCACAGTTTGCCCGCCGGCTGATCCGAAACCTCGCCGCACACAATCTCGCCTCGGTCGCCTTGCTGTCCGTCGACGGCGTTGCGATCACTGGGCAAGTCCTGATCTACAGCGGTCGCAAAGCCTATACGTGGAAGACCGCTTTCGATGCATCCTACGCGCGCTTTTCCCCAGGGGCGCTGCTGATCAGCAAGATCACGGAGGCCCTGCTTGAATCAGGTCAGGTCGCCGCGATCGACTCATGTGCGTCGGCGGATGGGATCATGGCGCAGCTGTGGACCGGCCGACGCACCATGGTCGATGCACTGATCGATGTTCACATGTGCAGCTCACGGGCGTTCGCGATGGAGGTGGTGCGGCACATCGACTGCCTGCAATTCGGCAGCGTGGGTAGCCGAATGTGGCATGCAATCCAGCAATCCGAGTGATGCGCGGGTGCAGCGCGTCACGGCCTCCGAGCCCTTCGGAGCGCGATGCCGAAGGGAGTAACCCTTCGGGGAAGTTGCGCTCGGCTGCGCGCAATAGTCACGTGGAGGGCATGATTGTTGGATGGAAACGGGCGAAAGACAGGCTGCGCGACACTGGACTGCGCGTACTGGTGTTTGCCTTGCTGTGTGCCCCCACGATCGTCAGCGCGGCCGACGGTCAAGCAGCAGACAATCCGCCGTCAACGCCGTTCGTCAAGACCGAGGGAACGCGCTTCACGGCGGGCGGCAAGCCGTTCTTCGTGACCGGCGTGAACAACCACTATCTCACCTTCGGCTCGGAGGCCGAAGTCACCCGCGTGCTCGACGACGCGGTGGCGATGGGCGCCAACGTGGTCCGCACCTTTCTTCAGCCCGTCATCGGTTCGCTTGACGGCAGCATGGCGACGATCTGGCAGTGGCGGATGAAGGCCGACTCCAGCGATCTCGGCGTCAAGGGGACCTTTCTGATCTATTGGGACGATCGCGAAGGCGGGATGGCCTTCAACGATGGTATCAACGGGATGCAGAAGGTCGATTTCCTGATCGCCGAAGCCAGCAAGCGACACCTGAAGCTGATCATCGCGTTCCTGGACTTCTGGGACTATACCGGCGGTGCTCAGCAGATGCGGGCCTGGTATGGCAGCCAGGACAAGTCCGGCTTCTTCTTTCGCGACCGGCGCACGCGGCGCGACTACATGAGCTGGGTTCGCCATGTCGTGCAGCGCGTCAACCCCATTACCGGGATCGCCTACCGCGACGATCCGGTGATCATGGCCTGGGAGTTGATGAACGAAGGCAATGCGAATCCGGAGAGCCTGCGGCTCGCCTGGACCACCGAGATGTCGGCCTACGTCAAATTCCTCGATCCCAATCATCTCGTCAGTTCAGGAAACGCCGGCAATGCCGCCGTTGCCGACAAGCTGTCTGATCTGACGATCGCCACCCTCGATTACGGGACCTGGCATGGTTATCCGCTCTACTACAATCTGACGACTCAGCAATTCGGCGACACCATCACCGAGTTCTGCCAGATCGCGGCGCGCGTCAACAAGCCCGTCCTGCTCGAGGAGTTCGGCTACGCCCGCTCCAACGCGGATTCCGCTTCAGCTTACACCATGTGGCTCGACAAGCTCGAGCGCGATCCCAATTGTGCCGGCTGGCTGGTCTGGCGCCTCGTGTCACGTCAGGACAGCGGGCGCTTTCCCGCCGACGAGCACGACCAGTTCGATATCCGCAATGACGGAAGCGCGATCTGGAACGTCTTCAAGGCGGCGACAGCGCGGGCGACGCAGTCCCGGCAAACCAACCGGGCTTCGGACAGCGGGCGGGCGGTGCGATGACCGATGCATCCGTGGTGATCTGCGCGCACACGCTCGACCGCTGGGGCGAATTGCAGCGGGCAGTAGCGTCGGTCCGCGCCCAGACGCGCGCTCCTAAGGAAATCATCCTGGTGATCGACAACAACGAAGCCTTGCGCGCGCGTGCCGCGCGGGAGATCGGCGGCGTCACCGTTCTCGCCAATGCCGGACAACCGGGCCTGTCCGGTGGCCGCATGACAGGAACGGAGCACGCGACGGCGCCGGTCATCGTCTTCCTGGATGACGATGCCGCTGCCGACCCGTGCTGGCTCGAGGACCTGCTTGAGGCCTACCGGGATCCAGCGGTGCTGGGGGCGGGGGGACCGGTGCTGCCGCTGTGGCAAGCACCGCCGCCTTCCTGGTTTCCTGCCGAGTTCGGCTGGGTCGTCGGCTGCACCTATGCCGGCATGGACGTGCAGGACGGGCGCATCCGCAATCCGATCGGCGCCAACATGTCGGTGCGTGCCGACGTGTTGCGCAGCGCCGGCGGCTTCACATCGGACCTCGGACGTCGCAAGTCCGGATTTTCGGTCAGCGGCCGCGCGAGGTTTGGCGGCAAGGCCGAGAGCTGCGAAGAGACCGAACTGTGTATCCGGGCCTCGCGCCTGTACCCCGGCGGCTACTTTGCATATCGGGAACGTGCGCGGGTGCACCATGCCGTGCCGGCGCAACGCACCACGTGGACGTACTTCGTGCATCGCTGCCTGATCGAGGGCACCGCCAAGGCGGTGTTGAGGAATATCTCGGGGTCCGGCGACGGGCTCAAGACCGAGCAGCGCTACGTTCGCGAAGTGTTGCCGCGCGCCGTGGCGAGCGAACTCATGGCGGCGATGCGCGGCAAATTCGACTCGGCGCGGCGGGCCGGGGCGATCATCGCCGGCCTTGGCCTTACCGCGTTTGCCTACACCACGACACGGCTCGGCGGGATGGCCGACGCCTTGTCACAGCAACTGTCGTCGCGCGCCCTGATCCGGAGATCCTAGCGCGGGGACCGCATTGCACGAAGAGCCTGTTGGACCGACACGGTGACTGACATGATCTTGCTGACTGGAGGCGCCGGCTACATCGGGACCCACGTCTGCATCGCGCTGCTGGATGCGGGGTTCGATGTCGTGGTGATCGATAATCTCTGTAACAGCAACCGCGCCGCTCTCGAGCGCGTCGAAGCGATTTGCGGACGACCGCTCGCGTTTTGCTGCGACGACATCCGCAATGAAGACGCGATCTACCATGTCCTTCGCACCTATGGCGTGACCGCGGTCATCCATCTTGCGGGCCTGAAGGCCGTTGGCGATTCCAACGTTCATCCGATGACCTACTACGACAACAACGTCGTGGGAACGATGCGGCTGGTGTCGGCAATGAAACGGGCTGACGTCAAGACGCTGGTCTTCAGCTCGTCCGCTACCGTCTACGGCGCGCCGGCCTATTTGCCGCTCGACGAACGGCATCCGCTGGCGCCGACAAACCCGTACGGCCGCACCAAGCTCTTCATCGAAGAGATGCTCAAGGACCTGCATCGCTCCGAGGACGATTGGCGCATTGGCATCCTGCGCTATTTCAATCCGGCCGGTGCGCATGAAAGCGGCCTGATCGGCGAAGACCCGATCGGCGTTCCGAACAATCTGGTGCCGCTGGTTGCGCAAGTCGCGATCGGCAAGCGCGCGAAGCTCAGGATCTGGGGCGACGATTACGATACGCCTGACGGCACCGGCATCCGGGATTTCATTCATGTCGTCGACCTTGCAGCCGGTCATCTCAGCGTGTTGCGCCACCTCGAGCAGCCCGGCGTGTTCACGGTCAACCTGGGGACGGGAAGCGGCAGCAGTGTTCTTGAGGTCGTTCGCGCCTTCGAGGCCGCGAGCGGCAGGTCAATTCCGTATGAGATCGCGGAACGCCGGACCGGCGATGTCGCAATCTGCTGTGCCGATCCGACATTTGCGCAACGGACGCTGGATTGGAAATCAGCCCGGTCGCTGGCGCAGATGTGCGCCGATCATTGGCACTGGCAGCTGATGAACCCTGACGGATATCGTCACGTCTAGCTTCGCGCGCGGCCGGACCCGCCCGCCGCACAGCGCGACTCAGGGCGGCGGCGACGATGCCGATGATCTCGCCGCGCGCGCTGTCGAGAATGAAATCCCAATCGAACTAAGGCGTCAGCGCCAAAATATTGTGTGAATAAGGCGCGCAACGGCCGCAAACGCCTGTGTGAAAGCTCATTCGAAGCCATTTTTCGCCATACTTGATTATTAACCAATCGCCCAGCAGTCGAAGGGGCGTACCTCAAAATCTCCACTGCGTTGGAATGTGCCCGCGCCATCGCGTGCGGCGGGCATGCGGTATGTCGCGCGGTTCGCGACAGTGGAATGGTCGCGCAGTTCGCGACAGTGGTATGTCGCGCGGTTCGCGACAGTGGAATTCTTCGTTCAATCTTTGGAAGGAACATGGAATGGCCCTGGCCGCGCCAGCAGGTTTCACGTCGAGCAATCTCGTCTACGAGGAGAACTTCTCCGGGACGACACTGGACAATTATTGGCACAACTACATCACCAGCCGCGCCGCCAGCGGTTGGGCGTGGAATAGCAATGGATCGGGCGGCAGCGGCCCGGGCGGCGCATACGACGCCGATTACGAGATGCCGAGCCAGGTGGCCGTGACTAATGGTCTCCTCGATCTCACGGCGATCAGGCAGCAGGTCAGCGGCATCAATCAGGGCACCGCACAGACGTTTCCGGTCACGTCCGGCGCCGTCAGCAGCTATGGCAATTTCGAATTCGACGGCGGTTACCTTCAGATCAGCATGAAGGCGCCGAGCGGCGACGGTGCTTGGCCGTCGCTGTGGCTGATGCCCGGCGCCGGCTCGAACAGCGGCGACAATTTCGAGATCGATATCCAGGAGGGGGGATATACCGGCAATGGGCCGGCTAACCAGGCCTTCACCTGGCATCTTCACACCCCCTCAGGGACGGTCGGCGGCACGGTCGACACCGGCGTCGACCTCACGGCCGGCTTCCATACCTACGGCATCAATTGGGTGCCAGGCCAATCGATGACCTGGTATCTCGACGGCAAGCAGATTGCGACCGTGACCAGCGCGCAGGTCCAGATTCCGAACGAGCCGATGCAGCTGATCATGAGCAATCAGGTCGCGAACTCTAACGCGGCCGGCTGGCATACTGTGCTCGATAGTTCGACGCCCTCGTCGATGCCGATGCAGATCGCCGAGGTCCAGCTCTATCAAGCCGCCGGCGGCGGCGACACGGTCACTGGCGCGAACGTTACTCCTTCGACGCCACCGACCCAGCCGACCACACCACCGGTCCAGCCGGCGGTGACGCAGGTTGCGGCTTCGCCGGGGACGGGCGTCGAAAATGTTGGCGATACCGTGACATTGACGCTCGGGTTCAACGAGGCCGTGAACGTCGCTGGCACGCCGACGTTGACGCTCAACGATGGCAGCACCGCCGCCTATGTCGGCGGTTCGGGGACCAGCACGCTCACCTTCAAAACGACCGTTGCGTCGACCAACACGGCGACGTCGGCCCTTGCCGTGACCGGGGTCACCCTTGCGGGCGGCGCGAGCATCAGTGACGCAAGCGGCGTTGCCGCAAATCTTGCCGGTGCGGTGAAGACGTTCGCCGGCCTCCAGATCAATCCGACGAGTCCTACGCCACCGACCCAGCCGACCACACCACCGGTCCAGCCGGCGGTGAGCCAGGTTACCGCTTCGCCGGGGACGGGGACCGAGCATTTGGGCGCCACCGTCACATTGACGCTCGGCTTCAATGAAGCGGTGAACGTCGTCGGCACGCCGACGCTGTCGCTCAATGACGGAAACACCGCCACCTATGTTGGCGGTTCGGGAACCGGCACGCTCACCTTCCAAACGAAGGTCGCGTCGACCGATACCGCGACGTCGGCACTCGCGATCACCGGGGTCAACCTTCCCAGCGGCGCGAGCATCAGCGATGCCAGCGGCGCCGCCGCCAATCTTGCCGGCGCGGTGAAGACCTTCGCCGGTCTCCAGATCGATCCGACGAGCGGTACGCCATCAAATCCGACGCCGTCAGTCGCGCCGGTGCTTTCGATCGCGGATACTTCGCTGACGGTGAACGGAAGGGGCGGGACAGTCGACTTGGGCGTCAGCGTGAAGACCGCCGATCCCAATGACGCGGTGAGCGTCAACATCACCGGGCTGCCGAGATACGAGTCCATCACGGACAATCTCGATGGCCGCACCTACCGCGGAAGTAACATCACGCTGACCGCTGCGCAGGTCGACAGCGGCTTGACGTTGCAGTCGAACTACCGGGGAGGCGGCCATCCGGTCGCCACGCTCACGTTCACGGCGAGCGGAAAGGACCCCACCACGGGCTCCGTCACGACGTCGACCTCGCAGAGCATCACGGTGACGGATCCTCGGCCGGCGACGACCACGCACACGGCATCGGCGGCCGATCGGAGTTTTGCGCTGCTGAATCAATACCTGGCGGGCCACAACGGCACCGGCGGGCAGTTCGTCGCGACCAATGCGCAGGGAGGGCGCTGGGGCGAAGAGGCGTTTCTGACCAGGCCGCAGCATTGATGCGGCTGTCCACCCGGCGTGCCGCGCCGCCGATCTGCGGCGCGGCACGAACTTTACGACGCCGGGCAACGAGGCTGTCTCGTTCTTTGTGAATGCATGAAAGGGAATTTGTCGAAGCCGGTCGTGTGACCGTAGAACGGTTGAGTTGATTGATGGCGATCCAGAATGGAAATGCCGATGCCGCAGAGCTCGGGCTCAGAGCCCTGGCCCTGTTTTTGCGACTTCATGGTGTGAATGCCGATTCCGACAAGATCCGTGATCTTTGCGGGAGCAGGGCGACCAGTGTCCGCGGAATGCTTCGTTGCGCCGGCGAGTTCGGCCTCAAGGCGGGTTCGTGGACGACGGATTGGACCCAGCTTGCGAAGATCCGGCTGCCCGGAATTGCTGCCTTGCAGGATGGCGGATTCTTGCTGCTCGGAAAGGTCGACGGCAACGAAGCGCTGGTGCTGCATCCAGCTTCGTCGCAACCGAAGCGCCTCACGCGCGCCGAATTCGAGGCCATCTGGGACGGCCGTCTGATCTCGACCGAGTCGCGGCACGCCGCGCGCCGGGTGCTTCATCCCTTCACCGGTTTGGGCGTCCGCGGGCGCAACGTGATGCAGCATCTGCGCGAAAGGCTGACGAGATACGTCCGCATGCTTTCGATGCCGGTTCGTTGGTCCAGCCGCCGCGATAGTGCCGCTGAGGCGACCCCTGTCCAACAGGGCGACGGCGATGAATCCGGTGCAATGGCGCTTGCGGTCTTGCTGCGGTGTCACGGGATCGCCGCCGATCCGGATCAGATTCGACACCGGGTTGGCACCGACCGCCTTGGCGTCACCGACATCATACGCTGCGCCAGGAATTTCGGGCTGAAGGCCCGGATGCAACGAACGGACTGGAACCGGCTTGCGGTGACGCCGCTCCCGGGGATCGCCGTGCTGCGCGACGGCGGCTTCCTGATTCTCGGCAAGATCGTCGACGACAAGCTGCTTGTTCAGCGCCCGTTGGTTCCCCAGCCCGAGATGATGGGGCAAGCCGAACTCGAGGCCATCTGGGACGGCGACATCATTCTGATGACGCGTCGTGCGGCGCTGACCGATACTTCCCGGCGCTTTGACATCAGCTGGTTCGTCGGGGCGGTCCACAAGTATCGGCGCCTGCTCAGCGAAGTGCTGGTCGCATCGTTCTTCCTTCAGATATTTGCGCTGGTATCGCCGCTGTTCTTCCAGGTGGTGATCGACAAGGTGCTGGTGCACCGCGGCATGAGCACACTCGACGTGCTGGTCACCGGCCTTGTCGTATTGACCGTCCTGGAGACCATTCTCGGCACGCTGCGTGTGCATCTGTTCGCGCATACGACCAACCGCATCGACGTCGAGCTTGGCGCGCGGCTGTTCCATCATCTGATGGCGTTGCCGATCGCCTATTTCCAGACGCGCCGCGTCGGAGACTCAGTGGCGCGGGTTCGCGAGCTCGAGAATATCCGTCAGTTCCTGACCAGCTCGGCGCTCACGCTGGTGATCGATCTGGTGTTCACCTTCGTGTTCCTGGCGGTGATGTTCTATTACGCGACGTCGCTGACGTTCATCGTGCTCGCGTCATTTCCGTTCTACATCGGTATCTCAGCCTGCGCTGCGCCGCTGTTCCGTCGGCGTCTCGACGAGAAATTCGATCGAGGCTCGGAGAACCAGGCGTTCCTGGTCGAGAGCGTCGCCGGCGTGGAAACGCTGAAGGCGATGGCGGTCGAGCCGCAGATGCAACGCCGTTGGGAGGAGCAGCTCGCCGCCTATGTGGCTGCGAGCTTCCGCGTGCTGAGCCTGAACAACACGGCGAGCCAGTCGGTCCAGATGATCAACAAGCTGGTGGCCGCGGCAACGCTCTACTTCGGCGCTCGCCTCGTGGTCGACGGTGCGCTGACGGTCGGCGAGCTCGTCGCATTCAACATGCTGGCGACGCGCGTGAGCATGCCGGTGCTTCGGCTTGCGCAGCTCTGGCAGGACTTCCATCAGGCCCGCCTGTCGATCGATCGTCTCGGCGACATCCTCAACACCATTCCCGAGCCAAGCTCCGGTCCCGGCCGGGCCGCGCTGCCGGAGATCCGCGGTCACGTCACATTCGAGCATGCGACGTTCCGCTATCGCATGGACGGTCCCGAAGTGCTGCATGACGTGTCGTTCAGCGTCGATCCCGGGCAGGTGGTCGGCATCGTGGGCTCGTCCGGCTCGGGCAAGAGCACCATCGCGAAGCTGATCCAGCGTCTCTACGTGCCGGAAAGCGGACGCGTGCTGGTCGATGGCGTCGATCTTGCGATGGTCGATCTGGCCTGGCTGCGCCGTCAGATCGGCGTCGTGTTGCAGGAAAACGTGCTCTTTAACCGATCGATTCGTGACAATATCGCGCTCGCCGATCCGGCGATGCCGATCGAGCGCGTCATCGCGGCGGCTTCGCTCGCCGGCGCTCACGACTTCATCCTGGAGCTGCCCGAGGGGTATGACACCGTCGTGGGCGAGCGCGGTAGCAGCCTTTCCGGCGGACAGCGCCAGCGGATCGCGATTGCCCGGGCGCTTGTCACCGACCCGCGCATCCTGATTTTCGACGAGGCCACCAGCGCTCTCGACTACGAGAGCGAGCGCGCGATCCAGCAGAACATGAAGCGGATTTCCGCCGGCCGCACGGTCTTCGTGATCGCGCATCGGCTCTCCACCGTACGTCACGCAAACCGCATCATCTCGATCGAGCACGGTCGCCTCGTCGAGGACGGCAACCATGATGAGTTGATCCGTTCCAATGGGCGGTATGCGAGGCTGCACCAGCTGCAGGCGGGGCTCCATGACGCTCGCTAGCCGAAACATCATCCCGTTTCCGAAGGCCGAGGTTCGCCGCCGCCAGCACGAGATCGCATTTCTCCCTGCGGCCCTCGAAATCACCGAATCGCCGCCGTCGCCGATCGGTCGCGCCATCGGGGCGAGCATTATCGCCGCATTCTGCCTCGCGCTGGTCTGGTCGTGGTTTGGTCACGTCGATATCGTCGCAACGGCGAGCGGCAAGATCGTGCCTGGCGGGCGCACCAAGCTCATCCAGCCGTTCGAGATGGGTGTCGTGCGTGCGATCCATGTCCGCGACGGCCAGAGCGTGAAGGCCGGCGAGGTCCTGATCGAGCTGGACCCCACGATGACCGGCGCCGATCAGGAGCGTTACCGGAGCGACCTGCTGGCCGCGGAGCTCGAGGTGGCGCGGCTTCGGGCGGCGCTCGCCAGCGATCCGCTCGCTGCATTCCAGCCGCCGCAGGGCGCAACTGCGGCCGATATCGAGCTGCATCGCCAGTTTCTGATCAGCCAGCGCGCGGAGCAGCAAGCCAAGCTTTCCGAGATCGAACGCCAGCAAGGCCAGAAGGAGGCGGAGCGGTCGACCATTGCGGTCAATGTCGCGAAGATCCAGGCCACCATACCCGTGCTCACGGAACGGGTCGAAATCCGGAAAACGCTCCTCGACAAGGCGCTCGGCTCGAAGGTCACCTATCTGTCGGAGTATCAGGACCTGGTCGGCCTCCAGCAGGATCTGATCGTGCAGCAGAGCCGGCTGCGCGAAGCCGACGCCGCCATGGCCTTGCTGAAGGAAACGCGGGACAGGGCGGATGCTGAATATCGACGGTCCACCTACGACGCGCTCGCAAAGGCGGAGCAGAAGGCCAAGAGTGCGGCGCAGGAGGTGGTGAAGGCCGAGCAGCGGACCAAGTTTCAGCAGTTGACCGCGCCGGTCGATGGCGTCGTGCAGCAACTTGCCGTTCATACCGTGGGGGGCGTGGTTTCGCCCGCGCAGGCACTGGCGGTCGTGGTCCCGAGTGATAGCCATCTCGAGATCGAAGCCATGCTCTCCAACCGCGATATCGGATTTGTTCATCCGGGACAGCGGGCGGCGATCAAGGTCGATACGTTCAACTTTACGCGCTACGGGCTGCTCGATGGCGAGGTTCTCAGCGTATCGTCGGACGCCATTACCCGCGACAAACCCCAAGGCGCGTCGAATGACCGGACGCCGGGAGGCGGGCAGGGCGGCAGCGAGCCACGAGGGCAGGAGCTGGAATACGCCGCGCGCGTTTCTCTCGACCGCACGCAGATGCAGGTGGAGGACAAGCTGGTCAAGCTCGGTCCCGGCATGGCGGTGACGGTTGAGATCAAGACGGGCCGGCGCAGGATCATCAGCTATTTGCTTTCGCCGCTCGCCAGTCATCAGCAGGAAGCGTTGCGCGAACGCTAGGGTGTGACGAACCTGGATCGCGTCGCTTTGGCCACGCGCGCATCTCACCTCTCCCAAGGGAGAGGTGGATCGTCGGTGATGTCGCTTGCGCCAACAGCGACCATCTTTGTGCAACCGCAGCAAATGCCGCGAAGGGCCAATAGGCGACATGCGATAATCGAGATGCGCTCGGGGTGAACCTGGCCATTGGATCGCGCGTGTCCCGCTACTTCGTGGCGACGTTCACACCTTTGAGGCCCTTCGCGTCGATCGCCTTCTGCACGACGCCGCTCTGCTTTGCTTCGTCGACGAGCGTCGCAAGTGCAGCCTGCGCTGCGGCTGATCGGCCTTTCGGTAACGCCGCCGCCACGCGAACCATCGCAAAGGCGCCCGGCACGATCTTTGCGCCCGGCAAGGCATCAGCAGCGGGATACCCGACGCCAGAGTCCGCCCCGAAGACATCCGCCTTGCCAGAGCGCAGCAGCTCGGCCGCGTCGGCTGCGATAGTGGGGCTAAGCGGGATACGGACAATCTCAGCGGCCTTGATCTCCCGCGCCAACACACGCTCGGAAGGGGCGCCGCGAATCGTGCCGATCTTCACACCTGTTCTGTCGACGGAGGCGATATCGGGAAATTCCTTTCCCGGTGCCGCGACGTAGACAAGGCTGATGACCCAGAGGTCCGCCGTGGAATCGGCCTTGTCCGCAGGAGCAAGGACGCGCGGCCCGATCGCGATGTCCCATTCATCCTTGCCGAAGCTTTGCAGATAGGCATCCGGACTCGGATACATCACGGGTTCGACGGCCACGCCGAACTTCTGTCCAATGAACCTCGCGACAGGCTCAGCTACGCCACCGAGCACAGTAATCGCAATCATGCCAACGCGCAGCTTTCCGCTTGGCGCGATCTCGGGCGCGGTCTGCCCACAGGCGACACCAGACAAGCCCACAAGCAATGCGAATGAAAAAAGAAGCCGGGCCATTCGTGCCCCCTTGCCAGCCCGCATCCACCGTCGCGAGTCGCATGCGTCTATGCGCCACGGCTCAACATCCCGCCGGGGTTACCCGGCAGGATGTCAGAGAACACGGCTTCGGCTATTTCCGAAGCCGGATCGCCGCGTCGATCTTTGAGCTCATGCCCGTGCGGGCGTGGCCGTTGGTGAGGGGCACCTCAAAATAGTTCGCCGCGTGGTCGATTGTGCCGAGGGGCGCCGGCCGGCTCGCTCTCGCGAGCTTGGGAAGCTCTCTCTTCGGCGGCAGGGGCCGCTCGGCGTCGGCGGTCTGATGCGCAGACCCATTGGTTTTCGGCCAGGCCGCAGGGCGATGATTGAGGCCCCAGATCGCCGCCTGCGTTCTGTTCTGAACCCGAATCTTGCGAAGGATCGCCTTGATGTGAACCTTCACCGTGGCTTCGGCAATATTGATCTTGCGGGCAATACACTTGTTGGAATCGCCCTCGATCAGACACTGCAGGATCGAGATCTCCCGCGGCGAAAGCTGCCGCGCGAGCCTGTCATCCGCCTCTGCGACGGCGGGATCGTCATCGGTGGGTGTTGCAGCATCGTCCGTGTCGCGTTCTTCGGCGTCGAGCGTGGACGTCAGGAACGCCGGCGGGAACACCGTCCCACCCATCATGACAAGTTCGATGGACTTGATGAACGCATCGCAATTCATCACGTCGATGAAGTACCCCGTGGCACCGGCCCGGAGTGCGGCAGCCAGATCGCTCACACGATATTGATCTGCGACGACGGCTACGCGTCCATCGGCGTGGCGACGCTTGAAGGACTCGATTTGGTCGATCGTCGGGCGAAAATCATCGCCGGTGTGAACGATGAGGAGCAGCAATGCCGAACTGCTTGAGGTCCTCTGGGGCGCATCGTCGCCGAGCAAATCATCGGCATCGGATATCGAAGTCAGGACTTGAAAACTCTCCGAGTTCAGAATTCTAGCAAGACCTTCCTTACGAAGACTGTTTTCACCAACAAGCACAATAGCAAAGGAATATCGCCGTCTCATGGAAACTCTCCCGGACGCTACAATGAAACAATGGGCGGGTCGGTTGAATCCGGCGCATTTTGTTGATCCACCCAGCTAAAAAACAACGCGTAGCAAAAACATTTCTCAGGTTTGGCCGATCGAACTAGCCAGGCCTGAGGACGAAAAAAGCCTCGAGCCCACTCCTAAATATTTAGGAATTTTAAATGCTAATCCCCAATATCCCTATATACCGTTGGTTATAGACATTGTTTCGGATGGTGCTCGCCATGAGAAGCGGGCGATGTCACGGGTGCGAGCCGGGACGCCTGTTGATTGACGCTCGCTTGGGGTGAGTCGGATCGGCGCTGCGATCACCCGTTGCTGGAAATGCGCCTGTCGGCACACCCAGGCAGTAAATTCACGGGGTGTCCGCGACAACAAATCCTTACGAAAAAGCTTCGTATTGGAGTAGTTTATTATTCAATTGGGCGCCGAGCTGAACTGGGGGACTGAGGATTGGCCTTAAATGCATTTCAGTCGTGTGGTGATTGCTAGCAGATATCCTGTTGTTTTATTGGGTCTCAACTGCCTGCTCGAAGCAGAACGTGATTTCAAGGTTGTTGCTCGCTGCAATGATGGTGCGAGCTGTTTCGAGGCAATACGGCGTCTTGCGCCCGATATAGCCATTTTGGACATGTCGATGCCTGACATTTTTGAGCAGGCAATGCTCGACATCGAGACATCTGCCGTGCGGCTCGTCTTTCTGGCTACCTCCGTTGAGGATCGCGATCTTGCGATGCTGGCGGCAGCGGGGGTCTACGGCGTCATGCTCCATGACGAGGAGCCTGAGACCCTCATACAAACTTTGCGGCAGGTCGCGGATGGCCAGAAGATGCTGCCGCCGGCCCCGGGGGAGGAGGCCATCTCCTGCACGCAAACCGTGATGCCGGAGAAATATCTCGCGATGCTGACGGAGCGCGAGCGTCAGATCATGAACCTGGTGTCGGAAGGCCTATCGAACAAGGAGATTGGCCGCCGTCTGAAAGTGGCCGACGGTACCATCAAGGTTCATCTGCATCACATCTTCCGCAAGCTCGAGATCAGCAACCGGACGGTTCTGGCGACGCTCGCGGTCTCGTATGCCGGGCCGAGCGGGACCTAGCGGCCTTCCGTAACTGCAGCTGAAGCAACCGCCGACATGTAGTCACGATCGCTCGAACCGTGATGCATCGATGGCGATCGCTCGCGATCGTCGACTGTGTGGGCTGCCTGCGTAATCCCAGAGACGTTGCAAACCCGACCAACCGCTGTGACGGCGCTGGTGCGCCGTGCGCATCTCGCGGTTTCTCGAGGCAGGGATCGAAAGCGTTTTGCCCGCCGAATGGATTGCGCGCGCCATGATCGCCGCAGAAGAGCTGCGGTCGCCCGGGCGCCGGGCCTTTCCTGGCAGCCTCGGCGTCCCATCGCTTCGACGATTGACAGGCAATTATTACATGTATAAAAATATGCAAATTCATATAATATGAGATGCCCGAATGGACGCGCATCCACTCAAGCTCAGAGTGCAGTCGGTCGTTGCGGAGACGCCAGTCATTCGCAGCGTCGTGTTCGGTGTGGAGGGCGGTGCCGTGCCGGACTGGCAAGCGGGCGCGCATATTCGCGTGCTGCTGCCGGGTGGAGGCGACCGGCCGTATTCCCTGATGGCGCTGCCGGGCCTGCCCAAGGGCGCCGTTGCGCTGGGGGTGCTGCGCGAGCAGGCGTCGACCGGCGGTTCGCAGTTCATGCATGCCCTTCAGGTCGGCGACGTCATCCGGGCGAGCACGCCGGTCAACAATTTCGGCCTTCACGAGGGCGCCGCGCCGGCGTTGCTGTTTGCCGGCGGCATCGGCGTTACGCCGATCCTGTCGATGGCGGCTAAGCTGAACGCGCAGGGAGCGCAATATCGCCTGCATTATGCCGGGCGAATGCCGGGGCTGCTGGCGTTCC
Organism: Bradyrhizobium macuxiense; assembly: GCF_007993935.1. Classification (GTDB taxonomy): domain Bacteria; phylum Pseudomonadota; class Alphaproteobacteria; order Rhizobiales; family Xanthobacteraceae; genus Bradyrhizobium; species Bradyrhizobium macuxiense_A. The sequence continues at coordinate 852,645 of NZ_VITY01000001.1, read as the reverse complement.
TGCCGCAGTTGCAGACAATCTGTTCGGAGGGGTTGGCGGTTCATTACGACAGCGATGAATCCCGCCTCGATATCGCAGCCGTGCTTGGCGAGGCACCCGCAGGCGCTCACGTCTATGTCTGCGGGCCGGCCGGCATGATTGACGCGGTGAAGGCGGCGGCGCTCGCCAAGGGCATCCCGGCAGACCGCATCCATTTCGAGCTGTTCAAGGCGGAGCAGCCCACTTCACCGAACCAGCCGTTCGAGGTCGAGCTCAAGTCGACGGGACAGGTCATCACGGTCGCGACCGATCAGAGCATCATCCAGGCGCTGGAAGCGGCGGGGCTCGACGTGCTGTACGACTGTCAGCGCGGCGACTGCGGCATCTGCCAGTGCGGCGTGATCGGAGGCGTGCCCGATCATCGCGACGTCATTCTCAGCGATGAGGAGAAGGCGTCCAACAAGGTCATGCAGATTTGCGTGTCGCGTGCGAAGTCGGAGCGGCTGGTGTTGGATCTCTGAGCGGAGGCAAGAGGCGCCATGGTGAAATACGGAAAGAATCCCCGCGCGATCGGCGGGCTGGTGCGCGACGCCGAGGTGCATCGCGACGTCTATGTCGATCCCGAGATATTCGATCTCGAGATGGAGCATCTGTTTCCAAACAGCTGGATCTATGTCGGACATGCCAGCCAGCTGGCGAAGGCCGGCGATTTCATCACCGCCAATATCGGCCGGCAGCCGGTGGTGGCGAGCCGCCATACCGACGGCTCGATCCACCTGTTCTACAACCGCTGTCCGCACAAGGGCGTCAAGATCGCCTCCGAGCCGTGCGGCAACACCGGAAAGTTTTTCCGCTGTCCCTATCATGCCTGGTCATTCAAGACCGACGGCTCGCTGCTCGCAATCCCGCTGAAGAAGGGCTACGAGGGCACCGGATTCACCGACACAAAGGCGAATGACGGGCTGTCGCGGATCAGGAACGTCGTCGTCTACCGGGATTTCATCTTCGCGCGGCTGAGCGAAACCGGCGTCGGCTTCGAGGATTATTTCGGCGAAAGCCTCTCGACCATCGACAACATGGTCGACCGCTCGCCGGAGGGGAAGCTCGCCGTCGTGGCCACGCCGATCCGCTACATGCACACCTGCAATTGGAAGATGCTGGTCGAGAACCAGACCGACACCTGCCATCCCATGGTGGCGCATGAGAGCTCGGCCGGCACCGCCATCAAGGTCTGGCAGCGCGAGCAGGGCGACTCCAAGGAAACGCCGATGGCGGTGCAGCTCTATGGACCATTCATGAGCCCGTACGAGTTCTACGAGCAGAGCGGCATCCGGATCTGGCCGAACGGCCATGGCCACACCGGCGTCGCCAATTCCATCCATTCCAACTATTCGGACATTGAGGGCTATCTCGGCCAGATGGTGGCGGCCTATGGCGAGAAGCGGGCGCACGAGATCCTGGGCGAGGTCCGGCACAACACGGTCTATTTCCCGAACATCATGGTGAAGGGCGCGGTGCAGATCCTGCGCAATTTCATCCCGATCGCGGTGGACCGGACGCTGGTGGAGAGCTGGGTCTATCGTCTGGTCGGCGCGCCCGACAAGCTCTACGAGCGGGCGCTGATGTATAATCGCTTTATCAACGCGCCGACCTCGATCGTCGGGCACGACGATCTCGAAATGTACGAGCGGGCGCAGGAAGGGTTGAAAACCAACGGCAATCAGTGGGTCAATCTGCGCCGGCTCTACGAGAGCGGCGAGGAGGCTGACGTCACCGCTGTTATCAACGGCACGTCGGAGCGCCAGATGCGCAACCAGTTTCATGCCTGGGCCAAATTCATGACCATGGACATGGTCGAGCCGGTCGAGGCCGCGGAATGATCAGCGAAAAAACCATCACCGATTTCGTCTATCTGGAAGCCGATCTGCTCGACACGATGCAGTGGCAGGCCTGGCTCGACCTGTTTCACCCGGAGGGGCGCTACTGGATGCCGCTGGAATGGCAGCAGCAGGATCCGGTGCTGCAGCCGTCACTGATGTACGAAGACCTGCTGCTGATGAAAGTGCGGATCGAGCGGCTGGCCGGCGAACGCACGTTCAGCCAGAAGCCGAAGAGCCGCTGCCATCATCTGCTGCAGGCGCCGCAGATCGTGGCCTGCGATCCGGCGGCCGGCATCTTCAAGGCGCGGACGTCCTTTATCTACACCGAGACGCGCGGCGACACGCTGGAGCGTTTTTCGGGATGGGCGTCGCACGATCTCGTTCAGGTCGGCGATGATCTCAAGATCAGGCTCAAGCGCATCGATCTCGTGAATTTCGACGCGCCGTTCGGCAATATCCAGCTCTTCATGTGAGTGCGTCTTGACCACAGCGACCACAGTCTATGCCCGCTTCCGCGACACCGCGCTCCGCCGGGAGGAAGCCGGCTTTCTCAACGTGCTGCCCGAGACGGCCGAGACCTACGGCATCGCGGCCGAAGAGATCTCGTACCGCGCCATGCTCGAGCGGGTCGAGCGCTGGCGCGCGGCGTTTGCGAGCCGAGGCTATGGCCAAGGCCATCGGGTCGGGCTTCTGCTGCAGAACAGGCCGGTGTTCATCGAGCTGTGGTTCGCGCTGAACGCGCTCGGTGTCTCCGTGGTGCCGATCAACCCCGATCTGCGGGTCAGCGAGCTCGAATATATCATCGCGCATTCGGAGATGAATGCCGCCTTCGTCCTCGCCAAGCGGCGCGAGGAGGTCGAGACCGCGGCGCGCCAGGCCGGCCGGCGGATTCCGGTGGTGACCGACAGCGGCGAGATTCCGGCCCCGTTCGGCGGCGCGCGGCCGGCGAGCGCCGGCGACGGTGGAAGCGAATGCGCGCTGCTCTATACGTCGGGGACAACAGGCCAGCCCAAGGGCTGCGTGCTGACCAACACCTACTTTCTGTATTCCGGAGACTGGTATCGCGACGTCGGCGGGTTGATCGATCTCAGGCTCGACGGTGAGCGCATGATCACGCCGCTGCCGCTGTTCCACATGAACGCGATGGCGGTGTCGCTGATGGCGATGATGTCGGTCGGCGGCAGCCTGACCATGCTCGACCGCTTCCATCCGCGCAGCTGGTGGGCATCGGTGCGCGACAGCCGCGCGACCTGCCTGCATTATCTCGGCGTGATGCCCTCGATGCTGATGAGCGCGCCGCCGTCGCATGAGGATCGCGCGCACAGTGTGCGGTTCGGCTTCGGCGCCGGCGTCGACAGGCTGCTGCACGCCCCGTTCGAGGAACGCTTCGGCTTTCCGCTGCTCGAGGCCTGGGCGATGACCGAGACCGGCAGCGGCGGCGTGATCGCCGCCAATGCCGAGCCGCGCAAGGTCGGCACCAGCTGTTTCGGTCGGCCGGCGCCCGAGGTCGAGGTTCGGATCGTCGACGACGGCGGCAACGATGCGGCGGCGGGAACGCCGGGCGAGCTGCTGGTGCGGCGGGCAGGGGCCGATCCCCGCTACGGCTTCTTCAAGGAGTACCTGAAGAACCCGGAAGCCACCGCCGAGGCCTGGAAGGACGGCTGGCTGCATACCGGTGATATCGTCTCGCGCGACGCCGATGGCGATCTTCATTTCGTCGACCGCAAGAAGAACGTGATCCGCCGCTCCGGCGAGAACATCGCCGCGGTCGAGGTCGAATCCGTCCTCAACCGCCACCCCGCGATCCGGCAGGCCGCGGTCGCAGCTACCCCGGATCAGATGCGCGGCGACGAGGTCGCGGCCGTCATCATCGCGGAGCAGCCGGGCGCGGACCGCGCACTCGCCGAGGAGATCGTGCGCTGGAGCCTGGAGCAGATGGCCTATTACAAGGCGCCGGGCTGGATCTGCTTCGTCGAAAAGCTGCCGCTGACCGCGACCGAGAAGATCCAGCGCGCCGGCTTGAAGGATTTCGTCGCGAAGCTGATGCGCGAGGGCGCGTTCTTCGATTGTCGCGATCTCAAGCGGCGGCAGGAGTGACAATTGGCAAGGAGCCGATCATGAGCCAGACCCGCACCACACTGATCACCGGAGGCAATTCGGGAATCGGCGAAGCGCTGGCGAAGAAGCTCGTCGGCGAAGGACAGCGGGTCGTCTCGGTTGGGCTGGAGACGCCGGCGTGGACGCACGACCTGCTCACCGCCTATCGCGCGGACCTGACCAGCCCGTCGGAGACGCGGGCCATCGCCGAGGAGATCTGCCGCGATCACGCGGTCGACTGCCTCGTGCACAATGCCGGCATGATCCTGCCCAACCTGCTGGGCGATGCGAAGCCGGAGGACATCCTGACGCTGGCGCAGCTGCATCTGGGCGCCCCGATGCTGCTGACCCAGGCGGCGATGGAAGGGATGCGGTCGCGAAAGTTCGGGCGGATCGTGTTCGTGAGCTCGCGCGCTGCGATGGGCGCGGCCACGCGCTCGGCCTATTCGGCGACCAAGGCCGGCGTACACGGCATGGCGCGGACCTGGGCGCTGGAGCTGGCGCCGAGCGGCATCACGGTGAACGTGGTGGCGCCAGGCCCGATCCTGACCGACAATTTCTGGGGCATCGTCCCCAAGGGCTCCGAGCAGCAGGACAAGATGGCACGCAACGTTCCGGTCGGGCGGCTCGGCACGCGCGAGGACGTGGCGCACGCGATCAGCTTCTTCCTCGACGAGCGCTCGGACTTCGTGACCGGGCAGGTGCTCTATGTCTGCGGCGGCACCAGCCTTGCCGGCCTCAGCCCCTGATTGCAGCCAGATCAGATCTGGTTCTGGCGGATGTTCTCGACCATCTTGGCCAGCACGCGGGCGCAGACCTCGATCTCGTCGGGGTCGATGCCGACGGTCAGGCGGTCATAGTTGTTCTCCATGATCGGCCAGATCTTGCGCAGCAGGGCTTCGCCGTCCGGCGTCAATCCGACGACCCGGCGGCGCTGGTCTTCTTCGGCGATCTCGCGCTTGACGAGGCCCGACGTCACCATCGACTCGACCATGCGGCTCGCGGTCGATTGCTCGGTGACGGCCAGCACGGCGATCTCGTTGACGGTCAGGGTCTTGTAGATGAACAGCACCGACAGCGTCCGGAACACGACGTTGTTGATGTTGTGCTCGCTGAGATCGCGGTTCTGATCCAGGTTCCAGCGATTGGCGAGCCGGTTGAACAGATAGGGAATGTAGCTCTGCAGCTGGTCCCGCGTCCGCGGCGGACCGGATTTCCATCTGCTCCTGGAGTCTTTGGCCATTACTTCCTGCGACCCTGCTTCTTGCCTTCGCTGCCAAGTTTCGAGGAGAGCGACCGCAGCATCGACAGGGCCGTCTCCAGCTCCCGCGCGGGGATGCTTTCGAGCCGTTCGCTCAGATGCTTCTTATGCACGTCGGCGGCCTTCCTGAACAGGGCCTCGCCCTTCGGCGTCAGGCGCACGATGAACGAGCGGCGGTCCTCGCTCGACATCTCCTTGCTGATGAGGTCGTCGGCCAGCAGGCGCTGCACCAGGCCCGAGACGTTGCCGCCCGACACTTTCAGGTTCTGCGACAATTGCCCGAGCGCCAAGCCGTCCTTGTAGCGATCGAGCTGCGCCAGCACGTCGAATTTTGCCAGCGACAACCCGAACTCCGAGCTCAGCATGGAATTCAGCGAGGCAAACAGCTCGCCATGCAGTGACAGCAGTTGCAGCCACAGCCGGGTTTCGATCTGGCCGAAGACGGGGGCTGTGCTCTCTTTGAGGGCTGACGACGTCATGCGAAGCTCTTGATGGTCTGGATCACGCCGTCGAGCTCCTTGCCCGCGCTGTCCTTCAGCGCGGCTTCCCGCAGCCGGCGCGCCCAGTCGGCGGCATCGTCGCGCGGCGCGACCAGCTTGATCGCGGCCAGCGTCTTGTCGAATTTCGACAGGCCGCGGCTGTGGGTGTCGGAATAGCCTTTGACCAGGCGCCGGCATTGCAGGATCTCGACGCCCAACTGATAGTTCGCTCGGACGGCCTCCGTCGCGGCCTTGAGCCATTCGTCGCGATGGGCCGTCTCGATGGCATGGCGCAGCGAGCGGCGGCGGATGCCGCGCAGTCCGCCGACGACATAGAGCGCGACGAACCAGGGCAGCGAGTAGGTCTTGACCCGTCGTCCCTTGTTGACGCGACGGTCGAGCCAGCCGAGCAGGCGCGGCTTTCCGCCAAGCCAGCGGCCAAATCCCGCCGGCAGCATGCCCATGACCTCCTCCATGCGGGGATGCATGAACTCGGTGGTCTGCAGCACCTGGCTTTCGGACAGTTCGAGCTCGCCCTCGATCCGCGCGCGGCGGGCCGATCGGGTCTTGAGGTCGGCAACGCGGATGACGTCATCATAGGTCATGGCGTTGGCGAGATATTTTGCGGCGGCCTGGGTGAAGGCAAAATTCCGCTCGGCGCCACCGGCGCTGCGATCGGCGGCGTGGAGCTTGCCGAGGATGTCGAGATATTCGCCGCCATAGGCGACGTCCTGGAAATCGACCACCTTCTTCAGCCCGGCGCGGCCGATGGCATGTGCGGCCTCGGGCAATTCCTGCGTCAGCCGGGCCGCGAGGCCGGCAAGGCGGGGATCCAGAATTGCCGGAGAGGAGGGCGTGCTGGCCGCCTCCGGTTTCGAGGGCGCTGCCGGCTCCGGGGATTTCGACTGCACCCGGTCAAACGCAGCCTCGAACGCACGGACGCTGGCCTGCGCGCCCTTGTCGCCGGCGCGGATCACGTCGAGATAGCTGTCGCGGCTGAAGCTCAGCACGCCGGCGCCTGCGAGCGCGCCGAACATCGCGGCCGAGATCACGCTGCCGTTGGCGATCGCCAGCGCATTCATGTCGAAGATGATCTCGGTCTTGGCGGCAATTCCGATGGCCCCGGTCACCGCGCCCTTATCGGCAATGCCGTTGCCCGGCGCGATCTTCTCGCCGATCGCAAAGGTCCGGTGATTGGATGCGATCAGCGTGGTGCGGTCCGGCGTCACCAGGCCGCGCAGGATCGAGCGGCCCGCTTCCATGAACTCCGCCGCCATCACCACGTCGACGTCGCCGGGCGTCGGCATCAGCGACAGGATCGGCTTGCGGCCATCGAGCGGCGGCATCGCCTCGATATAGTAGATCGTGGCGCCGGTGCGCTGGGCGACGCCGGGCACCGAGGTCGATTGCGCGACCCAGCCGTGGTTCTCGGCGAGCTGGACGATCCAGTCGGTGAGGACGCCGCCGCCCTGGCCACCCATCGCGACGATCGCGATCGAGATCGGCCGCTCGGTCGCGTCGCCCGCGGCAGGAAGCGCCAGCTTGACCGTTTCGTCTCTCATGCCGAAACTTTCATGCCAAAGCCTCGAGCGCCGGGCGCCGGCGATCGCGCCGCCGTTGCAGCCAGCCGATCACGGTCATCGCGATCTTCGACTTGAACTTGTCCCAGCCGGTCGGATTGTGAATGACGTCGGCGCGATAGAACGAGGGACACAGCACGGCCGCATCCGCGACTTCGCCGCAATTGCCGCAACCGACGCAGGAATTGTCGATCGCCGCGACGGGATCGTCGCGCAGGGGATCGTCGAGCTGCTTGACCGAGAGCGAGGGGCAGCCGGAGAGGCGGATGCAGGCGTGGTCGCCGGTGCAGACATCCTCGTCGACGCCGAAGCGTTCCTTGACGGTGCGTACGCCGTCCTTGATCGCCTGGCTGATCTGCGGCTTTACGCGGCGCTGCTTGTTCAGCATGCATTCGGAGGAGGCGACGATGACCTTCGGGCCTTGCTCCGTGGTCGTCAGCGCCTCCTTCAGCGTGTCGCGCATCCGGCCGACATCGTAGGTGCGGTCGATCTGCCGGACCCATTGCCCGCCGATGCCCTTCACGGCCTGCACGATCGAGTTGTTGGTGTTGCGCCGCTTGCTGATCGCACGCGACGACAGGATGTCCTGACCGCCGGTCGCCGAGGTGTAGTAATTGTCGACGATGACGAACACGCCGTCATGTTTGTTGAAGACCGCGTTGCCGATGCCGCTGGTCAACCCGTTGTGCCAGAAGCCGCCGTCACCCATCACGGCGATCGAGCGCTTGTCGGCCTTGACGTTGAAGGCTGAGGTCGAGGCCGGGCCGAGGCCGAAACCCATCGTCGTGGCGCCGATATTGAAGGGCGGCAGGATCGAGAACAAATGACAGCCGATGTCGGCGGAGACGTGGTGCTCGCCGAGCTCGCTCTCGACCAGCTTCATGGCGGCGAAGATCGGCCGCTCCGGACAGCCGGTGCAAAGCCCGGGCGGGCGCGCCGGCACGACCTGCTTCAGCTTCTCGACCTCGGGATGGCTGAGCACGGAGCTCGCATCCGGCGCCGGCGGCCGGTTGCCGAGCAGCCGCGGCTCGGTCTTTTCAAGGAACTCGCGCACGCCGCCGAGCAGCACCTGCGCGGTATAGTCGCCGGCCATCGGCAGCACGTCCTTGCCGTGGACGCGGGCCTGGATATCCCGGCGGCGCAGCACCGTGTTGATCGCCTGCTCCAGATATTCCGGCTGGCCTTCCTCGACGATCAGGACGGCGTCCTTGTCGAGACAAAACTCGGCGACCTCGGTGTCGATCACGGGGTAGGTGACGTTCATGACGTAGAGCGGGACCTGCGTGTTGCCATAGGCATCCGACAGCCCGAGATATTGCAGCGCGCGGATGACGTTGTTGTACATCCCGCCCTGCATGATGATGCCGACCTTGCCCTGCTTCGGCCCCATCCACTCATTCAGCCGGTTGTCCCTGACGAAGTTGATGGCCGCGGGCAGCCGGGTCCTGATCTTCTCCTGCTCATGCTCGTAGGCCGCCGGCGGCAGCACGATGCGGCCGACGTCGCGCTTCGGATTGTTCAGGGCGTCCTTGATGGTGTGCGCCGGCCTGACATTGTCCTTGCAGGCAAAGCTTCCGTGCATGTGGCAGGCGCGGACGCGCACCTCCAGCATGACAGGGGTGTTCGAGACTTCCGAGAGCTGAAAGCCCTTCTCGATCAGATTGACGATGCATTCATGGTCAGGGCGCGGATCGAGCAGCCAGATCTGCGATTTCATCGCAAAGGCGTGGGTGCGCTCCTGCATGATCGAGGAGCCTTCGCCGTAATCCTCGCCGACGATGATCATGGTGCCGCCGGTGACGCCGCCGGAGGCGAGATTGGCGAGCGCGTCGGAGGCGACATTGGTGCCGACCGTCGACTTCCACGCCACCGCGCCGCGCAGCGGATACATCACCGAGGCCGACAGCATCGCCGCTGCCGCCGCTTCATTGGCGGAGCTCTGGAACACGACGCCGAGATCGTCGAGCACGTCCTTGGCGTCGGCCAGCACGTCCATCAGATGCGAGATCGGCGAGCCCTGATAGCCGCCGACATAGGCGACGCCGGATTGCAGCAGCGCCTTGGTGATGGCGAGGATGCCTTCGCCGCGGAAGGTGTCGCCGTCGCCGAGCCGGAGATCCTCGACTTCACGAGCAAAAGACCGTTCAGCCATTGCACCCTCCAGAAATATGCGATAGCATACGTTTACATGTAAAGTAAGTCAACGCCGCGAGTGCCGTCAGACTTTGCAGATGGTCTGCTCCGGACGGCGATCATGAGCCAGCGACAGGGTAGGGCCAATGCTGAAGCTGCCGCGCTTTAGAGCCGCCGCCGTCCAGGCTTCACCTGTATATCTCAATGCCAGCGCCACCGCCGACAAGGCCGCCTCACTGGTGCGTGAGGCCGCGGCGAACGGCGCGCGGCTGGTCGCATTCCCCGAAGTATTCGTGCCCGGCTATCCCTATTGGAACTGGATCACCGATCCCGTCACCGGAAGCGCCTGGTTCGAGAAGCTGGTCAAGGCATCGGTGCTGGTGCCGGGCCCCGAGATCGACATCGTCCGCAAGGCTGCGCGCGATACCGCCTGCTATGTCGTGCTTGGCGTCAACGAGCGCAGCCCGGTGTCGCTCGGCGCCATCTACAACACGCTGGTCTTCATCGGCCCGGACGGAACGCTGCTCGGCAAGCACCGCAAGCTGGCGCCGACCTGGGCAGAGAAGCTGACCTGGACCGGCGGCGACGGATCGAGCCTGCGCGTCTACGAGACCGAGATCGGGCGCCTCGGCGGGCTCGCATGCGGCGAGAACACCAACACGCTGGCGCGCTTTGCGCTGCTCGGGCAGGGCGAGCTGGTTCACGTCGCGAGCTACATCTCGCTCCCCGTCGCGCCGCCGGACTACGACATGGCGGAGGCGATCAAGCTGCGCGCCATCGCCCATTCCTTCGAGGGAAAGATCTTCACGATCGTGTCCTGCTCGACCGTGTCGGAGGAGATCATCGCGGCGATGCAGACCGTCGTTCCCGACGCGCGAGCGCGCTTGCAGCGCAAGTCGAGCGCATTCTCCGGCGTGATCGGGCCGGACGGCCGTCTGGTCGGCGAGTCGCTGATCGACGATGAAGGCATCGTCTATGCCGACATCGACCTCGAGCGCTGCATCCAGCCGAAGCAGATGCACGACATCGTCGGGCACTACAACCGGTTCGACATCTTCGATTTGCGGGTCAATCGCCGTCCGCAGGCACCGCTCGGCCTTGCGGAAGGCGAGCGCTTCGTAGCGGAGGCCGTGGAGCAGCCTAACTTCGCATCAATTCCCGGCAGGACGGAGTGATCGCACGTGTCGATCCAAAGACGCCACGAAGCGCGAACTCTCCTCAGCGTCGTCCTGGCGAAAGCCAGGACCCATTACCCCGAACGGTCATCGTCGAGCGATCCGGGGCCACGATCCCTTTCACAGCGAATGCGGTGGTTATGGGTCCTGGCTTTCGCCAGGACGACAGTGGTGAATGCGGCGAAGCCGGCGAGCATCGCATCAATTCCCGGTAGGGCGGAATGATGGCACGCCACGAAGCGCGAACTCTCCTCAGCGTCGTCCTGGCTTTCGCCAGGACGACGATTGTGGATGTGGCGACAGAACTGCATGAGACAGGACGTCACGAGATAAGACTTGGAGGACAGCATGGGCGAGAACATCATCGGCCGGGCCAATGTCGAGGATACTCCGGAGCTCAAGGCCTATTACAAGGACCTCGAGAAGTTCGAGGCCGGCGCGCTGTGGACCGTCGCCAACAAGATCGAGCCGTGGCAGCCGCAGTCGGCGTCCGTTCCCGTTCTCTGGCGCTACAGCGATCTGCGTGAGCACGTGCTGCGCTCGGTCGAGCTGGTCTCGCCGGAGAAGGCGGGACGGCGGGTGATCTACCTCAACAATCCCGGCCGCCGCGACGTGTCGGCCGCGGTCGGCTGGCTCTATTCGGGCCTGCAGGTCATGCACCCCGGCGAAGTGGCCTCCGCCCACGCGCACTCGGCATCGGCCCTGCGCTTCATCATGGAAGGAGCGGGCGCCTACACCGTCGTCGATGGCCACAAGATGACGCTCGGCGCGCGGGATTTCGTGCTGACGCCGAACGGCACCTGGCATGAACATGGCGTCGAGCCGAACGGCTCGGTCTGCATCTGGCAGGACGGCCTCGACATTCCGCTCGTCAATGCGCTGGAGGCCAATTTCTTCGTCGTGCACCCCAAGATCCGGCAGGAGGTGTCCGGCTATCCCGTCGACGACATGACCAAGACCTGGGGCAATCCCGGCCTTCGGCCGGCGGACTCGCGATGGTCGAACGGCTATTCGCCGATGTTCAAATATGAGTGGGAGCCGACCTACGAGTCGTTGCTGAAATATGCCGCCGCGACTGACGGATCGCCCTATGACGGCATCCTCATGAACTACGTCAATCCGATCACCGGCGGCCATGTGATGCAGACCATCGGCGCCAGCATGCAGATGCTGCGGCCGGGCGAGAAGACCAGGTCGCACCGGCACACCGGTAGCTTCGTCTATCAGGTCGCCAAGGGGCAGGGCTATTCCGTGATCGGCGGCAAGCGGTTCGAGTGGCAGGAGCGCGACATTTTCTGCGTCCCGTCTTGGGCCTGGCATGAGCACGGCAATGCGTCCGAAAATGAGGACGCCTGCCTGTTCTGCTTCAACGATCTGCCCGTCATCGAGGGGCTCGGCTTCTACCGGGAAGAGGCCTATGGCGACAATGCGGGCCATCAGCCCGTAGCCGCCTGACATTGCCCCGCAGAACTCAACCCGAATAACCGGATCAAGCTTTCATGCGTCTCGTCACCTACACCTTGGGCTCCAGCGGCGCCCGCCTTGGGGTCGTCGTCAACGGATTGGTCGTCGATGTCGAGCGCCTCGGCGCGTCGCGCGGCATTGCCTGGCCGGGCGATATGCTGTCCTTCATCGATAACGCCGTCACGCTGCTGCCGGCGTTGAGGCAGTGCCTGGACAGCGCCAACGGGAGCCTGCCGGCCGGCGCCGCCGTTCCGATCGAGGATGTCAAGCTGCAGGCTCCGATCCCGCGCCCGCGCAAGAACATCTTCGGCATCGGGTTGAACTACCGTGCGCATGTCGCGGAGTCCGCCAAGAGCCTCGACACCGACAAGGATCTGCCGAAACAGCCGGTCGTATTCTCCAAGCCGCCGACCGCCGTGATCGGGCCGGGCGCGGCAATTCAGCACAATGCCGGCATGACCCAGCAGCTCGATTGGGAGGTCGAGCTCGCCGTCATCATCGGCAAGACCGCAAGCCGCATCCCGGTCGCGAAGGCGATGGATCACGTCTTCGGCTATTCCGTGATGATCGACATTTCGGCGCGCGACAATCGCCGCGCCGGGCAGTGGATATTCTCCAAGGGCATGGATACCTACGCGCCGTTCGGCCCCTGCATCGTGACCGCGGACGAGATTCCCGATCCGCATGATCTCAGGCTCTGGCTGACCAAGAACGGCGTCATGAAGCAGGACTCCAACACCAAATACATGATCTTCGACATTCCGGCGCTGATCGCCGACATCTCGTCCGGCATGACACTCGAACCGGGCGACATCATCGCGACCGGAACGCCGGAAGGCGTCGGCGCCGGCATGAGCCCGCAGGAATGGCTGTGGCCCGGCGACGTGGTCGAGGCCGGCGTCGATGGCGTCGGCGTCATCCGCCATCCGGTTGTCGCGATCTGATGACGTCGTTCTCGTTCGATCGCGAGCTGAGGTTCGGCGATTGCGATCCGTCGGGGATCGCCTATTTTCCGTCCTACCTGAATATCCTCAACGGCGTGGTCGAGGAGTTCTGGGCGTCGATCGGCTTTCCGTGGCCGGAGCTGATCACGATCCGCAAGATCGGGACCCCGACGGTGCATTTGACCTGCGACTTCTCGCGGCCATCGAAGTTCGGCGACGGCCTGATATTCGGCCTGCACATCGTCAAGATCGGCCGCGCGTCGCTCCATCTATCGCACGTGGTCACGGGCGCGGATGGCCTGCGCTGGCGCGCCCGCCAGATCCTCGCCGCGACGTCGCTGGTTGATCACCATGCGATTGCGTGGCCCGATGACGTTCGCGAGGCGCTCATGTCGCACCTGCAGGCCGGCGAGGAGGCGGCGGCATCATGATCTCGCTGTTCATGACGTTCTCCGATCCGACAGGCGAGCGGCGAATTGGCGCGGACGATGTTGCGGCCGCGGCTGCCATGACGGGCGCGATCCCGGGGATGGCCGAAGGCCTGCTGTTCACGCCGCTCGAGCAATCGGTCGATCATCCCTACAAGGCCGACGGGGCCGGGCCGGTGTTTGCGCTCCAGCTGCGTTTTCCGAACCTGTTTGCGTGCGAGGCCGCGATGGATCGCGGCGGCGTGCTCGCAGGTCTTGCGGCAGGTCGCGGACTGCCGAGCCTTGCCGGATTGGAGGTGACGCATCAGGCGATGGTGACGCGCGTCTTTCCGGTCGACGACGCCAGGCACGCGAACGGCACGGTGACGCCGTGCAGCTACCTCGTGCATTATCCCGGGCCGGCCGAGGACATGAATGCCTGGAATTTGCACTACCTGGAGCATCATCCGTCGATCATGCGGACCTTCCCTGATGTCCGCCAGATCGAGATCTACACGCGCATCGATTGGGTCGACCGGCTGCCGTCGCAGCGGGTCGAGTACATGCAGCGCAACAGGCTGATGTTCGACAGCCCGCAGGCGCTTTCGCGCGCGCTGGGCTCCGACGTGATCAAGCGGATGCGCGCCGACTTCGTCCGGTTTCCGCCGTTCGTGGGCGGCAACAAGCATTTTCCGATGCTGACGAGGATGGTGCGGCCCATCGCATGATGGGATCAAAGCTGGTTGCGATCCGCGCTGGACAAGAGACTTATGCGACGTAACGGAAGATGTTCGGGGCATGCACGCGCGGCGCATGCACTCATGGTCGCCCGGCTCGCGAAGGTAGGTTGTTAAAACTTCTATTTCGTTTTTTCGAATACAAGGAGGCTCCTCTGCATCCCCTTATCTGCCCAGTTCGGCATTATTCGCCACGTCGAAGTGACTTGAAGGCGATCCCCGTCTAATTTGAAAAAGCGTGTTTGCTCGGTGCCCACCCATTCTGGGTTCCAAGCAACATCGACCTTCGTAATCCATTTGTCCCCTTCGAGACGGTACATGCCGGTGTAGGCGGCCATGCTGTTTAGCAGATCAGCGCGATCTTCGACCGTTTGTGGTGGCTTGCGCCCCTCTCCAGTCAGGACAAACATTACACGGCCCTCAGCCGTGAAAATTGCGTATCCCGTAGGGGAGCGTCCGAAGACGGGTTCTTTCTGCCCGGTGGCTTGAATTTCAATTTCTTGGGAAACCAGTTTCCAGATGCCGATCACCTTCTCACGGTCATCGGCAAAGCTCGGATACGCCGCAATAAGCCAACCAACGATGGCAACAAGGCATTTTAACGCGGACATAAGAAGTGTCCCTCCAATGCTCTGCCCTTTTTGGTACTCGGTGGGCTGATACTAGCGCAGGAATTGAGCGGCTGAAATGTCAGTTCCGGGTCATTCGCGACTGGGGCGAGCGGGCAGCGAGTCCGGTCACGTCCGCTACGCCGGCGGAAGCGGAAGGCAATTGAGAGCATTAGCGAACATTGTGACGGGGGCGAAGCCGCGAGAATCGGAAATTGCAGTGGCTCGCGCCGCCGGCCAATGTTTGCGTTCTTTCCAGGTGAATGCCTCGCGTCGCATAGGCGTCGAAATCAAGCCCGCAAATGTTCGGCAGGATTTCCTCGTCTCCATGGCGAGCCGCGAATTTGCAAAAGCCGCAAGCCCTGTAGTTGATGCCGAATTCAAACTTGTCACCCGGGCCCGGTTCGACGAAATCGTAGACGAAATCTTCCGGAAACTCCTTCTGATGACTCTCTGTCGCGCTTTCTGTCGCCTGTTCGCGCAGCAAGGCCTGATTCTCAGGCGACATGAATTGACGCCCTGAGGCAAGGCGTTCCGCCTCGGGCTCGGCGAGCAATTGCGCCTTGTAGGTTTCCCGTTCGATTTCGCCGATCATGGAAACCGGCACGCCGTGCCGCCGGAGCACCCGGCTGATTGCCATGAAGCCGGTGAGGCGCATGAAGAAATCGCTCATGCGACTTGCGGCGCCTCCGACATAGGGCATTTGGGTGAGCACGATCTGGAATTCGTCCATCACCTCCTGCCGAACTCGATCAATCTCGGCGAGATGTGCGCGCTCGCGCAACATCGCTTCGGCAAGGTCGAGGCGATGGCGCATGGCAGCCTCCATTGCGCCGCGATGCGACTCGTAAAACGGATGGATGGTCTCAGTCATTGCACACCCGACACGGTTGGATCGTTGCGACGTCGAGGAAGCTGGTTTCATGCGGCGGCGATCGCCTCGATTTCCAGCAACCATTTTTTGTCGACGGTCTCGGCGATCATGACCGTCAGCGCCGGCTGATGCTCGCCGAGCATCTTGCGACGAATGGTGCGGTTGGGCACGACCTGATCCCGATCGGTCAGGAACGTGGTGACCTTGACCAGATGCTCGACGCGAAGACCTGCGGCGGCGAGCACCTCCATGACGTTGCGCCAGGCCTGCTCGCATTGGGCCTCAAAACCCTCGGGCACGGTGCCGTCGGATCTCTCGGGCACCTGGCCGCTGATGAAGAGCAGGCGGCGATGCTGCGTCAATTCAAGTCCCATGCAGTAGCCGCCGGCGGGAGGGTGGACCGTTGCGGGATTGTGGCTGACGATGTGAGCTGGGGGCATGGGCGTCTCCGTATTGCGGCCTGACCGTATCCGGCGGCGCCGCCGCGGCGCAAAGCATGTTTGCTGCGGTTCAGCGCAAGAAAATCTATTGCAAGGCCACGGCCTGTCGGTGTCAAACTCCCGCGCGATGACCTACGCCCTTCCACCTCTCAACGCGCTCCGCGCCTTCGAGGCCGCCGCGCGGCATCTCAGCTTCAAACTGGCCGCGCACGAGCTGCACGTGACGCCTGCCGCCGTGGGGCAGCAGGTGAAAGCGCTGGAGGCGCGTCTCGGCGTGCAGTTGTTCGAGCGGCTGCATAAGCAGCTGATCCTGACTGCGGCCGGGCAGGCCTATTTGCCCGGGGTTTCCGAAGGCTTTCGCCATATCGCGGACGCGACCGCGCAGTTGAAGCCGGCAGGTGCGGTGCTGCTGCAATTGGGGGTGCATGGCAGCTTCGACCTGCGCCGCCTCAAATTGGCGGAGTTTCGCAGCGCGCATCTGGAGATTGGTTTGCAGGTGCTGCAGCCCGCCGGCTTGCACGAGTTGGCCGAGGGCAAAGTCGACCTGCTGATAGCCCGCGGTCTTGGTCACCATCCGGGCCATCGCTGCGACCGGGTCAACGAGGGATCCGGCTTGGGCGATTGGCTGATTGTGCCTGAAGGCACCGCAGATTGTCCGGAGGTCGTCAGCTTCCGCGAATGGCTGCGCGCCGCGCAGGCCGAGAACCCGCTCGCAAACCACCGACCTCGTCTGGTCGGATAGCGGACTTGCGCTGCGATGATGGCAGTACACCCTGATTTGCCCGACGTGTCAAGGTGATTTCGTAAAAAGCGAATTCGCGCTCGGCCCCCGCCGGCTCCTTTGCATGGGGTTGTTTTCGATATTTTGGTGTCAGTGCCCGCCGAGGTAAGCGGTGATCAGCCGGGGATCGTGGATGAGGTCCTTGGCGGGGCCTGATTGGACGACCTCGCCGGTCTCCAGCACGTAGCCGTAATCGGCCGTCTCGAGCGCGGCGCGGGCGTTCTGCTCGACCAGCAGGATCGAGACGCCGAGGTCGCGGAGCGAGGCGATGGTGCGAAAGATCTCGCGCACGATCAGCGGCGCGAGGCCGAGGCTCGGCTCGTCGAGCATCAGCAGCGCGGGCTTTGCCATCAGTGCGCGCCCCAGCGCGAGCATCTGGCGCTCGCCGCCGGACAGCGTGCCGGCGGCCTGGCGTTGCCGTTCCCTGAGCCGGGGAAAGCGATCATAGACCTCGTCCAGCGTCTTCTGGACGCCCGAGCGATCGCGCAGGCTGTAGGAGCCGAGCAGAAGGTTGTCGGCAACCGACATGTCGGAGAACAGCTCGCGCTTCTCCGGAACGAGACAGAGCCTGCGCTCGACGCGGTCCTCGACCGACATTCTCCGGATGTCGCTGCCGCGGAACACCATGCTGCCGCGCGATGCGAGCAGGCCGATGGCCGCCATCAGCAGCGTGGTCTTGCCGGCGCCGTTCGGGCCGATCACGGTGACGATCTGTCCCTCGTCGACTGAGAGCGAGACATTGCGGACGGCCTCGACGTTGTCGTAGCAGACGGTGACGTCGGTCATGGACAACATCTGGCTCACGCGACGCCCCCGAGATAGGCCTCTTGCACCCGCTCGTCGCTGCGGATTGCGCTCGGGACGCCCTCGCAGAGCTTGGAGCCGAAGTCGAGCACCACGATGCGGTCGACCAGCGACATCACGAACTCCATGTCGTGCTCGACGATCAGGATGGTCAGGTGATCCGCCCGCAGCGAGCGGAGCAGCTCCGCCAGTCGCAGCTTCTCCTGGCGGCGCAGGCCGGCCGCCGGCTCGTCCAGCACCAGCAGCGCCGGATCGGCGGCGAGTGCGCGCGCGATCTCCAGGATGCGCTGGTTGCCGAGCGGAAGGTTACCCGCGAGCTCGAACGGCTTGTCGCCGAGCCCGACGCGCTCGAGCTGCATCAGCGCCTCGTGGCGGGCGCTGGCTTCCTCGCGCCGATTGAGGCGAAACGCGCCGGCGAACAGGCCGCTGCTGGTTCGGCTGTAGGTGCCGAGCATGACGTTCTCGAGCAGGCTCATGCGCGGCCGCAGCTTGACATGCTGGAACGTCCTGGCGACGCCGGCCTTGGCGATGCGGGATTGCGGATCGCGCACGATCGAGCGTCCGGCGAAGACGATGTCGCCCTTGCTGACCCGGAGCGCGCCGGTCAGGCAGTTGAACATCGTGCTCTTGCCGGCGCCGTTCGGACCGATCACGGCAAGGATTTCGCCCGATCTCACCTCGAAGCTGACATTGTTGACCGCGACGAGGCCGCCGAAGCGGCGCTCGGCCCCATCGACCTTCAGAAGCAGCTCGCCCGGCGTCGGCTGCGGACGGCGCGGCAGCGGCAGCGCAGGCTTTGGCCGCTCGCGCCGGATCTTCGGCAGGTAGCGCGCGATCGAAGGGACGATGCCCCGCCGCGCCCATTGCAGAAACAGGATGAACAGTGCGGAGAAGGCGACGATCTCGAGCTGCCCGGATGCGCCCTTGGCGATCAGCGGCAGATAATCCTGCACGCTGTTCTTCAGCAGGGTGACGATGGCGGCGCCGACCACGCCGCCGAGCAGGCTGCCGGCGCCGCCGACCATCGTCATCATTAGATATTCGATGCCCATGCTGGCATCGAACGGACCCGGGCTGATGAAGCGGCTCATATGCGCGTAAAGCCAGCCGGAGAGCGAGGCGAGGAAGGCCGCGATCACGAATGTCACGAGCTTGATCCGGAAGGCGTTGATGCCGAGGCTTTCGACCAGCGTGTTGCCGCCGCGCAGTGCCCGCATGGCGCGGCCGAGCCGCGAGTCCAAGAGATTGTAGCCGAGCAGGAGCACCAGGGCGACGATGCCCCAGATCAGGTAATAGATCTGTGCACTGGAGACGAGCGCGAAGGAGCCGAGGCTGATCGGCGGGATCGACGAGATGCCGTTGAAGCGGCCGAGCCCGTCGACATTGCCGAACAGGAAGCCGATCGCAAGGCCCCAGGCGACGGTCGAGAGCGACAGGAAGTGGCCTTGCAGGCGCAAGGTCACGACGCCGAGGATGGCTGCGACGCCGCAGGTCAGCACCACTCCGAACAGCAGGCCGAGCCAGGGCGATTGCCCGTTCAGGGTGGAGACCCACGCCGTCGCATAGGCCGCGATGCCGACGAACGCGGCCTGTCCGAACGACACGATGCCGCCCACGCCGGTGAGCAGCGCAAGGCCGATCGCGACGAGCGAATAGATGCCGATATAGTTCATCAGCGTGATGCTGAACGGGCTCAGGACGACGGGTGCGAGTGCGAGGCACGCGAGCGCTGCTGCCGCGGCGAGCTGAACATGAAGGCGCGTCATTCCTCGATCTCCTCCTCGGAATGCAGCGAGGCGAGGGATCGCCAGATCAGGATCGGGATCAGCAGCGAGAACACGATGACGTCCTTCAGCGCGCTGCTCTGGAATGATGCGAAGCTTTCAAGGATGCCGACCCCGACCGCGCCGATCGCGGCGCCGGGATAGCTGGTCATGCCGCCGACGATGGCGCCGACGAACGCCTTGAGGCCGATCAAGAAGCCGGAATCGTAGAACACGGTATTGACCGGCGCGATCAGGATGCCCGATACGCCGGCCATCAGCGAGCCCAGCAGGTAGGCGATGGTGCCGGCTCGCGCCGGCCGGATGCCCATCAGCCGCGAGCCGGTCCGGTTCACCGCGGTGGCGCGCAGCGATTTGCCGACCAGCGTGAAGTCAAAGAACAGATAGAGCAGACCGCTGAAGACGAGCGCGGCGATCACGATCAGCATGGTCTGGCCCGAGATCAGCACGCCGGCGAACTCCGTCGAGAATGACGTCAGCGGCTCGGTCCGGACGCCTTCTGGGCCGAAGAACAGCAGGCCGAGGCCGACCAGCGCGAAATGCAGCGCCACGGAGACCGTCAGCAGCAGCAGCACCGTGCCGTCGGCGATCGGGCGGAACACGATCCGGTCCAGCAGAGGCGCGATCGGCGTGATCAGCATCAGCGCGAGCACGAGCCGGACTGCGAGCGGCGGTTCCATGCGCATGACGAGCCAGGCGATGCCGACCACTGCTAAGGGAATGGCGAGATAGAACAGCAGCGCGCGCGGCAGCAGGCGGATATCGCCGCTGCGAATGAGCGAGATGATCTCGATCAGGGTCGCAAGGCATGCGAGCACCACGACCAGCGCGCCGGTCCCGGGAAAGCGCTTGGCATCGAGCGCCGCAAGGGTCAGCGCGGTGAAGGCGGCGATGTCGCCGAAGGGAATGAAGATGACCCGGGTCACCGTGAAGATGAGCACGGTTCCGATCGCCACCAGCGCGTAGACCGCGCCTGTGGCGATTCCGTCGATCCCAAGAATGGCCGCGATATCGCTCGTCATTGAGACGCCGTTCCCCGTTCTGATCGCCTGCCGTCTTCCGTCTATGGCGCGTACTTCCAGGCGCCGCCGGTCAGTCGGACCACGACCAGTGAGCGCTCGTCGACGCCGGTTACCGCGCCAGGCTTGAAGTTGTAGACGGCATGTACGCCGGGCAGTTCCTTGGTGCTGAGGATGGCGTCGCGCAGCGCGGTGCGGAATTCCGCGGTGCCGGGCTTCGCGGTCTTCAACGCCCGCTCGGCCGCGTTGGCAAAGATCAGCCAGGCATCGAAGGAATAGGCCGAGAACCCGTCGGTGGTCGGAATGTTGTGGGTCTTCTGGTAGACCGCGCGGAAGTCGAGCGCGATTTTCTTGGCAAAGTGCTCGTCCGGAAGCTGTTCGGCCACGATCACGGGGCCGGCGGACACCTGAATGCCCTCGGCCGCCTTGCCGCCCACGGTGACGAAGTCCGGATTGACCAGCGCCACGGTGCCGTAGGTATTGCCCTTGAAGCCGCGCTCGGAAAGCGTGATGAGCGGCAGCGCGCCTTGCGTGCCGGAGCCGCCGATCAGCACCGCGTCGGGACGTGTGGCCATGACCTTGAGTATCTGCGCGGTCACCGAGGTATCGGTGCGGGCATAGCGCTCGTTGGTCTGCACCTTGATGTCGTCGGTCGGCTCGGCGGCCTTGGCCCCGTTATAGACGAGGTCGCCCCACGCGTCGGAGAAGCCGATATAGCCGATGTTCTTCATGCCGTCGCGCTTCATCCGATCCGCGACGATCTTGACCAGCAGCGAAGCCGGCTGCGGCACGGCGACGACCCATTGCTCCGGCGATTCCGGAAGTTTGCCGAGGGGTGAGATCGCGATCATCGGCACCTTCAATTCGCTGGCGACGGCCGCCATGGCAATGGTCGAGGGGGTCGTTGCGGTGCCGATGATGAGGTCGACCTTCTCCTCCTCGACGAGCTTGCGCGCATTGCGCGTCGCGGCCGACGGATCGGAGCCGTCGTCGAGCTGGATCAGGCGGATGGTCTCGCCGTTGATCGTCTTCTTGTATTCATAGGCGGCATTGATGCCGCGCCCATAGGGGATACCGATCGATGCGCCGTTGCCGCTCAGCGAGGTGACGAAGCCGATCGTGATGTCGGCCTGCGCCGCCGGTGCCGCGAAGACGCCGGCGACAAGTGCGAGTAACCCCAGAGTCTTCTGCCGCATTTGCGTTGTCCTCCGTTGATGCTGGGTACGAATGTCTGGAAGCCGGGCGGGAGCCCGAGCCGCGAACGAACCGATTGAAGGCATTGCTGCAGCGCCAGACGCCGGGCGCGGCGAGGGGAAGTTTCGCTCGGCCGGGGCGTCAGCGGCCATGGCGAGGCGTGCCGCTCGAATAGCGGGCGGGGCGACTGCAGCCCGCGGGCATCTGTCGAAGCGAAAGACGACGAATGCCGCCGCCGCGCTGCGCGGCCGGCGATGCTGCTGCCGGCCATTGCGGCCCGACGCTAGTCCACGCGATTGAGTTTCTCAAAATCGGTGCCCTGCAACATCATCGTCATTGCCACCGGCAGCGGCCGGTGGTCGATTACTTAAAGCCTAAAGTATTATCCGTGGCGCCGTCAACACGTGTCACGGGGCTGTCAGAAAAAAATGTTGCTGCATACAATTTCCTCCGCGCGCGCCATTTTCCTCCATTTCTTTGTCCCGAAAATTGGGCCCTCTGGTTGCGATGGAGCAGTCGCCTTGGCGGGCTCCGCCGCGCGCATTTGACGCGTCAATTAGTTTATGGTTGAAATATCTCCGTCGGCACGCCGATGGCCGATGCTCCTGTCACTGTTCGAGGAGAAGGGCGATGCGCATCTTCTGGCAGAGTTTCGTCGATGCGAGCGTGAACGCGCCCTATATGGCGCGGCTGTCGGAGTACCTCAACACGATCGCTGCGCCCGGCACGACGGTTCAGGTGGAGGGCATTTCGCCGCCGGATCGGGAGTTCGGCCGGCTCGCCGAACTGCGCTGCGCGGTTCAGGCCATCGACAACGGCATCGCGGCCGAAGAGAGCGGGTTCGACGCCTTCGTGATGGGCCACTTCCAGGATCCCGGACTTTACGAGCTCCGCTCGACGCTCGACATTCCCGTGATCGGGACCGGCGAGGCGACGTTGCTGGCGGCCTCGCAACTCGGCCGGCGCCTCGGCCTCGTGACGCTCGATCCTGTCTTCGAGGTCTGGCACTACGAGCAGGCCGAACGTTACGGCCTCGGTGATCGCGTCGTCCACGTGACCGGCCTCGGCTGCAAGCCGGAGGATTTCGCACGTGCGTTCGCAGGCGATCAGGCGGCCCATGCCCGGATGATCGAGGATTTTCTGGCCTGCGCCCTCCCGCTGGTGGAGCGCGGAGCCGACGTGGTGATCCCCGCCGGCGTGCTGCCGGGCCTCTTGATCGGGCGGGAGCATGGCCTGAAGGTCGGCCACGCGCCGGTCGTGAACTGCGCGGCGGTGGCATTGAAGAGCGCCGAGATGTGGGTGCAGCTCAGGAAGCTCAATGGCACCGAGCCGAGCCGCGGGCCGAGCTTCAAACGCGCCAGCGCGCTCGCCCGCGACGATTTCCGGGCGATGCTCGCGCGCAACAAGCGTTAACGCGAACAGCCGAGCAGTTTTGGAGAGCCACACATGATGCGACCCGAGAAGATCCTCTACGAGACCGAGGTGACCGCTATGGGGGGCCGCGACGGCAAGGCCGCAAGTGCCGACGGCCTGCTGTCGGTGTCGCTGTCGGTGCCGAAATCGCTGGGCGGACCCGGTGGCGAGGGAACCAACCCGGAGCAGCTCTTTGCGGCCGGCTATGCCGCGTGCTTTCTTGGCGCGGTCAAGCTCGTGGCGCGCTCCAGGAAGATCGCGCCCGCTGCCGAGCCGTCGGTCATCGCGAAGGTTGCGATGGGACCGGTCCCTGTCGGTTATGCGCTCGCGGTCGAACTGAAGGTCAGCCTGCCCGGCGTCGAGAAGGCGGTGGCGGAGGAGATCGTCGCGGGCGCGCACGAGCGCTGCCCCTATTCGAATGCGACGCGTGGCAATATCGACGTGAAGCTGACGGTGATCTGAGGCGGCAGGCAAGGCAGGCGGCTGGTGAAAAATTCGCTGCGCACACCGTATGACGGCATCGTGATGGCGGCTCCCGTCACGATCCCCTATGCGCGCTACTCCATCGAGAGCGCGCAATGGTGGATTGGTCGCGCGCTGAGCGCGCTGGTCGCGAAGGCCGGCATCAAGGCCTCCGACATCGACGGCCTGTGCGTTTCCAGCTTCACCATGGGGACTGACAGCGGGATTGGACTGACGCAGCATTTCGGGCTGTGCGTCAGGTGGCTGGACACGATTCCGCTCGGCGGCGCCAGTGCCATTGCGGCGTTGCGGAAGGCAGCGCGCGCGGTGCAGGCACGCGATGCCGATATCGTGGCCTGCGTGGCCGGCGATACCAACCACGTCGATTCCTTCCGCCTGACGCTCGAGAATTTCTCGCGCTTCAACCAGGACGCGGTCTATCCCTACGGTGCAGGCGGCGCCAATGCGAGCTTCGCGCTGATCGCGCGCAACTATATGCGGACGTATGGCGTCACGCGGGAGGACGTCGGCAGGATCGCGGTCGCCCAGCGCGCCAACGCGCTGCGTAACCCGCATGCACTGATGAAGACGCCGCTGACGATCGAGCAGTATCTGGCGGCCCGTCCGATTTCCGATCCCATTCATCTGTTCGATTGCGTGATGCCGTGCGCCGGGGCCGAGGCTTTCCTCGTGATGCGGGACGAGACCGCTGCATCGCTCGGCTTGCCGGCCGCGCGATTGCTGTCGACGATCGAACGGCACAATGCTTTCGCCGACGATCCGATGCAGGTGCGCGGCGGCTGGGCGATGGATGTCGGCGAGCTCTACGCGATGGCCGGCGTGAAGCCCGACGATCTCGATGTCGTCCAGACCTATGACGACTATCCGGTCATCACGATGATGCAGTTCGAGGATCTCGGCTTCTGCAACAAGGGCGAGGGCGCAGCCTTCGTTCGTCAGCACGATCTGACGATTGAGGGCGACTTCCCGCACAACACCTCGGGCGGCCAGCTCTCCGCTGGGCAGCCCGGCGCCGCCGGCGCCTATCTCGGGCTGGTTGAAGGCTTGCGGCAGGTCCTGGGAGAAGCTGGTCCGACGCAGGTCAAGGATGCAAAGCTCGCTCTCGCCTCCGGCTTCGGTATGATCAACTATGACCGCGGCCTGGCCTCCGGTGCCGCGATCTTTGCAGGGCCTGCGCGATGATCGATCCGATTGAGCCACCCCGGCGCAAGAACCCGCTGCTGCGGACGCGGCTTCCGGCGTCGCCGCCGCGACCGCGCAGCCGGACATCGCACGGCTTCACGCGCGCCGCCGCCGAAGGTCGCTTCATGCTGCAACGCTGTGAGGCCTGCGGCACTTTCGCCTATCCGGCGCGCGAGGCGTGCCCGGCCTGTCTGTCGGCCGGTCTTGTTTTCGTCGATGCACCGCGCCGCGGCGCGCTGCTGGCCGAAACCACGGCGCGGGTGCCGAGCGATGTTTATTTCCGCGAGCGGGCGCCCTGGCGCATCGGTCTCGTCAGGATGGACTGCGGTCCGACGATGGTGGCGCATCTGCATGCCGACTGTGTCGAGGGCGCGCCCGTCATCATGTCGTTTCAGCTCGACAAGAGCGGTCAGGCAGTGGCCTTTGCCCGACCCGAGGGGGAGACTCCCAACATGGCAGACGACAGGCAGTGGCGGGAAATGACGGCCGATCCGAAATTCCGCCGTGTGCTCGTGACCAACGGCCGCAGCATGATCGGCCAGGAGGCTGTTGCGGCGCTGAAGGCCGCGGGCGCGAAGATGGTGTTCGTCGGTGTTTCCGAACCGTGGCGGCCGTTCGCCGGCGAGCAGCTGTTGCGCGGACAGGCGGGGATCGAGATCGTGACGCTCGATGCGGCCGACGAAAAGTCGGCGACTGACCTCGCGGCTGACATCGGCGGCAAGGTCGATATCCTCGTCAACACGACGGAATATGTGCGGCCCGGCGGGCTGCTCGACCGCAAGGGCACGAGCATCGCGCGCGACGAGGTCGATCAGGCCTATCTCGGCTTCATCAACCTTGCGCAGACCTTCGGTCCCGCGATGCGGATGCGGGGGGCTGATGGCATCAACAGCAGCGCCGCCTGGGTCAATATCCTGTCGGTCTATGCGCTGGCGAACTGGCCCGCTTTCGGCGCCTACTCGGCGTCGCAAGCCGCCTGCCTGTCGCTGTCGCATTGTCTTCGCGCAGAGCTTCGGCCCGGCGGCGTCAAGGTGATGAACCTGTTCACGGGGCCGGTCGACACCGAGTGGTTCCAGACCGTGCCGCCGCCCAAGGTCGCGCCGCGTGCTGTTGCGCAGGCGATCGTGTCCGGGCTCAAGGGCGGGCTCGAGGAGATCTATGTCGGGGACGTTGCCGCGGAAATCAAGCAGCGTCTTGCGGCGAATCCAAAGGCGCTCGAGCGCGAGCTCGACAAATAAGATCAGGATTTCAAACAAGCGGGAGGACGTAACGATGCAAGGCAAGAATCTCCTGGAGCTGGCTGGTGCGATTTCGTCCGGCGCGGTGCGCGTCGTCGATCTGACCTTCACGCTCAGTCCGGATTTTCCGGTCATCGTGCTGCCGCCGGAGTTTGGCCAGGCAGCGCCGGTCCGGATCCAGGAGATATCGCGCTACGACGGTCGCGGTCCGGCCTGGTACTGGAACAATGTGACGTTCGGCGAGCATACCGGCACGCATTTCGACGCGCCGATTCACTGGTTCACCGGCAAGGACCTGCCGAACAATTCGGTCGACACGATGCCGGCCAAGGACATGATCGCGCCGGCCTGCGTCATCGACTGCTCGGCGGGAGCGGCGCAGGATCCGGATTTCGTGCTCACGGTCCCGCTCGTCGAGGCCTGGGAGGCGAAGCACGGACGGATTCCCGAACGGCATTGGGTGCTGTTGCGCACCGACTGGTCCAAGAAGGGCTGGCGCGACTATGCCAATCTCAGGGCTGACGGCGCACACACGCCGGGCCCGAATCCGGCCGTGATGAAATGGCTGGTCGAGGAGCGCGGCATCATCGGCTTCGGCACCGAGACGATCGGCACCGACGCCGGGCAGGCCGGCCATTTTGAGCCGCCTTATCCCGCGCATCACTTCCTGCATGGCGCCGGCCGCTATGGCCTGCAGTGTCTTTGCAACCTCGATCAGCTTCCTGCCACCGGCGCCGTCATCGTGGCTTCGCCCCTGAAGATCCAGAACGGCTCCGGCAGCCCGCTGCGCGTGATCGCGTTGGTTTCGGCGAACTAAGCGAGCGGATGGCGCTTGCCCGACAGAAGAAACGCAAATCAAGAAGGACAGGTGCCATGATCTCGATGAAGACCCTGCTGGCCTCGGCCGTGTTGTTGGTCGCCGTTCCGCAGGCCGGCCAGGCCGACGTCCTCGTCGGATTCGTCACCGGCCTCAGCGGGCCGGTGTCGTCGATCGGGATTCCCAATGCAAAGGGGATCGCGGCGGGTGAGGCCTATGTCGGCGAAGTCGGCGGTGAGAAGCTTCGCGTCATCCAGCTCGACGACGCCTCCGATCCCACGGCGTCGGCGCGCAACGCGCGCAAGCTCGTCGAGCAGGAGAAGGTCGACATCCTGATCGGCACGTCGGGCGCGCCGCAGACGCTGGCGATGGCGACGGCCGCGATCGAGATGAAAATTCCGATGATCGCAGTGTCGCCGATCGCGCCGGTACCATCAGGCGATGGCGGGCCCTGGGTGGTACAGACGCCGCAACCGACGCCGCTTCTCGTCCAAGGCATCGTCGATCACATGAAGGCGCGCGGGTTGAAGACCGTTGCGTTCATCGGATTCTCGGATGCCTTCGGCGACCTGATGTACGAGTCGCTGTCGCAAAGCGCCAAGGCGGCCGACATCAAGGTCATCGCCAACGAGCGCTACGCCCGGTCGGATTCGTCGGTGACGGCCCAGGTGCTGCGCGCGTTGGCCGCGCGGCCCGACGCCATCATGCTCGGCGGCACGGGGACGCCGGGTGCGCTGCCGGTGATCGCTCTGTCCGAACGCGGATACAAGGGGCCGCTCTACGGCAACCACGGGCTCATCAGCGCCGATTTCCTGCGGCTCGCCGGCAAGGCTGCCAATGGAATCATCTGTCCGACTGGGCCGGTGACCGCGGCCGAGCAGCTTCCGGCCAGCAATCCGATCCAGAAGGTTGCGTTGGATTTCCGCGCCGCCTTCGAGAAGGCGAACGGCGAGGCGCCGACCGACTCGTTCTCGTCCTATTCCTTCGACGGCTGGCTGGTGTTCGTCGATGCGGCCAAGCGCGCGATGGCGACCGGCGCCAAGCCGGGCTCGCCGGAATTCCGCACCGCGCTTCGCCAGGCGCTGTTCACCACCAAGGAGCTGGCGGGGACGCAGGGCGTCTACTCCTACACACCGGCGGATCGGCATGGCGTCGATGCGCGCTCACGGATCCTGGTTCAGATCGAGGACGGGAAATACAAGCTGCTGCCCTGATTGAGCGGCGGGACGGTGTCGGAGGGCATTCGGCTGCGGCGCTGGTCGCAGCGTCACCTCACGGCTTCTGCATCGCGTCCCTGACGGCGCCCTTGAGCTCGTCGAGCTCGCGGGTCAACCCTTCGAGCCGGTCAGCCGGAAATCCCGCCAGCAGCTCGGCCAGCCACGAGCCGTGGCTCTTGGCCATGCGCCTGAAGGCTTTGCGGCCCTCGACGGTCATGCAGACGATCTGCACGCGCCGATCCAGGTTTGAAGGCGTGCGGGTGATGAAGCCGTCCTCGACCAGCCGATCGACGATCGGTGTCAGATTTCCGGCAGAGACCATCAGCCGCTTCGGCAGCTCTCCCAGCACCAGTCCACTCGGCTCGCGGTCAAGCTGGGCCAGGACGTCGAAGCGCGGCATCGTGAAATCGAATTCTTCGCGGAACCGGCGCCGTAGCTCGCCCTCGATCAGGGTCGTGCAGGCGAGCAGCCGAAGCCAAAGCCGTGTCTGAGCCCTGTACTCGGCCTCCTGATCTCCCCCGTTCTTGGGCGAAACAGGCGGGGACGCCTTCGCGACTGCCAAATCAAATCTCCTGGGGGCATCCGGGCCCGTTGAAGGTGACGGCCTCGATGTCGTCTGCAAGATAGTTCGTGCCAAAAGTAAATTCAAGGCTCGATCAGGGGCGCGGATCGGCTCTGCGGTGCGCGGAATTTTGCTGTGCCCGGCCTGCCGGAAGGCGATCTCGGCGGCTTCCCGACGCGTGCTGCGGCGATTCCTGGTGGCGCAAATATTTTATGTTTAAAATAAAAAAGCGAGCATCGCTGCCGGCGACGCCGGGCTCTGCGCCCGGCGCGGGCGTGATCGCCAGCCGTGCCGCGGGCCGCTCAAGGGCGGCAAATCAGGCGATCGCCTGGATGGCGTTGGAGTAAAGGCTCGCCGGCCGGGCCAGGCCGTAATGGTCGCGCAGCGTGGTGCCCTCGTAGTCGTGACGGAACAGGCCGCGTTTGCGCAGGATCGGCACGACCTGCTCGGCGAAGAGATCGAAGCCGCCGGGCAGCCAGGGCGGCATGACGTTGAAGCCGTCGGCCGCGCCGTTCTCGAACCAGGTCTGGATGTTGTCGGCGATCTTCTCCGGTGGACCGGCGATCACCCAATGGCCTCGGGCGCCGGCGAGACGCTGCACGAGCTGGCGAATCGTCGGCTTCTCGCGATCGACGATATCGACCACCAGCTTGAACCGGCTGGCGACGCCGCGCGCGCTGTCGGTGTCGATCAGATGGCGCGGGAAGGGGCCGTCGAGGTCGAAACCGGACAGGTCGAGGCCAATCATCTGGCGGAGCTGGGCCAGCGAATATTCCGGCTGGATCAGTTCGTTGAACTCGTCCTGCAGCCGATCTGCCTCGAGCTGCGAACTGGCGATGAATGGGCTGATGCCGGGCAGGATCTTGATCTGATCGGGACCGCGGTCGAACGCGCGGGCCTGACGCTTGATGTCGGTGTAGAACTCCTGGGCGCTCGACAGTGTCTGGTGGGCGGTGAAGATCGCCTCCGCAAAGCGCGCCGCGAAGGCGCGTCCGTCGTCGGAGGAGCCGGCCTGCACATAGACCGGGCGTCCCTGCGGCGTCCGCGAGACGTTGAGCGGCCCGCGCACGCGGAAGTGCTTTCCGACGTGGTTGATGGCGTGGATCCTGGCGGTGTCGGCGAAGACGCCGGACACGGGATCATTGACCAGCGCATCGTCTTCCCAACTGTCCCACAGCCGCGTGATGACGTCGAGATACTCGCGCGCCCGCTCGTAGCGCTCGTGATGCGGCGGATGCTCGGGCAGCCCGAAGTTCTGCGCCGCCTGCGGCGTGCTGGTCGTGACGATATTCCAGCCGGCGCGGCCGCAGCTGAGATGATCCAGCGAGGCGAACAGCCGCGCCAGATTGTATGGCTCGGTATAGGTCGTCGATGCCGTCGCGATCAGGCCGATGCGCTTGGTGGCCGACGCGATTGCGGTGAGCAAAGTGATCGGCTCGAGCCGAAACCGCGCGGCATGCCGGACATTTTCGGCCAGTGCCGGGCCGTCGGCGAAGAAGACCGCGTCGAACTTGTGCGCCTCGGCGCGTTGCGCCAGCTCCTGATAATAGGTGACGTCGAGGAGGCGGTTTGGAGTCGAGGCCTTGTAGCGCCAGGCCGCCTCATGATGGCCGTCCGGATAGATGAAGAAGTTGAGGGAAAGCTGCCGTTTGCTCATGGCTGGACCTTGCGACGGTTGGATCGGATCAGTTGGCGTTTGGACATGGCTGCTGTGGGCTCGAGTGTTCTCGCTCACGAGATATCGTCCTGATGCGTGGGAAGAAATGGACGGTGGCCGGGCGCGCTCAAAAAGAAATATCCGCCTCTGTTCGCCTCGCCGTCGCATGATCCTGTGTCGCCGCTCCCGCCAGAGGCGAAACATCCGCCGTGCGGCAACACAAATCTTCTTCGGCTGCCGATGCCGGAGAAAGCTTCGTCCAACTCTCCGCAAATATCTGAAATTGCCTGCAGTGCTTGCTCGCGCAACGATGTTGCCGAGATGCGGTCCGCGATCGATTCCGCCGGAGACATGAAGCATGACGATCCAGCCTAACCGAGCCGAGCGGGTGTATGCGCCGACTGGATCGGTGGAGTTCGAGGCCGACGTTCTGGTGCTGGGCGGCGGCCCGGCGGGGACTTGGGCTGCGGTCTGTGCTGCCGAGCGCGGGGCGCGCGTGGTTC
Organism: Bradyrhizobium macuxiense; assembly: GCF_007993935.1. Classification (GTDB taxonomy): domain Bacteria; phylum Pseudomonadota; class Alphaproteobacteria; order Rhizobiales; family Xanthobacteraceae; genus Bradyrhizobium; species Bradyrhizobium macuxiense_A. The sequence continues at coordinate 821,933 of NZ_VITY01000001.1, read as the reverse complement.
TGGCCGACAAGGGGTTCTGCGGCACGTCGGGCGCGACCGCTGCGGCCGGAACCGGCGTCTGGTATGTCGACCCCAATCCAGCGCTGCGCGAGGCCGCGATGGCGAACCGTGAAAAGCTCGGCGGCCATCTGCAGGACCGCCGCTGGATGGCGCGCGTGCTCGACCGCACCTATCAGCAAAGCAATCGCCTGGCCGAATGCGGCTATCCCTATCCGATCGACGACAGCGGCAAGTCACAGCGCAACTCGCTGCAGGGCCCGGAATATATGCGCCTGATGCGCAAGCGCACCAAGCAGACCGGCGTCACCATTCTCGATCACAGCCCGGCGCTTGAACTGCTGGTGGATGATGACGGCGCCGTCGCGGGTGCCAGCGGCGTGCGCCGGCAGAAGGACGATCGCTGGACGGTTCGCGCCAAGGCGGTCGTGATCGCAACGGGAGGCTGCGCATTCCTGAGCAAGACGCTGGGATCGAACGTGCTGACCGGTGACGGCTACCTGATGGCCGCGGAGGCCGGCGCCGAGTTCAGCGGCATGGAGTTTTCCAACCCCTATGCGATCTCGGCGGCGTTCGGCTCGGTCACCAAGACGCTGTTCTACGGTTGGGCCACCTTCACCCATGACGACGGCAGCGTCGTTCCCGGTGCGGCGTCGAAGGGCGGCCGGTCGGCGATCGCGCGCGCGTTGCTTGAGGGTCCGGTCTATGCCCGGCTCGACAAGGCCGACGACGAGGTGCAGCGGCAGATGCGCGTCTCGCAGCCGAACTTTTTCCTGCCGTTCGACCGCACCGGTATTGATCCATTCAAGGACCGCTTTCCGATCACCTTGCGCCTCGAAGGGACGGTCCGCGGCACCGGCGGCCTTCGTATCGTGGATGACAGCTGCGCCACCAGCGTGGCCGGGCTCTATGCGGCCGGCGACGCGGCGACGCGCGAATTGATCTGCGGCGGATTCACCGGAGGCGGCAGCCACAACGCGGCCTGGGCGATCTCGTCGGGCACTTGGGCGGGGCAGGGTGCCGCCGATTACGCCCGGCAGCTCGGCACGATTGGCGGGAGGAAGCTGTCGCGGTCCGGAACGATCGCGTATCGCAGCCGGTCGCGGCGGGCATTCGAGCCGGCTGCCCTGGCGAAGGCGGTCCAGCGGGAAGTGTTCCCCTATGAGCTGAACTATTTCCGGGAAGCATCGCGCCTGGAGGGCGCGCTGGCACGGCTTGATGCGGCCTGGCACGACGTTTCCGAAGCGGATGCCGCCTCCAAGGCCGATCTGCTGCGGGCCCGCGAAGGTGCGGCGATGCTTGCGACCGCGCGATGGATGTATCGCAGCGCGCTTGCGCGCCAGGAAAGCCGCGGCATGCACCGCCGCGACGATTTCCCCGAGCAGGACGATCGGCAGCGGCACTACGTGACGGCTGGCGGCCTCGACGAGGTCTGGACCTCGGTCCGCCCGCATGCGGACGCGGCCTATGCGGAGGCCGCGGAATGATCGAGGTCATCGATTCCGCGCGCTGCACGTCCTGCGACATCTGCGTCAACGTCTGCCCGACCAACGTGTTCGACAAGACCAGTGGCGTTCCGGTGATCGCCCGGCAGGGCGACTGCCAGACCTGCTTCCTCTGCGAGCTTTACTGTCCCGAAGATGCGCTCTATGTATCGCCCTTCGCCGATCAGGCCCAGGCGATCGACCTCATCGCGCTCAGGCAAACCGACGCGATGGGGAGCTATCGGCGGGCTGTCGGCTGGACCGACGGTACGCGGGATCGCCGCGGCGATGACCGCAGCTACCTTCTCTTTGGCCATTGAATTCGGGGTTCTGACCCCGACCGGCCAAAGCCATTCGAATTGGACGACCGAATGAACGTGCATCAATCGCTGACGGCGGCGCAACCCGTCGAGACGCCGCCTGTCGCATCTGCTCCGACCGAGCGCGATACGATGGTGAGGTTCGAATCCGTTTCGAAAATCTATCCCGCTTACCGCGACAAGCCGAGCGTCCAGGCGCTGACCGGCATCGACTTTGCCATTCCGCGTGGGTCGATCACCGGCGTGATCGGCCGTTCCGGCGCCGGCAAATCGAGCCTGGTGCGGTTGATCAACGGACTGGAGAAGCCGTCGGCCGGCCGCGTCGTCGTGGATGGCCGCGACATCTCCGCGCTTGCCGGCCGCGAGTTGCGCCTGGCGCAGCGCTCGATCGGCATGATCTTCCAGCATTTCAACCTGCTGTCGTCGCGCACGGCGGCGGACAATATCGCGTTGCCGCTCGAGATCGCGGGCTGGTCGAGAGCCGAGATCGCGGTCCGCGTGGCGGAGCTGCTGGAGCTCGTAGGCATTGCCGACAAGTACGACCGGTATCCGTCCGAATTGTCCGGCGGCCAGAAGCAACGTATCGGCATCGCCCGTGCGCTCGCGACGCGGCCGACTGTGCTGCTGTCGGATGAGGCGACCTCGGCGCTCGATCCGCAGACGACCCGTGCGATCCTGGACCTGCTCGCCAACATCAACCGCGAGCTCGGTGTGACGATCGTCCTGATCACCCACGAAATGTCGGTGGTGCGGCAGCTTGCCAAGGAGGTCGTGGTGATCGACGGCGGCGAGATTGTCGAGCGCGGCCATGTCGCCGACATCTTCACCCATCCCAGGCATCCGGTCACGCAGGCCTTCCTGTCGGAGGTGGTCGGCGACAGCGTTCCGGTGTCGCTGGCGAGCCGCCTGGTGGCGCAACCGATCGCTGCCGGGCGGGCCGTCATCCGCCTGCAGGTCCGCGGTAGCAATGCCGGCGATACGGTCGTTGCACGGCTCGCGCGCGAGCTGTCGATCGACGTCGCGCTGCTGTCGGCCCGGATCGACGAGATCGGCGGCCAGCACGTCGGATCGCTGACGATCGGCATTCCCGGCGGCGAGGCCGCGGTCAAGCAGGCCGTGACCTATCTGTCCCAGCACAACTTCCCGGCGGAGCGGCTTGGCTATGTCGCGTGAGCTCATCAATCTGATCATCCAGGCAACCGGCGAGAGCCTGTTCATGGTGTCGGTCGCCGCACTGCTGGCAACCTTCTTCGGGCTGCCGATCGGGATCTTCCTGGCGACCAGCCGCAAAGGCGAGTTGTTCGCAGCGCCCGCCGTCAACAGCATCCTCGGGATGGTCGTGAACGCGACCCGCTCGACGCCATTCATCATCCTGGTCGTTGCCATCATTCCGTTCACGCGCCTGATCGCGGGCACCTCGATCGGCTCGGGCGCCGCGATCGTGCCGCTCACTATCGCGGCGACGCCGTTCATTGCGCGCCTGGTCGAGGGCGCGATCCGCGAGGTCGACGGCGGACTGATCGAAACGGCATCATCGTTCGGCGCCAGTCCGCTGCAGATCGTGCTCAAGGTGCTGATCCCGGAGGCGTTGCCCGGTCTGGTGCTGGCCTTGACGCTCGCGGTCGTCAGCCTGCTCGGCTACTCCGCGATGGTTGGCGCCGTCGGCGGCGGCGGCCTCGGCGATCTCGGCATTCGCTACGGTTATCAGCGCTTCATGCCGGAGATGATGCTCGCCGTCGTCGTGGTGCTGATCGCGCTGGTGCAGACGGTGCAGACCGCCGGCGATTATCTGGCGCGCCGGGTCAATCGCCGGCTCCGCCACCGCTGAGGCATCAGCGTTACGCCCCTTCTGTTTTTGCCCATTTCACGGAGACCAAGATGTCGTTTCGTTCTGTTGTCACGCTCGCGAGCGCCCTCGCTGTCTGGTCGGCGGCCGCCGCCGCCGAAACGATCAAGATCGGCGTGACGCCGGGCCCGCATGCCCAAATCCTTGAGGCGGTGAAGCCGATCGCCGCGAAGGGCGGGCTCGACATCCAGCTCATCGAATTCTCGGACTATGTCGTGCCCAATGCCGCGCTCGATGCCGGCGATATCCAGGCCAATTCGTTCCAGAACCAGCCTTATCTCGACAACCAGAAGGCCGATCGCGGCTACAAGATTGAGTCGGTGGGGCTGACGGTCAATTTCCCGATCGGCGTCTATTCGAAGAAGCACAAGAACTGGGCTGATATTCCCGATGGCGGCAAGGTCTCGATCCCGAACGACCCGACCAATGGCGGCCGTGTGCTGTTGCTGCTGCGCGACAAGGGCGTAATCAAGCTGAAGGATGGGGTCGGCTTCAAGCCGTCGGTCATCGACATCACGGAGAATCCCAAGAAGCTCAGATTCATCGAGGTCGACGCAGCCCAGGCCCCTCGCGCGCTGGACGATGTCGATGCCGCCGCGATCAACACCAACTATGCGACCCAGGCCGGTCTCGATCCGGTCAGGGATCCGATCCTGCGTGAGGATCCGAAGGGACCTTACGTCAATCTGATCGCGGTGCGCAGCACCGACAAGGACAAGCCCTGGGTCAGGACCCTGGTGGACAGCTATCACTCGCCGGAGGTCAAGGAATTCGTCCTGACCAAGTTCAAGGGCGCTGTGTTGCCGAGCTGGTAGCCGATCGGCCGATCCTGGCGATGCGCCTTATTCGGCGGCGCTGGGCTGAACGGCATTGGCGGGCGCGTGGCGATAGCCCGCGCCCGGATGCGTGACGTGAAGGCGCGGCCCGCGTCCGGGAAACAGCTTTTCGCGCAGCGTTCCCTCGCGATATGCGGTCTTGTAGACGCCGCGCGATTGCAGCTCCGGCACCACCAGATCGACAAATCCATCGAGTGATTCCGGCGCGACCAGACGGAACAGGTTGAAGCCGTCGACGTCGGTTTCGTCCGCCCAGGCGATCAATTCGTCCGCGACATTCTGAGGGGAGCCGACCACGAAGGGCGAACGCGCACCGATCCGGCTGAGGGTGGCGAGGTCGCCGACCCTGACCGGGCGATCGCTGCGCACCGTGAAATTCTCGACCATCGACTGGATCGCGTTGCTCTCGACATATTGCACGGCCTGGTCGGGCCGATAGGTCGAGAAGTCGATCCCGGTCCAGCCGGAGAGCAGGGCGAGCTGTCCGGTCTGGTCGACATGCTCTGCGTACTCCGCCAGCAGATCGTTGGCCTCCGCGCGCGTCGGGGCGACGATGACAGTCGCGCCTGCAAACAGGCGGATATCGTAGGGATCGCGGCCGAACTCCTTTGCCGCGTCCCTGATGTCGCGAACGGCGCGGGCGAGCATCGGCTTGGTCTGGCCGTTGAGGAAGATCGCCTCCGCATGCCGCGCCGCGAAGGCGCGACCGCGCCTGGAAGTGCCGGCCTGGTACAATAGCGGCGTGCGCTGCGGCGAGGGCTCCGCCAGATGAATGCCGTCGACCCTGTAGTGACGCCCGTTGTGCCGGACGGGGTGAATCCTGGCCGGGTCGGTGAAGATGCGCGCGGCCCGGTCGCGACGGACGGCACCGTCCTCCCAACTGCCTTCCCATAATTGATAGGTCGCCGCGAGGAATTCCTCGGCCGCCTCGTACCGCTCGTCATGTGCCCGGTTGGCGTCGAGCCCCATGCCGCGGGCGCCGCTATCGAGATAGCCGGTGACGATGTTCCAGCCGATCCGCCCGCCCGTCAGGTGATCGAGCGTCGAGAAGCGCCGGGCGAATTGGTAGGGATGCTCGTGGGTGAGGTTGGAGGTGATGCCAAAGCCGAGATGCTTGGTCACCAGCGCCATGGCCGAAACGAGCAAGGTCGGCTCGGCGTTCGGCAACTGCACGGCGTGGCGCAGCGCTGTCTCGGGACCGTTGGCATAGACGTCATAGACGCCGAACACGTCGGCCAGGAAGATGCCGTCGAGCAGGCCGCGCTCCGCCGTCCTGGCATAGTTCACCCAGTAGTCCAGCGAATTGTAGTCGAGCGACGTGTCGCGCGGATGCGACCATAGCCCGGCCCAATTGTGACTCGGAGCCATCATGTTGAAGGCGTTGAAGCGGAGCTCGCGGGATCTGGCCATCGACCTGGTTCGTTTCGGTAAGGAGTTGTCCGTCAGGCTTATCATCTCGGCGGCGCGACTTGGTTTTGAATTGCCTGGGGTACAGGTGAAAATCCTGCTGTCCCTTGATGAGGCGCAGAACGTTTCGTTTCCATGGCTCGCTGCGCGTCGATCCACAACGCGTGAATCCAAGAGGCAATCGCGGATCACAACGCACGCGCAGGGACGATCGGTGGTCGGCCGGCGTCGGTTGCGACCGCGCCGCGCACAAAACAAATCGATTGCTGCCCGCGCATCGTCCGAAAGATTCCGGATGCATGATCATGTTGCGACAGCGCGTTCATCGCTATTTTTCTGAACATCTCGACAGCGCCGGAGCGGCTGCGCATCCTTCGCCGACTTGTCACGCTGGGATCACGAACTTCAGGAGATTTCAAAATGCCGGTCGAAACCAAGAACGTCGAGACGCTCGCCTTGCACGGCGGTTCCTATCGTTCGGATCCGACGACCGGCGCGGTGGCCGTGCCGATCTACCAGACGACGTCATTCCAGTTCGAGAATGCCGACCATGCGTCGCGGCTGTTCGCGCTGGAAGCGATCGGCCAGATCTACACGCGGATCAAGAATCCGACCGCCGATGCGTTCGAGGAGAGGCTGGCCGCGCTCGAGGGCGGCGCCGCCGCATTGGCCGTTGCGTCCGGCCAGACCGCCTCGGCCTTTGCCATCTTCAACATCGCGCGGGCCGGCGACAACATCGTGTCCTCGACCGACCTCTATGGCGGCACCTGGACGCTGCTCTCGCAGACCCTGAAGCAGTTCGGCATCGAAGTCCGCTTCGTCGATCCCGCCGACCCTGAGAATTTCCGCCGTGCCACCGATGCGAAGACCAGGGCCTATTTCGCCGAGACGCTGCCCAACCCGAAGCTCAACGTGTTTCCGATCAAGGAGGTCGCCGACATCGGCCGATCGCTCGGCGTGCCCCTGATCCTCGACAACACGGCGGCCCCGATCATCGCCCGGCCGTTCGAGCACGGCGCCGCGGTCGTGGTCTATTCGACGACGAAATATATCGGCGGCCACGGCACCTCGATCGGCGGCGCGATCATCGACGGCGGCAATTTCGACTGGGCGGCTCACGCCGAGCGTTTCCCGCTGCTGACCCAGCCGGACGAGGCATACCATGGCGCGATCTGGACCGAGGCGGCCAAGCCGTTCGGTCCGATCGCCTATATCCTGCGCGCCCGGGTCAGGCTGCTGCGTGACCTCGGTGCGGCGATCGCACCGCAGAATGCCTTTCAGTTCATCCAGGGTATCGAGACGTTGCCGCTGCGGATTCGGCAGCACAACGAGAATGCGATCAAGGTTGCCGACTTCCTCGCCAGGCATCCATCGATCTCGACGGTGATCTTCCCGGGCCAGCAGAGCGGAGAGAACCGGCGCCGCGCCGATGCCTATCTGAAGGGCGGCTACGGCGCGCTGGTCGGCTTCGAGCTCAAGGGGGGCGTCGAGGCCGGTCGCCGCTTCATCGACGCGCTGAAACTGTTCTACCACGTCGCCAATATCGGTGACGCGCGGTCGCTGGCGATTCATCCGGCGTCAACCACTCACCAGCAGCTCAGCGCGCAGGAGCAACTCGCCGCCGGTGTGACGCCCGGCTACGTCAGGCTATCGGTCGGGATTGAGCATCCCGACGATATCCTGGCCGATCTCATCCAGGCGCTGGCGCAGGCGGATGCAGTCAGCACCCGCAAGGCGGCCTGATCGCAAACCCCAACAACAAACGGACTTGAGACGATGAAGAGACTTTTGCGTCTGGCGCAGGCGGTCGGCCTGTCGCTGGCCTTGACCGGCGCGGCCATGGCCGACGAGCCCCTGAAGATCGCCACCAGCGCGGGGCCGGTCGGACAACTGGCCGCGTTCGCGGCGAAGCTTGCCAAGGACAAGGGGCAGGACGTCAAGCTCGTGGAGCTGTCGGATTGGGTGGCGCTCAACGAGGTCGTCAACAGCGGCGATGTCGATGCCAATCTGTTCCAGCATGCGACGTATCTCGCGCTGCAGAACAAGCAACGCGGGTTCAATCTGGTGCAGGTCGACAAGGTCGGCGTGATCGCGCCGGTCGGGCTGTTCTCGAAGAAGATCAAGTCGCTCGACGAGATCAAATCCGGCGACAGCGTCGCGATCCCGAATGAGCCGCTCAACGGTGCGCGCGGCCTGATCCTGCTCGAGCGTGCGGGGCTGATCAAGCTGGCGCCGGGCAAGGGCTTTGCAGTGAGCCGGTTCGATATTGTCGATAATCCAAAGAATTTGAAGATCGTCGAGCTCGATCCGGCGCAGACCTATCGCTCGCTCGATGATGTCAGCCTGGCGCTCGTCAACGTCACCTATCTGGTACCGGCGGGCGGTGATCCAAAATCGGCGCTGATCATCGATCGTACCGTCGATGATGGCCTGGTGCTGCGCTTCACGGCACGGCCGGACAAGAAGGATGATCCGCGACTGAAGGCCTTCATCCAGGTGTTCAACTCGCCCGAGGTCAAGCAGTTCATCGAGCAAAAGCTGCCGGCATTCATTCCGGCCGGGTTCAGCAGCTAGACCTGCATTTGCTCCAGCTCGGCCCGATGCTCGCCGGTCGCCTCGGCGAGCCGGGGCGGCGAGTGCTGTAAGCATCTGAATCAAAAGGAAAAATTCCGGACGGCCGAATTTGCAGTTGTGTCGGCCCAAAAGTCAGCTATCTCAGGCGCGATGATAAAGCGAAATAACATCAATGCGTTGTCGCATCGTTTTACCGTTGCACCGATGATGGATTGGACGGATCGGCATTGCCGGGTCTTCCATCGCCTGATGTCGCGGCGGGCGCGGCTCTATACGGAGATGCTGACGACCGGTGCCGTGATCCACGGCGACCGGGCGCGGCTGCTCGGCTTCGACACCAGCGAGCATCCGGTGGCGCTGCAACTCGGCGGTTCCGATCCGCGCGATCTCGCGACCGCTGCGCAGATCGGCGAGGATTTTGGCTATGACGAGATCAACCTCAATGTCGGCTGTCCGTCCGATCGGGTACAGAACGGCCGCTTCGGCGCCTGCCTGATGGCGGAGCCCGCGCTGGTCGCCGAAGGCGTTGCGGCGATGAAGCGCGCGGTGAAAATTCCCGTCACGGTGAAGTGCCGGATCGGCATCGACGACCAGGATCCGGAAGTCGCGCTCGATACGCTGGCGCGCGGCGTGATTGCCGCGGGCGCCGATGTGCTGGTCGTACACGCGCGCAAGGCCTGGCTCAACGGGTTGTCGCCGAAGGAGAACCGCGACATCCCGCCGCTCGACTACGATCGCGTCTATCGTCTCAAGGCGGCGCTGCCTGATGTGCCTATCATCATCAACGGCGGGATCACGAGCCTCGCCGAAGCGAAGCAGCATCTGGCGCATGTCGATGGCGTGATGCTGGGGCGGGCGGCGTATCAGGAGCCGTGGCGGCTGCTTACCGTCGACTCGGAGCTGTTCGGTGAAACGTCGCCGCATGTGACGATGAAGGACGTGTTCGCGGCGATGCTGCCCTATATCGAGCGGCAATTGGCCGAAGGCACGCGGCTGCATTCGATCACGCGCCATTTCGTCGGCGCCTTCCATGGCGTCCCCGGCGCGCGTGCGTTCCGCAGGCACCTTGCGGAGAATGGCGTGCGGCCGGGCGCAGGCATCGACGTGCTGCGCGACGCGATCGCACGCGTTGACGACCGCGCGCTGCCGGCGGTCGCGGCCTGACGGCGCGCTCTACGGCTTGCGCTGACGCCGCATGACGTCCTGTGCGACCTTCAGGAAGTTGAAGAGGTGCGGCATCCGGTTGTCGCGCCGGTAGTTCAGCGACAGCGCGGTGCCGGGATTGTGCCCTTCATAGGCGCGGTAGGCGACGCCGGGGCGTTCGGCCTGCGAGACTGATTTCGGCACCAGCGCGATCCCGACGCCAACCGACACCAGGCTGATCGCGGTCTGATAGTCCTGCGCCAGCACCTGCGATTTCGGAATGAAGCCCTCTTCGAGGCAGATGTTGAGGATGTGGTCGGCGAAGCTCGGGCGCGGCTTGCGCGGGTAGAGCACGAACGTCTCGGCTTTCAGCGCCGCCAGGCGCGTGACCTGCTGCTCGAGCAGCGGCGAGGTGTCCGACAGCGCGAGGATCAGCGGCTCCTGCAGCAGCGGCTCCGACTTCAATTCCTCGTCCTCGAGCGAGGGCCGCGCGACGGCGATATCGATCTCGCGCTGGATCACCGCGCGCTTCTGCTCGGCATTGTTCATCGCCGACAGCGCGAGCTCGACATCGGGATAGGCCGAACGAAATGCCTTGATCACGTTGGGCAGCACACCATAGGTCGCCGATCCGACGAAGGCGACGCGCAGGTGCCCCGAAAAGCCTTCTCCGATCCGCTTGATCTCGCGGTGGGTGCGGTCGAGCCGCTCTAGTACGTCGCGCGCACGCTCCAAGAGAACGCTGCCGGCCTGGGTCAGCCGGATCTGGCTTCGGCTGCGGTCGATCAGCATGACGCCGAGATCGCTCTCCAGCTGTGCGATCTGCCGGCTCAGCGGCGGCTGCGCGATCGCGAGCCGCGATGCGGCGCGGCCGAAATGCAATTCCTCGGCGACGGCGACGAAATAGACCAGCCGCCTGAGATCCATGACGTCGTCGCGATCGGTCACTGTCAGCCGGACGCTTGTCCGCGCGCCTCCGGGGAAGCTGCGGGAAGGGCTGGCCGGGTGTGGTGCCGCGTGGTCATCAGCGCGCGTTCGAGACGGTGGTTTCGGTGCGAAGACTGGGCGTGGGTCCCCGGATTGTCAATTGTCCGCAGGGACAGCGCCATCGGACTAATCCTTGCGAGCGAAGGCACGGATCTTGTCCTCGTCGGCCTCGACGCCGAGACCCGGACCATCAGGGACGCAGATCTCGAACGCGTCGAATTTGATCGGATTGACGACCAGATCCTCCACGAGAATGCGCGGACCGAAATGCTCGGTGCCCCATTCGAGTCTGGGCAGGGTGGCGAAGGCGGCGAGATGCGCGGCCGCGCCGATGCTGCTCTCCAGCAGGCAGCCGCCGTAGAGCTCGAGGCCCTGCGCGCCCGCGACCGCGGCGGCGCGTTTCATTTCAAACAGGCCGCCGCTCTTCACAAGCTTCAACGAATAGACGCTGCCGCAACCCATCGTGGCGACGCGGGCGATTTCCTCCTTGGTGAAGGCGGCCTCGTCGACCAGCAACGGGATCGAGGTGCGCGCCGCAACGCGCGCCATGGCTTCGAGCTGCAGCGCCGACACCGGTTGCTCGATCAGGGCAACGTCCAGTTCCTCAAGCGCGGGCATGAAGCGGATGCATTCGGCCTCGGTCCAGGCCTGGTTGACATCGACGATCAGGCGCACCTCGTCGCCGAGGCCAGCGCGCAGCGCCTGCAGCCGCTTCAGATCGGCCTGTGGCCGGTTGAAGCCGAACTTGATCTTGAATTGGCGGTGCTCGCGGCGCCGCAGCTTCTCTTTGGCTTCCTCCAACTCCTGGCCACTGTCGCCCGAGGCCAGCGCCCAGATCACCTCCATGCGCTCGCGCACGGCGCCGCCGAGCAGCGCGCTGGCGGGAAGGCCCAGCGTCTTGCCGGCGGCGTCGAGCAGAGCGGATTCGATCGCGCCCTTGGCCGCGAAATTGCGGGTGGCGGCCTTGCTCATGCGCAAGGCGTTGGCCTCGAAGGCGAGGGCGGGCTGCCCGAGCAGCGCCGGCGCCAGATAGTTCGTGACCGCGGCCTTGATCGATTCCACGCTCTCCTCGGCCCAGCGCGGTCCGCCGAGCGTCGAGGCTTCGCCGATCCCCGTCACGCCATTGTCGAGCAGCACGCGCACCAGCACGTAGCCCTGATGGGTGACTTCCGTGTTCGAAAGCTTGTGCCGCCGGCGGGTCGGCGCCTCCACGATGGTGGCGCGGATACTGCGGATCGCAGTGTCCTTTGCGAGTGGCTGCACTTGCTCCACGGGCTCGGCGATTTCGATCACGGCACGGCTCATAAGTCCTCACAGGTCGGTTTAAGTTGAGCCCGCCGGGCCTTCGAGGTCCGGCGGGCTTGCTACGGATTACTCAGCCGCGACAAGCCGCTCGACCGCCGCCTTCTTGAGCTTGAAGTCGAAGGCGAGAACGAGATCGGTGTCGGCGCCGGCCGGCGCCTTGGCGAACGTGCCGATCAGGCTCTGCTTCACGGCGAACACCGAGTCGTTGTCGAGATACTTGGTCTCGGAATCGTAGATCTGCGAGATCAGCGATTGATAGCCGTCCTTGGATAGCATGAAGTGGATGTGGCCCGGACGCCAGGGATGGTGGCCCATGTACTTCAGGAGCTCGCCGCCGGCGCCGTCATAGGGGATCGGGTAGGGCTCGGGACGCAGCGCCACGAAGGCGTATTCGCCGTTGGCATCGGTCGTGAACCGGCCGCGCAAATTGTACGCCGGCTGCTCGGGGTCTTGCAGATCGTAGAGCCCATTCGGCGCGTCCTCCCAGACGTCGATGGTGACGCCCTCGATCGGCCGGCCCGCGGTGTCGCTGATGCGCCCGCTGACCTTCACGGTCTGCGCGTTGTCGAACGTCTTCTTGATGATGGAAGCGCCCTTCGGCAGCACCGGCGGGTTTTCCCGGTAGAACGGCCCGAGCACGGTCGACTCGCTCTCGCCATCGGTGACGCGATGGTCGAGCATGTCGACCAGCACCTCGACGCCGAGAATGTCCGCGATCAGGATGAACTCGTTGCGCTTCTCGTCCGAGATGTCGCCGGCGCGGCGCAGGAATTCGCAGGCGGCAAACCATTCGGCGAAGGTCAGGTCGACCTCCTTGCAGAAGGAGTGCATGTGACGGATCAGGCTGGTCATGATCTGACGGTTGCGATCCGGGATGTCCGGCGAAAGCGCGGCGATCACGTGGTCGGTGATGGTGTCCTTGTTGACGTTCAGCATGGTCGTTTCCTCCTTTTCTTGCAGTTTTGATCAAACTTGCATCCCCGGTTTCGGGAATTTCATTTGGTGGCTTCACCAGACGAATTCGTAGGCGGCGTTCTCCAGCATCGCGGGCGCGGGATGCGGGTCGGCGAGGCTGCCGAAGCGGCCGCGGAAGAACAGTAGCGGTCGCTTGCTCGGCTGCAGCGACATCTCGCGGACGTGGCCGAGAAAGATGATATGGTCTCCGGCGATGATCTCGTCGGCGAGTTCGGTCACGAAATACGCCGCCGCGTTGGCGATGACCGGCAGCTCATTGCGCCGCTCGAACACGTCGCGGAGGTCGAGCTTGGGCTTGCCGGCGAAATGCCAGGCGAGATCTTCCATCCCCTCGGCGAGCACGCTGACCGCAAAACGGCCGGTGGTCTGGATGTTGCAGAGCATCTTTGCGCTTTTTGCGATCGAGATCGCGACCAGCGGCGGATCGAGCGACACCGACATGAAGGCATTCGCCGTCATGCCGTGGTCGCGTCCCTCGCAATGCGTGGTGATGATGGTGACGCCGGTGCCGAACTGGCCACAGGCATTGCGCAGCTCGCGCGGATCGATGGCGGTCATTGGTTGATGACCTCGAGTTGGGCCAGGCTTGATCGATTGACCGGTGACGCAGTCACGATGTCTCGCCAGTTTTCCAGCGCTGACGCAGCGGCGGCAAGGCCGGATCGCCGCAGCGAGCGGATCCGGCTGCTGGAGACGATCTCGCCATTGCCGCAGCGCACCTGCGGCAGGATGCGCGTGTTGAAGTGCTGCCGCAGCAGCTGCGCGGTGCCGCCCTTGCAGGACCCGAAGCGGAAGTCCTCGCCGACGATCACTTCGCGAGGGTGCAGAAGCTGCAACTCGGCGAGAAAGTCGGCCGCGGTGCGGCGAATGTAGACCTGGTTGAAGTCCGCGACGATGACATGGTCAGGCGCAAATGTTGCGATGCGCTCGAGCTTCTCGTCGAGCGACGTCAGCGCCTCGGCCTGGCCGAAATACACCTTCGGCGGCGGATCGAAGGTGTAGACCACGGCCGGAACGCAGCGGCGTTGCGCTGCCGCAATGGTCTGCCGGAGCAGTTCCTGATGGCCGCGGTGGACGCCGTCAAACGCACCGATGGTCACGACGCTCGCCGTGAGGGCCAATTCCCCATCGCGATGGAAAGCGACAGCGGTGCTGCCAAAACCCTTGCCCATGGTTCGCTCCCTTGCCGCGCTGCGTCAGCGGGCGTTGCGTCGGTCGGACGATCATTGCCGTGTGGTCCGTGCCATCGAGTCATAGCCCGAGCCGGGCCTGGCTGCTCGGTATGGTGTGATACCTTTCGCCGGCTCCGCCTCAGCGCGTAGCGTTTCCTCCGATGTCACGCCGACCAAGAGCGTGGCGAATTGCTCGGACCGGTGTGACAAGCCCCCGTCCGGCGACACAAGCGGAGGAGAAACCCATGACGACAGCAGCTGCCTTGCGTGCCGACGCGCCTGCGTCGACCACCAGCGTCTATACCGGCGCGGAATTCCTGGACAGCATCCAGGACGGCCGCGAAATCTACATCTACGGCGAGCGCGTCAAGAATGTCACCGAGCATCCCGCATTCCGCAATTCGGCGCGGATGGTGGCGCGCTGGTACGATCGCTTCCACGAGAAGAAGGATCAGATCGGTGTCCTGACCGACACCGGCTCGGGACAGATCACCCATCCGTTCTTCCTCGGCTCGCGAACCGCCGACGACCTGATCAAGGGCCGCGATGCGATCGCCGAACTGCAGAAGGTTGCGTTCGGCTGGATGGGCCGTTCACCGGACTACAAGGCGGCGTTCCTCGGCACGCTGGGCGCGAATTCGGGCTTCTATGGCGAGTACGCCGGTAATGCGAAGAAGTGGTACGCCCGGACCCAGGAACGGCTCGACTTCTGGAATCATGCCATCGTCAATCCGCCGATCGATCGTGATCGCGCCATCGAGGACGTGCGCGACGTCTTCATGCATGTCGAGAAGGAGACCGATGCCGGCCTGATCGTCTCGGGCGCGAAGGTGGTCGCGACCGGCTCGGCGCTGACGCACTACAATTTCATCGCCCACTATGGCATCCCGATCAAGGACAAGTCGTTCGCGCTGATCTTCACGGCGCCGATGGATGCCAAGGGCATCAAGCTGATTGCCCGCTCGTCCTACGAATTCACGGCGGCCGCGACCGGCTCGCCGTTCGACTATCCGCTCTCGAGCCGCTTCGACGAGAACGACTCCATCCTCGTCTTCGACAAGGTGCTGGTGCCCTGGGAGAACGTCTTCATCTACGGCGACGTCGACAAGATCAACCAGTTCTTCCCGGCGTCAGGTTTCATTCCGCGCTTCACGCTGCACGGCGTGACCCGGCTTGCGGTCAAGCTCGACTTCATCGCCGGCCTGTTCTCGATGGCGGTGGAGGCGACCGGCTCGAAGGATTTCCGTGGCGTGCAGACGGCGGTCGGCGAGGTGATTGCCTGGCGCAATTTGTTCCACGGCATTGCCGATGCGATGGTGAAATCGCCAATCGCGTGGCAGGGCACCGACGGCTACAATCTGCCCAACCTGAATTACGGGCTGGCCTATCGCGTGTTCGCGCCGATGGCCTATCCGCGGATCAAGGAATTGATCGAGCGCCATGTCGCGAGCGGTCTCATCTACCTGCCGTCGAGCTCGGCGGATCTCGAGAGCGAGGCCATCCGGCCCTATCTGGATCGCTTCGTCCGCGGCTCGAACGGCTATGCCGCGATCGACCGGATCAAGCTGCTCAAGCTGCTATGGGATGCGGTCGGCTCCGAGTTTGGCGGCCGACACGAGCTCTACGAGCGCAACTACGCTGGCAATTACGAGAACCTGCGTGTCGAGACCCTGATGGCCGCAAGCGCGACCGGCGACCTCGGCGCCATGCAGGATTTCGTGCGCAACTGCATGAGCGACTACGACGTCTCGGGTTGGACGGCGAAGGATCTCGTCAATCCCGATGATATCAACCTCGTCAGCCGCGGTCTGGTACAGGGCTGACGATCTGCTAGACAGTTAAATGGAGCCGCCGCGATCGCACGGCGGCTCCGCGCCGTTTCGCGGTGTCGCCTCATCCTTGCAGAAAGAGTTCAACGCCATGCTGTTCCACGTCGAGATGGATGTACGGATTCCACATGACATCGCGGCCGAAAAGGTCGACGCGCTGAAGCAGGCGGAACGCGTGCACGCGATGGAGCTGCAGCGCGCGGGGGCATGGCGCCATCTATGGCGCGTGGCCGGACGCTACGCCAATATCAGCATCTTCGACGTCTCGGGCGCGCAGGAGCTGCACGACATGCTGTCCAGCCTGCCGCTGTTTCCGTTCATGGAGATTAAGGTCACGCCGTTGTGCCGGCATCCGTCGTCGATCCACGACGACGATAGATAGCGCTAGTCGACGACCGTGCGCGGGCGCCGGTGACGGCTTGAGGTGATGCTTCCGGTGACGTCGGGGTAGCCGGTCAGCGACAGCGTATCGGCGCGCACGCCCCAGCTCTCGAGCCGGTCGAGAAAGCTCATGCCGAGCAGATTGGTCTTCATCTGTCCACGCTGCACCACGAGCGCTGGCACCGATTTCTCGACCAGCTTGCCGACCGCGAGGCGATCGAGCGTCAGCCGCGCCGCCTTGGTGTGACCGCCGGCGGTTTCCAGGTCGACATTGTATTCCAGCATGTCGGTCGGCAGCCCGATCGCCTTGGCGGTTTCCCAGGTCAGCACGACCGAGGTCGCGCCGGTATCGATCACCATCGGCGCGCTGACGCCGTTGATCTTGGCGCGGAATGCGAACTCGCCGCCCTGGCTGCGCGCGATCTGCACGGCGGGAGCAGAGGAGGGGGCTGAGGCCGACGCGACGGTGCTGCGGCCGAAGATCTGGGTCAGGTTCTCCCTGGCGCGCGCGATCTGATCGGGATCGCCATAGGCGACGACGGCGCCGGCGGTTGCCATCAGCAGCAGGATGACAAGGAGGATGCGGGTCACAGTGCGCCTCCGGTCGCGGCGGCTAGGCGCGTTTCGGGCGCGGCTCCATACGCTCGAGCCCGGCTTCGGCCATGCGCGCCGGCAAACTCGCCATCACGGACAGCCGCTCCGTGCGGTCCATCTTGTGCCAGCGCGCGATCTCCGGAAGCGTGCGACCACAGCCGAAGCAGAGCTTGGTCCTGGGGTCCATCATGCAGACTGCGATACACGGCGTTTCTGAGCTCATTCTTCAACTGTTGAACCGTTTCGACCGCCAGTGCAAGCCGAGCGGCGCGGGATGCTGCATCCCGCCCCGGCTTTTTGTCGCAAGCATGGTCCTGGCGCGAACGCCTTGCGTTTGTTGGCAGCGAAACCCGCGTCACGTTTGTCCGCGACATGTTCTACAATCCGGTGCCGGCACTCATGATCGACTTGCGGCGCACACGTTTCCGGTCGGCGCCCATGGTGGGCTCGGCGGGCTCCGGCTGCATCGGCGGCGATTCTTCCGCCATCGGCGCCAGCGCGCTCATCACCCGCTCCGGCGGCAAGGTCACGATCACCTCGGTACCGATGCGCAGCTTCGATTTCAGCGTGAAGGTGCCGCCATGCATGTCGATCAAGCTCTTCGCGATCGGCAGTCCAAGGCCCGCGCCCTGTTCCGCCGACTTGATCGAGTTGGAGCCCTGGCCGAACGAGGCCAGCACGACCGGGATCTCGTCCTCGGCGATGCCGCTTCCGGTGTCCTTGACGCTCAGATATTGCCCGCCCGACGCGGTCCAGCCGACCTTTAGCCAGATTTCGCCGCCTTGCGGCGTGAACTTGATCGAGTTGGAGAGCAAATTGAGCACGACCTGGCGGATGGCGCGCTCGTCGCCCCAGATCCTCGGCATGCCATGCTCGAACACTTCGTGGATGGTGATGCCGCGGCTGGAGGCGCGCAGCTTCAGCAAATGATGGCAGTCGGCGACGACATGCACCAGCGCCACCGCCTCTTCGTTCAGCTCGTAGCGACCGGCCTCGATGCGCGACAGATCGAGGATCTCGTTGATGAGGTTGAGCAGATGCACGCCGGAATTATGGATGTCGGCGGAATATTCCTTGTAGACCGGCACGGCGTGCGCGCCAAAGATCTCGCTCTTCATCACCTCGGAGAAGCCGAGGATGGCATTGAGCGGCGTGCGCAGCTCGTGGCTCATCTGCGCGAGAAAGCGCGACTTGGCGACGTTGGCGGACTCGGCGCGGTGCCGCGCCTCGTCGGAGATCGCCTTGGCCTGTTCCAGTTCGCCGATCAGCGCGTCCTTTTCGGCGCGGGCTTCCAGCGTCGCCAGCGTGGTCGAATGCAGGCGGTGCGCCAGCAGCGCGAAATAGCCCTCGGCGGCGAGCGCCAGCAGCGCCAGCACGTAATTGTCGAACGCGCCGTTGAGCACGAGGTCGAGCGCGATTCCCACCGTCACCGGAACGGTTGCCGCGAGTGCTGCGATCGGCAGGCTCGCCGCCAGCATGCTGGAGACCGCGATCACCAGCAGCATCAGGAACATCATCAGCGTGTTGGAAGCGAGATCGCGCCCGGCGGGGTGGATCAGGATCGCGGTCCAGCACAGGCCGTAGAGCAGGTCGAGCAGCACGAAGCGGGTCCGCCACTTGCGCGTCACCGCGACCGAGGTCGGCTCGGCGAGGAAGCGGGAGCAGCTGCGGATGATCAGGAGATGGACACAGAGGATGCCGACCGTCCAGGCGCCGGCCACGACCGGCTTCATCCAGAGGCCGAACAGCACGCCGGTTGCCACTACGAGCAGCATCACGACGTAGGACGCCGAGATCCGGGTCTGGGCGTATTGGCGGAGCAGTTCGGCGTCGAACGCCGGGCGGGTTCCACTGGTTGACGTTAACCGATCCCGCGCCTCGCGCACCCGCTGCGCAGCGACACGCCGGCTGTTCACCGGCGCCGCTACCTGAGGTCCTGCCGGAAGCGCTACAACTTCAGGCTTTTCTGCGGGATTACTCATAAACAACACAAATCCTGCCAGCGAACCGCGCGGGCCTTTTGCATTGTCTATCTGTGACGCCAAATCATTAAGCGATGACTTAAGAAGCTAAAGAAACTCGTTAACCGGGAGTTAAATTAACTTTTGGCGGCGTCGCCTGACGAACCGCCGACAGCGCTGTGCAGGGGTGTTCGATCGCCTGCAAAACGGGCGCGGCTGAGCCGCGCCCTTACTGTTCGCTCCGTGCCGGATCTCAGCGCTGCAGTCTCGCCAGCAGGCTCGACGTATCCCAGCGCTTGCCGCCCATCTTCTCGACCTCGGCATAGAACTGGTCGACCAGCGCGGTCGCGGGTAGGGTGGCGCCGTTGCGGCGGGCTTCCGCCAGCGCGATCGAGAGGTCCTTGCGCATCCACTCGACCGCGAAGCCGAAATCGTACTTGCCTTCGTTCATGGTCTTGTAGCGGTTTTCCATCTGCCAGGACTGCGCGGCGCCCTTGGAAATGGTCTCGATCACGGCGGCGACGTCGAGGCCGCTCTTCTTGGCGAAGTGGATGCCCTCGGACAGACCCTGAACGAGGCCTGCGATGCAGATCTGGTTGACCATCTTGGTGAGCTGGCCGGCGCCTGCCGGTCCGAGCAGCTTGCACATCCGCGCATAGGCGCCGGTGATGATCGGCTCGGCGCCCGCATAGGCGTCTTCGCTGCCGCCGCACATCACCGTCAGCACGCCGTTCTCGGCGCCGGCCTGGCCGCCCGACACCGGCGCGTCGACGAACTTGAAGCCAGCCTTGGTGGCGGCGGCATCGAGCTCGCGGGCGACCTCGGCGGAAGCGGTGGTGTGATCGACGAAGGTCGCGCCCTTCCTGATCCCGGCAAAGGCGCCATCGGGGCCGATCGTGACCGAGCGCAGGTCGTTGTCGTTGCCGACGCAGCACATCACGAAGTCCTGACCTTCGGCGGCGGCCTTCGGGGTCGGTGCGGTCTTGCCGCCGAATTTGTCGGCCCATTCCTTCGCCTTCGCCGCGGTCCGGTTGTAAACGGTGACCTCATGGCCGCCCTTTTTCACGAGGTGTCCCGCCATCGGGAAACCCATTACGCCGAGACCGAGGAAAGCGACTTTAGCCATGTCTGATACCTTGTGATTTGCCGTGGTGATCGCCCCTTGGGACCGCCGGAAAACGTCGCGGCGGGCAGGGCATTCCGTCCATGGAAGGAGCCGCACCATACCCCCTGCGCAGCGGAGGGCAACGGCTTCGTTGGATGGCAGACCCCGGTTTTGTGCTAGGATCGGGCTACCTAAGAACCTCACAAAAAAAGGGAGTGTATCGCATGGGCATGAGCGTCGGTGTGCTCGATCATTTCAATATCCGGACCCGGAATCTCACCGCCACGGTGCGGTTCTATGAGGACATTCTGGGCCTGGAAAAGGGCGCGCGCCCGAACTTCGCGTTCCCCGGTGCGTGGATGTACAGCGAGGGCAAGGCGGTCGTGCATCTGGTCGATATTTCCGCGACCGACGAGGCACAAAAGCCGGACTCGGGCGTCGTCCATCACGTCGCCTTTGCCAGCCAGGGCTTTGACGGGATGCGGAAGCGGCTTCAGTCCAAGGGCATGGAATTCGACTCGCGCCAGGTTCCCGGCGGCGATCTCTGGCAGATCTTCGTGAACGACCCCAACGGGGTCATGATCGAGCTGAACTACGAGGCCGCCAAGGAAGGCGGCTCGGCAGCCCCGGCCGAGCGGCGGGACGACGTCGGAGCGCGGTAGCCTTTTGCGCTGCAACGCTCTATGGGAGGTCTCTTGGGGCACGATCCGGAAAAGTGCGAAGCGGTTTTCCGAACAAGATCATGCCTACTAAAACGCCCAGGAGATGCGCGGTGAGCGTGACGCAGCAACAGGTTCTCGATTGCCTTGCCAAGGTGATGTCGCCGCGCGGCGTCCCCTTGACCAACGCCAACGTGCTGTCGGCGATCACGGTCACCGACGGCAAGGTGTTCTTCTCGATCAACGTCGATGCCGCGGAAGCACGTGCGTGGGAGAGCGTGCGTGTGCAGGCCGAGAACGCCGTACGCGCCATTCCGGGCGTCAGCGTCGCGATGATCGCGCTGACCGCGGAGCGTAAGGCGGGCAGCGCGGCGGCGCCCGCGCCGCGGCCGGCGGGCGGCGTCCAGCCCGCCTCCGCGCACCGCCATCCGCATCCGCCCGGCGCGCAATCGCCGATGGCGCGCCAGGCCGAGATACCGGGCATCGCCGCTGTCATCGCGGTGGCCTCCGGCAAGGGCGGGGTCGGCAAGTCGACCACGGCGCTCAACCTCGCGCTCGGCCTGCGTGACCTCGGTCTGCGCGTCGGATTGCTCGATGCCGATATCTACGGCCCGTCGGTGCCGCGGCTGACCGGCATTCGCGAGAAGCCGCAGCTCGACGACGACAAGAAGATGGTCCCGCTGGTGCGCTTCGGCCTGTCGATCATGTCGATCGGCTTCCTGGTCGAGGAGGACACCGCGATGATCTGGCGCGGGCCGATGGTGATGTCCGCGATCACCCAGATGCTGCGCGACGTAGCCTGGGGCACGCTCGACGTGCTGGTCGTCGACATGCCGCCGGGCACCGGCGACGCGCAGCTCACACTGGCGCAGAACGTCCCGCTCAAGGGCGCCGTCATCATCTCGACGCCGCAGGACCTCTCGCTGATCGATGCCCGGCGCGGGCTTGCGATGTTCAAGAAGGTCAATGTGCCGGTGCTCGGCATCGTCGAGAACATGAGCTATTTCCAGTGCCCGCATTGCGGCACGCGCTCGGACATCTTTGGCCATGGCGGCGCTCGCCACGAGGCCGAGAAGCTCGGGGTGCCGTTCCTCGGCGAGGTCCCCCTGCACATCGCGATCCGCACCGCCTCCGACTCCGGCAATCCGGTGGTCGAGAGCGAGCCGGACGGCCCGCATGCGGCGATTTACCGTGCGATCGGCAGCAAGGTCCGTGAGCAGCTGCAAGGCGTGATCGCCGCCGCCTGAGCCCGCGTAGTCGTCTCTGCGAGCCGAGGCGCTCCGGCGGGCTTTCTTCACAGGCCCGTCGCTCGCCGGCGATTGCTGAATCGGTTCCGCCCTGTATGTTTGTGCAGGACTGGCCGAATCATGCCCTTCGATCAATCGAAGGCGGCCAAGGGATGAAGCCGAAACCGCGGGAACGGTCGTGGGGCGACCATCGACATGGCAGCATCACGCGAGGCAGACAAAGAACGCAAGCATCTGACGCGGGAGAAGCGCGAAGAGGCCTCCCGGGTGGCGTTCAACGTTGCGAAGAAGTCCGAGTCGATCGGCGAAGCTGCGGCGACGATCTCGAAGATGTATGGCGTCAGCAAAACAACCGCGCAAAGCTGGATCCGGCGCGGGCGGCATTTGGCCGATAAAGCCAAGAAATCGCGGGAGGCGACGCGGCGCTGATCGCCGTTGTAACCCGGCGGTTGAAAAGCCGCCGGAGGGCCCGTACGCGGCGATTTACCGCGCGATCGGCGGCAAGGTCCGCGAGCCGCGGCAAGGTGTCGTCGCCACCGCCTGAGCCTGTATTTTTCGGCAGATCTTCCGCATCATCAGACTTTCGTTTAATTGGCGCGGTCATGCCATTGTCGCGTTTCCGTGAGGCCGCCTTCCGTGTTAAAGGGCCGACCCAGAGCGCCTCGGCAGGCCTTTGCAACCGTCCTGCCGGAGAATTGCTTGCGGTCACCGGGAAACGTCCCTCAAGGAGAAGCCTTACGATGAAGCGTCGTGATTTTTTGAAAGTTTCTGCGGCCGGTGCTGCCGCGACGGCGGTTGCCGCGCCGGCGATCGCGCAGTCCTCGCCTGAAATCAAGTGGCGCCTGACCTCGAGCTTCCCGAAGTCGCTGGACACCATCTATGGCGGCGCCGACCAGGTGGCGAAGTACGTCGCCGAAATGACCGACAACAAGTTCCAGATCCAGGTGTTCGCGGCGGGTGAAATCGTCCCCGGCCTGCAGGCGCTGGACGCGACGTCGAACGGCACGGTCGAGATGTGCCACACCGTGTCCTACTACTATGTCGGCAAGGACCCGACCTTTGCGATCTACGCGTCGGTGCCGTTCGGCCTCAACGCCCGCATGCAGAACTCCTGGTGGTACCAAGGCGGCGGTGAGGCGCTCGGCAACGAGTTCTTCAAGAAGTTCGGCGTGATCGGCTTCCCCTGCGGCAACACCGGCACCCAGATGGGCGGCTGGTTCCGGAAGGAGATCAAGACGGTCGCCGATCTCTCCGGCCTCAAATTCCGCATCGGCGGCATTGCCGGCCAGGTGCTGCAGAAGGTCGGCGTGGTGCCGCAGCAGCTCGCCGGCGGCGACATCTATCCGGCGCTGGAAAAAGGCACCATCGACGCCGCCGAGTGGGTCGGTCCCTATGACGACGAGAAGCTCGGCTTCCAGAAGGTCGCCAAGTACTACTACTACCCGGGCTTCTGGGAAGGCGGCCCGACCGTGCACGCCTATTGCAACCTCGAGAAGTGGAACGCGCTGCCGAAGAACTACCAGGCGATCCTGACCAACGCGACCGCCAACGCCAACAGCTGGATGGCTGCGCGCTACGACATGCAGAACCCCTCGGCGCTGAAGCGGCTGGTTGCCAGCGGCACGCAGCTGCGTCCGTTCACCAACGAAGTGCTCGAGGCCTGCCTCAAGGCAACCAACGAGCTGTGGGGTGAAATCTCGGCCAAGAACGCCGACTTCAAGAAGTCCATCGACGCCATGCAGGCATACCGCTCCGACCAGTATCTGTGGTGGCAGGTCGCCGAGTACACCTTCGACAGCTTCATGATCCGCTCGCGCACCCGCGGCTAAGAGCGCTTCGAGCGTTCGCGAGAAGAGAACGCGCCAAAAAGCTTCGACTTAAGTAGCCCGGCCCCCGCAAGGGGGCCGGGTTTTTTGCGTCTGGCATTCGCCGGGGGGATGTTCCATGCTCGCGCCGAAGCCTCGGCACGAAGGCGGCGCGTGATCGATCACCGGTCATGACGGCAAAGAAAAGCAGCGCGACGATCGCAAGCAGTCGACGCTCGAACAACACAATCACACAGGGCGGATTCAAAAATGAAGCGAAGAGATTTCATCAAGGTCACGGGCCTCGGCGTCGCCGGCGCGGCAACGGTCGCAGCTCCCGCGATCGCGCAGTCGATGCCGGAGCTCAAGTGGCGCCTGACCACGAGCTGGCCGAAGTCGCTCGACACGCTGCACGGCGGCGCCGAGCTGATGGCGAAGGCGGTCGGTGAGGCCACCGACAACAAGTTCCAGATCCAGACCTTTGCCGCCGGCGAGATCGTGCCGGGCCTGCAGGTGCTCGACGCCGTGCAGAACGGCACGGTCGAGATGGGCCACACCGCGCCCTATTACTATTTCGGCAAGGATCCGACCTTCACCTTCGGCTCCTCGGTGCCGTTCGGGCCCAACATGCGCCTCAACCAGGCCTGGTTCATGCTGGGCGGCGGCAAGGAGCTGCTCAACGAGTTCTACAAGAGCTACAACGTCACCTCGCTGCTTGCCGGCAACACCGGTTGCCAGATGGGCGGTTGGTTCCGCAAGGAGATCAACAGCGTCGACGATCTCAAGGGCCTCAAATTCCGCATCGGCGGCTTTGCCGGAAGGGTGATGCAGAAGCTCGGCGCGGTGCCGCAGCAACTCGCCGGCGGCGACATCTATCCGGCGCTGGAAAAGGGCACCATCGATGCGGCCGAGTGGGTCGGTCCCTACGACGACGAGAAGCTCGGCTTCTACAAGGTCGCGCCGAACTATTACTTCCCCGGCTGGTGGGAAGGCGGTCCGATGCTGGTGGCGCTGATCAACCTCGACAAATGGAATGCGCTGCCGAAGCACTATCAGTTCGTGCTGGAGCAGGCCGGCCATCTCGCCAACAACTGGATGATGGCGCGCTACGACCAGGCCAACCCGCTCGCACTGAAGAAGCTGCTCGCGGTCGGCACCAAGCTGCGCCCGTTCCCGGCCACTGTGATGGAGGCCTCCTTCAAGGCCGCCAAGGAGTTGCACGCCGAGGTCGCGGCAAGCAATGCCAATTTCAAGAAGGTCTATGACTCGCTGACGTCGTTCTCCAACAACGGCTATCAGTGGTTCCAGGTCGCCGAAGTCGGATATGACAATTTCATGGCGCGCCACTCTCAGGTCTGACGCCGCGCACCTTCAACGCAGGTAGAAATCCCGGGGCAACGCTCCGGGATTTTTGTTTGGAGCCGGCGCGCGCTGGGCGAATGGCTGGATGAATGCTTTTTGGCCCGATTCATGCTAGCGTTGTGGAGGAGCATGAATCAGGGCGCCATATGCGTTTCCTCGGTCTTTTCCTTCGGACGCTGTTTCTGATCGTTGTGGTGGTCATCACTGCACGAGTCGCAAGCCCGCAAAACGAAACCATCTGGTCAGCCTACGAGACGCCGTCCGATTTGGTTCGCACCCTCCTGGGCGCCGCAGTCTGCCTGTTCGTCGCCGCTCAGATATTCACGTATTCGAGAGATCCGGCTGAGATGCGCAGGTGGGTCGTCATCGGGGGCGCCGCGCTTCCGCTGGCGCTGCTCTGCGCGGTCGTCGTCTGGTAGACGCCTTCGCTGCTCGCGCAGCGCATTGGCGGCCGAAGCCGGCGCAGCCGTCAGTAACCGAGCCCGTCGACCGAGACGCACCTCAAGCGGTAGGTGTCACCCCGTCTCGGCGACGATTTCCGCCACGGAATACTGTCCAGCCGCGTCGGCTGGACAGGGTACCGAGTGGTTGTCATCGGCACGAGCGGTGCGTTTTTCATGTTTGTCTCATCGAGCCGATCAGCGTGAATCCCGGGAGCCGATTCAATTGCGCCGCTACTTCTTCGGCAACGGCTTTGGCGGCGATGGTGGGGGCGTTGGCGCGCTCGCCTGCGGAGCCGGAACCACCGGGTTCTTCTGGACGGTCGGCCCACCGAGATTGCTTGGCTTTTTCGGGCCGCCGACCGCGCTCTGCGCGGCCGCGGATCCCGCCCAGATCGCGAGCAGGATTGCCGCCAAAGTCAGCATGTTTTTCATTCGCCGGATCCTCCAGTTCGTGTCTCGTGCGCCGCATTGGTCAGCGGGCAGGAGGCCCATTTTCGCTGACCCGCTGCGGGGCCGGGGCGGGCGCGTCCTCCAGGACGCATTTGCGCCAGTCGTCGCATGCGCAGTTGGTCGGCCATCCGCCGCCGAGCGCCATGAACAGGGCGGCGCTGTCCGAAAGGCGCGTCGCCTGCGCCTGGACGTGGACGACCGCAGCGGTCAGATAGACCTGCTGGGCATTGAGTACGACCACCTGGCTGACTTGCCCGAGGGCAAGCTGCTTCTGAATGATGTCGAGGCTGGCCTTGGCGGCGAGTTCGGCCTTGACCGCAGCCTGCAGGGCGCGCGCGTCGGCCTGCAGGCTGCGCAGGGCGTCGGCGACGTTCTGCATCGCCGTGACGACGGCCTGCCGATACAGCGCGTCCGCCTGGTCGACCGCGGCCTCCGCGGCCTTCTGCTTGTGGTAGAGCGTCAGGCCATCGAACAGCGGCTGGGTCGCACTCGCCGCAATGACGTAGAAGCTGGTTCCCGGCGTGAACAACTGGGCAAGGCTGAAGGCCGCGGCCCCGGCGTTGCCTGAAATCGTGACGTTGGGCAGCCGCGCCGCGATCGACACGCCGAGTTGGGCGTTCGCCGAGTGCAGCAGCGCCTCCGCGGCCCTGACGTCCGGACGCTGGCGTATCATCTTGCTCGGCAGGCTCACCGGCAGGTTTGCGGGGAGCGCCAGGCGGTCGAGCGTAAACTTTTGCAGGATCTCGTCAGCCGAGAATTGCCCGGCCAGCGAGGTCAGCAGATCGCGCTGAACCGCGAGCTGCTTTTCCAGCGGCGGGAGCAACTGCTCGGACTGGGCCAGCGCGGCCTCCTGCGCCAGCACGTCGACCTGAGCGGCGCTGCCTGCGTTGAACTGGTTCTTCACGATTTCCAGGATGCCGCGTTCGATCTTCACGACGCGCTGGATCGCGCCAATCTGGCCCCGAAGTGACGCTTCCTGGATCGCCGCGGTGACGACGTTGGCCGTCAGCGTCAGGTAGGCCGCTTCCAGCTGGAACAATTGCTGCTCGGAGATCGCGTCGAGACTCTCGACCGCGCGAACATTCTGGCCCCAGATGTCAGGCACGAAACTGACGTTTAATTGCGCGGTATGCAGCGAGAATACCGAAGGGGACTGGCCGCCCGGGCCCGAGCTCGAGGCGCCGGAAATCTGCTGCTGCGACGGCGTGTAGTTCGCACCGATCTGCGGGAAGAACAGCCCGCGCTGGGCCAGCGCGTTGTATTGCGCGATCCTGATCGACGCTTCAGCCGCCTGCAGGGACGGGTTGTGCTCGACCGACATTTTGATCAACTCGTCGAGCGGCTTCGACCGGAATGCCGTCCACCATCGCAGCGACACGTCCTCGCCGCTGACGAAATGCTGCTTCGGCACGCTGGGGCCCCCGGCATTCGCGCTGGGAGAAGCCAGCTTCTCCGGCGTGTAGCGATCCACGTCCGGGGCTGGCGGCGCGACGAAATTCGGGCCGACGGCGCAGCTTGTCAGTAACAGGGCGGCGGTAGCGGCGCCAAGCGTCGGACGCGGGGCGCGCGTTCCGCACAGCGCGAGCGTGGCAACAACCCTTGCGAAGATCTCGGACATCAGGCGCCCCCTTCATGGGCCGCTTCGGGCGGCGCGGCGGCGGTCGCCTGGTCGGGAGAGGCGACTGGCTCGCGCGACAGGAAGATCTTGCGCAGGGCAGGCGCCACGATCAGGAGCAGCAGCGGTCCGATGAACATGCCGCCGACCACCACGGTGGCGAGCGGCCGCTGAACCTGGCTGCCGATGCCGTGCGACAGCGCCGCCGGGAACAGGCCCACGCCCGCGGACAGCGCGGTCATCAGCATCGGCCGCATGCGTTGCTCGGCGCCGTTGAAGACCGCCTCTGCGATGCTCATGCCCGAGGCCCGCAATTCGCGGAAATAGGTGATGTTGAGGATGCCGTCCATGACCGCGACGCCGAACAGCGAAATGAAGCCGATCGCGGCCGAGATCGAGAAATCGAGCCCGGCGAGGAACAGCGCGATCAGGCCGCCGCCGACCGCGAAGGGAATGCCGGCCAGCGCCAGCAGGCTGTCGCGCAGCGAGTTGAACAGGCTGTAGAGCAACACGAAGATCAGCAGCAGCGTCACCGGTACGACGATCATCAGGCGCGCCTTGGCGGCTTCGAGATTGTCGAATTCGCCGGACCAGATCATCCGGTAACCGGCCGGAAGCTGCACGGTCTCGGCGACGCGCGTCTGCGCCTCCGCAACCGTGCTGCCGAGATCGCGGCCGCGCACGCTGAACTTGATCGGGATATAGCGCTGGCTGCGCTCGCGATAGATGAACGAGGCGCCGGTATCGAGCGAGATGTCGGCGAGCTCGCTCAGGGGGATGTAGGCGTTGGTACCGGATGGCGTCTGGTAGGCGACCTTGATCTCGCGCACCTCGTCGATGCTCTGGCGGAACTTGGGATCGAGCCGCACCACCACGCCGAACTGCCGGTCGCCCTCGAGCACCGTCGTCGCGCTGGTGCCGCCGAGCGCAGCCTGAACCACGGTCGTGACGTCGCCTGTATTGAGGCCGTAGCGCGCGGTCTTCTCCCGGTTGACCTTGATGTTGAGGTTGGGTTGCCCGACCAGATGGAAGATGCCGAGGTCGGCAACGCCGCGGATCTTGGCCATCTCCCGCGCGACCTTGCTCGCGAGCTGTTCGAGCACGGCAAGGTTCGGACCGATGATCTTGACCGAGTTCGCGCCCTTGACGCCCGACAGCGCCTCTTCGACGTTGTCCTGGATGTACTGCGAGAAGTTGAAGGTGACGCCCGGCAGTTCCTCGTCGAACTCCTTCTGCAATTCCTCGGTGAGCTTCTCCTTGGTCAGGCCGGGCGGCCATTGGTCGAACGGCTTGATCGGCGCGAACAGCTCGACGTTCGAGAATGGCGAGGCGTCGCTGCCATTATCGGGGCGGCCATGCTGGGACACCACCGTGACGATCTCGGGGTGACGCAGCAGGATCTCGCGCATCTTGCGGGTCGGTTCGGTGCCGGCGTTGAGCGACATGGTCGGCGGCATCGAGGCGCGGATCCAGAAATTGCCTTCCTCGAGCGCAGGCAGGAATTCGCTGCCGAGCTGGCTCGCCGCAAGGCCGCTGAGCCCGAGGAAAATGATGCCGGCCGCGACCGCGACCCGCAGATGCGTCAGCGACCAGCGCAGCACCGGCGTGTAGGCCTTGCGCAGCGAGCGCACGATGATGGTTTCGGTTTCCTGGATATGCCGTGGCAGCAGCAGCGATGCCAGTATCGGCGTCACCGTGAAGGTTGCCAGCAGCGCGCCGGCGAGCGCGTAGCCATAGGTTCGCGCCATCGGTCCGAAAATCTGGCCTTCGACGCCTTGCATGGTGAACAGCGGTACGAACGCGGTCACCGTGATGGCCGCGGTGAAGAACACTGCCTTGTCGACCTGCAATGCGCTGACGAAGATCATGCGCAGCCGCTCGGTCCAGCCCGGCGCGGGTTGGCCGTTGCGTGTGGTCGGATCGCCTCCCCAATAGCCCTCGGCGAGGTTCTGCAGCACGCGCAGCCGGTTCTCCGGGCTGGACTGGAAGTTGCGGAAGATGTTCTCCATCATGATGACGGCGGAATCGACGATGATGCCGAAGTCGACCGCGCCGAGCGACAGCAGGTTGGCGTCCTCGCCCTGCAGCACCAGGATGATGATCGCGAAGAACAGCGCGAACGGGATATTGGCACTGACGATCAGCGCGCTGCGCAGGTCGCCCAGGAACACCCACTGGATCACGAACACCAGCAGGCAGCCGAACATCAGGTTGTGCAGCACGGTGTGGGTCGTGACGCTGACCAGCGAGGTGCGGTCGTAATACGGGACCACCTTGACGCCGGGCGGCAGGGTGCCGTCGCTGTTGATCTTGGCGACTTCCTCCTCGACCTTCGGCACGATGTCGTTGGTATGCTGGGTGCGGCCCATCACGACGATCGCCGCGGCGACGTCGTCGCTCTTGTCCTTTCCTGCGATGCCGAGCCGCGGCACATAGCCGACCGAAACCTTGGCGACGTCCTTGATCTGGATCGGCAGTCCGCTGGATTGCGTCAGGACGACGTTCTCGATGTCCCGGACCTTGTAGCCCTTGGTGACATCGTCTTTGCCGCCGGAATTGATCAGGCCGATGCCGCGGATGTTGACGGATTGCTGGCCGATCGCGATCTCGCGGCCGCCGACATTGACGTTGGAATTGCCGAGCGCGCTGATCAGCTGCGGCACGGTGATGTTATAGGCCTCGAGCTTTGCAAGATCGGCGTCGACGTTGAACTGCTTGGTGGTGCCGCCCCAGGAGTTGATCTGCACGACACCCGGTATCGTCATCAGTCGGCGGGCGACGACGTAGTCCTGCAGCGTCCTGAGATTGGTCAGGCCGAAATTCGGCGGGCCAACCAGCTGGTAGCGGTAGATCTCGCCGACCAGGCTCGATTGCTGGATCTGCGGGATCTGATTGCCGGGAAGCTGGACGTTCTGCGTGAGGTTGTTGGTGGCCTGCGAGAGCGCGAAATAATAATCGACGCCGTATTTGAAGGTGACGCGGACGAACGACAGGCCGTAGAACGAGGTCGAGCGGATGTTGACCACGTCCGGCGTCGAGTACAGCCCGACCTCCATCGGGATCGTGTAGTACTTCTCCATCTCTTCGGCGGAGAGGCCGGCGGCCTGCGCCGTGATCTCGAGGATGACGGGCGCCGGGTTCGGATAGGCCTCGATGTTCAGCTTGGCGAACGCGGCGAATCCGGCGGCGCAGAACACCGCAAGGCCGAGCACGATGACGGCGCTTCGGGTCAGACCGAATTGAAGGAGGCTCTTGATCAAGGTGCTGCACTACTCTTGAGCGGACCTGGGCGCGGCTGGCACGGGCTAGCCGGTGGCCGCGTTGGCGAACTTGTTGCTGAGGAAGATCGCGCCAGTGGAAGCGACCTTCTCGCCGGCTGTGAGGCCGCTGAGGATTTGCCGCCAGCCGTCCTGCTCCATGCCGATCGTCACCGAGCGGCGGTCGAACTTGCGGCCGTCGGTCGTGACCCACACCGTCATCGTGCCGTCGCCCTCACGCACGATGGCATCAAGCGGAACGCTCACCGACAGTTTCGGCGGCTCGGTTTCGATGGTGAAGCTCGCCAGCATGCCCGCGCGCAGCTTGTGCTGGGGATCATCGATCACCGAACGCACCAGTTGGCGGTGCGAGTTCGGATCGATGTTGAGGCCAAGCGTCGTCACGCGGCCGCGAAACACCTCGTTCGGATAGGCCGGCACCCGCACCTCGACCGGCTGGCCGATCCGGTAGGAGGGGGCATCGGTCTCGATCACATTGGCGACCATCCACATCGTCGAGATGTCGGCCAGCGAATAGGGCGCCGGCGCATTGCCGGGCTGCACGAAGAGACCCGGCGCGGCGTTGCGGGCAATGATCCGGCCGGAGATCGGGCTCGGCACCACCAGGATGGAATCGACCTTGCGGTCAGCGACGATGCGATCGATCTCGGCATCGGTCTTGCCGAAGATACGCACCGCGTCGCGGCCGGCCTTGTAGTTGCCCTCGGCGGTCTGCTGGTCCGAGGTCGCCTGGTCGACGTCCTTCTGCGCGCCGCCGCCGGTCTTCAGCAGCTGCCTGACCCGCGCCAGCGTCCTGGTCTGCAGTTCGAGCACGCCGGCCGAGGCGAGCAGCGACGATTCGGCCTGCAACAGATCGGGGCTGTCGATGGTGAACAGCCTGTCGCCCTTCGCCACCTCGTCACCGACGTTGAGCGGCGTGTCGACGATCCTGCCGGGATTTGACGTAAACGCCTGCACCAGCATGTTCTGGTTGAAGTCGATCGAGCCGACCGCGTTCTTCAGTGTCCGGAACGAACGCTGCTCCGCGGCCATGACCTTCATGGAGGCCGCCTGCTTGTCGTTCAACGCAACGTATTGCTGCTCGACATTGACATCCTGCGGCGCGGTCTCCTGCACGGCCTTGGCGCTCACGACACCATCGGCTCGCGTCGTGAGCCACGCGCCGGCGAGAAGCGCCGCCAGCACCGGCATCGCCGCAAAGCCCACAAACTTCATCCGAAATGACATCGCCCGCCTAGCCAATACTGCATGAAAGCCCGTGCAGGAGACGAGGTCCTGCCGCATGGTGGGCCGTCGTCGATCTCCCGGTGAGAGCGGATGAACAGTTATCAGGGCTAGCTGACGCCAGCCTTACATTTGCCCTTTTCGGCGGCGGGCGGGATCGGCGAATTTTGATTGCGGCGGGTGCGGGTTTATCTATTTTGCATGATGACAGGAGCGGCCCCGCGTAGCCAAAACACAGCGCCGTCAGCGGCAATTCAAGCGCTATACTTAACTGCGTGTCGTTTGCACATCGGGCTTGCCCAGCGCGCTATCTGCAGCGGATCTGTCGCTTGGCTGGCGCATCGCAACAAGGTGTGCAAACAGAAGGCCGGTCGAATGAAGACAGGAATGCCGCGATGCGCCTTCTGATCGTCGAGGATAACGTCGAACTCTCGCGACTGCTTGCCAGCGGGCTAATGGCGGCGGGATACGAGTCCGATATCGTTAACAGCGTCGCCGAGGCGCGCGATGCGCTGCGCAGCGTCAGCTATGCTGCCATGATCCTCGATCTCGGTCTGCCCGACGGCGATGGCCTGTCGGTGCTGTCGGAGCTGCGCCGCAAGAGCGACCCGCTGCCGGTCCTGGTGCTGACCGCGCGCAACGGGTTGCAGGACCGGGTCAACGGCCTGCGCAGCGGCGCGGACGACTATCTGGCGAAACCGTTCGCATTGGAAGAGCTGGTGGCGCGGCTCGAAGCCATCCTGCGCCGGCCCGGTCAGCTGCTCGGCTCGTCGCTGAAGCTCGCCAATCTCGTCTACGACACCGAGAGCAAGCAGGTGTTCGTCGACGGCGCGCCGCACGTGTTCTCGGCGCGTGAGACGTCGGTGCTCGAGATCCTGCTGCGGCGGCAGGGACGGGTGGTGCCGAAGAAGAACGTCGAGGATCATATCTTCGGTCTGTCGGGCGAGGTCGCCTCGAATGCCGTCGAGGTTTACGTGTCGCGGCTGCGCAAGCTGCTCAGCGAGCACGACGCCAAGATCGTGATCCACACCATCCGCGGCGTCGGCTATCTGATGGCGGAGGAGAAATAGGGGTGGTGTTCCGCTTCACGTCGCTGACCTCGCGGATCGTGTTTCTGCACATCGTGGCGGTCGCGGTCGCCGCGATCTTCCTGCCGCTGCTGCTGCTGTGGCTCTTGAACTCGGAAATCAACCAGCTGCATCGCGAAGCGATGCGCGATCAGGCCGCCGATCTCGGACAGAACCTCTCGGTCGATTCCGCCGGCAAGGTCGTGCTCAACCTGCCGGACAGCCTGAGAGGGCTCTATTCCGACGCCTATGGCCGCTACCGCTACGACATCTACGATGCGGACGACAATCTGCTGTTCTCGTCGCATCGCACGGCGCCGCGGCTGCCGGTTTCGGTGGACCGGATTTCCGGCGCCAGCGTCACCCAGCTCGTCGGCGGCGAGACGCTGCGCATCCAGGTCGCCGAGGACCTGTCGCATCGCGACGTCATCATCGACGACATCGTCTCCAATTTCTTCCGGCGGGTCGGCTGGATCACCATCCCGATCCTCCTGATCCTGCTTGCGACCGATATCCTGATCTTCCGCCGCGCCGTGATTCCGCTGTTGCGGGCCTCGGAGGAGGCGAGGAGCATCGGGCCGGCCAGGACCGACATCCGCCTTCCGACGGACGGGATTCCGAGCGAGATCCTGCCGCTGGTGACCGCCGTCAACCAGGCCTTCGACCGCCTGGAGGATGGATTTCACGTGCAGCGCCAGTTCACGGCCGATGCCGCGCATCAGCTGCGCACGCCGCTCGCGATCCTGAGGACCCGGATCGAGACGCTGGATATCAGCAAGGGGACCAAGGAGCTGCATGCCGACATCGAGAGCATGAGCCGTATCGTCAGCCAGCTGCTCGAGATCGCCGAGCTCGATACGCTGGTGCTGGACCCCGGCGAGACCGCGGACCTGCGCGCCGTGTGCGCCGAAGTGGTCGGCTCGATCGCGCCGTACGCCCTGGCGCAGCAGAAGGATATCGCCCTGCGCGGCACCGACGGTCCGGTGCGGGTCAAGGGCAATGCCGAGATGCTGCAGCGCGCGATCTTCAACCTAGCGGAGAACGCCATCAAGTACACCGCCGACGCGACCTCGGTCGATGTCGAGGTGCATGAGGACGGTTCGGTGCAGGTGCGGGACTGCGGGCCCGGCATCGCGCCCGCCGAGCAGGGCCTGGTGTTCCAGCGCTTCTGGCGCGGTGATCGTCAGCGCCACCGCACCGATGGTGCAGGGCTCGGGCTCTCGATCGTCCGCGGCGTCGTCGACGATCATGACGCGACGATCAAGGTCGAGAACCTGCCGTCCGGCGGTGCCCAGTTCACGCTGAGCTTCCGCCTTGCCAAGGCGGAGCCGGCGACCGCCTGAGAGGCCCGGTCCGTGACGCCCGTCGTGCTGCGGCCCGGCCGGCTTACTTCACCTTGCCGTCGGACGGGTCCATGATCATGCGGGTGGTCAAATAAAGGCGCGGCACGATGCTGTTGATCTGCACGTATTCGGCATCGTTGGAATGCGCGCCGAAGCCCGAGAGGCCCATGCCTTCGACCACGGCCCCCTTGGTCTTGAGGGCGGCGAAGGCTGCGTCGGTGCCGCCGCCCGTGGCTCTTTCGGCGACGTTCATCGACAGGCCCAGTTCCTGATAGATCGCCTTGCCGTGGCCGGCCACGCTGCGCGAGGCGTCGTTGGCCTCGAGCGGCGGACGGCGGACCTCGAACTTCACGTCCACCTTGGAGTCGGGCAGCAGGCGGTTCTTGATCTTGTCCTGCAGCGCCTTCTCGAGCTCGTCGAAATCCGCGACCTTGAGCGCACGCGCATCGGCCTGCGCCGTGGCTTCGGCGGGGATCACGTTGCGGTTGGTGCCGGACTTGGAAACTGTCCAATTCAGCTTCAGGCCCTGCTCGGGCTTCGACAGGTCCTTCATCTGCAGCACCTGGTGCGACAGCTCGTAGAGCGCGTTCACGCCGCCCTCGGGCCTTGCCCCCGCATGCGACGACTTGCCATGCACCGTGAGATAGGCCGAGCCGATGCCGCTGGTGGCGAGGCGGAGCGTGCCGTTGGCGTCGCTGCCTTCGAACGAGAACACGGTGTCCTGCTCCGCGGCGAGGCGGGTGATGGTTGAGCGCCAGCCGGGCGACGAGATCTCCTCGTCGCCATTGATGAGCACCGTGAGCGTGCCGTAATCCTTGAAGTTGAGTTTCTGCAGCAGCGCCACGGTGTGGATGATGGTAGCGATGCCCTGCTTGTCGTCGGCGATGCCGAGCCCATAGGCCTTGTCGCCGTCGATGCGGAACGGCTGGTCCTTCAGCATGCCCTTGAGATAAACCGTGTCCATATGCGCGATCAGGATGATCTTCGCGCTGCCGGTGCCCTTGAAGACGGCCTGAACGGCCGGGCCGATCTTCTCCGGCGTGTCATCGAGGCGATAGATGTCGGTGGTTTGCAGAATGTCAACTGCGCCGCCGAGCTGCTTGAGCTGGCCGGCGATGCGCGCGGCGATCTGGTTGAGGCCGTCGATGTCCTTGCTGCCGGATTCGATCTGCACGAGGTCGCGCAGGGTGTCGAGCAGCGGCTGCTGCTCCTGTTGCGCCAGCGCGCGAACGTCGGCCGCCGGCGCCGCGTTCGCGACGGTCGCGGCAAAGGCCAGGCCAAGGGACGCGACGAGCGGGCGAACGAACGAGCGGATGGGGCGCGATTGGGGCATGGGCGGCGATCTGTGAGTTCGAGGACGATCCGTGCCTCGTCTATTCACAGGCTGCTTGGCCGCAGTCAACAGCCGCAGCATGCCCCGCTCCCGCGAGACATGCCTGAATGAGGCCGAATGCCTGCTATTGCTTCGGTTGGCCGAAATCGAGCGGCGGCAGCTCGATCTGCGGCACCTCGATCTTGACCTTGTTGAGGTCGACGTCGAGCGGCTTGTCGAGCAGGCCGGTGACGACCACCGGGAACGCGATCACCAGCGCCACCATGATCGCCTGCAGGCCGATCCAGGGCATCGCGCCCCAATAGATGTCGGAGCTCTTCACTTCCTTCGGCGCCACGCCGCGCAGATAGAACAGCGCGAAGCCGAACGGCGGATGCAGGAACGAGGTCTGCATGTTGACGCAGAGCATCACGCCGAACCAGATCAGCGCGGCATCGGGGCCGACCACGGGCGCCAGCACCTTCTGCGCGATCGGCGCGATCATCGGCAGGATGATGAAGGCGATCTCGAAGAAGTCGAGGAAGAACGCCAGGAAGAAGATGAACAGGTTGATGAAGATCAGGAAGCCCCAGACGCCGCCGGGCAGCGAGGTCAAATGGTGCTCCAGCCAGGTGCCGCCGGACACGCCGAGGAACACCACCGAGAAGCAGGTCGATCCGATCAGGATGAAGGTGACCATGCAGGTGATGCGCATGGTGGTCTCATAGCCCTGCTTGATCAGGTCGCGCAGGTCCGGGATCTTCACGGCCTCGAGGCAGATCCAGACCACCGCGAGATAGGTGATCGCGAAGGCGAGCCTGAAGATCAGGTTCTCGCTGTAGAGCATCGCGACGATGGTGCCGATGCCGCCGGCGATCACGCCGATGATCAGCATCTTGCGGCCGGCCGCGCTGAAATCCTTGTGGTGGATGGCGGCGAGCACGATGGCGCCGACCGCGCCCATGGCGCCGGCTTCGGTCGGGGTCGCAAGGCCCATCATCATGGTGCCGAGCACCACGAAGATCAGCACCGCGGAGGGGATGATGCCGAGCAGGCACTTCTTCCACAGCGCCCAGCCGGTCAGCGTGCGGGCCTCGATCGGCACCGCGGGCACGTGGCTCGGTTTGAAGATGCCGAGCAGGAAGGTGTAGCCGGCGAACAGCAGGATCTGGAACACCGACGGGCCCCAGGCGCCGAGATACATGTCGCCGACCGACTTGCCGAGCTGGTCGGCGAGCACGATCAGGACGAGAGAGGGAGGAACAAGTTGCGTGATGGTGCCGGAGGCGGCGAGCACGCCCGTGATGTAGCGGATGTTGTAGCCGTAGCGGATCATCACCGGCATCGAGATCAGCGCCATGGCGATCACCTGCGCCGCCACCGTGCCGGTGATGGCGCCGAGGATGAAGCCGACGATGATCACGGAATAGCCGAGGCCGCCGCGGATCGGGCCGAACAACTGGCCCATCGAATCCAGCATGTCCTCGGCGAGCCCGCATCTCTCCAATATCGCGCCCATGAAGGTGAAGAACGGGATCGCGAGCAAGAGCTCGTTGGACAGCACGCTGCCGAAGATGCGGCCCGGGATCGCCTGCAGGAAGTTGAGGTCGAAGAAGCCGAGATAGATCGAGAGGAACCCGAACGACAGGCCGACCGCGGCGAGCGTGAACGCCACCGGATAGCCGATCAGCATTGCAATGATCAGGCCGCCGAACATCAGCGGCGGCATCATCTCCAGCGTGATCATTGCGTCGGCCTCTCATACTTCGCGTCGATGGTCACATAGCCCTGCAGCGCGGCGATCCGCTTGATCACCTCTGAGACGCCTTGCAACGCAAGCATCACGAAGCCGGACGGGATAACGAACTTGATCGGCCAGCGTAAGAGGCCGCCGGCATTGCCGCTCATCTCGCCGACCGCATAGGCCTGGTAGAAGAACGGCCAGGACAGATAGGCGAGCAGCAGGCAGGCCGGGATCAGGAAGAACAATGTGCCGATCATGTCGAGCCAGAGCTGGCCGCGCTCGGACAGCATCAGATAGAGGATCTCGACGCGCACATGCTCGTTGCGCTTGAAGGTGTAGGAGGCGCCGAACATCACGAGGATCGCGAACATGTACCACTGCGCCTCGAGCCAGCCGTTCGAGGAGTAGCTGAACGCGTAGCGGATCATGGCATTGCCGGCGCTGACCAGGCAGGCGATCAGCACGAGCAGATTGCAGACGTAGCCGATCTTCTCATTGAGGCGGTCGATGGCCTGACTTAGTGCCAACATAGGGCGCATCACGATCTCCGCGGTCGCGCGATCTGCGCACCGAATATCTTCTCAAGCATCATCTGGCCGCCGCGCGCATGCGCACGGAGCCACGGCTCACTTTCAGGAGCAGTTGCAAGCGATCGTCCTCCCCCGAAATCCGCTTCCGCCGTTGTTAGCTGCTCTTGGCTGCCGGATCGTCGGCAGCGACCGACGGGGCAGCGGCCTGTCCGGCCTGGCAAGCGTGAAAGCCGGGGCACCAAATCAGCGCCGTGGAACGCCGTCAATCGGAAAATGGGCAAATTGACGCCACGGCAAACCGTTGTCCCGCCTTGGTAATCAGCGGACGACGCAGGCGTCGGGAGGGGGCGATAGACTAGCCGCCGGTCACGCTCATGTGGCGGCTGACGCTCGGCCGGTTGTGGCGGCGGTCGATGATGAAATCGTGCCCCTTCGGCTTCAGCCCGATGGCCCGATCGATCGCCGTCGACAGCAGATCGTTGTCCGGCGAGCTGCGCAGCGGCCGGCGCAGGTCGGACGCGTCCTCATGGCCGAGGCAGGTGTGCAGCGTGCCGGTGCAGGTGATCCGCACCCGGTTGCAGGATTCGCAGAAATTGTGGGTCATCGGCGTGATGAAGCCGAGCTTGCCGCCGGTCTCGGCGACCCGGACGTAGCGGGCAGGGCCGCCGGTGTCGTCGGCGAGGTCGGTCAGCGTGTAGTGCTTTTCGAGCCGCGCGCGCAGCAGCGACAGCGGCACATACTGATCGATGCGGCCCTCGCCGATGTCGCCCATCGGCATCACCTCGATCAAGGTCAGGCCCATGCCCTTGCCGTGCGCCCATTCCATCAGCGCGGGAATCTCGTCCTCGTTCATGTTCTTCAGCGCGACCGCGTTGATCTTGACCGCGAGTCCCGCGGATCGGGCCGCCTCGATGCCCGACAGCACCTTGTCGATGTCGCCCCAGCGGGTAATGGTCCGGAATTTTACGGGGTCGAGCGTGTCGAGCGAGACGTTGACGCGGCGCACGCCGCAATCGGCCAGCTCCTGCGCGAAGCGTGCGAGCTGCGAGCCGTTGGTGGTCAGCGTCAACTCGTCGAGCGCGCCGGTCGAAAGGTGGCGCGAGAGCGAACGCACCAGGCCCATCACATTGCGGCGGACCAGCGGCTCGCCGCCGGTGAGGCGGATCTTGCGCACGCCCTTGGCGACGAAGGCCGAGCAGAGACGGTCGAGCTCCTCCAGCGTCAGCAGATCGGCCTTCGGCAGGAAGGTCATGTCCTCCGACATGCAATAGAAGCAGCGCAGGTCGCAGCGGTCGGTGACGGAGACGCGCAGGTAACGAATGGTCCGGCCGAACGGATCGGTCATCGGACGAAACAGCGTGTCGGAATGCGCTTGCGTTGAGACGTTCATTCAGCCCGGGCCTTCAACCAAAGTACTGCAACCAGTTCCCTTGCACGCCGCGTCGCGATCGGCTGCGGCACGCATAATCTATGCATGTTGGCAGGCTGTCACAATGCGTCCCAAGGGATGATGCATGCGATGATCAGCAACATGCAACGTCAATCGCAAAGCGATAGGTGAGCCATATCGCGCGATGCATGATCGCAATCGCCGATGTGTCTCGACCAAAACCAAAAATCCGGCTTTGGGCCGGGTTCTTGTGCAGTGCAAAGCGCGCAGTTTCTAGCGCGTCGGCGCTGGCGCCGCGGCCGGCGGCGGCGCGGCAGCCGGGGCGGGGAACGCAGCATCCGGCGCGCCGGCAGGCGCCGCCTCGGCAGCAGCCGGCTTCGGCTTCTTCCGCTTCGGCCGCGGCTTGTGGGCGCGCGGCGGCGGACCGGCGGGCTGCAACTCGGCGAACACCGGGCTCGGATCGAGCGTGGTGGTGGCTGGGCTGGTGAAGTCGCCCGGCGTGCGGGTCACGGTCACCGGCACCGTCGCCGGCTGGAACTTGGGCATGTTGAAGGTGACGGTGAAGTTGCTCTCCGGTGCCGGGATCGACACGGAGCAGGGCGTCTTGCAGCCCGGTCCGATCGACGTCACGGCGTCGGCGCCCTGCGGGTTCGAATCCAGCTGCACCGGCATTGGCGGCGGCGCTGACTTGAACGAATCCAATGAGAAGGAGGAGCAGCCGGCCAGGTTCAGCCCGGCGGCCGCAATCACGATGATACGACGCATGATCCACACTCTAATGCGGCAATCAGCCACAATCCCCGCACCGACCATAGGAGCGTCGGAACAGAGGCGCAACAGGGGGAGGTCTGTTCGTTAAAGGATGGTTAATGGCAAATTCGCATGGCAAAATATTACCAAGTAATATCAATATGTTGCGAAAAACTTATGCCGCGATGAGGCTGGCGATGGCGTCCGGCAGATCGCGCATATGGCTGATCAGCCGGTCCGGCTTCAGCTCGGTCATCGGGACGTCGGTATAGCCGAAATCGACCCCGATCACCGGGACGTTGGCGCGCCGGGCGACCCCGATATCGGGGCCCGCATCGCCGACCATGATGGCGCCGGGCAGCTTCCCGCCGGCGCGGGCCACCGTCTCGCGCAGGAACGCCGGATCCGGCTTGGCGACGCCGAACGTGTCCTGGCCGCAGATCGCGGCAAAGCGCGGGGCCAAACCTAGCCGGTCGAGCAACAGCTTCGACAGCCACTCCAGCTTGTTGGTGCAGACCGCAAAGCGGTGGCCCTTCGATGCGAGCCGGTCGAGCGCGGCCTCGAGCCCGTCGAACGGACGTGAGCCGTCGGCAATGTGCTCGGCGTAGAAGTCGACGAAATCCTTGGTCAGACGATCGAGGTCAGCGAGGCTGACCACGCGTCCGTCCACCTCGAGCCCGCGCTCGAGCAGCTTGCGCGCGCCGGCGCCGATCATGTTGCGCGCCGCGGACAGCGGCACCGGCTGCAGACCCTCGCGGTCGAGCACATGGTTCAGCGCGCTGATCAGGTCAGGCGCAGTGTCGACCAGCGTGCCGTCGAGATCGAACACAATGATGGGGGGAGAGGACGCGGACATCTGTCTCTCGCTATCGGGCAGCGCCGCACGATGCAAGAGAAGATGCTAGTGTCGCGCAAAAAAGGGAGGCTCGGATGCGGGAACTTGCGGGAAAAGCCGCTTTTGTCACCGGTGCGGCCAGCGGAATCGGACTGGCCATGGCAGCCGCGTTCGCGCGCGAAGGCATGAAGGTGATGCTCGCCGACATCGAAACCGGCGCGCTGGACAAGGCCGTCGATGCGCTGCGCGCCCGCGGCGCAGATGTCCGTGGCGTGGTTTGCGACGTCGCGGACCCCGGCAGCGTCGACGGCGCGGCGCAGGCCTCGTTCCTCGCTTTCGGCAAGGTCCATGTCGTCTGCAACAATGCCGGCGTCGCGGGTGGCGGCGGCATCGACCGGATCTCCGTCGACGACTGGCGCTGGGTGATCGACGTCAATTTGATGGGCGTGGTGCATGGCATCCGGAGCTTCCTGCCGCACATCCGCGCGCACGGCGAGGGCGGCCATATCGTCAACACGGCGTCGATGGCCGGCATGAATGCCGGGCTCGGTCTCAGTCCCTATGCGGCAACCAAGTTCGCCGTCGTCGCGATATCGGAGGGGCTAAGTCAGCAGCTCAAGCCGCTCGGGATCGGCGTCAGCGTGCTCTGTCCGAGCTTTGTGCGGACCCGGATCGGCGAGAGCAGGCGCAACCGCCCCGAGCGGTACGGCCCGCCGCGCCAGCACGCTCCGGGCAGCCCTGCAGCCGCGCTCATCGCGGAGATCGCGCGCCGCCTGGAGGCCGGTCTCGACCCGTCCTTGGTTGCGGCCCAGGTGCTGGCTGCGATCCGCGACGACCAGTTCTACATTTTCACCCACCCCGGGATGCGAGCCGAGGCCGAGGACCGTTTTGCGGCGATTTTGGCGGCGATGGACGCCGTTTCGGCCTAAAGACGGGCACGGATGGCGCTATTCCTGTCCGTGAATCGAGGCTAGATATGCGCCCGCCGGGCCGCCCGATGGCGTGCCCGTAACGGACAACCGAGGGGCTATCGGCCGTGGACATGGATGCACTGAAACGCCAGGCGGCGGCGCGCGCGCTCGAAGAGGTGCGCGACGGCATGAAGCTCGGGCTCGGCACCGGATCGACCGCCAAGCACTTCGTCGAGCTGCTCGGCGACAAGGTCCGATCAGGCATGAAGGTGATCGGCGTGCCGACCTCGGAGGCGACCCGGGACGACGCGATCCGCTGCGGCGTGCCGCTGACCACGCTGGACGAGATCGACCATCTCGACCTCACCATCGACGGCGCCGACGAGATCGACCCTGCGCTCAATCTGATCAAGGGCGGCGGCGG
Source organism: Bradyrhizobium macuxiense (assembly GCF_007993935.1). Lineage (GTDB taxonomy): Bacteria > Pseudomonadota > Alphaproteobacteria > Rhizobiales > Xanthobacteraceae > Bradyrhizobium > Bradyrhizobium macuxiense_A. The sequence continues at coordinate 779,628 of NZ_VITY01000001.1, read as the reverse complement.
CGCGCTGCTGCGCGAGAAGATCGTTGCGGCCGCCAGTGATCGCATGATCGTGATCGCCGATGACAGCAAATGGGTCGACGTGCTCGGCCGCTTTCCGCTGCCGGTCGAGGTGATCCCGTTCGGGCTCGCCGCGACGCAGGCGGCGATGGCGCGGGCGTTCGCCGAGGCCGGCGTGTCCGGCCAAATGATCATCCGCAAGGGCAAGGACGGTCACGTTTTTGTCACCGATGGCGGCCACTGGATCGTCGATGCGCATCTCGGCCGGATCGGCGACCCGCCGCGTCTTGCGGGTTTGCTCAGCGTCATTCCGGGCGTGGTCGAACATGGCCTGTTCATCGGGCTTGGCAGCGTCGCCGTTCTGGCCGGCGCGCAGGGAATTCGGGTTGTTGAACGGCGATAGCGCCGCAAGCAAGGAGACTTGGAATGAAGCGTTTTTCGGGACTTTTGTCGGCAGCGGCCCTGGCGGCTGGACTGGCGCTCGCGGCGGCGCCGGCCATGGCGCAGCAGCAATTGCCCCCCATGCCGAAGGTCAAGCAGTCGACCCCCGCGGCGATTGCGGCCGCCAAGGAAATCCTGACGATGAAGAACGTGGCCGTGATGTATTCCGGCGCCGTTCCGGGAATCATCGAGAAGACCAAGACCGGCCTGCTGCAGCAGTACCTGAACTACCAGAAGGATCTCGACGAGGTCGCGGTGATCGTCGCCAAGCAGTTCGCGGGCAGCGAGAAGGAGATCGGCGACGGCATGGCGCAGATCTACGCCGCCGAGTTCACCGAGCAGGAGCTCAAGGACCTCGTGACGTTCTACAAGACGCCGCTCGGCCAGAAGCTTTTGACCGCGGAGCCCACTGCAATCAACGGCTCGCTGCAATATATGCAGCAATGGGCGCAGCAGTTCGGCGTGATCGTCAACGGCCAGTTCAAGGCCGAGATGAAGAAGCGCGGCAAAGATATCTGAGGATATCCAATGCGTTTTCGAGCGCACTGATGCGCTCCGCGTGACCTCGCCCCGCTTGCGGGGCGAGGTCGAAGAGAGAGGTACCCATGGCCGAGTTTGACGTCGACCTGTTTGTCATCGGTGGTGGTTCGGGCGGCGTCCGTGCCGCCCGCATCGCCGCCAATTACGGCGCGAAGGTCATGGTCGCCGAAGAGTACCGGATGGGCGGCACCTGCGTGATCCGCGGCTGCGTGCCGAAGAAGCTGTTCGTGATCGGCAGCCACGTCCACCAGGAGATCGAGGATGCGGCCGGCTTCGGCTGGAGCATCGGCCAGGTCTCGTTCGACTGGGCTACCCTCGTCGCCAACAAGGACAAGGAGATCGCCCGGCTCGAGGGCGCCTACACCACCAATGTCGAGAAGTCGGGCGCCAAGATTGTCAAGACCCGCGCGGTGCTGGAGGATGCCCACACGCTCCGCCTCGCCACCGGCGAGAAGGTGACGGCGAAGTACATCCTGATCGCGACCGGCGGCGCGCCCAATCACGGGCCGGCCGTTCCCGGCATCGAGCACGTGATCTCCTCCAACGAGGCGTTTCATCTGAAGGAGCTGCCGAAGCGGATCGTGATCCAGGGCGGCGGCTACATCGCGCTGGAATTCGCCGGCATCTTCGCGGGCTTCGGCTCCGACGTGTCCGTGATTTACCGCGGCGATAACATCCTGCGCGGCTTCGACGAGGACGTGCGCAAGCATGTCCGGGCCGAGATGGAAAAGCGCGGCATCACCATCATCACCGGCTGCACGGTGACCAAGGTCGACAAGCACGGCCGTGATTTCACCGCGCATCTGTCCAGCGGCTCGAGCATTGCCGCCGACCAGGTGATGTTCGCGATCGGCCGGCATCCCAATGTCGCCAATCTCGGACTCGAGACCGCGGGCGTCGCCATCAATCCCGCCAATGGCGGCATCCAGGTCGACGGCTGGTCGAAGACCTCGGTCGACAACATCTATGCGGTCGGCGACGTCACCCACCGCACCAATCTGACCCCGGTCGCGATCCGCGAAGGCCATGCCTTCGCCGACACCGTGTTCGGCAAGCGTCCCGTGCAGGTTGACCATGCGACGATCCCGACCGCGGTGTTCTCGCAGCCCGAGGTCGGCACCGTCGGCCTCACGGAGCAAGAGGCGCGGGCGCAGTTTGCCCATGTCGACATCTACAAGGCCGATTTCCGCCCGATCAAGGCGACGATGTCCGGCCGCGACACCCGCGTGCTGATGAAGCTCGTGGTCGACGGCGCGAGCGACCGCGTGCTCGGCTGCCACATCGTCGGCGATGCCGCCGCCGAGATCACCCAGGCCGTTGCGATCGCCGTGAAGATGAAGGCGACCAAAGCCGACTTCGACGCCACCATCGCGCTGCATCCGACCGCGTCCGAAGAGCTGGTGACGATGCGCACCCCGACCGCGCGCCACGTGCGCCAGGCGGCCGAGTAAGGGCGCGCGTCCGTAGGCTGGCCCCGGTGCCCGATCGGGTGAGGCCTGCCTGACAGCCCAACGCCGCCCGCTTAAAATACCTGCGAGCGGCGCTGTCTCTAGCCCCAGGAGGGTCGTGGCAAAATCCTGATGAGGGTTTGTCTGCGTGAAGCCGCAAAGGTTTCATACCTCTGAAGGGGTAGCTTGCCGCCGCACCATGGAGCGCATTGAGGAGAGCCACCCTGCGGCCGTTCGTGTTGCCGCAGGAGAAATTAGGGCACCCTTGCTGACATGCATATGTGAATGCGGCCGCGCCTGCCCGGGCTCAGGCTGCGGGCATGTCCGGACCGGATCACATGGACAATTTGGACTACGGCTTCCTCGGCTTTGCCGGGGTGTCGTTCATCGCGCTCATCGTCAGCGTTGCCTGGCTGCTGATCGCGTGACGCTTCGACTTCATTGGTGAGTGACTTTGGCCTCAGCCTGTGCCCCCCTTGCTGGGGCCTTTCTTTGGGCCGCTCAAATCGGGTCCGGTTACCGGCGAATGGCTCGTGCCATGGGCTTGTGCACAGATGGCGCGTGCCGCTGGCGGTGCGGCATCTCGCGCGCCTTGGAACCATGCGCTATGCTGGCTGTTCCACTCTCAAACAGTTTGATGTCTCAAATTGAGGGAGCCGCCCATGAGAGGTCCCACCGAGCAGGAGATCCGGACCCGCGCCTACGAGCTGTGGAAGGACGCCGGAGAGCCGCGAGGCCAGATGGATCAGCTCTGGTACAAGGCCGAACGGGAACTGCTGGAGCGCAAGGCCGCCAACGGCGAAGCGCATTGCGATATCAACGGGCACAACGAGCCGGCACCGTATCCGGCGAAGTTGAGGGGCGTGCATTGAGTGCGTCGCGCCGCTGAGCTAACGAGCCCGGCAAGCCGGCCAGGACCCGGAGGCATCATGAGCGACGCGATCGATCTCTCGCAGAAACTGTCGACATTCGCCGATCACTGGTCGCCGCGCACCGTGACGCAATTCAACGCCTGCGACGTGATGGTGGTGAAGGTGCAGGGCGAGTTCGTCTGGCACAAGCACGACGACACCGACGACTTCTTCCTGGTGCTGAAAGGCGTGCTCGACATCGAGCTGCGCGACCGCACCGTCACGCTGAGGCAAGGCCAGATGTACATCGTGCCGAAGGGCGTCGAGCACCGCCCCGTCGCGCGGGAAGAGGTGCATCTGTTGCTGATCGAGCCGACGGGGACGCCGAACACGGGGGATGCGGCGACGGCGGCGGCGCGGAAGGTGGTGTGAGGCCGGGTCGATGTTCCAACGATCTGTGCTACGATCAACGACAGTTGGGTGGATGCTGCCAAGCTCGAGCGATTCATGTCGCGAGAATGCGAAGGCATGCCCACCGGCCGCGCAACATACTCGGTGTCGTCCCTGCGGACGCAGGGACCCATAACCACCAACGCTGATTGGTGCGCGATGCTGGAACTACGTGATGCTGGAACGACGAGTCCCGTCCACAACATCCGCGGCGTATGGGTCCCTGCGTTCGCAGGGACGACAGTGGAGAGTGCTGCGTCTAACCCTCCGCCTCGAGCCACTCCGCAGCGCCGCGCCAGAGGGCCTCGCGGTGTTCGCTGCGGAAGAAGCCGAAATGGCCGATCGCCTTCGCGCCGGCGTCCGCAGGACGGATCGAGATGATCTCCGGTGTGATCGACGTGAACGCGGAGCACAGCAGCTCGACCGCGGGCCGCGTCGCCCAGGTGTCGTCGGTGATGGTGAGTGCGCGGAGCTTGCCCTTGAAGTTCGGAAAATTTTCGCGCGCAGCAAGTGCCGGATCGTCGAGCAGATAGCGCTCGCGCATCACCCAGCCGCGCCATTGCTCGAACACGCCGCGCGGCAGGTCCATGCCGAGACCGGCCCAGCCCGGCACATAGCCGAGCGTGCGCGCCAGCGGCAGCCCGATGCCGTTCATGAAGGCGACGACGCGGTAGCGCTCGGGCGAGGCCATCAGCTTCCAATGCGCGGCCTGCGAGGCGATCAGCAGCGCGCGCGGGATCTCGGCATTGTTCGGCAACAGCCCGAGCGCCTGGCCGCCGAAGGAGTGGCCGACATAGGCAAAGGGCAGCTCGCGGTAGCGCTCGCGCATCCAGCGCACGGCGGCGGTGGTGTCGAGCGCGGCCCAATCCGCCATCGTGGCCTTGAAGCCGGCCAGCGACTTCTGCTTGTTCCGGCCGGTCGCCGCCATCGGTCTGGAGTCGCCGGTGCCGCGGTAGTCGTAGGTCAAGACCGCCGCGCCGCGGCGGGCGAGATAGCCGGCAAAGCCGCGATAGACCTTGCGGGGCACGGCGGTCGCCGAGTTGATCAGGACGGCATGGCGCTTTTTGCCGCGGGGCAGGAACAGCGTCGCTGCGAGCGGATAGCCGTCCGCGGCCGGCACGACGATGTCGTCGCTAAAAACGTCGTCCAGCGCGGCGGCGGCCACGGCGATTTCCCCGGCATTCATGCTATGCTCTACCAAATGCGAATTCGGATTTTCTTGCAAGGGCTTGACGGAGTTGCAGGAATCCTTCTAGCGGGAGACCGGCGCCCTGTGTATAAGCCGGGCTTTCCGTAGGCCCGCGATTAAGTCGCGGTTTTTGCTCAGGAGTTGACCTCATGTCCGAGCGGTGGACACCCGATAGCTGGCGCGCCAAGAAGGTGCTGCAGGTGCCCGATTATCCCGATGCCAAGGCATTGGCCGATGTCGAGGCCCAGCTGGCGACCTTTCCGCCGCTGGTGTTCGCGGGCGAGGCGCGCAGCCTGAAGAAGGCGCTCGGCCGGGTCTCGGCCGGCGAGGCTTTCCTGCTGCAGGGCGGCGACTGCGCCGAGAGCTTTGCCGAGCACGGCGCCAACAACATCCGCGACTTCTTCCGCGTGCTGCTGCAGATGGCGGTGGTCATGACCTATGCCGGCGCGCTGCCGGTGGTGAAGGTCGGCCGCATCGCCGGGCAGTTTGCAAAACCGCGCTCGTCGCCGACCGAGAAGCAGGGCGACGTCGAGCTGCCGAGCTATCGCGGCGACATCGTCAACGACATCGCCTTCACCGCGGAGGCGCGCATCCCCGATCCGCAGCGCCAGTTGATGGCGTACCGCCAATCCGCGGCGACGCTGAACCTGCTGCGCGCGTTTGCCACCGGCGGCTTCGCCAATCTCGGCAGCGTGCATCAATGGATGCTCGGCTTCCTGAAGGATTCGCCGCAGTCCCGCCGCTACAAGGAGCTCGCCGACCGCATCTCGGATGCGCTGAACTTCATGCGCGCCTGCGGCCTCGATCTCGAGAGCCATCCGGAGCTGCGCGCCACCGATTTCTATACCAGCCACGAGGCACTGCTGCTCGGTTACGAGCAGGCGATGACGAGGGTCGATTCCACCACCGGCGACTGGTACGCGACCTCCGGCCACATGATCTGGATCGGCGACCGCACCCGCCAGCTCGACCACGGCCATGTCGAATATTTCCGCGGCATCAAGAATCCGATCGGCCTGAAATGCGGCCCGTCGCTGAAGCCGGACGAGCTGCTGAAGCTGATCGACATCCTCAATCCCGATAACGAGCCGGGCCGCCTGACCCTGATCAACCGGTTCGGCGCCGACAAGGTCGGCGACCATCTGCCCGGCCTGATCCGGGCCGTGCAGCGCGAGGGCCGCGTCGTGGTCTGGTCGTGCGATCCGATGCACGGCAACACCATCACCTCGACCACGGGCTACAAGACGCGGCCGTTCGACCGCGTGCTGTCGGAGGTGAAGGCGTTCTTCCAGATCCATGCGGCGGAAGGCACCCATGCCGGCGGCGTGCATCTGGAGATGACCGGGCAGGACGTCACCGAATGCATCGGCGGCGCGCGCGCCATCACCGATGAGGACCTCAACGATCGCTATCACACGGTCTGCGATCCCCGTCTCAACGCCGAACAGTCGATCGACATGGCCTTCCTGATCGCCGAGCTCTTGAAGCAGGAGCGCGCCGGCAAGGTCAAACCGATGCCGGCCGCTGCGGGGTTGTGATTTGGGGCAGTGACTTGAGGGCAGTGACTTGCTGAGGTTCTGGCGAGCCACCATCAACTCGCGCAACGGGCTGGCATTCGCCATTCGCTCGGAGCAGGCGATCCGCGAGGAGGTCGTTGCACTGGTGCTGTCGGTGCCGCTGGCCTGGCTGGTCGGCGCCACCGTGATGCGCCGCGTCGAGTTGGTCGCGACCGTCGTGCTGGTGCTGGTGATCGAGCTGCTCAACACCGCGATCGAGAAGCTCGCCGACCGCCTGACCATGGATCACGATCCGCAGATCGGCCGGGTCAAGGACATGGGCTCCGCCGCCGTCGGCGTCGCGCTTGTGATGGCCGGGCTGTTCTGGCTGTTCGCACTCGCCGAGCGCTTGGGCGCGTTCTAACCGTGAGCGTCAAAAAGCCGATCAAGCTTGCGGTGATCGGGCGTGGTCTGATCGGGGCGGCGGCCGCGCGGCACCTCAGCAAGATGGGCCACGAGGTTGCGCTGATCGGGCCCGGTGAGCCGGCCGATTTTTCGAGCCACGACGGCGTGTTCGGCAGCCACTATGACGAGGGCCGCATCACGCGGACTTACGATCCGCAAGCCTTCTGGCGGCAGATGAACCGCGCGGCGATTGCGCGCTACGGCGAGATTGCGGCGGAAAGCGGAGTCGCGTTCTACCGTGAAGCCGGCGCGCTTCACGTCGGCCATCGCGAAACCACTGACGTCGCCTCGGTCGGCGAGGTCTGCGCCGACGAGGCGATCTGCTGTGAAGCCTATCAGGATGCGGGGCTCGCCGAGCGGTTTCCATTCCTGAAATCAACCGCCGGAATGCTGGGCTATTTCGAGCCGCGCGATGCCGGATATATCTCACCGCGCCGCCTGGTCCGGGCGCAGACCATCGCGGCGGAGCGCGCGGGGGCGCGGATCATCGACGAGGCCGCACTCGGGATTTCGGAGACCGCTTCCGGTGTGACGATCCGGACCCGATCGGGCAATGTCGAGGCCGAGCGTGTCCTCGTCGCGGCCGGCGGGCATACCCAATCGCTGCTCGGCCGGTCATTGGGCTTTACGGTCTATGCGCGGACCGCGGCGCTGTTCCGGCTTGATGCGGCGGAGGTTCGGCGCCTGACTGGAATGCCGTCGATGCGTTGCCTCGGGCCGAAGGGCGACAATCCCTATATCCTGCCGCCGATCCCATATCCGGACGGCCGGACCTGGTTGAAGCTCGGCGGTGATCCGGTCGATCTTCCGCTCGAGGGCGAGGCTGACATCAAGGATTGGTTCCGGTCGGGCGGATCGATCGATGTCGCGGATCATCTGCAAGCGCAGATCCTCGATCGCATCCGTGACCTCAAGTTCGAGGAACGCCGCGTCGTGCCCTGCATGACCACCTTTGGCGACACCGGCTTGCCTTGCATCGGGCGGCTGTCCGAACGGGTCACCGTCGCATTCTGCTGCTACGGCAAGAGCGCGAAATGTTCGGACGAATTGGGCCGGCTGGGTGGTCTGGCGCTGCTCGGCGAGGTGAGGGCAGAACTTGCACCCTGACCAGGGATCCCAGTGCGATTTCTGCAATCGCACCATGACCGGACGACCATTGAAGTTTGCCCTTGTGCGGGACAACATAAAGCTATGAGCGAACAACAGATCAAGATCACCCTGGCGCAACTCAATCCGACGGTCGGTGACGTCACCGGCAACGCCGCGAAAGCGCGTGCCGCGCGCGAGAAAGCAAAGGCCGACGGCGCCGATCTCGTGGTGCTCTCGGAGCTGTTCCTCGCCGGCTATCCGCCGGAGGATCTGGTGCTCAAGCCGGCATTCCAGTCGGCCTGCCGCACCGCGGTCGAGGAACTGGCGCGCGAGACCAAAGACGGCGGACCGGCCATGCTGATCGGCACGCCCTGGGTCGAGGACGGCAAGCTCTACAATGCCTGCGCGCTGCTCGACGGTGGCCGCATCGCCGCGCTGCGCTTCAAGGCCAATCTGCCGAATTACGGCGTGTTCGACGAGAAGCGGTTGTTCGCGCGCGGCCCGGCGCCGGGTCCGGTGACGGTGCGCGGCGTGCGCATCGGGGTGCCGATCTGCGAGGACATCTGGCTCGAGGAGTCAGAGGAATACGAGAACGTCGTCGAATGTCTCGCCGAGACCGGTGCCGAGATCCTCGTGGTGCCGAACGGCTCGCCCTATGCCCGCGACAAGGCCGATCTCCGCCTGTCTATCGTGGTGGCGCGGGTCACCGAGAGCGGGCTGCCGCTGGTCTATTTGAATGAAGTTGGCGGCCAGGACGAATTGATCTTCGACGGCGCTTCGTTCGCGCTGAACGCCGATCTCTCCGTCGCGGCGCAGCTTCCGGCATTCGAGGAGAACATCACGACGCTGACCTGGCGCAAGACGGCGGATGGCTGGCGCTGCAACGGGCCGAGCACCGCGCAGCTCGAGGGCGACAAGGCCGATTACGCGGCCTGCGTGCTCGGCCTGCGCGACTATGTCCGCAAGAACGGCTTTCCCGGCGTGCTGCTCGGCGTCTCCGGCGGCATCGATTCGGCGCTGTGCGCGGCGATCGCGGTCGATGCGCTCGGAGCCGACAAGGTGCGCGGCGTGATGCTGCCGTTCCGCTACACCGCGCAGGTGTCGCTCGACGATGCCGCCAAGCTCGCCGCCGCGCTCGGCATCCGCTACGAGATCCTGCCGATCGCGGATGCCGTGAACGGGTTCGAGAAGATCCTCGCACCGGTGTTTGCTGGCATGGAGCGCGACATCACCGAGGAGAATTTGCAGGCCCGCGCCCGCGGCACGCTGCTGATGGCGATCTCCAACAAGACCGGCGCCATGGTGGTGACGACAGGCAACAAGTCGGAAATGTCGGTCGGCTACGCCACGCTGTACGGCGACATGAATGGCGGCTTCAACCCGATCAAGGACATCTACAAGACCGAGGTGTTCCGCCTGTCGAGCCTGCGCAATGCCTGGAAGCCGGACGGTGCGCTCGGGCCGTCGGGCGAGGTGATCCCGGTCAACATCATCGTCCGGCCGCCGACCGCGGAGCTGCGCGAGAACCAGACCGACCAGGATTCGCTACCGCCCTACGAGGTGCTCGACGCGATCCTCGAGCGGCTGGTGGAGCGCGAGGAGCCGCTTGCGACCATCATCGAGGCCGGCTTCGATCGCGACGTGGTGACGCGCGTCGACCGCCTGCTCAACATCGCCGAATACAAGCGCCGGCAGGCCGCGCCCGGGGTGAAGGTGACGCGCAAGAATTTCGGCCGCGACCGCCGCTACCCCATCACCAACCGCTTCCGCGATTTCGGCAAGGTGCTGCCGGAGCCCGACGAGAAGCTGGTGACGCGCACCTCGCGCGCGTCGGCGGAGGCGTTCGAGGGGTGAACCCTACTGCTTCTTCTGCTGGATGAAGGTCGGGCCGACCGTGCGGATCTGGCCGTCGCTCGCGGGCGCAGCCGGCGCCGTGGCGTCAGCGGCGGCGGGCTGCTGCTGTTGAGCCGCAGCCGGCGCGCCCTTCTTGCCGGCGGCGGCCTTGGTCTGCGCGCGCTGCTGCATCTTCCGCGCGCTCTCCTCGGTGACGATGATGTCGCCCTGCTGCGCGGCGGCCGTCTGGTCGTCGACCGCCTTCAACGCCTCGGCCCAGCTCTGGCCGGCCGCCCTGCAGGAGCACGACGGGTTGAACTCGGTGCGGTACTTGAAGGCGTTCGGCAGCGACGAGTAGGACTGGCCGCTGATCGAGACCGCCTGGTTGATGTCTTCGCCGGGATTGCGGTAGGCGAACAGGCTGGCCTCCGCGGCCGGGCACTGCGCCTTGCAGATCTGCTCGTCGGCGGCAAAGCGGGCCGACGAGGTCGCGAACGAAATCGGGAAATAGGCGCCGTCGCAGGTGCGCACGCAGACGGTGCGGAAGGTGCCGGACTGCCCGCCATATTGCGCGTCGGGCGGAGGCAGCGGCGTATTCGGATTGGCGCCGCCGCCACCGCCGCCGAACAGGTTCTCGATGAAATTGCCGGGGCCACGCGCGGCCGCCGCGGCGTATTGCGGGCCGCAATTGTTCTGCGCCAGCGCCGTCAGGACCGAGCGGCGCTGGTTCTCGCGGTCGGCGCCGCCGAGCCCGCCGGTGCGCAGCCGTTCGAGATTGGCGGTCATCTGGTCGAGATTGGCGCGCATCTGCTGGATCTGGTTGTTGACCGGTCCGCACTGCGCCGAATTGTTATTGAACAGCGAGAAGAACCCGGAGCTGTCGCAACCCATGCGCCGGGCCTGCGCCGTCACGCGATCGAGTTCGCCCTGCTGCCTTGTTGCCGCGTCCTGATAGCGGCGGATCTGCTCGTCCTTGGCCGGATCGCCGCCGCCGCCGCGATCGATCGCCGCCAATTGGCCTTCGAGTCGCACGCACATCGGATTGGCCTGCGGATTGGGCGGGCCGCCCTGGGGCGCCGGGCCGGGCGGGCCAGGCGGCACCTGCGCCAGGGCATCCGTGGCGGGCAGGGCGATTGCGGCCAACAGGGCGCAAGTCGAGAACCAGCGGGAGAAGCGAGAACGGGAGCTATTGAGCATATCCGGCCATTAAAACGACGCCGCGCGGCGAGCAACGCCAAAGCGCGCGGGCAAGGCCGCTGCAATAGCCTTTTCTCGGGGCAGCGTCACGTCGTTTCCGGGGCGCCGGTGTGGCAATAACCCCGTTTATCCAGCAGCTTGGCTCAGCGCTGACAGGTAATGGCGACGTATTCGCCGCAGCTATTGCCGGTGCATTTCTCATTGGCGGCGTGCGGAACCGCGCCGGTGATCTCGTCGGGATCGACGCGGCGGTAATTGGTGGCCTGCGCAAAATCCCGTGAGCGGCAGTAGGCGCGGGCGGCGGACGCGCCGCAACGGTCGCCACGGGCGAGGCACTGGTCGATGCCGTAGCCGTCGGCCTGGTTGGCGACGATGAAAACGCGGCTGTCGGCCAGCGCGGCCGAGGGGACAAAGGCGGACGGGACAAGGAAGAGCGAGCAGGCAATCAATGCTGAAAAGGGCCGCATGGTGCACCGGTCAAATGGCGGGGAATCCGCAGGCGTCCGGATACGCCCAATTCCTTAATAATGATTAACCATGAGGGCGTTGGCGTGATTTCGGCGCCCGGCGCGTTGCAAAGCGCCCGAAAACAGCCCCTTGACGCGATAATGGGGCCATGAGACATGGTGGAACCATGAACGGCCACCTCGCCATCTGCAGCATTTGCCGCGAGATTATGAGCTAGCGATTCGCTGGCTGAGGCCGTCTTTTCTCAATCACCCTGAGAATCACTGGACGCCCGGCCGCAAGGGATGGGTACCCATGGATTTGCGCCTTTACGACACGTTGACCCGGGAGAAGCGGCTGTTCGTGCCGCTCGATGCCAACAACGTCCGCATGTATGCCTGCGGACCGACGGTCTACGACTTCGCCCATATCGGCAACGGCCGTGCGGCCATTGTCTTCGACGTGCTGTTCCGCGCGCTGCGCCATCGCTATGGCGCCGGCCACGTGACCTATGTCCGCAACATCACCGACGTCGACGACAAGATCAATGTCCGCGCCGCGCGGGACTATCCCGGCGTGCCGCTGAACGAGGCGATCCGCAAGGTCACCGAGCAGACCTACCAGCAGTATCAGGATGACGTCACCGCGCTCGGCTGCTTGCCGCCGACCGTGCAGCCGCGTGCGACCGAGCACATCCCGGAGATGCGCGCGATCATCGAGAAGCTGGTCGCCGGCGGCTTTGCCTATGTCGCCGAGGATCACGTGCTGTTCTCGCCGCAGGCGATGAACGCGGCCAATTCGGTGTTGCCGCGCTATGGCGCGCTGTCGAAGCGCTCGCTCGACGAGATGATCGCGGGCGCCCGAGTCGACGTTGCGCCCTACAAGCGCGACAACACCGACTTCGTGCTGTGGAAGCCGTCGAAGCCGGGCGAGCCGTCGTGGCCGTCGCCGGCAGGCATTGCGGTTGAGGGCCGGCCCGGCTGGCACATCGAGTGCTCGGCGATGGCCTGGAAGCACCTCGGCGAAAAGTTTGACATCCATGGCGGTGGCATCGACCTGGTGTTCCCGCACCATGAGAACGAGCTCGCGCAGACATGCTGCGCGTTCCACACCGACCGCATGGCCAATGTCTGGATGCACAACGGCTTCCTGCAGATCGAAAGCGAGAAGATGTCGAAGTCGCTCGGCAACTTCTTCACGATCCGCGATCTGCTGGCGGATTGGCCGGGCGAGGTGCTGCGGCTCAGCATGCTGAGAACGCACTACCGTTCGCCGCTCGACTGGACGCTGAAGAGCGCGGAAGAGGCCGCTAGGACGCTCGATGACTGGTATGCGGTCGCGGCCGACGCCGAGTCCGGTGCGCCGTCGCCGGCGATGGTCGAGGCACTCTACGACGATCTCAACACCGCGCAGGCGATGGCCGTGCTGCACGGCCTGCGGAATGCTGCCGCGAGCAGTGAGGCGGGCCGCAAGGAATTTGCCGGTTCGCTGCGGCTGCTCGGCTTCCTGTCGGAGAGTGCGGCGGCGTGGAAGGGCCGCAAGGAGCAGGCGAGTGGCGTCGATGCCGCGGCGGTCGAGGCATTGATCGCAGAGCGAACCGCGGCGCGTGCGCGCAAGGATTTCAAGGAGTCCGACCGGATCCGCGATCAGCTCGCCGCGATGGGCGTGGTGATCAAGGACTCCAAGGAAGGCACCACCTGGGAGATCGCGCGATGAGCCGTTCCGCACCCGCGTTGCGCCCGTATCTGGCTGATGACGCGCCGCTGCTGGCGGCGATCTTCGCGGCCTCGATCATGGATCTGACCGGCGACGATTACAGCGAGGCGCAACAGGAGGCCTGGGCGGCGGCTGCCGACGACGAGGCAGCATTCGGCAAGAAGCTTGCCGGACAACTGACGCTGATCGCGACGTTGCAGGGCGCGCCGGTTGGGTTCGCCTCGCTCAGGGGCGCCGACCATATCGACATGCTCTACGTGCATCCGAGTGCGGTCGGGCAGGGTGTCGGCGCTGCGCTGTGCGATGCATTGGAAAAGATCGCAAGCGCCCGCGGCACCAAGACCCTGAAGGTCGATGTCAGCGACACGGCGCTCGAATTCTTCCGCAAGCGCGGCTACGTCGCGCAGCAGCGCAATTCGGTCACCATCGGTGACGAGTGGCTCGCCAACACCACGATGCAGAAGACGCTCGACGGCGTTGCCACGCCCGGAGGCCACGCATGAGCCGCGAGCGCCTCTATCTGTTCGACACGACGCTGCGCGACGGCGCGCAGACCAATGGGGTCGACTTCACGCTACAGGACAAGCAGGTGATCGCAGGCCTACTCGACCAGCTCGGCATCGACTATGTCGAGGGCGGCTATCCCGGCGCCAATCCCACCGACACCGAGTTCTTCAGCAGGAAGCCCGCCTTCGACCACGCGCGCTTCACCGCGTTCGGCATGACGCGTCGGCCGGGCCGCTCGGCTTCGAACGATCCCGGGCTCGCCGGCATTCTCGAGGCCAAGGCGGACGCGATCTGCTTCGTCGCGAAATCCTCCGCGTACCAGGTCCGGGTCGCGCTCGAGACCACCAATGAGGAGAACCTCGCCTCGATCCGCGACAGCGTCGCCGCCGCCAAGGCGCTCGGCCGCGAGGTGATGGTCGACTGCGAGCATTTCTTCGACGGCTACAAGGAGGACAGCGACTATGCGCTCGCCTGCGCGAAGGCCGCCTATCGGGCCGGCGCGCGCTGGGTGGTGCTGTGCGACACCAATGGCGGCACCATGCCGCATGAGATCGAGACCATCGTCGCTGATGTCGTCACGCATGTCCCCGGCGCCCATGTCGGCATCCACGCCCATAACGACACCGAGCAGGCGGTCGCCAACTCGCTCGCCGCGGTGCGCGCCGGCGCGCGGCAGATCCAGGGCACGCTCAACGGTCTCGGCGAGCGCTGCGGCAACGCCAATCTCTGCTCACTAATCCCGACCCTAAAGCTGAAGCAGGAGTTTTCCGACAAGTTCGAGATCGGCGTCACCACCGAAAAGATGGCGACGCTGATGAAGGTGTCGCGCACGCTCGACGACATGCTGAATCGCGCGCCGAACCGTCACGCGCCTTATGTCGGCGAGAGCGCCTTCGTCACCAAGACCGGCATCCATGCCTCTGCCGTGATGAAGGATCCGCAGACCTACGAGCACGTGCTGCCGGATGCGGTCGGCAACCACCGCAAGGTGTTGGTCTCGGATCAGGCCGGCCGCTCCAACGTGATGGCCGAGCTCGACCGTGCCGGCATCGTCTATGACAAGAGCGATCCGCGCCTGACGCGGCTGGTCGAGGAGTTGAAGGAGCGCGAGGCCGCGGGCTTCGCCTATGAATCCGCCAACGCCTCGTTCGACCTCTTGGCGCGCCGCACGCTCGGCAAGGTGCCGGAATATTTCAAGGTCGAGCAGTTCGACGTCAATGTCGAGCAGCGCTACAACGCCAACGGCCAGCGCGTCACGGTGGCGCTTGCGGTGGTGAAGGTCGATGTCGACGGCGAGCGGCTGATCTCGGCCGCAGAAGGCAACGGTCCGGTCAACGCGCTCGACGTGGCGCTGCGCAAGGACCTCGGCAAGTACCAGAAATACATCGATGGCCTGAAGCTGATCGACTACCGCGTGCGTATCCTCAATGGTGGCACCGAGGCGGTCACGCGCGTTCTGATCGAAAGCGAAGACGAGACCGGCGAGAGCTGGACCACGGTCGGCGTCTCGCCCAACATCATCGACGCCTCGTTCCAGGCGCTGATGGATTCGGTATTCTACAAGCTGGTGAAGTCGGGCGCGCAGGCGTAGTCGGCCAAAGGAAAACAGGCGTCGCCGTTGCGAGCAGCGATAGTGACGAAGCAATCTCAGCGAGCGGCGCGATGGATTGCTTCGCTTCGCTCGCAATGACGAGAAGGAGGCTTCCATGATCGACCACGTCTCCGTCGGCGTCCGCGATCTCGAACGCGCCGCGCGGTTCTATGAGCCGACGCTGGCCGCGCTTGGTCTGAGCCGCCTCGTCACGCGGCCGGCGACGATCGGCTTCGGCAAGGCCTATCCCGAATTCTGGATCAATCTGCGCGCCACGATGGCGCACGTCGCGCATGAGAGCGGCACCCATATCTGCCTGCGCGCGAAGACCATCGCCGAGGTCGATGCCTTCCACGCCGCCGCGCTGGCGTCCGGCGGTCTCTCCGATGGTCCGCCAGGCCTGCGCCCGCACGACCGCGTGCGCTATTATGCGGCCTTCGTCCTCGACCCCGACGGCAACCGCATCGAAGCCGTGACGTTTCCGAGTGAGTGAGGTTGGACGAACCTCATTGTAATCCGTCATCCTGAGGAGCGCGTAGCGCGTCTCGAAGGATGCACGGCCACCAGCCGGGCCGCCGATGCTTCGAGACGGCCGCTGCGCGGCCTCCTCAGCATGACGGGAATAGTTTAGCGCGTTCGAGCGATCAGAGCCGCCGCGCCACTTCCGGGGCCAGCTCCTTCGCGGCTGCCGGTTTGCCGGCCACCGCGGAACGCAGCCGCGGCAGGATGTCGTCGACGCGGTCGGCCATCAGGACGTTGATCGGCAATGTCGGGCGGATGAACTCGGTCATGCGCATGTGGTTCAAGAGCGAGAGCAGGGGCTCCCAGAAATTGTCGATGTTGGCGAGCAGGATCGGCTTGGAGTGGCGGCCGAGCTGCTGCCAGGTCAGTTGCTCGACCAGTTCCTCCAGGGTGCCGATGCCGCCGGGCAGTGCGACGAACGCGTCCGAGCGCTCGAACATCAGCCGCTTGCGCTCATGCATGTCGGGCGTCACGATCATCTCCTGAACCGAGGTCAGCGCATTCTCGCGCGCCCGCAGGAATTCGGGAATGATGCCGGTGACGGAGCCGCCATGATCGAGCGTGGATTTGGCGACCGCGCCCATCAGGCCGATCGAGCCGCCGCCATAGACCAGGCGCACGTTGTTTTCGGCAAAGGCCTTGCCGAGCGCGACGGCAGCTTCAACGAAGCGGGGATTGTTACCGGGGCCGGAGCCGCAATAAACACAGACGGTCTTGATTTGGTTCATACGATCCTTGTGGCACTGCAGCGTAAACAGGGTCAAGACTCGCATATGGGGATTGAGAGCCAAAAAATCCCGTAAATTCCCGCGAATCGCGAACAATTTTCGTCATAAGCCTGTACGCCGCGTTCAAACGATCTATATGACGGGCACAATGGCAAATCGTGGAAAAGATGTGGCAGCGGACCGCCGCGCCATGACGGCGAGAACGGGCTCCTGATGGTGCCGCCGCAACAGAAGATCACCGCTGCCGCGGAGCCCAAGGCCGCCACGCCGGCCGCCGAAAAGGGTACGCTGCTCGGTACCCTCGTTCATCTCTGGCCTTACATCTGGCCCGGCGATCGCGCCGATCTCAAGATGCGCGTCATCTGGTCGGTGGTGCTGCTGCTGTTCGCCAAGCTCGCGACGCTGTCGGTGCCGTTCACCTTCAAATGGGCGATCGACGCGCTGAACGGCGCGGGCTCGGCACCGGTCGAGCCGTCGAACTGGGTGCTGTGGCTGATCGCCTCGCCGGTGCTGATGACGATCAGCTACGGCGCGGTGCGCATCATCATGGCGGTGCTGACGCAATGGCGCGACGGCATCTTCGCCCGCGTCGCCATGCACGCGGTGCGGCGGCTCGCCTACATCACCTTCGTCCACATGCACGAGCTGTCGCTGCGCTTCCATCTCGAGCGCAAGACCGGCGGCCTGACCCGCGTGCTGGAGCGCGGCCGCTCCGGCATCGAGACCATCGTGCGGATGGTGATCCTGCAGCTGATCCCGACCATCGTCGAGGTCGCGCTGCTGGCGGGCGTGCTGCTGTGGCAGTTCGACTGGCGCTACGTGCTGGCGGTGCTGATCACGGTCGTGGTGTTCATGTACTTCACCTACATCGCGACCGAGTGGCGGATCGAGATCCGCCGCAAGATGAACGATTCCGACACCGAGGCGAACACCAAGGCGATCGACTCGCTGCTGAACTACGAGACGGTGAAATATTTCGGCGCCGAGGAGCGCGAGGCGCGGCGCTACGACCGCTCGATGGAGCGCTACGAGCAGGCCAGTGTCAAGACCTACACGTCGCTTGCCGTGCTCAACACCGGGCAGGCGGTGATCTTCACCGCGGGGCTCACCGCGACCATGCTGATGTGTGCGTTCGGCATCCGCAACGGCACCCACACCGTCGGCGATTTCGTGCTGATCAATTCGATGATGATCCAGCTCTACGTGCCGCTGAACTTCATGGGCATGGTCTATCGCGAGATCAAGCAGGCGATCATCGACATCGAGAAGATGTTCGAGGTGCTGGAGCGCGATCCGGAGGTGGAGGACGTGCCCGGCGCCAAGCCGCTCGCGGTGTCCGCCGGCAGCGTGCGCTTCGAGGACGTCCGTTTCTCCTACGAGCCTGACAGGCCGATTCTGAAAGGCCTGAGCTTCGAGGTGCCGGCCGGCAAGACGGTCGCGATCGTCGGTCCCTCCGGCGCCGGCAAGTCGACGATCTCGCGGCTGCTGTTCCGGCTCTATGACGTCTCCGGCGGCCGCATCCTGATCGACGGCCAGGACATCAAGAGCGTGACGCAGGCGTCCCTGCGAGCCTCGATCGGCATGGTCCCGCAGGACACCGTGCTGTTCAACGACACCATCCGCTACAACATCCGCTACGGCCGCTGGGACGCCAGCAATGAGGAGGTCGAGGAGGCAGCGCGGCTCGCCCAGATCGACGGCTTCATCCGGATGTCGCCGCAGGGTTATGAGACGCCGGTCGGCGAGCGCGGCCTGAAACTCTCCGGCGGCGAGAAGCAGCGCGTCGCGATCGCGCGCACCGTGCTGAAAGCGCCGCCGATCCTGGTGCTGGACGAGGCGACCTCGGCGCTCGACAGCCACACCGAGGCCGAGATCCAGGGCGCGCTGGAGCGGGTGTCGCGCAACCGCACCTCGCTGGTGATCGCGCACCGGCTGTCGACCATCGTCGGCGCCGACGAGATCATCGTGCTGGACCAGGGCCGGATCGCCGAGCGCGGCACCCACGCGCGGCTTTTGGCTGCCGACGGGCTCTATGCGAGCATGTGGAACCGGCAGCGCGAGGCCGAGGAGGCCCGCGAACGGCTCGCCCAGGTCGATGACGACGGCAGCGCGCCCAATCGCCTGCCGCCGGTGGTCACTGAATCCTCACAGGATTCCACTCCTGACGCGGGTGAGAAGCCCTTGCCGACCGCCGCGGAATAGTCGATTTAGGGCATCTCCCGCCGCAGGGGCGGGGTACCACAGCGAGTTCTGATGTCGATCGCCAATTCCATCCGCGCGCAGATCCCGCCGATCCACCCCGAGGGCTATCCCTTCATCGGCGGCTTCGCTCTGGCGAGCCTGATCCTGTTCTGGATCTGGACCCCGCTGGGCTGGATCGGGACGTTGCTCACGGTGTGGTGCGCGCTGTTCTTCCGCGACCCAGTGCGGGTGACGCCGCTGCGCGACGGCATCGTGGTGTCGCCGGCCGATGGCCGCGTCTCCATGGTGGTGCAGGCGCTGCCGCCGGCCGAACTCGGCCTCGGCGACAAGCCGCTGCCGCGGGTCTCGGTGTTCATGAGCGTGTTCAACTGCCATGTGAACCGCAGCCCGGTGGCCGGCCGCATCGACCGCATCGCCTACCGGCCCGGCGCGTTCATCAATGCCGAACTCGACAAGGCGAGCGAGGACAATGAGCGTAATTCGCTGGTCATCTCGAGCTCGAATGGGCGGATCGGCGTGGTCCAGATCGCGGGCCTCGTGGCGCGCCGCATCGTCTGCTTCGTCAAGGAAGGCCAGTCGATCGGCGCCGGCGAGCGCTTCGGCCTGATCCGCTTCGGCTCGCGGCTCGACGTCTACCTGCCCGAGGGCACCAAGGCGCTGGTCTCTGAAGGCCAGACCGCGGTTGCCGGCGAGACCATCCTGGCCGATTTCCGCGGCGCCGATCCGGGCCGCACCTACCGGGCCGATTAACGCTGTTTCAGCCGGTTGATCAGCCGGTTCCCGCTCCGATGGCGGAGCGGGGCCATGCTTGCTATATTTATCTCACCATGACCCCATTCGATAACAATTCCAGCGAGCTGCGCCGCCGCCGGTTCCGCCCGATCCCGGTGCGGATGCTGGTGCCGAACATGATCACGTTGCTGGCGATCTGCGCCGGCCTGACTGCAATCCGGCTGTCGACGGAAGGGCGGATGGAGCTTGCGGTCGCCGCCATCGTGTTCGCCGCGATCCTCGACGGCATCGACGGCCGCGTCGCCCGCATGATCAAGGGCCAGTCGAAATTCGGCGCCGAGCTCGACAGCCTCGCCGACTTCGTCAATTTCGGCGTCGCGCCGGGACTGATCCTCTATTTCTGGCAGCTGCATGAATTGAACAATGGCGGCTGGATCGCCGCGATGGTGTTCGCGATCTCCGGCGGTCTGCGCCTTGCGCGCTTCAATGCCTCGATCGACGACCCGAACAAGCCGGCCTTCGCGGCCAATTATTTCACCGGCGTGCCGGCGCCGGCCGGTGCGATCACCGTGCTGCTGCCGATCTATCTCGCCTTCCTCGGCGTGCCGATGCCGCCGGCGACCTTGACGGCGTTCTACACGCTGCTGATCGCCTTCCTGATGGTGTCGCGCCTGCCGGTGTTCTCCGGCAAGACCGTGAAGATGCGCGTGCCGCCGGAGATGGTGCTGCCGGTGTTCGTGGCCGTGGTGTTCTTCGTCGCGCTGTTGATCGGTTATCCCTGGTACATCCTGTCGGCGGGCTCGGTGGCCTATCTGATCAGCCTGCCGTGGGGCTGGAAGTCCTACCGCGACCAGGAGCGCCAGCTTGCGGCGCAGACGCAAGGAGCGAGTGCGTCGCCGGCGACTTCGCCTGCGGCTCCCTACGCAGCGCCGGTCGCGGAGAGCGACCACGACGATCGTCCGACGCATCTGCATTGAGGCCCCCGTGTAATCCGTCATCCCCGCGCAAAGGCTTCGCCTTTGTCGCTGGAGGAGCGCGTAGCGCGTCTCGAAGGATCGACGGCCACCAGCCGGGCCGTGCATCCTTCGAGGCTCGCTCCGCTCGCACCTCAGGATGACGGTGAAACAGTTGTTTCACTTCCGCAAATATCAGCCATGAGCGTGCCTCGGTTGGGTTCGCCTCCGATCTCGGCTATAGGCTGGGACGGCCCGCTTGAGCATGATCCGGAAAAGTGGAAACCGGTTTTCCGAAAAGATCATGCTCAAACAAAGAAATCTGACGCCAAAAATCAGGAGAGAAACGCCGTGACGACATCCGCTTCCGCCCCGCTTCCTGCATCCGTCCTTGAAGCGTTGGCGCGCTACGACACGCCGACGATCTGCAACGCGATGGAGATCGTAGCGCCCGAGCGCCGTCTGATCGGCTACACGGTGAAGCCGCTGGTCTGCCCGTTCCCGACCTTGCCGCCGATCGTCGGCTACGCGCGCACGGTCGCGATCCGCTCGGTGCTGAAATCCGGTCTCTCGGCCGAGGAGCAGTCGAAGCGGCGCATCGACTATTACGAATATGTCGGCACCGGCTTCGGCCCGCGCATCTCCGTGATCCAGGACATCGACGGTCCCGACGTCGGCTACGGCGCGTTCTGGGGCGAGGTGCAGAGCGCCGTGCACAAGGCGCTCGGCTGCCTCGGCGTCATCACCGACGGCTCGATCCGCGACATCCCGCAATGGGCGCCGGGCTTCCAGGCGCTGGCCGGCTCGATCGGCCCGTCGCACGCCTGGGTGCATGCCGAGAGTTTTGGCGGCGAGGTCCGCGTCGCCGGCATGACGGTGCGCTCCGACGATCTGATCCACGCCGACAGCCACGGCGCGATCGTGATCCCCTATGACGTCGCGGCCAAGCTGCCGGAGGCCGCCGAACTGTGCGGCCGCCGCGAGACCCCGATCCTCGACATCGCGCGCAGCAAGGACTTTTCGCTCGAGAAGCTGAAGGACGCGCTGAAGCGCTCGGCGGAAATTCACTGACACGCATCTTCGTTATGCCGAACGGCGGGCCTGAGGGCCCGCCGTTTTGCTTTCGTCAGACCGGCGCGACCTTCGCGATCTCGTTGGCGCCGCGAATGGTCATGTCGACCGCGACATAGAGGATCACGGCGAGGCCGATATAGGCGATCCAGCGGTGGTTCTGTAATAGCCGCGCGATGACGGTGGCGGCCGCGCCCATCATCGCGATCGAAAGCGCGAGACCGAACACCAGCACGATCGGCTGCTCGCGCGCTGCGCCCGCGACTGCCAACACATTGTCGAGCGACATCGAGACGTCGGCAACAATGATCTGGGTCGTGGCCTGCCACAGCGTCTTGCGCTGACCGTCCGCGCCGTCGGCGCCATCCACGGCCGTGGTCTCGTGCGTGCTGGCGCGCAGCTCCCGCCACATCTTCCAGCACACCCACAGCAAGAGGATGCCGCCGGCCAGCAGCAGGCCGACGATCTGCATCAATTGCGTGGTGAGAAGCGCGAACAGGATACGCAGCAGCGTCGCGGCGCCGATGCCGATCAGGATCGCCTTGCCGCGTTGCTTCGCCGGCAGGCCGGCCGCGGCAAGGCCGATCACGACGGCATTGTCGCCGGCCAGCACGAGGTCGATGACGACGACTTGCAGCAAGGCGCTGAGTGCGTCGAGTGAGAGCAGTTCGGACATGGATCATGTTCCCCTTGAGGTCGGGGAGTGGACCGTTTCGACGAATCCGGCCGTCACCGTCATCCGACGGCAAATCCGCCACGACGGTGTCGCGTCGCGGGTCGAAGCAGGGCCACTCCAACTGAGTTCCAGTCCGACATCGCAGCTTGTGGCTGCCAGAGGGGCCCGGCCTGGGATTTACGGTCGTGACACCGGACGAAGCGCGGCCTGTTCCTCGAAGAACAGCGCCGCCTGATCCGGCTCGCCGAGGATCGCCGCTGCACACCCCATGAAGGTGAAGGCACCGGCAAAATCCCACAGCGTGAGGTTTGCCACGTTCATGCGCACGTGGACCACGCGCGCCGCAAGCGCGGCAATGGCTGCCTCTGCGAACAACAACAGGCTGAGTACGGGCAGCACGAGTGCGGGCTCAACCAGACGCAGCGTCAGGACGATCGGCAGCGCGGTCAGCACGCCGAACAACACGAGCATGCCGAATGGCTGCAGCAAGGGAGCCTTCCGCAAGATCCCGTCTGGAATGGTCGAGGACATTCCGGTATCCTGACTTTGTCGTTCATATCGACGATACCAGAATCCACTCACGTTGACGCGCGGCGCGGCGCCGCGCGACCGCAGGCCGCGCGACAAGCTGTACGCCTTGTGGACATGGAGGAGGGCTGTGGTCGGAGTCATTTCGGACGCGGTTTTGGTGCGGATGGCGCCCTGGCATGCCATGGCAAATTTCACGCGGCGTATTTATCCTTGGTGGCTGCGCTGGGCGAACGATCGAAAGGCAATTTCGATGAACATGGCAGGCAAGACGGTGCTGATCACCGGTTCCACCGACGGCGTCGGTCGCTACGTCGCGATGAAGCTGGCGGCTGCCGGCGCCCGGGTCCTGATCCATGGCCGCGATACGCAGAGGGCGCAGACCCTCGCCGATGAGATCAAGCGGGTCAGCGGCCGCGAGCCGATGTTCTATCAGGCCGATCTTTCCTCGCTCGCCGAGGTCCGCGAGTTCGCCCAGCTGGTGCTCGACGATCAGGAGCGCCTCGATGTCTTCGTCAGCAACGCCGGCATCGGCTCGCAGAACGAGGGGCCGGCACGGCAGACCAGCAAGGACGGCCATGAGCTGCGCTTCGCCGTCAACTATCTCGCCGGCTTCCTGCTCGCGCACCTTCTGCTGCCTCGGCTGAAGGCGAGCGCGCCGGCGCGGATCGTCAATGTCGCCTCGGTCGGCCAGCACCCGATCGATTTCGACGACGTGATGATCACGAAGAACTACAGCGGCGGCCGCGCCTATGCGCAGAGCAAGCTGTCGCAGATCATGTTCACCATCGACCTTGCCGCTGAGCTGGAAGGCACTGGCGTCACCGTCAACGCGCTGCACCCGGCGACCTACATGAACACCACGATGGTGCGCGCCAGCGGCGTCACGCCGATCTCGACCGTCGAGCAGGGCGGCGACGCCATCCTGCGTCTCATCCAGGGCGAAGACGTCGCCGGCCAAAGCGGGCTGTTCTTCGACGGCAAGCGCAAGGCCCGCGCCCATGCGCAGGCCTATGACGCCGAGGCGCGCCAGCGGCTGCGGACGTTGAGTCTTGCGCTTACGGGCCTGCGGGCTTCCTGACGCGGCGCGTCACCTGCGCGCCTTGTGTGCGACCTTGGGTACGACCCTGGCCGCGGATCGCCTCGAACAGACGCTTGCATGCGGCCGGAACGCCGCGATCCGGCACCGTAGCAATGCCGAGCAGCAGGCCGGGCTGCGCCCGTTTCGGTGAGAGATACCAGGGCGAGAGCGGGGCGGGCGCCAGCCCATGCGCCAGCACCCGCCGCGCGATCTCGACATCGGAGGCCTTGTCCGGCAGCGTCAGCATCACGGCGAGGCCGGCAACCCGGACGTCGTTGCTCCACGGCCGTAGCGCTGATGTCAACGCGTCGCGGTTGTTGCAATAGGCCCGCTTGGTGCGCCTGAGATGGCGGATGTAGTGGCCATCGCGCATGAACTCCGCGGTCGAGAGCTGCACGGCAGGTCCGGGGGCAGGAACGAGGCAGGTCGCGACATCGGCGAACTGCGCGGCCAATGGCTCGGGCGCAACCAGGAAGCCGAGCCGTAGCGTCGGCGAGATGGTCTTGCTGAAGGAGCCGAGATGGATCACGCGGCCGGCGCGATCGAGCGAGGCGAGCGCGGGCGCGGCGCGGCCATCGAGCTGCAACTCGCCGAGATAGTCGTCCTCGATGATCCAGCCGCCGGTTTGCGCGGCCCAGTCGAGCAGCTGTGCGCGGCGCTTCTCCGACAAAGCCGGGCCGAGCGGCGCCTGCTGTCCCGGCGTCACGACCGCGAGTGCCGCGTCGGGGGCGTGCTTGAGGCCGTGGCCGACATCAACCCCATCGGCATCGACGGGGATCGGCACCAGCTCCAGCCGGGCGAGCTCGAGCCCCTTTCGGGTCAATGGAAATCCCGGGTCTTCCATCCAGGCGCGGCGGCCTTCGAGGCCGAGTACGCGCAGCGCGAGGCCAAGCCCACCGGTGAAGCCTGACGTGACGACGATCTGCGCCGGCGAGCATTGCAGCCCGCGCGCGATGGCGAGGTGCGCTGCGATCTCGCGCCGCAACGCGAGCTCGCCGCGCGGATCGCTGTAGCGGGTCACGTCGCTCAACTCCGCCCGCACGGCGCGCGCGCGGATCCGGGCCAGCAGCTTGGCCGGGAGCGTGTCCTGCGCCGGCACGCCCAATTGGAAGATGCCCTGACCGTTGAGGTCCTGAAACATCTCCACGACCGGGCCGGGAGCAACCGGTGTATCAGGTTTGGCCGCCGTCCGCGGCCGCCTTGCGACGGTGGTGCCATTCGCCTTCGACGAAACGATGTGCTGCGCATCCGACAGTCTGTCGTAGGCCGCTCGCACCGTACCGCGCGCGACGCCGAGCTGCGCGGCGAGGTCGAGCCAGGACGGCAGCCGCGCGCCCGGCACCAGTACGCCATTGTCGATCGCAACCGCGATCGCCTTGCGGATCTGCTCCGAGAGCGGCGTCCGGGCCGAGCGGTCGAGGGTGATGGGAAGCCGGTTTGGCATGGCCCGTGGTACACCAATTCGGTTCATTCTTGGTGCTTCTTTTCAGCCCCGCGTGCCCGCATCTATCTGACAGCAACGGAGGCACCTATGAAGACCATTTGGACGACGCTGATCGCCTGCGCCGCGCTTGCGACCCCGGCAAACGCGCAATCGGTGACGCCGAAGTTCGAGCAGGCGATCACAAACATTCCCGGCAAGTCGCTGGTTGCGGTCGAGGTCAACTTCGCGCCGGGCGAGACCTCGGCGCCGCACCACCACGCCAAGTCGGGCTTTCTCTATGTCTATGTGGTCCAGGGCGCGATCGAGAGCCAGCTCGGGGGCGAGGCGGCACGCACCTATCGGGCCGGCGACAGCTTCTTCGAGCCGCCCGGTACGCATCATGTGCTCGCGCGGAACGTCAGCACCACCGAACCGGCGAAGCTGCTCGCGGTGTTCGTCGTCGACAGCAACGACAAGGCGCTGACCGTCTACGACAAGGCGGCGCAACAGGAAGGACACAAGCAGTGAGCATGCGCATCGACTACAACAAGGCCGCGCCCGCCGGCATCAAGGCGCTCGGCGGCGTCTATGGCTATCTGACGCAATGTGGACTTTCCGCGCAGCTGATCGAGCTGGTCTATCTGCGGATCTCGCAGATCAATGGCTGTGCCTATTGCCTCGACATGCATACGCGCTCGCTTCTGAAGATGGGCGTCGGGACCGAGAAGCTGGCGCTGCTGCAGGTCTGGCGCGAGGCGGAGGCGCTGTTCGACACCGAGGAGCGCGCGGCGCTGGCCTGGGCCGAAACCGTTACGCGTGTCGCGGAGACCGCGATCCCGGACGAAGATTACCAGGCTGCGCGCACCGTGTTCAACGAGAAGCAGCTGGTCGACCTGACCATCGCGATCGGCCTGATGAACACCTACAACCGGATCGCGATCGGCTTCCGCAACCCGCCGCAGGCCGTGGCCGAGCATTCCGCCGCGGCGTGATTGGGGCGGCCGGGCGGCGCGTGTCGTCTAGCTTTGACGTTGTGCGAGATAGAATCCGGCCAATACGGTAACCAGCCCGGCTGCCTGCAGCGTGGTTGGTGGCTCGCCAATCAATAGCCACCCCAACAGCAGGGTCAGCACCGGTACGGTCGCAGGAAAGACCGCTGCGCGGGCTACGCCAAGCTGCTGGATCGACAGCGCGAACAGATACATCGCTGCAGGGCCGGCCAGGATGCCCTGGGCAACCGCTTGCAGCGCATTTTCGTTCAGCCCGATCGCCGCATCGCGCGCCAGCCCGCCCGAAGCGGCGTACAGCGGAAGCAGCGAGAGCGACAGCACGCTGATGACCGTGGCCACCGAGAACGCAGACACCCGCCAATAGCGCACCAGCGTCGCGAAGCCGGCAAACATCAGTCCGGTCGTCACGAAGATCAAATCGCCCATCACGGCGCTCGATCCCATATGGCCGATCGACTCGCTGCCGATCACGGCAAGCCCGGCCACGATGGCCACGGCACCGGCGACCCGGGAGAGTGAGATCGATTCCTTCAGCAAGACGACCGCAAGAAACAGTCCGCCCAGGGTCGCGCAGGAGGGCTGGATCACGCTGCCGTGCCCCAGAGGCACGAACATGAAGCCGGTATAGCTGATCAGCGACATCACCGGCCCGCCCAGCACCATCAGCGCCATGCCACGGCGCCACCCGATGCCGCCGAGGTCCTTAAGACCGGCGCGCAGAACGAGCGGGATGAACACGATGCCTGACCACAGGAAGCGATGCATCAAGAGGTCGACGGGCGTGAACCCGACCTTCAGGCCGTGCCGGGTCGCGACGAAGCCGAGCGCCCAGCAAAGCGCTGCGCCGAGGCCGCTTGTGACCCCAAGCAGTATGGTTTTGGTGTCTGGGAGGGCTGCGGCCTTGGCGCCGGCCGTATGTTCGCTCATGCCGGACGACTACGTGAGCTCACAGCGCGGATCAACCCATCGCGATGCAGGGCTGCGTGGCGCAGTGGCGACCTGCGAAGACCCATGTCGGGCGACGAGCGTGTCCGCGTGCCGGAGACCGCTTGTGCTCTAATCTCGTACCGCTGCGTGCCACGCCAGAGCTTTCGCCGTTGTCTCCTGGACGAAAACGGTTTTGCCGTTTCGATAGGCCCCGATGTTGTCCTGTGACGAAGCTGCAAGGCCCCGCTTGATGTCGGCGTAGGCGCGGGCTGCCTCGGGGTGTGCGCGGAGATAGTCGCGAAACACCACCAATGCCTCCCAACGCGGATGCGACGGCTCCGTCACGTGCAGATGGTGGGTCCACGGACCCGGAGGTCCCTTGCGGAAGAACAGTTCACCAGGGAGCCACGACGCGTAGTCCGGCATGTAGATATAGCCAAGCGCCTCAAGCGGCGCGATGCTCCGTTCTTTGGCCTCTTCGAGGCTCGGCACGCCAACCAAGAGGTCGATGATCGGCTTCGACGGGAGACCCGGAACGGCCGTGCTGCCGACATGCTCAATGGCCAGCGCGAATGCGCCGAGCGCCTGCGCGATCCGAACGCGCTCCTGCGCGAACAGTGCGGGCCAGCTGGGGTCATAGTCGGAGACGACGATCGACCCCGCGCCATATTTCTCCACGCTCACCTCCTGATCGTCTTTTCACAGACTATCACGCGGGCAGTGGCCGGGCATCACTCACGAATCCTGCTTCACCTCGACAGGCTTTTTCGCGAACTGCGGAAAGGTCTCGGCGACGACAGGTCCGTCCAGCCGCCACGAATAGCAGCCGCCGACGAAGAACGGCGGTTCGGTGACATCGCGCTGATGATCGAGCGCGCCGCGGCCCTGCGGGTCCTTGCCGGAGGTTGCGGTCTGGAACAGCGTCGTCACCGCAGGGCCCAGCAGCTCGGCGAGATGGGTGCAGGTCTCCAGCTTGCCGATCTTGCGGCGGACGAGCTCGCGCCAGCCCTTGCCGATACGCTCGCCAACCAGCCGCTGCAAAATGCCCTCGACATCGAGGCAGGACGGGTAGGGCGTCGAGGCCATATTGGTGCCGGTCTCGCGGATCGTGAAACTGTCGTCGACCGCAAGCCGCAGCCTGATGTCGTGCACGGGATCCTCGGGCTGCTGCAGGCCGCGATGCTTGTCCTGCCGCGCATAGGGCTTGGTGTCGACCAGCCGCGCCTCGACCTCCCACAGCCCGTCGTCGCGGAGATAGCCGAGACATTCGACGGAGCGGCGGTGCATCAGGCGGCGGGGCTTGCCGTCGGCATTGGTATCAGGTGCGGACATCGGAACTCGCTGGATTGAAGCTAGAGTGATCCAATCGGCCGCATGGTTGGATGTCAACGCTTGCGGGTGAATGGCGTTATGAGGCGCCGTCATTCCGGGATGGTGCGAAAGCACCAGACCCGGAATCTCGAGATTCCGGGTTCGGTCCTGCGGACCGCCCCGGAATGACGGAATATGCCCGAGCGCCGCGATCAGCTCACGCGCCGTTCGCGGTTCTCCCAATACGGTTTGCGCAGCTCGCGCTTCAGGATCTTGCCGGCGCCGGAGAGCGGCAGCGGCGTCGCGGTGATGTCGACGCTGCGCGGGCATTTGTAGCCGGCGATCAGCGCCTTGCAGTGCTCCATCAGCTCATCGGGCGTAGCGCTTGCGCCGCTCTTCATCACAACGACGGCGTGGACCTGCTCGCCCCAGCGTTCGCTCGGGATGCCGATCACGGCGCATTGCGCCACCGACGGGTGCTGGGCGAGGGCGTTCTCGACCTCGGCCGAATAGACGTTCTCGCCGCCGGAGATGATCATGTCCTTGACACGATCGACCACGTAGACGAAGCCGTCCTCGTCCATGTAGCCGCCGTCGCCGGTGTGCATCCAGCCGTCGATCACGGCGCGCGCGGTCTCCTCCGGGCGCTCCCAATAGCCCATCATCACCATATCGCCGCGCACCGCGATCTCGCCGACGGTGCCTGTTGGTACCACCTGATCCAAGGCGTCGACGATCTTCACTTCGGCGCCGAGGGTGGCGCGACCGGCGCCGCGATGTCGGCCCTTGGCGCGCCCGTCGCCGATATGCTCCTTCCAGTGCAGCAGCGTCGCGATCGGCGACAGCTCGGTCATGCCGTAGGCCTGGGTGAATTCGACATGCGGCAGCGCCTTCATGGCGCGCATCAGCACGGCGTCGCTGATCACGGAGGCGCCGTAGGAGATGCGCTTCAGCGACGACAGGTCGTAATGGCCGAGCGTCGGATGATCGACGAACATCTGGATCATGGTCGGCACCAGCAGCACGTCGGTGATGCGCTCCTTCTGCACGGCGGCGGCGACGCCATCGGGCGTGAAGCCCTGGATCACGACGTTGGATCCGCCCGACAGCAGCACCGAGTACATTGCCGCGCCGTTGGCGAGATGGAACATCGGCGCTGCGTGCAAATAGATCGAGGTGCCCGGCCACAGGCCTTCGCCGAGTGCGTTGAGCGCATTGGCCATCAGATTGCCGTGGCTCAGCATCACGCCCTTGGAGCGGCCGGTGGTGCCGCCGGTGTAGAAGATGCCGGCGAGATCGTCGCGGGTGCGCATCGCGTCCAGAATAGGTTCGCTCTGCGCGATCAGCGTCTCGTAATTTTCCATGCCGGCGGCCGTCTCGCCCTCGTCGGCATAGACCAGCTTCAGGCCGGGGATCGCGCCAGCCAAGGTCGCGCCGACCGCCGCAAACGCCTTGTCGACGAACAGGATGGTGGCGCGGCAGTCGCGCAGCGCACCCTCGTTCTCGATCGGAGACCAGCGGATGTTGAGCGGCACGATCACGGCGCCGGCCCAACCGACCGCGAGGTACAGTTCGAGATAGCGGTCGGAATTCAGCGACAGGATCGCGACGCGGTCGCCGTCCTTGGCGCCGAGTCCGCGGATGGCGGCGGCGAGGCGGGCGACCCGGTCGCCGACCTCGCGCCAGTTGCGCCGCCGCTCACCGCAGACGACCGCGAGCCCGTTTGGATTGACCTGCAGCGCGCGCCGCAGCCCGTGTGTGATGTTCACTCTCATCCTCCCTTGGTGCGTTTCCGTTGCGAGGCGGTTTGTCCGCCTTCTCTGCAGCCGGAACGGCTGCTTTCTGCGCTGTCTTGCGCGTTGCTGTCGTGGCGATCCCCTCGGTGAGGCGGATCGCGAACTCTTCGGCGACGGCGCGCCCGGTCATCTCACCGCCGGGCTGGAACCAGTGTCCGATCCAGTTCAGCGAGCCTGCGATCGCGAACGCCGCGAGCTTCGCGTCGCACGGTTTCACCGAACCGTCCTCAACGCCCTGCGCGATATAGTCGCGGAAGGCGCGGTCGATACGTCGCTTGGCCGTCTGCACGATCTTGCGGTTGTCCTCGCTGAGATCGCGGAGGTCGAAGCGAACCAGGCTCTTGCCGTAGTCCTCGGTCATCAGCTCGGCATAGCGGACGATCAGCTTGCGCAGCTTGCTGAGGCCGCTGCCGGTGCTTACCGAGGTCTCGGCGATGCAGTCGTCGACCAGCTCATTACCGATCGACCAGCATTCGTAGAGGATCTCGTCCTTGCCGCGGAAGTAATTGTAGAGCGCCGGCTTGGTGATGTTGAGCCGCCTGGCGACCTCGTTCAGCGTGGCGCCGTGGTAGCCCTGTTCCAGAAACAGGGCGACGGCCGTGCGCAGCACCGCCTCGCGCTTCTCGTCGCGGGCCCGGCGCCGGCTCTCGAAGGGCAGCCAGGGGGACTGGCTGGAGGAGGGGATCTGACCGTCGTCCATATCTTGAAGCCGGTGTCGTGAGGCCGATGCCGCATTGACTCTGCGTGATGGCCCGTATATTACCCACGGGTAATAAATAGTCCAGTGGGTAATTTTCGGGAGGACAAGCGATGACGTCACGCACCTATGTTGCCGGGGTCGGCATGATCCCGTTCGTCAAGCCCGGCGCCAACGCGCCGTATCACGTGATGGGCGCCGAGGCCGCGAAGCTCGCGCTCACTGATGCCGGTCTCGACTACGGCCGTGTCCAGCAGGCCTATGTCGGCTATGTCTATGGCGACTCCACCTGCGGCCAGCGCGCGCTCTACCCGGTCGGCATGACCGGCATCCCGATCGTCAACGTCAACAACAACTGCTCGACCGGCTCGACCGCGCTGTTCCTGGCGCGGCAGGCGATCGAGTCCGGTGCGGCCGATTGCGTGATGGCGCTCGGCTTCGAGCAGATGAAGCCCGGTGCGCTCGGCGCCGTGTTCACCGACCGCCCCAGCGCGTTCGACGATTTCGACGCCGCGGCCGACAAGCTGGTCGACGCGCCCGGCGTGCCGCTGGCGCTGCGCTATTTCGGCGGCGCCGGCCTCAGCCACATGAAGAAATACGGCACGCCGCTCTCTGCCTTCGCCAAGGTGCGCGCCAAGGCGAGCCGCCACGCCAAGAACAATCCGCTGGCGCTGTTCCGCAAGGAAGTGACCGCCGACGACGTGATGAACGACCAGGTGATCTGGCCCGGCGTGATGACACGGCTGATGGCGTGCCCGCCGACCTGCGGCGGCGCCGCCGCGATCCTGGTCTCGGAGAAGTTCGCCGACCAGCATGGCCTCAACAAGAGCGTCCGCATCGCGGCGCAGGCGATGACGACGGACACGCCGTCGACCTTCGGCGCCGACGACATGATGCAGGTGGTCGGCTACGACATGGCGCGCGATGCTGCCAACAAGGTCTATGAAGCCGCCGGCATCGGCCCCAAGGACCTCGACGTCGTCGAGCTGCACGACTGCTTCGCCCATAACGAGCTGATCACCTATGAAGGGCTCGGCCTGTGCGGCGTGGGCGAGGCCGCGAAGTTCATCGACGACGGCGACAACAGCTATGGCGGCAGGATCGTGACCAACCCGTCCGGTGGCTTGCTCTCGAAGGGCCATCCGCTCGGCGCCACCGGGCTTGCGCAGTGCTACGAGCTGACCCGGCAGCTGCGCGGCACCGCTGCGGCAACGCAAGTGGATGGCGCGCGGCTCGGCTTGCAGCACAATCTCGGCCTCGGCGGCGCCTGCGTCGTCACGCTCTACGAACGCGCCTGAGGCTGCCATGGTCGATCAATCCGCTGTCGGGCGTGCGTTCACGCCGGTGACCGCGCGCGTCGAGCCGGGACGCCTGCGCTTCTTCCTCGATACGCTCGGCGAGACCAATCCGGTCTATCGTGATGAGGCAGCGGCGCCGGTGCCGCCGACCTATCTGTTCTGCCTGGAGATGATGGACGCAACGGTACCGTTCGAATTCCTGACCGCACTTGGCATCGATCTCGCCCGGGTGCTGCACGGCGAGCAGCGTTTCGATTATCACGCTCCCGTCGTGATCGGTGACACCCTGACGTTCCATCCGCGCGTTGCCAGCGTGACCGACAAGAAGGGTGGCGCGATGACGCTGATCGTGGTCGACACGCCGGTCACCAACCAGAACGGTATCCACGTCGCCGATGTCTCGCGCACCATCGTGGTGCGCAATGCGAGGCCGTCATGAGTAGCAGCGTTCCCTCGGTCGGCGACGTCATCGTCCACAAGGAATTTCCACCGATCACCCGGCATCGTCTGGCGCTGTATTGCGGCGCCTCCGGCGATCACAACCCGATCCATGTCGACATCGACTTCGCGAAGGCGGCCGGCTTCCCCGACGTGTTCGCGCACGGCATGCTGGTCATGGGCTATCTCGGCCAGGCGCTGACGGATGCGGTCGCGCCGTCGCGGATCCGCTCGTTCTCGACCCGCTTTGCCGCGATCACCCAGCTCGGCGCGAAGCTGACCTGCGAAGGCACGGTAACCGAGTTGATCGAGCAGGGCGGCGAGCAGCGCGCAAAGCTCGCGCTCACCACCAAGGACCAGAACGGCGAGATCAAGCTCGCCGGCGAAGCCATTATCGCGCTTTAGGAGAGATCATGTCGAAACTGCAAGGAAAGGTCGCGCTCGTCTCTGGCTCCGGCCGCGGCATTGGGCGCGCGATTGCGCTGAAGCTTGCGAGCGAGGGCGCGTGCGTCGTGGTCAACGATCTCGATGCCGAGCCGGGCAACGCCGTCGTCGCCGAGATCAAGGCCATGGGCGGCGAGGCGATCGCGGTCAATGGCAGCGTGACCGAGGCCGGGTTTGCCGATCGCTTCGTAGGTAGCGCCATCGAGCAGTTCGGCGGCCTCGACATCATCGTCAACAATGCCGGCTACACCTGGGACTCGACGATCCAGAAGATGTCCGACGAGCAGTTCCAGGCGATGCTCGACGTGCATCTGGTCGCGCCGTTCCGCATCATGCGCGCGGCGTCGGAACCGATCCGGGTGATGGCGAAGAAGGAGGCCGAAGCGGGACGCGAGGTGTTCCGCAAGGTCGTCAACATCTCCTCGATCGCCGGCCTCTACGGCAATGCCGGGCAGGCGAGCTACTCTTCCGCGAAAGCCTCGCTGATCGGGCTGACGCGCACGATGTGCAAGGAGTGGGGCCGCTACAAGGTCAACGTCAATTGCGTGGCGTTCGGCCTGATCAATACCCGCCTGACCCAGCCGATTGAAACCCAGCAGAAGACCATCGATGTCGCCGGCCGCGACATCAAGATCGGCGTGCAGCCGCAGATGCTGGAGGCGATGGGTCGAATGATCCCGCTCGGCCGCGGCGGCACGCCGGAGGAGGCGGCGGACGCGGTCTACCTGTTCTGCGCGCCGGAATCGAACTACATCAGCGGTCAGGTGATCGTCGCCGGCGGCGGCCTGATCGTCTAGTCTGGTTGCGTCACAACGCGTCGTGGTGCCTCCGCGTCATTGCGAGGAGCGATAGCGACGAAGCAATCCATCGCTCCGCGCATGCGGTGAGATGGATTGCTTCGCTTCGCTCGCAATGACGGGGATAGGTCGTGGTCGTCGGCACACGCATAGAACGAACAAAGAGGCTATGATGCACTACCGATCGTCCTGGATGACCGAGGAGCTGGACACCTTCCGCGACCAGTTCCGCAAATTCCTCGCCAAGGACCTGGCGCCGTACGCCGAGACATGGCGCGCGCAGAAGCTGGTCGACCGCTCCGCCTGGCGCGCGCTCGGCGAGATGGGTGCGCTGTTGCCGAGCGTGCCGGAGGCCTATGGCGGCCTCGGGACCAGCTTTGCATATGACGCTGCGGTGCTCGACGACCTCGAGAGCACGGTCCCGGAATTGACCACCGGCGTCTCCGTGCACAGCGCGATCGTCGCGCATTACATCCTCAACTACGGCTCGGAGGAGCAGAAACAGCGCTGGCTGCCGAAGATGGCGTCGGGCGAGATGGTCGGCGCGATCGCGATGACCGAGCCCGGCACCGGCTCCGATTTGCAGAGCATCAAGACCACGGCGAAGAAGCAGGGCAATTCCTACGTCATCAACGGCCAGAAGACGTTCATCACTAACGGCCAGGCCGCAGATCTCGTGATCGTGGTGGCACGCACCGGAGCGCCAGGCGCCAAGGGCATTTCGTTGATCGTCGTTGAAACCGCCGGCGCCGAGGGCTACCGGCGCGGGCGCAACCTCGACAAGATCGGCCTGCACGCGTCGGACACCTCGGAGCTGTTCTTCGACAATGTCACGGTGCCGCCGGAGAACCTGCTCGGCAATGAGGAGGGCAACGGTTTCGTGCAGCTGATGCAGCAATTGCCGCAGGAGCGGCTGTCGCTGGCGATCGGCGCCGTCGCCTCGATGGAGCGCGCGGTGAAGATCACCGCCGAAT
The DNA here is from genome assembly GCF_007993935.1 of Bradyrhizobium macuxiense. GTDB lineage: Bacteria > Pseudomonadota > Alphaproteobacteria > Rhizobiales > Xanthobacteraceae > Bradyrhizobium > Bradyrhizobium macuxiense_A. The sequence continues at coordinate 744,763 of NZ_VITY01000001.1, read as the reverse complement.
ACACCAAGGAGCGCACCGCGTTCGGCAAGCCGCTGATCGAGTTCCAGAACACGGCGTTCACGCTCGCCGAGCGCAAGACCGAGGCGATGATCGCCCGCGTGTTCGTCGACTGGTGCGTCGAGCGCCTGGTCGCCGGCGACCTCGACACCGTGACGGCCTCGATGGCGAAATGGTGGTGCTCTCAGAAGCAGGTCGAGACCGCCGACGAGTGCCTGCAGCTGCATGGCGGCTACGGCTACATGCAGGAATATCCGATCTCGCGGATGTTCATCGATTCCCGCATCCAGAAGATCTATGGCGGCACCAACGAGATCATGAAGGTGCTGATCGCGCGCTCGCTGTAGGCAAGCGCGCGATCCCGGCGGCGACTACATCGCGCGCACGTTCTTGAGGAACTTGTCGACCTGAACTTCCAGTTCGGAGGCGTTGCTGGCGAGCTCCCCGGAGGCCGCCAGGACGTTCTCGGCGGCTTTGCTGGCATCGTCGATCGCCTTGGTGGTTCCGTTGATGTTTGCGGTGACCTCCTTGGTGGCCGCGGCCTGTTCCTCGACCGCGCTGGCGATCACTGTCGAGATCTCGCTGATCTGGACGATGACCTGCGAGATCGCCTTCAGTGCGGTGGCGGTGTTGCCGGTCGCGGTCTGCATTTCGTTGATCTGCGCCGAAATGTCCTCGGTGGCCTTGGCGGTCTGGTTGGCCAGCGCCTTCACCTCGGATGCGACCACGGCAAAGCCGCGTCCGGCCTCGCCGGCACGCGCGGACTCGATCGTCGCGTTGAGCGCAAGCAGATTGGTCTGGCCGGCGATCTGGCTGATCAGCGCGACGACGTCGCCGATCTTCTGCGCCATGGTCACAAGGCCCGCCACCAGCTTGTCGGATTTCTCCGCTTCCTCGACCGCCATGCGGGCGATGCGGCTCGCCTCGGCAACCTGGCGGCTGATCTCGTTGACGGACGAGGAGAGCTCTTCGGACGCGGACGCCGCGCTCGCTGAGCGCTGGTTGACGAATTCGGCGGTTGTCGTCAACGACCGCGCCGTGCCCTGCATTTGCGTCGAGGCCGATGCCAGCATCCCGGCAAGGCCCTTCACGTTCGTCTCGAAATCGTCGGCCAGCTTGACGTTGCCGGTGACCACCGACCAACTCAACATCGCGCCGGTGTAATTGCCGCGCTTGTCGGTCAGCCCGGAGACCCTGAGGTCGAGCGTTTCCGGGCCGAGCTTGATCTTGGCGGCGTGCGGCAGGTTCTTGGGATCGCCGACGATGCGGCGCTGATGCGCCGGGTTCTTGTGGAAGATGTCGAACGAATTGCCGAGGATCTGGTCCGGCCGCACCGGAAGCAAATGCTTCACCGTGTCGAGCGTCTTGAGGCTGGTCTGGTTGATGTAGGTGATGTTGAAATCGGTATCGCACATCATGATGTTGATCGGCATGTTGTCGAGCATCTGCAACAGCCGCTCGGTCTGGGTTTCAAGCCGCGCCTTTTCGGTCGCGAGCTCCCAGGTCAGCATCGGCCCAGTGTAGCGGCCGCGCGAATTGCTCATCGCCGTCACGGTGAGATCGAGCGTCTCGCCGCCGATGGTGATGCGCGCCTTGTGCGGCAGGTTCTTCGGATCGGACAGCAGCCGGCGCTGATGCTGCGGGTTTTTGTGAAAGATATCGATCGACTGACCGATCAGTGCGTCGACCTTCACCGGCAGCACGTGCTCGATCTTCTTCAGATTCTGCCGCGTCGACTCGTTGATGTAGGTGATCCTGAAATTGTCCAGCTCGCAGAGCATGACACTGATCGGCATGTCGTCGAACAGCCGATATGAACTGTCCGAGCCGACGACGCTTGCGACGCTCTTCATCCCCAACATGCATTGCCTCCAGCATTGATATCAATTGGTGAACTGAAAACGCTGCACCTGATCGGCAGCAGAAAATGTTCCGCCGCCGCATAGCGGGTAGGTGCGATACACGATTTACAATTTCTGACTGCATAAAACGGTAGGCGATTCGAGTTCCATCCAGAAGTGCATGCAATGAGCTGTGCGTGATCGCGCAAGGCATCACGCGTGGTGCATGCAATGAGCGCCGCCGAAATCGGCGCGCTACGCACCGATTTGCTGTGAAATTGGCGCGATCTCGCGAAGAAGTCGTGAAATGACCTCGCGTCGCACCGTAGTCTTACGGAAACAACCGCGCGCGCACTTAATGTTTGTTAGAGTGCATTTGACGGAAAGTGTATGCAGATTGTGCCGCGCCGGGGTCACGCGCGCTGCAAAGCGCATCGTGTCGATCGTTTCGCGCCGTCGTCGCGCGCAATGGTTCTGACGGTGCAGCTTGCCGATCGTTCTCGCTCGCACACTGCTGCATCGCCGCTAGAGCCGTTGAAAGAAGCTCGCGCAGGTTGAGCCGGGCGACGCACGATGTGTCTGTCGATCGCAGGACGATGACGACCGGCTTGCGCGCCGGCCGGGCCGCTGCGATCCAGCCGGCGATCGTCCGCTCTGCGGAAATCGACGACGAAACGACGTTGCCCATTGCCTATCGCATGGCTTGACGCCGCTGCGGCCTCGCGACGCGGCTTCGGCCTTGCACCATATTTCGGTCTATCATACCCCGTGGGACCACGTTCCGCGCGACGCCAAGGCGCGCCAATGCCCGCAGGGAGCCCTCATGACCAAAAGCAATGCCCGCACCGGAGGCCAGATCCTGATCGACCAGCTGGTCGCGCAAGGCGTTGAGCGCGTCACCTGCGTGCCGGGCGAGAGCTATCTGGCGGCGCTCGACGCCCTGCATGACAGCCCGATCGACGTCGTGATCTGTCGCGCCGAGGGTGGGGCGGCAATGATGGCGGAAGCCTATGGCAAGCTCACCGGACGTCCCGGCATCTGCTTCGTCACCCGCGGCCCGGGCTCGACCAATGCGGCCCATGGCGTGCACATCGCGATGCAGGATTCCACTCCGATGATCCTGTTCGTCGGTCAGGTCGACACCGGCATGCGCGAACGCGAGGCGTTCCAGGAGCTCGACTACAAGGCGGTGTTCGGCACCATGGCGAAATGGGCGGTCGAGATCGATCGTCCCGACCGCATTCCGGAACTGGTCGCGCGCGCGTTCCGCGTCGCGCTGCAGGGCCGGCCCGGCCCGGTCGTGATCTCGCTGCCGGAGAACATGCTGACTGAAACCGCGGCCGTCGCCGACGCGCCGAAGGTCGAGCCTGCGGCGACCTGGCCGGCGCCCTCGGATCTCGAACGGCTCGGCGCGATGCTCGCATCCGCCAAGGCGCCGATCGTGGTGCTCGGTGGCTCGGGCTGGACCGAACAGGCGGCGAAGGGCATCGCGCGCTTTGCCGAGCGTTTTGATCTCCCGGTCGCCACCTCGTTCCGTCGTGCCTCGCTGATCGACGCCGATCACTCGCATTATGCCGGCGATCTCGGCATCGGCCCGAGCCCGAAACTGAAAGACCGCATCACCGGCGCCGACGTCATCCTGCTGATCGGCGGCCGCATGTCGGAAATGCCGTCGTCGTCCTACACGCTGCTCGACATTCCCACGCCGAGCCAGAAGCTGATCCACGTCCATCCCGGCACCGAGGAGCTCGGCCGCGTCTACCAGCCGGCGCTGGCGATCCAGGCGACGCCGGCAGCGTTCGCCGCCGCGGTCGAGACCATGAAGCCCGCAGCCGCGCCCGCCTGGAAGGGCGAGGCGGCGAAGGCGCACGCCGATTATCTGGCCTGGACCGACAAGCCGCGCGAGCTGCCGGGCAATTTCCAATATGGCGAGGTCGTGACCTGGCTGCGCGATCGGCTGCCGAAGGATGCGATCGTCTGCAACGGCGCCGGCAATTATGCCGGCTGGATTCATCGCCACCATCGCTTCCACAGCTTCGCGGCGCAGCTCGCGCCGACCTCGGGCTCGATGGGCTATGGCGTGCCGGCGGCCGTGATGGCCAAGCGGCATCATCCGGATCGCGTCGTCGTCGCGTTCGCCGGCGACGGCTGCTTCCTGATGAATGGGCAGGAGTTCGCCACCGCCGTGCAGTACGACGCAGCCCTGATCGTGGTCGTCATCGACAACGCGCAATACGGCACCATCCGCATGCATCAGGAGCGCGACTATCCCGGCCGCGTCGTCGGCACCCAGCTCAAGAATCCGGACTTCGCGCTTTACGCCAAGGCGTTCGGCGGCCATGGCGAGCGGGTCGAGCGCACCGAGGATTTCGCGCCGGCCTTCGAGCGGGCGCTGGCCTCCGGCAAGCCGGCGATCCTGCACTGCCTGGTCGATCAGCGCGCGCTGTCGGTCGGCAAGGACTTCCAGCCGCAGGCCGCGAGCTGATGCCAGAGTCAGCCGGCCGTCACGTCGCGATCATCGGCGCCGGCGCGGTCGGCGTGATCTCGGCTATCGAGGCGCTGCGTTGCGGCCACCGCGTCACGCTGATCGATCCGGGCGAACCCGGCGGTCAGCAGGCGGCGAGCTATGGCAATGCCGGCTGGCTGTCGTCGCATTCGGTGATCCCGCCGGCCGAACCTGGCACCTGGAAGAAGGTGCCGGGCTATCTGATGGACCCGCTCGGGCCGCTCGCGATCCGCTGGTCCTATCTGCCGAAGGCCTTGCCGTGGCTGGTCAAGTATCTGCTGTCGAGCTGGACCGAGGCGCAGGTCGAGGCCACCGCACGGGCGATGCGCGATCTCCTCAAGGACGCGCCGCTGCTGCACCGGCGGCTCGCCGAGGAAGCCGGCGTGCCCGAGCTGATCGAGCGGCGCGGGGTGATGCACGTGTTTCCCTCGCGCGCGCCGTTCGACCGCGACCTCGGCTGGCGCATCCGCAAGCGCGTCGGCATCGAATGGCTGGAGCTCGATGAAGACGAGATGCGTCAGCGCGAGCCCGATCTGCATCCGCGCTACAAGTTCGGCGTCGTGGTCGAGGAGGCCGGACGCTGCCGCGATCCCGGTGCCTATGTCACGGCGCTCGCCGCGCATGCGATTGCGAACGGCGCCGAGCGTATCGCCGCCAAGGCGACAGGCCTCAGGCTTGCGGGCGACAGGCTCGTTGCCGTGGTCACCGAGAGCGGCGAGATCGCCTGCGATGCGGCGGTCGTCGCCGCCGGCGCGCGCTCGAAGCAACTGACCGCATCGATCGGCGATCGGCTGCCGCTGGAAACCGAGCGTGGCTATCACGTCATGATCGAGAGCCCGGAATCCGGACCGCGCAATTCGATGATGGCCTCGGACGCCAAGATGGTCGTCAACTGGACCGACAGGGGCCTGCGCGCCGCCGGCACGGTGGAGATCGCCGGGCTCGACGCCGAGCCGAACTGGAAGCGCGCCGAGATCCTGCGCGAGCATCTCTTCAGCATGTTCCCGAAGCTGCCGAGGGATATCCCGCCGTCGCGGATCAAGACCTGGTTCGGCCATCGCCCGAGCATGCCCGACGGACGCCCCTGCATCGGCCATAGCCGCGCCTCGCGCGACGTGGTCTATGCGTTCGGCCACGGCCATGTCGGCCTGGTCGGCTCGGCCCGCACCGGCCGGCTGGTCGCGCAATTGCTCAGCGGCCAGGCGCCGGAGATTCCGCTCGCGCCGTTCGCGCCGTCGCGCTTCCTCTAGGAGAGCCGCGTTACCGGAATGCTTCGACCGGATCGAGCCGCGCGGCGCGCCAGGATGGATAGAGCGTTGCGAGGAACGCCAGCGTCAGTGCCATGATCACGACTGCGGCGGTCTCCGCAATATCGATCTCCGCAGGCAGCTCTGACAGGAAATACAGTTCGGGCGGGAAGAGCTGCCTGCCGGTCAGCCATGACAGGAATTGACGGATCGCTTCGATGTGGCGGCAGACGACAAGGCCGACCGTGAAGCCGACCAGCGTCCCCACCACGCCGATCGACGCTCCGGTGATCAGGAAGATCCGCATGATGGAGCCCTGTGAGGCGCCCATCGTCCGGAGGATTGCGATATCGCTGCCCTTGTCCTTCACGAGCATGATCAGTCCCGACACGATGTTCAGCGCTGCCACCAGCACGATCATGGTCAGGATCACGAACATCACGTTGCGTTGGACCTGAAGCAGGCCAAAGAAGGTCGTGTTGCGTTGACGCCAATCCACCAGGAAGACCGGGCGGCCGGCCGCTTCCAGCACCGCCTTGCGAAACTGGTCGATGTGATCCGGATCGATCGTGAAGACCTCGATCCCGGTGACGTTCGTGCCGCGGTTGAAATAGGCCTGCGCCTCCGCGATCGGCATGAAGACCAGGCCGGCGTCATATTCGGACATCCCGATCTCGAACACGGCCGATATCGGATACTTCTTGATCCGTGGCATGACGCCCATCGGGGTGCTCGCACCACGCTGCGCGACGAGCGTGATGCTGTCGCCGACATGCGCCGAGAGTTGATCGGCAAGCCGGCGGCCGATGACAATCCCTTGGCCCTCGTCAAAATGCTCGATCGACCCCTTGATGGTGTTGCTGACGGAGGGGAGGCGCGAGAGGTCGGCGGCGCGAATGCCGCGGACGAGGACACCGGACGCGTCGGACGTCGATGCCAGCGCAGTGCCGTCAACCACCGGTACGACGAGTCGGATGCCCTGCACCTGGTTGATGCGCTCGGCGACATCCTGCCAGTCGGTCAGCGGCCTTTCCACGGGTTGCACCAGAATGTGGCCGTTGAGGCCGAGAATCTTGCCCAGCAGTTCCTTACGAAAGCCGTTCATGACCGCCATGACGATGATCAGCGTGGCGACACCAAGCATGATGCCGAGGAACGAAAACCCGGCGATGACAGAAATGAAGCCTTCCCTGCGCCGCGCCCGCAAGTAACGCGCTGAGAGCATCCACTCGAACGGTGCGAACGGCGAAGTTTGCGATGGCTTTGCCACAGTCTTGCTCATGGGCCGACAGGACGCGCATTCTGACTGCCCGCTGCGGGATTGGCTAGGGCGCCTGCGGCCGTGTCGCGCCGGAGCGACTGTCAGGTGGTTACCGTGAAGAGGAGGCAACCCTCAGCTCTTGCCGGCCCACGCCGTGATCGCCGCCGTCGCGATCACGCGCCGCGAAGGGGCTGGCAGCCGACGCTCCGTGCCGACCCTCACGGCCACAAATCCGTCATCGCGCCAGGTCGTCCAGCAATGCCCTGGCTTGCCTCAAGTCGAATGTGTCAAACCCATCGGTGAACCAGCCGTAAACCGAAGCGAGAACCTCGCGGGCCTCGGTGCGTTTGCCGTTATGACCCCACAGCCTGCCAAGGCTGATGGCCGCGCGCAGCTCCCAGCCCTTGGCCTGCTGCAGGCGTGCAATCCCGACTGCGCGTTGCAAGTGAGACTCTGCCGGAGCGATCGCTCCCTTTCGCAGAACCACTTCGGCCTTGGTCCGGTAGAGTTCGGCCTCGCACCATTGTTCCTTCGTGCTCTGTGCCATGGCGATGGCGCGGTCGATCACGTCGAGCGCTTCATCATGCTGCCCAAGCCGGGAATGCGCTTCGGCAAGATATGACATCACGAACGGGATATATATCGTGGCGCCGGTCGAACGATAGGATTCGATGGATGAGGTCAGGCTGCCAACGGCTTCCAATGCGTGGTCAGCCTGCACCATCAGGCAGCCCAGCCACATCGAGGCATTCGCGCTCCAATACGATGATCCCTTGTTTTGGGCCAGCGCAAACAGCTCGTTGGCGCGCGCGCCTGCCTCCGCGGCATCGCCCAGGAGGATCAGGGTCGCGGTGGAATGCGCCAAGGCATGCATCAAGGTGCCGGCATGATCGATTTCCCGGGCGCGGATGAACGACTGGTCGACATCATCGCGCGCTGCCTGCGGCAAACCTAGAAGCCAGTGAGTCCGAGACCGCCATTCCAGGATCGCGACCTGGGCGTCGGTGCCAAAACGCGCTGCGAGGTCGCGGTGCTCCGCAGCGTCATACAGTGCGATCGCCTGGTCGAGATGCTCTCTGCCCGCCACGGGGTTGCCGACCGACATCAATGTCATTCCGACCATGCGATGAGCCAGCAAGAGCGGGCCGGAGCTGGCCTGCCTTGTCGCAAGCTGCATGAATTGGTCCGCGAGCGCGCGGGCCGCATCGCCGTTGAACGCGGCGATGTTGACAACCCAAAAACCGTAGATCACCGAAAACAGCAGCAGCGGGTCCTCGGGGGCTTCCCCGATTGCCTCCGCCTGCTCGATCAGGACGCGGGCGCGCTCCGCGGCGGCCTTGGTTTGTTCGGCGCCGTAGCCCCTAGTATGCATGAGAACGGTCAGCAGGTCGACCTGGAGCGTAATCTGCTCCCGGCGCAGCGACGGGCTCGACGGCAACGTCTCGATCTGGCCGAGTGCCCGGCTCAGTTGAGCCTCGGCCTCCACCAGCGCCGAACGCGCGTGGGAGCGTCGTCCGGCCGCTCCCCACAGTGTTGCCGCGCGCTCGATCATGCCGGCTTCCGTATAGTGATGCGCCAGACTTTCAGGAGATACTCGGACGATATCAGGCCTCTGCTGTTCGAGAGCACGGGCGATCCGAGCATGAAGGTCCCTGCGGGGCCGGCGCAGCAATGTGCCGTAGGCTGCGTCGCGCACGAGCGCATGCTTGAAGACATAATTGGCTTGTGACAGGTCGCCCAGTCGAAGGATCAATCCGGCTTCCAGCAGTTTGTCCAGAGACGGCTTGAGCTCGCGATCGCTGCGTGATGCCACTGTAACCAATACCAGGTGCGAGAATTCTCGTCCGATCGCTGCTCCGATCTGGGCGATTGCCTTCGCCTCTACGCCCAGCCGATCGAGCCTCGCCATCAAGGAGGAATGCAAGCTCGCTGGCACCGCCAACGCCGGGGAGGGCACCGCCGCTGCCGTCTGCATCGCTCCCAACTCGGCCATGGCCTCCGCCACTGCCTTTGTCATCTCCTCGACGAACAACGGGATGCCGTCGGTACGCTCGACGATATCTTCCCTGATGTCCGCCGGAAGGGAATGGCTGCCGACGACGCGGTCGATCATGCCGTGGACGTCGCGATGGCCCAGCCGATTGAGCGCAAGCGTCGTTACATGCGCTCGTCCGGCCCAAGGTGTCGCCAGTTCGGGCCGGAATGTCACGATCATGAGCACGGGGAGCGTCGCGATCCGATCCATCATGCGACCGAAGCCTTCCATGCTCGTGGGGTCGCCCCAGTGCGCATCCTCGACAATCATCAGCACGGGGCTCGAGCGCGCCAGAACCTCCAATTGGGCGCCGAGTGCTTCCAGGGTCTTCTGGCGCTGCTGTTCGGGAGCAAGCTCGGTGGCAGGGAAGCGGCCGTCGTTGGGAAGCGACAACATCTCGGCCAGCAATGCCGCATCCTCGCCGGGCGTCGAGGTCTGCGCCAGGAGCGTGTCCAGCTTGTCGAGCCTGGCTTGCGGGGTGTCATCGTGCGCAAAGCCGGCGGCACGTTCGAACTGCCCGATGATTGGATAAAACGGGCTGTCCGTGTGTTGCGGCGAGCAGAAGTAGCGCATTCGCGCGTGCGGTTCGTCCGCAAGCTTCTCCATCAGCGCGGCGGAGAGCCTGGATTTGCCGATTCCGGCCTCTCCGCAGAGCAGCACCAACTGGCCCTGGCCGGTCTTGGCTTTCGCCCACCGCCGCAACAACAGTTCAAGCTGTTCGTCCCGTCCCACCAGTGCCGTGAGCTCGCCGCCATGCATGGCTTCGAAGCGGCCCTGGGCCGAACTTGCCCGCAGCACCGCGAAAGCTCGCACCTTCCCGCCGATTCCCTTCAGCTCCCTTGGTCCGAGGTCACGCAGCTCGAACAGATTGCCGAGGAGCCTTGAGGTGTCCTCGGCGATGACGACCATGTTTGGTTCGGCAATGCCTTGAAGGCGTGCCGCGAGGTTCGGCGTCTCGCCGACAATGCCGCGCTCCAATGCTTCGCCGGACCCCACGAGGTCTCCGACCACAACCATCCCGGTGGCAGCCCCAATGCGCACCTGCAGGGGCTCGGGAGCCGTGAGGGTCGCGACCGCATCGATCAGCGCGAGGCCGACCCGAACGGCGCGCTCGGCGTCATCTTCATGCGCCGCTGGATAGCCGAAATAGATGAGAACTCCGTCGCCCATATATTTGGCGACGAACCCGCCGAACCGGCGGACCGTATCGGTGACGCATCTCTGATAGGCTGAAATGACCTCGCGCAGGTCCTCGGCGTCCATGCGTGTCGAGAGGGCTGTCGAACCGACGAGATCCGAGAACATCACGGTGACCTGGCGGCGTTCGGCGGTGTCGCGGGCGTGCTGGTCGGATGCCGAGGGGGCCTCGGGCGGTGGCGTTGGCCCGTCCGCCTGAGCACGCAGAAGCGCAATGGCGTTGAGCAGCTTGAGGCGATGCCCGAGAGCCGAGACACCGAGCTCCTTCAAGTCCTCCGCCGTCAAGCTCGGCAGGACCTCGTCGTCGATCTCATTGTCGCGGAACGCCGCCTCATATCGTTCGAGGCCAAGCCTCCGCAGCCAACCTCCGACGTCCATGGCGTCGCCCCGGTTCGCCCATCGCCGCATGATCCTCCAGGTGATACAGCCTGTCTAGGGCAGTGCTCGTTGACCGACTGGTTTGGATCACGGCCGAAGGGGGCGCCCGAGGTGTCGGCTGGCTAATATCGGCCTGAACCCCGAAGCATCGAGGCCCCGGTCAACCGGTGCATGCACTTGGCCGGACGCTCGTGCTCAACACTTGTCGGCGTGCTGTCGCGGCATTGCGTGGAGACGCGGAGCTCAGCTCTCGCCGGCCCACGACGTGATCGCCGCCGGTGCGATCACGCGCCGTGGCATGTGCGGATTGATCGTGCCGGCGCTGACGTCCTGCGTCTGAACGAGCAGGGTGCGTGCGAAGGCCTTGGCATCCTGCTCGGTCGTGAAGGTGCGGGTCTGGCGCGCGAAGCGGTGGTGTCCGGCGTCGGGATCTCTCAGCGCGAACGAGACGTACCAGATGGCTTTGTCCATCTTCATTGCGCGTCTCTGGCGGCGATGGTCCGCCCGCGTGACCGGGGCACATTGCTGGATGCTGGAGATGCAATTTGTGCCAAATGAAAGATCCTGAAGTGCAACAGATGCCGGCTAATGTCCCCGGCGGGTAGGCGCGCTTCGCCACGCATATCGGAGCTAGCAGTATATTACCATTCAACCGGCGGGTGAACGACAATACGCCGACGCCACGGTGGTTCCAATCGGCCGATTGCTGCACCAGATGTTGGCGTCCCACCGGAACATCGATTTCCTCCATATGTTGTCCACTCTTTCGGGGCCGAGAGCGTGCGGTAACGGGAGGCCGAGATGACGTGGGTCGGCAAGTGGCAGAACCAGTATGGATCGATCGTCGAGATCATCAGCGAGGCGGATGGCCGCATCGAGGGGACCTTTCGTACCGCGCTTGCCGATAGCGGCTTTTACGGTCAGACGGTCCCGATCGTCGGCGTCCACCAGGGCAATTGCATCGGTTTTTCGTCGGTCGGGTCTTCGGCGGCGGGCGATCGTGTCGTCTCCTATGCAGGTTTGCTTCGCGACGGGAAAATGGAAACGGCGTGGTTCGTGGTGTCCGACAAGGCGCTGGTTGCAGCCGGGGAGGGCGAACCGGCGACACTGAAGCCGTTGAACTGGTGGCGAGCGGTCACGACAAGCATCGATACCTTTGAACGGGTGATGTAGCGCCGACTAGGTGGCTTCGCCCTCCCTGTGCGCCGCCGCAATGGTGCTTTCGACTTCCGCGGCGAGAGCACTCAGATGCTCGGCAAGCTTGCTGAACAGCTCGCGCTTTCGGACATCCGTTGCCAGGTCACGGATCAAGGCGCACTCCGCGGCGTCGGTGCGAAGTTTTTCGAGATGCGTCAGCATGTCCTGCATTTCCGGTCCCCGAATGCGGCTCTCGACCAACGGTAAGGTGGCACGGAAGCGCGCGACAATAACCTGTGATAATTTGCCGCCGGACCGCAGGCGGGCAAACCATGGTCGGACGGGTATCGCTGCGCTCCGCCGCTTCCTGCGAATACTACCGGCGATCGAGTATCTCGCGGACCCGCAAGGCAAGCTTGGCCTGTGAGACCGGCTTCTCCAGGAGATCGACGCCCTGGTCCAGCCTGCCGTGGTGGATGACCGCGTTTTGCGAATAGCCCGTCATGTACAGAATCTTCAGTCCCGGCCGCATCTCTGCAGCACGTTTCCCGAGTTCGCGACCGTTCATGCCCGGCATCACCACGTCGGTCAGAACGAGGTCGATATGCGGCTGGTCCTGCAGCAGGATGGTCAGCGCGGCCTGCGCGCTCCCCGCCGTCAGAACACGATAATTCAGCTCGCGCAGCAGCTCACTAACATAGGTGCGAAGATCCTCGTCATCTTCAACGACCAGGATCGTCTCGACCTTGCTCGATTCAGCCTCGGCGACCGGTTCGTCGATCTCCTCCTGCTCCACGGCAGGGCCACGGTGGCGGGGGAAGTACATCTTGATGTTGGTGCCGTAACCGAGCTCGCTGTAGATCTTGATATGGCCACCCGACTGCTTCACGAAGCCGTATACTTGACTGAGGCCGAGACCCGTGCCCTGTCCGGTTTCCTTGGTCGTGAAGAACGGCTCGAATGCGTGGTCCAGCGTGTCCCGGCTCATGCCAAGGCCTGTGTCCGTTACGCTGATCACCACATATTGCCCGGGATTGAGTTCAGGATTTCGCAGGCAATACTCATAGTCCGCAGATACGTTGACCGCCTCGATCGTCAGTTTGCCGCCGTCCGGCATCGCATCGCGCGCATTGATCGCAAGGTTGAGCATGGCAGATTCGAGATGGTTCGGGTCCGCTTCAATCTGCCAGAGCCCGGCGCTGCCGACCGTCTGAACCTCGACGCGCTCGCCAAGGGTCCGTTGCAGAAAGTCCTGCAGCCCGTTGAGGAAGTTGTTCAGTTCGATCGGTTTCGGGGCAAGAGCCTGGCGCCGCGAAAAGGCGAGCAGGCGGCCGGTCAGGCTCGCTGCACGCTGGGCGCCGCGTTTCGCATGAGATAAGGCGCGCTGAAAGTTGGCGTTGCTGGCAAGCTGCCTGGCGTGCCGCTCCATCGTTTCCAAATTGCCGATCACGATCATCAGCAGATTGTTGAAATCGTGCGCGACGCCTCCGCTGAGCTGTCCGACAGCCTCGAGCTTTTGCGAGGCAAGCAATTGATCCTGGATCTTGGCCAACGTCTCCTGCGCGGTGCGCCGTTCGGTGATGTCGCGGGTAATTTTGGCAAACCCGATCAGTGCACCGCTTTCGTCCGCGATCCGGTCGATGACGACCGACGCCCAGAACTTCGAGCCGTCTTTGCGTACACGCCATCCCTCGGCTTCGAACCGACCGCTTTGCGCGGCTTGCTCGAGCGCGAGTTGAGGCTTCCGATTTGCGCGATCCTCCTCCGTGTAGAACTGCGAGAAGTGCCGGCCGATGATTTCCTCCGGCGTGTACCCCTTGATCCGTTCAGCGCCCGGATTCCAGGTGACGACGAAGCCCTTCGCGTCAAGCTGGAAAATGGCATAGTCAACCACCGCTTCGATCAGTCGGCGATAGCGCCGTTCGCTCTCTATGAGGGCCTGACCTGCTTCCTGACGTTCGGTGATGTCGCGTGTGACCTTGGCGAATCCGATCAGCGACCCCTTGTGATCCCGCACAGGCTCGATCACCACGGTCGCCCAAAAGCGGCTTCCATCCTTGCGCACGCGCCAGCCTTCCGAGCTAAATCGTCCTTGCTCGGTGGCGATCGCCAACGCCTTCAGCGGCAATCCGGCGGCTTGATCTTCGGGCGTATAGAAGATCGACAAAGGGCGCCCGATGATCTCGTCGGCGGTATATCCCTTCATTCGGGTCGCGCCGGAATTCCAGCTCGCGATCGTGCCGTCAGGATCGACCAGATAAATCGCGTAGTCGACGATCGCGTCGATCAGCAGTTGAAGCCGTTGACTATCTGTGAAGCCAGTTGCGTTTGAATGCATTCGCGCACAACACCCAAATGAGCCGCCCCATCGATGCAATCGGATGACGTAGGCGGTAACGTCAGCATATTGAACTCGTTCCCGGCCGCAATAGCCTGCAAATTAGGAACCAATCGGAGGGTTCTGCACTCGAGCCGAATGAACTGCAATTCATCAATGCGCGGAATTGCCCGAAGAAGAATGGGACGGCTTACCCATTCTTCGATTGTTCGGACCGCTGTTGCCCATGCGACACGACGGGCAACTCAGTCAAAACCTGTCAATCCGGCTCGGCAAAAACATTTCGATTTATCAGAAGGGCAACTCAGTGTATGGTCTGTCCGTCTCACCCGATCGAGGGGCGCTTCGCGGTCGTCACGAACGCGGGTCGAGATGCGGTGGACGCCGATTGCGCAACTGACGAGTGCGCGTGACGCGGACGGTGAAGTCGTGTGGTCCTGACGCCCTAATGGCAGGTGTCTCTCGAATTGCGCGGTGCGCGTTGCGGAGACGGTGACAACAAAGCCCAGTCTCGCCGGGGAGAGCACGAAGTAAGCCGTAGCCCATCGCGCAGGGAAAGCCGGGTTGTCTCCGGTTACACCTGTGGTGCTACCCCCGTGCTTTCTACCTTTTGCACGGGGCCCATGGGTGCGATCGGCACCCGGCTTTCCCTGCGCCCTCTTCAAGAGAGGGCGGGAAGACAAGCAAGGCTCGGACAGATGATGTCGCGAGAGCGCGGGTGCATGACTCGCAGACCGTCCAACGCATTCAGTGTCGTCCCTGCGAAAGCAGGAACCCATAACCACAAGTGCTGATGAGTGTGTTTCGCTGGAATGACGAGTCCCAATCACAACACAAGCCGCGGCGTATGGGTCCCTGCTTTCGCAGGGACGACACCGAGTGTGAGGCGAGGGCGATGCTTCTCCCGCTACCCGATCCGCACCACCATCTTGCCGAGCGCGGCGCGGGTCTGCATGGTCGTGAACGCCGCACGGAAATCGTCAAACGCAAACACCTTGCCGACAACCGGCGTCAGGCGGCCCTCGTTCAGCCACGCCGACAATTGCGTCATCACGCGCGCCTGCGCTTCGGGCTCGCGGCGCGCGATCTGGGCGGCATCGACGCCGATCAGGAGGCCGCCCTTCAGCAGCGGCAGATTGAACGGCAGCGCAGGAATGCTGCCGGCCGCAAAGCCGACCACGACATGGCGGCCGTTCCAGGCGATCGAGCGGAACGCCTGCAGCGAGACCTCGCCACCGACCGGATCGAAGATCACATCGGGACCCTGGCCGCCGGTCGCATCCTTCAGCGCGTCGCGCCAATCGGACTTGGTGTAGTCGACGACGGCATCGGCGCCGAAGCTTGCGGCGAAGTTGCGCTTCTCCTCGCTCGAGGCCGCGGCAATGACGCGCGCGCCGAGCAGCTTGCCGACCTGGATTGCGGCGACGCCGGTGCCGCCGGCGGCACCGAGCACAAGCAACTGTTCGCCGGCCTTGAGCGCGCCGCGCTCGCCGAGCGCATACAGCGCCGTGAGATAGTTGGTGCGGAACGCCGCGGCGGCTTCCATCGCCAATCCGTCGGGCATGATCTCGACGGCCTCAGGCGGCACCACGATGTGCTCGGCGAGCGCGCCCGAGCGCGCCGCGCCCATCACCCGCATGCCCGGGGTGATGCCAGTGACGCCGCTTGCGACCGCATCGACCACGCCGGCGAATTCCGCGCCCGGCGTAAAGGGCAGCGCATCCTTGGTCTGGTAGCGGCCCTCGACCTTCAGCCCATCGACGAAGCCGATGCTCGCGGCGTGGACCCGGATGCGGATCTGTCCGGCGGCGGGTTCGGGGGTGGCGATCTCCTTCAGTCCGATCTGATCGATGGGTGCATATTGCTCGACGACGACCGCCTTCATTCTGTCCTGCTCGCTGGTTGGTTTCCTCTAGAGCCTTTTCCGTTCCGATTGAATCGGAACGGGGCTCTAGATTCTTGTGTTGACGCGTTTTCTTCACGCGAACCGGTACCCACTTCGCTCGAAAACGCTCTGCCCCAAGCTATCTCATGTCCGTTGTTCTACGGGGAGGTCTTTTGCGCATGCGGCGATCGCGTTGCATGCGGAAAGCCAGCATCTTCAACGACATCGCGAAAAGGCAGCCGTTTACCCGTTGTTATCCCTACTAAATTCGGTAACGCGTCCTTAATGGCATTAACGTTAGGGTTTTTCCACGCGGCCCGCCTTGGGCTGTGCGCCGTCCAGGACAGGCGGGTTGCGTTCGCGTTGGAGTTTTTCATGGATATCATGACAGGCGCCGGGCTGCTGGCCGGCATCATCGTCATCGCGGTGATGATGTTCATGGGCGGCGACCTGCACATGTTCATTTCCGAACATGCCATGATCATCATCTTCGGCGGTTCGATTGCAGCGACGATGATCCGCTTTCCGCTCGGCGTGATGTTGCATGGCCTGCCGCTCGGCGCCAAATTTGCATTCACGATGAGCCGGCTGTCCGCGCGCGACCTCGTCGAGGAGCTCGCCCGCATCGCCGAGATCGCCCGCAAGCAGGGCCCGGTCGGCCTCGAGAAGGTCGAAACCGACGAGCCGTTCCTCGCCAAGGGCATCCGCTACGTCGCCGACGGCTACGACCTCGAATTCATTCGCGACAACATGGAGCGCGACCGCGACAATTTCCTGATGCACCTCGACGAGGGCAGCAAGATCTATCGCGCGATCGGCGACTGTGCGCCGGCCTTCGGCATGATCGGCACGCTGATCGGCATGGTGCAGATGTTCGCCAATATGACCGATCCCTCCAAGCTCGGCCCGTTCATGGCGACCGCGCTGCTCGCGACGCTGTACGGCGCGCTGGTCGCCAACCTGTTTTGCCTGCCGATCGCCGACAAGCTGCACGGCAAGCTGCTCGACGAGGAGACCAACCGCACGCTGATCATCGACGGCATCCTGATGATCCGCGATTCCAAGAGCCCGGCGCTGGTGCGCGAGATGCTGCTGGCCTATCTGCCGGAGAAGCATCGCCACGAGGAAGGCGAGCCGGTTCCGGCCTGACCGGCCGGCGCGCTCGGAAAACGCGACAATGGCCAAGAAAAAGCGCGGCGACGCCCATACCGGAGGTCACGGCTGGTTCGTGACCTTCGCCGACTTGATGGGCCTGATGATGAGCTTCTTCGTGATGCTCGTCGCGTTCTCGACCATGGATAACAACAAGCTGAAGATCGTCGCCGGCTCGATGCGCGACGCCTTCGGCGTGCAGACCAATGTGCGCTATTCCGGCATCGTCGAGTCCGACGGCCTGCCGACCCGGCCGAAGCTGAAGAATGTCGAGCACATCTCGCCAGAGGAGTCCTCGGCCAATCCGACGCCGGACGAGAAGGAGCGCAGCCAGATCAACGGCGCGCGGCTGAAGATCGACCGCGAATTCGCGCTCGCCTCCGCCTCGCTGCGGCAGGCGCTGCAGGACATGCCGGAGCTGACCGAGATTTCCAAGAACATCATGTTCGAGGAGACCAAGGAGGGGCTCAACCTCGAGATCGTCGACCAGGACGGCCGCTCGATGTTCGCCGACGGTTCCAGGGAGCCGTATGAGCGCACCCGCCGACTGATCCAGAAGCTCGCAGCACCCTTGAAGGCGACGCCGCTGCGGGTCGCGATCGTGGGGCATACAGCCGCAGGCTTCGTGCCGGCGCGCAGCGATTACGACGCCTTCGACCTGTCCGCCGACCGCGCCAACGCGGTGCGGCAGATCCTGGAGCGGGAAGGGCTGCCGCCGTCGCACATTTTCGCGGTTTCCGGCAAGGCCGACGGCCAGCCGCTGTTTCCCGACGATCCGACGCTGCCGGCCAACCGTCGCGTGACCATCACGTTGATGCGGGAAAATCCGCCATTGCCGCCGGATTTGAAGCCGTAGCCGCAAGATACCATGCTACCGTCGGGCTAGCCGCGTTGGTTGGTTGACAGGCGGAGCGGAAGCGTCGATAGCCGCGCGGATCAAAATCAACCGATCGGGCGTTCCAACCTCGCCATGGCTGTCAGCGTCTCATCCACCGAAGCCCAGGAAGCCCAAGGCGCGGGCCAAGGCACAGGCCAAGGAGCAGGCCATGCCAGCTCCGGTTTCTGGGCCCTGACGCTGGGCAGTATCGGGGTGGTGTTCGGCGATATCGGAACCTCGCCGCTCTACGCATTCCGCGAGGCGGTCGGCGGCGCCGCGCACGGCCAGCCGGTCACGCGCATCATGGTGTTAGGGGTGCTCAGCCTGATCCTTTGGGCGCTGTTCACCGTCGTCACCGCGAAATACGTGCTGCTGCTGCTGCGCGCCGACAACAATGGCGAGGGCGGCACGCTCTCGCTGATGGCGCTCGGCCAGCGCGCGATCGGACGGCGCAGTTGGCCGCTGCTTGCGCTCGGCGTGGTCGGCGCCTCGATGTTCATCGGCGATTCCATGATCACGCCGGCGATCTCGGTGCTGTCGGCGGTCGAGGGCCTCAAGCTCGCGACGCCGCATCTCGAGCACTATGTGGTGCCGCTGACGATCCTGATCCTGGTCGTGCTGTTCGCGGTGCAGCGTAGCGGCACCGCCTGCGTCGCCTCCGCGTTCGGGCCGGTCATGGTGGTGTGGTTCGCCTCGCTCGCGGTGATGGGGGTCGTCCACATCATGGACGATCCGTCGGTGCTGGCGGCGATCAATCCCTATTACGCGATCCAGTTCCTGCTGACCCACGGCACCGTCGGCCTGGTGACCTTGGGCGCGGTGTTTCTCGCGGTGACCGGCGGCGAGGCGCTGTACGCCGATCTCGGGCATTTCGGCCGCAAGCCGATCCAGTCCGGCTGGCTGTTCTTCGTGCTGCCGTCGCTGCTGCTGAACTATTTCGGGCAGGGCGCGCTGGTGCTGTCCGATCCCGCCGCAATCGAGAACTCGTTCTACCGCATGGTGCCGGAGGTGCTGCTGCTGCCGCTGATCGGGCTTGCCACCGCCGCGACCGTGATCGCGAGCCAGGCGGTCATCACCGGCGCTTATTCGCTGATCAGCCAGGCGGTGCAGCTCGGCCTGTTGCCGCGCTTCGAGGTCCGCTACACCTCGGAGACCCACGCCGGGCAGATCTATCTGCCGCGCGTCAACCGGCTGCTGCTGATCGGCGTGCTGCTGCTGGTCCTGCTGTTCCGCACCTCGAGCGGGCTCGCCTCGGCTTACGGCATCGCCGTCTCCACCACGATGGTCGCCGACGGCATCATGGGCTTCATCGTGATCTGGAAGCTGTGGAACTGGCGCGTGGCGTCGGCCGCCGCATTGATCCTGCCGTTCGTGATCGTCGACATGACCTTCTTCAGCGCCAATCTCTTGAAGCTGTTCGAAGGCGCCTGGGTGCCGCTGCTGTTCGGCGTTGTCATGGCGACGATGATCTGGACCTGGCGGCGCGGCGCCGCGATCCTGATCGCCAAGACCCGCCGCATCGAGGTGCCGCTGCGCGACCTGATCCATAGCCTGGAGAAGCGGCCGCCGCACATCGTCAAGGGCACCGCGGTGTTCCTGACCAGCGACCCCAGCTTCGTGCCGACCGCGCTGCTGCACAATCTCAAGCACAACAAGGTGCTGCACGAGCACAACGTGATCCTGACCATCGAGACCGCGCCGACGCCGCGCGTCGATTTGTCGGAGCGCGTCTACATGGAGAAGGTCAGCGACAAGTTCACCGCGGTGCGGCTGCGCTTCGGCTACATGGAATCGCCGAACGTGCCGAAGGCGCTGGCGGTCGCGCGCAAGCTCGGCTGGCAGTTCGACATCATGTCGACCTCGTTCTTCGTGTCGCGCCGTTCGCTGAAGCCGTCGGCCCAGTCCGGGATGCCGCAGTGGCAGGACCATCTGTTCATCGCGATGAGCCGGTCCGCCAATGATGCCACCGACTATTTCCAGATCCCGACCGGCCGGGTGGTTGAAGTGGGTACCCAGGTAACTATTTGAGCCAACAGCGAATTCCGGCGTTGAAAAGCCGTGATCTATGCGTGTTACGCATAGTGGAGGCCTGAATCCGTGCTAACCTATGCATTCCTGCCGGGAGTATAGGCCTGCAACCCGGCATTGTGCAGTGCGGCAGAAGACAGAGGCGCAGCTTCCCATGTCATCCGAGAGTGCGATCACCGCGGCGGAAACGCCCGCGGCAAACGGCCATGGCGAGGCGCATTCAACCGCCACCTTCAAGGCGCTGATGCTCGGCAGCATCGGCGTCGTCTATGGCGACATCGGCACCAGCCCGCTGTACGCGCTGCGCGAAGCCGTCGTGGCGGCGGCCGGCGGCGAGGGCGGGGTGACGGCGCATGCGGTGCTCGGCGTGGTGTCGCTGATCCTGTGGGCGCTGATCGTGGTCGTCACGCTGAAATACGTCGTGATCCTCTTGCGCGCCGACAACAATGGCGAGGGCGGCACGCTGGCGTTGATGGCGCTGGCGCAGCGCGTGGCCACCAAGGGCGCCGGCGCCATCGTGCTGCTCGGCATCATCAGCGGCGCGCTGTTCTACGGCGATGCCGTGATCACGCCGGCGCTCTCGGTGCTGTCGGCGATCGAGGGCATCAAGCTCGTGACCTCGACATTCGATCCCTACGTCGTCCCGCTTACGGTGGTGATCCTGGTCGTCCTGTTCGCGGTGCAGTCGCGCGGCACCGCGCGCGTCGCGGCCTTCTTCGGCCCGGTGATGTGCGTGTGGTTCGCCGTGATCGCGATCGCGGCGCTGCCGCAGATCGTGCGGCATCCCGAGGTGCTCTACGCGCTCAATCCGATCCTTGCGGTGTCGTTCATGCTGCATCATGGCGTGATCGGCTTCATCACCCTCGGCGCGGTGTTCCTAGCCGTGACCGGTGCGGAGGCGCTCTATGCCGACCTCGGCCATTTCGGCAAACGCCCGATCCAGACCGCGTGGCTGTTCATCGTGCTGCCGTCGCTGGCGCTGAACTATCTCGGGCAGGGCGCGCTCTTGATCGGGAATCCCCAGGGCATCGAGAACCCGTTCTTCCTGATGTTCCCGGACTGGGCGCTGATACCGATGGTCGCGCTTGCGACGCTCGCGACCGTGATCGCGAGCCAGGCGGTCATCACCGGCGCCTATTCGCTGACCCGACAGGCCATCCAGCTCGGCCTGATGCCGCGGTTCGAGATCCGTCACACCTCCGAAGCCCATTCCGGCCAGATCTACATGCCGCGCATCAACCGCTTCCTGTTCATCGCGGTCATTGTGCTGGTGCTGATGTTCCGCTCGTCGAGCGCGCTCGCGTCGGCCTACGGCATCTCGGTGACCGGCACCATGGTGGTGACGGCGATGATGGGCTTTGTGGTGATCTGGCGCGTCTGGAGATGGTCGCCGGTCGCCGCCGCCGCGCTGGTCGCGCCCTTCCTGTTCCTCGACATCACGTTCCTGGCCGCCAACCTCCTCAAGGTGTTCGAGGGCGGCTGGGTGCCGCTGGCGCTCGGCGGAGCCATGATCGTGGTGATGTACACCTGGCGGCGCGGCAGCCGGCTGCTGTTCGAGAAGTCGCGCAAGCTGGAATTCCCGCTCGCCGACCTCGTCGCGATGCTCGAGAAGCGGCCGCCGCAGCGCGTCTCCGGCACCGCGGTGTTCCTGACCAGCGATCCCGTCAGCGCACCGACCGCGCTGATGCACAGCCTCAAGCACTACAAGGTGCTGCACGAGAAGAACGTCATCCTCACCATCGAGACCGCACAGACGCCGCGCATCGATCCGTCCGAACGGGTGCGGATGGAGCAGCTGACCGAGACCTTCTCCAAGGTGACGCTGAAATTCGGCTTCATGGAGCAGCCCAACGTGCCGAAGACGCTGGCGATTGCCCGCAAGCTCGGCTGGCAGTTCGACATCATGTCGACCTCGTTCTTCCTGTCCCGCCGCGCGCTGAAGCCGGCGGCGCATTCGGGCATGCCGAGCTGGCAGGACCATCTGTTCATCGCGCTGAGCCGCTCCTCGAACGACGCCACCGACTATTTCCAGATCCCGACCGGGCGGGTGGTCGAGGTCGGCACGCAGGTCACCATCTAGGCGCCTCGATCCCGCGTTTTCGGCGCGGCATCTAACCCGTTTCGAGCGCTTGATTTTCTCCGCGTGAGGGGCGACTTTGCGGCCCGGACCGGCGGGCCGTGCGACGCTCGCCAATCGAATAGTCGGGAGGATGTTTCCGTGGCGGACCACAAGGTGGAAGATTTGTTTCCGGACGAGGTGTCGAAGGGCATAGCGGAAGGCCGCTATCTCCTGGTCGACGTCCGCGAGCCCAACGAGGTTGCCGTCGAGGCCTATCCCGACGGCGTCGTGGTGCCGCTGTCGACGTTCGATCCGGCGGCGATTCCCGATCCGCAAGGCAAGCAGGTGGTGTTCGCCTGCCGCTCCGGCAAGCGCTCGGTGACGGCCTCGCTGGCTGCCCAGGCCGCGGGCCTGCCTTACGACAAGCATCTGGCGGGCGGCATCATCGGCTGGAAGTCGGCTGGACTGCCGACCAAGACGGGCGGCTGATCCCTGACATGACCTCCATGAACAAGGTCTTCGCGGACCTTCCCGTCACCATCTTCGAGGCGATGTCGCAGGCTGCGCGCGACAACAACGCCATCAATCTTGGCCAGGGTTTTCCCGACGATCCCGGACCGGAGGATATCCGCCGCGCCGCCGCGGACGCGTCCATCAACGGCTACAACCAGTATCCGTCGATGATGGGTATTCCGGAACTGCGTCAGGCGATCGCATCGCATTACGGCCACTGGCACGGGCTCAAGCTCGATCCGATGACCGAGGTGATGGTCACCTCTGGCGGCACCGAGGCGCTGACCTCCTCGATCCTCTCCGTGGTCGAGCCCGGCGACGAGGTGGTGTGCTTCCAGCCGGTCTATGATTCCTATCTGCCGATCATCCGCCAGGCCGGCGGCATTCCGCGCCTGTTGCGGCTCGAGCCCCCGGAGTGGCGACTGAACGAGGAGATGCTGCGCAGCGTCTTCAACCACAAGACCAAGGCGGTGCTGTTCAACAATCCGCTCAACCCGGCGGCGGTAGTCTATCCGCGCGAGGACCTCGAGCTGCTGGCGCGGTTCTGCCAGGAGTTCGACGTGGTCGCGATCTGCGATGAGGTCTGGGAGCACGTCGTGTTCGACGGCCGCGAGCACATCCCGCTGATCACGATACCCGGCATGCGCGACCGCACCATCAAGGTCGGCAGCGCCGGCAAGATCTTCTCGCTGACCGGCTGGAAGATCGGTTTCGTCTGCGCCGCGCCGCCGCTGCTGCGCGTGGCCGCGAAGGTGCACCAGTTCCTCACCTTCACGACCGCGCCCAATCTGCAGGCGGCGGTGGCGTACGGCCTCGGCAAGCCGGACGACTACTTCTTCGACATGCGCAAGGACATGGCGCGCAGCCGCGACCGTCTGACGAAGGGATTGGAGAGCATCGGCTTTCCGGTGCTGAAGTCGCAGGGGACCTACTTCCTCACCGTCGATCTGTCGCCGCTCGGCCTCAACGAGACCGATGCGGAGTTCTGCTGGCGAATTGTGCAAGACTACAAGGTTGCGGCTATTCCAGTGTCGGCGTTCTACGAGCAGGATGCGGTGACGTCGGTGGTGCGTTTCTGCTTCGCCAAGAAAGACTCGACGCTCGACACCGCGCTTGAGCGGTTGTCCGACGCAGTCCATCGTCGCAAGAGGTAGACCAGAATGCAGAAGCAGAGCCGTCGTCTCGTCGGCCTCGTCGGTACGATCGCCACGGTTCTGTTGTTTGCTTCGTCCGCCAGCGCGGAGGAGCGGACGGTCAACTTCTACAACTGGTCGAACTACATGGCGCCCGATGTCCTCGAGGACTTCACCAAGGAAACCGGCATCAAGGTCGTCTACGACACGTTCGACGCCAACGAGACGCTGGAGACCCGGTTGCTCGCCGGCAAGTCGGGCTACGATGTCGTGGTGCCGACCGGCTACTTTCTGCAGCGCCAGATCACCGCGAAGGTGTTCCTCAAGCTCGACAAGTCGAAGCTGCCGAACCTTGCCAACGCATGGCCCGTCGTGACGGGTCAGCTCGCGACCTACGATCCCGGCAACAATTACGGCGCCAACTACATGTGGGGCACCACCGGCATCGGCTACAATGTGAAGATGGCGGAGAAGATCCTCGGTCCTGACGCGAAGATCGACAGCTGGGACATGGTGTTCAAGCCGGAGAACCTCGCCAAGTTCAAGGATTGCGGCGTCCACATGCTGGACTCCGCCGACGACATCCTGCCGGCGGCACTGAGCTATCTCGGCCTCGACCCGAACTCGACCAAGCAGGCCGACCTCGAGAAGGCCGCGGATCTCGTCATCAAGATCCGGCCCTATGTGCGCAAATTCCATTCGTCCGAATATCTCAGCGCGCTGGCCTCGGGCGAGATCTGCTTCGTGGTCGGATGGTCGGGCGACATCATGCAGGCGCGCAGCCGGGCGGCGGAGGCCAAGACCGGCGTCGAGATCGGCTACACGATCCCGAAGGAGGGCGCGCAGATGTTCTTCGACAATCTCGCGATCCCCGCGGATGCCAAGAACGTCACGGAGGCCTATGAGCTGATCAACTACCTCTACCGTCCCGAGGTCGCGGCGAAGAATTCCAACTTCCTGTCCTACGCCAATGGCAATCTGGCGAGCCAGAAGCTGATCGATCCGAAGATCTTCAACGACAAGAACATCTATCCCGACGAGGCGATGCAGAAGAAGCTGTTCGTCATCACGGCGCGCGATCCCGCGACGCAGCGGATCATCAATCGGCTGTGGACGCGCGTGAAGACGGGGAGATAGATTTATCCGTCATTGCGAGGAGCGAAGCGACGAAGCAATCCATCGCTCCACATGCGCGGAAAAGTGGATTGCTTCGCTTTCGCTCGCAATGACGCGTGTGAGGGCCTACCGCCAGCGCCGGTGCAGCCAGAGCCATTGATCCGGATACTCGCGGACCCAGCCCTCCACGATGTCGGTGATCACCTGCATCGTGCCCTGGATATCGATCTGCCCGGATGCATCGAACACCGGTTTCACTTCCTCGGTGACCTCGCCGCGGAAGCGGCCGTCGGGCAGGCGGATGATCCGCGTACCGTGGATCGGACAATCGATCTGCCGGCGCAGCCGCGCCAGCAGCGGGTTCGCGGTGGTCTTGCGGCCGAAGAAGGTCACTGGAACACCGTTGGTCAGATACTGATCGACCAGCATCGCGACGTGCTGGCCGTTCTTCAGCGCCTGCGCCAGCTTGAGCGGCGCGTCGCGGCCGGCCGGGACCAGCGTGCCGAGGTTGACGGCGCGGATGCGTTCGATGGCGCGGTCGGCGGCCTCGATGTTCGGCCGTCGGAACAGGATGGTCGCGCCGAGCCCATGCGCCGCGGCGGCTATTGGAGACAGCTCCCAGTTGCCGAGATGCGCGGCGAAGAACAGCGCCGGCTTGCCGTCGTCGCGCAACTGGTCGAACAGCTGCTTGCTGCGCGCCGAGAATTCGACGCGGCCCGGTCTGTCGGGATTCTGGGGATCATGGTCCCAGATGCGGTCGATATGCGCGAATTCAGCGCCGATGCGTCCGAGGTTGTGCCAGACGCCGGTCAGGATCTCTTCGATCTCCTGCGGTGTCTTCTCCGGGAAGGCCGCCGTGAGGTTCTCGCGGCCGATGCGATCTTCACGCAGCCGGCGGCCGATGAAATGCGCGGCATGGCCGAAGAATCGTGCGGTCTTCTCCGGATCGAAATAGCGCGTGGTGCGCAAGAGGCCGGTCGTCAACGCGCCAATGGCAACGTTCGCCACAGGCTTTGCGGCGTCGCGCAGGTGCGCCCTGGTGCGAAGGAGCAGGCGTTTCATCAAGGCGAGGGCGCCGAGTTAAGCCGGCTCGCGCGTCAGGATCAGCGAAGCGTTTTGTCCGCCAAATCCGAACGAGTTCGACATCACGGCGGTCACCTTGGCGTCGCGCGCCTTGTTGCCGACCACGTCGAACGGGATCGCGGGATCGGGCACCTCGTAATTGATCGTCGGCGGGATCCGCTGATGCTCGAGCGTGAGCAGCGAGAAGATCGCCTCGACTGCGCCGGCGGCCGAGATGGTGTGGCCGACCATCGATTTGTTCGACGACACCGGGATGTTTTTGGTGTGTTCGCCGAACACCGCCGAGGTGGCAAGATATTCCATCTTGTCGTTTTCCGGCGTCGAGGTGCCGTGCGCGTTGATGTGGTCGATCTGCTCGGGCTCCATCCCGGCATCCGCGAGCGTCTTGCGCACGCAGCCGATCGCCGGCTTGCCGTCGGGGGCAGAGCGGGTGCGGTGGAAGGAGTCGGTGAGCTCGCCGCAGCCGGCGACGACGCCCAGGATGCGCGCGCCGCGCGCCATCGCTGCCTCGTAGCTCTCCAGCACCAGCGCGCCGGCGCCTTCGGCCATCACAAAGCCGTCTCGGTTCTTCGAGAACGGCTTTGAGGCGCCCTGGGGCGGATTGTTCTGGGTCGAGAGAGCCGAGAGCAGCGAGAAGCGCACCATGGCTTCGGGATTGACCGAGCCGTCGGTCGCGACGCACAGCGTTGCATCGGTTTCGCCGCGGCGGATCGCCTCGACGCCGAGCTGGATCGCGGTCGCACCGGAGGCACAAGCCGTCGAGAGCGAGATCGGCGACCCCTTGGTGCCGAAGGTCTCGGCGAGGTTGAGCGCGACCGAACCGAAGGTGAAGCGCCGGTGGAAGTGCGCAAACTTGCCGCCGCTGCAGGTCGCCAGATAATCGATGATGCCAAAGTCCTTGGTCGGAACCTCGCGCGCGATTTCGAGCCGCTGCGGCCACTCGGTCTCGATCGGCGCGACCGCGAGAAACAGCGGGCCGGGGAAGTCGCCCTTATTGCCGATGCCGGATTGCTCCAGCGCCTCTTCGGTCGCGATCTCCGCCAGACGTTGCGACAGGCTGGTCGAGGAGAACGGGTCGACGGTGACGAAATCGACGGCGCCAGCCATCGTCGTCTTCAGACTGTCGAGCGGGAAGCGCGTCACGGTCCTGATGCCGGACTCGCCCGCCGTGAGGCGCTTCCAATTGTCTGTCTTGCCGCCGCCGAGCGACGTCACGATTCCCATGCCGGTCACGACGACGATCGGTCGGCCGAATTTATCGCGTGGTGCTGTCATGGTGTCCCCGTCGGTGCTTGCGCCGAATTACTTGACGGCCTCGACCAGTGCCATGCCTTCGCCCTGCCAGTGGCCGACCCCCAACACGACAATCTGGGTTGGCGCGTCGGTCTTTTCAACCTCCAGCCCGGTCGGGTCGTTGGCCGGATAGAGCGCGCCGCGGGAAATCGACAGCGCGGCCAGCGCGAGCCCGAGCGGGAACTGGGCCTCCATGGTGTGCCCAAAGGTCGTACCGGTGGCGCGCACGGCAAGGCCGGGATGCTGCCCGAGGAATTCGCGCTCTTCGGCAGTCGCGGGCTCGGCGCCGGTTGCGCCCGTGATCAGCACGGCCTTGTCGTTGCTGACCCCGAGCTGCGGCCACATCGTCTGCAGCGACTTCGTCACAGCGCCGGGTTGCTTGCGCTTGGCAAGATCGGCGACCACCTTGGTCAGCCTGGCGTACGGCTTGGCGCCGCGCGCCTCGGCGTGCTCGCGCGATTCCATCACCAGGAAGGCTCCGGCGGAGCCGATCGCGAAGCCCGGATGGTTCCTGCGAGCCCAGACCGGCGCGTATTGATCCTTGAGGGCGAAGTCGCCAAACGAATAAAGCATCAAGAGGTCGCCGCGATCGCCGTTATGGGCCGCGCCGACCAGCGCGATGTCGCTCTGTCCGGCGCCGATGCGTGCGACCGCGATCCGCGCGGCGTCGATGCTCGAGGCTTCCTCGCCCATAAAGGTGCGCGACGTCCCGCAGACGCCGTGAACGATCGCGATGTTGCCGGCGAGCAGGTTGGAGAGCTGCGCCAGGAACAGCGTCGGACGCAGCTCGTTCATCAGTTTCTCGTTGAGCAGGGCGGGCGGCAGCTTGCCCTGCGCATCGGCGTTCATGATCGCAAGGTCGACATTGAGGTCACGCTCGCCGCCACCGGCAGCGATGATCATGTCCATCCGCGACAGGATTTCCTGATTGCCTTTGACACCAGCGGAATCAAGCGCCAGCCCGGCGGCATAGGTGCCGATGCGCTGCCACGTCTCCATCTGACGCTGATCGCCCTTCTTCGGGATCTGGGCGTCGAAGCTGACCGGGGCGATCGGATGGATCACGTATGGCGCGAGCCGCTTGTCGTCGGCATTGACGCGCTTTTCACCGAGCGCCTGCCAATGCGCATCCAGCCCCTCGCCGAGGGACGAGAGCAGGCCGACGCCGGTGATCCAGACTTCCTTCTCAGCCATTACTCATTGCCTGCTGCGGAAACCCGATCTTGGTGGCCATCGCATCCATGTGCACGCGCAAGTCCGGGCTGGGGAAGGGGATATGACGGAAGGTCAGCTCGGCGTTGCATTTGAGCTCCTTGCCGACGCGGACCTTCGCCGAGGTCACGGTGAAGCCTGAACCTTCGTGTTCGATCTTGGCTTCGATCGTCAGTGTCGAGCCGGGGCTGACGAAGCCACGCATCTTGGCTTCCTTGACCATGGCGAGGAAGGGCATGCGCTCGAACTTGGTCAGACCAAGGATCAGCCAGCCCGAGCTCTGCGCCATCGCTTCGGTGAGCAGCACGCCGGGCATGATCGGGTAGCCCGGGAAATGCCCGGCGAACACCGAATGGCTGTCCGGCGGGACGTCCGCCTCGACGACAATGGTCCTTGCGTCGAGGTTGAGGTCGACGATCCGATCGATCAGCTGAAAAGTTTCAAGCTGCATGACTGGCGATTACGAGGCCGAGCCCGCGCCCGCGTTCTTGGCCGCGACCAGCTCGTCGATGCGGTCCGCGAGATTCTGCAACACGAAGTACTGCTCCGTCGTGGCCTTGCCGTCGTTGACCTCCTGGGTCCACTTCTCGAGCGGCATCTTGATCCCGAAGGCCTTGTCGATGGCAAAGGCGATGTCCAGGAAGTCGAGGCTGTCGATCCCCAGATCGTCGATCGCGTGGCTCTCCGGCTTGATCGTATCGCGCGGGATGTCGCAGGTCTCCGCGATAATGTTGGCGATCTGCTCGAATGTGGAGGACATCATTAAGCCTTTGATATATTGAAGGTAATTCCGGGTCGGCTCGGAGGAGGCGGGCGCGTTGCCCCGGAATGCCCTATTGCTGCTGCCGGGAGTCGTGTGCCCGTATATCGGAGCAGGGCCGTTAGTTCAATGGAGCTTGGCCGGCCCGGCGAGGACGGTTTTTGGGCACGGTTCCGGCCAGCCTAGGTGCGCGGCATCACCGTAATCTTCGCGCAATCCCTGCGGCCCATCAGCACGCAATCCTGGGTCTTGCGCAAATCGGCGATGCTCATGGCAAGCCAGATGCCGATCGCCGTGAGCGCCACGGTGAAGGCAAAGGCGGCGATGTTGGCGAGCATGCGCTGGCGGAAGTCATCCGGCTCCTCGCGCGGCTTCTCGTAGCGGGAGAGGTCGTTGGCGACGGAAACGGGAGCGACGGAAGTCGGGCGGGTCGATCGGGCCGGGTCCTCGCGCTTGCCGGGCGGCTGCGCCGAGGTACGCGGCCGGAATTTGAGCACCACGTGCTCGTCATCCGAGGAAATTGGCCGCTGCGTCTTCACTGTTGTCAGTCCGGTCGCGTCGCCACTCATGTTTAGCATGTTCGGCGTGTTTCACACCTAAAATCTTGGTACCCGCAGAGGTGGTATTCATGCTTCGATCGTCTCGTGGAACCGACTGTAGTCGATCCTGAGACGGCCGTCGTCGGTCGCGCGCAGGATTTCGGCATAGCGATGTCCGAAACGGATATCGGAATGTTCGTAGGATTTTCGCGCATGCAAAGTTTGCGCTGCAACGTCGTCATAGCCCGACACGATGAGGCCCAGCCCGGCATTGATGGCTTCCAGGTCTTCCGCGTTGAGGCCGTGCAGCGGGCTGTCCTTGTCGATCACATGAAACAGGGTCCAGCTCAGTGCCAATGCCGGGCTTTCGCTGCGCGCGAGCGGCAGCTCGAAGAACCGGCGATAGGCCATGCCTTCCTTGCTGAGGTCGTTCTTGAACAGCCACAGTCGCGCTGTGGCGTTGGCGATGATGTTGTGCCGCTCATTGGCAAGGCGGATCATCAGCGTCCGTTCGCCCTCGTGGTCCGAGATCACGGGGTTGTCGGCGAACAGCAGGCGCGCGCTCGGCCGCGAGAAGCGGGCGAAGATCAGCCCGGTCATCAGCGACATCGAGAAGATGCCGGTGAAGAGCTCGATGGCGGCGATGAAGTGCCCGTAATGGGTCTGCGGATGCATGTCGCCGTAGCCGGCGGTCGAGAGTGTCTCGATGCTGAAATAGAGGTAGTCGATGTATTGGCCGTCAGCCACGTTGGCGATCGGGTGATCGCCGAGCCAGTAGAGCAGCGCGAAGACGCCGTTGAAGGTGATGAACACCAATGCTGCACCGCCGATAAAGGCGGGCCACGATGCCGTCATGCAGCGGTGACTGATGTCCGCCCAGAAACTGAGCTCCAATCCCTCGGTCACGACCTCGCGGTTGCCGAGGCGGACCGTGCGTGCCTTCACGCGTTCGCTTGCTCTCAAAGCCATTCCGCCGAACCGGCTCTTTCGTCTGCCTGAGACATCATGTCATAATGGAACCCATTCCGGAGTGCCGGTCAAACGGGAGTGCAATTCATGGCCCATACGCGCGAGCCTTACGTCAAACCGGTCCCGATCCTGTCGCTGCGACCGACCCAGATGACGGTCGGCATGCACGAGGTGAAGGAGAAGCGGAAGCGCTGGCGTGAGCACAGCTCGGACAAGAAGCGCGCCGAACTTCTGGGCAAGCACATGATCCCGGTGGTCCACGGACCCGACGATCGCTACTACGTGGTCGACCATCATCACATGGCGCGGGCGCTGCACGAGGAAGGCGTCAAGGACATCCTGGTCACGGTGATCGGCGATCTCACGATGGTCGAGCGTGACGTGTTCTGGGGCGTGATGGACAACAAGCGCTGGGTCTATCCCTACGACTCCAAGGGCGAACGCCGGCACTTCAGGGATATTCCGAAATCGATCAAGGACCTCAAGGACGATCCGTTCCGCAGCCTCGCCGGCGAAATGCGCCGGGCCGGCGGTTTCGCCAAGGACACCACGCCGTTCAGCGAATTCCTGTGGGCCGATTTCCTGCGCCGCCATATCCCGCGCAAGACGGTGGAGAACAATTTCGCCAAGGCGCTGGAAAAGGGCCTGGCGCTCGGCCGCAGCCAGGGGGCGGTCTATCTGCCCGGCTGGTGCGGCCCAGCATCCGACGACTGACCGGGCGCAGCTTCCGGCTCGTGCGGATACTCCTTGCCGCCGAGCACGTGATGTAGCCACCGCTCGGCGCGTCTGCCCACGGTCAGCAGCAGGAATGCCAGCGCGACGGCAGTGACGACGATCGGCCAATGTCCGGCGCCGCAGACAATCCCGACGCACGCGGCGAAGAACGCGCATGCGGCGCTGGTCAGGCCGTGAACCTGGAAGCGGTCTCCCCGCCGGATGATCACGCCGGCGCCGAGAAAGCCGATGCCGGTCAGCACGCCCTGGATCACGCGGCTGACGGCATCGGTGAACTGGCCGGGCTGAACCGACTGTAGCGCCAGCAGCACCACCATGGCGGTCGAGAGGCTGACGAGGCCCAGCGTCTTCAGGCCGATCGGCTTGCCGCGCAGGTCGCGGTCAAGCCCGATCGCGCCACCCGCCAGAGTGGCCGCGCCGAGGCGCAGGATGATCTCGCTCCAGTCTGCCAAGGCGTCCTCTACTACTACTTCACTACTACTTCGGCTGCCGGCCGAGCATGTAGAACTCGTCGTTCGGCCGCATGCCGGTGACGTTCGCGAGCCGGTTGGAGAGCGCGAAGAAGGCCGCGACCGCGGCGATATCCCAGACATCGTCGTCGCTGAAGCCGTGGTCGGCAAGCGTGGCGAAGTCCGCCTCGGCGACTTCCTCGGCGGCGCGGCTCACTTTCATGGCGAAATCGAGCATCGCGCGCTGCCGCGGCGTGATGTCGGCCTTGCGGTAGTTGATCGCGATCTGGTCCGCAATCTGCGGATTCTTGGCGCGGATGCGCAGGATCGCGCCATGGGCGATCACGCAATATTGGCACAGGTTGGCGGCGCTCGTCGCCACCACGATCATTTCGCGCTCGGCTTTGGAGAGGCCGGAGTCCTTTTCCATCAGCGCGTCGTGATAGGCAAAGAAGGCGCGAAACTCGTCGGGACGATAGGCCAGGGTGAGGAAGACGTTCGGCACGAAGCCGGATTTTTCCTGCACCGCCAGGATGCGGGTGCGGATATCCTCCGGGAGCTTGTCGAGAGCGGGCGTTGCGAAGCGTTTGGCGGTCGGCTGTGTCATGAGATGGTTCCGGCATGCCGCATGGATGCGGCGTCACGGCAAACCATAGAGGATGACGGGTCGGGCGCAAGGCGCATTGGCGCCTTGGCAGAATCCTGACGAAATGCGGCTAGCGCAGCGGCTTCTTCAACAGCGAGAAGCGATCCGGATCGAGACCGAGTGACGGCTGCAGCATCGGCGCCTCGGCGGGCGCCATGGTGCGCGCCGGCGGCGGAGCGTTGAAGTTGGCATCGCCGCTCGGACTGTCGCGATGCGAGGTGGCGCCGCGCCAGCGCTCCAGCACGGCGCTGACGAAATGCATGTCGTGGCCGGCGGTGACCGACGGCACCGTCGCGATGGTGGCCTCGCCGCGCGGCAGCTGGTGCGGCGGCACCTCCTTGAAGCGCAGCCGGGTCGGCAGCGCCACGCCTTCGCCGAACGCCAGCACTTCGCGGGTGCCGAGCGAGGGCACGAACGACAGCAGATTGGCGGCGGCATCCGACACCGCGGAGCGCAGCAGCGCCTGGTCGCGGTCGTTGGCAAGGCGCATCGTGAACAGCGTGTTGCACTGGGAGATGATGGTCGCGTCGAGCTCGGCCGGGCGCTGGGTGATCAGGCCGAGATAGACGCCGTATTTGCGGCCTTCCTTGGCGATGCGCGACACCGCCTTGCGGGTCGGCCCGAAGCCGATATTGCGGTCGGCGGAGGCGTAGCGGTGCGCTTCCTCGCAGACGAACAGCATCGGCGAGACGCCGTCGCTCCACAGCCCGAAATCGAACGCCATGCGGCACAAGACCGAGACCACGGAATCGACGACTTCGGCCGGGAAGCCCGCGAGCTGCATGATGGTCATCGGCTTGCCGTTGGCAGGCAGGCGGAACAGATGGCTGATCACCTCGGCCATGGTATCGCCGCCGACATTGGCATTGTCGAACATGAAGGCGTAGCGCGGATCGTTGCGCACCGCGTCGATGCGCGAGATCAGCTTGTGATAGATGATGCGCGAGGAGCGGTTCTCGAGCTTGCCCATGCGCTCGTCGATCAGCGAGATCAGGTCGACCAGGCGATAGGGCACCGGCGTGTCGACGGTATAGCCGACCTGCTTCGGGTCGATGCGCTTCAGTCCGAGACCGACCCGATCGGAGTTCTGGTACTGGGTGTAGATGCCCTTCGCCATCGGGATCACTTCGGCGAGGATGTCGAGCTCTTCGGGCACGCCGGGCCGGCCGCCGAACAGCACGTCGACGATCTCTTCGAAGTTGAACAGCCAGAACGGCAGCTTCAGGTTGCGCGGATTGAGCACCTGCGCGCGCTCGCCGAAGCAGCGGCCGTATTCATTGTGGACGTCGAGCAGGAAGATGCGCAGGTTCGGCCGCGACTTCAGGATCTCGTTGAGCAGCAGCGACACGCCGGTGGACTTGCCGACGCCGGTCGAGCCGAGCACCGCGAAATGCTTGGAAAGCATTTCCTCGACATCGACATAGGCGATGACCGAGCGATCCTGCTGCAGCGTGCCGACATTGATCTGGTCCGAGCCGCTCGGCGCATAGACCGTGCGCAGCTCCTGGTTGGTGATCAGATCGGTGCTGTCGCCGATGGTCGGATAGTGGGTGACGCCGCGCTGGAATTTGGGGCGGTCGCCGCCGAGGATTTCGCCGAGCAGGTCGACCGAGGCGGTCGCCATGTATTCGTCGGATGCCGGCAGGTTCTCGCACGACACCTCGGTGATCATCGCGACAATGACCGAGTTCGCGCAGCGGATGCTGACGAACCGGCCGACGGTCGCGCGCATTTCTGAAAGTTGCATCTGGCCGCCCGCCAGCAGCCCCACCCGGGCCTGCGAGCCGCGCACAGAGATCACACGTCCGAAAGGTGTCACAGTTCCAGCCTGGCTCGTTCTCGAAATCTAAATGTCCGGACCAATATGCCCGCCCGGGATTGGAAAAAGCGTTAAGTCGCCGGGGTTCGGCATCGGCTAAATCTACACCTTCCCGGTGACGATTTGTTTCTATCGTGACGTGAGATTGTGCTCCGTCGCGCGCATCGGCGGCGAAATCGTCGCTTTCCGGCACAGAAGCGTTGGTTTGACGGTTTATCCGTTAATGCGGGATTCACCATCTTGATGGAGTGCAGCGGCGGCTCCGTAGCTTTACGGAGGTCAGGCGCGATGTGTTGCACGTTGGCTCCAGGTATCGCGTAACCGATTGCTAACTGCGAGTTGTAACGACCTTTCCATCTGTGCTGCGTAACGATGCCGCGCTTGGGAGAGATCAGCGTGCGCACCGAACACCGCAATTCATCGCCAGGAAACGCCGACGCCGGTTCGACCAAAGGGCTGGCGTTTTGTGCCGGCCTGCTTGTCGGCAGTCTGCTGGGAAGCGCGACCGCGCAATGGAGCGAGCGCGAAGGCCTGCTGATGGCGGCGTTTGCGATCATGGCCGTGATCGTCTTCCTGCTGCTGAAGCGACACCAGGTCTCGGACGAGCGGCTCGCCACCGAGCGCCGCAATCTCATGACCGCCGTGAATAACATTCCGCAGGGGCTCGTGCTCTACGATGCGTCGGCGCGCATCATCATCTGCAACGGCCCTTACATCGAGATGTTCGGGCTTTCGCCCGACGTGGCGAAGCCGGGCTGCACCATGCAGCGGCTGATCGCGCACCGGCAGGAGACCGGCTCGTTCGACGGCGACGTCGACGCGTTCTGCGATGCCATCATCCGCAATGTGAAGCTGGGCAAGGCGACGCGTCAGCTGACAGAGGCACCGGGCGGCCGGGCGATCGAGATCGTCAACAAGCCGCTGCCGGAGGGCGGGTGGGTGGCGACCATCGAGGATGTCACCGAGAGGACGCGTACCGAAAGCAAGATCGCCTACATGGCGCATTATGATGCGCTCACCGACCTGCCCAATCGCGTGCTGTTCCGCCAGCGCCTCGAGCAGGCGCTGAGAACGATCGGGCCGGATGACCAGCTCGCTGTCATGTATATCGATATCGACGAATTCAAAGCCGTCAACGACGCGCTCGGCCATCAGATCGGCGACGAGCTGCTGAGGGCAATCGCCGATCGTCTGCGCTCCTGCCTCGGGGGAACCGATGTGGCGGCGCGGCTCGGCGGCGACGAGTTTGCCGTGATCCAGACCGCGGTCCGCGATCAGACCCAGACCATGCAGCTGCTGGCCGCGATCTACCAGAGCATCCGCCAGCCGATCGATTGCAGCGGGCACCTGATTACGACCGATGCCAGCATCGGTATCGCGGTTGCGCCCACCGACGGGCTCGACCTCGATCAATTGCTGCGCAACGCCGACCTCGCGCTCTATGGAGCCAAGAGCGACGGCCGCCGCACCTACCGCTTCTTCGAAGCCGGCATGGACGCGCGCGCCAAGGCGAGGCGCAGCCTGGAGCTCGAATTGCGCCAAGCCATCGTCGAGGGCAGCTTCGAGCTGCATTATCAGCCGTTGCTCCATCTAGGGGACGGCCGGGTCAGCTGCTGCGAGGCGCTGCTGCGCTGGCGCCATCCCGAACGCGGCACGATCTCGCCCGCGGATTTCATCCCGGTCGCCGAGGATACCGGCCTGATCAACGATCTCGGACACTGGGTGCTCAACACTGCGTGCCGGGAAGCCGTGAACTGGCCGGATCATATCCATGTCGCGGTCAACGTCTCGCCGATCCAGTTCAAGAGCCAGACGCTGGCGCTGAACGTCGCCGCCGCGCTGGCGGCGTCGGGGCTCGCGCCCGCGCGGCTCGAGCTCGAGATCACCGAGGCGGTGCTGATCCGCGACGACGAGGCCGCGCTCGACATCCTTCATCAGCTCCGCGAGCTCGGCGTGCGCATCGCGCTCGACGATTTCGGCACCGGCTATTCGTCGCTGAGCTATCTGCAGCGCTTCCCGTTCGACAAGATCAAGATCGACCGTGCCTTCATCAAGGATCTCGCCGGGACGGGCGCGTCGTCCACGATCGTCCAGGCCGTCGTGAACATTGCCGCCGCGAGCGACATGACCACGACCGCCGAGGGCGTCGAGACCGAGCAGCAGCGCAGTCTGCTTCGGACCCTCGGCTGTACCGAGATGCAGGGCTACCTGTTCAGCCGGCCGGTGCCGGATGTCGAGATCCGCAGGCTGCTATCCTCGCATCGCGAGGATGCCGTCTCGGTCGCCTGACCGCCGCGGCGTTCCCTATGTGATTCCGGCCACGGAATGCCGCGCGAGCGCCGGCCATCTTGTTGATACGCAACAAGAGGGTCCCGCCATGTACTATCTCGTGAATGCGCTTCTCGTTCTGGCCATCGCGTTCTTCTTCTTCCTGCCGATGACCGATCGCCGCACGGCGCGGATGAAGCTCTGCATGGTGTGCGCGCTTGCCGTCGCGCTGACGGTGTCGGCGACCATGTCCCGGCCGCACGATGCGGCGCCGGTGATGGCGTCCAAGGGCTAGGCGCGGAGGCTGGTCTCACCCGAGGGCTGCGATTGCCGGTGCCAATAATTTGTTGACGGGACCTAATCCTTTGTACACTAGTACAAATCGCCCCGGCACCGCTCGCCCGAGCGGAAAGACGTCGGTGGCGTCGTGCGAGGAGACCGCCCCATGCAGCCGGAACCGATCTTCGATCTCGCTCATCTCGGGCACATGGAGCTGCTGACGCCGAAGCCGGACGAGAGCCTGACGTTCTTCGTCGACGTCATGGGCATGACGGTCAGCGGCCGACAGGGCGAATCGGTCTATCTGCGCGGCTGGGACGACTATGAGCGTTACTCGCTGAAGCTGACCGCATCGAAGACCTCAGGCATGGAGCACATGGCGCTGCGCGCGCGCAGCCCGCAGGCGCTCGAGCGCCGCGTCGCCGCGCTGAAGGGCTCGGGCTTCGACATCGGCTGGATCGACGGCGACATGGGGCAGGGACCGGCATTCCGCTGCCGCGATCCCGACGGCCATGTCATCGAGCTCTATTACGAGACCGAATGGTACGAGGCGCCGGCCGGGCTGAAGCCTGCGTTGAAGAACCAGGCGCAGCGCTTTCCGGCCCGCGGCGTCAATGTCCGCCGGCTCGACCATCTCAACTGCCTCGCGGTCGACATCAAGGCCAATCGCCTGTTCTTCGAGAACTACCTGGGATGCCGCACCACCGAGCAGATCGTGCTCAACGACGGCACCGAAGCGGCGATGTGGATGACGATGTCGAACAAGAGCTACGACTTCGCCTATACGCGCGACCACTACGGCAAGCGGGGCCGATTCCATCATGTCACCTACGCGCTGGACAGCCGCGAGGAGATCCTGCGGGCCGCCGATATTTTCCTCGAGCATGGGGTGCATATCGAGACCGGGCCACACAAACACGCGATCCAGCAGACTTTCTTCCTCTATGTCTATGAACCCGGCGGCAATCGCGTCGAGGTCGCCAACGCCGGCGCCCGCCTGATCCTTGCGCCGGACTGGAAGCC
Organism: Bradyrhizobium macuxiense; assembly: GCF_007993935.1. GTDB lineage: Bacteria > Pseudomonadota > Alphaproteobacteria > Rhizobiales > Xanthobacteraceae > Bradyrhizobium > Bradyrhizobium macuxiense_A. Next base: position 706,988 of record NZ_VITY01000001.1, on the reverse strand, counting down.
GATCGTGTGGACCGAGGAGGAGCGCAAGAAGGGCCAGGCCTGGGGGTTGAAGACGATCGAGTCGTTTCACACCCATGGCACGCCGCCGGTGATCGACTAGGCGCCGGACTGCGGTAAGCGGACCGATCGCGCGCGTCGATACGCCGCCACATACGGGCGCGGACAGTGACGACAACATCGACGCACAACCATATGATCCGGGTCGGCGAACGCTGCGCAGCGCGCGGGATGTGAACCGGTGGAAACAGGCACAATGGTTGGCAAGTCCTCCAGGAAGTCGGCGAAGAGCGCCAAGAAGAGCGCAAACAAGGCAGCCGCGACGCGCGGGGCTGCAAAGCCGCGTCTGCTCGCGGGCGGCAATCCGCAGATCGCAATGGGAGTTGGTGACGCGCCCGTGCAAGCCTACATCGCGGCGATGCCGGGGTGGAAAAGCGAGGTCGGACGCAAGCTAGACGCGCTCATCGTGCGGACCGTCCCCGGCGTGCACAAGGCGGTGAAGTGGAACTCGCCGCTCTACGGCGTCGCAGGCGAAGGCTGGTTCCTCGGCATCCATGTCTTCACCCGCTACATCAAGGTGGCGTTCTTTCGCGGCGCATTGCTGCGTCCCGTGCCGCCGGGCGAGTCCAAGCAGCAGCATACGCGCTATCTCAACATTCACGAGAACGACGAGCTCGACGAAGCCCAATTCACCGCCTGGGTGAAGCAAGCCAGTCGATTACCCGGCGAACGGATGTGAGCCGTCACATGGAAGGATCGGCGAGCAGCGGCCACGCTGCGCCGCTGGTTCCATAGCGGCAAACGCACCGGCCTTGCATACACGGCATTTCGCACCATGTTCCGGATGCGCGAACGGCGGCATGAGGTGGCGCCATGGCATCGCAGCCGGATTTTTCCAGCGAGACATTCAACCGGGATCCTGCCGCCGGCATTGCGATGCTGCGTGCCCAGGGCGAGGTCGTCGAGGTCAGGTTTCCGATCGTCGGCCGGGTCTGGCTGACGACGACCTATGATGCCGCCTCAGTGATGCTGAAGGAGAGCGCGACCTTTACGTTGCGCAAGGAGGACGGCGAGGTCGCCGGCCTGCGCTGGTGGATGCCGAAGTCGATCACCGCGGTCGCCAACAACATGCTAACGATGGACGAGCCGGATCACACGAGGCTGCGCAGCATCGTGGACGAGGCATTCCGCCGCCGCGCTGTGCTCGACATGGAGCCGCACATCCGCGGCATCGCCGATCGCCTCGCCGACGAATTGTTCGCCACGGGAAGCCCGGCCGATCTGATCCCGCGCTATGCCCGCATCCTGCCGGTCTCGGTGATTTGCGAGCTGCTCGGCTTGCCGCTGGCCGACCGGCCGACATTCATCGCCTGGGCCAGCGCGATGACGCAGCTACGAGGCCCGATCAGCTTCCTGCGCATGATGGGTTCGCTGTCGAAGATGCGAAAGTACCTCGCGCAGCAATTGCAGTTCGCGCGCGAGCGAGGCGGCGAGGGGCTGATCGCGGAACTGGTGCAGGTCGAGAAGGAAGGCGGTCGCATCACACCGGACGAAATGGTGTCGATGGTGTTCCTGCTGCTCGGTGCCGGGTCGGAAACGACGACACATCTGATCAGCGGATCGGTTTTCGAGCTGCTCAAGGACCATGCGCGGCGCGACTGGCTGACAGCTGACTGGAACCGCCTCGGCCTCGCGGTCGAGGAGTTTCTGCGCTTCGTCTCGCCGGTGCAGTTCACCAAGCCGCGCTACGTCAGGCGCGACGTCGAATTCGGCGGCGTTCATCTGAAGAAGGGCGACCGGGTGATGGCGATGATCGCGGCCGCCAATATCGATCCCACGGTGCATGAGCGTCCCGAACGAATGGATCTCGCACGCAAGCCGAACCGGCATATCTCGTTCGGGACCGGAATCCATTTCTGCCTCCCACCAGCTGGCACGCATCGAGGCGGCATCTGCGCTGCAAGCGCTGTTCACGCGCTGGCCCGATCTCCGGCTCGCGGTGAAACCCCAGCACATCCACTGGCGCGGCCGCCCCGGCATCCGCTCGATCGACAAGTTGCCCGTCGTCGCGGGCAGTTGATGGCAGCTCTGCACGCGCGATCATTGCCTCGCCTCGGGCGTTTGGTAGGCTGCACCAAAGCACGATGAATCGTCATCGCGCTTTAGGTTGTTGTCCCGGCATGATCTCCACGCAAACGCTACGCGTTTGTCGCGAGGGAAAACCGCTTGGCACTTTTCCGGATCATGCTCCGGTAACGTCAGAGGAAAACGTCGATGAGCGAACACACGACGGACAAGCGCGTGCGAGAGGCGTCGCGCAGGCGATTTCTTCAGGCGGGTGCGGCACTGGCCGGAGGCTCCGCGATGGCGGGAGTTGCCGGTTCTCCTGCGCTCGCCGAACAGGGGAATAATCTTCCGCCCAACGTGCCGGAATGGATGAAAGCGCCCGGCGACCCGATGGGAAGCCAGCCCTATGGCACGCCATCGGTGCACGAGAAGGGCGTCGTCAAGAACATCTCGAAGACGCTGCCGCAATATATCTCGGCGTCGGGCCGCACGCCGTTGCAGGAGCTCGACGGCATCATCACGCCGAACGGCCTGTTCTACGAGCGCCACCATGGCGGCGTGCCGACCATCGATCCGGCCGAGCATCGGCTGATGCTGCATGGCATGGTCGATCGCCCGCTGGTGTTCACGATGGAGGACATCCGCCGCTTTCCGTCGCAATCGCGCATCCACTTCCTGGAGTGCTCCGGCAATCCGGTCTACACCAAGCCCTACGGCAAGACGGCTTCCGACCTCGTCGGCCTCCTGAGCTGCGCCGAATGGACCGGCGTGCCGCTGAAGACAGTGCTGGATGAAGCCGGCCTGCAGCCAGGCGCCAAATGGATCGTCGCCGAAGGCGCCGATGCCGCCGCGCTGACGCGCTCGATCCCGATCGAGAAGTGCCTCGACGACGCCATGCTGGTCTACAGCCAGAACGGCGAACGGCTGCGTCCGCAGCAGGGCTATCCGCTGCGCCTGTTGCTGCCCGGCTTCGAGGGCAACATGAACGTGAAGTGGCTGCGCCGGCTCAAGGTCACCGCCGAGCCGGCCTATTCGCGCGAGGAGACCTCGAAGTACACCGACCCGATGCCGGACGGCACGTCGCGCGAATTCACCTTCTACATGGAAGCCAAGTCGATCATCACGCGGCCGTCGGGTGGGCAGAAGCTGACCACGCACGGCTTCCACGAGATCACCGGGATAGCCTGGAGCGGCCATGGCAAGATCAAGAGCGTCGAGATATCGTTCGACGAGGGCAAGAGCTGGCAACAGGCGGAGTTGCAAGAGCCGGTGCTGACGCGCGCGCTCACGCGCTTCCGCCTGCCCTGGCACTGGGACGGCACCCCCGCAGTGATCCAGAGCCGCGCCATCGACGAGACCGGCTACACGCAGCCGACGCTGGCGGAATTGGTCAAGGTGCGTGGTCTCAACTCGTTCTACCACAACAATGCGATCTGGCCCTGGCGCATCGATGCGAATGGCGAGGTGACCAATGCCCAGGCGTAACCTGAAGGCGGCGTTCGTCGTGGGTGCGATCGCGATGCTTGCCGCTGCCGCGCAGGCCGACGATCGCTATGGCATCGGGCGTCCGGCAACGCCTGCCGAGATCGCGGGCTGGAACATCGATATCGGCCGCGATGGCTCCAACCTGCCGCCGGGCAGCGGCAGCGTCGAGCGCGGCCGCACCGTGTTCGCCGAGCAATGTGCGGCATGCCACGGCGACAACGGGCAGGGCGGCGTCGGCGATCGCTTGGTCGGCGGTCAAGGCACGCTGGCGAGCCCCAAACCGATCCGCACCGTCGGCAGCTATTGGCCCTATGCCTCGACCCTGTTCGATTACATCCGCCGCGCGATGCCGCAGAATGCGCCGCAGTCGCTGAGCAATGAGGACGTCTACGCGGTGTCCGCCTACATCCTCAGCCTCAACGGCGTCGTCCCCGCCAATGCCGTGCTCGACGCCAAGTCGCTCGCCGCCGTCAAGATGCCGAACCGCGAAGGGTTCGTCTCGGACCCGCGGCCCGACGTGCATAACCACTGAGTGGCGAGCCACAGCCGGTTGGCTCGCAGCATCGTGACGCCGCGGGCCCTGTGCCCGGTGAGGCGCCGCCACCATATGGTTTGGGGGCGGCTCGGCCGGCCTTCGACCTGGTTTGATTGATCGATAGGAGTGGTCGCATGTCCGGATTGAGGGCGGTTGCAGCCGCCATGTTGCTCGCAGGAATGACGTTCTCGCCTGTCATTGCCCAGATTTCCGAGCCGGCCCTGCTCGAGTCACAATATCCCGGGCGCAGCGCGCTGAACGGCGGCGCCTTGACGCCATGGGGTGAAGCCCAGCGGGCCGCGCAACACGGCGGCAACCCGTCGGACGCCTACGGCGCCATGCCGGTGCCGGCGCCATCGTCTTCCTGCGCACGCTATCGTTCCTTCGATCCGGCGTCCGGGACCTTCCTCGGCCGCGACGGCCGACGCCACCCCTGCCAATAGGGCGCCGCACCACGCTTGGCGGTGGATAAGCGCGCCGGTAATTGCCTGGCGCGCGAACGCCCGCGCGTCGACCGCGTTATAATTCGCCGATCGCGGCGGGTCTCGCTGGACCCGAGCGGCGGAGGACAGGCGGAGGGCTCTTGGCGTGACCGACATCCTGGCCGGCTTCTGGGATCGAAAATCGGCCTCCGAGCTGTTGCGCGAGGCGGCGCGCGCTGACGGCGACGCGGAGACGCCGGTCTTCAAACGCTCGCTCTCGGCGCTGCAACTGGTCACGCTCGGCATCGGCGGCATCATCGGCGCCGGCATCTTCGTGCTGACGGGGCACGCGGCGGCCGCCAATGCCGGCCCCGCCGTCACGCTCTCCTTCATGCTCGGCGCGGTCGCCTGCGCCTTCGCCGGCCTGTGCTACGCCGAGATGGCGTCGACCGTGCCGATCTGCGGCAGCGCCTATACTTACGCATATGCCACGCTCGGCGAATTGATCGCCTGGATCATCGGCTGGGACCTGATCCTCGAATATGCCGTCGGTGCGATCGCGGTCTCGGTCGGATGGTCCGGCTATTTCGTCAGCTTCATGCGCGATTTCGGCATCAACCTGCCGCAGCAGTTCACCTCGGCGCCGCTCGCCTACGACGTCAACACCGCCGCCTGGTCGTCGACCGGCGCGGTCATCAACATCCCGGCGATGGCGATCATTGCTTTCGTCACCACGCTGCTCGTGGTCGGCATTCGCGAGTCGGCGCGCTTCACCGGCTTCGTCGTCGTGGTCAAGCTCGTCGTCATCGCATTGTTTCTCGCCACCGCAGCCTCCTCCGTATCGCTGGCGAACTGGGTGACTGCGGGCAATCCGGAGGGCGCGCTGATCCCGCCGAATGCCGGTCCCGGCGCATTCGGCTGGTCCGGCGTGGTCCGCGGCGCGGCGGTGGTGTTCTTCGCCTATATCGGCTTCGACGCGATCTCGACCGCGGCGCAGGAGGCGAAGACGCCGGAGCGCGACATGCCGATCGGCATTCTCGGCTCGCTCGTGATCTGCGCCGCGCTCTATGTCGCGGTCGGCTTCGTGCTGACCGGCATCGTGCCATACGACAAGCTCAGCGTGCCGGATCCGATCGCCGTCGGCATCGATGCGGTAGGCATCGGCTGGCTCGGTCCCTTCATCAAGCTCGGCATCCTGTTCGGGCTGACGTCGGTGATCCTCATCATGCTGCTGGCGCAGCCGCGGATCTTCCGCGCCATGGCGCATGACGGGCTGTTGCCGGGCCTTGCCGCAAAAATCCATCCGCGCTTCCAGACCCCCTATGTCTCGACCATCTTCGCCGGCACCGTCGCCGCCATTCTCGGCGGGCTGCTGCCGATCGGGCTGGTCGGCGAGCTCGTCTCGATCGGCACGCTGTTCGCATTCACCGTGGTCTCGATCGGAACGCTGGTGCTGCGCATCCGCGATCCGCAATTGCCGCGCCCGTTCAGGGCTCCGGCAATCTGGCTGGTGGCCCCGGCTGCCGCCGGAACCTCGCTGTTCCTGATGCTCGGCCTGCCGCTCGACACCTGGATCAGGCTCGCGGTGTGGCTCGTGATCGGGCTGGTGATTTATACGGCCTATGGCAGACGCCACAGCCGGCTGCGGGTGGGCGGCGAGGGCCTATAGTGCGCGCGCGAGCGGCCTGCTAGGTTTGCGCGCTAAGATCGCATCATAAGGCCGCGATAGTCGGCGTAAGTCCCCGGGAGGCTTCCATGCAAAATTCAACGGTGCGCGCGCGGTGGGTCGTCGCCGCGATAGTTTCGATCGGCATCGCGTCGGCTGCTCCCGCGCGCGCAGCCTCGGTCGCACCCGTCGCCGCCGAGAACGGCATGGTGGTCTCCGCGCAGCATCTCGCGACACAGGTCGGCATCGAGGTGTTGAAGCGCGGCGGCAACGCAATCGACGCGGCGGTTGCCGTCGGTTACGCGCTTGCGGTGGTCTACCCCGCCGCCGGCAATCTCGGTGGTGGCGGGTTCATGACCATCCAGCTTGCCGACGGCCGCAAGACCTTCCTGGATTTCCGCGAAACTGCACCGAAGGGTGCCACCGCCAACATGTATCTCGACAAGGACGGCAAAGTCATCGCCGGCCTGTCGACCAAGGGGCATCTCGCCGTCGGCGTGCCGGGCTCGGTGGCCGGCATGGAATATGCGCGCGAGAAGTACGGCACGATGAAGCGCGCGGACGTGATCGCGCCGGCGCTGCAACTCGCCGAGGACGGCTTCGTGCTGGACCAGGGCGACATCAGCATGTTCCAGACCGCGACCAAGGATTTTCAGGACGATCCCGCCTCGGCCGCGATCTTTCTCAACAATGGCAAGCCGTTCCAGGTCGGCGAGCGGCTGACGCAGCACGAGCTCGCCGAGACGCTGCGCGAGATCAGCAAGCGCGGCACCGACGGCTTCTACAAGGGGTGGGTGGGGGCGGCGATCGTCGCCTCGAGCCAGGCCGGCAAGGGCCTGCTCACCCAGGAGGACCTCGACAATTACAGGGTTCGTGAGCTCGCGCCGGTCGAATGCGACTATCGCGGCTATCACGTGGTCTCGGCGCCGCCGCCAAGCTCGGGTGGCGTTGTGATCTGCGAGGTGCTGAACATCCTCGAGGGCTACCCGCTGAAGGAGCTCGGCTACCATTCCGCGCAGGCGGTGCATTACCAGATCGAGGCGATGCGCCATGCTTACGTCGATCGCAACAGCTATCTCGGCGACCCCGACTTCGTGAAGAATCCGCTCGAGCGTCTGCTCGACAAGAACTACGCCGCCAAGATCCGCGCCGCGATCGACCCGGCCAAGGCCGGCGTGTCCAAGGACATCAAGCCCGGCGTGTCGCCGCACGAAGGCAGCAACACCACGCATTATTCGATCGCCGACAAGGACGGCAACGCGGTGTCGGTCACCTACACGCTCAACGATTGGTTCGGCGCCAAGGTGACCGCGGCCAAGACCGGCGTGCTGCTGAACGACGAGATGGACGACTTCACCGCCAAAGTGGGGGTGCCGAACCTCTACGGCCTGGTGCAGGGCGAGGCCAATTCGATCGTCCCTGGCAAGCGCCCGCTGTCCTCGATGAGCCCGACCATCGTCACCAGGGACGGCAAGCCGGTCATGGTGGTGGGCACGCCCGGCGGCAGCCGCATCATCACGGCCGTGCTGCTGACGATGATCAACGCCATCGACTACGGCATGAACGCTCAGGAGGCCGTCGACATGCCGCGCTTCCACCAGCAGTGGCTACCGGAGGCGACCAATCTCGAGAATTACACGCTGTCGCCGGATACGCAAAAGATGCTGGAAGACATGGGCCACAAATTCGGCCCGCCGCAGCCGGCGAACCACCTCGCGGTGATCGTCGTCGGCGCGCCGTCGCTGGGTGGTGAGCCGGTCGGCAACAACCGCTTCTATGGCGCAAACGACCCACGCCGCAATTCAGGGCTGGCGGCCGGCTACTGATTGTCGTTGTACGATCGCGCGGCGGCCGGGCGGGGCTCGCCGCCCGGTCGATCTCGCCTCAGGCGACGGCGCTCGACCTGCCGTCGTCGTGCCCGCCGGTCAGCAGCAAGCGCCGGCGGATCGCATCCTCGATCAGGGCCAGCGATTGCCTGGCTTCGCGTGCCTCGGCTTCGGCGGCCTGGGCGCGGAATTCCGCCGCATCGAGCTGCTCCTGCTGCGACTCGATACGCCGCCTGGCCTCCTCGAGTGCCCGGGAGGCGTCCCTCAGTTTGCGCTCGGTGGCGGCGATGATTTCGAGCTGCGCCTGTTCGGCCGCCTCGGCGCGGGCCTCGCCGGCGCGGGCCCTGTCCTCGATGCTGCGGAACAGATCCGCCGCCTGATAGACCAAGTCCAAGGCCTCGGTGCCCATCGCCGATGTGGGTGGTTTCGGAAATCCGACGATATTCGGGTCGACGGCAAACGGCCGTTTAAATCCGCGCAGTGCCATGCAAGTCAGCCCCTCGCGAGTCGCGTGTATTCCAACAACTTGGGGTAGTTATAGTTAATGGGTGGTTAATCGGATGGGCCGGCCGGCGCTGTCCACCGGTTTCTGATGCCGCAGTCCCCGTAGCGGCAGCCGGGTAGTGGAAGCGGTGGGCTGGACCCGCGCTTTTCTTTCGCGGCGCGCCCACCGCGCAAGCGCCGCGATTGCAGGCCGGAGCACCGCTCGGCGATGGCGCGGGCGAATCAAGGGACGGAGGCGGGAAGGCCGACGCAGTTCTGCGGAGCATCCCCGGGGGTCCGGGACAGCTGATTTGGCTGCCGTGCGACCCGGGCTCTATGGCATAAGTTTGACGTCTGATGCGCTTTAATTCTCCTGTGTTGAATTGCAGGTCCATGGTGCGACCGATATACCGGGCGGCCTAAGTGGCACGCAGCGCACTCAGAACGAGCGACGTATTCGCCACGGAAAATCTGGTCGATGAAATTTCTGTTGCGGTTCTTCGGGTTCCTGTTCACCGCAGGAACCATCCTGTTCCTGGCCGGTCTGGCCGCGGTCGCAGGGCTGTTCTGGCATTTTTCCAAGGACCTGCCCGACTATTCGCAGCTCCAGAACTACGAGCCGCCGGTGATGACCCGCGTGCACGCGGCGGATGGATCGCTGCTGGGCGAGTTCGCCAAGGAGCGGCGGCTCTATCTGCCGATCCAGGCCGTGCCGAAGCTCGTGATCAACGCCTTCCTCGCGGCCGAGGACAAGAATTTCTACGAGCACGGTGGCGTCGACTACACCGGCATGGCGCGCGCCGGCGTTGCCTACATCCAGAACTTCGGTTCCAACCGCCGTCCGCAGGGTGCTTCCACGATCACCCAGCAGGTCGCCAAGAACTTCCTTCTGACCAACGAGGTGTCGTTCACCCGCAAGATCAAGGAAGCCCTGCTGGCGATGCGAATCGAGCGGGCCTATTCCAAGGACAAGATCCTCGAGCTCTATCTCAACGAAATCTATCTCGGCCTCGGCGCCTACGGCATCGCGGCGGCCTCGCTGGTTTATTTCGACAAGTCCGTCAATGAACTGACTGTGGCCGAAGCGGCCTATCTGGCGGCGCTGCCGAAAATGCCGGCCAGCCTGCATCCGGTGCGCAACCATGCGCGCGCGGTCGAGCGCCGCAACTATGTGATCGACCGCCTGCAGGAGAACGGCTGGATCACCGCTGCCGACGCCGACAAGGCGCGCAAGGATCCGCTGACCGTGACCAACCGCAGCAACGGCGCGCACACCTTCGCCGGCGAATATTTCTCGGAAGAAGTGCGCCGCGACATCTTCGAGCGCTATGGCGAGAAGAAGCTCTACGAGGGCGGCCTGTCGGTGCGCACCACGCTGGATCCCAAGATCCAGGTGATGGCGCGCAAAAGCATGGTGGCGGGGCTCGTGAACTATGACGAGCAGCAGGGCTATCGCGGTGCGATTCAGAAGCTCGACCTCACCAGTGACTGGGGTGTCCCGCTCGCCGAGATCAAGTCGCTCTCGGACATTTCGCCATGGCGGATGGCGGTGGTGCTGGAGAGCAACGACCAGTCGGCGCGGATCGGCTTCCAGCCCGGTCGCGAGCTCGGCGGCGCCATCAGCAAGCAGCGCGAGACCGGCATCGTCACGCTGGAAGGCGTGCGATGGGCGCGGGCACTGTCCGGCCCGTACAAGGGCAAGACGCCGACATCGGTGGCGCAGGTGCTGCAGCCCGGCGACGTGATCTACGCCGATCCGCTGTTCACCAAGGACGGCAAGGCCGTCGAAGGCCAGTACCGGCTGCGCCAGGTTCCAGAACTGTCGGGCGCGATGGTGGCGATGGATCCGCACACCGGCCGTGTGCTGGCGATGGTCGGCGGCTTCTCGTTCGACCAGAGCCAGTTCAACCGCGCGACGCAGGCCTACCGGCAGCCCGGCTCGACCTTCAAGCCGATCGTCTATTCGACGGCGCTCGACAACGGCTACACCGGGTCGAGCGTGCTGATGGATGCGCCGATCGAGATCGATCAAGGGCAGGGCAACATCTGGCGCCCGGAAAACTTCGATGCCGGCAAGTATATGGGGCCGATGACCCTGCGTAATGCGCTGCGGTTATCGCGCAACACGGTGACGGTGCGGCTCGCGCAGGAGATCGGCATGCCGCTGATCAGCGAATACGCCAAGCGCTATGGTGTCTATGACGAGCTGCCGAATTACCTCGCTTATTCGCTCGGCGCCGGCGAAACCACGGTGATGCGGATGGCCACCGCCTATTCGATGATCGCCAATGGCGGCGTCCGCGTGAAGCCGACCCTGATCGACCGCATCCAGGACCGCTACGGCCACACCATCTTCCGGCACGACCAGCGCGAATGCCGCGGCTGCGATGCGCCGGAAGGCTGGAAGAACCAGCCCGAGCCGCAGCTCGTCGACCGCCGCGAGCGCGTGCTCGACGCGATGTCCGCCTATCAGATCACCTCGCTGATGGAGGGCGTGATTCAGGCCGGCACCGGCACCGCGCTGAAGGACGTCGGCAAGCCGCTCGCCGGCAAGACCGGCACCTCGAACGAGGCCAAGGACCTCTGGTTCGTCGGCTTCTCGCCGGACCTCGTGGTCGGTCTCTATGTCGGCTACGACAAGCCGCGCTCGCTCGGCCGCAACGCGCAGGCCGGCCATACCGCCGCGCCGATCGCGCGCGACTTCCTGAAGCTTGCGCTGGCCGACAAGCCCGCCACTCCGTTCAAGCAGCCGGTCGGCATCCGCCTGGTGCTTGTCGATGCCAAGACCGGCCTGCGCGCCGCGCCTGGCCAGAAGGGCGTGGTGCTGGAAGCCTTCAAGCCGGGGCAGGCGCCGCCGTACTATGATCCGACGCTGGTTGCCGGCACCGACGTGATCGACGGGACCCAGCAGGCGATCCCGCCGGACGCGGATCGCGCCGTGATGCGGTCAGGGACGGGCGGGCTGTACTGACGCCCGGCCGGCAGCGACTCCGCCAACTTCCTTCTGTTCAGTCTCTCGCACCGCCGTGGCAACGCGGCGGTGCGGCGCTTTGTCAGGGCGCGTCATGCCGCCGAAGTTGAACGTGCCGCTCGCGGCGCCGACTCAAAATTGAGCCGTCGGAGAAGCAGGAAACGCGGCGTTCGCGTTGCGTCGAAGGCGTCGGGCGCGTGTTGGGCCGTGAATCGCAATGATCAAGGCGCTGGTTGCTGTCGTTCGGGTGATTTGGACCGCTATCGTGGTTGGCGCGGCAACCCTGATGGGCGCGCTCCTTGGATTGGGGTGGCACGGCTGGATTGGTGCCATCGCGCTCGGCGCCGTCGGATTTGGCGTTGGAGCCTTGCAGCCCATCCTGAGCTGCTCCTTGGAGCACTCGCCGAAATGTAACACCTTTGGCCGACGGCTGATCGGCCGGCAACTTTCACGCCCATTCAACGCCATCAATGCTTGCCAAGCGTGGGACCAAGCGGGTAGAAGGTCGCTCTCGCGCGGGCGCTGATTTGGCAGGCGAACCCGCTGCACCGAGATGTCCAGTCATCCAGCTAAGCTATTGATGCCACGGACAATTCTTGGGGAATGGTGTAACGGTAGCACAACAGACTCTGACTCTGTTTGTCTTGGTTCGAATCCAGGTTCCCCAGCCAATCTGCCTCAATGGCTCCGATGATTCTTTGAAATCCTGATGATTGCCCGTTGCTGTCTGCCGGCGACGGCAGGCCGGCCGCGACACAGCATCTGCCATCACAGCATCCAGGGTGGATTAGTTCGGCGTATTCCACCATGGTCTCGCGCGCGTGGTGCGGCCTGTTGCGACAGAGGTTTAAGGTGATGGACGAGATTGTTTATGCCCGCGAAGCGTCGATCGGCGTCGACGAGTTCATCGAGGTTTTGCGTCAGTCGGGGCTCGGCGAGCGGCGTCCGCTGGCGGATACCGAGCGGATGGCGCGCATGATCGCCAATGCCAACCTGATCGTGACGGCACGCAAGGCGCACCGGCTCGTCGGCGTCTCGCGCGCGCTGACCGATTTCGCCTACTGCTGCTATTTGTCGGACCTTGCGGTCGATCGGGCGTATCAGGGGCACGGCATCGGCAAGCGCCTGATCGCGGAAACGCGGCGCTACGCCGGACCTGAATCGATGTGCCTGTTGCTGTCGGCGCCGGACTCGATGAGCTTCTACAAGTCGATCGGCATGCCGCAGGCGGACAATGCGTTCCTCTACAAGCGCGAGCGATAGCGCAGCGCTACTTGATCTTGTCGTAGACGGTCGCGAAGTCGCCGAGCGGCATCGGGATGCTGATGGTTTCCTTGCCGAGATTCTGGAACGACACCTTGAGCTGCTTGCCCGATTTCAGCTGGGTCAGGACATCGGGCGCGATCGGCGCGTTGATGTAGCAGCCGCGCGCCTCGCAGGTCTGGATCGGCACGTCGACGGCCTTGCCGTCGTCGACCTGCAGCTTGGCGCCGACCGGCAGGTTCAGGCCGAGCGGAAGCTGGATCAGCGCAACCGGCGTACGGGTGTCGCCGGGAACGCGGATGTTGACCAGCACGATGAGCTGGCCGGTCTTGGTGAGAACAGCAGTCTGCTCCATGGCGCATTCGAGCGGCGCGTCGCGGCTCGCGCTGGTGCAACGCGCGACCCAGCCGGTATTGTTGCCGGGTGCATCACTTTGAGGCGCGGCGGGAGCAGCTGCCGGAATCGGTGCGGGCGCAGTCTTGCCCTTGGGCGTCTCGGCTTGGCCAAGGCCGGCTGCGCCGAACACGGTGAACAGGACGAAAAGCGACTTTGCGACAATCCTCACCATACCAGCTCCGAAATGAACATCTTTCGGATGTGCCGGTATGGCCGCAAATGTCAAGTCACTCGGCGGCCTGCTTGACCGATCGGTCCTCGCCATCGTCGGCGTCGTGGTCGGCGCGCGGCGAGCGGCCCCAATTCGCAAACGCGTTGGAGAGCCTGTCGAGATAGAGATAAACGACCGGCGTCGTGAACAGCGTCAGCGCCTGGCTGACGATCAGACCGCCGACCATGGCGTAGCCGAGCGGCTGACGGATTTCGGAGCCGGTGCCGGTCCCAAGCATCAGCGGCACGCCGCCGAGCATGGCGGCCATCGTCGTCATCATGATCGGGCGGAAGCGGAGCAGGGCGGCCTGACGGATCGCTGCCACCGGCTCCATGTGCTGATCCCGCTCGGCGGCGATCGCGAAGTCGACCATCATGATGCCGTTCTTCTTCACGATGCCGATCAGGAGAATGATGCCGATCAGCGCAATCAGCGAGAAGTCGAAGCCCGCGGCCATCAGGATCGCCAGCGCGCCGACGCCGGCCGAGGGCAGCGTCGACAGAATGGTGATCGGGTGGATGTAGCTCTCGTAGAGAATACCCAGGATCAGGTAGACGACCACGAGCGCCGCCAGGATCAGCAGCGGCACGCTCGACAGCGATTGCTGGAACGCCTGCGCGGTGCCCTGGAAGCTCGAGCTCAGGGTCGGCGGTGCGCCGAGGTCGATCATGGCCTTCTGCACCGCTTCGGTCGCCTGGCCGAGTGCGACGCCCTGCGCCAGGTTGAACGAGATGGTGATCGCCGGGAACTGGCCCTGGTGGCTGATCGACAGCGGCCGCACCGGGACGGTGGTCCATTTCGCAAAGGTCGACAGCGGCACCTGTTCGCCGGTCAGCGGCGACTTGATGTAGATGTTGTTCAGCGTGTCGATCGAGCCCTGCAGCTCCGGCAGCACCTCCAGAATGACGTGGTAGCTGTTGAGCTGGGTGAAGTACTGCGTCACCTGGCGCTGGCCGAACGCGTCATAGAGTGTGTCGTCGATCAGCTGCGGCTGAATGCCATAACGCGAGGCGGTGTCGCGGTTGATCTTCAGCTCCACCGTGGTGCCGTTGGTCTGCTGGTCGGTGGCGACGTCGCGCAGCTGCGGCAGCGTCTGCATCTTGCCGAGGATCTTCGGCGCCCATTCGTTCAGCTCGGCAAGGTTGGCATCCTGCAGCGTGAACTCGAACTGGGTGCGGGTCGGGCGGCCGCCGAGGCGAACGTCCTGCGCGGCCTGCATGAACAGCCGGGCACCGAGCACCTTCTCCAGCTTCGGCCGCAGCCGGGCGATGATCTGCTGCGCGTTGGCATCGCGCTCATTCAGCGGCTTGAGCGTGATGAACATGTTGCCGTTGTTGCCGGCCCGGCCGCTGCCGCCGATCGCCATCGCCACCGTCGCCACGCCGGGATCCTGCATGACGATCTTGCTGAGCTGCTCCTGCTTGCCCTTCATTTCAGCGAAGGAAATGTCCTGGTTGGCTTCCGAGGTCGCGGTGATCAGGCCGACGTCCTGCTGCGGGAAGAAGCCCTTCGGGATGATGACGAACATGTAGATCGACAGCGCGAGCGTCGCGAAGAAGATCATCAGGGTGGTGAACTTCCAGCGCAGGGCAATGTCGAGCACGGTTTCATAACCACGCAGCATCGCGTCGAAGCCGCGCTCACTGAGCTTGTAGAGACGGCCGTGCCGCTCCTCATTGTGGGCGCGCAGGAAGCGCGAGGCCATCATCGGGGTCAGCGTCAGCGACACGAACATCGAGACGAAGATGGTCATCGCCAGCACCACCGCGAATTCGCGGAACAGGCGGCCGATGATGCCGCCCATCAGCAGCAGCGGGATCAGCACCGCGACCAGCGAGATGCTGATCGAGACGATGGTGAAGCCGATTTCCTTGGAACCCTTGAAGGCGGCCGCCATCGGCCGCTCGCCTTCCTCGATGTAGCGGCTGATGTTCTCCAGCATCACGATGGCGTCGTCGACCACGAAGCCGACCGCGATCGTCAGCGCCATCAGCGACAGATTGTCGAGCGTATAGCCGAAGATCCACATCAGCGCGCAGGCGCCCAGCAACGCCAGCGGCACCGTCACCGCCGGGATGACGGTGGCCCAGAAGCTGCGCAGGAAGGCGAAGATCACCATCACGACCAGGAAGATGGTCAGGAGCAGGGTGAACTGGACGTCCTCCACCGCGGCGCGGATCGTGGTGGTGCGGTCGGAGATCACCTCGATCTTGACCGCCGGCGGAATGGCCGCGACCAGCCGCGGCAGCGCCGCCTTGATCTTGTCGACGGTGTCGATGACGTTGGCGCCGGGTTGCTTGAATACGACGAGGAACACGCCGCGCTTGCCGTTGGCCCAGGCAGCCTGCTTGGCGTCCTCCGGCCCGGTCACGGCCTGGCCGATGTCGCGGATCCGCAAGGGCCCGCCATTGCGGTACGCAATGATGACGTCGTTCCAGGGCTCCGCCGTGAGCAACTGGTCGTTGGCATAGATGGTGTAGGCGCGGGTGGCGCCGTCGATATTGCCCTTCGGGCTGTCGACGGTTGCGATGTTGATCGCGGCGCGGACATCCTCCAGCGACAGGCCCTTCGCGACCAGCTTGGCCGGGTCGATCTGGACGCGGACCGACGGCTTCTGCTGGCCGCCGATAATCACCTGCGCGACGCCGGAGATCTGGCTGATCTGCTGGGCAAGCTGGGCGTCGACGGAATCGCTGACCGTCGTCAGCGGCAGCGTGTCTGACGTCGCCGACAGCAGCATGATCGGCGCGTCCGCCGGATTGACCTTGCGATAGGTCGGCGGCGAGGGAAGGTTCTTCGGCAACTGGCCGCTGGCGGCGTTGATGGCGGCCTGCACGTCGTTGGCGGCGCCGTCGATCGAGCGGTTGAGGTCGAACTGGATCGTGACCGATGCCGTGCCCAGATAGCTCGTCGAGGTCATCTGCGCGATGCCGGGGATCTGCGCGAACTGGCGCTCCAGCGGCTGGGCGACCGAACTCGCCATGGTCTCCGGGCTGCCGCCCGGCAGCGTCGCGGTGATCTGGATGGTCGGGAAGTCGACTTGCGGCAGCGGCGCCACCGGCAGCAGGGGGTAGGCAACGAGGCCGACAAACAGGATGCCGGCCATCAGCAGCGAGGTGCCGATGGGGAAGCGAATGAATGGTGCGGATATTCCGTCGCTCATTCCTGCGTAACCTTCGACTGGGACTGGTCCGAACTCGCCACCGCCGTCGTCACCAGGGTTCCCGGCGAGACCTTGTACTGGCCCGCGGTGATCACCTGCTGTCCCGGCGACAGGCCTTCTTCGATCACCGACTTGCCGTCGATCGACTGGCTGACCTTGAGCTTGCGAAGCTCGGCCTTGTTCTCCTGATTGACTGAATACGCGTACAGGCCCTCGCTGCCATGCTGCACCGCGTCATCCGGCACGACGGTGGCATCCTTCAATGTCCGAACCAGGAGCCGGGTCGAGACCGACTGGCCGGGCCACAGCGCATGGTCCTTGTTATCAAACACCGCCTTCAGCCGGACAGTCCCGCTTGTGGTGTCGACCTGATTGTTGATCAGCGCCAGGGTTCCGGTCGACAGCACCCGCTTGCCGTCGGTGGTCAGGGCAATGGTCTTGGGCGGCGTCACGGCCAATGCCGCCGTGATATCGGCCAGCTGGTCTTCCGGCGCGGTGAAGATCACAGTGATCGGCTCGATCTGGGTGATCGTCACGATGCCGGTCTGGGCCGAGGCGTTGACGATGTTGCCGATATCGACCAGTCGCAGGCCGACGATGCCGTCGATCGGCGACTTCACGGTGGCGTAGTCGACCTGGGTCTGCGCGTTGAAGATGGCGGCGTCGTCGGCGGTGATCTGCGCCGTGAGCTGGGCCACGGTGGAGCGCTGGGTGTCGAGCTGCTGGCGCGTCGCGAACTCGCCGAGCTTGGTGTAGCGCTGCAGATCGAGATTGGCGTTGGCGAGGGTGGCCTCGTCCTGGGCCTTCTTGGCCTTGGCCTGGTCGAGCGTTGCTTGATAGGGCCGCGGATCGATCTCAACCAGCGTGTCGCCCGCCTTGACGAACTGGCCTTCCTTGAAGGCGATCTTGGTGATCTGGCCGTCGACCCGGGTGCGGACCTGGACGGTGTTGAACGCCTGCACCGTGCCGAGACCGGTCAGGTAGACCGGGAAGTCGGCCTTCTCGACCGGCGAGATCTTGACCGGAACGGCCGGGCGCTGCTGGGCGGCACGCTTCTGTGCGGCCTCGGCCGCCAGCTTGTTGTCGGAGTATTTTTGCCAGCCGAAATATCCGGCCGCGCCAACCGCCGCGATCACTAAAACCCAACCGATGGTGCGTGACTTTGACATGCGGACTCTCGGGTTCGACGTAACAATAAAGGGTGATCGAAACGGTTCACAGAGCTTGCGGATATAATATGCGTGCACTTAATGTGTAAACACACCAAGGCTTGAGAATCCTAAACATTTGGAAAGGTTTAGGTCAGAAACGAGCAGAAACATTCCGGCTAGGAAACGCACCGAGGACCCCTATGTCGCTCGATCTCAAACGCCAATTCATTGCGCAGCTCGTCGAGAGTTCCAGGCTGCTGCGCAATTATATCGATCATCGCGCCAAGGCGCGAGGCACCACGCGCGCCCAATGGATCGTGCTCTTCCGCCTGCGTGAGCAGGAAGGACTGTCCCAGGTCGACCTTGCCGACGTCCTCGAATTGCAACCGATCTCGTTGGTGCGGCTGCTTGACCGCCTTGTCGAGCATGGCCTGCTCGAACGCCGGCCCGACCCCAGGGATCGTCGCGCCAATCGTCTGTTCCTGACCAGGACCGGGCGCCGCCTGGTCGACGATCTCGACAGTCTGCGCGATGCGATCGCAGGCGACGTGCTGCGCGACGTATCGGACAAACATGTCGAGAGTGGCCTTGCCACGCTTCGCGAGGTCAAGGATCGCATCAAGGCGCTCGGCGAGGGCGCCGAGCACATCGCCGCGAAATAGCGTGCGTCTTGTCGCGCGCAGTCCTGCACTCGATCCCTTCATCAGGTTACGGTTCGCGCGACGCGGTTGAAACGCCGCGGGATGTCGTTCATATCGCGCAGCGACCATGCGAGAGGATGAGGGCAGCGATGGATGAATTGAACGGGCGCATGATGGCTTGCCAGATCCTGGTCACGGGATTGATCGCGCGCGTCGCCAACGAGCAGCGTGATCCGCTGCGCTTTCTCACCGACTTCCGCGACGAGATCAAAGCGGTCGTCAACGGCGTCAATATCGCCGGTATCGAGAACAGCGACCGCGTGCGGCAGGTCGCGCAGCGGACCATCGACGAGCTGTTTTCGCTGATGAAGCCGCCAAGCGCCGAGTGATCGTCGGCAGCAGTTTAGAACCGTTTTTAGAATGCTTAAAAACTAGAGTTTAGAACGATTTCAAACCACAGATTAGAATCCCTTTGAACTGAAGCGATTCAAGCAAACTGTGGCGCTGATCGCATTGATAAAAAAGGTCACGCTCGATAACCGGAGGAGACAGTTCGTCGCACGTGATTTCGCGACGAACTTGCTTTTTGGGGGCGTGCAAGACAATGAGCAATGTGAAGGCGCCGAGATCGTTGCGCTTCGAAGCGGCGATCGGTTCGGTTGACGATACGGGTTATTCCGCCGCGAAGGTCTCCGCAGTCGCGAGCCTGATCGCGGTGGCGTCGTTTTCGGGGGCCGAGGCGCAGCAGACCAACCTGCCGCCGGTGAATGTCGATGCCCCGGTCGCGCGCCCGCGACCTGTCTCCTCAAGGCCGACGTCGGACCAGGTCCGTGCCCGCAACGCGCTGCGCC
This sequence comes from Bradyrhizobium macuxiense, assembly GCF_007993935.1. Taxonomy (GTDB): domain Bacteria; phylum Pseudomonadota; class Alphaproteobacteria; order Rhizobiales; family Xanthobacteraceae; genus Bradyrhizobium; species Bradyrhizobium macuxiense_A. The sequence goes on along the minus strand of NZ_VITY01000001.1, from coordinate 687,860 downwards.
GCGCCGCGCGCCGAGCCAACCAGCAGGCCCAGCAGGCGCCGGTGCCGTTTCCCAATGCCGGCGGTCTTCCCGCCGACCGCGATCGCTACGCGGATCCGGCCGCGCCGTACAAGGGCGACCGTCTGCAGGCATCCGGGAAGTATCCCGAGCCGATCCTGAACACGCCGAAGTCGGTCACTGTGCTGACCAAGGACGTGCTCGAGGACAAGAATGCGACCTCGCTCAAGTCGGCGATCCTGTCGACCGCCGGTGTCACGCTCGGCACGGGCGAGGGCGGCAACGCGTTCGGCGATCGCTTCTTCATCCGCGGCTTCGACGCCCGCAACGACATCTTCATCGACGGCGTGCGCGATGCCGGCGTCAGCGTCCGTGAGAACTTCTTCACCGAACAGGTCGAGATCCTGCGCGGCCCGGGCTCGTCCTTCGCTGGCCGCGGCACCACCGGCGGTGCGATCAACATCGTCACCAAGCAGGCGACGACGGAGAACAGCTTCTACAACATGGACACCACGTTCGGCACCGATCGCACCAAGCGGGTGACGCTCGATGTCAACCAGGTGATCAGCCCCACGCTGGCGATCCGCGCCGGCGGCCTGTTCCAGGATGCCGGCGTCGCCGGCCGCAGCTATGTCACCGACAACCGCGACGGCGCGTTCGTCGCCGGAACGTGGAAGCCGGTCGATGCGGTGAAGATCACCGGCAACTACATCCACACCGAGCTCACCGGCATCCCGGATTTCGGCGTGCCGTACTACCGGCCGAGCACCGCGAGCACGGCCGGCGGCCCGTTCCCGGACTTCGGCGTCAACCGCAACAATTTCTACGGCTTCGTCAACCGCGACTTCTTCAGGACCGGGCAGGACATCGGCACGATCAATGCCGAAGTGCAGGTCACGCCGGACCTCGTGATCAGCAACAAGATCCGGGAATCGCGCTCGACCCAGAACTACATCGGCACGCTGCCGGAATCGCCGGTGCTGACCAATCCGCTCTCGGCCTCGACGCTCAGTCTCAATCCGCAGAGCCGCTACCAGGTCACCGACGTGTTCGCCAACCAGACCGAGGCGACCTACAAGTCGGTCGACGGTCTCGGCTTCAAGCACACCACGACGGCCGGTGTCGAATACGACAACGAGCGGTCTTCGATCGACAAATATCTCGGGCTGAGCTCCGAAGTGACGACCGGTACATCGGCCTTCACGGGAAGCGGATCTCTCTCCGGCGTCAGCGTGTTCAATCCGCAATACACCAACATTCCGTTCCCGATTCCGTCGGGGCTGTCCGGACAGGCGACCAAGATCGGCATCGACACGGTCAGCGGCTACATCATGGACACCGCCAACTGGAACGATTTTGTCATTCTCAATGGCGGCGTCCGTTACGACGACTACCAGCTCTCGACGTCCGGATACGGCACGGTGAACGGCGTCAGCACATTCGGCAAGCAGTCGGCAGACTTCGGCATGCCGAATTTCAACGTCGGCCTCACATTGAAGCCGTTGCCGAATGGCAGCGTCTATGCGGCCTACGCGACCTCGTCGAACCCCGTCGGCGCCGAGTTCGACGGCACCAGCACGGCCTATGGCGGCCTGTCTCCCGTGCTGAACGGCGGCAACACCCAGATATTCGGGCCGGAAAAGAACAAGGCCATCGAGGTCGGCACCAAATGGGAGCTGTTCGACCGCCATCTGCTGGTGACGGCCGCGCTGTTCCAGACCGAGAAGGAAAACGCGCGCGAAGCGCAGAACGTCGGCAGCACCACCGCAGCCGCGGCGATCCCGGGATGCGTCTATCCGGCCGGAACGACCGGCAGCGTCTCCTGCATCACGGCAGGCGCCGCCTATCGCATCCGCGGTATCGATCTCGGCGTCGGCGGCAAGATCACCGACAAGTGGAGCGTTTTCGGCGGCCTCGTGCTGATGCAGTCGGAGGTGACCAGGTCGCTGGCGCCGCCGGCCAACACGATCCTGTATTCGAGCAACGTCGGACTGCCGCTCGCCAACGTCGCGCATCAGTCGTTCAGCATGCTGACGAAGTACCAGCTCACCGACATGTGGGAGCTCGGCGGACAGGCGGTGTATCGCTCCAAGGTCTATGGCGGCACGCTGCTCGCGGCCAACCAGGGCACGTCGATCCCGAGCTACTGGCGCTTCGACGCCTTTGCCGAGGCGAAGATCGACAAGCACTGGACCATGAAGCTGTTCGTCAACAACATCTTCGACAAGCGTTACTACGACGCGCTGTACCAGAGCGCAGCACCGTTCGTGCTCGAGGCGCCGGGACGCGCTGCGTATCTGGTTGTATCCGCGCGTTACTGACGGAGGCCTCGCGGCACAAGATGCTGGTCTGTATTCCCAACGTATTGAGCAAGGTTGATGTGGCGGACTTCCGCCGCATCATGGAGCAAGCCGAATGGGAAGACGGCCGCTCGACCGCCGGTGCCGCATCCGCGATGGTCAAACGCAACGAGCAGTTGCCGCCCGACAGCGAGGTCGCGCGGCAGCTCGGCAACCGGATCCTGTCGGCGCTGTCGGCAAGCCCGCGCTTCATCTCGGCGGCGATCCCGCTTCAGATCTTTCCACCCCTGTTCAACCGCTATGCCGCGAGCGACGGGCACCATTTCGGCCTGCATGTCGACAATGCGGTGCGGGGTGACAGGCTGACCGGCTTGCGGATCCGCACCGACCTGTCGGTCACGCTGTTTTTATCCGAGCCGGAAGACTACGATGGCGGCGAGCTGGTCATCGAAGACCTCTACGGATCGCATGAAATCAAGCTGCCGGCGGGCGATCTCGTAGTTTATCCTGCTTCCAGCTTGCATCTGGTCACGCCGGTCACGCGGGGCGTGCGGGTAGCGTCTTTTTTCTGGCTGCAGAGCATGGTACGGGATGCCCACGCGCGCAGCCTGATCTTTGATCTCGATACCGCGATCCAGGCTCTAGTGGAGCGGCTGGGGCGCGATGACCCTGAAACGGTCAAATTGACCGGGATTTATCACAACCTGATCCGTCACTGGGCTGAAGTGTAACTGATGATGACATTCAAGTTCCCCGCTGCATCCGCCATGATCGCCTCGCTGGCGATGCTGGTGCTGGCCGCGCCGTCTTCGGCGCAACAGCAAACGGCGCCTGCCGCGCAGCCCGCGCCCGTGACCCGGCCTCAGCCCGCACCCGTGGCGCAACCGCAGGCGGTGCAGCCCGCAACGGCCCAGCCGGCGGCTGTCCAGGCCGCGCCGGTGGTCCAGCCGGCGCCCGCCGCGCCGCAGGTACAGGCCGTGCCGGCACCGGCTGCCGCGGCTCCGGCACCGGCGGCACTCGATGCGTCGCCGGCCGCGCCCCCGAGCGTCGATGGCAAGGCCCTGAAGTCGACCGCGACCGGCCTGCACGAATTGTCGCCGTGGAATATGTTCTTGAACGCCGACATCATCGTGAAGGCGGTGATGCTCGGCCTTGCGTTCGCATCGCTCGTGACCTGGACGGTGTTCATCGCCAAGATGGTTGAGCTGACCGTCGCGCAAAGCAAGCTGCGTGGCGCGCTCGCCAAGATCGCTGAATCGCGATCGCTGGCGGAGGCGCAGTTCGCGCTCGGCGCCAAGGGCACCGTGCTGTCGTCATTCATTGGCGCCGCGATGCGTGAAGGACGTCTGTCGGCTGGCATCTCCAGCGATGCCGGCATCAAGGAGCGCGCGGCGTCGAGCTTCGCGGAGATCGTGCGCGCCGAAGCCCGCAAGATCCGCATCGGCATGGGCCTGCTCGCAACCATCGGCGCAACGTCGCCGTTCGTCGGCCTGTTCGGCACCGTGTGGGGCATCATGAACAGCTTCATCGGCATTTCGAAGTCGCAGACGACGAACCTTGCCGTGGTGGCGCCGGGCATCGCGGAAGCGCTGCTCGCGACCGCGATCGGCCTCGTCGCGGCGATCCCCGCGGTCATCATCTACAACCATTTCTCGCGCGTCACGAAGGTCTATCTCGAGCTCGTCAACCGCGCCTCGGGCGCCGCGGGACGGCTGCTGTCGCGCGATCTCGATCGCACCCATGGTGAGGTTCCGCGCAGCGCGCACGGACGCGCCGCAGCGGCGGAGTAGGCGATGGCAGTCTCGATCTCCGAGAACGACGGCGACGACGATTTCGCGGAATCCCACGAGATCAACGTCACGCCGTTCATCGACGTGATGCTGGTGCTGCTGATCATCTTCATGGTGGCGGCGCCGCTCTCGACCGTCGACCTGCCGATCGATCTGCCGACCTCCAGCGCGACGCCGCAGAAGAAGCCGGACAAGCCGACCTATCTCAGCATCAAGCCGGACCTGACGCTGGCGATCGGGGAGAACGCGGTGAAGCGAGCCGACCTGATCAATTCGCTGGATGCGGTGCCCGACATGGGCCGGGACAAGTATGTGTTCCTGCGCGCCGATCGCACGGTGCCCTATGGCGAACTGATGGGCGTGATGGAGCTGTTGCGCGCCGGTGGCTACACGCATGTGAAGCTGGTCACGCTCGAGGGCGTGCCGGGCGCGCCTGCGGCGGCGCCGGCCGAGCCGGCCAAACCCTGACGGCGCACCGCGATGTCCACCAACCCCGATCTCGATCTGCGTTCGTCCAAGCGGCTCTGGGTGATCGCCGCGGTGACGGCGGTCGGGCTGCATCTGGGCGGTGCGGCGCTGGCGCTGGCGAATTTGCGCGGCGACGACGGCGATGAGGGGCTTGGCGCTGCCGGTGCGGAATACGCCGTCGAGCTTGCTTCTCCGGATGTGCCCGAGGAAGCAGCACCGCCCGGCGCGCCGGCAGACGAGCAGCAGGCCGTGCAGGAGATGGCGCAGCAGAAGGCCGAGGTGAAGGAAACCGACCTGCCTCAGGAAAAGCCTGTCGAGGCCGACGATCCCGATCGCATCGTGACGGAGGACACCGCCAAGAAGCAGAAGGAGGAGGAGGCCAAGGTCGCCAAGGTCGAGACCAATGCGCAGGAAGCGCAGCAGGCTTCAGAAGCGGCCGCGCCAACCAAGCTGGAGGATGCGCGTCAGTCGGAGACGACGAAGGCGCCCAATCCCGGGATCGGCAAGGACAAGTTCGCGCTGACCGCCAAATGGGGCAAGAAGATCAGCGCCTATCTCGACCTGCACAAGAAATTCCCGGAGAACACCAAGACCAAGGAGGGCAAGGTGAAGCTTGCCCTGGTGCTCAACCGTCTCGGCAAGGTCTTGTCGGTCGCCGTGATGGAAACGTCCGGGGATGCCGCGTTCGACGACGCGGCGGTCTCGATGGTGCACCGCTCCGATCCGGTGCCGGCGCCGCCGGCCGGACTGACCGAGGACCAGTTCTCCTTCACGCTTCCCGTGACGTTCAACAAGCCGAAGAAGTAGTTGTTGTCATTCCCTGATGCGCAATTGCGCATCTGAGGGCGCGACGAAGTCGCGAGCCCGGAATCCATCGTGCCGGATGCTCGGTGGATCGATGGATTCCAGATTCTCGCAGAGCCTGTCATCGGGCCGCGCTTGGCGCGGACCCGTTGGCGAGCCCCGGAATGACGGGTACTCAGCTCTTCTTCACGAGCGGGCAGACGCTCTTCTCGAGCGGCAACCAGGCTTCATCCGCCGGGATCGTCGCGACCAGCTTGTAATAGTCCCACGGATATTTCGACTCCGACGGCTTCTTCACCTCGAACAGGTAGGCGGGGTGGATCTTGCGGCCGTCGATGCGGATCGAGCCCTTGCCGAACAGCGGATCGTCGGTCGGCAGTTCCTTCATCTTGGCAACCACGGCGCGCCCGTCATGGGGATTGCCGCCGAGCGCCTCCAGCGCCTTGAAGTAGTGGATCAGCGACGAATAGACGCCGGCCTGCACCATGGTCGGCGGGTTCTTCTTGAAGCGCTCCATGAAGCGCTTGGTGAAGGCGCGGGTCTGGTCGTTCATGTCCCAGTAGAATGTCTCGGTGAAGTTCAGGCCCTGCGCGACGTTGAGGCCGAGCGCGTTGATGTCGGTGATGAACAGCAGCATGCCGGCGAGCCGCTGGCCGCCCGAGACGATGCCGAATTCGGCGGCCTGCTTGATGGCGTTGGTGGTGTCGCCGCCGGCATTGGCAAGGCCGACGATCTTGGCCTTCGAGCTCTGCGCCTGCAGCAGGAACGACGAGAAGTCCGCATTGTTGAGCGGATGCTTGACGCTGCCGAGCACCTTGCCGCCGTTCGCGGTGACGACATTCGAGGTGTCACGCTCCAGCGCCTGGCCGAACGCATAATCCGCGGTGAGGAAGAACCAGGTGTCGCCGCCGGATTTCACCAGCGCCTTGCCGGTGCCGTTGGCGAGCATGTAGGTGTCGTAGACCCAGTGCACCGTGTTCGGCGAGCACTGCGCGCCGGTGAGGTCGGACGAGGCGGAGCCCGAGTTCAAATTGACGACGTTCTTCTCCTTGGCAAGGTTGGCGATCGCGAGCCCGACATTGGAGGCCGCGAGATCGACGAACACGTCGACCTTCTCGACATCGATCCATTGCTTGCCGATGTTGACCGCGACATCGGGCTTGTTCTGGTGATCGGCCGAGATCAGGTCGATCTTCCAGCCCTTGGCCAGAAGCCCGGAATCCTCGATCGCCATCTGCGCCGCCACCGTCGAGCCGGGACCGCCGATATCCTGATAGAGACCGGACTGATCGCCGAGGGCGCCGACCTTGGCGACCTTGTCCATCGTCTGCGCCGACGCGGTGCCGGCGAACACGAGGCTCGTGGTCATGACCAAGGCTGTCGTGACCAGGGCTGCAACGGAACGCTTCATCTTCCCTCCAATATGATTTTGCTTTTTTAGTTCCGCATTATGCCCGGCATCGGGCGCATCGCCTAGGGCGCCGCTTCGACCGAGCGCGCGCGATATTCCACGCCGCGGCGATTGGCCGGCCAATGACGCGCGACGCGATGCCGCGGGCTCGCGCGTCGATCATGAATGTCGGGCTGAGTTGAAGCGCGGACGGCGCTATTTCCAGTAGTAGCGGATCGCGACGTAGACCACGACGAGGCAGGCGAAGATCAGCGCCACCGGCATCGGACGCTTGGCGTTCGGATCGGAGGTGGTCGACTTCTTGGCGGGCAGGCGGCGGAACGCGGTGACGTTGCCGGTGTCGGCGACCGGTTCGCGCGTGCGCGCCGGAACCTCGGGCGCCTTTCCGGCGCCGCCCATCTCCGCATAATAGGTGCGATACATCTCCTGGATCGTCGCCTCGCTGGCCTCGGCGTCGGTCATCTGGTCCAGCAGCCTCTTGTAGATGGCCAGGAAATTCTGCGCCTCGGGCGGCAAAGCGGAAGCGCCGTTCAGCTTGGCCATCATTTTCCAGGTCGCAAAGTCGGCCCGCGCGCGGGTGTCGGCGCGTCGTGCAATCAGCATATCGGCAGCTTTGATCACCATGGCCTCGAAGCGTTCCCGTCCCTGCGCATGATCCGGAAAATTGGGTACCGATTTTCCGATCAGGTCATGTGCAAATCAAGGCTATGTGTTTCCGGTAATAAGGAGAAGGGCGTTGATTACATAGCCGGTCAGAGTTCGCAGTATCGTTGAAATAACATCAAGATTTAGGCCGACCTGCCGGCCGATCACGGGCAGCAGGATCAATAGCCCGATCAGGATCAGCATGCCGTAGGGCTCCAGCCGGGCAAGCGGGATCGCCAGCGGCCGCGGCAGCAGCCCGACCGCGACCCGGCCCCCGTCCAGCGGCGGGATCGGCATCATGTTGAAGATCGCGAGCACGATGTTGATCAGGAACGCGTTTTTCAGATTGTCCGCGGTCCATTTTGCCGCATCTGCCGGAACCCATGGCAGCGCGTGGAATGCCAGCGCGGCGGCGATCGCCAGGATGATGTTGGTGACCGGGCCGGCCAGCGCCACCCACACCATGTCGAGCTTGGGATGGTTGAGCTTGCGGAAGTTGACCGGCACCGGCTTGGCGTAGCCGAACAGGAACGGCGAATGCGCGAACAACAGCACCGCGGGCAGGATCAGCGTGCCGAACGGGTCGATATGCTTCAGCGGGTTGAAGCTGACGCGGCCGAGCTTCCAGGCGGTGTCGTCGCCGAGCCGGTGCGCGACGAAGCCGTGCGCGGCCTCGTGGAAGGTAATGGCGATGATCACCGGCAGCACCCAGACGGAGACGCCGTAGAGGGAAATGTTCAATGTGGTGCCGCCTCGGATTCGCTTGGGACCGGAGCTCAGGCTAGCACGGATTTGCTGACGGCTTTGGCGGTGAGTGGCCGCGGGGTCAGCGTGTATCCGCTGCGGTCACGGGTACCCGTTGCGGCTGGGTGGTCGCGATCCAGATGCCGGCGAACACGGTGACGATGCCGGCGATCAGATTCCAGCTCAGCGGCTCGCCGAGCAGGACCGCGCCGACCAGCGATGCCGCGATCGGATTGACGGTGACCGAGATCGCCACCCGGGTCGGGGTCGTCCGCTCCAGTGCGAACGCCCAGAGATAGAAGGTGAGCGCCGCGCCGAACGCGCCGAGATAGGTCGCGCCGAACCATTGCGGCGCGCCAAACTCCGCGACCGGCGCAAAACTGCCGCGCAGCAGCGAGGCCGCGATCAGGACCATGGCGCCGGCGGCCATCGCCAGCGTGGTGAAGGGGATCGGGCCGGAGCGTCGGATGAAGGGTTTCGACCAGATGCTGTAGAGCGCCATGCACAGCGCGGCCGCGACCATCAACAGATCGCCGCGCCAGGCGCCCGGCGGAGCGGTGGCAAGGCCGGAGAGCAGGGCCATCGAGACCCCCAGGATGGTGACCAGCACGCCTGTGGCCTTGCGCGCGGTGAGTGGCTCGGCACCGAGCGCCGCGCCGACCAGCATGGTCAGCAGCGGCAAGGTCGAAAGCGCGAGCGCGCCCCGCGCGGCGGTGGTTGATATCAGCGAGGCGTTGAACAGGATCGGAAACGCCGCAAAGAACAGCAGGCCGAGGCCGGTTGTGCCGAGCCAGTCGCGCCGCGGCGGCCAGCTTCCACGTTGCAGCAGTGCCAGCGGCAGCAGCAGCAGGACGCCGATGCCGAAACGGAACGCGCCGATCGCCAATGGATCTATCGCGCCGACCAGAAACCGCGTCGCCCCGATCGAGGTTCCGCCGATCGCGCTCGACAGCACCGCGGCCAATACCCCCCAGATTTCGTCCATCCCGTTCGATCCCTCTGTTTCGCTTGCGCAATCTAGGGACGGGGAGGTATTCATGGAATGGAATAAATATGATCGACAAAATCACGGTTTGTTATGAGCGCGCCTGTCCTCGACCCGGATCTCCTGCAAGCCTTCGTCGCGGTGGCGGACCATCGCTCCTTCACCCGTGCCGCCACGGCGCTGAACCGGACCCAATCCGCCGTCAGCATGCAGGTGAAGCGGCTGGAAGAACGGCTGAAGGCCGAGCTGTTTCACCGCAGCACGTCCAGTGTCGACCTCAGCGCAGCCGGTGAGGGGTTGCTCGGTTATGCCCGCCGTATTCTCAGCCTCAACGCTGAAGCGATCGGCCGGGTGCGCGAGCACGGCACCGACGGGCGGGTTCGCCTTGGCGTGATGGACGACTACGGGACGTTGATCGTGCCGCCGCTGCTCAGGGAATTTGTCGCCGACTATCCGCTGATCCATGTCGAGATGGAGACGGGGCTGACGTCGTCGATGACCGACCGGCTCGGCGAGGCCTATGACCTCGTGATCGCGATGCACCCCGAAGGGCGCGGCGAAGGCGAGTTGCTGCGCACCGAGCAGGCGGTGTGGGCCGCCAGCGCATCGCATCGTGTCGAAGAATTCGATCCGCTGCCGGTCGCGCTCTATCCGCAGGGCTGTCTGTTTCGGGCCTGGGCGATGCAGGCGCTGGACGAAGCGAACCGGCCGTGGCGGCTCGCTTTTGTCAGCCATAGTCTTTCTGCGGTCGAGGCGATCGCGGCGCAGGGGCTCGCCGTGACCGTGGTCAAGTCCGGCACCTTTCCGCCGGCGCTGCGACGCCTGACGGCGCGTGACGGCATGCCGCGGCTGCCGCGGGCCGAAATCCGCCTGCACCGCGCGCCAAATCTGTCGCGCGCGGCATCGCTATTGGCAGATCACCTGGTCGCCGCGCTTCGACAGCAGACGAAGCGCGCGAGCTAGTAGGTCGCGCGTCCGCCGGAAATGTCGAACACCGCGCCGGTCGAGAAGGCGCAGTCCTCCGAGGCCAGCCACGCCACCATCGCGGCAAGCTCCTCGACCTGCACGAAGCGAGCCTTCGGAATCTTCGACAGCATGAAGTCGATATGCGCTTGCGTCATCTGGTCGAAGATCGCGGTCTTCGCCGCCGCCGGCGTCACCGCATTGACCAGGATGTCATGCTGCGCGAGCTCCTTGCCGAGCGATTTGGTGAGCGCGATCAAGCCGGCCTTCGACGAGGAATAATGCGCGGCGTTCGGATTGCCTTCCTTGCCGGCGATCGAGGCGATGTTGACGATGCGGCCGTATTTCCGGCCGATCATGGTCGGCACGATCGCCTTGCAGCAGATGAAGGGACCTTCGAGATTGATGCGCATCACCCTGCGCCAGTCGTCGAGATCGGTTTCCCATACCGGCTTGTTGGCGCCGGTGATACCGGCGTTGTTGACGAGAATGTCGATCTTGCCGAATGCCCGCAGCGTCTGATCGCGCGCGGCGTCGACCGCGGCGGGATCGGTGACGTCGGTCTTGATCGCGATCACGTCCTCGCCGATCGCACGCGCGGTCTTTTCGGCGAGCGGCTGGTCGAAATCCCAGATCGCGACCTTGGCGCCGGATGCGACGAAGCGCTCGGTAATGGCGCGGCCGAACCCTTGCGCGCCGCCGGTGACGACGGCGCAGCGGCCGTCGAGATCGATCTTGTTCATGCTGAATGCCTTTGCGTGCCCATCAGAGCATGAAGCCGCCGTCGACGACCATGTCAACGCCGGTGGTGAAAGCGGCTTCGTCGCTCGCAAGATACACCGCCATGGCCGCGATTTCTTCTGCGGTGCCGAGCCGGCCCATCTTCTGGCGGGCGACGAACTTCTCGCGTCCGTCCGGACCCGCGGCAGCTGCGCGCTCCAGCATCGAGGGCGTTTCAACGGTGCCGGGACAGATCGCGTTGCAGCGGATGCCCTGGGTGATGAAGTCGAGCGCGACCGCGCGCGTGAGCAGCGAGACCGCCGCTTTCGACGCACTGTAGACGTAGCGATTGGCCGGCGGCCGCAACGCCGCGCAGGACGAAATGTTGACGATGCTGCCGCCTCCGCCTTCCAGCATCGCAGGCAGAAATGCCTTGATGGTCCGGTGCATGGATTTGACGTTGAGGTCGAACGAGAAGTCGAAGTCTTCGTCGGAGCACTCCAGAATGGTGCCGTGATGCACGAAGCCCGCCGCATTGAGCAGGACGTCGATCTTGCCGACGCGCTTGGCGAAGCTGTTGACGTCAGCCGTGCTGCGAACGTCGAGCCGGGCGGTCTCGGCGATGCCTTCCTTGCCCAGCGTGGCGATGCCGCTCTCGTTGATGTCGGTGGCGATCACGGTCGCGCCTTCACGCGCGAATGCGATCGCGCATGCGCGCCCGATGCCGGCCGCCGCGGCGGTGACAACGGCGCGCTTTCCCTTCAGTCGATTGGACATTCGTATCTCCCAGAGTTCGCCTTGATTTTGTTTCGTCATTGCGAGCGGAGCGAAGCAATCCATTCTTCCGCTGCGGAGCTATGGATTGCTTCGTCGCTGCGCTCCTCGCAATGACGTCGAGGTATCAATGATTATCCCGCGCCACGCCGACCTTGCCGGCAATGTCGTGGTAACGCGTCGCGAGCTCGAGGCAGGCGCCGGTGGCGTGCTGGCCGACGGTCTGGCGGTAGAGCTCCTGCCACGGCGTCTGGTTGGCCGGGTGCGGGAAGCCGCCCCTGGCCTTCAGCTCGGCGCGGCGGGTGCGCAGCTCATCCTCCGAGATCATGATGTTGGCGCTGCCCTTGTTGAGGTCGATGCGCACCTTGTCGCCGCTCCTCAGGATCGCGAGCCCGCCATCGGCCGCGGCCTCCGGCGAGGCGTTGAGGATCGACGGCGAGCCCGACGTGCCGGACTGCCTGCCGTCGCCGATGCAGGGCAGGGACAGGATGCCGCGTTTGATCAGTGCGGCCGGCGGCTGCATGTTCACGACCTCGGCGCCGCCGGGATAGCCGATCGGGCCGGTGCCGCGGATGAACAGGACGCAGTGCTCGTCGATGTCGAGCGCGGGATCCTCGATGCGGTTGTGGTAATCCTCCGGGCCTTCGAATACGACGGCGCGGCCATCGAAGGCGTTGAGGTCCTTCGGGTTGGACAGATAGCGGTCGCGGAATTCCTTCGAGATCACGCTGGTCTTCATGATCGCCGAATCGAACAGATTGCCGCGCAGCACGATGAAGCCGGCGTCCTTCACCAGCGGCTTGTCGTAGCCCCAGATCACGTCGCCGTCGGGAGCAGGCGCCTCCTTGCAGTTCTCGCCCATGGTGCGGCCGTTGACGGTGAGGGCGTCTTCATGGATGCGCTTGTGCTTGATCAGCTCGCGCACGACCGAGGGCACGCCGCCGGCACGGTGATATTCCTCGCCGAGATAGAAGCCGGCCGGCTGCATGTTCACCAGCAGCGGCACGTCGTGACCGTATTTCTGCCAGTCGTCGATCGACAGCTCGACGCCGACATGGCGCGCCAGCGCATTGATGTGGATCGGTGCGTTGGTCGAGCCGCCGATCGCGGAGTTGACCACGATGCAGTTCTCGAACGCCTCGCGGGTCAGGAAGTCCGACGGCTTCAAATCTTCCCAGACCATGTCGACGATGCGTTTTCCGGTCTCGTAGGCGATCTGGCCGCGCTCACGATAGGGTGCCGGGATCGCCGCGCAGCCCGGCAGCGAGAAGCCGAGCGCTTCCGCCAGCGAGTTCATCGTGGAGGCGGTGCCCATGGTGTTGCAATGGCCGACCGAGGGGGCCGAGGAGGCCACGATCTCGATGAACTGCTCATAGTCGATCTCGCCCGCGGCGAGCCGCTCGCGCGCCTTCCACACCACGGTGCCGGAGCCGGTGCGCTGGCCTTCGTGCCAGCCGTTCAGCATCGGGCCGCCGGAGAGCACGATCGCCGGCAGGTTCACGGTCGCAGCCGCCATCATGCAGGCCGGCGTGGTCTTGTCGCAGCCGGTGGTCAGCACCACGCCGTCGAGCGGATAGCCGAACAGCACTTCGACGAGGCCGAGATAGGCGAGGTTGCGGTCGAGCGCTGCGGTCGGGCGCTTGCCGGTCTCCTGGATCGGATGAGTCGGAAACTCCATCGCGATGCCGCCGGCGGCGCGGATGCCCTCGCGGACGCGGTGGGCAAGCTCGAGGTGATGCCGGTTGCAGGGCGACAGGTCATTGCCGGTCTGCGCGATGCCGATGATCGGCTTGCCCGACTGCAATTCTTCGCGGGTCAGGCCGTAATTGAGGTAGCGCTCGAGATAGAGCGCGGTCATGCCCGGATTGTGCGGGTTGTCGAACCATTCCTGGGAGCGGAGCCTGCGGCCCTTGCCCTTTGTGGTCTCGCCTGCGGCACTGTGCCCGTTGGTGTGGGGTTTTGTCATTGGTTTCTCCCGCAATGCAAATCTTGCTGGGCCCATTCAAGGGCTCTGGTTCAACGTTGTTCTACCTTGCGCAAATCGTCGGTCATTACAAACTCAGGCGATCACGCAGAGGTGTTTCACTGGATGGATTGGACCTTAGTTGAAGGCACTTGGTTGCGCTATCATTTTGTCATTTTTCGCGTCCTTGTGACGGGCTGGTGTCGGGTGGATGTCAGTTGTGTCGCGCCGAGCTCTGCCGTTCCATGACACTGAAGCCGAGATCGACGACGGGCTCGGCGGGCCGGCGGCCTTCCAGCGTTTCGATCACCATCATGGCAGCGTTTCTGCCCATTTCGTAGCGATTGGTGCGGACGCTGCTCAGCGTCGGCTCGCTCGAGGCCATGAATTCGAGGTCGTTGAAGCCGACGATTGCCATCTGCTCCGGCACCGCCATGTGGCGGCGCTTGCATTCGAACAGCGCGCCGAGCGCAAGGTCGTCATTGACGCAGAACACCGCGTCGATGTCGGGCGCCTTGGCGAGCAGGTCGGCAAACAGCGTCCCGCCCAGCGTCACCGAGGTCGGTATCGCCGTGGTGACGATGAGCTGCGGATCGAACAGCGCGGCCTCGGTTATCGCGGCGCGATAGCCGTCCAGCCGCCGCTGCACGCGCGGATCCATCCGCGCGCCGAGGAAGCCGATCCGCCGGTAGCCCTGCGCGAGGAGATGGGCGATCGCAGCTTTGGCCGCGTCAAAATGCGAGAATCCGATCATCATGTCGATCGGAGCGGGGCCGACCTCCATGATCTGCACGATCGGGCAATCGACCGTTTCCATGATGCGGCGGGAATCGGCGGTCTGGTTGATGCCGGTAATGATCAGCCCGGCCGGCTTCTGTGCCAGAAAAAGACGCAGCAGGCGTTCTTCCTGCAGGATGCTGTAGCGGGTGTTGGCGAGCTGAATGCTGTAGCGGCGGCCGTCGAGCGCGTCATAGATGCCGCGCAGCACGTCGGCGAACACATTGTTGGTCAGCGACGGGATCAGGACACCGATCACCTCGGTGCGCTGCGACGCAAGCGCGCGTGCCGCGAGATTGGGCACGTAACCGAGTTCTTTTGCCGCACTCTCGACCCGGGCGCGCTTGCCGGCCGACAGTGCCTCCGGATTCCTGAAGAAGCGCGAGGCCGTAATCGGACTGACGCCGGCGAGCTTCGCGACTTCGGCGAGCCGGATCTTGCCAGGCGTGATGCGCTTTCGGGCCATTTGCCGCTCATATCACGACGTTCGTCGCAGACAAACCGATATTGACAGCGCTACCAAGCGATTGCTAATCGAACGATTGCCAAAATCGGATAAACTGCGGACAATATCGTCGGTCCAACAGAGCCGCGCGCCCAGCGTGGCCGGAACAAAACAGAGCGGTGGCGGCACTCGTCGTACGCCGTCGGGAACTTGAGGGAGGGAAGTGGATGTCGTCGGTCCAGATTCGCGACGTGCGGAAATCGTTCGGCAATTTTGAAGTCCTGCACGGCGTGTCGATCCCGATCGAGGACGGCGAGTTCGTCGTTCTGGTCGGCCCGTCGGGCTGCGGCAAGTCGACCCTGCTGCGCATGCTGGCGGGGCTTGAGAACATCACCTCGGGCACGATCTCGATCGGCGACCGCGTCGTCAACAATGTCCAGCCCAAAGAGCGCGACATTGCGATGGTGTTTCAGAACTATGCGCTCTATCCGCACATGACGGTTGCCGACAATATGGGCTTCTCGCTCAAGCTGCGCGGCGCCAAGCCCGACGAAATCTCGACCGGCGTCAAGCGCGCGGCGGAAATCCTCGCTTTGACCCCGCTGCTCGAGCGCTATCCGCGCCAGCTCTCCGGCGGCCAGCGCCAGCGCGTCGCGATGGGCCGCGCCATCGTGCGCGATCCGCAGGTGTTCCTGTTCGACGAGCCGCTGTCGAACCTCGACGCCAAGCTGCGCGTGGCGATGCGCACCGAGATCAAGGAACTGCACCAGCGGCTGAAGACCACGACGGTCTACGTCACCCACGACCAGATCGAGGCGATGACCATGGCCGACAAGATCGTGGTGATGCATGACGGTATCGTCGAGCAGATGGGCTCGCCGCTCGAGCTGTATGACACGCCGGCGAACCAGTTCGTCGCCGGCTTCATCGGCTCGCCAGCGATGAATTTCCTCAAGGGCAATGTGAAGGTGAACGGCGCCGCCTATTTCGAGGGGCCGAACGGCGTCAAGCTGCCGTTGAAATCCGCGCCGGCCAATTCCGACGGCAAGCCTGCGGTCTACGGCGTGCGGCCGGAGCATTTCACCATCGCCGATGACGGCGCCGAGGCCGAGATCGTGGTGGTCGAGCCGACCGGCTCGGAGACCCAGGTGTTCGCCAAGCTCGGCGGCGAGCAGGTTGTCGCCGTGTTCCGCGAGCGCCATCTGTTCAATCCCGGCGACAAGGTTCGGCTCAAGCCGGATCCGGGCCTGGTTCATCTGTTCGACGATGCGACGGGGAAACGACTGAATAGCTGACGGACTGATCGATCATAATGGCCGACCAACAGGCCAGATCAAAAAACAATAAAAACACATTTATTGGGAGGAAGACGATGCACGATTTGACTCGCCGCTCGCTACTTCAGGGCGGCACCGCGCTGGCCGCAGCCGGGATGCTCACCGGGCCGGCGCTGTTTGACTTCGCCAAGGCCTGGGCGCAGACCGCGCCCTGGAAGGCGGAGCCCGGCGCCAAGCTCACCGTGATGCGCTGGAAGCGCTTCGTGCCCGCGGAAGACGATGCGTTCAATGCCATGGTGGCGGCCTTCAAGGCGGCAACCGGCACCGAGATGAACGTATTCAGCGAGTCCTTCGAAGACGTGCAGCCGAAGGCTTCGGTCGCCGCCAACACCGGCTCGGGCCTCGACCTCGCCTGGGGCCTGCACACGCTGCCGCAGCTGTTTCCGACCAAGGTCCTCAAGATGAACGACGTTGCCGATTATCTCGGCAACAAATATGGCGGCTGGACGGATGCGGCCGCCAAGACCTGCAAGCTCGGCAATGACTGGCTTGGCATCCCCGTCGCCACCAACGGCGGGTATATGACCTATCGCAAGTCGGCGACCGACAAGGCGGGCTTCAAGGAATTCCCGAAGGATTTTCCGGGCTTCCTCGAGATGTGCAAGGCGTTGAAGGCGAACAACACGCCGGCCGGCTTTGCGCTGGGACATGCCAGCGGCGACGCCAACGGCTGGCTGCACTGGCTGCTCTGGGGCCACAACGCCTGGACCGTCGACAAGGACGACAAGGTCATCATCAACTCGCCGGAGACGATGAAGGCGCTGGAATATGCCAAGGCGCTGTCGGAGACCTTCATTCCGGGCGTCGCGTCCTGGAACGACTCCTCCAACAACAAGGCGTTCCTGGCCGGTGAGCTCTATTGCACGCTCAACGGCATTTCCATCTACGTGGCCGCCAAAACCGATCCCACCAAGAAGGAACTTGCCGAAGACACCTATCACGCGCTGCACCCGATCGGCCCGATCGGCAAGCCGACGGAATTGCAGCTTGCGTTTCCAATCCTTGCGTTCAACTTCACCAAATATCCGAATGCCGCAAAGGCGTTCGTCGCGTTCATGCTGGAGAAAGAGCAGTACGACAAGTGGCTGGATGGCGCTCAGGGCTACCTTACGCAAACGCTGAATGCGTATGAGTCGGCGCCGGTGTGGACGGCGGACCCCAAGAACGCCGTGTTCGCGCAGGCCTCCAAGCGCACGCTCCCGGCCTCCGGCATCGGCACGCCCGGCGAGAAGGCGGCGACCGCAATCGCCGACTTCATCGTGGTCGACATGTTCGCGAACTACTGCACCGGTGCCAAGGACGGCAAGGCCGCGATGGTGGAAGCCGAGCGGCAATTGAAGCGTATCTATCGCTGATGTGATCGGCGCGGGCGGCGGATCGCCGCCGCTCGCACCGTCATTTGGAATGACATCACTGGAATATTGCGTGGTCATGCTCAGTCTTTTGAGCAATCGGGACATCGCCTATGGCTGACATTGCGCTCGCGCCGCGACGTGCGAAGACCGAAATCCGCGAAGCGACCGCCTGGGACAAGCTCCGCCACAACAAGAACTGGCTCGGCTTCTGGTTCATGTTGCCGGCGTTGGCGTTCCTGATCTTCTTTCTGGCCTATCCGCTGGGGCTCGGGATCTGGCTGTCGTTCACGGATGCGCGGATCGGGCGCGTCGGCCACTACATCGGCACCGAGAACTATGAATGGCTGTGGGACGATTCGATCTTCTGGCTGTCGGTGTTCAACACGCTGATCTACACCTTCATCGCCAGCGCCATCAAATTCGCGGTCGGGCTCTATCTGGCGCTGCTGCTCAACGAGCGCATGCCGTTCAAGGCGCTGCTGCGCGCCGCCGTGCTGATCCCCTTCATCGTGCCGACGGTGCTATCGGCGCTTGCGTTCTGGTGGATCTTCGATTCCCAGTTCTCGATCATCTCCTGGTCGCTGAAGCATCTCGGCCTGATCACGCAAAACATCAATTTCCTCGGCGACAGCACCTGGGCCCGGATCTGCGTGATCTTCGCCAATATCTGGCGCGGCGTGCCGTTCGTTGCGATCACGCTGCTGGCGGGCCTGCAAACCGTGCAGCCGTCGCTCTATGAAGCGGCGACGCTCGATGGCGCCTCGCGCTGGCAGATGTTCCGCTTCATCACCTATCCGTTGCTGACGCCGATCATCGCCGTCGTGATGACCTTCTCGGTGCTGTTCACGTTCACCGACTTCCAGCTGATCTGGGCGATGACCCGCGGCGGCCCGGTCAACGCCACCCATCTGATGGCGACGCTGTCCTATCAGCGCGCGATCATCGCCGGGCAATTGGGCGAGGGCGCTGCGATCTCGAGCGCGATGATCCCGTTCCTGCTCGCTGCGATCATGGTGTCCTGGTTCGGCCTGCAGCGCCGGAAGTGGCAACAGGGAGAGAGCAATGACTGATCTCTGCCGCTTGCTGGTGTCTTTGCGCGAACGGGGCAAGCCCGGCGCGCGCCCGGGAGAAAACAATGACTGATCTCCCCGCACAGAAGGCCGATCTCAAGTCCATCCTGTCGACGCCGGCGCGCGTCGATAACAGCGAGGGCATGAGCTATTTGCAGTCGGTGCCGCGGCGGATCGTGACGCTCTACATCCCGCTGTCGATCATCGTCATCATCCTGCTGTTCCCGTTCTATTGGATGGGGCTGACGGCGATCAAGCCGGATGACCAGCTGCTCGACCTCGACAGGTACAATCCGTTCTGGACCTGGAATCCGACCTTCAAGCACATCCACAAGCTGCTGTTCGAGAGCTACTATCCGCACTGGCTCTGGAACACGATGTATGTGGCGATCGGCGCCACGGTGCTGTCGATCATCGCCAGCGTGCTCGCGGCCTACGCGATCGTGCGGTTGCGCTACAAGGGCGCCAATGTCGTCGGCGGCCTGATCTTCCTGGCCTATCTGGTGCCGCCGTCGATCCTGTTCATTCCGCTCGCCACCGTCGTGTTCCAGTACGGTCTGTTCGACTCGCCCTTAGCGCTGATCCTGACCTATCCGACGATCCTGATCCCGTTCTCGACCTGGCTGCTGATGGGCTATTTCAAGACCATCCCGTTCGAGCTCGAGGAGTGCGCACTGATCGACGGCGCCAGCCGCTGGCAGATCCTGATCAAGATCGTGCTGCCGCTCGCCATTCCCGGCCTGATCTCGGCCTTCATCTTCTGCTTCACGCTGTGCTGGAACGAGTTCATCTACGCGCTGACGTTCCTGCAATCGACCCCGAACAAGACCGTGCCGGTCGCCATCGTCAACGAATTCGTTGACGGTGACATCTATCGCTGGGGTTCCCTGATGGCAGGGGCGCTATGCGGCTCGCTGCCGCTGGTTATTCTTTACGCCTTCTTCGTTGAGCATTATGTCTCGGCGATGACGGGTGCCGTGAAGGAATGACGCGCAAGGCCCGCAGCTGAATTCGAACAACAAAGCCAACAAGACAAGAAGAGGAGAGCAGGGTCGTGCACATTCTGATTCTGGGCGCCGCCGGCATGGTCGGCCGCAAGCTGACCGAGCGTCTGTTGCGTGAGGGCCGCCTCGGCAAACAGGACATCACCAGGATGACCCTGCAGGACGTGGTCGCGCCGCAGAAGCCTGCGAATGCCGCGATCCCGGTCAGTGTCGTCGCGTCCGATTTCGCCGATGCCGGCGCTGCCGCGCCGCTGATCGCCGAGCGCCCGGACGTGATCTTCCATCTCGCCGCGATCGTCTCGGGCGAGGCAGAGGCCGAGTTCGACAAGGGCTACCGGATCAATCTCGACGGCACCCGCTATCTGATCGACGCGATCCGCAACGTCGGCGGCGGCTACAAGCCGCGGCTGGTGTTCACCTCGTCGATTGCGGTGTTCGGCGCTCCGTTCCCCGAGAAGATCGGTGACGAGTTCTTCCACACGCCGCTGACCAGCTATGGCACGCAGAAGTCGATCTGCGAGCTCCTGATCAACGACTACACCCGCAAGGGCCTGCTCGACGGCATCTCCATCCGCCTGCCGACGATCTGTGTGCGCCCGGGCAAGCCGAACAAGGCGGCGTCCGGCTTCTTCTCCAATATCATCCGCGAGCCGCTGGCGGGCGAGGAGGCTGTTCTGCCGGTGTCCGAGGATGTCCGGCATTGGCATGCCTCGCCGAAGTCGGCGGTCGGATTCCTGGTCCATGCCGGAACGATGGACCTCAATGCGATGGGGCCGCGGCGCAATCTCAGCATGCCCGGGATGTCCGTCACCGTCGGCGAGCAGATCGCCTCGCTGGAGCGCGTCGCCGGCAAGAACGTCACCGCGCGGATCAAGCGGGTGCCCGATCCGACCATCATTGGCATCGTCGCGGGCTGGCCGCGCGATTTCGCCACCGACCGCGCACTGAAGCTCGGCTTCACCACCGCCGAGAAGACGTTCGACGACATCATCCGCATCCATATCGAGGACGAGCTGGGCGGCAAGTTTGCTGCCTAGCTCCGCAGGCGCACGGGTCTTGGGATGACCAGGGTTGCCAGCATCGGCGAATGCATGATCGAGCTGCGCCAGGCCCCTGGCGGGCAGATCGGTGGATTGTATTCGCGATCCTATGGCGGCGACACGCTCAACACCGCGGTCTACCTGTCCCGGCTCGGTGTCCACATCGATTACATCACGGCGCTTGGCGATGATGCGCTCAGCGATGAGATGATCGCCGGCTGGGCGGCGGAAGGCATCGGGACCAAGCATGTCGCGCGATTGGCGGGCAAGCTGCCCGGGCTCTATTTGATCCAGACCGACGACAAGGGCGAGCGGCGCTTCTTCCACTGGCGCGACAGTGCTGCGGCCCGCGAGCTGATGGACCTGCCCGATACGGAAGATCTCCTGAACTCGCTCGCGACGTACGACCTCGTCTATCTCTCCGCGATTACGCTCTCGATTCTGCGCGAGGACGGACGGGAGCGGCTGATGGCAGCGCTGAAGCGGGCGCGGCTATTGGGTACGCGGTTTGCGTTCGACACCAATTTCCGCGCCCGCGGCTGGCCGGACCTGACGATCGCGCGAAACGTCTTCAGTAGCGCGTTCGAGACCGCCGATATCGTGCTCGCTTCGACCGAGGACCTGGCACCGCTCTATCCCGGCGAGAACAACACGGCGCTGCTGGCGGGCATCTCGAGCCCCGAGGTGGTGCTCAAGCTTGCCGAGCCGGCCTGCATCGTGCGCTCCGCTGGCGGAACGCGCGAGGTGAGGGCCGAGCCGCTGCCCAAGCCGGTGGTCGATACCACGGCGGCCGGTGACAGTTTTGCCGCGGCCTATCTCGCTGCGCGTCTTGGCGGCGCCGAGCCCGAGGAGGCGGCGCGCGCCGGCCATCGTCTGGCCGGCGTCGTGGTGTGCTATCCCGGTGCGATCATTCCGCGCTACGCCATGCCGCCGAAGAAGACGCCTCGTCCCCCACCATCCCGCAAGGCCTCGCAATGACAACGACATCAAAGCAGGACCAGATCGCCGAGCTGATCCGCCAAGCCACCGTGATCCCGGTGCTGACCATCGAGCGGCTCGCCGACGCCGTTCCGCTCGCCAGGGCGTTGGTCGCCGGCGGCGTCCGGACGCTCGAGGTGACGCTGCGCACGGCGGTCGCGGTCGATGCAGCCAAAGCCATCATCGCCGAGGTGCCCGACGCCGTGGTCGGGATCGGCACGATCCTCCATGCCGACGATCTGGCCCGCGCCGAGGCGCTCGGCGCCAAGTTCGGCATCAGCCCGGGCGCGACGCCCGAGCTGTTGAAGGCGGTGGCCGCCAGCCGGCTGCCTTTCGCGCCGGGCATCGCGACCGCCTCCGAGCTGATGCAGGCGCTGGCGCACGGCTTCGACGTCGTCAAATTCTTCCCCGCCGAGCAGGCCGGCGGTATCAAGGCACTGCGCGCCTTGGCCGGTCCATTTCCGAACGTCAGGGTCTGCCCGACCGGCGGGATCGGTGAGGCCAACGCGGCGACCTGGCTCGCCGAGCCGAATGTGCTGGCGGTCGGCGGCTCCTGGCTGTGCCCGGCGGCCGATATCCGCGCCGGCAACTGGGCCGGCATAACCGCCATGTGCGCCAAGGCGATGAAAACGCTGAAAGCTGGCTGAAGATACGCTACATAACTCCCGAACAGGAACAGGGAGATACGGCCATGACAGCAGCCAGCATCATCGGTTGGGCACACACGCCATTCGGAAAGTTCGACGCGGAGACCGTCGAAGGTCTCGTGGTCAAGGTCGCCAATGAGGCGCTCGCCGATGCCGGCATTGCCGCGTCCGATGTCGACGAGATCATGCTCGGCCATTTCAACGCCGGCTTCTCGCCGCAGGATTTCACGGCCTCGCTGGTGCTGCAGGCCAATCCGGCACTGCGCTTCAAGCCGACCACCCGGGTCGAGAACGCCTGCGCCACCGGATCGGCCGCCGTGCACCAGGGCATCCGCGCCATCGAGGCGGGCGCCGCCAAGATCGTGCTGGTCGTCGGCGTCGAGCAGATGACGAAAACGCCCGGACCGGAGATCGGCAAGAATCTCCTGAAGGCGTCGTATCTGCCCGAGGACGGCGACACGGTCGGCGGCTTCGCCGGCGTGTTCGGCAAGATCGCGCAGGCCTATTTCCAGAAATACGGCGACCAGTCGGATGCGCTGGCGATGATCGCCGCCAAGAACCACAAGAACGGCGTCGCCAACCCCTATGCGCAGATGCGCAAGGATTTCGGCTTCGAGTTCTGCCGCGCCGAGAGCGAGAAGAACCCGTTCGTCGCCGGTCCCTTGAAGCGTACCGATTGCTCGCTGGTCTCCGACGGCGCTGCCGCGCTGGTGCTGACCGATGCCGAGACCGCCAAGTCCATGGGCAAGGCCGTGAACATCCGCGCCACCGCCCATGCGCAGGATTTCCTGCCGATGTCGAAGCGCGACATCCTGCAGTTCGAAGGCTGCACCACCGCCTGGCAGCGCGCGCTGGACAAGGCCGGGCTGCAGCTCTCCGATCTCTCCTTCGTCGAGACCCACGACTGCTTCACGGTCGCCGAGCTGATCGAATATGAAGCGATGGGCCTGACGCCGAAGGGCCAGGGCGCGCGCGCGATCATGGAGGGCTGGACCCAGAAGGACGGCAAGCTGCCGGTCAATCCGTCCGGCGGGCTGAAGGCCAAGGGCCATCCGATCGGCGCCACCGGCGTCTCGATGCATGTGATGAGCGCGATGCAGCTCACGGGCCAGGCGCCCGAGGGCATGCAGCTCAAGAACGCGCAGATCGGCGGCATCTTCAACATGGGCGGCGCTGCGGTCGCCAACTACGTCTCGATCCTCGAGCCGGCGAAGTAGCTTGAACATTGCCGAATGGCTGGCGGCGACGGCGCGGGCACGTCCCGATGCGCCGGCGCTGCTGACCGGCTTCGACCTCGACGCCGATTACGCGACCTTTGCCCGCCGCGCCGCCTCGATCGGGGCGGCGCTGGGGCGCGATCACGGCATTGCCGCCGGCGACCGCGTCGCGCTGTTCGCGTCGAACTGCACGCAATATCTCGAATGTCTCTACGGCATCTGGTGGATCGGCGCCGCCGCGATCCCGATCAATGCCAAGCTGCACGGCCGCGAGGCGGCGTGGATCTGCGGCAATGGCGGCGCAAAGCTCGGTTTCGTCTCCGATGATACGGCCGCGGCGCTGACCGAAGCCAAGGACGATTGCCCCGCTGGCATGACCATGCTGTCGGTCGACAGCGATGTGTACAGGGTGATGCGGAGCGGCGAGGGCGCGCCCGCGCCGCTGCCGCGGGAAGGCAACGATCTCGCCTGGCTGTTCTATACGTCGGGCACGACCGGCCGTCCCAAGGGCGTGATGCTCAGCCACGGCAATCTGCTGGCGATGTCGCTGTGCTATTTGGCCGACGTCGATCCGGCGACGCCGCACGACGCCTCGCTCTATGCGGCGCCGATCTCGCATGGCGCCGGCCTCTACAATTTCCCGCATGTCCGGATGGGCGGCCGCCACGTCGTTCCGGAGTCCGGCGGCTTCGATCCCGACGAGGTGCTCAACCTCGGGCGGCAGCTCGACAATGTCGTGATGTTCGCGGCACCGACGATGGTGCGCCGCCTGGTCGATGCGGCGAAGAGGCGCGGCGAGAACGGCGAGGGGCTGCGCACCATCATCTATGGCGGCGGGCCGATGTACACCGCCGACATCCTGGACGCGATGGCGACGATGGGCCAGCGCTTCGTGCAGATCTACGGCCAGGGCGAGTCGCCGATGACGATCACCGCGCTGTCGCGTGACTGGCACCGCGCGAGCGATCATCCGCGCTATCTGGAACGGCTGGCCTCGGTCGGTACCGCGCAGAGCGCCGTCACTGTGCGCATCACCGGCAAGGACGGCAAGCCGCTGCCCGCAGGCGAGACCGGCGAGATCGAGGTCAAGGGCTTAACCGTGATGCTCGGCTACTGGAACAATCCGAAGGCCAATGCCGAGACGCTCAGGGACGGCTGGCTGCGGACCGGCGACGTCGGCCGGCTCGATGCCGACGGCTTCCTGACGCTGTCGGACCGCTCCAAGGACGTCATCATCTCCGGCGGCACCAACATCTATCCGCGCGAGGTCGAGGAAGCGCTGCTGACGCATCCCGACGTCCGTGAGGTCTCGGCGATCGGTGTGCCGGATCCGGAATGGGGCGAGATCGTCGTCGCCTGCGTCGTGCTCGAGGATGGCGCCACCCCCGACGACGGCAGGCTCGACGCGCATTGCCTTGCCTCGATCGCCCGCTTCAAGCGGCCGAAGCGCTATGTCTATCTCGATGCCCTGCCGAAGAACAACTACGGCAAGGTGCTGAAGACCGCGCTGCGGGAGATGATGGCCAAGGGCACGGGCTAGGGCGCGATGAGGCCGGGTTGAATTGAAACATCGAAAACAACCCCATGCACAGTAGGATTGGGGTGACTGAAGCGGTTAGGGGATAGGCCGCCGCCTCCCGTCGCGCTAAGCTGCGTGCGCCCAGTCACCGGGAGAACGGACCATGGGAATCGAGACGTCTCTGTCGCTGTCGGAAGTGAACGATCGCATCGCGATCCTCCGGGACAATATCAGGCAGCTGATCGAGCAGGCCGCAGGCGCTGCGGGCGCCGAAGTCGAGGAACGCATCGCCCAGCGGCTTGAGCAGCAGAACGCGGAACTGGAAAAGCTCCTGAAGGCGCGCGAGGTGATGACCGGGCAGTAACCTGCGTCGAGTCGGCGATAGGCACGCCTCGGGTTGGCCTCCCTGCGTTCCGCCGCGCGGAAACGATCCTGCCGCCGCCGCGCATACGCCCATACGCTCGGCGCCGCTTGATCTCGGCAAAGACCTCCCGTTACTAGGCTTCAATCCAGAACAGCCGGGGAGCGAGCAGCACGATGGGACCATTGCAGGGTATCAAGGTCGTCGACATGACGACCGTGCTGATGGGACCCTACGCCACGCAGATGCTTGGCGACTACGGCGCCGATGTCATCAAGGTGGAATCGCCTGACGGCGACGTGACGCGGCAGATCGGCCCGACGCGGCATCCCGGCATGGGCCCAGTGTTCCTCAATACCAACCGCAGCAAGCGTTCGGTTTGCCTCGACCTGAAGAAGCCGGCAGGGCGCGAGGCCGTGCTGCGGCTGATCGCGAAGGCCGATGTGCTGGTCTACAATGTGCGCCCGCAGGCGATGGCGCGGCTGCAGCTCGGTTACGATGTCGTCGCCAAGGTCAATCCGCGGCTGATCTATGCCGGCGTGTTCGGCTTCGGCCAGGACGGGCCGTATGCCGCGAAGCCCGCCTATGACGATCTGATCCAGGGCGCGACCGCGCTGCCGGCGCTGATGGCGCAGACCTCCGACGGCGTGCCGCGTTACGTGCCGAATGCGCTGGTCGATCGTATCGTCGGCCTCACCGCGGTCGGCGCGATCTGCGCGAGCCTCGTGCATCGCGACCGCACCGGGCAGGGCCAGCGCGTCGACATTCCGATGTTCGAGACCATGGCAGGCTTCGTCATGGGCGATCACATGGGCGGGCTCACATACGATCCGCCGCTCGACAAGGGGGGCTATGCGCGGCATCTGTCGCCGGACCGGCGGCCCTACAAGACGCTCGACGGCTATATCTGCGTGATCGTCTACAACGACAAGCAGTGGGAGAACTTCTTCAAGGCGACCGGCCGCGACGATCTGCGCAGCGATCCGAAGTTCGCGACCTTCGCCGGCCGCGCCACCAACATCGATGTGGTCTACGCCGAGCTCGCGCGCATCCTGCAGACCAAGACCACGGCTGAATGGAACGAGATCCTCGAGAAGGCCGACGTGCCTGTGATGCCAATGCACGATCTCGAGAGCCTGCTCGAGGACCCGCATATGGTCGCGACCGGCGTCTTCCCCGTGATCGATCATCCGACCGAGGGCCGTATCCGCAGCATGACGCCGTCGGCCCGATGGTCGGAGACCAAGGTCGAGCCGAACCGGCTCGCGCCGCGGCTCGGCGAGCACAGTGAAGCAATCCTGCGCGAGGCGGGTTTCTCGACTGAGGAGATCGCGGCGATGCTGCGCGACGGCGCGGCCAAGGCGCTGAAGGCATAGGAGACGACAGATGGATTTCGCACTCTCCGCCAACCAGGAATCGATCCGCGACGCGGTGGCAAAAATCTGCTCGCGCTTTGACGAGGCCTATTGGCTGAAGAAGGACAAGGAGGGCGGCTATCCGGCCGACTTCCATCGCGCGCTCGCCGATGCCGGCTGGCTCGGCATCTGCATCCCCGAGGAGTATGGCGGCTCCGGGCTCGGCATCACCGACGCCGCGATCATGATGCGCACGATCTCGGAATCCGGTGCCGGCATGTCCGGTGCATCGGCCGTGCACATGAACGTGTTCGGGCTCAATCCGGTCGTGGTGTTCGGCACCAAGGAACAGTGCCAGCGCATGCTGCCGCCGATCATCGACGGCCGCGACAAATCCTGCTTTGCGGTGACCGAGCCCAACACCGGCCTCAACACCACGCAGCTCAAGACCCGCGCGGTGCGGCAGGGTGACAAATACATCGTCAACGGCCAGAAGGTGTGGATCTCGACCGCGCAGGTCGCCAACAAGATCCTGCTGCTCGCGCGCACCACGCCGCTGGAGGAGGTGCGCAGCCCGACCCACGGCCTCAGCCTGTTCTACACCGATTTCGACCGCAAGCGCGTCACGGTGCACGAGATCGAGAAGATGGGCCGCAAGCCCGTCGACTCCAACGAGCTGTTCTTCGAGAACTTTGAAATTCCGGTCGAGGACCGGATCGGCGAGGAAGGTCGCGGCTTCGAATACATCCTGCACGGCATGAACCCCGAGCGCATCCTGATCGCGGCGGAAGCCGTCGGCCTCGGCCAGATCGCGCTGAAGCGGGCGTCGGAATATGCCAAGGGCCGCATCGTGTTCAACCGGCCGATCGGCATGAACCAGGCGATCCAGCATCCCTTGGCGAAGTGCTGGATGGAGCTCGAGGCGGCTTGGCTGATGGTGCTGCGCGCCGGCTGGCAATATGACCAGAACCTGCCGTGCGGCCCGGCCGCGAACTCGGCGAAATATCTTGCGGCGGAAGCCGGCTTCCATGCCTGCGAGCAGGCGGTGATGACTCATGGCGGCTTCGGTTACGCCAAGGAGTACCACGTCGAGCGTTACCTGCGGGAATCGCTGATCCCGCGCATCGCGCCGATCAGCCCGCAGCTTATCCTCAGTTTCATCGGCGAGAAGGTGCTCGGCCTTCCGAAGTCGTATTGATGATGGGAAGTGCTAGTGATGGTCGTCATTCCGGGATGGTCCGAAGGACCAGACCCGGAATCTCGAGATTCCGGGTTCGATGCTTTCGCATCGCCCCGGAATGACGATGGAGAGGGTAGTGACACCATGAGCTTCGTCACCGGCGTCGGCCTCACGTCCTACGGCAGGCATGAGGGCCTGTCCTCGCTCGACCTGATGAGCAAGGCGGCCGAGCTTGCGATCTCCGATGCCGGGCTGAAGCGCTCCGACATCGACGGCATCCTGTGCGGCTACTCCACGGTCTCGCCGCACATTATGCTGGCCACCGTGTTCGCCGAGCACTTCGGCATCCGCCCGTCCTACGCCCACGCCGTGCAGGTCGGCGGCGCCACGGGCCTTGCGATGACAATGCTGGCGCATCACCTGGTCGATGCCGGCGTGGCGAAGCACGTGCTGGTGGTCGGCGGCGAGAACCGGCTGACCGGGCAGAGCCGCGACGCCTCGATTCAGGCGCTGGCCCAAGTCGGGCATCCCGACTACGAGGTGACGCTGGGGCCGACGATCCCGGCCTATTACGGCCTGGTCGCGACCCGCTACATGCATGAGTACGGCGTGACGCAGGAGGACCTTGCCGAGTTCGCGGTGCTGATGCGCAAGCACGCGCTGACGCATCCCGGCGCGCAGTTCCACGAGCCGATCACGGTTGCCGACGTGATGGCCTCCAAGCCGGTGGCGATGCCGTTAAAACTGCTCGATTGCTGCCCGGTGTCCGACGGCGGTGCGGCCTGCGTGATCAGCCGCGAGCCGACCGGAGACAGGCGGGTCCGCATCCGCGGCTGCGCCCAGGCGCACACCCATCAGCACGTCACGGCGGCGCCTGCGCTCAGCGAACTCGGTGCGGAGATTTCGATCGCGAAAGCGAAGCAGGCGTCGGGCATCGCGATCTCGGACGTGCGTTACGCCGCAGTCTACGACAGCTTCACGATCACGCTCGCGATGCTGCTGGAAGATCTCGGCCTCGCCGGGCGCGGCGAGGCGCCGGCGCGGGTGCGCGCCGGCTATTTCAATGGGGATGGCGAGATGCCGCTCAACACCCACGGCGGCCTGCTCAGCTATGGACATTGCGGTGTCGGCGGCGCGATGGCGCATCTGGTCGAGACCCATCTGCAGATGACCGGCCGCGCCGAAAACCGCCAGGTGCGCGACGCCTCGGTCGCGCTGCTGCACGGCGACGGCGGCGTGCTGTCGTCGCATGTCAGCATGTTCCTGGAGCGCGTGCGATGAGTGGACCGATCGCTGACTGGACCAAGGGCGTGGAAGCCATCGTCTACCAGACCTGCAGCGCCTGCGGCGCGCGGCAGTATTTCCGCCGTAGCTTCTGCGCGGCGTGCGGCTCGGCTGATCTCGCCGAGCATCGCGCGAGCGGGGCAGGGACTGTCTATGCGACCTCGCTGGTCTGCCGTGCCGCGACGCCGGAGACGCGGGCGCATGTGCCCTACAACATCGTGCTGGTCGATGCCGACGAGGGCTTCCGCATGATGGCGCATGGCGACAACGACCTTGCCATCGGCGACAAGGTCTCGGCGCGCTTCACGCAATTTGCGGGACGGTTGGTTCCGTACTTCGCAAAGGCGAAATGAGAGGGGCTGAACGATCCAGTCAGAACGCGAAACCAGGCCGAATTGGTTCGCTCTCGCCCCTCCAGTTGCGGATGACTTGTTTAGGCATGATCTTTCCGAAAACCGCTACACACTTTTCGGGACCATGCCTCAGTGCCAGTAAAAAATGACGCTGGCGATGACGAGCATCGCCGTCACCGCCAGCATTTGCGCAAGCGCTTCCGAGGCCGCCCTCTTGGTGGCTTCCTTCATGCGTTTCCCCTAGACTTGGGCGTGACTCATCGTTGCGCAAATTGCGCGCGCGACGGCCAGATTTTGTACTCGGAACACCCCGCGTCGAGCATTCGCTTTTGACGAGTCCCCACTCAGCGAATATCGACTTTGGTAGGGTTGTCTTTGAATGCGGCGGCAATTTGACTCGGGCGTGTTGCTCCTGCGACGGCCGACCGATACTGTTTCGAACCCGACAGAAACGACAGCAAGATCAAGGTTAGGAAATGGCCCGTATCGACTACTCCGATCCCGCGAAGGCAAGCCCGCGGACCCGCGAAATCCTCGACAAGAACCGCAACGCCAACATCTTCCGCATGATGGCGCATTCGCCGAGCTACTTTGAACAGTACTGCCGGCTCGGCGGCGCGATCCGCCACAAGGGTGAGCTCGATCCGATCGTGCGCGAGCTTGCGATCACGCGCACCGGCATTCTGTGCGAGGCGCCTTACGAGATCGTCGCGCACAAGCGCATCGGCAAGAATGTCGGCGTCACCGACGAGCAGAACGCAGCGCTCGAGAACTGGCAGTCCGCGACCTGCTTCAACGAGGTGCAGCGCGCCGCGCTCACCTTCACCGACGAGATCGTCAAGCTGAAGAAGCCGACTGACGCGACCTTCAAGGCGATCGCGGCGCTGTTGACGCCGGCGGCGTTGATCGAGCTGCAGCTCTCGGTCGGTTTTTACATCATGACGTCGAAGTTTCTCGAGACCTTCGAGATCGACATGCAGCCGGTGACGGAAGTGGTGAGCTGAGGTCTAACCACGGGCGTGAACTGCTTCGCCTCGCCCCGCTTGCGGGGAGAGGCCGGAGCGCAGGCAGCGAAGCGCAATGCGCTCCGGGTGAGGGGGAGTCTCCGCGAGTTCGACGTTCACCTTTTTTGCGGAGGCAGCCCATCACCCCAACCCTCCAAGAGCGAGCTTCGCTCGTCTCGACCCCGCAAGAGCGGGGCGAGGGAGAAGAAAGAGCTACCCCGACGTCAGCAGATCGACCTTCGCGTTCGCCACAATCAGCCGCTCGGCGAGAATCTGCGCGAGGTTGCGCATGATCCGCTCGCCGGCGCGTGGATGTTGCTCGCGGAAGCGCTCGAAATCCTGGATCGTCACTTCATAGGTGGTCGCCGACATGTCGGCCACCACATCCGCCGAGCGCGTCGGCTCCAGCAGTGCCATCTCGCCGAACGCCATGCCGGCGGTCAGGGTCGCGAGCCGGATGCCGTCGGGCAGGGTGACGTGGACCACGCCGCTGCGCAGGAAGAACAGCGAGGTCGCCTCGCTGCCCGCGGTGATGATCTTCTCATTCGGCTGATAAGTGTTGACCGTGCAGAGCGCGGCGAGGTCGGCGATCTCGGCTTCGCTCAATCCGGCCAGCAGCGGCTGCTCGGAAAGCTCGGTGGTCTCGAGGAAGTCGATCGAGCCGCCATAGCGGTAGACGATCTGGTCCTCGGCCCATTCGATCGCGGTGTCGAGCAGATAGAAATCCCTGATATTGCCGAGCCGGTTGGTCCACTCGCTGATCGTGGTCCATTCGCGCGAGGTCCGCTTGATGCCGGACAGGATCACGGTGACGCCGAGCTCGGCCAGTTCCTGGAAGGCCTCCGCGACCAGCCTTGCGCCGGCGCGGGTCGTCGCAGTGACGCGGCGCAGGTCGAAGATTACGAACTCCGGCCGCGGGCTGCCGGCGAGCCGGCGCGAGACGTAGTCGACATTGGAGAGCGACAGCGTGCCGACCAGTTCGATCACGCGGACCTCCTGGAAGTGCTTTGCCAGGATCTCCTGTTCCTGCGGCCGCCGCACCCGGCGCGACGGGTTCTTGCCGATATTGTAGTCGGCGATGATGCTGTGGCGGGCGTCGTCGCTGCGGTTCAGCATGTGGAGGTCGTAATGCGCCGATAGCGCCTCGCAGACCTTGATGCCGCGCACGCTGTTGCCGTGCTTGTCGAGTTTCGGCGAATAGCTGCCGAGCCCGAGCCGCGCCGGCAGCGCCGCCAGGATGCCGCCGCCGACCCCGCTCTTGGCGGGGATGCCGACACGGTAGATCCATTCGCCGGCGTAGTCGTACATCCCGGACGACGTCATCACCGAGAGCGTGCGCGCGATCGCGTAGGGTGTCACCACCTGTTCGCCGGTCAAGGGATTGATGCCGCGGTTGGCCAGCGTCGCCGCCATCACGGCGGTGTCGCGCGCGGTGACCAGGATGGCGCATTGCCGGAAATAGACGTCGAGCACCGCAGGCACGTTCTCGGTGATCACGCTGTTGGTGCGCAAGAGATAGCCGATCGCCCGGTTGCGATCGCCGGTGGCGCTCTCGGAGGCGTAGACCGCCTCGTCGACGTCAAGCTCGCGTCCGGCGAAGCGGCCGAGCGCGTGGCGGATGTAGTCGAACGCGCCGTCGCCCTTGCCGGCATGGAGCAGGCCGGAGCAGGCGATCGCGCCGGCGTTCACCATCGCATTGAACGGGTGGTTGTCTGCATTGAGCCGGATCGAATTGAAGGGGTCGCCGGATGGTTCGACGCCGATCACGCTTTCCACCCGCTCGGCGCCCAGCGTGTCCAGCGCCAGCGCGAACACGAACGGCTTCGACATCGACTGGATGGTGAACGGCACCCTGGTGTCGCCGACCTCATAGACATGGCCGTCGAGCGTCGCCAGGCTGATGCCAAAATGGGCAGGATCGGCCTTGCCGAGCTCGGGGATGTAGTCGGCAACCGCGCCGCCGGCCTCGGCGAGGAAATTTGCGTAACAAGTGTGCAGAAACCGCAGCAGCGGCGGCTGCGAGCGGGCCCAGTTGACGGTGCTGGCGGTGACGGGAGGAGGCGATCGTTTCATCGCCTCATCTTGTGCAACGCAATCAGGGCGCGCGCAACCGAGCGCGCCTCGGCGTCGGCCCGTGAGGCGGCCGGCTCGAGAGGATGCCGACTTTCGAACAGATGTTCACAAAACGAGCGGTTGCTCGGCATTTGTTTCGTCATACGAAACTTATTGATCAGGAATGTTTCGAAAGCGAAACAGCGTGCGTCGTTGCGTTGGCTGCAAGGCAAACCACCACCCAGGGTGCGGCATCTGGGAATTTGATCCGCGCGAGGCGACGGCGCGCCCGCCGTCAGGTCTCGACGATCGCGATCGCCTGGCCTTCGGCGATGACATCGTCAATCCTCACCAGAATCGACTTGATTTTGCCTGCTGCCGTCGACGTGACCGGTATCTCCATCTTCATC
This sequence comes from Bradyrhizobium macuxiense, assembly GCF_007993935.1. Lineage (GTDB taxonomy): Bacteria > Pseudomonadota > Alphaproteobacteria > Rhizobiales > Xanthobacteraceae > Bradyrhizobium > Bradyrhizobium macuxiense_A. The sequence goes on along the minus strand of NZ_VITY01000001.1, from coordinate 654,908 downwards.
GCCTCGACGAACGCGATCTCGTCGCCATCGCCGATGCTGCTGCCGGCTTCAACAGGAAGCGCGCAGACGCGCCCGGCAACTTCGGTCACAACCTTGATCTCTGGCATTCCACTCTCCGATACCGTCTTGCGGAAATTTCATCCGGCGAACGGCTTTTTGTTGTGGCGGCAGATTGCCTGAGGTAGCTTCATCTGCAAGTGGAATTTTATTCCGCATGACGGAATGGAGCCAAACAAAATGGGACGGCGCTCGGAACGGCTTAGCAGGCAGGGAATGCTCGCCAGCGAGACTGGCGATGGCGATGTGATCCAGGTGGTGTCACGCGCCTTCGACGTGTTGCGGTGCTTCGAAGGACATGAAGCGCGGCTCGGCAATCTCGAGATCTCGAACCGCTGCGGTCTGCCGCGTTCGACGGTGTCGCGCTTGACGCACACGCTGACGCGGATGGGACAGCTCGTCTATCTGCCGCGCGATCAGAAATATCGCATCGGGCCGAGCGCGGTCGCGATGAGCACCACGATGATGAAGGGGCTGCAGCTTCGCAATCTGATCCGGCTGCGCTTGCAGGATGTCGCGGACCAATTGCCCGGCACCGTGGGCTTCGTCATCCCCGACCGTTTTCATCTGGTCTATCTGGAGTTCGCCCGCGCGGCGAATGCGCTCGGCCTGCATGAGGCGACCGGCAGCCGCATCTCGATGGCGACCACCGCCGCCGGCCATGCCTACACCGCGGCGCTCGATCCCGCGATCGGCGATGCACTGATCGCGGAGATGGAAGGCGAGCTGCCCGAGAGTGCCAAAATGCTGACGCCGCGCATCGCGGCCAACCGCCGGCATCTGCAGGAGCACGGCTATGTCGTCGCCTGCGGCCTGTGGAGCCCGCACATCAACGGCGTCGCGGTGCCGCTGTGGTCGCCGCAATATCAGACCTATGTGGTCACCACGATCGGCCTGCTCTCGGCGATGTATGACGAGGCGCGGCTGCATCGCGAGGTCGCGCCGCAAATGGTCGAACTCGCCGCCGCGCTCGGCAGCCTGCTCGAAGGCGCCGACGGCGACATCTTCAGCAATCGGATCGAACGCAAATCGCTTCCGGTGACCACCCATAACAACAACAAAATCATCAAAACGGGAGTAGTGAATGAACTGGAAGCCGGAACTCGACGACCTCGCCCGGCGCGAAGCGTTCGCGCGGGAGATGGGAGGCGTTGACAAGGTCAAGCGGCAACGCGACCAGGGCCGGCTCACGGTTCGTGAGCGCATCGACAAGCTCGTCGACCAGAACAGCTTTCACGAGGTCGGCGCCATCTCCGGCATCGCCGAATACGACGAGAGCAACGAACTCAAGCATCTGACGCCGGCGAACTGCGTGTTCGGCCGGGCCAGGGTCGACGGCCGCACCGTGGTCGTGGTCGGCGACGATTTCACCGTGCGCGGCGGCTCGGCGGATGCCTCGATTTCGGCCAAGCCGCTGATGGCGGAGGAGATGGCGCACGACTTCCGCCTGCCGATCATCCGCGTGATCGAGGGATCCGGCGGCGGCGGCTCGGTGAAGACCATCGAGACCAGGGGCGCCGCCAATCTGCCCGGCGGCGTCGGCGGCACCCGTTCGTACTGGTTCACGCTTGCCAATCTGGCTCAGGTGCCGGTGGTCGGCCTCGGGCTCGGCTCGGTCGCGGGCCTGGGTGCCGCGCGGCTGGCGGCCACGCATTACTCGGTCATGACCAAGAGCTCCGCGATGTTCGTCGCCGGTCCGCCGGTGGTGAAGCGGCTCGGCCAGGATCTGACCAAGCAGGAGCTCGGCGGCGCCGACATCCAGACCCGTGCCGGCGGGATCGACCAGGCCGTCGACACCGAGGAGGAGGCGTTCGACTACGCGCGGCGCTTCCTGTCCTACCTGCCGTCGTCGGTCTACGATTTGCCGCCGACCATTCCCTGCACCGACGATCCGGAACGTGCCGAGGAATCGCTGATGAAGGCCGTGCCGCGCAACCGGCGGCAGGTCTACAAGATGCGGCCGATCATCGAGGCCGTCGTCGACAAGGGCTCGTTCTTCGAGGTCGCCGCCAATTTCGGCCGGCCTGTTATCACCGGGCTGGCGCGGATCGAGGGCCGGGCCGTACTGCTGCTCGCCAGCGATCCCTTCCACTATGGCGGCTCGTGGACCGCGGACGCCTGCCAGAAGGTGGTGCGCTGGGTCGACTTCGCCGAGACCTTCCATCTGCCGGTGGTCTATCTGATGGATTGCCCCGGCTTCATGATCGGGCTCGAGGCCGAGAAGTCGGCGACCATCCGCCACGGCGTGCGGGCGATGGCCGCGGTCAACCAGAGCACGGTGCCCTGGTGCACCATCATCATCCGCAATGCCTTTGGTGTTGCCGGCGTGGTGCATCAGCCGGCCAACCGCTTCTCGATGCGCTATGCATGGCCGTCGGCCTATTGGGGCTCGCTGCCGCTCGAGGGCGGCATCGAGGCGGCCTATCGCGCCGAGATCGACGCGGCCGAAGATCCCGCCGCCAAGCTGCGCGAGATCGAGGATCGCCTCAACAAGCTGCGCTCGCCGTTCCGCTCGGCCGAAAAGTTCTGGGTCGAGGAGGTGATCGACCCGCGCAAGACGCGCTCGCTGCTCTGCGAGTTCGCACGCCTCGCCGAGCCGATCCGCAAGGTGGGGCCGCCGAGCAACATGTCGACGCGGCCGTAGGACTCATCTAGCCGTCATTGCGAGGAGCTCGCGACAAAATTGCAAAGCAATTTTGCGCTGAAGTGACGAAGCAATCCATATCTCCGCAAGCGGTGACATGGATTGCTTCGCTTCGCTCGCAATGACGGCGGAAGAGACGACCACTCCTACTCCGCCTCGCGATGCACGTCGTGGATCACGATGCCCATGCCGTTCTCGGGCATCTTGATCCATTCGCGGCGCTTCAGCGAACGCTTGGTGTCCTCGTGTCCGCTCGCCCAGTGCTCGCGCATCGAGGTGCCGGAGAATTCGTGGTCCTTGGCGTCGCCCTCATAGGCCTTCTGCTGATAGATCAGCTGCAGCAGCGTGATGCCGGGCAGCCGGCTGTTGGCCTTCTTGAGCTGACGCTCGTCGTCCGAGAGCTGCTCGTCCGGAATCTTTCCCAGCGCGTTGTGCAGGGCGGTGCGCAGATTGTAGGTCTTGCGGTAGACGTCGGTGTTGTAGCGCGTGCGCGACGAATACATGATGTCCTTGTGGCGGGCCATCACGTCCTGGATGTCGCGCGGCAGCGCGCCGCGCGCCGAGAACAAATCGACCTGGAACACCAGCGAATTCATGTTGTCTTCCTGGTCGAGCAGATGCTGCAGCGGCGTGTTGGAGACGATGCCGCCGTCCCAGAAGTGATCGGTGCCGACCTTCACCATCGGCAGCGCCGGCGGCAGCGCGCCGCTCGCCATTATGTGCTCGGGGATGATCTCGTCATGGGCGTTGTCGAAATAGATGAAGTTGCCGGACAGCACGTTCACCGCGCCGACCGCAAAGCGCATCTTCTTGGAATTGATGCGGTCGAAATCGACCAGTTCGAGCAGCGATTCACGCAAGGGCGTCGTGTCGTAATAGCTGGTGGCGGTGCGGGCGCCGGCCGGGCTGAACCACGGATTGGTCTGATGCGGGGTGAAGAAGCCGGGCTGCCCCAGCGTCGTCGTCAGCCACGAGCTGGTGAAGTTGCGCGCCTTGCGGAAGATGTCGCCGTCAGGCGTGTAGTGCCAGATCTTGCGGCTGGTGATGCGATCCCAGAATGTGTGCAACCGCTCCAGCCGCTTGTCGGGCGGATTGCCGGCGATGATCGCCGAGTTGATCGCGCCGATCGAAACGCCGCAGACCCAGTCGGGCTCGATGTTGCACTCATGCAGCGCCTGGTAGACGCCGGCCTGATAGGCGCCGAGCGCGCCGCCGCCCTGCAGCACCAGCGCCACGCGATCGCATCCCGCGGGACGCCAGCCGGGCGTTGCGTGCTCGATATCGTCGACATGAGGGGTACGCGCGTCCATATCAGACACTCCAAAAAAATTCGCGGCGAGAATTCAGGGCGCCGATGACGCGGTGATGACAAGCGTCGCGCCGGCGCACGGCGCATCCGCCATGCCTGCCTGCACGGTTAGCATTGGCCTCATCAGGCAAAAGCGGGTCACACAAGCGTAACCGAGGTCATGCCCCTGACGGAAATCCCTCATATCGCTGTCAATCTCGGCCGCTAGCCTCCGCGCAAACTTTGCAAACAGGGGGTTATTGCGATGCGCAGGGAAGATCTGCTCAAGCTTCCGTCCATGCCGGCCGCCGGTCCGAGCTATCCCGCCGGTCCCTACCGCTTCATCGATCGCGAATTCCTCGTCATCACCTATGAGACCGATCCGGAATTGATCCGCGCCGGCCTGCCTGAGCCGCTGGAGCCGATCGAGCAGGCGATCGTGCATTACGAATGGATCAAGATGCCCGACAGCTCCGGCTTCGGCAGCTACACCGAGTCCGGCCTGGTGATCCCCGCGCGGCTGCGCGGCGAGGAGGTCAACTTCGTCTGCCAGATGTATCTCGACGATGATCCGCCGATCGCGGCCGGCCGCGAGATCTGGGGCTTTCCGAAGAAGTACGCCCATCCCAAGCTCGAGATCGTCAAGGACACCCTGACCGGAACGCTGGAATATGCCGGCCAGCTCGTCGCGATGGGCACGATGGGCTACAAGCACGAGAGCATGGCGGGCAACGGCGACGTCACCCGCGCCACGCTGTCGAAGACGCAAGTCAATCTGAAGATGATCCCGGGCGTCGACGGTCATCTCGAGGTCTGCCAGCTGGTCGCGATCAACCTGACCGACATCGTCGTCAAGGGATCGTGGATCGGGCCGGGCCGCCTGCATCTCGTGCCGCACGTCAACGCGCCGGTCGCCGACTTCCCGGTCAAGCGCGTGGTCGGCGCGCATCACTACATCGCCGACCTGACGCTGCCGTTCGGCCGCGTCGTGCACGACTACAACAAGGAAGCAGTCGAAGCGGCTGCGCCGACCGGCCTCGCGGCGGAGTAGCGGCTGTCGCCGACACAGACCAGCGCGGGCAGCTGCCTCAGGCCGCCGCCGGCTTCGGCTCTGCTACCGGCTTCGGCCGCGCGATCGCGAGCGTGATCACCGCCGCGAAGACACACAGCGCGCCGGCGATGAAGAATGCCGGCAGATAGCTGGAATAGACCGTGCGCGATACGCCGGCGCCGAACGCGGCCGCCCCGGCGCCGAGCTGGTGGCCGGCGAAGATCCAGCCGAACACCAGATTGGCGCGCTCGGCACCGAAGCGCTGCGCGGTGAGGCGCACCGTCGGCGGCACGGTCGCGATCCAGTCGAGCCCGTAGAACATCGCGAACAGCGACAGGCCGTAGAACGTGAAATCGGAGTAGGGCAGGTACAGCAGCGACAGGCCGCGCAGGCCGTAGTACCAGAACAAGAGATAGCGGTTGTCGTAACGGTCCGACAGCCAGCCCGAGATGATGGTGCCGAAGAAATCGAAGATGCCCATCGCGGCGAGCAGGCTCGCGGCCTGCACCTGAGGGATGCCGAAATCGAGACACATCGGGATCAGATGGACCTGGACCAGGCCGTTGGTCGAGGCGCCGCAGACGAAGAAAGTCGCGAACAGGATCCAGAACACCGACGATTTCGATGAGTCGCGCAGCGTGCCGAGCGCGGCCGCCATGATCGGCGCGTTGGCCGGCGGTGGCGCGGGAAGCGGGGCGGTGCCCTTGTCGCCGAACGGACGCAGGCCGACATCGCTCGGCCGGTCGCGCATTAGCATCAGCACCGCAAAGGCGGCGATGCCGAGCATGACGCAGACGAAGCCGAGCGCGACGCGCCAGCCATAGCGCTCCGTGATGGTGGCGAGCAGCGGCAGGAAGGCGAGCTGCCCGGTCGCGACGCTCGCGGTGAGCATGCCGATCACGAGGCCGCGCCGCGCCACGAACCAGCGCGTGGCAATGGTCGCGCCGAGCACCAGCGCCGTCATGCCGGTGCCGATCCCGATCACAACGCCCCACAGCAGGATGAGCTGCCAGACCTGCGTCATCGCCAGCGACGCGACAAGGCCGGAGACCACGATCAGCTGCGCCGCCAGCGTCACGTTGCGCAGGCCGTAGCGGTTCATCAGCGCGGCGGCGAACGGCGCCATCAGCCCGAACAGGATGAAGCGGATCGACAGCGCCGAGGAGATCTCGGCGGTGGACCAGCCGAACTCCTTCTGCAGCGGCACGATGAAGACGCCGGGCGCACCGACAGTGCCGGCCGAGATCAGCGCGGCCAGGAAGGTCACGGCGACCATCACCCAGCCATAGTGGACGTTGCGGCGGGCGAGGGCGGAAGCAAGCCAGTTCGAGATCATTGTGGTCCAGATCAAATGCAATGAGGTTCTATTCGTGATGCGCAATATGGCACGGCGTGGCCATGTCTAAAATGGCGAAGTTCCCTCGTTTTCGGACATCGGCATGATGCGTCGTCGCCTCTTTTGGGGGCATTCGAGATGCGACGAATATCCGTAGTTCCGTCATTGCGAGGAGCGATAGCGACGAAGCAATCCATGGCTCCGCATATGCGGATCGATGGATTGCTTCCGCCTTCGCCAAGGCTTCGGCGGACAAGTCGCTGTGCTCGCAATGACGCGGACGCAACTGCTCAGTGCGTCACCCGCTCGACCGCGATGGCGGTGGCTTCGCCGCCGCCGATGCACAGTGCGGCGACGCCGCGCTTCAGGTTCTGTGCTTCCAGCGCGTGCAGCAGCGTCACGATCAGCCGCGCGCCGGTGGCGCCGATCGGATGGCCGAGCGCGCAGGCGCCGCCGTTGATGTTGAGCCGGTCTCTGGGGATGCCGAGGTCGCGCTGCGCCGCCATCGCGACGACTGCGAACGCCTCGTTGATCTCGAACAGGTCGACATCGCCGACACTCCAGCCGACCTTGTCGAGCAGTTTTCGGATCGCCGGGATCGGCGCGGTGGTGAACCACTGCGGCTCCTGGCTGTGGGTGGCGTGGCCCTTGATCTCGGCCAGCACCGGCAACCCGTCGCGATCCGCGAGCGAGCGCTTTGCCAGGATCAGCGCCGCGGCGCCGTCGGCATTGGCCGAGGAGGCGGCCGGGGTGATCGTGCCGTTGGCGCGGAACGCCGGCTTCAGGCCGGGGATCTTTGCCGGATCGACCTTCAGCGGGTGCTCGTCATTGGCGATGATGCGCGGACCGGCTTTCTCGGTGAGCGTGATCGGCGCGATTTCGGCCTTGAAGGCGCCGCTCTCGACCGCCTTGCGGGCGCGGCTCAGCGTCTCCATCGCGAAAGCGTCCTGGTCGGCGCGGGTGAACTGATAGGCCTCCGCGGTGGCCTCGCCGAAATCGCCCATCGAGCGGCCAGTCTCATAGGCGTCCTCGAGCCCGTCCATCATCATGTGGTCGATGATGCGGTCGTGGCCGGCGCGATAGCCGCCGCGCGCCTTCTGCAGCAGATACGGCGCGTTGCTCATGCTCTCCATGCCGCCGGACAGCACGATCTCGGCCGAGCCCGCCTTGATGATGTCGTGGGCCAGCATGGTCGCCTTCATGCCGGAGCCGCAGACCTTGTTGACGGTGGTGGCGCCGGTGCCATCCGGCAGCCCCGCGCCGCGCGCGGCCTGGCGGGCCGGGGCCTGACCCTGGCCGGCGGGCAGCACATTGCCCATGAACACCTCGTCGATCCGCTCAGGCGCGAGTTTCGCGCGCTCCAGCGCCGCGCCGATCACGTGCGAGCCGAGCTTGTGGGCGGCGAGCGGCGTCAGCTCGCCCATGAAGCGGCCGAGCGGGGTGCGGGCGGCGGAGAGGATGACGACGGGATCGGTGCTGGTTGCCATGGCGGAACTCCGTTCCATGCGGGAATCTGATTGGATTATATGCATCATATGATGCAACGCAAAAAATGCAACCGCGGCTCCCATGACAAAATGTCGTGTTCGCATGAGTTGATGGCGGGATGCTTTGCCGCGATTTCCGCTGTCGTCCCTGCGAAAGCAGGGACCCATACGCCGCGGCGGGTGTAGTTAAACGGACTCGTCGTTCCGGCATCGTGCACCAACAACCATTAGTGGTTATGGGTCCCTGCTTTCGCAGGGACGACACCGAATGTGTTGCATACTCTGTGAGACGCTGACGGCCTTTTACCGCATGTATTGCTTCCAGCCAGAATACATTGACAAGATGAAGGGCGCGCTGCGGCAGGCTGGACTGCCTGAATGCGCGCGGGGGTCCTAGACGCTGGAGCGCATGGCCGGCACACACGAGCCGGCAATCAATAGCGGCCACCGTCGCGCTTTTGTTGCGTGATCCATTCCGACAGGGTTTTCGTTTTCGATCCTTGATCGCCCGACGACCGCCGTCCGATGCTCTTGCCGGAACGAGCTGACCGAAGCTCAGCCGACTTGGTTTCCACGATTGGCGTCGCGGATGCGGTCGATCTATCCGCAGCTTCCTTTTCGAGGCGCAGCTTTTTCAATCGCGCCATCTTGTCCCGCTCTGCCTCGGTTTCAGCGGTGTCGGATAGCAGCGCCTTGTGGTGAGCAGTCTCTGCCGAACCCAGCACTCCGATGATCGTGGTCTCGCCCAGCGCTTTGCAGGCCTCGAGCCGATGCAATCCCTCGAGCAAGACGAGCCGGCTCTCATCCGGCCGAACGAGAATCGGGACTTGTTGTCCAATTTCCAGAATGCTGGCCGCGATCTCTTGAACGACCTCAAGCCTAAGGTTCTTCCTCTTCTTCAAGGGAACGTAGATCTGGTCGATTGGAAGGCTTTCCGGGCCAGGCACGCTGTCACTTCCTCCTCAGGGGCGATCCAAAACAGGTTCAAGGATGCAGCGCTACGCCGTGGCTGGAGCCTTGTAAATCGGAGCGGGGCCTCCAGCGCTCGACTTCGTGCCCTAATCCGACCGCCAGGCGCCGAGCAGAAATCGCCGCTTCGGTGCGGAGCCCGCCTGCTTCTGCACGTCGGGCAGATCGACGGCGTAACGCTTCATCAGCAGCTTGATTGCGATCCCGATGATCACAAAGGGCGTCACGTAGATCGCGAAAACTTCGAAGGCTGTCATGGTATCCTCCGCGGTCTCGGACCGGCATTGTAGCACATCGTCTCACGGGGCGGATGGTCCGGCAGCGCGCTGGTGGGCAGTGCAGCACGCCGCTACCACCGCGCATGGCCGCATGCGGTCGCTTCGATTGACACGGATACCGTCGGCGCTACGCTCCGGAACAGGGAATTTCCCAAGAGAATCAACATCCGCAATCAAGACCCAGAAGAACCAAGAAAAGGGCAGGACACGCCGTGACACGCGTCATCGCGTCGTGAGCGGGACCACGCGGACCTCCGCGCTCGCACCGTTTCGCATCCGCAGCTATCGCTTCCAATGGCCGTCCGATCTGCTCACCTCCTGGGCGTTCGAGGTCGAGACGCTGGTGCTCGGCTGGTACATCATGGTCGAGACCGGGTCGGTGCTGCTGCTGACCGTGCTCGCTTCGCTGCAATATGTCGGCACCCTGGTCGCGCCGGTCGTCGGCATGATCGGCGACCGCATGGGGCATCGCGATCTGCTCGCCGTGATGCGCTTTGCCTATACGGCGCTCGCCGGGACCATCATGACGCTGGCGCTGACAGGGCATCTCGCGCCCTTGAACGTCATGATCATCGTCGCGGTCATGGGGCTGATCCGCCCGTCGGATCTCGGCGTGCGCGGCGCGCTGCTCGCCGACATCATGCCGCCGGAGCAGCTGGTCGGCGCCATCAGCCTGGCGCGCACCACGCAGGACTCGGCGCGCATCGCCGGCGCCTTGACCGGGGCGGGATTGTTCGCCGCGCTCGGCATCGGCTATGTCTATGTAGGGATCGCCAGCTTCTATTTCATCGCCGCCGTCCTGATGCTCTGCATGGGCCGGCCGAAATCGCACGTCGCAGCCGATCAGTCTGATATCGACCTGCCGGGCTCGAAACTGCTGCGCGACCTCAAGGAGGGCATCGTCTATGCCTGGAGCGGGCCGGGGATGCGCGCCGCGCTGTGCGTCGCCTTCCTCGCCAATCTCACCGCGTTTCCGCTGACCAACGGCCTGCTGCCGTACGTCGCGCGCGACATCTTCCATACCGACCAGACCGGGCTCGGCTATCTCTCCGCGAGCTTTGCGGTCGGCTCGCTGATCGGCTCGATCACGCTCAGCATGGCCGGCGGCGTGCGCATTGCGCGGCTCCTGATCGGCGCGACGCTCGCCTGGTACGCGATGCTCCTGGCGTTCGTCGAGCTCCGGACCATGCCGGTGGCGATGGCCTGCCTGGTGCTGGCCGGCATCGCGCAGAGCATGTCGATGATCTCGGCCGCGGTGATGCTGATGCGCAACGCCAGCGCGCATCTGCGCGGCCGCGTGATGGGCGTGCGGATGATGGTGATCTACGGCCTGCCGCTCGGCCTGCTCGCCGCCGGCAGCCTGATCGATCTGATCGGCTACACCGCGACCGGCACGCTGCTCGCTGCCGCCGGTTTCATCGCCATGCTCGCGATCGCGCTGCACTGGCGCGCTGACCTGTGGCCGGTGCACGCACCGGCGAATGCAAGGTGAAGGGGAACTCGATCCGCGGATGACTCAATCCCGGATTTCGCTGCGCTTCGTCCGGGCTACGAGCTACGAAATAGCAGACGAAGTGAAGCGATGATCACGGGTCAAGACATCATCAAGTACGTCATCTGGGTGAGCCTTGTTCTGACCATTCTCGCCTTTTGCGTGACGTTCCTGCCGCGCGCGGGCCACTCCCAGACACTAGAGAGTGCTTGGCATTTGTAGCCCGGATGAAGCGAAGCGTAATCCGGGGCAGCTCGATCCGCGGATGACGTGTCCCCGGATTGCGCTGCGCTCCATCCGGGCTACAGGTTACTGCGCAGCCCGGCGGATGTGCACCGGCACCGACTTGTACGACGGCGTGCCGCTTTCCTTGTCCTGGTAGTCGAGCGGCACGAGGCCGTTGGCCTCGGGATAGTAGGCGGCAACCGAGCCGCGGGCGATGTCGTAGACGATCGCGGTCAGCGTCAGACGGCGCGACTCGCCGGGTGGCAGCGCGGTCTCGATCTCGACGAGATCGCCATGGGCGAGGCCCCGCGCCGTGAGGTCGGCCTCGTTCGCGAACAGCACGTCGCGCCGGCCGAACACGCCGCGATAACGGTCGTTCAAGCCGTAGATCGTGGTGTTGTACTGGTCGTGGCTGCGGATGGTGGCGAGCTTGAGGACTGACTTGTCCGCCAGCACCGGATCCTCTTCGAGGCCATCGAAGATCAGGAATTCGGCTTTGCCGGACGCGGTGGTCCATTTGCGCTCGGTCGGCGGCAGCGGCAGGCGGAAGCCGCCGGGAATCCGGATCCGCGCATTGAAATCCTTGAAGTCGGGGAAGACGCCCTCGATGGCGTCGCGGATGCGGTCGTAGTCGGCGATCAGCTCGGCCCACGGCACCTTGCTCGCCGGCAGGGTCGCCATTGCCATGCCGGCAATGATCGCCGATTCCGAAAGCAGGAACTCGGAGGCGGGCGTGAGCTTGCCGCGCGAGGCATGCACCATCGACATCGAATCCTCGACAGTTACGACCTGCGGGCCCGAGGCCTGGATGTCGCGCTCGGTGCGGCCCAGCACCGGCAGGATGATCGACTGCTTGCCGACCAGCAGATGCGAGCGGTTCAGCTTGGTGCCGAGGTGGACGGCAAGCTCGAGCTTGCGCATCGCGGCCGTGCAGCGTTCGGGGTCGGGCAGGGCGATGGCAAAATTGCCGCCGAGGCAGACCAGCACCTTCGACCGTCCGTCGTCGATCGCCTCCATCGCGGCGACCGCGTCGTGGCCGTGATGGCGCGGCGGCTTGAAGCCGAAGGTCCGCTCGATACCCTCCAACATCGGGATGTTGGGCTTCTCCGTGATGCCGACGGTGCGGTTGCCCTGCACGTTGGAGTGGCCGCGCAGCGGGCAGATGCCGGCGCCGGGCTTGCCGTAATTTCCCTTCAAGAGCAGCAGGTTTGCGATCTGCTGGACATTGTCGGTGCCGCGCATGTGCTGGGTGATGCCCATGCCGTAGGTCACGATGGTGGCGTTGGACTTGGCGTAGGCGGCCGCGACCTCGCCGAGCTGGGCGCGGCTGAAGCCGGAGACGGTCTCGATCTTGTCCCACGGCGTGCCGCGCAGATCGGCGGCGAACGCATCAAAGCCGTTGGTGTGCTCGGCGATGAAGGCGTGATCGAGCACGTCGTGGCTCGCATCATCCTTCTCGATCAGCGCCTTCATGACGCCCTTCAGCACCGCGGCGTCGGCGCCGACCTTGGGCTGGTAATAGGTCGAGGCGATCCGGGTCGAGCCGAGCGTCGCCATTTCGATCGGGTCCTGCGGATCGGCGAAGCGCTCCAGCGCGCGCTCGCGTAAGGGATTGAACACGATGATCGGCACGCCGCGGCGCGAGACCTCCCACAGCGTGCCCATCATGCGGGGATGATTGGTGCCGGGATTGTGGCCCATCGCGATGATCAACTCGCAATGGTCGAAATCGTCCAGCGACACCGTGCCCTTGCCGATGCCGATCGATTGCGGCAGCCCGACGCTGGTCGCCTCGTGGCACATGTTCGAGCAGTCGGGGAAATTGTTGCTGCCGTATTCGCGCGCGAAGATCTGGAACAGGAAAGCGGCTTCGTTCGAGGCGCGGCCGGAGGTGTAGAACTCGGCCATGTTGGGATCGGACAGGCTGCGCAGTGTCTCACCGATCCGCGCGAAGGCGTCCTCCCAGCTGATCGGCTGGTAGGTGTCGCTCGCGGCGTCATAGGCGAGGGGCTGGGTCAGCCGGCCCTCGTTCTCCAGATGGAAATCGGTCCAGCCGAGCAGCTCGGTCACGGTGTGCGCGGCAAAGAACTCCGGCGTGACACGTTTGCTGGTCGCCTCCCAGGTCACGGCCTTGGCGCCGTTCTCGCAGAACTGGAAGGTGGAGGTGTGCTCCTTGTCGGGCCAGGCGCAGCCCGGACAATCAAAACCGTCGGGCTTGTTGGTCCGCAGCAGCGTAATCGGCGCCTCGACCAGGTCCATCTGGCTGCGAACCGCCTCCGCGGTGGCCTTGAGGGCGCCCCAGCCGCCGGCCGGAGCATCGTAGGGTCGGATACCGGGAACGTCGCGCTTTTGGACCATATGTCCTCCTGCAGCTCTTGAGTGGTGACCCCGTGCGTTTGCCCTGAAACTGATTGTTGGTTTTGGCCGCGATGCCGACGTATTCCGATCGACGTTCTCGATCTGGAACACCCGTCTCGCAATTGAGCCTAGCCTAATCGGCTTGAGCTTGCGGTCAACAGTCTGTCAAGAATGCGTAGCGCGGATGAAGCCAACGGGTCGCGAACGCGCGCCCGATGACAGGCTCCGCGCAATCCGGGGCCGTGGTCTCGCGGATGATGTCTCCCGGATTTCGCTGCGCTCCATCCGGACTACAAGTGTCAGGCGCTTACCGCTTCCGATCCAGAAACCCTTGCAGCAGACGCTGTGGCTCGCCGGTCTGGAACGACTTGCCGAACACGCCGACGCTGAGGTTCACCGATTCCGTCAGCGGCAGCTCTTCCCATTGCCGCAGCAGGTCCTTCTGGATGCGCAGCGCCTCGGGGCCGCATTCCAGCAGCGCCTTGACGGTGTGTTCGACGGCCTCGTCGAGGCCGCCGGGCTTTGCCACGGTGTCGACCAGGCCCCAGGCAAGCGCGGTCGGCGCGTCGATGTTCTCCGCTGTCATCATCAGCCAGCGGGCGCGGCCCCAGCCGATCAGCCGCGGCAGCAGCGCGGCATGGATCACCGAGGGGATGCCGACCTTGACCTCTGGCATGCCGAACATCGCGTCATGCGCCGCGACGCGGACGTCGCAGGCGGCCGCGACCTCGAGGCCACCGCCGAGGCACCAGCCGGGCAGGCGGGCGATCACGGGCGCCGGGAATTTGCGCACGGCCTCGCAGAGGTCGCGCAGGCGGCTGATGAAGGCTTCGGCGGATTTCTGATCAAGCGTCGCCATCTCCTTGATGTCGGCGCCGCCGATCATGCTGCGCTCGCTTTCGCCTGCCAGGATCACCGCGCGGATGGTCGGATCGGCGGCCAGGTGCTCAAAGCCTTCGCGCACGCCGTTGATCACAGCCGAACTGACGATGTTCAGCTTGCCGGCGTTGCAGATGGTGAGGCGGACAACGCCTCTGTCGTCGCGGTCGATGCCGCAGTGGGGATTGAGCATGTCCATGGAATGGTTCCGGCGCAGGAATTGATCGCGCCATGTCCCGGACAAAGCAGGCCCCTGTCAAGCATGGGCGCGCAGCGGTTGCGCCGGTGAATGCAGATATATAGAATTACATGCATCATATAAATGGAGCCGTCATGACCGCCGCCGAGACTTTAGATCTTCATTCCCCCGAGCTGACGCGCACGCGCGTGGTGGAATGGCAGGCGCCCGGGCCGGTGGCGAAGGCGGCGATGCCGATGTCCGGCATCGAGGCGATGCGCGCGATCCGCGACGGCGTGCTGCCGCCGCCGCCGATGGCCAAACTGATCGGCTTCCGCGTGGCCGTGGTCGAGGAGGGGCGGATCGCGATGGAACTCGCGCCGCATGAGAGCCTGGAGAACACCATCGGCCTGCTGCACGGCGCGACCGCCGCGGCGCTGCTCGACACCGCGATGGGCTGCGCGATCTCGACCCTGCTGCCGGCGGGCCAGACCTCGGTCACGCTCGACCTCAAACTGACCTATCTGCGCCCGCTGTCGGCGCGTTCCGGAACCATCGGGGCCGAGGGCAAGGTGATCAAGCTCGGTCGCCAGACCAGCTACACCGAGGGCTTCGTCCGCGACGGCAGGGGAAATCTTGCGGTGCACGCGACTGCGACATTCTCGATGCTTGGCGGGGAACCCCAGGGGGTGAACAAGACGAAATAACTGCAGCATTCCCGGCGCAAATCTGCTATTATATGATTAGAAACATTCCATGAGATCGGCATGCGCTATTCGAAAGAACACAAGCAGGAGACCCACGCGCGAATCGTGAAGAAGGCCGCGACGCGGCTGCGCGAGAAGGGCGCCCATGGCATCGGCGTCGCCGATTTGATGAAGGACGCCGGGCTCACCCATGGCGGCTTCTACGCGCATTTCGACTCGCGCGAGGCGCTGGTGATCGAGGCCTTCAACTATGCGATGGACCGCGCCACCGAGCGCTGGCGCAAGGTGACCGCAGAGGTGGCGCCGGAGAAGCGGCTTTCGACCATCGTCGACGGCTATCTTTCGGCTGCCCATCGCGACGATCCCGGCCAGGGCTGCGCGGTGCCGGCGCTCGGCGCCGAGATCGCCCGCGAAAGCCCGAAGACCCGCAAGGCCTTTGCGCTCAAGCTCGACCAGATGATCGACATGATTACCGACCAGATCCAGGACGTGCCGCGCAAGACAGCGCGCAAGCAGGCGATGTCGACACTGGCGACCATGATGGGCACCATCGTGATGTCGCGGATCGCCGGCAACGGCGAAATGTCCGACGAGATTTTGAGCGCGGGCCGCGAGGCGGCGCTGGGACGCGCCGCGGCGAAGGCGCCGGCGAAGAAGGCGAAGGTGAACTAGGGCAGGTCCTTCCCCATCGTCGTCCCGGCGCAGGCCGGGACCCATTACCCCTAGTGCTGATTGCTTAACCTCGCTGGGGCCATGATCCCTTCAACAACACAGCCCTGTGGTTATGGGTCCCGGCGTTCGCCGGGACGACGGAAAGATTAGGGCCCGCTGAACAGCGCGCGCTCGGCTTCCACCGTCTCGTAGATATAGTCCGCCACCGCGCGGATGCGGGCGAGGTCCTTGCTGTCGGCGTGCATCAAAAGCCAGAAGGTGCGCGAGATCCGCACCTCGTCGCGCAGCACCGGCTGCAGCTCGGGATGGGCTGATGCCATGAAGTGCGGCAGCACGGCGATGCCGAATCCGGCGATGGTGGCGTTGAGCTGGGCGATCAGGTTGGCGCTGCGGAATTTGGCCGAGATCTTCGGCGAGACCTGCGGCAGATAGTCCAGCTCCGGCGTGAACAGCAGCTCCTCGATGTAGCCGACGAAGCGGTGCCGCGGCAGGTCGGCGCGCGCGGCAATCTTGGGCGCCTGCGCCAGATAGGTGGGTGCGGCATAAAGCCCGAGCGTGTAGTCGAGCAGTTTGCGGCCGACGATGCGGCCTTCCTTCGGCATGGTGAGGCTGATCGCGATGTCGGCCTCGCGCTTGGACAGCGAGAACAGCCGCGCGGTGGCGACGAGCTGCAGATCGAGATCGGGATACCGTTCGGTGAACTTGACCAGCCGCGAGGCAAGGAAGTGGCTGCCGAAGCCGTCGGGCGCGCCGATCCGCACCGTGCCGGTGAGATGGGCGCGCGAGCCGCCGACCGCCTCCTGGTTGGCGACGATGGTGGATTCCATCGCTTCCGCGCTGTCGGCGACACGCTGGCCGGCTTCGGTCAGCAGGTAGCCGGTCTTGCGCCGATCAAACAGTTTTGCGGAGAGGTGGCGCTCCAGCCGGTCGACACGGCGGATCACTGTGGCATGATCGACGCCGAGCTGCTTGGCGGCAGCCGAAACCGACCCGCCGCGCACGATGGCAAGCACGAAGCGGAAGTCGTCCCAGTCGATTGTGCCGCCGCCTTGATCCAGCATTTCCGCACATCTATGGTGCAATTTATCGGACTTGAATCCTATAAAATGCAGGGTCAATAGGGTTTGTAAAGCGATCCCGCCGCGAGGAGCGGCGATTCAGGTCCTTCAGGGAGGTTTTCCATGCGCTCAATCGGACATTTCATCGGTGGCAAGGAGGTCAAGGGCACCTCGGGCCGTACCGCAGACGTTTTCGAGCCGATGACCGGCGACGTCCAGGCCAAGGTCGCGCTGGCCTCGAAGGCCGAAGTCCGCGCGGCGGTCGAGAACGCCAAAGCCGCGCAGCCGGAATGGGCCGCCACCAACCCGCAGCGCCGCGCCCGCGTCATGATGAGGTTCGTCGAACTGGTGCAGCGCGACTACGACAAGCTCGCCGAGTTGCTCGCGCGCGAGCACGGCAAGACCGTTCCCGACGCCAAGGGCGACATCCAGCGAGGCCTCGAGGTCGCCGAGTTCGCCTGCGGCATTCCGCATCTGATGAAGGGCGAGTACACCGAGGGCGCCGGCCCCGGCATCGACATCTATTCGATGCGCCAACCCTTGGGAGTCGTCGCCGGCATCACCCCGTTCAATTTCCCGGCGATGATCCCGATGTGGAAGTTCGCGCCGGCGATCGCCTGCGGCAACGCCTTCATCCTGAAGCCCTCGGAGCGCGATCCCGGCGTGCCGATGAAGCTCGCCGAGCTGATGATCGAAGCCGGCCTGCCGGCCGGCATCCTCAACGTCGTCAACGGCGACAAGGAAGCGGTCGACGCCATCCTCGACGATCCCGACGTCAAGGCGATCGGCTTCGTCGGCTCGACGCCGATTGCCCAGTATATCTATGAGCGCGCCGCGCAGACCGGCAAGCGTTGCCAGTGCTTCGGCGGCGCCAAGAACCACGCCATCATCATGCCCGACGCCGACATGGACCAGGCGGTCGACGCTCTGATCGGCGCCGGCTACGGCTCGGCCGGCGAGCGCTGCATGGCGGTGTCGGTCGCCGTTCCCGTCGGCAAGACCACCGCCGACCGGCTGATGGACAAGCTGATCCCGCGCGTCGAGTCGCTCAAGATCGGCACCTCGGTCGATCCGTCGGCCGACTACGGCCCGCTGGTGACCCGCGAGGCGGTCGAGAAGGTGAAGAGCTACATCGACATCGGCGTCAAGGAAGGCGCAACGCTCGCGGTCGACGGCCGCGGCTTCAAGATGCAGGGCTACGAGAACGGCTTCTATCTCGGCGGTTCGCTGTTCGACAATGTCACCAAGGACATGCGGATCTACAAGGAAGAGATTTTCGGCCCGGTGCTCTCGGTGGTGCGCGCCAAGGACTATCACGAGGCGCTCGCGCTGCCGTCCGACCATGACTACGGCAACGGCGTTGCGATCTTCACCCGCGACGGCGACGCCGCGCGCGACTTCGCGGCCAAGGTCAATGTCGGCATGGTCGGCGTCAACGTGCCGATCCCGGTGCCGATCGCCTACTACACCTTCGGCGGCTGGAAGAAGTCGGGCTTCGGCGATCTCAATCAGCACGGTCCGGACGCGGTCCGCTTCTACACCAAGACCAAGACCGTGACCTCGCGTTGGCCGTCCGGCGTCAAGGACGGCGCGGAGTTCTCGATCCCGACGATGAAGTGATTTCCAGAGCCGTCATTGCGAGCCACCCGGTCGGCGCGCAGCGCCGCCGGATGACAGGCTCCGCGAAGCAATCCATCTAACCGCGTGTGTGGACAGATGGTTGCTTCGTCGCTCCGGTCCTCGCAATGACGACACATAGCCTTCAAGGGTAGCGGCGCGATGCAGTTCGCTCTCAACGAGGACCAGATCGCGGTTCGCGACATGGCGCGGGCGTTTGCGGCGGAAAAGATCGCGCCGCATGCGCTCGAGTGGGACGAGAAGAAACACTTTCCGGTCGACGTGATGCGCGAGGCCGCAAGCCTCGGCATCGGCGGCATTTATATCAAGGACGACGTCGGCGGCTCGGCGATGACGCGCTTCGACGCGGCGTTGATCTTCGAAGCGCTGGCGACCGGCTGTCCGACCACGTCGGCCTTCATCTCGATCCACAACATGGCGTCCTGGATGATCGATGCCTATGGCAACGACACCCAGCGCCACACATGGCTGCCGAAGCTCTGCACTATGGAGCTGATCGCCAGCTACTGCCTGACCGAGCCGGGCGCCGGCTCCGATGCGGCTGCGTTGCGCACCCGTGCGGTGCGCGACGGCGATCATTACGTGCTCAATGGCCAGAAGCAATTCATCTCGGGCGCCGGCAGCACCGACCTTCTGGTGGCGATGGTGCGCACCGGCGGCGATGGTCCCGGCGGCGTCTCGACGATCGTGATCGACGGCAAGACGCCGGGCGTGTCGTTCGGCAACAACGAGCGCAAGATGGGCTGGAACGCGCAGCCGACCCGCGCCGTGATGTTCGAGAACGCGCGCGTGCCGGTCGCGAACCGGCTCGGCGAGGAGGGCATCGGCTTCAAGATCGCGATGGCCGGCCTCGACGGCGGCCGCCTCAACATCGCGGCGTGCTCGCTTGGCGGCGCGCAGGCGGCGCTCGACAAGGCGCTGGCCTACATGAAGGACCGCAAGGCCTTCGGTAAGCGGCTCGACGAATTCCAGGCGCTGCAGTTCAAGATCGCCGACATGGCGACCGAGCTCGAGGCCGCACGCACCTTCCTGTGGCGCGCGGCGGCCGCGCTCGACCGCAAGGACGCTGACGCATCCATGCTGTGCGCGATGGCCAAGCGTTTCGGCACCGATGTCGGCTTCGAGGTCGCCAACCAGGCGCTGCAACTGCACGGCGGCTATGGCTACCTCAGCGAATACGGTGTCGAGAAGATCGTGCGCGATCTGCGCGTGCACCAGATCCTCGAAGGCACCAATGAAATCATGCGGCTGATCGTGTCGCGCAAATTGATCGAGGGCGCGCGATGAACGATGTTGCCGCGGAAGGCGATCTGATCGCACGCAAGGAAGGTGCGGCCGGCATCATCCGGCTCAACCGGCCGAAGGCGATCAATGCCGTGACGCTGGAGATGTTCCACGACGTCGACAGGGCGCTCGACGCGTTCGAGGCCGATCCCGAGGTCGCCGTGATCGTGCTGGAAGGTGCCGGCGAGCGCGGCCTGTGCGCCGGCGGCGATATCCGCGCGCTCTGGGAAAGCTCCAAGGTCGGGGGCGATCTCGGCAAGATCCTGTGGCGCGACGAGTACATCCTCAACGCGCGGATCAAGAAGTTCCCGAAACCCTATGTCGCGTTCATGGACGGCATCGTGATGGGCGGCGGCGTCGGGCTGTCGGCGCACAGCCGCCACCGCGTGGTGACCGAACGGACGAAACTCGCGATGCCCGAGGTCGGGCTCGGCTTCTTTCCCGATGTCGGCGGCACCTATCTGCTGTCGCGCTCGCCGGGCGAGATCGGCACCTATTTTGGTCTCACCGGCACCACGATGAATGGCCCCGATGCGATCTACGCCAGGTTTGCCGATGCCGTGGTGCCGAGCGCCAAGCTGCCCGCGCTACGCGAGGCGCTGACCAAGGTCGCACCAGGCACCAGCTCGGCCGAGATCGACCGGCTGATCGCAGGCTTTGCCACCGGCGAGAAGGCCGGCCCAGTTGCCGCGATGCAGGCCAAAATCGACGGCTGGTTCGCGCGCGGCCGGATGGAGGAGATCGTTGCGGCACTGACGGCCGACGGTACCGATCTGGCGCAGGCCACGCTGAAGACGCTCGGCGAAAAATCGCCGCGCGGCATGGTGGTGACGCTGAAGCTGCTGCGGCTGGCGCGGGCGACCGAGACGCTGGAAGAGTGCCTGGTGCGGGAATATCGCGCGGCGCTCGAAGTGTTCGCCAGCGACGATTTTCGCGAGGGCGTGCGCGCCGCCGTGATCGACAAGGACCGCAATCCGCAATGGTCGCCGCCCAGGATCGAGGATGTGACGGCGGAGATGCTGGCGCCTTACTTCGCCGAGATCGGCGCCGACGAACTGAAATTTCCTGACGGCAAATAGAAACGTCGCAAGCGGAGGACTTCCCATGGAAAACGTCGCATTCATCGGGCTCGGCAATATGGGCGGGCCGATGGCGGCCAATCTGGTCAAGGCCGGCCACAAGGTGACCGCGTTCGATCTGGTCGCGGCATCCCGCGATCAGGCGAAAAGCGACGGCGCTGCGATCGCCGAGAGCGGCGTGGCTGCGGTGAAGGGCGCCGATGTCGTCATCACCATGCTGCCGGCCGGCAAGCATGTGCTCGGCGTCTGGAACGAAGTGCTTCCTGCGATGGCCAAGGGCGCGCTGATCATCGACTGCTCGACCATCGACGTCGAGAGCGCCAAGCAGGCGCATGCGCTGGCCGCCAAGCACGGTATGGCTTCGGTCGATGCGCCGGTGTCCGGCGGCACCGGCGGCGCCAAGGGCGCGACGCTGACCTTCATGTGCGGCGGTGAGGCGCAGGCCTTCGCGGCGGCTCAGCCGATGCTGGCCAACATGGGCAAGAAGATCGTGCATTGCGGCGCCGGCGGTGCAGGGCAGGCGGCCAAGATCTGCAACAACATGATCCTCGGCATTTCCATGATCGCGGTCGGCGAGGCCTTCGTGCTGGCCGAAAAGCTCGGCCTCTCGCACCAGGCGCTGTTCGACGTCGCCTCGACCTCGTCGGGGCAGTGCTGGTCGCTGACGACCTATTGCCCGGTTCCCGGTCCGGTGCCGACCTCGCCGGCCAACAACGACTACAAGCCCGGTTTCGCCTCCAACCTGATGGTGAAGGACCTGACGCTGGCGCAGGACGCCGCCAATGCGGCCGGGGCGGTGACGCCGCTCGGCAAGCACGCGCAGGAGCTCTATAAGACCTTCGACGCGTCGGGCCATGGCGGGGTCGACTTTTCCGGAATTATCCAGCACGTTCGCAGCCTCGCTGGGAAATAGTAGCTTCTCGCGTAGCCCGGATGGAGCGCAGCGAAATCCGGGAACAGCTTTATCAATCGGCGCGACCGCCCCGGATTGCGCTCCGCTCCATCCGGGCTACCCTTGACGGTGACGCTGGTTGCCAATCGACGGGCTCGGAAGAAGATGACCACATTTCAGGACGCACGCGCATTTCTGCTCAAGCACCGCACCGACTACGATGCCGCGGTGAAGGGATTCCGCTGGCCGGAACCCGTGCCGTTCAACTGGGCGCTCGACTGGTTCGACGCCGAACTCGCGCGCAATGCTGACAGCCGCGACCGGCCGGCGCTGTGGATCGTCGAGGCCGCCAGCGGCAACGAGACCAAGCTGTCGTTCGCCGAGCTGTCGCGCCGTTCAAATCAAGTTGCAAACTTCCTGCGCGGGCAGGGGCTGAAGCGCGGCGATCATCTGTTGCTGCTGCTCGGCAATGTGGTGCCGCTGTGGGAGACCATGCTGGCGGCGATGAAGCTCGGGGTCGTCGTGATCCCCGCGACCACGCTATTGACCGCGGATGAACTGCGCGACCGGCTCGATCGCGGCAAAGCGAAGGCGGTGGTCGCCACCCAGGATCAGGTTGCGAAGTTCGCGGGCCTCGGCAGCGACAGTCTCGTCCGCGTCGTGGTCGGCGCGACGCAGGCGCAGGATGGCTGGCTGCCGTTCGAGGATGCGGCCAAGGCGTCGGATGCTTTCACCGCCGACGGCCCGACCAACGCCGACGACCCGATGCTGCTCTATTTCACCTCGGGCACCACGGCAAAGCCAAAACTGGTGCGGCACAGCCAGCGCAGCTATCCGGTCGGTCATCTCTCGACCATGTACTGGATCGGGCTGCAGCCCGGCGACATCCATCTCAACATCTCATCGCCCGGCTGGGCCAAGCATGCCTGGAGCTGCTTCTTCGCGCCGTGGAATGCCGGCGCGACGATCTTCATCGCCAACCAGCCACGCTTCGAGGCGAAGGGACTGCTCTCGATCATCGGCCGCTGCCGCGTCACCACGCTGTGCGCGCCGCCGACGGTGTGGCGGATGTTCATCCAGGAAGACCTCGCAAGCTTCAAGGTCTCGCTGCGGGAAGTCTGCGGCGCCGGCGAGCCGCTCAATCCTGAGATCATCGACCAGGTCAAATCGGCCTGGGGCCTCACCATCCGCGACGGCTACGGCCAGACCGAGACCACGGCGCTGGCCGGCAACTCGCCGGGGCAGAAGGTCAAGGTCGGCTCGATGGGCCGGCCGCTGCCGGGCTATCGCGTGCAGGTCACCGACAGTGACGGCCACGCCGCGAAGGAGGGCGAGGTGACCTTGTTGCTCGGCGCCGACAGGCCGGCGGGCCTGATGCAGGGCTATCAGGGCGACGACGGCAGACTGATCGGCACCGACGGCGAGATCTATCGCAGCGGCGACGTCGTGTTCACCGATGACGAGGGCTATCTCACCTTCGTCGGCCGCACCGACGACGTGTTCAAATCCTCCGACTACCGCATCTCGCCGTTCGAGCTGGAGAGCGTGCTGCTCGAGCACGATGCGGTGGCGGAAGCGGCGGTGGTGCCGAGCCCGGACCCGATCCGGCTCGCGGTCCCCAAGGCCTATGTGCTGCTGGTCTCCGGCGTCGAGCGCAGCCCGGAGACGGCGCTGTCGATCTTCAAACATTTGCACACGCGGCTCGCACCGTTTAAACGCATCCGCAAGATCGAGCTAGTCACCGAGCTGCCGAAGACGATTTCTGGAAAGATCCGTCGGGTGCAGCTGCGCCGGCTCGAACATGACGATGTCAGAAGCGATGCGTTGCGCGGGGTCGAGTTCCGCGAGGAAGAATTTCCGGAGCTGCAGAAGGTGCGGACTTCCGGTTAGGAGGTCAGCCAATGAATGAAGTCTGGAAGAAGCCGCCGGTGTCGCTGGAAACCTACCAGGGCATGGTCGGCAAGGAGATCGGCGTGTCCTCATGGCACGTGCTCGATCAGGGGCGCATCAATACCTATGCCGACGTGATCGAGGATCACCAGTTCATCCATGTCGATCCCGAGCGCGCCAAGAAAGAGACCGCCTTCGGCACCACGATCGCCCACGGCTTCCTCACGATGTCGCTGCTGAGCATCATGTCCTACGAGGTGATGCCGGTGCTCGAGGGCACCGCGATGGGCGTCAATTACGGCTTCGACAAGCTGCGCTTCATCTCGCCGGTGCGCTCGGGCAAGCGCGTTCGTGGCCGTTTCGTGCTGGCGGAGGCCACGCTGCGCAAGCCGAAGGAACTGCTGTCGCGCACCAATGTCACGGTCGAGATCGAGGGCGAGGACAAGCCCGCGCTGGTCGCCGACTGGCTCGGGCTGATCTATTTCAGCTAACGGATAGTTGAGTAACTCCACCTTTCGCGCAAGCAGGAGAGATAGAGCGAGCCCGCCTCGTCCAAGTAGTGCATTGACGGCTTTGATTCCCGGTGTCCATCATGTCGCCTCTAGGCGGTGCGGTCCCGGGAGTGACAGCCATGGTGCAAAACATCGTCGCCGGACTTGTCGTAGTCGGTTTGCTTCTGATTGGCTCGATGAGCTACGCCCAGGAGCATCACGAGTGCTGGAGCGGGCACCTGCTGAAAAGCCTGAAGCCCTGCGGATCGATGACCCCGGCGGTCTAACCCGCCCTCCTTGGCCGGTCAGTGCCGCACTTGACCCGGCCATCCATCGCTGCTCAAAAGTCCCCAACCTTTTCATGCCGCTCGGGCATGCACCCGCTCCCCTAGTGGGAAAGGGTGGCGAAATCGAGCGGAGCGAGATGAAGCCGGGTGAGGGGTCTCTCTCCGCGTGCTCATCCGTGGAGAGAACCCCTCATCCGGCGCGCTTGCGCGCGCCACCTTCTCCCACGGGGAGAAGGGAAGAACAGGAATGTACGGCATGGCAATCAGGTTTGACGGACGCGTCGCTGTCGTCACCGGCGCGGGCAACGGTCTTGGGCGGGCGCATGCGCTGGGGCTCGCCAGCCGCGGCGCCAAGGTCGTGGTCAACGATTTCGGCGGCGCACGCGACGGCACCGGCGGCTCGCTGTCGCCGGCCGAGACCGTGGTCGAGGAGATCCGGAAAGCCGGCGGCACCGCAATGGCCGACGGCGCCGACGTCTCGAATTTCGAGCAGGTCACCGCGATGGTCGAGCGCGCCACCAAGGAATGGGGCAGCGTCGACCTCTTGTGCGCCAATGCCGGCATCCTGCGCGACAAGTCGTTTGCCAAGATGGAGGTCGCCGACTGGGCCAAGGTGCTCGACGTGCATCTGACCGGCACGTTCTACTGCTGCAAGGCGGTGTGGGCCGGCATGCGCGAGCGCAACTATGGCCGCATCGTGCTGACGACCTCCTCGTCCGGCCTGTTCGGCAATTTCGGCCAGGGCAATTACGGCGCGGCGAAGGCCGGCATGGTTGGCCTGATGAACGTGCTCGCCGAAGAGGGCCGCAAGAACAACATCAAGGTCAACACCATCTCGCCGACTGCGGCGACTCGCATGACCGAGGAACTGCTGCCGCCGCAGGCATTGCAGCTGATGAAGCCGGAAGCGATCACGCCGGCGGTCGAATTCCTGCTCTCGGAGGACGCACCGACCCGCACCATCATGGGTGCCGGCGCCGGCTCGTTCGCGGTGATCCGCGTGCTGGAGACCGAAGGCGTCAACCTGCCGCAGTCGGAGTGGACGCCGGACGGCGTCGCCGCGCATTTTGCCGCGATCAGTGACATGTCGACCGCGAAGGCGCTGCAGGGCGCGTTCGAGCAGACGCAGAAATATGTCGCCCAGGCCGCGGCGCGGGCCGGGATCAAGCTCTGAGCATGACCGTCGCTGTCATCGGAGCCGGCCCCGCCGGCCTGATGGCGGCGGAGGTGCTCGCCCAAGGTGGCGCTGCCGTCACCGTCTATGACGCGATGCCGTCGGCCGGCCGCAAGTTCCTGATGGCCGGCCGCGGCGGGCTCAATCTCACCCACTCCGAGCCGCTGCCGGATTTCCTTGCGCGCTATCGCGAGGCGATGCCGCTCCTCAAAGCCACAGTCGAGGCATTTCCGCCGGATGCCTTGCGCGCCTGGTGCGCGGCGCTGGGCCAGCCGACGTTTGTCGGCAGCAGCGGCCGCGTGTTTCCCAAGGCATTCAAGGCCTCGCCTCTGCTGCGTGCCTGGCTGCGGCGGCTCGATGCCGAGGGCGTCGCGTTCGCATTCCGGCATCGCTGGGTTGGATGGGACGCGCAGGGCGCATTGCTGTTTGAGACGCCCGACGGACAGCGCACTGTCAACGCCGATGCAACCGTGCTCGCGCTTGGCGGCGCGAGCTGGCCGCGGCTCGGATCGGACGGCGCCTGGGCGGAGTTTCTTGCGACGAAGGACGTTGCCGTTGCCCCAATGCGACCGGCCAATTCCGGCTTCACCGTGGCGTGGTCAGATATCTTCCGCGACCGGTTTGAGGGGCAGCCGCTCAAGGGCGTCGCCCTTACGATCGGGCCGCACACGGTGCGCGGTGAGGCGGTCGTCACCCGCACGGGCATCGAAGGCGGCGCCATCTACGCGCTGTCGGCGGAATTACGCGAGGCGGTGCTGGGTATCGGGCAGGCGACGCTGACGATCGCGCTGCGGCCGGACCTCGACGCCGCCGCGCTGACCACACGCCTGTCCGGGACGCGCGGCAAGCAGTCGCTCGCGAATTTCCTGCGCAAGGCGGCGCAAGTCTCTCCGGTCGGCATCGGCCTGATGCAGGAGGCGGCGATTGCGTCCGGCCGGCCGCTGACATCGTTCTCGCCGGTAGAGCTCGCGCAGCTGATCAACGCGGTTCCGGTTCAGCTCACGGGCATTGCGCCGATCGATCGCGCGATTTCGACCGCGGGCGGGATCGCGTTCAACGAACTCGACCCGCATTTCATGCTGCGCAAACTGCCCGGTGTCTTTGCCGCCGGCGAGATGCTCGATTGGGAGGCGCCGACCGGCGGCTATCTGTTGCAGGCGTCGTTTGCGACGGGGGCCGCGGCCGGGAAGGGCGCGCTGCAATGGCTCGCGCGGAAATCGTAGGATGGGTAGAGCGAAGCGATACCCATCATTGTGCCGCGCTGGAAGAAGTTGATGGGTATCGCTGCGCTCCACCCATCCTACAAGATGCGACTCATTCCGATCCGGTCTTCGTCCCGATGTCGGTGATGAAGCCGAGCACGCCGAACGTGGCGGCGACCGCGCAGACCGCGGTCCATCCACCATAACTCCAGGCCGTGGACGCGGCTGCTGCGCCGACCGCGCCGCCGATGAAGAACAGCGCCACGAACAGGCCGTTGATCCGGCCGCGCGCCTCAGGCTGCAGCAGATTGACGGCGCGGCGGCCGAGCGTCTGGTCAGTGGTGATGCCGAAATCGAGCAGCACGGCGCCGACGCCAAGCAACGAGAGAGCCGCGATCCGCGACTCGATCATGCCGGCCCAGGCGCACAGCGCGAGCGCGCCGGCGATGAGAAGGTGCGAGACGATCAGCAACGGCCGCGCGAAGCCCCTGTCGCCCCAGCGCCCGGCGATCGGCGTCGCCGCCGCCCCCGCGACGCCGATCAGCGCGAACAGCGCGATCCCCTTGGCGTCGAGCTTGAACGGCACGTCCGGCAGGCGCAGCGCGACCGCTGCCCAGAACGCGGTGAACGACGCCATCACCAGCGCCGCGGTCCAGGACCGCACGCGCAGCACCGGCTCGTCGCGCAGCAGCTTGGGAAATGAGCGCAGCAGCGCCCCGTAGCTGACTTTCGCCGAAGGCTGCAAGGTCGGCAGATAGCGCGCCAGCGCGCAACCGAGCACAGTCATCAGAACGGCCGAGGTGACATAGTAGCCGCGCCAGTTCCAGCTGTCCGCGATCAGGCTTGCCGCCGGCCGCGACAGCAGGATACCGATCATCAACCCGCTCATGACATCGCCGATCGCCTGGCCCCGCCGCTCCGGCGGCACCATCGACGCCACCAGCGGCACCACCATCTGGATCGCGGCGCAGGACGCGCCGAGGATGAAGGTGGCGGCCAGCAAAATCAGCGGCGTCGGCGCCAGCGCGGTGCCGATCGCGGCGATGATGGCACAGGCGAGGGTCCGCAGGATCAGCCGCTTGTTCTCGACGAGGTCGACCAGCGGCACCAGCAGCAACAGCCCGAGCGCGTAGCCGAGCAGGGTCAGCGTCGAGATCAGGCCGGCCTGCAGCTCGGTCATGCCGAGCGAGCGGCCCATCAGGCCGACCAGGATCTGCGGGGCAAACAGATTGGTGACGACGGTGCCGGTCGTGATGGCGCCGATCCAGATCAGGGGACGCACCGAGACGGCGCGGGCCGGGGAGAGTTCGGTGGCTTCGGAAATGGTCATGGGACCTCGCGAGGAAGTGGCGAGGCCCCCTTTAGGGGATCGGCCTAATATGCTACAATTCAAATAAGATGATGAAGAATATGCGAGATTGTTATGAACACCCATGACCTCGTGGCGTTCGTCGCCGTGGTGGAGACCGGATCGATCGTCGCGGCCTCCGCGCGGTTGAACCTGACCCAGCCCGGCGTGACGCGGCGGATCCAGAATCTCGAGGAGATGCTGGGCGCGCAGCTGCTCGACCGGCTGTCGAAACCGCTGAAGCCGACGGCGGCGGGCGTCGAGGCCTATGAGCAGGGCCGCCGCGTGCTGCGCATGCTCGACGACCTCAAGTCGGGCGTCGCCAATGACGGCGTGGTGCGCGGCGAGTTCAGGCTCGGCCTGACGCCGTTCTTGTCGGAGGCCGGGCTCACCGGCCCGCTCGATGCGGTGCGCGGCGAATTTCCCGCGCTTGCGTTGCGCGTCGTCTCGGGCTGGTCGCCCAATCACATGGAGCGGGTCAGCCGCAATGAGCTCGATGCCGCCGCGATCTGTCTGCCCGACGGCACCGCGCCGCCGGACGATCTCGAGGCCTCCGATCTCGGTGCGCAGCCGGTGGTGTTCGTCGTTGCGCGCGAGATGAAGACGCCGAAGTTCGTCGACCTCGAATGGCTGTCGCGGACCGGCTGGGTGATCAACCAGGATGGCTGTGGCTTCCGCCAGACCTTGAAGCGCCATTTCGATGCGGCGCATCTGCCGTTCAACATCGCGGTCGAGGCGCTCGACAGCGAGCTGCGCCTGTCGCTGGTGGCGCGCGGGCTCGGCATCGGCCTCGTCACGCCGGTGGCGCTGAAACGAAGCCCGATCCGCAACCGGCTCAAGATCGTGAAGATCGCGGATTTCAACCCGGCGGTGCGGGCCTGGATCGTGCACCGCCCGCCCGCCGGCCGCCTGGCGCGGCCGATCGAGGTGTTTCGCTCGGCGCTGGATCGCGAGTTGCAGGCGCTGATCAGCGGGTAGCTGCGTAGGATGGGTGGAGCGAAGCGATACCCATCATCTCGCCACGCCGTCCAAAGCGATGGGTATCGCTGCGCTCCACCCATCCTACCGAACGCGGCTAGCGGAGCTTGCCGCGCGCCGTCACCGGCAATGCGCCGATGATCTCGTCGCCGCGCACCATCACGACCTCGTCCATCATGTTGACGACGACGCAGACGTGATTGGGCACGATCCGCACGACGTCGCCGACACTGGGCCGCGTGTTGCTGCGGGACAGATCGAGGAAGCCGTGCTCCTCGGCGAAGCGCGCGATCTTGGCCTCGGGATGTTCGAGGATCAGGCCGTGGCCCTCGAGGCCGCCGGTATCCGAGGTCAGCGTCTTGGAGCCGGCATCGAGGATGCCGCGGTCGGGGCCGGCGCGGCTGACGACGGTGGAATAGATGTGCAGCGCGCAGTCATCCCAGGTCGCGACGCCGGCGGCGACCTGCATGCGGTCGTTGTAGATGTAGGTGCCGAAGCGGTGCTCGGTGCAGCCCTTCAGCCGGCCGAGATTGACCAGGTTCGGCGTGCCGCCGGTCGAGACGATGGTCGCATCGAGGCCGTGGGCGCGCACGCCGGCCAGCGCCTCGTCGTAGAATTTCTGCGCGTCGGCCCAGCCGGCCTCGGTCGGGTATAGCATGAAGCCTGCGAAGCTCAGGCCCTTCGAGGCCGCGATCTCGCGTGCCAGCGCAATCGCTTCGGCCGGGGTCTCGACGCCGGCGCGCTTGCGTCCGGTGTCGCATTCTACCACGACGCAGAGCGGGCGGCCGGAGGCGGCGGCCGCCTTCGGCAAATCGCCGACCACAACCGAATTGTCGGCGGCGACGGTGACGTTGGCCTTGCCTTGCAGTGCGCCGAGCCGCGCCATCTTCTCGTCGCCGAGCAGATTGTAGCTGATCAGGATGTCGTCGATGCCGCTATCCGCCATGATCTCGGCCTCGCCGAGCTTCTGGCAGGTGATGCCCCTGGCGCCGGCCTTGATCTGCAGCTGCGCCAGCATCGGATTCTTGTGGGTCTTGATGTGCGGCCGGTTGGCGACGCCGGCCTCGTCGCAGGCCTTCTGGATCCGCGCGATGTTGCGCTCGACCCGGTCCATGTCGATCACGGCGCAGGGCGTGCCGTATTCCCTGGCGATCTTGGCGGCGAGGGGCGTGGTCATCGGATTAACTCCATTTCACGGCTTCCGTCATTGCGAGCGCAGCGAAGCAATCCATCCATCCGCATCTGCGGAGCCATGGATTGCTTCGTCGCTTCGCTCCTCGCAATGACGATCATTTCCATGCGCTTCATGCCTGTTCGATCTCTTCGCGCAGCACCTCTAGCTCGAGCCAGCGGTCCTCGGCGGCGGCGAGTTCTTCCTGCGCCTTGGCGATCGCGGCCGAGGCGGCGTCGAATTTCTTGCGATCCTTCGCATAGAGATCGGGGTCGTCGAGCAGCTTCTGCTGCTTTGTGATTTCGGCGTGCAGTCTGTCGATCGTCTTCGGCAGCGTCTCCAACGCGTGCTTCTCGTTGAAGCTCAGCCGGCGCCTCGGTGCGGCCTCGGGTGCGGCGGCCCTGGCTTCCTTCTTTTCCTCGACTGGCGCTTCCGCCTTCACCGTTTCGCGCTTCACGTCGGCGCCGCGCTGCGCCAGCATGTCGGAGTAGCCGCCGGCGTATTCGATCCAGCGTCCCTGGCCCTCGGGCACGATCACCGACGTCACCACGCGGTCGAGGAAGTCGCGGTCGTGGCTGATCAGGATCACCGTGCCCTCGTAGTCGCCGAGCATGTCCTCGAGCACGTCGAGGGTTTCGAGGTCGAGGTCGTTGGTCGGTTCGTCCAGGATCAAGAGGTTCGACGGCTTGGCCAGCGCACGCGCCAGCATCAGCCGGCCGCGCTCGCCGCCGGAGAGTGCTTCCAGCGGCGTGCCGCGCTGCTCCTGTGCGAACAGGAAGTCCTTCATGTAGCCGATCACGTGCTTCGACTTGTCGCCGACCATGACGTGATCGCCGCGGCCGCCGGTCAGGGCCTCGGCCAGCGTCAGCTTCGGATCGAGGCTCTCGCGATGCTGGTCGAGCGTCGCCATCTCGATATTGGCGCCCAGCCGCACAGAGCCGGAGTCGGGCGGATCGTTGCCGATCAAGAGATGCACTAGCGTGGTCTTGCCGGCGCCGTTGGGACCTACGATGCCGACGCGGTCGCCGCGCTGGATCCTACTCGAGAAGCCCTCGACGATCTTGCGCTCGCCAAAGGCC
This sequence comes from Bradyrhizobium macuxiense, assembly GCF_007993935.1. Taxonomy (GTDB): domain Bacteria; phylum Pseudomonadota; class Alphaproteobacteria; order Rhizobiales; family Xanthobacteraceae; genus Bradyrhizobium; species Bradyrhizobium macuxiense_A. The sequence continues at coordinate 623,716 of NZ_VITY01000001.1, read as the reverse complement.
TTGGTGATGTTCTTCGCCTCGATCACGAGGCGGCCGGATTTCTCGGCCTCGGCGGCGGCGAGCGTGGCATTGCCGGTGGCGCCGCGATAGTTGCGACGCTGGTCGCGCAGCGCATGCAGATTGCCGAGCCGTTTGACGTTGCGCTTGCGGCGGCCGGAGACGCCGTAGCGCAGCCAGTGCTCTTCATTGACGATCTTGCGATCGAGCTTGTGCTGCTCGCGCTCTTCATCCGCCAGCACCTCGTCGCGCCACGCCTCGAAGGCGCCGAAGCCGCGGTCGATCTGCCGGATCTGGCCGCGGTCGAGCCAGGCGGTGGTACGCGACAGATTGGTCAGGAAGCGGCGGTCATGGCTGATCAGCACCAGCGCGCAGCGCCGGCTTTCCAGCTCGCCTTCGAGCCATTCGATGGTCGGCAGGTCGAGATGGTTGGTCGGCTCGTCCAGCAGCAGGATATCGGGCGAGGGCGCCAGCACTCGCGCCAGCGCCGCGCGGCGCGCCTCGCCGCCGGAGACGTGCGCCGGATCTTCCTCGCCGGTCAGGCCGAGCTGTTCGAGCAGATAGCGCGCCTGGTAGTGGTCGTCGCCGGGGCCAAGGCCGGCCTCGACATAGGCCAGCGTCGTCTTGTGCTCGCCGAAGTCCGGCTCCTGCGGCAGATAGCGGATGGTGGCGCCGGGCTGCACGAAGCGGCTGCCGGCATCGGGCTCGACCAGGCCGGCCGCGATCCGCAGCAGCGTCGATTTGCCGGAGCCGTTGCGGCCGATCAGGCAGACGCGCTCGCCGGCGGAAACCGACAGCTCGACGCCTGACAGCAGCGGCGTGCCGCCGAAGGTCAGGTTGATATCCTTGAGCTGGATCAGAGGAGGCGGAGCCATCGCGCTAATCCTGCTGGTTCGTCGCCGCCTGCTCGGCGCGGCGGCGCTGGATGCGGCGGATGGTCTGGTCGAGCGTCGACAGGAAGGTCGAGCGGTCGCGCGGTGAGTATGATTTCGGCCCGCCAGTGATCTCACCCGACGAGCGCAGATCGGTCATCAGATTGCGCACCGCCAGCGTCATGCCGATCGACTGTTCGGTGAACGGCTTGCCGTTCGGTGCGATCACGTCGGCGCCGGCCTTGACGCAGCGGCTCGCCAGCGGAATGTCCGCGGTGATCACGACATCGCCTGCACGCGCGCGTTCGGCGATCCAGTCGTCGGCCGCATCCATGCCGGAACCGGCGGCGATGCGCTCGATCAGGGGATCCTGCGGCACGCGGATGAAATTGCCGGCGACCACGCTGACGGGCACGCCGAGCCGGATCGCGACGCGATAGATCTCGTCCTTCACCGGACAGGCGTCGGCGTCGACATAGACGCGGGTTAGGGCGGGGGTTTCAGTCATCGATTCCGGGTTCGCAGGCACGGCCTGCGTGTACTCCATGGTGCGGAAAATTGCGAGCAAAACGAGAGGCTTGTCACGCTGCCCGGTTCGACTACGATTGCCTGAGAAAAACAACCGAAATAAGGGGAAACCCCATGCCTTCGACGACGCCCGCGCAGACCTACCGCGTCTCGGCCTACAACACCTCGAAACTGTCAGAGAACAAGATCCACGACGACACGGTGGCGCGGAAGTTCGGCTTTTCCGGCGGGCTGGTGCCCGGCGTCGATGTGATGGCCTACATGATGCATCTGCCGGTCGAGAAATGGGGCCGCGATTTCCTCGCGCGCGGGCTGATCGAGGCGCGTTTCGTCAAGCCGGTCTATGACGGCGAGATCGCGGAGTTGACCGGCCGGGAGACCGGCAACGGGCTCACGATCGAGCTCTTCAGCCGCGGCGAACTCTGCGCCACCGGCACGGCGTCGCTGCCGTCCTCCGTGCCGACATTCGTGCTCGACGACTACAAGCAGGTTGCCGCGGTTGCCGAACGCAAGCCGGTCAGCGCCTCGTCCTATGAAGAGGGCAAGTGGCTCGGCGTCATCCCGCGCGACTGGTCCGGCGACGCTGCGAAGGAGTATCTCGCCGATATCAGGGAGACCGACCCGATCTACTTACGCGAAGGTCTTGGCCATCCCGGCCTGCTGCCGCGGGTGATGAACAAGGTGCTGGTCGACAATGCGATCCTCGGGCCCTGGATCCATGTCGGCACCAGGATGCAGCTGTTGTCGGCGGGCAAGATCGGCGATGAACTCACCGCGCGCGCCAAGGTGACCGGCAATTACGACAAGAAGGGCCACCGCTTCGTCGAGCTCGACGCGCTGGTGCTCGGCAACGGTATCCCGCTCGCGCATTGCTGGCACATCGCGATCACCCAGCCGCGCGAGCAGGCGGCGGCTTAGGGAAGGGGCACGACGCTTCCCATTCACGGGTGTCATACCCCGCGCATGCGGGATATCCAGTACGCCGCGGCGTCTCAGTAAGTAACAGCTGCCTTTGGAATACTGGATCACCCGCTTTCGCGGGTGATGACAGTTGTATGCGTTGTGACAGCGCGCTCCTTACGCCGCGCTCGCCTTGGCATCCTGGATCGCGCGCCAGACGCGTTCGGGCGTCAGCGGCATGTTGATGTGCTTGACGCCGTATTCCGACAGCGCGTCGACCACGGCGTTGACGATGCAGACCAGGCTGCCGGCGCAGCCGGCTTCGCCGCAGCCCTTGGTGCCGAGTGGGTTGGATTTCGCTGGCGAGGGGTGATCGCCGACCTGCATCGACGGCACGTCGCCGGCGCGCGGCAGCGCGTAGTCCATGAACGAGCCGGTGATCGGCTGGCCGGAGGCGTCGTAGCTGACCTCCTCCATCAGCGCTTGGCCGATGCCCTGCGCCACGCCGCCGTGGAGCTGGCCGGCGACGATCATCGGATTGACCACGACGCCGAAATCGTTGACCGCCGAGTAGCGCACGATCCGCGTCACACCGGTGTCGGGATCGATCTCGACCTCGGCGACGTGACAGCCGTTCGGGAAGGTCGACGCGGTCTCCTTGGTGGCGTGGTCGACGTCGAGCGTGTCAGGCGTGCCCTCCGGCATCTTGCTCTCGCGCATCCGTTCGGCGAGCTCCATGATGCCGATCGAGCGGTCGGTGCCGGCGATGGTGAAGCGGCCCTGGCCGAACTCGATGTCGGCCTCGGAGGCCTCCAGCATGTGCGCAGCGGCCTTCTTGCCCTTCTCGACAACGAGCGCGGAGGCCTCGACGATCGCCTGTCCGGTCGCGGTGATCGAGCGTGAGCCGCCGGTGCCGTTGCCGAACCGCACGAGATCGCTGTCGCCCTGTTCGAGCGTGATCTTCTCGAAGGGAACCCCGAGCTGGTCGGACAGCACCTGCGCGAACGGCGTGGCGTGGCCCTGGCCGTAGTCGAGCGTACCGGTGGTGAGCTTCACCGAGCCGTCGGGCTCGAAGGTGATCTTGCCGAGCTCGCCGGACGGCGGCGCGGTGACCTCGAGATAGGAGCCGACGGCGATGCCGCGCAGCTTGCCGCTCTTCTTGCTCTCCTTCTTGCGCCTGGCGAAGTTGTCGTAGTCGGAGATCTCCAGCGCCTTCTGGAACACGCCGGCGAAATCGCCGCTGTCATAGGTGACGCCGGAGGCGGCCGGGAACGGCAGCTGCGACGGCTTGATGAAGTTGCGCTTGCGCAGCGTGAAGCGGTTGATGCCCATCTCGTCGGCGGCGGCATCGATCAGCCGCTCCATGTAGTAATTGGCCTCGGGCCGGCCGGCGCCGCGATAGGCGCCCATCAGCGTGGTGTTGGTCAGGACCGTCTTGATGTCGACGCCGAGCAGCGGCGTGCGGTAGACGCTGGCGAGATTCTTGCCGGTGTTGAGCGACAGCGGGCCCGGCGCGACGCCGGTGATGTAGGCGCCGAGATTGCCGTAGCCGGACAGCCGCACCGCCAAGAACTTGCCGTCGGCATCGAGCGCGAGCTCGGCATGGATCAGCTGCGCGCGGCCCTGGCTGTCGGACAGGAAGCTGGTCGAGCGCTCGTCCAGCCACTTCACGGGGCGGCCGAGCTCCCGCGCCGCATGCGCGATGCAAGTGTACTCGGGATAGTTGAGGTTCTTCATCCCGAACGAGCCGCCGACATTGCCGGTGAGGATGCGGACCTTGTCCGCGGGAACGTTGAGCAGCCGCGCCAGGATCGCCTTGTTGCCGGAAACGCCCTGGGTCGGCACCTGCAGCGTGAAGCGCTCGGTCTTTCTGTCGTAGTGCGCGAGCGCCACGCGCGGCTCCATCGAGACCACGGCGACGCGGGTGTTGACGATGTCGAGTTTTGTGACGTGCGCGGCGGCGGCGAAAGCAGCGTCGATCTTGGCGGTGTCGCCGTAATGATAGTCGAGCGCGACGTTGTTCGGGATGTTGTCATAGAGCTGCGGCGCGCCGGGCTTCGACGCCTCGGCGGCGTCGGTCACCGCGGGCAGCGGCTCGATGTCGACCTCGACCGCCTCGGCGGCATCGCGCGCTTGCGCTGCGGTCTCCGCCACCACGAAGGCGACGGGATCGCCGACGAAGCGCACCTTGTCGGTCACCAGCGCAGGGCGGTTGGTCTGCAGCAGCGGCGAGCCGTCGCGGTTCTTCAGCGGCAGGCCGCAGGTGAACGGCTTGTAGCCGGCGGCCGCGAGGTCGGCGCCGGTCCACACCCCGAGCACGCCCGGCATCGCCTTGGCAGCCGCCGTGTCGATCCCCTTGATGAGTCCGTGGGCATGGGAGGAGCGAACCATCCAGCAGATGGCCTGGCCGGGCAGGGAGAAATCGTCGGTGTATTTGCCCTTGCCGCGCACCAGGGTGTCGTCCTCCTTTCGTCGAACGGGCTGTCCGACACCGTATTTTTGCAGTGCGATAGCGTTTTCGAGGGAGGCGGGCGGTGTGTGATCTTGCATCGAAAATGACCTGAAATGCCCGGATTTGCTGGAGTTTGGGGGCGCAGACGAGATAACGCACGCCCTCCTTAACGACAACGCCCGATTGGGCATGGACCCAATGTGAACGGAGTTTGCGCAGGGCTTTGACGCTGCTAAAGTTTCTGTGAACGACAATTATTCGGCGGGCCCAAGGATCCTGATGGATCCACCTTGGGGTCCTGCGGAAAGACAGTTTTGATGAACGACCATGTGCGGCTTTGCGACGGCCCTCCGGCCGGCGAAGCCCCGTCAGGGTTGGTTGCGGCAGCCGCGGATACTGGCGTCTACGCCGCACTCGATCTTGGCACCAACAATTGCCGGCTGTTGATAGCCTGTCCCACTGGCGACGGGTTCCGCGTGGTCGACTCGTTCTCGCGGATCATCCGGCTCGGCGAGGGCATCGCCGCGACCGGCTCGATCAGCGAAGCGGCGATCGAGCGCGCCATTGCAGCGCTCGCCATTTGCAGCGACAAGATCCGCTATCGCAAGGCTCGCCGGCTGCGGCTGATCGCCACCGAGGCCTGCCGCGCCGCCGGCAACGCCGAAAGCTTTCGCGCCCGCGTCGCGGCCGCGACCGGGATCGAGCTCGAGGTGATCGATCGCGAGACCGAGGCGACGCTCGCCGTGATCGGCTGCTCGCCGCTGCTCGATCCGAAGGGGCGGGGCGCCATCCTGTTCGACATCGGCGGCGGCTCGACCGAGCTGGTGCGGATCGAGCGCGATCCCGCCGCACCCGACGCGCCGCCGCGCATCAAGGCGTGGATGTCGATCCCGCTCGGCGTCGTGACGCTGGCCGAGCATTTCGGCGGCAGGAACGTCACCCGGGATTTGTATGCGCAGATGATCGATGAGGTCGCGCGGCATGTCGCGCCGTTCGCGGCCGAGCACGGCAAGGACCTGCGCGACATGCACATGCTCGGCACCTCGGGCACCGTGACCACGCTCGCCGGCGTCTTCCTCAATCTGTCGCGCTACGACCGCCGCCGCATCGATGGCATCTGGATGAACGATGGCGACGTGTCAGCGACGATCCAGAAGCTGCTCGGCATGAGCTACGAGGCGCGCGTCAACAATAACTGCATCAGCGTCGAGCGGGCCGACCTCGTGCTCGCCGGCTGCGCGATCCTCGATGCAATCCGCAACGCGTTCCCGATGCCGCGGCTCCGGGTTGCCGATCGCGGCCTGCGCGAGGGCATGCTGGTCGAGATGATGCGCGAGGACGGCGCGCTGCGGGCGTGCTAGAGCTTCTCTTGCCTCGCCCCGCTTGCGGGGAGAGGCCGGATTGCATGTCAATGCGATCCGGGCGAGGGGGACTCTCCACGAGCCCATCTCTCACCTTCATTGCGGAAACAGCCCCTCACCCCAACCCTCTCCCCGCAAGAGCGGGGCGAGGGAGCAGAGAACCAGTATGGCTAAAGACACCACCGGGCGGCTGCACGTCACGGTCAAGAGCGGCGGCAAGCGAAAACTGTCGTCAAAACTCTGGCTCGAGCGCCAGCTCAACGATCCCTATGTCGCCAAGGCCAAGGCGATGGGCTACCGCTCGCGCGCGGCCTTCAAGCTGCTCGAGCTCGACGACAAATATCGCTTGCTCAAGCCGGGCATGACCGTGGTCGACCTCGGTGCTGCGCCCGGCGGCTGGAGCCAGATCGCGGCCAAGCGCACCGGTGCCGCCGACGGCAAGGGCAAGGTGGTCGCGATCGACCTCCTTGAAATGGGCGAGATCCCCGGCGTGATCTTCGCGCAGCTCGACTTCCTCGACCAGGACGCGCCGGAGAAGCTGATCGCGATGATGGGCGGCCGCGCCGACATCGTGATGTCCGACATGGCAGCCAACACCACGGGCCATCGCAAGACCGACCAGCTGCGTATTATCGGCCTGGTCGAGACCGCCGCGCATTTCGCCGGCGAGGTGCTCAATCCCGGCGGTACCTTCCTGGCAAAAGTGTTCCAGAGCGGCGCCGATGCCGAGCTGGTCGGGCAGCTGAAGCGCGATTTCGCCACCGTCCGCCACGTCAAGCCGGCGGCCAGCCGGCAGGACTCCTCGGAGCGCTATGTGCTGGCGACCGGGTTTCGCGGGCAGCAGCCGTTGCGAGGAACGTAGCGACGAAGCAATCCATCCAGATGCGCGGTGGGATGGATTGCCTTCCGGCTGGGCACGACCGCGGTCCGGCGATGCGTGGGGGGAGCCTCGGAAGAAGGGGGCGCGGACCAAGCTGAAGCTGTTGGAACTCTTTCCCCTGCGGCGTATTCTACCTTCCCGGCGCGGTCTGTTCGTTGCGTATCTCAGCCTGACGCCCGCGGAATCTGTGCAACGAGCCGCGCCTCCGTCTGGGGAGAGGTCCCGTGATGGAGTACAGGACGCGCATAGGAAATCGTCTTCTGGCTGCGCTGCCGCCCGCAGATATCGATCTGCTTGTGCCTCATCTCCGCAAGACATCGCTCGAACGCGACCTCGTGCTGGTGCGGTCGGGCGATCCCGTCGAGCAGATCTACTTCCCGTGCACGGCATTGATCGCGTTCGTCATGGACATGCCGAACGGACAGGCTGTCGCGACCACGATGGTCGGCAATGAGGGCGCGGCCGGCATCCTGTCGACTCTGCGGACGATACGTTCGCCGATGACGGCGGTGGTTCGCGTCGCAGGCACGGCATGGCAAATCTCGCCGGCGCGGTTTCAGGCTGCGCTCGTGCGAAGCCATGCGCTCGCGGACGCGGTGCAGCTCCATATGCGATCGTTGCTGGTGCAGTTCCAGCATATGGCGGCCTGCAATGCGCTGCACTCGGTGGAAGCCCGTCTGGCCCGTTGGCTGCTGCAGATTCACGACCAGATCGGCCAGGACGCACTCCCGCTGACGCAGGAGACGCTGTCGGAATTGCTGGGCGTCAGGCGAACGACCGTAACCCACGTCGTGCAGAAGCTTCGCGCATCGGGGGCGATCCGGTCCAACCGACGCAGCTCGATCGAGGTCGACAGGCAGGGCCTCGAAGCGGCGGCCTGCGAATGTTACGAAATCATGCGAGACAGGATCGATCGCATCGTTTCGGCCGAAGGATTGAAACCGTCCGGTCGCGGAGCCGCGGCGCATGGGCCGCAGCGTTCGCACGCTCAACCATGGGCCAATGGCGACAAGGTTCAGGCACATCCGCGTGTGGCGGGGGCCTCGCGATCACGCAGCCATTGATCAACCTGTCAGGCGGGCGAGGCTGTCAGGACGCCTCGAGCATCCGCTCGCCGGGGTCGTCGACCCAAGCGTCCTTGGCAAACCATTCGTGGGTGGCCCGGCAGATCGTGCAATAGGTGCGCGAAAAGAACACCGTGCTGCAGCGAAATGTCTCGCGGTCGGCCTTCTTGTCGGTTGTGATCGCGCGGCCTGTCCGCGGACATCTGATCATGATCACGCCCACGGCGTCCTCCTCCATTGTCAGGTATTGCTGGATCCGCACCCCTCGGCTGGACGGCGTCCCTTCTTGTGGGAGACGCTCGTTCCAGCCGGGGCTCCGGGAGCGGGGGGCTTGCTCTCAGGAAGCTGTCTTCAACGCCCTTGCAAGGCTCTTCTTGAGCGGTTCGGAGGTCTCGGTCGCGACCTTCTTGGTGAGCTCCCAAAGCTCCTTGTTCTGCGCGGTGGCGACCTCGAAATTCCTGCGGCCATGCTCGGCCGAAAGCTGGATCGCTTCCAACAGCGACCTGGTGCCGGCAAGATCGGTCACGAAGGCGAGGGCCGAACTGGAGTTGGTGTTCGAGATCTCGACCAGCTTGGCGGCGTAATCCGCGGTGCCGGTTGCGTTGATCGAATAGGCTTCCCTGAGCAGGAGGGAGATTTCGGCCGAGGCTTCCTTGACCTTCTCGAACTGCTCCTTGGCCCGCGTCGCATTTTGCTCGGCGATGCCCTGGAAGGCCTTGGGGAAGGCAAACAGGGGCAGGCCAAAGCCGACTTTCGGATTGCCGTTCACTTCGTTCGTATTCGCGTCACTCACTGGCTCTGATCCTTTCAAGCGAAACTCGATCAATGAAAACCGGGCCTTCCGTGGCGCACGGACGCCACGGAAGGGAATCCGGAGCGCTTCCTCCTCATTGATTTCTGCTGATGCGGCGCCGCTGCGTGCCCGCTTGAGCCGAACTATGCAGGAGCGGCGGCGGCGCTTCCGTTCGCTTTCTGACTCTCGCGGTGATTTTTTTGCAGGACCCGGCGCGTTCCAGATGGGATTCGCGCAGGCGAACATTTCAACGCGGTCGGCAAGGAACCTGGAAGCACGGCCGGAGTCGAATCCCTGCTCCCGGCACCCGAGCCCCCCAAGCCCCACCGGGAGAAAACCCCCACTGGGTTGGCGGCCTTGGTGCAGTAGCGTTTCGCGCACTGGGGCCGTTTGATGAAAGAAAAAAGGGCTGGTAAACCGACCTTCCCAGGCGCATATCCTGGCAATGGCGACAATTGTTCAATGCAATTGCGGCGCCGAGTACAGACGCACTGAAGAGAAGTTCTTGGTGCCGCACACGGGTGACGCGATCTGCACGGTCTGCGGAGCAGCGCTGGAATCGTGGCTGGAAGCGACCCACGTTCCTACATACGAACTTGTTGAACGTCCGGATCGACAACAGACAACCGGAATGACCGGCCATCCTTAGCGGCCTGTACCGTGCCTCGCGAACAGCTCGCTCGATCGACTACCCCAGCCGCTGATCCCGCGCGTTCTGGGTGTCCTCGGTCGCGACCTTGACGGCTTCGGCGGCGGCGCGCTTCTCGGCGCCCTTGCGGCTGGAGATATCGATCGCCTTGCGGCCGGCGATCTCGTTGCCGGCGTCGACCGGCATCTGCCAGAAGAACCAGGCCGACGCAGCCGAGATCAACGAGACCACGATGAAGGCCGGTCCGAATACATCGGCGGAGAGTTCGGTCTGGTGATGCAGCGCCAGCGTGGTTTCGACCGAGAACGCGCCGACCGCGACGCCAGCCGACACCGCGAGCTGCTGGTTGACGCTGACGAGGGTGGTGGCGCGGCTCATCTGCGGCGGCTCGACTTCGGCATAGGCGACCGTGTTGATCGCGGTGAACTGCAGCGAGCGGAAGAAGCCGCCGACCACCAGGATGGTGAAGATCAGCATTAGTGGGGTCGAGATCGTGAACAGGGCGCAGGCGGCGAGGAAGGCCGAGCTGACCACCGCATTCACCGTCATCATATTGCGGAAGCCGAACGCCTTGATGATGCGCGCCGCCAGCGTTTTCATGCCCATGGCGCCGACCGCGGATGCAAACGTCACGAGGCCGGACTGGAACGGCGACAGGCCGAAGCCGACCTGCATCAACAGCGGCAGCAGGAACGGCAGCGCGCCGATGCCGAGCCGGAACATGAAGCCGCCGACGATCGACGCCCGCATGGTCGGCAGCCGCAGCAGTCCGAAATCGAGCACCGGCGAACCGGTGCGCCGCGCGTGGATGACATAGAGCGTCATCGACACCGTGCCGACGCCGACCAATCCGGCGACGATCGGCCACGGCAACAGATTGAGGCCGGCGACCGACAGCCCGAAGGCGATGCCGGCGAGCCCGATGCCGGCCAGCACGAGTCCCATCAGATCGAAACGCTCAGGAGCCTCGCTCTTGATCGGGTCGATGTATTTCAGCGCGAGGAAGATGCCGAGCAGCCCGATCGGGATGTTGATCAGGAAAATCCAGTGCCAGGAGAAATAGGTGGTGATGAAGCCGCCGAGCGGCGGCCCGATCACCGGGCCTATCAGCGCCGGCACCGTCACCCAGGCCATCGCGTTGACCAGCGCGCTCTTGTCGACCGAGCGCAATAGCACCAATCGCCCAACAGGCGTCATCATCGCCCCGCCGAGGCCCTGCAGGATGCGGGCGAACACAAAATCGGTCACCGAGGAGGACAGCGCGCAGCCGATCGAGCCCAGCATGAAGACGGCGACCGCGCCGGCAAACACGATGCGGGCGCCGAAGCGGTCCGCGGTCCAGCCACTCGCCGGGATGAACACCGCGAGCGACAGCAGGTAGGACGTGATCGCAAGCTTCAGCGTCAGGGGGCTGGTGCCGATATCGGCGGCGATCGCCGGCAGCGAGGTCGCAATCACCGTGGAGTCCATGTTTTCCATGAACAGGGCAGTGGCCACGATGAGCGGGATCAGGCGTTGTTTGTTCATCAAAATAGGACAGCTATGCTGAAAAAGGCGGGCGAGGGGGCCATATCATCCTGCCCCGAGCGGCGCTATTGCGGAACCGGCCAAACGCCCTAAATCCAGCGTGACGCTGGTATGCATCCGCCCGCGTTTAGAGGTGCCCGCCGTGATCTACGTCCTTGCCGCTCTCTTGCCGCCGATCGGGCTGCTCCTGAACGGACAGCCGTTTTCGGCCATCCTCAATCTGGTCCTGATCGTGTTTTGCGCGATTTTCGGGCTATTTTTCCATATCTTGCTGCTGGTGCCGTCGGCCCATGCGGTCATCGCGGTCCACATGAAGCGGGAGGACCGGCGCCACCGCGAGATGGTCGAGGCGATCCGCCGGTACGGGCCGCCGCAGGGATATCGCTAAGCGGGGCTACCGGGGGCCGTAAAAAGCCTGTGCATGGCTGGCAAACACTTTGATTCGTCATGCCGCCATGCTATCGACCAGCGTCAACCCCACCGATGGGCACCGATTCGACGGTGACGCAGCGAGCGTCGCCGTAGGCGGCGTTCATCCGTAAGACCCATTGCGGTTGCGGCCGCAGATAAGGAGTTGGCAATGGCCACGGGATTTCCGGCGATCCGAGAAGCCTTCACGTTCGACGATGTGCTTCTGAAGCCCGGTCTGTCGGACGTCCTTCCCTCGGAAGTCGATATTCGCTCGCGTGTCACCCTCGCGATCTCGCTCAATATTCCGATCATGGCGTCCGCGATGGACACCGTCACCGAGGCGCGGATGGCGATCGCGATGGCGCAGGCCGGCGGCCTTGGCGTCATCCACCGCAACTTCGATCCCGACGGCCAGGCCGCGCAGGTGCGGCAGGTGAAGAAGTTCGAATCCGGCATGGTGGTCAATCCGCTGACCATCGGCCCCGACGCCACGCTCGCCGACGCGCTGACCTTGATGAAGGAAAACGGCATCTCCGGCATTCCGGTCGTCACCGGCGCCGCCAAGAACGTGCCGGGCAAGCTGGTCGGCATCCTGACCAACCGCGACGTGCGCTTCGCCAGCGATCCCAGGCAGAAGGTCTCGGAGCTGATGACGCACGAGAACCTCGTCACGGTGCGCGAGGGCGTCAGCCAGGACGAGGCGAAGCGGATGCTGCACAAGCATCGCATCGAGAAGCTGCTCGTCGTCGACGACCAGTATCGCTGCGTCGGCCTGATCACCGTCAAGGACATCGAGAAGGCGGTGGCGCATCCGCTGGCCTGCAAGGATGAGCACGGTCGGCTGCGCGTCGCCGCGGCCACCACGGTCGGCGAGACCGGCTATGAGCGTACCGAGCGGCTGATCGATGCCGGCGTCGACGTCGTCGTGGTCGATACCGCGCATGGTCACTCGCGCCATGTGCTCAATGCCGTCAACCGCATCAAGCGGCTCTCCAATGCGGTGCAGGTCGTGGCGGGCAACGTCGCCACCGAGGGCGGCGCGCAGGCCTTGATCGATGCCGGCGCGGATTGCATCAAGGTCGGCATCGGCCCGGGCTCGATTTGCACCACGCGCATCGTCGCCGGCGTGGGCGTCCCGCAGCTCACCGCGATCATGGATGCGGTGGCGGCGGCGAAGAAGGCTGACGTGCCCGTGATTGCCGATGGCGGCATCAAATATTCCGGCGACCTCGCCAAGGCGCTCGCCGCCGGCGCCGACATCGCGATGGTCGGCTCGCTGCTCGCCGGCACCGACGAGACGCCGGGCGAAGTCTTCCTGTGGCAGGGCCGCTCCTACAAGGCCTATCGCGGCATGGGCTCGGTCGGCGCGATGGCGCGCGGCTCGGCCGACCGCTACTTCCAGCAGGACATCAAGGACACGCTCAAGCTCGTGCCGGAAGGCATCGAGGGCCAGGTGCCCTACAAGGGCCCGGTCGGCAACGTGATGCATCAGCTCGCCGGCGGTCTGCGCGCGGCGATGGGCTATGTCGGCGCCAAGGACATCAAGGACTTCCACGAGAAAGCCGAGTTCGTCCGCATCACCGGCGCCGGCCTGCGCGAGAGCCACGTCCACGACGTGACCATCACGCGCGAAGCCCCGAACTATCCGGGCGGGGTGTAAGCACCAACCGCTGTCATTCCGGGGCGCGTCGAAGACGCGAACCCGGAATCTCCGGATAACGATTCGGTCCTTCTGATGTGGGGACCACGCGGCTGTGGCCTTTCGACGTTAGAGTGGGAAACCTATCGCCGATATCCGCTCGAGCTCGTCGACCAGGATGCGGCCGGCCTCGGTATTCTCGGCGATGGACGACGTCTTATCTTCGGTCGGATGACCACGCAGTCTCATGAAGCCGCCGGGTCCGTAGTAGCCGCCCGGTTTCACGTCAGGCGAGGTTGCAGCCATGATAGTCGGCTCCGCTCCCATGGCGGCGTTCTGAACCAACGGATAGACGGCGAACGCCGCGAGCAGCATGAGGGCGCTGGTATCGGCAAAAAGGTTCGTCTTCGCCGCGCCGGGGTGACAGATGACCGATAGCAAACGGTCTCCGGCGCGCCTCTGCAACTCCCTTGCGACCAGGATATTCGCGAGTTTCGTCTTCGCGTAGGCCTTGATCGGTTTGTAGCTTTGCTTGGAGTCGAGATCTGCGACGGGCACCGGACCTCCCATCGCGTGGGTACCGGACGCTACGGTAACGACGCGCGGCGCAGCCGATTGCAGCAGCGCGGGTAGCAGCAAGGCCGTCAGGCGGTATGGACCCAAGACGTTGGTCGCGAACTGCATCTCATGGCCATCGACGCTTTCCCGGCGATCCGGGAGCGCCATCACGCCTGCATTGTTGATCAGCACGTCGATCGGCCGGGACAGCGACAGCTGACTTTCCGCAAACGCATTTACCGACTTGGGATTCGACAGATCCAGTTTCCCCGTGTCGACGTTGGCGTTCGGCACGATGGCAAGGATCCGGCGAGCCGCGTCGGCGGCCTTCATTTCGTTCCGGGAGGCAATCGTCACTTCCGCTCCGGCACGCGCCAACTCCAGTGCCGCGTGCCAGCCGATGCCGCTGTTGGCGCCGGTCACGATGATGCGTTTTCCGACTTGTGAAGGAATGTCCTTCACCGTCCATGCTTTGGTCATACTCATTACTTTCGTTTGTTGGGCGGCGCGAAGCGAGCAGCGAGAAGCTGCACTCGTTGCTCCAGCACCACCGTGGTGGGCTCGTCGCTGAGAAGTCCATCAAGGCCGAGCACGAAAACCTCTGCGGCTGCTTCGTCGCCGCCGAGGATCCTCGCAACGCATTCGGTGGCCACGCTGCGGTGCCGGGCCTCGATTTGCGGGTCCAGGCGCGCGCAGACGTCGAAGAATTCGCCCGCCATCGGCGCTCCGACCATGTCAGCCCAGGGTTCAATGACCATGAGCTTGCACACTTCAAGGAGCCGTTCGCCCGGCGAGCCGGCGCCGAGGGCAGCTTTCTTCGCAGCCGGATGGCGGGAGATGAGCCAATCGGCGAAGACCGCGGTGAAGATGTTCTCTTTGTCCTTGAAGGTCCGATAGAGCAGCGTGCGCGAAATCCCCGCGCGCTTTCCAATGTCGTCGAGCGAGGTCTTCGAGAAGCCGAAGTTGAGAAAACACCAGCGCGCTGCCGCCAGAATTTTCTGCCGGCGCGCCTCCGCTTCATCGTGGGTGAGCTTGTTCGTCACAACTCACGCACTTTGACAAAAAAAGTGTTTTATGTCAATGTGTGTCGTGACAGTCGTGAAGCGAGATGGATGCCACGAACCAGAGAAGGACGGGGGCAAGCGGGGTCGGGGTGTAAGCCTCACACGAAGGCATTCCGGGGCGGTCCGTAGGACCGAGCCCGGAATCCATCGAATCTCATCGTCGGTGGATGAATGGATTCCAGGCTCGTGCTTCGCACGCCCTCAGATGCGCAATTGCGCATCGGGAAATGACGAGGGGGATGCGGTGGCCGGGCGTCATCGTGCCCGATATGACGGGCACCATTTCAAACACCGTTTCAAACAAACTCGGCGCGAAAAGAGCAAATCCATCTCCCTTGCAGGGAACTGGATTGCATGACTACGTGTGCGCCACGAACAATCACCTCAAGAGGAAAATCATGTCCCAAGGAAAGCGCATCGTTCTGGCCTCGCGCCCGCATGGCGAGCCCACGCCGGCCAATTTCAGGCTCGAAGACTACGCGCCGCCGACACCGGGGGCGGGCGAGGTCCTGCTCCGCACCATCTGGCTGTCGCTCGATCCCTATATGCGCGGCCGCATGAACGACGGCCCGTCCTACGCCGCGCCGGTGCCGGTCGGCGGCGTGATGGAGGGCGGCACGGTGAGCGAGGTGATCGCCTCCAACAATCCCGGCTTTGCCAAGGGCGATATCGTGCTGTCGCGCGCGGGCTGGCAGACCCATGCGCTGTCCGACGGCAAGGGGCTCGCCAAGATCGATCCGAAGATCGCGCCGATCTCGACCGCGGTCGGTGTGCTCGGCATGCCCGGCATGACCGCCTATACCGGCCTGCTCGAGATCGGCAAGCCGCAGGCGGGCGAGACGGTGGTGGTTGCCGGTGCCTCCGGTGCGGTCGGATCGGCGGTCGGCCAGATCGCGAAGATCAAGGGGGCGCGCGCGGTCGGCATCGCTGGCGGCAAGGACAAGTGCGACTACGTCACCAAGGAACTCGGCTTCGACGCCTGCCTCGATCATCGCGATCCGGATCTGGCGGCGAAACTGAAGGAGGCCTGTCCGAAAGGCATTGACGTCTATTTCGAGAATGTCGGCGGCGCCGTGTTCGAGGCGGTCTACCCGCAGCTCAACGCTTTTGCGCGCGTGCCGGTATGCGGGCTGATCGCGCACTACAACGATCGCGAAGCGCGGGCGCCGAAATGGGCTTCGTCGATCATGTTCGCGATCCTGACCAAGCGGCTGACCTTCCGCGGCTTCATCGTCAGCGACTTCGCCGCCATGCATGGCGACTTCCTGCGCGACATGTCGCAGTGGGTGCGCGAGGGCAAGGTCAAGTACAAGGAGTTCGTGACCGAGGGCCTGGACAGCGCGCCGGAGGCCTTCATGGGTCTGCTCAAGGGCGCCAATTTCGGCAAGCAGCTGGTCCGGGTCGGGCCCGACAAGGCCTGAGCGCATAGCGTTTTCGAGCGAAGCCTGTCCCGGACTTAATCCGGGATGGGTACCGCTTCGCGTCAAGAAAACGCGTCAAAACGGGGCGTTCCAGCTCCCATTCCGCGCAACAAAGTATCAAAAACGCCACATTGGCGGGCTTTTGGGGGCTTTTCGGCCCCCATTTGCTTGACGGGGACCCGGAGCAGTTGATTCAATATGGCTATATTTCAGGTGTAGCCATGGTTTTTGAAGCTATTGTTTTCGGGGTCATTGTTCTCGCCGTCGGCTATTGGGCGACGATGTTCGTCATGGGCCGCCGCGATGACGTCCTGCATGGAAAATTCGTCGAGGAGGAGCCGGCCGCCGAGCCGCCGCGCCTCATGCGGCCCACGCCTCGCGTGCTGCCCGCGCCGGCAGCGCCGCAACCGAACAAAGACTCGCTGCAGGCGCTGCTCACCGTCATCAAGCGGGACCTGCACGACGCTGCGCGGAGCTGACGCGGCTCAGGCCGCCGAGCCGGTGCGCACCGTTCTATCCCCGTCATTGCGAGGAGCGAAAGCGACGAAGCAATCCACTTTGCCCGCTTGCGGCGCGATGGATTGCTTCGCTTCGCTCGCAATGACGGTGGCAAGGAGTTTCGCCGTTAGGCCGGCTCTTTGCCGAGCAGCATGTCCAGGTCGACATCGACCTGGCCCTTGGCCCTGACGTGGCGCACCTCGAAGCTGTCCGGCTGGAAGCGGTATTCGACAAGACCCACTTCCTTGACGCCGATCACCTCCTGCCGCGTGTCGGGGACGATGAAGGCGGTCGAAGGCGCCCAGACATGCCGGACATGTTCGAACGTGTAGTCGCGGCGCTGATGCACATGGCCGCTGCCGACCAGGCGCCAATCGACCTTGCCGAACACCTCGATCAGGCGCCGCCGCGCCGGCTGCGGCACGTAGCGGAACGAGGTCTCGACGCGCTCGGCATCGTAGGGCACCTCGAGATAGAGCGGCTTGTGCACGAACAGCGCCACCGGCCTGCCGACGGCCTTGTCGAGTGCGCCTGCGAGCCAGTCGAACTGCTCGGCCTCGCTGTCGAGGCCGGTGTTCATGATCAGCGAATTGAGGCCGATGAAGCACCAGCCGGCGGCGTCGAAATGCCAGCGGTCTTCGCCGATCACGGAGGTGAAGGCGCCGCGCGTTTGTTCGGTCGGCAGTTGCGCCGGAACCGGGCCGACCGCAGTCGGATTGTCGCCGATGTCGTGATTGCCAGGCAGATAGAGGCAATCGACCGGCAGCGCGCTGTGCAGCTCCTTGGCAAACACCATGTCGTCGCGGCTGGTCGGCCCGTCGAACGAGACGTCGCCGGAGTTGAGCACGAGATCGGGACGCGTCGCATCGATGTGCTCGCTGACGCGATGAAAGTTGTCGACGAGCGGCTTGAAGCGGCGCGCGAGGTGGGTGTCGGAGATTTGGGTCAGGCGAAATTGGGGCATGCATCGCTCCTTTCGCCGGGAGCATAGGTCGGCGCGAAGTCGGAACGATGACGATTTCGTCGTCTTATTCGCTGCCCTGTTTGATGCGTTGTTTGATGTCTTGTTTGAAGAGTCTCGTTTGAAGCGTTGCCGTTGACCCTAGATCGCAAGCTGCGTGATCGAGGGCGTCGGCGCGGCAGTCGCCGCGGCGACGCCGGCGAGCCCCGACATCACCATGTCGAGCCCGCCATCCGCCGAATCGTCGAACCAGCCGATGACGGGGTCGATCACCCTCAGCAGGGAGCTGAGGAGATCGCCGAGGGACGCCGCCGCCAGGGCCGCGCCGTCGAGGATCGGGGTGTTGATGCGCATCGCGTCATCCCTGAGGAACTGAAACCGCCATTGGTCCCGGGAGTTGGTCAGCCGGGCTCAGAGGATAGTTCAACGGGTTACCGCGCACGCTTCATTGTCAGGGGCGCGAGCGGCGGCTAAGAGGGCGGCCGGGCGCCCGCGGCTGAGGGAGATTCTCGATGTCGGTTCAAATGGTTCTATTGCCGGTCTTCATCCAGATTGGGCTCACCTTCGCGCTGTTGTTCGCGATGGCGACGGCGCGCACAAAGACGTTGACGAGCGGCGAGACCAAGATGGCCGATATCGCGCTGCGCGAGCCGAACTGGCCGGCCGGCGCCACCAAGTTCGGCAACTGCTTTGCCAACCAGTTCGAGCTGCCGGTGCTGTTCTATGTCCTGATCGCCATTGCGCTGCCGCTGCATCGTGCCGATCTGTTCATCGTGCTGATGTCCTGGGTGTTCGTGGTGACGCGGTTTGCCCATGCCGCGGTGTTCGTCACCTCCAACGACGTGCGGCGCGCTCGCTCGCCTGGTTCGCCGGCGTGCTGGTGCTGGCGGCGATGTGGCTGTATTTCGCGCTCAGACTGCTGCTGCTGATCTGATGCGCCCAACCGAAAGAGATCAATGACCCCCGCTGCCCGGCTCACCGCCGCGATCGAGCTGATCGCCACCATCGACGCACAGCGCATTCCCGCGGCGAAAGCGCTGAAGGAATGGGGCACCGCGCACCGTTATGCCGGCTCCGGCGATCGCGCTGCGATCTCCGGCCTGATCTGGGACGTGCTGCGCCGGCAATCCTCCGCGGCCTGGCTGATGGACGATTCCAGCGCCCGGTCGCGCGTGCTCGGCATGCTCAAGCTCGAGCGCGGCATGGATATCCCGACGATCTCGGCGCTGTGCGACGGTGGCCGGTTCGCGCCGGATCCGCTGACCGCGACCGAGGAGGCCGCATTGGCCACGCGCACGCTCACGGACGCGCCGGCGCACGTCGCGGGCGACTATCCGGACTGGCTCGATGCGCATCTGGCAAAAGTGTTCGGCGACGACCGCGCCGCGGAGGCGACCGCGATGGCGAGCCGCGCGCCGCTCGATCTGCGCGTCAACACACTGCGCGGCAAGCGCGAGAAGGTGCTGCCGCGGCTGTCGCATCTCGGTGCCAGGGAAACGCCGTGGTCGCCGCTCGGCCTGCGCATCGAGCTCGGCGCCGACGCGCGCAATCCCGGCATCCATGCCGAGGAGGATTTCATCAAGGGCGCCATCGAGGTGCAGGACGAGGGCTCGCAGCTCGCCGCCTTGTTCGCGGCGGCCAAGCCCGGCGAGCAGGTGATCGATCTCTGCGCCGGTGCCGGCGGCAAGACGCTGGCGATTGCAGCTCAGATGCAAGGCAAGGGCCGGCTGATCGCGACCGACAGCGACAAGCGCCAGCTCGCGCCGATCCATGAACGGCTGTCGCGCGCCGGCGTGCACAATTGCGACGTGCGCACGCCGCGCGGCGAGGAGGAGGTGCTGTCCGACATCAAGGCCTCCGCTGACCTCGTGCTGATCGACGCTCCCTGCACCGGCACCGGCACCTGGCGCCGCAATCCCGACGCCAAATGGCGGATGCGGCCCGGCGCGCTCGAGGTGCGGCTGAAGGACCAGGCCGAGGTGCTGGAGCGCGCGGTGCCGCTGGTGAAGGCTGGCGGCCGCATCGCCTACATCACCTGCTCGGTGCTGGCGGAGGAGAACGGCGAGCAGGTCAGGGCTTTTACCGCGCGGCATCCTGAGTTCTCGGTGCAGCCGCCGGAGCAGACCGCATCGGTGCTGTGGGACAAGGCCGAGGCGTTCGGAGAGGCCGCGCTGCAATCGGCGGAAGGCCTGCTGATGACGCCGCGCCGGACCGGCACGGACGGGTTTTACGTCGCGGTGCTGAAGAAGGCGTGACGCTTTCTCCGCCGTCATTGCGAGGAGCGAAGCGACGAAGCAATCCATGGCTCCGCATATGCGGCACGATGGATTGCTTCGCGGAGCCTGTCATCCGGCGGCGCTTCGCGCCGACCGGGCGGCTCGCAATGACGGCTTGAGTACCCTACGCTTCGGAGCACACCCCCACAGGCGCCGGCGTCCGGCTCACCACGATCACCCAGAACAGCAGCGCGACGGCGCTGATCGCAGCGCCCAGCACGCAGACGCCGATCCAGCCGGCCGCGGCATAAGCCATCGTCGAAGAGATCGCGCCGAACCCGGTGCCGATCGAATAGAACACCATATAGCCGCCGACCAGCCGGCTCGCGGCCTCGGGGCGCGCGGCGACGATCAGGCTCTGGTTGGTGACGTGGATCGCCTGCACCGCGAAGTCGATCATGAGAACGCCAACCACCACCAGCCAGAGCGAGGTGTTGAGGCAGGCGATCGGCACCCAGCCCGCGAGCATCAAGAGCAGCGACAATCCGGTGGTGCGCTGGCCCCAGCCGCGATCGGCGAGCTGGCCGGAATTGCGTGCCGCCAGCGCGCCGGCAAGGCCTGCGACCCCGAGCATGCCGATGGTGGTGTGCGACAGCGACAGCGGCGGGGCAGCGAGCGGCAGCACGACCGAGCTCCAGAACACGCTGAAGCTTGCGAAGATCAACAGCGCGAACACCGCGCGCTCGCGCAACACCCGTTCCTCGACGAACAGCGCGACCGTCGAGCGCAGCAGCTTTGCGTAGGACGATCCGGCCATCGGCTGCGGCGCATGCCGCGGCAGCGCGCGCGCCAGCAGCGCCGCCAGCACCAGCGTCAGCGCGGCGGAGGTGAGATAGACCACGCGCCAGCCACCGAGATCGGCCAGCGCGCCGGCGGCAAAACGTGCCAGCAGGATACCCGACACCACGCCGCTGGTGACGGTGCCGATGGTGCGGCCGCGGTCGGCGGGTGCGGCCAGCGTCGCGGCATAGGCGACCAGCACCTGGATCACGACCGCAAGCAGCCCGACCAGCACCATGCCGGCGAGCAGCACGAAGGCGTTCGGCGCGGTGCCGACGATGGCGAGCGCGATCGCGGACAGCGCGGTCTGGCCGACGATCAGCCTGCGGCGATCCCAGAGATCGCCGAGCGGCACGATCAGCGTCAGCCCGAAGGCGTAGCCGATTTGCGTGAGCGTCACGACGACGCCGATCACGGCGGGCGTGATGGCAAGATCCCGCGCCATGGTGTCGAGCAGCGGCTGCGCAAAATAGATGTTGGCGACGCTGAGCCCGCAGGCGACGGCGAACAGCAGCACGACCGCGGGTGACAGCGCGCCTTCCGCTGCGCCTTTGGGCTTATTGCCCGCCTTATCGCCCCGCCTGGCCGGCCCGACCCCTGCCATCGTCTCGTTTGTCATTATCAGTCTCCACTGCTATCCGGTCTTATAATGAGACCAGTTGCGCTGGACGCCGTCTAGTCCTATTTTAAGACCAGTTCGAAATCGTGATCGAGGAGGAGGGCCGCGATGAAGCGGACCGGATTCGCCAAGGCGGACTGCCCGGTGGCGCGCGCGCTGGATGCGATCGGCGACTGGTGGTCGCTCTTGATCGTGCGCGACGCGTTCGACGGCCTGCACCGGTTCGGCGACTTCCAGAAGAACCTCGGCATCGCCAAGGGCATGCTGACGACGCGGCTACGCACGCTGGTTGAACTCGGCGTGCTCGAGCAGGTCGCGGCGTCCGACGGCAGCGCCTATCAGGACTACGTGCTCACGAAGCGGGGCCACGACCTGTTCCCGATCGTGGTCGGCCTGCGGCAATGGGGCGAGGCGCATCTCTACGCGCGCGGCGAGGCGCATTCGGTGCTGCTGGACCAGGCCGGGCAGGCGGTCGGCCAACTCGTGCTGCCGTCGAAGAGCGGCAAGCCGCTGGGCTGGGCGGATACCAAGGTGAGGAAGGTTGCGGGGCGGAGAAGGTGAGTGCCGTGCCCCATCCACGTCATTGCGAGGAGCGTAGCGACGAAGCAATCCATCGCTCCGCATATGCGGATAGATGGATTGCTTCGCGGAGCCTGTCATCCGGCGGCGCTTCGCGCCGACCGGGTGGCTCGCAATGACGGGGAGAGCCGGGCTGTCGCCCTTCGAGACGGTCGCTTCGCGACCTCCTCAGGGTGACGGGAGAGAGGTTAAGTACCGGCTCAATCCACAATGAACAGCGTCGCGCCGGTCGCCGTCGACGAGCGATGCGCGGCGTCGCCGAAATCGGAGACCTGATAGCTCATGCCGGGCTTCAGCGTGAATTTGCGGCCGTCGCGCAGCTCGGTGTCGAGCTCGCCGGTGACGACGTAGAGCACGTGACCGCGGTCGCACCAGTGATCGGCGAGATAGCCGGCCGAATATTCGACCATCCGCACGCGAAGATCGCCGATGTTCAGCGTGCGCCACAATGCTTGCCCGGTCTCGCCGGGATGCACCGTCGGTTCGACGTTGCTCCAGTCGGTGACGGTGAAGGGCAGGGTCGGGATTTTCATCGTCGGGATTCCTATGCTCGATGCCTCTGCACCCCAAGCGGCGGCGTCATCCTGAGGTGCGAGCGAAGCGAGCCTCGAAGGATGGGGATGGAGCCGGGCCGTCGCCCTTCGAGACGCGCGCAAGAGCGCGCTCCTCAGGATGACGGATGACCGGATGCCGTTGCAACCTCAATGCACCAGATGGTTCGCCGAACCCTGCCTGATCTTGCCCTGATCATCGAGCCGCAGGTACTCGCAGATCTTCTTGCCGCGTTCGTTCTGGTAGAACACCACGACGCTGTCGGGCGAGACATAGAGGTCGATCAGCTCGAAATGCAGTTCGGGCAGTTTCGCCAGCGCCGCGCTCCAATAGGCCCGCAGCTGCGCCTTGCCGCGCACGGTGCCGGAGGCGCCGAAGCCGAATGCCGGGATCCGGTCCGAGGTCATCTCGGTATCCTCCGAATACATCGCCAGCACGCGCTCGAGGTCGCGCGCGTTCCAGGCGGCGATCCACTCGTGGCCGAGCGCGGTGAGGCGGGACGGCTCGTGAAAATCGGGCATCGGTTTCCTCCATGGTGCTTATGGTCAAAATTAGGTCAATAATACTGACCTATATCGATTTGTCCATGCCCAAAGAAGAATGTGGGCGCCACGCTGGCCGCGGTTGCGGGGGCGGGCGCCGTCGCGTATCTGCTTGCCATGACAGCCCAGCACACAGCCCGCGAACCGTCGACGCCCTCGGTGGCCTCGGCGCATGACAAGATTCTGATTGTCGATTTCGGCAGTCAGGTGACGCAACTGATCGCCCGCCGCGTCCGCGAGATGGGCGTCTATTCCGAGATCGTGCCGTTCCAGAAGGCGGAGGCCGCCTTCAAGGAGATGAAGCCGAAGGCGGTGATCCTCTCCGGCGGTCCGGAATCGGTGCACGAGACCGGCTCGCCGCGCGCCCCGCAGCTGATCTTCGAATCCGGCGTTCCCGTGCTCGGCATCTGTTACGGCCAGATGACCCTGGCGGCCCAGCTCGGCGGCGAGGTCGAGGGCGGGCATCACCGCGAATTCGGCCGCGCCGATGTCGAGGTGAAGACCGACAGCCAGCTGTTCGACGGCATCTGGAACCACGGCGAGAAGCACCAGGTTTGGATGAGCCATGGCGACCGCATCACCAGGATGCCGCCCGGCTTCTCCGTCGCCGGCACCTCGCCGAACGCGCCGTTCGCGATCATCCAGGACGAGAAGCGCAAATATTACGGGCTGATGTTCCACCCCGAGGTGGTGCACACGCCCGACGGCGCCAAACTGCTGCGCAATTTCGTGCGGAAGGTCGCAGGGCTGACCGGCGACTGGACCATGCGCGCCTTCCGCGAGGAGGCGATCGAGAAGATCCGCGCCCAGGTCGGCAAGGGCAAGGTGATCTGCGGCCTCTCCGGCGGCGTCGATTCCGCCGTCGCGGCCGTGCTGATCCACGAGGCGATCGGCGACCAGCTCACCTGCGTGTTCGTCGATCACGGCCTGCTGCGGCTCGACGAGGCCAAGACCGTCGTCGACCTGTTCCGCAACCACTACAACATCCCGCTGGTCCATGTGGACGCGTCGAAGGAGTTCTTGGGCGAGCTCGCAGGCGTTACCGATCCCGAGGTGAAGCGCAAGACCATCGGCCGGCTGTTCATCGACGTGTTCGAGGCCGAAGCGAAAAAGATCGGCGGCGCGGAATTTTTGGCGCAGGGCACGCTCTATCCCGACGTGATCGAGAGCGTCTCCTTCACCGGCGGCCCGTCGGTGACGATCAAGTCGCACCACAATGTCGGCGGCCTTCCTGATCGCATGAACATGAAGCTGGTCGAACCCTTGCGCGAGCTGTTCAAGGACGAGGTGCGCGTGCTCGGCCGCGAGCTCGGCCTGCCCGAAGTGTTCGTCGGCCGCCACCCGTTCCCGGGCCCCGGCCTTGCGATCCGCTGCCCCGGCGACATCACCAGGGAGAAGCTCGACATCCTGCGCAACGCGGATGCGGTCTACATCGACCAGATCCGCAAGCACAGCCTCTATGATGCGATCTGGCAGGCCTTCGCGGTGCTGCTGCCGGTCAAGACCGTCGGCGTGATGGGCGACGGCCGCACCTACGAATACGTCGTGGGCCTCCGCGCCGTCACCTCGACCGACGGCATGACCGCCGACTTCTACCAGTTCGATATGAAATTCCTGGGCGAGACCGCGACGCGCATCATCAACGAGGTGAAGGGCGTGAATAGGGTGGTGTACGACGTGACCAGCAAGCCGCCGGGGACGATCGAGTGGGAGTAGGGCGTTTGGCGGCTATCTCGCAGCCTAGCGTAGTTTGATAACGTTGTTCTCGTTTCACTTTCACATTGAGGACGCTGACCGAAGTCGTGAGCTTGGCTTATCTCGCTCGGGGTCGGCATTCCACCGCGCTTTCGCTAGCGGAGTATTGCGGCGCAGTTAATCGTGCAGATAGGCAGGGCGGCCGTGTTGATGGGATGCCGGTCCTCGCCGAGAACCTCTCGCGCTCGATCCGCGATGCCCGGAAGCGGCAGCGATCGCTTCAGGGCGCTCTCACTCTCTCAATTGGCGATTTTGAAGATATAGACGGCAATTCTGGACATGATGAGGTCGGATCCATGCAACGCGTTGGTTTCGTAGCTTATCCGAGATGAGTCGATCGTCAGCAAGCGTGGGTGTGCTTTGGAGTAACGCTGGCACATGCCGCGCTGGGTTGCTCTTTCGCCTCCAGGGCCTAGTTTCTGGCGGTCTGTAGTCGGCTGCGGCGGACGACGACTTACTGGTAGTAGGCTGCATAGGTGCGCCTCAGCTTGGCTTTTTCGATTTTGCCGGTGGCGGTCTTGGGCAGCTCCGAAACATGGATGACGGCCTTCGGGCATTTGAACGGGCTCAGCCGCTCGCGCACGGCTGACAGCAGCGTGTCCGCGTCGATGGATCGGCCATCTTGGGTGACGACGACGGCGGTGATCGCTTCGCCCCAACGCTGGTGCGGCAAGCCGATCGCGGCGACTTCAAGCACGTCGGGATAGGCGGCCCGGACCGCGAGCTCGACCTCGATCGACGAGACGTTCTCGCCGCCGGTCTTGATCACATCCTTGAAGCGGTCCTCGAACCAGAGAATCCCGTCAGCGTCGAAATGGCCGGCATCGCCTGAGTGGAACCAGCCGTGGCAGAAGGCATCTGCGGTCGCCTCGGGATTGTGCAGGTAGCCCGCCATGGTCTGGGGACTACGATAGACGATCTCGCCGGTCGCTCCGGTCGGAAGCAGCTCGCCGCCTGGGGCCATGATGGCGACCTGCACGTTGACGGCCGGCGTGCCGACCGCGCCGGGATGGCTGAGCTGGTGCTCCGGCTTGAAGAATGTCGAGACCGGGCTCATCTCGGTTTGCCCGAACATGAGGCTGAAGTCGCAGCCGAAGGTCTCGATCGCGCGGCGAAGCTCCGCTTCCGGCATCGGCGCCATCGCGTAGACCGTCAGGCGCAGGCTCGAGACATTGCGTCGGTGCGCGAGCTGGCGTTCGACGAGCTGCTGGATCATCATCGGCAGCGCAAAGAGCACGCTGATGCGCTCGTTCTCGATGGCTTCGTGAAGAGCGGTAGCGTCGAAGCCGCGCTGGATCACCATTGAGGCGCCGGCTGCGATGGCCGGCGTGCAGAGTGCGTTGAGCTGGGCGGTGTGGAAGAGCGGAAGCACCACGCTCAGCCGATCGTTCTCGGTCATGCAGGTGTCGATCGCGGTCCCCAGTGATTCCAGGTAGATCGCCAGATGGGTGCCGATCACGCCCTTCGGCGCCGAGGTCGTGCCGCTGGTGTAGAGATAGGAGAGGGGAGCGCGATCCTCGATCGCGATATCCGGAATGTCCGAGGACTGGCCGGCCGCGAGCGCGTCGAACGCGAGCACCGGCAGGTCACCGATGCCGTCGGGGGCGGTCGCCGCCTGCCCGTCGATCACGACGATGCCGAGCAGCTGTGCCGGATCTTCGAGTCCGGCGCAGAATTGCGCGAGCAGGCCGGCTTCGACGACGGCGGCGCGGGCGCGCGAGTCCTTCAGGACATGGCTAAGCTCGCCTTGTCGCCAGAGCAGGTTAACGGGGACGCAGACCAGGCCAAGCCGCGCGCAGGCGAAATAGACGGCGAGGAACTCGGCGCGGTTGCCCGACATCAGAGCAAGGGCGTCGCCCTTCTCGAGGCCGAGCGCGGAAAGACCATGGGCGATCCGGTTGGTCCAGGCGTCGAAGTCGCGATAGGACCAGCGCCTGTCGCCGTCGCAGATCATCTCTCGCTCTGGAAAGCGCGCCGCACTTCGGGTGACGAGGTCGCCAACATTGACACGGTGAATCAGGTGATTGGTCACGGCCGCTTAACCCCTGCTGTAAGAATGATTGCGGGCGAGGAAATCTCGATGCAGATCTTCATTCGTGAACACCCTGGATTCGCACCGCGGCGATGAACAACGGATCTACGTGTCCTTGTCTATGAAATAGGCCGGCTTTCCGGTGGTCCAGGTCTCCCCCCAGAGCTGGCCCCCGCCATCCACGGTCAATGTCTCGCCTGTGACGAACGCTCCGGACGGACTTGCGAGATAGGCGCAGGCTTCGGCGACATTCCACGGCGACCCCGCCCGCATCATCGGATTTGATCGCGGGTAGGCCGCGCGCGCCTCGGGCGCATAGACGTTCCAGCCTTCGGTCTCGATCGCGCCGGGGGCGACGCAATTCACCCGGATGTTGAGTGGCGCCCATTCCACGGCAACGCTGCGCGAAAGGCCGATAACTCCGGATCTGGCTGCAATCGAATGCGCGATGCCATACAGGCCGTGCGTCGTCACGACGACAATGTTGACGATGTTGCCGGGCTGCTTGTTGTCGCGCCAGTGTCGGGCGGCGGTCTGCATCATGTACCAGGTGCCGTTCAGATTGGTATCGATGACGGCATTCCAGCCCTTTACGGAAAAATCGATGGCCGGTTGCGGGAATTGCCCGCCCGCGCTGTTGATCAGGCCGTCGACGCGGCCATGCGTCTGCCAGACCGTATCGAACAATCTCGCAACGGCGTCGGCATCCCTGATGTCGGCGGCGCATGCCGAGGCTTGCAAACCCTTCGCCGTCATATTGGATGTCAAGGCTGACAATTTGCCCTGATTGCGGCCGACCACGACGAGGTGCGCGCCGAGCCGTGCGAACAACCACGCGATCGCCCGACCGATACCACCCGCGCCGCCGGATAGCACGATGACCATATCCTTGAGGGCGTCGGAGGCGAACACGGTTCGATGCAGCGCGAGCTCATCGTCCGTCAGTCCGAGTCTGTCCGATCGCTGAGGCATGTGATCGTCAGCCATGGGACGCCACATCCTTGAGGAGTTCGCCTGCGATAATCATCTTCCGGACTTCGGTCGTTCCGGCGCCGATCTCCAGCAACTTGATCGAACGAAACAGCCGGTTGATCTCCGACTCCCAGATGTAGCCGCTGCCGCCGTGAATCTGGACGGCCCTGTCGAGGACGGCGTGGCATGCCTCGGCGGCGTACATCACAGAGGCTGCTGTCAGCATGTGGATATCGCCGCGTCCGCCGCCGCCGATCTCAAGCGGTGCGGCCTCCGCCAGCGTGCGATAGGTGAAAGTCCGCATGGTCTCGACCTGAACGTACATCTCCGCCAGCATGGACTGGACCATCTGGAACGAGCCGATCGGCTTGCCGAATTGCTGGCGGGTCTGCGCGTAGTCGATGGAGAGCTGCAAGGCCCGCTCCGAAACACCGAGACACAGCGGCGCGACCATCGCGCGCTCCAGATCGAGCCCGCTCATCACGATCGACACGCCGCGGTTCTCGCCGCCGACCAAATTCTCCACGGGCACCCGGCAGTCTTCGAACACCAGCTCGGCGGTCTGGCTGCCGCGATAGCCCATCTTGGTCAGCTTCTGTGCGACCTTGAACCCGGGAAAGCCCTTTTCGACGATGAAGGCGGAAATGCCGTGGGCGCCCTTGGCGCGATCGGTCTTGGCGTAGACCAGGATGACGTCGGCGACCGGTCCGTTAGTGATGAAGATCTTGCCGCCGTTGAGGACGTAGTGATCGCCGTCGCGGCGCGCGGTGGTGCGCATCGAGCCCAGCGCGTCGGAGCCGGCCCCCGGTTCGGTGAGGCCGAGCGCGCCGATTGTTCGGCCCTTGCACAGGTCCGGCAGATATTTGCGGCGCTGCAGTTCGTTGCCGTTGCGATAGATGTTGTTGGCGCACAAATTGTCGTGCGCGACCCAGGACAGCGCCATCGCATGGTTCCAGCGCGCGAAGCCCTGGAGCACCAGGCCGGCCGCCACCAGGTCCATGCCGGCCCCGCCATGTTCCTCGGGGATGGTCGCGCCGAAAAAGCCGTTGTCGCCGATCGTGCGGAACGCGTCATCCGGCCACCATTCCTCGCGGTCCATGCGCTCGGAAAGCGGATACAGCTCCTTGCGCGCAAAGCGGTCGGCCTGATCGAGGATGGCTTGCTGCTGCTCGTCGAGCGCAAACATCGACGCGCGATTGTCGCCGCTCAAGCGGGCCTGGGACGTGGTCATACGCCGGCTTCCTTCCCCATTTTTTATGGATGCTGCGATCTTGGCTGAGCGCGCTTTATAATGAATGTAATTCAGTTTAGGGTGGTGTCAACTGCCAAGGGCCATCGATGGAAACCAAAATGAAGTGTATTCATTGTTATGTGACGCCTCGCCGCGCGCAAGAGGGGCTTTGTTGGCCCTCGAATCCGGGGCCGGTTCCGATGCGATACGCCGTCCTGGATCTGGAACATTCCGGAGTTGCGACATGCCGGCGATAAGTCCCGAGCGAATGCAGGATCGTTACGACGCGATCCTCGACGCGGCCAAGCGCGCCTTCGCCGAGAGGGGCTTTGAGGGGGCCTCGATCGCCGAGATCGCGCGCATCGCGCAAATTTCCGACGGGCTTGCCTATCGATATTTCCGCAACAAGCGGGGCCTGCTGTTTGCCGTGCTGCAGAAGTTCTATGAGCGGATCCTGGTCGATCTCGAGACGCAGGTGTTCGGGAAAAATCGCTTTCGCGATCGCCTCGAAGCGCTGATCAGGCGGCATCTCGAGGTCTTCGTCTCCGACACTGACCTCTGCCGCCTGTTCATCGCGGAGGTGCGGGGCGCGAGCGACTACGAAGGCTCGGCGATCCAGGAGATGAACCGGCGCTATACCTCGGTGCTGGTTCGAATCGTCAAGGACGCGGTCAAGACCGGGGAGGTGAGGTCGGACGTCAATCCAAAGCTGCTGCGCGACGTCCTGTTCGGCGCGATCGAGCATCTGGCCTGGCGATACGTCAACGGCCGGGGGCAGCTCAGGGTGGCCCAGACCGCGCGTGAGCTGACCGCGATGCTCACCAACGGCATCTGCGTGGACCGGTAACGAGGAGAGCGCATGCGAAGCGCGCCGACTGCATCGGCGCGTCGCATTCGCTGAGGTGCCTGACTGGATCAGCTCACTTCTTCAGGAGCTGGCATTTCGACTCGGAGACCGGCCGGTAGGCGTCCTCGCCTTTGACGGTCTTGACGATGTCGAGGTAGTCCCAAGGCTCCTTCGACTCGGACGGCTTCTTCACCCGGGCGAGATACATGTCGCGGATGACCCGGCCATCCTCGCGCAGCTTGCCGCCGTGCACGAAGGTGTCTTCGATCGGCAGTTCGCGCATCTTGGCCATCACCTTCGCCGGATCGTCTGTGCCGGCCGCCTGGATCGCCTTGAGATAGTGCAGCACCGAGCCGTAAACGCCGGTGTGGATCATCGTCGGCATCACCTTGGTTCTGGCGAAGAACTTCTTCGACCACGCCCGGGTCTTTTCATCCATGTTCCAGTAGGAGGCCGTGGTCATGTAGGTGCCTTGCGCTGATTGCAGGCCGATGGCGTGCACGTCGGTATCGAACATCAAGAGGCCGACGAGCTTCTGGCCACCCTGCACCAGGCCGAATTCGCCGGACTGCTTGATCGCATTGTCGGTGTCCTGGCCGGCGTTGGCGAATGCCACCACATCCGCTTTGGAGTTCTGCGCCTGCAAGACAAAGGACGAGAAATCGGCCGTGTTGGTCGGATGCCGCACGCTGCCGAGCACCTTGCCGTCCTGCTCCTTAATGAAGCGCACGGCGTCCTTCTCCAGTTGCTGGCCGAATGCGTAGTCGGCGGTAACAAAGAACCAGGACTTGCCGCCTTCCTTGACCATCGCCGATGCCGTCACCTTGGAAAGGGCATAGGTATCGTAGGCGAAGTGAACGGTGTTGGGGCTGCACAGTTCGTCGGTCAGCGAGCTTGCACCTGGACCCGAGAGCAGCGCGATCTTGTTGCGTTCCTTGACCATGTTGTGGATGGCGATCGCGATCCCCGAGTTCGGAATGTCGGCGATGGCGTCGACCTTGCCATTGTCGAACCAGTCCCGCGCGATTTGCAGGCCGACGTCGGTCTTCATCTGATGATCGGCGCTGACGATCTCGATCGGCTTGCCCAGCACGGTCGGGCCGAACTCCTCGACGGCCATTTTGGCCGCCTCGACCGATCCCGGACCGCTATTGTCGCGCCCCCAGCTCGAAAGATCGGTCAGCACGCCTATCCGGACGACATCGTTGGAAATCTGCGCGGAGGCTGTCGACGCCGTCGCCGCAAGGATGGCCAGGGCCAGGAAATGCGTTTTCACAAGTTCTCCCCCATTTTCTTGTGTTGATTGTGGTGTCGTGCGCCCCGCGGGCGTGCGCTCTGCGAGGCGATGATGGTTGCGATGACGGCGAGGGCGAATTACCGCTCGCCGAATTGCGGCTCCCGCTTCTCGCGAAATGCGCCGATGCCTTCGCGGGCGTCGGCATGCGTCAGCAGGAACGGAAAGCCATCGATCGCATGGCGCATCTCGTCGCCGCCGAGGCCGCGGTTGTAGAACGACTTTGCCATCTGCACCGCAAGGCGCGGCTGCGCGGCAATGCGCTCGGCGAACGCCAGCGCGTCGGAAAGAAGCCTGTCGTCGGGGACGACGCGTGAAACGATGCCGAGCCGGCATGCCTCGGTGGCGCTGACGGGGGCGCCGAGCATGCTCATCTCCTTGGCTTTCGCGCGCCCGACGATGTCCTTCAGGCGGATGATGGCGAAGCCCGGTAGCAGTCCCAGCTTGATCTCGGGGACGGCGAAGCGGGCGCTTTCGGCGGCGAAGACGAAGTCGGACGCGATCGCAAGCTCGAAGCCGCCGCCATAGGCAATACCGTTGACGGCCGATATCACCGGCTTCAGCGCCCGTTCCGGGGCCGACAACACTTCCATGGCGCCGATGAAGAAGGCGCGGGCCTTGTCCGGATCGAAATCGAAGTTGCCGATATCGGCGCCGGCGCAGAACGCCTTGCCGCCGGCGCCGGTGATGATGCTGACGCGCACCTGATCGTCGTTGTCGGCCCGCTTCAGGCCTTCGAGGATGCCTGCGCGGATGCCGGTCGTCAGTGCGTTCAGCTTGTTCGGTTCGTCAAGGGTCAAGATCGCGATCTTGTCCCGGACCTCATAGTTCACGCTTTCCAATCGTAACATGTGCTTTCCTGGTATTTCGAGAGGGGGCTATTGCAGGGCGAGGTCCGGCTCGATGACGGCGACGACGGCATTGCGCTCGACCGTGTCGCCGGGCTTGAAATGAACCGCGGTCACGACGCCATCGACTTCGCTGGCGATGCGCAGTTCCATCTTCATGGACTCCATGATGACGGCGGCATCGCCGGCCTTGACGCGGGTGCCGACCGCAACATTGACCTTGAGCACCACGCCGGTCATCGGAGCACGTAGCTCGCCGCTGATGTCGGGACTGGTGCTGATGTACCGCAGATAGGGAATCGCGGTCATGGTATGGGCGGCGCGCGCGTCGTGGACGAAGATCGCCTGATCCTTCTGGACAATCCGCACGGTCTCGCGGCGCGCGTTCACCATGGCAGCGAAGCTCTCGTCCGCGAGCGGCGAAAGCTTCGCCGAAATCCGGGCATCGTTCACGCCGATCAGCATCGTGCCGTCCGGCTGCAACGGTGCAAAGCGGATTTCCGCGCTGGCGCCGGCGCTCTCGAGGTGCAGGAGGGGGATCGGCGACATGCCGTCGTCTCCCTGCGCCATCTGCCAGCCGGTCAGCCCGCTGGACCGCCAAGGGTTGTCGGAGCTGACAGCGCGCTGGCGCATCATCCAGAAATAGGCCCCAAGCGCCAACGCCTCGGCAGCGAGGCCATCGGCGCGCGGCGTGAGCGCGTCGATCTGCTCGTCGATGAGGCGGGTATGGAATGTCGCGGCCCGGGTCGCTGGCAGGGCGATCAGGCGCTGGAGGAACTCCCTGTTGGTGATGACGCCGAAGATCGACGTCTCGTCGAGCGCATTGTGAAGCCGATCGAGTGCCTGGTCGCGGGAAGCCGCGTGAGCGATCAGCTTGGCCAGCATCGAGTCGTAGTAGGGCGTAACGGTCGATCCGCTCGCGATGCCGGTCTCGACGCGGATGCCCTGGGACGGAAACCTGACATAGGCGACCTCGCCGGTCGACGGCATGAAGCCGTCGTTCGGATCCTCGGCGCAGATGCGCGCCTCGACCGCGTGGCCCCAGCACGTCACATTGTCCTGCACAACCGGCAGGCCTTCGCGGGCGGCAATGCGTAGCATGGTCTCGACAATGTCGATGCCGGTGACCATTTCAGTCACGGGATGCTCGACCTGGAGCCGCGGATTGACCTCCAGGAAGTAATAGTCGGTGCCGCTGACGATGAATTCGACCGTGCCGACACCACGATATCGGAGCCTGCGGCCGAGCCGGACAGCGTCGTCAAGGATATGTTGGCGAAGCTGGGGCGGCAGGTTGGCAGCGGGCGCTTCCTCGATCAGCTTCTGGTGGCGGCGCTGGAGCGTGCATTCGCGCTCGAACAGGTGAATCACGTTGCCGTCGCCGTCTCCTGCGATCTGCACTTCGAGGTGCCGGCCGTGCTGGATCAGCTTCTCGACGATCAGCCCCGCGTCGCCGAAGGCATTCTTCGCCTCGCGCATCGCGGACTCGATTTCGTCGCGGAGCCCGTCGAGGGTCGAGATCGCCCGCATGCCCTTGCCGCCACCACCAGCCGCAGCCTTCAGCATCACCGGCAGGTCGAGCCGGCGGACACTGCGTTCGATTTCGACGGGATCCTGGCTCGGCACCTCGCTGCCGGGTACCGTGGGGACGTCGGCCGCGACGGCTTCGCGTTTCGCCGATGCCTTGTCGCCGAGCCGCTCGATGGTTTCCGGCGCAGGTCCGATGAACACCAGCCCTGCGGCTTCAACCGCGCGGGCGAAGGCCGCATTTTCGGCCAGGAAGCCGAAGCCGGGATGAATGGCCTCGGCGCCGGTGGACTTTGCGGCAGCGATCACCGCATCGATCCGCAGGTAGCTTTCCGAGGCCGGCGCGCCGCCGATCTCGATCGATTCGCCGATGTCCCTGACATGCAAGGCGTCGGCATCGGCGATGGAATGCACGCCGGCCACCGCGACGCCGAGCCGGCGGCAGGTGCGGGCGATACGGCAGGCGATTTCGCCTCGGTTGGCAATGAGGATTTTCTTGAACATGGCGGGTCTCCTGCCGTCTACATCCGCAACACGCCGAAGTCGGTGTGCTGATGCGGGATCCGGCCGGCCAGATCGAGCAGCAGCGCCATCACGCTGCGGGTTTCGAGCGGATCGATCACCATGTCGCACCAGGTGTTGCGGGCGAAATTGTAGGCATTGGCGAAGTCTTCGAAGGTTCGTCGGGTCGGCGCCATGTAGGCCTCGCGCTCTCCGTCCGCCCAACTCGTGCCTTCGCGCTTGTGGACCTCGTCGCGGACCATCGCGAGCGTGGTCGCGGCCTGGTCTGGCCCCATGATCGCGGAGCGGGCATTCGGCCACATCATCATGGCGTTCGGCCGGAACGCGCGACCGCACATCGCGAGATATCCCGCGCCGTAGGCATTGCCCATGATCAGTGTGTATTTCGGCACGTTGGCGCTCGCCATCGCCGTGATCATCTTCGCGCCATTCTTGGTGATGCCGCCTTCCTCCGCCTCGCGGCCGACCATGAAGCCGGTCACGTCGGCCATGAACAGCAGCGGAATGTCGCGCTTGCAGCAGAGGTCGATGAAGTGCGTCGCCTTCAGCGCGCTTTCGGAGAACAGCACGCCGTTGTTGCAGAGGATGCCGATCTCGAAGCCCATGATCCGCGCGAAGCCGGTGATCAGGGTATCGCCGTAGAGCGGCTTGAATTCATGGAATTCGCTGCCGTCGACGAGGCGGGCGAGGATGTCGCGATTGTTGGTGGGAACGCGGGGCTCCGAGGAGATCAGGCCGTAGATTTCGGCCGGATCGAACAGCGGCTGGCGGACGGGTGCGACCGTCCAGCTCTGCCGCGGGATCTCGCCGAGATTGGCGACGATCTCGCGGGTGATGGCGATCGCGTGTGCGTCGTTCTCGGCGAGATGATCGGTCACACCGCTGACGCGGCTGTGCATCTCGCCGCCGCCGAGCGCCTCCATGCCGACCTCCTCGCGCGTTGCCGCATAGACGAGCTGCGGCCCGCCGAGGAACATGGCGCCCTGGTTTCGGATGATCACCGTCTCATCGCACAGAGCGGGGATGTAGGCACCGCCCGCGGTAGAGGGGCCGTGCACGACAGCGATTTGCGGAATGCCTTCGGCGGACATCCTCACCTGGTTGTAAAAGATCGAGCCGAACTGGCCGTCGTCGGGGAAGATGTTGGGCTGGTCGGGCAGGTTGGCGCCGCCCGACTGGACCAGGGTCACGCAGGGCAGGCGGTGCTGCCAGGCGAAGCGCTGGGCGCGAACGTGTTTCTTGCAGGTGATTCCGTAATAGGTGCCGCCCTTCACGGTGGGCTCGTTGGCGATGATCATGCAGGGGCGATCGGAGATCATTCCGACGCCGGTGATGATGCTGCCGCCGGGCGGTACGCCGTCGTACAGGCCTTCGCCGGCCAGCTGGCAGAATTCGAGGAACGGCGAGCCGGGATCGATCAGCGCCGCGATCCGTTCGCGAGGCAGCAACTGGTCGCGTTCCTTGTGAAGCTTGCGCGCGCGTTCGGGCCCGCCGATCGCCGCCGCGGCCCGGCGCCGCCGCAGGTCGGCGACGCGCTCGGTGTAGGCGCCGCGGTTGCGCGCGTATTCCTCGCTCGAGGTGACGACGTCCGATTTCATGATTGCCATTGTGTGTAGTCCTGGCGGCTGCGCGGCAGGCCCATCAGGCGCTCGCCGTCGGTGTGAATCGTTGCATGGGCGGGCGGCGCGATCATCGCAAAGCGGATGCGCCGCCAAAATCTAACATTTGTTAGAATTAGTCGCGCGGCGATGCAAGCGGAACTCATGCGCGCCTCTCAGCTTTTCTTGAAACGCGGCAGGGTCACGTCGCTGGCGACCTCGTCGAAGACAAGCTCGACGTCCATATCGAAGGTGACGTCGGCCGGATCGCTGCCCACAAGGGTGCTGATCATGCGCGGCCCTTCCGCGAGCTCGACGAGCAACACGGCGTAGGGAACGTCGGCCTTGAATGCCAGGCCCGGGGCGCGGTGGACCACGCTGAAGGAGTGGACCTTGCCGCGGCCGGTGGCCGCCCGGTGCTCGAGCTCTTCGCTGCCGCACGCGCGGCACGCGGCCTGCTGGTAGTACTGCACATGCCGGCACCGGCCGCAGTGCTGAAGCAGCAGCTTGCCGTGTTGCAGGCCGCGCCAGAACGCGGCGGTGTCGGCATCCGGCGCGGGCAGGGGCTTTCGGGCGGACTCCTCAGATGCCGCCATCACAGCGCTCCCCGTGTGCCCAGAACGGTCGTGGCATTGGTGGCGAACCCGGCGCCGAGACTGTGCACCAGCCCGAGCTCGGCGCCCTCGACCTGCCGCGCGCCGCATTGGCCGCGCAGCTGCGCGATCACCTCATGGAAGTGGAACAGGGAGCCCGGCATTCCCGAATGTGCGAACGACAGCAGGCCGCCATGGGTGTTGGAGGGAATCTGGCCGCCGTAGCTCATCTGCCCGTCGGCAACGAACGGTCCGCCTTCGCCCTTGCGGCAGAAGCCGAGGTCTTCGAGCATCATGATCACCGTGCCGGTGAAGCAATCATAGATGCCGGCGACGTCCATGTCGGTCGGTCCGTAGCCGGCCATCGCGTAGGCCCGCTGGCTGGATTCGACGGCGCCGGTCATGGTGAGCGACGGCATCAGGAAGATGTGCTCATGGGTGTAGCACTCGCCGCAACCGAGAATGTAGACCGGCTTCTCGATCCCAAGTTCCTGCGCATGCTCGGCCGAGGTCAGGACGAACGCCGCGCCGCCGTCCGATATCAGCGAACAGTCGAGCTTGTGATAGGGCGTGGTGACCATCGGCGAATTCAGCACGTCCGCGCTGCTGATCGGCGTCGTCTGCTGGGCGCCGGGGGTCCGCGCTGCGTGCCGCCGGTGCACCACCGCGACCTCCGCCAGCTGTTCGGGCGTGGTGCCGAACTCCTTCATGTGCCGGTGCGCGGTCATGGCGAAGGTGTTGGCGACGGGGATGCCGAACGGCATCTCGTATTGCTGATCCCGGCTTTCGGTAAGCGAACGCAAGGCGAGGTCCGGCGTCAGCCCGGTCATGAGGCTGTCGGCCGCGGTCAGCAGCACGACCTTGGCGAGGCCGCCGTGAATGGCGGCCGCGCCGATGCCAAACATCGTCGCCGCCGTCGCACCTGATACCTGCAACGTGTTGGAGAAGGTCGGGCGGATTCCGAAATATTCGCTGAAGGCGACGCTGAAGCGGTGGAACGGGGATGCGAAAGCGTGGCTCGACAGCACGCCGTCCACCTTGCTCTTGTCGAGCCCGGCGTCCGCAAGTGCCTTGCTGGCGGCCTCGGCGGCAAGCGAGAGCGGGCTGCGGCCCGGCACCTTGCCAACCGCCGATAGTCCGATGCCGATGACGGCGACCTTGCCTCGAAGACTGGTGTCGCTCATGTGGAGGCTTTGAGGAGACGTTCGAGTTCGTGACGCTGGACCTTGCCGCTGGTGGAGCGCGGGAACGCCGCAAATGAGAGGAAGCGGAATTCGCGCGGCCGCTTGTAGCCGGCCAATTCGCGGCGGCACAAATCGGCGAGCTCGGCTTCGGTCATTGCAGCGCCGTCGCGGCAGGCGATAAAGGCGACCGGCGCTTCGCCCCACCTGGCGT
The DNA here is from genome assembly GCF_007993935.1 of Bradyrhizobium macuxiense. Classification (GTDB taxonomy): domain Bacteria; phylum Pseudomonadota; class Alphaproteobacteria; order Rhizobiales; family Xanthobacteraceae; genus Bradyrhizobium; species Bradyrhizobium macuxiense_A. Next base: position 586,179 of record NZ_VITY01000001.1, on the reverse strand, counting down.
CGGCGGCGCGGACCACCGCGACTTCCGTGATCCGTTCGTCGCCCAGCAGCACACGCTCGATTTCGGCGGGATAGACGTTTTCGCCGCCCGACTTGATCATGTATTTGGCGCGATCAACGAAATCGAGCGATCCGTCCGCGTTGCGCCTGAACACGTCGCCCATGTGAAACCAGCCGCCGCGGAAGTCGTGCGCATTGGTCTCGTCCGCCTGCCAATAGCCCGAGAACAGCGTCGGGCTGCGGATCGCCAGTTCGCCGGGCTCGCAGGGCGCGACCTCGTTGTCGGAGGCATCGACAAGCTTGATCTCGCAGAACGCGTTCTGTCGCTTCGACAGGCTGGTCGGGATCTCTCCAGGCGCGATCAGCGCCCTTGTCGCCGGCGGCAGGCCGGTCTCGGTCGAGCCGAAGCTGTTGAGATAGGGGGCGCCGAGCAGTTCGGTGACCGCGGCGATGGCGTGCGGCGGCACGAGGTCGGCCATGGCCCCGCATACCCGCACCCCCTTCACCTTGGTGCGTTGGGCTTTCAAGCCCTCGACAAAGGCCTCGATCATACCGGGGATCAGCACCAGCCAGCCGATGTCGTGGCGGGATACGGCACTCAGCAGCGGTTCCAGCTGGAATCCATCGATTACGACGACTGTTCCGCCACGCAGCAGGGTGGCAAGCGCGTGATCGGTCGATGCCATGTGGAACAGGGGCGTCCATGCGACGAACGTATCGTGCGGGGCGATGCCGAGCTCGGACGAGAACACCAGCGCGCGCATCGCCATGGCGCGGTGGGAAATCACGGCGCCCTTCGGCAGCCCGGTCGTTCCGCTCGTATAGAGAATGACGAGCCCGTCCTCGGGCTGCGCCACGGATGGGGAGGACCGCCCGTCCTGCTGCGCAAGCTCGCTTTCATACTGCGGCCCGATCTCTAGGATCGGGTGGGCGCTTGCCGCTTGCGGGAGGTTTGCCACGAGATCGGGCTCGACCACGAGCAGTCGCGGCGACACCAGTTCGATGCAATAGGCGAGCTCGCGCTCCGACAATCGCCAGTTAAGGCAGGCCGTGATGACCCCGAGATTGGCCGCCGCCAGCTCGATCTCGAGATATTCGGGGCGGTTCCGGGACAGGAGGCCAAGACGATCGCCGCGGCGCAAACCCCGCGCGGTGAGCATGGCTGTGAGGCGACGGACCCGGTCGAGCAGCTCGCGATAGCTCGTCCGCCGGTCGCGATGCTCGATCGCGACCCTGTCGGCATGAAGTTCGGCGCAGGCCTCAAACAGCGCGCCGATGGTTCCGATGCCGGATGCGGCGCCAATCTGGGTGTTGAACTCGGTTGCCATCGACGTTTCCTCAGGCGCTGTCTTTCGACATTCTTGTCCCGAACCGGGTGCTTGCGCCGGCGGGTTACAAATTCTAACATCTGTTAGAAATAATTGGTAGCGCTTCTTAGGCGCCAACAGCGGGAAGATCAACATGTCCAATCGATACGCCGCCTACACCAGGCTGAAGCTCGACTATCCGTCGGAACGGATCCTCAGGATCACTTTCGATCGCCCCGAAACCTACAATTCCGTCGACGCCGAGACCCATACGCAGCTCACCCACATCTGGCGCGACATCGACAACGATCCGGATATCAACGCCGTGATCGTCACGGGGGCCGGAAAGGCATTCTCGGCCGGCGGCGACTTCGAGCTGATCAAGGGGCTGCTCGACAATCCGGCGGCGCGGATGGCCACCTGGAAGGAGGCAAAGGACCTCGTCTACAACGTCATCAACTGCAACAAGCCGATCATCTCGGCGATCAATGGCGTTGCGGTGGGAGCTGGTCTCGTCGTTGGCATCCTCGCCGACGTGTCGATTTGCGGCAAATCCGCGCGGATCGTGGACGGGCACACGCGTCTCGGCGTCGCAGCCGGCGACGTCGCCTGCATCATCTGGCCGCTGCTCTGCGGACTGGCGAAGGCAAAGTACTATCTACTCACTTGCAAGCCGCTGTCGGGTGAGGAAGCCGAGCGGATCGGCCTTGTGTCGCTGTGCGTGGAAGATGCCGAACTGCAGAAGATCGCACTGGAGACGGCGCAGGATCTCGCCACCGGCGCACAGAGCGCGATCCGTTGGACCAAATATGCGTTGAACAACTGGCTTCGCGTCAACGGTCCGCTGTTCGACACGTCGACCGCGCTCGAGATCCTCGGCTTTGCCGGCAACGAGGCGCGCGAAGGGTTGGCCTCGCACCTCGAGAAGCGCAAGCCCGCGTTCCCGAAGGATTGCCCGATCTAGCAGCGATCGGTCCTCGTCAAGGCAACTGACGTGCTCGGTTGCTTTGACGCCCCGGACGAATCGGGGCGGGCCGCTTACGCCTTGAGCTTGCGCCGGATGTGCTCGATGGCCTCGGGGTTGGCGAGCGCCGACAGATCGCCGGGGTCCTTGTCCTCGAAGACGGCACGGAGCACGCGGCGCATGATCTTCATGTTGCGTGTCCTCGGCAGGTCGTCGACCAGCAGCACCCTTTCCGGGCGGTATGAGGTGCCCATTCCGTGCACCAGGGCTTGGGCCAGCTCTTCGGACAGCACGCGGGAATCTTGCGCGCTGGCGCTCGGCACGCAGGCGCACACGATGGCGGATCCCTTCACCGGATGGGGAACGCTGAAGACTGCAGCTTCCGCGACCTTGCCGGTTGCGGTCAGTATGCCCTCGAGCTCTGCCGGACCGACGCGCTTGCCCGAGATCTTGATCGTGTCGTCGGAGCGGCCGAGAATGTAGTAGAGGCCGTCCTTGCCGCGCATGGCAAAGTCACCATGCACCCAGATTCCCGGGATCGTTTTCCAGTAGCTATCGAGATAGCGCTGGTCGGCCTTCCACAGGCTCTTGGTCAGCCCGATCGATGCATGACGCAGGACCAGCTCGCCGACCTCGCCGTCGGGGACACGATTGCCGGCCATGTCGACGATGTCTGCGCCGACCCCGAGCGCCGGCCGGGAGAACGAGCACGGGTTCATCGGATGGTTCGGCGTGCCGGTGAAGATACAGCCGCCGACTTCCGTGCCGCCGGAAATATTGATGATCGGAATCTTCGACTTGCAGACATGCTCGAAGAACCATCGCCAGGGCGTCTCTGTCCAGGCCTCGCCGCCCGACGCAGTCATTCGCAGGCTCGAGAGGTCGTATTGCTCGACCTCCTCGCCATACCGCATCATGCCGCGCACGATGGTCGGTGAGACACCGAGATAGGTGACCTTGTGCTCGGCGATCAGGCGCCAGAATCGCCCTGTATCGGGATAGTCCGGAGTGCCCTCGGCCACCAGCAGCCTCCCTCCGGCGAAGCTCGGGATGCAGGCGCACATCGCGCCCACCATCCATCCCATGTCGCTGAAGAAGAAAAAAAGATCCGTTGGCTTGAAGTCGCCGCAGATGGTCATGTCCCGCGTGACCATTGAGGCGATGAAGCTGATATGCGTCCACACGCAGCCCTTCGGCTCGCCGGTCGTGCCCGACGTGTACAGAAGGATAGCTGGGTCTTCCGCGTCCATCTCGGCGGTCGGAAGTTCTGCCCCGTCGAGGGCGATCTCGTCCCACCAGTGGTCGCGCCCCGCCCGCATGGGGGTGTCGATGTCAAGCCCGCATCGGTCGGCCACGATCACATGCTGGACGCTCGGCGTAGTTTCGAGCGCCTCGTCGAGAACCGATTTCAGAGGGGCGGGTGTGCCGCGACGCCAGGTGCCGTTCGCCGTGATGACGGCCTTCGCTTCACCGTGGTTGAGCCGCGATCGTATCGGATCTGGACCAAAGCCCGAGAACAGCGGCATCACGATCGCGCCGATCTTCAGGATCGCGAAGAAGGCTGCGAAGGTTTCAGGCAGGTTTGGCATGTAGATCGCGACGACGTCTCCCTTGCCGATTCCGAGCTTGCGCAGGCCGGCGGCCAGCCGTTCGACCGTGGAGGAGAACTCGGCGTAGCTCAGCCGTCGCTGCTCCCGTCTGTCTTCGCCTTCCCAGATCAGAAGCGGTCCGTCCCAGGTGCTGGTTCCGCGATGCTTGTCGATGCAATTGAGGACGATGTTCGTGGTCCCGCCGACGCACCAGCGCGCCCACGGCTCGCCTTGTGCAAGATCAAGGATCTTGTCGGGCTTGCTATAGAAGCGAACGTCGCAGAACTTGAACACCTCCTGCACGAGCCAGGCCGGATCGGCGTCGGCCTTGACGGCCAGCGCGTCGTAGTCCGGCTGCCCCGTGGCGCGAAGAAATGCGCTCAGGTTGCTCTTCTCCACCAGTTCTGCGGGGGGCGTCCAGAGATACTCCAAGGTCGCCATGCTGCTTCCTCCTGCTTCAAGAGCTACCGCCATCATCTTGCATTTGGCGTGCGGCGATGTATTCTAACAAATGTTAGAATTCAAGGAAGAAGTTATCGTGACCGAAAAACCTCAGGTTCGCTATTCGCTCGAGGACGGGATCGCGACCGTGATCATCGACCGTCCCGAACGGAAGAACGCACTCTCGGTCGAGGCGATGAACGGCCTGACCGACGCATGGAGCAAGGCCGAAGCCGATCCTTCCGTCCGGGTGATTATCCTGACGTCGGCGGACTGCGGTGTATTCTGCGCCGGGCTGGATCTGAAGCAGGCCGCGGAGATCCGGGCGAGGGACGGTGTGGATATCCTCACGCGAATGCGCGATCCCATGCAGCACACGATGCGGAAGGTTTCGAAGCCGATCATTGCCGCAATGACCGGGTCTTTGATGGCCGGCGGGATGATGCTTGCGCTGAAGTGCGACCTGAGGGTCGGATTGCGCGGCACGCGTGCGGGGATCACCGAGGTGAAGATGGGGCGCGGGTCTCCGTGGGTGGTCCCGTTGCTGTGGATGGTGCCGCAGCCGCTGCTGATGGAGATGGTTCTCACCGGCGAGACGTTGCCGATCGAACGGCTTGCGGAGTATGGTTTCCTCAACTCGCTCGAGGATACTCCACAGGCCGTCCGCGAACGTGCGAATGAACTGGCGCGGATGATCGTCGCGGGCGCGCCGTTGTCGGTCAAGGCGGCCAAAGCCAGCGTCCTTGCCGCGATGGATTTGGGGCTTGCTCGGGGCCTCGCCGAGGCCGAGCGACTGCATGTGGAGGCCTATGCCAGCCTCGATGCGATAGAAGGCCCGAAGGCGTTCGCGGAGAAGCGCAAGCCGGTCTGGCAAGGCAGATAGAAGGGGTCAGGGCTTGCTGACGCCTTCAAAGATCAGCAGTTCCGTACGTTCGGCCAATTCAAGCACCGCGTCCCTGTCTTCCAGCCTGAACCACTCGATCGTCCAGTTCAGGGCACCGATCACGAACATGCGCAACGGCACCACCTCCATATCGGCCCGGATCTCGCCGGCGCGCCGCGCATCGATGAACAATTGGTCCCAATATTCGGCGTAGGCTCGCCGCAACGGCCGGTGCGGCTTCTTCAGGTGCTCCGGCAATTGCCCGTAGATGCGGATGTTGGCCGAGGTGAAGTCGCTGGTCTCGAGCAGGGCGACAAGATGAGCCTCGATCGCGAGGCCGATCCTGCGCCGGTGCGACACCTTGCCGGCTCGTTCGACTGCGTTCTTCACGCTCTCGAAGACGTGACGAAGGCCGCGGTCCAGCACCTCATCGAGGATCTCCTCCTTGGATTCGAAGTGGTAGTAGATGCTTCCGGCCTTGATTTTCGCCTTCGCGGCGATCTGGCGCAGCGTCGTGGCTGAAAATCCCTGACGGCGGAATAGCTGCGCCGCGGACTTCAGAATCAGGTCTCGAGACCGTTCCGACTTCAGCTGTGCCGGGGCGTCCTCCGCCTCGGTATTGCGTTTGTTCGCAACCGGAGTGGCCTTGGGGCGACGCGCCGCCGCCCCAGGACGGGACCCGTCACGAGAACGCGTGGATGACCGAATTGCCCTCATTCCTGCTTGAAGCTCGTTATCGAAAGTTTGCTGACCTGTGTCGGCGGATAAGTCCCGTTGCCGCTCGACGCAGATTTGGCAGATCGTCTACATATTTCAATGATGAACAGATTCCTAGAGGGCGATCGCGAGCAGGCCTTACCGGCACGCACCTCAGCCCTTTCCAAGGGCTCGTTGTCGTCATCGACAGGGCGACACTCTCGAAGCATCGCGGGCGATTCGTTCGAGCAGGGCATCGGCACCTCGATGGATGCTGATCAGCAGAGGGATCCCGAATGGAGCGACGCAGGCTTTTGGGGTCTGGGTGCGACGGAAGCCGCTTCTGATGGGTTGGGGCCTTCGCGTCACCTGGCTGCCAAGTCTGGTCCAATTTGGCCTTGCGCCCCGTAGGATGTGAGACGGGGCGCAGTCAGCGGCGCCGTCGAGGTCACGGACCTGAGCGCAACAGGTCGCTACCGAACGTAACGTCGCGGCCGACAACTAGCTAGCGAGCTCGTGTTGATAGCACCTCTCAATGTTGACGGTATCAGGCGAAAATCGAGAGAGGCGAGCAGGGGGCGTCCAGACGCCGCCGGAGGAGCTAACGCGGACGTGCTGATTTCGCGCCCCACATGCAAAGGCTAGATGGTTCGAAGCCGAACTGCCGCGGCCGATGGGTTTCCTCGTCCTCGATTTCGTCTACTCCGACGGAATATTCGAACACCATGCCATCGGGACCCTGAAAATAGAGAAAGCGCGCGCCGGATGTTGGGTGACGACCCGGACCGAAGACGATTGGAACGCGCTGGCCCGACAAATGATAGTACGAGCGCAGCACGTCGTCGTTGCTCTCGACCTGGTGGTTGATGTGATGCACGCCGGGTCCACGGCCGGGGGCCAGCGCTACGGTGTGATGGATCGCGTTGACCCGCATGAGTGCAATGTCCCCGATGCGATCGCTGACGCGGGCGTTGCAAACCTGAGTCCAGAATAGCTCGTCGCGTACGGGGTCGGTCGTGAACAGACCCACATGGCTGAAGCCGGTGATCCCGGCATCGCGGGTGGCAAAATATCGCTTGCCACTGCGCTCGGGCCGCACGACGAGCTCGATCTGGTTGCCGGTCGGATCCTTGAACGCGATGAAGGCCTTGACCTTGCGGAGCGCGCATTCATCCGGCGTGCCGGCGTGGACGGCATGGCCGAGCGCATCGAGCGCTGCGCCGGCGGCGTCGAGCTTGTCCGCATCGTCGACTTCGAAGGCGACGGTTTGGTCCCGCGGATCGCCCTCGAAATAGCAGAGCGTGTGCGCCCGGTCGTCGGAACGCAGATAGAGCGCTTGCTTCGCCTGCTCGCCGACCTGCAGGCCGAGACTTCTGGTGGCAAAGCTCTGCGCATCCTCGAGGTTGGAGGCGCCGAGCCGCACATAGGCGAGATCCCGCAATTCAATCATGTGGCGCCTCCGTTGCTTCGGTACTCGTCAGTCGCCGGCCTGCTGCAGTTCGGGAATGCCGTGGCACTGACTGCCCCACTCGCAGAGCGAGGAGGGATGGGCAGAGAACTGCCGGGGGTGATGATCGGGGTCGATGTCGTTGAGGCCGTGCGTAAAGGAAAAGACGTATCCTTCAGGCCCTTCGAACCTCAGGAAGATCTGCCCGGACGCGGGCTCGCGTCCGGGGCCATGCAGGATCTTGATCTGGCGCTCCTGCACGAAATAATGGCCCTGCATGATCGAATCCAGGCTCTCGACGCCATAGCTGACATAGAGGATGCCGGGCCGGTCGGATGGATAGAGCGCAATGCGGTGATGCTTCCGGTCAATTCCGAGATAGGCGACGTCGCCGGCCCAGTCGCTGATCCGGGCACCAAGGATCGAAGTCCAGAGTTTCTGATCGTCCGTCAGCCTGACGCTGCGCAGCCCGACGCTTTGCAGCCCGGTGATGCCGGCGTCGCGGCTCGGAAAGTAGCGGCGTCCGCTTTGCGCGGGCCGCAGCACCAGGTCGATCTCGTTGCCGGTGGTATCCTGCACAATCAATGCATCTCGGACGAACCGTTGCTTGCACTCGTCGGGACTTCCTCGACGTGCGGTGAATCCATCGTTCCGTAGCGCGTGCTCGACGCGTTCGAGCACCGCTTCGTCGGAAACCTCGATGCCGATTGAGGACGGGTCGGTTGCCGGTATCAGCGACAGCGTGTGATAGCGATCGTCCGATCGGAAGAGTAGAGCCTGTTTGTCGGGTACTGGTTGCAAGCCCAGAATGTCGGCGGCGAACGCCGCTGCCGGTTGCGGCTCGCGGACGGCCAATCTAACGTAGCAGAGCCCGATCAGGGAGCGTTGTAGCACCCTCTCGGATGAGCTTTGACCCGTCATGTCCGCTTTCTCGACTGCTTGGGCATCGAACTCTCGATGTGCTGCCGCACGATCTGGCGCCAGACACCGAGCAGCCGTGAGAAGTGCTCGGGATCGTTCTCGATCAGCATTCTGACCGAGAAGCCGCGGACCACACTCAGCGTCAAAGCGAGCACATCCTTGGCGAGCTGTTCAGGAATTCCGGACGAAATCAGCGTGTCGAGCCAGGTCGCCTCGATCGAAAAGCGCGTCTGTCGGGCGAACTGCCGGGTCTCGCGCTTGATCTGCCGAGTGCTGTCATCGCTCATCGCGATGGCGAGCTCGATGAAGAAATAGTCGCCGAAGAAGAAGTCCTCTGCGTCTTTGATGATGCTGTCGATCGGATCGCCGCCGTCGTGCCGCGCCGACTGCGCGCGGCGCATACTCTGGGTGAAGGTGATCTCATTGACATAGGCCAGCACGGCCACGACAAGCTCATGCTTGCTCGGGAAATGATGCATCAAGGCGCCGCGCGAAACGCCAGCGAGGTCGGCGACCTCGATCGTCCGCAGCCCGACATAGCCGTTGCGGCGAATGAGCTTTACCGCGGCGTCCATAAGTTGCCTGCGCGTGGTTTCGCTCCGCTCAGCTTGGGTTCGTCGCGGCGCGTATTTCGGCTCGGCCGTGCTGTCCCGGCGCGATCTCAGCTTCTGTCGGGTTGCGGGCCCGCGCGATGCCGGGGCGCTACGGCGGGAGGAGGGCTTTGGTTCGTCAGAATTCGACATAGACGCTGTCTTCTATCACCTTGACCGGGAAGGTCTTCAACGGAACCGTACACGGCATGCCGGTCGGCGCGCCGCTGGTGACATCGAATGTACCAAAATGCCAAGGGCATTCGACGATATTTCCGGTCAGGATGCCTTCTTCGGACAATGAAGCCTCGCCATGCGTGCAGAGATCGGCCGTGGCGTAGATCGTGCCGCCGACATTGTAGACTGCAAGGTTAGTGCCGTCGGGCATCGTCGCGGGACGGATCTCCCCCTCCGGAAAGTCCTGGACCGGGCCGATGAGAATGCCGTTGATCGTGGTTGTCATAGCATCGTGCTTCCGCCATTGACGCTGATGACTTGTCCCGTGACGAACGAGGCTTCCTTCGAAGCCAGATAGCACACCATCGATGCCACCTCGTCCATCTCGGCCGGGCGCCCCATAGGCACCACGTCGACAAAGCGCTGCAACGCCTTCGGCGCCTTGAGGGTGATCTGCTTGACCTGGGGCGTTTCGACGATGCAGGGAGCGACGACATTCACGGTGATGCCGTCCCTGGCGAATTCACGCGCCAGTCCGGTCGCCATTGCATGCACGCCGCCCTTGGCGGCGTTGTAGGCGGCGTGATCCCAGAGACCGTTGCGTACCGAGTCCGCCCCGATATTGACGATGCGACCGTAGCCGCGGGCCTTCATGACCTTGACGGCGTGCCAGGTGCACCACAGCGCGGTCCAGAGATTGCGATCGATCGTGGTCCGCAACGTATCGGGAGTGTGGTCCAGAAACGGCTTGATAATCCCGCCGCCTGCGTTGTTGACCAGGATATCGAGCGCACCGAAATTGTCGACCGCCGACTTGATGACGCTGCCTGCAACGTCCTCCCGCGAGAGGTCGCCGGCCTTCACGACAGGGCGCCTTGCGCCGCTTGCGGCGATCTCGTCGGCAACCGCACCGAGGCGGCCCTCCTCAATATCGGATACCACGAGGTTGGCGCCGGCGTCGGCAAAGTGGCGGGCGATGACGGCGCCGATGCCGCTGGCGGCCCCGGTCACTACGACTGTCTGTCCGTCGAAACGAGAACCCATCTGATTGATCCGTCAGAGCACGATGCTGATGCGACCGCTCGGCCGCAGGCCTTCACCGCCGAGCAGGCAGCGCTTCTCCCGGATGCGGAAGCTGTCGTCTCGCAGCGCCAGGCGATACTTGTTCGTCCCGAAGTATAGATCGGTGACGCCGTCCTTGGTTCGCAGCGTCTGGAACACTGAGGTGACGTCGATCTCGTCCTCGTGCCGTGCGTGAATCCGGACGTTGCCGACGATTCGGCTCGTCTTCGAATGTGGGAATTCGGCGTGTGCCGTGCGCTTCATCAGCCGCTTGACCCGTTCGCCAAGCCGCGCGCGGTCGTCCGCGATGTAGAACAGGTTGACATCCGACGAGGCGTCTGCTGGCAGATCGGTGCAGGGTACTTCGTATCTCGCATCGTCGGTGAACAGCGTCAGCCATTCCGGCAGGCGCCATTGATCGAGCAGCTCGGCCTCGTTGAACAGAAAGTCTTCCACTTCGGTTCGGTTGGCGGATTGCATCTTGTCCTCCTCAGGCCGCGACGCTCTTGATGCCCGACGCAGGCGCAGGGAACATCTGCTTGTTCCACTGCGTCCAGAACGCGCGCATCTGGAGCTCGTCGTCGTGCTGGGCCTTTTCCTTGCCCATTCCCTTCGAGATGTCGTTCCACAGGGCTTCCTTGGAGTTCTCGAAGCCGCGCTGGCAGTGCTCCAGCGCTTCGGCGTCGTCGGGTGTTGCAAAGCCGCCGGGGCCAAGAAACTCGAGGAAATTGTTGAGGCGATACTTTCGCGCCCACGCCGACTCGTCGTTTGGCGCCAGCGCCCAGGCGTTGATCACCATGTAGTCGGGGGCCATCGGGAAATAGGTGCGCACGGTCAGCGCCATGATGTCATTGACGACGAGATTTGGGAAAATGAACAGGTTGCGGTTCCTGCGCGCGATCCGATCGGCGCGCTCTTGGCCGTGGCGTGCGACGAGGTTGTCGTAGATCCGCCCGATCTCCGATTTGCCAGCCTCTCCCCATCCGGGGATCCACTGCGCGACCGGTCGTCCCCAGGGAGCGCCGTATTCGAGCACAGCGTGACCGTTGCCGAGGTCGTAGCCGTAGCCGCCGGCACCCATCCCGGTAGCGAGGTTGTCCGTCGAGCTCATCAGGATGTCGAAGTAGGTCGCGTGGGTGGTCGCGGCATGATAGCCGTCGATGCTGTTTTCGGTGAGCAGCTTCCAGTTCGCCCGGATCGAATATTCCTGGCTGCCTGCGACGATCGACATTCCGGCGTCGGTCTGATCGCAGATCACGTCGAGGTATTCCTTCGCGCCGGCGAGGTAGTCGACAAGCGGCATTATGTTGCTGTCGAATGAGATGAAGTTGAAATCGCGATAGGTCTCGAACCGCGGCACTGGCTGCATGTTCGAGGTGTCGCGGCCTTTGAAGCCCTCGGGGTAGGAGGCCTCGCCGGGCTGGCTACGCAGCTTGCCGTCAGCGCCGAACACCCAGCCATGGTAGAAGCACTGGAACGATTTGGCGTTGCCCTTGCGCTCGCGGCAGACCTGGGCGCCGCGATGCGGGCAGGTGTTGAGCAGGGCGCGCAGTTGCCCCTTGCTGTCCCGGGTGAACAGGATGCCGCGGCCAGCGACCTTGCGGGTGATGAAGTCGCCGGGTTTCGGGAGTTCGGACGAATGCCCGAGGTAGAGCCACGAGCGGTCGAAGATCATTTCCTTTTCGGCCCTGAAGATCTCGGGGTCGACGAAATTGCGGCGCGCGACCTTGAAAATACGCTCGGCCGGATCGACGAGCAGCGCGGGCTGCGGCTGTTCTGCGTTCATTGTGGTTTCCTCTTCCCTAGGCCGCGAGTAAGCGCTTCAGTTCGAGTGCGGGATTCTCGAGTTCGCTTTTTCGAACAGGCTTGCGTGAGGCGACGAGCCGGCGCAGCACCGCCATGTCTCGTGCCGAATTGACGGTGATGCCGCCGACGACTTCGCCGTCGCGGACGCTGATGGTGACGAAGCGTCCGGCGCCGACGTCGCCCCTGACGATCTCCTCGCCACCGGCCGGGTTTCCGACGACCTGGATGTTGGCGTCGTACTGGTCGGACCAGAACCAGGACGGAGCATCATAAGCGGTCGCGAGGTTCGTCATCGATTTTGCGGTGGCTATGGCCTGGTTCTGCGCATTGGCCCAGTTCTCGATGCGCATCCAGCGGTCGTGGCTCCGGCTCCATTGCTCGGCGACATCGCCAGCGGCGAAGATGCCATCGGCATGGGTGGCTCCGCTCGAGGTGACGCGGATGCCATGCTGGGAATCGAGGCCCAGTTGTTGGGCGAGCTCAGTGACCGGCTCGACGCCGACGCCGGCCAATGCGAGATCGGCCGGGACGAAGCTGCCGTCGTCGAGTTCCAGTCCGCGCGATGTCGATCGCTTCGCCACGGCGTTGCATACAATCTTCGCGCCCTTCGACGCATGGAGCTGATGGAGATATTGGCCGAGCGATCCGGATCCGATCTGAGACAGCAAGCCTTCGGCCTTCTCGATGATGGTGACGTGGCATCCGCGCCTGATCGCGGCGGAGGCGACTTCGAGGCCGACGACCCCGCCGCCGATCAGCGCAATCCGTCGACCGGGCTGCAACTCCTGGCGCAGCGCCAGCGCGTCGTTCATGCAACGGAGGTAGCGGACGGGGAGTGGGCCATTGTCGAGCTCGGGCAGGCGGCGCACACGCGTCCCGGTCGTGAACAGCAGCCGGTCGAACGCGAGCTCTTGTCCGTTGGCGAGGCCGACAACACGACGCTGCAGATCGGCCGCGACGGCACGGGACGAGGTGTACAATGCGACGTCGAGGTCGCTCCACTGCTGGTGCTGCAGGACCAGCACCGGATTGGAAGCGCGGTCGACCAAAATGGCTTTCGACAGTTGCGGGCGTTCGTAGGGAAGGTGCTCTTCGTCGCCGATCAGGCTGACCGCGCCGCGATGTCCGGCAGCGCGCAAGGCCTCGGCGGCGCGGGCGCCCGCCTGTCCGGCTCCAACGATTACGATGCGCGCTTGCTGCGGATCCAACGTCATTCGCTCCCTCTGCCGCTCTCTTGGCGACTCCCTCAGCGCGGCATTTCCGCTCGTCGCTGCCGTGACGCTCAGAGGCGTCTTGACAGCAAAGATAAAAACAATCATTCCTGTTTGTAAAGTGAATTCTGTGACGCGCAGCGGCGCGGCGGCGATCACGACAAGAAGCTCGCAACAGAGCGACAGGGAGAGCGCATTGGGCACTGTGATCGACATTCACACGCATATTGTGCCTGCGCGGCTGGCTGCCGACCCGAAGCGGGACGCGCGCTGGCCGAGCGTCGAGCTTTCGACGGGCGATCAGGCGATGGTGATAATCGCGGGCAAGGTATTCCGGAAGATCGATACGCGGTCATGGGATGTCGAACGGCGGCTCGCGGACATGGTCGAGGACGGCACCGACATGCAGGTGCTCTCGCCGATGCCGGAGTTGCTGTCGCATTGGTTGCCGCCTGATGACGCCGAGTATCTCGCGGACCTCATGAACGACCAGATCGCGGGCATGATCGCGCAGGCGCCCGGCAATTTCGCCGGTATCGGCATGGTATGCATGCAGGATGTTCCCCGCGCCATCCGGCAGCTGGATAAACTCAAGGCGCTTGGCTTTGCCGGCATCGAGATCGGGACACACATCGACGGCGTGGCGCTCGGCAGTGAGGGCTTGTTTCCGGTCTACGAGGCCGCCCAGTCGCTCGATCTTGGTATCTTCGTGCATCCGCTGCACCCGGCCGGCATGGAGCGCGTCGGCGGCAGCCCGGAATTCGCCGCGACGGCGGTATTTCCGCTCGAAACCGCGCTCGCGTCGGTGTCACTGCTCGCCGCCGGTGTGCCCGAAAGATTTCCCCGGCTGCGTGTCCTGCTCAGCCATGGCGGCGGGGCACTGCCATGGATCCTGCCGCGAATGGATTTCGGCTGGTCGCTCGGCGCCAGGGGCAAGATGACGCGAGCGCCGTCAAACCTTGCGCGGCAGTTCTGGTACGACTCGATCCTCTACGATCCGGTGTCGCTGTCGTTCCTCGGCAACGCGGTGGGCGAGAGCCGCATCGTCGTCGGGTCCGATTATCCCTTCACAATCCGGCAGAAGCAGCCGGGCGCATTCGCCAGCCGGGCGCTGAGCAGCGAAGCCGTCCTCGCCGAAAATTCCTTCGGATTCCTCGGCCGGCGCTACGACGTGGCGAGGCTGCGGGGCACGGCAGTCGCGGGGCCACCCCGTGGCTGATTGTCGCTCATTGCCGCAGATGTGCCTCCTCGGTCCTGTTCCGCCGCGAACGCCGGGCCGCAGCGATGCACAGGTGCCCTCCGACACGGAGAGGGGAGCCAGCAAATACGGTCGCATTCCCTTCGTCTATTTCTACCAGGATGGCGCGGCGGCCGATCCCGCTTTCGGCCTGCTCGACATAGAGATCGCAATTCAGCGCCGCGGTCCGGAGGACTTCGTATGCGAGGTCTATGCCATCGGGGACGGCTATCAGAGCGGACATGGCGCGAGCACGCCCGAGCCGCTGCTGTTCGAATTCCGCGGCCGCGGCCGCTCCATCGCGAAGGCTGAATGGCGCTACCCGACCGTTCTCAGCGGTCACATGGATGCATTGACGTTCTCAATCGCCCTTGTGCTCACCGACGAGGAATTCGGCCTGCTCGACAGCGTCCTGCTGCCGTCGGCGCGCGCCGAGGTGACGGTTTGTCTGGAGTGAGCGCGATGCCCGACAAGATGATCGTGATCGGCGAGCGTCGCGTTGCACGCCAGGACCTGCTTGAGCAGGGCAGCCGTGCCGCCACGGCACTCGAGTCGATTGGCGTCCGCGAAGGCGATGCCATCGCGCTGCTGATCCGGAACGATCCCTGCTATTTCGAGGTGCTGCATGCAGCCGCGCTACTCGGCGCCTATGTCGTGCCGCTGAACTGGCACAGCAAGCCCGAAGAGATCGCCTACATTCTGGCCGATTGTACGCCGCGGGCCTTGATCGGGCATCGCGACCTGATCGCGGCGGGTGGAGGTGTCATTCCTGCCGATCTACCGACCTTAATCGTCGATGATGCGTCCGCGTCGTTGCCATCGCCGTCCCACGCGCAGGATTGGCCGGCGTTTCGCGACAGAGCTGTGCAATGGAAACAACCGCCTCGCGCGCCGCGGGGCACGATGATCTACACCTCGGGCACCACGGGACATCCGAAGGGCGTTCGACGCGCGCCAATGTCACCCGAGCAGATCAAGAAAAACGCGGCACTGCTCCGCGAGATCTACGGCATCGAACCCGGCATGCGAGCCTTTGTCTGCGGTCCGCTCTACCACGCATCGCCCGGCGCTTTTGCGCGGCAGGCCTTCCAGCATGCCGACCTCACGGTGTTGCAGCAGAGCTTCGATCCGGAGGATCTGCTGCGGGTCATTGCCGAGCACCGGATCACGCATCTGACGATGGTACCGACCATGTTCGTGCGCCTGCTGCGGCTCAGCGACGCCGTCCGCGATCGCTACGACTTGTCCTCGATCCGCTGGGTGACGCACACCGGTGCGGCCTGTCCGCCCGACGTGAAGCGCGGGATGATCGAATGGTGGGGGCCGGTGATCCACGAGACGTATGGCGCGACGGAAACCGGCGCTGCGGTCGGCTGCAACACCGAGGAGTGGCTCGCGCATCCCGGCACGGTCGGTCGGCCGATGGCGGGCACCGAGCTCAGGATCTACGACGAGGCCGGGCTGGAAGTCGCGCCCGGCGGCATCGGCGAGATCTACCTGCGCACGGAGGCGTATTCGGACTTCACCTACCATGGCCGTCCGGAGCAGCGTGAACAGGTCGATCGTGCCGGCCTCGTGACCTGCGGCGATGTCGGCTATCTCGACGCTGACGGCTTTCTCCACATCTGCGATCGCAAACGCGACATGGTAATTTCGGGTGGGGTCAACATCTACCCCGCTGAGATCGAGAATGTCCTGGTCAATTGTCCCGGCGTGCGCGACTGCGCTGTGTTCGGCGTGCCCGATGCGGAGTTCGGCGAAAGCCTGATCGCGGCGATCGAGGCGGAGCCGGACGCAGCGCCCGCGCCGGCCGATGTCACGGCGTTCCTCGAACGGCGCTTCGCGCGCTTCAAGGTGCCGAAGCGCTTCGTCTTTCACGACGCGCTGCCGCGGGAGGCGAGCGGCAAGATTTTCAAGCGGAAGCTGCGCGACCACTACCTTCAGTCCGGCGTTCCGCCGGCCTGAACGACCGTTGCCATCAACAGGAGATCAAGCGTGGATCTGAGTGACAAGTTCATCGACGTGACGGGAACCCGCACGCGCTATCATGATGTCGGGCAGGGAGAACCAATAATCCTGATCCATGGTGGTGGACCGGGCGCATCGGGCCTGAGCAATTACCGCAAGAATGTCGAGCCGCTGGCGGCCGGCCGCCGCGTCATCGTGGTCGATCTGCCCGGGTTCGGCGAGACCGAGGGCAAGCTGCAGGACGGGCCGATCTTCGAGGCGATGGGCGAATTCGTCCGCAGCTTCATGGATGCGATCGGGGTCCAGAAGGCGAGCTTCGTCGGCAACTCGCTGGGTGGCGCTACCTCGCTGATGGTCGCCTTGCGCGCCCCCGAGCGGGTCAACCGTCTGGTGCTGATGGGCACGGGTGGCAGTCAGGCTATCTTCACGCCAATGCCGACCGAAGGCCTGCGCCGCATGGCGATGTTCCACGGCGGCGACGGCCCTTCGATGCAGAAGCTGAAAGGCGTCATCGAGCTTCTGGTGTTCGATTCCAAGGCGATCACCGATGCGTTGCTCGAGGAGCGGCTGAAGGCTGCGACGCGCAAGGACGTCATCGACATCTTCAAGCGACCGCCGCTCGACATCTGGCGCGAGAATCTCGCCGCGCTGAAGCACAAGACGCTGATCGTCTGGGGACGCGACGATCGTGTGGTCCCGCTCGATTCCGCCTTCATCCTGCTGAAGACCATGCCGAACGCCGAGCTTCACGTCTATCCCAAGTGCGGCCACTGGGCGCAATGGGAAAAGGCCGACGAGTTCAACGCGCTGGTCGCCGCCTTCCTGGATCGGCCATGAGCACGCTCGTCGACAGGCTCGCAGCGCGCCTCCAGGAGGCGGAATCGGCCCGGCGGCCGATCGACCCGATCGCCGGCGAGATCGGCAACGGTAACCTCGAGATCGCCTATGCGGTGCAGTCCGAGGTGACCCGGCGCGGTATTGCTGATGGCAGGCGGATGGTCGGCCGGAAGATCGGTCTTACGTCGAAAGCCGTGCAGCAGCAGCTCGGGGTCGATCAGCCTGACTATGGTGCGCTGTTCGCGGACATGGAGATTTCGACCGGCGAGGCTATCGATGTCACGCGGCTGATTCAGCCGCGTGTCGAGGCCGAAATCGCGCTTGTTCTCGACCGCGATCTCCCCGGCGAGGACATCACGCTTGGCGAACTGATGCGATCGACCGCCTATGCTGTTGCTGCGCTCGAGATCGTCGACAGCCGGATACGGGACTGGAAGATCAGCATTCTCGATACCGTTGCGGATAACGGCTCGAGCGCCCGCTACGTGCTCGGCGCAGCGCCGCGGCGATTGACGGATGTCGACCTCGAGGCCTGCGGCATGACGATGACGCGCAACGGAACCATCGTGTCGGTCGGCTGTGGCTCGGCCTGCCTTGGTCATCCCTTGCGTGCCGGGCTCTGGCTCGCAAGGGCGATGGCACGCGCCGGCCAACCCCTGCGAGGTGGCGATGTCGTGCTGACGGGCGCGCTTGGCCCGGTCTCGCCGGTGTCGGTCGGCGAAGTCTACGAGGCGAGAGTCTCCGGTTTCGGGCCTGTCAGCGTGACCTTCACGTAGTCGCCCGGATCAGGAGGCATCAAGAGCCGCTTCAGAGCTTCAAATCACCAACAATCGATAATAGGGAGGATTGGGCATGACGTTGATTTCGCGAAGATCGGCCGTTGTGGGCCTGGGAGCGAGCGCGCTCGCGTTCGGAAGCGCGTCAGGGGCGCGCGCTGCAAACTACGGACCCGGCGTCACTGATACCGAGATCAAGCTCGGGACCACTGCACCTTACAGCGGCCCCGCATCCGGATACGGCGTCTATGGGCAGGCGCAGACGGCCTATTTTCAGATGATCAACGACAATGGCGGCATCAACGGCAGAAAGGTCAACCTGATCTCGCTTGACAATGCGTTCTCGCCGCCGAAGGCCGTAGAGCAGACCCGAAAGCTGGTGGAATCGGAGGAGGTGTTCGCGATCGCCGGCTTCCTTGGTACGGCGGCCAATGCCGCGGTGATGAAGTATCTCAACGCCAAGAAGGTGCCAAACCTGTTCCTGACCTCGGGCGCTGAGCGCTTCAACGATCCCAAGGAATTTCCCTGGATCGTTCCGTTCTATCCGATCTATGTTGCGCAGGGAGCCGCGCTGGGTGCGCATATACTGAGCGAGAAGCCGGAAGCGAAGATCGCGGTTCAGTATGTCAATGACGATCTCGGCAAGGACTTTCTTCGTGGCCTGAAGAAAGGGCTCGGCAGCAAGGGCCGTGCTATCGTAAAGGAAATCAGCCACGAGATCACGGAGCCTACGATCGACAACCAGGTCGCCGACTGCAAAGGGGCGGGCGCGGATGTCTTCGTGCAGTTGACCTATTCCAAATTTGCGGCTCAGGGCATCCGCAAGGTGGCGGCGCTGGGCTGGAAACCGCTCCACATCGTCAATTCGAACTGCAGCTCGATCGGAGGGACGCTGGCGCCGGCGGGGCTCGACAATGCGAAAGGGCTTGTCTCGGCGTGGTGGGAAATCATAGCGACCGATCCGCGCCAGCAGTCCAAGTCTCGCGTCAAAGCCTATGTCGAGTTCATGAAGAAATACATGCCGTCAGTCAGCATCGACGACAACACCGCAACGCCCGGCTACAACAACGCCTACATGATCGAGCAGGTCCTGAGGCGGTGCGGCAACGAACTCACGCGCGAAAATCTGCTGAAGCATGCAACGTCTCTGAAGGACGAGCAGCCGCCGCTGTTTCTGGATGGCATCAAGGTCAGTAACTCTCCAACCGACTATCGGGCCGTCCACCACCTTCAAATCACCCGCTTTGACGGCGCCAACTGGGTGCCCGTCGGGAACATGGTTGATCTGGACGGCATTGCGTCGTGAGCTCGGCCCTCGAGTGATGGGGCTGATATGCGACCGCGCCCGACGCCAATATCTGAGGGCGCGACGTCGTCTCGCGAGCTGACGAATTACTCGTGCTCGGAGGCAGCCGGGGCTGGTGGGGCCTTACGCCACCGCCCGCCGCTTCTTCCGGGTTTTGGAGCGCTGCGTTTCTTCCTCTTCGTCGTCGCTAATGTTGGCGACCGTGCCGTCCGACATCGCGAGGAGGTTATGCTTCATGGCGAGGAGTGCGTCGGAAGCGTCTTCCAGCTGCTTGCGGTCGATGCCGTTGACGATCTTGGCGTTGAACTTGTCGGTTTCCTTCCGGAGCTTCTCGAGGAAACCGCGCGCCTGCTTGGTGACATAGACGCGCTTGACGCGGCGATCGACCGGATCGGCCTGGCGGATCACGAAGCCGGAGGATTCGAGGCGGTCGATCAGGGCTCCGACGGCGACCTTGCCGACATCGAGCTCGTTGGCGAGCTGAACCTGGGGAAGCCCGTCCTTGCGGGAGATGAACGCCAGCACCCACCATTGCGAGCGGGTGATCCCGAGCGGCGCCAGTGCGCGATCGAACATCATCCTCCTGAGCCGCGATACGTCGTGGATGAGATATCCAAGCCGAAGATCCCAATCGGGCTGATCAACCATTGATACGTCCCTTGCGGCGAGTCGGAGGTTTGAGGTCAACCAATACCATACACCAGCGTATTTTAAATGGAAGGTCGCGCCACCAGGATGAAATCGCCCGCCGTCGGGCCATGGATCGATTTACAAAAGAAGTACGCTAGTGTATTATCTGTGGAACGGTCGATAGGCCGCGGAAGCGGCCGACCTGCCACAGGGAAGGAAGTCGTCCATGTTCGATGCGGCCGTACTGAAGGGAAAGCGCATCCTGGTGACGGGCGGAGGGACCGGACTCGGCAAGGAGATGTCGGTCGGGTTCGCTGCCCATGGTGCCCATGTCTACATCTGCGGGCGGCGCAAGGAGGTGCTCGACCAGGCCGCGCAGGACATCCGTGCGCGATCGGGCGGGCAGGCGACGGCGCTGCTCGCCAATGTGCGCGATCCCGACAGCATCGATGCCATGCTGGCCAGCATCTGGACCGAGGGGCCGCTCACCGGGCTCGTCAACAATGCCGCCGCCAACTTCCTGGCGCCGACGGAAAGCCTGTCGCCACGCGGCTACGAGGCGGTCCGGTCGACGGTGATGGACGGCTCGTTCTACACCTCGCTCGCCTGCGGCAAGCGGTGGATCGCGGCAGGCCTGCCCGGCGTCATCATCAGCAACCTCGTGACATGGGTGTGGACCGGATCGGCCTATGTGGTGCCGGCGGCGATGGCGAAAGCAGCCGTGCACGCCATGACCATGTCGCTTGCGGTCGAGTGGGGACCGAAGAACATCCGCGTCAATGCGATCGCGCCCGGGCCGTTCCCGACCGAAGGGGCCTGGGACAAGCTCAATCCGCTGGCCGAAACCGGCGTCGGTGCGACACAGGCGGACGAGGTGCCGCTGCGCCGTTTCGGCAAGATGGACGAGCTGCGCAATCTCCTGATCTTCCTGATGTCGGACGGTTGCAGCTACATCACCGGCGACACGATCAGCATCGATGGCGGTCATCATCTGGCCGCGCCCAGCACCTTCGCAGGGCTCTCAAAGCTGTCATCCGCGGACTGGCAGCGCGCGCGCGAGGCCATCCAGACCTCGGTGCAGAAGGAAAAGCAGGCTCGCTCGATCTAGCCCGCCTGCGGTCACGGAGAAAGAGATGTCGAGGGGACTGGCCATGGCGACCAAGAGCATTGAGTGCACCGTGGACAATGGTCTCGCCCATATCGTGCTCGATCGGGCCGAGCGCGGCAATCCGATCGATGGCGAGTTCTGCCGCGAATTCAGCCTGGCCATTGCGGAGCTCAGCGAGCGCGCCGATGTGCGCGCGGTGCTGCTGTCGGCGCGCGGCAGGCTGTTCAGCGTCGGCGGCGACCTGACGTCGCTGCTCAGCCAGGGCGATGCGCTGCCGGCAACGATCAAGGCCTGGACGGCCGACCTTCATGTCGCGATCGCCCGAATGGTGCGGATGCGAGCGCCGGTCGTCGCCGCCGTTCACGGCAATGTCGCCGGCGGCAGCGTGTCGCTGATGGCGGCCGCAGACCTCGTGGTGATGGCGGAGACGGCGAAAATCTCGGCGGCGTTCTCCAGGATCGGCTTCAGCCCGGACAGCGGATCGACCACGACGGTCACGCGGCGGATCGGCGTGGCACGCGCCCGGCGTTTTTTCCTGCTCGGCGAAACGCTTGACGCCAAATCGGCGCTTGCGCTGGGACTGGTCGACTTCGTCGTTCCCGCTGACGCGGTGCAGTCCGAGGCTGCGCGCATCGCCGGAGAACTTGCCGCCGGCCCGACGGAGGCGTTCGGCGCGATCAAGCGGCTGTTTTCCCAGACCAACGATCGATCGTTCGAAAGCCAGCTCGAGGATGAGGCAGAGACGTTAGCCGCGATCTCGCGGACGACGGACGCGCGTGAAGGCGTCAGGGCCTTCGTCGAGAAGCGCAAGCCCGTGTTTGCCGGGAAGTGATCTCCGAAGGCGACAATCTGGACCATTGGCGATATATAGTACGATAAAGTAAGGTACACTGATATACTAAATAATCCGGCCGTGAAGCCGGAACCGACACAGCAGCGCAGGAGGGACACATGACCGTGGCAGCCGCCAAACTGGATACGTCTCATGCCGGTTTCCGCGAGGCCGGCTACTGGCTCGACAAGACCGTCGATCAGCTTCTCACCGAGGCCGTCGAGAAGACGCCCGACAAGGTCGCGATCGTCGCCGATCGGGCGGATCGCGACCGGGCGACACGTTTCACCTATCGGGAGCTGGAGAAGCTGGCGGATCGCGCCGCGAGCGCGCTGCTGCGGCTCGGTGTCGGGCGCGGCGACGTCGTCACCGTGCAACTGCCCAACTGGTGGGAGTTTGTCGTCACCGCGTTCGCGTGCAGCAAGATCGGCGCGGTGATGAACCCGGTGATGCCGATCCTGCGCGAGCGCGAGCTGCTCTACATCCTGAATTTCTGCCAGGCGAAAGTCTTCATCGTACCGAACGTATATCGCGGGTTCGACTACGCCGCGATGGCGCAAGGCATGCGCGCGGAGCTGCCGTACCTCAAGCACGTGATCGTTGCGGACGGCGAGGGCGAGACCGGCTTCGAAGCGATGCTGCTGTTGTCCGAGGCCGACAAGCTGCCTTCCGGCCTGCGTCCGGACGACATGGCCGTGCTGATGTTCACGTCAGGCACCACGGGCGAGCCCAAAGGCGTCATGCACACGTCGAATTCGCTGATCGCCTGCTGCAAGGCGCTGTCGGGACGGTTCGGGCTCGATTCCAGCGATGTGCTGCTGGTCGCCTCGCCGGTTGGGCACATGACGGGTTATGCCGCGATTGTGCTGCTCTCGGTCTATCTCGGTGGCACGATGATCCTGCAGGATGTCTGGGAAGCCAGACGCGGCGCCGGCCTGATGGCGCGCGAAGGCGTCACTTACACGGCAGCGTCGACGCCGTTCCTCAGCGACATCTGCGACGCCGTCAAGGCGGGTGCGGCGCGGCCGAATAGCTTGCGTTCGTTCCTGTGCGGCGGCGCCCCGATCCCGTCCGTGCTGATCGAGCGTGCGGCCGCTGAACTCGGTCTTACGGTCTGCTCGCTCTGGGGCATGACGGAAGTCCTGTCGGGGACGCTGACCGAGCCGGCGCGCGCAGCCGAGAAATCCGCGAGCACGGACGGCCGGCCACTCGAGGGAATGCAAATCAGCGTCGTCAATAGCGAAGGACGGCCGGCACCCATAGGAGAGCCCGGGCGGCTGCTGGTTCGTGGCGCCCAGATGTTCAAGGGTTACTACAAGCGGCCCGAGCTGCTGACCTTCGACAATGATGGTTGGTTCGACTCCGGCGACCTCGCCTACATGGACAAGGACGGCTACATCCGCATCTCCGGCCGCGTGAAGGATATCCTGATCCGCGGCGGCGAGAACGTGCCCGTCGTCGAGATCGAGAACCTGCTCTACAAGCATCCCGCGGTCTCGGCCGTCGCGGTCGTCGGCTTCCCCGATACCCGGCTCGGCGAGCGCGGCTGTGCGTTCATCGTTCCCCGTACCGGGAGCACGATCGATTTGACGGCAGTGCAGGCCTATCTGGGCGAGGCGAGAATGGCAAAGCAGTTCTGGCCCGAGCGTGTCGAGCTCCTGGCCGAGCTTCCGCGTACGGCCAGCGGCAAGATCCAGAAGTTCAAGCTGCGCGAGATCGCCGCCGCTTTTGCCGACGCGAGATAGTCACTGGTCGGAGTAGGTCGAATCCCGCCGCTCGCGAAACGCGGCGACCGCTTCCGCATGATCATGCGTCTCCAGCAGGATCACCTGCTGGCGGTCTTCCAGCATCAACGCGGCATCAAGGCTCGGTGCGTCGATCAGCGTGTTGAGCGCCTGCTTTGTCATGCGCAGCCCCATCGGCGAGACCCGCAGCATCTCGTCGGCGAACGCCAGTCCCCTTGCCAGCAGCTCGTCAACCGGAGCGATATCACTGACAAGTCCGATTGCTCTCGCGCGCTCGGCCTTGAGGAAGCGTCCGGTGAGCAAGAGCTCCGAGGTCACGGAGAGCCCGACCAGCCGCGGCAGGAGATAGCCCGAGCCCATGTCGCAGCCGCCGACGCCGATACGAATATAGGCGGCGTTCATGCGCGCATCCGGTGTGGCGAAGCGGACGTCGCAGGCGAGCAGGAAGGAGAAACCCGCGCCGCATGCCGCGCCGTGGACGAGCCCGATGATCGGCTGCGGGCATGATCGCATCAGGCGGATCACGCCGGAATAGTTCTGCTGCATCTTGAGCTGGCGCTGCGGCCGTTCCTTGCCAGGGGCGGCGAATGCATCCGATCCCAATTCGGCCCCGGCAGAGAATTGAGGCCCGTTGCCGCGCAGGATCACGACCCGCGTCGTCGGCCGTTCGTGGAGCGCGGAGAAGTGCGCGGTCAGTTCCGCGATCATCTCGGGCGAGACCGCATTGAGCTGGTCCGGCCGGTTCAAGGTCAGGATCTCGATCGCGCCGCGGGTCTCGACAGTGATGGTGTTCGGTGGCGTCACGGGTGCGTTCCCATCGTTCATTATCCTTGATCAGATAGTAATATAGTGTACGGTAATCATGCGCAATACCATGGGCATCCCGGCCGCCAATCGGGAGGCCGGCGGCGAGACGACCTTCAGGGAGGCGAGGCGATGCCATACCAGTCCGTGTTCAGGCCGGATCTGTTCCGGGACCAGACGATCGTCGTGACCGGCGGCGGCAGTGGGATCGGGCGCTGCACCGCCCATGAGCTCGCGGCGCTGGGCGCGAACGTGGCCATCCTCGGCAGGACGATTGAGAAGCTCGTCGAGGTGCAGCGCGAGATCGAGGAGGATGGCGGGCAGGCGATGAGCCATGCCTGCGACATCCGTGACGAGACCATGGTGGCTGCCGCCATCGACGCGGTGCTTGCGCGCTATGGCCGCATCGATGGCCTGGTCAACAACGCCGGCGGCCAGTTCCGCGCACCGCTGAAGGCGATCTCGACCAAGGGGTTCGAAGCCGTCGTGCGCAACAATCTGACCGGCGGCTTCATCTTCATGCGCGAGGCCTATAACCGCTGGATGGAGGCCAATGGCGGCGCGATCGTGAACATCATTGCCGACATTTGGCACGGCTGGCCGGAATTCGGCCACTCGGCCGCGGCGCGGGGAGGCATGCTGACCCTGACCGAGACGGCAGCCTGCGAATGGTCGGGCTCGGGCGTCCGCGTCAACGCGGTCGCGCCCGGCGGCATCGTGTCGAGCGGCTTCGACACCTACACGCCGGAGATGCAGAAGAAGCTGCATGACTTCACCGAGCGCGTGCCGTTGCAGCGCTTTGGCACCGAGGCGGAGATATCGGCCGCCATCGTCTATCTGCTGTCGCCTGCGGCGGCCTATATCACCGGCTCCTGCCTCCGCGTCGACGGCGGAACGCCCAATGCGCGCACCACCTGGCAGCTCGAGCCGCACAGCCGCAGCGTGCCGTTCGAAGGCTTCCATCGCGTCAAGCTGCCCGAGGTGATGAAGCGCAAGGCAAGCGCGTAGCCGCTCGCTCAATCCACCGCGATGATCAGCTTGCCGTGGTTCTCGCCGCGGTAAAGCCGGGCGATCGCGCCGGGCGCGTGCGCGAGGCCCGGCAGAATTTCCTCGTCATGAACGATCTTGCCGGCAAGCGCGAGTTCGGCGAGGCGCGCTGCCGCCGTTTCGAACTCGGCGGCGTGATCGAAGATGATGAAGCCGGACCAGCGCAGGCGCCGGGTGAGAATCTCGCGCTCGGGGCGCGGGCCGGTGGGGACGGGAGTCCAGGAGGCATTCGCCGCCGTGCCGCACTGGATCACGCGTCCACGCAGCCGCATGGTGCGAATGGCGGCATCGGCGATTGGCCCGCCGGTGTTGTCGAAGAAGATGTCGTTGCCGTCAGGACAGGCCGCGCGGATCGCGGCGCCGAGATCGGTCACGTCGCGATAGTTGATCATGTCGGCATAGCCGTAGCGCGTTTTCGCGAACGCGGCCTTCGCGGCGGAACCGGTCAATCCGACGGCACGGCAGCCGGCAATTTTCGCGAGCTGGCCGACGAAGCTTCCGACGCTGCCCGCCGCGGTCGACACCAGCACATGTTCGCCGTGCTTGGGATCGCCCAGGCGGTGAAAGGCGAGAAATGCGGTGATGCCGTTCATGCCGAGCACGCTGAGATTGGCGCTGAGCGGCAGGCGGGACGGCACGACGCGGCGCAGCACCGTGTCCGGCGTCGTGACGCAATAGCGTTGCCAGCCGAACCACCCGTAGACGTGCTCGCCCGCACGATAGTCCGCCACATTGCTCTCGATGATCTCGCCAACTGCGAGCGCGCGCATCGCCGTGTCGAGCGGCACCGGCGCGCTATAGTTCCCCTCATCGTTCGCCCACCCGCGCTGCGCTGGATCAACGGACAGATAGCGGTTCTGGATCAGGATCTCGCCCTTGCCAGGGGCAGCAACCGGCCCGGTAAGAAGCGAGAAATGCTCCGGCTGCGGGATGCCACGGGGCCGGGTGGTCAGCCGGACCTGTCGATTTTCGCGAACGGACATGAGCGCTCCCCATAATTAGTACGCTTGTGTACGATATGACTATACGGTAGAAAACCGGCGGGAGACAAGGAAATCCGGGCGGCAGCGCCGTCCGCAACCCTGCAACATATCGCAAAGAGGCAAAGCCATGGCGGGGCTCTATTTCGAGCAGTTTTCGGTCGGACAAGCCTTTGTCCATGAGATCAGGCGCACGGTGACTGACATGGACAATATCCTGTTCTCGTCGCTCACCTACAATCCTGCTGCGGTGCATATCGATCACGAGTATGCCAAGGGCACCGAGTTCGGAAAGCCCCTGATGAATTCGATCTTCACCCTTGGGCTTATCATCGGACTGTCTGTGCAGGACACGACGCTGGGTACCACCGTCGGCAATCTCGGCATGGAGGACACGCGATTTCCGAAGCCGGTGTTTGCCGGCGATACGCTGCGTGCCGAGACGAAGGTCGTCGCCGTGCGCGAGAGCAAGTCCCGTCCGACGCAGGGCATCGTGACCTTCGAGCATCGCGGCTTCAACCAGCACAATGAAGAGGTGATGTATTGCCGCCGCAACGGGCTGATGATGCGGAGGCCGGCATGAAACTGCGCTCGCTTCTGTTTGTGCCCGCCGACAGTGAACGTAAATTCGCCAAGGCGGACGGGATCGGTGCCGATGCCCTGATCCTCGATCTCGAGGATTCGGTGGCGCCTGGCCGCAAGGCCTTTGCGCGCGATGCCGTGAAGAATTTGCTGGGCGGCGGTCCGAGAAACTGGTCGTTCCTGGTCCGGATCAATCCCTTCGGCACCGGGCTGACACTGGAGGACCTCGCGGCGGTGGTTCGTCCCGGCCTCGACGGCCTGCTGCTTCCCAAGGTCAACGGCATCGAGGACGTCGATCTGGTGTCGCACTATGTCGACGTGCTCGAGGTCGCGAGCGGCGTACCGGCCGGGCATGTCAAGCTGCTGACGGTCGCGACCGAAACGCCGGCCGCCATGATCGGCTTCAGCGGGTATTCGCGCAAGAACAAGCGGTTGGTTGGAGTGACTTGGGGCGGCGAGGATCTGAGTGCCGCGCTCGGCGCGCTGACGCCGCGCGAAGCCGATGGAAGCTGGACCTTTCCCTACCAGGTGGCACGTGCGCAGTGCCTGTTTGCGGCGGGGGCCGCCGATGCTGCGGCGCTCGAAACCCTGTATGTTGACTTCAGGGATCAGCAGGGGCTGGCCGAAAGCTGCAGGATCGCGCGCCGCGATGGCTTTGTCGGCCGCATTGCGATCCACCCCGATCAGGTCGCAACCATCAACCGCTGTTTCACGCCGTCGGATGACGATCTGGCCCACGCGCGGCGCGTCGTTGCTGCCTTCGCCGCCGCGCCCGATGTCGGTACCGTCGGGATCGACGGCAAGATGTACGACATTCCGCATCTGGTCGCGGCAAGACGAACCTTGGCATCGGTCGGGGAGGGCAGTTCGAATGGATAGATCCTTTGCCAATCAACTTGACGTGCCCGAGGATCACGCCGCCATTCGCGAGGGCGTTCGGGCCGTCGTCTCGCGCTTCGACGATGAATATTGGTTGGCCCGGGACGACGATGGCGAATTCCCGCGCGAATTCCACCGCGCGATGGCGGATGCCGGTTGGCTCGGCATCACGATGCCCGAGGAATTTGGCGGCGCGGGTCTGGGCGTGACCGAAGCCGCGATCATGATGCACGAGGTCGCAAGCCATGGCGGCGGCATGACATCGGCCTCCGCCGTGCACATCAACCTGTTCGGGCCGCATCCGATCGTGGTGAAAGGCACCGACGAGCAGAAGCGGCGCTGGGTGCCGCGCCTGGTGTCCGGCGAGGACCAATGCTGCTTCGGCTTCACCGAGCCGGATGCCGGGCTCAACACCACGCGCATCAAGACCTTTGCCGAGAAGGTGCCGGGCGGCTATCTCGTCCACGGCCAGAAGGTCTGGACCTCGACGGCGCAGGTCGCCAACAAGATCATGCTGCTGACCCGGACCACGAAGTTCGAGGATTGCAAGCGGCCGACCGATGGCATCACCATCTTCTACACCGATCTCGACCGCGCGAAGATCGAGGTGCGCCGAATTCCGAAGATGGGCCGCAAGGCGGTGGATTCCAACGCCATCTTCATCGATGGCTTGTTCATTCCCGAGGCCGACCGGATCGGCGAGGAGGGGAAGGGCTTTTCCTACATCCTGCACAGCCTCAATCCCGAACGTATCCTGATCGCGGTCGAGGCGATCGGGATCGGGCAGGATGCGCTGCGCCGGGCGACGCGGTATGCCAGGGAGCGGGTGTGTTCGATCGGCCGATCGGCCAGAACCAGGCGATCCAGCATCCGCTTGCCGAGAAATGGATGTATCTGGAGTCAGCCTGGCTGATGGCGATGCGCGCCGCCTGGCTCTACGACTCGAACAAGCCGTGCGGCGCCGAGGCCAACAGCGCCAAGCTGCTTGGCGCGCGCGCCGGGCACGATGCGGCCTGGCAGGCGATCATGACCCATGGCGGCTTCGGCTATGCCAAGGAATATCACGTCGAGCGGCTGTTCCGCGAGGTCTCGATCACGCGGCTCGCGCCGATCACCGAGCAACTGATCCTGAGCTTCATCGCCGAGAAGGTGCTCGACCTGCCGAAGAGCTACTGACGTGCGCAGCGGGCGACGTCAGAGGCTGCGCGAGATCAGCTCGCGCATGATCTCCGACGTGCCGCCATAGATGCGCAGCACGCGCGCGTCTGCGAACAGCCGGCAAATCTCGTACTCGCGCATAAAGCCGTAGCCGCCGAAGAATTGCAGGCACTGGTCGACGAGGCGACCGTGCATCTCCGTGGTCCAGAGTTTTGCGGTCGACGCCGCATAGGTCGTGAGCTCGCCGCGGATGTGCTGGGCCAGGCACTGATCGACATAGGCCCAGCCGACCTGGAGATCCGATTTCAGATCGGCCAGCTTGAATCGGGTGTTCTGGAACGTTCCGATCGCCTGGCCAAATGCCTTGCGCTCGAGGACATAGGCCTTGGTGATGTCGAACGCCTTCTGGGCCGACGCGATCGAGTGCAGCGCGATCGTGAGCCGCTCCTGCGGCAGCTCGCTCATCAGCGCCGCCATGGCGCCGCCCTCGCAGCCCAGCAGATTGCCGACGGGAACGCGCACCTGGTCGAAGAACAGTTCCGACGTATCGGAGGAGAGGTGGCCGAGCTTGTCGAGGTTGCGGCCGTGGCGGAAGCCGGGGTGGTCGGTCTCGACCAGGATCAGGCTCATGCCGCGCGAGCCGCCGTCGGGATTGGTCCTGACGACCGCGATCACGAGGTCGCACATCTGCCCGTTCGAGATGAAGGTCTTCTGGCCGGAGATGACGTACTCGTCGCCCTCGCGGACCGCGCGCGTACGGATGCCCTGGAGATCGCTGCCGGTCCCGGGCTCGGTCATGGCAATCGCGCAAACGGCCTCGCCGGCCACCATCCGCGGCAGCCACGTCCTCTTCTGCTCCTCCGTGCCATAGCGCAGGAGATAGCCGCAGCAGACGTCGCTGTGGACCGAGAAGTCGGTCGCGGGACCCGCGAAGCCGGAATAGGCCAACTCCTCGATCACGACGGCGTTGTGGCGGAAGTCGCCGCCGATACCGCCAGATGCCTCGGGCACTTGGGGGCAAAGCAGGCCGGCCGCGCCGGCCGCCGGCCACAATGCGCGATCGATGATCCCGGCCTTCTCCCATTCCTGGAAGCGCGGCGCGATGTTCGCAGCGGCAAAGCGGCGAACGCTGTCGCGCAGCAGGGCGTGCTCTTCGTCGTAGACCGGGCGGTTTGCCAGCATGTCTGTCAACGGGCGAACTTGTGGAAGTCCGGATCGCGTTTCTCGTTGAAGGCCGCGACGCCTTCCTTGGACTCGTCCGTGTCGTAGAACAGCTTGACGGCATGCAGCGCGAAATTGCTGATGCCGCGAATATTGTCGGAATCGGCGTTGAACGACCGCTTGGCGAGCGCGATCGCGGTCGGCGAGCGCTGCGCGAGCTTGTCGGTCCAATCCTTCACCGCGGCGTCGAGTTGTGCGGCGGGAACGACCTTGTTGACGAGACCCATCTCGCGGGCCTGTTCGGCGGTGTATCGCTCGTTGAGATACCAGATCTCGCGCGCCTTCTTGTCGCCGACGTGACGTGCGAGGAAGGCGGTGCCCCAGCCGGCGTCGACCGAGCCGACCTTGGGGCCGACCTGGCCGAACTGTGCCGTGTCGGCCGCAATCGTCAGATCGCACAGCGTGGCGAGCACGTTGCCGCCGCCGATGGCAAAGCCGTTGACCCGGGCAATCACCGGCTTCGGCACGTCGCGGATCAGACCTTGCAGCTCGTCGATGGGAAGACCGACGACGCCGCGACCGTCATACTGGCCCTCATGCGCGGACTGATCGCCGCCTGTGCAGAATGCCTTCTCGCCGGCGCCGGTCAGCACGATGCTCGCCACCTGGCGATCATTGGCGGCGAGCTGGAATGCCTCGATGAGCTCCTCGAGCGTCTGGCCGCGGAACGCGTTGTAGACCTTCGGCCGATTGATGATGATCCAGGCTGCGCGATCGCGGACCTCATAGACGACATCGGTGAATTGCTTGGGATCGGTCATGGCGTTTCCTTCCGCGCGTTAGATCATGTTCATTCCGCCGGAGACGGAAATGGTTTGTCCGGTGATGAATTTGCCGTCGTCGGATGCCAGCATCGCGACGATCCCGCCGTAATCTTCCGGCTCGCCCATCCGCTTGAGCGGGATACCCCTGACCATGGCGTCCTTCCACTTCACCGCATGCTCGCCCTCGCCGAGCACCGCAGCCATCATCGGGGTGTTGGTTGGGCCGGGGCAGACTGCGTTGAGCAGGACGTTCTTGCGCGCGAGTTCACGCGCCAGCGACTTGGTGAAGGAGATCAGTCCGCCCTTGCAGGCGGAATAGACCGCCTCGTCGCTGGTCCCGACGCGCGCGGCATCGGAAGCAATGTTGACGATGCGGCCGCCGCCGCGTTCGGCCATCAGCGGTGCGATCGCCTTGTGGGTATTGAGCGGCCCATAGAGGTTGATGCGGATGATCTTGTCCCAGAGGTCCTTGTCGGTCTTCAGGAACGGCATCGGGCGATCCCAGCCGGCATTGTTGACCAGGAGCCAGATCGGACCGAGCTCGGCTTCAACCTTTGCGACCGCGGCCTCGACGGAGGCAGCATCACCGACATCGACCGCATAGGTCCTGATCGTGGCCTGCGGCGCCAGTCTTGCCGTGTCTTCGCCACCCTGCGGATTGATGTCGAAGATCGCGACCTTGCAGCCTTCTTCCGCCAGCCGCAGCGTCAGTCCTCGTCCGATGCCCTGTCCGCCGCCGGTCACGACGGCAACTTTCCCTGATAGGCCTTTCAACGTCGATCTCCCTTGTCGCTTGTCGTTCTCTGGGCTCGTGCAGATGACCTCGGCCTCCCGAAGGAGGGAGGCCTATCCGGCCGACCCGTTCTTCTGGATGTCGAACCCGCGCTGGGAATACATCTGTCGCGCGATGATCGTCTTCATGATCTCGATCGAGCCACCGGCGATCTTGACGATCCGTGCGTCCGCATAGGCCCGCGCAATCGGATATTCCCACATGTAGCCCCAACCGCCGAACAGTTGCAGGCATTCGTCGACTGTTTCGCAGTGCAGCTCGGAGGTGAACATCTTGGCCATCGCCGCGTCGACGGGATCGAGCTTGCCCTCCATGAAGAGCGCAATGCATTTGTCGGTAAAGACGCGCGCAACGGCCGCCTTTGTCCTGAGCTCGGCGAGCTTGAACTGGGTGTTCTGGAAATCGGCCAGCTTCTGGCCGAATGCGCTGCGCTCGGAGGTATATTGGAGCGTCCAGTCGATCACCGTTTCGGTGACGGTCGCCGACCGGATCGCCTGCGCCAGCCGCTCCTGGGACAATTTGGTCATCATCTGGGCAAATCCCTTGCCCTCCTTGCCGAGCAGATTGCCGGCGGGAATCCGGACATTGTCGAAGAACAGCTCCGACGTATCCTGCGCCTTCATGCCGAGCTTTTCCAGGTTGCGGCCGCGCTTGAAGCCGTCGCGATCGCTCTCGACGATGAATAGGGTCACGCCCTTGGCGCCGGCCTGGCTGTCGGTTTTGGTCGCGAGCACGACGAAGTCGCAGAGCTGGCCGTTGGAGATGAAGACCTTCTGGCCGTTGATGACGAACTCGTCGCCGTCGCGCATCGCGCGCGTCCGGATCGCCTTGAGGTCGCTGCCGGCATGAGGCTCGGTCATGCCCAGCGACCCGATCGCTTCTCCCGAGACCATCCTGGGCAGCCATTTGCGCTTCTGCGCTTCGGTCCCGAACGACAGGATATAGGTTGCGACCAGGTCGGTATGGATCAGAAAGCCGGGGCCGCTGGCGCCCGACCGCCAGAGTTCCTCGAAGACGACGACGTCAAAGAGGTAATCCAGTCCCATGCCGCCATATTCCTCGGGCACGGTGCAGCACAAAAGGCCAGCGGCGCCGGCCTTCAACCACAGCTCCCGCGGCACAATGCCATCCTCTTCCCATTTGGCGTGGAAGGGCACGATCTCGCGTTCGACGAAGCGGCGGACCGTCTGCCGGAAAAGTTCATGCTCCTCGCGAAAGATCGTGCGCTCGATCATTGTCAAATGGTGTCCCGTCTGATTTAGTTTGCTAGTGTACGGTATTCGGATTGCGTACGCAACCTGAAACCGAACTAATGCAAGTACGATCGTACATCAATGAACGGTTACGAGTGGAGCAAGATCGATGGCAAGCCGGCCGGAACTGAAGCAATTTCGGATCGAGGTGACGGGCCGTGGCGTGCTGCAGCTCATCTTCGACATGCCCGGCCGCTCGATGAACGTGTTCTCGAATGCCGCGATCGAGGAAATCGGTCGATTTGCCGACTGGCTCAGGGAAAGCGATGTGGCTGGTGTCGTGATCCGCTCCGGAAAATCCTCGGCGTTCTGCGCAGGCGCGGATCTCGCCGAACTGGAGACCGCCTACGACATGATCATGGCGGCCCCCGCCGGCGAGCGGGATCGCCTGGCCTTCGATCATTTCTTCCGGCTGAGTTGCGGCCTGCGCAAGCTCGAGATGGCCGGCAAGCCGGTCGCGGTGGCGGTCGCCGGTCTTGCCTTGGGAGGCGGCTGCGAGTTCGCCCTTGCCGCGCATCACCGCGTGATCGCCGACCACCCGCAAGCGACGTTCGGCTTGCCAGAGTCGCTGGTCGGTTTGCTGCCGGGAGGAGGCGGAACCCAGCGGCTGCCGCGCCTGATCGGAATCGAGGCGGCGCTGCCGGTACTGCTGGACGGTGCGCGGATCGGCGGGCAGGCCGCCATCGTGACCGGCCTCGCACATGAACTGGTGGCGCCAGGCGAGGAGGTCGCCGCCGCCGAACGCTGGGTGTTGTCACAGCCGCTAGCCCGGCAACCCTGGGATCGGCCGGACTGGCGTGCAGCAGACGCAGCGCGCGTGGCGGCCATAATCGCAGAAGCGCGCAGCAGCATGCTTGCCGAGACGCTCGGACACTATCCGGCGCCTTCCGCCATTCTCGACTGCATCGAGCAGGGACTTCCCCAGGATTTCGACACGGCGATCCGCACCGAGATGCAGATCTTTGCCAGGCTCATTCAGCGGCGGGAGCCGCGCAATATGATCAGGACACTGTTTCTTGGCCGGCTCGACTACGAGCGGTTCAAGAAGAAGGAGATCAATCCGAAGATCATGGAGGCTGTCGCGGCGGTGTCGGAGGTCCTTGGCGCGGGTTCGGAGCGTGGCAGCGAGCTCTCCGTTGCGTTTGCACGGGCCGGTTTTCACATCAACGGGCAGCGCAAGCCCGACTTCGATGGTCGCATCGCAGGCGACGTCTACTGGCATGAGGATGAACCGAACAGCTGGGGCAAGGATTTGCTGCGCGCCCGGCTGGCGGATGCGGATGCAGCGGCCGCGGGCTGGCGCAGGCAGCTCAACGAGGCGGAGCGGCGGGCTGCCGATTACGTCCTGGTCACGCAGCGCGGCTTTCCGGCCTATCTGGGCGGCTTGTTCGCGGCGGGGCTGAACTAGCTCGCGCTTCAGGAAGGAGATACGTCGTGCCAAGACCTCTTGACGGTATCAAGGTTCTCGATCTTTCGAAGGTGCTCGCCGGGCCGCTTTGCGCGCAATATCTCGGCGATCTCGGCGCCGAGGTGATCAAGGTCGAAGCGGTGGGGCATGGCGACGAGACGCGGGGATGGCCGCCGTTTCCCGCCGCCGGCCTCGGCACCGTGTTCCTCAGCGCCAATCGCAACAAGCGGAGTATTGCGATCGACATGAAGTCCGGCAAGGGACGCAAGCTCGTGCATGAGCTCGCGAAGTCGGCCGACGTCGCGATCGAAAGCTTCGGCACCGGCGTGGCAGAGCGGCTCGGTATTGATGCCGTCAGTCTTTGCGCGCTCAACGACCGGCTGGTCCATTGCAGCATCTCCGGCTTCGGCCGGACGGGTCCTCTCAAGAATTCGCCGGGCTACGACGTGATCTTGCAGGCCTTCAGCGGCATCATGTCGATGACGGGCGACGAGGGCGGCGGTTACATCCGCAGTCCGATTTCCCCGATCGACCAGATGACGGGCGTGCACGCTTTCAGCGGGATCTTGGCCAGCCTGCTGGCGCGCGAGAAGTCGGGCAAGGGCGCGGCGATCCAGGTGTCGCTGTTCGACACCGCGCTTGGGCTTCTCGGCTATAATCTCCAGACCTTCTGGGAAAAGGGAACGCAGCCCGCCAAATGCGGCTCCAGCCATGAATCGCTGTGCCCCTATCAGGCCTTTGAGGCGGCGGACGGTCCGATCATGATCGGCGTCGCCAACGACAATCTCTGGCGCAAGTTCTGCGCTGTCGCCGGCCTGAACGCGATCGTGGACGATCCGAGATTCCGAACCAATGCGGATCGGGTCAGGCATCGCGCCGAGACGCTGCAGCATGTGCAATCGGTGATCGCCGGCAACAGCGTCGCGCACTGGAATGCCGTACTCAACGAGGTCGGCATTCCCTGTTCGCCAATCAATTCGCTGGCCCAGCTGCTGGATCATCCGCACACCCGGGCCGACCAGCGGATCATGCAGTACGATCATCCCGCGGCGGGGCGTCTGAACTGTGTCGGCCATCCCGTCACCTTCGTCGGGGAGGAACGCAACCCCGGCCTGCCGCCGCCGATGCTTGGACAACATACTGACGACGTCCTGACGGAAATCGGCCTGTCCGCGGCGAGCATCGCCGAATTGCGTCGCGAGCAGATCGTCGGTTGACTGGCGTGAGGCGGCGGTGCTCCTGCGTTAGTTCGTTGTGAAGAACGGCAGCAGTGCACCGTCGGCGTCGTGTCGGCGTTATTCGTCGAGCAGCTTCCAGGATGTCTTTTCGAAGATCGCCATCCGCAGGGCGCGGTAGGGGGCATAGTTCTCCTTGGAATTGGTCAGCTCGATTCCCGGCAGCAGCATGCCGACCCGGTCCTTGTTGAAGCTCGTTGCCTGGGCGAGCAGGTTCTCGCGCGTCAGATTGTCGCCGCATCGCTGCAAGCCCTTCGCGATGGCCTGTGCATTGATGTAGCCGGACAGCGCGACGAAATCGTTCGGGCTGTCGTTCGGTGCCCATTTCTTCATGAAGGCGATGTAGTCCTTCACCTCCCTGTCGTCGGCCCAGGCCGGATCGCTGGCCTGCTTGGCGAACTGGGTCGTGTAGGCGCCCTGCACGTTTTCGAGGCCAACCGGCATCAATACGCCCTGGATCGAGTTGACCGGACTGGCGAGAAACTGGACCGGCTTCCAGTTGATCTCGTTGATCTTCTTGATTGCCTGTGCGGCAAACTTCGGGGTCGCGAAATAGACCAGCGTATCGGCGCCCGCCGCCTTGAGCCTGAGCACTTCGGAATCGACCGTGGGAGAGCTGAGCTCGTAGCTCGCTTCCGCCACGATCTTTGCAGCGCTCTCTCCGCCGAGTCCCGTCTTGAGACCGGTGAGGTAGTCCTTGCCGTAATCGTCGTTCTGATAGAGCACCGCGATCTTTGCGTTGGGCATCTTGTTGAGTATGAACTTGCCGAAGGTTGCGCCTTCCATCTCAAACGGCGGATAGAACGGGACGGTCCACGGGAAATTCTGCGGATCGTTGAAGCGGCGGCCGCCGGCCGAGATGAAGACCTGCGGCACCTTGTTCTGGTTTAGATACTTTTGAACGGCAACGTTGGGCACGGTGCCGACCGTTCCGACTTCGGCGAGCACGCCATCGTCGTCGACCAGCTTGCGGGTCTGCTCGATGGCTTTCGGCGGGCTGTATGCGTTGTCGAGCGAGATCAGGTTCACTTTTCGCCCGTTGATCCCGCCGGCTTCGTTCAGCATCTGGAAATAGCCGGTCATGACCCGGCCATAGCTCGAAAAGGCAGACGCCGGTCCGCTGTAGGGGACGGTCTGGCCGATCTTGATCTCGGTGTCGGTAACGCCCGGGCCGTAGTGCTTCTCGCCGGCGATGGCATCGACTGCATGGCACCCCAACAGCAGCGCCGAGGCGGCAACCAGGGTCGAGACTTTCATGTTTCCTCTCCTTTTGCGGATTCTCAAGTGCGTCAGGCGCGGCCACCCGATATAAGTATGCAAGTGTACGATATACTACAAAACGGAGATCGCGTCATGCGATATTTGCCGCGGGCGTGTGGCGATGCAGCGCGCAGGCTCAGAAATACCGCGCGTACTCGAGTCACTTGAACGCGAGCCGATCTATGCTATTGATCGTACGAAAGCGTACTAATTTTTCGATCGGGAAGTGCGGCGTTGAGCCCTTCCGGTGGTCGAAGGCCGTGGGAGCGAACTTGGGAACGTCAAGCGCGACGGCTCTGGCCGCGTTGAAGATCGGAGGGCGGGTGGCCTATGAGCGGCTGGTGCGGCCAAAGGCGCGGCAACATGACGATGTGCCATGCTCGCCCGGCGCGATCACCACGCAGTGGCTGACGGCGGTTCTATGCGACAAGGTGCCGGGGGCGATGGTGACGCAGGTCGAGGTCAAGCCTGCGAGCGCCGGAACCCATGAACGGCATCGTCTGGTCGTGACCTACAACGAAGCGGGGAGGCGTGCGGGCCTGCCAGGTTCGATGTTCACTAAGTCGCTGCCGAGCGTCGTCACCAGGATGATCGGCGGGTTCAACGGGACCGCTCGCGCTGAGGGGCGCTTCTACATGCAATTGCGGCCGCAGCTCGGGATCGAGGCGCCGGCCGGTTATCACGCTGCGTTCGACCCGCGCACGCTCGCCTCGATCCTACTGCTGGAAGACCTGGTGGCGGCGAAGTCGGCCAGCTTCTGCAATCACAGGACATACGTCTCCCGCGCCATGGCAGAGGACATGATCGATCTGCTCGCTGCGCTGCATGCCCGCTTCTACGGCGATTCCGCGTTCGCGACCCAGTATCGGTGGGTCGCCCCTTACCCGCGCTGGTTCACCATCGGCGCGCAGAAGATGGATCTGGAGCATTACACAAGGAAGGCGTTCGATGCAGCATCGCACGTTATTCCGCAGAACGTGCTGGCGCGGCGCGATGCGGTATGGCCGGCGGCCATGCGCGCGCTGGCTGTGCATGAAAGCCAGCCGCAAGGCTTGCTTCATTCCGACGTGCACATTGGAAACTGGTACCAGACCGGTGCGGGGAAGATGGGCCTGTGCGACTGGCAATGTTTGGCGCGCGGTCACTGGTCGCGAGACGTTGCCTATGCCGTCACGGCGGCACTGACGCCGGAGGATCGCCGCAAGTGGGAGAGGGATCTGCTGGCCAGGTATCTCGAGTGCTTCGCCGAATTGACCGACTTAAAACCGGATTTCGAGGAGAGCTTCCGCAACTATCGGCAACAAATCGTGCATGCGCTCCTGATGTGGACGATTACACTCTGTCACTCGCCATTGCTGCCGAATATGCAGCCAGAGGATACGACTCTGACAATGATCGAAAGGATATCAACGGCAATGGCCGATCTGGATTCGCTAACGAGTTGATGTTCGCGGCTCCGTCTCGCCGATCCAAGACTTGTCCAGTTTGAGCTGATCAACTGCGATTGAGGCGTCGGATTACCAGCGCCAAAAACGGGACTCTGGACTTCTTCCAAGCGATCGGCATTGATCCACTTGCCCGATGCGCTTTCCGTTCGAGTTGGATGGGGCGGCCATTCGGGCGAAGCACGGCGTGCTTCTGAGATGCTGTGAAGTCTGGGACGGCTCTCATACTCCGGCTTAATCAGCAGAGAGAGGCTCACCGGTCAGGGTCCAACTTGCTCCGTCAAATGCCGCCATCCGCAGGGTCGTGAAGGCGTGCATGGCCAGCCCGGGTTGGCGTGCGAACGCGAGAGTCGTCGAACGCCGGCGCACCCTTTCCGGATCTCTGACGGTATTTGAAGCTAAGCTGCGCGAGGGCGGGAAGACAGTCATGGCTGCGCAGGCGGCGCTGATTAGTCGATTGACTCCGATAGGTACCGAAATCGCCAGCATCGCGAGCGGGTTCGAATTTTTCTGTGAGTTCAAGACCGAAAAGTTAGGGCGGGCATACCGTCGGGATCTTATCGCCAGCGTTCATAGTTTGTGCTTGCAAATCAACGCGGTACTGTCGTCCGAAATGATCGAGTGGGAGTAGGGCGTCGCCGCTCCACTGCGGTCTGATGTCAGGGACCATCTACGCCGGCAGCAGACCGGCGGCGCGATAGCTGTCGATCAAGGAGTCGTAGAGCGAAATATCGCCGCGGCTTCTGGCCATCAGCTGCGCGCCGGCGACGGCAGCGAAGATGGCGCGGGCGCGCTGTTCGCTCTTTCTTGCACTGACGAGGCGCGCCGCTACCAGCAGCTTGCTCAGCCACGCCACGTTGACGTCGGCAAAGGTCTGGACCTCCTGCTTCACCGCGTCCGGCAGGTCGTTGACTTCCGCGGACATGAAGCTGCAGAGGCACATACGATTGTTGTTCTCGAGCGCCTTGCGAAACACCTCGGGATATCGACGCAGGCAGCGGACCGGATCCGCCGTTTCCGCCAGCATCGCCTCGAGCTGGGCGGCGGTGTCCTCCCAGTAGCGCCGCGCGACGGCGACACCGAGTTCGGCCTTGCTCGGGAAATGGTGGTAGATGCTGGCGGCCTTGATCCCGACTTCGTCCGCGAGATCGCGGAAATTCAAGCCGCCATAGCCGCGCGCCTGCGCGGTCCGCTTTGCTGCCGCCAAGATGGCCTCCCGAGCGCTTGAACTCACGTCGTCCTCTCACTGCTTCGTTATCTACCAAGTGACAGGTAGGGCTTGACCGGCCAGATGTGAAGTATTCATATCGGACCTACCAAGTGACAGGTAGATAAAATAGGAGTTGTGATGAAGATTTACGATTGGCCGACCGGCCCATATCCGGCCCGCGTTCGCATCGCCCTGGCCGAGAAGAACCTGCGGTCGCACGTGCAGTTCGTCCTGGTCGATCTCTACAAGGGCGAACACAAGAAACCGGAATTCCTGGCCAAGAACTACTCGGGCACGCTGCCGGTGCTCGAACTCGAGGACGGGACCTTTATCGGCGAATGCACGGCGATTACCGAATACCTCGACGCGCTCGATGGCGCGCCAACGCTGACCGGCAGGACGCCGCGCGAAAAGGGCGTGGTCCACATGATGAGCAAGCGCGCCGAACTGGAACTGCTCGACCCCATCAGTGTCTATTTCCACCACGCCACGCCGGGTCTTGGGCCGCATGTCGAGATCTATCAGAACCCCGAATGGGGGCTCCGTCAGCGCGACAAGGCGCTAAAAGGGATGCACTACTTTGACGGCATTCTGAAGCAGCAGCCGTTCGTCGCCGGCGAGGCGTTCACGATGGCCGATATCACCATCATCGGCGGCTTGATCTTCGCGGGACTCGTGAAGGTGCCTGTGCCGGCGGAGTGCGAGGCTCTTTCGGCATGGTACGCGAGGATGCAGGAGCGTCCCAGCGTCAAGAACCGGATCACGATGTCCGAACCGGCCAGGGCATCTTGAGCGGAGACTGCGCACGTCCGCTCTCGCGAGTCCTGCGCGAGGGCGGATCGGCGAGTGCTGCGCTCATGCGGGCTACGCGGCCAGCTGACTTTACAAAATGCCGCGATAGGCGCCGCCATCGATCAGGAGGCTCTGCCCGGTGATGTAGCCGGCCTGGGCCGAGCACAGAAAGGCGCAGGCCGCACCGAATTCGGAGGCGTCGCCGTAGCGTCCGGCGGGAATCTCGGCTTGGCTCTCCTGCCGCACGGTCTCGATCGCAACACCGCGCCGTTCGGCTGTTGTCCGCTCGTTCGTGCGGCGCCGGCGGGTTTCGAAGGCGCCAGGCAGCAGGAAGTTGATGGTGACGTTGGCATGCGCCACCGACCGCGCCACGCCGGCAAGGAAGCCGGTCAACCCGGCCCGGGCGCCGCTCGACAGGTCGAGCCTTGCTATCGGCATCTTCACCGTGGCCGAGGTGATGTTGACGATGCGACCGAAGCGCCGCTCGACCATGCCGTCGATCACCCGCTGCACCAACTCGATCGGCGCCGCCATGTTGCCGACCACGCCGGCCAGCAGTGCCTCGCGATCGATCTCGCGGAAGTCGCGGAGCGGCGGGCCGCCATTGTTGTTGACCAGGATATCGACGCGGGGCACGGCCTGCATCAGCGCGTCCTGGCAAGCGCGGGTGGTGACGTCGCCGGCGACGGCGATCACCTCCGCGCCGGTCTCGGTCCGGATCTCGTCGGCGGTCCGCTCCAGTGTCGCCTGGTCGCGGCCGTTGACCACCACACTGCAACCGGCTCGTGCCAGCTCCAGCGCACTGGCCCGCCCGAGCCCCTGGCTCGACGCGCAGACCACTGCCTGCCGTCCCTTCAAACCGATATCCATGTCATCCTCCTTTTCCAACGCCCGGTCAGCGGGCGATATGATGAGCGTTCAGTCGATCCGAAGGCTCTGCTGCATGGCGAAGCACTGAGACCAGATGAAAACGTCGTACGCCGCCAGCCGCGACTGCCATTTGGGCGTCACCGCGTTGACGCACTTGACCACCACGCGGTCGATGTAGTTGTCAGCCACTGCCCAGGCGTTGGCCTTGTCCGCATCAGCCATCCCGACGAACGGCGGAGTGGTCTGAAGCGCCGTCCTGGTGGCCGACTTGACGTCATTCATGAATGCGAGCTGTTCGCGCACGTCGGCGTGGGTGCCGACGCGGTCCACGTGCCCTCCGACCAAGGTCTCGAACGGAATCTTGTCGATCTCGGCGACCTGCTCGAAATAGCCAGGGATATCCTGCGCGTCGGCGAAGCCCGACCACGCCATCCAACCCGGGAAGACCATATCGACCACCATCAGCACCTTCTGCGCCGGCGCCCAGATGAAGATGTTGCCGGGTTCGTGGGCGACACCGTGGTAGCTGAGCTCCAGGACCTGGCTGCCGACCTTCAGCGTGTATCGGTCCTTGAACGTGATCGTGGGCACGGGCCGCTTCGGATCGTTTGCTCGAACGAGCAGACGTTTTGTTTCCTCCT
Organism: Bradyrhizobium macuxiense; assembly: GCF_007993935.1. Classification (GTDB taxonomy): domain Bacteria; phylum Pseudomonadota; class Alphaproteobacteria; order Rhizobiales; family Xanthobacteraceae; genus Bradyrhizobium; species Bradyrhizobium macuxiense_A. The sequence goes on along the minus strand of NZ_VITY01000001.1, from coordinate 544,305 downwards.
GGGCGATGATGATGGGGTGTCCCCCAAGATCTGCCGCGCCGCCGATATGGTCGATATGGGCATGGCTGTAGATCAAATGGGTGATCGGCCGATCCGTCACTTCCGCGATCGCCTGCTTCAGATGTGCTGAATAGCTGGGCGGCGCATCCATCACCACGACGCCCTTGTCGTAGACCAGGAACATCGACTGGTATCCATTGTCGGTCACCATGTAGAGACCATGGCCCAGCTGCTGGAGGCGGTACCCTTTGGCGGGATCCACCGGCGGCACTGCAGTGGCGTTCGGGAGCGGCAGATACCGATCCACGCGGACGCCGATCGGGGCGATCGCCGGCATATCGTGATAGGCTGCACCGGCTTCTCCGGGCGCTGCCGCTGATTGCGCCCACGCGTTATTCCCGGACACCAGCCCGAGACCAAGCACAATCGCCAGCACGCTTGAAATCGAGCAATTCGTTGGAACCTGCCAGGCCATTGTTTCCCCTGTGTTGGCGTGGGCACGGTGCTCATCTAGCGAGTCTGGTGCTCCGGTGCCCCAGCGCCATTGCGGCCATGGCAGAGCGATTGCGGTTAACGCGTGCGAAGCGCTCCGAAACGCGAGAGCTGCGGTGTGCGTGTCCTGGGCCTGCGTAAGGCAAATTTTACCTTTCGCGACCTTCAATTTCTTAATCGCTCCCGCTTAATCTCCCGCGCAAAACAACGGGGAGTTCCGCATGTTCCGCATGTTCGGCAGGCGTAAGACTCCGGGCGATTCCGCATTCCCGCTGCCTCCAATGGATTCTGACGGCAAGCGCCGCGTGTTCGGCGAAGACGTGTTCGCGGGACGCCACGGCGACATGCTGCGGGCGCTGGGATTCGGCCTGAACGACGCCGCGAATATCATTCCCGACCAGGCCGAGTACGAGCGCAGGGTCAAGCAATCCCTGGCGACGCAGGATGCGCGCCGGACAGAGATCGAAACGGAAATGCTGCGGGCCCATGGCCACAACGCGATCCGACCGTTCTTCGTGCTTTCCGGGCCGGTCTGGAACGGCGAACTCGGGCAATGGCTGGTCAAGGTGATGCACCTGTTGCCTTATGACGATTGGAATATCGTCTACCTCCCGATGGACCGGGCGACACAGGCGGCCATGGGCGGTCTTCCCCTGCATCCGCGCCAGTCGATTGATCCAATCGACGAACTGATGTGCAAGCAGATCGGCGGCTTCTACAGTCAGTTCAAGGAAGGCAAGCAAAAGGTGGACGCACACGTTCGCGAGGTCGGTATTTCAGCCGCCCACGACGTGCTGGACAAGTTCGTGACCTATGTCGATGATATGCCCCGCCGGATTCTCGATCACATCTCCGTCGTTCGACCGAAGATCATCGAGCTCATTGCAGATGTTCAGAACAGGGCGTAGCCCCGAGCCACAAGACTAGGACGCGGGGCTCTTCCATTCGTGTCGTGGTCTCCCGCATATCACTGCGCTCATGCGGGCCACGTGGCCAGCTGCTCTTCGAACAGCGTCATATGCCTTCGATCACGGCTCCTTCTTGAACAAATCCTGGAAGATGAGCGGGCCCCATACGCGGCCGCGTGCGTGCACCAGCGCGCCGCCCTCGTTGAGCTTTCCGAGTTTGACGGGGGCGAACCCGAGTTGCTTGGCCAGGGCCGCCACGGGAGCGGTCGCGTCCTCGTCGTTGCTGGACAGAAACACCACCCGGTGGCCGCCCTCGACGACCGGATCGGCCGCGAGCGTAGCCGCAATCAGGTGATTGAAGCCTTTCACGAACCTGGCGCCGGCGAACGCCTTCGCGGCGAAGGCGGAGGACGGAAGACCGTCCAGTTCCTCAGGGGGAAGCAACGCGTTCATCGTGTCGATCACCGTCTTGCCGCTCCAGTCCGGCAGAGCTTTCGCAACGTCGCGATGCTCCTCGAACGGGACCGCCAGGATGATCGTATCGGCCTCGAGCGCATCCCGCAGCGATCCGGCGACCACCGTGGGTCCGATCGCCCGGGCCTGCGGCGCCAACGCCTCGGGCGGCCGGCGGCTCGTAACGATCACGTCGATGTTCTTGCGGGCGAAGGCGTGGGCGAGGGCCTGGCCGACCTTGCCGAAGCCGATAATTGCAAAGCTCATGATGCTTCTCCGATCCGTGTTGGTATTGATTGCCCGCCTCAGATTGCCGAGAAGCCGCCGTCGACGGACAGCTCCACCCCGTTCACGAAGCTGGAATCGTCGGAAGCGAGGAACACTGCGGCCCCCGCAATTTCCTCAGGCCGACCCATCTTTCCCCGCGGGATCAGGGATTCGAACATCCGCTTCGCCTCTTCGGTGAGGACCTGGTCCTGCATCGGTGTGGCGATCGGACCCGGGCTCAGCACGTTCACGCGGATATTCCTGCCCTTCAGTTCGTTGAGCCACGTGCGTGCGAATGAGCGCAACGCGGCCTTGCTTGCCGCATACACGCCGTAGCCAGGAAAGCCCTTCACCGAAGCAACCGACCCGGTCATGAAGATTGATCCGCCGTCGTTGAACAGCGGCAGCGCCTTCTGGACCGTGAACAGCGTGCCGCGGGTATTCAGGTCGAAGGCCGCATCGAAATGCTGCTCGCTGATCTCGCCGAGCGGGACGGCTTCGCCGATGCCGGCGCTTGCGTACAGGACGTCGATCCTGCCCTTTTCCCGCTTCACCGTGTCGAACAGACGGTCGAGGTCGTCGAGATTGGACGCGTCGCCGCGCACGCCGGTCACGTTCCGGCCGATCAGCCTGACGGCCGCGTCGAGCGCCTCCTGCCTCCGGCCCGTGATGAAAACATAGGCGCCTTCTTCAACGAACCGCTTGGCGCTCGCCAGCGCCATGCCGCTCGATCCACCCGTAATGACTGCAACCTTACCCTCAAGCTTTCCCATGATCTCTCCTTCAGGCTCCGCTTTGGTCGTTCGGGGGCCCCCGAGAACCTCGACCTAGGTCTGCCGGCGTCAGGTGTTGAGTGCAGAAGCGCGCACACCGGTGGTGCGAAATCGATCCGGCCGGATGACTGACGGCCTGCCGCGACGATTGGTATCCGCGGCTCGGAATTGGGCCGCGCGCGTCGGCATGGGCTATGATGGCCGCCCGTATTGCTGTTCGATGTGTTGGACGCGGGCTTTGGAAGGCGCACCATGCGGTGCCGGATTGCACCATGATCGACTGGGATGACGTTCGCTACTTTCTTGCCGTCGCGCGCGGAGGCTCGGTGCGGGCTGCCGCCGAGCGCCTCGGGGTTAATCACTCGACCGTGCTCCGGCGCATCGCCCAGCTCGAGGAACGCCTCGGGGCGCACATGTTTGAAAAGCTGCCTTCGGGCTACCGCCTGACGGCTGCGGGGGAGGAGGTCCTCGAACTCGCGGACCAGATGGAAGCGTCGTCGCACCAGCTGGAGACGCGCGTCTTCGGGCGCGACCAGGGCGTGCGCGGGCTGCTGCGGGTGACGCTGGCACCGACCCTCGCGACACACCTGCTGATGCCGGACTTCGCCGATTTCGCGCGTCTGCATCCGGACATCGAGATGGAAATCCTGTCGTCCGGCGAGCTGGCAAATCTGACCAATCGAGAAGCCGACGTCGCGATCCGTGTCGTCTATGACCGCAAGACCCTGCCGCTCAATCTTCACGGTCTGAAGGGGCCGGAGCTGTTCGGCGGCGTCTACATCTCCCGCGATCGGCTGGCCGCGTGGCGCGCGGGCGCGCCTGATCCCGTCAGGTGGATCGTCATCAGCATGCACGGCGTCCCGGACTGGGCCAGCGAGGGTGAGGTTCGCACCGCGGGGGTTCCGTTCAGGACCACGGACGGCGAGGCGCAGATCGCTGCCGTCCGGCAAGGGCTCGGGATGACGACACTGCCGTGCTTTGTCGGAGATGCCGACCCCCTGCTGGCGAGGGTGCCGGGCACCGACCTGCACATGCATGGCACGCTCTGGCTGCTTACCCAGGGAGAGACACGCAAGACCAAGCGCGTGCGGCTCTTCACCGAGTTCGTATCGCGCAGGCTCGCCGCGTACGCGCCGCTTCTCGCAGGATTGTCCGCATCGCGCGACTGAGTTGCCCTAACGCAAATCAAGGAGCAGAGCATGCGCGGGTGACGACACCGCTGTTTGACATTTGCATCGCGAACTATCCTCACGGTCGTCCTGGCGGAAGCCAGGACCCATTACCCCAAATGGCAATTGGTGATGCGACGCGGGGGCCAAGATCTCGTTCATCATCAAATTCGGTGGTTATGGGTCCTGGCTTCCGCCAGGACGACAGTGGTGTGTGTAGAGGCGGTGTTGCGACGAACGCAGTTCCCGCGAATTATTTTCGTCGGCCTGTCGGCTGCCGTCTTCGCCAACCGTCCTCCGAACAAACAAGGAGACTGCACATGACCGATCTCGTCACATGCCTGTGGTTCGACCAGGGCAAGGCGCGCGAAGCGGCGGAGTTTTACGCCGCGACCTTTCCCGACAGCCATGTCGATGCGGGGCATGCGTCGCCGATCCCGGGCATCGGTCAGGGCGACGAATTGACGGTCGAGTTCACCGTGCTCGGCCGCCGCTTCGTCGGCCTGAACGGCGGTTCCAACTACGTACCGAACGAGGCCGTCAGTTTCATGGTGCTGACCGACAGCCAGGAGGAGACCGACCGCTATTGGAACGCGGTGACGTCCAACGGCGGCGCGGAACTGCCGTGCGGCTGGTGCCGGGATCGCTGGGGCTTCGCCTGGCAGATCACGCCGCGGCGGCTGCTCGAGCTGGTCAACGCGGCCGATCGCGCGACCGGCCGGCGCGCAATGGAGGCGATGATGACGATGAAGAAGATCGATATCGCCACGATCGAGCGGGCAGCCGCGGGGTAATCCGCGCGCCGGAAATTGGCGCCGGCAGCGCTCGCGGCGACCATCACCCCGGCGCAAACGCGGGATGTGCGCCTTGCCATCGCGTGATACGAAATTCGTATCGCAGCCTTGGAGCTCACCTTGATGTCCGTCGCAGCAGCCAACCAACAACAGCCCGCCACCGCCGCCGAGAGCGATCCCGAGACGATCGGCTGGATGCAGGGCTTTCCGCCGCCGCAGGACAAGACGATCACGTTCCAGGACGGCTCGTTCCGCGGCTTTCCCGAGCTGCGCTGGGCGTGGAGCAACATCCGCCAGCTGGTGCCGACGGTGAATGTCTGGCGCGGGGCCGGGCCAGCGTCGGTGCTGCCGCGCGAGGATCACGACATCGGCGCGTCGGCGTCTGTCACGATGGACGGCCGGCCGCAGACCTTCGCGCGCATGCTCGAGGACAGCTATGCCGATGGGATCGCCGTGCTGCACCGGGGCAAGCTGATCTACGAGCGCTATTTCGGTGCCTTGAAGCCGCACAAGCCGCATATCGCGATGTCCGTGACGAAGTCGTTCACCGGCGTGCTCGCCGGCATCCTGATCGCCGAGGGCAAGATCGATCCGCAGGCGCCGATCACGGACTATGTGCCGGAGCTAAAGGCGAGCGCATTCGGCGATGCCCGCGTGCACGAGGCGATGGATATGACCACCGGCCTCAAATACACCGAGGTCTACACCGACAGGAATTCCGACGTCTGGGGGCTGCGGCGCGCCAACGGCATGGCGCCGATTCCATCAGGCTATGAAGGCGCGACCAACATCTTCGATTTCCTCTGCGCGCAGCAGAAGCAGGGCGAGCACGGCAAGGCCTTCGCCTACAAGACCGTCAATTCCGACGTGCTGGCTTTCATCTGCCGGCGTGCCAGCGGCATGACGTTGTCGGATCTGCTCTCCGAGAAGATCTGGGCACCGATGGGCGCCGAGGAGGATGCGCACTACCACGTCGACCGGATCGGCACCGAAAGCGGTGGCGGCGGATTGTCGACGACGCTGCGGGATCTCGCCCGCTTCGGCGAGACCATCCGCAATCACGGCCGCTTCAACGGCCGCCAGATCGTGCCGTCGCAAGTGGTCGAGGACATCGCGCGCGGCGGCGACCCCGAAAAGTTCAAGCCGGCCGGATACACCACGCTGCCGGGCGCGTCCTACCGCAATCAGTGGTGGGTGACACACAATGCGCATGGCGCCTTCATGGCGCGCGGCGTCCACGGCCAGGGCATCTATATCGATCCGAAGGCCGAGATCGTGATCGCGCGCTACGCCTCGCACCACGCCGCCGGTAATGCTGCCAACGACCCGGTGACGCTGCCGGCGTATATGGCGCTGGCGAAGGATTTGACGGCGGGAGGATGACGTTTCGGCTAGCCGCGCGAGATCTTCTCGTATCGCTTGATCAGCCGCTCCCGCTTCAGGCGCGATAGCCGCCGGATCCAGAACAGGCCGTCGAGCTGGTCGATCTCGTGCCGATGGCACACCGCGCGCAGGCCATCGGATTCTTCGGTCTGCATGTTGCCGTCGAGATCCTGGTAGCGGATGCGGACGCGCGCATGGCGCTCGACCTCGTCATTGACGCCCGGCATCGAGACGCTGCCTTCCTTGTGCAGGATCATCTCGTCCGAGGCGTAGATGATCTCCGGATTGACATACGTTCGCGGGCCCTCGCGCGTATCGAGCTCGAGCACCACGACGCGCAAGGACACGCCGATATGCGGCGCAGTGATGCCGATGCCGGGCGCCGCGTGCATGGTCTCGAGCAGGTCGGCTGCCAGCTCACGCAGCGCGTCGTCGAACATGGCGACCGGCTGCGCAGTGAGCGCAAGCCGCGGATCGGGATAACGGACGATGGAGCGTATGGTCATACGAGCGTCTTAGGCCAGCGTCGGACGTTGGACAACCCGCGCGGCGCGCCGCTCAGAGCCGCTTCTCGAAGAACAGGTCAGGGTAGGGGTCGTCGTTGAAGCGCGGGATCTCGGTCCAGCCACTTCTTCGGTAGAGCTGACCGGCTTCGGCCAGCGCGCTGTTGGTGTCGAGCCGCAGCAGCGCGATGCCGAGCTCGCGCGCGGCGTGCTCGGCCGCGTCCATCAGGCGGCGGCCGAGGCCGAGGCCGCGTGCGGCGGGCGCGACCCAGAGCCGCTTGATCTCCGCGTACTCAGCGCTCGTGCCCTTCAGCCCGACGCAGCCGAGCGGCAGGCCGTCCGACATCGCCACGATGAAGCTGCCGCGCGGGCGCACCATGTCCTTGGCATCGGGATCGCGCGACAGCTTGACGTCAAACCCCTGTTTGAAGCGCCGCGCCAGCTCGGCGTAATATTCGCCGAGGCAGTAGCGCGCCTCGTCGCTGCGCGGGTCCATCTCATGCAGCGCGGTGGCGTCGCGCCCGAGCGCCGAGGCGATCAAATCCATCGCCGCCAGCAGCGCCTCGCGTTGGGAATGGTGGGCGAGGAAGTCCTTGGCCTGCCGGTTGGAGATCGCCTCATAGGCGTTGAACTCGCGCTTGCCGGCCGGGGTTAGTTTCGCGATGCGACGGCGGGCATCATCGTCATGCGCCGTGGTCTCGATCAGCTCCTCGTCCTCGAGGCTGCGCAACAGGCGGCTCATCAGCCCGGAATCGAGCCCGAGATAATCCCTGATGTCGCCCACGTCACTGCGGCCGTGTCCGATCGCGTTCAGCACGCGCGCTGCGCCGAGCGGCCGGCCGCGGCCGAGGAACGAGGTGTCGAGCGCGCCGACGGCGGAGGTAACGGCACGGTTGAAGCGGCGGACGCGGGAAACAGGGTCGAGCATATATCTGACTTTAGTCAGATATCGTGTCGACGTCAATTGGCACGCGGCCAGGCAGGCAAACTGAATCTACGCCCGTGCCAGCACCAGCACATTGCCGGCGAGGATGGCAGCGGCGCCGGCGAGCACCGGCCAGCCCAGCGCAAGATGCTCGAACAGCGCCGACAGCACGAGCGCGACCAGCGGCACCAGTGCGAGCGTATAGGCGGCGCGGCCGGGGCCGAGCCGGCGCACCAGTTCGAAATAGAGCATGAAGGTGACGCAGGACGCGGCGACCGCGAGATAGAGGAAGCTCGCTGCGTAGGAGAGCGAGACGTCGGCCGCGAATGGCGTGCCCGTCGCGATCGCCCACAGCGCGCTCGCCGCCGCGCCGACGAAGGCGCCCCACGCCAACACGGAGACCACCGGCAGCCCGGCGCGCTGGTTGCGCGCGCCGACGGTCGTGCCGGCACCGGTCGCAATCGCCGCGGTGAGCGCCCAGGCGAAACCCGCCAGCGATGCAGCGCCGTGCGCGCTGGCGCCTGGCAGGAAGATGATCACAAGTCCGAGGATGCCGCACAGCGCGCCCCAGACGAAACCGGAGGAGATCGGCACGCCGAGCGCGCCACGCGCGATAACAGCGGCGAACAGTGACGAGGTCGACAGCACCAGTGCGGCAAGCCCGCTCGGCATCCGCGCGGTCGCTTCATAGAAGGCGATGAAAGCGATGGCGAAGAACAGCAGGCCCTGCAACGCGACGGCCGGCCGGTCCTTGCGCGGGATCGCGAGCGGCACGCCGCGCAGCCGGCCGTAGCCGAGCAGGATAAGACCCGCGAGCACCATGCGCAGGGCCACCGACCAGGGCGCCGGTGTAACGCCCGCCTGCATCGCCGTTGCCAGCGCGCCGCCGCCCCAGAGCAGTGCGGTCAACGCGAACAATGCGACGGTCATGACGCGCCGGCATCCTCGATTAGCGTGCGCCAGCCGCCGGCATCGATCCGCGCGCTTTCGTCCTCGAGCCGGGTGAGGGCGGAATCGATCGTGGCTCGCTCGCTCTCCGAGAGGCGCGCCAGCAGCCGCGCCTCGATCGCACTGCCGAGTGCGGCGATCCGGTTGAAGGCCGTCCGGCCGCTGCGGGTGATGCTGACGGCGGCGAAGCGGCGATCGGATTTGCCGGCACGTCGCACCGCGAAGCCGAGCTCTGTGAGCTGGCCGATACCGCGGCTGGTCGCGAACGGATCGAGCGCGCAGGCGCGGCCGATCTCGGAAGCATTGGCTGCGTCCCGCTCGGCGATGACGGCGAGGATGCGCCAGCCGGCCTGGCTCAGTCCGAACGTCTCGCCGTAGAAACTCTCGAGCGGACGGGCGACCTGCGCCGCGACAAGGAACAGGCGATAGGGCAGCCAGGTGCTCAGTTTCAGGCCATCGTCGGCAGCATGCGCGGTCTGTTTCATGGCAAGAGGCTCGCACAGATGATTGCAGAGTGCAAGTATTATGCAAGGAGATCGAACCGATCAGGGCGCATGCGCGAAAATCCCGACACACTTGTCACTCCCACCGGCCGCCGCCGCCGCGCCAGATTGCGGCATGGCCAATGACGAACGGCCGCCAGCAATGGAACTGCGCAGTGGTGCCGGAGTTCGTCCAATTCGAGAGATGGAGATCATCATGAGCAAATCGGCTGAAAGCGATCGCGGCGGACTGGCGGCAATGCAGACACCGCCTGTCGTGTCGCGCGAGGCGTGGGAGGCGGCGCGCCTGGAGATGCTGGTGAAGGAAAAGGCGCATGTGCGGGCGCGCGACGCCCTTGCGGCGGAGCGGCGGCGGATGCCCTGGATGGCCGTCGAGAAGCCGTATGTCTTCGAGGGACCGAACGGCAAGGTGAGCCTGCTCGATCTGTTCGAGGGCCGCCGGCAGCTGATCATCTACCGCGCGTTCTTCGAGCCAGGTGTGTTCGGCTGGCCGGATCACGGCTGCCGCGGCTGTTCGCTCGGCGCCGACCAGGTCAGCCATCTCTCGCATCTCAACCAGCGCGACACCACGCTGGCCTACGCGTCACGCGCGCCGCAGGCCGACATCGCGCGGCTGAAGGCGCGGATGGAATGGGAGATGCCGTGGTACACGATCACCGATAGCTTCGACGCTGACTTCGGCGTCGCCGAGTGGCACGGCCACAACGTCTTCATCCGCGACGGCGAACGGATCTTCCGCACCTATCTCGTCAACAGCCGCGGCGACGAGTCGATGGGTACGGTGTGGAGCTATCTCGACATCACGCCGTTCGGCCGCCAGGAGCTCTGGGAGGATTCGCCCAAGGGCTATCCGCAGGGCCCGACCTACAAATGGTGGAACTGGCACGACAATTACGAGGTCGAGACCGCACCGAACGCGAAATGGGCGGCCGTGACCGACGCCGGCGAAGCTGCGTTCCGCAAGATCGCCGAGCAGGAACGCAAGGCGACTTGAGGGGTGGAGCAGGGAGGACGCGCCGCGTCCTCCCTAGCGGCCATCGTTCTTTGCGGCCGTGAGCGCCTTCAGCGCCGCCAACGTCTGCCGCAGCCCGCGGTCGAGGCGCTTGTCGCGGCGGATCACGACCGCGAGGCGGCGGTAGAGCTTTGGCGATAGCGAGCGGACGATCAGGTCATGCTGCCTGGGCTTGGCCGGGACGGCCATGCCGGGCAGCACTGCGCAGCCGAGGCCGGCGCGGACCATCTCCTTGATCGCCTCGACGCTGCCGAGCGACATCAACGGCTTCAACGACACGCCGCCGCGCGCCAGCCACTCATCGGCCGTGCGCCTGGTGTTGCCGCCGGGCTCGAACAGCAGCACCGGCCGGCTCGCCAGCACCTCCGGCGTGATCCGCGCCGGCAGTTTCATCTCGCGCGGCGCGATCAGCACGAACTCATCGTTCATGACCGGGGCAACCTCGAAGCTGCGCCCCGACACCGGCAGCGTGACCAGCGCGATGTCGATCGTGTTGTCCTCGACGGCCCGCGCGATCTCCGCGGTGTTGCCGGTCGTGACCGTGATCTCGAGCGAGGGCATTGCTGCCCGCAACTCCCTGAGGATCGGCGGCAGCAGGAAGATGCAGGCAGTGGCGCCGGTGCCGAGCCGCACGCGGCCCGCCGTGCCCGTGGTCTGCTGCGCGACCGCGTCGACCGCCGAACTCACCGCCGCGTTGATCTGATGCGCGTGCGAGAGCAAGGCGGCGCCGGCGGCCGTCGGCCTCGCCCGTCGTCCGACCCGCTCGATCAAGGTCGCATTCAGGCTGCGTTCGAGCTGGCGCACCTGCAGGCTCACCGCTGGCTGGGTCAGCTGCAACTGCTCGGCCGCGGCGGAGAAGCTGCCGCTGTCGATCACGACAGCGAAGCTTTCGAGATAGTCGAGGTTGAGGTTCTTCATCAAAGTATCTCTTATGCTGCGCATAAGTTATCAAAGCTTCACTTATATAAGGCTGGAGCGCATAGTCCGGCAAGCGATGGCTTCGGCAGATCGGGAGCGGGCATTGACTGGCCTCAAGCGCATTGGCGGCGTTATCGTCGAGCTGGGGCGCTATCTCGCGGTCTCACCGCATTCGCGCATCCGCCGCTGGCAGGCGCTACGCGAGCTCGACGATCGTCTGCTGGCGGATGTCGGACTGTCGCGCAGCGATGTCGAGTTGAACCCATGGTGCGTGCAGAATGCGCCGGCGCGCCGTCGAAGCACAGGCATGATGCCGCAAGACGAGAGTGTAAGGATGAGAGACAGCGAAGCCACCGTGATCCGGGACGCCACAGAGGTCGACATGGCTGAGGTGCAGCGCATCTACGCGCACCACGTGCTCAACGGGCTCGCGACCTTCGAGGAAGAACCGCCTACGCTCGACGAGATGCTCGGGCGCCGCGCCGCCGTGCTGGCCGCGGGGTTGCCGTATCTTGTTGCCGATGTCGATGGACGCGTGGCCGGCTACTCCTACGCGACTGCGTACCGGCCGCGGCCGGCCTATCGCAACACCATCGAAGACTCGGTCTACGTGTCGGAAGCGCTGCGCGGCCGCCGCGTCGGGGCAGCGCTGCTGCAGGCGCTGATCGAGCGATCGGAGACGGGGCCCTGGCGGCAGATGATCGCCGTGATCGGCAACAGCGGCAATGCCGGATCGATCGCGCTGCACCGTCGCATGGGCTTCGAGATGGTCGGAACGCTCAGGTCAGTCGGCTTCAAGCTCGGGCAATGGGTCGACACCGTGCTGATGCAGCGGCCGCTCGGGCCGGGCGCCTCCACGCTTCCCGCGGAGAGGGAATTGCTGCGGTGATCGCTCGCCGTGTCGTGGCGGCCCTTGGGCTGGCCCAACTGATCTCGTGGGGCGCGACCTATTATCTGATCGGCGGCTTCGGCGAGCAGATATCAGCGGATCTCGGCTGGCGGCGCGACATCGTTTATGGCGGGTTCGCCGCGGCGCTTTTGGTGATGGGAGTGACATCGCCCCTTGCGGGGAGGTGGGTGGACAGAAGCGGTGGCCGTCAGGTCATGGTCGCAGGCGCCGTCATCAACGCGCTCGGCTGCGCCGGTCTCGCGGTCTCGCATCAGATCGTCACGTACTTCGCATCCTGGATCGTTCTCGGCTTCGGCATGCGGTTGACGCTGTACGATGCGGCGTTCGCCGCGCTGGCCCGGATCGGCGGACCGGAGGCGCGCCGCGCGATGTCCGGCATCACCTTGCTCGGCGGATTGGCGGCCACCGTGTTCTGGCCGCTCGGCCATACGCTCTCGGAACAGTTCGGCTGGCGCATCGCGGTGCTGGTCTATGCCGGTCTCGCACTGCTGACGATCCCGCTGCACTTGCTGATCCCGACCAAGCGGTTTGCCGGCGTGCCGAGCTCCGCAGCGCCGGCACATAAGCAACCACGCGCCGCCAGCCGCCGGCAGCTTGCAGCGGCGGGCGGGCTCTATGCCGTGATCATGACCGGCGCCAACTTCCTGAATGCCGGCATGTCGGCGCATATGATCGCGGTGCTCTCAGGCCTCGGGCTCACCGTCACCGTGGCCGTCTGGATCGCAACGCTCCGGGGCATTGGGCAATCCGCCGCGCGCCTTTGCGAAATCCTGTTCGGTGCGCGGCTCGATCCGTTGGCGCTCAATCTGACGGCTTGCCTGATCATGCCGCTCTCCTTCATCGCAGGATTGTTCAGCGGGTCGTCGAAGGAGATGGCGATCGCCTTCGCGCTGCTCTACGGCGCCTGCAACGGCATTCTGACCATCACAAGGGGAACGCTGCCGCTGATCCTGTTCGATCATCGCAGCTACGGCACGCTGGTCGGCCGGCTCATCGTTCCGAGCTTCATCCTGCCGGCGGCAGCGCCGTTGGTCTATGCGATCGTGATCGACCGGTTCGGCGATCCGAGCGCGCTCTATCTCTCCACCGGCCTCGCCATCACGACGTTGCTCGCAGCCGCCTTGCTGAAGGTGATGTTTCCCAGAACTTCTTGAGCTCGAGGACTCCCTGGGGCGAGCGGCGCAGATTATCCTGTTTCAAAACCACATAAGGGAGGAAGAAGAACATGATGCCGTCGACCAAGACCCGCCTCGCTGCGTTGGTCCTTGCCGCGTTGCTGTCCTGTGCTGGAGCGGGACATGCGCGCGCCGAGCAGCCGGGCGACCGCACGGTTGCGCTGCTCAAGAAGCTGATCTCGTTCGATACTTCGAATGGCCCGGGCGATACGCGGGCGCTCGCCGAATATCTGAAGTCGCAGTTCGCACCGCTGGGCGCCGAGGTCGACATCTTCGTGGCCCCGAACGGCAAGGCCGCGCACTTCATCGCGCGGCTGCGCGGTGACGGCTCGAAGAAGCCGGTGCTGCTCGCCGCGCATGCCGACGTCGTTCCGGTCGAACGCGAGAAATGGACCGTGGAGCCGTTCGCCGGCGTCGAGAAGGACGGTTTCGTCTACGGGCGGGGCGCGATGGATTTCAAGGGCGGGCTCGCCGTCTTCGCCGGTGCGGTGATGCGGCTGGCTGAGGAGAAAACGCCGCTGGCGCGCGATGTGATCTTCCTGGCCGAGGCCGACGAGGAGCAGGGGCAGTACAGCACGGTATGGCTGGCGAAGGACCATTGGGACAAGATCGACGCGGAATTCGCGTTGAACGAAGGCGGCTACGTCCTGCAGGAGCGCGACGGCACGGTGCGCCAGATCAATGTCACGACGGCGGAAAAGCTCTCGGCGACCTTTGCCTTGAAGGCGACCGGTCCCTCCGGTCATTCCTCGCGGCCGCTTCCGGCGGGCGCGATGGCCAACGACCGCCTGATCGCGGCGCTGGCCAAGCTCGCGGCGCACGATCCGGCCGTCAAGCTGGTGCCGGCGACGGAGGCTTATTTCAAGGCGCTGCTGCCGATCAGTTCGGAGCAGACGGCGGCCGATATCAAGCAGCTGTTGGCCGTAAAGGGCCAGGCTGATCTCGACGCGGCCGGAAAGAAACTCGTCGCCGACAATCCCAAGGACAGCCTGCTGCTGCACGCCCTGCTGCGTGACACCATGGTGATCACGATGATCGACGCCGGCATCAAGCCCAACGTCATCCCCGGCGACGCCAAGGCGGTGGTGAACACGCGGCTGCTGCCGGGAACGACGACGGACCAGATGATCGCCGAGATCAAGCGCGTGGTCGGCGATCCCGGCATTGAGGTCAGCATCGTGACCTCGCTGACGCAGCAGGCGGCGCGCGACGCCTATCTGATGCGGAGCAAGATCCCGGCGTCGCCGGTCGATACCGAGCTCTATGCCGCACTGGAGCGTAACGCCAAGCGGGTCTGGAAGGACGCGGTCCTGGTGCCGACGATGTTCGAGGCGGGCACCGACGCCACCGCCTGGCGCGAGCGCAACGTGCCGGTTTACGGCATCTATCCCTATCCGCTCGACGACGACATCCTGAGCCGGATGCATGGCAACGACGAAAGGATCGGCGTCGAGGCCGTCAAGCAGGGCGCGGAGTGGGTCTACAACACGCTTCGCGAGGTCGCGAAGAAGTAGCGATCAGTTCGAGAGGTAGTTGCCGAGGAAGTCACGCTTGCCGAGCGGCACGCCGCGATGACGCAGGATGGCGTAGGCGGTGGCGACGTGGAAGAACAGGCTCGGCAGCGCGAAGCCGTGGAGGTAGCGCGCTGCCGGCATTGGCGGGACGCCGAAGGGCAAGGTGACGATGCGTTCCGCCGCTTGGTCGAATGCCTGAACCGGGACCGTGTCGATGTAGTCGAGCGTTCGCGAGATGCGGGCGTGGGCCTCGGCGAGGCTCCGTTCATCGTCAGCGAAGGTCGGTGGCTCGAGGCCGGCGAGCCGCCCGGCGGCGCCCTTGGCGTGATCGCTGGCCCGCTGCACCTGACCGACCAGCGTCAGCATGTCGGGCGCCAGCCGCGCCGCGAGCATGGCGTCGGGATCGAGACCGCGTTCGCGGGCGTCGGCCTCGCCCTTGCGCAGGAGATCGGCGAGTGCGTTGAGCATCTGCCGAAATACCGGGACGGATGCATCGTAGAGCGGTGCGGTCATGGAATTCTCCTGATTTCAAGCCGAAGGCTCGCGCGGCAGCCACAGCGACAGCCAGCCGCCAAGCGCCAGCAGCGCGACGTTGCAGCCGAGCGCGATCGTGAAGGCGTGGGCGTAGTCGCCGGCCTGCGGATGCGCCCCGAGCAGGCTGTAGAAGGCGCCGCCGATCACGGCGACGCCGAGTGCTGCGCCGATCTGGAAGGTCGAGATCATCATCCCCGACGCCAGCCCGGCATGGCGCGGATCGATGCTGCCGATCACGGCCTTGATCACCGACGGCATCACGGTGCCGAAGCCGAGCCCGCCGCAGATCAGGCCGAATTCCGCACTCTGCGGAAGCACTCCGCCCACCGACAGCATCACGATGCCGAAGCCGATGACCTGGAGCGCGAAGCCAAGCGTCAGCGTGCGCGCGCCGAGCCATTGCATCACCAGCGGCGACACCAGCGAGCTCACGAAGAAGCCGGTGGCGAAGGGCAGGGTGGCGAGGCCGGCCGCCAGCGGTGAAAAATGCAGCCCGCTTTGCAGGTAGACCGCAAAGGTCAGATAGAACGACGACAGCATGTAAAAGGCGAGCGCCATCACCAGCCCGATCACGAAGTCGCTGTTGCGCAGCAGATGCAGGGCAACCAGCGGATCGCCGCCGCGTGCGGACAGCCGCGCCTCGAAGCGGACGAAGGCGGCGAGCATCAGCGGCGACGCCAGCAGCATCGCGATGATCCAGACCGGCCAGCCGGATTCGCGCCCCTCGATCAGCGGATAGACCAGCAAGCCGAGCGTGAGCGACAGCAGGACGACGCCGCCGATATCGAGCCGCTGTGCATGCTCGGCGCGCGAGTCGGCGAGGTACAGCAGGCCGCCGACGAACGCGACGAGGCCGATCGGCAGGTTGATCAGGAAGATCGCCTGCCAAGCGAGGCCGAACGGATGCGCCGACACCAGCACGCCGCCCAGCACCTGGCCGCAGATGTTGGCAAGACCGAACGTCGCGCCGTAGAAGCCGAGCGCGCGGCCTTGTTCGGCCGCGGGGAACAGCACGCGGATCGAAGCGAGCACCTGCGGCGCCATCACGGTGGCGGTGAGGCCTTGCAGGATCCGTCCGCCGACCAGCACGGTGGGTGACCACGCAACACCGCACAGCACGGATGCGACCGTGAAGCCGGCGACACCGGTGAGGAACATGCGCCGCCGGCCGAGCAGGTCGCCGAGCCGGCCGCCCGTGATCAGGAATACCGCGTAGGTCGCGGCATAGGCCGAGATCACGAACTGCACCTCGCTCGCCGTCGCGCCGAGATCGTCGCGAATGGCCGGCAGCGCGAGGTTGACGACGTTGAAGTCGAGGATCGGCAGGAAGGCGCCCGCCAGCAGCACGGGCAGGGCCAGCCAGCGCCGCGGGTCGACCGTTGCCGGCCGCGTGTCGTGCAATTGCAATGTCTCGGTGGTCTCACTTGTCACCTGCCAGCTCCTCTGCATCGTCGGCGCGCCGCACCAGCGATCCGGAAGATGGCCTGTCCGTTCGTGATAAGGTATTATCCAGAGCCGCCAAGTGAGTTTGCAAAAATGCACAGCCCTCTCGACTGGAATGATCTCCGGCTCGTCCTCGCTGTGGCGCGCGAGGGCAGCCTCTCAGGCGCGGCGCGCAGACTGGGCGTCACGCATTCGACGGTGTTTCGCCGCCTCGGCGCGATCGAAACGGCGATCGGGACGCGGCTGTTCGAGCGCTTCCGCGACGGCTATGCGCCGACGCCGGCCGGCGAGACCGCGGCAGCGTCGGCGGCCCGGCTCGAGGACGAGGTGCTCGCGCTCGAGCGCAAGCTGGCGGGACAGGACCTCAGGCCGTCGGGTCCGGTCCGGATCACGACCACGGACACGCTCGGCGCGGTGCTGGTGCGGCATCTGCCGGCGATGCGCGCTGCGCATCCGGAGATCCGGCCCGAGATCATCGTCTCGAATGCGATGGCCAACCTGACGCGCCGCGAGGCCGACATCGCGATCCGGCCGACGCCGGCGCCGTCCGAATTGCTGGTCGGACGGCGCATCGCCGACATTGCCCATGCGATCTACGGATCGCGTGCCTATCTCGCCCGGCGTGACGACAGGGATCTGTCCGCGCATGACTGGATCGGGCTCGACGATGCGCTGGCGGGGACCGTGATCGCCGACTGGATGCGGAAGAACCTGCGTTCGGCGCGCGTCGCCTGCCGCGTCGATGCGCTTCCGGCGCTGCGCGACGCGGCGGTGGCGGGAATGGGTCTGGCTCTGCTTCCGTGCTATGTCGGCGATCTCGCGCCTGCGCTGCGCCGCCTGACGCCGAAGCCGCTCGCCGAGCCGCGATCGGCGCTATGGCTGTTGACGCATGACGATCTCCGGCGCACCGCGCGGGTCCGCGCCACGCTGGATTTTCTGGCCAAGGTGCTCGCGTCGGAACGCGCGCTGTTTGAGGGAAGACGCGCCGACCGGGCTCGGCGTTAGCCGGTCAGCGATGTTGCGCGCCGCTGATTGTTCAGGACCCGACAGCGACGGCCACGGTTCGCGTGTTCTCCGCTATGCTGCCTGCGCTCGCCGGCGGACGATGGTGCTCGCGAAAGGCACTTGCCAACGTCTTCAAGGCCGCACGCGACCGGGTGTCTGACAACGTCGATAGCAGCATGATCTCGGATGGGGGCAGGGCGGGGAGGCCGAACTTCTCCGTCACCTCGATGGTGCCGGGCGGCGCCACCCGGCGTGAGAACACCGAGATCGCGAGGCCCGCCGAGACCGCATCGGCGACGGCAAAAGCGCCGCAACCGAGGAAGGTTTCCGTCCATGGCAGTGCCGCTGCGTCGAGCGCGCGCGTCGCGGTGTTGAGGATGCCGCAGGCGGGTGACGATGCCGCCAATCGAAACGGCTCTCCGTCGCGATGGAGAAAGTCCGGCGTGGCAAACCAGCCGAAATGATCGGGGCCGAGAACGACGCCGTCGCGGCGATCGTCGTCCCGAAAAATGATCACTGCGTCGATCATTCCGCGATCGAAGGTGTCGAGCAGATCACGGGCGTCGTCGAGGCGCACCTCGATCGTGAGCATGGGATCATGTGCATTGAGCCGGGCGAGCAGGGTGGGAAGTTCGGGGGCGCCGACGTGAGTGGCGATCCCCAGGGAAAAGCGGCGGCGGGCTGACGACAGTCCAGCGACGGCGCGATCATGGGCGGCGAGCAGTTCGCGCGCGGGTGCAAGGAACTCGGCCCCCTGGGCCGACAGGCGCACCAGCCGCGGTGTCCGCTCGATCAGCCTGTGGCCGACCTGGCGCTCCAGCCGCTTCAGCTTGACACTGATCGCGCCTTGCGTCGTGCCGAGCGCGTCGGCGGCGCGGGTAAAGCTCCTGAGCTCGGCGATGGTCACGAAGGTCTTCACGGCGTCGATGTCGAGCGTGGTCATGTCAGTCATCCGGAATTGTTGTCTCTGAAATATCTAGTCATCCAATTCACCAATGCTCAAGGCGTGACTAGCTTTGCGTGGTGAAGCGCCGCGGCCACCCGATTCCTGCCGCTGCTGCCTCAATACATCGTGAGTCGATCGACCGACGCTGCTGCCAGCACCCTGGCAACAGCGTGCGGTATGCCGTTGGCTTGCCACAACAAAAGGCCTGATCATGTCTACTGAATTGAGCCGCCGCGGCGCCGTCGTGCTGTCTGCCGTTTGCCTTGCCTGTCTGATGTTTGGGTTGGAGATCTCCAGCATCCCCGCGATCCTGCCGACGCTGGAGCGGGTGCTGCATGCCGATTTCAAGGCGCTGCAATGGATCATGAACGCCTACACCATCGCGGTGACGACGGTGCTGATGGCGATCGGGACGGTGGCGGACCGCTACGGACGCAAGCGCATCTTCCTGGTCGCGATCGCGGCGTTCGGCGTCACCTCGCTGATCTGCGGCGTCGCCTCGAGCGTCGAAATGCTGATCGTTGCCCGCTTCCTGCAAGGCCTGAGCGGCGGCGCGCTCTTGATCTGTCAGATCGCCGTGCTGTCGCACGAATTCCAGGGTGGCCGCCTGCGCGCCGTCGCCTGGGGCTGGTGGGGCGTCATCTTCGGCATCGGTCTCGGCTTCGGGCCGATCATCGGCGGCGCCGTGGTCGCGGTGCTGAGCTGGGAATGGGTATTCCTCGTCCACGTGCTGTTCGCGGCCGTGGCGTTCGTGCTCACGATCGGCGGCGTGCATGAATCCAGGGACCCCAAGGCGAGCAGCCTCGACGTCGCCGGTATCGTGACGATGTCGCTCGCGGTGTTCTGTCTCGCGTTCTACATCACGCAGGGGCCGGATCTCGGCTTCGTCAGCCCGAAGGGGCTCGCGATCCTCGGCGTCTCCGCGGTGAGCTTCATTGCGTTCCTCGTCGCCGAGCGAATCAGCCGGCGGCCGATGTTCGACTTCTCCGTGTTCCGGATCCCGGCGTTCTCCGGTTCGATCGTCGGCTCGGCGGCGATGAACCTCAGCTACTGGCCGTTCATGATCTATCTGCCGATCTGGTTTCACGCCGGCCTCGGCTATGACAGCGTGTCCGCGGGCCTCGCGCTGCTCGCCTACACATTGCCGACGCTGGTGATGCCGCCGTTCGCGGAGCGGCTGTCGCTGCGCTACCAGCCGGGCCTGATCATCCCGGCGGGACTGTTCACCATCGGCACCGGATTCATGCTGATGAAGTTCGGCAGCGCTGCCGCGCAGCCTGACTGGCTGACGATGCTGCCGGGCTGCCTGCTTGCCGGAATCGGCCTCGGCATCACCAATACGCCGGTCACCAACACGACGACCGGCTCGGTCTCGAGCGACCGCGCCGGCATGGCCTCCGGCATCGACATGAGCGCGCGGATGGTCTCGCTCTCGGTCAACATCGCGTTGATGGGCTTTATTCTGGCGAGCGGTGTGCTGGCACATCTGAAGGCGGTGCTGCCGGCGCTCGACGGTGCGCAACTCCGTGTCCTGGCCGAGCGGATTGCGTCCGGCGACGCCGCATCGGCGCCAGAGCTGACCGGCCCGGTCGTGCACCAGGCGCTGGCGAGCGGATTTGGCTGGGTGATGCTCTATGGCGGCATCGGCGTCTGGATCATGGCTGCGGTCAGCTTCCTGATCTTCAACGCGCGGACGGTGCGGCAGCCGGAGGTTCAGTGCACCAAGTGACGCAATGTCGCCGCGCTCGCCCCGAGATCAGAAGTACGTAGGGGCGGGCAGGCGGCATCGGTCACTTCACAAGCGTCAGCAGCGGCTTGTTCTTCTCGACGATATAGGTCGCAAGCTCGCTGGCGGTGACGTTGCCGACATTCTTGGCCGCGTGGATGGTGCCTGCCGGGATGAACAGCACGTCGCCGGCCTTCAGCGTTGCCGGCGGCCTGCCGTCGACGTCGTATTGGAGCGTGCCGGCGAGCACATAGATGATCTCTTCGCCAGGGTGGGTGTGCTGGCCGAAGGCCTTGCCCGGCGCGATGTCGACGCGCACCTGGACGGCTTCACGTCCGGGCGCGCTGAGGTCGTGGCGCTGCAAATCGGTTCGAGCGATGCCGCCCGGCTGCTGCGCCTGCGCGCTCGGGATCGTCAGGAGACTTGCAGCGAACAAGGCCGTCCTTGCGAGGAGGCGCGTCGCCATCATCAGCTTGCTGGTCATCTTGAACTCCTGGAGTTGTGCTGTCCGACCGCGAGCCGGCAAGTGGCCGGCCCGCGTCGGAGGTCATCACGTGATCGTCTCAGACCAGGGTGGTGGTGACGTCGATGTTGCCGTGAACCGCCTTGGAGTAGGGGCAGATGCCGTGCGCGGCTTCGATCAACTCCTGCGCAACCTCGCGCTCGACGCCGGGAACGTGGACGTTGAGGCGCGCGCTCAGGAAGTAGGCGCTGCCGGCCTGGTTCAGGTCGATCTCGGCGTCGACCTCGGGCTCGCTCGCGAGCTTGACCTTGCGCTGTCCGGCGGCGAGCTGGATTGCGCCGATGTAGCAGGCCGACCAGGCGGCGGCGAACAGGTTTTCGGCGGCCGGGTGCGGCTGCGGCAGCTTGACGTCGAGGAAGCCGTCGCGCGAGCGGGCGGCGCCGTTCGGGCCGGCAGTGACGTGGGTCTTTCCGGTGACGAGAACCTTGGCATTGGCGGTCATGGCGAATTCCTTTTGATTGAAGATAAATCGTATCCGATTTAATCGGATGCGTGTTGAAATAGACCCCGCGTCAGGCGATGTCAAGCTCTTCCGATTTAATCGGATACGATTTATATTGGCCGGACTTCACAAACTCCGGAGACGCCTGTGACCCGCCCCGCTAAGGCTGAGACCAAAGGCCGAAAACTCTCGAATTTTCTGTGCTTTGCGGTCTATTCGGCCAATCTGGCCTTCGGCCGCGCCTACAAGCCGATCCTCGACGCGGTCGGCCTGACCTACACCCAATACATTGCCATGATCGCGCTGTCGGAGGCCGACGAGCAGACCGTGAGCGCGCTCGGCGAAAAGCTGTTCCTGGAATCCAACACGCTGACGCCGATCCTCAAGAAACTGGAGCAGAGCGGCTACATCAGCCGTACCCGCGATCCCGCCGACGAGCGGCAAGTGCGGGTGAGCCTGACGGCGGCGGGCCGGCGCTTGCTCGACAAGGAGATCAACGCGTCGCTGGTCGAGGCCACCGGGCTCGGCGACGACTTTCCTGTCGTGCAGAAGAGCGTGGTCAGACTACGCGACAATCTGCTGCATCATACGCGCGGCGATTCGAAGAAGGGCTGATCGAAGCGGCCGGTCGGCAGCGGCAAGCGATCCTGAAGCTCAGTTCATCCGGAGGCAAGCTCGCGACGTGCGGGCCGCGATGGGCCGGAATCGAACCGGCTCATGGCGGTTTTGCAGACCGCAGCGTTCCCATTTCGCCACCACACCCGAGCGAGGCGCGTACGCCTCGCTTCAGTCCTTGAACGGATCGAACTCGCCTTCGCCCGCCATGGCCACGGCAAACGGCCGCAGCGTGTGCAGCACCTTCAGCGTTCCGGCGTGCCGGGCAAGCACCTCCGGCAGGCGCCGATAGGCCATCGGGCTCTCGTCGAGATCGGCGCCGACAAGCGTGACGCCGCGCTCGTTGAGCCAGCGGTCCATCTCCTCGCGCGTGAAGCGGCGCTTGGCTTCATTTCGCCCGAACAGCCGACCGGCTCCATGCACCGTCGAGTAGAGCGAGGCCTTGGCCTCCGGACTATCGACGCCCTCGAGGATGACGGCATCATCGCCCATCGACCCGCCGACAAAGCCCCGCTGTCCGGGGAAGGCCGGCGTCGCGCCCTTGCGCACCACCCACAAATCCTTGCCGTCATGCGTTTCCCGCCAGGCGTAGTTGTGGTGGTTGTGCACGGACTCGGTGACCTTGCCGCCGATGATCTGGCGGACACGATCCACGACCCACTCGCGGCCCGCATAGGAATAGCGCCCGGCGAGCTGCATCGCGGCGATGTAGCGGCGCCCGAGTTCGGAATCCTCGTCGACGATGGCGGGCGGAACATTCATCCCGTCCTTGCCGCCGGCGGCCTTGAGGTAGCGGGTCGCGCTGGTGTGCCCGAGCCCGCGGCTTCCGAAGTGAACGCCGATCCAGACGAAACCCGCCTCGTCGCGCATCAGGTCGACATAGTGGTTGCCGGAGCCGACCGTGCCGAGCTGGCCGACGGCCTTCTGCCGGTATGCCTCCATGTCGCTCTAGCGCTAGGCGTCGCTATCGTCGAACAGCGCGTGCTCAACCTTCTCGACGTTCTTCCGGCCGATGCCGAAGGAGATCACCTTGGCAACGTCGCGGATGATGGTCGGGACGGTCGCACGGATGTCGTCGAAGCGCACATCGAGCTGCGCGGCCATGTTGCCGCAGCCGATGTCGAAGCCGACGCCGGAGATGCTGATCTGCTTCTCATACGCGATCACGCCGCCGACCGGCTGCGCGTAACCGAGATGGCCATCCGCGCAGATCACGCCGGACACGACGTTGCCGACCGCCATGCAGTTTCGCATCTGCGTGATGGTCGCCGCGTCATGCTCGCCGAACACCTTCAGCGGCGCGTTCTTGAATCGCTCCTCCTGCGGGCGCAGCATCGCGATCTCCGACGAGGCCGCATCGGCCTCGCGCGCAAGCTTCTCCTTGCGGGCGGCATCGCGATACAGGCACCAGGCCGGCTGGCCGCGGCCTTCGCCGACGCGGGAGTCCGGATCGATGCCCGCGGCGAGGCAGAGTTCGCGGGCGCGTTCCTGGTAGGGATCAGGTCGTCGCATTGTCTTGGTTCCTGCTGAATCTGGACAAGCCACGCGCACGCCGCGCGGTCATTCGGGATTGTCCTTGCCGGAGCTTGAGCAGACCGCTTGTGGGCAACAAAAAACCCTCCGAAGCGGCTGGCTCGGGAGGGTCCGTAACGTACGGATTGTCGATCCGCGCTTAGGCGAGACCGCTCCCATGAACCGGGCATGCACAGACGATCGGCCGTAGATTGGCTGACGGTTTGCGGATCTGTTCGTATCCTTGCTGCGGTTTCAGTGTCATCGGTTCGCTCGCACTTGTTCGCAAACATGGCGTTCGCGAGGGTCGCCGAAATACGCCTGCAACCTCTGAATGTCAAGTGACGGGGTCGCCTGTCGCTGTGCGAATGTGACGCAAGGCGGTGCGTGCTTGACGAATTCTTCAGTGCAGCGCCGATGATGTCGATCGAGCGCGGTTGCATCTGCGCGAAGGGAAGACGGATATGGCATCACGCTCGATCTCCTGCATGACGCTGGCGCTGGCGTTCTACGCTGCGGTGCTTCAGCCTTCGCACGCTGCCGAATCCGGCGCACCGATCCGTATCGGCGCGGTGCTGCCGTTCTCCGGCGGCGTCGAGCTCTACGGCCAGCAGGCCAGGCTCGGGCTCGATCTCGCCGCGAAGGACATCAATGCTGCCGGCGGGATTCTCGGCCGGCCCGTCGAGGTGATCTATGCTGACGACAAGACACGACCGGAAGCCGCCGCCGACGCGATGCGTTCGCTGGTCGCAAAGGATGGTGTGCTGGCCGTGGTCGGCCCGATCACCTCGCGCAATCTGAATGCGCTGGTGCCGCTCGCCGAGGGCTCGAAGACACCGCTGCTCTACGCCACCAATTACGAGGGCGGCAAATGCAGTCGTTATCTGTTTTCGTTCGGCGCGGTGCCGAACCAGGAGCTTGGCCAGCTGCTGCCCTACATGACGCAGACCTTCGGCAACACGTATTTCCTGCTCGGCGCCGACCGGGTCTGGCCGCACCAGATGTTCGACATCGCGCAGCCCTTGATCGAGAAGCTCGGCGGCAAGGTGGTCGGGACGAAATACACGCTGGGGACGGAGACCGACTTCTCACCGCTGATCAAGGAGGTCGCGGCGAGCAAGGCGAAGGTGCTGCTGTTCGCGCTGAAGGGCGACGGGATGGACTTTATCCGCCAGGCCGGCGCTGCTGGTTTGCTGAAGGACGTCACGGTCGCTTTCCTTGGATTGTCCGAGGTCGATCTCGGCATCTTCCGCGGCAAGGGCCAGAACATGGTGACAGTGGTGCCGGCGGTCGCGGCGAGCGATGACCCCTCGGTCAAGGCGTTCGTCGCGAAGGCCCGCGCCACCGCTGAGCCGGGCGTCGCGGTCTCGAACTATGTGATGACGCATTACAACACCCTGATCGCGCTCAAGGCGGCCGCCGAGAAGGCCGGCAAGCTCGACAAAGAGGCCATCATCGACGCGATGGCGGACCTCACCATTCCGTCGCCGACCGGCCCGGTGACGCTCGGCCAGGATCATCACGCGGCGATGAACATGTTCATAGCCAAGACGCAAGGTACGGAACTAGTGCAGGTCCGCCCGCTCGGCGCGATCACGCCGCAGCCCGGATGCAGTTTGGCCGGTCGCTGACGAGGCGGCTATCGCGGCGCCGGCCGTGGAGGCCGCCACGCCCCCAAATAACTCCCAAATAAAATGAGCCGAAGCGGTCGCGGGCTGTCGGTTCCATGCCGGTCCGTTCGTCTTCCAGCTAGAACGAGCAGCATGGGAGTTCCGGAATGAGCAATTCGACCTATCGTTGGGTGATCGTCGCGGCCGGTGGCCTGCTCGGCTGCGTCGCGATCGGCGGCATGTTTTCGTTGCCGGTGTTCCTGCAGCCGATGGCGCGGGAGACCGGGTGGTCGGTGACCGGCATCTCGAGCGCCATGACGATCGGCTTCCTGGCGATGGCCTTCACCAGCATGATCTGGGGTACGCTGTCCGACCGCTTCGGGCCGCTCCCGGTGGTGCTGACCGGATCGGTCGTGCTGGCGGCGAGCCTTGCGCTGGCCAGCCAGGCGCCATCGCTGCTGGCGTTTCAGTTCATGTTCGGCGTGCTGGTCGGCGCCGCCACGGCCGCGATCTTCGCGCCGATGATGGCTTGCGTCACCGGCTGGTTCGATACGCATCGCAGCATCGCCGTCTCGCTGGTGTCGGCGGGCATGGGCATGGCGCCGATGACGATGTCGCCGCTGGCGGCCTGGCTGATCTCCCACCATGACTGGCGGACCGCGATGCTGATCGTGTCCGGCGTCGTCGGCGCGATCATGATCCCGGTCTCGTTCCTGGTGCGCCGCCCGCCGGCGCTGCAGGGTGATCACGCCGCAGCGGCGACCGCGAACGGAGAGCCGGCGATGTCGCTGGGGCAGGCGCTGCGCTCGCCGCAATTCATCATCCTGATCGCGACCAATTTCTTCTGCTGCGCCACCCATTCCGGTCCGATCATCCACACCGTCAGCTACGCCGTCACTTGCGGCATTCCGATGGTCGCCGCGGTGACGATCTACAGCGTGGAAGGGCTCGCCGGCATGGGTGGCCGCATCGCCTTCGGCCTGCTCGGCGACCGTTTCGGCGCCAAGCGCGTGCTCGTGCTTGGGTTGCTGGCGCAGGCGTTCGGCGCGCTCGGCTACGTCTTCGTGCGTGAGCTTGCCGCGTTCTACGCGGTCGCGGCGGTCTTCGGCTTCATCTACGCCGGCACCATGCCGCTGTATTCGGTGCTGATCCGCGAGAATTTCCCGCTGCGGATGATGGGCACCGTGATCGGCGGCACCGCGATGGCCGGCAGCCTCGGCATGGCGACCGGACCCCTGGCCGGCGGCCTGATCTACGACACCTTCGCGAGCTACACGTGGCTCTATGTCGGCTCCTGGGCCGTCGGCCTCGGCGCGTTCCTGATCATGATGACCTTCCGGCCGATGCCGGCAGCGCGGCCCACCGCGGTGCCCGCGCCGGCCTGAGTCTGCTGCTCGCGTGGAGCGAATGATCTCGCTTCACGCGCGGCTGCGCTTCGGCCGCCGGATGGCGCGCACCTTGTTGTTGGTCGAGCCGCTGCCGCAGTAGAACCGGTCCTTGCCGTCGGACTCGAGCCCGGAGACGAACGTGCCCTTCGGCATCTCCAGCCGTTCCATGACTTCGCCGGTCTGCGGATCGATGCGCCTGACGTCGCTCTGGTCCTCTTCCCAGGTGCCGTGCCAGAGTTCGCCATCGACCCAGGAGACGCCGGTGACGAACCGGTTGCTTTCGATGGTGCGAATAATCTTGCCGGTTTCCGGATCGACCTGAACGATGGTGCGGTCGCGATACTGGCCGACCCACAGCGAGCCTTCCGCCCAGGCGAGGCCGGAATCGCGGCCGCCGCCGGGCGAGGGGATCGTCGACACCACGCGTCCGGTGTTCGGCTCGATCTTCAGGATACGGTCCTCGGCGATCTGATAGAGGTGCTTGCCGTCGAAGGCGGTGCCGGCATGGGCCGCAATGTCGAGGGTGCGGGTGGTGGTGCCGCTCTCGGGATCGAAGGCGACCAGCTGGCCACCAGCCGCGAACCAGACCTGCTCGCCGTCGAAGCTGACGCCGCCGACGCTCTCGACGCCTTCGAAGGCATATTCCCGGATGATCTCGGCTTCGGACTGCTTCATGCGGCGCTCCAGGTTCTTGTTTGACGCGTTTTCTGCACGCGAACCGGTATCCACTTCGCTCGAAAACGCTTCTGATTGGGGCCCGATGCTAGCCGTTCGGCAGCGGGGCAGGGAGTAACAACGTCGTCGTGAATCCCGGCACCGGGGGCGTCATCCAGCGCCGCGCCCGGGCGCGGCCGACTGATTGCACCTTGCCGGTGGCCGCCAGCGCATCGAGCGCGCGCTGCACGGTACGCTGGCTTGCCCCCAGCGCGACCGACAGCGCCGAGCTCGACCAGGCCTCGCCGTCGGCGAGGAAGGCCAGCACCGCCGCGTGTTCTTCCTCGACCGGCAGCGCCAGCACGGTGACCTCGCGGCGGCCATGCGGCTCCAGCACGAAGCCGTCAGGCGTCGCGTTGAGATCGGCGAGCGGCTGCAGGGCCCGGCGCAGCCGTCCGATCTCGACCCGCAGCCGCGCGCGGTGCGATTCATCGGCGTGCTTGCCGCGAAACGCGCGCGCGATCAGCAAGCTGCGCGACACATCCTGCGGCCAAGCTTCGCCCAGCGCCCGGGCGAGCGCGAACAGCACCGGCCGCCGGTTCAGAGAGATGGTCGTGCGGGAATCACGCACGGCATAACGGCAGGCATCGACGACCAGTGCCTTCGACGCCATCAGCGCCTCGACCTCCTCGAGCAGCAGCGGCCGCTCGCTGCCGCGCGCGATCAGGCGTGCCGCGGGCGTCGCGAGCAGGTGAGCGGTGCTCTCGACCTCGGCCGCAAGCGCGGCGATGCGGGCGCGCCGTGCGGCATCCCGTGCCCGTGCCAGCGCCTCGCGTGCCGGCTGCGTCCGCAGCCGCCGCATCGCGATGCCGGCGACGACCAGTTCGTGGCCGACGCGCAGTGCCGGCGGAAAGGGCGCCGGATCGAGGCCATCAAGCATGCGCTCGGCGGCATCGAGACTCCCGATCAACAGCAAGCGGCGAATCTCGAGATAGCCGGCGTGCGCGGCGTTGAGCGCATCGCCGCGCGCCGCGAGCGTTGCGCGCGCCGCAGCGAGGCTCTTGCTGGGAAAGGACAGGTCGCGCGACACCAGCGCGATCTCGGCCTCGGCCACCACGCAGCGCGACCGCGCGATGGCCTCGCGCGGACCGAAGGCGCGGCCCGCGCGCCGCAGCAACTCCTTGGCGCGGGTGAAATCGCCGAGCCGGGCCATCGCGATGCCGCGCAGCGCAAGCGCCGGCGCATCGTCGCGCAGGGCCACCCGTTTCAGTGCGCCGAGGGGATCACCCGCCGCGAGCGCGCGCGCCGCAGCCGTAATCAGCGAGTCCATTCGAATCCCGACACACTTGTCACTCTCGCCCTCCGAGGCCTGGTCCTAACCTAGCACATGACGACATGGATCATCTCCAGTGAGATCGAATGATGACCGGTTTAGAAACACATGAGGATTGGTTGAAGGGCCGGTTTGGCGGCCGCGGTGCGATCGCCGCGCGCTGGCTGTCGCTGGCGGCGGCGCCGACCTTTGCTGTGATGGCGCTGGTGGCCGCGCTGGCGCCGGCCGACATGATCTGCGGCGCCATGCAGGGACCGTTGTCACTGCAGGGGATGGTCCCGATGTACGCGCTGATGAGCGCATTTCACCTGGCGCCGTGGTTGCGCCTGTTCCGATGACCGGCTCATGGCTCCGGCAGGGTAAAGACCGCGCATGGCCGCACGATGCCGCGCAGCTCATGGGTGCCGAGCGCGACCAGCGGCATTTCGGTCTCGGCGGCGACGGCGCCCGAAACCAGCACGGTCTTCTCCAGCGGCTTGCACAGGCCTTCGAGCCGGCTGACCAGATTGACCGCGGCGCCGATCGCGGTGAAGTCGAGACGATCGGCGGCGCCGATATTGCCCCAATGCACCTCGCCGAGATGCAGCGCCGCGCCGAACGCCAGCGGCGGCAAACCGCGGCTGCGCCGCTCGGTATCGAGATGCGCCATGCCGACGCGCGCCGCCGACACCGCGCGCAAGGCCGCCTCGCATGCGCTGCGCGCGCTGGTCGTGACCGGAAAGATCGCGAGCAGTCCGTCGCCGATGAACTTCAGCACCTCGCCGCCGAAGGCGTGGATCGCACCGGCGATGCGGTCGAACCAGGCATCGAGTGCTGCGATCACCTCGGCGGGCGGATGGCTTTCGGAGAGCGCGGTGAAGCCGCGCAGATCGGCAAACAGCAGCGCCGCCCGGATGGTTTCGCCGGTGTTGCGCCGCAATGGCGCTGCCAGCACGCGCGCTGCGCTGCGCCGGCCGAGATAGGCCTCCAGCGCCGCGGTCAACGTCGCGCGCGCGGCAAGCGCGGCGAGCGGCGCGGCCATGAAGCGCGCCGCCTCGCGCAATCGATTCGCCTCGGCAGGTGTGAAGGTACGTGTCCCGATCCAGCCAAGGGTCGGGCCGTCCGGCCGTGTTCCAATCGTGTCCTCGTGGATCGGGCCGGGCGCGAGCGCGCCGAGCCAGCGCCGGCCGGCATCGCCGGATCCGACCATGTCGGGCATTGCAAAAGGTTGTTCCGGCGCGAAGCCGAGCGCTTCGATGACCTCGCCATTCTCGGCGCGCCACAGCCAGGTGCGCCTTGCGATCAACGGATGCGGAACTTCCAGCGTCAGGGCGCCACCGGCAAGCGGCAGGCCATCTGTGATAAGGTGGCTTCCGAGGTCCGCCAGCAACCGGTTGGCGCCCGCGGTCTCGGCCGCGGCGTCGACCAGCCAGCTCAGTGTCGAGGACAATTGCATCGCCCCATCATGGGGTCGATGCGCCACCCATGTCACGAATTATCCCCGAAGACCCACCGGCAATGGAGAATGGATCGATGACTGAAGCCTTCATCGTTCAACGCGAGATCCAGATCGCAGCCCCGCCCGCCACCGTATTTGCGTTCCTGACCGATCCACAGAAGATCGTGAGCTGGATGGGGCTCGAGGCCGAAACCGAGTTGCATCCCGGCGGGCTCTATCTGCTCAAGGGCCTCGGTGACGATCGCACACGCGCCGCGCGCGGTGCGTTCCGCGAGGTCGTGCCGGTGCATCGTCTTGCCTACAGCTTCGGCTGGGAAGGCGGCGCGGAAGTGCCGCCGGGATCGAGCCTGATCGAGATCGACCTGATCGACAAGGACAGCGGTACGCTGCTGCGCATGACCCACAGTGGCCTGCCGAATGCCGAGCAGTGCGCCAGCCACGCCAGGGGCTGGGCGCACTATATGGACCGGCTCTCGCTCGCGGCTGCCGGCCGCGATCCCGGGCCGGACCGTGGTCCGGCCAACCGCAAGTGACATCGCGTCAGGTCGGCCATTTCGAGCCGAGGATGATCGAGCAGAAGTTCATCCTCGTGTAGCTGATGTCCTTCAGCGCCAGCACGTCAGCCTTGACGTTGCCGAAGGTGGTCAGCGGCTTCTTGATGGTGCCACTGGCGAAGTGATCGATGTTCTCCTTGAAGTTCGCCGCGCGGATGGTGCGCTCCGGCACGCCACAGCCCCTGAGGAAGTCGCGCGGCGTCGGCGCCCTCGACCTCGAAGCGCGGGTCGGGCTCGGCGGTGTCGCCCGCGCAGTACCGGTCGAGTTTTCGCAAATTGTGACGCCGTTCATGAAGCGGACGCGTGATCGGGGATACGATCAACCTGCCCGAATTGTGCTCCAATCTTGCAACGTTTCAGCGAGGCTGCCATGGACGCGCTCACGCTCTTCATCATCCGTCATGCCGAGAAACCGGGCGAGTCCTGGCCGGGGCCCGGCTTCACCGAGGATGGTGTGTCCGACACCGAGTCTCTGGTGCTCCGTGGCTGGCAGCGCGCCGGCGCGTGGACCGCATTATTTGGCACCGATCTCACCGGCGGCGACTATGCCAAGCCTGATGCGATCTATGCCGCGACACCAGGAACCGAGCCCAATCAGCCGCCGTCGAGCCGTCCCGCCGAGACGATCTCGGCGCTATCAGCGCGTCGCGGCCTGACGCCGAATGAAGGGTTCGGCAAGGGTGACGAGCCGGCGTTGATGAAGGCGGTCCTGGCGTCGAAGGGCGTGGTGCTGCTGTGCTGGGAGCACAAGGCGATCATCTCCGACATCCTGCCGCTGATCCCGGTCAGCAAGGGCACGCCGCCGACCAAATGGGAGGGCAGCCGGTTCGACGTCGTGCTGCGCTTCGAGCGCGCCAAGGGCGACGACAAGTTCGCCTTCAAGGAGCTGTTTCCGAAATTGTTGTCGGGCGATTCCGACAAGCCGCTGGGCGGCTGAGAGCCTCTAAATCTATTCAGCCCGTCATTGCGAGGAGCGATAGCGACGAAGCAATCCATGCTTCCGCGTATGCCGCGCGATGGATTGCTTCGCTTCGCTCGCAATGACGAGCATAAATCCGTCACCCCTCAGCCGCGCTGCGGCTCTGCCTGTCAGTCCAGCCCGAGCGCCTTGCGCGATTTGCGTGTCGGCTTCGCGGCGATCAGCGCATGGGCCTGATCGAGATAGGCCTTGAGCTCGGCGTCGGGCAGGGCGTCGTTCCTCGTTAGCTGCACCCATGTGGCGCGCGCCAGATACGGCGCGGGCCGCGCCAGGCCCTGCTCGATCAAGAGCTGATAGGCCATGTTCGAGGTCTTGAACATGAATCCGCCGGTGCTCTCGATGTAGCCGCCGGCCAGCGCGAACATCTTGCCGCCGACCTTGAACACCGACGTGCCCTCCCACTGCACCACCTTGGTGGCAGCGGGCAGACGCAGGCAATGGGCTTCGAAGGATTTGGGGCGCATGTATCGGAAGGGTCAGGAGGGCCCAAAGCCATAATCCAGCCGCGCGACGGTCGACAAGCCCGGTGAGGGCCGGCAATCCCTCGCTCGTTCCGGTCCCCGCTGCGTCTTCACTGGCTCACGAAAACGTGGGTTGCCGCCATTCCATCTCTAGACATATCGTAAGATATGTTTTCAGTAAGGAACAAGAAGATGAGACGATCGATGTTTCGCGACCGGGACCACGAGGGCTTCGGATTTGGCTTCTTCATGGGACGACACGGCAGGGGCGGCCATCGCTTTGGCCGCGGCGGTCATGGCTTCTTCGGGCGGGGCGGCGGCGGTGACTTTCCGGGATCGCGGCGACTGTCGTCGCAGGACCTGCAACTCGTGATCCTGGCGCTGCTCGGCGAGCAGTCGGCGCACGGTTACGAGCTGATCAAGAAGATCGAGGAGCGGTCGGACGGCTTCTACACCCCGAGCCCGGGCGTGATCTATCCGGCGCTGACCTTCCTCGAGGAGATCGGGCACGCCAGCGTCACCCAGGACGCCGCACGCAAGCTCTACAGCATCACCGAGCAGGGCAAGGCGCATCTCGCCGAGAACCGCGCCACCGCCGACACCATTCTCGAAGCGCTGTCGCGGATCGGTCGCCGCATGGAGGAGGTGCGCGAGGCCTTCGCCGGCGTCAGCGATCTCGATGGCGGCGCGTCCGACGATGTGCACCGCGCTCGTCACGCGCTGAAGAGCGCGCTGCGTCAGAAGCGCGGCTGCGACGCCGCCGAGGCACGGCGCATCGCGAAGATCCTGGACCGCGCTGCCGCTGAAATCCTGCAGCAGTGACGCAGTCGCGGGCAAGGAGTAACGCTGTCGCTTAGGGGCGGCAGCGAGTTCTGCCTGAAGGTGGCGCGGGGATCTGTTCCCGCGCAGGCAGGAAATCCCGTTGGCGTGATTGTGAGCCGCGATGGCTTCACGCCATGCTGGATTTTGCCGGCGCTTCTTGCTCTGCTCTCAAAAAACAGGGAGCGAAGCGCCGCATGTCCGATGTCCCGCCTAATCATCCACTCGATCGCCCGATCTGGAGCGCGCTGACCACAAGACAGCGCGGCCTTGCCGAAGTCAGTACCGACGCCCGGCGCTTTCCGGTCGCGATCGCACCCTTCGCCGACATGGCCGATATGTCGCCGGAGAGCTTTGCTGCGCTTGGCGCGCTGCTGTCAGGACCTGACATCGCGGTGCTGTTCACGCCTGATCCGGTCACCGTGCCGCCGCAGTTCAAGACGCTGCTGGCCGAGACCGGCGAGCAGATGATCGGCACGCCGGCGGACTTTTCTCTGCCCGGCGTCGAGATCGTCACGCTCGGTGCCGCCGACGTTCCCGCGATGATGGCGCTGACGGAACTGACCAAGCCTGGACCGTTCAGCGCGCGGACCCATGAGCTCGGCAACTTTTTCGGCATTCGCGTTGGCGGCGAGCTGGTCGCGATGACCGGGGAGCGGATGAAGCCGGCGAACTATACCGAGATGACCGCCGTCTGCGTGCATCCGGATCATCGCGGCCGCGGCTACGCGCAGGCGCTATTGTCGGCGGTCGGCCGGCAGATCGTGGCGCGCGGCGAAATTCCGTTCCTGCACGTCTTCACCAGCAACGTCTCGGCGATCGCGCTCTATCGCCGCCAGGGCATGGAAATCCGCCGCCGTCTGCACATCACGGTGCTGCAAAAGCAGCGGTAGGCCAGGGCTGAAGGGAAGCTCTCCACAGAGATAGATGGCACTGGCGTCGCGCTCGCTGAGGGCACCCTGTTGCCGGTGAGATGCACCGAGCGCCTCTCACATTGCACTCGTCGCGGAGTTAGGCAATTCTCAGAGCGAGCCTTACGGAGAGACAAGCGATGCGATCACGCTGGTTGGAGCTTATCGCATTCCTGCTGGTGATTTTCATCGAGGAGCCGGCCATGGCCGAATATCTAACCGTTAGCGAAGAAACGCGATCCGAGATCGCCACCCTTGTGGCCGCCGAGGCTGCCGCCTGGGATAAGGGCAGTGCGGAGGCGTTCTGTGATCGCGCGCTGCCCGATATTTCATTCACCAACATCTTTGGTATGTTCTCAGTCGGCAAAGCGCCATTTGTCGCCCAGCATGAGCGCATATTCTCGACCATTTACAAAGGTAGTAGCAATCGTCTGCAGATCGAGCACATCGCGTTGGTCAAGCCGGACGTTGCAATCGTCGATATCTTGACGGTGGTGACGGGCGTTCAGCGTCCGCCCCCCGGCGTTACGTTTATCGACGGTGCGTTACACTCGCGGCTGCAACAGGTTTTGGTGCGGCGGGCGGACGGCTGGTGGGTCGCGTCCTTTCATAATGTCGCCGTGAACCCGGCTTACGCACCCAAACCGTGACGAGGGTGCGTTCAGCGAGATCGGCGAGCGCGCAATGTCGCTGATTGGTCCTTCGCGACTTCTCACGTTGCCGCACGAATCTGGTCGCTGCAAGCGTACAGCGCACGTAGGCGTCGTTGCGTAGGCAGCCGGTTTAATGGGTACACGGCCCAGCATTACGCCCTCAGCCCGAAGAGCCGCCAGTCTACCGATCCCGTTCACGCCAGCCTGTTGCCCGCGAGATGCACCGTGCGCTTGTCGCAGCTCGGATCGATCGCGACGGCATTGGTCGCGATCCGGCCGCGGGCGGCGACGTTGTTGCTGATCTCGACATTCCTGGCGCGGCCGACGAAGATCGCGCTGTCGGGCTTGATATGGAAGAACTCGCCGGCGCCGAACGTGTTGCCGCGCAGAAAAGTCTGGCCGATCACATTGCCGGCGATCTTGGCGCCGTCGGCGTTGCTGACGAAGATCGCATAGATGTAGGAATCGTCGATGTAATTGCCTTCGATGATGACGCGCCGGTTCTGGAAGTTGTCCTGGAATCCCTTGGCGCCCTGAGGCGCCACCATGCCGACATAGATCGTACCGAGCGTATCGCTGCCGGCGGTCAGCTCATTGGCGCCGTTGACGCAGTGGCTGAAGCGGTTGTTGCGGAACACGAGGTTGTCGGCAAACCCGGACTCCGACCAGAAGCCGATGTCGCTGCCCGCCTGCAGCGCGACGCCGGTCGCGAAGGTGAACTGGCAGTTCTCGACGATGGCGTTCGGCGCCTTCATCAGCACGCGGCCGCAGGCGTGGAAATTGCAGCGCAGCACGGTGGCGCCGGATCCGATATGCGTTAGCGAGGTGACGGCATCGCCGACCTTGAGCGGCAGGTCCTGCTGCAGGACCACGTCGTAGATCAGGTCCGGCTGGGTGGTCGGGCTCCGGTTCTTCCAGAGCTGGGCGATCTTCGCCTTCAGCTCCGGTGCGTGCCGCTTGGTCAATTGCGCGACTTTGCCGCGTCCGAGTGAGCGAAACGTCGCATGGTCGCAGCTCTCGATGTCGTCGCCGGCCACGAGGCCGATGTCCCATTTCGGACTGAGCAGAAACCGCCGCGGCGCGCTCTTCGCCACGACGTAATAATAGAAGCCGTGCACGTTGATGGCGTCGTCGGAGGTGTTGGCGAAACTGCAGTCCTCCATGGTCGGACCGTGCGCGACCGCGGTGAAGTGCGAGCCGTCGGAATTGGTCGAGATCAGGCGGTCGGCCGTTGCGCCCTTCGGCCGGGGTCCCGGAACGACCGAAACCTTTTGCAGCATCATCGAGCCTTCGCCGCCGTTCTCGATGATGCCCATACCGGGCGAGGCGAGAAGCTTGAGATCGATCAGGCTGGTGGCGACGCTGGAGTCAACTGCGATGGCGTGCGCGCCGCTATTTGCAATGGTGACGACGTCACCAACCGCAATCGGCAGCTGGCTCGGAAAGCAATCGTTGGCGCTCCACCGCAGATGCACCTTGATCAGCCCGTCGCTGGCGCGTGTAGCATGGGCCGGCGACAGAAAATCCCTGGCGCCGGTCTTCAGCGCTTTGTTGTGACGGTCCATCACCTTGAAGAAGCCATCCGTGAGGGTGGCCAGCAGCGCGGCATCATCGGGATAGCCGGGGTCGATCTTCACCGTGATCTCGACGGCTTGCTTGTCGAAGGCGGTGATCGTCCCCTGCGTGAAGGGCAGCGGGTCGTAGTCGATGGTGAGATCGCGGACGGTGAGGCGGTTGCAGCCGGAGATCGTCAACGTTCCGCTGCGCGTGGTGTTGATCAGCTGCGCGCCATTGCCGTTGAGCTCGAAGCCGTGCAATTGCGGGAACGCGAGCGGCCGCTTGATCCGGTAGCTGGCGTTCTTCTCCAGGTTAAGGACGATGTGAATCGGCCCCGCCTTGCTGGCGTCAGCCGCTGCCTTGGCGACGGCGGCCAGCGCCTTGGCAAAAGCCGCGTCGGCGTCGCCGCCGGACGTGGCGGAGAAGGTTGTCATGTCAAAGCTGGCCGCGCCCGGGACCGACACTGGTTCGGCGCGGCCTTCCGTGCCGAGCAACGGGCTCGCAACAAAAAGCGAGGCAAGCGTCAGCGCCCGCCGGCGGCTGATCGACATGGAGCGCGTCTCCTTGCAAGACCGGGATCGGTCGCGCGCATGGTCGGTTCGCGAAGATGAATTGGAGCCAAACGGCGTCGAGCTGGCGCAGCCGCTCGCGACATTGTGAATGACGTCGCCGCCGGTCGCGCGCTGCGCCAGCGGTGCGCTCGTCCATTGCACCAAAATGTATTGAGCCCGGGCGCGCATGGCGCGTCCGGGCTCGTTGTTGTTGATGCAACATCAGTGCATCGTCTGTTCCGACGCTGCGATCCAGGCGATGACGGCCTCGGAAAAGCCGTCGACCCGCGTCCACGGGCCGTGTCCGACGCCGTGCTGGTAGGACGCCACGTTGACCATGTAGCCACGTCCCTTCGGGGCGGGCACCTGGTCGTGGCTCTGCTCGTCGGTGAAGACGATCAGGCGATCGGCCTCGCGGTCGATCTCCGTCACGGCCTTGCCGAGATACGTCCCGCCATGCAGCTGCGAGCCGATGATCGCATCGCGCAGCGCGAAGCCGCGGCGCGGCGGCAGCTTCACGACATCATTGCTGAACGTGAAGATCTCCACCTCGTCGCAGACCTCGCGGGCGAGGATCGCAAGCCCGCAGGCTGCTTCCGCCCGCGTCATCTCGGACTGGGCCGAGAGCGGCGCGAACATCGATCCCGACACGTCGATCACCAGCCGCGTGCGGCCATCGAGCCGCGCGTAGTCCTTGACCGACTTCAGCATCGCTGCCTCGAGCTCCGGCTCGAAGTCCGGCGCATAGCGCGCCGCCGTGATGAAGCGGTAGGGCAGGATGCGGTCGGTCCGCATCGCGTCGATCGCCTCCGCGATGGTCCGGCGCGGCACCTCCGCCTTCTGCATCAGGCGCAGGTTGCGGAGCAGCGCCAGCCCGCCGAGCCGGTTGTCGGCGATCAGCCGCTCGAAGGTCTCACGCTTGTCCTTGCCGGACGACAGCGAAACCTCCCAGGTGTCGGGCGAGGCCAGCTCGCCGTCGACGAGCTGCTTCCACACCTTCTCCTGCGCAGCGTCCTTCGGCTTGGCGTGGACCAGGAACAGCACGTCCTTGATCCGC
This sequence comes from Bradyrhizobium macuxiense, assembly GCF_007993935.1. Taxonomy (GTDB): domain Bacteria; phylum Pseudomonadota; class Alphaproteobacteria; order Rhizobiales; family Xanthobacteraceae; genus Bradyrhizobium; species Bradyrhizobium macuxiense_A. Next base: position 506,947 of record NZ_VITY01000001.1, on the reverse strand, counting down.
ACCGCGCCGTCGCGATCGTACTTCGCGAGCTGGTAGGCGTCGAACTTGGTCAGCGCCCGCGCCAGGCCCTTCTTGATCTGCGCCGAGACGGGCTGACGCTTGCGCTGCTGCTGAGGGCCGAGCGCATCCGCCCAGTAGATCGCAAGCAGCTCGGTCATCTCGTCCGGCCGCTGGATCACCCGCGCCAGCGTATCGGCGACGAGGGCGCGATGGGTCGGATGCCGCGCCATCTCGCGGACCACGAGCAACGGCGCGTGCCGCAGCTTCATGGTCTCGCGCGCAGCGATGGCGAGTTCGGCCGTCCGCTCGGGCGCGACCAGCGGCACCAGCGCCTTGATGCGATCGGCGATCGCGACCCCGTCCTCGTAGAACTGGCTCTCCCACAGGAGGCAGTTCAGCAGCGCGCGCCGCAGCTCCATCTCGGGCGTGAAGCGCTTGCCGCGCGCACCCTCGCGGGTGAAGGCGCGCATGATCTTGTTGATCGTGGCCATGATGGCCTCCTTTCTAGGTGAGTATGGGTTGGAAAGTGGTGCCGGGGAACAGGCGAGCCTGTACTGCCCTTGCGGGCGTCGCACGCTCTTCCATCGAGCCACGGACTTTTGGTCCGGAAGGAATCGAACCTTCTGCCTTGCGATCCGATGCAACAGATCTCTTCACCACCGGCATTGACGGACCACGTCCCGGGAACGGGCGATTGCTGAGACCCCGGCCAGCCAAGACCGACCGGGTAGCGCTCTATCCGCTGAGCTACCGGCGCACACGACACCGGGCGGGATTCGAACCCGCGACCTCTCGTTTCACAGACGATGTAACAGCGATCTTCACCACGGGGCGTGGAAGGGATCGGCGGGGAACAATCGATGCTGTTGCTGCCCTTGCGGGCGAACCGCCTTTCGGCGTGCGGGCCTCGAACCCGCTCGGCGCCGTAGCGCCTTTCCACGAAGTAACAGACATCTTCACCACCGCCTGACCGGCGCAACTGCGCCGGCCGTTGATAGGTACGCTGGGGAACTGGCGATATCGGTGTCAGTGACGACAACACAGTCGCTCGCCTTGCGGACGAGAGACTGCGCCGGGCCGCACGCGGACCTTCGCCAGGCCGCATCCCGGTGCGTGTGTCACAGGCGGGATTCGAACCCGCTCTTTCCGGTCGAGCGAAGTATCCGACATCTTCACCACCAGCGTCGGTTGAGCCGCGGTGACGCGGCAAACCGTTTTGAAAAGTTTCGTCGCGGCGCTGTCGACGCGCCGCCGATTGCGAACTCCTCGGAGTTCGCTCTGCCATCGGTGTCCGGCTCATCGCCTCGTTCCCTCCGGCAGGCCCCGCGCGCTTGGGCACGCGCGTGTCCGCGCGAGCCCCGGGATCCGGGTCTCCCGTTCCGGCTTGCGCCGGGCAGTTCAGGTGAGCCGTGCTGCGGACAACAAAAAACCCTCCGGAGCACTTGGCTCGGGAGGGTCCACATTGATTGCGGACTGTCGACCTCGCGCTATGCGAGGTCGCTCCCATGAGCCGGGCACACGCTATCGATCGGCCGGAGGCCGTTCGATAGTTGGCGGAATCTTTCAAATCCGTAGTGCATCATCTGGCTCATGTTTGATCGCGAGCGATGGTGCTCGCGAAGGTTGCGGGACATACGCCTCGTCGATGTCGATGTCAACAACGGAAATGATAGCGACGGAAAAATTCAGCGCCGCTTGTGCGGCTTCGCTGTGCTCGCGGGTTTGCTGCCGCGCGCAGCGATCCGCGTCAGCGCATCTGCAAACGCGTGTGCAGCGGGGCCGATCGGCTCGTCGAGCCGGTGCGCGAGATAGGCCTCCATTGTAAGCGCCGCGTTGCGACCAAGTGCGCCGGTCTCGATCCGCACCAGGCGGCGTTCGTTCAAGTCGCGCGCCACCTGCCACAGCGGCAGCCGGCCCCAGCCGAGCCCGGCCAGGATCATGGCGTGCTTGGTGTCCTGATTGCTGACCCGGCAAATCTGCGGCGAGAGCACGCCGAAGCTGCGGCCTTCCGACAGCGGCGTCGGGTCCGACAGCACGATCTGCAGATGATCGGCGAGGTCGGCGACGCTCTTGCGGCCACGGCGTGCGAGCGGATGGCTTGCCGAGGCGACGGCGACGATCTGCACGGAGCAGATCGCGTCGAGCGCGAGGCGGGGATCGCGAAAATCCTCGCCGACGGTGACGGCGAGCGCGCTGCGCCGCTCGGTGAGGGCTGCGATCGGACCGCCCATCGGTTCGACCGCGAGCCGCACGCTGACGGATGGATAGGCCGTGCGCATCTCCGTCAGCGCCGCGCCGATGGCGGCGATCGGAAACAGCGTGTCGACGACAACAGCGAGTTCCGACTCCACCCCGTCGCCAAGGCCGTGGGCCCGCGCCCGCATCGCATCGACGCGGAGCAGGAGGTCGCGCGCATTGCCGAGCAGCGCCTTGCCTTCGGCGGTCAGCGCCGGGCGATGGCTGGAACGGTCGAACAGCGCGAGGCCGAGCTCGGTCTCGAGGTTGGCGATGGCATGGCTGACCGCGGACTGCACCCGCGCCAGCCTGGTCGCGGCGGCGCGAAAGCTGCCGCTGTCGGCGATGGCGACAAAGACGCGGATCTGATCGAGCGTGAGGTTATCGAGCATGATCTATGAAATCGATCAAATGGATGCAAAACTTATCACTCCTGTCGATGGCATGGAAACGCTATTTGTGGGGCTTGAGCCTAGGGCGGAGTGCACGCATGACGATCGAGACGGCCGTGGCGCAGCAGAGCGAGACCAAGCGATGGGCGACGGTCGCCATCGTGATGGGCTGCGGGATCGGCGCCGCGTTGCAGGTCGGGAAGGTGCCGATCGCCGCGGCGATGCTGCAGCAGAACCTCGGCATCGACCTCGCCGCGGTCGGTACGATCGCCGGCATCTTCGCGGTGCTGGGGCTGGTCGGCAGCGTGCCGGCCGGCGTCGTGATCGCCGCGGTCGGCGCGCGCAGGGTGCTGCTGTGCGGCCTTGCGGCCATCACGCTCGGCGCGGCGTCGGGCGCGCTCGCGCCGTCGCTTGCGGTGTTGCTGGCGTCGCGGCTGCTGGAAGGGCTCGGCTTCCTGCTGGTGATGGTGGCCGCGCCCGCATTGCTCGATCGTGTCGTCGATGTCAGCGCGCGCAACGTCACCATGGCGGTGTGGAGTTGCGTGATGCCGTTCGGCATCGCGCTGGCGCTGGTGGCCGGCCCGATGTTCGATGGGTGGCGCGCGATCTGGTGGGCCAGCGCCGGCTTTGGCGCCGTGCTGTTCGTCCTCGCTGGCATCACCGTGCCCGAGGTGGCATCGCGGACCGGCCCGGCGCGCAGCGGGCTGATGCAGGAAGCCGCCGCGCTGGCGCAGCGGCGCACGCCGGCGCTTCTGATGGTGCTGTTTGCGCTGTACAGCCTGATGTTCTTTGCGCTGTTCAGCTTCCTTCCGATCCTGCTCACCGCGCGGCTCGGCGTCTCCAGCCAGAGCGCGGGCGGGCTCAGTGCGTTGGCGGCAGCGGCCAACGTGGTCGGCAATCTCGCCGCCGGCAATCTGCTGGCGCGCGGCGTCAACCGCAATGGGTTGATGGCCGCGGCGGCATTGGTCATGGGCGCGTCCGCATTCGGGATCTTCCTGCCGATGCTCGGCGGGTGGAGCGCATTCGTTCTGTGCCTGCTGTTCTCGGCGATCGGCGGCCTGATCCCGGCGACGTTGCTTGCAACCGCGCCCGCGGCGGCGCGTTCTGCGGCGATGGTGCCGGTCATGATGGGGCTGTTGATGACGGGCAGCAATTTCGGCCAGGTCTGTGGACCGATCGCGGTCGGCGCCGTCGTCTCGGCCTGGGGCTGGGGCGCGGCCAGCGTCATGGTGGCTGCTGCGGCGATCCTTGCCGGTCTCGCGGCATGGCTGCTCGCGCGCGGCGATCACAACGGCGTAAGCGAGGCCAGGGACCCGGCTTGACGGCGCGGACGCAGAGCGCGAAGGAGTGAAGCTCTCTCACGCCAACGACAACAGGAAAGTTTCATGACACGCGTGCGCTGTATCACCGAAATGGGCATGGGCGTCGACGTTCACGGCCGCGACGCCACCAAGGCCGCCAAGCGGGCGGTGTCGGATGCGATCCGTCATTCCAGCCTCGGCTTCTTCCGCATGCTCGACAAGACCGCCAACGACATGTTCGTCGACGTCACGATCGCCGTGCCTAATCCGGAAGCGGTCGATACCGACGCCGTCGCCAAGGAACTGCCCTATGGCACCAAGACCGTGAAGGCGATCGCGGGCGGGCTCGAGATTCCGTCCGATCTCGGCAACGACCCGATCCTGATCGCGAACGCCGCCGTCATCGTCAGCTTCGACGACGGGAAGTGATCGTGGTCGACCGGACCATTACCCCGCGTCGTCCCGGCTTTCGCCAGCACGACGGAGGTGGTCAATCGCCACCCTTGAAGTAGTCCGGCTTGCCGGTGGTCCAGGTCTCGCCCCAATGCTGGCCGCCGCCGTCGACAGTCAGCGTCTCGCCGGTGATGAACTTGCCGGAGGGCGCGGCGAGATAGACGGCGGCTTCCGCGATGTCCCACGGCGTGCCCGGGCGCATCATCGGATTGGAGCGCGGATAGGCGGCGCGCGCCGCCTCGCTGTAGACGTTCCAGCCCTCGGTCTCGATCGCACCGGGCGCGATGCAGTTGATGCGGATGTTCAGCGGCGCCCACTCGACCGCGAGCGCGCGCGACAGGCCGATCACGCCGGAGCGCGCCGCGATCGTATGCGCGATGCCGTAGAGGCCGTGGGTCGTGACCACGACGACATTGACGATGCTGCCTTGATGTTTGCGGTCGCGCCAGCGTTGCGCCGCGGCCTGCATCATGTACCAGGTGCCGTTGAGATTGGTGTTGATGACCGCGTTCCAGCCCTTGATCGAGAAATCGATCGCGGCCTGCGGGAACTGACCGCCGGCGCTGTTGACGAGATGATCGACGCGGCCATGCGCGGTCCACAATGCATCGAACATCGCGTTGACCGCGTCGGCATCCTTGATGTCGGCGACGTGTGCGGATGCCTTGACGCCGCGATGGCCGAGACGATCGACCAGCGCATCGAGCTTGTCGGCATTGCGTCCCACGACGACGACATGCGCGCCGAGCCGGGCGAACAGCCAGGCGATGGCGCGGCCGATGCCGCCGGCGCCGCCGGACACGACGACCACCTGGCCGGCCAGCGCATCCGCCGCGAACACGGTCGGATGATCCGCGAGTTCGTCGTCGGAAAGGCCGAGCGCTGCGCTTGTCTGTTGATCGTGCTGCTGATCGTCCATGGCCGGTTGCAGACCTTGCGGCTTTCAATGAGCTCCGTACATTAGCCGTCCAACAACAACCATGCAAAGAATGCCTGATATGACCGACCTCACGGCCTTTCCCATCACGAAGCGCTGGCCCGCCCAGCATCCGGACCGCCTGCAACTCTATTCGCTGCCGACGCCGAACGGCGTGAAGGTCTCGATCATGCTCGAGGAGATCGGGCTGCCCTACGAGGTCCATCTCGTCGATTTCAACAAGGACGACCAGAAGACGGCTGAGTTCCTGTCGTTGAACCCGAACGGCAAGATCCCGGCGATCCTCGATCCCAACGGCCCCGGCGGCAAGCCGCTGCCGCTGTTCGAGTCCGGCGCCATCCTGCAATATCTCGCTGAGAAGACCGGCAAGCTGTTGCCGGCGGACGCCGCGCGGCGCTACCAGGCGATCCAGTGGGTGCATTTCCAGATCGGCGGCATCGGGCCGATGTTCGGCCAGGTCGGCTTCTTCAATAAATTCGCCGGCAAGGACTATGAGGACAAGCGTCCGTTGCAGCGCTACGTCGCGGAGTCCGCGCGCCTGCTCGACGTGATGGAGACACATCTCGCCGGGCGGCAGTGGTTCATGGACGATGAATACACCATCGCCGACATCTCGATGCTCGGCTGGGTGCGCAATCTGATCGGCTTCTACGGCGCGCGCGAGCTTGTTGAGTTCGACCGGTTCAAGAACGTCGCCGCGTGGCTCGAGCGCGGTCTCAAGCGGCCGGCCGTCGAACGCGGGCTGAATATTCCGAAGCGTCCCTGAGCAGGCTACTTCAGCATCTCATAGACGACGGGATTATCGGCGCAGGCGGCAAAGCCGCATTCGAGCAGGGTGGAAAGCACGTTCAGCGCCGTCAGCCCGATCACAAGCCACACCGCGCCCTGTGCGAATCCGCCGGGCGCGGTGACTTTTGCTGTACGGTGATCGAACTGGCGGTCGAACAGCAGCATGGCGGCGAGCAGGACGATCGCTGCGATGAATCCAATCAGCGCCCACGTATAATAATGATAGCCGAGCAGCGCCGAGCCGTAGCCGGCGTCGCCGGGGAGGACGTGCAGCAGCACCTGCCGGGTCGAGACCGAGGCGCCGAGGACGGCCGTCAGCAGCGACAAGGCATAATGGCTCGGCCGCGGTCCGAAGCGGATGTTCAAGATCGGTCCGATCGCCAGCAGGGCGAAAAGAATGCGCTGCAACAAACACAGCGGGCAGGGCAGCTCGTGCAGCAGCAGCTGTGCGGCAAAAGCAGCAGTCAGCAGCAGCGCAAGGCCATAAAGCGCGAGGGCATTCAGGGTCACGGCCTGGGTGTCGGTCATCGCTGGCCTCAGAACGACAGAGTGAGACGGTCGGTGGCGTGGTGCAGCAAGGTCGCGACGCAGGCGACCAGGATCACCGCGAACAAGCCGATCGCCAGGGGACGCGGACCACGCCAGGCCACCAGCATGGCGACGGTGATGGCGAGAAACAGTGCGGTGAATTCCATCCTCAGCCTCCGGGTGCGAGCCGGCCGCAGTCTATGACAGATTCGTGTGCGCTCGCCGCTATGCGAATGGGCATTGTCGCTTGCGCGCGGCTCCGCCAAGATGGCATCACCGATTGAGTTCACTTCCAGCCCGGGGCACCTCATGACCACAGACGCGATCAAGCCCGCCGTCCATCACAAGCATCAGCCCTGGTACAAGATCCTCTACATCCAGGTCTTGATCGCGATCTTCGCGGGCGTCTTGATCGGACATTTCTATCCCGGCCTCGGCAAGCAGTTGAAGCCGCTCGGCGACGGCTTCATCGCGCTGATCAAGATGATGATCGCGCCGGTGATCTTCTGCACCGTGGTGCACGGCATCTCCTCGATGGGCGATCTCAAGCGCGTCGGCCGGGTCGGGCTGAAGGCGCTGATCTATTTCGAGGCGGTGTCGACGGTCGCGCTCGCGGTTGGCCTCTTGATCGGCGAACTGCTGCAGCCCGGTCGCGGCTTCAACATCGATCCCGCCACGATCGATCCGAAGTCGGTCTCCACCTACGTCACGCAGGCGAAGGAGCAGGGCATCGTCGCCCATCTGATGGCGATCATTCCGGACAGCTATCTCGGCGCGATCGCGCGCGGCGACCTGCTGCAGGTGCTGCTGATCTCGATCCTCTCGGGCTTCGCCATCGCGCTGATGGGCAAAGTCGGCGAGCCGATTGCCGCGGCGATCGACACGGCGGCCAAGATGTTCTTCGGCATCATTCGGATCATCGTCCGCGTCGCGCCGCTCGGCGCGTTCGGCGCGATGGCCTTCACGGTCGGTGCCTACGGCCTCGGCTCGCTGGTCAATTTGGCGGCGCTGATCGCGACCTTCTATCTCACCAGCATCCTGTTCGTGCTGATCGTGCTGGGCGCGATCGCGCGGCTCTCGGGTTTCTCGATCATCCGCTTCATCGCCTATATCAAGGACGAGCTGCTGATCGTGCTCGGCACCTCGTCGTCGGAGACGGTGCTGCCGCAGATGATCCAGAAGATGGAGCATCTCGGCGCCTCGCGCTCGGTAGTCGGCCTCGTGGTGCCGACCGGCTACAGCTTCAATCTCGACGGCACCAACATCTACATGACGCTGGCGACGCTGTTCCTGGCGCAGGCCACCAACACCCATCTGACGATCTGGCAAGAGCTCGGCATCCTCGGCATCGCCATGATCACCTCGAAGGGCGCCTCCGGCGTCACCGGCGCCGGCTTCATCACGCTTGCCGCGACGCTGTCGATCGTGCCCGATATTCCGATCCAGTCGATCGCCATCCTGGTCGGCATCGACAAGTTCATGAGCGAATGCCGCGCGCTGACCAATTTGATCGGCAACGGCGTCGCCTGCGTCGTGATCAGCCTCTCCGAAGGCGAGCTCGACAAGGACGCGCTGCACGAGACCATGGCGCATCCGCTCGAGCTCGGCGAGGCGCTCGAGCCGGGCGGGACGGGGTAGGGCAGTATCAGTCATGGGGCCGCCGCAGGGGCCGCTGCCAAAAATATCGAAAACAACCCCATGCAAAGCAGCCGGCGGCGGCCGGCGTTCGGCCACGCAACTTGACACGTCGGGCAACTCAGGGATATATTTCTAATATTCCGAAATAGCGCGAATGTACCTTCGCCCCGCCGCGCCCACATCGCTGGCGCGCCTGTCGACCAGTTTGGTGAGGAAGATGCTCCTGGATATAGGTCTTCGCGGTGGGGCCCTCGCTTTGCTGGTGCTTCTGGCGCTCGACGCCCTGCTGCAGTCGCGCAACAATAGGCTCGGCCGCATCACCCTTGTTTTCGACCTGTGCGGAATTGCGTTTCTCATTGAGACGGCTCCGCAATTTCACGACAGCCAGGCAGTGTGGATCCTCGTCCTGCGGCTGGCGAGCAATATGGCGGCGGCCGTCTTTGTGCTCTGGAGCGAAGAGGTATTCGACGACACGGCGAGGCCGCCGTGGATTGGCTGGACAGCGGTGGGTGTGATGGCGTTGCTTGCCATCTGGTCCGTGGTTACCGATTCTTCATGGGCCTGGCTCGCAACCCATGTCTGCGCTCTCGTGCTTGTGGTGATCGCGATCGGTCGCGTTGTGCTGGGCCGATCCAACGACCTGATCGAGATGCGCCGCCGGGATCGGGTCGTGTTCGCATGGGGTTTGGGCCTCGCGATCGTGGGCTGCACGCTGATTGGGTCAAGCAATCTCGCGATGACACCAGCGCTTCCCGGTGTGCTCGGCATCGCGCTTGCTGCCGCCTTGTTCCGCTTGCATCGGGCAAGCCCGGTCTCCGCGGTAGCCGCAGCGGCGCCGGCATCGGAACCGGCCCCATCAATATCTGAAATGACCGACGCGGAAGCGGCCCTCTATCGGCGTTTGCAGACGGTCATGGAGGTGGAGCGGGCCTACCGCGACGGCAGCATGACCATCGCCAGCCTGGCCAAGCGGCTCGACACGCCGGAATACCGCGTGCGCCAGCTCATCAATCAGCGGCTCGGCTATGGCAACTTCGCCCGCTTCGTCAACTCCTACCGGCTGGCGGAAGCGCGCTCGGCCCTGGCCGATGCCGGCCAGGCGCGGGTCCCGATCCTGACGATTGCACTGGATGCCGGCTTCGAGTCGATCGGCCCGTTCAATCGCGCGTTCAAGGCGGTGACTGGAGAAACGCCGAGCACATTCCGCAAACGGACCCTGGCCGGACCGGTCTGACGCGCCGATTGTCGCAAACGGCCAGGCTTTGCGGGTTTCGGCGACCCAAACTGCGACTTTCGGCGCGACCGGCTCGGTCTTCGCCACCATGTTCGGCGTCCAGCATTGGAGACGCCCATGGTACAGCCCGTTCGACCGACCACCCACAGACTCCTTTATATCGACAATCTGCGCTGGTCGGCGATCAGCATGGTGGTGGTCATGCATGCCGCCGTCACCTACTCGCCGTTTGGAAGCTGGTACTATCGCGAACACCCACCGTTGGGCCTGGGCACCCGGGTGGCCTTTGCGGCCTATCAGGCGCTTCAGCACGCGGTCTCGATGGGGCTGCTGTTCGGCATCGCCGGATATTTTGCCGCCAGCATGGTCGCTCGCCGCGGCGTCGCCGGCTTCTTGAAGGAACGGCTGTACCGGCTCGGCTTACCCCTGCTTCTTTATATCGGGGTTATCGGACCGCTGACGGAGTACTACGTGGCGGGATCATGGTGGTCGGAGCCGCGCCGGAGTTTCACCGAGGACTGGTTGCACCACGTCTCCAACGGCCAACTTCTTGACGGCTCCGGCCCGCTCTGGTTCTGCCTTGTGCTGTTGCTGTTTTCCGGCTGCTTTGCGCTGGTTTGCAGATTCCATCCGATCGGCCAGCCCTCCGCCCGGGCGATACCGAGCCTCGCCGCTGTGCTCGGCTTTGTCCTGGCGATGAGCGCCGTGACGTTCGCGGTGGGGCTGCTGGCGCCAGAAGGCGGCACCATCCTCAACATCGCCATCCACGACGCGCCGCAGTACCCCTTCATGTTCGTCGCCGGAGTCGCGGCGTGGCGGGGCGATTGGCTGCGACAGATTTCGAGCGGCGCAGGACGGCGCTGGCTGGTCTGCGGGCTGGTCGGGAGCATCGCGCTGTGGGCCGCAATCGTCGTCTTTGGGGGAGCCCTCGAAGGTCGGCTGGCCGACTACGGCGGCGGTTGGCATTGGCAGGCGGCAGGCATGGACTTTTGGCGGTCGGCAACCTGCGCCTCGCTCAGCCTTGGGTTGGTGGTGCTGTATCGTGACCTGTTCGACTGGCAGGGCCCGGTGACTGGGTTCCTCAGTCGGAATGCCTTCGGCGTTTACGTTCTGCACGCCCCTGTGCTGATCGCGGTGACCCGCGTCATGCACGATTGGACCGTTGCCCCGCAATGGAAATTCCTGTTGGCAAGCCTCGTCGGCGTGGTCGCCAGCTTTCTGGTCGTCGGATTGCTGGCTCGGCGCGTTCCGGGGCTGCGCGCAGTGCTGTAAAGCTCCTGCATCGCGGGCGGGAGAAGGAACGCGCCTTGTCCCGATTTTCGGGAAGCCACGGTCGAGCCATTAATGATTCTTGGGACACCGACCCCATGACAGAGTTCGAATTGGACGTGAGTATCCCTCCATTGGTGGCTACGGCTTTCATGCTGCGCGGAGGAAACAATGAATTATTTAGTTCGCTCTTTCGCGACTTGCTTCATCGCGGCTGCTTGTACGCTGGCCGTCACGGTTGGTGGTTCGGCCGCGGCCGAGAATTTTCCCCATCGCACAATCAAGATCGTCGTCCCCGTACCGCCGGGGCCATTGTTGGATGTCGTACCCCGGATCATTGCCGAGAGGCTGTCGGCGAAATGGGGCGTAGCCGTGATCATCGAGAACCGGCCCGGGGCAGCTCAGAACCTCGGCGCTGAGGCCGTGGCCAGGTCGGATCCCGACGGGTACACGCTGCTGGCCTCACCCCCGGGGCCGCTCGTTGTCAGCGGTCATCTGCGGAGCAAGTTGAACTTTGATCCTGACGCGTTCGTGCCGGTGAGCCTGATGGTCAAGCTTCCGACGGTGCTTGTCGTCAACCCAAAAGTACCGGCCTCAAGTCTACAGGAGCTCCTTGCCTACGCCAGGGCCAATCCGGGCAAGCTCACTTTCGGATCGCCGGGAACAGGTAGCACACCGCATCTCGCCACCGAGCAATTGATGAAGGCCGCCGGCATTCAGTTGGTTCATGTGCCTTATCAAGGCATGGCGCCGGCGATGAATGATCTGATCGGCGGTCATATCGACATGATGATCGACCTCTACGGTAACGTCGCAGGCAGCATCAAGGCGGGCAAGCTCAGGCTTCTCGCCGTCACGACGCCGGCGCGACTGGAGCAGGAGCCTGCGGTTCCGACGATTTCCGAGGCCGTTCCCGGGTTCGCCCATGTGGAATGGTTTGCGATCGTCGCTCCGCCGAAAACGCCGGACGCCATCGCCGCAAAGCTTTCCGCTGCGATCGCTGAAGTCCTGGCGCTCCCCGAGGTTGCCGGACGTCTGGCGGACCTCGCGGCGGTTCCGGTCGGAGGTACTCCGGATCAAGCCGCCACGTTCATCAAGGCCGAAAGCGCGCGGTGGAAGGCGCTGATCGACACCACCGGTCTCAAGATCAACTGATGCTGCGTCCGGCCGGAGGCATCGAGATGAGTAGACCCCGCGCCTTGGTCATCGGCGGCTCCCTGAGCGGACTGCTCACGGCGAACCTGCTTCGAGCTATTGGATGGCATGTCGATATTTTCGAACGCGCGCGTGGAAGTCTCGCCGGGCGGGGGGCCGGACTTGGTGCGCAGTCCGACTTGTTCATGGTCCTGCGGCAGATCGGAATCCATGTCGACAGGACGATGTGGACGGAGGTGCGCTCGCACGTCTGCCTTGCCCGAAGCGGTGAGCCGGTTTGCCAGGTGCCGGTGCGAGAAGTGACTACGGCGTGGGACCGGCTCTACGGAGCTCTCAGGGAAAAGTTCTCGAACGGACCCTACCAAGGGGGAATGGCGCTGATCCGATGCGAACAGAAGGAACGTAGTGTCGTTGCCCTGTTCGAAAATGGGGCGCGTATCGAAGCGGATCTACTCATTGGAGCGGACGGTATTCGTTCCGCGGTGCGCCGGCAGTGCTTGCCCGAAATCGAGCCGCGCTATGCCGGTTATGTCGCGTGGCGCGGCATCGTCGAGGAAAACAGGATCTCGCCGCGGTGGCGCGCCAGTGCACTCCAGGACATGGCATTCTGCCTGCCGGACGGTGAACTCGCGTTTTCCATCCCGATCGCCGATCGTGATGTGGTTGGCGGCAGGAGATGCATGTTTGTCTGGTTTCGTCCGGCCGACTTCGATTCCACGCTGCGCGGGTGGTGCACCGATGCGACGGGGTATTGTCACGGAGATTCGATCCCGCCGCCTCTTATCCGAAAAGAGGTCATCGCCGAACTCAAGCTGACCGCTCGGACATTGTTGGCTCCTCAGCTCGCCGAGCTGGTCGCCAGTGCTGAACAACCGATTCTTTCTGCAATCTTTGATCTCGAAACGACGCGCATGACGTTCGGTCGTGTCGTGCTGGTTGGCGATGCGGCATTCGTGGCTCGACCGCATGTCGGCACCAGCGTCACCAAGGCTGCACAAGACGCCTGGGCGCTTACCGACGAGCTTGCCAAAGGAGACATGAGCGGCGCATTGGCCGCCTATGAGCGCCGTCGACAGCAAGCGGGCAGGGAGCTCGTCGCTCGTGGACGTCGCCTGGGCAAACATCTCGAACCCGCAGGCGCGGGCACACGGCCTCCGATTGAGACGCTCCTGCGGGAATACGGGCCCGGCGGCATCGGCGCATGGCCATCGACCGTCTAGTCATGGATGGCAATTTGATGCAACATCACGCGACGATGCCAGACACCGCCGTAGGTAACCCGTGTTGCCTCCAACGCGTCAGATACGTTTTTGCGCCAGCCGCGATGGCACACGCATCGCCTATGAGACTTGCGGCAACGGACCTCCGCTGGTGTGGGTCGCGCATTTTGTCCACCACCTCAACTTCGATTGGGACAGCCCGGTCTGGCGACCCTGGATATCGGCGCTGGCAAAGCGGCACACGCTCATCCGCTACGATTTTCGCGGGACTGGCCTATCCGACCGTTCGGGTGTTGAATTCACCTTCGAGAAGCTCGTTGAGGATTTTGAAGCTGTCGTCGGCGCGTCTGGAGTCCGTAATTTCTCTCTCGTCGCCATGTCGGGCGGCGCACGAGTTGTTCTGCCCTTCGTGGTGAGCAATCCCGATCGTGTCGACCGGCTCGTGCTGTACGGGACATCGCCGACGGGCCCGTTGACGGCGAAGGCCCCACCTGAGCGGGTCGAGAACATGCGGGTGCAGCTCAAGGCGTTCGAGATGGGGTGGCCGCAGGACATTCCCGGATTCGGTACCTTCCTGACGTCTCTGCACATTCCGGACGCGAGCGCGGAACAGGCTCGGTCTTTCAACGAATTGCTGCGTCTGACGACCTCTGCCGAAAACGGGGTCGCACTGCTTCGCACCCTCGTGGAAAGTGATATGCAGGACCTGCTGCCGGACCTGAGTTGTCCAACACTCGTGTTTCATTCCCGTCAGAGCGCAGTGCTTCCATTTGATGACGGTCGCAAGGTCGCGGCTTTGGTTCCCGACGCACGATTTGTGCCGCTTGAGAGTCGCAATCACATTGTGTTGGACACTGAGCCGGCCTGGAAGCAGTTCGTTCGCGAGCTCGATGAATTTCTCCCCACTCACTCCGCACGAGCCGAGCCGTTCGATGAACTGACGGCGCGGGAGCGCGATGTTCTCGAACTTCTTGCGCAGGGTATCAGCAATGCCGACATCTCGGTCCAGTTGAAGATATCAGCGAAGACCGTCCGCAATCATGTCTCGACTGTTCTGGGCAAACTCGGAGCAAACAGCCGTGCCCACGCCGTGGCGGTCGCTCGCGACGCAGGCTTCGGCCGAAGAGTGCAGACCAGGAGCAGCCAGGTCTGACTGGCTATAGGTATGAACTGGCGTTGGCCTCCATGAGAGTCAGCTATCGCCCAGTGTCAGCCTGTGGCCATCGCGACATTTGCGCTGCCCTACCACTCCGGCCGCTATAGAATCAAAGCGGACTTTGCTTCGCATCGCGCCGCCAGGTTTATCGGTACATCCAGCCCAATTCAGGAACACTCAACAATGCTCACCGTCTATGGCGAAGGTCGTGGCTTCCGCGTTGTCTGGCTGCTCGAGGAATTGGGATTGGCTTATCGGCTGCGCCCGGTCGATCTGCTCGCGGTCGAGAATGATCGCGATTTCCTCGCGATCAACCCAGCCGGCTTCATTCCGGCACTGCAGGACGGCGAGACGATCATGGTCGAATCGATCGCAATTCTTGAGTACCTGCTCGCCCGTCACGGCTCAGCTTCGCTTGCGGTCGCCCCGGATGATCCGGCTTTCGCTTCCTATCTGCAATTTCTCCATTTGGGCGAGGCCGGGCTCGCCGGGCCGATGAATGCCGTCTTTGTCGGTCGCGAACTGGCTCCCGAAGCCGAGCGAGATGCCCGGGTGACCCGCTGGGCATTCGAGACCTTCGAGAGCCGGCTGGGGTTGGTGATCCGCCGCCTCGCGGATTGCCCCTATCTCGCCGGCGACCGGTTCACGGCCGCCGATATCTCGGTGAGCTACGCCCTTCTGCTCGGCTTGCGAACCGGCAACTACGTTCCCGGTCCGACCGAGCGGGACTATCTCGCCCGCACGACGGCACGCCCTGCCTACATCAGGGCGATGGAAAGCTGCAAGGGCACCAAGGCCTGGGCGGCGAGATCGCCGGGATTGTAGTGCTCGATACAATCCGGCTGTGGCTTCGCGCTTACAAGTCCAGTGCCTAGGCCGTGTACTCATTGAGCAGCTGGCGGCCGAGGTCCGCTTAACCCCCAACAGTGGCGGAGAAGCGGACAGCTCGCGGGATCGCCGAAGGGCCAATAGCTGACGTGCGCAGTTGTCGGCGCCATTACCCTCGCTTCCCGCCGAGCCAAGCCCTTTCAATGAGCCAGGCAATCGCTATTCGTGGCTATGAGCCGACCTTGATCACCTGCGGCACTTTCCAGCTCCCGTTAATGATCGAAGGTGGAGTGTCCTTCGGCCAGTACATTCGCAGCATCAGGACAAAATCGCCCTTCGGCGCCGGCAGCCAGTTCGATTCCTTGTCAGCACCCGGCGACTCATTCTGGAAGTAGAGGGTCAGCGAGCCGTCCGGGTTGAACTTCGGATTGTCGCGCATGCTGACGGTGAACCTGTTCAGCGGATTGGGAACGAACCACCAGCCCTGGTCGATCATATACATGGTGAACGACCAGAAGCCATTGACGGGCGGTGTCGCATCCTTTGCAAATGTCAGCGTGTACTTGTTTGCACCGCTCAGTTTCTGTCCCGTCGAGTCCTTCTCGGTGTTCGGGTAGACCGCATCACGCTCCTGATTGGCGGGCCAACCGAAGGCCGCTACCACCGCTCGCTTCATGTAATCGGAGGGTCCATAGGTGCCGAGACCTTTCGTGATCGACCAGCCATCGACTATCCCGCCGAGGTTCTCCTTGTTGGCCTCGATCTTTTTCAGAGCTGTCTCGGGAATGTCCTTCAGCGCTGCCTGTACAGCCGGGTCGAGTTTGTTCATCTCGAACGGCTTGCCGGGTACGATGCCAATCTTCGCCATGCTCGCGAGCATCGGTGCATCCGCCGCAGGCGCGGGCGCAGCCGCTCCCATGAGCTTGACCATCAGGTTGAAGTATCCCTCCGTCCCCATGGCGAGAATGACCGTCTGCGGCTTGTCGGTCATGCTGAAACCCGGATTGGGATTTACCGGCGGCGTAACTGGCGTGTACGGCTTACCCCAGGCCGAGAGCGGCGTGATCTTGTATTGCGCCTGCAGCGCGTTAACGGCCTTGTAGTCAGCTTCGCTGCCGTCGGCGTAGGTGCGGCCCAGAATGACCATGTAATTCGTTGCCATCGGGAAGTGCTTCATGTCCGCAGGCACTTCGCCTTTCCAACCCGGGCCGGTGAAGAGGTAGTTGGCAGCCTTTCCACTGGCCGTGCGCTTGCTCGGCGAGTGCTCGGAATCCGACATCCAGAGATCAGTAATCTCGAAAAGATAGAAGCGGTCTCCCATGTCGGGATGGCTGAAGACTTGCGGTTCGGTGAGATCGAGCCAGACAACCGAATACAGAGTGTCCGCGTTAGGTGCGGAAACGCCGCGATAGTCCGCAGGCGGATAGCGAGGAACGTTGACGAACTGACCGGTGGGACTTGTGAACCCCTCGACCTTCGGCACGTTGCTCATCTGCACGCGGGTTACTTCGGTTGTGATCAGCGAGTAGCCATAGACGTAGGCATCTGTAGCGATCTGCTGCGCTTCCGCGGGCGATACGGATTGCGCGTTTGCCGGTGCAGTCGCTGTGAAGCAACTCAATGCGGCAAGGGTCAAGGCGAGAAGAGAACGTCGATCAATCGCATACATAAAAGCACCTCTCTTCTTTGGCGCGGTTGAAAGCTGGGAGCCGGCAACGGCTCCCGGTTCTTCCACCGAGTCCATGCTGTGTGACGTCTGCAGAAAGATAAGACAGTCGCTGGAATTAGAGGGTGAAAACGTGCATTCTAAGAGGCTTCAATGGTGATGCTTCGACTACCTCCACGGGAAAAGATAGCATAGGTCAAAAATGGAAGCCAAGCCATGGTTATTGTGTTGTGCCTCTACATCCTTACGATGTGGCTGATATTCTCGAAGTTCAGGCTCGTGCGGTGGGGTTGGTTGTCGGGGACGATCTCGCTACTGATTGGCGGATTCATTCTCGCGATATTTCTCGCGCTTTTTAATTATCTCACGCCCTCCGGTCGCCTGACGGTGACTGGTCGCGTCGTGGAAATGACGCCGAATGTGACGGGACAAATTGTCGCAATTCCAGTCAAGCCGAACGTGCCAGTGAAGAAGGACGACGTGCTGTTTGAGATCGACCCGGCGCCGTTTCAGTACAAGGTCAACCAGTTGCAGGCCTCGCTTGCGGCGGCAAAACAACAGACCGAAATCCTGAAATCGAACTACGAGCAAGCGACGGCGAATGTGGCGGGACTTGCCGCACAAGCCTCCTACAACAAAAAGCGTCTCGCGGACATTGAGGCGCTCGCCGCCGATGATGCCAACACGAGATTCCAGGCGCAGGACAAGCAGGTTCAGTACGAGACTGTGTCGGCGCAACTCGGCGCGGCCAGAGCGGCCCAGCAGAGCGCCAAGCTTGCGCTGGATTCCGAGATCGGTGGTGTCAACACGTCGGTCGCGCAACTTCAGGCGCAACTTGAGAACGCAAACTGGGAATTATCGCAAACGTCCGTTCGAGCACCTGCCGACGGCTATGTCACCGTCGTTGCCCTGGCGGTCGGCGACCGGGCGTTGCAGGCGCGCTCGGCGATGTCGTTCATTGTCGAGAAGGAGATCGCCCTGGTCGGCATGTTCTCGCAAAACGGATTCCAGACCATCAAGGAGGGGGCCCCGGTCGACATCGTGTTCGACAACCTGCCGGGCCGCATCTACCACGCGAAGATCATGGCCATTCCCAAGGGTATCGGCCAGGGACAGATCGCGGTGTCGGGTACGCTCGCCCGCACCAATGCATTAGGCGGTGCGACGGTGTATCCGGCGGAGATATCGATCCCCGACGGGATCAATCGTGATGCGCTGCGCTTGGGCATGTCCGGCACCGCCACCGCATTTGCCAACAACGCCGGTGTGATCGGGCTGCTCGCCTCTATCCTGGTGTGGGTCAGTTCCTACACGGCCTATCTATAACCGCCGACCGGTGTGGGAAAGGGCCGCGCTTCCAGAGATGGGCAGGCCCTCCGCACTCCAAGCAACCGCTCCCGTCGGTAGGGGCTCATTGAGCCTCACTGCCGCGCAAAGATTCAAATCTTGAATCGAAGCGGCTGAATCATGCGCTACGAATTGACGAGGGATGGATTCCCATCAGGCCGATGCTGCCAGGCAGGCCGCGCGGCGTACCACGGGTGAACGATCGTCGCGTCCTCGGAGCGGCGTCAGTCCGGGACGCCGGCCGCCTTCAGCGTCTCGCGATAAGTCGCGGACATCGATTGCACCGGGAACGGAATTCGCGACATGAATCCGGAGATCGAAAACTCCGGGTCGACCTTGAGCAATTCGCGCGCGATCTGGGTTGCACGCGCAGTCTCGCCGGTCTTGACCAGCGCCACGATCAGGACGCGCAGGGCGACTGCGAAGCGGCGGTTCTGCGCCAGCGCCTTGTCGGCCCACATCACCGCTTCGGCAAAGTTTCCGTCGAGCACCGCGCAGATCGCCAGCGCCGCGGAGGCGAACCAGCCGCGTGGGTCGCGCGGGTTGAGCCGCTGCGCGCGCTCGATCATGGCGCGGCCGGCCTGCTGGTTGCCGCGCATCGCCTCGATCCAGCCGCCGAGCACCAGCGCCATCGCCGAGTTCGGGTTGATTGCAAGCGAGCGCTCGAACAATTCGCGCGCGGGCTCGATCTCGTCGGCCATGTTCCAGATCGCGAACGCCGCCATCCACAGCACCTGCGGATCACCGGGCGTGAGCTCGACCGCGCGCCAGGCCTGCGCGACCGCGCGCTCTCGGTAAGCGTCATCAGGCTTCAGCCAGCCCTGGACATGGCGCATCGCGTGGCAATAGGCCGATGCAGCAAGCGCCGGCGCGTAGTTCGGATCGAGCGCCAGCGCCTGGTCGAGGCAATCGAGCGCGGCTTCCATGCTCTCGGGCGTGAACTCGTAGCGCAGGCTGTAGGCGCGCAGCAGCAGATCGTAGGCGTCGAGCTTGTCGGGCGGTGCTGCGCGCACCCGCTCGGCCTCGGCGACCAGCATCGTCGGCTCGATCGCGCCGACCACGTTCTCGGTGATGCGGTCCTGCAGGTCGAACACGTCGGTCGCCGCGCCATCAAAGCGATCCGCCCACAGATGCGCGCCGGAGCTGGCGTCGATCAACTGTCCGGTGATGCGCAGCCGATCGCCGCCGCGGCGGACGCTGCCCTCGAGCACATAGCCGACGCCGAGCTCACGACCGACCTGGCGGATGTCGACCGCCTTGCCCTTGTAGGTGAAGGCGGAGTTGCGCGCGATCACGGTGAGGCGGCTGCAACGCGCCAGCGCGGTGGTGATGTCCTCGGCGATCCCGTCGGCGAAATAATCCTGCTCGGGATCGCCGCTCATATTGGTGAAGGGCAGCACCGCGATCGACGGGCCCTCGCTCGGCCGCGGCGGCGCCGTGCCGTCCGCAACCGGACGAGCGGGTGCGGTGTCCTCCCTGACATCGCCGACGAAGCGGAGACCTTTGCGGGGCAGGGTGCGGATCAGCCGCTGTTCCTCGCCATTGTCGCCGATCGCGGTCCGCGCCGCATTGACCCGGCTGCTCAGCGTCGCCTCCGAGACGATCCGCCCGTGCCAGACCGCGGCCAGCACCTCGTCGCGGCTGACCACACGGTCGCGGGCACGGATCAGGAATTCGAGGAGGTCGAAGACCTGCGGCTCGACGGCCACCAGGGCATCGCCGCGGCGCAGCTCCCGGCGCCCGGAATCGAGGGTCAAGTCGTTGAAATGGTAGGTCAAATCGAAGAGTCCGGCGGCCGGCGGCTGAGTCCGCGGCGGAACCTAGCACAGGCGGGGCGGAGCCAAAATCACGACGGTCTGAAGGACAAATCCATGTCCTCTGAAAGCGGACGGGGGTGGTCTCTGCAATATTGATTTCAACACCAGAGTTAAGGAGACCGCCATGACCCAATCGATCAATCAGCAACGCCGCCGCTTCCTCGGCATCGCCGGCGGGATCCTCGCCGCTTCCAGGCTCGGCTTCATTGGATCGGCCAGCGCGCAATCCGCGGCGCTGCCCACGGTCAAGGCTGGCGGCCACACCACGATCGGTCCGGTCAAGCAGATCAATGCCGGCCTGCTCGATACCGGATATGTCGAGATGGGTCCGGCTTCCGGTCCCGCCGTGATCCTGCTGCACGGCTGGCCCTACGACATCTACAGCTATGCCGACGTCGCGCCGGCGCTGGCGGAGGCCGGTTATCGCGTGATCGTGCCGCATCTGCGCGGCTACGGCACCACGCGTTTCCTTTCCAGCGACACCATGCGCAGCGGCCAGCCGGTCACGGTCGCCGCCGATATCATTGCCTTGATGGATGCCCTGAAGATCGAGAAGGCCGTGCTCGGCGGCTACGACTGGGGTGCGCGCACCGCGAACATCATGGCGGTGCTCTGGCCCGAGCGCTGCAAGGCCATGGTGTCGGTCAGCGGCTATCTGATCGGCAGCCAGGCGGCCGGCAAGGTGCCGCTGCCGCCGAAAGCCGAGCTGCAATGGTGGTACCAGTTCTATTTCGCGACCGAGCGCGGCCGCGAGGGCTATGCCAAGAACCGGCACGACTTCAACAAGCTGATCTGGCAGCTCGCCTCGCCGCAGTGGAAGTTCGACGACGCGACCTACGACCGCAGCGCTGGTGCCTTCGAGAACCCCGACCACGTCGATATCGTGATCCACAATTACCGCTGGCGGCTCGGCATCGCCGAGGGCGAGGCGAAGTACGACGCCTTCGAGAAGACACTGGCCCAGGCGCCCGTGATCGCGATCCCGACCATCACGATGGAGGGCGACGCCAATGGCGCGCCGCATCCGGAGCCTGCGGCCTATGCCAAGAAGTTCTCCGGGCATTACGAGCATCGCCAGCTGCCCGGCGGCATCGGCCACAATCTGCCGCAGGAAGCGCCGCAGGCGTTCGTCCAGGCCATCATCGACGTCAGCAAGGTCTGAGCATGATCCGGAAAAGTGCGAAGCGATTTTCCCTGCGACAAACGCGAAGCGTTTGCGCGGTGATCATGCTCAAATAACGAACGCGGACCACCGATCATGAATCAAGTTTTGAAATGGGCAGCTGCCGCGATCGCGGCAGCCTGCATCAGCGCGTCATTGCCGTTTGCCGTCGGGCATGCTGACGACAACGCGCTGGCATCGCCGATCTTCGGCGTGAAAATTCCGCAAGGCTATCGCGACTGGAAGCTGATCGCGGTCGGCGAGGAGACCGGGCTCGACGAACTGCGCAGCGTGCTCGGCAACGCGACCGCCGTGAAGGCTTATCAGGACGGCGCCGCGCGCTTCCCTGACGGCACCGTGCTGGTCAAGCTGGCCTGGAAGCGCAAGCCGGTCGAAGGCCTCGATGGCGCGTTCATCACGGGGCCGGCGACCACCGTCCAGGTCATGGTCAAGGACTCCACCAAATATGCCTCGACCGGCGGTTGGGGCTTTGGCCGCTTCATCGACGGCAAGCCCGTCGATGCCGCGCAGCACGAGACGTGCTTCGCCTGCCACGAGGCCCACGCCAGCGATCACGATTTCGTCTTCACGCATGATGCGCGCTGAGCCCGCAAATATCCGGTACTATGGCGCAAACGCCACAAGCACAAAAACCACGATCAACGTTGCGGCGCTGAAAGCTGCAATGCCAAGGCAGACGCGTGCTGGGACTGAATAGGATATGAGGCGTGGCTGTTCGAGCATGGCACACTCCTGCTTTTTGGCGGGAGCGCGCTTGGTCTCTCTGTCACCGATATCAGCCCGGATGTCCGCGCGGTGATGAAGGTCAACCTATACCCATCGCATTCGTTCCGAAAGGAACTTGGTGTGGGCCCGAAGGTAAGGAAGCGTCACTTACGCTGTCGAGGACGGACGATGCCGAGATCGGTGTTGAGACCTGATAGCTCCGATCTGGCGCTGCGATGGCTGCGAGGCTAGTTTCGCCGCTGCAATCGCATGCGGGGAACGGCTTTGACCATCACCATCTACGGCATCAAGAACTGCGACACCATGAAGAAGGCGCGCGCCTGGCTCGACGATCACGGCGTCGCCTACGACTTCCACGACTACAAGACTGTCGGGATCGCCAGGGACAAGCTCAAGAAGTGGAGCGAGGAGATCGGCTGGGAGACACTGCTCAACCGCGCCGGCACGACCTTCAAGAAGCTGCCCGATGCCGACAAGGAAGGTTTGAACGAACGCAAGGCGCTGGCGCTGATGGCCGAGCAGCCGTCGATGATCAAGCGTCCGGTGCTCGACCTCGGGCCGAAGCGCGTCGTCGGCTTCAAGCCGGACATCTATGCCAAGGAAGTGCCGGCGAAGGCGCGCAAGAAGGGCTGACGCGTTCGGCGCGAGCCAGGGCGCGTACTCATAAGCGCCGGCGGTCCGGTGTCCGCTTCCCGAGAACAGGCTGATATCGCGAAGCCATGTTGAAATCGGTCGAGAATGACCCAAAGGTGACTAGTCAAAGTTTAGTGCTTGGCTGGTGCAACAAGCCACTTTCGCGTACCCTATCGGGCTAACAGTCGAAGGGATTTGGTGGCGTCGCACGTGGGAGGGTTGCTCAGGACGACCGGCGCTCCACGTCTTAACGCATCCGGTCGCTGATCTTGCGGGAAGCGAAGCGGCAAAGTGATGAAGCTGGCGGATTTCGTTTCCAAACTGAAAACGTCTTCGATCGACGCTGCGGAAAATCCGATAGTTTTCGTTGCTCTTGATCTCATTTTCCAGACTACTGCTCTGGCGGTTCTTTCGGTTATTGGGTGGGGTGGCGTTTATTTGTTCCTTTTCGCACGTAGCCACAGTAGCTTCGCGGGAGTGGCCTCAATTTCATGTGGGATACTGATTCTTATGCTGGCCGCGTGGAGGGCACTCAAAGCAGACATCAAAGCCCCCGACGCTCCACGTATGAACTGGTTGATGATCTGGAAGCGTCGCGCCGGAGGGGCATGCGATTATCGAGACTAGGGTGGATAGGGGGCGCCATGATCGCCGATCAGATTTTCAGCGACGATGTCGCCCTCTGGCCCTTCGTCGACATGGCGGATTGATGAGTACGCGCCCTAGATCAGTTCGACCGAATCCTGGCTCGCCGGGCGATCCGCCGGCACGAACCTGCGGTCGATCACCGCGCGGACGGTGACGACAGGGACGGCCTTCGCCGTCACGCCCATCAGATTGTGCAGCCGGAAGCCGCCCTCGATGCTGATCGCCTTGTAGGAGCCGACGATGTGCTCGACGGCATCGCCGCGGCCGAACGGCAGCAGCAGCCGCTCATAGGACACGTCCTTGCCGTCGGCGTCCGTGACCTCCGCAACCGTATAGGTCGGACGCTTGCGCGCAAGGCAGGCGCGATACGAGAGGATCACGCCGGCGTAGCGCTCCGGGCTGATCGCGTCATCGAGGTAGCGGTTGGTGCGCAGCCGCGGATCGACGTGCTCGTTACCGTAAGCCGTGGTCAGCCGCGCGCCTTCCTGCGTGATGATGAAACGGGCAGCGTCGCCGCTGCCCTCGACGTCAAAGCCCATCATGTCGGCGCGTTCGTCGGCAGTGCCTTCGGTGTGGAAGTCGCACAGCAGAGGAAGAGTGTCGGGCGCGCGCACCGCGCGCAGCCAGGCATTCAGCAGCACGCGCTGCGTGATCGATTTGACCACCGATGGATCTGCACTCTGGAATGGCATCGGCTAGCCGAAGTGCGGGATGGTTTGGCCGCGGGCATAAAGCCGCAGCCACGTGTTCAGGACATCACGGTGGCGGATCGATTTGACGAACGAGGAATTGGTGCGTTCGAAATGCAAGGCTCTAGCCGTTCATCATGCAATGGCCGGGAGTTTCGCCGAGAGGCGGAAATATTCTATGAAAGGGAACGTCCGGAGCAAAACAGCCTTAATGGCGACTTTCCGAGGCGCAAAGCGCGTTGAAATACCATTCGACTAAGGATCAACCGGAACCGGTCGTTCCGATACCGCACTGCACAGCTTTCCACCTTGCGTAACCGCCGTAGATGACGGCATATTCCGGCCCGGAGGCGACAGGCCCCCGGACGGTTTCCAAGACGTACGGACAACCTGTCGAACATGAAAAAAGCTGGCCACGCGGGCGAGGGGCTTCGCGGCGATGGCGTATGGGGGAATCTATTTGGCCGATGAGTTCATCCTCGAAACCAGCGGATTGACCAAGGAATTCGCGGGTTTCTTTGCCGTTCGCGACGTCGCGCTCAAGGTGCGTCGCGGCAGTATCCATGCGTTGATCGGGCCGAACGGCGCCGGCAAGACGACCTGTTTCAATCTGCTGACCAAATTCCTGAAGCCGACGGGCGGGCAGATTCGCTACAAGGGCCAGGACATCACCGCGATGCCGCCGGCCGACGTGGCGCGGCTCGGGCTGGTCCGCTCGTTCCAGATTTCGGCGGTATTTCCGCATCTGACCGCGCTCGAGAACGTGCGCGTCGCGTTGCAGCGCCAGCATGGTTCGTCATTCGATTTCTGGCGCTCGAAGAGCGTGCTCGACCGCTTCAATCCGCGCGCCCATGAACTTCTGAACGACGTCGGCTTGAGCGAATTCGCCAACACGCCGGCGGTCGAGATGCCGTACGGCCGCAAGCGCGCACTTGAAATTGCAACGACGCTCGCGCTCGACCCCGAGATGATGCTGCTCGACGAACCGATGGCCGGCATGGGCCACGAGGACATCGACAAGATCGCGGCGCTGATCAAGCGGATCTCGGCCAAATACACCATCCTGATGGTCGAACATAACCTCTCGGTGGTGGCCAACCTCTCCGACATCATCACCGTGCTGACGCGCGGGCAGGTGCTGGCGGAGGGCAATTACGCCGACCTCTCCAAGGACGAGCGCGTGAAGGAAGCCTATCTGGGAGCGGGTCATGGCTGAGGCAAAACTGGCGGAGAGGCCCGTGGCTGCGGCCGGCGCCGAGGTGCTGACGGTCAACGACCTGCAGGCCTGGTACGGCGAATCGCACATTCTTCACGGCATCAATTTCAACGTGAAGGCCGGCGAGGTGGTGACGCTGCTCGGCCGCAACGGCGCCGGCAAGACCACCACGCTGAAGTCGATCATGGGCGTCATCAACAAGCGCTCCGGCTCGATCCGCTTCGACAACAAGGAGATCATCCGCGCCACCTCCGACCGCATCGCGCGGCTCGGCATCGCATTCTGCCCCGAGGAGCGCGGCATCTTCTCCAGCCTCGACGTGCGCGAGAACCTGATGCTGCCGCCGGTGGTGCGTCCGGGCGGCCTGCCGCTCGACCAGATCTTCACGCTGTTTCCGAACCTGAAGGAGCGTCTCACCAGCCAGGGGACCAAGCTCTCGGGCGGCGAGCAGCAGATGCTGGCGATCGCGCGTATCCTGCGCACCGGTGCGCGCTTCTTGATGCTGGACGAGCCGACCGAAGGGCTGGCGCCGGTCATCATTCAGCAGATCGGGCACACCATTGCGCGCCTGAAGTCGCAGGGCTTCACGATCCTGTTGGTCGAACAGAATTTCCGTTTCGCCTCGACGGTTGCCGACCGCTACTACATCGTCGAGCACGGCAAGGTGATCGACGGCTTCGCCAATTCCGAGCTGTCGGCCAACATGGACAAGCTTCATACCTATCTCGGCGTCTGAAGCCGCCGAGCCAGAAAATTTAAGGACTGAGGGAATCCCCATGAAGAACACGATTTCTGCGCTTCTGCTCGGCACCGCGATCGCGCTCAGCGTCGCGAGCGTTGCCTCCGCCGACGACAAGGTCGTCAAGATCGGCGTGTTGTCGGATCAGTCCGGCCTCTACGCCGACCTCGCCGGTCCCGGCTCGACGCTGGCGGCCCAGATGGCGATCGAGGATTCCGGCCTCAAGGCCAAGGGCTGGACCATCGACCTGATCTCCGGCGATCACCAGAATAAGCCCGATATCGGCACCACCATCGCCCGCCAGTGGTTCGACGTCGACAAGGTCGATACCGTCGTCGACGTGCCGAATTCCGGCGTCGCGCTCGCGGTCAACAACGTCGTCAAGGAAAAGAACGGCGTCTACATCAATTCGGGTGCGGCGACCTCGGACCTCACCAACGCGCAGTGCTCGCCGAACACGGTGCACTGGACCTATGACACCTACATGCTCGCTCACGCCACCGGCCAGGCGCTGGTGAAGGCGGGCGGGGACACCTGGTTCTTCCTGACCGCGGACTACGCGTTCGGCGCGGCGCTGGAGCGCGATACCACCGCGGTTGTCACCGCCAACGGCGGCAAGGTGGTCGGTGGGGTCAAGCATCCGCTCAACACCGCCGACTTCTCCTCGTTCCTGCTGCAGGCGCAGGCCTCCAAGGCCAAGATCATCGGTCTCGCCAATGCCGGCGGCGACACCACCAACTCGATCAAGCAGGCGGCCGAGTTCGGTATCGTCAAGGGCGGCCAGAAGCTCGCGGCGCTCTTGCTGTTCCTCACCGACGTCAAGGCGATCGGCCTCGAGACCGCGCAGGGCCTCAACTTCACCGAGACGTTCTACTGGGACCTCAACGACAACACCCGGGCGTTCTCCAAGCGCTTCTCGGAAAAGATGAAGAACAGCGCGCCCCCGACCATGGTGCAGGCCGGCGTCTATGCGGGTCTGATGCATTACTTCAAGGCGCTGGAAGCGCTCGGCGGCAATCCGCATGACGGCGCCAAGGTGGTTGCGAAGATGAAGACGATCCCGACCGACGATCCGCTGTTCGGCAAGGGCGAGGTCGAGGCCAACGGCCGCGTCACCCACGACGCGTATCTGTTCGAGGTGAAGAAGCCCTCGGAGTCCAAGGGACCGTGGGACTTCTACAAGCTGGTCGGCACCGTGCCGGGCAACCAGGCCTTCACGCCGCTCGACAAGAGCACCTGCGCGCTTCTGAAGAAGTGACGATCATGCCCGCCGGCCGCGCGCGTGGCCGGCGGGCTTCATCTATCCAGCGAAAGCTCATTCGATGCAGGCTCTCTACGCACAGCTTCTGGTGGGACTGATCAACGGCTCGTTCTACGCGCTGCTCAGTCTGGGGCTCGCCGTCATCTTCGGCATGCTCAACATCATCAATTTCGCGCATGGCGCGCTCTACATGATGGGCGCCTTCGTGGCGTATTTCCTGCTCAATCTGGGCGGCATCAACTACTGGTGGGCGCTGCTCATCGCACCTGTCATCGTCGGCATCTTCGGCATGATCCTCGAGCGCACCATGCTGCAATGGCTGGCCGGCCTCGACCACCTTTATGGACTGCTTCTGACGTTCGGCATCGCGCTGATCGTGCAGGGCGTGTTCCAGAACTATTTCGGCTCCTCCGGCCTGCCGTATTCGATTCCGGATCAGCTCAAGGGCGGCGTCAATCTCGGCTTCATGTTCTTGCCCATCTATCGCGGCTGGGTCGTCATATTCTCCCTTGTGGTGTGCCTTGCCACCTGGTTCCTGATCGAGAAGACGCAGCTCGGCGCTTACTTGCGCGCCGCCACCGAGAATCCGACGCTGGTGCGCGCCTTCGGCATCAACGTGCCGCGCATGATCACGCTGACCTACGGGCTCGGCGTCGGTCTTGCCGCGCTCGCCGGCGTCTTGTCGGCGCCGATCAACCAGGTCCGCCCGCTGATGGGCGCCGATCTCATCATCGTGGTGTTCGCGGTGGTCGTGATCGGCGGCATGGGCTCGATCATGGGCTCGATCATCACCGGCTTCGCGCTCGGCGTGATCGAGGGACTGACAAAGTATTTTTATCCCGAAGCCTCCAACACCGTGGTGTTTGTCCTGATGGTGGTGGTGTTGCTGGTGAAGCCAACGGGACTGACGGGACGGGCGGCCTGATATGTCAGCATTGACCGACGATACACTTCCGATGACGCCGCGCGCGATGCGCGACGAGATGATCGTATTCGCCGTGATGGCGGCGCTGCTGGCGGTGGTGCCGTTCACGGGGATCTATCCGTTCTTCGTGATGCAGGCGCTGTGCTTTGCGCTGCTCGCCTGCGCCTTCAATCTCCTGATCGGCTATGGCGGCCTGCTGTCGTTCGGCCACGCCATGTTCCTCGGCACCGCCGGCTACGTCTCGGCGCACGCGCTGAAGGTGTGGGGGCTGTCGCCGGAGCTCGGCATCGTGGTCGGCACAGCGGCGGCGGCCTTGCTCGGCCTCGCCACCGGCTACATCTCGATCAAGCGGCAGGGCATCTACTTCTCGATGATCACGCTGGCGCTGTCGCAACTGCTCTACTTCCTTTATCTGCAGGCGCCGTTCACCCATGGCGAGGACGGCATCCAGGGCATCCCGCAGGGCCATCTGCTCGGGATCTTCGATCTGTCGAAGCCGTTGGTGCTTTACTACGTCGTCCTGGTCGGCTTCCTCGCCGGCTTCCTCTTGATCTACCGCACCATCAACTCGCCGTTCGGCGAGGTGCTGAAGTCGATCCGCGAGAATGAGCCGCGCGCGATCTCGCTCGGCTACAAGACCGACCAGTACAAGCTGCTGGCCTTCATCCTGTCGGGCACGCTGGCGGGCTTCGCCGGCTCGCTGAAGGTGTTCGTGGCGCAGAACGCCTCGCTCACTGACGTGCACTGGTCGATGTCCGGTGAAATCGTCCTGATGACGCTGGTCGGCGGCCTCGGCACCATCTTCGGCCCGGTGGTCGGTGCCTTCGTGATCATCGCCATGCAGCAGTATCTCGCCGGTTTCGGCCAGTGGGTGACGGTGATCCAGGGCGTGATCTTCGTGTCCTGCGTGCTGCTGTTCCGGCGCGGCCTGGTCGGCGAGCTGGCTCACCTGCTGCGGCGGTCGCTGTAGGGCAGGGCCCGATTATCAGCCGACTTAGCGGTGGACGACCGCCCGTTCGGGCGGTCGTTTCAGGTTTTTTCCCCGCCAGATGCTCTATGACAGTTCTGTGACAGTCGCTAAAAGGGCTGTCCCGGAATGATGGAACTGAGACATGCTGCGCTGGTTTCGCGCCTTTCTGCCCAAGGAAGAGCGATTTTTCGACCTGTTCGCCCGCCACGCCCAGACCTCCGTGCAGTGCGCGAAGGCGCTGCAGGACATGCTCAGGGGCGGGGACGAGACCCCGGTCTTCTGCCAGCGCGTCAATCAATTCGAGAACGACGCCGATAGCGTCACCCGCGAGGTCCTGACCGCGGTTCGCCGCACCTTCATCACCCCGTTCGACCGCGGCGACATCAAGAACCTGATCACGTCGATGGACGATGCGGTCGACCAGATGCAGGCGACCGCAAAGGCGGTGATGCTGTTCGAGGTGCGCGAATTCGAGCCGCCGATGCGCGAGATGGGCGGCCTGATCGTTGAATGCGCCAACCTGGTCGGCCGCGCGCTGCCCCTGTTGCAGGCGATCGGCCAGAACGTCTCGATGCTGACCCAGATCACCGAGGAGCTGACCAAGCTCGAGGGCCGGGTCGACGATCTCCAGGATATCGGGCTCAAGGAGCTGTTCCTGAAGCATCGCGACGCCAACACCATGGACTTCATCGTCGGCGCGGAGATCTACGATCACCTCGAGAAGGTGGCTGACCGCTTCGACGACGTCGCCAACGAGATCAACTCGATCGTGATCGAGCAAGTGTAAAGCGGGGCGAATACGTGGACGCCACGCTGGGCCTTCCGGTTCTCACCATCCTGATCGCGGTCGCGCTGCTGTTCGACTTCCTGAACGGCCTGCACGACGCCGCGAATTCGATCGCGACCATCGTCTCGACCCGCGTGCTGCGGCCGCAATACGCGGTGTTCTGGGCGGCCTTTTTCAACTTCGTCGCCTTCGCGGTGTTCGGCCTGCACGTCGCCAACACGATCGGCACCGGGATCATCGACCCGTCGGTGGTGGATGCGACCGTGA
This sequence comes from Bradyrhizobium macuxiense, assembly GCF_007993935.1. GTDB lineage: Bacteria > Pseudomonadota > Alphaproteobacteria > Rhizobiales > Xanthobacteraceae > Bradyrhizobium > Bradyrhizobium macuxiense_A. Next base: position 476,938 of record NZ_VITY01000001.1, on the reverse strand, counting down.
TCTTCGCCGCGCTGGTCGGCGCGATCGTCTGGAACGTGATCACCTGGGCGCTGGGCATTCCGTCATCGAGCTCGCACGCGCTGATCGGCGGCCTGGTCGGCGCCGGCATGGCGAAGGCGGGCATTTCGGCGGCGGTGTGGAGCGGGCTCACCAAGACCTTGCTCGCGATCGTGCTGTCGCCGCTGATCGGCTTCCTCTTGGCGCTGGTGCTGGTTGCGATCGTGTCCTGGCTCTCGGTGCGCTCGACGCCGTTCGCGGTCGATCGCGCCTTCCGCATTCTGCAATTCGCCTCGGCCTCGCTCTATTCGCTCGGCCATGGCGGCAACGACGCGCAGAAGACCATGGGCATCATCGGCGTGCTGCTCTACTCGCAGGGCCATCTCGGCGACACTTTCGAGATCCCGTTCTGGGTCGTGCTGGCCTGCCAGAGCGCGATGGCGCTGGGCACCTTGATGGGCGGCTGGCGGATCGTGCGCACCATGGGGCTGCGGATCACCAAGCTGACGCCGATGCAGGGGTTCTGCGCCGAGACCGGCGGCGCCGTGACGCTGTTCTTGGCGACCTATCTCGGAGTTCCCGTATCGACCACCCACACCATCACCGGCGCCATTGTCGGCGTCGGCGCCGCGCGGCGGCTCTCCGCCGTGCGCTGGAACGTGGCGAGCTCGATCGTCTACGCCTGGGTGATCACGATCCCGGCGTCGGCCGCGGTCGCCGCCGCGACTTATTGGGTCGTGCAGGTATTGAAATAGCGTGTTCGAGCGAAGTGGAAGTCGGTTCGCGTTAAGAAAACGCGTCCAAAAAAGAAGTGACTAGCCGACCAGCTTCAGCCCGACGATGCCGGACACGATCAGCCCGATGCTGGCGAGCCGCATCGCGGTCGCGGGTTCGCCGAGCAGGATGATGCCGAGCGCCGCGGTGCCGACCGCGCCGATCCCGGTCCAGACCGCGTAGGCGGTTCCAATCGGCAGCGTCTTCAGCGCGAGGCCGAGCAGGATGATGCTGCCGGCCATCGCGGCGAGCGTCAGCACCGACGGCACCAGCCGCGAGAAGCCCTCGGTGTATTTCAGCCCGATCGCCCAGCCGATCTCGAGCAGGCCAGCGGTGAACAGAATGGCCCAAGCCATCACGAACCCTCCAGATAAGGCAGGGTCGTCCCCGCGGGTGGTATGGTGAGAAGAAGGTCGTCCCTCGCGTCCCGATATGGGGCTGGTGCGGCCGTTCCGCATTGCGACAAAACGCCCTTGATTGCGCCCGTTTTCCCTGCCAAATGCCCCGCCATGTCCGACATCTCAGTTTCAGCCGAATCGCCGTCCCGCTCGCCGCTTTCCGAGGAAGTGGCGCGCCGGCGCACCTTTGCGATCATCTCGCACCCGGACGCCGGCAAGACCACGCTGACGGAAAAGCTGCTGCTGTTCGGCGGCGCCATCAACCTCGCGGGCCAGGTCAAGGCCAAGGGCGAGCGGCGCAACACGCGGTCGGACTGGATGAAGATCGAGCGTGAGCGCGGCATCTCGGTCGTCACCTCGGTGATGACCTTCGAGTTCAACGAGCTCGTGTTCAACCTGCTGGACACGCCGGGCCACGAGGACTTTTCGGAAGATACCTATCGCACGCTGACCGCGGTCGACTCCGCCGTCATGGTGATCGACGCCGCGAAGGGCATCGAGGCGCGCACCCGAAAGCTGTTCGAGGTGTGCCGGCTGCGCGACATTCCGATCATCACCTTCATCAACAAGATGGACCGCGAGAGCCGCGACATGTTCGAGCTGCTCGATGAGATCGAGAAGACGCTGGCGCTCGACACCACGCCGATGACCTGGCCGGTCGGCCGCGGCCGCGATTTCCTCGGCACCTATGACGTCGTCAATGGCGGCGTGCGGCTGCTCGAGGGCGGCGGCGCCAAGACCGGCGCCACCGAGCAGATCGACATCGCCGATCTCGGCAAGCGCAACCCCAATCTCGACGTTGCCGAGGTCAAGGATGAGCTCGCGCTGGCGTCGGAAGCCTGCAAGCCGTTCGAGCTCGCAGCGTTCCGCGAGGGCCATCTGACGCCGGTCTATTTCGGCAGCGCGCTGCGCAATTTCGGCGTCGGCGATCTGCTGGAAGGTCTCGGCAAGTTCGCGCCGGCGCCGCGCGCGCAGGATTCCGATCTGCGCAAGGTCGAGGCGGCCGAGCCGCGCATGAGCGCGTTCGTGTTCAAGATCCAGGCCAACATGGATCCGAACCACCGCGACCGCATCGCCTTTGCCCGGCTGTGCTCGGGCAAGCTCAGCCGCGGCATGAAGGCCAAGCTGGTACGAACCGGCAAGAACATGAGCCTGTCGAGCCCGCAATTCTTCTTCGCCCAGGACCGCTCGGTGGCGGACGAGGCGTTTGCCGGCGATGTCGTCGGCATTCCCAACCACGGCACGCTCAGGATCGGCGACACGCTCACCGAAGGCGAGGATCTGACCTTCGTCGGCGTGCCGAGCTTCGCGCCGGAAATCGTCCGCCGCGTTCGCCTGACGGATGCGATGAAGGCGAAGAAGCTGAAGGAAGCGCTGCAGCAGATGTCGGAGGAGGGCGTCGTGCAGGTGTTCCGTCCGCGCGACGGAGCGCCGGCGCTGGTCGGCGTGGTCGGCCCGCTGCAGCTCGACGTGCTGAAGGCGCGGCTCGATGCGGAATACTCGCTGCCGGTCGAGTTCGAGGTCTCCGAATTCTCGCTGGCGCGCTGGATCTCATCCGACGACCGCAAGGCGCTCGACGCTTTCATCTCCGCCAACAATTCCGGCATCGCCGACGACGTCGACGGCGATCCCGTGTTCATGGCCAAGAACGAGTTCTATCTCGGCTACACCCGCGAGCGCGCCGAGGGCATCACCTTCTCCAACGTCAAGGACGTGAAGAAGAAGGCGTAAGTCCGCTTGCTCCGTGTCGTCCCCCGGCTCGACCGGGGGACCCACTACGCCGCGGCTCATCCGTTCAATTACCGGTGTCTCTGGAATACTGGATCGCCCGATCGAGCCTGGCGATGACGGCGAAGGTTGGGAGGGCCGCCGTTCGTCCGCGCAAGGAATTGAACGCAGCCCGGCTTGCTCCGCTCCGGCCGCGGTATCATTTTCCCCGGAGCGCATCCCGGGTCCAACCGCATGTTCCGACGCGTTGCCATCTGCCTCGCTTTTGCTGTGCTGGCCTTTGCCTTCGCGGGCACGGCTGGCGCGCGGCAGCGGCACCAGACGAACCCGGTGCCGTTCGCACACACGCCCTGCAGCGTGCTCGACAACGGGCCCTGCATCCCGTCCTACTGCAGCGTGCTCAATCACGGGCCGTGCCTGCCCGAGATCGATTATCCGTACGGTGAAAATCTCCAGCTCACGATCCTGACCGTGCCGCCCGAGGGGCAGGCCGAGAAGTACCGCAAGCCCGATCATGATCTCGATACCATCGGCGATTTGTTCGCCGCGCTGCGCGCCTGCTGGGCGCCGCCGCCGCCCGATGACGCGCGGGAGGGCATGCAGATGTCGGTACGCTTCAGCTTCAAACGATCAGGCGAGATGATCGGCGCGCCGCGCCTGACGTTTTCGACGCGGGGCATCCCGGCGGACACCCGCACCACCTACCTCAACGCGATCAATGCCTCGCTCGATGCCTGCCTGCCGCTGAAATTCACCGGCGGGCTGGGCGGCGCGCTCGCCGGCCGCCCGATCATGATCCGCTATGTCGACAACCGCGAATTGGCCAAGCCGGCCGGCAATCCATGATCCGTCACCGGGCGTGATGGATTGCGTCCCGCCCGGCGAAGATGTTACGCGAAGGCATCAATCAGGGGAGGAACATCGTGGGACTGCTCGTCATGATCCTGGGTCTCGTGCTGTTCCTCGGCATCCATGTGCTGACCAGCCTGCGCGATCTGCGCGCCGGCCTGGTCAAGGCGATGGGCGAGGGGGTCTACAAGGGCGTCTATTCGCTGGTCTCGTTCGCGGGCCTTGCGCTGATCATCTGGGGCTTCGGCCACTACCGCGCGACCGGCTGGATCGACATCTGGACGCCGCCGACCGCCTTCAAGCACATCACGGTGGCCTTGATGCTGCCCGCCGTCATCCTCGTCGTCGCCTCCTATATCCGCGGCCGCATCTACACCACGCTGAAGCATCCGATGCTGGCGGGCGTGAAGCTGTGGGCGTTCGCGCATCTGCTCGCCAATGGCGACCTCGGCTCGATCATCCTGTTCGGCTCGTTCCTGGCTTGGGCGGTCTATGACCGCATTTCGCTGAAGCGCCGCAGCGATGCCGGTGCGCCGCCGATCCCGGTGGGCGGCCCGACCAACGACCTGATCGCGATCGCGGTCGGTGTCGTCGTCTATCTGGCGCTTGCGTTTGCGTTCCACCCGGTCGTGATCGGCGTGCCTGTCATGGGAGCCTGACTATGTCTGTTCAATCCGCCATCAAGCGCAAGACCGCGCCCGATCTGCGCGCCCGCAAGAACGGCGAGCCGATCGTGATGCTGACCTCGTATCACGCGCACACCGCCGCGCTGGTCGACCGGCACTGCGACGCCATCCTGGTCGGCGATTCCCTCGGCAACGTGATGCACGGTTTCGAGACCACCGTGCCGGTCACGCTCGACATGATGATCCTGCAGGGCCGCGCTGTCATGCGCGGCTCGCAGGCCGCGCTCGTCGTGGTCGACATGCCGTTCGGTTCCTATGAAGGCTCGAAGGAGCAGGCGTTCCAGTCCGCGGTGCGGATCATGAAGGAAACGCTGTGCGGCGCGGTCAAGCTCGAGGGCGGCGCGCGGATGGCGGAGACGGTGGCGTTCCTGTCGGAGCGCGGCATTCCGGTGATGGGCCATATCGGCCTGACGCCGCAATCGATCAACACGCTCGGTTCGTTCCGCGCGCAGGGCCGCGAGGAGGAGAACTGGGCGCCGATCGAGAACGACGCGAAGGCGATCGCGGAAGCGGGCGCTTTCTCGATTGTGGTCGAGGCGGTCGCCGAACCGCTGGCGCGCAAGATCACGCAGTCGATCGCCGTGCCGACGATCGGCATCGGCGCAAGTGCTGCCTGCGACGGCCAGGTGCTGGTGCTGGAGGACATGCTCGGCCTGTCGCCGCGCGCGCCGAAATTCGTCCGCCGCTACGGCAATCTCGGCCCGGCGATCGAGGAGGCGGTCGCGGGTTATGCCCGCGATGTGAAGAGCCGCGCCTTCCCGGGGCCTGAGCACGTCTACGGGATGAAGAAGAGCTGACGAGGCACGCATGGACTGGTCGCAACACGCACTGCCGCTCATGCGGCTCGAGCCGCGCTTCGGCGACCGCGTCGTGCCGGCATTCGCCGAGCGGCCGGCCAGCCTGTGGGCGATGATCGCGGACGCCGTCGCAGAGAACGGCGACGGCGAGGCGCTGGTCTGCGGCGCGACGCGCCTGTCCTGGCGCGAGGTCGCGGAGCAATCGGCGAAGGTCGCGGCGGGCTTTTCAAAACTCGGCCTTGCGCCCGGCGACCGCGTTGCGATCCTGCTCGGCAACCGCACCGAATTCGTGCTGACGATGTTCGCCGCTGCGCATGCGGGACTCGTCACCGTGCTGCTTTCGACGCGCCAGCAGAAGCCCGAGATCGCCTATGTGCTGAACGATTGCGGCGCCAAGTGCCTGGTCCACGAGTCAACGCTTGCCGACCGCATCCCCGACGCCGCCGATATTCCAGCCGTTGCGCATCGCATCTCCGTCAGCGACGACAGCGCGTCCCAATTCGCCGCATTGCGCGACAATGCGCCGGCCCAGGCGCCGGCGGAGGTGAGGGAAGAGGACACCGCGATGATCCTCTACACCTCAGGCACCACGGGCCGGCCGAAGGGCGCGATGCTCGCCCATTGCAACATCATCCACTCCTCGATGGTGTTCGCATCCTGCCTCAAGCTGACGAAAGCCGATCGCTCGATCGCCGCGGTGCCGCTCGCGCACGTCACCGGCGCGGTCGCCAACGTCACCACCATGGCCCGCTGCGCCGGCGCGCTGATCATCATGCCGGAGTTCAAGGCGTCGGAATATCTGAAGGTCGCCGCGCGCGAGCGCGTCAGCTACACGGTGATGGTGCCGGCGATGTACAATCTCTGCCTGATGCAGCCGGATTTCGACAGCTACGATCTGTCGAGCTGGCGCATCGGCGGTTTCGGCGGCGCGCCGATGCCGGTTGCGACCATCGAAAAGCTCGACGCCAAGATCCCCGGACTGAAGCTCGCCAATTGCTACGGCGCGACCGAAACCACCTCGCCCTCGACCCTGATGCCGGGCGAACTCACGGCCTCCCATATCGACAGCGTCGGCCTGCCGTGTCCCGGCGCCGAGATCGTCGTGATGGGCGCCGATGGCCGCGAGGTGCCGCGCGGCGAGATCGGCGAACTCTGGATCCGCAGCGCCTCCGTCATCAAGGGCTACTGGAACAATCCAAGGGCGACCGCGGAGAGCTTCACCGCCGGGTTCTGGCACTCCGGCGATCTCGGTTCGATCGACGCCGACAATTTCGTTCGCGTGTTCGATCGCCAGAAGGACATGATCAACCGCGGCGGGCTGAAGATCTATTCCGCCGAGGTCGAGTCCGTGCTGGCGGGCCACCCGGCCGTGGTCGAGAGCGCGATCATCGCAAAGCCGTGCCCGGTGCTCGGCGAGCGCGTGCACGCCGTGATCGTGACCCGTAATGACGTCAATGCGGAGAGCCTGCGCGCCTGGTGCGCCGAGCGGCTGTCGGATTACAAGGTGCCGGAGACCATGGCGCTGACATCAGACCCGCTGCCGCGCAATGCCAATGGCAAGGTGATCAAGCGCCAGCTGCGGGAGAGCCTGTCGGCCGGGGCCTGAGGCGGGGAAGGACAAACTTCCCCGGTTAACGCTTTGATCCGCCTCGCTTTGCCTTGCCTCCGCCACACCGTTAGGGTAACGCCGCCGCGATGTGGGGATCGGGTAGGGGCCAGGCTCCACCGAGATTCGCGGTCCCGAGGGGATGGGATAGCTTTAAGTGTCTGAATTATTTGACGAAGTAGACGAGGAAGTCCGTCGCGATCAGCTCAAGAAGCTGTGGGACAAGTACTCGATCTTTATCATCGCGCTAGCGGTCCTGGTGGTCGCCGGCGTCGGTGGCTGGCGCGGCTACCAATATCTCGAGGCCAAGAAGGCCGCCGAGGCCGGTGCGGCGTTCGACCGCGCCGTCGAGCTGTCGGACCAAAGCAAGCACGCCGAGGCTGAGGCCGCCTTTGCCGATCTGATCACCAAGGCGCCGTCCGGGTACCGCAATCTGGCGCGGCTGCGCATGGCCGCCGAGGTCGCGACCCGCGATCAGCCCGCCGCCGCGAAGCTCTATGACGAGATCGCAGCCGACCGCAGCGTCAATGGTCCCGACCAGGACCTGGCACGGATTCGTGCCGCGCAGATCGTGATGGACACCACGACCTATCCGAACATGCAGCAACGGCTCGAGGCGATGGCGACGTCGAAGGATTCGACGTTCCGCCATTCCGCGCGCGAGTTGCTGGCGCTGTCGGCGTGGCACGCCAACGATGCCACCGCCGCGCGCAAGTGGCTCGACCAGATTGCCAATGACGGCGAGACGCCGCCGAGCATGCGCTCGCGCGCCGAAGCGCTGCAGGCACTGTTGCCGCCGGTCGCCAAAAGCTGACTTGAGGGCTGAATTGGCGCGAAACCCGAGTTTGAGTGAGAGATCGACCATGCGCCGCTCGCAACGCCTGATCGCAGCCGCAGTTCTGACCGCGCTTTGCAGCGCGCTGGCCGGCTGCGGCGGTGGCGGCATGGCCAATTTCGACCCCAGCGATTTGCTCGACTTCCTCGACACCAAGAAGAAACTGCAGGGCGACCGCAAGCCGGTCTTCCCTGAAGGCGTGCCCGGCCTTGAGCAGGGCGTGCCGAAGGAATTGTACAAGGGCTCGCAGCAGGAGCAGCTCGACCAGCAGAACGCCGCGGCGGCAGCTGCCGCCCAGCCGGCTCCGCCGCCCGAGCCGCCGAAGGGCGCCAAGAAGCACAGCAAGCGCACCGCGCCGGCCGCGGACCAGGCGGCCGCCCCCGACGCCGCAACCGAGGAGGGCGCGCCCGCCGCGGTGCCGCCTGAGCCGAAGCCGAAGAAGATCGTCCGCCGCCGCACCACGGCGCCGCCGGCCGACGACCAGCAGGCGCAGCCTGCGGCACCGGCCCAGCAGCAGACCCAGACCACGCAACAATCCGGCGGCGCGTTCCCCGCGCCGCTACCGAGCGGCGGATTTAGCCGCTAAGGCATGATCCGGAAAAGTGCGAAGCGGTTTTCCGAAAAGATCATGCTAAAACAAGAATCTAGAGCGCGATGACGGTTCAACCCAATCGCGTCGCGCGCTAGGCTCCTGCTTCAATTCATTGACGTGCGTCGTGCCGCGGCGCCGGGATCATCCATGTCTTTTACCATCGCCATTATCGGCCGGCCCAATGTCGGAAAGTCGACGCTGTTCAACCGCCTGGTCGGCCAGAAGCTCGCGCTGGTCGATGACGAGCCCGGCGTCACGCGTGACCGCCGCGAGGGCCAGGCCAAGCTCTACGACCTCGACTTCACCATCATCGACACCGCGGGGCTCGACGAGGGCGCCAAGGGCTCGCTGACGGCGCGGATGCAGGAGCAGACCGAAACCGCGATCGAGCTCGCCGACGCCCTGATGTTCGTGATCGATGCCCGCGTCGGCCTGACGCCGACCGACCGCGCCTTCGCCGACTTCGCCCGCAAGGCCAACAAGCCGGTGGTGCTGGTCGCCAACAAGGCCGAGGGCAAGCATGGCGAGATCGGGGCGATGGAATCTTACGCGCTCGGCCTCGGCGATCCCGTGCAGATCTCGGCCGAGCATGGCGAGGGCATGGGCGACCTCCACGAGGCGCTGAGCGCGCTGGTGCCCGAGACGTCAGATGAAGATGACGAGATCGAGGACGACGAGGACATCTCCGAGGAGGAGGCCGCGCAGCGCCCGATCCGCGTCGCCATCGTCGGCCGCCCCAACGCCGGCAAGTCGACGCTGATCAATCATCTGCTCGGCGAGGAGCGGCTGCTGACCAGTCCCGAGGCCGGCACCACGCGCGATTCCATCGCGGTCGAGATCACCTGGCAGGGCCGCCAGTTCCGGGTGTTCGATACCGCCGGCCTGCGCCGCCGCTCGCGGATCGAGGAGAAGCTGGAAAAGCTCTCGGTCGCCGACGCGCTGCGCGCGGTGCGCTTCGCTGAGGTCGTGGTCATGATGATGGACGCGCAGAACAAGTTCGAGGAGCAGGACCTGCGGATCGCGGACCTGATCGAGCGCGAGGGCCGTGCGATCGTGCTCGCGGTCAACAAATGGGACCTCGTCGAGCGCAAGCCGAACCAGATATCGCAGCTGCGCACCGATGCCGATCACTGGCTGCCGCAGGTCAAGGGTGCGCCGATCGTCGCTGTCTCCGGCCTGATGGGCGAGGGCATCGACCGGTTGATGACGGCGATCCAGGAAGCCTATGCGGTCTGGAACCGGCGCCTGCCGACCTCGGCGCTCAATCGCTGGTTCGAGCAGGCGATCCAGGCCAACCCGCCGCCGGCGGTCTCGGGACGCCGGCTGAAGCTGAACTACATCACGCAGGTGAAGGCGCGGCCGCCGAGCTTCGTGCTGTTCTGCTCGCGCGCCGACGCGATCCCGCGATCCTATCTGCGCTATCTCATCAACTCGCTGCGCGAGACCTTCGATCTGCCGGGCACGCCCATTCGTATTACGCTGAGAGAAAAGGCAAATCCGTTTGCTCACAAGCGCAAACGGCCGTCATGAGTGAAGCGGCGGGGACTAACGCTACCGCGCCATCGGCGCGCAGCGGCGCGGTGATCTTCATCTTCGTCACGCTGCTGCTCGACATGTTGGCGCTCGGGATCATCATCCCGATCCTCCCAAAATTGATCGAAGGCTTCGTCAACAACGACACCGCCAATGCGGCGCGTATCTTCGGCGTGTTCGGCTCGATCTGGGCATTGATGCAGTTCGTCTGCTCGCCGATCCTGGGCGCGTTGTCCGATCGCTTCGGCCGCCGGCCGGTGGTGCTGCTGTCGAATTTCGGCCTTTCCGCCGACTATGTGCTGATGGCGCTGGCGCCGAACCTGATCTGGCTGTTCATCGGGCGGGCGATCTCCGGCATCACCTCGTCGAGCATCTCGACCGTGTTCGCCTACATCGCCGACGTCACCGCGCCGGAGCAGCGCGCCGCGATGTTCGGCAAGATCGGCGTCGCGTTCGGCGCAGGCTTCATCATGGGGCCGGCGCTGGGCGGCCTGCTCGGCGAGATCGATCCGCGGCTGCCGTTCTGGGCGGCGGCGGGGCTGAGCTTCGTCAACGGACTCTACGGCCTGTTCATCCTGCCGGAATCGCTGCCGGCGGAGCGGCGCGCGCCGTTCAAATGGAAGAGCGCCAATCCGATCGGCGCGCTGCAATTCCTGCGTTCGAACCCGACACTCGCCGGCCTGTCGCTCGCGACTTTCTTCGGCCAGCTCGCGCATGTCGTGCTGCCCTCGGTGTTCGTGCTCTACGCCACCCATCGCTACGGCTGGGACACCGGCACCGTCGGCGCGACGCTGGCGCTGGTCGGGCTCTGCGGCATGGTCGTGCAGGGCGCGGCGATCGGCCCGATCGTCAAGCTGCTCGGCGAGCGCAACGCGCTGTTCCTCGGCCTGGTCTGCGGCGCCTTGGGCTTCGTGATCTTCGGCGCGGCGCCGACTGGCCAGCTGTTCTGGATCGGCATTCCCGTGATGGCGCTGTGGGGCATTTCCGGCGCCGCGACCCAGGCATTGACGACGCAGCTCGTCGCCGCAGACCAGCAGGGCCAGTTGCAGGGCGCGACCTCGAGCGTGCAGAGCATGTCGGAATTGATCGGCCCGTTCCTGTTCACGCTGACGTTTGCCTATTTCATCGGCGACAACGCGCCGCTGAAGATGCCCGGCGCGCCGTTCTATCTGGCCGGCGCGCTCTTGCTGCTCGCGCTCGCCATCGCCGCGCGGGCGACGGCGGCGAAGACGACTGCGTAGGGTGGGTTAGCGAAGCGTAACCCACCGACTTGCTTACCGCGGAAACAATGGCGGGTTACGGCTTCGCCTAACCCACCCTACAATTCTAGTCCGTCGCCGGCACCGAATGGTGTTCGTGCGTGATGCGCCAATCGCCGTCGACCTTACGCAGTCCGATCGTCAGCCGGAACTGGAACGTGGCGTCGGGCGGGCCGCAACGCATCACCATCACCGCGAAAGCCACGTCGTCGCCGGCCGTGATCGCGATCTCTTCGATATTGAAGGCGTGAGAGGGACGGTAACAGCTGTAGAACAGGTCCCACGTCTTCCTGTACTCATCCAATCCGCGCGACTGCAACGGCGGAGGTACGTCGAACATCACGATGTCCTGATCGTGATGGGCGAGAACGCCGGGATAGTCCTGTCTGCGGACGGCGTCCGCCCAGGCGTCGATCAGTGACCTGATTTCGGCTTCCGCCGTTTGTTTCTGCTGTGTCATCGCTCGCATGCTCCGGGTGTTGGCTGGATCGATGCCTCGAGGACGAACGTGGGTGCGCCTGTCCGACACGCGCCCGACGGCCGCTTCAATGACGATTGCGTTATTTTGCCTATTTACAAACCATCCGGTTGGTTTGTATAGGTGATGACGACTGAAGAGGCGTGCCTCGCTCCGGGGCCGCTCTGCCAGGAGGAGCATGGTGAACGACGCGGCCGCCGATACCTGCGATGAACTGACGTGCTTCAGCGACGCACAGGCGGCGTTGCTGACGGCGCGCAGCCTCGTCTATCTGACCGACCTGAAACTCGATGGCGGCAGGCACGGCACGATCGTCGCCGCCAGCTATGCCGATGCGCAGTCTGTCGCCCGCGCGCGCGGGCGAGGGGAACGGGTGATCGGCCGGATCGCCCACGGTTTCCTGCACGGCCTGCGCCGCCGGCTCCGGAAAGTCTACGGCAGCGAAGGCGCTTGCGCGTGAGCGACTAGCATGCACCACCCGAAGCCGGCGCCGGCATTTCGGGCACATCGTTCGCGTTGCGTGGCCGAAACGGATGCCGCGCTTGAGATTGACCAAGGCCGCTGAGATACTGTGCTCACGCGACTCCTTCCTGAGTAAGTCATCCCATGGACAATCCTTCCCGCTCGGAACGCTCCCGCACCGCCGCGCTCGACGCCGCGATCACCATCGTGACGCGCGATGGTCCCGGGCGCCTGACGCTGGATGCGATCGCGCGCGAGAGCGGTCTCAGCAAGGGCGGCGTGATGCATCAGTTCCGCACCAAGGAGGCGGTGCTGCGCGCTCTGCTCGAGCAGCAGATGGCCTATTTCGAGGCGTTCTCGAACCGCTACCTCGAGAAGGCGCGCGAGACCACGGACCAGCCGGAGCTGGCGGCGCAGATCGCAACGCTGCGTGAGGCGATCTCGACGCCGAGGTCGGGGGCGTTTGCACTGCTGGCCGCGATGAACGAGAATCCGGAATTGATGGCCATGCCGCGCGATGTCGACATCGAGAAGGTCGCGCGCATGAAGGCCGAGGCGCGCGATCCGGATCTTGCGCTGCTGCGCTGGGCGGCGGCGCGGGGACTGCTGTTGAGCTCGCTGTTCGGTCTGTCGTCGCTGACCGATGCCGAGCGCGATCGGCTGTTCGAGCGGTTGCTCGACGACGGCAAATGGACGGCGATGGAGCAGGGCGCGCCGGCGGCCGCAAAGCCGTCCAGGGCCGCGGCGGCGCGCGGGGCATCGGCGTCGCGGGCCACAAAGTCGGCATCGGCCCGCAAGCGAAGCTGAAGCGCCTGCGCTGCCCGCAAACACAACGCCGCCCAAGCGGAATATGATCGCTTGGCGGCGTTGGATCGGCACCGGGCCCCTGAAATCCCCCGGCGGCTGCTGCCGTACCACAAGAGATATCTCGGGTTTGTGACAACGCCCGGCCGTCATTCGCGGTGCGACCTCACAAGTCTTCACGACACTTCGACCGCCGAATTTTTTTCGTCGCGGTTCCTGCGATTGCAACTTTACAAACCGCCTGGTCGGTTTTATAGATGGTCGCACTGAGGCAAGGTCTGGCGGCGCGCTCACAGCGAGCCAGATCGGCAGTGACGGCCGCAGCCGTAACTTTAGCCCCGGACGCGGCTGCGGCCGAGCTGCTCTTCCGCTTCAAGGTCGGATGAGGAGATTGGAATGGAGAGCTCGATCGCCGTGCGCGGTCTGGGAGCGATGGCGCTTTGCGTCCTCGCCGGAGGATGTGCCGCCGTCACGCCGGTGGCTTATTCGGAGGTGGCCTCATCGGCCTACATGACGCCTGACACGTCGGATTCCTCAGGCCGCGTGCCGTATCGCTATGCCCCGCCGGTCGACTGGCGGAGCTACAACAAGGTGATGCTCGATCCGGTCGTGATCTATCGCGGCGCCGATCATCAGTTCGGCAACATGTCCGAGAAGGACAAGGAGACGCTCGCCGCCTACATGCAGACCCGATTCGCCGACAAATTGCGCGGCCGCTTCACGCTGGTGAATGCGCGCGGGCCCAATACGTTCCGCGTGCGGCTGACGTTGACTGGCGCGGTCGCCAACACGCCGGTGCTCGGCACGCTGTCGCGCTTCGATATGGCCGGCGCGATCTACAACGGCGTGCAGGCCGCGCGCGACGGCGAGGGCACGATGACGGGCTCGGTGATCTATGCCGTCGAGATGTTCGACAGTTCGACCGCACGCCTGCTCGGTGCCTACGTCAGCAAGCAGTATCCCAACGCCTACGACATCAAGGCCAGCGTCGGCGATCTCGCCGCCGCCACCACCGGCATCGACAAGGGTGCCGATGCCTTCATGGCACAACTGAAGTGAGGCGCGTCGCGCACGTCCTGCAAATCATCTGACACTGAAAGGTCCTGGACAATGAACTTTCTGGTTCGCATGTTTCTGCGCAGCCTCGTCGCCGCCTTGCTGATGAGCTCGACCGGCCGCGCCGAGACGATCCCCGCCGATCCCAGCGGCACCTGGCTGACCGAAAACGGACAGGCCCGCATCCGCCTCGAGCGCTGCGGCAGCGCGCGCGACCGCATCTGCGGCTTCATCGTGTGGATGAAGGATCCGCTCGATCCACGCGGCCAGCCGCTCCGCGACAGCCTCAATTCCGATCCCGAGAAGCGAACGCGCGCGCTGCTCGGCCATCAGCTGATCCTCGGATTGAAGCTGTCGCCGGAGGGCCGGTTCGACGGCGACATCTACAACGCCGAGGACGGCAAGTCCTATTCGGTCTCGCTGTGGCGCGACAAATCCGACCGGCTGAAGCTGAAGGGATGTCTGATGAAGTTCTTGTGCCAGACCCAGACCTGGACGCAAACGCTCGACGTGCAGCCCGGACAGCTCGTCGGCCTGACCGGCGACGTCGGCGGCCCGCGCGCCGACCGGGAATGGGCCTCGCTGCCGCCGCCGGCGCGGAAGGCGGCGGCGAAGTGATGAAGCGTCGGGTGGGTTAGCTCGCTGTGGACGTCATTGCGAGGAGCGAAGCGACGAAGCAATCCATCGTGCCGCGTTTGCGGTGCTATGGATTGCTTCGCTTCGCTCGCAATGACGCAGGAATGGTGCGCTTCTTATTTCTTCACCAGCGGACAATCGCTGGCCTCGAGCGGCTTGGCGGCGTCTTCCGGCGAGATGGTGGCGATCAGCTTGTAATAGTCCCACGGATATTTGGACTCTTCCGGCTTCTTCACCTCGAACAGATAGGCCGGGATGATGCGGCGGCCGTCGATCCGCAGCGGACCCTTGCCGAACAGCGGATCGTCGGTCGGGATCTCCTTCATCTTGGCGACGACCTTGGCGCCGTCATGCGGATTGCCGCCCATCGCGTCGAGCGCCTTCAGGTAATGCAGCACGCCGGCATAGACGCCGGCCACCGTCATCGAGGGCATCGAGCCCTTCGGCGAGACCTTCTGGAAGCGCTTCGACCAGGCGCGGGTCTGGTCGTTCATGTCCCAGTAGAACGACTCGGTGAAGGTGAGGCCCTGCGCGATCTTGAGGCCCAGCGCGTGCACGTCGTTGACGAACAGCAGCAGCGCCGCGAGCTTCTGTCCGCCCGCGGTGATGCCGAATTCGGACGCCTGCTTGATCGCGTTGGTGGTGTCGCCGCCGGCATTGGCGAGGCCGATGATCTTGGCCTTGGAAGCCTGCGCCTGCAGCAGGAACGAGGAGAAGTCGGCGGTGTTAAGCGGGTGCTTGACGCCGCCGAGCACCTTGCCGCCGTTGGCGGTGACGACCGCCGAGGTGTCGCGCTCGAGCGCATGGCCGAAGGCGTAGTCGGCGGTGAGGAAGAACCAGCTGTCGCCGCCGGCCTTGGTCAGCGCCTTGCCGGTGCCGTTGGCGAGCATGTAGGTGTCGAACGTGTAGGAGATCGTGTTGGCGTTGCAGGCCTTGCCGGTGAGGTCGGCGGTCGCAGCCCCCGAGTTGAGCACGATCGAGTTCTTCTCCTTGGCGAGGTTGCTCACCGCCAGCGCAACGCCGGAGTTCGGCGTGTCTGTGATGATGTCGACCTTCTCGTTGTCGATCCAGTTGCGCGCGATGTTGACGCCGACGTCGGGCTTGTTCTGGTGATCGCCGCTGACCACCTCGATCTTCCAGCCCTTGGCGCGCAGGCCGGAATCTTCCACCGCCATGTTGGCCGCGGCGACCGAGTTCGGGCCGCCGATGTCGGCGTAGAGCCCCGACATGTCGTTCAGCACGCCGATCTTGACGTTCTTGTCCTGCGCAAAGGCAGGGGTAGCAAGGCCGAGTGCAGCGCAAGCGAGAAGCACGGCATGGCGCCGTGCGAGCGTCGTCGTCATCAGACATTCCCTCCACTGTGATTATTTCCGGACGGCCCTCTTGCGGAGCCTTGTGCCGGTCGTTCGAGTTCCCGCTTACCCTGTCCGGGTGGATGCGGCAATCCGCATAAAGCCGAATGAACTACGTCGAAGCGTCATCCCGCCGTCATGCTTATTTGAGCGCGTCCGAGGTCAGCTTGAACTTCTGGATCCGCTTGCCCTCGACCTCGCCGGTGTAGACATTGCCCTTCTGGTCGACCGCCATGACGTGCAGCAGCGCGAACTGTCCGGCATTGCGGCCGCTATGGCCGAAGGTGCCGACCACTGAACCGTCGTCGCGCTTGAGTACGCGGATCTCGTTGTTGGCGCCGTCTGCGTTGAGCAGATAGGTCTGCTTCGGATCGGGCCACAGCGCGAGATCGAACACCGCGCCGTCGCCGCGGGTGTTCTTCTCGTAGAACCATTCCCTGACGAAGGTGCCGTTCTTCTGGAACACCTGGATGCGGTCCTGGCTGCGGTCGCAGACATAGACCAGCCCGTCATTGGCGATCTTGATGCAATGCACGGGGTTGCCGAACTGCTCCTGCACCGCGGCGCTTGGATCATAAGGCGGTTGCTTGTCGTCGGTGGGCAGCTTGCCATAGCCGCCCCAGTGCCGCTTGTAGGCCAGCGTGGTGGCGTCGAACACAATGACGCGTCGGTTGCCGTAGCCGTCGGCGATGTAGAGCTCGTTGGCCGCCTGGTCGATCGCCATCTCGGCGGGGCGGCCGAGCTGGGTGGTGTCGTTGCTGTTGGTGCGGGCTGCGATTTTGCCGATCTGGCCGAGATACTTGCCGTCGAGCGAGAACTTCAGGATTTCGCTGTCGTCATCGGCATTGCCGCCGATCCAGACGAAGCCGCGCTCGTCGACCTCGATGCCATGCTCGCGGCCGACCCATTGATAGCCGTCGCCGGGGCCGCCCCAGGCGCGCAGCAGATTACCGTCGACATCGAATTCGAGCACCGGCGGCGCCGCCACGCAGCATTTCGCGCGCGGCGGGGTTAGGCTCGCGGCCTTCTCGCCGTCGGTCAGCGAGCGCGGGCGGTGGACCACCCAGATGTGCCCCTGCCAGTCGACGGTGATGCCGCCGACCTGGCCGATGATCCAGTTGTTGGGAAGCTGCTTCGGCCAGGACGGATCGACCGCGAAGGTCGGGACGTCACCGGCCCTGACGGGCGCTGGCTGAATAAAAAGGGCGGATGATGCGATGCCGGCGGAGAGAAACAATCCAGTGAGAATGGAGCGCGCGCGATTGAACGTCGGCGTCATGATGCCTCCCGAGCTTCTTCTTGGCGGGCGTCCCGCTGGGAGCGCAGTCAATCGTGGGGCGGGGGACGAGTCAACGGGTACCGCCGTCATTGCGAGCCCAGCGAAGCAATCCATCTTTCCGCTCGCACGGAGGCATGGATTGCTTCGTCGCTTGCGCTCCTCGCAATGACGGGCAGTTGCGTAGCCCGGATGAAGCGCAGCGCAATCCGGGATAAGTCTCACTGCGGAGAGGCCGACCCCGGATTTCGCTGCGCTTCATCCGGGCTACGGGTCTTGATCGCTGGAGAGAGGACTGCCCCTTAAACCGGCGGCTGAAACGTCCGCAGCGTGCGCGCCTTGTAGTCGTAGAGCTTGCCGGTCTCGGTCCAGTCCGGCGCACACATCGGCACGATGAATTCGGCGGCCATGTCGGGCGTATCCAGCGTCATCGGGTCTTCGCCGGGAAACACCTGGGCGCGCATCCGGGTGCGGATCGGGCCGGGGCTGAACAGATTGACGCGCAGCGGCGTGTTGGCGGTCTCATTGGCCCAGGAGCGCACCAGTGCGTCCAGCGCGGCCTTCGAGGCCGCATAGGGGCCGAGATAGGCGCTGGCCTTGTGCGCCACGCCTGAGGTCACGAACACCGCGCGGCCGGCATCGGACTGGCGCAGCAGCGGGTCCATGCAGCGGATCAGCTGGAAGTTCGCGGTGACGTTGATCGCCATCACGTCGTTCCACGGCTTCAGCTCGATATGGCCGAGCGGCGAGGACGGGCCCGCGGTGCCGGCATTGCCGACGAGGATGTCGAGCTTGCCATGGCGCTCATGCAGCGCGAGCCCGAGCCGCGCGATGCCCTCGTAGTCGGTGAGCGAGAGCGGCACCAGCGTGGCGCTGCCGCCGTGCTTGCGGATCTCGTCGTCGAGTTCTTCCAGCCCGCCTTGCGTGCGCGCCACCGCCACGACATGCGCGCCGGCCTTGGCGAGCGCGATCGATGTCGCGTAGCCGATGCCGCGCGAGGCGCCGGTCACGAGGGCAATGCGGGAGGCGAGGGGTTTTGTCATAAGCGTAACTCTATCGTGGTCGTCCCTGCGAAAGCAGGGACCCATACGCCGCGGCGGTCGTGTTGTGCGAAAGTGTTCGTAACCGATGCAGCCCGAAAAAACGAGGGCCGGTGGTTATGCATCCCTGCTCCCGTGCGCAATTGCGCACTAGGCAGGGACGACAGTGAGGATGTGGTCAGCTCGCCTCCGCCAGCAGCGAGAGCTGGCGCGGCGAGGGCTCGGTCTCGCTCTGGTCGGTGAGATGGGTCGGATAGGCGCCGGTGAAGCAATGGTCGGCGAATTTCGGGCTGGCGGGATCGCGTCCCTCATAGCCCATCGCGCGGTACATGCCGTCGATCGACAGGAAGGCGAGCGAGTCGGCACCGATGATGTCGCGCATCTCCTCGAGCGAATGGGTCGCTGCCAGCAGGCCGCCGCGATCGGGCAGGTCGATGCCATAATAGTCGGGATAGAGGATCGGCGGCGAGGCGAGGCGGAAATGCACCTCGCGGGCGCCGGCGTCGCGCATCATGCGCACGATCTTCTTCGAGGTGGTGCCGCGCACCAGACTGTCATCGATCAGGATGATGCGCTTGCCCTCGATCGCGGCGCGGTTGGCCGAGTGCTTCATGCGCACGCCGAGCTCGCGCACGGTCTGGGTCGGCTGGATGAAGGTGCGGCCGACATAGTGGTTGCGGATGATGCCAAGCTCGAACGGCACGCCGGAGTACTGGCTGTAGCCGACCGCGGCGGGCACGCCGGAATCCGGCACCGGCACCACGACGTCGACCTCGGGATGGCTCTCGCGGGCGAGCTGGGCGCCGAACGCCTTGCGCACGTCGTAGACCGAGCGGCCGCCGACGATCGAATCCGGCCGGGCGAAATAGATGTATTCGAAGATGCAGGGCCGGGCGGGCTTCGGCGGGAACGGCTTGTGGCTGTGCGCCCCGCGCTCGTCGAACACGATGATCTCGCCGGGCTCGATGTCGCGGACATATTTGGCGCCGATCATGTCGAGCGCGCAGGTCTCCGAGGTCAGGATCGGATGGCCGTCGAGATCGCCGAGCACCAGCGGGCGAATGCCGAGCGGGTCGCGTGCGCCGACCAGCTTCTTGTTGGTCAGCGCGACCAGCGCATAGGCGCCCTCGATGGTGCGCAGCGCCTCGATGAAACGGTCGATGAAGCGGGTGCGCTTCGACTGCGCGACGAGATGCAGGATCACCTCGGTGTCGGTGGTCGACTGCATCATGGCGCCGCCCTTGACCAGCTCGCGGCGCAGGGTGAGGCCATTGGTGAGGTTGCCGTTGTGGCCGACCGCAAAGCCGCCGGCGCTGAGCTCGGCGAACAGCGGCTGCACGTTGCGCAGGATGGTGCCGCCGGTCGTGGAGTAGCGGACATGGCCGACCGCGGCATTGCCCGGCAGGCGCTCGATCACTTCGCGGCGGGAGAATGCGTCGCCGACCAGGCCGAGGCGGCGTTCACTGTGAAAGCGCCCGCCGTCGAAAGAGACGATGCCGGCGGCTTCCTGGCCGCGGTGTTGCAAAGCGTGCAGGCCGAGCGCGGTGATCGCGGCGGCCTCGGAGTGGCCGAAGACGCCGAACACGCCGCATTCCTCGCGGAGCGTGTCGCCATCTAGGTCGGGGTGGTACCGGAGATCGTCTTCCCGGAGATGTTCCTGCAATTCCGTCGGGCCGAGGTCGAGATCCATCTGGTCGGCGTGATCGGAAGGGGTTTGCATCTCGTTCATCGCCTCTCGTAAGGGCCCAAATAAGTTATCGGCCCGCGGGTTTCTCGATCAGCTTTTTCAAGCCGTCACGCGCAGGTTTGCTATAGCCATCACCCGACGCCGGCGTCGCCTGATCGTTGGTATCGGCCGCAGAATCGTCGTCTGGCTTATTCTTCTTGAACTTCTTTAAGATGGTGTTCTCGGGGTCGTCAGGCAAGAGCGACATCAGCCAATCCCCGGTTCCCTGCAGCACCACCCGGGACTTCGCGCCGGTCACCCAATCGGGCCGCTGCTTGTCCGGAACCAGCCAGGTGAAGAACATGAACGCCACGACCACGATCAGCAGGCCGCGGGCGAGCCCGAACAGGAAACCGAGGGTGCGGTCGAGCGCGCCGATCCGGGAATCCAGGATCATGTCCGAGATCCGCACCGTGATCACCGAGACCACGATCAGCGTGCCGATGAAGGTGCCGGCCACCACCACGACGGCCGCGACGGTGTCGTTATTGAAGTAAGTTTTGGCGGTCGGCAGCAGCTTGGAGAAAGCATACAGCGTGACCAGCGCGGCGGCGCCCCAGGCCGCGATCGACAGGATTTCGCGCATGAAGCCGCGTACCATGGCAAGCAGGCCCGAAATCAGCATCACGCCGAGCAGGACGAGATCGAGGATCGTTATGGGCATCGGCTGGTCAGGTCCGCTGGTACGTTTCGGTACGCTGTTAAGGGCTTACGCTGTTAAGGCTCTCGCGAATCGGCGTCTCGGTGCCGTCCTAACTGAGGCGCATCGGGGGCATCCGGCAAGGCCGCAACACCACCTGTCCCGCGCGGCGGATGTATAGCGGCGGGGGGCTGCGACGTCACGCCTGCTTTAGCTCGTCTCACGACGGAATCGGGCCGGTGTGGCATTTTTCTCAGCCGCATCAGTGCCCCTCGAGCCGCTTTGGTCGCCGCCCGGCTCGCGCCGGCCGCCTCTGGGCGTCCCGCGTGCCGCAATTTCCGCGACCAGCGTGGTCAGATTACCGACGCTGTTGAGGGCAAGCCCCGCATCGCCGCCACCATCGCCGCGGGCCGATTCGGGCAGAATGGCGCGGCCGAAGCCGAGCTTGAGGGCCTCCTTGAGCCGGGCCGGGGTCTGTGCGACGGGGCGGATCGCGCCCGACAGCGAAATCTCGCCGAAATAGACCGCATCCGTCGGCAACGGCGCATTGACCAGCGAGGAGACCAGCGCGGCGGCAGCGGCGAGGTCCGCGGCCGGCTCCTGGATCCGCAGGCCGCCCGCGACATTCAGATAGACGTCATGTCCGGACAATTTGACGCCGCAATGCGCTTCCAGCACCGCCAGCACCATCGACAGCCGGCTCGGGTCCCAGCCGACCACGGCGCGCCGCGGCGTGCCGAGCGAGGTCGGCGCCACCAGCGCCTGCAATTCGACCAGCACGGGGCGGGTGCCCTCGATGCCGGCGAACACGGCCGTGCCGGGGCTGCCGAGCTCGCGCTCGGAGAGGAACAATTCGGAGGGGTTGGTGACTTCGCGCAGGCCGAGCCCGGTCATCTCGAACACGCCGATCTCGTCGGTCGCGCCAAAACGGTTCTTCACTGAGCGAAGGATGCGGAACTGCTGCGAACCTTCGCCCTCGAACGACAGCACCGCATCGACCATGTGCTCGACCACGCGGGGACCCGCGATCTGGCCGTCCTTGGTGACATGGCCGACCAAGATGATCGCGGCACCGGTCTTCTTGGCGAAGCGAATCAGCGCCTGTGCCGAGGCGCGGACCTGGGTCACGGTGCCCGGCGCGGATTCCACCGTGTCGGTCCACATGGTCTGGATCGAATCGATCACGATCAGCCGCGGCACCGCGCCTTCCGACAGCGTCGAGACGATGTCCTCGACCGAGGTCTCGGACGCGAGCTGCACCGGCGCATCCGCGAGCCCGAGCCGCTCGGCGCGCAGCCGCACCTGCGCGACCGCTTCTTCGCCTGAAATATAGACCGCGCGGTGGCCGGCGCGCGCCATCATGGAGGTGGCCTGGGTCAGCAGCGTGGATTTGCCGATGCCGGGATCGCCGCCGACCAGCAGCACCGAGCCGCGGACGAAGCCGCCGCCGGTGACGCGGTCGAGCTCGGTCATGCCCGACGACAGCCGCGGCGCGTCCTGGGTCTTGCCGGACAGCGATTCCAGCGCGAACGTCCGTCCCTTGCGCTTGCTGCGGATCGAGACCGGCACCGAGCCCGTTGTGTCTTCCTCGGCCAGCGTGTTCCACTCGCCGCAGGAGTCGCATTTGCCCTGCCAGCGATTATACGCCGCGCCGCAGTTCTGGCAGACGAAGGAGAGGGTGGATTTGGCCATGGGGGAGAGCTCGATTCCGTAACCCCTCCATAGCACGGATCAAGCGCCGCCAAGGTTCAACGACGCAGCCGTGCCCAGGCAATCAGCGAAAGAACACCCGTGTTCCGGCCGGCCATCGCGGCTTGTCGCTCACCGGGCTTGCCCCGATCTCCCACCCGACGCCGCCCCAGAGCACGTCGACGGCGCCGAGCTCTCCGGCGATATCGCGGACGTAAAACACATTCGGCTTGGAGCTGATCTCGAGGGAGCCGCCGCTGCCGTTGGGCTGCTGCTGCAACGCGCACCAGATATCAGCCAGTCGGCTCTCGTGGCCCTGACCGAGTTTGGCCAGGATCTCGTTGTCGCTGGAGGTCGCGCTCAGGACGTAGGATTGCAACGATGCGCCGCCGCCATCGTCCTCGACCTTGTTCGCGAAGCGCTTTGCGAAGGTCGCGCCCAGCCAGGAGATCTTGACCGGAGCGCTCGACGCGATGTCTTCCTTGAAACGCTCTTTCGCGATGAATTTTTCGACGTGAGGTATCGCCGAGGTCGACGACGGATCGGATGGTTCCACGGCTTTCGGCTGCAGGGAACATGAGACGCGGTCAGCGCCGACAGCCGATTGGCCAGCTTTCGTATCGTCCGCGGCGACGCCAAAACCTTGTACTGCCAGAAGGAAGATCAGCGACAGGGTAAGGCTTGGCTGACGCATCTTGTTGTCCCTGTCTCCGCTGTGTTCGCGGAGACAAGGTAAACCACACCTTGTAGATGTAAATTAAAGATCGTGTTTCTGGTTAAGGATAAAAAGTAAGCTCAACTAAAACGAGAATTTGAATCAAATGCTCTCCGGCGCGCGGAACCCGAATGTTGCTCTCGGCCGCCACGTCCAAAGCGCGATGAGATGTCGCGCTTTGGATTCTTGCTTAAGCATGATCTTTTCGGAAAGCCGCTTCGCAGTTTTCCGGATCATGCTCTAGACGCGGATGTCTCGCCCGGACAGCAGCAGCGGAGGATTCTCGCGCAGCACCGTGCCCGTCGGCAAAGCGCGGCAGCATCTTGCCTGCGCGCGCAGCGGATCGCTCCAGCTCCAGCGCACACGCCACGACGGATTGTTCGCGTAGGCCGGAATGCGCCAGACCCAGATCGTTTCGTAAACGCTGTCTCCGAAGTGCTCGACGTCGGGCTTTGCTGTCGGCCACAACGCCGAGCCAGCAACAGCGAACGTCACTGCCACCGCGGTCGTGATCATCATCTTGCGCATCGCGTGTCTGCCTTTCTCGCCTGTCCGTGTTCCGACAACCCGCTCGTCCCAATGCTTCGACTTGCGATCCCGAATCCGTCAGGCCGACATCAGACGTCGAGATGCGCGCTCGATTGCGCACCTTGTGCTGCCTGACTCCTGGGGATTCGCATCCGGGTCGTCGGTCAATCCCGTGATGCCTGCTAGATCAAAGTGCTTGTCCGCAAACGATCGAGTGCAAGTAATGAGATCGTCATAAACGCAGTCGCTGGATGGTGGCAATCCGGATAACACCGGGAACTGGCGCTCAACAGGGCTCTTTCGGAGTACGACGTCCAGGTGCGCGTCGACCCCCGTAAAATCACGACATGCCTGCGAGCCTACGCCGCCATTGCCGACCACAGCAGCGCCGTGCCCGCCGCCAGCATGATGCCGTCCATGATCAGGCGGAACGATTCCGGCTTCATCTGCAGCACGAAGCGTTTGGCGATGAAGGCGCCGGCCATCAGCGAGGCGCCGGCGATCAGGCCCTTCAGTGCGATATCAGGCGTCAGCGCGCCGAATCGTTCGAACGTCACCGACTTGCTGACATAGAGCCCGAGCGAACTCGCCGCCTCGGTGGCGAGGAACGCGCCCTTGCTGAGGCCGTAGAACAGAAACAGCGGCACGCTGAGCGGACCGGTCGAGGCCACGATGCCGGTGAGATAGCCGATGAGCGCGCCGCCGATCATCAGGTGCCAGAGATTGGCTTTGAGCTTGTGTTTGGCGAGCCAGTGCCGCACCGGCACCATCGCGATCAAGAACACGCCGATCGCGATATCGACCGCACGCGACGGCAGTGCGAGCAGGGTGCGCGCGCCGAGGGCTGCGGCCGGGATGCCCGTGATCGAGTAGGCGAGGCAGGCACGCCAGTCGACCTCGCGCCACCACGCCAGGATGCGCGAGAGATTGGCCATCACGGCGGCGACCGCCATGATCGGCACCGCCTGCTTGGGCCCGTACTGATAGACCAGCACCGGCATCAGCATGATCGAC
This sequence comes from Bradyrhizobium macuxiense, assembly GCF_007993935.1. Lineage (GTDB taxonomy): Bacteria > Pseudomonadota > Alphaproteobacteria > Rhizobiales > Xanthobacteraceae > Bradyrhizobium > Bradyrhizobium macuxiense_A. Next base: position 452,468 of record NZ_VITY01000001.1, on the reverse strand, counting down.
GAGCCGGTGCCGACGATGCCCGAGATGGTGCCGGCGACCAGGCCGACGATCAGGACGAAGAGAAAGCCCACCTGTCCGCTCCGTGAGGTGTGATCGCCCATACCTCCGAGCAGCCCGACGGCGCAAGCCCCCGCGTCAGCCTCGGGCAAATCATGTCGATCTGGTGAATCGAGAACCATCCTCATCGTCGTCCCTGCGCAAGCAGGGACCCATACTCCGCGGCGGATGTGGTGGACGGGATTCGTCGTTCCGGCGTCGTTCAACAATGAGCATTTGTGGTTATGGGTCCCTGCTTTCGCAGGGACGACGTGGGGAGGGAGTCATGCCCCAGCCACAGCGTCATCGCCCGCGGCCCTCGGCTTGAGCACGGCTGCCTCTGGAATACTGGATCACCCGCTTTCGCGGGTGATGACGCCGAACAAGTTGAGACAGAACTCACCCGCATCATTTGCGACGGAGGTCCATCACTTCAACACCACCCACGCCGGCGCGTGATCGCTGGCGCCTTCCTCGCCGCGGATGTCGCGGTCGACGCCGGCCTTCTGAAGCCGCGCCGCGACGGCGGGGCTGAGCAGCAGATGATCGAGCCGCAGGCCCGCATCGCGCGGCCAGCGCTGGCGCTTGTAGTCCCAGAAGGTGAACATCTGCTGGTCCGGATGCAGCGTGCGGATCGCATCGCACCAGCCCTGGTCGACCAGCGCCTTGAACGCGGCGCGGCTCTTCGGCTGGATCAGCGCATCCTTGTCCCAGGAGCGCGTCGGATAGATGTCGAACGGCGTCGGCGCGACATTGTAGTCGCCGGCCAGCACCACGGGGACGTCCTGCTTGAGCAGCTTGGCGGCATGCGTGCGCAGCCGCTTGAACCAGGCCAGCTTGTAATCGAATTTCGGCCCGGGCTGCGGATTGCCGTTCGGCAGATAGAGGCTGGTGACGACGATGCCGCGCACCGCGGCCTCGATGTAGCGCGCTTCATGATCGCCGGCGTCGCCGGGCAGGGCGGTGCGGATCAGGACCGGCTCGGCGTTGCGCGCGAGGATGGCGACGCCGTTCCAGGTCTTCTGCCCCTGCCACACCGCGCCGTAGCCGGCCTTCTCGATCGCGGCTTGCGGAAACTCGGCGTCGCTGGCCTTGAGCTCCTGCAGGCTGACGACGTCGGGCTTGACCGATGTCAGCCAGCGCAGCAGGTTCGGCAGCCGCCGGTTGACGTTGTTGATGTTGAAGGTCGCGATCTTCATGCGCATTCGTGATCGCGACGATTGATGTCGTCAGGCGGACGGCAATGGCGGCGGCGCAGCTGGCGTTGCTGTCGGCAAGCTCGGCGGCGCGGCCGGTGCTGCGGAGGGCAAGACTGGCGGCGCCGCTTGCGCGGCGGCCGGCTCGCTCTTCTCGGCGACGGTGTCGCTCACGGCAACCGCGTCGCCGCCCTTGTAGATGCGCACGAAGCGGCGGCCGAGGCTGGTCAGCACCTCATAGCCGATGGTGCCGAAATGATGCGCCACCTCGTCGACCGTGATGCCTTCGCCGATCAGCGTTACCATGTGGCCGCGCCGCACGGCGTTCTTGTCGAGGTCGGTAACATCGACCGCGATCAGGTCCATCGAGACGCGGCCGGCGATCGGGCAACGCTTGCCGGCGACCATGACCTCGGCGCCGCGGGTGCCGTCATTGGCGCTGGCGGCGCGGAAATAGCCGTCGGCATAGCCGGCCGCGACGATCGCAAGCCGGGTCGGCCGGCGCGCAGTCCAGGTGCCGCCATAGCCGACGGTCTCGCCGCGATCGATGTTGCGGATCTGCACGATGCGCGCCTTCAGGTCGACCACCTGCTGCATCGGGTTGTCGGCCTCCGGCGTCGGATTGACGCCGTAGAGCGCGCAGCCGGGCCGCACCATCTCGAACTGAAATTGGGCGCCGAGGAACACGCCGGAGGAATTCGCCAGCGAGGCCGGCACGCCGGTGAACAGGCTCGCGATCTCGCGGAAGCTCGCAAGCTGTTTTGCATTCGCGGGATTGTTCAGGAGTTCGGCGGAGGCGAGGTGGCTCATGACCAGCGTGATGCCGTGGTCGCCGGCATTGATGCGCGGGATGATGCCCTGCGCCTCGCTCACGGTAAGCCCGAGCCGGTTCATGCCGGTGTCGATATGAATGGCGGCGCCGCCGGACCAGCCGGAGCGGCGGCAGAACACGTCCCATTCGGCGAGTTCGTTGAGATCGCCGATCACAGGCTTGCAGTCGATTTTGGCGTAGGCGTCGCCGGTCTGCTGGAAGAAGCCGCCGAGCGCGTACACGGTTGCCTGCGGAACGGCCGCGCGCACCGCGGCGGCCTCCTCGACGGTGGCGACGAAGAAGGTCTTGCAGCCGGCCTTGGCCAGCGCCCGCGACACCTGCTCGGCACCGCAGCCATAGGCGTTGGCCTTGACCACGGCGGCGCATTCCGCCGGTACCGCGGTCTTCTCGAGCTTGCGCCAGTTGGCGATGATGGCGTCGAGGTCGATGGTCAGGATGCCGGTGGCGGCCGGATGCGCCGCCAGCAGATTGGCTTCGGGCGTCAGCTGCGATTTCGCGTCGGTCACGATGTTCATGGCGCAGTTGTACGCGGGGGGCTTGCGCCGTTCAACCGCGCCGCGGGATCATCAATAGGCGCGATCCGGAACCTGACCGTCGGGCGCGAGGTCGCCGAACCGCGTCACGCTGGCCTCGAAGTGCAGATCGACCGTGCCGGTCGGGCCGTGGCGCTGCTTGCCGATGATGACTTCGGCCTTGCCATGGGCGAGCCCCATTTCCATCTGCCACTTCTCGTGCTCGGGGGTGCCGGGACGCGGTTCCTTGTTCGCGAGGTAGTATTCCTCGCGATACACGAACATCACGACGTCGGCGTCCTGCTCGATCGAACCGGATTCACGCAGGTCGGACAGTTGCGGCCGCTTGTCGTCGCGGTTTTCGACCTGACGCGACAGCTGCGACAGCGCGATGATCGGAACGTTCAATTCCTTCGCCAGCGCCTTCAGGTTTGTCGTGATCTCGGTGATTTCCTGGACGCGGTTGTCGTTGCCCTTCTTGCCCGAGCCCTGCAGCAGCTGGATGTAGTCGATCACGATCAGATCGAGGCCCTTCTGCCGCTTGAGGCGGCGGGCGCGCGCGGTGAGCTGCGAGATCGAAAGGCCGCCGGTTTCGTCGACATAGAACGGCAGCGACTGCAGCTCGATCGAGCAGTCGCGGATCTTCTCGAAATCAAGCTCGGAGATGCCGCCGCGGCGGATCGAGCTCGAGGGGATGCCGGTGCGTTCGGCGAGAATACGGGTGGCGAGCTGTTCGCCGCTCATTTCGCAGGAGAAGAAGCCGACCGAGCCACCGTGGATCGCCTTCGTGGTGCCGTCCGGCTGGACCTCGCCCTCATAGGCCTTGGCGATGTTGTAGGCGATGTTGGTGGCAAGCGAGGTTTTGCCCATGCCGGGGCGGCCGGCGAGGATGATGAGGTCGGACGGCTGCAGGCCGCCCATGCGGGCGTCGAGGTCGCGCAGGCCGGTCGAGATGCCGGACAGCTTGCCGTCGCGCTGGAATGCCTTGGCTGCCATGTCGACGGCGATCGTCAGCGCTTGCGCAAAGCGCTGGAAGCCGCCGTCGTAGCGGCCGGTTTCGGCCAGGCTGTAGAGCTGCCGCTCGGCGTCCTCGATCTGCGCGCGCGGGGCGAAATCGACCGGCGCATCGTAGGCGACGTTGACGATGTCCTCGCCGATCTGGATCAGATTGCGCCGCAGGCTCAGGTCGTAAACGGTACGGCCGTAATCCTGGGCGTTGATGATGGTGGTCGCTTCGGCGGCGAGGCGGGCGAGGTATTGGCTGATCGTCATCCCGCCGATGTCGGTATCGGCCGGCAGGAACGTCTTCAGGGTGACGGGGGTCGCGACCTTGCCCATCCGGATCAGCGAGCTCGCGGTCTCGTAGATCGTCTGGTGCAGCGGCTCAAAGAAATGCTTCGGCTCCAAAAAGTCCGAGACGCGATAGAACGCGTCGTTGTTGACCAGGATCGCGCCCAGAAGGCTCTGCTCAGCTTCGATGTTGTGCGGCGCACTCCGATAGGTCGGGGATGCGGCATCGGGCGCGAGCTTGTGGACGTTCGAATCAATCAAGGCCATGGACGAGCTTATTCTTCTGATTTCGTCGTTACTGAGATTTTCGGCTGTGGGGCGGCGATCAAGCGCCAGCCCGGCGCGAAGCGAAAGGTCGGATGTTTCTTATGCACGATTCACACAACGCGATGTGGGAATCCGGGATCGCCGGATGCATTCCGCTTGACGGGGTTTTGCCCGGAGTCGGGCGGAAGGCGGCCGGTCCGCGATGGCGTTGGCAAAAGTTCGGCGCGCCCTGAACCTTTTTTGCGGTTAGCGCGCCCTATCAGCAGCGAGGTTGGTGCTGGCCCCGGCTGCTCAGACCAGAATGAGGAAAGCCAGCGCGATCAAGGCGGCGGCCACGCCAGTTGCGATCAAGGCGTAATCGGTCACGAGGTCGCGCTGCGGGTCCAACATCGTCTGATGCGTTTCTCGGGTCATTCCGGACCACTACGACAGCCCGGAACGGACCTCTGTGAAGCAGATCACATCTGCCGCATTTTCTTTGCGGCAGCTTCGCGGGAACGACCCGGCGGATTCCGGGTTGTCCTCGCTCAGGGAAGATACGGGGTCGATGGCTCACGAGTTTCAGACAGCACGATCAGGGCTTGGCCGAGCGGGCGGTGCGGACCGCCGCTGGCTGGCGGCGCTGGTCGAAGCGATGGAGCAGGCGGCCCGTCCAGAGATCCGGAATGTTCCCTGCGATGCGAGGCTGGTTTCCGCCGCCGTCGCGCATCTGGCGCGTCCGGCCCCAAGCTTCGCCCATTGCGGGTCGGCTTTCAGCCTGCGCAGATAGCAGCACCATTTGTCGCGGATTTACTCGCCGGCGAGTTGCAGCCGGGGCTTTGCGGCGCCGGCTTCCCTGAGCCGCAGCCGGCCTTCCTCGCGCCCGATATAATCGCGGGTCATCGGCACGACGCCCTGGCGCTTGGTGAGCTGCAGCTGGAAGTTCATCATGTTCTGGACGCGGAACGACATCTCCGAGGCCGCCAGGTAGAACTCCCACATCCGGGCAAAGGTCTCGTCGTAGAGCCGCACGGCTTCCTCGCGCCGAGCCATGAAGCGGTCGCGCCAGGCCTTCAGGGTCTCCGCGTAGTGCAGCCGCAGGATCTCCATGTCGCAGATCAGCAATCCGGCCTTCTCGATCGCCGGCATGACCTCGGAGAGCGCCGGAATATACCCGCCGGGGAAGATGTATTTCCGGATCCAGGGGCTGGTGACGTCGGGACCGGTCGAGCGGCCGATCGAGTGCAGCATCATGACGCCGTCGTCGCTCAAGAGCTCGGCGCAGCGCTTGAAGAAGGTTTCGTAGTAGGCGACCCCGACATGCTCGAACATGCCGACCGAGACGATGCGGTCGAACGGGCCGGGGATGTCGCGGTAATCCTGCATCAGGAAACGGGCCGATTTCGCCAGGTTCCGCTCCGCCGCCCGGGCGTTGGAAATCTGCAGCTGTTCGGTCGACAGCGTGACGCCGGTGACGTCGGCGCCGCTCATCTCGGCGAGATAGAGCCCGAGGCCGCCCCAGCCGGAACCGATGTCGAGAACGCGCTGGCCGGGCGTGATCAGGAGCTTTGCGGCGAGGTGGCGCTTCTTGGCGAGCTGGGCGTCGTCCAGCGTCGCGTCCGGCGTCTCGAAATAGGCGCAGCTGTATTGCTTGTCCGCGTCGAGGAAGAGGGAATAAAGGCGGCCGTCGAGATCGTAATGGCGGGCGACGTTGCTCCTGGAGCGGCCGCGCACATTGATCTGCTGGGCGCGCCGTCCGAGGAAGCGCAGCCAGGCCTGTAATCTGGCAAAGTTCGGCAACATGGCTGCCTGGCCCATCAGGACGGCCAGCACGTCGGCGATGGTGCCTTGCTCCACCACGAACGTGCCGTCCATGAAGGCTTCGCCGAGGTACAGTTCGGGATCGATCAGAATGCGGATTTCGGCCGCTCTGGACATGAATTGTACGGCGACCGGAACTCCCGTGCCGTCACCACAGCTGAATTGAGCGCCGCTCGCGGTCGTGAACGTGATCGAACCACGGCGGATGAAGCGCCCCAAGAAGTATCGCAACAATCGGTCCATCGAAACACCAACGGAACGGCAAGCTGCACACCGACACCACCGGAGCTGATCACTCCAATGTGTCCCCAACCTCAAGATAAGCAGGGAATTAAAGGCCGCTACTGCGTTGGCGTCAAAGCCGATATTCCAAAATGTGACAATTGCGTGGATGCGTCATGCGCGCGCTTCCATTCGCGTGATAATCGGCTACAAGGTGACCGCCGCGGCCGATCCATGAGGCGCAGGCGGCAATTTTTCCGGAATTTGGAGACTTAAGGAATGTTGAGCCGAGCCCTCAGTCTGGCGACGGTGGCGCTTCTGATTGGCCTGTCGGCCGGATCGGCGCGTGCGCAAAACCTCGAGGCCGGCAAGAGCCCCTCCCAGATTTTCGGGAGCACCTGTACAGCCTGCCACAAGAGCCCGCGCGGCCTCCTGAAGACGGTGCCGGCCGGTTCGCTGCCCGGCTTCCTGCGCCAGCACTACACGACGTCGAGCGACATGGCCGGCGTGCTGTCGTCCTATCTGATTTCCAACGGCGCCAACGATCCGCGTTACCAGGCCAAGGATCAGCCCAAGGGCTCCAAGCAGGGTGCGAGGGACGGCCGCCAGGAGGCGAACCAGTCTCCGGACCAGCCGGCCGAGCGTCCGTCTCGCCGGCAGCACCAGGGTGCAGTGCCGCAGGAAGGGGCCAAGGAAGGGGCCAAGGACGGGGCTAAGCCCGACGCCGACGGTTTGAATCCCGAAGGACGTCCCGCTCACCGCGGCAAGCGCATGGCGCGCCCGAGCGAGACGCCGGAGGGAGCCAAGCCGGACGACGGCCAGACCCCGCAGGCTGCCGGCGAGGGCAGGCCGTCGCGGCAGAAGCATGGCCGTCGCGGCAAGCCGGTCGAGGAGCCGAAGTCCGACGAGACGCCGAAGGGCGAGTCCGCGGGCGATGAGCCCAAGGCCCAGACGGCCGTGAAGCGCGAAGACAAGGGCGAGGCCGAGAAGCCGGCGGCCAAGCCTGCAAGTCAGCCCGACGCGGCCAAGCTCGATGCGCCGAAGAGCAGCGAGCCTTCTGCTGTGCATAACGACCCGGTTCCGCAGGTCACTCCGGCGCCGGCCTCGTCCGAGCCGGCCGCTGCGGCTTCTCCCACACCGGCACCCGCTGCGCCGGTGACCGCGGCCGCACCTCCGCCTCCGCCACCTCCGCCCCCGACGACGTCAGGCTCCGGTACGCCGGAAGCGCCAAGCTCGAAGTAACTGCCGACGCCGGGCCTCTGAGGTCCGGCGTATTCATTTGACTGCCACTAGAGTAACACTCTAGAGTGTTGATCTAGTCAAGGATACGTCGAGGAGACGCAGTGAGCACGGCGCGCGAAGATCTGCTGGCGGCGGGACTGGCGGTGTTCGACCGAGACGGTTTCGAGGGCGCGACGGTGGCCGAGATCCGCTCCCGCGCTCGCGCGTCCAACGGCAGCTTCTTCCACTTCTTCACCTCGAAGAAGGAGCTCGCCGGAACGTTGTTCCTGGAGATCCTGCAGGCCTATCACGCCGCCATCATCACCTCGGTCGATGAGACCTGCGGCGCCAGCGAGGGCGTCGCGCGGCTGATCCACGCCCATCTCGACTGGGTCGTGACCTCCAGGCGCGAGGCGCGATTCCTGTTCGAGATTTCACGCAGCGAGTGGAGCGCGGAGGTGCGCGGCGCGCAGCGCGCCGAGAATTCCAGGCTTACTGACGGCATCGAGCGCTGGCGCGCGCCGCTGCTCGCACGCGGCGAATTGCTGCCGATGAGCGCTGTGCTGTTCTTCAGCCAGATCATCGGGCCGGCGCAGATCTTCTGCCGCGCCTATTTGTCGGGCCGCCAGGGCGGCGATCCGCGCGAACAGGCCGAGACGCTGATCGCCTGCGCGATCCGCGCGGTGGTGGCGCCGGGTGCGGCGGAGCGAACAGGAGGGACGTCATGAACGAGAGCGATCCGGATTTTGCGCCGATCGAAACGCGGATCCGCGACAATGTCGGCCGTCAGGGTTTTATGGGTCTGGTCGGTGCTGAAGTGGCCGAGCTATCGCGCGGATCATGCACGCTCGCGGTCGATCGCCGGCCGGAACTGTTGCAGCAGCACGGCCTGTTTCACGGCGGGGTGACGGCGTTCCTGGTCGACAATGCCACCACGATCGCGGCGGCGACGTCGCGCGGCCAGCCGGCGCTGACCGCGGAATACAAATTGAACCTGCTGTCGCCGGCATCGGGCGATCGGCTGATCTGCCGCGCGCGCGTGATAAAGCCCGGACGTCAGGTCGCCGTCGTTGCAGCCGATGTGTTCTGCATCATCGACGGCAAGGAGAAGCACACCGCGACCGCGCTGGCATCGATCGCGATGCTCGACGATCACGCGGCGGCACGAATCCAAAGCCCGGCCTGATGGGGCCGGGCTTGGTCGCGTGTGGTCGGTTGGACGATCGCGAGAAGCTTACTTCTCTTCGGCAGCCGGAGCCGGCGCGGCTTCGTCGTCGTGCTGGGCTTCCGGATCGAAGAATTCGCCGGCGGCGGCGAGCGCTTCGGCGGCAGCGTCCTGGTCTTCCTGGCGGGTCGAGATGTCCTCGCCGCGCTTGATACGCTCGGCCTCCTCGGCGGAGCGGGCGACCGTCACGGTGACGCTGGCCTCGACCTCGGGATGAACGGCGATCGTCACCTTCTGCGCGCCGATCACCTTGATCGGCGAGTCGAGCCAGACCTGCGGACGGGCAACCGTCACGCCGTCGGCGGCGAGCGCAGCGACGATGTCGCGCACCGTGACCGAGCCGAACAGCTGGCCGGACTCGGAGGCCTGGCGGATGATGATGATGTCGCGGCCGTCGATCTTCTCGGCGACCACGCTGGCTTCGCCCTTGGCCTTGATGTTGTTGGCCTCGAGCTCGGCCTTCATGCCGTCATACTTGGCGCGGTTCGCCTCGGTGGCGCGCAGCGCCTTGCCGCGCTTCAGCAGGAAATTGCGAGCGAACCCGTCCTTGACGCGCACGACTTCGCCCATCTGGCCAAGCTTGGCGACGCGTTCGAGCAGAATGACTTCCATTTTCGTTCTCCTTTAGATGCTAAGTACAGTTTTGAGTGGTTGGATCGAATCTCACTCCGCCGGCAGAGGCGGCGGTCTCGTTTGCAGATAGCGCTGGCGCAGTCCGAACACGGCATCGGCGATGCCAAGCGCGGTCATCAACAGGATCAGTCCGCTAAAAAGGAACATGAGGACGTAGGTGGAGGCGAGCCAGAAAACGCGATTGCTCGCCGACAGGGTCAGGATGTGCAGGACCGCGAAGCCGACGATCGCGTACGCGAGCAGCAATGCCATCGCGATCACCGTTGCAAACATCGCGACTGTCCCGCCGACAAAGCAGAAGGCGATCGCGGTCGCCATGATGACGAGCGTGATCGGCGGCAGCGCGACGCTTCGCAGATCGGGCCAGGGCCGATGAAACCGTCCGGATGTCCTCGCGACCCTCGCCGCCAGCCAAAGGTTCAGCGTCAGCCAGAAGATTACGTTAACCGGCAGCGCCACCGGGGCGAGGAACGCGAACAGTTTCGCGAACTGATCGATTTGCTCGGCCGTCAGATTACCGTCCGTTCCGCGCATGGCCTCGCGCAACAGCTGTCGTACGGTCTCGGCAATGCTCTGGGCGTCCGTGCCAAACACCAGAAGGATGGCGGTTGCCAGGAGAATCGCTATGACGACGATCCAGACAAGGATCCGGTCAACTGGATACCATTCCAGATCGGTTGGGTTGCCCACAAGTGCTGTGGTGGCGACTGGTCGACCGAGCAGGGCCAGGTGACCGAGCCACACGGCCGGCAAGAACACAGCTAGCCCGAATCCGATGCTGTGCGACCAACCGAGAACGATCGCCATTGCGCCGGTTGCGGCAATTCCGCCGACGGCGGCGGCGACCGGGCCCCAGCCAAGTCCAACCACCATCAGCGGCAGCGGAGCAAAATAAGCGAGCGGCAACGAAATTGCCGCGCCCGAACTGATCGAGGCGAACATCAGCGCCGACGCCGCGCCGGCCGCAAGTGCAACAGTGAATATCGCGATCATCAGCTGTCCCGCCCCCTTTGAGCGGTTAGGGGTCCTGCTTCGAGAACCCCAACCATCGGCGACCGGACGACCCGGAAGCCTTATGAGAAAGAAGCGGCCGGCGGCGCGTGCCGCCGGCCGGAAACGATTACCTGATCACGTAAGGCAGCAGGCCGAGGAAGCGCGCGCGCTTGATGGCGCGGGCGAGCTCACGCTGCTTCTTGGCGGACACGGCCGTGATGCGGCTCGGCACGATCTTGCCGCGCTCGGAGACATAACGCATCAGCAGCTTGGAATCCTTGTAGTCGATCTTCGGCGCATTCGCGCCCGTGAACGGGCAGGACTTGCGACGACGGAAAAACGGACGGCGGGCACCAGCATCAGCCATGATTCATTACTCCTCGGTCGCAGCTTCTTCGTCGCGCGGACGGCGCGGACCACGGTCGCCACGGAAACCACCCTCGCGGTCGCCGCGGAAGCCGCCTTCGCGGTCGCCACGGAAGCCACCACCACGGTCATCGCGCTCGCGATCACGGTCGGCCTTGCGCATCATCGCGGACGGGCCTTCCTCGTGCTCTTCGACGCGCACGGTGAGATAGCGGATGACGTCTTCGTTGATCCGCTCCTGGCGCTCGATCTCGGTGACGACAGCCGACGGAGCGTCGATGTTCATCAGCACGAAATGCGCCTTGCGGTTCTTGTTCATGCGGTAGGTGAGGGAGCGCACGCCCCAGCTCTCGGTCTTGGTGACCTTGCCGCCGCCCTGTTCGACGATGCCCGTCATCTGGGCCGTCAGTTCATCCACCTGCTGGGTGCTCGCATCCTGACGCGCGAGAAAAACATGCTCATAAAGAGGCATGGTTGTCCTTTCCTGTGTTGGCGCGGGTTCCGGCGACAAGCCCTTCGAGACCTTCGGAAAGGACTCGAGCTGCTCAGAAGGCGGGAGCACGGGACGACGGGCCGACTGGCCCTGCCACATCAAAATCAACGGGTGAGTTTGCTGAGACCGTCCGTTCAGCTCCCGGCCGGAGCCCACGAATGGCGCGCTTATACGGATTTTGCCCGCGAAAGCAAGGGTTCTCGGCCGTCGGATTTGCGGGGAGGTCGTAGCCCTCAAGGCCATCAGGCGCAACTTTGCCCGGTTCCCTGTTGATTTCTTTGTTTGTATATCATACAAATATCTCAGGGAGGACGATCGATGGGTTCGGAGACCGCCAGCGGCATGTCTGCGTTCGATCCGAAGCACGCGGTCCGCGCGACGCGCTCGGCGGGGCGCAAGATGCGCTCGCTGCTGCTCGATGCCGCCAGCCGCCTGTTCAAGGAGCGCGGGCTCTCGGGCACCTCGATCTCCGATATCGCCGCGGCCGCGGACGCGTTTCCGAGCCAGATCACCTATTACTTCCGCACCAAGGAAGCGCTGTTCGTCGAAGCCGCCAGCCGCGACATGCTTTATCTGGCGCGCGCGACCGAGCAGGCCGCCCTGCAGGCGCATACGCCGCGCGAATACACCCACGCTTTGGCCGAGACCGTGACCGCAACCGACACGGTCGCCTTCTTCGCCGAGGCCCTGACCCTGACGCGGCGCCGGCAGGACCTCGCGCCCTTGGTCGAGCGCACCATCGAGCGTCTGCACAGCGAAGGCGCGCGCGCCTATGCGGGCCAGGTCGAACGGCACGGCTGGAGCTCGCTGCGCGCGCCGGAAGAGAGCTCGCGGCGGTTCTGGGCGATTGCGATCGGCGTGATCGTCGAAGGTTTCGCGATGGGCCGTGCGCCTGAGGAGATGTGCCGCGAATTGCTGCGCGCGCTCGGCGAGCAGGCAACGGCGACATCGACCAATGATGCGACGCGGCTGCGCCTGGTCGGTGATCGCGATACTTCACCTTCAACGGACGGGGAGACAAGCTCATGACCGCACTGCGCATGCGAGCCCGCGATTTCCTCACCGAGGACGAACTGGTGGCGGTGCGGGAGCGCACGACGTGGAAAGGCGTCGCGTTGATCGTGCACGCCTGGGTGCTGATCCTGGGCGCGATTGCGCTGGTGGCATGGTGGCCGAATCCGCTGACCTATCTGCTTGCGGTCGCGATCATCGGCTCGCGCCAGCTCGGCCTTGCCATCCTGATGCATGACGGCGCACACGGCTGCCTTTCAGCGGACGAAAAGACCAATCTCACGCTGAGCCAATGGTTCTGCGCCTATCCGATCTTTGCGGAAACCCGCGGCTATCGCCGCTATCATCTGCAGCACCATGCGCGGACCCAGCAGGAGGATGATCCGGATCTTGTGCTGTCCGCGCCGTTTCCGATCACCAAGCTGAGCTACCGCCGGAAATTCCTCCGCGACATCACCGGGCAGACCGGCTACCAGCAGCGCAAGGCGCAACTGCTCAATGCGATCGGGCCGAAGGAGTGGCCGCTGCCGCGGCGCGCCGCAAACTTCTGGCAGAAGCTCGGGCCGCAATGCGTCACCAACGCGCTGCTGTTCGCAGGCCTTACCGCGGCGGGCGTGTGGTGGGCCTATCCGCTGTTGTGGCTGGTGCCGCTCTTGACCTGGATGATGGTGATCACGCGCATCCGCAACATTGCCGAGCATGCGGTCGTGCCCGACAGCTCCGATCCCCTGCGCAACACCCGCACCACACGGGCCAATGTCCTCGAGCGGCTGTTCATCGCGCCGTACTACGTGAACTATCACCTCGAGCATCATCTGCTGTTCTACGTGCCCTGCTACAACCTGCCGCGCGTCCATCGCATCCTGAGCGGAAGCCGCTATGCGGAGCGGATGGAGGTGCAGCCGGGCTACGCCGCCGTGCTGCGGCTGGCGACGGCGAGGCCCGCCCACGAGGATCGTCCCGGGCAATTGGTCAACAGCGCCCGCCGGGCGCAGGCCGGCGCCAAGGTTAACGCCGACCAGAATGCCGGCGGATTCTAGGGCCGGACCGGTTCGGCATCCCCAGGGGTTCCGCCCACGCGGCTTGACATCGCGCCCCCCAACGGTGTCTTACGGCCCGGTCTGAGGCCGGTTGCACGACTTGGCGCAACGGTTGGCCCGGACCCGCTGTGGCGCGATTTGCGCAACGCGGATACCGTTTTCCCCTGCGGCAGGCGCGGCGCTTGCGCGGAGATCACGCTCAACAAGGTAGGGATCGCCGATGACGGCAGCATTTACGTTTCCCGGGCAGGGCTCGCAGGCGGTTGGCATGGGCAAGGCGCTGGCCGACGCCTTTCCGGTCGCCAAGGCGGTGTTCGACGAGGTCGATGCCGCGCTGGGCGAGAAGCTGACCGCGATCATCTGGGATGGTCCGGGCGAGACGCTGCAACTCACCGAAAATGCCCAGCCGGCCCTGATGGCGGTCTCGATCGCCACCTTGCGGGTGCTTGAGAGCGAAGCCGGCTTCTCGGTCGGCCGCAACGCGGCGTTCGTTGCCGGGCATTCGCTCGGCGAGTATTCGGCACTTGCCGCCGCCGGCAGCCTGACCGTCAGCGACACCGCGCGGCTGCTGCGCATCCGCGGGCTCGCGATGCAAAAGGCGGTGCCGGTCGGCGCCGGTGCGATGGCCGCGCTGCTCGGCCTCGATTACGAGGCGGCCGTCGCGGTCGCCAATGAGGCGGCGCAGGGACAGGTCTGCCAGGCCGCCAACGACAATGGCGGCGGCCAGGTGGTGGTCTCCGGCGACAAGGCCGCGGTCGATCGCGCGGTCGAGATCGCCAAGACCAAGGGCGCCAAGCGCGCGATGCTGCTGCCGGTGTCGGCGCCGTTCCACTGCAAGCTGATGCAGCCGGCCGCCGATGCGATGGCAGAGGCGCTGTCCGGCGTCACCATCAAGGCGCCCGCTGCGCCGCTGGTCTCCAACGTGCTGGCATCGGCCATCACCGATCCCGACGAGATCCGCCGCCGCCTGATCGAACAGGTCACGGGCACCGTGCGCTGGCGCGAGTCGGTTGCCTATATGGCAGGGCAGGGCGTGACGCGGTTCTTCGAGATCGGCGCCGGCAAGGTGCTGAGCGGCCTCGTCAAGCGCATCGCCGATGGTGCGGTCGGCGTGTCCGTCGGCGGTCCGAACGATATTGCTGCAGCCAAGGATGCGCTGGCAGCGTCGGCTTAAAGCCGGGAGGGGAATTCGATGTTTGATCTGACTGGCAAGACCGCGCTCGTCACGGGCGCAACCGGCGGCATCGGCGGCGCGATCGCGCAGGCGCTGCACGCGCAGGGCGCGACGGTGGCGATATCGGGAACGCGGCGCGAGGTGCTGGACGGCTTCGCGGCCAAGCTCGGCGAGCGCGTTCACGTGCTGCCGTGCAACCTCTCCAGCAAGGACGACGTCGAGGCGCTGGTGCCGGCGGCGGAAGCCGCGATGGGGCAGGTCGACATCCTGATCGCCAATGCCGGCATCACCCGCGACAATCTGTTCGTGCAGTTGCGCGACGAGGATTGGGACGACGTCATCGCGGTCAACCTGACCGCGACGTTCCGCCTGGCGCGCGCCGCGACCAAATTGATGATGCGCAAGCGCTTCGGCCGCATCATCGCGATCACCTCGATCGTCGGCGTCACCGGCAATCCAGGCCAGGGCAACTACACCGCGTCGAAGGCCGGCATCATCGGCCTGATCAAGACGCTGGGTGCCGAATACGCCAAGCGCGGCGTGACCGCCAACTGCATCGCGCCGGGCTTCATCAAGACGCCGATGACCGATGCGCTGAACGACAAGCAGCGCGAAACCATCCTGGCCAAGGTTCCTGCGGCGCGGCTCGGAACGCCCGAGGATATCGCTGCGGCAGCGGTCTATCTGGCCTCCAACGAGGCCGCCTACGTCACCGGACAGACGATTCACGTCAACGGTGGGATGGCCATGATTTGAGCTACTTGCCGGTTCTCGCAATGCGGCGAAAAGCCGTTTTCGGGAGCCGGTTCAGGCGTGTAGTCAAGGCTTTGGAAGTATGGTAGCTGAACCCCCCGTGGATGGGCGAAGAACGCCATTGCAGGATTTTGAAACCCTGTATATTGGCGTGGCGACGCCTGCCGTTCGCCGGGGCTTTAGTCGGCTACGACCGGGCCGAATCAAGACTATGCGCGACTGAGTAATCGAGACGACCACGATGGCTCGTATCGTCTTGGGGTCGGGTCCAATGGAACAACGAGGTTGAACGATGAGTGAGATTGGCGAGCGGGTTAAGAAGATTGTGGTCGAGCACCTTGGTGTCGAACCCGAGAAGGTGGTCGATAGCGCGAGCTTCATCGATGACCTCGGCGCCGACAGCCTCGACACGGTCGAGCTCGTGATGGCTTTCGAAGAAGAATTCGGTTGCGAGATTCCCGACGACGCGGCGGAGACGATCCTGACCGTGGGCGACGCGACCAAGTTTCTTGAGAAGAACGCGAAGAGCTGACGCCGATCGCGAAGTTGACGGGGCCGGACGGACCGCGATCGAGCGGTCCCCCGGCTTCTTACTATTAGCCGCGCATTGCTGGCCGGAGACGTGGAAATGAGACGAGTTGTCGTCACGGGGCTGGGCATGCTTACACCGCTCGGCTGCGGCGTTGACGCAACTTGGGCGCGCATCCTTGCCGGAGACAGCGGCGGCAAGAAGATCGACACCTTCGAGGTATCCGACCTGCCGAGCCAGGTCGCCTGCTACATTCCGCGCGGCGACGGCTCCAACGGCACCTTCAATCCCGATCAGTGGATGGAGCCGAAGGACCAGCGCAAGGTCGACGACTTTATCGTCTACGCGATGTGCGCGGCCAAGCAGGCGCTCGACGATGCCAACTGGCATCCGAAGTCCGATGAGGACCAGTTCGCCACCGGCACGATGATCGGCTCCGGCATCGGCGGCCTCACCGGCATTGCCGAGACCGCGGTGCTGCTAAAGGAGCGTGGACCGCGCCGGGTCTCTCCGTTCTTTATTCCGGGCCGCCTGATCAATCTGGCGTCCGGCTACGTCTCGATCGAGCACGGCCTGAAGGGTCCCAATCATGCGGTCGTCACGGCGTGCTCGACGGGCGCGCATGCGGTCGGCGATGCGGCGCGGCTGATCGCGCTCGGCGATGCCGAGGTGATGGTTGCGGGCGGCGCCGAATCGCCGATCTCCCGCATCGGCATCGCCGGCTTCTGCGCGGCGCGTGCGCTGTCCACCGGCTTCAACGACACCCCGGAAAAGGCATCGCGGCCCTATGACAAGGATCGCGACGGCTTCGTGATGGGCGAGGGCGCCGGCGTTCTCGTGCTCGAGGAGTACGAGCATGCCAAGCGGCGTGGCGCGAAGATCTACGCCGAGGTCACCGGTTATGGCCTGTCGGGCGATGCCTTCCACATCACCTCGCCGCCGCCGGACGGCAATGGCGGCTTCCGCAGCATGAGCATGGCGTTGAAGCGCGCCGGCCTTGCGGCGTCCGATCTCGACTACATCAACGCGCACGGCACCTCGACGCAGGTCGGCGACGAGATCGAGCTCGGCGCGGTCGAGCGTCTGCTCGGCAACGCGGCTTCGAAGGTTTCGATGTCGTCGACCAAGTCCGCGACCGGACATCTGCTCGGTGCGGCCGGTGCGATCGAGGCGATCTTCGCGATCCTGGCGATTCGCGATAACGTGGTGCCGCCGACCATCAATCTCGACAATCCGTCGGTGCAAACCGCGATTGATCTCGTGCCGCATACGTCGCGCAAGCGTGACGTGAATGTGGCGCTGTCCAATTCCTTCGGTTTCGGCGGCACAAACGCCTCCGTGATCGTGCAGCGCGTGACCAATTAGTAGGTCTTTAGAGCGTTTTCGAGCGAAGTGGGTACCGGTTCGCGTGAAGAAAACGCGTCAAAACAAGAATCCAAAGTCCCGTTCCGATTCAGTCGGAACGGGACTTTAGAACTAGTCCACCGTTTTGCCGTATTCCGCGGTGACTCCTAATAGCGGGCGTATGCTATTGGCAGGGCAGGGGTTTGTCCGGCCACGATTCAACCGGCAGGATATTGGTTTGCATCGATGAGTGAGAGGCCGCCCATTTCACCAAGGAGTCCACGTGCCGCGCTGGAGCCTGAACAGGTTCCGCCGCCGCCCAAGCGCTCGGATCGTGCCCGCAATCCCTTCGTGATCGTCGGCAATGCCATCTTCACCATCCTGATCATCCTGATGCTCGGCGCCGGAGCGACCTACTACTACGGCAAGCAGGCGCTGGAATCGCCGGGACCGCTGCAGGAAGACAAGATCGTCAACATCCCCGCGCGCGCAGGCAAGCGCGACATCGCCGACGTGCTGTTGCGCGAGGGCGTGATCAACGTCAATCCGTGGGTCTTCATCGGCGGCGTGTTTGCGCTGAAGGCGAGCTCCGATCTCAAGCCCGGCGAATATTCGTTCCAGAAGAATGCCAGCCTGCGCGACGTCATCGCCACCATTGTCGACGGCAAGGTGGTGCAGCACGCCATGACGATTCCGGAAGGCCTGACCTCGGAGCAGATCGTGACGCGGCTCTCCGACAACGACATCTTCACCGGCTCGGTGCGCGAGATTCCGCGCGAGGGCACGCTGCTGCCGGAGACCTATAAATTCCCGCGCGGCACCACGCGCGACCAGGTGATCCAGCGCCTGCAGCAGGCGCAGAAGCGCGTGCTCGCCGAGATCTGGGAGCGCCGCAACACCGACACGCCGCTGAAATCGCCGGACCAGCTGGTGACGCTGGCCTCGATCGTCGAGAAGGAAACCGGCCGCGCCGACGAGCGCAGCCGCGTTGCCGCCGTGTTCGTCAACCGCCTGCGGCAGCGGATGAAGCTGCAATCCGATCCGACCATCATCTACGGGCTGGTGGGCGGTAAGGGCACGCTGGGGCGTCCGATCAAGCGCAGCGAGATCACGCAGCCGTCGCCCTACAACACCTATGTGATCGACGGCCTGCCGCCCGGACCGATCGCCAATCCCGGCCGCGCCTCGCTGGAGGCGACGGCCAATCCGGCGCGCACCCGTGACCTGTTCTTCGTTGCGGACGGAACCGGCGGTCACGCCTTCACCGAAACCTACGACCAGCACGCCAAGAACGTCGCCAAGCTGCGCGCGTCTGAAAAGCAGATACAGAACGACACCGTCGAGCCCGCGGATGATCCGGCGCCTGCCGCCGCGGCGCCGGGGACGGCCGACACCAATCCGACGGCGACGACGCCGCCGAAGCCCACCAATCAAAAGAAGCCGCCGCGCAGCGGTCGCCAGGGCGCAGCCCAGCAGACCAATTCGCCGCCGGTCGTGCAGCGCTAAAGCGCGATGCGATCATCGCGCTTTAGCTTCTTGTTTGGGCATGATCTTTCGGAAGATCATGTTCTAGCTCTGCGTTTCCCGAAGGTGGACGTAATTCCACTTTCACGGAATCCGTTTTAAGGTCGTAACGCTGCCCACGAGTCTCGAAAGGCTCCGGGTTGGTCCCATATCCTTCTGTTGGAGAGTTTTACGCGATGGCGCTGTCGAGCATGACTGGCTTTGCCCGAAGCCATGGCGCAAGCGGTCCCTATACGTTCGAGTGGGAGCTGAAATCGGTCAACGCCAAGGGCTTTGACCTGCGCTTGCGGCTGCCGCCGGGCTGGGACGAATTGGAAGCCTTGGCCAAGAAGCGCGCCGGCGAACTGTTGTCGCGCGGCACGGTCTACGCCAATCTCACCGTCAAGCGCACCGATGCGGCGCAGGCGATCCGTATCAACGAGGACGTGCTCGCCGCCGTCGTGAAGGTCGCGGGCACGCTGGCGCAACGGATCGACGCGGTGGCGCCGAGCATCGACGGCCTGCTCGGTATCAAGGGCGTCATCGAGGTCGTCGAGCCCGAGAGTAACGAGGAAGAGGACAAGGCGGCGCGCGAAGCCGCGGCGATGGCCTTCGAGCAGGCGCTCACGAGCCTCGTCGAGATGCGCCGCCGCGAGGGCGATGCGCTGGGCCAGATCCTGATGCAGCGGATGGACGAGATCGAGAAGCTCGCCAAGCGCGCCGAGACGGCGCCCGGCCGCAAACCCGAGGCGATCAAGGCCCGGCTCGCCGAGCAGATCGCAGCGCTGCTGGAGACCTCCGATCGCTTCGATGCCGACCGGCTGAGCCAGGAGGCGATCCTGATCGCCACCAAGGCCGATATCCGCGAGGAGCTCGACCGCATCGCCTCCCATATCGGCCAGGCGCGCGAGATGATCGGCAAGGGCGGTCCGGTCGGGCGGCGGCTCGACTTCCTCGCCCAGGAGTTCAACCGCGAGGTCAACACCTGCTGCTCGAAGTCGAACGACGTCGAGCTGACCAACACCGGCCTCGAGATGAAGAACGTGGTCGAGCAGTTCCGCGAACAGGTCCAGAATCTGGAGTGAATGATGACGGCGCAGGGTTTTGACGGCGTTGAGCGGCGCGGACTGATGTTCGTCCTGTCGTCGCCCTCGGGCGCCGGCAAGACGACGCTGTCGCGCATGCTGCTCGAGCGCGAGCCGGGACTGAAGATGTCGGTGTCGGCGACGACACGGCCGATGCGGCCGGGCGAGGTCGATGGCCGCGACTATTTTTTCGTCGACAAGAAGAAGTTCGAGAGCATGGTCGAGCAGGGTGAACTGCTCGAATGGGCGACCGTGTTCGACAATCTCTACGGCACGCCGCGCGCTCCGGTCGAGGCGGCGCTAGCGGTCGGACAGGATGTGCTGTTCGACATCGACTGGCAGGGCACCCAACAGCTTCACCAGAAAGCCAGCGCCGACGTCGTGCGGGTGTTCATCCTGCCGCCGTCGGCCGCCGATCTCGAGAAGCGATTGCATACGCGGGCGCAGGATTCGGAAGAGGTCATCCGCGGACGGATGAACCGCGCCAGTCACGAGCTGAGCCACTGGGCGGAATACGACTACATCGTCGTCAACCAGAACGTCGACGACGCCTTTGCCGAGGTGCAGTCGATCCTGAAAGCCGAACGTCTCAAGCGCGAGCGCCGCACCGGCCTCACCGAATTCGTGCGTGGCCTGCAGCGTCAGCTCGAGAAATAGCCCGCGCGATCGTGATACGATCGCAACGGATCGCATCACGTCTCATTTTCTTATTCCAGAACCAGCACTAGTTCGCCGCGCTGCGCGCCAGCCGCTGCAGCATCGCCGCGATCTGCTTGTTGTCCTGCTCGGTCTGCCCGGGATCACGAGTCGCCTCACGGCGAGCAACCGGCGTCTCGGCGCGGCGCGGAACGGGGGTCTCCGCACGGCGCGGCGCTGCTTCCGACAGACGCAGCGGACGGTCACGGCCGACGACGGACATCGGTGGTGCCGGCTCGGTATGGAGAGAGTCCCAGGGCGCGCGCCACTCGTCGCTGATCTGGTAGGGTGGCGTCCGCGTGCGGGTCAGGCGGAACACCAGCGCGCTGACGAGGCCCGCGAGCGCCAGGGCGCCGACCATCACGATCAGCAGCATTTGCGTTGAGGACGAAGACTTCTCGGCGGAGGCCTCGGCCGTGGCGGGAGCGGCCGGTGCTGGCGCGGCCGCTTGTTGCGGCGTCGTGTCGGCCTGCGCGACCACGGTCGGCTGATCTGCCGCGTGCCTTGTGCCGTTGGTTCCGGCCATGCTCGATGCATCCAGCCACCTGGCGTTCACCTCCGACGGCTGGGCGTTGGCGCCGGCGGGCGCCGCCGGATCGGCCTGCGCTGCCACGCCGCTGGCCTGGGCTGCATCGGGGCCTGCCACTGGCGCGGCTGTGGCCTGCGGCGAGGGCCACTCGGCATGGGCATTGGCGACCGATTTGCGCATCGCGGGCGGCGGCACCACGGTCGCCGGCTGGCTCTGTGGCGACGTCGCGTCGGCGGTCGCGGTGTCCGGCGCCGCGGGCTGTTGCTGCGCGGTGGCGGGCTTGGCGACAACCTTGTTCCCGGCGTCACCGAGGTACCAGCACTTCTTCTTAGTGCTGCGGTCGAGGTGATAGAACCAGTGGCTTCCCGCCGGCGCGGTTCCCTTCGGCGCGGCCTGACAGGTGTCCGCCGTCTTGGCATCCGCCGTCTTGGCAGCTGCCGTGTTGGTGCTCGCGGTATTGGCGGCGGTCTGCGCCATGGCGCCGAAGCCGGCGCCCCCCAAGATGCTCGCGGCAAGCGCCGCAGCGAATTTCGCTGAACGATTTGACATACACGTCCCCGGTATTTCTTTTTTTACGCAAACGCTGGTGAAACCAATCTCGGCAAAGAGTTGGGTCGCAATGCGCCGCAAATCCGGAACGGGTAGGGCTTAATTGGGGCTCGCGGCGTGTCGCAATTGCGGCAAGCCGAAGGCCGAGGAACCGGCTTATTGGTTGCGCGCGGGGGACGACTAGTTGCTTTCGAGCACGTCGCTGAACAGCACGTAGCGCTGGCCGTTGAAGCGGACCAGACGCATTTGCTTGATCGGGCGCAGGTCGGTCGGAGAGGTCCGCAGCCGGATGCCGGGCAGCAGCAGCGGCAACTCCATATCGAGATGGGAAGCCTGCTTCATGACGTTCTCGCGCGTCAGGTCGTTGCCGCACTGCTTGAGGATCTGCACCACGGCGTAGCCGATGTTGTAGCCGTAGGGTGCGTAGTAGTCGCTCTTGTCGACATGCGGGTTGTACTTGTCCATCCAGACGTTCCAGGCCTGCATGGCGGGATCGTCCTTCCACTGCGGATCGGCAGGGTCCTTCTGATACGCAGCGGAGATCACGCCCTTGGCGGCCTCGAAACCCGCGGGACGGATCGCGCCCGCGATCGAGGAGCCGATGCTGGAGAGGAATTCCTGCGGGTGCCAGTCGATATCGTAGGCCTTGCGGATCGCCTGGGCCGCGAATTTCGGCACCGCGGCGATGAACAGCACGTTGGCGCCCGCGGCCTTCAGCGACACGATCTGCGAATCCACCGTGGGATCGCTGGTGTTGTAGGCCTGCTGCGACACGATCATCGTCGCAGCCTTGTCGCCGAGCCCGCGCTTGAAGCCGAGTATGTAGTCGCGACCCAGATCGTCGTTCTGCGCGAGGATGCCGATCCTGGCGTCAGGCAGCGTCGACAGGATGTACCTTGCGTAGATCTCGCCCTCGGACGCGTAATGCGGCGTCCAGCTCATCGTCCACGGATAATGCTCGGGATCGTTGAAGATCGTAGCTCCTGATCCGACGAAGAGATGCGGCACCTGCTTCTGGTTGATGTATTTGACCACTGCCATGTTGGGCGCGGTGCCGACCGGGTTGACGAGGAACAGCACCTCGTCGCTCTCGATCAGGCGGCGGATCTGCTCGACCGTCTTCGGCGGGCTGTAGGCATCGTCGAGGCTGATGAAATTGATCTTGCGGCCGTTGACGCCGCCCTGATCGTTGATCATCGCGAAATAGGCGGTGATCGAGACCGCGCCGGCCGAATAGGCCGACGCCGGGCCGCTATAGGGCGTCGTGGTGCCGATCTTGATGTCGCTGTCGGTGACGCCGGGCCCGTAACGCGTTTGCGCAAGGGCCGGCGTCACGGCGAGGGCGAGCGCCGCCCAGGCCTGGATCGTCGAACGTTTCTTCCTCATTCGCGTCCTCCCCCATTTTGGTCGGGCGAGGCCGGCAGGACGTCCTTGCTAGTTCTTCAGTACGATGCGTCCCACGACTTTTCCGGCCCGCAATTCATC
Source organism: Bradyrhizobium macuxiense (assembly GCF_007993935.1). Taxonomy (GTDB): domain Bacteria; phylum Pseudomonadota; class Alphaproteobacteria; order Rhizobiales; family Xanthobacteraceae; genus Bradyrhizobium; species Bradyrhizobium macuxiense_A. Next base: position 429,684 of record NZ_VITY01000001.1, on the reverse strand, counting down.
GATCCATTTCTGGACGTCGGCCATCGGCTCTTCCTTCATCGGCGTCGGCTTGATCTTGCCGGCGCGGGCGAGCGCCATCAGTTCCTGGCCTTCGGCCAGTGTGCCGACCATGAAGCCTTCGATGGTCATGCGCTTGTACACCCACTGCACCATCGGCAGCGTGAACTGGCCGCCCATCAGGCCGGACACCACGATCTTGCCGCCGCGTGCCACCGTCGAGACCGCAAACGCCATCGACTTCTCGTTGCCGGCAAAGTCGACGACGCCGTCGAAACCGCCGTCGCTCTCCTTCAGCATGCGCTTGACGACGTCGGGCTCCGCCGGATCGTAGGCGGCCGCGGCGCCGTTCTTCAGCGCGGTCTCGCGCGCCGCCGGGCTGAGATCGGCAACCGTGATCGGCTGCTTGAACATCGCCTGCGCGAACGACAGGCCCATCATGCCGACGCCGCCGAGGCCGATCAGCAGCAGATTGCGCTGGCGCGGACGATCGACCAGGCGCTTCAGCGCGCCATAGGCGGTCACGCCGGAGCACATCAGCGTAGCGGCCTGGTTGACCGGCAGCGGATCGTAGTCGAGCAGGTACTTTGCGTCGGGCACCAGCACGTGGGTTGCGAAGCCGCCGTCGATGGAGACTCCGAGAAAGCGCTGCTTGACGCAGAGGTTCTCGTCGCCGGCGAGACAGTCGCGGCACTGGCCGCAGCCGATCCAGGGGAAGACGGCCTTCTTCGTTCCGACCAGATCGTTCGGCGCATCGGGACCGACCTCGTCGACCACGCCTGCGATCTCATGGCCGAGTGTGAAGGGCAGGGTCATGCCGCGGGTGGTGTCGAGCTTCTTGCCGCCGCCAAGGTCGGCGTAGCCGTCCTGAATGTGGAGATCGGAATGGCACAGGCCGCAGCGCTCGATGCGCACCAGCACCTCGCGTCCCTGGGGCTTCGGCGTGTCGACGATGGTTTCGCACAGCGGTGCATCGAATTTGACGAGGGATTGGCGAACCATGCGCGCCATTACGTTTTCTCCTGTTGTTCTATTTTGTGGACCGTATATCGGCCAATTCGCGCGCCATGGCAACAAAGCCCGCCACCGGAATGGTTTCGGCGCGGCGTGTCGCGTCGATATCGGCTGCGGCCGCAAGCCGCGCCGGATCGACCGACAGCGATTTCAGGCTCTGACGCAGCATCTTGCGGCGCTGGCCGAACGCGGCTGCGGCGACCTGCTCGAGCATGCGGCGGTCGCACGGCTCAGGCGCGGCGCGCGGAATCAGGCGGACCACCGAGGACGTGACCTTCGGTTGCGGCACGAAGGCCGCGGGCGAAATGTCGAACAGGATCTTGGTCTCGGCGCGCCAGTTGGCGAGCACCGCAAGCCGGCCATAGGCCTCCTCGTCCTCATGGGCTGTGATGCGTTCGGCGACCTCGCGCTGAAACATCAGCACCATGGTGTCGTACCAGGGCGGCCACGGCTCGACCGACAGCCAGTCGACCAACAGCTGGGTTGCGATGTTGTAGGGCAGGTTGGCGACGATCTTGGCCTTGCCGCCATGGAGCAAGGGACGGGGATCGAAATGCTGCGCGTCGCCATGCACGATCTCGATGCGGCCGGGGTAGCGCTTGACGATGTAGTCGAGCGCGGCAAGCGCCCGTTCGTCGCGCTCGATGGCGATCACGCGCCTCGCGCCCATCGCCAGCAGCGCGCGGGTCAGCCCGCCGGGGCCGGGCCCGACCTCGATCACGGTGCAGTCTTCCAGCGGGCCCGCGGCGCGCGCGATGCGCGCGGTGAGATTGAGATCGAGCAGGAAGTTCTGACCGAGCGATTTGCGCGCCGACAACGAATGCTCGCGAATGATGTCGCGCAGCGGCGGCAGATCGTCGATCGTACTCACTCAGCTTGACGCCGCGGCCATCCGCGCGGCGAGCCGCAGCGCGGCGATCAGGCTCGAGGGGTTGGCCTTGCCGGTGCCGGCGATGTCGAATGCAGTGCCGTGATCGGGCGACGTGCGGACGAAGGGCAGTCCCAGCGTGACGTTGACGGCGTCCTCGAACGCGACGGTCTTGATCGGGATCAGCGCCTGGTCGTGATACATGCAGATCGCGCAGTCATAGGTCTTGCGTGCGGCCGCGTGGAACATGGTGTCGGACGGCAGCGGGCCGCGGACGGCGATGCCGTCGCGGCGCAGGATATCGACCGCGGGTGCGACGATCTCGACATCTTCCATGCCGAGCGTGCCGTCTTCGCCGGCATGCGGGTTGAGGCCGGCGACGGCAAGCCGCGGCGAGGCGAGGCCGAACCGCGCCTTCATGTCGGCGACCACGATCCGCGCGGTCGACACGATCAGATCGGTCGACAATTGCGCCAGCGCCTCGCGGACCGACACATGGATGGTCACCGGGACGACGGCGAGCGCCGGCGACCACAGCATCATCACCGGCTGCGGCGCGGCCCCGCCGCGCGCGGCGAGCTCGGCGAGGAATTCGGTATGGCCGGGATGACGGAAGCCGGCGCGGTACAGCACGTTCTTGGCGATCGGATTGGTGACGACGGCGCTGGCCTTGCCGGCGGCGACATCGGCGACGGCCTGACGGATCGACGCCAGCGCGGCGTCCGCGCTCGTCCCGTCGGGTTTGCCCGGTTGCGCCGTCGCCGCCTTGCCGGTCGCAACGACGGGGAGGGCCCGTTCGAACGCCGCGGATGCCTCTTCAGTGCTGACCTCGGCAAGCTCCACCGCAAGCCCGAGCGTCTTGGCGCGCTCGGCCAGCGCCGCGGGGTCGCCGAGCAGGTAGAACGGCGGCAGATCGAGTTCGCGGCGGCGCAGCCATGCGGCGAGCGTGATGTCGGGGCCGATGCCTGCGGGCTCGCCGGATGTCAGTGCGAGAGGTTGAGCCATGCGTCAACGATAGTCGATCACCGCCCGCCTGGATATTCGATCATCGCGGCTTTTCGGACTTCCTGCAGGTAGGCCTTCGACTTCGCTTCGTACTTCTGCACGTACATCTTGTCCCGCATTTCACGCTTCTTGGGCGTGTCCACGGTGGTTGCCTTCCGGCCGCAGAGGGCGACCATCTCGATGCCCTGCTTGGTGAGTTCGGGAGGGGTGAGATGGCCGACCGGGGTCTTGTCCAGGATGTCGCGCAGCGACTGCGGCAGGTCCGCCGACGTCTTGACGACGATCTCGCGGATCGCGGCGTTGCGCATCGACTTGAAGAAGGTGTTGGCTTCCTCGCAGCTGGTCACGCGCTCGCGCAGGGAGTCGGCCTCCTTGCGGCGGCTCTCGAACTCGGATTGCGGCGAGCCGCGGGGCACGATCAGGACGATCGGCTGCATCCTGTACTCGAAAGCTTCCGCGTCGGCGGCCTCGCCGGTCTCCTTGACCGCGGTGGCGACGTCCTTTTCGCCAACCTGCAGGCTTTCCTTGAACCGGCCGCGGACCAGGCTGGTCCAGACCATGTCGGCCCTGATGCGCTGCTTGAGCGTGTCGGGGCGGATGCCCTTGCTCTCGAGCACCTTGGTCAGCTGATCGTTGTTCAGCCGCATCCGTTGCGCCATGCCGCCATAGGACTGTTCGATGTCGTTGGCGGTGGGATCGACGCCGAACTTCTTAGCTTCCTTGATCTTCAGCTTCTCGTCGATCAGCTCGTCGAGGATGGCCTTTCGATCGGGATTTTTGCCGCCGGTCAGGGCGTTCAGCTTGGCGCGCTGCTCGATGTCGAAATTGGTGATCGGTTCGCCATTGACCATCACGGCGATGGTCTGGGCGTGCAGGCGCGCACCGCACCCCAGCAGGAGGAAAAGAGCCAGCAAGGAGCTCAACACGAGCGAGTGGCGGCGCGTTGGCCGGCTAGCGGTTGTTGGTATGGTCATGTCAGCCGTTTAAACCAATTCAAGCCGGGGCCACAGGCCCGCGGGCAATACAAGCCCCCCTGATAGGCCCCTCACTCGCTACTGCATGCCAGCCGAACTGCTGGTCGTGGAGGTCTGGGCGATCGTCCGCAGCCCGATCTGGAACATGATCGCGTGGCTGAGAACGGGCGGCTGCGAACCGGCCTGGTAGGTATAGGACGTGACATAGTTGGCAGCCAGCACGAAGCAGTCGTCCACATAGCCCGCGCCCAAGGCATACTGGTTGATCTTGTTCGCTTCAAGATCCCAGCGCGCCGCACCCTGAACCACCCAGTTCGACGCCACCTTGATCGAACCGCTGGTGAGGATGCCCTCGCGGCGCGTCAAATAGCCGAGTTCCGGCTGCGCAGCGTAATCGCCATACGTCACGGCGACCGACCAGCGGTCGAAATTCGCGCTCGCCGTGGCCTCGAACCGGTTGATGTTCCAGGTCGCCTCATCCATCCGCGAGCGGACGCTGAAGGTGTAGGTGCGGTTGGGCGAATAGGCGAGGCTTGCGACGTAGTCCGAGCGCGGGTTCTGCAGGCCGGAGTCGATGCCGGTGTTGGTGACGTCGGCGACCGCGAACGAGTTCAGCCCGAACATCTGGTAGGACTGTCCGAACATCCCCTTGATGGCGCCGCCGTGGTCGAACTGCGTGGTGGCCTGCACGCCGACATTGGCGCGGCTGCCGCCCTCGACGCGGTCGTAGCCGGAGAACTTGTCGACTGCGAACAGATTGCTGGTATCGAACACCAGGCTCTGCGCGTCCTCGTTCGGAAGCTTGCCGGCATTGGGTTCGTTGGGCCGGATGATGACCTGCGCAATCGGCTCGACGGTGGTCGTGCCCCACGGCTGCACATTGATGAACGGGTAGCGGTATTCGAAGCCGACGGTCGGCATCAGGCGGACCGTCTGGGTGTCGCCGACCGGCAGGTAGTTGGAGACGCCCGGCTGGTTCGAGACGTCGGCGTTGATCGCATCGGCGCGGACGCTCGCGAACGGCGTCCAGATCTGGCCGAACGGATCGGTGTACGACTTACGCCACTGCGCCTCGGCCGTCAGCCTGGTGTAGGTGCCCGGCATGCCGCGCAGCAGGCACTGCGACGGCGTTCGCGCCATCGGATCGGCCGACGTGGTCGTGCACAACGGGTTAAGGGGGTTGCTGGCCGTCGTCGTGATCGGATCGAACACCGCGGTTTCGCGGGTCAGGTTGACGAAGTTCGTCTTGTAGCTGAACTCGCCGCCCAGGATATTCTGGTTGATCACGTTGTTGTAGTCGATCACCGGCGCGACCACCGGGACCTGGTTCTGGTTGCCCGAGTAGCTGAGATAATAGATCGCGCGCGCATCGAAGAAGCTGCGGTTGCCGACCCCGGTCAGATAGAGCTGCGAGATCGCTTCCGTCGGCAGCGACAGGAACGATCCGAACGGGTCCTTGTACTGGGCGAGCCGGTAGTCGGACATAAAGAAGTAGTCGGACAGCAGGACGCCGTCCCAGCCCCAGACCCATTTGTCGTTCAGCGCGAACTGGCCCTTGGTGTCGACGCCCCAGCGGAATTGGCGGTCGCCCGGCTGGCCGGTAAACTGTTTCTGGTCGAGCTGGTCGATGCCGTAAAGCCGGATCTGATAGGAGCCGTCAGCGAAGCGCTGGCGGAATTCGGTCTGCATCAGCACGCCCTGCTTGGACGTGATGCGCGGACTGAAGGTCGCGTCCATGTCGGGCGCGATCGCCCAATAATAGGGGATTTCGACGCCGTAGCCGAAAGCCGTGTAGCTGGTGAAGCCCGGCATCAGGAAGCCGCTCTTGCGCTTCACGGTCGGATCGGGCGTCGAGAAGTAGGGCAGATAGGCCATCGGAACGCCGAAGAACTCGAGCTGGGCGTTCTCGAAATAGAGCATCTTCTCGGTCTGGTTATGGATGATGCGCGCTCCCTTGACCTGCCAGAGCGGCGGCTTCTTCGGATCATCCTTACAGGGTGCGCAGGCGGTATAAACGCCGTTGTCGAACACCGTGTAATTGCCGCTGGACCGATCGGCGCGAGTCGCCGCCATGCGGGTCTGGTCTTCAGTATCGACGCGCAGCGAATCGACGAACCCGTCGCGGTAGTCGTCGCTGAGATCCAAGATGTTGGCGTAGGTGATCTTGCCTTCCGCATCGGTCATGCGGATGTTGCCTTCGGCATGAAGACGCTTGGTCTTCTGATCGTAGATGACCCTGTCGGCCTCGACGCTGGTGCCGTTGTAGAACATCTGGACGTTGCCGACCGCCGAGATGCGCGAGTTGTTGTAGTCGTAATCGACCTCGGTCGCCTGAACGAGCATCTGCCCGTCATTCTTGGCAGGCGGGCGGACCGGCTTCGGCGGACGCGGATTGTAGGTGAACGCCTGCGCGGCAGCCGGCGTCGACGTGACGACGTCGAACGCGCTGACCACGACGAACGCGGCGAAGAGAGCGGAAATCGAAACGCCAAACGCGGCCATGCGGCTCCGTTGACGGCGCAGGGCACTGCGCCGCCCGAATGCAGGCGACATCAACTGGCGGGCGGCGACACCAGCCACTACCCGTCCTCCTGGTACAGCAAGGCTAAGAAACCGGTGAGGCTACCCACGACGACGGGCAACCACGCCGCAGCGATGGGATGCATCAACTCAGCCTTGCTCAAATCTTCAGTTACTTTCGAAAGCACGTAGAGCAGAAAGCCTGCGCCCACGCCACTCAAAACCATCTTCTGCACGCCGCCCATCCGAAAGAAGCGGAGGCTCACAGAAGCCGCCAACATCACCATCGCAGCCAGCAAAAACGGCTGTGCGATGAGCTTGTGATACTGCAAGCGATAGCCAGCCGTCGCGAACCCTGAGCTCTCCGATGAGCGGATGTAGTTCGGCAGTTGCCAAAAGGACACAGTTTCGGGGGTGGAGAAACTGTTGCGCACCTGTGCCGGGGTGAGGGTGGTGGTCAAATAGAAGGTGTCCTGGTCCACCGGAGCCTTGTCGAGGGTGTATCGGCGTACTCCCGTGAACACCCAGCGGCCCTCTTCGAGCGTTGCTTCGCGGGCTTCGATTCGTTCCTTGAACTGCAACGCCGTATCGAATCGGAACACCGTGAGGCCGGTCAGCCGGACGCCCTGCTGTTCGCTGCGCGCCGCGTTGATGATCGCCTGGCCCTCGTCATTGATCTGGTTGAGCCAGAAGCCCGATGCGTCCTGAATGCCGCCGCCCGGCGCCGAGCCGAACAGTTCGGCCTCCATTCGCTTGGAGAGCTCGCGCAGATTGGCCGACACCGGATTGTAGGCGGTGGTCGCAAAGATGCCGAGCACGATCGCGCTGGCCAGCGCCGGCGAGATGAATTGCCAGGCCGAAACGCCGGCGGCGCGCGCCACGACGAGCTCCAGCCGTCGCGACAATGCGAGATAACAGGTCATCGCGCCGATCAGCACGCAGAACGGCATCAGCTTTTCGAGCAATTGCGGCACGCGGAACAGCGAGGTCTCGGCGACGGTGATGGCGGAGGCTCCGACCAGGCCGGACGTCTTGCGCACCATCTCGATATAGTCGACCAGCACGAGCAGCACGAAGATGCCCGCGAACACGCCGACCGCCGCGATCACGAATCGGCCGGCGAAATAGCGGCCGAGCGTATTTGTGACCATGCTCATGCGGTTGCCGGCCTCCGGAAGAGGCGCGCAATGCGCTCGTTGTTCCTGTTGATGGCTTCCATCAGCCGCGGCGGCGGCTCGACGACCACGCCGCCGACGATCATCCAGAGGCCGACGCCGATGCCGCCAAACAGCATCAGGTACTGCACGAGCGCTGCGATCGGCGTTTTCACCGCCATCACCGAGCAGGCGAATCCGACCATGCGCAGGCCGAACACCGCAAACACCGAGCCGCCGATCGAGAAATTGCGGCTCTGGCGCGTGGTGCGCGGCGCGCCGAGAAACGCAAAAGTGAGGGCCGCGAACGCGAACGGATAGATCGGTGCCATGAAGCGATCATGCAGCTCCGCGAAGAACTGGCCCGACAGCTGCTGATAGGTCTGATCGTTCTCGTCCGGCCACATCAGCTCCCAGAGGTAGCGCTCGCGAATTCCGAGCGTGACGTCGCGCCCTTGCGAGAATTTCGACATGTCGAACGCGTAGCGCTGAAACACCACCAGCGTCGGATCGCGCTTGCCGACTTCGAATCGCTCGAGATTGCCGTCCTCCAGCACGAGATACGAGCCGCTCTCGTTCTTCAGCACGGTGCCGTGATCGGCGACGATGGTGACGCGCTGCTGCGGATCGCGGCGATCGTCGACGAAAACGCCGCCGAGCACGCCGCCGGGCAGGCGCTCGCGGATCCGAATCGTCAGGTTCTGGTCGAGCTGGGCGAAGCGGCCCGGCTGCAGGATGTTGGTCAGGACGTCGGCGGTGATCTCGGCATCCCACTGCTTGATCCGGCGCATGCCGTCGGGAGCGAGATAGGCGCCGATGAAGGCGACCAGTGCCGCCACCACGCAGGTGGCATAGAAGAATGGGTAGAACAGCCGAAACGGCGAGAAGCCGGCCGCGTTCATGACGATGATCTCGGAATCGGTCGCGAGCTTGTTCAGCGTGTGCGAGATCGCGATCATCAGCGCGATCGGGGCGATGATCAGGACGAGGGCAGGGATCACGAGGCCGGTGATGCCGAGGAAGGTGAGGATGGTCTGACCCTGGCTGGTCATCAGGTCGATGCCGCGCAACGCCTGGGTAATCCAGATCACCCCGGTGAGGCTGACCAGGACAAGCGCAAACGACGCCAGCGTCGTTTTGAAGATGTACTTGTCGACCGACCCCATCGCTACCGCACGACCCCTACGTCCCCCATGGCGCAACCAAACGCACGGCTTTCGACCAATCCCGTCAACCCGGGTTCCCCTATGGTCGAGCCGCGGACCCGTCCGGCTCACTCTCTGTTCACACTCTCACTACCATCCCTTTGATCCGTCAACAAAATGGCCGGGCCAAGGCACGCTTAATTTATGGTTAATTAATCGCTTTTGTGGCCTTCCGGCCACTCCGGCGCTTGGCAGCGGCGCAACCGGCGGGTCATAGTGTGACACAAGCCCGGTCCGGGGCGTTCCGGACCGCCATCGCAATGCTCGCCCCGTGTGCCGGAAGGACCGTCTCAGGTCCGAGCAACACCCTGAGTTCTGGAGGATTTTCCTATGTCCGACGCCGTCAAGGTCGGCTTTGTCCCATTCTCCGCGTCCGCTCGCGGCATCCTGGTCGCCTTTTGCGACGAGCAATTGAAGCTGGGAGCCGCCACAAGGAAGGCGCTGGGAGCCGCCGCGGACACGGTCAAGCGGGCTGCCGCCGCCAACCAGTTCAAGGGCAAGAGCGGGGCAGCCCTGGACATCCTGGCGCCGGAGGGAATCAAGGTCGACCGGCTGATCGTGATCGGCACCGGCAAGGCGGCCGACCTCAAGGAGAAGGATCTTCTCAAATTCGGCGGCGTAGTGGCCGGCAAGCTCAATGCCGGCAGCGCCGCGATGACCGTTCTCGCGGAACTGCCCGATGCTGCAATGACCGCTGCCCAGGCCGCCACGATTGCCACCGGCATCCGCCTGCGCGCCTACAAGTTCGACCGCTACAAGACCAAGAAGAAGGACGGCGAGGACGGCGCCGTGCGGGCCGACGTCTCGATCGCGGTCGACGACGTCGCTGCTGCGAAGAAGGCGTTCGCACCCGAATCGTCGATCGTCGACGGCGTGAATCTGGCGCGTGAGCTCGTCAACGAGCCGCCGAACGTGCTGTACCCCGAGGAGTTCGCGCGCCGCGCCAGCCAGCTCCGCAAGCTCGGCGTCACCGTCGAGGTCCTCGACGTCAAGGCGATGACCAAGCTCGGCATGGGTGCGCTGCTCGGCGTCGGGCAGGGCTCGGTGCGGCCGAGCCGCACCGTGATCATGCGCTGGAACGGCGGCAAGAAGAGCGAGGCGCCGGTCGCGTTCGTCGGCAAGGGCGTCTGTTTCGACACCGGCGGCATCTCGATCAAGTCGGCCGGCGGCATGGAGGATATGAAGGGTGACATGGGCGGCGCAGCCTGCGTCGTCGGGCTGATGCACGCGCTCGCGGCGCGCAAGGCCCGGGTCAACGCCGTCGGCGCCATCGGCCTCGTCGAGAACATGCCCGACGGCAATGCACAGCGTCCGGGCGACATCGTCACCTCGATGTCCGGCCAGACCATCGAAATCATCAACACCGACGCCGAAGGGCGCCTCGTGCTCGCCGACGTGCTCTGGTACGTCGCCAAGAAGTGCAAGCCGAAGTTCATGGTCGATTTGGCAACGCTGACCGGCGCGATCATGGTCGCGCTCGGCACCGATCACGCCGGCATGTTCTCCAACAATGACGAGCTCGCCGAACGCCTCGCGAAGGTCGGCCTGGAGACCGGGGAGAAGGTGTGGCGCATGCCGCTTGGTCCCGAATACGACAAGCAGATCGATTCGCAATTCGCCGACATGAAGAACACCGGCGGGCGCAACGGCGGTTCGATCACGGCGGCGCAATTCCTGCAGCGCTTCGTCGACGGCACGCCCTGGGCCCATCTCGACATTGCCGGCACCGCGATGGGCGCGCCGAAGACCGAGATCAACCAGAGTTGGGGTTCGGGTTACGGCGTCCGGCTGCTCGAGCGGCTCGTCTCCGAATATTACGAAGCCAAGAAGTAGAGTGTCAGCCGTCGCATGACCGAGGTTCTGTTCTACCATCTGCAGAACATGACGCTGGAGAGCGTCTTGCCGCCGCTGCTTGAGAAGTCACTCGAGCGCGGCTGGCGCGTGGTCGTGCAATCGACGTCGCAGGAGCGCGCTGAGACGCTCGACGCGCATCTGTGGACCTACAGCGACGATTCATTCCTGCCGCACGCGAGCGCGCGGGTTGCCGACGCGCAGGACCAGCCCATCATCCTGTCGATCGAGGAAGATAATCCGAACCGGGCCAATGTCCGATTCCTGGTCGACAACGCGGCGCTGCCGGCCGACTGCGACAGCTACGAGCGGGTGGTCCTGGTGTTCAACGGCGACGATCCCGACGCGGTGGCCGCGGCGAGGGCGAGCTGGACCGCCTGCAAGGCACGGGGCTTCGAGGTCACTTATTGGCAGACCGACGAGCGGGGACGCTGGCAGCGGCGCCAATAGCGATATCGACTAATTAATGATAATTCGACGTTTCTCTGGGTTTCCTGAGGCGGGTCACGGTCATGCCGCAAAGTGATGTTCGGACAAGCCCTTAGGTAAAGGGGTTAGGAGCCTTGTCGATCGTGCGAGACGGAACATTCAGTCGGAAATCGCTGCTGGCCCTGCTGGTGCTTGCACCTGGCCTTGCCGGTTGCTCGGGGGCATCCGACATTTTCTCGCGCGATGCAGACTGGTTCTCCCGGCCCGGGCGGGTGTTCATCCGCAACATCTCGATCGAATCGCCGCCGCTGACGCCGGACAAGCCGGTGACCAACGATGACCTCGTCAGTGCCGACGGAAGCTGTCCTGGCATGGCGCCGCCGCCGGGCGCTGCCGATGCGAACGCGCAGGCTCCCGGTGCCCCGCCGCCGCAGCCGACCGGCGGCAGTGTCGCACTCGGCCATACCGAATGCGACGTCGTGCGCGGCATCGGCGCCCCCGACAGCGTGAATCTGTCGAACGGACCTGGCGGCGAACGCGTCGCGGTGGTGACCTGGTCGCGTGGCGCACGCGCCGGCATCTATACGTTCTCCGGGGGGCGCCTTACGTCCGTCGAACGCGGTCCCGATGCTGCGCCGGAGCCGAAGGTCGCGAAGCCGGCGAAGAAGAAGCCGAAGAAGCCGGCGCCAACCTCGAACGGCTGAGCCGTTTTTGTCGCAGCGGCAGGTCGATGCTTGCATGCGCGGGCATGACATCGGAAGAATGAGAGCCCACGCTCCCTCGACGCGTCGTCCCTGCCTAGTGCGCAATTGCGCACAGGAGCAGGGACCCATACCCCGCGGCGGATGTGGTTGACGGGACTCGTCGTTCGACGATCGCGCAACAATGACCATCTGTGGTTATGGGTCCCTGCTTTCGCAGGGACTACACCGAACATGCGGCTCTGCCCGGCGGGTCAAATCTAGTTCGCTGCCTCGTCGAGTTCGGCGCTGGCTTCCAGCCATTCTTCCTCGGCGCGTTGCAGCGCGCTCTCGGCGCCGGCGCGCGCCTTGGTCAGCTGTGCAGCCTGCTTGGGATCGCGCGTGAAAATATCGGGCAGCGCGAGCGCGGTGTCGATCTTGGCGATGATGCCGTTGATGCGCTCGATCTCGCTCTCGGCCTGCGCGATCCGCTGCCTCGGTGAAACGCGCCTTTCATTGCGGATGCGCTCGGGCTTTGCGGCGATCTCCCTGGCGCGCTCGCGCGAGGCCGTGCGTCCGTCATTGGCCGACAGGATCATGCGGCGATATTCGTCGAGATCGCCGTCATAGGCCGTCACGGTCTGGTTCGCCACGACCCACAACCGGTCGGCGCAGGCCTCGATCAGATAGCGATCGTGCGAGACCATGATGATGGCGCCGGGGAATTCGTTGATCGCCTCCGCCAGCGCCGCGCGGCTGTCGATGTCGAGATGGTTGGTCGGCTCATCCAGGATGATCATGTTGGGGCCGTAGAACGTCGCAAGCCCGAGCAGCAGCCGCGCCTTCTCGCCGCCCGACAGGCTCCTCACCAGCGTGTCGCCGGCCTTGCCGGAGAAGCCGATCGCGCCGACGCGGGCGCGCACCTTGCTCTCCGGCGCCTCGGGCATCAGCTTGCGGATGTGATCATAGGGCGAGCCGTCGAGATTGAGCTCGTCGACCTGGTGCTGGGCGAAATAGCCGACCGACAGCTTGTCCGCTTTGGTGATCCTCCCCGAGAACGGCGCGAGCTTGCCCGCCAAGAGCTTGACCAGTGTCGACTTGCCGTTGCCGTTGGAGCCGAGCAGCGCGATGCGGTCGTCGGTATCGACGCGCAGCGTCACGCGGTTGAGCACCGGCTTGCCCGGCTCGTAGCCGACCGAGACGTCATCGACCGCAATGATCGGCGGCGACAGCAACTTCTCCGGCGCCGGAAAGGAGATCTCGTGAACGTCCTGGGTCACCAGCGCGGTGATCGGCTTCATCCGCTCCAGCATTTTGACGCGCGACTGCGCCTGCCGCGCCTTGGAGGCCTTGGCCTTGAAGCGGTCGACGAAGTCCTGCAGGCGCTTGCGCTCATCGGCCTGCCGCTTGGCGTGCTTGGCATCGAGCAGTTCGCGCGCGGCGCGTTGTTCCTCGAAGGAGGAATAGGTGCCCTTGTAGAGCGTCAACCTGCCGCGATCGAGGTGCAGGATCTGATCGACCGAAGTATCCAGCAGATCGCGGTCGTGGCTGATCACGATCACCGTGCGCGGATAGTTGGCGAGGTGGTTCTCGAGCCACAACGTGCCTTCGAGATCGAGATAGTTGGTCGGTTCGTCCAGCAGCAGCAGGTCGGGCGCGGAGAACAGCGTCGCTGCCAGCGCCACGCGCATGCGCCAGCCGCCGGAGAATTCCGCGCACGGCCGCGCCTGGTCTGCGGTCGAGAAGCCGAGGCCGGAGAGGATTGCCGCGGCGCGGGCAGGGGCGGAGTGGGCGTCTATGTCGACCAGCCGGGTCTGGATCTCGGCGATCCGATGCGGGTCGTGCGCAGTCTCGGCCTCGCGCAGCAGCGCGTCGCGCTCGAGGTCGGCCTTCAGCACGACATTGATCAGGCTTTCCGGTCCGTCGGGCGCTTCCTGCGCCAGGCTGCCGATGCGCCAGCGCGGCGGCAGCGCGATGCTGCCGCTCTCGGTCGGGAGGTCGCCGCGGATGGCATGAAACAGCGTCGATTTGCCGACGCCGTTGCGGCCGACAAATCCGACGCGGGCTCCGGGCACAATTTGCACAGAACTGTGATCAATCAGCAGCCGTCCGGCGATCCGGATTGAAATGTCAGTGATGGAGAGCATGCAGCGTTGTCACCGGACCCGCTGCCAAACGCAACCCGTCTGTTGGTAAAATCTGTCCGGGCGACGGCCCCGAAAACGCATTTGGGCTGCCGGTCAGCCCAAAACATCTAATGGTGATCGCTTTCCCGTCGCTGCATCTCGTCGAGGAGCTGCTGCAGGCGGGACGACAGCGTGGGCTCCGGCCGCATGCTTTGCTGAAGCCGTTCACCCACGGCATCGCAAATGTATCGGCAGGTCTTGTGATCGATCTGATCTGGATCGTTGTCGATCTTGCTCATTGTCATTGTCATGGCAGGTCTCTTGTCTCTCGGAATGCTTCTTGGCGAGTTCCACCTCGCGTGTTCGAGTGATCGTTGCCATGACAAGTCGCGACCCCGAATTTGGTTTCCGCGCCGCCTTACTCTCGCCTCGAGGTGGTGAGGCGCATCATCCGGTTGGGTTCCCCGGCCAGAAAAAAGCCCCGGCGCGAGGCCGGGGCTGAGTTCAGTCAGGGGAGCAGGCGATAGAGTTGATGGATCAGTAGCAGCGATTGACCAGGCGCCAGCGGGGACCCCATGGGGTCGGTACCACGCGGCGCACATAGCAGCCGCCGTAGCCATATCCGTAACCGCCGTAATAGGCCGGACCTCCGACGATGACGCGCGGGCCACCCCACCAGCCGTGGTGCCATCCACCGTGCCAGCCGCCATGCCAACCGCCCCAGGCAGAGGCGGAGGTCGGGGCGAGCGCGGCGGCGCCGAGCGAAATTGCGGCAATGGCGGCAAGCGAAATCTTGCGTAACATGATCGTCTCCTCGAGCTATGGGCGCGCGCGGCGCGCCCGCGGTGACATCGTTTCCCGAGACGTCCTGTGAGGCTTGCGGATGGGGGGCCAGCAAGGCGTCCGATCAGTGGAGAGCCTATGCGCCTGGAGCTGAACGGCAGCGGCACGGCGCCGACAGAATGGGTTCACCTAGGTGAAATCGCGGTAAGCCAGCCAAGCCGCGCCTGTCCGAAGACCGTCTCGGCGACGGTTTTCGCCGCGAAAATCCATCAAAACTAAAGGCTAACGCGTCACAGGGTCGCTTGCCGTTACCCCATCGCGCCGATATAAGCCCCGGCAACTCCCAGCCACCGTTTACAAGGACGAAATCATGGCGATTGAACGCACCTTTTCGATCATCAAGCCCGATGCCACCGAGCGCAACCTGACCGGCGCGGTCAATGCGGTGATCGAAAAGGCGGGCCTGCGGGTCGTGGCGCAGAAGCGCATCCAGATGACCCGCGGCCAGGCCGAGACCTTCTACGCCGTCCACAAGGCGCGCCCGTTCTTCGGCGAGCTGGTCGACTTCATGACCTCCGGTCCGGTTGTGGTCCAGGTGCTGGAAGGCGAGGGCGCCATCCTGAAGTATCGCGACGTGATGGGCGCGACCGATCCGTCGAAGGCCGCCGAAGGCACCATCCGCAAGCTCTATGCGAAGTCGATCGGCGAGAACTCGGTGCACGGTTCGGACGCGCCGGAGACCGCGGTGATCGAGATCGCGCAGTTCTTCGCCGGTAACGAAATCGTCGGCTAACGACGTACAACTGAAAGTGACACGGTCTCCCTAAGGAGACCGTGTCGAAATAGACTGGGGTGCGGCGGACGACCGCCGCCAGGGGCGGCCGCAAGGCCGAATAGGACTCGCTGTGGACTGGCTGTGGCAGATCTTTGATCCGGCGTACATCGGCGCGTTCTTCACCGAGTTCAAGAACGAGATGGCGACGCCGACCTTCTGGGTCGCCGTCGGCAAGATCATCTGGATCAACGTGCTGCTGTCGGGCGACAACGCGCTCGTGATCGCGATGGCCTGCCGCGGGCTCGCGCCGCGCCAGCGTCTGTGGGGCATGATTCTCGGCGCCGCCGCGGCGGTGCTGCTGCGCGTCATCTTCACCGGCATCGTCGCCAGCCTGATGGAGCTGCCCTACCTCAAGCTGGTCGGCGGACTGGCGCTGATCGTGATCGCCGCCAAGCTCCTGGTGCCGGAGCAGGAGGACGAGGACAGCGTGCATGCGGCCTCGCATCTGTGGGCCGCGGTTCAGATCGTCGTGGTCGCCGACATCGTGATGAGCCTCGACAATGTGATCGCGGTGGCGGCGGCCGCCAATGGCAGCGTGCCGCTGCTGGTGCTCGGCCTTGCGATCAGCGTTCCCCTGATCGTTGCCGGCGCGGCGCTGATCATGGCGCTGCTCACCAAGCTGCCGATCCTGGTCTGGGCCGGTGCGGCGCTGCTCGGCTGGATCGCGGGTGACGTCATCGCGACCGATCCGGCCGTGCATCCGAAGCTCGATGCGCTGTTCGCCGGACCGCTCGGCGCCAGGCTCGATTCCTGGCTGACGTCGATCGGGATGTCGCCGCAATTCGCGCATGGCGGCAGCGGCGGCGAGATCACGCTCGCGGTGCTCGGCATCGTCGTGGTGCTGGTGATCGGGTCGCTCTGGCGCCGCCACGCGCTCAGGAAGGCCAAGCACGCCGCCAAGGCGGCGTGAGCGGAAAGCGTTATCGAGCGAAGTGGACGCCGGTTCGCGCTAGGAAAACGCGTCAAAAAAGCAGCTTTAGCGCCGCACGATCGAGCCGGCACGCCCGACCAGCCGCGCCAACTGCCTGAAGCGGCTGCCGACGCGATCGGCGACCAGATCCACCATCCGGTGCTCGAACACCAGCATCAGCTTGCGGCCCTGGGTGCGGAAATGGGTCGCCGGCAGCACGCCGGTGCGCGCCGCCGTGATCAGATGCGCGACGCGGAACGCGGCGCCGAGCACGCGTGCGCGCTCGTCCATCGCCGGCGTCACCAGCGCGCGGATCTGCGGCGGCGGTTCGTTCTCCTCGCTGAGGCCGGCGTAGCGATAGAACACCGAGAGCGCGACGAAGGCGCGCCCCTGATGCGTGATCGAGCCGAAATTGCCGTTCATGATCAGGCTGAGAGTTTCCTCGCCGCGATGATCGGGATGCACCCGCCAGCCGATGTCGGATAGCAGGCAGGCGACGTGACGCAGCCTGCGGTCTTCCTCGGTCTCGCGCAGCCTGACGACGCGCACCAGGCGGTCGGTCCAGGCGGTCAGTTCCTTGGCGTGGCGGGCGGAGCGCGACAGCAATTCGTTGAGGTTCTGCGCGGCGCAGGCCAGCCCGTCCTTGGCGCGCTCGGCCGGCGGCAGCATCTCGTAGAGCAGGCCCTCGCGCACGCCGAAGGTCGAGAACACGATGGTCTTCGGCTGCGCGACGCGGATGATGTATTCGAGCACGAGCGCGGCATAGGCGAGCAGCGGCCGCCGCGCATCGGCGATCGATTCGATGTTGGCCAGCATGTTGGTGGCCGCCAGCCGCCGCAGCCGCTGCGCGAAGTCGAGCGCGTCGACGGCCGGAATTGAATAGCCGTGCATCACCTTGAGCGGATAGCCGCTCTGGATGATGTGGATGCGCGCGAGCGCGCGCCAGGTGCCGCCGACCGCGTAGAAGGTGCGGCCGCGGCCGGTCTTGAGCTGGGCGACGCCGAGCAGCTCGTTCTTGACGATGCGTTCGGCGCGCTTGAGCGATTTGTTCGAGAGGTCCTGCAACGCGAGGCTGCCGAGCGGCAGCGTCACGCCGCTGCGTACGCGGTTGCCCTTGACGTCGATCAGCTCGAGCGAGCCGCCGCCGAGATCGCCGACGATGCCGTTCGGATTGTGTATGCCCGAGACGACGCCGAGCGCCGACAGCTTCGCTTCACGCGGTCCGGTGAGAATCTCGATCTTGGCGCCGCAGATCCGCTCGGCCTTGGCGATGAAGTCCGGACCGTTCTTGGCGTCGCGGCAGGCGGCGGTCGCGATCGCGTAGACCCGGCCGACCTGCTGGATCCGGCACAGCGCGCGAAAGCGCCGCAGCGCGGTGAGCGCCTTGTTGACGGCATCGGTTGCGAGCAGGCCGGTGCTCTGCACCTCGCGCCCGAGCCCGCACAGCGCCTTCTCGTTGAAGATGGTGATGAGGCTGCGCGCCATCGACTCGTAAACCACGAGACGAACCGAGTTCGAGCCGATATCGATCACAGCGACGCTGGAAGCGCGCTTCCGCGGCCGCTTCACAGGAAGGCCCCCTTAAGACGATGGCTGCTGACGCTCGTTGCGACGCGTGAGACGGCGCGGTGAAGATTCCTTGAGAGACTTACCACGGCCGGACAGACTCGGATTTGTCATAAAATAGTCATGCAGGTTGAAAGGCTCTTCGCCTTTCGCGGCCTTCATACGCGTTGACGATCCGTCGGGCAACAATTGCCAGCTCTGCTCGGTGTCCTTCAGGTTCGCGACCATGATCTGTTCGAGAACCTGCTGATGCACCGTGGGATTTTGCAGCGGACAGAGAACCTCGACGCGGCGGTCGAGGTTGCGCGGCATCATGTCGGCGGACGAGATATACACAGCAGCTTTTGTGCTCGGCAGGCCCTGGCCCATGCCGAAGCAATAGATTCGGCCGTGTTCCAGGAACCGGCCGATCACCGATTTGACGCGGATATTCTCCGACAATCCCGGCAGTCCGGGCCGCAGGCAGCAGATGCCGCGCACCACGAGCTCGACCGAGACGCCGGCCTGCGACGCCTCATACAGCGCGTCGATGATGTCGGGGTCGACCAGCGCATTCATCTTCATCCAGACCGCGCCGGGGCGGCCGTGCTTGACGTGGGCGATCTCGCCATGGATGTGCTCGATGATCCGCTTGCGTAGCGTCAGCGGCGACACCGCCATCTTCTCGATGTCGCTCGGCTCGGCATAGCCGGTGATGTAGTTGAACACCCGCGCGACGTCGCGGCCGATGATCGGATCCGAGGTGAAATAGGAGAGGTCGGTGTAGATGCGCGCGGTGACCGGATGATAGTTGCCGGTGCCGGTGTGCACATAGGTGGTGAGGTTGCCGCCCTCGCGGCGCACCACCATCGACAGCTTGGCATGCGTCTTCAGTTCGATGAAGCCGTAGACCACCTGCACGCCGGCGCGTTCGAGGTCGCGCGCCCAGCGAATATTGGCTTCCTCGTCGAACCGCGCCTTGAGTTCGATCAGCGCGGTCACCGACTTGCCGGCCTCGGCGGCTTCGGCGAGCGCGCGCACGATCGGCGAGTTGTTCGAGGTGCGATACAGCGTCTGCTTGATCGCGACCACGTCGGGATCGCGCGCCGCCTGTTGCAGGAACTGGACGACGACGTCGAAGGATTCGTAGGGGTGGTGGACCACGAGGTCCTTCTGGCGGATGGCGGCGAAGATGTCGCCGCCATGGTCGCGCACGCGCTCGGGATGGCGCGGCACATAGGGCGGGAACTCGAGGTCGGGGCGATTGAGGCGGGTGAGCTGCGACAGCTCGTTCATCGCGAGTACGCCGTCGACCAGGATCACCTCGTCGTCCGCTGCCGACAGGGCGTGCTGCACGAAGACGCGCAGCTCCTCGGGCATCGAGGCCTCGATTTCGAGCCGGATCACCGACCCGCGCCGGCGGCGCTTCAGTGCGGTCTCGAACAGGCGAACGAGATCTTCGGCCTCTTCCTCGATTTCGAGTTCGGAGTCCCTGATGATGCGGAACGCGCCCTGGCCCTTGACGGTGTAGCCGGGGAACAGGCGGCCGATGAACAGGCCGGTGGCCTGCTCGAGCGTGATCAGCCGCGCCGGCGCGCCTTCCTTCGTGGTCGGAATGCGAATGAAGCGGTCGATCTTGCCGGGCATACGGATCAGCGCGTTCATCGCCTTGCCGTCGGAGATTCGCGACAATTGCAGCGCGACCGTGAAGCCGAGGTTCGGGATGAACGGGAACGGATGCGCCGGGTCGATCGCCAGCGGCGTCAGCAGCGGGAAGATGTTGTGGAGGAAGTGATCCTCGATCCAGGCGCGCTCGGATTTGGTGACGTCGCGCCCATCGACCAGCTGGATCCCGACCTTGGACAGGATGTCGCGCAGGTCGCTCCAGATCGCCTGCTGGTCGGCAGCGAGTTGCGACACCGTCTTGTTGATCATCACAAGCTGCTCGGCCGGCAGCAGGCCGTCCGGGCTGCGCTCGGCGATGCCCTCGCGGACCTGCGCCTTGATGCCGGCGACGCGGACCATGAAGAACTCGTCGAGATTGTTCGCCGAAATCGACAGGAAGCGGACCCGCTCCAGCACGGGATGGCCAAGATTGACCGATTCCTCGAGCACCCGCCGGTTGAAGTGCAGCCAGGAGAGCTCCCGGTTGATGAATCGCTCGGGGCTGGTTGCGATCGCGGGGACGGACGGGAGTTCCGCCTCTTTCTCTTTGATTTCAGATGCTTGTGCCGAGTCCATCAAGTGCTGGTCCAATTCGGGGCAGGGGGCCGGAGCGGTCTAACCGAAGGCCGCACCGACCATGTGATATTGCGATGACGTTTCGATGACATTGATGTTCCGCCCGCCCGCGCCGTCAAGCCGCAGCTTCGGTCAGGCGTCCCGCAACAGCTCCGCCGCCAGCGCCCGGGTCACTGGCCGGCCGAGCCGCAGCGCCTCGGTATCGAGCAGCTCGACCGCCTGGCGGACGGCGGCATAGGAGCGTTCGATCCGGTTGGTCAGGTAGCTGACCAGCGGCTCGTCCACGCTCATCTGGCGGTCGGCGCAGAACTTGACGATCAGGCCGCGGAACAGCTGGTCGTCAGGCGGCAGCAACGTCACCGTCGGCACCGCGCGGAGCCGGGACCGCAAGTCGCGCAGCTCGATCTCGAACGCCGAGGGCGGCACGCGGGCCGTGATCAGCACGTAGGCATCGTCCTGGCGCGCGAGATTCATCAGATGAAACATCGCGCGCTCGTCGAAATCCGACGGCCTCAAGTCCTCGACCACTAGCGCGCCGGTCGCGAGCGCCGCCGGCACCGTGTCGGCGGTCAGCGCATGCGCGGCGGTCGCGCGTGCGCCGGCGCTCTCGGCCCAGATCGCGGCGAGGTGGCTCTTGCCGGAGCCGTCGGGACCCACCAGCAGCATGATTCGATTCGGCCAGTCGGGCCAGCTGTCGATCAGCGCGAGCGCGGCTTCATTGGCCGGCCCCTCGAGGAAATCGTCGCGGGTCAGTTTCTCCTCGTGCGGCAAGGCCAAGGCCAATTGACGAGGTTGAACGCTACTGGCCACACAAGTCTCCAAACCACTCTATTCTAGCATGATCTCAGCGCAAACGCTTCGCGTTTGTCGCGCGAGAACCGATCCGCGGATCATGCTCTACCGAGCCTCGATCGTGCTCATGTGCCGCACCCACTCCACGAGATAGAGGGACACCGAACCCAAAGTAAAGATCGTGACGAGGCCCATCAGGATCAGGTCGTAGGGATGCGGCTGAAAGCCGAAACCGAGCGAGGCCAGCACCAAGGCTGCGAATGCGACCTGCGCCACCGTGTTCAGCTTCGACACCATCAGCGGCTTCATCTCGACCGGCTTGTCGAACAACCATGACACAATCACGGCGGAGACGATCATGATGTCGCGCGACACCACGAGAATCACGATCCAGCGCGGCACCGCGCCCCAGATTCCGAGGGCGACATAGATCGACACCAAGAGCGCCTTGTCGGCGAGCGGGTCGAGCAGGGCGCCGAGCTCGCTCGCCATGTTGAAGCGCTTGGCGAGGAAACCGTCGACCGCATCCGAGACGCCGGCGATCACGAAGATCGCAAACGCGATCTCCATCTGGCTGGACACGATGGCCCAGACGATCACCGGCACCAGGATGATGCGGCCGAGGGTGATGATGTTCGGAATGCTCAACTTGAATCGCTTCCCGGCTAGAAGCCTGATTTTACTCGATATCCGGCTCTTTTGCGCGGCGGCCGGGTGTTATCTACATAGTATCGCGGCGAGCTGCCCGCGAGCCATTGCGCAGGGGCGGAATTCCTCGTAACCAGCCCCTGATCATCTGGAATTGGGCATGACCGAGCGCAAAAACGGGCTCACTTACGCGGATTCGGGTGTCGATATCGACGCCGGCAATCGTCTGGTCGATCTGATCAAGCCGATGGTGCGGGCCACCGCACGGCCGGGCGCGGACGCCGAAATCGGCGGATTCGGCGGGCTGTTCGACCTCAAGGCCGCGGGCTTCAAGGATCCTGTCCTGGTGGCCGCGACCGATGGCGTCGGCACCAAGCTGAAGATCGCGATCGAGACCGGCATCCATGGCGGCATCGGCATCGACCTCGTCGCGATGTCGGTCAACGACCTTGTCGTGCAGGGCGCGGAACCACTGTTCTTCCTCGACTATTTCGCCTGCGGCAAGCTGCATCCGGAGGCCACCGCGCAGATCGTCGCGGGGATTGCCGAGGGCTGCCGCGAATCCGGCTGCGCGCTGATCGGCGGCGAGACTGCCGAGATGCCCGGCCTCTACAAGGACGGCGACTACGACCTCGGCGGCTTCGCCGTCGGCGCGGCCGAACGCGGCACCCTGTTGCCGACCGGGGATATCGCGGCCGGCGACGCCGTGATCGGGCTGGCGTCCTCGGGCGTGCACTCCAACGGCTACTCGCTGGTGCGCAAGATCGTCGAGCAATCCGGCGTTGCCTATGACGCGCCGGCGCCGTTCGCACCGGTCATGACGCTCGGCGCGGCGCTGCTGACGCCGACCAGGCTCTATGTGAAGTCCTGCCTGCGAGCGATCCGCGACACCGGCGCGGTGAAGGGCCTCGCCCACATCACCGGCGGCGGCTTCACCGACAACATCCCGCGCGTGCTGCCGAAGCATCTTGGCGTCGGCATCGACCTGGCGCGGCTGCCGGTGCTGCCGGTGTTCAAATGGCTGGCCGAGCAGGGCGGCATCGCCGAGCTCGAATTGCTGCGCACCTTCAACTGCGGCATCGGCATGATCGCGATCGTCAAGGCTGATGCGGTCGATGCGGTGACCGAAGCCTTCACCGCCGGCGGCGAGACCGTGACGCTGCTCGGCGAGGTGATCGAGGCGAAGGACGAGCATCGCGTGGTCTATCACGGTCATCTCGATCTCTCGCGATGAAGCGCCGCACAGCCATCCTGATCTCCGGCCGCGGCTCCAACATGGCCGCGCTGATCGAGGCTGCGAAGGCTGCGGACTTTCCGGCCGAGATTGCGGTCGTGATCTCCAACCGTGCCGACGCGCCCGGGCTGGAGAAGGCCGCCGCCAGCGGCATTCCGACCGTCGTCATCGCGAGCAAGCCGTTCGGCAAGGACCGCGCCGGCTTCGAGGCGGTGCTGCAAAAGGCGCTCGACGACAACCAGGTCGAGCTGATCTGCCTCGGCGGCTTCATGCGGCTGTTCACCGCCGACTTCGCGCGGCACTGGTACGGGCGGATGCTCAACATCCATCCCTCGCTGCTGCCGTGTTTCCCCGGCCTCGACCCGCATGGCCAGGCGTTGCGTGCAGGGGTCAAGCTGTCCGGCGCGACGGTGCATTTCGTGATTCCGGAGACCGATGCCGGACCGATCGTGATGCAGGGCGCGGTGACCGTGGCCGACGATGACACGCCCGAGACGCTCGCAGCACGCGTGATCGGAATCGAGCATCGCATCTATCCGGAGGCGCTGCGGCTGCTGGCGAGCGGCCGGCTCAAGCTCGAAGGCGACATCTGCAGGACGCAGGGCAGCGCCGCGACCGACAGCACGTTGATCGCGCCGGCGCCTTAAGGCGCGTCGCCTGCGCCAACGCAAATCCCCAAGAAGGATCCCCCGGGGTGATGCGGCCGGGGGAGGCATCGGGATGAATTCCGCTAGCAGCGTCGATCAGTGAACCTTGAGGTTCTCTGCCGACGCCTTGCCGCGGTTCTCCACCAGCTCGTACTCGACGGTCTGGTTCTCGTTCAGTGTGCTGAGGCCTGCGCGTTCGACCGCCGAGATGTGGACGAACACATCCTTGTCACCGACGGCCGGCTTGATGAACCCATAACCTTTGGTCGGGTTGAACCATTTGACGGTACCCTTCGGCATCGTCTCTCTCCCAGTCTAGACATAAAAAAGACGCGGCCACGTTTTCCACGTGCCACGCCACAAGCGGGCTTTCCGCTGTCTGTTCAATTCCCGGGTCTTCAGATCCAAAGTCTTCAAGTCCGAAGTTTTCGCCTCTCGAAGCCTTGGATAGAAACGTCGTGAAACGCACAGTCGAACGGCCGCAATCCGATTGTGAAGGGATTGCAACACGAAAATTGCGCGTTAGCAAGCGCGGTGGTTTTGCGTGACGCAACCTCAGCCTGTGCCGGTCGAATGACAGGCCAAAGGCGCTCGGCCAATGGCCGACGGTCGGATGGAACCTGGTGCGCTAGCCCCGATCGACCCGCACCACGCGGCCCTTGTCGATCGCGAGCGCGACCTGGCCGTGCTTGAGCTTGAGTGCCGCTTCGCCGAACAATTCGCGCCGCCAGCCGTGCAGGGCGCCGACCTCGGCCTGATCGCTGGCCGCGATCTGCTCGAGGTCGTCGACGGTGGCGATCACCTTGCTGGCGACGCCGTGGCGCTCCGAGGTCATGCGAAGCAGCACCTTGAGCAGCTCGACGGTCGCCGCACCGTTGGAATTGTTTCTGGGCTTTTCCAGCTTGGGCAGCGTCGCCTGGTCGCGGGCCAGCCCGCGCTGCACGGCGGCAATGATGTCGGCGCCCCATTTCGAGCGCTCGAAACCCTTCGGCAGCGACCGCAGGTTGCCGAGCTTCTCCAGCGAGTTCGGCGCATGGGTGGCGATATCGCCGACCGCATCGTCCTTGAGCACGCGCGAGCGCGGCACGTCGCGGCTTTGCGCCTCCTGCTCGCGCCAGGCGGCGACCTCGATCAGCACCGCGAGCTCGCGCGGCTTGCGGACGCGGGTCTTGAGCCGTTCCCAGGCGCGCTCGGGATGGAAGTCGTAGGTCTTCGGCGAGGTCAGGATCTCCATCTCCTCGCTGACCCAGTCGCTGCGGTCGCGCTTCCGCAAATCGGCATCGAGCGCGGCGAACACCTCGCGCAGATGCGTGACGTCGGAGACCGCGTAATGCAGCTGCTCGTCGGTCAGCGGGCGGCGCGACCAGTCGGTGAAGCGATGGGTCTTGTCGGGGCGATGGCCGGTGACGCGATCGACCAGCTGGTCATAGGCGATGCTGTCGCCATAGCCGAGCACCATGGCCGCGACCTGGGTGTCGAAGATCGGATGCGGGATCGTGCCGGAGAGGTGCCAGACGATTTCGATGTCCTGCCGCGCGGCGTGGAAAACCTTCAGCACGGCCTCGTTCGACATCAATTCGAAGAACGGCTTGAGGTCGATGCCGGGCGCCAGCGCGTCGACAACGACGGCTTCGTCCGCACTTGCCATCTGCACAACGCAGAGCAGGGGATAGTAGGTCGTCTCCCGCAGGAACTCGGTGTCGACGGTGATGACCTTGTGTTTGGCGAGCCGATCACAGGCGGCGGCGAGGTCGGAGGTCGTGCTAATCAGATCCATGAAATGTCCATGACGGCTTGACCACACGCGTTCTGCCGAAAGGGCAGCTATGTCAAGGGTCTTGCAGGGATTTTGGCCCTGCATGGGGTGAGGGACGGGGCATTTTTGGATTGATCGGGCGTGATTCGAGGGGGTTTTCGGCCCGGTCGCGCCGCGAATTCGTCCGTGGTCCTGGCGAAAGCCGGCTGAACGCGGGGGGCCATAACCACTGGAATCTGTTGATCGAGCGATCGCGGCCCCGGCCTCGCGCGGCAATTGGCATTGGGGGTAACGGGTCCTGGCTTTCGCCAGGACGAAGATAGGCGTCAGGCCTGCACGACTTCACAGTCCGCCTTGCGTGCTCTCGCCAGTACCACGCTCGAAGTCCACCGCATCTCGACCCACGTTCGTGACGACCGCGAAGCGCCCCTCATGTCGGGTGTACACTGATTTGGTGATTCGGATAAATAGAAATATCTCTGCTGCGGGGGCTTGCGCCGTCGGGCAACTGAGTGATTGGAGGCCGCTGTCCAGCGCTCCCAACAGAGAGGCTTTTGCCAGTGAGAAGTGAATTGCCAAACCGTGCGGCCTGCAACTCATTGGGACTACCCCTTGCAGGAGCCGACCAGCCGCTTCGCACTGCAACCGATTTCGGGACCGGCTTTTAGTCAGCCCCATCCGGGCGCGCGCACGATCCCTAACGCGGGCGCCAGCCCCGACGTGTTGCGCGCGATGAGGCGCCCGGCCGCACAGCGGAGAAGTGCGATCTATCAATACGGTACTTGTGGGACTTCTGATCCGTTGTAAGCTGGAACATGCGGCACTCGCACGGCTGTTGCCCAAAAAGGGCAAGCATCACCATAACAGGAGCGAACCAACGCGCCGGTTTTTGGGACCGAGACCGACATGGCTGGCGGCGGACCGTTTGACACGTTCCCCAAATTGCTGCTGCGAAACGGCGCGCAGCTTGGCGCGCGCCCAGCGTTTCGGCACAAGAATCTCGGCATCTGGCAAAGCTGGACCTGGGCTCAAGTTGCAGAGATCGTGCGTGCTTACGCCGCCGGCCTGGATCGCCTTGGCTTGCGACAAGGCGACACGATCGCCATTGTTGGCTCAAATCGTCCGAAGCTTTACTGGACCATGATGGCAGCGCAGATGCTGCGCGCCATTCCCGTTCCGGTCTACTCGGATGCCGTGGCGGATGAGCTTGCCTTTGTGCTCGCTCACGCCGAGACGAAGCTCGTCGCAGCGCAGGACCAGGAACAGGTCGACAAGGTCTTGTCCGTGTCCGACCGGCTGCCGCAACTCAACAAGATCGTCTACGACGAGCCGCGTGGCCTCGACGGCTACGAGCGCAGTGGAGTGATCGCAATCGACGATATCGTTGCGGACGGCCGCGCCGCGCTTGCGGCCGACGTGGCGCTTGGTCAACGGATTGATGAATACGTTCAGGCTGGGAACGGTTCAGACATTGCGGTCATCCTCTACACCTCGGGAACGACCGGAGCGCCGAAGGGTGTCATGCTGTCGGCGGGCGGCTGCATCGATGCTGCAACCGACACCACGCGGTTCGACAAGCTGACCGACAAGGACGTGGTGTTCGCTTATCTGCCGCTGGCCTGGGCGGGCGATCATTACGTCAGCTATGTGCAAGGCCTCGTGGCCGGATTCTGCATGGCGTGTCCCGAGAGCAGCGACACGATCGAACAGGATCGGCGTGAAATAGGACCAACCTTCTACCTGGCCCCGCCGCGCGGTTTTGAGGCCATGCTGACACGGCTGATGGTCCGCATGGAGGACGCCGCGCCGCTCAAGCGGCGATTGTTCGATTACTTCCTGGACGTCGCACGCCGGTATGGCGAACAAGTCTTGACGGGACGTCCGGTACCGCTGTCGGGCCGGTTGCTTTATGCGCTCGGGCGCTGGCTGGTCTACGAGCCTCTCAAGAACGTGCTCGGCCTGTCTCTGGTGCGGGTCGCCTACACCGGAGGCGAAGCCATCGGTCCGGATCTGTTCGCGTTGTACCGCTCGATCGGATTAAATCTGAAACAACTCTACGGTCAGACCGAGGCGTTCCTTTATGTAACGTGCCAGCCTGATGGCGAGATCTACTCGGATACGGTTGGCCCGGCCGCGCCCAACGTTGACATCCGCATCGCGGAATCGGGCGAAGTGCAGTTTCGCTCGCCCGGCATGTTCCTCGGATATTTCAAGGATCAGGCAAAGACCGCGGAAGCCATGACGTCCGACGGATACGTCAGGACCGGCGATGCGGGCTTTTTTGACGAGCAGACCGGGCATCTGAAGATCATCGATCGCGCGAAGGACGTCGGTCGGCTGGTTGACGGCACGATGTTTTCTCCGAAGTACCTTGAGAACAAGCTGAAGTTCTATCCCAATATCAAGGAAGCGATCGCGTTCGGTGACTCGCGAGAGTTCGTTTGCGCCATGCTCAACATCGACCCGGTTGCCGTTGCGAATTGGGCGGAACGAAACAACGTCGCCTACGGATCCTATCAGGAGCTTGCCGGGCATCCGCTGGTCTACGACATGGTCGCAAAAGACGTTGCCGCGGTGAACCGCTCGCTGGCCGGGGAAAAGGTGCTTGCGGGCGCCCAGATTCGCCGTTTTCTCATTCTGCACAAGGAACTCGACGCCGATGACGGCGAACTGACCCGCACGCAGAAGGTGCGCCGCCGCTTCATTGCCGAACGCTATGCGCCGTTGGTGACGGCGCTCTACAACGGGGCGCGGGACGCCGACATTTCCACGGACGTCACGTTTGAGGATGGCCGGAAGGGCACGATCGCGGCACAGGTCAGGATTTGCGACATGCAGGCCATTGGTTCGGGGGAACCTCTGGGGAGAGCAGCATGAGAGCGCCGGACGCCGACGACATCCTGCTTCAGGTCGAGCGCGTGGCGCTCTCCTTCGGAGGCGTCAAGGCGCTGAGGGACGTTTCGTTCAACATCAGGAAAGGCGAGATTCGGGCCATCATCGGCCCCAACGGCGCCGGAAAAACTTCGATGCTGAACGTCATCAACGGGTTCTATCGTCCAAATCATGGCGCGATCACCTTCAAGGGGCGCACCCGGGCCAAAATGCAGCCTTTCGAGGCAGCACGCGGCGGCATCGCGCGTACCTTTCAAAATGTCGCCCTGTTCAAGGGCATGAGCGCGCTCGACAACATCATGGCAGGCCGCACCTTGAAGGTGCGCTGCGGCGTGTTCTGGCAGCTGCTGCGCTTTGGCCCTGCTCTCGCGGAGGAGGTCGAGCATCGGCGCAAGGTTGAGGAGATCATCGACTTCCTCGAGATCGAGGCAATCCGCAAGGTCCCGGTTGGGCGTTTGCCGTATGGTTTGCAGAAGCGTGTCGAGCTTGGTCGCGCTCTTGCGATGGAGCCCGATCTCCTTCTCCTCGACGAGCCGATGGCGGGCATGAACCTCGAGGAGAAGGAGGACATGTCGCGGTTCATCATGGATGTGAACAATCATTTCGGCACGACCATCGCCCTGATCGAGCACGATATGGCCGTGGTCATGGATCTATCGGATCGCGTGGCGGTGCTTGATCACGGCGTGAAGATCGCCGACGGCACGCCTGACGAGGTGAAGCGAAGTCAGACCGTCATCGACGCCTATCTTGGCATTGTACACTGAGGAGCGCTCTTGATCGCTTTTGGGCAGTTTCTCGAAGTCCTGATCGGCGGATTGATGTCCGGCGTCCTCTATTCGCTGGTCGCGCTCGGCTTCGTGCTGATCTTCAAGGCATCCGGGGTGTTCAATTATGCGCAAGGAGCGATGGTATTGCTCGCTGGGCTGGCGCTGGTTCGCGCCCTCGATCTCCTGGTCGCCAACGGCTTTCCGCTTTGGGTCGCGGTCGTGCTCGGCATCGGCTTTGCCGCCGTGATCATGGCGGCAACGGCCTGGCTCATCGAGCGGTTCGTGGTCGGACCTCTCGTCAACCAGGACGCCCTCACGCTGTTCATGTCCACGATCGGCGTGACGTTCGTCATCGAGGGCGTGGCGGAGATGATCTTCGGATCGGACGTCTACCCCCTGCAACTGTTCCCGACCGACGCCTGGTTCTTGTTCGAAGGGCTCTTCCCGGGCGGGATTCTGGTCAACAAGCTGGATGTCTGGGGCGCGTTGATCGCTGGCATCCTGGTCGCCGGCCTCGCGCTCTTCTTTCAGCGTACCAAGACCGGTCGCGCACTCAGGGCCGTGGCCGATGACCATCTTGCCGCGCACTCGGTCGGGATTCCGATCAGTTGGATTTGGTTCGTGGTCTGGCTCGCTGCCGGTCTCGTTGCGCTGGTCGCGGCGACAGTATGGGGAACCAAGCTTGGCGTGCAGTTCTCCATCACCTTCCTTGCGCTGAAGGCCCTGCCGGTTTTGATCATCGGAGGCCTCACCTCCATTCCGGGAGCCATCGTCGGCGGGCTCATTGTGGGGGCAGGGGAGAAGATTGCAGAGGTGTATCTGGGGCCATCCATCGGCGGCGGTATCGAATACTGGTTTGCCTATGTGCTGGCATTGGCGGTGCTGCTTGTGCGGCCACAGGGTCTGTTCGGCGAGCGGATCATCGAACGCATCTGAGGCAGGGAGGTCGTTGGTGCTCTATCGCGAAACCGGCCAGTTCAAGACGACCTACGCGGAGGACATCGCGATCTTCCCGATTCGTCAGGATCGTATTGCGCTCGCTGTCCTGCTCGGGATCGCTTTCATCGGCGTGCCGCTGCTGGCTACCTTCCGCATCTGGCCGTTCGGCAGCGACTATCTGCTGTGGGCGATCTTGCTGCCTTTCCTTATCCTGGCGCTCGCCGCCATCGGGACCAATATTCTCGTCGGCTATTGCGGACAGATCTCGCTCGGCAGTGGCGCATTCATGGCCATCGGCGCATATTCCGCCTACAAGCTGGCGACCGGCGTTCACATCCCGTTCGCCGCGCTTGGCTTTGCGATCTCGATCCCGCCGTTGCCCGTGCTGGCATCCATTCTGCTTGGCGGGCTCATGTCGGCGGCTGCCGGAATCCTGTTCGGTATTCCCAGTCTGCGGATCAAGGGCCTCTATCTGGCGGTTGCAACGCTTGCCGCGCAGTTCTTCTTCGATTGGGCGTTCCTGCGGCTCCCGTGGTTCACCAACTATGCACCGTCGGGATCGGTGAATGCGCCGGAACTGGTCTTCTTCGGTCTGGTCGTTCGCACGCCGGTCGAGCGCTACCTGCTGTGCCTCGTCTTCGTGACCTTGCTGGCAATGTTGGCGAAGAATCTCGTTCGCGGCAATCTCGGCCGGCAGTGGATGGCGATCCGCGACATGGATATCGCCGCCGAGCTGATCGGCATCCGGCCGCTCTACGCGAAACTCACAGCTTTCGCGGTCTCTTCCTTCATCATTGGAGTGGCGGGGGCGCTGTGGGCGTTCGTCTACCTCGGCTCATGGGAGCCGCTTGCGTTCTCGATCGACCGCTCGCTGGAGCTTCTGTTCATGGTCATCATTGGCGGGCTCGGATCGATCATGGGGTCGTTCATCGGAGCCGCTTTCATCCTGATCGCGCCGATCATGCTGAATGTGCTTCCAACCGAACTCGGCCTGCCGCTGTCCACGCAAACGATCACGCACCTCCAGTTCATCATCTTCGGATCGCTGATCTGTTATCTTCTCATCAAGGAACCCCACGGTTTCGCCCGGCTGATATCGATCGGCAAGGAGAAGCTCAGACTTTGGCCGTTTCCCTATTGAACGAGCGATCGGCGCCTCGATCGCAACGCGGGTGGCGGCCGCTGCAAATTGAAGGAAGGAAATTGCACCGCGGAACTTCAAGGAGGAGGACATCAACATGGCAAGTATTGCACGCAACGTATTGATACTGGCGGCCGTCCTGTCTGGCGCGGTCGTTTGCACGCCGGCCGCAGCGCAAAACGAGCAGTTCATCCCAATTCTTTCCTACCGGACCGGACCGTACGCCGTGAACGGCGCGCCCTACGCGAACGGCGTCGTGGATTACTACAACCTGATCAATGAACGTGACGGCGGCATCAACGGCGTCAAGATTCTGTTCGAGGAATGCGAAACCGCTTACGCGACCGACAAGGGCGTGGAGTGCTACGAGCGCCTCAAGAGCAAGGGGCCGACCGGGGCAGCATTTATCAATCCGCTGTCGACCGGCATCACCTTCGCACTGACCGAAAAGACCGCGACCGACAAGATCCCGATCGTCACGATGGGCTACGGCCGTGCCGATTCCAAGAACGGTGCGGTGTTCGCATACAACTTTCCGTTGCTCGGCACTTACTGGTCCGCGGCCGACATTGCGATCCAGCATGTCGCCAAGGAACTTGGCGGGCTCGACAAGCTGAAAGGCAAGAAGATTTCGCTGCTGTACCACGATAGCCCCTATGGCAAGGAGCCGATTCCGATGCTGCAGGTGTTGGCGCAGAAGTACGGCTTCGAGTTCACGCCGATCCCAGTCACGCACCCCGGTGTCGAGCAGAAGTCCCAATGGCTGGCGATCCGCCAGCACCGGCCGGACTACGTGCTGGTATGGGGCTGGGGCGTCATGAACAGTACGGCGATCAAGGAAGCCGCGGCTGTTGCCTATCCGCGCGACAAGATGATCGGTGTTTGGTGGTCGGGCGCGGAGCCGGATGTGACGCCGGCGGGTGATCAGGCCGCCGGCTACAAGGCGCTTATGCTGCAACATGGTGCCGGCAAGTTTCCCGTCCATGCCGACATCGAGAAATACATCTACGCAAAGGGTAAAGGTTCAACCGAGCCTGGCAAGATCGGCGAAGTTCTCTACAACCGCGGCATCACGAATGCCATGCTCGGCGTGGAGGCGATCCGCAAGGCACAGGAAAAGTTCGGCAAGAAGCCGCTGACGGGCGAGCAGATCCGTTGGGGACTTGAGAACCTTATCCTCACCGATGCACGCATCAAGGAACTCGGCTTCGAGGGGATGTTGAAGCCGGTCAGCATTTCCTGCTCCGACCACGAGGGCGCGCGCTACGGGCGCGTCCAGCAGTGGGATGGCAAGGGTTGGAAAGTGATCTCCGACTGGTACACGGCCGACGAATCGCTGATCGAACCGCTTGTCGCCGATGTATCCGCGAAGTATGCCGCGGAGAAGAAGGTCACGCCGCGTGACTGCGCGAAGGAAACCTGACCCCGTGTGAGCGATCCGGGAGGCAGGTTTGCCTGCTCCCGGATCCCGGAAGGTGCAGCTGTTCGAAGGTCTGCGCGTGTCAACTGCAGGGGTCGCCATGACGACGGAAGCGACGCTGGTTTTGTCGGTCAACAACATCGAGGTTGTCTATGATCACGTCATCCTCGTGTTGAAGGGCGTGTCGCTGGAGGTCCCGCAGGGCGGCATTGTCGCGCTTCTCGGCGCCAATGGTGCCGGTAAGACCACGACGCTGAAGGCGGTCTCCAATCTGTTGCACGCCGAGCGCGGCGCGGTCACCAAGGGCTCGATCCTGTTCGACGGCGTCGAGGTGAAGTCCCTGTCGCCAAACGATCTGGTGCGGCGCGGCTGCATTCAGGTGATGGAGGGGCGGCGTGCCTTCGCTCATCTGACGGTCGAGGAGAATATCCTGACCGGTGCCTTCACGCGCAGGGACGGCAAGTCGGCCATCGCGCAGGATCTCGAACGGGTCTACGCCTATTTCCCGCGCCTCAAAGAGCGGCGCGGCTCCACCGCCGGATATACATCGGGCGGCGAACAGCAGATGTGTGTGATCGGCCGCGCGCTGATGTCGCGCCCGAAGATGATCCTGCTCGATGAACCTTCGATGGGCCTTGCGCCGCAGGTCGTGGAGGAGATCTTCGAAATCGTAAGGGACCTCAACATCAAGGAAGGCGTCTCATTCCTTCTCGCCGAACAGAACACCAACATGGCGCTCAGATATGCCAGCCACGGCTATATCCTCGAAAATGGCCGCGTGGTGATGGATGGCGAAGCGCGCGCGCTCACCGCAAACGAGGACGTCAAGGAGTTCTATCTTGGCGTCGCCGGCGACAAGCGAAAATCATATCGCGATGTAAAGCACTACAAGCGGCGCAAGCGTTGGCTCGCTTAGTTGGCGATCGGCCAGGCCTAGACCGGCAGGGCGACGTCGTCTCGATCAATCCGCCCGTCGCTCGCGCGAATCCGCGACGACCAGCCGAGCCGTGAGGCCAGCATCGTGAGCTGGTCCTTGACGCGATAATGCGCGGGAGCTTCGAGAAAGCGCCAGACGAACCACGCCAGCACGACCATGCCCGTCACGACGAGTGCGGTCGAGGGCGCGTCCGGCGTTGGAGTGATCAGGAGCAGGATCACGTAGCCGAGCTGCAGATGCAGCAGATAGAGCGGGTAGGTGATGCCGCCCACCGCCCGGACGACGCTGTCCGGCAGCGGTACCGACTTGATGCGGGTGGCGGCGAACACGATGGCGAGCGAGACGATGCAGATCGCCGTGACGACGCGCGGATCGAAGCTGCCATGGGTGTGGACGCCGAGCCGCTCCAGCTTGTGCACGGCCTGGAACGTCGCCGTCCCCATCGCCAATGTCAGCAGGCTGTAGAGCCTGCTGTCGCGCCGTCCGCGGTAATGCTCATAGATCAGGAGCCCGACGGCGAAGAAGCCGCTGTCGTCGGCCATGAACAGTTTCTCGAACAGCGGAATGTCGAGCGTCAGCTCGTTGGCGAAGGTGATCGCGATCCACGCCACGATGATGGTGTCGATCCGCCGCGGGAAGATGCCCCAGGCCAGCAGCAACGCGACCCAGGCGTAGAACACGACCTCGATCACCAGCGACCAGTAGGCATCGTCCATGTAGGGCTGGCCAAGCATTGGCGCTGCGATGAACAGGTTCGCCAGCCACTGTCCCCACGTCACCTGAAACCAGGCGTGACCGAGCAGCAGCGTCGCAAGGAAGGTCAGCGTCATGCAGATGACGAAGGTCGGATAGATCCGGCTGAACCGCGCGATCGCGAAACCGACCGGCGTGCGGCCTTCCGCCGAATAGGCGATGACGAAGCCGGAGATCGCGAAGAACACGGGGACGCCGAGGAAGCCGTACTGGGCGACCGGGGCGAGATACGGCAATGCCACCATTTGCGCGTCGTGCGATGCCACGCCCCAGAAGCCGTAGTGATACAGGATCACGGCCCCGACCGCGGCGAGCCGCAGCAGGTCCAGCACGGGAACACGGGTCGGATCCGCATGTTTAGAAACATTTGGCATATGCCGGTATTTTGGCCGCCAGCCGTGAAGGCGTCCTTAATCCGGCCGGCGAAACGGCTGAGGGCTGTTCACGATTGCAGGAGCCCGGTGGCGACGCCGGCGCCCGCGCTGAGCACGACCACGACGAGCGGCGGGGCTCGCCAGGCCGCGAGCAGGACAAAGCCGGCCAGCGCGATGCCGACATCGAGCGGCCGCTGCACGCTGCTGGTCCACACCGGATTGTAGAGCGCGGCACCGAGGATGCCGACCACGGACGCATTGACGCCGCGCATCATCGCCTGCGCCGCCGGCCGCTTGCGGAATTGATCCCAGAACGGCAGCGCTGCGAGCAGGACGAGAATTCCCGGCAGGAAGATGCCGATAAGGCCTGTGACCGCGCCCGGCACGCCGCCGATCACGGCACCGAGATAGGCGGCGAAGGTGAACAGCGGGCCCGGCACGGCCTGCGCGGCGCCGTAGCCGGTCAGGAACGCATCGTCGCCGATCCAGCCCGGTGTCACCACCGCTTCGCGCAGCAGCGGCAGCACGACATGGCCGCCGCCGAACACCAGCGCGCCGGAGCGGTAGAAGGCCTCGAACAGGCCGAGGCCGGGCCATGCGCGGGCGAGCAGCGGCAGCCCGACCAGCAAGGCGAGGAACAGGATCAGCGCACCGACGCCAACGCGGCGCGACACCGGCATCGCGATATGCGTGATGCCATCAGCTTGTGGTGCCCGGCAGAGCCAGAGCCCGGCGACGGCGCCGAGCACGATGGCGCCGATCTGCGCGATCGACGAGGAACTGGCGAGGATGATGAGCGCCGCCACTGTCGCGATCGACGCGCGCTCACGGTCGGGGCAGAGCGAGCGCGCCATGCCCCAGACCGCCTGCGCCACGATCGCCACCGCGACGAGCTTGAGGCCGTGCACAATCCCTGCGCCGGCCGGGCCGCTCAATCCGCCGGCGCCGAAGGCGAACAGCACGAGGGCGATCGCCGACGGCAACGTGAAGCCGGTCCAGGCCGCCAGCGCGCCCAGATAGCCTGCGCGCATCAGGCCGAGCGAAAAGCCGACCTGGCTGCTGGCGGGACCGGGCAGGAATTGGCAAAGCGCGACCAGATCCGCATAGGCCTGCTCGTCAAGCCAGCGCCGGCGGGTGACGAATTCGTCGCGGAAATAGCCGATATGGGCGATCGGACCGCCGAAGCAGGTCGCGCCGAGCTTGAGGAAAATCAGCAGCACCTCGCGCGGCGAATGCGTGGCGGAGGGCGTCGTGTTGGAGTGCTGGACGTCGGTCTCGTTCAAGCGCCGTCAATTCCCTGGCTTGCGTCCCACGTCAGGACTCATCAAGGCAAGGATATCGTGATTTGGTGACGCCTGAGCGCGATATTATCTGGTTACAGCGAGATCGACGGGTGCCGTGCGCCCGACATCTGGTGGCCGTCGCGACGGCTCACTCGTACCGCATGTTCTTCTTCGACGGCCGGCGCGCCGCAGGCATCGCCAGTACGACGAGACACAGCGCGATCATCGCCAATCCCATAAATTCGAATGCAAATGCGTCCACGGGCCGTTCTCCCCCATCAGAAACAGTTAGACTTGTTGGGGGAGCGTTGACGCGCTGTTAAGCCTTATGGTTACCGCCGCGAGCCTCCCGGCATGGTGGAGGGTGAGTTAACGCTCACATGAGGGCGGATGCGCGCCTTAGGCTACCAGCGCATCCTGGTTGATCTCACCCTTGGCGAGCGCCGTCAGCAGCGTGTCGCAGTGCCGCTCTTCTTCCAGACTGTCGTGGAGCAGCCGCTGGTCGTCGCGCAGATTGAGCTGGCCGGCGAGGGCCGCCGCGCTGCCATAGGCGGCGATCTCGTAGTGCTCGAGCTTCTGCGCCGAGGCGAGGAGGCCGGCATCGCGAAGATTGTCATCGGGCAGCAGCGAAACCATTTTCGCGGTCTCGCGGATCAGCGCCTGCATCGCCTGGTCGGTGTGCTCTAGCGGATCGCCGCCATGCATGCGCAGCAGCGATTTCAGCCGCTCGCCCTGCACGATGGTCTCGCGGTGATGGCGGCCGAACGCATCCTTGAGCGATGGATGCGAGGCGATCTCCGCCATCCGCGCCAGCGCTACGGCGAGCTGGTCTTCGACGCTGCACAGTTCCTGGAGCTCGGCGACGTACATGTCCTTGAAGCTCGTGATCTTCATGTTGAAACCTTTCTCGCTTGTCGCGGCGCGCGAGCGCCGTTCAAGGCGCCGTCCACCGGATCGGGTCATCGTTCGATCGTGCCGGCGCGGCGAATCTTCTTCTGGAGCAACAGAATGCCGTACAGCAGCGCCTCCGCGGTCGGCGGGCAGCCCGGGACATAGACATCCACCGGCACGATGCGGTCGCAGCCACGCACGACCGAGTACGAGTAGTGATAATAGCCGCCGCCATTGGCGCAGGAGCCCATCGAGATGACGTAGCGCGGTTCCGGCATCTGGTCGTAGACCTTGCGCAAGGCGGGGGCCATCTTGTTGCACAGCGTCCCCGAGACGATCATGACGTCCGACTGCCGCGGCGAAGCGCGCGGAGCGGCACCGAAGCGTTCCACGTCGTAGCGCGGCATCGACACCTGCATCTGCTCGATCGCACAGCAGGCGAGCCCGAACGTCATCCACATCATCGATCCCGAGCGTGCCCAGGTCACGAGATCGTCGAACGGGGCGACGAAATAGCCGCGGTCGCCAAGCTCGTAACGGCGGTCCTCGAACCAGGTCTGGTATTCTGCTATCGCCAAGGCGGTTCCTCCGCGCGTTACGTGGTATGGCCGCCGCGATCGGGATTGGTCGGCGTCTTCTTCGCGCGCTGCGGAGTCATTTTCGCCGGATCCGGCGCTCCCGGCACGCCGCGCGGCCCGAGCTGCTGGCGCTGCAGATCGTCCTCGGAAAATGGCGGCTCGATGCCGTTCGGATTGCTGCGCTCGATCGCGGTTTTCAGGTCGTCGGCTTTCAGGTCGTTCTGGCCCATGCTGGCGCTCCATGATCTCTGCGGAACGGAACCTCGATCGAACGGGGCCGCACGTTCCACGCTGTCCGGCAAACGATGAGCGCGTGAAATCGTTGCAAACAAATCAGGGGCGTGGCGCTACGCCACGAGCTTCGGCAGCGCGGCGGCGAGCGCGTCCACTGCAAGCCGGACCTTCGGCGGCAGCCGCGGCGTCGGCAGCCACAGCGCGTGGCAGTCGTAGGGCAGTTCCCCTTCGTTGCCGAGAACCTGGACCAGCGCGCCGCG
Source organism: Bradyrhizobium macuxiense (assembly GCF_007993935.1). GTDB lineage: Bacteria > Pseudomonadota > Alphaproteobacteria > Rhizobiales > Xanthobacteraceae > Bradyrhizobium > Bradyrhizobium macuxiense_A. The sequence continues at coordinate 391,998 of NZ_VITY01000001.1, read as the reverse complement.
CTCGAGGCGCTCGCGCACCAGCCAGGAGGGCAGCCACGCCAGCCCCATGCCCCGCGCCGCGGCGTCGGCGATCGCTTCGAGATCGTCGAGCCTGAGTCGCCCGGCCGGCCAGACCTCGCGCGGCGGCGCACCATCGCGCGGGAACAACCACGGGCGCGCGCGGCCCAGGCGGCGATAGACGATCGCCTGGTGCTGGCCGAGTTCGTCAAGCGTGCGCGGCCGGCCGCGGGCCTTCAGATAGGCGCGCGAGCCGCACACCACCATGCGCTGGCGCGCGATGCGCCGCGTGATCACGTTGGCCTGCTCGCTGAGCTCACCGGTCCTGATCGCAAGGTCGTAGCCGCCCTCCATCAGATCGGCGACCGGGTCGCCGAACGAAAGATCGAGCTCCAGCGCCGGATATTTCTGCGCCAGCTTGAGCAGCAGCGGCGCCACGCAGTGCCGGCCGAGCAGCGCCGGCATGGTCACCCGCAGCCGCCCGCGCGGCTCGGACAACGCGTCGGCCGCGATGGCGTCGGCGGCGTCCGCTTCGGCAAGCACGGCGCGGCAACGCTCGTAATAGGCGTGGCCGAACTCGGTCAGGCTTTGACGCCGCGTGGTGCGGTGGATCAGGCGAACGCCGAGCCGCTGTTCGAGGAAGCTGACATGCTTGCCGACCATCGGGCCGGACATCTCGAGCGCCTCCGCAGCGGCGGCGAAGGAGCCGAGATCGACCGCCTTGAGAAAGACGGCCATGCTGGTCAGGCGGTCCATCATTCGAAACTCCCGGTTTTGACTGTTCAGTCTGCGGGATGATTTATCCGCCGAATTGGCCTTGGCATAGCTCCATTCAATTCAACTGTTTTGGAGTGTCGCCGATGGCGCGTATCGTTCGTTTTCACCAGCTTGGCGGTCCCGAGGTGCTGCGGATCGAGGATGTGGCGATCGCGCCGCCCGCGCGCGGCGAGGTCCAGATCCGCATCAAGGCGCTCGGACTGAACCGCGCCGAGGCCCTGATGCGCAGCGGGACCTATATCGAGCGACCGGCGCTGCCGTCCGGCCTCGGCCTCGAGGCTGCTGGTCTCGTCGAAACGATCGGCGAGGGCGTCGGCGATTTCGCGCCGGGGGATGCCGTCAGCATCGTGCCGCCGATCTCAATGGCGCGATGGCCGGCTTATGCCGAGCTCGCGACGTTCCCGGCCGAGCTCGTCGTCAAGCATCCGCCGGCGCTGGCGTTTAAAGAGGCGGCCGCGGTGTGGATGCAATACCTGACGGCCTATGGCGCCCTGATCGATATTGCGCAGCTTGGCCGCGGGGAGTTCGTCGTCATCACGGCGGCATCGAGCAGCGTCGGGCTCGCCGCGATCCAGATCGCCAATGGCATCGGCGCGATCCCGATCGCGGTCACGCGAACGTCGGCCAAGGCGCAGGCGCTGCGCGACGCCGGCGCGGCGCATGTGATCGCCTCCGCGGAGGAGGATCTGCAATCAAGGCTGGAGCAGGTCGCGGGGCCGGACGGCGTCCGCGTGGTGCTCGATCCCGTCGGCGGCCCCATCTTCGTGCCGCTGACAGCGGCGATGGCGCATGGCGGCATCCTGATCGAGTATGGCGGGCTCAGTCCCGAGCCGACGCCGTTTCCGCTGTTCACCGTGCTGAGCAAGAGCCTGATCCTGCGCGGCTACCGCGTGCACGAGATTGTTCAGGATCCCGCGCGGCTTGCCGCGGCGAAGGCGTTCATCCTCGACGGGCTGGCTGACGGCGCACTGAAGCCGATCATCGCGCGGACGTTTCCGTTCGAGGAGATCGTCGAAGCGCACCGGTATCTGGAGTCGAACGCGCAGTTCGGGAAGATCGTCGTGACGGTGTGATGGGCAATCTCCCAACGTCATTGCGAGCGAAGCGAAGCAATCCATCGGCCCGCATGCGCGGATAGATGGATTGCTTCGTCGCTTCGCTCCTCGCAATGACGCCGGTGCCTCACGTCCCGCAGAACGTCTGCGTCACCATCTGCTCGGGCAGCGGCGGCTCGGCATAGGCCGCGAACTGCGGCTGGCCTTCATAGGGCTTTGCCAACACCGTCAGCAGCTCCTCGAACGGCGCGTAGTCGTCGTTGTTAACCGCTGCCTGGATCACCGCTTCGATCCTGTGGTTGCGCGGGATGAACGCCGGGTTGACCGCACCCATCGCGGCCTTGCGCTCGGCCGGTGTCTGCGGCTCCAGCGCGAGGCGCGTGCGCCAGCGCGTGGCCCATTCGTCGAAGGCGGCGGGATCGGTGAACTGCGCGCGGACGTCGGCGGCGTCATCGGCTGCGGCGTCGCCGAGATGACGGAAGGTCAGCGTGAAGTCGGCCGCGTTCTTGGCCATCGCGTCGAGCAGGTCCTGGATCAGTGCCTCATCGCCGTCGCGCGCGGTGAACAGGCCGACCTTGGCGCGCAGCCCGGCCTGATAGGCCGCGGTGAATTTTTCCGGGAATTCGCCGAGGATCGTCTGCGCCTGCTCGATGGCCTTCTCCTGCTCGCTGTCGAACAGCGGCAGCAGGCACTCGGCGAGCCGGGTCAGATTCCACAACGCGATGCGCGGCTGATTGGCGTAGGCGTAGCGGCCCATCTCGTCGATCGAGGAGAACACCTGCGCCGGGTTGTAGGCATCGAGGAAGGCGCAGGGGCCGTAGTCGATGGTCTCGCCCGAGATCGAGGTGTTGTCGGTGTTCATCACGCCGTGGATGAAGCCGACCAGGAGCCAGCGCGCGACCAGCGCGGCCTGCCGGGCCACGACACCGGCGAGCAGCGCGTGATAGGGCTGGGCGGCATCACTGAGCTCGGGATAGTGCCTCGCAATGACATGGTCGGCGAGGGCGCGCACGCCGTCGGTGTCGCCGCGGGCGGCGAAGAACTGGAAGGTGCCGACGCGGATGTGGCTCGAGGCGACGCGGGTCAGCACCGCGCCCGGCAGCGCGGTCTCGCGCATCACGGGCTCGCCGGTCACGACCGCGGCGAGCGAGCGGGTGGTCGGGATACCCAGCGCAAACATCGCCTCGCTGACGATGTATTCGCGCAAGACCGGACCGAGCGCCGCGCGGCCGTCGCCGCGGCGCGAGAACGGGGTGGGGCCTGATCCCTTGAGCTGGATGTCGCGGCGGACGCCGTCCGTGTCGATGACCTCGCCGAGCAGGATGGCGCGGCCGTCGCCGAGCTGGGGAACAAAGTGCCCGAACTGGTGGCCGGCATAGGCCATGGCGATCGGGTCGGCGCCGTCCGGCAGTCGCTTGCCGGCGAGGATTTCGGCGCCTTCGGGCGTCGAGAGCAGGTCCGGATCCAGCCCGAGCTGGACCGCGAGCGGCCGGTTCAGCTTGATCAGCCGGGGGGACGCCACCGGGGTCGGCGCGACGCGGGCGAAAAAGTTCGCCGGCAGCGCCGAATAGGTGTTCTGGAACGGGAAATGGATGGTCATGACCAGAAGATAGGCCCGCGGGCCGAATAGGCAAACGATTGGCGCCGCCGGTGCGGAAAATCTGCGGTTTGGCCCGAAAAGGCGTCGTTCCATTGGTTGCCGCACCCGGCCTCGTCGGGTAAACCCTCCGCAACTTCGGGCAGGGCATTTTGGCCCTGTCGCGATTCGACCCTCCGACATCAGTTTTGGAACGAAAATGCATCGCTACCGGTCACACACATGCGGCGCGCTCCGTGAGAGCGATATCGACCAGACGGTCCGGCTCTCAGGCTGGGTCCACCGGGTCCGCGACCATGGCGGCGTGCTGTTCGTCGATCTGCGCGACCATTACGGCATCACCCAGTGCGTGGCCGATCCGGACTCGCCGGCGTTCGCCGAGGTCGAGAAGTTCCGTTCGGAATGGGTGGTGCGGATCGACGGCAAGGTCCGCCGTCGCCCCGCCGGCACCGACAATCCCGAACTGCCGACCGGCATGGTCGAGATCTACATCAAGGAGATCGAGGTGCTTGGCCCGGCGGCCGAGCTGCCGCTGCCGGTGTTCGGCGAGCAGGAATATCCTGAGGACATCAGGCTGAAGTACCGCTTCCTCGACCTGCGTCGCGACAAGCTGCACCAGAACATCATGACCCGCGGCGCGGTGGTCGATTCCATGCGCAAGCGGATGAAGGAGCAGGGCTTCTTCGAATTCCAAACCCCGATCCTGACGGCATCCTCGCCGGAAGGCGCGCGCGACTTCCTGGTGCCCTCGCGCATCCATCCCGGCAAGTTCTACGCGCTGCCGCAGGCGCCGCAGCAGTACAAGCAGCTCCTGATGATGTCGGGCTTCGATCGTTACTTCCAGATCGCACCCTGCTTCCGCGACGAGGACCCGCGCGCCGATCGCCTGCCCGGCGAGTTCTATCAGCTCGACGTCGAGATGAGCTTTGTCACGCAGGACGACGTGTTCGCGGCGATGGAGCCCGTGATCACCGGCGTGTTCGAGGACTTTGCCAAGGGCAAGCCGGTGACGAAGAACTGGCCGCGGATTCCGTTCGCGGAAGCCGTGCGCAAATACGGCTCCGACAAGCCCGATCTGCGCAACAAGATCGTGATGCAGGAGGTGTCCGAACACTTCCGCGGCTCCGGCTTCAAGGTGTTCGCGCGGATGCTGGAAGACCCGAAGAACCAGGTCTGGGCCATTCCCGGCACTGGCGGCGGTAGCCGCGCGTTCTGCGACCGCATGAACTCCTGGGCGCAGGGCGAAGGCCAGCCCGGCCTCGGTTACATCATGTGGCGCGAGGGCGGCGAGGGCGCGGGTCCGCTTGCGAACAACATCGGTCCTGAACGGACGGCAGCGATCCGCGACCAGCTCGGCCTGAAGGAGGGCGATGCCGCGTTCTTCGTCGCCGGCGATCCCGAGAAATTCTGGAAGTTCGCAGGCCTCGCGCGCACCAAGCTCGGCGAGGAGCTGAACCAGATCGACAAGGACCGCTTCGAGCTCGCCTGGATCGTCGACTTCCCGATGTACGAGTATGACGAGGAGAACAAGAAGGTCGACTTCTCGCACAACCCGTTCTCGATGCCTCAGGGCGGCCTCGACGCGCTGACGTCGCAGGACCCGCTGACCATCAAGGCGTTCCAGTACGACATCGCCTGCAACGGCTACGAGATCGCCTCCGGCGGCATCCGCAACCACAAGCCGGAAGCGATGGTGAAGGCGTTCGAGATCGCCGGCTATGGCGAGCAGGAAGTCATCGACCGTTTCGGCGGCATGTACCGCGCGTTCCAGTATGGCGCCCCGCCGCATGGCGGCATGGCGGCCGGCCTCGACCGCATCGTGATGCTGCTCTGCGGCACCAACAATCTGCGCGAGATCTCGCTGTTCCCGATGAACCAGCAGGCCATGGACTTGCTGATGGGCGCACCGTCGGAAGCGACGCCGAAGCAGCTCAAGGAGCTGCACATCCGCACCAACCTGCCCGCGAAGGGCTAGCAGGCGAAGCAAAGAGCGGTAGCCCGGATGGAGCGAAGCGAAATCCGGGAACTGCCGCCGCACGAGAGATTGCCCCGGATTGCGCTTCGCTCCATCCGGGCTACGGGATCGAATGGAAGCTCACAATCCCGTCGAGGCCTCGATCTTGAATTGCGCCAGGGCCGATTGCGGATCGGTCTTGAGCAGTTGCATCAGCTGAAGCGCCGGCGCTTTCGCGCGCGGGGTCAGCTTGATGACCAGCGTCTGCCCCGGCGTCTCGATGAACTGGCTGATCGCGGTGACGAGGGCTGTCGCATCCGGATTGCCTCCGCCGATCGCGTCGCCCTGCGCCTTGATGCTGTCGAGGATGGCCCTGCGCGCCTCGTCGCGGCCGACGTTCTGGGTGCGGGCGAACTGGGCGACCGCGAAGTCGATGACGCCGAGGTCGTGGACCACAAGCTCGGTCGCGCCGGCCTCGATCTGCGCGGCTGCGCCCATCGCCTCCGCGGCGCTGACCGAAAATGCCTCGCGCGGCACGTTGCCGAGCGTGAGCTTCGCCGATGCGTTCAAAAGGCCCGCCACGTCAAGCTTGACCGGCTCGAGCGCGAACGACCGTGACGTCTCGGTCCAGGCAGCGCCGAGATCGGCATCGACGGCCATGCGGTCGATGCCGGCTGCGACGAGTGCCTGCTGCTGCGGATCCGTTGCATCCAGCGGTGCAGCCATCTTCGCGATCAGCCGCAGCTTGCTCGGGATCGTTCCGACGAACTGACCCCAATCGAGGCTGAGGACGTCGATGTTGACCGGCTTGCCGGTGGCCTTGTAGGGCGCCGTAACACCCTTGATCTCGACGCCCTCGATCAGGGGAAACAGCGCCAGCGTCTGTTCGGCCGACGGCTTCTGGGCTGCGAACTGTGACGACAGCCGCAGGAAGCTCGCGACATCGAGCGCCTTCAGCGCGAAGCGTCCGACCTTGAAGGGGCCGTTCGGGGCATGGGCGTCAATTCCCTCGACTGCGAGCTCGCCGATCTTGCCGCGTTCGAAGTTGAATCGCATTGAAGAGAGCTTTAGCTGCGTCTGCGGTGCCTGTGGTGCCTCCATCGAGAGCCCGTGCATCTCAGCATTTCCTATGCTGAAGCCCGCGTAGAGGCCGGCGATGTTATCCAGCAGTTCGCGCGCCTGGGCCGGAGATGGCGGCGGACTCCCCGGCGGCGGGATCATTGCCAACAACGACGGCAGCTGCATCCGTGACGGGTTGATCCTGACGTCATCGATCGTCACACCGTCGATCCGCGTATTCAGGCCGGGCGTGGCGTTGATGATGTAGGGACCGGCCGAAACATGTCCCTGGACCCGGTAGTCGCGGTCGTCGTTGGCCTTGGCGGGATCGAATATCGCCGCCATCGCGCCGACGTCGATATCTGTCGCGACAATGTTCGAGAGCTCGCCGGTTGTCTTGAGTGGCTTGCCCCCGGGTTGGGAGTTGAAGGTGAAGACGGCGCCGTCGGTCTTGCTGGACGCGATCTTCCCGCCTTTGATGTTGTCGAGCACAACGTTCGAGTAGGTGTATTCGCCGCTCATGCTGTCGGCACCTGTCGTGGCGGTCTTGACCGTTCCGGTCAGGCGGGGGGCCGTGATCGACGAGGCGCTGACGCCGGCCAGATAGGCGAGGCCGAACCCGTAGAGATCGAACAGCGATGCCGACTTCCGAAGTTGGCGAACACCGGTCGGGCCGGTGAAATCCTTCACCGTGACCTGCGGCACCTTGTAGTTGAGCGCGACGGCCTGCCTGTCGCCCATCGTGGCATCGATTTCGACGTCGCGGGCCTCAAGGCTCGCGGCGGAAAAGCGCGAGGTGTCGGATCGGTCGACGCCATAGGCCATCACGGTGGCCGCCTTCAGCCTGAACGGCGGCTGCGTGCCGGTTTCGACGGCGATATCCCCGATGGTCAGGGTGCGCTGCATCAGGTCGAATGAAATCCGGCCATGGCTCGCCGTGCCGCCTTCGGCGCGGACCTGGTCAAATACGGCCTCCACGGCGCTCGTGATCCGACGCTGGGTATAGAGGTCGAAGCCGAAGAAGCCGCCGATCGCAATCACGACGACCGCGATCAGGCCGAGCAGAATTTTCTTCATTCGGTCAACTCCGGATCATCAAGGGAAAAAAATTGCCAAGCTGCGGCCGGACGGTGCAGCATCGGCGAACTGGGCCGTCCAGGCCTGTTGACGGGGGTATTATCGGATGTTGCATCCAAGCGGCCGGACATGCTTCACATCCAGCTCGATTTGCCGGACAACTGACTTTTGCCTGGATTAGCACAGAAACAAGAAATTTGGGCCGGAAACGCGGGGAGCACGTATGTCGTCATCGTCTGAAGAACTCCATAACGCCGCGCTCGCCTATCACCGGCTGCCGCGTCCGGGCAAGCTCGAGATCCAGGCCATCAAGCCGCTCGCCAACCAGCGCGACCTGGCGCTGGCCTATTCGCCGGGCGTTGCCGCCGCCTGCACCGAGATCGCCAAGAACCCGGCCGAGGCGGCGACGCTGACGGCTCGCGCCAATCTCGTCGCGGTGGTCTCGAACGGCACTGCGGTGCTCGGCCTCGGCAATATCGGCCCGCTGGCCTCCAAGCCCGTCATGGAAGGCAAGGCGGTGCTGTTCAAGAAGTTCGCCGGCATCGACGTGTTCGACATCGAGATCAAGGCCGACACGATCGAGCGCGTGGTCGAGACCGTCGCCGCGCTGGAGCCGACCTTCGGCGGCATCAATCTGGAGGACATCCGCGGGCCCGAGTGCTTCGAGATCGAGACGCAGCTCAAGGAGCGCATGAAGATCCCGGTATTCCACGACGACCAGCACGGCACCGCCATCATCGTCGCCGCCGCGATCGTCAACGGGCTGCTGTTGAACGGCAAGCAACTGAGCGATGTGAAGATCGTCTGCTCCGGCGCCGGCGCCGCCGCCATCGCGACCCTCAATCTGCTGGTCTCGATGGGCGCGCAGCGCAAGAACATTTGGGTCTGCGACATCGACGGTGTGGTTTATGACGGCCGCAACACCACGATGGATCGCTGGAAGGCGGTCTATACCCAGAAGACCGACGCACGCGTGCTGGCCGACGTCATTCCGGGCGCGGACATCTTCATCGGACTGTCGGCGCCGGGCGTGCTCAAGCCCGAGATGGTCAAGCAGATGGGGGACAAGCCGCTGGTGATGGCGCTTGCCAATCCGGTACCCGAGATCATGCCGGACGAGGCGCGGCTGGCGCGTCCCGATGCGATGATCTGCACAGGACGGTCGGACTTCCCGAACCAGGTTAACAACGTGCTGTGCTTCCCCTTCATCTTCCGCGGCGCGCTCGACGTCGGCGCCACCGCGATCAACGAGGCGATGAAGCACGCCGCGGTGGATGCGATCGCGCAGCTCGCGCGCGATCCGCCGTCGGATGCGGTGGCGCATGGTTTCGAGACCGGCGAGACCCAGGGGTTCGGCCCGGGCTCGCTGATCCCAAGCCCGTTCGATCCGCGCCTGATCCTGCGCATCGCGCCGGCCGTGGCCAGGGCCGCGATCGAGTCCGGCGTCGCGACCCGGCCGATCACCAATTTCGACGAGTACACCGCAAGTCTCGAGCGTTTCGCGTTCCGCTCCGGCCTCACCATGAAGCCGGTGTTCGCCAAGGCGAAGACCCAGCCGGTGCGCGTGATCTACGCCGAAGGCGAGGATGAGCGGGTGCTGCGTGCGACGCAGGTGGTGCTGGAGGAGAAGCTGGCGCGGCCGATCCTGGTCGGCCGGCCGTCGGTGGTGGAGACCCGGATCAAGCGCTTCGGCCTCTCGATCAAGGCCGGCCGCGATTTCGACCTGGTTAATCCCGAGGACGATCCGCGCTACCGCTCCTACGTGCAGTCCTATATCGACGTCGCCGGCCGCCGCGGGGTGACGCCGGAGGCGGCGCGGACCGTGGTCCGCACCAACAACACCGTGATCGCGGCGCTGGCGGTGTCGCGCGGCGAGGCCGATGCGATGCTGTGCGGCGTCGAGGGCCGCTACATGAGCCATCTGCGCCATGTCCGCGAGATCATCGGCTTCCTGCCGGGGGTCAGCGACTACGCCGCGCTGGCACTGATGATCACCTCGACCGGCGCCCATTTCATCGCCGATACCCAGGTGCGGCCGAATCCGAGCGCGGAGGAATTGGCGGAAGTGGCCTCGCTCGCGGCGATCCACGTCCAGCGCTTCGCCTTCAAGCCGAAGGTTGCGTTCGTGTCACATTCCGACTTCGGCAGCTATGATACGGACTCCTCGCGCAAGATGCGCCGGGCCACCCAGCTCCTGAAGGACAAGCATCCGGAGATCGAGGCCGACGGCGAAATGCAGGGCGATACCGCGCTGTCGGCCGCGGCGCGGCGCTTGGTGCTGCCGCAATCGCGGCTGGAAGGCGAGGCCAACATCCTGATCATGCCGACCCTCGACGCCGCCAACATCGCCTATCAGATGATCAAATCGCTGGCCAACGCGTTGCCGGTGGGGCCGATCCTGATCGGTCCGGCGCGCCCGGCACACATCCTCACCCCCGGCGTGACGGCGCGCGGCATCCTCAACATGACCGCGGTCGCCGCGGTCGAGGCCCAGGAGCGTGCCGGCCGCGCGCAGCCGACGCTGTTCGGCTGACGGGCGTTGTTTGGGCACGTTATGTTCGGAGAACCGCAGCGCGGTTTTCCGCATCGTACGCGAGCCGAGATGGATTCGATTTGATCGAAACAGGCGGAGCGACCATAATCGCTGCGCCTGCTTCGTCCGATTTCTGCCATCCTGTGAGGCCGACCCATGCCAGCGTTCATCACCTTCGGACGGATTCTGTTTGCCGTGCTGTTCCTCTATTCGGGAGCGAGCAAGCTGTTCGGCATCCAGGCCACCGCGGATGTGATCGCGGCGAAGCTGACGATCCCGGCCATCGCCGCACCGTATACCCAGCAGATCGAAACCGTCGTCGGCATGCCGTTCATGCAGCTGCTGGCGATTGTGGTCGGTGGCTTCGAGATCCTTGCCGGGCTGATGATCGCGGTGAACGTGCTGGCGCGGTTCTTCGCGCTGCTTCTGATCATCTATGTGTGCGTCGTCACCTTCTACTTCCATGATTTCTGGAACCAGCCGGCGCCCGACAATCTCAGGACCTTGATCGACGCGCTGAAGAACCTGTCGCTGGTCGGCGCGCTGTTCATCATCGCCGGCTACGGCCGCGGCCCGCGCCGCGACGACCCGGCGTATGGGGACGTGTAGGCGGCACGGCGTAGGATGGGTAGAGCCAACGGGTCCGCGCAAGCGCGGCCCGATGATAAACTCCGCGAAACCCATCGTCTCTTGTGCCGAGCAATCGATGGGTATCGCTGCGCTCCACCCATCCTACGAATTACAAATCTACGGTCTCAACCAACCCGCCGCCACGGCGTGACGCTGACGTCCTGCGCGGCATCGATCAGTTGCGCTTCGCCGGCGTGAAGGCCGTGCGCTGATAGCACCTGTTGCGGGGTGCGGGCAGGGACGCCGGGAAAGCACGGCTCGCCGTCGGGGATGCGCACCTTCGCTGCGACCGAGAGCCAGAACGTATCGTAGCGGTCCATGAACATTCCGAACACGCCGGGGCCGCCGATGATGGCGACCATGCCCGAGGTCACGCCGGCCTCGCGGCTCGCGGTCTGGAACGGGCAGCCGGCGGGATTCCACAACAGTGCCTTCGGATTGGTTGGATCGGGCGCGGTGGCCGCGACCTTGCCGGTCAGGATCAGGCGACGCCGCTTCGGTGCGTTCGGTTGCTCTTCCTGGGAGTGGCGGCCATGCACGACGAGATCGGCGCGATCGAGCGCTGCGGTGAAGAACCGCTTGTCGCCGTCGATCTTGAGCTCGTCCGGCATCACGTTGTGCGCATTCGCCAGCCGGCCGTCGGCCGAGACGATGACGAAACCCTCGATACGCAACGCAGACACCAGGACTTTGCCGGCGCGTCTACTGATCGACCGTCGTGACGACGCTGTTGACCGGCCGCGAGCTCACGGTCGGCAGCTTGACGTCCTTGGCGAGCTCCTGCTCGTATTGCGGCAGCACGGTCGCCGGGAATTTCGCGCGCATCGCGACCACCTTGTAGCCGCCGGCCTTGAGCTGCGTCAGCAGCGTCGGCAGGGCTTCCGCGGTGTGCTTCTGGAAGTCGTGCATCAGGATGATGCCCTTGCCGAGCTTGGCGAGCTTCTTCATCACGGTGTCGATCACCTGCTGCGAGTTCTTCGACTTGAAGTCGAAGGAGTCGAGGTCGCAGGAGAAGATCGCGATGTTGCGGTTGCCGAGATAGGTGACCATCTCCGGCGGATGCTGCAGCGCCGGGAAGCGGAAGAACGGCGAGGGTGAGGTCTCGAGCGCCCATTTGACCGCGGCGAGGCCGCGCTCGATCTCGTCCTTCTTCTGGTCCTCGGTCAGCTTCTTGTTGTTCAGGTTCTCGTGCGACCAGGTGTGCGAGCCGACGGTGTGGCCGGCGGCATAGACCTGACGCAGGATCTCGGGGTGATAGGTGGCATGCTTGCCGATCGGGAAGAAGATGCCCGTGGTGCATTCATCCGCGAGCGCCTTCAGCACCGCCGGCGTGTTGCCCGGCCACGGACCGTCGTCGAAGGTCAGCACCACTTCGTGGTCGCGCAGGAAGTCGAGCTGCTTGAAATGCTCGAAGCCGAAGCCCGGTCCGCCCGTGGTGTCGATCTCGACGGTGCGGGCAACCCCGAGTGCGTTCGGATTGGTGCAGGCGGCGCGCGCCGGCTGCGGTGGTTGCTTCGGCGGCACGGGCGCAGCGGCTGCGGCGGGCGCCTGTGCCGCGGCGGCAGGCGCTGGAGCTGCGGCCGCGGGAGCTGCCGGCGGCGCAGCAGTGGCGCCCTTGGCGGGCGGCGTCTGCGACCAAGCTGCGCTCGACGCGAGCAACGATACGGTCCCTGCGAAAATCAGACCTGCCGCAATGCGCATGGTGTGTTCCCTGCTGATCGCGCTCCAGGTAGCGGCTTTGCCGCGACCGGGCCGCTTTCGCCCCCAACCGATCGTACCCTAGTCGCAGTCGCGACGCCAAGGCAATGAACGTGGCAGGCGCGTGTCCAAAATCCTCGTCGGATCAGTTAATTCCGGGGATTATCGCGGCTTCTCAGGCCGCAGCCAATGCCCGTGCGATCCCGGTCTTGATCCGGGTGTCGTCGGGCGTGACCGACTCAGGGAAGACATCCGCGATGTAGCCGTCACGGCCGATCAGGTATTTATGGAAGTTCCAGCGCGGCACGTCCTTCGGCCGTGCCTCCGCGGCCCAGCGGTAAAACGGATGGGCGTTCGCGCCGCGGACCACCGCTTTCGCCGCGATCGGGAACGTGACGCCGTATTGATGCTGCGCGGTCTCGGCGATCTCGGTCGGTCCGCCGGGCTCCTGGCCGCCGAAATCATTGGACGGCACGCCGATGATGACGAAGCCGCGATCGCGGAACTCGGTCCACAATTGCTGCAGGCCGGCATATTGCGGCGTGAAGCCACAGAGCGAGGCCGTGTTCACGATCATCAGGGGACGGCCGGCATAGTCGGCAAGGCGGATGTCGCCGCCGTCGAGTGCAGGGAATGAGAAGGCGTAGGCGGTGATCCGGCTCATCGCGGGCTGCTCCGCATGCAGCGCACGGGAGCCTGCGGCCGCGGCGAAGGCCGCCACGATCAGTGTCCTGCGGTCCATCATGGTCTCGTCCCCGGAACAGATGCGGCTCGCATCATAATCCAGCGGGCAGGGCCAAGCTTTCAAGAAGGCGTTATAGCGGGCTTAGCGCAGCGGCAGGATGAAGTCGGTGCCTTCGCCGGTCTCGCCCTGGTTGACGCCGAGGTCGGAGACGATGATCGATCCGCCGGTGCCGAGCGCTTCGTTGATCCGCGCCATCACGTCAGAGGGAATCGAGATGCGGTCGAGTGCTTCGGCCGGGCTGTTGGTCGCCGGCTGCGGCTTGACCTCGACCGGCGCTGCGGCCGCCACCTTGCGACGATGCGAGGTGCGGTCCTCGACGTCGATGCGGGCGGCGTTGCGGGTCGGCAGCGTCACCACCGACCAGCGCAGCAGGTTGGCATCTGATTTGTCGGCTTCCGCGGTGAACACATGCGTGCCGAGCGGCCGGTCGCTGGCCGCGATCGTCACCGGCACCTCGAACAGCGGCGCAAAGTTCTGCCGCACATAGAGCTTGGAATCCTTGCGGCTGATGAATACCGCGATCTGGCCGGCGCGCTTCGACACGTCGATCCTGGCGATGCCCGGCAACCGCGCCGGATCCTTGGCGACGTCCTTGCTGGCGTCGGGCGCGTCGGCTGCCGTTGCTGCCTCGGCGGGCTTGTCGACGGCCTTGACGGCATCCGTCGTCTTGGCGGCGTCCTTGGCCGCATCGGTCTTCGGCGCGTCGACCTTGGGCGCCTCGGCGACATCAGGCTTGGCGGTATCCGCCTTCGGTTCGTCGGCCTTGGCTTCGGCCTTCACCGGGTCGTTCGCGGAGACCTCCGACTTCGGCGTGTCGGTGCTGCCGGTGGTTTCGCCGGCCGACTTGTCGTCAGTGGCGACGCTGCCGTTGCCGGCGGAATTGGTCTCGGCCGGCTTGTCGGCCGCGGCGATCTCAGGCTTCGTCGGCTGTGACGGGTCGGCTGCAAGCTTGTCGGCGACGGGATCGCTCGCGGCGGAGGACGCATCGGACATCGTCACCGACGCGCTCGCGCCGCTGGCGTCGGCGGTGTGGGTGTTGTCGCGCAGCGACGCGGCGGCGGCATGGCCGACGCTGCTGCGCAAATCGAGTCCGGTCTGCGGCTTGTCCGCGCCCTTGTCGCTCTTCACGCCGAGCGGCGCATCCATCTTCAGAATCTCGTCGGCCACCGGCTGCTGCGGCGCGACCTTCTGCGTCACCAGCAGCGGGTGCGAGAAATTCTCCGGAGAGATCGCGCCCGGCGTGACGAACACGCGGGCGCCCATCCGCGTCCAGTTGTACATCTTGACCGCAAACGACATCGGCATGCGGATGCAGCCGTGCGAGGCCGGATAGCCGGGCAGCACACCGGCGTGCATGGCGATGCCCGACCAGGTGATGCGCTGCATGTACGGCATCGGCGCGCCGCTGTAGATGTTGGACTGATGGTACTTCTGCTTCTGGATGACGCTGAAGACACCCATCGGGGTCGAGTGCCCCTTCATGCCTGTCGACACCGGGCTCTCGGCGTAGAGGCCGTTGGCGTCGTAGATCCTGACCCGTTGCTGGTCGACCGAGACCGAGATGATCAGGGGACCCTGCGGCTTGCTGCCGGCCTCCTTCTCGATCGCCGGAGTCTTCTTGGCGAGATTGCGCTTCGGCTTCGGCCGAACCGGCTGCGGCATCGGCTCGACATCGCCGTAATAGGCGGAGTCGCGATTCCAGTAGAACAGCGCCGCATCGGCCTGTGAGGAGGCGGCGATGGTGCCGGCCGCCGTCAGAATTGCAAGCTGCCAGAACCGCCCATTCGCAGAATCAAAAATCGAAATCCGACGACCGCTTGCGCGCATATTCCGAATCCCAGTCCAAACTATCTGTTGGTTGTCGCAGACGCCAAACGCGTTCACCAGCGCAAGCGATCTAACCCTTCCGTGAGGGGCGGATTTTCGACGAAAGAGTAACAAAAAAGCCTCACAAGAGGTTAAACGCCCGGTCTGATCACCGAACTGTCAGCGCCTTCCTGTGCGGCGTTTGCGCACTACATGGGCGGGACCCACCCCGCGGAGACCTCAATGACATCGAGAACTGTGAGCTTGTGTGACGTGCGACTGCTGTCTCGATGGGGGTGCGCTGCGCTGCTGATGTTGCTCACCTCATTGGCGACCCTGGGGCAGGCAACGCCTGCGGCGGCGGCCGACGAGCCGGACCTGATCTTTCGCCGCTCGACCGTGTTCAAATGGGTGAGCCCCAACGACAAGCTCGCGACCTATGGCGTCGACGACCCCGAGGTCGAGGGCGTCGCCTGTCACTTCACTGTGCCGGAGAAGGGCGGGTTCAAGGGCTGGCTTGGCCTTGCCGAGGAAGTCTCTGATATCTCGCTGGCTTGCCGGCAGATCGGGCCGATCCGCTTCAAGAACAAGCTCGGCCAGGGCGACGACATGTTCCGGCAGCGCCGCTCGCTGTTCTTCAAGAAGATGCAGATCGTGCGTGGCTGCGACGCCAAGCGCAACGTGCTGGTCTACATGGTCTATTCGGACAAGCTGATCGAAGGCTCGCCGAAGAACTCGACGTCGTCGGTGCCGATCATGCCATGGGGCGCGGCCGATGCCACCGCGGTGCAGAAGTGTGGTGAGTTCATTCAGTAGCGGGAGCAGGGGCTTGGCGCGGGCGCCTGAAGCGGCGGGCGAGCTAGCGCTTGGTTTGCCCGAACTGCTTCGCTCCGATGCTCAAGCCCGGCTTGAGCTTCGAGTCGCGGCAGCCGACGAGGCGGACCAGCTTCTGCGGCGCGCACTCATTGTCGCCCATCACATAAGCGCCCTGCTGCGGCATCGCGGCCGTCATCTGTTGCTGCTGGCCGGATTTGCGGGCCGCGGATTCATTGCCAACACCGATGTTGCCATTGCCCACGACGGACATCCTTCGTTGGATTGATCTCAACAACCGTTGGATCGGGATCACGACAACGTGCCACCGCGGAGTTGGTTGCACGGCGCCCAGATGAGTCGGCCGGACCGTCTCCCCGGTTCATGCCGCCCTTGCTGGACTGCTTCCTGTCTCAGCAGAGGAAAGTTAAGATCTCAGCAGAGAGAAAGCGCGGTAGACCACTCAATTTGCAGGCATAATCGGACTATCCACAGCTGAGCCCGTTGAACGCGCGAAATCTTGAGCAGCCTGCTTGTCGCACCGCACCCATTGAAAGCATTGGGATTTTCCGCTGAATGTTTCGTGGATCGCCGGCTGACGAAACAATTCCCATCCCGACGAAACCATTTTTGGCTTGTTCCGCAGAACTCCCGAAACGGCAGATCGTTATCAAACCGTCAACAGAACGGCGCCGGGCGCCGACCCGAAATGACGGAGACTGTCAGATGCGGACCATGAGCCTGATCCTCGCCTTCGCTTTCGTGATGGCCGGTTCGTCAATGGCTGGCACCCCGGACACCGGTTTGCCCGGCATCGGCACCTTCTCCTATAACGGCTCGCCGGTCGTCACCTCGGCCCCGATGGTGGTGGCGCAGGCCAACTGATCGCGACGCGAAAAACAGAAACGCCGGTAAAGGCTCCCCATGTTGCTCCGAATCTGTTCCGCCGCGATGCTCGCATCCCTCGCCTTGATCGGCCCTTTGGCGGGTTCCGCGCAGGCTCAATCCCAGCTCCCCCTCGAGTCGATGCAGATCCGGTCGCTGTACCGGGTGCCTGAGCCGCGCGACGAATTCGTGCGCCAGTGCGCGCCGCATATGCTCGGCCGCTGGGCCCATCCCGAGGCCGTGTGCGGTTGCCTGCACGATCATGCCGCTGCGACGGTGGACGATCCCGATCTCCGCCAGGCGCTGCTGCGCGGAATCAGCGAGACCGGCGTGCCGACCATCGAGACCGATTGGGTGCCGCCGTCGAAGCAGAACGAGATCGGTCCGACCTTCACCAAGATCGCCAAGCCGACGCTGCAATGCATGTTCGAGCCGATTTCGAACTGAGCAGGGCGTCAACTCAGAGATGAAGCAAGCGCCTCGCGACAGCGGGGCGCTTATTTTTTGGCGAGGCGCGGCACGCAGCTGCGGGTGCGCACCACGCCGTTCTCGCTCAGCTTGGAACCTGTGACCTGCTTGATCTGCCCGGCGGGGCACGAGCCGTCATCGACGAAGACGCGCTGACCGACCCTGAGGTCGACGATGTCACCTTCGCGCATGAAGGACTGCTCTGCGGCGGCGGAGTGAACCATCGCGCCAAGTGCTGCGATGCCGACCAGTGCGACCAGTCCCATGCGCAACATCGCGGCCTCCTTCACTTGTTCTGGATCTTGAGCCCGTCGGGGCCAACATTGATCTGCAGGCCTTCGGGCTGCTTCTTCGCCTGGTAAAGATTGTAACCGAGCATGCCTGCGATCACGACCAGCGCGCCGATCACGAGATACAGGACGTTGCGATTGGGCATCCGGTATCTCCTTAGGCGGACACTGACTCAACGACTCAACGCGGGCGACCTTAGTCAGGCGGCTGCGATTCTCCTAGAGCGTGGCGGCTTGGCGGCTGCCTTGACGGATATCTTGCGCGTCGCGCGCAGCGCGCTCAGCGTTGTCTTCGCCAGTTGTTCCGCCGCCGTGACGAGTTGCGGAACCGGATGACCGGAGAATCCCAGCACGAAGCCGGGCAATGGCTGCGCGCGATAATAGGTCTCGGCGAGCAGCCAGCCACCGACGCCCGCGGCTGCCTTCGCATGCGCGGCAACCAGCGGATCAGTCGCGGGATCGAGCCGCGCCACGAGATGCAGCCCTTGCGACGGCACGGGAACCGTGAGCTCGCCCTCGGATGCACTCGTGAGCGTCGACGCCAGGACGTCGCGCGCCTCGCGATAGAGTTTTCGCGACTTGCGCAGATTGGCGGCGAAGGCGCCGGAGTTCAGCATGTCGGCGACCGCGCCTTCCATCAATGTGCCGGGAAAACGGTCGAGCGCGGCGCGCGCTTCAGTCACTGGGCCGATCAAGGCCTCGGGCAGGGCGCAGTAACCGATCCGTAGTCCCGGAAACAGCGTCTTCGCAAACGTGCCCATGTAGATCACACGGCGCAGATGATCGATGCCGGCGAGCGACAACAGCGGCGCGCCGTCGTAGCGGAACTCGCTGTCGTAATCGTCCTCGAACACGAAGGCGCCGGCATCTCTTGCCCAGTCGAGCAGCTCGAGCCGGCGCGGCATCGACATCTGCACGCCGAGCGGGAACTGGTGTGACGGCGTGACGTAGGCGGCGCGCGCCTGCGACCCGGATGCGCGCCCCTTGTCGATGCGCATGCCGGAAGCGTCGACCGGCACCGACACCGGCCGATAGCCGCAATGCTCGATCGCACGGCGCGCCGCGGGATAGCCGGGATCCTCGCACCAGACCTGGTCGCCGGGCTTGAGGATCGCCCCGAGCACGATGCGCAGCGCGTGCAGCGTGCCCGAGGCCAGCATGATCTGGTCGGGATCGCAGCGCAGCCCGCGTGCCGAGAGCAAATGGTCCGCGATCGCCGCGCGCAACTCGCTGCTGCCGCGGGGATCGCCGTAATGCAGGTGCTCGGCGCCGAAGGCGCGCAGCCTGCGGCCGGCAAAGGCGCGGAAGCGCTGCAGCGCGCGCTCATCGATATGGGTGCAGCCGAGCGACAGCGCATCGTGCTGCGGCGGCTCGATCGCGATCTTCGCGCGTCGCGGCGTGCCGGCCCGCGCCGGAATGCGCGCGGCGACAAATGTGCCGGAGCCGGTTGTCGCCACCGCAAAGCCGTCGGCGATCAGCCGCTCATAGGCCGTGGTGACCGCGTTGCGGCGGAAGCCGGTCTGCTTGGCGAGCGCGCGCGACGGCGGCAGCGGCTCGCCCGGCTTGACCAGGCCGCCGACGATGGTGTGGCACAGCGCCTGATAGAGCTGCTGCTGCGAGGCCGCGCCGGCCGTGACATGCGGGCCGGTGAGGTCGAGCGGCAGCTCCGGCTTGCGCGCCGCGGGCTTGCGGGAATTGGTCGGAATTTTTCGCATGGAATTGGCACTATCGCAGACCAAATTGGCCGCTACAACTCTTGAAAGGTTCCAAATCCCGCGAGGCTTGCCGTGACCGAAGGTGCATCCACTCCGTCCTATCCGCTGTCATCCCGCAACCGGGTGAAGCGCCGCCATGACCGTGGCTTCTACGACCACGCCACCGTGCACAAGATTCTCGACGCCTCGATGATGTGCCATGTCTCCTACGTGATCGACGGGCAGCCCTATTGCACGCCGACCTTCTTCTGGCGCGAGGGCACCAGGCTCTACTGGCACGGCTCGAGCGCGAGCCGGATGCTGGAGAACCAGTCGGAAGGGCAGCGGGTTTGCCTGACGGTCGCCCATCTCGACAGCCTGGTGCTGGCACGCTGCGGCTTCAACCACTCGGCCGACTATCGCGCCGTGATGGCGTTCGGCTCCGCCTACCTCGTCACCGATCCCGCAGAGAAAGAGCGGGCGATCGTTGCGATGGTCGACCGCTTCTTTCCAGAGCGTACCGCGAGCCTGCGCGCCAGCAACAAGCAGGAGATCAAGGCGACCTCGTTCATCGCGATGGAGATCGAGGAGGCCTCGGCGAAGGTGCGCGCCAAGGGCGTCGCCGACGACGACGAGGATTACGAGTTGCCGATCTATGCCGAGCGCATTCCGGTGCGCACCGTGCTCGGCGCGCCCGAGCCGTGTCCGCGGTTGCTCGACGGCGTGAGGCGGCCGACAACGCTCGATGGCTATTCGGAAGGCCGCCTGCTCGAAGATGCATTGCGGGACGCCTATTTTGCGCAATACCCGGCGGAGTGAAATCAGGTTACGCTGCGGCTCCCACCTTTTCTGATGTCCCCGATGGAGCTGCTGCATGACTGCCGAGACGCAACAACGAATCCTTAGCGCCGTTGACGAGGGATTCGATGCGCAGCTTGCGACGACGCAGGCCTTTGTCGCGATCCCCTCGACCCGCGGCGCCGAGGGGCCGTGCCAGGACATGATTGGCGACCTGCTGCGCGAGCGCGGCTACGAGGTCGACGACTGGCATATCAATCTCGACGAACTCAGGGATCTGCGCGGCTTCGGCCCGATCGAGCATGATTTCTCCAAGGCGCGCACGGTGGTCGGCACCTACCGCCCGGCGACCAATGCCGGCAAATCGCTGATCCTGCAGGGCCACTGCGACGTGGTGCCGACCGGTCCGCTGGAGATGTGGGAGACGCCGCCGTTCTCGCCTGTGATCAAGGACGGCAGGATGTATGGCCGCGGCGCCTGCGACATGAAGTCCGGCACCATCGCCGCGCTCTATGCACTGGATGCGATCAGGAAGGCCGGATTGAGGCCGACGGCGCGGATCCACTTCCAGTCCGTGATCGAGGAGGAGAGCACCGGTGTCGGCGCGCTCTCGACCTTGCAGCGCGGCTATCGCGCCGATGCCTGCTTCATCCCGGAGCCGACCAACGGCAAGATGATCCGATCGCAGGTCGGCGTGATCTGGTTCCGCCTCAAGGTGCGCGGCTTCCCGGTGCATGTGTTCGAGGCCGGCGCAGGCTCCAACGCGATCATGGCGGCGTATCATCTGGTGCATGCGCTGGAGAAGCTCGAGATCGCCTGGAACGAGCGCGCCAAGGCCGACAAGCATTTCAAGGACGTCAATCATCCGATCAATTTCAATCCGGGCATCATCAAGGGCGGCGACTGGGCTTCCAGCGTGCCGGCCTGGTGCGACGTCGACTGCCGTATCGCGGTGCTGCCGGGCTGGTCGATCGCCGAGTGCCAGAAGGAGATCCTGGCTTGCGTTGCGGCCGCGGCGCGCGACCATCGTTTCCTCTCCAACAACCCGCCGCAGGTGGAATGGTCGGGTTTCCTCTCGGAAGGCTACGAGCTGGTGAACTCGGAGGCCCCGGAAGCCGCCTTCGCCAAGGCGCACCGGGCGGTCTATGGCGGGGCGGTGGAGGACCGCGCCTTCACCGCGCTGACCGATACGCGCTTTTACGGCCTGAACCACGACATCCCAAGTCTCTGCTTCGGCGCCAGCGGCGCGGCGATGCACGGCTTCAACGAATACGTCGAGCTGGACTCGCTGCGGCAAGCGACCAAGGCCATGGCGCTGTTCATCGCGGAGTGGTGCGGGGTGGAGAAGGCGTAGCCTTTTCTGCGTTGCGGGCTCGCCGCGCTGTCGCTCCGTTTGCCGGGGAGGGCTCGAGCGTGGGTCAACTAGATGCTTTAAGTTTAAAATAAATGCTGGGCGAACAGCCCCGCCGGTGGCAAAATGGCGTCCGATCGACGGCGAGTCTTCGAGGAGCCACGATGCGCGACTGGGATGATGCCTACGCCAATTCGGCCCACGTGCCGGGGTCGGATCAACTGCCGGCGCGGTGGGCGGAGCGGGCGGCGGCCTATCGCGCCAGACTTAAATCATTCAAGCCGGATATTGCCTATGGATCGGGCGAGCGGCAGCGCCTCGACCTGATCCTGCCGGACGGCGACAGCAAAGGTCTCGTCGTCTTCGTGCATGGCGGTTACTGGATGCGCTTCGATAAATCGTCATGGACCGACCTCGCCGAGGGCGCGCGAAGCCACGGCTGGACGGTGGCGCTGCCAAGTTACACGCTGGCACCGGCCGCACGCATCTCAGACATCACGGCAGAGATCGCGGTCGCGATTGCTTCGGCTGCCGCCCAGGTCTCCGGGCCTATTCGATTGGCCGGCCATTCCGCAGGCGGCCATCTCGTGACGCGCATGCTGTGCGACGACGGCCGTCTCGAACCTGAGGTCTACGACAGGATAGTGGCGACGCTGTCGATCAGCGGTCTGCATGACCTGCGACCGCTCCTGAAGACCGCGATGAACCAGACGCTCCGGATGAACATGAGCGAGGCGGCGCTCGAAAGCGCCGCCTTGCATCTGCCACGGGGCAAATCGCCGCTGACCACCTGGGTCGGCGGTAGCGAGCGACCCGAGTTCATCCGTCAGGCAGAGCTGATGGCCAACATCTGGACCGGATTCGACGTGCCCACGCACCTCGTCGTCGACCCCGGGCATAACCATTTTACTGTTGTCGATGGGCTGAAGGATCCATCCTCGGCCATCACGAGGCGCCTTCTGGGCCTTGTTTGAGGCGAGGATCGATCGAGAGGATGTGTCATGAGCAGCAACGACTACGATCCCGCGGTCGAGGGCGCCGAGACCGATTTCGCCCGGAAAATGTCGTATAGCGATTATCTGCAACTCGATGCGCTGCTCGGCGCCCAGCATCCGATTTCGGACGCGCATGACGAGATGCTCTTCATCATCCAGCATCAGACCTCCGAGCTGTGGATGCGGCTCGCCATCCACGAGCTCCGGGCCGCCCGCCACGCCATCGCCCGCGAAGAGGTGTCGCCGGCGATGAAGATGCTCGCGCGCGTCTCCCGCATCTTCGAGCAGTTGAACAATGCCTGGGACGTGCTGCGCACCATGACGCCCAGCGAATACACCCATTTCCGCTCGCGGCTCGGACAATCCTCGGGCCTCCAGTCGTATCAATACCGGCTGATCGAGTATCTGCTCGGCAATCGCAATGGCGCGATGTTGAAACCGCACGCGCATGATCCCGAGGTGACGGCCTTGCTCAAGGCCGAGCTTGCGACGCCGAGCCTTTATGACGAGGTGCTCCGGCTTGCCGACCGCAAGGGGCTCACCATGCCCGCGGCCGTGCTGTCCCGCGACGTCCACGAGACCCATCACTTCGATGAGAGCGTGATGCAGGCCTGGCGCCGCGTCTACGAAGCTCCAGAAGCCAATTGGATGCTCTACGAGCTCGCCGAGAAACTGGTGGACTTCGAGGACTATTTTCGTCGCTGGCGCTTCAATCACGTGACGACGGTGGAGCGCGTCATCGGCTTCAAGCGCGGCACCGGCGGGACCGGAGGTGTCAGCTATCTCAAGCGGATGCTCGAGGTCGAGCTGTTTCCCGAACTGTGGCGTGTCCGCACCGTCCTCTAGGCGAGGTGTCATGATCGAAGCGAAAACTCAACTGCGCGTCTACGACGACACCAAGGCAATGTTCCATCTGCCCGCAGATGTCATCTATCTTGACGGCAACTCGCTTGGTGCGCTGCCACTGGGCGTTGCCGAACGCGTTGCGCAGGTCATCACGGCCGAGTGGGGCGATGAGCTCATTCGCGCCTGGAACAGCGCCGGATGGTACGTGCAGCCGCGCCGCGTGGGCGACCGCATCGCTCGCCTGATCGGCGCCGCGCCCGGCACGGTGATGATTGGCGACACGCTGTCGCTCAAAGTCTATCAGGCGCTTGCGGCCGCGCTCGAGATGAACCAGGAGCGCAAGGTCGTTCTGTCCGATACCGGTAATTTCCCGACCGATCTCTATATGGCGGAAGGGCTGATCGCCACGCTCGGGCGCGGCCATCAATTGCGGCTGGTGGCCCCGGAAGAGGTCGAGCCATCGCTGTCGGACGACATCGCGGTGCTCTATTTGACGGAGGTCGACTACCGCACCGGCCGTCGCCACGACATGCGGACCCTGACCGCGAAGGCGCGTGCGCTCGGCATTGTCACGGTCTGGGATCTCGCCCATTCGGCGGGCGCGCTGCCGGTCGATCTTGCCGGCGTCGGCGCCGATTTCGCAGCCGGCTGCACCTATAAATATCTCAACGCGGGCCCCGGCGCGCCGGCCTTCCTCTACGTCGCGCCGCGGCATGCCGATCAGGCGCGCGCCGCGTTGTCGGGCTGGATGGGGCACGCCAAGCCGTTCGCCTTCGATCTCGGTTATCGACCTGCCGGTGGCGTCGAGCGCATGCGTGTCGGCACACCGCCGGTGTTGGCGATGGCCGCGCTGGAGGCGTCGCTCGACATCTGGGATCGTGTCGATATGGGCGAAGTCCGCGCACGTTCACTCGCGCTCGGCGACTTGCTGATAGCTGAGATCGCGCGACGCTGTCCGTCGCTGAGGCTGGTAACGCCACGGGCGCATGCGCAGCGCGGGTCGCAAGTGTCGTTCGCCTTCGCCGGCGGATATGCCGCCATGCAGGCGCTGATTGCCCGCGGCGTGATCGGTGACTTCCGGGCGCCGGACATCATGCGGTTCGGGATCACGCCGCTCTATATCGGCGAAGCCGAGGTGCTGAAGGCTGCCGAGATCATCGAGGAGGTGATCAATGGCGAGGTGTGGCGCCGGCCAGAATATCAGGTCGTGAATGCGGTGACGTGAGCAACGAGCGTTATCCCGAAGCCTCATAATGACTGCGGCGAGCAATCATAGGTGCCGCGACCACAACGCATTGACGATTGCGTCGAGCCCATCGGTCAGCGCGGCAGGGCCGGGCTGCAAGATGATCGGCGACTTGATCTCGACGATGCGATCATCGCGCACGGCCGGAATGTCGCTCCAGCCCTCACGCTTGCGGATG
Organism: Bradyrhizobium macuxiense; assembly: GCF_007993935.1. Classification (GTDB taxonomy): domain Bacteria; phylum Pseudomonadota; class Alphaproteobacteria; order Rhizobiales; family Xanthobacteraceae; genus Bradyrhizobium; species Bradyrhizobium macuxiense_A. The sequence goes on along the minus strand of NZ_VITY01000001.1, from coordinate 367,506 downwards.
CGGTCAGGCACAACCTTCTTGCCGCACCAGGATGCCAGAATCACGTCGGGCATCGCCGCGCGCACGGCCTCAGGCGTGACGATGCGATCCTTGGCGGCCTTGTGCGCGCGCAGGTGGGGCAGCGCGTCCTCGCCGCCGGCGATCTCGATCAGTTCGGACACCCAGCCGATGCCGCTGATCAGCGGATCGTCCCATTCCTCGAAATAGACCCTTGGCCGCGGCGCCGGACGCGGCGTTGCAGCGATCGCGGCCAGCCGTTGTTCGAGGCCTTGCGCGAGCCGTTCAGCGCGATCGGCGGCGCCGACCATCGCGCCGAGGCTGCGGATCATCGCAAGGATGCCTGCGACATCGCGCTGATTGAAGACATGGACGGCGACACCGGCACGCACCAGATCGGCGACGATATCGGCCTGCAGGTCGGAGAAGGCGAGCACCAGATCGGGATCGAGCGCCAGGATCTTCGGGATGTCGGCGGAGATGAAGGCCGACACCCGCGGCTTCTCGCGGCGGACCTGCGGCGGCCGCACGGCGTAGCCGGAGACACCGACAATGCGGTCCTGCTCGCCGAGCAGGTACAGCGTCTCGACCGTCTCCTCGGTCAGGCAGACGATCCGGCGGGGAGGGAAGTCGCGCATCGCAGACGGTATGCAGACTCGCCAAGGGTTGTCACGGCGCCATGACGTCATCCGCTTGATTACCTCGGAGGTCATTGCTCGGCCCGGTCAGGCAATCCATCATGCCGAAACCAACCGCAAAGAAGACCGCACAAGCGAGGGAGTGCCCATGACGCCGCTCGAAAAGATCCAGTCGATGAAGATGCCGTTTGCGGAACTGAAGGGCGTCACCTTCACCGAGGCCGGCCCGGATCGCGTGGTCGCGAAGATGGTGGTGCGGCCGGACCTCTGCACCCTGCGGAACACAATCCACGGCGGCGCAGTGATGGCCTTAGCGGACTCAGTCGGCGCCGCCGCCACCGTGATCAACCTGCCTGAGGACGCCAAGGGCACCACGACGCTGGAGAGCAAGACCAACTTCATCGGCGGCGCCAAGGAGGGGAGCACTGTGATCGCCACGGCGACGCCGGTTCACCGGGGCCGGCGCACCCAGGTCTGGCAGACCAGGCTGGAAACCGAGGACGGGAAACTCGTTGCCGTCGTCACGCAAACTCAATTGGTATTATAATGGGGCAATGATGTGATTTGCCGATCACATCATTGTTTACTTAAATGAATCTCAGTGCTTGAATTATATGGTGCGGCGCACAATATAGGGACGGTTAGGGAGTCGACGCCTCCTCGAGGGCTACCAAGAGGAGTTATGAAATGAACCACGATTCCATCAGTTCGATCTCTGCCCGGGGCACCGTGCGGACGTTGAGCCAGCAAGAGGAGCTTCCTCTGCTGCGCGATCATCTGCTGAGACTGGATCGTACCAGCCGTCATGATCGTTTTCATGGCTTCATCGACGACAGTTTCATCCGCCGCTATGCCGAGCGCTGCGCCAACGACGGCACGGTCATCATCGCCTATTTCGAGGATGGCGTGGTCCGCGGCGCCGCCGAGCTGCATCCGCCGGAGCAGTCGCCGGATGCGCAGCCCGAGATCGCCTTCAGCGTCGAGCGGTCGGCGCGGCGCAAGGGCGTCGGCAGCACGCTGTTCCGTAAGCTGATCGCCGAGGCGCATGCCAAGGGCTACGGCAGCCTGCGCATCACCACCGGCGCGCAGAACGACGCGATGCGTGCGCTCGCCACCAAGTTCGGTGCGCAGCTGACCTTCCGTCATGGTGAGTCCACCGGCAGCATCGACCTGACCGAGCAGCACCAGGCTGAACACGCGCCGGCTGCGGCTTCGGCGCCGATCGCTCCGGTGACGCCGGTCGCGGCCGCGCGCGCGATCGTCGACATGAACCGCGCCTATTGGCGAATGGTGATGCAGATGTCCGGTTGGGGCCGGGCAGCCTGAGCTCAGAGCTCACTTTAAATACAAAAAGGGCAATCCGCTCAGCGGATTGCCCTTTTTCTTTGAGCTAACGGATGTCGTTGTTCAGGTGCCGGTGCGCTTGGCCGGCGCGAGACGGCGGACCACGCGGCGCTCGACCACGACGGAGCGCTGCGCGCCCTGTTCGCCAGCGATCACGCGGGTTGCGGTGCCGGTGCGGGCGCTGACGCGCGCGGTCTTCTTCACCTCGGTCAGCACCTCGTCATAGGGCAACCCCATCAGGGACGATGCGATCTCGGCTTGGGCCTCCACGTCATCGGTGATGCCGACGGCCGCGAAGATTGCCTCCTCCAGCGTCGGCGGATCATGCCGCACGCGCCGGGTGCCATACTTGGTATTCCAGTCTCCGCTCATCGCCGCCTCATCTTTGAATCGCGGGAGATACGTAAGGTCCCCAATGTTGCATTGCAATATGAATATGAGATGGCAATCCAGCCATGCAGCTAAAGGCTCTCAATCTTGTGAGCGTCATAAAGTTCGATGGTGGTCGCTGCGGCCGCCAGAGATTGCAACGAGCGGACGAAATCGCGCGACGCGGGGACCGCGAAATGCGCCGCCAGCGCGGCGCGGTCGGCCCATTGCTCGAAAAACACCAGCCTGAGCGGATTCTCGCAGTCCACATGGACCGCGTGCGAGATGCAGCCGGGCTCGGTGCGCGAGCGATGGACATGCTCGAGGCTCAATCGCCGCACCTCGTCGAAAGAATCGGGGCGGGCGGTGACGCTGCCGGTGACGACGATCATGATCTCCCCCAGTTGGTTAGTTACGGGGCTGCTTGTGCCCCTGACGCACCATTCGGCTGCTGCGGCCAGCGCTTCAGCGCGGCACGACCGGCATCGGTCAGCACATAGATGCCGCGCTCGGCGCGATCGAACCAGCCATAGACATTATGCTGCAGGATCTTGCCGGCGTCGGGGCACTCAACCCGCAGGTCCTTGACGCGCCGCGGCCCATCCGAGAGCGCGCAGGCGCAGGCCAGCGCCTGCTGCCGGTAGGCCGTCATGATCGGCGCGCGCGTCGATCCGCCCATGGCAGGATCGCCTTTGCGCTTGCGATGCTCAGTGATCAGGCGCGAGCGCTTCTTCGGATTGCGGCGCGGTGCCGCGGTCGGCGGCGGCACCAGCACCTCGACGTCACCGCGGTCGGTGACGCCGAGCATGCCGAAGCCGAGCCGCCGGCATAGATTGCGGTAGCGCGCGTCGCTCTCGCGGCCCTTGCCGCGGGCCGAGACCTTGGCCGCGATCCACACCTCATCGGCGGCGCCGGCGCGATCGACCGCCTGGAGGATCAGTTCCAGATTGAATGCGAGCTTGAGTTCACCGATCACGACGACCGGTGGATCATCGCCGCTCAGCGCCACGAGGTCGCAGCCGCCGATCTCGCCCTTCACCGCGAAGCCGAGCTTTTCGAGGAAGCGTTTGACGGGCAAATAAAGCGCGGTTTCCAACGGGCAGGCTCCTGCGGCATCCGGCCGCGACTCGATGCGCCAGCATAGCGCGGAATTGCCCCCATCGAGGCGGATCGAATTTGCCCAATGCGCCGCCAAGCGGTTATGTTGGGCCGGGGACAACGGCGCGACCAATTGCATGATCCGGAACGGGCTCTATCACATCACCGTCGAATTTCTCGACGGCATCTCTGGCGGCAACCAGGGCGTCATGGTGCTGCGCGACGGGCAGATGCGCGGCGGCGACTCGTTCTTCTACGCCTATGGCAGCTACACCGCGGCGGGCGGCAAGTGGAAGGGCGAGGTGACCAACGAGGAGCATTCGCCGACCTATGGCGAACGCCCGGTCTGGGAACGCAAGGTGGTGACGATCGGCTTCACCGGCACCTACACCGACGAAACCGCCGAGGGCGACGGCATGGCGCTCGCCGGCAAGCAGAGCATCCGCTTCCGGTCGAAGCTGCGGCTCCTGGTTGCGGACTAAACCCGCCCGTTGACCGGCAGCAGCGCGCCGGTGACGGCGCTTGCGGCATCGCTGGCGAGGAACAGGATCACCGCAGCCAGTTCCTTCGGTGTCACCCATTTGGAGATATCGGCCTTCGGCATCGCGGCGCGATTGGCGGCGGTGTCGATGATCGAGGGCAGCACCGCGTTGACCGTGACCTTGCCCTTCAGCTCGGCGGCGAGCGACTCGGTGAGGCGGTGCACACCAGCCTTCGAGGCAGCGTAGGGGCCCATGCCGGAGGCGGCCTGCAAGGCGCCGAGTGCGCCGATATTGATGATGCGTCCGGCGCCCGATTTCGTGAGGTGCGGGATCGCGGCGCGCGACGTGTTGAACGCGGTCATCACGTTCATCGCATACATGCGCTGCCAGGTCGCGGGATCGCCGTCGCTGACCGCCTCGAAGGTGAAGCCGCCGGCAATGTTGATCAGTGCGTCGAGCCGGCCGAAATGCGCCGCCGCCTTGTCGATCGCAGCTGTCGCATGCGTGGTGTCGGTGAGGTCGACGCCGCCGAGCTCGATACGGTCGGCCGTTGCCGCGAATTGGGAGGCCGCATGATCGATGCCGGCGACGCGCGCACCACGCGCGAGGGCTTCTTCGGCGACCACCTTGCCAAGCGCGCCAAGGGCGCCGGTGATGACGATGACTTTTCCGTTCATGGCGGTCTCCGTATCAGCAACAGGCTGCCACCCACTATGATCAGGCGGATTTCATTTGCAATGCCGCCGATTTCATCTCCTACTGCGCGCATTCATCAGTACATTCGCCTCAAGGATGTTTGCGATGCCGACACCAAGGCCATGCGAAACCCATCCCGAGCTCGTCAAGTTCAGTTACGGATTGCCGCATCTTGCGCAAGCGCTCGCGCGCGAACGCAAGGTCAAGATCGTTGCCCTCGGATCATCATCGACCGCGGGAGCCGACAAAGTTCTCCCATTTCCGCCGCGGCTGGAGATCCTATGGCGAAGCCAGAAGCAGTCCTTCGGCCGGATGATCGACATCATCAACCGGGGGATCGGCGGGCAAGAGGCGCCGGAAGAGTTCTCGCGCATCGAGTCCGATGTCATCGCCGAAGCACCGGTGATGGTGATTTGGCAGGTCGGCACCAACGCCGTGTACAGGAACTACAACTTCGATCAGGTGCAAGCGACATTCGAGGCAGGACTCGATGTGCTCGCCGCGCTGCCGCTGGACGTCGTGGTGATGGATTCGCAGTACACCCAGGCAATCATCGGTACGCCAGACGTGCTCAAGCTCGCCAACCAGTTCATGCCGATGATCGCCGACGTCGCTGCAAGCAAGAAAGTCAACCTGTTCCGCCGCTTTGCGCTGATGAAGCAATGGGTCGATGCCGGAATTCCGCTCTCCGAGCTCGACGACGGTGCGCAGGAGCGTCTCCATACGAGCGAGTGGGCGACCGATTGTGTCACCCAAGCGTTGCTCGGTGCGATCAACGATGCGGTGGCACGCAGCGCGAGCGCGTCGTCTTGACTACGTAAGACTACGGGGGAAGGCCAGTTGGATAAAATTTGCGGCAGTTCCGTAAGTCGTTTGCAGAACCCTTTTCGTAGAAGCGGAACTCCAGCCAAGGTAGGGGTTTTGCAATGGGAAATCTTCCGGATCACGGTTTACCGCTCGTTCAGCTTAAGGAACAGCGGCGCGATCTCGTCGTAGCACTACAGAATCGCAAGGGGCCGGTGGGCAGCTGGGAATTGATGCAGATCGCCGCGATCCAGCAGGCCATCTCGGCCTTCGAGGACGTGATCGCCGATCTCGATGCGGAGCTCGAGCTCGAGGCCGCTGCGGCCTGAGCGAACCGATCAGGCCTGCAGATAGCGGGCTTCAAGCGCCTTGCGCTCGGCCGGACCGAGCCCGAGGCCTTCGCGGAAATACCCGTCGAGGCCGCCGTAGTCGGCATCGATCGCCGCGAACGACGTTTCCAGAAACGCCGCGCGCACGGTGCCGAGCACCTGCTTGACGTCATCGGGCAGCTCGGTGCTGTGGGCCGGATCGCGCTTGTAGTACTGGTTGGTCAGCAGATAGTCGTCCGCGATCACTTGCTGGGACACACCGAGCGCGTGGAGGATCAGCGCGCAGGCAAAGCCGGTGCGATCCTTGCCTGCGGTGCAGTGGATCACCAGCGGCGCCCGGTCTTCGAGCAGATGGGCAAACAGCGTGCGATAGCGCGGTGTGTTGTCCTGCACGTAGCCGCGATAGGAATCCCGCATCACGTCGATCGCGTCGGCTTCCGAGAGCTGACGGTTGCTCGCGATCTCACGCAGCGCGGCTACCACCGTCGGCTCGACCGGGAGCGAATGCACGGTCACGTCGCTCATGCCGCACAGCGCCTCGGCGCGCTCGGCGACGCCGCGGAAATCGAATGCGCTTCTGACCCCGAGGCCGCGCACCACGGCGACGTCCTGCTCGGTGAGGTGCGCCAGATGGTTGGAGCGGAAGATCTGCCGCCAGCGCACCGTCCGGCCGTCACGCGTCTGGTAGCCGCCGAGGTCGCGGAAATTGCTGGCGCCGGCGAGATTGAGGTGACGGGCAGGGGCTTCTGACATCGGCGGGCCTGTTGCAGCTGTTGCGGTCTTGATTCATGACGGCTTGATTCAGCGCGTCTTGGCGCGGGAGTATCGGCGCAGATAGGTCTATAACCGGCCTCTCGGGGGGAGAATATGACTTATCGCGGGGGCGCCATTCTCACCGGCGCAATTCTTTTCGCGTTCTTGGGTTCCTCGGCGGCGCCGGCGCAGTCCGCCTTCCGGAATTATCGTTGCGCCGACGGCACGCAGTTCATTGCGGCGTTCTTCAATGGCGACACGCGCGCCCATCTGCAAATCGACGGCAAGGCGGTGACGTTGACGAAACGGTTGTCGCTGACCGGCACGCGTTACAAAGGCGGTGGCGTCACGCTCGAGATCACGCGGGCCGGGCTGACCAGGCTGCGGCATGCGAAGCAGCCGGTGACGGCCTGCGAGCTGGCATGAAAAAGGGCCGAAACGCTTCGTTCCGACCCTCTCTTACTGTTCTGCTGTTGTCCGACGTTTATGCGTCACGCCTCTCTGCCTGATCGACATCAGTGATCGCGGCTCGGCTTGGCGTCGTCGATGGCGGCCTGATGATACCAGCTCTCGCTGCATGCCGAGGTCTCGACTTCAGCGGCAAGATCGCGCGCCGTCCGCGCCTCGCCATAGCGGCGTCCGCCGAGAGCCGCGCGGCCTCCTGCCGGGAATTGATAGATCGTTGCCGATCCCTGATTTTGGCCCGTGGTGATCATGTCAAAGTCTCCTTTGGCCGGTGCGAGCCTCCATGGTGCGCCCGACTCATTCGTGTGCGGTTACCGTGCTTTCAACATCGGTCCGAGCCCGGCAGGGTGCAAGTGACCAAAAAATAGTCAGGATTTGTCTAATTCGTGGGCAAGTCCGGGTTTGCTTCCTGTGAGGCAGGGGGCAGCTGATCAACGCTTGGGCCGAGGCAATGGTTGCCGGGCACCCGATGTTTGGACACGAACTGTCACATGGCGCTGCCGCCGCTTTAATCGGCGGATGGTGCCGTAGCCGAATTTGCTGCAGAAACGGGCGGCGGAGGGGGCGGAGAGAAAATTTTGGCTGACGGCGGCGCATGCCAGCCGCGCTGCTTTGTCGCAGCTAAAAATGCGATGTCCGCTGTGGACATCCGCAGGCTCGGCGGTGCCGCAGTGCAGCGACTGGCATTTTAATTGCTTAGTAAGAGCCGGCCGATGGTGGCCGGGTACGCGTGCGGCGGCCGACTGGCTTTCGGTTCCTCACGGTTTTGCATCATCAACAGAGAGGTTCAATGACCAAGTACAAGCTCGAGTATATCTGGCTCGACGGATATACGCCGACGCCGAGCCTGCGCGGTAAGACGCAGATCAAGGAATTCGCGTCGTTCCCGACCCTCGAACAGCTTCCGCTGTGGGGCTTTGACGGTTCGTCCACCCAGCAGGCTGAAGGCCACAGCTCTGACTGCGTGCTGAAGCCGGTCGCCTGTTATCCCGACGCTGCGCGCGAGAACGGCGTGCTGGTGATGTGCGAAGTCATGATGCCCGACGGCAAGACACCGCACGTGTCCAACAAGCGCGCCACCATCCTGGATGACGACGGCGCCTGGTTCGGCTTCGAGCAGGAATACTTCTTCTACAAGGACGGCCGTCCGCTCGGCTTCCCGGGCGAGGGCTATCCGGCTCCGCAGGGCCCGTACTACACCGGCGTCGGCTACAAGAACGTCGGCAGCGTCGCCCGCAAGATCGTGGAAGAGCATCTCAATCTCTGCCTCGCCGCCGGCATCAACCACGAAGGCATCAACGCCGAAGTGGCGAAGGGCCAGTGGGAATTCCAGATCTTCGGCAAGGGGTCCAAGACCGCCGCTGACCAGATGTGGATGGCCCGCTATTTGATGCTGCGCCTCACCGAGAGCTACGGCATCGATATCGAATTCCACTGCAAGCCGCTCGGCGACACCGACTGGAACGGCTCGGGCATGCACGCCAACTTCTCGACCAAGTACATGCGCGAAGTCGGCGGCAAGGAGTACTTCGAGAAGCTGATGGGCGCCTTCGAGAAGAACCTGATGGACCACATCGCCGTCTACGGCCCGGACAACGACAAGCGTCTGACCGGCAAGCACGAGACCGCGCCGTGGAACAAGTTCAGCTATGGCGTGGCTGACCGTGGTGCGTCGATCCGCGTGCCGCACTCCTTCGTCAACAATGGCTACAAGGGCTATCTGGAAGACCGCCGCCCGAACTCCCAGGGCGACCCCTACCAGATCGCTTCGCAGATCCTGAAGACGATCTCCGAGGTTCCGACCGGCGCCAAGGCTGCCGCTTAAAGGGCTGCGGCTTAAGTGGCTTCCGGAGCCGGATGGAGCCATCCGGTACCGCAATCGGGTCCGCCAGGGCGACTGCCTTGGCGGACCCTTGCTTTTTAGCCAAAGTGTTTGCGGGCAGCTTGCCGCCGAAAGCGGTTTCGCTGCGTTATGAACCGCGCTAGATAACGATTGCATCTTCGCTGCCGGGGACACGGCGCTTGTTTGAAGGGTTTTACAAGGTCCGGTTCGAACTGGGCGGCGCCGTCGGCCGCAGCGTGATGTATGTCGGCGGCGGCAAGATGCTCGGCGGCAACTCGGCCTTCGCCCATATCGGCACCTACGAAAAGCACGGTGACGAGGTCGCGGTCGAGATCCAGACCGTCCGCCACAACCCCGATCCGAGCTATCGCGCGATGGCCGGCACCGATGACGCGACGCTCATTGCCAAGGGTGCGCCCGATGGCGAGCTCTATCGCTTCAAGGGCGAGCTGAAGGAATTGCCCGGCGTGCCGTTCCAGTCGGTGATGACGCCGATCACCGGGGACGAAGTCCCGATCGCCGGCGGCGTCGGCGAGGGCGGCATCGTCGACGGGCTCTATTCGATCAGCATCCGCGTGCTCGACGGGGTCGACGGCGGCCTCACCGGCGTGATGCTGCTGAACAACGGCCGCATCCTCGGCGGCGATGCGTTCTTCTATTATCTCGGCACCTACACCTCCGAGAAGGGCCGCTGGAAGGGCCAGATCCTCAACCAGGAGCACACCTCGGCGATGGGCGAGAATCCGATCTTCGGCGGCCATGAGGTCGGCATCGGCTTCGCCGGCACCTGCGATGCGGAGGGCGCCGTGCTCGAAGCGACCGCGCTTGCCGGCAAGCGCAGCCTCCGTCTGACCGCCGCGCTCAAGCTGATGCGACCGGCGTAAGCGGGATGGAGCATTCGGTTCGCGTGCTCTCGACGCTGGCGCTGAAGGGGGCGGTCGCGCGTCTTGCCGCGGCCTACCACGCCGCGAGCGATATCCGGATCGATGCCGATTTCGCGCCGACGCTGGCGCTGCTCGAACGCCTGCGCGGGGGCGAGGTCGCCGATGTGGTGATCCTGACCCGCGAAGGTCTTGACGAAATGATCGGTGAGGGCCGCGTCGCGCGGGAAAGTGCTGAGGACCTTGCGCGCTCCTACGTCGGGGTCGCGGTGAAGGCGGGGGCTGCGCATCCCGGCATCGCGAGCGAAGCCGCATTGCGTGCGGCTTTGCTCGGGGCGCGCGCGGTGGCCTATTCGCGGCTCGGTGCCAGCGGCATCCTGTTCGCGCAGCTGATCGCGCGGCTCGGCATCGCGGAGGCGATCAACGCGCGCGCGGTGATCATTCCCATGGGTTTCACTGCGGAAAAGCTCGTCACCGGCGAGGCCGATCTCGCGATCCAGCAGATCAGTGAGTTGAAGCAGGTCGACGGCATCGAGGTGGTCGGACCAATTCCCTTGGGCTTGCAGACGCCAGCGGTGTTCTCGGCAGGCCGCATGACGGCCTCGCAGCGTGCCGCGGCCGCCGATCAACTGCTGCGCTATCTGTCGTCACCCGAGGTCGCGCCGGTGCTGCGCGAGACCGGGCTCGAGCCTTGAATTTGCCTGCACCGCGACGCAACCTGCCGCCCATGTCCAAATCTCTCCAGGCCCTTGTCGTCATCGCAACGCTGGCCGCGCCCGTGCTCGCCCACGCGCAATCGGCCGACCTCGTGCTGTGCGACCGGCTCACCGCCGATCCCTCCGATCCCGACAAGCCGGCCGACGTGAAGGGCGTGGGCGACATCGCGTCGGCCGATATCGCGACCGCGATCAAGTATTGCGCGGTCGCAGCAAAGTCGTCGCGGCGCGCCATGTATGAGCTCGGCCGCGCCTATGCCGCCAACCGGCAGACCGCGGAAGCGGCAAGCGCCTGGCGCAAGGCAGCCGACAAGGGCTCGACATCGGCGATGGTCGAGCTCGGCGTGCTCTATGGCAATGGCACCGGCGTCGCCAAGGACGAGGCGCAGGCGCGCAAGCTGTTCGAGCGCGCGGCGCAGGCCGGCAATGCGCGCGGTGTCAGCAATCTCGCCGCGCTCGGCGGCAGCACGGCGTCCGATCCGGCACGCGCGCGCGAACTGCTCGCCAAATCTGCCGAGACCAATGCGGAGGCGCAGTACCAGCTCGGCCTGATGCTGGCCGAAGGCAAGGGCGGCGCGCAGGACGATGCTGGTGCGCGGGCGCTGTTCGAGAAGGCGGCCGCGCAGAACCATCCCGGTGCGCTGGAGCGGATGGGCGCCTTCGCGCAAGCGGGCCGCGGCGGACCGAAGGATAGCGATGCCGCCAAGGCCTATTACGAGCGGGCCGCCGCGCTCGGCGATGAGGACGCCAAGAAGGCGCTGGAACGTGCCCGCTGTCCGTACGTCATCAAGGACAAGCGCGGCAACGCCGTGACCAACCTCTGCTTCTAGGAACGCTCGCGCGCGCGTGTCGTTGACGTGCGAAAGGCACTGGCGAGGCGACGTCATGATCCGCAAGCTGCGTTCCGGCGAGTACCGGCTGTATTCCCGCAAGGTCAATCCGAAGACCGGCAAGCGCCGCAATCTCGGCACCTTCAAGTCACGCGCCGCGGCGGAGAAGCACGAGCGCGACGTGCAGTATTTCAAGCGCCACTAAAGCATGATCCGGAAAAGTGTGAAGTGGTTTTCCGAAAAGATCATGCTCAAACAAAAAGCCAAAGAGCGATAGCGTTCCCGGACGCTCACGGCGCCGGGCAGGCCGCGCCGGTCTTCACCCAGGCCTCGACCAGCGCGCCGGCCTGCGCCTGCGTGCCCGGCGCAGGCGCGCGGCCGAAGCCGGGATGCCAGGCCCAGCCCACCAGCGTGTCCTTGCCGATATGCTCGATCAGCTCCTCGACCTTGCGGCCGCCATTGCGCGCGGGGTCCCGGATCTGGGCGCAGATTTCGCCGATGCTTTTCCCGGCCCACGCCATCTCGCGCGGCGCGAGATGCCATTCCGGGTGACCCGGCACGCGACCGGGATCGAAATTGGCGTGCTGGTGGCAGATCGAGCATCGCATCGCGCTGCTGCCGTGGCCATCGGCGCCGCGCGTGACCGGCGGCTGGTGCATGCGGCTGATGTCGCCCTGCCGCGGGCTGTCGCCGGCAGGATGGCAATTGGTGCAGCGCGGATGCGTGAGCACCTTGCCGAGCTCGGTGAAGATCGCCGCGGAGCGCTGCTCGACATTCTCGATGCCGGCAAAGCTTTCCGGCGAGGCGAGGGCGTGGCTTGCGCTCTCCGACGCTGCGTAGCCGGCGCACAGGCTGGTCGCGAGCGCCGTCACGACTGCCACGATCCGAAACCGCGTGTCCGATGTCATCGCGCGCGGGCTCACTTGTTGGCGGTCAGATAGCGCTTGGAATCGGCGAGGATCACGTCGCGCACCGCCTGGTGATATTTGATGTAGCCGGTGCAGCGGCACAGATGGCCGTCGAGCGCGTCCGCGATGACGGTCTCGAGCTGGTCCCGCGCCACTGGCTCTCTTGCGAGGAGTTCGAGCAGCACTTGGCCCTCGTTGAGGAAGCCCGCCGTGCAGTAGCCGCACTGGAACGCGAAATGGTCGATGAAGGCCCGCTGCAACGCCGAGAGCTCGCCGTCCTTGGCATGGCCTTCGACGGTGCGGATTGCCTTGCCGTCGAAATTCGCCGCCGGCACCACGCAGGTCGGAGTGGTGTAGCTCGTGCCGTCGGGATTATCGATGATGACGGCGCAGCTCAGGCACTGCGCGGCGCCGCAGCCGAACTTGGTGCCGGTCATGCCGAGCATTTCGCGCAGGAAATCGTTCATCGAGAGGTCGTCGCGGACCTCGATCGGGCCGTGCTTCTGGCCGTTGATGGTGAGATTGAGCGTGGTCACGCAAGCGCTCCCCTGAGCAGGCTCGTTGTCACCGGCAATGACCGGAAGCGGTGGCCGGTGGCATCGTTGATGGCGTTGAGCAGCGCCGGCACGATCGGGATCATCACCACCTCGGCCATGCCCTTGGGCGGCTCGTCCGGTGTCAGCGGCGGCAGCATCTCGATCTCGAGGTCGTGCAGCGGCAGATCGGAGCCGCGCGCAATCAGGTACTGGCCGAGATTCCACTGCCCGTTGCCGGGCCCGCCTTCGAATGGCGGCAGGGTTTCCAGCAGCGCGTAGCCGACGCCCATGGCGAAACCGCCATGCGATTGGCCGAGCACCACCTCGGGCACCAGCGCCTGGCCGCATTCGAACACGCTGTAGGCCTTGGCGATGCGCAGGATGCCGGTCGCACGCTCGATCTCGACGCGCACCAGCGTGCCGCACATCGAGGTGTAGGCGGTGCCGATCCGGTTGTTGTCAGTCGGCGGAAACTTGACGCTGACGCGATCGATCCGCTCGAACCTGCCGCGGCCACGGCGGATCGCCAGCGCATCGATCTCAGCGCGGTACTGCTCGCCGTGCAGGGGGAAGCGCGCACGCGACCAGGCCCAGCGCGAGAAGCTGTGCGCGACCGCGCCGGTGACGAAGCCGCGCGCATGCGCGGTCGCCGCAAGCTTCGGCAACGGCAGCGGCGCGAGGTCGTCGAGCACGAGCTGGCCGTCCTGCCAGCGTGCTTTGTCCCACTGCCGGGCGCGGGGATCGGTCTTCGCGATATGCCAGAGCTCGAGCGCGGCCGGCCACAGGCCGAAACGGAAGATGACGCGCGCCGCCTCGGCCGCCGAATGCGTGCCGACATGGGCGCCGATCGACGCGCTCGTTGCCGAGCTGATCGCCGGCACCCAGCGCGGGTTCTTCTCGGCGAGATCCTGCGTCTTCTGATCCATCGTGTAGGGATCGCCGGAGGTGACGAGTCCGAGCGCGTCATAGCTGTCGACCCGGGAGACCGCGACCTCATCGGCCACAGTGCCGAGATGGCCCGCGACCCGGTTGGCGAGCGCGGTGCCGACGCCATTGCCCATCTCGACGTGATCGCAATGAATCGCGATCCGTCCCTCCTGATCGATCTCGACCCGGCCGAGCGAGCAATCCGCGCCGGCGCCGTAATCCTTGGTGACGCAGGCCACTCCGGTGCCGACCAGCCGTCCCTCCGGCGCTTGTTGCTTGAACGCGGCGCGCCGCTGCCAGATCGGATGTTTCTCGAGCTTGTCGAGGATCTCAGGCGTGCGCACCGAGACGATGTAGGGATTGCCGGTCATGGTCCGGCCGTTCTGCTTCAGCGCATTGTTGCGGCGGAACGCGATCGGATCGACCTTGAGCTCGCTCGCCGCCTCATCGATCAAGACTTCCAGCGCGGTCATGGTCTGCAGCGTGCCGTAACCGCGCATCGAGCCGGCGGTGACGCCGCGCGAATGCACCGCCACGGTGGTGACGTCGACCTTCGGGACGTCGTAGATCCCGATCGCGGCGGTCGCAGCGACGGTAGCGACATTGGCGGAGAAGTTGGCGAGCCCGCCGCCGTCGAGCACATGATCGGCGGCGAATGCCGTGATCTTGCCACTGGCGCGATCGATCCCGATCCGGGAGCGCATCTTGATCGGGTGACGTTTGATGCCGCCCTGGAATTGCTGGTAGCGGTCGTGCGCCAGCCGCACCGGCCGTCCCGGGAAGAACATCGCCGCCAGCGCCACGTAGAGCACGAACGGAGTGTGGTCGCGGCCGCCGAAGCCGCCGCCGATATGGGCGAACTGTGCGTTGATGTGCGAGGGGCGGAACGGGGGCCGAGCCTTGCCGAGCATGAAAGCGATCGACTCGGTCGCCTCATAGGGCGACTGCACGCCGAGCACCAGTTCGAGATTGCCACTGTTGTCGCTGTACCAGGCGAGACCGCTTTCCGGCTCGAGGAACATCGGATCGACCGACTGGGTCTCGAACTCGCGGTCGAGCACTAGCTGCGACGGATCGTCCTTGGCAAGCTGGGCGCGGATCGCTTCGCCATGGATTGCGGCCTTGGCGTAGTCGGCCTTGGTCTCCTTGGCGAGCGGCAGCCAGACCGGCAGCGCCGCGTTCTGGACCCGGCTCGGCGAAACCCAGCCGGCCTGGATCGGCGAATAGACGTCGGGCGCATCGGGCGTCGCCCCGGCCACGCGCGTGAAGCGGTACGCGCCGAACTCCGGCAAGATCACCGGCCCGGTCTCGTCGCCGAACTTGACGAAGCCGACATCGCGCAGCGCGAGGCGCGCACGGTCGTAGGCGTCGAACTGCTCGAAGATCAACAGCGCGACCGGCTGTCCGAGATAGAGCGGTGTCTTGCCGACCGGACAGAACAGGTCCCCGGTGTAGAACTCCGGCACCCTTGTGCCGATCCGGTCGAGGTCGGCCGCGGTCACGACGACCGAGGGCTTCGCCGCGCCGTCGAGGCGGGCGAGGTCCATGCCGGCATAGACATGCGTGGCGTCATTGGCGCGGACCAGGATCGCGTGCGAGGTGGTCGCGGGCCAGCCCGGCATGTCGGCCGCACGAAAGTCGGAGGCGTAGAGCTTTGCGCCGGTGACCTTGGCCACGCCGTCGACGCGGCCGGCGCCCATGGCCGCCGGATTGAAATGGCCGCGCCCGGGAAGCGTCTCGCGACTGGCGAAAGCCGGCTCCTTCGCCAGCGCCAGATGCGACAGGCTGACCGAGATGCCGCCTGCCGACAACCACTTCACGAATTCACGTCGCGAAGGCCGCATGGTCTGATCTTTCATCGATACCTCGACGGCATATCGCGCCGGGGTTTAACAGCTGGTGCAATGCACGTGCAAGTATTGCGGCAAAGCGAGCGCAACGGCAATGCCGCAATAGGTCGTAGCCTTCTCACTCGTAGCTTTGGCCTCACTTGAGGTCGGCGATGGTGGCCGGTCCCGGACCCGGCGTGATCAGGGTCGGCCATTGCTTGGAACCGAACGGCACCAGCGGCGGCAGGAACGGCGTCATGCCGCGCTTCTTCGTCTCGGCGATGATCGCCTCGCGCGCGTCGCCCCCCATCAGTTCATAGTCCATCAAATGGTAGCTGCCGAAGAACAGCGCGCCGACCGAGCGATCGGCGATGATCCGGGTCAGCGACTCCAGCATGTCCGACGGCGTCGTGGTGAAGGAGATGGTCTCGATCAGCATCAGGCGGCTGTTGATGGCGTCAGGACCGAAGAACTGTGCCAGCACGCTGAAGATCACGTTGTTCTGCCGCGCCACATAGATCGTGTTGCTCGCGCCGTAGGTCTTGTCCCAATCGGAGCCGAGCTGCGCCTTCCAGTCGGCCATGACGGTCATCCAGTGCGCGACCTGGGTCTGCGCGGCCCAGGCGACGTTCCTGGCGAGCAGCGGCGCCTGCTTCTTGCCGAATGCCTCCAGTTTCGCGAACGGGATGGCGCCGGCGGCGAGGCATTCGTCCATGAAGGCGATGTTGTTGGTGAGGATGGCGCGGTTGTTGTCGCGCCAGTCGGCCTGCATCGCCGTCGCATCGAGCCCGTCGAGCGCCGACTGCATCCGGCTGCGATAGGCCTGCATCGACCCGCGCCACGATTTGTCGTCGGGATTGTCGACATAGGGGCCGACCACCTCGGCCAGCGCCATCGTGCTGTGGCCGACCGACTTGAGCAGTTGATAGACGACCGGCACCTGCGGCGCCTCGGTCGGCGGCTTGCCCGGCCGGTACAGGATCAGGCGGCCGCCGGCGCCGGAGAACAGGCCGAGGATCACCGGGTGCTTCTCGAGCACGTTCTTCTGGAAGATCCGTGCCGCATCGCCATAGAGCTCGAACATGCCGGTGTTGAGTGCGAGCACGTCCTTGGTCGCGATTTCCGCCGGCGTGGACGTCGTCTTGCCCGAGATCGGTGCCATGTAGTCGGGCAGCGACTGGGCCAGCGCAGCGCTTCCGCTGCCGAGCAGCAACGCCAGCGCGGCGGCCAGGCGAAATCGATTGATCATGTGATGCTCCTCGAAGCCTCGCGCCAACGTCGCGGCCGGATGTGGCCGCGCGACCATTAGCGGAATGCGCAAATGCTTGGACGCAATGAACTGGAGAGTAGTGAACAGGGAGTGTAGATCCCGCGCGACGCAACACGACGCGGGCGGATGCCTACAGCTATGCGACGAATCGGCCGGTGTCCACACCCGGACATTGCCGGGCCTGCCTGCGCCAAAACACCCAATGGTGCGGTTTTCGGCCCGGTGCTATGTGGCGAACAGAATCAATTTTATTTATTGGATATTTTACGTGCTCAACGGACTTTACAAGGTCGAGTACGGCATCAACGGCGCATTCGGCCGCAGCATCATGTGCCTGCACGACGGCAAGATGATGGGTGGCAATTCGGCCTTCGCTCATCTCGGGACGTATCAGGTGAGGAATGGCGAGATCATCGCCGACGTGATCACCGAGCGTCACAACGACGATCCCAACTTCAAGCCGCTGATGGGCGCCGACGTCGCCGTCATCAAGGTGCGCGGCCGAACCGAGGGCTCGACCATTCTGCTCGAGGGTAAGGCGGACGCCATGCCTGACGGCGTGTTCTGGGCGAATTTGGCGCCGCTTGACGACGAGGCCTTGCCGCCGCGCGGGGAGGTCGGGCCAGGCGGCATCGCCAACGGGCTTTATGCGATCCAGCTCCGCGCGCTCGACGGTGTCGATGCCGGCCTCACCGGGGTGATGCTGCTGATGGACGGCCGCATCCTCGGCGGCGACGCGTTCTTCTATTATCTGGGCTCGTATTCGTCAGCGGATGGCCGCTGGCGGGGCGAGATCGTCAACCAGGAGCACACGCCGGCGAAGGGCGAGTATCCGGTGTTCGGCGGTTACGAGGTCGGCATCGGTTTCGCCGGCTCGTGCCGCGAGGACGGCGCCGAGCTCGAAGGCATCGCGCTGGCCGGCAAGCGCAGCCTTCGCCTGTCGGCCGAATTGCGCTTGATGCGCCGGTCGTAGACCTGGAAAGCTTCCTCAATCCTTGATCAGGAGCACGCCGCCGATGATCAGCGCGATCCCGGCCAGTCGTGAAATCGACACGGGATGCTGCGCCAGCCCGAACAGGCCAAAATGGTCCATCGCGATGCCCGCGATCATCTGACCTGCGACCACCAGCGCCAGCAGGGTCGCGGCACCGAGCGACGGCAGCAGCAGGATCATCAGCAGGATGAACACGCCGCCGAGAATGCCGCCGCTCCAGGCCCACCACGGCACGGTCGTCACCAGCTTCCAGGACGGCACCGGCTCCCGCGTCGCGACCAGCACGACCGCCATCGTCACGAGCCCGCCGAGATAGCTGACGAGGCCGGCCCAGGCGGGCGAGTTGAGAGCTGACCGCAAATTGCCGTTCAGGACCTGCTGGGTGGCGACGCTGATGCCGGCGCCGAGCGCGAGGAGGTAGAGAAACCAGATTTGCATGTGACGCCCCAAAACCGCTTCGCCGAACTATTTCATGCCATATTCGATTGGCAACGACCGTGGCATGCATGGGAGCACGGCGCGAAACCTGCGGAATGGGCTTCCACCCACGTCCCAGATCGAATAAGAGGCCGCAAACCCTCTGTTCCCCAGTATTCGAATGATCCGCCTCGATAACGTCTCCAAGCAAGTCGGCCACCAGATCCTCTTCATTGAAGCCTCAGCCGCGCTCCAGAAGGGCGAGAAGATCGGCCTTGTCGGCCCCAACGGCGCCGGCAAGACCACGCTGTTCCGCATGATCTCGGGCCGCGAAATCCCCGATGAGGGCCAGGTCTCGCTCGATCGCGGCATCTCGATCGGCTATTTCAGCCAGGATGTCGGCGAAATGTCCGGCCGCAGCGCGGTCGCCGAGGTGATGGACGGGGCGGGACCGGTCAGCGTTGTGGCGGCCGAGCTCCGGGAACTCGAGGCCGCAATGGCCGACCCCGACAAGGCCGACGAGATGGACGACATCATCGCGCGCTATGGCGAGGTGCAGCACCAGTTCGAGGAGCTCGACGGCTATGCGCTCGACGGCCGCGCGCGCGAGGCGCTGGCCGGTCTCGGCTTCAGCCAGGAGATGATGGACGGCGACGTCGGCAAGCTCTCCGGCGGCTGGAAGATGCGCGTGGCGCTGGCCCGCATCCTCTTGATGCGGCCCGACGTCATGCTGCTCGACGAGCCGAGCAACCACCTTGATTTGGAAAGCCTGATCTGGCTCGAGCAGTTCCTGAAGGGCTATGAGGGCGCGCTCTTGATGACCTCGCATGACCGCGAGTTCATCAACCGCATCATCAACAAGGTGGTCGAGATCGACGCCGGCCAGCTCACCACCTATTCCGGCAATTACGAGTTCTACGAACAGCAGCGCGCGCTCTCCGACAAGCAGCAGCAGGCGCAGTTCGAGCGGCAGCAGGCGATGCTTGCCAAGGAGATCAAGTTCATCGAGCGCTTCAAGGCACGTGCCTCGCATGCAGCGCAGGTGCAGAGCCGGGTGAAGAAGCTCGACAAGATCGAGCGGGTCGAGCCGCCGCGGCGACGGCAGACCGTGGCGTTCGAATTCCAGCCGGCGCCGCGCTCGGGCGAGGACGTCGTCAGCCTGAAGAACGTGCACAAGGCCTATGGCAGCAAACGGATCTATGACGGGCTCGACTTCATGATCCGCCGCAAGGAGCGCTGGTGTGTGATGGGCATCAACGGCGCCGGCAAGTCGACGCTGCTCAAGCTGGTCGCCGGCTCAACCGAGCCGGATGACGGCGCGGTTGCGGTCGGCGGCAGCGTCAAGATGGGCTATTTCGCCCAGCACGCGATGGACTTGCTTGACGGCGAGCGCACCGTGTTCCAGTCGCTGGAGGATGCGTTTCCGCAGGCCGGGCAGGGCTCGTTGCGCGCGCTCGCCGGCTGCTTCGGCTTCTCCGGCGACGATGTCGAGAAGAAGTGCCGGGTGCTCTCGGGCGGCGAGAAGGCGCGGCTGGTGATGGCCAAGATGCTGTTTGATCCGCCGAACTTCCTGGTGCTGGACGAGCCGACCAACCATCTCGATCTCGCCACCAAGGAGATGCTGATCAATGCGCTCGCCGAGTTCGAGGGCACCATGCTGTTCGTCTCGCACGACCGGCATTTCCTCGCCGCGCTCTCCAACCGCGTGCTGGAGCTGACGCCGGACGGCATCCATCAATATGGCGGCGGCTACACCGAATACGTCGCGCGCACCGGCCAGGAAGCACCGGGGTTGCGGAGCTAGCGTTCGCGACAACCCCCGCCCACCTCGTAGCCCGGATGAAGCGAAGCGAAATCCGGGTCAGTCCTTCCGCTCGCCAAAGTCGTCGTTGCCCGTAGCTCCGCTGCCGCCCCAATCAGCCGGCAATATTCCCTCCCGGATGTATCGGTTTGGCCGGATTGTAATGGATGTAGTCGACGCAACGCTCAAGGTCGCGTTCGTTGCGGATGGTGTGTTCCCAAAATCGTCTCTGCCAGAGCGGGTATTCCCCGCGGTCGTTCGCTGACAGCGGCGCGCCGGTGGCAACAACGGCGCGCGTGAAGTGACTCTTGATCTGCCGCCATCGATCCGAAAAGTCGGCGTCGCCGGACGGTAGAGTCATCACCGTATGCAGGTGGTCAGGCAAGATAACGATGGCGTCAACGGTGAAGGGCTTCTTGGCGCGCGTTGCGCGAAACGCTGCACGCAGCAGTCCGATGTGCTCAACCAGTAGAGACGATGTCCGATCTTCCAACGTAAGCGTGAAGAAGAACGTGCCGCCGGGCATGAAGTTGCGTCGATATCGCACCATGCGGACAGCATACCCCGGATTTCGCTTCGCTTCATCCGGGCTACGGACTTGCAACAGAAGCCGCGATCAAGCCCGCCACCGTGCGCAAAACGCCTCGACGTCGCCGGACTGAAACTCCGGCAGGCGTTCCCAGATGGTCTCAGCCGGCCAATTCCACCAGGCGATCTGCGACAGCTCGGCCGCGATCTTGCGGCTGAATCGTTCCTTGATCGGCCGGGCCGGCACGCCGCCGACGATGGTGTAGGGCGCGACATCGCGCGAGACCACCGCGCCGGCTGCGAGCACCGCGCCGTCTCCGACGGTGACGCCGGGCAGCACGATCACGCCATGGCCGATCCAGACGTCGTTGCCGATCACGACGCGGTCCGCGCGCCGATCGCTGAAGAAGCCGTGATCGCGCTCGGCGGAGGCCGAGTAATATTCGGGGCAGTAAGTGAAACGATGCTGCGACGGGCGCTCGACCGGATGGTTCGGCGCGCCGATCCGCACCTGCGCTGCGATCGCGCAGAAGCGGCCGATCACGGCGTCGGCGACGATGCAGCCGCTGCCGAGATAGGAGTAGTCGCCGAGCTCCGTGTATTCGATCGCGGTGTCGCCGAGGACTTCGCAGCAACGTCCGACTGTGACCTCGCGCAGCTTGACCGTCGGCTCGATGACGGTTTCGGCAAGCTTGGGGCGGGTCGGCTTCGGTTCGGTCATGAATCTGTCCTCGATGCGGCGGGCCGTTTCAGTCGCATGATTTCTATTACGGCCAGATGACAGGCGGCGCCGGATCTACCGGCCGGTGAGGCGGGCGATGCTCCCGATTTCGTTGGTCCAGATACCGCCTTGCCGCCATCGGCCGTGTAGCCATAGCCGACGTCGAGCATTTTCAACCGCGCCATCGGCTGTTCGCGGGTGACGCCCTGGCCGTCGGTCCGGCCATCGACCGTTCAGTCGTGAAACACGGCGAATTCGCCGTCGATCGTCGGATGGATTTCGAGCTCGACGATATCGGCATCAGCGTTCCCAGCGATGCAAAGCCGCATGGCACGCTGCACTGTGCTCGGCTTGTGAGGCCAGGCGCCGCTCGTTACGCTTCAGCAAAAAAGCGGGAGCGAGACGGCATGAGACAGATCAGGATCGGCGACATCACGATCGACGCGGTGATCGAGCGGGAAGGGCCGTGGCGGCGGCCGCAGGATTTCTTCCCGGCCTATGACGATGCCGTGTTCAAGCATCACCTCAAGACGATGGAGCCCGAGGTCTTCGACGCCGCGCGCGGCATGATGATGATCACCTATCAGACCTTCGTGGTGCGGACGCCGCGCTACACCATCCTGGTCGACACCTGCACCGGCGAGGACAAGGGCCACCCGCCGCCGTTCGACTTCCCGGGCAAGGAGCGCTGGCGCAACGAACTGTTCGCGCTCGGCATCTCCTTTGAGCAGATCGACTACGTGTTCTGCACCCATCTGCATATCGACCACACCGGCTGGAACACCACGCTGCGCGACGGGCGCTGGGTGCCGACCTTCCCGAACGCGAAATACGTCTTCCACAAGGGCGAATATGCGGCCTGGGAGGCCGAGAGTGCCAAAGGCGCCAATCCGCCCGGCACGGTGTTTCGCGACAATTGCCTGCCGATCGTCGAGGCCGGGCAGGCGCTTCTGGTCGACGACGACTATGCGCTCGACGACACCGTCACGCTGACGCCGACGCCGGGCCATTCGCCCTGCCACTGCTGCGTCAACATCTTCTCGAAGGGACAGCGCGCGGTGGTCGCCGGCGATCTGATGCACCATGCGATCCAGTGCCGCGAGCCGGAGTGGTCGGCGAAGCCCGATTGGGATCCGAAGCAATCGGCGGTCTCGCGGCGAAAATTCTTTGCCTCCGTCGCCGGGACCGACACGCTGATCCTGCCGATCCATTTTCCGGCCCCGACCGTCGGCCTGATCAAGGCCGATGGCGACCGCTTCGACTATCGCTTCAAGCGCGAGTAGGCGGCGCCGGCAGCCGGGAGCCTGGTGGTGTCAGAACCGCGCCGAACCAACCCGGCGCGGGACCTGAGTCAGAAAGCGTTCGAGATCGGCGCACAGGCGATGGGCGAGCTCCTCATCGATCTCGAACGTCGCGACCGTCCCTGCGCAGTCGATTTCGATCGTTCCACGAAGCGGCACGGCGGACACGGTCGATATTGCGATGTTAGTGGCTCTCTGGATGGTCATGTGGTCAACTTCCCTCGGGCCGGTTTGCCGCCATCCTCATCGCGGAATGACGGGGCGTCCCTTTCGCTTTCGTTCTTCGATGAATCGCACACCGATCTCGCTACCGTCGACGCGAACCAGCTCGCAGCGCCGGAACGCCAGTCCCCGTGACGACAGCACCAGGAAGAACTCCTGGGCCTTCAGCACATCGAGCGTTCCGTCGACCTCAAGCCGGGCGCCGCTCTGCGAGATGTCGAGCAGGATGCAGCCTCGTCGCCACGTGCCGTCGACGCCCATCAGATTGACGGGATGGCGCGTCTCGAGCTTGACGCGCTCCGCCCTGCGGTCACCATACGTCATGACGCTGCTCATACTGCTTGAAATGGCTTCGCAGCCACCGTGGCCCGCGCCTCCGCATGATCGATCGTGGCTGGCGGGTTTGCGGAGGCGCGGGCGGCGCTGGCGGCGCGGATCACGTCCTGGATGTCGGGACCTGCGATCTTGAGCAGCCGGGCCTGCTGGCGCGGCGCGGATCGCATCACGAGGTCGGCAAGCACGCGGTGAGACAGGTCCTTGCGCGACACCAGTGCGCCGGCGATGACCTCGTCGCGTTCGGCGGCATCGACCATCATGGCAAGGCCTGCGCTGGTCATATCAGCGCCGGGGTTGCCCGCGAGCACGCGAAGCACGCTGCTGTCGCCGCGCATCAGCAGAATATCCGTGAGCTCCTGGCTGACGGCCTTACGTCCTGCGATCGCGCTGAGGTGTCCCTCGGCGCGCATCCAGGCAATGTCGATCAGATCGGTCTCCGGGATGCATTCGCAGGCCCGCAGCATCGGAGCGGCGACGTCGGCGTCGTCATGGTTGGCCAGGCGACGAGCGAGTTCGCGCGGCACCAGGTGCAAATCGGCGAGCGAGCGGCTGAGCGTGGTCAGGGTCCGCAACTCGACGCTCTCGCTCAGGCGGATCAGGATGTCGTCGAACACCTCGACGTGGTGCTCGCTGAGGCGATGCGCGTCCTCGAGAAACAGCCCAGCCACCTCCTGCAGCATGCGCGTGCGGAGGTCGGGGGAGCCGGCTTTCAAGACGTGATCGAGCTTGGCAATGAGATCGGGCGAGGCAATGACTGTCATTGCGGTCCTAAAATGTTCCGCGACGAGGAACATCATCGTTCCCAATGCCAATCTGCTCCCCGAATCTTTAATAGGGGTATAGAGTTTGATGGGATCGCCGGTCCCAACGGTGGATATCCCGGCAAACACTATCGAAATTCGGCAGCAGGGATCATTTGCCCGATTGTCCGGTTCGACGAACGGCCCGCATTTTTCCTGATTGAATTCGTCAGACGATTCGCATTTGATGCATGGATATTATTGATGAGGCGGGCGCGCCCGGCGCGACGCCGTGCAAGAAATTTCAAGAGCAATTCATAGGAGCGGTCATTTGACGGCGCCATTGCTGGTGCCGAGAGTCTTTCGTTTTGACGATGTTGATGCATTCCGGAGTTCGATCCGAAATCTGGATGTTGATTTCACGCCGCTTGCGCGGAAGATTTCGGCCGAGCAGATCATCCTGAGCTTGCCGGGATGCGAGCTCAATTACACGCAGTCCTTTCCGAGGATCGTCGACGCGCAGCTCGCGCCGCATAGCACCGCGGTCGGCTTCACGATGGACGACGGCGTGCCGATGCGGTTCAACGGCGTCGAGCGTGATCGCGCGGCGATCGTGCTTGGCGGCGGTGGTGCGTTCTACAGCTCCGTGGAACAGACACCCCGCCAATATGCCTCGGTGATCTTCACGCCCGAGATTGTCGACCGCGGTTGGCCGAACTCCGGTCTGCATTTCAGCATTCACGAGATCTCTCAACGCGCGCAGGATCGGTTGCGCGAAGTTGTGAGGCAGGTGTTGCTCGTGACGTCGGACCAGGTGACGATTGCCGAGTTCGCCACGGGGGCATCGATCAAGGAGACGCTGCTCGCGGCGATCGACAACGCGTTCGCCGAGATCGTGCCGGCCAAGTGGGCGACGCGGGCCAACACGACGCGCCAGTTCAAGGTCTTCAACGACGCGCGCGCCATCCTCGCCGGCGACGTCGCTCATCCGATCTACAGCGGCGAGCTCGCGAGGCAGATCGGCGTGTCCGTGCGCACGCTGCACGACGCGATCCAGCGCTACCGCGGCATGAGCCTGCATCGCTATTTGCGGCTGCGCCGGCTCTGGCTGGTGCGCAAGCAACTGCTCGCCGGGGCGCCCAGCGTCAAGGCCTGTGCGCTGGCCTACGGGTTCTGGCACCTCAGCGATTTCTCGCGGAGCTACCGGTCGCACTTCGGGGAAGCGCCGTCGGAGACGCTGGCGGCCTCGCGCCGGCCTGGCGTCATGCGCGCCGGTCCGTCAGATGCCAGACATGATTCGTAACAGTCGGTCTGAACGGAATCTTAACGGGCGGCGGTGAATCTCTTGGTACGATTCCACCAGAGGCGGCGTTAATGCATCCCCGACGATTTGCGCGTGTTCGTCCGTCAGGATGCGTGTCCAGCGTGGTCAAGCTTCAGCTCGAACCGAAAGCGCCGCTGATCGAGTGCCGGCTGGTCGACTATTCCGCCGGCGGGGCCTGCCTGGAATTTTCAAAACCGGTCCAGCTGCCCGAGCGCTTCGAAATGTTTCACGGCAATACCAGGAAGCGCTGCCGGCGGGTCTGGAGCAAGGGCGTCCGGGTCGGCGTCTCGTTCTGAGCGCCCTAGGCGCGGCCCTGATCAAGGGGCGATCCACCCATCAATAACCGTTCGGGCCGCGCCCTGCGCGACCCGTCAATAATCAACGGGCCGCGCTCTGCGCGACCCGATGGTCTGTCCCGATAGAGGGGGCTGGATAAGCGCCGGCGAGGGAGCTCAGGCGCCGCTCTGGCACTTCTTCATGAACGAGGTCTTGGCCGCGCCGGCGAGCTTCTTGCCGTCGGATCCGACCGCCTTGGTTTCGCAGGCGTCCATCGTGCACTTCTTCATGAACGAGGTCTTGGCCGCGCCGGCCAGCGGCTTGCCGTCCTTGCCGACCGCCTTCGTCTCGCAGGAGGCGTCCTGTGCAAATGCCGAACCGGCGGCAAAGGTCGCGATCACGGCCGCCAAGAAAATCCGCTTCATCTGGGTTCTCCCTAAACCAAACCAGTGGCCGGATTGGATATCGAATTCTTGGCCCGATCAAGTTCCCACAGCCGATTTTGTCTATAAAATACCCGGATAGCCGCGGGAAAATTCCGTGTGCGGCGCGGAACAAAATGGGGGAAACGCGCAAATGGAATTCGAGACGCTGGTACAGACACGCAAAAGCGTGCGCGGGTTCAAGAAGCAGCCGGTGTCCCGGGCGACCGTCGAGGAGATCATCGAGGTGGCCAAGCGGGCGCCGTCCTCGATGAACACCCAGCCCTGGCATGTCCACGTCCTGACCGGGGAGCCGCTGGAGGAAGTGCGCCGCCGCAACATGGAGGAGATGGTCGCCGGCGCCAAGGCCAAGCGCGACATCGTCAGCCATGGCGAGTACCAGGGCGTGCACCGCGGCCGTCAGGTCGACATCGCCAAGAAGCTGTTCGGTGCCATGGGGATTGCCCGCGACGACAAGCCGATGCGGCAGGATTGGGTGCTGCGCGGCTTCCGCCAGTTCGACGCCCCGGTCTCGCTGGTGCTGGCCTACGACCGGATCCTCGATCCCGGCGCGGTCTGCCATTTCGATCTCGGCGCGCTCTGCTACGGCATCGTGCTGGCCGCCTGGGATCGCGGCCTTGGCAGCGTGATCAACGGCCAGGGCATCATGCGCTCGGACATCGTGCGCGAGGTCGCCAACATCCCGGAAGACCAGGTGATCATGACCTGCGTAGCGATGGGCTACCCCGACGACAGCTTTGCCGCCAATGCGGTGCGGTCGGACCGCGAGGCCAACGGCGACTTCGTTCGTTACGTCGGCTTTGCCGACTAGGGTAGGGCGTCAGGATCGCGCACACCTGCATTTGCAGCGGCGACTGCACGCCGTTTCGCGAGCAAGTGACGGCGATCGGCGTGCTGATTGTCGATCGCTTCCTCGCCGTCAACAATCTCGCGGCGCGATCGATTGCCTGACGCGCCGCCACATCTCGCGCATTTGAGTACGCTGACCGCGCTGCGGGATATTGAATTCCGCACCATGAAACCATCGCGCGACAGTGAGCGTAAGCGCGCGTTTCCGCTATTCCTGCCGATAAAAAATGCGCTACTGGTTTTGTGAAGCGAAACAGCACAGGCGAGGAATCCCAGATGAGCGATGATGAACAGACAGCCATGATCCGTGAGACCGTCGCGCGTTTCGTCGATCGCGAACTGATCCCGCTCGAGCCGCAATATCTGAAATCGAGACTGCCGGGCAGCGATCATCCCGAGCTCACGGCGGAGCATCGCAAGCGGCTGCGCGACGTCTCCAAGGAGCTCGGCCTCTGGGGCCTCGACGCGCCCGAGGATCTCGGCGGCCACGATTTGCCGACGCGCACGATGGCGGCGGTGCATGAAGAGCTTGGCCGCAGCTGCGTGCCGTTCGTGCTGCCGCCGGACTCGCCGAACCTGCGCATGCTGCAGGCGGTCGGCACCGACGCGCAGAAGAAGAAATATCTGCAGCCCTATATCGAGGGCCGGATGGCGTCGGCGATCGCGATCTCCGAGCCCGGCGCCGGCGGCGATCCCGCCGGCATGAAGACGCGCGCGGTGCTCGAGGGCGAGCAGTGGTTGCTGAACGGCCGCAAGATCTGGATCAGCAATGCGCGCGCCGCCGACTTCATCATCGTGATGGCGCGGGTCGGCAACGACCAGCGCCAGGGTGGCATCACCTCCTTCATCGTCGAAAAGGGCACGGCGGGCTTCATCATCGAGCGCGAGATCCCGATGGTCGGCGGCGGCTCGACCTATGAGATCGTGTTCGAGGACTGCCGCATCCCGAAGGACTCGGTGCTGGGCGAGGTCGGCAAGGGCTACGCGCCGATGCAGCTGCGCCTGCGCACGCGGCGGCTCGAGATGGGATCGACCTGCGTCGGCATCACCAAGCGCGCGCTCGACATGATGTGCGAGCACGCCAAGCAGCGCGAGACGTTCGGCGTCAGGCTCGCCGAGCGCCAGGCGATCCAGTGGTGGATCGCCGATATCTCCACGCGCATGCATGCGTGCCGGCTGATGGTGCGCGAGGCCGCCGACAAGACTGACCGCGGCGAGGACATCCGCCACGAGGCCTCGATGATCAAGGTGTTCGCGACCGAGATGGCCTATGACGCCTGCGACCACGCCATGCAGACGCTCGGCGCGCTCGGCGTGACGCTGGAGTTGCCGCTCAACGCGCTCTGGCAGAAGGCCCGCCTGATGAGGGTCTATGAGGGCCCGAGCGAGGTGCATCGCCAGGCGATCGCCCGCCGCGTGCTCGGCCTGCGGGGAGGCTAGGGAGCTGCGGAGCCCCTACGCGATCCGCGTCATTGCGAGGAGCGATAGCGACGAAGCAAATCCATCTCTCCACTTGTGGAACGATGGATTGCTTCGCTTGCGCTCGCAATGACGCGGATAGAGTCTTTGCCGCTCGGCGATCGTGGCTGCCGTTACGCCGCCCGCACGTCGGAGAGGAAGCGGTTGACCTGGCCGGCGAGGTCCTTGGACTGTGTCGAGAGCTGTTCGGCCGCGCCCAGAACCTGGTTCGCGGCGGCGCCGGTGTCGTCGGCGGCGCGCTGCACGCCGGAGATGTTGGAATTGACCTCCTGGGTGCCGCGGGCGGCTTCCTGCACGCTGCGCGAGATCTCCTTGGTCGCCGAGCCCTGTTCCTCGATCGCGGCGGCAATCGCGGTGCCGATCTGGTCGATCTCGGTGATGACGTCGACGACGCTGCGAATGGCGGTCACGGTCTCGTCGCTCGCAGTCTGGATCGCGGTGATCTGCTCGGAAATCTCCGTGGTGGCCTTGGCGGTCTGACCGGCCAGCGACTTCACCTCCGAGGCGACCACGGCAAAGCCACGGCCGGCCTCGCCGGCGCGGGCCGCCTCGATGGTGGCGTTGAGCGCGAGCAGATTGGTCTGTGCCGCGATGCTCTGGATCAGCGTGACGACGTCGCCGATCTTCTGCGCGCCCTCGGCCAGCGAGCGCGCGGTGTCGCCGGTGCGGCGGGCATGGTCGACCGCACGCGCGGCGATCTCGGTCGAGGTCGCGACCTGGCGGGCGATCTCCGAGATCGAGGAGGTCAGTTCCTCGGTCGCGCTCGCGACCGTCTGCACGTTGGTCGAGGTCTGGTCCGACGCCGCCGCGACGACCGCGGCCTGGCGGTTGGTGGCGGCCGCCGTGGCGGACATTGATTGCGCGGTGTCCTCCATGACAGAGGACGCGGCCGACAATCCGCCGACCAGTTCGGTGACCTTGGCTTCGAAGGCCCGGGTCAGATCGTCGAGCACCCGGGCGCGCCGCATCTTGACGTCGTTCTCGGCTTCCTTCTCGGTCGCGAGGCGGTCGGCCTCGATCCTGTTGTCCTTGAACACCTGCACGGCGGCGGCCATCGCGCCGATCTCGTCGTTGCGCGCGGCGCCCGGGATCGCCTCGGCGACCTCGCCCGCGGCGAGACGCGACATCCGGCCGGTGAGGGCGGCGATCGGGTTGAGGATGCGGCGGCGGACCATGACGATGAGGCCGGCGCTGACGGCGATGACCGCGAGCAGCCCGATCATTGCGATCACGAAGCTGAAGCGCGCCGCCGAATAGGCGCTGGCAAGCACCTGCTCGGCATTCTCGTAGAACGCGTCCCGCACGGTGATGATGGCGGCGAGGCCGATCTGCGATTCCGGATAGTAGGTGTCGAGATCCTGCTCGTACTTTCCGGTCACGGCGCCTTCCTTGGCGAACTTCAGCGCCTTGCCGAAGCGCTCGACGTAATCGGCCTGCATCTTGCCGAGCGCCGTCATGACGTTTGCGGGCGTCGCCGGATTGTTGCGCAGCTCCTGCAACGTCGAGAGGATCTGCTCGGTGCGGCCGGTCGAGCGATAGAGCTCCATTTTCTCCGGCTCGGTCGCGACGCGCTTGGCGCCGACCAGCGCCTTGTGCAGGCTGGCATTGAGGCCGCCGGTGTCGCGCAGCATCCAGGCAACGTTGGCGTAGCTGGCCTGGCGATAGGCATTGCCGTCGAGGCCGGCGAGGCGGCGCACCTGCTCGTCGAGCAGCGTGGTGACACCGGCATTGAACACGGAATTGTCGGCGACGATCTTGCCGGCGGCGGCGCGGCGGGCCTCGGCCGGACCGGCGATCGCAGCGGCAATGGCGTCGCGCAGCCCGGTAAACTTCACCTTCAGTGCATCGATCTCGCGCGCGACGACCTCGCCGTCGTCGAGCGAGCCCGGCAGGGTGGCGCGCACCTGGTTGACTTTGGCGAGGGCGCCGTCGGTCAATTGACGCTGGCGGTCGAGCTCGGCGATCTGCTTCGGATCGATCGTGGCTCCCCCAAGCAGCAGATTGGTGGCGTAGCCACGCTCGGGGTTCATGTAGCGCGGGATGTTGCCGACGGCGCGGACGATCTCGAGCCGGCTCTGCGCGGTCGAGACCTTGTCCATGGTTTGGTACTTGGTGACCGCGACATAGGCCGCCAGGCCGCCGCCGACCGCGGACAATGAGACGATCGCGGCCGTCAGGAGAGTACCGATTTTCATGGGATGCGCGCCATTTCTTGACGGGAGAGGGAGAGGCCTCAACCGTACCGGGAGCGCATTAAGCTAGGGTTTATGATACGGAGCCGCGGCGGGGCCGGCCGTCCGTATTGTCCGAAAGTCGACGGGCCGCGTCGCCGGCCGCGCGGGGCGGCAGGGCGTGGCGGTCAGTGCTCGTCGTCGTCCGTGCCCTTGGTCGCGGCGCGGTGTTGCGTGGCACCGCCCGAGCCCGCTTCGCCGCAGGGAAGCTGGTTCCAGGTGCCGTCGGCGGCCTGCTGGTAGGCCTGGCAGCCGGCCGGTGTGGTGGCGGTGGATTTCTCTTCGGCTTTCTGCCGCTCGGCGCTCTTCGCCAGCGCCGGCGTGGCCAGGGCAGCGATGGCCGCGAGCGAGCCTGCGAAAACCAGTGCGATCCGCATGTCGGGTTCTCCTTCTCGAAGCAAATCCATATCCAGAAAAGAAATCTGGCGATTTTGGGCCGCGGCGAGGCGCCTGCGACCAATTGCTTAATGCTCGTGAAAACCGGCCGGAATGCCGGTCAACATCTGCACGCCAGCCGCAGGACGACTGTCGCAGCGCCGTGGTAGGATCGCGCCATGACCCACCGCATTCTCGTTCTCTACGGCTCCTATCGCTCGGATCGCATGGGCATCCGGCTGGCGCATTTCGTCATCGACGGCCTTCGTGGACGCGGCAACGATGTCGAGTTGATCGATGCCAAGGAGGTCGGCCTGCCGATGCTCGACCGGATGTACAAGGAGCATCCCAAGGGGCAGGCGCCGGCCGTGCTGGAAACGCTCGCCGGCAAGATCCGCGACGCCGACGGCTTCCTGTTCGTCACCGGCGAATACAATTGGGGCATCCAGCCCGGGCTGAAGAATCTGACTGATCATTTCCTCGAGGAATGGTTCTGGCGTCCGGCGGCGATCGCGAGCTATTCGGCCGGACGGTTCGCCGGCGCGCGCGCCGCGACCGCCTGGCACGGCACGCTGTCGGAGATGGGCATGGTGGTGATCTCGAGCACGATCAGCGCGGGGCCGATCGCGCAGACGCTGTCGGCCGAGGGCAAGCCGATCGGCGAGGGCGGCAAGTCGCTCGAACGCGCCTTTCCACGCTTTGCCGACGACTTCAGCTGGTGGATCGAGGCCGCCAAGGCCCAGCGGGCGCGCAAGGCGCCGCCGTACTGAGCACGCGTCCACCAGCTCGGGAGTTTGGAGTCATGAGCCTCTTCACATCGCCCTTCGATCCCGCGCGCGACGCGGCCGTGGTGACCGGCGCTGGCAACGGCATCGGCCGCGCCATCGCGCAGGCCCTGGTCGGCGAAGGTGTGCGCACCGTCTTCGCAGACCTGCATGAGGATCGGGTCCTGGCCGCCATCAAGGCCGCCCCGCGTCCCGAACTTGCCGTGCCCTGGGTCGGCGATCTCGCGCAGCGTAAGGCATGCGACGCGTTGCTGGCGCATGCGCAAGACACGGTCGGGCAGGTGACCCATTTCGTCCACAGCGCCTCGCCGCCGCGCCGCGAGGCCGATCATGCGATGGCGGTCGACGAAGAGACCTGGCGGCAGATGCACGCGGTCAATCTCGACGCCGGCTTTCATCTTTCGCGCGAGCTGGCGCGCAAGCTGATCGCGGCGAAGAAGCCGGGCTCTTTCCTGCTGCTCACCTCGCTGCATGCCGGCACGCCGCGCAACCTGCCGCATTACTCGACGGCGAAGGCCGGCATGGCGATGCTGGTGAAGGAGCTTGCCAAGAGCTGGGGCCGCTATGGCATCCGCGTCAATGCGCTGGTACCCGGCGCGATCGCTGCCGGCGGCTTCGTCGCCGATCCCGCGCTGGCAAAGCACATTCCGCTCGGCCGGCTCGGGCAGGCGGACGATCTTGCGCCAATGGCGCTCGCCGTGCTCTCGCACAAGCTCTCCGGCTACGTCACCGGCGCATCGATCGTGGTCGACGGCGGATTGTCGCTGACCAACTGGTTCGCGCCGCCGGAGCTCGATTGAGAACTGAAGTTGATTACTTGGTCCTGATGTAGCCCGCGAGCCGCGACTTCTGGTCCTGGCACCAGGTCGTCATGCTGCCGGCACGGCGCTGATCGAGGTCGGTGGTCTGGGTTGCGATCGCGACTTCGGTCATCAGATCGTCGGCCTGCTTCTCGCCCATCTTGCCGCCGGTGTGCATGTAGGCGATCGCCTTGCGCACCTGTTCGGTGGTGCCGTCGGGCAGGTGCATGTCCTGCGCCCGCTGCACGAGGTCCTGATAGACCAGATCGGTGCCGGGGCACTCGACCTTGGCGGCAAAGGCCTGCAGCACCATCGTGACATAGGCCGCGCGCGGATCGGCGGCGTGGGCCGGTGTTGCCGCGACAATCAGGCCGCCGATCAGCAGAGCGTAACGCATCGAATTCCTCCCGAGGTTTTAGACATTTTGCCGCAAGGCTAGCGTCCGCGGGAACCGACTGCAACCGTAAGGACACACTTCCCGAGGGAACCGATCAAACAGCCGTGTTCCAATCGGGGCTGCCACGATTTCAGCACGATTTCGGCAGCAAGTGCCACAAGTTGACGCAGGGGAGAATGATCGTGTCGAAGTTGGGGCTTGCTGCGGTGCTGGTGGGTTCGCTTGCACTTGGCGGCTGCATGCAGGCGACGCTGTCGCCGGTGACGGATGCTGCGATGACGCCGCGTGATCGGCAATTGCTGGCGCATCCGCCCTATGCGGACGCCAAGATCCCGGATCAGTTCCAGCGCCACATTGTCACTTACACGCGGAAGGAACAGCCGGGGTCGATCCTGGTCGATACCGACGCGCGCTACCTCTATTACGTGCTGCCCGGCGGCAAGGCGATCCGCTACGGCGTCGCCGTCGGCGAGGAGGCGATGGCGTTCTCCGGGGTGGCCACGGTCGGCCGTCTGGCCGAGTGGCCCGATTGGGTTCCGACCCAGGATATCCAGGAGCGGCTCGGACCATATCCGAAGCGGGTCGCCGGTGGACCGGCCAATCCGCTGGGTGCCCGGGGCATCTACCTCTACCAGGGCAACAAGGACACGCTGTACCGCATCCACGGCACCAACCAGCCCGAATATATCGGGCAGGCGATCTCGTCGGGCTGCATTCGCATGAACAATGCCGACGTCATCGATCTCTATCAGCACGTCAAGCCGGGCGCGACCGTGGTCGTGCTGCCGCCGGGACAGAGCGCGTAATTCGCGCTCAAAATGCAAAGCGGCCGGTCGCGTCATCGCGAGCGGCCGCTTTTTTGTCGTTGGTTAGCCGTCAGCGCAGCGGCATTGGCGGCCGAACCACGGGGCCGCCATCATCAGCATCGACGATATTCGACTGTTGCTGCGGTTGCACCGGCCGCGGTGCGACAGCCTGCGGCGCGGCTGCCACGGGGGGCGGCAGCGGTGCTGCTGATGCCGACGGAGGCGGCGGCGGGATATAGGCCTGCGCCGGCCGACGGATCGGCGGGGGAGCAACGGCCGCATGCGGCACTGCCTGGGGCGTGACCGCGGCGCGCGGGCGCGGCGCGACCGGCCGTGGTTCGACGGCCCTGGTCTCGGTCGTCCGTGCAACACGCTGCGCCAGCTGATCCTGGCTGGCCTTGAGCTGATCGATGCTGGTCTTGAGCTGCTCGATCTGCTGTCCCATCGACGCGAGATCGCGCGCCATCGACTGCAGCAACTGCGTCTGGTCAGGTGCGGCTGCGGCTGCGGCTGGCGCGGCCGGCGCAGCGGGTGCGACCGCCGCCGCCGCGGCGGCCGGCGCTGCGGCTGGCGCGGAGGTGGCGACGTCCTGTGGCGTAGCGGCCGGAGCGGCCTCAGCGGGCTGCTCGGCGGTTGCCGCCTGCGCGGCCGGCGGACTGGCCTGGTCGGGAGCGGCGGTCGATTTGCCTGGCAGCAGCGATGTCAGGGCCTCGACCTGCGGCACGTACTCGGCCGCCAGCTGTTTGACGCGATGGCCGTAGTGCTGCCACGCCGCGGTGCCCATCGCGCCGGCGATCGCGAACACGAACCAGAAGGCGCGGATCGCCCATTTGTTGGTGGGGCGCGGTGCGCGCTCCAGCCGGATGTCGTCCAGCCTGCCGTCATGGCTTGCGGCGCTATATTCCGGCGCGGCCGGCGGCACCGGCGTCACCGGGATCGGCGCTGCCGGCGGCACAGAGGCGGCCGCCGCTGCGTATGCGATCGATGGCGTGGACGCGGGCGCGAGACTCGGCCCGAAATAGGGCTCGCGCTGCCCCGGCGCTGCCTTGCCGGCAGGTGCAGGTGCAGCGGCATTGTCCGGGCGGGCCGGAGCGAAGCTGGGTTCGATCGCGAAAATATCGTGCGGATCAGCGTCTTTCAGTGTGGATTGCATGGCGGTCCCCGTTTCAGTCCAAGGTCAAACCGCAAATGGGCGGCCGGCAAATTTCGCTCTGTATCGACCCCTGGCCCTGTCCCCACAACTCCAGCCGGGTTTGACCAAAGCAAGGCGAGAGGGTGGAGAGGTTGGGGAGTTTCGGGAACCGGAGCGGGCTGCCGAGGCTGCGGGAAGCCACGCGCGGGCAGGGAGCTCCAGGGCTGCATTTCCGGGGGAATCTCCTGGGTTGTGTGGCACATCCACCACACCCGAGGGGAAATCGCGCAGTGTGCGGTGGGTCTGACTGCGGTCCGCCACCGTTCTGCCCCGATTGGATTCGGCTCATTAGGCGGGTGTTGGATTTTCGGCTTGGGCTGGGGCGCGAGTTGGGGATGCAACATGTCACGCGACGATGCAGTCATTTCGTACGTCGACGTTATCGGCCGTGCGCGCGGTGCCGTGCCCGCCGCTGTGGTGGCTCAAGCGCGAAAGCCGCTGCGGCTGTTTGCGGTGGTGATCGGCGCAGCGTCGCTTGCGGCCTGTGCACAGTCCTCGGTCGTCAGCCAGCGCTCGCAGGCGCTCGCGAGCCGGCCGGCGTCGGCGGAGCCGACGCGGGCGTCATCGGCGACCCGCACACATGTCGCAACCGCGCACCGGCATGCGCCCTACGCCGCGCGCAAGACCGCCGACAGCAAGGTCGCGTCGCAGGGCGTTGCGAGCTTCTACAGCGACGAGCAGGAGACCGCGAGCGGCGAGAAGTTCAACGCGCACGAACTGACTGCCGCGCATCCGACGTTGCCCTTCGGCACCAAGCTGCGCGTCACCGACGTCAAGACCGGCCGCTCGGTGACCGTGCGCGTCAATGACCGCGGGCCCTACGTCCCCGGGCGTATCGTCGACGTCTCGTATTCCGCGGCGCAGTCGCTCGGCATGATCGGCAAGGGCGTCGCCAATGTCAGGCTCGACGTGGTGCAGTGAGCCGCGCTGCACAGCCAGCGTTCGGGATTTTTCGTCGGCCGGATCGGGAAAAACTCCCGGCGTTGCGCGCGCTTTAATCCTGTTGTCCGAACCACCCAGCCCAATAGAATTGGTGCCGCTACTTCCCCGCGCTGGCATTTTCCAGGTGCGTGGATTTCTACCCAACGATCCTTTCCCCGCCTTGGAGTGTCCCGCCAAGGCGGTTTTTTTTGCTTGCGGCCATGCGTGCCCGATCCGTTGACAGGGCGGGCCGGAGCCATAACCTCCGTGCTGCTTCCGGAGGACGGCCCATGCCCAACAACAATCAAGAAACGGACGGCGTCGCATCGGGCCGGCCGTCACGGCGTGGAGCATTGCAGCTTTTCATGGGTGGCGCCGCCGTGCTGCTTGCGCCTGACGGACGCATTGGCACAGTGACGACGGCGCAGGCAGAAACCAGCTTTGCCGATGGGCTGTCGCGCAGCCGGCCGGAGGAGCAGGGCATCGCGCCATCCGCGATCCTCGATTTTCTCGACGAGGTCGATCGCCAGGGTTACGAGCTGCACAGCTTCATGCTGTGGCGCAACGGCCAGGTTGTCGCCGAGGGCTGGTGGTCGCCGTATCGCGCCGATCGCAACCACATGATGCATTCGCTGACCAAGAGCGTCACCGTCAGCGCGGTCGGGCTCGCCATGGCCGACAAGCGCTTCGGTCTGCAGGACAAGGCGATCTCGTTCTTCAAGGACAAGCTGCCGCCGGTCGTCGACGACAAGCTCGCGGCGATGACGGTGGAAGACCTCCTGACCATGCGCACCGGCCACGCCTCGATGACCTCGGGCTCGGCGTGGCGGCCGATTAAGACCAGCTGGGTCGCCGAGTTCTTCAAGATCCCGGTCGTCTACCAGCCCGGCACCAAATGGGTCTACACCTCGGCTGCGACCTACCTGTTGTCCGCGATCGTCACCAAGGCGACCGGCGAGACCGTGGCCGACTATCTCAAGCCACGATTTTTCGATCCTCTCGGAATCTCCGGCTATGAATGGCCGGTCGGGCCGGAGGGCATCTCGCCCGGCGCCAACGGCCTGAGCTGGAAGACCGTCGATTGCCTCAAGCTCGGCATTCTGTACGCGCAGAACGGCATGTGGAACGGCAAACAGGTGCTGCCCGCCGACTGGGTGGCGGCGGTGCAGCAGCCGCATGTCAAGGACACCTACGGCTATCAATGGTGGATCGGGCCCGAGACGTTCTACGCCGACGGCCTGTTCGACCAGCTCAGCTTCGTCTTCCCCAAGCACAATGCGGTCCTTGCGATCACCGCCGGCATTCCGCAACGCAGTGGATTCAACAAGCTGGTGTTCCGGCATTTCCCGGCAATGTTCGCTGCCACCGCGGCGAAGAACGATGCCGATGCCGAGAAGCTGACGGCGCGCACCGCAGCCTTGCAGCTGCTGCCGCCACTGGTCCCGGCATCATCGCCGGTCGTGGCGCAGATTTCCGGCAAGACCTGGCAGATGCCTGACAATGCCGACGCGATCAAATCGGTCAATCTCAGCTTCGCCGACAAGACCTGCACCTTCACGCTCGAGGATGGCAGAGGCACGCACAAGGTCGAGGTCGGTCTCGACGCGCCGCGCGAAGGCACCACGACGATGACCGGCAACAAGCTGCATCACGAGTACCAGCCCGATGTGATGCGCGTGGTCGCGAGCGGCACCTGGCGCGACCTGCGCACCTTCGTGATGACCTGGACCTTCGTGGAATCGGCGTTCCGCGACACCGTGACCTGCACCTTCGAGGGACCGCAGATGCGATTCGCGCGCAGCGTCAATGTCAACTCGTCGGCGCTGGATATGCCGACCTTGATGGGCAAGCTGGCGTAGCCGCGCCCACAAATTGCGCTCTGCCGCATCTTGCTGCGGGCTTCCACCAAATTGTCACACTCCCAGCGAAATGCAGCCCAAAGCCGCTGCCAACACAGCGCCGGATGGACTATGTCGGCGAGGGACAAGCGTTGACCTACAAGATGATCGCAGAACGCGAGAACGAAACGGTCAGGATTGAGCGGGAAAGCACCTTCATCATCATCGCCAAGGCCAGGGTCTGGGCCAGCGAGGGATGGCAGGTGGTGATCACCGACAAGGACGGAAAATCATACCCGCCCGAGGAATTCGACAAGCTGCTCGCGGCCTGACGCTAAAGCGCTATGCGTGCTTCGGCTCCTTGGTTGAGCGTGATCTCCGCGCAAGCGCGTTGCGTTTGTCGCGAGGGAAAACCGCTTCGCACTCTTCCAGATCATGCTTTAGCGCTGCGCTGACACCAGCAGCATCATCGGCCGCTCGAGCTCGTCGGCGAGTTCAGGCATGGCCTTGATCTGCTCCCGTGTCGGGGAGAATTCCTCGACACGGCGCAGCGTGAAGCCAGCGCCGATCAGCGCGTTGAGCGTGGTGCCGATGGTGCGGTGATATTTCAGCACGCCCTTCACATACCAATCGGTCCGGCGTTCGCCCTCGATGAAGTAGCGGTTGACCGGCCAGGTCTTGCGGCCGTCCTGATCCTGGCTCCAGTCAGGACGGGTGGCTGCCATGTAGATCGGATGTTCGATGGTGAAGACCAGATGTCCGTCCGCGACGAGTGTGCGATACAGCATCCGCGCCAGCCGATCGAAGTCCCTGATGTAATGGAAGGTGAGAGCGCTGTAGGCGAGGTCGAACGTGGCCTTCGGCAGCTCCAGCGTTTCGAGGTCGGCGATCTCGTAAGTGATGGCCGGATCCTGCGTCATGGCGCTGGCGCGGGCGATCATCGTCTGCGACAGGTCGACGCCGAGCACGTCGGAGGCGCCTTGCTCGCGCATCCAGCGCGCCACCCAGCCGAAGCCGCAGCCGAGATCGACCACGCGCTTGCCCGCGACATCCGGCAGCATGGCGCGGATCGCGGGCCATTCGGGCGCGCCGAGCAGCCCGCGGACCTGCCGCGGGAGCTGGCTATAGCCGGCGAAGAAGCCGGGATCGTCATAGATGTTCTGCGCCATAGCACGGCAACTCGGGAAAGGGATGGAGTTCGTCTGTGTAACCGCCGCCGCGGCGCGTGGGAACTGCAGATTGTATCGCGCATGGGAACCAGACGCGGCATTCGGTGGTTTCTGATGTCAGCGCCGCGGGAAGCGCATTCGCCCGTCCGGCGGCGGTCGACAGCGGAGGAGAGCGCCATGATAGGCGAGATGCAAATCCACACCATCGCGCGGCAGATGCTGCTGAAGCACGGCCCGGAGGCGATTGCGCAGGCGGCGCAGAACGCGGTGGCCTGCGAGCGCAAAGGCGAGACCGAAGACGCCCGCGACTGGCGCCATATCGAGGACGCCCTGAAGATGATGCGCGGACCGCATCAGAGCTGACCGCCGGTAGCTACGATGGTCGAGTGATCCGGCGCGGCACGCCGGATCGTTCGATTGGCGAACCCCCCAGAGCCGCTTGCCTTGGCCGGAAATTCCGGGAACTCTGTTCGGGCAAGCAGCCGACAAATTCTATCTGGGGGAATTCGCCATGACCTTTTCACTCTATGACGCGACCGTCGCCAACTATCTGCAGATCCTGGGCTCCGCCTCCGGTTTTCTCGAGAAGAGCCTCGCGCATTTCAAGGACAACGGCATCGATCCGGCCGACATCGTCGAGACCCGGTTGTTTCCTGACATGCTGCCGTTCCGCTTTCAGGTGGTCTCGCTCGCGCATCACTCCCGCGGCGCGATGGAGGCGGCGAAGAACGGCGTGTTCGTGCCGCCGTCCGGCAAGCCCGATCTGGATTATGCCGCACTGCAGGCGCTGGTGAAGGACGCGCACAGCGAATTGTCGGCCCTGACGCCGGATGCGGTCAACGCGCTGCTCGGGCGCGAAGTGACGTTCAAGGTCGGGGATCGGTCGATGCCGTTCACGGCCGAAGGATTCCTGATGTCGTTCTCGCTGCCGAACTTCTTCTTTCATTCGACAACGGCCTACGACATCCTCCGCCACAAGGGCGCGCCGCTCGGCAAGCGCGACTTCATCGGCCGCTTGAACCTGAAGAAGTGACCGGTCGCCGCGCGCAGCAAAAACCAGGAGCGCGCGGCAACAAGCGCGATCGTCAGAACCTGAGGCCTGCCGGCGCTAGCCGATCCTGCGCCACCGCGGCACGGGATCGAGCGGCGTCCGGTAGAGTTCGCGCCGGTCAATGTCGGTGACGCGCACGGCGCAACCACGCGCCTTGAGCTCCGGCTTGACCTGCGACAGCTCATTGGCGAGCTGATCGGCGCGATCGGAGGCGAGGCTGATGTCTTCGAGGATGATCGTTCCTTGATTACGGAACTCGTCCCCCACCACGAGATCGAAGGTGTAGTACGGCATTCCGAAGTTCTCCGTTTCGGTTTGCATCACAGGGTAACACTGAGTCGTGCGTTCCCTAAGATGCACGGCGCACAATCGTCGAGCGATCCGCACAAAAACGATGTGCAGCGCGTCAGGCACGACGAACGATCAGACACGCGCGGCACGGCGAAGAAGTCTCTGATCCAGCTCACCGCCATGCCGTTAAGATTTGATTAAAACTGTCGGCGCAAGCTTGAGACCAAGTGGATCGCGGCGGAACCGGACTCCGGGAACCGGCAGCTGCAGGAGAAGGCCGGTGGCGTAACGCCCGCCGGCCTTTTCTCGTTTGCGGACGCCCTCGGCTAGTCGCGCAGTACGGCCTGGCGTCTGGCGCGGCATTTCGGGCCGGGCCCGCGCATGTAATACAGCTCGGGGTGATAGGGGTTGACGACGCCGTCGAGCAGCGCGACGCAGCGCGCAACGAGGCGGGCGAGGTGGCGGCGCAAGGGCTGCAGGGCGAGTTCCATCGCATTCATGGCACGCCCTCAGTGCAATTCGCCGAGGACGGCGGTGAACGGCAGCTCGAAGATCTCGGTCCCGATGTCGTCGGTGACGTGGACCGCCCAGTTGCGCCAGTCCTCCGCGCTCGGTGTCATGACAAAGCTGCGCGCCAGTTGCTCCGCATGCACCCTTGCTTCCGAAAGGTCCATGGCGACGCCGATGCGATCCAGGATGACGTGCTTGTCGTCGGAGCAGTGAAAGAAAACTGCAGACATCTTGCGATTCCC
Source organism: Bradyrhizobium macuxiense (assembly GCF_007993935.1). Taxonomy (GTDB): domain Bacteria; phylum Pseudomonadota; class Alphaproteobacteria; order Rhizobiales; family Xanthobacteraceae; genus Bradyrhizobium; species Bradyrhizobium macuxiense_A. Next base: position 326,752 of record NZ_VITY01000001.1, on the reverse strand, counting down.
ATGCCGAAGCGATTCTCGCGCGATGGAATAGCAGCGCGCGCGGGCATCGAGAATCCGGATCATCCCCCATCGGTAAACTACGGGGATTTCAGACAATTTGAATCACGCGGCCGTGATGAGTGCGGGCCGTCAGAAGATCGGCTCGCCGACCGCAACCTCGCTGCGCGGGCCGAGCACGATCACCTGGCCGCCCGCGTCCCTGGCGCCGAGGATCAAGAGTTCCGAGGTGAAACCGGCGATGTTCTTCGGACCCAGATTGCAGATGCACACCACCAGCGACCCGACCAGCGCCGCCGGCTCGTAATTCGTGATCTGCGCGCTCGACCACATGATCCGCCCGGCGCCGACATCGACGCCGACCTTGTAGGAGGGATTGCGGGCTCGCGGAAACGGCTGCACCTCGACGACCTTGCCGATCCGGATATCGAGGTGGGCGAAGTCGTCATACGTGGCTTGCGGCTTGAGCGGAGACATCAGCGCTCCTGAAATGCGAGGCGGATGCCGAGCGCGATATAGATCGTGCCGACCACGCGGCCCTGCCACTGCCCGATGCGGCGATGCCGGCGGATCCACGGGCTGATCTGGCCGGCGGCGAGCGCGAGCAGCGAGGTGTAGGCCGCGCTCATCACCACGAAGATCAGGCCCAGCGTCGCGAACTGTGCGACGGCCGAGCCGTGACCGGGATGCACGAATTGCGGCAGGAAGGCGAGGAAGAACAGCGCGGTCTTCGGATTGAGCACTTCCGCCCAGATCGCCTGCCGGAACGCGCGCCTGGGATCGACCGGCTGCGCCGTGGGCAGATGCAGGTCGTCATTCTTCTCGAACAGCGCGCGGATGCCGAGCACGACCAAATAGATCACGCCGACGTATTTGACGATCGAGAATGTCAGCGCCGAGGTCATCAGCACCGCCGACAGGCCGAACGTCGCCATCGCGGTGTGGACGAGATCGCCGAGCGCGATGCCGAACCCGGTGGCGACACCGACGCGCGGGCCGCCGGTCACGGAGCGTGCGAGCACCAGCAGCACCGCGGGTCCGGGGATCAGGAACAGGCCGAGCACGACGGCGGCGTAGGTGAGGAAGGTGATGGTGTCGATCATGAAACGTGTCCCGGATGTCAGGATGCAGGGATCGCGACCGCCGCGAAACGCGGCTTCGGATCCAGCATCACGCCAGCGCTTTCGACGATGCGCATTTCCTCGGTTCCTCTTTCCGCCGTGCGCACCAGCACGCCGTGGATGCCTGATGCGGCGTGGCTGAGCGCGTCCGGCGTCGCCAGGCCGCGCACGCGCGCGGCAGTGAACAGCCCTGCGAACAGGTCGCCGGTGCCGGACGGGCTGATCGGCACCCGCGGGGTGCGTACGCGCCATGCGCGAATGCCCTCGGATGCAGCGCGCTCGATTGCCAGCGTCTCGATCTCGGCCTCGGGCGTGCCGGCAAGCTCGGCGCTGGTGATGACGATGGTCGCGGGACCCCGCGCCATCAGCGCGCGGGCCCGCGCGACGACGTCATCGATCGTCGTCACGCGGGCGCCGCAGAGGAACTCGAACTCGAAATGATTGGGCGTGATGATGTCGGCCAGCGGACAGAGCTGGTCGCGCACCAGCGGCGGGATGTCCGGGCGCACGAACATGCCGCGGTCGCGGTCGCCGAGCACCGGATCGCAGCAATAGAGCAGGGCCGGGTTCGCCGCTTTCGCGCGGGCGACGAAGTCGGCGACATCAGAGCCGATATCGGCCGAGCCGAGATAGCCTGACAGGATCATCCGGGCGCTCTCGACCGCGCCGCGTTCCTCGATGCCTTGCAGGAGGTCGGCGACGAGCTGCACGTCGAGAACGCGGCCGCGGATGGTCGAATAGCCCGGTCGGTTGCTGAGCAGCGTGGTCGGCACGGCGACGACGTCGATGCCGTGCAGCTGGATCGGAAAGGTGGCCGCGCTGTTGCCGACGTGGCCGAAGGCGACCTGTGACTGGATCGAGATGACGGTCATGGTGTGCGCATCACCCGAACAGCGCGGCGTAGATCACGTAGAGCCAGCCCAGGATACCGTGGATGATCGCCCACAGGATCGAATGGTTCTTGGTGTAGGAGATCGCAATCGCCAGCGCCGAGCCGAACCCCACGCCGTATTTCGCACCCTCGACGCGGACGCCGTAATACCGATTGCCGTTCATGGTGATCCTTCCAGCGGGAGTGCGGGAGATTGGCGACAGCGTAACCCGCCGTGTGCAGTCAATTCAACGGGCCGAACGCCGCTGCTGAGATCGAAGTGAGCCTCTCCCTTCGCACCGTCGTCCCTGCGAAAGCAGGGACCCATAACCGCAGGGCTACATTGTTGAAACGCGCTGTGGCCCAGCGTCGCGAAACAATTGAGATTCGGGGTAATGGGTCCTGGCTTTCGCCAGGACGACGGCGGTGGATGGTTCCCGCTTCAAGATGTCAAACAGGCAGTGTCATCACCCCGCGCATGCGGATGGCTATAGCTGCGGCCCACCCATCCTGCAGGCACCGGACATTCACGCTCCTATCAACCGAATGTGTCGAACGGAGCGGTCGGGCAAGAAATTTGGCTGGGTCGCAGTGGAATAATCTGATGGTGCCGCCCGTCATGGTTACAGCGAAAATGCTTCGACAGGCCGGCGAGATGGTCCGATCCTGTTGAATCCAACAGGAGAAGCTCGATGACCACGATCAAGTGCGTCGAGGCGGGGCTGGTTGCGCTCGTCATGCTGACGGCATCGGCCATGGCGCGCGAGGTCCATGCGGCCGGCCCTTCCGCATTCGCAAAGGGACATGCCGCGGCCACCGGCCGCTGGGGCGGTGGGCCGCCGCGCATGGTGGCGCCGCGTTTCGGCGAGTTCGAAACGCTGCCGCGCGACCAGCCGGGCGGCGTCTGCGACCACGGCGACAACGCCATGATCTGCTGAGCCGGACGGTGCATGGCGGTGATCTCCGGCAAAACTTGCGCTAGCTTCGCTGGGTCGTCTCCCTCCAGCCGCGAGCGCCGCCGCCATGCACATCCTCCGTCCCCAGTTTCGCATCGAGGACGACCACGCGCTGGCCTTTGCGGCGGCGCGCGGCTTCGGCGCCATCGTCGCCGCCGATGCGCGCGGCCCGCGAGCGTCCCATGTTCCCTTCGTGATCGTGCGGCGCGACGATCGCGTGATCGTGCAGTTCCATCTCACCGCGAAGAATCCGCTGGTCAAGCTCGCCGACGGCACGAGGCACTTTCTGCTGATCGTCTCGGGTGACGACGCCTACATCTCGAACGACTGGTACGTCTCGCGCGACAACGTCTCGACCTGGCTCTACGAGGCGGTGCATCTGTCCGGCGTCGCGTATCTGCGCGCGCTCGACGACAACCGCGGCCATGGCGATGCGCTGCTCGCGGTCTCCGAGGCGCGCCTGCCGAAGCAGCCCTGGAACCTCACGCAGATGGAGCCCGGCAAGCGCGAGGCGATGCTTGCGGGGATCAGGGTGATCGATCTCGTGGTCGACGAGATCGAAGGGCAGTCGAAACTCAACCAGCACAAAAGCGATGCCGACTATGTCGCGCTCGTCAACCGCCTCGCGTGTGCGGAGGAGACGGCAAGCCACAGGCTTGCGGAGAAGATGCGCGCGCTGCGGCCGGAGCTTGCGTATGCGGAGGATCGCGTAGGGCGGATTAGCCAACGGGTCCGCCCGAAGGGCGGCCCGATGACAGGCTCCGCGTAACCCGCCATATCTGCTGCATGGACGGCGGACTAGCCTTCGGCTAATCCGCCCTACAAAGTCGATCAATATCGACATCGCAAACGTGTTGTTAAGATTCGCTTCGCGCTGATTTGTTCGATTCCGATTCGTTCTTTGCGAACAAAATGGAGTCGGATCGAGAACGCTTACGGTGCGGGCTGCAGGAAGCTCAGTACCTCGCTATTAAACCGATCCGCTTGCTCGACATTGAGGATGTGAACGCCGGACAGCAGAACGAGCTTTGCATGGGCAATGGTCGCGGCGATCGCCTCGCTGTGACTGGCTCGCGTGACGGTGTCGCTCTCGCCGCCGATCACCAGCGTGGGAGCCGCGATCAGCGAGATGGCCCGGCGAAGGTCGACATCGCGCAGCGCCGCGTAACATCCGGCGAGTCCGCGCGGCGGCGTAGTGAGCACCATGTTGCGAAACGCGTCGACAATCTCGTTCGGCGTAGCCAGCATCGTCGCCGGAAACCAGTTGCGCATGAAGCCGTCAGCGATTCCATCCATGTCGCTGGCGGCCAGCACGGCGCGGATCTGGTCGTCGAACGGCAGCTCCGACGCAAGATGGGATGCGGTGTTCGAGAGGATCAGACGATCGATACGTTCAGGTGCGAAGATGCCGAGCCACTGCCCGATGAAGCCGCCGAGCGACAGGCCGAGGAAATTCGCCCGATCGATCGCGAGGGCGTCGAGCAATTCGACCATGTCGCGGCCGAGCCGGTCCATCGAATAGGCGCCCACCGGTGCATCTGAGCCGCCGTGACCGCGGGTGTCGTAGCGGAGCAGCCGAAACGAGCGGCTCAGCGCCGGCGCCGAGCGATCCCACATGTGCAGGTTGGTGGCGATCGAATTCGAGAGCACGAGCACCGGCCGGTTGTCGGGGCCGTCGAGACGGTACGCAATTCGGCAGCCGTCCCGCGTCGTGAAGTGCTGATCGCCGCTCATGTCGTTCGTTCCTTCTGCTGTTGGACAGGCTTCGCATCGCGCCAGATTAGGACTCGCGCCCAGCAACAAAAATTACTAAGATTGACAAATCTCTGTAGGTTTTATGAACAATGGACCGGGTCAAGCTTCACGACTTGCGCTGCTTCGACGCCGTCGCGACTGAGGGAAGCTTCCAGGCGGCCGGAGCGGCGCTGAATCGGTCGCACCCGTCGGTGTTCGCGGCGGTCGCCCGCCTCGAGCAGCAGCTCGGCCTCACGCTGTTCGATCGCGGCGGATATCGCGTCGGGCTGACGGACGCGGGGCGGACGTTTCACGAGCGCGCGGTTGACGCTGCGCGAACTCGACCTGCTGCAGACCTACGCGGACCAACTCGTCAGCGGCGAAGAGGTCGTCTTGCGTGTGGTGATTGGCGACCTCTGCCCGCGGCCGCCGGTGCTGCAAATGCTCTCGGGGTTCTTTGCCGGGTATCCGAACACGCGACTGCACCTCGAATATGAGGCGGTTGGCGGGCCTCTCGAGCGTCTCGCCGAGGGTGACGCCGACCTCGTATTTCATCGCGCGGAGCCATCGGATCCGCGCTTCGAACAGATCAAGCTCTCAACCACGGCTATGGTGCCGGTTGTTGCGCCCGGTTTTCTGCCGTTCGCGTCGACGAAGCGGATCATGCCGGAGCAGATGCGTCCGTTCACGCAGTGCGTGATCCGCGATACGGCGCGACGATCGTCGTCGGAAAACTTCTTCCTGATCGACGGCGCCCATCGCTGCACCGTGCCGGATCAGATGATGAAGAAGGAGCTGATCCTGCATCGTCTCGCCTGGGGCCATCTGCCGGCGTGGCTGATCGAGGATGAGATCAGGGACGGCAGGTTGATTAGCATCGCCGGGCCGAATTTTCCGGGCCGCGAAGAGAATCTGGCGGCAATCCGCCATCGCCGGCATGCGCATGGGCCGGTGACCGAAGCGCTTTGGCTGCATCTCGAAGGCTGGCGGATGACATCGCGCGTAGGGCGAGGTGGCAAACGGCTCCGCGCAAGGCGTGGGCGATGAACAGGCTTCTCGCAACTCACCGCAATGGTGTCGCGGTGATACGGCGGATGACACATTGCTAATCCGCCCTGCGAAGGTGTGCCAACGTCCAATGTTGAGAACGTGTTGTTAAGAATCATGTCGCGCTGATTTTTCGATTCCGATTCGTTCTTCGCGAACAAACTGGAGTCGGATGGGGAACGTGGGTGCGATGCGAATCGTCGCTTGATTGGTGACGCGACGCAACGCTACGCGCCCGAATTGCGCAGATATATTCCGCGCCGAGAGTGATTATCCCATCTCGGTACAACATCGGCTGCTTCCGCGCGGCGGTCGCACACGTCTTGTTAATGCTTGAGCCGCGCCGATTTTCTCGATTCCGATTCGTTCCTCGCGAACAAATTGGAGTCAGATGCAGAACGGGGCTGTGGCGCGCGATGCGTTTCTCTGCTCCACTCGGTGCGCGCGAGAGAGGTCGACCGATGGCCAGGAAGACAAGCAGGAAGACAGGCAAGACAGAGAAAAGGCCCGCGTCGCGGCGGACGGTGCTGGCGATCGACATCGGCGGCACGCATGTGAAGGTCATGACCGACAGGGAGCGCATCAAGCGCGAATTCGAGTCAGGTCCAACTCTGTCCGCCGTCGAGATGGTGCGGCAGGTCAAGGCGCTGACCAGGGACTGGTCCTTTGACGTGATCTCGATCGGCTATCCCGGTCCGGTGGTTCACAACCGTCCGCTGGCCGAGCCGCACAATCTCGGCCGCGGCTGGGCCGGCTTTGATTTTCACGACGCATTCGGCCGGCCGGTGAAGGTCGTCAACGATGCGCTGATGCAGGCGATCGGCAGCTATCAGGGCGGGCGGATGCTGTTTCTCGGCCTCGGCACCGGGCTCGGCTCCGCGATGATCGTGGAGGGCGTGTATGAGCCGATGGAGCTCGGTCATTTGCCCTACCGGAAGGACGCGACATTCGAGGACTATGTCGGCGCCGCCGGCCTCGAGCGGCGCGGCCGGAAGAAATGGCGCAAGAGCGTCGACGACGTCATCGCGCGGCTGTCGGCTGCATTGGAGCCCGACTACATCGTGCTCGGCGGCGGCAATGCCGACAAGGTCGACAACCCGCCGCCCAAGGTGAGGTTCGGTGACAACGCCAACGCATTCGAGGGCGGTTTCCGGATCTGGAAGAAGGCATCGCGCAAGGCGATTGCGCATCGATGAAATTGGAACTGCCACCAAATTGCCGCGACTGCCGAAGTTTCGTGCTGTTCCGTCGTTGTTGTTCCTGGAACAGATCGGGTCAGCCGCTCGTTTTATGCGGCATGATATCCCGTTCCATGAGGAGTGACTGATGCGAAGCTTCATTATTCCCGCCATTACGGCGTTGGCGATCGGCGCTGCGACGCCGGCGATGGCCTATGATTCCGGCAGCCAGATTTCGATGGAGGCTGCCCTCGACGTCGCGACCAGTATCGGCGTCGTGACGGTATCCAACACCCAGTTCCTCGGCGACGAGTGGCAGGTCGAGGGCCGCGACCGTTCCGGGCGCTGGATGGAGGTCTATGTCGATTCTCGGACCGGCGAGGTGCGCAACGTGGATCGCGGCTGGTAGCCCGCGTCTTCACCGCGGCGTGAGATTTCCGGACGGCCGGCGGCGCTGGGTGCACGCCGGCCGTTCGTTATCCAGAACTGCGTGATGCCGTGCTTTGGCCGAATGGCACAAAGCTGGGGTATGCTCGGTCGCATCATTTTCGGGAATCGCCGCCGGCGCGGCGGTCTCGCGAACAGGAGACCGGCCATGACAAAACCGTTTCCGTCCAAAACCCATATCGGCAACCATCTGCTGCATCCGGAAACCCAGATGCTGAACTACGGCTACGATCCGCAATTGTCGGAGGGCGCCGTCAAGCCTCCGGTATTCCTGACCTCGACCTTCGTGTTCCGGACCGCCGAGGACGGCAAGGACTTCTTCGATTTCGTCGCGGGCCGTCGCGAGCCTCCGGAAGGCATGGGGGCGGGGCTGGTCTATTCCCGCTTCAATCATCCGAACAGCGAGATTGTCGAGGACCGGCTTGCGATCTATGAGCGCACCGAGAGCTGCGCGCTGTTTTCCTCCGGGATGTCGGCGATCTCGACCACGGTGCTTGCCTTCGCGCGGCCCGGCGACGTGATCCTGCATTCGCAACCGCTCTATGGCGGCACCGAGACGCTGTTCACCAAGACGCTGGCGGCGTTCTCGATCGGCGCCGTGGGCTTTGCCGACGGCCTCGACGAAAGCGTCGTGCGCGCCGCCGCCGACGAAGCGATGAAGAAAGGCCGCGTCGCGATGATCTTCATCGAGACGCCGGCCAATCCGACCAACGGCCTGGTCGATATCGCGCTGACCAGGCGCGTCGCCGACACGATCGGCAAGGCGCAGGGCTTTATCCCGATCATCGCCTGCGACAACACGCTGCTCGGGCCGGTGTTTCAGCGCCCGATCGAGCACGGCGCCGATCTGTCGCTGTACTCGCTGACCAAATATGTCGGCGGCCATTCCGACCTGATCGCGGGTGCGGCGCTCGGCTCCAAGAAGCTGATGAAGGACGTCAAGGCGCTGCGCGGCGCGATCGGCACCCAGCTCGATCCGCATTCCTGCTGGATGATCAGCCGTTCGCTGGAGACGCTGAGCCTGCGCATGGAAAAGGCCGACCGCAATGCGCGGATCGTCGCCGACTATCTGCGTGACCATCCCAAGGTAGCTACGGTGCATTATCTCGGCCATCACGACGCGGCCTCGCCGGCGGGGCGCGTGTTCGCCAGTCAGAGCAGCGGCGCCGGTTCGACCTTCTCGTTCGACATCGTCGGCGGGCAAGAGGCCGCGGAAAGATTCCTCAACAGCCTGCAGATATTCAAGCTCGCGGTGAGCCTTGGTGGCACCGAGTCGCTTGCGAGCCTGCCCGCGACGATGACGCATTCCGGCGTGCCCGCGGATATCAGGAAGAAGATCGGCGTACTCGATACGACGATCCGGCTGTCGATCGGGATCGAGCATCCGTCCGATCTCGTGGCGGACATCGCGCAGGCGTTGAGCAGGGTGTGAGCGAAGGCGTAGGGCGGGAGACGCAGCATGTTGACGATCACGGCGGTCATCCGCGCCAAGAAGGGCCACGAGGCCACGATGCGGCAGGCGTTGCTCGACGTCGTCGCGCATGTCCGGGCCAACGAGCCATCGACCGTCGGCTATTACGTCTCGCAGGATGCCGCCGACGCTTGCGTGTTCGCGACCTATGAGCGATACGTCGATCAGGCCGCCATGGACCGGCACAACAATTCGCCGGCCGTGGCGCGGTTCTTCGAGGTGGCGAAGCCGATCCTCGATGGCGATGTGATCTTGGTCTCGGCGAGCGAGATCGCGAGCAAATAGGCGGGTGGTCGGCTGGTGCGCCCGGTGCGTGCTAGGCTTTCTTGACGAACTCGGACTTCAGGTTCATCGCGCCGATGCCGTCGATCTTGCAGGCGATGTTGTGTCCGTCGCTGCCTTCGGTGAGGCGGATGTTCCTGACCTTGGTGCCGCCCTTGACGACCGACGACGAGCCCTTGACCTTGAGGTCCTTGATGACGATGACACTGTCGCCGTCGATCAGCGGGTTGCCATGCGCATCGCGCACGCCTGCTTCCTGCGCGGTCGCGGCAGTTGCAGCCGCCTCCGCGCTCCATTCATGGGCGCATTCCGGGCAAACCCAGAGCGCGCCATCCTGATAAGCATGCTCTGAATTGCATTTCGGGCAGTTCATGGCAGCGTCCATTGCTCGACATCATCTCCATCGTGACCGGGCGCACCGTAGGGTCGTAGACGGGGAACGCAAGGGAAAACCCGGCGATTCGTCGCGAAAAAACGGCGGATCGAATGCAGGGCCGGCGAGTTTGCCGCCGAGCGCAGATGCCGGTGGAACGGTCGGACCGGCTATCTGTTGCCATTCGTCGCTCGGCGTTGCGGCCCCCCGCCTGCGGGGAGCGGCCCGCTGACGGCTGATCCAAACCATGGACGCGGAAGATGATGCACGGAAACTCGGCTCTCGTCAGGCTTCGCATGTCGGTCACCAGCGCCGCCTTCTCGTCAGCACTGCTGGCGAGGGCAACTCTCGCCCACGCGCAGCCGGTGCATTCAGGTGCGGACCGTGGCGATGCCGGGCCTGCAGGGTTTGCCGACCTCGTGGAGAAGGTCGGGCCGGCCGTGATCGGCGTGAGCGCCACGGTGGTTGCCGCTGACGACGATAATTCCCCCGGGCACTCCCTTGGGCCGGACGGATCCGATCAGGACATGCCGGGCCAGGTTGTTCCGGGGCCCGGCCGGCGCGGCGGGGGCAATATGCCGAAGCCGACCGAGATGACCTCGATCGGTTCGGGCTTCTTCATCTCCGCGGACGGCTATGCGGTGACCAACAATCACCTGCTGGCGGGCAGCGACACGGCCGATGTCCGCACCAACGACAACAAGGTCTACAAGGCGAAAGTCCTCGGCAAGGACTCCGTCAGCGATCTGGCGCTGCTCAAGGTCGATGGGCGGATCGACTTCACCTATGTCAAATTCGCCGATCAACCGCTGCGCGCCGGCGATTGGGTGCTCGCGGCGGGCAATTCGTTCGGCCTCGGAAATACCTTCAATGCCGGCATCGTCTCGGCGCGTGCGCGCGACCTCGAGACCGGTCCGTCGGAGGATTTCGTGCAGATCGATGCGCGGATCAACCGCGGCGATTCCGGCGGGCCGAGCTTCAACGTGCATGGCGAGGTGATCGGTGTGAACAGCATGATCGTCTCGCCATCGGGCGGTTCGGTCGGTGTTGCCTTTGCGATCCCCGCCGATACCGTGAAGACCGTGGTGCCACAGCTGAAGGAGAAGGGCGCGGTGACGCGCGGCTGGATGGGTGCCGAGGTTCAATCGGTCACCCCCGACATTGCCGAGAGCTTGGGTGTGAACAATCAGCGCGGCGCGGTCGTGGTCGGCGTCCAGAATGGCGGCCCGGCGGCGAAGGCCGGATTGAAACGCGGCGACGTCATCACCTCGGTCAATGACGAGCCGATCAAGAGCGCGAACGAATTGACCAAGAAAGTCTATGCGGCGGCGCCGGGCAGTTCGGTCAAGCTCGCCATGGTTCGCGACAATGCGCCGAATTCGTTGAACGTGACGGTGGGCAAGCTCGCGCAGTCGCAGGCGCCTGCCGGTCTGCCCAAGTGATAGTGCGGGCTACATTTACGGCGTGATCCCGCCGGCTTTCGCGATCAGCTCGAACGAGCGCAGCCGCTTCTGGTGATCGTAGACGTCGGACACGATCATCAATTCGTCGGCGCCGGTCTCGGCGACCAGCGCGTCGATGCCTGCGCGCACCGTCTCGGGCGAGCCGATGATGGAGCGCTCCAGCATCCGCATCGCCTGGACTTTCTCCTGTGGCGACCAGTAGGTCTCGATGTCGTCGATCGGCGGCTGGCTGAGGCCGCGCGCGCCGCGGAAGATGTTGGTGAACGACATCTGCTGCGTGGTCGCAAGGCGCCGCGCTTCCTCATCGGTGTCGGCGGCGATGATGTTGACGCCGACCATGGTGTAGGGACGCTGTAACTGCTCCGACGGCTTGAAGCGCGCGCGATAGATCTGCAGCGCCTGGAGCAACAGCTCGGGAGCGAAGTGCGAGGCGAAGGCGTAGGGCAGGCCGAGTTCGCCGGCCAGCATCGCGCCAAAATTGCTCGAGCCGAGAATCCACAGCGGCACGTCGGTGCCCGCGGCGGGCACCGCCTGGATGCGCTGGTTGGGACCGGCTGCGGCGAGGAAGGCCTGCACCTCGAGCACGTCCTGCGGAAAGTTCTCGGCCGATTCAGGCGTGCGGCGCAGCGCGCGCAAGGTCAGCTGATCGGTGCCCGGCGCGCGACCCAGCCCGAGGTCGATCCGGTCCGGAAACAGCCGCGCCAGCGTGCCGAACTGCTCGGCGATCACGTAGGGCGCGTGGTTCGGCAGCATGATGCCGCCGGCGCCGACCCGGATGGTGCTGGTGCCCGCCGCGATATGCCCGATCACGACCGAGGTCGCCGCACTCGCGATCCCCGCCATGTTGTGGTGCTCCGCCACCCAGATGCGGCGATAGCCGAGCGCCTCGGCATGGCGGGCGACATCGCGCGCATTGTACAGCGCGCCGCGCGCATCGGTCTCTTCGGTGACGCGGACGAGGTCGAGGATGGAGAGGGCGGCCACGAGAGCTCCGGAGCGTTAGGGACGGGGAGCCGGTGGTATTTGGCTGTGTCCAGGTGGGGGCGAAACGGCGCGGGCAGCCGGTTCATGCAGTTGCATATGGATACGGTCCGCGTGGGGGTCAATCCGCCGGATGCGACCGCAAAGCTGCGCGCCCCAAAATATCGAAAACAACCCCATGCAAAGCAGCGGTTGCCGCGGGCACCCGGACAAGCGACTTGACGCGTCGGGCAAATCAGCGGTATTTTTCCATTATTCCGAAATTGTGCAGGTCGCGTAGGATGGGTAGAGCGACTTGTCCGCCGTAGCTCGACGAGCGAAGGCGGAAGCGAAACCCATCATCGGTGACCTTGGCGAGCAAGCGATGGGTATCGCTGCGCTCCACCCATCCTACAAGCTACGCTCGGCTTTCGAGAGCCGTCGCGTCACACCCCAGACAATTGCGGCCGTGGCTGCCGTCGCGATCAGATGCTTCAAGGTGTGGCCGCTGACGAAGCCAAGCGTGTTCGCGATCTGATGGTCGAGCACCTCGGCGAGCTTGGCCAGGACGTACAGCCCCATCGCGGCGGCGAAGGCGATGCGCTCAGTGCGCGGCGCGCGATGGATCGACTGCCAGAGCGGGATCAGGACGAGCGGGAGGACCTGCAGCAGCAGATACGGCCGCAGGTCGCCCGCGCCATGCCGATCTGTATAGACCCACCATACGACGCCGGCTGCGGCGAAGAGCGCGAGACCGATCGCTTCGATGTTGGTGTTCGACCCTCTTTGCGTGTCACCGCGAACGCCGACCAGCAGGCCCGCGCCCGCCAGCGCGATCGGCAGCATGTCCCAGGTCAGCCGGCCATTGCCGGGGGCGAGGTGAAAGAAGGCGGAGCCGAACACGGTCAGGAACAGGCCGATCAGGAACAGGCGATAGCCCGGCCATCCGGCGCGGAGCTGATCGCTGTTGCGGTGAGGCCAGAGCGTCAGCCAGCCCCAGATCGCGACCAGGGCGAAGCCGATGTTGGACAGCACGTCGCCTGCGTGGGGGATGCCCAGGAGAGCCGAGTGGTCGGCGAAATCGTTGTAGTTGGCCGGCTGCGCAATGCGTCCATGCACCGCGAATGCCGCGATGATGCCGATCGTGACGATCGCCGGGGTGACTTTCATCCACGGTTTCACGGGCCGCGCGGACCCGGTCAATCCGTCCATCCGGAAGGTCGTTTGCATCGTCGGCTCCAATAAAAATGAACATTGTTCAATAATAGTCGGAAGAATGAGCAATGTTCAAGTTCTATTTTGTAGGGGCTTTTGACCATCCTGGACAGGCGAGGTGGGCCTCATCTCAGCCATAAGCAACGGCCGTTTCGTTGCAGCCGCCTCTGCGATCTCAGCCGGTGCGGCGTGCGAAAGGATTGCGCCCGGCGGCCGGCGCTCCACATCTTGGTGAAGCGAGCGGCTGATCGTGCAGGTAGCGGAGCGTCGAAAGGCAACCGATGAGGCCGGCGGATTTCGCCCCCAAAGGAAAACAGTCCTTCGCCGATGTCGTCACATGGGCGGTGGGTTACTTTTGTGGCGAGGCGTTGGGGTGGGCCAGCGTCTTTCTGGTCTTGTTGGCAGGTAGCTTCAATATCTGGGCTGGCCTGGCCGTCCTTTTATGTCTTGCGCTGCTTGTCACGCTGATTCTGCGCCGAGAACTCAAACTGGACATCGGAGCCCTCGATGACCCCAACGACAATTCCCGCGCGAACCGATTGATCGGCACTGCCTCCTCCGGCGCCTCAATCGGACCGCATCGAAGCGCGCGTCGCCCGGCCGCGCCTCGTCCGAACAGTCGTATGACCCGCGCGCTCGACGCCTTGGAAGATATGGCAGTTCGATTTGCGATCGAATTTTTCAAATCCGTCGCAATCATCGTGGCCCTGACGCTGGGCATGGGCCTTGTCGCTGAAGTGGTGGTGTTCGCTCTGTCCGACCGGGATGTCAGTGGTGCCTTCGGCTCTGGTCTGGCCGGAGTTGCCGGCGGCGTACTTGGCTTGGTCCTCGCCATCGTGATCGTGCTCAGGCGCATCGCCGATATCGAAGACTGATGGGGCGCTTCCGGCGTTTGCGCCATGATACAGGGGTGGCCTGCGCGCAGGGCGTCTGAGCGAACCGCCACATGCCGAAAATGTGCTGATGAAAGCGGCTTACGCCTGCGGCCGATCCACCCTACCTTCGCCCTGCACAGCCTTAACCGATCCGATCCGGAGCGAGACCTATTCCCCAACTCATTTTCGGCCTGACCAGCCTCTTGATCCTGGCCCGCTTCATCTGGCCGCTCGACTGGCCGCTTCCGGCAAAGATCGTCGCAGCGTTGCTGGTGCTGGTCGCCTTGCAGTTTCACCGCTGGAACAGGCTGTCGTCGGGATCGGAATTCTCGCCGGAGTTTCCACGTCCGGTGGTCGCGCTGTTCAACTGGGCGTTCGGCGCGATCATGCTGCTGGCGCTGCTGCAGCTGGCGCTCGATGCCGGGCTGATCGTCGCCGCGGTGATCCACGGTGGCTTCGTGGGAGCGCCTGACGGCGTCCGCTACGCGATTGCCGGCGTGGCGGCCATAGCCGCTGCGATCGGCGTCCAGCAGGCGATGCGCATTCCGCCCTTGAAGGATATCGAAGTCGCCATCCGCGGACTGCCGCCAGAATTCGACGGCTACGCCATCCTGCACCTGACCGATCTGCACATCAGTCGGCTGTTTCCCGCGTCATGGGCGCGCGAGGTCGTCGCGCGGTCGAACAAGCTCGGCGTGGACCTGATCGCGATCACCGGCGATCTGATCGACGGCACCATCGATGCGCGGCGGAGCGACATCGCACCGTTGGGCGACCTGATGGCCGCCGACGGCGTCTACGTGATCTCGGGCAATCACGAATATATTTTCGGCTATGACGGCTGGATGGCGCACTACGCCGAGTTGGGCCTGCGCTCGCTCGAGAACCGGCACATCGTGCTCGAACGCGGCGGCGGCCGCCTAGTGATCGCTGGGATTACCGATCGCGCGTCGCGCCACCGGGGGCATTCGATCCGCGACCTTGCCGCGGTGCTCGAAGGCGCCCCCAAGGGCGCGCCCGTCATCCTGCTCGACCACCAGCCGAGCGACGCGCGAAAGGCGGCGCGGCTTGGCGTCGCCCTGCAACTCTCCGGGCACACCCATGGCGGATTGATCCTGGGGATCGACCGCCTGGCCGCGCGCGCCAATGCCGGCTTCGTCTCGGGCCGCTACGACGTCGACGGGATGACGCTCTACGTCAACAACGGCACCGCGCTCTGGCCGGGCTTCGCCCTGCGGCTCGGCCGGCCGTCCGAATTGACGCGGATCACGTTGCGTGTGGCTGACGGTGCCTGAGTGATTTGTTGCGCATACGCTTCGTAGGATGGGTAGAGCGAAGCGAAACCCATCATTGCTGCCGCGGACGAAAATCGATGGGTATCGCTTCGCTCCACCCATCCTACAATACCGACGCCGCGGCGACCGCACGGTTAAGACATTGGTCATCTCTTTGCTTTCATTTTCACCACCTCATTCAGCAGGAGGCACCATGTCCGACATCACCATTCCCGGCGGAAAAATTCGTTCCTTCGTCGAGCGGATCGAGAACCTGGACACTGAGATCCAGGAACTGAGCGAGCAGAAGAAGGAAGTCTTCTCGGAGGCGAAGGGCGAAGGCTTCGACGTGAAGATCCTCAAGGAGATCATCAAGCTGCGCAAGCAGGACCAGGACGAGCGCGACGAGCGAGAAAGCCTGCTCGATCTCTACATGCGCGCCATGGAGACGGCGCCGGCGGAAGACAAGACTGCGAAGGCGGCGTGAGGTCTGCGGAGGCGCGTCGTGCGCTTCCATCAGCAGCCAGCGAGTAGGGCGGGTTAGCGACCTGTCCGCCGTAGCTCATTGAGCGAAGGCGGAAGCGTAACCCGCCGCGACTGTTGCCGGCAAAACGGCGGATTACGCTTCGCTAATCCGCCCTACGCTTGCTAATTGGATTGTGATGACGACCTGAGCTCAACTTGTCCATGCGGGGATTTGACGAATTGTCGCCTAAGGGCGTTTGCCTCCGCTAGGTCGGTCCAGTCAGGTTCGCTGAACACAAGTTTTCTGTCGTATAACGGCTCTTTCAACATCGTCCGATGAACGACTTGGCCGTTAATGAGAAGTTCGACCGTCTTACCGACATTGTTCTGGCTCCATTTGAGAAGCGGTTCATACGAAGCCTGCGGGAAGATTACGTACACGACTGGCTTCCCTGTTTGCTTGTCATATGTTGCCATCACGGTGCTGACCGTAACCGTGAGTTTATCTGCCATACACCTTGAAATCCACAAGAGGCAGGCCAGCGCAATCAGAAGGAATCGGCACTTGAGCAACTTCATTTGCTCGGCTCCAAGCTGTACCAAATGGTACTTATATCATTGTAGCGAGTAGGGCGGGTTAGCGACTTGTCCGCCGTAGCTCTTCGAGCGAAGGCGGAAGCGTAACCCGCCGCGACTGGGCGAAATAGCGGACTACGCCGACGAGCCTTTAAACCGTAAGCCGCCCCACGCGCGCCGCCGGCCAGTCAATGGCAAGATAATGTCATGCTCCCTGAAAGGCGAATTGCAGCGCGATTATTTCGGAAGCGTCGCAACAGCCACATAATCCATCCAACGCAATCGGCGATCTCAGAATAAACCTATCGACGCACGGAAACACCGCGAGGCGCCTTTCGCGCGACGCGTATTGACCGCGGGCCGCGCAATCCTTATTGGCGAGCCCGGAAAATTCCGATGCAACGATACGGGATGGCCTCGATGCAAGTGACTTTGATGAAGGGCAAGATTCATCGCGCGCGTGTGACCGAAGCGGACTTGCACTACGAGGGCTCGATCTCGATCGACCGGAACCTGATCGATGCCGCGGGCTTCCTGATCAACGAACGCGTCGACATCTACAACATCGACACCGGCGCGCGGTTCTCGACCTATGTGATCGAGGCGCAAGCGGGTTCCGGCATCATCGGCCTCAACGGCGCCGCCGCGCGCCTGGCGCTGGCGGGCGACAAGGTCATCATCGTCGCCTATGCCGGCTTCGACGCCGAGGAGGCGCGCCGGTTTCGTCCGCGCGTGGTGATCGTTGACGAGAATAACCGGCGGGTTGAGGCGGGCGGGGTTTCGGCCGCTGCCGCGTTGGTGGACGCGTAGCCCGAGCTCGCCGCGTCGTCTATTTGCGCCGGGCGGTTAGCGACTTGTCCGCCTGATCTCGTTGAGCGAAGGCGGAAGGGTGACCCGCCGCGACTGTTTCGAGCGAAGCGGCGGATTACGCTTACGGCCAATTCTACTGCGTCACAGTCGCTCTTTCCCTCTTTTGGGAGGCTGCCAGCCGTCATTGCGAGCCACCCGGTCGGCGCGAAGCGCCGCCGGATGACAGGCTCCGCGAAGCAATCCATTGGGCCGCAAACGCGGATAGATGGATTGCTTCGTCGCTTCAGCGCAAAATTGCCCTGCAATTTTGTCGCGAGCTCCTCGCAATAACGCGGAAGGAGCAGTGCTCATCTGCCCTACGCCTGCCGAGCGGTCCCCCCCAAATAGCCAGTGCATCATTCCTTTGATCTCATTTCGGACGCTTTTGTGCGGCGATGGTTGTCGAAAGACGCAGCCAGGGTGATCTGGACGTGGTGATGCTTTCGCGAAGGCTTGTCATTGTTGCTTCCATGCTCGTGCTCGGGACTTCATCGGTCCGCGCGCAGCAAAGCGCCGAGTATGATGCGTGCATGGACAAGGCAGAAGGGGTGTCAACCAAGATGCTCGATTGCGGCAAGGCCGAAATCGACAAGTGGGACGCGAGGCTCAACACCGCCTATCAAGCCCTTCTCGCCAGCTCGAAGGGCGAGGCGCACGCGCAATTGCTCACGGAGCAGCGGGCCTGGCTGAAGCATCATCTCAGCGAAACCCATCGCCTCGCCGCGGACCCCAACAACGGGTCCGTCGCGTTCCTCGACTCCCAGGCGTTCGAATTGAAGGACATCGCCGACCGCACGCTGCTTCTCGAAAAGCGCGTCCAGGCATCGCGGTAGGCGGGACCGTTTTGATCGTCGGCGAGTACGGCGGGTGAGTGACTTGTCCGCCGTAGCTCATGGAGCGAGGGCGGAAGCGCAACCCGTCGAAACTTTTGCTAGCGTGGGGCGGATTGCCATAGTCCACCGAACCCAATTAAGCGGAGTCCTTTCGACCATCTCGTCTGATTGAAACCGCTGGAAGGCGCCAGTGGACGCAATTGTAAAGTCAGTGTCGATTCCGATGTCGACAACAACGTGGAAGGCTGGCTGCGGCGACCTATTCGCAATCCGAGCGATGAGGCTGAACGGCCGAGATTCGTCTCCTGTAGGAAAGGCTAACATCTGTCGATTGTCTTGGTGGAACGACAGAGTCACAAATAAGTCTGGTGTCGTGAGACGTCTGAACGCTTCGCGGACTTCGTAGTGCTCCATGATCAGACGGTTGAAATTATGCCGCCGGTAGTAGCGGCCGTCGACTTGATAAGGATCGCCGTCCCTGGCGGAATGTCGATTACTACGGCCACTCGTCCGCTCGCCAACGGAACGTGGCGCGGCTTTGCCGAAACTAGCAAAGGTGTGACGTGCTGTTGGAGGACCTGCTCAAACCAGATCTCAGGATATTCGTGCGGGTCAAGACCATTGTCCAAGCCGTCGGGCTCTCGGTCCTTATTCTCCTTCATGCCGTAGATGATTTGACCACCATCAGCGTTTGCGAATGCTGACACGTCTCGCGCAAGTTCTAGTTTTTTCTTGTCGTCCTTCTTATCGATGGCTTCTGATGCTTTGTATTCGATATGCAGGCTCTCCTTGACGACGCCAGCATGTAAGGCCGTGAGATCTGCTTCGGTATTGAGCGGTAACATGGGATCGGCACATGGTTGAAAGGCTTCCCAATAGCACGCTTTCCGTGCACATGATAGCACGGAGTATGCGGGTCAGTGGAAAGGCAATGTCGATGAAGGAGCCGAAAGGAAAGATCAAAGAGTTCTCGGATGATCCAGTTCTGTACCAAGCGATCGGAAAATTTGTCTATCAGTTCTCTCAGTTAGAGTTCGCAATTCGGCACTTGCTCAGCGATCTTTTGGAACTAACTCCTGATCAATTCCACATTGTGACCGCGTCATATGATTTTGCTGCTCTGTGTCGAGTAACGTCAGCCTTCATTCATACGCTGCTGGAGCCTAGTGAGCCAATAGCAAAGGAAGTTGCTGACGTATTCGGTAGATGCTTTCGTGTTAACGACGCGCGAGTGAGATTAGTACATGGCACATGGGATGACGACGGCGCTTCTCATGTATCTCGCACGAGCCTGAAGCCGGCTGCCTATTTCGGCAAGGTGCAAGACATTACGGACATGACTGAAGAAGCGAAGGCATGCATGAACCTGGTGGTTCAATTGATAGACGGGGAAGTCGTTGATTGGGCTCGAAACATCCGCAGTCACCTGCGCGATGTGTAGCTAAAAATGAAATGCGCCGCGCCCTTCGCGTGCGGGGCCTTCTCGCGCTCTAGGAGCCGGAACGGTAAAAATTAGAAAGGGTGGCCGACAGGCCACCCTTCATGTGTGTCTTAGAAATTGTCCTGACTTGAGCCGGTCTTCGTCTACCGCCTCACGAACACCCAGTCGTGCTGCCGCAAGTATCGCACTTCATGCAGGTCCCGTTCCGCACCAGCGTGAAGTTGCCGCACTCCGAGCACATCTCGCCTTCGTAGCCCTTGGCCTTCGCTTCGGCGCGGCGCTCCGCCTTGCTGGGGGCGACGGCTGCGGCGGTGCCGGGCTTGCTCCACTGTTGCAGGGCCTCGAGCTTCTCGGTCGGCGAGAGGTCGTGGCTGACTTCCTGCTTCAGGGCGACTGCGCCTTCGACGGTGTCGGAGGCGCCGCGCGAGGTTGCGCCGTGGGACGACAGCGCGGTGACGCGGCTGCCGCCGGCGGGGGCGTTGTCGGCGTTGCCGGTGACTGCGGTCGAGCCGCCGCGCATGACGACGAGGTTGTCGGTGCGCGACCGGGTCAGGCCCTTCGACAGGTATTTTGTCGCCTGGTGCTGGGCGGGGGCCTCGTCCGGCTCCTTGCCTTCCTCGACGCCCTTGCCGAGCGCGTCGAAGCCCGATTCGTTCGGATCGACATGGGCGAGGTCGAAGCGCGCCATGTAGCTCACCGCGAGCTCGCGGAAGACATAGTCGAGGATCGAGGTCGCGTACTTGATCGAGTCGTTGCCCTGCACCGGGCCTGCGGGCTCGAAGCGGGTGAAGGTGAAGGCGTCGACATACTCTTCCAGCGGCACGCCGTATTGCAGACCGAGGGACACCGCGATCGCAAAATTGTTGATGAAGGAGCGCAGCGCCGCGCCTTCCTTGTGCATGTCGATGAAGATCTCGCCGAGCCTTCCGTCGTCATATTCACCGGTGCGCAAGTACACCTTGTGGCCGCCGACCACTGCCTTCTGGGTGTAACCCTTGCGGCGATCCGGCATCTTCTCGCGCTCGCGCATCACGACGATGCGCTCGACCAGCTTCTCGACGATCTTCTCCGAGACCTGGGTGGCACGCGCGGCCATCGGCTTCTCGTAGAGCGCCTCGACCGCATCGTCCTCGTCCTCATCGTCACTGATGAGCTGCGAGTTGAGCGGCTGCGACAGTTTCGAGCCGTCGCGGTACAGCGCGTTGGCCTTCAGCGCCAGCTTCCACGACAACAGGTAGGCGGACTTGCAGTCCTCCACCGTGGCGTCGTTCGGCATGTTGATGGTCTTGGAGATCGCGCCCGAGATGAACGGCTGGGAGGCCGCCATCATCCGGATGTGGCTCTCGACCGAGAGGTAGCGCTTGCCGATCTTGCCGCAGGGGTTGGCGCAGTCGAACACCGGATAGTGCTCGGACTTCAAATGCGGGGCACCTTCCACCGTCATCGCGCCGCAGATGTGCACGTTGGCGGCCTCGATCTCACGCTTGGTGAAGCCTGTGGCCTGGAGCAGGTCGAAGCCGGGGGCGGCGATCGCTTCCGCACCGATGCCGAGCTGGTCGCGGATGAAGTCTTCGCCGAAGGTCCACTTGTTGAAGGCGAACTTGATGTCGAACGCGGTCGGCAGCGCCTTCTCGACCTTGGCGATGGCTTCATCGGTGAAGCCCTTGGCCTTCAGCGTCGAGGCGTTGATCCCGGGCGCATTCGACAGCGAGCCGTGGCCGACGGCGTAGGCCTCGATCTCCGCGATCTCGCTCTCGCGATAGCCGAGCGCGCGCAGCGCTGACGGCACCGCCTGGTTGATGATCTTGAAGTAGCCGCCGCCGGCGAGCTTCTTGAACTTCACCAGCGCGAAGTCGGGCTCGATGCCGGTGGTGTCGCAATCCATCACGAGGCCGATGGTGCCGGTCGGCGCCACGACCGTGGTCTGGGCGTTGCGATAGCCGTTGACCTCACCGAGCGCGAGCGCGTCGTCCCACGCCAGCTTGGCATGCGCGACGATGTCGGCCTGCGGGCAGGAGGCGTGATCGAGCGGCACCGGGTTGACCGAGAGCGCTTCATAGCCGGTCGCGTTGCCATGGGCGGCGCGGCGGTGGTTGCGGATCACGCGCAGCATGTGCGCGGCGTTCTTCTTGTAGCCCGGGAAGGTGCCGAGCTCGGCGGCCATCTCCGCCGAGGTCTTGTAGGAGATGCCGGTCATCACCGCGGTCAGCGCGCCGCACAGCGCACGGCCTTCCTTGCTGTCATACGGCAGGCCCATGGTCATCAGCAGGCCGCCGATATTCGCAAAACCGAGGCCGAGGGTGCGGAATTCGTAGGACAGTTCGGCGATCGCCTTGGACGGGAACTGGGCCATCATCACCGAGATTTCGAGCACGATGGTCCAGAGCCGGCAGAGGTGCTCGTAGGACTCGATGTCGAACCGCTTGGTGGTCGTGCTGTAGAACGTCAGCAAATTGGCGGAGGCGAGGTTGCACGCCGTGTCGTCCAGGAACATGTATTCCGAGCACGGATTGGACGCGCGGATGTCGCCGGACGCCTTGCAGGTGTGCCAGTCGTTCATCGTGGTGTTGAAGTGCAGGCCGGGATCGGCCGAAGCCCAGGCCGCGTAGCCGATCTTCTCCCAGAGGTCGCGGGCCTTCAGCGTTTTTGTGACTTTCTTGGTGGTGCGGCCCACCAGATTCCAGTCACCGTCGGTTTCCACCGCGCGCAGGAAGTCGTCCTTCAGCGACACCGAGTTGTTGGAGTTCTGGCCGGAGACGGTCAGATACGCCTCCGAGTCCCAGTCAGTGTCGTAGGTGTCGAACGAGATCTCCTTGTAGCCCTGCTTGGCGAACTGGATGACGCGCTTGATGTAGTTGTCCGGCACCAGCGCGCGGCGGGCGAGCTTGATCTCGCGGCGGAGCGCCGGGTTCTTCTCGGGATCGAAGCAGTCGTCGCCAGAGCCTTCGCAGTTCACGCAGGCCTTCATCACGGCCTTGAGATGCTTCTGGTTGATCTTGGAGCCGGTGACGAGGGCGGCGACCTTCTGCTCCTCCTTCACCTTCCAGTCGATATAGGTCTCGATGTCAGGATGATCGGCATCGACCACGACCATCTTGGCGGCGCGGCGGGTGGTGCCGCCCGACTTGATCGCGCCCGCGGCACGGTCGCCGATCTTGAGGAAGCTCATCAGGCCGGACGAGCGGCCGCCGCCGGACAGCCTTTCGCCTTCGCCGCGCAGGCTGGAGAAGTTGGAGCCGGTGCCGGAGCCATACTTGAACAGGCGCGCCTCGCGCACCCAGAGGTCCATGATGCCGCCCTCGTTGACGAGGTCGTCGCCGACGCCCTGGATGAAGCAGGCATGCGGCTGCGGATGCTCATAGGCCGACTTCGACTTGGTCAGCTTGCCGGTCTTCCAGTCGACGTAATAGTGGCCCTGGCCGGGGCCATCGACGCCGTAGGCCCAGTGCAGGCCGGTGTTGAACCACTGCGGCGAGTTCGGCGCGACCATCTGCTTGGCGAGCTGAAAGCGCAGCTCGTCGTAGAAGGCCAGCGCATCTTCTTCCGAAGAGAAGTAGCCGCCCTTCCAGCCCCAATAGGTCCAGCAGCCGGCGAGGCGATCGAACACCTGCTTGGCGCTGGTCTCACCGACGATGCGCTCGTTCTCGGGCAGCGACGCCAAGGCCTCGGTGTCCGGCACCGAACGCCACAGCCACGACGGCACGGTCTCTTCCTCGACCTTCTTCAGGCGTGCGGCGACGCCGGCCTTGCGGAAATACTTCTGCGCCAGCACGTCGGAGGCGACCTGCGACCAGAACTCCGGAACCTCGACGTTCTCGGCGCGGAACACGACCGAGCCGTCCGGATTGCGGATCTCTGAGGTGGTCAGGCGGAAATTGATCCCGGCGTAGGGAGATTGTCCGCTGGTGGTGTTGCGTCGTTCGATTCGCATGGTCGAGCCCCGTCACTTCTTCTGCCCGGTCCCACGTTTCCCCGCAGGTTGCCGGAATGTTATCTGTTCGCGGACTTCGGAACACGCGTGCACGCCTCCCGTCATCCGCAGCTCAGCCGGTGGATCCGGCCTGTTCTCTCGTCCGCTCGGCGCCGGTTTGGCCCGGCCCTGCGGCGGCACAATCCCTAGGGGGGTGCCCGGCTGGCCGGGTCCTCCAGGTCATGCATTCAACGCCCCAAAACGCTTCACGCGACACATCACGCGTACGCTTCTCGCGGGCCGGTTACGGCCTCTGTTTCCGGGTCCTTCTCGGCCCGTTTGTCGCTCTGACTTGGCCCAAAAGACCTGGGCCCAAAATCAGGGCAGAAAAGCCCTTCACCCGCGGCCCGAAGGCCTGGCGGAGTGGTCATTTTGGAACCCTTGTGGGAGCGACCGGCGGGGACCCAAACACACTCGCGCCGAACAGGTTGAAAGCTAGGCCATGTCCGTCACGCCCGTCAAGGACTAGTACGAGTTTCTGAATCAAACACTAAATATGGTGGACGGAGGGGGATAACAGGGGTCGATGCCGCGCCTGTGATCGAGCCAACTATCGGTGAGTCCTCAGGGATTCCCAAGCCAAAAAAATTCGCTCCACCTGTGGATTGGAGTTTCGCCCCGCTGTTCACAGGCGAAGTTTTTATTCGCCGTCCCGGGTTGAATTTTTGGGACTCACGTAGGCCTACGGGCAAACTACGGATCAGGCATGTCAGAGGCGTGATGGTCGGGCGACAAAATCGCGGGCAAGGTGCGGCCGACTCACATCCTTTTCATGCCCTTGCCGGGTTCCATGACAGACAAGAAGCCTCACGCGCGGCCGCGCCTTGCGCCCGCCGGCCTGATGTTCCTCGCCATCACCTCGGTGGGCTGGGGGTTCAACTGGCCGTCCACCAAATTCCTGCTCAGCGAGCTGCCGCCGCTGACGCTCCGCGGCACCACCGGGGTGATCGGCGCCGCGCTGCTCGCCGTGCTGGCGCTGATCCGTTCCCAGAGCCTGCATGTCGAGGCCAAGCTGTGGCCGCGCCTTGTGCTGTATGCGGCGCTCAACGTTACCGGCTGGATGGTGCTGATGGGGCTGGCGCTGCTCTGGCTGCCGGCGAGCGAGACCGCGCTGATCGCCTACACCATGCCGGTGTGGGCCTCGCTGTTGGCCTGGCCGGTGCTCGGCGAGCGGCCGACGCTGCTGCGGACCATCGCGCTCGTCATGGCGTTCGCGGGGCTCGCCGCGATCATGGGCGGCAACGGGATTTCCGCGAGCGAGGAGAAGCTGCCGGGAATCATCATGGCGCTCGGCGGCGCGTTCGGCTTTGCGCTCGGCACGGTGCTGGCGAAGAAATATCCGCTGGTGATGCCGCCGATCCCGGCGGCGGCCTGGCAGATCGGCCTCGGCTGCGTGCCGATCGCGATCGTCGGCTTCCTGATCGAGACCACGCATATCGACCGCATCACGACGGTCGGCTGGTGGCTGCTGGTCTATTCGACGCTGATCCAGTTCTGCGTCGCCTATGTCGCATGGTTTGCCGCGCTTGCCCGCCTGCCGGCCTCGGTGGCGGCGATCGGCACCATGGCGGTGCCTGTCATCGGCGTGATCGCCTCCGCAGTCGCGCTGCACGAGCCGCTCGGGCCGATCCAGATCACAGCGCTGCTGTTCACGCTCGCCGGCGTCGCGCTGGCGACAAGGTAGGCTGCACCTGCGGACTTCACCGCGTCATTGCGAGGCGCGCAGCGCCGCGGCAATCCATTGCCTCTACAAGCGGCGAAATGGATTGCTTCGCTTCGCTCGCAATGACGGGGCAGAGCGCAGAGCGGCCGTTCGCGCGCGAGACGCCAAGCGCGTTACCGAGCGCTCACATCACTCGCCGAGCGCCTGCTGCAGCATGCTGGCGAGCTGGGCCTTGCGGTAGGGCTTTGCGAGCAACAGCACGCCTTCGTCGAGGCGGCCGTGATGCACGATCGCGTTCTCGGTGTAGCCCGAGGTGTAGAGCACCTTGATGCCGGGCCGCCGCTTGGCGACTTCGTCGGCGAGCTGGCGGCCGTTCATGCCGCCGGGCATGATGACGTCGGTGAACAAGAGGTCGAACTTCTCGCCCTTGTCGACCAGCGCCAGCGCGGCGCGGGCGTCGGGCACGGCGATGGTCTTGTAGCCGAGGCTGCCGAGCTGCGTTACCACGTAGTTGCGCACCAATTGATCGTCTTCCACCACCAGGATGACTTCGCTGCCGCGCCGCGGCGGCTCCGGTGCGGGCGCTTCCACCTCGACCTGGCCGCGGGCAGGGGGCAGATAGAGCTTGATCGTGGTGCCGTGGCCTTCCTCGCTGTAGATCTTGATATGGCCGCCGGACTGCTTGACGAAGCCGTACACCATGCTCATGCCGAGACCGGAGCCCTTGCCGACCTCCTTGGTGGTGAAGAACGGCTCGAACACCTTGTCCTGCACCGCGTGCGACATGCCGGTGCCGGTGTCGCTGACCGCGAGCAGCACGTAGCGGCCCGGCGTGATGTCGGGATTAACGGCCGCATAGGCATCGTCGAGCACGATGTTGCTGGTCTCGAACAGCAGCTTGCCGCCGTTCGGCATCGCGTCACGGGCGTTGATCGCCATGTTGAGCAGCGAATTGGCAAGCTGCGACGGATCGATATGGACGCTCGCGACATCGGGCGCGAGCACCGAGTTGATCTCGATCTGCTCGCCGAGCGTCGGCCGCAGCAGCTTGGAGATGTCGACCACGGTGCCATTGATGTCGACGGTGCGCGGCTCCAGCGGCTGGCGGCGGGCGAACGCGAGCAGATGCTGGATCAGCTCGCGGCAGCGCTCGGCGGCGCGGTCGATCAGCTCGGCGGTCTGCGCAAGCTTCGGCTGGCTGCGCAGGCTGTCGACCAGCGTCTCGGTGGTGCCGGTGATGACCGTCAGCATGTTGTTGAAGTCGTGCGCGACGCCGCCGGTCAGCTTGCCGATGGCGTCGAGCTTCTGCGCCTGCTGCAGCTTGTGCTCGGTTTCGCGCGAGGCGGTGATGTCGTGATAGATCAGCGCCGCGCCGGTGATGGTGTTGTCGTCGTCGCGCAGCGGCCGGCCCGACACCACGAGGTGAATCTCCGGCGCGCCGCGCACCGGCCGGGCGACGAATTCCAGCCCGTCGAATTCCTCGCCGCGCAATGCCCTGGCCGAGGGCATGTCGTCGGCCTGCATCGGTGTGACGCCGTCGGACTGGAACACGTTGCTCATGGCGCGCAGCTGCCGGACCGTCATGCCCGGCTTGTAGCGCAGCATCTTCTCGGCGGCCGGGTTCGACAGCAGCACGATGCCCTCGGCGTCGATCACCAGCACCGCTTCCGCCATGCTGCGGAAGGTGGTTTCCATCACCGAGGTGGAACGGCGCAGCCCTTCGAGCGCGGCACCGAGATCCTTGGTGCGCTCGGCCACCTTGCCCTCGAGCGACAGATTGGTCGCCTTGGTCGCGCTGAGCGCGCCTTGCAGTTCGCGGCTGGCGCGCCGGGCCGTCACCGTCAGCGCGACCGCGAGCAGCAGGATCATCGCGACGCCCGCGAGGTCGATGGCCAGCAGCAGCCGTCCGTTCGACTTGGACTGGTCGGTGCGGATCCCGAGCAGGCGGCGCTCTTCCGTGACCAGCCGGTCGAGCGCGGTGCCGACCTTGTCCATCAGCGAACGGCTCTCGTCGGCGGAGATCAGCGCCGCGGCGCCGGCCGTGTCGTCCGCTTTGCGCAACCTGATCAGCTCGGCGCCGAGCGCGATGGCGCGCTCGACCTGTCCCCTGGTGCCCGCGATCAGCTGCGCCTCCTCGGGCGCCGCCTTCACCGCGTTCGTCAGCTCGTCGAAGGCGGCGGTGAGGGCGGCGCTCTGCTCGCGGAACTCGTCGGCGAAGGATGCATCGCCGGTCAGCGCGAAGCCGCGCGCCGCGCTCTCGACGCCCCGCGGCAGCGGACGCGCATCCGAAATACATTTCAGGATTCGGAGCGTGCGATCGACCGAATCGATCTCGCTACGCGACTTGACGTCCAGCCCGATCGAAGCCGCGCTGATGACGAGGAGGATCGCAAGGCCACTGCCGAGGATGAGACGCTGGGAAGCCATCGACGATTAGTACGAGCAATTATTTCGAAAGACGAGCGGAAGGAGCAGACTTCGCAAGACATTCGTTAACGGCGGCAACCAGCGCCTGCGGGGTAAACGGCTTGCGCAGGCAGGCCGACGCCCCGAGCTCGATCGTCATCCGCAGGAAGTCCGGCGCGCGGTCGGCATTGGCGAAGGCATAGCCCGACATCGCGATTACCGGAATCCCGGGGGCGCGCTCGTGGAAGATGCGGATCGCCTCGAAACCGCGCATATGCGGCATGAAGACGTCGACCAGCATGACGTCGAACGTGGCCTGGTCCAGCGCGCGCAAGCCCGCGTCACCGCCATCCGCGACGGTGACGTCGAAGCCCTGGCGCTGCAAACACACCTCGATGGCAACGCACACCATCGGGTCGTCATCGACCACGAGAACGCTCGGCACGATGCATCCTCTTGCTGCGGCCTCGCGTGCCGACGACTCGCTTGGCCCGTCCGTCAATTAAGGCGGAACCTGGATGGAAAGTCTGTATCATAGAATGCATATGCGGTTTGCTGACAAGCAGATTTCCAGCTAGCCCTGATACCATCACTTGTATTTGTCCGCCCACATTACGACAGGTCCATGACCGCAGTTCCCGTCGCCGGCCGCGCCCCGCTGTCACCGCTCGGCCTCGCATTTTTGGTGGTCGCCTCGACCGGTTGGGGCCTCAATTTCCCGATCATGAAATTCCTTCTGACGGAGTGGCCGCCGTTGTCGTCGCGCGGGCTCTGCGGCGTGGTCGGCGCGCTCGGGCTCGCTCTGGTGGCGCTCGCGCGGGGGCAGACGCTGCGCGTCCCTGACGGGATGTGGTTGCGGCTTGCCCTGGTATCGACGCTGTCGATCGGTGGCTGGGTCGCCTCGATGGGCCTGGCGCTGATCTGGCTGCGCGCCAGCGAGGCGGCCGTGCTCGGCATATCGATCCCGGTGTGGGTCGCGCTGGTGGCCTGGCCAGTGCTTGGCGAGCGCGTGTCGCTGCCACGCGCGCTCGCGCTTGCGGTAGCGCTCGCCGGGATCGCCGCGCTGATCGGCGGCGGCGGGATCGACGCCAGCGTCGGCAAGTTGCCGGGCATTCTGTTCGCCCTTGCAGGCGCGCTGTGCGTCGGGCTCGGCACGGTGCTGACCAAATTCTTCAAGCTTGCAATGCCGCCGCTGTCGCTCGCGGCCTGGCAGCTTGCGATCGGCTGCGTGCCGATCGCGATCGCCGGCGTCCTGATCGAGCAGCCGCAGCTCGCCGCGCTGTCGCAGTTCGGCTGGGCGTCGATGATCTACATGACGCTGATCCAGTTCTGCCTCTGCTATGTCTGCTGGTTCGCGGCGCTCGAGCGGCTGCCGGCGGCGACCGCGTCGATCGGCACGCTGCTGGTGCCCGTGGTCGGCGTGCTGGCCGCAGCGGCCATGCTGCGCGAGCCGCTCAGCGCGAGCGATATCGCGGCGCTGGTTGTGACGTTCGCAGCCGTCGCGGTGGCGTTGCGGACATGAAAAAGGGCGGCGTTGCCGCCGCCCTTCGCCAATTTAGCAATTCAGGCCGTGATTACGGGCAGGGGTGCCGCAGGCCGTCAAAGCCGAGATAGGTACCCGAGGCCGGATCGTAGGACCGGTAGCGCTGTGCGCAGTAGCTCGCGTCGCCGCCCGGCGCGGCCTCGACGGCGACAGGCGCGCTGTCGTCGTAATAGCCGTAGCTGTCGTCATAGTAGCCGTATCCGGGGCCATAGCCGTAATACGCGCCCGAGGCGAGGGCTCCGCCGACAACTGCACCGGCAACCGCGCCCGGCCAGAAGCCGCCGCCACGATGATAGTCGCCGTGCCAGCCGCCACCGCCGCGCCAACCACCACCGCCGCCGCCACCGGCCCAGTGGCCGCCGCCACCACCGCCGTGCCAACCGCCGCCACCGCCCATCGCAGCGCCACCGCCGCTAAAGCCGCCACCGCCACCGCCGCGTGCACCACCGCCACCGCCCATCGCGCCCATCTGCGCGGCTGACTGGGCGAACGAAACGGTCGGCGCCACAGCCAACGGCAGCGCAAGCGCCAGCGCCGCAGCGGTGCTCAGAACCTTCATATTGATCATTTTGGACTCCATCAAAACGGACAATGTCTAACCATTTCTGCGGTTGGACGTTCCAGCGCGCGACATTGATTGTCCGTCATCTTGGTTTGGCCGGAGGCGCATGTATGGCAGGTGAACAAAACTCTCCGTGACCGCGTCATTTGGTCGCCAAACGGGCCCGTGATCGAGGCCCATGCCGGGAGTGCCGGGCTACCTTGGCGGCGGCTGGACATTTGCGGATTCAGGTGGCATCAGAGCCGGACAGCCTCGAACCCGTGACCGGCCACGCATGAAACAATTCCTGCTGAAATTCTTCACCTGGTGGAACGGCCAGACCTTTGGCACGCAATTGTGGACCTCGCGCTTCGGCGAGCTGGTCGGCGAGGACGAGCAGGGCAACCGCTACTACCGCACCAGGGGCGGCGAGATCGACCCGACGCTGCATTTCGAGCGCCGCTGGGTGGTCTATAACGGCTACGCCGAAGCCTCGCGGATCCCGGCCGGCTGGCACGGCTGGCTGCACCACACGGTCGACGTGCCCCCGACCGAGGACAAGTATGCGCCGAGGGAATGGGAAAAGCCGCATCTGCCGAACATGACCGGCACTGCGCAAGCCTACCGTCCGTCCGGCTCGACGCTGGCGAGCGGCCGCCGCCCGAAGGCGACCGGCGACTACCACGCCTGGACCCCCGGAAGCTGACCTTCATGCGTCGCTGTCCTGAGCGTGCGCGAGCGTAACGACGCGCGTGCATTGCACGCTTGCCTGTGGACAACGGTAACAGCGGGGACAGGTGCTGCGTGGTCGCTGCTGCCCGCTTGCGTTGCGGACGTCTTCGCGGCTCAATGAAGCCATCTTACGGAGATGGGAAACCATCGCGTCGGATCGGGCTCCAGATCGCGACTGTCCCGATGAGCAGCGGCCTCCGAGTTGGATGCGGCCGGGAGATAGGCCCCCGGTACAGATGTCCTGAAATCGCCCGCAAATGTGAGGCTACCGTGAGACAGGAAGGGCCGCTCGGGAAACCGGGCGGCCTTTTTCTTTGGGCGATCGTCATCATGCAGTCGATCCGCATATTTTCGTGCACCTCTCCCGCTTGCGGGTCGGATCACATCGAAGATGTGATCCGGGCGGGGGCTCTCTCCGCGACGTAACTCGTGGATAGACCCCCCCAACCCTCCCCCGCAAGCGATCCCGCAAGCGGGAGAGGGAGCCCAACCATCGTGCTTTGCTGCTAGGACAGTCGCGCCGCCGCGCGGCCCATCAATTCGCCGCGGCGCGCGTGCGCCGGTCCCATCCGCTCCCTCATGAAGGCGAGGATCTCGGCCGGCGCGGTGTCGGGCGAGCCGGCATTGAACGGCGGGGCGGGGTTGTATTCGAGCCGGAGCTGGATTGCTTCGGCGGTCTTGCGGTCGACGAGCTCGGACACCAGCGTCAGCGCGAAGTCGATGCCGGCGGTGACGCCGCCGCCGGTGAAGCGGTTGCGGTCGACGCACACGCGGGTCTTGGTCGGGATGGCGCCGAAGCCCGCAAGGAAATCGATCGCGCTCCAATGCGTGGTGGCGCGATAGCCCTTGAGCAGGCCCGCTGCGCCGAGCACCAGTGAGCCCGTGCAGACCGACGTGACGTATTTCGCGCCCGCGGCCTGCTTGCGCAGGAAGCCGAGCATCTCCTCATCGCCGACCATGTCGTCGGTGCCGAAGCCGCCGGGCACGCAGATCACGTCGAGCTGCGGGCAGTCGGCAAAGGTCGTGGTCGGCGTCAGCACCATGACGGAATCGCTCGGAACCGGTTCGATCCGCTTCCAGATCAGATGCACCTTGGCGCCGGGCACCGACGAGAACACCTGCAGCGGACCGGTCAGGTCGAGCTGGGTCACCTTCGGGAAGACGAGCAATCCAATCTGCAGGGGGTCGGACATCGGAGGCCTCCAAATAGCGCTTGACGGAACCAGGATGCCATGATGGCCTCCTGTCAAGAATGGCGTATTTCCCTCGTTTTCGGACGAGGCGCTGCCGCAAAGGATTTGGCGATGATCGGCATCCTGATCTTTCCCGACTTCCAGCTGCTCGACGCGGCCGGCCCGATCGCGGCGTTCGAAATCGCGGCGCGCTTCGCCAACAACCCGCCCGGTATCAAGACCATTGCGGTCAAGGCCGGGCCGGTGCGCTCGTCGTCCGGCGTCGAGATGCTGGCGCGCGGCCTCAAGCCGTCGGCGGCGATCACGACGCTGATCATCGCAGGCGGCAACGGCGTGCGGACGCCTGCGAGCTGTCCGACCACACTGTCCTTCGTGCGGCGGATGGCGGGCCGCGGCGTCCGCGTCGCCAGCGTCTGCTCCGGCGCTTATGTGCTGGCCGAGGCGGGCCTGCTCGACGGCCGCCGCGCCACCACGCATTGGCAGCGCACGCCGCATTTCGTGAAGAGCTATCCGAAGATCAAGCTCGAGCCGGACCAGATCTTCGTCCGCGACGGCAACATCTGGAGTTCGGCCGGCATCACTGCCGGCATCGATCTCGCCCTCGCCATGATCACCGAGGACTATGGCGACGAGGTTGCGCAGAACACCGCGCGGCAGCTCGTGCTGTATCACCGGCGCAGCGGCGGGCAGTCGCAGTTTTCCTCGCTGCTGGAATTGAAGACGCCGAACGGAAGGTTCGGGCCGCTGCTCGCCTGGGCGCGGGAAAATCTCGACGCGCCGCTGACGGTCGAGGACCTCGCCGACAAGGCCGGGATGAGCTCGCGGCATTTCACCCGCGCCTTCATCGCCGAGACCGGAACCACGCCGTCGAAAGCAGTGGAGCGGCTGAGGATCGAGGTGGCGCGGCAGCGCGTGCAGTCGTCGGGCGAGGCGATCGAGCGCGTCGCCGAGATCACCGGCTTCCGCGATCCTGAGCGGATGCGCCGCGCCTTCATCCGCGCCTTCGGCCAGCCGCCGCAATCGCTGCGCCGGGCCGCGCGGGTGGGGTAGGTCGTGAGCTCCGGAATTTTCGGTGGCTTGTTGGATCGAAGATCATTCCAACGGAGAAGCGAAAACCGCTGCTGGTGACGGCACCTTGAGTGGGACAAGATCGTTGTCCGATTGCACGCGATCCATTCTTTCTTTGTGCTGATGAACCTCGCGAAGGTTCCCGTGACCCACGTCAAGTGGGCATTGGGGACCCGAGGAGGTTCTGAATGACAAAGCATCGAACGATTACCGGGTTCGTGGCTGTCGTCCTGCTGGCCGTCACTGCAACCGCCGCGACGGTGAGGTCGCACTTGCCCCGGACCGCGGGCGTTGTCGTCTCCGACGCGGACGCGCTCCCGGCCAAGGATTTTAGCGACCGCTGGTCGCCGATATCCGCATTGTCTCCGGCGGCGGACACAGCTGAGCGTGCAGCTGACGCGCGCTAAACCGGTCATGGACCGAGGCCCGGTTCGTTCGAGCACGCGAGGCGCGCACAGATGACCCGCGTCACAACACAATGCCCCGCCGTGGCGGGGCAAGGTGTTGAACGATTTGATGTCGAACAAACTGGTCTTGAATAGAACTAACGGTTCTGCCGCGCCGGACCAGCGCAGTCATTCACCAAATACAGGATCAGCCCACGATCGTAGAGATCCACGGATGCTGATCATGAAATGTGCTTCAACCGAAATAAATCACTGGCTCAATGTATCGGTCGCGATCTTCTTCTTGAGTGTCTCGCAGGTATCCCTGACCTCCATGGTCATCAACGAGACGGCTTCGATCTGCAGGAAAAAGCGCTTGCCCTGATCGCGGTAACCCGCAGCGAACTCCTTGATCTCCGCGATCATGTCATGGACGCCGGCCACCATCGCCTCGCAGTTCTTGGCGGCCAACTGCAGTTCCGTTCCAAGGGCCTCGATCTCTTTCACGGCCGCTTCGTACTCGCGCACGACTGCCTCGGCAGACAGCTTGCCAACTTCATTGACGCCATTTCGGTGTTCGACGTAGTCCGGCATCGGTGAGAGAGGTCGAATATTGCCGCGTGGTCGATGCGAGCCCACTGTTTCGATTTCATCGTCCGTCTGTTCCAACGGGGCGCGGGCGAGGACTTCTGCACTAACACTCATGCGAACGCTCCATAAGTTGTTACGGCAAATGGAGTTTAGCAATGTCAACGGATTTGTCTCGCTTTTCCACAAATTTATGACAAGTCGGATTGTGCACTGCAGCGCGACAAATTCCACATTGGCATCAATGCGGCGCGTCGGGATGCCAGCCGAGCAGGGCCAGCATCACGAAGAAGCCGACCACATAGGCCACCATGATCGGCCAGCCCTGGGTGATCCATCGGACCACCGACTTGGCTTCCGGATACATGTTGGAGACCGCAACCCCGGCGGACG
Organism: Bradyrhizobium macuxiense; assembly: GCF_007993935.1. Lineage (GTDB taxonomy): Bacteria > Pseudomonadota > Alphaproteobacteria > Rhizobiales > Xanthobacteraceae > Bradyrhizobium > Bradyrhizobium macuxiense_A. Next base: position 292,841 of record NZ_VITY01000001.1, on the reverse strand, counting down.
AGCCGAACCAGACCATCGATCCGCCAAATCCGACCGCGTAGGCGAGAAAGCCCCAATCGTAGCCGCCTTGCTTCAGCGCCAGCGCGGTCAGCGGGATGTTGTCGAACACCGACGAGACGAAGCCGAGCCCGAGCGCGGTCTGCCATGATGCGGTCGGCAGCTTCTCCACCGGCATCATCGAGGCCGCCGTCACCAGCGCGAGCAGGAACACGGTGCCCTTGAGCGTCTCGGGCATCACCGACCAGTCCGGCCGCCGCAGCAGCGCGGTGACGAGGATCGCGGCCCAGACCGCGAGCCCGAGCACCGGTAGCGCGTCGAGCAGCGCGGGGATTTTCAGGTTGGCCGTGACGTTGGCGGTCAGCGCGGCGAGCAGGATCACCGCGACGATCGCAACCCGCGCCCAGTCGATGCTAAGGCCGGTCGGCGGGTTCTTCACGATCGGCGAGAAGCGATGTTGCTGTAGCGAGGCCGGCACCGCGAACACCAGCATCGCGACGATGGCGGCAACATAGGCGTCGAGGACGGTGAGCGGGCTGATGCCGTCGATCCACATCATCGTCGTCGTGGTGTCGCCGACGACGCTGCCGGCGCCGCCCGCATTCGATGCGGCGACGATGGCCGCGAGATAGCCGATATGGACGCGGCCGCGGAACACGTAACGGGCGACGGTGCCGCCGATCAGCGCGGCCGCGATGTTGTCGAGGAAGGCCGACAGCACGAACACGATCATCAGCAGGATCAATCCGCCCTTCCAGTCGTCGGGCAGCAGCGCCGGCATCTCGTCGGGAATCCGGCTTTCCTCGAAATGCCGCGACAGCAGCGCAAATCCCATCAGCAGCAGGAACAGGTTCGCGAGCGTGACCCACTCATGCTCCATGTGGTGCGCGAGACCGGGCAGGCCCGCGCCGAATTTCGCAAAGCCGGCGAAGATCAGCTTGTAGGCGACGATCGCGGCAAGACCCGTCAACGCCACGGCGAGCGTATGGTGATGGAAGATCGCGACGCCGAGCAGCGTCAACGCGAACAGGATGAAGTCGAACGGGATGCCGTAGACGAGGATGGGCGTGAGCAAGATGATCCTCGCTGGCTGGAGTGCTCGACGTGACGTGCGCGTGGCCGCACTATCGCGCGGCGCGGGGAACTTCAAGGCGCACTAATGCCGCAACGTGCGCACGCGAGTTTCGATCGGGGACGACGCCACCAACGTCGTCCCTGATCGGATCGCTCAGCCCAGCGACTTCAGCCAAGCCCCTTCAACCACGTGCTGATCTCGGTCACCGCGACATTGGCCTGATCGAGCAGCTTGCCCATGGTGAAGAAGCCGTGGAATTGGCCGGGGAAATGCCGGTAGGTCACGGGCACGCCGGCGTCTTTCAGGAATTTCGCGTACTCGTCGCCTTCATCACGCAAGGGATCGGCGCCGGCGGTCAGCACATAGGCCGCCGGCAGTCCGGCGAAGCTCGTCGCGCGTGCGGGCGAAGCGCGCCAGTCGCTGTTGTCGGCGTCGCCAAGATAGTGATTGCCGAACCAGCCGATCACCGAATGCGTCAGGAGGATGCTGGTCTCGGGCTCGCTGTGCGAGGGATGCTTCCGCGAGAAATCGGTTGCGGGATAGACCAGCAGCTGGGCGGCGAGCTTCGGTCCGCCGTCGCGGGCGGTGAGGGCGACGACGGCCGCGAGGTTGCCGCCGGCGCTGTCGCCGCCGACGATCAGGCGCGCGGCGTCGATGCCGAGATCTCCAGCGTTGGCGGCAACCCACCGGGTCGCGGTGACGGCGTCGTCGACCGCGGCGGGGAAGCGATGCTCAGGCGCGAGCCGATAATCCACCGAGATCACGATCAGCTCGCCCTCATGGGCGAGCTTCTGGCAGACCACCTCATGGGTATCGAGATCGCCGATCACCCAGCCGCCGCCGTGGAAGAACACCAGGCACGGCGCGAGCCCGTTCGTCTTGCGCAGCGTCTTCGGCGTGTAGATGCGCGCCGGGATGCTGCCGTGCGGCGCCGGGATCGCGAGCTCCTTGCTCGATTCAAGCGCGGGCGGCTCGGGATTGGAGACGATGCGGGCGGCGCGATAATAGTCGCGCGCTTCCGGCGCGGTCAGCGTCTCGTAGGCGGGGCGGCCGGCCTCCTGGAAGGCCTTGTAGACGGCGGCGGCATCGGGATCGAGAACGACGGGCATGGACGACAAACCTTGTTGTGATGCTGAACTGAAATATCAGGCGGCGGTGCGCCCGCCGTCGACGGTGTAGGCGGAGCCGGAGACGTAGCTCGCCTCGTCGGAGGCGAGGAACGCGACGATGGAGGCGACCTCGCTTGCAAGTCCGAGCCGGCGCGCCGGGATGCGATCGACGATCTTCTCGACAGGCGGCGGCGCGTTGCCACCGGAGCGGCCCTGCAGGATGGTGCTCAGCATCCGGCTCTCGATCATGCCGGGGCAGACGCAATTGACGCGCACGCCGGTGCCGGTGCACTCCCAGGCCGCGCTCTTGGTCAGCCCGATCACCGCGTGCTTGCTGGCGCTGTAGACCGCGATCATCGGCGATCCCATCAGGCCCGCGATCGAGGCGGTGTTGATGATGCTGCCCTTGTTCTGCTTCAGCATGACCGGCAGCACGTGCTTCATGCCGAGGAAGACGCCGACGACATTGACGTCGAGCACGCGGCGAAAGCTCTCCAGCGAATATTCAGGGATCGGCCTGACGTCGCCCTCGATGCCGGCGTTGTTGTAGAAGGCGTCGATGGTCCCGAAGCGGTCCACCGCGGCGCGGACATAGTCCTTGACCTCGTCCTCATCGGTGACGTCGGCGGTGATCGAAAGGGCCTCGGCCGCGGCGGGGAGGTCCTCGATGGCGGCGGCAAGATCGGACCCCTTGCGGTCGACTGCGACAATCCGCGCCCCGCGTTCGGCGAGCAGATGCAGCGTGGCGGTTCCGATGACGCCGGCAGCCCCGGTGACGACGGCAACCCGGCCGTCGAGCTTGATGCGATCGGGCATGTTGGGTTTCCTCTTGCTGGTCCGGTTCGATCCGGATTTTCCTGGTTTTCACGCGTTGCCGCGCGCCTTCAGCGTGAGGACTATCACACGTGTTCCCAGCAGTGACCAGAGGCTTGCCAATGAGGGGCGCAGGAGGCCGTCCCCGTGGCGCGATGCTGGACATCGACGGATGCAGACGAGGGCCGGGGAAGATCGTTTCGGGGAGGCAATCGGCTGCTATACTTTCCATTCCAAGCATCACCGTGAATGCGATCCGTCCCGCAGGGAGTGTCAACTCTTAGGAGACCGCAATGAGCGATTCAAATTCGGTGATCATTCGCAAGGCCTACGAAGACTTTGCGCAGGGAAACATCCCATCGGTATTTGCAATCTTCGATGCGGGCATTTCCTGGCACGTTCCCGGTCACAGTCCGCTGTCAGGGGACTATGTCGGTCACGATCAGATCGGCGGCTTCTTTCAGCGCACGATGGAGCTTTCGAGCGGTGCGTTTGGCATCGATGTGCACAATCTGCTGGCTGAAAACGATCTCGTTGTCGCGTTGGTCACCGTGAATGCACAACGCAACGGGCTTTCCGCGTCGTTTCCAGAAGTCCATGTCTGGCGGATGAGGAATGGGAAGGCGATAGACTTCCGCGAGTACCAAGGCGACGAGCGGCGGGAGGATCAGTTCTGGTCCTGAGAGCTGCACCGCGCGGGCTTGACCAGGTATTGAATTGGTCCCGGAAGCGCGCGGAAAAGCCTGTAGCGAAATAAGCACAGGGAGCGCCGGATCCATTGAAATTGCAGCAGAATTGCTGTTTGTCGTGTTCCCGCCCTATTTGGTGTGTTAACCGGTGGCCTGCGAGCGGCCGATATCAAGGTAGAGTGTCGCGAGCCCGATTCGCCCTTTAAAGCCGCGCGAGATGCTTCGAACCGTTGCCCTGACTGGCTTTGCGGCCCTGATTGCCGCCTCAACCATCTCGCTTGCGCCGCCCGCGCGCGCGCAGATCGGAACGATTTTCTCCGATCCCGCGCCGCGTCCGCCGGGCTCGATCCCGCGCGGCCAGGTGGCGCCTCCCAGCGACGACGACGAGGAAGTGCCGGAATTGCCGCGCGGCCGGCTGCTACCGACGCAGCCGCGGGCGTTGCCGCCCGGGCAGGCGGTGCCGCCGCCCGGCAACGTGCAGTCGCAGCCCTTGGCGCCGCCGCCCGGCTCGACGGTGGCCCCGCCCGGCGTCGCCGTGCAGCCGCCGCAGCCCGGCGGTCCCGCCGTTGCCAATACGCCGCCCGGCGCCAACCCGCTGCCGCCGGGGCAGCGTCCCAAGGGCGCGCCGCAAGGTGCCCCCCAGGGCGCCCCGCAGCAGACGCCTGCGACGTTGCAGCCGGGTGACGAGGTCGTGCAGGAGCCGCCCTCGACCAAGATCACCAACAAGAAGGCGAGCTTCTCCGGCCTCGACAAGATCACCGGCCGCATCATCAATTTCGACGAGGATATCGGCGAGACCGTGCAGTTCGGCGCGCTGCGGGTGAAGACCGATGCCTGCTACACCAGGCCGTCGACGGAAGCCGCCAACACCGACGCCTTTGTCGAGGTCGACGAGATCACCTTGCAGGGCGAGGTGAAGCGGATCTTCTCCGGCTGGATGTTCGCGGCGAGCCCCGGCCTGCACGGCGTCGAGCATCCGATCTACGACATCTGGCTGACCGACTGCAAAGGGCCGGACCAGACCATCGTGACCGCCGCGCCCGATCCGCCGAAGGCGCCGACGCCGCCTCCGCCGCCGGCCCAGAAGCGCGCACCGCCGAAGCAGGCTGCGCCGCGTCCGCCGCCGCAACCGCTGCCGCAATACCAGCAGCAGCCGCCACCTCCGCCGCCCCAGCAGCGGCCGGGCGGGTTGTTCGGCGGCTTGTTCGGAAATTAGTCGGCACTTCGTAGCCCGGATGGAGCGCAGCGAAATCCGGGTTTCTCTCCGCGGAGAGATTTTCCCGGATTACGCTTCGCTCCATCCGGGGTATTTGCACGGCAAGATCAATCGCGCCCGGCGATGATCGTCAGTGCGTCGGCACCCTTGACCGGTTGCGTGGCGTCGAGCTTGCGGAATTCCGCCGGCGCGCCAGCGATCGCCTTGTCGAGCAGCGCGCGATAGCGGCGGCGCGAAATCTCGACCGCGCCGAACGTCTTCAGATGCTCGGTCACATATTGCGTGTCGAGCAATTCGAATCCGCCGGCGATCAATCGTGCCACCAGATGCACCAGCGCGACCTTCGATGCGTCACGCACGGTGTGAAACATGCTCTCACCGAAGAAGGCGCGGCCGAGGCTGACGCCATAGAGGCCACCGACCAGATTGTCGTCCTGCCAGACTTCGACGCTGTGACAATGGCCGGATGCGTGCAGCCCGACATAGAGATCGCGGATGCGCTTGTTGATCCAGGTGTCGTCGCGGCCGGGCTGCGGCGCCGCGCAACCGGCGATCACGGCCTTGAACGCGGTATCGACGGTGACGGTGAACACATCCGAGCGCACGGTGCGCGCCAACCGGGAGGCGACACGGAAGCCGTCGAACGGAATCACGCCGCGCAATTCCGGTTCGACCCAGAACAGGGTCGGATCATCAGCACTCTCCGCCATCGGGAAGATACCGCAGGCATAGGCGCGCAGCAGCACCTCGGGCGTGATCTCGGAGGAGGCGGAGTCGCGTGACGTCATGCCACGGAGGATAGCAAAGCGCGGGCAATCTTGCGATGGGGCCTGCCATGGCATCTGCCTTGGGATCTGCCTTGGGGCCTGCCTTCGGGTCGCGACGTGTTGACGAAGCGCGCCGGTTCCTCCACAAGCCGCGCCATTCGGCCGCAGTTTCCCGAGACGGACTGTGCGGCCGTGCTAACATTGCCACAAAGACGGCGGCGCCGCCCGGGACATAGCGGGGACTTGGCGGCTTGCGCGCCCGACAATCAACACAGGTGAGGGGGACGCTGCATGAAGTTGTCATGGCGGACATTTGCGCCGTTGCTGGTCTGGCTGGTGATCTATCTGGTGCCGGTGCCGTCAGGGCTCAACGCCAATCAGTGGCACTATTTTGCGGTGTTCGCCGCTGTCATCACCGGGCTGATCCTCGAATCGATGCCGGTCGGCGCGGTTGGCCTGATCGGCCTGACGGTCGCCGGCGTAGGCGGCTATGTCGAGCCCGATCCGAACAAGTCGCTGCGCTGGATGCTCGGCGGCTTTTCCGAGAGCACGGTATGGCTGATCGTCGGCGCCTTCGTGTTCTCGATCGGCTACCGCAAGAGCGGGCTCGGCCGCCGGCTCGCGCTGCTGCTGGTGCGCGGGCTCGGCCGCCGCACCATCGGGCTCGGCTACGCGGTGGCGTTCTCCGACCTCGTGCTGGCGCCGGCGACGCCGTCCAACACCGCACGATCGGGCGGCACCATCTATCCGATCGTCAGCAACATCCCGCGCATCTACGGCTCGGAGCCCGGTCCGACCGCAGGCAAGATCGGCACCTTCGTGATGTGGACGGCGTTCGCGACCACCGCCGTGACCAGCTCGCTGTTTCTGACCGCGCTGGCGCCGAACGCCGCCGCGCTCTCGATCGCCAAGAAGCTCGTCAATATCGAGGTCGGCTGGTCGCAATGGTTCATCGGCTTCGCGCCGCTCGGTATCCTCTTGCTGCTGCTGGTGCCGCTCTTGAGTTACGTGGTCTGCCGGCCGGAGATCAAGGAGAGCCCGGAGATCGTGACCTGGAGCGAGGGCGAGCTCGCCAAGATGGGGCCGCCGTCGCGGCACGAATGGATCATGGCGGTGCTGGTGCTGCTCGCGATGTTCCTGTGGATCTGCGGCTCCAATCCCAATATCAGCGTGCCGCTGCTCGGCTCGAACTTCATCAACGCGACCACGGTGGTGTTCGTCGTGATCTCGCTGATGCTGCTGTCAGGCGTGATCGCATTCGAGGACATCGTCGCGGAGAAGAGCGCCTGGGAGGTGTTCTTCTATTTCACCTCACTGCTGACGCTGTCGTCGGGGCTCAACGAGATCGGCTTCATCAAATGGGTGGCCGAGGGCTATGCCAAGCCGCTCTCCGGCACTTCGCCGCTGGTCGGGATGATCCTGCTCGTCACCTTCTTTTTCTGGATCCACTATTTCTTCTCGAGCATCACCTCGCATACCGCTGCCGTGCTGCCGGTGGTGCTCGCGGTCGGCTCCAGCATTCCCGGCCTGTCGGTGCAGACCCTGATGCTGCTGTGCGTCTATTCGCTCGGGCTGATGGGCGTGATCTCGCCCTACGCCACGGGACCGGCGCCGATGTATTACGGCAGCGGCTATATCGGCAAAGGCGACTTCTGGAAGTTCGGGCTGATCTTCGGCTTGATCTACTTTGCCGGATTGTTGCTGATCGTGTTGCCCTGGTTACAGACGATCGGGTAAAATAGCCACAATCCAGCGTGAAACAGCGCTCGACCGGGAAGGAGGGGCCATCCTTTCCGATTCTTAACGCGCTTTGTCAGACGGAAGCGTTCAAAATGCTTCCGCGAATGTGGCGCGCGCGGATTTCAGGGGACACATAGAGCCGCGCGAGCTCGTTCGTGTCTCTTCGTGGGCAAGTTTATGGACCAGCATATCAAAGACCCGTCGATCGTCGCACCTGGACCAGTCAGGCGAGCGTCGCGTTGGCCGGGGTTTCTGACGGGATGTGTGGTGCTGGCGGTCCTGGCCGGCATCGTCTGGTGGACGCGGCAGCAGGCCGCGCCGCCGCAGGCCGGTGGCGGGCGCAATGCCGGGCCGATGTCGATCGTGCCGGAGACCGTCGGCAAGGGCGATATCGGCGTCAGCCTCAACGCCCTCGGCACCGTGACGTCGCTCGCGACCGTGACGATCAGGAGCCAGATCAGCGGCTACCTGATGAAGATCGATTTCAAGGAGGGCGACGAGGTCAAGAAGGGTGACCTGATCGCCGAGATCGATTCGCGTCCCTATGAGGCGACGCTGGCGCAGGCCAAGGGCACCCTTGCGCGCGACGAGGCTCAGCTCAAGGGCGCCCAGGTCGATCTCACGCGCTACCAGGGCCTCGCCACCCAGAACGCCGTGCCGCATCAGACGCTCGATACCCAGGTCGCGCTGGTCGCGCAGTATCAAGGCACGGTGGAAGCCGACCGCGCCTCGGTGAAATCAGCCGAGGTGAATTTGGCGTATTGCCGCATCGTCTCGCCGATCAACGGGCGGGTCGGGCTGCGCCAGGTCGACCTCGGCAACTATGTGACGCCGGGCGACACCAATGGCCTCGTCGTGATCACGCAGCTCGAGCCGATCAGCGTGTTGTTCACGCTGCCGGAGGACAATCTGCAGGCGGTCGCGAAGCGGTTGAGGGAGGGCGCGGTGCTGCCGACAGCGGCCTATGACCGCAGCGGCGCCAACAAGCTCGCCGAAGGATCGCTGCAGACCTTCGACAGCCAGATCGACGCGACCACCGGCACGATCAAGCTGCGCGCCCAGTTCGAGAACGACAAGCGCACGCTGTATCCGAACCAGTTCGTCAACATCCGCCTGCTGCTCGACACCCACAAGGATGCCACGACGATGTCGACCGCCGGCATCCAGCGCGGCGTTCCCGGCACCTTCGTCTATCTCGTCAACGCCGACAGCACGGTCTCGGTGCGGCCGGTCAAGCTCGGGGTCACCGACGGCGACCGCGTCGAGGTGCTGTCGGGGCTCACGTCCGGCGATCGCATCGTGATCGACGGCGCCGACAAGCTGCGCGAGGGCGCGAAGGTGGTGGTGCGCTCCGCCACCGAGGCCGCAAACCCGGCCAGTGCGGCCAAAGGTGAGGCAAAGGGCGCGGCAAACGGGGCTGCGAAGGGCGATAGCAAGGGCGGCGCCGATCCCGACAAGGCGGGAGGCGGCCAGCACAAGCGGTCCGAGGACGGGCAGACCAAATGAACCCGTCGCGGCCATTCATCCTGCGGCCGGTGGCGACGACCCTGATGATGATCGCCATCATGCTGTCGGGCATGCTGGCGTTCAGATTCCTGCCCGTCGCGGCGTTGCCGGAGGTCGACTATCCGACCATCCAGGTGCAGACCTTCTATCCCGGCGCCAGCCCCGACGTGATGACCTCGTCGGTGACCGCGCCGCTCGAGGTGCAGTTCGGCCAGATGCCGAATCTGAATCAGATGAGCTCGGTAAGCTCGGCCGGCTCGTCTGTCATCACGCTGCAGTTCGGCCTGTCGATCTCGCTCGACGTTGCCGAACAGGAGGTGCAAGCCGCGATCAATGCAGCGGGCAATCTGTTGCCGTCGGACCTGCCGGCGCCGCCGATCTACGCCAAGGTCAATCCGGCTGACGCGCCGATCCTCACCCTCGGCCTGACCTCGAAGACCATGCCGCTGACCCAGGTGCAGGACTTCGTCGACACGCGGCTGGCGCAGAAGATCTCGCAGCTACCCGGCGTCGGCCTCGTCAGCATCAGCGGCGGCCAGCGGCCCGCGGTGCGCATCCAGGCCGACATCCGCAAGCTCGCGGCCTATGGCCTCAACATCGACGATCTCCGCACCACGCTCGGCAACGCCAACGTCAATACGCCGAAGGGCAATTTCGACGGCGCGATGCGCGCCTATACCATCAATGCCAACGACCAGATCCGCAATGCCAGCGACTACCGCTCGCTGATCATCGCCTACAAGAACGGCTCGCCGGTCCGCCTCAGCGACGTCGGCAACGTCGTCGACGGCGCGCAGAACGACAAGCTCGGCGCCTGGATGAACGAGACGCCGGCGATCATCCTCAATATCCAGCGCCAGCCCGGCGCCAACGTGATCTCGGTCGTTCAAGGCATCAAGGACCTGCTGCCGCAGCTGCAGGCAACGCTGCCGGCCGCGATCGACCTCAATATCCTGACCGACCGCACCGTCACGATCCGGGCCTCGGTCCGCGACGTCGAATACGAGCTGTCGCTTGCCGTGGTCCTGGTCGTGCTTGTCATCTTCGTGTTCCTGCGCTCGACCCGCGCCACGCTGATCCCGAGCTTGTCGGTGCCGCTGTCGCTGGTCGGTACGCTCGGTGCGATGTATCTGTTCGGCTTCAGCCTGAACAATCTGTCGCTGATGGCGCTGACGATCGCGACCGGCTTCGTGGTCGACGACGCCATCGTCGTGATCGAGAACATCTCGCGCTACATCGAGGAGGGCGAGTCGCCGCTGGAAGCCGCGCTGCGCGGCTCCGAGCAGATCGGCTTCACCATCATCTCGTTGACGGTGTCGCTGATCGCGGTGCTGATCCCGCTGCTGTTCATGGGCGACGTCGTCGGCCGCCTGTTCCGCGAGTTCGCGATCACGCTGTCGGTCACCATCCTGATCTCCGCCGTGGTGTCGCTGACGCTGGTGCCGATGGCCTGCGCAAAGCTGCTGAAGCCGGAGGCCATGTCGCGCGAAAACACCTTCCAGCGGCTCAGCCGGGAAGGCTTCGACTATGTCATCGCGATCTACGCCCGGATGCTCAACTGGGTGCTGGATCGCCAGACGTTCGTGCTGCTGATCGCGCTCGCCACATTCGGGCTGACGGCGCTGCTCTATGTCGTCATCCCCAAGGGCTTCTTTCCGGTGCAGGACACCGGCGTGATCCAGGCGATCTCGGAGGCGCCGCAATCGGTGTCCTACGCGGCCATGGCCGAGCGCCAGCAGCGGCTCGCCAGCGCGATCCTGAAGGACCCTGACGTCGAGAGCCTGTCGTCCTTCATCGGGGTCGACGGCACCAACACCACGCTCAACAGCGGCCGCATCCTGGTCAATTTGAAGCCGCATGAGCAGCGCAAGGCCGGCGTCCTGACCATCATGGATCGGATCAAGGCCAGCACGGCTGATCTGACCGGCATCACGCTCTACATGCAGCCGGTCCAGGATCTCACCATCGAAGGCACGGTCAGCCGCACGCAGTACCAGTTCATCCTGCAGGACGCCGATCCGAACGAGCTCGCGGAATGGACGCCGAAGTTGGTCGACAAGCTGAGGCAATTGCCTCAATTGAGCGACGTCACCAGCGATATCTCGGCGCAGGGGCTTTCGGTGTTCGTGGACATCGACCGCGACCAGGCCGCGCGGTTCGGCATCACGCCGGCGACGATCGACAACGCGCTGTACGATTCCTACGGCCAGCGCATCGTCTCCACCGTGTTCACCAATTCAAACCAGTATCGCGTCATCCTCGAGGCCGACCCGTCGCTGCAAAATTCGCTGGACGCGCTGTCGTCGATCTATTTGCCGTCATCGGTCGGCTCGACGCCGGTGCCGCTGTCGGTCATGGCCAAGATGCGGGTGGAGACCGCGCCGCTGCAGGTCTCGCATCTCGGCCAGTTCCCGTCGGCAACCGTCTCGTTCAATCTCGCGCCCGGCGCCTCGCTCGGCAGCGCGGTGACGGCGATCAAGCAGGCGCAGGCCGACATCAACCAGCCGCTCGGCATGATCACGAGCTTCCAGGGCGCGGCGCTGGCGTTCCAGTCCTCGCTGTCCAACCAGCTGTTCCTGATCCTCGCCGCGATCATCACGGTCTATATCGTGCTCGGCGTGCTCTATGAGAGCTTCATCCACCCGCTGACCATCCTCTCGACGCTGCCGTCGGCCGGCATCGGCGCGCTGCTGGCGTTGATGATGGCCGGGCAGGACCTCACCATCATCGCGATCATCGGCATCATCCTCCTGATCGGCATCGTGAAGAAGAACGCGATCATGATGATCGACTTCGCGCTCGATGCCGAGCGCAACGAGGGCAAGCCGCCGCGGGAGGCGATCTACCAGGCCTGCCTGCTGCGGTTCCGGCCGATCATCATGACGACGATGGCCGCCGTGCTCGGCGCGCTGCCGCTGATGATCGGCAGCGGCGCGGGCTCCGAGCTGCGGCATCCGCTCGGCGTCTCCATCGTCGGCGGCCTCCTGGTGAGCCAGCTGCTGACGCTGTTCACGACGCCGGTGATCTATCTCTGGTTCGATCGCCTCGCGCTGCGGTTTGCCGGGCGGGCGGACGAGGTCGGCGAGGCGAGCGGGTCGCGTTGAGCCATGGATCCGTCAACGCCCTTCATCCGCCGGCCGGTCGCAACCACGCTGCTGACCTTCGGACTCGCGGCGGCCGGCATTGTCGCGTTCTTCAAATTGCCGGTCTCGCCGCTGCCGCAGGTGGATTTTCCGACCATCTCGGTGCAGGCGACGCTGCCCGGCGCCAGCCCGCAGGACGTCGCGACCACGGTCGCAAGCCCGCTTGAGCGGCATCTCGGCCAGATCGCCGATGTGACGGAGATGACGTCGTCGAGTTCGGTCGGCTCCACCCGGATCACCCTGCAGTTCGGCCTGAACCGCGACATCAACGGCGCGGCGCGGGACGTGCAGGCCGCGATCAACGCGGCGCGCGCCGATCTGCCGACCAGCCTGCGCAGCAACCCGACCTACCGCAAGGTCAACCCGGCTGACGCGCCGATCCTGATCCTGACGCTGACGTCGGATACGCTGACCCGCGGCGATCTCTACGATGCCGCGTCCACAGTGCTGGCGCAGAAGCTGTCGCAGGTCGAGGGCATCGGCGAGGTGGTGGTGGGCGGCAGCTCGCTGCCCGCCGTGCGCGTCGATCTGGTCCCGCAGACGCTCTACAAATACGGCATCGGCCTGGAAGACGTTCGCGCGGCGCTGTCGAGCGCCAACGCCCACAGTCCGAAGGGCGGCATCGACGTCGGCGACCAGCGCTTCCAGGTCTATGCCAACGATCAGGCCAACAAGGCCGACGACTACAAGTCGCTGATCGTGGCCTACCGCAACGGCGCGCCGGTTCACCTCTCCGATGTCGGCGAGGTGACCGACGGGGTCGAGAATTTGCGCAATGCCGGGCTCGCCAACGGCAAGCCCGCGGTGCTGATCATCCTCTACCGGCAGCCGAACGCCAACATCATCTCGACCGTCGACCTGGTGAAGGGGCTGATGCCGCAGTTGCAGGCGTCGGTGTCGCCGGCGATCGACATCGGCCTTGCGGTCGACCGCTCGACCACCATCCGCACCTCGCTGCGCGACGTGGAACGCACGCTGGTTCTGGCGGTGCTGCTGGTCATCATCGTGGTGTTCGCGTTCCTGCGCAATCTGCGCGCCACCTTCATTCCGGTGGTGGCGGTGTCGGTGTCGCTGGTCGCGACCTTCGGGGCGATGTACCTGATCGGCTACAGCCTCGACAATCTGTCGCTGATGGCGCTGACGGTCGCGACCGGCTTCGTGGTCGACGACGCCATCGTGGTGCTGGAGAACGTCACCCGCTACATCGAGGAGGGCCTCAGCCCGCTCGAGGCGGCGCTGAAGGGCGCCAACGAGGTCGGCTTCACCGTGCTGTCGATGAGCATCTCGCTGATCGCGGTGTTCATCCCGATCCTGCTGATGGCCGGCATCGTCGGCCGGCTGTTCCGCGAATTCGCGATGACGATCTCGATCTCGATCCTGATCTCGCTCGCGATCTCGCTGGCGACGACGCCGATGATGTGTGCCGTGCTGCTCAGGCCGGACCGCGGCGGCCACGGCCGGCTCTATTGGGCCAGCGAGCGCTTCTTCGAGGCGATGCTGAATTTCTACCGCAGGACGCTGACCACCGCGCTTCAGCATCCGCTATCGGTGATGCTGATCCTGGCGGCGGTGTTCGGCCTCAACTTCTATCTCTACGACGTGATCCCGAAGGGCTTCTTCCCGCAGCAGGACACCGGGCGGCTGGTCGGCTCGATCCAGGCCGACCAGAGCGTATCGTTCCAGCTGATGCAGCAGAAGCTCGCGCAGTTCGTCGGCATCATCAAGCGCGATCCGGCGGTCGAGACGGTGGTCGGCTTCACCGGTGGCGGCCAGACCAATTCCGGCTTCGTGTTCGTCTCGCTGCGGCCGCTCGACCAGCGCAAGATCGGTGCCGACGGCGTGATCGCGCGGCTGCGCCGTGAAATGGCGGTGGTGCCCGGCGCCAGCCTGTTCCTGCAGGCGGTGCAGGACATCAGGGTCGGGGGCAGGGCCTCGAACGCGCAGTATCAGTACACGCTGCAGGGCTCGACGCTGGAGGAGCTCAACGACTGGACGCCGAGGATCGCGGCGGCCCTGCAGCGCGATCCGAACCTTGCCGACGTCAACAGCGACCAGCAGAACAAGGGCCTGGAATCCGACCTCGTGATCGACCGCGACGCCGCGGCGCGGCTCGGCATCACGGTGAGCCAGATCGACAACACCCTCTATGACGCGTTCGGCCAGCGCCAGGTGTCGACGATCTATGTCGCGCGCAACCAGTACCACGTCATCATGGAGGTCGCGCCGCGCTACTGGCAGAACCCGCAGACGCTGAAGGACGTCTACATCAGCACGTCGGGTGGATCGGTCGGCGGTTCGCAATCGACCAACGCGGTGGCCGGCACCGTGGTGGCGGCGGGAAGCTCGAGCGCGGCGAGTTCAGCCAATGCCCAGGCCGCGCGCAACCAGGCCACCAATTCGATCGGCGCGACCGGGAAGGGCGTGGCCTCGACCGGATCGGCCGTCTCGACCAATAGCGAGACCATGATCCCGCTGTCGGCGGTGGCGGCGTTCGGGCAGGGCGCGACGCCGCTTGCGGTCAATCACCAGGGCCTCCTGGTCGCCAACACCATCTCGTTCAATCTGCCGCCGAACGTATCGCTGAGCACCGCGGTCGCCAGCATCGAGGCGACCATGAACCGGATCGGCGTGCCGGCCACGATCCGCGGCACCTTCCAGGGTTCGGCGAAGGCGTTCCAGGACTCGCTCAGCAACCAGCCGTTCCTGATCCTGGCGGCGATCGTCACGATCTACATCGTGCTCGGCGTGCTTTATGAGAGCTACGTCCATCCGCTGACCATCTTGTCCACACTGCCCTCGGCAGGTGTGGGCGCCTTGCTGGCGCTGATGGCATTCAAGACCGAGTTCAGTATCATGGCGCTGATTGGCGTCATCCTGCTGATCGGTATCGTGAAGAAGAACGCCATCATGATGATCGACTTTGCGCTGGAGGCGGAACGCAAGCGCGGGCTGGAGCCGCTCGAGGCGATCAGGGAGGCCTGCCTGCTGCGCTTCCGTCCGATCATGATGACGACGATGGCCGCGCTGCTCGGCGCGGTGCCGCTTGCGATCGGCATGGGCGACGGCGGCGAGCTGCGGCAGCCGCTCGGCATCGCCATCGTCGGCGGCCTGATCCTGAGCCAGGTTCTGACGCTCTACACGACGCCGGTCATCTACCTCTATCTCGACCGGTTACGCCTGTGGGCCCAGCGTGTCCGCCACGACGGCGCGATGCGGATGCCGGGCTCCTCACTTCAACCGGGCGAGTAAATGCCGACAGGTGCAGCGTTGCGAAATCTTCAGATGATGCGGAAACCGGCCCGGTTTCTGCGCGTGGCGGCGTTCGGCGGCCTCAGCCTTGGTTTGTCCGGGTGCGTCCCCGGGGTCGAGAAGCCCGAGCTCAGCCTCGAAGTGCCGGCGAGCTATCGCGCCGCCGCCAAGGGCGATGCCGACGCGGCCGTTCCGGCGCTGGCCTGGTGGCGCGGCTTCCGCTCGCCCGAGCTGACCGGGCTGATGGAATCCGCGCAGCTCTACAATCTCGATATCGCCGTTGCGATCGCCCAGATCGTGCAGGCCGATGCGCAGGTCGGCGTGTCCGGCGCCGCGCTGCTGCCGTCGATTTCCGGATCGGCGAATGCCGAGCGTCAAAAGGTAGCGACGGGATCGAATTCGTTGCTCGGCGGCAGCAGCGGGACGTTCTCGCAGTACAGCCTGGGGCTGAGCGCGAGCTATATCGTGGATTTCTGGGGCAAGAACCGCGCGACGTTGTCGGCGTCGGAGGAAAGCGCGACGGTCGCCCGCTACAATCGCGAGGTGGTCGCGCTAAGCACGATGGCGACCGTTGCCAACACCTATTTCCAGCTGCTGGCAGCGCAAGACCAGATCAAGGTCACCAAGCGGAATCTGGCGGCGGCCGAGCGCATCCTTGCGCTGATCAAGTCGCAGTTCGCCGGCGGCACCGCCTCGCAGCTCGATCTGTCGCAGCAGGAGGCGTTGGTCGCGACGCAGCGCGCGGCGATCCCGCCGCTCGAGGTGACGGTCGGGCAGAACATGGCCGCGCTCGCCCTGCTGGTGGCGCGCGCGCCGGCCGATTTCCAGGTGCGCGGCGGCTCCACGACGCAGATTGCGGTGCCGCGCGTGACGCCCGGGATGCCGTCGGAATTGCTCTACCAGCGGCCTGACATTCGTCAGGCCGAGGCGCAGCTCGCATCTTCCAATTTCAGCGTCGATGCGGCGCGCGCGGCGTTCTTTCCGCAGATCCAGCTGACCGGCACCACGGGCTTCCAGAGCGCGGTGCTGGCCTCGCTGTTCGCGCCGGGCGCCTGGTACTACACGCTGGCCGCCGGGCTGACCCAGCCGCTGTTCGACGGCTTCCTGCTGGAGAGCCAGCTCAAGCTCGCCAAGGGCCAGCAATTGCAAAACCTGCAGGCCTATCGCAAGGCGGTGCTGTCGGCCTTCGCCGACGTCGAGAAGGCGCTGATCGCGTTGCAGAAGTATACGTTGCAGGAGCGTCTGCAGTCCGACGTCGTGGCGGCGTCGCGCAAGGCGTTCGAGGTTGCCGAGACACAGCTGCGCGGCGGCACGGTCAACCTCATCACGGTGCTGCAGGCGCAGCAGACGCTGTTCACGGCCGAAAACAATCTGGTCACGGTGCGACTCAATAAGCTGCTGGCGGCGAGCAGCCTGTTCCAGGCGCTCGGCGGCGGCTGGACGCCGGCCGGCACGCTTGCGGCGGCAGTGCCATGAGGTCGATCATGCAGCGGTTCGTGACGTCATTCGCTATTGCCCTCATCACGCTGGGCGCGTCGGCTGGCTTGGCCCGCGCGCAGCAGCGGCCGCCCAACAGCGTTCCGCTGGCGTTCGGCATGAGCGCCGACCAGGCCAGCCAGTCGCTCGGCGTTGCCCTGAACTACGTGCGCGGCACGCCGGGCAATGAATTGTTCGTCGCGCTGCCCAATGTCAGGGGCAGCGTGCTGTCGCGGCGCAGCGACGGGCTCTATCTGCAATTCGGCAAGGGACGCCTGATCGCCTGGAAGGGCGATTGGGGGACCAATCCGCCATGAGGATCTCGGCCATGACCGCCAGCAGGGCATTGCTCGCCTGCGCCGCCGTCGCGCTCAGCACGGCTGCCGTATCGGCCCAGGACTTCGCGCCGCAGCGGCCGCTGCGCTACGGCAGCACGGGCGGCGCGTATTTCGACGGCAGGAATGACGACCGCGACTTCCGCAGCAATGGGTCGTTTCCGGGCAGCTTCGCCGCCGATCCCTTCAGCGCGGGCTTCGGCGCGGCCGGTCTGTTCGGCTCGACGCCATATCACTCGGTGCGGCCGTATCCGTCGCAGGTGATCTTCGGTGCACCGTGCCGGGATTGCCGCCCGCATCATCAGCGGCGGCAGCGCGATCGGCCTGATTGAGCTGCGCGGGAAGGGCCTGCGCCGTTAGCCCTTGCGGAGGAGGTCTTCGATGATGCGAGGCTTCATCCAGCCGGCCTTGTCGATAATCTCCTGGCGCAGGGCGTCCCTTTCCATCTCATATTGCTCGTGCGCGACGTTGCGGCCACCGCCGGCAGGGATGCCGAATGCCGTGAGCAGGGCGTCGTGCCGCGCCTTCCAGCCGATCACATGCTCGGTCATCGCTTGCGTCACCGCCGGGAGAAAGCCCGGATGGCCTGCCAGGCCGCATGTCTGCGTGGTCTGCGGATCTGACGCCAGCATGATCACGTTCCATTCGTCGTAGCCGATCAGATCCATCTGCGCGTAGAGAAACGCGCCGTGCGGCCCGTCCCAGATCTTGTGATCGATGACCAGGAACGGCACCGCCTGGCAGTGGCCGTGCTGTGCTTTCATGTCGCGATTGAACGCTTCGGTGCGCTCCTGCAGCCGCTGGTTGGCCGCAGCGAATACGGCGAGGCGATTGTCGGCGGTCGGCGCGTTGCCGCGTTCGTCATCCGGCGCGAAACCTGCATCGCGCAGCATCGATCCGATCCGCGGATCATCCCACTGCCTCTTGTGAAAAGCAGGTGCCGCGCCATCGGCATCCGGCGCCGGACGTGACGCCTCCTTGAGCCCGCCCAAGGTCTCCTGCTTCTTTCCGAACTCCACCCTGCGCCCGAACATCGCGTGCCGTTCCTGCCAAGTTGGGGGAAAAGCATGGCAAACAATGCCCAGATTTGTCTTAACCGGCCGGGTCAGCTTGCCGCGATCGAACGACAGGGTGATGCGGCCGTTAAGGCGAATGCGAAAAATCGATCGATCCGGCGGCGGCCGTCTGGTCTAGCTGGCGGCAGCACTGGTCGATTTCGCCGGCGCCGGGGTGACGCGGGCGAACCGCACCACGAAGCGGGTGCCGCTGTGGTCGGGGTCGCGCTCGACGCTGGCGTCGAGCTTGCCGGCCATCGCTGCGACGATGCGCTGGCCCATGCCGGTGCCGCGCGGATCGGCCTTGTCGTCGAAACCGACGCCTTCATCGCTGATCGCGAGCTGCAGGTCGTCGCCCTGCGGCTTGAGCTCGACATGGATCGGGCCGGCGCCGTCGGGATAGGCGTATTTCACGGCGTTCATCACCAGTTCGTTGACGATGATGCCGATCGCGACCGCGCGGTCGGGATCGATCTCGACCGGGGCGGCCTTCAGCGTCAGCCGCGACATCTTGTTGCCCTCGGCCGAGCGCCTGAGATCCTCGAGCAGCGCTTCGAGATACTGGTTGAGCATCACGGTCTTGAAGTCGTGCGAGGTGTAGAGGCGGCGGTGCACCTGCGCGACGGCGGCGACGCGGCCCATCGCGTTGGTGAGCGCCGCCTTGACGTCCTGCTGGCTCGCTGAATTGGCCTGCAGGTGCAGCAGCGAGGCGATGATCTGCAGCGAATTGCCGACTCTGTGGTTGACCTCGCGCAGCAGCACCTCGCGCTCGGCGGCGAGCGCGGCATACCGGTCGCGCGAGGCGTGCACCTCGGCCTCGGCCTCGTCGCGCGCTTTCTGGATCGCCGCCCGCCGCACCGCGCCGTTCACTGCGACCTGGAGCAGCGGGATGAATTCGCCCCTGACGTCCTTGACCAGATAGTCCGCGGCGCCGGCCTTCAGCGCGGTGACGGCAATCGCCGAATCCTGCGAGGCGGTGACGAACACCACCGGCGGGGCGTCCGGAATCGTGAGGATCTGCTCCAGCGTCTCCAGCCCGTCGAGGCCGGGCATGTACTGGTCGAGCGCGACGACGTCGATGCCGCCCTGGGCGAGCCGGTCGAGACCGTCCTGGCCGCTCGCGGCGTGCACGACCTTGTAGCCCGCGCGAGTCAGCCCGCGTTCGACCAGGCGCGCCAGCGCCGCGTCGTCGTCGATATAGAGCAGTGTCGGCGTTGCGCTGGTCATACGGAAGCTGGCGGCACCTGAATCACGGAAAAGAACAGGCCAAGCTGGCGAATGGCGTTGGCAAAGCTCTCGTAGTTCACCGGCTTGGTGATGTAGACGTTGCAACCGAGTTCGTAGCAACGCTTGATCTCCTGGGAATCGTCGGTCGTGGTCAGCACGACCACCGGCGTCGACTTGAGATACTTGTTCTCCTTGACCCGCTTCAGAATGTCGATGCCGGTCATGTCAGGCAGATTGAGATCAAGCAGGATGAGCAGGGCATGGCCCTTGCGCTCGACCGCGCTGCCATCCTTGCCGAACAGGTAGTTCACGGCCGCTGTACCGTTGGTGAACGGAATGATCTCATTGTTGACACCTGAGCGCCGGATATTCCGCTCAATCAGGCGGGCATGGCCCTCGTCGTCCTCGATCATGATGATGGTGACTGGATCGCTCATGATGCTTTGTCCCGGTTCCTGCCTGACCATTTGATAGGCAGCGTGATCGTGAACGTGCTGCCGCTGTGAAGTTCCGACGCTACCGACATGGTGCCGCCCAGTCTGCGCACAAGTGCGCGGACATGTGCAAGCCCGATGCCCTGACCAGGCTTGTCCTGGGTTCCGGCGCGGCGGAACAAATCGAAGATGCGCTGATGGTCCTTCGGATCGATGCCGCGGCCGTTGTCCGTGACCTCGAAGATCGCAAAGCCGAGCTTGGTGCGGCCCTGGATCGCGATCTCGCCGGGGACGCCCTCCTTGAGGTACTTGAGTGCGTTGTCGATCAGGTTGGAGAAGATCTGTTCCAGCGCGAGGCGGTCGCTGACGATATTCGGCAACGTGCCGACCGCGACGGTCGCATTGGCCTCGGCTGCCTGGTGCGCGACGGTCTTGACGATGCCGTCGATCAGCTCGCGGAGATCGATCCGCTCCGGCTTGAACTCGCGGCGGCCCTCGCGGGTGAGATTGAGGATCGCGCTGATCAGGCGATCCATCTTGGCGATCGACGATTTGATGAAGCCGAGCGATTCGTTGAAATCGTCGGACAGCTGCTTGTCGGAGCCCTCGAGCTCGGGCTCGGCGACGTCGGTCGCGTCTTCCGGCATCGCCGGTGCCAGCGACGCAGTGCGATTGAGTGTGGCGATGCGCTTGAAGATGTCGCCGCGCAACTCCTCCAGCTCGCTGGTGAAGCCCATGATGTTGACCAGGGGCGAGCGCAAATCGTGGCTGACGATATAGGCGAAGCGCTGGATTTCCTCGTTGGCCTCGCGCAGGTCGGAGGTCCGCTCGTCGACGATGGTTTCGAGATTGACGTTGCTGTCGCGCAGCCTGGCCTCGGCCTCGTCGCGCGCCCGCGACGATTGCCGCAGCAGCACCACCGAGAGGGCGGCGAGCGCGAGCACCATGCAGGAGCCGGCGATGGTGACCGAGGAGGCCAGCACCTGGGTCCGGTCCGCGGTCGCGGTGCGCGCCGCCAGCAGGCGATCCTCCTCGGTGCGCATGTCGCGGCCGATCCGGGCGATCGCCTCCAGCGCATCGGTCGATGTGGGCTTGCGCAGGACGTCGACGCTGGTCGCGGTGTCGTTGTTCCCAACGCGCTCGATGCTGAGGGCGAACTCGGCCAGCCGCTGCTCGACCGCGGCCTTGAGCCTCGCGGCATTGGCGACCTGCACCGGATTATCGACGGTCATCATCTGGAGATGGCCGAGCGCGGCCGGGAGTCCCGCCGCAGCCGACTGGTACTCGGACAGGTATTGTGGTGCAGACGTCAGCAGATACGCTCTGGTGGCGCTTTCGGCGCGCCTGATGTCGACCAGCAGGCTGGCAACCTGGCCCTCGACCTCGACCGTGTGGACGACCAGGGCGTTGTCCTCGCGCGCCTTGTTGACCAGCAGGACGGACGCCACGCTGACCGCAACCAGCACGAAAAATCCCGCCGACAGCAGGACGATCTGCAACGTGGATCGGCGTCGTGAAACTTGCGTCACGCCGGTCTCTTTGCGGGAGTGGGATTCAATGCGTCCCCGTGGAAAGCCAATAACCCTTTAGTACGCTTGAACAGGGTCCTGGGTTCCACCAAGTTCCAAACTATTTCGGGACGTCGGACGGCTGGCCGGCGAGATACTGCTCCAGCCAGTGGATGTGATAGTCGCCCTCGATGATGTCGGGCTCGCGCACCAGTGCGCGGAACAGCGGCAGCGTCGTCTCGATCCCGTCGACCACCATCTCATCGAGCGCCCGGCGCAGCCGCATTAGGCATTCGCCGCGGGTCTTGCCGTGCACGATCAGCTTGCCGACCAGCGAGTCGTAATAGGGCGGGATCACGTAGCCCTGATAGACCGCGGAATCGATCCGCACGCCGAGGCCGCCCGGCGGATGGAATTGCGTGATCCGTCCGGGCGAGGGACGGAAGGTCTGCGGGTTCTCCGCATTGATGCGGCACTCGATGGCGTGGCCGATGATCGCGATGTCGTTCTGCTTGGCCGGCAGGTCGCCGCCGGCGGCAATCCGGATCTGCTCCAGCACCAGATCGATGTCGGTGATGCTTTCGGTGACCGGATGCTCGACCTGGATGCGGGTGTTCATTTCGATGAAATAGAACTCGCCGTCCTCGTAGAGAAATTCGATGGTGCCGACGCCGAGATACTTCATATCCCGCATCGCCTTGGCGCAGGTCTCGCCGATCCTGGCGCGAGCGGCTGCCGCGAGCACGGGCGAGGGGCCTTCCTCCCAGACCTTCTGGTGACGGCGCTGCAGCGAGCAGTCGCGCTCGCCGAGATGGATCGCGCCGCCGCGGCCGTCGCCGAGAATCTGGATCTCGATGTGGCGCGGCTTCTGCAGGTATTTCTCCAGATAGACCGAGGCGTCGCCGAACGCCGACTTGGCCTCGTTGGCCGCGGTCGACAGCGCCAGCGCGAGGTCGGCCTCGGTGTGGGCGACCTTCATGCCGCGGCCGCCGCCGCCGGCTGCCGCCTTCACCAGCACCGGGAAGCCGATATCCTTGCCGATGGCGAGCGCATCGGCCTCCGAGGTCACCGCGCCGTCCGAGCCGGGCACCACCGGGATGCCGAGACGCTTGGCGGTCTTCTTGGCCTCGATCTTGTCGCCCATCAGGCGGATGTGCTCGGCCTTCGGACCAATGAAGCCGAGATTGTGGTCGGCGAGGATCTCGGCGAAGCGCGCGTTCTCGGACAGGAAGCCGTAGCCGGGATGCACGGCGTCGGCGCCGGTGATCTCGCAGGCGGCAAGCAGCGCCGGCACGTTGAGATAGGAATCCTTCGACGGCGGCGGGCCGATGCACACGCTCTCGTCGGCGAGCCGCACATGCATGGCGTCGGCGTCGGCGGTGGAATGCACCGCGACGGTGGAGATGCCGAGCTCCTTGCAGGCGCGCAGCACGCGAAGCGCGATCTCGCCGCGATTGGCTATGAGGATCTTGTCGAACATCGCAGCGCCTGCCGTTGACGGAAGCTATTCAATGATGACGAGCGGCTCGCCGAATTCGACGGGCTGGCCGTCCTCGACGAGGATCTGCGTCACGGTGCCCGCGCGCGGCGACGGGATCTGGTTCATCGTCTTCATCGCCTCGATGATCAGAAGCGTCTGGCCGGCCGTGACCTTGGTGCCGACTTCAATGAACGGCTTGGCGCCCGGCTCGGGCGCCCAATAGGCGGTGCCGACCATCGGCGAGGGAACGGCGCCCGGGTGCTTTGCCAGATCGGTCGCACCGGCAACGGCTGCAGCCGGCACGGCCACGGCGGCCGGCGCGGCCACCGCGTGCACGGCGGTCGGCACCGATGCCGCGATGCTGATGTTGCGCGCGACACGGACGCGCAGGCCGGAACGCTCGATCTCGATCTCGGTGAGGTTGGTCTCGGCAAGCAGCAGCGCGAGTTCGCGAATGAGGACGCTGTCGTCGTTCTTCGACTCGCTCTTGGACTTTACGGCTGATTTGTCGTCTGGCTGGCGCGCCATGTTGTTTGATCCGAAATCTCTGTCTGGTGACGGGGAACGTCAGGATTGACGATTAAGTCTTTGCCTTTGCATCGATCTTGGCACCGATTTTGGTGGCAAGGCCGATGATCGCAAGCCGGTAGCCGTCGATGCCGAAGCCGCAAAGTGACGCGAAGGCGGCTTTAGCAGTGAACGAGTGGTCCCGGAAGCTCTCGCGGGCGTGGATGTTGCTGACATGGACCTCGACGGCAGGAATCCTGACCGCAACCAGCGCGTCATGCAGCGCGATCGAGGTATGGGAGTAACCGCCGGCATTGATGATGATGCCGACCGCCTTCTTGGCGTGGGCCTCATGGATGAAGTCGATCAGTTCGCCCTCGCGATTGGACTGCCGGCAGTCGGCGGTCAGGGCGAACTGGCGCGCGGTCTCCACGCACAGCTTCTCGACATCGGCGAGGGTGGCATGGCCATAGGTCTCCGGCTCGCGCGTCCCCAACAGGTTGAGGTTCGGGCCGTTCAGCACATAGATCGTTCCGGCAGCAGCCATTCCAAAAGATTCCTGCCAAGGGTTCCGGCCAAGAGGTCCGACAAAGGGTCCGAGGGGTTCCGACGAGGGGCGGAGTGGGCCGGGTTATAGGTAACAACCGGCCGCAGGGGAAGTCTTTAGGTGGAATCGGAACGTCTTCAACAGCTTCTCCCGGGCTGTTAGATAGCTGCCGTAACCTACGGAAATTACTGATTAACCAAACTTCGCGGAAGGCGCGGCGGGTGGCGCCCGGGGTCCGCCATCCACCGGTGACTGCGCATCGGGGGCGAGCGCAAAACCCCGCCCCTTGGAGGGACGGGGTTGGGATTGCGAGAGCCGTCTGGCACCCTCGCGTCGAGGCCGGCTTAGCCCTCGATGATGTAGACGATCTCGTGGGTCTCCGGCTGCACGATGATGTAGCGGCCCTTGACCAGGATGAAGTCATAACCGCGCCACTGCGGATAGATCGTCACGACCCGCTCCGGCAGCGGATAGAAGTGAACGTCAGCCGGGATGCGGGTGCCCACCGACACGTTGAAGTTCACGTTGGTGGTTTCGGTGACCTTCTCCGACTTGATCGCGGTCGAGATCTGGGTGCGCTTCTCGGCCGGCGGAGCCGCAGTGGCCGACGTCGCCGCGTTGCCGGTCGTGGTCTGGGTGCGGCTGGTGTCGTTGGTCTGGGCGCGGTTGGTGTCGGTCGGGCTCTTGGTCTGAGCGTTCTGGTTGGTCGTGGCGCCGCCCTTCTCGCGGCTCTCGGCGGCATTGTTCATCTTGCCGCTCTTGTCATGCTCCTCGGCCTTCATGTTGCCGCTCTTTTCGCGGCCCTCGGCCTTCATGTCCTTCGAGCTCTCCTTGCCCTTGGTGGCCTCGTTCTCCGAGCTCATGCCCTTCGGCTTCTGCGTGGTGTCCTGCGCGCCCTTGGCGGCGGCGCCGGACTTGTCGGACTCGGCGCCCTTCATGCCTTGGGAAGACTCACCGGTCGTCGAATGCTCGGAACCCTTCATGCCACCCGAATCGTGCTGCATCGTGCCCGACGACGCGCCACCTGACGGTGCAGAGTGCTGCGTGGTCGCGCCACCGCCGGCCCCGGATTCCTTGTTGGCGCCGCCGGCGCCCTGTGCATTCGCGAAACCGGTGCCGGCGAGCAAAGCCGCCGCAGCGACCGAAATCAGAAAGCGTTTAGACATCGAAATTCCTCCTCGTTTTTCAGCATTGCCCGCGCCGTCAACGGGAGAGGATGTGCGATGTTCCTGTTGATTTGCGGTTCCCCGCGCTTTGTATCTTATGTGAATGCGCGCTGAATGCGCGCGCTTCAACCGCAGGCCCAGTCGAACTCCATGCTCGCAAGATCGAGCTGGCCGTTGCCGCCGCCGAAATTGAAGCCGCCGAAATGCTCTTCGATCTCGAGATAGGTCGCGCTGTATTTCGGCGTCCACTGGTTGGGAAACATCGTGCCGCCGAGATGGTTGCGACCGTGCAACCGGTCGAGACCCTGCGACGTGCCGGCCTCGCTATAGGGCGCGATGTAGTCGCCGAGCTCGCCCTTGTGCAGCAGATGATCGCGTGGCGGCTTGCCGACATTGGGGTCGTCGTCGCGCGGCGCCAGCGCGATGCCGTACGCATGGTGCCCGGTCGCGGGGACGTGACCGAACAGTCGATACCAGTAGGTCTTCTCCAACTCGTCGATCCGGGTACTGCGTCCAACATTGACGTCGAACGCCGTACGCGCCGCGCCCTTCACGAGCCAGCGCGGCGGCGGATTGGCTTCCAGCAGCGGGTTATCGGCAAGCTCAGGTGGTTGGCAGAGCGGTCCTGCGAACTCGGCCTCCGTGAGCCAGATCGCCGCGAAATTGTGGTCGATGATGTCCTTCATCCGGAACTCCATCGGATGACGGTTCCGTCGATACGCGAAGTACGGCAACAGATTCGGATCGGACGGACGTTCGATGGTCTCCGCCGCGAGATATTGCGCGACCGCGTCGATCTCGACGGGTTCGTCATATTGCTGATCGGCGAACATCGCGAGCGCGACATAGGCGGCGCCCTTGGCGCGATACTGCGGCGGGACGCGCAGCGTGAAGCAGTGCTGCATCGGAAAGCCGTCATGTGGACTGAGCGGCCATTGCTCGCTGCGAATGCCTGATGGCAGGCCGTAGCACCAGCCGTGATTATCGTCGGAGCCGCGCTGCGGCGCGGTCTTGAGCAGCGTGAGGTCGTAGCCAAGGGTTGGCAGGGCGAGCGGCATCGCGGGCGGCTTCCATTATTGGTGACGGCCCTTGGTTGCGGCCAGCGCGGAGTTGGTTCGGTGACCGCAATAAAAAAATCCGGCTGCCTGGCAGCCGGATTTCGTTGCGTGAACGAGCTTCGTCGGGAAGCGGATCAGCAGGTCGCCTTGCCGCAGCGGGCAATACCGATCTTCTCCTTGAGGCCGTCGACGCCGACCGCGCCGATCACGACCTGCTTGCCGATCACATAGCTCGGCGTGCCGTTCATGCCCATGGATTCGGCGAGACGGAAATTCTCCTCGATGGTCGCCTTGACCTCGGGGCTCGCCATGTCCTTCTCGAGCTTCGCCATGTCGAGGCCGACATCCTTGGCGACCGCAAGCGCGCGCGCCTTGTCGGCTGCGCCGCGGCCGCCCAAGAGCTTCTGGTGAAACTCAAGATACTTCTTGCCGGTCGGATCCTGCATGCGCACGGCAACCGCGACCTGCGCGGCCTCGACCGAGCCCTGGCTCAGCACCGGGAATTCCTTCAGCACCACCTTCAGCTTCGGATCCGACTTCATCAGGTCGAGCATGTCGGACATCGCGCGCTTGCAGTAGCCGCAATTGTAATCGAAGAACTCGACGAAGGTGACGTCGCCGTCCTTGTTGCCGAGCATGACGCCGCGCGGCGAGTTGAAGATGGTGTCGGCGTTCTTGGCGACGCTCTGCTCATGCTTCTCGGCCTCGGCAGCGGCCTGCCGCTTGCTGAGTTCGTTCATCGCCTCTTCGAGCACCTCGGGATGCGCGATCAGGTAGTTGCGCACGATGGTCTCGATGTCGCCGCGCTGGGTGTCGTTGAAGCTCTGCGCGGACGCCGTCAGCGGCGCGGCGCAAATGCCGAGCGCGAGCAGGGCAGGGGCAAGAAAACGAAGCGCTGGCATGACAAAATCCTTGTTCGAGGTGGCCCGAAATACGGCACCGCCGTGGGCCGGTTTCGGTGATCGTTGTATGGAACTACGGTTTATTTCTAGTTGTTTTTCTGACCCGGCATCGGCTTGGCGCTCACAATGTCGTCAGCTTTGACCCAGCCGGGCGTGCCGATCGCGAACCGCGTCTTGGCGCGCGATGCCAGCTCGCGGGCGGTCTTGGCGTCGCCACGGAGATAGGCGGCCTGTGCCGAGGCGAGGTCAGCCTGGGCATAGTCGCCCTTGCGGCCATAGGCCATCGCGAGCTGGGTGTAGCCGAGCGGCGCCTCGGGCTCGCGCGCCACCGCGGCGCGCAGCATGTTGATCGCCTCGTCGGTGGTGGCCTTGTTGTCGGAGGCGACCAGCGCCTGGCCGAGCAGCATCTCGATCAGCGGCGAATTGCTGGAGAGCTGCACCGCGCGGCGCAGCGGCGCGATGGCCTCCGCCGGACGGCCGCCTTCAAGCAGGGCCTGGCCGCGCAATTCGTAGAAATAGGGATTGTTGGGCTGGACCTGGATCAAGCCGTCGATCTGCGCGATCGCCGAGCGCAGGTCGCCGTGCAGGTAGGTCGTGATCGCGCGGGCATAGCGCGCCGGCAGGCTGGTGTTGGACAGCGGATAGCGGCGGTAGACGGTGTCCTGCCGCTCCATGAAGCCCGAGATCTTGGCGCGCATCATGTCGTGACGCAGCTGCAACGCCGGATCGTCCTTCTTGTCCCAATAGGGGCTCGAGCGCGCCAGTTCCTCCAGCGCGGAGACGCGATCGACCGGCATCGGATGCGACTGCAGATAGGGGTCGGCGCCGCGCGCGGCGAACAGGCTCTCGTCGGTGAAGCGCTTGAACGTCTCGTACATGCCTCGGGCCGACTGTCCGGTCGCAGTCAGGAACTTGACGCCGGCGCGGTCGGCGTTCTCTTCCTGCTGGCGCTGATAGGACAATAGCGTGCGCTGAATGACCGATTGCGGCGCCGAGATCGCCGCCGCGCCGGCGCTGGAAAGCCCGCCGCCGGCGCCCCGGCCGCCGGCACCCGCGGCGAGCGCGCCGACGCCGAGCAGCATCGCGATGATCATCTGGGTCTGCGCCTGCGCCAATTGCTCGCGCATCTTGGCAAGATGGCCGCCGGCCAGATGGCCCGTCTCATGCGCCAGCACGCCGATGATCTGGTTCGGCGTCTCCGATTGCAGCAGCGCTCCGTAATTGACGAAGATGCGGCGGCCGTCGGCGACGAAGGCGTTGAACGAGCCGTCGTTGATGATCACGATCTGGATGTTCTGCTTCTCCAGACCGGCTGCGCGCAGGATCGGCCTCGTATATTCGCGCAGCAGCTGCTCGGACTCGGTGTCGCGCAGCACCGGCGGGCCCTTCTGCTGGGCCCGCGCGGGGACGACGGGTCCAACGGCGAGCGCGACCGCGGTCAGCAAGGCGGTCAGCTTGAAGGCAGTCAGCTTGATGGTCCTGGGGCGCAGCGTGAGGCGGAACAGCATGGGGGATCTATCGGCGCTGACGGGCCGCGCCCGTGCAAACGCGGGTTCCGGGGCCGGCCGGATCGTGCGCGTGGCGCAGTCTGTTGTTTTTGCAGTTCTTCTTCACGCGAACCGGTTATTCTCTTGGGGTATTCACTTGGCCTGAAAGCGCTATAAGGAGCCACCGAATGCGGCCAGTCTGGGGCGGTCGCAGATCACGGGAACCCAAATCCGGCCGCGGCCGTGCAATAGCAGAAATCCATGCCTGAAGCGACACCGAGAGACCGTCTGAACAGCTTGTTGACAGCGTCCGGGCGGAGCGATGTTCCGCCGTTCATGGTGATGGACGTGATGGCCGCCGCGGCGCGAATCGAGGCCGCCGGCGGCCATGTCATCCATATGGAGGTCGGGCAGCCCGCCGAGGGCGCGCCGAAGCAGGCGATCGCGGCCGCGCAGGCCGCGCTTGCCGGCGGGCGGATCGACTACACCTCGGCGCTCGGGATTCCCTCGCTGCGCGCGCGCATCGCCCGGCACTACCGCGACACGTATGGCTGCGCGGTCGATGCGGAGCGCATCATCGTCACGACCGGCTCGTCCGGCGGGTTCATCCTGGCGTTCCTTGCGATGTTCGAGCCGGGCGACCGGGTCGCGGTGACCGTGCCGGGCTATCCGCCGTACCGGCACATCCTGACGGCGCTCGGCTGCGAGCCGGTGCTGATCGAGACCTCCGGCGACACCCGCCATGCCCTGACCGGCGAGGCGCTGCTGGCTGCCCATCGCAAGGCGCCGGTGAAGGGCGTGCTGGTCGGCAGCCCCGCCAACCCGACCGGCACCATGATGTCGCGCGAGGCGCTGTCGAGCCTGATGGCGGCCGCCGACAGCGCGGGCATCCGCTTCATCTCCGACGAGATCTATCACGGGCTCGACTACGCGTTTCCCGCGGTGACTGCGGCGGAGCTGTCGCCGAATGCGCTCGTGATCAACTCGTTCTCGAAATACTTCTGCATGACCGGCTGGCGCGTCGGTTGGATGGTGGTGCCCGACGTGCTGGTGCGGCCGATCGAGCGGCTGCAGCAGAACCTGTCGATCTCGGTGCCGACCCTGTCGCAGATCGCCGCCGAAGCGGCCTTCGACGGCCGCGAGGAGATGGAGGCGATCAAGCGCGGCTATCAGGAGAACCGCCGCATCCTGATCGAAGGCCTGCCGAAGGCCGGACTGACCAAGTTCCTGCCGGCCGACGGCGCATTCTATCTCTATGCCGACGTCTCAGACTTCACCGCCGACAGCTTCGCCTTCGCCAGCGAGATGCTCGAGAAGGCGCATGTCGCCGCGACCCCGGGCGTCGATTTCGATCCGATCCACGGCCGTGCCTTCATCCGATTTTCCTATGCGCGTTCCGCGGCGGAGATGCAGGAAGCAGTTGCGCGGATCGCGCATTGGCTTAAATAGCCCGCAATCTTCAAGAGCCCTCCGCCTTGTCGGCTAGATTGGTTTCGCAAGCGCCTGGCCGTGTTTCGGCGGCGCGGGACGCGACAGATCGCCGCGGATAAACGGCAGGGCCCACACAGTTCCATTTGACTTGAACGGCCAAGTTGATCTTGGCTATTTCCGCCATTTCTGAGGGGGAGTGACACATGGCAACGGCAACCGTTGCCACGGCTTCACCGGCGCCTGCCGGTAGCAAGCCGTGGTACAAGATTCTCTATGTCCAGGTCCTGATCGCGATCGTGCTCGGCGCGCTGGTTGGCGCGTTCTGGCCGTCGCTTGCCACCAACGAGTGGATCAAGGCGCTCGGTGACGGCTTCATCAAATTGATCAAGATGGTGATCGCGCCGATCATCTTCTGCACGGTGGTCTCGGGCATCGCGCATATACAAGATGCCAAGAAAGTCGGCCGCATCGGCGTCAAGGCGCTGGTCTATTTCGAAGTGGTCTCGACCTTCGCGCTGGTGATCGGATTGCTGATCGGCAATCTGGTGAAGCCGGGGGCGGGCTTCGGCAGCGCGGCGGCGAATGCGCAGGCGGTCGCCAATTATGCCAAGCAGGCGGAAGCACAGAAGAGCGTCGACTTCGTGCTGCATATCATTCCCGACACCGTGGTCGGCGCCTTCGCGCAGGGCGAGATCCTGCAGGTGCTGCTGTTCTCGGTGCTGTTCGGCTTCGCGATCATGGGCCTCGGCGAGCGCGGCCACACCATCCGCTCGTTCATCGACGATGCCGCGCATGCGGTGTTCGGCGTGATCTCGATCGTGATGCGGGCGGCGCCGATCGGCGCGTTCGGCGCGATGGCGTTCACCATCGGCAAGTTCGGCACCGGCGCGATCCTCAATTTGATGGGGCTGATCGCGACGTTCTATCTGACCGCCGCGCTGTTCGTGTTCGTGGTGCTCGGCATCATCGCGCGCATCGCGGGGTTCTCGATCTTCAAGTTCCTGGCCTACATCAAGGACGAGCTCCTGATCGTGCTCGGCACCTCGTCGTCCGAGAGCGCGCTGCCGTCATTGATGGAGAAGCTCGAACGGCTCGGCTGCTCGAAATCCGTGGTCGGTCTCGTGGTGCCCACGGGCTACTCGTTCAACCTCGACGGCACCAACATCTACATGACGCTGGCGACGTTGTTCATCGCGCAGGCGCTGGGCTACGACCTCACGTTCAGCCAGCAGCTCACGATCCTGGTCGTGGCGATGCTGACCTCGAAGGGCGCCTCCGGCATCACCGGCGCGGGCTTCATCACGCTGGCCGCGACGCTTGCGGTGGTCGATCCGCGGCTGGTGCCGGGCATGGCGATCGTACTCGGCATCGACAAGTTCATGAGCGAGTGCCGCGCGCTGACCAATCTGTGCGGCAACGGCGTCGCCTGTGTGATCGTCGCCTGGTGGGAGGGCGAGCTCGACCGCGGCAAGCTCAACGCCAATCTCTCAAGGCAGATCGATCCGACCGACATGGAGACCGCGCTGACGACGGATTAAATCCGAAATCAGAAGCGATCGAGTCGATACGGCGAGGTGTCCACGGCGGATGCCTCGCCGTTCATCGTTTCGGCCAGCACCCGCGCCGTTGCGGGGCCGAGCGTGAAGCCCTGATGGCCGTGGCCGAAATTGACCCACAGCCCGCGATGGCGCGGCGCAGGCCCGAGCACCGGCAGCATGTCGGTGGTGCAGGGGCGGGTGCCGAACCACGGCTCGGGCTCGACCCGGCTGCCGATCTCGATCAGCTCGCGTGCGGCAGCTTCCGCGTAACCGAGCTGGATCGGCGTCGCCGGCGCATCGGGACTGGTCAGCTCCGCGCCGGTGGTGATGCGGATGCCCTTCGCCATCGGCGCCATCGCATAGCCATTCGCGGTGTCGACCAGCGGCAGGTCGAGCGAGCGGCCGCCCTGATAATGCATGTGGTAGCCGCGCTTGCGCACCAGCGGGATGCGGTAGCCGAACCTGCGCAGCAATTGCGGCGACCACGGCCCGAGCGTGACGACGACATTGGCGGCATCGATCCGGCCGCCGGTGGTGTCGACCGACCAACCGGACGACGTCTGCGCCAACGTCTGCGCATCGCCGTGCAGCAGCGTCCCGCCGAGACGCTCGAACAATCCGGCATAGGCGGAGACGAGACCGCCGGGGTCCGACACGGTCCACGGCCCGAGCCAATGAATAGCGCCGGGCAAGTCGTCACGCAGCAAGGGCTCCGCCTTGGCGAGCTCGCGGCCGTCGAGCACGCGAAACTGGACGCCGAAGTCACGCTGGTTCTCCTCGGCGACCGCGATCGCCTGCTCCAGCGCAACCGGGTCACGATGCAGCAGGCGATAGCCGGCGCGGCGGATCAGATTGTCGGCATGCGCATCGCGGATCAGCGTGTCGTGCTCCGCGGTGGCGTAGGCGATCAGGCGCGCCCAGGCGAGGGTGGCTTCGCGGTGCCGCTCGGGCGTCGAGTTCCACCAATAGCGCAGCAGCGGACCGGCGTGCCGCGGCAGCGAGGCCAGGCGATAGCGCACGTCGTTGGTACGCCCCATCGCGATCCTCGCAAGCGTCGCCGGATCGCGCGGCATCGGATAGGGCCGCACCGCCTCGCTCTGAATGATCCCGGCGTTGCCATAGCTGGTTTCGCGGCCCGGTTCCTTGCGGTCGACGAGCGTCACTGACCAGCCGCGACGTTGCAGGTGCAGCGCCGTGCTGACGCCCACCATGCCGCCGCCTAGAACGATCGCGCTTTGCATTGCCTCCGTCTCCGTCAGGCTCCGTACGCCTGACGAACGGATACCTGTCCAATAAAAACGCCCGGCGTGAACCGGGCGTTTTGACTTGCGGGTTGCGCTAGTTGCCGCCGCCGAAGCGGCGCGACCACCAGCCCTTGCGGGCCGGCGCCTCGGCCGCAGCGGGCTCCGGCGCAGAAGCTGCAGGTTCAGGGGCGGGCGCAGTTTGCTCCGCCGGGCTCTGAACCAGCGCCGGTGCCTCGGGTTGCGGGCTCGACGCGAAGCTGACCTTTTCGCGCACCGTAGAGCGGCGGCGCTGCGCGCGGTCGCTTTCGCCGGCCGTGTCCTCAGCGGCAGGCGCTGCCACGGTTTCCGGCTCGGGCACAGCGATCGCCTCGACGGGTGCGGCCTCGACCGGCTGCCATTCCGCCGGCTGCGCGAACAGTTCGGGCTGCGCGAGCGAGGGCGCCGGCTCGGTGTCATGGCTGTCGAAATCGGCGACCGCATCGCTGGCCTCGGGCGCTGCCGCCGGGCTCAGCTCGTCGGAAATCGATCCGGCAAGACCGTCATCCGGTCCGCCGCTGCCGCGCCGGCGGCGGCCGCCACGGCGTCCACGACGGCGCGGACGGCGATCGCCGTTGGCGGCCTGGTCGTCGCGGGCTGCGCCCTGCGCTTCATCGCCCTCATCCTCATCGCCTTCGGCGTCGGAGGCGGCTACCGCCTCGGCGCCTTCGGGCAGGACATGCATCAGATCGCCGTCCTCGCGCGGCTGCTGAGCGCCGTCACGCGCCTCGCTACCACCGCGACCGCGGCGACGGCGGCGGCGCTTGCGGCGCTGGCCGTCGCCTTCGCCCTCGGCGGCGCCTGATTCCTCACCGGCCGCCCGGTCATCGGCGAGGCCCTCGGTCTCGTCGGTCTCGACCTCGGCCTCGTATTCGAACAGTTCTTCCTCGTCATCGACCTCTTCGGCCTGCGACGGCGCGGCGGCAGCCTGCGCCGCGAGCAGCGCCTTGGCGGCTTCGAGCGTATGCACCTGCTCGCCGCGATCGATGATGTAGGATTGCTGGCCGTGCACCGTGGCGTCGGCGACGATCGACAGCGAGACGCGGAAGGAGTCTTCGAGGTCGCGCAGATGGCCGCGCTTG
This sequence comes from Bradyrhizobium macuxiense, assembly GCF_007993935.1. Classification (GTDB taxonomy): domain Bacteria; phylum Pseudomonadota; class Alphaproteobacteria; order Rhizobiales; family Xanthobacteraceae; genus Bradyrhizobium; species Bradyrhizobium macuxiense_A. Next base: position 259,024 of record NZ_VITY01000001.1, on the reverse strand, counting down.
TGGTTGAGCACGTAGAGCGCGACGTCGGTGCGGGTGCGGACCACGAGATTGTGGGTCGCGCCCTTCATCAGGATTTCCTCGATGCCGCGCAGCAGCTGCAGCGCCACCGACGAGACCGAACGGACGTGACCGGAACCGCCGCATTGCGGGCAGGGCTCGGTCGAGCTCTCCAGCACGCTGGCGCGGATGCGCTGGCGCGACATTTCCAAAAGGCCGAAATGCGAGATGCGGCCGACCTGGATCCGCGCACGGTCCTGTCGCAGGCAGTCGGACAGCTTGCGCTCGACCGCGCGGTTGTTGCGCTTCTCGTCCATGTCGATGAAGTCGATGACGATCAGGCCCGCGAGGTCACGCAGGCGCAGCTGTCGCGCGACTTCTTCCGCCGCTTCCAGGTTGGTCTTGAGCGCGGTGTCCTCGATATGGTGCTCGCGCGTCGCCCGTCCCGAGTTGACGTCGATCGAGACCAGCGCCTCGGTCTGGTTGATGACGATGTAGCCGCCGGAGCGCAGCTGCACGGTCGGCGAGAACATCGCGTCGAGCTGGCTTTCGACGCCCATGCGCGAGAACAGCGGCTGGCCGTCGCGATATTGCTTCACGGCGCGCACATTGGCCGGCATCAGCATCTTCATGAAGTCGCGCGCCTCGCGGTAGCCGGCTTCGCCCGCCACCTGGATCTCGTCGATCTCCTTGTTGTAGAGGTCGCGCAGCGAGCGCTTGATCAGCGAGCCTTCCTCGTAGACCAAGGTCGGCGCCTGCGACTTCAGCGTCAGGTCGCGCACCGTTTCCCACATCCGGATCAGATATTCGAAATCGCGCTTGATCTCCGGCTTGCTGCGTGAGGCGCCGGCGGTGCGCAGGATGATCCCCATGCCCTCGGGCACGTCGAGATCCTGCACCACTTCCTTCAGCCGCGAGCGGTCCTGGGCCGAGGTGATCTTGCGGCTGATGCCGCCGCCACGCGCGGTGTTGGGCATCAGCACGGCGTAGCGGCCGGCGAGCGACAGATAGGTGGTCAGAGCGGCGCCCTTGTTGCCGCGCTCTTCCTTGACGACCTGCACCAGCATCACCTGCCGGCGCTTGATCACTTCCTGGATCTTGTACTGGCGGCGGGGACGGAACGGGCGCTCCGGAACCTCCTCGAGCACATCGTCGCCGCCGACGGACTCGACGACATCCTCTTCCTCGCCTTCTTCGCCGTCGTCCTCGTCGTCATCTTCGCCGGCCTCATCGCCAGGTACGGCCTCGGGCGCGGCCACTTCCGCGAACGCGGCGTATTCGGCGACCGCATGCTCATCGGCCACGGCGTGGACTTCGTCGCCAGCCACATGCGGCGCGTCGTCGGCATGCGCGGCGTTTTCCTCGACCTGCTCCTCATGGGCCCGCTCGGGCTCATGATTGACCTCGGCGGGCTCGAAGGTCTCCGGCGCGGCTGACGCGATGGAGGCTTCGACCACCGCGACGACGGGGTCGGTCGGGGCGTCGGCGGACGGCGCCTCGCTCACGACGGGAGCGTGGTCGTGATCGTGCGCATGATCATGGTCGTGGTGGTCATGATCGTGTTCATCGTGGCCATGATCGTCGTGACCATGATCATGGTGATGCTCATGCTCATGATCGTGGTGGTGTTCATGGTCCTCATGATGCGCATGCTCATGCGCTTCATGCTCGTGTCCCTCATGGGCGGCCACGCCGTGCTCGTGATGCTCGGCGTCGACCGGGTGCTCGTGAGCCTCGATCGCCGGCTGCGCCTGCGCGTCGCCGGCGCCTTCGACCACCTCGCTCTGGACACGGTCGCCATGGCCGCGGCGGCGGGCATTGCGATGGCGCGACCGGCGGCGATGGCCGCGGTTCTCATGCTCTTCCTCGGCCTCGCGATGGGCGCGCTCGTCGGCTTCGATCAGCGCCTGACGGTCGGCGACCGGGATCTGGTAGTAATCGGGATGGATTTCGCTGAAGGCCAGGAAGCCGTGACGGTTGCCGCCATACTCGATGAAGGCAGCCTGCAGCGACGGCTCTACGCGCGTGACCTTGGCGAGGTAAATGTTGCCGCGCAGTTGCTTGCGCTGGGCGGTCTCGAAATCAAACTCTTCGACGCGATTGCCACGGACCACAACGACCCGGGTCTCTTCCGGGTGGGTGGCATCGATCAACATCTTGTTGGGCATTTTGGAGCTCTTGACGGCGGCGGGCGCGGATCATGGCGCGCGCAAACTGCGCCGCCCGGTGACGCGACGGTCCACCTGATTCGGGGGTGAGGGGAAGGCCAAAACGCGTCTCGCGGCGCAGCGCCGGACGGGAACTCACCGGGATGATGCGACGGGCGAGGTTTTCACCTCGCGTCAGCGCGATCATTCGGGGGATCCTGGTCGGCAATACAGTCTGGCGCATTAAGCGTCGGCCCGTCTAAACATGTTGGCGGCGAAATTGACCGCCGTATCTTTTGCTGAAAGCCCCGTCCGGCGCCGAAGCGCCTGCCGGCCATCGCATATCGAGGCCCCGAGGGACCGGATAATCGGTTACGCCGTGTCTCAAACCGTCCCTCTGGCGAGGGAGTGTGTCTGGGACCGGACGCCGCTCGGGCTTGAATCCGCCACTCCGTGTCAGCCGCGCGCGGCGCTGGCTGGGGAGGGACCGGAAAAACACGGCGGGATCTTCGACTTGGAAGGTTCCACCGTTGCACCAAGAGGCTGAACGCGACACAACCGGGAGTACTAGCCGTCAGCACTCCGTACATACGTGGATTGCCCGTCGCGTGCAAGGGAAGCGTCACGCCGCCGCAACACTCGGTTCTTTTCGCCCTGATGTCATTAGGGTGCGATTAACCGTGTGGTTCTAATGCGGTAAGAAGCAGCTGGGAGGCTCCGAATCGGGTGGAGAACCGCGCAAAACACCTTGTTTTTCTGGGATGCGGGCTGTTGTGCGCTGCAGCATCGGTATTTGCCCTGGTCAGCGCCCCGAGCGCGGCCGAAGGACCGCAGGCCGGTCAGTCTGCGCCCGCCACAGGCGCCCCGGTCGCCAGTGCCCCGGACGCCGCTGCCCCGGCCGCCAGTGCTCCGAATTTCCCGGTCGCGTCCGGCGCCAGGCTCGCGGGCGACGACAAGCAGACCCGATTCATCCTCGATCTCGACCGCAAGATCGAGTTTCGCGCCTTCCCGCTCGCGGACCCGTACCGTGTCGTGGTCGATATCCCGCAGGTCAATTTCCAGCTCGCCGCCGGCACCGGCTCGGCGGCGCGGGGATTGGTGAAGGCGTTCCGCTATGGCCTCGTGATGCCCGGCGGCTCGCGGATCGTGTTCGACATGACGGGCCCGGTGAAGATCGCCAATTCCTATGTGCTCGACGCCGCCAACGGCCAGCCGCCGCGGCTGGTGCTGGATTTCGAACAGGTCGATCGCACCAGCTTCGTGCAGTCGCTTGCGCCCGAGAGCCGTCCCGAGCTGAAGCCCGGGATTTCCGAATCGACCACAGCGACCATTCCGGCCGTCAACACCGCGGCGCTGCCGCCGGTTGCGAGCACCGACGCGCGCCCGCTGATCGTGATCGATCCCGGCCACGGCGGCATCGACAACGGCACCCAGTCCGGCGAGCAGACCGAGAAGAACCTGGTGCTGGGCTTTGGCCTTGCGCTGCGCGACCGGATCGAGAAGTCGGGCAAATATCGCGTGGTCATGACCCGGTCCGACGACACCTTCATTCCGCTCAACGACCGGGTGAAGATCGCGCGCTCGCAATCCGCGGCGCTGTTTGTCTCGATCCACGCCGATGCCTTGCCGCGCCGCGAGGGCGATGCCCAGGGCGCCACGATCTACACGGTGTCGGACAAGGCCTCCGACGCCGAGGCCGAACGGCTGGCGGAAGCGGAGAACAAGGCCGACGCCATCGCCGGCGTGAACCTGACCGACGAGCCGACCGAGGTCGCCGACATCCTGATCGACCTCGCGCAACGCGAAACCAAGACCTTCTCCAACCGCTTCGCCCGTCTGCTGATGGACGAGATGAAGACCACGGTGCGGATGCACAAGCATCCGCTCAAATCTGCCGGCTTCCGGGTGCTGAAGGCGCCCGACGTGCCGTCGGTGCTGGTCGAGATCGGCTACGTCTCCAACAAGGGCGACCTCGAGCATCTGGTGTCCGAGAACTGGCGGAATAAGGCCGTCGGATCGATGGTCCAGGCGATCGACACGTTCTTCGCCAAACGGCTGGCAACTGCCGGACCGGCAAAGTGAAATCGGCCGTCTGAAAAGCCCGCGCCCGTTGCGCGGAAGCCCTAGTTTGGCCACAGCGGCGACGGTATAGACAATGGACCGCAGGTCCGCAGAATCGACCATATTGCCCGGCGGCTCTTGTTTATTCGCATGCGCAAGGCAGCTCGCTGGGCCAGGCCTTGTTGTGAGCCTTCGTTGTGTGAGGGCTTGGTTGTGTGAGGCTTCGCACTTTTGGACGGGCGCTTCTGACGACTGAGCGCCGGAGGGTAGGAACGGAACGTCGATAATGCGCCTGCTCGTGCGGTTTTTGGGTTTCCTGTTCGCCGCTGGAACCGTCGTGTTCCTGGTCGGTGTCGCCGCCGTCGCCGGCGCCATCTGGCATTTCTCCAAGGATCTGCCCGACTACTCGCAGCTCCAGGACTACGAACCTCCGGTGATGACCCGCGTGCACGCCGCCGACGGCGCGCTGCTCGGTGAATATTCCAAGGAACGCCGGCTCTATCTGCCGATCCAGGCGGTGCCTAAGCTCGTGATCAACGCGTTCCTCGCCGCCGAAGACAAGAACTTCTACGAGCATGGCGGCATCGACTACCAGGGCATGGCGCGCGCTGCGATCCTCTACGCGCAGAACTACGGCTCCAACCGCCGCCCGCAGGGCGCCTCGACCATCACCCAGCAGGTCGCCAAGAACTTCCTGCTGACCAACGAGGTCTCGTTCGCGCGCAAGATCAAGGAAGCCTTGCTGGCGATGCGCATCGAGCGCGCCTATTCCAAGGACCGCATCCTCGAACTCTATCTCAACGAAATCTATCTCGGGCTCGGCGCCTACGGCATCGCGGCGGCGTCGCTGGTCTATTTCGACAAATCGGTCAATGAGCTGACGATCGCGGAAGCGTCCTATCTCGCCTCGCTGCCGAAGGCGCCGGCCGCGCTGCATCCGGTCCGCAACCGTGACCGCGCCATCGAGCGCCGCAACTATGTGATCGACCGCCTGCTGGAGAACGGCTGGATCAAGCAGGCCGACGCCGACAAGGCGCGCAAGGATCCGCTCAACGTCACCAGCCGCTCCAACGGCGCGCACATCTTCGCCGGCGAATATTTCGCCGAGGAAGTCCGCCGCGACATTTTCGAGCGCTACGGCGAGAAGAAACTCTACGAGGGCGGCCTCTCGGTGCGCACCACGCTGGATCCCAAGATCCAGGTGATGGCGCGCAAGACCATGGTTGCAGGTCTCGTCAATTACGACGAGGCGCAGGGCTGGCGCGGCGCGCTGCACAAGCTCGACATTTCCGGCGACTGGGGCGTCAAGCTCGCCGACGTCAAATCGCTCTCCGACATCTCGCCCTGGCGGATGGCGGTCGTGCTGGAGACCAGCGATCAGTCGGCGCGGATCGGCTTTCAGCCGGGCCGCGAACTCGGCGGCGCGGTCAGCAAGGAGCGGCAGACCGGCATCATCACGATGGACGGCGTGCGCTGGGCCAAGACCAAGGGCAAGGCGCCGACCGCGGTATCGCAGGTGCTGCAGCCCGGTGACGTGATCTATGCCGATCCACTGGTGACCAAGGACGGCGCGGCGGTCGAAGGCCAGTATCGCCTGCGGCAATTGCCCGAGGTCTCCGGCGCCATGGTGGCGATGGATCCGTGGACCGGCCGCGTGCTCGCGATGGTCGGCGGCTTCTCGTTCGACCAGAGCCAGTTCAACCGCGCGACGCAGGCCTACCGGCAGCCCGGCTCGTCGTTCAAGCCGATCGTGTATTCGTCGGCGCTGGACAATGGCTATACGCCGTCGACCACGGTGATCGACGCGCCGATCGAAATCGATCAGGGGCAGGGCGCCGGCGTGTGGCGGCCGGAGAACTATTCGACCGGCAAGTATTACGGCCCGACCACACTCCGCAACGCGTTGCAGCGCTCGCTCAACACCGTGACGGTGCGCCTCGCGCAGGACATCGGCATGCCGCTGGTCGGCGAGTATGCAAAACGCTTCGGCGTCTATGATGAACTGCCGAACTACCTGTCATATGCGCTGGGCGCCGGTGAAACCACCGTGATGCGCATGGTCACGGCCTATTCGATGTTCGCCAATGGCGGCCGCCGGGTGAAGCCGACGCTGATCGATCGCATCCAGGACCGCTACGGCCATACCATCTTCAAGCACGACACCCGCGAATGCCGCGGCTGCGACGCGCCCGGGGGCTGGAAGAGCCAGCCGGAGCCGCAGCTCGTCGACCGCCGCGAGCAGGTGCTCGATCCGATGACGGCCTACCAGATCACCGAGATGATGGAGGGTGTGGTCCAGCGCGGCACCGCGACGGTGGTGAAGGAGGTCGGCAAGCCGATCGCCGGCAAGACCGGCACCACCAACGACGAGAAGGACGTCTGGTTCGTCGGCTTCTCGCCGGATCTCGCGGTCGGCGTCTACATGGGCTACGACAAGCCGCGCAATCTCGGCCGCACCGCCACCGGCGGTCACGTGGCCGCGCCGATTGCCCGCGACTTCCTCAAGCTAGCGCTCGCCGACAAGCCGCCGACGCCGTTCAAGGTCCCGGCCGGGATCAAGCTCATCCGCGTCGACGCCAAGACCGGCATGCGTGCCGGCCCCGGCGACGGCGGCAACACCATCCTCGAAGCCTTCAAGCCGGGCACCGCCCCGCCGGAGAATTACTCGGTCATCGGCGTCGCCGATGCCGACGGCCGCGGCCCTGCGCCGGGCCCGCAGCCGTCGCAGAGTGGCGGGCAGCCCGACGGCGGCTTCTTCATGCGGCCGGGAACCGGGGGACTTTACTAGGGCGTGTTCGCACGAGGCGGACACCGGCGCGCGTGAAGAACAGCCGTCAAAACAAAACGCTAGAGCCCCGTTCCAATGCAATCCGGGAAACGGCTCCAGCAGCCTACGAACGCAAATCGCCGGGATAGTACGGCCAAGCCGATTGCGCTTTGCCGCGCCGGTCGCTACATCCCCCGGAACCTTTTTAGCCAACACCTGAAAGACCATGCGCGCGGAAATCGAACGCCTTGTTGAAGAGATCAAGCAGTCAGTCGGGCTGCTGAGGAGGCATCTTTGACGTCGAACAGTCGACGGCACGCCTCGCTGAGCTGAACAAGCTCGCAGAAGATTCCAATCTCTGGAACGATCCCCAGAAGGCCCAGCGGCTGATGCAGGAGCGCACCTCGTTGGAGGACGCGCTCTCGGGCATCGGTAAGGTCGAGCGCGAGCTCGAGGATCAGGTCGGCATGATCGAGCTCGGCGAGGCCGAGAACGATGCCGGCGTGGTCGCCGAGGCCGAGAAGGCGCTGAAGGACCTCAAGAAGGAGGTTGCCCGGCGCGAGCTGGAAGCGCTGCTCTCGGGCGAGGCCGACAAGTTCGATTCCTATCTCGAGGTCCATGCCGGCGCCGGCGGCACCGAGAGCCAGGACTGGGCGCAGATGCTGCTGCGCATGTACACGCGCTGGGCGGAGAAGCACGGCTTCAAGATCGAGTTCCTCGAGGAGTCCCAGGGCGAAGAGGCCGGCATCAAGTCCGCCACCATCCAGATCTCCGGCCACAATGCCTATGGCTGGCTGAAGACCGAGGCCGGCGTGCACCGTCTGGTGCGCATCTCGCCGTTCGACTCCAATGCGCGGCGGCACACCTCGTTTTCGTCGGTGCAGATTTTCCCCGTGATCGACGACAGCATCAAGATCGAGATCAAGGAGTCCGATGTCCGCACCGATACGATGCGGTCGGGTGGCGCCGGCGGTCAGCACGTCAACAAGACCGAGTCGGCGGTGCGTCTGACGCACATTCCGACCGGTATCGCGGTGGTCTGCCAGGCCGGCCGCTCCCAGCACAAGAACCGGGCGCAGGCCTGGGACATGCTGCGCGCGCGGCTGTACGAGATCGAGCTGAAGAAGCGCGAGGAGCAGGCGGCTGCCGATCAGGCCGCCAAGACCGATATCGGCTGGGGTCACCAGATCCGCTCTTACGTCTTGCAGCCCTATCAGATGGTGAAGGATTTGCGCACCGGCGTGCAGACCTCCGACACCTCGGGGGTGCTCGACGGCGACCTCGATGAATTCATGGCGGCAACCTTGGCGCAACGTGCCTTCGGCACCGGGCCCGGCTCCGTCGAGGATGTGGATTAGCCCATGCCGCGCGTCGCTTTCATCGGATTGGGACGCATGGGCCACGGCATGGCTGGCCGCTACCTCGACGCCGGCTTCACGGTCGCGGTGTGGAATCGGAGCAAGGCCAAGGCCGAGGATCTGATTGCGCGCGGCGCGATCTGGGCGACCTCGCCGGAAGATGCCGCGATCGATGCCGATGCGGTCGTGACCATGGTCGCCGACGATGCGGCGTCGCGCGATGTCTGGCTGACCAAGGACGGCGCTGCGGCCACGATGAAGGCCGGCACGCTTGCGATCGAGTGCTCCACGGTCTCCTACCAGCACACGCTCGATATGGCGCGCGAGCTGCAGAGCCGCGGCCTGATCTACATCGATTGTCCCGTCACCGGGCTGCCGGAAGCGGCGGCCGCCGGCAAGCTGACGCTGCTGGTGGGCGCCGATCCGGCCGATCTCGAACGCGCGCAACCGTTCCTCACGCCGATCAGCAGCACGATCCGCCATTTCGGCGCGGTCGGCACCGGCACCGTGTTCAAGCTGATCAACAATTTGATCGGCGCGGTGCAGATCGCGAGCCTCGCCGAAGGGGTTGCGATCGCCGAGCAGGCGGGTCTCGACATGCAATTGGTCGCCGAGGCGCTGGGAACCGGCGCGATCGCCAGCCCGCAGGTGATCCGGCACTCGCGGCGAATGATCGACCGCAATTTCTCCGGCGCGTCGTTCACGGCGGCGCTGCGTCACAAGGATGCGGAATATGCCGTGCGGCTGGCCGAAACGCTGTTGCCTGGGGTGCCGGTGAGCCGCGCCGCGCTTGCCGCCTACGACAAGGCCAAGGCCCACGCGCCGGACGGCGACGAAGGCCAGATGATCGAGATCGTGTCGCGGCCGAAATAGGCAGGGCCGCCATTCACGGAAATCGGGTGGGAATATTCGCGGCGCCACGCTAGTCACCTGTGACAGCGCTGGCGAGAGCCCGACATGCCTTCCACCGATAACAGGATCGATCGCCGCGACTGGGGCCTGCTTGGCCTGCTGTCGGTGCTCTGGGGCGGCTCGTTCTTCTTCAACGGCGTGATCCTGCGCGAATTGCCGCCGCTGACCCTGGTGCTGCTGCGCGTGGTGCTCGGCACCATCATCCTGCTGCCGCTGCTGCGCGCCGCGAAGATCGAGTGGCCGCGCGGCGCCTCCGCCTGGGCGCCGTTCTTCGCGATGGGGCTGTTCAATAACGTGCTGCCGTTCTCGCTGATCGTGTTCGGGCAGACCTATATTCCGAGCGGGCTGGCCTCGATCCTCAACGCAACGACGCCGCTGTTCGCGGTGATCATCATGGCAGCGGCCGGCGAGGAGAAGTTGCAGGCGCGCCGTGTCGCGGGCGTGGTGGTCGGGCTGATCGGGGTCGCGATCCTGCATGGCGATGCGCTCGGCTTCGAGAGCCGCCAGGGCATCGGCATCCTGCTGTGCCTCGCGGGTGCGTTCAGCTATGGCGTCGCGGCGCTGGTCGGGCGGCGGCTGCCGCAGCGCGTGCCGCCCTTGGGCACGGCGACGTTCCAGATGATGACATCGGCCGTGATGATGGCGCCGATCGCAGCCCTAACCGACCGTCCCTGGCTGCTGCCGATGCCGCATCCGACCACGTGGCTCGCCGTGCTCGGGCTGGCGGCACTGTCGACGGCGCTGGCCTATATCGTGTTCTTCCAGATCCTGCAGCGCTCCGGCGCGACCAATGTGATGCTGGTGACGTTGCTGATTCCGGTCACCGCGATGCTGCTCGGCTACCTTGTCCTCGGCGAGCCGATCGCGCCGCGCGAGATCATCGGCGCGCTGGTGATATCAAGCGCGCTGCTGCTGATCGACGGGCGCGTGCTGGGCTGGTTCAGCCGCGCGCCTGCTTCCACGCCGCATACCATCCGGTAAACCGTCCGCTGTCGCGCTCACCGCCATGCCAGGCGGCATAGGCGGTGCCGTCGTCGGCGACCAGCACCACGGCATCGAGCCCCTTGGAACGGCGCAGCGTGTCCATCGCCTGCGCCGGCGTCTGCGCGATCGGGCCTGCGACGTTGAACGACGTGTTGACCGACATCTCGACGCCGATATGGCGACCGAGCGCCTTCAGATAGGCGTAGGTGAGGGGATCATCGGCCTCGCGCACGATCTGGATGCGGCCGGTGCCGTCGGCGTGCACCACGGCGGGAATCCTGGCGCGCGCTTCCGGCTTCGAATGCGCCGTAAGCACCATGTAGTTGTAGGCGTTGTAGTCGCCGTCGGAGGCGCCGTCCTCCAGCTCGAAATAGTCGCGCGCCGCCTCGAGCGTCGCCATCGGCGCCAGCGGCCGGATCGCCTCGCGGTACTTGACGCGCTCGTTGAGCCGCTCGCGGACCGCGGGATCGCAGGGGTTGGCGAGGATCGAGCGATGGCCGAGCGCGCGCGGGCCGGTCTCGGCCGCGCCATGGTAGATTGCGATCACGCCGCCTTGCGCCACCATGCTGGCCATCAGATCGGCCACCGCATCGCGCCCCGCTGATGTCGCGACATTGCCGATCGCCGTCGAGGCTATGTCGTCGGCGTCGAGCGCCGCGGCGATGTCGGCGTTCGAGGGCGGCAGGCCGCAATAGAATGCGTGCGACAGCGGCGCGCCGCGCGGCGCGCCCGCCATGTGCGCGAATAGCCATGCTGCACCGATCGGCACGCCGGGATCGCCGGGCACCGGCGGCACCCACATATGCAGCCGCGTCTTGCGCTGCTGGGCGCGTTCGAACCACGCCTCGTCGAAGTGTTCGAGCAGCCGCATGTTGCCGAGCGCGTTCAGCGCCACGCCGCCGGTCAGCACCAGGCGATCGGTGCCGGTGAGGCGCAGGAGATGATCGATGACATGGATCATCGCGTCCTCGAACACCAGTTGCGTCGCGGCGGCCTTGTCGACGCGGTCCTTGGTGTCGGGGCGGTGATTGATGTCCTCGACGCGCAGCACGGCGTCGGGATTCCAGAGCTGGTCGGGCCGCAGCGGGGGCCCAAGAATATCGATCAGCGGCTGATGATAGGGATTGTCGGCAGGATCGGCGTACCAATTGGCCATCGCGCGATTGAGCTGCACGCTGCCATCGGGGCCGAGATGCAACACCGCCTTCAGCCGCTGATAATACGGATTGGTGGCGCGGTTCATGTCGCCCCAGGCGGCGGCGCCCATGTAACGGCCCTCGCTGGAGAGCCAGGTCCAGCCGCCCTGGCTCGACGAGATCACGGTGTAGAAGGCGCCGAGCGAATCGAACAGGCTCTCGTTGCAATAGAGCTGCTTCATCTCGCCGTTGTCGGCGACATAGAGCGAGATCGATCCGACATCGCCGGTGCCGTCGAGCACCGCGATCGCGACACGCTCGCGCAGATCGGCGAACGGCGAGGCAGTGAATGAATACCAGGCGTGATTGTCGTGATGCGGCATGCAGATCAGCGGCAGCTGCTCGCCGAGCCCATACATCCTGCCGAGCCTGCGCGAGATGCGCCGCACCTGGTCCATCTGTCGCAGGTTGATCGCGGGCGCGATCGGCGCGCGCAGCAATTTGATACTGGCCGGCGCTTCCTCGAGCGAGGTGCGGATCAGCATCGCCAGTAGCGCCGGATAGTCCCATGTCGTGACGAAGGCCGCGATGTCGCCGATGTCGCGGCCCATCCGCTGCAACACCTTGCGCATGTCCTCGAGCGCGTATTGCGGAAACTCGTTGGTATGTTTGTTTCCGGAAAAGCGCTCTTCCTCGTTGTTGACGATCAGGCGCGGGCCGTCCTTCTGGGTGACCTCGACCAGCGCGACGCCGGTGTTGTGCGTGCCGGGGCAGGCGAGGCCCGCGATATAGACGGTCTCGCCGCGCTGCAGCCTTTCGCGGATCGCGGCGATCGTGGCTTGCGCGAACGCACCATTGGCCTTGTGCAGGCCACGACCAGCCAGCGCACGTTCGCTGAGGCGGCGCGTGATTTCATAGCCCGCAGCCGCCATACGCGGATGCCGCGGACCGGTACGAATGTCCGGTTTACGCAATCAGAACGCCTCGACTCGTGATCCCCAGATCGACCTTCAATCATAAATAGCGCCAGGCAACAATGCCGTTTCGCCCAACGGAAAAACCCGGCGCTTGCCAGCACATGCGTCTCTTGCGAGACTTGCCGTCAAAACCACGACAAAAATCGGGAGAAAACGATGCCGGCTCGTTCTGGATATATTGGCGCAATCGTGGCGTTCGCAAGTGTGGCACTGCTCGCGACCTCGGCCCACGCCCAGAAGAAATACGATCCCGGTGCGACCGATACCGAAATCAAGATCGGCAACATCATGCCGTATAGCGGCCCGGCGTCGTCCTATGGCGTGATCGGCAAGACCGAGGCCGCGTTCTTCAAGATGATCAACGAACAGGGCGGCATCAATGGCCGCAAGATCAATTTCATCAGCTACGACGATGCCTATTCGCCGCCCAAGGCAATCGAGCAGGCGCGCAAGCTGGTCGAGAGCGACGAGGTGCTCTTGATCTTCCAGGCGCTCGGTACCCCGTCGAATTCGGCAATCATGAAATACATGAATGCCAAGAAGGTGCCGCAATTGTTCGTCGCGTCCGGCGGCACCAAATTCGGCGACCCCAAAAACTTCCCCTGGACGATGGGATTTCAGCCCAACTACCAGAGCGAGGGGCGCATCTATGCGAAATACATTCGCGACAAGTTTCCCGACAGCAAGATCGCGGTGTTCTGGCAGAATGACGACGCCGGCAAGGATCAGTTCAAGGGCCTGAAGGACGGGCTCGGCGACAAGGTCAGCATGATCATCGCCGACAAGTCCTACGAGGTCTCCGATCCCTCGATCGATTCGCAGATCGTCGCGCTGCACGATTCCGGCGCCGACATCTTCTTCTCCTGGGCGGCGCCGAAGGGATCGGCGCAGGCGATCCGGAAAGTGGGCGAGCTCGGCTGGAAGCCGAAATTCTTCCTCGCCAACACCGCGACCTCGGTCGCCTCGGTCTTGAAGCCGGCCGGGCTCGAATATTCCAAGGGCATCATCTCGACGGCCTATCTGAAGGACCCGACTGATCCGACCTGGGACAAGGATCCTCCCGTCGTGAAATGGCGCGCGTTCATGGACAAGTACTATCCGGACGGCGACAAGGGCAACGCCAACAACCTCTATGGCTATGTGCAGGCCGAGGCCATGGTGCAGGTGCTGAAGCAATGCGGCGACAATCTGACGCGCGAGAACGTCATGAAGCAGGCCGCCAATTTGAAGAACTTCCACTCCGACCTGATGCTGCCGGGCGTCATGGTCAACACCTCGCCGGACGACTACTTCCCGATCGAGCAGATGCAATTGATGCGATTCAACGGCGAGGCGTGGGAGCTGTTCGGCGACGTCATCACGGGCGAGGTCGGGCACGAGGCGACGAGGTAGCTGCTCGCCCGTCAGGCGATTGCTCGTGCCAACCCACCGCTGTCGTCCCTGCCTAGTGCGCAATTGCGCACGGGAGCAGGGACCCATACTCCGCGGCCTGCGTTGTGAACGGGACTCGTCGTTCCGCTATCGTGCAGCAATAACCATTCGTGGTTATGGGTCCCTGCTTTCGCAGGGACGACACTGAATACGTGGCACGGGCTCTGGGCCGTACGCTTACAGAATCTTCTCCGGTCGGTGGGCGCGGAGCGCCATGCCGCCAGCGACGCCGACGCCGATCACATACATCCAGCCTTCGTGAAAATCGGACAGGTGCGAATTGAGCAGCGAGCTCGTGATGTTCTGCGCGACCACCGCGAGCCCGATCCAGCTCACGAGATCGCGGCCGGCGAACAGGCTGATGTGGCTGGTCCACATCGCGTAGAGCAGCAGGATGCCCAGGAGCCCCCACTGGATCGCGACATTGAAGGCCTGGTTGTGCGGATTGTTGATCACCTCGGCGTTCAGGCCAGTCTGTCCGATAGCGTCTTGGGTGAACATGTGCCTGATCGAACCGGTGCCGTGCCCGAGCCACGGCGCGGCAGCGATGAACTTCATCGACTTCCGCCAATAGGTCAGGCGCTGCGCGGTGGAGGCGATGCCTGAGGTATCCTGCGCGCGATACTCGATGCCGACGTCGGCGATGCGTTGCCGCAGATAGGGTGACGTGGTCCAGACCAGCAGGCTCGCCAGCGCGACAGCGGCGAACAGCAACCGCGTGGCGCGCCGGGACAGATGCAGCGAGGCGAACAGGATCAATAGCACCGGCATGGTGACCAGCGCGGTCCGCGCCGAAACGACGTAGAGCATGTTGGCGATGAACAGCAGGATCAGCGCAACGGCGCCGGCTGCAATGCGCCATTGCCCGGCCCGCAGCGCGGTCAACGCCGGCAGCGCCAGCGCGAAGGCGCACAGGGTGAATTCCTGGCTCTGGTCGAGGTAGTTCTTGACCGGCACGCCGTCGGATGCGGTGTGCGCGAGCTTGAGCTGCGGCAGCGCCAGCACGATCCAGGACAGGATCATCAACAACGTGCACGACACCAGGAAGGCTGCGAACACAAAGAGCCCGCGCTGCGAGCGTTGGAAATAGCCGAGCAGGAACGGCAGCAGCAGCAGCTTGCTGAGCGGCTTGATGCCCTGGAGCCGTTCGGCCCAGCCGGTCTCCGACCAGGTCACGCCGATCACCGCGAGCGCGACCAGTGCGATCGGCAGCGCAAAGGCGGGCCGCGCGAGGTCGAGAATGAACTGCTCCCAGTCGACGCTCGGGATCACCGCGACCAGCCACAGCAGCATGAAGACCGCGAGCAGCGACGTCGACCATGGCAGCGACGCCGCGGCCAGCACGATCAGGATGTCGGTCGCGCGGACATAGGCGTCCGTGCCGGACCAGGCGCGGACGCGGTCGCGCCAGCGCATGGCAGGCGCGGCGCCAGCGCCGATCGCGTGGGACTCGGTGCTCATGATCGGGCTACACGGTGGCGCCGTTGAATGCCGCCATCGCGGCAGACGCCGCGGGCACCGAGGTCACGCTCTCGACGGCGACCCGATGCGACAGCAGGTCGCGCGCCTGGGTGTGGTGGCCGAAGCGTTCGGCGAGCTCGGTCCGGCGCTCGCGGATCCGCTCGCGCCACTGCTCCTGCTGCGCCAGCACCCGGGTGACCGAGGTAGCAATGGACTCGATCGAGAACGGGTCGAAATAGTCTGCGAGCTCGCCCGCGACCTCGCGGAACACCGCGATGTCGGAGCACAGCACCGGCGTGTTCGCGGCCAGCGCCTCGATGATCGGCACGCCAAAACCCTCGGCGAGGCTCGGCATGATCAGGCCATGCGCGTCGGCGATCAGCGCGGCCTTCTCGTATTCCTCGACATAGCCGGAAAAGCGGACATTGGGCGGCGCGTTGCGGGTCAGGCTGGGGTCGCCGGTGTAGCCGATCACGACGAGATCGGCCTGAGGCAGCTTGCGGAAAGCGCGGATGACCGCGGCAAGGTTCTTGCGCGGCTCGGCGGAGACGATCACGACGAAGTAGGGCCGTCCGCTCGGTGCACCCGGTGCCAGCAGCGCCGCGGCGTCGAATTTGGTGCGGGGATAGACCACCCGCGCCGGCAGATGCGCGAACTGCGGCAGCAGGGCGCGGAAGCGGCCGAGGCTGTAGTTCGAGACGAAGGCGAGCTCGTCGGCCTGTTGCAGGCTGGTGAACAGGCGCGACAGGAACAGCCGCGTTGCGACGTCGCTGAGCTTGAGGTCGGTCAGCGGCAGCAGGTCGTGCACGACGCAGATCACCTTGGCGCCGCGCTTGCGCTGGATCGCCACCCGCGTCGGCGTGTCGATGAGAATGACGTCGTAGCCGCGCGCATCGACGCGGGGTGGCGGCAGCCGCAGCAGCGCCGAGGTGTCCTGATAGCTGTAGAAGCCGGGTTCGAGCAGGAAATCGCCGAACAGCCTGAGATGGCGCAGATCGGTCGGGATGTATTCGAGGCCGTCGGCATGGTTCTCGATCAGGCTGACGCCGGCCGGCAGCAGATGCAGCGCGCGCAGGAAGCTGACCGCGAATTCCAGCGAGGTCGCGGCGCGCAGCTTGCCGCGGAACCAGTCGATGGTGCGGCGCAGGCCGCCGCTGCTGCGCATCACCGGCGCATTCATGTCGGCCTCGTCGAGGAAGCGATAGAGCGCGAGTAGCTCGATCAGCCGCGAACCGTCGGGCAGCAGCCTCGTGCGCAGCTGGCGGCGGCGCAGCTTGCGATAACGCCGCGTGGTCTCGACCAGCAGCGTCAGCTGGTGGCCGTCGCCGGCCAGCGAGCGGATTAGTTCGCGCGTGAAATGAAAGATGCCGCGCTTGTGGTTCGGTTCGCCGAGCGCCTCGCTGACGACCAGGATCTTTGTCATGCGCTGATTTCTCTGAGCTCGAGGTGATGCGGGACGGGCGCATCCAGCGCAACGGTGCTGGCGATGCGGCCGTGATCGAGATTGATGATGCTGTTGCAGGTCCGGCGCAGCAGCGCGTGGTCGTGCGAGGCGATGATCACGATCGCCGCGGTCTCGACCATCTTGCGCAACCGCTGCTCGGCCTTGGCCGAGAAATTCTCGTCGACCACGCTGAGCCATTCGTCGAGCAGCAGGATGTCGGCGGGAAAGGCGGTCGCGGTCGCGAACAGCACGCGCATCAGCATGCCCGAGGAGAACATCCGCAGCGGCAGCCGCTGCATGCGCTCTTCCAGCTCCGTGAAGGCCCAGATCTCCTCCAGGATCGCCGGCGTCGGCTTGCGTCCCGAGATCCGCAGCAGCAGGCTGATATTGTCGGCGGCGACGAAATCGAGATTGACGCCGGCACCGAGGCCGAGCAACGGCACGATATTGCCTGATATCTCGACCTTGCCGCTGGTTGCCGGAAAGACGCCGGCGATCAGCCGCAGCAATGTCGACTTGCCGGAGCCGTTCGGTCCGGCGAGGCCGATGCGTGCGCCGGCCTTTGCGTCGATCGAGATGCTGTCGATCGCACGGATGGTGCGCATCTCGCTGCTTTGCCGGAACAGGCGCCCGAGCAGGCGGCGCTTGAGCGAAAAGTCGTAGGCGCCGTACAGCGGATAATCGAGGCAGACGTCTTGGAGGTCGATGCGTGCCATGCCTAGATCCAGAACGCCGCTTTGCGCAATTGAGTGATGGTCACGACCGCGGCGGCCGCGAGCGCGGCAAGGCAGGCCAGCACGTAGATCACGCTGGTCATCGCGACATGGCCTGAGGCCAGCGGATCGCGCCAGACCGCGAAAAGATGCGTCAGCGGATTGAGCCGCATCACGGTGGAGCCGCGGTCGATCATCTCGGGTGTCCAGATGATCGGCGAGGCCAGGAAGGCCAGCGTCAGCGAGGATTCGATGATCGGCTTGATGTCGCGGTAGCGGGTCGCCAGCGCGCCGAGCACGAGGCTCACGCCGAGTGCGGAGACGACGAACAGGACGAGGCCGGGCAGGGCGGCGATGGCGCCGCCGATATCCCTCGGCGTCAGCGCGAGCCACAGCACCAGCGGCACCACCGCGTTGTGGGCCGCGAACAGCGCCTGGCGGAAGGTACATTGCAGCAGGAAGATCACCGGCGGCAGTGCGCGATCCTTGATCAGGCTCGCCGAGCCCTGCAGCGCGGTGGTGGCGTCGAGCACGACGCTGTTGAGGAAGGTCCAGGCGGTGAGGCTTGCCGCCAGCATCGGCAGCCGCGCCACTGCGCTGGCGTTGGAGAGATGGCCGATGACCGAGCCGAGCACGGCCACCATGATCGCCATCTGGATCGACATCCAGAAGGGTCCAAGGAGGGAGCGGACGTAGCGATGGCGCACGTCAGACCAGGCCAGCGCGCCGGCGATCTGGATCGCGCCAATGAGACCGGCCGTTTGGGGGCGCGGGGCTGGGGCTAGTGACCCTGCGTCCTTTGCGGCGGCCTCTTCGGACACGACCTTGCGGTACACCGTCTCCACTCCCTCCTTGAAGGCTGTTGTCGAATATTTGGTCAGCGCGCGATGTCGCGCGGCCTGGCCCATGCGGCGGCGCCGCTCCGGATCGTTGATCAGCGTCTCGATGGCATCGGCGAGCGCAGTGGGATCGCCGGGCGGCACCGTGATGGCCTCGAGGCCGTGGCGGGCGACATGGGGAACGCCGGTGTCGAGCGCTGTGTTGACGATCGGACGGCTCGCCGCCATCGCCTCGAGCTGGACCAGCCCGAAGGTTTCCGCATTGGTCACCGACGGCATCACGAAGACGTCGGCGATGCGCATCAGCTTGACGCGTTCGCTCTCGGACACCGAGCCGAGCAGGCGGACGCGGTCCTGCAGGCCATAGTCGCGGATCAGCTGCTCGAGATGCTCGCGCTCGCGGCCCTCGCCGACGATCCAGACCTCGAAATTGCGTGCGTGCGCCGATCGCACCAGCACGTCGAAGCCCTTGTAGGGCACCAGCCGGCCGCAGGCGAGGACGAGGCGGCCGCGGGCGTTGACGTCGTCGCCTTGCGCGGCGGGCCGGTCGTATTTCTCGACATCGACGCCGAACGGAACGGCGTGGCACTTGTCGGAAAACTCCTGCAGCAGCGGCGTCGTCTCGACCAGCACCGGATCGGAGACGATGATCGCAGACGCCCGCCGCAAGGTTCGCCGCATCATCGGCTCGACCAGGAAGCGCAGTGCCGCGTGCGAGACGATGTCGGCGTGCCAGTGCACGACCAGCGGACGCGTGTGGCCGAGCCCGAATGCGAACACGAGGTCGGCGAGCGGGAAGGGCGCGTGCAGCGCCAGCAGATCATGCTCGGCGATGCGGCGCCACAGCCGCCACGGATAGGTCGGCGCCGCCGGCAGCGACAGCACGTCGCCGAATGAATGCACGCGCTCGACGGCGACGTCATTGACCACGATCTGCCGCTCGCCGCCGGAGCGCGAGCAGACCAGCACGGCGGC
This sequence comes from Bradyrhizobium macuxiense, assembly GCF_007993935.1. Lineage (GTDB taxonomy): Bacteria > Pseudomonadota > Alphaproteobacteria > Rhizobiales > Xanthobacteraceae > Bradyrhizobium > Bradyrhizobium macuxiense_A. The sequence continues at coordinate 239,822 of NZ_VITY01000001.1, read as the reverse complement.
GTTGAACGTGTCCTTCAGGGAGGCGCAGATGTCGCGGATCACCGTCAGCGTGCCGCCGAACAGGTCGGGGTAGTAGACCTTGAAGATGTGGAGCACCGACGGACGCGGGGCCGGCGGCTGGTTGAGAACCATCATGGGCGGCTCGATCCGGATCATGCTGCGTACAGGGCGACGACGAACGGCAGCGCCTGCGCGGCGAAGAACACCGCCGAGCGCAGCAGCGCCGGAAACACCGGCTCGATCGGGCCGCAAGCCGCCCGCGGCGTGAACGAGAATGCCCGCGGCGTGAAGCAGAACGGCGCCTGCGGCGTGAAGCGGAGGGTGATGGCGGCGAACCGACCGGATTCGGGGTCGCGGGCCGAACGAAGAGACATTGGTCGGATTCCCTGCTGAATGGATTCTGGATACGTGGGAAAATTTCACACGTCAATGGCGTCGGACTAAAATGTGGGATTATGTCCCACGTAAGGCAGTGGACAACTTTTTTGAGGGAGGAAGGATCGGAACGCATGACGGCGCGATCGCCCCGCGACGGCGCGGGCGATCGCCGAAGGCGGGAGTTTCCAGCGGAGCGTCAGGCCGGCTCGGCGGTGCTGCGTTCGGTCGGCTGCTGCAACTGGCGCCTGATGGCGGGGATGTCGAAATGGATTCGCTCGGGCAGCATCGCGGCTGCCGGCCGCTGCAAATCATGCTCGATGACGACACGCTTGCCGCCATCCGACGTCAGCGCGATCGAGATCGAATTCGCGCGGGGCTCGGCGGTGAGGCCGGCATGCACGCGGCTGGCATATTCGCCGGCGCGCAGGCCGCCGAAGCCGAACGCGAGCAGGCGGCCATAAATGTACAACGCCAGCAGGTCGGTTTCGTCGAATCGGCGCGGCGTTCCGGGCACCACGCCCGGCAGACAGGGATAGCCGCCCGCCATCACCGTCGACACGAACTCCTCGTAGGGAACCTGGGCGATCCGGCAGGCTTCCGCGATCGCAAGGTCGAATCGGGTTGACGTCATGGAGCGGTCCGTGTTGGCGGCAGTGCCAGGTCACCGTGGCGGCGCGCGGTGTGTCCGGAGGTGACTTTGTTTCCCATAAGTGGGAAAATGTCACACGTCAAGTGAGGTGGGATTGTGTCCCACGCCGGGGACGGCTAAAAGTTGGGCATGAATGCCAAGGCCCCGAAGTCGAAGCCGGGATCGTCCGCGCCGATCGCCGCAGCGAAGCTGCACGCGCCTCTGGCGCGGATGCTGCGCCCGCTGGTGCGGCTTTGCATCCGCGGCGGCATGACATTCCCGGCGCTGACCCAGCTGCTGCGCGAGCTCTATGTCAACGTCGCCGAGCACGACTTCGCGCTCGAGGGCAAGGAGCAGACCGACAGCCGCGTCAGCCTGCTGACGGGCATCCACCGCAAGGAGGTGGCGCGGCTGCGCGGCGCGGGCGCGCCGGTCAACGCGGTGCCGGCGACGCTGTCGCGCACCAGCGCGATCATCGCGCGCTGGCTGGCCGCGCCCGAATTCACCGATGCGAAAGGCGATCCGCTGCCATTGCCGCGCACCGCCGACGGCGACGCGCCGTCGTTCGAGACGCTGGTCGAATCGATCACCAAGGACGTGCGGCCGCGCGCCGTGCTGGACGAATGGCTCGACCGCAAGCTCGTCACCATCAATGACCGCGACGAGATCATGCTGGTCGAGGAGGCCTTCGTGCCGCATGGCGACGACGACCGTAAATGGCACTATCTCGGCCGCAATCTGCACGACCATGTCGCGGCCGCCGAGCAGAACGTGTCGTCGGCAACGCCGCGTTTCCTCGAACGCGCGGTGCATTACGACGGGCTGTCGGCCAAGCTGGCCAAACGGCTCGAGGGCCGCTCGCGCGAATTGGCAATGGAGGCGTTGAAGGTCGCCAACCGCGAGGCCAACCGCGCGCTCGCAAAAGACAAGGGCGGCGACTATCGCTGGAATTTCGGCATCTACATTTATCGCGAAGGCCCGGACGGCCCGGTCGATGACGATTCAGACGAAGGCGGCGGGACATGAGCGGCCCAATCATCTCGCGCCGCGCGCTGCTCGCCGCATTCTGGCTCGCCGGAACGTCGCTCGCGGGCGCGCAGGTCAGAAAGCGCGGCAACGATCAGGGCATCGGCGGCACCGGAATCACCGGCTCCGACCAGGGCATCGGCGGTACCGGCATCGTCGGCGTGATCCAGCGATTCGGCTCGATCTATGTCAATGGTGAGCGCGTCGCCTATGCCGCCGACGTGCCGGTCCGGATCGACGGCGAGGTGGCGAGCGCCAAGGCGCTGCGGATCGGACAGCTTGCCCGCGTGGTGGCGGAGCGCGATGCCGGCGGCACGCTGTCGACCAAACGCATCGACGTGGCGAGCGAAGTGACCGGGCCGGTCGAGCAGATGAAATCGGGCGAGCTGACGGTGCTCGGCCAGAAGGTCGCCTGGAGCGGCCGCGAGAGCTGGCTGAAGGTCGGCGCGCATGTCGCGGTGTTCGGGCTGCGCCGCACCGACGGCGTCGTCGTCGCGAGTCTCGTGCAGGAGCGCCATGACGCCGCGATGCGCGTCGCCGGGCCGCTCGAGCGCGACCGCGCCGGAACTCTAAGGATCGGCGAACTCAAGCTCAGCGGCGTCGACGCGGCGCTGGCTGGTCAGCGCGTGCAGGCCGAAGGCCATGTCGCGCAGGGCGTGATGCAGGTCTCGCGCAGCCGCGCCGACGACTTTTCTGATCTTGCCGGCGCGAAGCGGCTGTTGATCGAGGCCTACGTGCGGCGGGTCGGCAATGACCTGCAGCTCGGCTCGGGCTTTGTCGCGCGCGACCATTCGCGGTTTTCGCCGGCGGCCGATACGCGCGTGGTCGTCAACGCGCAGCTGACGGGCACCCGCGAGCTGCGGGTCGAATCGGTGCAATCGGTTGCCAAATTTCCGGGCTCGTCGGTGAGGAGCCCCGGCACGCCGGGCCGCGGCTCAGGGGGCGGCCCCGGGCCGGGAGGCGGATCCGGACCCGGCGGACGGGGTGGGCCCGGCGGAGGCTCGGGTGGCGGGCCCGGAGGAGGGCCGTCCGGTCCGTCCGGCGGACTGCCGCCCGGTGGCGGCGGTCCTGCGCCTGATCCGCTGAGTGGTGGAACGACGGGTCCTGGCCCCGGCGGCTTCGGCTCGCCCGGCGGACCGCTTGGTCCGGGTGGCGGTGGCGGCCCATTCGGGCCCGGCGGCGGATTCGGCGGGGGCGGATTCGGTGGCGGCGGGCCAGGTGGCGGCATGGGCGGCGGCGGTCGCCGCTGATCCGGCAAAGCAAAACCGGCGCAAGTTTGGCCCGCGCCGGTTTCAGAGACATAAGGTGTGATTGGAAACTTTAGCCTGCGCTGAGGCGGACGCCGGCGCGGAGGAATTTCTGCGGATCGACCGCTTCGCCGTCGATGCGGGTCTCATAGTGCAGATGCGGACCCGTGGAACGGCCGGTCGAACCGACGGCGCCGATCACCTGGCCGATCTTGACGTATTCGCCGACCTTGACGCCGATCTCCGAGAGATGACCGTAGCGGGTCGAGAGGCCGTTGCCGTGATCGACCTCGACCATGCGGCCATAGCCGCCGGCCCAGCCCGCCGACACCACCTTGCCGTTGGCGGTGACGCGCACCGGATCGCCCTGCGCGGCGCGGAAGTCGAGGCCGGTGTGCATCGCCGGCCGGCCGAGGAAAGGATCGCTGCGAACGCCGAAGCCGCTGGTGAATTCGACCTCGCCGACGACGGGCTTGCGGTAGGGCACCAGCGCCAGCGTCTGGTTCAGGCGCTGCATCTGCGCGCGGTTGATGTTGATGCGATAGAGCTGGCGCTCGAACGCGCCGGCGTCGGGCGCGAGCTTCACCGGCACGAACGGGCCGCCCATGCCGGAGCGCGGCACGGCTGCTTCGAGCTGCGACATGTTGAGGCCGAGATCGCTTATCACGCCGCGCATCCGGCGCACCCGCGATTCGATGCCGTCCTCGACCGAGGAGAGCGCGGCGACCTGGCGGCGCTCGACCTGATCGAGCGAGGTCTGCAGACGGACCAGGACATTGTCGACGCCCTGGGCCTTGGCGAACTGGTTCGGCTGCGCCTTGGCGATCAGCGGTGCGCGCGATTCCAGCCGCGCCTCGCGGTCCGGCGGCGCCACGAAGATCACGGTGTCGCTGATCGGGGAGGGCTTTGGCGTGCCGGAGGACGGCGCCGCCTCGGCGCGGCCCTGCGGCCTGATCGATCCGGTCGAGGTGGCATCGGGCATCGCGCCGAGCGCGGTGGCGCGCGATTCCAGCGTCGACTGCCGCTTCATGATCTGGTCGAGCTTCTGGTCGAACTGCTCCTGGTCGAGCAACTGGCGGCTGGTGGTGCGGTCGACCTTGGCGCGCAGCTCGGAGATGCGATCCTCATAGGCGTATTGCATCTCGGCCTGGCGCGCGATCAGGCGGGTCAGGACGTCGTCGCGGAACGCAAAATAGGTCGCGGTCGCCGCCGACCACATGCCGAGCAGAACCACGGTGCCGACCGCGATCCAGAACACGACCGGCCCGAACCGGACCTGCTTGCCGGCATGAACCAGCGTATAGCCCTCGCCGGAGGCCGCCACCGCAGCCGCCGGTGCGGCGTGATGGGCGGCCGGACGGCGCGCCGGTGCCCGGCCATGGTCCTGGGGATGATGGTGTTTCTGGTGTTCGTGGTGATGACCGGACCGGCTCGACATCGGTACTCCCGCGGCCGGTCGGACCAAGCTCCGTACGGCTAATCTGCGGGGCCGATTTGAGCCCGCCATGGTTAATTTTCAGGAAACGGAACCCCTCCGGTCAGAGCGCGCGGGCGGCCTCCAATACCGCTTCGGCATGGCCGTCGACCTTCACGTGGCGCCAGATGCGGGCGACTTTTCCACCGGAATCGACCAGAACCGTGGTGCGAATAATTCCCATGAAGGTCCTGCCATACATCGATTTTTCGCCCCAGGCACCGTACGCCTCCAACATCTGATGGGCGCCGTCGGAGACCAGCGGCACGGACAGCTGGTGTTTGTTTCGAAATGACTCCTGCGCCTTAACCGTATCGGCCGATATGCCGACCACCTCGGTACCAGCAGCGGTGAACTCGCCCTTGAGCCGGGTGAAGTCGATCGCCTCCCTGGTGCAGCCGGGGGTGTCGGCACGGGGATAGAAGAACAGCACCAGCTTCTTGCCGGCGAAATCCTTCAGCGAAACGCTGCCCCCGCCGTCGCGCGGCAGGTCGAAGCCAGGTGCCGACGCGCCTTCGGCAAGTGTGACGTCGGACGACTTGGTCACGGTCACGGCCGGCTCCAGCTTTAACGGTTTTGATGCAGCCTTGTGCGAGGCTTTGTCTTGAACTCCCGCTGCGGTCTTTTTCGTAGACGCCTTGGCCTTTGCTGTTTTGGCCGCAGGCTTTTTCGCAACCGTTGTGCGGGTTTTCGCCGCGGACTTCCCAGTGCTTGCGCTTCTCGCGCGCGCAACCTTTGTTGCGACCCGCTTTCCGGTTGTGTTGGAGGATTTCTTGCGCGTTTTCTTGGACATACGCCTTCCTTTCGTCGCTTTCCGAAGTTCAACCATTGGGGTATTGCGGGTCTTATTCGCGGTGGCCGGATTCGCATCGGCCGCTGGGCAAGTTTGATGGCCACGGAGTATGGTGACAAGGAATTCGACGCGTAACCCGTCCGCTTGCTGAATTGGCTTTTGATTGGTTGGTTTGGTCCGTTCCGTGGGCCATCGGCGAGTAACATGATTAGGCGAGGATAGGCGGCGATGCCGGCACGGGAGCGCTCGATACGAATCGACGGGCGTCCCGATGGCGGCGAGCAGCTTCGCCGTCAGCACCGAGAGGCAATGGCAAGGAACACGTCGCCGCAGGGTCCAAATCCGCGCGCCGGAGCTGACTTCTCGCAATGGGAAGACGACGCCGCGTGGGACGAGCAGGATGAGGCGGCGGGCAACCGTGCGCGGCAATTGCTGTCGCGTTCCAATACCAACCTGCATCGTTTCACCGATTTCTGCTCCGGCATGCAGCGCTGGCTACATGGCGAACGCTGGATCCGTCGCATCGGATTGGTCCTCGTGGTGCTGGTCGTGCTGTTTGCAACCTGCTTCGGCGCATTGTGGTGGCGGCTCGGCGCAGGTCCGATCAATCTCGACTTGGCGACGCCGTGGCTGGCCGCGGCGATCGAGGAGAATATCGGCCACGGCAACACGGTCGAGGTCGGCGGAACCCAGATCGAGCGCGCCGGCCGGGTCAGGATCGCGGTGCGGATTCGCGACATCATCGTCCGCGACCGCGACCATGCGGTGGTTGCCAGCGCGCCGAAAGCCGAAGTGCGGTTGTCTGGGACGGCGCTGCTGATGGGCCAGTTGCGGGCGGAGAGCCTCAATCTGGTCGACGCGGAACTATCGGTGCGCATCACGCCCGACGGCAATGTGACCGTGTCCGCCGGCGACACCGCAAAGCCGCTCGCCACCGGCGTTGCCTCCAAGCGGGAGGCCGGCCTGCCGCCGACATTCCCGCGTCCGTCGCCAACAGCGCCGCCGCCGGTGGCCGCGCCGCCGGCCGCGTCCGAGCCCTCGGCGGCCGCACCGGATTCGGCGCAGAGCGGGCTGCTTGCCGGGCTCGACTGGCTCGACAGCCTCAGCATGACCGGCCTCGACGGTCAGAACCTCAACGAGATCGGCCTGAAGAACGGCAATCTCGTCGTCGACGACCAGCAGCGCGGCAACAAATGGAGCTTTGAGAATATCAGCCTGAGCCTGCGGCGCCCGAGCGGCGGCGGCGTGGCGCTCAGCTTCGGCGAGGAGGGCGCCAAGCCCTGGTCGGTGCGCGTCCTGGTCGGACCGCAGCAGAACGGCGTGCGCTCGGTCGACGTCAAGGCCGATAAGGTTTCCACGCGGAACATCCTGCTCGCGATGCGGACCAAGGATCTCACCTACACCGCCGACCTGCCGCTGTCGGGCGAGATGAAGGGCGAGCTCGGCCGCGACGGCCTGCCGACCTATTTCCGCGGCAAGATCAATGTCGGCGCCGGCAACATCATCGACACCGACACGCCCGACTACCCGATGCCGGTCGATTCGGCCGAGATGAGCGTCGAATGGGATTCGGGGCGGCGCGTGCTGCTGGCGCCGATCAAGATCGTCTCGGGCGCCAACCGCATCACGCTGCTCGGCCATCTTGAGCCGCCCAACGATAATGTCACCGACTGGCAGGCAGGACTGTCCGGCGGCACCATCGTGCTGGCCGGCGCCGACAAGACCGAACCGCCGCTGATCTTCAATCGCATCAACATCGGCTTCCGGTTCGACACCGAGAAGAAGCGCGTGCTGCTGACCCAGGCCGACATCTCCAATGGCGAGATCGGTGTCGCCGGCACCGGCAGCATCGACTATTCCGGCGAGCCGCGGCTGCAGCTCGGATTCGCCGGCACGCCGATGTCGGCCTCCGCGCTGAAGCGGATGTGGCCGATCGTCATCGTGCCCGAGGTGCGCGAATGGGTGCTCGAGCGGATCGACCGCGGCACGCTCCAGCGCATCGATGTCGGCGTCAATTCGCCGGTGCATAATCTGTCGCGCAAGGGCCCGCCGATCCCGGATGACGGTCTCTCGGTCAACATCGTCGCCTCTGGTGTCACGGTGCGCCCGGTCGATCAGATGCCCGCCGTGCATGATGCGGACCTGAAGGCCAGGGTGACCGGCCGCACCGCGACCGTGACCATCAACCAGGGCATCGCCGACACGCCGGCGGGCCGCAAGATCACGCTGACGGATTTCACCTTCGAGGTGCCGGACATGGCGCCGAAGCCGTCGCCATCGAAGGTCAAGTTCCGGGTCGACTGTCCGGTGCCGGCCGCCGCCGAGATCCTGGCGTCCGACCGGCTCAGCGATCTCTCCGGTCCGCCGATCGATCCCAACGCCAGCAAAGGCAACGTCACGGCGACGATCAATCTCGGCATGCCGGTGAAGGGCGAGCTGACCAAGGCCGATACGATGTACTCGGTCGCCGCCGACATCACCGGCGTCGCCGTCGACAAGCTGGTGATGAACCAGAAGCTCGAGGCCAACACCTTGAAGCTGGTTGCCAGCAACGCCGGCTTCCAGGTCAAGGGTGACGTCAAGATCAACGGGCAGGCGGCCTCGCTCGACTATCGCAAGCCGACCGACGGCGATGCCGACGTCAAGCTGCAGGCAACGCTTGACGATGCGAGCCGCGCGCGTCTCGGACTCGATCTCGGTCCTGCCGTCTCGGGTGCGATCCCGATCAAGCTGAGCGGCAAGATCGGCAGCGGCGACAATCCGACCACCAAGATGGGCGTCGAGGCCGACCTGACCCAGCTCAAGCTCGACAACATCCTGCCCGGTTGGGTCAAGACGCAGGGCAGGGCCGGCAAGGCGACGTTCAACGTGGTGCCGAAGGGACAATCGACGCGGTTCGAGGATATCTCGATCGACGGCGCCGGCGTTTCGATCAAGGGCGCGCTGGAGGTCGACCAGAACGGCGATCTCATGAATGCGAACTTCCCGACCTATGCGCCGTCGGAAGGTGACAAGACATCGCTGCGCGCCGATCGCGGGCCCGACGGCGTCATCAAGGTGACGATGCGCGGCGACGTGTTCGACGGCCGCGGCTTCCTGAAATCGGCGATCTCCGGCCGCGACAGCGATCCCAAGAGCAAGACCAAGACCACCGATTTCGATGTCGATCTGAAACTCGGTGCGGTGGCCGGCTTCAACGGCGAGGCGCTGCGCAGCGTCGATGCCAAGATCTCGCGCCGCAACGGGTTCTTCAAGGCGTTCACGCTGAGTGGCAAGGTCGGCCGCGATACGCCCGTCGCCGTCGATATGCGCGGACGCCAGCAGGGCCGCGAGGTGATCTATCTGCAGACCGGCGACGCCGGTGCGTTCCTGCGCTTCATCGATACCTATTCGAAGGTGGTCGGCGGCCAGCTCACGCTGGCAATGGAGCCGCCGATCCCGGAGCCGGGCCCGAGGGAAGGCCTCATCAATATCACCGGCTTCTCGGTGAAAGGCGAAACTCAGCTCGATCGCGCCGTCGCCGGCGGGCCGGTCAGCACCCAGAACGGTATCGGGTTCGACGCGCTGCGCGCCGAGTTCACTCGCCAGAGCGGCCAGCTGTCGATCCGCAACGGCGTGGTCAAGGGACCGAGCATCGGCGCCACCATCGAAGGCAGCATCGACTATATCGGCAACCAGGTGCGGATGAACGGCACCTTCATTCCGATGTACGGGTTGAACAACATGTTCGGCCAGATCCCGTTCTTCGGGATTTTCCTCGGCGCCGGCAGCAATGAAGGCCTGATCGGCGTGACCTATGAAGTGGTGGGAACACCGAGCGCCCCGGTGCTGCGCGTCAACCCGATCTCCGCGCTGGCGCCCGGCCTGACGCGCAAGATCTTCGAATTCAAGCAGTACGGCCCGAACGACCTGCCGACGACGAACAATTAAGGTCGCGGTCCCGGCGGAGGCGGCAGCGCTCCGATCTGGTGAAGCAGCGCAAACCGGTCGGGCACGCCCCAGTGTTCGACCAGCTTGCCGTCCGCAAATCGACAAATGTCGATGACATCGATGGCGACCGGTTTTCCCGAACGAGGATCAACGCCGGTTGCCTTGCTCCGCGCCCACACCGTATCGCCGGCTTCCACGATTGCCTCGATCGAGAGCGTCAGGTTCTTGATGCTGCGCCGCGCATCCTCGATCTGCGCTTTCAGGATCTGCGGTCCCGGAATATCGGTTTTCGACAGATACTCATGTTCCATCAGCGTCTCGGCGCAGATTTCGTCCGCGACCGTGAGGTCGCCCTGGGAAAAGCCGCGCTCGACGATGGCTTTGAAGCGCTCAAGGTTGGTCGGCATGTTCATTGCTCCAGCTCTCGGGCCGGCGACGGCGATGCCAAACGCGACGCCGCCGAGTTCGCGCCGCGTCATTCTCGCTGTCATGCTGGCCTCCCAAGAAAGCCGGACCTTGCGGGACGCGTGATCGAAAGCGCTTGTAGATTTTGGTCATCAGCCGGGGAAAAAGACGTTGTCCCAATCGCCGATGAGGCTGCTTGGCGGCAAGCCGGCGAAAGCGTGGCATTCGCGGATAAAATGGGCCTGATCGAAATAGCCGAGTTCGTGGACAATGTCGGTCCAGGAGCGGTGCGGCGCATCGCGGCGGGCGACCAGCGCCCGGTCGAAGCGGATGGTTCGCGCAAACAGTTTTGGCGTCATTCCGACCTGCGCCGCAAAACGACGCTGGAACTGGCTGGTGCTGAGGCCGGAATTTGCAACGAGGTCCTCGATCCGCGTGCGTCCCTGGACGCTGATCATCCGGCGTGACGCGGCGGCGATTGCGCAGTCCGGGCCGCGCTTCTCGAGCATGGCCTCGGCCCAGCGTTCGGCCGCGGCGACGCGCAGGTCGAAATCAGGCGCCATGCGCACGGCATCGCCAAGCGACGTGGCGGATTTGCCGAGCACATCGCTGGCTGCCGGGTCCTGATTGACCAGGGTGGTCATGTCGATCCCAACCAAGCGGTTCAAGCCGGTCGGTTGAAACAGGATGTTGAAGACATGCACGGAGCCCGACAGGCAAACATGCGCGCGGCAATAGGTTTGCGGTCCGACCACGCCCACGTCCGGCGTCGTGCAGGCCTCGCCGCCGTCGATGCGTACGCGATATGGCTCAGCCAGGTGGATATCCAGGATTTGATGCGGCCGTGCGGCGACCGGCCAGGCCAGCACGGCGCTCCCCAATTCCACGCGCCTTTCCTCGAACGAGCGCAGGACACCGCGAAGTTTCGGATGGGGTAACGCCCGTTTGATATCCATTGAGGACCTCGGCGGGTGGAAGCCTAGATCGAGCCGACACCTGCGACAATATCGGTCTCATCGGCACCCGGCGCAATTTGCTGCGTGCGCCCAGAACGGTGGACCTGCGCTTATCCGCAAATCTGCTTCCAAGGCAGGCGGAGATTGGAAGCGGTCATCGTCAGCTTTTAACCTTCAACAGACGTTTCTGGTTCGGGAACATGCACGGCGGTTTTCTGTCCACAACCATCGAAGGCGGGCGCCCCAAGCCGTCCGCCGTCTGGATGACGTTCGCGCAGGAACCTTGCTCCATCTGGGATGTTGGAGAGCAATTCAACAACTCAGGAGGAGCCCTCATGAGGACACTGTTATTGGCTGGTGTGCTGGCGGTTGCTGGTTTCGCTATGGCCACGCCGATCTCCGTTGCACCTGCGTCAGCTCAGGTTGCCGTCGATACTCCGCTCGGCGGCGTAAGAGTGGGTCCGGAGCACCGTTACTATCGAGACTATGATCGACGCGCTTATCGCGCGTACGATTATGATCGCGGATATCGCGGATGCCGCACCGTCACGATCGAGCGTGACGACGGTTCGATGCGCAGGGTCCGTCGTTGCGACTAATAGTACCGGACTAGAAGATCGGCTCTCGCAACCAAGAAATTGGGAGCCATCCACTCAAGGCCGCTTGAGTTGGCGGCCTCTTTCATTTCGCGAATGCAGCCTGTTGGCCCAGGCCGACATGCACTCATGTCGGCTTCCGCGCCGCCTTCCGAGGGGAGGCGGGCACACGCGTCCGAACTCAGCGCCGCAGCGCCGGCACCACCAGGAACGGAATCAGGCCGAGCACTACGTTGACGAGCGCGAAGGCGATCAGCGGATTGTAGCTGTGGGTCCAGTCGTGGATCAGGCCGCCGCCCCAGGAGCCGAGCGCGGAGCCGAGGCCGCTGCCGATCATGATCGTTCCATAGATCGTGCCGACGCGCTCGCCGCGGAAGATCTTCAGCGCGGTCGCCGTGATCAGCGGACCGCGCGAGCCGATCATGCTGCCGAAGCAGATCACGAAACCGGTGAGCAGCCAGTAGTTCGGATACCATTGCAGCAGCCAGAGCAGGATGATGCCTGCTATCGAGACGCCGTAGCTGAATAGCACCGAGGGCCGGCGGCCGATGATGCCGTCGAGCGTGGACACGCCGAGCATGCCGACGAACAGCGCGACGCCGGAGAAGCCCCAGGCGGTGGCGGCCTGCAGCGGCGGAAAGCCGACGTCGATCAGGTAGGCGACGATCTGCGCCGTCAGCGCGTACATCGCGATCGCGGTGAAGAAGAAGGTCGAGAACAGCGCCCAGAAGGCATGATGGCGCATCGCGGCAAGCAGCGTCCAGCCTTCGTCGATCAGGCCGGTCTCGACCTTCTTGACGATGTGCGGCGATCCGCCGGCGAGCAGCCGCCACGGCAGAAAGACCAGCGGAACGAGCAGGCAGAGCGCGGCGATGCCGAACACCTGATAGGCCTCGCGCCAGCCGATCCGGTCGATCAGCACCTGCGACAACGGCAGCAGCACCAGGAGGCCGGCGCCGGTCGCCGAATACATCACGGCCATCGCCGTCGGCAGCCGCGGTCCGAACCAGCGGCCGAGCAGGATCGAGTTCGAGACGTTGCCGATCAGCGCGGTGCCGAAGCCGACGCAGAGGCCGACGCTGAGCTGGAATTGCCAGAGCTGGTGCGCGCGCGACGCGATCAGGAATGCGCAGCCGAGCAGCGCCAGACCCAGCGCATAGACCACGCGCGGACCCGAGCGGTCGAACAGCCGCCCGACCAGCGGCGAGGTCAGGCCGCTGGCAAGCCAGGTCAGCGAATAGACCGATACGACGGAGGCGCGGTCCCAGCCGAAATTTTCCGAGATCGGTTTGAGGAAGACCGTGAAGCTGTCGCTGAGACCGCGCCCGAGCACCGATAGCACGAAGCAGAGGGCGAGCACGTTCAGTGCGACGCGCGACTGTTTCGCCGGCGCAGTGAGCGTGTCGTTCGGAGACGTAGTCTGATCCATCGAAAAGCAGGGAGCGCGCTTTCCGCACTCCCCACAACCGACAAAAGCGAATGCGCCTATGCAGGCTTCAGCAGGACGTGGCGCTTCTTGCCGAGCGACAGCTTGACCACGCCTTCCGGCGTGAGATTGGCCGAGGTCAGCAGCATCTTCTCGTCGGTGACGGCAGCGTCGTTGACGCGCAGTCCGCCGCCCTTGATCTGCCTGCGGGCTTCGCCGTTCGAGGCGACGAGCTCGGCCTTGACGAAGGCGACGAGCACGCCGACGCCGGCTTCAAACTCGCCGCGCGGAATTTCCACCGTCGGCAAGGTTTCGGCCAGCGCACCTTCTTCGAAGGTGCGGCGCGCGGTCTCGGCAGCCTCATTGGCGGCGTCGCGGCCGTGGAGCAGGGCGGTTGCCTCGGTCGCCAGCACCTTCTTGGCTTCGTTGATCTCGCCGCCCGCCAGCGCCGCCAGCTTGTTGATCTCGCCCATCGGCAGGATGGTGAACAGCTTGAGGAACTTGACGACGTCGGCGTCCTCGACGTTGCGCCAGTACTGCCAGAAGTCGTAGGGCGAGAACTGGTCGGCATTGAGCCACACCGCGCCCTTGGCGGTCTTGCCCATCTTGTCGCCGGAGGCGGTGGTCAGCAGCGGCGTGGTCAGCGCGAACAGCTGCGGTGTCCCCATGCGGCGGCCGAGATCGACGCCGTTGACGATGTTGCCCCACTGGTCGGAGCCGCCCATCTGCAACCGGCAGCCGGCGCGGCGCGACAGCTCGACGAAGTCGTAGGCCTGGCAGACCATGTAGTTGAACTCGATGAAGCTCATCTCCTGCTCGCGCTCGAGCCGGAGCCGCACCGAGTCCATCGTCAGCATGCGGTTGACCGAGAAGTGCCGGCCGATGTCGCGCAGCATCTCGATCCAGTTCAATTTCGTCAGCCACTCGGCGTTGTCGAGCATGATGGCGTCGGAATGCCCGTCGCCATAGCGCAGCACCTTGGCAAACACGCCGCGGATCGAGGCCTTGTTGGCTTCGATCTCCGCGACCGTGCGCATCGCGCGCGTCTCGTCCTTGCCGGAGGGGTCGCCGACCATCGTGGTGCCGCCGCCCATCAGCGTGATCGGCTTGTTGCCGCTCTGCTGCAGCCAGTACAGCATCATCATGGTGAGGAAGTTGCCGATGTGCAGCGACGGTGCGGTGCAGTCATAGCCGACATAGGCGGTGGCCTCGCCCTTCGCGGCAAGCGCGTCGAGGCCCTCGAAATCGGAGCACTGGTGAACGAAGCCGCGTTCCTGTAGAGTGTTCAGGAAATCCGATTTAAATGCAGTCATTTGTCGGCGAGCCAGATCATTCTTGTTTTACGGTTTTTGCATCTATTTGCGGAACCCTGATGCTTGAGGCTGCCGCAGGCGGACGCGCAGTGGCATTATAGGATGTACTTGTTTGAGACAAGCCGGGGGTTCCCGGCTGGGGCGCTTCCAAGATGATGTTAACGGCACTCGGTCTGATGAGCGGGACCTCGCTCGATGGGGTCGACGTGGCACTGATCGAGACCGACGGCCGCCAGATCAAGGCCTTCGGGCCCTCGGGCTATCGGCCCTATACCGAAGGCGAGCGCAGCCTGCTGCGCCAGGCGCTGACCGAGGCCGTTCACCTGTCGCAACGCGACGCCCGGCCGGGGATTTTGCGGCAGGCCGAACAGGCCGTCACGACAGCGCACGCGGAGGCGGTCGCCGCCTTCACGGCGCAGCACCGGATTTCTCCCCAGGAGATCGACATCGTCGGGTTCCATGGCCAGACCGTGCTGCATCGCCCCGAGCGGAGGCTGACGGTGCAGATCGGCGACGCCCTGGCGCTTGCCAAGGCGATCCACATTCCCGTGATGCATGATTTCCGTGCCGCCGACGTCGAGGCGGGCGGGCAGGGCGCGCCGTTCGTGCCGGTCTACCACCGCGCATTGGCGCAGTCGCTGAACCGCGAGGGGCCGATCGTCGTGGTCAATATCGGCGGTGTTTCCAACATTACATATATCGATGGCCTGGACACACTAATCGCCTGCGACACCGGGCCGGGCAATGCGCTGCTCGACGATTTCATGTTCCGCCAGATGCATCAGCCGTTCGACACCGCGGGCAAGTTCGCGGCGCTCGGCAAGCCGGACGAAGCCTGGATCGCGCAGGCGCTCAAGCTGCCGTTCTTCTCGGTTCCACCGCCGAAATCGCTCGACCGCAACGACTTTGCGGGCCTGAAGCTCGGTGCAGTGGCGCCGGCCGATGGCGCCGCGACATTGACCGCGTTCACCGCGGCTGCGATCGCCCGCGTCGTGCCACTGCTGCCGAAGCGGCCGAAGAGCTGGATCATCTGCGGCGGCGGCGCCTCCAACCTCACGTTGCTGCGGATGCTGCGCGAGCGGCTGGCGCCGGCGACCGTCGAGCCCGCCGAGGCGCTCGGCTGGGCGGCGGACGCGATCGAGGCGCAGGCGTTCGGCTTCCTCGCCGCACGCGGCATGAAGGGCCTGCCGCTGAGCTACCCCGCCACCACGGGGGTGCCGATCCCGATGACCGGGGGCATCATCGCGCGACCGTGATTTAGATGCAAATGCATCTACCTTGACAGTTCCATGCCGCTGCATTTAGTTGGATGCAGTTGCATTGAACGCGAGGTTCGTCATGGCCCCCCTGAAGCTGATCAGCCACAAGCTCTGTCCCTATGTGCAACGCGCGGTGATCGCGCTGCAGGAGAAGGGCGTGCCGTTCGAGCGGATCGACATCGATCTCGCCAACAAGCCGGACTGGTTCCTGAAAATCTCGCCGCTCGGCAAGGTGCCGGTGCTGGTCGTGACCGGTGACGACGGCAAGGAGGTCGCGCTGTTCGAGAGCAACGTGATCTGCGAGTACATCGAGGAGACGCAAGGCGGCGCGAAGCTGCATCCGCAGGACGCGCTCGCCCGCGCCGAGCATCGCGCCTGGATGGAGTTCGGCTCGGCCATTCTAGGCGACCTCTGGGGGCTCGAGACCGCAACCGATGCCGCGACCCATGAGAGCAAGCGGCAGGCGGTCGCCGCGAAATTCGCGCGCGTCGAGGCTGCGCTCGGCGCGGGTCCGTTCTTCGCAGGTGAGAGGTTCAGTCTGGTGGATGCGGTGTTCGCGCCGATCTTCCGCTATTTCGATCTGTTCGATCAGCTGACCGATCTCGCGGTCTTCACCCACACGCCGAAGCTGCGCGGGTGGCGCAGCGCGCTGGCGCAGCGGCCGAGCGTACGCAGCGCCGTGTCACCCGATTATCCCGCGCTGCTGCACGCGTTCCTGGTCGGCCACCGCGCGCACATGCTGAAGCTTGCCGCCTGAGCCATGTCGCATTCGATTGCCTGGATCGCGCTGGTCCTCGCCGGTCTTCTCGACGTCGGCTGGGCGATCTCGATGAAATATGCCGAGGGCTATACGCGGCTCGGCTGGACGCTGGTCTCGCTGCTGCTGCTCGCCGCGTTCGTGTTCCTGCTCGGACGCGCGCTGCAGGTGCTCGGCGTCGGCGTCGCCTACACGGTCTGGACCGGCATCGGCGCGGCCGGCACGCTGACCATGGGCGTGCTGTTGTTCAACGAGGCGCTGAATCCGATGAAGGTCGCCGGGATCGCGTTGGTGCTGATCGGCATTGCGGCGCTGAAGCTGGCGCCGGAGTAAGGGATGCGTAGCCCGGATGGAGCGAAGCGCAATCCGGGTTCTCATCCGCCGCGAGAGCAGTCCCGGATTTCGCTTCGCTGCATCCGGGCTACAAAATCCGCGCTCAGTGTGAGTCGTACTTCGTAGGATGGGTGGAGCGAAGCGATACCCATCGACTTGGTGCCGCGTGGCGCGATGATGGGTATCGCTGCGCTCCACCCATCCTACAAGAGGCTCAGCGGACGTTAGCCAGCCGCATGTCGAGATAGCCGGTCACCGTCTCCATCAGCGGCTCGAGCTTGCCGTCGAAGAAATGGTTGGCACCGGGGATGACCTGCTGGTCGATCACGATGCCCTTCTGCGTCTTCAGCTTCTCGACCAGCGTGTTGACGTCCTTGGGCGGCACCACGGCGTCCTTGTCGCCGTGCACGATCAGGCCCGACGACGGGCAGGGCGCGAGGAACGAGAAGTCGTAGAGATTGGCGGGCGGCGCGATCGAGATGAAGCCCTCGACCTCCGGCCGGCGCATCAGGAGCTGCATGCCGATCCATGCGCCGAACGAGAAGCCCGCAACCCAGCAGGCACGCGCCTCGGGATTGATCGCCTGCGCCCAGTCGAGCGCGCTCGCGGCATCGGACAATTCGCCGGTGCCGTGATCGAACGAGCCCTGGCTGCGGCCGACGCCACGGAAGTTGAAGCGCAGCACCGAGAAGCCGCGATGCGCAAACGCATAATAGCACTGGTAGACGATCTGGTGATTCATCGTGCCGTGGAACTGCGGATGCGGATGCAGGATCATCGCAATCGGCGCGTTCTTCTGCTTGGCCGGATGATAGCGGCCCTCGAGACGGCCAGCGGGGCCGGTGAAAATGACTTCAGGCATTGTGTTCCCTTGATTGACGCGTTCCCTTGATTGACGTCGATCAATCAACCGGTTGGAGCCATCTTCAGCGACAGGGCGCGAACAGGGCGGCTCATGATGAAATCGGCACAGGCGCCGCCGGGCGGCACGCTGGAGCGCCTTCTAGCATGACGCAAGGGGCAAAAATCAAGGAAATTGTGCCGCTTGGCCGGCGTGAATCCGCGCTGCGCCGTGCGATCCGGATCAACACGCGGAATTGTTCGTCGGCTACCTGAAGTTTTGGTTTGTCACATTGCTATCGCGCGCGCCGCAAACGGATGTCTTGCCTGGCAACACAGGTGAGGTTTCGGTGCGCGCGAAAAATCTCCGGCACCGGTGACTCTGATCTGGTCTCGCTGCCCGACTGTCGTTATGTCGCAGTGGAAGGCCGCAACCATGGTGGTTGCGGCGGACAAGCTCGATGGCCGATCGCGTCTATCTCGACTGGAATGCCACCACGCCGCTTCGCCAGGAAGCGAAAGCGGCGATGGCCGCGGCGTGGGAGTTGAGCGGCAACCCGTCCTCGGTGCACAGCGAGGGACGCCGTGCGCGCCGGATGGTCGAGGATGCGCGCAACGCGGTGGCGGAGGCGGTCGGCGGCCGGCCACAGGACGTCGTATTTGTCTCCGGCGGGACCGAAGCCAACGCGCTCGCCTTGACCCCGGGATTGCGCCGCGGCACGGGCGCGCCGGTCGAGCGGCTCCTGGTGTCCGCGATCGAGCATGCGTCCGTCCTCGCGGGCGGGCGGTTTTCGCGTGAAGCGATCGGCACCGTCAAAGTCACGCGCGCCGGGGTGATCGATCTCGATCATCTGCGCGCGCTGCTGGCGGATGGTCCGCCCGCGCTGGTCTCGGTGATGCTGGCGAACAACGAGACTGGCGCCATTCAGCCGGTGGCCGACGTCGCCGCGATCGTCCACGCGGCCGGCGGCCTGCTGCAGGTCGATGCGATCCAGGCGTTCGGCAAGATCCCGTTCGACCTCGCTTCGGCCCAGGCCGATCTTGTGACGCTGTCGGCGCACAAGATCGGTGGACCGAAGGGCACCGGCGCGCTGGTGCTCGCCGAAGCTGTCGAAGGACTGGAGGCGTCACTGCGCGGCGGCGGGCAGGAGTTCGGGCGGCGGGCAGGGACCGAGAACGTCGCGGGGATCGCAGGCTTTGGTGCGGCCGTGAAGGTCGCGATGGCGGCGTTGAAGGCCGACGCTGCCCGCGTCAGGGGGCTGCGCGACCGGCTCGAGCACGGGCTGCGGCAGACGCCTGACGTGCTGGTGTTCTCCGACGACGTGAAACGGTTGCCGAATACCGTCCTTTTCACCGCGCCGGGGATGAAGGCCGAAACGGCCGTGATCGGGTTCGACCTCGGGGGAATCGCTGTGTCCTCCGGTTCCGCCTGTTCGTCGGGCAAGGTCCAGCCGTCCCATGTCCTGGAGGCAATGGGGTACCGTTCGGAGGTGTCCCAGGGAGCGGTGCGGCTCAGTCTTGGCTGGTCTACCACGGAGACAGACGTGGATTTGACCCTCAAGGCTTGGCGAAAGCTCGCCGATACCTTAGTTAAGGGGGAACGACGAAACACAGCTTGAACAGTTCTAAGCGGATTTCGTCGTCAAAGCATCGTAAGAGATTTTCGGAACTGAGATCCACCGCGGTCCTTGAAACCGCGAGCGGAGGATATGAATGCCTGCTGTACAAGAGACGGTCGAGCGCGTCCGGCGCATCGACGTCGACCAGTATCGATATGGGTTTGAGACGCAGATCGAGTCCGACAAGGCCCCGAAGGGGCTGTCGGAAGACACCGTCCGCTTCATCTCAGCAAAGAAGAATGAGCCGGCCTGGATGCTGGAATGGCGCCTGGAGGCGTATCGCCGCTGGCTGACCATGACCGAGCCGACCTGGGCGCGCGTCGACTATCCGAAGATCGACTACCAGGACATCTATTACTACGCGGCGCCGAAGCCGAAGAAGACGCTGTCCTCGATCGACGAGATCGATCCGGAAATCCTCAAGACCTATGAGAAGCTCGGCATCCCGCTGCGCGAGGTTGCGATCCTCGAGGGCGTCGAGCCCCCGCCGGGCGGACCGCCGTCTGCGAACCGCAAGATCGCGGTCGATGCGGTGTTCGATTCGGTCTCGGTTGCGACCACCTTCCAGAAGGAGCTGAAGGCCGCCGGCGTGATCTTCATGCCGATCTCGGAGGCGATCCGCGAGCATCCCGAGCTGGTGCAGAAATATCTCGGCACCGTGGTGCCGACCTCGGACAATTACTTCGCGACGTTGAACTCAGCTGTGTTCTCGGACGGCTCGTTCGTCTACGTGCCGCCGGGCGTGCGTTGCCCGATGGAGCTGTCGACCTATTTCCGCATCAACGAGCGCAACACCGGCCAGTTCGAGCGCACGCTGATCATCGCCGACAAGGGCTCCTACGTCTCCTATCTCGAAGGCTGCACCGCGCCGCAGCGCGACGAGAACCAGCTGCACGCCGCGGTGGTCGAGCTCGTCACGCTCGATGACGCCGAGATCAAATATTCGACGGTGCAGAACTGGTACCCCGGCAATTCCGAGGGCAAGGGCGGCATCTACAATTTCGTCACCAAGCGTGGCGACTGCCGCGGCAAGAATTCCAAGATCTCCTGGACCCAGGTCGAGACCGGTTCCGCGATCACCTGGAAGTATCCGAGCTGCATCCTGCGTGGCGACAATTCGAGCGGCGAGTTCTACTCGATCGCGATCTCGAACGGCTTCCAGCAGGTCGACTCGGGCACCAAGATGATTCACCTCGGCAAGAACACGTCGAGCCGGATCATCTCCAAGGGCATCGCCGCCGGCAAGTCGCAGAACACCTATCGCGGCCTCGTCAGCGCCCATCGCAAGGCGACCGGCGCGCGCAACTACACCGCCTGCGACTCGCTTCTGATCGGCGACAAATGCGGCGCGCACACCGTGCCCTATGTCGAGGCCAAGAACTCCTCGGCGACGTTCGAACATGAAGCGACGACGTCGAAGATTTCCGAGGACGTGCTGTTCTACTGCATCCAGCGCGGGCTCTCGCAGGAGGAAGCCGTCGGCCTCGTGGTCAACGGCTTCGTGAAGGACGTGCTGCAGCAACTGCCGATGGAATTCGCGGTGGAAGCGCAGAAGCTGATCTCGATCAGCCTTGAAGGTTCGGTTGGCTAATCCATCCCGCTTGCGGGCGCGGCCGACGCGCCCTCGCGGATGACGCTCAGGAAAAATCAGATGTCTTTGCTGGAAGTGAAAGATCTGCAGGTTCGTGTCGAGGAGCGTGAGATCCTCCACGGGCTGTCGCTCACGGTGAACCCGGGGCAGGTGCACGCGATCATGGGGCCGAACGGCTCCGGCAAGTCGACGCTGTCGCACGTCATCGCCGGTAAGCTCGGCTATGAAGTCACCGGCGGCCAGATCCTGTTCAGGGGCGAGGACCTCCTAGAGATGGAGCCCAACGAGCGCGCCGCCAAGGGCGTGTTCCTGGCGTTCCAGTATCCGGTCGAGATCCCCGGCGTGACCACCTGGAACTTCCTGCACGCGGCGCTCAATGCCCAGCGCAAGGCGCGCGGCGAGGACGAGATCTCGTCGCCCGCCTTCCTCAAGAAGGTCCGCGAGGTCGCCAAGTCGCTGAACATTCCGCAGGACATGCTGAAGCGCGGCGTCAATGTCGGCTTCTCCGGCGGCGAGAAGAAGCGCAACGAGATCCTGCAGATGGCGCTGTTCGAGCCGGCCGTCTGCATCCTCGACGAAATGGATTCCGGCCTCGACATCGACGCGCTGCGGATCGCGGCCGACGGCGTCAACGCGCTACGCTCGCCGGAGCGCGCGATGGTCGTGATCACCCACTACCAGCGGCTGCTCAACTACATCGTGCCCGACGTCGTGCACGTGATGTCGAAGGGCCGGGTGGTGAAGAGCGGTGGCAAGGAACTGGCGCTGGAGCTGGAAGAGTCCGGCTACGCGCAGTTCGAAGACGCTGCCTGACAAAGACGGGTTTTCAGATGAACGTTGTCGCAAAGACCGAGACCGGGCGCGCGCTGGGCGATGCATTCGCCGTCGCGCGCGACCGCCTGCCGGGCAAGGGCAAGATCGCCGATCAGCGCCGCCAGGCGTTCGAGGCCTATGAGCGCTCGGGCCTGCCGCATCGCCGGATCGAGGATTGGAAATACACCGATTTGCGCGCGCTGATGCGCGAGGTGTTGCCGCTGGCCCCTGCGCCGGATGCAGCGGCGCTGGGTCGCGCTGCTGCCGCCGTCAAGCTGCGGGCGATCGACGGCGTGCGCCGTCTGGTGCTGGTCGATGGCGCGTTTGCGCCTGATCTGTCCGATCTCGGCAATCTCGAAAAGGGGCTCGGCATCCGCCCACTGCGCGAGGTGCTCGACGCCGGCGATGGCGCGCTCTCGGCGCGGGCCTTTGCCACTGACATCTCCAATCCGATGGTCGCGCTGAACGGCGCGATGGCGACCGATGGCGTCGTCATCGAGATCGCCGACGGCACGGTGCTGGCGCAGCCGCTGCACATCGTCCATGTCGCCTCCGGCACGGCGCCGGCCTCGATGTTCACGCGCTCGCTGCTGCGGCTCGGCCGCGATACCAATGTCACGCTGGTGGAGAGCTATCTCGCCGGCGAGGGCGCCAAGGCCTATCAGGCACATGACGGGCTGATCGTTGCGATCGGCGATAATGCGCGGCTTGATCACGTCCGTCTGGTCGAAGACGCTATTGATGCGTTCAATATTTCCTCGGCGACGATTTCGCTTGGCGCGCACGCGCACCTGAACACGTTCGGCCTGACCTCGGGCGGTCATGTCAGCCGCTATCAGCTGACGGTGACCTGCGCCGGCGAGGGGTCCAAGGTCGAGACCAACGGCGTCAATCTGATCAACGGCACGCAGCACGCCGACACCACGCTGTTCATGGATCACGCGGTGCCGCACTGCGCGAGCCGCGAGATCTTCCGTGCGGTCGTCGACGACCGCGCCCATTCCGTGTTCCAGGGCCGCATCATCGTCCGCCCGGACGCGCAGAAGACCGACGCCAAGATGATGACCCGCGCGCTGCTGCTGTCCGACGACGCCGAGGCCGACAACAAGCCGGAACTCGAGATCTTCGCCGACGACGTCACCTGCGGTCACGGTGCGACCACCGGTGCGCTCGACGAGAGCCTGCTGTTCTACATGCGCGCCCGCGGCCTGCCCGAGAAGGAAGCCCAGGCGCTGCTGATCCAGGCCTTCGTCGGCGAGGCGATCGAGAGCATCGCCAGCGACGCGTTGCGCGAGGTCGCAATCGCCACCGCGCAGCGCTGGCTGGAAGCGAGGGCGTGAGCATGCACAAGGCGGTCGCCAACGGTTCTTACGACGTCGCGCTGGTGCGGCAGGATTTCCCGGCGCTCGCCATGCAGATCTACGGCAAGCCGCTGGTCTATCTCGACAACGCGGCCTCCGCGCAGAAGCCGAATGCGGTGCTCGACCGCATGACCGATGCCTACAAGAGCGAATACGCCAACGTGCATCGCGGCCTGCATTACCTCGCCAATGCGGCGACCGAGGCTTATGAGGGCGCCCGCGGCAAGGTCGCGCAGTTCATCAACGCCCGCCGCAATGAGGAGATCATCTTCACCCGCAACGTCACCGAGGCGATCAATCTGGTGGCGTCGTCCTGGGGTGGAGAGAACATCAAGGAGGGCGACGAGATCGTCCTCTCGATCATGGAGCACCACTCCAACATCGTGCCGTGGCACTTCCTCAGGGAGCGCCAGGGTGCCGTGATTAAGTGGGCGCCGGTCGACGACGAAGGCAATTTCCTGATCGAGGAGTTCGAGAAGCTCCTCACCCCGCGCACCAAGATCGTCGCGATCACCCAGATGTCGAACGCGCTCGGCACGCTGGTCCCGGTCAAGGAGGTGGTGCGGCTCGCCCACGCCCGCGGCATTCCGGTGCTGGTTGACGGCGCGCAGGGCGCGGTGCATCTGCCGATCGACGTCCAGGACCTCGATTGCGATTTCTATGCCTTTACCGGCCACAAGGTATACGGGCCGACCGGCATCGGCGCGCTCTACGCCAAGCACGATCTCTTGGTCGCGATGCGGCCGTTCAACGGCGGCGGCGAGATGATCCGCGAAGTGGCCAAGGACTGGGTCACTTATGGCGATCCGCCGCACAAGTTCGAGGCCGGGACGCCGCCGATCGTCGAGGCGATCGGGCTCGGCGCCGCCATCGACTACGTCAATTCGATCGGCAAGGAGCGCATCGCCGCGCATGAGCACGAGCTGCTCACCTACGCGCAGGAGCGCCTGCGCGAGATCAACTCGCTGCGCGTGATCGGAACCGCCCGCAACAAGGGCCCGGTGATCTCGTTCGAGATGAAGGGCGCGCATCCCCACGATGTCGCGACCGTGATCGATCGCCAGGGCATCGCCGTGCGTGCGGGGACCCATTGCGTGATGCCGCTTTTAGAGCGGTTCAACGTCACGGCCACCTGCCGCGCATCCTTCGGGATGTATAATACAAGGGAAGAAGTCGACCATCTGGCGCAGGCGCTGATCAAGGCGCGGGAATTGTTCGCATGACCGATACAGCCGAAGTCAAGACGGCCACCATGGAAACCACCTCGGCACTGCCGGCGGAGGAGACCGAGCGCATGAGCGGCGAGATCGTCGCGGCGCTGAAAACGGTGTTCGACCCGGAAATCCCGGCCGACATCTACGAGCTCGGCCTGATCTACAAGGTCGATCTCAAGGACGATCGTTCCGTCGACATCCTGATGACCCTGACCACCCCGAACTGCCCTGCCGCCGGCGAGCTGCCGACCATGGTCGAGAACGCGGTTGCCAGCGTTCCCGGCGTCGGCGTCGTCAACGTCAATCTGGTCTGGGATCCGGCCTGGACGCCGGACCGGATGTCGGACGAGGCGCGCCTCGTCCTCAATATGTGGTGATGCGTTAGGGGAATAGACTTAGGCTCAAGAAGACCGGCAATTGATTTGCCGCTGGGACTGACCACATGAGTGACATGACGCAAGTTTCACCAACCCCAGCCAAGCCGAAGCGGCCGCGCCCGCAGGTCATGAAATTGACCGATGCGGCGGCGGAGCGGATCACCGAGCTGACCAAGCGCGCCGATTCGGAGATCGTCGGCCTGCGCGTCGGCATCAAGAACGGCGGCTGCGCCGGACAGTCCTACACCGTCGAATACGCCCACGAGATCCGACCGACCGATGAAGTGGTCGAGGACAAGGGCGTGAAGATCCTGGTCGATCCGAAGGCCGTGCTGTTCCTGCTCGGCACCGAGATGGACTACGTGGCCGACAAGATGCAGGCCCAGTTCGTTTTCAACAACCCGAACCAGGTTTCCGCCTGCGGCTGCGGCGAATCGGTGCAGCTCAAGCCGGCCACGGTCTGATCGCTGCCGCGTCGGCGAGCGCGCAATCGCGCTCGCGCCATAGATCCGATACTCACCATCGTTGCATGTCGATGTCGTCGTCGACCATACTGCGCCGCCAACAGGCTGCGGCAGACGCGTTCGGCCGCACCGGAACAATGGTGGGCGCATGGACCGCGAATTTCTGACCGACTTGTTCGCCGATTTCGGCCCGGTCACGCTGCGCCGGATGTTCTCCGGCTACGGCATTTCGGCTGACGGCACCTATTTCGCGCTCGCGCTGCGTGCCGGGCTCTACTTCCGCGCCGACGAAGAGACCATTCCGCTATTCGAGGCGGAAGGCTGCGGGCCATTCCAGTACCAGACGCGTTCCAAGACGGTGACAGTGAACTCCTACTGGCAGCTGCCGGCCCGGCTGTTCGACGATGCCGAGGAACTCGCGGTCTGGGCGCGCTCGGCGCTCGGTGCCGCCCAACGCGCCGCGCTGCGCAAGCGGCCAAGGAAGGCGAAGGCGTCGGTCAAGAAGGTCGCGAGCACGAAGACCACAGGCAAGAAGTCGGCGGTGCGAAAGGCGACTGCGAAGCGATCTCCCGCTCAGAAGAAGCGCTCGGGAAAGAAGCGATCCTCTTCCTGAGGATACCGAATCTGTCCGCGTCATTGCGAGGAGCGATAGCGACGAAGCAATCCATCGTTCCACATATGCGGCTCGATGGATTGCTTCGCGGAGCCTGTCATCCATCGGGCGCGCGTTCGCGCGACCCGTTGGCTTGCAATGACGACGGCGGAAGTTAAGCGATCAGATCACGCCACGCGCGTTTGCGTCTCGGCGCTGAATTCCGGATCTGCTTCGCAGATCACGCGGTTGCGGCCGGCGCGCTTGGCGGCGTAGAGGCAGGCATCGGCGCGCTCGATCAGCGAATCCGTGTCGTCGGCCGGTTTCAGCATGGAGACGCCGACCGAGATCGTGACCCGGCCGAGGATCTCGCCGGTCGACTTCTTCTTCAGCTCCTTGGCCATCACGGCCCGGCGGATATGGTCGGCGACCGTCAGTGCCTGGCGCAGCGCGGTGTTGGGCAGCACCACGGCGAATTCCTCGCCGCCGTAGCGGGCGGTGATGTCCTGGCCCTTGATGGTCTGCTTCAGCGACTGCGCCACCAGCCGCAGCACCTGATCGCCGGTGAGATGGCCGTAGGAATCGTTGAACGACTTGAAGTGATCGATGTCGAACATCAGGAGCGACAGCGGCTCGCCGCTGGCCAGCGCGGCCTGCACCGCCATTTCCATCGAGCGGTCGAAATATTTCCGGTTGCCGAGGCCGGTGAGCGGATCGGTCAGGCTCTCGGCGCGGATCGCCTCGAGGCTGTGTTGCAACTCGTTGATCTCGGACTTGGACAGCGCGAGCCGGCTCTCCAGCGCCTGATTGGTCTCTCGCATCTCACGGGTCGATTTGGCGAGCCCCTCGACGATGGTCTTGATCTGGTCGCGGGTCGTCGCGGTCGAGAGGCGGTCGCTGGCGCCGACGAGGCTGGCGTCATAGGTCGCGGACACACCGAGCGCATCGGTGATCAGCTTCATGACGGCGTCGATCTCGCCGATGACGCGGGCGCCGACCTTGTCGATGCGGTCCGAGGTCTTGATGTGCGAAAGATAGGTTTCGTAGATCTGCTCGAGATCGGATTCAGAGAGCTTGCCGCTGCGCGCCAGCGTCTCGTTGATGACCTTGTTGAGCGGCGCGTTGTATCCGGTCGCGTAGACGTACCAGATCTCATAGTTGCGGGGGACGGCGGTCTGGCGAAGCGAGCGGATCTGACCAAGGGCGACTTCGGCAAAGGCCAACGTACGTTCGTGTTCGTCCAGCAGTTTGACCACTGTTACGTCCTCAATGCACCAATGCCGGTCGTGCCCGGCAGCAATGACTAAATTATGGGGGCGAGGGTACGGGACGAGAGTGAAGGCAAGGTAAATAGTAGAACTACGGGATGCCGGTCGCGACTATCGTTCAGTGCGCCTGACGCCGTCGTACTCGCGCGCGGCTTTCGAAGCTTTTAGCTCGCGTGTCAACGCGATGCGAAAACGATGCGCATTTGTTTCAAACGCGGGAAATCTGCGCGCGCGACGACGGCCGGCGGCAACATCAACTGTCCGGAATACCGCCGCTGGCGCGGCGGCAACACAGCAAGCCTTAGGCGCGTGCGCGCACAGGTCGCAGCAGGAAGGCGGGCAGGTGCGAATGATCGGCGGGCTCGTGGTCGACCTCGCGCTGCGTCCGACGCGGCTCGGCACGTCCGATCGACGGCACGTGCGACGGGGCGGCCTGGGGCGAAGAGCCGCGGCCGTGGCGCGGCTCGCGCTCCGGCTTGGCTGCACGCTCCTGGCGGGGCTCCTGGTCGGGACGCGGCTCGCGTTCACCGTGACGCGCCTCGCGCTCACGCCGCGGCTTGCGGCCGCCGCGAGCGCCGTCGCGCGATCCTTCGCGGCTGCGCGAGCGGCGGGGCGCTGCGTCCTCGTCGGAGGCTTCGCTGTGAACGGTGTAGTCGCCTTCGGTGCGCGGGATCTGCTGGCCGATCAGCTTTTCGATCGCGGCCATCGACTTGCTGTCGAGCGGAGTGACGATGGAGATTGCGGTGCCGGTGCGTCCGGCGCGGCCGGTACGGCCGATGCGATGGACGTAGTCATCGGGATGATGCGGCACATCGAAATTGAAGACGTGGCTGACGGCCGGGATATCGAGGCCGCGGGCGGCGACGTCGGAGGCCACCAGCAGGGGCAGCTCGCCCTTGCGGAATTGATCGAGCGCGGCCATGCGCGCGCTCTGGTCCATGTCGCCGTGCAGGGCGCCGACGCTGAAGCCGTGCTTCTGCAGCGATTTGTGAAGGACGGCGACTTCGCGCTTGCGATTGCAGAAGATAATCGCGTTGTTGAGGTCCTTGGCGTCGCGCAGCAGGCGGCGGAGGATCTCGCGCTTCTCGTGCGGCTCGCGGCCGGCCGGCACCTGGGACTGGGTCACGGTCACCGCGGTCGTCGCGGGCTTGGAGACTTCGATCCGGGCCGGGTTATGCAGGAAGGCCTCGGTGATGCGGCTGATTTCCGGCGGCATCGTCGCGGTGAAGAACAGGGTCTGCCGCGTGAACGGGACAAGCTTGCAGATGCGCTCGATGTCGGGGATGAAACCCATGTCGAGCATGCGGTCGGCTTCGTCGATCACCAGCAGCTCGACGCCGGTGAGCAGCAGCCCGCCGCGTTCGGTGTGGTCGAGCAGGCGGCCGGGCGTTGCGATCAGGACGTCGACGCCGCGCATCAGCTTGGAGTCTTGGTCGCCGAACGAGACGCCGCCGATCAAGAGGGCGACGTTGAGCTTCTGGCCGGCGCCGTATTTGTCAAAGTTCTCCTTCACCTGCGCGGCAAGCTCGCGGGTCGGCTCGAGGATCAGGGTGCGCGGCATCCGTGCCCGGGCGCGGCCCTTCTCGAGGATGGTGAGCATCGGGAGAACGAAGGCAGCGGTCTTGCCGGTGCCGGTCTGGGCAATGCCGAGGACGTCGCGCCGGGCGAGAACGTGCGGGATTGCCTGTTCCTGGATGGGGGTGGGGTTGGTGTAACCGGTGGCCGCAACTGCGGCGAGGACCTTATCGGACAGGCCTAGATTGGAAAAAGACATTGAGCCTCTGGTCGAAACCGCCGTTCGGAATCGAAGGTAAAAGGCTGTCGCGTTCGGCCCCGAAACGGCTCGCTTTTCTATAAAGCTCGGGGGCTCTGACTAACGCTGACGGACGGCAAACCTGACGAATCGCGTTTCGATCCGAGGGCCGCGTTGCCCCGCAACATAGGGGCGAAACCGGTAAAGTCAATCTTGGAACCGGCCGAATAGCCGAAAAAGCTTAACGTTTTGGCCAAAATAACCGTCATTTCCGTCATTTGGCGGTCAAATGAATCGCCAGTCCCGGGTCCGATGACGAGGTCCCCGGCGGGGCCCGCGCCGCCTTTGCGGGGGAGGCGCGTTGCCGAAATATCGAAAACAACCCCATGCAAAGGAGTGCGGTGGCCGGCGCTCGACCAGGCCAGTTGACACGTCGGGCAACTCAAGGATACGCTTCTAATATTCCGAAATCACGCAGGCGCGCGCTCGCCGCAGGGTGCATTACCATGCATAGCGGACCACGCCCTTGCCAGCGTGGGAGCGGTTACGTTTTAGAATTCGCCCTCGAAGCTTGCAAGCGCCGATCAGCCGTACAGGGAATCCCGATGACGGGCATCAACGCGCTTTTTAGCAACCCGCAAGAGCCCGGTGCACCTGGGCGTCCGGTTGGACGGCTCAGGCCGGTCAGGCCCTGTAATCGCCCGGCGTCATCGATTCGGACGCATTGAAGAGGCGGTAGAACGTCGCAAGGCTCTCGAAGCCGCAGGCATAGGCGACCTCGGCGATGGTCTGCCTTGGCTGCTCGCGGAGCAGGCGGCGGCTTTGCGCGAGCCGAAGCGCGGTGACGGTCTCCGAGAAGCTCATCTCCGTCTCCTCGAACAGGATGTGCAGGTGACGGACCGAGATGCCGAGCAGGCCGGCAATCAGGGTTGGCGTCAGCGCCGCATTCGACAGGTGCCGCCGGATCAGGCGGCGGGCCAGCGACAGATGAGCGGTCCGCAGCGCCTGCTGTGCGAGCCGGCTCTTCGGCCGCATGACACCGCGCTCGATCAGCGCGATATGGGCCAGCGCCTGCACCATCGGGGCCGGGTCCGCCGCCGCGGCACCGTTGCCGTCGACGAGGTCGTGGAAGCAGGATTCCAGCAGCGGCTGCAGCGCGGTCTCATCCTGCACAGGGCTGGGGACGAGCTCGCCGAGCTCGGTGCCCGGCGGGACGATGTCGGTCACGGGGATCTTGATGATGCGCAAATGGAAGCCGTCCTCGCGCAGCGGGACGGTGCGATAGGGCAGATCCGAATAGCTGGTCGCGAACATGCCGTCGCGCACCGCGAATTCATCGAGCCGCGCGCCGCCGAACCAGCCGCCGCCGCCGAGCTGCTGGTAGATGCACAGGCTGTCGCTGGCCGCATCGGCGATGTCGCCCGCGCGCCGCTCGACGCGGTAGGGCGAGGCCCGCAGCTCGACCAGGCCGGCACCGCCGAGCTGGCGCAGCGAGAACTCGCCGAAGAAATCCCGGCGGTGCTCGGGCTCGAGTTCCGCGGTGACGCCGAACAACCCCTTGGCGCGCACTTCGCGCCAATAGTCGAAGCGATCCCGGGGATCGACCTGCTCAGTGGACCATGTGTACACGGGAAAGCCCTTGGGACCTGTGGAGAGCTCGCGGCGGAGTGAAGCCCCGAATCTATCACGCGGGCCGTAAAAAGAAACTTGACCAGGGACGGACGGGACGCCCCTCTGGTGGCCGAGACGGTCGCAAAAAGAGCGGTCACGGGCGGCCATCCGGCGTCGGCCTTGAACCGGCCAAACGGCTGATCCGACTATTAGGCGGCGGTCGCACGCGCGACGCAGGCGGGAATTGGGATGAAGAGCTGGCTTTCGAGATTTTCAGCGGCCCTGTTGGCGGTCGCATTTGCAGCATTCGCGGCGCCTGCCCAGGCCGAAAAGCGCGTCGCGCTGGTGATCGGCAACAATGACTACAGGAACGTGCCGAAGCTGCAGAAGGCGGTCAACGACGCCCGCACCATGGGCGACACGCTGAAGCAGCTCGGTTTCAACGTCATGGTGGCCGAGAATTTGAACCGGCAGGCGTTCTCCGAGACGCTGCTCGCCTTCGACCGCGCCGTGGAGCCCGGCGATACCGCGTTCTTCTTCTACGCCGGTCACGGCTTCGAGATCGCGGGCCAGAATTTCCTGCTGCCGACCGACGTACCGGCGGCGACTGAAGGGCAGGAGGAGCTGGTGCGCGACGCCTCGGTTCTCGCCGACCGCATCATCGAGCGGCTGCAGAACAAGAAGGCGCGCACCTCGATCCTGGTGTTCGACGCCTGCCGCAACAATCCGTTCGAGCGGGCCGGCACGCGCGCGGTTGCCGGCGGCGGCGGCCTTGCGCCGATGACGCAGCTGCCTGAGGGCGTGTTCTCGGTGTTTTCGGCGGGGCCGCGCCAGACCGCGCTCGACCGGCTGTCGAACGAAGATGCCAACCCCAATTCGGTGTTCACGCGAACCTTTGCCAAGGAGTTGCTGCAGCCCGGCGAGAACCTCGTGCAGGTCGCCCAGCGCACGCGGCGCCTGGTCAGCGAGATGGCCGAGACCGTGAAGCACAAGCAGATCCCGGTCTATTTCGACCAGATGGTCGATGACGTCTTCCTGAACGGGATCGCAAAGGCGCAGGCCGAGGCGGCCAAGCCGTCCGCTCCGCCGCAGCAGGTGGCCGCGCTGCCGCCGGTCTCGGTGCCGAAGCTGCCGAAGGAGGATACCGTCAACGCGCCGATCGCGAGCTTCTCGCGGCACAATGGCGGCTGGACCGTCGTGTTCTCGATCGCCGATCCGACGCTCGGCATTTCCTGGCGGATCGGCGATAGCGGCGACTTCCGCGAAACCGGCTTCATGGACACGCTCGATCCGCGCACGCGCAAGCGGATGCCCAATCCATCGATCGAGCTGCCGGCGGATGCGCCGGCGGCGACGATCGAGCTGCGCTATGTCGATACCCAGGGCGAGATGCAGGGACCGTTCCCGATCAAGTTCGATCCCGACGCCGCGCTGATCCGCGACCAACGCAAGATCCTCGACATGACCGCGACGAGCTGGCTGTCGTTCCGCGAATTCAACGGGCTGCTGGTCTACTACACCCACCTGATGTCGTATCGCTGCGCGATCCGCGAGGTACGGATCGGCATCGACAGTGCGGTGCCGGACAAGGTGTTGAAGATGCCCGCCTGCAATTCGCGCGATCCGAGCGCGATCCCGTCCGACGCGCAACCGTATCTGAAGCTCGCGCCGCAGACCAAATCGGTCTCGGTGGAGCTGACCTATCGCGACGGCAGCGTGTCGGAGATCAAGACCTTCAGGCGATAGTTTGCATCCTTGTCGTCCGACCCGCGTTACAAGGGGAGCGGCGAGACAACGTTAAGGACGGCGTCATGGATGCGGGCAATCCGGCAGGATCGAACACACGTCAGATGAAGGCGCGCTGCTGCGTGGTCGGCGGCGGGCCGGCCGGCATGATGCTCGGCTATCTGCTCGGACGCGCCGGGATCGACGTCGTGGTGCTGGAGAAGCACGCCGACTTCTTCCGCGACTTTCGCGGCGACACCGTGCATCCCTCGACCCTGCAGGTGATGGACGAACTCGGCCTGATCGACGGTTTCCTGAAGCTGCCGCATCAGGACATCCAGACGCTCGACGGCATGTTCGGCCGCACCTCGGTGCGGATCGCCGACCTCAGCCGCCTCAGCGTCAAATATCCTTTCATCGCGATGATGCCGCAGTGGGACTTCCTGAATTTCCTGCGCGAGAGCGGCAAGCGTTTTGCCTCGCTGAAGGTGCTGATGAACGCCGAGGCGACCGACCTGATCCGGCGCGGCGACGCAGTGGCCGGCGTCCGTGCGAACACGCCCGATGGCCCGGTCGAGATCGAGGCGGATCTTGTGATCGGCTGCGACGGCCGCCATTCGATCGTGCGCGAGCGCGCCGGTCTTGCCGTCGAGGAGATCGGCGCGCCGATGGACGTGCTGTGGTTTCGCGTCGGACGGCGTCCGGACGAGACCGAGAATTTGTTCGCCCGCATCGACAACGGCAAGATGATGGTGACGTTCGATCGCGGCGACTATTGGCAATGCGCCTATGTGATCGCCAAGGGACAATACGAGGCGGTGAAGGCGAGGGGATTGCCGGCGCTGCTCGACGACGTGCTGCGGCTGGCGCCGATCCTGAAGGCCGGCATCGCCGACGTGAAAAGCTTCGACGACGTCAAGCTGCTCACGGTCGCGATCAACCGGCTGACGCGCTGGACCCTGCCGGGCCTGCTCTGCATCGGCGACGCCGCGCACGCGATGTCGCCGATCGGCGGCGTCGGCGTCAACCTCGCGGTGCAGGACGCGGTCGCGACCGCCAACATCCTGGCGGCGAAGCTCGCGCAAGGCTGTCCGTCGGAGGACGAGCTCGATGCGGTGCGGCGGCGCCGCGAATTCCCGGTGCGGGTCACGCAGCGCATGCAGGTGATCGCGCAGGACAACCTCATCAGCGCCGCGCTGAAGGGAGGCGATCAGCCGGTGCCGTTCGCGCTGAGGTTGATCACGGCGATGCCCTGGCTGCAGGGGCTGACGGCCCGACTTGTTGCGGTCGGGGTGCGGCCGGAGCACGTGCACTCGCCGGCTGCGAGCTGACGCCGCATCTGTCGGGCCCTAAGAATTTATCAAGGATAACAGTCGCTTAAATCGAACGATAAAAGTTGCTCGACAGCAACAGCACGACAAGATTCGAAATGCGCGTGTGTGGATTCCACGCCGCCGACTACAGCGGTTTTCTTTTGGTAAGGGTGTCTCTGGGAATGCTGTGCCCATCAGACAACCTGGGGGTGCCGCCGTGTTTCGTGCCAAATTCATTGCCGTGTTGACTGCAACCAGCGCGCTCGGCCTCAGTGCCGCTTCGGCAGCCGATCTCGCTGCGCGTCCCTACACCAAGGCGCCGGCCTATGTCGAAACGCTCTACAATTGGTCCGGCTTCTATATCGGCGGCCATCTCGGCGGCGCCTGGACCAACGAGCAGTGGGTCAACAGCGCGAACACGACGGTGTTCGGCGATCTCGCGCCCGGCCAGGGCTTTCGGCAACGCGGCTCGGGCTTCATGGGCGGCGGTCAGATCGGCTACAACTGGCAGGCCAACAACTTCGTGTTCGGCGTCGAGGGCACGGTCTCCGGGCTCGACAATTCCGGCCGCGTCACCAACACGGTGTTCGGCGTCGGCCGCGACGATCAATTCAGCTGGCGCTCGAATGTCATGGCCACGATCGTCGGTCGTGCCGGCTACGCGATCCAGAACAATCTGCTCTATTTCAAGGGCGGCTATGCCGGCGTGAACAACCGCCTGTCCGTCGTCGACAACGTTCCGCCGTCAACCGGCTCCGGCAGCCAGACCCATTGGGCCAGCGGCTGGACCATCGGTGCGGGCTGGGAGTACGGCATCACCCGCAACTGGACCATCGGCGTCGAATACAATTACGCGGCCTTCGAGCGTCAGACCTATCAGCTCGCCGGCACGGCCGCGGGCACCTATACGTTCGACGCCAAGCCGCGCGATATCCAGTGGGCGGTGGTGCGCATGAACTACAAGTTCGACGCGCCGGTCATCGCACGCTACTGAGTTCTACCGAGGCGAACAGGATGCAAGAGCCCCGGCGGCGCGCCGGGGTTCTTGTGTTTTGGGGCGCGCAGGTCTCAGGCCATGACCGAATAGCCGCCGTCGACGGGGATCGCGGTGCCGGTGACGAAATCCGACGCCGGCGAGGCCAGGAATACGGCGATGCCGGCGAAGTCGTCGATGGCTCCCCAGCGCGCCGCCGGCGTGCGCGCGAGCACACGTTCGTGCAGCCCGGCAACCTGCTGGCGCGCGCCCTTGGTCAGATCGGTGTCGATCCAGCCGGGAAGAATGGCGTTGACCTGGATGTTGTCAGCCGCCCAGGCGTTGGCGCAGGCGCGGGTGTACTGCACGATGCCGCCCTTGCTCGCGGCATAGGCCGCAGCGAAGCTTGCGCCGAAGATCGACATCATCGAGCCGATATTGATGATCTTGCCATGGCCCGACGCCTTGAGCGCAGGATAGGCCGCCTTCGAGCACAGGAAGGCGCTGGTGAGGTTGGTGTCGATCACTCGGCTCCACTCGTCGAGCTCGAGCTCGTGCGGCGGCTTGCGGATGCTCATGCCGGCGTTGTTGACCAGGATGTCGATCCGGCCGAGCTCGCCGTTGACCCGCTCGACCATGGCCGCGACCGCCGCCTTGTCGGTCACGTCGGTGGCCACCGCGATCGCCTTGACGCCGCGCTTGCCCAGATCCTCGACGGCGGCCTTCGATTTCGTCTCGTTGCGGCCGACCACGGCGATCGCCGCGCCGGCATCCGCCAGGCCGCGCGCCATGCCGAGCCCGATGCCGCCATTGCCTCCGGTGACGATCGCGACCCGGCCCGTGAGATCAAACTGTCCGTTTCTCATTGTTGTTGTCCGCTGTGGTTTGAATCTGGTCGCGAGAGTGCCCGATCGTCGGAACGCTGACCAGATCGGGAGCGGCCGGTCGGCCCTGCGCCAAGGACGTGCGAAGAACGCGAGCGCGCGAGATTGTTCCCGAAGACATCAGGACAACAAAAAAGCCCCGGACAATGCCGGGGCTTTTCGTCTGCCAGATCAGCAGGGATCAGTACGTCGCTCAGTACTTGGCGACAACCGGGCCGGTCCAGTTGAAACGGTAGACCAGCGAGGTGCTGATGGTCTGGACGAACGGCTTGAAGGTGATGTCGCGGCCGTTCGAGATGTTGGTGACGTCGGCCAGTTCCGAGATGTTCCTGTTGTCGTAGTAGGCAGCGCGGTACTCGGTCTTCATGAACCAGCCCGGCGCGGTGATGCCGAAGATGTTCAGGTTGTTCTCGACGCCGCCGCCGACGAACCAACCGCTGCGATCGAAGCCGTTGGTGTGCCCACCGACCGGGAGAGCGGTCGCGGTGTTGAACAGGGTGGTGCCCTTCCAGTGCGAGCTGGAGTAACCGGCGTTGACGTAGGACAGAACGTTCGGAGCGATCAGATAGCCGAGGCGCGCACCAGCGGCCCAGCTGTAGTCGTTCTTGATGTTGCCGGCGATGCCGAGGCCCTGATCCTGGATGGTGCCCTTCAGGCTGCCGAACTGACCGTCGGCGAACACGCCGATGACCCAGCTGTTGGCGGTCTGCCAGTCGTAACCGGCACCGACGGTGCCGAACCAGCCATCGCCGCCCTGGCGCTGGTTGAAGCCGAGGATCGGCGCGCCCGTGACGGTCGACTGGACGCCGGTGTCAGCGTCCCAGACGCCGCCGCCGCCGCCGCCGAAGATGTAGAAGCCGGTCCAGCTCGGCGCCACTGCGATCGGGGCCGGAGCCTTGGTGTAGGGGCGGGCGGCCAGGTCGGCAGCCGACGCGGAACCCGTCATTGCAGCAACCGCGGTCAGAGCGAGCAAAATCTTCTTCATATCCAAATCCTCGACTAGCGTTCGATCGGGTCGCTGACGGGGGTGCGCTGGCACCGATTCCCGAAACTCATGTTGGGGACTATACGTGGTTCCTCCGGAAATGCTGTTGCGGGTGAGACACAACCGCCCGAAAACGAAACCGAGGGGGCTCTCCGGGAAGGCGAACGAAAACGGCCGCCTCGAGCTGGAGGCGGCCGGAAAATCATTTCAAATCAGTCGGTTGGGGCCCTAAACGTCGAGCAAATCGTCGCTGGCGAATTCGGCCTTGTCGGAGATGAAGGCAAAGCGGGCTTCCGCCTTGGTTCCCATCAGCCGCTCGACCGAGTCGGCGGTGCCCTCGCGATCGTCGGCCAGCAACACCA
Source organism: Bradyrhizobium macuxiense (assembly GCF_007993935.1). GTDB lineage: Bacteria > Pseudomonadota > Alphaproteobacteria > Rhizobiales > Xanthobacteraceae > Bradyrhizobium > Bradyrhizobium macuxiense_A. The sequence continues at coordinate 203,556 of NZ_VITY01000001.1, read as the reverse complement.
CGCGCAGCAGCGTGCGCTTGGCCGGATCCATCGTGGTCTCCTTGAGCTGCGCCGGCATCATTTCGCCGAGGCCTTTGAAGCGATTCACCTCGACCTTGGCGTTGGCGTTGAACTCGCTCTTGAGCAGCTCTTCCTTGTGCGCGTCGTCACGGGCGTAGATCGACTTGGTGCCGTGCTTGAGTTTGTAGAGCGGCGGCACCGCCAGATAGAGATGTCCCTCGTCGATCAGCCGCGGCATTTGCCTATAGAAAAAGGTGATCAACAGCGATGCGATATGCGCGCCGTCGACGTCGGCGTCGGTCATGATGATGATGCGCTGATAGCGCAGATCTTCCTCGCGGTAGTGCGCGAGCGTGCCGCAGCCGATTGCCTGCACCAGATCGGAGAGCTGCGCGTTGGCGGTCAGCTTGTCCTTGCCGGCGGATGCAACGTTGAGGATCTTGCCGCGCAGCGGCAGCACGGCCTGGGTCTTGCGATCGCGCGCCTGCTTGGCGCTGCCGCCGGCCGAGTCGCCTTCCACGATGAACAGTTCGGAGCCCTCGGTGCCGGCGTCGGAGCAGTCGGCGAGCTTGCCGGGCAGGCGCAGTTTCTTGCCGGCGGTCTTGCGCGCGGTTTCCTTTTCCTGGCGGCGGCGTAGCCGTTCCTCGGCGCGATCGATCACGAAGTCGAGCAGCCGGTTGGCCTGGTTCGGATTGCCCGACAGCCAGTGGTCGAACGGATCCTTCATCGCCTGTTCGACGATGCGCTGCGCTTCGGCGGTGGCGAGGCGGTCTTTCGTCTGGCCCTGGAATTCAGGCTCGCGCACGAACACCGAGAGCATGACGGCTGCGCCCACCATCACGTCTTCCGAGGTGATGGCGGCGGCGCGCTTGCCTTGGCCGGCGCGTTCGGCGTGATCCTTCAGGCCGCGCAGCAGCGCGCTGCGCAGGCCCGATTCATGGGTGCCGCCGTCGGGTGTCGGCACCGTGTTGGTGTAGGACGACAGGAAGCCGTCGGCATCGGCCGTCCACGCCACGGCCCATTCGCAGGCGCCATGCGCGCCGCTGCGGCCGGACTTGCCGGAGAAGATATCCTGATGCACCAGCGTGTCGGCGTGGATCGCCGCGGCGAGATAATCCTTCAAGCCGCCGGGGAAGTGGAATTTGGCTTCCGCCGGGACGTCCTCGATGCCCTTCAGCAGCTCCTGGTCGCAGTGCCAGCGAATCTCGACGCCGCCGAACAGATACGCCTTCGAGCGCGTCATCTTGAAAAGACGCTGCGGCTTGAACGCCGCCTTGGCGCCGAAGATGTCGGTGTCCGGCTTGAAGCGGATCCGGGTGCCGCGGCGGTTGTTGACCTTGCCGAGGTCCTCGAGCTTGCCCTTGGGATGGCCGCGCTCGAAGGTCATGCGATGCAGCTGCCCGCTGCGCGCGACCTCTACCTCGAGCCGCGAGGAGAGGGCGTTGACGACGGAGACGCCGACGCCGTGCAGGCCGCCCGAGGTCTCGTAGACCTTGGAGTCGAATTTGCCGCCCGAGTGCAGCGTGCACATGATGACTTCGAGTGCCGACTTCTTCGGGAATTTCGGATGCGGGTCGACCGGAATACCGCGGCCATTGTCGGTCACGGTCAGGAAGCCGTCGGCGGTCAGCTCGACGTCGATGAAGGTGGCGTGACCGGCCAGCGCCTCATCCATGCAGTTGTCGATCACCTCGGCGAACAGGTGGTGCAGCGCCTTTTCGTCGGTGCCGCCGATATACATGCCGGGGCGCCGGCGGACCGGTTCCAGCCCCTCCAGAACCTCGATGTCGGCCGCCGTGTAGCCGGCTTCGGCGCCTCCCGCGGGCCGGGACGCGGCCTTCGCTGGGGTGCGTGCCTTCTGTTCCGGGGCTCCGAACAGATCGTCAGCAGATTTGCTTTTGGCGTTCGACTTCAATGATTTGGCCATGTTTCTTCAAGTGGCGCGCCAGTTATGGCGCGGCGAATCGGTTGCTTTGACTATGCCACGGATGGGCTGCCAATGGGGGACGGCCGCACCCTTAAGGCCTGGCCATTCCTGTAGATAGGAGCCTGCGATTACGCCCGCGAGGTGCGGAATACAACGACTGTGAACAGGGCCATCGCGGCAACCACCAGCAGCGATCCGACGATCGGGGCGGCCTCGAACGCGGGACCCCTCAGCAGCACGGCCGCGACCCCGGCCGGAAACAGCACGCCGCCGACGATATGCAGCCAGCCCTGGATCCTGGCCAGCAGCATGTTGCCGGCCGCCGGCACCAGCCGGTAGTAGAGGCCGAACAGGAACAGCAGCACGCCGCCAATGAGATTGAGATGCGCGTGTGCCGGCCCCAACGTGAAGTCGTGCTGGATACCCATGGCGATGCCTGCGAGCATTCCGAACAACAAGACGAGAACGCTCACGCACATCATCAATGACCCGATCATCCAGTGATTCCTTTTTTGTAAGGGAGATGCCAGCCAGCCTGGACCGCAGGGGCCGTACCGGAGATCACGTTTGATCCCCGCCTTTGTGACTTGATGTCACGCAATGGGCTGGCTTACCTGTTCTTAGGCTGCGTGCCGTTAGAAAGGTTCATTCGAGGTCCAACGGAGCGGAAGGCACACGACGAGATGGAAGACTTTGCGCGGGCCCTGGCCGAATTCGTCCGCCATCACCAGGCCTGGGCCGCTCCGATCGTCATGTTGCTGGCGTTCGCTGAATCACTCGCCTTCATCTCGTTGCTGGTGCCTGCCTGGGGCGCGCTGGTTGCGATCGGCGCCTTGATCGGCGTCAGCGGGATCAGTTTCTGGCCGATCTGGATCGCCGGCGGCATTGGCGCTGCGCTCGGCGACTGGGTCTCCTACTGGTTCGGCTATCGCTACAAGGAGCAGGTCGCGCAGATGTGGCCGTTGTCGCGCTATCCGGAGATCCTGCCGCGTGGCGAGGCCTTCGTGAAGACCTGGGGCGTGCCCAGCATCTTCATCGGCCGCTTCTTCGGCCCGCTGCGCGCCTCGGTGCCGCTCGCGGCCGGCATTTTCGAAATGTCGTACTGGCAATTCCAGATCGCCAATTTCGTCTCCGCGCTGGTCTGGTCGGCGGCGCTGCTGCTGTTCGGCGATGTCATTGCCCAGGCCGTCGAATGGATGTGGCGGGTCGTGTGACGCGTTCCGGAATAAGGCCAACCTGTAGGGGTTAGGCGGGATGACAAGTGCTCGCGCTGCCACCATCGCGCGAGCATCGAAGCGTTGCTACAACCTCGCTCACCAAGCATGGATTATCGGGCGCCGTCTCACTGGGAGGACAACACATGGAACTGACACGACGTCACGCTCTCGCCGGCGCTGCCGGCATCGCCGCCGCACCGTTGTTGCCGGCGCTCCCGGCCAATGCTGCTTCGCCCGCGGCCGACAAGCAGGCGCCGAGCTTCTATCGCTACAAGGTCGGCGACATCATGGTCAGCGTGGTGTCCGACGGCAAGAACGTGTTCAAGCTGGAAGACGCCTTCATCCCGAATGCGAAGCGGGACGATGTCAACGCGGCGCTGGACAAGGCGTTCATGCCGCGCGACATGGTGACGATCTGGTTCGCGCCGCTGGTGCTCAATACCGGGGGCAAGCTGGTCGTGATCGACACCGGCAATGGTGCGCTGGCCAAGGCCAGCACGAAGGGCGCCAACGGCCTGTTCGCCGACAATTTCGTCGCCGCCGGTTTCGATCCCAAGAATGTCGACATGGTCGTGATCTCGCATTTCCACGGCGATCACGTGAATGGCCTGCTCACCGCCGAGGGCACGCCGGCGTTCCCGAACGCCGAGATCCTGGTGCCGGCGACCGAATGGAAGTTCTGGATGGACGATGGCGAAATGAGCCGCGCGCCGGCCGGCCGCATGCAGGGCCTGTTCAAGAACAACCGCAACATCTTCGAGGCTGCCCTCAAGAAGAAGGTCACGCCCTATGAATGGGGTAAGGAGATCGCGCCGGGCCTCACCTCGGTCGAAACCGTGGGCCATACGCCGGGCCATACCTCCTATGTGCTGGCCTCGGGCTCGGAGAAAGTCTTCATCCAGTCCGACGTCACCAACAATCCGCATCTGTTCGCGACCAATCCCGGCTGGCACGCGTTCTTCGACCAGGACGCCGACGTCGCCGAGAAGACCCGCCGCCGCGTCTACGACATGATCGTCGCGGAGCGGCTCCAGGTGCAGGGCTTCCACTATCCGTTCCCCGGTCTCGGCAATGTGGTGAAGGACGGCAGCGGCTACCGTGTCGTGCCGGCGCCGTGGAATCCGGTGATCTGACGGTTTTCCTTGACGCAAAAGGGGCGCGGCCTTATAGCCGCGCCCATGATCAACGCCGCGACCATCATCATTGCCCGCCGCCGCCGCATTCTCGCGGTATGGGCGGTCGCTCGCGTTTAAGACCATCGCCTCTGCCGCCGGACCTGATCCCGCGGCGCTCTCCTCAAAAAGACACGCGGTTCGATCTGGCGGCTCCTTCGTCAAGCAGGAGTGTTCGACCATGTATACGCCGCAGCCTTTCAAGCCCGACCGTGCCGCAAGCCTCGCCTTCGCGGAGGCGCGCGGCTTCGGCCTTGCCTGCGCGTGGGACGGCGGCAAGCCGATCGCGTCCGCGCTGCCGTTCTATCTGAGCTATGCCGCCGACGGCACGCCGCGGGCGCTGTTTCATGTTGCCCGTCACAATCCGCTGGTAAAGCTGGCGGGCGGAGCCCCGTGGCTGCTGGCCGTCACCGGCGCCGACGCCTATGTTTCGCCGGACTGGTATGTGTCGCCCGACCAGGTGCCGACGTGGCTGTATCAAGCCGTGCATCTGACCGGGCCGGTGCGGACCTTGTCGGGTGAAGAACTCGCGGTTCAAATCGATGTGCTGACGGGCAAGTTCGAGGACTGGCTGTTGCCGAAAAAGCCGTGGATGTCAGGCAAGATGACAGCGGCGCGGCTCGATGCCATGAAGAAGGCGATCGTGGGCCTTGAGATGACGGTGGAAGAGGTGGAGGGCAGCTTCAAGCTGAACCAGCACAAATCCGAGCCCGACTTTGCTGCGGTCGGTAACGCGCTCGCTTCGCAGGCCGAAGCTGGTGCCCGGCAGATCGCGGCTTTGATGCGCGAGGTGCGGCCGGAGGCTTTCACAACGACACAAACCGAAATGACGACGCTTCAAGGGGACGCGTGATGACGAAGAAGAAAATCGGCATCTTGGGCGCGTCCGGCTACACCGGCTCCGACGCGGTGCGCCTGTTGGCGCGGCATCCGAATGCCGAGATCACCGCGCTTACCGCCAACACCCATGCCGGCAAGACGATGAGCGAGGTGTTTCCTCACTTCTTCATGCTCGACCTGCCAAGACTCGTGGAATGGGAAAAGGTCGACTGGACGCGGCTCGATGCCGTGTTCTGCGGACTGCCGCACGGGACGACGCAGGAGATCATCGCCGCGGTGCTGAAGGCCAATCCCGGAATCAAGATCCTCGACATGTCGGCGGATTTCCGGCTGCGCGACGAGGACAGCTACGCGCAGTGGTACGGCCATGAGCACCGGGCGTTCGAATTGCAGGGCGAGGCCGTCTATGGGCTGACCGAACTCTACCGGGAGAAGATCACGGCCGCGCGGCTCGTGGCCTGTCCCGGCTGCTATCCGACCGCAGTGCTGCTGGCGCTTGTTCCGCTGGCTAAGGCAAAGCTGATCGACGTCGACGACATCATCATCGATGCGAAGTCGGGCGTCACCGGCGCCGGACGCGGACTGAAACAGAACACGCTGTTCAGTGAGGCCGGCGAAGGGTTGTCGCCCTATTCGATCGGAAGCCATCGACACTCGGCGGAGATCGAGCAGGAGATCGGCGTAGCCGCGGGCTCGGCCGTGACCGTGAACTTCACCCCGCATCTCATTCCGATGGCGCGTGGTGAGTTCTGCACATCCTATGTCAAGCTCAACGGGGCTACGCCGGACGATTTGCGCGCCGAGCTGGAAAAGGCCTACGCCAACGAGCCGTTCGCACATGTGACGAAGAAGGGCGTATTGCCACAGACGCAGAACGTGCGTGGTTCGAACTACGTTCAGATCGGTGTCGTCGCCGACCGGATCAAGAACCGCGCCATCGTGCTCTCGACGCTCGATAATCTCGTGAAGGGCTCGGCCGGACAGGCGATCCAGAACATGAATCTGATGTTCGGCTTGCCCGAAACCACCGGACTGGAGCAGATCGCGCTGTTTCCATAAAGGGGGTGGTTGTCGTGGATGAGAATACGCTCGATCCAACGACAATTGCCCGTCCTCGGATTGGCGGCGCAGCGCGGCCAGATGTGTTAGCAAACGAAACGAACGAGCTCGAAAAGGAACGTGCCATGACCCTCACCGACACCCACCAGCCGAAAACCAAGAGCGGTGCGACCAAGGCCGTGTTCGTCGATGGCGCGTCCGGCACCACCGGTCTCGGCATCCAGGAGCGGCTGCATTCGATCGGCGACGTCGCGGTCAAGCACATCGCCGAGGACAAGCGGAAGGATGCCGGCGCCAAGCGTGCGCTGATGGAGGAGGTGGATCTCGTGATCCTCTGCCTGCCGGATGAGGCCGCCAAGGAGACCGTCGCGCTGATCGACACCATGGGCAATTCAGCGCCGAAGGTGCTCGACGCCTCGACGGCCTATCGCGTCGCGCCGGACTGGGCCTACGGCTTTGCCGAGCTCGCGCCCGACCAGGCCGACAAGATCCGCAACGCGCCGAAGGTCTCCAATCCCGGCTGCTATCCGACCGGCGCGATCGCGCTGCTGCGGCCGCTCGTCGATGCCGCCCTGCTGCCCGCCGATTATCCCGTCACCATCAACGCGGTGAGCGGCTATTCGGGCGGCGGCAAGTCGATGATCTCAAGCTTCGAGGACGGCTCGGCGCCGGCGTTCCACCTCTACGGCCTCGGCTTCGAGCACAAGCACGTGCCGGAGATGCAGCTCTACTCGCATCTGACGAGGCGGCCGCTGTTCATTCCGTCGGTCGGCAACTACCGGCAGGGCATGCTGGTCTCGGTGCCGCTGCAGCTCGACGCGCTGCCGGGCAAGCCTGATGGAGCCGATCTGCAGGCGGTGCTGGCGAAGTGGTACGCCGGCAGCAAATACGTCTCGGCGATGCCGCTGCAGAACGAGGCCGCCGCGGGCGGCAAGATCGAGCCGGAAGCGCTCAACGAGACCAACCAGCTCGAGCTCTACGTGTTCGCCAGCGACAAGCATCGCCAGGCGGTGCTGGTCGCCCGGCTCGACAATCTGGGCAAGGGCGCTTCGGGTGCCGCGGTCCAGAACATGCGATTGATGCTGGGGCTCTCCGACAGCTGACGCGAGGCCGCATCGTGGACGACGCCACGCTGCAATTCTACCGGCGCAATGCCGAGGCCTATGCCGGGTGGGCGAAAGCACCGTCGACCCGGCTGATCGGCTTTCTCAAGCTGTTGCCGCCGGGCGGCGCAATCCTCGAACTCGGCTGCGGCGCCGGCAATCATGCCGCCGTCATGCTCGCCGAAGGCTTCGTGCTGCGCGCGACCGACGGTTCCCCCGAGATGGCCGAAGTCGCGGCACGCCGCATCAATCATCCCGTCGAGGCGATGCTGTTCGACGAGCTGGAAGATCGTGAGGCTTATGACGGCGTCTGGGCGAGCGCCTGCCTGCTGCATGTGCCGCGCGACGAACTGGCCGGCATAATCGGCCGCATCCATCGGGCGCTGAAAGCTGGCGGCGTGTTCTACGCGAGCTACAAGATCGGCCATGGCGATGGCCGCGACAGCATCGGCCGATATTACAATTATCCGGCGGCGGACTGGCTGGCGGCGACCTACGCCGCGTCAGGAGCATGGACCGAGGTCTCGTCGGACACCAGCGAGATCAAGAGTTTTGACGAGGCGCCCGCGACGATGCTGCATATCGTCGTGCGCAAGGGCGGATAGATGGTGCCGCGCCGGTGCGGCTGGTGCCGCAACCGGCGGAAAGATCTGGTTCAGACGATCTTGAATACTGCGAGCGCCAGCACCGCCTGGGCGAGGAAACCGACCGTGAAGGCCAGCGTGCGGAATACCGGCAGGCCCAGCGTGTAGACGATCAGGTGCGCGACGCGGGCCCAGAAATAGACGGCACAGGCCAGCACGGTCCATTTCGTGGAATAGTCGGCCGCGTTGAGGATCAGCACCAGCGGCGCGAAGATCACGAGGTTCTCGACCGCATTGTCATGCGCGAACATCAGCCGGTTGGCCCATTCGGCATGCGGCTTGTCGCCACGCGAGGGATTGCCCATGGCGCCGGAGAGGCCGCGTACCTGGCAGCGGTTGATGATGTAGGGGATCCACAACAGCCCGGTCAGGATCACCGTCAGCGACAGCCAGAACAGTTCGCGCGTCATCGTTTCCCCCTCACGTCAATTCGATTCCCGACCGTCGGGATCGTCTGTTTATAGCTGAGCGAGAGACTTGGCGCTACGAACGCTTGGCGCTACGCGCGGACGCGGACATAGCTGCCCGGAGCGTCCTCGAGCACCGACGCCCCGTTCGAGCCGACCATGCGCGCCGGCACCGTCTCCGGATCATGGCTCTCCAGCCAGCCGCGCCAGTCGGGCCACCACGAACCCTTGTGCTCCTCGGCGCCCTTCAGCCAGTCGGCGAGCTTCATGTCCTTGATGTTGTCGTTGGTCCAGTACTGGTACTTCTTTGAAGCGGGCGGGTTGACCACGCCGGCGATATGGCCGGAGCCGGACAGCACATACTTCACCGGGCCGCCGAAGAACTGCGAACCGTACAGTACCGATTCCGCCGGTGCGATGTGATCCTCGCGTGCGGCGAGGTTGTAGACCGGAACCTTCACCTTCGACAGATCGAGCAGCGTGTTGTCGAGCACCATGGTGCCGGTCGACAGCCGGTTCTCCAGATAGCAGTTGCGCAAGTAGTAGGAGTGGTTCGACGACGGCATCCGCGTCGCATCCGAATTCCAGTGCAGCAGGTCGAACGAGGAGGGCGGCTGGCCCTTCAGATAATTGTTCACGACATACGACCAGATCAGGTCGTTGGAGCGCAGCATGTTGAAGGCCATCGCCATCTTGCTGCCTTCGAGCACGCCGGATTCCTGCATGTCGCGCTCCAGCGCCGAGATCTGGTCCTCGTCGACGAACACCAGCAAGTCGCCGGCGTGGGTGAAGTCGACCTGCGCGGCAAAGAACGTCGCCGACGTCACGCGCTGGCGGCGCTTCTCGGCGAGATAGGCGAGCGTCGAGGCGAGCATGGTGCCGCCGACGCAATAGCCGGCGGTGTGCACCTTCAACTCGCCGGTGACCTTCTCGATCACGTCCATCGCCGTGAGCGGGCCCTCGGTCATGTAGTCGGCCCAGGTCTTCTTGCCGAGCTCCTTGTCCGGATTGACCCAGGAGATCACGAACACCGTGATGCCCTGGTCGACGCACCATTTGATGTAGGATTTCTCGGGGCGCAGATCGAGGATGTAGAACTTGTTGATCCATGGCGGCACGATCAAGAGCGGCGTGCGCAGCACGTTCTCCGTTGCCGGCGAATACTGGATCAGCTGCATCAGCTCGTTCTGGTAGATCACCTTGCCCGGCGTCGTCGCCATGTTGACGCCGACCTCGAGATTGCTCGAATCGGACTGGCGGATCTTCAGCGTGCCGTGGCCGGCTTCGATATCCTCGGCCAGCATCTTCATGCCGCGCACCAGATTGTCGCCGTTGGTCTCGACGGTGGCGCGCAGCACTTCCGGATTGGTCAAGACGAAATTCGACGGCGCCAGCGCGTTGGTGATCTGCTGGACGTAGAATTCGGCCTTCTTCCGCGTGTGGGGGTCGATGCCGTCGGCGTCGTTGACCAGCTGCTGCGCCCATTTCGCGGTCAGCAGATAAAGCTGGAGGATGAAGTCGAAGAACTGATTCGACTTCCACTCCGGATCCTGGAAGCGCTTGTCGCGCGGAGCGGGCGCGATCGCGGGCTTGGCATCGGCCTCGCCAGCCATGCGGCGCACTGCCGAGCCCCAGAGATCGAGGTAATCCTTGCCGAGCTGCATCTGTAGCGACGAGGCGCGCTCCTTGTCGGACAGCCAATATTCGGCGATCACGCTGAAGGTCTTGATGACCTCACCGAACTCGTTCGGCGGCTTGTCGCGGACTTCGCCGGTCTGGCGCGGCTTGAGATAGGCTGCCAGCGCCTGGCCGCTGCTCTCCATCGCCCGTGCGATGTTCATGGCGAAGGCTTCGGCGTTGAATTTCGGGGTGGCTTGGGTGTCGGTGCTGACGTTGCTCATCTGAAGGACAATATCGCGTCGTTTGGGGGGCGTCATCGCGCGGTGCGGCAACGAAAATCAGTGAAAATCAGATGTTTCGCTCTGTTGCGGTGCGACAAAAAATCTTTGTTCCGTCATATTGAAGCCTCAGGGGTCGCTTTTGTTGTTCACGGTTTAAGCGTTTCGGGCGACAATGGTTTGAAACGCTAAAGCCAGAATTAACGCAGCGGGGACGCTGCAAGGCTCGTACCAGTGCGACCCGTGTCGGCAACCGTGCGACGTGCGCGCTAGCTTGTTGGGGACAATTCGGCGCATGCCGATCGATCGAAAGAACAGGGGGCTCGCGGCCGCGGTGCTGCTCGCGTCATTGCTGGCGCTGGGCGGGTGCTCGAGCACGATCGCCGATATGGCAATGCCGGCCGACGCGCCGGCGCGGCAAAAGGATGCCAACGGATACCTCCCGGTCCATGACCTGCCGCCCGACCGGGCCGATCCGACCATCAAGCCGGCGGATCAGGCCAAGATCGAGCAGGAGCTGATTGCGGCGCGCGCTCGCCAGGCCTCGACGGCGGCCCAGGCCGGGAAGTGAGGCCGCATCAGGCGGCCGATCAGCGCTGGCGCCGCCCGGCGTCCGTGCTAAAAGAAACCCAATTCAACCGCAGATCCGGCCGCAGCCCCCCGATCGTGCCCCTGAATTCGCACTAAGTCATTGATTCGGCGCGATTTCTGTAAGAGGCCGTGCAGGCTTCCGAAAAGCCGGCAAAGGGAGGCGATTCTGGCGTCGCGGTTGTCGGAGCAAGGGTCCCATGGAAGATTTTTACCGCATTCGCCGTCTGCCGCCTTACGTCTTTGAAAAGGTCAACCAGGCCAAGGCGGCCGCGCGCAACGCCGGGGCCGATATCATCGACATGGGCATGGGCAATCCGGACCTGCCGACCCCGCCGCACGTCATCGAGAAGCTCAAGGAGACGCTGGGCAAGCCGCGCACCGACCGCTACTCGGCCTCGCGCGGCATCAATGGCCTGCGCAAGGCTCAGGCCGCTTATTACGCGCGCCGTTTCGGCGTCAAGCTGAACCCCGATACCCAGGTCGTTGCGACGCTCGGCTCGAAGGAGGGGTTCGCCAACGTTGCACAGGCGATCACCGCGCCCGGCGACGTCGTGCTCTGCCCGAACCCGAGCTACCCGATCCATGCGTTCGGCTTCCTGATGGCGGGCGGCGTGATCCGCTCGGTGCCGTCGGAGCCGACGCCGCAATTCTTCGAGGCGGTCGAGCGGGCGATCGTTCATTCGATCCCGAAGCCGATCGCGCTGATCGTCTGCTATCCGTCGAACCCGACCGCCTATGTCGCTGACCTCGACTTCTACAAGGATCTCGTCGCATTCGCCAAGAAGCACGACATCTTCATCCTGTCCGATCTCGCCTACGCCGAGGTCTATTTCGACGAGGACAAGCCGCCGCCGTCGGTGCTGCAGGTGCCCGGCGCGATCGACGTCACCGTCGAATTCACCTCGATGTCGAAGACATTCTCGATGGCCGGCTGGCGCATGGGCTTTGCGGTCGGCAATGAGCGCATCATCGCAGCGCTGGCGCGGGTCAAATCCTACCTCGATTACGGCGCCTTCACGCCGGTCCAGGTGGCGGCGACCGCGGCGCTGAACGGTCCCGACGACTGCATCCGCGAGATGCGCGACACCTACCGCAAGCGGCGCGATGCGCTGGTTGAGTCATTTGGCCGCGCCGGCTGGGACATTCCGCCGCCGCAGGCCTCGATGTTCGCCTGGGCGCCGCTGCCCAAGGCGTTCGAGGCCGTCGGCAGCATGCAGTTCGCAACCTTGATGGTGGAGAAATCCGGCGTCGTGGTGTCGCCGGGCGTCGCGTTCGGCGAGCACGGCGAGGGCTATGTCCGCATCGCGATGGTGGAGAACGAGCAGCGCATCCGGCAGGCCGCGCGCGGCGTGCGCCGCTTCCTTGAAAGCGGCATCGAAACGTTGCACAACGTCGTTCCTCTCGCCAACCGACGCTAATCCTTCCAGGTTGCTTAATCTCCAGGTCCCTTAAATCCATGGTCGCACCCCTGAACGTGGGCATAGCGGGGCTCGGCACCGTCGGTGCCGATGTCGTCCGCCTCATCGAAACGCAAGGACGGGCGCTGGCCGAGCGCAGCGGCCGGCCCGTCCGCGTCGTCGCCGTCACGGCGCGCTCCAAGGCCAAGAAGCGCGGCCTCGACCTGCGCGATATCGCCTGGGCGAAGAGCCCCGAGGCGCTGGCCGAAGATCCCAACATCGACTGCTTCGTCGAGCTGATGGGCGGCGCCGGCGATCCCGCGCTGTCCGCGATCGAGACCGCGCTGAAAACGGGCAAGTCGGTCGTCACCGCCAACAAGGCGCTGATCGCCAAGCATGGACTGCGGCTTGCCGCAGCCGCCGAGAAGCACGGCGGCGCGCTGAACTTCGAGGCGGCGGTCGGTGCGGCGATCCCGGTGATCAAGACGCTGCGCGAGGGCCTCGCCGGCACCAGCGTCAACCGCGTCTACGGCATCTTGAACGGCACCTGCAATTACATCCTGACCCGGATGGAGCAGGAGGGGTTGTCGTTCGAGGAATGCCTGAAGGACGCCCAGCGCCTCGGCTATGCCGAAGCCAATCCGTCATTCGACGTCGATGGTCACGACACCGCGCAGAAGCTTGCGATCCTGGCGAGCCTCGCCTTCGGAACCAAGGTCGCGGAGAGCGCGGTTTACGTCGAAGGCATCTCCTCGATCACGCCGGAAGACCTCAAGGCGGCTTCGGAACTCGGCTACCGGGTCAAGCTGCTCGGCGTTGCCGTACGCACGGCAAAGGGCATTGAGCAGCGCGTGCATCCGACCATGGTGCCGAAATCATCCTCGATCGCGCAGGTGATGGGTGTCACCAATGCTGTCGCAATCGATGGCGAGGGCATTCCGCCGATCACGCTGGTCGGGCCGGGCGCCGGCGGCGGCGCGACCGCCTCGGCCGTGGTCGCCGACATCGCCGACGTCGCGCGCGGCATCCGCGCCAAGCCGTTCGGTCGTCCGGTGGAACGGTTGCGCGACACCACCAAGGCGCCGATGGAACGCCACGAGGGTGGCTACTATATCCGCCTGATGGCGCGCGATCTTGCAGGCACTGCCGCAACAATCGCCACCCGCCTTGCGGAACAGAAGATATCTCTGGAATCCATCGTGCAGCGGCATCCGGATGGCGTCGATGTGAACGGTGCGGCCAAAAAACCTTCACCGGTTCCGGTCATTCTGATTACCTATGCGACCAGCGAGGATGCCGTGCATCGTGCGCTGGCCGCAGTGCAGCGCGATAAGGTCATCAGCGGCAGGCCGCAGGTGATCCGGATCGAGAAAAACTAACGCATGGCCTGAACGGGTCGGGCGTGAGACGATTGATGCGGGCAGGCTGGCCTGTCCCCGAGGCTTAAGGAGTACGCCGATGTCGACCCATATTTCCGTTCCGCCGCAGATGCTGCTCGAGCGCATCCTGACGCTCGAAATCGTGCGCGTGACGGAGCGCGCTGCGGTGTCGGCCGCGCGGCTGCGCGGCCACGGCCAGGAGAAGGCCGCCGACAAGGCTGCGGTCGACGCGATGCGGCGCGAGCTCAACAAGCTGCCGATCGAGGGGACGGTCGTGATCGGCGAGGGCGAGCGCGACGAGGCGCCGATGCTGTTCATCGGCGAGAAGGTCGGCCTCAATGCCGGTCCCAAGGTCGATATCGCGGTCGACCCGCTTGAGGGCACCACGCTGTGCGCCAAGAACATGCCGGGCTCGATCGCCACCATGGCGATGGCCGATGGCGGCACGCTGCTGCACGCGCCCGACGTCTACATGCAGAAGATCGCGATCGGCCCGGGCTACGCCAAGAACGTGATCGAGCTCGACGCGCCGCCGGCCGACAACGTGCGCCGGCTCGCCAAGGCCAAGGGCGTCGACCCGACCGCCATCAACGTGCTGGTGCTCGACCGTCCGCGCCATGCCGACATCATCAACAGCGTGCGCTCGACCGGCGCTGCCGTGCAGCTGATCACCGATGGCGACGTCGCCGGCGTCATTCACTGCGCCAAGCCCGATGAGACCGGCGTCGACATGTATATCGGCACCGGCGGCGCGCCCGAGGGCGTGCTGGCGGCGGTCGCGCTGCGCTGCATCGGCGGCCAGATGCAGTGCCGCCTGATCCTCGACACCGAGGAGAAGCGCGAGCGCGCCCACAAGATGGGCGTCACCGATCCGAAGATGATTTACGGCATCGAGGACATGGCAAAGGGCGACTGCCTGTTCGCCGCCACCGGCGTCACCACCGGCTCGCTGCTGACCGGCGTGAAGTTCAAGAAGGACGTGATCGAGACCGAGACGGTCGTGATGCGCTCGGTCACCGGCACCGTGCGCTACATCAAGGCCGAGCACCGGCAGCTGGAGAAGTTCCACCTGGACTAACAGACACGTCATTCCGGGGCGTCCGAAGGACGAACCCGGAATCTCGAGGTTCCGGGTTCGATGCTTCGCATCGCCCCGGAACGACGGGACAAATAACAACAAGAAAAACGGGAGACGCGCATGTCCGATCTGTCCGTGGTCAAGGCGCTGGTGTTCGACGTGTTCGGCACCGTGGTCGACTGGCGCACCAGCCTGATCAACGATTTCACGACATGGGGAGAGAAGCGCGGCTTCAAGGCCGACTGGATCGCGCTGGTCGACGGCTGGCGCGCGGTCTATGCGGCCTCGATGGACGAGGTGCGCAAGAACCCGCAGAACGGCTATGTGATCCTCGACGTCTTGCATCGCCGCTCGCTGGAGAAGCTGGTCGCGCAATTCGACATCAAGGGGCTGACCGAGGCCGACCTGCAGCATCTGACGCTGGGCTGGCATCGCCTGCACGGGTGGCCCGACAGCGTCGCCGGCCTGACCCGGCTGAAGACCAAGTACATCATCTCGCCGCTCTCCAACGGCAACGTCGCGCTACTCACCAACATGGCGAAGTTTGCAGGGCTCCCGTGGGACCTCGTGATGTCGGCCGAGCTGTTCGAGCACTACAAGCCCGATCCGGAGACCTATCTCGGCGCCGCGAAGCTGCTCTGCCTGCCGCCGGAGCAGGTGATGATGGTTGCCGCCCACAATTACGACCTCAAGCACGCGCAGAAGCACGGCCTGAAGACTGCCTTCGTCGCGCGTCCGACCGAATACGGTCCCTTGCAGAAGGTCGATTTCGAGGCCACCGGCGCATGGGACATCGTGGCCAAGGATTTCGGGGAAATCGCGGATAGGATGGGCTGCTAGAACTGGCCTGGGATTCACTGAAGCGCTACGATTCCTGGTGATTGGATAAGGAATCATGACGCTGCACGCATCCGCACTGCCCATCGAGACGCCGCCGGCGTTCCTTGGCGTGACGCGGTCGCTGACCGGAAAACTCTGGCGCGACCGGCTGGATGCGCGCGGGGCGGCGCGGGCGCTCGCGATCGTGCAGCGGCACAATCTGCCGGAAATGCTGGCGCGCGTGCTGGCGGGGCGCGACGTCGCAATCGACGAGGTCGCCGACTTCCTCGACCCGACCATCCGCAAGCTGATGCCGGACCCGCATACGGTCACCGAGATGGAGCACGCGGCTAGGCGCATCGCGGATGCCGCTGTCCGTGGCGAGCAGGTCGCGATCTTCGGCGACTATGACGTCGACGGCGCGACCTCGGCGGCACTGCTGACCTGGCATCTGCGCCATTGCGGGCTGGACCCGCTGATTCACATTCCCGACCGCATCTTCGAAGGCTACGGGCCGAACGTCGACGCCGTCCGCGCGCTGGCGGCCAAGGGCGCGACGCTGCTGGTCACGGTCGATTGCGGCACCACCAGCATCGAGCCGTTGGCGGAGGCCAGGAAGCTCGGCATGTCGGTCGTGGTGATTGATCATCACCAGACCGGCGATGAATTGCCCGAGGTCGACGCGCTGGTGAATCCGAACCGGCCCGACGATCTCTCCGGGCTCGGTCATCTCGCCGCCGTCGGGCTCGTGCTGGTGACGTTGGTTGCGGTGAACCGCGAGCTGCGCCAGCGCGGCTTCTGGACCCGCGAGATGCCGGAGCCGGACCTGCTCAGCGTGCTGCATCACGTCGCACTCGGCACCGTCGCCGACGTCGCGCCGCTGATCGGGCTGAACCGGGCCTTCGTTGCAAAAGGCCTGATCGCGATGCGCCGCCGCGACCATGTCGGCCACACCGCGCTGATGGATGTGGCGCGGCTCAATGGCCCGCCGGAGGCCTGGCATCTCGGCTTCATGCTGGGGCCGCGCATCAATGCCGGCGGCCGTATCGGGCGCGCCGATCTCGGCGTGCGGCTGCTGCTCGAAGGCGACGTCTCAGAGGCGGCGCGGATCGCGGCCGAGCTCGATCGCCTCAACAACGAACGTCGCGTGATCGAGCAGGCGGCTGAAGCACAGGCCGAAGCGGAGGCATTGGCTTCGCTCGGGCTCGAGGACAAGGGCGCGGTCATCGTCACCGCGGCGGAAGGCTGGCATCCCGGCGTGGTCGGGCTCGTCGCGGCACGGCTGAAGGAGAAGTTCGCGCGTCCTGCGTTTGCGATCGCGCTCGAGCCGGGTGGCATCGGCACCGGATCGGGGCGCTCGATCGGCGGCGTCGATCTCGGCAAGGCGGTGCGCCAGGCGGTGCATGACGGCCTGCTGATGAAAGGCGGCGGGCACGCGATGGCGGCCGGCGTCACACTGCGCAAGGAGAAGCTCGCCGAATTCCGCGCCTACATGGAAAGCGCACTGGCGGCCGACGTCGCCAATTCGCGCCACGAGAACGAGCTGTTCATCGATGGCGCCGTGACCGCGCGTGCGGTGACGCCGGAATTCGCCGCAACGCTCAATCGCGCGGGGCCGTTCGGCAGCGCCAATCCGGAGCCGGTGATCGCGCTGCCGTCGCATCAGCTGGTCTATGCCGACGAGGTCGGGCAGGCGCATTTGCGGCTGCGCTTCAAGTCCGGCGATGGTTCCATCGTCAACGGCATCGCATTCCGCTCGGTCGGACAGAAGCTCGGCAGCGCCTTGACGCAAAATCGCGGTCAGCAATTGCACGTGGCGGGCTCTCTTGCGGTCGACCGTTGGCAAGGCAGCGAACGTGTGCAATTCCGTGTCCTCGACGTCGCGGCACCGGACCAGGGCCCGGCGGTGATCCGATAAGAAACGTTGGGAGAGGACATGGCAGGACAGGTTGAAGGCAAGGTCGCGCTGGTGACCGGCGGCGCGTCGGGTATCGGCGAGGCGATCGTCGAATTGCTGGCGCAGGAAGGCGCGACGGTTGTTGCGACCGATATCGACGAGTTGAGGGGACCCGAGCTCGCAGCGCGGCTCACCAAGGCCGGGCGCAAGGTGAGCTTCCTGCCGCAAGACGTCACCAGCGAGGAGCGCTGGATCGAGGTCGTCGCTGATATCGGCAGGCGCCATGGCCGCCTGGATATCATGGTCTCCAACGCCGGCATCGGCATCGGGGCGCCGTCGATCGTCGAGATGTCGCTCGCGGACTGGCGCCGGCAGACTGCGATCAATATCGATGGCGTGTTCCTGTCGGTGAAGCATTCGCTGCCGTTGATGCGCAAGCATGGCGGCGGCTCGATCATCATGATGTCGTCACTGGCCGGCCTGCGTGGTGCGGCGACGCTCTCCGGCTATAGCGCGACCAAGGGCGCGGTGCGGCTGTTCGCCAAGTCGATCGCGATGGAATGCGCGCAGGTCGGCGACGGCATCCGCGTCAACTCCGTGCATCCCGGCATCATCGACACGCCGATCTGGGGCAAGATTCCGACCGGCGCGACGGGCGCCGGCCAGAACGCACCGATCGA
The DNA here is from genome assembly GCF_007993935.1 of Bradyrhizobium macuxiense. GTDB lineage: Bacteria > Pseudomonadota > Alphaproteobacteria > Rhizobiales > Xanthobacteraceae > Bradyrhizobium > Bradyrhizobium macuxiense_A. Next base: position 185,448 of record NZ_VITY01000001.1, on the reverse strand, counting down.
TCCGGAGGAGCGCGCAAGGTTCGCGACGCCGCTGGGCCGCGCCGGCCAGGCGATCGAGATCGCCCAAGGCGTGCTCTATCTCGCGTCTGATGCGTCGCGCTACGTCACCGGCAGCGAGCTCGTGATCGACGGCGGCATGAATGCCGGCGGCGTGGTGCGGACACCGAATTAAGTCCTCGTCATTGCGAGGAGCGAAGCGACGAAGCAATCCATGCTGCCGCGCATGCGGATCGATGGATTGCTTCGCTGCGCTCGCAATGACAGCGGTAGCCCGAATGAGCGGAGCGACATGCGGGAACGCTTTCCCGGGTATCGCTTTCGCTCAGCTGGGATAGGCAGATCGCTATAACGGCCGGCCAGCCGCTTTGCCGTTGCGCTCTCTCAGTCTATCGATCCACTCGCCGCTTAGACCGCGGAGCGCGTCTGCAATTGGCCAGCTAGGTGATGTCTCGATCACGTGAAGCAGCGACCAAGAAAGGCCAAAACAGTCGTCTGGCCCAAAGAGCCGTACCAACGCTCTTGCTTCATCATCTGTGATCGGTGTTTGCGCTTTGGCAAGCAAAGCATCCAGCTCTTGCAATATTGGCGCAGTCGCAACAATTGAACTCGGCAGTGGCCCGATTTGGACAAGGCGCTCGATGGCTGGCTGCATCAATGTTTCTCCCGTCATTTCCACCAGCTCGGAATATTCAGGCTCGCTGGACGATGACCTAGCCGCCTTGTCGCAACCGCGCCAGCACCTTGAGCCCGCCATAGCCATCGGCGGGCAGCAGGCCGGCTTTGATCTGAAAATCCTTGATCGCCTGCATGGTGTCGTTGCCGACGCGGCCGTCGGTGCCGCCGGTGTCGAAACCGGCCTTGGTCAGCCGCGTCTGCATCTCCTGCACTTCGGCGAGCGTCAGCGCGCGCTCCGAGCCCGGGAAAGGCTGGATGAAGGGTGGGCCGCCGAGACAACGGTCGCCGAGATGGCAGATCGCGAGCGCGTAGTTCATCGAGGGATTGTAGCTCTTCACCGAGTTGAAGTTCGGGCCGAGCAGGAACGCGGGACCGCCGGCGACCGGGATCCAGAGCTGCGCCGATGCGTTCGGCTGCGGAAACGGCTGGCCGTCGGCCCTGACGACGCCGGCGCTGGCCCAGGCTGCATAGGTGCGGCTGCCACTGGCGCCGCCGCTCGCCGCGCGGACCTCGTAGCCCCAATGCTCGCCGCGGTGCCACTTGCCGCGATTGACGAGATATTTTGCGGTCGAACCCAGCGCGTCGTCGGGCCGGCCGAACGGCGAGACCTTCCCGTCGCCGTCATAGTCGAAGCCGACATTGAGCCAGACTTCCGGCATCCACTGTGAATGCCCCATCGCGCCGGCCCACGAGCCGTTCATCTCCTGCGGCGTGCTCCAGCCGCGCTGCACGATCTTCATCGCGTTGATCAGCTCGGTCTCCCAATAGGCCTTGCGGCGCGGCTCGTTCCAGGCGAGCGCGGCGAGCGAGGGAAACACCGGCGTCATGTGGTTCTGCTGCACCAGCGGATCGCCATAGGCTGACTCAACGCCCCACAGCGCGAGCAGCGTGCCGCGCTCGACGCCGAAGTCGCGTTCGATCCTGGCGAACAGCGCCTCGTTCTTCTTCAGCGCCTCGCGGCCGTGGATGATGCGCCAGTCGGAGACCCGGCGGTTGATGTACTGCCAGATCTGCTCGTGGAATTCCGGCTGGTTGCGCATCTGCTTGAACACGCTCATGTCGGGCTCGACCCGCGCCATGCAGCGATTCCAGGTCGCCTCGGAGATGCCTTTTGCCAACGCGCGGGCGCGGAAATTGTCGCGCCACTGGTCGAAGCCCGCAGGTGCGGCGGCCAGCGCGGCGAACGGTGTGCCGAGCGTCACGCCCACCGCGAGCGCCGTCTTGAGGATGGCGCGGCGGGCAGGGGATTTCAAAGAATCAGGCTGTTTCATCGGGCCAGTCTAGCGGCGCCGATCGGGTGAGCCAAAAGCCACGCCGCCGCAGGAGACATTATTAGAGCATGACCTTGTCGGAAAACCGGTTCCCGCTTTTCCGGCTCATGCTCTAGCTATCCTGCAGATCTGTGGCGATTTTTGACAGCCATTGCCGGACCACCGCTTCCGACTTGGCATCGAGGCCGGCGGCGAGCCGGCGCTCCTGGGCCTGGGCGATGTGACGGCATTTCTCCAGCAGCGCGGTTCCATGGCTGGTCAGGGTCCACTGCAGCACCCGGCCGTGGACCGGATGCGGCGTCTTGCGGATCGCGCCGTCGCGTTCGAGGTTGCGGATGATCACGCTGACCGTCTGCGGCGTCAGCAGCGCCACCCGGGCCAGATCGGCGCCTGAGAGACCCGGATAGGCCTTCAGCATGGTCAGCACCACGAATTGCGGCGAGGTGACGCCGAGGCTCCCCAGCTGGCGCTCCATCGACAACCGTGAGGCCGCATGCGCCTGGCGCAGCAGATAGGCGAGATAGCCCTGTTCGCCGCGCTTGCCTTCGCCGGGCGGCGGGACGGCGGAGGCGGGCAGGGCGTCTGCTTCCGCCCCGATCGCGACCTTGCCCGGCGCCGCTTTTCCCGCCGGCCGCCGCTCGGCCATGCCGGATTTCCCTCGTTTCTGCATTGCCGCCATGTTGCCTTCGCGAATGTCTGTGTCTTGCTCAATATCAGAGCTCTGATAATGTGTCAGTACACTGATAACATGAGGCCAAGCCAATGTCACATGCCCGCAAGGAATATACCGACTTCGAGAAGCTCGCCCCCGATGTCTTCGCCGTCGTGCGTGACCTCGGCCAGTTCGCGGCGAAGGCCGGTCTCGACAAGCAGCTGCTCGAACTGGTCAAGCTGCGCGCCTCGCAGATTAATGGCTGCGCCTTCTGCGTGCAGTATCACATCCTGCAGGGCGAGAGCCTCGGCGTGCCCGTCGACAAGCTCAACCTCGTCGTGGTGTGGCGCGAGGTGCCGCAGTTCTCGGCGCGCGAGCGCGCCGCGCTGGCCTGGACCGAGGCGCTGACGACCTTGCCGAACGGCGTCAGCGACGAGGTCTATGCCGAGGCCACCGCCGAATTCTCTGAAAAAGAGCTGACCTACCTGACCTCGGCGATCGCTTCGATCAATGTCTGGAACCGGTTCGGCGCCGCCTATCGCTGGACGCCGCCGCCGCGCCGGCAGCGGGTCGCCGCTGCGGCGTCGTGAGACGATCTCAAGAGCAATCGACAGGGGAGAACGACCGATGACCTCGATGGCAATGACACCATCACTTGCATTCGTGCGGCCGCCGCGGCCGGTCTTGCTGGCCGCAATTGCGGGACTGGCTTCGGCCTTCGTGATCGGCAAGGCGCTGCCGACCCCGATGGATGCGATTTCCGCGGTGATCGCGCCGCTATGCGCCAGCGCGAATGCGGCGTCGCCGCTCGGCAAGGTCGAGGTCATCACCTCACATGCGTTGCCGAACGTGCCGGGCAAGCGCGTCACCGTGGTGCGCGTGTTCTACGGCCCCGGCGGCTTCACACCGCCGCATCGTCATTCCGGCTCGGTGACGGCCTACATCACCAAGGGCGAGATCCGCTCCCAGCTCGGCGGCGGGCCGGTCGAAACCTTCAAGGTCGGACAGTCCTTCTTCGAGCCGCCGGGCTCGACCCACATGGTCTCGGCCAATGCGAGCACCACGGAGCCGGCGGAGCTGATCGCAGTGTTCGTGGCGGACGAAGGCGCGCAGCTGACCACGATGCTCGAATAACCGCAGCCCGCGCCATTCCGCGGACCGCGGGATCCATCGAGCACTGGACCAGTTTGCTGCGAAGTCCGCAGCAAACTGGACCTTGCAAGCAATACTGCGCGCGGCGATTGATGGCGCGGCGGCAACGGCCGGAATGCGACTTCGCCGTTCGCGCGGCGGTTACTGAACAGGAGCAATCGATGGTCAATCTCAAGGGGCTTTCCGCCTTCCCGATCACGCCCTCGTCTCGAGATGGACAGGTCGATGCGGGCGCTCTCCGCGCATTGCTGGAGCCCTTGATCGCCGCGAAGGTGGATTCGATCGGGCTGCTCGGAAGCACCGGCTCATATCCGTATTTCAGCCGCGACGAGCGGCGGCGCGCGGTGCAGGCGGCTGCCGCCCTCGCGGATGGCAAGACGCCGATCCTGGTCGGCGTCGGCGCGCTGCGCACCGACGATGCGGTGCGGCTGGCGCAGGATGCGCGTGATGTCGGCGCGGCGGCCGGCCTGCTGGCGCCGGTGTCCTATACGCCGCTGACGGATGACGAGGTCTTCGAGCACTTCCAAACCGTGGCGCGTGAGAGCAAATTGCCGATCTGCATCTACGACAATCCGGGCACCACGCATTTCCGATTCACACCGGCGTTGATCGGTCGTTTGAGTCATGTGGAGGGGATTATTGCGGTGAAGAGTCCGGCGCTGGACGCCTCTGCCTTGGCGGGCCATGTCGCTGAATTGCGGGCCGTGGTGCCGGGCGGTTTCTCGCTGGGTTACAGCGCCGACTGGAATTGCACCGAGGCGCTGCTGGCGGGCGGCGAGACCTGGTACAGCGTTCTCGCAGGGATATTCCCCAAGGTCTGCCTCGATATCGTCCGCGCCGTGGCAAGTGGCGATGCCGCCAGGGCGCGGCAGCTTGATGCGCGTCTGCAGCCGGTCTGGCAGCTGCTCAAGACATTCTCGAGCCTGCGCGTCGTCTACGCGATCGCCAATCTCAGAGGGATATGCGCAGCCGAGCCGCCGCGTCCGATCTTGCCGCTGCCTCCGGACGCCCAGAAGAAAGTGGGTGAGGCGTTGGCCGCAATCGACATCGGTTGATCGCTCCAAGGCAGCTGGCTTCCATCGGCGCACAAAATCGGCATAACAATCGCCGGGTGTGCGCGCTGCCTGGGAGGCGTTCGATGCGATTGCCGGTGGTTCTGTTGACGATTCTGATTCCCGCCATGGCGTGGGCCGAGGAACCCGCAACCAATGCGCCGGCGCTGTGGGGCAGTCCCACCGTCGACAACGGCGCCTGCTGCAAGACGCTTGGCGAGGTGCGCAGCAACATCGATCGGCTCGACCGCGAGATCGTGCGCCTGATGGCCGAGCGCGGCCGCTACGTCCATGAGGCCGCCCGCTTCAAGGCCAACCCGGCGCAGGTCGAGGCGCCCGAGCGCGCCGAGGCCGTCGTGAAGAAGGCGATGGCGCTTGCGGAAGCGGACGGGCTGTCGCCCAAAGTTGCGGAAGCCGCCTACCGCGCGATGATACGCGCCTTCATCGACTACGAGCAGGGCGTCTTCGCTGCGGCTGCGGCACGCGGCGATGCCCCCTGGAAGAAATAGGCGGACGCGCCGGCCATCGGCTTGCTCACTTCGGCGCATCGACGAGACGTGATCTGGGATTCAGATCACTGCCATCTCAGATAATCATTATCCCTCCATCCGGCGGCATGCTTCAATGCGGCAAGTCGGAAGAGAGCGGTCCGGTTCGCCTGATGGGCTGAGCCGAGAGCCGCGATCACACATGACATTTCGAAACACTGAAACTGACGCGGATTGGATCAGCTCCACTCCGGCCGGTCCGCTATGCGGTGGCAACTGATCGCCGGCAGTTGCTCCGAAGCCTTAGTCCTCGGCAGATCGTGCAAGGAGCCATCAACATGCCGTTTCTGCGGTTTGATTTGATCGAGGGACGAAGCGATGCAGAGATCCAGCGGCTGCTCGATGTCACCCACGACGTGCTGGTCGAAACCCTCCATGTGCCGCAGCGCGATCGCTATCAGGTCGTGCATGTTCATCCGCGGTCACGCGTCGTCGCGCTCGACACCGGATTGGGCATTGGCCGGACGGATAGGCTGGTGATGCTGCAGCTGACCAGCCGTCCGCGCGACAAGGCGTTGAAGCTGGATTTCTATCGCGTGCTCGCCGAGCGGCTGTCGTCGGCCTGCGGGATTGCACCGAGCGACCTCGTCATCAACTTCGTGATCAATGACGATGAGGACTGGTCGTTCGGCATGGGGCGCGCACAGTTCATCACCGGCGAACTGAAGTAGCTCCGGACGCGGCGTTCCGGTCCGTTCGATCTTGCGTGTGTTTCGCTATGTGCTCGCCTCGTGGCAACGAAAGCCGCGAGACGGCGATCTCGTTTCATTTGCTCTGGAGTCTGATCATGCCTCGCAATTTGCCGCTCTTCATGCTTGCGATTTCGCTCGGGTTCGCGGGGGCCGCCGGCGCCCAGACGCCGTCCGGAGCGCCGGCTGCCCAGACGTCAACGCCGGAGCAACTGGTCGATGCCTTGAACGGCGTGTTCGGCAAGCATCCGGGTGCGCGCGCGGTCCATGCCAAGGGCATTGTGCTGGAGGGCACGTTCACGCCGGGGGCGCAAGCATCGGGCGTCAGCAAGGCGCCGCATCTGCAGGGTACGGCAGTGCCTGTAACGGTGCGCTTCTCGGACTTCGCCGGGATTCCTGACATTCCCGACAATCACGAACTGGCCAGTCCGCGCGGCTTCGCGATCAAGTTCAGGCTGCCTGACGGCAGCGACAGCGACATCGTCGCCCACTCGTTCAACGGCTTTCCGTCACCCACCGCGGACGACTTTCACGACTTGCTGGTTGCGTTGGGAAGCCGTGGTGCCAACGCGGCCAAGCCGACGCCGCTCGACACATATCTGGCGGCGCACCCTGTCGCGAAGGCGTTCCTGACCGCGCCGAAGCCGCCGCCGGAGAGCTATGGCACGCTGCCTTATTTTGGCGTCAACACGTTCAAGTTCGTCAACGGCGCCGGCAAGGTCACTTACGGCCGCTATCAGTTCCAGCCGGTGGCGGGCGCGCACTTCCTGAGCGGTGCGGAGGCGGCCAAGCGAGCGGCTGACTATCTGAGCACGGAAATCCGGGCGCGGGTCGCGCAAGCGCCGGTCAGTTTCAGGATGCTGCTCCAGGTCGCGGCCGCCGAGGACAAGCTCGACGATCCGTCAATTGCCTGGCCGGACACCCGCCAGACTGTCGAACTCGGGACGATTTCGATCACGAAAGCTGTCCAGGACAGCGACGCCGCCCAGCGCCAGTTGCTGTTCCTGCCGAATGCGCTTCCGGCCGGCATCGAGGTGCAGGATCCGATGATCGATGCGCGGTCGGCCGCGTATCCGGTCTCCTACGGCCGCCGGCAACAGTAGCCGTCGCCGTTCTCGCGCTAATTGCCGCCACCTTCCTGGGTGTCGATGCGACGCACGACGTCGTCGGGCAGGGCATGCGCCACGGCGGCCGCAGGCCCGGGCTCCGGTCCGATCTCGCGGCCGCGGCCTCGGATCAGCCGTTCATAGGCCGACACCAGCGTGGTGTAGGGGTTGACCCAGAGCCAGCCGTCGCGCGTGAACACCTGCACGTCGAAATGCAGATGCCGCGACGTGCCGTTGGGATGGTCGAGATAGTTCGACACCACGCCGATCTTCTCGCCCTCGCTGAGGCGCCGTCCGTTGAGCAGGCCGTCGGCATCCATCACCGACGGGTTCATGTGCATGTAGCGGAAGCGAACGTGCTCGGTGCGGGTGTTGACCTGCAATGTCACGGCCTGCTGCTGCGCCGAGCGGATCACGATGCTGTCGCGCACCGCGACGACAGCCTGCTGCCTGGGGTCGCAACCGTCCTTGCCGTCGGCCGGACACGCGCCGGGCCTGATGTCCTGGCCCTGATGGCCGAAGCCGCTGGCGCATTGGCCGACCTCGAAACTGCGCGCCTCGCAGAAATTGTCCTGCCAGGGATACTCGTCGACCCGACCGCGCTTCGGGAAGGACTGCGAATGTGCGAAGGCCGGCGCCTTCGCGAGCGGAAAGCGGATCTGCGAATAGACGACGAAGTCGGCGTGGCCGCCTTGCTGCCTGCGGCCGCCGCTGCCCGCGATGATGTCGCCGCTCGGGCGGTAGGTGAAATCGGCCGACTGCGTGATCGGCCGCTCGGAGATGTCGGAGGCGGTGTCGCTGCGCGGCCGTGACGGCTGGCCACCGGCGACGCGCAACGCCTTCAGGAAGCGCTCGGCGACCGGGTAGGCCTCGCGGCACGCCAGCCGCTTCGGCCGCGGTGCACTATCGAGGCATTGGATCGAGACGACATACGGGATCCCGAAGCGGGTGAAAGCGTAACGGACATAGCCCTCGCGGATGAAGCGGCGCAGGTCCGGAAACTGTGCGGCCAGCGTCTTGACCGGTTCGCCCTTGCCGCCGAGCCGGTCGGCGAGGTCGTAGACCAGGATCGAGCCCGAGATCTGCACCTCGACCGGTTTTGCAAACGTTCGCGGCGGCATGCCGTCGCCAGTGCCGGGGTCCAGCGAGAACACCGCGTCGTAGCCGGACGCGCCGGCATGGAAGGCGTCGGCAGCGCGGAAATCGGCCTGGTAGCGTGCGACCGGCAGGCCGTCCGCTGTGCCGCCTTGCCGTGCATCGAGATAGCTTGCGGGGTCGAACGGCAGCAGCACTGGGATCGGGCTCTGCGCAATGCCGGGGAAGAGCGGCGATGTCACCGCGTTCAGCTGCACCAGCGCGGGCATTGCGCGCGGATCGGTGGCCGGGACGCGGCGCTGTCCGGCGAATGTGAAGCTGGTGGCGATGGCCGGGCGGGTGGCGATCTCTTGCCGGAGTTGGTCGAGCACGGCGCGCCATTCGACCCGCATGGCCGAGATCGAAGGCGTTCGGAATTCGTCGGCATGGGCGCCGGGGAGAGGCAAGAGCAGGACTGCCAGCCAGCAACTGACGAAGCTGACAATCTTCCTGTTCACTGCACCCCCCGGGTCATGCCTGATCGCGAGAGATTTTAGAGCAAGTTCCGGAAAAGTGTGTAGCAGTTTTCCGCAAAGTTTGAGCTTAAACAACAACCTGATGCACAGCGATAGTTCATGACGAACGTCACCGCGCGTTGCCGCTCAATTCTTTCGCTCAGTCCTTGGCGCGTTCAACGTAGGAACCGTCCTCGGTCATGACAACGATGCGGGTGCCGGTGGAGACATGCGGCGGCACGCCGGTGCGGATGCCGTTCGACAGCACGGCCGGCTTGTACGACGACGAGGCGGTCTGGCCCTTGGTCACGGGCTCGGTCTCCACCACTTCCAGCGTCACACGCTGCGGCAGCTGGATCGCGACCGGATTGCCATCGTGCATCGACAGCTTCACGGTCATGTTCTCCTGCAAATACGGCGCAGACGAACCGACGATCTCCTTGGAGACCTGGACCTGGTCGTAATTGTCGTTGTTCATGAAGTGGAAGCCGTCGCCGTCTTCATAGAGGTAGTTGTAGTTGTGGTCCTCAACGGTGGCCTTCTCGACCTGGTCGGTGGTCTTGTAGCGCTCCGAGACCTTCACGCCGTCGCCGATGCGGCGCATTTCGATCTGGCTGACCGGGGTGCCCTTGCCGGGATGAATGTTTTCGGCGGACAAGACCACATAGAGCTTGCCGTCCTGCTCGATGACGTTGCCCTTGCGGATGGAACTGGCGATGACTTTCAAAGGTGTTTTCCTGAATTTGAGAATCGGGGGCGCAAACCGGACCGGCAGCCCCTCGGCCGTGGCGGCGATTTCGGGCTGCAACATACTGATTTGTCCCTGAGATGCCAGTCTTTTGCGGCCCAATTCGGCAGTTTGCCAACCGTTCCGCCGGTGCCGTCAGGCGCTATTTTCGGGCCGGATCGGGCGTTTTCCGTGCGTTCTGGTTGTGCTCGGCGAAGCTCTCGGGGACCGAGAATGTGCCGGTCGTCAAGTCGTAGAGGCAGCGCCAGTCCTCGACCCAGGGAAACGGCGTTTCCTCGCCCTGGATGTCGAACGACAGGCCGAGGACCAGATAGCGGTTGTCGGGCCAATGCTGGCCGAGCCAGGCATAGTTGTCCTCGAGCCCCTTGATCAGGCCGACCCGCATATGGTCGAGCGAATAGGGATCGTCGGGATCGTGCCGAACGCCCGTGGCGGCCGGCTGGGTGAAGAAAAAGTCCCAGGCGGCATCGCCGAGCGCCTTTGCGGTTGCCGGTGCGAACCGGTCGCCGTTGCGCTTGTAGAGGTAGAGGGTGTGAGTGCCGGAGCCGATCTTCTGCATTCGCACCAGCCACTGGCTGTCCGGGCTGAAGCGGAAGCCGGCCTGATATCCGGCCTGATCGGTGGTTTCGCCCGCGTTCAGGAGAACGGCGTGCTTGTGCGAGGGGTCGAAGGTCCAGAACTGAAACAGCAGGCCATCGTCGCCCATGTCGCGCACATATTGCTCGAGCCGAACCTTGCCGTCCGGTGAGGTGAACGTGGGTGCATCGGCGACGCGCTTGAACTGCTTTCCCGGGCCGTCGGCGTTGGCCGGCACGAGCAGGGCCAGCCCAAGCAGCAATGTGCATCCAGCGGTTTGCAATCGGCGGAACATGGCTTGATCCGTTCCAGTTGAACTGGGTGTGGGACGCTGGACCACCCGTTCAGGTTCAGCCGAGGCTGCGCATGGACAATGCCGGCATCTTTCGACAAGAAGGGATCAGCTCCGCCAAGTGGCGCGGAGGCCAAGGCCGTGTGGATCATGTATCTTTTTGGAATCAGGCATTTGCAGTCGAATCTTAAGTGGAGGCGGCGGCTTGTTGATGTTGAATCCGCAGCCGCCGGGGCGGCCGGCCGATGACCGCACATGATCAGCCCTCGCCCTGGTGGACGCCGCAGCGCTACGCCGATCGCAGGCCGTTCCTGCAGGCGCGGACTGCGATCACGCGCGCGCTCCGGGCCTGGTTCGAGGAGCAGGGATTTACCGAGGTCGAGACCGCCATCCTGCAGATCTCGCCCGGCAACGAGACGCATCTGCACGCCCCGCGGACCGCGCTCAGGCAGGCCGATGGCTCGCAGGCAACGCGCTATCTGCGTACCTCTCCGGAATTCGCCTGCAAGAAGCTGCTCGCCGCCGGCGAGCCGAATATCTACGAGTTCGCGCGGGTGTTCCGCGATCGCGAGCGCGGCGACCTGCATCTGCCTGAATTCACCATGCTGGAATGGTACCGCGCCAATGCCGGCTATGACGCCATCATGGCCGACACCATCGTCGTGATCGCCCATGCGGCGCAGGCGACCGGGATCGGGCGGTTTTCATTCCGCGGCAGGATGGCCGATCCCTTTGCGGAGCCTGAGCTGCTCACCGTCGCGAGCGGCTTCGAGCGCTTCGCCGGCATCGACCTGCTGGCGACGATCTCGGGCGGCGAAGGCGACCGCGAGGCGCTGGCGTCAGCCGCGCGCGAGCGGGTGCGGATCGCCGATGACGACACCTGGTCGGACATTTTCAGCAAGGTGCTGGTCGAGCATGTCGAGCCCAATCTGGGTCAGGGCCGCCTGACGGTGCTGTTCGAATACCCGTCGCCGGAGGCCGCGCTGGCGCGCACCAAGGCGGGCGAGCCACGCGTCGCCGAGCGCTTCGAGGTCTATGCCTGCGGGGTCGAGCTCGCCAACGGCTTTGGCGAGTTGACCGATGCGGCCGAGCAGCGCCATCGTTTTACCGCAGCGATGGACGAGAAGGCCCGCCGTTACGGCGAGCGTTATCCGCTCGACGACGATTTCCTTGCCGCGGTCGGCCAGATGCCGGAAGCCAGCGGCGTCGCGCTCGGCTTCGACCGGCTGGTGATGCTGGCGAGCGGCGCGCCACGAATTGATCAGGTGGTCTGGATGCCGCCTGCAGGAGAGCCATGAACAGGATCGATCCGAAACTGGCGGCGACGCTGCGCCAGCCGCGCGAGCTGATCGATGCCGGCCTCGCGCCGGTCGACGCGCTTGCCGAGCTCGAACAGGTGGCGGCGCGTTACGCCGTTGCGGTGACGCCGGAGCTCGTCGCGCTGATCGATCCGGCCGATCCAGCCGACCCGATCGCGCGGCAGTTCATCCCGAGCGCCGACGAACTCGTGGAGCAGCCCGGCGAGAACGCCGATCCGATCGGCGACGATGCGCATTCGCCGGTCTCAGGCATCGTGCATCGCTATCCCGACCGGGTCCTGTTCAAGCTGGTCCATGTCTGCGCGGTCTATTGCCGGTTCTGTTTCCGGCGCGAAATGGTCGGGCCGGGAAAGGCCTCGGCGTTGTCGGACGACGCCTACCGCGCGGGGCTCGATTACATCAGGAGCCATCCGGAGATCTGGGAGGTCATCCTGACCGGCGGCGATCCCTTGATGCTGTCGCCGCGCCGGCTGACCGAAATCATGGCCGATCTCGCCGGCATCGATCATGTGAAGATCATCCGCCTCCACACCCGTGTTCCGATCGCCGATCCCGGACGCATCAGTCCCGAGATGATCGCGGCGCTGCGGGTCGAGGGGGCTGCGACCTGGATTGCCATCCATGCCAACCATCCGCGCGAATTGGGCGCCAATGCCCGCGCGGCGTGTGCTCGGCTTGCCGACGCCGGCATTCCCTTGGTGAGCCAGTCGGTCTTGCTGCGCGGCGTCAACGACGATGCTGCGACGCTCACGGCGCTGATGCGCGCCTTCGTCGAGTGCCGGATCAAGCCCTATTACCTGCACCACGGCGACCTTGCGCCCGGCACCGCGCATTTGCGCACCACAATTGAAGCCGGGCAGGAGTTGATGCGGGCGCTGCGCGGGCGCGTCTCCGGACTGTGCCAGCCGAACTATGTGCTCGACATCCCCGGCGGCTACGGCAAGGCGCCGATCGGACCGACCTATTTGTCGCAGCCGGTTTCCCGGGATCGTGAAGATTCCGTGGAACGGCGGTACCGTATCGTCGATTATTGCGGGGACGTTCATACTTATCCGCCGCAATCGTGAGCCGGCGGTGGGCGGGGCCGGGGACGGACGGCAGGAGCCGTCCGAGGACGAGGGCAACCGCAGCATCGAAAATGCTGTGACGTTGGGCTTCTTTGTGGTGCTGGTCGCCGCCGGAATCTGGCTCCTCGGCACCATGGCCGATATACGGAAGGTTCAGGATTGCACAGCGCAGGGACGACGCAACTGTGCTAGCGTCGAGGTGCCGGAACGGGCGCAATAGGGTTGAGAAGCGGAGAGGCGAGATGCGGAAGACTGTTTTGTTGATGGCTCTGATGATTGTTGCGGTCGGAGCGCCCCAGCTTGGAACGTCCCTGGCCTTGGCGCAGCAACAGGGCGGATCGTCCTCGATGCAGAAGAATTCGGGGGTGCCGGAAGCGCCGGTCGGACATCGTCAGCCGCGCCGCGGCGACGTTGGCAGCGAAAAGAACATCAGCGATCCGAACAGCCAGGCCAACAAGGAAGACGCTGCGCTCGACAAGAAGATCAAGAGCATCTGCCGCGGCTGCTAGGCCACGGAAGAGACCGGCGGAGCGCGATATCAGCCCCGCCGGCAACGCTCAATTCGTTCGGCAGCGTCAGGCCGAGCGCTCCTCTAGGCCGTCACGCCGCACGCTGCGTCTTGCGTCGACGGCATCGGCGAGCTGCTTCAACACGTCAGCCGTCGTCGCAAGGTCGATGCAGCCGTCGGTGATGCTCTGGCCGTAGGTCAGCGGCTTGCCCGGCACGACGTCCTGGCGTCCCGCGACAAGGTTGCTCTCGATCATCACGCCGATGATGCGCTGTTCACCGCTCGCGACCTGCTTTGCGATGTCGGCGGCAACCGCCGGCTGGTTCTCCGGCTTCTTGCTGCTGTTGGCGTGGCTGGTGTCGATCATCAGCCGCGCTGCGACCCCGGCGCGGCCGAGCTCGGCGGCGGCGGCATCGACACTCGCTGCATCATAGTTCGGCACCCGCCCGCCACGCAGGATGACGTGGCAGTCCTCGTTACCGCTGGTCGCGGCGATCGCCGAGCGGCCGCCCTTAGTGACCGCCATGAAATGATGGGGGTGCGACGCCGACTTCACCGCATCCGCCGCGATCCGCACGCCACCGTCGGTGCTGTTCTTGAAGCCGACCGGGCAGGACAGGCCAGACGCCAGCTCGCGATGGATCTGGCTCTCGGTGGTGCGGGCGCCGATCGCAGCCCACGAGACCAGATCGGCGATGTATTGCGGCGTCGTCATGTCGAGGAATTCGGTGCCGGCCGGCAAGCCGAGATTGTTCACGGCCGACAGCACGTTGCGGGCGAGCCGCAGCCCCTTGTTGATGTCGAAGCTGTTGTCGAGATCGGGATCGTTGATCAACCCCTTCCAGCCGACGGTGGTGCGCGGCTTCTCGAAATAGACCCGCATCACGATCTCGAGGCGGTCGGCGAGCTGTTCGCGCAGGCCGGCGAGACGCTCGGCGTAATCGACGGCCGCCGCGGGATCGTGGATGGAGCAGGGGCCGACGACGACCAGCAGGCGGTCATCGGTGCCATTGAGGATGGCGTGGATGGCGTTGCGGGCGCCCATCACGACGCGGGTCGCCGTCAGGGTGCGCGGGACCTCCCGCATCACCTCTTCGGGCGTACTCAGTTCCTTCAGTTCCTTGATGCGAAGATCGTCTGTCGTACTCAACACGGCTGGCTCCTTTGGATTTTTCGGGACCTGCCGGCACAAAAAAGCCGCCAGGCCTGGCGGCTTGTTTTGGACGTTTGCTGCAATTCTTCAGATTGAGCGCGATCCTCCTGCCGCCAGCGAGCTGTCGTAGCTAAAGTACCAAAAATAGCTGGTGGCTGATGTGATCATGGGGCGGCTCTATAGCCCAGGGATTTGGGGCTGTCACCCCCCAAATACAAGCCCGCCGCGGTTCGCCGTCAGGTGTTGCGCGCCGCCAACGCCATCCCGATCAGGGTCGCCCCGCCGAACATCAGGTTGAGACCGACCAGGAGGCCGATCGCCCATCCCGCCGATTCCGGCAGGCCCGCGATGATGAAGAAGGCGACCAAGATATCCATCAGGCCGGCGATCAGCAGCCAGGACCAGCGTCCTGACAATTCGCGGCGGTGCTCCAGCGCGTACATGACGGTGGCGACACCCTCGGCGACGAAATAGGCGCCGATGACGATGGTCAGCGTCAACACGCCCTGCATCGGCCGCGCCAGCAGCACCATGCCGGCAAGCACGGCGAGCGCCGCCGAGATCAGCGACCACCAGAAGCCCGGCATGTTGCGCGCCCAGAACGTCACGATCAGCCCGCCGATGCCGGAGATCAGAAACATCCAGCCAAGGAAGATGGTGACGGCGAGGCTCGCGAATGTCGGCACGATCATCGCCGCAATGCCGAGGATCACGAGCAGAATGCCCTCGAACAGGAAGGCTTTCCAATGCGCCTTGACCGCGGCCTGCATCTCCGATCGCAGCTTGTTGAGGTCGTTGGACAGGGTCATCGCGGTTCTCCAGATCTGCCCGCGTGCGTATCCTAGCTCTGGCCTGGCGCGGACGGAAAGCCCTCCGAGGCGGTCCGCATCCGGTTGCGGCCGAGGAAGTAAACGGCGGTGGTCGCGATCAGCAACGCGAGGCCAATCAGGATCGAGGTGAAGCCGATCGGGATCAGGATGAACGAGGCGTTGCGCTCGGGATTGACATACCAGTGGTGCAGCGAGGTGAGCAGGAAGGAGACGCCGGCAAAGCCGGTGCCGCCGCCGATCAGCAGCAGCGCCCACATCCGTCGCAGCTGGCTCAGCCGCTCGCGCGCGACGTCAGTGCGCGGGGCATGATGCTTGCCGAGGCGGTGCACCAGGCGGACTGCGAACCCGATCGAGGAGAAGCCGATCAGCACGCTGGCCGAACCGAGCAGCAGGTGCGCGGTCGAGCTGAGATCGGGGATGCGCTGGAGTGCGAGCAGCGGAAAATCAAACGCCGCATGCAGCAGGACCGGCGCGACCAGCACCAGTGTCCAGTTAGTGATGCGGGCCCAGTCGCGATGACCGCGGTAGGCGCCGAGCGCGCCGCCCGAGCGCGCGATCGCAAGATAGGCGCCGGCGATGATGCCGAGCGCGCCGTGGAACGGCACGGTGAGCACGCTGCGTAACGCCGCGAGCGCGCGCCACATGTCCTTGTGCTGGACCAGATAGGCGAGGTTCTCATAGGCGGCGAAGCCGAGGCCGGCAGCCGCGCCATACACCACGGTATCCATCGGATCGGCGAAGGCACGGCGCCGCGTCGAGATGGCAACGATCACGAGGACCTTGACGATCTCCTCCGGCGCCGCGACGCCGAACAACGCCCGCACCGCCTGCGTCGCCCAGGGATTGTCGGGAATGGCCAGCAGCGCATTGAAGGGAATGCGGGCCAGGCCCAGCAGCGAGATGCTGGCCGCGCCGAGCACGAAGGCGAGCCATACCTGCACCGGCGGTCCGGGGCGCTCGTCGGCGGCAATCACCAGCCACAGCACCAGCAGTGCGGGTGCGATGGCAGCGGCGCCAATCACGGTCGGAAGCGACTCGAGCAACAACATGAGCCGAACGGGCCCCTTCAATGGCACCACAGCGATGCGTTTTGAAGAAATGGCAGCAAGTTCAGCGGATTGCAAATGGACGATTGCCGGAATCGGTTCGGCTGGCGCTGTTCTCGTGTCCAATATGCCACGGCGCCTGCGAAAGCGCGGCCGAACCCTACCGGTACGGGCCTCGATCAGATCAGGGGAGAAGCGCTGCCGGACGGTTCCTGATGGCGGAAGGGCGCCCCGGCACCGCCGCCTGCGCCATGCCGGCATCACCGATCCACAAATTGCGGTGAACTTCCGCGGGCGTGGCGTCTGCCTCTTCGCTGGGCGAATGGAGTGTGCGCTGTCGCGGCGAGCACGGGCTGCTTCGCAAGGCCCGTCGCAAGTTTCGGGCACCGCGTTCCCTTCGTTGGGTTATAATACAGCGGGCAGTGACTGATCCGGTAAAAGCCAGAGATGCCTTCGATTGATTCTGCTGTGATCGTTCTTGCCGTAAGCGCCCTGTTTGCGGCCTTTGTAAACGGTGCGTTGGGGTACGGGTTCTCGTCGCTCACCGTGCCGGTCGCGCTCGTGTTTTACACCAATCGCGTTCTCAATCCCGCGATTGTCATCGTCGAAGTCTTCGTCAACCTTTACGTTCTTTGCATCAACCTGAGCGGCGTCCCGGCCGTGTGGCGACGCATATTGCCGATCCTCATCGGCATGCTGCCCGGCATCGCGGTCGGAGCCTTTGCCCTGACGTCGCTTCAGCCCGGATGGACCAAGTTCGCCACCTACTCGATTATCCTGCCGCTGATCCTGCTGCAGGCGGCCGGTTGGCGGAAGCCGATCCAATCGAAATGGCTGGTCGGTTTGCCCTTTGGAACGACGCTCGGCGTCCTGTATTCGGTCACGACCATTTCGGGACCGCCGCTTGCGATCCTCTTCAACAATCAGGGCCTCGTGAAAGATGAGTTTCGGGCCGGTCTCGCTCTTGTCCGGGTGACGGAGTCCAGCCTGACCGCGATCGCGTACTACAAGCTCGGTCTGTTCATCGAGGAGAGCCGGAGCATCTTGTTCGTGCTCGTTCCCTGCGTCGTCGTCGGCATACCGCTTGGTGCCTGGCTGATCCGGCGGCTGGATGCCGAGACGTTTCGCCGGATCTGCATGAGCTTTGATGCGTGGGTCGTGGGATTTGGCCTGTCACGCGTGCTGATCGAAGTGAAGCTGATGGAAAGCCCATGGGCCTATGGCGTCATGGCCGCCACGATCCTGGTCGACGTCTGCCTGCTGTACGTCTTCTTCACCGCGAGGAGAGGGGCGGTACAGAGTTCGCACGCGCTGGCTTCACTGAGATCCGGCAACAGGAGCGGTCCGACCTGATCCTAGCCGGCCAGCAGTCGCCGGCAGGTTTCGACAAACACCTCGGCGCCCGTGACGATGTCGGCGTCGTCGGTATTCTCGCTCCAGTGATGGCTGATGCCGCCGATCGACGGCACGAACAGCATCGCAGCCGGCATGAGGGTGGCGAGGACCTGGGCGTCGTGGCCGGCGCCGCTCGGCATGCGGATTGATTTGCCTGCGGCGCAGGTCGCGCTCGCGGCCTCGATCGCGTCCTGGAACGCAGGCGTCATCATCGCGGGCACGCCGGTGCGGATGCGCTCGACGCTGACGCCGCAGCGGCCGTGAGCGGTGGCCTCGCCCGCCATCCGATGCAACTGCGCCTCGAGACGTGCGATCACCTCGGGATTGTCGTCGCGGATCTGGAACAGCATCTCGGCGCCACCGGGGATGATGCTCGGTGCGCCGGGGTCGAGCGTGATGCGGCCGGTGGTCCAGACCGTACGCGGTCCGCAGAGGGCAGGGAAGCTGTCGTCGATCGCGACGCAGAACCGCGCCAGCGCCAGGCCCGCATCGCGGCGCACTGCCATCCGTGTGGTGCCGGCATGGTTCTGCTCGCCGGTGAAATTGATGCGATACTGCCAGATGCCGACGATGGAGGTGACGACGCCGATCTTGAGCCCGCTGCTTTCCAGCGTGTCGCCTTGCTCGATATGCGCTTCGAGATAGCCGATATGGCGGCCAGGCTCGGCGTTGAGGCGCGCGCGGCCGGCAAAGCCTGCATCGCGCAATGCCTGTCGCATGGTGCGGTCGCTGGAGCGGTCGCGCGCCGCATCGATATCGGCTTCGGTCACGGCGCCGGCAAAGGAGCGGCTGCCGAGGAAACTGCCGAAATGACCTTCCTCGTCGCACCATGCGGCGACCTCGACCGCGCCGTTGATGCCGGGATCGGCGTTGATGACGCGCGCGGCCTCCAGCGCATAGACGACGCCGAGCGGCCCATCGAGCCAGCCTGCATGGTTCTGGCTTTCGAGATGCGAGCCTGCGAGCAGCTTCGGTCCTGCCTTCGCGCTGGCGCCGAACACGTTGCCGATGCCATCGATCGTCGCGACAAGACCGGCGTCGGGCAGGCGCGCCGCGAGCCAGTCGAGCGAGCGCAGATGCGGTTCCGAGAATGTCGGCTTGTGCACGCCGGTCTTGTAGGCGCCGATCGCGCGCAGCGCATTGAGATCGGCGAGCACGCGCTTGCCATCGAAGCGACCGTTGATGCCTGACATGATTGGACTCCGGATTTGCGTCTCTGATTTGCGGCTCGATTTGCTGTTCGGCGCCGCAATCCCGTCTTGATGCCGTCGCGGTTGAATGCGACGGAACAATCAGGGCAAACGATTTCTTAGCGGTTCTGCTCTTAGGTCGCGGTACGAATAGCGTGTGGGTGTGATCATGTCTGCATTCCGGAACTGGGCCCGCAAGGCCGCTGTGCTGTTTCTTCCGATCGCGCTCGGCGCCTGCGCGCAATATTCGCAGCAATACGGCATGGCCACACCGCCGTCCGGAACCGGGCCGCTGGCCTGGGACGGTGCCGGGCAGGATCCCAATGCTCCGCAGCCGCGGCGCCATGCGCGCAATACGTCATCGGCGGTGGCGGAGACGCAATTGTCGGAAGCGGATGCGGACGACCGGCTGGCGCGCAAGCTCGTGATCTGCAGCACCTGCATCAAGCGGACGCCGGCGGTGGCGGCGGCGCAGCAGACCAATCGTCAGGACGTCGCCAGCAATCACTAGCGGCTGGCGCGGTGCGTGTTGCTGCCGTCCGGCCCGCAGGCCTTAGTTAGGCCACGATGTCGTTCGATGCGCAGGCCCATGTCGTTCCGAAAAATGTCGTTCCGAAGACTCATTGTTCCAGGCGTCGTGGTCGCGCTTGCGGCCGCCATCCTGATTCATGTGGGCGGTTCGCGGGCGCATGCGCATGTGCCGTCGCATTGCGGCTTCTGGACCTCGATCGAGGCCGGATTGTCCTGCAGGTGACCTCCTGCGGGCGACGGCAATCCGGGAAAAGCGTGTCTCGACGCTTGCCCGTCCGGCCAATCGCCACTATACGTTCGCCCGTCGCGGCCGCTCGCCGGTAGCGGCCAGTCCGGCGCATCTCACGTCTAACGTATTGATTTGCCGGGAGTTTTGCTCCCTTCGTCTATCGGTTAGGACGCCACCCTTTCACGGTGGAGAGAGCGGTTCGATTCCGCTAGGGAGCGCCATTGGCAGCTTAAGCGCCTGATTTTCCTTGGTTGCCGACGATTTTCCCAACCGGCAAAATGGTTTGGGAGTTTTTCCTCAATTCATTGAAGCGGATGACGGCGCGTCGACCACTGCGGCGACGATCGGACTAAAGTACCTTGCGAAGTTTGAGAATGATGATGCCGGGGCGGGGGCGAGGATCGGCGTGATCGAAAAACGCTTTGCTATTCATCACATCGATATAGTTGTTCGATGACCGTTCATAATGCCGCTCGACTTCGATGCTCATCTCCGGGTGAAATTTCTGACCGATGTTCCAGTCGATTGTGATCGGCTCGGCAATCGTCGCCGCGTGGTTGGTATCGACGCCCAGCAAGAATATTCCACCCTTTGCTACCACTCGCTTGATCTCCGCGACTGTTTGGTCGAGATCATCGACATGGTCGAGCGCATTGAAGCAGGAAACGATATCGAAGTGGCCGTCCGGATAGGGGATGCTTTCGGAATGAGCCGTCACATATGTCATCTTGTGGCTATCGGTTCCCAGCTTTTGATAGAGGTTAGCCAGCGGGTCGAGGCCAACGCGTTCGATCGTCATGTCGGCCCACTCTAGTGTACCAAGTGGGCCGCAGCCGATATCGAGCACTCTCTTGCCGCAATAATCGTCTAAGTCCAGATCGACCAATTGGGTGAAGCAGGGTTCATAGATGCCGGACATTCGTTGCTGAGCCCGCAGTTTCATCCAAAACGCGAACTCGAATGCGCGTTTGGCGAAAACATCGGCGTTGATCGCTTTGAGCGTCGGCAAGAGGCGGTCCAGTGAGCGCGCCAGCATCGGCACAAGCCTTTCTCTATCTCTAGGGCGAGCCGTCAAAACCACTTGTCCGTCCGGCGGTGCACGGCCGTCGCCCCCCTTGGGGAAAGCATAGGTTCGAGTGAGTTTCAAAGGCGCGCGTGGATTACCCCATTTGCGTGCCACCGTTGCCGTCGCCAGGAGCTCCATTACGGAGCGCCATTACGGCCGAACCGGAAATCCGGCCAATTGAACGGATTGTCTTTCGGGTGGAGGCTTTGCCGCGCCGTCCCCGCGGGTGTGGACAAGCCCACAATCGCTGCAATCCGCCACGATTTCGCAACCCTTTGGTAAGCCCGCGGCGATAGGCGTGTGCTCGGGGATAATGTGATGGCTTTAGGGTCCAAGAAGCGCGAAACGCGCAAATCGCTGCGTCAGTCCGGCTGGATCACGCTCGACGGCGGGTTCGCCGCGCGGCCTTGCGTGGTCGAGGACATGTCCTCGACCGGCGCAAAAATCACGGTTCAGGACAACAACACGCTGCCGGCCAAGCTGCGGCTGGCGTTTTCGCGCGATGCCCGCACCGGCCGCGCCTGCGAGGTGGTCTGGCGCGAGGGCAGGACGTTCGGCGTCAAATTCGTGCGCTGACACGGGATCTGGAGAAGTGGACGCCGGTTTTCCGGAAAGATCACGCCAAAAAAGAGAGGCCAGGTCATGATGCTACCTCTTCGCATCATGACCTAGCCTCTTTTGGCCGCGCGCGATAAAAGGCCGGATGCGCAAGACCTGTTTCGCCGTCATCGCCGTCCTGCTTCCCGCCGCAGCGCTCGCGCAAGCCGGCGATCGCCGCAATTTCCAGACGCCGCCCGATGCCGGCAGGGCCTTGTCGTCAAAATCCGTGACGCGCAGCAATCCCTGCGCGTCCTACGGACCAGGCTTCGTCAAGGTCGAAGGCACCGACACCTGCGTGAAACTCGGTGGCGCGGTCAGTGTTGGTGCGGGGATGTCCAGCGGACGTTGAAGCATGATCCGGAAAAGTGCGAAGCGGTTTTCCGAAAAGACTATGCTCTAACCGCCTTGCCGCTCAGGACATCGGCGGCGCGACGATGCGCACAAAGGCCGGCCGCTGCGCGATCTCGCCGAACCAGCGCTCGAGATTGGGCAGCTTCGGTTTGGTGACGCCCTCGACGCCGAACCAGCGCCGCGCAAAAGCGCCGAGCGCGATGTCGGCGATGGTGAACTGATCGCCCTCGATGAAGCGGTGCGTTGCAAGCTGCGCTTCGGCGACGCGCCACACCACGGCTTCGGCATCGGCGTCCTTCTGGATCTTGACCATGTCGCGCTGATCCGGCGGCGTGCGCACGATCCCCCAGAACACCGGGCGGTCGACCGGCTGCAGCGTCGACAGCGTCCAGTCGAGCCAGCGATCGACGCCGGCGCGCAGCTTCGGCGCCTGCGGATAGATCGGCGAGCTCTGGCCGTAGGCCATGCAGAGATAGCGCATCACCGAATTGGATTCCCACAGCACATAGTCGCCGTCGACCAGCGTCGGGACGCGACCGTTCGGATTCATTCCGAGATAGTCGGGCTGATCGTTCTTGCCGAACTGCATGCCGGCATCGATGCGCTGATAGGGGAGGTCGAGCTCGGCGAGACACCAGAGCACCTTCTGCACGTTGACCGAATTGGCCCGGCCCCAGATCGTCAGTTGCGGCTTGCTGTCCATCACGCGATTCTTCCCGCTGTTGTGCTTTGCGCGCGTTCTTAGCCGAAACGCCGGGGAAAAGCGCGCGGTGAATTGTATCGAGAGCAAAAAAGAGGCTCCGCCGCATCGCGGCAGAGCCTCGCTCATACGCAGCATCAAAACGCGGTCAATGACCGAACAACACCCACAGCACGATGATCACCGGGATCGGTACACCCAGCAGCCAAAGCAAAATTCCTTTTCCCATCTCGTTGCCTCCTCGCATTCAAATGGATGAGGAGGCAACTTCAACGGTTGCGACACGTTCCTAGAGATTGTCCCGCCTAGCAATTGTCCCGCCGTTACCGACGGCGACGCGCAAACAGGAACGTGCGCTCGGGTGCGGCGTTTACTTGCGCGCTTTACCAGTGGCCGGTGTTGGGCATCGAGGCCCACGGTTCGGCCGGCGCCTTTGGATCGCCCTTCTGCAGGATCTCGATCGAGTGCAGGTCGGGCGAACGCACGAACGCCATGTTGCCGTCGCGCGGCGGACGATTGATGGTGACGCCCATCTTCATCAGCTTCTCGCAGGTCGCGTAGATGTCGTCGACCTCGTAGGCGAGATGGCCGAAATGGCGGTCTTCGCCGTACTTCTCCTCGTCCCAATTGTAGGTCAATTCGACCAGCGGCGCACCGCGGGTCTGCGGCAGCGACTTGAGCAGATGGAGGTCTTCCTCGGCGCAGAGAAACACCAGCGTGAAGCGGCCCTTGTCATTGTCGATGCGGCGCACTTCCTTCAGCCCGAGTGCGTCCTGATAGAATTTCATCGCGACATCGAGATTGCGGACGCGCAGCATGGTGTGCAGATAGCGCATTGTTGTCCTCCTGGCAGCTTCAGATTCTTGCAGAGATGCTTGTTTGGGCGGGAATGGTCCGGGACGAAAACTAGCAGCAAATCGCAGCAAGGGGCAGCGCTAACGTGCGGGTCTACCCCGCTGCCGTTCGTGCTTTCCCGCCATTCATGATCGCGATTGCGTGAAGTATGCGCCGCTGCATCGCCGCAAGCATGCGCCGCAAGCGATACGAGAAAGCCCCGCCCAGGAAAATTCCAGGACAGGGCTTTCGTGGTCGAGCCTTGGAGGCACGTGCCTCTATCTCATCGAATGCTCATCACCGCCAATCAAGGACGCGCGAGGTTGGACGTCCTCTAAAAAGCAAAACCCCGCGAGCGGGCTCGCGAGGTCTGATGCCGACCGGCCTTGGGGAGATCGTGCCGGCAACCAGGCATACAATGTCGCGGCGGACAGAAGGTTCCCGGGCCGGGAAATAGAAAGCCCCGCAGGCTGGATGCGGGGCTTTCCCAGTTGACGGACTGGGGATCTCTCAGGGCGTGAGCCGTCAACTGTTGGGGATCAAACTTAAGGTTGAATTCATAAAATGCAACAGCGCCGCGTAGACGGAATATGTTCGTCCCACAGCGCTGCGCCGGATGCTGGGCCCTGAAATCCCCCAGCGTCTCTATGTCGTCGCGACGTGCAGATGGTTCAAAAGAAAGACCCCGCGAGGGGGATTCGCAGGGTCTTTCAAAGCCGACAGGGCGGCGAACTGTCGGCACCACGCATGGTGACCGCCATTCCGCCGGTCAATTCGGTCTTGAGCGGTTGGTTCCTGATTTTGAGACACCGGCCGCGTCACGCGCTGTGCCCCTTGTCTCGGATTCGTTGGCCCGTTTGGTATCCATGCCCGTGGTATCCATCGATCCCTTCGGTGTGGCCCCATTGGTGTTTTCAGGCCGCTCCATGCCGCTTTGCGGGGCGGGACCGGCGTTCTGGGCGAACGTTGGGCCGCATATCAAGGCGAGGATGCTGACGACGATAAGCCTGTCCATGGCTGTCTCCTGGTGTCACCCCGAGACGACCCGCATGTGATGGAGTGGTTCCTGTCCGCGCGCGACCTGATCGGTGTG
This sequence comes from Bradyrhizobium macuxiense, assembly GCF_007993935.1. Lineage (GTDB taxonomy): Bacteria > Pseudomonadota > Alphaproteobacteria > Rhizobiales > Xanthobacteraceae > Bradyrhizobium > Bradyrhizobium macuxiense_A. The sequence continues at coordinate 161,186 of NZ_VITY01000001.1, read as the reverse complement.
CTCACACCTTGATGTCGAGCATGGTCTCGACGGCATCACGGTCGGCCTTGTTCTTGGCGGCGAAGACGTCAAGAACATCGGCACTGATGATGCGCGGCTGCTCCTTCGCCGTCTGATCGACGACGAGTTGCACCCTGGCTTGCGTCACTTCGACAGGTACGGGGTAAATGAGCATGGCTCGCTCCCTCCGGCGGTCCGAACCTTGTCAGGGGTTTCTTAACGACTTGTTAGCGTCCGGATCCGCGCTTTTGGCCCGAATCGGCGGCCGGGCGGTATCGGCGTGCTCGCGCGCCGCCAGGCTTGGCGTCATACTGCGGCCCTTCAGGACCGGACGGCGCGATCGATGCGGAACGGGCTCTATTCGATCCATATCCATATGACCGACGGCGTGCGCGGCCGCGACAGCGGCGTCCTGATCCTGCGGGACGGTCTTTTGATCGGCGGCGGGCCGTATTTCTGGTCGATCGGCGCCTACACGGCCGGCGAAGGCACCTGGAAGGGGCACCTCAGGACCAACCAGCATTCCCCGTTCTCCGATCCGTTCGCCCGGCCGCTGTTCGCCGGGCAGGAGGTGACGAGCGGCTTCTCCGGTACCTTCAGCGGCGACCAGGCCGAGGTGTTCGGGACCGTGCTGGTCGGAACCCGCAGCCTGAGCTTCCAAGCGACCCTGAAACGTCTGGCGGACGCCTGATCGCGGCGGGCTGTGGACGGGTGCGCGGCAAGAGCCGGAGTCTATTGAGGAAACGGGCTTACGGCCCCTGTGAATTTGCTGCGGACAAGCGCGGGATATGCTGTGGATTCCACAAGCAGCCGGCGATCAGGGCATTCCCGCCGGCGCCATACCGGGCCATCGCTAACCCTACCGAGTTAGGTTAAGAGTGGCATTGCGTTGCCACCACCTGCGATTGCGCTAGGGATAGTTGCAGGTGACAGCCATGATGCCGTCGTTCCACAGCGCTGACAGACCGACCCACCGACGTGTGATGGTGGTGGGCTTGCTGTTCTGTTCCGCCTTTGTGGTGATCAGCTTCTGGCTTCGGCCGCAGCCGGAGAGCAGCAAGGTACTCGTGAAGGCGGACCGGCTGGTCCGCACGGCACGCAAGGCAAACTGAGGCGCAGCAAACTCCCGGGCAATGCCGGCGCTTAGTCCGGCAGCTTCCCGTTCGGGTGCTTGTGATACATCGCGATGCCGATAAAGCCGGCAAAACCCATCACATTCAGCAGCAGTTCCATCCACGCCGGCATCGATGCCAACCTCGCTCACATCACAGTTAATCACGGAGGTTGTGTTTTTGTTCCGGCGCTATCCGATGGTAGCTTTGCGCTATCGCATGGCTGGGGAACCGGAACAGGCGTTTTGCTGCAACCATCCCATTGTGCCCGCGTTGGTGCGCATAACCACGTGAGGAGGTTGCGCATGAAAAGGACATTGGCAGTTTTGGCGACAGTTGCGACGGTTGGCGCAACGATGGTCAGCGCGCCGGCGCAGGCGCGTCATATCGGACCTGGCCTGGCGTTCGGTCTGGCTGCCGGCGCGCTCGCCGCGGGCGCGGCTGGTGCGTATTACGGCCCACGCTATTACGGGCCTGGCTACGGTTATTATGGCCCGCGCTACGGCTACTACGACGACGGTTACGCCTACTATCGCCCGTATTACCGGCACCACTACTATCGCCACTATTGGTAACGGCGACGAGCCCGGAGCACAGCGCTCCGGGCTTTCTCATTCGTGCGTCATGATGCGATAGCGCGGGGATGCGCGCGTGGACGACATCAAGCGCTCTTGCGCTGAAATCCGCTCCAGACGTTGCCGAGCGTGTTGTCGTAATACTCCTGGCGATCGCGCTCGAACTTCCGCTGCGTCGCCCTGAAGCTGGCGATGCGCGCGACGATCTCCTCGCGCTCGCGCGCGACGCGCTCTTCCAGATCCGTCATTGCCCATCCTCGTCATGGTGGTCCTATCCCCGCGCGCATTGGCATCGGTGAATTGGGCGTCAATGCGGAGCAGGCCGTGCAGGAATGTGATGATGCTGGGGCGGCAGGGTCGAGCTCGCAATCGGTCCGGCCGTGCTATAGTCGCGGCGGTCAACCGGATCGTCTTCAGTGATTGCAAAAGACTTGCGCAACGGTGTCGAGCAGCTCGGCAACATGATTGCCGAGGCATCGTCGATCGTGCCTTTCACCGGGGCGGGCATTTCCACCGAGTGCGGCATTCCCGACTTCCGCTCGCCCGGCGGGCTGTGGACCCGCAACCGCCCGATCCCGTTCGACGAGTTCGTCGCCAGTCAGGAGGTGCGCGACGAGTCGTGGCGCCGCCGCTTCGCGATGGAACCGACATTTGCCGCTGCCAAGCCGGGGCGCGGGCATCGCGCGCTGGCGTCGCTGTACCGGGCAGGCAAGATTCCCGGCATCATCACCCAGAATATCGACAATCTGCATCAGGCGTCGGGCTTCAAGGCCGATGACGTCATCGAGCTGCACGGCAACACCACCTACGCCCGCTGCATCGGTTGCAGCAAGGCCTACGACCTTTCGTGGGTGAAGCTGCAGTTCGACAAGGCCGGTGGTGCGCCCGACTGCGCCGAGTGCGGTGATCCGGTGAAGACCGCGACGATCTCGTTCGGGCAGTCGATGCCCGAGGATGCGATGCACCGCGCGACGGAACTCGTGGGTCATTGCGACCTGCTGCTGGCGATCGGCTCTTCGCTGGTGGTGTGGCCCGCCGCCGGCTTTCCGATGATGGCCAAGGAGCGCGGCGCGCGGCTCGTGATCATCAACAACGAGCCGACCGATCAGGACGACATCGCCGACCTGGTGATCCGTCACGACATCGGCGACACGCTTGGTCCTTTCGTCGGCAACTGACGCCCGATTGATTCGCGGCTGTGCAAGCCTGTTCATAGTTCCCGCAAGAATCGTTTTTTAGCTATGCCCGGCAAGCGGGAGTGTTATCTTTTGGTTGAGAGATTCGCGCAGCGTCCAAATGAGTCGGTCATGGAAAGCAGCGTGTACAGGGTGCGCCGCAACGTCGGCGCTCTGCATTTGATGTGTGGGGTCCGGGGTCATGGGGTCGGACGGATTTGAGTCCAAGAAGCTCGGCGGACCGCCGATCGGCGGAGTTGGGCAAAGCAGGATTGGACAGGGCGAGTACGGCAGCGGGCCGCGCGATCCGGCGATGGATGCCTTCTCCGGTCTCGGCGACGCCGCGGCCAACCTCGTCGAAGTCTCCGGCGTCATCAAATGGTTCGACGCCTCGAAGGGATACGGCTTCATCGTCCCCGACAATGGCTGGCCCGACATCCTGCTGCATGTGACGGTGCTGCGGCGCGACGGCTATCAGACCGCCTATGAAGGTGCGCGCCTCGTCGTCGAATGCGTGCAGCGCGCGAAAGGCTATCAGGCCTTCCGCATCGTCTCGATGGACGAGTCGACCGCGATCCATCCGGCGCAGATGCTGCCGCCGCGAACCCATGTCACGGTGACCGCAACCAGCGGGCTCGAGCGTGCACAGGTCAAGTGGTTCAACCGGCTGCGCGGCTTCGGCTTCGTGACCTGCGGCGAGGGCACGCCCGACATCTTCGTGCACATGGAGACGCTGCGCCGCTTCGGCATGACCGAGCTGCGCCCCGGCCAATATGTGCTGGTGCGGTTCGGGCCCGGCTCCAAGGGCATGATGGCCGCCGAGATCCATCCGGAGACCGGTCCGTCGGCACTGTCGTCGCACTAAAAGGCATGATCCGGAAAAGTACCGAGCGGTTTTCCGAAAGGATCATGCCCAATACAACGGTCATCCGCCCTGACGGAAACGTGAGCCGGCGGCGAGCCTGCAGGGCTCTGGCATTTGCCGCAATCATCGGGTTAGGGTCCGCCGGAAAATCTTCCCCGGTGTGAGTATTTGTCGATGAATTTCGATCGCATGGTTGGGCGGCTTCGCCCGTGGCTGGTGGCCTCCCTCGTCATGATGTTCGGCGCGCTGCTGGCCACGGCCGCGCAGGCCGCCAGCGTCCAGCCGCTCGAGATCGTCACCAAATCAGGCGTGCACGTCTTCTCCGTCGAAATGGCGACCACCGAGCAGGAGAAGGAGACCGGCCTGATGTACCGGAAGGAGCTCGCGGACGGCAAAGGCATGCTGTTCGACTTCACGCCGGAACAGGAAGTGTCGATGTGGATGAAGAACACTTACATCTCGCTCGACATGATCTTCATCCGCGCCGACGGGCGCATCCTGCGGATCGCCGAGAACACCGAACCGCTGTCGACCAAGATCATCCCGTCGCGGGGGCTCGCCAAGGGCGTCCTCGAGGTGATTGCCGGGACCGCGCAGAAATACGGCATCCAGCCCGGCGACCGGGTCGGCCACCCGCTGTTCGGCGGCCACTAGGTTTTTTGACGCGATTTCGGGACAGAAACCGTTGCCGATTTCGCCGCTGGAAGCCCCGCACCGGTGCCTTGCTGGCGCTGGCTGAAGCGTGTATCCACGGGGCTTCTCGGAAATGTCGGGGTATAGCGCAGCCTGGTAGCGCGGCAGTTTTGGGTACTGCAGGTCGTTGGTTCGAATCCAGCTGCCCCGACCATCCCATCGCACGCCAGCCGCAATCGCCACGCGGGGTATCCCCGACGACAGGCATCGCCGGGTTAGGCGAAGTCGCCAGATACTTTGGAAGTTGGATCGGCAAGCTCGTCTAGGAACGCCTGCCGGATTCGCTGGATCGTGTTGGAGGCATCTGCCTCGTATTCTTTGGCGAGCGCGTCGGCGATGTGCCGCGTTGCGTCCGCCAGGATAGTTCCCCATGCCGTTTCTTCGGAAGCGTTCATCGCCTCACGATACATCCCGACCTTGATCGAGCACCAAAGACTCTTCTCCGCGATCCAGACCCGAAGCATCTCGACCGATTCTGGGTCTCGTAGCGCCGCCGCCGGAATTGACATTTCCTTCATTTGTAGTCCCCCAGATTGACGACCCGCCTTGGGTAAGCCCCGAGCTCGTCCAGTACGGAAGCCCCAGATTGGAAATTGTCTCGCCTGATGCAACAACGCCGCCCGGACGGAATATCTTCGTCCAGACGGCGCCGTCGAATACTGGGCCCTGAAATCCCCAGTGCCCATGGGTCGCCCCGGCGGGAAATAGGTTCAACGTTGCGCCGCCTTGCCGCAGTCCAGTCCCGAGATCATGTGCTGCGATCCCGAGCGGATGTGGCTTGCCGATCACGCGCGCGGGCTGGCAGGGTAGTCGAGCCTGACAAGACCAATCCGCGAGGACGCACCATGGCGCGCAGACTGATCGATATCTCCGTTCCCCTGCAGAACGATGTTCCGGCCGATCCGCCCGGCAACCACCCGACCATCCAGTACATCGACCATCAGCAGGGGCTGCCGCGCATGCTGCAGTTCTTCGATGGGTTGAAGGCTGCGGATCTGCCCGACGGGCAGGGCTGGGCCGTCGAGCAGGTGTCGCTCTCGACGCATAACGGCACGCATCTCGATGCGCCCTGGCATTTCCATCCGACCATGAACCGCGGCGAGCGATCATGGACCATCGACGAGGTGCCGCTGGAATGGTGCTTCCAGCCGGGCGTGAAGCTCGACTTCCGGCATCTGCCCGACGGCTACGTTGCGACCGCCGGCGATGTCGAAGCCGAGCTGAAGCGGATCGGGCATACGCTGTCGCCGCTCGAGATCGTCGTCGTCAACACCAGTGCCGGCGCGAAATACGGCCAGCCCGACTACGTCAATTCGGGCTGCGGCATGGGCTATGAGGCGACGATGTATCTGCTCGAGCGCGGCGTGCGGCTGACCGGCATCGACGGCTGGAGCTGGGATGCGCCGTTCGTCTTCACCGCGAAGAAATATGCCGAGACCAGGGACGCCAGCCTGATCTGGGAAGGCCACAAGGCCGGGCGGCACATCGGTTATTGCCACATCGAGAAGCTGCACAATCTCGAGCTGCTGCCGTCGACCGGATTCATGGTGTCGTGCTTCCCGGTGAAGATCGAGCGCGCGTCGGCGGGGTGGACGAGGGCGGTTGCCATCCTCGACGGTTAGCGCATGGCTCAGGCGGTTTTCGGCCGGCGAGGGAACCGGTGGACAGGCTGTTCATTACTGCAGGTTGTTGCGGCACGGCTACAGCCTGAGGGGGCCGAATCTGCTCTCATGCACGCAGTAGATGCATTGGGTGATCGGGCCGCCGGCTTCTCCACGCGTCCCGATTTTCCGAAGCGTTCTCTCCCGTGACTAGAGCCCCGGCGTCTCCCGGGGCTCTTTCTTGCGCCACAGATTGCTGCGCGCGTCCGCGAGCCAAGTCCCAAAAGATCGAGCCAAGTCCCAAGAGACAATGCCCCAAAAGAAAATCAGGTGCGCCGAAATCGACGCACCTGATCGATGTCTTCAATATCGCTTGTGTCGGCCGGGTGGTTGTTACCACCGGCAAACGCGAACACCACGCGGGGTCCACCAGCAACGGGGACCGACATAACCGCCGTAGCCATAGCCGCGGCCATAGCCCCATCCGCGGCCGCGACCCCAGCCGCCGCGATAGCCATAGCCGCGTCCGCCGCCGCGCCAGTAAGCTTGCGCGGAAGACGTGGTGGCGCCGACCAGGATGGCAGAGGTGCTTGCGACATAGACGAACAACAAAGCGACTGCTGCAAGGCAACGAGTCAGGATATTGTAGCGTTTAGTCATTCTGAAGATCTCCAGTCACTTCCAAACATCTGAACTGATGCTGGCTGTCTCGCTTAGACGCGCGAGACCGGTATTCGGTTCGAGCATGCTAAGACAATATTTTCACTAAGGTTCTTGCGAGCTTAACGACTCTATTGAGACAAACAGGTAAGGTCAAGTTACAGTCCCGCCTGCATAGGACGACGTGGTTGCTGCGCTCATCTTGTCGTTCATCCGCCGTTCATTCTGTTCATCTTGCATTGCGTCGACTTGGCATCGACTTGGCATCGACTTGGCGCCGATTTGATTTGTGCATCGCAGAAGCAGAGATTTGCGATGCGCGGAAAGTGCCGTCGAGAACTTGAAGTCGACACGATCATGTTCTCTGAGCGTTGAGACTCCTCCCTGAAGAGTGCCCATGCCGAAACAACACACCTACGTCCTTGGTCTCAACGTCTACGACCATGATGTGAGCGCCTGCCTGCTGCGTGACGGTGCGATCGCCTACGCGATCTCCAAGGAGCGCATCACCCGCGAGAAGCACGCCTCCGGCTTCTACAAGGAAGTCATCGACTACTGCCTGTCGGCCGAGGGCATCACGCTCGACGACGTCGATCTCGTGGTGCGCAACAGCTACATCCTGCCGGTGCCCGAGATGGAGGAGCGGATGCTCCACCAGGACATGCCGGGCTTCCTGCCGGTCGCCGATCGCAACGAGGCAATCAAGCATCCGCTGTTTCGTTCCAAATCCGACAAGGTGGTGTCGATCTCGCATCACCTCGCGCATGCCTACAGCGCGTTCGCAGTGTCGCCGTTCAAGGATGGCGTCGTGATGATCGTCGACGGCGTCGGCAATTACCAGGCCGACGCGATGGAGTCCTATCCGCAGGATGGGGCCTCGCCGCTCGCCCGCGAGTCCGAGAGCTATTACAGGTTCGACGACACCAGGCTCGAATGCCTGAAGAAGGTCTTCATGGAGCCGGCGCGCGGTCTGTTGTCGGACGAGTTCTACAACATGCCGGGTCTCGGCGCGCTTTACAGCCGGGTCTCGACCTATGTGTTCGGCGACTGGAACAAGTGCGGCGAGCTGATGGGGCTCGCGCCCTATGGCCGCCACGAGCAGGTCGGCCATCTGCTCGAGATGAAGGACGGCAGATTGCACGTGCCGTTCTGGGGCGCCGAGAACCAACAGCCCTTCGTGCTCGACAGCGGCAGCTGGGACAAAAGCCCGACGATGCGGCACTGGGAGGATATCGCCTGGCGGGTGCAGGACGACACCGAGAACGTGCTGCTGGCGCGGGCGCGCTGGCTGCGCGAGAGCACCGGCGCGAAGAACCTCTGCATCGCCGGCGGCGTCGCGCTGAACTGTGTAGCGAACGGGCGGATCGCGCGCGAGGCCGGCTTCGAGAACGTCTGGATCCAGCCCGCCGCCGGCGACGACGGCATCGCGATCGGCTGCGCCTATTACGGCTGGCTGGAGATTCTGAAGCAGCGCCGCTCCTTCGTGATGGACCATGCCTATGTCGGCCGGCGCTACAGCGACGCCGAGGTGGCGGCCGCGCTGCAGAGCTTCCTGGTGCGCATCCAGGTCGATGCCAAACGCAGCGACAACATCTGCCGCGACACCGCAAAGCTGCTCGCCGACCAGCGTGTGATCGGCTGGTTTCAGGGACCGTCGGAATTCGGTCCGCGCGCGCTCGGCAACCGCAGCCTGATCGCAGATCCGCGCAAGGCCGAGATGAAGGACATCCTCAACAGCCGCGTCAAGCACCGCCAGGCGTTCCGGCCGTTCGCGCCGATCGTGCTGGCCGAGCGCATGAAGGAGATCTTCGAGGGCGAGGAGGACTCGCCCTACATGCTGATCGCAAAGCCGGTACGGCCGGAATGGCGCGAGAAGATCCCGGCGATCGTGCATGTCGACGGCTCGGCGCGGGTGCAGAGCGTGCGCGAGGAAACCAACCCGATGCTCTATCGCCTGCTCAGGGAGTTCGAGGCGCTGACCGGCGTGCCGGTACTGATCAACACCTCGTTCAACGTCAAGGGTGAGCCGATCATCGAGACGCCGCAGGATGCGGTCAGCTGCTTCCTCACCACGGGAATCGACAACCTCGTGCTGCACGACACGCTGGTGTCGAAGACCGCCATGCACAAGGTCGTCACACCCGTGATGACGACGTTCGGCGACGTCGCCACCATCGTCTCCTCGACGACCCAGGATCCCAGCCGCGGCGGAAGCTAGAGCATGGCCCGGAAAAGTGTGAAGCGGTTTTCCGAAAAGGCCATGCTCCGGTAAAACGGGCTCAAGCCGCCTTCGCCGGTGCCGCGGGTTTCTGCGCCGGCGGCTTGATCGGCTTGTCCTGCCGCTTCGACCACGAGATGTAATAAGCCACGATCGTCATGATCGCGATGCCGGAGATGCTGACGAAGATCTGCGCGAACAGCGAGCCCGAGCTCATCGAGAGCTCGAAATGTCCGACAAAGGAGAGGAACACGCCGACGCAGAACACCGCGAGCGACTGCTGGCCGCACACGATCAGGGGATCGAACACCTTCCACTCCAGCGCCGACCAGTCCTTCGGGACGAAGCGGATCACCAGCACCGTGATCACCACGAAGTGCAGGAAGCGGTAGGGCGCGAGGTTGGTCTTGTCGTTCGGGTTGAAGGTCGAATACAGCCAGTCCGGGAACATCGCGCCAAGGTCCGGGAAGCGGCCGGCCATCGTCATGATCAGCGCGAAGATCAAATAAGCGACGCAGAACCACAGCGTGTAGCGCGAGTTGATGATGTGCATGTTGGCGCGTGCGCCGCCCATCGCGCACCACGAGCCGAACACGAACAGCACCTGCCAGGCGAACGGATTGAAATACCAGGTGCCGGCCGGGTAGGCGGGCAGGTTCCAGCCGAAATGGCGCGAGACCAGCCACAAGGCGATCGAGGCCAGCATGGTCCAGTTCGGCTGCCGCAGCATGAACCAGAGCACCGGCGGAAACAGGCCCATCAGCACGATGTAGAGCGGCAGCACGTCGAGATTGACCGGCTTGAACTTGAGGAACAGGCCCTGGCGCAGCGTCTCGGTGGCGTTGTCGACGAGGCCGGCGACGTTGAACTCGTTGATGATCTCGGAATCGCCGAAGCGCAGCGCCAGATAGCTGATCGAGGCGATGTAGATCACGAACAGGATGATGTGGGCGACGTAGAGTTGCCAGACCCGCTTGGTCAGCCTCGTGGCGCCGACGATGAAGCCGCGCTCCAGCATCATGCGGGCATAGACGAAGGACGCAGTGTAGCCGGAGATGAAGACGAACAGGTCCGCGGCGTCGCTGAAGCCGTAATTCCGCGTCGTGATCCAGTTCACGATGTTGTCGGGGATATGATCGAGGTAGATCGCCCAGTTCGCGACCCCGCGGAACAGGTCGAGCCGGAGGTCACGTCCTTTTTCGGGCAGATGAGCGTGGATTTCCATGGGGCGCCGCTTCCTCGAGGTGATGCTGTCGAGAAGACCGCGCCATGACAATCTGGCCCCGCGGACCCACGGGAGAGCCTCCGGAGCGCCCCCGGGGCCAGATTGTCACAGCGCGGTAGAATGACTATACCGGTCCGGCGAAGGCGACCTCCGAGATCGAGGAATCACCGATCAGTTCGTTGAACGGTGTCTCTATACTATCCCGACGGTTTCCTTCAAATCGCTTCCATGTTGCACATCCCACGGGGCCGACCATCCATGACCGCACGCATTTTTAAGCCCGCCAAAAACGCGATGCAATCGGGACGTGCCAAGACCAAAGCGTGGCAGCTGGACTACGAGCCGGAGCAGCCGCGCACCGTGGAGCCCTTGATGGGCTGGACCTCGTCGACCGACATGAAGCAGCAGCTCACGCTGCACTTCGATACCAAGGAGGAGGCGGTGGCCTATTGCGAGCGCAAGGGCATCGCCTACCAGGTGATCGAGCCGAAGGATTCGGCGCACCGCCAGATCGCCTATGCGGACAATTTTGCGTTCCGCCGCTGGGAGCCGTGGACCCACTAGTCGGGCCCACTGACCGAACCGACTGGTTCGACCAACCCGGGCCGGCGATCAGATCAACCCGCCTGGTTTGGTGCGGCGAGGGCGCCCGGGATCGGCAGCGGCGCATCCTTGGAAACGCCGAGCACCGGAAAGCTTCTAATTTTACGCACGTTCGGCAGGCCGGCGAACTGCAGCAGCTGCTGGCGCATGTCGTCGACGCTGGGCGCGACGCATCTTAGCATGAAATCGGCATCGCCCGAGATCCGCCAGCATTGCAGGAAGCGCGGCACCGCCGCCACCGCGGCCTCGAATGCCTCGATTGCAACCAGGGTCTGGCTGTCGAGCTGGATCAGCACGAAGGTTGTCACCTCATAGCCTAGCAGCCGTTCGTCGAGCGTGGCGCGGATCGCCTGGACCACGCCGCGGCTGCGCAAGGCGCGGACCCTTCGCAGGCAGGGCGGGGCCGTGATGCCGACCCGCTCGGCGAGCTCGTTGATCCTGATCCGGCCATCGCGTTGCAACTCGGACAGGATCCGCAGATCGATGTCATCAAGCTGTGGGCGCTCTGTCACGGTCACGAACCCGCCACCGCGGTCCGCGGGCCCCTGCTGCCGTGGCTCGCCTGGCCCGCGGCGGCCTGCGGCGCAACGCCCGACAGCACCAGCTTCTCGTGCGCTGCGATGATGTCGTCGCGGGTCAGCCGGCCGCCGGGGCGGTACCAGGTGCACAGCCCGGTCAGCAGCGCCAGGATCGCGAAGGTCGCGACCTGGATGTCGACCACCTCGAACACGCCCTCCGACATCCCGTCGGTGAGGATCTGCGCCAGCCGCTGCTCATAGGCGCCGCGCAACGCCACCACGGCGTCATAGTTCTTGGCATCGAGGCTGCGCAGCTCGGAATTGGCGATGAAGACCTCGCGCTTGCGTGTCATGTGATAGGTGACGTGGAAGGCCACGAAGGCGCGCAGCCGCTCGACCGGATCGGCCTTGCCCTCCAGCGCCAGATCAAGCTCGCGCAGCAAATCGTTGATATGGTCCTGCACCAGATCGAACAGCAGGTCCTGCTTGGTTGAGATATGATTGTAGAGTGAGCCCGCCTGGATGCCGACCTCGGCGGCAAGCTGGCGCAAGCTCATCGCCTCGTAGCCGTGCTCGAAGATCAGACGCACGCCGGCCTTGCGGATCGCCTCCAGCGTCGTGGGGCCATGTGAGCCGATCGTGCGTGCCATCGGGGGCCTCGGAGGGATGTTGGCTTGCCAGAATACGGAGGAAACAAGCGAACGACCGTATGTTTATCGCATGAAACCCCAGTGAATTCAATGAACTGCGGATTTCGTGCAGCAACCTTAGCACAGTCGCTTGCGAAGCCAAGAAAAAAACGTATGATCGTTTAATTGCAGAATGAATCTCATGGGAGGGATCATGGCCTCGAACCAGGCGGCAATCTTCAATTTCGACCTTGGCGAGACCGCGGACGCGATCCGCGAGACGGTGCATGATTTCTCGGCCAACGAGATCGCACCGCGCGCCGCCGAGATCGATCGCTCCAACAGCTTTCCGCGCGACCTCTGGCCGAAGATCGGCGCGCTCGGCCTGCACGGCATCACGGTCGAGGAGGAGTATGGCGGCTCGGGCCTCGGCTATCTCGAGCACTGCGTCGCGGTCGAAGAGATCTCGCGGGCATCCGCCTCGGTCGGACTGGCCTACGGCGCGCATTCCAACCTCTGCGTCAACCAGATCCGCCGCAACGGCAACGAGGCGCAGAAGCGCAAATATCTGCCGAAGCTGATCTCCGGCGAGCATGTCGGCTCGCTGGCGATGTCGGAGCCCGGCGCCGGCTCGGATGTGGTCTCGATGAAGACCCGGGCTGATAAGAAGGGCGACCGCTACATCCTCAACGGCAACAAGATGTGGATCACCAACGGTCCGCACGCTGAGACGCTGGTGGTCTACGCCAAAACCGACGCGAACGCCGGCCCACGCGGGATGACCGCCTTCATCATCGAAAAGGGGATGAAGGGATTTTCCACCGCGCAGAAGCTCGACAAACTCGGTATGCGCGGCTCCGACACCTGCGAACTGGTGTTCGAGGATTGCGAGGTGCCGGAGGAGAACGTGCTGAGCGAGGTCGGCCGCGGCGTCAACGTGCTGATGTCTGGCCTCGACTATGAGCGCGCGGTGCTGGCGGCCGGTCCGATCGGCATCATGCAGGCCTGCATGGACGTCGTGCTGCCCTATGTCCATGAGCGCAAGCAGTTCGGCGAGCCGATCGGCTCGTTCCAGCTGGTGCAGGGCAAGATCGCCGACATGTACACCACGATGAACGCCTCGCGCGCCTATGTTTACGCGGTGGCGAAAGCCTGCGACCGCGGCGAGACCACGCGCGAGGACGCCGCCGGCGCGATCCTCTATGCCGCCGAGAAGGCCACCCAATGCGCGCTGGATGCGATCCAGCTGCTCGGCGGCAACGGCTACATCAACGACTACCCGACCGGCCGGCTGCTGCGCGACGCAAAGCTCTACGAGATCGGCGCCGGCACCAGCGAGATCCGCCGCATGCTGATCGGCCGCGAGCTGTTCGCCAAGACGGCCTGAGCTGCGCATCGGCTGTCGCGCCTTGGCGCGGCGGCCCGCATCCCCAAAATCCTGTCGGCTCCTCCAACGAAACGTGCAACACCGATGCCGCTTCATTCGACGATCGATCCCACATCTTCTGAATTCGCCCGCAACGCCGAGGTGATGCGGGGCTTGGTTGCGGAGCTCCGCGACAAGCTCAAGCATGTCGCCGGCGGCGGGGGCGAGACCTCGCGCAAGCGCCACACCTCGCGCGGCAAGATGCTGGCGCGTGACCGCGTCGATCTCCTGGTCGATCCCGGAACCGCGTTCCTCGAGCTGTCGCCGCTCGCCGCCAATGGCCTCTACGGCGGCGACGTGCATTCGGCGAGCGTCATCACCGGCGTCGGGCGCATCGCGGGCCGTGAATGCATCATCGTCGCCAACGATGCCACCATCAAGGGCGGCACCTATTACCCGATGACGGTGAAGAAGCATCTGCGCGCCCAGGACATCGCGCGGCAGAACAATCTGCCTTGCGTTTACATGGTGGATTCCGGCGGCGCCTTCCTGCCGTTGCAGGACGAGATCTTTCCCGACGAGCGGCACTTCGGCCGCATCTTCTACAACCAGGCGCAGATGTCGTCGCAGGGCATCCCGCAGATCGCGATCGTGATGGGCTCCTGCACCGCGGGCGGCGCCTATGTGCCGGCGATGTCCGACGAGAGCATCATCGTGCGCAATCAAGGCACCATCTTCCTCGGCGGCCCGCCGCTGGTGAAGGCGGCGACCGGCGAGGTCGTCACCGCCGAAGAGCTCGGCGGCGCCGATGTCCATTCGCGGCAGTCGGGCGTGACCGATCACTACGCGCAGAACGATGCTCATGCGATCGGGATCGCGCGCCGCATCGTCGGCACGCTGAAGCAGCCGGCGAAGGCACAGCTCAACATGCGCCCGCCGCAGGAGCCGTTGTTTCCCGCCGAGGAGATCTATGGCGTGGTCTCCGCCGACGGGCGCAAGCCGTTCGACGTGCACGACATCATTGCGCGGATCGTCGATGGCTCCGAGTTCGACGAGTTCAAGAAACTCTACGGCACCACGCTGATCTGCGGCTTCGCCCATATCTGGGGCTATCCGGTCGGCATCATCGCCAACAACGGCATCCTGTTCAGCGAGAGCTCGCTGAAGGGCGCGCATTTCATCGAGCTGTGCTGCCAGCGCGGCATTCCCCTGGTGTTCCTGCAGAACATCACCGGCTTCATGGTCGGCAAGAAATACGAGGCCGGTGGCATCGCGCGCGACGGCGCCAAGCTGGTGACGGCGGTTGCGACCGCCGGCGTGCCGAAATTCACCGTCGTGATCGGCGGCTCCTACGGCGCCGGCAATTACGGCATGTGCGGCCGCGCCTACAGCCCGCGCTTCCTCTGGCTGTGGCCGAACGCCCGCATCTCGGTGATGGGCGGCGAGCAGGCCTCGATGGTGCTGAGCCAGGTGCGGCGCGACGGCATCGAGGCCAAGGGCGAGAGCTGGTCGGCGGAGGAGGAAGACAAATTCCGCGAGCCGATCCGTGCGCAGTACGAGAAGCAGGGCAATCCGTATTACGCAACGGCGCGGCTCTGGGATGACGGCGTGATCGATCCTGCCGACACGCGTTTGGTGCTCGGGCTCGGCCTGTCGGCGGCCGCCAATGCGCCGATCGAGCCCACCAAGTTTGGCCTGTTCAGGATGTGATCATGGACCGCTCAAAACTCTACCGGCGTTTCCGCACGCTTCTGATCGCCAACCGCGGCGAGATCGCCTGCCGCGTCATCCGCTCGGCGCGCGCCATGGGGCTGCGCACCGTCGCGGTTTATTCCGAGGCCGACCGCGACGCGATGCATGTCGCGCTCGCCGACGAGGCCGTGTTGCTCGGTCCCGCGCGAGCGCGCGACAGCTATCTCAACATCGAGCGCGTGATCGCTGCGGCCAAGGAGACCGGCGCGGAGGCGGTGCATCCCGGCTACGGCTTCCTGTCCGAGAATGCCGAGTTCGCGCAGGCCTGCCTCGAGGCCGGTCTGGTGTTCGTCGGCCCGACCGCAGAGATGATGACCGCGATGGGCTCGAAGTCCGGCTCGAAGGCGCTGATGGAGAAGGCCGGCGTGCCGCTGGTGCCCGGCTATCACGGCGAAGCCCAGGATGAAGCGATCTTGGCCGAGGCCGCCAACCGGATCGGCTTCCCGGTGCTGGTGAAAGCGTCGGCCGGCGGTGGCGGCCGCGGCATGCGCGTGGTCAACTCGGCGGCTGAACTCGCGGCGGCGATCACCAGCGCCAAGCGCGAGGCCAAGGCGGCGTTCGGCGACGACCGCATGCTGATCGAGAAATACGTTCAGAACCCGCGCCACATCGAGGTGCAGATCATCGGCGACAGCCATGGCAATCTGCTCTCGCTGTGGGAGCGCGAATGCACGCTGCAACGGCGGCACCAGAAGGTGATCGAGGAGGCGCCGTCGCCGACGCTCAACGCCGCCCAGCGCGAGACGGTCTGCGAGGCCGCCCGCAAGGCGGCCGGCGCGGTCAACTATGTCGGTGCCGGCACCATCGAGTTCGTCTCCGACGGCAAGGACGTGTTCTTCATCGAGATGAACACCCGTTTGCAGGTCGAGCATCCCGTCACCGAACTGATCACCGGCGTCGATCTCGTGGAATGGCAGCTGCGCGTCGCGTTCGGCGAGGCGCTGCCGCTGAAGCAGAATGAGATCAAGCTGAACGGGCATGCCATCGAGGCGCGCGTCTACGCGGAAAATCCGCAGAAGAACTTCATGCCTTCAGTGGGCCGCATCAAGACCTGGCGGACGCCGCCGGACGGCGACGGCTTGCGCATCGATGCCGGCTATCGCAGCGGCGATAACGTCTCGCCATACTACGACGCGATGCTCGCCAAGGTGATCGCTTGGGCGCCGACGCGGGAAGGCGCGATCGAGAAGCTCAATCGCGGGCTGGAGCAGACCGACGTTCGCGGCATCGTCACCAACATCCCGTTCCTGTCGGCGCTGGTGACGCATCCAGCGACCCGTACCAATGCGATCGATACCGGCTTCATCGAGCGCGAGCTGAAGAACCTGACGGCCGGCACCGGCGCGGCCGGCGAGTTCGAACTCTGCGCGGCGGTGGCTGCGATCGTCAATGACGAGCGGAAGGCGGCGAGGCGCGAGGCGAATTCACCCTGGCAGGCGTTCGGCTGGATGCCGGTCGGCCGCCGCCAGCGGGTGTTCTCGTTGCGACAGGGCCATGAGCCGCCGCAAACCATCACGCTGCACTATGGCAACGGCCCATCGACGCTATCGATCGGCGGGCGCGAGCTCACCTTTGCGATCTCGTCGGCCGGCGAGGACGGCTTCGACCTGACGCTCAACGGCCTCAAGTCGCGCGTTGCATCTGTGATCGAGGGCCACGAGCTTTACCTGCGCACCCGCAACGGCCGCTTCGACCTGCATTGGGTCGATCCGTTTGGCGGCGAGAGCGAGGAGCAGGTCGGCGAAGACAAGATCGTCGCGCCCTTGCCGGGCACCGTGGTCGCACTGCTGGCCGAGGAGGGCGCGACGCTCGAGAAGGGTGCGCCGATCCTGACGCTCGAGGTGATGAAGATGGAGCAGACCCTGCGCGCGCCGTATGCCGGTGTCTTGAAGAAGCTGAAATGCAAGGTCGGCGATATCGTCGGCGAGGGCGTCGAGCTTGCCGAAGTCGAGCCGCAGGCCGCGTCATGACCGATCAGATCCGCATCGTCGAGATGGGGCCGCGCGACGGCCTGCAAAACGAGAAGACCCCGGTCAGCGTCGAGGCGCGTATCGTCTTCGTCGAGGCGCTGGTGGCCGCGGGGCTCAACACCGTCGAAGTCGGCGCCTTCGTCTCGCCGAAGGCGATCCCGCAGATGGCAAGCTCCGACCAGGTGCTGCGCGGCGTCGGCCATATCAAGGATGCCGAATTCCACGTGCTGGTACCGAACGAGAAGGGCTATGACGCCGCGCGTGCGGCCGGCGCCAAGGTGGTCTCGGTGTTCGCGGCGGCCTCCGAAGGTTTTTCGCGCGCCAACATCAACTGCTCGATCGCGGAATCGATCGAGCGCTTCAAGCCGGTGCTGGCGCGCGCCAAGGCCGATGGCGTCAAGGTGCGCGGCTATATCTCCTGCGTGCTGGGCTGCCCGTTTGACGGCGAGATCAAGCCGAAGGCGGTCGCCGACCTCGCGATGACGCTGTGGGATCTCGGCTGCTACGAAATCTCGCTCGGCGACACCATCGGTGTCGGCACGCCGCTCAAGGCCAGGGAGATGCTGCGTGCGGTCGGCGCCGAGCTTCCGGTGGCGAACCTTGCGATGCACTTCCACGACACCTATGGCCAGGCGTTGGCCAACCTCTATGCCGGCATGGAAGAGGGCGTCCGCGTCATCGATGCCGCCGCCGGCGGCCTCGGCGGCTGCCCCTATGCGCCCGGCGCCACCGGCAATGTCGCGACCGAGGATGTCGTCTACATGCTCGAGGGCATGGGCGTGAAAACCGGCGTGGACATGGACAGGCTGCTGGCGACGACGAACGAGGTCGCCACCTTGCTCGGCCGCCCGCCGGTGAGCCGCGTCACCTCAGCGCTGAACGCGAAGCGGAAGCGGCTTTCGTAGATTGTAGGGTGGGTATCGCTGCGTGCTACCCGCGAAGGGCTCGTTGGCTCCGCCGGTCGCGTTTGGACATATGCGCTGCGACGCCCAGATTCAAGGCGCACAAGTCGCGCCCCTGGCTTGCGTCGTCCGGGCTGCCGAAGCCGAGCGCTCACCCCATATGAGCACGGTGCGGTAGCGCCTCGCGCTATCGCCGCCCTCCTTGAGGGCGTTTCCTCCCTAGACTTGGGCCGCTTGTTGTTTCGAGCGGCCCTTTTTCTTACGCTGCCGCCGCGTCGATGGTCGCGATCATGGTCCTCATGTCGGTCGCCAGCTCGCGATAATGCCCGCCCAGCCGCTGATACAGTTCGCGGTTACTCCCATCCAGCGTCCTGCTCGCGATCAGCTCGCATTCGTTGGCGAGGGTTTCAAAACGTTCCAGCTTTGCTTGGAGAGCAGACATGGCGGGCGCTTCCCTGACTGTTACTGAGGGAGTTGCGACGCTACTCCTCCGATGGCGTCTAGCGCCACCATAATTATAGGGTCGAAGCAAATTCTTCCCGGCAGCGACCTTGACCGATATCGCTGCGTGGCGTGGCCGGATGGAACCCGTATTGCAGTGCAGCGCGCGCAGTCGTCGTCCCCGGTTCCCGATTCAAAATCCCCCGAAAGCGTTCATGGCTTGGTGACTCAAAGGTGCTGTGGTGAGGGGGCTCGCAATTGCTCCAGGTGGTCTTGCCATGTCCGGACAGGTGTCAGCTTCTCGCGGTCGAACATTCCTGGCCGGGAAGATCGTCTTCAACTTCGGTCGGTCCGCATTCGACTGCACCGTCCGGCAGCTCACCGACGCGGGTGCGACGGTCGAACTCGAAGCCACGATCGGCATTCCCGACCACGTCCAGCTGCTGCTTGTCGGCACCAACCAGGTGCGGCCGTGCAAACGGCTGTGGCAATCCGACCGGCAGCTCGGCCTTGCTTTTGAGGAGCAGCGGGCAAGTACGGCGGCGCCCGCGCCTGCAGTTCCTGCTGCTCCCACGCCGGCCGCAATTCCCGAGCGGCGCAGCGGCGATATCCTGCGCGGGCACATGCTGGCGCTGCGGGCGGCGCTCGATCAGATCCCGGTCGGCATCCTATTGCTGGACGCGGAGCTGAAAGCGCTGTTCATCAACCGCGCATTCCGGAACATGTGGCAGCTCCCCGACACGGTTGCCGACCGCAATCCCACCTTCACCGATCTGATGCATCACGGCTGTAAGATCATGGCTTATGAGCTGCCGGCCGAGCAGCTCCAAGCCTATGTTGCCGAGCGCGTCCGTCTTGTGAGCGTCGGGGACGCAAACCCGATCGATCTCAGGCGCAGCAACGGCGATGTGGTTCGGTGTCAGTGCACGCCGCTGCCCGACGGCGGACGGATGGTGAGCTACACGCCCGTGACCGACATCGTGCGCGCGTCCGACAAGCTGAAGGTGCTGACCGGTGCGCTCGAGAATGTTGAGGACGGCGTCGTGCTGCTCGATCGCGATCTCAATGCGATCTTCCTCAACCGGAGAATGCGGGAATTCTGGGAGGTGAGCGAGGAGGAGGTCGCGCGGCATCCGGCTTACGTCTCGCTGATCACGCGCAACCGCCGCGCGGTCCCGACCGGCGCGACGGCGGAGCAGATCAAAGCCTTTCCGGCGAAGCGGATCGCGGAGATCAAGGCCGGCGATCACAAGCGCGACGTGCAGACACCGGACGGCCGCAACATCAGGGTCCATTGCTCGACAATGGCAAACGGCGGCCGGATGCTGACCTTTGTCGACGTCACCGATCTCGTCCGCAATGCGCAACAGCTTGAGGTGCTCGCGACCACCGACCCGCTCACTGGCCTGTTCAATCGCAGGCACTTCCTGACGACGTTGGATGCAGAGTGGAGCCGGTTCCAGCGCTACTATCGTTCCGTATCCGTCCTGATGGTCGATATCGATCACTTCAAGAGCATCAATGACCGGTTCGGCCATGCTGTCGGCGACGAGGCGATCAAGGCCGTTGCCGAGATTTGCATTCGCGGCAAACGCAAGTCTGACGTTGTGGGCCGCGTCGGAGGCGAGGAGTTCGCCGTCCTGTTGCCAGAAACGACGTTGTCGCGCGCCCGCACTGTCGCCGAGCGCATTCGCAAGCGGGCGGAAGCGTTGACCTTGGGCGCGGATGATCGTCCGGTGTCGGTCACGGTGAGCATCGGCGTTGCCGAGGCCTTCACGAGCATGCCCGGGATAGAGGCCCTGATGAAGGCCGCCGATGCGGCGCTGTACCAGGCCAAGGAGCGCGGCCGAAATCGTGTCGAGTGCTGGGCGCCCCCAGTGCCACCGAAGCTGGCAGCGGAGTAGGCGAAACGTCACGCTTCCCTCAGACTCGTCATTCCGGGGCTCGCGAAGCGAGAGCCCGGAATCCATTTATCCATGGGTCGTGCGGCCCAATGGATTCCGGGCTCGCGCCAAGAGGCGCGCCCCGGAATGACGCGGGGAGAGGGCTGCGAAGCTGAATTCCATACTCATATGTCATCGCCCAGCTCGCAACTAGAGCGAACCTAGTTGCGAAACCGCAACTTCAAGACTGCTTTGTCAGGCACGTGTCAGGTTCCCATAAGGACTGGTAATACATGGTTGCGCGGCGGCCACGATTGTTGCGTTGTTGCAACGATGCCTGAACATTTAACCCTAAAACCAGCCCATCCGTAGTCGCGCCGCTTTTTAGCCACACCCTCACATGAAAGGATATTCACCTAGCTGAATAGCCAGCGCTCCGGCGTCGGGACATTTTTTCGGGTTCCGGCGTTGATGCAAGAAAGAGCGCAGGAAAAGAGCGTCGGAACAGGGTCGCGATGGACGTCAAGACGAACATCAAGAGCAGGCTGCCGAGCCGTCACGTGACGGAGGGGCCCCAGCGCGCGCCGCACCGTTCCTATCTCTACGCCATGGGGCTGACGACAGCCCAGATTCATCAACCCTTTGTCGGCGTTGCTTCATGTTGGAACGAAGCGGCCCCGTGCAACATTTCGCTGATGCGCCAGGCGCAGGCGGTGAAGAAGGGCGTGGCATCCGCCGGCGGCACGCCGCGCGAATTCTGCACCATCACCGTGACCGACGGCATCGCGATGGGCCATGACGGCATGCGCTCGTCGCTGCCGTCGCGTGAATGCATCGCCGATTCGGTCGAGCTCACCGTCCGCGGCCACGCCTATGACGCGCTGGTCGGGCTCGCCGGCTGCGACAAGTCGCTGCCGGGCATGATGATGGCGATGGTCCGGCTCAACGTGCCCTCGATCTTCATCTATGGCGGCTCGATCCTGCCCGGCAACTTCCGCGGGCAACCGGTTACCGTGCAGGACATGTTCGAGGCGGTCGGCAAGCACTCGGTCGGCGCCATGTCGGACGAGGACCTCGACGAGATCGAGCGGGTGGCGTGCCCGTCGGCCGGCGCCTGCGGCGCCCAGTTCACCGCCAACACCATGGCGACCGTCTCCGAGGCGATTGGCCTCGCGCTGCCGTACTCGGCCGGCGCGCCTGCGCCCTACGAGATACGCGACTCCTTCTGCGCCGCCGCCGGCGAGAAGGTGATGGAGCTGATCGAGAAAAACATCCGCCCCCGCGACATCGTCACCCGCGAAGCCCTTGAGAATGCTGCGGCAGTGGTTGCGGCCTCGGGCGGCTCGACCAATGCTGCGCTGCACCTGCCGGCGATCGCCCATGAGTGCGGCATTAAATTCAATTTGTTCGACGTTGCCGAAATCTTCAAAAAGACTCCTTACGTCGCGGATTTGAAGCCGGGCGGCCGTTATGTTGCCAAAGACATGTTTGAAGTAGGTGGCATTCCGCTGCTGATGAAGACGCTGCTCGACAATGGCCACCTGCACGGGAATTGCCTGACCGTCACTGGCCGAACGATCGCCGAAAACCTCAAAAGCGTGAAATGGAATCCGCACCAGGACGTGGTGCGGCCGGCCGACAAACCTATCACCGTGACAGGTGGCGTTGTCGGTCTGAAGGGTAATCTCGCTCCGGAGGGTGCGATCGTGAAGGTCGCGGGCATGTCGAACCTGAAGTTTACCGGTCCGGCCCGGTGCTTCGACCGCGAGGAAGACGCCTTCGAGGCGGTGCAGAAGCGCACCTACAAGGAAGGCGAAGTGATTGTGATCCGCTACGAGGGGCCGAAGGGCGGTCCCGGGATGCGGGAGATGCTGGCGACCACGGCGGCGCTGACCGGGCAAGGGATGGGGGGCAAGGTTGCCCTGATCACCGACGGCCGGTTCTCCGGTGCCACCCGTGGCTTCTGCATCGGACATATTGGACCTGAAGCGGCCGTCGGCGGGCCGATCGGGTTATTGCAGGACGGCGATATCATCGAGATCGATGCGGTCGCCGGCACACTTGACGTAAAATTGAGCGACGCCGAGCTCGCAAATCGTAAGACCAAATGGGCCCCTCGCGCGACTAACCACACATCTGGTGCGCTGTGGAAGTACGCCGAGCAAGTGGGGCCGGCGGTGGATGGCGCGGTCACCCATCCGGGTGGCGCGCACGAGAAACAGTGTTATGCGGACGTTTAAGCGTACGATTTTTGCGTTTGCGTTAGGGGCCATTCCGGTGGCGGGCCCTGGATTCGGATTCGACGGCGCCCCGGTCAGCCCCCAGGATACCGTTCTTCCGGTGGTTTCCCCGCAGCCGGGGACGGCCGCCGCGCTGAAGCGGGCCGCCAGCCCGGTCGCACCGACCGCGACCGCGCCGACCTCCTCGTTCAGCACGCTGCAGTATCAGGCCGAGGGCGGTCACCCGGTGGCGCAGTGGAAGCTCGGCAAGATGTACGCCGAGGGCGACGGCGTCATCCAGGACGACATGCGCGCCTTCGAGTATTTCAGCCGGATCGCCAATGCGCATGCCGAGGATTCCCCGTCGGCACCGCAAGCCTCGATCGTGGCCAACGCCTTCGTGGCGCTCGGCCGCTACTATCTGAGCGGCATTCCCAATTCCAAGGTGAAGGCGGACACCGAGCGGGCGCGGGAGATGTTCTCGTATGCGGCGTCCTATTTCGGCAACGCCGACGCCCAGTACGACCTTGCCCGGCTGTACCTGAAGACGCCGGACGCCTCGCGGGACGATTTCCGCTATGGCGCGCGCTGGCTCGGGCTCGCCGCGCAGAAGGGCCAGCATCAAGCGCAGGCGCTGCTTGGCCAGATGCTGTTCAACGGCGACCGGCTGCCGCCGCAGCGGGCGCGCGGCCTGATGTGGCTGACGCTCGCGCGTGACAGCGCAACGCCCGACGAGGCCTGGATCAAGGAAAGCTACAACCGGGCGATCGCCAAGGCGTCGGAAGACGACCGTGCGATGGCGCTGCAGATGCTCGAGCATTGGGTGCAGGGCCGCCGCGATTAGAGTCCGCCGCGACTGATATCGCCGGCGGCCTTCGGGGCTTGCTTGGGGCTCAGGCGGTCTCGAAATCGAGATCCGCCCACACCGGCACATGGTCGGACGGTTTCTCCCAGGCGCGCACATAACTGTCGATCCCGACATCGATCAGCCGGTCGCTGGCTTGCGGCGACATCAGCAGATGGTCGATGCGCAGGCCCCAGTTCTTCTGCCAGGCGCCGGCTTGGTAGTCCCAGAAAGTGTACTGGCCGGGCTCGTCATTGACCGCCCGCAGCGCATCGGTCAGGCCGAGGCCGAGCAGCGACTGGAAGGCTTCACGGGTCTGAGGCCGGAACAGGGCGTCGTCGACCCAGGCGGCCGGATTATAGACGTCGCGGGCCGCCGGGATGACATTGTAGTCGCCGGCCAGGATCAGCGGCTCTTCGGCCTTAAGCCGTTCCTTCGCGTACTCAAGAAGCCGCGACATCCATTTGAGCTTGTAGGGATATTTGTCGGTGTTCGCGGGGTTGCCGTTGGGCAGATAGAGACACGCGACCCGCACCACGCCCTGCTTCAGCGTGACGACGCCTTCGAGGAAGCGGGCATGGGCGTCCTCGTCGTCGCCGGCAAGGCCCGATTTGGTCTCGTCGAACGGCAACTTGGAGAGCAGCGCAACGCCGTTGAACGTCTTCTGGCCGTGGGTGACGACATTATACCCGAGCGCCTCGACCTCGAGCCGGGGAAACGCGTCGTCGACGCATTTGATCTCCTGCAGGCAGACGATGTCGGGAGAGCATTCCTTCAGCCAGCTGACCAGCAGTTCGATCCGTTGCCGGACCGAGTTGACGTTCCAGGTGGCGATGCGAACAGTCATCGGAAGTCCTCTATTTGACGCGGCGCGTTGGCAAGCGCTCCGCCTAGTCCAAGCGTTTCCGCATCTCGATGTGTGGGATGCCGGCTTCCTCGAACTCGTCGCCGCACCGTTCGAACCCGGCGCGCGCATAGAACGGCTCCGCGTGCGTCTGCGCGTTGAGGATCAGTTCGGGATAGCCGAGTTCGGCCGCCTTGGCCATCAGCGCGTCCAGCACCCGGGCGCCAACGCCCGTGCCGCGTGCCATTTTGAGCACGGCCATGCGGCCGATGTGGCCGTCGGGGAGCAGCCGGCCCGTCGCCACGGCGGTGCCGTCCTCGACAAAAGCCAGCGCGTGCCAGCTCGACGCGTCCATGTCGTCCCATTCCAGTTCGACCGGCACGCCCTGTTCTTCGACAAAGACATTGTAGCGGATGGCGCCGGCGCGTTCGCGGGCGTCTTCCCAGGTGCAGATCAGGACGGAGGTGGACATAAGGCAGCGATTCGCAGCGCCCGACGCGGCGCACTTTTTCACTTTGGTGGCATACCATGCGCAGCCCTGCTGTGCTAACCCTCTCCAGAAACAAGGCGTAACAATTGCCGACGGGGGGAGTTGCGAAGCGTCCCGGCCCTCAAGGGAAGCGGGCGGCGCACGTGCAAAACTTATGAAAAGACGCAATTTGGTTCTGACTGTCGCTGTTCTCGGCATTGCGGCCGGGGCGGCGTACATGACCCGCGCTTCATGGATGGGTGGCGGTGCCGCCACCGCGCAAGGGACCCCGCGGCCACGCGTCGTCTCGGTGGATCTCGCCAAGGCCGAACGCAAATCGGTTCCGGTTGACGTCGATGCGATCGGACAGGTCACGCCGATCTCCAGCGTGGCGCTGAAGTCGCGGCTGGAGACCACCATCGTCTCGGTCCATTTCGAGGACGGCGCCAGGGTCAATGAAGGCGACCTGCTGTTCATGCTCGACGCGCGGCAGATCGATGCCCAGATCGAGCAGGCCGAGGGCGTGCTGGCCCGCGACCAGGCCCAGCTCGAGGGCGCGCAGCGCGACCTCCGTCGCTACACCGAACTTGTCGGCAAGGGCGCGACCACCCAGGTCAATCTCGACAACGCCAAGACCCAGTCCGACGTCCTGATCGGCACCATCAAGGCCGACCAGTTCGCGCTGGAAAACCTCCGCGTCCAGAAGAGCTACACCGTGATCCGCGCGCCGTTCGCGGGGCGGATCAGCGCCGCCAACGTCAAGGTCGGCAATTTCGTGCGTCCCGCCGATACCCAGCCGCTTGCGGTCATCAACCAGATGGCGCCGGTCTACGTCACCTTCGCAATTCCGCAGCGTGCGCTGGTCGATCTGCGCGACGCCATGGGGAAGGGCGATTCAAAGGTGATCGCGACCATTCCCGGCCACCAGCGCTCCGAGAACGGCAAGGTCGCGATGGTCGAGAACGCCGTCGATGCGACCACAGGCATGGTGACGGTGCGTGGCATCATGAACAATGCCAGCGAGACGCTGTGGCCCGGCACCATCGTGCAGACCAAGCTGATCATCCGCAGCGAGGACGCGGTCGTGGTGCCGACGGTCGCGGTCCAGCGCAGCCAGAACGGCAATTTCGTCTTCGTCGTCAGGGACGGCGTCGCCAAGGTCCAGCCGGTCAAAGTCGATCGCACCTTCCAGGGCTCGTCGGTGATCTCCGACGGTCTGGCAGGCGATGAAAGTGTCGTCGTCGACGGCCAGTTGCTTCTCTCGGAAGGATCGCGGGTCGAGCTGCGGGCGCGCAAGGCCGGAGCCTGACCGATGACGCTCTCCGAGCTCTGCATCCGCCGCCCGGTCATGACGACGCTGATCACGGCGTCGATCATCGCATTCGGCGTGTTCGGCTTCCGCCTGCTGCCGGTCTCGGCGCTGCCCAAGGTCGACTTCCCGACCATCGCGGTCACCGCGACGCTTCCCGGCGCCAGCGCCGACACCATGGCCGCCTCAGTCGCCGGCATCATCGAGCGCCAGCTATCGACCATTGCCGGCATCTCATCGATGAACTCGAACTCCTCGCAGGGCACGAGCGTCATCACCATCCAGTTCGACCTCAACCGCAGCATCGATGCCGCCGCGCTTGACGTGCAGACGGCATTGACCATCGCGCAGCGCCGGCTGCCGATCGAGATGACGATCCCGCCGAGCTTCCGGAAAGTGAACCCGGCGGATTTCCCGGTGCTGTTCGTCTCGCTGGGATCGGCGACGCTGCCGCTGTCGGCGGTCAATGAATACGGCGACATCACGATCGGGCAGGCGCTGTCGCAGCTGCCGGGCGTCGCGCAGGTCCTGATCTACGGCGCGCAGAAATTCGCGATCCGGGTGCAGGCCGATCCGGAGGCGGCGGCCGCCCGCAGCGTTTCGATGGAGGACATCCGCGCCGCGGTGTCGCGCGCCAATTCCTCGACCCCGGTCGGCACGCTGAACGGTCCGAAGCAGGACGTCGCGCTGCAGGCCTCCGGCCAGATGGACAAGGCGGCCGACTACCGCCAGATCTACGTCGCCTGGCGCAACGGCTCGCCGGTCCGCCTCGACGACATCGCCAGGGTCTATGACAGCGTCGAGAACGACAAGATCGCGACCTGGATGAACGACGAGCGCGCGATCGTGCTCGCGATCCAGAAGCAGCCCGACGCCAACACCGTGGCCGTCGTCGACGCCGTCCTCGCAAAACTGCCGTCGCTCCGCGCCGCAATCCCGCCGTCGGTCACCATGCAGGTCATGATGGACCGCTCGATCTCGATCCGGCAGGCGGTCAGCGACGTCGAGGAGACCCTGCTGATCGCGATCGCGCTCGTGATCCTCGTGATCTTCCTGTTCCTGCGCTCGGCGTCGGCGACCTTCATCCCGGCGCTGGCGGTGCCGATCTCGCTGTTCGGCACTTGTGCTGCGATGTACGCGCTGGATTACTCGATCAACAACATGACGCTGCTGGCGCTGACGCTCTCGGTGGGCTTCGTGGTCGATGATGCCATCGTCATGCTGGAGAACATCGTCCGCCATATCGAGCACGGCATGAAGCCGTTCGAGGCGGCGCTGAAGGGCGCCCGCGAGATCGGCTTCACCATCATCTCGATCACCTTCTCGCTGATCGCCGTGTTCATCCCGGTGCTGCTGATGGGCGGCATCGTCGGCCGCGTGTTCCGGGAATTCGCAGTCACGATCTCGGTCGCGATCATCGTCTCCGGCTTCGTGTCGCTGACCTTGACGCCGATGCTGTGCGCCCGCGTGCTGCGCGCGCATGATGCGGCCAAGCGGCCGAACATCGTGCTGCGGGCGTTCGAGGCGATGTTCGAGGCCTGGCTGCGCGCCTATGAATGGGCGCTGGACTGGGTGCTGGCCAAGAAGGCGCTGATGCTGGTGGTGACGCTGGCGACGCTCGGCGGCACCATCTACCTCTACATGATCGTGCCGAAGGGCTTCTTCCCGCAAGAGGACACCGGCTTCCTGATCGGCGTGACGGAGGCCGCGACCGACACCTCGTTCGAGGCGATGAAGGTGCGTCAGCAGGCGCTGGTCGAGGTGCTGCGGACCGATCCGGCGATCGAGTACATCAATTCCACGGTCGGCTCCGGTGGTCCGAATCCGACCGCGAATTACGGCCGGCTGTTCATCGCGCTGAAGCCACAGAAGATGCGCGACAGCGCCGCCGTCGTGGTCGGTCGTCTCCGCCAGAAGGCCCGCGAGATCCCGGGCATGCAGGCGTTCTTCCAGAGCATCCAGAACCTCAACATCGGCGGCCGCATCTCCAAGAGCCAGTATCAGTATGTGATGCAGAGCGGCGATACCGAGGCGCTGTACCGGCTGGCGCCTGAGATGCGGGACAAGATCGAGAAGATCGCAGGGCTCCTCGACGTCACCACCGACCTCTACATCAAGAACCCGCAGATGACGGTCGACATCGACCGCGAGAAGGCGGCGGTCTACGGCGTCACCGTCGATCAGGTCCGCAACCAGCTCTACAACGCCTACGGCGCGCGGCAGGTCGGCACCATCTACATGCCGTCGAATGACTACCAGATCATCCTGGAAGTGCAGCCGCAGTTCCGGGTCGATCCGTCCGATCTGTCAAAACTCTATATGAAGACCGCGAACGGCCAGACCATTCCGCTGGATGCGGTGGCGCGGCTGGTGCCGACGGTCGGGCCGCTGCAGATCAATCACCAGGGCCAGCAGCCGGCGGTGACGATCTCGTTCAATCTCGCGCCCGGCAATTCGCTCGGCTACGCGGTCGACAAGATCACCGAGCTCGAGCAGACCGCCAACCTGCCGCCGACGATTGCGACGGGTTTCTCCGGCACCGCGCAGGTGTTCCAGGATTCGCTGCGCGGGCAGGGCGTCCTGATCCTCGCCGCGGTGTTCGCAGCCTTCGTGATCCTCGGCATTCTCTACGAGAGCTTCATCCACCCGATCACGATCATCTCGGGCCTGCCGTCGGCCGGTATCGGCGCGATCCTGACGTTGATGTTGTTCGGGATGGAGCTGTCCGTCATCGCGATGATCGGCATCGTGATGCTGGTCGGCATCGTCAAGAAGAACGCGATCATGATGGTCGACTTCGCGCTGGAGCGGCGCCGCGTCGGCCTTAGCGCCGAGCACGCGATCCGCGAGGCGGCGCTGCTGCGCTTCCGTCCGATCATGATGACGACGTTCGCGGCGATCTTCGGTACGCTGCCGATCGCGCTCGGCGCGGGCGCCGGCGCCGAGCTGCGTCAGCCGCTCGGCGTCGCCGTGGTCGGCGGCCTCTGCGTCTCGCAATTGCTGACGCTGTTCATCACGCCCGTGATCTACATCTATCTCGACCGCATCGACCGCAGGCTGCGCCGCAAGCTCGATCCGCAGGCGGACGGCGATGCCGAGCGTCCGCAGGCGGTCGCGGCGGAGTAGCGCCGCATCTCCGGCGAACCGGATACCGGTTCGCATCGGGGAGATGCGTCAGTGCAAGAGCGTTAGATCGAGAAGCTGGTGCCGCAGCCGCAGGAGGCAGTGGCGTTCGGATTGACGACGCGGAACGAGGCGCCGATCAGGTCGTCGACGAAGTCCACTTCCGAGCCCGCCAGGAACGGGACCGAGGCGGGATCGATCAGCACTACCGCGCTGTCGCGCTCGATCACGAGGTCGTCATCGGCCTGGGTGCGCTCGACGTCGAATTTGTACTGGAAACCGGAGCAGCCGCCGCCCTCGACGGAAATGCGCAGCTTGGCGCCTTCGCCTTCCTTGCTGAGGATCTGCCCGATACGGCGGGCGGCCCGTTCGCTGACGGTGATGGCAGCAGTCATATCGGTCTCCGAACCCTATTCTGGGCATGGTCGGATCGGATCATGCCCGGCGTCATGCCCAATTCATTTGGTCAGCCGCCTCAGTCATAGTTAAGTGCGTCGGACCATGGAATCAAATGGATAAGGACTAAAATACTGTGTCGGTCGGAATGGCTGCCCCCCGCGCGCCTTATGCCTGCGACCCCGACCGCAGCCGCGGCCGGCTTGTCGCGGAGCCGCCGAGCCGGACCCGCAGCCCGTTCCGGCGCGACTGTGACCGGGTGATCCATTCCACCGCGTTCCGCCGCCTGAAGCACAAGACCCAGGTCTTCGTCTTCCATGAGGGCGATCACTACCGCACCCGGCTGACCCATTCGCTGGAGGTGGCGCAGATCGCCCGCGCGCTGGCCCGCCAGCTCGGGGTCGATGAGGATCTGACCGAGACGCTGGCGCTTGCGCACGACCTCGGCCATCCGCCGTTCGGGCATGCCGGGGAGCGGGCGCTCGACGATTGCCTCAAGGCCGATGGCGGCTTCGACCACAATGCGCAGGCGCTGCGGGTCGTCACCTCGCTGGAGCACCGCTATCCCGAATTCGGCGGCCTGAACCTGACCTGGGAATCGCTCGAGGGGATCGTCAAGCACAACGGCCCGCTGACCGAACGCAGCGGCGCGCCGGCCGGCCGCTATCTGCAAGGCGGCCTTCCGGTCGGGATCGCCGACTACAACAAGACCTACGACCTCGAGCTCTGGAGCTACGCCTCGCTCGAGGCACAGATCGCGGCCTTCGCCGACGACATCGCCTATGACGCGCACGACATCGACGACGGCCTGCGCGCCGGCCTGTTCGCGGTTGACGACCTCAAGGAGATGCCGCTGACAGCAGAGATCATCGCCGAGATCGACCGCCATTATCCGGGGCTCGACGAGGTCCGGCGCGGCGCCGAGCTGGTGCGTGAGCTGATCTCGCATTTCATCAGCGCTGTCTTCAACGAGGCGACCCGGCGCCTCGCCGTCGCGCAGCCGCAATCGGCCCAGGACGTGCGCCGCCACAATGCGCCGCTCATCGCATTTCCGCCCGAGGTCGCGGAGCAGGAGGCGGCGATCAAGGCGTTCCTGTTCCGGCGGATGTATCGCCACCAGCGGGTGATGATCGTGATGCGGGAGGCCGAGCAGGTGGTGCGCAACCTGTTTGAGCGCTACCGGCAATCGCCGGGCGACCTGCCGGCGGAATGGATCGAGGGCAGCGTGCAGGAGACCGCCAGCGCGCGGAACAGGCGGATCGGCAATTTCATTGCCGGAATGACCGACCGCTTCGCCCTGATCGAACACCAAAGGCTTTTTGACTCGACCCCGGATTTGCGTTAGCGCCCTGCCATGGCCGACACCACTGCTTCACAACACCTTTTTGCCGACATGCTGACGCGCGTGCACGCGATCTGTGCCGCGGTCGGAGCCGAGGACAATTGGCCCGCGGGCATCGACCTGTCCCGCGTCGTGGTCGAGCCGCCGCGTGATGCCAGCCATGGCGATATGGCGACCAATGCCGCGATGGTGCTCGCCAAGGACGCCAAGGCCAAGCCGCGCGAGCTCGCCGACAAGATCGCCGAGCGGCTGCGCGCCGACGCGCTGGTGGCTTCGGTCGATGTCGCAGGTCCCGGCTTCATCAACCTGACCTTGAAGCCGCAGGTCTGGGCGGACGCGCTGCGCGCCGTGCTGGCCGCCGGCTCTGCATACGGACGCAGCGACATCGGCAAGGCCGAGAAGGTCAACGTCGAATACGTCTCGGCCAACCCGACCGGTCCGATGCATGTCGGCCATTGCCGCGGCGCGGTGTTCGGCGACGCGCTGTGCAGCCTGCTGCAATTCGCGGGCTTCGACGTCTGCCGCGAATATTACATCAACGATGCCGGTGCCCAGGTCGACGTGCTCGCGCGCTCGGCGTTCCTGCGTTACCGCGAGGCGTTGGGGCAGGACATCGGCGCGATCCCGGAAGGGCTCTATCCGGGCGACTATCTCGTGCCGGTCGGAGAAGTGCTCGCCAAGGAATACGGCGAGAAGCTGCTCGACATGTCGGAAGGCGCGTGGCTGCCGATCGTGCGCGACAAGGCGATCGCCATGATGATGGAGATGATCAAGGGCGATCTCGCCGCGCTCAACATCCATCACGACGTGTTCTTCTCCGAGCGTTCGCTGATCGCGTCCGGCAATAACAAGGTCGCCGAGACCATCGATTTCCTGCGCGCCAAGGGCGACATCTACGAAGGACGTTTGCCGCCGCCGAAGGGCAAGCCGGTCGAGGATTACGAGGACCGTGAGCAGTCGCTGTTCCGCGCCACTGCGTATGGCGACGACGTCGATCGGCCGCTGATCAAGTCGGACGGCTCGTACACTTATTTCGCATCCGACATCGCCAACCACCGCAACAAGTTCGAGCGGGGCTTCACCAACCTGATCGACGTGTTCGGCGCCGACCACGGCGGCTACATCAAGCGCATGCAGGCGGCCGTGAAGGCGGTGACCGCGGGCAAGGCCGTGCTCGACGTCAAGATCGTGCAGCTCGTGAAGCTGCTGCGCGACGGTGAGCCTGTGAAGATGTCGAAGCGCTCGGGCGAATTCGTCACGCTGCGCGAAGTCGTCGACGAGGTCGGCTCCGACGCCGTGCGCTTCATGATGCTGTTCCGCAAGAACGATGCGGTGCTCGATTTCGACCTCGCCAAGGTGATCGAGCAGTCCAAGGACAACGCGGTCTTCTACGTCCAATACGGCCACGCCCGCGGCCATTCGATCTTCCGCAACGCGCGGGAGGAGGCGGTTCCCGATCTGCCGGAGACCGACGAGGCCCGGCTGGCCTATCTGCGGAACGCCGCGGTCGAGCGGTTGACCGACCCGGCCGAGCTCGACCTGCTCAAGCGGCTTGCGCTTTATCCCCGGATGATCGAGGCCGCGGCGGTGGCACATGAGCCGCACCGAATCGCTTTTTATCTATATGATTTGGCCAGTGAATTTCATGCGCTTTGGACCAAGGGGCGCGATTTGCCCTATTTACGCTTCATTATCAATAATGATGCAGAAATCACGAGGGCGCGACTGGCAATGGTTCAGGGCGTCGTCTCGGTTCTGGCATCGGGCTTAGCTGTTCTAGGCGTCCACGCTCCAACCGAGATGCGGTAGGCAGGGGCATTAGGCCCTCACGAGTGGGGATTTGTGAGGGCATCTGGCAGGGGCCAACTCGTTCGGACCGGCTGTGCCGGCGATCTTGGCGCTGTCCCGAAGGGGATGCATCATCACAATGGCTGATCGATATCAGGACCGAAATTTTTCCGCCGACACGGCCTCCAAGGCCGAGAGCGATCCGCTTGCTGAACTGGCCCGCCTGATCGGCCAGACGGATCCATTCGGCTCCGCCAACAAGCCGCCGCCGCGTCCGCTGCAGTCGCGCGCCAATGCGCGGCCGCAACAGTATGAGCCGCAGGCGGAAGAGGACGAGGCGCCGCCGGCGGGCCCGCCGCCCTGGATGCAGCGCGCGCGGCAGGAAGCGGCCGCGCCGCCGCCCGTGCAGCACACCGAATACGAAGAGCCGGAACAGGACTATCAGCCGAAGCCGGTGCATCCGTTGCACCGTTATGCGGCCCAGCAGGCGCAGCCGCCTGCGCCCGCGCCGGTCGCGGCCTATCGGCCGGTCGAGGCCCCCCGGCAGCCTGAGGC
The DNA here is from genome assembly GCF_007993935.1 of Bradyrhizobium macuxiense. Taxonomy (GTDB): domain Bacteria; phylum Pseudomonadota; class Alphaproteobacteria; order Rhizobiales; family Xanthobacteraceae; genus Bradyrhizobium; species Bradyrhizobium macuxiense_A. The sequence goes on along the minus strand of NZ_VITY01000001.1, from coordinate 128,109 downwards.
CTTCGATGAGGAGCCGCATTATCAGGCCGGCGATCAGGCGCAGGATCCGTCGCGCTATGACGACGCGCTCTATGGCCAGCTAGAAGCCGGCGAGCAGGACCTGCAGCGCGATCCGTCCTATCCGGACGATCCTTACGCCTATGAGGCCTACGAGGAAGAACCCGAGCCGCGCAAGCGGAGCAGTGGCCTGATGACGGTTGCCGCGGTCGTGGTGCTTGCGGTGGTCGGTACCGGTGGTGCGCTCGCCTATCGCAACTATGTCGGCTCGCCGCGAACCGGTGAGCCTCCGATCATCAAGGCTGACAACACGCCGACCAAGGTGATTCCGGCCCAGGCCGATGCACCGGCCAAGACGCCGGATCGCATGGCGACGGGTGACGGCACCGAAAAGATCGTCTCGCGTGAAGAGACCCCGGTCGACGTCAATTCGAAGACCGCCGGACCGCGCGTCGTGTTTCCACCGCTGAACGCCAATGCCAACCCGCCGCCGGCCGCCAGCGTGCAGACCGCGCAGCCCGCGCCGGCGCCGCTCACCGCCAACGGGACCCTGCCGAACAACGAGCCGCGCAAGATCCGTACCCTCTCGGTCAAGGGTGGCGACACACCTGATGGTGCGCAGGCGACGGCGGCCGTGCCGGCCAAGCCCGCCGCGGCGAAGCCGCCGGTGTCGCGCGGCAATCCGTCGGCAGCCAATGCCAGCGTGAACTCACCAATGTCGCTGGTTCCCGGACAAGCTGACGCGGCGGCAGCTCCGGCTGCGCCCCCGACCCGGGTGGCGTCGACCTCGACCGCTTCGGTTGGCGGCGGCGGATACCTGGTTCAGGTGTCGTCGCAGAAGAACGAGGCGGACGCGCAGGCGTCGTACCGGACGCTACAGGGTAAGTATCGCAACGTGCTCGGTTCGCAGCCTTTGGTGGTGAAACGCGTCGATCTCGGCGAGAAGGGCGTCTACTACCGCGCCTTCGCCGGCCCGTTCGCGTCGTCGGAAGAGGCGAACCAGCTGTGCCGGAGCCTGATGTCGGCCGGTGGGCCGCAGTGCCTCATCCAAAGAAATTAAAGGCCGTTTCCTTGACCCGCGAGCTGCATACGGCCTAATCGGCCGAATGACGAACCGCGCATTCATCACGGGCATATCCGGGCTGACCCTCAACGACGCTGAACGCGAATTCATTCGCGCCGAGCGACCATGGGGCTTCATCCTGTTCAAGCGCAACATCGAGAGTCCGGCCCAAGTCGCGGCTCTTGTTGGGGAACTCAAGTCGGCGGCCGGCATGGCCGATGCGCCGGTCCTGATCGACCAGGAGGGCGGCCGGGTGCAGCGGCTTGGTCCGCCGCGTTGGCCGGTCTATCCGCCCGGCGCGAGCTTTGGCGCGCTCTACGACATCGACCCGAAGCTCGGCCTGGCCGCGGCCCGGCTCAGCTCACGGCTGATTGCGGCCGATCTGATCGACCTCGGCATATCAGTCGATTGCCTGCCCTTGGCCGACGTTCCCGTGGCCGGAGCGGATGCTGTCATCGGCAACCGGGCTTATGGAACCGAACCTGACAAGATCGCGGCGATCGCGCGTGCGGTCACGAAGGGGCTGGAACAGGGCGGCGTGCTGCCGGTTCTCAAACATATTCCCGGCCATGGACGGGCGACGGCGGACAGCCATTTCCGCCTGCCGACGGTCGATACCGCCAAGGCCGAGCTGGAACGGACCGATTTTGCCGCGTTCCAGCCACTGGCGGACCTGCCGATGGCGATGACTGCACATGTTGTGTTTAGCGCGCTGGACCCCGTCCATCCGGCGACGACTTCTGCGACAATCATCGAACAGGTGATTCGCGGCCTGATCGGGTTTCAGGGTTTGTTGATGAGTGATGACGTGTCGATGAATGCGCTGGCCGGATCAATTGCCGAGCGGACCCGCGCCATCGTCAGCGCCGGTTGCGACATGATTCTGCACTGCAACGGCAATATCGACGAAATGCGCGAGGTCGCGCGGGAGACGCCGGAACTGACCGGCAAGGCGCTTGAGCGCGCCAAGGCTGCGCTCGCCGCACGGAAGCAGCCTGAGCCGCTGGACCGGCAAGCGGCACGGGCTGAACTGGATGCGTTGTTGGATCGGGTAGGGACGGCATGACCGCTGAAATTCTATCGTTTGATACCGGGCGGCCGGCCGACCTCGCCGAGGGCGAACCGGCGCTGGTGGTCGACGTCGAGGGCTATGAAGGCCCGCTCGACCTGCTGTTGACGCTGGCGCGGCAGCAGAAGGTCGACCTGTCGAAGATCTCGATCCTTGCGCTCGCCGACCAATATCTCTCGTTCATCGAGGCGGCCCGCAAGATCCGTCTCGAACTCGCCGCCGACTATCTGGTGATGGCAGCCTGGCTCGCCTTCCTGAAGTCGCGGCTCCTGCTGCCCGAACCGCCGAGCGCGGAGGGGCCGAGCGCCGAGGAAATGGCGACCGCGCTTGCCAACCGGCTGCGCCGTCTGGAGGCGATCCGCGAGGCGGCGAACCGGCTGATGAACCGGCCGCAGTTCCAGCGCGATATCTTTCCGCGCGGCAATCCGGAATCGATTGCCGAGATCAAGCACCCGAAATTCACCGCGACCTTGTACGATCTGCTGTCGGCCTATGCCACGCAGCGCCAGTCGCGCGTGCTGACCACGGTTCATCTGCAGAAGCGCACCGTCTGGTCGCTCGCCGAAGCGCGCGCCTCGCTGGAGCGGCTGGTCGGCATTGCCGAGGACTGGAGCTGCCTCGACGAGTACCTGATGAACTACGTCGCCGATCCGACCCAGAAGGCGACGGTGTTCGCATCGAGCTTCGCCGCGGCCCTCGAATTGGTTCGCGAAGGCGAGATGGAAATCAACCAGAAGCAGGCGTTCGCGCCGATCTATTTCCGAAAGCGTCAGGCACAGGCCGCAATGGCCGCGCCGGACCTGTCGGTTGAGTAAGTGGAAGAAGGAGAGCAAGCCCATGGCAAGCTTGGCGGAAGTGCGCAGAGACGAGCCCGAGGAGGAGGTTTCTCCTATGGATCATCCGGTAGCGCGTCCTGAGGAATTGCGGCTCCTGGAAGCCCTGTTGTTCGCATCGGCCGAGCCGATCGATCAGGCAACGCTCGCCAAGCGGATGCCCGACGGCGTCGACATCAAGCAGGCGCTCGCGCAGTTGCAGGCGGAATATGCGCCGCGTGGCGTCAACCTGGTGAAGGTCGCGAACAAGTGGACGTTCCGCACCGCCGGCGATCTGTCGTGGCTGATGACGCGCGAGAGCACCGAGACGCGGAAGCTGTCGCGTGCCGCGATCGAGGTGCTGGCGATCGTCGCTTATCACCAGCCGGTGACCCGCGCCGAGATCGAAGAGATTCGCGGCGTGGTGACGTCGAAGGGAACGATCGACGTGCTGCTTGAGACCGGCTGGATCCGCCCGCGCGGCCGCCGCAAGACGCCGGGCCGCCCGCTGACCTTCGGAACCACCGACGGCTTCCTGTCGCAGTTCAGCCTGGAAGCGCTCGGCGATCTGCCGGGGCTCGAGGAACTGAAGGGCACGGGTCTGCTCGACTCGCGTCTGCCGACCGGCTTCTCCGTTCCGTCGCCATCTGACGATGCGACGCTTCGCGAGGATGAGGAGCCGCTCGAGCCCGGCGATACGCTGGAACTGCTGCTCGCGCCGGCCGTCGAGCCGGAGGCCGAGGAACCGAAGGCTGAGACTGAAACCGAAACCGAGGCCGCTGCCGAGGTTGAAGCGACAGCCGAGGCCGAAGCCGAGGTGGTCGGTGAGGTGGAGGCAGGCGAACCTGACGCGGCCGAGCCCGACGCCCACGAACCCGACGCCGACGAGCCGGACGAACGCGCCGACGACGCGGACGATCACGACGGCGCCGAGAAGGGCGAATAGGGCGGAATATTCCCGGTTAAGCCTAGCAATATTACGTAGCCGCGACAGCGATTTGCCGCGGCAGAGGTCCTTGTTTTTGACACCCCGCGGGCCTAACTTCCGGCCATGTTCAGGCCGGTCCGCCGGCCATTTCTGGAGGGTTGCAGGATGGGTTCGCTTAGCATTTGGCACTGGATCGTTGTGATCGCAGTGGTCCTGCTGCTGTTCGGTCGCGGCAAGATTTCGGACCTGATGGGTGACGTCGCCCAGGGCATCAAGGCCTTCAAGAAGGGCATGCAGGACGACGACAAGGTCGCGGACAAGACCGAGCCCACCAAGTCGATCGATCACAATTCGGCGCCGTCGGCCGCGCGCCAAGACGTCGGCAGCAAGGCCGTCTAACGCGCTTGTACTGACGTATATTTCGACGTTTTTCTTCGCGCGAAACGGTGACGCCGTCGCACAGACGCGCTATGGACGCCGATTGAGAAAAGGCGCCGGCAGCCCCACATCCTGTTGGGAGCGATGGGGCCGATGGCGGCGCGCTTAGGCGGAACAATTCATGTTCGATATCGGGTGGAGTGAACTGGTCGTCATCGCGGTCGTCGCGCTGATCGCCATCGGCCCGAAAGAACTTCCGGGCGTGCTGCGCATGGTCGGGCAATGGATGGGCAAGGCCCGGAAGATGGCCGCCGAATTCCAGGGCCAGTTCCAGGAAGCCATGCGCGAGGCCGAGATGGCCGACCTCAAGAAGAGCTTCGACGAGGTCAGGGAAGCCGCAACCGGCATCACCAGCGGCAACATCATGACCTCGCTGCAGAAGGACGTCACCGACGCCCTGCAGATCGACAAGCCGGTCGATGCGCAGGTCGCCTCGGCGATCGACGCACCGGTGACGTCAAGCGACGCACCGGTGACGCCCACGACACCTGCCGAGCCAACGCCGGAAACCTTCGTCGAGGCCGAGGCGCATGCAGCCACAGGCGAGCCGCTCGCGATCACCAATGAGGTGAAGCCCGAGCCGGCACCGCAAGACGTCACGCCGGCACAGCCGGACGTGCTCAAGGACGCGAGGGCGTCATGAGCGCTGAAGACATCGAGGCCAGCAAGGCCCCCTTGATGGATCACCTGATCGAGCTGCGCTCGCGCCTGATCAAGGCGCTGCTCGGCTTCGGCGTGGCCTTCATCATCTGCTTCTTCTTCGCCAAGCAGATCTACAACATCCTGGTCTGGCCGTATGTCTGGGTGGCCGGGGCGGCGAACTCGAAGTTCATCTACACCGCGCTGCTGGAGTATTTCGTCACCCAGCTCAAGCTTGCGCTGTTCGGCGCCGGCTTCATTTCGTTTCCGATCGTCGCGACCCAGATCTACAAGTTCGTCGCGCCCGGCCTCTACCGGCATGAGCGCAATGCGTTCCTGCCGTATTTGATCGCGACCCCGGTGTTCTTTGTGCTCGGCGCGATGCTGGTCTATTTCGTCGTTTTTCCGATGATCACGCGCTTTTCGCTCAGCATGCAGCAGGCCGGCGGCTCCGAGACCGCGCAGATCGAATTGCTGCCCAAGGTCGGCGAATATCTGTCGCTGATGATGTCGCTGATCTTCGCGTTCGGCATCGCCTTCCAGCTGCCGGTGATCCTGACCTTGCTCGGCCGCATCGGCATCGTCACCTCGAAGATGCTGAAGGAGAAGCGGCGCTACTTCATCGTGATCGCCTTCATCATCGCCGCGGTGCTGACGCCGCCCGACGTGCTGAGCCAGGCCTCGCTCGCGATCCCGCTGCTCGCGCTCTATGAGGGCGCCATCATCGCGGTGCGCATGGTGGAGAAAAAGGCCGCTGCCACGAACGCCTCGTCCGGGGCGCCATCGGCGACCAATCCGGCCGAATAGGGTGATTTCGCCTCACACTCGGCGTCATGCCCCGCGAAAGCGGGGTATCCCGTACGCCGCGGCTTCTCGGTGACACGCTGACGCCTCTGGAATACTGGATCGCCCGCCTTCGCGGGCGATGCCAGTTGTGCTAGTTGAGGCACGCCGCAAAACGTTGACATACAACGTTATCTGCCTGAGCGACGTTAGGACCCCGACTGCCATGCACGACATCAAAGCGATCCGCGACAACCCGACTGCCTTCGACGCCGGCCTGAAGCGCCGCGGACTTGAGGCGCTGTCGCCGTCGCTGCTGGCGATCGACGAGAAGCGGCGTGCAGCGATCCTGGCGTCCGAGCAGGCCCAGGCGCGGCGCAATGCGGCCTCCAAGGAGATCGGTGACGCCAAGAAGGCAAAGGACGAGGCGCGCGCGGCCAAGCTAATGGCCGAAGTCGCCGAGCTCAAGACCACGATGCCGGAGCTCGAGCTGGCCGCGAAGTCGGCCGATGAAGAGCTGACGAAGCAGCTGTCGTCGATTCCCAATCTGCCGCTCGACGAAGTGCCCGACGGTGTCGACGAGCACGGCAACGTGCAGCACCATGTGTTCGGCAAGAAGCGCGACTACGGTTTTGAACCGAAGCTGCATGACGATCTCGGCACTGCGCTCGGCTATATGGATTTCGAGGCGGCGGCGAAACTGTCCGGCGCACGCTTCGTCGTGCTGAAGAAGGGGTTGGCGCGGCTCGAGCGTGCGATCGGGCAGTTCATGCTCGACCTGCACACTGGCGAGCACGGCTACACCGAGATCAACCCGCCGCTGCTGGTGCGCGACGCCGTGATGTTCGGCACCGGCCAGTTGCCGAAATTCGAGGACGACCAGTTCTGGGCGATCAAGGGTGAATTGCTCTCGGCCCCGAATGCCGATCTGCGCAGCGAACGCCTCGGCCTCATTCCGACCGCGGAAGTCTCGCTGACCAACCTCGCGCGCGAATCCATCCTCGATGAAAAAGAGCTGCCGATGCGGCTCACCGCACTGACGCCGTGCTTCCGCGCCGAAGCAGGCGCGGCGGGACGCGACACGCGCGGCATGATCCGGCAGCACCAATTCACCAAGGTTGAGCTGGTGTCGATCACGACGCCTGAAGCCAGCAAGGATGAGCTCGAGCGCATGCTGTCCTGCGCCGAGCAGGTGCTGCAGAAGCTCGATTTGCATTATCGGGTGATGACGCTGTGCGCCGGCGACATGGGCTTCTCCGCGCAGAAGACCTACGACATCGAGGTGTGGATGCCGGGGCAGGGTGATGGCGGCGCCTATCGCGAAATCTCGAGCTGCTCGGTGTGCGGCGACTTCCAGGCCCGCCGCATGGATGCGCGCTACCGCGGCCCCGACGGCAAGCCGCGCTTCGTGCATACGCTGAACGGCTCCGGCACGGCGGTCGGCCGCGCCTTGATTGCGGTGATGGAGACCTACCAGCAGCAGGATGGCTCGATCGCGGTGCCCGATGTGCTGCAGCCCTATATGGGCGGGCTCAAGGTCATCGAGCACGGCATGTAAGGCGAGGGCCAGTGCGATGCCGCTGCACCGTGACATCCACTGGCTTGGCAAGCAATGGGCCGTCACCGGCCATGGTCTGCAACTGATCAACCAGAAGCAGATGGGTTACTACGACATCGAGGCCGCGCGCTTGTGGGAAGCCCGCGTGGTCGAGGTGCAGTCGAAGGCGTGGATCGACCGGCCTGATTTCGACAAGGCGCTGGAGATCGCGCGCGGCAAGTTCGCGCAATTGGCGCCGGCCGATCTGTCGCCGCCGGCGCCGATCGCGGCACCGCCACCTCCGGTCCGGGCGACGCCACCGGCCGCGCCGCGCGCGCCGCTTGACGCAGCCTCGGTGCCCTCGATCGAGGAACTGCTGGCGAGGCTGAAATCAAAATCGGTGACGCCGTCGCCGGCGGCGGATGTGCCCGCACCGCAGCCGCCCAGACCCGAATTGCCCAAGCTTGAGACGCCGAAGCTTGAGTTGCGTAAGGTCGAACCTGTCAGGCCAGAGCTCCCCAAATCGGAGCAAAAGCCCGAGCTTCGCGAAACAGCGCCGGTTGTTCCTGCGGAGCCGAAGCCCGAATACCGGAAGGTCGAACCCCCGAAGGCAGAGCCTGCCAAGCCTGCATCGCTCAAGCTCGATCCTCTCCCGTCTGCACCCGGCAAAAGCGAAGCCGGCGCGGCCGAATTGCTCAAACCGGAGCTTCCGAAACCGCCCGAGCTTCGCCAATCCGCGCCGATCACGTCCGAGCCGTCCAGGTCCGAGGTGCGCAGGGGCGAACCTCCCAAAGCTGAACCTGCCAAGGAAACTGCCAAGGAAACTGCCAAGGAAACTGCCAAAGCTGAACCTTCCAAGGCCGAACCTGCCAGCGCCGAACCTGTCAAGGCTGAACCTGCACAACGGGAGGCTCCCAAGCCTGAACCTCGGAAGCCTGAGCCCGTCAGATCAGAAGCTCTCAAGTCCCAAGCCCCCGACGAAGTCCGCCAGGCCGAGCCGGCCAAAAAACTCGAAGTGCCGCCGCTGGTGCCCGTCGTCAAAGTCGTGCGGAGGCCGGCCTGGCCGGTCTTCGTCCGCAAGATCGCCGGCAGCGGCAAATTTCTGCAGCCGTGGCGCGTGACATCAGCGCGTTGGCGTGGGCCGTCGTCGGGTTTGCCTCCAAGGGCCTAGCCGGTTAAGACGGCAATCAACTGAAGAAACCGCGGCTTTAGAAACCCGCGTCGAATCGGAACCAAGGGCACTTTGACGGATGCGAATTCTCTGCACCAATGATGACGGCATCCACGCTCCCGGCCTGCAGGTCGTCGAGCAGATCGCACGCGCCTTGTCCGACGATGTCTGGATCGTTGCCCCCGAACTCGACCAGTCCGGTGTCTCGCATTCGCTGTCGCTCAACGATCCGCTGCGTCTGCGCGAAGTCAGCCCACGCCATTTCGCGGTCCGCGGCACGCCGACCGATTGCGTCATCATGGGCGCGCGCCACATCCTCGGCGACAAGCTGCCCGATCTCGTGCTGAGCGGCGTCAACAAGGGCCGCAACGTCGCCGAGGACGTGGTCTATTCCGGTACCATCGCCGGCGCGCTGGAAGGCACTATCCTGGGTTTTCCGTCATTCGCGCTGTCGCAGGAATTCTCGATCGAGACGCGCAACGCGCCGCTGTGGGACACCGCGCTGAAGTTCGGGCCCGACATCATCCGCAAGGTGATCGACGCAGGCGTGCCGAGAAACACCGTGATCAACGTCAACTTCCCCTCCTGCATGCCCGATGACGTCAAGGGCATCCGCATCACGCGGCAGGGCAAGCGCAATCAGGGTTTTCTGAAGATCGATCGCCGTCACGACGGCCGCGGCAATCCGTATTTCTGGATCGGCTTCGAGCGCGCGGCGATGATGGATGCGCCGGCCGAAGGCACCGATCTCGCCGCGCTTGCCGCGCGCTACGTCTCGGTGACCCCGTTGCGGCTCGATCGCACCGATGAGGTGTTTTCGGAGACGCTGGTCGAAACGCTGAAGTGATCTCTCGTAGCCCGGATGAAGCGAAGCGAAATCCGGGACGCTCTCAGCGGGTGAAAGAATTCCCGGATTGCGCTACGCTCCATCCGGGCTACGGACAACCTGATATCTAAACCGGCGCGCTCCGCATCGCGCTGGAGATCACCTGGGCGAGAGTTTCCAGCTGGAAGGGCTTTTGCAGGGCCGGACGATCGCGATACTCCGGCGGCAGGCCGGACGAGCCATAGCCGGTCGCGAAGATGAAGGGGCGATTGCGGGCGTTGATCAGCTCGGCGACCGGCGTGATCACCTTGCCATTGACGTTGACGTCGAGGATCGCAAGGTCGAATTCGGTCGATTGCGCGAGCTTGACCGCTTCGCCGATTTCGCCGGCCTCGGCCGCGACGCTATGGCCGAGCTCTTCCAGCATATCGGCGACCATCATCCGGATCATGACCTCGTCCTCCACGAGGAAAACTGAACAGCCCGCCGGCCGTATCGCTGTCATGATGGAATCCTTGCCCGTCCCTGAAATAGGCTCGCAAATAACACTACAAGGCGCAATGCAAACGTTTGGGAATTAGCCGGTTTCCAGCGCGCGCCACTGCGTCGCCGGATCGCCCTGACTGACTCGTTGCGCGAGATTCGTCCAGACTCCGACGGGTGGCAACGGCTCAACCGCCGCCCGCGCATCTCGGCGCTATCAGCGCATCGCTGTCGATTATATGGGAAGCTTGCGGATTGGCGCCAACTCGAAATCGGCGTGTTGGTTCCTGACCGGGAACAAAAGGTGACGGGAAATTTTTCCTTAACGCGGTATTTCGGATTTCTATGGCATCAAGCAGGAGCAAGATTCTGCGCTGCTGCCCAGAGACGCTGATGAACATGGCCCTGAAGCCCGATCCGACCGAGAAGATGATGTTTCAGCTCACCCTGCGGCGGCGAGGGGTCAGCGATCAGGCGGTGTTGCGCACCATGGAGGAGGTGCCGCGCGAGATGTTCGTCGATCCGCGCGATCGCAACGAGGCCTATCGCGACAGCGCGCTCGCGATCGCCTGCGGGCAGACCATCAGCCAGCCCTTCGTCGTGGCCTACATGACCGAGCAGCTGCAGCTGCAGAAAGACCACCGTGTGCTCGAGATCGGCACCGGATCGGGCTATCAGGCGGCCGTCCTGTCCCGGTTGTGCAAACAGGTCCTGACCATCGAACGGTACCGGACACTGGCCGACGGCGCGCGGAAACGGCTTGAAAAGCTCGGCTATTACAACATCGAGGTACTGCTCGGCGACGGATTCGACATTCCGGCGGGGGCGGGCGATTTCGACCGCATCATCGTCACCGCGGCGATGGAGCAGATCCCGGAGAAGCTGCTGGAGCGGCTCGATCCGGGCGGCATCCTGATCGCCCCGGTCGGGCCGCACCAGGGCACCCAGACCCTGGTCCGCGTGGTGCGGACCGAGAACGGCTTCGACCGCAAGGAACTGGTCGACGTCCGCTTTGTGCCGGCGTTGCCCGGAATCGCGCGCGAATTGTAAATTCGGCGATTTGCTGCTTGGCACCAACGCCTTATTCGCAGGGTTAAGCGGTTATTTACTCGCGACGTGTTTACTCAAAACAGTCTTTTGTTGCGTACGAGTGAGTAACCATGTCTGGGGTTGTTGAGTTGCTTCGCTCGCGTCGCGTACCGCAGGTTGCGGTGCTGACGCTGATGTCCATGGCTTTTGCCGGTTGCAGCGCCGACATGTCGTCGCGCTTCTCGCAAAACTCCTATTCGCAAAATCCGTTTGCGTTCGATCCGCAGCCGACCGGCACTGTGCAGCAGGCGCCGCCGCGCGAGCTACCGCAATACGCGCGGCCGCGGACCCAACCGCAGTATTCGCAGTACCAGTCGCAGCCATTGCCGCCGCCGGTTGCCGCGCCGCAGTCCTATCCGGTCGCCAATGCCGGCGTCTCCGGAGGCGGGCGCGGGATGTCGTCCTACACCCCGCCGCCGGCGCGCCCGCAGATCGAAGCCACCGGCAGCGTGCCGCATTCGGTCGCCGCCGCGCATGCTTCGCATAGCGGCACCACCATCATCGTCGGCACCAGCGACACGCTGGAAGTGCTGGCGCGCCGCTACAACGTCTCGACCGCCGAGATCCTGCACGCCAACGGCTACAAGGGACCGCGCGCGCTGTCGCCCGGCCAGCAGCTGATCATTCCGCGTCCAGGGGCAGTGGCCGCGGCACCTGCAATGGCCGCACCGGCCACGCGGCCCGTCGCGGTGGCGGCCGCGCCTGCCGGCGTCCACTATGTCAATCGCGGCGACACGCTGCACAGCATCGCGCGCCAGCATCACATCCCGGTGGCTGAGCTCGCGCGTGCCAACAATCTCGACCAGTCGGCCCGGCTGAGCCTCGGCATGAAGCTCGTGGTGCCCGGCGCCAAGACGGCGATGGCGGCTCCCGCGCCGGTTGCGCAGCCTGTTGCTGCCGCACCGGTCGCTGTCGCTCCGGCGCCGGCCATGGCGGCCCCGAAGGTCGTCGCCACGGCGCTGCCGCAGCAGAGCGCGCGGCTGGTTCAGCCGACCGCAACCGTCGAACAGCCGGCCGCCGTTGCAGAAACGCCCGTCGTCACCAAGTCGAGCGAGGCCACCGGCGCATTGCCGACGTTCCGCTGGCCGGTGCGCGGCAAGGTCATCACCGCCTACGGCTCGAAGACCAACGGCAAGGTCAATGACGGCATCAACGTCGCGGTGCCCGAGGGCACGCCGGTGAAGGCCGCCGAAGACGGCGTCGTCGCCTATTCGGGCAATGAGCTGAAGGGGTACGGCAATCTCGTGCTGGTGCGCCATTCCAACGGCTACGTCACGGCCTATGCCCATGCGAGCGAGATCCTGGTGAAGCGCGGCGACACCATCAAGCGCGGCCAGGTGATCGCCAAGTCGGGCCAGACCGGCGAAGCAGGCTCGCCGCAGCTCCACTTCGAAATTCGCAAGGGATCGTCTCCGGTCGATCCGCTCCAGTTCCTCAACGGCGCATAAGTTACGCGCCGGGACTTCCAAGGGACTTCCAAGTCTCACAACAAAGACAACGGGGGAGGCGCAAGCCTCCCCCGTTTTGTTGATCTAGAAGTCGAAGGTCATGCCGGTCGTGATCGCTTTGGCCTTGTTGCCGGCGACCACGTTGTTGTTGGCGTCGCGTCCGCAGATGGCGTAGCCGTGGCCGCTTGCACCGAGGCAGTAGTGTGCGCCGGGGCCGTTGCGCAGATAGCTGCCGACGAGATACCAGGTCGCGAACGGGCTGAAGTGGTACTTGACGCCCGCAGCATACTGATCGGCGCTGCTGTCCACGCTGTTGAGCGCAAAGTCCGCCGAGCCGGCCGCCGGAGTGACGGTGTAATTGTTGAATATACCGGTCCCGGGCGAGCCCGGCGAGGCATTGGCGTGAGCCCAGGATGCGCTGACGTCCCAGGCGCCGACCGATTGCGTGGCGCTGATGAAGTAGCCGTCACGCGACCGCTCGTTGAAGTCGGCAACGGTGTGCTCGCGGCGCATGATCTCGTAGATGCCGTAGAGCTGCAGTTTGCCGATGCCGTCGTTGAAGCCATAGCCGGCGCCGAGCTTCGCAGCCCATTCGTTGGCGATGCCGACGGCTCCCGTCGGTACGATCAGCACGCCGCCGTTGCTGAGCGGCGTCACCGCCTCGTCGCCGGTGCGGTTGGTGCCCTCATGCATCTCATAGGCTGCAACCGCAGTGAACGGACCCTTGTTGTAGGTGAGTGCCGCGCTGTAGAGGTTGCCGTACGAGCCGTCGGTGCAGCCTTCAGGCGCCGAGGTCAGCGGGAAGCCGCTGCCGCTGCCGCGGGAAGACGTGGCGGGACAGTTGAAGTCGCCGAGCGCGAAATCGCTGTTGTCACGCGCCGTGTTCTGTCCCGGCGAGGCCATCAAGGTCGCCTGGAAGCCGTTCCAGATCGGCGACTCGTACCAGACCGCGTGTCCCGCGCGCCAATCGAACTCGGCGCGCAGGTCGCCGCCGGTGTTGCCCATGATCGAATTGTAGTCGCCAAGCGTGGCCGAGAACGGATCGAACTTGGAAGTTGATTTCTTGTACGGCGTATCGGACTTGCCGGCCTTGATCGCGCCCCACGGCGTTTCCATTCCGATGAAGCTGTCGCGCGTGCCGAACGCTGCGCGCTCGGTCGGAACAGCCGCGACTTCGACCAGCGATTCGAACTGCGCCACGGCGGCCCATCCGGCGAAGCCGTACGGCTCGAGATTGTGCCGGGCACGAACGCCGAAATAGGTGAGGTTGCTCGAAACGCCGAACTTGTTGCCCTGATCGAACACGCCGGCGTTGAAGAAGTCGCCGGAGAGATCGACGTGGCCGTAAAGCGTGACGGTGGTGTTGTCGACGAAGGCATTGGTACCTGTCGCCTTGGTGTAGAGCGGCGCGCCGCCGATGCTGACGACAGCATGCTCGGGCGGTGCCGGGGAGGGCGCAACGGCCGCGTGCTGGACCGGATTGCCCTTCGGCGTCGTGCCTGCCGCTACAGGCGGAGCCGGATGGCTCGCGATGTGATTGACACGATCCCTGAGTTGGGCGTTCTCCTTGGCGAGTTTCGCATTGTTTCGTTCGAGTGCGTCCAGACGCGCCATGACGTCGTCGAGCGTTGCCGCGTGGATCGGGCCTTGCGTCAGCGCCAGGCACATCGCTGCGGATGCTGTTCCTGCGAGAAGTCTCTTCTTCATCCATTCCCCCATCTGCCGATCACCTCAGCGGGGTGCTGAGGCTGCAAACGGGCGGAAATGCTAAGGTATACGAAATGCCAGATACATGGGTGCCGTGCGTGTCGAGGATGATAAACGCGCTGTGTGACATAAAGGGTACTATAATACTGTTGCAGTGCATCAATTTGTCGCACCGTGGCTTTCGGAATAAAATTTGACTTACCTGCTTCAGGGCTGAGGTCGTTGATGTAATTGCTGTTTGCAAACTGTGTCAGTGTGGCTGACAAGTTATGGTTGCGACGCAACATCACACTGTGAAATTGGGATAATGCATGCCAAGTCTAGGCAAGGATGCGCTTGCAAGAGGTTTTATATTACCTCAATGGGTCGAGGCCGCTTGATATCCGCTCGACCATCTCTCGCAGGAATTGCGGTGGCCCATACGCGTGCCATTCGCCGTCCGACTGCAGCAGCAGCGGCCGTCGCATGTCACGGCTGAAGGCTTCGAGCCAGGCGCGCGCCTTTGCCTTCGGGCGGGCGCCGACGGCGACCGCGACGTCGACCGGGATCGTCCGCCAGACGAAGCTTGCGGGAAGGAAAATGAGATCGGATCTGTCCGGACGCATCCAGTCGGGCAGCGGGCTGGTTGGCGCCAGCCATCCGCAGACGAAATTCCGGCAGGGATCGACCGGACGCTCGGCGTAGATCGAGCATTTGGCGGCGCTGCTGAACGGGCACGGCCGCCCGGGATAGACGTCGTGATCGCGAATCCGGATCTTCAGCCAGCCATCGCAGCAAGCGGTGCACTCGCCACAGCGTCTCGCAGTCATGCTTGGGTCAGCCGGCATGGGTCCGAGTGTACCCATGCCGCGCCGAATTCAGAAGGCCCGCGATCCGCTGCACGCGCCGCTTGCGCTAGGCGCCGCTCAGTCGCACGCCGAGCCGGCCGGCGAGCTCCTGCGTGTACTGCCAGGCGACGCGGCCCGAGCGCGAGCCGCGAGTGGTCGACCATTCGAGCGCTTCGCGTTCGAGTTCGTCCTCGGCGATCTTGATGCCGTAATGGTCGCAATAGCCTTTCACCATCGCGAGGTACTCGTCCTGGCTGCAGCGGTGGAAGCCGAGCCAGAGGCCGAAGCGATCCGACAGCGACACCTTCTCCTCGACCGCTTCGCCCGGATTGATCGCGGTCGAGCGTTCGTTCTCGATCATCTCGCGCGCCAGCAGATGGCGCCGATTCGAGGTCGCGTAGAGGATGACGTTGTCGGGACGCCCCTCGATGCCGCCCTCCAGCACTGCCTTCAGTGACTTGTACGAGGCGTCGTTGCCGTCGAAGGAGAGGTCGTCGCAGAACACGATGAAGCGGAACGAGGAGCCGCGCAGCAACTCCATCAGGCCGGGCAGGCTCTCGATGTCCTCGCGATGGATCTCGATCAGCTTCAACCGGTCGGCCGGCTTGCGGTCGACATTGATGCTGGCGTGCACGGCCTTGACCAGCGACGACTTGCCCATGCCGCGGGCGCCCCAGAGCAGCGCATTGTTGGCGGGCAGTCCGTTGGTGAAGCGTTCGGTATTCTCCATCAGGATATCGCGCATCCGGTCGACGCCCTTGAGCAGGCCGATCTCGACGCGGCTGACGCGCGGCACCGGGGCAAGGCGGCCGTCCGGATGCCAGACAAAGGCGTCCGCGGCGCCGAACGAGCGAGCCGGATCGGACGCCGGGGAGGCGGCTGCGAGCCGGCTGGCGATGGCCTCCAGGGCGCTCGCGATCCGCTCGGCGGCAGCGCCGTCGAGCGCCGCTGCCGGGCGTTTTGTCGCGGCGTTTGCGGCGCGCTTGGCGGCAGCCTTGGCGGCGGTTTTGCTGGTTGTTTTACTGGTGGTTTTTTTGGCTTTTTTCGGCATTTGTCCAGTTCCTGTCGGCGCAGCCTTATCGGGCTGGCGGCGGTCCCGCAAGCGCCCTAAATGAAGGTCCGTTAACGTTGCAATTGGGACCGCGGCCGCTATAGTCCGCGCGAATTTGTCCGGACCGCCATACCGCCCCGAAGGTCGAGGGCACTGCCGGTTCTTTCCCGTCTTATCCGAGGATCGTCCGAATGCTGATTACTCCTGCGTTTGCTCAGGCTGGAGCAAGTGGTGACACCAACAGCATGTTGATGTCGCTGCTGCCATTCGCGCTGATCTTCGTCATCATGTACTTCCTGATTCTGCGCCCGCAGCAGAAGAAGGTGCGCGACCATGCGGACCTCGTGAAGAACATCCGCCGCGGCGACACCGTGGTGACCTCGGGCGGCCTCGTCGGCAAGGTGACCAAGGTGGTCGACGACGACCAGATCGAGTTCGAGATTTCGGACGGCGTCCGCGTGCGGCAGATGCGCCAGATGATTTCGGGCGTGCGGACCAAGGGTGAGCCGGCGAAGGGCGACGCCAAGGACGAGGCATCCGCGAGCTGATCGCCGCGGAAGCCTCTTGCCGAATCTGACAGGTCAATTCGATGTTGTATTTCACGCGGTGGCGAGCGCTGGGGATTATCCTGACAGCGCTGGTGGTCTGCCTGTGCGCCGTGCCCAATTTCTTCCCCGAAGCGCAGGTGAAGACCTGGCCGGCCTGGGCGCAGCGGCGCCTCGTCCTCGGCCTCGATTTGCAGGGCGGCTCCTATCTGCTGCTCGAGGTCGACTCCAACTACGTGAAGAAGGAGAAGCTCGAGCAGGTCCGCGACGATACTCGGAAGGCGCTGCGTGACGCCAGGATTGGCTTCACCGGGGGCATCACGATCCGCAACGATGCCGTCGAGGCCCGGATCGCGAAGGAGGCCGATGTTCCGGCGGCGATCACCAAACTTCGCGAGGTCGCCCAGCCGATCGGCGGCTTGCTCGGCTCCAGCGGCCAGCGCGACGTCGACGTGACCGATGCCGGGGGCGGGTTGATCCGTCTGACCGTGTCGCAGCCCGCGATGATCGAGCGGATGCGCAAGACCATCGAGCAATCGATCCAGATCGTCGAGCGCCGCGTCAACGAGCTCGGCACCGTCGAGCCGGTGATTCAACGCCAGGGCACCGACCGCATCCTGGTGCAGGTCCCGGGCCTGCAGGACCCGACCCATCTGAAGGAACTGCTCGGCAAGACCGCGAAAATGGAATTCCGCATGGTCGACACCTCGGTGTCGGCAGACCAGGCCCAGCAGGGCCGGGTGCCGCCGGACTCCGAGCTCCTGATGAGCGCGTCGCCGCCGCCGGTTCCGTATGTCGTCAAGAAGCAGGTCCTGGTGTCCGGAGGCGAGCTCTCCGATGCCCAGCCAGGCTTTGACCAGCGCACCGGCGAGGCGATCGTCAGCTTCAAGTTCAACACGTCAGGAGCGCGCAAATTCGCACAGGCCACCGCCGACAATGTCGGCCAGCCGTTTGCGATCGTGCTTGACAACAAGGTGATCTCGGCACCGGTGATCCGCGAGCCGATCACCGGCGGACAGGGCCAGATCTCCGGCAGCTTCACCGTGCAGTCGGCCAACGATCTGGCGATCCTGATGCGCGCCGGCGCGCTGCCGGCGCCGCTGACCGTGGTCGAGGAGCGCACCGTCGGTCCCGGCCTCGGGCAGGACTCGATCGAGAAGGGCGAGCTTGCCGCCTATGTCGGCTCGGTGCTGGTCATCGTGTTCATGCTGATCACCTATCGGCTGTTCGGCGTGTTCGCCAACATCGCGGTGGCCATCAACGTCGCCATGATCTTCGGGCTGCTGTCGCTGCTCAACGCCACGCTGACGCTGCCCGGCATCGCCGGCATCGTGCTGACCGTCGGTATCGCGGTGGACTCCAACGTGCTGATCTATGAGCGCATCCGCGAGGAATTGCGCGGCGGCCGCAATGCGATCTCGGCGATCGACGCCGGCTTCAAGCGGGCGCTGGCGACCATCCTCGACTCCAACATCACCACCTTCATCGCCGCCGCCGTGCTGTTCTATATCGGCACCGGGCCGGTTCGCGGCTTTGCCGTGACACTCGGCATCGGCATCATCACCACGGTGTTCACCGCCTTCACCCTGACGCGCCTGATCGTCGCGGCATGGGTGCGGTGGAAGCGGCCGCAAACCGTGCCGATCTGAGAGGCCTATTGTGACCCATACCGTTCTCATTGGCCTTGGCATCCTGATCACCGTGCTGACCGTGGTCGCGGCGCTCGGCTTGCTGCCGTCGCTGCGCATCGTCCCCGACGATACGCATTTCGACTTTACGCGCTTCCGCCGCATCAGCTTCCCGATCTCGGCGCTGCTCTCGATCCTCGCCATCACGCTGTTCTTCACCCACGGCCTGAATTTCGGCATCGACTTCAAGGGCGGCACGCTGCTGGAGGTGCGGTCCAAGTCCGGCACAGCCGACATCGCCGCAATGCGCACGACCCTGAACGGCCTTGGCCTCGGCGAGGTGCAGTTGCAGCAGTTCGGAGGTCCGGCCGAAGTCCTGATCCGCGTCGCCGAACAGCCGGGCGGTGACAAGGCGCAACAGGATGCGGTCACGAAAGTGCGCGGCGCGCTCGGCGATAGCGTCGATTACCGCCGCGTCGAGGTGGTGGGCCCGCGCGTCTCCGGCGAGCTGCTTGCCTACGGCATGATCGGCCTGATGTTCGCGATTATCGGCATCCTGATCTATCTCTGGTTCCGGTTCGAGTGGCAGTTCGCGCTCGGCGCCATGATCGCCAACGTCCACGACATCGTGCTCACGATCGGCTTCATGTCGATCACCCAGGTCGACTTCGACCTCACCAGCATCGCGGCGCTGCTGACGATCCTCGGCTACTCGCTCAACGATACCGTCGTCATCTACGACCGTATCCGCGAGATGCTGCGGCGCTACAAGAAGATGCCGATGCCGCAGCTGTTGAACGAATCGATCAACTCGACGCTGTCGCGTTCGATCATCACCCACGTCACGGTGACGTTGGCGCTGCTTGCGCTGCTGCTGTTCGGCGGCCAGGCGATCCACAGCTTCACCGCCGTGATGATGTTCGGCGTGGTGCTGGTCGGCACCTACACCTCGATCTTCATCGCGGCGCCGATCCTGATCTATCTCGGCGTTCACACCACGCGGGGCGAGGCGCAGGATGCGCCGGCCAAGAAGCCGGACACTGCGGCAGCCAAGAAGTAGCCGGTCATGAGCAACCCCTCGGACGCTCCCCATCTTCCGAGGTCGGCGCCGATCGAGGCCTACGGCAAGGGCGGCTTCGCGTTTGCCGATATGTCGCATCGCGGCTCGCTGCTGTGCCTGCCGGACTCGATCTGGGCCTGGCCGGTCACGAAGCCGCAGGAGATCGACGAATATTCGCTGCAAAAGGTGTTCGCGGCAGCGAATGCGATCGACACGCTGATCGTCGGCACCGGCACCGAGGTCTGGGTGCCGCCAAAGGGACTGCGCGAGGCCTTGCGTGCGGTCCGCGTGGTGCTTGACCCGATGCAGACGGGCCCTGCGATCCGCACCTACAACATCATGCTGGGTGAGCGGCGCCGGGTCGCGGCGGCGCTGATCGCGGTGCCATGAGCGTGGTGGAGGCGCCGAGGGACGGCGCAGCCTTCTGCGCCGATCTGGTGCGGACCCATGACTTCGTGCGCTACGCGTCGACCTTGTTCCTGCCGGGTCCGGAGCGCCGGGCGCTGCTCGCGATCTATGCCTTCAACATCGAGGTCGCGCGCGTGCACGAGCAGGTCAGCCAGCCGCTGCCCGGCGAGATGCGGCTGCAATGGTGGACCGACATGCTGGCCGGCACGGGGCACGGCGGCGTCGAGGGCAATCCGGTCGCGGCAGAGCTGCTCTACGCGATCCGCAATCACCGCCTGCCGGTCTCGCCATTCTCGGGGCTGGTCGAGGAGCACCAGTTCGATCTCTACAACGACCCGATGCCCACGCTTGCCGCGCTCGAAGGTTATCTCGACGCCACGGCCTCAGTGCTGTTCGCGCAGGCCACGCGCGTGGTGGCGCGGCCATCGGAGGCGATCGATCACCTGGCCCGCCATGCCGGCCTTGCCCAGGGCATGGCGCAGGTCATTGCCGCGCTGGGCCGCGACGCATCTCGGCAGCAGCTGTTTCTGCCGCTGCAGCTGCTGCAGCAGCACGGCAGCAGCACGGAGGAGGTGTTTGCCGGCAAGCCGACGCCGAATATCCGCGCTGCGATCGATCAGCTTGCGGAGGAGGCCCAGGGCCATCTCAAGACCGCATTCGGGCTGCTTGCCGATGTGCCATCCGGCGTGCGGCCGATCTTCCTGCCGCTCGCTCACGTCAGGCGCGAGCTGAGCCGGGCGAGGAGAGTCGACTCCGATCCGTTCGTGCCGAAGCCGGTCTCGCGCCTGCGCGCGCTGTGGACCTTGTGGCGAGCCGCGCGCACCGAAGAGTTCGGCCGCTAGCTCTGTTCCCTCGAGATGTGCTTGGTGAAGATCCGGACCGTTAAGCCCTTGACCATCGGGCCACTGTCATAAATGTCGGATGCAATCTGTTCGACCGCGTCGCGCAACGCGACGAATTGCGCCTGCCGCGCCATGCTCGCTGTTCCGCGCGTGCCGGCGAGCTCGTCCATTGCGGCGTCGCTGATCTGGCATTCAACTTCCTGGTCGCCGTGCATCATGGTGAATCCGAACGCCAATCGTTCGGAATCATATCCCCCGATACGGCCACGGGTGAGTGGCATTTAACATGTCCCTTGAGCGCGCTAGCCCTTCGCAACAGTGGGGGTTCGCGCCGCGTTTGTCGAGGGGCCCAAATCGGGACGCACGTACGTGCTTCAGCGCGCCAGCCGATCCATCTCGGCCACCTCGAAATTGAAGCGATCGCGCAGATTCTTGCGTTGCTCGAGGATGTCCTTGAGGAACTCGCGATCGGCGTCGCTACGCATCATCGGCTCGATCAGGTCGATTTGATTCATCGCGACGAGCTGGAGGATTTCGGTGCGCGGCTTGCCGGCCGCATCGCGCGGCAATGCGTGAACGATCTGGATGTGTTCGGGCGGCTTGACGCCTTTGGCCGCGGCGAGCTCGCTGCGCAGCGTCTTTTCCAACGCCGACTGATCCGCCTCGACGAAGGCGTAGAGCCCGACGCCGACGCGTCGGTCGGCAAAGGCGACGATCGCGGTATCGCGTACGTCAGGATTCCTGCGGATCAAATCGACCAGCACCGGGGCGTCGTTGACGAGCCGCCGGCCGCCGCCCTCGCGGTCGGTGAAATTGAAGATGCCGCGTGTGATCGCCTGATAGACCTTCTTGCCGGTCTTGAGCCAGACGCTGGCGACCGCGGACTTCTTCGCGAGCACTTTGCGCTCCTTCGGCGTCAACGCCTCCGGCGCGTAGCTGCGCTTGTGTTTCAAGAGATGCCGCAGATCCTCATAGGCCGCGATGCGGAACAGCCGGCTTCGGCTCCTGAAGCAGGCGGCGAGCTGGAAGTCGGTGAGATAGGCGCGGCCGTCGCGGCCGACCAGCCAGTTCTGCTCCTTGGCGAGGTCGTTGTGACAGATGCCGGCGCGATGCAGCTTGCGCAATGCGGCCTTGGCGGAACGGAAATAGGCGACGTCACCATGCGGCTTCGCCAGATGCAGCGCCGCGCCGTCGATGAAGCCGCGCACCAGCGCGCGCCGGCCGGCCCACAACAGCTTCGGCCCGACGTCGAGGTCGCGCGCCAGGGTCAGCGCGCGGCGTTCGCGCGAGAACAGATGCAGCGCCACGGCGAACGACCAGAACGGCACCTGATCGAGCCGGCGCAGCACGCCCTCGACCTCGCCGTCATCGGCGCGGAAACGGCCGCGCTCGACGGTCGAGAACACGTCGCGCTTGAGCAGCACGCCCTGGCTCCATCGCGCCGACAGGGTGGCGTCGTCGTCTTTCGGCAAGCTCATGACTGTCAGGCCGCTGCCGCAACGCGCGGGTGCTCTGCGATCCAGTGATCGAGGTCGGCGAGCGCCCGCGCGCTGATCGCCTGCTTCTTGGCGACGGTCTTCTCGTTGCCGCGCAGCCGCGAGCCGTCCGGCTTCTTGGTCGGCGCACTGGCAAGCGGCGGGAACAGACCGAAATTGATGTTCATCGGCTGGAACGAGCGCGACCCGGCGTCGATGGTTTCGATGTGGCCGCCGGTGATGTGGCCGAGCAGCGCGCCGAGCGCGGTGGTGGCGGGCGGTGGCGTCAGCGCGGCGCCGCGCATGTCGGCGGCGGCGCACAGGCCGGCAATCAGGCCGACGCTGGCCGACTCGACATAACCCTCGCAGCCCGTCATCTGCCCGGCGAAACGCAACCGCGGCTGTGCGCGCAGCCGCAGCTGACCATCGAGCAGTTTTGGCGAATTCAGGAAGGTGTTGCGATGCAGGCCGCCGAGACGGGCGAACTCTGCGTTCTCGAGGCCCGGGATGGTGCGGAACACGCGCTGCTGCGCGCCGTGCTTCAGCTTGGTCTGGAAGCCGACGATGTTGTAGAGCGTGCCGAGCTTGTTGTCCTGCCGCAGCTGGACGATCGCATAGGGCTTCACCGTCGGATCGTGCGGATTGGTCAATCCGACCGGCTTCATCGGTCCGTGGCGCAGCGTCTCGTGACCGCGCTCGGCCATCACCTCGACCGGCAGGCAGCCGTCGAAATACGGCGTGTTGGTCTCCCAATCCTTGAAGTCGACCTTCTCGCCGTCGAGCAGCGCCGTGACGAAGGCATCATATTGCTCCCGGGTCATCGGGCAGTTGATGTAGTCGGCGCCGGTGCCGCCTGGGCCGACCTTGTCGTAGCGCGACTGAAACCAGGCCACCGACATGTCGATGGAGTCTTTGTGCACGATCGGCGCGATCGCATCGAAGAAGGCCAGGGCGTTCTCGTCGGTCAGCTGCCTGATGGCGTCGGCGAGCGGCGCCGAGGTGAGGGGACCGGTCGCGACGATCACATTGCTCCAGTCGGCCGGCGGCAGGCCTGCGACTTCCTCGCGGCTGATCTCGATCAGCGGATGCTCGTTGAGCGCCTTGGTGACGGCGGCGGAAAAGCCGTCGCGGTCGACCGCGAGCGCGCCGCCGGCGGGCACCTGGTTGGCATCGGCCGAGCGCATGATGAGGGAGCCCAGCCGCCGCATCTCGGCGTGCAGCAGCCCGACGGCGTTGTTGGCGGCATCGTCGGAGCGGAACGAGTTCGAGCAGACCAGTTCGGCGCAGCCGTCGGTCCGGTGCGCCTCGGTCATCCGTTGCGGGCGCATTTCGTGCAGGACGGCGCGGACGCCGGAGTTGGCGACCTGCCAGGCGGCTTCCGAGCCGGCGAGCCCCGCGCCCACGATGTGCACGGGTTGGGAAGAGGATTGATGCGGTGTCATCGCGCAGCGTTAGCGCGTTTCGTGACCATATGCATCTGAAACTGCGCTACAAACGACAACGCCCGCTGTGGAAGCGGGCGTTATCCGTTCATCAGATGGCTTGCGGCCGATTAGCCGTTGTAGGTACCGGCGGCAACGCGCGGAATGTCCGAGCGGTCGAGGCCGATATCGGCCAGTTCACGATCGCTGAGCTGGGACAGTTCGCTGACATTGCGCTGATAATCCCGGAAAGCCTGGATCATGCGGATGAGCGAGAGCAACATGGTAGTCTCCTAGTAGTTCAGATTCAGCTTTTCCAAAGCCTCATCGTTGAAGTGAATATAGATGATATAGTGCAGTGCGGTAGTTCCAATGTTGCGATGCAGCTAGGCTCAAAACGCATGGCGGAGGTAAGTTCCGGTTAACCGTTTGCGGCATCGAGAGCGGGGCCAGAGACGGAAGTTCCCGCGACTTCGCTGCACTCGATAAAATATTCTTGAGATCAGTGGGTTAACAGGATTTCTCTGGCCTTTGCCGCACTAGTTATGTGGTAATTACAGACCGTGTGATCAAGCTGAAATGCCTTGGTGAGTGAAAGATCACGTCGATGTGTTCCATGCGTGATTCGCATGCAATATCTTGCATTAGAAGTGATTATAAGTTCATTGTATGGCGGCGCGGGCAGCTCGGCGGACGTAGCGTCAATCGGCCGCATTGACTCGTGAGGTAATACGGAGCTGACCGCGGCGCGGATTTCGCCCGGGTCCAGGATGTCGCGGGGGATCGCCTGCTGCTTATCGGAAATGCATTGATTGAAGTGAACGCTTCCAGCATCGCCAATGCGGCGCCGCTTCCTTACCGGCTTGTAATCAAAATACTATGCAACGCATGCGCGATACGCGTGCAGCGCTCATCACATTCGTATCGCGCGAAGTTCATTCTGAACGGTGCCGGTAACAGCGAATAATCACTCCGCAGATTCCGCAATCACGCAGGATTCTGTTCAAGAACAAAAGATGGAACATCCCATGATCAAGACATTGATCGCAGCGACCACCATGGCTGCCGTCGTTTACGCTGTCGCCCCGGCTCAGGCCGCTCATCGCCATCACGTGGGCGTCGGCTGCAGCGGCGCCAATTTCGGCAAGACTGAAGCGGCCGTCGAAGCTATGGCTGACAATGAGGTCAAATTCGCGGCGGAGAAGGAAGTCTCGCTCGCCCAGGACGCGATGCTGAACAACAAGTGGGGCGCATGCGGCGAACACCTCGGCAAGGCAGCTGAAGCCAGCATGGCGAAGTAAGCTTTGATCATGACGATAAGGGCCGATTGCCTGGGGCAATCGGCCCTTATTATTTGGCTGGCGCGCGATCGGTCCGGATTGAATCAGGGCCAATGTTCGCGTTCAGCCCCCTTCGTGCCGATTCACGCACGTCCGAGGGGGGCGCTCCGTATTGCCGGCGAAAGGTGCGGTTGAAATAGGACACGTCGCCGAAACCAACCTCAAAGGCGACCGCGCTCACAGGCCGATCGGCGTAGCGCGGATTGACGAGCAATCGATGCGCTCGCGCGAGGCGGCGCCCAAGCACGAATTGTGAAAATGTGGTCCCATCGCCTTCAAACATCCGTTGCACTTGTCGCGAGGTGACGCCGTGCCGCCGCGCGACAGCCGCAACCGTGAGATTACCATGATTGAGATGGTCGATGATATCGGCCTTGATGGCACGCAGCCGCGCTGCGTGGACGCCCCGCCCATCGGCAAGAGCCGCGGCATCTCTCGTTGCGCCGAGCGCCACAGCGATCAGATCGTGCACATGCGAGGCCACGTGGTGCTGTAGCTGAGGCGTGGCAAGCGCATCATCCTCTTGCAGCGCCCCGACATAGCTCACCAACAATTTCAGCGCTTCGGTGGAGCGCGCAATGGGCTGCATCACGGAGGAATCGACGCTGCTCACCAGCGGCGCCAGCGCCGGCCGTGGAACGTGAAGGCACAGAATCTTCGCTGGGGCGGGGCACACCATCGCGACCGGATCCGCCGAGCTGACCAACAACCCGTCGCCGGCGCTCCACGTGACCTCGCGTCGATGCTGCACCATCATGGCATCGTGCGAGCCCATCACCAGGACGAGCCCGTCGTTGCCATCCGCCAACTGCTCGGCACCCCGCTCGTAGCGAAACGCCGACATGCTGGCCGACGTGATGGACAGCCCGGGCAGCATCCGCACGGTCACGTCCGCATGCAAGGAATGATCCGGCAGTGGCGCGAGGTCGGCCTTCAGCACCAGTCGGCCGTACAGATCACGCCATGCGGCCATACGGTCCTTCTCGGCAAAATCTTCCAGGGAAAACCGGGAAAGTGCAACGTCGTTGGCCGTCGAGGTCATCGGGAAACTCAAGCTGTCGCAACAGATGTCGCCGGATTGCCGCGTCTGGTTCACCAAGGCGACCCGGTTCGGCGGCAACTAACGAACGCGACGCAGGGCTTCTGGCCAACGACTTGGCTCTTTCAAAGCGTCCTACGTATGTTCCGTCCGCGGTTTCCCCCAGCGGCGAGTGCAGTCCGGGGTGGAACGCACGTCCACTGGCCGAACCGTATACAGATTGAAATACCGACCCGCCAAGTCGTTTTCATCCAATGCGTTGTCGCGCATGTCCAAGCCAGCGGGCGGACAAGTCACTAAAACCGATAGCGCAAGATTGGCCCGCTCGCAGAAGGATATAGGGTGATTTTAGCACTATTTTTGCGTGTTGATGTCGCGCCCGGCGACGTCAGGCTTGCCATGGGCATCATCGGCGTACTGGCCGTGTTCCTCGGAAGGTCGCTGTCTGCCTGGATCGTGTACCGGACCGCAACACCCAGGACGTCGTCGGCCGGAGCGGCAAGGCTCACAGTTCGAACTTCATGCGCGCACTGATCCACGCCGCGGCGTGGCTTGTCCTCGTTGCGGGAAGTCACACATCCGCCGCCGAAGGCGCAGCAACTTCGTGCCAGCTGATCAATGGCAAGTCGATGATGCAGGCCGAACTGCTGTTTGGACGTCGTATCGCCGGACATGGCCGCGTATCGGACGTCCAATGGTCGGACTTCCTTCTGAGGGAGGTGACACCGCGCTTTCCAGATGGATTGACCCTGCTCAAGGCTTCCGGCCAGTGGCGCGACCCGGACACGGGCCGGATCACACGCGAGCAGTCCTTTGTCGTGCGCATCATCGCTGCCGAGACTCCGGAGACCTTGGCACGCCTGACGCAGATCGGCGCCGCATACAGGCAGCGCTTTCATCAACAGTCGGTTGGCCTCACGCTCTCGACCACTTGCGCATCGTTCTGACCACTCGCTGCGCAATTATGGCGACGTACCTTATGGCGCTTTGGCGAGCTGGGTGGCGAAGTAGCCGATCGTCTTGGCGTACACCTCGCTCTTATTCCACTGCTGGATGACCGCGAAATTCTCGCTGCCGGGCTCCCAGCCTTTGCCCTTCTTCCAGCCATAGCTCTTCAGGAAGTTCGCCGTCGAGGCCAGCACGTCCGGCACGTTGTGCAGGAGGTCGCGCTTGCCGTTGCCGTCAAAGTCGACCGCGAACTTGATGTAGGACGACGGCATGAACTGGGTCTGGCCGATCTCGCCGGCCCAGGCGCCGCGCATCTCCTGCGGTGCGAGATCGCCGCGCTCGACGATGCGCAAGGCATCCATCAACTCGGCCTTGAACATGTCGGAGCGGCGGCAATCATAGGCCAGCGTCGCCAGCGAACGCAGGGTCGGAAACTTGCCGGTGTTGACGCCGAAATCGGTTTCCAGGCCCCAGATCGCGACCAGGATTTCGCCGGGCACGCCGTAGGCTTCCTCGATCCGCGACAGCACCGAGCCGTAGCGCTTCATCATGTCGGAACCGCGATTGAGCCGCGGCGGCACCATGCGGCCCGAGAACTGCTCGAAGGTCTGGCTGAACACCTGCTGCGAATGATCGCGCGCCAGGATCGCCTTGTCCTGCGTGACGCCATTCAGCCCGGCCTGGATCGCGTTCTGTGAAATGCCCTTTGCTACGGCCTCTTTCTTGAAATCGTCGAGCCAGGACTCGAACGTGCCCGTGCCGCATTGGGCGGCGAGCGCTGACGCGGTCGAGGTCAAGAGCCACGCCCCAACGGCGAGGGTGCGAAAGGAAAAGCGAGAGGTCATAGGCAATTTCACTCCGGAGTCTGCGATGTCATCGATTGGTCGCGCAACGCCGCGGGTATGTTCGCGGCAACAGCGGCCAAAACAAGGCTCGTGGTAGGGCCGTTTTTCTCGGGGTCGCGCTGCAAATGCCACGCCAATTTCACATCCATTTGACGGTCCGGGACGACAAACCGCCGGCCGAATGTATCGGCCGGCGGTTGCTGTGAGGTTTACGAGCTCAGGTTGACCGGCGCTTATCCGCGATCGCTGCGCCGCCACGGGAACAGGTTGGCGGGGAAGTCGGCGGCGGGCTTGCGCTCACGCGGCTCGGGGAACACCGGCCGTGCGTTCGGATCCTTGACGATGACCTCGCGATAGAGATGCCAGGTGGCGTGACCGAGCAGGGGGATCACGACGGCAAGCCCGAGGAAGAACGGGATCGTGCCGAGCACCAGCAGCACCGCGACGATCAGGCCCCAGGCTGCCATCGGCACCGGGTTCTGCGCGACGGCGCGCATCGACGTCACCATGGCTTCGCCGGCGCTGGCCTGGCGGTCGAGCATCATCGGGAAGGCGACCACGCTGATGCAAAGCGCGACGAGCGCGAACAGGAAGCCGACGCTGCAGCCGACCACGATCAGCCACCAGCCTTGCGGGGTGGTGAGCACGCGCCCGGCGAAATCGGGAATGTCAGCCGCAATCGCATAACCGAACACCGCCGTGTAGATCGCCTGCGCGGTCGCAATCCAGGTCACGAACAGTGCGAACAAGATTGTTCCGACCCCGAGCATTGCGCCGAATGACGGCGAGCGGAAGACCTGAATGGCGTCCCACGCAGATGCTTCGCCGCCGTCCTCGCGGCGGCGGCTCATCTCGTAGAGGCCGATCGCGGCAAACGGGCCGAGCAGGGCAAAGCCCGCGGCCAACGGAAATAGCAGGGGCAGCACGGAATAGCCGTGCACGGTGCGCGCGAGCACGATGCCGAGCACCGGATAGATCAGGCACAGGATGATGGCGTGGCTTGGTACCGCCTTGAAGTCTTCCCAGCCGAGACGCAGCGCTTGATGCAGATCGGACAGGCCGATGGTGCGGATGACGGGCGCAGACACGGCACCTTGTCCGCTCTGCGTCATCGATGCGACATTGCCTTGGTATGGTGTGGCCATGGTCGTTGTCTCCCTCTGGGCGGGCGCATTCTGCGCCCGGCGCGCGGGCACAAACGTACCGCCTCTCGAAGCGATCACGAGCAAGCCAGACGCGAAAGACAAAGCAGGGAACTGGCCGTGTCGCGAACTGTTGAGCGAGGCTACTCCCAAACCGCGGCAAAAGCACTCACGCTTAAGTGAATGTCGCATTGGCAAGGTATTGAGGGGGCGATACACTTGAACTGCGACCGCGGTCAGCCGGCGCATTGCCGTGTGACCTTCACATCTCAACTCTCTTGGGAGCGAACGATGAGCATTTTCGGAAAAATCATGGGCGCGATCTTCGGCAGCAGCGCCAGCGCGTCGCCCGCCGGCGGAACGGCCACAAGCGCAGCTCCCGCCGGTGGATCCGGCAGCGCGTCGCCATCTCCTGCCGCAGTGCCTGCCGGTGCTGCGCCCGCCCAGTCCGTTGACGTCGCCCCCATCCTCGACAAGGCGGTTGCCGCCAAGGGCGAGAAGCTCGAGTGGCGCACATCGATCGTCGACCTGATGAAGGCGCTCGACATCGACTCCAGCCTGTCGGCCCGCAAGGAGCTCGCCAAGGAGCTCGGCTACAGCGGCGACACCAACGATTCCGCCAGCATGAACATCTGGCTGCACAAGCAGGTGATGACCAAGCTCGCGGCCAATGGCGGCGTGCTGCCGGCGGACATCAAGCACTGACGGGATCATCATCCCGCACACCATCAGGGCCCGCGCCAGCGCGGGCCCTTTTTTATGGATCGGCGAGCATCTATAGATCGGCAAACAAGGAGGAGAACGCGCATGACTGATCTCGATCGCCGGACGATGCTTGCGACCGGTGCCCTCGCACTGGCCGGTGCCGCGACGCAATCCGCGCCGGCCCATGCCGAGACCGCGCCGAAGGCGCTGTTTCCGGTACCGGCCGTGACGATCCCGATCGTCGGCGTCACCGAGGTGTTCCTGGTCCGCCGCATCTACTGCATCGGACGCAACTACGCCGCGCACGCGATCGAGCGTGGCTCCGATCCGACGCGCGAGCCGCCGTTCTTCTTCCAGAAGCCGACCGATGCGATCCAGAATGTCGCGGTCGGCACCGTCGCCGATCATCCTTATCCGTCGCTGACCAAGAACTATCACCACGAGGTCGAACTGGTCGCGGCGCTGAAGTCCGGCGGCAGCAACATCCCCGCCGACAAGGCGCTCGATCACGTCTATGGCTACGCGCTCGGCCTCGACATGACGCGGCGCGATCTGCAGAACGGCATGGCCGCGGAGAAGAAGCCGTGGGAGATCGGCAAGAGCTTTGACCATGCGGCGGTGCTCGGGCCGATCCATCCGGCTGACAAGACCGGCCATTTCACGCAAGGCGCGATCTCGCTCGCGGTCAACGGCACGGTGCGGCAGAGCTCGGATCTGAAGAACATGATCTGGAGCGTCGCCGAGCAGATCGCAAAGCTCTCCGAGGCCTTCGAGCTGAAGGCCGGCGACATCATCTATTCCGGAACGCCGGAGAATGTCGGCCCGGTCGTCAAGGGTGACGTGCTGCTCTGCAAGCTCGAAGGCTTGCCCGACATGTCGATCAAGATCGTCTGACCAAAGCGGCGCTAGCCGGCAATGTCCGCATATTCCGGATGCTTGTTGAGGTAGTCCACCACGAAGCCGCAGCCGGCGATCACCTTGCGGCCGTCGGCGCGGATCAGCTCCAGCGCGCCCTTGACCAGCTCCGACGCGATGCCGCGGCCGCGCAGGGCGCGCGGTGTCTCGGTATGGGTGATGATCACGGCCGCCGGCGTCCGCCGGTAATTCGCAAAAGCGAGACCGCCCTCGGTGTCGAGCTCGAAGCGGTTCTGGTCCCTGTTGTCGCGGACGGCAGCCATCGCAAGATCCTGACTTGATTCACTGGCCTTGATCTAAGCGCGTGAACCCGCCGGTGCAAAGCCGCGACCAACCCGCATATTGGCATTTGTGGATTGACGATATGCGCATTTTGGCCTGCCTGACCGCCGCATTGCTCGGCGCCGCCCTGACGCTGCCAAATCCCCCGCAAGCGGCGGCAGCCGATGATCCGAGCTGGCAGACCTGCATCGGCTCTGCGACAGCCCCGGGCGACCGCGTGACTGCCTGCACGGCCGTCATCGACGGCAAGACCCAGACCGGCAGGCATCTGGCCGGGGCCTATTGCAACCGCGGCCATGGACTGACCGAGAAGCGCGAACTCGATGCCGCACTCGCCGACCTCAACGAAGCGATCAAGCTCGATCCTGCGTTTGCCTGCGCCTACACCAACCGTGGCCGCGTCTACGCCTTCAAGCAGGATCTCGATCATGCCATCGCCGACTACGACGAGGCGATCCGGATCGACCCGGGTTTTGCGATGGCCTACAACAATCGCGGCGATGCCTGGCTCAACAAGGGCGATCTCGACCGCGCGCTGGCCGATCTCAACCTCGCCATCAAGTACGGTCCGCAGCTCTCCACGGCCTATGGCAATCGCGGCTTCGTCTACTACCGCAAGCACGACGCGGCGCATGCGATCGCCGACTTCACCACCGAGATCAAGCTCGATCCCAACGTGCTGGCCTATATCAACCGCGGCAATGTCTACCGCGATGCCGAGCAGCTCGACCGCGCCGCCGCCGATTACGGCGAGGCCGCGAAGCTCGCGCCGACCGACGCGCGCGGCTGGCGCAACCGTGGCCTGATCCGGCTCTTTCAGAACGACATCAAGGGCGGGATCGCCGATTACGACAAGGCGCTGCAATACGATCCCGCCGACGTCTATTCCTGGAACAACCGTGGCCAGGCCAAGCTGCGGCTCGGCGACAAGAAGGGCGCGGCGGCCGATTTCCGCAAGGCGCTGGAGATGCAGCCCGATCTGAAGACCGCCAAGGAAGCGCTGGCGCGGCTCGACGGGGCACGGTAACGCACATCGCCCGCAGCCGTCGGTCCTGCCGCGTTGCACACATGCCGATCGGGCCTTGCGGGCCGGTGCAATTCGATTAGGCTTGAGCCGAGACATACGCCCGTGATGCGGCTCGATGGTCGTCTGGTACGGAGTGGTGAGGCCGGCCGCTGACGTATGCCCCTTGTCGCAAGGAGGTTCGTCATGTCGGACAATCGTTTCTTCGGCACACACCGCCCCTGGGAGGACTGGCTCGGCATGCTGCTTGGCGTGCTGATCATGGTCTCGCCCTGGTTTCCGATGCAGGTCAGCGACATCGTCGATGTCGAGCGCAGCCACCTGGTGCTCAACAGCTTCGTGGTCGGCATGCTGGTGCTGGGCCTCGCCCAGCTCGAATATGTCGCGCTGCATCGCTGGGAGGAGGTGGCGAGCATTCTGCTCGGCCTCTGGCTGATGGCGTCGCCCAGCATCTTCGGCTATTCGGAAGAGCAGACGCTGCAGCTCTGGCACATTCTGCTCGGCGCGCTGGTCGCGCTGATCGGGGCATTGCAGCTCTGGCAGGACTGGAACCTGAGCGAGCAGGACCTGGCCAAGTATCCGCAGTAGCGGTCCCGGTCAGGTATTGTCGGCCCCAGCATCGTCGGGCTGGCCGCCGCCGGCGCGGTATCATTGCGCCGCGCCCGGCGGGCCTTGCCGAGGCGCGCTGCTTGGCGATAAACCGGGTGGTACCAACCCCTTGCGGCGCTTGAAGACGCCCGGTTCTGACCAAGGAAACACCCGATGACCGTCCTGACCATGCCCTGTCTGTTGTGCGTATCGGCGGGGCGGCAATGAGCGGGACGGCTGGGGCCGCGCCGCGCGGCGGGATCGCGCGGGTGTCGCGCCGGGTGATGAACCTCGCCCACATCCTGACCCAGAACGCCCGCCGCCATGGCGACCGTCCCGGCTTCATCTGGAACGAGAAGGCCTGGTCGTGGCGCCATATCGACCAGAACGTCTCGGCGCTGGCGGCGGCGCTCGCCGCGCGCGGCATCGGCAAGGGCGATCGCATCCTGGTGCATTCCAAGAACTGCGACGAGATGTTCTGGTCGATGTTCGCGGCGTTCCGGCTCGGGGCGGTCTGGGTGCCGACCAATTTCCGCCTGATGCCGGACGAGGTGGCCTATCTGGCGGCGGCCTCCGGCGCCAAGGCGTTTCTGTGCCACGCCGACTTCCCCGAGCACGCCAAGGCGGCCGCCAATCCGGCGCTGGAATTCGTCTGGCGGATCGGCGAGCAAGGTACGTTCGGCGAGGCGACCGTCGGTGACGTCATCGCCAGGCATGCGAGCGCGGCGGTCGAGAACGTTGCCGTCGACTACGACGATCCCTGCTGGTTCTTCTTCACCTCCGGCACCACAGGCCGCTCCAAGGCGGCGGTGCTGACCCACGGCCAGATGGCCTTCGTGATCACCAACCATCTCGCCGACCTGATGCCCGGAACCACCGAGGACGACGCCTCGCTGGTGGTGGCGCCGCTGTCGCATGGCGCCGGCGTGCATCAATTGGTCCAGACCGCGCGCGGCGTGCCGACCATCCTGCTGCCGTCGGAGAAGTTCGATATCGCCGAAGCCTTCCGGCTGATCGCCAAGCACCGCGTCAGCAACATGTTCACGGTACCGACCATCCTGAAGATGTTGGTCGAGCATCCCGCCGCCGACCAGCACGACCATTCCTCGCTGCGCTACATCATCTATGCTGGCGCGCCGATGTATCGCGAGGACCAGAAAGCGGCCTTGGCAAAACTCGGCGGCGTGCTGGTGCAGTATTTCGGCCTCGGCGAGGTCACCGGCAACATCACCGTGCTGCCGCCCGGGCTGCACGATCCCGAGGACGGCCCGCATGCGCGGATCGGCACCTGCGGCTTCGAACGCACCGGCATGCAGGTCTCGATCCAGGGCGACGATGGCCGCGAGCTGAAAGCGCACGAGACCGGCGAGATCTGCGTGATCGGGCCCGGCGTGTTCGCCGGCTATTACGACAATCCCGAAGCCAATGCGAAGGCGTTCCGCGACGGCTGGTTCCGGACCGGCGACCTCGGCCACATGGATGAGGAGGGCTTCGTCTACATCACGGGCCGCGCTTCCGATATGTACATCTCCGGCGGCTCCAACATCTATCCGCGCGAGATCGAGGAGAAGCTGTTGACGCATCCCGCGGTCGGCGAGGTCGCGGTGCTCGGGGTGCCCGATCCGTTCTGGGGCGAGGTCGGTGTCGCCGTCTGCGTCGCGCGCGAGGGCGTCGATGCGGTCGCCGAGGCAGAGCTTGCGGCGTATCTCGCGCCGAAGGTGCCGCGCTACAAAATGCCGAAGCGCTTCTTCTTCTGGGAAGCGCTGCCGAAGTCCGGCTACGGCAAGGTGCCGAAGCGGCTGATCCGCGACGAGCTCGAGGCGCGCGGCCTGCTCGAGGTGATCGCCAAACCGACGGACGCGTAGGGCGATGCGCAGCATCGCCCAGCCTGGCGCTCCGCTTTCCGAGCGCATCCAGTGGGTCGCCGCGCGCGGCCGCGCCTTTTCCTTCATGCTCGAGGCCGGCATTCCCTTGCTCGAAGCGGTGCGCCGCGGCTTTGCGGCGGAAGGCTTTTCCGGCGGCGTGTTGAGCGCGACAGGTGGCGCGCTCGGGCCGTTCGCCTACGTGATGCCGGCGCTGTCGAAGGACGGCGTCAACGCCGCGTTCTACAGCGATACGTTCCGCCCCGATGGCGTGACGCGGCTCAAGCTCGCGGCGCTGACCTTCGGTGAACGCGACGGCGCGCCGTTCTTTCATTGCCACGGCTTGTGGACCGAGGCCGACGGCCGCTTCAACGGCGGACACATGCTGCCGGACGAGACCATCGTCGCCGAGCCGTTCGAGGTCAGCGCGTTCGGGATCGATGGCGCGACGTTCCTGGCCGAGCCCGACAGCGAGACCAATTTCAAGCTGTTCGGTCCCGTCGTCCGCGCGCCTGTTGGTGCGAAGACCAGCAGCCATGCTTTCGCGTTGCGGCTGCGCCCGAACCAGGATTTTGCCTGCGCGCTGGAAGGCTTCTGCCGCCACCACGGCATCCTGCGCGCGCGGCTGCGCGGCGGCGTTGGTTCGACCATCGGCGCCGTCTTCACCGACGGCCACAGCGTGGTGCCGTTCGCGACCGAACTTGCGGTGACCGCCGGGCAGATCGCGGCCGACGAAGATGGCCTGCTGCACGCCGAGCTCGACATCGCGCTGGTCGACTATCTCGGCGGCATCGCCGAGGGACGGCTGGTGCGCGGCGACAATCCGGTGCTGATGACGATGGAGCTGGTGCTGGAGGTGCTGGAGGAGGCGGAACGGCCGTAGAGCCCGGCTCTCTCCGGTTGTCGTCCCTGCGAAAGCAGGGACCCATACTCCGCGGCGGATGTCGTGATCGGGACTCGTCGTTCCAGCGTCGTGAAACGACCAGCATTTGTGGTTATGGGTCCCCGCTTTCGCGAGGACGACACCGAGTATGTTGCCGCCTTGTGATGTTGGGCCTCGCGCCGTCGGGCAAATCAGAGGTATGGGCCGCTCACCGCCGCTTGCGCACATGGATGTTGATGTCGAGGTCGATCGCGCTCACGCAGGTCTGTTCGGAGCGATGCGAGCCGCCCTCGTACCAGGGACCCTTGCGCAGGCCGATGTCGCTGACCTGAGCGAGCCGCAGGCAGCGCCATTGCGGCAGCTTGCCGGAGCTCTCGCCGGCGAACTGCCAGGCCAGCACGACCTCTTCGCCGCTCTTGTTGTGGCCGATGATGTGCGGGCACAGCTCGCGCGGCCGGCCGTCATAGACGCAGACTGCCTGCTGTTCGGTGAGGATCGCCTTGCGGAAGAGAGCGTAGGCCTTGCTGGGCATTGAGACATCGAACCATCTAGGATTGCCGTGGGCTCCTATCATAAACTGGGCGCCCCGCCGTTGTTTCCCCGGATCCGCGCACATGGCCAGACGAAACCGCCCGATCAACATGCCCGCGCCGTATCTTCGGCGGGTCTGGCTCGATCCAACGCGCATTCCCAACCGCGAGGCTTACCCATTCGTGCTGCCGCTGCTGCGCGACGAATTCGAGCTCAGCTTCGACAAGGCGATCACCATCATCGTCGGCGAGAACGGCACCGGCAAGTCGACGCTGCTGGAGGGCATCGCCGTGATGGCCGGCTATGACGATGCCGGCGGCGGCAAGGGTTATCGGCCGGTCGACCATGGCCGTGCGCTGGAGATAATGGGCGGCTCGCTGGCGTCGGCGCTGCGCGCGAGCTGGCTGCCCAGGATCACCAACGGCTGGTTCTTCCGCGCCGAGAGCTTCTTTTCGGTCGCAAGGTATCTGGACGAGGCAGCACGGGACGCCGGCGGGCCGCCGCCGGACTTCCTGTCGCATTCCCACGGCGAGGGCTTCCTGCGTTTCTTCGAGGAGCGCTGCCAGCGGCAGGGCATCTTCATCTTCGACGAGCCGGAATCGGCGCTGTCGCCGTCGCGGCAGATCGAATTCCTCAAGCTGCTGCACCGGATGAACGGGACGGGCCACTGCCAGGTGATCATGGCGACGCATTCGCCTGTCCTGATGGCCTATCCGGACGCCACGCTGCTGCGGCTGACGAAGTACGGCCTCGATCCGGTGAGCCTGAAGGATACCGATCACTTCAAGGTCATGCGGGAGTTTTGCGACGACCCGAAGGGGTTCGTCGAGGCGGTGATCGAGGAGTAAGGGCGCCGGAGAGGTTTGTCCCACGGCGAAGTTCTGACTTCGCTCTGGTGCAAGAAGCCGCTTTCCATCTGGTCCAGAATGCCGACACATAAGCTTCGGCACGCGCCTGGCGTGGTGACCGAAAAGCGAGGAGACAAGGATGAGGCTGATGATCGCGAGGGCTGGCGTCGTGGTGGCGGCGCTGGCTGTGTTGGGGGCCGCATGGGCGCATGGGCCGACCCGGCAGAAGGTGCGGGAATCCATCGAGATCGACGCGCCGCAGGCCAAGGTGTGGGCGGTGATCGGCAATTTCCAGGACATGAGCTGGCTCGCCGGCGTCAGCAAGACCGAAGGCGAGAAGGGCAACGAGATCGGCGCCACAAGGCGGCTGACGCTGGCGCCCGGCGCGACCGTCGACGAGGAGCTCTACAAATACGAGCCCGAGATGATGAGCTATTCGTACCGGATCACCGCGGTCGACGTGAAGGTGCTGCCGGTCACCAATTATTCCTCGACGCTGTCGGTGTCGCCGGCGCCCGGCGGCAAGTCGAAGCTGGAATGGGCCGGCGCGTTCTACCGCGGCTTTCCGAACAACGACCCGCCGCCGGAGCTGAGCGACGAGGCCGCACTGAAGGCGGTGAGCGGGCTCTACAAGGCCGGCCTGGAAGCGCTGAAGAAGAAGATCGAGAGCGGAAGCTAACCATGCGGCGCGCGGTCGCGCTGCTGGCGCTGCTCGCCGGCCTCGGCGGTGCGCGGGCCGAGGAGGCCTTCGTCACCAACCAGCTCAGCGACGATCTCACGGTGGTCGATCTCGCGACCGCAAAGCCGGTCGCGACGATTGCGATCGGCGGCAAGCCCGCGGGCGTCGCCGTCAGCCATGACGGCCGCTTCGCCTATGTGACGAGCCCGGATGCCAAGGCGGTCACGGTGGTCGATGCGTCGGCGCGCAAGGTGGTCGGCCGGATCGACGTCGGCGGCGGGCCGCTCGGCATCGCGGTGGCACCCGACGGCGCGACGGTCTATGTCGCCGACTGGTACGCCGCCGCGGTGCGGGTGATCGACGCGAAAGAGCTGCGGGTCGTCGGCAGTCTTTCGGTCGGCGCATCGCCGTCAGGGCTTGCGCTGACGCCGGACGGGCGGCTGCTGCTCTCGGCGGACCGCGACGACGACAGCGTCTCGATCACGGACCTTGCCGCGCATGAGCGGCGAGGGATCGTCAAGGTCGGGACGCGTCCGTTCGGCGTCACCATCGATGCCGACGGCAAGCGCGCCTACACCGCCAATGTCGGCTCCAACGACGTCTCCGTGATCGATATCGCAACCGCCCGCGAGATCGGCCGCGTCCATGTCGGGCTGCGCCCCTATGCCGTGGCGCTGGCGCAGGGCCGCTGCTTCGTCACCGACCAGTATGACGGCAAGGTCAGCGTGTTCGACCTCGCGACGCTGCAACCCGTGAAGCGGATCAGTGTCGGCGATTACCCCGAGGGCATCGAGGCGACCGCCGACGGCAAGCGCATCGTGGTCGCCAACTGGGAGAGCAACACGCTGAGCGTAATCGACGCCGCCGAGCTGAAAATCACAGGCGAGGTGAAGGTCGGCGACGGGCCGCGCGCGTTCGGGGCGTTCCTGAGACGGACGGAGTAGGCGGAAGGTGCGTGGGGTGTCCCAAAATATCGAAAACAACCCCATGCAAAGGAGCAGGCTGTCGCCACATTCGGAAACGCGACTTGACACGTCGGGCAAATCAGCGATACATTTCTATTATTCCGAAACTGTGCAAGCGTCCGCCGCCGCGCGATAGCCGATCGCTCCTGCGGCCTGTCGCCAAGCTGCGACCCATTGGCTCACCAGCGCGGCAGGCATATATTATCGGGCAAATGCGAGGAAACACGGGAGGATGCCATGCATCATACCTTGGTGCCCAGTGACCGGGTCGAGCACGTCTGCGTCTTCGGGCGCGACGGCACCAAGCTCGGGTCGGTCGAGCGGCTGATGCTCGACAAGGTGAGCGGCACGGTGGCCTACGCCATCATCAAGACCGGCGGCGTGCTGAGCACCCACCACCACTATCCCGTCAGATGGACCGCACTGCACTTCGATCCCGCGCGGCAGGCCTTCGAGGCCGAAGTGACGCTGGAGGATCTGCGCGCCGGGCCGTCCGAATTCGACGGCGACGAATTCGACTGGGGCGACCGCTCGCAGTCGTATACGCACCCGAATTATTGGGCGGTGTAGCAGGTAGGGCGGGTTAGCCCAACGGGTCCGCGCGAAGCGCGGCCCGATGACAGGCTCCGGCGTAACCCGCCGAGTTTGGCGCAAAGGCGGCGGATTACGCTTCCGCCTTCGCTCGTCGACCTACGGCGGACAAGTCGCTAATCCGCCCTACGCTTGCTATCGTGGTAGTCTTGATGAGCGACGCATCGTCGTCAAAGTTAAACGCATGACCCAATACAAACCCGCCGGCTGGCCTTCCGTCATCCCGAGAATTGTCACGCGCGATATCGCCGGCTTGACCGCATTCTTGAGGGACGTCTTCGGAGCTGAAGGCGAAGTCCGGACCGGTGCGCCAACGGAGATTCGCATCGGAGACTCGATCATCCTGATCAGCGACGGCGGAGGAATCCGTGAGGCGATGCCGGCCTTCCTCTACGTCTATGTTCAGAACACGGACGAAACCTACCGGCGGGCGATCGCGGCAGGCGCTGAATCGATCGAAACTCCTGCGGATACGCCCTATGGCGACCGACGGGCGATGGTCCGAGATTCCTGGGCAAACGTCTGGCAGATCGCTACCTACCGCAGCAGTCCGTAGGATGGGTGGAGCGAAGCGATACCCATCATTCGGGCCGCGGGATGAATTGATGGGTTTCGCTTCGCTCTACCCATCCTACGTCTACGTTCGGAACGCGGATGAGACCTATCGGCGCGCGATCGCGGCCGGCGCTGGGCCGATCGAGGCACCCGCGGATACGCCTTATGGCGACAGACGCGCGATGGTCCGGGATTCCTGGGCAAACGTCTGGCAGATCGCCACGTACCGGGGAGACTGAGGGGACGGTGTTGCAGCCTGCGTGAGCAATGCAACATGCGGGAGGAGTGAGCGTGTTCGGCCGACAAACGCCGCATGTCGCCTCGCCCATGCGAACTACGTGCTACTTGTTTGTGAATGGATTTGATGGGAGGTCGGTTGAAATCAAGTTGATTTTACGATAAACTATAAATTGTACTTAAAGATGTTGTTTTATTGAGGTAGATCGATGGTTGGCGCGGACAGCAACACTACCGTTGCACAACTGAAAAACATTCATCGAGAGTTCCGGACAGCACTGCTGAACAAGAAGTATTATGGGTGCCGACTAGATCGGTATCAAACGATCAATCGCTGGCTGGAGATAGTGATTGCTTTCGGTGCCACTAGCGGCACCGGCATTGCAGGTTTCGCGATTTGGAAGAACGGTGCGGGCGTAGTTGCCTGGGGAATTATCTCGGGGGCGTCGATAATTCTTTCGACCCTCAAGCCGATTATCGATCTGCCCAAACAGATCGAACGATACAGCAAACTATCGACGGCTTATTCGAGAATCTTTGAGACATTCCGAGTCTTGGAGCAGGAGTTGCACGAGGGCGGACTCACGGATGCACACGTCCAGGCTTTCAAGCAAATCCGTTCCCAGCTTGTCGATTTGGCCGTTGATGACGATCGGAAACCAAATATAGCGCTCGTCAAACGTCTTGAAGATGAGGTGAACAGGGAAGTCCCCGTAACCTCGCTTTGGATGCCGACTCTTCCAAGCGCTTAGAGGCCAAAGTGAGGTCGATCAGATTGAACAAACCGAGGAAGCAGGAGTCTGAAGCCATGATTTCCGCATCAGCACAGCCATCGCACCCAAAGCCCCAAGAGCAACCCCCGTCGCCCAACTGGAGAACGCCCGAACATCGTCCTGATTACGACCTTCCCAACAGGCGCATCGAGCCGACAATCCAACCTACGGAGCCGTGGAAGGATCCTGAGCCTCGTCAACCTTCAAAGAGTGACTAAGCGCTGGCGTCATACGCGCGATCAAAGTCACATGAGGCGCCGAGCACCGCGTTCTATCGATGGTCCCGTATCGTAGCTTCTGCTATTCGGTTCACTTTCTATGGGCTTCGCCTGCTCGAAGCACCCAGCGCATCACGCACATGCCGTCATCTTCGAACGCGAGACATGTTTGAGTTCGCTCACCTAGCCCAAAGTCACTCCGCCGCCTCGCTCGCGCTGCTGCTCTTCCTCGGCTTGCTGTTCGCCTTCTTCAGCACCGGCGCCAGGAACTTGCCGGTGTAGCTCCTCGGCGCCTTGACGATATCCTCCGGCGGGCCCCAGGCGACGATCTCGCCGCCGCCGTCGCCGCCTTCGGGGCCGAGGTCGATCACCCAGTCGGCGGTCTTGATGACTTCGAGGTTGTGCTCGATCACGACAACCGTGTTGCCCTGGGCGACCAGCTCGTGCAGCACCTCGAGCAGCTTTGCGACGTCGTGGAAGTGCAGGCCGGTGGTCGGCTCGTCCAGGATGTAGAGCGTGCGGCCGGTGGCGCGCTTTGACAATTCCTTTGCCAGTTTGACGCGCTGGGCTTCGCCGCCGGACAGCGTGGTGGCCTGCTGGCCGACATGGATGTAGTCGAGGCCGACGCGGTGCAGGGTCTGGAACGTCTCGCGCACGCGCGGCACCGCTTTGAAGAACTCGGCGGCTTCCTCGACGGTCATGTCGAGCACGTCGGCGATGCTCTTGCCCTTGAACAGCACCTCCAGCGTCTCGCGGTTGTAGCGCTTGCCCTTGCAGGTGTCGCAGGTGACGTAGACGTCGGGCAGGAAGTGCATCTCGATCTTGATGACGCCGTCGCCCTGGCAGGCCTCGCAGCGGCCGCCCTTGACGTTGAAGGAGAAGCGCCCGGGCTCGTAGCCGCGCGCCTTCGCCTCCGGCAGCCCGGCGAACCATTCGCGGATCGGCGTGAAGGCGCCGGTGTAGGTCGCGGGGTTGGAGCGCGGCGTGCGGCCGATCGGCGACTGGTCGATGTCGATGATCTTGTCGATGTGCTCGAGGCCCTCGATGCGGTCGTGCGGCGCCGCGCCTTCGCTGGCGTTGTTGAGCTTGCGCGCGATCGATTTGTAGAGCGTGTCGATCAGCAAGGTCGACTTGCCGCCGCCGGAGACGCCGGTGACGCAGGTGAACAGACCGAGCGGAATCTCGGCCGAGACGTTCTTCAGATTGTTGCCGCGGGCGTTGACGACCTTGATGGTGCGGCGATGGTTCGGCGGCCGCCGGTCGGGCACGGGGACCGAAAGCTCGCCGGTGAGGTACTTGCCGGTCAGCGATTTCGGGTTGCGCATGATCTGGTCGGGCGTGCCTTCGGCGACGATGTGGCCGCCATGCATGCCGGCGCCGGGCCCGATGTCGAGCACGTAGTCGGCGAGGCGGATCGCATCCTCGTCATGCTCGACCACGACCACGGTGTTGCCGAGGTCGCGCAGCCGCTTGAGGGTGTCCAGCAACCGGGCATTGTCGCGCTGGTGCAGGCCGATCGACGGCTCGTCCAGCACGTAGAGCACGCCGGTCAGCCCTGAGCCGATCTGCGAGGCCAGGCGGATGCGCTGGCTCTCGCCGCCGGACAGTGTGCCGGAGGAGCGCGACAGCGTCAGGTAATTCAGGCCGACGTCGAGCAGGAAGGTCAGGCGCTCGCGGATCTCCTTGAGGATGCGCGTCGCGATCTCGTTCTGCTGCGCGTTCAGCGCCTCCGGCACCGTCTCGAACCATTCGCCGGCGCGCTTCACCGAGAGCTCCGAGATCTCGCCGATATGCTTGCCGCCGATCTTGACGCACAGCGCCTCGGGCTTCAGCCGGTAGCCGTGGCAGCCGGCGCAGGGCACGTCGGAGAAATACTTGCCGAGTTCCTCGCGCGCCCACTCGCTCTCGGTCTCGCGGTAGCGGCGGTTGATGTTGGTGACGACGCCCTCGAACGGCTTCTTGGTGTCGTAGGAGCGGACGCCGTCCTCATAGGAGAACTTGATCTCGTCGTCGCCGGAGCCGTGCAGCAACGCGGCCTGCACCTTCTTGGTCAGGTCCTTCCACTTGGTGTCGAGCGTGAACTTGTAGTGCTTGCCGAGCGCGGTCAGGGTCTGGATGTAATAGGGCGAGGACGATTTCGCCCAGGGCGCGATCGCGCCCTTGCGCAGGGTCAGCTCCTTGTCGGGGATGACGAGGTCCTCGTCGATATGCTGCTCGACGCCGAGGCCGCCGCAGGCCGGGCAGGCACCATAGGGGTTGTTGAAGGAAAAGAGTCTGGGCTCGATCTCGGGGATGGTGAAGCCGGAGACCGGGCAGGCGAACTTCTCCGAGAACAGGATCCGCTCGGGGCCGCTCTTGTCGTGGATCTTTGCCGTCTTCTTCTTGTCCTCGGTTGCAGCCGCCGCCGGCGCGTCGGCGTATTCGATCACGGCGAGGCCTTCGGCGAGCTTCAGCGCGGTCTCGAAACTTTCGGCGAGGCGCTGGGCGAGGTCGGGACGCACCACGATGCGGTCGACCACGACGTCGATGTCGTGCGGGAATTTCTTGTCGAGTGCGGGCGCCTCCGACAATTCATAGAAGGTGCCGTCGATCTTGACGCGCTGAAAGCCCTTCTTGAGATATTCGGCGAGCTCCTTCTTGTACTCGCCCTTGCGGCCGCGCACGACCGGCGCCAGCAGATAGAGGCGGGTGCCTTCCGGCAGCGCCAGCACGCGGTCGACCATCTGCGAGACGATCTGGCTCTCGATCGGCAGGCCCGTGGCGGGCGAATAGGGCACGCCGACGCGCGCCCACAACAGGCGCATGTAGTCGTAGATCTCGGTGACAGTGCCGACGGTGGAGCGCGGATTCTTCGAGGTGGTCTTCTGCTCGATCGAGATCGCCGGCGACAGGCCGTCGATCTGGTCGACGTCCGGCTTCTGCATCATCTCCAAAAATTGCCGCGCATAGGCCGACAGCGACTCGACGTAGCGGCGCTGGCCTTCGGCATAGATCGTGTCGAATGCGAGCGACGACTTGCCGGAGCCGGACAGGCCGGTGAACACCACGAGCTTGTCGCGCGGAATCTCGACGTCGATGTTCTTCAGATTATGTTCGCGCGCGCCACGGATCGTGATGGCGCGCGATGAGGAGCCGGCGTTCTGTTGGCGCTTCGCCTTGAGCACTTCATCCATTGCGACAGTTCCGGGCGCATGCTTGGGCGCCTTTTGGGCGCGCATCGCCGGTGATGCCGGGAGCTTGCGCCGATGGGGTGTGAGGACTGGAACGTAGGAAGAACGGCCGACAATTTCCAGTGCAGAATAGCGTCCATCAACGGATAGTTTGCCTGATGGCAGCAGCCGTCAGCAGGGCAGGTTCCAGATTTCTGTTTTGACGCGTTTTCCTGGCGCGAACCGGGATCCATCCCGGATCAAGTCCGGGACAGGCTTCGCTCGAAAACGCTTTGACGCAAAAAGGCCGGCGCGAGGCCGGCCTTTCCGAGACCTTGGGGTCTGTCTTCTCAGTACTTGGCGACGATCGGGCCGCCGAAGTGATAGTTCACGCCGAACTGGACGCTGTGCAGGTTGATGTCGGCCGACGGCACGCCGAAATAGGTCTCGCCGCCGAGGCTGCGATACAGGTATTCGCCCTTGATCGACCACTGCGGCGCGATGAACGCCTCGATGCCGGCGCCGACGGTCCAGCCCGAGTGGAAGTTGCTCTGCGAGGCGCTCACGCCGCCCGCGCTGAGGGTGAGCTTATTGTCGACCCAGGCATAGCCGCCGGTGCCGTAAAACAGCACCTTGTCGACCGCGAAGCCGATGCGGCCGCGCGCGGTGCCGAGCGCGTCGATCTTGCTCGTTGCGGTGATGCCGAACGCGCTGGCGGAGGCGTTGACGTCAGCCCAGCCGCCGTCGGCCTCGATGCCGTACACGATGTTGCCGGTCTGCCAGTTGTAGCCGACGGTGCCGCCGGCGAAGCCGCCTTCCATCTTCGGATTGCCGGAATCCTCGCTGGCGTAGCCGCCGAAGCCACCGATGTAGAAGCCGGTCCAGTTGTAGATCGCGGCCGGCGGCGGAGCCTTGACGTAGGGGCCGCGTGCGGAGAGATCGGCGGCCATTGCCGGTGCAATTGCGCTGAGGGCAAACATGCCGGCCGAGGCCAGCAGAACATTCCTGATTTTCAAAGTC
This sequence comes from Bradyrhizobium macuxiense, assembly GCF_007993935.1. Classification (GTDB taxonomy): domain Bacteria; phylum Pseudomonadota; class Alphaproteobacteria; order Rhizobiales; family Xanthobacteraceae; genus Bradyrhizobium; species Bradyrhizobium macuxiense_A. Next base: position 83,723 of record NZ_VITY01000001.1, on the reverse strand, counting down.
CCAGTCCCATTTTCTTGTTGTCCCTTCACGCATTTGAAGGGAGCGTCGCGGCAGTGTTGCGTGACGTACGCGTGCTTCTACAGAGAAATGCTGGAAGTTGTGTACCCGGGAAACCACAATGCACGGAAAACGGCCCCGCTGTGGCGTGTTTGCGCAGCGAAACAGCCGGCGCGAGTCCGGCTCCGATATTTCGATGCGAAGCAATGCGTGAGCTGAGGCCGCCTCGGTATTTCGCTGCGGATATGTCTTCGACGCCGACGGTGCAGTCCCAGCGCGTGTCGCTGGCCGCGGCAGGGGAAGGTACGAGCCTGGCATTGTAGCGACGCAGGATGTCGCCAACCGCGGCACCACCCCTCACGGCCGACCCCACAAACAAAAAGGCCGGCGCGAAGCCGGCCTTTGGTCTGGATCAAACCGGATCGCGCGATCAGTAGCGCGCGACCACCGGGCCGCCCCACTTGTAGTTCACGCGGACGGTGACGACGTCGACGTCCTGGCGGTCGCGGATGCTGCTGAACAGCGCGCCGGCGGGGGTGGTGAGGTTGTAGGTCTTGTCCTGCATGAACAGGTGGTCGTACTCGACACCAGCGGTCCAGTTCGGCGCGAAGCCGACTTCGATGCCGGCGCCGATGGTGCCGCCCCAGCGGGTGTCGCTGGCGCTGCCGGCGAGCACGCCGGTCGGCGTGAAGTAGGTGTTGAAACGGTTATCGGTCAGCGCCGCACCGCCCTTGGCGTAGAGCAGCACGTTGTTGATGGCGTAGCCGACCTGACCGGTGAACAGGCCGAACGCGTCGATCTTGCTCTGGTTGGTGAAGAGGCCCGGGAAGATCGCGCTGTTGTTGCTGCCCTTCAGGTCAGCCCAGTCGCCCTGCGCCTCGAGGCCGAACACCCATGCGCCAGCCTGCCAGCGATAGCCGATCTGGCCACCGGCGACGCCGCCGGTTGCGTCATGGCAACCGTCCGATCCGATGAACACGCCACCCGGGACCTGGTCCCAGCAATTGTGGCTCGAGCCCCAGCCGCCGTTGGCGCCGATGTAGAAGCCGCTCCAGTCATAGACGGCGGCGATCATCGGCGGCGCCTTGGTGTAGGGGCGCGCCGCGAGGTCGGCGGCCGCGGCAGGCGCGGCGAACGCAATCAGGGCAACCGTACCGAGCAAAAACTTCTTCATCATCAATCTCCCAGCTCCCCGATCGGCTTCCAATATTGTCCCGAAGCGCGATCTCAGACGCGAGCGCCCGCGTCATGGGTGGTAGCTATACGCTGATTCAACCGGAAACGCCGTCTCCCAAAAGCCACACTTGGGGAAGAAGTGAGGCCGATACAAGCGATTGATTTAGCTTGCATTTTCAGCGAATGATCGGGCCGACGGGTGGCCGGGACCGAAATCGGCTGCGGTTCCATCGCCATCCATCGCCTCTACGGTTGGTTGTGGCGAACAAAACTGGAACATTGTCCGCTGCGGTGTTATATCTCGAATACCGTGGATAACCGCGCACGGGCAAAGGCGGCGGGCCGGCGCCGGCGTATAGGGTCATCCACGACGCCTGCAAAGTAAGTGGCGAAGGTTGAGAGCGGCGGCCGATGTCCGGACGCCCGGTTTTGAGTGGAGATGATGCGATGGCAGGAAGCGTGAACAAGGTGATCCTGGTTGGAAACCTCGGCAAGGATCCGGAGATCCGGCGGACTCAGGACGGCCGTCCGATCGCAAACCTGTCGATCGCCACCTCGGAAACCTGGCGCGACAAGGGCACTGGCGAGCGCAAGGAAAAGACCGAGTGGCACCGCGTCGTGATCTTCAACGAGGGCCTCTGCAAGGTCGCCGAGCAGTACCTGAAGAAGGGCGCCAAGGTGTACATCGAGGGTCAGCTGCAGACCCGCAAATGGACCGACCAGTCCGGCGTCGAGAAGTACTCGACCGAGGTGGTGCTGCAGGGCTTCAACTCCAACCTGACGATGCTCGACGGGCGCGGTGGTGGAGGCGGCAGCTTCTCCGATGACGGCGGCAGCGATTTCGGCTCGTCCGGTCCGGTCAGCTCGGCGCCGCGGCGCGCGGTGGCCGCCGGCGGCGGCAGCCGCAACAGCGACATGGACGACGATATCCCGTTCTGACGAGGCTTCCAGAACGTCGATCTTACGAGGCCGGCTCGCCGGGCTCGTCTCTTACGATCGGCGCGCTCTGAGCAAGAAAGCGGCCGACGCGGTTCTCGAGGATCCGGACCAGGACCGGATCCATGAATTCGTAGTCGTCGGGAATGTCGAGACAGATCACGCGCTTGTTCTTGAGATAAGGCCGAAACCGGCTCGTCAGTTTGTTGCGATGGCTCTTCTCCATCACAAAAATGATGTCGGCCCATTCGATCTGCTCGGAGGACAGCAGCACGCTCGCGCCGGCCGAGAGGCCTGCCGAGTCCGTCTCGATGCCCGGCCATTTCGAAAAGACCTGCTCCGCCGTAGGACTGCGCAAACGATTTGCGCTGCAGACGAATAGGACGTTGGTCATTGTCTATCGAAGGTTGAGTGTCCGTAGTTGAAGCTCCCGGAACACGTACGATGGAAGCGCTTTCCGGACAACGTGAAGATCATTCGCTAGGGAGACGTTGCGATCCGCGATGGCAATTTCCTCGTGTGGATTATGAGGATAACTTCATAACCACTTGTTGAATGTTGCTGTACTGGAGGCGGCGAGGGCGAGTTCCCCTGACTTTGACACAGGTCGATGTGAATGATATTTACATCGACCTGCGGCGGGTGATGTCTGGCCGCCAGTTCAATTCAAGGGCCGCCACCATGAGCCTCGCGCCATTGCTCGACGCTGCGCCTGCGATCCCGCTCCATGCCTTCGCCGCGATGGCCGCCTTCGTGCTCGGCTCCATCCAGCTCGCCGCACCCAAGGGCACGCTGCCGCACCGGACGCTGGGCTGGATCTGGGTGATCCTGATGCTGGTGGTCGCCGGGAGCTCGTTCTGGATCCATCAGATCCGGCTGCTCGGCCCTTGGAGCCCGATCCACCTGCTGTCGATCTTCTCGCTGGTGATGCTGGTGCTCGGCGTGATGGCTGCGCGGAGCCACAATGTCCGCAGCCACAAGTTCACGATGATCGGCATTTTCTTCGGCGCGCTGGTCATTGCCGGGCTGTTCACCTTGATGCCCGGGCGGATCATGCACGCCGTGATTTTCGGCCAGTGGTTGGGCGATTAGGGCGTCGCGGGGCCGGTTCCATCGGGTCCCCGCCGGCTTGCGATCGCGGCGCAAAGCAGGATCGCGGCAAGCCCGCAAAGCTGCTGGTAAGTGTATGAAAAAACGAAGGGAAAAACGGCTTGCCGGAGCCGCTCAGGGGTGGTTATCAGGCCCCCGATGGGCTATATGATTCCCCAGTAAAACTGACCGGATTTCCCCTTTGTCCGATAACGAAGATGACAAGCCCGGCGAGCCGCCGGCGCCCTCAGATATTCGTCCCGTTTCCATTCTCGACGAGATGAAGAAGTCCTACCTCGATTACGCGATGAGCGTGATCGTGTCGCGTGCGCTGCCCGATGCGCGCGACGGGCTCAAGCCGGTGCACCGGCGCATCCTGTATTCGATGCATGAGCAGGGGCACACGCCGGACAAGAAATACGTCAAATCCGCGCGCGTCGTCGGTGACGTGATCGGTAAATACCATCCGCACGGCGACCAGTCGATTTACGACGCGATGGTCCGCATGGCGCAGGACTTCTCGCTGCGCGTGCCGCTGATCGACGGCCAGGGCAATTTCGGCTCGATCGACGGCGATCCGCCGGCGGCCTACCGATATACCGAAGCGCGGCTGACCAAGGCGGCGCTCGCCGTCCTGGCCGACATCGACATGGAAACTGTCGATTTCCAGCCGAACTACGACAATTCCGAGCAGGAGCCGTCGGTCCTGCCGGCCCGGTTCCCGAACCTGCTGGTCAATGGTGCCGGCGGCATCGCCGTCGGCATGGCGACCAACATCCCGCCGCATAATCTCGGCGAGGTGGTCGACGCCTGCGTGGCGCTGATCGACAATCCGGCGCTCACGATCGACGAACTGATCGACATCATTCCGGGGCCGGATTTCCCGACCGGCGGAATCATCCTCGGCCGCCAGGGCATCCGCTCCGCCTATCATCTCGGCCGCGGCTCGATCGTGATGCGCGGCAAGGTGACGATCGACACCATCCGCAAGGACCGCGAAGCGATCATCATCACCGAGATTCCCTACCAGGTGAACAAGGCCACGATGGTCGAGCGCATTGCCGACCTCGTGAAGGAGAAGAAGATCGAGGGCATCGGCGACCTCCGCGACGAGTCCGACCGCGACGGCTATCGCGTCGTCATCGAGCTGAAGCGCGAGGCGGTGCCTGACGTCGTGCTCAACCAGCTCTATCGGTTCACGCCGCTGCAGACCAACTTCCCCGCCAACATGCTGGCGCTGGATTCCGGTCGTCCGCAGACGATGACCCTGAAGGATCTGCTCAGCATCTTCGTCGCGTTCCGCGAACAGGTGGTGACCCGCCGGACCAAGTTCCTGCTCGGCAAGGCGCGCGACCGCGCCCATATCCTGGTCGGCCTTGCCATCGCGGTTGCCAATATCGACGAGATGATCCGGGTGATCCGGACCTCGCCCGATCCGAACACCGCGCGCGACACCCTGATGTCGCGCGACTGGCCGGCGCGGGACGTCGAGGCGATGATCACGCTGATCGACGATCCCCGGCACCGGATCAACGACGACGGCACCATCCGCCTGTCGCTCGAGCAGGCGAGGGCGATCCTCGATCTGCGGCTGCAGCGCTTGACCGCGCTCGGGCGGGACGAGATTTCCGAAGAGCTCGACAAGCTCGCGGCCGAGATCGCCGACTATCTCGACATCCTGCGCTCGCGCGCGCGCGTGCAGGGCATCGTCAAGACCGAGCTGGCCGAGGTGAAGCAGCAGTTTGCGACGCCGCGCAAGACCCAGATCATCGAGCAGGAAGGCGAGGTCGAGGACGAGGACCTGATCCAGCGCGAGGACATGGTGGTCACCGTCTCGCATGCCGGCTACGTCAAGCGCGTGCCGCTGTCGACCTACCGGGCGCAACGCCGCGGCGGCAAGGGCCGCGCCGGCATGCAGACCCGCGACGAGGATTTCGTCTCGCGCCTGTTCGTCGCGTCCACCCACACGCCGGTGCTGTTCTTCTCGTCGCGCGGCCAGGTCTACAAGGAGAAGGTCTGGCGGCTGCCGATGGCGGCTCCCAACGCGCGCGGCAAGGCGCTGATCAACATCCTGCCGCTGGAGCAGGGCGAGCGCATCACCACGATCATGCCGCTGCCGGAGGATGAATCCTCCTGGGCCAATCTCGACGTGATGTTCGCGACCACCAGCGGCACCGTTCGCCGCAACAAGCTGTCCGACTTCGTCGACGTCCGCCGTTCCGGCATCATCGCGATGAAGCTCGGGGAGGGCGAGGCGATCGTCGACGTGCAGATCTGCACCGAACGTGACGACGTGCTGCTGACCGCCGCCGGCGGGCAGTGCATCCGCTTCCCGGTCCCCGATGTCCGCGTCTTCACCGGCCGCACCTCGATGGGCGTGCGCGGCATCGCGCTGGCCGAGGCCGACCGGCTGATCTCGCTGGCGATCCTGCGCCATGTCGAGACCACCTCGGACGAGCGCTCGGCTTACCTGAAGATGCGCCGCGCGGTGGCCGGCGAGGCCACGACCGAGGAGCCGGTCGAGACCGAGGGCGAGGAGACGGCGAACGATGCGATCCAGCTGTCGCAGGAGCGCTATGCCGAGCTCTCGGCCGCCGAGCAGGTGGTGCTGACCGTCTCCGTCAACGGCTACGGCAAGCGGACCTCGTCCTACGAGTACCGCACCACCGGCCGCGGCGGGAAGGGCATCGTCGCGATGAGCGTCAACAACCGCAACGGCAATCTGGTGGCGTCGTTCCCGGTCGAGGACGCCGACCAGATCATGCTGGTCACCGACAAGGGCCAGCTGATCCGCTGCCCGGTCGCCGACATCCGCGTCGCCGGCCGCTCGACCCAAGGCGTGATCGTGTTCGACACCGCCGAGGACGAGCACGTGGTCTCGGTCGAGCACATTCCGGAAGAGGAAAACGGCGAGAACGGCAACGGCGGCTAGCGCCGCCGTATTCCCGTAGCCCGGATGAAGCGCAGCGAAATCCGGGGGGCTCTCGATCCGGCACTACCATCCCGGATTACGCTTCGCTGCATCCGGGCTACGAAAAGGCTTATGCCGCCTTTCCAGTTGGCTGCACCGTGCCGTTCGTCACGATTGCGTTCCGCTGTCGGTTGAGACTGTGAGCTCCGCGTCCGCCATGATGTAGCGGACGTATCTGTAGTCGCGGATGAATGTAATTTCGTCGCCGCGCCACTCGAGCCACATGAAGTAGCTCGGCCTGGCTTCCATATCGCCCTCGAACACAGCGATGACTTCCCGGCCCTCCAACCAGGCGGGCGCCAGCCGTACCCGGTCCATTTTTCCGTAGATGCTGAAGAACATCCCGACGTCTGCCCGTCCTGTCCGGACGGCGTGAGCCGATTGATTGAGCCTCACGTCATCCGCCAGCATCGCGCGCAACCCGTCCCAATCCTTCTGGTTGAACAGGGTGACATACCGCATGACCGCTGCGGAGGGCGATCTGACGTCCGGCGGCGGGGATGCCGTCGCGTTGATCTCGCGAAGGCGCGCACGCCCCCGCGCAAGATGCGCCTTCACGGCATCGACGCTGAGGCCGAGCAGTGCGGCGATGTCGGTGAGTGGCTCGTCGAGGACATCCTTCAGGATGATCACGCTACGTTGCAGAATCGGCAGCTCCGCAAAGCGCGATACCGCTGTCCGCACCGCTTCCTGATGCATCAACTGCTCCACGGGATCAGGGCTTGCTCCGTCGACAACAGCGTACGCCGCCTCGATCGGCTCGGCCGCGCGGATGGCCTTGCTGCGCAAGACATCCAGGGCACGGTTATGAGCGATACGGAACAGCCACGCGCGAAGTTGCGGCAATTCGGCCATTGCTTCCAGGGCGACGAGGGCCTTGGCGAAGGTGTCCTGGACGACATCCTCGCCCTCGATCACCGAGCCCACCAGACGCGAACAATAGCGGTGAAGCTCGGGCCGCAATTCCTCGGCGAGTGCGAGAAGCGCGGCCCACCGATTGGTGCTCGAATGGTCTTCGCCGCCGGTCAAGCTGCCGCTCCCTCCATGACGGTCACGCCGGCATCGCCGTTGAGTCCGAATACGATGCCGTCGGCGTGTTGCGGGTCCTTCAAGATCGAGATCACCAGATCACCGAATTTCCGCGGAGGCATGAGTGCGCCGAAGCGCGCGACGAACTGTTCGGGCGTGATCCCCATCGAACCCGCATAGGCACCGGCAGCGGCATCTCCGATGCCGGTCCCCAGGATCATCTGTCGCGGCACGATGGCCCGAAAGCGGATACCGAGATTCAACTCCTGCGAAACACCGTTGGCATATTTGGTCATGAACCATAGCATTCGCTTGGAGCCGCCGTAACCGCCCGACATCTGCGATCCGGTCACGGCGGCGCCGCTCGATCCCACGAGAACGGTGCTGCCCGGCTTCATGGGGAGATTGAGGGCTGCCTGAAGCCAGAACAGGCCCGCTTTGACGTCGGTTTCCCAGGCGGCCGAAAAATCCTCCCAGCTCAATTGATCCAGTCGGCCCATCGGCGGCGTGACGCCCGCGTTGAGCGCCAGAATATCCGGCTTGATGTCGGAGAGGATGCGATTGGCGGCGGCGCGATCGGTCACGTCAGCCGGGATCGTCGCGACGCCAAGCCGGTCGCGGACGGCCTTGAGCGAGTCCGTTCCACGTGCAACGACCGTGACGTCTGCGCCCTCGGCAACAAGCGCTTCAACCAGGCCCAGGCCGAGACCGCGGCTCCCACCGGTGACGACGGCGACTTTCTTCTCGAGGCTCATCTGTTGGCTCCATGTCTGTGTGAAGCCAAGACGATCGAGGTCATCGAAAAGAGTCAGGCTCAATAGCACCAGCGCGCCAGCGTTTGGGCTGAAGCGGCGGATCGTGGGACGCCCCCGTAAAGCCACTTGTGGCCCAGGTTGAGCGCGCTTCTTCTGGGTTACGTGGCCCTTAGATTGAGCATTAGAAAAAGGCTAGCCACAACAGCTGCACGTCCGGTCCTAAATCTCGATCTCGGTGCCGAACTCGACGACCTGGCCGGTCGGCACGCCGAAGAAGGCGGCCGATCGCTCGGCGTTGCGTTGCAGGAAGGCGAACAGCGATTCCCGCCACACCCACATGCCCGGAACGTCCTCGCGCGGGATGATGGTCTCGCGGCCGATGTAATAGGTCACGTCGGAGAGATCGATGCCGGGCAGCTTGCCCTGCCGGCAGGCGAGCTGCAGCCCCTCATAGATCGTCGGGTACTGCATGAAGCCGTAGTGCAGGAGTATCCTCGTGATGCCCGGGCTGATCTCGTTCACGTCGGCGCGTTCCTCGTCGGGAATCCTCGGCCGCTCCTCGATCTGCACGGTGACCAGCAGCACGCGCTCGTGCAGCACGTGGTTGTGCTTGACGAATTGCGTCAGCGCGAGCGGCACGCCGTTGGGCGCCGAGGCCAGGAACACGGCGGTGCCGGGCAGGCGGGCGCTGCATTTGTTGACCGCGGTCTCGATCAGATCCTCTTCGGGCTGGCGCAGTTTGCTGCGCGCCTTCTCGACCAGCTTCACGCCGCCGCGCCAGGTCATCATCAGGAACGCCACCGCAGCGGCGAGCAGCAGCGGGAACCAGCCGCCTTCAAACAGTTTCTCGGTGTTTGCCGCAAAGAAGATCGCGTCGATGATGAAGAAGAAGCCGTTCACCGCGATCACCAGGATCGGCGAATAGCCCCACTGGATCGCGACCAGCGCCGCGAGCAGCGTGGTGATCGCCATCAACAGCGACACCGCAATGCCGTAGGCGCCTGCCAGTGCGTCCGAGGTGCCGAAGGCCAGCACCGCGCCGAGCGTTCCCGCGGCAAGCAGCCAGTTCACCAGCGGCACGTAGATCTGCCCGATCGCATCGCTCGTGGTGTGCTGGATGTGCATGCGCGGCAGGAAGCCGAGCTGGATCGACTGCTGGGTCAGCGAGAACACGCCGGAGATGATCGCCTGCGAGGCGATCACGGTGGCGACGGTCGCGAGCAACACGAGCGGGTAATGCGCCCAGTCCGGGGCAAGCTGGAAGAACGGGTTGTCGATCGAATTCGGGTCGTTGATCAGTTCGCCGGCCTGGCCGAAATAATTCAGCACCAGCGCGGGCAGGCAGACCGCGAACCAGGCGAGGCGGATCGGAAAGCGGCCGAAATGCCCCATGTCGGCATACATCGCCTCACCGCCGGTGACGGCAAGGAATGCGGCGCCGAGGATCGCGAAGCTGACGTGAAAATCCTGGTGGATCAGGAAATCGAATGCATAGAACGGGCTCAGCGCAACCAGCACGCCGGGCGCCTTGACGATGCCGTGAACACCGAGCGCCGCGAGCACGGCGAACCAGAACAGCATCACCGGGCCGAAGATCTTGCCGATGAAACCCGTGCCCTGCTTCTGCATGAAGAACAGGCCGATCAGGATCACGACGGTGAGCGGCACCACAATCGGCGTCAGCGAGGGCGCGTCGACCTTGAGGCCTTCGATCGCCGACAGCACCGAGATCGCCGGCGTGATCGCGCCGTCGCCATAGAGCAGGGCGGCGCCGATGAGGCCGACCACCAGAAGATGGGCGCGCCAGGTGCCGGGAGCCGCGTTGCGCGCCGAGAGCAGCGCCAGCAGCGCGACGATGCCGCCTTCGCCGCGGTTGTCCGCGCGCAGGATCAGCATGGCGTATTTGACGGAAATGATGAGGATCAGCGCCCACAGGATCAGCGAGACCACGCCGAGCACTGCGCTGTGGGTGAGTGGACCGCCATGGGCGGCGGCCTTGGCGGCTTCCTTGAGGGCGTAGAGCGGGCTGGTGCCGATGTCGCCATAGACGACACCCAAGGCACCCAATGTGACGGCAACCGGGATCGGACTGCTTGGAGGATGGCCAGAAGAAACGATGGCGGGCGTACTGGTCACGGCAATCCCCCGATGGCTTGCGCCCGCCGGATCATCCGGTCGGGCGCGTTAGACGATAGTCTGCGACGGGTCGTCGCAAATTACCATGGGATTTGCGTGACAGCCTGACCTTACGCGAGGCTGAACAATTGCTTGGGCGCGCTGTCGGTGCGCGAACCGGTATCCATCTCGTCTGGAAATTTCTTCTACGGGGTGCGGTCGGCGGTGACGAGGCGGGCCTCGCGGACCACCGTCTTGTTGCCGGCACTGCGCAGGCAGGACGCTTCGAAATTCGGCCAGGCCTGCTGCGAGCAGTCCTTGCCGACCGGATGGATGTCGAGACGGTCCGCCTTGGCCAGCGGCTGCGGGGTGGAGGCTTCGACCTGCGGCGCAAAGCCCGGCAGAACGGTCAGCGCGGCGGCAATGAACGCGGCAACGGTGATAGCGGAAAGTGCCTTGATCATGACGGTCCCCATATGAACGAGCCCCCCGGGCCCGTCGTTTCGTTGTCCAATGTCTACCGGCCGCACGTTTCCTGGCGTCTTCGCCAGGATGGAAAATGGTTTCATCGCGGGCCGGTTTTGTTTCGTCCGCCAGCGGCCGACGAAACATTCACCCTCGTAGACGCTGGCATCCCAGAACTCGTTCAGTGGCCCAGTGGAAATTTATTTCGCGCCATGGACGGAACCCGGGCGGCTTGCCGGGGCGAGCCGGGCGGGTTAGGAGGGACCATGTCCCGTATCGCGATCTATCCCGGCTCCTTCGATCCCGTCACCAACGGCCATCTGGACGTGGTGAGACAGGCCGTCTTCCTCTGTGACCGCCTGATCGTCGCCATCGGCGTTCATCCCGGCAAGAAGCCGCTGTTCTCCACCGAGGAACGGCTGGCCATGGTCCATGAGGTGTTCGGTCCGATCGCCCAGAAGGCGGGCTGCGCCTTCGAAAGCGCGACCTACGACAACCTCACGGTCGCGGCCGCGCGCGCGGCCAAGGCGACGCTGATGATTCGCGGCCTGCGCGACGGCACCGATCTCGATTACGAGATGCAGCTCGCCGGCATGAACGAGGCCATGGCGCCCGAGGTGCATACCGTGTTCGTTCCGGCGTCGGTCGCGGTCCGCCCGATCACCGCCACACTGGTGCGCCAAATCGCCCAGATGGGCGGCGACTATTCTGCATTCGTGCCGTCATCAGTCGCCGCTAGCCTGAAGGCCAAGTTCGCCGACTGATCCCGGCGGGCCCGCCACACCCCGAACGTTACAGAGATCCGGAGTTTCCATGATCCGCATTCTTGCATTCGTTGCCGCGCTGCTCTGCGTCGTGCCCGCGGTCGCGCAGCCGCTGCCCGCCAATCTCGACAAGGCCAATGCGATCGTGATCGACACCACCAAGGGCCGCATCGTCATCAAGCTGCGTACCGACATCGCGCCGAAGCACGCCGAGCGCATCGAGCAGCTGGCGCGCGAGGGCTTCTACAACAACGTGCCGTTCCATCGCGTGATGGACGGCTTCATGGCGCAGACCGGCGACGGCCAGAATTTCAACGGCACCGGCGGCTCGAAATATCCGAACCTGAAGCAGGAATTCTCGCAGGTGCCGTTCAAGCGCGGCATCGTCGGCATGGCCCGGCGCGGCGACAGCGTCGACAGTGCCAATTCGCAATTCTTCATCATGTTCGCCGATGGCTCGAGCCTGAACGGGCAATACACCGTGGTCGGCGAGGTCGTCTCGGGCATGGACGTGGTCGACAAGCTGAAGAAGGCGTCCGCGGGTTCGCCCGGCGGCGCCGTCACCGATCCCGACAAGATGGTGAAGGTGCAGGTCGCATCCGACATCAAGTGATCCGCGATGGCGGCGCGCAGCAAACCACTTGCCTGGTTCGCCGCGCCGCTGGCGGTGTGGCTCACGCTGTCCGGACCCGTGGCGGCCGAGCCGGAGCAACTCAATACGATCAGGGACGTTGTTCTTGCGATCCATCGCTGCTGGCGGCCGCCGCCGCCGGACAAGGCGGGCCCGATCGACATTACCGTCATTGTCAGCTTCAACCGTGAAGGCGCGATCCTCGGGCATCCCAGGATCAGCTATGAATCGCAGGAAGCGACCGACAACGACCGGATTGCGTACCGGGTCGCGGTGATGGAGGCGTTGCAACGCTGCACGCCGATGCCATTTACCGAGAGCCTGGGCGGCGCAGTGGCTGGCCGCCCATTCGCGATCCCGTTCAGGAATAAGAAATATCCACCCCGAAGCCAGGAGAAGCGAGCATGGCTGCTACCGAAAATACTCTGATCCTCGAAACCACCCAGGGCCCGGTCACGATCGAGATGCGCCCGGATCTCGCGCCCGGCCACGTCGCGCGGATCAAGGAGCTGGTGCGCGAAGGCTTCTACGACGGCATCGTGTTCCACCGCGTGATCGACGGCTTCATGGCGCAGACCGGCTGTCCGCAGGGCACCGGCATGGGCGGCTCCGGCAAGAAGCTGAAGGCCGAGTTCAACAAGGAGCCGCATGTCCGCGGCACCGCCTCGATGGCGCGCGCCGCCAATCCGGATTCCGGCGACAGCCAGTTCTTCATCTGCTTCGACGACGCCTCCTTCCTCAACGGCCAGTACACGGTCTGGGGCAAGGTCACCGAGGGCATGGAGAACGTCGACAAGATCAAGCGCGGCGAGCCGGTGCAGAACCCGGACAAGATCGTCAAGGCGCGCATGGCCGCCGACGCGGCGTAAGGAATTGACCGTCATTCCGGGGCACGCGAAGCGTGAACCCGGAATCTCGAGATTCCGGGTTCACGCTTCGCGTGCCCCGGAATGACGGCGTTGAAATAGCAATCACCGCCATGCGCACCGATCTCTTCGACTTCGAACTGCCGCCCGAGAGCATCGCGCTTCGCCCCGCGAACCCGCGCGATTCCGCGCGGATGCTGGTGGTGCATCCGGACGGCGTGCTGCGCGACGCCTCCGTTGCGGACTTGCCGCACTGGCTGGAGGCGGGCGATCAGATCGTCGTCAACGACACCAAGGTGATCGCAGCGCAGCTCAAGGGCCGCCGCATCGGGCGCGAGACCGAGCCGAAGATCGAGGCGACCTTGATCAAGCGGCTCGACGGCTCGCGCTGGCAGGCGCTGGTGAAGCCGGCGAAGAAGCTTAGCCCCGGCGACACCATCCGCTTCGGCAATGAGGGCAAGGTCTGCCTGCTCGGCAATCTCGATGCGGAGGTCGAAGCCAAAGGGCAGGAGGGCGAGGTGACGCTGTCGTTCTCGTTCCACGGCCCGGTGCTCGACCAGGCCATCGCCGATGTCGGCGCCACGCCGCTGCCGCCCTACATCGCCTCCAAGCGCACGCCCGACGACCGGGACGTCAGCGATTACCAGACCATGTTCGCCGCCAATGAGGGCGCGGTCGCAGCACCCACGGCGGGACTTCACTTCACGCCGGCGCTGGAGGCCACGCTGAAGGGCCGCGGCGTAGCGCTGCACCGTCTGACGCTGCATGTCGGGGCAGGGACGTTCCTGCCGGTCAAGACCGAGGAGACCTCGGAGCACAAGATGCATGCCGAATGGGGCTGCATCACCGCCGAGACCGCCGCGGCCTTGAATGCCGCCCGCGCAAGAGGCCGCCGGATCGTCGCGATCGGCACCACGTCACTGCGTCTGCTGGAAAGCGCAACGACACCCGACGGCGAGGTCCAGCCGTTTGCCGCGGAAACCTCGATCTTCATCACGCCGGGCTACCGCTTTCGTGCGGTCGATATCCTGCTGACCAATTTCCATCTGCCGCGCTCGACGCTGTTCATGCTGGTCTCGGCCTTCTCCGGCCTCGAGACGATGCAAGGCGCGTACGCGCACGCTGTCAGCAACGGCTACCGGTTCTATTCGTACGGCGATGCCTGCCTGTTGTTTCGCGCAAAGAGTTAGACCTGCAAGCACAGCCATTTCACCGTCACCCCCGCGCAATGGCGTAGCCATTGTCGCTGGAGGAGGCCGCGCAGCGGCCGTCTCGAAGGGCGGCGGCCCGACTAGGGCCGTCCATCCTTCGAGGCTCGCCCAGCGGCGCAAGTGCGCCGCAAGGCTCGCACCTCAGGATGACGGGTCTTGCATTCACGCCATCGCGCGTTCGGGCAGCAGCTCCACGATCTGCACCGCGTTCAGCGCGGCGCCCTTGAGCAGCTGATCGGCCGCGACGAACATCGAGATCGAGTGCCCCGAGGGATCGCTGAGATCCTTGCGGATGCGGCCGACCAGCACGTCGTCCTGGCCGGAGGCGTCGATCGGCATCGGGAAGTAGTTCTTGGCGCGATCGTCGACGATCTTGACGCCCGGCGCCTGCGCCATGATCGCGCGCACCTGGTCCTCGGTAATCGGCTTCTCGCATTCGAAAGTGATCGCCTCGCAATGCGCGCGCAGCACCGGCACCCGTACGCAGGTGACGCCGATCGCGATCTTCTCGTCCTCGAAGATCTTGCGGGTCTCCTTGATGACCTTGGTCTCTTCGTCGTTGTAGCCGGTCTCCGGATCGACCGCCGTGTTGTGGTTGAACAGGTTGAAGGCGTAGGGGTGCGGCATCACCTTCGGGGTATAGACCTGTCCGTTGAGATTGGCTCGGGTCGATTCGACGAGCTCCTCCATCGCGGCTGCTCCCGCGCCGCTCGCGGCCTGGTAGGTCGAGATGATCACGCGCTTGATGCGGTTCTTCTGGTGGATCGGCCACAGCGGCACCAGTGCGGTGATGGCGGCGCAGTTCGGGTTGGCGATGATGCCCTTGTGATCGCGGATGCGGTTGGCGTTGATCTCGGGGATCACCAGCGGCACGTTGGGATCCATCCGGAACGCCGAGGAGTTGTCGACCACGACGGCGCCGGACTTCACCGCCACCGGCGCGAACTTCTTCGAGATGCCGCTGCCGGCCGAGAACAGCGCGATGTCGACGCCCTCGAAGGCGCGCTCGGTCAGCTCCTCGATCACGACCGGCCGGCCGCGGAAGCTGACGGTCTTGCCGGCGGAGCGGGCGCTCGCCAGCGCCTTCAGCTTGCCGACGCGGAAGCCGCGCTTGTCCATGGTGGCGATGAATTCAGCGCCGACTGCGCCGGTGACGCCGACAATCGCGACGACGGGATCGTTACTCACTTTGTCCTCCATTCGAGTCTCGGTTGAGCATGATCTGATCGGAAAACCGGTTCCCACTTTTCCGGATCATGCTGTTGTGCTGCGGGCAATAAAAAAAGCCCCGGACCTTCATCAGGCGGGGCTTCGGGTAGAGATGATGCGGTACGACCGACTACGCGCGCACGCCTCCCGAGGCCCCGGAGGGCTTGGTGGTTTTGGTGGTGCGTTTGGTCGCGGTGATCATGGTGCGGACTTATGCGGGACGGATCGGCGTCCGTCAACGGCTTTTGGGCGAAAATCTGGCAGCGCCCATACGGCTCTCAGCGTCTCCGTGCGCCCGGCGGTTCGAGGATGACCTCTTTCAGATCGCTACCGGCGAGCACCACGATGACGAAATTGAGCTTGCCGCGCTCGCGCATCAGGCCGCCGCTGATCGCCTTGCCCGAGGTGGTGCGTTCGGCAACCCGCACCGCATCGGCGAGGCGATGGCGGAGCGCCCTGAGCACGGCGAGGTTGTCACGGTCTTCGGCACCAAGGGAGGCCAATGACGAAGGCGCCTCGCCACCGATCACTTCGCCGGTCGAGGCGTCAATCGAATGCTGCCAGATCCGGTCCCGCTGCATGGTCTTGACCCGGTAGATCGCGGGCTCCGTCGCACCGTCGAAGCTGACGTCGGCCGTGATCGCGCCGAAGTGCAGCGCCTCCGCGATCGCCATCGCCTTGCGCAGCGAGATCTGGGCGGCCTGGAAGCTGTCGAGTTCGCGGCGAACCGCATGCACGTCGAGCGCGTTGTCACTGTCCTGCGGGGTGAGCGCTGCGGCCTCCGAGCCCGTGACCGCATGGGCCGGCGACGCCAGGGGAAGGCTCAAGGGCAGGGCCAGCACCACGGTCGCAAGCAGCCACATTCCCAATGACCAGTGCCTCGATGCGCGCAATCGTCCTGTCCTCATCGTCGAACCTGTACCGAACCTGTGCACGCGCCCTACGCTGCTGAAAGGCCGGGCGGCGCCGAGAAGATGCGGCCGACCTCCGTTAGTCAGAAGTCGGCCGCCGAACGTTCAGACGAAGCGATGGCGGCTGCTCCGTCGTGACGGTCGAAGTTTACAAGGCGACGTAAAACCGTTGGGGGGCTGAACTAGGCTTCGCGTCTCTTTGCAACTAAACAATACGGTTTCGTTCTGTTTTGTTCAAGGCTCATCACGGCAACGTGTAAGGCGATGAAACGATCCTGCGAAAGTGTCAGCGCGCCGGCCGGCGGCGCGCCTTGGTGGCCTCCTTGGCCGTGTCGCGCAGCCGATCCCGTGGACCGACGGCACCGGCCAGGAACAGCCGGATCGAGACCTCCATCCGCGTCTCGGCCGCCTTCATGTCGATCGGAATCCCGAATGTCGCCATCCGGTGGGTGTGGCCGACCACCATGTTGAGGAAGGTCTCGGCCGCGATCGTGGTGTCCTCGAGATCGAGCACGCCCTTGTCGGCCAGATGGTCGAAGAAATCAGCGGTCGTGGACACCGCCTTCGACCAGCCTTCGTCGACCGCCAGCTTGGCGACCTCGGGGAAATTGATCGCCTGTGCGGTCAGGATCCGGCTGAAGGCGATGGAGTCCGCGCTGCAATTCAGCACCAACAGCTGGCGTCCGAGCTCGATCAGCCGTTCCTCGGCCGAGCCATCGCAGTTGCCGTCGCCCTGCGCTTCGGCTGCTGCGGCGGCGAGCGGGGCGAGCCAGCGCTCAATCTCGCGCCGGAGCACTGCCGTGAACAGGCCGCGCTTGTCGCCGTACTGGCCGTACACGGTGGGTTTGCTGACGCGGGCGGCCTCGGCCACCGCGTCGATCGACGTCGCATCGAAGCCGCGCTCGAGGAACAGGCGGGTGGCGACCTCGATCAGCCGCTGGTCGCGCTCGATCGCAGCGTCCCGGGTCGGCCGGCCGCCGCGTGACTTGATCACGCCGCGCTTGGCCGCCTTGTTGGCCGCCTTGGCCTTGGTAGCCGTCAATCCCATTTGCCCATTCATCTCGTTGTGCGTCGGACGGGTTCGTCCGGTCTATAACCCGCGCGATGCGGATTCGTCCATTCGGCGGTACCGGGGGCGGGCCGCTCAGGGCGGCGTCGCGGTCCAGGCCTGCCCGGCGGCGGCCTTGTCGTAGCCGTACTGGTAGAGCGCGCGCATATAGGCGGTGTCGAAGCCCTGGGTTTCCGCGGCCGGGTAGTCGCGCTCGATATAGGACAGATGGAAGCCAAGGCGGTTGCGCCGGGCGAAATCATAGGTCGAGAGAATGACGGAGCGGGTCTGCGCCTGCGTGATCGCGGAAATGCTGCGCGAGGCGACGTCGATCGTCGAGTTCGACACCAGCTCGAAATTGCCCTCGAGCTTCTTGTTGACGAGGATGTAGATGTTCATGCGGCCATTGGCGGGCCAGCCACGCTCGCGGAACATCAATGCGTCCGGCAGCGTCAGCACGGGCGCAGTCACGCCGCCGTCGACATGCATCTCCTGGAAGCGCCGGCCCTGGCCCTCGGCGTCGATCATGATCGGCGGAAACACCAGCGGGATCGAAGCGGAGGCGGCCATCACGTCGCGAAACAGCTGCAGCGCCTCGGGCGTGCCGACGGCGGCGATCCGTCCCATGTCCCAGATCACCGTGCGCTGGGTGTCGAGATCGGTGGTGACGATCAGGAGCTTTCGGCCTTTGGCGTTCTCGCGCGCCACCTCGCTCAGGATGTCCTCGCCGACGTAGCGCGCCACCAGCTCACGCAGCCGCTTGTTGCCGAACAGGCCGGAGCCGAACAGCACCCGCATCAGGCTCGGGTCCTGCAGCAGGCTCTCCGCGATGCCCGACGTGTAGACCTCCTTCAGCGTGTCGTCATAGCGCGAGCCGAGGAAGGCAAACGGCGCAATCAGGCCGCCGGTGCTGACGCCTGAGACGACCGAGAAGCTCGGCCGGTTGCCGGCCGCGGTCCAGCCGTTGAGCACACCCACCCCATAGGCGCCGTCGGCGCCGCCGCCGGAGAGGGCGAGATAGGTCTTGATTGGGGCGAGGTTGTCCTTCTCGAGCTTGAATTTGGACGCCGGCTCGTCGGCATAGCGGCGCAGCCCGTCGAGATCGAGCACCCGCGAATTGACGGCGTCGGCAGCCGTGTAAGGCGTCCGCGGCAGCGAGCTGCAGGCTGCAAGGGTGAACGCGAGCCCGCACAGCAGGGCCGCTTGCCGCATCGCATGGGCGACTATCGTCCGATGGCGGACGCCGTCAGGCCGGGCGCTGAAAAGGGAGAACATCTCGGTCGGGTTTCGCGCGGATTGCAGTCGCGGCGGGGAGGTCCGTCGCCTTATTGTTGACATAAAACGATACGGTTTCGTTTTGTTTAACGGAGGTTCCGATGCAGGGCAAGCGTCCGTTTGTCGGTTCGCGTTCACGAAGTCGCGCGGAAGCCGTTATCGGACGGGTTGATCGGGCTTCGGTGACACGCAATAAGCAGCCGCATGAATCTTCCCAATCATTTCGAGCTGCTGGCAACTGACGGCGCCGCCCGCACCGGGCGCCTGACCACGCCGCATGGTCTCGTCCGGACGCCCGCCTTTATGCCGGTCGGCACCGCGGGCGCAATGAAGGGCATGCATTGGCGCGAGGTGCGCGATGCCGGCGCCGACATCGTGCTCGGCAATACCTATCACCTGATGCTGCGGCCGGGCGCCGAGCGGATCGCGAGGCTCGGCGGGTTGCAGCGCTTCACCGGCTGGGGCGGCCCGATGCTGACGGATTCCGGCGGCTTCCAGGTGATGTCGCTGTCGGAGCTGCGAAAGGTGACCGAGAAGGCCGTGACCTTCCGCTCGCATATCGACGGCGCCAAGGTCGAGCTCTCGCCGGAGCGCTCGATCGAGGTGCAGCGGCTGCTCGGCTCCGACATCGCGATGCAGATGGACGAGTGCGTGCGGCTGCCGGCCGAGCGCGCCGACATCGAGCGTGCGATGCAGCTCTCGCTGCGCTGGGCCGAACGATCCAAGCGCGCCTTCGAGAGCGCATCCGACGGCTACATGCTGTTCGGCATCGTGCAGGGCGGCGATATCCCCGATCTCCGTCACGCCAGCGCGCGCTCCCTGACCGACATCGGCTTTCACGGCTACGCGATCGGCGGGCTGGCCGTCGGCGAGCCGCAGGCGGTGATGCTGTCGATGATCGAGGAGACCGCGCCGGCGCTCCCCGTCGATCGGCCGCGCTATCTGATGGGCGTCGGCACGCCGGAGGACATTCTGGAGGCGGTGGCGCGCGGCGTCGACATGTTCGATTGTGTGATGCCGACACGGAACGGGCGTCACGGCATGGCGTTCACCCGGTTCGGGCAGATCAATTTGCGCAACGCCCGTCACATCGACGATCCGCGTCCGCTCGATGAAGAGAGTTTGTGGCCGGCGGCACGCGACTATTCGCGTGCCTATCTGCACCATCTGGTGCGAGCAGGCGAAACGCTTGGGGCAATGCTGCTGTCCGAAATCAACGTCGCCTATTACCAGGAGCTGATGCAGGGCATCCGCGCAGCGGTGGCGAGCGGCACGTTCGAGGACTTCAGAACGAAAACGCGCGCCGGGTGGGCGCGCGGTGACATCGCTCCAATGTGAGCTAATGTGATCAGTTGCACACGATCGGGATCGGTTTCACCGAGTGCTTGGTCACGAACCCGTAACCACAATTGTCGCAGGTCCAGAGATAGCTGATCAGATTGTCGAACAGGTACGCGGACGCTTCGGCCGCGACCATTGAGTCAGCACACACCGGACACGTCGGCAAATCGCTGCCGCGCGGATCGGGCCTGGACGCCACGGTCGACCGAACTTCAGCAAGTGCTGGCATGTGCGCCTCCCTTTGCGTTCTGAGCTGCACCTGACGAAAGTATATAAACCCATTTGTTTGACCTTGTCGCAACACAAATGCGTAGCTTTTACGTTATTTGTGCGGGTTCTGATTTTTGCGATGCAGCGAAGGTGCAACGAATGTGCGTCGCAGCGGTTTCTCACTTGCGCGTCATGACGCGCTGCTCCAAATGAGAGAAGACCGCATATTTCCAGCATATCCCGCAACAGGAGCCGCCTGATGGACGCGCCGTCGACAACGAGTGCAGTGCAACCCGGACGCGGCCGCGTCTTTGACTCGATCGTCGATGCGATCGGCTCGACGCCGATCGTGCGGCTGCAGCGACTGCCGCAGGCGAACGGCGTCAACGCGACGATCCTCGCCAAGCTGGAATACTTCAACCCGGCGGCCAGCGTGAAGGATCGCATCGGCGCGGCGATGATCGTGGCGATGGAAAAGGCCGGCATCATCAACGCCGACACCGTGCTGATCGAGCCGACCTCGGGCAACACCGGAATTGCGCTGGCCTATGTCGCGGCATCGCGCGGTTACCGGTTGAAGCTCGTGATGCCGGAGTCGATGTCGATCGAGCGGCGGCGGATGCTGGCCTTCCTCGGGGCGGAGATCGTGCTCACCCCGGCGGCGCAGGGCATGAAGGGCTCGATCGCGACCGCCGAAGAACTCGTGCGCACGACGCCCAACGCGGTCATGCCGCAGCAGTTCAAGAACCTCGCCAATCCGGAAATCCATCGCCGCACCACCGCGGAGGAGATCTGGAACGACACCGACGGCAACATCGATTACTTCGTCGCCGGCGTCGGTACCGGCGGCACCATCACCGGCGTCGGGCAGGTGCTGAAGCCGCGCAAGCCGTCGTTGCGGATCGTCGCCGTGGAGCCGGAGGAGAGCCCGGTGCTGTCGGGCGGTCAACACACGCCGCACAAGATCCAGGGCATCGGGGCTGGCTTCATTCCCGACATCCTCGACCGCTCCGTGATCGACGAGATCGTCAAGGTCAACAGCGCGACTGCGATCGAGACCGCGCGCGCGCTGGCGCGCAACGAAGGTATCCCCGGTGGCATTTCGTCGGGGGCGGCGATCGCGGCCGCCTTGCAGATCGGCAAGCGGCCGGAAGCTGCGGGCAAGACCATCCTGGCGATTGTGCCGTCATTCTCGGAGCGCTATCTCTCCACAGTGTTGTTTGAAGGAATCTGAGACACAGGATCCAAGACATGGCCGATCAGCCGAGGCGCCCGCGAACCCTGAACGATGCCCGTAGCGAAGCCGAGGCGGCGTTCAAACGCGCCACCACCAAGGTCGCTGACGCGGTGCCAAAGACCGTGGCCGTCCCCGGCGTCCGGGAGCAGGTCACGCTGCGGATTGATCAGGACGTGCTGGAGTACTTCCAGCAAGGCGGTCCCGGCTGGCAGGACCGCATCAACGCGGCGCTGCGCAAGGCCGCCGGCAAGTAACGCGCGTCGCAGGCAAAGGAGCCGGGATGATCCCGGGCTTCTTGCTCTGGTGGAGCGGCGGCGTTGCAGGCGGCGGTCATCTTGCGCGCGCGGGTCTTGTTGCGCCGGGTTTCAGGTTCAGCAGATTGCCGGCCAGGATCATGGCCGCGCCGAGGACTGTATAGGCGTCGAGCCGCTCGGCATAAATCAGCCACCCGGCGATCGCGGTGAGCGGGACGCGGACGAAATCCATCGGGATCACCACGGTCGCGTCGGCGTGGAGCAAAGCGCGCGCCATGCAGTAATGCGAGAACGTGCCGCAGAATGCGATCACGGCGAGCCAGCCCCAGGTGGAGAGCGACGGCCAGGTCCAGACATAGAGCGCGGGCCCGATGCTGGCGAGCGACTGCACCACCAGCATCCAGAACATGATCGTCAGCGTCTGCTCGGTCCGCGTCAGCGACTTGACCACCGCGACCGAGATGCCGAAGCCGACGGCTGCCGCGAGCGCGATCAACTGGCCCGGATTGATCGCACCGGTCGCCGGCCGGACGATCACGATCACACCGATCACGCCCAGCACGATCGCGACGACCTTCCAGGATGTCATCCGTTCGCCGAGGAAGCTCGCCGCAAGGATCGCGGTCCAGATCGGCATCGTGAATTCGATCGCGACCACCTGGCCGATCGGGATCAAGGTCAGCGCATAGAACCAGCCGAGCTGCGCGCAGAAATGGATCAGGTTGCGCGCGATGTGGACGTGGACGCGCGCGGTCTTCACGATCGCAAGCCCGCCATTGATGTGGATCAGCGGATACAGCATCACGAAGCCGAGCACGCCGCGCACGGCCATCAGCTGGAAGACGTTGACCTCGCGCGTTGCCTCGCGGCCGGCCACCGCCACGATCAGCATCAGCGCGAGCCAACCTGACATCCATAGCGCTGCGCGGGTCTTTGAGGGCGTGCGATTCATGACGGGGAACAAGGTGAGAAAGGACGCCCGGTATCAGCGAGCTGATACGAATTTGCAACGCGCAAATCTGCCGACGTGGTGATGCGCCGGACGCGCGATCGATGCTAAGCATCGACAGTCATTCCGGGGCGCGAAGCGAACCCGGAATCTCGAGATTCCGGGTTCGATGCTGACGCATCGCCCCGGAATGACAATCACATCAGGAGGATCAGCTCATGCGTGTTTTGCAACCGGCCGAGTGGTCGAAACCCCGCGGCTTCTCGCACGGTGTCGCATTCGACGCTCCCGGCAAATGGATCGTGCTGGCGGGGCAGACCGGCGGCGACGAGAAGGGCGAGTATGTGCCCGACATGGCAGCGCAGGTCGGCACCGCGCTGAAGCGGATCGTCAAGCTCCTGCACGAAGCCGGTGCCGGTCCCGAGCACATCGTCCGCCTGACCTGGTACCTGACCAGCCGCAGCGAATACGAGGCCGCGGGCGCCGGTATCGGCGCGGCCTGGAAGGAGACGCTCGGGCGCAATTTCCCGCCGTCCACACTGCTCTATATCGACGGGCTGGTCGATCAGCGCGCCAAGGTCGAGATCGAGGTCACGGCGTTCGTGCCTGCCGCATAGCGCCATTGGGGCGTCGGCGATCACCGCCACGCAGCCGACGAAAAAGCCCTCGGGGATGACCCGAGGGCTTTTTCGCTAGCGTATCGATGGATTACTTGCTCAGCGTGATGCTGGCGCCGCGGAACTGGCTGTCGGCCCTGATCGTGACGGACTGCTTGTTGCCGGCGGTGCGCATCGCAATGTCGGCGTTGAAGCCGGGGGCGCTGGCAACGACCTGGAAGTTGCCGCCGCCGCCGCGACCTCGCAGGTCGCCGCTGACATTGCGGCTCGCCTCACTCCAATTGCCGCTGACCGCGCTGCCTTCCGCCTGCACGTCGGCCGCCAGGTTGAACTTGTAGGCGTCGCTGGCGCAGGTCAGGTTCATGGTCATCCTGGGCCCGCCGACGTGATAGGTCGCGCGGCAGCGAATCCGTTCGCTGGATCCGTCGTCCAGGGTGACCGAACCGGCGCCGGACCAGGTGCCCGCCATGCCGGCGAATGGGCCGGACTGGGCATGGCCCGCGCTGCTCGCGAGCGCAGTCACGAAAAACGCGGCGGCTGCAAATGCTGGCCGCCGCGCGATGGCGAAGAAACGCGATACGCTGGTGATCTTACTGACGGGACGCTTCCCATCGGCCGCTGCACGGTACGCCAGCTGATGCCCCATTCCACTTCCCCGATCCGGAGTTGCCACTGAGTTGTCCGTTCGCATATGCACCATTGATCGAGACTCGCACAAGACCCCCGCTGCCGACGGTGCCGGAGATGGCCGCGCCCTGCGCCGAGATCTTTCCTTCAGCGACGGTGACGGTCGAGCTCTGCGACGGCTCGCAGCTGCCGGTCTTGGTGACCACAGTGACGTTCCAAAGGCCGTCATAAGGCTGCTGGGCGGAGGCGGGAGCTGCGGTGAGTGCGGCAGCCGAAGCGACCGAAGTGACCAAAATCAGGTCGCGAATGCGGATCGAACGCATGAATCAAATCCCTGTCATTTCGTGTGATGACGCGGCTTATCCTGTCACAATGTGTTCAAAATTTGCTGCGCCGCGAGAGTCCCCAAATGTTCCTGTGAACTCAAACACATCATGGTGAATTCGGTTCCGGGCAGGGAACGAAGAATCTGATCCCCGGCTGTTGGGCTTCGGTAATTTGATACCGAAGTCTGGATTAGTGCTTGCCCGGGCTCAGATTGGGCGCCTTGGTCGCAAACTGCTCGTCCTGCGGCTTGGCCGGCAACGCGCCGTTGACCTTGCCGTAGTCGATGACCTCGCCGAGCAGGCGCAGGCCGAGCGGCGCCAGCGCGCGCTCCCACAATTCGCGGGCGGTCTCGCCCTTCTTGACGAACACCCAGTCCTGCGCGGCGATCGCGCCGGCGTCCATGCGATCGGCGAGGTGATAGATGCTGCCGCCGGCGATCGGATCGCCTTCCTTGATGGTCCATTCCACCGCTGCGATGCCGCGGTGGCGGGGCAGCAGCGACGGGTGGTAGCCGATGCCGCCAAACTTGGACGCGGCAAGTGCCTCCTTGCTGACGCGGGCATGGCTGTGGGCGGTCACGATCAGGTCGGTGCCGGGTGCGATCTCGTCCGCCGTCACCAGCTTGGGATCGGCCTGGACGACGACGTCGATGCCGGCAGCCCTTGCCGCTGCCGCCAGCCGGTCCTCGCCGTCATGGACGACCACCCTGACCAGCGTGACGTGGTGCTCGCGCAGCATGTTCAGGGTCGTCACGCCGAAATGGCGGGAACCGACAAGGGTAATGCGCATGGGGATCTATTCCGTGAGGTTTACTCGGAGGGATTTCAGCGGCCGTTATGCGGATAGCACACAGCGGCCGCCTGTTTCGCTGTCCTGCCCGTTATCAACAGGACGGCCGGGTGGCAAATGTCAGGCCGCCGGCGGCTTGCTCGCCAAAACCTTGTCGATGCGCCGGCCGTCGAGGTCGACGATCTCGAACTCCCAGCCCTGCGCGGCGGTCTTCGCGCCGGTATCTGGGATCGCGCCGAACGCATGCAGCAGGAAGCCGGCCGCGGTCTGGTAGGGGCGCGGCGAGGGCAGCGCGATGCCGAGCAGTTCGCTGAACTCGAGCGCCGGCATCCAGCCCGAGATCAGATAGGAGCCGTCGTCGCGCCTGACATAGGCGGGCTCGGCCGGGCCTTCCTCGGTATGGAAGGCGCCGACGATGGCTTCGAGGATGTCGGCGCTGGTCACGACGCCCTGGAACGTGCCGTACTCGTCGTGCACGAGGCCGATATGCACCGCGGAGTCGCGCAGGATCGCGACCACGTCGCGGGCGTCGACGGTCTCGGGAATGATCGGCGCATCACGCGTCAGCGCGCGGATGTCGGGCGTCTGGCCGGCGAGGTAGACGTCGAGCACGTCCTTGGCCTGCACGATGCCGAGCGCATGATCGCGGTTGCCGTCGAACACCACGCAGCGCGAGTGATTGCTCTTTTGCAGCGTCGCCAGGATCTCGGGCGCGGGGGCGGCGAGATCGATCAGACTGACCTCGTGGCGCGGCGTCATCACGGCGCCGACCGGAAGATCGCCGAGCCGCATCACGCCGGCGATCATCTCCTTTTCGCCGGGCTCGAGCACGCCGGCGTTCTCGGCCTCCACCACCAGCGTCTTGATCTCGTCCTCGCTGACGCGATCCTGCGCATCCTCGCGATGACCGAGGACCCACAGCAAGAGCTTGCCGGACCGGTCGAGCAGCCACACCAGCGGCAGCGACAGCCGCGCCATCATGGTCATCGCAGGGGCGACCCGCACGGCGACGGACTCCGGGTCGCGCAGCGCGATCTGCTTCGGCACCAGTTCGCCGACGATCAGCGAAGCATAGGTGATCACGCCGACGACGATGCCGACACCGGCTGCATCGGCGACGTTTGCGGACAGCCCGAGCTCGAACAGCCATTGCGAGAGCCGCTGGCCGAGCGTGGCACCCGAAAACGCGCCCGACAGCACGCCGATCAGCGTGATGCCGATCTGCACGGTGGAGAGGAATTTTCCAGGATCGGAGGCCAGCGCCAGCGCGCGGCGTGATCCGCTGACGCCGCGTTCGACCAGCGCCGCAAGCCGCGCCGGACGGGAGGAGACGATCGCAAGCTCCGACATCGACAACAGGCCGTTGACGACGATCAAGACCGCCACGATCGCAAGTTCCAGATATAACACGGGAGTCCCTAAGCTTTGGCGGCGTTGGCCGCTTGACGACGCCCTATATAGGCATACCGGCGCGGCTTTGCTGTGCCTCGTCGGGCGTCGCTGCACAAGCAGAGGGTGCGTATGGCGCGCATGCAGCAGGAGATCGCGGCATTTTGGCGCGCAGGGGCTTGTGACACGGCCTGTGGCCGCCGTGAATGCCGGCAAGCTCCAGCTTCGCGCGAGAACGCTTCTAGGCGAGGATCCGCAGCTCAGGCTTGGCGAATATCTTACCCGATGCCGCGGGCTGACTCAGCATTTGCTTGGACGCGGCCTGCAGCTGCATGCGCAGATCGGCGTTGCACTGCTTCATCTGGTTGCGCAGTTCGCGCCGGGAGAATGCGGTGAGCGAGGGGTCCGCAAGCTGCTGCCAGGCGTTGCGGAGCCATTCCTGCAGCTCGCGAATGTTCTGATCCAAAAGCTTCTGATCCACGCCGGGCTGGGTCATGCAGCCAAATCCCACGAAGTGATCAGTTGCAAAGTAACGCTGATTCGCGTCGCTTCACCTAGCGCTATGTTGCTTCGGCGCGGGTACGACGGGGGAGATCGGATGCGGCAGGCGCGCGACCGCTTGCGTCGGCGGGCGTCGCACGCGTCGGTGCACAGCAATCCAGCGCGATCAGGTGCGAGGCCGCCGATCGGCTTCGCACGTCATGGCGATCGGTCCGGCCGGCGAGCCGGAGAGCAACGATCCCGCTTCCGCCGGGGTGGCCGCGGCGATCGAGAAATCGGATGGGCGGCGGAGGCTCACCTGCCGCCCGCAAGCGGCCTAGCGAGGCTGGTTGCCTTCGGGCTTGCCTTCACGCGGAAGCTTGATCGGGACGTGCGGCGAAGTGCTCACCACGCGCGGGGCTCCGTCGGAATGGGTCTGACCGTTGAGCAATGTCTCGAGAACCAAAAAGAACTTTTCAGAAAGCATGGGCGTAGCCCTCGTCGTCTAATGTCCTTATGTCGCGGCGCGCCGCGGAAAATTCGATCAACTAAATGCGAGTCGCACCGCTATGGCGATGCTGCGGCGCAGGGTCTTCAATCCGCAATCCGGACGATACCGGTGCCGGCGCCGTCAACGCACCAAGGCTTGCGCGAAATAGTTGCCAAGTTCCTAACGATTGCCGGCGCAGCTCGTGATGGCACTCACCGTTCCTTCAAGGATGCACGTTAACGATCGGGGTATGGATCGTGACCAGGACATCGACGAGGGATTCGGATCGGCACTTCGCCGCAACTACGGGCGACTGGCCTGGTGGATCGTGCGGCTCAATCGCGTGTTTGAGCCGTCGCGGATGGCCGATCCGCCGCGGACCGAGCTGCCGTCGCGCACCGCCGTTCCGCCACGGCGGCCGCTGCCCCCACGCCCCGAATAAACCTCACCAGGATACCGTCGCGTCCTGTATCGGCCACCCGGCCGGACTGCTATTCCTGCGCCATCCGCGGACCCCACGGGTCCGCCGTGTTTGAGGATGCGGCCGTGCGGCCGCGCTAGCTGCGAGGAACGAACGCAATGATTGAGACGGTTGGCATTATCGGCGCCGGGACCATGGGCAACGGCATCGCGCAGATTTGCGCGGCCGCAGGACTGAACGTGACCATGGTGGATATCTCGGACGCGGCGGTGCAACGCGGCCTGAAGACGGTCGGGAGCAGCCTCGAGCGCCTGGTCTCCAAGGAGAAGATGACCGCCGCCGATCGCGACGCGACGCTCGCGCGGATCACCGCGACCACCGACAAGTCCAAGCTTGCCGCCTGCGATCTCGTGATCGAAGCAGCGACCGAGAACGAGGAGCTCAAGGTCAAGATCCTGAGGGATCTCTGCGCCGGGCTGAAGCCGAGCGCTCTGGTCGCGACCAACACCTCGTCGATCTCGATCACCCGCCTCGCGGCCTCGACTGATCGTCCCGACCGCTTCATCGGGATGCACTTCTTCAATCCGGTCCCGGTGATGGCGCTGCTCGAACTGATCCGCGGACTGCAGACTTCGGACGACACGGTCGCCAAGGCCGAAGCGTTCGCCAAGCGCGTCGGCAAGGTCGCGATCACCGCGAAGAACAGCCCGGGCTTCGCCGTGAACCGCATCCTGTGCCCGATGATCAACGAGGCGATCTTCGCGCTGCAGGAAGGCATTGCGACCGCGGAGGAGATCGATGCCGGCATGAAGCTCGGCTGCAACCATCCAATCGGACCGCTCGCGCTCGCCGACCTGATCGGGCTCGACACCATGCTGTCGGTGATGGAGGTGTTCTACACCGGCTTCAACGATCCCAAATATCGGCCGGCGCCGCTGCTGAAGGAGATGGTCGATGCCGGCCATCTCGGCCGCAAGACCGGGCAGGGGTTCTACAGCTACAGCAAGTGACCTCCGCGCGCGGCCGATCCCCGTAGTCATCCGGGATGGATCGCGCGCGCAAGCTCGCGTAACCACAACACCTGATCCGCCACGAGGCGGGGGACATCAGACACGAGGCCCGGTCTCCTAGGCACACCGGGCCTCGTGTTTTTTTTGTATGGTCCGGATCCCCATCCGGGGCGCCTTTGTCCCCCGATGCGCGCCGTCGCGTCCGGGTCACAGCTTCTTGAGGCCGTGAGCAGAAACCTCGCAGATCTCGCCGGCGTACCTACATCGATGGCTGGGTGCCGATCGACGAAGGAAGCAGGATCATGCGCAGGACGAGTTGGGCGATTGTCGCGTTCGCGGCGCTCGGGATGAGCTGGATTGCCGGCTCCGTGCAGCCGGCGGCGGCCGATCCCTACGATTATCCCTGGTGCATCCAGGGCCGGGACGAGGGATATCCCGGCTATTGCGGCTACCAGACCTACGAGCAGTGCCAGGCGTCGGCGTCAGGCCGCGATGCCTATTGCGGCATCAATCCGCGCGTTGCGTTCAGCCAGCAGCGGATAGCGCCGCGGGCGCCCCGGTAAGCGCCGCGCGCATGTCGGCCGGGCAGCCATCAGGCACGATGGTTGCATCGCCGATGGTCGAATAATTCCCCCTGCGTTGGAGAGCACATGGGCGAGATCATCAGGTTCATCTCGAAGTCGGAACTGGAGCGCGCGCGTCTGATCCGCGAGGCCCGGGCCAATTACGAGCGCATCTTTCCATCGGCCGATCCGGCTGATCCGCAAGGCGCCGCGATCGAGGGCGACGGCGGCGAGGCGACGGCAAAGCCGTAGCCGCATGGCCCCGGGGACAAGGCGGACGCCGTGATGTGGAAACGGTTGTGGCAGACCTGGACGATCGACAAGCCAGCCGCGCTTGGCGACTGGCTGTGGCAGGTTCTGGTCGTCGAGCTCGCCGCCTTGCTGGATCGGCTGACACTCCGGAAGCTGATTGCACTGATCCCGGTCGTCATCCTGATCGTCGCCTATCTGCACCGGATTCCGCTTCCTCCCGAATTGATGCTGGTCGGCGATGTGCTGGCCTATATCGACGTCTTCTCGATGATCTTCCTGATCGGCTTGTTCACACGCGTCACGACCGTGATGGCCGTCGTCAGGCAGGCCATCGCGTTCGTTCGCGACATCGCGGCGCGGGTGCCGGCGGCGCTGCACCGGTTTGACATGCGCCATGGTCGCGCAACGGACAGCGCGCGCCGCAGGCGCCTCACGCGTGCCGGGAATGACGACGATGACGGCGCCGTCGTCGCAGACCTGGCCTGGGCTTAGGCGGTGTGGCGATGAGAAACGCGATTGCGCCGCGCCGCTGCCATCCTCGCGAAGATGCCCCTGCACTCCGGTCGAGAGTTGCTGCGTCCGAAACAAGACTCACGCATACTGAAGCGATCGGGTGCCTGAAGCGATCGGGTGCGCTTGTCGATCAGCCCGGCGCGCACTCGCGCCCGGCGCGCATCCGCGCTGGTCACGGAGCGGTGATTATCAAATCATGCGTCCAGCAACACTCCGACCAGATAGTCCGGCGTTCGCAACAATCTTGCCAAACTTTCACTAGGCCGTTGGCGCAGTGAGTTCAAAAATGCTGAACGGAATCGGACGAATCGCAATGACCGAACTTGAGGAGCTTCGATACTTCGAGCACCAGTGCCTGGAGATGGCCAAGCAGTCGACACTGCCGGATGCTCGACATGCGCTCCAGATCCTCGCCCGCAACTACGCCACGGCGGCCGAAATGCTCGAACGGCGCGCGCAATCCGCCAACACGGCGCTCGCCCAATTGTTTCGATGCCTGAAGCTGTGAGCCGCGACGGCCCCTACGGCCGACGTAGATCAAGGCAGGCTCGGCTACCGACACCCTACAATGCCTCAGCGCGTCAAAGACGAAGGACTCCCTCGCTTCGACACGCGGCCAAATGAAAAGGGCCGCGTCACGCCACGGCCCCGACCGGCAAATCTGGAAACTGCGAACTGGATGGAACGAGTCTCGGTTCCGGGCTGGTAGCGCGGTTTGCGACCAAAGCGGAATCCGTGACCGCAAACGGCTCTAACGGTTTTCCTCCGCGCGCCCCTGACGGTGGCGTCGAACTCGCCATGATGTTGAACAGGCGTTCACGAAAGTTCCGAACATGTTCCTGCAACATGCGCGGACGTCAGCCGTTAGCCCGGTACTGGAAAGGAGGATGTCATGACGAAGCTTGC
Source organism: Bradyrhizobium macuxiense (assembly GCF_007993935.1). Classification (GTDB taxonomy): domain Bacteria; phylum Pseudomonadota; class Alphaproteobacteria; order Rhizobiales; family Xanthobacteraceae; genus Bradyrhizobium; species Bradyrhizobium macuxiense_A. The sequence continues at coordinate 52,900 of NZ_VITY01000001.1, read as the reverse complement.
TTACGCTCTTGCCGCAGCGGCGGCGCTCTCGATAGCGGCACCCACCATTGCCAGCGCGCAGGGTGTTGGCGTCTATATCGGCAGCAGCCCCGGCTATTACGGCTATCGATATGACGGCCCGCGCGTGTACCGGGATTACGATCACGGCTGGCACCACGGCTGGTACCATCATCGCGATTACTACCGCGACCGTGGCGTCGTCATCCGTGGTCGTGACTGGGACGACGACGACTAACGGGTGCCGGACGCATCTCGCACAATCAAAGGGGGCCTCGCTTCGGCGAGGCCTTTTTTGTCGGCACTGTCGGCGAGCCCCGAGAAGGGGTGCGCCGTCGCGCGGCAACGTTTCATTAACCCGACTCACGCAACGCTGATGTTGGGCCGTCTGGATGGGCCGCTAAGCAGAAGGCCGTCACGAGGTGCTCCGTGGCGGCCTCTTGCGTTCCGAGAGTGCTGAGGGAGACGACCGATGGATTACGGCGCCTTCACCGACGCCAGCCTGAAGATGATGTACGAAGCCGTCCGCGGCGCGCTCAAGGCCGACGATGAATTCGAGGTCAACGGCGAGGAGCCGAAATTCCGGGTCCGCTCGACGGCCGAGTGGAAGCGGCATGCCGGCAGTCTTGAAGCCGAGATGCTGAAGCGCGGGCTGCAGGTCGATATCATCGACTGGACCGGCGGGCAGGGCGAACTGCCGTTGTCATCGTGAACAACGTGAACTTCGATCGACGCTGATCTGGCCGCTGCGCCGGAGGCGGTGCTGAAGCACGCCCGATTGATTCCGCAGCTCTCAGGCTATCCCTTGGGAATCGGTTTCCCTCCCGGAGGACCTATTGGCTTGGGACCTGCCAGGGGCGGCGGGCTGATGGATGGAAACGGGATCTGGTCTGTTTCGTTGGTGGATTTTGCGGGTCGTGTCTTGGGACGAACCTCATCGTCCAATGACGGGCAAGTCTTCTCCCAGCCTGGACCATAGGCCGTGTCCAGAAAATCAACCTGGTCCGTCGCGAAGGTCTGCACGATCCGCTGTCTGCTGCAGGCGGAGACGATTGCGCTTCTTGGCTCCTTACCCAGGGGACCCGCCAGCGAATAGCGCAGCGTTACCGGTGCGCCGCAGCGATTGACGACAGTCCACGTCTGCAACGTGTCGTCCTTCGTTTTGATGGGGCCGGTGAGGCAGCTTTGTGCATTGGCCGTTGCGGCAAGCACACAAGGCGCGATCCAGACTGCGACGGCCCTGGCAAGTTTCATGTGCTGGCTCCTGGCACCGCATTTTGCAGGATCTCACGGAAATCAGGGGTTGGCGCGCTGTTCACGCACGGAGAACCACGGAAACAATCCGTGTGCGCATATTTGCTCGGATTGCCGGCCCTGTTGCGACGACGATACAGTGATACACGCGCAACAGTGCTAACCAGCCTGCATCTGAACCAGGATGGGGTTGTGTCGTGTCGGGATCTGATCATTGGAACGGTACGAATAGTCCTTACTCGCCTGCCCAAGCGCCGCAGCTGCGCGATGAGCAGCAGCAGTTCGACCACTATCACAAGTTCGACGACGCCATCTCGCGACCTGCGCAGAGTGGCTCGAGAACCGTCATCTGGGATCGCTACAACCCGCCGGTTCGCTGATCCGGCCAGCGGCCGGGTGGCTTGGCGCAAGCTGTCGGAATTTGTTTGGTGAGCGCGGAGGGACTCGAACCCTCGACCCCATGATTAAAAGTCACGTGCTCTACCGCCTGAGCTACGCGCTCACTCACCTGAACATCCGATCCGGACCGAGCGGTGAAACCGCTCCGGATCATGCTCCAGCCCGCGCTGTGTAGGGGGCAGGGCCCATCGGGTCAATAGCCGAGGGGCGGTCAATTGTGCACCGTTGGGGCGGATTTGCCATTCCGGTGCCTGTGTTTAGGGCCGTTTCTTGAAGTAGCTCAGTTGTCCCGGCCGATTTCCGAGCCGACCGGCTGCGACGGGGCGGTGACCGAGGGCAGGCTGACCGGGCGCAACCCGATCAGTTCCGCGGTGCGGATCGCGCTGTTGCGCCAGAATGCGAACTCGTTGATCCGCGAATTCTCCAGGATCGCGATGGAGACCGCCGCCAGGAATGGCAGGCTCTGCAACACCAGGACGCCGGCGAAGATGTAGATCTCGCGCACCTGCTTGTAGCCATTGGTGACGACCAGCACGATGGCGCCGATCAGGAGCAGCACGCCGATCACGGCTTCCCAGAACGCCTGGAATTCGATCGACATCCGCGACAGGCCGCCCTTCGAGGTGCGGGCGAAGGCGAGGTGCTCGGTGATCAGGCCCTGCGCCACCGCGCGCGACACCGTCCACTGCACGCTCATCGCCGCGATCATGGCGCCCAGCATCTGCCCGGCCTTGATGTTCACGCGCAGCCGGTAGAGCGCGACGAAATGCACCAGCGAGACGACGAAGGAGGCGATGATCGGCAAGGTCAGGATCTTGTCGGGGATCGCGATGTCGGCGAAGGCGACGATCGGGACCCAGATCAAATTGAGGATCGCAACCACCACGCCGAGGCTTTCCGCCCCGAGCCAGTTGAGCCAGCCGAGCGAGAATTCGCGGCGCTGATCGGGCGTCAGGCGGCTGGCGCCGGGCAGGAAGCGCCGCCAGTGCTTCTTGACGATCTGGAAGCCGCCATAGGCCCAGCGGTGGCGCTGCTTCTTGAACGCCTCGTAGGTGTCGGGCAGCAGGCCTTCGCCGTAGCGCACATTGGTGTAGTGCGTCAGCCAGCCCTGCTGCTGGATCGACAGGCCGAGATCGGTGTCCTCGCAGATCGTGTCAGAGGACCAGCCGCCGGCCTTGTCCATCGCCGCGCGGCGGATCAGGCACATCGTGCCGTGCACGATGATGGCATTGAACTCGTTGCGCTGGACCATGCCGATGTCGAAGAACCCGGCATATTCGCCGTTCATGATGTAGTGCATCAGCGAGCGGTCGCCGTCGCGATGCTCCTGCGGCGCCTGCACCAGGCCGACGCGCGGATCGGCGAAGGCCGGCACGAGATCCTTGAGCCAGTCCGGGTGCACGACATAGTCGGCATCGATGATGCCGATGATCTCGGCGTCCGCCGCGGTCCGCTCCATCGCGATCCGCAGCGCTCCGGCCTTGAAGCCCTGCACCTTCTCGGCGTTGATGAACTTGAAGCGCTCGCCGAGCTGCCGGCAATGATCCTGGATCGGCCGCCAGAAGTCGGGATCGGGCGTGTTGTTGATGATGCAGACGCACTCGAAGTTCGGATAGTCGAGCCGCGACACCGCATCGAGCGTCTGCTTCAGCATCTCGACCGGTTCGAAATAGGCCGGGATGTGGATCGAGACCTTGGGGAATTTGACGTCCTCGCCGATCGTGGCGGGCGCCAGCGGCTCGCTCCTTGCGATCAGCCGGCGCGGGCCGCGGCCGAACGCCACCGCCGCGATCTCCTCGATCCGCGCCATCGCGATCAGCACCAGCGGCACCAGCAGCACGAGGCCGAGGCTGAGCGCGAAGGCCGAACCCCAGACGAAATAATGCGTGGTCCAATATGAGAATACGGTCGCAACCCAGGCGCCGACGCCGTTGGCCGCGGCCGACAGCAGCAGCGCCTGCATCACGGTCGGCTGGTCCAGCCGCAGGATCGGCAGCGACATGAAGAGGCCGACTAGGACCGCGACCAGCGCGATCTTCCAGTAGTTCAGATCGGTGACCGGACCGGTCCAGGCGAACTTCGCCTCGCGGTCGGCATTGAGGATGCCCCAATAGGGACCGACGCCGCCTTCGAAGTACTTCCACGGCTGATCGATGGCTTCGACGATGTTGTAGTCCATGCCGATGGCTTCGGCGCGGGTCACGAAGTTGCGCAGCACCGTGGCTTGCTGGAACGCGCCCGGCTCGGCATTGCGAAGATTGTAGCCCTGGCTCGGCCAGCCGAATTCGGCGATCAGGATGCGCTTGCCGGGGAAGGAGTCGCGCAACAAATTGTAGCGGTCGACCGCCTGATCCACCGCCTGCTTGTCGGTGAAGTTTTCCCAGTACGGCAGCACGTGCGCGGCGACGAAGTCGGACGAATTGGCAAGCTGCGGGTGATCGCGCCAGATGTTCCAGATTTCACCGGTCGTGACGGGAACGTTGACGGACTTCTTGACCGTTTGGATCACCCTGATCAGTCGGTGCACGTTGTTCTCGGCGATCGCCCACTTTATCGCCTCGGCCCGCTTGTCCTCGGGCTGCGATTCGGCGTCGTGCAGCCGTGCGTCCTCCTCGCGCTGAATGCGCGGGGCGTCGTCGCGAAGGAAGCGAGCAAAATCCTCGCGATAGCGCTCTGCCTCGTCTGCGCTGGGATCGTCCTTTGGCAGCGGTCCGAGATTCTCAATCGGAACCTGCTCGCCGCGGAACACAGTTTCATTGCCGACGACGATGCCGATGACATTGCTGTTACGCTTTGCGAGACTGATCGCCTGCGATATCTCGCGACTATTGCGGTTGGCGTCCTTGTCGATCCAGGCGCCGACCGTGACCTTCATGCCGAACTCGGCGGCAACCTGCGGCACCAGTTCGTTGCCTTCCGTCGACGAATAGAGACGGACCGCCTTGGTCAGCGTCGAGAGCTTCCTGAGGTCGGTGCGCACCTTCTCGGTGTCGGCGCCAACATCAGCAACGGTGTGGCCCGACTCGAACGGAGCGTAGGACAGGCTCGGCAGCGTGCCACGGAAATCGGGCGCTGCCTGTTTCTCCTGGAAGAGACCCCACAGGGCGGCGTGAGCGGCGGTGACAAGCAACAGGACGGCGACGACGGCGCGCATCGCGGTTAAACCATACGGGGCCTGAGATTGAGGACTAAGCGAACCCGTCCCCTGGGTTCGACCAACATGGCGGCGGAGCGAAAGATATCTCCGCCATCCGATTTAACAACTGGTGTGCCGCGATGGCGTTTTAAGGGCGCAAGCCGTTCCAGCCGCGAAAAAATTCGCGACCGGCTCCGATCGCGCGACGCGGCTATTTCGACGCCGGCGCGGGTGTCGCCGACGGGGTCGGCGCAGGCGAGGGCGACGCTGCCGGCGCGGGCGCGGCATTGCCGGCCGTCGACGGCGCCGGGCTGGGTGCGGCGGCCGCCGCGGCCTGCGGCTGGGCGCCCGGATTGATCCAGCAGGCGTGGATGCGGCCGTCGAGGCTGCCGCGCACCTTGTCGTCGATCTGGGCGCCGAACCGGGTCAGGCAGCGGAACGCGGCCTGGACGTGGCCGCCGGGGCAGCCGAACCGGTCATAGAGGTCGAGGTGGCGGAAGGCGGTGTCGAGGTCGTCGTTCCACATCAGGCGGACCACACGGCGGCCGAGCCAGACGCATTCCGGATTGCCGGCCGGGCCGTTGATGGCCTGCTGGGCCTCGACGAATTCCTCGACCTTGCGCTGGTTGGCCTCCCGCGCGGCATTTGCATTGGCGTCGGCCTGTCCGGGCTGCTGTTTGGCCTGGTCCGGCGGATTCGGCGTGCCGCTCTGGGCGAACGCGCCACCGGCTCCGGTGAGGAGCGCAAGACTGGCCACAAGGCCGGTTACGACAAGGTGGCGCAAAGTGGTGTTCTTCAACTCAAGCAGCCGTCGACGCATGTATTCCCCGATAATGTTCCTGCCCCCGCGGGATCATCCTAACGGCTCGCGTGATGCCGTCCAAATAGGTCTCCAGTGCGGCGGAGACTCTGGCGGAGTCAGATGACTGGAATTTGGTATTTTGTCCAGCAAACTCACAACTTTATCGATCCGGCGCAAAACTGTCGCAGGACAACCATGGTAATGACCTAATCCTACACTTGGCAGACGGGCTGTGACCGGCTAATTCGACGGTCCCCCGGAGGATGGAACCGATTTCGCTTCGTACGCCGCTGGCGCTTCTCCTGATCTCGCTCGCCGTGATTGCATCCGTGTGGTGGTGGCTCGCCACGCCGATTACGCTCGCGCGTGCGCCGATCGATCCTGCCGCAAAGCTGCAGTGCGTGTCCTACACGCCGTTCCGCGGCGCCCAGACGCCGCTGGACCCCACCACGCAGATTCCGGTCGAGCAGATCGAGCAGGACCTTGCCGATCTCGCCAAGGTCACCGACTGCGTGCGCACCTATTCGATCGAGAACGGCCTCGACCAGGTCCCCGGCGTCGCGGCCAAGGTCGGGTTGAAGGTGATGCAGGGCATCTGGCTCAGCAGCAACCGTTTCAAGAACCTGCAGCAGATCGCGATCGCGGTGCGGCTCGCCAAGGAATATCCGGGTGTCGTCACCTCGCTGATCGTCGGCAACGAGGTGCTGCTGCGCGGCGAGATGACGGCTGCCGATCTTGCCGGCAACATCCGCGCGGTGAAGGCTTCGGCAGGCAATATCCCGGTCACCTATGCCGACGTCTGGGAATACTGGGTGAAGAACCGCGAGATCTATGACGCGGTCGATTTCATCACCATTCACATCCTGCCGTATTGGGAGGACATCCCGGTCAAGGCCAAATACGCCGCCGCGCATGTCGACGAGATCCGCAAGCGGATGGCGGTGACGTTCCCGGGCAAGGAGATCCTGATCGGCGAGACCGGCTGGCCGAGCCAGGGGCGGATGCGGGAGGGCGCATTGCCGTCGCGCACCAACCAGGCGCGGGTGGTGTCGGAGATCCTCGACCTCGCCAGGCGCGAGGGTTTTCGCGTCAACCTGATCGAGGCCTATGACCAGCCCTGGAAGCGCATGCTCGAGGGCACCGTCGGCGGCAATTGGGGCCTGTTCGATTCGGTCAAGCGACAGGTGAAGTATCCGCCCGGCGTTGCGATCACCAACTATCCGGATTGGAAGCTGCAGATGGCGGGCGGCATGGCGCTGTCGGTCGCCACCTTCCTGGTGGCCTGGCTGACGCTGCGCCGCCGGCCGTGGACGCCGCGGCCGTCGGCCTGGATCGCGGTCGGCATTTCGGCGACCACGGCAGGGACGCTGCTCGGGATCGCCGGCGACAAGATTTATTACGAGAGCTACGGCACCAGCGGCTTTCTGCATTGGGGCGTGCTGCTCGCGGCTGCGATCCTCGCGCCCTTGCTGACCGCGCATGCGCTGATCGCCGGACGCTCGCTGCCGACCTTCCTGGAACTGATCGGGCCGCGCGACTATCGCGGCAAGGGCGCGATCGGGGCGCTGCTGGCGATCGTGCTGGCCATCATCACCGTCATCGCCGCCGAGACCGCGCTCGGCTTCACCTTCGATCCGCGCTATCGCGACTTCCCGTATGCTTCGCTGACCATGGCCGTGGTGCCGTTCGCACTGCTGACCATGCTCAACCGCCCGAAGGAAGGCAGCCGGCCGCTCGCGGAATCCGTGTTCGCCGGCCTGCTCGCGATCGCCGCCCTCTACACGATCTACAACGAGGGCACGATCAACTGGCAGTCGGACTGGACCTGCGTGATGTACCTCTTGCTATCAGCTACGCTGTGGCGGGCGCGGGCCGCGCAAAACCCAGGATGAACAGCCCGATCGCAAGCCCAGACAACACGACGTTGTAGAGCACGATCCCGAGCCCGGCGGCGATCAGCCCGCCGGTGAGCAGCACGATCGAGGGTCGCATCAGGTTCAACAGTGCAATCACCAGCGCGGTGATTCCGAACACCGAGTTCTTGAACAGCACGGTCGAGAGCGCGCGGGCCTTGCAGAGCATGGTCTGCGTGCCGGCGTCGCAGGCCAGCGCGACGGGCGAGAACTCGATAGCCAGATAGCGCACGTAGAGCGCGTAGCCGACGGTGACGAAGCCCACGACCATCAGGAACTGGACCTGATAGGGGGAGAGGCGGAACGGAGGTTTTGTCATTGCGGCACTATGGTCGGGAACGGAGGCTGGGACAAGGCTCGGGGAGAAGCAGCGAAATCGGATGAGAACTTGGCCGCAATCGCTTCGCCGGGCATGATTATTGGCTGTTCCGCCGGAACATCGAGGAGATCGTCGCAGGCTCCGGCTTCTTTTCCTCGGCGGCCGGTTGCGGCGGAGCGATGGTGGTGCGCTTCGGCGCCAGCCGCCGGTGCGGTTGCGCCGGCCTGGCTCCGGCGGGCGGCTCGTTGACGGCCAACCGCTGGCCGTCATAGACCGCGGTCTCGCAGGTCCGCTGCACCAGGCTGAGGCCGGCGCAGATCCTGGCGGCGGTCCCGGCGTCGTTCAGCGGTCCGGCGACCAGGCGCAGCTGCATGCCGAGCCCGTTGCTGTTCTCCTTGATGACGATGATCGGCCGCAGCGCGGCCAGCGGCGCGTTGGCCTTCGACTTCAGCAAGCCGCGCCACAGCGCGCGTAGTCCATTGACCGAATTTGCGGTGCCGAGATCGACGCCGAATTCGGTGCGGTGGATCTGCGCCTTCGGCGCATCGTCTTCGGCGTCGGAGTCCGGATCCGGCGTGATCACCAGCGGAGGGATCGGCGCGGCGCTGACGTCGTTGGCGGTCGGCGGCTTGACCGCTTCGCTTGCTTTGCTCGCCGCGGGTTCGAGCGATGCCAGCATCGGCTTCTCGGCAGGCGGCTTGTCGGCGACCGGTACGGCCGTTTTCGCATCCTCGGCGCTGGCTGCGGCGGCCGCGGCGCTCATCGGACTGGCAACGGATGGGGTGTTGGGTGAAGCCGGCAGCGGATTGTCGGATGCCGACGGCTTCTCCGCAGCCTGTTGCCTGGTTGTGGCGGGTGACGGCTTCTTGTCGGCCACCGCGGGCTTTTCGGCCGCCGCTACCGGCTTCTCGATCGGTGCCGAGACCTTGCTGTCGGCGGATACAGGCACCTTCTCGGCCGCGACCGGCTTGTCCGATGCGGCAGGCGGCGTGGTTGCGACCGCGGCAACGGCGGGTGCCGCAGGCGCCGAATTGGCGGAGGCCGGCGGCGTGCCGGGCGCGACTGCCGATGTTGCTGGCGCCGGCACGAGTGCCGCAGGCTGCTTGCCGATCGTGCCGGTCACGGAGTCGAGCCCCTGTTCCAGCGTGGTCATACGCGAATAGAGCCGGTCGCGGTCGCCGTTCAGCGTATCGATTGCGGATGCGAGCCGGCGCGTCTCGTTATGGCTTTCCTTCGCGAGCGTCTGCAACTGCTGAGCCTGGCGCGCGATGTCTGATGCGGCGACCAGGTCGCGCCGCATTGTCAGCGCCGACTGGTTGGCCATCACGGCGATGGTGACGGCGCCGACCGCGGCCACGCCCCATGAGCCGAGCCGCCACAGCATGCGGCGATCGAAAGCATCCTCCTCGGCCAAAAAGCCGGAGGTGCTCTCGGTGTCGAATTCCGCCGCCAGATTGTCGCGATCTTTGGCCAAAGCCCGCTTGGCCCTCCTCAAGGCCCGCCGAATCACGAGGCAAAGATTAACAGGAAATGGACCCGGAACTTGAATCCGGAGGACCAAGAGGGCGAAACGGTTTCTTCTGCCGGGGAAAACAATTAAAGACGGCCTCCAAGAATGCTTTGAACGTAAGCTTTGTAGGCAAGCCTGGCGCAGCGAGCTGCGCGAGACATTGGGGATTTTCGAATGACTGCGCGAACGAGCCTGACAGTGGTGCTTGCGGCCGGCGAGGGCACGCGGATGCGCTCGTCGCTGCCGAAAGTGCTGCATCCCGTGGCCGGGCAGGCGCTGCTGGCGCACGTGCTCAACGCCGCCGCCTCCGGCGAGGGCTCGCAGCTGGCGGTCGTGATCGGCCCCGACCATGAGGCGGTCGCCGCCGAGGCCCGCCGGGTGCGGCCCGATGCGCAGACCTTCGTGCAGCGCGAGCGGCTCGGCACCGCGCATGCGGTGCTGGCGGCGCGCGAGGCGATCGCCGGCGGCGCCGACGACCTGCTGGTCGCGTTCGGCGACACGCCGCTGATCTCGGCCGAGACCTTTGCGCGCCTGCGTGCGCCGCTGCGCGACGGTGCGGCGCTTGCGGTGCTCGGCTTCCAGGCTGCCGACCCGACCGGCTACGGCCGGCTGGTGGTCGAGAACGGCAGACTGGTTGCGATCCGCGAGCAGGCCGACGCCAGCCCCGAAGAGCGCAAGATCACGCTGTGCAATGCCGGCGTGATGGCGTTCGACGGCAGGAAGGCGCTCGCGATCATCGAGAGGATCGGCAATGCCAACGCCAAGGGTGAATATTATCTGACCGATGCCGTCGGCATTGTCAGGGAATTGGGACTGGAGGCCGTCGTGATCGAAACAAGCGAAGACGAAGTGCGCGGCATCAACACCAAAGCGCAGCTCGCCGAGGCCGAGGCCGTGATGCAGGCGCGGCTGCGCAAGCAGGCGCTCGAGGCCGGCGTAACCTTGATCGCGCCGGACACCGTCCATCTCGCCGCCGACACCAAGTTCGGCAAGGACGTCACGATCGAGCCGTTCGTGGTGATCGGACCGGGCGTGTCGATCGACGACGGCGCCGTGATCCATTCGTTCTCGCACATCGTCGAGGCGAAGGTCGGCAAGAAGGTGTCGGTCGGTCCCTATGCGCGGCTGCGGCCGGGCACCTCGCTTGGCGACGGCGCGCGGATCGGCAATTTCGTCGAGACCAAGGCGGCCGTGCTCGAGGCCGGCGTCAAGGTCAACCATCTCTCCTATGTCGGCGACGCCCATGTCGGCGCCAATTCCAACCTCGGCGCCGGCACCATCACCTGCAACTATGACGGCTTCCTCAAGCACAAGACGCTGATCGGCGAGGGCGCCTTTGTCGGCACCAATTCGTCGCTGGTGGCGCCGGTCACGATCGGCAAGGGCGCCTATATCGGCTCGGGCTCCGTCATCACCAAGGACGTCCCCGACGACGCGATGTCCATTGAGCGCAGTGAACAATCGATCCGCGAAGGCGGCGCGGCACGCTACCGCGCGGCGAAGCTGAAAGAGAAAGCGGCGAAGGGGAAGTGACTCTTCTCCGCGCGTGATCGCGAGTCTGTCTCCACACCAAGACGTCGTCCTGCGAAAGCAGGGACCCATAACCACAGGGTCGTGTTGTTGGAGCAAGCTGCGGCCACAGCGCTGCAAACTAATTGGCGCTCGTGGTTATGGGTCCCGGCTCAAGGCCGGGACGACACCGAATGTTTTGCGCGTTCGGTGAATCAGGCCGCGCTCTTCGCCCGGGCGGGCTCGCTCGTGGTCGGCGGGACCGGTCCGAGCAGGATGCGCCGCTGCATCTCGTCGAAGGCGAGATTTGCGTTCTTCTCCCGCGTGACCAGCGACAGCAGGATCGCGACCGCAAAGGAGAGCGGCATGCTGATGATCGCCGGATTGCGCAGCGACACGAACCACCATTGGTGCTCGATCGCGGTGAGCGGCTTGCCGAGGATGTCGACCTGGATGGTCGGCGACAGATAGATCAGCACCAGCGAGCTCAGCGTGCCGACCAGGATGCTCGCGACCGCCGCGGGCGTCGTGAAGCGGCGCCAGGTGATCGAGAGCACGAGCGAGGGGAAGTTCGCGGCGCAGGCGATCGAGAACGCGAGGCCCGCCATGAAGGCGACGTTCTGGCCTTCGAACGCGATGCCAAGCATGATGGCGAAGATGGAAATCAGAACGGTTGCGATGCGCGCGACCTTGAGCTGTTCGGGCTCGGAAGCGGCGCCGTTCCGGATCACATTGGTCCAGACGTCGTGACAGAGCGTGGCGACGCCCGACAGCGTCAGCCCTGCGACGACGGCGAGCATGGTCGCGAACGCGACCGCGCAGATGAAGCCGAAGAACGCATTGCCGCCGACAGTGAGTGCGAGCAGCGGCGCGGCCATGTTGCCGCCACCTCCGGCCTTGGCCACGGCGTCGGCGCCGACCAGCACCATGGCGCCGAAGCCGATGATGAAGACCATGAGATGAAAGACGCCGATCAGGCCGGTGGCATAGAGGATCGACAGCCGCGCGGCCTTGGCATCCTTCACCGTATAGGCCCGCATCAGCACATGCGGCATCGCGGCGGTCCCGAACATCAGGCCGAGCCCGAGCGAGATAGCGTCCCATTGGCCCGAGACCACCTTCGATCCCGGCTGCAGGACCTTGGTGCCGTATTTCTCGGACGCCGCGGCGAACAGCTTCAGCGGGTTCATGTCGAAATGGGTCAACACCAGGAAGGCGAGCAGGATGCCGCCGCCCATCAGCAGCGCAGCCTTCACCACCTGCACCCAGGTCGTCGCCAACATGCCGCCGAACAGGACGTAGACCAGCATCACGCTGCCGACCACGACGACCGACCAGGTGTAGGGCAGGCCGAACAGCAGCTTGATCAGCGATCCCGTCGCGACCATCTGGGCGATCAGGTAGAACAGGATGACGGCCAGCGTTCCGACGGCGCCGGCGAGGCGCACCGGGCGCTGGCGCAGGCGATAGGCCACGACGTCGGCGAAGGTGAAGCGGCCGACGTTACGCAGGGGTTCGACGATCAGGAACAGAATGATCGGCCAGCCGACCAGCCACCCGATCGAATAGATCATGCCGTCGAAGCCGTTCGAGGTGACGATTCCTGCAATTCCGAGCAGGGCGGCGGCGCTCAGGAAATCCCCCGCAAGTGCCCAGCCGTTCTGCCACGGCGTGACCTGGCCGCCGGCGGCAAAGAAGTGCTCGGTGGTGCGCGTGCGCCGCGCGGCCCAATAGGTGATCCCCAGCGTCAACGCCATGAAGGCGAAGAAGAACCCGATCGAAAGCGTGCTGCTGCCCATCTTTGTCTGCCCCGTTAGCGAAGGTCGCGGATGCCGGCATCGAGCACCCGGTTCGCCCACAGCACGTAGACCAGGCAGAGCACGAACGAGGAGATGATGACGAGCGGACCGAGCACAATGCAAAGCGACAGGCCCGGCATCAGGATGGTGCCGAGCAGCGGCTTGTCGAACGCGAACAGCGCCATGAAACCGAAATAGATCACGATCATTGTAACGCTGAGAACGAGCGCGACGGTCAGCCGCGTCTTGGCCAGCTTCCTGGCCAATGCGACGCCGCTCGGCGCCGGACCGGCATTGCCGGGAATAACCCTGTCCATATTGGCCCCTTAAGACTTAAGCGCGCTTTGCCTTGCGCCAATCGGACGAGCTTCAGCCGGGCTCCCACGGAAGGGAATTATGGATTTTTGCAATCTGCTGTGCGCAGCTGCGGCACGGCGTCGGCCAGCGTGACCTGCATGTCGGGGTCCTGCTTCAGGGTGTTTTTCAGGAAGGCGCGGACGGCGCGGATGCGCGGGGCAAATTGCAGGTCGCTGTGGACGTTGAGCCAGACCTCGCGAACGGTGCCGGCGAGGGCGGGCAGCACGGGGATCAGGTCGGGCCGGTCCCTGGTGGCGAAACTCGGCAGCATCACGATGCCGAGGCCGCCCGCCGCGGCGTTCATCTGCGCGATCATGCTGTTGGAGTGGAAGGCGATCTTCGGCTCCTCGATGACGTCGGCGAGCCAGCGCACCGAATCGACCTGGAGCAAGTCCTCGATATAGGACACGAACCAATGATCCCCGAGATCGCGCAGGGTTTTGGGCACGCCGTGATGGTCGAGATAGTCCTGGCTCGCGAATAGCCCGAGCCGGAACTTGCCGATGCGCTCCGAGATCAGGCCCGGCCCGGGTGGCCGGAAGAAGGACACGAACAGATCGGCTTCACGCTTATGGACATAGACCGTCTGGGCCGACGTGACGAGTTCGACGGAGAGTCGCGGCGCCGTGCGCCGCAGTTTGGCAAAGCGCTGCGCCAGATAGAGCGAGGCGATCCCCTCCATGGTCGCGAGCCGCACGGTCCCGGCGAGCTCCTGGGTGTCGCTGGCGCTGGCTTCCTCGCGAATGGCGATGACCGCGCTTTCGACCCGCTCGGCGTGACGCAGCAGCCGCTCGCCGACTTCGTTGAGCTTGAGCCCGGTGCGGTGGCGTTCGAACACCGCGATCCCGAGCGAGGCTTCCATCTGCGCAATGCGCCGGCTGACGGTGGAGTGGTCCAGCCGTAGTCGCTTTGCTGTTTGGCTCAAATTCCCGGCGCGAGCGGCACAGAGGAATACCCGCAGATCGTCCCAGTTGATCGTATCGAACATCACCTGCCTCCGGATTGCAGCCGTCGTCAGCAAAGCAATTCCCGTTCCAACGCGCGGCGGCTCCGATCCTTCGCAACCGGCCTTGCGACAATTCCCATGCATGCCTGCGAGGCAAGGATGATACCGCTTCGCTCCCCCAATCCTAGCCGGGATTTTCATATGCTTCCGCGCTTCAAGGCTGCTGCCGTCCACGCCGCGCCCGTGTTCCTCGACAGTCAGGCGACCACCGAGAAGGCAATCTCGATCATGCGCGAGGCGGCCAGGGCCGGCGCCGAGCTGATCGCGTTTCCGGAAACCTATATTCCCGCCTTTCCGGTCTGGGCGGCGCTGTGGCCTCCGATCGACAATCACGACCTGTTCGTGCGCATGGCCGAGCAATCCGTGCTGGTGGACGGACCGGAAGTGGCGCGGGTTTGCGCCGAGGCGCGCGCCCTCGGCGTCACCGTCTCGATCGGCATCAGCGAGCGCTCGGCCGTCAGCGTCGGGGGGCTGTGGAATGCGAACCTGTTGATCGGCGAGACCGGCGAAATTCTGGTCCATCACCGCAAGCTGGTTCCGACATTCTACGAGAAGCTGGTGTGGTCATCCGGGGATGGTGCGGGCCTTGTGGTCGCACAGACACGGCAGGGCCGCATCGGCGGGTTGATCTGCGGCGAGAACACCAATCCATTGGCTCGTTTCGCGCTGATGGCGCAGGGCGAACAGGTCCACATCTCGAGCTGGCCGCCGATGTGGCCGACCCGGCGCCCGGTCGGCGGCGGCAATTTCGACAATGTCGCCGCCAATCGCATCCGGGCCAGCGCCCACTGCTTCGAAGCCAAGGTGTTCGGGATCGTCACCGCCGGCTACATGGATGAGCCGATGCGTGCCTTCCTCATCGAACGCGACAGAGCCATCGCCGACGTGATCGACCGGACGCCACGTGCGGCGAGTTTCTTCGTCGATCCGACGGGGGTCGTGTTTGGCGATGAATTGCAGGATCAGGAGGGGATCGCCTACGCCGAGATCGACCTCAATCGTTGCGTCGAGCCGAAGCAGTTTCACGACGTGGTCGGTTACTACAACCGCTTCGACATTTTTGGCGTGACGGTCGACCGCAGCCGGCTGACCCCGGCACGATTTCGCGATGAACAACAGCCAGGCGCGGAAGCGCAGGCGATCCTGTCCGTCGATGCCGACGCCGGATCGAACGGGCAGCGGATCGGTTAGCCCTCGATCCAGTCCTGTTGCCAACGCGCGCATGTCTGACTACGCTTTACCGGAGGTAGGACCCCAAGCGCTCTCGGCCGGACGCTCATGCCCAAATTCCTTCGCATCGGAGTCCATCAATCGAACGTCTCCGGATACACGTCCAAGGCATGGTGCATTCGGCGGACCGGCTCGACGGTCTTCCTGAAGTGGGGCGCCGTCGAGGTTCAGGGCGCCGGAAGCGGGCGAAAGGTCTACTGGACGTTTCCACCGCAGGAAAAGACCATTCGCTGCCGTACGGTGCAGCGTGCCCAGAACTACACCAAGGCGGCCGTCGCACGGCGGCGCAGCCATCGCTATGAACCGCTGACGGGAAATATCGCGAACCGGCGCCGGACCGCCGCACGTGACGCGGAGCTCAAGCAGGCACTCGCCACGATCCTGTTCGTCGATATCGTCCGGTCCACCGAAAAGGCCGCACGGCTCGGGGATTCGCGCTGGGCGACGGTGATGAATCACTATTATGCCGCCGTCCGCAGGGAGCTGAAGGCCCTGCGCGGCAAGGAAGTCGTGACGACCGGGGATGGCGTGCTGGCGACGTTCGGCAAGCCGGCGGCCGGGATCCGTTGCGCGACCGCGATCCGGGAGGCCGTGCGCACGCTGGGGCTTGAGATCAGGATTGGGCTGCACGCGGGCGAGTACAAGGTGAGCGGGGCGGAGGTCATCGGTCTCGCGTTTCACATCGGCGCGCGCGTCGCTGCGAAAGCGCGTGCCGGCGAGGTCCTGGTCTCGAGCGCGGTCAAGGACCTGATGCTGGAGTCCGAAGTCGTTTTCAAGGATCGCGGCGCGCATCAGCTCAAGGGCGTGCCGGAGCGCTGGCGGCTGTACCGGGTCGAACATTAGGGCGCTGGTGCGACGCCTGCTCTCGTCATTCCGGGGCTCGCGACGCGAGAGCCCGGAATCCATTTCACCACTTGTTCTGAGGCCCGATGGATTCCGGGCTCGACGCTAACGCGTCGCCCCCGAATGACGATCGGAGAGTACTCAGGTGAAGGCGACCTCGATCCGGTTGTCGGCCTTCGCCGTGATGCGGCAGGCGCGTGACAGCGCGTCGGTGGCGATCGCGAGCTTGAACTGATCGGGAATCCCCGAGGTGGACAACACCTCGATCGTCGCGGTGTCGCGCGACAGGCCGCGCACCGTGCAGTCGATCGTGGAATGGCCGGCGTTGAAGCTGATCGTGCCGGCCTTGAACACGCGCCGCGCGGTCGGCGCAATCGACGGCGCCCGGTCGACCCAGGCCAGCGCCTGATTGCGGCCGGCCTGCTTGGCGCCATACATCGCAAGGTCGGCGTTGCGCAGCATGTCGTCGAAGCAATTGCCCGGCGAGAGCATGGCGCCGCCGAGGCTGCAGGTGACGCCGATCGTGCCGGCCGGCGTCTCGATCCGTGTCGCCGCAACGGCGGCGCGCACCTTCTCGAGCACGCCCATCGCCTGATCGAGCTTTGTGTGCGGCAGCAGGATGCCGAACTCTTCGCCGCCGAGCCGGCCGATCAAATCGGAGCCGCGCAGCGCGCCGCGTGCGGCCGCTGCCACTGCCCCCAGCACCATGTCGCCGACCGCATGCCCGTAGGTATCGTTGACCTGTTTGAAGTGATCGACATCGAGCACCGCGCAGGAGAGCGGGCTGATATGCCGTGTCGCCAGCGCGGTCAGCCGTTCGCCTTCACCGCGGAAGGCGCGCCGCGAGGAGCAACCGGTGAGGGCGTCCTGCATGGACAGGTTCCGCAGCTTCAATTCGTCGACGGCGATCTCGGCGAGATCGACCAGCATGCTGGTCGCCTCGGCGCCGAAGTCATCGCGAGGGCGGGTGTCGATGGCGCACAGGCTTCCGATCACGGCGCCGGACAGCTTGAGCTGTGCGCCGGCATAGAAGCGGACGAACGGTGCCCCGCGGACGAACATGTTGTCCGCGAAGCGGGCGTCGCGCAGCATGTCGGCGACGACCAGCGGCTCGTCCAGCGTGATGGTGACATTGCATGGCGCCGGCCGCCGGTCGGTTTCGCGCAGGTCGAGCCCATCGGAGGCCTTGAACCATTGCCGATGGCCGTCGATGAAGGTCAGCGTCGACATCGGCACGCGGAACATCTTGCGGCACAGCGAGGTCAGCCGGTCAAACGCCAGTTCACGCGGTGTGTCGAGGATGTCGAGTTCCACGAGCGTATCGAGGCGACGGGCCTCGCGATCATGCGCAGTGTGCATCGGGCTACCTCCGGCGGCGGCACCCTCGCCGAAAGGCGTTAATGCTCCGTTGACACACTTGGCGGCGTTTGCCGTCGACGGTTTCATCGCTCTTAGGCGGCGGTCGTGCAAAACACATCATGCGCAAACATGCCGCGACCATTCTGACCGGACTCTTTTGCAGCCTGGTGACGTATTTCAGCGCCGCACGACTCTACCAATGGGCCGAAACCGGACAGCTGGCGGTGCTGTCGCGGAAGACATCCGATCAACCGGAGTTTATGTCCTGGGGCGACGATCGGGTCAGCTTCGTGCTGCTGTTCGCGCTCTATCTGTTTTTCCTCAAGAACGGACTGCACGGCATGCTGGTGACGTGCCGCGACGTCTGGCTGCGTGGTCGGGGCTGGGAACCGTGAACGACCTGATCCTTTCTCTGCTCCAGCCTCTGGTCGAAATGTTCTTCACAAAGACCGGTCGCGGGCTCTGGGGCCTCCTCTGCTGCCGTACGAGATCGTGGCGATGATCAGCGGAATGATATTTTGGGGCGCTGTCTTCCTGTTCGTCTACAGCAAGACTTACGGATAGGTCGCCGCGGCCTGAACAGCAGAATCGGAGGTCTGAGTGGCAAGCAAAGCGTTTCGTCAGAGCCTTGGGTCGCGCACCATCTTCACGCTGTTCGCATGCCTTCTGGCGGGCAGCATGACGGCTACGCGCGGCGATGAAAGTTCAAGCGTTGACGCGCGCCGCGAGGCGCTTCGAGAGTGGGCCAGCCTTGCCAATGGGCGTACGGATTTTGAAATCTCCGATCCGGCCCTGGTGCCAAGACCGCTTGCGCTTGCGGCCGAACAATCTGGCTGCAAGTACAAGGATGACATCGAAAAGCTACCGGTTCGGTTCATGAAAGTGGCCGGCCGCCGCCTCGTGCTGATGTTCTGTCGCTTGACCGTGACGGGATCGCATCAAGCGTTCGATCTTTCCGACGTCAGCAGACCAAAACCACTGGAGTTCCCCTACATCGCGGAGCAGGGGTTCGGCACGACGGACACTCCTGGTTTCATCACGTGGAAGGATGACGCAGGCTTGTTGCAGGCCGAAACCTCATCGGACGAATGTCCCAGCTCGCATCTGCGGCACGTCTATCGGCTGGGCGTGACCAATCGCGAAAGCCTTATCGTGGTTCGCGTCGAGGTCAGCGCGCCTGCCTGTGGCACGGGCCGGGAATGGACCACGATCTGGGAGGCGAAACCGTGGCCTGTGCCGTCGGGGGCCCGCTGACGCACTCTTGCCAAATTGGTTAGCCCCGATTAACCAGCCTTTCGCATCAACCTTGCCGTTTAAGACTGTCGCAATCGGCAATAATTATTGAGTATCTTGCGGCCGGCGATTCCCGTTAAGGGACCGTGTCGCCGCTTTGGCAAATTTTCGGCGATTTTTGGGGACATTGAACCGCATGTGCGGCATCGTCGGCATTCTTGGACGCGCTCCGGTCGCGGAGCAACTGGTGGATTCGCTCAAGCGGCTCGAATATCGCGGCTATGATTCCGCAGGGGTCGCTACGCTCGAGAACGGCGTGGTGGCGCGGCGCCGCGCCGAGGGCAAGCTGAGGAATCTCGAGGCCCGGCTGGAGGCCAAGCCGCTCGGCGGCCATACCGGCATCGGCCACACCCGCTGGGCCACGCACGGCCGGCCGACCGAGAACAACGCGCATCCGCACTCAACCGAACGCGTCGCCGTGGTGCATAACGGCATTATCGAAAATTTCCGCGAGCTGCGCGAGCACCTCGAAGCCAAGGGCGCGGAGTTCTCGACCGAGACCGACACCGAGGTCGTGGTGCATCTGGTCGACAATCTGCTCAAGGGCGGCGTCAAGCCGGTCGAGGCGGTGAGGGCGGTGCTGTCGGAACTGCGCGGCGCGTTCGCACTCGGCTTCATTTTCGCCGGCGAGGACGACCTGATGATCGGCGCCCGCAACGGCCCGCCGCTTGCGGTCGGTCATGGCGACGGCGAGATGTATCTCGGCTCGGATGCGATCGCGCTCGGGCCGTTCACCGACACGATCAGCTATCTCGAGGACGGCGACTGGGTGGTGCTGAACCGCAAGGGCGCGACGATCTTCGACAAGGACAACGCCATCGTCCATCGCGAGGCGATCAAGCACACGACGGCGACCGCGCTGGTCGACAAGGCGAATTATCGCCACTTCATGGCCAAGGAGATCCACGAGCAGCCCGAAGTGGTCGGGCACACGCTCGCCCGCTACGTCGACCTGGCGGCCGAGCGCGTCACCATGCCGGTCAAGCTGCCGTTCGACTTCAAGGATATCCAGCGCGTCTCGATCACGGCCTGCGGCACCGCGAGCTATGCCGGCTTCGTCGCCAAATACTGGCTGGAGCGGCTGGCACGGCTGCCGGTCGAGCTCGATGTCGCGTCCGAGTTCCGCTACCGCGAGGCGCCGCTGCGCAAGGGGGATCTCGCGATCTTCATCTCGCAGTCCGGCGAGACCGCCGACACGCTGGCGGCGCTGCGCTACGCCAAGGCGCAGGGTGCGCACACGCTGTCGGTCGTCAACGTGCCGACCTCGACGATCGCGCGCGAGAGCGAGACGGTGTTGCAGACGCTTGCCGGTCCCGAGATCGGCGTCGCCTCGACCAAGGCGTTCACCTGCCAGCTGATGGTGCTGGCCTCGCTCGCGGTTGCCGCCGGCAAGGCGCGCGGCGAACTGTCCGATGCCGACGAGGCCAAGCTGGTACACGGCCTGGTCGAAATTCCGCGCCTGATGTCGGAAGCGCTCACGTCAGAGCTGCAGATCGAGAAGCTGGCGCGCGAGATCTCGAAGTCGCGCGACGTGCTCTATCTCGGCCGCGGCACCAGCTATCCGCTGGCGCTGGAAGGTGCGCTGAAGCTGAAGGAAATCTCCTACATCCACGCCGAGGGCTACGCCGCCGGCGAGCTCAAGCATGGGCCGATCGCGTTGATCGACGAGCACATGCCGGTCGTGGTGATCGCGCCGTACGACAAGGTGTTCGAGAAGACCGTCTCCAACATGCAGGAGGTCGCCGCCCGCGGCGGCAAGATCATCCTGATGACCGACGCCAAGGGCGCCGCGGAAGCCACCATCCAGTCGCTGGTGACGATCGTGATGCCGGACATGGGGGCGACCTTCGCGCCGATTGTCTATGCCGTTCCGGTGCAGCTGCTCGCCTATCATACTGCCGTGGTGATGGGCACCGACGTCGATCAGCCCCGGAATCTGGCCAAATCGGTCACGGTCGAATAGTCGCAAGCCGGGCCGTCACGCGGCTCTTCAAAAATGCGACAGAATGGCTTAGCTGGGTGGTGGACTACGGCCGCTTCGACGACCTTGGAACCGCAATGACTTCCAACCAAGTGCCTCCCGTCACGGGTGATTTGCCCCCGGATGCCCCCCGCGGGCTGATGGCGCGTTTCCGGAACTATTTCCTGACCGGCCTGGTGGTCGCCGGGCCGGTTGCGATCACCCTGTACCTGACCTGGTGGTTCGTGAACTGGGTCGACAATCTGGTCCGGCCGTTCGTGCCCACCGCCTACCGGCCGGAAACCTATCTGCCGTTCGGGCTGCCCGGTTCCGGCCTGATCGTTGCCGTCATCGCGCTGACGCTGCTCGGCTTCCTCACCGCCAATCTGATCGGGCGCACGCTGGTCGATCTCGGCGAGCGGCTGCTCGGGCGGATTCCGGCGGTGCGTGCGATCTATCGCGGCTTGAAGCAGGTGTTCGAGACGCTGTTCTCCGGTAACGGCTCGAGCTTCCGCCGCGTCGGCCTGGTCGAGTTTCCCTCGCCCGGGATGTGGTCGATCGTGCTGATCTCGCAGGCGCCGAGCGCCGAGCTCGCCGCCGCCTTCCCCGGCGACGAAGAGCACATCTCGGTGTTCCTGCCCTGCGCGCCGAACCCGACCACCGGCTTCTTCTTCTACGTGCCGAAGAGCAAGATCATCGAGATCGAGATGAGCACCGAGGATGCCGCGACGCTGATCATGTCGGCCGGCGTGGTGCAGCCCGGCACCAACGACCAGAAGCGCGCCGCGGCGCTTGCCGGCATGGCCAATGCGGCACGGATCGCCAACCAGGCCTCGTTGCAGCCGGCGACGCCGGCCAAGGTCGAGGGCTGATGGGTTCCGAGGCGACGCAGCAAGGCGCGGGCGCGCGGTTGCTGTCGCCCGACGAGGCCAAACACGAGTTGGAACAGGGCGGCGTGACGCTGATCGATGTCGGCGAGCCCTGGCAGTTGCGCGAGCGAGGCACCATCGCAGGCGCGCGCAATATCAGCCACGAAGAGATCGCGGCCGTCGCGGTTGCCGACGCGGCGCTCGCCGATCGCGAGCAACCGATCATCCTGACCTGCGGCGGTGGCGGCAAGGCCAAGCGCGCCGCAGAGGCGCTGCGCGAGATCGGCTTCGAGGATGTCTCCGTGATCCACGGCGGCTGCCGCGGCTGGCAGGCGGCCGGACACGAGCTGGTGGCGTATGCGGGGTCTGACGAGCCCCATAACAAATAGCGCCACCATTGCCCTTAGCGGGCTTTGGGGGCAAAGCCGAGTTCTCTCCCCGTCATTGCGAGGAGCGAAGCGACGAAGCAATCCATCGTTCCGCATATGTGGAGCGATGGATTGCTTCGCTTCGCTCGCAATGACGGTGGGGAAGGATCGGTGACGACACTATCAGATCAGCGTGTCGTAGAGATCATTCCAACCCGGGTTCAGCGCCTCGATCAGCGCAATCTTCTTTGCCCGACTGCCGGCCTTGATCTGCTTTTCCCGTGTGATCGCGTCGTACATCGTTTCGTGCAATTCGTACCACACCAGCATTCTGCAGCCGTACTTCGCCGAGAAGCCCTTCACCGAGCCCTCGCGATGTTCAAACGAACGCTTCGGCGGATTAGCGGTAACGCCAGTGTAAATAGTGCCGTGACGCTTGTTGGCAACAATGTAAACGCACGGTTGCTTCACGGCATTCTCCCGGACTCTATCCTACATCGTCATTGCGAGGAGCGATAGCGACGAAGCAATCCATCTATCCCCGAGTCGGACCATGGATTGCTTCGCTTCGCTCGCAATGACGGTGGTGGGCGCTAGCCCGCGCCGATCAGCGGCACGGCTTCGTCGCGTTCGTAGAGGTAGAGCAGGACGCGCAGCGCTTCGCCGCGTTCGCCCTTCAGCTTTGGATTGTCCTTCATGATCCGCAGCGCCTCGTCGCGGGCCTGGGTGATGAGCTGGCCGTGCACTTCGGAGCGGGCGATGCGGTAGCCGGGCAGGCCGCTCTGGCGGATGCCGAGCACATCGCCTTCGCCGCGCAGCTTCAGATCTTCCTCGGCGATCCGGAAGCCGTCGGTGGTCTCGCGGATCACCTTGAGCCGCGCCTTCGACATCTCGCCGAGCGGCTCCTTGTAGAGCAACAGGCAGGTCGAGGCCTCCGAGCCGCGGCCGATGCGGCCGCGCAATTGATGCAGTTGTGCGAGGCCAAAGCGCTCGGCGTTTTCGATCACCATGATGGTCGCCGCCGGCACGTCGACGCCGACTTCGACGACGGTCGTTGCGACCAGGAGCCCGATCTCGTGCGCGGCGAATTGCGCCATCACGCGGTCCTTCTCGGTGCCCTTCATCTGGCCGTGCACGAGGCCGACACGATCGCCGAACCGCTCTCGCAAGCTCTCGAAACGCTCGGTCGCGTTGGTGAGGTGCTCGGTGCCCTCGGCCTCAGATTCATCGACCAGCGGGCAGATCCAGTACACCAGTTTGCCGGCGCCGAGCGCGCGGCCGACGCCGTCCATCACGTCCTCGATCCGGCTCATCGGCACCGCGCGGGTATCGATCGGCTGGCGGCCGGCGGGCTTCTCACGTAACTCCGAGACGTCCATGTCGCCGAAGTAAGTCAGCACCAGCGTGCGCGGGATTGGCGTCGCGCTCAGCACCAGCACGTCGACGGCCTCGCCCTTCGAGGTCAGTGCGAGGCGCTCGCGCACGCCGAAACGATGCTGCTCGTCGACCACGGCAAGCGCCAGTGCCTTGTAGATCACGTCGTCCTGGATCAGCGCATGAGTGCCGACCAGGAGGTCGATCTCGCCGGCCTCGAGCTGCGCCAGGAGTTCGCGGCGCTCCTTGCCTTTCTCGCGGCCGGTGAGGATCGCAACCCGCATGCCGGCGCGCTCAGCCAGCGGCGCGATGGTCTTGATGTGCTGGCGCGCCAGGATCTCGGTCGGCGCCATCAGCGCGGCCTGCTTGCCGGCCTCATTGACGGCGGCGGCCGCCAGCAGCGCCACCACGGTCTTGCCGGAACCGACATCGCCCTGCACGAGGCGCAGCATGCGCACCGGCTGTTGCAGGTCCGCTGTTATCGCCGCGACGGCCTCCTGCTGCGATTTGGTTAGCGCATAGGGCAGCGCATCGATGATCCGGTTGCGCAGATGGCCGTCGCCGGCGTTGCGCACGCCGGCGGGACGGCGCAGCGTGGCGCGGATCAGGGCGAGCGCGAGCTGGCCCGCGAGCAGTTCGTCGAACGCCAGCCGCGACCAGAACGGTCCATCGGGCAAAATGTCGGTCAGCTCGACCGGAACATGGACGCGGGTCAGCGCCTCCCGGATCGGCGGGAAGTTGCAGCGGCGCAGCACCTCGGGGCTGATCCATTCCGGCAAGTCAGGCAGCTTGGTCAGCGCCTGCGCGATGGCGCGGCGGAGCGAGCCGATCGCCAGCCCCTCGGTCAGCGGATAGACCGGATCGATGCCGGAGAGTTTTGCAAAGCCGGCTTCGTCGACGACGCGATCGGGATGCACGATCTGCGGGATGCCGTCATACATCGCCAGCGTGCCGGAGACGTAGCGCTTCTCGCCGACCGGCAGCAGCTTCTCGACATAGCCGGGCTGGGCGCGGAAGAAGGTCAGCACCACGTCGCCGGTGTCGTCGCTGGCATAGACGAGGTAGGGCGCGCGCGAATTGCGCGGCGGCGGCGGGCGATGACGGTCGACGGTGACCTCCAGCGTCACCATGGTTCCGACCACAGCATCCCGAATCTTCGGCCGCGCGCGGCGATCGATCACGCTCGCCGGCAGATGCAGCAGCAGATCGACCAGCCGCGGCGTCTCGCTGCGGTCGAGCAGATAGCGCAGCAGCTTGTCCTGCTTCGGGCCGACGCCCGAAAGCGTCGTGACCTGGGCAAACAGCGGATTGAGCAGGGCTGGGCGCATCGGTGCCTTTACACACGACTCACGGCATGCGCGCAAGGAAACCCCAAAAGGCGGCGAATGAGGGCTGACATCGGCCTCCGCCATCGCTATATCAAGCTCGCCCGGCACGTCCGGGCTTTTGGCGTTTGATGGATTTTGGGACATGACGGGATCGACACGATCGAGCAGCGGGCTCGATGACCGCCGCAAGCGGCTTTTGTTTCGCTGCTGGCATCGCGGCACCCGGGAGATGGACCTGATCCTCGGCCGCTTTGCCGATGCTGAAATCGCTGGCCTCACCGACCAGGAGCTCGGCGAACTCGAGCATTTGATCGAGGTACCGGATCCCGACCTCTACGCCGCGCTGACCGGCGACAAGGTTTTGGCTGCCGAGCATCAGACCGCGCTGTTTGCCCGCATCAAGGCGTTCCAGGTCGCGGATCCCAGTGCATGAAGCAGCCGATGAAATCGCCGGCGGCGATGCTCGCGCCCGGCCGGGTGCTGACCATCGCCAACGTCGCCGAGGGCGCCGAAGGGCTCGTGATCTCCGACCTGGCGCGCGCCATCGCCGCGCAGCCGAAGCGGCCCGCGGTCAGCCTCGCCGTGGTGTGCCGCGACGGCGCGCGGATGCAGCAGCTCGCCCGTGCGCTGGAGTTCTTCGCCCCCGATATCGCGGTGATGCAGGTTCCGGCCTGGGACTGCCAGCCCTATGACCGCGTCTCGCCGCATTCGGGCATCCTGGCGCAGCGGCTGACCGCGCTGGCCAAACTGTCGCGGCTGGCGGGCTCCGACAAGCCGCTGATCGTGCTGACCACGGTGAACGCCGCCGTGCAGCGGGTGCCGGCGCGCGAGCAGGTCGCGGCCCAAGCGCTGTCGGTCGCGCCCGGCAACGTGGTGCCGATGGACTCGGTCGTGGCCTGGCTCGAGCACAATGGCTACACCCGCTCGTCCACGGTGCGCGAGCCCGGCGAATATGCCGTGCGCGGCGGCATCCTCGATCTGTTTCCGGCCGGCCTCGACCAGCCGGTGCGCTTCGACTTCTTCGGCGACAGCCTCGAGTCGATCCGCACCTTCGATGCCGAGACCCAGCGCACGCATCTGGACATGCGCGGGCTCGACCTGGTGCCGGTGTCGGAATTCCAGCTCACCACCGAAACCATCCGCCGCTTCCGCATGGGCTATGTCGCGGCGTTCGGCGCACCGGGACGCGACGACCAGCTCTATGAGGCGGTCTCGGAAGGACGCCGCCATCCCGGCATGGAGCACTGGCTGCCGCTGTTCCAGGAGCGGATGGACACGCTGTTCGACTATCTCGACGGCGCAACGATCGCGATCGAGCCGCAGGGCGAGGATGCCGCGCGCGAACGCTTCTCGCAGATATCAGACTATTACGACGCGCGGCGCGAGGCGCTGGAGCACCCGGGCAGCGGCGCGATCTACAAGCCGCTGCCGCCGGACAAGCTGTATTTGACCGAAGCCGAATGGACCAAACTGCTCGGCGACGCGCCGCTGGCGCGGCTGACGCCGTTCGCGGTGCCCGAAGGCACGGCAGATGTTTTCGACGCCGGCGCGCGCCAGGGCCGCAATTTCGCGCCGGAGCGCGCCGACAGCAACGTCAACGTGTTCGAGGCGGTGGTCGGGCATATTGGCGCGTTGCAGTCGCAGCGCAAGAAGGTCATCGTCGCGCTGTGGAGCGAGGGCTCGCGCGACCGCATGGGCGCGATGCTGCACGACCACAAGCTGCTCAACACCACCAGCGTCAACACCTGGCGGATCGTGCAGGCGACGCCGCGCAACGAGACCATGCTGGCCGTGCTCGGCATGGAGTCCGGCTTCGAGACCAGCGAATTCGCCGTCATCAGCGAGCAGGATATCCTCGGCGACCGCCTGGTGCGGCCGCGCAAGGCGAGCCGCAAGCTCGACAATTTCATCTCCGAGGTGACGAGCCTTGCGACCGGCGATCTCGTGGTGCACGTCGAGCACGGCATCGGCCGTTTCGTCGGGCTGCAGACGCTGGAAGTGTCCGGCGCGCCGCACGACTGTCTCGAGCTACATTATGCGGCGGAGACGAAACTGTTCCTGCCGGTCGAGAACATCGAGCTGCTGTCGCGCTACGGCTCCGACAGCGCCAATGTCGAGCTCGACCGTCTCGGCGGCGGCGGCTGGCAGGCCCGCAAGGCCAAGCTCAAGAACCGCATCCGCGAGATCGCGGGCGAACTGATCAAGATCGCGGCCGAGCGGCAGCTGCACGAGGCGCCGAAATTCCCGCTGCAGCCGCATGTCTATGACGAGTTCTGCGCGCGCTTCCCCTATGACGAGACCGAGGACCAGTTGGGGGCGATCAATTCGACCCTGAAGGACCTCGAGATCGGCCGCCCGATGGACCGGCTGATCTGCGGCGACGTCGGCTTCGGCAAGACCGAGGTGGCATTGCGCGCGGCATTCGCCGTGGCGCTCGAGGGCCGGCAGGTCGCGGTCGTGGTGCCGACCACGCTGCTGGCGCGCCAGCATTCGCGGACCTTCACCGAGCGCTTCAAAGGCTTTCCGGTCAATGTCGCGCAGGCTTCGCGGCTGGTGTCGACCAAGGAGTTGAGCCAGACCAAGAAGGGGCTCACTGACGGCAGCGTCGACATCGTGGTGGGCACCCATGCGTTGCTCGGCAAGGCGATCAAGTTCAAGGACCTTGGCCTCCTGATCGTCGACGAGGAGCAGCATTTCGGCGTCAGCCACAAGGAGCGGCTGAAGCAGCTCCGCGCCCAGGTCCACGTCCTGACTCTGTCGGCAACCCCGATCCCGCGCACGCTGCAACTGGCGCTGACCGGCGTTCGCGAGCTCTCGATCATTGCCTCGCCGCCGGTCGATCGCCTCGCGGTGCGCACCTTCGTCGCGCCGCACGATCCGCTGATGATCCGCGAGGCGCTCTTGCGCGAGCGCTACCGCGGCGGGCAGGCGTTCTACGTCGTGCCGCGGATCGAGGACCTCGCGGGCGTGAAGGACTTCCTCGACAAGAACGTGCCGGAGATGAAGGTCGCGGTCGCCCACGGCCAGATGCCGCCGACCGTGATCGAGGACATCATGTCCGCGTTCTACGATGGCAAATACGACATCCTGCTGTCGACCACGATCGTCGAGTCCGGTCTCGACATCCCGAACGCCAACACGCTGATCGTGCACCGCGCCGACATGTTCGGCCTGGCCCAGCTCTACCAGCTGCGCGGCCGCGTCGGCCGCTCCAAGCTGCGCGCCTATGCGCTGTTCACGCTGCCGGCGCAGCAGAAGATCACCGCGCAGGCGGAGCGGCGGCTCAAGGTGCTGCAATCGCTGGAGACGCTCGGCGCGGGCTTCCAGCTCGCCTCGCACGACCTCGACATCCGCGGCGCCGGAAATCTGCTCGGCGAGGAGCAGTCCGGCCACATCAAGGAAGTCGGCTTCGAGCTGTACCAGTCGATGCTGGAGGAGGCGATCGTCAACCTCAAGGCCGGCGTCGCCGAGCCTGCCGCCGACCGCTGGTCGCCGCAGATCACGATCGGCATGCCGGTCTTGATCCCCGAAGACTACGTCAACGATCTCAGCGTGCGACTGTCGCTCTATCGGCGGCTCGCCGATCTCGACACCGACGAGGACATCGATGCCTTCGCCGCCGAGATGCGCGACCGTTTCGGCGTGCTGCCGGACGAGGTGCGCTATCTGTTCAAGGTGGCGGCGATCAAGGCCTATTGCCGCCGGGCCAATGTCGGCAAGGTCGATGCCGGCCCGAAGGGCGCCGTGATCGCATTCCGCGACAACAGTTTTGCGCATCCGGAGCGGCTGGTGACCTTCATCCGCCAGCACGGCCAGGCCGCCAAGGTGCGGCCCGACATGAAGGTCGTGTTCTTCCAGGAATGGGATACGCCGGAAGAGCGGCTCGCCGGCACGACAGAGATCTTGCGACAGCTCGCCAATCTCGCGGAGAGCAAGAAGGCGGCGTGAGGCGCGAACTCTCCACGTCATTGCGAGGAGCGAAGCGACGAAGCAATCCATTAGTTCCGCGAGCGCGGAGAGATGGATTGCTTCGCTTCGCTCGCAATGACGCTGTGGCAGGGAGCGGTCGTTCCAGCAACGACATCGCGGAATCGCCGGGCAACAGCGCGTCAGCGTTGAGCAAGTCGACGCGCACAGTGATGCGACTGTGCGAGCATCACAGATGAGGGTTTTGACTGGCATCAGCTTTGCCGGTAAGTTTGGCAGCGGAAATCGGGTTCAGCCGCCTAGGCTGTAAGCAAGCCACCATGCATAAGTTACATTGCCGCTTGCTTTTGATCGGGCTTTGTTTCGCGCTGACCGTCCTGCCGATGAAAGCCTTCGCTGGTACGCGCCTGGCGCTGGTGCTTGGCAACAGCAAGTATCGGGCCGTTCCCGCCCTCGGCAATCCCGCCAATGACGCAGCCGATCTTGCGACGGCTTTGCGCGGCATGGGCTTCAACGTGATCGAAGCGCGCGACGGGACCCGCGAGGCCATGGCCAACGCAGTACGCGATTTTTCCGCGCGGTTGGGCGGAGCCGACGTTGCGTTGTTCTTCTACGCAGGTCACGGTCTGCAGATGAACGGTGAAAACTATCTGGTCCCGGTCGACGCGAAAATCGAAACGCCGGCCGATGTGCGCTTCAACACCGTGAACCTGTCCGACATCCAGCAGGAGATGGAGGGGACGGGACGCGCCAACATCATCATCCTCGATGCCTGCCGCAACAATCCGTTTCTCGAGAAGCTCGCGCGCGGTAGCCGCGCGGCGCCCAGCCGTGGGCTCGGCCGCGTCGACGCCAGCGGGCAGGGGTCGCTGATCGTCTATTCGACGCAGCCGAACAACGTTGCGCTCGACGGTGCCGGGCGAAATTCTCCATTCACCGCGGCGCTCCTGAAGCATATCGCGACACCCGGCATCGAAGTGCGCCAGATGCTGTCGAGGGTTCGCGGCGACGTGCTCGCGGCAACCGATCAGAAGCAGACGCCCTGGGACAGTTCGTCTCTGGTCGGCGACGTCTATCTGGCGGCTCCGCCGTCTCCGGCCGCCACGGCCTCGCCAGCCTCGGCTCCCGCGCAACCGGCTCCTTCAGCCTTATCGGCGGCAGGCGACGTGGCGCATGTGACCGCTGGCGCGGTGCAGGTGACGCCACAAGCCGACGCGCAGCGCGTCACACCCCAGGCGCCGCCGCTTGCCGCCGGCGGCCCCGACAGCGAATGCGAGCGCGCGGCCGCGCCTGCGCCGCCGTTCGCCAGTCCTGAACAGCTGAAGATCGACAACACGCACGATTTTGCGGCCGCGGTCCCGATCTGCGAAGCGGCGGTGCGCGCCAATCCCGATCAGCCACGTCTCGAATTCCTGCTCGGCCTTGCCTATGGCGGAACGAAAAACTACCTGGCGGCGCAACGCTATCTGACCAAAGCTGCTGACGCCGGTTACGCGCCGGCGCAAGGCAAGCTCGGGGTCTATTTTGCGACGGGGCGCGGGGTCGTCAAAGACATGCCGCGGGCATTCGAGCTGTTCAGCAAGGCGGCCGCAGCGGGAGAGCCGGGCGCGATCAGCAATCTCGGCGCGATGTATTCCAACGGCAATTTCGTCAAGAAGGACGAGGCGAGAGCGCTCGAGCTCTATCAGAAGGCAATCGAGGCGGGTAATCCTTTCGCCCTCGCCCAGACCGGCTTGATGTACTTCTACGGCAAGGGAACGCCCCGCGACTACGCGACGGCTGCGCAATATTTTCAGCAGGCGGCCGATCTCAACGACGGATTTTCTCTCAAATACCTTGCCGTCATGCAGGAGCGGGGATTACTCGGCGCGCCCGATGCCGCCAAGGCGGCCGAGCTGCGGCGCAGGGCTGTCCAGGTCGATCCGGGCAGCCAGGACCCGAACGTGCCAAAGCAGCTGAATACAAGCGGGCCGCGACGCGCGTCCGGCGGCCATCACGTGCGCCGGATCTACTACTACCGCTTCGTCGGCTGCAGATGGGCTTGGTGCTGAATGGCGAAACGGCCTGTCGCTTCCCGGATGCGTCGACCGCGTCGTTGCCCGGACCAGCCCGGCCATGACGGTTCAGAAACATCAGTTCATCTTCAGAAACATTTCTTCGCGCAGGTGGATTCGACTGAGAGTGAACCGAAGATCCGAGGCGGGCGCGACGGTTCCACAATGTGAACAACAGGCGAGAAACGTTGAACTTTAGGCCAACCGGGTCTTGACGGCTTTTCGACGAATCGTAAGCTGATCGTGTTTTTAATTCAGACCGGCTTTTATATTTTGGATGACGTAGCAACTTGAATCTGGTTCGCGTCCCGCCAGCATTTCAACTGCTCTCCAAAACTCAGAGATCGAGAGCTCGAGCCAAGTGAATTGGCGAGGGCTTGCAGGCGTTTGATTCCGTTGTCCGCAGGGCATCGGCGACGGTCGGCTGCGGGGTCGAATTGCCGGCAGGCGTATTGGATTTCGTTGGAATCATTTTTCGGGGAGGGGTCTATGGGTGTGAACGTTGCCAGCGGAACCAGCGGTTTTGTGTCCGATATGGAGACCAACAACACGGTCCAGGACGGCGGCACGCTCTACGTGCTGAATGGCGGATACATCAGCAACACCCTCGATGTTGGCACCGTCATTGTTTCCTCGGGCGGCACCGATTTCGCCGACACCGTCTCCAACGATTCAAATGGCGCCGCGCAGCTAGAAGTTTACGGCAGCGCGATCAGCGCCGTGATCAGCGGCGGCAACATGGTCGCCATATCCGGTGGAACCGCGATTGACACCACGATCAGTGGCGGCCGGCTGTCCGTTGACAGTGGTTCAGTTGCGAGCAACACCACGGCCAGGAACGGTTGGCTGACCCTTTTCAACGGGACCGCAATCAACAATATCGTCAGTGGCGGTGGAGTGGAAATCTATGGCGGCACCACGACCAACACGACGCTCGTGAGCGGAAATCAATACATCTCAACCGAATACGACGGATACTTTGAAGGCAGCGCAGTCGCGTCCAATACCACGGTGACGGGAAGCGGCTCTGAACAGTATGTAGGATTTCTTGGGGCCGGCTCTGCGGTCAGCACCATCGTCGCGGGCGGTACGCAGTACATAGGCTATGCCGTCTTCGGATCCGCGGCGACTGGTGTCGCAAGCAATACCACCATCACCAGCGGTGGAATCCAGTATATTGCACCGTACGGCTACATTGAAACCGGCACCGCTATCAACACGACGGTCACCGGCAGCGGCAGTATCCAATACGTCGGCAGTGGCCAATACTGTGGAAGCGCAACGGCGATCTCCACCACGTTGATCGCGGGCGGTGAACAGATCGTGTGGGGCGGCGGCGTGTACAGCCCCATCGCCAGCAACACGGTGATTAGCTCCGGCGGAGCCGAAATCGTTTCGTCCGGCGGCATCGCCAGGACCACGGTGATCAGCGCCGGCGGCACCGAGACCGTTATGGCGGGCGGCATCGCCAGCAGCACAGTGATCAGTTCCGGTGGCACCGAAGTGGTTTCGTCCGGCGGGACTGCGAGCGGCATCACCGTCAATAGCGGCGGCACATTGATTATCGTTGCCGGCGCCAGCGTCACGGGCGTGACCAGCAATGGCGGCACGGTCGTGATCGAAAG
The DNA here is from genome assembly GCF_007993935.1 of Bradyrhizobium macuxiense. Taxonomy (GTDB): domain Bacteria; phylum Pseudomonadota; class Alphaproteobacteria; order Rhizobiales; family Xanthobacteraceae; genus Bradyrhizobium; species Bradyrhizobium macuxiense_A. The sequence continues at coordinate 20,669 of NZ_VITY01000001.1, read as the reverse complement.
CGCCCCCGTGACCGTAAGCAGCGGATCGTCCTACACCGTCTCGAGCGGCCAAAGCGACACCGGCGACATCGTGCTCAATGGCGGTTCGATGTTCGTTGCCTCCGGCGGGTCGGCCGTCAGCACCACCGTCAGCAGCGGTGGGCTTCTGACCATCAGCAACGGCGGCAGCGACACGGGCACGACCGTCTCGTCCGGCGGTACCGAAACGGTTGCGGGCAGCGATACGAATGCCCTCGTTGCAAGCGGCGCGACGATGTATGTCAGCGGCGGCGGCAGGGCCAGCGGAACGCTTGTGTCCGGGGGAACGCTCGACGTGCTGGCTGGCGGGTTCGCCACCGGCGCGACGGTTTCGGCAGGCGGCACGCTCAACGTGACGGGGACCACGTCCAATACAGTCCTGGTGTTGAGCGGTGGCGTCGAGAACGTTTCGTCCGGTGGCGTCATTCAGGGCACCATCAGCGGCACGACCGGCACCGGAACGTCCGTGGCAGCCGGCGCGACGCTCAACGTGCTGGCCGGAGGTTCGGCCAGCATGATCAACGTGTCCGGCACGCTCAATGTGCAGGGCAAGATCACCAGCAATGTCACTATCCAGAGCGGTGGCCATGAAATCGTCTCTGCGGGTGGTTCGGTCACCGGCGTCACCGGTTCGGGGACCGCAATTTCCGGACTGGTCGACGTTCTCTCCGGAGCGTCCTTCGAATATGCGACCATCTTCAGCGGCGGCGACCTGAATGTCTCGTCCGGCGCCACGGTTGACCATATCTCCGTCTCGAACGGCGGCATCTTCAATGTCGGCGGCACGGTTCTGAGCAACGTCGCGGTCCTTGCCGGCGGCGTCGAGAACGTGCTCTCGGGAGGCGTGGTGACCGGCGTGACCGGCTCCGGAACCGGGATTTCGGGCGGCACGGTCAACGTGTCGTCGGGAGGTGCGATCGATCACACGACCGTCAGCAGTGGCGGCGTATTGAACATTCTGTCCGGCGCGACTGCGCACCATGTTGCCGTCTCCAGCGGCGGCATGTTCAACGTGGCCGGCGCGGCAGCCAGCAACGTGACGGTGTTTGCCGGAGGTACTGAGGTTGTATCTTCGGGCGGCTCCACAGGGCCTGTCACGATCTCCGGCGGTACGGTCGAACTGCAGGCGGGAAGCGTCGCGAGCGGCGGCATCACCTTCAGCGGCTCCGGCGGTCAGCTCAAGATCGACGCCACGTCGATGCCGACCACGACCATCAGCAGCCTGGTGCTGGGCGACAGCATCGATCTGGCCGGCGTCACTTTCTCGTCCGGCGGGTCGGTGACCTTGCTCCCGGGCAATGTCCTGCAGGTCACGGAGGGCGGGACCTCCTACGATCTGCAGCTCGATCAGACGCCCGGCGTGCGGTTCGGCGTCAGCGCGGATTCCGGCACCGGCACGCTGGTCACGACGCGTGCCGATGTCGCGCCGGTCACGACGGCGGCCAATGTGACTGCAGTGCTCGGTGAGATCTCTGTGCTGGCCTCCGCCCTGTTCGGCTTTACGGATGCCGATGGCGATGCCATCACCCAATTTGCGTTCTGGGACACGCAAGGCAACGGACACTGGGCGATCAACGGCGTCGCCCAGCAGACCAACGCGGAGATCGATGTTCCCGCGGCGAACCTGTCGCAGGTGAGCTACGTGTTCGGTCCGAGCGGTTCGACCGATACGCTGTTCGTGCGGGCCAATGACGGCACGGCCTGGGGCAGCTGGACTCAATTCACGGCAACGGGATTCGTTGACACTCCGCCGACCGTGAACGCAATCAACGTGACTGCGGTGCATGGCCAGACGTCGGTTGCGGCATCCAGCCTGTTCACGGTGAGCGATCCGGATCACGACTCGATGACCGAGTACGCGCTCTGGGACACCGGCGGCAGCGGCCACTGGGTTGTGAATGGCGTCGCCCAGGCCGCCAACACCGAGATCGACATTACCGCGGCGCAGCTGTCGCAGGTGAGCTACGTGTTCGGTCCGGTCGGGTCGACGCCTGATACGTTGTACATCAGGGCGAACGACGGAACATTGTGGGGCGGCTGGACCGCGCTCACGGCAACTCCAGGGCCCGATCGGGCTCCGGTCGTGACGGCAGCAAACCTCGTAGGACAGCACCTGCAGCTGTCGGTTCCGGCTACGAGTATCTTCTCGGCGACGGATCCCGACGGCGATCCAATCACACAATATGCTTTGTGGGATGCCGGCGGCAACGGTCACTGGGTGGTCAATGGTGTCGCCCAAGCGGCCAACACCGAGATCGATGTCTCGGCGGCGAACCTGTCGCAGGTGAGCTACGTGTTCGGTCCGAGCGGCTCGGCGCCCGACATGCTGTACGTGCGGGCAAGCGACGGGATGTTGTGGGGAGGCTGGACCGCATTCTCGACAATGTCGGGAGGCGACACCGCTCCGGTCGTGACGGCCCCGAACGTGACCGCGACGCACGGGGAGGTGTCGGCCCTTGCCTCCAGCCTGTTCTCGGTCACCGATGCCGACAACGATACGATGACCCAGTATGCGTTCTGGGACACCGGAGGCAACGGCCACTGGGTGGTGAATGGTGTCGCCCAGGCCGCCAACACCGAGATCGACGTCGCGGCGGCGAACCTGTCGCAGGTGAGCTACGTGTTCGGTCCCGGCGGCTCAATGCCCGATACGCTCTACGTGCGGGCGAACGACGGACAGTTGTGGAGTAGCTGGACTGCGTTCACGGCGACTCCGGGGATCGATGATCCGCCGGTCGTGGCGGCGCCGAACGTGACCGCCAATCACGGGGAGTTCTCGGCTCTCGCCTCGAGCCTGTTCTCGGTGACGGATCCCGAGAGCGATCCGATCACCCAGTACGCGTTCTGGGACACCGGCGGCAACGGCCACTGGGTGGTCAATGGCGTCGCTCAGGCGGCCAATGTCGAGATCGACGTCGCGGCGGCGAACCTGTCGCAGGTGAGCTATGTGTTCGGCCCCGGCGGCTCGGCGTCCGATACGCTTTACGTGCGGGCGAAGGACGCCGGATCGCCGTGGAGCACCTGGACTGCATTCACGGCATCGCCGGGCCCCGATACCGCCCCGGTGGTGACGGCGCCGAACGTGACCGCCAATCACGGACAGTTCTCGGCGCTCGCCTCGAGCCTGTTCTCGGTGACGGATGCCGACAACGATACGATGACCCAGTACGCGTTCTGGGACACCGGCGGCAATGGTCACTGGGTGGTGAATGGTGTCGCCCAGGCCGCCAATGTCGAGATCGATGTCTCGGCAGCAAACCTGTCGCAGGTCAGCTACGTGTTCGGGCCCGGCGGGTCGACACCGGATACGCTCTATGTGCGGGCCAATGACGGCAGCCGGTGGAGCACCTGGACCGCGTTCACGGCAGCGCCGGGGGTCGATACGGCCCCGGTGGTGACGGCAGCGAACGTGACCGCCAACCACGGCCAGTTCTCGGCACTCGCCTCGAGCCTGTTCTCGGTCTCAGATGCCGAGAGCGATCCGATCACCCAGTACGCGTTCTGGGACACCGGCGGCAACGGCCATTGGGTGGTGAATGGCGTCGCCCAGGCCGCCAATGTCGAGATCGATGTCTCCGCGGCGAACCTGTCGCAGGTCAGCTACGTGTTCGGTCCCGGCGGTTCGACACCGGATACGCTCTACGTGCGGGCCAACGACGGATCGAAGTGGAGCGCCTGGGCTGCGTTCACGGCAGCATCAGGGGTCGATACGGCTCCGGTGGTCACGGCAGCGAACGTCGCCGCCAATCACGGCCAGTTCTCGGTGCTCGCCTCGAGCCTGTTCTCGGTCAGCGATGCCGACAACGATGCGATCACCCAGTACGCGTTCTGGGACACCGGCGGCAACGGCCATTGGGTGGTCAATGGCGTCGCCCAGGCCGCCAATGTCGAGATCGATGTCTCGGCGGCGAACCTGTCGCAGGTCAGCTACGTGTTCGGTCCCGGCGGCTCGCCGTCGGACACGCTTTACGTGCGCGCCAACGACGGATCGAAGTGGAGCAGCTGGACCGCGTTCACGGCAACTCCGGGACCCGACCATGCTCCGGTCGTGACGGCGGCGAATGTCAGCGGAATTCACGACCATTCGATCGCAGCGACCGGCCTGTTCTCGGTCACCGACGCCGACAGCGATACGATGACCCAGTACGCGTTCTGGGACACCGGCGGCAACGGCCACTTCGTGGTCAACGGCGTCGTCCAGGCCGCCGACACTGAGATCGATGTTTCGGCGGCGAACCTGTCACAGGTCAGCTACGTGTTCGGTCCCGGCGGCTCGCCGTCGGATACGCTCTACGTGCGGGCCAACGATGGCAGCGAGTGGAGCAGCTGGACGGCCTTCACGGCCACCGCGACGAACCAGGCGCCGACGGTAGCAGTCGCAAACGTATTGACGGTCTCGGGGCAGACCTTTGCTGCCGCGAACCTTGTCACGGCGACGGACGCGGACGGCGATCCCATCACGAAATATGCGTTGTGGGATTCCAACACGAACGGGCGTTGGACCGTCGGTGGATTGAATCAGCCGGCGAATACCGAGATCGACGTCACCGCGGCGCAGCTCTCCCAGGCGACCTATCAGGCCGGCTCGGGTACCGACCAATTGTGGATCCGGGCGTATGATGGCATCGCGTGGGGGGCGTGGCAGTCCTTCAACGTAACGGGGGAGAGCCCGAGCAGCGCCAGCATCGCAGCGGGCGCTACCTTGGAATTGCCCGGGGCTTCGAACGCTGCCGTGTCGTTCCAGGGTTCGACGGGAACGCTGAAGCTCGACAATTCCGCGAGCTTTAGCGGCACCGTCGCCGGGATGACGGATTCGGACGCGATCGATTTCGCGAACATCGGTTTCGCGAACGTTCAAACCCCGAGCTTCAGCGGCAACACATCGGGTGGAACGCTCACGGTGACGGACGGCACCGTCACGGCGAGCATTGCGCTGCTGGGCAACTACATGACCTCGACATTCACGACGTCGAGCGATGGCCATGGCGGTACCCTGGTTGTCGATCCGCCGGCGACGCAGGTCAGCCAGCTGGCGCAACCGCAGCACGCGTGAGGGCGCGAAGGATAGGCATGCGGAGCCGCCACGATGAGTAGTGGCTCCGCCTGTCGGCGATGCCCATGCAGCTATCGCAACAACAGATAGGCGCTAAGGCGCTGCTACGACGCCGCGCGCTCCGGCGCCGCGAACAGGCGTCCCAGCAGGGACATCGCGGAATCACTCGGCAGCAGCGTGGCGACGCTGACGGCGGGCTCGGCCCTGACGTCGCGGCGGCCGTTCTGGGTGTGGCGCATCACGCTCGCCAATCGCCGCGTGATCGCCTGCGCGTTGCGCAGGTCGGTGCCGGCGAACGCCACGATCAGCGAGCGGTCGTCATACACGGCGCCGAAATCGGCCTGGCGCATCAGCCGGCTGATGATCCGCGCACCATCGAATTGCGCGCGCGGTTGCGCGTTGTCGAAGGTGAAGCGGGCCACCGAGAGCGCGCCGCCGCCCTCGGCGGTGTGGTAGACGGCGGTCGCGAAGTCGCGCTCGAACGCGGCCTTGGTGAGCAGGCCGGTGCGGGGATCGATCAGGCCCTTGGCGTCGATCGCCTTGAGCATGCGCCCGAGCCGCGCCTCGAAGGCATGCTGGCGGATCATCGGCAATGCCATGTCGGCAACACGGGTCGGCCCGGCGGTGACGATCTCGAGATTGGGCAGCTCGTAGCGCGGCGCCAAATCGCCGGATGCGACGATCACGGGCAACGGACGGAAGCGAACATCCTCGGTCAGCACCGTCAGGAACGCATCCATCACGCGCGGCGTGAATCCCTCGGCCAGCACGATGCCGTCGATGTCGCGGTTGGAGAGATGTTTGGCGGCCGCCTCGATGCTGAGCGCGCCAACCACGCCAGCGCGTTCGCCGAGCGCGACCGACAGCGCCGGGTAGGCGCCGCCACGGCCGATCAGCAGCGCCGTGGCCTCTCCGACCGGATCGATATCGGACATTGCGATCGGCGCCGGAGGCACCAGGCGGCGCATCACGGTCGCATGCAGCGCGCGAATGCGTAAGGACGCGTTGAGCCGGGCCACCAGGCGATCCGGCACGCCCTTGTGCTGGAAGAACGCGATCACGGTGTCGGGCAGGGTGGTCGCGGGATCGACCGCGATCAGCGGCAGATAGGGCGCGCGGGCGGCGGCGCGCTTGGCCAGGCCCGACAGGGTGATGAAGTCGACGCCCTCGGCGGCCGCGATGATCGCCGCCGGCTTGACCTGCTCGATGGCGCGCCCGACCTCGTTCCAGTCGGAGACGACGACCGGAAACAGCTTGGTCTCATCGAGGACCGCGGCGAACGGCGGCTTTGCCGACGCCGAGACGATGAGGACCGGACCTTGTTGAGACATTCGAACGCTCGAAACCAATGCTTAAGAACAGCAACGGCTGCGATGCTAGTTGGCATGGCTTAATCATGCGTCAACACAATGCTAAGACTAACACAATGATAAGATTTTACGGCATTCCGGTGCCGTTACGGTCGCGAAATGCCTCGACCATCAACGGGTTAAGCCCAAGTTCTGTCAGGGCGTCGCGGGCCCGCGCGTTGTCCTGCGCCCGTCCGGCGAGCCGGTGGCCGCTGAGGCGGTCCGGCAATGCCGTCAACAGCGCGCCCTGGCCGAGCCGGCGCGACCATTCCTGCAGCTCCTGGGCAAGGAAGCGGTAGCCGCCGACCGTCATGACCCCCGATGGCGGGGCGGTGATGTTGACGGCGCCGGTTACGCGGTCGAGCCGGGCGGCATATTCGGTGTCGACGTAATCGCGCGGCGGCGGCGCGATCAGGCTGTCGCCCGGAGGCGGCGGCGGCGCGTAGGCCGCGACCGGCACCATGGGGCCACGCAGGCCAAGCGTGCCCTTCGGGGTCAGCAGGATCTCGCCGGCGATCGATGCGCCCGGCGCTTCGCGCGGTGCGCTGTGCGGACCGGGCTTGATCGGCGCCGGCGACCCGTCCTCGGCAGTGCGGCGGGCGCCGAACAGCCCGGCCTCGCCGAACAGGTAGACGTCGGTCATGGTCACCCGCCGCGAGGTCCAGTGCGCACTGGAGGCAACCTGTTCCGGCGTCCGCCAGAGGCCGATCACATTGCGCAGGGTGGGCAGCCGCTCCGAGAGGCCTTGCTCGTCGAGCCGCAGTGCGAGCTGCGCCGGCGCGATCAACGTATCGCAGGCGTGATCGTTGAACTGGGCTTCGAACGTCTCCTCGTCGAACGGGTGATGCATGACGAGCGTTCCGCCCGACAGCAACCAGGTCACCAGCGACGCGCAGATGCCGGCAAACGACATCGGCGCGAACGCCGACATGATGGTCGCGCCTTGCGGCAGGTCGCTCTCCAACGACATCGCGAGCCCGCCGGCGATCAGGCCGAAATGCGCGCGGGGCACCGGACGGAAACCGTCGCTGGTGACGTCGAAGGAGATCAGCGCCGGCTTGCGGCCGTCCTCGATCATGCGGCGCGTGGTCCGGGAGTCCTGCAGGATCGCTTCGTCGAGCGAGGACATGCCTTCGGGCAGATCGGCGCCGAAGCCGCAGACATGCCGGATCGAGAAGGCTTCCGCCGCGGCGTTCATGGCGATGTCGGCGTAGGAGACGCCGTCGATCTTGCTGCAAGTGACGATCGCACGTGCCGCGGTGCGGTTGAGGACGGATGTCAGCTCGGCTTGCCGCCACAGCAGCGGCATCGGCACCACGACGAGGCCGACCCGATGCGCGGCGAGCACCGTCAGCGCGAACTCGACCGTTGAGGGCAGCTGAACCGCGATCACCGTATTGGCCGGCAATCCGATCTCGACGAAATGGGCTGCAATTGCGGTGATGGCGCGGTCGGCCTGCGCGTAGGTCAGGCGCTTGCGGGTCTGACCGGTGATGCGCTGCTTGTTGAGCGGATCGACCAGCGCCAGCGCCTCGGGTTGCCGCGCCAGGGTGCGCTTGAACAGCGTGTCGAGCGTGGGCGAGGTGATCGACTGGTTCACAGGTTCAACGTCGGTTGCATCGCTTCGATCGGACCAGGTCATGCCGCGTCGGTCTGCATCACCTGGAAAATTACGTGGCAGATCACTTTGATTGCGCGCCGGGCTTCTGCCACCAAGTTTCCGGCAGGTAGCCCGTCAACGCCGTGGTCGAAGGCCGTTCTATCCGATTCCACCGCGCGATCCATTGCTCTCCCAAGTTAAATAGGGGGATAGCGTAGAAGCCCGAGGTCAGGGCCCGGTCCAGCGCCCGCACCGCCGAGACGAAGGCCGGCCGCTCCCGCGCCGTCAGCAGCGCGGCAATCATGGCGTCGATGGCCGGATCCTTGGCGCCCATGTAGTTGCGGGTGCCCGGTACGTCGGCCGCCTGGCTGCCCCAGTAGAACCACTGCTCGTTGCCGGGCGACAGCGACTGGTCCCAGCGAATGGGGATCATGTCGAAATCATAGGCGACCCTGCGCTGCTCGAACTGCACCGCGTCGACTACCCGCACCGCGGAGTCGATGCCGGCGCGCTTCAGGTCGCGCTGGTAGGCGAGGGCGATCCGCTCATGCTCGCGTGTCGTCACCAGGATCTCGATCCGGAGCGGCGTTCCCGTCGAGCGCTGCTTCAGCACCGTGCCGTCGAGCGCGTAGCCCGCCTCGGACAGCAGCGCGAGCGCGTCGCGAAGGATGGTGCGGTCGCGGCCTGACCCGTCGGTGACGGGGAGGCGATAGCGGCCTTCGAGAATATCGGGCGGGATATGCGACAGGTACGGCTTCAGCAGTTCGCGCTCGCGATCATCGGCCGGGCGGCCATAGGCGGACAGCTCCGATCCGGCGAAATAGCCGCCGGAGCGCGAATACAGCCCGAAATAGTAATTGCGGTTGATCCATTCGAAATCGAACAGCATCAGCAGGGCCTGCCGCACCCTGACGTCGGCAAATTTCGGCCGGCGGGTGTTGAACACCAGGAATTCAGACGGTTGCGGGGTGCCGATCTTGATGGCCTCGCGGATCACCTCGCCGTTTCTTGCTGCGGGGAAATCGTAGCCATCGTGCCAGCGCAGCGGTTCGGGCTCGGTCCTGAAGTCATAGAGACCGCGCTTGAACGCCTCGAACTGGCCGTTGGCGTCGCGGTAGTAGTCGAGCCTGATCTCGTCAAAATTCCAGAGGCCGCGGTTCACCCGCAGGTCGCGGCCCCAGTAATCGGGATTGCGGGTGAAGGTCACGCTGGTGCCGGGCTTGACCGCCGTCACGCGATACGGGCCGGAGCCGATCGGCGGCGCCAATGTGGTCTCCTCGAATCTGGCGACGTCGGTGGCGTGGCGCGGCAGGATCGGCATCAGGCCGAGGATCATCGGCAACTCGCGATCCGCAACGCCGCCAAAGTCGAACCGCACCGTCAGCGGGTCGAGCACCTCGGTCTTTGCGACCTTCGAATAATACTGGTGATGCAGCGGACGGCCGTGATCGCGTAGCAATTCGAGCGAGAACACCACGTCGTCGGCCGTGACCTCGTGCCCGTCGGAGAAGCGCGCCCGGGGATCGATATGGAATGTCACATAACTTCTGGCGTCGTCGGTCTCGACGCTGCGGGCGAGCAGGCCATAGAGCGTGAAGGGTTCGTCATTGTTCCGCACCAGCAGGCTTTCGTAGACGTAGCCGCGCTCATAGGCGTAGCCCCGGAGCTGCTGCACGGCGAGGCCACGGACAATCAGGGGGTTGAGGCTGTCGAAGGTGCCTTCGCGTGGGCTCAGGACCAGGCGGCCGCCCTTGGGAGCGTCGGGATTGGCATAGGGCAAATGGGTGAAATCGGCAGGCAGCGCGGGCGCGCCGTGCATCGCGATCGCGTGGCTCTCGGCGGCCAAAGCCGGGACAGGCGCGCCCGTCAGCAGCGCCGGGACGAATAGCAAGCCGAGCCAGATGGCGGCCAATGCGGCGCGCCAACCGTGCCCGGGAACACGTGCGTGAGGCGCCGGATTTGATTCGCGAAACGTCACGGCCGAGGTTTATCACAGGCCGCCGAAACTCGTCGTCACATAGGCGCAAATGCGCTTGTCGGCATTGATCTTTCCGCGCGCCGCTGTATTGAAGGCGTGCAATTCGAAGGCGGGAACGCCTGTCACGTATCCGCCTCAATTGACTAGGAGACAGCCGCCCAAACGGCTATGTGTCGGCGCCTGCAGCGGTTTCGGGCGCTGCCGTTCAGAAAGGGTTTTCCGCAATGAATTTCCGTATCTTGGCCGCCCCGGTCCGGCCGCATGGGCGAATTGTTGCCCTGATGGCGGCGACGGCATTCTCTGCAGCGCTCCTGGTTCCTGCCGCTCAGGCCCAGCAGCCGGCAGCGCCGGCGCCCGCGGCACCGAAGGCTGCGCCCAAGGCGGCACCCAAGGCAGCTCCGAAGGCAGCGCCGGCTCCGGCCCAGGCACCAGCGGCCCAAGCACCGGCCGCAGGTCAGCCGCCCGCTGCCGCCGCCCAGCAGCCGCCCCAGGATCAGCAGATCCAGCTCATCTACGCCCCCTGGACCAAGTTCTGTCTGAAGGGTCAGGAAGCCAACGCCAAGCAGGTTTGCTTCACCGGCAAGGACGGCCGCATCGAGTCCGGCCAGCCCGTCATCGCCGCCGTGATCATCGAGCCGGAAGGCGAGCCGAAGAAGATCCTGCGCGTCACGCTGCCGCTCGGCATGCAGCTCGTGCACGGCACCCGTATCATCGTCGACAACAACCCGCCGCAGCAGGCGCCCTATGTGATCTGCTTCCAGAACGGCTGCATGTCCGACTATGAGGCAACCCCCGAGCTGATCGCCAACATGAAGAAGGGCCAGAACCTCGTTGTTCAGGCGATCAATTCGAACGGCGCGCCGCTGACGCTGCCGCTGCCGCTCAACACCGAATTCGCCAAGGCCTTCGACGGCCCGCCGACCGATCCGAAGGTGTTCGAGGAAAACTCGAAGAAGCTGCAGGAAGAGTTGCAGAAGCGCGCCGAAGAGCAGCGCAAGAAGCTGGAAGGCGCGGGCGCTGCTGGTGCGACGCCGGCTCCGGCCAACCCGGCGGCCAAGTAAACTTTCGATCAAGCGTTCACGACATCGCGAGATCATCGCAAATCAAAGGCGCCCCGAAAGGGCGCCTTTTTTGTCATGCGATACGGACTGGCTGGTGGCAGCCTGCCGCGCTGGTGATCGTGCACATCGTGTGCGATGGTTTGTCAGGGCACATCGATCGCGCCAAGCCGCATCGTCGTTTCCTTGTCCGGATAAAGTCCGGCGCCGAAGCACAATCATAAATCCGAACCGGGAGGCCAGACGAAAGCGCGCAATGCGCGCTGTCGATGCGCAAATGCGCGCGTGGTTCTCTCGCGGACCCTGGCCGCCGTTCGCTGTCATGGAAGTCGCCGAATGTCGCAGCAAGTCAACACGCAGCGGCGGGAACCGCTCCCCCGGCCCAACAACGAGGACTTGCAGCAGCCGACCGGCCGCGCTTCGGCCGGTGCGGGCGGGCGCGTCGACCAGGACAACGTCCCCGGCGCCTTTCATCCGGGCATCGTCCATCTCGCGCTGGCGATGGGCGGCTTTGCGATCGGCATCGCCGAATTCGCAACCATGAGCCTGCTGCCGTTCTTTGCCCACGACTTGCATGTCAGCGAGCCCCAGGCCGGTCACGCGATCAGCGCCTACGCGCTCGGCGTCGTGGTGGGCGCGCCCGTCATCGCCGTGCTGTCGGCGCGCATGACGCGGCGGAATCTGCTGATTGCGCTGATGGGCTTCTTCGCGCTGATGAACGGCCTCTCGGGGCTCGCGCCCGACTATCACACCATGCTGGCGCTGCGCTTCCTCGCCGGGCTGCCGCATGGCGCCTATTTCGGCATCGCCATGCTGGTCGCGGCCTCGCTGGTGCCGATGGATAAACGCACGGCGGCGGTCGGCCGCGTCCTGCTCGGCCTCACCATTGCGACGACGATCGGCGTGCCGCTCGCCAACGGGGTGGGGCAGGCGATCGGCTGGCGCTGGGCCTTTGCGATCGTTGCCGGCCTGGCGCTGCTCACCGCCATCCTGGTCCTGATCTTCGCGCCGCGGGACGTCGCCAATAGCAATGCGAGCCCGCTCCGCGAACTGTCGGCGCTCGGGCGCAAGCATGTCTGGCTGACGCTGGCGATCGGTGCGATCGGCTTCGGCGGGTTGTTCTCGGTCTACACCTATCTCGCATCGACCATGCTGGCGGTGACGCACACCTCGCCGGCGCTAGTGCCGGTCACGCTATGCGTGTTCGGGGCCGGCCTCACCGCCGGTAACATCATCGTGCCGCGCTTTGCCGACCGCGCGCTGATGGCGACCGCAGGCGGCCTCTTGCTGTGGTCGGCCGCGACGCTGGCGCTGTATCCGCTGGCGGCGGTGAATTTCTGGACGCTGAGCGCCGACGTGTTCCTGATCGGGCTCGGCGGAGCGCTCGCCACCGTGCTGCAGACCCGGCTGATGGATGTCGCGGGCGAGGCGCAGAGTCTCGCTGCAGCGCTCAACCATTCCGCCTTCAACGTCGCCAATGCGCTGGGGCCGTGGCTCGGTGGAATGGCGGTCGCGGCCGGCTACGGCTGGACGTCGACCGGGCTCGTCGGCGCCGGACTGGCGCTGGCGGGGTTCGTGGTCTGGGCGATTGCGGTGGTGTTGGCCAGGCGCGAGGGCGTGTGAGCGCCCGCGCCAAATGTCAGTTCAGCGAAGGATTGCGCGGACGGTAGCCGCCCGACTTGTCCTTGATGAAGATCTCCGCGACCTGCGAGTGCCGGATCGGTTCGCCGGAATCATCGGGCAACAGGTTCTGCTCCGAGACATAGGCGACGTACTCGGTCTCCGAGTTTTCCGCGAGCAGGTGATAGAACGGCTGGTCCTTGTGCGGCCGCATGTCCTCGGGGATCGACAGCCACCATTCCTCGGTGTTGTTGAACTCCGGGTCGATATCAAAAATCACGCCCCGGAAGGAGAACACCCGGTGACGGACGATCTGCCCGATCTGAAACTTGGCGGTGCGCGCTTTGATCATGGTTCGTCGATAGACCAACATTGTGGCCGATGCTAGGGGCTAAGCTTCGAATTAACCCCCGGTTTACCGATTCCAGGCCTGCAAAAACGCCCCGAAAACCGGCCGAGAAACTACATTCAGAATGATCGATATCCTCAATCTGGCGTTGCCGTATTTCGGCTTGATCTTCATCGGTTATGCGTGCGGAAAAGCCAAGGGTTTGCCCGAGAGCGGGCTCGCCTGGATGAATTTCTTCCTGCTTTACGTTTCGTTGCCGGCGTTGCTGTTCGGGATCATGTCCAAGACGCCGTTTGCGGAGCTGAACAACCCGCCATTCCTGATCGCGACCACGCTCGGAACCGTGATCGCGTTCTTCCTGGCGATGGTCGCGGGCAAGCTGATGGGCCGCCTCTCGCTGCGCGAGGCGACGCTCGCCGGCCTGTCCGGTGCCTACGGCAACATCGGCTATATGGGCCCGGGCCTCGCGCTCGCCGTGCTCGGAGCCAAGGCGGCGGCGCCGACCGCGCTGATCTTTTGCTGCGACAGCATCTTCCTGTTCTCGATCGTGCCGCTCCTGATCGAGCTCACCGACCGCGACCATCCCTCGCTGCTGCACGCGCTCGGCGTGGTGCTGCGCCAGATCGTGCAGAACCCGCTGATCATGTCGGCGGTGTTCGGCGCGCTGGTCGCCGCGTTTCACATCCCGCTGCCGACAGCGCTCGACCGCACCATCCAGTTCCTGCAGAACGCCGCAGCACCGATGGCGCTGTTCGCGCTCGGCGTCACCGTGGCGCTGCGGCCGTTCGAGCGGGTGCCGTGGGAGGTGCCGGGCGTGGTTGCGATCAAGCTCCTGATCCATCCGCTGCTGGCATTCGGACTGATGCTGCTGTTCGGCCCGTTCGCGCAGCCTTGGGCCGCGACCGCGGTGCTGATGGCCTCGCTGCCGCCGGCGCTCAACGTGTTCGTGATCGCGCGCCAGAACGACACCTGGATCGAGCCGGCGTCGGTTGCCGTGCTGATCGGCACCTTCGCCTCGGTGGTCACGCTGACCAGCGTGATGTGGTTCATCCAGAGCGGACGGCTGGTGTTTCCTTAAGACGAAAATCAGCGCCGCCATGACGGCGCGAGCCCCTCGCGCATCGCCAGCCGCCGCAGCGGGCCGACGGCGCCGAGCAGATGCAGACCGGCGGCGCGCGCGGTCTGCACGCCGAGGAAATCGCTCAGCAGCGAGCGGTTGGCGATGTCGATCGCCCAGGTCCGGCTGGCCACATCCGGACGCCGCGCCGCCTGGTAGCGCGCCAGCACGTTCGGCGCGCCGGGATCCTCGCCGCGGCCGATCGCCTGGCCCGTGATCTCGGCGATATCGGCGGCATCGCGCAGCCCCATGTTGAGGCCCTGCGCGCCGATCGGCGGCAGCACATGGGCGGATTCCCCGACCAGCGCGATCCGGTCCCTGGCGAATTGCCGGGGCCGTTCGATGGCGAGCGGAAACACGTGGCGGCCGCCCTGCACCTCGACGCGGCCGAGAATCGAATGCGACTGCCGCTCCGCCGCGTCAGACAGTTCAGCGTCGCCGAGCGCCATCAGCCGCTCGGCCTCCTTGGGTGCCGAGACCCAGACCACGCTGCTGCGATTGCCGGCGAGCGGCACGAACACGCAGGGGCCGTGCTCGGTGTGAAACTCGGTCGAGATATTCCGGTGCGGCCTGGTGTGGGTGATGTTGAAGGTGAGGGCGGACTGTCCGAGCGCGCGGCTCGTCACCTCGATGCCGGCAGCCTCGCGCGACAATGAATTGCGTCCGTCGGCGCCGACCACAAGCCGGGCCCTGAGCGACTGGCCCTGCCGCGTCACAACGGTGACCCCTGCATCATCCGGCTGCACCGAGGCGGCCTCGTCGTCGAACCGCGTCAGCGCTGATATCTCGCCGGCGCGGTCCTCGAGCGCTGCGACCAGCGCGCGATTGTCGATATTGAAGCCGAACTGCTCGCGGCCGATCTCGTCGGAATTGAACCGCACCTCCGGTGCGCGGATCAGGCGGCCGGTGTCGTCGACGAGGCGCATGGTCTTGAGCGCGGCAGCCTTGTCGCTGCAGCGCCGCCAGACGTCGAGCCGCTCCAGGATGTCGGTCGAGGCGCCGAGCAGCGCGGTGGTGCGGTTGTCGGCATAGGGCGCGCGGCGCGCCAGGAGCGCGGTCCGGGCGCCGGCCTCAGTGAGGGCAATCGCAGCCGTCAATCCGGCCGGGCCGCCGCCTATTACGATAACGTCATAATCCTGCGAGCTGTCGGTCATATCAGGACATTTGACATGCTTGGCCCGATTTTCAAGCCATCGGTAACCACCAAGAGTTTCCAGCGCCTTGCGCGGCGGAACGCCGCAAGACTGCATATGCAAAGCTGGCCGATTCCTGATAGCACTTCGGCCGATGGAGCACTCGAGCCAGCCGGATGCGTTGCCAGAACGGATGCGGACCGCCGCATTCTCCGTTCATATTTTCACGGCACTCGGCGCCGGGGTGGCGCTGCTGGCGATGCTGGAGGCCGTGCGGGAGCACTGGGCCAACATGTTCGCCTGGCTCGGGGTCGCGCTGATCATCGACGGGATCGACGGCCCGCTGGCGCGCCGGCTCGACGTGGTGCGGCTGCAGCCGAACTGGTCGGGCGAGGTGCTCGACCTGGTGGTTGATTTCGTCACCTATGTGTTCGTGCCGGCCTATGCGATCACCGCGAGCGGCATGCTGCTGCCGCTGGCCGCGCCGATCCTCGGCATCGGCATCGTGGTCTCCAGCGCGCTGTATTTCGCCGATCGTCGCATGAAGGCCGACGACAACCATTTCCGCGGCTTCCCGGCGCTGTGGAATGCGGCGGCGTTCTATTTGTTCCTGCTGCATCTGCCGCCGGTGCTGTCGACCATCGTGGTCGCGCTCCTGATCGTGCTGACCTTCGCGCCGTTCCATGTGCTGCACCCGTTCCGGGTGGTGCGACTGCGCTGGTTGACGCTGTGGCTGCTCGGCGCCTGGGCACTGCTCGGCGCCTACACCCTCGCCAACGATTTCGTGGTCGGGGCCCCGATCACCTTCGGTCTCTGCGCCATTGCCGTCTACATCGTCGGCAGCGATACCGTGATCCGCCGGATGAAAGCCTTCAGAGCATGATGCAATTGATCACCAGCCCGGAAGCCTGGGCTGCGCTGTTGACCCTGACTGCGCTCGAGATCGTGCTCGGCATCGACAACGTGATCTTCCTCTCGGTGATCGTGTCGCGGATCCCACCGGCGCAGGCCAACCGCGCGCGGCAGATCGGCCTGCTGCTGGCGTTGGTGTTCCGCATCCTGTTGCTGTCGATCCTGGTCTGGTTGATCGGGCTGACGCAGCCGGTGATCACCATCACGGACGTCGCGCTGTCCTGGCGCGACATCATCCTGATCGGCGGCGGCCTGTTCCTGATCGCCAAGGCGACCCACGAAATTCACGGCGAGGTCGAGGCGCGCGAGGGGGAGGCCGACGACAAGCCGAGCGCCAGTGCGTTCTTCTGGGTGATCGTGCAGATCATCGTCATCGACCTGGTGTTCTCGCTGGACTCGATCATCACCGCGATCGGCATGGCGCAGGACATCGAGATCATGATCGCAGCGGTCGTGATCGCCTGCGCGATCATGTACCTCTCGTCCGGACCGGTGGCGCGGTTCGTCGCGGAGCATCCGACCACCAAGATGCTGGCGCTTGCCTTCCTGGTGCTGATCGGCGTGGCGCTGGTCGCCGACGGATTCAAATTCCACATCCCGCGCGGCTACATCTATTTCGCGATTGCGTTCTCGGCAGCGGTCGAGGCGTTCAACGTCATGGCCAAGCGCAACCGCAAGAGGGCGTAGGGGGGCGCCAGGCCAGTTCCGGCCCCGCTTGGTTGACAAGGCGGCGCCGATGGCATTCGCTCGCTTGACGCTGATATCTGAGGGGAGCGACGACATGACCAAGGCTGTGCGCGTGCACAAGGTTGGGGGCCCGGAGGTCCTGACCTATGAGGACGTCGAGGTGGGCGCACCCGGGAACGGTGAGGTCCGCATCCGCCAGCATGCGGTCGGGCTGAACTTCATCGACGTCTATTTCCGCACCGGCCTCTACAAGGCGCCCGGCCTGCCGTTCATCGCCGGCAACGAGGCCGCGGGCGAGGTTTTGGCGGTCGGTCCGGGGGTGACGAATTTCCATCCCGGCGATCGCGTCGCCTACTACTACAACCTCGGCGGTTACGCCTCCGAGCGCGTCATCCCGGCCGACAAACTTGTAAAACTGCCCGACCACATCACTTATGAGCAGGGCGCCGTGCTGATGCTCAAGGGGCTCACGGTCTGGTACCTGCTGCACAAGACCTTCAAGGTCGAGCAGGGCCATCGGGTGCTGATCCACGCCGCGGCCGGCGGCATCGGACTGCTGGCCTGCCAGTGGGCGCGGGCGCTCGGCGCGCATGTCATCGGCACCGTCGGCTCGAAGGCGAAGGCCGATCTCGCGCTCGCCAATGGCTGCGATCATGTCATCCTCTACAACGAGGAGAACTTCGTCGAACGCGTCAAGCAGATCAGCCGCGGCGAGCTCTGCGACGTGGTCTATGATGGCGTCGGCAAGACCACATTTCCCGGATCATTGTCCTGCCTGCGGCCACGCGGCCTGTTCGTCTCGTTCGGCAATGCCTCAGGTCCGGTACCGCCGTTCCCGCTCGCCGAGCTCAACAACCACGGCTCGCTGTTCGCGACGCGGCCCAAGCTCAACGACTATGTCGGCACCCGCAAGGAATTGCTCGAAGGCGCCGACACGCTGTTCGCGGCCGTGATCAACGGCAAGCTGCACGTCCCGATCAACCACGCCTATGCGCTGAAGGATGCGGCGAAGGCGCATGTCGACCTGGAAAGCCGGGCGACCACCGGCGCGGCGATTTTAAGGCCGTAGTTCTCCACGTCATTGCGAGGAGCGAAGCGACGAAGCAATCCATCTATCCCCGAGCGGGGACGTGGATTGCTTCGCTGCGCTCGCAATGACGGACGTGCCGGTCGTTACGCCACCCTTCTTGCTGCACCGACTTTCGTCAGCACGGTATCCAGACAGTCGATCATCAAGGAAATCTCCTCCCGTGTGACATTGAGCGCCGGCATGAAGCGCAGCGTGTCCGGCTGCGGCGAGTTGACCAGCACACCGGCGGCGAATGCCTCGGCGACGACGGCGGCGCCGATCGGCATCTTGAGGTCGAGCGCGAGCAGCAGGCCGCGGCCCCTGATCTCGCCGAGCCCGTGCCGCGCCGACAGCCGTTGCAATTCGCGCTCGAGCAGCAGCCCGGTGTCGACAACCGACTTCAGGAAATCGGGCTGGCTGATCTGATCGAGCACGACAAGCCCGGCGGCGCACATCAGCGGATTGCCGTTGAAGGTGCCACCCTGATCGCCGTGATCGAAGCAGGAGGCATGCTCGGTCGCGAGCAGCGCTGCGAGCGGCACGCCGCCGCCGATGCCCTTGCCGAGCGTCATGATGTCGGGCTCGATCCCGGCATGCTCGTAGCCGAACAATTTTCCGGTCCGGCCCATGCCGGTCTGGATCTCGTCGACGATCAGCAGCAGGCCGCGCTGCTGGGTCAGCGCCCGCAACTCTTGCAAGAATGCGTCGCTCGCAGGCCACACGCCGGCCTCACCCTGGATCTGCTCCAGCATGACCGCGACCGTCGACGAATTGATCAACTGCCGCACCGACACGATGTCGTTCAGCCTGGCTTTGCGGAAGCCCGAGACCTTCGGCTCGAACAACGGCTCGAATGCCCTCTTGCCCGAGGCCGACATGGTCGCGAGCGTGCGGCCGTGAAAGCCGCCCTCGAAGGTGATGATCTCGTGCGCGCCATTCTTGTACTTGGCGCCGAATTTCCGCGCGAGCTTGATTGCGCCTTCATTGGCCTCCGCGCCGGAATTGGCGAAGAACACCTGGTCGAAGCAGCTGTTGTCGACCAGTGCTTTCGCCAGTTTCAGGCTCTGCTCGTTGTAGAAGGCCGGGCTCGGCGTCAGCAGCCGCCGGGCCTGCGCGGCCAGCGCGTCGGCCACGATGACCGGCGAGTGACCGAGCGGATTGACGGCCCAGCCCTGCACGAAATCGAGATAACGGTTGCGGTTGGCGTCCCACAGATAGGAGCCGGCGCCGCGCACGAACACGACCTCGGGGCGGGCGGTGATGTCCATCAGCGCGTCGAACGGATGGGCGGCGTTGGTCATATCGATCTCCTCTGGGGTCGGTGTGGGGATTGGGGAAAGGCCGAAAAGCAAGAAGGCCGCGCTTTGCGGGCGCGGCCTTCTCGAAAACCTTGGCTGATGTCAGCTAATCAGCGATGGCGTCGGACACGGCGCAGCCCAGCATCGTCGCGGGTGCGACGACGGCAGATGGCGCGGCGGTGGGTCCGGTTCAGCTTCATGGCGCAGGGCCATACCGCCGAAAGGGCGGCGGTGTCAAGCATGAGTGTTCGACGACAGTGGGTGACCCCTAGTTTGCCAATGATCGCCGATGCGGTATTCCGAGTTAAGCAATATCGGGAGCAAGCCGTTGGCTGCATCGATCCGATTCCAAGACGTCTGCGCGATCCCAGCTCTGCCTGGCCTTGCGCTCATTAGGATCTCCATTGCGAACGATGGCTCGCTGCTGTTTCTTTTCGCCGAGAAGGCTGCGACCAAGCATCTGTTTGAAACGTATCAGCAAGGCATTGGCATATTTTCGCGTACGCGAACACAAATGCCGGTGCGACTTCACCTCGTGAGGATGACTTCAGAGAAGTCGCAGGTGGTCGAGCTTCCCGGGCTGGATTTGACAGCTCCATTTGTCGACGTGTTTACCGATGGGCGAATTCTCATCGCGGGGCCGAGGTGTGAGTGGCGCGGCGAAAACGACTTCGATCTGAACGGCGCCATTATCCAACCGAGCACCGGGAAGGTAGCTCGGATGCTGCTGGGGGACGGCATAAGTGCCGTGCAGGTCGACGATCTCGGTCGCATTTGGGTCGGTTATCTCGACGAAGGAGTATTCGGCAATTTTGGTTGGGGATTTCGAGTTGGGCCGAAGCCAATCGGCGCAGCTGGGCTCGTTTGCTTCTCCGATATTGGCGAGAAGGTGTGGGAGTTTCCAACGGAAAGCTCTTACTCGATTGCGGATTGTTACGCGCTGAACGTGTCCGGGGCCGACGCCACAGCCTTCTTTTACACAGAGTTTCCGATCTGTAGGATCCGCGGCCGCTTTGAGCTAACTTTCCACAAGACAAGTCTAGCTGGGTGCCACACGCTTGCCGTGTCCGAGACGGAGGCTCTTTTCTCAGGTCAATACCGTGATGCGCCAGACACCGCCTATCTAGGCAAACTCTCTCCAGAGCGGCTATCAGATGTCAGGCGGCTGCGCATGTTGATGCCGGACGGATCAGCTCGATCCGGCGGCCACTTGTTGGCGCGCGGGAAGTCGCTTTATCAGTCGTCCGTGAAGAATGCGGATTGACCTGAAAAATAAGCAAAAATTGTGTTGAGAAAGTATTCGATTTTGCAGGAAAGCGGTGTGTGGGACCTCGCTTTCCTGCGTTTTGGGATTTCGTTTTTGGGCGGTTCGTGATTCCCTGACGGCGTCGTCGACATTGGGGAATGCGATGAGCAAACCGCGGGATG